>CBDCWR010000007.1:0-4406165 GCA_965223385.1 Candidatus Multivoraceae bacterium | reverse complement strand
CCGCCCAACGTCGCGACGCCCGCTTGGATGGCGAGCCAGGCCCGCGCTCTGGCGCGACGGCACGGCATGAAAGCCACGGTGCTGCTGCCGAAGGAGCTCGAGAAGCGAGGCATGGGTGGCATCCTCGGAGTGGGCCAGGGCTCGGCCAACACCCCGCGCCTCGCGCGGCTGAGCTACGGCACCCGCGGTCCGAAGGTGGCCCTGGTCGGAAAGGGTGTGACCTTCGACACTGGCGGCATCTCGATCAAACCCTCCGCCTCGATGGAGGAGATGAAGTACGACAAGTGCGGCGCCTGCACCGTGCTCGGCGTGGCCGAGGCCGTCGCGACGCTGGGGCTCGACCTGCGGCTCGAGGTCTATGTCCCACTGGCCGAGAACATGCCGAGCGCCAAGGCCTATCGCCCGAGCGACATCGTCACGTGCTACAACGGCAAGACGGTCGAGATCATCAACACCGATGCGGAGGGGCGGATGCTCCTCGCCGATGCGCTCGCCTGGGCCTGCGAGGAGAAGCCGGACGTCCTGCTCGAGTACTCCACGCTGACGGGTGCGACCGTCGTGGCCCTGGGAGAAGGTGGCGCCGCGCTCTACTCACCGAGTGACGCTCTCGCCAAGAAGGTGCTGGCGGCGGCCGACGGCGCGCACGAGCGGCTGTGGCGGATGCCCCTGTGGCCCGAGTTCGTCCGTCAGATGGAAGGCACGCACTCCGACCTCAAGAACTCCGGACCTCGCTGGGGAGGCGGCAATACGGCCGCGGCGTTCCTCTCCCAGTTCGTCGACGGGGTCGAGCAGTGGGCGCACTTGGACATCGCCGGGCCCGCGTACGGCCCGAACGCCGAGGGTCGGGGGCGCCGCGGCGCAACCGGGTACGGCGTGCACTTCACGGTGAGCTACCTCGAAGGGCTCGCGAGCGCATGAGAGGTCGGAGCCGGACGTGAGCGAAGGCTCCCTGCTGCACGTCGCCGACCTCGAGATCGCCTTCCCGGCGAAAGCGGGGAGCGTGGAGGTGGTGCGGGACGTGTCCTTCGACATTCACCGGGGCGAGATCCTGGGGCTGGTCGGCGAGTCGGGCTCGGGCAAGAGCATGTCGGCTCTCGCCGTGATGCGACTGGTTCCGGAGCCCGGGAAGGTGACGCGAGGCGAGATCGAGCTCGCGGGCAAGGATCTTCGAGCGCTCAGCCCCGAAGAGATGCGCAAGGTGCGCGGCGCGCGCATCGGCATGATCTTCCAGGAGCCGATGACGGCCCTCAACCCCGTCTTCACCATCGGTCAGCAGATCGAAGAGGCGGTGCGGGTGCACCGGCCCGTCTCGCGCCGAGAGGCACACGACGAAGCCGTGCGGCTGCTCGGACTCGTCGCGATTCCGGAGCCGGAGGAGCGCCTCCGCTCGTATCCCCACCAGCTGTCCGGCGGTCAGAGGCAGCGCGCGATGATCGCGATGGCGCTCGCCTGTGGCCCGGAGCTGCTGATCGCCGACGAGCCGACGACCGCTCTCGATGTCACGATCCAGGCGCAGATCCTGGAGCTGATCGACGAGTTGCGTCAGGAGCTCGACCTGGCGGTGCTCCTGATCACACACGATCTCGCCGTGGTCGCCGAGACGTGTGACCGCGTCTGCGTCATGTACTCCGGAGAGCTCGTCGAGACCGCGTCGGTCGAGACGCTCTTCGACGCCCCCGCGCACCCCTACACCCAGGGCCTGCTGGCGGCGCTGCCGCGGCTGGGCCAGCCGGCGCCGCGTGGTGAGCTGCCCTCGATCCCGGGCCAGGTTCCGGAGCCCTGGCAGCGGCCGCCGGGATGTGCGTTTCAGACCCGCTGTGCGCACACCTTCGAAGCCTGTCGTGCGTCCCATCCCGAGCTGGTCCAGCTCTCGCAGCAGCAGTGGTCGCGCTGCTTTCTCCACGACGTGGAGGGCGAGGCATGAGCGAGCCTGCACGCGCCGAGATGGCGCCCGCTGGTCCGATCCTCGAGGCCCAGGGGCTGGAGAAGCTGTTCCCGATTCGCTCGGGGCTGTTTCGAAGGGTGACCGGGCACGTGCGGGCCGTCGACGGGGTCGATCTCGAGGTGCGCGCGGGGGAGTCGTACGCGCTGGTCGGGGAGTCCGGCTCCGGCAAGACGACTCTCGGGCGGTGCCTCATGCGGCTCATCGAGCCGACGGCGGGCAAGGTGCAGTTCGACGGCACCGAGCTGATGGCCCTGAGCGCTTCCGAGCTACGCCGTTGCCGGCGCCACTTCCAGATGATCTTCCAGGATCCGTACGGGTCGCTCAATCCGCGCCTCTCCGTTCAGCGCACGATCGAGGAGCCCCTCATCGTGCACCAGATCGGCAGCCGGGAGGACCGGGCGCGCCGTGTCGCAGAACTGCTCGATACGGTCGGTCTGCCTCCGAGCGCGGCCACGAGGTATCCACACGAGTTCTCGGGCGGTCAACGTCAGCGTGTCGGGATCGCACGGGCCCTCGCCAGCGAGCCGAAGCTGCTGATCGCCGACGAGCCCGTGAGCGCACTCGACGTTTCGGTGCAGGCCCAGATCGTGAATCTCCTGGCCGACCTGCAGCGCGACCTCGGCCTGTCCCTGGTGTTCATCGGGCACGACCTCGCCGTGGTCGAGCAGCTCGCCGACCGGGTGGCGGTCATGTATCTCGGCCAGATCGTGGAGGAGGCGCGCAGCGAGCGCCTGTTCGCCGCACCGCAGCATCCGTACACCGTGAGCCTGCTGTCCGCGATCCCGCGCCCCGAGCCGCGGCGCAAGGGAGGACGCATCGTCTTGGCGGGCGATCCGCCGAACCCGGCGCAGCCGCCCCCGGGGTGCAGGTTCCACACACGCTGTCCGATCGCGATCGAGCGGTGCCGGACCGAGGCTCCCGCGCTGGTGCAGCTCGGCGCCGAGCAGCGGGTGGCCTGCCACCGACCCGGCGAGCTCGGTCTGGACGGGGCTGTGGTCTCCTCCTGACGGGCGACCTTCACACGAAACAAAGCGGCCGGTTCTACGTCCTTCAGTTGAGCACGCCGGGAACAGGCCCTCCGGAGGCCACGAGATGCGCCTCGCTGAACTTCAGGAGGCAGGGCCCGACCTCAGGTAGCTTCGCGTAAGTCTCTGACTTCGTGGTGTTTGACCACTTCCGAAATCTGCGCCGAGCCGTCAGAATGGGCGTTCGGCTGGAGTCCCACCCCCTCGCAGTCGTCCTGCCTCGTCTCCTCCAATGCCTCGCGACTTCCACGAAGGTCGCCACAAGGATCGATTCATGAAGCTCCAGCTCGGCCCCTCGGTATTTGTTCTCGTCTGCGCGCTGCTCATGGGTACGGCCGGGCACGCGCAGAACCTGGTCTTCGAGACGTCGTGGCTGTCGCAGGAGAGTGAGGCGCAGCTCGAGGGCGACGAGCGCGGGATCCAGCTCAGCTTGGACGAAGCGGTGGCGCTGGCGCTGCGGAACAACCTGGGTCTCCGGGTGGAGCGCTTCCGTCGCGCGCAGACCCTCTTCCAGATCCAGCAGCAGCGAGGCATCTACGACTTCAACTTCTCGTTCAACTCCGGGTTCGACGAGTCGACGTCGGCCGCCGCCACGGTGCTCGCCGGTGCGGACGTGCAGCAGGCCGAGAACCAGACGTTCAACCTGCAGATGCGCCAGCTGGTCAGCTCGGGCGGTACTTTCGGGATCGACTACAACAACCGACGGTCCGAGACGAACTCGGTGTTCCAGTCGATCAACCCTTCGTTCAACCTGCAGTTCGACGCGGTCTACAGTCAGCCGCTCCTGCGCGATGGCGGCAGGCTCGCCACCGACCGCGGCATCCGAATCGCCCAGACGAACTCGAAGATCGGCCTGGAGAATCTCAAGCTGCAGGTGATCACGACGGTGCAGCAGGTCGAGAACGCCTACTGGCAGCTCGTCGAGGCGCGTCAGCAGCTGGAGGTCGACCAGGAGAGCCTCGATCTCGCAGAGCAGCTGCACGAGATGAACAAGGTCCAGGTGCGCGTCGGCACCAAGGCACCACTCGAGCTGATCCAGAGCGAGGCGGGCATCGCGACGCGCCAGGAGACGATCGTGCTCTCGCAGGCACGGGTGCAGGACTCCGAGGACGAGCTGCGTCGCCTACTCAACCTGCCGATCGAGACGCTCTGGGACAAGAGCCTCGTCCCCGTGACGGCCGCCGAGGTCGATCGGCTGGCGATCGATCTCGACGGAGCGATCGGAACGGGCCTCAACAACCGACCCGAGCTGGCGTCGCAGAAGCACACGCTCGAGAACCTCAAGCTCGATTCCAGGTTCTTCCGCAACCAGAAGCGCGCGCGCCTCGACCTCGATCTTCGCTACGGCTACAGCGGCATCGGCGGTGACGTTCTCGTGTTTGCGCCGGGGAGCAGCCCCTTCGATCCGAACCCCGACACGATGACCATTCCGGGCGGCTACTCGGATGCTCTCGAGCAGATCACCGACCTCGAGTTCGATTCCTGGTCCGTCGGTTTCAACTTCGCGTTCCCACTGCAGAACCGGGCCGCCAAGGCTGCGAGCACGATCGCCGATCTCGCCCTCGCACAGGGGGAGTCCGAGCTCGCCGATCTGATCCTGCAGATCCGCACCGAGATCCGCCGGGCCGCACGGGCCGTCGACACCGCCGCACAGCAGATCGACACGGCGGGCACGTCGCGGGAGCTGGCCGAGCGGAATCTCGAGGCGGAGCAGAAGCGGTACGAGAACGGGCTCTCGACCAGCTTCCAGGTGCTGGAGATCCAGGAAGACCTGTCGCTCGCTCGCAGCCGCGAGGTGGCCGCCATCACGGGCTACCGCCGCGCGATCGTCGACTTCTTCCGCGCCATCGGGACGCTGCTCGAAGAGACGGGCATCGAGGTCGGCGACGAAGAGAATCTGAAGGCCCTCCGGCCCTGAGGACCCGAGGCCTTCCAGTTTCGCGTGACGCACCACCTCGCGCCGCGTGATCCGAGCGCGCTGCGTGGTGCCGGAGGTGGGAGTCGAACCCACACGAGGTTGCCCTCGGGGGATTTTGAATCCCCTGCGTCTGCCATTCCGCCACTCCGGCCCGGAGGCGGGATCCTAGCAGGCCCTCCTCGCCCCGACAGGGCGAACGGGCTGCCGTCCGGAGGTGGCCCCCGTCGGCCTAAGTCCTGCGAATCGAGCGGTTTACGCGTCGTGATCCGCCATCTTGGCCTTGTTCTTGCTTAGATCGGGCCCTCCGGAGCTTGACTTCGGCCCCAAAATGAGCTAGGGTCGGCCCTCTAAAGCCTCTAGATTCTTAGGGTTAGCCACCCTCAGCGAATCCGTGAAGGTTCCACGTCGTTCACAGCTGGGCGTCCCCAGGGGAGAGTGGATTTGTTTGATATTGGACAGAAAGTCGTCTACCCGAACCACGGTGTCAGCGTGGTGGAGAAGATCGCCGACGACTCGATCGATGGTGTGGAGCACACCTACTACTTTCTCCGGCTGCTCGCCAACGACTCGAAGGTGATGGTGCCCGAGGAGAATCTGGACCTCGTCGGTCTGCGTCCGCTCTGCAAGCAGAAGGACATCAAGAGCCTCTTCGCTCTGCTCGAGGACGGCAAGATCGACACCTACAAGGACTGGAAAGGCCGCTACAAGCAGAACCTCGACAAGATGAAGACCGGGGATCTGACGGAGGTCGCGGACGTGCTCAAGAACCTCCGCCTGGTGAGCGAGAAGAAGAGCCTCTCGTTCCGTGAGAAGAAGATGTTCGAGCGGGCGAAGTACTTCATCGTGAGCGAGGTCGCGCACGTCAAGAAGATCACCGAGGAGACGGCCGAGAAGCAGGTCGAGAAGGCGCTCAACTCGAGCCTCGAAAAGCGCAAGAAGGCCAGAGGCGACGACGACTAGATCGCCGCTTCGAAGCGCCGGAGCCTCTTCGCCGAGGTCTTCCCAACAGAGCCGACCCGCTCGCCGGGTCGGCTCTCGTCGTCTGGAGGGTGTGGGGGCGTCTGGCGCCGCGCGGCGGCTCGGGGTAGCGTCGTGACTGTCGTCGACTCCTCGAGATCATGACCCGATTCCTCCTCGTTCTCCTCGCTGTCCTGCTCGCGGGTTGGGCCATCCGGCGCACTTTCCTGCGGCTTGCGGACCAGGTTGCCCGGCACCCTCTGGGGGCCCTGCTGCGGGCTCTTCTGGGGAGTCCACCGAGCGGCGCAGCTCCACAGGGGCCCGTTGGACGGTCGGGCGCCGCGCTGGTGCGGTGCTCCGTCTGCGGCGCACACGTACCTGAGGACAGGACCCGCTCAGAGTCGGGGCAGCGCGTGTGTCTCGACTGCGCGGAGAAGACGTAGTGCCGCCGGAGGGCGGCGCCCTGCAGACGGAGCTGGCGGAGACTCGGGCACCTCGCCTCGTGGCGGTCGCCGTGCCGGTCCCCCTCTTCCAGCCGCTCGTCTACTCCGTTCCGGAGGGCGTGGCACCGGTTGTTGGCGGACGTGTACGGGTTCCACTGGGTCGCCGTTCGTTGGTGGGGGTCGTCGTGGAGACCGACGTCGAGCCGCCGCGCAAGGGGACGGTGCGGGACCTCCTGCGCGTGGTGGACGAGGAGCCGGCGCTCACGCCCGGGCTCCTCGCCCTGGGTCACTTCGTGGCCGACTACTACATCGAGCCGGTGGGCGAGGTGATGCGGACCCTGCTGCCGGGCAAGCTCAAGCCGCGCGGCGGCGGGCCCCTCCAGCTCACGGAACGGGGCGCCATGGCGCGCCCGGACCTGCCGTGGGCTCGGGAGGTGATCGAGACCCTCCTGCTCGACGGCCCACAGCCGGCCGGCGCGCTCGCCCTGCGGCTCGGTGCCCCCGCGGAGGAGCTCACCGGCACTCTGCTGGAGCTGCAGGTGCGCGGGGTTCTGATGTCGCCGGCGGCGCGACGGCAGGGGCCGCGCTACAAGGCCGGCGTCGAGCTCGTGCCGCGGCCCGCGGAGGACCAGCTGGCTCTCTGTGGCCGCAGTGCCAAGGCCAAAGCCGTGGTCCAGTACCTCCGCGAGGTGGGGCGCCCTGCGCTGGTGGAGGAGGTCACCGCTGCGGTCGAGTGCGGCGCGGCCGTGGTCCGACGCCTGGTCAAGCTGGGGGTGCTGCGCTCGTTCACCGAGATCCAGGCACTCGACCTGGGCCGTCACCGGCTCAGCGAGCCTGACCGAAGGGAAGCTGCGGTGAGGCTGCGTCCGGATCAGGACCACGCCGTGACGGCGCTCTGCCATGCCGTCGACCAGGGCCACTTTGCGCCGTTCCTGCTCTCCGGAATGACCGGTTCGGGAAAGACGGAGGTGTACCTGCGCGCCATCGAGCGGACTCTGGAGCGGGAGCGTGCCGCGCTGATCCTCGTGCCCGAGATCGCCCTCGTGCCGGCGCTGGCACGAGACCTGACGCGGAGGTTCGGGGAGCGCGTCGCCATTCTGCACTCCAACCTCGGCCAGGGTGAGCGGCAGCAGGAGTGGGAGCGCATCGAGCGGGGCGAGGCGCGGGTCGTTCTCGGCCCTCGGTCGGCTCTGTTCGCGCCAACCGACGCCGTCGGGCTGATCGTGGTGGACGAGGAGCAGGACAGCTCCTTCAAGCAGGACTCGACCCCCCGCTACCACGGCCGCGACCTCGCGATGGTGCGGGCGCGTGCCTGCGACGCGGTGGCCGTCGTGGCTTCGGCGACGCCGAGCCTCGAGACCCGCTACAACGTGGAGCGTGGGCGCTACCGAGAGCTCCAGCTGACCGAGCGGGCCGGTCACGGGCGCCTGCCCGACGGCCACGTCGTGGACCTGCGCCATCTGCCGCGTCAGCGCCCAGGTGAGATTCACTTCTCGGAGGAGCTCGTCACCGCCGTCGGGGAGACGCTGGAGCGGGGTGAGCAGGTGATCCTGCTGCGCAATCGACGCGGATATGCGCCGCTCCTCCTCTGCCGCGCCTGCGGCGAAGACTTCCGCTGCGACGACTGTGGCCTTCCGCGCACGCTGCATCGTCGCGACCGCACTCTGATCTGCCACTACTGCGGCTCTTCGGTCGCGGAGCCCACCGCCTGTGGATCCTGCGGCGAAGAGGCGCTCGAGCCGGTCGGCGCGGGCACGGAGCGTGTGGAGGAGGAGCTCCGGCGGCGATTCCCCCAAGCGCGGCTCGGCGTCCTCGACCGCGACGTGGCACGTCGACCCGGTGGCGCCGCCGCCGTGCTCGAGCGCTTTGCTCGAGGAGAGACCCAGATGCTCGTCGGCACCCAGATGATCTCGAAGGGCCACCACTTCCCCCGGGTGTCGCTGACCGGCGTTCTGTCGGCCGACACCTACCTCGGTTTCCCGGACTTCCGGGCGGTGGAGAAGACCTACGCTCTGTTGACCCAGCTGGCCGGTCGCGCGGGGCGCGGCGACATTCCCGGCCGCGTCCTCATCCAGACCCATCACCCGGACCACTATGCGGTGCGGGCTGCGCTGGCGGGGGACGACGCCGGCTTTGCGGCCGAGGAGATGCGCTTCCGGCGTGCCTTCTTCTATCCGCCGTTCAGCCGCATGGTTCTGCTGCTGTGCCGCGACGCCGATCGGGAGCGCGCCGTTTCGCACATGCGCGACGTGGCGGAGGCCGTGCGCAACCACCCGCGAGCTGCCGAAGTGCTGGTGTCGGGCCCGGCTCCAGCTCCGCTCGAACGGCTCCGCGGCCAATGGCGGTTTCAGCTGGTTCTCCGCGCGCGCTCGGGGAAGACGCTGCGCGAGCTCGTTCGAGAGGTGGCCACCGGATCGACCGCAAAAGACCTCGTGATCGACGTCGATCCGCACGACCTCATGTAGTGCGACCGGGCGTCGAGCCGTCTGCTACCTTGAAGGCATGTCCGTGCCCGAGCCACCCACCACCACGGTACCTGCCGAAGGCCCCCAGGAGGATGGCCTCTCGAAGGAGGAGCTCGCCCGGCGGCTTCGTCGCCTCGACGAGGAGCCTGCGGTCTGGAAGGCGGCAACGGACCGGGAGCTCGACCCGGAGCTCCACGAAGTTGCAGGTCGGCTGGCACAGATCCTGGCGCGCCGGGGGGTCGCGAGCGGAGAGGAGGCGCGGAGCTTCCTCGCGCCGAGCGCCGAGGATCTCCACGATCCTCTGCTGCTGCAGGGAGTGCAGCAGGCCGTGGAGCGCCTGCAGGAGGCGCGCCGCGCGGGGGAGCGGGTGGCGATCGTCGGCGACTACGACGTCGACGGGGTCTCTGCGTCGGCACTGCTGCTCGCCGTGTTCCGGGCTCTCGACATCGACGCGCGAGCGATCCTGCCGCATCGCCTGCGCGACGGCTACGGCTTCCAGCCGCGCCAGGTCGACATCGCCTCGGAGTGGGGCGCCGGTGTCATCGTCACCGTCGACTGCGGCACCACGTCGGGGGGCGCGATCGCACAGGCCCAGGCGCTGGGCATCGACGTGATCGTCACCGACCATCACCTGCCGGGCGAGGAGCTGCCGCGCGACCTGATCCTGGTGAACCCGCGTCAGCCGGGCAACGAGTACCCGTTTCCGGACCTGTGCGGAGCCGGCCTGGCGCTGAAGCTCGCGACCGCGCTGCTCGAAGACGCCGGGCGCTCGGTTCCCGTGACGCAGCTCGCGCGCATGGCGTGCCTCGGCACGATCGCCGACGTCGTGCCGCTGCGCGGCGAGAACCGGGTTCTGGCGGCGGTGGGACTCCACGCTCTGGGGGACACGCGCTCGGAAGGGCTCCGGGCGCTCTACGAGGTCAGCCGCGTTTCGCCGCCGCTCAAGGCGTCGGACATCGGCTACCGCATCGGCCCGCGCATCAACGCGGCGGGCCGACTGGACTCGCCGGATCAGGCGCTCGAGCTTCTGCTGACCCGCGATGCGGAGCGTGCGAAGGCGCTGGCGGAGGAGCTCGACCGGCTCAACACCGAGCGACGTGAGGAGGAGGTGCGCGCGGTGGAGGAGGCCACCGAGCAGTTTGCGGCGCTCGACACTCTGCCCGGAATCCTGGTCGCCTGGAGCCCCCGCTGGCACCGCGGGGTCGTGGGCATCGCCGCCGGCCGCATCGCGCGGCGCTTCCGGCGCCCCGCCGTGCTGCTCGCGCAGGGGGAGACCTCCTCGACCGGCTCGGGCCGCAGCGTGCCGGGGATCCATCTGTTCGACTTCCTGGTGCAGTTCGGCGACCACATGGAGCGCTTCGGCGGGCACGCCGCCGCTGTGGGCATGACGGTCGCCAACGACCAGCTCGAGGGGCTGCGCACGGCTGCGGAGGAGCGCGCCGACTGGCCCGACGAGCTGATGCGGCGGACCTACGAGTACGAGCTCGAGCTCACCGCGTCCGACTACGATCTCGACTTCTACCGAGAGCTGCGGCCCCTGGCCCCTCACGGCGAAGGCAACCGCGAGCCGCTGCTCCGGGTGGGGCCGCTCGCACTCTCCGGAGGGCTGCGGGAGTTCGGCAACGACCACCTGGCGCTCGCGGCGGCGCCGCCACCTGGCGCCGACGTGCAGGGG
The DNA here is from genome assembly GCA_965223385.1 of Candidatus Multivoraceae bacterium. Taxonomy (GTDB): domain Bacteria; phylum Acidobacteriota; class Thermoanaerobaculia; order Multivoradales; family Multivoraceae; genus JBCCLJ01. The sequence continues at coordinate 4,395,737 of CBDCWR010000007.1, read as the reverse complement.
GGCCGCGTGCAGCTCGTGGGCTGGGGCTGGGCGCCGCGCAGAGAGGTCTTCGAGGCACCCTTCGAGGTGCTCGCGACGGCCGAATGGGACGACTATCTCGGCCTGCCGAGGCTCCGGATCGTCGACGCGCGTCCCGTCGGATAGGTCGTCCGCAGGAATTGGCCTCGAATCTGCATGAGAAGCGGCAGAGTGGCCGTACAATGCCCGCATGGCCACCCGGCGCACCACGACGATCCGCATCCTCCGCGGGCTCATGCTGACGATTTTTCTCAGCGTGCTCCTGGGCGTCGGAGCGTTGTGGCAGTTCGGCCGCGCGTTGGCCCCCGTGCAGGCAGCGGGCGATCTGCCGCCGGCCGACGAGGCCGTGACGCTGGACGAGGGCGAGACGGCGCGCGGCGTCGGGTTCTCGCAGCGGGTCCTGCAGGGGGACGAGGAGCTCTTCACGATCCGCGGCTGCCAGAACCGGGCCGACAAGGACGAGAACGTCTTCCTCGACGGCTGCGTCGAGATCGACGTCGCCCGACCTGAGGGGGCCTACCGCCTGAAGAGCGACGAAGGCACGTTCAACCCCGAGACGCGCGAGGCGCGCCTGGAGGGGCGGGTCGAGGTGGAGGGTCCGGACGGACTCACCATGGAGACCGACTGGCTCGAGCTGAAGCGCGGGGGCAGCCTGCTCGTCGCGTCCAAAGGCTCGACCTTCCGCTCCGAGAGCGGTCTCACCGGCACGGCCCAGAACTTCCGCTTCGACCTCGATCGGCAGCTTCTGGTTCTGGGCGGCGGCGCGCGCATTCGCGGCGTCGACGAGTCGCCGGCGCCGAGCGAGGGAGAGACGCAGGAGGAAGACGTCGCGGGCCAGGAGGGTGAGGCTGCGGCCGCGGAGCCGCCCGTGCGCTACGACCTTTCGGCCCGCCGCATCGTGTACGACCGGCCCAAGTTCGCGATTCGCTCGGAGGGTGACGTGCTCCTGCGCTACGGCACGAGCGAAGTGCAGTCGATGCGGCTCCAGCTCTGGCTCGACGAGGTCACGGACAGCGTGCGACGCATGAAGGCACTGTGGCGCGTGAACGGCGTCCTTCGCGAGCAGCCGTCGCCGGGCCTCGACGGGCCCGCCGGGGCGGAGGACGAGGTCGCGGAGGCACCGCCGGAGCCTTCGACGCGCCGGGTCGTCCGCTTCTCGGGTCACAGCCTGGAGCTCCTCAACGATCCTCGGCTCGGAGAGCCGGAGTCGTTCACCCTGCTCGGTCTTCAGGTCGCTCCGGCGGTGCTCCTCTCGCGCAGTCCGGATGAGCGTGAGACCCGCTCGACGAACGCGGTGCGCATCGAAGGCGACTTCACGAACGGCGCGCTGACGGAGGTGACGGCAGTGGGCCGCGTGCGCTTCGTGGAGGTGGCATTTCCCGAGGGCGTGAAGCAGCGCCGGGAGGTCATGGCGCGCCGCTCGTTCGCCGAGATCGATCAGCAGGGTGAGCTCGTTCGCCTCACGCTCGAGGACGACGTGTACATGGACGACAGCACCATTCAAGCGCGCGCCGACAGGGCGCTGCTCGACGTGCTGCAGGACCGCACCGTCATGGACGGCGCGCCCGTCGAGCTCAAGTCGCCTCAAGGGGTGCTGAACTCTCCCGAGGTGCGCGTGTCCGGCGAGACGAAGCTCATGCACGCGACGGGCGGAGTGCGCGCCACCCTGGAGGAGGGCGAAGGTGGGCTCTTCTCGACCTCGCCTCTCGGAGCGGGCGAGGGGCCGGTTCGTGTGCAGGCCCAGGAGGCGCTGGTGCACACCGACGGGTCGGAGTTCATGTTCCGCAACGAGGTTCGGGCGTGGCGCGGCAGCAATCTGATCGTTGCCGATCAGCTGCGCGGCAACGACGCAGAACAGAGCATGACGGCCCGCGGCGCGCCGCTGAAGACGGTCTGGACCCCGGACCCGGGCGCGGAGGCCGAAGGGCCCGTGGAGATCACGGCCGAGCTGCTGAGCTACTGGGGCAACGAAGGGCGCATGCTGTACGAAGGGGACGTCCAGGCCGAGCAGCCCGGACGCGGCATCGGCTGCCAGAAGATGGACATCGAGCTCTCGGATACCGGCGGCGCCGACGTGCTCCACTGCGAAGGTGACGCCGTGCTCGTCGACCGGGCCCTCCAGCGAACCATCAAGGGCCAGCGCGCGATCTACCGCATGGTGGACGGTGAGGTCGAAGTGTTCGGCGACCCCTTCACCCTGGAAGACCAGATCGAACAGACCACGCTCAACGGTCCGAGTCTCTGGTACCGCTTCGAAGACGGGGCCTACCGACGCGTCCGCCCGGAGACCGCGGCGGAGCCGTCAGGGCGCTGACGGCGGAGGAGCGGTGGAGAAGATCTCGACGCAGGGTCTGCGCAAGACCTACCGTGGCCGCACTGTGGTGAACGGCGTGTCGCTGGAGGTCTCGCCCGGAGAGATCGTGGGGCTCCTCGGGCCGAACGGCGCCGGCAAGACGACCACCTTCTACATGGTCGTCGGACTGACTCCGCCGGACGAGGGGCGCGTCTTCCTGGGCAGCGAAGAGATCACCGACATGCCCATGTACCTGCGGGCCAAGAGGGGCGTGAGCTACCTGCCGCAGGAGGCGTCGGTGTTTCGGCGACTCACGGTCGAGGCGAATCTCCGCGCGATCTTCGAGACCCTCGACCTCTCGGCGAGCGAGATGGAGGACAACATCGACGTCCTCATCGAGGACTTCAGCCTGGACAAGGTGCGCAAGAGCTACGGTCACGATCTCTCCGGGGGCGAGAGGCGGCGTCTCGAGATCGCGCGCGCCCTCGCGATCAGCCCGCAGTTCATCCTGCTGGACGAGCCGTTCGCCGGAATCGACCCGATCGCCGTGCTCGACATCCAGGAGATCATCCGGCATCTCAAGGCGATGGGAATCGGCGTTCTGATCACCGACCACAACGTCCGCGAAACTTTGAAGATCACCGATCGCGCATATATCATCAACAACGGCGAGATCTTGCGCTCCGGTCCCCCCGACGAACTCTCCGCTGACGAACGCGTTCGCCAGATCTACCTCGGCGAGGAATTCACCCTCTAGGCTGCCAAGATCCACGGCGCGGGTCCTGAGGACCCGTCCAGGCCCTTCTCTGGTTTTCTCTCATGGCTCTCGAACAGAAGCTCTCTCTCAAGCTCTCGCAGAAGCTTGTGATGACGCCTTCGCTGCAGCAGGCGATCAAGCTGCTGCAGATGACGCGTCTCGAGCTCGAGGGTGTGCTGGCCCAGGAGCTCGAGGAGAACCCGATCCTCGAGACCAACGAAGAGGCCGAAGAGAACGCCGAGCCGGAGCCGAGCCTCGACGCTCCAGGCGAAGAGGCCGAGGTGGAAGAGCGCTCCGAGGACCCTCTCGACCCGGCGTCGATGGACGAGGTCGACCTCGATTCCTACTTCAACGACTACCTCGACGTCGGCGACGGTGGGTCCAGCCAGACCTATGAAGTGCGCGAGGCGGTTCCGATCGAGAACACGCTGTCCCGCGAGCCGGACCTCTACGACCACCTGCACCAGCAGGTGCGGATGTTGGAGCTCGATCCCGAGCTGCGGGAGATCGTCGAGCTGATCGTCGGCAACCTCAACGGGGACGGCTTTCTCGTGGCCACGTTCGAGGAGCTCCAGCTCCTGGGGGCGACCCCGGAGGAGCACGACGAGTACATGCGCCTCAAGGAGGCCCACGAAACCTGGCTGGAGGCCGAAGAGGCGGACGACGAGGACGCCTCTCTGCCGGTGGAGAAGCCACTTCCCAAAGGTTTTTCACCGGCGCTGGCCGCCCTTCCTCTGCCACCCGGGGTGAAGCCGCCGGAGCCAGTCGAGCCGGAGCCCGCGCCGGTGCTCCCCGTGAGCACGGAGAGCCCGCAGACGGAGCCGCCGGAGGTGCCGGGCTACGGTGCCGCGCAGGTGGAGGAGGCACTCGACGTGGTGCGGCACCTCGATCCGCCCGGCGTCGCGAGCGCGGACCTGCGCGAGTGCCTGCTCTTCCAGCTGCGGGAGCAGGGTGAAGAGGACAGCCTCGCGTATCGCATGCTCGACGAGCACTGGCCGAAGTTCCTCAAGCGCCAGTTCCAGGCCGTGGCCAAGGCGCTCGGGTGCCCGCTCCGCGACCTCGAGGAGCCGGTCGAGCAGGTCAAGCAGCTCGAGACGCGGCCCGGGCGCCAATTCGGCGGAGACCGTGCGCTCTACGTCGAGCCGGACGTGGCCGTGGTCAAGGTCGGCGACGAGTACGTCGTGCAGCTCAACGACGACGGCATGCCCCGCCTCCGGGTGAGCGGTGCCTACCGGCGCATGCTTCGCGAGATGCGCGCGCAGGGCTCGCAGGCGGACGCCCAGCAGTACATCAAAGAGAAGATGCGCTCGGCGGTCTGGCTGATCAAGAGCCTCGACCAGCGCCAGCGGACCATCTACAAGGTCGCGAACTCCATCGTGAAGCAGCAGCAGGGGTTTCTCGATCGGGGCATCGACCACCTCCGACCGATGGTGCTGCGCGACGTGGCGGAAGACATCGGCATGCACGAGTCGACGGTGAGTCGCGTGGTGTCGAACAAGTACATCAACACCCCCCGCGGGCTGTACCCGATGAAGTTCTTCTTCCACAGCGGCATCGACCGTGACTACGGGGAAGACATCTCGTCGCTCAGCGTGAAGCGCAAGATCAAGGACCTCGTCCAGGACGAGAACCCGAAGAAGCCACTCTCCGATTCGGAGCTCATGCGGCGGCTCAACAGCGAGGGCATCAAGATCGCGCGGCGTACGGTCGCCAAGTACCGCGACGAGCTCAACATCCCCTCGTCGACCGACCGCAAGCAGGTCTTCTGATGACGTTCCCGCAGCGGCGAGGCTGAAGTGGCGATCGACTCCGACAGCGTCGTCTATGTGTCCGAGCTGCTGGGTGAGGAGCTCGTCGACCTGCACCTGACGACACTGTGCTGCGAGGAGAGTCTCTCCAACGAGATCTTCAACCCCCGGGTGCAGAAGCCGGGCCTGGCGTTCGCCGGCTACTACCCCTACATCAAGCCCGGCAGGGTGCAGATCATCGGGGAGAGCGAGACCGCCTTCCTGCGCACGATGGACGCCGGCGAACGGCGCCAGCGCTTCGAGCACATCTGCGCGCTTCCGATCCCGGTCTTCGTGATCACGAAGGGCATCGACCCTTTCCCGGAGCTGCTCGGGATCTGCCGCGAGCGCGGCATCCCGGTGCTTTCGTCGCCCGACCTCTCGTCGGTGGTGATCAAGGAGATCAGCTACTTCCTGGAGGAGCACCTGGTTCCGAGCACGCACGTGCACGGCGTGCTCCTCGAGGTTTACGGGCTCGGGGTGCTCCTGATCGGGCGCAGCGGAGTCGGCAAGAGTGAGTGTGCGCTGGATCTGCTCAGCCGCGGCCACAGCCTCGTCGCCGACGACCGGGTGACCGTGAAGCGCTACCCGAACGGCGAGCTCATCGGCTACTGCGAGGAGCCACTGCGGTACCACATGGAGCTGCGGGGCTTGGGCATCGTGAACGTCAAGGACCTCTTTGGTCTCGCTGCCGTGCGGCAGCGCAAGAGTGTCGACCTCGTCGTGGAGCTGGAGCCGTGGCAGGACGGCACCGCCTACGACCGTCTGGGGCTCGACGAGACACTGCACGAGATCCTCGACACCCCCTGCCCCTACATCAAGATGCCGCTCGCGAGTGGGCGTAACATCTCGATCCTGGTGGAGATCGCGGCGCGCAACCATGTCCTCAAGCTCGAGGGTCATCACTCGGCCCGCGAGTTCGCGCGCGCGCTCGAGCACGAGATCGAAGTGCGTCAGGAGCGTCAAGAGAGAGAGAAGCGCAAGGTCGATGGCTGAAGCCCCTTCCGACGAGCGGCCCGTACCGACTCGTATCGTTCTGATCACCGGCCTCTCCGGAGCTGGCAAGAGCACGGCCGCCAAGTGCTTCGAGGACCTCGGCTACTACTGCGTGGACAACCTCCCGCTGCCGCTCCTGCGCCCGTTCCTCGAGGATCCGGCGCACCACCTCTCGGACGTTTCGCGCATCGCCGTCGTCACCGACGTCCGGACTCCGGGGGTTGCCGACGAGCTGCCCAGCTTCCTGGCGAAGCTCGACCGCTCGCGCGTCGAGCCCGTTCTGCTGTACCTCGAGACGAGCGACGAGATCCTGGTGCGCCGCTACTCGGAGACCCGGCGTCGGCATCCGTTGGCTGCCGACGAGACCGTGATCGACGGCATCCGACGCGAGCGTGATCTCCTCGAAGGCCTGCGCGGCGCCGCGGACCGCGTGATCGACACCACCGAGCTCACCATCCACGAGATTCGTGCCGAACTGGTGCGAGCGTTCGGCGACGACCGCGCCGGTCTGACCGTCACTCTGGTCACCTTCGGCTTCAAACGTGGCATCCCGTACGGCACGGACATGCTCTTCGACGTGCGTTTCCTGCCGAACCCCTACTTCGTGGAGGGCTTGCGCGAGCTGCCGGGCACCGATCGTCGGGTGGTCTCCTATCTCGAGGACCAGAGCGCCTTTCACGACGTGGTCGACCGCCTGCACGAGCTGCTCGAAGACTTCCTACCGCGCTTCCGCGACGAGAACCGGAGTTATCTGACGATTGCTGTCGGCTGCACCGGAGGACGCCACCGCGCGGTCGCGACGGGAGAGCGTCTCGCTCGCATGCTGCGGGCGTCCGGTTGGGAGGTCCAGCTGCAGCACCGCGACGTGCTGCGCGAGGGCTCGTCGGAGCAGGCGTCGTGACGGAGCGCGAAGACTGCGCCGTGCTGCTCGTCTCGCACGGGGGGCTTGCCGCCGAGCTGCTGGCCGCTGCGCGCCAGATCACCGGTCGCCCGTTGGAGCACTTCGAGGCGATCGTCCTGTCGTGGAACGAAGGTGGAGACGTGGCGGCACAGCGCATCGGCGAGGCGCTCGAGCGCCAGCGCGAGAGTGGGCGGCCGAAGGCACTGATCCTCGCGGACCTCTACGGTGACACGCCGTGCAAGGCGGCAATGGGCTTCGTGCCCCACGAAGACGTCGAGCTGCTGAGCGGGGTCAACCTGCCCATGGTCGTCAAGCTCGGCTGCCTCCACGAGCGCGTCCACGACCTGGACGCGCTCGCCGAGTGGGCCGCCGAAAAGGCCAAAGGGGCGATCCGGATCGGATCGAGCCTGGTGCGCCCGGCTCCCGAGAGCTCCTAGCGTGCAGGCCGAGCGCACGGTCCGGCTCGTCAACTCCAAGGGGCTGCACGCCCGCGCCGCGGCGAAGCTCGCGCAGCTGGCCGGTCAGTACCCGTGCGACGTCAAGGTCGAGTACCGCGGCGAAGAGGTCGACGCCAAGAGCATCCTCGGTCTGCTCCTCGTGGCGGCGCCGTGTGGCTCGGAAGTCGTGCTGCGCTGCATCGGTGCCGATGCCGAGCCGGCGCTCCTGGCGCTCACGGCGCTGATCGAAGGTGGCTTCGAGGAGGACGACTGATGGGCCGCGAGCGGCTGGAAGGCCGCCCTCTGTCCGGCGGCCTGGCGCGGGGCCCGGCAGTGGTCCTGGACCGGAGCCGGGAGCTGACCAGGTTCCCCTTGAGGGCCGATCAGGTCGCCTCGGAGAAGGTCCGTTTTCGGCTTGCCGTCGAGGCGATCCAGAAGGACCTCGGCAAGACCCGCAATCGCATCGGTGAGCTCTTCGGCGAAGACATCGCCGGCATCTTCGAGGCGCATCGACTGATCCTCACCGACCCGGCCTTTTCGGGCGCGGTCGAGCGACAGATCGGCGAGCAGCGCGTGAACGCGGAGTGGGCGGTGCAGGAGGTCAGCGACGATCTCACCGATCGCTTCGCGCAGATCGAGGACGAGCACCTCCGCGAGCGGGGGCAGGATCTGCGGGACGTGACGCGCTACCTGTTGCGCGCGCTGCTCGGGCAGCAGGAGCACCACGAGATCACCGAGCTCCGCGAAGACGTCGTCGTGGTGGCCGAAGATCTCACGCCCGACGAGACGCTTCGCTACGGCCGCCAGAACGTGGCCGCGTTCCTCGTGCAGTCGGGCGGCCAGAACTCGCACTCGGCGATCGTCGCGCGGGCTCTCTCGGTTCCGATGGTCGCTGGCGTCCAGCCGTCGGCAGAGACCGTGCGCGACGAGGCGCCGGTGCTGGTGGACGGCGACCGCGGGGTCGTGATCTTCCGGCCGGACGAGAGCGACTTCGCATGGTACGAGCGCGAGGAACGGAACCGACGGCAGAGAGAGTCCGCGCACCAGGAGACCGAGGCGGAGGACCTGCTCACCGCCGACGGCGTCCAGGTGGTGGTGCAGGCGAACGTCGAGCTGCTCGAGGAGCTCGACGACGTCCGCAAGTGGGGGAGCGAAGGCATCGGCCTGTACCGGAGCGAGTTTCTCTACCTCGAGCGCAGCCCCGACCTGCCGACCGAAGACGAGCACTACCACACGTTCCGCGCGCTGCTCGAGGGCGCAGCGCCTCACGCCGTGGTCATCCGAACCTTCGATCTCGGTGGTCGAAAGCTGGCGCGCCGCGTGGCCCGCATCGAGGAGGAGAACCCCAGCCTCGGGCTGCGTGGAATCCGTCTCACGCTGGCCAGGCAGGAGATCTTCCGCACCCAGCTTCGCGCTCTTTACCGCGTCGGCGCCGAAGGTCCGCTCCAGGTGCTCCTCCCCATGGTCTCGAACCTCGACGAGGTGCGGCGCTTCAAGGCGCTCGCCGCGGACGTCTGCGACGAGCTCGAGGCCGAAGGGGTCCGTCATGCGCGGGACCTGCCGCTCGGGGTGATGATCGAGGTGCCGTCGGCAGCACTGATCGCCGACCGGCTCTGTGAAGAGGTCGATTTCATGTCGCTGGGCACGAACGACCTCATCCAGTACTGCCTGGCCGTCGATCGAGGCAACGAGCTGGTGGCCGACTGGTACCAGCCCCTGCATCCGGCCCTGCTACGCCTCGTGCACCGCGTCGCGTCGGAGGGAGCGCGGTCGGGCACGCCCGTCACGCTCTGTGGCGAGATGGGGAGTCGACCCGAGTGGATCGAGCTGCTCCTCGGCCTCGGCCTCCGACGCGTGTCCGTGGCCCCTCGTGCCACCGCCGACGTGCGCCGTGCGGTGCGGCAGGTGGATCTCGCGCGGGCCGAAGAGCTGGCGAGCGCGTGCCTCGACGCGGGCAGCAGTGAGGACGTCACACGGCTGCTGGCGCGGCGAGCTTCCACCTGACGCTTCCGCCGCTCCAAGAAGCCAGTAGACTCGGGACGGCCCGGAAGTCCTGGGCGAGGAGAGACATGGCGACCCTGGTCCCCCAACCGTTTGCGCGTCCCGCTCTGGCCGGTGTGGGATGTGTGCTCGTGCTCGCGGCCTGCGGCTCGGCACCGCAACCGACGGCCCTCCCACCACAGACCATGACCGGACCCGCTACGGAGGCGGCGCCTCCGGAAGAGGTCGCCTTGCGCTCACCCGAGGAGGCGCAGGCTGCGCCCACGACGCCTCCGCCGTCCGCGCCGACACCGCGGACCCAAGAAGCTCCGGCCGAGGCGCCCCGGGAGGACAGCTCCACGATCGTGGTGACCGGCAATCCGGCGAAGAGCGGTGATCCCCGGGCGCAGCTCCGCGCCGCGGCGGAGCGCGAGCGGGCACGTCGGGCGCGCTCGAAGGCACCGGTGGCCACGATCACCGACGAGAACCTCTCCGAGATGGCCGAAGGCGCTCGCGTGACGATCGGCTCGGCTCCGCAGCTCGACACGGAGGAGCGGGAAGCCCTTGCGCTGTCCGAGGAGATGAAGGAGCAGGAGATCTACTGGCGGACGCGGGCGCGTGAGGTGCGCCAGGAATGGCGCGAAGCGTACGATCAGATCGGAGAGCTCGAGCAGAGGGCGGAAGAGCTGCGGACGCGCTTTTATGCCGAAGACGATCCCGTGCGCCGGGACCGCGAGGTGAAGCCGGCGTGGGATCGCGCGCTCGATCTCCTCGACGAGGCCCGCCGGGGTGTCGAGCGCGCCAAGACCAAGTTGGCCGCGCTGCAGGACGAAGGCCGGCGCGCCGGCGCGCTTCCCGGTTGGTTACGTGAAGGGACCGAGATCCAGCCGCCGGAGCTCGAGGAGCCGGAGCCGGCAGAGGCGAAATCTTCGGAACCGGAGATAATCAAGAATTGACGCAGAAGTACTACATCGAGACGTGGGGCTGTCAGATGAACGAGCTCGACACCCAGCGGATGGCGGGGCAGCTCGAGCGTGACGGCATGACTCCGTGTGCGTCGCCGGACGAGGCGGACGTGATCCTCCTCAACTCGTGCTCGGTGCGCGAGAAGGCCGAGCAGAAGGCGTACTCGCGGCTCGGGGAGTATCGCCTCCTGAAGCAGGAGAACTCGCAGCTGCGCATCGGGTTCTGTGGCTGCGTCGCGCAGCAGGAAGGTGAAGACGCGCTGCGCCGAGTCCGGGATCTCGACTTCGTGGTCGGCACTGGCCGGGTCGGCGAGCTCGGGCAGATCGTCGCGCAGAGCCGCAGCACCGGGGAGCGGATCGTGGCCACGGGCTTTCCGGACGATCGCCAGTACGACATGGACACCATCAGCCGGGGCGACGGCCACAAGGGCATGGTGACGATCATCGAAGGCTGCAACAAGCGCTGCACCTTCTGCATCGTTCCCACGACCCGCGGCCCGGAGCGCAGTCGGCCCATGGCGGACATCCTCGAGGAGGTGCGGCGTCTCGTCGCGGAGGGTTTCCTCGAGATCGAGCTGCTCGGCCAGACGGTGAACCACTGGATCGAGCCCGGCAACCCCGACGTCGACTTCGCGGATCTTCTGGACGCGGTGGCCCGCATCGAAGGTGTGGAGCGCCTGCGCTTCGTCACCTCGTATCCTCGCGACTTCAGTCAGCGAATGGTCGACCAGTTCGCACGCCACCCGAACCTCTGTTCCTACCTCCATCTGCCGGTGCAATCGGGAAGCAACCGGGTGCTTCGACGCATGGGCCGAGGCTATGAGATCGAGTCGTACGACCGTCTCGTCGCGGCGCTGCGAGAGGCCCGGCCGGACCTGGCTCTCTCGACCGACCTCATCGTGGGCTTTCCGGGCGAAAGCGACGACGACTTCCAGGAGACGCTCGATCTCGTGGAGCGCACGCGCTTCGCCTCGATCTACGCCTTCAAGTACTCGCCGCGGCCCGGGACTCCGGCCTTGCGGCTCGCTCGCGACGAGGTCCCGCTGGACGTGGCGGACCGGCGTCTCCAGGGCCTCTTCCAACTGCAGACGAGGATCCAGCGTGCGCTCAACGAAGAGATGCTCGGCCGGGAGCTCGATCTCCTCGTGACCGGGTGGAGCCGTCAGGCCGGGTATCAGAGCGGCCGCACGTCGTGCCACCGCATCGTGCACTTCCGCTGCGGAGACGCGCCCTCTCCAGTCGGGTCGGTGATCTCGGTGCGTGCGACGCAGGCGAACGACCATTCGCTGCTCGGCGAGCGCCTGGCCATCTGACCTCGGCTGCGCCCGAGCAGCCACTGCGTTTCTTGACGGGCGGCCTGACGCAGGCGCACAATGGGCCATGGCGTCCTCTGCACCCACCGAGCCTCCCCAGAAGCCCGCGGCCGAGGTCGAGATGGAGGTCAAAGGGCTCATGGTCGATCCGGCGACCAACCACCCGATCGTGATCCTGCGCGACGAGGCGGGCGACCGCTTCCTGCCGATCTGGATCGGAATCTTCGAGGCCGGGGCGATCCAGATGAAGCTCGAGGGGATGAGCTCCGAGCGCCCCATGACGCACGACCTGCTGCGCGCCGTGTTCGGTGAGCTCGGAGGCCGCGTGGTCCGGATCACGATCTGCGACCTGCGAGAGAACACGTTCTTCGCGTCGATCCGGGTCGAGCAGGACGGTGCGGTGCGCGAGATCGATGCCCGACCGTCAGATGCTCTGGCACTGGCGCTGCGCGCGGAGGTTCCGGTCTTCGTGTCCGAGGAGGTCCTGGAGCGTGCGCGGACCTCGGATCAGCCTGCAGCGGACGAAGCCAAGCTGCGGGAGTGGTTCGAGGGTCTCGATCCGGACGACATGGGCAAGTACACGATGTAGCTCGCTCCGCGCGAGAGCGCGGGGTCGGGGACACGTGAGGAGACGCTGGTGGAGCTCTGGGTCCCGCTGACGATCGCTGCGGCGGTCCTTCAGGGGACGCGCCTCGCGCTGCAGAAGGTTCTGCAGAGCAACCTCTCCGATGCCGGTGCAACGTACGCGCGCTTCGTGTTCGCCGTGCCGCTGGCGGCCCTGTACGTCGTGGCGCTCGAACGAGGGCTGCCCTCGTGGGAGGGAGTGACCGCGGAGTTCCTGGGCTACGGAGCGGTGGGAGGCGTGGCCCAGATTCTGGGAACGGTGCTGCTGGTGCGTCTCTTCGCGCGCCGCAACTTCGCGGTGGGAACCACGCTCGCCAAGACCGAGACGATCCAGACGGCGTTCCTGGGCGCTCTCGTTCTCCAGGAGTGGCCTTCGAGGAGCGCCTTCGTCGCGATCGCCGTCAGTCTGGTCGGCGTGATCTTGATCTCGGGAGCCGGCATCCGCTGGAGAGACGCCCTGCGGCGCACACGCTCCGGCGCTGTTCTCCTTGGCCTCGGTGCCGGGGCGTGCTTCGCCGTTTCGGCCGTGTCCTATCGCTCGGCGTCGCTGGCGCTCCTCGAGGGTGGCGCCTTTCACCGCGCTGCACTCACCCTCCTCGGAGTGACCACGCTCCAGACGGTTCTGATGAGCGTGTATCTCCGCCTACGGGAACCGGGTCAGATCACGGCGGTGCTCGCGTCGTGGCGCACCACCGGCGCCGTGGGCCTGACCGGGATGCTGGGGTCGGTCGGGTGGTTCACCGCGATGACTCTGCAGAACGCCGCCTACGTGCGCGCCCTCGGCCAGGTCGAGATCCTGTTCACGCTCGCCGTCTCGCGCTTCGCCTTCGGAGAGACGACGAAGCCTGCGGAGCTGGCCGGAATGGCCCTGATCGTCGGCGGAATCCTGGTTCTCCTCGGCCCGCAGCTCTGACGTCGAGAGGCTGGCCGACCGCGGGTGCGGATGTCGGCCGGCCGACATGCGAGACCGCAATGCGGGCGCCCGCCGGTCGAATCTTGCGCCGATGTCGGCCGGCCGACACTTTTCGTTGACCCTGTTTCCACGCGGGGGGTACACTGCCTTCAAGCCCCGAGGGACGGTTCGATCTCCGCGATGGCGGCGCGTTGCGCCGTCTGGAGTCAAAGCAAGGAGCCAGGCGCAAGATGCTGGACGGCAACTCGTGATCATTGCCATTACGAACCAGAAGGGCGGGGTGGGGAAGACCACTACGGCCATCAACCTCTCGGCAGCGATCGCCGGCAAGGGCTTCCGGACGCTGCTCGTCGATCTGGACCCGCAGGCCAACTCGACGCTGTCCTTTCTGGAGCCCGATCCGGAGCGCGCGAGCATGTACTCGGCGCTGGTCGACGGCGTTCCTGTGGCGGAGCTCATGCTGCCCGCACCCTCCGTCCCGAACCTCTCGGTGGCGCCGAGCAGCATCAGCCTGGCGAAGATCGAGGCGAAGCTGCTGGGCGAGATCGACAGCCACTTTCGCCTGAAAGACTGTCTCGAGGCCGTGCGCGACCAGTTCGACTACATCATCATCGATACACCCCCGACGCTCGGCATCATCACGATCAACGCGCTCGTCGCGGCGAGCCACGTGCTCGTGCCCATCCAGTCGAGCTACTTCGCGCTGGAAGGCACCGACGACCTGCTCGAGACGATCGAGAAACTGAAGGCGCGGGCGAATCCGGGGCTCCAGATCCTGGGTGCCGTGATCACGCTGCACGACAAGCGAACGCTCCTGGCGCGCGACATCCATGAGGAGATCCGCAAGGTGTTCGGCGAGAAGCTGTTCGACACCGTGATCTCCAAGAGCGTGCGCCTGGAAGAGAGCCCGGCCTATCGCGAGGCGATCTTCACCTTCTCGCCGCGCTCGTCGGGCGCGTTCGAGTACTACAAACTGTCCGAAGAGGTGCTGAGTCGTGTCTGAGCCCAGAGCTGCATCGTCGTCGAAGCGCAAGCGCGGGCTGCCCAGCCGCGTGCAGATGCGCCACTCCCAGCACTTCGTCGAGGAGCTCGCGGCGCGCAACGAGCCGACTGTCGGTCGCCTCGTGGCCCTGGCCCAGGTGGAGCCCGATCCGCATCAGCCACGCTCCGACTTCGACGGTCTCGAAGAGCTGGTCCAGTCGGTCGCGGATCGCGGCATTCTCGAGCCGATCCTGGTCCGTGCGCTCGGCAACGGATCGGGAGACAAGCCGTACCGCATCATCTCCGGTGAGCGCCGCTTCCGGGCCGCCACGGAGGCCGGACTGGTCGAGATCCCGGTGATCATCATGGACGTCTCCGATCAGGAGGCGTTGGAGATCGCGCTCGTCGAGAACCTCCAACGGAAGGACCTGACGGCGTTCGAAGAGGCGGACGGCTTCGCGGCGCTCGCCGAGCAGTACGACTACACGCACGACCAGATCTCGAAAGCGGTGGGGAAGTCGCGCTCGGCCGTGACGGAGAGCCTCTCGCTGCTGCAGTTCGAGCCGGAGGTCCGGGACTGTGCCCGCGCGGAGAAGGTCCTCTCCAAATCACTGCTTCTCGAGGTGCTACGCCGAAGCGAAGATCCCGAGACCCAGATGGAGCTCGTGCGTCGCATCGCGCAGGAGGGCCTCAATCGTGCGGCACTTCGCGCCGAAGCGAAGGCTGAGGCCGACGGCACGGCAGCCCAGGAGAAGGCCCCTGCCAAGGCCCGGCAGAAGCCGTTCGTCTTCAAGTTCAAGTCACCCAACCGCGACTACGCGTTGAACATCAGCTTCCGCAAGGAGTCCGTCGAGCCTGCCGATCTCATCGCGGCCCTCGAAGCGACGCTCGAAGAACTGCGCCAGATGGAAGCCCAGCAGAAGGCGGACCTCCTCGGCTAGCTCGGCGCGGTCCCTCGAGACGTCGTTCCGAGAGCTTCAGGGTCGAGATCTTCCGACCCCGTCGGAGGAAGAGGCGCGGGGCTCGAAGTCTTGGAATCAGAAGGAGGGGAAGCCCAAGGCACTCCCACCAGACCTCCTTGCATCCGCGGGCGGGACTCCGTCAGATCTCCCAGCCGGAAGCGGGTCAGGACGAAAGGGAAGAACTCCGCCGTTGCAGGATCCGCCGTCGTCGTTGCACCGTCCCCGTCGACCTGAATTCGGGGCGCGCGGTGTGACCCGTTGTCAGCTGCTACCTGCCTCCGCTGGGAGTTCATGTAAGGAGTTCCGGCTCTTGCAGGAAGACAAGGTGGCAGATCGCAGTGCCCTGGGCTACGACTTCTTGACGGTGAAGCGGCGGCCCAGAAGGCCTAGAGGGATCTGAGTCCGTCCTTCGACTCCTTCGCTGCGCTTTGCGTTGGGATCGTGAAACTGTCACGGCTGAGCCATCGGTCGGACACGGACGGAGTCTCCACGAGCTCGCTGGCGAGCGCGGACTCGAGGCGAGTCGAGTCGCCACGAAAGAGGGCGGAGCGCGCTCCTGGGCGGGCGCAAGAACAGACTCTGGGCACCAATAGGTTCATCTGTACTGAAGATTACATAATATATCTTATCAGACGCCATGATCATCAGCCTTTGTCAGGGCCGGACTTGCGCCAGAGCTGGCTCGGTGAGCACAATCGCCGCTCCCGGAATCCTCTGCCTCCCCGAGTTCCCGTCGACAGAAAGCCCACGGACGGAGGTCTGCCATGCACGCTGGACGTCACTATTCGCTGCGCGAGATCCTGCTCTGGACCCGGCGCGACATCTTTCTCTTCGCCCTCCTGGCCTCGGTCCCGGTGCTGCTCGAGCTCGGCGGTGTGCCGCTTCCGACCGTCCCGTGGCAGCCGATCGCGGTTCTGGGCACGGCGGTCGCGTTCGTCACCGGCTTCAAGAGCAACGCCGCGTACGGCCGCCTCTGGGAAGCGCGCCAGATCTGGGGCGGAATCGTCAACACGAGCCGCACCTGGGCTCTGCACGTGCGCGACTTCAACCTGGGTGATGAGGCCTCGGATGTGACACGTCGCCTGGTCGACCGACAGATCGCGTGGTTCACGGCCCTGCGGCATCAGCTCCGTCAGGAGCGCGAATGGGAGGCGCAGAAGCTGAAGCACAACATGGAGTACCGGCGCAACACGTTCTCCGTGCCGGAGCACGACGCCACCCTCGAGACGGATCTCGCGCCCCTCTTGAGCGAGGCGGATCTCGGCCACGTCCTTTCGCTCAACAACCGCGCCACCGGTGTGCTCGACCTGCAGTCGGCGGAGCTGCGTGAGCTGGCGAGGGAGGGAGCACTCAGTGAGTATCGGCACGTGGAGCTCGCCCGGTTGATCCAGGACCTGTTCGACCTGCAGGGCCGGAGCGAACGGATCAAGAACTTCCCCTACCCGCGTCAGTTCGCGACGCTCAATCTCATCTTCGTGTGGCTCTTCATCCTGCTGGTTCCGTTTGGCCTGCACTCGGCGCTGGAGCCGGGCTGGACCTGGCTCACGCTCCCCTTCACCCTGGTTCTCGCCTGGGTGTTCCACACGATGGACAAGATCGGCAGCGTCAGCGAGAACCCCTTCGAGGGAGGCGCGAACGACGTCCCGATCTCGGCGATGAGCCGGGGAATCGAGATCGACCTTCGCGCTCTGCGGGGCGACGCCGATCTTCCGGAGCCGGCGGCTCCTCAGCGCAACATCCTGATGTGAGCCGCCGGGGCTCCCCGGCGCGCGCCCTATCGGCGGGCCGCGTAGGTGGCGAGCATCTGGTGGTAGTCGGCCACCGCGTGGCTCATCACGAGGAGGTCGCAGAGCTTGCCGTGGCGGTCTTTGACGTGCTCGCGCAGCAGTGCCTCGGGCCGGAAGCCGAATTCCTCGAAGCTCCGTCGCGCTCCGGCCTGGTCGAGCGTCATCTGGGCCACCATCTTCTCCACTCCCTCTTCCAGGGCCAGCTGGAAGGCTTCCTGCGTCAGCGCCCGGCCCAGGCCGATGCCTCGGTGCTCCGGGGAGACGACGACGCGCAGCTCGGCCACGTGGGCCGACCAGCGCAGCGGTGACCGGTGCATGGTGGCGTAGCCGGCGAGCTGGCCTTCGACCTCGGCGAGGACCGTCTTCACGTGGCCTCGCTCGATGTCGTGGACCCAGTCGTCGATCTCCTCACGACGGGTGATGTCGCGTCGCATGAACAGGAGATCGTCTTCCGGCAGCGCGCCTGCCCAGGCCGCGAGGCGCTCGGCGTCGTCGGCCGTCATCAGGCGCAGAATCACCTCGTGGCCGCTCAGATCGACCATCGTCGGAAACGTGCGCGATGCCTCGGTCATGGGGAGCCTCCTCTTTGAGGATCCTACTGGACCGCGGACGCAGCCCCGGTGGCACTCGCCGCTTCGACCCTCCGCGAGGTCCGCTGGTCCCTCGGCCGGGAACTCGTGGTGGCCGCCGCGGTCGAAGGTGCAGCCCTTCACCGCATCGCGGTGGTCACGTTCCAACGCTTCCCTGGGAGGATCTGCCTTGATTCCAACGCCTTCGCCTCGTCTCGCCGGCCCCTGCGTGCCTGTTCTCGCGGCCCTCGTCCTGTTCTTTCCAGGTCTCGAGGCCGGTTTCGCGGCGACCGGGCCCGACACCGCAGGCTGGGACGTCTTCCGTGGTCCTGCGGCCCAGGGACTCGAGCCGAGCGCAGGTCTGCCCGCGGGCGACTTCGGCCTTTCGGTGGCGTGGACGCAGGACCTCGGCTCCGGCTACTCGAACGTCTCGGCGGCTGACGGGCGGCTCTTCACGATGTTCACCCGCGAACCGGACGACGTGCTCGCAGCCTTCGACGCGCAGACCGGCGAAGAGCTCTGGAGCCACTCCTTCGGAGCGAAGTACGCCGGCCACGACGGCTCGGAAGACGGCCCACTCAGTACCCCGGCGGTGGCGGGAGACGTCGTCTTCGCCGTGGGTCCGCGGGGCCAGGTGGTTGCCGTGCGCGCGGCGACGGGCGACCTCCTCTGGCAGTTCGACCTGACCGACGAGAACTCGACGGTGCCGCTCTACGGGTACACCACTTCCCCACTCGTTCTCGAGGACTCGATCGTGCTCGCCACCGGCGGCGACGGACACGCGATCACGGCGATCGATCGCTTCACGGGTGAGCCGAAGTGGGCTGCTGGGAGCGACTCGGTGCAGTACCAGACTCCGAGCCTGGTGAAGGTCGGCAGCGGCTTCGTGCTCGTGGCCGTGACCGATCATCGCCTGTACGGCATGGACCCCGACTCGGGTGAGCTGCTCTGGGAGCTCACCCATTCCGAGGGCGAGCACACCGAAGAGTCGGCGCACGTGACGCCGCTCACCGGCGGGCGCTTCGTCGTGGACTACCAGCGCGGAGCGCGCCTGTACCGGGCCACCGACCGTGGGGTCGAGGAGGTCTGGGCGGCGCGCGCGTTCGGCAGCAGCCTCAGCATCCCGGTCGAGGTGGACGGATACCTGTACGGCTTCACGCGCAACATCCTCACCTGTGTCGACGCGGAGACCGGCGAGATCGTCTGGAGATCGCGCGAGCCGGGAGGCCAGGGCCTCTCCCGTGTCGGCGACGTCCTGGCCATCGTCGAGCCCGAAGGCCACCTCGTGCTGGTCGACCCGTCTCCGGACGGCTACCGGGAGATCACGCGGACGCAGGTCCTCGGCGAGGGTGAGATCGCCGCGCCCAGCTTCGCCGGCGACGCCTTCGTCGTGCGCAACATGACCCATCTTGCGGCCGTCCGCCCGGACGTCACGGTGCCTGCCACCGGAGCCCCGCCGGAGCGGGTCACCCAGCGGTTCCGGGGCGAGTTCGGAGCCTGGGTCCGCACGGTCGAAGCGCTCCCGGAGGCGTCGCGGCAGGCGGCGGTCGATCGTTACTTCGCGAACGTCGGGCAGACACCGCTCGTGGAGCGTGGTGAAGACGGCAATGCACTGGCGCATGTCGTCTGGCGCGGCGACGCCGAGGATGTCGGGCTCGGCGGTGAGATCGTGAATCACCAGGACACGAGCCTCGAGCGCGTCGAGGGGACCGATCTCTTCTTCGTGAGCCTCGAGCTCGTCGCTGCAGCCCAGTACGGCTACAACCTGCTGGTCGACTTCGGCGATCCGCAGCTCGATCCGTCGAACCCGCTGTCGTTCGACACGGGGGATGCGCAGCTCTCGGAGCTACGCATGCCGGACTGGCCGCCGTCCCCACATCTCGACGAGCCCGCTGCGGACACCCCGCGCGGCAGCCTCGACACCTTCCGGTTCCGCTCGGAGATTCTGGACGTGGCGCGCCAGGTCCAGCTGTGGCTGCCGCCTGGTCTCGACCCCGACACGCAGCTGCCGCTCCTCGTCGTGAACCACGGGGACAACGTGCTCCGCGGCGGTCTGATGCGCAACACGCTCGACAACCTCGTCGGGCGGTCGGTCGCACCGCTGGCCGTGGTCTTCGTGCCGCGGGTCGAGCCCGCCGAGTACGGCGGTCCGAAGGCCGAGAGCTACACGCGCTTTCTCGTCGAGGAGCTCCTCCCCCACCTCGAGCGCCACTACCCCGTCCGTGGGACCCGGCGTGCGTTGATGGGCTCGGGATCGGCTGCGGTTGCCTCGCTGCTGGCGATTGGACGCCACCCAGAGGTCTTTCAGCGGGTCGCGGTCCAGAGCTTCTATCCGATCGCACCGACGCACGATGCCTTGGAGGCTCTCCTGGGAGCTGCTTCGCCGACGCCCGAGGTGGCGTTCGTGGCCTACTCGAACCGGGACTACGACCTGGGAGGTGGTGTCCTGGCCAAGGATGCGAGTCAGACACTCCTGGGCTGGCTCCGCGCAGCCGACGTTCCGGCTCGGGAAATGGTGACGGAGTACTCACCCAGCTGGGCCGGCTGGCGCGGCCAGCACGACGACATTCTCAGGGCCCTCTTCCCGCTCGTGCAGACCGGTGACCCCTGAGGGTCGCCAGGATCGCGGAGGTGCGCGAGGCGACGCGCCGTCTGCCTGAAAATTCCTGCTCTGCAAAGTGAGTGAAAATTTTCTGGATACTGTTGACATGAAATCAGTGTCATGTAATCCTCGGCCCGTCCGCAGGGGGCGACGCAACGCGGCCCTTGCGAACCCCGAACCGCAGCAACGGAGGAGGCCCTGTCTCGGCCTCCCGACGTAACCCTACGGAGAGTGAACCATGACCACGATGACCATGACCGCTGCCATCACGGAAGAGGAGCTGACCGAGGCCCGCAAGATCTGGGGCGACGCCATCGTCGCCGTCTCCACGGCCTACGACAACGAGGGGATCGACGCCGCGACCAAGATCGCGGGCGACGCGATCGACGCAGCCTACGGCTACAACCTCGGTGACGTGCTGTTCAAGCCGACCATGGCTTCGGGCGCCCAGACGTTCCGGCCCACGCGCGAAGGCGCTCTCGCCTACTTCGTCGGACACCACGACGGCTACCCGCTCGACGGTGGTTTTGGTCTCAAGAGCTGGCGCAAGGTGGAGTCCGAGACCTCGGCCAGCTTCATTCAGGGCGACGTCGCCATGTGGATGGGCTGGGTCCACTTCACCGACAAGGACGGGAACGTCACCACGGTCGACAAGAGCTGGGGCTACAAGAAGGACGAGAACGGCACTCTACGGATCGTGCTGCATCACTCCTCGCTGCCCTATCAGGCGGCCACCTGAGCCGCGCGTCCTTCGCGAAGGCCCAGTAGCACTCGAGCCTTCCGGAGAGCTGGTCTCCGGAAGGCTTCTCTGCGTCTGGGCACCCCCTCCCGCGAGTTGCTGGACGGTTTTCCCGCAGTCGGTCCGCTGAGCGCGAGCTGACCGCAGGGGCCTCCTGCGGCTGACAAACGTATGGCGTCGATTTCGTGCTTCAAAAAGTGGGATACCAATCTCTAGATACTGTTGACATGAAACTAGAGTCATGTAATTCTCCGCCGCGTTCGGAGGGAAACGCAGTGGATATGGAGATTCTCGAAGGCCCCCGGTGGAGCTGCTTGTCCACCACGGGCTGGTTCTCGTGGCCCTCGGCGACGGTGGCTCCATCCGCCTGCGCGACCTGGCGGGCCAGGTCGGACTCACGGAGCGGGCGGTCCAGCGCATCGTGACCGAGCTCGCACAAGCCGGCCTGATTCGCCGGGAACGCCAGGGCCGGCGGAATCGCTACCACGTCGACCGCGACCGAACTCTCAACCACCCGATCGAGGCGCACCGCACGGTCGGAGACCTGATCGACGCGTTCCGAGCCGCCTAGGTGTCGATTCCCACAGCGTTGTTCAGCGCCAGCCTCGAGTACGGGGGTTTCGCGTTCAGTGCTGAGTGCGCTCGGTGGTGATTGTAGAAGTGCAGAAAGGGAGCGAGTAGGTCGGCTCGGCCCTGCGACGAGGTGAAGGTGAAGGCGTAGGCCCATTCGCGCAGCAGCGTCTGGATGAAGCGCTCCGCTTTACCGTTGGTCCGAGGTCGATAGGGACGCGTGCGAGAGTGCTTGACGCCGAGGGTCTTGCAGCACTCTGCAAAGTCACCACTCACGTAGCACGAGCCGTTGTCCGTGAGGACGCGCTCGATGGTGATGCCTCGAGCCGCAAACCACTTGCACGCGCGCTCGAGGAAGCCCTTCGCGGTGATCGCCCTCTCGTCTTCGAGGATCTCCACATAGGCCACCCGCGAAGCGTCATCGATCGCGACGTGCACAAAGTCCCAGCCGATCCCTCGATTGCGATGCTGACGCTTGCCCGTGATCCGATGGCCCACACCTCGGATCCGCCCGAGCTTCTTGATGTCGAGGTGCAGGAGCTCACCCGCCCGCTCTTTCTCGTAGCGCCGAATCGGCTCGGGAGGAGCCAGCTGCGGCAACCGTCCGAGTCCCCACTTTCGCAGCCATCGAGAGACGGTGGAGCGAGGGACACCTGTCTTCCACGAGATCTCGCTCTGGCTCAAACGCTGCTCGCGCAAGGAGCGCAAGACGTCTTGCATCTCTTGACCCAGCCTCCGGGGCCTTCGCAGCGGAGCGGAGGGTCGATCCTGCAAGCCCTCCGGTCCTTCCTCCCGATACCGACTGAGCCACTTGTAGACCGTGCGCTCGCTGAGCCCCAGGGCCTCAGCGACATCCTTCGGGCTCTGCCCTGCCAACACCCGCTCGACGAGCACCGCTCGACTCCTCGGACAGCTTCGGGCATTCTTGTGGAGGTCCATCCTTCTACTCCTTCCTGCGCTTTGTCTTGCTAACCAAAGCTTGGCGGAAGTAGCTCGGATGGGCCACTCCTATTTCTGAACAACCTTGTGAGCAGTCACACCTAGGTCGCCTCGGATCGCGCTCTTTTCCATCACCCATCACTCGCATCCGGAGATTGAAGACATGTCCTCCAGCAGTCCCGAACAGTCTGAGATGAATGCGTTCCGCCGCCACTGGCGGCAGGACCTCCTCGCCTCGGTCGTGGTCTTTCTCGTCGCCCTGCCTCTTTGCATGGGGATCGCCATCGCTTCCGGTGTGCCGGCCGCGGCCGGGCTCATCACCGGCATCGTCGGCGGGCTCGTCGTCGCCCTCCTCGCCGGCGCGCCCCTTCAGGTGAGCGGTCCCGCCGCAGGACTGAGCGTCATCGTGTGGGAGCTCGTCCAGGCGCACGGCATCGTGGCTCTGGGCCTCATCGTGATGGTTGCCGGTGCTGCCCAGCTGCTGGCGGGTGTCCTTCGCCTCGGGCAGTGGTTCCGTGCGGTCTCCCCGGCGGTCATCCACGGCATGCTGGCCGGAATCGGGGTCCTGATCTTCGCCAGCCAGTTCCACGTGATGGTGGACGACGCTCCGCGCGGCAACGGCCTGCAGAACCTGATCTCGATTCCCCAGGCGATCATCAAGGGGCTCATTCCCGCCGACGGCTCGATCCACTTCCAGGCGGCGATGATCGGTATCGTCACCCTGCTCACGATCATCGCGTGGCGCTGGGTGCCCGGCCGGCTCAAGGTCATCCCGGCTCCGCTCGCCGCGGTCATCGTGGCCACCGTGGCTGCCGTCGTGTCCGGTGTCGGCATCGCGCGCGTCTCCGTGCCCTCGAATCTCATGGACGCCGTGCAGCTGCCGCAGTGGAGCCAGGTGCCGGAGATGGGCTGGACGCTCCTCTCGGCCGGTCTGGCCCTCGCCTTCGTCGCGAGTGCCGAGACCCTGCTGTGCGCCACCGCGGTGGACAAGATGCACGACGGCCCGCGCACCCGCTACGACAAGGAGCTCCGGGCTCAAGGCGTCGGCAACCTGGTGTGTGGCTTCCTCGGCGCCCTGCCCATGACCGGCGTCATCATCCGCAGCTCGGCGAACGTGGACGCGGGCGGCAAGACGCGCGCCTCGGCGTTCCTGCACGGTGTGTGGCTCCTGATCTTCGTGGCTGCGCTCCCCTTCGTGCTCGAGATGATCCCGGTCGCGGCTCTGGCGGCGGTGCTGGTGTTCACCGGCTACAAGCTGGTCAACGTGGCCGCAATCCGGCAGCTCGCGTCCTACGGCAAGGGTGAGGTGGCGATCTACTTCGCGACCATGGCGACGATCGTCTCCTTCGATCTGCTCAGCGGTGTCGTCCTGGGCATCGTCCTGTCGCTCGCCAAGCTGCTCTACACCTTCTCGCATCTCGACATCGAGACGAAAGAGCGCGAGGGCGAAAGCCGGATCGACATGTACCTGCACGGCTCCGCAACCGTGGTGCGCCTGCCGAAGCTCGCGTCGGCCCTCGAAACGGTCCCCACCAACACCGACGTGCACGTGCACCTCGAGTCGCTGGACTACATCGACCATGCCTGCCTCGACCTCATGGCGAACTGGGAGAAGCAGCACACGATGACGGGCGGCCGGCTCTACATCGACTGGGAGAGCCTGGAGGCGCGCTTCCGCGATCGGGAGCGTGGCCAGCAGCTCGCGGCTGCCTGACGGCACCACCGACGACTCGGTCCAGGGCGGTTCCCTTCGGGGAGCCGCCCTTTTTTTGGCCTGCCGCATCCATGGAGAGCATTAGACTTCCCGTGTGCCGCTCTTCCGCATCCTCGATCGCTACGTCTTTCGAGAGATCCTCCCGCCGTTTGCGCTCGGGCTCACCGTCTTCACGTTCATCCTGCTGATGAACGTGCTCTTCGACGCCGCCGAGCTCATCATCCGCCGCGACGTGCCGAGCCACCTCGTCGGGCAGATGCTCGCGCTGTCACTGCCACACATCGTGGTCGTGACGATCCCGATGGCGTTTCTGTTCGCGATCCTCATCGCGGTGGGTCGACTGAACGCCGACTCCGAGCTCGTGGCCATGCGCGCCTCGGGAATCAGCCTCTTCAAGCTGTACCGGCCGATCATGGTCTTCGCTCTCGGTCTGGCGGCGCTCAATTGCTACCTCATGCTCTACGTGATGCCCGCCGGCAATCACGCGAAGACGGAGCTGGTGAACCGCATCTACGCGCGCGGCGCGGCCCAGGCGATCCAGCACGGAGTGTTCTTCGAGGAGATCGAGGGCAAGATCCTCTACGTCTGGGAAGACCCGCCCCACGACGAGCGCTGGCGCGGCATCTTCGTCGCCGACGATCTCCCGGGCGAGACGCACGAGGTTCTGGTCGCCGAGTACGGGCAGATCCTCTATGAAGACGGCGACCCGGACGTGCGGCTGCAGCTGCAGAACTCGACCGAGGTGCTGGTCGACCAGAAGCAGCCGGAACGGTCGAACATGCGTGGGCACCAGTCGCTCACGCTGCAGATCCAGGACGAGCTGCAGGCCGCGGCCACCACGAACTCCCAGTCCAAGAAGGCGATCCGGTCGCGCACCCTGCCCGAGCTGCTGGCCTGGGAGTCAGACCCGGCGCTGCCGGAGCGGATCCGGCTGGCTCAGGAACGGCGCGCCGAGGCCGAGATCCAGAAGCGCTTCGCCATACCGATGGCGTGTGTGGTCTTCGGCCTGTTTGGTGTGCCACTCGGCTTCAACAACCGGCGCGGCGGGCGCTCCTCCGGCTTCGCGGTGTCCATCGGCATCATCCTCGTCTACAACATCCTGCTGAACAACGCGGAAGAGGCTGCGACGCAGGGGCACGTTTCGGCGCTCGCGATGTGGGTGCCGAACCTGCTGTTCACTCTGATCGGCGGCTTCCTGCTCGCGCGCAAGAACGCCGACAAGAGCCTGCTCCTCGGCGGTCTCGACCGCTGGTTCCGCGAGCACCTGTGGCCGAAGCTGCAGATCCTGGGCATTCGCAGGAGCAGGCGCCAGCAGGCCAAACGGGTGCTCCGCGATCGGCGTCAGGTGGCCATGCGCTCGCGGTCGAACTTCGTGCTGCGCGTCGAGCGTCCG
The DNA here is from genome assembly GCA_965223385.1 of Candidatus Multivoraceae bacterium. Taxonomy (GTDB): domain Bacteria; phylum Acidobacteriota; class Thermoanaerobaculia; order Multivoradales; family Multivoraceae; genus JBCCLJ01. The sequence goes on along the minus strand of CBDCWR010000007.1, from coordinate 4,370,497 downwards.
TCGCTGGTGTTCCCCAACACCTTCGACCGCTACGTGCTGCGGCTGTTCGCCCGCACCTTCTTCATCGTGCTTGGTGCGGGCATCAGCGTGTACATCATCGCGAACTTCGCCGACCTCGTGGACGACGTGCTCGAGAACGAGATCTCCGCCTCCACGGTGATCGAGTACTACCAGTACATGTCGCTGCAGATCTTCTACCAGATCGCTCCGATCGTCGTGCTGCTGACCACCCTCATCTCGTTCGGCATCCTGTCGCGCAACAACGAGATCACCGCGGCGAAAGCCCTGGGCCTGAGTCTCTTCCGGCTGTCGTTCCCGGTGGTCGTCTCCGCGCTCCTGGTCGCGGGCCTGTGCGTGGTGCTCGAGAGCTCGGTGCTTCCCTCCTCCAACGCCAAGGTCACCGAGCTCAAGAACCACATCAAGGGTCGGACCACCGTGCGCAAGCTGCGTCGCGCCGACCGCAACTGGCTCATGTCGGACGACACGCGCTACATCTACAACTACCAGTACTACGACCCCGAGCGCGAGGAGATGCAGCGCCTGACCGTCTATCAGTTCGACGACCAGCACCGGCTGCGCGGCATGCTCTACGGCTCGAAGGCCAGCTTCCGCGAGGGCGCCTGGCAGATCGAAGGGGGCTGGGCGCGTCGGTTTGGCAACGATGGGGGGGAGTACACGGCGTTGCCCGGACCGCGCGCCGTCGACATTCCGGAGGAGCCCTCGTTCTTCCAGACCGAGGAGAAGAGCCCCGAGGTGATGACCTTCCCCGAGCTGCGGGAGTACGTCGCGGCGCTGCGCCGGTCTGGGCGCGAGGTGCCGCACCTCGAGGTGCAGCTCTACAACAAGGTGGCGCTGCCCTTCGTGTGCCTCGTCATGGCACTCGTCGGCCTCCCCTTCGCCTTCCGCCTCGGCCGCCAGGGTGCGCTCTACGGCATCGGCCTGTCGATCGGCCTGGGCATGGTCTTCTACGCGATTATCGCGTTCTTCACCACGCTGGGTGAGGTCGGCGCCTTACCCGCCATGATCGCGGTCTGGAGTCCGAACGTCTTGTTCGGGTCGCTCTCCCTCTACATGTTTCTCGGCGTCAGGAGCTGATTTCGGGCGTGGTGAGTACCACGCCCGAGATCAGCCATGTCGATGCTCCTGCCGCTCACGCGGCATGCGCGCAGCATGCCTACGGCATGCGCTTGCCCGTTCGCCGGTGCACGCGAGAGCCGCGATACGCTGAGGACGAAAGCAATCCGTCATCTCTTCGGCCGCTCCGAGGCTGTGCGCAACACGCCTCCGGCGCGATTTTCGCGGAGGAATTGCCGGTCTGCTCCTGGCACCGCGAGCCCGAAAGGGCGAGCGCAGGCGTGAGATCCCTGGCGCCGAGCACGTCAGCCGGCGGCGCTCGCCAGCGCCTCGGCCTTGTCCGTCTTCTCCCAGGAGAAGCCGTCGCGGCCGAAGTGGCCGTAGGACGCGGTCTGGCGGTAGATCGGCTGGCGCAGGTCGAGGCTCTCGATGATCCCCGCCGGGCTGAGCTGGAAGTGCTCGCGCACGAGGTCTTCCATGACTCGATCCGAGATCTTGCCCGTGCCGAAGCTGTCGACGTGCACGGAGACCGGCTCCACGACGCCGATTGCGTAGGCCAGCTGCACCTCGACCTTGTCGGCCAGACCAGACGCCGCCAGGTTCTTGGCGATGTAGCGGCCCATGTAGCTCGCCGAGCGGTCGACCTTGGTTGGGTCTTTGCCCGAGAACGCACCACCGCCGTGGTGTCCGACGCCGCCGTAGGTGTCGACGATGATCTTGCGCCCGGTGAGCCCGCAGTCGCCTTTGGGCCCGCCCGTCACGAAACGCCCGGTCGGGTTGACGTGGATGATCGTGTCGCCGTCGAAGAGGTCGCCCGGCACCGTGGGCCGAATCAGGTTCTCCACCAGGGTGTCGCGGATCTCCTCCTGGGAGACCTCGGGCGTGTGCTGCGTCGACACCACAACGGTGTGGACGCGCAGCGGTGACCCGTCTTCGTCGTACTCCACGGTCACCTGGCTCTTGCCGTCGGGGCGCAGCCACTCGATGTCGCCGCTCTTGCGTCGCTCGGCCAGCGCCAGAGTCAAGTCGTGGGCGAGGACGATCGGCAGCGGCATGAGCTGTTCGGTCTCGTTGCAGGCGTAGCCGAACATGAGACCCTGGTCGCCGGCACCGCCGGTGTCGACGCCCATCGCGATGTCGGGCGACTGGCGATCGAGGCCGTTGAGCACGGCACAGCCGTCCGCGTCGAAGCCCAGGTTCGGATCGTTGTAGCCGATCTCCCGGATCGTGTCGCGCGCCACGGTGGCGTAGTCGAACTTCGCTTCGGTCGTGATCTCGCCGGCCAGCACGACGAGCCCGGTGTTGACGAGCGTCTCGCAGGCCACGCGGCCGGTCGGGTCCTGACTCAGGACCGCATCGAGGACAGCGTCGGAGATCTGGTCCGACACCTTGTCCGGGTGGCCTTCGGTGACCGATTCGGAAGTGAAGAGTCTGGTCTTGGACATGTTCGTGCGGTGTCCTCTGGGCGATGGATGACCGGATGCGTGGAGTGGAGGGCGGATCCTTCCGGCCTGAGGAACTGCGGTCGGGCGCGACCCGCCGCAAGAAGAAGGTGTCGCGATGCCCCCGTGCGTCGTCTGGCGTCGGTCGAGCCGCGCCGAAAACTGCGCAGAAGGAGTCGAAACACGGGCCAAAAGGCCCGCCGGAGGCTAGCAAGCGCCGGGGGTCTGGTCAATCGAAGTCCGTCAGAATCAGGACCTTCGAGGACCCTTCGCCAGCGAGCGCAGGTGCGCGATCAGAGCGTTGAAGGTCGCCTCCGCCGCGACGTGGCGCGGCCGCAGCGTGCCGCCCGTCAGGGCACCCAGGGTTCCGCCACGTCGACGAGTGCCGAGGGGGATCTCCGGGGCGCCTGCCAACAGGTCGTCCGGGACCTCGACCGAGCCGCTGCCACCGAGGCTGGCGCCGTGCTCGCTGCAGATCGCGACCCAGGTGCGGACGAACGACCGCGAGCCCTCCCCGGTCTCCACACTGTGGAGACCCGTTTCGGGGCACGCCGCGAAGTCGAACTCCACGGCCAGCCTGCGCAGTGCCCGGGCCCGTTCGAAAGCGCGGTCGGCACATTCGGCGTCGTCGACCGGAACGAGGCCGCCGTCTTCGCCGACGGGGCACGCCTCGGCGACGACCTCGACGTCCTCCCCGAGGACCTCTCGAAAGTAGCGCCGGAAGCCCTCCTCCACTCCGCGGACGCGCTCGGGATCCGCGCTCCCGACGGCCACCGACAGACCGTGTGCCTGGCGCGGCAGCAGCGGGCCCGTCTGGGGCTCGGAGTCGGAGTGTGGCATCGTGAAGACGCGGGCCTTCTCGCCCGGAGAGAGAGACGATGATTCGCAGTCGCGAGAATCGACGGGTCAAGGCTACGCGTCGCCTGAGGGCTCGTAAAGGAGCCGCCGTCGCAGCCGCCGAGGGGGTCGTGCTGATCGAAGGGCCTCACCTCCTCGAGGCTGCGCTCAACGCCGCCCTGGAGCTGCGCTTCGTGCTGTGCACCCCGGACTTCGAGGCGCGCCATGGCGCGCTCCTGGACCGCGTGGCGCCCGGTGTCGTGAGCCTCGCCGACGAGGCCCTCGTGCACGCCGAGGCCGACAGCGACTCTCCCAGAGGCCTCGTCGCCGAAGCGGTGCTCCCCGACCCTTCGCCTGAGGTACTGCGCGCGGGCGTAGCCTGGCTGGTTCTCGATGGCGTGCAGGATCCCGGCAACGTCGGGGCGCTCGCGCGGGCGGCCGAGGCTTTCGGCGCGGCGGGAGTCGCGCTCCTCCCCGGCTGTGCCCACTGGCGTCACCCGCGCGCCGTGCGCGGTTCGGCAGGATCTCTGTTGCGACTGCCGGCGGTTCGAGGGGTGGACCCCGGGACCCTCGACGAGGCCTGGCCCGAAGCGCAGTGGCTCGTGCTCGACGGCCGCGGCGAGTGTGAGCTCGGAGACCTCCCCGCCGTGTTGTCGAAGCGCCGGCCGGTGGTTCTGGGTGTCGGCGCCGAGGCCCATGGGCCACGCCACCTCCTCGGCCCCGACGTGCCGTTCGGAGCCCGCCGGAGGACGGTCCGCATCGCGATGGCGGAGCCTGTGGAGTCGCTCAACGTGGCGACCGCGGGAGCGATCGCGATGCATGCGCTGAAGGAGCGACTCGCACCACGAACGTGACGCTCGAGGGCGGACGTCCGTACACAGGGTGTGGCTGGTAAACCGCTGAGAAGAAGGGGGTTGCTGCCCGGAGAGGTGTGCGCCCAGGCCGTGGATCTTCTGCCGCTGCCGTGCTACCTTGAGCGCGGCAGAACCGCCTACTGCAAGGAGCTTTCCCGCGTTGCCATACCTTCTCTCCGCCGCGGTGCCCCACTCCGCGGACACCGGCATGCTGGCCCTGTTCATGCAGGCCGGCCCGCTCGCCCGCTTCGTTCTCAGCATCCTCGTTCTCTTCTCGCTCGCCTCGTGGGCCGTGATGCTCTCGAAGTCCAACCAGTTCCGCAGGATCGAGAAGGACAACGCACGCTTTCTCGACCACTTCCGCAAGTCGGCGCGCTTCTCCGAGATCAACTCGGTCACCGACCAGTTCGCGGCGGCACCGCTCGTCAGCCTCTTCCAGGCCGGCTACCTCGAGATCGATACACAGGTGAAGGCGCTGGCGGCCAAGAGCGGGCAGCAGTCGTTCCAGATCAAGTCGATGCGCGGCATCGAGCGCAGCCTGCAGCGTGCGATCGGGGTCGAGATCCAGAACCTCTCCCGCCACTCCCAGGTGCTCGCGACCACCGCGGCGGCGACGCCGTTCATCGGCCTGTTCGGCACGGTCTGCGGCATCATGATCGCCTTCAACGACATCGGCGCGAGCGGCTCCGCCTCCATCGTGGTCGTGGCACCGGGTATCGCCGAAGCGCTCATCAACACGGCCGCGGGCCTGGTCGCCGCGATTCCCGCGCTCATCGGCTACAACCAGCTCGCCAGCCGGATCAAGGGAGTGCGCGCCGAGCTGGAAGACTTCGCGCTCGAGTTCCTCAACCTGGCCGAACGGAACTTCACCTGACGCGGGAGGCGTAGCCCATGGCATTCAACATCGGAGACGGTGACGACGACAACGTCCTCGCGGACATCAACGTCACCCCGCTCGTCGACGTCATGCTGGTGCTGCTGATCATCTTCATGATCGCCACGCCGATGTTGCACCAGGGCATCGAGGTGGACCTGCCCCAGGTGCAGGCGTCGACGCTGCCGCTCAAGACGGAAGACCCGATGGTTCTGACGGTGACGAAAGACGAGCTCGTGTACATCAAAGACGACCCGGTGCACCCGACGCAGCTGACGGAGCGGCTCACCCCCCTGATGGCCAACCGCGAGGGCGAGACGGTGTTCGTCAAGGGCGACAAGGACGTGCGCTTCGGGCTGGTGCTCGAGGTCATCCAACTCGTGAACGAAGCCGGCATCTACCAGGTCGGTCTGGTGACCCAGCCGGCCGATCGCCGGCGATAGGAGCGACGCGGCAAAATCGTGGACTCGATCTCCCAGCTCCTCGCCCAGCGCAAGCGCGAGCTCAGCCGACGGCTCGGGCGGGTGCCGGTTGCGATCAGCCTCGTGGCGCACGTGGCCGTGATGCTGGGCTTCGTGTTCGGGCCGTCGCTCTTCGCGCAGCCGGAGTTCGAGCCGTACGTCGACGTCACGCTGCTCCCCGCGTCGGCCTTCAACCCCACGCCGCGGCCGCAGACGGCGCGCCCGAAGCCCCAGCCCAAGCCTCCCGAGCCGGAGCCCGACCGCCCGGAGCCCAAGAAGCCACCCCCGGAGGATGCGCCGGTGCTCGAGACGCGCAAGAAGCCCGAGCCCGAGCGACGGGCGCCGGCTGTGGAGGCGCCCGAGGAGCCGGCACCCGTCGAAGAGTCCCCGCCCGAGCTCACGTCGCCCACGGGCGGCGACGAGGCGTCGTCGTCGGGCGCCGCCCAGACGTCGAACGTCGGCTTCTCCGACCCCGAGTTCAGTCGCCTCTACAACTACTACGTCGACCGCCTGCTCTCCCTGATCCGCCAGCACTGGAACCCGCCTCCGGTCGGTGGCGACGTGCAGGCCGTCGTGCGCTTCGACATCTCGCGCCAGGGCGCCGTCTCCGAGCTCCAGCTCTTCCAGGAGTCCGGCCTCGGCTCGTTCGACCTCGCGGCGCTGCGGGCGGTGCGCTCGGCGTCTCCTCTCCCACCCCTCCCTCGCAGCTACCGTGAAGACCAGCTGGGAGTCACGATCATCTTCAAGGACCGCGCCCTGTCGCAGTGAGCGCGGCCGCTACTACCCGAGACCACGCCATGAGCCACTCTGCCTCCCCTCTCGTCCGTCCCTGGTGTCGCGTCCTCGTCTGCGCTCTGGGTGTCCTCCTCGCCACGGCCCTCGCCGCGCAGGAGCCGGCCTCCGGTGAGGGCACGGAGGCGGAGCAGGGCCTCGCCGAGGCGCTGCAGGGCAGCGACGACGTTGTCCTCGAGATCGACCGGGGCGGCCGGGCGCGCCAACGCCTGGCCCTCCCGGCTGCCACCCGCCCCGCGGGCATGGCGCCGGCGGCTCTCGCCGCGAGCCGCGAGGTCGAGGAGACCCTCGCACGGGACCTCGATCTGAGCGGCATCTTCGAGATCCAGGGCCCCGACCAGCTCCGCACGCTCGAGCTGACCGGCGACCGGGCCACCGACTTCGAGCTGTACCGCTCGCTCGGCAACGAGCTGGTGCTGTTGGCCGAGTTCAAGACCGACGGCGACCTGCTCATCCTCGAGGGCAGGATGTACGACCTCAAGGGGCGTACCCTGATCCTGGGCAAGCGCTACAGCGGCACGCTGGACCTGGCGCGCCGGTTCGCGCACATGCTCTCGGACGAGATCGTGCTCATGTTCACGGGCCGGAAGGGCATCGCCCTGACCGCGATCGGCTTCACGTCGAACCGGGACGGCAACGGCACGAAAGAGCTGTACCTGATGGACTACGACGGCTTCGGGCAGCGCGCGATCAGCGCCCACCGGACCCTCTCCTTCTCGCCCGCCTGGGCGCCGAACGGCGCCGGCATCGCGTACGTCTCCTACTTCGAGGGGAACCCGTCCATCTACTGGGTCGAGCTCTCCAGCGGCAAGAAGCGCGGCGTCGTGAGCGACGACCGCCTGTCGATGTCGCCCAGCTTCTCTCCGGACGGCAGGAGTCTCGTGTTCTCGCGGTCGGAGGGTGGAAACAACGATCTGTACTCCGTGCGCCGCGACGGCAGCGACATGCGTCGCCTCACGCGCTCGAGCGGCATCGACACCAACCCGGCCTGGGGCCCGACGGGCCGCAGCATCGCGTTCACGTCGAGCCGGTCCGGATCCCCACAGATCTACGTGATGGAGGCCGAAGGCACCAACCCGCGGCGCGTGACCTTCGGGGGCAAGTACAACGACGGTGCCGCCTGGCACCCCGACGGCAGCAAGCTGGCCTACGCCCGGCGCACCGACAACGGCCGCCGGTTCGACATTGCCGTGGTCGATCTGGTGACGCTCGAGGAGCGGATCCTCACCAACGGCCCGGGGAGTCACGAAGCGCCGAGCTACTCTCCCGACGGGCGCTTCATCGCCTTCGAATCGACGCGGGCGGGAGGCACCCAGAAACAGATCTTCGTCATGACGTCGGAGGGACGCGATCTGCGCCAGCTGACCACCGTCGGAGAGAACTATGGCCCCTCGTGGTCACCGTACCTCGAATGAGGGCCGGTGACCGGCTCGCGAGGCGTGGATGTCCCAGGTTTTTCGGGCCTTTGGGGATTGTGGGCGTCGCTGAGTTTTGGTACTCTCGCGGCCAATTCCACGTCTGTTGCATTTGATTGACGTCAAGGGACTTGAGGAGACTGCCGATGACCGTTCGTTCGCTCCTGATGATCACCACGGTTGGACTCGCCTTCCTGGCCGTGGCGTGCAAGCCGAAGCCGCCTGCCGCCCCGCCTGCTCCGATCGAGACCAAGGTCGAAGCGCCGAAGCCGACCACCGACGTGACGCCGCCGCCGCCCGCGCCGGTTGCGAACGATCCGCAGCCGTCTCCTCTCGATGGCGACATCGTCGAGGCGCAGCGCTACGCGGAGTCGCAGGGGCTCCTCGGCGTCGTCTACTACGACTTCGACAGCTCGAGTCTCACGGACGCCGCGCGTGACCGCCTCTCGAAGAACGCGCAGTTCATGAAGGATCACCCCGAGTTCGTCTTCTCGATCGAAGGCCACTGCGACGATCGTGGAACCAACGAGTACAACCTCGCCCTGGGTGAGCGTCGTGCCAGTGCGGCCATGAACTACGTGACGTCTCTCGGCGTCACCGGTGGCCGCCTCAAGACGATCAGCTACGGCGAAGAGCGCGGTGTCTGCTCTGAGCAGAGTGAAGGCTGCTGGCAGCAGAACCGTCGCGCCTATTTCCGCATCACTGGCCGCCGCTGAGCCAGAACCGCCGCCGCGTCTCGCGGCGGCGGCGATCCAATTCCCCACGCCGAGTGTCTCGCTCCTCTCCTCCCGGTCGCCCTCCTCTCTTGCAGAGCGATGCCTTTTCGAAAGGCCTCTCTCGCCTGAGCGTGGCTGCCGGGAGGTCGCGTCTCTGCGTCGCGGTCCTCGCCGTCAGCTCGCTCACGGCAGGCTGCAGCTCGTCGACGGAGCTCCAGGCGATCCAGAGTCAGATCTCGGAGATGCAGCAGCAGCTGCTCCAGATCCAGCGCCAGATGGCGACCAAAGAGGAGGTCGCGAGCCTGGGCGAGTCGGTCGACTCCTCGACCAGCGAGCGCCGACGGGCCGAGGCCGACCTCGACGCGGATCTCCGGTCTCTGCAGGCAGAGATCGAGCAGCTGAGCTCGAAGGTCGACGACTCCACGTACGGCGTGTCGCAGCTCTCACAGCGCGTCGCCACCACGAACCAGGAGCTCGAGACCCTGCGTGCGCAGCTCGAGCCACCGGAGCTGCCGGCGCCGACCTTGGGCGTCGACGTCGCGAGCCCCGAGGAGCTCTACCAGGCGGCGTACAACGACTTCCTGCGCGGCTCGTACGATCTGGCCCTCCTCGGTTTCCGGCAGTACGTGGAGAGCCATCCCACGACCGAGCTGGCCGACAACGCGCTCTACTGGATCGGCGAGTGCTACTTCAGTCAGCAGAACTACCGGCAGGCGATTCTCGAGTTCTCCCAGGTCGAGGCGCGCTATCCGACCAGCGAGCGGATGGCTTCCGTCCTGCTGCGCAAGGGTTATGCCCACCTGCAGCTCGGGGAGTCGTCCCAGGCGATGCAGTTCCTGACCGACGTGGTCGAGAAGTACCCGACCAGCGACGAGGCGATCCAGGCGCGCCAGCAGCTCGAGGGCCTCGGGAGCGGCTCGTAGGGCCAGCACCCAGGCACCACCGCGTGCTTGCCGGAATCGCTGCGCTCCCATAGAGTTAGCCGCCCGAGGTCCACCTGACGTGCCGGCCGGCTGCCCCGCTGCAGCGTCGCCGATGGCCTCGGCCCCAACCCAACCTCCGTCCTCGACCGGCCCTCGTCGGATGTTCCGCGCTCGAGGCACCCAGATCAGGAAGCAGATCCATGGCAAACACCAAGTCCGCAGACAAGCGTCATCGTCAGAACATCGTGCGCCGCGAGCGCAATCGCGCCCACATGTCGCGCCTCCGCACGGCGATCAAAGGCGTGCGCTCTGCCGTCGAGGCTGGCGACGCCGAGACGGCGAAGCAGCTCCTTCCCGGTACGCTGGCACTCATCGACCGGACGAAGTCCCGCGGTGTGATCCACAGCAACTCGGCCGCCCGCCGGAAGTCGCGCTTGGTGCGCCTCGTCGGCACGCTCGACAGCTGAGCCTTCTCGCCTCGCAGCACCGGGCCTCTTCGATCGGCGTCAGCGCGGCGAACGAACGCCGCTGACGATTCGTGCCCGGCCTCAGAAGCCTTCGAGGAGATCCGTGACCACGGTCTCCGCGAAGCGCACCGAGCTCTGCTCGATGGCGACGTTCTCGCGATCGAAGAAGCTGTCTTCCGACGAGTCGAGCTCGTAGTTCTCGCGGAAGAGGTAGCGCTCGTTCGCCCAGAGGGACGTCTTGTCCTCGTCGGTGCGGTAGAACGCCATGCGGGAGATGAGAGTGATCTCGTACTCTTCGCCGCGGCCTTCCGCATCGAAGGTCACCGGTGTGACCCGGAAGCTGAGGACGGTGCCCTCGAGGATGGCGTCGGCCTCGCTCTCCTCCGTGACGAGCCGAAAGCGCTGGCGCGTGACGATCTCCTCCGCCACGGCCTGGGTGAGGAACTGCTCCACCTCGATCCGGGTCGTCTCGTTCTCGAACGGCTTCAGCAGGATGGCCTGGACATCCTCGGGGATGTTCGAGCCCTGGCCGACGAGCGTGTAGCCGCAGCCCGCGGGCAGCAGGGCCATGGCCGAAAGTGCGAGCAGGATGCAGCGTCGACGCACCTCGCGCGTCGCGAACCGAAGGGGGAGACTCATCGCGCGCGATCCTACCCGGCGCTGGGTGCGCCGCGCAAAGACGCGTTCATGGAGATGTCGGCGCGGATTCTCTTCTTGAGCCGCAGGGTCCTCGACAGGACCCGGCCGTCGTGGAGGTGAACCTCGAGGCGGTAGTCGCCGGGCTCCAGCCCGGTGAACGAGGCGCTGCCGCTGCGCAGCTCGGTGCGTCGCGTCGTGGGTCCGTGCCGGAGCAGTGCGGCCCCGCGCACGGCCCCCTCCACCCGCACCCGGATCGCCCCGGCCACCTGATGATCGGTGTTCTTGCGGGCCCGGACCTGAGCCGGCGCTCCGGGGTAGACGTCCCGCGCGTGGAGGTTACGATGCCGCGACAGCAGGAGGGCCTCTTTGGGGCGCGACAGATCGAGCACGTCGCTCGCCAGGCGCACGTAGGTCGCAGGGACGAAGTGGTGGCTGCTGATCGGGTCGCTGAAGGCCCAGCCCGAGGCTCCGTAGTGGACCTCGATCCAGCGGTGGTAGCCCCGCACGTCACCGGGGCCGTCCCCGAGCACGTAGCCCGCGACCTCCCGCGCGTCGATGGCGAGTGCACGCAGCAGCTCCACCGTGAGGCGCGCGATGCCGGTGCAGTAGCCGGAGCGCCGCTGGAGCACGGCCTCTGCACTCTGGGGCGCGGTGCGGTCGAGGTCGTAGCGGATGTTGCGCGCGACCCAGTTCAGGATGGCGCTGGTCGCGTCGTAGCGTGTGTCCGCCTGCTGGGTCAAAGAGGCGGCGAGTGCCTGCACGCGGTCGGTCGGATCTGCTGGCTGCGGCACGAACGGTGCCCGGCTTTCCAGATGCGCGTTGTCGACGCGTACGCGCACGGTGTCGCCGTCGAGCCAGATGCGGTATCCAGCGTTCTCGTACGGCTCGATGTGGGCCGCTGCAGGGGCGAGGGCCCCGACCTCGTCCACCCCCTCCAGGGCCAGCGCGCGACGCGTCTGGGCCGCGGCTCCAGAGCTCGCCAGCAGGAGAGACGTCGCGACGACCCCGAGCAGGCCACACCGAAGCACCTGGACCATCACGAAGGCGCTTCGTCCCGCTGCAGAAGCCCGTCGAGCAGGCCGTTGACGAACCGGCCCGACTTCTCCGAGCCGAACTTCTTCGCCAGCTCGATCGCCTCGTCGACCACCACGATGCGCGGCACGTCCTTCTGCTCCTCGAGCTCGTACACGGCAATGCGCAGAACGTTGCGATCGACGATGGGCATGCGCTCGACCCGCCAGTTTTCGGTGTGGCGCCCGATCTTCTCGTCGAGCATGCCCTGGTGCTCGAGCACGCCGCGCACCAGCCGCTCGGCGTACTCGAAGCCGTTCCTGAGCTGCTCCAGCGAGGTTCCCGGAGCGTGATCCGACGCGAAGCCGCGCAGGTCGAACTGGGCGACCAGGTCCTCCGCTGCGCCGCCGGCCAGCTCCTGCTGATACAACATCTGCAGCGCCATCTCCCGCGCGGCCCGGCGTTTGCCGAGCGGAGCCCTCTCGTCCGACCGTGTTTTTGCGCGTGTCACGTGGACGGAGCTCCCCCACCTGCGATCTCGTCGAGGGCCCTGCACATCTCGAGGCACGCGATTGCAGACTCCCACCCTTTGTTCCCGTCGGGACCACCGGCCCGCGAGTTCGCCTGGGTGGCATCGTTGCAGGTCAGGAGACCAAACCCCACGGGCCGACCCCACGTCGTGGCCAGGGCCGCGCACTGATCGCTGCAGGCCCTGCAGATGAAGTCGAAGTGCGGCGTCTCGCCACGGATCACGACCCCCAGAACGATCACGCCGGCCAGATCCCCCCGGTCGGCCAGGACCTTCGCCGCCAGAGGCAGCTCCCAGGCGCCAGGAACACGGATCGTCGTGATGTCGGACACAGCGACACCGTGCTGCTGGAAGCAGTCGTGGGCACCTTCGACCAGGCGGTCGACGATCTCCTGGTGGAATCGGGAGGCGACCACACCGAAGCGCAGGCCAGCGCCGTTCAGGTTCTCGGGCGGCGAGGGCGCCCCGTGCGAGCTCATCCACGCCTCCTCGGCGCTGCGCGCGGGGTCTGCAGCGCTGGCTCAGGATGGTTCGAGAGGGGCGTCATGGTCGATTCGGGCGGCTGGCTCCACCGCCGGCGTGGTGCCACGGGCAGGAGTCTCATTGTAGACGGACTTGCCCGGATCCCGAGGCGGAATGTAGCCTTTCGCCGGCAGCCCTGCGCCGAGTCGTGTGGCGCCCTGTTGCCCTCGCCAATGACCGACTCTCTCGTCATCCTGCATCTCGCTGCTGCTGGTCTGGCGGTGGTGCACACCGCACTCGGCCCGGACCACTACCTGCCGTTTGCGGCTCTCGGGCGTGCCCGGGGCTGGACTCCGTGGCAGACCGCGCGCAACACGGCCTTGTGTGGTCTGGGTCACGTCCTGAGCTCCCTCGTGCTGGCCGCGTTCGCCGTTCCGCTGGGGCTTGCGCTCTCGCGCGTCGAGGCGATCCAAGACCTGCGCGGAGACCTGGCGGCGTGGGCCCTGGTCGCGTACGGCGTGGCCTATACGGCGTGGGTCACGCTCCGTCGCCGCCCGCCGTCGAGCGCCACCTCGGGCCGGCCCTGGTTCCTCTTCCCGATCTTCGTCCTCGGACCCTGCGAGCCGATGGTGCCGCTCGTCATGGCTCCTGCCGTCACCGGGAGCCTCTGGGTGACGGCGACCGTGGCGGCCGTCTTCCTCCTCGTCACGCTGTCGACGATGGTTGCGGCTGTCCTCCTCTGTCTCCAGGGAATCCGGCTGCTTCCGGGCCTTCCCGGGCCCCGCGCCACGCATGCGGCAGCCGGGCTGGTCGTCACCCTCTGCGGCCTCGGCATGGTCGTGGGCCTCTAGGCTAGGAGTCCTCATGAACTCGATCGTCCACACCCTCGAGCTCGAGCCCTTCTGGGCCTGGCTCACGATGCATCCCAACTGCGTGCTCCGGGCCGGCACGCTGCAAGCTGTCCTCTACGACGATGACGACCTCCACTGGCAGTTCGCGGCAGAAGACAACGCCCTGTACGCCCAGGTGGTCCGTGGCAAGCGCCTGATGGGCGAGATCATGCTCGAGCCGGACGTCGTGTCCTACGTGCAGGTGCAGGAAGGCGACCGGGAGGGTGAGTGGATCTTCGAGCTCATGGCCGAGAACGCCTCCGACCGCTACGCCGCCTACTTCTTCGTGCTGACGCACGGCTTCGACGAAGAGGAGCCCGTCGGGGGTCGCGCCGTGCACTAGACGCGTGGCACCTGGAAAGGCGATCGGGTCGGAAGTCCCTCCAGCGCGGCGATTTGTCGTTCTCGAATCGCGTTGCGCGTGATATCTTCTCTGCCGCTCGTACGTCCGCAAATCGCTTCCCGGCACTGGGCAGGGAACGCCGCGCAGGCCCTCCGTGGAGACGGGCGAGCTCAAGGCCTGCATACCCCATCCGCCGCGGCCCGAGCGGGGCGAACAGCCGGCCTCGCGCGTCCCAGGCGGCCACCGCATCACGAGAGATCGACATGAAAAAAGAGCTACATCCCGAACTGCACCCGGTGGTCTTCATCGACGCCGCGGCAGACTTCGAGTTCGTTTCCCGTTCGACCATGACCTCCGACACCACGCGAGACATCGACGGCGTCGAGCACTACGAGATCCGCCTCGAGATCTCCTCGGCTTCGCACCCCTTCTTCACCGGCAAGCAGCACTTCGTCGATACCGCAGGTCGGATCGAGAAGTTCAAGAAGAAGTACCGGTCGTAGTCAGGAGACGCCTCGATGAGTCAGCCCATTCGTGTTGCGGTGACCGGCGCCGCCGGTCAGATCGGTTACTCCCTCATCTTCCGGATCGCTGCGGGCGAGATGCTGGGCCTGGATCAGCCCGTGAGCCTGCACCTCCTCGAGATTCCGCCCGCCATGGACGCGCTGCGCGGAACGGTGATGGAGCTGCAGGATGCTGCCTACCCGCTTCTCCACGACATCGTCGCCAGTGACAATGCCGAAGAGGCGTTCGAAGGCGTCGACGTGGCCATGCTCGTCGGTGCGCGCCCCCGGGGGCCGGGCATGGAGCGCAAGGACCTCCTCGAGGCGAACGCCCAGATCTTCACCGCGCAGGGCAAGGCTCTCGATTTTGCCGCCTCGAAAGACGTGCGGGTGCTGGTGGTCGGCAACCCGGCCAACACGAACGCCCTCATCGCGTCGAGCAGCGCTCCCAGCCTCGATCCGAAGCAGTTCACGGCGATGACGCGCCTGGACCACAACCGCGCCCTCAGCCAGCTCGCAGAGAAGACCGGCAAGCACACCACCGAGATCCAACGGATGACGATCTGGGGCAATCACTCGGCGACCCAGTACCCGGACATCAGCAACTGCACCGTCGGCGGCACGCCTGCCGCGGACCTCGTGGACGACGGCTGGTACAAAGACGAGTTCATCCCCCGCGTGCAACAGCGCGGCGCGGAGATCATCAAGGCACGGGGTGCGTCCTCGGCTGCGTCCGCAGGCGCGGCGGCGATCGACCACATCCGCACCTGGGTGCTCGGCACCGAAGGCGACGACTGGGTGAGCATGGCGATTCCGGCCGACGGTAGCTACGGCATCGAGGAAGGCGTCATGTACTCCTACCCCGTCACCTGCAAAGACGGTCAGTACGAGATCGTGCAGGGTCTCGACATCTCCGAGTTCAGCCGCGAGCGCATGGACGCCACAGAGACCGAGCTGCGCGAGGAGCGCGCGGCCATCGAGAGCCTGCTGGGGTGAGCCTCCCCCTGCGGCCGCTCGGCCGCTCCGGGATCCGCGTGCCGAGCCTCTGCCTCGGCACGATGACATTCGGGCTGCAGTGCGACGAGAAGACCTCGTTCGCCATTCTCGACGCGGCGTGGGAGCGAGGAGTGAGCTTCCTCGACACGGCGGACGTGTATCCGCTGGGCGGAGACCACTTCACCGCCGGCCGCACCGAGGAGATCGTCGGCCGATGGATGAAAGAGCGCGGCAACCGCGACGAGGTGGTGCTCGCGACCAAGTGCGCCGGTGTCATGGGCCCCGGCCCCAACGACAAAGGCCTCTCGCGTTACCACATCCAGCGGGCCGTCGAGGCCAGTCTGGAGCGCCTCCAAACGGACGTGATCGACCTCTATCAGTCGCACGCGTTCGACCCCTTCACGCCGCACGAGGAGACGCTGCGCGCGTTCGATGACCTCGTACGGGACGGCAAGGTCCGCTACCTCGGCACGTCGAACCACCCGGCATGGCGGCTGGCAGATGCTGTGGCGACCAGCGAGCGGCTCGGCCTGGCCCGCTATGAGTGCCTTCAGCCGCGGTACAACCTCCTCTATCGCGAGATCGAGACGGAGGTTCTCCCCTACTGCATCGCCCACGGCCTCGGTGTCATCGTCTACAACCCGATCGCGGGGGGCGCGCTCACGGGCAAGTACACCGCCGGGGAAGCGCCCCGGGAGGGCACCCGGTTCACGCTGGGGCGTGCAGGAGACATGTACCAGGGGCGCTACTGGCAGGACGTGCAGCTGGAGCTCGTGACCGAGCTGGCGACCCGGGCCGAAGAGGGTGGCACCCACATCACGACGCTGGCTGTCGCCTGGGTCCTCGCACAGAAAGGCATCACGAGCGCCATCATCGGCGCCAGCCGCCCCGAGCAGCTCGAAGCGACGGTTGCGGGTGCGGCGTACGAGATCCCGAGCGACCTGATGGAGGCCTGCGAGCAGGTGTGGTGGCGCCTCCCGCGGCGCCCGGTCGTCCCCGGCTACCGCTAGGCGTCTCGGCGCGCTACGGCCGCGAGCCTCGTCTAGCCGGCGCTCTCGAGATCGAGATAGACCGGCGCGTGGTCCGATGCGGTCATCCCGTCCTTCTTCTTCCGGTAGTCGCGGTCGATGGTCACCTCACGCACCCGCGGCGCGAGGTCTTCGGTCGTCAGCAGGAAGTCGATGCGGAGGCCCTGCCGCCGGTGGAAGGCACCGCCGCGGTAGTCCCACCACGAGAACGCCTGTGTGTCGGGGTTCTGCGCACGGTAGACGTCGACGAGGCCCCAGCCCAGCAGCTCGGAGACGAGGGAGCGCTCCGCGTCCGTGTGGAAGATCCGCCCGTTCAGCTTCTCCTCGTTCCAGCTGTCGATCGGCTGGGGGCAGACGTTGAAGTCGCCACACAGGATCAGCGACTGGGCGGGGTCGTGGCTCTCCTGGAGGTAGGTGAGCAGCGCGCGGAACCAGTCCAGCTTGCGCGGATAGTCGTCGTGCTCCACGGTCTTGCCGTTCGGGCAGTACACGGTGACGAACCGCAGGCCGGCGAGCTCGACGTCCAGGAGCCGAGAACCGAGATCGCCCTGCCCCGGCAGCCCCCGTTGCCGGACCTCCGCCGGCTCGCGGCTGAGGGTCGCAACGCCGTTCCAGCTCTTCTGGCCGTGCGACTGAGCGACGTAGCCGGCCTCCCGAAAAGCCTCGTGGGGGAAGTCGTCGTCGGTGAGCTTGAGCTCCTGCAAGCCGACGAGATCGGGCCGCCGAGCGTCGAGCCAGTGCAGGATGAAGTCCAGTCGAGCCCTGAGCCCGTTGATGTTCCACGTCGCGATGCGCATGGCCCGCAGTCTCGCACGGGCCTGGCGCGCGAGGAACCCTCACATCGCGCCTCGAGCGGGGAGGCCGTGTGGAGGAGCGAGAGAACGCCTCGCCGGGCTGCGTCTGGTCAGGAGACGGCGGGGTCGGAGGCCCTGGGCGTCTCCGCGACGGGCTCGCTCTATTCTCGAGCCGCTGCGCGAAATTTTTCTGAACTCAGGAGATATTGAGTCCGTATACGAAGACACGTTCGACTGATTGGCATCATGGCGCAACAGATTTCTACAACTCAGACGCTTCGCTCCTCGCTTGGAGTGGCGGATCTCGTCGGCAACACGCCCCTGCTCGACCTTTCCGTGCTCAGCCCACACCCCGGCGTACGGGTCCTGGCGAAGGCGGAGTACCTGAACCCCGGCGGGTCGGTGAAGGACCGGCCGGCGCTCTTCATGATCCGGGCCGCTGAGGCCGACGGCAGGCTCCGGTCCGGAGCGCGGATTCTGGATGCGACGTCCGGGAACACCGGGATCGCGCTGGCGATGCTGGGCGCGGCACTGGGATACCCCGTCACCCTCTGCCTGCCCGAGAACGCGTCGGACGAGCGCAAGAAGCTCCTGGCTGCCTATGGCGCCGAGGTCGTCCTGACCGACGCCATGGACGGCTCCGACGGAGCCATCGTGCGAGCACGCTCGCTGGCCTCCGCGCGGCCCGACCGCTACGTCTACCTGGACCAGTACAGCAATCCTGCGAACCCGGGGGCTCACTATGCGACCACCGGGCCCGAGATCGTCGCGCAGACGGCCGGCAGGATCACACACTTCGTCACCGGCCTCGGAACCTCGGGCACCTTCATGGGCACCGGTCGCTACCTGCGGGAGCACGCGCCTGCCACACGCCTGATCTCCGTCGAGCCCGACAGCCCGCTCCACGGCCTGGAGGGCATGAAGCACATGGAGACGGCTCTGGTCCCCGACATCTACGACCCTCATCTCGCCCACGAGACGATGGAGATGTCGACCGAAGCGGCTCTCGCACGCGTCAAGAGCCTCGGGCGCGATCTTGGTCTCCTGGTCGGCAAGTCCGCCGCCGGCAACGTGGAGGCGGCGCTACGTGTCGCGAGCCGCCTCGAATCGGGAACCGTCGTCACGATCCTCTGCGACGGTGCCGACCGCTACCTTTCCGACCACTTCTGGCGCGACCCCTGAGCTCCGATCCTCGTTTCCGCCGCCAGCCCCTTCGGTACAGTCCCACCACTCCCCTCTTCCCTCCCTCCCCGATCGAGCGCCCCGACATGACCAGAACCCCCGACACCCTCTCCATTCCTCAGACGCTCTTCGAAGAGGCGCGTGCGCACGCCGCCGACACGTACCCCGCCGAGTGCTGCGGCATCCTGGTCGGTCGCATCGAAGGTGCGGTGCACCGCGTCGTCGAGATCCACGCGGCGGAGAACGCGCGCGACGAGGAGCACCGGCACAACCGCTACCTCATTCCACCGCAGCTCGTCGCCCGCGTTCTGCACGACGCGTCCCGGCGTGGGCTCGACGTCGTGGGCTACTACCACTCGCACCCCGACCACCCCTGTCGCCCGAGCGTGTTCGATCGTGAGCATGCATGGCCGAACACGAGCTATCTCATCTACTCGGTGTTTGAGGGCGAGCCCGCCGACGCGAAGAGCTGGCGCTTGCTGGACGATCGGAGCGACTTCGAAGAAGAGATCGTTCAACAGACCGATTCCGATCAGAACCCCGTATCCTTGATCCATCCGAACGAGAGCGCGCGGCAGAGCGCCGCGCCTCAGGAGAGTGACGCATGAGTGCCAGCATCACCATTCCCACTGCGCTGCGGCGCTACACCGCCGAGCAGTCCACGATTCAGGTCACGGGCGGCACCGTCGATGACGCGCTCCGCGATCTCGTCACGCAGCACGAGGCGCTCAAGCAGCATCTCTACACTCCAGACGGCGCGCTGCGCAGCTTCGTGAACGTCTTCCTCAACGACGAAGACGTCCGTTACCTCGAGCGGGAGGCCACCGCCGTCGCCGATGGCGACGAGCTGGCCATCATCCCGTCGATCGCTGGCGGGGCTTCCGCGGAGTCGCCTCGATGAGCACATCGCCGCTGCCCGAGGCTGCCCTGAACCACCTCCCCGAGCTCGGCCCCGAGGAGATCCAGCGGTACAGCCGGCATCTCATCATGCCGGAGGTCGCCAAGGAGGGGCAGCAGAAGCTCAAGGCCGCCAAGGTCCTCCTGGTGGGTACCGGCGGACTGGGCTCTCCCAGCGGCATGTACCTCGCCGCGGCCGGTGTCGGCACCATCGGCCTCGTCGACTTCGACGTGGTCGACGAGTCCAACCTGCACCGGCAGCTGCTCTTCTCGAAGGAGGACGTGGGGCGCAAGAAGCTCGACGCGGCCGTCGATCGCCTGACCCAGGTGAACCCGCACGTCGACTACCGCAGGCACGAGGTGATGCTCGACTCGAGCAACGCGCTCGACATCCTGAAGGACTACGACATCGTCGTCGACGGTACCGACAATTTCCCCACCCGGTACCTCGTCAACGACGCCTGCGTGCTGCTGGGGAAGCCGAACGTGTACGGGTCGATCTTCCGTTTCGAGGGCCAGGTGTCCGTGTTCTGGGGCGCCGAAGGGCCCTGCTACCGCTGCCTCTTCGCCGAGCCTCCGCCACCGGGGCTGGTTCCGTCCTGCGCCGAAGGGGGTGTCCTCGGTGTTCTTCCCGGCATCATCGGCTCGCTACAGGCGAACGAAGCGATCAAGCTGATCGTCGGGGCCGGGGATCCGATGATCGGGCGTCTCATGCTCTTCGATGCGCTCCGCATGAGCTTCCGCGAGCTCAAGCTGCGCAAGAATCCCGACTGCCCCGTCTGCTCGGAGAGCCCGACGCTCACGGAGCTCATCGACTATCAGCAGTTCTGCGGCATCGAGCCGGCTGCTGCCGAAGCCTCGGACCTCGACATCTCCGTGCACGAGCTCGACCAGATGCGCAGGAACGGCGACGACTTCCGGCTCCTCGACGTGCGCTCGGCCGAGGAGCGCGAGATCTGCGTGATCGACGGCGCGACGAACATCCCGGTGGGAGATCTCGAGGGGCGCCTCGGCGAGCTCGACCCCGCGCAGCGGATCGTCGTGCACTGCCACAAGGGGCCGCGGTCGACGCGCGCCACGAAGCTGCTGCGCGATCACGGCTTCGTGGCGGCCTTCAACCTCGAAGGCGGGATCGACGCCTGGAGCGCGCTGATCGACCCGGACGTCCCTCGCTACTGATCCGCTGAGCTACCAGGGAGCACCGGGGGTGAGGCGCAGCTTCCGCCGCGCACTGGCAGTCGATGACGGGGCCGGCTTCGGTGAGTATGATGCGCGCGATGAGGCCCGCGCCGCAGACCAGCGATCGACCCCGCCCCGCAGCCCCGCGGACGTGGCCCTCCTGCGGCCTGCAGGAGGCTCGTTGGGTGGTGGTCCTGATCGCCCTGCTCGCGCTCTCCAGTAGCCCGGCCTTTGCACACGCCGTCGCCGACGGGGACAAGGGCTACATCCAGGAGATCACCGGGGTGAACCTCGTGCCGTTCGTCTATCTGGGCGCGAAGCACATGGTGACCGGGTACGACCACATCCTGTTTCTGCTGGGCGTGATCTTCTTCCTCTACAAGATGCGCGAGATCGCCCTCTACGTCAGCCTGTTCGCGCTGGGTCACTCGGTGACGATGCTCGCCGGGGTCTACTTCAGTTTTGGCATCAACAGCTATCTCATCGACGCGATCATCGGGCTCTCGATCGTCTACAAGGCCTACGACAACCTGGGTGCCTACCAGCGCTGGCTCGGTGTACAGCCGAACACCAAGGCGGCCACGCTCCTCTTTGGCTTCTGCCACGGTTTTGGGCTCTCGTCCAAGATCCTCGACTACGAGATCGCGCCCGATGGCCTGCTGCCGAACCTGCTGGCCTTCAACGTCGGCGTCGAGGTCGGGCAGCTGCTGGCCCTCGCCGGTGTTCTCATCGCGATGGGATACTGGCGTCGCACGGCGAGCTTCCTGAAGCACGCCTACACCGCCAACGTCGCCATGATCGTGGCCGGGCTGGTGCTCTTCGGGCTTCAGTTGACCGGCTACTTCGTCTCCTAGATCACCCACTCTTCGCCAGCGCCTGGGACCGACCGTTTTGTACAACTCCGATCCGCCGACCCGTGCGGAGCTGCCGACCAGCCGGCAGCTCCTTCGCTCCACCGCGATCGCGGTCGTCGTCGCGGCTGCCCTGCTGGTCTTCGTCGTCCTGCCCGCAGAGTACGGCCTCGATCCGACCGGGGTCGGCCGCCTGCTCGGTCTGACCGAGATGGGTGAGATCAAACAGCAGCTGGCCGAGGAGGCCGAAGCGGAGGCGACGGACGCCGCGGCCTCGCCGGTCGCCGCCCCACCCGGCGCAGAGGCCGGCGTGGTGGAAGCGCCGGCTGTGGAGCAGGTGGAGTCGCCGACCGGGTGGCGCGACGAGCTCACGATGACCTTCGCGCCGGCCGCGGGCGACGACATCAAGCTCGTCATGAGTCCCGGGGACACCGTGATCTACGAGTGGTCGGTCGACCAGGGGCACCTCAACTCCGACCTCCATACCGACACCCGGCCGTCCGGCGGCTCGCACAGCTACCGACGGGGCAGGGCGGAGACGAGCGTCGCGGACGAGTTCACCGCGGTCTCCGAAGGTATACACGGCTGGTTCTGGCGCAACCGGAGCGACGTCCTCGTCACCGTGACCCTGCGGATCCGGGGAGAGTACGGGGAGATTCGTCGGTAGGAGGGCTCAGCGCTTCGAGTGCTTCTCGAAGAAGTCGAGGATCGTCTCGGTGCCGAAGTTGTGTGCCTTCGCCGGGTCGTTGGAGCGAACGCGGGGCCACTCGTGCGCGCCGTCGAAGGTGCAGTGCACCACCTCGGTGCCGGTTGCACAGCCTGGCCGCTCGACACACTGGAGCTCACGCACGCCTTCGGCCTCGACCGGGTAGCTGCGCAAGGTACCCTGGCACTGTTGCGCGACGGCCCAGGCCTCGAGCACCTCGGCGGCAGAGGTGTACCGGTAGCCATCCGAGCTCACCTCACGCACCTGGTCGACGTAGTCGTCGCGGGTGCCGTAGACGTTCATCAGCGCGACCGGCTCTGCAGGCGCACAGACGAAGCCGCGGGGAGGCGTTCCCATGACCGGCGCGACGGCCGCGAAGCGCTGGCCTCGGTCGCACGCGAGGCGGTGAACGAACATGCCGCCGTTGCTGGAGCCGGTCGCGTAGATGCGCTGTGGATCGATGCACAGGGTGGCTTCGGCCCACTCGAGTACCGCATCGACGTAGGCGAGGTCGTCGTGGCAGGTGGCCCAGTTGCAGGGTGTGGGCTCACCACACTCCGGAGGGGACGCATAGGTGAAGGCCGCCTCCTCGGTGCACGTCGGGCCTTTCGGCCCGGGCGACGCATTGCCGGCCAGATCGTTCCAGGAGGAGATGCGCTGGCCGTTGGGAGCCTGGAACGACGTCGCGTGGCCGAAGATCACGGCAAAGCCGCGTTGAGTGCCGATCTGGCCGATCTCGGTGTCTTCGGCTTGCTCCAGAGCCGTGCCGGTGTAGCCGTGGAAATCGAGGATCAGAGGCAAGGCGCCGGACGGCTCGACCGCCTTTGGGACCTGCACCCAGAAGAAGCGCTCGAGTCCGTCGACCTCGAGGCGTACACGGCGGGGCTGCCCTTCGCCGGCGTCAGCGAAAGACGCCGCGGAGCATGGATTCTCCGGCTGGCTCTCGGCTTCGACTCCGGCACCAAGCCCCCAGCCGATGCCGGCGAGCGCCAGCCCCGCAGCTCGTAGGCCCGACCGCGACGGTGCCTTCCTGTGCCGGCGATGCCCGCTCACGCGACGCGAAGCCTTACCAGCGCCACCCGAGCGCCAGAGTGAGGAGAAGCAGCGCGACAGGCGAGACCGCAGGCACGGCAAGGCCGAACCGCGGCATCCGCGGCCGAAGGACCGAGATGGAAGAGCCCGATGCAGAGGAGCACTCGAGCCGGCGCGCGTCGATTCGTAGCTGCGAGCATCTCGCCCCTCCCACGACCGGACTGAAAGATCCCACTGCGCCGTCACCCTGCATGACAGCGCGGCGGTTGCGGTGTGACGAATCCCCGGCGTCGCGCGCTCGATTGGTCGGGACGAGAGGATTCGAACCTCCGACCCCCTGAACCCCATTCAGGTGCGCTACCAGACTGCGCCACGTCCCGACCGTGCTCGTTGAGCGTGCTGGTCGACGGAGCGCACGCGCCCGGACCAACTCCAGACATCCTACTCCGGCCCGCGGCATGAGCGGAAGGACTTTTGTCTGCGAGGTGACGTCAGCCGCCGCGGAGGTCCTTCGCCACCGACCGCGCCTCGTCGCGGAGGATCTCGAGGTCGCTCCGGATCGCCTCCAGACGGCGCGCCAGGGCCTCCTCGGCCTCGCTGGCCTCGGCACCGTTGCCCTCGTCCAACGGGGGTTCCACGGCCGCAGCAGCGGCGACAGCCTCGCCCTCGTCGCCCGAAGGATCTTCGCCCTCGTCGTCCGCGCCGCCATCCGCCTCCCCTCCCGCCGCTTGCTCCTCGACGGGCACCTCCTCCTCGGTGGTGGCCAGCCCTTCCTCGAGCTCGGCGTCGAGCTTCTTCTTCGCGCCCGCGATCGTGTAGCCCTCTTCGTAGAGCAGCTCCTTGATCCGGCGGATGATGGCGATCTCGTCGGCCGTGTAGACCCTCTGGCCGGTGCCACTCGCGCCTTCGCTCAGCTGAGAGAACTCGGTCTCCCAGTAGCGCAGGACGTACGGCTGAATATCGAGCTCACGGCAGGCTTCGCCGATCTTGTACTTGCTCTTCTTGGCCAAGTCGCGGGGTCTCCGGTGCAGACGGTGAGACCACCTTACTCCCTTCGCTGCCGAATCACCAACCGCAGCGGAACGCCCCGCAGGGCGAGACGATCGCGCACGAAATTCTCGAGGTAGCGGCGGTACGTGTCCTGCCGCGGGAGGGTGCGATTTGCGAAGAGCATGAAGGTGGGCGGCGCGGTGGAAACCTGGGTCGCGTACAGGAGATTCCAGGCTCGGCCGCCCGGCGCTGGCGCCTGGTGCCGCTGGGTCGCGATCTCGAACATGCGGTTGACCTCGGCGGTCGGGAGCTCGGTGCGGAACTCCTCCAGCGCGCGATCCACCGCGGGCAGTAACTTCTCCGTGCCACGGCCCGACAGACACGAGATGTTGACCCGATAGGGGTGGTACAGGATCTGCTCGAGGCGCTCCCAGCTCTCGTCGAGCCGGAACCTCGCGTCCTCGTCGAGCAGGTCCCACTTGTTCACCGCGACGACGACGGCCCGCCCGCGCTCCCAGATCGCCCCCGCGATCGCGAGATCTCCGCTCGTGACCCCGGCACTGGCGTCGATCACGAGCACCGCAAGCTGCGCGCGCTCGATCTGGCGCCGCGCCATCATCACGGCGAGCTCCTCGGGCTCTCCCGTCACCTGGCTGCGCCGACGGATGCCAGCCGTGTCCACGAGGAGCAGGTCTTCGGCATCCTCGCGCGCGATCGGTGTGTCGACCGGATCGCGGGTCGTGCCCGCAACCGGCGACACGATGGTGCGGTCCGTCCCCAACAGGCGATTGACGAGCGACGACTTCCCGACGTTCGGACGGCCGACGATCGCGATGGCGGCATCCGGGGTCTCTCCGGCGACCTCCAGATCGGGAGCGATCTCGAGAAGCTCCTCGACGAGCTCCTCGATGCCGAGACCGTGCTCCGCCGAGATCAGCACCTGAGCCCCGGCCCCGAGCGAATAGAACTCCTCGAACGACGCTTCGGCGGCCTTCGTATCGCCCTTGTTCACGGCCACGACGGCAGGTTTGCCGTGCTTGCGCAGCGCCTCCCAGACGTTCTCGTCAGCCGGTGTCAGCCCCTGTTTGCCATCCGTCACCAGGATGAGCGCGTCGCTCTCGAGCACGGCAAACTCGACCTGCTCGTTCAGCCCGATCGGGTCGTCTCCTGGAACCAGACCTCCCGTGTCGATCAGCTCGAAGGTTCCCTCTTCCAGGTCGACGGTACCCGTGACCCGGTCCCTCGTCACTCCGGGCTCGTCGTGCACGATCGACTGTCGACGCCCCACCAGACGGTTGAACAGGGTCGACTTGCCCACGTTCGGGCGGCCGACGATCGCGACGACAGGCACTGCGGACTCCTCGGCTTCGACGGCTACTCGAAGGTGCTCTCGAGGGTGCGGTAGAGAACCTGCCAGCCTTCGTCGCGCCGTTTCACCTGGTACTTCACCCGACTCCGCTGCTTCTCCACTTCGGAGACGACGGTGTCCGTGCCGGTCGCGAAGATCTTCAGATCCCAGACTTCCACGGTCGTCACGAAGGCGTTCGAGTGATTCCAGATCACGATGTCTTCGATCTCGAGGCTGAGGAGCTCGGGCCGCAGGTCGCGGCCACCCAGCGCGAGATCGTTGATGCGCTTGCGCAGCGAAGCGATCTCCTTCTCCACGGCGTACGGTTCGAGCGCCTCGAAGCGACCCGACGCATAGGCTCCCGCCATCTCGGGGAGGTAGGCCTCGAGGAGCGCGCGGATGGCGTCACGGTCTTCGGGCGAGACCACGTCACCGGCATCCCCGGCGCAGCCTCCGAGGAGCACGAGAAGGGCGACCAGGACGCCGATGGCGCGAGGGATTCTGTCGACGTGAAGCATGGCGGGAGTGCTCAGTATCTCATCGTTTCCGAGATCTTCGGCGCCCTCGGCGTCCCACACCGGAGGACTTCCGGCGCGTCGTTTGGGGCTCGTCCGGGGCCAGATCGAGGTCGAGACTGCGGCGATCTTCGTCCAGCCGCAGCAGTCGCGCGCGCACCAGGTCGCCGAGGGCGAGTGTCCTGCTCCGGGTCACCACCGTGGCGCCGTCTTCGGAGAGCTCGGCCCCCTCGAGACCCTCCGCGTCGAGGCGGATCATGCCGTCGGTCCCGCTCTCCGTGAGGTGGGTGAAGAGGCCGCGGGGGCTGATGCCCGTGATCCGTGCGGCGAAGACTTCCCCCTCCCTCCCCTCGAGCAGGCGCACCTTCTGCCACTGCGTCAGATCTCGCTCCGCGCGCTCGGCGCGACGCTCCAGGTCGCTGAGCTCGGCTCCCTCTCGGGCCTGCTCGGGCCCGGAGAGGCGCGGTAGATCCTGGAGTGGCCCGGTGACAGCGGCTTTCAGTAGTCGGTGCATGACGAGATCGGGGTATCTGCGGATGGGTGAGGTGAAGTGACAGTAGTCGGCGAGTGCCAGAGCGAAGTGGCCGCGGGGCTCGGGCTCGTAGCGTGCCTGGCCCATGGCCCGCAGGAGCAGGAGCCCCAGCGTGGCCACTTCGCCCTCGTTGCGGGCAAGAGCCACGACGTCGTGCAGAGCTCTCGAGGCGCTCTGCGGACCAGCCCCCTCCTCTCCTTCGGCCAAGGCGAGGAGGGCGCGACGGCGCGAAGCGTTCTCTCCGTACAGACCGTCGAGGGCCTCCACGAGTTCCAGGAGACGCTCGCGCGTCGGGGCCGGATGCGTTCGGAAGAGGGCAAAGGCTTCCGGTTCACTCTCGAGCACCCTGCGGAGCTCGGCGGCGACCGCGCTGTTCGCCGTGATCATGAGCTCTTCGATCATCTCGTGGGCGACGTTTCCCACCGTCGGTCGCGTTCTACGCGGCAGCAGGTCGTCTCCGGCTTCCACGGCGACGTGGGGCAGGTCGAGCTCGAGGGCGCCGCGCTCCTGTTTCCTGGCGCGGCGGACCTCGAGCAGGTCGGCGGCGTCGCGGAGCATCGCAGTGACGCGCTCATCGAGGCCGGCGACGTCGCCGCCCCCGAGATGGGCGGCCACCTGCGTGTAGGTGAGGCGTGCGCGCGACCGGATGACGCTGTTCGAGAACACAGTGCGCCGGATCTCCCCCTCGGGTGTCAACCAGACGGACACGGTCATGGCCCGGCGGTCGACCCGCGGCCGCAGGGAGCAGGCATCCTCCGACAGCTCGGGGGGCAACATGGGCACCGCACGCCCGGGGAAGTAGACGCTCGTGCCGCGCGCCCGCGCCGCCCGATCGAGATCCCCTCCGGGCGCCACGTACGAGGCGACGTCGGCGATGTGGACGTCCAGGCGGAAGCCTCGCCGGAGGCGCTCCACCCCGATCGCGTCGTCGAAGTCTTTGGCCGTTTCGCCGTCGATGGTGACGCACAGCCGCCCGCGGAGGTCCTTGCGATCCGCGTCGGGCGCGATGTCGCCGCGCGAGACGGCGCGAGCTTCCTGCAGTGCCGCCTCGGGGAACGGCTCCGGAATGTCGTGATGCCGCAGAACGGCCCGGATGTCGGCGCCGCCGTCCTGCCAGGGATCTCCCAGCTCCTCCAGAACTTCGAGCTGGCCGTCTCTCCTCGACACGGAGAGGTGGAAGTACTCCCCCACCCTGCGCTCCAGCTCGCGGGGGACGTCGAGCTCGCGCACCAGATCGGTCTGGCGCGTCGAGAAGCTCCGCCAGGTGGCGCGGCCGCGCCAGGACGAGATGCGCGCCACGAAGCGCTCGGGCGCGCGATCGAGAATGCGGATCACCTGGGCCCGGCGCTGCCTCGGTGGTCCGCCGCGAGAGGACCGGCCGCGGCCCCTGGAGGAGCGCGCCTCCCGGTCCGGCTGCAGCAGGACCAGGTCGCCCGGAGCCGCCTCCCGTGCTGCCGCCTTGGGCAGCAGCCACGTGCGCGACTCCCCGCGCCAGTACGAGACCGCCTCCAGCGCGCCCCGCGTGCGCCCACGGACCCGCGCCGCCACGAAGCGCGTGGCGCCGATCGCGAACCATCGGCCTTTGGTCAGGACGGCCTCTCCGCGCGTCTGTAGACGCTCCAGGCTCTCGATCTCCTCCGCGGACAGGCTCTTGGCCGGGATCCCGTCGCGTGCGGCGCGGGCGAGTCGGTCGTTCAGGGTTGGGCTCGTCATACGGGCTCCGATCTTGCCCAGAGCGGTTCCCGCCGGGGCCTCCTCGCTGATAGGCTACGCCGGCCCGAGCAGTTGGATCTGCATGCGAAAGTGGCGGAATTGGTAGACGCGCAAGATTCAGGTTCTTGTGGTAGCAATACCGTGGGGGTTCGAGTCCCCCCTTTCGCACCAGATGCGAACCAATGGCCAGCAGTTCCGACATCTCGCCGCTGACCCTCAATCGCCTCTCGGTCTACCTGCGATGCCTGCGGCAGCTGCGTGAAGAGGGAGTCGAGCGCGTCTCCTCGCAGCAGCTCGCCGCGCGGTTTCACCTTTCCAGCTCGCAGATCCGCAAGGACCTGACCTACTTCGGGGAGTTCGGAGTGCGCGGGGTCGGCTACGGAGTGGCCGATCTGGCCGACCGCCTGCAAGGGCTCCTGGGGCTCGATCAGGCGCACCGTCTCCTGATCGTCGGGGTCGGCAACCTCGGCTCGGCCCTCGCGCGGTACTTCGGCTTCAACGACCAGGCGTTCCGCGTGGTCGCGGGGGTCGACAGCGATCCCGAGCGCATCGGCCAGAAGGTCGGCTCCTTCGTCGTCCGCCCCTTCGACGAGCTCGAGGACACCCTGCGGGAGACCAAGGCCGACATGGCGGTGATCGCCGTCCCGGCCACCGCTGCCGTCGAGGCCTACGAGGCCCTCCTTGCGGCCGGCGTGCGCTCGGTCCTGAACTTCGCGCCGGTCAACCTGCCGGAGCGCGAGGGGGTGCGGGTCAAGAACGTCGACATGAGGATCCACCTCGAAGAGATGGCGTTTTTTCTGCAGGACGGCTGACCGCCCGACGCATGCGAGGTTGAGGCTCACGACAGGAAGCTGATGGCGGTCTCGCCGTAGGTGCGCACTTCGATCCCCTCGACCTGGGCGTCGCCGAGATCCATCCGGGCGGAGTGCTCGAGGACCGTCTCGGCCGCCCCCACCCCGAGCATGCGAGCCGCGAGCTCGCCGTACGCGGAGAAGTCGTAGGGAGGATCCGCAAAGACGATCCAGTGGCTGGCGTCCCCGTCGACGTGCCGGCCAACCGCGCTCCATTGGTCGGGAAGCTCGGCGCGAACAAACCGACACTGCGCTTCGACTCCCAGCGCCTCGGCGTTGGCTCGAGCGGCGGCCAGTGATGCGGGGGCTGCATCCACCAGCACGGCGCGCGCGGCACCGCGACTGACCGCCTCGAGGCCCATCGCACCGCTCCCGCAGAACAGGTCGAGGAACACGCACCCTTCCACGGTCGGGGCCCATCGCGAGAAGAGCGCCTCGCGGACACGCTCCTGGGTCGGACGGATCGACCTGGCCGCGCGCAGGCGGCGGCCGCCAAACGCACCTCCGACCAGCCGCAGCTGGGCCTGCGCCTGGCGCGTCATCGTCGACGCGGCTCGACCGACACGAACTCCTCCCGGAGACCGCTCAGCGGGAGGTACATGGTGAGGGGCTGGTCGAGCCCCTGCAGCTCGGCGCCTTCGCCGTCGGCAGTGAACATGACGAGCCGGTAGCGGTGTCCACGGTCGTTCGTGAGCAGGTCCCCGATGCGTGGCTCGTACGACGCGGGAATCTCGGACTCCCCTGCCGGGCGTCTCGTCTGATCGACCACGGCGATCAGCTCCTGCGCGATTCCCACGGTCCTCTGGAGTGCCAGCGACAGCGAGTCGTAGCGGCCGAACTCGAAGGTCTGCGGCAGCTGGCCCGGCAGGTCGAGGTGAAGCTCACAGTTCTCGATCCACTCGCCTTCGATCGAGTGGTACCGGGGTTCGGTCTCGCGCAGTTCCTCCTCACCGAGACGGGCGAGGTACGCGTCGCGCTCGCTCGGTCGCAGCTCGTGGAGCCACATCTTCACCGCGTCGCGGAGCCCGTCGCGGAGCCGGAGAGTGCCGTTGCCGAACAGCGTGATCTCGCGGATGCCGAGGGAGTTGTCGCAGCGCAGGCGCAGATGCTCGACGATGCGCGAGGAGCGAGGGTCGCTTTTTACCGTCTGGCCAGGCACGACCTGCGCGCTGCACGGGATCGTGGCCAGCAGCGTCACGAGGGCCAGGAGGCCACGCCCCTTGACCTTGCTCATCTCCATGCGAACACCGGCTGTTCGTAGTGGGCCACACGGACCCCCGGATTGCCGCGGACGCAGATCTCCAGGAACTGATAGAGCACTGCCGCGGTCGGGGCATGCACGCGATGCCCCAACAGCGGGAGACACAGCACCGGCCGCTCGCTCTCGGGAATGGAGTACACGATGGGCGCCTCCGGGTGGTCCAGATCGTCCAGAGGGACCTTGTAGGCCCGGGCCACCTCCTCCGCGTTGGGCCGAAGAGCCGCGTTGGCCCCCGCCCAGACGACAACCGGAGTGATCCGGAAGCCCGATCGCGTCACGTAGTCGTCGAGCTGGCCGAGCACGTCCTCCGGGGAGAGCCGGAGCCCAACCTCCTCTTCGGCCTCGCGCAGCACCGTCTGCGGCGGCGTCTCGCCAGGATCGATCTTCCCTCCAGGAAGCGCCCACTGACCGGCGTGCTTGCGCAGCCGGGACGTCCGCCGGGTCAGCACGAAGGTCGGAGGCTCACCCGGCTCCTCCAGAACCACGATGCCAACCGCCGCGTGCCGGAGATCGGGCCCCGTGACGGGACGCCGGGGCAGCAGCTCGATCCGTTGGCGGAGTTGCTCGCGCAGGAAGCTCGGCTCCGATGACAACCTCACGAAGTCGGACCTCCGAAAGGAGGCCGAGTGCAGTTCCGGGTCACGTGTGTCGCCTTCAGGAGGACGGAATCCGCAACACCTGACCGATGCGGATCATCGTCGAGCGGAGCTCGTTGGCATCCATCAGTGCGCGGACCGTCGTCCCCTCGCGCTGGGCGATCACGCCGAGCGTGTCGCCGCTGCGCACGCGGTACTCCTTCGACGCCGTGCGCACCGGCGCGTCGTTGGCCGGGGCTTCTTCTCCGTTTGTTGCAGACGCTCTGGTCTTCGCCTCTTCGGCCTCGAGTGCGGCGAGATCGAGCGGCTCGAGAGCTTTGCCGAACCCCTTGCTCGACGGGATGCGGAGCCGCTGCCCGACGTAGATGCGGTCGGCGCGGGGGAGGTTGTTCGCCTGCTGCAGGGCGCGCACGCTGGTTTGGTGGCGACCGGCGATCAGGCCCAGCGTGTCGCCCCGCTTGACGCGATACTCGAAGGCGAGCTGGCGCGCGAGCTTGCGCGCCTCCGGAATCCGGTCGTATGCGGCGAGTGCGGTGGCCTTCTGGCCCTCCGGAACGCGGATCGCGTAGCCCTTGGGAACGAGGAGCGCGCCTGCGTGCACCATGTCGGAGAGGCCCTGGTTCAGCTCGATGAGCTCCTCCGGTGCCACCTCCATCAGCAGCGCGAGATCCTGGAGCGAGAAGTACCGATCCCCGGCGAACTCGTCGAACCGGCGCTCGGGCCAGGGCTCGACTCCCGGAAAGAACTTCTCGCGCTCCTGGTAGATCATCACGACGGCGAGGAACTCGGCGTAGAAGTTCCTCGAGGCGAAGCCAAAGGTGCGCGACCGGTAGCGCTTCACCACCTCGGCGATGTCTTTCGTGCCGAGCCTCCGCGCTGCGCGCCGCATGCCCGCGGCGCCATGGTTGTAGCCCGTCAGAGCGAGGGGCCACGACTGGATCCGCTCGTAGTCGCCTTTGAGGAGCCTTGCGGCACCGTCTGCGGCGCGGAGCACGTCGAGACGCTCGTCGACGGCCTCGTCGATGCGCAGGAAGAGCCGCCCCGTCGATCGCGTGAACTGCCAGGCGCCCGATGCACCAACCTTCGAGCGAGCCTTGTAGTTGAACATCGACTCGACGAAAGGAAGGCAGGCCACCTCCCGCGGAACGCCGTAGCGCTCCAGCGTACGCTCGATCTCCGGGATGAACATGCCCGAGATCTCGATGGCCTCGGCGAAGCGGTTGCGCAGGCCCAGCTGGGAGCGGACCCGTGCGCTCGCGTTACCGTCGGGGCTCGTTCCGTGGCGCAGCCATGCCTGCTCCACCTTCGCCTTGTGCTCCGCCGACGCGCGGCGGTCGCCCCGCAGCGCGAGCCGCAGAGCTTCCATCTCCTGGCGCACGAGCTTGCGACGCCGCACTTCGATCGCAACGTCGGAGGCGCCGGCCGCGCGCATGTCGCGCACGTCGACGGTGCCGTAGATGACGTCGAGGTGACGGTCGTCGTGCAGGATGACCTGGTCGCTGGTGTATTCGGCGAACACCAGCTTCCAGAATTCCACCGCCGGAACGAGGCTCCCTGGGAGGGGTAGCTCGGCCGAAGGTACCGTCAGCTGCGCCTGAGCGGCCGGCAGACCGACACAGAGAACCGCAAACATCGCGACGCACGAGGCCCAGGAGAAGGCTCGGCGTGGGCGACTGGAACGGAAGAGCAGGATGTGAGTTCGAGTGCGCGAAGAGCAGAGCATGAAGATCATTCCATCGCTCCAAGTCTAGCGCAGCCCGGGGTTTGCGCGTGCTGCCTCGAGTGAGGGGAGCACGCAGAACGGCAAAAGGCCGGGGCTCCGTAGAGCACCCGGCCTTTCCGCATGTCGCGTGGCGCGCGATCAGTAGCGGTAGTCGTCGCGCTTGAACGGACCTTCGACCGGTACGCCGATGTACTCGGCCTGCTCCGGAGTGAGCTCGGTGAGCTTGACGCCGAGGTGGTCGAGATGGAGGCGAGCCACCTCCTCGTCGAGGTGCCGCGGCAGCATGAAGACGCCGAGGCCGTACTCTTCGCTGCGCTCGTGCAGCTCGAGCTGGGCCAGCACCTGGTTCGTGAAGGAGGCCGACATGACGAAGCTCGGGTGGCCCGTCGCGCAGCCCAGGTTCAGCAGGCGGCCCTCGGCGAGCACCAGCACGCTGTGGCCGTCCTCGAACGTGAACTGGTCGTACTGCGGTTTGATCTCCAGCTGCTGCATGCCCGGCAGCTTCTTGAGCCCGGCCATGTCGATCTCGTTGTCGAAGTGACCGATGTTGCCGACGATCGCCTTGTCCTTCATCCTCGCCATGTGATCGGCCGTGATGATGTCCTTGTTGCCGGTCGTCGTGATGAAGATGTCTGCCGTGCTCACGACATCTTCGACGGTCGTGACCTCGAAACCCTCCATCGCCGCCTGCAGAGCGCAGATCGGGTCGATCTCGGTGACGAGAACGCGGCAGCCTTGGCCGCGGAGCGCCTGGGCGCAGCCCTTGCCGACCTCACCGTAGCCGCAGACCACGGCGGCCTTGCCGGAGAGCATGACGTCCGTGGCGCGGTTGAGGCCGTCGATCAGCGAGTGGCGGCAGCCGTAGATGTTGTCGAACTTGCTCTTCGTCACGGAGTCGTTGACGTTGATGGCCGGAAACAGGAGCTCACCCGCCTCCATCATCTGGTAGAGGCGGTGGACACCCGTCGTGGTCTCCTCGCTGACGCCCCGCAGACCCTTGGCCATCTTCGTGAAGTACTGGTTGTCCTCGGCGGCGATCTTGCGCAGAAGGTTCAGAATCTCGCCCCACTCCTCCGCGTCGTTCTCCTCGTCGAACTCCGGAATCGCGCCTGCAGCCTCGTACTCGACGCCCTTGTGCACGAGAAGCGTGGCGTCGCCGCCGTCGTCCACGATGAGGGTCGGGCCGTCGTGGCCCGGCCAGCGCAGGGCCTGATCGGTGCACCACCAGTACTCCTCGAGGGTCTCACCCTTCCAGGCGAAGACAGGGATGCCCTTCGGCGCCTCGGGCGTGCCACCGGTCTCCCGGCGACCGACGACCACGGCCGCAGCCGCGGGGTCCTGGGTCGAGAAGATGTTGCAGGAGGCCCAGCGCACGTCGGCGCCGAGGTCGGCGAGCGTCTCGATGAGAACGGCCGTCTGCACGGTCATGTGGAGGCTGCCGGTGATGCGGGCGCCGGCGAGCGGCCGCTGGCCCGCGTACTTCTCGCGCAGCGACATGAGCCCCGGCATCTCCTGCTCGGCGAGGTCGAGCTCGCGACGGCCCTGCTCGGCCAGCGAGAGATCGGCGACCTTGTACTCGAGGCCGGTCTTCGTTTCGGTATCGACGGTCATCGTGTGTGTCCTCTGTCGTTCCGTGAGCCGGAGCTCACCGGGTTCCCGATGTGCGGTGCGAAGCGAGTCGCTTCGTACCGCGATGTTCAGATGCCGACTCCACGTCGGAGACGGCGAGAAAGAGGTTGGGGCCCTTCGCGTCCTGGTGTGGCGGCAGGGGCTGCACCGTGGTCTGCTCGAACCCGGCTTCGGCAAGGAGGCGCTCCATGTCTTCGGCAGCAAAACCGAGCCAGACGTGGCCCATTTCGCTGCGAAGGTCTTCCCGGTCGTGGCTCGTCATGTCGACGAGGAGCAGGCGGCCCGAAGGCTTGAGAATGCGGCGCGCCTCACGGAGCGCACGCGCCGGCTGCGCCACGTGGTGCAGCACGAGAAAGAGTGTCGCGAGATCGCAGCTGGCGTCGTCGAGGGGCAGGTTCTCGAGATCGCCCTCGCGCACCTCGACATTCTCCTGCGCCTGCAGGCGAAGCCTGGCCGCGTCGAGCATCGAGGGCGAGCCGTCGACGGCGTAGACCCGCTCGACGAACGGCGCCAGATGGGCCGAAAGCGTGCCGTTGCCGCAGCCGAGATCTGCGACGTGCCAATTGCGCCCGGCCATGCCGAGGAGCGCCAACGTGTCGAAGCTCGGGCCAAAAAGCTCGCGCCGAAGCTCCTCCCAGCGCTCGACACCCGCACTGAAGAACGCGGCAGACGCGCTGACCCGTTCGGAGAGGACGGTCGCGAGGCGCGCCAGATCCTGCTCCGCGGTTGCCGTCTTGGCCAACTGGTCGCGCACCAGCATCCACATGCGACGCTCGGTCGCTCCGAGCTCGGCGAGCTGCACCCGGTAGAAGCGCTTCGTGCCCTCGCGGCGCCCCGTCAACCACCCCTGGTCCGAGAGGTTCTTGAGATGCCTCGACACCGTGCTCTGCGGCAGCTGGAGCACGCGGCACAGCTCGCTCACGGTCAGCTCCTCGCGCTCGAGCGCAAAAAGCAGGCGGCTGCGCGTCGCGTCGGCGAGGACGCTCAGCTGGTCGAGGATGGGCAGGGCGTTCACAATGAATCCTTAGATCCGGCTTACCGGATGAATAGTAGCGGGGCGGGCCCAGGCTGTCAACGGTGGGTACCAGGAGGCCCGAGGGTGCACGCACCCAGACCCCGCTCCGCGGAATCTGCCGTCCCGGCCCGCGCGCCGCGCTACGGGTTCGCCGGCTCGACCGACTGCCAGAGGAGCTCGGCGATGTCGAGCACCTCGATCTCCTGCTCCGCCGCCTTGCGGGCGCCGATGCCGTCCATGAGCATGGTCGCGCAGAACGGGCACCCCACGGCGAGCACTTCGGCACCGGAGTCGACGACCTCCTGGGCGCGCTCCTGGTTCACGCGCTGATCGGGCGGCTCGTCCACGAAGGCCATGCCGCCGCCACCGCCGCAGCAGAAGCTCTTGCTGCGATTGCGGCCGAGCTCCATGCGGCTCTTCTTGGCTACCGAAGTCTCGAGGATCTCGCGCGGAGCGTCGAAGACGCCGTTGTGGCGGCCCAGGTAGCAGGGGTCGTGGAACGCGACCTTGCGCTGCTCGCTCGACTGCGCCGCCAGGCGGCCCTCCTCCAGCAGCTTCTTCAGGTACTCACTGTGGTGATGCACCTCGTACGAGCCGCCGAAGTGGGGGTACTCGTTGGCGAAGGTGTTGAAGCAGTGCGGACACGACGTGACGATCTGCTTCACGCCGTAGCGGTCGAGGGTGTCGACGTTGCCTTTCGCCATCATCTCGAACATGAACTCGTTGCCGATGCGCCGCGCCGGATCGCCGGTGCACCCCTCCTCGCGCCCGAGAATGGCGAACTTCACGTCGGCCTTCTTGAGCAGCTTGGCGGTCGCCTGCACGGTGGAGCGGTTGCGCTCGACGAGGGCGCCGCCGCAGCCCACCCAGAAGAGCACCTCGGCCTCGTGCGGATCGGCCATGTCGGCCATGACGTCGACCTCGAAGTCGAGATCTTCCGTCCAGTCGACGCGGTTGAACTGCGTGCCGGGGAACGGGTGATTCCGCGACTCGAGCGACGTGATGACCTCCATCATGCCTTCGGGGAACTCGGCCTCTTCCATCACCAGGAACCGGCGCGCGTCGATGATCTTCGGCATCTGCTCGATGTGGACCGGGCACGCCTCCATGCAGGCAGCACACGTGGTGCAGGAGAACAGCGCCTCGGGAGACACGGCCGTGCTCGGGTCGATCACCGGGACGACCTCGGCTTCCTCGCCGGAGCCGTTCTCCTCCCCCGCCTGCGTCGCTGCCAGCTTCAGGAGCTGGTCTTCGGAGTCGTGCATCAGCTTGCGCAGGTCGAGGATGATGTCGCGCGGTGAGAGGCTCTTCCCCACGGTGTTCGCCGGGCACACCGCGGTGCAGCGCCCACACTCGGTGCAGGCATCGAGGTCGAGGAGGTCCTTCCACGTGTAGTCGGTCAGCGAGTTGACGCCCAGGCGCTCGGCCTTCTCGAAGTCGATCTGCTTGAGCGACGCCCCGTAGCCGTCGAGGTTTGCGGTGAAGATGTTGAGCGGCGCGGTGACCGCGTGGGCCATCTTCGTGTAGGGGGCGTACGCGATGAAGGCGAACGACACGCCCATGTGGAACCACCAGCTGAAGCGGTGGGCCATGCGCATGATGTCGTCGGTCAGGAAGGAGTCGGAGGCGACCGCGACGATCCAGCCGACCGGCGACCAGAGCCCCCACGGGTCATCCGTGACGGCGATCCGCCAGCCTTCCACGAAGAAGCCGGTGAGCGCGATGACGCCGATGAGCACCAGGAGACGGTTCGACTCGTCGGTGTACACCAGCTGCTTCGGCTTCGTGCGCAGCCGCCGGTACAGGAACGCACCCGCCGCGAGGGTCACCCACAGCCCGAACAGGTCGACGATCAGCGACTGGAAGATCAGGTAGAACCAGCCTTCGAGGATGGGGATGTGGGCCCCGAGCTTGTGGCCGTACTCGTAGATCGCGACGTTCGTCGTGGCCAGGAACAGGATGATGAAGCCAGCGTAGAAGCCGGTGTGAAAAACCGCCGCGTAGCGATCCCGCACCGTCCGCCCCTGGCCCGCCGCGCTCTGCAGAAAGAGGTCGAGCCGCTCCGGCATGCGGTCGAACCGCATCGCCGGAGCGCCAAGGCGCCACAGTCGGACTTTGCGATAGAGCCCGAACGCCGCGATCAGGAGCGTTGGGACGAGAAAGATGTAGAGGACCCAGTCATAGGGGATGTTCCAGTACACCTCTCTGGTCGGGACACCCTGATTCATGAACGGCTCCTTCTGCTCTTGCTGTCAGTCCTGGCGCGGCGTGAAGACACTGCCACCCGCCTGGGCCCCCGTTGGGAGCGGGCGAGTCGTCGTGATCTCTGCCGAAGATGCTGGCAGTGTACTGCGTCGTCCCTCCGAATTCAGCCCTCGGAAATCCCCTCCGGCAGACCGGACCACCGGAGGCTCGGAGCCCGGCGGTTCGCCGGACCCCGCAGGCCTGCCGGGTCAACCCTTGAGAGCGTTGAGCTTCTCTGTGAGGGGCCCGACCACGTTCTTGTAGTCCTCGACGATGCCGAAGCTGCAGTGCTTGAAGATCGGCGCGTCCGCATCGGTGTTGATGGCGGCGATCACCTTCGAGTCGCCCATGCCGAGCAGGTGCTGGCTGGCGCCGGAGATCGCGATGGCGAGATAAAGCTCCGGCGCGACCTTCTTGCCCGTCTGCCCGACCTGCCAGTTGGGCGGCACCCAACCGGCGTCGCAGGCCGCACGGGAGGCTCCCTGCACGGCGCCGATGGTGTCGGCCAGCTTCTTGAGCTCTTCGAAGGGCTCGGGGCCGCCGAGACCGCGACCGCCCGAGACGATCAGGGTGGCGTCCTCCAGCTTCACGCCTTCGCTCTCCTCGACGCGGCGCTCGGTGATCTGCATCGTCGAGGCCGGCACGTCCACGCTCACCGACGAGGTGGAGCCGCCGATCGCACCTTCTGCAGGCTCGAGCGCTCGAGCGCGCACCCAGAGGACCGCCGGGTCGAGCTTGAGCTCGTACACGGCGAGGGCCTTGCCACCGTACGAGGAGCGCGTGCCGCGAATGCGGTCGCCCTCCACCTTGACCTCCTGCACGTCGGCGAGGGAGCTCCCGCCGAGGCGATGGGCCAGCCGCGGCGTGACCTCCTGGCTGTACGTGTCGTTGCCGAGCAGCACGGCCTTGGCGCCGCGGCCTTCGATCAGCTGCGTGAAGGCGGCAACGGCGGCGTCGGGCTGGTACTCGTCGAGGTCGTTCTGGTCGGCCACGACGACCGCGTCGCAGACCGCCTGGAGGCCACTCTTCAGCTCGTCCGACGCGCTGCCGAGCACCACCGCGTGGAGCTCGCCACCGAGGGCGTCGGCAAGACGGCGCCCCTCTCCGGCGACACCCTGTGCGCCGCGATCCCAACCGTAGCTCCCGAAGAGTCCGAGAATGACGTTGCTCATGATCTGAGTCCTTTCTGGTTCCGCAGGATCAGGCCGAGGCCGCGATCTGGTTGATCTTCTCGGCGAGCTGCGCCACCTTTTCGTCGATGCTGTCGCCTTCGACGAACTCGCACTCGATGTCCTTCGTGGGCACGAAGAGCTCGACCACCTCGTAGTACTCCCGGCCTCCGCCGACGGCGTCGTCGAGGCCGAGGTCACCGAAGGGGATCTTCTCGAGGGGTTTGCGGTAGGACATCATCACGTCGCGTGTCTTGGGGATGCGCGGCACGTTGAACTCGTTGTTCGTGACGAAGACCACGGCGGGAGTCTGGGTGGTTGCCACCTCGACGCCGACGTCCGTCTGGCGGGTCAGCTGAAGGCCTCCGTCGGCGGGCTCGATCCCGTCCACGAAGCCGAGGGCCGACATCCCGAGCTCTTCGGCCAGCAGGCCACCGGTCTGACCAACGCCCCAGTCGCCCGACTCGCGGCCGAGCATGACGAGATCGAAGTCGCCGAGTTTGCGAATGGCGGCCGCCAGTACCTTCGAAACGCTCGACGGGTCGGGGTTCGAGGCTCCGTCGCGCACCACGAGCACCGCCTCGTCGACCGTCATCGCGAGCGCCTTGCGGAGGGAGTCCTCGGCGTCGTCCGTGCCGTAGCAGAGGGCCGTGACCTTGCCGTCGCCGACCTTCTCCTTCAGCTGGAGTGCCGTCTCGAGGGCGTTCTCACAGAAGATGTTCGTGACGAGGTTCGCGCCGCCGCGCTCGGCCTCTTTGGCTTCGGTGTCGATCTTGAAGTCTCGCGCCGGGAGGTCCGGGTCGAGGATTTGCTTGATGCACACGAGAATGTTCATAGGGGTCTCCGCTCAGCGGGCGCGATGGCGCCCAAAGGTTCTTCGTGGAGGGAAAGAGTGGTGGATGCGGTCAGGCGCCGTCCGCGAGCTCGTGGTTCTTGAAGATCGCGGAGGTGCCCATCGCCGTGATCTCGGCCACGACTTCTTCGTCGGAGAGGCGCCCGTCGGGCCGGTACCAGCGCGAGATCCAGAGGATCATGCCGAGGAGTCCAAAAGCTCCCACGGTCGGGTCGACCAGCTCCCGCCCCGTGGCCTTCTCCGCTTCCGTGAGGGCCTCGCGGATGAACTCGAGGTACGTGCGCTGCCGCGACGTGATCTGGATGCGGTTCTCCGGCGTGAGCCCCTGGAGCTCGTTGACGAGGATGTTGAGCGCACTCGACTCGTGCACGAGGAAGCGGGCGTGGGACGAGACGATCGCGCGGATCCTCTCCACCGGATCCGAGATCTCGGTCGCCGGACGGATGACCCGCTCCTCGATGAGGTCCATGGCGTAGGTCATGATGCCGAACAGGAGGTCCTGCTTGCCACGGATGTAGTAGTAGAGGCCGGCCTTCGTGAGATGGACCGCGTCGGCGATCTCGTTGATCGACGTCGCGTGGTAGCCCTTCTCGTAGAAGATCTGCGCCGCGGCGCGATAGATCTCGCCAGCCTTCTCGAGGTGCTTGCCGTTCCCGCCAAGCTCCGGAGTTTCCGGGGTCATCATGCTCCCGATTCTACCGACCGGACGGTAGAGAATCTAGTCCCTGAACGAAGGACGTGCAACGTCCTCGGGGCTGCGAACCCGAACCGGCGGGTGCTCGAGGAGAAAGTCTACCGCGACCTCGGCGCTGTCGGTCAAGAGCAGAAACTCCTCGTAGCGTCGGCCCCGAGCGAGGGACTCGAGCAGCGGGTAGAGCCGTGTCTCCTCGGAGTACCGCTGCGTGCCCAGGAACACCATCGGGCTGATCCAACCCAGGGAGCCGTAGTGGTTCTGCACTGCGTCCATGAAGATCTCCTGGGTGGTGCCTGCGGACCCGGGAGCGAAGACCACGCCGTGAACGCAGAGCGCGAGCAGACCGTCTTCCCGCAAGCTGTTGGAGAAGTACTTCGCAATTGCGGTCGCGAACACGTTGCTCGGCTCGTGTCCGTAGAACCAGGTCGGGATCGCCAGCGACTCGCGACCGCGCGGGAATCGGTCGAGCACCTGGAGCGCGCGCTCCCGGTAACCGTCGTCGGTGTAGGCATCCGCTGCGGCGAGATCGTCGACGACGCGCTGCAGCACGTCCCCACTCTCGTCGCCGAGATAGGCCCCGAGGTTGCCCGCCTCCATGACGCCGGGTCCACCTCCGGTCACGACCAGGAAGCCTTCCGCTGCGAGTTGCTGCGCCAACCGCGCAACGGTCAGGTACACGGGGTCACTCCGGCGCGTCGAGTGCCCGCCCATGATGCCGACGGCGCGATGGCGTGGCAGGCCGTCGGCGCCGAAGTCGAGGTACTCGCGCAGTGCCTCGTCGATCGCGTGGTCGTGGATGCGCTGTGTCAGAGCCTCCAAGAGGTCCGGTAGGTGCCCGCCGGACCTCTGGAAGTGCTCGTAGATGGCGAGGTCGCGGTCGAGCGCGCCACGTCCCCCTCGCTCACCCTCGGCCAGCTCCACGAGCTCTCTCCAGGTGTACAGGTCCTTACGGTAGGGGTCGTACGGCAGCCCTTCGGGTCGCGGAAAGAGCGCCGCTC
Source organism: Candidatus Multivoraceae bacterium (assembly GCA_965223385.1). GTDB lineage: Bacteria > Acidobacteriota > Thermoanaerobaculia > Multivoradales > Multivoraceae > JBCCLJ01. Next base: position 4,329,469 of record CBDCWR010000007.1, on the reverse strand, counting down.
CCCGCTCGACGAGGAGTGCTTCCACTGCGTCGCTCCCGAAGTGGCAGCCCAGGAACACGGAGCCGTCCACCCGCGCGTCGCAGAGCTGGCCTTCCAGACCACGCAGGTCGAGGGCGCGGACGACGCAGTGGTCGAGGTCCCTGCCGCGCCGCTTTACCGCGTCCAACGACTCCAGCACCAAGCGTTTGGGTCCGAACTTCACAGCCGCCTCTCCGGCGGCAACCTAGCACGCGATCGCTTGTCGGCCCCCAGGGGATGGTGTACGTTCAACGCGCCTGCGTGACTGGCGATTCGAGGTGGTTACCATCGTGGAGCGCAGGCGTTCATCGCCGCTCGCCTGGGCACTCGCACCGCATTCTGCTGCGCGATCTGGAACGGAGCCCCCGCCATGACCACCGAGCCCGCTGCGACGGATGCTGGCCTGCCCGAGGCCCGCGACGAGCATACCCACTCCCACCGCGAGGCCCTTCGGCGCAACGATCCCGAGGTCTACGCGGCGATCCTCGGCGAGGAGGATCGCGAGCGTCGCGGGATCGAGCTGATCCCGTCGGAGAACTACACCTACCCAGAGGTTTTCGCGTGCAACGGCTCGGTCATGACCAACAAGTACGCCGAGGGGTATCCCGGGCGACGCTACTACGGCGGCCAGGAGTTCACCGACGCCATCGAGCGCCTGGCGATCCAGCGCGCCAAGAAGGTCTTTCGGGCCGAGCACGCCAACGTGCAACCCCTCTCGGGCTCGCCGATGAACCAGGCGGTCTACATGGGTGTTCTGGAGCCGGGTGACACGGTTCTCGCGATGGACCTCTCCCATGGGGGTCATCTGACGCACGGCGCGCCCGTCTCGCACATGGGCAAGATCTTCGACTTCGTCCGCTACAAGACCGCTCCGGACGGCAGCGGTGACATCGACTTCGACGAGCTCCGCTCCCTGGCCCTCGAGCACGAGCCCAAGATGGTGCTCTGCGGGCACTCGTCCTATCCGCGCGACTACGACTACGCGGCGTTCAAGCGCATTGCCGACGAGGTCGGCGCCATGACCATGGCCGACGTTTCGCACATTGGTGGCCTGATCGCCGGAAACGTCCTGTCGAATCCATGCGACCACGGCTTCGACTTCGTCACCACGACGACGCACAAGAGTCTCCGTGGGCCGCGGGGCGGCATGATCCTCTGTCGCAAGGAGTACAAGAAGCCCATCGACAAGGCGGTCTTCCCCGGTCTCCAGGGTGGCCCGCACATGAACGCCATCGCCGGCATCGCCGTCACCCTGGGCAAAGCGATGGAGCCGGAGTTCGTGGAGTACTGCGAGCGCACGCTGGAGAATGCGCGCACGCTCGCAGGAGAGCTCTCGCGCCTCGGCGCAAAGCTCGTCACCGGTGGCACCGAGAACCACCTCATGGTCGTGATCACGACCGACGCGTACGGCATCGACGGCCGTGTCGCCGAGGAGACTCTCGACAAGGTGGAGATCACCGTCAACAAGCAGATCATTCCCGACGACCCGAATCCGCCCCTGCGCCCGAGCGGAATCCGCCTGGGGACACCCGCGGCCACGACGCGCGGGCTGGGCGAGGCCGAGATGATCCGTCTCGCCGGCTGGATCGACCGGGCTCTGCACCAGCACGAGGACGAGGCGGCTCTCGCGCGGATTCGCCAGGAGGTCGAGAACCTCTGTCAGCAGTTCCCGGTTCCCGGTCTCTAGGCCTCGACCGTCTCGCCTGCTCCGAGCCGCAGGCGACTGCAGTTTCTAGCGGTCGTCGGCGAGCGACTTGAAGTACTCGGACACGAGCTCGCGGTACTCCTCGGGGATCTCGTCGCCGGCGGAGAGGCGGATCTCCTGCGTCTCACTCCCTTCGAGCTCCCGCCAGATGCGGAACTCGAACTGGCGGAGCTCCTCCACGATCTCCTGTTTCAGGCGCTCGAGAGCGAGCGGATCGTTGTTGATCTGACGCATCTGGAAGCGGTTCATCTGCGCGAGGATGTCGTCGAGATCCTGCGTCTCGAGCCCGAGGGACCGCAGCTCGCGGCCAAGCTCGCGACCTTCGCGAATGCGCTGCGAGAGCTCGCCCTGGGCCTGCCGCATCTCGGCACTGGTGAAGGTCCCCGGCTGGAAGCTGGTGCCGGTGCTCGAGCCCATCTGCGTTGGCCCGCCGACACCCCCTTCGGAGCCGGGCTGCGGGAGCTCGCCGCTCTGCTGGCCACCCTGCTGCTGGCCGCCGGGCTGACCCTGCCCCGGGCGCTCGGCCAGGCGTCGGCCTTGACCGCGGCCTTCGCCTTCCTGTCCCTGCTGGCCAGGCTGCTGGCCGCCTTGCTCTCCGCTCTGTTGGCCAGCCTGCTCGCCGCCCTGCTGTTCGCCACTCTGCTGCCCAGGCTCCCCCTGCTGACCGCCCTGCTCCCCCGGCTCGCCGGCCCGCTCGGCCAGGCGACTCTGGAGTGAATCGAGCTTCTCGACGAGCTCGCGTGCCCTCTCGAGCGCGGAGTCGCGCTGCATGTCGTCGTTCTCGCCCATGGAGCCGCCCGCCTGCGCGACCTCGCGGCCGAGCTCTTCGATGTCGCGACCGATCTGCTCTTCGAAGGCGCTGGCGAAGCCGGCATCGCGCTCCTCGAGCACACCCTTCGAGTAGCGTACCTTCTCCTTGATCTGGTTGTCGCGGATCGCGTCCGACGCCCGACGCAGGGCTCGCGCTGCGTCCGGCTGGTCTGCGCGGAGCTGGCGGGCCATGCGGTCGAGCTCGCTCTCGAGGCTGGCGATCTCCTGCTCCAGCTGATCCTTGCGCTGCATCAGGCTCTCCATCTCGCGCTGCTCCTGCTGCGCGTCACGCTCCTGGGAGCCCTGGCCCCCGCCACCGCTCGCGCGCTCCTGCTCGCGGCGGGCGCGCTCGGCAACCTGCTGCGAGATGCGCTCCTGCGAGCTCTGGATGCGCTGCGCCTGCTCCTGGATCTCCTCCATCTCGCGGGAGGCCTGCTGGCGACGCGACTTGTCGAGGAGTCGACGCGCTTCGCGGAGCTGATCCACGGAGGCCAGGCCGGAGCCGCTCGAGGTGCCCTGCTGCCCCGACGCGCCGGAGGACGACTGCTGCATGTTCTTGATGGCCTCGCGAAGCCGCTGGGCGCTCTGCTCGAGCTCCGGACGCCGGTTGTCCCGGGCGAGCCGCTCGAGCTGCCGCGCCAGGTCTTCGGCCTCTTCGGCGAGCTTCTGCTGCGCCGCGGAAGAGCCACCGCCGCCGCCACCCGCTCGCTGCTGCATGCGCTGCTGCCGCTCGTTCTGCTGCTGTTGACGTCGGGCCAACTCGCGCAGGCGTTGCGCGATCTCGTCGACCTTGTTGTCGACCTCCTGCTGCTGACCGCGCTGGACCGTTTCATACTGGTTGCGCAGCTTGTCGAGCTCCAGCTCGAAGAGGTCGGCGAGGTCTTCGGCCAGGCGCTGCTGCTCGCCGCCGCCGCCACCGCCGGACGGGTCGAACGACACGCGGACGTCGCGGAAGACCGCTTCGGCCCGCTGGAGGTGGGCGAGCGCCTTCTGCTCGGGGCCGAGGGCCTCCTTCGGCTCCTCCTTGCGCAGGAGCTCCATGGCAGGCACCATCGCCTCGGCGGCGAGGCCCAGCTCCCGGATGATCTTCTGGAAGTCCACCTCGTCCGTGAGCGTGCCGCGGTTGCCCATGCGGGTCGCCAGGCTGATCACCTGCTCGCGGAGCCGCTCCTGAGTGAGGGCCACGGTGGCCAGACTCTCGCTGCGCTCCTTGGGGGTCCAGGTGTAGCCATCACGATCCACGCGGAACGTGGCTGCAATGACGTCGCGCTGCTGGTCGGAGAGCGTGCTGTCGACACCGCCGCCACCACCCTGCATGCCCCCGCCTTCCGCGCGGCGGTAGTCCTGACCAAACGGACGGATCTCGATGAAGTAGATGTCGCTCGTGGTGATCTGCTGCTCGACCGACTTCCGATCCGTGGCGCGCGCGTAGAACGAGATGAAATCGCCGTCCTCGAGCTCGTAGTCTTCGAGATAGAACGTGTGCCCCGCAGTGATCGACTTGCGCCCGGAGCGGCCGGACGAAAGGGAGACGGTCTGCTCTTCCCCACCGTTCACGGAGAACAGCAGCTCCACCTTCCCGACGCCGTAGTCGTCCTCGGCGAGCACTTCGGCGAAGATCTCCTCGATCTTGTTGGCACGGACGTCGCGTCCGGGTTTGGTGACCATCAGCGTCGGCGGTTGGTCCTCGAGAATCTGGATCTGGTACTCGGCAGAGGCGCGGTGTGGGGTGCCGTCGGCCTCGTCGAGCTCGATGCGGTAGTAGTCCCGCTCCGAGAGAACGATGTCCGCCGTGAGGGATTCTCCCTGAGCGGTCAGCTCGATCGGCTCCCCGTCCTCGAAGAGGATCCGACCCGCGGTCACGGCAAACGTGGGTCGAACGTCGAGGCGCACCGTCGTGCCGGCGAGCGCTGCGATGTCGCCACCGTCCTCCACCACCTTGTCGCTGAGCCCGGAGTACGAGGGGAACTGGTAGGTGAGATCGATCTGCTCCACATACGGGAGGTCGCGCACGTCGACCGTGAAGGTCCGCGAGCGGATGTTGCCCGCTTCGACGAAGTACTCCAACTTGTCCTGGAGGTCGAAGAAGCTCGCTTCGTAGTCGTGCACTTCCCCCTCGGCCTCGCCGTCGGCCTCCTCGGCCGGGGCGGTGATCATGGGCGTGCGGGTCCACTGCTCGTCGTCGCCCACGCGGGACACCACGTCGACCACTTCGGCGCTGAACTCGAACAGCCGCGCCTGCACGAGGAGGTCGGAGCCCCGCGCGATCTCGACGTTCCCGGGCTGGATCTCGAGGCGATAGGGGTTGTCGAGGCCCGCCGCCTTCCACGGCATGAAGAGGAGCATGGCACCGTGCTGGAGGAATGCCGGGCTCAGCAGGACCGCGACCAGACCGGCGAGCGAGGCGCCGGCGAGAGCGGTACTGAACCGTTGGATGCCGCCCTTCTCGATACCCCGCGCGTAGTCGATGTCCTCGCACCTGGAGATCGCATCGAGCAGCAGACTCCGCTCGAGCTCGCCCTGCGGCCCTTCGTCGCGGCCGCCGAGCTCCACCGCGCTGATCACGGCGGACTGGAGCTGCGGCTCGTGCTCCTCGATGTAGAGAGCCACCTGCTGATCACTGGCCTTCTGCATGGCCGGAAGCAGCAGGAAACGTACGGCCAGCGCGGCGAGAGCAACCCAGGTGAGCACCCGCAGCATCGTCACGGAGCCGTCCGAGTAGAGGAAGTAGTCCATGGCCCACACGGACGCCGCAAACAGTGCAAAGCCTGCGCAGAAGACGATGAGCCCACCGCGCAGCAGGTTCCTCATGCGCCACCGTCGGCGCACCGACCGCACCACTCGGAGGAGCTCGGCATAGGTGGTCTCGTGCATGAGGGTCTCCTGGTTCAACTCATCGTCGGGGCGGATGTCGGGAGGCCAGGCTCCCTGAGCCTAGCCGAGCGGCGTGCTGCGAGGTGGCTTTCGAGGACGAGCAGCAGTGCGGCCGCGGCGAGGAGCAGCCACCAGAACTGCAGGCCCTCGTCGTCGGCCGGGGCCTCGGGGCTCGCCGCCGTCCCGTCGGGTGTGTCTGGAATCGCCGGGGTCGAGACGCCGGCGAGGAACTCCTCCGGGTCGAGCCGTGTGAGGTCCGACTCGGGCAGCGGCGGATTGGCCGCGAGGAGGATGTTGTCTTCGCCGTTGACGGGGCGCAGCTCGTAGATCCCTCTCTCTTCGACACTCACGAGGAGCTCTTCGGCGTCGACGAGAGTCTGGGCCTGGCCACCGGACGGGTCGAGGACCAGCCAGTCGCCGTTCTCGGCGGCGAAGCGCGCGATCTGCCCGACGCGATAGGCCTCGGGAGGCGGCGCAAAGCCCGCCAGGTGCGACACCATGCGGTGGACGAACGGCAGAAAGACGGGCTGTAGAGGGAGGTCGTTCCACGCGGTGTCGAGAGACGTTCCCCAGACGAGGACCCGACCCGAGTCTTCCGCGCGGCCCACCTCGACCAGAACGGGTGAGCCTTCGTCGAACCGCGCCAGGGAGCGGTCGCTCGGGCGGGGTTCGAGACCGTGCCGAAGATAAAACACGGCGCCCTGGAAGTCGCCGCTGCGCGGCTGCTCGAAGGGCCCGAGAATCGGATGCCCGTAGTCGAGCACCGCCAGGCGTCGCCGTTGCCGCTCGTTGCGATTGGCGGGGGTCATGGGAAAGAGGTCGAGCGCTTCCTGCGCCCTGGCGCCGAGCGCACCGCTGTTCGCGCCGAGCGCCACCAGCACCCCTCCGCCGCGCTGCACGAAGCGCTCCAGCAGCTCCCACTCGGAGTCGCCGAGATCACCGGCGCTGTCGTGCAGCAGCACCACCTGAGAGCGATCGAGCAGCTCGGAGGACAGCGCATTGGCTCGCGCCCTCTGGGTGCGGTAGCGCGGCGATCGGCTGAAGCTGAGTGCCCGCTCCAGATAGAGGCTGCTCGCCCGGCGTCTGGAGGCCGCCTCGACGAGCAGCACCGAGATGCCACTGAGGGGCTCCAGCACGGCCGTGAAGGCGTCGTCCTCCGCCAGGACGTCTCTCTCCGCGCGCACGGCGAAATCGGCGCGCGTCGGCTTGCCTTGCTCCAGCACGAACGGATCGAAGTCGACGCGCTGGGTCTCGAACGGCTCGATCTCCACCGGCTGGGACGCGATGACCCGCCCGTCCAGACTCAGATCGAGCGTGCCGGACGTCTTCTCGGCTCCTGTGTTGCGGACGCGAGCAAAAGGCCGAATCTGCTCCCGCTCCCCCTCGGTCTCGCGCTCGAACTCGGCTTCCGAGACGCTGAGGTTGACGGCCTCGGGCCCCAGCTCGCTGCCGAGGTCCACCAGCTGGACGGTCGCGGTGGCCGGAATGGCCTCGAGATCTTCGCCCGCGCGCACCCCCTGCCTCTGCAGATCGGTGAGCAGGTAGACCTCCTGCCGCGGCTCCGGCGAGTCGAGCACCCGGCGCCGCAGCACCTCGAGGGTCTGACGGTAGTCGGTGGCCCGCGCCGTCGGTCGAAGCTCGGCCGCAGCCGCAGCGACCTCCTGCGGAGTACCGCCCGACACGATGAGGTCGGCGTTGACGTCGAAGGCGACGAGCGTCACCGGGTCGTCGGCCTCACGGGTTGCCAGCAGCGCGTCCAGCTGCCCGAGCGCCCGGCTCCAGCGGTCCCCCGCCGCCATGCTCATCGATCGGTCGAGAGCCACGATCACTTCGGTCTTCTCGACGCTCGCAGCCGCCAGGCGGCCGCCAGGAATGAGTGGCCGGGCGAACGCGATCGCGAGCAGGGCGAGCGCGGCACAACGCAGGAGCAGCAGGGTCAGGTGCTCGAGGCGCCGACGTCGGAGTGACCGGTACGGCACCTGGCTGAGGAACATCAGCGACGGGAAGTCGACGACCTGCCTGGCCCTGCGGCGCGTGAGATGCAGCAGGATCGGAACGCTCAATGCGCCGAGGCCCAGCAGGAACCAGGGAGTCAGCAGGCTCACCAGGCCCGTCCTTCCGTGCGGTGCATCAGCGGGCCTTCATCGCCCACTGGCGCCGGTTCATGTACTCGAACAGAGCCCAGTCGAGCGGCTGCGCCGTGTCGAGGAGGGTGTAGTCGACCGTCGAGTCGTTGAGCTTCGCACCGAGCTCTTCGATATGTGCCTGCACGAGAGCGCAGTACTGCTCGCGGAGGGCGTCCGGAACGATGGGGAGGGTCTCCTCGGTCTCGAGGTCCGTGAACTGCGCGGGCTCGTCGAACTCGAAGCGGAGCTCGGCGGGGTCGAGGATGTGAAAGAGCATCAGATCGCTGCCCTTCTGCCGCAGACCGGAGAGCGCCTGCACTACGGTCTCGGGCTCTTCGTAGAAGTCGGACAGGACGACGACCATGCCGCGCCGCTGCACCAGGTCCGTCGCCTTGAGCAGTGGCTCGCGCATGTCGCTGGTGCCGCCGGGCTCGAGGCGGTCGATACTGTGCAGGACCACCTCCAGGTGCTTGGCAGCCGGCGGGACGAAGTCGCGGATGTCGTGATCGAACGTCAGCAGCCCGACACGGTCCTTCTGCCGGTGCGCGAAGTACGCGAGCGTGGCCGCGAGGTAACGCGCATAGTCGAGCTTCGTGATCGCACCGCTGCCGAAGTCCATCGACTTGGAGCAGTCGACGATGAAGGTGACGTTGGTGTTGGTGTCGCCCTCGAACTCCTTGACGTAGAAGCGGTCGCTGCGCGAGTACACCTTCCAGTCGATCTGTCGGATGTCGTCACCCGGCAGGTACGACCGGTACTCGGCGAAGTCCATCGACCGGCCCAGGAACGGGCTCCGATGCAGGCCACTGACGAACCCCTCCACCACCGTCTTTGCGAGCAGGTCGAGAGACGAGATCCTCCCCAGGGTCTCCGGATCGATGAACCGGGCCATACCCTGAGGGGCGCTGGAGGAGGGATGGGGTGCGGGGGCAGCCACGTCGCGATCTTTCGGCTCAGTTCATCCCGGACTGCGCGGCCGGAACCTCCTGGATGAGGCGGTCGACCAGCGAGTCGGTCGTGATGCGCTCCGAATCGGCGCGGAAGTTCGTCATCACGCGGTGTCGCAGCACGGGCTTGGCCAGCGCCTGGATGTCCTCGAAGCTCACGTTGTAGCGGCCGCTCATCAGGGCGCGTGCCTTGCCGCCGAGGGTCAGGAACTGTGCTGCACGTACGCTGGCACCGTACTGCACCCACTCCTTCACGAAGTCCGGCGCCTCCGGCGCCTCCGGGCGGGTCTTGCGCACGAGCTGCACCGCGTAGCGCAGGACGCTGTCGGCGATCGGTACGCGACGCACCAGCTGGTGAAACGCGCGCAGATCGTCGCCGTTGATGGCCGACTCGAGCTCCACCGTGCGGTTCGAGGTGGTGCCGGTGACGACGTCCATCTCGCCGTCTTCCGGCAGGTGCTCGATCACGATGTTGAACATGAAGCGGTCGAGCTGGGCCTCGGGCAGAGGGTACGTCCCCTCCAGCTCGATCGGGTTCTGCGTGGCGAACACGAAGAACGGCTGATCGAGCTCGTAGGTCTTGCCCGAGACCGTCACGCGGTGCTCCTGCATCGCCTCGAGCAGGGCGGCCTGGGTCTTCGGGGGCGTACGGTTGATCTCGTCGGCGAGAACGATCTGGCTGAAGATCGGGCCCGGCATGAAGACCATGGTGCGCGCGCCGGAGTCGGGATCTTCCTGGATGATGTCGGTGCCGGTGATGTCGGCGGGCATGAGATCCGGAGTGAACTGGATGCGGCTGAAGTCGAGATCGAGGATCTCGGCGACCGTCTGCACGATGAGGGTCTTGGCGAGGCCCGGCACGCCGGTGAGGATGCTGTTGCCGCCGACGAAAATGCTCATCAGCACCTGGTCGAGCACCTCCTCCTGCCCCACGATGATCTTGTGCAGCTGCTCGAGGACGCGCTGGTGGCCGTCTTTGAGCTTCTCCGCGAGCTCGACGTCGCTGGAAGACTCGAAGGTGAGCTGCTCTTCACTCATTGGGGTTCTCTCCTGGTGGCGAACGTGCGAAGCGATCAGTGCGTGAGCCCGTAGGTCACGTAGTTGACCCCCAGCCGGAAGCCTTTCTGGGTCAGGGGAATCGGATAGAGGCCGGTGTCCGACCACTCCCAGAAGTCCCCGATGTCCATGTTGTAGTTGGCGATGATCATGAGCCGGCCGTCGGGATCGTTGTCTTCGAAGATCCCGTAGATGCCGGTGTGGAGGACCCGGAGCCGCGGGTCGCTGAAGTCGAGGTCGTCGAGGTCGAAGAAGTTGTGGAAGATCGGATGCGAGATGTCCATCTCCACCAGCGAGTGCTCTGGAAACAGGCGCCTCATCTGACGCTCGAAGTTGCTCCACTGAAAGAAGCCGCCGCGCAGGTCGAAGAAGTCGTCGATGACCAGGAACCCGCCCTTGTTCAGGTAGTCGCGGAGGTTCTGGAGCTCCTCCTCCGTCGGGTTCCAGAAGCCGGGCTCGCAGAGGTACGCCCAGGGGTGCTCGAAGAGGCGCGGGTCGTTGAGCTCGATGAGGTTGCCACCCTCCATCGTCGGCACGATGCCGGTGACCTCGTCGAGGATCTTGACGAGGTTCTGCTCCGCCTGCGGGTAGTCGTGGTTCCACTTGAGATCGAGGCCCCAGGTGTAGTCGCCGAAGCCCCACGTGGTCGGCTCGAACTTGATCCGAGCGAACGTGAAGTTGCCGTTGTAGTCGTACGTCTCGTACGGCACCTCGGGAGTGGACGGCGGCTCGCCGACCAGCTGGGGCGCAATGGCCAGCCCCAGCAGGACGAGGGTGAGACTGGCCACCAGGAGCGCGGGACGCGAAGGGCGCGAGCGAGACGAGCGCATCAGTCGCTCCCTCCAGCGAGCTCGAGCAGGAGATCCTGCGCCTCCGGGTACGACGGTGCCAGCTCGAGGGCCGACAGAACCTGGCGACGCGCCTCGCGGGACTTGCCGTCGCGAATGAGGGCGCGGGCGAGCGCGTAGTGCGCGCGCGCCCTGTTGGCCGGGCCGAGAGCCAGGATTGCACGCCGCGACCGGACAAGCCTTGCCGTCGCTTCGGCGGACGTGGCCTCTTCGTCGATCTCGGCGAGGCGCTCGTGCAGGTCGACGTCGTAGGGGTAGATGAAGCGCGCCCGGTCGAGAACGCGGGCCTCGTCCGCCTCACGCCCCTGCTCCTGCAGGAGGCTCGCGACGCGCCGGTGCTCGAGGTAGCTGTACTCGTTGGTCTCCGTGTACGGAAGGAGCTCGGCGATCTCGCGGCGCGGCTTCTCGGTCTCGCGGTAGACGTGGGCCAGCTGCTCGTACGCACTCCCCGCTCCGACGAACTCGGGGAACGTCTCCTTGGCGCGCTCGAGATAGGGAATGGCATCGTCGTACCTTTCGCTCTCGATGAGCTTCGCTCCCCGTGCGAGCTGCATGCGAAAGTTCTCGGGGTGGTCGTCGGCCCCGGCGGCAAGCGCTTCGAGGGTGCTGGTCTCCGGGCCCTCGAACGCCGGCAGCGCGCTCGCGAACCGCTCTTCGCGCAGCCACGTGAAGTACTCCTCGTTGAACTCCTCCAACGACTTGTCGAGGGTCGCCTGCACGGTCTGTGCGGTGTCCATCCCCTCGCGGTACCCGCGCAGCAGCTGCAGCATCTTGTCCCAGCCATAACGCTCGTCGATGAGCTGGCAGATCAGCGAGGCTTGGTAGTAGGAGAGGCCAATCTGGTTCGGGAACGACGGCCGCACGAAACCCTGGTTCAGCTCCACGAGGGAGAGCAGCTTGTCGTCGGCGAGCGCCTGCAGGAAGTCGCGGCTCGGGTCGTCGCCCCAGCCCCGCTCCCCCGACTGATGCTCCTCGAAGACGGAGAGTCCCTCCGTGAGCCAGCGCGGAATGCGACTGTCGGTGTAGCCCAGCGTGAAGGTGTGGGCGAGCTCGTGCCAGAACGTGACGCCGAAGTTGAACGAGCCCAGCTCGCGCGCCGCCGGCGAGTCGAGCGCGATGACAGGGCCGAAGCTGACGCCGAGGGCTCCGAGGCCGGCGAGACCGACGGTACGTACCGAGAAGTCGGCGTGCTCCCGGTACACCTCGATGCGAATCGGAGTGGCCGGGGAGTAGTCGTAGCGCTTCTCCAGTGCGTCGTAGGAACGCTCGGCGAGCTCGGCGAGGATGGGCGCCAGCAGCTCGCTCTCGTCCTTGTGAATCACCAGGCGGAAGCGCGGTGTGACCGTCTCCACGTAGTCGACCTGCCGATCGAGCAGATCGAGCGTGTTCTTGATCCAGACGTTGTAGGGATCGCCCTCGAACGCGGCGTCGAGCTTGGCGCGGCCTTCGTTCATCTGCCCGAGGCGGATCAGGTTCTGGCCGAGGAGGCCGAAGCTCCTCCACGAGCGCGAGTCGACCTCGGTGCCCCGCGCGGCGAAGTCGCGCGCCTGCGGATAGAGGCGATTCTGGACCGCAACCTCCGCCAGCACGGCGTACAGATCGGCAGCGGCCGGGTTGGCGGTGAGGATCTTCTGCTCGAGAGCCTGAAACGCGACGGTGTCGCCGCGCAGGAAGTGCACCGCGGCGAGGTAGGACTGCGCTACCAGGTGCCCCGGGCTCTCTTCGAGTGCTTCTTCGAGCAGCGCCTGGGCGCCTTCGGTGTCCTCCTGCTCGAGCTTCAGGCTCGCGAGGAAGACCCGCACGTCCGGATGCTCGGGCGCCGCCTCCAGCGCCTTCTCCGCGATCGCCTCCGCTTCGGGGGAGCCGTCGAAGTGGTGAACGCGCGCCATGGCCAGGAGCACCCGCGGGTGCTCGGGGGCACGCGCGAGGAGCGGCCCGAGAGCCTCGCGAGCCTGCCCGGAGTCGTACTTCTCGAGGAACAGCTCGCCGATGCGCAGGACGGGCTCGACGCTGTCGGGCGCGGCGGCTGCCGCCTCGTCGAAGGCCTTGAGCGCGTCCTTGAAGAGCTGCGGGTCGAAACGCCCGAGCCAGTGGCACGCGATTCCCACTGCCACCAGCTCCTGCTCGGACAGGGTCGAGCGCCCGTTGTAGGCCTGAATCAGAGTGTCGAACGTGGCCTCCGCCTCGTCGAGCCGCCCGCGAGCTGCCAACAGGAGACCCAGCTCGGCTCGTGCGCGCAGCGCGTCCGCGCCACCGCGGGCGTCCACCGCGCGGAGCAACGATTCGGCGGCGTCGAGGCCTCCGGTGGCCGCCAGAGCTCGGGCTCGGACGTATTCGAGATCCGGACGACCGCTCTCCGGCAGGAGCTCGAGCGCGCGGCCCGCCTCCCCCTTCTCGAGGAGCGCCAGGTAGTACTCGGCAGCCGGGCTGTCCGTCGCACCGGCCCGCAGAGCCTCTTCGAGCTGGCCCGTGCGGTACAGGTCGCGAACCGACTGCCCGTGGGCTGCCGTCGCGAGCAGGGCCACGACGAGTGGCGCCAGTGCGAAGCGCCTCATGGCTGGGAGCCTCCCTCTTCCCTCGCCTGTCGATCGAGGGTGGCGATCTCGAGCAGGAGCTTCTCGAGCTCCGCCTGGTAGACGTCGTCGTCGAGATCACCCTTCTGCCGACGCAGCTGGTCCAGTCGATCCTGCAACGCGGCACGACGCGTGGCGGCGTCACCGCTTGCTGCCCCACCGCGCGGTGCCGCGAGCTCCAGCCGACTCGCCAGGATGCCGTCCGAGACACCCTCCTCGCCGCCGATCGCGCTCGGTGAGTCGGTTCCCTCGCCGTCCCCGTCGTCGTCGAGGATGGCCGTCTCGGTGACCATGAGGTTCTTCATCTCGTAGTGCCGCGTCACCTCCTGGCGCGCGTACTGAAACGCCTCGAGGACGGAGACGGCGCCGTTCTGATCGCCGTCGGCGAGCTGCCCGGCGAACGCAGCCACGAACTTCTCGCCGAAGACCGACTCGTTGCGCTGTGTCGGCGTCTTCGTAGCGGTCACGACGACCCGATTTTCGCCGGAGAGCGTTCGCAGGAAGCCGCCCGATGCGCTGGCGGTGTTGACGAAGACCACCTTGCCCTGCAGGCCGGAGAGCTCCGCGCCGTAGTCGCGATCGGTGAGATCGGGCCCCGGCAGATTGAGGCGCGAGGAGCCTTCGCGGAAGCTGCCGTGACCGACGAGGACGATCCACGTGGTGTCCTGGGGGCCCGCCTGCTCACGCAACCGGCCGAGAGCCTCCTGCACGTTCTCGCGGCGGCTTGGACCCTGGATCCGCTCCGGATCGCGCGCGGGATCTTCACCCAGATAGATGGTGTCCTCCGCCGACACGCCAGCCGCTCGCGCCGCGTCGAGCAGTGTGACCGACCACTCGTGGAACGCATCCGAGAAGCGGTCGTCTCCCCCGAGGCCGCTGACCACGAGAAGACGCGTCGTGGCGGCTCCTTCGCTGTCGGCCGCCGTCGCAGGGTGTGCGAGGAGGACGGCAAGGAGGACAAGCGGGGTGAGTGGCCACCTCATGCCAGCCCCCTCCGTCGGCGCAGGGTCCACTCGGCACACAGCGCCGTGAGCAGCAGGAGGAACAGCACCGGCATGTCCCACAGATCGCGGTACTCGCGCACGGTCGTGCCTTCTTCCGAGTACGCCAGGGTGTCGAGCAGCTCGTCCACCTGCTGGGGCGTGAAGCTGCGCCCGCCCGTTTGCGCGGCGAGATCCGACAGGAAGTCGCGGCGCATCTCCGCGCCGAAGTACTCGTTGCCGAGCTCCGCCGCCTCCACCGTGATGCGCCCGCTGCCGACGAGCTGCTGGTCGAGCATTGCGGACACCTCGATGTCGTAGAAGCCGAGATCCTCCGCGCTGAACGAGCCCTCGAAACGCCCGTCCTCGATCGCGGACCACTCCAGACCGACCGTCTGGATCTCACCACTGGGGAGGGTCACGTCGGCGAACACGTCGGCGCGGTTGATCTCGAGGAACGACTCGTCGCGCACGCGCGCCACCAGCTCGATCTGATCCCCGAGGCCGACGCGATCCCGCGTGGCGATGAGCTCCACCTGGTCCGGAACCGAGCTCGTCGACCACCGGAGGAGCTGGCGCCAGAAGCGCTCCTGGCGCGTGTCGTCGACCGGGATCTCGGCGCCCATCTGCCAGTGCCAGCTGTCATGCGGCGTGAAGGCGATCGCCCGCCCCTCGCCGTAGCGATGGTGCGCCAAGACGATCTGCGTCCCGGGGAGGTCCTCGCGCTCCGCCTCGATCAGGCTCGTCGCGCCCGCCTTGAGCCGCGTGACGTCGTTGAAGGTCGAGAGCTGAGGCAGCGTCTTCCACTCCTCCAACGTGTCTTCGACGGTAGCGCCGAACTGCAGGGCTGGGTGGGCGCGCCCCTCGTCGGTGAGCTCGATGTCGAGCTTCGAGAACGGAGGCTCACCTTCCCCCCCTGCGGCAACTCCGAGACGCACCGGCATCACCTCGGCCACGGGAGTGCCGGCGTAGCCGCCCTCCGCGAACGAGTAGCGCCCTCCGAGGAAGATCACGCTGCCTCCGCGGCGCGCCGCAAAGTCGAGCAGCATGCGCATCTGGTCGTAGGAGAAGAAGCTCGCCTCGACGCTTCCGAGCATGATCGCCTTGTACTTGAAGAGCTCTTCGCGCGTGGTCGGGAAGCCGTCGGCGAGCTCGTCCGCATTGTCGACGTCCTGCCGCTGGAAGCGGTTCTCCGCCGCGCGCATGATGCTCACGAGCTGCAGGTTCTCGTCGTCGTCGACACCACGACGGATGAACTTGTACTCGTAGCGCAGCTCGCCTTCGAAATAGAGGACCTTGTCGATGCGGTCCTCGACCTCGATCAGCACCGTTCGGTCGTTGTTCCACGACACGACCTCCCCTTCGAGTGGCTCGACTCGAAAGCGGAACCGGCGTGGACCTTCCTGCGTCGCACGGAGCGTGACCGACACGCTGGCCGCCTCGCCCGAGGTCGGGAACTGAAGCTGCTCCTCCGAGACGATGCGGCCTTCGTCTTCGACGAAAAGGCGGACGCTGCGGCCACTCAGCCCCGTCTGGGCCACGGTCACGTCGACCTGCACGGCGGAGTCGATCAGCACCTTCGAAGGCGCGACGATGTCGCGGATCTCGAGATCGGTGCCATAACGCTCCGCGCCGAGCCCGACGGGATACACCGGGACGCCGCGCGCCTGGTACTCGAGGAGCTGATCCGAAAGCACGGTCGACTGATCGACGCCGTCGGTGAGCAGGACGACGCCGGACAGCGGCACGTTCCTCAACTGGGTCGCCGCCACCTCGAGGCCGCGCTCGATCATGCTGCGGCTGCCTCCGAAGCTGAGCTCCTCGAGGGTGCCGAGCCGTCGTGCCCGCTCGGAGAACCCGTAGGTGCGCACCTTGAAGCGCTCTTCGAGACCGGTGCGGAGCACGCCGTTCTCTCCCAGCTCCCGACGGACCCAGTCGGCCCGGCTGCCGGTTCCCTGATCGCGGATCTGCATGCTGGCCGAATCGTCGACGACCACTCCGACGAACGACTCCTGGGGCACGACGCTCGAGAGCATGAGTGCCGGCTGCACGAGGCAGAACGCCAGGGCCCCGAGAGCCGCGACGCGAAGGATGCTCATCGCGATCCGGGTCGCCCGGGTCGAGCGAGCCCCTGCACTGCGGTAGGCGAGCGCCACGGGAACCGCAGCCACCAGCAGGAGCAGCGCGAGCACACGCAGCCACAGCGGAGCGAGGAAGGTCAGACTTCCCTGCTCGAAGAGCGAAGCGCGGTACTTGAAGAGGAATTCGAAGAGAGTCTCGATGATGCTGGTCCGGGTCGTGAGGGACGTACCCTCAGTGGGTCATCGCATAGACGATGTAGTTGACCCCCATCTGGTAGGCGTAGGTGGAGTACTCCAGGGGATAGTGGGCGTTCTCGGCCCACTCCCACGCATCGCCGAGATCCGAGTTCCAGTTGATCGCGACCATCAACCGGTCCTTGTCGTCGAAGATGCCCTTGACGTGCGGATCGAAGCCGTCCTTCTCCCAGGTCCGCGCCCCCGGGATTCCAAGGGCCATCTGCTGCCCTTGCGCCAGGTTCGGGACCTGGACCAGGCGCGAGACGTCGTAGAAGCAGTGGAAGACGGGATGGTCGAGCGGCACGTCGACGATCCGGTGGTCGGGGAGCACCCGGGCCAGCTCGAGCTCCAGGTTCATCATCTCCCGGCTCCCCCAGAAGTCGTCGATCACCAGGAACCCGCCCGCCTGGAGGTAACGCCGCAGGCCTTCGATCTCGGGCTCGGAGAGCGACATGAAGCCGACCTCCACCGCGTAGAGAAACGGGAACTCGTGGAGCCGCGGATCGGTCAGCTGGATCGGGTTCTCGTACGAATAGGCGTCCAGGTGATTGACGAGACGCTGCACGCCGATCAGGAACTGTCGGTCGGCCTTCGGGTAGTCGATGCTCCAGCTGGCGAAGCCACGCCAGCCCCAGCCGCTGTAGGCGACGCGCGTGAAGTAGAACTCGTAGGGCGCGCCGGCCCGCGTCGGCGGCTGGCGCGGGCTCAAGGGGCCGTCGACCGGCATGGCGGGAAGCGCGAGTGGGGGGCGGGACCTGGGCCGCGCAAACCGCCCGCGCGAGCGCTCGTCGGTGGACGCCCGCATCGGGAGGGCCGCGCCGATCGCGCGCCCGGGCTTCTCCTGCTGCGCCTCCAGCGGCCGGGGCCCGGTGGCCCCCTGGCCCGTCCAGATGACGGCGGCCGCGCCCGTCAGGGCGACGCCGAGGAGGAGCACCACGATCCCTGGGCGCGTCATCCACTCCTCCCCGAACAGGCGCGCCCCACGGCGGCCCGACCTCGGACTGCGGAGCGCACTGGGGAGCGGGCCAAACGAGCGTTCATTCAGGGTCGAGAGTGACGGTGGCGGGCGTGATTCGAGCGGCTGCTGAGACTACGGATGTCAACGAGTTTCGGAGGTGCTTTGTTCCAGCGCGCTCCGGCCCCCATGGTAACCCATCGCCGAGGCCTCCCGTCCCAGCCGCAGCCCGCGCCAACACAGGCCCCGAGCGGCCTTCGGGTCTACAATGAACGACATGCTCCGTCTGCCGGTCTCCTGCGCTCTCGTCTCCCTCGCGGCGTGGTTCCCAGCCTCCGTCATGGCGCAGCTGCAGCTTCCGGAGCCCCCGCGCCAGGAGGTGTCGCCGCTCGACCAGGCTCGGTTCAATTTCGTGCGCGTGCAGTACGACAGCGTCGGGGGTTACGGGGAGGCCTACTACGGCTATCGCGGTCGGATCTGGGCCCGCTGGGAGACCGACTTCCCGGAGGGCGACAAGAACTTCGTCTTCCGGCTCGCGGAGCTCACGGCGGTCGGTCTGAACCCGGAGCCGTCTACCCGACGTTTGACCGACCCCGATCTGCACCAGTTCCCGTTCCTCTACATGTGCGACGTCGGCTGGATGCACCTGAGTGACGCCGAAGTGGAGAATCTTCGCGACTATCTCCTGAAGGGTGGGTTCCTCTGGGTGGACGACTTCTGGGGCCACGGCGAGTGGATGAACCTCGAGGAGCAGATGAAGCGCGTGCTGCCCGAAGTCTCCTGGCGCGACCTGCCGAAGGACCATCCCATCCTGCGCACCATGTTCGAGCTGGAGCAGATGCCGCAGGTCCCCGCCGAGGACTTCGCCGTCATGGGGTGGCCACACGACCCGCCACAGATCCACCGCTCTCCCGCCTGGGGGATCGAGCGCCCGAACCTGCGCGGCTTCTTCGACGACCAGGACCGCCTCCTGGTCCTCGCCACGCACAACACGGACATCGGCGACGGATGGGAGCGAGAGGCCTACGGCGAGTGGTTCTTCGAGACCTACTCCACCGTGGCGTACGCGATGGGCGTGAACGTCGTCGTGTATGCCCTCACGCACTGAAGGTCCGCGTGGGCGATGCCGGCCTCCACCAGATCGCGCAGCTCGGGCGCAAGTGTCGTCGGGGCCTTTTTCGTCGGTCTGGCCACCCAGATCCTCGCTGGCTGCACCCCGGCGCCGAGTGAAGGTGACGGCACGGTGCCCCGGGCAGAGTCGGTGTACGTGCAGACCGCCCGCAGTGCCGCCACCTGGATCCGGTCCGCAGCCGTCGTGACGGAGGGTGGCGTGACATGGCCCGCCGACCCGAACGAGGCCGCCAGCACCTCAGCCGATCTCTACGCCGGCTCCCCCGGCGTCGTCCTCTTCTTCCTCGAGCTGGCGGCTCACCTCCAGGACGACAGCTACCTCGACGATGCCCGACGCGGCGCCGACCATCTCCTGGCTCTCCTCGACGGCCCAGACGGCGAGGAGCCTCGCCCCGCCCTCCGCGAGAGTGGTCTGTACTCCGGCCTGGCCGGCATCGGCTTCGTGCTGCACGAGACCTTCGCGGCAACGAGCGACCACCGCTACCGCGAAGGTGCCCTGCGCGCCGTCGAGGCGATCCACGCGCAGGCGCAGGAGGTCGGTGACGGAGTCGAGTGGGTCGACTCGACGGACATCGTGAGTGGCACGGCGGGGATTGGCCTCTTTCTCCTCTACGCCGCGACCGAGCTGGAGCACGAGCCCTCCCTGGCGCTCGCCGAGAGAGCCGGCCACCGCCTCTTGGAGGTTGCGGAGACGCACGACGTGGGCCTCGCATGGCGGATCCGCGCCGACTACCCCCGCCTGATGCCGAACTTCTCCCACGGAACCGCGGGCGTGGCGTACTTCCTGGCGTCGCTTCACGAAGCGACCGGCAAAGCGCCGTTCCTCGACGCCGCCGAGGCGGGCGCCGAGCGCCTCCTCGCTCTCGCCGACACCGAAGGGGACGTCTGCCTCGTGTTCCACCACACCGAGGGGGGCGAAAACCTCCAGTACATGAGCTGGTGCCACGGACCAGCCGGCACGGCAAGGACCTTCTACAAACTCTGGCAGGTCACCGGCGACCGCCGCTGGATGGAGTGGACGGAGAGATCGGCACGCGGTATCCGACGGAGCGGCATTCCCGGGACCCTGACCGAGGGCTTCTGGAACAACGTCGGCCAGTGCTGCGGCTCGGCCGGCGTCGCGGAGTTTGCGCTCGCGATGCACGCTGTGACAGGTGACGAGCACCACCTCGAGCTCGCCCGGCGGCTCGCAGACGACGTGATCGCCCGCGGGATACGCCAGGGAGAGGGCACCAGCTGGCCGCAGGCCGAGCACCGGGTTCAGCCGGAGCTGATCGTGGCCCAGACCGGATTCATGCAGGGTGCCGCCGGGATCGGCGTGATGCTCCTGCACCTGGACGCCGCGCTCGACGGCCGTCCGCCCGCCGCGATCGCCCTCCCCGATTCCCCGTTCGCGCGACGCTGACGCCTAGCCCAGCGCCACGGAGTCGCTCTCGCTGAACCGCTCGCTGGAGGCCAGGGTCGCCCGGCCGAACGCCCAGTTGCGGATCTGCTTCATCTGCTCGTGCATGGTCTTCGAGAGCGGCACGGTGCTGCCCGTGTTGCGGGTGAGATCCTGCATGTCGAACGTGCGGTCCTCGCTGTAGGCGTCGATGCGTGCGGAGGCGACGGCCTGCTCGATCTCGGCCCCGTTCCAGCCACGCGTCGCAATCGCGAGCAGCTCCAGGTTGAAGGCCTCCAGGTCCGCGCCGTGAGCCTCGAGGTGCACGCGGAAGATGCTCTCGCGCTCCCCCTGCGTCGGCAGGTCGACGAAGAAGACCTGGTCGAAGCGACCCTTCCGGATGACCTCTGCAGGGAGCGCACTGATGCGATTTGCCGTCGCCGCGACGAAGATGAACGGCGGTTTCTCCTGCATCCAGGTCAGAAAGCTCGAGAAAACCCTGGCGTTGCCCTGGTGCTCTCCCCCGTCCATTCCGAGAGAGTTCTCGATCTCGTCGATCCACAGGACCGCCGGTGCGAGCCCTTCGATCGTGCGCAGTGCACGGTCGAACGCGGCTTCGGGAGTACCGTACAGACCCGAGCTCACCATGTTCATGTCGAGTCGGAAGAGCGGAATGCCCCAGTGGTGTGACACGACCTTTGCGGCGAGGCTCTTGCCACAACCGCTCATTCCCATGACGAGCATGCCCTTGGGAACGGGCAGCCCCCCTGCGAGCGCCTCGCGGGAGAACAGGGAGCGCCTGCGCTCGACCCACCCCTTGAGCTGGTCCAGGCCGCCGATCTGATCGATCGACGCCTTGGGCTGGATGTACTCGAGGTAGCCCGATTGGCGGACGGCGCGCTCCTTGTCGCTGAAGATCTCGGCCAGGACCGCCTCCGGACCGAGGCCCCGTTGCCGGAACACGCGGTTCAGGGTCTGCTCCGCGGCGACCAGGCTCAGGCCCCGCAAGCCGAACGCCATCTCGGTCGCGAGCTCATCGGAGATCTCGCGCTCCGGGTACGAGCGACGGAAGCGGTCGACGAGGTGCTCGAGCTCGGGAGGCTCCGGAAGCGTGAGATCGACCCCGAAGAGCTCCTCCGCCAACCCATCGGGAGGTGCGCCCGGAGGCTCCGTGATCACGAGGAAGCGGTCGCTCCGCCGCAGCGCCTGGTAGGCCTCGCGAAGCGCTCGGAGGACCTCCGGAGTGGCCCCGCGCGCCAGCAGATCGTGTAGCACGAAGATCCCCTTGGACGATCCCCCGCAGACGGCGGCGATGGCTTCGAGCGGCTCGCGGTGCTCGCCGGCCGCGACCGGCGCGCCCCCGTCGGTGAGGTTGGCCTCCTCGTACCACCCGCGCCGCGTGCTCCAGCGCACCACCGGGACGTCGTCTCCCAGGATCTTCTTCCCGGAGCGACGCACGAGAGCCACCGCCCGCTCCTCTTCCCAGGTGGTCAGGTGCACGAGCGGCGCGCGGCCGATGAAGGCGCGCTGCAGGGCGTGGCTCGCCGTGCTCATCGCACGCCTCCTGGCGGCCGTTCCCACACCTCGGGAAGGACCTTCTCGCCGGAAAAGGACTCGATGAGCATGAAGAGGAAGTCGTCCTGGCTGGCGCCGAGCTGGCTCGTCAGCTGCTCGACCAGAACATCCAGGCTGCGTACCAGCGAGCCGAAGCCGAAGCGCCACTGGCCGTCGATCCGCTGGAACTCGTAGTGCAGACCGTCGACCGGACCGGCGAGATCGGGGTTGGTCGCACTGGCCGTGGTCATGGCCTGGGCCGTTGCACGGTCGCCCAGGATCTCGACCTCTCCCATCTCCAGCTGCGCGATGGTCTGCGGCGAGATCCAGCCCTCACGGGTTGCGCGACCCATCAGGCCTTCGAGGGACAATGTCGCGATCTCGGACGCTTCGAAGGTGTGGCGAATGCTCAGCACGAGCAGCCGGTCGATGAAAGAGCGAGCCCGGATCTCCTCTTCGGACCCGGCAGCCGCGAGGCCGCGGAGCTCCTGGAAGTACGCCAGTGTCTCGTCATCCACCAGCTGCACCGCCGCGTCGGCATCGCCACCCACGAGCGCCTTCTTGTACTCCAGGAAGACCTGGCGAACGGCCTTCTCGTCATCGGCAGCGGCGACCGCCGCCGTCCAGAGAGCGACGAGACCCGCCAGCAGCACGATGTGCCTTGGGCTCGGTACGGGGCGGCTCACAACAGCGGCGCGCCCTTCAGGATGCCACTGACCGCCTTGAAGTCGGGGTGGTCCTTGTCGCGCGCCCACTCGAAGGCCAACGACTCCGTGCTCGTGATCTGGGCGCCCGCCTGGCTCATGCGCTCGAGAGCCCACTGCCGAGCTTCGGGGCCGCGCCCGGTGACGCACTCCGACGCGACGAGCACGTTCTCCCCTGCTGCGCACAGCTCGAGGCAGGTCTGAACGACGCAGATGTGCGCCTCGATGCCAGCCAGGACGATCTGGCGATCTCCGGCCGGCCGCAGTGCATCGACCGCCTCGAGGAACGCCGGCTCGCCGCAGCAGGAGAACGTCGTCTTCTCCACCGTCGTCACCTCGGTGTCGAGAGAGTCGAGCACCTCGCGCAGCGGCGGCACCGTCGGGCCGAGGCCCTTCGGGTACTGCTCGGTGACCACCACAGGGACCTTCATGAGATCGGCGATCCGTAGGAGCCGGGACACTTCGGGGACGAGAGCCTCGTGCCGGTGAACGAGCTCCATAAGACGGCCTTGGAAGTCGATCGCAACGACGAGAGACTTCTGCGCGTCGGCGAGCATTCGTCAACCTCCCTGGGAGGTGTAGTTCACGACGCCCTCGGCGGCGCCATTGCGCTCCGTGGCCGACATGCTGACCTGCTTGCTGCCGTTGCGGCCCACCAGCATCTTCAGGCCAGCCTGGGACATTTCGGTCTCGATCGTGAAGCCCGCGTCCATCAGGAGCTTCTTCCACTGCGCCGCAACCGCGTCCACGGAGTCGCCGCGCACCTGGAACGCCCCGGTCTCACCGTCGGGGCTCGAGGCACTGAAGACCACCTCCAGCGACGCGCCCTCGGGCCGTGGAACCCACGCGGGAACCTCGCCGCCGGCGCCAAAACGCGCGGTACCGTCTGCCGTGCTGACGGCCACGCCGCCGCCCTCGTCCGTGCCCACCCGGAAGCGCTCTTCACCGTTCCCTTCCACGGTGAGTCCTTCCTGGCTGGCACCGATGCGGATCTCCTCTCCTTGGTCGTCCTCGAACCGGATGCGACCTTCCTGGAGCTCGGAGAAGTCGAACGTCGCCTCGCGGCCCGTTTCGACGTTTCGGAACACCACGGTCTGTGCCTCTTCGTTGGCGCGCACGAACTCGACGTCACGATTCGCGAGAGCATAAGCCTTGGCGATCGTCGTGACCGGATTCGACGTGGCTTTCTCGGCGACCTCGGTCACCTTCTTGGCCGCGAACACGCCCAGACCGACGACGCCGATGCCGACGACCAGCACCAGGGCCGCGCAGCCGCCGGCGACCCAGACCAGCCAGTGAATTCCCTTCTTTTCCGACATGGCGCGATCCTCTCGAGAGTGTCGTTGCGGTTCAGCGGGGCTCGAGAATCAGCAGAGTTCTGCGGAGCGCCTCGCTGGCTTGGGTTCCCGTGATGCTGGAGCCCGGTAGACAAGGCTCGGCCGCCGCGAGCAGGCCGCAGCCTTCGGCCGCTCGGCAGATCGCCTCCGGCGACGGATCCGGGTTGGCCCCCGCTTCCCGCAGGCAGCTCGGTGCGACCCCCAGCACGTCCGGTATGCGCAGGAGGCTCTGAAAGGCTGCCCGCCGCGGGACCTCCCGGTCCGGACCAAATCGGTGGCGGGCCGCGTCGTCGAGGCCCATGATGCCGAGGTTCACGACCCTCACGATGGGCGCCCGCAGCGGATGATCGAGCACGTCGCTCACGATCTCGCCCGTTGCGCCACGGTCGGCACGCACCCCGGGCACGAGCCAGTAGATCAACGTGGCGAGCTCGGCACGCGTCACGGGGCGAGGCTCGACCAGAGTGCTCGCCTCTTCGGGAAGCATGTCGAGGCGCCAGCGGAACTTGGCCGCCGCGAGGCCGTCGGCGATGGACGCGTCGTCCGGAGCCCGTTCGCTGAGCAGCGTGAAGAGGTCGACTCCGGCTTGAGGATCTCCCACGTCGAGCTCCAGCCAGGCCATGCGCACCAGCTCGCTCTGCTCGAGGTCGATCCGTGCGCGCAGCGAGCGCAGCGCGGCCAGCTCACCCACGGCATCCTGCTCGGCGCGCGCCAGATCGAGCTCCGAGGCCAGGGCCTGCGGCGACTCCGGGCTCCACAGGCGGAGGGTGTCGAGCCACTGCTCCGCGAGATCGACACGGCCCTGCTGCAGCCCCGCGCTGAACTGGTCGCGGGCGAGGTCCAGGGCTTCCGGCTCGAGGTCCCCGGCGCGCCGGGACGCCAGACGCGCAGCAGAGGCCCGATAGGCCGCGTACGCGAGGAGGGTGTCTCCCGCCTGCTCCGCCGCGCGGCCCAGCACGAGACCCACGGCGTCGTCGGTGGTGGTCTCGAGCGCCGGCTCGAGCACCTCGATCGCGCGCGTCGCATCGCCGTCGGCAAATAGAGCCTGGCCGTAGAGCGTGCGCGCGGCATCTGCTCCGCGGCCCGACGACATCCAGGCCTGCGCGCGCTGGGCGACACCGTCGGCTTGGCTGCGGTCGACGAGATCGCGGTACGCGAGCTGTAGCTCCTGGGCGGCGTCGGACGCCATTCCCGAGAGATCGGGCTCCAGGAGGTACTGCCGCACACCCTCGGCGAGCCCGCGCGGCACATCGACGGGCGCCGGAGCACCGCTGCACGCGACCACAAAGGCCGCGACGGAGAGCAGCAGCCAGCTCCGGTGGAGCCGCTGAAGCGGAGGGAGAGAGCTCTTCAAGTGGGGCTCCCCAGCCCCCCGTCCGAGGGGCACGGGCAGTGCAGGAGGCTAGCGGGCCTCTCGAATCGTCGCGATGGCGTGCTTGTAGATGAGGACCTCATCCGTCTCGTCGACTTCGATGACGATCGCGAACCGATCGAATCGCCGCATCCGACCCGTGAGCGACGCGCCGGTGACCAGCTCGACCACGAGGGTCGTCGCCTCTTTCAGGTTCTGGAAAAGGAAGCCGTCCTGGATGTTGATGTTGTGCTTGCTCATCGTTCCCCCAGATCAGATCGCATGGGATTTCAATTCTTCGACGAGCTCCTCAAAGGTGGGCTCGTCCTCGAGTGGGTTCAGCCAGAGGACCTCCGATTCCTTTCGAAACCAGGTCTCCTGTCGCTTTGCATAGCGCCGCGTCGCCAGGACAGTCTGCGCAACGGCTTGTTCGATCTCCTCGGGCCAAGGCCCCTCCGGTGGAGGCACCGACCCAACTGCAGCAATGGCTCGCCCAAGCTCGCGATACCCGATGGCCTGGAACGCCGGAGCGTCCAACGGTACCGTTTCCAGTAGCCGCCCGACCTCGTCCAGCCAACCCGCCGAGATCATCGCCTGGGCCCGAAGCGCGATTTTATCGTACAAATGCGCTCGGGGGACGATCAATCCGACTTTGAACACCTCGAGGTCACCCGGGGGCCGGGTCGGGCGCCTCTGCCACCAGCTGAGTGGCCTGCCCGTCGCGCGCCGGACCTCCAGCGCCCGCAGCGTCCGCTGCGTGTCCCCGGGGGTGAGGCGGTCCGCGACATCCGGGTCCAGATGCTGGAGCTCGCGCCGCAGCGCCGGCAGCCCAACGAGCTCGAGTCGCTCGAGGTAGAAGGCCCGCACCTCGTCGGGAATGGAGGGCATCTCGGCAAGGCCTTCGAGAAGTGCGCGCAGGTAGAGCCCGGAGCCGCCGACGACGAGCGGCACCCTGCCGCGCTGGGTGATGTCCTCGATGCACGCCATGGCCTGGCGCGCAAAGTCTCCCGCCGAATACGGCTCCGTGGGATCGAGAATGTCCACCAGGTGATGCCGGACGGTCTCGAGCTCTTCGGGCGACGGCTTGGCCGTGCCGATGTCGAAGCCCCGGTACACCTGCAGGGCGTCGGCATTGACGATCTCCCCACCCAGGTGATGTGCGAGGCGCAGGGCGAGGGTGCTCTTGCCGGTGGCGGTCGCGCCCAGGACGGCGATGCACTTCATCTCGGCGAGCGGGTCAGGGTGGTGGCAGGGACGGCATGGTTCTTGGCGCCTCGCCCCAACGCGGCGTGCGCACCGTTCGGATGCGGAGCGGACCTTCCTGTGATGCCTCGACGATCGTGTGACCGTGCAGATCGGTCCGGTAGATCGCGGCTCCCGCCCGGGCCAGGCGGGCGCAGACCTGCGGAGCGGGGTGACCATACACATTGTGCCGGCCGACACCAATCAGTGCAACGCGGGGCCGGAGGCTCCGCAGGAGCGCGGGAGCGGTCGACGTCCTGCTCCCGTGGTGCGCCACCTTCAGCACGTCGAGGCGCTGCGCCACCGGCCCGAGCGCCTGCGCCAGCCGCATCTCGGCCGATCGCGACACGTCGCCGAGAAACAGCAGCCGCCGACCGATCAGCTCCGCTTCGAGCACCAGCGAGGCGTCGTTCCGCGAGGCCCCAGGGTGACCCCCAGCCAACACCCTGAGCCTCCCGGTGGGCAGGGCAAAGACTTCGGCCACCCGCGGGTGGCGCACCTTGCCCCGCTGACCCGCGACGAGATGCGCGAGCTCCACACCACACGGTGCCTTCACCTGCTCGGGTCCGATCCAGAGCTCACGCACACGGAGCCTGGCCGCCACCTCGACCAGCCCACCACAGTGATCACGGTCCGCGTGCGAAAGGACCATCAGGTCGATCTGGCGCACCCCCTGCTCGAGGAGTGCAGGAACCAGCACGCGCGCACCGAGACCGTCACGGCTCCAGCCGCCGCCATCCACGAGAACGTGCACCCCACCGCTGCGAAGAAGCGCAGCGTCTCCCTGGCCGACATCGAAGAAGTCGAGCCGCAGCGACAGTCGTTCGGACCTCTGCACCCCGCAGTCCAGAAGACCGAGAAGTGCCGCGAGAGCCAGGCCGGCGGCGCGGCGCGGTGGCCTCTGCAGCGCCATCATCGCGGGCAGGAAGAGGACACCCCCCAGGAGGGCGAGTGACTCGGGCCGAGCGTGGACGTTCAACCAGGGCCGTGGGCGCCAGGTGCCGGCGCGCCACAGCACGCTCGCGAGGGCTTCGAGCGCCCACGTGCCGAGGGTGAGGAGCGTGGCGGGAGCGCCCGGGACGGCGCCGAGGATCACCCAGGCCCAGCCTCCGAGAATGAGGAGGCCAACTCCCGGAACGAAGAGCAGATTGAGGCCGGGGGCACCGAGAGCAAGCACGCCGAAGCGTGGCAGAGCCACCGGCCAGGTGGCGATCTGCGTGGCGATGGACAGTCGGAGTGGCCCAGCGAGAGGCGCTTGCCGAGCGGACGAGCCCGTGGCCAGGATCCCCGCCGTGGCGAGAAAGCTGAGCTGAGCGCCGGGCTGCGCCACGCTGCCGGGACGGGCGATCAACAGTGCGCCGAGGGCCGCAGCCCACGCGCTCCAGGACCAGGCGCGCCGCGCACAGGCGAGGGCGGTCACGGCGACACACGTCATGGCCGCTGCGCGGAGCAGCGACGGTCGAGCTCCGGTCATCAGCACGTACGCCGCCGCAACGACCAGCGCCGTGCCCCACCGGAGACGGCGCAGCGGGCCTCGCAGCCAGACGAGCGCCCCTCCGAGAGCGACGGCCAGGTGAAGGCCTGAGAGCGCCAGGAGATGCCCGAGTCCGTACACCCGCAGGCTCCTCGTGACCCCGTCGGGAAGGGCGTCGGTGCGCCCCAACATCACCGCGGCCAGGATGGCCGACGTCGCCTCGTCGAAGCCTCGATCCAGGGCCTGGGCCACGGCTTGGTGACAGCGCAGCGCAGCCGAGGAGAGGCGGGGCGCGGCGACCTCCTCGACCAGGCGCGGCGACGCGATGCTCATCGATCGCAGCGCTGTGCGCTCTGCGCGTGAGCCCTCATTCAGGTACACGGCGGCCGGGCGAACGAAGCCCCGGACGCGGAGCCGCGGGCTGCGCGGGGGTGCCTCGGCCTGCAACCGCAGCCACAGCCGCTCCCGCCCTCGCGCGACGCGCAGCCCCTGACGCACCGAGAGCAGACGCGCGCGAGCACGCCACTGCGTGCTGCCACCGAAGCTCTCGGTCGCAGACCAGGGCGTTTCGACGGCAACCTCTGCCCGCACCGCAAGATCCCGGTCGAGAGGGAAAGGAGCTGGAGCGGCCAAGAACGACCAGAGGCAACCGAGGACGCCAGCCACCGCGGACCAGGCGCCTCGGAGAGGCGACCGCCCAACGGCGAGCGACAGCAAACAGAGGGCCAGCAGAAACGCCCCGGCAAGCTCGACGAAGTCGGGACCTCGACCCAGGCCCGCCGCCACGCCCGCCGCGAAACCGAGAGACGGTGCGAGAAGTGGCGGCCACCGCAGGAACGTCCCCGGACAGCGCCTGTGCACGGGCACGATCCTCCGCATGCGTGGAGATGACGCCGAGCGGGGGCGTCTCCTTGCAGCGTCTCAGTCGCCGTACAGCGAGAGGCGCGGCAACTGCAGCGCCTCGCGGAGACCCTCCGCTCGCAGGAGGTCCTTCGCACGCGTGCGCGCCGCTGCACCGACATCGCGCTCGAGGGCACCAACAGCGGCGCTCGCGGTGGCTTCGAGCTCTCGCCGGTCCGCGTCCGAGAGGCTCCGCTCCGCGACTCTCAGCAGCCGCGCCTCGACGCGACCGAGTGCCGCCTCCACCCGCTCGGGATCTCCTTCCCGCGCGCAGCCGTGGATCAGCTCCACCCAGGTCTCGCGACGCGGCAGGTCTGCGGGCAGCCGCCCGGCCAGAGCCTGGAGACGCTCCGGGATCCCCGGTCCGGGGGATGCAGCTTCCGCGCGCGCCCCCGACGCCAGCATCTCTTCGGTCTCGCGCCACGCCGCAAGCACTGCGTCGGCGCAGTACCGGAGACCGTTCACCCGGTCGGCCGCGCCACGGTCACGCCGCCTCTCGAAGACCTCCTCCATCGTCCGGAGCACGAGGTCGAGAGGGATCTTCCGCTCCCACCAGGACCGCGCGAGCTGCCAGTCGGCCGGGGACAGCAGCAGAGGCGCCCCGCGAAGCCGGACGAAGGTCGCTTCGATGGCCTCGAAGTAGCTCCGCTCCATCGCGGCGTGCGGCTCAGCCGAGGGCTGGGTGGTGGAAGATCACGTCGCCTGCTGCGACGGTCTCCTGGCCGGCCGACGTCTCGATGCACAGACATCCGTTGTCGTCGAAGCCGATGAACGAGCCTTCGACGCGGCGCTCGCCGAGCTGGCAGGTGATCGCATCCCCCGCCTGGTGCAGGCTGACCTCGCGATAGCGCTCGAGGGCGGAGTTCATGTCACCGAGGTGCAGAAGGCAGCCGGCCGCGGCCTCACACAGAGAGACGACGAGAGCCGGGAGCTCCGGGGGCGCATCACAGACGGTCTCCAGACCCGTGGCGGTCGCCTCGAGCGAAGAGTCCGCCGGCGGCTGGAGGTTGATGCCGAACCCGGCGACGACCGCAACCTCCGCGTCCTCGCTGGTACAGGTCTCGATGAGGATGCCTCCGACCTTGCGGCCGCCGACGTAGAGATCGTTGGGCCACTTGAGCCGCACGTCTGGAGAGAAAGTCTGCAGCGCCTCGCACAAGGCGGTTCCCAGGAGAATCGGAAGTGACTGCAGCGCTCCAGGCTCCGGCGACTCGCCGAGGCAGTGCACCATCGTGATGTAGGCACCGCGACCGGGCTTGGACTCCCACGTGCGCTCTGCACGTCCGCGGCCAGCGGTCTGCTCCTCGGCGACGACGAACGTGGTGGGAGGCACGTCGGCGTCTTCGAAGAACCGCTCCGCGAACTCGCGCCCTTTGGTGTTGGTCGAATCGACCTGGCTCAGGACCACGAGGTTGCAGGCTGGGCCACTCCTCCAAAGCCCTCGAAGGGTGTCACCGTAGGCGCGAAAGGTCATCGTCGTCGGTCTCCTGCCATGAAGTGTAGCGCCATCGGATCTGCCGATCAGGAGCCCGCCAGCGAGTCGCGAAGCACCTGTCGCTTCTCATTCAGCTCGTCCAATCGCTGACGGCTACCCTCCACGACGGCCTCGGGCGCCTTGGCCAGGAAGCCCGGGTTGTTGAGCCGCGCCTCGGCGCTGGAGATCTCCTTCTCCACGCCCTCGAGCTCTTTGCGCAGGCGCGCGAGATCCTCGTCCGTGAGCGCCACCGCCTCCACGTCGAAGGCGAGGTCGAGCCCGTCGATGCGGTCGCGAATGGCGCTCTCGGGGCCGTCTCCCGCCTGCACGGAGCTGAGCCCGCCGAGGGCCTCCAAAAGCGCCGCCTCCTCCACGAGGTCTGCCACGTCTCCAGCCAGATAGAGATCGACGCGCGTGTCGCGGCTGAGGTTCTTCTCCGTGCGCAGGGCCCGTGCGCGGGTGACCACCAGCTGCAGGCGCTCCACCGTGGCTGCCGCCGCCTCGTCCACCAGCGCCGCATCACCTTCCGGGTACTTCGCCACGGCGAGGGCCTCGAAGCCGAGGTCGTCCACTCCGGGGAGACGCTGCCACAGCTCCTCCGTCAGATGTGGCATGACGGGATGCAGCAGGCGCAGACTCTGATCGAGAACGGTGACGAGCGTCTCCGCAACCCGCGGCCTCGGAGCGTCTCCGGTCAAGGCCGGCTTGCAGAACTCGATGTACCAGTCGCACAGCTCGCCCCAGAAGAAGTGGTAGAGCGTGTCGCACGCCTCGTCGAACCGGAAGTCGTCCAGCTTCTCGTTCACGCGCAGGGCCGTGGAGTGCAGACGGGAGACGATGTAACGCTCGGGAAGACGCAGGCCCTCGGTGTCGAGCTCGGCCTGAACCCGCGCGTCGTCGTCGATCCGGCCGAGCACGAACCGCGTCGCGTTCCAGATCTTGTTCCCGAAGGCCCGATACCCCGCCATCCGCTCGAGGTCGAGCGGGATGTCGCGACCTGGGGAGTCGAGCGCCGCGAGCGTGAAGCGCAGTGCGTCGGCGCCGTACTCTTCCACGAGGTCCATCGGGTCGAGGGTGTTGCCCTTGGTCTTGGACATCTTCTCGCCCTTCGCGTCCCGCACGAGGCCCGTGAGGTGCACGCGGCGAAAGGGCACGGCGCCGTCGGCGAAGGTCTGCGACAGCATCACCATCCGCGCGACCCAGAAGAAGAGGATGTCGTGCCCGGTGACGAGGACGTCCGTCGGGTAGAACGTGTCCACGTCGGTCTCGTCTTCGGGCCAGCCGAGAGTGGAAAGGGGCCACAGCCCGGAAGAGAACCACGTGTCGAGGACGTCGGGATCCCGCTCGAGGTCGTCGGTTCCCGCCTGCTCTGCGGCCTCCTCCTCCGACATGGCCACGTAGACCTGGCCGTCTTTGTCGTACCACGCGGGAATCTGGTGCCCCCACCAGAGCTGACGCGAGATCACCCACGGGCGGATGTTCTCGAGCCAGTGTCGCCAGGTCTTGTCGTAGGTGGAGGGATGCAGCTCGATCTGGCCACTCTCCACGGCCTCGAGGGCGCGCGTCGCCATGGCTTCGACATCGCAGAACCACTGCGTGGAGATCATCGGCTCCACCGGTTCTCCACCACGCTGCGAGTGCCCCACAGCGTGCTCGTGGTCAAAGATGCCGCGCAGTAGACCCTGCTCGCGGAAGGCCTCCACCACGGCCCGCCTCGCCTCGAACCGATCCAGGCCGGCAAAGTCTCCTGCCTCTTCCGTCATGCGACCATCGAGGCCGATCACCCGGATTCCCGGTAGATCATGGCGCTGCCCGATCTCGAAGTCGTTGGGGTCGTGAAACGGCGTCACCTTCACGGCGCCGGTGCCGAACTCCGGGTCGACGTGCTCGTCGGCCACGATCGGGATCTTCCGACCGGTGAGCGGCAGATCGAGCGACCCGCCGACTTGGGAGGCGTAGCGCTCGTCGCTGGGGTGCACGGCGACGGCTGTGTCGCCCAGCATCGTCTCTGGGCGGGTCGTTGCCACCACGATCTCACCGCTCCCGTCACTCAGCGGGTAGGCGAAGTGATGCAGTTTGCCGCGGATCGTGCGGCTCTCCACCTCGAGGTCGGAGATGGCAGTCTGCAGGACCGGCGACCAATTGACCATGTACTCGCCGCGGCGGATCAGGCCCTGGCGGTGCAGCTCGACGAAGGCGGTACGCACGGCGGTCGACAGCCCTTCGTCCATGGTGAAGCGCTCGCGGCTCCAGTCGCAGCTGGCGCCGAGAAGCTCGAGCTGTTGGCGGATGTTGCCGTGGTACTTCTCCTTCCAGGCCCACGTCGCCTCGAGAAAAGCCTCGCGGCCAACCTCCTGCCGGCTCCTGCCGTCCTTCTCGAACTCGCGCTCGACCATGAGCTGGGTGGCGATCCCGGCGTGATCCGTCCCCGGCAGCCACAGCGCGTTGAGGCCACGCATGCGCTGCCAACGCACCAGCAGATCCTGCAGGGTCGACTGGAGCGCGTGCCCGATGTGCAGCTTGCCCGTGACGTTGGGGGGCGGAATGAGGATGCAGTACGAGCGGTCGGGCGCCTCGCCGCGGGGGCACTCGAAGACACCGAGGTCGTCCCAGCGCTTCTGCCACGCCTGCTCGTAGGAGCTCGGGTCGAAGGTCTTGTTCATCTCTTTGGACATGACAGGCACTCGGGCGCGACCTCGCCGGCGGCACCCGCGTCGTGCAGGCGCGGCGTGTCCGACGAGATGCTGGCTGCAGCCGCTGGATGGCGCGCGGCGCTTCCCTCTCGTTAAAGCTCTTCGACCTGGCTCTCGAGCTCGCGGATGCGTTCTTTGACCACGACCTCGGCCATGTCCGGAACGACTTCCCAGGCGACGGAGCGGACCTGCTCCTCGCTGATCAGCTCGACGACTCGCCGCGCGATCCTCTCCACGTCTTCGTTGCTGAGCTTGTTGTCTTCGGCCATGTCCTCTCTCCTCCGAGGTCGGCTCGCTCCGGCCCGGCTAGTCGCTCCCGAGGCGCTGCTCGAGGTACTGCACGATCTCCTCGGTGCTGGTCCCGGGAAGGAAGATCTCGTCGATTCCGGCATCCTTGAGGCCCGGGATGTCGCGATCCGGGATGATGCCACCTGCAAACACCAGAATGTCGCTCGCATCCTGCTCCGCCAGGAGCCGCGTGATCTCCGGGAGAAGGCTGTTGTGGGCGCCCGAGAGAATCGACAGCCCGACCGCCTCGACGTCCTCCTGCACCGCCGCATTGGCGATCTGGGCCGGCGTCTGACGGAGACCGCTGTAGATCACCTCGAAGCCCGCGTCGCGCAGGGCTCGCGCCACGACCTTGGCTCCCCGATCGTGCCCGTCCAGGCCCGGTTTCGCCACGAGAACTCGCTTGGCATCACTCATCGCGGCGGGAGCATAGCAGAGCAAACCGCCCCCAGATCACGGGCCAACTTCCGCTTCGAGAGGCCCCAAAATCAGAAGACGGCGGGCTCCTCGTAGGTGCCGTACACGTCCCGGAGAGCGTCACTGATCTCACCGACGCTCGCGTACGCCTTCACGCAATCGAGGATGAGATCCATCGTGTTCGCGTCGCCCGCGGCGCCCACCTTCAGGGCGTCCAGGGTGCGCTCCACGGCGCCCCGATCCCGGCTCACCCGGCGCGCGTCGAGCTCCTCGATCTGGGCCTTCGCCACGTCGTCGGAGATGTAGAGCGTCTCGATGGGCGGCTCGTCGTCGAGGACGAAGTCGTTGACGCCGACCATCACCTTCTCCGCGCTGTCGAAGGAGCGCTGGAACTTGTACGCCGCCTCGACAATCTCGCGCTGCGGGAAGCCGGCCTCGATCGCCTCGACCATGCCTCCGAAGTCGTCGATGCGCTGGAAGTAGTCGTAACAGCCGTCGACCATGGCCTGGGTGCGGTCTTCGACGAAGTAGCTGCCGCCCAGCGGGTCGATCGTGTTCGTCACCCCCGACTCGTGCGCGATGATCTGCTGCGTGCGCAGCGCGATGCGCGCCGTCTCCTCGGTCGGCAGCGCCAGCGTCTCGTCGAGCGCGTTGGTGTGCAGTGACTGCGTTCCTCCGAGCACCGCCGCGAGCGCCTGGATCGAGGTACGCACGACGTTGTTCACCGGCTGCTGCGCAGTCAGGGAGACCCCTGCCGTCTGCGTGTGGAACCGCAGCATGAGAGAGCGCGGGTCTTTCGCGCCGTAGCGGTCCCGCATGACCTCGGCCCAGACGCGGCGCGCGGCCCGGAACTTCGCCACCTCTTCGAAGAAGTCGTTGTGACTGTTGAAAAAGAAGGACAGGCGCGGTGCGAAGGAGTCCACGTCGAGGCCAGCGTCGATGCCGTACTGCACGTACTCCATGCCGTCGCGCAGCGTGAAGGCGAGCTCCTGAAGGGCGGTCGAGCCGGCCTCGCGGATGTGGTAGCCGGAGATGGAGATCGTGTTCCACTGCGGCGCGTGCCGGTTGGCGAAGGAGAACTGGTCGGTGACCAGCCGCATCGACGGGCGAGGCGGATAGATGTACTCCTTCTGGGCGATGTACTCCTTCAGGATGTCGTTCTGCAGGGTGCCACGAACACCCGTCACCGTGTCGACCCCCTGCTTCTCGGCGACGGCGAGGTACATCGCGAAAAGGATGGGCGCGGTGGAGTTGATCGTCATCGACGTGCTGATCTGGTCGATCGGGATGCCGTCGAACAGCGCTTCCATGTCGGCCAGCGTGTCCACTGCGACGCCACACTTCCCCACCTCGCCGAGCGACATCTCGTGATCGGAGTCGTATCCGTACAGGGTCGGCAGGTCGAAGGCGACGGAGAGCCCGGTCTGGCCTTGCGACAGGAGGTACTTGAAGCGCTCGTTCGTGTCCTTCGCCTGGCCGAAGCCGGCGAACTGGCGCATCGTCCAGAGCTTGCCGCGGTACCCGGACGGGTGGATGCCGCGCGTGTACGGGAACTCCCCGGGCACGCCGATCTTCGAGACCGGGTCGGTCGTCACCTGTTCGGCGGAGACGAGGTGTGGCACCTCCGCGGCCGAGACCGTCGTGAAGTCTTCCTTCCAGAACGGACGTTTGGCCTCGGAGGCGTCGGCCGCCTTGCGCCAACGGCTGGTCGCCGCGCGCAGCTGCTCGGCGACCTCGGGGCGCAACAGCGAAGGGCCAGCGTTGGATCGGCGATCCTCCGGCTCGGTCTCGGGGGCGCGTGGCTGGGTCGTGGTTTCGGTCATTTCGGGCTCCTCGAAGGGATGGTACCAAGCCGAGGAGGTCCCAGGCGATCTTCATCGACCTGCAGCCGACGGTGTTTCGACCCACTTCCGGTCGCAGGTCGCGACGCGATGGAGCGCACCGGTACAGCTCAGTCTCTTGCGACGCCCGCGGCGGGTGAATATGCTGCACGGACATATGCGACTGCCGCGCAGGCAGCACGGTCAGCTGGGCCACGAGAGTGAGGGACGTGAGAGACCTACAAGCGTCGGGACAAGGGAGAGAACGGCACCTGGATCGATGGCGCCCCCACTCGTCGTTCCTCCTCTTCGTCCTTCTGCTGTCCTCGGCACTCCCACGTGCCGAGGCGCAATCCGCTCCGTATCTCGTCCACGACTTCAGGGCGGAGCGCTCGAGCGGCCATCCCCATCGCTGGAGTCTCGTGTTTCGTCACGGAGCCTGGTTGGGCGACGAGTTCGTCTTCGTAGGTGAGCACCCCACGGCGGGCGTCGAGCTGTGGACCACCGACGGGACCCCGCAAGGAACGCATCTCCTCGTGGATCTGTGCCCCGGCTACTGCTCCTCCGCGCCCAGGAGTCTGCTCGCCATCGCAGACCGGTTGTACTTCGTCGCCTCGGACGGAGTTCACGGAGAGGAGATCTTCTCCACCGACGGAACCGCAGCGGGCACCGAGCTCGTTGCGGATGTCTGGCCGGGCCCGGAGAGCTCAGCCCCTCAAAGACTGGGGCAGCTCGGCGGAGCGGTCCTCTTCAGCGCGTACCGGCCGACTTCCGGTTGGGAGCTCTGGCGCAGTGACGGCAGCACCCAGGGGACCGTTCGCCTGACCGACCTCCCAGAAGACCGCGGCTGGCCACACTTCAGCTGGCCCGTGAGCACACACGACGTCGCCGTCTTCGCGGTGCGCAACGCGTCCGGCACGTCACTGTGGAGCACCGATGGCAGCCCGATCGGCACCCAGCAGCTGCGCGACTTCAGTGCAGGCCGGCTCAGGTGGCCGTTTCAAGCACCCTCCTGGGCCGTGCTCGACGACTCCGTCTTCTTCTTCGCCGACGACGGGAGCGGCGTGCGCCTGTGGCAGACGGACGGTACCGCCGCCGGGACCCGAGCTCCTCCGCCGCTTGCCATTGCCAATGGCGGCGGCGTCACTCTGGGCGGTCGTGTGGTCGCCTCGACGGGAACCGGCCTCCTCTTCACTGACGGAGTCGACACAGAGACCGTCACGGTGCCGGGATGGCCCAGCGGCGGCTGTCGCTTCGATGCGACCGGGCGCGCCGGGAGCCATCTGTTCTTTTCCTGCGTTGGTGATCTCTGGGTCACCGACGGCACCGGCCCGGGAACACTCAGGCTCACGACGTCCGCACCAGGAGCACGGCCGCCGTTCTTCGCCTTCGACGGCGGGGTCGTCTTCTACGGTGGCACTGGCTATCCCTACGAGACATGGTTCAGCGACGGCACCGTCGCGGGGACGCACCGGTTACAGGCCGATCCGGGCGACCGGATGAGCCAGATCTGGCATGCGCTCGAGCCGGGGCGAGACCAACCTCTGCTCCTCACAGGCCACGTGTCGGACGCTGAACTGTGGACAACGGATGGCACCGCGAGCGGAACCACCAAGCTCTGGCCCCTCCGCTACACCTCGTCTTCGTTCCCGCTGCCCCTCTCCGAGCTGGCTCCGGGGCAAGCCCAGGTGCGACTGGGCACACCCTACAGATTCCAGGATCCTGACTACCTCGTCGAGCCCGGCCAACCCCCCGTTCGACTGGCTGATGTGAGCAATATGGACACGCGAGGCCTCTTCTACGGCACCGCTGTCGAGTACCAGGATCGCTGGCTCCTGCGCTCGTTCTCGCAGGACATCACGGGCAAGATGCTCTTCCCTCCGCTGCAGTCGGTGGATCGGCAGCTCGGGAACGCGCGAGCTCTGGTCGCGCCGCACGCGGTGTACCTCGAGGTCTTCGCGGACGAGCTCATCGAGTTTGGCGGGGTCTGGTCGGGAGCGCCCTTTCGCGTCGACCCGGACGGCGGCCCTCTCCTTGCAATCCCTGGCCCTCAGTCTTTTGTCCCTCAGTTCGCGAACCAGCACCCCGGCTACGGGTCACCGTACCGGTTCGGCTTCTACGGGTTGCAGCCGCTCGTCTCCAGCTCCATGCTCTTTCTGCCCTCCGCTCAGGGGCTCTGGACCCTCGACCCGCAGCTTCGGGCGACCGACTGGGCACCTCACCTTCAAGAGGTCGATGCATTCGCTGCGACCCCCTCCGGCCCACTCTTCTTGAGCGCAAAGACGCCGGCGAACGGCCGCGAGGTCTACTCCTTCGACCCGGCCGCCGCCCAGTTGACCCTTTTGGAGGTCCGAGCGGGGCCGGGGGCCGGCGTGGTTCGGCAGGAGAGCAGCGCCTATGGCCTTCTGGACGAGCCCGCGGTCTTCGAGCCCTTCCAACAGCCGGCCCACTCCGCTGTATTGGGCGACCTCTTCTTCTTCGCGGGCGACGACGGAACCTCTGGAATCGAGCTCTGGGCGACGACCCCGGCGGGGCCCCCTTTCCTCGTCCTCGACATCGAGCCCGGGCCAGCCTCCTCCTATCCAACCGCGCTGACTCGTGTCGACGACACGCTCTTCTTCCGCGCCCGTGACGCGGCGCACGGGGTCGAGCTCTGGACGAGCGACGGGACGGCCGCGGGAACGCGGCGGGTTCTCGACGCGCGGCCAGGTTCCGCGTCTGCGCTACCCCAGGAGCTCCTGGCGGTCGATGGTCGCCTTCTGTTCACGCAGTTCACCGACAAGTCGGGCCGCGAGCTCTGGATCAGCGACGGGACACCCGCCGGGACTCGTCAGCTCGGAGAGATCGCTGCCGGAGCCGAGTCCTCCAGCCCGATGGAGCTCCTCGTGACCGGACCACGCGTGCTCTTCCAGGCGAATGACGGCGTCCGCGGCTTCGAGCTGTGGGCCCTCGAGCGCCCCGTGGGCGGCGGCCCGCAGGACCTCTTCGCGACGGGGTTCGAGAGCGCGGCGCTCGGGGACTGGTCTGCGGTCGAACCGTGAGCCGGGCCGGTCCGAGCGCCTACTGGCCCTCGTCGCGGCGGATTCCGTACTGCTCCATCTTCTTGTAGAGGTTGCTGCGCGGTGTGCCGATGGACTGGGCCGTCTGGGTGACGTTCCAGGTGTTCTCGCGCAGCTTGTAGAGGAGAAACGCCTTCTCCGACACCTCGCGGAACTCCTTCAGCGTCGCCACCGCGAGCATGGCCTCGGAGAGCTCCGGCTGCTGGCCGCCGCCGATCGAAAGCACGTCCTCGCGCTCGATCTCCTTGCCTGTCGACAGAATGAGAAGACGCTCCACGAGGTTCTTGAGCTCGCGGACGTTGCCCTTCCATGGCAGCGCTCGCAGATGCTCCAGCGCCTCGGCCGAGAACTCGCGGTGCGGATAGTTGTTCTCGCGGGCGAAGAGGTCCACGAAGTGGGACACGAGGAGCGGCAGATCGTCCAGGCGCTCGCGCAGCGGCGGCACCTGGATGGGCACGACGTTCAGGCGGTAGAAGAGGTCCTCGCGGAAGCGCTCCTCTCGGATCTCCTCCTCGAGATCACGGTGCGTCGCGGCCACGACACGCACGTCGACGATGACGTTGCGCTCGGCGCCCACGGGCTCCACCTCTCCGCTCTGCAGCACCCGCAGCACCTTGGCCTGGGTGCGGGCCGACATGTCGCCGATCTCGTCGAGGAAGATCGTGCCGCCGTCGGCCGCGACGAACTTGCCGATCTGCTTGCGCACCGCCCCGGTGAAGCTGCCCTTCTCGTGGCCAAAAAGCTCCGACTCGATGAGCTCCTCCGGAATGGCGGCACAGTTCACCTGGACCATCGGCCGACCGCTCCGCGGGCTCGCCGCGTGGATCGCCCGCGCCGCGAGCTCCTTGCCCGTGCCGCTCTCGCCGGTGATGAGCACCGTGGCAGGAGTCGGACCCGCCTTCGCGATGGTGTCGCGCAGCTGCTGCATGGCGGCCGAGTCGCCGACGAGCTCGTCGTCGGTGCGCTGCAGCTCCCGGTTCTCGGTCTGCAGGCGCCGGTGCTGAATGGCGTTGCGCAGCGTCACCAGGACGCGATCGCGCTGGAGGGGCTTCTCGATGAAGTCGAAGGCGCCGAGCCGCGTCGCCTCCACCGCGGTCTCGACGTCGGCGTGGCCGCTCACCACCACCACCGGCATGTCGAGGCCGCGCTCGTTCATGTTCCGGAGCACCTGGAGCCCGTCCATCTGGGGCATCTTGATGTCGAGCAGCACCGCGTCCGGCAGCCGCTCGCCCACGCGGACCAGAGCCTCGGGGCCGTCCGCGGCCTCGAGGACCTGGTAGTCCTCGAACTCGAGGATCATCCGCAGGCTCTCGCGGATCGACGACTCGTCGTCGACCACGAGGATCCTCGGCCCCGGAGCCGAGGACCGCGCTGCACCTCCGCCGTCCGCCATCAGGGGACGCGGACGATGGCGAAGTAGCCGGAGCGAGCCCTGGCGGAGCGCAGATAGAGCCGCAGCAGTTTGCCGCTCTCCGCTGCGCTCACCGCCTCCTGGAAGTCGGCTGCACTCTCCACGGGCTCTCCGTTCACCTCGGTGATCACGTCGTAGGGCTGGACGCGCTCTTCATAGAGCGGGCTCGAGGCCGCGACGTCGGTGACGAGGACCCCGCGCAGGGTGCTCTCGAGCTCCAGCTCCTCGCGGGCATCGTCGTCGAGATCCTGCAGCTGCAGCCCCAGCCACTCCATCTCCTCGGGCTCGTCCGGGGTCGTCACCTCGGCGATGTCCGCCGTGGACGCGCGCTCTTCGAGTCGGACGACCTTGTTCACGGTCTTGCCGTTGCGGATCACCTCCACGTCGACGCGATCGCCGGGTGCCTTGCTGGAAACGTGATTGATGAGGTCGCGGTTGTCTTCGACCTCGAACTCGTCGACCCGGACGATGACGTCACCCTTCTCGAGACCAGCCTTGGACGCCGGCGTGCCCGGCATGACGTTGGTGATGAGGGCGCCCCTCGTCGATTCCAGGCCAAACGCCTCCATGTGGCGGTAGGTGAGGTCGTCGATGTTGACCCCGAGGTAGCCGCGGCGCACTCGACCCTCGGACTGCAGCTGCGGCAGCACGCGCTTGAGCGTGTCGACCGGCACTGCGAAGCCGATGTTCTCCGCTCCGTAGTTCATGGCGGTCGAGATGCCGACCACCTGCCCGGACGTGTTGACCAGCGGTCCACCCGAGTTGCCGCGGTTGATCGCGGCATCCGTCTGGATGAAGTCCTCGAACGAGGCGTCAGGGCCGGTGATCCCGATGGAGCGGCCTTTGGCGCTGACGACCCCGACGGTGACGCTCGAGCCGAGCCCGAGCGGGCTCCCGATGGCCATCACCCAGTCGCCGATGCGCAGCTCTTCGCTCTCGCCCAGATCGAGGAAGGCGAAGTCCTCGTCCGACTCGATCTTCAGCACGGCGAGGTCGGTGGACGGGTCCTGCCCCTTGATCTCGGCCGGGTACTCGCGGTCGCCCAGGAACACGACGACCTTGGTGGCCTCGTCGATCACGTGATTGTTGGTCACGACCCAGCCGTCACGGCTGATCACGAAGCCCGAGCCGGCGCCGTCGTCGCGGCGGTCGCGTGGCGGCTGCACCCGCGGACCGCCGGGAATCTGCTGCCCGTCCGGCCCGCGGAAGAAACGCCGAAAGAAGTCGTCCCCAACCCCGGTCTGCGTCTGGCCCCCTTCGCGGATCGTCGTGGCACGGATGGTGGCCACGGCCGGGAGCATCGCCTCCGCGAGGTCGGCGAAGCTGGCGATGCTGTTGCGGGCGTCGGCTTCCACGCGCTGGGCGACCCCGCCGTCGTCCATCGCCTGCCGGCCTTCTGTCGCCATGGGCGCGGCGCTCGAGCTGGGAGTGAGCTCGAGGCTCGAAGCGAGGACCAGCCCGAAGACGACTCCGCAGAGGAGGACGAGCAGGAGGGCTGGGGTGCGTCGCGAGAGGGGTGGGGATTGGCTCATGGATGGGTCACCTGGCTGGAGAGATGGAGAAAGCCCCGGTGCTCGGGAGCGGGCCGGGGATCAGAGGGAGTTTCGCACACTTGAAGTTGCGCAGACGCGTCGATCGGGCACGGGCTCTACCGAAGGACCGGGGCCACGGCCGCGATGGGATGCGCTCGTTGAAACACCCGGGCGGTCACCGTGATTCCGAGGTGGACGCGCGAACGACGTCTTGCCCGCATCTTCCGTGCTGCGTATACTTTGAATGTCTCTTCCGAAGGTGAGCTCCGGATCGCGGCAACGCGCTCCACCTGCTCGCGCGGCGTCTCGTTCGGCAGCTGCTGCCCCGACGCCCTCGGAGGGGAGCCGGTCTCAGGGCCGTGCCCTCGACTCGGCGGCACACGGTTCAGATCCTCCGGACCTGAATCGCGGCAGCCAGGGTCCCGTGGGCCGGTTCCGCGCCCCGCTCTTGACGAAGACATCCAGACCCACACGACCCCGAAGATGACGCCCCTCGATCCCACACTGCAGGAAGAGCTGTCGGCCGCCGCCGAGCGCGCGGGCTGCGAGCTCATCCATGTGAACCAGCGCGGAGACACCCTCCAGCTGATCCTCGATCACCCGGAGGGCATCACGCTGGAGCACTGCGAGGCCGTGTCGCGCGACGCCTCCGCGATCCTCGACGTCGAGGACTACGGGGGCACGCGCTACGTGTTGGAGGTCAGCTCGCCCGGCCTCGACCGCGAGCTCTACCGGGCCGCCGACTACACCCGCTTCCAGGGGCACAAGATCCGGGTCACGTTCACCTTGCCCGAAGGCCACAAACAGACGAGGATCGGCACTCTCGAAGCGTTCGATCCGGCCTCGGAGCAGGTCACGTTCACCGATTCGCAGACCGACGAAACCCTCCAGATTCCTCTGGGGCACATCAAGACGACGCGGCTCGAAGTCGAGCTCTAGGCATTCAGGTAAGGTGCTTTCATGGCTACGCAAGCTCCCGAAGTGAACATCACCGAGGTCCTCAAGCAGGTCGCCCACGAGAAGGACATCGACCTCGATCGGTGGATTCTCGCGCTCGAAGACGCCGTGGCTTCCGCGGCCAAGAAGCAGCATCGGATCAAGGAGCCCGTCCGCGCCAAGATGGACCGCGAAACGGGCAAATTCGAGGCGTTCACCGTGCGCACGGTGGTCGAAGAGGTCGAAGACCCGACGGCCGAGTGGACCGTCGAGGAGGCCCAGGAGCACAAGCCCGGAGCCGTGGTGGGAGACGAGATTCTGGGAGCGATCTCCACCGACGGTCTCGGCCGGATCGCGGCGCAGTCGGCGAAGCAGGTCCTCTACCAGCGCGTCCGCGAGGCCGAGCGCGAGAAGGTCTACAACGAGTTCATCGATCGCGTCGGTGAGGTGGTCAACGGCACCGTGCGCCGCTTCGAGCGTGGCGACATCGTGGTGGACCTGGGCCAGACCGAAGCCGTCGTCACGCGCCCCGAGCAGTCGCGTCACGAGCGCTACAGCCAAGGCGAGCGCATCCGTGCCGTGATCG
The DNA here is from genome assembly GCA_965223385.1 of Candidatus Multivoraceae bacterium. Classification (GTDB taxonomy): domain Bacteria; phylum Acidobacteriota; class Thermoanaerobaculia; order Multivoradales; family Multivoraceae; genus JBCCLJ01. The sequence goes on along the minus strand of CBDCWR010000007.1, from coordinate 4,286,969 downwards.
TCGAGGTGCACAAGCAGCCCAAGGGCCCGCAGGTCATCCTGTCGCGCACCGATCCGCGCCTGCTCGTCAAGCTGTTCGAGACGGAGGTCCCGGAGATCTACGACGGCACCGTCGTCATCAAGACCGCCGTGCGTGCCCCGGGCGAGCGCGCCAAGGTCGCCGTGCTCAGCCGCGAGCGCGACGTCGACCCCGTCGGCGCCTGCGTCGGCATGAAAGGCTCGCGCGTTCAGTCGATCATCCGCGAGCTGCGCGGAGAGAAGATCGACATCATCGAGTACAGCGAAGATCTCGTCACGTTCGCGCAGAGCGCGCTCGCGCCGGCGAAGATCACCCGTGTCTCGGTCACCAACCAGGGCGAGTTCCCGCACCTCGACGTGATCGTCGAAGACGAGCAGCTGTCGCTCGCCATCGGCAAACGCGGGCAGAACGTGCGCCTCGCCGCAGAGCTGATCGGGGCGAAGATCGACATCAAGAGCGAGACGGACGTCAAGGACGAGGTGGCCGACGCCCTGGCCCAGCTGCTTTCGGTGGCCGAGGACACGGCCCTCGACCTGTCGCAGGTCGAAGGGGTCGACGAAGAGACGGCCGCCGAGCTCAACGAGGCGGGCTACAACAGCGTCGAGGCGCTCTCCGGAGCGACGGTGGACCAGCTGATCGAGCTCGAGACGGTCGACCTGGCGACGGCTGAGAATCTCCTCGCCTTCGCGCAGCAGCAGCCGGCCGAGGAGCCGGCGACGGACCTTGGCCTTCCCGAGCCCGAAGAAGACGGCGAGGGAAGCACGATGGGCGATCAAGACTTCATGGCGGCTCTGTCCCGCGCCTTCCAGGAGAGCGAGGCGGAGGCCGAGGCCGAGACGGAAGAGACTGGGACAGAAGACGGAGACGCCGCCGAGGACGCGGACTGAGCCGCGCCGGCGCGAGCGAAACGAGTACGACGTCTCAGGGAATTGCGGAGGCTAGAGAACGAATGGCGAAAATCCGAGTAGGCGACATTGCCAAGAAGATGGGGGTTCCTGAACAGGAGCTCCTCTTCAAGCTGAAGTCGATCGGGGCGCGTGTCGAAGGCGACGACGCGATGATCGACACCGAGGTCATTCAGGCGCTCCTGACCGGAAAGACGCTGCCGCAGGCTCCGCAGCGCGAGGTCATCATGCGCGACAAGGAGTCCGCCAAGGCCGCGCCCGCACCGCAGCGGAAGGCACCGAGGCGCCAACCCTCTCCCCCACCGCGCCCCAACCAGCGTCGCGCCGTGGTGCAGAAGGCCGGGCCCAAGATCCGCACCCTGCCCTCCTCGAAGCCGAAGCAGGAGGAGCGGCCCCGGGAGCCGGAGGTCGCTGCCGAGACGCAGACGGCACCAGAGGCCACGGCGCCTCCGCAGGAGGCGGCTTCGGCACCCGCATCCCCCGCCGAGAGGAAGGCGGCCCCGTCGAAGGCGCCCGCGACGGCGCGTCCATCGGGCTCGCCGACCCGCCCGCGCGCTCGCCCGCCCGAGAAGAAGCGCGCGATCCGCAACATCGAGGTCCGGGTCGAGGACCGCTCTCTCGAGGACTTCCGCGGATCCGTCGAAGAGCTCGAGGCCGCCGAGCAGGCGGACGCCGAGGCGATCGCCGACAGCAACAGCCGCCGACGGCGTCGGGCCTCGCGCAAACAGGAGGTCACCGAGGCGGAGAGCGAAGGGCGTCTCGTCAGCAGCAAAGACCCCGACCAGTTGGGTGCCATCACCATCTCCGAGGGCATGCGGGTACGCGACCTCGCCGAGAAGCTGGGCGTCAAGGCGAAAGACCTCCTCTCCACACTCATGAAGAAGGGCGTGATGGCGGGTGTCAACCACGTGCTCGAGCCCGAGGTGGCCCTGGCCATCGCGGAAGAGCTCGGCTTCGACGCCATGATCGTGTCCTTCGAGGAAGAGATCCAGCTGCAGCAGGAGCTCGAGACCGAAAGCTCCGGCGAGGCCGCCGGCAAAGACCCGCGGGCGCCGGTCATCACGGTCATGGGCCACGTCGACCACGGCAAGACCTCCCTCTTGGACACCATCCGCGAGTCGAGCGTCGCCGACGGCGAGTCGGGCGGCATCACGCAGCACATCGCGGCGTACAAGGTCGAGGCCGGAGGCGGCGAGCTCGTCTTCCTCGACACGCCGGGCCACGAGGCGTTCACGCAGCTCCGTGCCCGTGGCGCCAAGGTCACGGACATCGTGGTGCTGGTGGTCGCAGCAGACGACGGCGTCATGCCGCAGACGGTGGAGGCCATCGATCACGCGCGGTCCGCCGGCGTGCCGATCATCGTGGCGATCAACAAGATGGACCGCGACAACGCCAACCCCGACCGCGTCAAGAAGGAGCTCTCGGAGCGCGAGCTGCTCGCCGAGGACTGGGGCGGCGACACGATCATGGTGCCCGTCTCCGCCATCACGAAAGACGGCGTGGACGACCTTCTGGAGATGATCAACCTCACCGCCGAAATGGCCGAGCTGCGCGCCGACGGCGGCCTGCCCGGTCAGGGCTCCGTGATCGAGGCTCGGAAAGAGGCGGGCCGGGGAGTGGTCGCGACGGTGCTCGTGCAGAACGGCACCCTCTCCGTGGGGGACGCGTTCGTCTGCGGCTCCACATGGGGTCGCGTCCGCTCGCTCACCGATGATCGCGGCCAGCGGGTGAAGAAGGTCGGGCCCTCGACCCCGGTCGAGATCGCCGGCTTCAACGACCTTCCGCGCTCCGGCGACGCCCTGCAGGTGGTCGCCAAGGAGTCCAAGGCACGCGACATCGCCGAGCTCCGCGCGCACGAGCAGCGTCAGAGAGAGCTGGCTCCGGCCGCTGGCAAGATGTCACTCGAGAACCTCCTGAGCAATCTGGAGGCCGGTGAAGTCAAGGAGCTCGAGGTCGTCGTCAAGGCCGACGTGCAGGGGTCCGTGGAGGTTCTGCGCGACACCCTGGCCAAGGTCAGCACCGATCAGGTCAAGGTGAACGTCATCCATGCCTCCGCGGGTGCGATCTCCACCAACGACGTTCTGCTGGCTTCGGCCTCGGGCGCGCTGATCTACGGCTTCAACGTGCGGCCGGAGAAGAACGCGAGCGACCTCGCGGCGAAAGAGTCCGTGGACATCCGGACGCACACCGTGATCTACGAGCTCATCGACGAGCTGAAGCTGGCGATGGCCGGCCTCCTGGAGCCGACCCTCAAGGAGGTCGAGACCGGGCGAGCCGAGGTGCGCGAGATCTTCAAGGTGCCGCGCATCGGCATGGTCGCCGGCTGTCACGTCGTCGAAGGTGTCATCGGCCGCAACGCCAACGTACGTCTGCTGCGCGACAACATCGTCATTCACGAGGGCAAGATCGGCTCCCTGCGCCGCTTCAAGGACGACGCGTCCGAGGTGCGCAGCGGGTTCGACTGCGGCATCGGGCTCGAGCGCTACCAGGACGTGAAGCCCGGTGACCTGATCGAAGCCTACGTCCACGAAGAGGTCGCTGCGACCCTCTAGGAGCAACCGTTCCGCGGCCCGAGCGCCGCGGGTCATTGAACGAGGAAACCCGGTGGCACTCGTCGGCATCGTGGTGGCAGAGCTCCACGTCCCCGGTGCACGCAGCTTGAAAGACAAGCGGCGCGTCGTGAAGGGGCTGGTCGAGCGCGTGCACGCACGACACAAGGTGTCGATCGCAGAGACCGGCCTGCAGGAACTGCATCAGCGCGCCGAGATCAGCATCGCTGCCGTCGGGCGCAGTGACCAGGAGCTCGAGGATCGCATGGAAGCCCTCCGCGAGCACTTCGACCTCGGCGACGCGTTCGTCACGCAATGGCACCACGAGATCGTCGAGATCGCCTGAGCCTCCAACGAGCGAACCACCATGTCCCAACACCGCGTCCACCGAGTCTCCGACCTCCTGATCCGCGAGCTCAACGAGCTCCTCCGCCGCGAGGTGCGCGACCCCCGCATGTCGATGGCCCAGGTCACCAGCATCGACCTCAGCCGCGATCTGAGCCATGCCACCGTCCGCGTTTCGTACCTCGGCGACGAAGACGCCCGCGACGAGTGCATCGCCGCTCTCGAGAAGGCGCGCGGCTTCTTTCGCAGCAAGCTCGCTCCCCGACTTCAGCTGCGCCGTGTTCCCGAGCTGAACTTCGTGCCGGACCGCGGAGCCGAGCACAGCCAGAGGATCCACGATCTCCTCGAGGAGCTCGACCCATGAGCGCGGCGGGGGTCCAGCCCCCTCCACCGGAGATGCTCGCAATCCTGGCGGGTGCCGAGCGGGTCCTCCTTTCGAGCCACGCGAACCCGGATGGCGACGCGATCGGATCGGAGCTGGGTCTGGCGCGCCTGTTGCGGCAGAACGGCAAGAGGGTGACCGTGTGGAACGCCGATCCCACGCCCACGGTGTATCGCGTACTTCCGGGTGCCGACCAGATCCACGTCGGCGAGGAGCCCCCGGCGGGCTTCTCCGACTTCGACCTCGCCATTCCGCTCGAGTGCCCCAGTACCGACCGCACCGGGCTGGCCTCCGCGATCGAGCAGCTGCCGCTGCTGAACATCGATCACCACCTCGGCAACACCCAGTACGGCGAGGCCCAGTGGATCGACACCGCGGCGCCCTCGGCGGGCGAGATGGTGCTGCATCTGGCCCGGGCGATGGGCTACACCGTGGATCCGACCACGGCGACCCTCCTCTATCTCACGTTGGTCACCGACACCGGCGGCTTCCGCTTCTCCAACGCCACCGCACGCGCCTTCCGGTCCGCGGCGGAGCTCGTGGACCTCGGCGCGGAGCCCGAGACCGTGTCGATGTGGATCTACGAGTCGCTCCCCGTGGGTACCTTGCGCCTCCTGCGCGAGATGATGGGCTCGCTCGAGCTCCACGACGAGGGCCGCATCGCCTCGGTCGAGCTCACCCCGGACATGTTCGAGGCTGCCGGCGCGACCAAAGAGGAGTCGGAGGGCCTGATCGACTACCCCCGTGCGATCGCGGGGGTGGACGCTGTGGCCATGTTTCGGACCCTGCCGGAGGGGGACATCAAGGTCTCGCTGCGCAGTCGCGGCCGCACGAATGTCGCGGCCATCGCCGAGCGCAACGGCGGCGGCGGCCATCGCAACGCCGCCGGCTGCGTCATCGATCCCGCCGACGCGGGCTCACGTGCCGCGATCCTGGACGCACTGCGCACCGCCCTGCGCGAAGCCGACCAAGGAGACACCTGATGGCCCGCAGGGGACCCAAGTCGAGTGGCCTCGATGGCCTGCTCCTCGTCGACAAAGATCGCGGGGGCACCTCTCACGACGTAGTTGGCCGCGCGCGCCGCGCCCTCGGCCAACGAAAGATCGGTCACTGCGGCACCCTCGATCCGGAGGCGACGGGCCTGCTGCTGCTCACTCTCGGGCGCGCGACGCGGCTCACGCGCTTCCTGATCCGCGCACCCAAGGTGTACGAAGGCACGATCGTTCTCGGCACGACCACCGACACGTATGACGCCGTCGGTCACGTCACGCAGAGCGAGCCGGTCCCGGCGGATGCCTCGGCACACCTCGACGACGTGATGTCCTCGTTCGAGGGCGACTATCTGCAGACGCCGCCCCCCTACAGTGCAAAGAAGGTCGGGGGGCGGAAGTCGTACGAGCTGGCACGTCAAGGGGAGGCCGTCGAGCTCCCCGCCTCTGCCGTGGAGATCTTCGAGTTTCGCGCCACGTCGCCGCTTGAAGACGATCGGTTCGAGTTCCGACTCTCGTGCTCGTCCGGCACCTACGCGCGCAGTCTGGCACACGAGGTCGGACAGAAGCTCGGCTGTGGCGCCCACCTCTGCGCGCTGCGCCGCACTCACATCGGGCCGTTCGAGGTGACTTCCGCGCTCCCCGAGCGCACCCTCTCGGACTCTCCAGAGGAGGCGCTCGACCGCGTCGTCCCGTTCAACCAGATCCCCCTGCCGTTCGACGAGCTCCGGATGGACCCGACCCAGGAGCGCCGGATCCAGCATGGCCAGACCATCGTGGTGTCGCAGCTCGACGCCGCAGAAGGCGACTGGCTCAAGTTGGTCAATTCGCGCACCGAGTTCGTGGCCGTGGCTTCCGTGGTGGAGCGGGTTGGTGCGAAGGGCGTCGGAGTGGTCCAGCCACGTATCGTCTTCAAGGGCTGAACCGGGGGCCACAGATCCGCCTCAAGCCCAACAAAACAAAGGACTTGCCGGGGCTCCTCGGAGGGCATCCGAGCCTCCGCAGATGCGCCATTGTGTGGTAGCATCGCGCGGTTGAAAAGAGAACAAGGAGTAAGGAATTGCCTCAGCTGAAAGAGACCAAGGCCCAGATCATGAAAGATTTTGGCCACCACGAGACCGACACCGGCTCGCCCGAAGTGCAGGTTGCGCTCCTCACCGACCGCATCAACGAGCTCACCGAGCACTTCAAGACCCACAAGAAGGATCACCACGGCCGGAACGGGCTGCTGAAGCTCGTCGGACGGCGTCGTCGCCTGCTCGACTACCTCCGCTCGCGCGACTTCGATCGGTACAAGACCACGATCGAGCGTCTCGGCCTGCGCCGCTGATCCACGCCTCCCCGCCTGGCGTCGCTTGCGGTCTCCGCAGGGCGTGCGGGGAGCACCGGATCGACCGAGCGCGATCCAACAAGAACTGAGCCACGCTGCGCCGGCCGCCGCTCTGGCGTCTTGCTGCACGGCGAGCCTCATCAACGCGCCGACACGCTCGCCCGTCTAGGGACGGCGAGGCTCATCGCGCGCCCGCGCGGACCCTGCCGTCCGCCCGCTTCCAGAAGAAGAAGAAAAGAGAAAAGGAAAACGAACATGGCAACCTACAGCCGCGAAATCGAGATCGGCGACGGAACCATCACCATCGAGTCCGGACGCCTCGCCAAACAGGCCGACGGCAGCTGCACCGTGCGCCTCGGCGACACGATCGTCCTGACCACCGCCTGCATGAACGCCGGAGGCGAGCCCCGCGGCTTCCTCCCCCTCACCGTCGACTACCGCGAGTACTCCGCTGCCGCCGGCCGCATTCCCGGCGGCTTCTTCAAGCGCGAGGGGCGCCCGAGTGAGAAGGAGATCCTCACCTGCCGGCTGACCGACCGCCCCCTCCGGCCGCTGTTTCCCAAGGGCTACTTCAACGAGACGCAGATCATCTCCCTCGTGCAGTCGGCTGACGAGGAGAACGACCCCGACGTGCTGGCGATCAACGGCGCGTCCGTGGCCCTCGTGCTCTCGAAGATCCCGTTCTACAGCCCGGTGGGTGCGGTGCGCGTCGGGCTCATCGAAGGCGAGATCGTCTTCAACCCGACCAACAGCGAGCGGGACGTCTCCGATCTCGATCTCATCGTGGTCGGCACCGAAGAGGCCGTCACGATGGTCGAGGCCGCAGCCAACCAGCTGTCGGAGGACGTCGTTCTCGACGCCATCTTCCAGGCCCACGCGGAGCTGCAGAAGATCATCCAGGCGCAGCACGAGATGTTCCGCGAGATGAACCTCGAGAAGCCCGACTGGCAAGCTCCCGAGGCCTACCCCGCCGAGCTACGGGAGCAGGTCGAGGCCGCGATCTACGACGACTTCAAGGCTGCATTGCACACCCAGGGCAAGTTCGAGCGCCGCGATGCCGTCGCCGCCGTGGTGCAGAAGTACATCGAGACGATTCCCGAAGAGGAGGACGAGCGGCGTGGCATGACCAAGAAGGTCATCGGCGATCTCGAGGACTACTGCCTCCGGGAGTCGATCAAAGAGACGGGCCACCGTTTCGACGGGCGCGCCCTCGACGAGATCCGGGCTCTCGACGTCGAGACCGGCCTCCTGCCCCGCACGCACGGCTCGGCGCTGTTTCAGCGCGGTGAGACGCAGGCTCTCGTCAACGTCACCCTCGGCACCAAGCGCGACGCGCAGATCGTCGAGGAGTACGAAGGCGAGACCGTGCAGAAGTTCCTGCTGCACTACAACTTCCCGCCGTTCTCGGTCGGCGAGGTGCGCTTCCTGCGCGGCTCGAGCCGCCGTGAGATCGGCCACGGCGTCCTGGCCCGGCGCGCACTGCTGCCGGTGCTCCCCGCCGACGACGAGTTCCCCTACACCGTTCGCGTCGTGTCCGAGATCCTCGAGTCCAACGGCTCCTCCTCGATGGCGACCGTCTGCGGCGGCTCCCTGGCACTCTTCGACGCCGGCGTGCCGATGCTGGCGCCCGTCGCGGGGGTCGCCATGGGCCTCGTCAAGGAGGGCGACGACTTCTGGGTGCTTTCCGACATCGCCGGCCAGGAGGATCACCATGGCGACATGGACTTCAAGGTCGCCGGAACGAGCGAGGGCATCACGGCCCTCCAGATGGACATCAAGATCGCCGGCGTGACCCGGGAGATCATGGGCGCCGCTCTGCAGCAGGCCCGCGGCGGCCGTCTCCACATCCTGGAGGCCATGCAGAAGGAGATCGAGCAGCCTCGCGAGGAGGTCTCGAACTTCGCTCCGCGCCTCCACACGCTGGACGTGCCGCGCGAGAAGATCCGCGACATCATCGGCCCCGGCGGCAAGACGATCCGCTCCATCACCGAGGAGACGGGCTGCCAGATCGAGATCGAGGACGACGGCCGCGTGATCATCGCCTCGCCGGATGCGGCCGCTTCGAAGGCGGCGATCGCGATGATCGAGCAGATCACGGAGGTCGCGGAGCTCGACAAGGTGTATACGGGCCAGGTCCGGCGCGTGGAGCCGTACGGCTGCTTCGTCGAGATCCTCCCGGGAACGGACGGTCTGGTGCACATCTCCGAGCTGGCGCCCTACCGCGTCGGAGAGGTCACGGACATCTGCAGCGAAGGCGACGAGATGACCGTCAAGGTCATCGACATCGACCCGAGCGGCAAGGTCCGCCTCTCGCGCAAGGCCGTCATCATGGAGGCCCCCGACTACAACCCGGCCGACTACGAGGGCATGGATGCACCCGAGTCGAGCGACCGCAGGCCGCCACGGCGTGACCGGGGCGACCGCCGGGGCGGACGAGGTGGCGACCGGCGCGGCGGGCGCGGCGGCGATCGTCGTGGGGGCCGGGGTCGCGGCCCGCGGCGCGACTGAGCCATGAGAGGCGCGGGGTACGCCCCGCGCCTTCTCCGGCGCGCGTCAACGGTTTGTCTTGGTGGTATACTCCTGTTCGAGATTTAACTCGTAATCCTGGGTTTTCACGATGAGCGACCGTCTTTACACCACGAACCAGCTCGCCAAGCTCTTTGGCGTCGTGCCGACCACGGTCATCGATTGGATCGAGGCGGGAAAGCTCGAGGCGTTCAAGACCCTCGGTGGCCACCGGAGGATCACGCACCTTGCGGTGCTCGAGTTCCTCCGCCGGCACGGTCTCCCCAGCCCGCCGGCCTTTGCGGACCTCACGCGCAAGCTCGTCGTGCTCGATGATGAGCCGGACGTGCTCAGCATGTTCGGCCGGATCCTGCGCAAGGGGCTTCCGGAGGTCGAGACGATTCTCGTGGACCACCCGGTCGAAGCTCTCATGCGCATCGGGGCCGAACGGCCTCAGGTCGTGGTGTTCGACATCTACATGCCGGACATGGACGGCTTCGAGTTCTGCCGCCGGCTGCGCGAGAACCTCACGGACGAGCTGCGTCTGCTCGCGATCAGCGGCGACAGCTCCTCCGAGACGACCCGGCGCATTCTCGATGCAGGTGCCGACCGCTTCATCGCCAAGACCGATGCGAACGAGCAGCTCGTTCGGACCTGCGAGGAGCTCCTGGCCCTGCAGCCGACCCGCGCCTGATCCCAGCGCTCCGCGCGCGGGTCAGTTGGCGGTCTCTCCCAGGACCTCGGTGAGGTTCACGCGGTAGGTGCGTCCGCAGTAGCCGCATTCGGCATCGAGGCTGCCGTCCGCCGATGTGAGTCCGGCCAGATCACTGGCAGCGAGCCCTGACAGCGAGCCGATCACCCGCTCGCGGTCGCAGCCGCAGGCGTAGGTGAGCGGTGCCTGCTCCAATGTCCGCGGGCCCGAGGGCCCGACGTACGTCTCGAGGATGTGCTGCGCCCCGTCGGCTGCCAGGGCCGAGATCGAGCCCGCACCGAGAATCCGCCGCTCGACCTCGACCACCGTCTCGTGGGCTGCGGAGGGCAGGGCCTCGACGATCATGCCCCCGGCTCCGGTCACACCTTCCGACGTCAGGTGCACGCCGACGAGAACCGCCGCCTGCCGTTGCTCGCTCTGCTCGAGGTAGTGGGCCACGTCGGTTCCGATCTCGCCGTTCTTCAGCACGACGCGGCTTTCGTAGCTCTGCCCGTCCTCTTCTTCGCGCCGCACGATCATCAGGCCGAGCCCCACCCCTTCGCCGACGTGCAGGTCCGTCGGGCCTCCTGAGTTCGTGGCCCGACGGGCACCGACGATCCCCCGCAAATGTCCCTCGGCATCGCACTCGGCGAGAATGCGCTCCAACGGCCCCGCTCCGCGGAGGTCCACCGTCAGCCGCCGGGGCCGTTTGGACGCCAGACGCAGGAGCATCGCGCACGCGGCCAGCGCACGGCCGAATGCCACGGTGGCGAGCGGAGAGAGGTCGAGGATGAGCCGGGCATGTTCGACGACCCGGGTCAGGTCACACGTGACCCACCGGAGCTGGCCGTTGGCGGCCGTGCCGGCCAGCAGCTGGCCCGCGTTGGGGCGCTCGCGAGCCCCCGCACCCGCTTCGTGACTCATGTGTCTGCGGTGCTCACAGGCGCGGCGTCCACTTCTCGAGCCGCAAGGGCGGCGCGGTACACGGCTTCCAGAGCGACGCCGTGCTCGGCGGCAAGACGGCGGCAGTCTTCGAACTCCGGCCGACAGGCGACAACCTCGCCATCGAGGGAGCCCACCTTGAGTCTCACGTCGCCGAACTGGGTGGAGACCGTCTCCCAGTCCCGATCGAGCTCGAGCCGCTCGGCGACCGTGAAGCGGCAACCGAGGGCACCGGTCTCTCGCAGGAGCACCTCGGCGAGGGCACGGCGTTGACCGTGCCGACAGAGCACGGTGACCAGGGTTCCCGGCCGCGCCTTTTTCATCTGCACCGGTGTGAGGAACACGTCGAGCGCCCCCGTCGCGAGGAGGACCTCCTGCACGTGCCCGAGAACCTCGCCGGACACGTCGTCCACCTGGCACTCGATGACGCTGACCTCCGCCAGCTGCCCGTGCGTTTCGCCGAGCGTCTCCTCCGTGCCCCGTGCGAGACGTACTGCGTTGGCTCGGTCCGACAGGTCCTTCCGGCCCAATCCGTAGCCGAAGCCATCGGAGCGCTGCAGAGACTGCGGCCTGAACTCGTCCACGAACTCCTGCAGAATCAGAGCACCCGTGGGTGTCGTCAGCTCCCCCGCTCCGCCTCCCTCTGTCGGGACGCCTGCGAGCAGGAGCGCGGTCGCGGGCGCTGGCACCGGCATCAGGCCGTGCGCGGTACGGACCGTGCCGCTCCCCACCACGACCGTGCCGCAGGTCACGCGCTCGGCATCGAGATACTCCATGGCGGCCGCAGCACCGACGATGTCCACGATGGAATCGAGGGCGGCCAGCTCGTGGAAGTGCACCTCGTCCAGCCCCACCCCGTGCACCTTGGCCTCGGCCTCGCCGACACGGCGCAGCATGGCGAGCGCACGCGCCTTGGTGCCTTCCGCCAGATCCGAAGCGCCCACGAGGTCCGCGATGCCACGGTAGGTCGAAGGCACGGCGCGCTCGTCTTTGTGCGTGTGGCCGTGAGCGTGCAGGTGGCCGTGATCCTTCGGAGGTTCACCGTGGAAAGAGGTCGCGTCACCTGAACCGTCGGCTTCGGAGACCTCCTCGGGATCCGGGCCTTCTATGGGTAGGCCTGCCCGCAGGACGCGGAAGCGCGAGCCTGTGATTCCTCCGCGCTGGGCGTGGCGATGCTCCAGCTCGACCCCTTCGAGACCCAGTGCACGCACCGCCTCGACGATCACCTCCAGGGGCATGCCGAGGTCGAGACACGCGCCCAGGAACATGTCGCCTGCGATCCCGCTGGGGCATTCGAGGTGATACACGTGTCGCGCCACGGCGCAACGGTACCATGCGCTCGAACCCCCGAAATGAAGCCTGGAGACCCCAGTCGATGAGCCAGCACGACTCCAAAACGCTGCGTCAGATCGTCACCTACGACCCCGAGCTCCTGCAGGGTCGGAGGACGTTTCGGCGAGAGGGCGTGCGGGCCCTCAAGATCTTCCTGGAGGTCGTCCGAGGCTTTCATCTGTTGCGCAGACTAGGCCCTTGCGCCACGGTCTTCGGCTCGGCCAGGTTCGGTCAGGATCATCCCTACTCGCAGCTCGCCGAAGAGACGGCCGCGGTTCTGGCCCAGTCGGGCCTCACCGTGATGACCGGTGGGGGCCCGGGCATCATGGAAGCCGCCAATCGCGGAGCGAAGAAGGCCGGCGGTCCATCGGTCGGCTGCGCCATCCAGCTGCCGTTCGAGGAGGAGGTCAACCAGCACGTCGACCTCTGGGTCGAGTTCCGGTACTTCTTCGTGCGGAAGGTGATGCTCGTCAAGTACTCCGTCGGGTTCATCGTGCTACCGGGTGGGTTCGGAACCCTCGACGAGATCTTCGAGACCGCCACACTGGTGCAGACCGGCAAGATCCGCGACTTCCCCATCGTCCTGATGGGCAAGGAGTACTGGGAGCCGCTGCTCGACTTCGTGCGCACGACCATGCTGCCTGCCGGCACGATCTCGCAGGAGGACGTGGATCGCCTCTTCGTGACGGACGATCCGGAGGAGGCGGCCACGCGCGTGGCGCGTGGCATCCGCAAGCTCTAGCGGACTGGTCGCTTACGCTCCCACTCCCCGACGGTCAGATTGCGATGCCGAGGAGCCGCGGCCCGAGCAGCAGCGTGACGGCCGTGATCACGGCGATCGCCACCAGGTTGAGCCAGATCCCTGCACGACACATCTGACGGATCGTCAGCTCGCCACTGCCGAAGACGATGGCATTGGGCGGGGTCGCCACCGGCATCATGAAGGCACAGCTCGCTGCGAGCGTGGCCGGCAGCACCAGCAGAAGCGGGTCGAGCTGGAGCCCTTCCGCGGCCGCCGCGAGCACCGGCAGCAGCGTCGCCGTGGTGGCGGCGTTGCTGGTCAGCTCCGTCATGAAGACCACGAGAACGGTCACCAGAAGGACCAGCAGCGGCGTGGGCACCGACAACGTCGAGATCATGCCCCCGAGGTAGCGGTCGACGCCGGAGGTGCGCACGGCCGACGCGAGGCTCAGGCCGCCACCAAACAGCAGGAGGATTCCCCAGGGCAGCCGGAGGGCCCGCTCCCAAGTGAGCAGCGACTCGGAGGGGTGCACCCCGCTCGGGCAGACGAAGAGGGCGATCGCCGCCACCATGGCGATACCTGAGTCCGACAGACCGGCCAAAGGCTGTGTGCCCGCGATCTCGAGATCCTGCAGCCGGTTGCGCGCCATCCAGAGACCGGCGGTCGCCGCGAAGACCACCAGAACACGGCGCTCGGCCGCGGTCGCTGGTCCCTGGTCGCGCAGGTGGCCACGAAAGAGCTCGGAGCCTCCCGGAATGGCCTGCACCTCCAGGGGAAAGAGCACGCGCACCAGCAGCAGCCACGCGGCAGGCAGGAGCAGGACGCTCACCGACAATCCCAGGGGGATCCACTCGACCATGCCGATCTGCCGGTCGTAGCTGCTTCCGATGAACGCGGCCATCATGCCGTTCGGCGGCGTTCCGGTCAGTGTGGCCATGCCCCCGATGGAGCACGCGTACGCCGTGCCGAGCAGGAGGCACGTCGCGAATGGAAAGCTCTTCGTGGCCTCCTCACCCTTCTCCTGCCGCAGGACTTCGATCACGCTGAGGGCGATCGGGAGCATCATCACCGCGGTGGCCGTGTTGGAGATCCACATGCTGAGAAAGGCGCTGGCCACCATGAAGCCCAACACGACGAAGCGAGGACTCGTGCCCACGAGCAGGATCGTGCGCAGCGCAATTCGTCGGTGCAGTCCGCATCCCTGCATGGCTCGCGCGATCATGAAGCCGCCCATGAACAGAAAGATCAGCTCGTGGGCGTACGGAGCCGCAACCTCCCGGATCGTCAGCTCGCCGCGCGTCAGGGTCGGAATGAGCGCAAGGGGCAGGAGAGCCGTCGCCGGGAGCGGGATGGTCTCGGTGAGCCACAACGTGGCCATGAGGAAGCCCACTGCCGCCACGCTGCGCCCCTCGTGCGACAGGCCCTCCTCCGGGAGCAGGCTGTAGACCGCGACGGCCGCCAGGAGGAGTACGACGAAGCGGAAGCCCCGGGCCGTGGCAGAAGGCCCCTGGGCAATCTCGACCTCCGCTCCGTCGCCGGCGCTCACCGACTGTGACCCGCCTTGTTCGCGAAGTAGTCGCGCGTCAGCTTGGCCACCGCCGGGCTCAGCAGCAGGAGAGCGATGAGGTTCGGAAAGCTCATGAGGCCAAGCGCCACGTCGCCGAACGTCCAGACGGTGCGCAGCGGCAACAGGCACCCGAGGAAGAAGAAGACGACATAGATCCACCGGTACACGGGGATCGCGCGCGGGCCGAAGAGGTACTCGGTGGCGCGGTCACCGTAGTACGACCACGAGATCGCGGTGGACACCGCAAAAAGCAGCACCGAGAACGTCACGACCAGGTCTCCCCGTTCCCCCGGGAGCCCGCGCGAGAAGCCCAGGGCAGTGAGGGGTGCACCAATCAGCAGCCCGCGACCCTGAACCGCCAAGTCCGCGCCGCCGCTGACGGCCCCGGCGGGAGAGACCTCGAGGGCGCCGGAGTAGGGCCGGCCGGCGTCGTCGAGCACCCGCGCCTCTTCGACGAGTGCGTTGAGAACGACGAAGGCGCCGCCGACCGGCTGGCCGTTCTCGACCTGAAGCGCCTGCGGCCCGTTCCACCTGGCCCGCTGGTCCCAGAGGGTCTGCAGGCTCCCGTCGCCCTGGACGGTGCCCACGACCGCTTCCAGCTCCCCCAGCGTGAAGGTCTGGTCGACCTTGTCCTTCCACACGCCCGTGGTCACGATGACCAGTCCGGTCATCGTGCAGATGACGAGGGTGTCGATGAAGGGCTCGAGCGACGCCACGAGACCCTCACGCACCGGCTCGTCCGTCCGCGCCGCAGCGTGCGCGATGGGCGCGCTCCCCTGCCCCGCCTCGTTCGAGAACAGTCCGCGGCGAACGCCCCACATCAGGGTCATGAGGAACGAGCCCGCTGCGCCGCCGACCATCGAGGTTGGAGCGAAGGCCTGCTGCACGATCAGCGCGAAGCCGGCCGGCACGTCCGTGATGTTGAGGAGGAGGATGATCACCGCGCCGCCGACGTAGACGGCGGCCATGCTCGGAGCCAGGATGGCCGTGACCGCGCCGATGCGGCGAATACCGCCCACGATCACGAGCGCAATCAGCGCCGCGAAGACGGCTGCGCTCAGGATCGGCGCCACGCCGAACTGGCTCTCGAGCTGGTCGGCCATCGTGTTGGCCTGGTTCATGTTGCCCGTGCCGAAGCTGCAGATCGCCGCCAGGCCGGCGAAGAGCATCGCCATCCACTTCCAGTTTGGCCCCAGACCCCGCTCGATGTAGTACATCGGACCACCCGACACCGAGCCGTCCTCGTGTACGGTCCGATGCTCGACCGCGAGCGTGCACTCCGCGAACTTCAGTGCCATTCCGAAGAAGGCCGTCACCCACATCCAGAAGAGGGCGCCTGGGCCGCCGAGGCGGATCGCGATGGCGACGCCCGCGATGTTGCCGATGCCCACGGTTGCAGACAGCGCGGTCGTCAGCGCCTGGTAGTGCGCGAGATCACCGTCGTCGTCCGGATCGTCGAACTTGCCGCGTGCGATGTCGATCGCGTGCTTGAAGCCGCGAAGCTGGATCAGCCCGAGCCGCAGCGTGATGAAGAGTCCGGTTCCGAGGAGCAAAACCGCCAGCAGCGGCACCTGCTCGGGCCAGCTCCACACGTATCCCTCCAGAAAGGAGGCGATCGGACCCAGGGTTTCGTTGACCTTGTCGCTGATGGCGGCCGAGAGGTTGTCGAGCATGGAGACTTCCGTCGAGCGCGCCGCGGCACGCCAGGTCAATGGCCGCCGTGGCGTGCCGGATGAAGTGCGGGAAGGGCGACTCTAGCAGCCCGCCCCGGGGCAAAACGCTGCGTTGGCCACGCTTCGGCGAGCCTCTCCGAGATCACTGGACGGGTCGGCCCGGTGGCCAAGCAGCACCACCGCACGCCCCGTGGCCGGGTCCATCCAGATGGACCCTCCCGTGAACCCGACGTGGCCGAAGGCGTGGCCCGAGGCGCAGGGGCCCGCGCTGGTGTGCCGCCCCCCACGGCGCCAGCCGAGAGGCGGTCCGTCACCCTCCAGTCGGGCGCGGCGGCGATCTCCCGGCGACCGCAGCCAGCGGTCCACGAGAGCGCACACTCCCTCCAAAGTGCCGAAGAGACCGGCGTGCCCGCTGGGGCCGAGCCAACGCGCGTTACCGTCCTGCACGTCGCCGGGCGCCGGCGCAGGCAGTCGCGGCAGATCGAGGTCCAGGCCCCGGGCCAGCTCTTGCTCCTTGGCCGTGTCACACCGACACGGGCGGGCACCCGCGACCGGCGCCTCTTCGCGAAATCGCACGCGCGCAGAGGTCGAAGAGTCGAGCGAGGAGACGACGCGCTGCCAATGCTCCGGCAGGGAGGCCTGGGTCGCCCGCTCGACCACCAGCCCCCACAGGATGAGCCCCAGATCACTGTACGTGCCGACCGCCGCCGACCAGCGGGCCGGCTCCACCAGGCTCTCCAGAACCTCTGCCACCCGATCGCTGCGAGGCGCCGCTGGTCCTCCAGCGAGAAAGGCGGTGTCGCGGCGGTACAGCGGCCACCACGCGACCAGGCCGCCGCGGTGCGCGAGGAGGTCCGCCAGGGCCGCAGACGTCGGCGCCTCGGGCCAGACGGCGCGCACCGGCGTCGCCAGCGGGAGCTCTCCTGACGCGTCGAGCTCGAGCGCGATCTTCGAGACCAGCGGCTTCGTCAGGGACGCAAGATCAAAAGAGTCCCCTGCCGCGTCCAGAGCCGGATCGGAGCGCCCCCACGACCATCCCGTGGCGCCGCGAACCCCGACCACCGCCTCCGAGTAGAGGCCCGAGTCGAGCAGAGCTTCGACGCACAGCCGGTCGAGGTGGGTACTGTGCAGGAGCGACGGCATCGTGGAGCTGCGGGAGCGCGCGGCATCCCGCGCGGGCGCACATCACATGCTATCTTCGCGTTTCGTCACCGTGGAGAACTTCGGCAAGTACGAGATCGTCGAGAAGATCGGTGAAGGCGGTTTCGGCGTCGTCTACCGCGGGTACGATCCCGCGATTCGGCGGGATGTGGCCATCAAGGCCTGCACGTCGCTCGATCCCCTGATCCGTCGGCGCTTCTCGAAAGAGGCCGAGATCGCGGGCAACCTGCAGCACCGCAACATCACGATCATCTTCGACTACGGCGAAGAGGACGGCACGCCGTTCCTGGTCCAGGAGTACCTCAGCGGGGAGGACCTCGATCGGAAGATCCGGCGTCGCGACCCCATGACGTTCGGGGTCCGCCTGTCGATCCTCATTCAGATCGCGCGGGGTCTGGCGCATGCCCACGCCCAGGGAGTCGTACATCGTGACGTGAAGCCGGGCAACATGCGTGTGCTGGACGACGGGGTCGTCAAGATCATGGACTTCGGCATCGCGCGGGTCATGGCCTCCGACTCGGTGCTCACCGTCGCAGGGCACACGATCGGCACGGCGGCCTACCTCGCGCCGGAGCAGGTCCGCGGAGACGCCGTCGACCGCCGCTGCGACATCTACGCCTTCGGCATCCTCGCCTACGAGCTCCTTTCCTTCCAGAAGGCGTTCCCTGGCAACCGCTCCTCCGAGATCCTCACGCGCGTCCTGAACGACCCCCCGGAGCCGCTTGCACTTCATGCTCCGGAGCTTCCGCCGGCCCTGCTGAACCTCGTCGAGCGTTGCGTCCAGAAGTCACCTGAAGACCGCTTCAGGGATTTTGGTCAGATTCGGGCCGTCCTGGACCGTCTGCTCCAGAAGCCACCTGCCGACGCGCCCCTGAACGTGCGGGGCGAGACCGAGCTGCAGGACGAGGACACGCCGTCGCCACCTCCGCGCGCCCGCGGCTGGGCCGCAGACGGCCCGACGAGACAGCTGCCGTCGTGGGATGCGCTCCCCGTCGGCGAGGCGCCGGCAGCGCCCCCCGCGCCCGAGCTCCCAGCGGACCCTCCGCCCCAGGAGGAGTCGCCGCCGCGCACCCGGAGCGTGCTGACGTACGGTCTGCTCCTGGTCCTGATGGCCGGCGTCGGAGCCCTGGCCTTCTGGATCTGGGGCCGGAACGCTCCCGAGGCTGCCGCGCCGGCCGCGCCCGAGGTGGTGCTGCCCGAGGAGGCCGAGGTCGCGCGCGACGCCCCGGAGCGCGGGGAAGCTCCCGCGGCGAGCCCGCCCGCGTCCGCCGACCCGGCCCCGCTCCTCGGCACCGTCACCGTCGCGGCTGCGGCCGATCCGCGGACGCGGGTGCGTCTCGCGGGACAGACCCTCACCTTGAACCGCGCCCACAGTCTCCAGCTCCAGCCAGGAGAGCATCAGGCGACCTTCGAGCTGGACGCAGGGCGCTATCGGGGACGCCGGAGCCAGACCCTCCGGATCGAGGCCGGGGCCTCGATCGAGCTCCGGTCGCCCGTGGCGGCCCCCGCGCGCCTGACGGTCCGCGCAGGCCTCGACACGGCCCAGTTCTCCTTGTGGGTCGCCGGCGACCCTCTGGGCACCACGCCCATCGACGAGCTCGAGCTCGCCCCCGGCAGCGTCGAGATCGGGGTTGGCCCCGCCGGCAGCAGCGCTCCCGAGACCTCGTACCCGTTCGCCATCCCTTCGGGAGAGCACCTCATCCTCACCTTCGACAACCTCGCCGAGCCACCGACACGCGTGCGCTCCCCGGGTTAGCGGCACCGCGCTCGCGGTCGCTCGCGTTCGGGCTTACACTGGGGGCATCATGTTCTCCCCTCGTTTCGCCCGAGCCCTGGCGCTGGCTCTTGCAGTTGTCGTCGCCCCGGCATCTCCGTTGCTCGCGCAATCGAGCACCTCCGATCTGGAGCGCCGGGCGCGCGACGCGTACGCGCAGAACGATCTCCCGCTCGCGACGCGCCTCTACCGGGAGCTGGCTTCCCAGGCGAGCGACCCGCAGACGCGAAGCTCCCACCTCGTGCGTGCGGCGTGGCTGGAGCACCAATCGGGGGCGCCCGCGAAGGCACGATCAAGCCTCGAGGAGGCACTCCTGGCCGATCCCGAGCACGAGTTCCAGGGCGCGCTGTATTCCGAGGCATTTGTCGCGATCTACCGGGAGGTCGTCGACGCGCTGCAGCGGAACCGCCAGGCACGGCTCGAGGGAGACATCACGCGCGCCGCACGGGCCCTCACCGAAGGTCGGCTCGACGAGGCGGGGCGGCTCCTCGACACCGTCCTGGCGGGTGACCCGCGCAACGTGCGCGCTCTGTACAACCGCGCTCTCGTGGCTTCCCGCACGGGAGACGACGAACGCGCACTCACGCTCTTCCAGCGCATCGACGCGCTGGCCGCCCAGGGGGACGTCGATCCGGCCGTCCATGCGCGCGCCCTGGTCGGCCTCGGGCAGGCTTTCCTGTCGAGGAGCGGCGTCGCCGACGCGGAAGACTCCCTGCTTCGCGCTCTCGAACTGCAGCCCGATCTCGAAGAAGCTTGGCTGACCCTGGCTCGGGGTTATCTCGCTGCGGATCAGCTCGAGCGGGCGCTCGAGACGTATACGCGGGCCGAATCGAGGTTGGGGCGCACCTTCGGTCTGGAGAGGGCCACGGCACTCAGCGGCCTCGGGCGACATCGCGAGGCGGTGGATCTGCTCCTCGCGGAGCTCGAGCGTGCCCCTCGAGGTGCCTCACCCCGTCGCAGCGAGATCTTCGAAAGGCTGGGGCAGGCGCAGGCCGCCGCGGGTGACACCGTGGCCGCCACACGCACGCTGCAGCGACTGCTGGACGAGCTCACGAGTCAGAGCGCCGATTTCACGGGCGCCGGCTCGAGGGCCGCCGAGAGACTCGCCCGCCTCGCGCTCGACCGAGGGGACGCCAAGGCGGCCGAGGGTTATTCCCGTCAGGCGATCGAGCGCTCCACCTCCCCCTCGTCGAATGCCTGGACCCTCTTTGGCCTCGCCGTCCTGGAGCAAGGGCACGCGCCACTGGCTGTCACGGCGTTCAAGAATGCGCTCTCGCTCACACCCGACGATCCGATCGTGCTGAACAACCTCGGCAACGCCTACTACTCGCTCGGCGAGGCGCAGCCGGCGATCGAGGCCTTCGAGCGCGCGCTTCTCCTCGACCCCACGTTCGCGACGGCGCGGACCAATCTCGAGGCGGCGCGCTCCGCTCCGGTGCAACGGGCTCCACCGGCCCGGCGATCCGGCTCCCAACAGGCGACCGCACAGGGCATCCTGCTGGAGGATGCTCGGGTTCCTTCGCTCCAGCGCCCTGCCGCCCGTGTCAAAGCACTCGACGACGCCAGCCGCGCCGCCGGCCTCCAGCTGGGCGACCTGATCCTCCGCATCGGCGGCCAACCGGTGGTCGACGCGAACGACGCGCTCCGCAAGTTGAACGCAGCCCGGGGCGACTTCCGCATCGACCTCGTGCGGGCCGGCGAGACCCTCTCGATCAGCGCGACGCGCCGCGCGCCCTGAAGCGCATCGCCTGGCGATAGGCGTCCCGGTAGCGCGCCGCGACCTGGTCCCAGGTCAGCTCCGTCTCCACCTTCCTGCGCGCCTGCTCGCCGAGGGTCGTGCGGAGAGAGGGCTCGCGTGCCAAGCGGGTGAGCGCAGCTTCGAGACCCTCTTCGTCGGCCTCCTCGATGAGCAGTCCGTTCGTCTCGTGCTCGACGGCCTGGGGGATCCCCGAGATCGACGATGCGACGACGGGAAGGCCGGTCGCCATCGCCTCGAGAATGACGTTGGGGAGGCCGTCGACATTCCCCTTG
This sequence comes from Candidatus Multivoraceae bacterium, assembly GCA_965223385.1. Lineage (GTDB taxonomy): Bacteria > Acidobacteriota > Thermoanaerobaculia > Multivoradales > Multivoraceae > JBCCLJ01. The sequence goes on along the minus strand of CBDCWR010000007.1, from coordinate 4,266,033 downwards.
GAGTCGTGCACTGCCGGCAGCACGAAGGCATCAGCCGCACGATACAGGTCGGGCAGCACGTCGCGCTCCACGGGCCCTGGAAACGCGACGCGGAGGCCACGGCAGCGGTCCTTGAAGCCCGGTTCCAGATCCCCACCACCCGCGAGGACGATCCAGGCATCGGGCACCGCCTCGAGGAGGCTCCCTGCGCGCGCCACCAGGTGCTGGAAACCCTTCTTCGTGGCCATCCGGCCGACTCCGAGCAACACCACGGCGTCTTCGGGAATCCCGAGCCTGCTGCGCCAGCCGTGGGTGTCGTCACCCGGGCAGAAGGTCTGGGCATCGACGCCGTAGGGGATCGTCGACGCGCGGTCCTCCGGGAAGCCGAGGCGGACGATGCGCTCGACCAGCTCGGGCGAACAGCCCGTGAGCCCGTCCAGGCCCGGCAGAGCGCGCCGGGCGAGCATTCGCCCCACACCTTTCTCCGCCATGAAGACGTCGCTGCCGTGAAGGCCCGTGAGTACGGCCGGTCCGCCCTGACCGGGCCAGCGCCAGGGAAAGTTGAGCGCCACGGCGTTGGGTACCAGCCAGTGGGCCTGCACCACGTCACATGTCCGCGCGTCGATCGCGCGCGAGACCGCGCGTCGCGCTGCCAGCAGGTACGACGGTGTCACTGCCGCGGCCAGCACGCGCGGCGTCTCGTCGGCCTGGAGGCTCCGGCCGTAGCCGAGCACCTCGAGGCGGGCCGGCGCGTAGCGGAAGGCCTCCACCTCCACCCCGTCGAGATCGCTCCACCGTGCTGCGAGGCCGGCGGTGTGCGGCACGAGAACCCGGACCCTGTCGCCCCCACGGCACAGACCGCGGGCAATCTCGCGAATGAACGGGCCGGCGATGTCCTCCGGGAAGCGCGGGTACGTCTGGGTCAGGAAGACGATGTCCAGGGCGTCGTCTCCTCATGCCCCACGCCGACGCTCTCTTTGACCGAGTAGCTGTCGGCACTCCGGAAGCTCTTGAAGGTCAGCATCTCGCCGATGAGACCCGTCGTCAGGACCTGGATCCCCAGCAGGATCATGAGCACCCCGAGCAGGAGGAGGGGGCGGTTCGAGAGCGTCGCGCCGCGAAAGGTCCAGATGAAAGCCAGGTAGGAGCACACGAAGAGCCCCGCTCCCGAAAGGAGCAGGCCGACCACACCAAACAGATGAAGCGGCCGCCGGGTGTAGCGCGTGATGAAGAGCACCGTGATCAGGTCGAGCGGCCCTTTGTAGAGACGATCCCAGCCGTACTTGCTGCGGCCGTGCCTGCGGGCGTGGTGCTTCACCGCGAGCTCACCCACGCGGAACCCCTGCCGGCTGGCGAGGACCGGGATGTAGCGATGGAGCTCTCCGTAGATCGACACCTGCTCGCAGACCTCGCGGCGATAGGCCTTGAAGCCGCAGTTGAAGTCGTGCAGATCGATCCGCGCGAGCTGACGCGTGACCCAGTTGTAGACCTTGGAGAGGAGGCGCTTCGACAACGGGTCCTTCCGCCGCTTCTTCCAGCCCGAGACGAGGTCGTAGGTGTCGTCTTCGAGCAGGTCGAGAAAGCGGGGAATCTCCTGCGGATCGTCCTGCAAGTCGCCGTCGAGAGTGACGATCAGACGGCCCTTCGAGTAGTCGAACCCCGCCGAAAGTGCTGCGGCCTTGCCGAAGTTGCGCCGGAAGCGCACGAGCTTCACGTGGGGGTTCTCCGCGTGCAGCTCCTTGATCGCGGCCACTGTGCCATCGGTGGAACCGTCGTCCACGAAGACGATCTCGAACCGGCTCCCGCGAGCGGTCAGAACGTCCGTCACCTGCCGGGCGAGCTCGCGGACGGAGTCCTTCTCGTCCAGCACCGGCACGATGACGCTGACGTCCAGCTCGAGCTCCTCGGCCCCGGAGTCCTGGGGGTGAAGAGCCGCGGAAGGGTTCGCGGTTGCGGGTGCACTCACGGGCGTTCTTTCGGGGGTTTCGAGGCGCGACGGTGTGACAGAAGGACTCTATTGGATCGCGCCCGAATGCGCGACCGGCGCGAGCCGCTACGGATCCTGCGCCGCCATCAGCTGTTCGTAGCGCGCAATCGTCGAATCGAGGGGCTGCGTACCGACCTCCCGCAGCAGCACCCGACACATCCGCTCGTACAGTCGGTGCACGAGGTCTCGCCGGCTCTGCGCCCGGTAGAGGGCCATGACCTCGAGGTAGATGTGCTCCTGGAGTGGGTCCTGGGCGAGCAGAGTCCGATACGCGTCTTCGGCCTCCTGGACTCTCCCCGCCTCGGCGAGGTCTCCGCCCAGCCCCTCCAGCAGATCGAAGTACCGGTCGCGCAGCTCGTCCCGGCGCTCGACCACCCACGTCTCGGAAAACTCTTCCATGAAGTCCCCCCGGTAGCCCTGCCAGGCCTCGAGCCGGTCTGGAACCGCCTCCGAGTCGGCCAGCACGAGGAACCGATCGACGTCACACGCGATCTCGTCCGGTGCGCTCAGGGTGTACAGGCCACTTTCCAGGCGGACGTGGTGCCCGCCGTCAGCGGCCGGGCCCAGGAGACGTCGCAGGTGACTCACCGTCGGGTGGAGGTTGCGCTTCGCGACCGCTGGCGGCTTCCGTTCCCAGAGCCGCTGCAGGACCTCCTCGCGGGCACACTGGCGACCGGGGCTCGTCGCCAGGAGCCCGAGCAGGCTCATCAGCCGGCGGAAGGGCACCTTGACCGGTGTGTCGTCGCGTCCAGACACCAGGCGAGGGCGCCCGAGGAGCTGCAGCGACCAGGCCGGGCCGTCGCTAGCCATCGTCTTCGGGCGGCCGCCGCATCATCTCCGCGAGCTCGAAGCCCGCGCGCCAGGCCACGCGCACCGCAAGCACCGCAAAGCCGATGCAGCTCGCGCCGAGCAGCAGCCCCCAGAACGTCGCCCAGCTCACGGGGTCTCTCCCCGGGGCGCGTCCGGACGTAGCCAGGACACGACGACCATCGCCAGCAACGCCAGCGACACGGTGGACAGACCCGCCGCTTCGCCACTCCAGACCATGCCCCATCTCTCCTCGAGGGCGTCGATTCCGGTCAGGCGCTGCACGGGGCCCAGGCCGGTCAACGCGAGCAGCCCACAGGAGAGCGCCGCCAGCGCGCCGGCGGTGCTGGACCGGCGCCAGTGGAGCCCGAGCACGAGCACCGCAAACGCACCGGTGAAATAGACCGCCCCGGTGACGGCCATGTAGTCCCAGAGATCCTGCTCGAGCGGGTACCAGAGGCTCCACAGAAGCAGGAGGAGGCCGATGAGGACCACGAGCACCCGAGTGAGGACCAGGCGGGCCTCTTCGCTCATGCGTTCTCTCCGCAGGGGCGCGACCACGTCGTGCACGAGCACGGAGCTCCAGCACAGCAGGTAGCTGTCGTGCGTCGACATGAAAGCCGCCAGCATGCCCGCCACCACGAGTCCGAGCAGCCCCGTCGGCAGAACCGCTCCGAGGAACGCGGGCATTGCTGCCAGCGTCACCTCCGGCGAGGCCGGCGCGCCGTCCGGCAGATACACCGACGCCCAATCGGCGCGTTGCCAGACGAACGCGAGGGCACAGACTCCGAGGAAGTTCGGGATCAGGAATCGGATGCCGAACCCGAGCGCGGAGCGACGGTACAGCAGCCGCACCTGACTCGGGTCGCGGAGCGAAAGGGCCCGCGACACTGCGGTCTGCCAGATCGCGCAGGAGACCAGCCCGGCGGTGAACGCCATCCACACCACGTAGGCGAGGCCAAACCCCTCGGTGTGCAGCGGATCGACTCCGGCCACTCCGTGGACGGCTTCGACCGCCTGCAGGATGCCGCTCCACGACACGGTCTGCAGGGCCAGCGCGCAGGCCGCGAGCAGGCCGATCGAAAGCACCACGAACTGCACGTAGTCCGTCAGCACGACGGCCATCATGCCGCCCGTGACCACGTACAGGAGCACCAGGGCGAGGAGGACGGTCATGGTGAGCTTCACCACGAACGGGTCGCTCCAGCCGGTGGCCGAAGTCAGGAAGATCGATCCGGCGCGCAGAAAGAGGCCCATGTTGAGGATGCCCGAGAGGGCCAGCAGGGCGCCTCCCACGACCCGAACCGTGCGGCCGAACCGGCGCTCGTAGAACTCGGGGATGGTCATCACCCCCATTGCCCGGAGCGGCTCCACGATGAACCCGGTGAGCCCCACCCACAGCGTGACGAGCGCCGCAACGAGAGCGATGTGAAAGGCCGCGAGGCCACCGGTGAAGCCCTTCTGGGCCGAGTACATCACCGTGACGAGCCCGAGCTCGCTTCCGATCATGGTGGCGACGCCGAGAGACGTGCCCACTTCGCGGCCGGCCACGACGAAGTCGGACATCGCGCGCACGCGGCCACGGAGGCGCAGGGCCAGAGCCGTCGTCAGCACCAGATACGCAACGACGATGGCCGCGTCGAGCAGACCGAAGTTGGAGCTGGCAGACAGAGGCATGGAGGGGCTGGAGATGCGCTTCGCGGACCCTCAGGCGCCGTATGCCTTCAGGCGATCACGCACGCGCTGCATGTCCTCCCAGACCGGCCGCTTGAGCGACGCGTTCCGTAGCAGAGCGGCCGGGTGGTAGGTGATCATCGTGGAGCGCCCCCGCACCTCGACCCACTGGCCGCGCATGCGCCCGATGGGCGTGTTCACCTCCATCATCGACTGCGCTGCAATCCGACCCAGTAGAACGATCACCTTCGGGTCCACCAGATCGATCTGGTGCTCGAGGAAGCCGCGGCAGGCAACCACCTCGTCGAAGCTGGGATCGCGGTTTCCCGGGGGCCGGCACTTGACGATGTTCGCGATGTACACCGCCTCTCGGGAGAACCCGATCGCTGCAATGATCTTGTTCAGCAGGTCGCCGGCGGCGCCCACGAACGGGAGCCCTTGGCGGTCCTCGTTGGCCCCCGGTCCCTCGCCGATGAACATCAGATCCGCGTTCGGGTAGCCGTCACCGAACACCACGGAGCTCCTCCGCTCGCAAAGCTTGCACGCCGTGCACTCCTTTGCGAGCGCGGCGATCTCCGCCAGCTTGCCGGCCCGCGTGGCCGCATCACCGACCAGCTCGGGCACTTCCACGCCTGGCGGAGCTCCCGTGGAAGCCCCGGCGCGTGCTCCGGTCGAACGTGCCGCAGGAGTCGGGGGACGCAGGGTGTCGTAGCCGAGATCCTGCAGGTACTCCAGGAGCTCGCGCGCGGGTGCGAGAGGCTTCACCGGCGGGCACCCTCCCGTGCCGGGGTGCCTTCTGCGACGAGCCGCGCGAGCTCGAGCATGAGCTGACGCGCCACGTGGTCCTTGCTCGATTTGGCGATGCGGAGTGGCTCCTGGCCCCGTCGGAGCAGAAAAACCTCGTTCTCGTCGCTGGAGAACCCGATGTCCGAGCGGGACACGTCGTTTGCCACCAGAGCGTGCGCGCCTTTGCGGTCCAGCTTGCTCTGGGCGTGCTCGAGGAGACTCTCCGTCTCGGCGGCAAAACCGACCCGGATCGCCCCGGGCGCGGACGTCGCGAGACCGTGCAGGATGTCCGGATTGCGCACCAGCTCGATCTGCGGCACGCCTTCGCTCGCCGGGTCCTTCTTGATCTTGGAGGCGGCGACGTCCTTCGGGCGAAAGTCGGCGACCGCGGCGGCCATGATGACCAGGTCGCATCGCGTCGCGGCGTCGTCGACCGCAGCCTGCATCTCGAGCGCGGACCTCACGTCGACGCGCTCGACTCCGAGAGGAGTCGCAAGGGCCGTCGGCCCCGCGACGAGCACGACGTGCGCGCCCAGGTCGCGGGCCGCCCGCGCCAGCGCGAAGCCCATCTTGCCGCTCGAGCGGTTGCCCAGGAAGCGCACCGGATCGATGGCCTCGTAGGTCGGGCCGGCAGCCACGACGACGTGGCGCCCTCGGAGCAGGCTCGTGGCGCCGCCCTGCAGCGCCGCGACGACCGCAAGGGCGATGTCTTCCGGCTCGGTCATCCGGCCGACGCCGACCTCGCCGGACGCCAGAGCGCCCTCGTCAGGACCGATGAGGCGGACCCCGCGCGCCTGCAGTGCCCCCACGTTCTCCCGCACGGCCGGCTGGTTCCACATGGTGGGGTGCATGGCCGGCGCGACGAAGACGGGGCCGTCGTGCATCAGCACGGTCGTACACAGGAAATCCGGCGCCAGGCCGTGCGCCAGGGCTCCCAGGGTGTTGGCCGTGGCGGGCGCCACCAGAATGGCGTCCGCCCATTCCCCGGCGACGACGTGCAGCTCTTCCCCACCCACACCTGGCTCGAGATAGCTCTCGTTCCAGACTTCGTGACCACTCAGCACTTCGAGTGTGAGGGGCGAGACGAATCGCGCGGCGTGCGCCGTCAGAGCGCAGCGCACCTCGACGCCCTGCGCCCTGAGGTGGCGCACGATGAACGGTGCCTTGCACGCGGCAATCCCCCCGGTGACACCGAGGAGGACCCGGAGAGGGGTGCCGCTCATGGACGCGGGCCCGGAACGCTAGTTGGCGTCTTCCGTTGCCTCGGCAGCCTCGGCCGCTTCCTCTTCGGCGACGACCTCGGGCTCGACGGGCTCGGGGGCCGGGCCGTAGTCCCACGTGACCGTCTCGGCGATGATCTCGTCCATCGCGATCCGGGCGATCTTGGTCGCCTCGGTGGAGATCCGCGGGCGCGCGCCCTGCATCAGCTGCTCGGCACGCTTCGCCGCGACGAGGACGAAGCGGAACTTGCTGTCGACGGTCTTTTCGATCTGATCCATGGTGTGCTCTCAGGGGTGCTTCGGACCCGGCATTGTGCTCCGCCGCAAGGGAGCCTGGCTGTCTAGGGTGCCGACGTTTCGGGAGCGTTGCGGAAGTCCTCGAGGATCGACTTCAGCTCGCTTTTCATCCGGGCTTGGCGATGGCGCTTCTCGAGGATAATCGAGGCAAGCACGTAACTTGCGGCCCTCGCGTCTTCGTTGACAATAGCATACTGGTAGCGATCCGACCTGCGGATCTCCCACTGCGAAACGGCCAGCCGACGCTCGATCTCGTCCGGATCGTCGAGGTTGCGGCGGTACAGGCGCTCCTGGAGCGCGTGATGGCTCGGGGGCATGATGAAGATCGAGTGCACGGGCGCCCGCAGCGGCTCCGACTTCGGGTCGGAGTACAGGCCAAGGACCCGCTCGGCGCCTTGGACGTCGATGTCCATCAGCACGTCCACGCCCCGGTCGAGATACGGAACGACCTCCGCCAGAGACGTACCGTAATAGTTGTTGTGCACCTCGGCCCATTCGAGGAACAGATCCTCCGAGATCATCGAGCGGAAGCGCGACTCGTCGATGAAGTGGTAGTCCTGACCGTCCACCTCGGAGTTCCGCGCCTTGCGCGTGGTGTGGCTGATCGCGAAGTGGATGTCCATGAACCGCGACAGCTCACCGTCCATGAGCTCCCGGATGAGCGTCGTCTTTCCGGTGCCGGAGGGTGCCGAGAGTATGAAGAGCTCCCCGCGCGAGGCCAGCTCGGCCCCGGGGATCTCTGTCGTCGTTCCATCACTCATCGCGGCTGCGCCTACTCTACATTCAACACCTGCTCCCGCAGGGCCTCACACGCGAGCTTCGACTCGACGACGCACGAAGCGATCGACAGGTCCCGGGCCTTCGAGCCCACGGTGTTCACCTCCCGGAGGAGCTCCTGCGCCAGGAAGTCCAGACGCTTGCCCACAGGACCTTCCTGAGCGAGTGCCGCCTCCATCGCGTCCAGGTGGCCGGCCCAGCGGTCGACCTCCTCGGTGACGTCACTCTTCTCCACCAGCACCGCCACCTCCTGTGCCAGACGGGCCTCTTCGATCTGTGTGTCCTGAAGAGCGGTCGCAAGCCGCTGCTCCAGCTTGGAGCGGGTCTCCGCGATGACCTCTTCGCGCCGCGCCTCGATGTCGCCGAGGGTGTCGCGGAGCGAGCCGACGATGCGCAAGAGCGCCTCCCGAATGCTCCCCCCCTCCTCGCGCCGCATCGTGACCAGTGCCGAGAGCGCGTGCTCCACGGCTTCGTCCAGGGCCGCCTCGTCGTCCGGCAGGATCTCGGCGACATGGCTGGTGCCGAGGTCGATCAGACCCGGCACCCGGACCAGCTCCGCCCACGAGGGCGCCTCCCATTTCGTGCCGCGCTCCCGCAGAGGCTCGAGCGCATTCTCGAGCGCGCCGAGGAGCTCGAGATCGAGCGAGACCTCCCGCCCCGCGTCGGACCTCGGCGACACCTCCACCGTGACTTCGACGCGGCCACGGGACAGCTCCTGCTCCAGCTGCTTGCGCAGGCGCGGCTCGTACGGCCGCAGCACCGCGGGCAGGCGAAAGGCCAGGTCCAGAAAGCGGTGGTTGACGGCGCGGAGGGTCACTCCGTAGTGCACGCGCGACGACTCCGCCTCGCCAGCACCGAACCCGGTCATGCTCCGCATCGCTGGTCCTCCAGATGAAACGCATCCAGCACCTCGGACGCCGCGCGGGCGCTCGCACCCGGCTCTCCGAGCGCGGGTCGCAGACGCGCCAACTTCTCCTGCATCGCCCGCCGCGCGGTGCGTGATCGCAGCAGCTCGGCCGCAACCTGGGCCACGTTGTCCGGATCGGCCTCACCCTGCAGCAGCTCGGGCAGGGCCCGCTCCCGCAGGACCAGGTTGGCGAGCGCGACGTGGGGCACGTCGACGAGCCGCTTCGCGAGCGCGTAGGTGGCCGCTGCCAGACGGTAGACGACGATCGTCGGCGTCCCGAGCAGGCCCACCTCCAGGGTGGCCGTCCCCGAGGCGCACAGGGCCAGATCGCAGTGCGCAACCTCGCGGAGGCGATCGTCCCGAATGCGGTGAACCGCAACGCCGGCCTGGTCCACGATCTGGTCGAGGAGCTCTCTCTCGACCGTCGGAGCCTCGATGAGGAGCGTCTCCAGCTCGAACGACTCCTGAAGTCGGGCCGCCGCCGCCAGGAGCCCCGGGAGCAGCCGTCGGACCTCGCTGTTGCGCGAGCCCGGGAGCAGCGCCAGCCGGGCGGCCCCGCAGATCTCCCGCGCGGGAGCGGCCGCCAGCTCGGCCGGAACCTCCTCCACCAGCGGGTGGCCGACGTGAACGGCGCGCACGTCGTAGCCCCGATAGAAGTCGACCTCGAAGTCGAACAGCACGAGCATGCGCTCGACGAGGTCCGCGATCGTCTTCGCACGCCCCTGCCGCCAGGCCCAGATCTGCGGGCTCACGTAGTAGACCACGGGGATCCCCAGCTGGCGCAGCCGACGAGCCAGGCGCAGATTGAAGTCCGGGAAGTCGATGAGCACCGCCCCGATCGGACGCCGCGCCTCGGCTTCGCCGACCAGGTGATGGAAGACACGACGGATGCGCGGCAGCTCGCGCAAGACCTCGGTGAGCCCGACGACCCCGACATCGCGGCTGTGAGCGAGGGCTTCGAGCCCAGCGCCGATCATGCGATCTCCACCGACGCCAAAGGCGCGAAGGTCGGGCCTTCGCACAGAGATCTCGTCGAGGAGCCCGGCTCCGTGAAGGTCCCCCGAAGCTTCACCGGCGACGACGAGCAGGCTCTGGGAGTCGTCCGCCGTCATGACTCAGGGAATGGGTGCCGGGGGCCCGAAAGGAAACGGGAACATGAGCCAGGCGACCAACAGACCGCCGCCGACCATGCCGAGGAAGATCTGCAGGAAGAGACGCACCTGTTCCGGCCGCTCGCGGCGCCAGAGGACGGCGAAGAAGAGGGCCACGAGGAGCGCGTAGAGCACCATGTAGAAGAAGTGGCTCGGCATCTTCAGTCTTTTGCGCCACGGCCGATGTCCCAGGCATCGAGAACGACCATGAAGTTCATGAGGCCCGCGGTCAGCAGGAAGGCGCTCCCGTACTCGTACCGTGCCGAAGCGAGATTGCCCTGGTACTCCATGACGTAGCGCAGCACGAAGTACGGAATCCCCATGGCCATCGAGCCGATCGTTCCCAGCATGCTGAGGGGTTGGTCGCCGACGGGAACGAAGAGCTTGCCCTCGAGCTGCCAGCCGATCCAGGCCGTGAGCAGCACGATGACGAAGAAGAACGCTGCTCGACCGGTCCGGCCGAGCATCAGGTGCCCCGCACCGGGCACCAGCCAGCCCGCGAGAGGTGCAACGACCGCGCGGGCAGGGGGAGCCTCGACTTCGTCTCCGGGGCCGGACTTCGCCTGAGGACTCATGGAGGGGGGATGTCGAGGGAGTGGAGCGCCTCCGGCCGGCGGGCCGGCCTGCGTCTCCTACTCGTCCTCGTTGAGAAGCTCTTTGAGCTGCTTTCCGGGCTTGAAGTACGGGATCTTCTTCGACGGGACAGCGACGCGGTCACCGGTCTTGGGGTTGCGCCCGATGCGCGAGCCGCGCTCGCGGATGCGGAAGCTCCCGAAGCCTCGCAGCTCGATCTTCTCGCCGTCCTTGAGAGAGTCGACGATGCTCTCGAAGACCGTGTTGACGATCTGCTCGGCGTGCTTCTTGGTGAGGTGGGTCGATCGCGCGACGTGATCGACGAGCTCTGCCTTCGTCATTCCTGCACGAATCGAAGTCGTGGGTCTCAGCTCATGGTCCAAGTTGTCGTCTCCCTCAGTCAGATTCGAGCAAGCTCGAAAGCCCGGCCCGGTCGAGCTTGAAAGCCATCACAGATCAAAACAACAAAGCACATGATCCCGCATCTCAAGATGCCGCGGCAGGGCCGCGACTGCCGGCACCCCGAGGAGGGATGCCGGCCGTTCACCTACTCTTCCTCGTCCGCGGCAGGCTCCGCATCCTCGGAGTCGGCCTGGTCCGCATCCTCGGAGTCCGATTCTTCGGCCTCCCCCGAAGCCTCCTCGGTGCTCTCCTCGTCGGCGGACGTGTCTTCGGACGTTTCCTCGGCCTCGGCCGACGCTTCGACCTCGGCAGGCGCGTCACCCTCCTCGGCCTCTGCTGGTGCCTCTTCTTCCGCGTGCTCGCGCTCGAGCTCCGCGATCTCGTCGGCGGTCAGCCGGTCGACACCGCGCATGGTCAGACCGACCTTCTTCTCGTCGTCCTCGATGCGGAGGATGCGGGCGCGGACCCACTCACCCACCGCATAGTGATCTTCGAGCTTGCCGGCGGGAATGTCGATCTCGCTCACGTGCGCGAGCCCTTCGAGACCGTCGTAGATGTCGATGAACAGGCCAAAGTCGGTGACGTTCACCACACGGCCCTCGACCGGATCGCCGACGTTGTGACGGTCCATGAAGTCCTGCCACTCGTTCGGCAGGAACTCCTTGATCGACAGCGACACACGCTGGTTCGACGTGTCGATGTTGGTGATGCGCGCGCGCACGTCGTCGCCCTTCTCGAGCACCTCCGACGGATGCTTGACGCGCTTCGTCCAGCTCATGTCCGACACGTGGATCAGACCGTCGATGTCGTCGGTGATCTCGACGAAGGCACCAAACTCGGTGAGGTTGCGCACCTTGCCGTCGACGATGGTGCCCACCGGGAAGCGCTGCGCGAGCTCTTCCCACGGGTTCGACTCGGTCTGGCGCAGCGACAGCGAGATGCGGCGCTGCTTCATGTCGAGCTCGGAGACGATGGCCTCCACGATGTCGCCGACGTTGAGGATCTTCGACGGCGTGACGACTTTCTTGGTCCACGACATCTCGCTGACGTGGATCAGGCCCTCGACACCCTCTTCGATCTCGACGAAGGCGCCGTAGTCGACCAGACTGACCACCTTGCCCTGCACGCGGCTGCCGAGCGGGAACTTCTTGTCGACCAGGGTCCACGGATCGTCGAAGCGCTGCTTGTAGCCGAGCGAGACGCGCTCGGTCTCCGGGTCGAACTTGAGCACCACGATCCGGGTCTCGTCGCCCACCGCGAAGTGCTCGCTCGGGTGGTTGACTCGGCCCCAGGAGATGTCGGTGATGTGAAGGAGACCGTCGATGCCACCGAGGTCGATGAACACGCCGTAGTCGGTGATGTTCTTGACGACACCGTCGAGCTCCACGCCTTCCTTGAGGAGGGCGAGGGTCTCCTTCTTCTTCTTCTCGTACTCCTTCTCGAGCACGGCCTTGCGCGACAGCACGATGTTGTTGCGCCGGCGATCGAGGCTGATCACCTTGAACTCGAGCTCGGCGCCCTTGAGCGACTCGAGGTTCTTGACCGGCTTGATGTCGACGAGTGATCCGGGGAGGAAGGCACGGAGACCAACGTCGATGGTCAGGCCGCCCTTGATGCGGTCGATGACCCGACCCTTGATGATCTTGCCTTCCTTGAAGCTGTTCTCGACCTGCGACCACACGCGCATGCGCTCGGCCTTGGTCTTCGAGAGCATCACCGTGCCCTCGGCGCCTTCGGTCTGCTCGAGCAGCACCTCGACGTCGTCTCCGACGGCGACCTGCAGCTCCCCCTCGCGCGAGGTGAACTCGCGGAGAGGAATGAGACCTTCCGACTTGTAGCCGACGTCGACGATGACGTCGTTGCTGGTGATCGCGATCACCCTGCCTGCGACGATCTCACCTTCCGTGAGGTGTCGCATGCTCTCGTCGTACATCTCGACGAGCTGTTCGTACGTGAGTCCGTCCTGCAGCTCCGCGCCGTCGGCTGCTGCCGCGGCGCCCTGCTGCTCTTCCGTTCCATCCATGATCTGGGAAATCTCCTCTTCCCGGCTCGGGCTCCGGCGCAACGACAGCGGTTCTCTAGGCCGCGCGTCGTGAGAATTTTGCGCCTCGAAGTGCGCTCGAATCAGTACTTTGAGTGCTTCGGGAGAGCGCGCTTCGGCTGAGGCCAGGATGGATGAGTATAGGGACCGTCGTCCCGTGGCGTCAACCAGAAAGCGCCTCCATTTGGCCTCTCCGGCTGCCTTTCGAGGCCCCGCGGGCCTCGCGGCTCAACGGCCCCTGCGCTCTCGGTTTCGTGCGACGATCGTTGCGTTGCGTCGGAGCCCCTCCAGCTTCGCCCGCTTCATGGGGCTGCGCCGGAATCGCTCCACGTACTCCGGCCTCTCGAGGCCCATCAGATCTCCCAACGACAACGCAGCGCGGGCCTCCGGCAGCCGTGCCCACTCCTCGTCGAACGTGCGTGCGCCGCGCTTCGCGTGGAACTCGTTCCAGGGACACACCTCCTGGCAGATGTCGCAGCCGAAGAGCCAGTCCCCGACGAAGGCCTCGTCTTCCGGCGAGATCTCCCCTCGATGCTCGATCGTCCAGTAGGAGGTGCAGCGCGCCGCATCGAGCTCGTACGGGGCCGGGAGTGCACCGGTCGGGCAGGCATCGAGGCAGCGGGTGCAGTCGCCACACATGTCGGCCAGGGGCTCGTCGGGCTCGAGCTCGAGCGACAGCAGCACCTCGCCGAGCAGGAACCAGCTGCCATCGGGATGCAGCAGGTTCGTGTTCTTTCCCACCGCACCGAGGCCCGCGCGGGCCGCGAGCTCGCGCTCGAGGAGAGGCCCCGTGTCCACGAAGGAGCGCGACGTCGCTCCGGGAAAGGCCTCGTGCACGCGCTCCTCCAGGCGCCGGAGGCGCCGCTTCATGACGTCGTGGTAGTCGTCCCCGCGGGCGTAGCGGGCCACCTTGCTCCACACCGACCCCTCCGGCGGGGCGGACGCCTCGTGGCCCCCGAGCGGCGCGTAGTGGAGCGCCACGACGAGGGCGGTCTTCGCACCGTCGACGAGAGTCGCGGGATCGAGCCGCTTGTCGCGGTAGCGCTCCATGTAGCGCATGCCGGCGTGGCGCCCGAGATCGATCCAACGGTCGAACGCTTCGGCGTCACGCGACGGCTCGAGGGAGGCGACTCCCGCCCGGTGGAACCCCTCCTCGAGAGCCCAGCGTTTCAGGAGCTGCGCGCGGTCGGACGGCGAGCTCGTCGGGGCTCCGCTCACGTCCGGACGTAGCGGACGTAGCGCGTGGCGTGCTCGTCCTCGGGCCCGGCCGGCACATCTTCGCTTTCCGCCTCGCGCCAACGGGACAGGTCGAGCTCCGGAAACGAGACGTCGCCCTCGACGTCAGCCAGAACCCACGTGATGTCGAGCCGTGTCGCACGCGGGAGTGCAGCTTCGTAGACCGCAGCGCCACCGATCACGAAGGCGAGCGACACGCCCTCCAGCCGCCGCAGCGCCTCCTCGAGGCCCCCTGCCCTCTCGGCGCCTTCGGCCGGGCGAAAGGAGCTCGACCGGCTGAGCACCAGGTTGCGTCGCCCTGGAAGCGCTCGTCCGATCGATTCGTGCGTGCGACGCCCCATCACCAGCGGGTGTCCGGTGGTGAGGCGCTTGAAGCGACGGAGGTCGGCTCGAAGACGCCAGGGCAGCTCCCCGTCCCGGCCGATGACGCCGCCTCGGGCGACCGCGGCAATCAGGCTCAGCTGCAGGTCGGCCACGGCGCGGTTCGTCCTACACCGCCACCGGGGCCGCGATGGGAGGGTGCGGATCGTAGTGCAGCAGCTCGAAGTCGTCGTACTCGAACGCGAAGATGTTCCGGCGCTGGGGGTTGAGGCGCATGCGTGGCAGCGGCCGAGGCTCCCGCGCGAGCTGCCTCTGCGCCTGTTCGACGTGGTTGTTGTAGAGGTGCACGTCGCCGAGGGTGTGCACGAAGTCTCCCGGCTCGAGGTCGCACACCTGGGCCATCATCATGGTGAGCAGGGCGTAGGACGCGATGTTGAACGGCACGCCGAGAAAGAGGTCACCGCTGCGCTGATAGAGCTGGCACGAGAGCCTGCCCTCGGCCACGTAGAACTGGAAGAGGGTGTGACAGGGCGGGAGCGCCATCTCCTCCACCTCGGCCGCGTTCCAGGCGCTCACGAGGATGCGGCGCGACTCCGGTTCGTTGCGGATGCGATCGACGGCCTCCTGGATCTGGTCGACGACGCGCCCGTCGCAGCCCTGCCACGACCGCCACTGCTTGCCGTAGATCGGGCCGAGCTCGCCGTTCTCGTCGGCCCATTCGTCCCAGATCGTGACGCCGTTCTCCTGGAGGTAGCGCACGTTCGTGTCGCCGCGCAGCAACCAGAGCAGCTCGAAGATGATGGAGCGCAGGTGGACCTTCTTCGTGGTCAGCAGGGGAAAACCGGTCTGCAGGTCGAAGCGGAGCTGGCGCCCGAACAGGCTGCGGGTGCCCGTGCCGGTGCGGTCGCCGCGGACCGTACCCTCCTCGAGCACCTCCCGCATCAGATCGAGGTAGCTGTGCATGCGCGCATCCTACCCCTCTCATCCAGCGCTACGCCGCCTGGGGTTGCACGGGGGAGACGCAGACCAAGAGGCAGGCCAAGTCTCAATCGCCAGTTTGCTGGTGCTAGATTCGAGAGATGAAGAAGAGGATCATCCTCGACTCAGGTGGCGATCAACACGAGCTGGATCTGGACCAGCGAGGTTACGACCGAGTCAAGAGGCTGCTGCGCGCGAACGAGCCGTTCCAGTTCGGCTTGGACGGCGTGCAGTACCGCATTCTCGAGGCCAAGGACGCTGGCGACGAGATCTGGCTGATCGGGAAACGACTGCCAGGAGGCTAGGTCTGCAAGCGGGAGAGTCTCCCTCTGACCGCGATCAGGCGACCTGTTTCAGTTGGCTAGGGGGCCCTTGGTGGCTGTAGGATGACTACTATCGGAGCAAGGAGGAGTGTGAGATGAACGCACTAGATGTGCTCGGCTTGGGCAAGACCTTCGTGGACGTTGCGTCTGAGGGCCCGCCAGCAGCTGCCAAGGCACTTGCAACACTCGCCCTCGGACCAGTCGGCGTCGCAGTCGATGTAGCCGACACCATCGCCAAGCTCAACGGCACCGAGCTGGGTGTCGAGGTTGCCAAGCTGCTTGTCGATCCCGAGACAGGCGAACGCGTAGGAAGTCCGCCCGCATCGCGCGAGAACTTCTCCGCACCCTGTAGCTACTCTGCGCCTCCTCAAGGTCTGTACGAGTACGGAAACTTCTAGGCGATCGCATGTCCAGAGAGAGCGTCCTCCGGCAGGTTGAGCGCATGGAGAGGCTAGCAGACGCTATGCACTCGGCGGACAAGCAGCAGCAGATCTCACTTGAGGGCCAGTTGCTCGGGACTATGGCGGGAATCCGGGAGCAGCTCCTGGCCATGGGGCTTAACGCGGACAACGCGCATCTCGCAGACATGTGGAAGGGCAAGAGCCACAAGAGCGACATCATCCAGTTGGCCCACGCAACAGCTGCCTGGGTCCGCTCCCTCGTCTGACCTAGTCCCGCCTGGACAAGCCATCGGCGAGGCGTATCTCGGTCGCACGACGGTTGTTCCAGAGTCGGAAGCCTGGGCCCGAGAAAACTGGGGTCGCGCCCGACCGCTTCTCTACCCGTTCTCTACCCGCTGGTTCTGGTCGTGAACGGCCGCGAGTCTTGCTCGCTCCTCGACCCGATCGCGCAAAGCGACCTGAGCTGCGGTACGTACTCCCTGGCGGAGCAGGTCGCGCCCGGTCGATGCCATGAGCGACGGGCGCTTCGTTCTTCCATGATCTAGCTCGGGCAAGACACCCGGCTGTAGGTGGCCGCCAGAAACTATGGGCACGGCCAGGAGGCAGCGCTGCCTGTGACGAGTTGTTTGTTACGAACTCGGCAGCCCCTATCGGTCACTGGCCGTCAGCTGAGGCCAAGCTTCTCAAAGAGGGCACGGTTCCTCTTCTGCGCGTCCTTCACCAGCTTGTCGTATGAGATGACCTCGACGTACATCCGATGGGCTTGGTTGTAGCCGAAGTACCCTAGCCCATCCGGAGTTGGGGTCAGGTTTCCATCCTCGGCAAAGCGCTTCATCTTCTTAGTGATGTCGCAGACCACATATCCGTAGAAGGGCGTCGTCTCGGCGATCGTGATTGGCCGGCCCTTCCTGTCGTTGGCTCCCCCCTCCGAGATCTCTCTCGCGTAGCCGTAGAGCTGCGCAAGCGGGTTTTCATCAGCCTTGTAGTTGTCTCGTTGGGGGCGTTTGAACTCAACTAGGACAACCGATCCGAAAGGCTTCTCATCTTCGACGAAAGCGAACGGTGAATTGAAGATCACCAAGTCCGGCCTCGTTTGCTCTTTGGAATCGACTACATCAACCGACGCGAAGGACTTGTCCGACGACAAGTAGCGGTGATAAGCGAGCTTCTCGTCCAGAATCCACAGGTTCTGGTTCTCGTAGCTGACATCGTCAGAGCTCGATCTGAGGGGGAAGATCAGCTCATGTACGCCTTCTTCAAGGCCGTACTTCCCGTTCGCTTGGACCTCGAGGCCCCGGCGAAGCAACTCGAGAATCGCCTTCCTGTGCACGATGTACTGAGCGAGCTCGGACTTTGCAAAGTCGTTCAGCTGCTCGGCCAGTCGTCGATACTTCTTGTAGAACTCCTGAGAATCAGCAGGAACACCGCTCTCAGAGAAGAACTTGCTGCCGTCGCTCTTGAGATCCGCAATCGCCCGGGACTTCGCCTTGTGCAGCTCGATGTCGAGGTTCGCATCGGAAACCGAAGGCGGAATCGTCTCGAGGTAGCTCTTGGCGTGCTTGACGAGAGGCCGGTACTGAGGCGCCTCCCGCTGCACGTACCTCTCAATCCTTGCAAGCTTCTCAGCCTGTATCCGATCAAGATGGGGTTTGAGGAAGGCGCGAACCTCCTCAGCTACTCCCTGGCGTAGGTCGCTTCGTGTGATCTCTTCGGGAAAGAGCTCTTGTTCAACGTCGGAGAAGTCGAAGCCCGTGCGCTCACTCGTGACAGCATCATCAAGAAGGGCGCCAGACACGTACGACGCCAGGTTGAAGCTCTCGCCATCATCGTCCGCCAGGCTTCGATCAAGCTCAGGGATGTACTTCGACAGCCTTTCTTCGAGTACCTCACGGTTGTGAGCACAGTAGTGAACCCGATGCCCAGCATCGCTAGCGCGGTGCAGCCGCATGTGTACGGCTTCGAACGTGGCGTCTTTGATGCGAAACTCTCGCCGCTCAGAGAACGTAGTGATGTCGTCCTTGAACATGGTGCCCAGATCCAGCCGCTCTTCTCCGTCGAGGAGCACCATACAAGGGCACTGTGGAGCCAGTAGATAGACCAGGCAATGCTGCAAGAGTTGTCTCGCGACCACCTCGGCTCTCAAGGGAGCCCGCTTCGAGTAGCGTTCCTTGAAGTCCCGCAGTTCAACGCTCGTCCGAACTTCAGCGGCCGTTCCTTCAGCTAGCTTGTGGTTCTCGACTCCTTCGGATGAGAGTCGGAAGTCGAAGGTACGCTTCCTTGTCGTGCCGCCCGCCTCGAAGGTGCTCTCCACGAGGACGCTCTCGAACGCCTTGAGCCACAAGAAGCGGCCAACACCTTTGCCGCCCTTCGCCTGTTTGAACGTCGAGTCGGAGGTCAGGAAGGACTCGAAGTTCTCGTCCGTGAAACCTGCTCCGTTGTCTCTTACTACAAAGCCGGTTATCGGTTGGACGAAGTCGTCAGAGACGACCTTCTGTGGACTCTCCCGCCTCACGACGATCTCCAACTGACCGTCAGTCCGCCCCCTCTCTTCGATGGCGTGAATCGAGTTAACGACCGCCTCAAAGAGAGGAAGCAGAGGGCGTGAGAGCGGGAGTTTGGTGTTCTTGACTCGCCCTTCGAGATCTACGAGCATCCTTATATTACGCCTTATTTACGCCACACCGTCAAACTGAGTGTCCCGGTGCGGTCGTCGGGGATAGCGCCCTCCTCGAACCTCGCGCATGAGATCCGAGTAGCTGCGCATGCGCGCATCCTACTCCGGTGCGACGCGCCGTCCAGGGGGCGCACGTGCGGCCGCTGCAAGGCGGGCTGCAAGGCGGAGAGGCCTACCAACGTCTTCTTCCGGAGATGATCACCAAGGCTCTCTCCGCCACCCCCTGGGGCATCGACGCTCGCGCGATCGAGATCGAGGTCGACGTGCAGAACGGCCTGCCCCGCTTCGACCTGGTCGGGCTCGCGGGAACGGCCGTCAAGGAGAGCCGCGAGCGCGTACGGGCCGCCATCCGCAACGCGGGCTTCGAGCTGCGGCCGAAGGCGGTCACCGTCAACCTGGCTCCGGCGGACCTCCCCAAGGGAGGCAACCACCTCGATCTCGCCATCGCGTGCGCACTTCTCGCGGCACACGGGCACCTGCCGGAGGAGAGTCTCGGAGGCCGGCTCTTCTGTGGCGAGCTCGGCCTCGGTGGCGAGATCCGACGGGTCCGGGGAGCGCTCGCCATCGCGGAGCTCGCACGGGAGCGGGCGGTGCGCGAGATCCTGGTGCCGGCAGGCGACCGGCACCTGGCCGCCGAGCTCCCCGGAGTGCGCACCATCGGGGTCGAGAGCCTCACGGAGGCGGTGGGCCATCTGGTCGGACGCTGCGTTCTGGCGCCCACGGAGGCCGGCGCGGGCCGGCGAGCTCCGTTGCGTAGCCAGGACCTCGCCGACGTCCGCGGCCAGCAGGCCGCCAAGCGCGCGCTCGAGGTGGCAGCGGCCGGCGGGCACAACCTGCTCCTCGTGGGGCCTCCAGGAGCCGGAAAGACCCTGCTCGCGCGCTGTCTCCCGGGAATCCTGCCGCCGCTCGACGAGCAGGAGGCCCTGGAGGTCACGAAGATCCACGCTCTCGGCGGGGCGGAGCCGCCGGAGACACTGCTCACGGAGCGCCCCTTCCGCAGCCCCCACTCCGACACCACGCTCGTTGGCCTCGTCGGCGGAGGGCAGATCCCGCGGCCGGGGGAGGTCAGCCTGGCGCACCGCGGCGTGCTCTTCCTCGACGAGGTCGCTCAGTTCCGGAGGGCCGCGCTCGACAGCCTGCGCCAACCCCTGGAAGACGGCGAGGTCCACGTCACGAGGAATCGGAGCCGCCTGACCTTCCCCGCGCAGGTGTCCCTGGTTGCAGCGATGAACCCGTGCCCTTGCGGCTACTTCGGAGACACACGGCGAGACTGTCGCTGTGCCGAGACGGACAGGGCGCGCTACGCCTCGAGAATCTCCGGGCCTCTGCTCGACCGCATCGACCTGCACCTCACCCTGGGCCCGGTTCCTCGCGAAGCCCTCGGCGCGCCACCTGGAGAAGCCTCGGACCACGTCGCGGAACGCGTCGGGGCAGCCCGCGGGAGGCAAGCCGCGCGGGGAGGCGGAACCAACGCCACCCTGACTCCCCGGCAAACGCTGCGCCTGATCGAGTCCCGTGGCCCCACCGGATCGCTGCTCCGTCGCGCGTACGAGTCGCTGGGGCTCTCGCTTCGGGCCTTGGCGAAGACGACCCGCGTCGCGCGCACGATCGCCGATCTCGCCGGTGATCCGGACGTTGGTACCGACCACGTGGCCGAGGCGTTGCAGTATCGCGATCGTGGGCACGACGGCACCTGCGTCGTGCCCTGACCGGACCCCGGATCAGCCCGTCAGCCTTCCAGCTCCCCCGCCGCTCCGCGCAGCGCCTGGAGGATGCGCTCCGGCGGCGGCTCGTCGCCGAGCGACTCGCTCGCATGAGCGTAGAGCACGTCGCCGAGAGGGCTGATCACGAACACCCCGCCGAGCTGGTCGGTCTGGCCGTAGGCCTTGCCGGGCCGGAAGCCTTCTCGTACGGCGCGGAACAGACGCGGCACGACGCGAGGCGAGTAGTTCGCGAGGATGCTCCGCCGGAGCTCCATCGCACCGTAGCCGATCAGCTGGGGGTCGACCAGCAGACGGAACGGCAGGTCCTCCTCCTGGGCATAGCGCCGGGCGTCTTCCGGCGTGCCGTTGCCGATCAGGGTCAGCGCCCCGCCGAGCTCTTCGATCTCCGTGCCGATGGCGCGCAACTGCGCGACCTGTCTCTTGCAGAAGATTCAGCCGAAGTGGCGGAGAAAGACCAGCACCGCGGGAGAGTCCTCCCAGAGAGTGCCGATGCGGACTCGCTCCCCTTCCAGATCGAAGGCCTGCACGGGCCCGAGCGTGTGGACGACGTTCACGGCCTCAGTCTAAACGCACGGTCGAGGGTCTGGAACCGCCGTCGAATGCTCCGAGCACCGTTTCCATCCCTTGCGAGATTCCGTAGAATAGGGGGCTCGGGCGGGGCGTTGCTGCGGATTTGACAGCCCGAGTCGCGGCACTAGAATAGCGCCCAGCTCACGAAACGTGTGTTTGCAGTCGGTCCGCTCCATGGCGTATCACCCGCAGAGGTGTGTCCGCTCCCCCAGGCCATCCGACGTTTGTGTTGAAAGAGCCCACCCCCACCATGATCGAGCCCAGCTCGCGCTCTCCGGTTCCCGCCGGCTGACGGGCTGCCCCCCAGGCCACGGCGCCCGGGACCTCACATCCGGAAGTCCATGGATCTCAAGCATCACACCATCATCTTCGTCCCCCACTCGCGGGCCAAGTTCCGCAAGTGGCGTGTCAGCTCCCGCGCGGTCAAGCTCGCGGGCTTCTCGTTCCTCCTCGCCACCCTCGGCGTCGCATTCGTCACCTGGTCGCACTTCTCGACCTCGGTGAACCTCAGCGAGCTGGCTTCCCTCCGCGACGAGAACGACCAGCTCCGCGACATCAACCAGACGTTCGAGCAGAGCATTCGCCAGCTCCAGGCACAGCTGGCCGACTACGAGGACCAGACCAGCAGCCTCGCGATCGTCGCGGGACTGGACGAGATGATTCTCGCCGAGCCCACCACGGCCGGGGGTACCAGCGGCGCCGGTGGCGATCTCACGGTCGGCGCGGAAGCGCCGATCGACCTCGAGACTCTCGGGCAGCGCTCCCGCCAGCTCCAGGCTGCCCTCGGTGGCGTGCGCGAGCGTCTGCAGGAGCGCGATCTGCGCATCTCCTCGATGCCCGCGATCAGCCCGGTGCGCGGCATCCTCACCAGCCGCTACGGCACTCGACGCGACCCGATCACGGGTCGGCGCGCCTTCCATCCAGGTGTGGACATCTCCGCACCTCCCGGCAAGCCCGTCGTGGCAACGGCCGACGGCGTCGTGACCCGCTCGGGCCGCAACGGCGGCCTCGGGCGCGCGGTCTTCATCGCACACGGCTTCGGCATGGAGTCGCGGTTCGGTCACCTCTCCGAGACCGCCGTCAGCCCCGGACAGAAGGTCTCCCGAGGTGACGTCGTCGGATATGTCGGCAACACGGGTCGCGCCACGGGCTACCACCTGCACTACGAGGTCCGGGACCGCGGGGAGGCCAAAAACCCCGTCGAGTTCATGCTCGACCGCTAGGGCAAAACCCCCGATGAAGAGGCTGACAGAGGCGCCGGAATCCCCCCGGCGCCTTTGCGGTTGCAGTGGTATCGTCCAGCTCACTTCGGTGGCCTCCGACGGAGGACTGCACCACGCCCGGCCCCAGCCCCCAGGAGTGAACTCGCCATCATGATCGGTCGCGCACTGTCCAAGGTCTTCGGTACCAAGCACGAGCGGGACATCAAGAAGCTCCAGCCGATGGTGGACGCGATCAACGCCCTCGAGGCGGAGGTCGAGGCGCTCACTGACGCGCAGCTCCGGGAGCGCACGAGCGAGCTCAAGGCGCGCCTCGAGCAGGGGGAGACGCTCGACGATCTGCTCGTCGACGCGTTCGCCACGGTCCGCGAGGCGTCCAAGCGGACGCTCGGTATGCGGCACTACGACGTGCAGCTCATCGGCGGCATGGTGCTCCACGACGGCAAGATCGCGGAGATGAAGACCGGCGAGGGCAAGACCCTCGTCGCCACGCTCGCCGTGTACCTGAACGCCCTGGCAGGCCAGGGCGTCCACGTGGTCACGGTGAACGACTATCTGGCACGCCGCGACGCCGAGTGGATGGGCCAGGTGTACGAGTTCCTCGGCCTCACGGTGGGGGTCATCCAGCACGGCCTGACCGACGAGGAGCGCCAGGCGGCCTACGGCGCCGACATCACCTACGCCACCAACAACGAGCTCGGCTTCGACTACCTGCGCGACAACATGAAGTTCCGCCTGGAGTCGATGGTCCAGCGGCCGCACCACTTCGCCATCGTCGACGAGGTCGATTCGATCCTCATTGACGAGGCGCGGACCCCCCTGATCATCTCCGGCCCGTCCGAAGACTCGGTCGACAAGTACTACGCCCTCGACAAGGTCGCGCCCCGGCTCGAGAAGGGCGAAGAGATCGAGGAAGGCGAGCACAAGTACACCACCGGTGACTTCCTCGTCGACGAGAAGGCACAGACCGTCACGCTCACCGACGACGGCGTCGCCAAGGTCGAGAAGCTGCTGGGCATCGGGAACCTCTACGACCTCGAGAACATCGAGGTGCTCCACGGTGTCAACCAGGCGCTGCGCGCGCACAATCTGTTCAAGGCCGATGTCGACTACCTCGTGAAAGAGGGCCAGATCGTCATCGTGGACGAGTTCACCGGCCGCATGATGCCGGGCCGGCGCTGGTCCGACGGCCTCCACCAGGCGATCGAGGCCAAGGAGGGCGTGAAGATCGAGCGCGAGAACCAGACCCTCGCCACGATCACCTTCCAGAACTACTTCCGCATGTACGACAAGCTCGCGGGCATGACCGGTACCGCCGACACCGAGGCGTCCGAGTTTGGCGAGATCTACGAGCTGGACGTCGTCGTCATCCCGACGAACCGGCCGCTGGCCCGCGAAGATCACCGCGACCTGATCTTCCGCTCCGAGGGCGAAAAGTGGAACGCCGTCGTCGAGGACATCCAGGACTGCAGCGAGCGCGGCCAGCCCGTGCTCGTGGGCACGGTGTCGATCGAGCGGAGCGAGATGCTCTCGAAGCTCCTGAAGCGGTCGAAGGTGCCGCACGTCGTGCTCAACGCGAAGTACCACGAGCGCGAGGCCAACATCGTCGCGCAGGCCGGGCGCAAGGGTGCCGTGACACTGGCAACCAACATGGCGGGCCGCGGCACCGACATCGTCCTCGGAGGCAACCCCGAGCAGCTCGCGCGCGCCGAGGCCGATCCCGAACAGGATCCGACCGCCTACGAAGCTGCGCTCGCTCGCTTCAACGACAAGTGCAGGAGCGAGCGGGAAGAGGTGCTGGCCGCTGGCGGGCTCCATATTCTGGGGACCGAGCGCCACGAGTCCCGCCGCATCGACAACCAGCTGCGCGGTCGCTCCGGGCGCCAGGGTGACGCGGGGTCTTCGCGCTTCTTCCTCTCGCTCGACGACGACCTCATGCGGATCTTCGGCAACGAGCGCCTGCGGAGCTTCGTCACCAGCAGCATGGAAGAGGGGATGGCCATCGAGTCCCGCATGGTCACCCGCGCGATCGAGCGGGCGCAGACGCAGGTGGAGGGCCGGAACTTCGAGATCCGGAAGAACCTCCTCGAGTACGACGACGTGATGAACAAGCAGCGCGAGGCCATCTACGAGCTGCGCCGCGACATTCTCGAAGGGCGCGAGGGGCGCGAGTACGTGCGCGGGCTCGCCGACGAGGTCACGGAGTACCTCGTCGACACACACTGCCCGGAGAGCGCCGACCCCCGCGACTGGAACCTCACCGAGATCGCAACCGAGATGAAGGCGTACTTCGACATCGACGTGCACGAGCACGGCCCGCTCGACGACCTCGGCATCGACGAGCTCCGCGATCACCTCAAGGCTCTCTCCCGTGCCCGCTACGACGAGCAGATCGAGAAGAACGGCGACGAGGAGTTCAAGTTCATCGAGAAGCAGGTCATGCTGGGTCTCGTCGACGCGAACTGGAAGGACCACCTCCTCGTTCTCGACCACCTCAAGGAGGGCATCGGCCTCCGCGGCTACGCGCAGAAGGACCCGAAGAACGAGTACAAGCGTGAGAGCTTCGACCAGTTCCAGTCGATGAAGGAGCGCATCGAAGACGCGATCATCCAGCGCCTCTACCGGATCGAGCCGATCACGCGCGAAGAGATCGAGGAGCTCCAGCAGCGCCGGCGCCCGCTTCCCCAGCCGACGGCCCAGCCGAAGCGCGAGAGCCCAATGCCCTTTTCCATCGCACCGCCACCCGAGGCCCGCGGCGACCACGACGCCAAACCGCAGACCGTGGTGCGCGACCAACCGAAGGTCGGGCGCAACGAGCCCTGCCCCTGCGGCTCGGGCAAGAAGTACAAGAAGTGCCACGGCCGCGCCTCTGCATGACCCCGACTTCACCGCACCGACCCGCCTGCTGAAGGAGCTCTTCCCCCGCATGACCTCCCGCGAGCTCGATACCGCCCTCACCTTCGACGACGTCCTCCTCGTTCCCGGCTACTCCCAGGTTCACCCGAACCACATCGACCTCGCGAGCGTGCTGTGTCGCGGCATCACGCTCAACATTCCGCTGATGTCCGCCGCCATGGACACGGTGACGGAGTCGCGCCTAGCGATCGCCATCGCCCAGGAGGGTGGGATCGGCGTGGTGCACAAGAACCTCTCGATCGACGAACAGGCGGGCGAGGTCGACAAGGTCAAGCGCTCGGAGGCCGGCATGATCGTCGACCCGATCACGATGCGGCCCGAGCAGAAGATCCACGAGGCGCTCGAGCTGATGGCCTCCTACAAGATCTCCGGGGTCCCGGTCACCGACTCCGCGGGCCAGCTGGTCGGCATCCTCACCAACCGCGACCTGCGCTTCGAGACCAATACGCACAAGCCGATCTCGGATCTCATGACCCATGAGAACCTGGTCACGGTGCCGGTTGGAACGACACTCCAGGACGCCAAGGCAGAGCTCCACCGCCACCGCATCGAGAAGCTGCTGGTGACCGACGACCAGGGCAACCTCAAAGGCCTGATCACGGTCAAGGACATCCAGAAGATGGAGCAGTATCCGAACGCCTGCAAGGACGAGCTCGGCCGTCTCCGGGTGGCCGGCGCCATCGGCGCCTCGGGCGACTACCTCGATCGGGCCAAGGCGCTCCTCGACGCGAAGGCGGACGTTCTGGTGCTCGACTCCTCCCACGCCCACAGCGACGGGGTTCTGGACGCCATCTCGGCCGTCCGCGAGGAGCTCCCGGACGCCAGGATCCTCGCGGGCAATGTCGCCACCGCGGCGGGAGCCAAAGCGCTCATCGAGCGGGGTGTCGACGGTGTGAAGGTGGGCATCGGGGCCGGCAGCATCTGTACGACCCGGGTCGTGACCGGCGCCGGAATGCCGCAATTCACGGCGATCCAACGCTGCGCGGAGGCCGCGGCGGAAGCCGACATTCCGGTCATCGCAGACGGTGGCGTGCGCTTCTCGGGGGATCTCACCAAGGCCGTGGCGGCCGGAGCACACTCGATCATGGTCGGCTCGCTGATGGCCGGCACCGAGGAGAGCCCGGGCGAGACGATCCTCTATCAGGGGCGCACCTACAAGGCCTACCGCGGCATGGGGTCGATCGCCGCGATGGCGCGCGGCAGCGCCGACCGCTACTTCCAGGACACCGAGGACGCCCTCAGCAAGATGGTCCCCGAGGGCATCGAAGGGATGGTGCCGTACAAAGGCAGCGTGCATCAGATGGTCGAGCAGCTCACGGGCGGCATGCGGGCCGGGATGGGGCTCTCCGGATGCCGGAACATCGAAGAGCTCCGCACGCAGGCGACTCTCATGCGCACGACCGCGGCCGGGCACAAGGAGAGTCACGCCCACGACGTGACCATCACCAAAGAAGCCCCGAACTACTGGGTCGAGCGCTAGGCTTCGGGCTCCAACGCACCCGGCGGAATCTCGACCTCGCCACGCCGGTTGCATGCAGGAGCCATGTCCCGACCAACCTCCATCCTCTCGCTGCGTCCAACGGTGCTTCTCGGCGGAGCTCTGGCGCTGCTGTTTGGGCTCCTGCTCTTCCCGAGCCCCAGCGAAGCGAGCTGCGAGGAGGGAGGCGCCGTGCGGCTGCAGGGCGGCCGGTTCGACGTTTCGGTGACCTACCACCTCGACGACGGCCTCGCCCGCCAGGGGCACGGCGGCCTGCTCAGCGACGACACCGCATCGTTCTGGTTCTTCACTCCAGCAAACCTCGAGGTCGTCGTGAAGGTGCTGGACGGCCGCGGTGTCAACGGGCACTTCTGGGTCTTCTTCGGTGCGCTCTCCGACCTGAGGTACACGGTCGACGTCACCGACACCTCGACCGGCACGGTTCAGTCCTACTCTTCCACCCCGGGAGCCCCGACCAGCCTCGCCGACACGAGCGCCTTCCCCGAGGCCCCCCCCCGGCCCCGGTCCTGGAGCACGTCCCCCATGGCCGGCTCCCCCAGCGGCCTCCAGGCCATCGGTCAGGCCCACCTCGAGGAGATCGATCCGCTGGCCGAGGCCCCGTCGGCCCTTGGACACGCACACTGCGAGGGTGGCCGAGCTGCCGGATTCCCGTGCTCGAACGTCGACCTCCAGGCGCTCCTGCCCCTGTCGGAGATGGGGGTCGCTGCGGGCGACAGCGTGTCGGGAAGCGACATCTGGGGCTTCACGGATCCGAAGACGGGGGCCGAGATCGCCCTCGTCGCGCTCAGCAACGCCACGGCGTTCGTGGACGTGTCCCGACCGACCCAGCCCGTCTATCTCGGCAGCCTGCCCTCCCGCGGGCGCTCCTCGGTGTGGCGCGACGTCAAGACCTATGGCACCTACGCTCTGATCGTGGCCGACAGCTCGCCCGGCCACGGGCTCCAGGTCTTCGATCTCCGCCGCCTGCGCGGCGTCACTGAACCGCAGACGTGGAACGAAGACGCCACCTACGACGGCTTCGGCTCGGCACACAACGTCGTCGTGAACGAGGTCGCCGGAATGGCCTACGCCGTGGGCTCCGACGAGTGCAACGGCGGTCTGCACATGATCTCGGTGCGCAACCCCCTTGCGCCGACCTTCGCGGGCTGCTTCGCCGACGACGGCTACACCCACGACGCCCAGTGCGTCTATTACACGGGCCCGGACGCCGAGTTCAGCGAGCGCCACGTGTGCTTCGCCAGCAACGAAGACTCGCTCACGATCGTCGACGTGACCGACCCGAGCTCTCCGGAACAGCTGTCGCGTACCGACTACGCGGGGCGCTCCTACGCGCACCAGGCGTGGCTGACCAGCAACCAGCGGTTCCTCCTCCTGGACGACGAGACGGACGAACGCAACAACGGCCACGACACGCGCACCTACATCTGGGACGTCTCTTCTCTGCGCTCTCCCCGGGTCCTGGGAACGCACACCGCAAACTCCAGCGCGATCGACCACAACCAGTACGTGCACCGGGGCCACGCGTTCCAGGCCAACTACCGCGCCGGCCTGCGGATTCTCGACCTCGCACGCATCCGCGAGGGCCGGCTGCGAGAGGTGGCCTCGTTCGACGTCGAGCCCGAAGACGATGCCCCCCGGTTCAACGGCGCATGGAGTAACTACCCGTTCTTCGACTCGGGCAATGTGATCGTCAGCGACACGGGTCGCGGGCTGTTTGTCCTCCAGCCTCTGCTGCCCGGCTTCGCAATTCCCGAGGCGCCCAGCGATCTGAGCGCCACGATTCGCGACTTCCAGGTGACCCTCACCTGGACCGCCGCGTGCCATCACGCCGAAGGCTTCCGCGTCTATCGCAGGGTCGGAGACGGCCCGGACATGCTGGTCGCCGAGCTGCCGAAAGGCACGAGCCAGTACGTCGACCCCGACCTCTTCGGCGGTCAGCAGGTGACGTACTCCGTGGTCTCGTTCCTGGGCTCCAACGAGAGCGCCGGGGTGGAGGCGACGGTCACGGCTCCGGAGATCCCGAACAGCTGTACGCCCGGCGGAAGCGATCTCTGCCTTGCGGGCGGTCGATTCCTCGTGCGCGTCGCCTTCACCGTCGCGGCGGCCCCGGAGGCATCGGGAGCAGCACTCCCGCTCACCAACGACACCGGTGCGTTCTGGTTCTTCGACTCCGCGAACGTGGAGCTTCTCGTCAAGGTGCTCGACGGCCGTCCGGTCAACGGTGCGTTCTGGGTCTTCACCGCAGGCCTCTCCGACGTGGCGCATCGCGTGACGGTCATCGACACGCAGAGCGGGTCGGTGAAGATCTACGAGAACCCGGCGGGTACCCTGGCGAGCCGTGCCGACACCAGTGCGTTTCCGGCGCCACTCGGGGGCTGACGCGTCGCGTGCCGCCGACCGTCGGCGTCAGGTGACGGACGCCGCGCGCACCTCGAGCCAGTCTCTCGGGTCGAGGGCGTACGGCAACGGCGTCAGCACCTCGGGCCCGTCGGCGCCCAGCACGACGAGATCCTCCAGACGGACGCCGTACCCGCGCTGCTCGTCGTAGAGCCCGGGCTCCAGGGTGAGGACGTCTCCCTCCTCCAGGATGCCCGCATCCCCCTGCCCTTCGCGGAAGCTCGGGAGCTCGTGCAGCTCGTATCCCACCCCGTGCCCGAGACCGTGGACATACCCCCGCTCGGTCCCGGGTGAGGACCTCGCGGTCGCGTACCCCGCCTCCTCGAAGATGGTGCTCACCTCCGTGTGCAGGTCCCAGCCGGAGGCTCCGGCCACGCAGCTTCGATGCGCGGCCGCGAGGGCGCCCGCCACGATGCCGTGCGCGCGGAGGAGGTCGTCCGGCGCGTCTCCCACGCAGAACGTCCGGGTGCAGTCCGCAAAAAGCGGGCCGCGCGGGAACAGGTCGACCACCAGGCTCTCGCCCGCGCGCAGCACCCGCCCACCGGTTCCGGCATTGTGCGGCACCGCTCCCTCGGCGCCCGGTGCCACGATGGAGCCGCGCGCCTGCTCCAGCTCGAGCTCGGCGAGGGTCCTCGCAATCTCGACACGGAGCCGCGTCACGGTGAGCGACTCACCCTCCCAGAGGAGATCACCAGCAGGCGCAACTTCTGCCGCCGCGAGCACCTCGGCGACGCGCCACATGGCGGAGCACGTGCCCGCCGCCGCACGGCGAACGGCGGTCAGCTCGTCGGGTGACTTCGTCTTCCGAAGGCGCTCGAGCAGCGCGTGTCCGGACTCGAAGGCCCAACCCCGCTCTGCGAGCAGCCGCGCGGCGCCACTCACCCGCCCGACAGGACCACCGCCAGCGAGGCCAACCACCCCTTCAGTGATGCCCGCAGCAGCCAGAAGACGCTCCGCAGCCCAGGCCACCAGCTCTTGCGGATCGTCCGTCGCGGAGGCGGCCTCGTGCAGCTGCAGCTCTTCCACCGACACGACGCGGTGCCCGGTGGAGGCGGCCTCCCCGCGCTCCATCGGTGTCAGCGGCGCCACGTGGACGGCCCCCTGCGGGTCCACCACCACGAGGGTGTGCCCCAGGTGCGCCGAGCCGACGAACTGGGCGAGCTCCGGCTCGGCCGAAGACGACGCGTAGACGAGGAGAGCCTGCCAGCCCCGCTCCCGCAGGGCTGGCCCGAGAGACCGGAACCTCTCGCTCAAGGCGTCAACCGGCGTTGCGCTCCACGAAGGCCTGCAGCTGAGGCTTCGGCTGCGCACCCTGCGTGCGGTCCACGATCTCGCCGCCCTTGAACATGATCAGGTGCGGAATACCCTGCACGCCGTACTGGATCGCGAGGTCCTGCGCCTCGTCGACGTTCAGCTTGGCGATTCGGACCTTGCCGTCCATCTCTTCGGCGAGCTCGTCGAGCACCGGGGCGATCTGACGACACGGGCCACACCAAGTCGCCCAGAAGTCGACGAGAACAGGGGTGTCCGACGAGAGCACCTCCGACTCGAAGTTGTCGGTGCCGACGTTCACGATCTTGTCTGAAGCCATGTCTGCCTCCTGCGGCCCGCGCGGGCCGACTCAGTATTCTGGAGAGGCCGGCGTTTCGCCACCCTCGTGATTTTCCTGTGACTCGAACTCGGCCCGCGCGCGGAAGTATTCCCGCGTGGCCTCCACGTCCCTTGCGATCTGGGCGGACAGATCCATCATCGACTGGAACATCTGCTCTTCCCGGAGCCGCTTGTAGAACGAGATCTCCACTCTCTCACCATAGACGTCGTTGCGAAAGTCCAGGACGTGGGTCTCGACGACCTGCTCGTAGTTCTCGTACACCGTGGGCCGGGTGCCGATGTTCGTCACCGAATCGAACGTCGACGGGAAGCTCGGAAACACGGTTCGAGTCGCGTACACGCCGCCGGCCGGGATGAGCTCGTTGTCCGGGGCGAGATTGATGGTCGGCCAGCCGAGGCGTTGCCCCATCCGGTCGCCCTGCACGATGACGCCCGTGAGTGAGTACGGGCGTCCGAGGAGATCGGTTGCCTCCTCGATCTTGCCTTCGGTCACACAGCGGCGCACCCGAGTGCTCGAGATCCGGCTGCCGGCGCTGCGGATCTCGTCCACCGGAAACGTCTCGAACCCCAGGCTTTCGCCCATGGCCTGGAGCAGCTCGATGTTGCCCTCGCGGTCTTTCCCGAAGTTGAAGTCGCTGCCCACGTGCACCTCGCGAGCTCCCAGGCGCTCGCACAGGAACGACTCGACGAAATGACGCGCTTCGGTCGACGCGAACTCGGGCGTGAAGTCGATGACGAGGGCAAAGTCGACCCCCGTCGTCTCCAGCAGGGCCTGCTTCTGAGTCCAGGTCGTCAGCTGCGGCGGCTTCGACTCGGGCCGCAGCACGCTGAGGGGATGCGGATCGAACGTGAGGACGGCCGAGTGCAGGCCCTGCGCCTTCGCGCGTCGCACGACCCGAGCCAAGATCTCCCGCTGGCCCGCGTGCAGGCCGTCGTAGTTCCCGATCGTCAGGACCGTGCCGTGAGGCAGATCGGGGGCATTCAGCGCGTCGAGAATCACCTGCACGGAAGCATCTCCAAGGGGGCGGGACCTGACGTTCAGGTGTGGGACTCGGCCGGCACGACACCCAGCGCATCGCGGGGACCGACGATATGGCCGACAATGTCGTCCGCGAAGGCCTCGGTGACCGTTACGTCCACGAGCGCACCCGGGCCGGCAAGACCGTCGTTGATCAGCACGCGGCCGTCCACCTCGGGAGCCTGGCCTCGGTGCCGGCCCTGCAGGAGGTGCTCGGTCTCGTCACAGACGCCCTCCACCAGGACCTCGACGGTGCGCCCGACGAGCGCCTCCCTGGAGGCCAGGGCGACGGACTGCTGCTGCTCGAGCAGGCGGGCCTGGCGCTCGACTGCGATCGGCCGCGGCACCTGGTTCGGGAGCCGCGAGGACGGAGTGTCGTCCTCCACGCTGAACACGAACGCTCCCAGATGGTCGAAACGAACCTCGGCCACGAAGCGGCAGAGGTGCTCGAAGTGCTCCTCGCCCTCCCCGGGAAAGCCGGTGATGAAGGTCGAGCGCAGCGTCACGTTCGGGACCAGCTCGCGCGCCTTCTCCAGCAACCGCAGATAACGGCTCGGCGAGCCGCCCCGGCGCATGGCGCGCAGGATGTCCGGGTGGCTGTGCTGGAGCGGCATGTCGAGGTACGACACGATCCTCGCCTCCGAGCCCATCAACCGGAGCACACCCTCGTCGAGGGTGGTGGGGTACGCGTACATGAAGCGGATCCAGGGGACGTTCGTGCCCGCGAGGAGGGCTTCCAGCAGAGACTGCAGTCCGGTCCGTCGTTCGCCCAGGTCCTCACCAAAGCGTGTCGTGTCCTGGGCGAGAAGGACGAGCTCCTGCACGCCACGTTCCTCCAAGGCGCGCGCCTCGGCCACCAGACTCTCGATCTCGCGGCTGCGGAACCTGCCGCGCCACACGGGAATCGCGCAGAACGTGCACGGGTTGTTGCAGCCTTCGGCGACCTTGAGATACGCGAACCCGCGGGTGGTCAGCCGGCGCGTGGAGCGATGGTCGAAGACCACGTGCGATGCGCTGGGGCCGGGCGCGGCCGTCGTGCCCAGGCGGACCAGATCCCCCACCTCGCGCAGGTCGTCCAGACCGACGAAGCCGTCGATCTCCGGGATCTCGCTCGCCAGCTCTTCGGCGTAGCGGTTGACCATACAGCCCGACACGAACAGTTTTTTCACGGCGCCCGTCTGCTTCGCCCCGGCAACCTCGAGGATCGTCTCGATCGACTCTTCCTTGGCCGCGTCGATGAACCCGCACGTGTTCACGATGACGGTCTCGGCGTCTTCGAGGTCCTGCACGATCTCGAAGCCCTGACTCTCCAGGCGCCCGAGCATCACCTCGGCATCGACCGTGTTCTTCGGGCAGCCGAGACTGATCAGGCCCACGCTCGGGCCTGACGGCACGAGGGCCTCCTGGGCACGCCGCGGCTGCCGTTTCGAGTCGTCCGGGGGTAGAGTCATCGCGCGGGGACTCTAGCAAAGCTCTGGCCCCTCCCGACGCATGAAACCCCCGGAAACACTCGCCTCGACAGACGAGGTCGAAGTGGCGTTGCACACGCTGTCCGAGCCCGCGCTGGAGCCCGCTGCAGGCGCCCTCCTCCTCGCCCACGCGAACGGCTTCTGCGGCCGCATGTATGCCCCCATGGCGCGCGCACTGCCTGCACTCGACAGCTTCGCTCTCGACTTCCGCGCCCACGGCGATTCAACCCGCCCGTCGACGGGAGTCTTCGAGTGGCAGGGCTACGGCGACGATGCCACGACGGTCGCCCGCTTCCTTCGCGAGACTGCGCGAGCGCGCAACGGGCGACTCTTCGGCTTCGGGCACTCGCTCGGAGGAGCCGCGCTGGCGATGGCGGAGCTGCGGCATCCGGGCACATTCGACGCTCTCTTCTTGTATGAGCCCATCATCTTCCCGTTGCCCCGCGGTGCGGTGCGTCGCTCACCGATGGTCGAAGTATCGCTCAAGCGGCGCGATCGGTTCCGAGACGTCGACGAGGCGCGCGCGAACTACGCGTCGAAGCCGCCTTTCTCCGCGCTCGATCCAGAGGTGCTCGAGCTCTACCTCGGGGAGGGCTTTCGGCCCTGCGATGGCGGCATCACGCTCAAGTGCCGTCCCGCCGACGAGTCGGCCACCTTCGCCGCTTCCGGGCACGACGCACTCTTCGAGGCTGTGGCGGGGATACGCTGCCCCGTTTGGGTGGCCCACGGCGCAGTGGGTTCTCCCGGCCCGGCCCAGTTCGCGACGGCGCTCCTCGACAAGATTCCAGGAGCTCGCCCCGTGCCCTTTCCGGAGCTCGGTCACCTCGGCCCGTTCGAGCAGCCCACGCGCGTGAGCCAGGCCGTGAAGCTTGCCTTCGCCGGTCTCGACTCCTTCTGACGGCGCAGCTGGGCTTTCAGCTGCCGCGCAAGAAACGCGGATCCAGGACAGGGATCCTCCAGGGCATCACTCCGTTCACTCGTCACTTTCGTTTACTAGGTATCATAGGTATTCGATACACCAAGATTGCGGATACGCCGCAAATCGAGGGGCACAACCCAGATTTCAGCCGCCAATGGGAGTACGATCGAGACGCTTCGAGCCAACATGACGATCGACCAGAAGGCGGTGAGTGACGTGAAGAAGTGGGAATACCGGGTGATCAACGTGCGCAGCGAGAAGTACCGCCTCGACCCAGCCTGCGTGACCGAGCTGGACGCCCTGGGCCAGGAGGGCTGGGAGCTGGTCTCCATCACCTCGGTCAACTTCAAGACCGGGGCGACGGACAACATCGCCATGGTCTTCAAGCGGCCTGCCGAGTAGTCGCCTAGGATCGATCGCGCGTGCGGTACCGCTGCGCGAGCACGAAGGCCGCCGTGCCGACCATCAGAGGCACGATCCAGCGGCGGAAACCTGCCGGCGCCAGGCCGCTCGTGGCCCGTCGCACCTCTTCCAGGGCAGCCCTCAGCTCCTGTCGGGACTCCCGCAGCTCCTCACTCGCGGCCTTCATTCGCCGTCCTCCGAGGCGTTGGGCGCTCCGGTGATCTCGTTCTCCCACCATCGGCGGTGGTCCCGAAAGCGCTGCCGGATCGTGACCGCCGGCGACTCGAGGCGCCGCGTCTGAGCGCGTCCCGCCAAGCCCATCAGAAGCGCCACGAGGAGGGTCAGCCCTCCCACCAGACAGAGCGCTCCCCAAAGGGGCAGCCACGTCGTCAGGCCGACGACGGCAGCCGCGAGAACGAGCCCGACTCCCAGCAGAGCGAGGCCCGCAGCCACCGCGCCGTAACCCCCGGCACGTGCCAGCACCTTCGCCGACTCCACCACTTCACCCTGCAGCTCGCGCGCCTCGGCACGCACCAGGGCGATCGAAGCCCGACCGAGGTTCCCCACCAGATCGGACAGCGCAGGCTTGCGAGAGCGCGCCGCCGGAGAGCGGGTCTCTTCAGGCTCCGGTCCGGACACGTCAGCCGCTTCCGGCCGTGATGACCCGTGTGATGATGGAGCTCTTGCCCGCGAGATCGTCGCGGAAGCCGACCGCAATCTTCTGGTCGCCGCTACGAACCCGCAGGGGCATCTGGTACACCCAGTACTTGCCCTTGATCTGCTCGATGTCTGCCGCCGGGATCTCGATGGGGATCGCCTGCTGCGATACGTCGGAGAGCCCGCCCTTCGAGTCCTGCGCCTGCACCCAGGCGCGGATCCGTGCCTGGTACACGTCACCCCCGGCGAGCGGCAGCAGCACGAGGTTGTCGAGCGGGATCCGCGCATCGAGATGCAGGGTGAACTGCCCGTCGTCGGCAGGGATCTCCTCGCGCTTCACCAGAGTGATGCCCAGATCGTTGCGCTCGTAGTTGTACGAAAGAGAGGCGAGCACGGTGTCGGACATCTCGGTCTCGATCGACTTGTCGCGGTACGACTGTTTGGTGCGGCACCGAACGCCTCGGATCTTCTTCTTGAGCTTGCACTCCAGCTTGTACTTGCGCCCGCTGCCCGCGTGCCCGGGCGTGAAGCCGAGCGAGTAGTAGCTGTCGAAGTCGGCTCCGAACCGATCGAAGGCATCGTCGAAGTTGTTCGTGTTCACCACGAACTGCCCGCCCGTCTCGTCCGCGAGGAACTGGATCGAGCTCTGCATGTTCTGGGTTGCGATTCCGTCGATGTGCGTCGACACGAAGGACGCCTGATACTCGGCGCCCGTGGACTGCCGCCCCATCAGGCCCGTGGCGTCCATCGTGTAGAACGCCACGTTGTTGGCCGATGCCGTGTCTGCAATGTCATACAGCCTGCGCGAGCTGTCGAACTGCAGGGAGTCGAGCCGGAAACCGGTGGCCGACTCCTCGTTCGGGAAGCGCTCGGCCACGGCCTGGAAGAGATCTTCGCCGGCGCGGTGCGGCAGGCCGTCACTCACGTACAGCAGAGCCTTGCGCCCCGGCAGACCACCCAGCGAGACGACGAGCTCCTTGAGACCGTCCAGCGTGAACTGCAGATCGTTGTAGATCGACTCTGCGAAGAGGCGCACACGCCCCTGAGCACGCAGCGGATCCTGCATGTCCATCAGGTCCTGCAGCAGATCCCGTCGATCCGAGTCGTAGTTGGTGCGGCCGCCGGTGTGGGTCTCGAGCTCGAAGAGCGCGCGTGAGATGAGCTGGGAGTCCGAGGTGAACGGCCGCTCCACCTTGATGGAGCGGTTGTACGACACCAGCATCACGCGGTCCTGCCGGTCGACGTGCTCGCGCAGGAACTCGCGCACGAACCGGAACACCCGGTTGCGATTGAACGGTCGGATGTTGAAGTGATCGACGTACACGATCACGTGCAGCATGTCTTCGTCGGGAATCCGTGCCTTGCGCTCGATGAGCTGCGGCTCCTCTGCACGCAGCGGGTCGGGCTCCGCCTCCTCTTCGCCGTCTTCCGTGAGCCGCGTCCCACCCTTCATCTCGTAGAAGTTCGTGAGGGTCACGGGCTTGCCGTCCTCGAGGAGGATGAAGTCGTCCTTCGTGAGGCCTTCGATCGGGTTGCCCTTCTTGTCGCGCACGAACGCCTTGACGTTGATCACCTTGATGTTGATCGTCTCGCCGAAGTCGGTGTCGAGCGCCTGGCCGTCCTGTTGCGCGGAGGTGACGGCGCCGCCGAGCAGGACGAGTGCGAGGGCCAAGCCGAGGATCCGGCGCACGGGGTGCGGAGACGAGGGGTACCGGTGTCTGATCATGATGAACTCTCGGTTGCTGGGGGCCGCGAGACGCTGCCACTCGGCCCTCCAGATGCGGGGGATTCCCAACGGAGAACCCGGCGGATCCAGGCGAAGATTCCCGAGAATTATACGTTGCCGGGAGTGACCTTCAGGAAGGCGTGGTTGAGCGGACCGCGGCCCTTACCGTGGGGAAAGGCGTTGCGCATGGCCTTTTCGACGAACTCGATGGCCAGGCCCACCGCGCGCTCGAGCTCGCGGCCCAGCGCAAGGTGCGCCGCGATGGCCGATGACAACGTGCAGCCCGTCCCATGGTCGTGGGTCGAGTCGATCCACGGGTGGCGGTAGAACTCCGCCTTCTCCCCGTTCCACAACACGTCCACGATCTCGGCACCCTGCGCCGACGGCGCGTGCGCCCCCTTCACCAGTACGGCCGCGCCGCTCTCGCCGAGCTCCTTCGCGGCACGGATGATGTCGCTCGTGGTCTCGAGAGTGCGACCCACGAGGCGTTCCGCCTCCGGCAGGTTGGGCGTGAGCAGGGTCGTCCGCTCGAACAGGCGCTCCCGCAGCACGGTCACCGCACCGTCGCTGATCAGCGCATCACCGCTGGTCGCCACCATGACGGGGTCGAGTACGAGCGGGCACGGCGGAACGTCCTCGAGCGCACCCGCAATCGCGTCGATCACGCCGGGCGAGCCGACCATGCCGATCTTGATGGCGTCGACACCGATGTCGTCCACGACGCTCTGGATCTGCGCGCGCACGAGCCCAGGGTCGAGCGTCTCGGTCTTCTGTACGCCGATCGTGTTCTGCGCCGTGACGGCCGTGATGGCCGTCATGCCGTAGCAGCCGAGGGCGGAGAACGTCTTGAGATCGGCCTGAATCCCCGCGCCACCACCGGAGTCCGACCCGGCGATGGCAAGAAGCCTCGGCTGTCGATCCACTGCGGCCCCCTACTCCGTCTTCCGCGGGCGCGACAGCCAGAGCGCCAGCGTGAGAGCCACGATTCCCAGCGAGATGGCCTGGGCCAGTGTGAGACCTGCGACGAAGCGGTCGTCTTTGGCCCTCAGGAACTCCACCGCGAAGCGCTCGGCCGCCAGGAGCGCCAGCACCGGAAGGCCCACCGCTCCAGGGGCGGCGGTCTTGGCCCCGAGGCGCCGACGGCCCCACAGCCAGATGGCCCCGGCGACGAGGGTCTCGTAGAGCTGTGTCGGGTGCACCTTCAGCACCTCGCTCGCCGCAACGCCGTCCGGAATCTCCACGTCGAAGTGGTGGCTCATGGCTGCAGCGGTGGTCGGTATGGGACCTTCCGGGAACGCCATCGCCCACGGAAGGTCCGTGGGAACTCCGTAGTCGTCACCAACCAGCAGACAACCGATACGTCCGACGGCATAGCCGATGGCCACGGCCGGCGCCGCGACGTCGATGACCCGCCACAGCGGGAGCCCGCGGGCGCGGCACACCAGGAGCACGGCGACGGCACCCCCGATCAGCCCTCCGTAGTACACGATTCCGGCCCGATTCAGCAGCAGGCTGAGATCACCGTAGAGCAGCGCGTAGTACAGCTTGCCACCCACGATCCCGCCCAGCGCGGCAGCCGTGAGAATGGAGTACGCGTCGTCTTCGGTGCCGAGCTCCGTGGCCCGCATGCCCCAACGGAGCTGGAGAAACGCACAGACGAAGGCCAGAACCAGAAGCGGTCCGAACGGCGACAGCGAGAACGAACCGATGGAGAAGAGCTCGGCGATCATGATGCTTCGGGAATTGTCACCGATTGCCGCGTCTGCGGCCAGGGTGCACTACTCCCACTCGATCGTTCCCGGCGGCTTGCTGGTGATGTCGTACACGACGCGGTTGACGCCCGCGACCTCGTTGACGATGCGCGACGAGACGCGACCTAGGAACTCGTGCGGCAGCTGGCTCCAGTCAGCGGTCATGAAGTCGTGCGTCTCCACGCTGCGCAGAGCGACGACGTTGTCGTACGTGCGCCCGTCTCCCATCACGCCGACGCTCTTCACGGGTAGCAGCACGGCCAGAGCCTGCGAAACCCGGTCGTAGTGCCCCGCTTCGCGCAGCTCGCGAATGAAGATGTCGTCGGCCTCCTGCAGCGTCGCGACGCGCTCCGGGGTCACCTCCCCGAGAATCCGAACGGCGAGCCCAGGCCCCGGGAACGGGTGCCGACCGATGAACTCGTCGGCCAGGCCGAGCTCGCGACCGAGCTGCCGGACCTCGTCCTTGAACAGCATGCGGAGCGGTTCGATGAGCTCGAAACCGAGGCGCTCCGGAAGGCCCCCGACGTTGTGATGGGTCTTGATCGTCGCCGAAGGCCCTTTCACCGACACCGATTCGATGACGTCCGGGTAGAGGGTCCCCTGGGCGAGGAAGTCGACCCCTTCGAGCTTGGCCGCTTCGTCCTCGAACACGTCGATGAACGTCCTCCCGATCGCCTTGCGCTTGGCCTCTGGATCCCTGATGCCCGCGAGCGCCTCGAAGAACCGCGTACGGGCGTCCGCGACCACCACCGGGAGCCCGAGGCCGTCGCGCAGGCTCGTCTCCACCTGCTCCCGCTCGCCCTTGCGCAAGACCCCGTTGTCGACGAACACCGCGGTCAGCTGGTCGCCGATCGCTCGGTCGAGGAGGCTTGCGACCACGGCGGAATCGACCCCTCCGGAGAGCGCACAAAGGACCCGCCGGTCTCCCACCCGCGCACGGACCTGCGCGATCGCCTCCTCGAGGTAGGACGACATCTCCCAGCCCCCCTCGACGCCGCAGATGCCATAGAGGAAGTTGTGCAGCACCTCCTGTCCGTGCTCGGTGTGGGTGACCTCGGGGTGGAACTGGATGCCGTAGAGCTTCTTCTCGAGGCTCTCGCACGCGACCACGGGGGTGTTGGCCGTGGCCCCGGTCGTTCTGAATCCAGGCGCGAGGCCCGTGACCTTGTCGCCGTGGCTCATCCACACCACCTGCTGCGGCGCGAGACCTTCGAAGAGAGCGCTGGGCTCGATGCCGATCTCGGTGCGGCCGTACTCCCGCAGCTCCGAGTACTCCACCGTGCCGCCGGTCGCCTGGATCATCAGCTGCAGCCCGTAGCAGATGCCCAGCATCGGGATGTCGAGCTCGAAGAGCCCGGGATCGGCCTTCGGCGCGTCGGCGTCGTTCACGCTCTGGGGACCACCCGAGAGGATCACACCCGCGGGGCCGATCTCGCGAATGACGTCGGCCTCCACGTCGTGGGGGTGGATCTCGCAATAGACCTTGTGCTCACGGACCCTGCGGGCGATCAGCTGGGTGTACTGACCGCCGAAGTCCAACACCAGGACGGTTTCGCGTTCTGCCATACGTCAGATGTCTCCCTGGCGTCTCCGCCGATTCAAAGCTCTGCTTCCGACTTGAGATCGCGGCGCATGAGCTCTTCGACGGCGCTCTTCGGCGAGCGTCCTTCGTAGAGCACCTGCACCATCATCTCGGTGATGGGCATCTCCACCTTGCGCGACGCGGCGAGCTGCGCCAGCGCACTCGAGTTCTTGACGCCCTCGGCCACCATCTGCATCTCGGCCTCGATCTGCGCCAGACTCTTGCCCTCGGCCAGCTTCATGCCGGTCTGCCGGTTGCGCGAGAGCGGGCCCGTGCAGGTGAGCACAAGGTCTCCCATTCCCGCCAGCCCCGAGAAGGTGCGCGGCCGGCCGCCAAACGCGAGTCCAAGCCGGGTGATCTCGTGCAGACCTCGGGTCATCAGAGCGGCGAGCGTGTTGTGCCCGAAGCCGAGCCCTGCGGCCGCTCCGGAGGCGATGGCCACCACGTTCTTGGCCGTTCCGCCGAGCTCGACTCCGACCACGTCCGACGACGTGTACAGGCGCAGGTTGCGCGCCGAGAAGAGACGCTGCAGCCGCTGCGCCACATCGGTCTTCTCGGAGGCCACCACACAGGCTGTGGGGGTGTCGGCAGCGAGCTCGGCGGCAAACGAAGGGCCGGAGAGCACGGCGAAGTCGGTCGCGCACCCTTTCCGCTCGGCCTCTTCGAAGCAGACCTCGCTCATGCGCGTCAGGTGCTCCTGCTCGATGCCTTTGGTTCCCGACACGATCACGGGGCGGTGCACTCGGTGCGTCTGGAGGTAGCTCCTCAGAACGCCGCGGAACCCGTGGGACGGAACGACGACGAACACGATCTCCTGCACGGCGACGTCTTCCATGCTGGACGTCACCCGGAGCGTCTCGGGGAAAGCCACACCCGGCAGGTAGGCTTCGTTGGAGCCCGAGCCGAGCGCCTCGCGCTGCGACTCGCTGCGACACCAGAGGGTGGTCTCGAACCCCGCCGCGGCCGCGTGCACGGCGAGCGCGGTGCCCCACGAGCCCGCACCAAGTACCGCAACCTCGGGACGCTCCTCCGCGCTGGTCATCCTGTCTCCTCCGGCGTCACCTTCTGGCCCAGCCGGCTCTCGGTACCGCGCGCCAGCCTCTGCAGGTTCTCCCGGTGCTTGAGCACGATCACCGCGCCGATCACGGCAGTGGCTCCGAGAAAAGGACGCAGCGCCTCGTCCGGCACCCAGCCCAGCCGCCATCCCAGCCACACGGCCAGAGGCGCCGCAGCGGCGGCGGCGACGGAGCCCAGCGAGACGTAGCGGAAGATCGCCACCAAGACGACGAAGACGGCTCCCAGAAGCAGCGTGGGCCGCGGCACGAGCAGAGCGAGAGTGCCGAGAGCGGTTGCAACCCCCTTTCCGCCGCGGAACCCCATCCAGATCGGATAGATGTGCCCGAGAACCGCCGCCACGGCTGCCAGCGCGACGGTCGCAGGCCCTGCGCCGAGGCTGCGAAGGAGCCCGACGGCGGCGGCTCCTTTGCCGACGTCGAGGAGGAGTGCGAGCAGCGCCGGAGCTCTACCCGCCGTGCGGAGGACGTTCGTCGCGCCCGCGTTCCCGCTGCCGACGGTCCGGATGTCGATCCCATGCAGCACCCGCACGATCACGTAGCTGAACGACACGGCACCCAGGAGGTACGCACCGATCACCGCCGCGCCGACGAAGACCGGGCTCTCGACGCTCACGCGTGGCCTCCGGTGCGTCGGCCGCCGCTCATGTCGTCGTCCAGCTCGAAACCCAGGAGGAGGCTGCGTAACATCTCGAGCACCACCTGGCTCGAGAGCCGCCGCACGGTGTCGCGCTGGCCGGGGAAGCGGGAGTGATTGTGCAGCACGACCGCCGGGCCGGCGACTGCGAGATGCACCGTGCCCACGGGCTTCTCGTCCGATCCGCCGCCGGGGCCGGCGATTCCCGTCACGGCCAGGGCGTACGTGGTGCCAAATCGTCGCTGCGCGCCCAGCGCCATGGCTTCGGCCACCGGCTGCGACACGGCGCCGTGCCGCTCGAGGAGCTGACGCGCCACGCCAAGCTCCGCCTCCTTCACCTCGTTGCTGTAGGCCAGGACCCCGCCGACGAAGTACCCGCTGCTGCCGGAGACGGCGGTGAGACGCTCGCCCACGAGGCCGCCCGTGCACGACTCGGCAACCGAGACCGTCGCTCCGGCCTCGAGCAGCGCCGCAGCCACGGCACCTTCCAGGAGCTGCTCGGGGCCGGTCGAGAAGACCGACTGCCCGACGCACCGCCGGACCTCGGCGGCCGCCTGTTCGAGCTCCGCGTCGGCTTCGGCTTCGGCGCCCATGCGACGCACCCGCACACGCACCTGCCCCGGACTCGCGAGGATGGAGACGTTGGCCTGGCCATACCGCGCGTAGATCGGCGCGATGCGCTCCTCCACGACCGACTCCGGGAGCGCCGCCACCTGCACCTCGACCTGCCGCATGACACCCTCGGCCGACGAGCGCTCCGCGAGCCACGGCTCGAGGTCGCTCTCGATGAGCCCCTGCAGCTCATGCGGAACACCAGGAAACAGGAAGACGGTGGCCGCAGGGTCGTCGAGGCGCACTCCGGGTGCCGTGCCGCGCGCGTTGTGGAGCGCCACCGCCCCCTCGTGCAGATCGGCCTGCTTGCGATTCGGCTCGGCGAGCGGCCGGCCCATGCGTGCGAAGCGCTCCTCGAGCTCCTGCTCCAGCGCCGCGCTCCGCACGAGGGGGCGCCCAGCGGCCACAGCGACCGCCTCTCGGGTGAGATCGTCCCTCGTCGGCCCCAGGCCCCCGGTGACACACACCAGATCGCAGTCGCGCATGAGCCCGCGCAGGCTCTCGGCGATCAGACCTTCGTCGTCGCCCACGACCTCCTTGCGCACGAGCGTGGCGCCGGACCGCAGGAACGCCTCCGTCAGACGGAGCGAGTTCGTGTCGACGCGGTCGGTCCCGAGGAGCTCCGAGCCGACCGCAAGAATCCCGGCCTTCAAACCATCACCAGAGGGGGACTTCGCCTCACGTGCATCCCATTCGTGGGCGTCAATCTACCCCTAGTCCGAGGGTGCGACAAGGACCCTCGCCGCCTCAATTCGGGTCGATTCGGCCACGAAGCAGGGTGGCAGGGGAAGCCTCGTCCCCGACCTCGAAGCAGGCCTCGAGCGACGCCCGATCAGCGGCGCCGAGCGGACGTTCCGTGAAGACGCGCGCGAGCTCCTCTCCCGCTTCGACGCCGTCACCCAGGCGCGCGGTGCAGAACAACCCGACCCGCACGTCGATGCCTTCGTCGCCCTTCCACAGGTGCGAGAGCTCGGCGCCCAGCCGTGCCGTGTCCACACCGGCAAGCACACCGCTGCGGGCCGCCGTCAGCACGGTGGACCTGGGCGCGGTGTCGAGATCCGGCGACGCCAGCCACGCCGCGTCGCCGCCCTGTGCCGTGGCCCACTCGGTGAACTTCGCCCGCGCACGACCCTCCATGAGAGCTCCTTCGAGACGAGCCCGGGTGAGCTGCGGTCTGTCGGAGATCACCTCCTCGGCCAACGCGAGGCACACCTCGCGCAGGCGCGGGTCTCCCCCGCCCTCCAGCACCTCCAGCGCTCCGCGCACCTCCACCAGATGCCCGACCCAGGCGCCCAGA
Source organism: Candidatus Multivoraceae bacterium (assembly GCA_965223385.1). Lineage (GTDB taxonomy): Bacteria > Acidobacteriota > Thermoanaerobaculia > Multivoradales > Multivoraceae > JBCCLJ01. The sequence continues at coordinate 4,222,420 of CBDCWR010000007.1, read as the reverse complement.
GGCTGGCTCATGTCGGTCAGCAGCGCGGTGGCCGGGCAGCCGAGGTTGGTGGACGTGTCGACCAGCATCTGGGCCACGGCGCGCGCCTCGTCTTCGCGCTCGAAGATGGCGCCGTTGCCCATCTTGACGTCGAAGACGATGCGCGCCGGCCCGACAGCCAGCTTCTTCGACAGGATGCTGCCGATGACCAGCGGCAGAGACCGAACCGTGGCGGTCTGGTCGCGCAGCCGGTAGAGCGTCCGATCGGCCGGCGCGATACCTTCGGTGGCGATGCCGATGGCGAGCCCCGTGCGCTCGAGGAGGTCGACGGTGCGCTCTCGCGTGAGACTCAGGTCGAGCCCGGGGATGCTCTCGAGCTTGTCGGCGGTCCCGCCGGTGTGGCCCAGGCTCCGCCCCGTGAGCATGACGGTGGGGACCCCCACGCTGGCGAGCAGTGGCCCCAGGATCAGCGTCACGGTGTCACCCACGCCGCCCGTCGAGTGTTTGTCGACCAGCCCGGGAACTGCCTCCGCGAGATTCCAGCAGTCGCCCGAGTCGCGCATGCTCCGCGTCAGGTCCATGGTCTCGCGATGACTCAGGCCCCGAATGGCCGTGGCCATCAGGAATGCCCCCAACTGCGCCTCGGTCCACGACGCGGTGGCCGCGCCGTCGACGACGGCCGCGATCTCCTCCGCCGAGAGCTCTTCTCCGCCCCTCTTCCGACTCAGAAGGACGAACGGGTCCATCGCCTACCCAGCGTCGATGCGGCTACGCGCTTCGAGGGCGTACTGCGAGCCGGGATGCTCGTCGAGAAGCTGCTGGTAGCGATCCTGCGCCTTGTCCGCCTCCCCCGTCGCCTCGAGGGCACGCGCGAGCTCGTACAGGATCACGTCGCCGGGTAGCCCGGGCGAAGCGCTCTCGAGCTCCTGCTCCATCGCCGTCACGATCTCGGCATGCCGCCCTTCCTGCCGATCGAGGCTCAGCAGATTGAGACGCACCGTGGCCGTGAGTGCGTTCTGCCCGCCGGCATCCAGAGCCTCGTTCCACAGCGTCCGCGCCTGCTCGAGGTCTCCCGCGTTGGCGGCCAGCGTTCCCAGGTAGACCGCGGCAATGCGCTTGGAGCTCGCGTCACCGGAGCTGCGGACATCCTCGAAGGCGGCGCGCGCCGCCGCAGCCCGATCGGCCTCGGTGGCGAACGTCGGCGCGTCCTCGTCGTCGGGGTTGGCCGCCAAAGCGTCCACGGGGGCGCTGTAGAGCTCGAGCGCCGAGGCCAGAGCCTCCTGGTTCTCCTCCGCGCGACTCCGCTGGAACCCGAGGATCATCGCGATCGCGGCGATCACTACGGCAATGCCGACGACCACGCCCACGATCATGCGGACGTTGTCGACGACCCACTCGATCGCGATCTCCATCCACTCGCGCACCTCGTCGCGCTTCATTTCCTGCCGGGTCAAGCCACTCATGGGGTCTCTCGAATGCTCTGGGTCAGTGGGGCGCTGGAAAGCACCTGGATCTCGTCTGCCGAGCCGCTGCGAGCCCCGCCGGACGACGGCCCGGACGAAGGGGCGCGTGGACCGGCAAACCTGGACCCGAGAGGCGGTTGCGACGCGTCAGACTACCAGACTTTCGTCGATCCAGCAGCCGTTCCGGGCGCCCTCCGGGCCGCGTCAGGAGTCGTGGCCCTTGAGGAGCACGAAGGGTTGCAGCAGCGGGTTTCGGAAGCGATAGCGCCAGCCCGGATTTGCGGCCATCCGCTCGAGCGTCGGGCCCCGGGCCTCTTCGCAGAGCTCGAAGAGACAACGCTCGAGGGTCTTGTCGTCGAGGCTCTCCTCCAGCCGCTTCTGCACCGAACCGGTGTCGAACGTGCCCATGTCGTCACTCTCGGCGTGAGCACTCGCGAGGAGGACCGAGGTGAGCGCTGCGTCACCGCCAGCCACCGCCCTCTCGAACGCCGCCTGCGTCGACTGCTGCGCGTCGTGGAGTGCCTTCTCGACCGCGTGGTCCATGTCGGCGTCGGTGAGCTCGGGGTCAGCCCGCTTGAGAGCATGGAGCGCCGCGTACTTCCCGAGGAGGTGGGCATAGTGCGGCAGGCCCCGCGAGAAGCGTACGAGGCGCTGCCGTACCGGCTTCCTCGACTTCACGTCGGCCGCCTTGAAGCCCGCCTTGAGGATCTGATCGATCTCGGCGTCGGACATGCGCGGCATGGGCACCTGCACCAGGTTGCGCTCGATCGACTCGTGCTCGGCGATGAGCTCGTCGACCGTCTTCGCAACTCCGACGAAGACGAGCGTGGCGGTCATGTTGTGATCGGACAGCAGCTTCACGGTGTCGGCCATGAGCGCGCGCGTCGTCCCGTCCTCCACACGGTCGAACTCGTCGAGGATCACCCCGACGAGCACCCCGGCCGCCTTGAACGGCTCGAACGCCTTGCGTACGTCGGCCGTGCCGAGGTCGCTCTTCTTGCCGGTGAGATGAAGCACGGGGCTGTCGACCGGCACCTCGTCTTTGCCGAACCCCATGGGCTGGGCCTTCGAGGTGACGCTCAGGCCGCTCAGCGCCTTCACCCAGATGCTGGAGTAGTCGTCCTTCGAGTCGCAGTTGACCCGCACCATCTCGAGGCTCACCTCCGGAATGGTGAAGCGGGCCTCGAGGACGTTGGCGAGCGACGTCTTGCCGACTCCGCGCTGACCGTAGATGACGACGTGCTTGCCTTTCGTGCCCAGGGCGTCCAGCACACGACCGGTCTGCTCCACCCTTCCGGCGAAGAGCGCGTTGTCGTCGATCGGCGAGTGTGGGGTGAAGACCTGCTCCACCTTGAAACGTCGTGCGTCCATCGATCCCCCTCCGGGCCTACCAGCAGCCCACCAGATCCACCGCGGCCGTCCACGGAGCTGCGAGCTGCAGCGAGGCGTCGGGCAAGGGTATCGCGGCCCACTGAGATTGCCGAGCTGGCAGGATACAGGTCGCTCAGCTGCCCGTTCCGGCACCGGGAGCACTCGGCGGCGGAGGCCTCCACAAGACCAAGACGACAGACAGAACGACGACTAGGAAACCAAGAATCTGCTGCAGAGCACTCGGCTCCGAGCCGGTGGCCCAGCCGAACGCATGAAACAAGATCTGCTGCCACCACGTCTGGTCCATCATCTCCAGCCCGCCCAGAGCCAGGAGCGATGCGAGAGCGAACCTCGCCTTTCCTGCTCGGAAACGACGCCACAGATCGACCAAGTCTCCCAGGGCGGAGACGTGTTTTGACTTCCGGCGGCTGTCGAGAAGCTCTTCCAGCTCTTCCTGCGGATTGCTTGCGCAGGTCGCTCGCGAGACGTCGTGCATGACGTCCTTGAGAGACTGCCACTGAGCGTCGTCGAGTTGCCTCGCGGCCTCCCGACATCGATCGCAGAGACGCATCTCTCGAACCGCGAGAGCAATCAGGCGCTTGTCGATTCGCTGGTGAAACAGACAGTCCGTCGGGCCGTCCTTGTGCAGCATGGGGCGACCAACGACCCAGCGCACGTTGATACTCACGAGCTGCTGCAGAAGGTAGCTCTCGAGCGGCAACCCGCCGGAGAGAACGGCTACATCACGGGTCGTAACGACAGCTCGTCCGGTGAATCCGCCATCTTCATCCTGCTGAAGGGACGAGAAGAGATTCGAATAGCGTTCTCCGTCCAGCTGCTGATCGATGAAGAGGATCAGGCGATCGTGAGTCCCCCTGAGCTCGCTCGCCGCCCTACCAAGCAAGGTGAAAGCATCGTGTGCCCTGACAGACCTATCACCGCTCGAGAGCTCGAGGAGCTCCTGGGCTGCGCCCCCCTTGAGCTCGACGAGCTCAGGTTGAAAGGCCGTCTGCGAGTGCCGAAACCACTCGAGGACCTTTCGCAACTTCGCCTTCAGCTCATCGCTGGTGGAAGTGACCTCCGTGACGAGCGTCGCCATCAGCCGAGCACGTCGAGGAACGGGTCCTCCTCCGCAAGCACCCCCCCTCCAGGCTCCACCGCCTCAACGTCGTACTTGAATTCCCCAGCTTCGTGAGCAGGTCCGCTTCGGAGCAGAGCGCGTCGGCGTGCAGGCGCCTCGGCTGAGAGGACCTGCTCGTCGAACGGAGAGGCGCCTCGAAACCGTACTCGGAACCCCACACCAGGCTCGGCGTTCACAGTGGAGAACCGCCAAACCACGCGGTCTCCCACGTGCATTTCCAGCCTCTGTGGCTGGGTTTTCAGTACGAGGCCGTGGTCGGTCGCGCGAAGGACGACGTTGACGTGATAGTCCATCTGGGTTGGCGGGATTGTGGATGAAGTCACGTCCGGAGTCCAGGTCGTCCCAGGTTCCCAGGCCGTCTTCGAGATCTCCTAGAACCACGTCACCACCGGCCTAGCACCACTCGGCAGCCTCGTCCCGACAACAAGGGCCTCGCAAGCTTCATCGTGGCGAAGAACCGGCACGGGGCGACGGCAATGTGAAGCTCGCGTTCCCTGGTGAGACCGTGAGCATTTGGTCAGTGAAGTGCACGACGAGGTCGCCCTGACCGACATCCAGCACCAGGTGCCGTTCTAGCCGAGAAGCGGCTATGCCGCCCGCAAGCGGGCAAAGGCCAGCCCCACGAGCGCGAAAGTCAAGAGAAGGAGGCCGAGTGGAGAGACTGCGGGAACAGCGAGTCCGACGCCGGCCTGCGTGTGAAGAGTTGCGGTCGCGGAGATCGAGAGGGTAGGCCCCGCGGCAGGAGGAGCCGTGGGCGGAGCCACTGAGCGGAAGGCGATCTCATCGCCAACACCAACATTCACGTTGTGGTACACGAGGAGATGCCCCAGATAGCCGGGAGGGACGGAGATCGTGAGTCCGGTGTCCGCACCGTTGAGTGTCAAGGTCATTCGAGTGCCGGCATCAACAACGTCGTTGGCAAAGACGTTGAATCCGATCGCCGTGACGCGGTACGCCTCGGCGGCGACAAACTGAGGTCTCGTCGACACGTGGCCTGCCGCGATGTGGCTCGAAGAGACAGTGTCCCGATGAATCGCAGCCTCGAGTGCCTGAGGGCCCAGGCACAGAACTAGGGCACACGAGACCGTACGAGTAGTTCTCTGTGAAATCCGTGCTGCCATTCTCTCTCCTCCGAAATAGGCCCCAGGATCTCGGCGGGCTATTGCTGGCGAGAGATCGCAGACAGAGGGCGCGTCTGACGCCATTGTAGGCGGCCACAGCAGCGGTCTCGGGACAGGAGGCTAGAGCCCGTGCCCCAGGGTCGGACCACCCTTCCCTTGGGCCCGCGCACCGTGCATCCAGCGCCTCAGCCGCAGCTCGATCATCCGGTGACGCCACCACACGGCAACGGTTGCCACCGCACGGTGAGGGAAGTGAAGGACGGCCACAACAACCACGAGGGATCGACACGCGCTCGAGTGCGATGAAGGGCGAGCTCTCGACCGCGTGCTGCTCTTCGCCGAGGTGCCCGAAAACCGACGCAGGTCGACACAGAGCACCGGTATCCTGCGCAGCGGCTCACCGTCCACAGTCACATTGGCGCCCTACGAGGCAATCTGGTGCGGCTGGGAGGACTCGAACCCCCGACCTTGGGCTTAGGAAGCCCCTGCTCTATCCACCTGAGCTACAGCCGCAGATCGGCGCTGCTTGCGCGGTCGGGATTGTAGCCGGTCGCGGGGCCCGCGGACAGCTCAGGAGTCGTACTGGAGGAGCGACTGCACCGGCACGTTGCCGAGCTTGTCGCGGCCGCCGAGAAACGTCAGCTCGATGATGAAACCCGCGCCCACCACCTCACCTCCGGCCGAGCGGCAGAGGTCGACCGTGGCCGCGGCGGTTCCGCCCGTGGCCAACAGGTCGTCGACCACGAGCACCTTTTCTCCCGGCTCGATGGCGTCCGCGTGCATCTGCAGCGTGTCGCTGCCGTACTCGAGGTCGTAGCTCTCCTCGATGGTCTCGGCGGGGAGCTTGCCCGGCTTGCGCACCGGCACGAAGCCGGCGTTGAGCTCGAGGGCCACGAGCGGCGCGAAGAGGAAGCCGCGCGACTCCGTTCCGACGACCTTGTCCACATCGGCGCCGAGGTAGAGCCAGACGAAACGATCGACCGTCTGCCGCAGGGTCAGCGGGTCCTTCAGCAGCGTCGTGATGTCGTAGAAGAGGATCCCCTCTTTCGGGAAGTCGGGAACCTCGCGAATGTTCTTCTTCAGCTCGTCCATGCGTCGCCCCTCGGGCTCAGAGCTCGCCGCGCGCTCCAGGCTGCGGGCGAGAAAGATGAATGGTTGCGGCCAGCTGCGCCGCGACGCGGAATTGAACCAGATCTCGCCTGTCGCGAGCAACGCCGAACGTGCCTGCCGCGCTGAAACGCATCAGCCGGAGCGCTTCTCGGCATGACCATAACGTCCGATCAGCGGGACGAAGCTCACGGCGTCCGCGCTGCGCACGACGACCTGATCCTCCTCCCGGTCGTAGAGGCGCAGGCGCTGCGCGCCGTCGTCGCCCTCCGGGAGAACGAGCCGCCCGCCCACGGCCAGCTGCTCGAGTAGCGGCTTGGGCAGGGTCGGGGCGCCGGCGGTCACCAGGATCCGGTCGAACGGAGCGTGGTCGCTCCATCCGATCGTGCCGTCGAAGATTTGGATCTTGACGTTGCCGGCGCCCAGCATCCGCATGCGTTGCAGCGCGGCGCGCGCGAGCTCGCCGATGCGCTCGATGCTGTACACGAAACGGCACAGTCGGGAGAGGATCGCGGTCTGGTAGCCCGATCCCGTCCCGATCTCGAGCACCGAGTGGTCCGGGCCCACCTGGAGGTACTCGGTCATCTTGGCCACGATGAACGGCTGGGAGATCGTCTGATCGCACTCGATCGGCAGAGCGTGGTCCCGGTAGGCCTTGTCCTGCAAATGCTCCGGCACGAACAGGTGCCGCGGAACCTCCCGGATCGCTTCGAGGACCCGCTCGTCCTGCACCCCTTTGGACTGCAGCTCGCGCGCCAGTCGCCGCGCCCGCATCTTGAAGTCGGTCACGGTGCTCCTCAGACGTCATCCACCAGGCGGCGCAGCGCCGACCCGGGGTCGGCCGCGCCGTGGTCGGTGAGGTCGAGGTTCATCGGCGTGACCGAGATGTGGCCATTGGCGAGCGCACTCTGATCGGTCCCCTCCGCGTCGTTCCACGTCGGGCGCCCAGCGATCCAGAAGTACTCGCCGCCGCGGGGAGAGTCGCGTACCTGAATCACGTCGTGGTAGCGGCGATGCCCCAGCGTGGTGACCTCCACGCCGCTCTGCCAGTCCCACGGGATGTTCACGTTGAGCAGCACCAGCTCCTCGAGCAGGCCTCCTTCGAGGAGATCCTGCAGCAGCTTCAGGCACGCCTCCGAGCTCTCGCGGAAGTCCAGACCGTCTCCCAGCTCCTGGCTGAGCGCGACGCTGGGCACCCCCATGAGGTACCCCTCGATGGCGCCGCCGACCGTTCCCGAGTAGGTCACGTCGTCGCCGAGGTTGACGCCGTGGTTGATGCCGGACAGCACCAGGTCGGGCAGCTCGTCCCTCAGCACGTGGTGGATGCCGAAGTTGACGCAATCGGTCGGAGTGCCCGACACCGCGTACCAGCCCTGCCCCCGGTCCGAGACCGTGAGCGGCTGGTGCAGCGTGATCGCATGACCGCAGCCGCTCTGCTCGCGATCGGGCGCCACGACGACAACCTCCCCCAGTGCCGAGACCGCCGAGGCCAGGGCTCGGATCCCTTCGGCGTGGATGCCGTCGTCGTTCGTGATGAGGATTCTCATCGTGCCGTGGACTCCCGAACCGGATCAGCCTTCGCTCTGCGCCGCACTCGCCAGGGCGCGCGCCACGATCGGGCGCAGGCGCTCGAGCGTCTCCCCCGGGATCACGTCGGGCTGCGTCATGATCGCGCCCTCGAGGGCCATACCGCACCCGCAGGTGTCACGCTGCTCCGGGAGTGACTTCACCGCCCCGGCCACCACCTTCTGCGCCATCTCCACGTTCTGGTGCAGCACCTCGAGGACCGACAGGGTGGAGACGTCCTCCTCCTCCTCGTGCCAGCAGTCGTAGTCGGTCACGAGCGCCAGCGTGGCGTAGCAGATCTCCGCCTCACGCGCGAGCTTTGCCTCCTGCAGGTTGGTCATGCCGATCACGTCCACGCCCCAGCTGCGGTACGTGTTCGACTCCGCCCTGGTCGAGAACTGCGGGCCCTCCATGCAGATGTAGGTGCCGCCCTCGTGGATCGTGGCGCCGGCAGCCCGACCCGCCTGCGCGAGCAGAGGCCGCATCGCGGCGCACACCGGATCTCCGAAGCCGACGTGTGCTACCAGGCCGTCGCCGAAGAACGTGTCGGGGCGGTGGCGGGTCCGATCGATGAACTGATCCGGCACCACGATGTGGGTGGGCTCGTACTCGATCTTCATCGATCCGACGGCCGACAGCGACACGATTCTCTCGACGCCGAGGGTCTTGAAGCCGTAGATGTTGGCCCGGAAGTTGAGCTCACTGGGCAGCAGGCGGTGACCCCGGCCGTGGCGGGGCAGGAACGCGACGGGCACGCCGGCGAGATCCCCCAGAACGTAGGCGTCCGACGGGTCCCCAAACGGTGTCTCGATGCTGCGCTCCTCGCGGACCGTCAGCTCCTCCATTCCGTAGAGGCCACTCCCCCCGATGATTCCGACTCGTGCCTCCGCCATGACCTTCTCCGTGTTTCGTTCCCTGCCCGCCGTCGGGCGTGTCTCAGGCGATGGCCGCCAGGACCTTCGTCGCCACTTCCAGGGCTTCTGTGCCCGCGCGACCGTCCACGAGCGGAACGTCGCGCTCCCCTCTGCAGGCCCGCACGAAACACTCGAGCTCCGCCCGCAACGGCTCCGCCTGCTCCACGTCGAGCTCCAGCTGCTCGATCGATCGCGCGAGCGGGCCCTCGCCGCCCGCTTCTTCGGCCAGCGCAAAACCCTTGACCTTCTGCTCCTGAAAGTCGACCGAGTAGTAGCAGGTCTCGCCAAAAACCCTGAGCCGACGCACGCGCTGGTCGGAGACGCGACTCGCCGTGAGGTTCGCGACGCAGCCCGAACGGAGCGAGATCCGCGCATTGGCGATGTCGACCTTCGGCGTGAGCACGTCGATCCCGACCGCGCGCACCTCGTCCACCCCGCTCGGGTCCAGCGCCTGCATCAGCTGGATGTCGTGGATCATCAGGTCCAGCACCACGTCCACGTCGAGGCTGCGGGGCGAGAACACGCCGAGGCGATCGATCTCCATGAAGCGCGGGCGGTCGACCTGCTGCAGCAGTGCCTGCACCGCCGGGTTGTAGAACTCCACGTGACCAACCGCCACGACGCGGTCTCCCGCGGCGGCCAGGATGCGCTCCGCTTCGGCCGGGGTCGCCGCGATCGGCTTCTCCACCAGCACGTGTGCTCCGGCCTCGAGGGCCGCACAGGCGAGGTCAGCGTGGTGCACCGTGGGGGCAGCGATCACGAGTGCCTCGCAGTCTCCCAGAAGCACCTCGAAGCTGCTGCGCGCACGCGTCCCGTGCTGCGCGGCGATCTCCTCGGCACGCGCAGCGTCGACGTCGAAGACCCCCATCATCTCCACACCCTCGAGATCACAGAGGATCCGCGCATGGTGCTGGCCCAGGGCACCCGTCCCGACGACTCCGATCCGCATGGTGCTCAGCCGCCGCGCCGGCCGGCCCGGCCGGCCTTGATGACACCACGCTCGCTCGACTCGACGAACTCGACCAGCTCCTGCACGTACGCGTCGGCGAAGCCTTCGCTCTCGCGGATCTTCTCGAGCGCCTGGGACGTGTTGAGCTTCGAGTGCAGGAGCGTGCGATACGCGGCGTCCACGGTGCGCAGCTGCTCACGAGTGAACCCGCGGCGCTGAAGGCCGATCTTGTTGAGGCCCATACACGCCGGCTTCTGACCCACGGTGAGCGAGAACGGCAGCACGTCCTTCGTCGCCACCGTGAAGCCGCCGAGGTAGGCGTAGCGCCCGACCTTGCAGAACTGGTGCACCGCGCAGAACGCCCCCACCGTGGCGAAATCCATCACGTCGACGTGCCCCGCGAGGGTGCCGGAGTTGGCGAAGACCACCTCGTTGCCCACGTGGCAGTCGTGTGCGATGTGGGAGTAGGCCATGAGCAGGTTGCCGTTGCCGAGCGTCGTCTTGCCGCCACCGCCCGTGGTACCGCGGTTGACCGTGCAGAACTCCCGGAAGTGGTTGCCGTCGCCAACCTCCAGCCACGTGTCTTCGCCTTCGAACTTCTTGTCCTGCGGGTCGGAGCCGACACTTGCATGCGCCGAGATCACGTTGTCGGCCCCGAAGCGCGAGGGGCCCTGTACCACCGCATGTGCGCCGACCTTGGTGCGATCACCGAGCTCCACGCGATCTCCGATCACGGCGAACGGGCCGACGTGCACTCCGTCTCCGAGGACCGCCCCCGCATGCACGATGGCGGTCTCGTGGATCGCGACGCTCACGCCGACCTGCCTCTCGGCCGCATGATCATCGAGCTGAGCGTCGCTTCGACGGCAAGCTCCTCGCCGACGTGGGCGGAGCACTTGAAGCGACCGTGACTCGTACGAAGCCGTAGAACCTCGGCCCGCAGGATGACCTGGTCGCCGGGCACGATGGGGCGTCGGAACTTGGCCCCGTCGACACCGGTGAGGTAGGTGTGTACGTTCTCGAGATCTTCGGCCACGGAGAGAGCAATCAGTCCGGCTGCCTGTGCGAGGGCTTCGATCACGAGAACTCCGGGCATCACCGGCTCGTCCGGAAAGTGGCCCTGAAAGAACGACTCGTTGTGGGAGACGTTCTTGAGACAGACGATCTCCCGACCCGGGTCGAGCTCGAGGACGCGATCGATCATGAGCATCGGATATCGATGCGGCAGGAGATCGCGAATCCAGTCGGACATGTAGGGCGGCTGCGTCTCAGACATTCCCGTCTCCCGCATCTCGACGCTCCAGCTCCTTCTCGAGGTCTCGCACGCGCCGACGGAGATCCTGGAGCTTGGAGAGAGCCGCGACCTGCCGACGCCAGGAGCCCAACGGCACGGTGGGTATTCCCCCCACCTGGGTGTTTCCTTCGACACTCTGCAGCACGGCCGACTTCGCCGCCACCTGGACGTTGTCGCCAATCTCGAGATGGCCGGCGACGCCTGTCTGGCCGGCAAGGACCACCCGGCTACCGATGCGCGCGCTGCCCGACACACCGGCCTGCCCGCAGAAGATGCAGTTTTCGCCGATCTGGGCGTTGTGCCCGACCTGCACCAGGTTGTCGATCTTGGTCCCCCTGCCGATCCGCGTGGCATCCAAGGTCGCGCGGTCGATCGTGGAGTTCGCCCCCACCTCGACGTCCTCCGCAAGCTCGACGTGCCCGACCTGCGGCATCTTCACGTTCCCGAACTCGCCCGTAGCGTACCCGAATCCGTCGGCTCCGACGACGCTGCCGCTGTGGAGCACGACGCCGTCGCCTACGAGGGTCCCGTCGTACAGGACACTGTGCGGGTGAAGCTCGACACGGGCACCCACCGTGCTCCCTGCGCCGATCACGACGTGGGCCCCGATCGAGGTGTCCGGCCCCACCCGTGCGCCTTCACCGACCACCGCAAACGGTCCGATCGTGGCACTGGGGTCCACCTGGGCGGAGTCTGCGACCACGGCCGTCGGGTGCACCCCGGCAACCCTTGCGGGCCGAGGATGAAGGAGATCCAGGATCTGCGCGAGTGCAAGATACGGGTCGTCCGCGACGACGACCGCCTTGCCCAGGCTCTCGGCCCAAGCGGCGTCGCCGGGGCCCACTAGGAGCGCCGAGGCTCTCGTCGTACTCGCCGCCGCCCGGTACCTGGCGCTCGTCAGGAAGGAGAGGTCACCGGCCTCCGCCGACTCGAGCGGCCGCACGCTCTCGATCTCGAGCTCCGCCGCACCGACGACGCGGCCACCCACTGCTTCGGCGAGAGCACTGAGCGTGCGCCCCAAGAGGATCAGCCCTCCGGCTGTTCGTTGAAGCGCTGAATCACGAGGTCGGTCATGTCCACCGCGTCGTCCGCGTAGACCAGGCCGCTCTCGAACTTGTTGAAGATCAGTGAGAAGCCCATCTCCTTGCCAACCGCGTTGATGATCGGCAGCACCTGACGCTCGATCTCGCCGAAGGCCTCCGTCTGCAGCTTCTGGAACTCGCGCTGTGCGTCGTCCTGCGCACGGCGCAGATCGATGGTCATGTCCTCGATCTGCTTCTGCATCTCGGCGAGCTTGTCTTCGGCCAGCGTCAGCCGCGTCTCGCTGTAGCGCGCCTGCAGGTCGTCGAACTCCTTCTTCATGGTCAGGAGCTCCTGCTCCTTGGCCTTCCCGGCCTCTTCGAGGCGGCCGATGGCGGCTTTGCCGGCGTTGGAGTCCTGGAGGATGCGGGAGACGTCGATGACGCCGATCTTCTGCTGCGCGAGCGCCGCGTCGGCGCCGAGCAGGGCGAAGAGCACGAGCGCCACAGCGCGGAACGTGGGGACGAATCTCATGTTCGTAGATCTCCTGGTCGAGCCTTCACCCTACCGTAGGCGTTGGCAGACCGAAAGGTGGATCGCGCGGTGCGGCAGGCTGGATTCTGCCGCGCGCAAAGGGGTGAGTTGCCCGCGTGGGGCTCGGGTTCTCGGATACGCCGGTGACGCGAGCTCAGAAGCTGGTCCCGATGCTGAAGTCGAAGCTCTGGAACCGTTCTTCTTCGCCGATGTTGTTCGACAGCGGGTCGAGGTTGTTCGACCAGATGAAGCGCAGAGGCGCACCGAAGAGAGGAACGTTGATCCGCAGCTCGATACCGGCCGAGCCGCGGAGGTGGTCGAGGTCGATGTCCTGGTCGTCGCCGTAGACGTTGCCGACGTCGGCGAACGCGACGATGCGGAACGGCCCGTTCACCAGGAAGTGGTGCTCGAGGTTGAGCTGGAAGATCTTGTTGCCGCCCTGCGGGAAGCCGTTCTCGTCGAGAATCGTGCGCCCGGTCTCTGGATCTCTCACCCAGATCGAGCGGAAGCGATAGCCACGGATCGTGTTGTCACCACCCATCAGGAAGCGATCCAGGAAAAACAGCTGACGATCCTGACCGAAGCTGTCTTTGCCGAACGGGTCGATCCAGCCGAGCGACAGGTTGACTCGACCGACCGTGCGCAGCCCCTTGTTGAGGAGCGGCCGCGTGTAGGCGGCGTTGAGGATGCCGCGCACGAAGTAGTCCTGCCCACCGAGCGGGCCGCCGGCGTACTCCAGTGACACGTCGAGGCGCTTGCCACGGGTCGGTGACAGACGGCTGTCGTGGCTGTCGTAGCGATACGTCGCCGTGAGCGAGCTCTTGTTGAACGAGAAACCCTGCTCGATCCGCTGGGCATCCTCTTCCAGATTGAAGCGGAAGAGCGCCGACTGCAGACTCTCGAAGTCGCTGTTGGTGTACGAGAAGCTGATGCTCTCGAAGAGGCGGAACGACCGACCGTAGGTGATGACACCGCCGCGCTCCTTCTGGAGGAAGCGTTGGTTCGACAGCAGGTCGAAATCGGTGTCGCGGTCGAAGAGCTGGATGCCGACGCTCTGCGGCTTGTCCATGAGCCAGGGCACGAAGTACGAGACGTCGAAGATCTCCCGGAAACGGCCGCTCTGAATGGACACCCCGAGGGTCTCCCCGCGGCCCAGGAAGTTCCGTGTGCGGATGGAAGCCTGGCCAAAGAAGCCGTCCAGCTCGCTGTACCCACCGCCGAACTGCAGCTCGGTCCTCTCCGCCTCGTCGCCCTTCAGCACGAGGTCGACGCGCTGGTCCTCCGGCCGATAGTCCAGGCTCACGGGATCGTCCTCGTTGAGCTTGAAGTACTCGAGCTGGTTCACCTTCAGCAGGCTGTTGCGCAGCGCACCGGCGTTGAAGACCATACCCTCCTGCAGGCGCAGCTCCCGTCGGATGACCTTGTCGCGCGTGCGCGTGTTGCCGTCGAACTCGATGCGACCGACACGGAACTGATCGTTCTCCTCGACGGTGATGAGCACGTCGGCGATGAGGTCCTCGCGCTCCACGATCTCCGGCTCGACCCTGGAGAAGATGTAGCCGGTGTTCTGGTAGAACTCCCGGATCTTCTCGAGACCCTCGTCGATCACGTCGGAGCGCAGCCAGCCACCTTTGGGCTCCTCGAAGACGCCGAGCAGCAGCTCGTCCTTCAGGAACTCGTTGCCCTCGACCTTGATCTCGCCGAGCTTCCAGCGCGGACCTTCGTCGATCGGAATGACGAGTTGGAGCTTGCGACGCTTCTCGGCCTTGCCGTTCTCGATGATCTCGGTCTCGGGGGTGCCGACCACGATGTCCTTGTAGCCGTAGCGCCGGTAGAGATCGCGCACCTTCTCGAGATCTTCGTCGACCGTGGCCGGGTTGAAGACATCGCGCTTGCGGATGCGGGTCAGGAGGTTCGACTTCTTCGTCTTCTCCATCTGCCGCCGCAGCTTGCCGGCCTCGAAAAGCTCGTTGCCGTCGAAGTCGACGCGACCGATCTTGACCTTGTTGCCCTCGTCCATGTCCACGAGGACACGCAGCTCGCCGGGGGCCACCTCTTCGACCTGCACGTCGACGGTGGCAAACCGGTAGCCCCGCTCTTCGTACAGGGCCTTGATCACCGACTCGAGACGAACGAGCTCTCCCAGGTTGAGGGGTTGCCCCTCGTAGATCTCCACGCGCTCCTTGTCGACCGCGTCGCCGATGTCGTTGCGCTTGATCTTGTCGAGGCCCTGGTAGTCGAGCGAGACCAGCTCCGGGCGTTCTTCGATGGTGATCGTGACCTTGACCCCGTCACCCTCCGCCTCCGCCGCGACGCGCACGTCGTCGATCAGACGCCGACTCCACAGCTCACGGATCTGGAGGTTGACCAACCGCGGATCCCAGGACAACCCGACCTCGCACTTGAGGTAGAAGAGAACGGAGTCCTCGACCAGCTTGTTCAGACCACGCACCTCGGTGGCGACGATCGGCTTGCCGACCAGAGACTCGCCCTGCGCGGGGAGTCGCAGCGGCTGGGCCTGCAGGAGCGACGGCGCCACCACCACCACGGCGAGGAGGAGGATCTGGGACAGTCGACGCCAGGGCGTCCAGCGCGCCAAATCGGCACGTTCAGCGAGCTTGAGGGGGAGCACTCGATTCACCTTCATGACGTCGATTTCTCCGCGGAATGAGGGTCCTGGGACACTGCTCCGACAGGGGATCCTCTTCACCTATTCACGATTGAGGCCAACAAGGGGCATCGTGCGGTGAATTCCGCGGGGTGGGAGGAGGGGGTCAGTTCTCGGCGACGACCTCGGGAGCCACGGGGTGAAACGCCAGGCGGTCGCCCTCGAGGGTGACCTGGACCTCGCCGACCGGGCTGTCTGCCTGGTGGTGAATCAGAATGTCCGAGATGGCATCTTGGATGTGGCGTTGGATCGTCCGCCGCAGGGGACGCGCGCCGACCGACGGGTCGATCCCCGACTCCTCGAGAAGCCAGTCCTTGGCTTCGCTCGACACCGAGACCTGAACTCCCCGCTCGAGGAGGTTCAGGTTGACGTCGCCGATGAGGATGTCGACGATCTTGCGCAGCGCACCCCGCTCGAGCGGGTTGAAGACGATGACCTCGTCGATGCGGTTGATGAACTCCGGGCTGAAGGACCGGCGCAGCTCACTCAGAATCTCCTCCTCGACGCGCCCGAACTCCTCGTTCGGGTCGCCGCCGAAGCCCACGCGACCGCCGCGGAGCACGAGGTTGCTCCCCAGGTTGGACGTCATGAGCAGGAGGGCGTTGCGGAAGTCGACGCGGTTGCCGTACGAATCGGTGAGATGGCCGTCGTCGAGAATCTGCAGGAGCAGGTTCGAGACCTCCGGATGCGCCTTCTCGATCTCGTCGAAGAGCACGATCGAGTAGGGCTGGCGGCGGATCTGCTCGGTCAGCTGCCCCCCCTCTTCGTGGCCCACGTAGCCCGGGGGGGAGCCGATCAGCTTCGACACCGCGTGCTTCTCCATGTACTCGCTCATGTCGAAGCGCACGAGCGCATCCTCGTCGCCGAACAGGAACTCGGCGAGCCGCCGCGCGACCTCCGTCTTCCCGACGCCGCTTGGCCCGAGGAAGATGAACGAGCCCACCGGGCGGTGCGGGTCGGAGACGCCGAGACGGGAGCGCCGGATGGCACGCGAAAGCGACTCGATGGCCGGGTCCTGCCCCACCACCCGACGGCGAAGTGTCTCCTCCATGCGCATCAGCTTCTCGGCTTCGTCGTTCTGCAGGCTCGCCACCGGCACGCCGGTCCAAGCCGCGATGACCTCTTCGATCTCGGCCACGGTCACCTCGAGAGGCTCCGGCGGAGCGCCGACGCCGCTGATGCCCTCGAGATCCTCGCGAAGCTCGATCTCGCGCTCGCGCAGGTACACGGCGCGCTCGAACTCCTTTTCGGAGATCGCAGACTTCATGTCCTTGACGACGTCGCGCACCTCCTGTTCGAGGCGCCGGACGTTCTGCGTGTCGCGCACGCGGCGCAGCTTCACCTTCGCGCCGGCCTCGTCGATCACGTCGATCGCCTTGTCCGGCTGGTGCCGGTCGTTCACGTAGCGGCTCGACTGGTGGATCGCCGCCCGCAGCGCGTCGCGCGTGTAGGACACACCGTGGAACTTCTCGTACCGCTCCTGCAGGCCGAGCAGGATCTCGAGGGTCTCGTCCTCGGTCGGCGGGTCGATCTGGATCGACTGGAAGCGCCGCAGCAGGGACCGGTCCTTCTCGATGTACTTGCGGTACTCCTTGAGGGTCGTCGCGCCGATGCAGGAGATCTCACCCCGCGACAGCGTCGGCTTGAGGATGTTGGCCGCATCGAGCGACCCCTCGGCCGAGCCCGCGCCGATGAGCGAGTGGATCTCGTCGATGAAGACGATGAGATCTTCGCTGTCGGTGAGCTCCTTCAGGATGCCCTTGAGACGCTCTTCGAACTGGCCGCGGTACTTCGTTCCGGCGACGACCAGTGAGAGATCGAGCGCGATGATGCGCTTCTGCGCCAGGAAGACCGGGACGTCTCCCTCGACGATGCGCTGCGCCAGGCCCTCGACGATGGCGGTCTTTCCCACCCCGGGCTCGCCGAGAAGGATGGGATTGTTCTTCGTACGGCGCGACAGGATCTGCACGATGCGCTCGAGCTCCTGGCTCCGCCCGATGAGCGGATCGAACGAGCCGTCGGCGGCCAGCGCCGTGAGATCCCGGCCGAACTCGGAGAGGAACGGCAGGTCCTTCTTCTGGCGGCTCGCGTCGCGCTCTTTCGCGATGGAGAGCACCTCCTCGCGCACGCTGTAGGTGTCGAGCCCGTACTGCGCCAGGATGCGCATGGCGAGACAACCTTCGACCCGCAGGATGCCCACCAGCAGGTGCTCGGAGCCGACCGAGCCGTGGAGCATGCTCTCGGCCTCGTGCGACGCGTAGGCGAGGATCTTCTTGGACTCCTCGGACAGCGGCAGCTCCGCGGTGGACGAGATGCGCTCCACGAACACGCGCTCGCCCTCGATCTCGCGGCGGATCTCCTCGGGCTTCACGCGGAATCGTCGCAGCAGCTCGCCGACGGACTCTTCGCCCTCGCGCAGGATGCCCAGGAGAACGTGCTCCGACTCGATGACCCGACTCCCGAGCTTGCTGGCCTCGTAGCGGGCGAAGAACAGCGCTCGACGCGCCTTCTCGTTGTACTTCTCGAACACGATGTACCTCGGGCGATGATTGGCCGAGCCAGCGGCTCGAGCTGGTGCAGGCCCGCTGCGAGCCCGGCCAGCAGAGAATCAGAAGAAGTCCAGAAGATTCAGGGAGTTGCGCTCGATGCCTCAGACCGAGGCCGAGCCAAGGAGTGCGCCCCGGCGGCCTCAAGCGGACCGCACGAGCTCGCTCAGATTGCCGCCGACAAGCTCGAAAATCCTACCACAGCGTGCGGCGACCTTCGGGTCGTGTGTGACCACCACGGCAGTCGTTCCCAGCTCCGCCTGGAGCTCCGTCAGCAGGGCCATCACGCCTTCCCCCGCCTCGTGGTCGAGATTGCCCGTGGGCTCGTCGGCGAGAACGAGCCGCGGCCTCAGTGCGAGCGCACGGCAGATCGCCACCCGCTGCCTCTCGCCGCCCGACAGCTCACTCGGATAGTGGTCTCCGCGGTGCTCCAGGCCGACGCGGGCGATCAGCTCCTGCGCTCTGCCCTCGCACGCGGCGCGATCGATGCCGGCGACGCGCCCCGGCATGGCGACGTTCTCGAGAGCCGTGAAGTCCGGGAGCAGATGGTGGAACTGGAACACGAAGCCGATCGCCTCGTTGCGCAGCCGCGCACGCCCCTCGTCGTCGAGATCGCCCACGGCGACGCCGTCCACTTCGATGCGCCCCTCGTCCGGCCGGTCCAGCGCACCGAGGAGGTGCAGGAGCGTGCTCTTGCCGGAGCCCGAAGGCCCGGTGATCGCAGCCATGTCGCCCGGAGCGAGCTGCAGGTCGACACCCTGCAGCACCGGTGTCACCCGATCGCCGGATCGGTAGGCCTTCGACACCCCTTCCGCGACCAGACGTGCTCCGCGCTCGCCCTCGCTCATCGGCGCAGGGCCTCGAGAGGCGTCAGAGCGCTCGCCCTTCGCGCCGCCAGGCGCGCCGCGCCGAGCGTGAAGACGAAGGTGCAGAACAGCACGAAGGCAACCTCTCCCGGCCGCACCAGAAACGGCAGGTGGTCCACGATGTACACGTCGCCAGGCATGGGAATCAGCTCGAACCGGTCGAGTGCCCAGGCGAGGAGGGCCGCGACCACTGCCCCGATCCCCGCCCCCGTCAACGCCAGGAGACCACCGAGCCAGGTGAACAGGCGGCGCACCCGACGCTGCGAGAGGCCCAGCGTTCCAAGGATGCCGATCTCCGCCTGTTTGTTCGACACGATCAGCGACACGGCCGAGATCAGCGCGAAGCTCGCCACCAGGATGATCAGCGCCACGGCGATGAAGACCAGCAGCTTCTCCAGCCAGAGAACAAAAAGCAGACCTCGGTTGAGGCCGCGCCACGTTTCCAAACGGCCCCCGGCAGGGAGCGAGCTCTCGAGCGTCGCCATGCCCCCGGCACCCAGATCGCGGCCGCGCACCTCGACGTCGAGGATCACTTCGGCGTCCGGGAAGAGACGCTCGGCCACTTCGACCGGAACCGCGGCGCGCAGCCTGCGGGTCTCGTCCTTGCCGGCGTCGTAGGCGCCGAGGACCTCCTGGTACGACGTCGTCGGCTGAGGTCCGAGCGGCCCGAGCCTGCGGCGAGGCGAGACCAGCTCGACCACGCTTCCCGCCTGGAGCCCCATGCGCTGAACGAGCCGGCGCGGCAGCACGACCCCGTCCAGGGTGTCCATCGCGACGCTGGCCGAGGGGAGCCACCGAGGCAGCCCTCCACCGAGCCCGACCACTTCGACCGCCTCGAGCGACTCCCCGACGCGAATCCACCCGAGCCCCGTCACGATGCGCTCCGCCGACTCCACCCCTGGAACCGCGACGAGCCGCTCCAGGGCCGCGGCCACCTCGGCGGCCGGCGTCTCGGCCGGAAGCACCACCTGGAGCTCCGGGCTCCGTGACAGTGCATCGTCGAGCAGACGCGACTGAAGCCCCGCGAGGCCGGCCATGGCCAGGATCAGCGCAGCGACACCGAGGCCGATGCCCGTGGACGTCATCCGCGTCAGGAATCGAATCGAGCCGTCGCGCCGCGCCGAGCGCAGATAACGCTGCGCGATCTCGAGCTCGGCCCTCCCGGACCGCAGCCCGGACGGTCCCCTGCGCAAAGCGGCCCGCCCGCGCAGAGCGCGCACGGGACCGGTGCTCGAAGCCTCGATGCTCATTCCTGGATGCTAGCCGCCCGCGTGGAGAATCGGTTCACCAGGGCCGAGACGCCGTCGCCGGGATTCAGGCGTAGACCAGGAGCCAGAGCCCGCTGTAGTCGCGCAGGAGGCGCATGCGCAGGAACTGCAGCGTGCGCGCCTCGTTCAGCGCGCCGTCTGCGACGAGCTGCTGGATGAAGTACTCGAATCGATGCTCGAACTGGCCTGCCAAACGGCAGGTGGCCCGGGACCGCTCGAAGATGCTGGCGCTCATGTCCTCGATCCGGTCGACCATGCCGATGATCTCCTCGGCGTGCGAGGTGATGAGGATGCGCACGGAAGCCGCCTCCACGATGAACTGCTCGAGCTCGGTCTCGAAGCCCGCGTCGACGTGCAGCCTCCGGTAGGCGAGCACCTCGCGCGCCTCGATGCGCAGCGGCTGCGCATCCACCGACGTGGCCACGACCCGGGGGCTGGCGGTCCATTCGCTGTTCTCGAGCACCTTGAGGAGCTGACGCAGCGGATCGGCCAGCAGCGCCGCGTAGGCGGTGCGAATCCGCAGCGGCTCGGCCGGCTTGCTCTCCGGCAGCCCGTTCTCCCAACCTTCCTCCACCGCGTCGAGCGCCGACAGCCGCAGCTCCTCCCCGTTGCCACTCTCGTTCACCGCGATCTGCTCGGCTCCAGCTGCACGAAGCCGGGGCGCGAGCCCGCGGGCGCGCTCCCGGATCCGCGCGACCGCGTCGAGCTTCACGTCGTCCTGCTCGATGCTCCGCTCGAAGCTCTCGACCTCGCCGCGAAAGCTCTGCAGCTCCCCGTCGAGCTCGGTGCTCACGCCGGGGGCCCCGCGCTCGAGCTCGAAGACCTCCTGGTACTCGGCGGCGATGCGCTGCTCCTCACGCCGATAGAACGTCTCGATCGTCCGGCGCAGGAAGAGGTTCGCGTCGACGATCTCGATGGCGACCGAAGGGTGGAAGACCAGCTCGTCGAGTCCGTGCTTGAGCCGGCGGTACCCGCGGATCACTCCCAGCTCGTTGAACTGGTCGAGACCTTCGATCTGGGCGAACGCCTCGCGGAGCGTGTGCACTTCCTTGATGATGTCGTTCACGGCGTCCTGGCCGGGGTCGTCCACCGACATCGCCTGCCAGAGGCCGGCCAGAACCTCTCGCGTGCGCTGCGGGTTGCGCTCGAGAGGCTCCTTGCCGAACTCCTGGAGCTCCTCCCCGAGTCGGGTCAGGAGGAAGTCGATCTTGTCGAGCTCGTCGTCGCTCCAGGTCGCCTCTCGAATGTGGATGTAGAAGCGCAGCAGCTGGGCCAGGATCCGCTCGTCGTAGGTCTTCACGCGGCCGAAGAACTGGCGCACGAGCGTCGGAGTGACTTTGGTATTCTCCTCCGCCAACACTTCGACTCTGGCGTCGAGCTCCTTCTCGATCGCGTCGAGCTGGTCGGACGCACTGTCCATCGAGGCCGTGTTCAGGTCTTTCGACGCCGATTTGAGGTCGCCGTAGATGTCCTGGAAGGAAACCTCGTCCGGTTGGATTCCGGCCTCCTTGAAGACCTTTGCCAGCCCCTGAAGGAACTGATGAAAGGTCCAAGAAGCCTTGAAGCGATCGGAGAGATCGACGTATCTCTGGTGTAGTTCGCTCAGCTGATCGACGGACATCTCGAGCTCACTCCCTGCAGACGCAAATGACTGAAAGCAAAGAACAAAACAACCCTGCCAGTATAGCGGGCGGTCCCGACGAGACCAACCAGCCCGACGTTCTCATCTCCCGCGAGGATCTCGACCGCAGGCTGGACGAGCTCGCGAAGGAGATCACCCGGGACTACCAGGGCAACACGAACCTCATCTGCCTCGGCGTGCTCAAGGGCTCGGTCTTCTTCATGTGCGACCTCCTCAAGCGCCTCGAGCTGCCGCTCGTCATGGACTTCTTCCAGGTGTCGAGCTACGGCAGCGGCACGGTTCCCGGAGAGATCCGCATCCGTAAAGACGCGGACATGTCGGTGCGCGACCGCGACGTTCTCCTGATCGAGGACATCGTCGACACGGGGCACACACTCCAGACGATCCTCGCGCTCCTGCGCTTTCGCGGCGCCAGATCGGTGCGGCTGTGCGCCCTGCTCGACAAGTCGGAGCGTCGCGAGGTCGAGGTGCCGATCCACTATCGCGGGTTCGAGATCGACGACGTCTTCGTCATCGGCTATGGCCTCGACTTCGACGAGAGGTATCGCAACCTCCCCTACATCGGCGTCCTGAGCCCCTAGCTGCCCTGAGACCACCGGCGAGCCAACTGCCCGAGCTCCAGGCCCTCGAGGTCGCCCGCCAGCTCAGCCACCAGCGCCCGTCCGATCTCACCCAGCCAGGGCACCACGCCGAGGTTGCCTTCACGGTGGGCCGCCACGAGGTCCACCCCTTCCTGCTCGATCATGCGGGCCGCCTGGTAGAGCTCGAGGCGCTGCACCTCGGAGAGCGTGGAGTCGACGTCGGCGCGGGTCATGAGAACTGCCGCCAGAAGACGGCGCGCCCGGAGGCTGGCAGGGCCCGTCGGCAGCGGGCGCTCGGGCACGGGAGCCAGGCCCGCGCGAGCCGCCGCGGCCGCGATCTCACTCCGCGAAGTCGCCGCCGAGCCGGGCGCTTCGAGGGCAGCGAAGAACTGCGTGTGCTGCTCCTCCGACGTGCATCTCCGTGCGAGCGCTCGACGCGCCGCGTCGTCGATCCGAGGGCTGACGACGGTCAACGAGCCAGCGCCGCGTGCCACGAGGCCATCGATCGCAGCCTTCCAGACGTCGTCCGAGGTGGTGAACCCCGGAATCACGAGATAGACCGCAGCGCAGCCAGGCGGGGCGCTCACGCCCCAGCGGGCGTCACCTTCCACCTCCGCGTCGCGCAGGAGCAGGTCGGCGGCGAGATACACCGCGCCCTTCTGCTCGCCTTCCCCGGCTTCCTCCGCGGCGCCGACCTCGGCGACGAACGGCACGTCGAGCTCCCGACACCGGCCGCGCACCGACGCACTCCACGACCCAGCCGCCGGAACCCAGACGGTGTCGTCCTTCTCGCGCAGGGCCGCGCGTTGGGGCACAGCCCCACCCCCCACCTCGAAGCGGGCGGCGCGCAGCGTCTGCGACCCGGGGTCGTAGGTGAAGCCTGCCGGCTGCGGGGCGGTCGAGACGGACCACCGTACCCAGAGGGTGGCCGGCTCGGGGCGGTGCTCGATCAGCCGCACTCGACCGCCTCCAGCAGGCGGCCGATCGCGCCCCGGCGCACCCCCGACAGAATCAGATCGTCTCCCACCGACCGGGCCGTGAGCCGCTCCACCACCTCCGAGTCGACCAGCGCCTCGACGCCGGCACCTCCGAGCGGCCCGGGAGCGC
The DNA here is from genome assembly GCA_965223385.1 of Candidatus Multivoraceae bacterium. Taxonomy (GTDB): domain Bacteria; phylum Acidobacteriota; class Thermoanaerobaculia; order Multivoradales; family Multivoraceae; genus JBCCLJ01. The sequence goes on along the minus strand of CBDCWR010000007.1, from coordinate 4,199,283 downwards.
TCCGCCCGCCGATGAGCTTCGGAGCGCAGCACACTTCGACGCTGTCGAAGAGCTGTTCCGCGCGGAAGGCCTGAAGAATCTCACCCCCACCCTCCACCAGGACGCTCCGCACGTTGCGCGCGTGGAGCTCGCGAAGCACCGACTCGAGCGCAAAAGGCTCGAGAGCGACCACGTCGGCATTGCCGCCGCTCGTCACGCCTCTTGCTGCGAGCGCGCGCTCACCCTCCGGAGTGCTGAACACCACCACCGGCCCCGGCGACTCGAACAGCGGCGTCTCCACCGGTGTGCGCCCTCTGCGATCGAGGACCACCTTCGTGATGGGGCCGGGCGCAAGACCCACCCGACGATCGAGGCGCGGCCGGTCGGCCAGCACGGTGCCGCTCCCGACCAGGATGGCGTCGTGCTCCTCCCGCAGCTCGAGTGCCCACTGCCGGCCGGCCGGCGAGGAGATCCACTGGCTCTCCCCGCTGGCGGTCGCGATCTTGCCGTCGAGGCTCATCGCCCATTTGAGCGTGACGCTCGGCCTCCCCTCCAGGTGCCCCACCATGAACGGGAGGTTCTCGCGACACGCCTCCTCCGCCAGGAGCCCCACCTCCACCTCGACACCGGCATCGCGCAACCTCTGAAAGCCCTTCCCGGACACCTCGGGGTTCGGATCCGCATGACACGCGACCACTCGCGCGACGCGCGAGTCCAGGACCACGTCGGTGCACGGAGGCGTCCGACCGACGTGGCTGCAGGGCTCGAGAGTGACGTAGAGGACAGCGCCGGCGCTCCGTTCAGGCGGCACCCCGCGGAGCGCGTTGCGCTCTGCGTGCCCTTCGCCCACGCGCTCGTGGAAACCCTCACCCACGACCTCACCCTCACGAACCACGACGGCTCCCACACGCGGGTTCGGGGAGGTTGTCGCCCGACCGCGAGCCGCCAGCTCCAGCGCACGATGCATCCAGGCGACGTCGTCCGGATGCGTCACGACACGGCTCGCCGTCAACCGAAGAGTGCCGCGGCGAAGTCGCGCGGATAGAAGTCGACCATGTCCTCCGCCTGCTCCCCCACTCCCAGGTGCACGACCGGGAGCCGCATCGCGCGCGCGATCGCCACGACCACGCCGCCTTTGGCCGTGCCGTCGAGCTTGGTCAGGAAAAGCCCGTCCACCGGCACGGTCTTCGCGAACTCCTGGGCCTGCAGCAGGGCGTTCTGGCCGTTCGTGGCGTCGAGCACCAGCAGCGTCCGCTGCGTGAAGTTGGGTGCCTCGCGCTCGACGACGCGCCCGATCTTCTCGAGCTCGTTCATGAGGTTGGTCTTGGTGTGGAGCCGGCCGGCCGTGTCGACGATCACGTGATCGACGGAGCGCGCCTTCGCCGCCTGGAGCGCGTCGAACACCACCGCGGCCGGATCCGAGCCGGGCTGCTGGCGCACCACCTCCACCCCGAGACGCTCGCCCCAGATCGAGAGCTGGTCGATCGCGGCCGCACGGAACGTGTCGGCCGCCGCCAGGAGCACGCTCTCGCCGTCTTCGACCGAGCGCTTGGCGAGTTTCGCGATGGAGGTCGTCTTGCCGACGCCGTTGACCCCGACCACGAGCGTGACCCGCGGTGGCGGCAGGGGCGCCAGTCGCGGCGCGTCGAGCAGCAGCACAGCCACCTCGTCCACGAGCATCTCGCGCAGTCGCACGACGTCACCACCCTGCCCGCTCAGGACACGGCTGCGAATGTTGTCCACCAGCTCGAGCGTCGTCTCCACGCCGAGATCCGCGGCAATCAGACTCTCCTCGAGGTCCTCGAGCGTCTCCTCTTCGATCACCGCGCGCCCTGTGGCCGCTGCGCTGATGCGATCGAAGATCTCCGTGTGGGTCATGGTCAGCCCACGCTTGAGCTTCGACCAGAAGCCCTTGCGGCGCTCCTCGCGCGGCTCCTCTTCGGAGATGTCGAGACGGTCGGCCATTGCCCCGATCCTCCTCAGGCCAGCACTTCGTGCACGAGGCGGTCCCCGGCACGCACGAGCGCGCGCTGTGCCTGCGCACTCAGGCTGGGAGTCCTCTGCAGCAGCACCACGGAGTATCCGTCGGTGAGCGGCCGGGCGAACAGATGGAAGCGGTCGTTCTGAGACTGAAACACCTCGACCTCCCCGAGGTCGTCGCTCGCCATCATCCGCTCGAGCTGGCGCAGGTAGATCCCGACCCACGCGCCCACCAGGCCCAGGTCATGCTCCGAGCTGGCCTCGACGGCATGTACGATCTCGCCGCTCTCGTCGAGGAAAAGTGCCCCGAGCGCCCCATCGGTGGAGGCGATCAGGTCGTCGAGGATCTGTCGAAAGGGCATCGGAGAGTCTCAGAGAGCAGAGGCGGAAAACGACTCCCGCGACGATAGCAGCGGCGCCTGAGAGACCCAACCCTGCGCAGCGTCAGGTGTGCACCGGCGCAGCATCACCGACGTCCCTGGGGGTCCGCGCCTTGTGCCGGACCGGCAGCACCTGAATGGCTCCACTCTCGTAGGCGGACATGAACGCCGCCACGACGCGCGGATCGAAGCCGGTGCCGTTGAGCCGCTCGATGATCTCGAGCGCCTCCTCCGCGGTGCAGGGATCCTGGTACACACGCTGCGTCGTGACGGCATCGAAGGTGTCGGCCACCGCCACGATGCGGGCCATGAGCGGAATGTTCTCGCCGGCCAGGCCGTCCGGGTAACCCTCGCCGTTCCAGCGCTCGTGGTGCCAGCGAATCGCCGGCAACAGAGGCTTGAGCTGCTCGATCGCCGACATGATCTCCGCGCCGATCACCGGATGGAGCTTCATGAGCTCGAACTCCTCTTCGGTGAGCACATCGCCCTTGTTCAGCACACGGTCCTCGATGCCGATCTTGCCGACGTCGTGGAGCAGACCGGCGACCCAGAGCTGTTCGTGGAACTCGCGCGACGAGCGATTGAGGTGGCGTGCGATCGCCTGGCTGTAGCTGGCGACACGCTCCGAGTGGCCTCGGGTGTAGGGCTCTTTCGCCTCGATCGCGGCGAGCAGGGCCCGGATTGTGCCGAGAAAAAGCTCGCGGTTGACTCCGGCCGCCTTCTGGAGACGCCCGACGTAGTCCTCCACCTGCCCGCTCATGACGTTGAACGACTCTCCCAGCTCGACGATCTCGGTTCCCCACCCGGCGGGCTCGACACGCTGCCCGAACTTGCCCGCCGCCATCTCCCGACTCGTCGCGGCGAGCTCCTGGATCGGCGAGCTCAGGGCTCGGCTGGCGAGGCCTCCGAACACCACGGCCACGAGCATCATGAGCAGGCCGGAGAACGCCGCCGACCGCACGAGGTCGCCGACCGCGCGGTACGCCGCCTCTTTGGGCTTCTGCACGAGAACGGCCCAATCCGTCTCCGCCAGCCGGGAGATCTGGCCGATCATCTTGCGGTTGGCCGAGCCCACCCGCATCTCGTACTCGAAGACCGGGAACGCTCCCCCCGAGAACTGCAGGAAGTCCCGCACGATCTGTGACTGCTGCACGGCCCGCTTGATGAGCGAGGCGCGCGTGTTCGCCGACCAGAGCACGTTGCCCTCACCCGCGATGTCGAGCAGAAAGACGTCTTCTCCCTCCCGGGCCGCAATGTCCATCGTGGTCACGGCTTGCGCGATGAACGTGCGCTCCACGTCATCGCGGGCGATCGGCACACTGACCACCACACTCGGCGCCGTACCCTCCTGGACGGCGATCAGCGAGAACTCCGAGGTGCCGGAGGCGGCAACGCGATCGCGGCTCTGATCGAGAATCTGCAGGACGGACGGCTCGAACGACGCGGCGAACGAAATGCCGCGCTCCATGTCGAGCGTCACCCTGGACGCAAACGCGTCTCCGGTCTCCTCCACGAAGCCGCGGAGGTAGTCGTTGACGAGGAAGGTGTAGTCGTCGTCGTCCGGCCCCACCACCGACTCGATCGCGAGCAGCCCCGCGCCCAGCTGCTCCAGCTGGCTTTCGATGTGGGTCAGGTCGCCGCCGATGCGGCTGGCGAGGCTCTCGGCCTGCCTCGACAGATTGACCTGCTCCTCACGCTCGAGGACGGGCCGGCTCTCGAGGACGCCCGTGATCGTCGTGAACATCAGCGGGAAGATCCCGAAGACGATCAGAAACAGGAACAGCAGCTGCCGGAGCTTGAGCCGGGCCAGGAGGCCACGTTGCGGCGGCTTGGCGGGCTCGCCGGAGACCGGTGGGCTGGATTCACTCATGATCGGACGGCGCAGTCGACGTGCTTGGGCACGTAACTGCTGCAACTGTGCAGCTTACAGCCGCGGAGCGGGCCTGTCGACCGGCGGAGGGACGACGTCTCTGTCGGCGAAATCCGTCAGGAGAGGCGCCAAGGTGACGCCAGGTAGGCGTCGAGCTCGCTGCGCACGAGGTCCCAGGGGACCTCCGCCGTGAGGTTCGGCTCGCCGTCGCCCCGCGCGAGGACCCACACGAGACCGCCTTCGCGCGCCTTCTTGTCCCGCGCCATCGCCTCGAGCAGCACGTCCGGCTCCAGCGCCGGCAGGGGTGGCAGCTCGAGGCGCTCCAGCAGGGCCACCAGCCGTTGGGCGAAGCCCGCGTCGAGGCCGTGCCGCAGAGACAGTCGCAGTGCGAACAGAAGCCCGTAGCCGACCGCTTCGCCGTGACGCAGCGTGCCGAAGTCCAGAGCCTTCTCGATCGCATGGGCGAGCGTGTGCCCGAAGTTCAGGACCTTGCGGAAGCCTCCCTCTTCGGGATCTTCTTCGACCACGCGGATCTTGGCTGCGATGGACGCGGCCACCACCGGCTCGAGGGCCGCCGCGTCGGCCGCCAGGAGGAGGTCCAGGCTCTTCTCGACCCGATCGAGAAGCTCGTGATCGAGCAGAGCCGCCATCTTGATCACCTCGGCCAGCCCGGAGCGCCGCTCCCCCGCCGGCAAGGTCGACACGCACCCGGTGTCCACGAACACGTGCTCCGGATAGTGGAAAACCCCCACCGAGTTCTTCGCCTGCGGCTGATCGATCGCCGTCTTGCCGCCCACCGAAGCGTCCACCTGCGCGAGCAGGGTCGTCGGTACCTGAACGAGGTCGATGCCGCGCATGTACGTTCCCGCGACGAAGCCACCGAGGTCGCCCACGCTGCCGCCGCCGACGGCCACCACGCCGGAGTCGCGCTTGCCACCCTCGTCCAACATCTGCTGCCACAGACCCGCCGCCACCTCGGTGCGCTTGGCGTCTTCGCCGTCGGGTACCCGAAGCTCCACGCGGCGCCGCGCTTCGGACAACCCTGGGCCGAGAAGGGCCTCTTCGAGCCGGGCTCCGACGTGCTCGAGCACCGGCTCGGCGCTCACCACGAACACCGTGCGTCCGCGCGCCCAGAGACCCAGCGCTTCGGCCGCCTCCACCGATCCCCGTTGCCCCACCCAGACGGGGCAGACACCACGTGGATGCCTGAACTCGAGTGCGCGCACCGCGGCTCCCCGATCCGGCTACTCGGGCGCGCCCGAAGGCTTCGCGAGCCGGATGCCGAGCTCCTGGATCTGGTCCGGAGACACGGTGGACGGAGCCTCGGTCATGAGGCAGGTCGCGGATGCCGTCTTCGGGAACGCGATCACGTCGCGCAGCGAGGGTGCGTCCGTCATGAGCATGACCAGCCTGTCGAGGCCGAGCGCAATGCCACCATGCGGCGGCGCGCCGTGCCGCAGCGCATCGAGCAGGAAGCCGAACCGCTGCCGCGCCTCGTCTTCGTCGATGCCGAGCACCTCGAACATCTTCTGCTGCACGTCGGCGCGGTGGATCCTGATCGAGCCGCCGCCGATCTCGAAGCCGTTCAGCACGACGTCGTAGGCGCGCGCGCGGACGGCACCGGGATCCTCCGAGAGGAGCTCCAGATCCTCCTCGCGCGGCGCGGTGAACGGATGGTGCAGAGCGTCCCAGCGCTCCTCGTCGGGGTTCCACTCGACACACGGAAAGTCGGTCACCCACAGGAACTCGTGGTCACTCTCGCGCATCAGGCCGTACTCGCGCCCCATCTCGATGCGCAACGCGCCGAGCGACGCGGCCGCCACCTTGGGTGACGCGGCCACCAGGAGTGCGAGGTCTCCCTCACCGAGCTCGAGCTCTGCCGTGAGGGACTCGAGCTGCTCCGCACTGAGGACGTCCTTCACCTGAAAGCGTGTCTCGCCGTCCTGTCGGCGCACGGGCAGCACCCCCTGCGCGCCGTAGCGCTGGGCGACCTCGGCCCACTTGTCGACCATCTTGCGCGTCGCACTCGCAGCACCAGGCACGGCGAGGCCACGGATGACACCGCCCGTGGCGAGAACCTGCTCGAAGGCGCGGAACGAGCTGCCCCGCAGCACCTCGGACACGTCGCGAATCTCGAGATCGACCCGCAGATCGGGGCTGTCCGAGCCGTAGCGCAGCATCGCCTCTGCGTAGGGAATGCGCCGGAACGGCGTCTTCACCTCGATCTCGGCGTGCCGGAAGATGCGCTCGAAGAGACCTTCGATCAGCTCGTAGATCTCCTCCTCGGTGATGAACGACATCTCCATGTCCACCTGGGTGAACTCCGGCTGACGGTCGAGACGCAGGTCCTCGTCGCGGAAGCAGCGCGCGATCTGCACGTACCGCTCGTAGCCACTGACCATCAGGATCTGCTTGAAGATCTGCGGCGACTGCGGCAGCGCGAAGAACGAGCCTTTGTGCACACGGCTCGGGACCAGGTAGTCGCGCGCACCCTCCGGGGTCGAGCGCGTCAGGATCGGCGTCTCGATGTTGAGGAAGTCGTGCTCGTCGAGGTACTGCAGGGTGTCCAGCGTGACGCGGTGACGCAGGATGAGGTTCTTCTGCAGCTCCTGGCGACGCAGATCGATGTAGCGGTACCGCAGGCGCGTCTCTTCTCCGCTCTCGACGTCGGAGGACGCGCCGAACGGCACCGGCTCACTCGCCGACAGCACCTGCGCCGTCTCGGCGACCACCTCGATTGCCCCGGTGGCGAGCTTGTCGTTGCGCGCCTCGTCGGCCCGCGCGTTCACGACACCTTCCACCTCGATGACCCATTCGATGCGCACCGGGTCCAGGGCGTCGGTCGCGGCCTGATGTTCTTCCGGCCGCACGACGACCTGGGCGATGCCGCTGCGATCGCGCACGTCGAGGAAGATCACCCCGCCGTGATCCCGGCGCCGATGGACCCAGGCCTGCAGTTTGACGCGTTGCCCGATGTGCTCCTCACGGAGTGTTCCTGCACCGACCCTGTTCATGACGCTTCCTCGATTCGTCGAATGGCCTCTTCGAGAGGCACCAGCTCCTGATCTTCGCCACCCAGCCGCTTGTAGGACACCTGACCTGCGGCGGCAGCCGTCGCGTCCACCACCAGCACGTGGGTGGCGCCGAGGCGGCCGGCGCGCTTGAACGCCGAGTTCACCGAGCGGCCCGTGGCCTCCACCTCACACACCACTCCCCGGCCGCGGAGACTCTCACAGATCTCGAGTGCGTCCGAGACCTCGGCGCCATCGGGAACGACGTGCACGCGCACACCGTGCCCGTCAGGCTCGAGCCCACTCGCCTCCATCAGCTCCACGAGCCGGTCTTCGCCGATCGCGAAGCCGATCCCAGGTACCGACGGGCCGCCGAGATCCTGCACGAGACCGTCGTAGCGCCCACCGCCGAGGATCGCGTCCTGAGCCCCGAGGGAGTCCGACGAGATCTCGAAGACGGTGCGGGTGTAGTAGTCGAGACCACGCACGAGCCGGGGCTCGACGACGTAGTCGATGCCAGCCTTCTCCAGCTCGCTGCAGATCGTCGCGAAGTGTGTACGACACGCGTCACCGAGCGACTCCTCGAGCGACGGCATGCCCGCCAGGAGCTCGCGCTCGTGGGGCAGCTTCGTGTCGAGAATGCGCAGGGGGTTGGTGTCCAGGCGCCGCTGCGAGTCTTCCCCGAGCTTGCTGCGCACCGGCTCGAGGTGTGCGCGAACCGCCTCCGCGTAGCGCTGACGCGACGCCGCATCTCCCAGGGTGTTCAGGCGCACGACGAGGTCCTCGAAGCCGAGGGTGCGCAGGAAGCGCACCAGCATGAGCAGGAGCTCGACGTCGCTCCACGGCCCTGCGTCACCGAGCAGCTCCGCCCCGATCTGGTTGAACTGACGGTAGCGACCACGCTGCGGGCGCTCGTACCTGAACTGCGGACCGATGTAGAAGAGGCGCACCGGCTGCGGCTGCCGCGCCATCCCGTGCTCGATGTACGCCCGCGCCACGGCCGCGGTGTTCTCCGGACGGAGCGTCATGGAGCGACCCTTCTTGTCGGGGAAGGTGAACATCTCCTTCCCGACGATGTCGCTGCCTTCACCGACACCCCGAACGAAAAGCTCCGTGCTCTCGAGGATAGGGGTCCGGATCTCGCGGTAGTCGTACAGCCGGAACGTCGCACGGGCTGCCGCTTCGACGGCGGCGAAGCGCTCCGCGAGCTCGGGCAGCAGGTCGCGCGTTCCCTTGACCGTCTTGGGCGAGCCGCTCATGTCGAGACCTCCGCCACGTCCGTGCCCCAGCCCAGGGCCGCTGCGTACTCGTCCTTGTTGCGGTGGTAACGGGCTGCCGTCGCACGATTCGACGCGATGTCCTCGTCGTCGAGCTCGCGAGCCACCCGCGCCGGAACGCCGAGGACCAGAGTCCTCGGAGGCACGACCATCCGCGGCGGGACCACGGCTCCCGCACCGACGAGGGCCTCCTCGCCGATCTCGGCCCCGTCGAGGACCCGCGCGCCCATTCCGACGAGGCAACCATCGTGCAGCGTGCAGCCGTGCACGATGGCCGAGTGGCCGACCGTCACCTCGCTGCGGATGTCGAGTGGGTGCGTGCCGTGGGTGACGTGCAGGACGCTACCGTCCTGGATGTTCGTCCGGTCGCCGATGCGGATCCAGTGCACGTCGCCCCGGACCACCGTCTGGAACCAGAACGACACGTCGTCTCCCACCGTCACGTCGCCGATCACGTCGGCCGACGGTGCCAGGAACACCCGCTCGCCGAGCGAGGGTGTCTTCGTGCGGTAGGGGTAGAGTGGCATTGGCGGAGGGGCTCATCGTGCGTCGTTTCGGCTGCGCGACGCGCGCGGGCCGTGGCGAGACCCAGGCCTCCGGCGGACCACTGAACCGAGCGCGAGCGAGCGCCGGAGTGTAGCAGTGTCCCCGTTCGATGGCATCCCGCGGCGAGGCTTCCCCGGCCGACGGCGCGCGGGCCCTCCCTCGCCCGGGGCTATGATCCCCGCAGCCGCCCGTGGACCGCATCGTGAGCTCTGACGTCTTCCCTTCGGATCACCCCACGATCGACGTCGTCATCCCTGCGTTCAACGAGGAGGCGTCGCTGCCGCTGGTCCTCCGGGACATCCCCGACGGACTCGTGCGCAGGGTCGTGGTTGCCGACAACAACTCGACCGACGCAACGGCCCGCGTCGCGGCCGAAGCCGGGGCGCAGGTGGTCCCGGCGCCGCGCCAGGGCTACGGGAGCGCCTGTCTGGCCGGGCTCGACCATCTCCGCCGGTCCGGCCCGCCGGAGATCGTCGCGTTCGTCGACGCCGACCACTCCGACCACGCGCAGGAGATGTCGGACGTCGTGCGCCCGATCGCCCTGGGAGCGGCGGACATGGTGATCGGCTCGCGCGTCCTCGGCCGCCGCGATCCCGGGGCCCTCCTGCCCCAGGCACGTGCGGGCAACCTCCTGGCCGTGTGGATGATCCGGGTCCTGTTCGGCCACCGCTACACCGACCTGGGGCCGTTCCGCGCGATCCGGTGGGATGCGCTCGAGCGCCTGCAGATGCGCGACCCGGACTTCGGCTGGACCGCCGAGATGCAGGTCAAGGCGCTGCGCGCGAAGCTCCGCGTGGTGGATGTCCCCGTGAGCTATCGCAAACGCGTCGGCCATTCCAAGATCACGGGCACCGTGCGCGGCACCGTGCTCGCCGGTACCAAGATCATCACCACCATCCTGCGCTACGCCTTCTGAGGCCGGCGGCCGCCGCCGGGCCTGTGGAGATCTCCATGACCGACCCATCCCCCAGAACGTCCAGCCTCGACATCGAGGTGCGCTACGCCGAGACCGACCAGATGGGAGTGGTCCACCACTCCCGCTACCTGGTCTGGTTCGAGCTGGCACGAACACACCTCTGCCGTGAGGTTGGCCAGCCCTACAGCGCGATCGAGGAGCGCGGTGTGTGGCTGATGGTGAGCGGCGCCCAGCTCTCGTACCGCGACGGGGCACGCTACGGCGACACGGTCACCGTGACGACGTGGGTGGCGCGGTCGGCGTCGCGCGGCATGCACTTCGAGTACGAGGTCCGGCGCGGCGACGATCTGCTGGTCAAGGGTCGAACCGAGCACATCTGGGTGGACGCGGAGACGAAGCGGACCGTCCGCGCTCCAGCCGACCTCAAGGAGCTCTTCGCCGGGCTCGCGGGCGCCTGATTCCCGTAGGAGATCGAGCCGCCTAAGGCCTTTTGTTGGATACACTTCCGCGCACCATGAGCGGTCCCTCCGGCGCCTCTGTGGCAACTTCGCTCCCCTTCCGGTCGCTGTACCGGCACGGCTTCGCGCGCGTCGGCGTGGCCATTCCCCGCGTGCAGCTCGCCGACCCGGCTGCGAACGCCCGCGAGATCCTGGAGCTGGCCCGACAGGGCCACGAGCGCAGGGCGGCGGTCGTCGTCTTCCCGGAGCTGTGCCTCACCGGCTACTCGAACGACGACCTCTTCCACCAGGACGCCCTCCTGACCGCCGCTCGGGGTGCCCTCGAACAGGTGGCGGCGGCTTCTGCAGACCTTTGCCCCCTGCTGCTGGTCGGGCTTCCGATGGAGCTCACCGGCGGAGTCTTCAACTGTGCCGCCGCGGTCCATCGCGGGCGGGTGCTGGGCCTGGTGCCGAAGAGCTATCTCCCGAACTACCGCGAGTACTACGAGGGACGCTACTTCCGCCCGGCGCAGCAGCTGCAGGACGCGTCCGTGCGGATCGGGGGCGAGGACGTGCCCCTCGGGCGCGACCTCCTGTTCGAGGCGGCCGACGTGCCGCACCTCACGCTGGGGGTCGAGATCTGTGAGGACCTGTGGTCGCCGCTGCCACCGTCCACCTTCGCCGCCATGGCCGGCGCCACCGTGTTGTGCAACCCCTCCGCGAGCAACGTCACCATCGACAAGGCCCGCTATCGCCGCCTCCTCTGCCGCGCGCAGTCCGGTCGGTGTGTCGCCGCCTACGTGTACTCGGGCACCGGTTACGGAGAGTCCACCACCGACCTCGCCTGGGACGGCCACGGCATCGTCGCCGAGAACGGCGACCTGCTCTTGGAGACCCCGCGCTTCGAGATCGAAGGCGCCTACCTCGACGCCGACCTCGACCTCGAGCGCCTTGCCCAGGAGCGCGTACGGCTCGGGACCTTCAGCGACTGCGCCGAAGAGCACCGGGACCACCTCCAGTTCCGCCGCATCTCCTTCGAGGTCGGCATTCGCGACGAGGTGCCGCTCGCCCGCGAGTTCTCGCGCTTCCCCTACGTCCCGCTGGGCGCCGAAGAGCGCGACGAGCGATGCCACGAGGCCTACAACATCCAGGTGCAGGGGCTCATCCGCCGCCTCGAGGCGGCGTCGATCCGTCGCGCGGTCATTGGTGTCTCCGGAGGGCTCGACTCGACCCAGGCGCTGCTCGTGGTGTGCCGCGCGTTCGATCGCCTCGGGCTCGATCGCAAGGACATCCTGGCGTACACGATGCCCGGCTTTGCCACCAGCGAGCACACCAGGTCGAACGCCCACGAGCTGATGCGTGCGCTCGGCGTCTCGGCCGAGGAGATCGACATTCGGCCGTCGTGCCGGCAGATGCTGGAAGACATCGGCCACCCCTTCGCCGCCGGGGAGCCGGTCTATGACGTGACCTTCGAGAACGTCCAGGCCGGGGAGCGCACGTCGCACCTCTTCCGCCTCGCGAACCACCACGGCGCTCTCGTGGTTGGCACCGGCGATCTCTCCGAGCTGGCCCTCGGCTGGGCCACCTACGGCGTGGGCGACCACATGTCGCACTACAACGTCAACGCGTCCGTGCCCAAGACGCTGATCCAGCATCTCATCCGTTGGCAGATCCACTCCGAGGAAGGCACGCCGGAGGCCCGCGACACGCTCCAGGAGATCCTCGACACCGAGATCTCTCCGGAGCTGGTGCCGGCCGACGAGAGCGAGCCGAGCGAGACGCCGGCCCAGAGCACCGAAGAGACCATCGGTCCCTACGAGCTGCAGGACTTTCACCTCTACTACGTGACGCGCTACGGCTACCGCCCCAGCAAGGTCGCGTTCCTGGCCCTCTCGGCCTGGGAAGACGCCGGCCGTGGAGCGTGGCCTGATCTGCTGCAGGAGACGAAGCGCAACGCCTACGACCTCGCCACCATCAAACGCTGGCTCGGCGTCTTCCTGAAACGCTTCTTCGCCACCAGTCAGTTCAAGCGCTCCGCGGTCCCCAACGGGCCCAAGGTCGGCTCCGGCGGCTCGCTCTCGCCGCGCGGCGACTGGCGTGCCCCGTCGGACAGCAGCGCCGCGGTCTGGTTGCGCGAGCTCGAAGAGAACGTTCCTTGAGCGCTGCGCACGACGCCTCGCTCGAGATCCGCGTCGCGCGCCTCACGGACGCCGAGGCCATGCTCGAGATCTACGCGCCGATCGTGCGCGAGACCGCAATCTCCTTCGAGGCCTCTCCCCCTTCGGAGGAGGAGTTCCGCAGCCGCATCGCGGCGGGCCTGCAACGGTATCCCTGGCTCGTGGCCCACCGCGGCGACGATCTGGTCGGCTTCGCCTACGCCAGCGCATTCCGGGCGCGGGCCGCCTATCGGGCCAGCGCCGAGACCACGATCTACATGCACCGGAGCGCGCGGGGGACCGGCGCCGGACGCGCTCTCTACCAAGCCCTCCTCGACGCGTTGCGGAGGTGCCGCATCCACTCCGCCATCGCCTGCGTCGCGAGGCCCAACGAGACCAGCGAGGCTTTCCACAAGGCCCTCGGGTTCGAGCCGTGCGGCGTCGTACCTCGGGCCGGATACAAACACGACACCTGGCACGACCTCGCCATGTTCCACCAGCCGCTGCAGCCCGACGACACGTACCGGCAGCCGCTCGACTTCTCCGACCTACCGGAGCCGCGGGTCTAGCTCAGACCCCGGGCCAGCGCGACATCGGCGTCGTCGAACGCACGATGTGCACCCCGGCCTTCGCGAAGCTCTCCAGCGCCGCCGTCGTCTCGTCGGTGAAATCGCTGAGGAACTCGCCCGGCCGCCCAGGATCCGGCACCGCCACCGACGACATGCAGTCCTCCAGCAGGTAGAGGCGGTCCGCCGAGGCCCCTCGCTTCTGGAGCTGATCGACCAGGTCCTCCACGGTGGCGCGCACGCAGTGGCTCGCCGCCTGACCGGCGATCAGGATCCGGTCCGCTTCGAAGAGGCTCTCCACGAGCCCTTCGTTCGCCGCAGCCAGCGGCTTGCCGTCATGCCGCTCGACCACTTCGGGGCGAATGGCCGAGTAGTTCTCGGTGAGGATGTTCCCGCCTTTGACCTCCAGGAAGCACTTCGAGCCTCGGCAGTACGCATGAAACAGGCGTGCGGCCTGCACCGCGCCGACGAGAGCGTGCCCGGAGCTGCCCAGGAGGCAGTGAGGGGGCCAGAGATAGAGCTCGTACCGGCCCTCGGCCTCCAGGCGCTCGCAGTAGTCGACGACCTGTCGCTCGAGCCAGCGGGTGTTGCCGTTGCAGAGCCACCACGCCACGGCTCCCCGTGGCTTCACGCGGCCGGCTCGGATGTCAGCTGCCGAGATGCGTGTGTGAGGCGGCGGAGACGCTCCGGCCTGCGTCTCCCAGAAGGCCGGGAAGAAGATCTGGTACGGGAGATGTGTATCGAGCGTGCACGTGATGTCCGTGATCCGCTCGAGGTTGCGGTAGATGAACCGCACGATCCGCTCGGTGTCGGAGATCGCCCCCAGCCCACCGCGGCCTCCGACGAACAGGCTGCCTTGTGGCAGGCAGAAGTCGCGCTGCAGATCGACCAGCAGCAAGTGCGTCCGCACCCGATCGGACCCGCTGCCACGCACCTGGAGCTCGCTCCGGTAGCTCTCCGCCTCGGCGAGCAGCGCCCCGGGGTCGGGCTCGTAGCGCCACTGGGAACAGAGGTTCTCGTGGAAGAACGACGGCAGCGGCAGCTCGCGCACGTCTCCTTCGGCTTCGACCCCGGGCGAACTCATGCGCGGACCCTAGCAGTCGACGAGTCAGCGTCGGAACCTCCTCCACTCTCCGGCCAGAGGGCTCGCAGACAGAACCACTGGTGCGGCTCGCGGCGGATCGCAGCCTCGAGCTCCGTCGCGTAGGCCTGCATCGCGGCCGCGGTAGCCGGCCGGGAAGGGCGCGTCGACGAGACCTCGATCGGCGGTCGGAAGCACAACGTGGAGATTTGGCGGCCGTCGCGGAAGACGAACACGGGCAGCAGGGGGACTTCTGCAGCCCGGGCCAGCGCGGCGGGTCCCGCCGGGATCTGCAGGCTCCTGCCGAACAGCTCCACCTCGACGGCGCGACCCCGCGCGGAAGGACGGTCCCCCTGCAGCGCAACCACCTCACCCTGCCGCAACGCTCGCAGCAGGACGGCGCCCAGCGTGGGGTCTTCACCGCGCGTGAAGTGCACGACGTAGTCGTCGCCGCTCGCATGCCCCGTCAGCTCCTCCAGGTACTCCTGGGCTCCAGGATCCATCTCGGGCTCGCGGATCACGTGCACGCGGGGCACCTTGCCGGCCTCGGTCAGATGGGAACCCACCTCCCAGTGGCCCACGTGCGCGGTCACCATCACGAACCCAAGCCCCGGATCGGCGACGGCACGCCAGTGCTCGAGACCCTCGACCTTCGGTGCACGGCGCTCCCCGAGCCCCTGGAGCCCTTCGTACGACTCGTTCATGCACCAGGCGTGGTTGAGGAGGGTGCGGTAGGAGCGTTGCCAGCGGACCCAGCCCTGGGCCCGTCCGAGAACGGCGTCGAGGTTGGACGCAATCCCCCGCCGCACGCCGCCGAGCCCCAGCACGAAGATCAGCGCGAAGAGCCGCGTCGCTGGGGGCAGGATCCACTCCGGCAGAATCCGGACTCCGAAGGCGTGGAGTCGGTACCAGAACGCGCCGCTCCAGTGCAGGCGACCGAACAGGGCGCGCCGCCAGCCGGCCACCTCGGGTGCCTGGCTCGACACCTCTCGCAGTGGAGCCGACGCTCTCCGATCCGACGGCCCTGCGGGAGGGCCCGAAAGTGCGGGGAGCACCAGGAGCGTCGCCAGCCAGCAGAGCGTGACTCCGAGCGCCACCATCAGGCCCGCGGCGGCGAGACTCGGGATCGACGACAGACCGAGGGAGCCGAACCCGAGCGCCGTGGTGAGGGTCGTGAGAGTCATCGCAGGCGCCGCGCCGCGCACCGAATCGATCACGCTTCCGGACGCTCCCGAATCGAGCGTCGCGTGGATGCCGTCGTCGATGCCGATCCCCAGGAGGATCGGCAGCATCGCGACCCCCAGCAGATCGAGCGGCTGCCCGAGAAGCACGAGACCAGCACCCGTGACGAGCGACCCCAGCCCGACCGGCAGCAGCGCCATGGCGATCCGCCGCGGCCGCAGCCCGTACGCCAGCACGAGTACCACGAACAACCCCGCCGACGCGGCGCCGGCGAGCCTCCCCAGATCACCCACCGAAGCTGCCTCGACGTCGCGCGCCACGAGCGACGAGGAGGCGACGGCGATTCCCTCGCCTCCGATGTCGTCCGCGAGAGCCGCTGCGGCTGCGGCACCCGCCGCGCGCACGGTCACGAGAACCTCGGCCGCCCCACCGTCGCCGGTCCGCACCTGGCGATGCACCCAGTCCGGCCACGCCGACGGCGGCGCGCGCACAGGGCCTTCACCCCAGCGCTTCAGGGCCTCGATGCCCGGGGCGAATGCTGCCGGTGCGAGGCCAGCTTCACGCAGCGCGCCTTCGAGGTTGGTGGCGACACGCTGGAGATCGAGCTCCCGGAGCCGAGAGGCGCGGCTTCCCACTCGCTCCGGCGCCAGGAGATCTGACGGCGTCGTGACGGCCAGCTCACTCTCCTCGGTCGCCCGAAGGCCGGCAGCCAGCGCGCGAGCCCGCTCCAGAGCGCCGTCGAGATCGTCGCCGCGGACGAGGACCTGGACAGAGTCGGCACCCAGGCGGAACCGCTCGAGGAGCTCGCGCTCCGTCTCGAGCGCGGGGTGTGAGGCGGGGCGAAAGCCGGAGAGGTCGCCCTGCACGTCGATGCGCGGGGCCAGGAGAAGCGCCCCGAGCGCAAGAGAGCTCGCGACCGCGAGGACCAGCGTCCGGTGTCGCTGCCCGCAGCGGACGAGCACCTCGGGCACCTGCGTCGCCCACCCGGCCAGACCACGGCCCGCGCCCGTTGCACGTGCATCACTCCGAACCGCGAGAGGGATCGAGACCAGGAGCGTCGAGAGCAGGACCGCAGCCAGCCCAACCACCACCAGGAGCCCCACTTCGCGCACCAGCCGGAGGGACGCCAGCTGCAGCGACAGGAACGCGACGGCAGTGGTCAGGAGGGCGACGACCACCGCAGGGCCGGCGGTGCGCACGGCCTCGAGTGTCGGGGACGCGGCCCCCGCCGCAGCGCGCCAGCGACCGGCACCGTGGATCATCGCATCGACCCCGAGGCCGATGAGGACCGCGCTGAACCCCAGACTCAGCCCGAGGACCTGCCCCAGCAGGAGCTGCAGTGCCACCACCGTGACGAGCCCGGCGAGAGCCAGGGTCGCGCCGGTCGCGAGGGGGAGGAGGACACTGCGGAGGCCTAAAGCCAGCACGAGGAGGCTCAGCAGCAGGGAGATCGAAAGCGTCACCTGGAGGTCGTTGCGTAGAGCAGCCTCATCCCAGGCCGCATACAGCGGGCCGCCCAGGGGGCGGAGCCGGAGGCCCCAGGCGTCGTCCGCGTCCCACTCCGCCCGGAGCGCTTCCTCCAGGCGGGCGACCTCGCGGAGGATCGCGCGGCCACTCGCGGCGTCGAGCTCACCTTCCGCCGGCGAGGCGATCACCAGTGCGGCCCCGCCGTCCGGTGACAGGAAGCGGCCGCTCATGGCGTCGACCGGCAGGCTGTCTTCCCCGCGGCTCGGCGTCAGGAGGTCGGTCGACCAGCCGAGGGGGTCGATCTGGAGCAGCTGCGTGACCCCAGGGCTCAGGGGCGACGCCACCTGGCCACGAATGCTCTGCGCACGGCGCGCCAGCGCCTCGGGCTGGAGCTCCCGAAGGCGTCGTTCGAGCTCCTCCTCCGCAAGCAGGAACGGCGCGTTGGGGACGACCCACTCGAGCACGAAGTCTTCGTCGGCCTCGTCGATTCCGGAGCGGGCGCTCTCGAACAGGACCGACTGCTCCAGCTGATCCTCGAGCCAGAGAGCTGCGTCGAGGAGAACCCCCTCGGCCGTCTCTCGCTCGGCGCCGACGACGAGATAGACCTGCTCCAGCCCACCGAAGCGCTCGAGGAAGTGGAGGTAGTCGTCGGTGTAGGTCCTCCCGGCGGGTAGCAGAGACGCGAGATCCGTCTCCACCTCGACGCTCGGCAGCCGAGCGAGGCATACGACGAGCACGCCTGCGGCCACCACGAGAGCCCAGCCGGGCCACCGAAGGCTGGGCGCTGCCGCGCCGGCCACCATCCGCGCGAGTCGTGACGGAGGCGCAGACACGCCGTCAGCAGGAGACGCCGGAATCGACCACGAGACACTGACCGGTGATCGCGCGCGACTCCTCCGACATGAGGAAGGCCACGGCATGTGCAACGTCCTCCGGCAGGGTCGGCCCCGGCAGGCATTCGTTCTGGCGCAGAGCTGCCACCTGCTCCTCACTCAGCTCGGACGTCATCTCGGTCTCCACGAAACCGGGCACCACGCAGTTGGCTCGGACGCCGCGCTTGCCCAGCTCGCGGGCGAACGAACGGGTCATCGCGATCAACCCGGCCTTCGCCGCACTGTAGGCGCTTTCCCCGGCAACTCCCCGCAGCGCGCCGAGCGAGCTCACGTTGACGACGCTGCCCTGGCGTTGACGGACCATGCCAGGAGCAACGGCACGACACAGCCGGAACGCCGCGCTGAGGTTGATGTCGAGCATCCTGGCCCACAGATCGTCCGGGGTCATGGCGAGCAATCTCGACTCCTGTTGACCGAGGTTGTTCACGAGGGCCGTGACCGGCCCGAGCTGCTCGTCGATCTCGCGGACGAGGGCCTTCGGCCGCCCCGCGTCGGACGCATCGAGTGCGTAGGTCTCGACACGGCGGCCTCGAGCACGAAGGCGCTCGCGCAGATCGACTGCCGCCGCCTCCGACGACCGGTACGTCAGCGCGAGATCCCAGCCTCCGGCCGCCAGGCGCTCGGCGATGGCCAGGCCCAGACCTCCGGTCGCGCCGGTGACCAGGGCCACGCCTGCGGTGGAGACCCCGGGGCCGCTCATCCGCGCTTCGCGACGGGCTCAGGTCGCCCCTGCGACTGCGTGAGCCGGCTCGGGCTCCGGGGCTCGAGCCGCGCCCGAGTCACCGCCTGCGCGATGCGAAGGCTGTCGAGCAGCGGCCTGTAGTGACTCGTATGGCGCCCGTCGGCAAAGCCGAGACGTACCGGAACGGACACGATCCGAAACCCTCGGCGTGCGGCTCTCACCACCACCGCCGACTCGGCCTCGAAGCGGTTCTCGATCATGATCCCGGACTCCAGCAGCGGCCTGCGGTACAGGCGAAAGCCGGTCTGCACGTCGGGAATGCTCTCTCCGGCGGCAAACGAGATCGCCCGCGACGAGAGGCGGTTCGACATCCGCCGAAGACGGCTCATCTCGGCAAACAGATGCTCCCGGGTTCCGAGCACGAGATCCGCCTCGGGGCAGGCCCGCAACAGGTGCGGAATCTCCTCCGGGAGGTGTTGCCCGTCCGCATCGACGGTGACCACCTGATCGATCCCCTGCTCCAGCAGCCGCGCGAAGCCCAGGCGTAGCGCGTTCCCCTTCCCGCGGTTCTCCGGGAGCGAGAGGACCTCCGCGCCGGCCAAAGCGGCGCAGTCTGCCGTGCGGTCGGCGGAGCCGTCGTCCACGACGAGGACGTCGGGCGACTGCTCGAGGCACCCCGCCACCACCGTCTCGATCCACGGCTCTGCGTCGAGTGCCGGCACGAGGATCGCCGTGCGGCGGTGCTCCCGGATCGTCGGGGCGGCCTGAACGCCCTGGTCTGCCCTCTCCTGAACCACCATGTCCGTCGAGTTCCTTCTCAGGAGCGGCGCTCGATCCCGATCCAGGAGCAGCTGCCACCCGCGGCTACCGCGAGCGAGAACACGCGCCGCGGCACCGACCATTCCCCTCCAGTGTACGGCACAACGCCCACGTCCGGGTCAGTCTCCACGAAGCCGGCAGCGACGGCCGGGCGGTCCGAGGCTGCGGTGAGCACGGCCCCCGCGAGCGCCACAGCGCAGCACTCCCCGGCGACCGCCTTGGGGGTCACCACGTGCACGTCCCGCGACAGCAGCCGCGACAGAACCCGGCCTTCCGCCAGGTCTCCGTGACGGGAGCCCGACGCGCCGCCGACCACGGCGTCGAACGCCTCCATGGCGAGGCCGGCGCGCTGCAGCGAAGCCTCGATGGCGCCAGCGAGGATGCTGCCGTCGGGGCCAAATCCCGTGGGTCGTGCCCGTGGGTCGAACGCACCGCCGCCCACGACGACCCTGCCGTAGTCGCGCTCCCCCAGAGCATCGTCCTCCCGCTCCAGCAGGAGTGCCGTCGCGCCCTCCGCCAGCACGAAGCCGTCGCGTCGGCGGTCGTACGGCCGAGGCAACGGCGGCTCCGACCGGGTGAGCACACCAAACCGGTCGAGAGCCGCATGCAGAACGGGGCTCACCTCGTCGACAGCTGCCACCAGCACGCGCCGAGCCTTGCGTGCGCGGAGCAGACGGGCCGCGCGATGCAGCGCGAGGTACGGCCCGGCCTCGCGCTGCGTCACGGTGATGTTGGGCCCCCGCGCGCGGTAGCGCAAGGCGATCTGCGCGGCGGGTGCGTTGGCCACCGACTCGGTGAAGAGCGCCGGCGATGCCGCCGTGGGCTCTTCCTGGAAGACCTGCTTCAGCAGGCGCTCCGTGAAGATCGCCGGGCCAAACGACGTTGCCGTCACCACCGCGATGTCGTCCTGCTCGTCTTCGGCGAAGCCCTCCAGCCCAGCGTCGGCCATCGCCATGGCCGCCGCAGCCACGGCCAGCTTGGACGGTCGACCCATCCGCCGCGCCTTGGCCGGCTGGAGCCACGGTCGGAGGGTGTCGTCGTCGACCGTGCCCACGGCCGTTGCCGCACCGGGGCGGTGATAGCCATCCTCGTGCGACATGCGCGAGAAGCTCGACGCGCCGGCAGCCAGATTGCGGCGCACCTCGTCCACTCCCGCGCCACAGCTCGAGACCGATCCGACTCCAGTGATCGAGATCTTCACGAAACGACACTCACGTGAGATCGGGAGGCGGCCCGAGGAGCACCGCGGCGTTGGCCCCGCCAAAGGCGAAGTTCGTCGAGACGCTGGGGCCAGGAGCGTCGAGAGCGCGGGCGCCGTCGCGGACCAGGTCGACCAAGCAGGCCTCGTCGACCGCACCCTCACCGTGTGTAGGCGGAACCTCGCCGTGCAGCGCCGCCATCACCGACACCACGGCCTCGACGGCACCCGCCGCACCGAGAAAGTGGCCGATGGCGCCCTTGGGCGACGTCACGGGCAGCGCCTCCGCGCCGAACACGTCCACGAGCGCGGCCGCTTCGGACGAGTCGTTCAGCGGAGTTCCCGTGCCGTGGGCGTTGACGAACGACACCTCGTCGGCCGCCACCTCCCCGTCTTGCAGGGCCTGACGAATGGCACGGGCAGCCCCTTCACCGCCGGGGTGCGGCGCCGTCATGTGGTGCGCGTCACAGGACGCGCCGGCGCCGAGAAGCGTCGCGAGCGGCCGCGCACCGCGCTCGAGCGCACCCTCATTGGTCTCGAGGACGAGCACGCCAGCGCCCTCTCCCAGGTTGAGGCCGGCACGCGCGGCGCGAAACGGACGACAGTGCTCCGGATCGACCGCGCGCAACGCATTGAAGCCGGCGTAGGTCAGCTGGCAGAGACCGTCCGCACCGCCCGCGAGGGCAACGTCGACCTCCCCACAGCGCAGTGCGTCGAGTGCGTCCCCGAGGGCCAGCGCCCCGCTCGCGCAAGCCGACGAAACGCTTTCGACCGGGCCCTGGAGGCCCAGCGCACGAGCCACCGCATCGCCAGGGCCGTTCAGTTGGTGGGACGCCAGATCGCGCAGGTGAGATGGGCTGTTCTCGAGCAGCGCGCGGAAGAAGCGTTCTCCCTCGAGCATGCCGGCGGTGCTGCCCCCGAAGTAGAGCCCCGCGTGCACGGGCACGTCGCCGCCGAACGCCTGTTGAACAGCCTCCCGCGCCGCAAAGACCGCGAACCGATCGGCTCGGGAGAGGCCCGGATCCGATGGGACGTCAACGTCGGGGGCGGGCACCTCGCCCGCCTCTCGGGTGCGGTGGCCGCGGGTGTCCAGGGCTACCGGGCGACGCACCCCGGACCGGCCGCTCCGGAGCCCTTGCCACAGCACCTGTCGGCCCCAGCCGAAGGGCGACACGGCCCCGACCCCGGTGACCACCACCCTTGGCAGCGCGCCCCGCTCGGACGTGCGTTCCGAGGCCGTCATGCAGATCGGAGCCTCAGCTGGCGGCCGAAGCGGTGCCCGCGAGCTCGCGGATGAACTTCTCGAGACTGTTGACCGAAGCGAACACCTCGGGATCGAGCTCCTGATCGTCGATCTGGATCCCGAAGTCCTTCTCGAGCACGACCATGAGCTCGAGTGCGTCCACGGAGTCGAGACCGAGACCGTCGCCGAAAAGCGCGTCGTCGTCACCGATCATCTCGGGGGTCATTCCTTCCAGCCCGAGGCTCTCGATGATCACCTCTTTGATGCGTTCTTTGACGTTTTCCACAGCGTGTGTTCCAGTAGCTGCCCGCGGGTGCGCGAACCGGCGCCAGTATACTCAAGACGCAGCATTCCCAAGGGGTTGCGCACCCTCGAACCACGTCCGACCCGGTGGCCTGACCTGTCCGCGACCAGCATTCTCGACGCCTTCGCCCGGCGCGTCCGACAGAGCGGCGAGGACGTGGTTCTCAGCTCCGGGACGTCGCGCGTCACGGCCAGGGAGATCGCGGCACTCGCCCGCGAGATCGAAGGGGCTTTCGGCGCCCTTCCAGGGCCCATGGAGCCGTCGCCTGCACCTCCCCTCGTCGCCCTGCAGACGCCAAACGGGCCGTTTTTCCTCGCCGCGATCCTGGCGAGCCGCGCGCTCGGCCGGGGGCTCGTGCTGCTCGACCGGAGTGCCCCACCTCGCGAGCGCGACGCCGCCTGCGCGGCCCTCGGCGTGGGTGCGCTCCTCCACTCGCGCGACGGCTGGGACGGGCCCTGGTCGTGGGCTCCCCTCGCCGACCCGCGACCCGCTCCGGAGGGGACCGACTTCGTCAAGATGACCTCCGGCTCGACCGGCGAGCCGCGCGGCGTCCTCCTGACGGAGAGGGCGCTCATCGCCGACGACGCCCAGCTGGCGTCCACCATGGGCCTCGAGCCCGCAGACCGCCTCCTCGCCGTGGTTCCGTTCAGCCACTCCTACGGGCTCGCCAGCCTCGTGATGCCGGCCCTCATGCGCAGATCTTCTCTCGTGGTCCCCGACCCGGGCGATCCGCTCGGCCCCGCGCGCGCCATGAGCTCCGCAGCCTGCGACGTCGTTCCGACCGTGCCGGCGCTCCTTCAGGGCGTCGTGCAGCGCCAGCCTCGCCTCTCCCCGAGCGTCCGCCTCGTCATCTCGGCCGGCGCTCCCCTCGCGCCGGCCGTGGCCAGGGCCTTCCTCGAGAAGTTCGACCTCCCCGTGCACTCCTTCTACGGCACGAGTGAGACCGGCGGCATCACGTACGACCGCACCGGAAGCTCGGCTCTCGAAGGCTCTCTCGGGGCTCCGGTCGACGACGTCGAAGTCACACTCGAGGGCGACGAGGACGCCGGCCGCGTCGTGGTGCGCACGCCCGCACTCGCCACAGGCTACGCACCCACCGCCGAGCCGGAGCTCGACGGCCAGCGTTTCCTCACGTCGGACCTCGGCACGTTCGACGGCAGGGAGCTGCGACTCCTCGGCCGCGTCGACGAGATCATCAACGTCCGGGGCAAGAAGGTCCACCCCGCGACCGTGGAGTCCGTCCTGCGCGGAGCGCCGGGCGTGATCGATGTCGTGGTCGTCGAGCACGGAGCCAGCTCCGATCCAGGCCTGCGCGCCTACGTCGAGCGCGACGGCTCCGGCAGTGGGACGGATCAGCGCACCCTCTTCGACTGGTGCCGGGAGCACCTCGCGGAGCACAAGGTGCCGCGGAGCTTCGTGGTCCTCGACACCTTCCCGCGTACGGAGCGCGGCAAGCTCGATCGCCAGGCCCTCCTGCAGCATGAGCCCGGTGACTGACGCACAGTCTCCTGGCAGCGGCTGGAGCCCCCTGCTCGTGGCCAGCGTCGCGTTGCACGCGGTCGCACTGGGTACCTGTCTCGCTCGACCGGCGCTGTGGCCCTGGGCAGCGGGTCTCGTGTTTGCTGACCACGTCCTCCTCATGTCCCTTGGGCTCTTGCCCCGCAGTCAGGGAATCGGGGGTAACGTGACGCACCTTCGAGCTCCTGGCGACTCGCCCCACGGGAGCACTCTCGCCCTCACGTTCGACGACGGCCCCGACCCCCACACCACACCGAAGGTTCTCGATCTCCTCGCGGAGACGGGGCACCGCGCCACGTTTTTTCTCATCGGCCGACGTGCCGAACAGCACCCGGAGCTCGTGCAGAGAATCGTCGACGAGGGTCACGAGATCGCCAACCACTCGTGGAGCCACCCCTTCTGGTTCTGCGTCTACCCGCCGCACATGCTCCGGCGCGAGATCGAGCGCTGCAGCGCCGTCCTCGAGCAATACCAGCAGGTGCGATGGTTCCGCGCGCCCGCCGGCCTGCGCAACGCGCTTCTGGCACCCCTCCTCGCAGCACGCGGGCTCCGCCTGGCGAGCTGGACCCGCCGGGGTTTCGACACCGCGCGCGGCGACCCAGGCCGCGTGCACGGCGACCTGGTGCGGGACCTCGAGGCCGGCGACATCCTCCTCCTGCACGATGCCGGCGCTGCGGAGACGGACTCGGGATCGAGCGTTGCGCTCGAGGTTCTCCCGAGGCTCCTCGACGACCTCGAGCAGCGCGGCCTGCGATCGGTCACGCTGAGCGCTGCGACGACCGTCAGCCGCCGAGGCGAAGGCGACGCACCGTGAGGTCGTCGATCCGGTCCTGCAGCACCTCGACCCCGAGCCCCGCACCGTCCGGCACACCGACCATGCCCTGGTCCATCGTCCACTCGGGCGCCACGACGTCTTCCGCCCAGTAGCGCGCCGAGGGGCTGACGTCGCCCGGGATCTTGAAGTTGGGCAGAGACGCCAACGCGACGTTGTACGCGCGGCCGATACCGCTCTCGAGCATGCCGCCGCACCAGACCGGAATGTCCGCCTCGGTCGCCAGGTCGTGGATGGCTTTCGACGTGGTGAAGCCGCCGACGCGCCCGGGCTTGATGTTGATGATGCGGCCGGCGTCCAGGCGGATCATGTCGCGCGCCTTCTCCACGTCGACGATCGATTCGTCCAGGCAGACCGGCGTCTCGAGCACCTTCTGGAGCTCTGCGTGCCGCACGACGTCGTCCCACGCCAGAGGTTGCTCGATCATCACGAGGTTCAGGGGATCGAGCTCCCGCAGGTGATCGAGATCGTCCAGCGAGTACGCGTTGTTCGCGTCGGCCATCAACGGTGCGTCCGGACCGAGGGCGTCCCGGACCGCGCGCAGGTACTCCAGGTCCTTGCCCGGCTTGATCTTGATCTTGATCTTCTTGTAACCCTCGGCGAGCGCCCGCTCGGCGCGCTCGACCAGCGCCTCGGGCGATTCCTGGATCCCGAGCGAGATCCCCGTCGCGATCTCGGACCGCGTCCCCCCGACGAGCGCGCTGAGCGACAGCTCGCCCCGCGCTGCAGCGAGGCCCCAGGAGCCCATCTCGAGCGCGGCTCGGGCCATCCCGTGCCCGCGCGTGTCGCGCTCGAGCGCCGCGGACACCTCCTGGGGCGAGGCGAGGGGTGTCCCGAGGAGGCGCGGCACGAGCCACTTTTCGAGCGCCAGCCACGCCGTGTCGATCGTCTCCGGAGAGTAGTTCGGCAGCTCGCCCGCCACACACTCCGACCACGACGTGACGCCATCGGCGTCGCGCAGCTCGAGCAGCAGGATCCGACGCTCGTACGTCATGCCGGACGAGATCGCAAACGGCTCCACGAGCGGCAGCCGAATCTCGCGCAGCTCGACCGCGTCGAGGTGGATCTGAAGGTGATCGGTCATGGTGCGCCCTCCGTCGCGTTTGAATCCCCAGTCGACCGCTCCAGCCGGTAGGCGTACCGGTCGTCACCCGCGCGCGCCACGGCGCTCGCCCGGTACCCCCGCTCGTAGAGCCCCAGCAGCAGGGCCTGGGTTCCCTCGCGCCAGGCGACGGCCTCCCCCATCGAGGTGTCGCGGAGACCGTCGATGTCCCGCGGAATCGTGACCCAGATGCGTGCAGGAAGGTCTTCTTCCGGCAGCGCATCACCGTCTCCTGCACAGACGAGCTCGCCGGCCGCGGGCTCTGGCGGCAGCGCGGTCGTCTCGCCGGCCAGCGCGCGCCTTACGCGCTCCGAATCGAGCTCCCACGCCACGATGAACCGGTCGGTGCCAAGACCGGAGTGCAGGTCACTCCCGGTGTCGGTTCCGTACATGTCCACCACGTACTCCTCCGGCAGGGCGCCCAGGCGGTTGACGTTGAGGTTCGCGTTGCGCGCGATGAGCGGGTCGTAGGTCCAGTACACCACCTCCACGCCGAGCTCGAGCAACAGCTCGCGCTGAAACAGCTTGAGATCCCGACCGAGGCCCAGCCCCCGCGCCTCCGGACGAACCGCGAGCATGTGCGACCAGTTCACCCGACGCCCGTTGCGCAGGCCAGTGAGCCCGTACACGAAGCCGAGCATGCGGTCGTTCGCGTCGAATGCCCCGGCGACGATGCCGCCCACCTTCTGCGAGATGCGCAGGATCGTCGGAGTGACGAGCTCGTTGAAGTCCTCGCCCCAGGTCAGCCGCTGGAGCTCGAGGCACTGCTCGTAGTCGCTCTCCGACTCGAGCTCGCGCAGCGTGTGGGAGTCAGCCATTCAGGCTGTCTATCACTCCGGCGATCGTTGCGCGAGAGCCGCGCGAGGCTACGGGGCCGTGCAGGGGAAAGCCGACGTGTCCGTGACCGCGGCCGACGCCTCACCCAGTGGGTTCGTGTAGCTCGCCACCCGGCTCGACTCCAGATCGGTCACCGTCAGCGTGTACTGGACGTTGGTCGACGCCGCGGAGAAGACCCACTGATGGCCCGTCACGGCGCACCCGTCGATCACCTTGACGAGCACTTCCCAGTTGTCGCGGTCGAAAAAGTAGAAGAGCCCCGAATCGTCGGTCTTGAGCGCGCTCACGCGCCCCTGGCCGGTGTTGCCGTCGAAGTCCTCCCAGTCGATCGTCACCTTGAAGCGCCCGTCACGCAGGCAGAGCTCGGTGTCGTTCGACTCGCACGTCGTCGCCGCCTGAACCACACGCTGCTGCGCAACGAGGAAGGCGAAGCCGTTGAACACGCTCGTCTGCGGCCACGTCGAGTGCGCAAAACCCGCCTGGACGTCCTCCTCGTAGGTGACGTTCAGGTCCGACCACTGGGACACCAGCTTGTCGCGCTCGACGGGATAGTTGGTGTCGTCGCTGCCGTAGTACATGCGGATCGGCGGAACGTAGGAGGAGACCGCGAGCTCGGTGACGGGCAGGTGGGGCGCCCCCATCGTGAAGACGCCGCTGTAGGCCGAGGCTGGATCGAGGTAGGCGAGCAGGTAGGCGTAACCGCCACCCGCGCTGTGACCCGCGATCGAGATGCGCTCTTCGTCGATGGTGACCTCCTGCTTGAGGCCTTCGATGCTCTCGTTCACGATGTCGCGGTCGGAGCCGAAACCCCAGCCCAGGTCCGAGGACGACTTGGGCATGAGGAGCACCGCACCCTGGCTCTCCGCCGGCGAGGTGAGGCTGCCGTGGTAGTTCGACGGCACGCCGCCGGAGCCGTGCAGGAAGACGATGGCAGGAAGCGGCCCGGAGAGGTCCACGGCGTTCGGCACGTAGCGGTCGTAGAAGACGCCGTGGGTCTCGAGGGCGACTTGTTTCCAGCCGCGATCGACCGCGCCCGAGGCGGCCGGAAAGACAGACGACAGAAGCAGAAGGGGGGCGAGGGTTCTCGCGAGCTGTGATCTCATAGCAATGCTACTATGCCATAAGGCCCCTGGATGCGGAAGCGCTTTCTCGCCAGGGAGTTGCGCCCTCAGCCGGTGCTCTGCAGGCCCCGTGCGATGCCTCCCACGGTCTCGAGGAGCGCGGCCAGGAGCTCCGGGTCCTCGCGCCCGCCGCTCCGCCAGGCCTCGAGCAGGCGGATCTGGAGCAGGCTCATCGGGTCGATGTACGGGTTGCGCAGCCGGATGGCGCGCCGAAGCGTGCCGTGGTGCTGCAGGAGTCGATCCTGCTCGAGCACCTCGAGCAGTGCGGCACTCGTCCGCGCCGCCTCCTCCTCGATGCCCGCGTGGGTCGCCTCTCCCTCCACTTCGGCAAGGGTCGCGTAGCGCGCCGCGATGCCGAGGTCGGCGGATGCGAGCGCCGTCTCGGCGTCCCGCACGAGCAGGTCGAAGAACGGCCACCTGGCGACCATGCGTCGGAGCACCTCGAGCCCGAACTCGTTGCGGGCTGCCTCGAGGCCCGCGCCGACGCCGTACCATCCCGGGACCCCGGCGCGGTTCTGAGCCCACGCGAACACCCAGGGGATGGCGCGAAGGTCTTCGATGCCCTTCTGTGCCCGCCGTGACGCCGGCCGCGAGCCGATGTGCAGGCGCTCGATGACATCGATCGGTGTGGCGTCCCGGAAGAAGTGGATGAACCCGGGAACGTGCACGAGGGAGCGGTAGCGCTCCTCGCTGACCTCGGCGACTCGCGCCATCACCTGCCGGAACTCCTCGTCGGCTCCATGATCGTCTGCCGACCGCGCGCGTCGATCACGGAGGCTCGCGAGCATCACCGAGCCCGTCACCCGCTCGAGCGTGCGGCGGGCGATCCCGCGGAGCCCGTACTTCGCATGGATGGTCTCGCCCTGCTCCGTCCATCGGTACACGCCACCCACGGCTCCCGGTGGTGAGGCGAGGACGGCTCGATGCGTCTGCCCTCCTCCCCGGCCGACCGTACCCCCGCGACCGTGAAACAGCACGAGACGGACCCCGTGTGCCGCCGCCACACGCACCATGGCGCGCTGCGCCTTCTCGAGCGACCACCGCGAGGCGACGACACCGCCATCTTTGCTGCTGTCGCTGTAGCCCACCATGACGACCTGCCGACGGCCGCGGCGCTCGAGGTGCTCTCGATAGGACGGCCGAGCCAGGAGCCTCTCGAGGATGCCGGGCGCGCCTTCCAGGTCGGCGACCGTCTCGAACAGCGGCGCGACGTCCAGCGCCACGGCACCGCTTTCGCTGCAGCAGCCCGCGAGCCGAGCCAGGGTCAGCACGCTGAGCACGTCGTCCTCACCCTGCGCCATGCTGATGATGTAGCTCCCGACGGAGCGCGCACCGTAGATCTTGAGCGACTGTCTCAGGGTCCGGAAGACGTCCAGCGTGGAGCGCGCGCTCGCGTCGAGCGCGTCCGCGTCGCGCACCTGGATCTCCTCCGGCGAGGCCAGCAGAAGCTCCAGTCGATCCCCACGCACTTCCGGCGTCCGGGTCTCCCAACCCTCGTCGCCCAGCGCGGCTCCGACCGCGGCCCGGTGCACCTCGGAGTCCTGCCGCACGTCCAGCGCCGCGAGGTGAAAGCCGAAGGTGCGCACGCGCCGCAGCGCCCGCTGCACCGCAAAGAGGCCGGCCCGACGCCCCCCATGCTCCCGCAGGCTCGCCGCCACGGTCTCCAGATCCTGCTCCAGCTCGTCGGGGGCCGCGTAGCCGCCCACCTCGAGGTGATGTCGCATCAGCTGCAGCAGCCGCCGATACGGCATCTCGCGCTGGCGCTCGGGAACGTCGTCGAGCAGGTCCGGGTAGCGCGCAGACAACTCCGTGATGCGCTCGAAGATCTCCGCACCGAACCGAACGCGGTCGGGCGACTGCGTCAGGCGTTCGGCCAGTGCGCCCAGCTCGCTCGCGTAGCGCGCCTGAATGAGCCGGCGTTGGTGCGCCAACGACTGCGTGATGGTCCTCGCGTTCACCGACGGGTTGCCGTCCATGTCGCCACCCACCCAGGTACCGAAGCGCACGACCGTCGGCGCATCGTCGGTGCCCAGCGCGTCGGCCAGCGCCTCGTACAGCGGCGGGATCACGCGGTAGATCACCTCGGACAGGTAATACAGGACATGGCCGCGCTCGTCGGCGATGGTCTTGCGACTCGGCGGATGCTCGTTCGTCTGCCAGGCGCCCGCAATCTCCTCGAAGATGCGCTCCCGCGACGCCCGCTCCTCCGGCAGGGTCATCGACGGATCGAGGCGCTCCACCAGGATGCGGGCCATGCGCTGCTGCTTGTCGAGCACAGCACGACGCGTCGCCTCGGTGGGATGGGCGGTGAACACCGGCTCCACGGCGAGCTCCTCCAGGCACCCCGTGATCTGCTCCCGCGTGAACCCCTCCTTCTCGGCGCGCTCGAGCCACCAGGCCCAGCTACCCTGCTGTGCCCCGTCGGGGCTCGCCAGGTACGCGCGGCGGCGGCGGATGCGGTGGGTCTGCTCCGCCAGGTTCACCACCTGAAAGTAGGCCGAGAACGCGCGCACCAGCTCGCGCGTCTTCTCCGGGTCCAGATCGGCGAGCACGCGGTCGAGATCTCCCGCGCCACCCGGCGACTCCCGGGACTCGATCGCAGCCCGGCGGGCCCGCTCGACCAGTTCGTAGAGGCCAGCACCTCCCAGCTCCTGGAGAACCTCGCCCACCATCGAGCCGAGCAGGCGAACGTCTTCCCGGAGCGGCTGGTGGCGCTCCGGGAAGTCGATGTCACGCAGGTCGGTCGTGTCGTCCTCCGCTCGGCTCTAGCCGACTTCGGCCATCTGGAATGCGCGGGCGCGATACAGGAAGTCGATGATGTTGCCCTCGTGCGGCTGCAGCCAGTTCAGCTGGATCGTCGGCACCGCACCGAGGTTGAGTCGGTCGATGTGCGTCGCGTCCAGGAGCTGACGACGGAACGTCTCGTCTTCGGTGATGGCGCTGCACACGAGGGTGTCGCCGATCGAAGACAACATCTTGTCCTGCGGGCACTCCACCACGCTGACGAAGGGGAACATGTACTCGGCCCCCGCGGCCGTGGCCTCGGGGCTCTCGCAGTGCATCACCGTGGGGCACAGGAAGTCGCAGCGCTCCTTCTGGATGAGGCGGGAGGAGCCGCGGACGCGCTCGGTGACGTCTTCACAGCCGTCTTCGGCCGCGTGACCGTCGATCAGGCCCGACACCGCCTCGGCGACGCCGGGAACCGTGAACGCCGCGATCGCGCTCTCCGGATCGTCGACCGGCCGGGGCATCACGTGCGCCATCCGCTCGGCCATCGCCTCGGCGATCTCCTTCGTGTGACGGGGAGCCCAGACACCCGAGCAGTTGATGCAGCCGCGGCCGCTGTTCGCGAGGACGCTGTCGACGAGCACGTCGAGGTACTGCTCCCAGTCGTCGACGCAGTCTTCGCCGATGAGGATCTTGCTGAAGCCCGGGCCGTGGGCCTGGACCTTCGGGTCGCTCTTGTACTGCTCGACCGTCGGGGTGCCGCCGAAGATGAGACTCCGCTCGCAGCCGGCGAGCACCGCCGCACCAGCCTCGGGACCTCCGGGATAGATCGAGATGGCCTCGCGCGGGATGCCGGCCTGGTAGAAGGCCTCGGTCATGCGGTAGGGGGTCCACGGCTCCTGCGGCCCCGGCTTGAACACGAGCCCGATCTGAAGCGGAATCACGGGCATCCAGAGCGTATGCACGCCCGGCGAGTTCGACGGCAGGACCAGCCCGAGGACCGGCGCCTGGGCCTGGAAGCTCACCGGCACGCCACGCTCCTCCACGCCGTGTCCACGGCCGAGAATGTCGAGGTCGAGCCCGCGCGTCAGCGCGTCGAGAACCTTGTCCATGTTCTCCAGAACGAACTGGTTCTTCGCCATGTTGAACCGGCACATGTGCTCGGGCAGACCGGTCGTGGCCGACTGCATCTTCACGAAATCGTCGGGAGATTGCGTGCCGTTGCCGAGCGGCAGATCCGCGTTCAGGTAGAGGTCCGACGCCTTGCGCACGATCTCGACGAGCTCGGCCGACGGGATCTCGCGCAGCAGGTCGCGGGCGCGCTGCGCCTTCTTGAGGTCGCGCGCGATGATCCCGGGGTTGGCCTGCCCGACCTCGGCGAGGAGCTCTCCGGTCTCGAAGTGGACGACGTCCTCGGTCTCGAGCGATTCGTAGGGCTTGCCCCATCTGATGACTGGGATCTCGATCATGCTGGTCTCCGAAGTATGGGGCGGCGGCCGCAGCTCGTGCAGCCGTTGGGAATCAGTAGACGCCGACGGTGGTCGAGGACGCGAGCTTCTGGAACGGCCGCACGCCGCTCACTCCGTCCCAGGGGTAGGCCACGTAAGGCTCTTCCCGCTCGCCCTCGTCGCGCTCGAGGAAGCCGGGCACAAAAAGCTCCTGCGTGAGGGTGGTGAGCTTCACCCGACCCGTGGCGCCGTAATCGACGACCGTGTCCGTGTCGTCCGGATCGACCACCTCGAGCACGGCGCGCGGCTGCGGCGCGTAGTAGCTGATCTTGTAGCCCTCCTCCGCGGTCACCGGGCGCGACGCGGCGAGGCCCATCAGCGTGTTGCCGTAGGTGGGCGTCATGTAGATGCCGTCGAGCAGCTCCTCCACGGCGAAGCGGGTCCACTGCGGCGTGAACTCCGTGCCGCCGGAGAAGATGCCCTTGATGCCCATCTCGGCGAGGGTCTTCCCCTCCTCCTCGAGCGCGAGGCACAGGCCTTCCAGGAGCTTCGGTGTCGCAAACATCGCCTGGATGTCGTGCCCGGCGCTGAGAATCGTGAGCGCCTGGTCGATGACGTGACGCTTGTAGGCCTCCAGATGCTCGTTCCAGCCCTTCTTCATGAGCTTGATCACCCAGCGGGGATCGAGGTCGACGCAGAAGCAGATGCCGCCGCGGTACTGGCAGAGGTGCTCCACCGCCAGGCGGAGGCGCCGGGGACCCGAGGGGCCGAGCATCAGCCAGTTGCAGCCCGGCGGGAAGTGCTCGTCCGGCAGCGTGTGGCTGAAGAGCTCGTAGTCGGTCCTGAAGTCGTCCACGGCCACGCGCGACTTGGGAATGCCGGTCGTGCCGCCGGTCTCGAAGACGTAGGCCGGCTTGCCGGCGAGGCCCTTCGGGATCCAGCGCTCCACCGGGCCACCCCGCAGCCACTCGTCCTCGAACGCCGGGAACTTCTTGAGATCGTCGAAGGTCGCGACGTCGGACCGTGGGTCGAAGTCGAGCTTGGAGGCGAAGTCCAGCCAGAACGGCGAGCCCGTCTCCGGGCTGAAGTGCCAGGCCATCATCTCGCGCACGTGCTCGTCGAGCTGCTCGCGCGCGTCCCCTACCTTGCTCTGGATGTCGGTCTCGGTGGTCGTCATCGGGTTCTCCTCGGAGCAGGTCGATCTCCGCCGCGCCAGAGACGACGGGGCCCACGCCCCGTCGGGGGCCGATGGCGACACGGCGGCGCGACCGGCCGCTCGTACCGCTCGCGGGAGCCGCGCGAAGGCTTGTTCTTCGTGCGGTTTCTTCGCTGGTGCGACGCCGCTGGATTAGAGCACCGGCGCTTTTACGGTGTCAACGAACTCAGCTCGCCACTCGATTGCGGTACAGGTCGGGGTCGACCACCTCCGCCATCTTGCGGGCGTCGAGACCGCCGATGAACTCGGCGATCCGGCGGGCGTTCTCCTCCGGGTGGGCCAGAACGTCGGAGTAGAGGATCTCGATGAACTCGAACTGGGGCTGGTTCTTGAGCAGGTAATTGGAGCGCCAGAGATGGTTCTTCCAGAGGTCGCGCATCTGCTCGTCATCGATCGTGTTCTCTTCACCGCGGCGATCGAGCATCTTCTTCTGCGACGCCAGCACCTCGTCGAGGTCGCGCCGCATGAAGATCACCTTGTAGTTGTTGTCGGCCGGGAGCGATTTCAGCAGGAACGAGATCACCTTGATCGCCTTGCCGCGCGAGTCACGGACCCAGGTGCGATCCTCCATGTTCTCGAGGTCCTTGACCCGCTCGTCCTCGAAGTAGCCCTTCGGGTTGTCCTCGTCGGCGGTTCGCTCACCGTCGGTGGTCGTGTCGATGCCCGCCGCATCCAGCATCTTCATGGCCATCGACGTTCCCGAGCGTGGCAGCCCGGAGACCACGATGATCGGCTCACCGAAGCGGAGCCGCCGCAGCATGCTTGACAATCCCATGATCCAGACCTCCCCAGGCCCGGCGTCCGGGCCGATACAAACGAATGAAATAGGAACGGGGACGAGGGCAGCGGCACACGGGCGAGCCTCGGTGGACGGGAGGCTCGAGGAGCCTTCGACCGGCCGCAGCCAGGGGCCGTCCCGAGCGCCTGAAGATATCTCCATCCTCTTGAAAAGCCAATGACTTGGTCCTAGAATCTTGCGGTCTTCTTGCGCCAAAAAGGCGCGATCCGTGCCGCACCCGTCGGCCCCTTTTCTAGCCCTCGAACCCGCCTCTCGCCATCCTCCCAGACCGAACCCGAGGCTCATCCGCCCTTCGCGCTCGGGCCAATGGCCTGATGCGGCGCGTCTCCTCCGGAGCCCTGCAGCCATGACCTACACCTGCCGTTCGCACCGGGCGCCCCGCTCCCGGACAACGTTGCTCTTCGTCGTCGGCACCCTCGCCGCCCTGACGCCCGCGGCCGCCTACATCGGCCCCGGAGCCGGCTTTGCGCTGCTCTCGGGCTTCATGGTGCTGCTGTCGACGGTCGTCATTGCGATCGCGACCCTCGCGATCTGGCCGATCCGCATGCTCTGGCGCGCTCTGACGCGCAAGAAACCGCCGACGCCCCACGTGCGACGCCTCATCGTTGTCGGTCTCGATGGTCAGGATCCCAAGCTCACCGAACAGTTCCTCTCCGAAGGCAAGCTCCCGAACTTCGAGAAGCTCCAGGACTCGGGCTGCTACAGCAAGCTGAAGACGACGTACCCGTCACTCTCGCCCGTCGCGTGGTCGTCGTTCAGCACCGGCACCAACCCCGGCAAGCACAACATCTTCGACTTCCTCGACCGCGATCTGCGGAGCTACCTGCCCAAGCTCTCCTCCACCCACATCGGGCGGCTCGAAAAGACCATGAAGCTCGGCAAGTGGCGCATTCCGCTGCACAAGCCCGAGCTCCGGCTGCTGCGCAAGTCGAAGCCCTTCTGGAGCATCCTCGGCGAGAACAACATCTGGAGCACCATCCTCCGCGTGCCGATCACCTTCCCGCCCGACAAGTTCAAAGGCGCCCAGCTCGCGGCCATGTGCGTTCCGGACCTCCTCGGCACGCAAGGCACGTTCCTGCTGTTCACCACCCGCTCTTCGGACACCGAGTTCAAGGAGGGCGGCCTCCGCTTCGTGTTCGACGAGGCGCCCACCGCAGACCACTTCTCCCGCGACATCGAAGGCCCCGAGAACACGTTCCTCGAGCCGGGTACGCCTCTGCGCATCCCGATGACGGTCGACCTCGACCGCGCCCGAGGCAGCGCCCGGGTCGACGTCGGCACCGAGGTCGTGGAGCTCGAGAAGGGCAAGCTCTCCGACTGGGTGGAGCTCAAGTTCCCGGCAGCCCCTGGGATCAAGGTCAGCGGCCTGACGCGCATGATGGTCACCGAGATGGACGACCACTTCTCGCTGTACATGTCGCCGCTCAACATCAGCCCCGAGAAGCCCGCGATGCCGGTCTCGCACCCGTCCTACTACTCGACCTACCTGACGAAGAAGATCGGCCCCTACTCCACGCTCGGCCTCGCCGAGGACACGTGGGCGCTCAACGAGGAGATCACCGACGACGGCACGTTCCTGCAGCAGAGCTACGACATCGACCGCGAGCGCGAGGACATGTTCTTCGCGGCGCTCGACAAGCTCAAGCAGGGCGCTCTCGTCTGCGTCTTCGACGGCACGGACCGCATCCAGCACATGTTCTGGCGCTACACCGAAGACGGACACCCGGCCGCCAAGGGCAAAGAAGACGCCGAGCACAAGAACGCCATCGAGGAGCTCTACCTCCACAACGACGCCCTCGTCGGCCGCGTCATGGAGAAGCTCGGCGACGGCGACCTCCTCATGGTGCTCTCCGATCACGGCTTCGACTCCTTCCGCCGCGGCGTCAACGTCAACCGCTGGCTCCTCGACAACGGCTACCTCCACCTCAAGGACGGCAGCGACGGCAGCGAGGAGTGGCTCCAGGGTGTCGACTGGAGCAGGACCAAGGCCTACTCCATCGGTCTCACCGGCATCTTCCTCAACCTGAAGGGGCGTGAGGAGTCGGGCATCGTCGAGCCCGGGCAGGAGGAGCAGGATCTCAAGGCCGAGATCGCCGCCAAGCTGGAGGGCCTGCGCGACGAGGAGGCCGGCGAGGTCGGCATCAACGAGGCGTTCGACACCGCCCGGCTCTACTCCGGCCCCTACAGCCGCAACGCGCCCGACCTCCTGGTCGGCTATAACCGCGGCTACAGGACCTCGTGGGACTGCGCCACGGGCGTCGTCGCCGCGCCGCTCTTCGAGGACAACACGAAGGCGTGGAGTGGCGATCACTGCATCGACCCACGGCTCGTGCCGGGCGTGTTCTTCTGCAACCGCGAGATCGACAGCGAGGATCCCTCGCTCCTCGACATCGCACCCACCGCGCTGCAGCTCTTCGGGCTCGACGCACCTGCCCACATGGAGGGTCGCCCGCTGTTCAGCGATGCGCAGCTCCAGGCGGCAAAAGGCTGATCTCATGAAGCTCCTGCAGATCGCCCGCCCCGCCCTCGCTCTCGCATCGGTCGCCGCCTTCTCCCTCCTGGCCTGCTCGAGCGGCAACTCCGGCGCCCCCGGCGGCACGCGGGTCGTGGTTCTGGGCTTCGACGGCATGGACTTCACCTTCGCCCAGCGCATGATGGAGGAGGGTCGTCTGCCCAACCTGGCCAAGCTCCGCGGCACCGGCGTGTTCGGGCCTCTCGAAACGTCGATCCCGCCGCAGAGCCCGGTCGCGTGGTCGAACTTCATCACCGGCATGGACTCGGGCGGCCACGGGGTCTTCGACTTCCTGCACCGCAACCCCGACACGATGCTGCCGGAGCCGTCCTCGGCGGAGACCATCGAGGACGATCGCGCGCCGCTGTCGCTCGGCAAGTGCTGGCACATTCCGCTGGCCAGCGGCGAGACCATCCCCATGCGCAAGGGGGAGCCCTTCTGGACCCGCCTCGAAGAGGCCGGCGTCGAGACCACCATCGTCCGCATGCCGGCGAACTTCCCACCGTCCGGAACCGCGTCGCAGGAGATCAGCGGCATGGGCACCTCGGACATGCGCTTCACCGACGGCTGGTTCTCGTTCTTCACCTCGGAGCTCTTCGCGTTCGCCGACAGCGAGGTCGACGGCGGCGACATCGTCGAGGTCGACATCTACGACGGCGAGGTGCAGACCAAGCTGACCGGCCCGCCGAACCCCTTCCGGAAGGACGACCCCGCGTGCGGCAGCACCGACACGACGCAGGAGTTCAAGATCTTCGTCGACCGCGACGAAGAGGCGGTGCGCATCAACATCGGCGACCAGGACGCCGTCGTCTCCATCGGCGAGTGGAGCCCGTGGATGAACGTCGAGTTCGATCTCATCCCCAACGTCTACGCGCTCTCCGGCATCGTGCGCTTCTACCTGAAGGGCCTCGAGCCCGACCTGGAGCTCTACTCCTCGCCGGTCGACATCGACCCCTACAACCAGGTGACGCCGATCTCCACGCCCGAGAGCTTCGCAGCCGAGCTCGCCGACGCCACCGGCCTCTACTACACCGAAGGCATGCCGGAGGACACGAACAGTCTCACCGAGGGTGTCCTCACCCCGGACGAGTTCCTCTCCCAGGCCAAGGTCGCGGGCGACGAGAACCGCGTGCAGTTCACCTACGTGCTCGACGAGTTCATGAAGAAGGACGGCGGCCTGCTGTTCCACTACTTCGGCAACACGGATCTCATCTCCCACGTGATGTACCGCTCGCTGGATCCGGAGCACCCGGCCTACTCCGAGGAGCGTGACGCGCCCTACGCCGACCTCATTCCGTCGCTCTACGAGGGTTACGACAGAATCGTCGGTGAAGCCGTCGACGCCCTCGGCCCCGACGACCTTCTCGTGGTGATGTCCGACCACGGCTTCACGTCGTGGCGCCGCGCCTTCCACCTCAACACGTGGCTCGTCGAGAACGGGTATCTCGTGCTGAAGAACCCCGACATCGAGGAGGACCCCGGTCTGCTCCTCAACGTCGACTGGGAGAAGACGAGGGCCTACGCCTACGGGTTCAGCGGGCTCTACGTGAACCTCCGAGGCCGCGAGCGCGACGGCAGCGTCTCGCTGGCCGACCGCGAATCGCTGCTCGAGGAGATCCGGGGCAAGCTGCTCGAGGTGGTCGACCCCGTGTACGAGGAGAACGCGATCACCGAGGTCCTGATCCGCGAGGAGTACGAGAGCCGCGGCGCCCTCGACGACGGCCCGGACATGATCCTCGGCTACGCCAAAGGCTGGCGCGGGTCCAACGAGTCGGCGCTCGGTGAGATCGGGCCCGACATCTTCACGGACAACACCGGCGAGTGGAGCGGCGACCACATGATGGACCATCGCGAGGTTCCCGGCGTGCTCTTCTCCAACCGTCCACTCAAGAAGCCTGCGGCGCGCCTGCAGGACCTCGGCCTGTCTCTTCTCGAAGAGTTTGGCGTCTCGGGTGACTTCCCGCGACCCACGACCTGATTCATCTGTTTCCGTGGCTGCGGCCGCGTTCGTTTGACGCCCAGACTGGAGGACTCCACATGTTCGGTGGCAGCAAGATCAAGCTCGACAAGGACCTTCTCGACAAGGTGAAGAAGTACTCGGACATTGCCGGATACTCGTCGCCCGAAGAGTTCATCACCCACGCTCTGGAGAAGGAGCTCGCGCTGTTGGAGGACGCCGACAGCGAGGAGGAGATCAAGAAGCGCCTCCAGGGACTCGGCTACATCTCCTAGTCCGGTGGCGGTGGCTCGGGCGTGAACAACGCCGACGCCGCTGCGACCACTCCACGACCTCGATCTCATGGGATTCCTGAACTCCATCTTCCGCACCGTCGCCGACGTGACGGTCCTTCCCTTCCGGGCCCTCCCTCCGTGGGCCTATCTCGTCTTCCTCTCGGCGCTCGGCGCTGTGTTCGCGCTTCTGGTCTACAAGAAGGTCTCGAACCAGGAGGCGATCCACCGCGTCAAGGACCAGATCGCAGCCGGCTTCTTCGAGGTGCGTCTCTTCAACGATGATCTCGGCGCGATGCTCCGCGCCCAGGGTGGCCTGCTGAAGCACAACTTCCGCTACATGGCCCTCAACCTCGTGCCGATCCTGTGGCTGGCGCTCCCGTTCACCTTCGCTGCAGCGCAGGTGCAGTTCCACATGGGCTACAAGGGTCTCGAGCCTGGCGACGAGCCGGTGCTCACGGCTCGACTCACAGGCGAGATCGACCCCCGCGCACCGCGGCCGGATCTCCAGATCGAAGTGCCGCGCGGCGTCGAGCTGGCGTCGCCGGGCGTCTGGGCTCCGGCAGCCAACGAGATGTCGTGGCGCCTGAAGATCGCCGACCCCGGGGAGTACGAGCTCCTGCTCATGCACCAGGGCGAATCGGTGAGCAAGTCGCTCGTCGCCTCCGAAAACTGGGCACCGCGACGCTCTCCCGTGCGGCGCGACTCCGGCATCATCGACCAGCTGTTCTTCCCCGCCGAAGACCCGATCCCGGCAGCCGCCGGCATCGCCGAGATCCGCATTCCCTATCCCGGCGAGGAGGTCTCCGTGTTCGGGCTGCGCCTCCAGTGGGTCATCTGGTGGCTGATCCTCTCGATCGCGATCGCCTTCGCGATTCGCGGTCGCATGGGCGTCACGTTCTGAGCTGACGGTTCGGAGCCCTCGAGCACGGCATGCTGCTGCCCTCGGACGACCTGGAGCTCGTCCTCGTCACCGCGGATCTCAGCCATCTGTCGGTGGCCAAGAGCGTGCTCGACTCCGAAGGCATCCCCTACATGGTCACTGGAGAGGAGTCGGCCCGCATGCTCGCGGGGCCTCTGTTGGCACCCCTTTTTGGCGCCCGGATCACCGGCGCGCGACTGTTCGTGAGGCCACGAGATCGCGCAGTTGCCGCTGCGCTGCTGGAGCCCACGGAGTGATTCCCGTCCTCGCCGTAGCACTGGGTGGCGCCCTGGGCTCCGTTTGCCGCTACGCGGTCGGCCGCGCACTCCTGTCCCAGACGTTTCCCTGGGCGACGGTCGTCGTGAACCTCCTCGGCTGCCTCGCCATCGGCCTGGTCGTCGGCTGGGGGCTCGCGCGTGGAGGCCTCGGCGAAAGCAGCCGAGCTCTCCTCGTCACCGGCTTCCTCGGCGGTTTCACCACGTTCTCGGCGTTTGGCCTCGACGCGGTGCTTCTCGGCGAGGATGGCCAGCTCACCTCGGCGATCTGGTACCTTGCCCTCCAGGTCGCGGGCGGCCTCGGGGCGGTCAGCCTCGGTCTATGGCTCGCGCGGTCGGCCGCGTAGCTCGGAGACCCTCTCATGAACGCACGTCTTCGCATCTACCTCGGCA
The DNA here is from genome assembly GCA_965223385.1 of Candidatus Multivoraceae bacterium. GTDB lineage: Bacteria > Acidobacteriota > Thermoanaerobaculia > Multivoradales > Multivoraceae > JBCCLJ01. The sequence continues at coordinate 4,159,365 of CBDCWR010000007.1, read as the reverse complement.
CCGATCAACGGTTCGAGCACCTTCGAACCTTCGAATGGCTGCTGCACCGCGCGCAGCAGCACGGCCTCCCGGGAGCCACGGCGGTCTCGGCGGAGGCGGGTTTTGGCCCCCACGGGCGGCGCCGCAGCCTCGGCCTGGATTCCCTGAGCACCGACACGAGCATCATCGTGGAGCTGGTCGGGCCCCGCGACGTCCTCGTGAACTTCCACGAGCAGGTTGGTGCGACCGGAGCCCTCGACCGCGCGCTCTCCACCATCGAGCCCGTCGAGCTCCTCGGCGAGTAGACCCCGGGGCCCGAAAACCTCGCCAGGCGGCGCCTAGACCGACCAGACCGCGCGCTGATCGATGGCGACCACCTGCGCCTCGATCGAGGTCGGCAGCAGGCCGATCATGGCGGACAGTGCCTCACGGTAGCTCTCCACCTGCGGGCGCCAGTCGTCCAGATCGCCGGCGACGCCGGTCTTGAGCTCCACGAGCTGCGCGCTCGTCACCTCGCCCCGGCGCAGGTGCAGCACGACCCGATCGAAGACCCCGCGGACGAGGTCCCGATCGAGTGGCACCGCGAAGTGCCGCTCGCGCCAGAGCTCCGACGCACCCGTCGGCCGCTCGAAGACGCGTCGTATCTCCGGCACCTCGAAAGCCCGCAGCAGCTCCTGCAGCGCCGCCTCTGCCTCGCGCTCCCCCAAGCCTTCGGCCCGGGCTGCCGCCCGGACCTTCCGCCGGCTCCAGGCGGGTGACGTGTCCTTCACGAACGACACATCGGTCAGGAGGCGATGGATGAACGAGCCACGCTTCCGATCCTGCTGGGCATCGAGCCCCACCAGGTCATGCGCCAGCGGGCGGCGCGCACGCGCATGCAGCAGCGACGGCCTCACGAGGCGCATCCTGCGGCTCCGCGCCCTCCGATCCGCCACGTTCGCCGACGGGTCCACGGTCGACGCGGGCTCAGCGTCGGCGCTGCCTGTCCTCTCCACGTCTGCGAACGCCTCGACGAGCTCGCCCAGCCGGCCACTCTCGTAGAGCACCTGATCCCCTCGCGTGAGCTCGGTCCGATCCGGCACCTGAGCGAGCGCCTGGCGCAGCACACCCGCTCCGGTGGCCGCCTCGCGCGCAGGGCCACTCTTGTTCATGCGGACCGGCTGCACGAGCATCACGAGCCCATGTCGCGCCCGCGTCATCGCCACGTAGAGAGAGCTCAGGTCGTCCCAGAGCCTCCGATCGAGCTCCTGCTGATGGGCGCGCTGGAGGATCTCGGACCCCGAGCGCACCCACTTGTTCGTGGCGCGGAAGATCGCCGCGGGCGGCTCCACCGGCCGCTCGCGGAGGACGTTGACCTGGGGGTTGCTCAGAGCTCCGAGCCGGCGGTCGAGCTCGCACAGCACGACCACGTCGAACTCGAGCCCCTTCGCCTTGTGCACCGTCATGACACGCACCGACGACGGCTCCGGCTCGACCACCGTCAATCGCGGAATCCAGTCGACGAAGTCGTCGAGCCGAGCCTCGGGCACGTCGGCGGCGAAGCGCTCCGCCAAGGTCACGAGCTGGCGCATGCGGCGGCGGGAGCGCTCCGGCAGCCAGGGCTGCGCCGCGTCGAGCCATTGCGCGAGCACGCGCGGCAGGCCTGCGCGAAACAGCTCCCGGCGCAGCTTCCGGCTCACCCACTCAGCACCAGCCGAGAGGTCGCCCAGCGCTGCGCTCGCCCACGGAACGGCGAGGACATGGACCCAGCTTGCGAGGTCCTGCGGGTGCTCCGAAAGGCGGAGGGCGGCGAGAGACGCCGTCACCGCCGGATCGTCGTCGATGGCGGATCCACCTTCACCGCTCGCCACGACGCCGCGCTCGCGCAGCCGGTCGAGGACCTCGCGCACCGTCCGGTTCGTGCTCACGAGAACTCCGATCGAAGCGCCGGGCATCTGCCGATGCAGGTCCCGCACCTGCGCCGCAGCTGCGTCGAGATGCGACTTCGGCCGCTCCTGGTCGGGGTCTTCCGCGGTCTGCAGCCCGAACGCCTCCGCCCAGAGGTCCTCGGCCGGGAATTCACCCTCCCACTCAGGGCTCGAGCGCAGGGCCACGTAGCCGAGCTGCGCGCGATCGGGCGCGAGGGCACTCTCGTGCGGGCGGAAGCCATCGCTCCAGCGCACGGCGAGCTCCTGCTGGGCGCCGAGCGCAGCGTTCAGCGGCAGGTGCCCGAACACCTGGTTCACGACATCGAGAAGCACCTGCGACGAGCGGTAGCTCGCGTCCAGGGTGCGCGGCGGCTCCCCGCGCGCCAGGAGCTCGGCCTCGAGATCGACGAAAAGGTCGGAACAGCCACCGCGCCAACCGTAGATCGCCTGCTTCGGATCGCCGACGCAGAAGAACGTGTGGCTGCCGTCGGCATGCGCGAGGATCTCTTCGGCCATGTCGTGCAGGCCCTGCCACTGCACCCGGCTCGTGTCCTGGAACTCGTCCAACAGGAGATGCTGGATGCGCGCATCGAGACGGAAGTGGAGGTCGAGCCGTCGTTCTGGGCTCAACTCCGGAACGTCGCGCGCCAGCAGATGCGCCAGATCGCCGAACAGGAGCACGCCCTGGCGCTGAAGCCGGCCGCGGAAGGCGTCCTCGAAATGGCCCAGGATCCGTCGTGTGGCCACCCCCTGCTCGCGCAACCGTTCGAGCAGCGCCGCCTGGGCGTGGTGAACGAGCGTCTCGAGCTCGTCTCGCAGCTCCCCTTCGACCGCAGCTCGACGGTACTGTTCGCGCCCCTGCGAGACGGTTGCCGACGGCCCTTTTTCGAGCAGCTCCTCCCACCGCCTGGCCTCGCCCCGGGCCACGGTCTCCGCGACGCCGCGCATCAGCGCCTTCGGCAGGCCAGGCGCGGCCCGTGCGAGCGACGAGAGAACGCTCTCGAGCTCCTCCTCCGATAGCTGCCGGAGCGCAGTGTGTGGGCCGCTCCACGTGTCCGGGGTGGGGCACTCCCGAAACAGCTCGTACAGCTCGACGAGGACCCGGTCCATGCCCCAGGCGACGGACCGCTGCGCGTCGCCGCGATAGAGCCGGCTGATCAGCTCGACGAGCTCGGCAAAATCCTCTTCGGCGAGAACGGCGAGCGCATCGTCGATTCCGCGCTCCCGCAGGAGCGCAACCGCAGGGTCCTCGAGCGGCGCCAGCTGGGGCGCCACGAAGGCGCCCAGCTCCCAGCGCATCACGGAGACCAGACGATGGAAGAAGCTGTCGAGGGTCCCGATCTGCAGCGCGTGGAGCTCGCGGCACACCTCCCCCAGGAGGGCCTGAAAGTCCGACCGACCCAGCTCGGGCCGCTCGATCTCGTCGGCGAGTCGGGCGGCTGCAGCCTCGTCGCGGGCCGCCTCCGCGAGGCGGCCGAGAACCCGCCCCTGGATCTCGCTCGCGGCCTTGCGGGTGAACGTGGTCGCGAGAATGGCGCTCGGACGCACCCCGCGCGCGAGCAGCGCGACGTAGCGCACCACCAGACGGTAGGTCTTGCCGGTCCCGGCCGACGCCAGCACCACCTGGTGGCGCAGCTCGGGCGGCGTCACAGCCGTTGCACCCGCCTGGCTCATCGGGCGCAACCTGTCGCCTGGCTCACGGCGCCCACCCCGTCGCCCCGCTTCACGGGGCGCACCCCGCGGTCTCGAGCACCCGCTTCGACCACTCCTCTCGCAGGTGCTGCGGCAGGCGATCTCCGGCGAGCAGCTCGAGGCCGTCGGCGAACTGTGGAACGTCTCCGGACGGTGCAAACTGCCACGCCCGGAGCCGGCGAACGACCTCCTCCGCCGTTGCCCAGGCGTCGTCCAGCTCGTCGCCCGTCCAGCTCGCGAGAGCCAGCAGGTCGGGCAGGTCGCGCTTCTTCGACAGCTGCACGTAGCCGGTCTCCCGCGGCACCAGTCCGTTCTGCGAGGCGAGAAGCACGTACAGCGGCAGCTGCAGGTCGGTCCACTCGCCCGCACGCAGATGCGCGAGACGCGGCGACCGTGGCGAGTCGCTCGTCTTGTAGTCGAGCAGCCGCGTGCCGTGCACCGGATGACGATCGATCCGGTCGATCCTGCCCCGCACTCCGAACGGCTCACCGTCGACCAGCAGCTGGCCCGCGAGATCCGCTTCCGAGACCTCCGGCAGGATCTGCCACCCCGCGGACGTCTGCTCCGCCTGCCACGCGGCAAACGCCGAGAGGCGGCGGCGCAGCTGAGCGAGCTGCACCCGCACGGCAGGCCCCACGTCGGCGGCCAGCGAGGTGTGGACCAGCTGCTCCAGCTCGTCGAGCAGCGCCGCCTCGACGATCTCCACGCGGGTCTCCGCGACGAGGGGGCCGCGTGCGAAACGCCGCAGCACCTCGTGCGCGAGCGTGCCGAACCCGGCCGCCTCGATCTCCCGCGGTCGGTCGCGGCTCGTGCGCAGGCGCAGCACGTGGCGCAGGAAAAAACGGAAGGGGCACGCGAGGTAGTCCCTGAAGGCCGTCACCGGCAACGACGCCGGCACTTCTGGCGCCTCCAGCGCCGGCACCGGTGGCGGCGGCACGGTCTCCGGTGCACGCGCCGGAGCGTCAGGAGCAGGAGTGATGTCGTACCAAGCGTCGAGACGATGAGGCAGCTCGGACTCCTCCACCCGCAGCAGGAGGCGACTCGGGAGTAGTGGCTCGTCGTCACCCCCACGAAGGGCCGAGAGCAGCCGGACGCGGCGACGGGAGCACATCAGCGTCTGCAGGTGGAACGCATCGCGCGCGAGCCGGGAGCGGTCGTCCGTGAGCCCGAGACGACGACGCAGCCCATTCGGCAGCAGCACGTCTTCTCTGACCGCCTGAGGCACCTGCCCCTCGTTCACTCCGAGCACGAGAACCTCCTCGGCATCGTCGAGCGCAAGCTCGAGCCAACCGAGGATCTCGACCCCCCGAGGGTCGGCACTCGACGTCGGCAGCGCAGTCGCACCAGCGACCTGCTGGAGAAGCCGGAGCACATGGCGCAGCGGCACGGATCGGTCGAGCTCCTCCGGCACGCGCTGCATCTGCGCCAACGTCTCGCCGACACGCTCGAGCGCCGCCGCGAGCTCGGCGTCGTCTGTGGTGTCCAGGTCGAGAGGCTTCGCGCCGTAGAGGGCGACCATCGCCTCGGCGACCGCCGGCGCCCACTCCGACAGGAGCCCGGACGGTGGCAAAGGCAGGAGCGCTTCCAGAAGGCGGTCCACCTCCGACAGCCAGGACGGGGAGCTTTGCAGGTTGGTCTCGAGTCCGCGCGCCAGACTGCGCGTCGTGAACTCGTCCAGCTCGGACAGCAGATCGCGGTCCTGCAGCGCAGGACTCGCTCGCAAGACGGCCTCCTCCAGGTCCGGACACCTCAGAACCGCACCCAGATCCTCCAGGCTACGGGTGCGCAGGTAGGCCCCGAGCGTCTGGAGGGCAAGCGCGGGGCGACTGGCCGCAAAGGCCCGACCGATCGGGCTGTGTGCATCGATGTGCCGCAGCACGAGCTCGGTCTCGAGGGTGGCCAGGAGGCTCGGGTCGGTCACACCGACCGTGACCCCACTCGCGTCTTCCGGCAGGGAGGCCGCGAGCCGAGCCACCATCTCCTGGGGCCCTTCCATCGTCTCCATGCGCGCGCCGCGGTAGTCGAGCGCACACTCCGACCACACGTCCGTGCGCGGGCAACCGAGCTCGTCGAACCCGTCCTCCCGGTCGGCCGGAGCCTGGATCAGAACGTCCACCGAGTGCGTCGACGTGCGCACCAGGCGCCGCAGCCGCGGTGGGAGCTCGGAGATGCCGAGGAGCACCAGCGCACCGAGATCGCGCTCCGGATCCGGCGCGTTCCAGGTGGATGCGAGCCCGGACGACTCCAGGACTCGCGCGTGGCGCGCCTCCAACAGCCGGAGCGCATGCCAGCGCTCCGCCTCGAGCGGGTGCTCCGAGTTGCGCAGCATGGCTGCCACCTGGGCGAGACCCACGTCGGCGAGCCACAGCTCGCGCGACACGGCGTCGAGCTCGCGCCCCAGTGCCGATCTCGAGGTCAGGTCCAGAGCGCTCCTCCCGACGAGTGGCTCGAGGTCCTCCGCACGCGACTGGCCGAGAGCAGCGTCCCAGGCCAGGAGCGACTCGAGCGCAGAGGCCGGCGCCAGATCCGCGGTTCCGGGCCCCTCGAGCAGCTCCCCGGGAGTGAGGATGCGCGGCGGCTCGAAGCGGGGCCCTGCGAGCTCGACGGCCAGGGCCTCGAGGAGACGCCGTGCAGCGCGGCGCCCCGGGACCACCAGCAGGAACTCCTCCCGCGGCGCCCCGTCCGGGCCCAGCGGCCCTTCGGTCCGGAGCCACTCGACGGCAGTCTGAAGGAGCGGCCGATCCCACCCGAGGAAGCGACGCGCGATGCGCGCTGGCGCCGCGGTCAAGGGGCGCGGCCCTGGTCCACCCGGGACATGCGGACCGATCCCGCGTCCCGCTCGATGTGGAGTCGACGCGCACCTTCCAGCGACGCGTAGCGCTCGGGCTCGCACGTGGCCACCAGGAGCTGGCAGCGATCGCTCACCTCCGCCAGCACGTCGCACAGCCGCCGCATCCGTCCGGCGTCGGCATTCACGAGGCGATCGTCCAGAACCACGAGCTGGCGCTCCCCTTCGCTCAACAGCGCGCCGAGCGCCAGGCGCAGGAGAACCGCAACCTGCTCGTGGGCTCCATGGCTCAGGCTCTCGAGCGGGAGAGGCTCCGCGTGATCGGCCAGAGACACGTCGCGGGGTACCAGCATCTCGTCGAACGCGACGCCTTCGTAGCGCTCCGCCGAGATGTGGCGGAGCCAACGCTCGAGCGTCTGGGCCACCGGAGCGGTGAGTCGCAGGGAGCGCTCCGACTCCCACTGCTTGGCGGCGTCGTGGAGCCAGAGTGCCGCACTGCTGCGGGTCCGTACGGTGCGCGCGTGCCTCTCCGCAGCCTCGAGTGCGGCCTCGAGATCGGCCACCTGGGCGTCGAGACCAAGCGCGGCCACCTCTTCGATACGCGCCTGCCGATCGGTCGACGTCTCGAGCAGGCCCCGCCGCTCGGCCTCGAGCGCTTCGACGTCCTCCTGGAGACGCAGCAGCTCGGCCTGCGGCTCCTCCACCGACTTCACCCACCGCTCCTGGACACGGTCGAACGCGGCCTGTGCCTCGCCCTCGACCCGCAGCGACTCCTGCAGCTGACGCTCGAGGGCCTTGCGGGTTCCGAAGTCGGCGAGCTCTTCGGCCACTCGCTGCGCGCTCGCGTCCCGCTCCCCGGAGAGACCCGTCTTCTGCTGCCCGATCTCCACCAGCGCCTCGTTGGCCTCGAAGCACTTCTGCTGGGCCTCCTGCTCGGCGCGACGCTCCGCGGCGATGCGCGTCTCCAGCCGCTCCAGCTCGGTCTCCAGCGCGCGCAGCTCACCTTCGGTCTGGTCGGCCACCCAGTTCTCGATGCCCGGAAGCAGCGCCTGCGGTGCGCGCGCGCGCAGCTCCTGAATCTCGCGTTCCAGCTGCCAGAGACGCGTCCGACGGGGGCCGGCGTCGCCGGAGCGCGCCTCCAGATCGAGCTCGCGCAGGCGCGATTCGGAGTCGCGCAGCGCAACCTCCGCCGCAGCGCGGCGCTGTGCCGCCTGCTCGAATTCGGTCACGCTCGAGCACCTCGCCGCCCCGAGAAGAGCCGCGATCCGGTCCCGAAGGTCTCTGTACCGGCTTGCGTCCTCGCCCCAGGGCCCTTCCGCGCGGCGGACGTCGAGGGCGCCGACGCCTTCGACGAAGAAGCGTGTCGGCTCCGTCACGAGGTACTCCCCGGCCAACGGCTCCACGTTTGGCTCGGCCGTGACCTCGTGCTCGGGCTCGAACGCAAACCTGAGCCGGATGCCGGACGCCTCGAGGCGCGCCCGCACCACCTCCGCGTCACGGTCCAGCCGGTGGAGCTCCTCGAGACCGCCCGCGTCCGGGTCGCGACTCGACTTCAGCTCCGCCCTCCGGGCGGCGACCTGGCGCTCCAGGGCCGCGACCCGCTCGAGCCGCGCCTCCAGCTGCTGCACCTGCGTCTCCAGCTCCCCGAGCCGACGATGGCGCTTGAGCTCGTCGACCTGGTCGCGTACGGCCCGGAGCTTGGGCGCCAGGTCGTCCTCCCATTTGCGGGCGTGCAGCTCCGCGGCGCGACGCAGCTCCCGGACGGCGCCGCGCTGCTTCTCCTCCACGGCCGCAACTTCGCGCATCTGTTCGTCGATGGTGGTCACCCGCTGCGCGTGCTGCTCCACCGTCCTGGCGACGCCTTCGAGCGCCCTGCGGGCCTTTGCGGCCACGCCGAGCGCCTCCTGCAGCGCCCGTCGCTCACGGGTGAGCTCCTCGCGCTGCTGCAGCACCTCGCGCAGCTCGCTCGTGCGCAGCCTCTTCTCCGCGAGCCGCTGCTCTCGCTGCTGTCGGCGCTCGTGGAGGTCGAGCAGCTCGGCGCGGTACGCCGCCGCGCGCGCCAGCTCCTCGGAGCGCGCTTCCAGCTCCTTTCGCAGGGCCACCACGCGAGCCTCCGCGTCGCCGAGCTCACCCCGCTGTCGGACGCGGCCGGTCGGCGTGAAGAAGCGGACCCGTTCCCTCTCCAGCAGAGCCAACAGCCGATCCGTCTCGGGGGTCCGGAGGCTTGCCTCCACGAGCCCTGACAGCCCGTCGCGAAGCGCCGAGCTCCAGTCTTTGGTCGGCAGACCGGGCTCCTTCTGGAGGTACCAGAGAGCCTGAGCGAGCCCGCGGTGCTGCGGCTTCGAGACGCCGTGCGACTGCTCGCCGCCGAGGATGAGCCGGACGGCCTCGTCCGCCTTGTCGCCTTCGTGATCCAGCTGCCACCCGCCCCCGCGCTCGGCATAGAGCTCCGCACGCGCGTCGCGGAGGAACTGTTTGACGACGCGAAAGCGCCTCTCGCCCGAGACGAAGGTCAGCTCGACCCGCGGCGCCAGTGAGCTGCCGAGCGGCTGGATCCGACGGATCTCCGCCGCCTTGGAGCCGTGCCGATCGAAGAGAGCGCGCGTCATGGCCTCGAACAGGGTCGACTTCCCCGCCTCGTTGGGGCCGCAGACCAGATTGGCACCCGGTCCGAACTCGATCGCGAAGGGGTCGCGGTACGACCTCCAGCCGCTCAGCTCGAGCCGCTCGACGATCACGCGGGGGCCTCCTCGGCTCCGTCGAGTACCGTTTCGGCCAGCACCTCGAGCTGGCGGCGCGCCTCGAGCAACATCTCCCGTCGGCTGCCGGAGCGGTCCTCCGTGTCGCCTGCTGCCTCCAGCTGCGCCAGCGCGGACGTCAGCTGCCGGTCGAGCTCTGCCGCGAGCGGAATGCGCTGCACAGAGCTCGGGTCGAACCCGCGAACGGTGCGGTCGACCCGGGCAGCGAAGGCGTTCTCCTCGAGCTCGGCCTCGAGGCCCGCCAAGGCGTGCGCCGCCTCGGGCGACGTGCTCTCCACCTTCAGGTCGAGCACCAGCGATTCCAGCTCCGGGTGCACCCGCTCACGGAGGCGCTCGACGTCCGTGGCGTCCTCCACGCGTGCCCGGAGCGTCTGCCACGTGAGCGTGGCCGTTCGGTGCTGCTGCACGCGCGGCGGCGCGCCACGTTCAAGATCGACGATCAGCGCGTGTCCGGAGTCCCGCTCGCGGAAGCTGCAAGGCTCGTGGGCGCCGGGGTACCAGGTGCGCTCGCCGTGCGCCAGAGGGCTGTGCCAGTCGCCGAGTGCCAGGTAGTCGAGATCGCTCTGTGAGGCGCGCGACCGCGCGATCGGGAAGTTGCGCACGTGCGCCAGCGTCTCGAGCGCCCCGTGCGCGAGGCCGATGCGGAGCGTGTCGTCGCCGGGTTGGCGGCGCGGAATCCAGGCGGTGGGATCCACCCGGCTGACCTTCTGGAGAACCGGGCACGCGAAGAGCACCACACCCGGAGACACCTCGACCTCGCCGGGAGCGAGCAGCGGCCGGACACAGCTGGGGGCCTGTTCCCACAAGGAGCGGGTCCACACCGAGCCAGGGACGTACGGATCGTGGTTCCCCGGGAGGAGGAAGACCGGCCGCTCCCCCATCCGGGAGAGGGTCTCGAACAGCTCGAGCACCAGCCCCTCCGCGACGTCCTGTGTGTCGAACACGTCGCCGGCGACCACCACGAACTCCGCGTCCTCGGCGAGTGCCAGGTCGACGAGGCGTCCCACGGCATCCTGGCGAGCCCTCCGTGCCGGCGCGGCGCGGTCACCCAGAAAGGCCAGATGTGCCCCGAGCTGCCAGTCTGCGGTGTGGAGAAAACGGGTCATGGACGTGGTGCGCGAAAGAGAGCGGCCCGGGGTACCTGGCTCGTGCCAAGTGTTGCAACCAAACGACTTCGGGCCGCTGGGCCGATCCTCGCTGAAGTTGTTCGCGGACCCTCGGAGTGTATCCCGACCGCCCTCGCTCCGCGGCCGCTTTCCACCCCCGTCGCTACACTCGCGCGGTGAGCGAACGAGGAGCCCCTTACCTCCGCGCGGTGTCGTACACCCCCGAAGGGGTGGACGCGGGCTACCCGTTCGATCTCGAGATCCTGCAGGCAGGTCTCCACCTCGAGCTGGGCGCGCCGGTCGCCTTCCTGGCAGGGGAGAACGGAAGTGGCAAGTCGACCCTGCTCGAGTCGATCGCCATGGCGCTGCGCTGCGTCGCCATCGGCGCGCACGACCTGGAGCGAGATCCCACCCTCGAGCCCGCGCGCGAGCTCGCGGCTCGGCTACGCATCGTGCGCGCCGGCAGTCCGCGCCTGGCCACCTTCTTCCGCGCCGAGGACGCCTTCGGCTTCACCCGGCGCGTCACGCACGAGATGGCGACCCTCGAGCAGCTGGAGGCCGAGTTCGAGGGCGCCTTCGAGGACGGCAGCTGGGGTCAACGGCTGGCCATGGGCTCTGCCCGCGCCCAGCGTCAGGCGCTCGCAGACCGCTACGGCGAAGACCCGGACGCCGCGTCGCACGGCGAGTCGTTCCTCCACCTGCTCGAGGAGCGCCTCGTGCCAGGCGGGCTCTACGTTCTCGACGAGCCCGAGACGCCGCTGTCGCCGCTCCGGCAGCTCGGGCTCCTGCACCTGCTCCGCGACCGCGTCGCGCAGGGCTGTCAGTTCGTCGTGGCGACGCACTCCCCCATTCTGCTCGCGCTCCCCGAGGCCGAGATCTTCTGGCTCGAGGGCACGGCGCAGAGGCGCGCCTGGAGCGAGCTCGAGCACGTCGTGCTCCTCCGCTCGTTCCTGGACGCGCCCGAGCGCTACCTGCGCAGGCTCTGACGCACCGCCCGGCTAGATCCGCTCGAGGAGACCCACCACGGCCTCCCCGATCTCCTGCGGCGAGTCCTCCTGGATGAAGTGCAGACCCGGCACGGTGACCTCGGTCTGGTTGGGCCAGGCGCGGCACGCGTCACGTGCCGCGCCGACGAGAATCGAGCCAGGCTCGGCGTTCACGAAGACCTTCGGCAGATCGTCGCTGCTTCGCATCCACTCCGCGTACGCCTCGGCCACCGCAACCACCTCGGGCGGCTCGCCGGCGATCGGGATCTGGCGCGGCCACGTCAAGGTGGGCCTGCGCACCTCTCCCGCCTCGAGGAACGGCAGGCGGTAGACCACCATCTCCTCCTCGCTGAGATCACGCAGCACCGACGACGGCAGAATGCGCTCCACGAAGACGTTCTTCTCGAGGATCATCTCCTCCCCGGCCTCCGAGCGCAGGCCCTGGAAGATGCGACGAGCGTTCTCGGGCCACTCGTCCCAGCTCGCGATCGGGCCGACGATGGCCTCCATGTAGACGAGGCCCACCACCCGGTCGGGGTGACGCCGCGTCCAGTGAAACCCCAGTGCACTGCCCCAGTCGTGAATGACCAGCACGAGCGGACCTGCGGGGAGAACGGCGTCGAACCAGGCGTCGAGGTAGCGGGCGTGATCTTCGAAGGTGTACGAGCCATCGGGGTTCTTGCCCGATTCCCCCATTCCGATCAGGTCGGGGGCCACACAACGGGCCACGGACTCGACCGGGGTCATGACGTTGCGCCAGAGGAACGAAGAGGTCGGGTTGCCGTGAAGGAAGACCACCGTCGGGGCGTCTTCCCCGCCGGCCGGCACACCGGTGTCGACATAGGCCATTTCGCTGTTGAGGACGGTGACGCGCTCGCGGGGGCGGGCGTCGGTGCTCTGGATCTCGCTCATCGAAACCTCGGGTGGCAGTTGCTGGACTCGGGCCTGGAATGTACCCCACAGGAGACCTTTCGCTCACACCCCCCGCTTGCGTAGACTGGCGCCTCCCGGTTTCGAATCTCCGCTCGGAAAACACGCTTCCCAGGAAGGCGCGCCATGACGACCGATCTCTCTTCTGGTACTCCTCGTTTCGTCGGCCAAAGCACACCGCTGATCGAAGGCAAGCCCAAGGTGATGGGAGCGCTCCGCTTCTGCGCTGATCTCGAGCGGCCAGGCATGCTCCACGCCCGGCTCGTGACGAGCCCGCATGCCCACGCGAACCTCGAGAGCGTCGACACGTCGGCGGCCCGGGAGATCCCCGGAGTGGTCGCCGTGTACACCGCCGACGACCTGCCGCCCATTCCACCATCGGGGCGTGCGGTGCTCATGCTCGCGCGCGATCGCGTGCTCTTCACCGGCCATCCGGTGGCCCTGGTGATGGCGGAGACCCCTGCCGCCGCGCAGGACGGTGCCGACGCCGTCTACGCCAACTACGAGGTGCTCCCCGCCGCCGTCGATCTCGACGAAGCGCTCGCCGACGACGCTCCGGCCATCTGGCCGGAAGGGATGCCCGGCGCCTCCGACGAAGCGGCAGCGCACGGCGCAACCGGTGGCGGCGACAGCGACGCCCCCGAGTCGTCACCCAACGTGGCCACCCGGGTGAAGTTCGAGAACGGCGACCTCGACGCCGCCTTTGCTGCGGCGGACGCCGTCCTCGAGCGCACCTTCGACAGCGCTGGCGTGCACCAGAGCTACCTGGAGCCGCACGTCGCGCTGGTCGAGTACGACTCGATCACCGAGGGGTTCAACATCTGGAGCAGCACGCAGGCGAAGTTCGGCGCGCGCGACACGGTGGCCAAGATCGCCGGCGTCGACTCCACCAACGTCAAGGTGACGGGCACGCCCGTCGGCGGTGGCTTCGGCGGCAAGTTCCTTCTGTACGAGCCCATGATGGCCATCGCGTCGCGCAACCTGCAGCGTCCCATTCTGCTCGAGATGACGCGCATCGAGGAGATGCTCGCGGCCAACCCGGCACCGGCCACCCGCACCCGCCTCAAGGCCGGCATGAAGGCCGACGGCACGCTCACCGCGCTCGACGTCACCCTCACTATGGACAACGGCATCTTCCCGAGCTCCCTGGGCGGGCTCGCCGGCGTGCTGCTGAGCGTGTACAAGACCGAGGCCCATCGCATCGAGGCCATCGAGGTGCTCACGAACAAGCCTTCGGTGGGGGCGTACCGCGCGCCCTGTGCACCACAGTGCGCCTTCGCCTACGAATCGGTCGTGGACGACCTGGCCGACCAGCTCGGGCTCGATCCGCTCGAGGTGCGCAAACTCAACGCCGTGGAAGAGGGGGCCATGATGGCGGTGGGCGCCCCGTGGCCCAAGGTCGGCATGAAAGAGGTGCTCGAAGCGCTCGAGCGTCACCCGGCCTGGGTCAACCGTGAAGAGGCCCGCAAACAGGGCCGTGGGGTCGGCATCGCAGTGGGCGGCTGGCCCGGTGGCACCGAGCCTGCGGCAGCGGCGTGTGACCTCCAGACCGACGGCACGCTGCAGGTCCACGTGGGCCACGCGGACATCAGCGGCACCGACACCACCATGGCTCTCATTGCGGCCGAGACCTTCGGCATCGAGCCCGAGAAGGTGCGCATCGTCGGCGGTGACACCAGCCACGTTCCCTACGCCGGCGCGTCAGGCGGCAGCAAGACGGTCTACACCGTCGGCCCGGCGGTGATGGCCGCCGCCGAAGAGGCGCGGCGCCAGGCCTTCGAGCTGGCGGCGAGCCGCTTCGAGGCAGATCCGGAAGATCTCGAGATCCAGGACGGCAAGGTGCAGGTCAAAGGCTCCCCCGACAAGGCCATTCCTCTGGCCAAGATCGCCCAGAGCACGATGCGCTACGGCAGCAAGCAGGCGCCCGTGTTCGGCAGCGGGCGCCACGCGCAGATGGGCCCGTCACCGGGCTTCTGTGCGCAGCTGGCCGAAGTCTCCGTCGACGCGGACACTGGCCACGTGCAGCTCCACAAGCTGGTCGTCGTGCAGGATGTCGGGAAGGCGATCAACCCGGCAGCCGTCGACGGGCAGATGAGCGGCGGCGCACTGCAGGGCGTGGGGTGGGCGCTGTACGAGCAGCTCGCCTACGACGATCAGGGCCAGCTCTTGACCGCCACGTTCAACGACTACGCGATCCCGCACATCACCCACTCGCCGGAGTTCGACCTGGTGAAGGTGGAGATCCCGAGCGCCACCGGGCCTTTCGGCGCCAAAGGTGTGGGTGAGCCGCCCGTGGTCCCCACTGCGGGCGCCATCGGCAACGCGATCAAGGACGCCACGAAGAGACGGGTGGAGACCCTGCCCATGACGCCGCCGCGGATCCTCGCGGCCATGCAGGCCGACTGACCGCCGCCGGCCCCGCGGGGCCGGCATGGCCACCCCTGGAGCACGGATGGCGCAGTCGCTCAACGCGCGAGATCGGGTCCTCGATCTCGGCGTCACCCGTGTCATGGGAGTGGTGAACGTCACCCCCGACAGCTTCTCCGACGGCGGGCGTTATCTCGACCCCGCGGCCGCCATCGCGCAGGCCGACCGTCTGCTCGAAGACGGGGCCGACATCCTCGACGTCGGCGGCGAGAGCACGCGGCCCGGGGCTGCTCCCGTCTCGGCCGCCCAGGAGCTCGATCGGGTCCTCCCGGTGCTGGAAGAGCTCCGTTCGCGGCCTGTGATGTTGAGCATCGACACCCGCAAGCCCGAGGTGGCCCGCGCGGCCGTTTTTGCCGGGGCCCACCTCGTCAACGACGTCTCCGGGCTGCAGGACGAGATGCTCGAGGTGGCGGCTGATGTGGGAGCTGCCGCGGTCGCCATGCACATGCGCGGTACGCCCGAGACGATGCAACAGCGCCCCCACTACGACGATGTCGTCGCCGAGGTCGCGGGTTTCCTCGAAGAGCGCATGCACGCCGCGCAGAGCGCCGGGGTCGACTTCGTCGCCGACCCGGGAATCGGCTTCGGCAAGACGCTCGAGCACAACCTCGATCTCCTGGCCAACCTGTCGGGCATCCTGGCGCTCGGCTGCCCGGTGCTCGTAGGTGCCAGCCGCAAGTCGTTTCTCGAGAAGCTGTCCGGCCACCCGCTGCAGGAGCGTCTCGAGGGCACGCTCGCGGCCCACCTCCACGTGGCCGATGCCGGTGCGCACATCGTTCGCGTGCACGACGTTGCCGAGCATGTCCGCGCACTCCAGGTACGCCAGGCGCTCCAGAAGGCCCGTCGCTCGCCGTCGGCCGCCACCTCGACGTCGACCACCGAGCTCGAGATCGGAGGCCTCGAGGTGCCCTGCCACATCGGAGTGCCGGAGGGCGAGCGCTCTCGGCAGCAGCCGGTGCAGTTCGACGTACGTCTCGCGCTACCTCCGCGCCTGGCCGATGACACCGACTCGCTCGCAGGGACGGTCGACTACGCGATGGTGGTCGAGCGCGTGAAGACGCTTGCAGCCTCCCACCCGTGGCGGCTCGTCGAGACCCTCGCGTACCGAACCGCCAAAGACCTGCTGGAGCACACGTCCGCAACCGAGGTCGACGTGCGCGTCCGAAAGCCCGACATCGCCCCGCAGCTGGGAGCCGTGCGCGTCGGCTGCCGTCAGGTCCTGCGGCGATCGGGCGCGCCGTGAGCGAGGCCACGTCCGGGCCGCTCCCGGCCCTGGTTGCGCTGGGATCCAACGACGGCCCGCGACGCACGACCCTCCGGGCCGCCGCACGCGAGCTGCGCGATCTGGCGCGGGGTGAGGTCCGTCTGTCGCCGTTCTACGTCACCCGACCCGTCGGCATGGCCGCTGGAGCGCGCAGCGTGCTGAACGCCGCCTGCACCTTCGACACCAACCTCGAGCCCGAAGTGCTGCTCACAGCGCTCCTCGAGCTCGAGACGAGGTTCGGCCGCACCCGGGCCTCCCGAAGAGAGCCCAGCGGGGACCGTACCCTCGACCTCGACCTCCTTCTCTTGGGGGCGCACATCGGCTCGACACCCGCACTCACGCTGCCCCATCCCCGTCTCCACGAGCGCGCCTTCGTGCTCGTCCCCGCCTGCGACATCGCGCCTGACTGGACCCACCCGGCCCTGGGACGCACGCTGCGCGAACTGCTGCTCGAGCTCCCTGCGGCCGACGTGCGTGCCGTACGCTCCGGCGTGATCCCCCGCCCCTCCGATCTCTGGGAGAGACCCGAATGAAGATCCGCCGCTTCCCCTTCCGCTCTGCTACGCGACCGACCCTCGCGCTGTTCTTCCTCGCGGCCGCCGGCGGCAGCGCCCAGGGCCCGCCGCCCGGCTGGGCTCCCCAGAGTGAGCGCGAGCACCTGGACGGAGCAGTGCTGGAGACGGTGTGGGAGACCCGTCGCCCGCCGGGAGGGCCCCACGACCGCATCCGGCTCCACCGCTACGCCGCGCCGGGCGGTCCGGAGCCGCTGAGCGCGCTCTTCTACCTCCCCGGAACGAACATGAACGGCACCACCGCCGCCACCGAGGCGCGTCACAGCCTCTTCCTGTGGCTACCCCAGCAGGGAATCCCGGTGTATGCCCTCAGCTACCGCACGCACACTCTCGGCAGCCGCGATCTCGACGACCCGAGCGTCTTGTCCGCATGGTCGACGTCCGCCTTCACGCTCGACGCGGCGGCCGCTCTCGATGCCGCGGCACACGACAGCGGCAGGGCCGAGCTCTTCGTCGCTGGCTTCTCGCGGGGGGTGACCCTCGCCTACACCACGGCAAGCAGGGCGCTCCCCACCGGCGCGACCTCGCGTGTCGCCGGCCTGATCCTCCTCGACGGCTCCTTCAAGCGCGCGGTTGCCGCCGGCGACACGGCGGACCCGGACGCCGCCCTGCGCACGCTCCGGGCGTCGGGCAACTTCGCCTCCGACGTGGCAGCGGGCATCGGCTGGCGCCTCCGAGACCGCCTGCTCCGTGGAGCCGCCGACGACCCCGGCGGTGCCGTGATCGAGGGGCCGTTCGACGACAAGGCGAGCCTCGGTGAACAGGTGGCCACGCTGCTGTACACCGCCTGGGGCCCGGGCCGCCTGGCCTCCCCGATCGAGGCGCACGTTGAAGGCCTCACGCGCGTCGACGTGCTGTCGCGCCTGCTGGCGGGCTACGACCGCTACTACCCCACGGTGCAGAACCCGGACGGCGCCGCCCTGGCCGCACAGGCGGACGCACCCTCACCGCTCGACGACCGTTGGGGGGAGCTCACCATCCCCATTCTCAACTTCACGGCCAGCGGCATGGGCAACACCTGGGTGCTCGACAGCATCTACTCCGCCGTCGAGAGTGGGAGCGACGACGTCACCCCGATCCTGCTCGAGGGGTTCGGCCACCTCGACGTGCTCGTCAGCGAGCGGTCGGAGGAGGAGGTCTTCGAGGTCGTCCGCCGGTGGATCGCCGCGCGCGCCGACCGGCGCCAGTAGGATGTCGCGGAGTCCACTTGCGAGGTCGACGACATGAAGCCCGGATCCCCACAGCTCAATCGGCGTGAGCTCGTTCGCGCAGCCGCAGCAGGAGCTCTCGTGAGCCACTCCACCACGGCGCAGGGTCAATCACCGCCACCCTCCTTCGATCTGGCGGAGGTCACGTGCGCGGAGCTGGGAGAGCGGCAGGAGAGCGGCGAGCTCACCTCCGAGCGCATCGTGCAGCTCTACCTCGAGCGCATCGAGGAGATCGATGCCGGTGCCGTCGAGCTGCGGTCGGTGATCGAGACCAACCCGGACGCGCTCGCCATCGCGCGGGAGCTCGACTCCGAGCGCGCACAGGGGCGCGTGCGAGGCCCGCTCCACGGGATCCCGGTGCTCCTCAAGGACAACATCGACACGAACGACCACAACACCACGACCGCGGGGTCGCTTGCGCTGGAAGGCTCGATCCCCTCGCGGGACTCGACCGTCGCCGCGCGGCTGCGGTCCGCTGGCGCCGTCCTGCTCGGCAAGTCGAACCTGAGCGAGTGGGCCAACTTCCGCAGCAACAACTCGAGCAGCGGGTGGAGCGCGCGCGGGGGTCAGTGCCGCAACCCCTATGCGCTCGACCGCAACCCCTGTGGCTCCAGCTCGGGCTCCGGCGCCGCCACGTCGGCCAATCTCACGGCCCTGGCCATCGGTACCGAGACCAACGGCTCGATCGTCTGCCCCGCCTCGGCCAATGGCCTCGTCGGCATCAAACCCACCGTCGGCCGGGTCAGCCGCGCAGGCATCATTCCGATCTCCATCGAGCAGGACACTGCCGGGCCCATGACGCGGACGGTCCGCGACGCCGCGCTCCTGCTCGAGGCCATCGCGGGCGAAGACCCGCGCGACGCGCACACGCAGGGCGCGCCAGCGCTCGGCGATCTGGCCGCCAGCCTGCAGCCCGGCGCCCTTCGCGGCAAGCGCATCGGCGTGATGGGCGCGGTGCGCGGCCGCAACGCCCATGTCGACGAGGTCCTCGACAGCGCGATCGCCGCCCTTCGCGACGGCGGCGCCGTGGTGCTCGACGACGCGAAGATCGAGTTCGACCGCGAGATGGGGCGGCACTCGTTCGAAGCGATGCTCCACGAGTTCAAGGACGGCCTCGCGAAGTACTTCGGCACGCTCCCGGACGGAGCGCGTGTGCGCTCCCTCGCGGACGTGATCGCATTCAACGAGGAGAACGCGGACCGCGAGCTCCGCTACTTCGGCCACGATCTCATGCTGCAGGCCGAAGAGAAGGGGCCGTTGACCGACGACGCCTACAAGGAAGCCCGCTCCAAAGCCACGAAACTCGCCCGCGAGGGCATCGACAAGGCCCTGAAGAAGCATCGTCTCGACGCCATCCTCGGACCGACCGGCGGACCGGCCTGGACCACCGACCTCGTCGGCGGCGACCACTTCACCGGCGTGAGCAGCTCCTCTCCGGCGGCGATCTCCGGCTACCCGAACGTCACGGTGCCGGCGGGACACGCGTTTGGCCTGCCGATGGGCGTTTCCTTCTTCGGCGCCTCCTGGAGCGAGGCGAAGCTCGTGCAGATCGCCTACGCCTTCGAGCAGGCGACGCTGCACCGCAAGGCGCCGCAGTTTCTCCGTACGCTCGAGCTCAACGCCCCCGTCTGAGGACCAAGTGCATGAAGGCCTACGTCGCAGTGACCGATGGCGACTGGTACGAGTCGGTCCGCTACACGCACAGCGCGGACGAGCTCAACGCCTGGAAGCCCACGGGCACCCGCCACTTCCGCGCGCTCAGCCCTGGTGAGCCGTATCTGTTCAAGCTGCACAGCCCGCATCACTTCATCGTCGGCGGCGCGTTCTTCGCGCACTACGCCAACCTCCCGTTGAGCGCTGCCTGGGAGGCCTTCGGCGCTCTCAACGGCTGCCGCGACGTCGGGGAGATGCGTAAGCGTGTCGACCGCTACGTACGCTCCCCAGGGCGCAACGAGCCGGTCGTCGGCTGCATCCTCCTGCACAGCCCCTTCTTCTTCGATCGCCTCGACTGGATCCCCGCACCGGAGGACTTCCACCCCAGCATCGTGCAGGGCAAGGTGTACGACCTCGCCGAGCCGGCCGGCGAGCGCCTGTGGGCGGACGTGCGCGCGCGCCTCGAGGCGAGTAGCCCCGTGGTCGCACAGGCCCAGCAGGGTCAGATCTTCGGCGACTCGTTCCTCCTCCAACGGCGGCTCGGGCCCGGCACCTTCCGCGTGCTCGTGCTCGACGCCTACGAGCGCTCCTGCGCCGCCACTGGCTGCGACATCCTGCCGAGCCTCGATGTCGCCATGATCCGACCGCTGGTCGCGGGTGGCCTGCACCGGGTCGACAACGGCATCCTCCTTCGCGCGGACCTCAAGCGCCTGTTCGAGGCCGGCTACCTGGCCGTCGACTCGGAGCGCCGCATCATCGTCAGCTCCCAGCTCGCCCGCGACTTCGAGGTGCGCGGAGACGTGCAGGCTCTGCACGGCAAGCCGCTCGATCTGCCACCCGACGAGGCACACAGCCCGAGGGACGGCTTCCTCGCCTGGCATCGGTCCGAGATCTTCCGGCGCTGAGGCGGCGGGCCGACCTCGGCGCGTCACGAGAAGGCGGCAAACACCTCTTCGAACGCCTTGAGCTGGTTGCCGGCCGCCGAGCTCGGCACGAGGATGGGGGTCGGCACTCCGGCGTCGAACCAGGCTTCCACCCCGTCGCGCACCTCGGTGGCCGTGCCGAAGAGGGTGCAGTCGGCCAGCCAGGCGTCGGACATGGCCGACCGGATCTGATCCGCATCACCCGTCGGGAGGGCGGCCTCGACCGCGTCCATCTCTTCGACGTAGCCAGCCGCGCGCCAGTAGTTGCGGTAGTTCGGAAGCGACACGTAGCCGGTCAGCGTGCGGCGGTGCACGGCCTTCGCGGCCTCCTGGTCGTCCGAGATCACGGTCGGGATCATGTTGCCCACGAAGAAGCTCCCGTCCTGGATGCGGTCGCCGGGAAGGAGCGACACCGAGTGCGGCATGTGGCTCCTCGAGGCGTTCGCCCACACCGCACCTTCGGCGATCTCGCCCGAAAGCGTCGCCATCTTGTCGCGCAGCGCGGCCAGCACGATCGGCGGCAGATCACCGATCCGCGGCACCTCTCTCAGCTCGGCCACGAACCGGCGCGTGTCGGTCAGCGGCTTCCCCACCTCCACGCCCAGACGCTTGTGCACCGGGCCGTGGCTCACGCCCACGCCGAAGCGGAAGCGCCCGCCCGACACCTCGTGCAGGAAAGCTGCCGACTGCGCGAAGTCGACCACGTGCCGGGTGTAGATGGGTGCGATCGACGTGCCGAACGGAATGTCCTTCGTCCGCGACGCCAGTGCCAGGCACAGCGACATGTTGTCGCCGAGCGACGGCGCGAAGATGCCCTGGAAGCCCAGGCGCTCGATCTCCGGAGCCAGGTCGAGCGTGATGTTCCTGCGGCCGGGGATGGCGGCCATCGAGATCGCGGGCATGCGGGCGTCGGTCATCGGCGTCTCCTGGGTCGGATGAGAGAGCGTGCAGTGTCTCACAGCGCGTGACTTCCTCCGGGCCCTCCGGTCACAACGCTCGAGCTCCCCGAGATGCAGGCGCGGCGCGACCCGCCTTTGCCTCTTGCCCTTCTCATGGCCGCCCGCGGCCTCTCTGGAGACACCATGGATCCCCAGCAACTTCCCTTTCCAGTACCCGAGGCCCTCGAGCCCTGGATGCCGTACATCGTGGGCGCGGCGCTCGCGCTCCTGATCTTCGTCGTCGGTTGGATCGTTTCGAAGTGGGCCTACGCCCTCACCCTTCGCATGCTGCGCAGGAACTCCGTCGACGAGGCGCTCGCGCGTTTCCTTTCCGGCCTGGCGCAGTATGCGGTGCTGGCCGTGGCCGTCATCGCGGCCCTCGGGAAGGTGGGTGTGGAGACCACGAGCTTCGTGGCGCTCCTGGCATCCGCCGGCCTCGCCATCGGGCTTGCCCTGCAGGGAAGCCTGTCGCACTTCGCCGCCGGGGTGATGACCCTGCTCTTCCGCCCGTACACGATCGGCGACCGCATCACGACCGCGGGACACACCGGCGGCGTCACGGACATCGGTCTCTTCGCCACCACGCTCACGACGCCCGACAACGACACGATCATCATCCCCAACGGCGAGGTGTCGTCGGGCAGCATCGTGAACCACTCCAAGATCGGCACCTGCCGCGCGAACATCTCGATCGGCGTCGCCTACGGTACGGACATCGCGCACGCGATGCAGGTGATCACCAACTGCCTGAAGACCACCGAGAAGGTCCTGCCGGAGCCGGCCCCCAGCTGCGCGTTCGCCGGCTTCGGCGCCTCCTCACTCGATCTCCTCGCGCGCCCCTACTCCCTGCCGGACGACTTTCCCGGCATGCAGCACAACGCACGCATCTCGATCTACGACGCGCTCAACGCGGCCGGCATCGAGATCCCCTTCGACCAGATCGTGCTCCACCAGGAGAGCTGACCGCCGCGAGGCACGGCTCGCGACACCAGACCCCGACCTCCGAGCACCCTCGGGCGTCGGGGTTTCGTGCGTTCAGCGCAGCGTCAACGGCCCAGCGAGCGGACGGCCTGGCCAACCCGGACGCGCACGCGGAAACGGCCACCTTCGAGCCCGCACCACAACAGCAGGATCTTGTCGAAGACCCGCAGGGCTGTCCCCCAACCGTGGGAGGCCAGCGGAACCTGCGGAGCGGCCGGCGCCGGGGAGCGATCTCGCGTCGCCTGGAATCTCATGGAAGGCCATCTCCTCACTTCCCCCCAGAAGACTCGATGCGGCGCAGCGGGCGCCAGACCTCTTGATCTTAGCGTATTGCGAAATGGCTACGTCTTCACGGATGCGCTTCCCGTCGCTACAATATTCGGTCTAACTTTTTGTCCTTGAGACACTTAGGCCCAATCCGCGTTCCTGCCGCGGTCGGCCGACGGGGGAAATTCGATGATCCGCTCACACGTCGCTCCGGAACTTCACGGCGCGGACCCGCGCTCCCTGACGTGGCGCCAGGCCCTGATCCTGGCGCTGCTCGCCTTCGCCTTGGCAGCTCCGGCCACGGCGGAGCTCGGCACGGTCGACGCCGTGCCGAGTGCCACGCTGCTGATTCCTCGCTTCGACGTCGATCTCGCCGACGAGCAGGGGCTCACCACGCTGATCTCGGTCAACAACGCCTCGTCCGCCCCTGCCCTGGCTCACGTCACGGTGTGGTCGGAGTGGTCGGTGCCGATCCTCGACTTCGACATCTACCTCACCGGCTACGACGTGCAGACGCTCAACCTGGGCGATCTTCTCCGCAACGGCGTCCTCCCCCGCACGGGGCCGTCGGACGCGCTGCCCAGCGACGACGGCGACGTGTCGAACACGGGCCTCTACTCCCAGACCCACGACACCTTCGGCGGCACGTGCAGCACCACTCCCGGCATCCAGCCCAACTACGAGCCCATCTCCGGCACCTTCCTGGCGATCGTGCAGCAGGGCCTCAGCGGACAGCCTCTCTCCACGAACGGCCTGTGCAGCTCCGAGCCGGGCCAGGAGAGCATCGCGCGCGGCTACATCACGATCGACAGCGTGAGCAGCTGCAGCCAGGAGTTCCCGAGCAACACCGGCTACTTCGTCGACGGCGGGCTGGGGGTCGCCAACAACGAGAACGTGCTCTGGGGTGACTTCTTCATCTGCAACCCGCGCGAGGCACTCGCCCGGGGCTTCACGGCCGTGCACATCGAGGCCGACGCGACCGTCCTCCCCGGCGGCACGGCATGTGACGTCGTCGACTTTGCACCGACCACCTTCTACTGCCCCCTCATCGAAGCGACCTACGCACCCGCCCCGCCGGCGGGCGCGGACAACCGCGAAGGGCTCGGCAGCGTCTACGCCACACGCTACGTGATGGGTGGCGGCTTCGACGGCGGCACCGAGCTCCTCGTCTACCGAGACTCCAATCGCGGACCCGGCTCGCCGAGAGACTGCGCCACCACCCCCACCCGCATGACGCAGAACCAGATCGTGGTCTTCGACGAGGAGGAGAACCCGATCGTCGCCCTGGTCGGCGGCCCCTCGGGTGGCCCCGCCGCTGGCATCGAGAACCCCTTCCCGTGGTGCTCCAACCTTGCGCGGGTGGGCGTCGACCTCACGGTCGACCGCGACTTCGGCTGGCTCTACCTGAACCTCAACGGCGGTCTCGATCCCTCCGAGCACAACCAGGCCTACGTTCTGACCACGATGGACGCCGACGGCCGCTACGGGGTGGGTTACGACGCCCAGCAGCTCAACAACCTCACGTTCGGCGCAGCCGGCGCGTCCAACCCGACGCTCCCCTGAACCCGGTCCGCCCCTCGGGCGGGCCTCGCTTCCGCCGGCCATGAACTACCTGGAACGCATTCTCCGCGCACAGGTCTACGACGTCGCTCTCGAGACACCACTCGAGGAGGCACGGCTCCTCAGCGAGCATCTCGGGCAGCGGGTCCTGCTCAAGCGGGAGGACCTCCAGCCGGTCTTCTCGTTCAAGCTGCGGGGCGCCTACAACCGCATGGTCTCTCTGACGCCGGAGGAGATCGAGCGCGGCGTCATCTGCAGCTCGGCAGGCAACCATGCTCAGGGGGTGGCCCTTGCCGCGCGCGAGCGCGGCACCCACGCCACGATCGTGATGCCACTCACCACCCCGGCGATCAAGGTGGAGGCGGTGCGGGCACTCGGCGGCGAGATCGTGCTCGCCGGGGAGAACTACGACGCCGCCTTCGACGAGGCGCAGCGCCTCGTGCGCGAGACCGGCAAGATCTTCGTGCACCCCTTCGACGATCCAGAGGTGATCGCGGGGCAAGGCACGATCGGCATGGAGATCCTGCGTCAGTGCCGTCAGGTGCCCGCGGCGATCTACGTGCCCATCGGCGGCGGCGGCCTGGCGGCCGGCATCGGCGCCTACGTCAAGGCGGTGCGCCCCGAGGTGGAGCTGATCGGCGTCGAGCCGGAGGACAGCGCCGGCATGAAGGCGGCCTTCGAGGCCGGCGAGCCCGTGACCCTGCCCCACGTCGGCACGTTCGCCGACGGCGTCGCCGTGCGGCGCGTCGGCGACGAGACCTTCCGCCTCTGCCGCCAGCACGTCGATCGCATCCTGACGGTGACGACGGACGAGATGTGTGCGGCCATCCGCGACATCTTCCGCGACACCCGCTCCATCGTCGAGCCGGCCGGCGCCCTGGCCGTCTCGGCGATCTGCAACGACCCCGAGCGACCCGAAGGCGACCTGGTCGCCCTCAACTGCGGCGCCAACGTCAACTTCGACCGTCTCCGCCACATCGCGGAGCGCGCCGATGTCGGCGCGCAGCGGGAGGTGCTCCTGGGCGTGGAGATTCCCGAGCGCCCGGGCAGCTTCCTGCGCTTCTGCAAGGTGCTGGGCCAGCGTCAGGTCACCGAGTTCAACTACCGCTACGCACATCCCGGCGTCGCGCGCATCTTCGTCGGCGTCGAGACCCGCGCCGCCACCGACCGCGAGGCCATCTGCCACGCACTGCAGGAAGCGGGCTACGGCGTCCACGACCTCAGCGACGACGCGATGGCCAAGACCCACGTCCGCTACATGGTCGGCGGTGCCGCGCCACTCGAGGACGAGGTGCTCTACCGCTTCGAGTTTCCGGAGCGCCCCGGCGCACTCCTCAACTTCCTCGAGAGTGTGGGCGCCCGTTGGAACATCAGCCTGTTCCACTACCGCAACCACGGCTCCGACTTCGGGCGCGTCCTCACCGGCATCCAGGTGCCCCCTGCGCAACGCCCGTCGCTCCTGGAGCACCTCGACCAGACGGGCTACCCCTACTGGGACGAAAGCGACAACCCGGCCTACGCCCTCTTCCTGACGAGCCCAAACGGCGCGCAGGAGGCGTGAGCCCTTGAGCTCCGCGGAGGCGTCGCGCCAGGTTCACTGGAGCCTCGAAGGGCCTTTTGCTCTCAGCCTCCGCTCCCTCGCGCTCGCACGCATCGCCATCGGCGCCACGGTGCTGCTCGACCTGGCGCTGCGGCTGCGCGACTTCCAGGCGCACTACACTTACGCAGGGGTGCTGCCACTCGCCACGATGCCCGGCACCGAGCTCGACCCGCGGCTCCTCTTCAACGTCGGACCCTGGCGCACGCTCGCGCCCCACAACTGGAGCGACGCGCCAACCTTCCAGGGTGTCCTGTTTGCCCTCACGGCCACAGCCGCGGCGTCCGTGCTCGTCGGCTGGCGCACGCGCTGGGCCACGGCGCTCCTGTGGCTCCTCCTCAGCTCGCTCCACGCACGGAATCCACTCGTTCTGAACGGCGGCGACGATCTCCTCCGCTGCGTGCTCTTCTGGTGCATGTTCCTCCCGTGGGGCGATCGCCTGTCGCTCGACTCCGCGCGCGAGGTGCCCTCCAGCCCGGCGCCGAGGGTCTTCTCGGTAGCCTCCGTCGGCCTCGTGCTCCAGGTCGCCGTCGTGTTCTTCCTCGCCGGGCTCCTGAAGAGTGGTCGCGAGTGGTCGACCGAAGGCACTGCGCTCGGCCTGGCCCTGCAGCTCGAGACCTATCGCTCGGCGTGGGGGCACCACCTCCTGGCGTTCGAGCCGCTGCTGCCGTGGGTCACCCGTGCCGTGCGCTGGGTGGAGATCGTCGCCCCGCTCCTGCTCCTCGTTCCCGTGAAGTCGCAGTGGTTCCGACGCATTGCGCTCCTGCTGCTCGGCGGGCTGCTGGCCGGCATCGCGCTCGGCATGCGGGTGGGCCTCTACCCGTGGATCGCGGCAGTGTCGCTGGTCGCCCTCCTTCCCACCGAGGGCAACTCCACGGCTCCGAACGCCTCCTTGCCGCGCGCCGCGCGCCTTCCGCTCGCCCTGCTTCTGGTCTGGCTCGGCCTTTGGAGCCTCTTCGTCGCCGCCGGGGTCGCGCAGCGCATGCCGGCCTGGATCGCGCGCCCCGTCGAAGCACTCCAGCTCGACCAGCGGTGGGACATGTTCAGCCCGGCGCCTCCCGACCGCGACGCCACGATGCAGATCGTCGACGAAAGCGGGGCTGCTCTCCCGATCTCGGCCGTGACCGCGGAAGGCCGCTTCACGCGGAGCCGCTGGCGCAAGCTGCTGCTCGAGCGCTTCGCCCGCGACGGCTACGAGATTCCGGGGCTCGAACGCTGGCTCTGCGGCTCCGTCGCGCGAGCAGGCTCGCCCCGCCGTGTCACGGTACGCTTTCAGGAGATCGCCCTCGGACCGGGTGGCCGACGCCGCCCGTTGGAGCCAAAGGACCTCCTGCGAACCGAGTGCACGAGCCCCTCGCACACTCCTGAGGACGCCTCCGATTCCTGACGCCATCCCCCAGGGGGCGACCCCGCCCGGAGAGCTCTTCCACGCCGCCCTCGAGCGAGGCCGCGCGCCACTCGAATCTCTCTCGATCACGGCCGCGTCCCTGACCGCCTCTGCGCAGGGACAGACGACGACGCTGCCGCTTCGAGGTCTCGAGGTCGAGGCCTCGGGAATCGAGCTGCAGGCCTTCCGCTTCCAGCACCCCGCCGTGCCGCAGCAGGTCGTGGTGGTCCAGGATCGCGCGTGGATCGAAGCCTCGCCGCTCGCCGATCTCGATCAGGTGCGCGCGGCCCTCCGGGCCCGAACGTCGAGTCGCCGACGCTTCGCCACTTGTGGCTGCATCGCGGCCGTCGCGGCGCTCCTGGCTCTCCTCGTCGCGTGGGCCGCCTTCGGTTGGATCGTCGACCGCGTGGTGGACCTCCTCCCGCAGTCCGTGGTGAACGAGATCGGCGACGTAGTGATCGATCTGGCGCACGAGGACCTCGAGCTGGTGGACGACGCCGAGGCTCTCGACCAGCTCCGGCGACTCTCCGCGCCGCTTCTCGAGCAGCATCCGGGCGACGTGTCGCTCTACATCGCGCGGTCGAGCGACATCAACGCCTTTGCGACCCCCGGCGGCCACGTCACCGTACATACGGGGCTCATCGAGCGCGCAGAAAGCCCGGAGCAGCTCCTCGGGGTGATGGCGCACGAGCTCGCCCACGTCTCCGAGCGCCACGCACTCCAGGGAATGGTGGGCCGGGTCGGCCTGCTCGCGGTGGTGCAGACGTTCGTCGGGGACGCCTCCGCTCTTCTTGCTCTCGCCGCCGACATCGGCGCAGGGCTCACCCAGCTCCAGTTCTCACGCGAGCTCGAGGAAGAGGCCGACGCCCTGGCGCTGCGGCACCTGCAGCGGGCCGAGATCGCACCCTGGGGCCTGCGCGAGTTCCTGGAAATCCTCGGCGACGCGGAGCGCGAGCAGGGGTTCGCGCTCCCCGGAATGCTCCGCACTCACCCACCCACCGAAGAACGGCTCCGCAGCCTCGATGCGGCACTGGCAGAGCTCGAAGCAAGTGACACGCGGCTCCGCCCGCTGCCCACGACGGAGCTCGAACGGCTCCAGGAGCGCCTCACGGCCACCGCGCCGTAGGGAGAGCCTCAGAGGGTTCGCAGACGTCGCAGGAGCTCACCCGAGAACTTGCGGTACGCCACCCCACCCGTCGACCAGCTCTCGAGCTCGAAGATCGACACGCCGTACGCCGAGGCTTCGGTCAGCTTCACGTTGATCGGGATCTCCTGGCCAAAGACCTTCTTGCCGTACTTCTTGCGCACCGCCTGCACCATCTCCTCCGTGTGGCGGATGCGCCAGTCGACCATCGTCAGGAGAATGCCGAGCAGCTTCGTGTCACCGATCTCGCTGCGCATCGTGTCGAGGCCCTCGAAGAAGCGCGCCAGGGCATCCACCGCGAGATCCTGCGGCGTGGTCGGAACCACGAAGCCCGTCGACGCCCGCAGGCCAACCGCCGTCAGCATGGACAGGCCCGGCGGGCAGTCGATGATCACTGCGTCGTAGATCTTCTCCGAGCCCCGCAGCACGCGATCGAGAGCGGCTGTGGCGCTCTTGCGACGCGTGAGCACCATGTCGGCCGTGGCCAGCCGCATCGACCCCGGGAGCACATCGACCCCGTTCTCGGCCGTCACCACCACGTCCTGCGGGTTGGCTCCGTCGAGCACGGCGTCGGCCACGGTGAGAGCCGCCTCGCTGGACTTGAAGCCGAGCGAGTAGGTCGCGGACGCCTGTGGATCGAGGTCGACCAGCAGCACCTTCAGGCCACTGCGCTGCAGGGCGGAAGCGGTGCTGACAGCGGAGGTCGTCTTGCCCACCCCGCCCTTCACGTTCACGAATGCAACTCTCATCGACTCTCCTCCGCCGGCGTGCGCGGACATGCGCAGCCACCGCTTCTTTGGCTCCGGGCAACGGTCAGATCAAGAGCGTCATTGTATCCTCGCCCGGTCCACCCACCGACCGCGACGCGGCGCCTGCGTCGGCCCACCGCGAGGGTCTCTTCGAGGCGCAGCGACGCCGGGAGAACCTTCCGATGGCGCACACCAACCTGCCCCTCGACGACCTGCTCGTGGTCGATCTGACGATCGCCCGGGCCGGTCCTACCGCCGTGCGCCAGCTCGCCGATTGGGGGGCGCGGACCATCCGCATCGAGCGCCCCGGGCCTTCCGACGGCGTGGCGGCAACTCACCGGCTCGGCTCCGACTTCCAGAACCTCCACCGCAACAAGGAGAGCCTGACGCTCGACCTCAAGGCGGAGGCGGGCCTCGAAGTCTTCTTCTCCCTGGTCCGGCGTGCCGACGTGCTGGTCGAGAACTTCCGGGCCCCGGTCAAGAAGCGGCTCGGCATCGACTACGAGAGCGTCCACGCCGTGAACCCGCGCCTGGTGTACGCCAGCATCTCGGGCTTCGGCCAGACGGGGCCCTACGCGAGCCGGCCCGGGGTCGACCAGATCGCCCAGGGCCTCGGCGGGCTCATGTCGGTCACCGGCCTCCCCGGCCAGGGGCCCGTCCGCGTGGGCACCGCGATCTCCGACCTCGCGGCTGGCATGCACCTGGCCTGCGGCATCCTCACCGCGTTGCACCAGCGCCAGCGCACAGGAAAGGGCCGGTGGGTGCACACGAGCCTGTTGGAGGCGCTGATTGCCATGCTCGACTTCCAGGCCGCGCGGGTTCTCGTGGAGGGAGACGAACCGGCGCAGGCCGGCAACCACCACCCCACGCTCGCCCCCATGGGCACCTTCCCCACCCGCGACGGGCTCATGAACATCGCCGCGTCGTCCGGCCGCATGTTCGGAGACCTGTGCAGCATTCTGGAGCTGCAGGAGCTGGTCGACGACCCGCGCTACGCCACTCCGGGCGCGCGCTCGCAGAACCGCGACGCGCTCAACGAGGCGATCGCCGCGCGCACGCGACTCCAGCCCACCTCGCACTGGGTGGACGTGCTGAACCGGGCCGGTATCCCGTGCGGGCCGATCCAGTCCATCCCCGAAGCGCTCGCCGATCCCCAGGTGCGCCACCTCGGCATCGCGCGCCCGGTCGAGCACCCGGAGCTGGGCGGCATCGAGCTCGTCGGCCAGGCGGTGCACCTCGAAGACGTGCCCTTCGAGATCCGCACCCCCGCGCCTTCACTCGGAGCCGACAGCGTCAAGGTCCTGCAGGAGCTCGGGTACGACGACGACCACATCCGCACCCTCCTCGACACCGGGGCCGTCTCCACGCCCCAGGGAGCCACCTGATGAGCGAGCGCGAAGATCTCGACCTCGGAACCGAGCGCCTGCTCGCCCACATCGAGGGGGGCGCCGGCTGGATGACCTACAACAACCCAGCCCGGCACAACGCCCTGTCGCTCGAGATGCAGCAGGCGGTTCCCCGGGCCATGGAGCGCTTCGCCAGCGACGACCGCGTGCGCGTGGTGGTGGTCCGGGGTGCCGGAGACCAGGCGTTCATCTCGGGTGCGGACATCTCCGAGTTCGAGACGCAGCGCTCCTCCAGCCGTTCCCGCAAGGGATTCGACGAGACGTTCAGCGAGGCTACGCGCTCGTACCTGCGCCTCGAGAAGCCGATCGTCGCCATGATCCAGGGCTACTGCCTCGGAGGCGGGCTCGCCACGGCGCTCCTCGCCGACATCCGTATCGCGTCGTCCGATGCACGCTTCGGCATTCCGGCGGCGCGCCTGGGGCTCGGCTACGGCTACGAGGGCATTCAGACCCTCGTCTCGCTGGTCGGTCCGGCGTTTGCCCAGGAGATCCTGCTGAGCGCCCGCCGCTTCTCCGCGGAGGAGGCCCACGGCATGGGGCTGGTCAACCGGGTCGTCCCGAAGTCGGAGCTGGCGGAGGCGGTGCAGGAGCTCGCCGGGCGCATGGCCGAGAACGCACCCCTCACCATGCGTGCCGCGAAGTTCGCGATCCGCCAGACGCAGCGCAACCCCGAGCAGCGCGACCTCGACGCCTGCCGCCGGCTCGTCGAGGAGTGCTTCCGCAGCGACGACTACGTGGAGGGCCGGCGTGCATTCATGGAGAAGCGCACGCCCGCGTTCAAGGGGCGCTGAGCCTCAGCCGCCGCCGCCCCACACGTTCACCTTCTCGCCGGTGACGTAGCTGCCGTTCTGCGACACGAAGAAGCGCACCGCGCCGGCGATGTCCTCCGGCTGGCAGACCCGGCCGAACGGCGACTTCTCGTGGAGCTCGCCGATCTCCACACCGCGCGTCGCGCGCACCAGGCGGCGCCCCATCTCGGTCTCCACCAGGCCCGGGGCCACGATGTTCACGCGGATGCCGTCCGGGCGCAGCTCCTTCGAGAGCGTCTTCGCGAGCGCCTCCATGGCGGCCTTCGCCATGTTGTAGGGGGCGCCGTTGGCCGCGTTCCCGAGCGTGGCCACGCTCGAGATCATGACCACGTCGCCGCGCTCGTGCTGCCGCATGTGCGGAGCCAGGATCTTGCTCAGGTAGTGGGGCCCCAGCGCGTGCACGCGCATTACCCGCTCCAGCTCGGCCGGGTCGGTGTCTTCCACCGACTGGCCGCGACTCGCGATGCCGGCGTTGTGCACCACGATGCTCGGCGCTCCGAGCTCGGCTACGACCTTCTCGACCATGGCGTCACACTCGGCCGGAACGTCCACCGAGCCCTGCACCGCGATGGCACGGCGCCCGAGGGCCTCGATCGCGGCGACCGCCTCCTGGGCCGCACCTTCGTCCCGGCGGTAGTTCACGGCGACATCGGCGCCGTCTTCTGCCAGACCAAGCGCAATGGCGCGGCCAATCCCGCGGCTGCCGCCGGTCACCAGCGCAATACGACCTTCCAAGCCCATGGCTCTCCTCCTCACTGGCGGCGAAGCCCACGGGCCGCCGCGACGCGATCGGCACCTGCGGTGCCGGTTGAATCGGGTTCGGGCGACTCTACCGCTTCCCGCGGCGGCGACAGCTTCAGCTGGCGTAGTTCGCGCGCAGGTAGTCGGCGATGTCGGTCGACTCGTACATCCACTGCACGTCGCCGTCGCCGCCTTCGATGCGCAGGCAGGGCACGGTGGTCTTGCCGCCACCCTCCAGCAGGGCTGCCCGGTGGTCCGGGTCGAGCTGGATGTTGCGCAGCTCGATGTCGAGGCCGAGGTGCTGGATCACCTGGCGCACGCGAAGGCAGAAGGGGCACGAATCGTAGTGGTAGAGGGACAGGCCGGATGTGTCAGTCATGCTTTCTCTCTTCGCGTGTTCTCCAGCGTCGGATCTTAGCGTCCCGATCGCCGACGCCCCAGGGGCCAGCCTCGGAGCAGGAGGCGGCGAGCGTCACTCGGCCAGGGGCAGCTCCCGCTGCGCCACCACGATGCCGTCGGCATCGCTGTACAACCAGTCTCCGGGCTCGAACGAAGCTTCACCAAACGACACGCCGACGTCCACGGCACCGGTTCCGAGCTTGGAGCTCTTGCGGGGATTGGTGCCCACCGCCTTCACCTCGAACTCCATGTCGGCGATGACGGCGCTGTCGCGAATCGCTCCGAACACCACGATGCCCGACCAGCCGTTGCTCCGCGCGAGCTCCGCCAGAATGTCGCCCACCAGGGCGCTGCGCAGCGAGCCGCCGCCGTCGACGACCAGAACGCGGCCTTCACCCGGCTGCTCCACCTGCTGACGCACGAGCTTGTTGTCTTCCAGGCACCGCACGGTCGACACGGGCCCGCAGAAGCGCGCCCACCTGCCGAACGAGCGGAACTGCACGGTGCAGCTCTCGAGCTCGTCACCGAACGCGTCGATGAGATCGGCGGTCGCGAACGACGCGCCTGCGGCCGCATCCGTCAATCGAGGCTCCAGGAGTCACCGGGCTCGAGCACCTTCACCTCCACTCCGTTGGGCTGGAAGTCGTTCACGTCCTGCTCGATCGGCGGCCAGGTGTTGTAGTGCATGGGAACCGCGATCGGCGCGCCGACGAGCTCCGCCGCCATGGCGCCGAGCTCCGGCCCCATGGTGAAGCGATCGCCGATCGGCACCAGAGCGACGTCGGGCTCGTAGATCTGGCCGAGGAGCTCGAGGTCTCCGAAGATCCCCGTGTCGCCGAGGTGGTAGATCGTCTTCCCGCCCATGTTCACGACCAGACCGCTCGGCATGCCCATGTACTGGCCCTCGAAGGAAGACGAGTGGAACGCCTGCGTGAACGCCACCCACCCGAAGTCGGTCGCGATCTTGCCGCCGTGGTTCCCGGGGTTCACGTTCTCGTGCCCGTTCTCCGTGAAGTAGTTGCAGATCTCGAAGGCGGCGATGACGTTGGCGTTGTTGGCCTTCGCGATGCCCAGAGCGTCCCCCATGTGGTCGAAGTGGCCGTGGGTGAGGCCGAGGAAGCCACACTGGATGTCGCTCGCCTCGTGCTTGGCCACGGGGCTGCCGGTCAGAAACGGATCGATCGCCAGCGTGTGGGTGCCGTCGCTGAAGAGAAAACCCGACTGACCGAGGAACGTGATTTCGAGAGCCATGCGACACCTCCGAGTGTTGTCTGCAATGCGGCGGCCGTGCGTCGGCCGGAAGACGCGGGGCGCCATCTTACGCGAGGCCGAGAGGCCTTCGTCAGCTGCCTTCGAGGTGCCTGCGCACGTCGGCGAGCAGCTCGATCGAGCGCAGCGCGGTCGCCTGATCGCGCGCCAGATTGCGCACGAACACCTCCTCGTAGCCGAGGTCGCGGCGCTGCGCCAGCTGGCCCGCCACCGTTGCCGGGCTGCCCACGAGCAGCGCCTCTGGCGGGAAGCCGCGGTACCCCGCGGCCACCACCGGCTCCGCGGCCTCGCGCGCCTCCGCGTCGGTCCGCGCCACCAGGATGTCGGCCCGCAGGGTTGCAACCCCAGGGCGCTCGAAGCGCTCGCACGCCCCGCGGTAGTGCCCGATCTGGTGGGCCAGCTCTTCGAGGGTGAGCGAGGGCGAAGCGATCCAGCCGTCGCCGATGCGTGCCGCACGCTCGATCGCCACCTCGGCGCTGGCTCCCACCCAGATCTGGGGAGGGTGCTCCGGCACGGGCGAGATCCGCGCCCTCGAGAACGCCCAGTGTCCGCTGCTCGACACCTCCTCGCCCGCCCACAGCCGACGCAGGTGGTCGACGCTCTCCTCGAACGCGCGCCGCCGCGTCTTCAGCCGGGCGCCCATCGCTCCAAACTGCCGCTCTCCCGCGCCCAGGCCACACTGCAGAATGAAGTCGCCCTCGGACAGACTCGCCAGCGTGCCGGTCTGCTCCGCGAGCAGCACGGGGTGCCACAGCGGAAGCAGGTACAGCGCCCCGAAACGCCGCCCCTGCCACTCCGCGAGGAGCCGGCCGAGAATGACGCTGTTCTGGAGATAGGGCGACGGGGTGGCGTGGTGGTCACCGACGAACAGCGAGTCGAGCTCTGCCGCCGCGGCGGCGCGAGCGCGCTCCACCATGTAGGTCGCTGCGTGCCGCGGCGCGACGCCCGCGTAGTGGCTGGTCACGGAAATCCCGATCTTCATGCGGTTCCTCCTGCAGGTGCTTCGCTAGGCTAGCGCGCCCGTCTTGGAGCGGCTGTCGGCGCCCGATAGTCTCTCCAGAGCACGAACGATCTGCGCCATGTCCATCTCCAACGTCTCCACGGCCACCTCGACCCGGGGCCTCGAGCGCACCGGCCTCGCACTGGTGCTGGGTTTCCTGGCCCTGGCCGCCGCCGCCGCCGCACTGGCGCCGCGCCTTCGCCTGGAGATGCTGAGCTTCGTGCTCGCCGCCGCGGTGGTCGCGGTGCTCGTTCTCCGCTTCTCGGGCGCCACCCTCGCCGCCTCGCTCGCGCTGTGCAGCGCCCTGCTGGTGACCGGGCTCGACACGTGGCTCCGCCTCCAGCCCACCCTCATCACCGGACTCGTTTGGGGGCTCGCGACCGTTGCGGCCGCCTTCCTCTGGCACCGGGCCGCGGGATTCGTGGTGGCCACCCTGGCTCTGGCGCTCGTGCTGCTCGTGCAGCTGTGGGCCTACGACGCGCCGGCGCAAGAGCTGATCGACCTCTCCTTCTGGGTGGAGGCGTGGTCTGACGGCAGGCTCATGCCCGCAGTGGCGCTGCTGGTCGTGGCGGCGGCAGCCACCGCGCTCCCACCGCGCTTCCCCGTGCGCGTGCCGCGGCCCCGGCCGCTCAGTGCGCAGCGACCGCGCATCTCGGCGCAGCTGCTCGAGGCTCTCCCCCACGCCGCCGCCCTCTACGACCGGCACTCCCAGCTGCTCGGCACGAACAGCGCCTGGCGTCGTCTGCACGAAGCCACTCCGGACGACCCTTCGGGCGAGCACTCCGGCACCCTGGAGCTGCACCACCGCGGCAGCGACACGTTCCGGCGCTGCCTGGAAGGCCAGACCTTCGAGGGGGAGCCCACCCAGCTGCTGCGCGCCAGCGGGGAGAGCGACTGGGTGCGCACTTCGATGTCGCCCTGGTACGAAGAAGGGGAGCTCGTGCGCATTGGCGGGGTGCTGGTGACCAAGACGCTCGCCAGTGAGGAGATGGCGCTGCGCAGCGAGCTCGAGGAGATCCGCCTCGCCGCCTGGGACCGCAACGTGGCCGACGAGCCGGCGCCGCAGCCTGCGGTCACCGAGGACACCCTGGACACCCTGCTCGCGCAGTACCTCCGCCTCTTCTCCGATGTCTTCTTCGTGCTCGACGCGGAGGGCCGCGTGCGCGAGATGCACACCCAACCGGGAGCTCACGGCGATCTCGCCGCCCTCGATCTCGTGGGTGAGCCCCTCGGCGACATGTTTCCCGCCTTCTTCGAGTGGACCCAGCCGTCCAAGCTCGAGGCGCTGCGCAAGAGCGGCGACCTCGCGCAGGTGGACTTCGAGCTCCCCCGCGCTGCCGGTGAGCCGCCGACGCGGTTCAGCGCTCTGCTCGGCACGCTGGGTGAGGGTTTTGCCGCCATGGTGCGTCCACAGCCCGCCGCGGTGGAGGCGCCCGCGCCGCCAGCCCCGGAGCCAGACCCCGACGATCGTCAGTTCACGAGCGCGGCAGCACACGATCTGCAGGAGCCCCTGCGCAACGTGAACAGCTACCTGCAGCTGCTCGAGTCACGCAAGGCACACCTGCTCGACCCGGAAGGGCGGGAGTTCCTCGGGTTCGCCCTCGAAGGGGCCTACCGCATGCAGGGAATCCTCACCGGGCTGCTCGACTACGCACGCGCAGGCTTCGCCGCGACGGGCCCCACCCGGGTGGAGCTGGAGAGGGCCTTCGAGAAGGCGATGACGGGCCTCGAGCATCAGATCGAGAAGACCGACGCAGTGCTGCGCACCGAGGAGCTGCCGGACGTGCTCGCCAGCTTCGAAGACGTCTCCCTGATCTTCCAGAACCTCGTGTCGAACGCGCTCAAGTACCGATCTGCCGAGCGGCCCGAGATCTCGGTGAGCGCCGTGCAGCACAACGGCCTCGTGGAGGTCTCAGTGCGCGACAACGGCATCGGCATTCCGGAGGACGAGGCCGAGAGGGTGTTCGCTCCGTTCGAACGGCTGCACACCGAGAGCGAAGCTCCGGGGAGCGGCCTCGGCCTCGCCATCTGCCGCCGGCTCGTGGAGCGCCACGGCGGCAAGATCTGGATCGAAGGCGGCGCGGAAGGAACCCTCGTGCAGTTCACCTTGCCACCGGCCGAGGCGAGTGCGGAGTAGGCGCCCCACGCAATGACCGAACTTCCCATCCTTCTCGTCGAGGAGAGCGAGACCGAGGCCCGGCTCATCCGCGAGTTTCTCGCCGACGCCGTGGGGCCGGAGGTGGAGACCGCCTGGGTGCCCACCGCCCAGCGCGCGGTGGAGACCCTGCGCAGCCGCACGTTCGGCGTGATCGTGCTGGACATGGACCGTACCGGCGGGCAAGCGCTCGCCGCGCTGCGCTCGCTGCGGGAGAACGCACCGGAGACTCCGGTGGTGGCGCTCGCCACCGAAGACCGCAACAACCTGAGCGAGCACGCGCTCGGCGAAGGCGCACAAGACTTCCTCATCAAGAGCGAAGTCGACTCGATCGCCCTGGCGCGGAGTCTCCGCTACGCCACCGAGCGCAAGCGGGCCGAATCGGTGATCGTGGCGCACGACGAAGAGAGCCGTGCGCTCGAGAAGCAGGAGGCGATCGAGCGCCTCGCCGCCGGCCTCGCCCACGATCTCAACAACATGCTCTCCGTGGTTCTGGGCACCACCGACCTCGCCCTCAACGCCGAAGCCGGCGAGGGAGTGCGGCCGCAGCTCGAGCAGATCCGCGCGGCCGGAGAGCGCGCCCGCGGGCTCGTGCGCCAGCTCGAGACGCTGAGCGGCCACCCCACCCTCTCTCCGAAGGTTCTCGACCTCGTGCAGCTCGTGCGCGACGCGGAGCCGAAGCTGCAGCGCACCCTCGGGTCGATGCCGCTCGAGCTGCGTGCCCCCGCGGGGCCGATCCTGGTGGACATCGACCCCAACCACTTCGAGACGGTTCTCCTCAACCTGGTCACCAACGCGCGCGAGGCCATGCCGAACGGCGGCCGCGTGACAGTGGAGGTTGCGCAGGGAGCGGGCGGCTCGGCCCAGATCCGCATCTCGGATCTCGGCACGGGCATCGCGCCCGAGATCATGAGCCTCATTCTCGATCCCTTCTTCACCACCAAACCGCACCGCCCGGCCGGCCTCGGCCTCAGCTCGGCCGCCAGCATCGTGCGCGGCAGCGGCGGCGACATCGACATTCACAGCCAGGTGGGGCGCGGCACGAGCGTCACGATCGATCTCCCCACCGTGAGTGAAGCGCCCGAGGAGCGCTCCCAACCTGCGGCGCCCCGCGAAGAGAGCGCGCGCCGCAACGCCACGCTGCTGGTGGTGGACGACGAGCGCCTGGTGCTCGAGATGGCGCAGGAGGTGCTCGAGACCGCCGGCTACGAGGTGATTGCGGTGGACCGCCCGCTCAAGGCGCTCGAGATGTTCCGCGAGAACCCCACCCTCGCCGACCTCGTGCTCACCGACATCACCATGCCCGAGCTCGACGGCCGCGATCTCGTGGACCTGCTGGCGCAGGAGCAGCCGTCGCTCCGCTTCGTGTACATGAGCGGCTTCGGGCAGCTACGGGCCGACAAGCCCACCCTGCGCGGGCCCACCATCGTAAAGCCGTTCGACCTGCGCGAGCTGGTGCAGGTGGTGCGCCGCTCGCTGGCGCACTGAGCCCCAGCTAGGCGCTGACCGCGCGGGAGACGACGGGCAGGTACACCTGCACGAGAGTGCCGCGGCCCGGCGCACTTTCGATCACGGTGACACCGCCGCTGCGCTGCGCGAGGTTCTGCACCGACCAGAGGCCGAGCCCGGTGCCCGCCTGCGGGCCCTTCGTGGAGAAGAACGGCTCGAAGGCGCGGTTGCGCACCGGCGCCTCCATGCCGCGGCCTTCGTCTTTCACCGCCAGCACCACGTACGACCCCGGAGCGAGATCCTGGCCGCCGAGCACCTTGGCCTCGGCAAGCTCCACCACGCTCGTTTCGATGGCGAGCTCGCCCCCGTCCGGCATGGCGTCGCGGCCGTTGATGACCAGATTCAGCACGATCTGCTCGATGAAGCCCACCGCGCTCTCCACGTGCTGCCGGCCGGCCCCGAGCGCCACCTGCAGTTTGATCTCCCGCGGCACCATCCCGCGCACGAGCTCCGACAGGCCGTGCACCACCGGGTCGAGC
Organism: Candidatus Multivoraceae bacterium; assembly: GCA_965223385.1. GTDB lineage: Bacteria > Acidobacteriota > Thermoanaerobaculia > Multivoradales > Multivoraceae > JBCCLJ01. The sequence continues at coordinate 4,120,781 of CBDCWR010000007.1, read as the reverse complement.
TCCACGGGGCGCAGCTCGGTCTCGCGGTGGCGCGTGAATCCGAGAATCTGCGACAGGAGCGCGTGGGCGTGCTCCGCAGCGTGGCGAATCTGGTCGGCGTGGCTGCGGGCGTCCTCCAGGGTGAGATCGCGCTCGGCAATGAGCTGCGCCATGGCGTCCATCGAGGTGACGGCATTGCGCAGATCGTGGGTCATGCCGTTGGCTGCCAGGCTCGCCACTTCCAGCTTCTGCGCGTCGACGAGCTTGAGCTCGAGCTGCTGCAGCTTCGTCTGGTCGATCAGCGTGACCACCGCAGAGGTGGCCCCTCGGCCGCCCGGCAGCTTCACCGGCGCCGAGCGCATGCGCGCCCAGAGGCGCTCGCCCGAGGGAAGGTCGAGCCCGAGGAGTGGCATCTCGGCCGTCTCCGAGGCCGCAATGGTGCGCGCCGACGGCAGATCGGCGGAGTCGAGCGGCGCACCGGAGGCGTCCACGAAGCTGCGGAAGCAGCTCACGAACCGGCGCCCGGCGAGCTCCTCCATCTCCTGGCCCAGCAGGGCCTCGGCCGCGCGATTGCAGCTGGTGACCAGGCCCTGATCGTCGAGCACGACCATCGCCTCGGCCACGGCGCTGAACAGCGCCATGAAGAGCGACTCCTGGCGCTGCAGGAGGCCCTCGAGCTCGCGCTCGCGCACCTGCTCGAGCACCCAGCCTTCGTACACCGCGACACCCTCTTCGGCCTCCTCGAACGCGGAGTCGATCTGCGCGTCGTTGAGAATGGCCCACTTGGCGGAGCCATCGCGGCACTGGAGGCGCACCTCGCGCGACCAGAAGGGGCGTGTGCCGCGGGCGAGGGGTGTGGCGCGCTCGGAGATGGAGCCGTCGTTGAGCAGCGCGAACTCCATGAGCTGGCGCCCCACCAGCTGCCGCGGGTTCGAGTAGCCGAGAATGCGCGCCAAGTGCTGGTTGCAGTCGAGCACACGGCCGTTCGCGTCGATCTGGTAGAGGCCAGAGTGGTTGCGGTCCCACACGTTGCGGTAGCGCTTCTGCCATCGCCGCGCCTCGGCGGAGAGGGTGTGCCGATCGAGGGCGTAGCGCACCGAGCGCACGAGGTTCGGCAGGTCGGTCTCGGCGCGATAGATGTAGTCGGAGGCACCTTCGGCGAGCGCCTCGGCGGCCAACCCCTCACCTCCGGGCTCGGTGACAAGAATCACCGGGAAGGGATACCCCCAGGCGCGCATGGTCTTGAGCATCTGCTGCACGGCGCGCTCGCCCACCGCGTCGTCGAGAAAACAGAGGTCGAAGGCCACGCCCGTCTCGATGCGGTCGAGCGCCTCGCCCGGGTCTGCGGCGGCCTCGAGCGCCAGGGGCTGATCGGCCGTTCCGAGCAGGCCGCTGAGCCACGCCACCTGGAACCGACCGGGCGTCACCGCCAGAACGCGCAACTCCCGCAGGTTGGGCGCCACGGCACCCAGGCCGCTCCACCGCATCCGAGAGTTCACGTCGCGGCTCATCGCCTCTCGCTCCCCTCCGAGGAAGCGCCCCAGGGGCCAGACCAAAGAAACGGCACGAAAAGATGTGACACTGGCCAGGACACGTGTGTCTCTGGTTTCAGATAGCGCAATCTTCGTCCCAATCGGCTCGAAGTCGTTATCTTACAGGGCTTTGGCCATTTCAGCCAAAGTGACGGGTAGGAGAAAAGCTCATCCCCCACTTCGAGGGTGGCTCTTCGCGCAGGCAGTTTCTTCCGTCTGGCCCGTCTCCGGTGTTCCGTTTTTTCGGTGGATCGGCCCAGGCGCGCGCCACCTTTCAGAGACCTCTCTCCGAAAAGTCGGCTACGCCGCACACCCCCTGATCTTCTGTTGCCATCTCATCGCCCAAGTGCCGTGAATCGGCTCTGAGTGAGGCCATCTCTGACACCCAGTGTCATTGAGGGGTGATCTCAGATCGAGTCCATTTGAGGTCTGTGAGCTCTTGCAGCAAACGACCAGTTGGATGTCCACCCTCCCGGTGGACAAGAACCTGCCTCGAAGGGTGCCCGCCCGCTCGAGGCCGTAGTACGGGGCTTCCCGCCCCAAAGGAGAGGCTATGAATAGCCGTTCTATCCGTGTTGTGGCCCTTGCCATCGCGATCGTGACTCTGGTGCTGTGCTCCCTGCCAGCGATCAGTTTTGCGGCTGACAAGGCGACTGAGATTGCGTCTCGGTCGATGGTCACTGCAAATGACATGCAAATCGCGAGTCGGGGCCCGAGCTTCGACGCGAATGGCAGGAGTAAGTGCAGCTTCGACGCGAACGGTCGGGTCAGCTTTGACGCCAACGGTCGGGTCAGCTTTGACGCCAACGGGCGTTCTTAGTTAGCCGAGGGGCCGCCGGGCCCCACTGATCTGCCTCAGCCTTTTCCAGCGGCCCTCTGGGCTGCCGGGGATTCGTGCGTCTACGCCTATTTACATTTCTCCGCAGCGCTGCTACTGTTGCCGGCAATGAGCGCGAGAGAACATCGCTGGGTACCTGTAGAGCCACAGGACCTCCAAGCCATCCTCGGTCCGTATCGCGACCTTCTCGTGCGCACAGTCTCGAGATTCCCCTTGGCGCCAAGTGAGGCACAGCTCGCTCTTGAGCTCACGATGGCCGACTTCGTAAGGAGCCGAGGCCGTATTGCGCAACAGGAGCGCTGGCTTTCGACGCGCCTCCGCGCTCGTTGCATTGAAGTCCTTCGGGACCGCGACACGTCGGTGGCGCGCGACTTGCAGGACGAGAGAGCAGTGGCGAGTAGACGCCCCGTTCTTGCTGGCGACAGATAATGCAGAAGATTCACCCAGATAGCGACGTACTCCGAGGTTTCCTGCTCGGAACCCTCGGCCAGGAGGAGAATCAGGCGATCCGCGACCATCTACTCGCTGGATGTGATGTCTGTGAATCCACACTGCAGTCTCTCTCCTTGACATCCGACACTGAGCCTCGAACGCCTCCTCAGGATCTCTGGGGAAAAGCGCTCTGGGGTGCCGAGCAGCGGGTTCTGGAAGAGGAGTCTGAGCAGCTAAGGGCTCCGGCCTTGGCGGAGGAGTTCCTTGGCTTGGGCGACGCTGAGCGCCAGATGCACCTGCAAAACGGCGAGCGGTTCCGTTCACTTTCGCTGGTCCGATACCTGCGGGAAGCTGCATTCGATCTGAGGACGAGTGATGTTCCCGGCATGGTCTCGAGGGCCGAAGCTAGCGTTGCCATCGCGCAAGCAATCCACGGCCAGTCTGCGGCCTCAGGTCTGACTTCTGATGAAGCGGCAATGAGCTTCGCAGTCCTCGGTAACGCCTACCGTATTCAGGGCGACTACCGCGCAGCTGGCGGCAGCTTCGAGATTTCCCGTCGTTTCCTGTCGGGGGGCCATGGCGACGCTCTTGACGAGGCGAGAGTCAACCACCTTGAGGCAGATCTTCTGATCGACCAAGGCAACGATGAAGCCGGATCTGCGTTGGCCCTGCGCGCCGCAGCAATGTACGAATCGTGCGGCGACAGCCATTTGGCTGCCATCGCCAAGCTGACCCATGCCAAGGTCCTTCTCCAGAATGATGCTCTGGACGACGCGGCGGCGCTCTATGAGTCCTGCCTGGCGAAACTCGATCCGACCCGAGACGAGAAGGTGATCGTTCACACGCGCTCCAACTTGGCGATCGTGTGCCACGAGCTTGGTCGCTACGACGACGCTTTGTCCTTGATTCGCGAATCAGCGGCCTACTACCGACGTCAAGGCGATCACCTGTTCGTGCTGCGGACCGTGTGGATGGAGGCGAAGATCGCCCGTGACATGGGGCACCTTGCCCTCGCCGAAAAGGCCTTTCTTGAGGCTCGAAATGGCTTCGTGCTCGCTGGTGTCGGCATCGAAGCAGCGGAGATCTCGCTGGAACTGGCTCTGATGTACTCGGAGCAGAGCAGGTCTCACGAGGTCCTCACGATCGCCGACAACCTCGTTCCGATCTTCCAGTCGCAGGACCTGCATCAAGAAGCTATCGCCGCGCTCATTGTCTTCCGCAACGCTGCCGTCGAGAACAGGGCAACAGCGAGCTTGGTCTCCGGCATCCTCCAGTTCTTCGAGGAGCTGCGCTACGACCCGTCGGCGAAGTACGCCGCCGCGAGATCAGGGACAGACTAGACTGCGCTGACCGCGGATATCGCCATATGATTACGGACTCATGCTCCGTAGTCGCGAACTCGGTCGGCTTCTGCCGCCTCTGGCGCTCCTTGCACTGACGGTAGCCGTCGCTGCACTTCCGTTGACGGCAACTATCGGCCTCGCAAGATGGATGGCCAACGAACCTCTTCCGCTGCCAGAGTCGGGAGAGCTCCGGGCTCTGTTTTCTGCTGTCGAGTCCCAGGCCGGTTCGAGGCAGGCGATGTCGACACCAGAGCTCGACGTCTTCGAAGATCGCTTCGGAGACTCATTGGAGTTCTTTAGGTCTTCAACCGATCGCGAACTGCTTGTCGAAGACAACGAGGTCGGAACTCTCTTTGGCATCTTCGTTGATCCGACCTGGACCGAAGTCGCGAAGCTACAGCTAGTGCTGGGTAGTCAGCCCAGGGGCCCGAATGAGATCCTGGTGAGTCATGCCTTCTGGAGTGCACGCCTGGGAGCACCGCAAGACCTCGCTGATACGACACTCAGGGTCCAGGGCCGGACCTTTGGAGTCTCAGGAGTACTTCCGCCCCACTTTCGTGGCTTCTTCTGGAATCCTGTTGATCTCTACCTGCCGATTCAGGCTGCAAGAGCCATCTACCCTCCAGACTACTTCGAGAGCATTTCGCGACGTTGGCTTATCGGAATTGCCAGGGTTCCCACTCAGGAGCTGAACGGTTTTTTCAGTCTAGTTTCGGACGCTTCCGCTGAACTGAGGCGCCTCCATCCGGCGACCCACTATGACCGAACTGCCCGAACGCTTCCCTTCAGAGAGCTGCTCTTCGGACCGGCGGCGCAAAGGACATCTGGAGCCCTGCTTGTGGGTGCACTCCTCACGGCAATCGCGTGTATCGGCAACCTCTGGGGTATTGTCGATGGAGTAGTCCGAGGAATCAGTCGGTCGCTTGTAATGCGCGCCGTGCTGGGCGCAAACGCTGCCGAGATTCACTTTCGAGCAGCTCTCCCGATCGTAGCCGCAGCGCTCCTCGGAAGTGCCGTAGGGATGTCGGCAGGGAGTCGCCTCACCGCTTGGCTCGTGGCCGTGGGAGATCTGGCTCCACCCTCGACATCCGAGTCCTTCCTCGGCGGCCCGTTGTCAGTGAAATTGCTCTTTCTGCTCGCGGGGGTCGCTGGCGCAATGACGGTGGCCAGAGTGGCTGCCCTCCGAAGGACGCCCGAGATTCAACTACTCTCCGGCTCCAAAGGCGGTGAGGCTGGGCCTCCCGCCCTTGGTAGGATTCTGCATAGCGGAGTTCTGGTCACGCTCTCTGCCGCTGCTCTAATGGCAGCCCTACTGACCGCTCAAAGTCTGCGACTGATGGCCACGCTCCCGATTGGGCTGTCAACGGAGGAAAGGATCGCTGTTCCAGTTCAGTTGGCTGCTGACACGCCCTCAGAGTCGATTTCTTCTCTAGTCGAGAGCCTTATCGCCAGCGCCAGAGAGTCGGGCGTAGCGACCAGTGTAGCCTTCTCCGCTCCCGCCCTGGCGCCCTACGCGCGCACATCAGCTACCCTCATGGTGCTCCATCCCGATGAGGGAGTCACAACGGTTGAGAGCTACCGGCACAGCATCTCGCCAGACGCCTTCGACCTCATGGGCATTGGCCTTCTCCAGGGCCGACCTCCACGGCAGCAGGAATACGGCACCCAGTCTGGAGAGGCGGTCGTCTCGTCAAGCCTTGCACACGCACTCTGGCCGGACGAGTCCCCCATCGGGCGTACATTCTCGGTTACTCCGCAGTTGGGCTCTGCTCGGGACTGGATCGTCGTCGGCATTGCGGTAGATGCGCTGCACCGAGGTCCAAGGGAGGCCTCACCCAAGGACCTGTACGTCCCATTGTCCGTGGCACCTGAGATCGCAGGCTTCCTGGTTTCTTACTCACCGCGTGGCGCCGAACTCGACAGGCTTCGCGAAGCACTCTCCGCTACGGTGGTCGGAGGGCGGGTAGGCGACCCCGAGGTTCTTTCGGATCGCTACTCCTCTGTCGCTTCTGAAGAAGCTTTCCTGGCCCTTACAACATCGCTCCTCGCTGCGGTAGCGCTAATGCTCTCCTCGATAGGCACCTTTGCTACTGTGTCGGCCGACAACAGAGCGAGAACCCGTGAGTGGGTGGTCAGGAGAGCACTGGGACTCACTCGCAAGGATGTCTTCATGAGAATCGTGGCTAGAGCCGCGTGCTTGTCGGTCTTGGCTGCAATCACTGGCATCAGTGTCGTCACGCTGTTTGCCGGCAGCTTCGAGAATCTACTGTTCGGAATCAACTACCTTGACCTGCCGACGATAGTCTTTGTAGTGAGCATCACTGGCTGCGTAGGGCTTCTGGCTGCCACCGGCCCGGCGCTTGTAGCATCGGCAACAGATGTCAACAAAGCACTTAAGGAAGAGTAGCCCGTGACGAACTGGCCGGCTGCTGCGACGGAGGGCGCAGAACCACGCCGGCTCAGTAGATTACGTGGGAGAGTCGCACACCATTGTCTCAGGAACGGAGCGATCGCTTGAGGGAACGGCTCGACGTCCTTATGGACTCGAGCCTGGCCCGATTCCTATCTACGACACGCCGATTCGGAATTCCCGAGCCCGACGGAGAGGACCTCATTCAGGAGACTCTCATCAGCTGGATCGAGAACCACGAGTCCGTTCGCAATGATGAGGCTTGGGTTGTCTTTGCCCTTAAGAGAAGATGTCTGATGTTCCTAAGGAAAGAGAAGAACTCCCGTGTCAAAGCGATCGACTCGGCTATCCTCTCTGCGCTGGCTGAGGTGCGCTCTCAAGCAGAACGCGAAGTTCTCTTTCGTGAAATCGACGATGCCATTGGTGAGCTCCAACCACGATGTAGCGCTCTCCTTCGCGCCAGATACCTGCAGGGACTCACAACAGCCGAGATCGCATCGATGTTCGACTATCGCGAAACCAGCGTTCGGAAGAGTTGTGCTCGATGCCTGGCCAAGCTCGTTGACCGACTCGCAATGAAAAAGGGGCTTGCAAGTGCGCTGCAGAGCCTCTGATGCCGCTCAACTCGGACGCGGCGGCGACCTGGCCGTTGCAGACCTCGTCGAACATCTGCTGGAGGGATGTGAGGACTGTTGGATGACCTTCACCGAGTGGCCTAGAGATAGTGTCCTCCAACAGGCAAGTACACCCACCACAAGCGATGTCCAGCGTGTGGCTCACCGGATGCGGGGGCCACTTGAGGCAGCAGTCGAGATCGCCCAGCGCAACAGAGCGGCAGAGCGAAGACTGTCCGAGAAGCTCGGCAACCTCAGCGAGACCGAGCTCGTTTCCGCCGTCGGTTCGAGCGAAGCCACCGCATTGCACCTCGCCCGCGCACTGGCGCAAGGCGCCTATGAGCACCGCTTTGGGAATCTCCAAGCTGGCGTACGCGCAGCGATGCTTGCGGTCGAGTGTGGGAAGGAGTCTGTTGCTCAGCAAGGCGACGTAGCAAGTGTCGATGCACTTGCCATGGCCGAAGCCACACTCGCAAACGCGTTGCGCATCCAAGGTGACTTCGGACGATCCGGAAGGCACCTCGATGCCGCTCTTGACGTCGTGCAAGAGGGCAGCGGAAGTCCTCACGTTCTCTTCTTCATTCACCATGCGCGCCTCTCACTAGCAGACGACTCCAGTGCCCCACGCGAGCAGATCCTTCGCGAGCTCCGAGCGCTGCGCTCAACAGCACGCCTCTCAGCGGACAAGACTCTTCTCGCAGTGGCTGAGATGGATGCAGTTCCAATTGAGGCAACTTCCGGCGAAGAATACGTCCAACGATACAAAGCCGTCCTGCACGAACACGGGGCGAATCTCTCTCCACTCAATCGCTCGATTGTGCACATCAATACAGCGGCGTCTCTACTCCTACGTTGCAGCGAACTGGACATTCCCGCAGTTCAGCACCACCTTGACTCCTGTAGACCCGAAGACTTGGAGACAAGCACCCTCGGCCTAATGGCGCAATGTGTACGAGCAAGTTGCTGCGCACATCGTGGTGAGTTCGCAAAGGCTCAGGTGATGTTTCGCGAGGCTCTCGAGACAGCGGCAGCTCTCGCAAACCCTGGGCGGTTCCTTCGAGTTCTTGAGTTCATCTCGAGGGTGCTCCTAGTCCAAGGTCGATGGTCCGAGGCGCGACTTCTCGCGCAGGCGATTCAGGCGGCCGCTGTTCGATTGGGGGCGCGGCTGCCAAGTCCAGAACTGCTCGAGATCTGGCTCGCGGCGGTCGCAGCAGAACGGATGGACCAGGCCACGCACGACAAGCTCCTGAGCATCACGGTCCGGGATCCCTCGCGACTTTGACCGATCACTCTCTGCAAGACATGGTCGCGCTGCTCGAGATGGAGCAGATCGAGGAGAACCTCTTTCGCGCGCGCAACGGGCCGGGCACGCACGTCTTCGGCGGCCAGGTGCTCGGGCAGGCTCTCGTTTCGGCGGCCCGCACCGTCGATCCTGCGCGGCAGGTGCACTCGATGCACGCCTACTTTCTGCGCCGGGGAGACTGGCAGCGCCCCATCCTGTTCGAAGTGGATCAGATCCGCGACGGGCGCAGTTTCACCACCCGCCGTGTCGTCGGCATTCAGCACGGCCGCGCCATCTTCAACATGTCGGCCTCGTTCCAGGTGGCCGAGGAGGGCCTGTTCCACCAGGCCGAGATGCCCGAGGTACCTCCTCCGGAGTCGCTCCCCACCGATGCCGATCACTATCGCCAGCTGGCCGAGCAGGACCCGTCGATCAGCCGTTTCGCCTTCCGCTTCGAGATCATCGACTCACGCCAGGTCGAGGGGATCCACATGATTCCCCGCGAGGGCCGCGATGCGCGCGACCCGGAGAAGCACACCTGGATGCGGATCCGGGGTGGGCTGCCGGACGACCCGATCATCCACACCGCGATGCTCGCCTATATGAGCGACATGGACTTCATGTCGACGAGCATGCTCCCCCACGGCCCAGCGCTGGCCGCCCACAACCTCCAGGGTGCGAGCCTCGATCACGCGATGTGGTTTCACCGTCCCTTTCGCGCCGACGAGTGGCTGCTGTTCCAGAAGTCGAGCCCCAACGCATCGGCTGCACGCGGCTACGTGCAGGGCGGCTTCTTCCGCGAAGACGGCACTCTCGTCGCGTCGGTCACCCAGGAGTGCCTGATCCGACTGCGCGAGAAAGACCACGGCGTGGTTCCGTAGCTGCCGTCGGAGCCTGTTCGACGCGAGGCGATGGTTCACGAACGGGTCCGGGCTTGCGAGCTCAGGCCTCCTCGGGCAGCAGGCGTAGTTCCTGAGGCCTTCGGGATCGTGCCGGAGGATGCGGAGTCCCTTCTCGCCGCCGCCAGGTACCATGCCGCTCACATCCACAGGGAGGGGGGGACGATGGGCATTGCCGTACGCAGCTTTCCGCGGGTCGAGAAGGTCGACTACTGGAGGTACCGGAAGCAGATTCGAAGCGGTGACCTCCTCCTCTGCTCCGGAGAGACCTTCTTCTCCAAGGTCATCCGCAATGCGACCAAGAGCACCTGGAGCCACGTCGCGTTCGTCCTGTGGCTGCCGCACATCGATCGACTCATGGTGCTCGAGAGTGTCGAATCGGTCGGCGTGAGGGCCGTCCCCTTCAGCCACTACGTGCGCGACTACAAGGGCGGCAAGGGGTACCCCGGACGGCTCCTGCTCGGCCGCCATCGGGGCTTCGCCAACGTTCAGCCACAGCAGCTGGGCGACATGTCGCAGTTTGCCGTGGACCAACTGGGCTATCCCTACGATCGCGACGAGATCGTGAAGATCGGTGGGCGCATCCTTGCGGGCCAAGGACGTCACAAGCGTGATCGGGAGTACATCTGTTCCGAGTACGCCCGGGAGTGCTACGCCCAGGTCGGAATCGACTTCCCTCTCGACCGGCGCGGCTTTATTGCCCCGTCGGATCTTGCGAAGGCGAAGGGCGTCTCAGCGGTCTGCGAGATCAAGGTCGTGAAGGGCTGACCAGGTCCGATCGCGGGACGCGCTGACATCGAGAGTTGGGCCAACCGGCCTGCAAGCCAGCGCCAGCCGCCCCAAGATGCAAGCCGGCTCCTAAGAGCTGAGCGCTAGCCCTTTGTGCCAATCCAACCGGCGATGTAGCGTCCCGGGCGTCAGTGGCTACTGCTTACGGGCCTTGTGGTCTGCCCCTGTGACTCGAGGCGGCGAACTTCAGCTTCGCCTAGGCTTCCCCATCCTCCTCATCGCGCAGGTTGTACACGCGGTAGCGGGGGCGGGAAATGTAGTTCCGGAAGAAGCGGCGCAACTCGAGTGACACGAGGTAGGCGCGCACCTCCGGAAGGCAGAGGAGGAAGGCCACGATCAGGAGCAGCGCGCCGCCGGTAAGGGAGAAGGTCATAACGCCTGGAGCTTAGCGCGCGTAGGACCTGCTGTGGGATGATGCTCGGTTCGAGGTCAGTGTCGTCAGCCTGCATGGGCTAGCATTTTCTAGGTGAGGAGCCCCAAGCGGCTGCGCGAGGGCATCGAGCTTGCCGCGGATGATGTGCAGGACCTTTGGCGCCTACGGCCGCCAAGGGCCGGGAGGTTCGTTGTTCATGCAGACCTTGTTGAAGCCATGTCTCCGTGCTCGTTGAAGCGTCGATTGAAGTCGCCTAGGAGCACGAAAGGCTCGGTGTCGTTCGCCGCGTTGTCGATCCATGTCTCGAGAGCTGGGACCTGATCGGCCAGCGTGTTGCAGGCTCCGCCGGAGTTGTTGTTCGAGAAGCATCCGCTCTTGAGGTGGACGCTCATCAGCTTCAGCGTGTGGCCATTGTGGGGGCTGAAACAGGTCAGTCTGGGTTGTCACGTTCAGGCCCTTCCTGTAGGCGAACCCCGTGTTCTGTTGGCCTGAGCCGTTCTGGTTCCTTGAGGAGACGTGGATCTCGTAGACGTCCGTGTCCACGACCCGCTGGAGCGCGTCATCCCGATCGACCTCTTGCACGGCCAGAATGTCGGGATCGAAGAGACGGATGTAGCAGCGGAGACGGAGGTAGTCGTCGTCGTCCCGCCTTACCGAGTCAGGGAAGATCGATTGCCCGTTCTCGGCGTGGAGATTGCCCAAGTTCCATGTTGCAAGTCGTAGCCTGCCGCTGGGATGTGGGTTTGGCGAGCCCTTCTCCGGGCACCAGGAGAGGGAGTCCGTGACGATGTCTGATCCTCCCCCTGACACCACGGAGTCGATGTAGCCCTGCGTGATCCAACCGGTCACTCCGGCGGTCTGATTGGTGTCGACGCCTTGGACGCGAACCCAGGTCGTGGCGTTGTCGATGTCGAGAATCGTGGCCTGCGAACCGCTTTCGAAGCGGAAGGGGACGTGATTGTCCCCGGGTGCGGGGTGGGCCGGGATGTTGTTGTGCCGCTCCCGGAGGGTGACGACATCGCCCACAGACACCTGTGCTGTCGCCGGAACCGAGACGAACAGAACGATTAGTGCCGCGCACCAGCGACTCGCCCTCATCCGCGAGCTACGTACCCCTTGAGTTCCCTTCATAGCCACAACCCTCCTCCAGTAGGGAGACGGACACTCCTCGGTAACTCCGCACGCTTTAGGGATCCTCGGCTGGCGTTGGCCGAGCCCCGGCCTGACCGCGGGATGGTCTTCCGCCCGCTTCGGCCTTGGTCCGTGCTCTATCAACGCCAGGCTCAATCCGAAACTTTCGACCGAACGGACGGTTGGACTCTTGGGCAAGTACTTGATCTGGCGCCCCTCCACGTGTGACCTTGTGTCACCACACACAACACTCACGGGACGCGAAGAGCATGAAGAAGAAATGTCTCCTTTTCCCTCTCTTCATCTTCACACTGCTGCCGGTCAATACTATTGCCGCACAGGATCCGCTCACGGTGAAGAACGACTACGTTGGCGTCGCAACCGACGACCCCAAGACTACGTTCCACATCTACGGCGCAGCCGACAAGGACGTCTATGCCGGTATGGGAGTCAACCCTCTCGTTGGCACGAGCTCGGCCTTCAACATGGGGTACTCCGGGCACTCGTTCGGAGAAGGCTCTGGGTTCTTTAATGTCCGAGACGCGCCCGGTGCCGTTGCGCCCAACCCCTCGCTCCGCTTTATGACGGCCAACGTGCAACGCGTCATTATTGACGACCAGGGCTACCTCGGCCTCTACGGGGGCACGGGAGGCCTCGGCGGCTCGTTCGATCCCACGCATCCGATCCAGGCGCGTTCGGGAGCGCACCTGACCAGTGGCGGCATCTGGACGAACTCCTCGAGCCGGGAGTTGAAGCAGAACATCCGACCCTTGGAGCTCTCTGCAGCGCGTCAGGCGCTGCTAGCGCTCGCTCCCTCTCAGTTCAGCTACAAAGCAACACCCGATGACCCTCATGTCGGTTTCATCGCCGAGGACGTGCCTGACCTCGTCGCGACGCCCGATCGCAAGACCCTGGCGTCCATGGACATCGTGGCAGTGCTGACGCGGGTGGTGCAGGCCCAGGAGGAGCGAATCCAGAGGCTCGAGGAACTCTTGGCCAAGTCGTCCCTTTCGAACCAGCACTCGGAGGCACAGCAGTAATGCCAAGCTCCTGGACGCGAGTACGGGTTCCTCTGGCGCTGGTGCTTGTGGCCGCACCCTCGCCTTGGCTACATGCCAGCACGCTCGTCCTATCCCCGAACGGGTACCTGGGCAGCCAGGGACTGCGGATCACAGTGGGTTCATGCTCGTCAACCACTTCTGTGACGAGCCCTCCTCCTGTCACAGTAAGCACCCTCTACCAGGCCTGCGACCATCTCGAGGCCACGCTGGAGGTTCAGAGCCCTGCAACGGTGGACCTTCGCGCCGGATCCGAGATCTCGTTCAAGAACAACTTTGAGATCCAGCCTGGCGCCGAGCTCCGAACTGAGCTGAACAGCAGCTACAACACGTGGGCTGCCTATCTGCAGGACGCCTCGCCTTCAGCCGAGGATGAGTACTACGTCACCTTCTACGCCAACTTCGACTCGCTGACGGTTGGCACGGACCAGATCTACTTGTTCGAGGCACTCGACTCATCGGGGGACTCGGTCTTCCGTCTTCGCCTGGAGCACAACCCCAACGTCTCTCCACCGGACCGACTGCGCCTCCGTTCCACCCAAGACAACGGCACCGAGAACGGCTCAACCGCTGTCAGCGTAGGTTCGGGATGGAACCGGCTGAGTATGTACTGGAAGGCGTCCAGTAGTTTGGGCGCAGACGACGGGGAGCTACGGCTCTACATCAACGGCTCAAACGTCCGCAGCATGCTGAACCGTGACACCGACACGTTGGAGGTGAGTACCGTGAAGTTCGGCGCGATCGAGTTCCTGAACGACACAGCGACGGGAAGCATGGACTTGGACAACTTCGATTCCAAAGCTCTCTTGCCAACGAACCCATAGGGAGTGTTTGCATTGACGACCAGGCCGCTCACAGTAGCGCTGCTCGCGCTCCTGGCTATTCCGTCCGCCGCATACTCGCAGCAACAAGATGACGATTACTACTGGTACTTCGACGAGAAGGTAACCCTCGATGTTGAGCCTGTTGGATTCGCTGTCTTCGACCGCGTCGATGCGGATTCCGACGCCGCAAAGGAGATTCAATTCGACGCTGATCAGGTGGCAGGAACGACACTCACCCGAACGGCCCTAGGGGACGGTTGGGCGGTGTTCTCAGAAGGCCCACTTCGACCGCTCCTCAGCACGCCAAACGCCTCTAGCCCACCCCGGGACATTTCCTTCTCAGCCGCTCGACGAGCCACGGCGGCGCTCGCAGGTCGGGCCGCTCGCGACCACGGGGCCCGCTACCTCGCCGCACCTATCTACAGGACCAAGAACAACCTAGCGCTTGTCCGAGACCGGATCATTGTCTCGTTCAACGACGACGTACCCCTGTCAGTGGCTGAGTCGGTCATCGAAAGCGCGGGAGGGTCGATCGTAGAGTATGACCTCGCCGAGATGGAAGGCACGCATGTGGTGGAGCTTGGCGGCACGGACGGAATGGAGGCACTTCGAGCGTCGAACCGGCTTCACCTGCACCCTGAAGTTCAGTGGTCGGAGCCCTCCGTCATCTGGATCGGGAACCACGACTCCGCATGCCAGACGCGACCATCAACGCCTCCTACCGACAATTACTTTCAAAACCAGTGGGGACTAGAACAGACAGCGCCACCGAACTACCCAGGTGGATTCGACTTGGACGCTCTGTCCGCGTGGCCGATCTGTTCTGGCGATCCTGCGATCAAGGTAGCCATCATTGACGATGGCGTCGAGTGGGGCCACCCTGATCTCAACCAGGTCAGGGGAAGGAACTTCGTCAGCACGGGGCCCGGAGGAGACCCCTTAAGCTTCGGGGAGCCTCTTACTGACTGCGACAACCACGGCACGACAGTCGCCGGTGTGATTTCTGCACTGGTAGACGGCACTGGCACTGTCGGAATCGCTCCAGACGTTGTTGTCATCTCAGCGCGCGCCCACGAGCAGAGCATCGCCGCCGGAATCCCTGGCGTTTGCGACATAGACCGGACGGCCGTCGAGTGGGCCGTGAACGCCATCGAGTGGGCCGTCGGCACGGAGGGAGCGAGAGTCGTCAACCACAGCTACAACCTCGATGAAAACGCCATGCATAGCCAGGCGCTCAAGAACAAGTACGACGACGTCAGGAACAACCACGATGTCATCGCATTCGCCTCGACAGGGAATGTCAACGCACCTGGGATAGACTTCCCGGCGAATTACGGTTCTGTGAACGCCATCGGAGCCGCGGACTCAGCGGGCAACCGCTGGATAGGGCCGAGTGGTACCGGTAGCTCTTTCGGCACGGGGATCTTCATGAGCGGGCCCGGTCGCGACATATGGACAACTGACCGGACCGGCCCCACTGCCGCCAATGGCGGCTTCGACATCAACAGCGACTACGTGATGCGGACAGGGACTTCCTACGCAGCACCGTACGCAGCCGGCGTGGCGGCCCTGGTGCTCTCGTTGGATCCTTCTTTGAAGCCATCTGACGTAGAGAACTACCTGAAGAACAATGCGATAGACATGACTCAGGGCACAGGAACCGGTCCAGGCTACGACGACCGCACTGGGCACGGACTCGTAAACGCGGAGATGGCGCTTCAGGCGGTCGCCGCAGACTTGTCTTCAATCTTCAGAGACGATTTCGAGAGCTGTTGCCTAACCCTGTGGAGCGGTGTCGTCCAATGAGAAAACCTGCACTCCTCTTGGTCTTCGGTCTGCTTTCTGTGACAGCTTCCGCCAGCTACTCTCAGGGCGGATTCTGTGACCTATTGAACAACGCAGACATCACCCTGACGCCGGGCCCTAGCGGGGCACTGGTCACTCTTCGAGTTTCGGGTGCTTGGCCAGTGCAGGCCGCACCTTCACTCACCTCCGCCACTGAGAACGCGGGACAGATTCGTGCGGTTTTGGAGGGCACAACGTTCGGTGCACAGGTCGTGCTTCCTTTCTGGGAGGACACGATCTCCGTGGGTCCGCTACCGACTGGCATGTACGACGTCTTCCTCGACATTCTTCTAGACGAAGGGACCTCCTCCGAGGTCACGATCGCTTGCGGCCCTCGTCCAGTGGCGATTTCTGCAACAGCAGTCCCAATCGACTCGGCCTATTCCAGGGCCCTGCTGATCGCGAGTCTAGCCCTCGCCGCCGTAATCGCTCTGCGCCGGATTGCCTAGGAGATATCGAGGAGGCTGACCTGTCGAACGGACCAGCGACACCCTGAGACGAGCTAGCGCCAGGCTTCTTCCACGAGCGATCCCCGTGCCCCTCTGAGTTCCACCGTGTGAGCCTACTTTTTCCTCGGGTCGCTTTGCTGTCGGTCGTCTTCTTCTTGGCTGCCACTGGTGATCTACCAGGGCTCTTCATCGTTCAAGAGGAGACCGAGCCTGACGTGCTCCCCTCAATGCGGTCCATTCCCGAATGGGAGAATGGCCGAGAGAGGGGAAGCCGATGCGCAAAAGTCGCTACAGCGAGGAGCAGATCATCCGCGTGCTGCAGGAGGTCGAGTCCGGCCGTCCTGTGAAGGAGGTCTGCCGGGAGTACGGCATCGCGAATCAGACGTACTACAGCTGGAAGGCAAAGTACGGCGGGATGGATGTGAATGAAGCTCGACGGCTGAAAGAGCTTGAGCTCGAGAACCGACGACTGAAGAGCGCAGTCGCAGACCTCACGCTGCGCGAGCAGGCCCTCAAGGACGCACTCGGAAGAAAATGGTGACGCCTGCGGCCCGGCGCAAGGCAGTCAATCTCTTCCGGGAGGACTGGGGGCTGAGCGAGCGACAAGCGTGTCGCCTGGCGAGCTTCAGCCGTTCGTCCTATCGGAGGCCGAGCCTGCGTGCGAAGGCTGATGCGTCGCTGCGAGAGCGCCTCCTGGAGCTCGCTGCGGAGCGCCCGCGCTTTGGCTATCGCCGCTTGCACGTGATGCTCCTGCGAGACGGCTGGGAGATCAACCGCAAGCGCGTGTACCGGGTCTACCGCGACCTGGGCTTGGCGGTGCGGCGAAAGCAGCGCAAACGCGTCGCGCAAGCGAACCGCTTGCCGCGTGTCGTGCCGATCGCTGCCAACGTGCAGTGGTCGATGGATTTCATGCGCGACACGCTCGCCGACGGGAGAGTCTTCCGCACACTCAACATCGTCGACGACGCCACGCGAGAGTGTTTGGCTATCGAGGTGGATACCTCCCTCTCCGGCCTGCGCGCAGCACGAACCCTCGACGAGATCGCAAGCCGTCGCGGAAGCTACCCGAGCCGCTTGGTGCTCGACAACGGACCGGAGTGCACAAGCAAAGCGCTCGACCAATGGGCCTACGAGCGCGGTGTCACTCTGGCCTTCATCCGGCCCGGCAAGCCGATCGAGAACTGCTTTGTCGAGTCTTTCAACGGCCGCTTTCGGGACGAGTGTCTCAACCTCCACTGGTTTCACACGCTCCAGGCGGCGAGGCGCCAAATCGAGGCGTGGAGACTCGACTACAACGAAGTCAGACCGCACAGCTCGCTCGACCAGAAGCCGCCGGCCGAGTACCGGAGGGGGCTCCGGTCGCAAGCGACCTCCGCCCCTGTCTGGCTGACTGAAGAGCCAAATCAGAGGAAGCCAAACTAGCCTGAAAGTCCAGATGTCCGTGGTACCAAACCGGGGAGCACGTCAAGTCCTGCAAAGAGCGCCACCAGGTAGGCCTGGGCTTCTCTAGTGAATCTCACTATCCTGGTCTTCTGGGCAAACCCTGACCACGTCCATAGCCACGGAAGGGCTGTTCTCTTCTCCGCACCCGCGTTTCTTTAAAGTGCACTTCTCGTTCAAGTCTCTGACGAGCGCCCTGAGGCCCTTCACCACCTCTTCTGCTGAAAGTCCCTCCAGGTCCCAAACAACGTAGGAACTGGGCCTGCTTAGACCATCGAAGAAGATGAAGCATGGAACCATGTTTGGATCTCCTAGCCCCTTTGCCACGCTGTAGCTCTGGGCCACCTGGCACCGCACGAACTCGTCGATCTCCGGTCGAAGTTGACTCAAGCCGTCATCGACGCTCGCACCTCCTCCCAAGAGGCCGAGAATGCGTTCCGTCGTGCGCTCTTCGACCTCGACCTCTAGCCGAGGAGCGATGACCAGGATCTCGTCTCCCGTCACAGCGTCGATGTCCCCGAAGCAGGCAAGGATGTCGGGAAACAGACCGTCTACTCTGGTGCCGAGAAGAAAGGCGTAGAGAGTGTAGTCCGCATTCTCCCGGGCAAAGTCCTCGCCAAAGGCGTCGGAGAGGTCTCTCAGTTCAAAGTTCAAAGCAGACTCCAGGTCGGCCTACGCCAACAACCGAGCTCTCAAACGCAAACAGAGTTGCAGAGGTGCGTGGCCAGCTGTTTGAAGTAGGCCATCACTAGCCGCTGCTGCCTCCGCCCATGAAGTTCTGGACGACACCAGGTGCGCCAGGAGCTGACACCGATTTGGTGTCGTAGCCTGATGGCTGCGGCGAGAAGATCGCAGTCGCCGCGTGGTTGAGAATCAACTCCCGCCCCTCCTCGTCTCCCGAAGACTCCACAAGCGCACGATAGGTACTGAGAGCGTTCGCCCGATGCTTGTTGATCACGGCGTTGTGTCGTGATGCCGCCAAGTTCCTAGCACAGAAGTAGACAGCGTAGGACAAGACGGCGAAGAAGAGGAGCTTCGCTCCGGCGAGGTGCAGGATCACTTCATCCGTTTCAGGTGCCGGCGGGAAGTAGTACTTCCCCGGAAAGAGCACCGACCCCAGACCAATGGCTGCATAGACCGAGAGAAGGACGGTCAAGGCGATCACGGCCCACTGCCATTTGCCAGCTACATCCGCATGCCTATCCGCTTCATCTCCGAAGAACTCAGAACTCTTCTGCACGCTGATCTCTGCCAGCGAGTCTCGAGCAGCCGCTAGGATGTCCTGAAGTTCCCTCTCCTTTCTGACCACAGCCTCGTCATCTCGCGTTGCGAGTGCCGCGAGAACAAACACGGGGCCCAGGGAATGCGTCGCGTTGTGTTGAACCTTGACCAGGCTGCGTACTAGCTCCTCCTTCTGCTTCTGGAGCTGACTGGTCTCAAGACCGGCCTTTGGATCGAAGTTCAGGATGTTCTGAAAGCAGGTAAGGGCGCTGTTTGCTTCCTCTTCAACCTTCTGCAGCAGATGAGGAGAGAGATGCGGAAACACCTCGTCGGGGATGAGGGCCAGTAGTTGCTGGAGTGCTCTAGCGGGCTCAAGGGCCTCTACGAAAGCCCAGGCAGAACCGAGCTCCGCTCCTCGTTCTAGCGTATCGACCTTGTAGGTCTTCACAGAAGAAAGCGCCTTTCGAGCCTTGTAAGTGGGATCGCCAAAGGCCTCGTGAAGGTCGAGTCCACTCCCTGTATCTTCTTCGCCTGGCAACTCCGTCCTCCCTTCTGTGCTTCCGTCTCGTCTACGCCGTCTTCGCCTCGACTTTGTCCTTCGCGTGGTTGCACAAGCCGGTTGGCAGGATGCTGAACCTGTCGATGAAGCTAGTTGATGGAGTCACTGGATTCCTCGGCCGACTCTCGGGATGCCTCTTCTTGCTGCGCGAGGTCCTGCTTCTTCGTGAGGCCGCGGCCTGACAGCAGCTCGGGGTACCTGTCCTTTAAGTGTTGAAGGCCAGCCGCTGATCCAGCTTCTAGCTGCAACTGTTCGCTGAAGAAGCTGTACCGACTCTTCGCCTCGTGCAGCACATCGGCCCACAGCCGCAGCCGGATCGATATGTTCCCCAACTTGTGCAGATAGCCGTCTTCCAGTCCGCTGCCCTTCAAGTCTCGCTGGACTTTGTCGTCAACCTCGTTAGCCAGCAGGATGAACATCCATCGAGCGTGTGTCTTTGAGAACCGGCTGTCGCTGGCGACCGTGTCGGCGTAGTCCTTGATCTGCTCTACTTCCTTCCGCCCGACTTTCAACTTCGGACGCTTCAGCTCAAGAATCAGGTGCTCGAACTCTGAACGGTCTCGCTTGAACTTCCGGGACAACATGAGGTCGGGAATCCTCTCCAGCCCATCGACCGATTCAGGATCCACCTCCGGAGCAATGTCCTCTCGTCCAAGCATGTGAATGTGCTTCTGCAGCACGGAGTTCAGAGGTTCGTCGTCCGTATCGAGAACGTACTCCTCACCAAAGATCCAAACGTGGCGAACAAGAAGTCGGTGAAGCTGGGTGCGTTCAAGAAGTGTTCGCCTCCAGTCCTTCTCGAACAGAATCTCCTCGAAGCCGGCCAAGGCCTTCAGGCGATCATCGACGGTCTTGGCGGCACGAACGATCGAGGTCAGGTCGGTCGACTCCAAGAGCTCGGCTAGATCTGCCCTCTGCTGCTCGGGCAGTCGAAGGACTTCGCCCAGGATCCTTGTTAGGCCGGTCGGATTCGTTGAGATCGCCTCGCGCATCAGGCGGAAGGTAAATCGCTTGCTCTCTGGGGCCGACCCCTCAAACGGCTCGTGGTAGTCGTTCACGCGAGCCGCAACGATGTCGAACACCTGCCGCTCCGCGGTGTGGATCACGTCGTTCGGCTCGTCTTCTGAGTAGGGATAGACATCCTCCGCCTTCCACTGCTCGACGAGGCCCGATGCCTTCTCTGCCTCCCTCATCTTTCGGTATTCGCGCAGCTTGCTCTTGACAGAGTTCAGGAGCTCCTTCAGATCGGGGTCAAGTTCACCAAGGGTGTAGCGATTCTCGTCGTGCCACCCCTTGGCGTTGTCGAAGCTCACGAAGGCAGCCAGGTTCATCCCAGGGGCCTGCACTCCCGCCAACGTATCTCCCCAAGCAACCCCTCGGCGGTCGCAGAAGTGGATCTTCCGATGGTCGGGCTTGAACATCCACTCCACGATCTCCAGCTCAGCCGGATCGCTCTCGCCGGCCGCAGCAGGAAGCTTAAGAGTCTCGGAGCGCTCGACGAGGTCCTCCCATCGGATTAGCTCACCATCGAAGCGCAAGCGAACCCCTGGGTACGCACGCAGGTAGTAGGCAAACCTCTCCATGATGTGATTCCTGGTGGCTTCGGAGGCGGCTACAGCCGCGTCCTTCATGAGGTCATCAACGACGACTCGGGTGCCGGTCTTGCTGTCCGACACCTCTACTGGCTCGCTTGCCTCCCATTCACCCTGCTGGCTTGCCTTGATTGAGAGCTCGTACTTCTTGTGCTGGCCCTCGCTCACGTAGACGGTTGTCCACTTGGCCCGCGTGCCCAATCGAAGCGCCTTGAATCGTCCGCGTCCCTCACTGCCGTGGAGGGCCCTGCCGTCCTCGTTCTCCTTCAAACGGGGCTTTCTGGAACCGCCTATCTTGCCGAAGGTCTCATCCAGATCCTCGAATGCGATGCCGGCCCCCTCGTCGATCACCTCAATCGACTCAATGCCTTCAAGCTCGTTCCTGCGGAAGACCACCTCAACTCGCTGTCCGCCAGCGTCGAGCGCGTTCCAAATCAGCTCCTCAATCGCAGAGCGAGGATGGCACGCTGATTGACGTTCGAGGTGGTCCGCAGACAGTTCTACGCTGCCTCTCACCCGCCAGCCTCATGACCAATCGATCCCATCGGAGCGATTCTCCTCCGTATTGCCAGTTTTCCGAAACGAGCCAGGCTGCTGGTCCTGAGCTACGCCGACCTCGCCTCGACGTTCGTTACCGCGTGATCACAGAGCACCGTGCTCCATGGGTTGAACCGCCCCACGAACTCCGCCGACCGCTCGATGTGCTCCGCCTGGAGTTCCCCGTCACCCGCCCAGACTGCGGCAATGTACGCAAGCCGCGCAATGTCCCGGATCTTCCGCTTCATCCGCGAACGGTCCGCATTGAGCGCCTCGGGTTTCGAGCGGTCCATCCGAGCTCCCGCCGCGTAGAGGCGGTGAAAGGCGAGCTCGGCGGCCTCCGACACGTCGGTCTCGTGCACGGCGCAGGCACTCCGTAGCTCCTCCACGGCCCAGGCAAGAATCTCCAGGCGTTTTGCATCCTGCGGGATCCCGAACTTGGCGGTGTTGGTCATGAGAGAGCGCTCCTGTAGGCGTTACTCAAAGATACGGAGGCACTTACGATTCTACTCTTGGGCAATAGACGCTCTTCGAAGCCGATCCCAGACGACTCCTAGCGGCGCGATGAGCATCCAGACGTTGACGACCATCTCGAGAACCGGCATCGGGTTGTTTCCCAGCCGGTGGCTGACCAAAGAACGATCATCCCCACGGCGAACACGAACGCGAGACTCATGAACCAGCCCTTGGAGATCCAAACACCCGGCCCCTGCTGCTTTCGATACCTCGACAGCAACAGAAAGCGCGACAACCGCAACTCACGCCGCCCGAAATGGACCTCCACATCGCGGTGAGCATCGTACGGAGCAAGGCGCCCCCGAGCGACACGGCGACTGCGATCCAGCCGATGCCTTGGTTTGTCTCGAGTCGGTTCTACCGCCCAGCGACCAAGACGGCCGAGGCGCGCGAGCCGCGATCGACGCTCTAAATCCTCTTCGCCGACGGTCTAGAGCACTGAGGGCAAGCGAGTCCACGCCTCGGCTTGGGCTCAAGACCGAAGGACGACCAGCAGAGAATCGTCGTCTTCCATTTCGGTGTATCGACTGACTTCCGCGATCTCGAATGGGCCGGGAACGACTCGAACAATCGTCTCTTC
The DNA here is from genome assembly GCA_965223385.1 of Candidatus Multivoraceae bacterium. Taxonomy (GTDB): domain Bacteria; phylum Acidobacteriota; class Thermoanaerobaculia; order Multivoradales; family Multivoraceae; genus JBCCLJ01. The sequence goes on along the minus strand of CBDCWR010000007.1, from coordinate 4,098,538 downwards.
GGTGTAGCCCACGAACAGGAGGCCCTCGTGCTCCTCTTCGCTGTCGCCGTACCAGAGTGCATGCATGGCGATGCCTCCCGGCTCGAGCAGGCTGGCCTGCCGCTCCAGGGAGCGTCGCATTGCATCGCGGGTGAGATGTTGGAGGACCTTGTTGGAGTAGATCGCGTCGAAGCGACGGTCTGTTTCCAAGGTCTCGGCATCGAGCTGGATCAAGTCGGCTTCCGGGTGGGCGGCTCGAAACCTCTCGAGGAACACCAGGGAGAGGTCCGACCCTGTTGCAACGTACCGCTCCGCGAGCATCTCGAGGTCTTTGCCCGGGCCCATCCCGAGCTCGAGGACGGTGCTTCCTGGCGAGAGATACTCCGCCAGGCGTTCGATCAGCTCGCGGCCGTCGTAGCCCTCGGCCAGCTCGAGGTACTTGTCGACGTTCCCCGCATCGTTAAAGAAGCTCATCCGGCCAGTGTAGTCCCAGCCGGAGCCCTGCCGCTGCTGGCTGTGGCTGAGCCCTACATGGCCACCGAAGGGACACCCGGGATGGCGTTGCCTGTTCCGGGCTGGAGTTGCTGGTTCGCTCCGTTTCCAGTGAACCGGATGATCGGGCCCGTGGTGGTCCAAGCATCCACATCGCCCGGCACCGGCTCTAACTGCGTCAGGCCGCCGAGCGCGACCACGGGGCCTTGTGCGAGGTTTGCGATCTCGTTGCAGAGAACAGGACCTCCGTGCCCTGCGAGAACGTTGCACGCCAGAATGTAGATCTGATGCTGAGGTACCAGGCAACCCTGCAAGGCCCCGTAGAAGGCCTGCGGAGACGTGTTGGCGCCGACGTTGCCGACCATCCCGGCAGAACCAGCCGGCGGCCCTTCCGTGCCGTCGTAGCTGATGTCGAACTGGCCAGACGTCCCATGTCCGAACAAGAACACCTCCGTGACGCCCTGAGCTCCTGAGCTCTCGATACACGTCTGCAGAGCCTGGGCGTAGTCGTGGCCGGGCCCCTGCCACTCCGGGAGCTCGCAGATGAACACATCGTTCGGAGCCGCCGCCGCAAGTGCCTCGGCATAGCCGTCTTCGTCGCCGTTCGTTGGGTCATAGATCACGAGCTGCACCATCCCCTCGCTCCCTCCCGTCGTCGTTCGTGTCGTACTCCCAGCAGCGTGGCGCAAGGCCAACTGCTCGCTGAAGGAGACTAAGGAGCCCACGACGAGAAGTGTCGTTGGAAGGGCTTCATGGCACACTCACCCAGCGTCCGTCGAGCCCCCCGTCATCCCCTCCCAGGAGCCCTCCATGATTCTCGTTTCCGGTGTCTTCGTGCTCGACCCCCGCGGCCGCGATGAGGCCGTGGCTGCAGCCCAGCAGATGGCGCAGGCCACGCGTGAAGAAGACGGCTGCATCTCCTATGCCTTCTATGTCGACCTCGAAGACAGTGCGCGCGTGCGGGTGTTCGAAGAGTGGGAGAGCGAAGAGGCGCTCGAGCGGCACTTCCAGATGCCCCACATGGCCGCGTTTCGCGAAGCACTGGGTGCGGCCGAGATCCTCTCGCGCTCGGTGAAGGTGTACTCGGTGTCGGGCGCGCGCGACCTCTAGCCCGCGCGGAGGCGCGCGCACATGGCGCAGAGTGCGGCGGCCACGTGCTCCACCTCGCGCTCCAGCTCCTGCGCGGGCTCGCGCAGCTCCGCCATCTGCTCGCCCGCGTCCACCGCGCGCTCGAGCTCCTGGGCCAGGGCCACCACCCGATGCGCGCCGAAGTTCGCCGCCGCCCCTTTCAGGGTGTGCGCGCTCTTCCAGAGGGCACGTGGGTCTTCCCCTCCGGCCGCTTCTCGGAGCCTCTCCACCATGCCGGGGAGGTCCTCGAGGAACAGCTCGGAGATCTCGAGGAGCAGGGTGTCGTCTCCTCCCACCACCGCGCGCATGGCGTCGTGGTCGATCGGTCGCGCGGGCGCGGGCTCCTGGGGAGTGCCGGAGTCGTTCATGGCGAAGAAGCGAGTGTAGAACAGCGCGTTCCGCTCGGGGAGTGCCAGGTCGAGCCGCTGGTAAGCTGCCTGCATGGCCTCCGGCACTCCAGAAATCGCCGATTCCGAGAGCCCAGAGAGCCTCCAGGAGGAGCCCGGCACGTTCTCGCCGTTTGCGATCACGCCCGAGGATCGGGAGCAGCGACGCATCGCCAAGGCCCATCGCTTCCACAGCCGCCAGGTGCCCCGGATCCGTGCAGGGGCCATGCTCATGATGGCCATCGTCGCCGTGGCGTATCACCGGCTTCAGGCCCCCGAGGTCGCCACATCGCACCTCGTGCTGCTCCTGGCAGGGCTCGTGGCGTACTCCGCGTTGGCCTGGTTTGTCCTGCGGAAGCTGTGGAAGCCCACGCACAGCATGCTGATCCCCGAGACGATCTGGGCACTCGACATCGTGCCGATCCTGGTCACGCTGTATGTGCTGCGCGCCGAGCAGTCCTGGTTTGCGCTCATCCTGCTGATGCGGATCACCGATCAGGTCGACGGCGGCCTGCGCCGCGTCGTGGCCATGACCACGTTGACCTGCGCCGGCTACCTCTCGTTGACAGGCCTGGTGGCTCTCCAGGGCTACAGCGTCGCACCCTCTCGGGTCGCGGTGCTCACGCTCTGCCTCCTTGGAGCCGGGGTCTACACCGGCATTCGCAGCCGCTACTACGACTACCTGCGCTCGCGCACCCGGGCCGCCGTGCGCGCTGCGCGCGATCTCGTTGCGCAGCTCGAGCAGCGCAACGAGGAGCTGGAGCTCGAGCGGCGCAAGGCCGAAGACGCGAGCTCGGCGAAGAGCGACTTCCTCGCCAACATGAGCCACGAGATCCGCACGCCGATGAACGGCATTCTCGGCATGATGCAGCTCGTGCTCGACACTCCTCTCGAGCCCGATCAGCGCTCGTCTCTCAAGATCGCTCACGGCTCGGCAGAGCACCTCCTCCACCTGCTCAACGACCTCCTCGATTTCTCCAAGATCGAGGCGGGCCACCTGGAGCTCGACGAGATCCGGTTCTCTCCGGAAGACACGGTGCGCGACATCGTGCGGCTCCTGCAGCCGCGCATCGAAGGCCGCGGCCTCACGCTCGAGCTCACCCTCGACCCCGCGCTCCCGCCCTACCTCAAGGGCGACCCGGCCCGGCTGCGCCAGATTCTGGCGAATCTGCTGGGTAACGCGGCCAAGTTCACCGAGCACGGCCAGATCGACCTGCGCGTGACGATGGCGCAGCAGCGTCTCGACGACGTGGTGCTCCACTTCGAGGTCACCGACACCGGCCCGGGCATTCCGCACGACAAGCTCGAAGCCGTGTTCTCGCCGTTCATCCAGGGCGACGGCACCATCACGCGCAAGCACGGGGGCACCGGGCTGGGGCTCCCCATCTCACGCCAGCTCGCCGAGCTGCTGGGCGGCACGATTCGCGCCGAGTCGGAGCCGGGCCGTGGCAGCACCTTCCATGTCGAGCTGCCGTTTCAGATCGGAGCGCCCGAGACCCAGACGCACGAGCTCGTCATCGGCAGCCTCGGTATCCGCCGTCGGCGTGTGCTCATCGTGGAGCCGGAGACCGAGGGCCGGTCCGTACAGGACCGCCTGGGCAACTGGGGGCTCGCCATCACGGTGTCGCCCAGCTTCGCCGAGGCCGGCGAGCTCCTGCAGGCGGCGCGCCTCTCGGGCCGCGAGTACGAGCTGGTCATTCTCGTGGTCGACGCCGGCGGCATGTCGCCCGCGGAGGCGCGCCAGCTCGCCAACGCGCTCGGCGCGCGGGAGGTGGCCCCCCCGACACTCCTGCTCACGTGGCCGAGCGCCGGGGCCAGCGAAGCCACGGGCGACCTCCCCATCGGCGGGCACCTCCCTGTCGACTGTGCCGACTTCGAGATCGCACAGGGTGTGCGTCTGCTGCTCGAGGCCCGAGCGCAGGGCGTCGGCGACCACACTCCGTTCGACCGCGCATCCATCCAGAAGCTCCGCCCGCCGCTGAAGGTGCTGGTGGCCGACGACAACGCGGTGAACCAGCGCTTGGCGCAACGTCTCCTGGAGAACGCCGGCTGCGAGGTCACGGTGGCCGAAGACGGCGTGGAGGCGGTCGACGCGTTCCGGAAGCTCCAGCTCGACGCGGTGTTCATGGACGTGCAGATGCCTCACATGGATGGCTTCGAGGCCACCGCCACCATGCGTGAGGTCGAAGAGGAGCGTGTGCGCCGCACACCCATCATCGCCATGACGGCGCACGCCATGAAAGGCGACCGCGAGAAGTGTCTCGCCGCCGGCATGGACGACTACCTCTCGAAGCCTCTCCAGGCCGAGCGCCTGTACGCCGTGCTCGACCGATTCACCCCCGCGCCCCGGTTCGAGCTCGTCGTGGCCGGCGAAGGCCTCGACCTTTGACCCCGGCCGCCCTCGCGTCGATCGCCGCGGGTGTCATTGCACTTGCCGGCCTGCTGGGGATCTTGGCGCCCGCGAGGGCTTCGCTCCCCTGGGTGCGGCTCGCGGCCCTGGGCTACACCGCCCTGGTGGCCGCCGCCGTCGGCGGTGCCCCCCTTCCCGGCCCCGGCCTCGCTGCGCTGGGCACCGCCCTCCTGCTCGGCCTGGCCGTGGCCCTCCTGGCCCCGGAGGAGGGCGACGCTCCCTCACGCCTCGGGCGCATGCGCTTCTTTCTCGTGCCGCTCCTGGTGTACGTGGCGTTGGTGCCCTGGAGCACCCAGTCGCGGCCCCCGAACGGGGACGAGCCCTGGTACCTGCTCATGGCACACTCCCTCGCCTTCGACCAGGATCTCGATCTCGCGAACAACTACGCCGCGCAAGACTCGCTCCGGTTCATGCAGCGGGCGATCGAGCCGCAGCAGGGCGACCGCACTCTGCCCGACGGCCGCATGCTGTCGCACCACGCCCGGTTTCTCCCGATGCTGCTCGCCGTTCCGTATGCGCTCGGCGGGGCTCCGGGAACGCAGGTCTTCATGGCGCTGCTGGCCGCGGCACTCTGCCTCGCCTTCCATCGGCTCTGCCAAGCGCACTTTCCCAGCCACGCGCGCGGCGCCCGGCTCACGGCCACCCTGCTCGCGCTGTCTCCTCCCCTGCTCTTCTTCTCGCATCAGATCTGGGTGGAGGTGCCCGCGGCGCTCCTGGCCACGGCCTTTCTGCTCCTCCTCACCCGCGTCTGCACCCGTCCAACCCCCGGCGGTGTCGCCGTTCTCGCACTGTGTGCACTCTTCCTTCCCCTGCTGAAGACCCGCTTTGCCCTGGTCTCCGCCACCCTCCTCGCGCTCGCCGTGGTGCGGCTGCGCAAGCACCAGCCCCGGCTCGCCCTCACCCTCGGCGCGGTTGCAGGTCTCGCCGTGGCGGCGGCAGCCGTGGCGGCGTTCGACCGGGGAGTGCTGGGAGGGCACGGCGTGGGCGAGCTGATGATCTTCCAGCGGTCGGCCGGCGAGCTCGTTCGCGGCGCGCTCGGCCCCTTCTTCGACGTGGCTTTTGGTCTGTTCTTCTGCGCTCCGATCTGGATGCTGCTTCTCGTCGCGGTGCCGCGTGCGTCCGCCCGGCTCCTCCGGGAAGTGGCGTGGCTGTGCCTGCCGTATCTCGTGCTGCTCGCCTCGCGGCAGGAGTGGTACGGCGGGTGGTCCCCGCCGTTTCGCTACGGGCTCGTGCTCCTGCCGATCCTGGCGCTTCTCCTGGTTCCACTCCTCGACCGGAGGCTGCGCGCCACGTCGGGCGCGGTGGTCAGCGCACTCCTACTCGCCAGCGTGGCGCTGACCCTCCTGCACGTGGCGGTGCCGGGCTGGTCCTACAACGTGGCCGACGGCCGAAGCCACCTGCTCGACCACGCGAGCCGTGCCTTCGGCACCGACGTGAGCCGCCTCTTCCCCAGCTACACGCGGCCCCGCGTCGCCGCCTGGGTCTGGCCCCCCATTCTGATCCTCGCTCTACACGCCCTCTGGCAGCGAGGCGCTCGCGCATCGGTCGAGAAGGCCACCGCCTGGGGGGTGGCGGTGCCACTGGTGCTGGTGGGGGTCTCTCCCTTCGGGCTCGAGCGCATGCCCACGCAGCGGATCGACGTGGAGGCACCCTATGTGGAGCACTTCGGCCACGGGCACCGCGAGCCGGAGCGCTGGGTGACAGATCGTCTGCGCTATCCGGAGAGTTGGATCCTGCGGGAGTACGAGGTGCTCGAGGCGCCCGTCCGACCGGGCGGAGCGTCGGTGCGGTTACGCGTGCGCATGCGTCTCATCCAGAACCACCCCGGCCAGCTCACGCTCCGGGTGCTCCCCGCGGCAGGCGCGGCAGCAGCAGCCGAGATCGCCACGGCGCAGCACGACGTGTGGCGGGAGGTCGAGGTGGGGCCGCTGCCCTGGAGCTCGTCCACCCTGCGCTTGGAGCTGGTTCCCGATGAGCCGGGCCGCGACGGGGTCATGAACGGCCTGGCACTCGACTGGATCGATCTGCGCTGGGAGTGAAACCGCCGGCCCCAACGAAAAACGCCGCAGTGGAAACTGCGGCGGAGGAGGCTTTCGTATGGGGTTGGATGTTGTGGATTGACTTCCGGTGTTACGGAAGAGCTTGGGTAGGCATCCAGGTGGGTAGAGATTCGGACGAATCTCTGTTAGTATGGCGGGACTACGTTGGTAGGAAAAGCCTCCTCCGCATCTTGAGTTTCCTCATTGGCTCTCTTGAGATGCAACCCCGGTGCCAGTAGGGCATCCACCGCCGAAGTTGCGGTCGATTCGCCTACAGAGCCTTGCAGATCGTCGAGTTTTCAGGCGCTTACGCTTGAAGCTGCGTCCCGCATTTTTTCCGCGCTTGCCCTAAAGTGGCGCGGCGGCTGGCCAAGAAGTGGCACTGTGTGTCAGTTCATGGGCACCTGACATCAGTCTGACGGTCCGGAAGCGGTCAGAATGTCCCCCTGAGGGGACGTTCTCCGCGTCACTTCACCGAAATCGTGGCGTCGCGACGGCGGGTGGCCGATCTCGGCCCGAAGAACCGGCGCATCGTCCCCACTAGGCGAGGTTGCTCGACCGGGGATAGGCATTCTCCGGATCGGTCATCACGTTCAGGAGGTAGGGCTCCATCGACTGGAGCGCTCGCTCCATCGCCGGGCCGATCTCCTGGGCGTGACGCACGGTCTCTCCCGCACCGCCGAGGGCCTTCAGCACCTGGTCGTACTGCGCGTCGGCCGAGAGCTCGGCCGCCACGTGGTAGCCGTAGAGCTGCTGCATGGGATGCTTCTCGAGGCCCCAGCACGTGTTGTTGCCGACGATGATGGTCGCCGGCACCTTGAAGCGGACCAGCGTGTCGAGATCTCCCAGCGAGAAGCCCGCCGCACCGTCGCCGAGCATCAGCACGATCTGGCGATCCGGCGCTGCCACGTGCGCCCCGAGGGCGTATCCGGGCCCCGTGCCGAGGCACCCGTAGGGGCCCGGGTCGAGAAAACAGCCCGGCGTGAAGCTGTCGACGTACTTGCCCGCATACGAGACGAAGTCGCCGCCGTCGCCAATCACCACGGCGTCGCGGTCGATGCGCTGCGCCAGCTCGCCGTACACCCGCCCCGGGTGGATCGGGTCGGCGTCGGAGCCGAGGATCTCCTGCTCCGCCTGACGCTTGGTCTCTTCTTCGGCGCGGAGCGTTTCGAGCCACGCCGCATGTCCGTCGCAGCTGCCCGCAGCCAGCGCCGCCGCGGTGATTCCCTCGAGGGCCTGCGAGAGCGTGCCGCCAGCCGAAGCGGCCAGGTCGACGTGGGTCGCGATGCGATCGCTCCGGTCCATCACGTGCACCACCTGCGCGTCGCCGAACCGACCGAAGCCGAGGCGAAAGTCGAGCGGGGTACCCACCACGATCACGAGGTCTCCCCCCTTGAAGGCGGTGCCTCGGCAGCGCGAGAAGGCGTTGGCGTGATCGGCAGCCAGCGTTCCACGACCCAGGCCGTTCATGAAGATCGGAACCTGCGCCTCCTCACTCAGCTCGCGGAGGGCGTTCTCGGCACGATCCCAGTAGACGTCTGCCCCGGCCAGAATCGCCGGACGCTCGGCGCTCTGGAGAAGCCGCCCGATCGTCTCGAGCGACGCCCCGTCCGGCTCCTCCACCTGCTCTTCGGCCACGTCGAAGGCCGCCGTCGGGCCACCCGGGGCCGCGTTGAAGAACACGTCCATCGGCACGTCGAGGAAGGTGGGCCCGCGGTGGGAGGTGCGCGCCGCACGCAGAAGCTGGTCCACGTCCGCACCCACGGCGTCCGTCGAGCCGCTCGTGGCCGCCGACTTGGTGACCGACTCCAGAATCGGCACGTGATCGAGCTCCTGCAGGGAGCCCTGACCCCAGCGAGCGAGGGGGGCTCTCCCACCCAGCACCGCCACCGGAGAGCCCGTGAAGTGCGCCGTGGTGATGGCGCTCACGCCGTTCGTGACCCCAGGGCCGGCGGTGAGGGCGGCCACTCCGGGGCGCCGAGAGACCTTCGCATAACCCTCGGCAGAAAAGACGGCGGTCTGCTCGTGGCGCACGTCCACCAGGCGCACGTCTTCCTTCACGCAGCCGTCGTACAGCGGGAAGATGTGGCCGCCCGAGAGCGTGAACAGCGTGTCGACGCCGTGCGCCTTGAGGGCCCAGGCGGCGTGCTGGCCACCGTGGGCAGGAGTTTCTGGGCTCGGGTCTGCAGTCATGTCGGCTCCTCGGGTCTGCCCCGCTCCGGCAGCGCACGCGGCACCACCGAGCGCGCACGCGCAATCGTTCCTTCGGCTCGGAATGGGCGAAAGCTAGCACGGCCGTCCGCGGTCTCTCCCGCCATCACCCGCGCGCGCTCGGCCGCTGCTAACCTCCCCCTCCATGGCCGTCACGGACCCTGCGCCTCCCAGCCCGCACGAGCACGCGAACGCCCTGGAGCCGCTCCTGCAGCGGTACCGGCGCGTTCGGCAGCTCAGCCTCGACCTCTGCGCCCCGCTCGAAGAGGAGGACTACCGCATCCAGTCGATGCCGGACGTCAGCCCGCCCTGGTGGAACCTCGGCCACACCTCGTGGTTCTTCGCGAAGAACATCCTGGAGAAGGAGACCCGCTATGCCTTCCCCAGCGCGGGGCTCGAGTACGTGCTCAACAGCTACTACGAGGCGCATGGCGAGCGCGTGCCGCGCCACGAGCGCGGCATGCAGAGCCGCCCGACCACGCGGGAGATCCTCGACTTCAGGGCCGAGGTCGACCAGCACATGCTGCGCCTCATGGCCTCGGCCTCTCCCGACCAGAGCGAGCGGCTCGCCTTCCTCGTCACCGCGGGCATCGAGCACGAGCAGCAGCACCAGGAGCTCCTTGTCACGGAGATCAAGCACATCCTCGGCTCGAACGCCCCGGCGCTGCGCTCCCCCTACCACGAGCGCCCCGACGCGACGACGTCAGCCCCTGGGCCGCTCACCTTCACCACCTTCGCGGGGGGCGTCGCCGAGATCGGGGCCAACCCGTCGCCAGAGCGCTGGAGCTGGGACAACGAGGCGCCGCGCCATCGCGTCTTCCTCGAGCCCTTCGAGGTCGCCAACCGCCTGGTCACCGCGGGCGAGTTCGCCGAGTTCATCGAGGACGGTGGCTACGAGCAACCGCTGCTCTGGATGGCCAACGGCTGGGCTGCGGTCCAGGCGGCGGGCTGGACGGCTCCGCTGTTCTGGGAGCGGCACGGCCAGGAGCTGCTCCAGTGGACCCTGCACGGGCTCGTGCCGGTGCAGGTGGACGAGCCGGTCGCTCACGTCAGCTTCTACGAGGCCGACGCCTACGCCAACTGGCGCAGCTCCCGCGACTCCGGATCCGGGCGCGCTCGCCTGCCGACCGAGGCGGAGTGGGAGCACGCCTGCACGGCACACGGCCACCACCAACCAGGCGCCTTTCTCGACGACGGCACCCTGCACCCCAGGGTGGCGCCACCGAGCGACGTGCCCTGCCAGCTCCTCGGCAACCTCTGGGAGTGGACCTCGAGCCACTACGAGCCGTACCCCGGCTATCACCCGTTCGAGGGTGACCTCATGGAGTACAACGGCAAGTTCATGGACAACCAGCGCGTTCTGCGCGGGGGCTCCTGCGCCACGCCTGAGGAGCACATCCGGGCGAGCTACCGGAACTTCTGGCCCGCCGACACGCGCTTCCAGTTCAGCGGGATCCGCCTGGCCCGCAGCGTCTGAGGAAGCTCACGGCTTCAGAAGAGCCGACGGTAGCCGACATGAAACCCGATATCGGGGCCGTTCGGCGACACGAAGAGGTTCTCGATGAGGCCAATCTCGAGGCGTCCGGAGAGAACCTCGGCCCCGAGCCCCAGGAGGACCTCGTGGGTGGGCTGATCGAAAGGGAACCGGTCCCGCAACGAGGCCTCGGTCGCCATGTACTGCAGCAGGAGGTGTGCCCTCCTCGACACCGTCCACTCGACCGTCCAGCCCGCCGTGAGCACGCTCGAGTCGAGCGCGACGCCCACGAGCTCCTCGTCGCCGAAGTAGGTCCAGCCGATGCCGACGTACACGGCCCAACGCTCCCGAGCCCACGCCCACTGCCCCGACAGGAGAACGTCGAGCTCGTCTCCCGCCCAGCGCGCGCCTTCGACCTCTTCGACACTCTTGGAGCGCAGGGCGGCGTACCAACCGCCGGAGCTGGTCCACCCGCGAGCCTGTGGTGCGACACACCCGCTCGACTGCCCCACGCCCACCGACACGCCGCGGCCCACGTCGCCACCCGCTTCGAACGACAGGCGCTCGAACGGCGCTCCGTCGATGCGAAGCTGCACGCCGCCGTCGTCGAGGAGCTGTCGCCCGCCCTCGGACGCTCCGAAGAGCTCGTGGGTGGCGCGCACCAGCCCGTCGAGCTGGCCTCCGTAGCGGCGCACGGCGTCGGCTTCCACGCCGAAGTGCCAGCGGCCTCCGAGGCCCATGCGAAAGCCAGCCGCCAGCCGGCCGACCTCGTAGTCGAGGAGGTACGTGCCCTCGGTGTTGTCGCGCGCGAAGACGTTCGAGAACGCCGTCTCGCTGTGCAGCTCCACCGCACCGCGCTGCAGGCCCCCCGGCACGTAGGGAGAGGCGGCGTGGCGCAGGCCCTGGAACGGCCCCTGGCTCGTGTAGCGGAACGGACCCCGCAGCGCGCCGCAGGCGTCGTCTTCGCCTTGGGCTCCCGCCGGGGCTGCCAGCGCAACCAGCAGAGCCGCTCCGACCACCAGGAGAAGGAGGGTCGGAGCGGGCGCTCGGAGCGCACCCGCACACAAACTCGTCTGCTGTCGCCGCCGTGTGACCAACTCGTGAAGAACCCGTAGGTGGGACCCTCACTATACGGCGGCCGCGCGCGCGGAGTTTGGTGCGGGTGGGCCTGGACCTCGGCTAGCGCACGCGCTGGATGTAGATGCGCGCGACCGGGTTGCGCCAATCGCTGGCACCGGTCAGGTCGCCGACACCCTGAATGCCGGGGCTGATGTACACGAAGCCCTCGGCACCGTCTTCAACACGCACACCGCCGTTGCCACAAGGCGGCCCCGGAATGTGCTCACACGACTCCGTGTTGGCCTCACTCCCGGCGTCGTACGCGTTCGCCGTGTGCACACCCACGCGGCGGCCGACAGGGCGCTGCACGCCGTTCAGCGCGAAGAAGGCGTCGTTGGTGGTGACGAGCATGCCCACCGCGCTGATCCGCGTGTAGGGCGAGCGCAGGGTGATCTCCACGGTGGCCGACTGGCCGGGCATGATCGGACCTTCGGCGATCGCTGTCGCGAAGACACCTTCCGAACCGTCGAGCAGAGCCGCCAGCGCGTTGGGGTTGCCGTCCTCCGCGAGCTCGGCCAGCTCGGGCAGCGCGGGCTGTCCGGCACGGAAGAGCGCAACGCCCCCTTCGTGGGACACCACGAGGGGCGGCGAGAAGATCTGGCCACCCGTGACGTTGGTGATGGTGACCGCGTAGCGCTGCATCGGCTGGGCGCTGGCCGGAGCCACGGCCAGCACTGCGACGCAGAAGGCGAGGAGCAGAAGGATCGACTTTCTGAGCATTTGGAGCATCTCCCTTGGCCGACACCCGCGGGCGACGGCTCGTTGGTGGCGCGGCCGCGCACCTCCGCGGAGGGCAAGCCGCAACGGACCGATCTGGTACGACGCGAGCATCGTCGCGGCCGTTCCTCAAGCGATCGTCACGGAGATCTCACGAAAGCATCACGTCTGGACGTGATGCCCGGCGTCAGCTCGCGAGCTCGAACGTGAACGCGGTGCCTTCGCCGGGGCGGCTGCGCACGTTGATCGCCGAGTCGTGCAGCTCCACGACGCGCTTGGCGATCGCCAGGCCCAAGCCGGCGCCTTCGGAGCGCGACACCTCCGACCGGAAGGTGCGGTCGAAGATGCGCGGAATCTCTTGCTCTGCGATGCCGCAGCCGGAGTCTTCGACCACCACCCGGACGTTGTCGCCGCGCGGGCGCACGGCAACCCTGACCCGGCCGCCGGCGGGAGTGTGCTGGAGGGCGTTCACGATCAGGTTCTCGAGCACCCGCTCCACCAGGCGGACATCCGCAGACACCAGGGGCGCCTCCGGATCGATCTCCCCGAACAGGGCGACCTGCCGGTTGCGCGCCATGAGCTCGAGCTTCTGCACGACGTCCTGCGCGAGCTCCGCAATGGAGACGTCCTCCATCATGAGGGCCGTGTCGCCCGAATCGAGACGGGCCAGCTCGAAGAGCTCGCCCACCAGCCGGCCGAGGCGCTCACTCTGCGAGTGTGCGATCTCGAGGTAGGCCTGCCGCTCCTCTGCGGAGACGTCCCCACCTTTGAGAAGCAGCGTCTCGAGGTAGCCCTGCAGCGACGCGACCGGCGTGCGCAGGTCGTGGGACACGTTGGCCACGAGCTCGCGACGCAGACGGTCCGTGTGCTCGAGCTCCGCGACCTGCTCCTCGATGCGCAGCTGCATGGCCTCGAAGGTCTCTCCCAGCCTCTGCAGCTCGTCGCCGCTCTGCGCTCCGTACGGTGGCCCGCCACCGCTCTCCGCCGCCACCGCCGCCATCTTGCGGTCGAGCTGACGCAGCGGCCGCGTCAGGTGCTGAAACAGAAGAATTCCGAGCACCAGAACGAGAATCGCGATCCCCACGGTCGCCCGGAGGCTCAGCTGCAGCACCATGCTGTCCTCGAGGCGCTCCCGCAGAGACATGTACTGGTCGCCCGTCAAAACGACGTAGAGGTAACCCTGCAGCTCGCCGAAGCCGCTCTCGACCCGCGCCGCGGAGAAGATCTTGGGGGTTTCCGGATCGCGAGGATCGTCGCCGTGGATCGGCACCGCCTCCCCGTCGAGGAACTGCTGCACCGGGTCGAGCGAGACGCGCTGCAGGCTCACCCTGCCCTTCGGCGCCTCGTAGGCGATGATCTCGCCGCTCGGGTCGAGCAGGTAGAGCTCGATGCGGGGGTTGATGACCATCAGCATGTGGAACAGGTGCTCCAGCGCCTCTTTGTTCACCTGCCCGTCGTGCAGCACCGGCTCATCCGCCACCAGGTGTGCGGCGAGCTCGCGGTTGAGCCGCTGCTCCACCTCCTCGAGGTACGCCGCCGACGTCTGCAGCGTCATGAACATCGTGGAGCCCACGGCAACGGCGAGCACGATGAGAAGGACGAGGGAGAGCTTGCGGTCGAGAGTCATCGGATGGCTTCCGTGCCCGGCAGGGCCAGTGCGGGGATCAGTTGGGCGGCGCGAGCTCGGAGGCTTCGGCGAACCGGTAGCCCACGCCCCAGACGGTGAGAATGAACCTGGGCTTGCGCGGGTCGGCCTCGATCTTGGTGCGTAGGCGATTGATGTGAGAGTTGACGGTGTGCTCGTAGCCCTCATAGGCGTACCCCCACACCTGGTCCAGGAGCTCGGTCCTCGTGAAGACGCGCCCGGGGTGCTGCGCGAAGTGCACCAACAGGTCGAACTCCTTCGCCGTCAGCTGCATGCGCTCGCCGCCGAGCTCGACCGAGCGCGACGGCATGTCGATCACGAGATCACCATGCTCCATCCGCTCGTGCTCGGGCTGGCTGGAGGCCCGCAGCGCGTCCACCCTGCGGAAGATCGCCTTGGCCCGCGCCACGAGCTCGCGCACGCTGAACGGCTTGGTGAGGTAGTCGTCGGCCCCGGTCTCGAGCCCCACCACCCGGTCCACCTCACTCGAGCGTGCGGTGAGCATCAGGATCGGGGTGTAGCCCGGCTCGGCGCGCAGGCGCCGGCACACCTCCAGGCCGTCGAGCTTCGGGAGCATGAGGTCGAGCACGATGAGGTCGTAGCCACCGGCCCGCGCCTCGGCGAGGCCGGCGACTCCGTTGCCGACGCGGCGCACCTCGCAGCCGAGGTCTCGCAGATGCAGCTCGACGAGCCGCGCGATCTCGATCTCGTCCTCGACGACCAGAACCCGGCGGAGCTCCGGGGTGAAGGTTGATGCAGATCCAGCAGCTTCAGGCACGGCGACCTCTCGTGTCCCGGCGGGGACGGCGTGGCTACAGCTCGGCCACGCGGCCAAGCTAGCAAGCCGACATCACGAAAGATTCACGCGCAGCCGAGCGCAGGCGGGTTGTCAGAGAGACCCGCACCTCGGCAGCTCCACACGCTGAAGCCGTCTTCGAAGGAGTTCGATGTTCGCTGAGATGCGGGCCTCAGCGGTACTACGGACGCACTTCGTAGTACAGATTGCTCGGATCGTCGAAATCGTGCATCACGAAGCGCGAGAAGCCGGCTTCGCGCGTCATCTTCTCGGCAACCTCCGGGTTGAACCCGAGCGTTCCCAGCCCCATGCCGTCTTCCGACGACAGGGCGGACGACATGCAGGAGGAGACCGAAAAGCCGTAGAGCAACGCGAGCATCGGGTTGCGCAGATTCTCCTCGAACGTGGGCTTGCTGCGGATGTCCTTGATCAGCCAGGTACCGTCCGGCTTGAGCGTCTTGCGGATCTTCGAGATCACGGTGTCGGGGCGCGTCATGTCGTGAATGCAGTCGAACGTGATCACGAAATCGAAGTCTTCCGCCTCGGGGAGGTCTTCTCCACCTGCCTGACGCAGCACGACGTTCTCGATGCCCCGCTTCTCCGCATTCTCCTTGGCGCGCTCGATCGCGTGCATGGAGGGGTCGTAGCCGTGGAACTCCGTGTTCGGGAACGCCTCCGCCATCGCAAACAGGGCAACCCCTGCCCCGCAGCCGACATCCACGGCTTTGGCGCCCTCCTCCAGCTTGCCCTTGACGCCCTCGAGCGCCGGGATGATCTGAGGCACCAGCGCCATCCTCGTCCACGGGCCGAGCATGCGCTCGGTGCGGTGCGCCGCCGTCGGGCCGAGCTGGTCGTAGGAGAGCCCGATGCCCGTCTCGAAGGCGTTGGCCAGGCCACTCACCACCTCGGGCCGCACCGGCTCACCAAACGCGCCCGCAGCGAAGAAGACGCTGTCTTCCTCGTCGGCGAGCACGGATGCCTGGATCTCGTTCAGCTCGAAGCGATCGTCGCCCTTGTAGTCGAGGAGCTGCGCCGCCGCCTGGCCGCGAAGCCACTCGAGCAGCCAACGCTCCTTGAGACCGGTCTTCTCGGCCAGCTCCGCTGCGGTCACGGGCCCGGCGCCCTTCAGCGACCGATACAGCCCCAGACGGTCTCCGAGGTGGATCATCAGGGAGACCATCTCGCCCTTCTTGTAGGACCACACCGTGAACGAGAACTCGCGCGCGAGATCCATCGGTGTCTTCTCGGAATCGTCCTTCCCGCGGCGCGACTTGGTTGCATCGGTGGCCATGCGAACTCTCCTGGGAACCCATCCGCACGGCGCTCTGTGGCCGGGCCGAAGGTGGTTTTCTTGGCTCGAGTGAACGGCCCGCAGGCTATCATCGGGGGGCGCGAGCCGACGTCGCGGCGCGCGCCGTCGGAGGATCGAAGCATCGCGGTTTCAGGCCGCCTGGAAGAGACGGGAGTGCCGGGGCTCCTCCAGGTGTTTTCGCAGGGAAGACGTACGGGACGCCTCGTCTTCAGCAACGCCGAGTCCCAAGCCATCCTGGTCCTCCGCGACGGCGCACTGGTGTACGCCGCCTCGAGCTCCGTGAGGGAGACGCTCGGCAACGCGCTCGTCTCCCGCGGCATCCTCGACACGGCCACTCTCGCCGAGGGTCTGAGGCGGCAGCACGAGTCGCGGCGGTCGGTGCGTCTGGGAAGCGTGCTCGAGGAGATGGGGGCCGCGACGCGCGATCAGATCATGGATGTCGTGCGCTCCCAGGCACTCGGAGTGCTGAAAGAGATCGTCGGCTGGACGAGCGGCTTCTTCAAGTTCGAGAAGCTCGATCTGGAGGACGAAGGCGAGCTCCCCGTCGATCTGAACGACTTCCTCATCGAGGAGGGGCTCCGCGTCGACCAGGCTCTCATCGACATCGCTTTCGATGACGACGAGGAGGGTGAAGAGGCCGCGCCCCGCGGGCCGCGGGTGAGCCTGCGCGAAGTCGTGGGCCAGGTCTCCCACGCCTCCATCAACGCCGAGGTCACGCAGGGCCTCCTGCAGTTTGCGAGCGCCTTCCTCGAGCGCGTCGTCCTCTTCCTCGTGAAAGGTGGGACCCTGGAGGGCATCGCTCAGGCCGGGCTCGCAGAGGGTGCCGAGGCACAGGTGCGCACCCTCACCTTCGACGTCGCGGCCTCCCCTCTGTTTCGCGAGGTCGCCGAAGAGCAGACGTCACGCTGTACGCCGGTGAAAGAAGGCACGCTCGCGCCACTGCTCCCCGTGCTCGGCGAGGCTCCGCGGCACGCCCTCGTCTGCCCACTCGTGGTGAACGGTGAGGTCACACTGGTCCTCTATGGCGACGCGCGCAACGGTGACATCACCAACGCCGACCTGCTCGAAGCCGTCATGCTGCAGACCGGGCTCGCCATGGAGAAGGCCATCCTCGAACAGCGGGTCGCGGAGCTCGAGAAGCAGCTCGAAGAGCAGCAGACCGCACAGGTCCAGACCCCGCAGGAGCAGACCGGACGCGTCTCGCTGGAGAGTGGCACTCTCTCCACGCCTGGCTCCGGAACCGGAATCGCCGAGAGCTCCCAGCGCATCGCCGACCTCCTGGCGGGTCGCACCAGCGGCTAGCACCCTCGCATGTTGCGCTGGCGAGCGGTCACGAAGCGCTACGGCGAGCACGTCGCCGTGGACCAGCTCGATCTGCGCGCGCACGAGGGGGAGGTGCTCGGCTTTCTCGGCCCCAACGGCGCCGGCAAGACCACGTCTCTTTCGATGGCCGTGGGCCTGCTCGCACCGGACGACGGACGGGTGGAGATCGGCGCCGGCCAGAACCCGCGCGATCCCGAGACGAGGCGACAGGTCGGCTTCGCGCCCCAGGAGCTCGCGGTCTACGAGGAGATGACGGGGCGCGAGAACCTGCACTTCTTCGGCGAGGTCCAGGGCCTGCGCGGCGCCGAGCTCGAGCGCCGGAGCGGGCACGTCCTGGAGCTCGTCGGGCTCGAGGCGGTTGGCAATCGCCGCGTCTCCACCTACTCCGGAGGCATGAAGCGCCGCCTCAACCTCGCGGTCGCCATCGTGCACCAACCGTCTCTCGTGCTGCTCGACGAGCCGACCGTCGGGGTCGACCCGCAGTCGCGCCGGGCGATCTTCGAGAAGGTCGCGCAGCTCCGGAGCGAGGGAGTGACGGTGATCTACACGACCCACTACATGGAGGAGGCGCAGCGCCTCTGCGATCGCATTGCCATTCTCGACCGTGGCGCGCTGCAGGCGGTGGGTACCACGGCAGAGCTCATCGACGCACACGGCGGCCCGGGGACGCTCGTTCTGCGCGCCGGCGGCGAAGAGCAGCGCGTGGAAACGAACGATCCGCTCGCCACGCTGGAGGAGATGCGCCGCGCGGCCCAGGTCGAGGAGTTTCGGTACGAGCCTCCCAACCTGGAGTCGGTCTTCCTCGGGCTGACCGGTCACGCGCTACGGGACTGACAAGGTGCGTGAGCTCTTCGCCGTGGCCTGCAAGGACGTCCGCCTGCTGTTGCGCGACCGTCCCGGCTTCTTCTTCACCTTCGTCTGGCCGGTGATCATGGCCATGTTCTTCGGCTCGATCTTCTCGGGCGCCGGCCGCGGCGCCAACCAGCTCGGCATTGTCGTGGTGGACGAAGACCGGAGCGCCGGATCCGCGGCACTCGTGGAACGGCTCGAGCAGCGCGAAGAGCTGCGCGTCGAGCGCCAGCTCATGCGGGAGACCGCGGTGAATCTCGTGCGCCGCGGGCGGGTCGCGGCCGCCGTCATCCTGCCGGCGGGATACGGCGACGCCACACAGAACCTGTTCGCCGGCCAGACCCCTCGCGTCGTGCTGGCGATCGACCCCGCCCGCCGCGCCGAGTCGGGGCTCCTCTCCGGAGTTCTCTTCCAGCTCGCCGCGGAGGGCGTGCGGGAGGTCCTCGAGCAGCCCGACCAGATGCGACAACAGGTCGAAGAATCGCGCCAGGCCCTCGCGGGCGCCGGCGAGAGCCTCCAGCCCCTCGACGCGTTCCTCGCCTCCCTGGAGAACCTGCTCGGCGCCGACGGTGGCCTCTTCCCGGGCGGCGCCGGCGGGGGCGGGTTCTTCGAGCCTCTGGCGGTGGACGAGCTGCGCGTCGAGCCGCTCGCGCGCGACGACCGCCCCGCCAACCCGTTCGCCATCTCCTTCCCGCAGGGCATGATCTGGGGCCTTCTGGGCTGCACCGCGGCCTTTGCGGTGTCGTTCGTCACCGAGCGCACGCGCGGCACGCTCCTGCGCCTCCACGTGTCGGCCCTCGCACCCTGGCAGATCCTCGGCGGCAAGGCGCTCGCCTGCTTCCTCACCGCGCAGCTCCTGGTCGCCACCATCGTCACCCTCGGGGTGATCGTGTTCGGCGTCCGCCCGCAGTCGATCCCGCTGCTCGCCGTTGCGATGTTCTGCGCGGGCTTCTGCTTCGTCGGCCTGATGATGCTGCTCTCCGTTCTCGGCAGGACGGAGCAGGCGGCCATCGGCATCGCCTGGGCCACGCTGCTTCTACTCGCCATGATCGGCGGCGGCATGATCCCGCTCTTCATCATGCCGGCCTGGATGCGGACCCTGAGCCACGCGAGCCCGGTCAAGTGGGCCGTACTCGCCTTCGAGGGCGCGATCTGGCGCGGCTTCTCTCCGGCCGAGATGCTTCTGCCCTGCGCCATTCTCGTCGCCACGGGTGCCGTCTGCCTCGGGCTCGGCCTCCGCGCCTACCGTGGTTCTTGAGCCGACGGCCGCACCATCCGTATCCTGCTCCCGACACTTCCCGCGCGATCGCAACTCAGGAGAACTGCATGACGGAAGAGAGCCTCACGCTGCTCGAAGGGATGGCCACCATGCGGTCGATCCGTCGCTACACGGACGACCCGATCCCGGACGAACATCTGAGCCAGATCCTGTGGTCGGCCACGCGCGCTCCCTCGGGAACCAATCGGCAGCCTTTCCGCTTCCTCGTGCTGCGCGACGGCCCGAAGGCCCGGGAGGCCAAGGCGCTCCTGGGGCGGGCCTTCCGCGCCGGCTGGGCCGAGAAGTCGGAGGCCGAAGGCTGGAACATCCAGACCGAGACCCGCGGCGAAACGAAGCGCGAGCGCATGCTGCAGGCCATGCAGATCTATGTCGATCGCTTCGAGAAGATCCCGGTCGTGGTGCTGGCGTGTTTCATCCGCTACCGGCCGCTCAACCACGCCGAAGGAGCTTCGATCTTCCCCGCCTGCCAGAACCTGCTGCTCGCGGCCCGGGCCCTCGGCTACGGCGGCTGCTTCAGTGGCTGGCACCGCGGCATCGAAACGGAGCTGCGCGAGCTGCTCGCCATCCCGGACGGTGTGGAGCTGTCGCTCACGATCACGCTCGGCAAGCCTCAGGGCTCTCATGGCCCCGTGCGCCGTCTCCCCGTGCAGGACCTCGTGTACGACGACGAATGGGAGGGAGCCGCCGCCTGGGCCCAGGATCCGGAGGGCACGAAGTTCACGCGCGGCGGTCCGCCGCGCGAGCCGAAGAGCTGACACGATAGAGCCAAAGGAGACTCTCCATGCCCCGAGCCAGCAAGCCCCTCAAGGTCGAGCGCGTCCAGGCACGCGTCAAGCGCTACCGCGGATGGGACTACGTCCGCAAAGACAAGGTGATCCGCCGCACCTACACGTTCCCGACGTTCCCGGCCGCGATTCGCTTCGTCGACTTCGTGGCCGAGCTCGCCGAGGCGGCGGAGCACCACCCGGACATCGACGTGCGTTACAACAAGGTCACGCTGAGTCTCTCCACGCACGACGCGGGAGGCATCACCGACAAGGACTTCGCGCTCGCCGCGGCGATCGACCAGCGTTGAGCTCGCCGGGGGCTCAGGCTCCGTCTGCGCCGGGAACGACCACCAGCAGGATGGCCGCGACGGCGCAGTAGGACGCGGCGATCGCAGCGCAGATCGCGGCGCCCACGGCCGGCCTCCCCTGGCGCGACAGGCGCACGAAGATGAGTCCGGCGGCGAGGAGGTCGCCGACCAGCAGGGCCGCGAGAACGACGAGCTTGATCGTGAGGGTCATGGGCTCTCCTCCAGAGACTCCCGATGCTACGCCTGGTAGCCGGATGCGAGCGCGCGGAAGCTCTCGACCTGGGCCTCGGCCCACCCGTCGGGCCGACCGAGATGCTCGGCCAGGAAGGCCGCCACCTCCGGCGCCGCCTCCGCTGCGGCCCGCGCGTTGCGAATGAGGCTGCGGCTGCGCCGCGCCAGCACGTCGTCGACGGTTCGCGCCATCTCGCGGGTGGCGGCCCAGGCGATCTCCCCCTTCTGCAGGGTCAGGTCGGGGTGCACCAGATCGGCGTAGCCCGGCCGCGCCTTGAGCGACGCCGCAACCTCCGGGGCATCAGAGCCGTAGTGGGCCAGCGCGCCGAACTGCGTCGCGTGCTCGTGGTACCCGTGAACGTTCAGGCGCTTCGTCACACACTCGCGCGGCTCCAGGCCCGCCAACGTCTCGGCGTGATCCACCACGTCTTCGGCCATCTTGCGGTAGGTCGTCCACTTGCCTCCGGCGACGGTCAGGAGGCCGCGGGCAGACACCATGAGCGTGTGCTCCCTCGAGATCTTCGCGGTGTCGTCCTCGTCGCCGACGCCCGCGACGAGCGGCCGGATGCCGGCGAAGATGCTCAGCACGTCCTCGCGCGAGGGATCGGCGGTGAGGTAGCGCGCCGCGTGCTCGAGGATGAAGTCGACCTCCTCCTCCTGCGGGAGCGGCTCCTCCGTGACCTCCGTGATGGGAGTGTCGGTGGTTCCGACGAGCACCGTGTCGAGCCAAGGAATGGCAAACAGCACGCGCCCGTCGTCGGTGTGCGGCACCATGATGGCGGCGTCTCCCGGCAGGAACCGCTTGGGCAGCACCACGTGCACACCCTGGCTGGGGCGGATACGCGGCTTGGCATTGGGCTGATCCACCTGCCGGAGCTCGTCGCTCCAGGCGCCGGTGGCGTTCACGACCACCTTGGCCCCGACCTCGAACTGCTCTCCGGTCTCGCGGTCTTCCGCCACGACACCTTCGAGGAAGCCGTCGTCCGGGGCCAGCAGGTCCTTCACGTCCACGTAGTTCGCCACCACCGCCCCCTGCTCCGCCGCCGTCTGCACGAGATCGATGAGCAGCCGCGCGTCGTCAAACTGACCGTCGTGGTACACCACGCCACCCCGCAGACCTTCCGTCTCGATCGTCGGCAGCCGCGCGACGGTCTCCTCCAGCGAGAGGTTCTTCGACGGGCCGAAGCCGTAGCGGCCAGCCAGCGCGTCGTACACCTTCATGCCGATGCCGTAGAACGGCGCCTCCCACCAGGCGTAATTCGGCACGACGAAGGCCAGGTCGGACACCAGATGTGGTGCGTTCTGCCGCAGCAGGCCGCGCTCCTTGAGCGCCTCCATCACGAGCGGCACGTTGCCCTGCTGGAGATAACGAACCCCACCATGCACGAGCTTCGTGCTCCTGCTGGACGTGCCTTTGCCGAAATCGGCGCGCTCGAGCAGGGCCACATTGTGGCCGCGCGACGCGGCGTCCACCGCGGTGCCAACGCCCGTCGCTCCGCCGCCGACCACGAGCATGTCGAAGGGGCGCTCTGCGGGGCGCGCCTCACGGAGCCGCTCGATCATGACGCTACGCTGCATCCGGCCTTCGCCTCCGTTCCCGCGCCAGGAGCGGCGCCCTCGAGGTGAGGTTGTATCATGCAGATATGGCGAGGGACGCAAAGGGGGACGATGCGCGCCGAAACCCACGCTTCGACGTCGAGAACCTCGACGGACGCGTGGCATTCAACTTCGGCGCCGAGGTCGTGAACATCTCGCCGGCGGGAATGTGCGTGCGCACCACGGCCCCTCTGGTCGTCCACCGGAGCTACGACATCTCGCTTGCGACCGAGGGTGAAACGCAGCGACTCAAGGGCACCGTGCGCTGGTGCACGCTCCGCTCGACGCGGCGCACCGAACACGACGAGGTGGAGCCGCTGTACGAGGCCGGGATCGCGTTCGAGGGCCTCCTGACGGACGCCGCGGCGCCTTTCCTCGACTTCCTCCGCAACAACGTCATCCTCAACCTGAACGACCCGTACCAGCAGGACCCGGGGAAGCGACTGTTCGGCCGGTTCAAGTTCGCCGACAACCAGTCGGTGTCGCTCACCGCCGCGGACCGGTTCGAGATCCGCCGCCTGAGCCTCTCCGGAATGCTCGCCCGTTCGGAGTCGCACCTCGACCGCGAGACCCGCTGTGACGTGGCCGTCGAGCTCGACGACGGTGTCAAGTTCCGCAGCCTCGCGCGCATCGTCCACTGCAGCCAGGTCGAGGCCGAATCCGAAGAGGCGCCGCCTCAGTTCGACATGGGCGTCGAGTTCGTCGACACCCCCGCAGACTCGGTCAAGCTGCTCGAAGCGTTCATTCGCGACCGCTTCGGCGGATGACGGCGCCCTGAACGCACACCGACCCGCCCCCCCGAGGAGGAGCGGGCCGGAGCCGCGCCACGCTTCGCGCCGCGAAGCCGCGGGCACGTGCGCCCGGGGGCCTAGTGACCGAGCGTCTCACAGTCGGTCTCTTCGCCGTTCACCGTGCAGGAGCAGCTGTCGTCGCTGCAGTCCACCGTGATCTCGCAGTCGCCGCCTTCGCAGTCGAAGCCGCCGCCGTTCAGGAACGTGAAGGTCTTGTGGTCACCGAGGTCGCCGAGCTCGACGTCGCAGTCGCCACCCTCGTCGTCACACTGCACCTTGATCTGCTGGCGGATCTTCCGCACGTGACCACCACCTTCGGCCTCGTCGAGGGTTGCGGTGAGGTTCTGCATCTGGCCGTCGCGCCAGACCTCGAGCGTGACCTGGTCGCCCTCCTCCTGCGAGCCGATCGCCCGCGACAGGGCCGACGCGGACGCCACGACCTCGCCGTCGACCGCACTCACGATGTCGCCGACCTCGAGCCCGGCGCGGAACGCCGGCGAGTCGTCGACCACCTTCGACACCATCACGCCGCCGTCGCCGGCGACGCCGAAGTGCTGGCGGAGATCGGCGGTGAGCTCGGTGAGACCGATGCCCAGAAACGCCTTCGGGGAGTGCGCCGCGTGCCAGACGAACGGCTCCGACGAACCGCCCTTCATCACGAAGACGTTCTCGCCGTCGTCGGAGATCTCGTGGACGCCGTCTGCGCCGACGAGGATCTTGCGCACGTGCACGTCTTCGCAGTCGCCTTGGCACTCCTCCGCGTCGATCTTGTGCACCTTGACGCGCACCTTCTTCTCTTCCTGCCCGATGCCCGGGGCCGCGACGAGAGACAGGACCGCGAGCGCCACGAGGGCGACGACACCGAGGGGGAACGATTCGAGATTCTTCTTCATGCCAGGAGGCTCCCAGAGGGTGGTTGGACGGCCGCGAGAGCGGACCACGTCGTCTTCGATCTGGAGCGGCCTCACGGCGATCCGCGACCGCGTCCAAACCTACAACGCACCGGGTCGCGCTCGGTTCCCGCCCGCTCGGCCCGAAATGGGGTCCGGGCTCAGACCAACCGGGCCGCGGCGCAGCGCGCGCAGGCCTTCTCGTACACCTCGAGGTACGAGTCCACCGAGGCGTCGGCGCTGAAGGCGGTCGCCGCGCGCAGCCGTGCTGCGTCGCCGTGCCGGCGACGCAGCGGCTCGTCCCGCACGTAGCGAAGAACCGCGTCGACCATCCCGTCGACGTCTTCGGGGTCGCAGAGGGCGCCACACTCGCCGTCGAGCACCACCTCGGGCAAGCCACCCACCCGACTCCCGACCACCGGAACTCCGGCTGCCATGGCCTCGAGGGCGGCGAGGCCAAACGACTCGGTGGCCGAAGGCAGCAGGAAGACCGTCGCGTGGCACAACGCCTCCTCCACCGCCGGCAGCTCGCCCAGGAGGATGACGTCCTCGCTCAGGCCGAGCGATCTTGCGCGGTCTTCCACCTTTGCGTGCTCCGGACCGTCGCCCACGAGCAGGAGCTTGCACGGTGTCTGTGCCCGCACTCCCTCGAAGATGCGCAGCACCCGCTCGGGGCGCTTGACCGGCCGGAAGTTCGACACGTGCACGAGGACCGGCTCGCCGTCGGGTGCCCAGCGGCGGGCTCCGGGACCCTCGGCTCCTTCGAACTGTTCGGCGTCGACGAAGTTGGGCACCACGTCGATGTCGCAGTCGAGCTGCAGCTGCTCCAGCGTGGTCTCCCGCAGTGCGTGCGACACCGCCGTGACGGCGTCGCTCTGCATCACCCCGAACCTCGTGGTCTCGAGGTAGGACGGGTCTTTCCCGACGAGGGTGACGTCGGTTCCGTGGAGCGTGGTCACCACCGGAAGGGGCTGTGGCGCGAGCATCTGCCGCGCGAGGATCGCCGACACCGCGTTCGGCACCGCATAGTGCACGTGCATCAGATCGAGCGTATGGCGTCGCGCGACCTCGACCATCTTGGTGGCAAGAGCCAACGAGTACGGCGGATACTCGAAGAGCGGGTATGCCCGGACATCCACCTTGTGGAAGTGGACCGATCCCGTGTCGCCGGTCTGCGTGGCGCTGCCCGGCCACGTGAGCCGGTGCGGGCGCGCATAGCTCACGACGTGCAGCTCGTGGCCGCGCGCCGCGAGGGCGCAGGCGAGCTCGCTCGCCACGATGCCCGAGCCGCCGTAGGTCGGATAGCAGCTGACGCCGATCTTCAAGAACCGACACCCTCGGCTGTGTCCGGGCGCGACAGGGAGGGGTCAGGGGCGAGGGCGTGGGTCAGCATGGAGAGCTCGTGGAGGGGAAGAGGCCCCGTGGAGCAGAAGGCCTCCCCGTACCCAACGCCGATCTGCGCACCAAAATGCCGGGCTCGTCCAACGAGGGACTGACCGAAGGTGCTCGAGGCGACCCAGGTCTCCGGCCGGGCCGAGTCGCGGCGCTGCGCGGGCCGTTCTCCCGCTGCAGCGCTCTCGTCGACCTCGGGCAAGGTGAGCTGGCTGGCGTAGCAGCGCAGAGCGGCCAGCTTGCGCTGCCAGACGCGCGACACGTCCACGATCAGGTCCGGCGGCTGCTGGTGATGCAGCGGGTACTCGAGCACCAGCTGCGGTCGGTGCGGCGACAGGCCGCGCGGGTCGCGGCGCTTCACCAGGCCCGCATAGAAGCAACAGTCCTTCGCGAGCTGGTGCGCCCGCTCGTGATCCGGGTGTCTGTCCGGTGACGCGGGCACGAAGACGATCCGCGGCTTGGACTCGCGGAGCGTCTGGATGAGGCGGTCCTCTTCTTCCCGGCTGGTGCGCAGACCACCGTCGCCGAGATCGAGGATCTCGTGGGCCATGCCCAGCGTCGCAGCCGCCGCGGCCGCCTCTTCGGCACGGATGTCGGCGGAGCCGCGTGTGCCCGCTTCGCCGCGAGTCAGATGAACGGCGCCGACACGGAGCCCACTCTCTTCGAGGAGAGCGAGCGTCCCCCCGCAGCCGATCTCGACATCGTCCGGGTGAGCGCCGATCGCCATGACGTCGACCTCGTCCATCGAGCAGAACTTACGACGAAAACGTCCAACCGGTTCATTTTCGGGGCATTTCCAGTCCGTTCGGCCCTTCCGAAGATCCGCGAAGATTAGTTGACCGAACGGCCGGTAGGTGCCCTTTTCTGCACTAGAATAGCTTCGAAAACGCACTGCGACCTGAGGAGAGATCCCCCATCATGGACATGTCTTTCACCCCCGAGAACGAGGCCTTCCGCCAGGAGGTCCGCGACTTCATCCAGGGCGCCATGCCGGCCCACATCAAGGCGAAGGCCCACGGCAGCGGCGACTTCACCCACGCCGAGACCGTCGAGTGGCACAAGATCCTCGCCGACAAGGGCTGGGCCGCACCCGCCTGGCCCGAAGAGCACGGTGGCCCCGGCTGGGACGTCACCGAGCGCTTCATCTTCACCGACGAGTGTGTCCGCGCGAACACGCCCGGCCTCTCCCCGTTTGGCCTCGGCATGGTCGGCCCGTTGATCATCCAGTACGGCACCGACGAGCAGAAGGAGCGCTTCCTGCCCAAGATCCTCGCGGGCGAGGAGATCTGGTGCCAGGGCTACTCCGAGCCGAACGCAGGCTCCGACCTCGCGTCGCTCCAGCTGCGCGCCGAGAAGGACGGCGACGACTACGTCCTCAACGGCCAGAAGACCTGGACCAGCGCCGCGCAGTACGCCGACTGGATCTTCGTTCTCTGCCGCACGTCCAGTGAAGGCAAGCGTCAGGAGGGCATCACGTTCCTGCTCGCCGACATCAAGAACACCGAAGGCATCGAGGTGCGCCCCTTCTACACGATCGGCGGCACGCCCGCGTTCTCCGACACGTTCTTCGAGAACGCCCGCGTCCCGCAGGCCAACCGCGTCGGCCCCGAGGGTGGCGGCTGGACCATCGCCAAAGCCCTCCTCGGGCACGAGCGCACCGGCATCGGCGGCGCGGCCTCCTCGGCCCGCTGGCTGAGCCTGGTGAAGCGCATCGCAAAGGACACGGCGGTCGGCAAGGACACCCTGTTCGACGACCCGAGCTTCCGCACGCGCATCGCCAAGCTCGAGATCCGCCACCGCGCACTCGAGGTGGCCAACCTGCGCACGCTCGCCGCAGCGCAGATGGGTCGCGCACCGGGCCCCGAGAGCTCGATCCTCAAGCTGGTCGGCACCGAGCTCGGCCAGGAGATCACCGAGCTCGCCATGGACGCCCTCGGCCACTCGGCCCAGGGGTGGCTCGAGGCGCCCGACGGCGTTCTCGAGGACTACCAGGCATCGATCGCCAGCGAGTTCAACTACCTGCGCGCGTCGACCATCTACGGCGGCTCCAACGAGATCCAGAAGAACATCATCTCCAAGCACATCCTGCGCCTCCCCGGCGCCTGATCCTCAACCTCAACGGATCAGGGAGTCTCAAAGACCATGAACTTCGACCTTTCCAAAGAACAGCAGATGATCACCGACTCGGTGGCGACCTTCGTCAAGGACGAGTCGCCGGTCGAGCGCTTCCGTGAAGGCCGCAGCACCGACCAGGTGTGGAGCAAGGACATCTGGAAGCAGATGGGCGAGTACGGCTGGCTCGGCATCGCCTTCCCCGAGGCCGTCGGCGGTATCGACGGCAGCTTCATCGACATGGCCCTCATCCTCGAGGAGCTCGGCAAAGGCCTCGCGCCGGAGCCCTACATCCCGTCGGTGGTCCTGGCCGGTGGCCTGCTGAACACGCTCGGCAACGACGAGCAGAAGGCCAGCTGGCTCACGCCGATGATCGAGGGCGACATCTCGCTCTCGCTCGCCTACGCCGAGCGCCAGTCGCGGTACAACGCCGAAGACTGCCTCACCTCCGCCAGCAAGAGCGGCGACGACTACGTGCTGAACGGCGAAAAGACCTGGGTGCTCAACGGCCACGCGGCCGACGCGCACGTCGTGGTCGCGCGCACGTCGGGCGACCAGCTCGACGAGGCGGGCCTGAGCCTCTTCGTGGTGCCGGCCGGCACGGCGGGCCTGACCGCGACGCCGGTCCCCGGCATGGACGGCCACAAGACGGCCTTCCTGAAGCTCGAGAACGTCACGGTGAAGGCTGACGCGCTCCTCGGTGGCGAAGGCGAAGCCCTCCCCCATCTGCGCCAGGCTCTCGACCGCGGCGCGGCGGCGGCCTGCGCCGAAGGCCAGGGCCTCCTCCAGTGCATGCTCGACCTCACCACCGACTACATGAAGGAGCGCGAGCAGTTCGGCGTGAAGATCGGCTCGTTCCAGGCGCTCCAGCACCGCGCGGCCGACATGTTCGCCGAGGTCCAGCTGGGCAAAGGCATGATGATCCTCGCCGCGCTGCACGCCGACGAGAACGATGTGGAGACCCGCGAGCGCGAGATCTCGGCCGCCAAGGCGCAGCTGAGCTCGGGCGGCTGGTACGTGCAGGAGAACGCCATCCAGCTGCACGGCGGCATCGGCATCACCGACGAGCAGGACGTGGGCCTCTACTTCAAGCGCCTGCGCGTGCTGAACGGCCTCTTCGGCGACGGCGACTGGCACGTCGCGCGCTTCCAGAGCCTGGCGGGCTTCGAAAGCTAGAGCCAGGCAGGGAGTGAGACGGATCCGAGAGATCGCGGCGTCCCGGATCTGAAGCAGTCTCTGTCTTCCGGACGGCGAGGGATTCAGGGGCTGTCGAGGGGGCCCTCGCCTGGGTTCTCGTCGGCTGTCGTCGTCCGGGCCTGCGCCGGATCTCCCAGCGCCGCCGAGCCCTGAACCCTCCAGACAGAGACGGCTTCAGCTCCGGTCGAAGATCCCGGAGCCCAAGGGGAGGGAATGAACCGTCAGACGGGCTCAGGCCGCGTCTCTGTCTCCTGGGCTACGCGAGGGTGGGCCTTGGTCTTCTTCACACGAGTCCTCTTCCCCGCGATGGTGTCGGAGATCTTCGACACGGGCGCGCCGCAGGCCAGGAGAGAGCGAAGCTGCGCGTCGGTCGTGCCATCGCCGGCCTCCATCTTCGACACGCGTGCTTGCCCAGTGCCGAGCATCTTGGCCGCCTCTTTCTGAGTGAGTCCGAGATCCTCGCGGGTCTGGCGCAGCAAGATCCCCAGTCGAGTTCGGATCTCGATCATCCGAACCTGCTCCGGTGTGAGGTTGAGCCACTCACTGATATCGGTGACCTGGCCGCCCATTTCTCGGACTCGCCGCAGCTTGGCTTTGCTGAGCGTCGTCATTTCTTGCCTGTCTTGCTGTCGTTGAGTCGCACTCAGGCCAGCCGCACTGGAGGCCGATCGACGAGCCAGTCGAGGCCGATGGGTCGCCAGCTGCAGCAGATCGCTACCGGAGCCCAGTCAGCGACCGCGCGATCACCAGGCGCTGGATCTCGCTCGTGCCCTCGTAGATCTCGGTGATCTTGGCGTCGCGGAAGTAGCACTCGAGCGGCATCTCCATGCTTTAGCCGATGCCGCCGTGGATCTGGATGGCCTCGGTGGTGACCCACATCGCGGTCTCGCTGGCGTACAGCTTGGCCATGGCCGAGTCCATCGCGTACTTGACGTTCTTGTCGGTCTTGCTGGTCCTTCTTGAGTGCCGCCTGGTAAGTCAGCAGGCGCGCCGCCTCGGTGCGGCACTGCATGTCCGCCAGCTTCTGCTGGATGGAACTGGCCGATCTTCTGGCCGAACGCCTCGCGCTCCTTGGCGTACTCGATGCTCGCGTCGAGCGCGGCGCACTGGGCCCGTGGACGGACTCCCCGGACCAGGGCTGGTCTCCCCGTCTCTGGTGCCGGGAGAGCTGCGTCCGGCAGACGCGCCTGATTCTCCGAAGACCTCGACACTTCCCACAGCGCTCGCCGTAGAAACATCTGAGGGCGCTGAGAGACCGACCTGCAACGCACTTTGGTCGATCAGACGTCAGCTTCGGTCAGCACAGAAAATGCCGGTGGGCAGGAACGTCGTCGCGGGGTCTCACCGTTGGCGACGAGAAAAAGGGAGCGTGTGAGATGGCAAAGAGTGCAAAGTCGGAGTCCGTCCAGAGATCATCGCGAGGTGCGTCGGTCGATCGCGTCCTCCGCCTCCTTCCTGGAGGAGGCAAGCCGCTCGATGGCGTCAGTGACCGAACCACCGACGAGCTCCTCCGCCTGGCCGAAGGGCTGGTGGAGGTCGCTCGGAGGGAGCTCGGAAACGACGCGTCGAAGCCTCGCGCACAGGCGGTCGCGGAGCTCTTCGCGACCCAGGCAGGCCAACCTCCAGAGGTGCCGCAGACTCTCGACGAGGATCTGAGGCGCCAGGACCTGGTGGAGCAGGTCGCTCAGGCCGACGAGGCGTGGGACAAGAGCATCGCCAAGTCGGTCAACGAGTTCGACCAGATCTCGATCCAGAGCGGCAGCAAGATCCAGTCGGCCGCCGACAACTGGCGACTCGCGTGCCGGGTCTACGAGTCCGAGGCGAGGAGCGCGGCCGCGATCTTCAAAGCCGAGATCGAAAAGGCGCGCGCCGACGCGGACCGCAACCAGGGCAGCAGTCGCAACGAGCTCGACGGGCAGGTCGACTACTACACCCGCTCGAAGCCCATTGCGGCCGGCCTCGTGAAGTACGAACAGTCCATGGCCACGGCGGCAGGGGCCCTGGCCACGGCCTTCGGAGCGCTGATCAAGGACGTGTTCGACGGCGCGACCAGCGTGTCCGTCGGAGAAGCTCGTCTGATCGAAGGAACGGAGTCGGCTTCGGAGGACTTCTGGAGCTCCGTGCAATCTCACGCGACGAGCAGGGCGTAGCCCGGATCCGGAAGGAGGACCAACATGCCAACTTCGACGATTCCGTTCGACCCGAGCCTCGTCCTGGGAATGATCGTGGAGCCCGACAAGATCCAGCAGCTCGAAGCCATCGCCGACGCCCAGAAGGGAGCCGACGCGGCCCGCGACGAGTTCAACGCGCTGTTGCGCCAGAAGCTGAGTCTCGACATGACGAAGCGAGAGCTCATCAGCCTCGGCGCGACCGAGGACGAGATCTCGGACCTTCAGGACGGCATCCAGACCCTGATGAAGTCGGTCACCCAGGCTGCAGGCAACCTGGCGACACAGGTCATTCAGTCCGAGAAGCAGATCGCTCAGCTGAAGTCCACTCAGGGACAGAAGCAGATCAGCTCACAGCTGCAGAGCCCCATCGACTTCGCGTCCTCTCAGCTGCAGAGCATGCCGCTGAGCTCGGACTCGATGAACATGGACGTCCAGTACTTCCGGTACGAGGACAACGAGCAGGCGTCCCGGTCGACCGCCAACGCCATCTCCACGTTCGTCGGAACCAAAGTCACGTCCTGGCTCGGGGACAGCTACGGGGCTCAGGCCGGCGCCTCGGCGCACGAGGCGGCTTCGTCTGCCTTCGACAACCACGGCATCTTCGGAACGCTCGTCATCTGTGCGAACTGCACGAGCCGGGAGGCCCAGGTGTTCTCACCTCTGGTCCTCGATCCCGACGCCGCTGCGGAGTCGTACGTCTACTTCAAGCAGGGCAGCAACAACAGCATGCCTTTCGACGAGAAGACCCAGATGGAGAAGATCGCCCAGGGGCCGATCGACCCGAGCGATCAGAAGAACGCGATGCCGGTCATCATCGGCGAGTCGTACGGCTCGAGCTTCGTCGGCTTCGTGCACTTCGAGCAGACCGAGTCGACCAGCAGCCACCAGGAGGCCGAGTCGGCGGCGGCCCAGGCGCGCGAGGAGGCCAGCGCCGATCTCTTCCTGGAGAGCATCTCCGGCTCGTTTGGCCTCGACGCGCAGACATCGAGCAGCCTGAGAGAGCTGCTCAGCACGTCCAACATCCAGAGTCACTGCTCGGTCATCACGATGGGCCTCATTCCATCGATCAAGTCCGACACCGTCACATCGGTGGTCTACGGACTCAAGGACGATCCCAAGGAACGGATGGCCGATCTCGCAGCGATGCAGGGAGCAAGCAACGACTCGGTGCACTCCCTAGCCTCCGGCGGTGCAGCGGCGAAGAAGGGGCAGTCGATGGAGGCGATGAAGTCCGACTTCATCAAGTCCGCGGTCGCGGCCGTGGGGGCAATCGACACCGCCAAGAACAAGGTGATCGACCTGAACTCGCTGATGACCGCGCTCGACGACTACGTCAAGAAGGCCGGCGACGGCAAGACCGGGGTGCCGATCAACTTCTACCTGAAATACGTGTCGCAACGGGACATCGCTCGGGCCTGGCTCGAGAAGTACTACCCCGATGCTCTGGCGCCCAAGACGAGCGAAAGCTCGAGCACGGCGGCCTAGACCTCGCTGCGAACGAAGGGGCCCTGGTCGACGGGGCCACCTTCCTCCCAGTCGCCCGGCGGGGCGACGACAGACGCACCGAGGTGCGTCTCGAGAGGCCTCGTGTCTCGCCCGGTCGCTCCTCGAACCGCGAGGAGCGACCGATCACTCCAACCCGAAAAAACGCCGGAGGAATCCATGGCTACCATCACACTCGTTCAAGCAGCTACTCACGACGCCAACGCCATCGCCGCGATGACCGCAATGCCGATGGGCGTCCACCTGACGGGGCTGGCAGGAGGTGCGATCCAGTTCACCTGTACCAACGCGCTCGCCGCGATCCAGGGAGCCCGGAGCGTTTCCATCACCTACGACGCGGCGCACGGAAGCGGCCATCAGGTGGTGCAGGTGAGCTCGGTGATGTCGTAGGTCGGCCTGGAGCGCTCCAGCCTCGGCCGGAGCGCTCCGTCTGGTCTTTTGGCCTCAGCCGCCTCGGTCGTCGGGGTGGCACCCCAGATCGAGATTCGGAGGAACGTCGTGACGCAGTATCAGAACGCCCTCGCCGCCATCCGCGCAGATCCGCAAGCCCCGACCGATGCCGCCGCAATCGTCGCCGTCGTCCACGGGGTCGACCGCCAGCTGGGCGGCCTCATCACGAAGGCAGCGGGCAAGAGCGGCCAGCAGCTCGCACCTCCGATCTTCGCGAAGACCCAGGGGAGGTACCTCTCGAAGTACCTCGGGGACCCTGCGACACCGTTCGAGAAGATCCAGGCGGCGCGCTACCAGTCCCTCGAGAGCAAGCCACACAGC
Source organism: Candidatus Multivoraceae bacterium (assembly GCA_965223385.1). Classification (GTDB taxonomy): domain Bacteria; phylum Acidobacteriota; class Thermoanaerobaculia; order Multivoradales; family Multivoraceae; genus JBCCLJ01. The sequence continues at coordinate 4,065,650 of CBDCWR010000007.1, read as the reverse complement.
ACCGACTACGTCGTCTGGATCGGAGCTGCCGTCAACAAGACGGAGTACGCATCCCTCGCAACGCAGAACTCGTCCCAGCTCGGCGTGAGCCTCCACTGGATTCTCGACGTCTACCTGTACGCGCGAGAGGACTGGCAGCGGCTCCAGCGAGCGGTGGACGCCCTGGCGCGCCAGGTCTCGGCCGGCTGATCTCGGCAGGCCCGGTGCGGCCGCGCCGGGGAGCTCCTGCGCGGAAGACGACGCCCTACCGGAGCCCGGTCAGCGACCGCGCGATCACCAGGCGCTGGATCTCGCTCGTGCCCTCGTAGATCTCGGTGATCTTGGCGTCGCGGAAGTAGCGCTCGAGCGGCATCTCCTTGCTGTAGCCGATGCCACCGTGGATCTGGATGGCCTCGGTGGTGACCCACATCGCGGTCTCGCTGGCGTAGAGCTTCGCCATCGCCGAGTCCATCGCGTACTTGACGTTCTTGTCGGTCTTGCTGCGGTCCTTCTTGAGCGCAGCCTGGTACGTGAGCAGGCGTGCCGCCTCGGTGCGACACTGCATGTCGGCCAGCTTCTGCTGGATCATCTGGAACTGGCCGATCTTCTGGCCGAACGCCTCGCGCTCCTTGGCGTACTCGATGCTCGCGTCGAGCGCAGCCTGGGCGATGCCGACCGCCTGCGCGGCGATGCCGATGCGGCCGCCGTCGAGCGTCTTCATGGCGATGCGGAAGCCGTCGCCCTCCTCGCCGAGGCGGTCTTCCACCGGGCACTGGTAGTCGCTGAAGATGATCTCGCTGGTGGCACTCGCACGGATGCCGAGCTTGGGCTCTGTCTTGCCGCGCGCGAAACCCTCCTTCGTGGTGTCGATGAGGAACGCGGTGACGCCCTTGTGCTGCTGCTCGGGCGCGGTCATCGTGTAGAGGATGATGTAGTCGGCGAACGGCGCGCTCGTCACCCACGACTTGGTGCCGTTGATGACGTACACGTCGCCGTCGCGCACGGCGCGGCTCTTCATGGTGCCGGCGTCGCTGCCGCTCATGGGCTCGGTGAGGCTGAAGGAGCCGATCTTGTCGCCCGCCGCCACCGGCGTGAGGTACTTCTCCTTCTGCTCATGCGTGCCCGCGTCGAGCAGGCCGAGCGCAAACAGGGAGTTGCTCACCGACATGATCGTGCCGTGGCTGGCATCCGCGCGGGACAGCTCTTCGAGGACCACCGCATACGCCAGCGTGTCGAGGCCCGCACCGCCGTACTCCTCGGGCACCTCGATCCCCATGAAGCCCATCTCCCCCATCGCACGCACCGTGTCGATGGGAAACTCGCCCGTCTCGTCGAACTGTGCCGCGATCGGAGCGATCTCCTTCTGCGCGAACTCGTAGGCGGTCTGCTGGAGCAGCCGATGCTGTCCGGTGATCTCGAGGCCGGTGATTTCAGAGCTCATCTGGGGGTCTCCTCCGCGCGGCAGCATACTGTACGATCGGCCAATTCACGCGGCGCGACGCACGGTGGCCCCGCCCCTCGAGGAGACCACGTGTCCGGCACCCGCGAGACCGAGCCCCCCGCAGCGGACGCGGGCCGACAGACCGCCATTGCGTGCGCCCTGATCGTCGTCTCCGCCGCCGGATTCTCGAGCATGCACGCGGTGATCCGCCACGTGTCGGCTGACCTCCACTCCTTCGAGATCGCGTTCTTCCGCAACCTCTTCGGGCTGATCGCCCTGACGCCGTTTTTCCTGCGGCACGGCACGAAGATCCTGCGCACGTCGCTCTTCAAGCTGCACTTCCTGCGCGCCTCCCTCCAGGTCGTGGCCATGCTGACGTTCTTCACCGCACTGGTCACCACCCCGCTGGCACAGGCTTCGGCGTTGAGCTTCACGGCACCACTCTTTGCCGCCGTCGGCGCCGTCGTCCTTCTCGGGGAGAAGGTCCGGATGCGGCGCATCGTGGCGCTGCTCGTCGGCTTCTCGGGGGCGCTCGTGATCCTGCGACCCGGGATCGTGGCCATCGACCGCGGCAGCGCCCTGGTGCTGCTCTCCTCCTTCGTGTGGGCCCTGGCCATGCTCCTCATCAAGCACCTGTCGAAGTTCGAGTCGTCCCTCACCCTGACGGCCTACATGGGCCTGCTCATGACGCCTCTGACCTTCGCCTTCGCCGCCTTCGTGTGGCGATGGCCCGATCTCACGCAGATGTCGTGGCTCGCCCTGCTCGGAACCGTCGGCGGGCTCTCGCAGCTCGCAATGGCCGAGGCTTTTCGACGCGCCGACGCCACGGCGGTGCTGCCCTTCGACTACTCCCGGCTCCTGTGGGCGAGCGCCCTGGGCTTCCTGATCTACGCCGAGGTCCCCGAGATCTGGACCTGGGTCGGTGGCACGATGATCTTCGCGAGCACCGTGTACATGGCGTGGAGGGAAGCCCGTTCGAGCGACTGACGGCGCGAGAGGCAGCCTCCGGACGTCATTCGGCTGCGGCCTCGTCTTCCTCGGCGCTCGGCGAAGCGGCACCGAGACGCGGCACCAGCTGCTGCGCGAGCGCGGCCGCCACGAGATCGTGCGCCTTCGGCGACCAGTGTCGATCGGTGCCGAGGCGCATGTCGCCGGCGCCGTCGGTGGCCGACGCGAGGAGAGCGCCGGAATCGACACACGGGATGCCCTTCTCGGCGCACCACCGACCGACGATCTCGGAATAGGCCCCCTCGAACCCCCCGATGCCGCCGTCGTCGTCCTGGGTGACCACCTGCACCACCCACAGCTCCGCCCCGTGCTCCGTGGTCAGACCTGCGAGAACGTCCAGCTCGTCCAGCAGGGGTGCCACGAACTCCTCGCGCGTGTTTGCCGCCGGCTCCGGGCCGGGAGCCACCGAACGGAGGAGGTGCGCACAGAAGTGGAACCACCGATCGCAGGCAGTCTGGACGACGCCGAGCGGGCCGCTCCAGGCAGGGCTCAGGAAGCCTCCCTCCACCGGCACGATGCGATCGGCGACCGACGCCCGCACGAGGTTGTCCCCCACGACCACGTAGGGGTTCTCGATGCGGCCGGCCCGCGATCCGAACACGCCCACCACGACGACCCGCGGCTGCAGCTCCGGGAGCAGCAGCGCCGCAGTCTCGCGGATCTGACGCATGCTGTAGCCACTCACGCCCGAGTTGTAGACCGGGAGGTCGACTCCCAGACCGCCGAGCATCACCTCGAGTCGCTGCGGCCACCCCTCCTCCTGATCGACACCCCAGCCTGCCGTGAACGAGTCACCCACCGCGAGCACAGCCCCCTGCCGGATCGGATCCCATTCGCTGTCGCGAAAGCCCCGGGAGTTGATCCTCACCGTGATCGGCTCGTCTCCCCCGCCCACCTGACGCTCGATGCCGGCGTGATAGCCGAACTGCCGTGGCGAGTCCGGCAACTCCTGCAGGAGCCCGCTCGAGCCCTCTCGGTTCGCCGGGGAGAACCCCGGCTGCTCGAGCAGCATGCGCGTGCCCCCCTCGACCACCAGGAGCCCCAGGAGCAGGGGCACCCCCAGGCCGAGGGCGATCGCGGCACGGCGCGGACGCGGCGGCGCGGCTTCGCTCAAGCCCGGCCCCTACTGACTCATGTGCCAGCCGCCATTGGGCGACAGCACCTGGCCGGTGACGAACTTCGCCTCCTCACTCGCGAGGTAGACCGCCGCCCACGCGATGTCGTCGGGCTCACCAAAACGCTGCATGGGAGTCTGCGCTGCGATCAGAGGGTGCATCTCGTCGAACGGCGTCGTCATGTCGGTCGTGATCCAGCCGGGCGCGATGGCGTTGACGCGAATGTTGCGGCTGACCACCTCGCGCGCGAGCGCGCGCGTAAACCCCAGGATTCCCGCCTTGGCCGCACAGTAGTGTGCGGCGCCCGCACCGCCGGCCGTGCCCATGATGGAGCCCATGTTGATGATCGCACCCGCGTTCTGCGGGTTCATCATCTTGAGCCCCTCGCGGCAGCAGAAGAACGTGCCGTCGAGGTGAACCGCGAGCATACGCCCCCACTGGTCGTCGCTCATGTTCACCGTGCGATCCACGTGCGTCGTGATCGGGCCCCCGGCTGCGACCTCCTCGGCCTGTGCGAGCGACTTGTCGACCCAGTCGGAAAGGTACTCCGGCGGTTCGTCCTCGTGACCCGCGATCCCGGCATTGTTCACGAGGATGTCGAGGCGTCCGTAGTCGCCGCGAACCGCGTCGAACATGGCCGCAACCGACTCCGAGTCCGCCACGTCGGCCGCATACCCTTTGCCGCCCAGCTCGGCTGCCGTCGCCTCCGCTCCCTCCACGCGGAGGTCGTTCACGAGGACCGTTGCGCCCTCCTCTGCGAAACGTCGCGCGATCTGCGCACCCAGCCCTCGCGCGGCCCCCGTGACCAGTGCCACCTTTCCTTCGAGTCGTCCCACCTGAGCCTCCTGCTTCGAGATTTGCATGTGCGCGCACCGTCCCGCGCGCCACGTGCGGCACCGGAAGGAGCGGGCTCATTCTGGCACTCGAATCCTTCCAGAAGGGCCGGTGTCAGTTGATATGCTCGGCCGGTTCCAGGAAAGGGTTCGCAACGTTGAATTCGATTCGAGATCTCGCGGCGCGCTGGCGCCGCCCGGTGATTCCTTGCGCCGTGGCACTCGTTGTGATGCCACTGAACGACGCTTCCTTCGCGCAGGAAGCCGATCCCGCCCCGGTGGAGCTGCCGCCGGGCGCCGAGCTGATCGTGTCGCCGACGGAGATCGAGCTCGAGGTCGGCTCCTCGACCCAGCTCCAGGCCAGGATCGTGGCCGGTGGCGAGGAGGTGGAGGGGCAGACGATCGTCTTCTTCTCGCGGAGTCGCCGCAACGTGGGGGTGACGCCGCTCGGCAAGGTCGACGCGCACGGGCCCGGTGAGTTCGAGATCGTCGCCCTCGTGCCAAAAAACGCTGCCGATCGGCCTCGCCGTGCCGAGCCCGCCCTGCGGACCACGGTGAAGGTCACCATTCCCGATCCGCCGGTGGAGATCGTCACGGTCGAGAGGCTCCCCAGCCGCCTGTACGCCGGCACCACCCTGCCACTGAGCACGTCCGTGGTCGACATCACCGAGGTCCTGCGCCCCGAGGTGGTCGTCCGCTTCGAAAGCAGCGCACCGGACGTCGCCGACACCGACGGCTTCGGCCACCTGCTGCTCAAGAAGCCCGGCTCATTCGAGCTCACCGCAATCGCCGAGTCGGCGCGAAGCACGGTGGAGCTCGAGGTGCGGGCCAACCCCGTGAGCTCGTTCGAGCTGACCGGCCCCGCCGAGGACGTGCGCACGGGCGACGTCGTGCGCTTCGAAGCGGTCGCCAGAGACTCTCGCGGTCGGGTCGTCCCCGAGATCCCGGTGCAGTACTCCATCGCCGGGCGCTCCGCCGCAGCCATCATCGCTCCGGGCTCCACGGCCGAGATCCACCCCGACGGGCGCTTCGTTGCCGAGCGTTCGGGGGTCTACAACGTGACCGCCGTCGCCGGGGATCAGATCGCCTCCCGGCGCATCCGCGTCCTGCCGCGCAAGGTGCGCAAGGACGTCGAGTTCGTCGGGCAGGGCCGCGTGAGCGACCGCCACACCTCGGATCTCTGGGTGTGGGAGGCGCAGGACGGCAAGAGCTACGCGATCACCGGCACCTGGGGCGCCGAAGGCCACGCCTACGTGTGGGACGTGACCAATCCCGAGAACATCACGCTCATCGACACCGTGCGGGTCGATGCGCGCACGGTCAACGACGTGAAGGTCTCGGAGGACGGCAGGATCGCCGTCATCTCGCGCGAAGGTGCGTCGAACCGGAAAAACGGCCTCGTCATCCTCGACGTCTCCGAGCCGCAGGTGGGCGTGCGCATCCTCTCCCGCTACGACGACCAGCTGAAGGGCGGCGTACACAACGTCTTCGTGCATGCCGATCACATCTACGCGGTGAACAACGGCCGTCGCTTCGACATCATCAACATCGAAGACCCCAGCGAGCCTTACCGCGTCGGGCGCTTCGAGCTCGACACCCCCGGCCACTCGATCCACGACATCTGGGTGGTCGACGGCGTTGCGTTCACGTCGAACTGGCACGACGGCGTGTACGCCATCGACGTTGGTGGCGGCGGTCAGGGGGGCGCCCCGAACAACCCCGTCGTGCTCGGCTCCTACCAGTACCCCAGCGGCTGGAACCACGCCGCGTACCCGTATCGCAGCAAGTCGACCGGCAAGTTCTACGTGTTCGCCGGCGACGAGGCTTTCCCCTACGGCCTGAGCGGCCGGGAGTCGGGCGAAGCCACGCCGCGGGCGGCCGGCTGGATCCACGTGGTCGAGTGGGACGACTGGGAGAACCCGACCGAGATCGCCCGGTACGAGGTTCCCGAGGCGGGCACGCACAACCTGTGGATCGAGGACGATGTCCTCTACGTGGCGTACTACAACGGCGGTCTCCGGGTGGTCGACATCTCGGGTGAGCTGATGGGCGACCTCTATGCGCAGGGCCGCGAGATCGGCATGTTCATGCCCTACGACGCAGAGGGCTTCATTCCCAACGCTCCCTTCACCTGGGGTCCGCAGCCTTTCAAGGAGCACATCTTCTTCTCCGACTGGAACTCCGGCCTCTGGGCGGTGAAGCTGAAGGATCTGGAGCGCCCGGAACGAGTCATCGGGGAGCCGCAGTAGAGATGCCCGCCGTCGCCCTCACCCTCCTGGCCGGGCTCCTCGGCCTGCTCGCCCTGGAAGAGACGCGCGTCGACGTCGAGCCGCCGACCCGCGACTACTACGCCTACGTCTGCGCGGAGTCGGAGGACGAGGTGTATCTGGTGCGCTTCGGCCCCGGCGGCGTAGCCATCGACGAGACCATTCAAGTGGGCTCGTTCCCCGCGGAGATCGAAGGCCCCCACGGCGTCAACGTCTCGCCGGCGGGCGACTTCTGGTACGTCTCCATCTCCCACGGGCAGCCGTTCGGCAGCATCCACAAGTACTCGACGGCCACCAACGAGTGGGAGGAGTCGGCCGACGTCGGCATGTTCCCCGCCACGCTCGACGTCTCGCGCTCGACGGGGCTGCTGTACGTCGTGAACTCCGACTTCTACGGAGACCACGTCACCTCGACCATCTCGGTCGTCGAGACCCAGACCATGACCGAGGTTGCGCAGGTTCCGAGCGGGGTGATGCCGCACGGCGCGCGGCTCTCGAGTGACGGCAAGCTCCTCTACTCGGTCAACATGATGAGCGACGAGCTGATCGAGCTCGATGCCCTGCGGTTCGAGATCAAGCGGCGCCTGCCACTCGGTGGCGCGGCGGCAAACGAAGGGGGCGCACACGCCGGCCATGCGGGGCATGGCGACGGTGCCATGGTGATGCAGATCGAGCCCTCCTGGGTGTCCAAGCCGACGGCCGACGGCAAGGTGTACGTCACCGGCCTCTCCGCAGCGAAGGTGTTCGAGGTCGACCTCGCCGCGTGGCGCGTCGTGCGCACCTTCGAGACGCCCCCCGGCCCGTACAACGTGGCGATCACGCCCGACGGCACCACGATGGTCGTGACCTACAAGAAGTCCGATGCGGTGGGGATCTGGGATCTCGCGAGCGGCCAGGAGACGGCCCGCATCGAGACCACCCGGAGAATCCCGCACGGCGTCGCCATCACCGGCGACGGCCGCTACGGCTTCGTCACGGTCGAAGGTGTCGGTGGCGAGCCGGGCGTCGTCGAGATCGTCGATCTTCGGGCAGGGCAGCGCGTGGGGACACTCGAGGTCGGCAAGCAGGCTGGCGGCGTGGCCGTGTGGGAGCGCTAGTGGAGGCGACCCAGGGGGCAGACTCCATCTCGTTCAGCACACGCCTCCGCTCCTTCGACCGGAGGCGAAGGCTCATCGACGGTGTACGAGACGGCGTCCGGCTTCTCGCGCTGGGGTCGATCGCGTCGCTCATCGGGCTCTCGATTCTGTGGTGGACGGGGCACGCGACCCCCTTCCCCACCTGGGCGCTCGTCCCTCTCCTCCTCGGCGTCGTTCCGCTCCTGGTCGGCTGGATCCGCGGAGCCGACCTGCACGCCACCGCGGTCCGCATCGATCGCAGCGAAGATCTGCGCGATCTGGTGAAGACGGCCGAAGCGATCGTCCAGGAGCCCACGGACGGCGCCTTCGAAGCGCTGACCGTGCGGCGCGCCGACGATGCGCTGCAGGTCTCGAGCCCTCGCGAGGCCCTGCCGTGGAGCGTGCAGGGTGGTCCGGTGGCCTTGAGCCTGCTTGCGCCGCTGCTCATCGCGATCGTGGTGCTGAGCCATCGTCTGGAGACGCAGCAGCTCCTCGCGGCCGCGGCCCAGCAGGCCCGCGAAGCGGTGGCAGCCAGCCTGGAGGACCTCGAAGACGATCCCGCGGCGACCGTCGTGGAAGAGGAGCCTCTGCCCGAGCTTGCGCCCGAGACGCTGACCCCGGAGGAGCGCGCCAAGCTCGGACTCACCGGTGAGCCGACGGAGCTTTCCGAGCTCGCCGAGCTGGCGCAACAGCTCGAGATCGAGGAGGCACTTCAGGCAGGTGAGGCGTCCGAGCTGGCGGAGGCCACGGCCGAAGAGCTGCGCGAGATGCTCGAGAACGCGCAGGAGATGCTCGGCGACGACCTCATCGAGGACGAGAGCCGGCGCCAGGAGGAGGCCGGGATGGACCCGGCGGAGCCATCCGCCGGCGACGCGCCGACTCTCAGCGACGCCGAGGCGGCGCCCGAGGGTGGCCAGGAGAGCCAGAACGCCGACTCCGGCGAGACCGGCGGCGAGCTGAGCCGAGAGGAGCAGTCGGAGCAGATGGAGGTTCCCTCCCCCACGTCCGCACAGATGGAACGGAGCGAAGGCCAGAACATCGCAGGCGAGGAAACGGTCGGGATGGACCTCGGCGCCGAGCCCAGCGACGCACAGCCCACGTCCGGTGAGCCGAGCGAAGGGGACGCAGCGGGCAGCTTCGGCGACTCCACGGCGCCGCAGGGGGAAGAGGTCACGCCTTTCGGAGAGGCGACCGAGATGCCCGTCACGCTCGAGATCGCCATTCTCGAAGCGCAGAAGGAAGAACAGAAGGTGGAGGGGGAGAAGCGCGAGCGCGCCAGCGAGGCGCAGGAGTCCACGGTGCGCTTTCGCGCGGCGCCGGCTCCGAAGGACTACGCGGCCTCGACCTCGGTGTCACGCGAGCCGGTGTCGTGGCTCCGCAAGGACCTCGTGCGCGACTACTTCTTGAAACTCGACGCGGTCCTCGAAGCGGAAGCTGAGCGTGAGCGCAACGAAGAGGCGTCCCAGGAGACGCAGAACGGAGGGGACAGCCTTGATCGCTGACGCTGAAGACCAGATCACGAGCTTTCACGAACGGTTCGACGCCGCCCGGGGGGAGATCTCCCGGGTCATTGTCGGCAACCAGGAGATCATCGACACGATCCTCACGGCGCTGCTCTGCGACGGGCACGTGCTCCTCGAGGGGATTCCGGGCCTCGGCAAGACGAAGCTCGTGCAGACGCTCGGCAACGTGCTCGACCTCGACTTCGCACGGATCCAGTTTACGCCCGACCTGATGCCAGGCGACATCATCGGCACGAACATCGTGCAGGAGGACGATACCGGTGGACGCGCGCTGCGCTTTCAGCCCGGGCCGATCTTCGCCAACCTGATCCTGGCGGACGAGATCAACCGGGCCACGCCCAAAACACAGTCGGCTCTGCTCGAGGCGATGCAGGAGAAGACCATCAGCGTGGGCCAGACGACCCACAAGCTGGATCCGCCGTTCTTCGTGCTTGCCACCCAGAACCCGCTCGAGATGGAAGGTACCTATCCGCTGCCCGAAGCGCAGCTCGATCGTTTCCTCTTCAAGCTGCGCATGGACTACCCCTCCGCAGACGAGCTGCAGGAGATCATGGACCGCACGACGCGGCTCGACGAGCCCGAAGTCAGCTCCGTGCTCGACCGCGAAGGCATCGCCGCGATGCGCAAGACGGTCCGCAGCGTACCCATCGCCCACGACGTGCAGGCCTATGCGATCCGCATCGCACTCGCCACGCAGCCCACTGCTCCCGAGGCACACGCGAGCACGCAGAAGTACGTGCGCTTCGGTTCCAGCCCGCGCGGGATCCAGTCGCTGGTGATCGGCGGCAAGGTGCGCGCACTGATGGCCCATCGAAGCCACGTCGCCGCCGAGGACATCCGCAGGCTCGTCAAGCCCGCGCTGCGCCACCGCGTCCTCCTCAACTTCGAGGGCGAGGCCGAGAGGGTCGACCCCGACGACATCCTCGACGAGATCCTGGCCACCACGCCCGAGCCCTAATCCTCCTACCGATGAACGCGCCGGCCGCGACCCAGCTCTTCGACGAAGACTTCCTGCGCAAGCTGGAGTACTTCAAGCTCGTCTCGCGGCAGCTCCTCCCCGGGATCATGAAGGGAGAGCACCGCTCCAAACAACGCGGCAGCGGTGTCGAGTTCGCCGACTACCGTCCGTACGTCCCCGGCGACGACGTCCGCCAGCTCGACTGGGGCGCGTACCTGCGGTTCAACAAGCTCCTGCTCCGCCTCTTCGAGGAGGAAGGTGATCTCCCGATCTACATCTTCCTCGACTGCAGCCAATCCATGATCGCCGGCGACCCGCGCAAGTTCGACACGGCGCGGCGCATCGCAGCCGCGCTCGCCTACGTCGGGCTGCTCAATCTCGATCGCGTCCACCTCATCGCGTACGCCGACCGTGTCGTGGCGGCGTCGCAGACGCTCCACAGCCCCAATCAGGTCTTCCGCGCCTTCGACTTCCTCCAACGCCTCTCCCCCAGCGGCGAGACCAATCTCGGCGCCGCCCTCGAGACCTTCTTTCGAACCACCCGCCGGCGCGGGCTGGCGGTGCTGATCTCCGACTTCTTCGACCCGCGCGGCCTCGGGCCGCTGGATCGCCTCACCGCGCTCCGGCACGATCTGCTCGCCATCCAGGTCACGAGCGAGCTCGACGAGCCCGCGGACGGGCTCACCGAGCTCATGGTGGTCGACTCCGAAAGCGGTCGTGAGCGGCGCATTCCCATCACTCCCGAGCTCACCACGGCCTATCGCGAGGCCGCCCACGAGCACCGCGAGGAGATCACGAGCTACTGCCGCAAGCGCGGGTGGGAGATGGTCACGGCGCCCGTCGAGGCCGACATCGAAGACCTCATCCTCGGCATCTTCCGCGGTGGGAGATTCCTCCGATGAGCTTCCTCTTCCTGACTCCAGCGCAGGCCTGGACGCTGCTCGCCGGAGCGCTGCTCGGCGTGGTTGCGATCTACCTCCTCAAGCCGCCGCCCGTGCCGCTGCACGTGGCTTCCATGCGTCTCTGGGAGAAGGTCCTCGAGCGCCGCGACGACCGCAAGGAGCGCTGGCGCTACATCGTGTCGCTGTTGCTGGCGCTCATGATCGCCGCACTCCTCGCACTCAGTCTCGCCGGCCTGCAGCCCGGCGACGCCGACGAGGCCCAGGACACGGTCCTCCTGATCGACAACTCGGCCTCCAGTGCGACCCTCACTCGCGGCGGCCAGACGCGCCTGGAGCGCGCGAAGGACATCGCCCGCGCGCTCGTCTCCAGCAGCGCTGGCGAGATCCTCGTCGCCGACACGGCCGGGCAGCTCGGCGAGCTTCGGTTTGCGTCGCGTGGCCTGGCCGAGCAGCGGATCGACCGCCTGGAGACGCAGGACGGAGACTTCCTCCGCGTCCCGTCGTTCGACCGCGCCGACGTGACCGTGCACTTCATCACCGACGGCGTCAGCCAGCTCGAGGCGCCCGAGGGTGCTGAGCTGCACTCGATCTTCGAGCCCGCGATCAACGTCGGCATCACGGCCTTCGGAACGCGCGAGAGCGCCACGGAGCGAGGCCGCGTACAGGCCGCCCTCGAGGTGGTGAACGGGAGCCTCCAGCCGGCCCTCACGAAGCTCGAGATCCAGGCCGACGACGAGCTCCTCGTGGAACGTCCGCTGCGCCTGGAGGCGGGAGAGAGCTGGTCGGCGGCCATCAACCTGACCGGCCACGCGGGCAAGCGCATCCGGGCACGCGTTTCGACACCGGGTGACGCCCTCGACCGCGACGACCGAGCCGCGATCGTCGCGGGAGAGTCGCGTCAGCAGACGAGAGTCGCTCTTCTCGGCGAAGAATCGCGCGCCGCTCTCGAGCTCCTCCTGCGCTCCGCGCCGACCCTCCTGCTCACCACGCCCGAGCAGGCCGAGGTCAACCTCGTACTCGAGGGCGCAGCGTCCGCAGACGTCGACCGCCCGACGCTCTTCCTGGGACCTCGTCAGATCGAAGAGACGGCGACCGTGCGCCGCGAGAGCCCCGACGGCCTGCGCGTGCGAACCCCGCACCCCAGCCTGGCCGGCGTGCCCTGGCAGACCCTGCGACCGACGCTGCGAACGCTGCGAGACCTGCCCGAGGCGGACGAGGTTGCCGAGGGGCAGCCTGTGCCGATTCTCACCTCGGACGCTGGGCCCGCGCTGCTGGCCCTGGGCCCCGACTCTCTCGCCCTCACCCTCGCTCTGGAGCCCTCGCTCCTCGGCCACACCTTCTTCCCGGAGTTCCTCGAGGCCGCAGTCACCCACCTCGCGTCCCCGGGGCCGCTCGGCCGCCGCACCACGGCAGGAGCCGGGGACCGGTCTCCCTTCGTGAACCGCTCGGCGCTCGCCCCCCTGGCCGAAGGCGGCCTTGCGGAAGAGCTCGAGCCCGCGGAAGCCGCGCCGAGTGCACCACGGCTGTGGCGGGCACTCCTCGTCGGCGCCCTCTTCCTTCTCACCCTGCAAGGCATCACGGCGGCACGCCGCCTGACGGTCTGACATGAGCCTCACCCTCCAGGCCTACTGGCCCCTGTTCCTGCTCCTCCTTCTGGTGCCTCTGTGGCTACAGGTCCTTTCGCCGGCCCGCAGACCTCCGGGCACGGGCGCCCTGCTTGGCCTGCGCACTGCGACCATCGCGCTTCTCGTGGCGGCTCTGATGCAGCCGATTCTCACCACGCGCACCCGCGACCTGGCGACCGCCCTGGTGCTCGACGCGAGCGCATCGGTCTCGCCCACCGCAATGGGCGAAGCCCTCGACTGGATCGACGAGACCGCCTCCGACCTGCCGGGAGACGTGGTGGTGATCGCCGGTGGGCGTCAGCCCCGTGCCGTCGCCGAGCCCCGGGCGCTGCGCCAGCTCGAGATGAACGCCACGAGCGAAGACGGTCTCGACCCCAGCGCCACCGATCTCGAGGGAGCCGTCCGTCACGCCCACGGCGCCCTGCCCGAAGGCCGCCGCCGACAGATCGTGCTTCTCAGCGACGGCAACGAGAACCGCGGCGATCTCCGTCGCGTCGCGCGGCTCCTCGCGAGCCAGGGAACACCAATTCACGTCGAGCCGCTCGAAGCCCGCACCAGCTCCCCCTGGGTCGCCGAGGCCGAGCTCGTGGTGGAGTCCGAGGCACTCCCCTCCGCCGGTGCTCCTCACCCCCTCCGCCTCCAGGTCGTCGCCTCACAGGCCGGGGTGCATCGCATCCAGATCACCGTGGAGGGCCAGCGCCCGCAGGCCCTCGAGGTCGAGCTCGCCGCAGGCGCCAACGAGCTGTACACCGAGGTCGTCCTCGAGAAGGTCGGAGAGCACACGGTGACCGTCTCCATCGACGACGAAGCGCCGAGCTATGCCGTGCGTGCCGTCACGAGGCCCCGGCACTCCCTGCTGATCGTCGACAGCGACGGGGCCACCTCCGGCTTCGGCCGCGCCATGCGCGACCAGGGCTTCGAGACCGATCTCCTCCCCAGCGCCGAGCTGCCCGCAACTCGCTTCGAGCGCTACGACAGCATCGTGGTCAGCGACGTCGACGCCGACGATCTCTCGACGCAGGTCCAGACACGCCTGGCCCGCTGGGTCGAGCGCGGCGGCAACCTCCTGGTCACCGGCGGGCCTTCGGTCTATGGCGAGGAGGGCTACTCCGGCAGCCCCCTGGAGCGCGTGCTGCCGATCGAGTTCAACGTCGAAGAGGAGCGGCGCGAGGTCTCGCTGATGATCGCGCTCGACAAGAGCTACAGCATGAAGGGCGAGAAGATGGAGCTCGCCAAAGAGGCCACGAAGGCCGCCCTCGACGTGCTGGAGGACGAGCATCGCTTTGGCGTCGTCACCTTCGACTGGAACCCGTTCGACGCGGTGCCGCTCCAGGTGGCCGAAAACCGCGATTCGATGATCGACGCCATCCGCCGCATCGAGGCGAGCGCGCAGACGAACTTCTACCCCGCGCTCGAGTCGTGCCTCCGCCAGCTCAGCGAAGTCGAGAGCAAGGTGAAGCACATCATCCTGGTCTCCGACGGCAAGACCTACCCCGACGACTACGAATCGCTGCTCGGCAAGATCCGCGAAGCCGACATCACCGTCTCCACTGTCGCCGTGGGTCTGGAAGCCGACATCGAGCTGCTGCGCAGCATCGCAGAGTGGGGCGACGGCAACAGCTACTTCATCCAGGACGCCTCGCGCGTCCAGAAGATCCTCATCGACGAGGCCCGCGGCACGATCGAAGACACCGTGGTGGAGGGCGAGCACGGCATCAAGATCGCCCACGCCGCCAGTGCCCTGCGCGATCTCGACCTCAGCACCGCACCGACCCTGCGCGGCTTCATCACGACCAAGGCGCGCGAGTCGGCCACGACCCTGCTCGAGGTCGGGAAGGACACGCCGCTCCTCGTGGTGCGCAACGTCGGACTCGGTCGCAGCACCATGTTCACCTCGGATCTCAAGAACCGGTGGGCGGCCTCCTGGATCGGGTGGCCCGACTTCGGCCGCCTGTTCGCGCAGATCCTGCGCAGCGGCCACGCACGCGCGCCCGGGGAGCGCAAGTCGATGCTCCTCGACGTCGGCACGGACCGCGTCGGTGTGTCCGTCGACCTCCTCTCCTCCACCGGCCGCCGCGAGAGTGCAGCAACCCCCCGGGTTCGCGTCACGTCTCCCACCGGGGAGCGCACCGCCGTCGAGCTACGGCTCGCGGCGCCTGGGGCCTACCGCGGCACGGTGCCGCGCCGCGACGAACCTGGTGCGCACCTCGTCGAGCTCGTCGAGCAGGGGCGCACCGTGCAGGCGCGCTCCTTCTTCAACGCCCCGGCGCCCGAGTCCCGCGCCTTTCCCCAGCGGTCTGACCTCCTCGCCGAGGTTGCCGAGCTCACGGGGGGCAAGGTCTCTCCCACCGCGGGCGACCTGCGCGGGGCTCTCGGGGAAGGCCAGCCCCGGCAGAGGGAGCTGTGGCCGTGGTTGGCCTCGATCGCCCTCGCGCTCTACCTCTTCGACCTGCTGCTCCGGCGCACAGGGTTGTTCAACCGTCTCGCAGCACGCACGACAGCCGTGGCCGCCTCCTTCCCGGACGCATCGGGGGCCCACGAGGCGTAGCGGCGAAGCAGAGGCGGAGGTCAGAGCTCCCAGCGCGGCCGCAGCAGAACGTTCGCAACGAGGAGCCCCGTCACGATCGCCACGGCCACGAGGCCCACGGTGAAGGCCAGCTGCACTCCGGACAGGGCGTCCTGTTGAAGCAGCGAGGAGACGCTCCGAAAGCCGAGCGCTCCGGGTACGAGCAGGAAGACGGCGGGCACCCGCGGGATCATCGCGGGCCGACCGGTCACCCTCGAAAAGCCGTTGCTGCACACGCCCACGGCAAACGCTCCCGCGAACGTGCCGAGCTCCAGCCCGAGTCGATCCGTACTCGCTCGCGTGACCAGGAACGTGACGAGGCCAATCGCCAGGATCCAGGCGATGTCCCGCGGTGCCGCGTTGAAGATCGCCACGAACGAAAGGCCGGAAAGGACGGCGGCGATCACGAGCAGCCACAGCGGGGCCGGCACGATGATCCGGTCGACGAGGTCCAGCCCCCCCGCCCCACTGCCCAGGGCAACCCCAAAACCCAGCATCAGGAAGATCAGCATCGCCCCGAAGAGCCGAGACGATCCCGACACGAGCGACCCCTGCGCCAGCTCACTCACGCTGACCGTCACCGCGAGCCCCGGCACCAGGGTGATGAGGCTCGCCACGAGGACCAACGGCACGGAGAAGCCTGCCTCCCAGAACGCTCCGAGAGAGTCGAGCTCCGCCTGGACCAGCCCACACAACAGCGCCACGGAAAAGGCGCCCGCGACCGGCAGGAGGCGCCCGAAGCGCTGCGCCGACGCGCCCAGCTCCGTGAGCCCCCCCACGAGCGCTCCCGCCACGAGAGCCAGGACCACCTCCGGCCCGCCGCCCCCGAGAAGCACGGCCGCCGTCGAAGTCGCGACCGCGGCCGCCAGCGAGCGAGCCAGCGCGCCGTAGCGCCTGCCTCCCTCTTCGATCTGCTGAAGGCGGCGAAACGCGTGCTCCACGTCCAGGCGACCCGCCGCAACGTCACCCGCGAGCTCGTCGAGCTCCCCGAGACGCGCCAGATCGACCGAGCCCACCTCCAGACGCGCGAGTGTGGTCACCCGCTGCCCCTGGTTCACGAAGGCGCACAACAGCGAGGTCGGCGTGGAGAGGAATCCGGCGTCCAGCGACAGGCTGCGAGACACCTGCTCCAGCGCGAGCTCGAGCCGATGCGCCGGCGCGCCGAAGCGGTGAAGCGCACTCCCGAGGCGCACGACCAGGTCCTGAGACCTGGTCACCGCACCCGTGCCCGTCTCGCGGCGGCTGGCCTTCCGACCGGCCAAGGCTCAGACCTCGCCGCCTCGGGCCGCGAGGACCACGCCCCCGAGTGCTCCTGCGACGCCGGAGATCTCCGACACCTCGATCCGCACTCCCTCCGGCGGAAAGACACTCACACGCTGGCTGACCGTCTCTCGCACCGGGGCCAGGAGGCGCTCTCCCAACCCTGTGAGGCCGCCGGAGAACACCACCGCCTCGGGGTGCAGGGTGACGATCACGTTCGCAACACCAACCCCCAGCGCGACCCCGGCGCGCTCGATCGCTGCCGCAACGAGCGGATCGACCGCGGCGGCCTCGGCCATGCGCTGCGGGTCGACAGCGCGAACGTCTCCACCACACAGCCGGTACAGCTCGGGCGCCTGATGACTGAGGAGGAGACGCACGCCTTCGCCCACGAGCGCCGGTCCGGTGGCCACGGTCTCCACACAGCCGCGCGCGCCGCAGCCGCAAGGGAGACCGTTCGGATCGAACAGCTGATGGCCCAGCTCTCCGGCCGCACCGATCGGCCCGAGGCGCAGCCTGCCGTCCACGACCACGCCTCCGCCGATCCCGGTGCCGAGCGTGAGAAGCGCGAGCGTCGGAGCATCACCGAGCTGGCGGCCGACCCCGAAGCGCAGCTCACCGAGGGTCGCCATGCGCGCGTCATTGAGCAGATGGCAGGCCACTCCCAGCTCGCGCTCGATCGCCTCCGCCAGCGGGAAGCCTTCCCATGCAGGGGGCAGGTTCGGTAGGAACCCGGGGACGCCGCGCTCGCGGTGCACCACGCCGGGGAGTCCGATCCCCACGCCCGCACAGCGCTCCCCGGCGCGCGACTCGAGCTCCCGGACGAGAGCGACCATGGTCTCGACCGCCGCGCCCGGCCCTTCGTCCCCCCGCGTCGGCGCGGACGCCTCCGTGCGGCCCTCCCCCGATGCCGAAGCCAGAGCACCCTGGATGTTCGTACCACCGACGTCCAAGCCGGCGAACCAACCCACCGCGTCATCGCCCATGTGGGGCGCTCAGGAGTCCGAGGGGGTCAGGGCTTCGATCCTGTCCACCGCGTGCACCGGAGCGTCTTCGCCCTTCATCAGGTGCGCGATCGCGCCGAGGACCAACCGGTGCTTCGCCAGCGTGCCTTTCCCCTCGAACTCGCTCGACACGACGCGAATCTCGAAGTGCCCGCCCATGCCCGAGGCGGTCACTTCGGAGCCGGGCAGGGCGTTCTCGATGGCCTCGCGGATGCGCTCGGAGGTCTCGGCGGGTGGGCGGTTGATGCGCAGTGACATGTGCAGCCTCGGGCGCCTAGTAGCGCGCCACGTCAGGGTCGATCTCGAGGGCCCAGGCGTCGATGCCACCCGTCAGGTTGTGCACGTTGCCGAACCCCGCCGAGGCCAGGCTCTGTGCCACGGCCTGCGAGCGCGACCCGTGATGGCAGTGCAGCACGATCATGCTCTGCGGGTCGAGAGAGCCGAGATCACCGAGCTGGTCCAGCGCCAGGGCGCCCTCGATGGACGCCATCTCCCGCTCCTCGGCAGGGCGCACGTCGATCAGGGTATGGGCACCCCCGCTCTCGCGGAGCTGATGCAGCTCCTCCACGCTCATCTGAGGAATCTCCGGAGGCGGTGGCGCGGCCGGTGCATTGGGGTTGTCGATCTTGAGCGCGGCGCCCTGCGGCGTGTCCGCTGCGTCGATCACCAGCCCGTTCGCACGGGAGGCCGAGTCCTGGTCCATGAGCAGCGCCAGGTCACCCGCCTCGATGCGAAGCTCCTTCCCCGTCGCCGGCCCGAGCCCGAACGAATGCCTGAACCGCGCGTCGATGCCGACGTGCACTTCCGCGCCCGGCTGCTGCTGCTGCGCGTCACGAAAGACCTTGGCCGCCGCCTCGGTCACCTCGACCGTCGGCAGCTCTCCGCCGGGTGCGTCCAGACCGAGGACCTGGTGGAGCTCGCCGTTGTCATACATCTCCTGCACGATGTCGCATCCACCCTGGAACTCGCCGCCGACGTAAAGCTGCGGAATGGTCGGCCAGTCCGAGTACTCCTTGATGCCTTCGCGCACCTCCATGTCGGAGAGCACGTCGAAGGTCTGGTATTCCACCAGCACGCGGTCGAGCGTCTGCACCACCTGGGCGGAGAACCCGCACTGCGGCTGCCCCCGATTCCCCTTCATGAAGAGGACGACAGGGCCACTGGTGACGAGGCCGGTGATGCGATCTTGAAGTTCCTGGTCGAGGGCCATCGGCGCCACTCCTTTGCTCGTAAACTCGCGCCATTCTACCCTGGTGCCCAGCGCCGGGCGAGACCCGTCGGGCCGCGCCTGCAGCACCCTGCCGAGGAGACCCTCTCTTGCCTTCCGCCACCCTGTACACCCTCGGCAACAGCGCCTCCAGCTTCGTTCCCGGCCCGGCGTGCGGGTCTCCCTGGAGCCCCGCCGCGCAGCACGGCGGGCCTCCGTGCGCGCTGCTGGCGCACGCACTCGAGCAGGAGGTCGCAGGTGAGAAGCTCCTGCCTGCACGCCTCGTCGTCGACCTCTTCCGCAGCGTGCCGATGCGCGAGCTGCGCGTGCGCACCGACGTCGCGCGACGCGGCCGGCGTCTTGCAGTGATCGATGCCGAGCTCGTCGCCCCTCGCAACGAAGGGCAGGACGAGGTCGTCGTCGCGCGGGCCTCGGCGCTCTTTCTGCAGGGCCACCACATCGACGAGGCCGCCTCGACGCCCTGGCCACTCCCCGCCGAGGGCGCCCAAGTCGAGCCCATGGTGCCCCGCGCGGTCGTCGACCGCGTGCCTCCGGGCTTCCACACGACCGTCGAGGTGGAGCGCCTCGCCGACCGGCCGCTCACCGAGGGCGGCCCTGCCCTCTGGGTGCGCATTCCTCTCGATCTGCTCCCAGGGCGCCCGCTGTCCGCCTTCGAGCGCTGCGCCGCATCGGCCGACTTCTGCAACGCGCTCCGCGGGCGCGCCGGCGACGCAAACCCGCTCGGGCTCGCCCGTGACGCCAACGCCCCGGCTGCCCTGATCAACACCGACTCGTCGGTGCACCTCGCCCGCCTCCCCGAGGGGGAGTGGCTGGGCTTGCGCCTCCTCGAGGCCCAACGCTCCGCCTCGACGGGGCGCGCACGCTGCGAGATGTTCGACGCCTCCGGCCCATTCGGCTGGGTCGAGCAGAGCTCCGTCTCCGCGGCCAGACGCCAGGGCGGGCGAAGGCCGAGCCCACCCCACTCGACGCGCGTCGTCGCGACGAACCGGCACGTTAGAGTGCGCGCACCACTCCCGAGAGAGTTCATTCGGACATCGACGCCGTGACGCGAGGAGCAACTGTGCAGGAACGGATCAGAATGGGCATGGTCGGCGGCGGGAAGGACGCCTTCATCGGAGCGGTCCACCGCATGGCCGCCGGTCTCGACAACCAGATCGAGCTGGTGTGCGGCGCGTTCAGCTCCGACCCCGCACGCTCGAAGGCATCGGGCGAGGACCTCTTCCTGCCCGCCGCGCGCTGCTACGGCACGTACGCCGAGATGATGGAGCGCGAGGCACAGCTGCCGCCGAGCGAGAGGATGCATTTCGTGGCGATCGTCACGCCGAATCACATGCACCATCCCGTGGCCATGTCCGCGCTCGAGAGCGGCTTTCACGTGATGAGCGACAAGCCGATGACCCGGACCGTCGAAGAGGCGGAGGAGCTGGTCGCGAAGGTGGAAGAGACCGGTCTCCTCTTCGGTCTCACGCACAACTACACCGGCTACCCCATGGTCAAGGAGGCGAGAGAACGCATCGCACGGGGTGACCTGGGAGCCGTACGCAAGGTGGTGGTCGAGTATCCCCAGGGATGGCTGGCCGACCGGCTCGAGGAGAGCGGGCAGAAGCAGGCCGACTGGCGCACCGACCCCGAGCGCGCCGGCGCGAGCTGCTGCATGGGCGACATCGGCACCCACGCCGAGAACCTCGCAGAGTACGTCACCGGGCTGCGCATCGAGCACCTCTGTGCCGACCTGACCACGTTCGTGGGTGGGCGCCCGCTCGATGACGACGGCAACGTGCTCGTGCGCTTCGGCGGCGGCGCCCGCGGCGTGCTGTATGCGAGTCAGGTGTCCATCGACGAGGAGAACGCCCTGGCGATCCGGGTCTACGGCGAAAAGGGCGGCCTCGAGTGGCACCAGGAGGAGCCGAACACGCTGATCCTCAAGCACCAAGGTCGCCCCCGCGAGATGCTGCGCACGTCAGGCCAGGGCCTCAGCGACGTGGCCGCTGCAGCCACACGCCTTCCGGCGGGTCATCCGGAGGGATTCCTCGAGGCGTTCGCGAACCTCTACCGCGAGTTCGCGGAGGCCATTCGCCGGCACGGGGCCGGCGAGCCTGCCGGCAGCCTCGACGTTCCTTCCGTGTACGACGGCCTCCGGGGCATGCAGTTCATCCAGGGCGTCGTCGACAGCAGCACGAGCGACACCAAATGGTGGCCCATGCCGGCTCCACCCGCACCCTGACCGCACCATCGCACCCGCCACCCATCAGGAGACCGAAGACATGGCGAGACCCGTCACCCTGTTCACCGGCCAGTGGGCCGACCTCCCCCTCGAGACCCTCTGCGCCAAGGTGAAGGACTTCGGCTACGACGGGGTGGAGCTCGCCTGTTGGGGCGACCACATCGAGCCGACCCGGTGTGACGCCGCCTACGCGGCAGACAAGCGCGCGCTCCTCGAGCAGCACGGCCTCGAGCTCCACGCGATCTCCAACCACCTGGCCGGCCAGGCGGTGTGCGATCGGATCGACGCCCGCCACGAGTCGATCCTGCCTCCGCACGTCTGGGGCGACGGAGATCCCGAGGGTGTGCGCAGCCGCGCTGCGGAAGAGCTGATCGCCAGCGCACGTGCGGCGAAGGAGCTCGGCGTGGAGATCGTGAACGGCTTCACGGGGAGTCCGATCTGGCACCTCCTCTACTCGTTCCCGCCGGTTCCGGACGAGATGATCGACGCCGGATTCGACGAGTTCGCCGAGCGTTTCGGGCCGATCATGGACGCCTATCAGGAGCTCGGGATCCGCTTTGGGCTCGAGGTGCACCCCACCGAGATCGCCTTCGACACGGTGAGTGCCGAGCGGGCGCTGAGCGCACTGGGCAACCACCCCGCGTTCGGCTTCAACTACGACCCGAGCCACCTCGGCTATCAGGGAGTCGACTACACCGACTTCATCCGCCGCTTTCCCGACCGCATCTTCCACGTCCACGTCAAAGACGTGTACTGGTCGGACCAGCCCAAGCCCTGTGGCGTCTTCGGCGGCCACATCGGCTTCGGTGACCACCGCCGTTTCTGGGACTTCCGCTCGCCGGGCCGGGGAACGATCGACTTCGAGGAGATCATCCGCGCCCTCAACGACATCGGCTACGACGGACCGCTGAGCGTCGAGTGGGAAGACTCGGGCATGGATCGCGAGCACGGTGCCGCCGAGTCGGCCGACTTCGTGAAGGCACTCGACTTCGAGCCCTCCGACATCGCCTTCGATGCCGCCTTCGAGGACGACGGCGCATGACGGTCTACTTCCCCGAGGTCGAAGGTCATGTGCCGTATGAGGGGCCGGACACGAAGAACCCCCTCGCCTTCCGGTGGTACGACCGCAAGCGCAAGGTGCGGGGCAAGACCATGGAGGCTCACCTCAGGTTTGCGGTCGCCTACTGGCACACGTTCAAGGGAGGGGGCACCGATCCCTTTGGCCCGGACCCGGTGTACGACCGACCCTGGGACCGCGGTGACAGCTCGATGCAGGTGGCCGAGCAGACGCTCGACGCCGCCTTCGAGTTCTTCGTGAAGCTCGGCGTGCCGTTCTACTGCTTCCACGACCGCGACATTGCTCCCGAAGGCGACACTCCGAAGCAGACCCGCCTGCAGTTGGAGCGCATCGTCCGCCGCGCCAAGGCGAAACAGGACGAGACCGGTGTCCGCCTGCTCTGGGGAACGGCCAACCTCTTCAGCCACCCGCGCTACACCCACGGTGCGGCCACCAACCCCGACCCGGCAGTGTTCGCGCATGCCGCCACCCAGGTCCGCCAGGCGCTCGACGCGACCATCCGTCTCGGCGGCTCGGGCTATGTGTTCTGGGGCGGGCGCGAAGGCTACAGCTCGCTCATCAATACGGACATGCAGCAGGAGCGGGAGCAGATGGCTGCGCTGCTGCACATGGCGGTCGAGCACGGTCGACGCCGGCGCTTCAAGGGCAAGTTCTTCCTCGAGCCCAAGGCCAAAGAGCCGTCGGTGCACCAGTACGACTTCGACTGTGCCCACTGCCTCAACTTCCTGCGGGAGTTCGATCTCACCGAGCACTTCATGCTCAACGTCGAGGCCAATCACGCGACCCTGGCAACCCACACCTTCGAGCACGAGCTGCAGACCGCCTCGGACGCCGGAATGCTCGGCAGTCTCGACATCAACACGGGCCTCTCGGGCGTCGGCTGGGACACTGACAACTTCGCGATGGACCTCAAGGAGTGTGTTCTGGCGCTGCAGGTCGTCCAGGCGCAGGGCGGACTCCCCTATGGCGGGCTGAACTTCGACGCCAAGGTCCGGCGCGGCTCGTTCGACACCGTGGATCTCTTCCACGCCCACATCGGCAGCATGGACACGTTCGCGCGCGCGCTCCTCCTCGTGGAAGAGATGCGCAAGGACGGCGTGCTGGGCGTTCGCGGGAAGCGCATTCGCAGCCGCTACTCCGGCTACCGGCGCGGCATCGGCAAGCGCATCCTGAGCGGGGAGACGAACCTGCGTGAGCTCGAAGAGTATGCCGCCAAGGTCGGCGAGCCGGCACGACGCAGCGGCCGGCAGGAGGAGCTCGAGGGAATCCTCAACGACTATCTCCACCGCGCTAATCGATGAGCCGGCTCTGCCTGGGTCTCGACTCCAGCACACAGAGCCTGACGGCACTCGTCCTGGACCTCGACGCGACGCCGCGCAGCGACGAGCGCCTCACGATGACGGTCCGCTTCGACGAGGAGCTGCCGCACTGGGGAACCAGCGACGGTCAGCTCCCTTCGGCCGACACCACGATCGGGGTCGCGCCTCCACGGATGTGGCTGGAGGCCCTCGACGTGCTCCTGCAGCGCCTCTCCGAGCGCGTCGATCTCGCCGCGCTGAAGGCGATCGCGGTCGCCGGGCAACAGCACGGCACGGTCTACCTCCGCGCCCGCGCCGCGCGAGATCTGGCCGAGCTCTCAGCCGAGCAGCCTCTGCAGACCTCTCTCGAGCACTCGTTCTCGCGGGTGGTGTCCCCCATCTGGACGGACAGCTCCACGACCGCACAGTGCAGCGCGATCCGCACGAGCCTGGGCGGCGCCGAGGCCGCTGCAGGCCTCACCGGCTCCGACGTCTACGAGCGCTTCTCGGGCCCGCAGATCCGCAAGTTCGCGGAAGAGTCTCCCGACGGATGGGCCGACACCGCGCACGTCGCGCTCGTCAGCTCGTTCCTCACCAGCGTCCTCGCCGGCCAAATCGCGCCGCTCGACTGGGGCGACGCCGCCGGAACCAACCTGCTGCACCTGCGCGAGCGCCGCTGGTCACGCCGCGCACTGCAGGCCACGGCGCCCGATCTCGCCCGGCGGCTCCCCGAGCTCGCCCCGGCCGCGACACCCTTCGGCCAGATCGCGGCGCCCCTCGCCAACCGCTTCGGCATCTCGGCCAGCGCACTCGTGGTGGTCGGCACGGGCGACAACCCTGCATCGTCCCTCGGTGTGGGCCTCCTCAGCCCGGGGGACACGACCATCAGTCTGGGGACCAGCGACACGCTGGCCTCCCTCGGGAGTGAGCTCCCGCCGCTCGAAGGTGGCCACCTCTTCGTGGCGCCGACGGGCTGGGATCTGGCGCTCCTGTGCTTTCGCAACGGCTCCCTCACACGCGAGCACGTGCGCGACACCGCAGTCATCAAGGGCTGGGACGGCTTCGAGCGGGCGGTGGCGCAGGTTCCGCCCGGCAACGAGGGCCACTGCCTCCTCCCTTGGCTCGAACCGGAGATCGTTCCGCGCACACGCGGCACCGGAATCGTCACGAGCCCGGGGTTCCCGGAGCGCAGCGCGCCCCACCTGTGCCGAGGTGTCCTCGAAGGGCAGGCGCTCAGCATGAAGCGCCACGCGCACAGCCTGGGGCCCATCCGACGTATCCTGCTCACGGGCGGAGCGTCAGCGAGCGAGGCGATGCCACAGATCCTCGCGGACGTGTTCGCGTGTCCCGTCGTGCGCAGCGAATCGCCACACGGCGCGGCTCTCGGTGCGGCGCTGATGGCTGCGCAACCACTCCTGGATGAGCGCGTCTGGAAGGAGCTCGTGCAGGAGCAGACAACATCTGCAAGCCCGAATACGTGGCACCCGAGCGACGAGCGCACCGCCGCCTACGCGGACACTCTCGCGGCACAGCAGCAGCTCGAGCAGAGCGCCCTTGCGACACGCTCTGCGCGATCTTCGTCCTAAGGCAGGGGGGCCGAGGTCTCGCCGGCGATCTTCCAGGCGTCACCCTCTCGGACGAGCGTGAGGGTCTTGCGCACGCGGTCCGACATCGTGTCCGACGAGTAGGACTGAACGAAGCTCGCTCTGGCCGTGTCCTCCTTCAGGGCGACCTCGAGCTCGGAGACTTCGACCGAGATACGGGCCGGCGCGGCCACCCGTTCACGTCGGGTCGCGGCCCAGCGACTGCGCGAAACGCCGTTGGCCGGCCGGAAGTCGGCCGCGTACGCCGCGAGGTAGCCTTCGACGTTCTGCGCCGACCAGGCCTTCGCCCAGGCGTCGACGGCCCCTGCGATGTCGTCTTCTGGCACCGGAACAGGAGCGGCCACGACCTGCGGCGCGGGCTCTGGCGCTTCGGCTGGCGCTACCGACCTTTCCGGAGCCTCGGCAACCGCAGCGACCTCACCCGAAGCGACCCTCGAAGCCGCGGCCTCGGCATCGGCATCGGCATCGGCGGAGACCAGCTCGGCCGCAGGAGGCGCCGCCGCCGACCCCGCGCTCCCCCAGTTCTGGCGAAGCCAGAGGACGCCAAAGGTCAGCCAGAGCACCGTCGCCACGACCAACAAGCCGCGCACGAGAAGGCCCTGCAGCGGCGAGCTCGCCGAGCGCTCGACCCGTGCCGCTCCGGCGTACGGGAGCTGCACCGGAGGCTCCGGTTCCTCGTCGTTCATCTCCCATCCCTCGTCGAGCGCGTCGTCGCTTCCGAGGAGCGGGTCCAGAACCTCGACGTCAGCCTCTTCTCCAGCCTCCGGCGTCACCTCGGCAGGGAGCGGGCTCAGGAGGTCGGTGGACTCGGGCACCTGCCCCACGGGCCGTCGGGTGCCGTCCACGAGGCTCAGCTCCCCGCTCTCGGCGCTGACGAGGCCGCCCTCGTCGAGCTCGATCGAGAACACCGCGGTCTGGAGCGAGTCCACCGCATCGGGTCGGGGAGCATCCTCCGCAATCGGGTCTCCCGCGGCAACAGCTGCGCCGTCCAGCAGCTCCTCCGGCACGAGGTCACGGCCGAAGACCATCTCGGCTCGTCGGGCGATGAGGGGCCCTGCCGCCGGCCGCGGCCCGTCGGTCGTCGGAGCATCCGGAGGGGTGTCGATGGCCTCCAAGGTGTCCTCCGGGAGCTCGTCCTCGGGCATCCGTGCTGGCTCCGTCATCTTCGTCTCCTTCTCGTCGCGAGCGTCTTGGTCCTCTTCGACGCTCTCGGGCTCGGTCGCGACCTCGCCCTCTGTCTGCTGTGACTCGTTTCGAACGGTCTCTGGCTCCGCCACGAGCGTCAGGCGCTCGTGCACGTCACCGGCATCCACGGTGCCCGACTCGAACACCAGCACCGGGTTCTCCCCTGACGGGGGCCCCTGCGCCGACGACTCCTCCGAGCGGCGGCGCTCGGCGTACGGGAGCTCCTCCACGTTGTCGTCCAGGCAGTTCTCCAAGGCCCTGCGAACGACGCTCCACGATGCGGGGCGACGCGTGGTCGCACGGTGCAGGGCACTCTCGAGAACGTGGCGCAGACCTTCACTGCCGCGGAGCTGCTGCGTCAGGCCGGCCGGCATCAGCAGCAGCGGTTCCTGCGACCCACGGTCCGACACCTCGACGCCGAGCAGCTCGCACACCGTGCTCGCGAGCGAGTACGCGTCGCACCGCCACAGAGGTCCACCCGCCGCAAGCTGTGTCGCCAGCTCCGGAGCGCGGTGGGGGTCTCCCACCCCGTCGACGACAAATCCCGTCGCAAGGCCGGTCCAGCACACCTCGCCCGTGCCGTCGACCAGAACGTTCTCCGGCCGCAGGTTGAGGTGCGCGAGGCCGTAGCGAGAGAGCGTCTCCAGCCCGGCGGACGTCGCGTGGGCCACGCGCACGACCTCAATCGGGTCGACCCCCTGCTGCAGGGGCCGCAGGTCGAGCCAGGGAGTGACGAAGTAGATGGCGTCGTGGCCGATGCGCCCGATCTCGAGAAGCTTCGGAACGGGAACACCTTCCGCATCCTTCAGGCTCTTCAGATAGGTGGTGGCCCGCTGAAGTCCGCCCGGGTCGCGCCCCAGGGCACTCTCGCTCGGATCACCGAGGATCTTCAGGAAGACCGGCGCGCCGGAGCGCGGATCGACGCCACGGAAGGTCGTCACCCGCGGGCGCGAGGTCACCGACACCAGAGGGCCGTAGGCCTCGAGCGCAGGTGGAAACGGGGCAGCCGGTGGCACGGCAGTTCCTTCCTTGGGCATGGTCATCCGAGAATTCCGAGGATCCGGGCGGGAAAGTGCCCGAGACTCAACTCTTCGTCCTCCTACGAAGCAATTGTCCTGCCAGCGCCCGGAGCTCTTTCGGAGACCTCACCGGGTCCGAAGCGCGCCCGGAGGAGGGCCCGCTGGTCAGGAAATGGCACGTCAGCAAGGCCCCGGCGACAAAAAACGGACTCCAAAGAAAGCGGTCACCTGCGGCAACTTCGCAAGCGCACGACGCCGGACCTACAATGCGCGTCATGTCCTTCCGCCACGATGCGTCGAGCACGGCTGCGCTGCACGCCCTCGTTCTCTGCTGTTGCGCGCTGACGGCATGCCTGCAGCCTCCCGAGCCCGCGTGGGATCCCGAGACGACACGCGCCAGCGTGCCGGATGCACCGGGATCCACGACAGCCGGCTCCCGGCCACCAGCGCGGGGCGCGGACCTCTCCGAGCTCTTCCGCCAGGGGCGCTCCGACGTCTGGGTCGAGAGCCGCGGCACCGTCGTTCGGGAGCTGCGAGACGATCTGGAAGGCTCGCGCCACCAACGTTTCATCGTCCGGGTCGAGCCGTCGCTCACGGTGCTCGTGAGTCACAACATCGACCTCGCACCCAGAGTTCCGCTGCGCGTCGGCGACACCGTCGCCTTTCGCGGCGAGTACGAGTGGAACGACCGCGGCGGTGTGGTGCACTGGACCCACCACGACCCGCGCGGGCGGCGCCGGGGCGGCTATCTCGAGCATCGCGGGCAGCGCTACGAGTAGCCCCGCGGGCTCGGAGCGCGCTTGATCCCCACGGCGCCAGCCGAAAGAATCGGTGCATGCCTGAGCGCCGTCTCCATCGCCGCTGGTCGCGCCGAGTCCGCGTGCGCTTCTGGCGTCGCGGCGCCCCCAAGGACGTCCAGACCGGGTACACGTCCGACCTCTCCCGCTCCGGAGCCTTCGTCACCACGCAGAAGCCCGTCGGGCGCAACGGCCGGATCCAGATGCAGCTCGCGACCGGCACGGGCAGCTACCTGCTCGAGGGCGTCGTCGCCCGCTCCCTGCAGGTGCCGCAGGAGCTCCTGAAGGTCAAACCCGGCGGCATGGGCATCCGTTTCCTGCGCGTCGAAGAGCTCGTCGGCGAGCTGCTGGAGGCGGGCGCGAACGACCTCCGCCGCACGGGTGAAGTGCAGGTTCCCGATGTCGAGTCCCGCACCGTGGCTCCCGTGCAGCAGAGTGCCGGCTCGAAGTGGCTGTTCGACGTCGACCTGAGTGACCGCGAGAGGTTCCTCCGGCTCTGGGAACAGGACATCAAGCTCGGCGGGCTCTTCGTGGAGTCCACCGCACCGGCACCTGCGGAAACACCGATCCAGCTCCGCCTCAAGGCGCCCGACACCGAGGAGCCGCTCCTGGCACAGGCGCGTGTGGTGCAGGTGTTCGTTCCCCGGGCGGATAGCCCGTCTCTGCTGCCCGGGATGGGCGTCGTCCTGGTCGACTCCGACGACGTCCTCGACCGTCTGGGCGGTCTCGCCGACCAGCTCCGCGCCGGAGCCTGAGGCCGCCCCCGCGCCGAAGGCTCGCGTCGATGTCATCCGAGCGCAGGCGGCCGCCCCGCGGTCTCGACCCTCCGGGCGAGGAAATGCGGAAGATGGGCTACCAGATCGTCGACTACCTCGTCGAGGATCTGACGCGCCTCTCCGAATCGCGCGTGGCACGTCCTCACCGACAACACGACTACGAGCACCTCCTCGAGCCACTGCCGCGCCAGGCGTCACCTTTCGACGAGGTGCTCGATCAGTTCGATCGCCGCATCGTACCGGGGCTCACCCGCGTCCATCACCCGCGCTTCCACGCCTACGTGCCGGCACCGGGCAGCTACGTCGGAGCCCTGGGCACCTTCCTCGGCGCTGGGCTCAACTCGTTCGTCGGAAGCTGGCTCGGCGGCGGCTCGATGTCGCAGCTGGAGCTGGTCGTTCTCGACTGGCTGGCGGAGCTCGTCGGCTACCCCAAGGCCGGCTCGGGCCTCCTGACCAGCGGAGGCTCCATCGCCAACCTGGTCGGCATCGCCTGCGGCCGGGCCCGGGCCGGGAGACCGGTGGAGCTGGGCGTGGTCTACGTGTCGGCGCAGGCCCATGCGTCGTGCTCCAAGGCCGCCGTCACCCTCGGGATCCGCCCCGAGAACGTCCGCGTGGTGCCCTGCGGGAGCGACTTCCGCATGCTGCCGGAGAGCCTGCGCAAAACGCTCGACCAGGACCGTCGAGCCGGGCTGCACCCCGTGGCGGTGTGCGCCAACGCCGGCACCACGAACACCGGCACGATCGATCCGCTCGACACCATCGCCGACATCTGCCGAGACTCCGAGGCGTGGTTCCACGTCGACGGGGCATATGGCGGGTTCGCGGCAGCAGATCCGCACACGCAGCCAGCCTTCTCCGGCATGGAGCGCGCCGATTCGCTCGCTCTCGACCCCCACAAGTGGCTCTACGCCCCCATGGGCACGGGCTGTGTCCTCTTTCGCGAGGAAGGGAGTGCAGAGCGCGCCTTCCAGGCCGACGGCGACTACCTGCGGGACGCTCTGGCGTTGAGCAGCAACAACTTCTTCGACCGTGGGCCAGAGCTTTCTCGACCCGCGCGGGCCGTCGCGGTGTGGCTCACTCTCAAGACCTACGGTGCCGAGCGGATCGTCGACGAGATTCGTGAGGACCTCCGCCTCGCGCGCCTGGCGGGCGACCTCCTGACCGAAGACGACGCCCTCGAGCTCGTCGCGGCGCCGGAGCTCTCCGTTCTCGCCTTTCGCTTTCGCGAAGACCCGACGGGGGCCCGGACCGAGCAGCTGATGAACTCGACGTTGGAGCAGGGAGAGGTCATGATCTCCACCACAGAGCTGAACGGCGCGCCGGCCCTACGCTTCGTGGTCATGAACCATCGCACCGACGAGGACGAGCTGCGCCGCTCGGTCGACACGATTCACAGGACCGTCCGCCGCATCCTCGACGCAGAGCGCGGCGCGACCCCGGGGGGACCCACTTGACCTCAAGCAGAACCTGGATTGCAGGCACCGGCCTGTACACGCCGCCGCAGGTCATCGATAACGAGGAGCTGGTGCGGAGCTTCAACGAGTTCGTTGCGCAGGAGAACGCGCTGCACCGGGCGGACATCGAGGCCGGGCACCGAGAGCCGCTCGACGAGAGCTCCGTGGCCTTCATCGAAAAGGCCTCCGGAATCAAGCGCCGACACGTCGTCGACAAGCAGGGCATCCTCGACCCGACCTTCATGACTCCCCGACTCCGCGCGCGGGAGAACGAGGAGCTGTCGGTTCTGGCCGAGATGGGCCTCGCCGCGGCGCGTGAGGCTCTCGAGCAGGCAGGTCGCAGCGCACAGGACGTCGACTGCGTGATCGTCGCGTGCTCGAACCTCGAGCGGCCCTACCCCGCCATCGCCATCGAGATCCAGCATGCTCTGGGCTCGCCGGGCTTCGCGTACGACATGAACGTCGCCTGCTCCTCGGCCACGTTCGGGCTCCAGGCCGGGGTCTCGGCGCTGCAGACCGGTGCTGCCCGCGGGGTTCTGGTCGTGAGCCCCGAGGTGTGCACGGGCCATCTCAACTTCCGCGACCGCGACAGCCACTTCATCTTCGGAGACGCTGCCACGGCCGTGTACCTCGAGCTGGCCGAAGATGCCCCTTCCGGGGACGCCTACGAAGTTCTGGGCACACGTCTCGAGACGCAGTTCTCGAACAGCATCCGCAACAACTTCGGCTTCCTCAACCGCGCCACGCCGGACGGGATCGGCGCCAGCGACAAGCTGTTCGTACAAGAAGGGCGGAGGGTCTTCAAGGAGGTCGTGCCGATGGTCGTGCAGCTGATCGCCGACCACCTCGAGGAGCTTGGACTCGCGCCCGCAACCCTCACGCGACTGTGGCTCCACCAGGCGAACTCGAGCATGAACGAGCTCATCGCAAAACGCCTCCTCGGCGAAGTGGATCAGACCCAGGTGCCGACCATTCTCGACGAGTACGCGAACACCAGCTCCGCTGGATCGATCATCGCCTTTCACCTGCACCGCGACGGCCTCGCGGCGGGAGATCTCGGCCTGATCTGCTCGTTCGGCGCCGGCTATTCGGCCGGCAGCGTCGTCGTGCGCAAGGCCTGAGGCCTCCGCGCGCGGTGGCTAAGCCCCCGCTTCGGGCCCCTGGAACTCGAAGACCGAGCTGCCGATCACGATCTCGTCGCCGCTGCTGAGATCGGCCTCCTGCAGGCGCTCTCCGTTCACGAGGATGCCGCCACCCGAAGAGAGGTCCCGAATGGTGTACGTGCCTTCCGCGTAGCTGATCGCGGCGTGCTTGCGGGACACCGAGGCACCTTCGATCACGACGTCGTTGGTGGTCGACCGGCCGAGGGTCAGGTCGTCGATGTTGATCACGAACACCCTGCCGCCATCGGGTGACTTCCGCGTGAGGAGCGCCCGTGGCATGTCGTTCGTCGAGTCGCCCGGCTTTTCGTCGGTGAGCAGAACCGTGCCGTCGGGCACCGGACCGTCCGGAACGTCGGGCGGAGGCGGAGCCGGGGGCGCATCGTCGTCGGTCAGCATCACCGTCCCGTCCGGAACGGGGCCATCGGGGACGTTCGGCGGAGGCGGCGCCGCGGGAGCGTCCGCGTCGGTCAGCATGACCGTGCCGTCGGGAACCGGACCGTCCGGCACGCCGGGCACATCCGCCTCGGGGCCGCCGGCGGCAGCCAGCTCTTCCGCGTTCGACAACATGACCGTGCCATCGGGCGTCGGCACGTCCGCGGTGTCGAGCATGACGGTGTGCGCCGGTGCCGTGTCCGAGGCGCCCGCATCCGGCTCGTCTGCGGCCTCCGCCTCGGGGTCGGCAGGCGCGTCGCTGGACGGCTCAGGCTCCTGCTTCCCGTCACCGAGGAGCACCTCGACGTGCTCCTGCAGGAGCTCGCTTGCGCTCTCGAAGGTGGCCTCGATGGTCTCGAGCTTCGACTCGCACTCCAAGCGGTCGTCCTCCTTCTCGGCCTCGTACTCGGCGAGCTTCTCTTCGCCGAACTCACCCACCTGGCAGCGGAAACGGACCTCGTCGAGGTACTCCTGGATCGAGCCGAGCTGATCCCGGAGGGAGATCTCCTCGCCGCGAATGCGCTCGAGCTCGCTCAGGATCTTGGCGCGCAGAGGCTCGAAGGTGGACGCGATCTCGGCGAGCTTCTCCTGATAGTCGCCCGTCACCCGCTCGTAGATCTCCGGACTCACGTCCGGCCGCGCGTCCTCGGCCTTGGCCAGAAGCCCCTCGACGCGGGTCCTCTCCTCCACCACGTCGGACGTTTCGGCCACCAGCGCCTCGTCGAGGCTCAGATCGGCGTGTTTCTCCTGCGACATCTCCGCTTCCCCCTGCTAGGCCTCGAGTGCCATCTCAAAAAGGTCTCCGCCCGACCACCAGGCAGGCACAGTCAACCGAAGAGTCTAGCGTTTCGCCACCGATCGTGGGCACCCGAGGCAAAGGTTGGCCCTCAGGCGGCACCGTCGCAGCGCCAGATCGGGCGCGTGAGGCAGGTCGGTCCGCCTTCGGTCTTCAGCGAGATCTCGGTTCCGCGATACGTATGCACCTCACATCCCCTGTCCCGCAGCTGTGCGATCGTCTGCACGTTCGCGTCGAGGGCGAGGGCCACCCGGGGCCGGATGCAGAGCACGTTGGTGGCCTGGCTGGGCATCTCCTCCTCCGGCGCCTCCAGGAGCTCGATGCCGCGCCCTGCGAGCCTCTGCAGGAGGCGGACCGGCGTCAGCGGTGAGTGGACGACCGCCAGGTCGTGATCGACCAGGCTGACCAGCGACTGCAGGTGCAGACAGGCGTCTGCTCCCTGGCCAGCCGGCAGATCGAACGCCTCCACCTCCACCCCCAGCGGCCCGACGATCCGACGCAGCTCGTCGACGCCAACCGCGTCCGTGCGATACCCGACGCCCACCAGCAGGGTCTCCGGGTCGAGCCAGAGCAGATCGCCGCCCTCGCAGAAGCCACGCTGCATCTCTCCCGCTCGCGGCACGCCAGCATCCTCCAGAAAGCGAGCGAGAGCGGGGGCCTCACCGCGTCGGAGCGCCTTCCCTGGGCGCAGGGTCACGAAACCGGCCGGCGTGGTCGTCACCGGATCGTGCACGAACATCGCGTCCGCGCTCCCGCCGGAGTCCTCGCAGACGAGCACTTCGACTCCCAGTGACCCCAAGATCCCGGTCAGCTCGGCGTGCTGCTCGAGCGCCAGCTCGTAGTCGACCTCGCCGTCGTAGTGCCAGAGAGCCGGGTCGGCCGTGGCGAGCTCGGGGGCGGGCCGCCCCACGACCACGCGCCGCAGCTCCTCGACCATGCTGCCGACCCCGACGCCCGACGTGCCGCTCATCCGGCACCCTGGGCGGCGATCGCGGCCCCGAGATCGTGGACCAGCTTCTCGCGGTCGCCCTCGGAAAGGCCGCGCAGCGGAACCGCCTGACGCTCCCCGTCGTGGCCGACCAACGCCAGCACCCCACCCTCACGCTCGACGGCGGCCAGCTTGGCGAGGGCGACCTTCCGGAAGATCTTGCTGCTGTAGTAGCGCACGCGAAACACCTCGTCGGTGATCTCTGCGATCGGCTCCTGCTCGGCGTACCGTGCGGCGCGCAGCTGGCCGGCGCCGGCGGCGAGAGTGAGGACCCCCGCGATGGCTGCCGCGATCGCGAAGGTCGGGCTCGTCTTCATCGTCGAGCCGAGGACGAGGCCGAGGACGAGCCAGTTCGCTACCAGCAGCATGATCACCCAGCGGCTTCGACGCTTGAACCCATCGGCGACAAAAAATTGGATCGGCTGCGAGCCACTCACTGCAGGTTCTCCCCGCCCCGATACGACCGCTCGATCCGTTCGCGCGCCTCCACACCCACCACGAGCTCGTCGGGGCACGTTGGCGCCCCGAACACTGCCACCGCTTCGAAGCCGCGGCGATCCACCGCCAGATCGAGCAGGTCCTCCGCCGAAAGCGTCGGCCGCCCAGCGCGCTGCTGGAGGGCGATCGAAAGCTCTCCGAGCCCGTCGAAGCCGCGGTAGATCACCTCGGTGCAGACGAGCCGATCGCCCCGGAAGAAGTCGAAGTCGAAGTTGTACATCTTGCCCTCGTGACGCAGCGCGCGACGGAGCCCGCGACCGACGTCCTGGGGTGCGAGCTGCGGCCGGATGACGGCCACGGCGTCGACCGCGAGCGTGCGCTCGAGCGGGCGCAGGAGAACACCGTCCTTCTGCGCCTCCAGTACGCGCAGCGGCTCCCGCCACCTGGCGACGATGCGCGGCTCGAGCTCGAGCCCGCGCATGGCCGGGCCCGAAGCGTCCCCGACATAAAGTGCGGTGTGAGGCCAGTATCCAGGCAGGAAGAGGTTCGACGCGGCGACGTCGTAGCGCGTCACCAGCACGTCTCCCGGCCGCAGGAGCTCCTGCAGCCGCTCGCGTACGTGCCGCGTGACCCTCGGGGGCCGTACCCGCGGCCTGAGCTCGGCCACGACCCTGCCGGAGGCCTCGAGCACCCGAAAGAGCGTCTTCTGCCGGGCGGAGGCACCGCGGCGCGCCAGCGTGTGACGGGCGTATCCGAAGAGCCTCTTCGCGTACGCCCGCTTGCTCTGGTCGAGGGCGCGCTCCCAGGGCTCGAGTGCGGCGTGCACCCACTGGAAGTCGTCGGCCTCCCCTGCGGCCCATTGCGCGAGCTCTTCCGTGTGTCGACGCTTCACCCGCATCGCCTGCAGCAGGAGAACGGCGTGCTTCGGCTCGCTGACCGACTCGAACACGTGCGTCCACTGCTTGCGCTCGATCCTCAGCTCAGGGGCACCCTCGTTCAGCTTCCTCTGGACCAGGGCGTCCGGCGCCACCTCCTCGAGGAGGAAGCGGTCGATCGCGACCAGGACACACGCGGCGAGATAGCCGACCGAAAAACGTCGCCAGTCCTCGGACGCGACCACGTCGCCGACGCTCCAATCGACGGGATCGGCGGTCTCCTCCAGCAGCTCCCACAGCGACGCGCGGATGGTGAGGAAACGCGAGAACCACGCCGTGAGGGCTTCATCCTCGCCCGGTCGAAAGTACCCCCGCTCCCGCGCCGGCGCCAGGTCGACCTCCTGGAAGTCGTCCAGGAGGCGTCCTGACGCTCCGGCCAGCGCGCGCACCGCCCGCGCCGCCCCGTCCCAGAGCGCCTGCCGACCTTCGGCGAGCTCAGCTGCCGCCAAAGTGGTCCTCGTAGTCCTGCATCGACGCGCGCAGCACGGCGAGCGCGTGCTCCCGGCCATACGCGTCACCGATCGACACCGTGTTCTCCTCCCCCTTCACCAGCTTGTAGGTGAGGAAGTAGTGCCGGAGGCGCTCGACGAGCACTCCAGGGAGGTCCGCCAGGTCGCGCACCTCCGACCAGAGCAGGTCGTGCTTGAGAATGGCGACGATCTTGTCGTCGGCCTCCTCGTTGTCGCACATCGGCAGGCCACCGACGATACGGGCCTCGAGGATCACCTCACCCCGCGACACGGGGCGCTCGCTGATCACGCAGATGTCCAGCGGGTCATGGTCGCCCCGCTTTGCCTCGGGCATCAGCTCTCCGACGCGCTCCGCACAGTAGGTCTGCGGGACAAATCCGTAGAGTGCCGGGGGCCGCGACGAGGTCCGCTGGGGGCGATCGATCTTGAGGTATCCGGTCTCCTTCTCCACCTCGTACTTGACGAGGTCGAAGGGCGTGATCTCGATGTACGCGTTGACGAACTCCTCGGGTGCGTCCCCTGCGCTCAGGCCGTGCCAGGGGTGCGGGCGCCAGCGATAGAAGGGCTTCGGGAAGCTCATGCCTCTCTCCTACGCCTCCTTCTTCTCGACCGGCGCGCCGGACTCCCGCCAGGCCGTGAAGCCACCGGCG
This sequence comes from Candidatus Multivoraceae bacterium, assembly GCA_965223385.1. Lineage (GTDB taxonomy): Bacteria > Acidobacteriota > Thermoanaerobaculia > Multivoradales > Multivoraceae > JBCCLJ01. Next base: position 4,029,519 of record CBDCWR010000007.1, on the reverse strand, counting down.
ACGTGCGTGATGCGGTCGAAGCCCATCTCCTGCAGTGCGCGCGTCGCGAGAGCGGAGCGCCACCCGCTGGCGCAGTACAGCACGTACCGTTTGTCCTGCGCGAAGACGTCTCGGTGGTAGGGGGACTCGGGGTCGAACCAGAACTCGATCATCCCTCGCGGCGCGTGGACAGCGCCCGGAACCTTGCCGCCGCGGCTCAGCTCGCGCACGTCCCGGATGTCGACAAAAACGGCGTCTTCGCTGCCGTGGAGCTCACGAGCCTCCTCGAGTGTCAGCGTGTCGATGACCTCTTCGGCCTCCGCGACGAGTTGCCGGATCCCCTTGATCTTCTTCGATGGCTGCGTGTCGGACATGAGGCCCCTCCAGACGGTTCGATGCGGGTCCAAGTGTATGGGAGCCAACGACATGTGGGCCATAGCGGTGCGCCCGTCCGAAAGCACGTCGCGGCACGGCCGGACAGCGGGCCGTCCAGACCCTGAAGAGCGCCGAAACTTCTATAGGCTACGCACCCCGAACGACTCCGCCCGTGCACCTTTGACCGACTCTTCCCCACCTTCGCTCGAGCTCCGCCCGGTCCAGAGCCTGAGCGAGATCGACCCGCAGCAGTGGGACGCTCTCCTGCGTCCGTCCGACAACCCGTTCCTCCGCTGGTCGTTCCTCGAGGGCCTCGAGCGCCACGGCTGCGCGGTGCCCGACCGCGGCTGGTGGCCGTGCCACCTCACGGGCTGGAGCGGCGACGAGCTCCTCCTCGCCGCTCCGGCGTACCTCAAGAACGACGGCATGGGCGACTTCTCGCGCGACTGGGGCTTCGCCGATGCCCTCCGACGGGCCGGGCAGTCGATCTACCCCAAGCTGATCGTCGGCGTGCCTTTCAGCCCGGTCACCGGTCGCCGACTGTTCTACCGCGACGACCTCGACCCCGGATCCGGCGCCCGGGCGATCATGGCGCTCGCCCTGGAGCTGGCGCAGTCGAACGACCTCTCGTCGATCCACGTGCTCTACCACACGGCGGAGGAGCGCAACTGGTGGGAGTCAGCCGGGCTCTCCCCCCGGACCATGGTCCAGTACCACTGGCGCAACCACGACTACCGTGTCGTCGACGACTGGCTCGCCCGCCTCAAGTCGAAGCGCCGCACCCAGGCGCGGCGAGAGCGCCGCGAGCCGGGGCGCCAGGGCATCACCATCCGCACCATCCGCGGCGAAGAGCTCGCGGAAGACCCGCACCTGTGGGCCAACCGCGCCTACGACCTCTACCTCACGACCTGCCAGAAGTACATGTGGGGCGGGGCCTACCTCACGCGGGACTTCATGCAGCACCTCTTCTCGGACCTGGGCGACCACGCGGAGCTCGTCACCGCCTGGCGCGAGAATCACCTCGTTGCGGGCGCGATCAACGTCGCGAGCCCCACGCACCTCTTCGGCCGCTACTGGGGCTGCCACGAGGAGCACAAGTTCCTGCACTTCAACGTGTGCCTCTACCACTCCATCGACGAGTGCATCGACCGCGGCATCCAGGTCTTCGAGGGCGGCGCGGGAGGCGAGCACAAGATGATGCGCGGCTTCGAGCCGAGCCTGGTGCACAGCAGCCACTGGTTTGCCCATTCCCAGCTCAACGAGCTGCTGGGCGACGCTCTGCGGGCCGACTGCGCCAGCCGCGAGCGCGAGCTGGAGCTCTGGTACCAGGGCCAGGGGCTCCCCCAGCCGGAGGAGGGCGAGTGACCGCCCTCTCCAGGCCCGAACGGCACGGTGCTAGATTTCGAAACATGGCGGACGAAGAGAACAAGGGCTCCGTTCTCACCAAGGTCGAGACCCGGACGCGCATCAAGCGGCCACGGATGTACCGCATCCTGCTGCACAACGACGACTTCACGCCCCGTGAGTTCGTCGTGCGCGTCCTCGAAGTCGTTTTTGGCATCAGCGAGGCCGAAGCGACGAAACTGATGATCTACGTGCACAACAACGGCGTCGGCGTCGTCGGCATCTATCCGTATGCCGTTGCCGAAACCAAGGTGGCAGAAGTTCTCGAGGCTGCAGAAAAGGCCCGCTTCCCGCTCATGTGCACGATGGAGCCCGAGAGCGACGGCGACGAAGAGTCCTAAACCCAGAGGCCAGCGAACCACCATGAGAATGACCGACGAGCTTCGCGCGACGATCGACGCCGCCATCGGCGAGGCGCGCGCCCGCCGCCACGAGTACGTGACTCTGGAGCACCTCCTGCTCGCCATGTGCGCGGACCCCAAGGCCATGGAGGTCCTCCAGGCCGTGGGGATCCGCATCCACCACCTGGCCGACGAGCTCGAACAGTACTTCGACACCCAGCTCGAGACCGTGCCGGTGCCGGGTGACGAGGAGGACGACACCTTCGAGCCGAAGCAGACGATCGCCTTCTGGCGGGTGGTCGAGCGCGCCGCGCTGCAGCGCCACTCCGCCGGTCGCGACACGATCGACGCAGGCAACGTGCTCGCCTCGATGTTGCGCGAGGAAGACTCTCACGCCGTCTACCTGCTGATGTCACAGGGCGTCGACCGACTCGACATCGTGCGCTACATCTCGCACGGCGTCGGCAAGGACGGCATCCCCGGCCCGGGTGACGGCACACCGCAGGGGGTCGACCCGGAAGAGGACGACGGCGTCGCGAACCCGCTCGAGGCGTTTGCCAGCAACCTCAACGAGCGCGCCGCGAACGGGCGCATCGACCCCCTGGTGGGCCGCGAGCCGGAGCTCCAGCTGGTCATGGAGACGCTGGCTCGCCGGCGCAAGAACAACCCGATCCTGGTGGGTGATCCCGGCGTCGGCAAGACCGCGATCGTCGAGGGCCTCGCGCTCGCGATCCACGAGGGTCGCGTCCCGCGCATGCTGCAGGACGCCACCATCTACGCCCTCGACATGGGCGCCCTGCTCGCTGGAACCAAGTACCGCGGCGAGTTCGAGCAGCGGCTCAAGGCGGTCATTCGCGAGGTCACCGACGACCCGTCTCACATCCTGTTCATCGACGAGATCCACACGATCGTCGGCGCCGGTGCCGTGAGCAGCGGCTCGCTGGACGCGTCCAACATCCTCAAGCCTTCGCTCGCCTCGGGTGAGCTGCGGTGCATCGGCTCCACCACCCACCCCGAGTACAAGGCCGCTTTCGACCGCGACCGCGCGCTCGCGCGCCGCTTCCAGCGCCTCGACATCGACGAGCCGTCCCTCGAAGACTCGATCGGCATCCTCAAGGGCCTGCGCGAGCGCTACGAGGAGCACCACGACGTGCGCTACGAGGACATCGCCCTCGAGCGGGCGGCGGAGCTGGCGAGCAAGTACATCAACGACCGACGCATGCCCGACAAGGCGATCGACGTCATCGACCAGGCAGGCGCCGCGAACCAGCTGCGCGACGACGAGGCGCGCCTCGAGACCCTGGGTCCGCCCGAGATGGAAGAGGTCGTCTCCGCCATCGCCAAGATCCCGCAGCAGTCGGTGTCGGAGTCGGACGAAGATGCGCTCGCCAACCTCGAAGGCGAGCTGAAGCGCGTGATCTTCGGCCAGGACCAGGCCATCGAGTCGCTCTCCGCGTCGATCAAGCTGTCGCGCGCCGGGCTCGGCCCCGAAGAGCGGCCCATCGGCTCCTTCCTCTTCTCCGGCCCGACCGGCGTCGGCAAGACCGAGCTCGCCCGGCAGCTCGCCGCGACGCTCGGCATCGAGTTTCTCCGCTTCGACATGAGCGAGTACATGGAGAAGCACACGGTGTCGCGGCTCATCGGCGCCCCTCCGGGCTACGTGGGCTTCGACCAGGGTGGGCTGTTGACCGACGCCATTCGCCGAACGCCACACGCGGTGCTCCTGCTCGACGAGATCGAGAAGGCCCACCCCGACGTGTACAACATCCTGCTCCAGGTGATGGATCACGCGACGCTGACCGACAACAACGGCCGCAAGGCCGACTTCCGGCACGTGATCCTGCTCATGACCACCAACGCCGGCGGCCGCGAGCTCACCACCAAGTCGCTGGGCTTCACGCCAGCCGACGGCCAGATCTCGACCGAAGCCAAGTCCAGGCCGGCGATCGAGCGCCTCTTCAGCCCCGAGTTCCGCAACCGCCTCGATGCGTGGGTGGTCTTCGAGCCGCTGGGGCAGGAGGTCGTGCTCAAGATCGTCGACAAGCTCGTGGGCGAGCTCGAAGGCCAGCTGTCGGAGAAGGAGGTCCGCATCGAGCTCAGCGACCAGGCGCGGACCTGGCTGGCGGAGAACGGCTACGAGCCCGACTTCGGCGCTCGGCCCATGCGACGCCTCATCGAGCGCGAGATCAAGCGCCCTCTTGCCGATCAGATCCTCTTCGGCGACCTAAAAGGCGGAGGCGTGGTGCACGTCGACTGGCAGGGCGAGGTTGACGAGGAGCTCGCGGAACAGAACCTCGATCTCACCATCGAGCCGGCGCCGCCCGCGGCTGCCGATCCGACGGACGAGCCGGAAGAGCTGCCAAACTGACCTCTGCGGAGCCCGCGCTCCGCCCGCCATGCGCAAAGAAGACCAGACGCGCCTCCTGGCCGAGATCAGGCGGCGCGTCGCCGACCGCGAGCGCAACGACGCGACCTCGGCCCAGCTCGCGCAGCTCGTACAGGGCTCCGTCGACGCCGAGCGGGAGCGCCTCACCAAGGAGCCTCTCTCCGTGCGCACGCTCGTCGACCGGGCCTTCTGGCTCGGCATCCAGATGCGCACCTCGCTCGGAGGCGAGGCGGCGGCCGACGACGCACTGTGGGCGGTGATCTCGCACTACGCCGAGGAGATCTGCGGCGACTTCGACCCGATCGCCTACGAGATTGCACTGCGCATCCTGCCCCCGGCCCTCCGCGTCCTGCTGAGCCCCTCGTCCGTCACCGAGATCCCGGCGCGCGCGAGCGGTGACAAGGCAGAGCGCATCGTGCTGCACGGGGAGACACAGACCGTCCGCGCCCTCCACGCCGCGTGCTCGCTGGTTTTTGCCCCCACGCACCACAGCAACCTCGACTCCATCGTGCTCGGGCTCGCGCTGCACCAGCTCGACATCCCTCCCGTGATCTACGGGGCAGGCATCAACCTGCTCTCGAACCCCATCATGGGGCTCTTCATGCACAACTTCGGGGCCTACACGGTCGACCGGCAGAAGACCGATCGGATCTACCGCGACACCCTCAAGGAGTACGTGGTCGTGACGCTCGAGGAGGGGTACCACCATCTCTTCTACCCCGGCGGCACCCGCAGCCGCAGTGGCGCCCTCGAAACGAAGCTCAAGCTCGGGCTCCTCGGGGCGAGCGCCGAGGCCCAGAAGAACCTCCTCGACCGCGGCGCCTCGCGTCGAGTCCTCGTGGTGCCGGTGACGCTTTCGTACGAGCTCGTCCCCGAAGCCGAGTCGCTCGCGTCCTCCTCCGAGGAGCGTCGCGCTCGACTCGCGGAGTTCGCCCAGCGGCTACTGTCCATGGACTCGAGAATTCACGTGGTCTTCGGCGCCCCGCTCACGGTGGCCGGCGCGGCCTACGACGAGGCGGCGCCCTCCGAGACGTGGCGCGTGCTCCACGATCAGCTCACCTCGGACCCGCGCGACGCCACGCAGCAGCTCGGAGAGGCGATCGGCGGGCAGTACCTCCGGGACAACCTCGTCCTCCCGACCCACGCAGCCGCCTTTGCCCTGCGCGCGGCGCTGACGGACGGAGAGAGCGCCGCGGCGCGAGACGCCGTGGAGCGATCCCTCGACGCGCTGCTCGCGCGGCTTCACGGTCTCGCCGAGCGCGGCCACCTCCGCCTTCCGGAGTCGCTCTCGCACGCCGATGCACGCGCCGTGCTGCTCCAGGCCGACACGGTCTTTGCGTCATACCACCGCCGACGGGCGCTGGTGGTCGAAGCCGCCACGGTGCACTCGGAAGACCCCCAGCTGCTCGCCTTCTACGCCAACCGCCTCACCGGGTATCACCTGGAGACCACTTGAGGCGACGTTGGCGTCGCTACTCGTCGTAGTCGCCGAGCTCGCGGATCCAGACGTTGCGGTAGCGCACCGGGTTGCGGTGGTCCTGCAAGCCGATGAAGCCTCTCGGTGGATGCGGCGTGTCGTAACTGCCGACGCGCCGGTGGAGGGAAGGGCTCCGGTACGCCATCTTGTGGTGCACGGCGACCCCGTTGTGCAGAACCGTGACCGAGGCCGGACGCACGAGCTCCTCCCCTTCCCAGCGCGGGCCCTCGAAGAGGATGTCGTAGGTCTGCCACTCTCCGGGAGGGCTCGACGCGTTCGCGAGAGGCGGACGCTGCCCGTAGAGCGACGCCGCCTGACCGTCGGGATAGGTGCGGTTCTGGTACGAGTCGAGCACCTGCACCTCGTAGAGGCCGTAGATCATGACGCCGCTGTTGCCGCGTCCCTGGCTGTTGCTGACGACCTCGGCCGGCGTCGCCCACTCCAGGTGGAGCTGGAAGTCGCCGAACTCCTGCTTCGTCCGAATCGAGCCGGTGGGGGTCACCTCCATGTAGCCGTTCTCCACCTTCCAGGCGGCGGGACCGCCGCTCCCCTGCCAGGCGTCGAGGCTCGTGCCGTCGAACAGCACCACGGCGTCCGACGGCGGCGCAGCACCGTGCGAGAAGGAAGAGCCCGGCGTGACGACTTCCGGCTGCGGACGGTCCGGGTCGTGCACCTTCCAGGGCTGCCCCGGAATCTGGGGCGTGTCGGTGTAGCCCACGGGCTGCTTCTCCGTCTGCGCGGCACTCTGCGCGACACTCTGCGCGGCATTCTGCGCGACGGAGTGCCACGCAAAGGCGGAGCCCAGCGCCAGGACGACGAGGAGCAGCACCAGCGAGCGCCGGCGTGTGTTGTTGGAATGGGCCATCTCGGTTCTCCTGGGGTTGCGGGTGCGACGTCTCGGTGCGACTACCTCGGGGGTGGCCCCACTCCTGCGCGGCTCGCCAGCAGCGGCTGGCACATCTCGAGCCAAGCGCAGAGCTCGGGCCTCGTATCGCGCGGATCGATCAGGTCGTGCACCGAGAACCACTCGGCGCGCGGAAACGGAGACTTGCCTTTCGACAGCTGCTCTTCGAGCTCGCGGCGGCGTTTGTCGGGGTCCTCCGCCGCGGCGATCTCCCGGCGGAAGGCGACCGCCACGCCGCCCTCGATGGGCAGGGCGCCACTCTCGGCAGACGGCCAGATCAGGACATGGGCGTTCGGGCCGTAGTGGGCCGCAGCGGCGACACCGTACGACTTGCGCACCTGCACCGAGGCCCAGGGAATCGTCGCCCGCACCGTGGCGGCGATCGCCTCCATGCCGTACCGGATCGTCCCCGATCTCTCCGACGCCGAGCCGATCATGAAACCGGGCTCGTCGACGAAACAGATGAGCGGCAGGTGGAAGGTCTCGCAGAAGCGCAGGAAACGGGTCACCTTCTGCGCGCCGTCGGCGCCCATTGCGCCGCCCGTATGGTGCGGATCGTTGGCCCAGACACCAACCGGTGTTCCGGCGAGGCGCGCGAGGCCCGTGATCTGCGAGCGCCCGTAGAGCGGCGTCAGCTCGAAGAAGCTGTCGAGATCGAGGACCTTCTCGATGATCCGACGGGGGTCGTACAGGTAGCGCCGATCGCGCGGAATGAGATCCAGCAGCTCTTCGTCGCGCCGCTCCGGCGGGTCGTTCGTTGCGGGAGTTGTCGTCGGGGGGAGCTCCCAGACGTTCGTGGGGAGGTAGCTCAGGAACTTCCGCACGAGTGCGAAGAGATCGTCCTCGTCCTCGGCGAGGTTGTCGACGACCCCGTTGTAGAGATGCACTTCGGGCCCGCCGAGCTCCGCTTTCGTCTTCTTCTCGCCCAGCGCACGCTCCACGAGAGCCGGGCCGCCGATCAGAACCTGCGACGTCTCGCGCGTCATCAGCGCGAAGTGGGACGCCACCAGGCGCGCCGCCGGAAACCCCGCCACGGCACCCATCGCACCCGACACGACGGGCGCAACCTCCAGGATGCGGGCGATCGAGGCGAAGCGCTGCTGCGAGTAGACCGGCTCCCCGGCAGGCCTGGGAGCCACCGGTTTGCCGGAGCCGCCGCTCGATCCGGCCACGCTGCCGCCGCCACCCTCGAGAAAACGCACGAGCGGCAGGCGGTAGCGCACGGCAAGCTCCTCGGACCACACCGACTTGCGCAGGCCGGCGGGCGAAGGAGAGCCTCCGCGCAGTGTGAAGTCCTCACCTCCGACGACACAGGGCCTGCCCCCGATCTGGCCGCGACCGACGACGTAGTTCGCCGGCGAGAAACCGACGAGCCGGCCCTCGGCGTCGTGCTCGGCGAACCCGGCCTGCGGACCGTGCTCCTTGAAGCTGTCGGTGTCGAGGAGGCGTGCAACGCGCTCACGAATCGTGAGCTTTCCGTAGGAGTGCTGTCGCGCGACCGACTCCTCACCGCCCATTTCGAGCGCCAGGCGCTTGCGGGCCGCGATCTCTTCGACTTCTTTGCGCCAGGTCATGCTTCGACCCTCGAAGCGCCACCCACGGCGGCGCGCGATGCCTGCCGCAACCGCTCGGCTGTCCCTTTGGGCGAACGCGCTGCAGAATCGGGGTTGCTCGGGGGCGTCAAGGTATCACGCCGTGTCGACCCTCGAGCGCCACGAGAACCCCAGCTGTAACCGCTCCGCACCTCGGCTGTCATACCCCCAACGAGCCTCAGAATCGCCTCTCGATGAGTCCCGCAACGCCTCCTCCCGACGAGATGCCCATGTCATTTTGGCACTCAGCCTACAACGACCACGCGCCTTCGGTGTTCTCCTACCTCGTCGGCCGGGTCGGCCGCGAGCACGCCGAAGATCTCCTCCAGGAGACTTTCGTGCGCGCCATCCGCAGCAGCTCGCTGCGCGAGCCCGCGAAGCTGCGGTCCTACCTCCTCAGTACCGCACACAACCTCCTCATCAACCGGGCCAGGAAGCACACGCCCACCCTCTTCTCCGACCTCGCCCCGGGCACCGCGGAGGTCGAAGGCACCGACGCGACCGGCGCCGACGCACGGGCCCAGTTCTCCGAGCTCAACGAGCGACTCCAGGGAGCTCTCGACAGCATGAGTGCGGATCATCGGCGCGCCTTCGAGATGGGGGTGCTCCAGCAGATGCCGTACGACGAGATCTCGGAAGAGACCGGTTGGAGCCGGAGCCTCGTGAAAGTGAACATCCACCGCGCGCGCAAGAAGGCGATCCAGCACCTCGGCGACTACCGCCACCCAACGATGGACGGGTAACCCATGCCAGCACCCCACAACTCCCCTCGCACGCCCTGCTCCCATGAGCAGGCGGACATCTCGGCGCTCCTCGACGGAGAGCTCGAGCGGGAACGCGTCCACGATGTCCTGGGTCGCGTCCTCCACTGCCCGTCCTGCCAGGCCTACTACGAGAACGCCCGCCAGGTGGACGCCCTCTTCCGCCTCGACCAGTCCTCGGAGGCTCCGCCCGTCGATGTCTGGCAGCGCATCGAGGCCGAGGCCGCCACGCCGGCCGAGATCGTTCGGCCCGCCTTCTGGTCGAATGCCGTGCGTCGGCCGGCACTGCTGGCGGCCGTCGCCCTTCTCGTGCTCGCCACGTCCATGCTCGTCCGGGTGGGTCTGGGCCGCGACGATTCGCTCAGCTCGCAGGTGCTCCAGGCCGACGAGATCGTCCTCGCGGGCGACTCGGGCATGGACGACGAGCGCTTCCTCGAGCTCGCCGCGGAGCTCCTGCAGGCCGATGACCGCTACCACAAGGAGATGTTCTCGCTGATGAACCAGCTCGAGAGCGATCGCTACGCGGAGCGAACGACCAGCGAGTCGCGACGCACCAGCGAAGGAGCCTTTCCCGTGGGCGACGGCTACGACCCGATGGAAGCCTCGACCGGCGCCCGCACCGTCAACGTTCAGCTCTGGTGACGGCGGCTCCCGCTACCTCGCCACCCCAAGAAGAAACTCGGAGAGATCCGGTTCAGATCGCAGAGAGGAATGCCATGAACTCAGGACACAGCAGCTCATCCGCACGCAGTGGGCAGGCTCGATCGCGTCGCGATCTGGTCCGCCGAGTGCACCGACCGCACCTCGTCGGTACGGGCCTGGCGCTCGCCGGTCTGCTCCTTCCGACGCTCCTCTCGGCGCAGCAGGGCAGCGACACGCGGGGCTTCATCTACGGCACCGTGACCACCGAGAGCAACGAGAAGTACACCGGCACCCTCCGCTGGGGCAAAGAAGAGGCCTTCTGGGACGACCTCTTCAACTCCGACAAGGAGGAGCTCCCCTACCTCGACGAGTTCGGGGACGGCAGCGGTGGCAAGACGCTCAACGTGCTGGGCCGCAAGGTCAAGATCAACTGGGGCAACTACGGCTCCGGACGCCAGCTGGTGACCCGCTTCGGCAGTATCCAGAGCCTGGTCAACAAGGGCTCCGGCGAGATCGAGCTCACGATGCGCGGCGGAGAGACCCTGACCGGCGACGGTGGCTCCAATGACGTCGGCGCACGCATCACCGTGAACGATGCCGCCCTCGGCACCGTGCAGTTGGACTGGAAGCGCATCGACCGCATCGACTTCGCGAAGACACCGGCGGACGCGGCCGTACCGGGCTTCCGCCTCAGCGGTACGGTGGCGACGAAGTCCGGCTCGTATCGCGGCTACATCCAGTGGGACTCCGAGGAGTGCATTTCGGTCGACAAGCTCGACGGCGAGAGCCGCGACGCCGAGCACTCCATCGAGATGGGCAAGATCCGCGGCATTCGGCGGCTGAGCGACAAGCGCTCGGAGATCGAGCTCAAGGACGGACGGAAGCTGCAGCTCGAGGGCACGAACGACGTCGACGAGGACATCCGCGGCATCCTGATCGAGGACCCGCGCTATGGCCGCGTCACGGTCTCCTGGGATGAGTTCGAGAGCGTCACGTTCGACGACCCCGGCTCCAGCGGCCTGGGTTTCGACCAGTTCGACGACGCCGGCCCCATCCAGGGGCAGGTGACCTCGAAAGACGGCCAGTCGCAATCGGGGCGCATCGTCTACGACCTGGACGAGGCCTTCCTCTGGGAGATGCTCGACGGCGAGCGCGGCTCCACCAGCTTCACCATTCCCTTCGCCCTGGTGCAGCGCATCGTTCCGCGGGGTGACGACTCGGCGGAGGTGACGCTGCGCTCCGGTGAGAAGCTGGTTCTCGAAGGCACCCAGGACACGAGCGACAGCAACGACGGCGTGCTGGTTCTGCAGTCCGGCGGCGACGGCACGGTCTTCCAGTGGGAAGACATCCGCGAGATCGTCCTCAACTAGGGGGCTGCTGAAAAAGTCCCCTAGACCCGTTCGAAGCTCACGAAGAAGGCCCTGCCGAGCTCACTCGACAGGGCCTTCGTTCATTCGGGAGCACGCTTGGTGCGATCAGTCGTCGTACCGGTGGCGCCGGTAGCGCCAATCGTCGTCGTACCGGGGATGGCGATGGCGCTCCCGATACCGGCGCTCCCTGCGGCGATCACGCTCGTACTCCCTGCGCTGGCGCTCCCAACGCCGACGATCGCGCTCATAGGCCCGGCGATCCCGGTCGTAGCGCCGCCCGTAGTCTCCATAGCGACCGTAGTTGCGGTAAGGCCCGTAGCGGTACGGCGGATACGAGAGGCGCGGAAACGGCGCGTAGCGCTGGAACACGTCCACGTAGTCGTAGCCGTGACGGCCGAGATAGCCTCGAACCACGGGGCAGGTGCGATGGTGGTAGTACGTCCGGCTTCGAACGAAGCAGCGATCGGTACAGCGGTGGTGCGAGCGGATGGGAGTGCGCGTCTGGTAGTAGTAGTGGTCATGGTGACCGGCGTGATGCGGACTGTGGCCGATCCGGAAGTGCAGGCCTCCGATCCGGAACGCGGCACCCCACCCCCAGTCGCCGGCCGCCGCGGGGCTGGCGAGCATCAGGCCCGCCAACATCGTGGTCACCGTTCCAGCGAGAAGGGCCGGGCGCTTCCCTCGCAGGAGCCCAGTGCGGGCTCCCGTCCACGTTCGGCCTCGGGGTCTCGGTGCGTGGGTCGTCATGTCGAGCTCCTTCCTGTCGTTGCGGCCGGCGCGTCCTCCGATGCGAGGGATCGATCGGTGCGCTGGCCTCGCCCTCTGCACGGTCCAAGGGCCGTGCCAGCCCCTCAATCGACTGAAAACAAAGGCGTTCGAAGCTTCGTACCCACGCGACGACGTCCCCGCCAGACCTGGCACCGTCCTCCCAGAAGGACACCTCATCTCCGTTCCGTCGGCGGCCTCCCGACGGACGAGAAACCCATGTAGGAGCAGCTCATGATCGCGCGACGCGCCGTCCCCCTCGCCTGCCTTCTCGCCCTCTGGCTCACCGCGCTGCCGCCGGTTGCGGCGCAGTACCGCGCCGACATCCTCGCGGACATCGACACGGTCGAGTCGAAGCTCGTCTCCCTCGCCCAGGCCATTCCCCAGGACGAGATGACGTGGCGCCCCACACCCGAAGTGCGCTCCATCAGCGAGGCGCTCATGCACACGGCGGCGGCGAACTTCTTCCTGCCGACCGTGCTGGGCGTCGACATTCCCGACGACATCCGGCCCGCCGAGATCGAGCAGATCAGCGACCGCGACGCGGTCGTCGCGACCCTGCAGCGCTCGTTTGCGCAGCTCCGGAAGATGGTCGAGGCCAGTCGGGCGCGCAAGCTCGACGACACCGTCAACATGTTCGGTCGCCCGACGAGTGTGGCGGGCGCCCTGCACAACGCGGTGACCCACAGTCACGAGCACCTCGGCCAGGTGATCGCCTACGGCCGCTCGGTCGGCGTCGCTCCACCCTGGTCGAGCAGCGAGCCCTAGGGGGGCAGCTGAAGAGGTCCGGGCCTCAGGGAGACCGCGGCTCGATCGAGCCCTGGCCTTCCACGAGGACCGTCCTCTCTCCCGCGGGGAGAGGTCCGAAGCTCTCCTCGCCCGTCGCGGACGGCCAGCGCACCCGGACGTCGGCCGCGCGGCCGGCGGGGCCCAGATGGATCAGGAGCTCGAGCGGGTTGCCACCGAAGCTGCCGCCACTCGAGACCTCGCGGAAGAGGCTGCGGCGGAGCGGCGAGGCGCCGGGGCGCGCGGTCTCGACGATCACCTCCACGCGGGCTCCGATCGCCGAACGGTTCGCGCGGGTCCCGCGAAGCCGCAGACGCACGTAGTCGTCCCGTGCGCCGGGATTCTCGAACAGCGCGTCGGCGAAGCTGTCCCCCGGATAGGCCCCACCCATCTGCTCGAACACGTCGAGATCGCCGTCGCCGTCGAAGTCGGCAAAAGCCACGGCGTGCCCCTTCTGCAGGTGCCCCATGCCGCTCGACAGCGTGACGTCCTCGAACCTCCGTCCGTCGCGGTTCACGTACAGCGCGTTCGGCACCACCGCCTCGTAGTCCGGGTACCCGGTGCCGAGGTAGAAGTCGAGAAAGCCGTTGCCGTCGAGGTCGCCGTAGTTCGAGCCCATGGTCAGGTGCAGGCGCCCGAGGCCCACCGCTTCGGCCACGTCCACGAAGCGACCGCGGCCGTCTCCGCGGTAGAGCGCTGCGAGCTCCCAGGGCCCCGGGAAGCCAAGCGCGCTCGCAGCCACCAGCCCGACGCCCCCGCGATCGCCGCGATAGCTCGACACGTAGAGGTCGAGCGCACCGTCGTTGTCGAAATCCCAGAACCACGCGGGAAAGCTCTGCCGTGGCCCGCGCACGCCCGCCGTTGCGCCGATCTCTGCGAAGCCGAGGCCGCGGTCGTTGCGAAAGAGCAGGTTCCCCCCGCCCAGCACCGACACGAAGAGGTCGGGGTCGCCATCGAGATCGACGTCTCCCCACACCGCCGCCTTGACGAAGGCTTCGACGCGCAGCCCGAGCTCGGACGCCACGTCTTCGAACGAGCCCTTGCCGTCGTTGCGAAACAGCTGGCTCGGCGCGCTCTGACGCGCGTCGTGCTCGTTACCCACGAAGAGGTCGAGGTCGCCATCGAGGTCGACGTCCGCCCAGGCGGCCGTCTGGGTGGGGAGAAAAGGCTCGGCGAGGCCGGCCGCGAAGGTGACGTCCTCGAAACGGCCGGAACCGTCGTTGCGCAGCAGCGAGTTCGGGTGGCGCCCGTCTTCTCCCAGCCAGGCGCCGCGGAGCACCAGCACGTCGAGATCGCCGTCGTTGTCGTAGTCCGCCTGAAGCGCGTTCAGCCCGCCCGTGAGGCCGGCCAGGCCCGCCTCCTCGGATCGATCCTCGAAGCGCCAGGGAGCGTCGCCGTCTCCCGGCCCGAGGTTGGCGATGTACTTTGCCGACTCCTGCGGATCGAACGACGTGGTGAAGACATCGAGGTCGGCATCGCCGTCGAAGTCGTCGACGACCATGGCGCCCGAGAGGTTGAAGCTGTCGACACCCAGCTCGGGAGCGACATTGCGCAGGCGCGGCATGTCACCTTCCCCACCAAACGCGGTCACCGGGAGCTGGTAGCGCGGGTCCACGGTCGCCAGCTCGCCCAGAGTCATGTGCGCGAGATTCAGCAGCCACATCCCCTGCAGCGAGCTCACCGAGCGCGGTGGCACCAGCGCCAGGTAGCGCAGAAGCGCCTCACGCGCCTTCTCCGCTCCCAGACGATCGCGGTGGATGCCGCCGCCGCGAATCGGCACGATACAGGCGTCGGCGTTGTGGTTGGTGGCGCAGTTGCGGGTCTCCGCGAGACGCAGATACGCCACGCCGGTGCGCAGTTCGACCCGTGCACGCAGGTCGACCCCCAGCGGGGCCACCGCAGTACGCGCCTCTTCGAGCAGCTCGAGGGCCTCCGCCTCCCTCCCCAGGCGGAGCTCTTCGTCCGCGAGGACCAGGAGCTGCTCCACGACCCGCCGAGCCGAGCCGCCGGCACGTGCCTGCTCGAGCGCACGGGCCGCCTCGTCGCGCGGCTCCACACCCCAGTAGGGGCTCGAGCGCTGCGCCTGCGTCGCGATCTCCTCCAGAATGTCGACCATTCGCGGAGCGGTCTGCTGGCCGGAGACCACGCCGGCATGACCGAAGACCGCGAGGCTGAGGACACACCAGACCCGTGCTCCTCGGCGCGAGCCGGCGTGCCGTGGGCTCCGGGGGCGCATGACCGGCAGACTATCCTGCGGCGGCGGAGGAGCGTTCCTTCCCCCCGATTGCGGGCCAAGGCGCCCTGTGCGACAGTGCGCATCCATGCACGGACCTCGACCACGGGTCCTCCTGTTCGACCTGGGTGGCGTACTCGCCGACTTTCGAGGGATCGACGCGCTGGCGTCCATCCCGTCCGAGGTTCGGCGCACGAAACAGGAGGTCTGGGACCTCTGGCTGGCTTCGCCCACCGTGCGCGCGTTCGAGACCGGCCAGCTCGCGCCGCGGCCCTTCGTCGAGCAGCTCACCGCCGAGCTCTCCCTGCGCATGTCCTCGGACGAGCTCCTCCGGGAGCTGGCCACGTGGGTTCCCCATCTCCTCCCCGGCGCGGAGGACCTGCTCGCACACCTGGGAGGGAGCTTCCGACTCGCCCTGCTCAGCAACACGAACGACCTGCACTGGCCTCGGTTCGAGCCGCAGCTCGCCCCGTACTTCGAGGCGACGTATCTCTCGTACCGGACCGGCCGCCTGAAGCCCGACGCGGAGACCTTCCACGCCTGTACCGAGGACCTCGGCGTGCGTCCGGAGGAGATCCTGTTCTTCGACGACAGTGCAACGAACGTCGAAGCCGCGCGGCGCGCCGGCCTCTGCGCGACGGTCGTCCGAGGGCCGAGCGACTGCCGCACGGTGCTCGCAGACCGCGGCTGGCTCGCCGGGTCGAGCGCCGAGCCGTCCGGAGCGCCCGGGTGAGCTGCGAACGTCCGGGCGCAGCGCGTAGACTGCTCCTCCACTCGCGACCAACAGAGGACACCGATGAGCCAAGACCAAGGCGCGACACCGCGCAGGAAGTTCTGGGGCTGGGGCTACGAAGGCGCTGGCCTCGACGCGGACGAGCAGAACGCGCTGCGCCAGCGCGTCGCCACTGCGTACGGCATCGACGAGGCACCCCACGCCTCGCCGCCGGCCGAAGACGAATTCGACCTGCGCGAGCCCCGCGTTGCGCCGCCCAGCTCCCTGGAGCCCCTTTGCACCAGCTCACCCTACGAGAGGCTCCTCCACAGCTACGGGAAGTCTTTTCCCGACTCGGTGCGGATGTTCGAGCGTGACGTCCAGAATCCACCCGACGTGGTGGCCTATCCGGAGGACGAAGGCGACGTGGAGCGCCTCATGTCGTGGGCCCACGACGAGCGCGTCGCGGTCATTCCCTTCGGCGGCGGGACCAGCGTCGTCGGCGGCGTCGAGCCTGATGTCTCCGAGGCCTACAGCGGCACCCTGAGCCTGGACCTCGGCCACATGAGCCAGGTGCTCGAGATCGACCGGACCTCGCGCAGCGCCCGTATCCAGGCGGGCGCGACGGGCCCGGAGCTCGAGAGTCAGCTCAAGCCTCACGGGCTGACCCTGCGACACTTCCCCCAGTCGTTCGAGATGGCCACCCTCGGCGGCATGATCGCAACCCGGTCCGGCGGCCACTTCGCAACCCTCTACACCCACATCGACGACTTCGTCGAGTCGACCCGCAGCGTCACTCCGCAGGGTTTGCTCGAGAGCTACCGCCTCCCCGGCTCCGGAGCCGGCCCCAGCCCGGATCGCCTGATGATCGGCTCCGAGGGCATCCTCGGGATCATCACAGAGGCCTGGATGCGCCTGCAGGATCGCCCGACCCACCGCGCCTCCGCCGCCGTGCTCTTCGACGACTTCTACAAGGCTGCGGAAGCCGTGCGCGGCGTGTCCCAGGCGGGCCTCTTCCCCTCGAACTGCCGGCTGATCGACGCGCAGGAGTCTCACGCGTCCGGCGCTGGTGAAGGCGAGACCTCGCTTCTGGTCCTCGGGTACGAATCAGCCGACCATCCCGTCGAAGCCTGGATGTCACGCACCGAAGAGATCGTCTCGGATCACGGCGGTACGGTGGTGCCACCGTCGACCGATCAGGGGCACCTCGAAGGAGCGGTGGGTGCCTGGAGGCACGCGTTCATCACGGCACCCTACGCACGGGAGGTCATGACCCCGATGGGTGTGATCTCCGACACGTTCGAGACCTCGATCACGTGGGATCGGTTCGAGAACTTCCACGCCAGCATCCGGGAGCGCATGCAGGACGCCATGGAGGAGATCACCGGACATCGCGGGCGCATCACGTGCCGCTTCACGCACGTCTACCCGGACGGCCCAGCACCCTACTTCTCCTTCCAGACGCTGGGCTCGTGGGGCAGCCTGCTCGCGCAGTGGCGCGACCTCAAGATCGCAGCCAACGAGGTCGTCACCTCACTCGGTGGCACGGTCACCCACCATCACGCGGTCGGGCGCGACCACAGGATGTCGGGGTACGACCAACAGAGGCCAGAGCTTTTTGCCCGCGCACTCGCAGCAGCGAAGGCCGAGCTCGATCCCCAGGGAATCCTCAACCCCGGAACCCTGATCGATCCACAGGGTGCTCCCCGCAGACCCGGCGGCGCGGTGGGCTGAGTCCGAGACGTCCGCAACAGGAGGATCCATGGCACACCTCGAGGTCGACACGCAGGACGGCATCACCCTGCTGACGATGAACCGCCCCGATGCCCGCAACGCACTCAGCCTGGAGATGCGGGCCGCGCTCAAGGACGCGCTTCACGACATCGAAGCCGACGATGCCGTCCGCTGCGTGGTGCTCCGGGGTGCGGGCAGTCACTTCATGGCGGGTGGCGACATCAAGAGCATGGCCGAGATCGTCCAGAAGGAGCCCGAGGAGCGGCGCAAGCAGTTCGTTCTGCGGATCCACGATCTGCATCCCGTCATGTTCGCGATGCGCCGAATGCCGAAGCCGATCCTGGCGTCCGTACGAGGTGCCGCGGCGGGCGCGGGAGTCAGCGTGGCAGCGGCCTGCGACCTGGTCATCGCGGCGGAAGACGCGTTCTTCACCCTCGCCTACTGCAACATCGGTACGAGCCCGGACGGCTCGTCCTCCTTCCATCTGCCGCGCGCCATCGGAATCAAGCGATCCCTCGAGATGGCGATGCTCGGAGACCGCGTCGACGCGCAGACCGCGGCCGACTGGGGCCTCGTGAACATGGTCGTGCCCACGGACGAGATCGAGTCCAGGACGATGGAGGTGGCACAGCGGCTCGCGCACGGCCCCACCCACGTCTACGGCAACGTCAAGAGGCTCTTCTACCGCTCCCTCGAGAACGAGTTCGAATCGCAGCTCCAGCTCGAGGGCGAGCTCTTCGCCGACTGCGCTTCCCGCGAGGACTTCAAGGAAGGTGTCACCGCGTTCGTCGAGAAGCGCAAGCCGGAGTTCACCGGCCGCTAGGGGACTTTCTCAGCAGCCCCCTAGTGCTCCGGCGCGCCGTCTCGCTTCAACGCACCAGTCGCCGGCGTCTCCAGCGGCTCTTCGAGCACGAGACGCTGGAGGTCTTCGCCCCCGACCGGCGCCACCTGCATGATGCGATCGAGGAACGGCTTCCACTCGAAGTGCTCCCCGTGCGCGACGCGCGCCTTCCCGTACAGGGCCTGGAACCGCTCGTAGCCGAGCCAGTAGGACACGAGCTGGGGTGCGGTGGTCAGCGTGCGCTGCCACATGTTGGCCGCGAAGGCGTCCTCCTGCAGCGCCTCCTCGCGCACGAACTCGATCACCCGGTCGCGCGGCCAATCGCGGGTGTGCACGCCGATGTCCACGAGCGTGCGCGCGATGTTCTCGAGCTGCTTCTTCAGGTGCGCGATCCGCGCCAGATCGTCGCCCCAGCCGAGATCCAGGAGGAGCCTCTCGGAGAACGTGCCCCAGCCCTCGACCGTGACCGCGTCCGCGAACAGCGCGCGCACACGGCTCGGATGGCGAGCCGCCCATCGAAGATGCGTGTCGTGCCCCGGAACGATCTCGTGCGGAACGATCATCACGTTGAAGTGGTGGTTGAAGTCGCGAAAGAGCGCCTCACGCTGGGCTGCCGTGGCGTCGGGCCGAGGTGTCGGCAGGTAGAAGAGTGTCTCCCCCTCCGGCGCGTAGGGACCGGGCGAGTAGACCCCACCGACGCTCTGACCGACGAAGTACGCCGGCGAGCGATCGGTGATGAGGCTGAACTCCGGCAACGTCAGGAGATCGAGGCGCGAGACGAAGTGAATCGCCTCTTCGACCAGGCTGCGGTAGTCGGCCACCAGCTCGTCGATGTTCGACGCGCGGTCGTCGCCCAGGCGCAGGAACGCCGTGCGCAGGAGCTCGCGGTCGTCTTTGGGCGCGCTTTCCGCGAAGTGGTCGTCCCAGACGGAGCGGACGAACTGCGAAGCCTCGGCCACCTTCTCCTCGAGTGCGCGCTCCCCTGCGGCGAAGAGCTCGTCCGGCGACACGTCGTCACCCGTCCACAGCTCGAGCGCGCGGGCATAGTTGCGCCCGAGTCGCGCGGTTCCACGGGCCCGCTGTCCCAGCTCGGCCAGGCGGTCCGCAAATGCCGCTGCCGCCGCACCCGCCACCTCGAGCTCCGCACGCGCCGGCTCCCCGGCCTCGGCCGCGACACGCGGCGCGGTCTCGAGAAAAAACGCGGATGAGGCGCGAGCCTGCCGCTCGGCAAAGGAGAACAGCTCCGCGCTCTGGTGCTCCGGGGACGCTGCGGTGAGTGCACGCTCGGCCTCGCGCAGGTACGCCTCGACACTGCGGGCGCGCTCGGCCAACAGATCCAGCCGCTCGCTGACCGGCCGTCGCGTACGCACGAGGAGGAAGACGCCCGCGTTGCCCAATGGCCTCGTCCAGTACAGCGGGTTGGACGCGGGGGCCCGCAGGGTGTCGAGCCGGAAGGTCTCCCCCGCTGCCTGGCGCAGCAGCAGCCGGGCGTCCGCCGCCGAAGAGGCATCCAGACCTTCGTCCAGCAGCTCGGTGAGCTCCACCTGGAGATCGGCGTTGCGCGCCGACCAGGCCTGCAGTCGTTCGGGCGTCGGCAGCTCGAACCGCCCGTCCCATTCGGTGCGCCCGGCCGCCGTCGCGCGGGTCGGGTACATCTCGAAGTAGGCCTGGACGTAGTCCTCCGCCGCGGCGCGCAGCCGGGCCTCCCCCTGCGTCGATACGGCGGGACCGCCCGACTCCGGAGCGTCGGCGCACGCCAGGCACAACAGGGGCACAGCGAGAGCGGCCACGGCCGCGATGGTCGATGTGCGCGTCACAGAAGGAGAACATACACCGACACCTGTCACATTGCGTAGGTGTCCGCGGCGCGAAGCCTCGACGGCGGCGACGCGGAGGGCCGACGTCTGCGACCCAGAGCGTAGACTGGAGCTCCTTTCGGGAGACCACATGCACGCGCGCCACACGCCCTCGATCCTCTTCGTCTGCATGGGCAACATCTGCCGTTCCCCGACGGGGGAGGGCGTGTTCCGTGCCCACGCGGAGGCCGCCGGCCAAGCCCATGTGCGGATCGACTCGGCGGGAACCACGTCGCACCACGTGGGCGAGCGCGCCGACCCCCGCATGCGCGCCGCAGCGGCGCGGCGCGGCTACGACCTCACCAGCCGCTCGCGCCGAGTGGTCGCAGCGGACTTCGAGGCCTTCGACCTCATCATCGCGATGGACCGCGACAACCTCCGCGACCTGCTGGAGCTGCAGCAGAGAGGCGGCGGCGCGGCCGAGGTTCGGCTACTGAGCGCCTTCCTCCCCGACGGGATCCCGGAGGACGTTCCCGACCCGTACTACGGCGGCGCGGCCGGCTTCGAGACGGTCCTCGACCTGATCGAGACCGCCTGTCCTGCTCTCCTGCGCCGCCTGGTCGCACAGGGCCCCGATTGACCCTCCCAGCCGAGCTGGCCGACTCCGCAGCCATCAGGATCTCCGCGCGGCACGACGGGGCGCGGGTCACTGCGGTGGTGCCAGCCGGTGGCTCGAGCTTCCATCACGCGGCCCGTCTCCGCGTCGAAGGCGGCCCGGACCACTTTCTCAAGTGGGGCGGCGCGCACGTCGCCTACGCCGGGGAGGCCCAGGGTCTCGGGTTGATCGAGAGCGCAGGGGCCTCAGGGGCGCCCCTCGACCCGACCAGCCTCCGCGAGCCCCCAGGGCTGCTGATGCGGTGGATCGAGCCCGGGCCACGAGCCGCCGACTTCGAGGAGCGGCTGGGGCGTCGCCTCGCGCGGCTGCACTCGCGGACGCACGACGCCTTCGGCTTCGACGTCACGACACATCTGGGGCCGACGCCTCTCGACAACACGTGGTGCGCGACCTGGCTGGAGTTTTTCGTGGTGCAGCGCTTCGAGCCCCTGCTCTGCGCCGTGTGCTCGCGCAGCACCACGTTCGCGCGCCTCTCGGAAGCACTCCCGTCCCGGCTCGAGGGCATGCTCGGCGGCACCAAGTCCACACCGCGGCTGATCCACGGGGACCTGTGGAGTGGCAACGTCCTCACCGGGCCGGAGGGCCAACCGGTGCTCATCGATCCGGCCGCCTCGTACGCGGACCGCGAGCTGGAGCTTGGTATGACGTCCCTCTTCGGCGGCTTCTCGCAGCGGTTCGACGACGCCTACGCCGAGGTTCTCCCGCTCCGCGACGGGGCGCAGGAGCGGATCGGGCTCTACCGCCTCTACCACCTGGTCCACCACGTGCACCTCTTCGGAGCGAGCTACCTGAGCAGCGCGGAGCGTCTGGCTCGGCGTTACGTCTAGGCCGCGCTGCGCTCGCGGTCCCGCACGGTCGGCACGAACCGACTGGCGAAGCCACCTGCGAGTGCCGCCGCAAGCAGCGCCCTGGGCAACCTGCTGGCCATCCCCAGGCGCGGCAGCGAGCCACCATGCCCAGGCAGAGCGGCCAGCACCCCGAGACAGGCTGGCACGCCCCAGCCCCAGACGGCCGCCAAGAGGGCCCAGGTCGGAGCCATGACACCCAAGCCGGCGGCCAGGAGAGCGCTGCCGACGACCAGATGCCGCGCAGGCACCGCCGCCGCACAGAAGCGCTGCACTCCTCGCCGGGCCTTCGCGGGCCCCCCGGAGATCATCACGGCCGACTCGATCTCATCCCCCACCGACACGTTGTGGGCCCGCGGCGCGAGCACCACCGGCGCCGCGTCGGACGCCGCGTTCTGCGCGAGCGCGCGCCCCAGCGTGTCGAGCACACCGTCGAACGTGTCCTCGGGAGCGTCGGTGTCCAGGCCCCCCCAGCGAACCACGTCGTCCCGCCGCACGAGGAGTGGGCCCTTCCAGAGACCGGCAGGTCGCCCGTGCGCCACGGGCCAGGCCCAGAGGACCCGCGCGAGTCGCTGGCGCAGATCACCCCAGCTCGGCAGCTTGCCAT
This sequence comes from Candidatus Multivoraceae bacterium, assembly GCA_965223385.1. Classification (GTDB taxonomy): domain Bacteria; phylum Acidobacteriota; class Thermoanaerobaculia; order Multivoradales; family Multivoraceae; genus JBCCLJ01. The sequence goes on along the minus strand of CBDCWR010000007.1, from coordinate 4,007,293 downwards.
CGAGCCGCACCGCCGGAGGGCCCAGCGCAGCGAGCGAGCGCGGATGCCGGCGCAGGGCCCGAACCAGACGCACCAGGGCACCTTCCACCAGGAGCCGGTTTGGCCCCAGAACACAGACCAGGGGAAAGTGCGCTTCGCGAATGGCCCCGTCGATAGCGCGCTCCAGAGGCAGCGAGCCCACGAAGAGGAGGTGCAGGCGCGGGTCTCGTCGGAGCCGGTAGCGCTCGAGCGTCACCCCATCCTCGTGCGGACGGGTCAGCACCCGCAGGACACGGTCCGAGCTCAGCAGCTCGTGCCACGGAGCCGTGTCGCCCTGCACCAGCAAGACGATCTCCAGCTCCGAGCGCTCGCACGCCGCCAGGCGGTCGAAGGCCTCGTCCGCCGATGCCTGGTCGTAGGTTCCACAGGCGCTGGCGACGAGAGGTGTGACGACGGTCACCGGCACGTCGTCGATCTCCCGCGCGAGTCGCACCCCCGCACCACGGGGGCGCTCGCGCAGGAGCCGGGGTGCCGCGCTGGAGCGGAGAAACGCCGCCAGCTCGAGGGCGCTCGCCACGACGGCGAAGCCCAGGAGAACCGTCCACAGCAGGCCTGCCCCCGTCATGCCCATCGCTCCTCACCCACTCCGCCGGACACGGGGGCCGGCCCCGCCTTGCCCATCTGATCGAAGAGCGCCAGGCGCGCCGCTTCGGCCGCGACCCCGGGCTCCTGGAGCGCACGCAACAGGGCTGACAGGCCCCGTTGCCCGTGCCGCGTCAGGCCGAGGGCGGCGTTGCGGCGCACCCACCAGTGGGGTGCCTCGAGCTTCTCCACGAGCGGCTCGACGGCGTCCAGCGCGGGGATCTCGGCCAGCGCGCTCGCCGCCGCGGCCTGAACGAACCAGGCGTGGTCGTCGAGGAGCTCCAGCAGCCGCGGGCGGCTGGGCCAGTGGCGCTGACTACCGGCAATGCGCGCCGCCGCCGCGCGGACCTCGGGCTCCGGGGAGCGCAGCGACGACCGGAGAACCCGACACGCCTCGGGAGCTTCCGCGCGACCGAGCGCCTCGAGGAGCTGCTTGCGCAGGGGCGCGGAGAGAGACGGGTCTGCGAGCCGCGCGACGACCGCGCCCGGATGGCGACCCGCGAGGCGCCGCACGAAAGTGAGCGCCACGTCGGAGTCGACGTCTTCCTCCTGCAGGAACGAGCCCAGCGTCTGCGCGGCCTCCGCCTCGCCGCCCACACGAAGGAGTGCGTCGCGTGCACCTTGTCGCATCCCCGGATCCCGGTGGCTCAGCGCCTGCCGCAGCGCCACGACACTCACGGCCCCGCCACAGTCTCCGAGGGCCGCCAAGGCGGCGTTGCGCACGAAAGGCAGCCATGACCTCGCACGCCGCGCCTGGAGCTCGGTCTCGCCCACCGCATCGAGTGTCTCGGAGATGCGCGACATCCCATGACCTTCGAACTGGGAACGTGTTCCGCGCAGCACGCGCACGACCGGGGTATAGCCGAACTCATCGATCAGCTCGACCGCAGCCAGCTCGAGGCCTTCGCGCCCCGCGAGGTACGGAAAGAGCCGCCCGCGCACCTCACTCTCGACGCGGCTTCGGTGCACCAGGCGCCAGGACCGCCCCCAGACGACGGCGACACGCAGCACGGCGAAGGCCGGGACGAGAAGGCCCAGACCCAGCAGGCCGAGCAGCACGGGAGGCAGGCCCTCGGTCAACCAGGGCGCGTCGACCCAGCGCGGTACATCCGAAGCGTCCATCTCCCCCATGACTTGCAAAGTCAGCACCAAGGTCCCTTCGAGCCCGCGCTCCCAGAATCCGAGGGCAAGGCTCGTTCGAGCTCCACTCCCCCGCGACACGCCGTTCCATCATGAAACATGGCGCATCGGCTTGTCGATCCCGATCCGGTCGTCGGAAGAGCCTCTCCCGAGGCCTGCCTATAGCCTCTTGATCTTAGCCTCGTCCACTCATAACCTGGAATACGGAGAGTACGTATACCGTTATCTCTGCTGCATCGACTCATGTCCTGGATCGATGCCATTCCACTCTTCGACCGAGGCACCTGCCATGACCGATATTCCAGACACCCCTGCCGGTACCGCGTCCTCCACGACCGACGGGGCACCCCCGTCCCCGGAGCACCTGCAACGCAAACTGCGGCTGCCTGTGGTCGCGTTGCGCGAGCTCGTCCTGTTTCCGGGCCTCACTCTCCCCATCGCGGCCGGCAGGCCGCCGACGGTGCGCGCCGTGGAGGCTGCCGTGGAGCGCGAGGATCGTCTCGTCTTCACCGTGCTCCAGCGCGACGACGCCGATCTGCCGACTCCGGGCAACCTGCACACGATCGGGACCATCGCCCGCATCGACCAGCTGCAGCGTGGCATCGGTGGCACCCAGCTCCTCGTGTCGGGTCAGACGCGCGGGATCGCCTTCCGCCTCGAAGAGCACGAAGACGGTTACCTCGTGGCGACCGTCGGCGAGGCCGAGGAGCTGCTTCCCGTGCGCGAAGACCTCGCCTTCGAGGCAATGCACAAGGAGCTGCGCGACCGCTCGAGCGAGCTCGGTCAGAAGCTCGGCCTGCCTCCCGAGGTGGTCTCCAAGATGGTCGAGTCCGTCAGTGAGCCCGGGACCTTTGCAGACCTCATCGCCGGCTACCTCGACATCGAGGCGCGCGAGCGGCAGTCTCTGCTCGAGACGCTGTCGATCGAAGATCGCCTGCGCCGCGTCCTGACACTCACGCAGCGGCAGATCAGCCTGCTCGACGCGCAAGCCGACATCAAGTCGCAGGTGGAAGAGGAGCTCGGCGACCGCCAACGCGAGATGTACCTCCGCGAGCAGCTCAAGGCCATCCAGAAGGAGCTCGGCGGCGACGCCGGCGACGAGACGGCCGAGCTCCGCCAGAAGGTCGAAGACGCCAACCTCCCCGAAGAGGTGTACCGGGAGGTCGACCGCGAGCTCAGCCGCCTCGAGCGCATGGGGCGCGAGGCCATGGAGTCACAGGTCATCCGCAGCTTCGTGGAGACCGTGCTCGAGCTCCCCTGGCACACGCGGAGCGACGATCAGCTGGAGCTGCGCCAGGCCGCCGAGATCCTGGACACCGACCACTACGGCCTGCGTGACGTCAAGGACCGCATCCTCGAGTTTCTCGCCGTGCGGCAGCTGCACGAGTCGAAGGAGGCGCCGGAGACGGAGTCCGGCGAGACCGACCTGCGCAAGAGCCCGATCCTGCTGTTCACCGGGCCTCCCGGTGTCGGCAAGACCAGCATCGCAAAGTCAATCGCGCGCTCGATGGGCCGCGAGTACGTCCGCATCGCCCTCGGCGGCGTGCGCGACGAGGCCGACATCCGCGGCCATCGCCGCACCTACGTCGCGGCTCTTCCAGGGCGGATCATCCAGGGCATGCGCCAGGCCGGCACGAAAAACCCGGTCTTCCTCCTCGACGAGGTCGACAAGCTCGGCGCGTCGATGCAGGGCGATCCCGCGTCGGCCCTGCTCGAGGTGCTCGACCCGGCGCAGAACCACGCGTTCACCGACCACTACCTCGGGCTCCCCTTCGACCTGAGCGACGTGTTCTTCATCGCCACGGCGAACTTCGTGCAGAACATCCCCCAGCCGCTGCTCGACCGCATGGAGATCGTCGAGTTCTCGGGCTACACCGAGCGCGAGAAGCTCGCCATCGCCGAGCAGTACCTGGCACCACGCCAGATCGCCGAAGGCGGGATGGACCCCGAAGACCTGGTCTTCGATTCGGACGCCATTCGAGCCGTCATCAGCGGCTACACGCGCGAGGCCGGCGTCCGCCAGCTCGAGCGGGAGCTCGGTCGTCTCGTGCGCAAGGTCGCGCGCCAGCAGGCCGAAGCCGACGCCCGCGAGCCCGTGACCCTGGCGGAAGCCGATGTCCAGGATCTCCTCGGTCGCCCTCGCGTTCACCCGGAGCGCGCCCTCCAGCGCGGGGTCGTCGGGTTGGCGACGGGCATGTACTACACGCCCGTCGGGGGAGACATCATGTTCGTGGAAGCGACGTCCATGCCCGGGAAGGGAGCCCTGCAGCTCACGGGGCAGCTCGGCGACGTGATGCAGGAGTCCGCTCGCGCCGCCCTCACCTACGCCAAGTCGCACGCCGAGCCCCTGCGGATCTCGCCCGAGCTGCTCGAGAGCCGCGACATCCACATCCACGTGCCCGCCGGCGCCATCCCCAAGGACGGTCCGAGCGCCGGGATCACCATGGCCACGGCACTGATCTCCGCGCTCTCGGGTCGCCCCGTGGCGCACGATCTGGCCATGACGGGTGAGCTCACGCTGAGCGGCAGGGTGCTGCCCATCGGCGGGGTGAAGGAGAAGGTGCTCGGCGCGGTCCGCGCCGGGATCACCAAGATCGTCCTGCCGAAGCAGAACGAAGCGGATCTCCAGGACCTCCCCGAAGACGTCCTCGCCACGCTCGATGTCTACCCCGTCGAAGAGCTCGGCGAAGTGCTGGCGATCGCGCTGCCCGAGGCGTCGTTCGAGCACGGCAAACTGCTGTTCGACGGCGACGACCCGAGCACGATCCAGCCGCTGTCGATCGAAGGGATGTCGATGGGCTCGAACTGAGGGCCGGGGTCGAGCGCCGACACGGTGAGCACGCCTCCTCGGGCTCCTCGAGGAGCCTGAGGAGGCGACTTGCGTGTCCGGCTAGCCGAAGACCGCCGCGAAGGCGTCTTCGTTGAACCCGACGAGGAGCGTGCTCCCGGCGACCATCGTGGGCGCGCGGAGGTTCCCCGTGGGGCCGAGCAGGGCTGCGACCACATCTTTGGTCGCCCGTCCTCCGGGCTCGAACTCCTGCACCTTCCTGCCCTTCGCCACGACGACCTTCTTCGCCGCGCGAACGAGCTTCTTGGCATCACTCTCGCCGAGCTTGCGCGATGCCGGGATCGTCTCTGCAGATTCGATCCCACGTGCGTCCAGGAACTTGGACGCTCGGGTACAGGACGTTCAGCCCTTGCGGTGGTAGTACCAGTCGACCTTCTTCGCCATGGGTCATCCTCCTCTGGCGCCGACCCTACCCCGCTGCGACGGCGACCGCCAGCCACGATCGGGCGCCACGCGGTAGGCTCTCCGCATGTTCGAGGCCCCTGCGAGTCCCCACCTGATCCAGCCAGACGTCGACCTCGAGATCGGCGCACTCTCCACCGCGCCGCCCGACGGAGCCCTTCGAGGCAAAGAGGCGAAACGGGCGCTCAAGTCGATCGTCGCCGAGATCGACGAGCTGCAGCGCACCCTGTACGCGAACGACGCCCACGCGCTGCTCCTCGTCTTTCAGGCGATGGACGCGGCCGGCAAAGACAGCACCATCCGCGCGGTCCTCCGCGGAGTCAATCCCGCGGGCTGCCAGGTGTTCTCGTTCAAGCAGCCCTCGCACGAGGAGCTCGAGCACGATTTCCTCTGGCGCACCACCAAGCGGCTCCCCGAGCGGGGTCGGATCGGCGTGTTCAACCGCAGCTACTACGAGGAGGTCCTGGTCGTCCGGGTCCACCCGGAGTACCTGAAGGCGCAGAGCCTTCCCGACATCGACCTCGAGACGATCTGGGACCAGCGCTTTCGCTCCATTCGCGACTTCGAAGCCCACGTCGCCCGCAACGGCGTCGTGGTGCTCAAGTTCTGGCTCAACGTGTCACTCCGAGAGCAGCGGGACCGCTTTCTCTCCCGCCTCGAGGAGCCCGAGAAATACTGGAAGTTCTCCACCGGCGACATGGCCGAGCGCGCCCTCTGGCCCCAGTACATGGACGCCTACCAGGAGCTCCTGCCGGCGACCTCCCGGCCCTGGGCTCCCTGGTACGCCATTCCCGCCGACGACAAGGGGTACATGCGCTTGCAGGTGGGGACTCTCATCCGCGACGCGCTCCAGAGCCTCGACCTCCGCTATCCCGAGGCTTCACCCGACGACGTGCAGCACTTCGAGCGCATCCGGAGCGAGCTCCGCGCGGAGTCGTACTAGCCGGACGCGAGCTCGCACACCGCCGCAGCGAACCGGTCCGGCGCGTCGACGTGCACGTTGTGACCGCTGCCCCCGAGGGTCACGACGTCGGCCGCAGGGAAGAAGCTCCGCACGAGCTCACCGTCGCCGGGGCGCCAGTACTCGGAGAGCCCACCCACGACGAACCGCGTTCGACCGGGGAACGACTCGCCCTCCTCGAGCGGCGCCGACCCGAGATCCGCGAGCCTCGCCTGCAGGTACCGCGCGCCGAACTGCCAGGCATAACCGTCTCCGCTGCGCACGAGGTTCGTGAGGAGGAACCCCCGGAGCGCATCGTCGGGGATTCCCACCTCGAGGGCGCGATCGGCGTCGGAGCGGCGATCGACCTGCGACAGGTCGACCGCAAGCACCGCCTCGAGCAGCGTTGGGTCGGGGACGTAGGTGCGCGGCGCGATGTCGGCGACCACGAGCCCGGTCAGCCGGTCGGGGAAGGAGCACGCGAGCCGCATGCCGACCTTGCCCCCGAGGCTGTGCCCGAGTACCCAGGCGCGGTCGATGCCGAGACGGTCGAGCGTGTGCACGACGTCTTCCGCCATGGGCAGCCAACCAACCTCGGCGTCGTGCGGTGACGCGCCGTGATTGCGCAGGTCGAGCGCCACCACGCGGAAGCAGGCGCTCAGACGCTTCGCGGCTGCGCTCCAGCTGCGTGAGGATCCGTAGAGGCCGTGCAGGACCACGAGATCCGGCCCCTCCCCGGGCGTCTCGCGGTGCGCAAGCAGATGCGTCACGACGCCTCGCCTCGACGGGAGGTGAGCACCTCCTCCGCACACAGCAGCCCGGGGAGCCCTGGGAAGGCGTCTCCGGGATGGACGGCAGGACCACCCAGGAAAAGCCCGGCGATCGGCGTCGCCGCTCCCTCGCACCCCGGCGCGGCGCGCTGCGAGAACAGCTGGTCGAGCCCCATCTCCCCACCACCGAGGTGGCCCTCCGTCGCGCCGAAGAGCCGCTCGAGGTCGGGCGCGACGAGAAGCTCGCTCGCTACGTAGCGCTCCTCCAGATCGGGAACGGCGTCGCCCAGGCGCCTTCGGGCTGCCTCCTCGAGCCGTGTCCGGGCCTCTGCAGTCCAGCCGCCGTCGAGCGCAAACCCCGCGCCCCGCACGGTGGCCGTGAGGAGCGTCGCGCCCCGAGGAGCCGCTCCGGGCAGCGTCCGCGCCCGCACGTCGAGCACGGGCCGCGATGGAAACCGACGGAGGCGGAGGTCGTCGCACGTGCGATCGGCACCGTCGTTCTCCACGAGAAGCCAGCGCCTCGCGCCAGAAGCCACGTCCACCGCCCCGTGCAGAACGAGCGCGAGCCGCGCGTCGCTCCCGCGATGACGCGCCGCGCGGAGTCGGCGGACCGTCGTCAGCGGGAGCTTCGCGGCGCCGACGAGACCCAGGAGTGTCCTGCGGGCGTCGTACCCCGAGACGACGACCGCAGCTTCGACCTCGTCTCCACCTGCGCTCACGGCCGTGGCGGCACCCGCCTCCACGCGGATTCTGTCGGCCTGATGCTCCAGGCGGGTGACACCGGCGGCGGCGGCCGCCCGCAGCAGGGTGGCTCGAGGCCCGTCGTCTTCACCTGGATCGTGGCCGGCGCGCCCGTCGGGGCTCGCGAGGCGAAGGGCCAGCAGAAGGCCGCTCCCCGGGTCTCGCGGCGACAGCTGCTGCCCCTGCACGGCGAGCTGCGCGAGCGCCTCGCCAGCTGCGCCGTCGATTCCGTGCCGCCGCAGAAGATGCTCGACGGAGAGGGACGTCTCGGCGAGCAGCCTGGGGCGCGCGACGAAACGGACGAGGTCTTCGTGCGCCACGGGACCGTCGAGCAGCGTGCCCAGGTCGCGGCGTAGCTGCGCGAGATCTTCGACCAGCGACGCGTGCTCCTGGAGATCGAGCAGCGACCATCCGGATTGGCGGTGATGCACCGCGACCGCAGCGGCGGAGCGCTCCTCGCGCGGGGCCGCCAGACCAAGCTCCGCGACCACTCGCGGATGCAGGACCCCGTGGTCCAGCGGCGTCCAGCGGGCCTCGCCGAACGGCCCGGGGATCACGCGCGGAGCGCTCGCCGCGCCATCCGGCCTGCCGACGAGGGCAACCGTGTGCCCGGCCTGCGCGAGGCGCGTGGCCGCCACCAGCGCGTCCACTTCGCACCCCACGACCGCAACGTCGTACCGCGTCACGAAGCGGCTCCCGATTCCCGGCGCAGGCCGATCGAGGAGGCGAAGTCGGAGCTGGCTGGCGGAACGCCGCGATCCTCGAGGACACGACGCGCCGCGAGTCGGCCCGGTGCCCCGGAGATGCCTCCTCCGGGGTGGGTCGCGGAGCCACAGAGGGTGTACCCCGGCACGGGCGTCGCAAAGGCGGACGCCTCGGCACCGGGACGATTCATGAACAGCTGCGACAGCCGTAGCTCGCCGTGAAAGATGTTGCCACCCGGGATGCCGGCGATCTCCTCGATGTCGCGGGGCGTCCGCACCTGCCGATGCAGGATCAGCTGCTCGATTCCGGGCATGTGCTGCTCGAGAACGGCGACCACCGCATCACCCACGACGTCGCGCGCGGCGTCCCAGTCGGCGGCATTCCCCTCGGCGTCACGCAGGTCGTACGGCAGGTACTGCACGAAACAAGAAAGGACATGCTTGCCCGGGGGCGCCATGGTCGGGTCGATCGTCGTCGGAATGACGAGGTCGACAAAAGGCTCCGACGAGGGCCGGCCTAACTTGGCCTCGACATAGGCCCGCTCGATGTAGTCGACGCTGGGGGCGATGCTGATGCCGCCCGAGTGGTGGGGGCCGATTCCCGGCCGCGAGGCGAACTCGGGGAGCCCGTCGAGCGCGAGGTTGACCTTCCCGGAGCAGCCGGTCGACTGCCACTCGGCCGCCGAGCGCGCGAGGCTCTGCGGCAGGAGGCCTTCGGGCACCAGGCGCCCCAGACTCAGCTGCGGCGCGAGGCTGCTCGAGACGGACGGCGCGCGCAGGACCGACCCATCGGCGAGCTCGACGCCGCACGCGCTCCCGCCTTCGACGAGCAGGCGCGCCACCTCGCACCCGGTACGGATCTCGGCTCCCGCCTCACGGGCCGCGCGCGCGATGCAGGCCGCAACCTCGCCGGTCCCTCCGCGGGCCCAGCCCCAGCCACGGTAGACGCCGTCCACCTCACCCATGTAGTGATGCAGCAGCACGTAGGCCGAGCCCGGCGACCGCGGGCTCAGGAACGAGCCGATGATGCTGCTGGTGCAGAGCGCCGCGACGAGCGCCTCGCTCTCGAACCACTGCCGCAGGAAGTCCTCGGCGCTCATCGTGAGCATCTGCAGGAACAGCTCGCGGCGGGCGCGGGGCACGTCCGAGATAGCGGCGGCCAGCTCCCGGAGGGCTGCCGGCTCGTGCGCGTCCACGTCCTCCGCCATCTCCGGGGCGAGCGTGTCCTGGAGGCGGTGGCACAGGCGCGCCATCCAGGTCATCTCCTGCTTGTAGATCGGGTAGTTCTCGGCGTCGCGCCGCGAGTGCCGGGCAATACTGTGGACCGTGCGCTGGAGGGATGCGTCGCGAAACAGCTCGCCGCCACCCGGGAGCGGGTTGTACGTGGACTCCAGCGACGTCACCTGGAGGCCATGACGGACGAGGTCGAGCTCGTGGATGATCTCCGGGCGCAGCAGGCTCACGAGGTAGGAGAAGACGCTGTACTTGAAGCCCGGGTAGGCCTCTTCGGTGAGCGTCGCGCCCCCGAGCACGTCGTTCCGCTCGAGCACCACCGTGTGCAGCCCGGCGCGGGCCAGGTAAGCCGCATGCACGAGGCCGTTGTGGCCGCCGCCGATGACGATCGCGTCGTAGCTCGTCGTCACGGCTGCGCCTCTTCCACCGGGGTTCTGCGCTTGCGCTCCGGGTCGAAGAACGGCAGCGAGGCAACGCGTGCCTCGACCCGCACCTTGACGGTGTCGACCAGGAGATCGAGCTCGAGCGCAGTCCCCACCGCGCTCGCGTCCGCGCGGACCGTCGCCAAACCGATGTGGCGCTTGAGCAGTGGCGAGAAGAACTGACTGGTGACCTGCCCCACCTGGTCACGACCGCGATACACGGGATGAGGCGATCGGTCCGGCTCCTCGCCGACGACGGTCGGACGCAGCCCTTTCGTGGCGTACGCCACCTCCAGCTCCAACCAGCTCACCTCCACGCCCACCAGTGCCCAGGCGGATCCCCGCGCCGCCTCCGCTTCGAGCGCCGGCCGCCCGATGAAGTCGTTGCCGGGAACGAGCTTCACCGTCCACCCGAGCCCAGCTTCGTAAGGGCTCGACCTGCGGCCGTCGAGCACCGCGTGTGCGGCATTCACGAAGTCGACTTCGATGAGCACCAGCCCGGCCTCGATCCGCGTCTGGTCGAGTGCCTGGAGACCCGCCGGAAGAGCTCCGTACGGTCGCCCCGCCTCGACCAGGAGGTCCCACGACTCGATGGCCGCATCGGCAGGGAGCCAGATCTCGTAGCCCAGGTCGCCGGTGAAGCCGGTCCTCGTCACGAGGATCTCGGCGTCGCCGAGGCGCGCCGCGCAACCGCGGAAGAAGCGGAGCTCCTCGATCCCCGCACCCTCGATCGCCGCGTTCAGGACCCGCGCGGCCTGCGGGCCCTGCAGGGCCAGCGCCGCCACGTCGTCCGTGACGTCGCGAACCTCCACGTCGAAACCCGCGCACGCGTCCTCGAACCACGCGAGGCTGGGATCGGCAGTCGTCATGCGGAAGTGGTCTGGGCCGAGGCGCACGAGATTGCCGTCCTGCAGGAGCTTCCCTTCGTCGTCGCACCAGCACGTGTACATCACCTGAAGCTCTCGACACTTGCGCACGTCGCGCGTGAAGATGCGGTTCGTCGCCGCCTCCGCGTCCGGGCCGACGAACTCCACCTTGTACAGAGGCGACACGTCGATCAGGCCCGCGGTGTTGCGCAGCGCCGTGTACTCGCGCTCCGCGGTGGGCTCGTAGCAGGTGGGCGAGACAGTGCCCGACCAGTCGCGCCAGAGGAAGCTCTGGTTGAGCGCCGCGAGGCGCTCGTGAAAAGGGCTCAGCCGCGGGGCCCCCGCACGAGCCTCGGGTGCCAGCCCTCCCAGTCGATGCGACGCCGCGCGGTAGCGCCCCGCATCGTCGCGCTCGATCATGCCTTCGTACACGAGCGCCGCGAGGAGCCTGTGAGCAGTCGGACGAGCGAGGCCGCGTCCGCGGGCGAGCTCGGTCAACGTGGCTCCGCGCACCGCCACTGCCTCGACGTCACGCAGAAGCTGGAGGGCACGCTGAACGGCCTGGGTACCGGTGGGCTGCTTCAATTCGAGTTCCTCGCCACACGGAGGTGCGCCTTGATGGCGGCGCGCGACACCCCGTTCGACCTCGGCGGACGGTAACATGCGTCTGCGTGACGACCGCCCCCCTCTCGACGCATCCATCCCACCCCCTCTCCGCGTCCGCGCGCGCCCGTCTTCGCACGCTCGTGGAGGCGTTCGACCCTCACGCGAGCGACTTCGCGAAGAGCCGACTTCCGTTCGACCAGGCCGCTCCGCTTCCGGGGCGCGTGTACTGCCACCCCGAGATCGCCGAGCTCGAGACCAACCTCCTGCTCCGTCGGATGTGGAGCGCGGTCGGCCGCGTCCACGACCTCGCCGACGCGGGCGCCGTGCACGTGCGCGTGATCGCGGGCGAGTCCATCGTGATCACGGCCGACGAGGACGGCACACTCCGAGCCTTCTTCAACGTGTGTCGTCATCGCGGGACGCGCCTCGTCGACGCCTGCCGCTCCGGGCAGAGTCACATCCAGTGCCCGTACCACTCGTGGACCTACCGCCTCGACGGCAGCCTCCACGGTGCGCCGTTGATGGACGACGCTCCGGACGAGCTGGGCCTGATCGAGGTGCCGTCCGCCGTCTGGGAGGGGTTCCTCTTCGTCTCCCTCGATCCCCGGGAGTCTCTCGAGAGCCAGCTGGCCGACGCTCCCGACGTGGCACAGTTCACCTTGCCCGAGCTCGTGACGGCCGCACGCGTCGACTACGACGTGCCCGTGAACTGGAAGCTGCTGACCGAGAACTACAACGAGTGCTACCACTGCGCCGTCGTCCATCCCCAGCTGCACCGCATCACGCACTACCAGAGCGGCGGCGAGCAGGAGGACGGGCACTCCTTCGTGGGTGGTCCCATGCGGCTCAACGAGGGGTTCAACACGATGAGCATGTCGGGCCACACGGACCGCCCGTCCCTCCCAGGGGTGTCCGACGACGCGCACGACCGGGTCCTGTACTACGTTCTGTATCCGAACCTCTGGCTCAGCCTGCATCGCGACTACGTGCTCGTGCACCGGCTCTTCCCGCGGGGCGCGGAACGCACGCTGATCGAGTGCGAGTGGCTCGTGCACGAGGCGGCCGCGTCACTGCCGGGCTTCTCCATCGACGACGCCGTGGAGTTCTGGGACCTCACGAACCGGCAGGACTGGGAGATCTGCGAGAAGACACAACAGGGGGTCCGCTCGGATGGCTTTCGCCCGGTCACCTTTCAGGCGGGTGAAGGGTGTCTCCACGCCATCGCAAACTGGTACCTCGACGCGATGGACCGCGGCTTCGCCGAGCTGACTGCAGAAGAGCGGCCCTAGCGCGGGCGGCGGATCATGCCGCCGAGGTCACGTCCGCCCACCACGTGCAGGTGCAGGTGGGGTACCTCCTGGTGCCCGTTCCGCCCGGCGTTGGCGAGCACGCGGTAGCCGTCCTGCGCGAGACCTTTGGCTTCGACCACGCGGCCAACCGCCCGGATCCAGGCCGCAATCTCCTCGTCGGTGCCTCGAGCCGCCAGGTCGTCGAGCGTGACATACGGCCCCTTGGGCAAGACGAGCACGTGCACCGGTGCCTGCGGCTGGATGTCCTCGAAGGCCAGGACGTGATCGTCCTCGTAGACCTTCGTACACGGGATCTCGCCCCGGATGATGCGCGCGAAGATGTTCTCCGGATCGTACGGCCCCGCGCCACTCACGCTCCGGCCCCGATCACCTGCAGCTCCCGCGGGAACGAGGTCAGTGAGTCGGGCCCGTCGGCGGTGATCCACAGGTCGTCTTCGATGCGCACGCCGCCCCAGCCGTCCAGATAGAGCCCTGGCTCGACGGTGTAGATCATCCCTTCGACGACCACGTCGTCGCTGCCGTGCATGACCGACGGCGGCTCGTGGATGTCGAGGCCCAGCCCGTGCCCGGTGCGGTGCTTCATGAAGTCGTTCCACTCGGGAGCTGCGAGATTGTCCTGGCAGGCGTGGTGCACCTCGTGCATCGTGGCGCCAACGACCGACGCGGCACAGCCAGCGCGGTTCGACGCGAGCACGGCCTCGTACACGGCGCGCGTCCGCTCGTCGGGCTCGGCACCCACGACGAACGTGCGGGTGATGTCGCAGTGGTAGCCCTTGTGCGCCGTGCCGAAGTCGATCAGCAGATACTCCCCGGCTCCCAACGGCCGATCGTCGGGAATGCCATGCGGAAGGGCGCTCTTCGGCCCGCCGAGCACGATGGGGCCGAAAGAGATGCCCTCGCCGCCACGTGCCAGCAGCTGACTGGACAACACGGCTGCGATCTCACGCTCACTCTTCCCGACCGCCACCTGCTCCAGCGTGTGGGCGAGGGCCGCCTCCGCGATCTGCGCGGCTCCGCGCACTGCGTCCGCCTCCTCCGCCGACTTCGCGAGGCGGAGCGCATCGGAGATGCCGTCCTCCGGCACGAAAGCCGCCTGCGGCAGGCACCGCTTCAGGTGCTCGAGCTCCATGAACCGGAGCGCCAGCGGCTCGACGGCCACGGTCCGCGCGTCCGCGAGACCTGCGAGGGCGCCCTTCGCGGCCTTTCCCGGGCCGTCGGCGTCGTCCCAGGTGTGAATGTCCGTCACTCCCGGGACGGCCTCGCGCCAGTTCGACTCCTCGAGCGCGGGCACGACCGCACTGGCGTCCCCGGAGGCCGTGACGATGAGCAGGAAGAGACGCTCGTGCGAGGTGAAGTCGTGGCCGGTCACCCACTGCAGCGTCGGCCCGGGATTGAGAACAAACGCGTCCACGTCTGCACGTGCGACGCTCTCTTTGAGACGGTCGAGATGGTCGGTGCTGCTGCTCATGGCGCCGAACATATCAACGGCCCGAAGACCGTCGGCGGTGTCCCGGGAGACCGCCGCCCCCTCGCGGTAACATCCGCCGCATGGAACTGACAATCGACTCGAGTTACGACTCCCTCAGGGACGAGGTGCGGACCTTCCTCGCCCAGCACCAGGACATCGCCGTGCCGGACGGCGTCGGCGGCCGCGATGCCGATCAGATGGCCGCCTGGCAGAAGGCTCTCGTCGAGGGCGGCTGGGTCGGGCGCACCATCCCACAGGAGTACGGCGGCGCCGGAAAAGACACCGACCTCCTCGCTGCGATCGTCATCGAAGAGGAGTTTGCGGAGGCCGGCGTCTCGCTCGGCATGCAGAACCAGGGCATCTCGATGCTCGTGCCGACGCTTCTCCACTACGGCAACGAGGAGCAGAAGCGAGAGCACATCGGCACCACCCTGAAGGCGGAGACGATCTGGTGTCAGGGCTACAGCGAGCCGGGCTCCGGCAGCGATCTCGCAAGTCTCACCACGCGCGGGGTCCTCGACGGCGACGAGTACGTCATCAACGGCCAGAAGATCTGGACCAGCACGGCACACCTCGCCGACATGATGTTCGCGCTCGTGCGCACCGAGATGGACGCCGGCAAGCACGGCGGCATCAGCTACATCCTGCTGAGCATGGACACCCCGGGCATCGAGGTGCGGCCGCTCAAGACCATGACCGGCGAGTCCAGCTTCAACGAGGTGTACTTCACCGATGCTCGGGTGCCGCGCCAGAACGTGGTGGGCAACCCCGGCCAGGGCTGGGAGATCGCGACCTACCTGCTCCGCCACGAGCGCGCGATGCTCGGCCGCACGAACCAGACCGAGTCGTTCCTCTCGAGCGCGGTGGAGGTCCTGCGGGACACCGGGTTGATCGACGACCCGATCTACCGCGACCGGCTGATGAAGCTCCAGGCGCGGGCCCTGGCGATGAAATTCCACAGCCTGCGCCTTCTGACCGACACGCTGAAGCAGCGCAACTCGGGCGCGTCGAGCCTCATCGTCAAGCTCAACGGCTGCCAGCTCAACTACGACGTCTGCGCCCTCGCCATCGACGCCCTCGAGGAGCGGGGCATCCTCAAGGCGGGATCGCGGCGCGTCCGCGACGACGGGGCCTGGCAGGGCAACTACATGTACGCCCTCGGGCTGATCATCGGCGGCGGCACGGCCCAGATCCAGAAGAACATCATCAGCGAGGTGGGTCTCGGCATGCCGCGAGAGCCCAAGCCTGCACAGATGGCGAAAGGAGCCTGAGATGGACTTCGGACTCTCGGAGCCGCAGCAGCTCCTCGGCCAGACCGTGGCGCAGTTCGTGAAGGAGAACGTGCCGCTCGAGCGCGTCCGTACCGTGATGGAGTCGGACGACGGCTTCGACAAAGGTCTCTACCGCGAGCTCGGCGACCAGGGCATCCTGGGCCTCCTCGTGCCGGAGGAGCACGGCGGCTCCCAGCTCGGGCTGCTGGACGCCGTCGTCGCCGCGCAGGCTCTCGCCCGCGGCAACGTGCCGGTGCACTTCCATGATCAGGCGGTCTTCGCGCCCCTGCTGCTCGCCGCAGCCGGCGGCGAGCTCGCCGCGAACTGGCTGCCCAAGGTGGCCGAAGGCACGGCGCGGGTCGCTGTGGCCGACGGCCACCTGCACTCCGACGGCGGCCAGCAGATCGCCGAATACGTTCCCGACGCGACACGGGCGGACGCCTTCCTCGTCGTGCGGGGCGAGCAGGTGTACTTCGTGGAAGCGTCCGCCACGACCTCCGAGCCTCTCCTCACGGTCGACGACACGCGGCGCCTTGGCGACGTGACGCTCCCCACGCTGTCCGACGCCCTGCCGGTGTCACCCGAGGCCATCGCGCGAGCCCGCCAGGCCGCGCAGATCGCGCTCGCCGCGGACGCCCTCGGCGCCTCGCAGCAGGGGCTCGACATCGCCGTGGAGTATTCCAAGGGGCGCGAGCAGTTCGGCCGCGTCATCGCGTCGTACCAGGGCCTCAAACACGTCTGCGCCGAGGTCGTGGCAGCGGTCGATCCCGTGCAGTCCCTCGTGTGGTTCGCGGCCTTCTCCTGGGACGAAGGATCCGACGACCTGCCATGGCTGGCTCCGCTGACCAAGGCCCACGCCACGGAGACCGGCACCGAAGCCGTCACCCAGACCACCCAGGTGTTCGGCGGAATGGGCTTCACGTGGGAGTGCGACATGCACCTCTCGTACAAGCGTGTCGGCTTCGATCGCCAGGTTCTGGGCAGCCCGTCTGCCCTGCGCACCCTCGCAGCGAGCCTGCAGTATCCGGCGGCGTCCTAGCAGCCCTCCGCCAGAGGTCCGGACGTCGCCTCGCGGCGCGTTCGGACACCACACCAAAACCAGGCGGGCCCACGGCCGTAGTGGTAGTCTGCCGGCAGCTCTAGACCGAGGTTCTGCCCTCGAGGGGCACCGACCGACGTTCCTGGCGTTCTCGGCGACGGCGCCCCCGGCGCACACAGCCCTTCCTCCCGGTCCGCCGCTCCTGGATGGCTCGGACTACCCTGAACAGACTCAGCACGACTGGAGACCCTCCATGCGCAATGCGTCCCGATTTGCACTCCTCTTCCTCTCGATGACCGCCCTCGTGGTGGCCGGCTGCGCCAGCGGCGGAGGTGGCGCTGCGGCACCCGCAGGCCCGACCGACGAGGAGCTGGTACAGCAGATGGTCAACGACTCGCTCGAGGCCCTCAAGGCCAAGGACATCGCCACCATGACCTCCAACTTCTCCGACGACTTCTCGTCGAACCAGGGAATGGACAAGGCGGGCATGACGCAGTTCCTCAATCAGGCCGCCGAGCAGGGTTTCCTCGACGGAGTGACGGTCGACACCTCCGGAATGACGACCACCATCGAGGGTGACACCGCCAACGTCGGTGGGATCAACATCGAGGGCGCCTTCGGAGCTCTCGCTCTGGCCTTCAAGCTCGAGAAGCGCGACGGCGCCTGGGTCGTCACCTACCAAGAGCAGAACTGATCCCGGGCGCTCCGCGCCCGCCGGGTGGCGCAGCGACGGGGATCGCTGCGCCACGTCTCCCTTGCCCGAGGACTCCTCCGAGACACGGCTGTGACCGTAGGCCTCCAGATCCGTTCAGCCTTCGAGCTCGACCGGCCACTCTCGGATTCGGCGCTCACGGCCACGTACCGCGGCGTCGAGTCGAGGTCCAAGGCGCGTGTCGCGCTCAAGATCCTGCGGGTGCAGAGCCTGCCGGAGCATGACGCGCGGCGCACCGAGGCCCTCGCCCAGTTGGAGCGCCTTCAGGCCGCGCAGGTGCCTGGGCTGGCCCGGATCTACGACTTCGGTACCACCGACAGCGGCGATCTGTTCCTCTCGAGTGAGTGGCACGACGGCCGGCCGCTCAGCGCGCTGGAGCGCCCGCGGCCTGCTCAGGTGCTGTTGTACGCGCTCCAGACGACGCTGATTCTGCGCTCGCTGGCCGATCACCAGCTCACGCACCTCAACGTGCGGCCCGAGAACCTCTTCGTGCGCGAGGACGGGCAGCTCGAGCTGACGGGCCTGGGCACGGGGTACCTGCTGCCGCCGGGAGGCGTGACACGGGACGACCCCTACTGGGCACCCGAGCTGGACGCACCACCGCGCGGCCTGCGGCCCGACCAGTGGAGCGCCGATCTCTACGCGCTCGCGCGCACCACGCTCGACCTGCTGCGAGCCGACGTCTCGGGGGCCGGAAGCCGCGTACCCCACATCCGCCTCCCCGAAGGTCTCGAGTCGGCGATCGACGGCGGACCGGAGCTCTGCCTCACCCTCGAGGAGTGCCTGCACCAGAGCGTCGAGCGCCGACCCGCTTCGTACGGCCGACTCCTGGACGTCCTCGAGCGATGCCTCGCCGAGACGGGTCCGGCAGCGGCCGACGGGCCTCTCGCCGAGGAGAACCGCGGCGAGACCACGATGAAGTCGCTCCGGGACATGTGGACGGAGGGCCTCTCCGACGTCGACCTCCAGCGCAGCGCCCGCAACCTCGACCGTCGCGCGACGCGGCCCGTGCCTGCGGCCTCCCCCGACACGCCACCCAACGTGGTCCTGGCGCAGGACGAAGGAGAGGTCGTGGCGGCCGATCAGGATCTCACCCGCGAGATCGTGCTCCCCGACCTCCACGACACAGTCGACGGACATCGTCGCGGCCGGCGCGTCGTCGACAAGACCCAGCCACCCCCGACCTCGGAAGACCACGAGATCGAGGAGATCCTCGCCTCCCTCGAGCGGGCCGAGAAGGCGCCCGCTGCGCAGCCGCAGGCGCCGGAGCGTCTGCGCTCGCGCATCCAGCAGATCCGCCCCCCCATCAAACCGCGCGGGGCACCTTCTCGTGCGGCCCCCGCATCACAGCCTCCCGCGAGAGCAGAGCCCGCACCCAGCCCTCCGCCGGGTGCCCCCGTGATCGACTGGACGCGGCCCGGCTACGCCGCCAAGGCGTCAAGCCCGACCGATGTGCTCACCAACCTTCCCTGGCGCGAGATCCTGTCGGTCGGCGCGGTCCTCCTGATCCTGCTCGCCTCGGTGTTCCTCTGGCGCCTCGTCGGAGCCGACACCCCCGAGGTCAGCCCGCCCCTGCGCATCGATACCAGCGAGATCCGGGGCGAGGAGACGGCAGTCGCCGGCGAGGAGGAGCCGCCTGGGCCGGAGCCGGGACCTGATCCACCACCCGCAGCGCCCCTCGCGGCGCGAGGCACCGAGCCCGCCGACCGCGCAGAATCGACCCAGGCCATGGTGACGGAGACCGCCCCGCCCCCGGAGCCCGAGGTTTCGACGCCGCTCGAAGCGCTGGTGGCCGATCTCCCGGAGCAGATCGTGCCGCCAGCCCGCCCCGTCGCCGACGCTCCGGTCCGCGAAGCCCGACGCTCTCCACCCGAGCCGCAGGCCTCGGAGCCGTCCCCGCGACACGCGTCGTCGAGCCAGCCTGCACCGGCACCGCAGCGCCCGACCGCCCCAACCGAGGCACCGCGTCAGCGCGCCGGCCCGCGCAGACGATGCACCGCAAGCCGCCTCCACCAAGGCCGTGCCTCCGGCTCCTCGTGCGGAACCTGCGGCCGGCGCTCTGAGAGAGCTCGATCGAGCTCTCCTCGAGGGTGACCCGAGCGCGCTGCGCGGATCTCTGGCCGCCCTCTCCTCCGACCAACGGGCCGAGATGAGCGCAACGCCGGCGGCAAGGCGCACGCTCGTGTTCGCGGAGATCGCCCTCGAGAACCTCCGCCGCATCGAAGACCTCCTTCGAGACCGCAGCTGGGAGGAGGCGCTCGAGAAGGCGCAGCGCTTCGAGCAGCAGTTCCCGGCGCTGGCAGGGGCAGCCGGTCTGCGCGGTCGCGCCGCAACGGGCCTCGAAGCGCGAGCCGAGCAGCTCGCCGGAGACGGCGAGCTCGCCTCGGCCGACGCCGTTCTGCGTGACCTGCGACGCCTCTGGCCCGAGCGCCAAGGCCTCGAAGAGAAGCTGCGCGCCCTCGCCACGCGGCGACGCGAGAACCGACAGCGCGAGGTGCTCGCCCAGGTTGCAGCCGCAGCGCGCGCCGAAAGGCCTCACGAGGCGCTCGAAGCGCTCCAACAGCTCGCCGACGAGCTTCCTGCAGACGAGCTCGCGCGTCGGACCGAGCTCATCCGCGCACAGCTCGCCCGCCTCGACGCCGCCGCTCCGCGGGTTGTCCTCGACCCCTTCGAGCCCACCACCTTCGTGCGCGACGAGCCCCTCGAGCTCCATCTCCAGATCGAAGACGACTACGAGGTACGCATCGTCGAGCTCCGGCTGCGCGCGACCGGCCGAGCCGAGCTCCTCGAGATCCCCCTCGAGCGCACGAGCGGCCGCACCTACCGCGCCAGGATCGGCACCGACCTCCATGGCAACCGCAAAGTCGGAATCTGGGTCCGCGCCTGGGACCGCTCCGGGAACATCGGCGAGCTGGGCTCCGCTCGGCGGTTGTTCAAGCTGAAGCCGCGCCGGCCCGGCCGCACGGGCCGCGCCACGGCGACGAGCGACTAGCCGATGCTCTGGAAGATGATCTGGGCCCAGACCGACGTGTTGATGAAGCCGGCGCCCCAGTCTTTCCACTCGTCGCTGAAGCCGGCTTCCTGAATCTCCTCGAGGGACTTTCCAGCCGCTTTGGCCTTTTTCACCGTGCCGATCGTCTCGGTCAGCATGCGGTGGTAGGTCTCGAGCTCCTCGAGGTTCGACAGCGGACCGTGACCGGGGATGATCTTGGTGTCGGGCTGCACCATGCCGATCAGCCTCTCGATGTTGGCTGCCAGCCCCTCGACGCTGCCGCCACTGCCGAGATCCACGAAGGGGAATCGGCCGACGAAGTAGTGGTCTCCGAAATGCACCACGTTCGATCCCCGAAAGAAGATGGCGCTGTCGCTGTCGGTGTGACCCGCCGGCAGGTGGATGAGCTCGATCTCCTCGCCGTTGAAGTGGATGCTCACGCTCTCTTCGAACGTGATCACCGGGAGCGCTTCTTTGGGAGACGCCGGCACCTCGCGCCCGCGCACCGTCTGGTCGGTGGAGAGCCGTACGCGGACGTTCTCGTGCGCGACGATCGTGGCCTCCTTGCCGAACTCCGCGTTGCTCCCGGTGTGATCTCCGTGCCAGTGCGTGTTGAGCACGAAGTCCAGGCCACCCGGCTGGATCTCCTGGAGCGCCGCCCGGATCTTGCCGGCCAGCGGCGCAAACTGGTCGTCGACGATGAGCACCCCGTCCTCCCCCGCCGAGACCCCGATGTTGCCACCCGCACCGACGAGCATGTGCACATTGCCCGCGACCTTCGCCGACTGGATCTGTACGGACGAGAAGTCCTGCTGAGCCGATGCAGGGGGTGCAAACAGCAGGACCGACGACACGAGCACTGCGAGAGCGGAGAGGGTCTTCATGGAGCGCCTCCTGTCAGAGGCTCGTGCCGCGAGCGTCAACCGACGCCGGACTTCGAGCCGTGGATTCTGGGAGCAGACTCCAAGCGTACCCCTTGGCGCAGACCGGCGCCAGAAGCCGAGCCCCGGCTAGTCCTGAGCCAGAGCCCAGACGGCAAACGACGCGAGCCAGTGCTCACCCTCGTAGTTCCCCGACGCCACGTGCGGCAGCGTCGCAGCCAGGTGCTCCCGCGCCGCGCCTTCGAGCACCGCGCGCCGGTTGTCCCCTTCGGCCAGCGCCCGCGCAACGCGCCGGAAGGCCCACGCGCGGGAGAGATTGAGACCGTCCAGATGCACGATCTGCGGATCGGTGCGGTCGGAGACCACGGCCGGCTGGCGCAGTGCGGCCAGGCCGCCCGCCGCGATCTCCGGGAGGAAGTTGTCCAGCCACGCGGCAAAGTCCTGTCGGGGCAGGACCCGAGCCATCAGCTCCGCCTCCTCGAGGCAGGGAGAGAGGAAGTCGGCGCCGCCCGGCTCCCAGGCCACGGGGCACCCCGCGTCCTGCGCGAAGTAGTCGCGCGCCCGCTTCTCCAGCAGCCGCGCGAGCTCCGCGTGAGAGGTCGCCTGCGCGAAGTCCCAGGCGAAGGTCATGCCAAAGGCCGTGTTGGTGTGCGTCCCGACACGGATCGGGTAGGTCTGTCGCGGCAGGAAGTCGAGATAACGCTCGACCACGATCTGCGTCAATGGCTGCAGGTTCCGGGCCCAGCGCTGGGCGTCGTCGTCGTCCCACCAGTGCAGCTCCTCCGCGAGCTTGAGCAGCCAGGACCAGCCGTACATCCGCTCGAACGAGCGGTGCTGCGGTTCGGCGAGGTACGCGGCCTCGCGCAGCAGGTTCGCGCGGGTCAGTGAACGGTCCAGAGCCCCGCGGATGGTCTCCCCCGCTTCCAGCTCGGGAAACCTGCGCAGGAGATGCGCCAGCATCCAGTGCCCGTGCACCGACGAGTGCCAGTCGAAGCAGCCGTAGAACGCGGGGTGCAGGGCCCGAGGGCCCCAGAGATCCTCGGGCGACTCCAGCAGGTGGCCCGGCTTGTTCGGGTACTCGGTCGCGACGCAGTGCAGCGCAAGCTCGGCGAAGCCGGTCGCAACGCCAGCCGTGAGACGGGCAGGCTCCTGCGAGCCGGCTGGAGAGCGTACGAGCAGCAGGGTCGAGGCTGCCAGAAGCGCCCAGGGCGCGAGGGCGCGCCGCCGCGGGATCACTCCGCCTCCTTGCGACGCCAGAACTGGTAGCTCCACGAGCCGCTCTCCTGCTCTCGGGTCGCCGCCTCCTCCACCGGCACGAACTGCGCGTGAAGCTCGGCACCGGAGAGGAAGGGTCCGCCCTGGAGGTCTGCCGGCAGCTGCTGCTCCTGGAACGTCGAGAGGCTGATCCCGTCCACCAGGCCATCGTCTCCGTAGAGCTGGCGGGCGGTCGAAGGCCCGGCCTCGATGCTGAGCTGCTGCGCGCCATCCTCGAGGAGCCACTCGCAGGCAGCCCGAAGGCTCGGCTCGTCGAGGGCAACGGTGTCCACCCCGAAGGCCCGCGCCGGCCCCGCCAGCGCCGCGGCCCCGGGCTCTCCCGTCATCACGACCGCCTCCTGCCCTTCGAGGGCCGGGTGATGCAGCGGGAGTCCGTGGCCAGAGCTCAGGATCGCGATCCGCGGCGGTCGCTCGAGCCCCCACAGCTCGGCGCGCGCCGCGAGCAGGAGAGCGGGCGACACGTCGCCGATCTCGAGGCCCGTCACCGGCTGCAGCTCGTAGCTCAGGTCGGGCTCGTCGCGCAGGATCTTGCCGGTGGTGACGATCACCTCGGCACGCGCCCGCAGGAGCTGGAGGAGGAGGAAGTCGAGGGCGCTGCGTGGGCTGCGCTCCTCGATGCGCAGAACGAGGCGCTCGTCGCTGCCCGGCCGGCGCCAGACAGCGACCGGGTGCAGGGTGCCCTGGAGATCCTCCAGGCCCACACCGAGGAGCTCTTCGACCAGCGTCGCCAGGCTCTCCAGGGTCGCTTCCGGCCGCTCGGTGTCTGCTGCGTTCTCGGATTCCGTCAAAGCTCCCTCCGGTCGCCCGGCACGGTATCACCGGGCTCTCGACCAGCCTGTAGACTGGTCGCAGCTCCCCGCCGACCACATCCCGCGCCCTGCCGCGCGCAGCAGAACGTTCTCACCATCCATCGAGGACCACCCCATGAGCACGCGACCCGACCCGGCCACCACCGCACCCTCTGACCTGAGCCGTCGCGACGTCGTGCTCGGCGGTGCCGCTCTGGGCGGCGCGAGCCTCGCCGCCGCCGCTGCGGCATCCCCCGGCCCAGGGGGGCTTCCGGCCACCGCGCGACCGACCTCGATGGCCGCGGCCGCCGACGAGGGTCTCCGCCAGTCGGTGTGCCGATGGTGCTTCATGCGCATCCCGATGGAGGAGCTCGCGAAGGCCGCCGTCAGCATGGGGCTCGAGTCGATCGAGATCCTCGGACCCGACGACTTCCCCGTGCTCGACCAGCACGACCTCATCTGCGCGATGGTGAACTCGCACTCCATCCCGAAGGGCATCAACAAGCGGGAGAACCACGAGGAGTGCCTGGGCCAGATCCGCGACGCCATCGACGCGGCCGCGGAGCGCAGCTACCCCAACGTCATCACATTCTCGGGTAACCGCGACGGCCAGGACGACGAGGACGGCCTCGAGCAGTGTACGGAGGCCCTCCAGAAGATCGTGCCCTACGCCGAGCAGAAGAAGGTGACGATCTGCATGGAGCTGCTCAACAGCAAGGTCGACCACGCCGACTACATGTGCGACACGACCCCCTGGGGCGTCGAGCTCGTGAAGCGCGTCGGCTCCGACCGCTTCAAGCTCCTCTACGACATCTACCACATGCAGATCATGGAGGGAGACGTCATCCGAACCATCCGCGACAACCACGAGTACATCGGCCACTACCACACGGCCGGCGTGCCGGGCCGCAACGAGATCGACGACTCCCAGGAGCTCTACTACCCCGCGATCATGCGCGCGATCCGCGAGACCGGCTACAGGGGCATCGTGGGCCAGGAGTTCATCCCGAAGAGCGACGACCCGCTGGCGTCCCTGCGCGACGGCGTGCGCATCTGCGACGTCTGAAGCGCGCGTTGCGGCTAGGTGTGATCTGTCAGGAGGTTGTTTCGTGTTAGAGGCAGTCCAGCGTCGACAGCTAGCCGTCGAACGCCGCTGTGTCTCCGCGACTTCCGAAGTTCCCCGCAGGGTTCGAGTACGTGCGGACCACGCCGGTTTCAGTGTCGAGCACCTCGATCTCGTACGCGACGTTTGAGAGTGCGCCGTAGAAGAACCAGAACTTGCCGTTGACCGTGCGGCCGTCGAGCACCTTCACCACCAGCTCGATGTTCTCCTGGTCGAAGAACCAGAACGCTCCGGTGTCGCTCGTGAGCTCGAGTGGTGAACCGCCGCCAGCGCCCCCCTGGAAGTCCGTCCAGCGCACGCGCACCGAGAACCGACCCCCGAGGCACAGGGCCTCCGGGAGTCCGCAGGTCGATGCGACACCCATCACTCGGCGACGCGCTGCATCGCGGGAGGAACCAACGCTCAACGACACCGTCTTCGAGCCGGGCCCGTCCGGACGCAGCGTAGAACCGGACTTCGGACGCGCCTCGGTCACGTCTCCCCGAAGAGCCGTGATGTCGCCTTGGCTCGCAAAGGTGCCGGGCGGGTTCGTGTAGACCCGGCGTCTCCCCGTGCTGGTGTCCGTCACCGTCATGCGATAGCCGACGTCGGAGAGCGAGCCGTAGAACACCCAGTGATGGTCGTTGAGGGGCGTCCCATCGATGACCTTCACGACGAGCTCAAGGTTGTCCTCCGCGAAGAACCAGAAGCTCCCGGTGTCCTCGGTGAGCGGGCGCGCGCGGCCCGCACCGGATCCGCCGGAGAAGTCCGTCCACTCCACCTCGACCTCGAACCTGTCCCCTCCCAGGCACAGCACAGATGCCGTAGGAGAGCAGGGAGCGAGGGTCGAAACCAGGGAGTACAGCGAGCTCTCACCCTGTTGGCTCGACACGCTGAACACCGCTGGGCCGTCGTCCTCGATCGTATAGGCACCTCCATTCACGGCCACGTCCGGCCCGAAGTTGTGGATCTGCGTGCGCCCGCCTTCGCTCAATCGCTCGAGGGCCAGATCGACGCGCCGGGCCGATCTCGGACCGAGAAGAAAGAGGCTGTCACCCTGACCGAAGGTCAGAGAGTTGGACCTCCGGAGCGGATCTGGAACACCGCTCCACACCTCACGGGTGCCCACCGTCGTGCCATCTGTGGCGAAGGCGCGGGCACGCTTGCTCATCTCCCACAGCAGGAACTGAAACGTGGACCCGGTTCTACCGAGGTTGGAGCTCCAACCACACTGGGGCTCGCAGTGCGCCAGCACTTCGACGACGCCGCCCGGGCGAAGTGAGAGGAGGCGCCTGAGGCCCTCGAAGACCGTCGAGTCAACCACCAGGACGAGCTCGTCTAGCCCGAGGATCTCGCTCTCCTCTCCCAGATCCAGCACCTTCTCCGCAGGCCCGTCGATCGTCGTACGCCAGAGGCTCCGGGGAGGCTCGGAGTAGTCGCGACTCCCGTCGACCACGACAAAGTAGACGTGCGGGTCGACGAAGGCACTCGCGAGTGCCCAGCGCCCAGGAGGCAGGATGTCCACGACCCGGACCTCCGATGAGCCACCCACGGAGCGCAGCACCCGGGAGTCTCCTCCGACCGATGTCGATGGCTTCAGCAACACGAGCTGTTCTCCGACGAGGACCATCGCTGGGCCGTAGTCGAACTTCGCCCCATCCTCGAGCAGGGTCGTCTCCTCGCCGTCGTAGCCGACCCGCAGAAGCCGAAACACGCTGCGCTCCTCCAGGAGAACGAACGCATGGTCCCTCCCTGCCGCCATGCGTGCGACCCGAGTCCCCGGCTCCGTTGGGAGGAGAACCCGCGTCCCGCCAGGGGTCCCATCCGTAATCCACGGCTCCTCGTACCAGGAGTCTTCGCGGACGAAGAGGGCTTCGCCACGCGGCGACGTGGCGGACTGTCGCGCCCGGTAGAACGGGAACGGACCGTTCAGCGGAGATCCTTCGCTGACGAACAGTCGCGAGGTTTGCTCTCGACTGCCGTCGCTGGCCCACACCTCCAGGGTGTCTCCATTGCGAGCGCCCCAGAGGAGCCACTCCCCCACCACCAGGTGGCCGCCCGGGCCGGGATGTCCAAAAATCTCGAAGGTCCCTTCCACCGTGCCGTCCGTTCTCATGATCCTCCGTTGCCGCTGCGTACCTCGACTGTCGGCCACGAAGAACACGACCCCGCCGTCGGTTCTCCCGAGAACCTGGTGGCTTCCCTCCTTGAGGTCGTGAAGCTGAAGCAGCGTCACGACCCCTGTTCTCGTCGGCGAAGTCGCCGATTCTCCTGCCCTGGCGACTTCGCTCGCTGCTCCACTAAGAGACAGTGAGAGCGCCGCTAGGGCTCCGAGCACAGTCGTCTGCGCCACGGAGGGACGAGCAGCCTGGCTAGGCAGCCTCTTTGGCTCGATCATCCGGGTCATCTCGCACCTCTCTCACCTCGCGGAAGAACGTGGCGAAGAACAAGGCCGTGCCCAACCCGACCGCCGAGAGGACCGCCCACAGCTTCGGATAGTCGATCGGCCAGGTCGCGTGCGGCAGCAGGTTGTTGAGCACGCCGAGCACGGAGCTCGAGAGCACAGGCCCCACGCCGAGGATGATGATGCCGAAGACCGTCTGGGCGCTGTGGCGCACGTCTTCGGGCGCGATGCGGTCGACGTAGATGAACGCGGCGGCGAAGAAGCACGCGTAGCAGAGGCCGTGGATCGCCTGACTGGCGATGATCACCGGCACCGGCAGGAAGGTGCTCGCGAAGATCGCGTAGCGAACACAGTACGCCAGTGCGCCGATGGTGATGACCCATCGGAAGCCAAGGCGCTGCAGGAGCCAGCCGGTGAGCAGCATCACGGCGATCTCGGCGAACTGGCCAATCGTCATCGCCGGGCCGATCTGGCTGGCACCGAGGCCAAGGACGTCGCCGAAGTACGGGCCGGTCTGGATGAAGTAGATCTGGTGGATGATCGCAATCGGCAGGCTCGCGAGGACGAGCACGAGGAACGACGGCTTGCGCAGCAGGCCAAAGGCGCGGGCGAAGGCCAGCTTCTCCACCGCGTCCCGTTTGGGTGGCGTGTCGGGGAGCACGAAGAAGGCGAACGCCGCGTAGAGCATCGCACCGACGCCGCTCCACTTGAGCGCGTCCACGAGGCGCGACACGGCGTCCGGCAGCTCGGTGCCCTGGTAGAACGGCGGCAGCGCCTGGAAGCTCACTCCCTGGAGCAGCCACACCAGGGGAAAGATCCAGCTGGCGGCGATCCAGCCGATCGTGCCCCACACGCGCACCAGCGGGAACCGCCTCTCCGGATCTTCCAGGTGGGCAAACGAGAGCGAGTTCGAGAGGCCCAGGGTCGGCATGAAGAGCACGCTGTAGAGCATGGACAGCCCGAGCCACGCTGCGAACGACGTCTGGAAGGCCAGGGTGAAGATGACGGCCCCGCCGGCGAAGAGCAGGAAGGCCAGGAACTTCTGCGTCGCGAAGTAGCGGTCGGCGAGCTGGCCCGCCACGAAAGGTGCCGTGACCGCACCAATCGCTCCACCAACTCCGCCGATGAGCCCAACCTGTGCCGGCGTGAACCCGAGGCCACCCTCGGCAGGGCTCGCCTGCAGGTACCGGCTCAGGATCGGCAGCCAGACGCCCCAGATGGCGTACTGGAGGAACATCATGGTAGCGAGTCGCGGGTACAGCAATGCAGACCTCCCGGAGCCCATGTCTGCGCCTCCCAGCTGGCGCACGCCGCCGCGCTTCGGGGAGTGCCCTACAGCGACATCGGACTCGGCTTGTTCATGTCGAGACCGAAGTCTCGCACTGCAGCCTCGAAGACGTCCACCTCGAGCGTGCCCTCGGCGACCGCAGCGGAGAGCGCCGACACCGCGATGTCCTCGGCCGACACCTCGAAGTGCCGTCGGATCTCGGGTCGTGCTTCGCTGAGCCCGAACCCATCGGTGCCGAGCGACACGAGCCGGCCGGGGAACCAGCGCGACAGCGCATCCGCCTGCACCCGCAGGTAGTCGCTCACGGCCACGAAAGGACCCTCATGGCCGTCGAGCGTCTTCTCGAGGTAGGAGCGCCGCGGGCGCTTGCTAGGGTGGCGCCGGTTCCAGCGCTCGCACGCGGCTGCGTCCCGGTGGAGCTCGCTGTAGCTGGTGACGCTCCAGATCCCGGACGCCACGCCGCGCTCGGCGAGCAGGTCGCGTGCACGGAGCACCTGGTTCATGAGGGCGCCGCTGCCGAGCAGCTGCACGGTGACCGCGGGCTTCGCGCTGCCGAGCTTGCGTTGCGGCGCCTTGAACCGGTACAGCCCGCGCACGATGCCCTCCTCCGAGCCCCGGGGCATCGCGGGCATCGGGTAGTTCTCGTTGCCCACGGTGAGGTAGTAGAAGACGTCCTCCTGCTCTTCGTACATGCGCCGGATGCCTTCCCGCACGATGACGGCGAGCTCGAAGGCGAAGGCCGGGTCGTAGCTGATCAGGCTCGGCACCGACGACGCGACGATCTGCGAGTGGCCGTCCTGGTGCTGCACGCCTTCCCCGTTGAGCGTGGTGCGCCCCGCTGTACCCCCGAGCAGGAACCCGCGGCACAGCTGGTCTCCGGCCGACCAGATGAGGTCGCCGACGCGTTGGAAGCCGAACATCGAGTAGAAGATGTAGAACGGAATCGTCGGCACACCAAAGTTCGCGTACGCCGTGCCGGCCGCGATGAACGAAGCCATGGCGCCGGCCTCGCAGATGCCCTCCTGCAGGATCTGCCCGTCCTCGGCCTCGCGATAGGGCGCGATCGAGCCGGCGTCCACCGGCGTGTAGTGCTGCCCCTCGGGCGAGTAGATCCCGGCCTGACGGAAGAGACCGTCCATGCCGAAGGTCCGCGCCTCGTCGGGAACGATCGGCACGACGTACTGGCCGACGTTCTTGTCGCGCAGCAGGGTCGCAAGCAGCCGCACGGTGGCCATGGTCGTGGAGATGCCACGCTCTCCGCTCCCGTCGAGCAGCGACCGGAAGGTCTCGAGATCGGGCGCCTTGAGGGCAGGGCAGTCGCGGTGGCGCACCGGCAGGTAGCCCCCGAGCTCCTCGCGCCGCTGCCGCAGGTAGGTGCGCTCTTCCCCGTCTTCGGGAGGGAGGTAGAGCTCCGCCGCCTTGACCTGGCGCTCCGACAGCGGAATACCAAACCTGCGGGCGCAGTCGAGCCGCTCCCCGTCGGTCATCTTCTTCTTCTGGTGGGCGGTGTTCTGGCCCTCGGCTCGATCGCCGAGGCCGTAGCCCTTGATGGTCTTGAAGAGGATCACGGTCGGTCGACCGTTCGTCTGCATGGCGCGGTCGAACGCGGCGTGCACCTTCAGATGGTCGTGTCCACCCCGTTTGATCGTGCGCACCGTCTCGTCGGTGAGCGTTTTCATGACCTCGGCGAGCTCGGGACTGTCGCGAACCCAGTGCTCGCGGACCGCCCGACCGTCGAGCACCGAGTACATCTGGTAGTCGCCGTCGACCGCCTCTTCCATGCGCGCGAGCAGCGCGCCGCTGGTGTCGCGCTCGAACAGCGCGTCCCACTCCCCACCCCAGACCACCTTGATCACGTTCCATCCGGCCCCGCGGAACGACCGCTCGAGCTCCTGGATGACCTTGCCGTTGCCCCGCACCGGGCCGTCGAGGCGCTGCAGGTTGCAGTTGATCGCCAGAACCAGGTTGTCGAGGCCCTCCCGCGCCGCGATGCCGATCGTGCCGAGAACCTCCGGCTCGTCCGCCTCCCCGTCGCCGATGAAGGTCCAGACCTTGCCACCGTTCCTGGGCTTCAGCCCGCGATTCTCCAGGTAGCGCGAGAACCGGGCCTGATAGATGCTGCACACCGTCGACAGCCCCATGGAGGCCGTCGGCATCTGCCAGAGACTGGGCATGCGCCGCGGGTGCGGGTACGACGACAGCCCTCCCTCCGGTGCCAGCTCGCGGCGGAAGTTCTGCAGCTCGTCCTCTCCCAGGCGGCCTTCGAGAAACGCGCGCGCGTACACGCCCGGCGAAGCGTGCGCCTGCACGTTCACGAGGTCGCCGCCGTAGTCGTCCGACCGCCCGCGGAAGAAGTGGTTGAAGCCCACCTCGAGCATCGTCGCGGCCGACGCGTAGGTGGCGATGTGCCCACCCACCCCGGAGCCGTTGTCGTTCGCCTGCAGCACCATCGCCATTGCGTTCCAGCGGATGATGTTCTCGATGCGCAGCTCGAGGTCGACGTCACCCGGGTAGGCGGGCTGCTCGGCCACGGGAATCGTGTTCCGATAGGGCGTGTTGAGCGCAGGCTCTCCCAGCTCCACGCCGAGGCCGCTCGCGCGCTCCCGCAGGCTCGCGAGAACGTCGCGCACCGCGCCCACCCCGTGGGCTCGCAGCACGTCTTCGAGGGCGTCGAGCCATTCGGCGCGCTCCAGATCCCATTCGTCTGGGCGCTCGGCGGCGGTCACAGCTTGCTCCGCCCCGGTCGACGGGTCCGCTCTGTGGGCCGGTCCTCCATCGGGGGCAAGCTATCAGAGCTTCCCGCGTAGAATTCTCGTGTGACGACGATCCACAATCGCCCGATCGAGCCGGGCTCTCGAATCCAGGACGTGACCGCAGATCAGGTGCGCGAGCAGCGTCGGCGGCCGCAGCACGCCGCCGAGAAGGAGCCACCCGCCGCTGCCACGCCGAGCGCCACGCCTCGACTCCCCGGGCTCGACGTGCTGCCCCCGCGGAGGAGCGCGGCCGCAGACGCCCAGCCGTCGCTGGCGCCGCTGGCCGCGGAGAGCCCCTCCCGCGACGACGCGCAGCCCACCCTGCAGAATCCGGTTCCCACGGCAACGCGGCCGCGCCTCGGCCGCGCCGCGATCCTCTTTCCACTTCTCCTGATCCTCCTGTTCGTGGGCGTCGGCGTGTTCCACACCCACAAGCCGATGCCACGCGGCACTTCGATCGCCTCCGTGCCCTCGCCGGGTCGTGTGGTGCCGCTCGTCGACCTCACCTACATGCGGCAGGGTACGCGGGTGCACGAGCAGGTCATCTTCGACCGCCTCTTCGAGCTGATCGCCTCTGCGCGCGGCTTCCTCGTGCTCGACATGTTCCTGTTCAACGACTTCGCCAGCACCGGCGGAGACGTCCACCGGGCTCTGAGCGGCGAGCTCACGGACGAGCTCCTGGCGCTGCGCGCCCGCGCGCCGGACCTGCCGATCGTGCTGGTCACGGACCCGATCAACATCGTGTACGGCGGCCAGGAGTCACCCCATCTCGACCGCCTCGCGGCTGCGGGAGTCGACGTGGTCTTCACGCGCCTCGAGGAGCTCCGTGACTCGAACCCCCTGTACTCGGCGCTCTACCGGGTGCTCTTTGCCGGCGTCGGGAACGATCCCGACGTCGAAACGCTCGTGAACCCGTTTCTCGAAGGCGATCAGATCTCGCTCCGCAGCTACCTGCACCTGATGAACTTCAAGGCGAATCACCGCAAGGTCGCGGCCACGCTCGGCGCGAGCGGCGAGCCCGTGGCTCTCGTGTCGTCGGGGAACCCACACGACGCCAGCGCAGCCCACTCCAACCTCGCCTTTCTGGTGGAGGGTGAAGCTGCCTCGGCGCTGATCGAGAGCGAGCTCCAGGTGGCCCAGTTTTCTGGGCTCCGCACCGAGGGTGACATCCGACGGCTGCTCGACCGGGGGCGTGCCCGCGCCCGGCAGGCCGGCGACACACCGGCCGAGGAGCCGCTCCTGCGCGGCGCTGAGCGGCTGGACGAGGTCCAGCTCCTCACCGAGGGGGCGATCGGCCGGCAAGTCCTCGCCGACCTCGACACCCTGCAGGAAGGCGACCAGGTCGTGGGAACGCTCTTCTACCTGAGCTGGCGCCCCGTCGTGGAGGCCTTCATCGAAGCCGCCAGCCGCGGTGTCTCCGTGCGTCTCATCCTCGATGCCAATCGAGACGCCTTCGGGCGCGAGAAGGGCGGTGTTCCCAACCGGCCCGTCGCGCACGAGCTGCAGCTACGCAGCGGGGGCGCAATCGAGATCCGCTGGTACGACACGCACGGCGAGCAGTTCCACACGAAGGCCCTGATGCTGCGCCGTGGCACATCGCTCATCGTGCACGCCGGCTCCGCCAACTTCACCCGTCGGAACCTGGGCGACCTCAACATGGAGGCGAACGTGCGCTTCGTCGCCGAGGCCGGCCAGCCGCTGGCGGCGGGGCTGATCGATACGTTCCAACGCCTGTGGACCAACCGCGACGGCGACTTCACCCTCGACTACGACGCCTTCGCGGACGCTCGACTCGCGAGCTACTGGAAGTACCGTTTCGGCGAGGCCACGGGTCTCTCGACCTTCTGAGCAGCCCCCGCGACGAGTTGGGGAATACGCCACCCGCTCGGTACGATTGAACAGCGCGAGCCCCCTGGCGCGCGCAGCGCGACCATCACCCCGATCACCCCAGGACCACACGCATGCCCGGCCCTCCGGAGAGGGTGAGGATCCCCCTCCTCGCCTCGCTGATTCTCGCCGCCTCGCTCGCCCCCGGCCCGGCTCCAGCCGCACCCGGCCAGCCGGAGGCCGAGGCTGAGGCGCGTGTCGTCACCGTCACGCCCTCCGGGAGACGGCCGGCCAGCGCCGCGAGCTTGACCCCTGGAGACATGGAGCTGCGGCTCGACGGCGTGGAGACCGCCGTGGCCGCCGTGCGCCCTGCCGCCCCCCGAGGTGTCACGCTCTACCTCGACGCCGCTCTTTCGCGCCCGGGCTCCATCCAGCGCATCGCCGACCTCCTCATCGCCGACATCGACGCGCTCGTCGCGATGGGGCCGGTCGAGATCGTGCTGGCCGACCCGGAGCCGCGTTCCATCCTGCCGGGCTCCAGCGATCCGGGCTTCGTGCGTCAGGCTCTCGAGCGAGCGTTCGTCAGCGACGCGGGCGAAGACGCCATCCGCAGCCGGCGCCGGACCTTCCTGGAGACAGCCAGCCGACCCAACGTCGACAAGCAGGCCCTCGCCCTCGAAGCCGTCCGCGACGAGGTGGACATGCTCCGCGCGCAGCAGGACGAGTTGATGGTGTGGCTGTCTCGGCACCGACAGCCCGAAGGCGCAGGCGTGCTCCTGCTCGTGAACGACGCGCTGGCCACCGACCCTCTCGACTTCTACCTCTCACACACCACCGGCACCTCCGAGCTGGGCGCCGCGGCGCTGCGTCGGCCGGAGCTCGAGGACCTCGAGGAGGCCGCACTCCACGCGGGGTGGTCCATCTTCCCCATCGGCTTCTCCCAGAGCGAATCGGACAGGGCCCGGCGCTTCTCTGCCGACGACGAGCTGCCGGTGGGATTCAGGCTGAGCCTCGGCGGACGCCGCCGTGATGCCGACGAGGAGGAGGTTCCGGTTGGTCTCGAGAACCCTGCCGTTCAGTCCTGGAGCTCCCTCGCAGCCTCGACGGGTGGCCTTTCGGCGACCGATCTCGAGCAGCTCCGCGACCTCATGAACGCGCTCCCACACCGGCTCGATCTCGAGTTCGAGCACCTGGGCGACGCATCGCTCCACCTCGCGGCGGCGCGAGGCGACCTCGCCGCACCGCGGGCAACGCTTCGCCAGCGCCCGCGCTCGCTGCGCGAGCTCGAGGTGCGCCGTGTCTTCGCCGGCGAGATCGAGGAGGAAGGGATCGAGCTGCAGTCGCAGATCCGCTTCGATCCGGAGACCGTCGGTCGCGCCGAGGCGACGCTCGAGCTCATCATCTCGCCTTCGGCGCCGCCGCCCTGGCGGATCGCCGTGGGGATCCACCGCCAGGACGGCGAGATCGTCTTTCGCCACGAGGAGCGCGCCAGCGCCGAGCTCGTCGCCGACCCGGACCGCGGTGACGTATACCGCCACGAGACCCTCCTCATCCTGCCGCGCGGCACCGACGCTGCGGCGGTGCTCGTCGAGAGCGGCGACGAGATCGGTACGACGCTGGTCGACTTCGTCGATCGCGAAGACGCGCTCATCACGGAGGCCGAAGCGGCGCCAAAGAAGCTCCTCCAGCTCAAGCCCCTCCCCGAGGGCGTGCTCACCGGGAAGGTCGAGGTCGAGGTGGAGGTCGCCACCGACGTCGAGCGCGTGATCTACGTTCTCAACGGCAAGCCTGTCTCGCGCCGTCGTAACCCTCCGTTCAAGGCGCGCATCGACGTCGGACGCGTCGCGCGCACCAGCCAGCTGGTCGCCGTGGCCTTCGATCGCAGCGGCAACGAGCTCGACCGCGACCGCGTGGTCATCAACGAGCCGCCCGAGGCCTTCTGGGTTCGCATCGTGGAGCCCGGTCCCGGCCTGCACGCCGGCCCGACCGATGTGGAAGCGCGCATCAAGGTCCCGGACGGCGCCCGTCTGCGCGCGCTCGACTTCTACTGGAACCAGCGCCGCGTCGCCTCCGCCACCGAGCCGCCCTACCGCCGCTCCGTACCGATCCCCATCAACCAGCCCGAGGGTTTCCTGCGGGTGGAGGCCCGGCTCACGGACGGCCGCCTCGCCGAGGACGTTCTCCTCGTCAACAGGCCAGGCTTCGGCGAGCAGATCGGGGTGGAGCTGGTGGAGCTCTACGTCGTTGCCAGCGACCGCAACGGCAAGCCCGTCCGGGATCTCGTGAAGGCCGACTTCACGGTGATCGAGGACAACCTGCCCCAGGAGCTCGAGAGCTTCGAGATGGCGGGCGACCTGCCGCTCACCGTCGGGCTCGCCATGGACTCTTCGAGCAGCCTCTTCCGACGCATGCCCGCCGTGAAACAGGCCGCCACCGGCTTCGTGCAGAGCCTGCAGACGGGGCGCGACCGGGCATTCCTGATCGGCTTCGGCTCCCAGGCGGAGCTCAAGCAGCCGACGACGCGCAACCTGGAGCTGGTCGAAGAGGCGATCGACGATCTGCAGCCCCAGGGAACGACCGCGGTGTGGGGTGCGCTCTCGCTCTCCATGGACCAGCTCGACGGCATCACAGGACGCAAGTCGCTGGTGGTCTTCTACGACGGCGACGACGAAGACAGCTCGTCGCAGTACGAGCGGGCGCTACGTCGCGCGCGGCGGGCCCGCATTCCGATCTACCTGATCCTCGTCAACGACGCCGCCGCACGCAGCGACGGACGCAGCTTCAGCAGCCGTGCCTTCGTGAGCAAGCTCGATCGGCTCGCGCGCGCCGGCGGCGGCAAGGTGTACTACGTGTCGACCACGGAGAACCTGGGGCCGATCTTCGCCGACATCTCCGAGGAGCTCCGGTCGCACTACCTGCTCACCTACTATCCGCAGCTCGAGCCCGGCGGCCCGCTGTGGCGACCGGTCGAGGTGAAGCTCGGGAAGCGGGGCCTGCGCGCGCGCACCATCGAAGGTCGCGAGCTCTACTAGCAGCATGAGAACGCTCCGAGTGCGACGAACCGCGCGCCGGATCGTCCTCCCCTGCCTTCTGCTTCTGGGGCTGGGCCTCGCCGCTGCGCAGACCACGGCGCCTCCAGCCGACGGCGGCCGGACCCGCACCCTCTGGCTCCGCAGCGCCGAGCCCCTCCCCACCGGAGGCGCAGCCCAGGTGCTCGAGCAGGGCATCCCGCGGGAGGTCCTCGAGATCGCGCCCCTCGGGCAGACGAAGTGGGACGTCACGGTATACGTCGACCTGCCGGCGAGCCGCGGGGAGACGGTGGCGGCGTTCCTGGACGCGGTCGGCGCCACGGCAGAGAGCCTGCTTCGCTCGAGCCGCGTGCGGGTCGTCGTGGCGCGAACGCTTCTGGACGACGTGCTCCCGCCGACCGACGACCTCCTCGATCTCGAGGCAGCGCTCGACCACGTCCGCGGGAGCATGGACGACGCGGGAGACCTCGCGGAAACGCGCATCGCCGGCGACGGTGAGCCTTCCGAGCAGGAGGTTCTGGACGCCTTCTTCGAGGAGGAGGAGCTGCTGCGATGGCAGGACGAGCTCCTGGCAGACGGCCTGCTGCGCGCGGCGACGCCAGCTCAGCCCCGCGCCGTGCTCCTCGTGCGCGACCTCGTCGACCAGACGCCGCGCGCTCGCGCCGAGGAGGCCATGGGCGACCGCGGCTCCGTACGCTTCGAGCCCCGGCTGCGCTCGAGCACGCGGAAGCGCCACGAGCAGCTCGAGCGCACCCTCGCCGCGGCGGGCATCTACCTCTTCCCCTTCGAGCCGCCCGCTCCGGGAGATCAGGACGGCTCTGACACGTCCGAGCCCGCCAGCCCTGCGGCCCGGTGGGCGCTCGCGAGTGGCGGCGCGACGTGGGCGGACGCGGCAGACCTCGCGGAGATCATCCGTACGTTCGACGGCGCCGCCGGCCTCACCTACCGCACCGACCCACGCCCCATCGGCGAGCCCTACCCCGTGGACGTGCGCACGACCCCGCCCCGTGCACTCCATGCACCGCGCTGGGCCACCACGGTCTCCCCCGACGGCGTCGCGGCGTCGCTGGCCCGCCGTTTCCTCCAGGAGGACGAGCAGGGAGCGCTCGAGCTCGAGGCCAGCTACCTCGTGCCTGAAGGCGGCACCTCGTTTCTCGAAACGCTGGTGCGCTGGCCGGGCGGGGGCGCGCCGCCCCGCAGCGACGCACTCCGCGTCACGCTCGTGCGCTCGGCCGTCGACCTCGACCCGGAGATACGTCACACGTTCGGCAACGGCACGGCGATCGAGTCCGCGTGGCTCTACCGGATGCCCATCGACGATCCCGAGGCCGCCGACCTCGCGCTGATCGTCGAAGACCTTGACCAGGGCCTCTGGGGGGCCGCCCACGCGGAGCCAGGCTCCGAAACGCTGCTCATCGCGCACGCGGACGCGGTGCTCGAGAGCGAAGGGGATCCGCCTCCCGTTCCCGAGGCGGTGCGCCGCGCCGCTCTCCCGCCGGAGGAGCGCGGGAGAGGCCTGAAACCGCCCGACCTCGTGGGTGAGCCACCGCCGCAGACCACCCGCGCCGCGTCCGAGCTGTCGATGCTCAAGATCGTGCCGCCCAGGAGCCGGCGGCTCGCCGGCAAGGCCGAGTTCAAGATTCTGCTGACCAATCTCGCAGTCGACCGCGTTGCGTTCTACCTCGACGGTCAGCCCGCGGGCGAAGACACCCGCCGCCCGTTCCAGATCGACCTCGACCTCGGCCCGGACGTGCGCCCCCACCGGATTGCAGCTGTCGCCTATTCGGGCCAGGGGCTCGAGCTCGATCGCGACGAGATCACGGTGAACCCCGAGCGGCGGCGCCAGGGCATTCGCATCACGGAGGCTTCACCCGCCGCAGGCGGCGCGATCACGGCGAGTGCCGAGCTGTCGATCCGCGGAGACGGGCCACCGCTCGACCGCGTCGAGCTGTACCGCAACGAGAGCCTCATCGCGACGTTCACGCGGCCGCCGTTCCGCACCACGCTTCCGGGGCCCGGGCGCGCCGACGCCGACTACGTGCGCGCGGTCGCCTACCTCCGCGACGGCACCTTCCTGGAAGATGTGCGCCTCCTCGGCTCCGACGCGCTCTCCGAGCAGGTCGAGGTGAACCTCGTCGAGATCTACGCGGTCGTCACCGACGCGAACGGCGATCCCGTCCAGGGCCTCCAGGCCTCCGACTTCGAGGTCACGCGCAAAGGCGACCAGGTGCCGGTCGACCGGTTTGCCGTGGCCGATCAGGCCGCCCTCGACATCGGCCTCGTGGTCGACACGTCGTTCAGCATGTACAGCCTCATGCCGGACACGCGCAAGGCTGCCGCCACCTTCCTGCAGAGCATTCTGACGCCGATCGACGAGGCGTTCCTGATCGACTTCGACAACCGCCCGCGGCTCGCGCACCCCAAGTCCGCACGGCTCGCGTCACTCCTGGACGCTCTCGGATCGCTGCGGGCGGGGGGCGCGACGGCTCTCTACGACTCCGTCCTCTTTGCAGTGCTGCACTTCGACCAGGGCCTGGGCCGCAAGGCGCTCGTGCTCCTGACCGACGGCGACGACTCGCAGAGCCAGTTCTCGTACCGCCGGATCTACCAGACCGCGAGCGTCAGCGGCCTGCCGATCTACTTCATCGCGCTCGGTGGTCTCGACGAGGAGCGGCCGAGCTTCCGCAAGCAGGACCTCGAATCGCTCGCCCGCGTGAGCGGCGGCAGGGTCTTCTACCCCACGTCCATGGCCGACGTCGGCGCCGCGTACGCCACCATCGGCGAGGAGCTCCGCAGCCAGTACGTGCTGGGCCTGAGCACCGCCGAGGCACTCGAGGACGAGGAGCTGGAGCAGATCAAGGTGAAGGTGCTGCCCCGGGGCCTCAAGGTGCGCTACGTCGTGGGCGCACAGTAGGTTCCTACTCCTACGGCCATCAGGCCCTCGCCAGAGCGAGGTAGCTCCGTGCGGGAACTCGTCATAGGCAGGCCGCTCGTCTACCAATCAGACGACACAGCCAAAGACAGCCCTACGCTTGACACCCACCTCCGACACCAACTCGTCCACACAGTCAGCAATCCTCAAGCCAGCAGCCAGCGCGTGCTAGGGTCAGCCGGGGTCGGACAACGGGCTCAAGGTGAGAGTGCTCCTCGAGGGTCTTTCAGATGAAGCGTGAAAGCTACAAGAAGGGCTCCACATCTGCGTCGGGGCATCTTGTCGAGAGTGTGCTGGGACAGAGCCAGCGGGCCTGTGTCTTCACTACGCGGGACTCTGAGCTGAGGTGGGAGTACTACGCCAACGTCGGCCAGCTACCCCCAATGGCTCGAAGACTCCTGGATCAGTTTGACCGCATCAGCCATCAAATCGGACTCCTGCAGTCGCCCGCAAGCGACAAGAAGGAGCTGTACCAGCTGCTCGGGAAGCGCCTCTTTCTTGCTCTCGACGGACCGCTAGAAGGGGAGCGTGACTCGCACTTCTCAGATGTAGAGCGTGAAGTCCTCCGACAGCAGATGCCTCGGACGGACTCTCGGTTCGATATCGCTGTCCTGTGCGCGCTCAACTCGCCCGAACTGTCATCTCTCACTGCACTCGACGGATCTGTTTGGGAAGAGCTACCACCCGACGGCGGCGACACGCAGACCTATCAGCGGACGACATGGACATCTCAGAACGGCACTCCCATCAGCGTCGTGGCTGCCGCACCAACGAACATGGGCCCAACCTCAGCAGGAGCTCTGGCTGCCAAGATGGTCTGGCGTTTCAGGCCTCACCTCGTTGGCATGACGGGCATCGCTGCAGGAGTGGATATCCAGACTCAAGGGTTCGGGGATGTGCTTGTGCCGAACCAGACGTTTGACCTCGGGGCCGCCAAGCTTAGTCTCAAAGACGGCGAGCTCGCTCTTGAGTACTCCGCCAACAACCTCTCAGTCGACGCTACGATGCTCACAAGACTGAAGCGCCTCGAGATGGATCCAACTCATCTCGAGGAGATAACGCGCTCTTGGAGGGGCAAGCTGCCGAGGACGCGCCTTAGCTATCGGATCGGGCCTCTCTTTTCCTCGCCCGCCGTAGTCGGAACTCGGCATCCGATTACCGAAGCCGCTCGGATGAACAGGAAACTGGTGGGCATCGAAATGGAGGCACATGCCGTGCACAGAGCGTGCAACGATACGGTCTCGCCAGCGCCTCTGTTCTGCTGTATGAAGTCCATCTGCGATTTTGGCGAGGGCAAGTCGGACGACTGGCAGGCCTTTGCAGCCTACACATCAGCCTGTGCCTTTCGGTCGTTTGTGGAGAGAGATTGGTCCGTACTTGCTGCCACAAGACCGTAGTCACCACTTGCGCATATCCGACCGCAGCTGCGCGCGCCCCCAAGCCTCCCCGAGAGCTCCTTGGAAAAGAGTCGATCGAGCAGCCACGCCGGTCGCCGGAGCGAGGATGTTCTGACTATCGCAGAACTGATGCCAACGTCGCTCTTGCCGGTAGCGTCGGAGTGCCCCGAGTCTTCCCCAAGTAGGGAGGGGGCGTCGGCTCAAAGACCCCACTAGTTTACGTCGATTCACACCGAACGGCCGCACGATGTCGTTGCTCGCTCACCGAGCCGATTGGCCGTGTGCCGCCCTCGATTGAGCATGACGTGACGTTGTCGCCGTTGCCATTTCACGGGTCCCCTCAAGTCCGACTTCACCAGGTGCGGCTCAGTCGGACGCGGCGTCAGTGGCGGCAGAGCGACTGTTGAGTTGAGTCGCGCGGAATCTGCTGACTACCAGGGCCAGCCTAGAGGAGCATTCTCGACCCGCCCTGAACCAGTGAATGGGGCTCCTCGGGGCCCTGAACCCAGGCAAGAAGCCTGCCCGAACTCTCAGCCAAGAAGAAGCATGAGTAGTCAGGGTGCTCACAGTACAGCCCATGTTGCAGAAGGTCGCGGCCTATTACTAGATCTCCGGCCGGGACAGCCGTTGAGACTAGCACCTCGATCTCTCTAGCCACGTTCGTCGGGAACACGACCATAAGCCGAATCAGCTTCTGAACAGCGCTGTCTACAAGCTCCAACTCTCCGCCTCCGTCAATGAGGAAGCTTTCGAAGTCCCGGCTCTCGGTATCGTTGTAGAGCTGCGCCCACGCTTCCCGGCCCAGGCGTCCCCGGACAGCCGAGGGGGCCACCCTGCACTCCAGTTCCACAGCCAGTCCACCCGCTGCGGGCACCGCAATATTGAGTCGCACACTCTCAGGTCCGAAACCGGAGCGGGTTAGCAAGAAGCCGGTGGACTCGAGACGGGCAGTTTTCGAGTCGTCATGGGGCTCTACCTTCATCGTACTAGCCCCGAACCCGAATGAGGGGCGGAGTCGAGATCGATCTTGCCTCGCCCAGCTGCCTCTCCCGCGCCCTAAACTTGTACAAGACTTCTGCCCGAGAGCTGCCGTGAGCAATAACCTCGTCTCCGTCAAACAAGATGTACTCGCCGCCGTAGTCTCTCGTCAGCCGCTCCGCCACGGAGCGGTCAACTTCGAACACCCGTCGCCTCAAGTCGCGCGCATGCTCTTCTCGGACCAGAGCCTTCTCTACCTCAGACACCAGCACGAACGGGTCGACATCGTTCTTGTCGACAAAGGCCACGGCTCCCGAGTTCCCCGCGGACACGACGTTCTGCAGGAGCTCCCCGTAGCCGGAGTAGACCAAGACTACTGAGTCCGGATGAGCCGCCCTAATTGCACCCACCAAGTCCAAACCAAACAGCTCCGTGGAGTCATCAAGCTGCAGATCAACCACGGCGACGTCAAAGTGCTCGTACTCCAGCCCCTTGATAAAGTCTGCAACAGTCGCGACATGAACGTCAAATTCGAACTTGGTGGCCTTTTCTTCGAGGCCGTCGACTATGTGGCGCAGTTCCTCTGGCTCGTCCTCCATCACCAGCACTCGCCGCCGCGGGAGAACTCTCTCTTCTGTGTGGGACACTACTCTCCCTCTCCAAGACGAAGTGACATCTCGACCCTGATCCCAGTTCCACTCTCCGGCGTCACGGCGTTCATGCTCCCCCCCATGCGCTCTATGTTTCTCTTGGCAATCGTCAAGCCGAGCCCAGTCCCACTGGAGTCCCCCGAATAGAAGGGCTCGAATATCTTCTGCAGCAAGGCGATGTCGACTCCGGAGCCATTGTCAGTATAGGCCAGCACGACCGAGCTTGAGTCTACACGTGAGGCTGCCAAGCCTATCCTCAGCTCAGCCACACTCAGCTCCGAGTGCCGGACACTGTCCCTGACCAGGAGGCTGAAGACCTCGCGAAGGCCGTATGGGCTACACCTCAGCATCAGTCCGCTGTAGGCCCCTGGCTGCGCAACGAAGTGGCTTCCACTGTGCGCTTTCACCATCTCCTGACAGAGATCCAGCACTGTTGAAAGCTCGTGCACAGCCATGTCCCGAAACGGTCTCTCGGTGGAGTAACGTCGAAAGTCGCCCACAACGGTTCGGGCATGCTGCAGCTGAGTCTCTGCTCTCCGGATCTCGTGCCTACACCACTCAGGCCCGGCTCCATCCTCTTCCTCAAGCTTCGCCGAAACCCTCCGCAGGCTACTTCTGATCGGTCCCAAGGCGTTCTTGAGCTGGTGAGCAATCGATGCAGCCGACTCACGCGCATTCAGCCACTTGGATTCCGTCGCCTTCTGCTCCTTCTCGTTCACATCTCGCACAGCGTTCGCCGCGCCGAAAGCGAGCTGTTCCAGGTAGTCGTAGCCGGCATAGGTCGTGTCGTCGCGCGCGGGCCCCACAACCAGAAGCCCGTGTATCCGTTGGCCAGCGACCAGCGGAAGCTCCAGCCATTCAGTACACCTGGCCGGACAGTAGCTGGGCGGTGAATCGAAGCTCATTGCCTGCCATCGCGAACTGAGAAAAGGATCGGGCGAGCAATCGTTGGAATAGCAGTACCGGACGAACCGGATCGCCCTTACTGCGGCTGCATTGACCTCCCGTTGTACCGGCAACCCGATTCTCCCGTCGGCGCCGGCAAGCCCAAGAGTGTCGGGTCTCCGTGACACCCCTTGTCCTCTAATCCAAAGCATGTACCACTTCAGCCCAACCTCACGGAGCGTCCCGCAAACGCGAGCAGTGAGTTCGGCCAAGCTCTCAGCTGCGGGCCACGATCGCTGTGCGTGAAGAAGGCGAAAGAGCGCTGACGAGTCATGCACCTGATGGACATACCCGATCCGACCGTCTGCCTCGAAATGGTCTGGAAGGTCTGTATTGCGAAAGTCGTCGATAGTAGAGACGTGGATTGACTTTGCAGAGTCTCCACGAGTTCGGAAGCTACTTACCGAACTTGGGCCGTCGGCTCCGGAAAGAAGCGCGAGCTCGGCGGTCGCGTCCGGCTGCATTTCAGGACCATCGGTAACCCACCCGCCCGAGCTTCCGACGGCTGCTCCGGCAGCCTCGTTGAGGAAGACAACCCTCCCGTCGGATGCAAGCAAGCGAAACTCGTCATCCAGGCTATCCAGGGCTCGCCTCAAACTGCTCAAGCGCTGAGCCTGCTCACACAGCAAACCGAGTTGGCGTCCTAGATCGACAATGACATCCTGTTCTCGCGAAGAAGCTACATGCCCATCCAAGCGCTCAAGGTGCAGGGTACCAAGGACGCCGCCCTTGGACTCCAGAGGCACTACGATCACACCTTTCATACCGATTTCCTTACAGAGCCGGCTCTGAGTTGCGGGTGACTCTTGTGACGGGTTTCCCGCGTCCGCAACCGAGTGAGCTGAGCGCCTTACGACGGTCCAGACCTGTATGTCGTGATGAGGCGCGAGCTCGTGGCTTGGCGGCAGCGACTCGTTCGTATGGAAGTTGATGTCGTCAAAACCCCTTGCAGGCCTCGAGTACACGGCTTGAATCCTGGTCCCGTCAGGACTGACCAGAGCCACCTGTGCACGCCGATATAGTCCTGAGTCGATCAGCATATCGACCGCCGTTTGCACGAGTTCCCGCGTGCCGGCTCCCTCTCGCAGAAGACTTCTGGAGCACGCTGCCGCCACGCTTTGGTGCACCTTCCGCTGTGCCACGACATCGAGACTCTCCTCGATTCTGTCAGCGAGCTTGAGAGAGCGCCAGAACGCATCCAGCAGTTGCCGGACGTGCCCCAACTCGACTGCGTCAAGCAGCTCAGCTCCTGGCGAGCCAACGAGTACCACCTCCGGCCGGGCCGCACCCGGGAGGTCTAGCCCAATCCTCGGACGGGATCTGACCCTTCTAGTAGCACGGGCGACAAACGCCTCATGCACCTCGCTTGAGCAGAAGGTTCGTTCGGGTGTGTTCTCTAGAAGGCTCGGGCCGACCACTGGATCGGGAACACAATCGGAAAGAACCGGCGCGCCAGTTTCCCGATCGACCAGCCCACCCTCAGGAAACTCCAGCAGGTACCGTGTGGCTGAGAGAAACAGAGCGAGAACATGGCGAAGTCCGTTGTGCGCCTCTTCGACCATGAGGCCCTGGACGCGAGCCACGACCTGACTCAATCGCAAGCGGGCAGCTCCGCTAAGCGGCCGCAGCGTGGCAGCCTCGGTCCCGGAGTACTCCTCGAAGGCCTCTCGCCAACGACCTTGCACCATGAGAACGTCGCCCAGGTACCGGCCTCGGAGCCGCTTCTTGAGAAACTCCTCCCAGATGGGACTGCTGAACGTTAGCTGCATCGGATCGGCGTCCCTCTGGCAGATCCCGGTGAGCTCGAGAAGATGCAGCCCCCTGCCCCTGCTCTCAACTGCCTCCTCTCTTAGCAAGCCGCGGAGATCATCCAGCGCCTGCCAATCTGACTGCAGCTCCTCCAAGGTGCGCTGCACCACCGAGTCCTCCGCCATTGACCTTGCGAGGAATCGTTCGATCGACGCCTCCATCTCTGGGATGCCGACCATTTCCCCCTCGGGATTACGACGCCAGGCCTCCTCCGCCACAAGGCGCATGAAGTGGGGATTGCCAGCCATCCGCTCGTGAAGGAACTCGAAGGCCTGCGGGGACAGCCAGCAGTCGGTCGGCTGCCGCTGCCGCCGGGACAGGAACTCGCGCGCGCATCCTCGGTCGAGGCCAGACAGCAGGATCTTGACAGCGTGTCTAAACGGAGAATTCGGATTGTCGGCAAGAGGAACGAAGTCCCAGGAGCCGCCAACTAGAGCCCCGACTTGCGCAGCAGTTCGACCCGGTGCATGCAGCACCTGCAGAGCTTGGAGCAAGGCCCTCGCGACGGGTCCAGAGAACGCTAGTACGTCGTCTACTAGGAGGA
This sequence comes from Candidatus Multivoraceae bacterium, assembly GCA_965223385.1. GTDB lineage: Bacteria > Acidobacteriota > Thermoanaerobaculia > Multivoradales > Multivoraceae > JBCCLJ01. The sequence goes on along the minus strand of CBDCWR010000007.1, from coordinate 3,962,606 downwards.
CTATGCGCGAGGTGTGTGCTTCAAGCGCCTCTTCAACGGTCGTCACGAGCTCCCGGTCCAGATCAAAGTGCTGATCAAGAGCCAAGTCCACACTGAGGCCAAGATCCAGCCTTAGCTTCCTCAGAAGGTCGAGGCCCGATCCTCCTCCAACGCGGTTGGGTCTAACCTGCACGACACGAGTATTCGCATCGAGATAGCTTTCCTTGATGCGCGACACCAGGAGCGTCTTCCCACTTCCCGGGGGCCCCAGGACCGCGAAGTGCTCACCGCGCCGGAACCCTCGACGCAACTCCTCAAGGAACTGATCCGATACTCGACGTACCTTCATCAAACCACCTTGGGATCCGGGTAGTTTCTCCGGAGCACCTCCCGCATCGCGGGCACCGAGAAAGTGTACGCGTAGTCCTGGTAGGTGAGGATCTGGGCCGAGGCGAGGTTACTGAGAGATTCGGTTACTACCGACAAGCCCGGGCTGGGCCAAAGGCGTCCAACCGCAGCTGCGAAGTCGCTCGCGAGCCACCGATCTTCGTCCGAATTCGCGAAGCTCAGTGCGCAGCGTTGTTCCCAAATCATGTCCACGCCGCTCTCCTGCGTATTGAAAGCGAACTGACCAAGCAAGAACTCGTTGAGTCGGGCCCCCCCACGAACCGATTGGACATCATCGACTAGCACGGTCCGCTCGGACCGTGCCTGCGCCAAGCTGAACATCTCTGTACAATAGAACTGAACGAGGTACGGGTACCCAAGCGTATCGGCCCAGACACCCTCCAGCACCGCCTCGGCGTCCTCCAGTTCGATTCCGAGGTTCCGGAACGGCATCACAACGAGCCTGCGCGTCTCGTCCGCAGTCAGAGGTCGCAGGCCCACCTCCTCTAGCGCTGCAAAAAAGGGGCTGTTTGAAGTGGCCGACGCCCTTTCGCCCGCGGAACCCAAGGCAACAAGTCTCTTGGTCGCTCGATAGCCGGCGAATACGACTCTCACGTGTTTCCGAGCGGCGGCCTTGGCCAGCAAGCGAAAGAGCTTCCAGCCCTGCTGTTCGTCGAACTCGACCGCCTTGTCAATCTCGTCTATAAACAGCAGCAAAGGCCTCGTGCCACCATGGCTAGCGCGTTCAAACAACATCCGCGTGTTGAGCTGAGTCTTCGTGACCCGCCTCCGCTTCCTCGGATCGATATAGTACGCCAGCTCGCGCACTGCACTTCGATAGCTAGACCAGGTAAGTCCATTGATAAGAAAGGTCCGGTCCTTCGTTTCTCTCGATACGCGCAGGTCATTAAACGACCTTACTAGCAACGATGTCTTCCCAATACGTCTCGCGCCCGAGAGGACGTAGTTCTTGTCAAAGGATCTAGTCAACAGTGCACGCTCGCGGCGGCGGCCAACGAACATCTGCCCGCGTGCTTCCCTGGTGGTGTTATAGGGACACCACTCTTCCAAGTCAAGCTGACTGGCAATGCAACGGTACAGAGGACTAGCTGGAACGTCAGACGTGAGTATCTCGTCCACGTCTCGGCGTCGCAAGAGCACGAGGTCACTGTCGCCGGGCGGCATCAGGCTTTCTTGCAACGAAGGCTCTGTCCAAATCACAAAGCAAGCCCCAACTGACTGGACCACTCGCTGGTAGTTCAGCACGACCTCCACGCGAAGATCTCGATCACCGAAGGGCTGCGGGCGATGCACATAGAACACATTGAGGTCCAGGCCGGACATTCCCAGACCGCTCAGGTCGACGAGGAAGACGCTTCCGAACTCGAAGTGCTCTTCCTCAACATGCTCCGCGTCAAGGCGCGCACAGAGAACGCTCATCAGTTCTTCACTTGCGTCCTGAAAACTCGCGTGGCTACCCCGCATCCTCGACCACAGCTTTTCTAGTTCCGACACACACCAACCCCTGTAGCTTCGGGTATCTCCTTAAGCCGCAACAAGCGCAAGGCGCGATCTGAAGCCTAGATCACGGCGGTGCTCGCCCGCAACGTACGCTGCGCGAGACCAGAGCGCAGGCTCCGGCGGAGGGCTCCACGAGAACCTACCAAGACCACTGATGAACGTATCCACAGGGTACCGCCGGACTCCGGACATTCTATTGTGCGGGGACTTACCAGAGAAGTTCACGCGGCCGCGCAACACCACCCCCCTCTACAGCGCCTACTGCCTCCGTGCCTGCGCGACGGTCACCATGCGCGTGAAAAGTGTGATCGTGTCCGCGCGGTCGGTGCGGCCTTCGAACTCGCGATAGAGGGTCTCCACGTTCACCGCGATCCGCTCGGCATCTCCCCACGACTCGAAGTCGCCTAGCGCGATCTCGAGCATCGCGTCTTCGGCCGACAGGCCCGCGTCGAAGCACTTGCGGGTCTCGTCGCGGATGTACACGAGGTAGGCCCGCACGGCCTCGGCTCCCCGCTTGTCGGTGACCGGCCCGTGCCCCGGCACCACCGTCTCCACATCCAGGGAGAGGATCGTGTCGCACGCATCGATCCAGTTCTGCACCGGCCCGGCCCACATCAGGGGCGTACCCTCCACGAAGAGGATGTCGCCGGTGAAGATGGTGCGGTCGGCGGGCAGATGCACGAGCACGTCGCCGTTCGTGTGCGCCGGCCCGACCTCGAGCAGGCGCACGGGGCGGTCGCCGACCGCGATCTCGAGGCGCTCGGTGAACGAGCGTGTCGGCAGCGTCTGACGGATGCCTTCGAACTGGAAGGTGCCGAAGCTCTCCCGCAGGAAGTTGCCGAGCAGATCGTCGGCGCTGCCCGGCCCCTGCATCAGGAGCGCGAGCCGGTCCGGCGGCAGCTCCTCCATCTCCTGCAGCGCGGCCGCAGAGGCGATGATCTCGGCGCCTTCCACCAGCTCGTTGCCGTGGCAGTGATCGCCGTTGGCGTGGGTGTTCACCAGCGTGTCGATGCTCGCCGCGGCCTTCGGCTCGGCCGCCCGCATCGCGTCCAGCATGTCCTGGGTCAGCGGCACGTCGAACAGGGTGTCCACGAGCAGGGACTGGTCGCCGTCGACCACGAGGCCTGCGTTGCTCCAGCCCCAGCCGCCGTCCGGCTGCAGCCAGGCGTAGGCGCCGTTGCCGAGAGCGTGGAGGCCACGCTCGAAGGGGTAGGCGGGGTTGCCCAGGCTCTGCCACGCCATGAGGATCTCCTCTGTCGGGTTACTTGACCGAGAGAGTACTCCAAAACACGGCGCCCTCTTCCACCCTCTCGCGGAGCGCCCGCTGCTTCGAGGAGAGCCGCGCCTCGGCACTCTTGATCTCGATGAAGTGCACGCCCTCCTCGGGATCGAAGTGCACGTAGTCGACCGGCTGGCCGAGAAAGACTGTGCTCGTGCCGTCGCGTGTGATGTCCACGGGGAACTCGTCGAGCAGAGGGGCCAAGGTCTCCGTCAGGTGCCCCAGCCGCACCTCGGCACTCTTCAACTGGTGGCGCGTCGCCCGGATCCTGCGGTCGAAGGAGAAGAGCCTCCAGGCCAGCCCTCGGAACAGGAGCAGCACCAGCAGAAGCACCACAGCTCCCGCTCCGGCTCCGACCCAGAACGCGACACGGGGCTGCTCGAGGAGGGCGATCCAGCCGTCGGCAGCCACGCGACTTCAGTCCAGCATCAGGCGCAGGATGGTGTCCCGCGTGCCGATCAGGTCGCCCGTCTTCACCTGCTCACGCCCGCGGAGCGTGAGGCCGTTCAGCAGCGTCGGACGCTGCTCGTCGAGGTTCTGCAGGTACACGTTGTCGTCGCGCTGCAGCAGCTCGAACTGCTCCTTGCTGATGTTCTCTTCCCCCGCGAGCACACAGTCGCAGGTGGAGCGGCTGCCCACGACGGCACGTGCGCGGAGCACGGTGCGGAACTCGCGCCCCTTGTTGTTGCCCCGGACCACCACGAGGCGGACCACGCGCCGCCGCTGCGGGCGCTCGGGATCGAGCGGCACGTCGTCTCCGGAGTCGATGTCGGTACGCTCGCTCAGGCGGACCTGCGGCAGGCTCGCCGGCGTCGGCGAAGCCAGCCGGCCGGAAGGCATTGGCGCCCCGCGAAGGCGCTCGCCAGCCCGTGCCGCCGGCTCGGTTGCTGGTGTCGGATCGGCGGGTGGCGCAGGCTGCACCGGCACGGGACCGGAGACCGGGGCCGCAGCAGGCACGTCCCGCCACTCGGCCGCCGAGGTCTCTTCTTCGTACGCCGGCCGGTTGCCGCGGCGAAAGAGCAGGACACTGGCAAACGCGGCTGCCACACCCAGGAGCACCAGAGGCCAGATCCAAAGGGGCAGCCGCTGGCCGTCCGACGTGGTGGCGGGCTCCGCCGCCTGCGTCGTCGCTTCGGGCTGCGCGACCGCGGGTGCGTCTGCTGAGGTGGTCGGAGCCTGCGCCTGATCCGTTGCCGCCAACGGCAGCAGACGGACGTCTTTTCCGGCCGTGAGAACTCTCCCCTCCTGATCGAGCTCGAGCTGGAGGAACATCGAACGGCCGTCCGCGACGCACGTCTCGCAGCGGGCTTCGACGACGAGGACCCGGTCGATCGCCCTCCCGATCCAGGCGTACGACTCGGCAAACGCCGTGCGCTCGGCCTCGAAGAAGGCGCCGCCCGAGTTGGAGGCGAGACGCCGGAGGACACTCAGGTCGCGGCTGCGCTGCGGCTCCTCGAACTGGCTGTGGCCGATGGCGTAGATCGGCATCTGCTGGTCGCGGAGTCGTGCGAGCACATCGTCCAGCACCAGGCCACTGCCTTCGTCACGCCCGTCCGAGAGCACCACGATCACGCGACGATCGGGCAGGTCCGGGTCGCGGCGCTGACTCAGCGCGAGCGCGTCGGCGAGCGCCTGGTGCAGCAGGGTGAGGCGATCGGTGGGCCCCAGCCGCGCGAGCCCGGCACGCAGCGCATCCGTGTCGTCGGTGAGATCCACGACCAGCTCGCTGGTCTCGCCGAAGGCGAGGATCGCAGCACGATCCAGGCGACCGAGGTTGGAGACCCAGGCATCGATTGCGTCCCGGATCTCGTTGAACTGCGCCACCGACAACGACGCCGAGATGTCGACGAGGAAGATGTAGGCCACCCCCTCGTCGGTCTCCGAAAAGGGGCGGGCCGCGTCGAGCTCGAGGGCCGACTCACCCAGGGAGCCGCGGAGCGCTCCCGGGGCGATCGAGCGGCCGAACGTGCCGCCGTCGCTCTCCACGTCCAGGTAGAGGCGCAGCGTGGGCGGCGAGCCCGGCGCCTGCGCGACATGGCTGATCGCCATGCGCTGCGGCTGAGCGAGCACTGCGGCGGCCGCGAAGAAACCGACGAGCAGGAGGCTCGAAGGAGCCACCAGGCGGCGGGATGCGCGACGAACGCCCCGGAAGAGGGAGAGCAAATCAGCAGAGAACATAAAACCCCGATCCAGATCGAGTCCCGGCTCGATCGACTCCATTCTATGCTCGAAGCAGTCCCCACGCGAGCTGTCCCCCGCGTCGAGAGAGAGACCCCGATGAGCCGCGCTCCAGCTCCCATGCCACCAGATTCCGTCGTTCTGGTCACGGGTGCGAGCACGGGACTCGGCTTCGCCATCGCCGAGCATCTGCTGGCCTCCGAGTACCGGCTGGTGCTCACCGCGCGGGAAAGCTCCCTCTCCCGCTTCGCGGAGCGCGGGATCGAAGCCTCCGACCGGGTTCTCCTGCGGCCTCTCGACGTCACGTCGCACGACGAGCGGCGCGCTCTCATGGAGGAGATCGACGACCTCTGGGGTGGCGTCGGTGTGCTCATCAACAACGCCGGCGTCGCGCTGCGCTCGGTGGTGGAGCACGTGTCCGAGGCGGACCGCCTGCACCAGATGGGGGTGAACTTCCTCGCGCCCATGGCGCTGGCCCGGCTGGTGCTGCCCCGCATGCGTGAGCACAGGAGTGGTCGCATCATCAACATCTCTTCCGTCGGCGGCATGATGGCCATGCCCACGATGGCGATCTACAGCGCGTCCAAGTTCGCCCTCGAGGGCGCCACCGAGGCTCTCTGGTACGAGGTCCGCCCCTGGCGCGTCGGCGTCACGCTCATCGAGCCGGGCTTCGTCAACTCCATGAGCTTCCGCAGGACCCAGTACACCACTCAGAGCGCGAGCTCCGCGGCGCGCGAGGACGCGGCGTACCACCAGCACTACGAAGCGATGACGGGCTTCATCGAGCGCCTCATGCGGCTCTCTCCCACGAGCCCACCCGCCATTGCCCGGCGGGTCGGGCGCGTCATCGCGCGCCGCAACCCTCCCCTTCGACTCCAGGTCACGGTCGACGCCCACTTCTTCTCGCTACTGCGTCGCATCCTGCCGCGCGGGCTCTACCACGAGGTGCTCTATCGCACGCTCCCCCAGATCCGCACCTGGGGGCCCCGCGACGAGCGGTGACGACCCGACGCGCCGTTGATAGCGTCCAGAGCTTCACGGGCCGTCAACGCTTCAGGAGATCCGATGTCTCGCTCCGCCCCCCGTCTGCTCTCGCTCGCCGCACTTCCCCTTGTCCTCTTCGCCTGCGCGGCGCCCGAGCCCGAGGTGCTCGAGTGCTCACCGCCGCTGGAGCTCGGTCCGGGTGCGTGGTCCGAGACCTACACCACCGTCGCGCTGCAGACCGACCTCGAGCTGACCGCCAACGACCGCGAAGTGCTGCCCCTCCTCATCGCGGCCTCACGTTGCATGGACGACGTCTTCTGGAAGCAGGCGTACGGCGACCGCGACACCCTCCTCTCCGGTCTGGAGGGAGACGAGCGCAGCTTCGCCCAGATCAACTACGGGCCGTGGGACCGCCTGCAGGGTGATGCACCGTTCGTCGAGGGAGTCGGAGACAAGCCCCGCGGCGCCGCGTTCTACCCGGCCGACATGACGCAGGAGGAGCTCGAGGCGGCCGTCGCCGCGCGTCCCGAGGACGAAGCGGCCCTCCGAGGTTTGTACTCGATGGTCGAGCGTGACGAGGGCGGCGCGCTGGTCACGGTTCCCTACAGCGAGGCGTTCGCGACGGAGCTCGGCACGGCCAGCACCCTCCTGCACAAAGCGGCCGAGGTCGCCGACGACCCGGGCTTCCAGAACTACCTGCGGCTGCTCGCCGACGCGCTCCTTCAGGACGACTACTACGCTTCGGATCTCGCCTGGATGCAGATGACCGACAACCGTCTGGATCTCATCTTCGGGCCGATCGAGACCTACGAAGATCAGCTCTTCGGCTACCGGGCCGGCGCCGAGGCCTACGTTCTCGTGAAGGACCAGGCCTGGAGCGAGCGCCTCTCCCGCTATGCCGGGCTCCTCGCAGATCTCCAGCGCAACCTGCCCGTCGACGCCGAGTACAAGGCCGAGACCCCCGGCGGCGGCGCGCAGCTCGGCGCGTACGACGTGGTCTACGCGGCCGGCCACGCCAACGCCGGCTCGAAGAGCATCGCCGTCAACCTGCCGAACGACGAGCGCGTGCAGCTGGAGCAGGGGACGCGCCGCCTGCAGCTCAAGAACGCGATGCGGGCGAAGTTCGACGAGATCCTCGTGCCGATCTCCGAGGTGCTCATCGCTGAGGACCAGCGCCAGCACATCCAGTTCGACGCCTTCTTCGCGAACACCATGTTCCACGAGGTCGCCCACGGCCTCGGCATCAAGAACACCCTCGACGGCAGCAGCACGGTGCGCCAGGCACTCAAGGAGACGGCCTCTCCGCTCGAGGAGGGCAAAGCCGACGTTCTGGGTCTTTTCATGCTCACGCAGCTCGACGGCCTCGGCGAGCTCGACGAAGGCACGGATCTAAGAGACAACTACGTCACGTTCCTGGCCAGCATCTTCCGCTCCATCCGGTTCGGCTCGAGCAGCGCGCACGGCACGGCCAACCTGCTGCGGTTCAACGAGTTCAGCGATGCCGGAGCCTTCAGCTACGACGAGGCCACCGGCACCTATCGGGTCGACTTCGATTCGATGACCGACGCCATGAACGCCCTGGCCCGGAAGATCCTGGTCTTCCAGGGTGACGGCGACTACGACGGTGTCAAAGAGTTCATGGCCCGCCAGGGCATCGTCGGGGAGCGACTGCAGGCCAGCCTCGACCGCCTGGCGGAGGCCGGAATCCCCGTTGACATCGTCTTCGAGCAGGGCCCGGAGCAGCTCGGCCTCGAGTAAGCCCGGGTGCATCCACGCCGTTTGAACCGTCCCTCAGGAGCCCTCTCATGATCCACGTCCCCGACACTCCGACCACCTCGGGCCGCCTGGCGCAGCTCGCCGCGACGCTGGCTCTCGCCTTCCTCGCTCTCCCCGCCATGGCCTCCGACTGGCCGTCGTTTCGCGGGCCGCAGGCCCTCGGCATCGCCCCGGACACCGCGGAGCTTCCCGTGACCTTCGACGTCGCCGCAGGCGATGGCGTCGCCTGGAAGACCGAGATCCCCGGCCTCGGCCACTCGAGCCCGATTGTCGTCGGCGACCGCATCTTCGTGACCACGGCGGTGCGCAAAGACGGCGACCAGTCGCTCAAGGTGGGGCTCTACGGCAACATCGCGCCGGTCCAGGACGAGTCCGAGTACGACTTCCGTGTCCTGGCGCTCGATCTCACAGACGGCAAGGTGCTCTGGAGCCGCACGGCCCACACGGGCGTTCCCAAGATCAAGCGGCACACCAAGGCGAGTCACAGCAACTCGACGCCGGCGAGCGACGGCCAGCACGTGATCGCCATGTTCGGCTCCGAGGGTCTGTACGCCTACAGCACGGGCGGCGAGCTGCTCTGGAAGAAAGACCTCGGCGTGCTCGACTCCGGGTTCTTCCAGGTCCCGGGCGCCCAGTGGGGCTTCGCGAGCTCGCCGCTGATCCACGACGGGATGGTCATCATCCAGGCCGACGTGCAGAAGGACTCGTTTCTCGCGGCGTTCGAGATCGAGACCGGTCGCGAGCTCTGGCGCACTCCGCGCGAGGAGGTTCCGACCTGGAGCACGCCCGCGATCGCGCCCGCGGGGTGACGGCTTCCAGATCGTGGTGAACGGGTGGAAGCACATCGGCGGCTACGACCTCCGCGGCCGGGAGCTGTGGCGGCTCGAAGGCGGCGGCGACATTCCCGTGCCGACGCCGATCATCGCCGGCGACGTGGCCCTGATCACCAACGCCCACGGCGGCCAGGCACCAATCTACGCGGTCCGCCTCGACGCCAACGGCGACATCACCGACGACGACGAGGCGTTCGCCTGGCGCCACGAGCGCATGGGCAACTACATGCAGACGCCGCTCGTGGTGGGAGACCTCGCCTACTTCTGCAACGACCGCGGCGTGGTGAGCGTCTTCGAGCTCGCGACCGGAGAGCGCCTCTACCAGCAGCGACTTGGCGGCGGCCAGTCGGGCTTCTCCGGCTCGCCGGTCGCGGGTGACGGCAAGCTGTACGTGACCAGCGAAGACGGCGAGGTCTACGTGGTGAAGCTGGGCCGCGAGTTCGAGCTCCTCGCCACCAACGAGCTCGACGAGGTCTTCATGTCGAGCCCTGCGATCGCCGGCAACCGCATTCTCTTCCGCGCGCGCCAGCACCTCATCGCCATCGGCGAGTAGGTTGATGTGGACGGTCGCGGTGGCTACCACGCCCGTCCACATCGACTCGATGCTCCAGCCGCTTGCGCGGCTTCTTGACAGCCTGGTCGCTCACGCTCCCAGGGCGCGGCGGTCATTCGGCCATCCTGGCGCTACCAGGCTGCCCGAAAGCTCCGCGCAGCGCCTCCGGCGCGCTTGGCCGGAGGACCGTACGACGTCGCGCCGCATCGGCGCCCGGAGCGATCCGACCTGCGCGCGCGGGCGTACCCCTGCGTGACGACCGAAGGAGGGACCCATGGCGAGTGAGCTCGTCCGTTTTCCCGGCAGCTCCGGAGAGCTCGCCGGCCGTATCGACCGCCCCACAGGCACCATCCAGGCGTGGGCCGTGTTCGCCCACTGCTTCACCTGCTCGAAGGACCTCCGCGCGGTACGCCACATCGCCCGCGAGCTGAATGCGCAGGGCATCGCCGTTCTGCGCTTCGACTTCACCGGCCTCGGTGAGAGTGAAGGCGACTTCACCCGCACCAACTTCCGCAGCAACCTGGACGACCTCGAGGCGGCGGCGGTCCATCTGCGCGAGCGCCACGAGCCCGCGCAGATCCTGATCGGCCATTCGCTCGGCGGCGCAGCGGTGCTTGCGGTCGCGGAACGGCTCCCCGAGGTGCGCGCCGTCGCCACGATCGGAGCGCCCGCAAGCACAAGACACCTCGCCGAGCGGCTCGGAGCCAGCGCCGTGCCGACCGACACCGGTGAGGTCCGGGTCACGCTTGCGGGCCGCAGCTTTGCGGTCGGCGAGGATCTGCTACAGGACCTCGACGACACCCACGTGGAGGGCCGCCTCCGGGGCCTGCGTCGGGCCCTGCTCGTGATGCACTCGCCCCGCGACGAGATCGTCGACATCGAGGAGGCGCGCCAGATCTACGAAGGAGCCCGGCATCCGAAGAGCTTCGTGTCGCTCGACGACGCCGACCACCTCCTCACCCGCGAGCGCGACGCGCGGTACGCGGCGTCCGTCCTGGCGGCATGGGCTTCGCGCTACACCGAGTCGATCGCGCGGCCCGAGGTGCCCGAAGGCACCGTCACGGTGACGCTCGGCGAACGTGGCTTCACCTCGGCCGTTCGCACCATCAACCACAGCCTGACGGCCGACGAGCCGGCCTCCGTCGGCGGCGCCGATCGCGGGCCAAATCCGTACGAGCTGCTGCTCGCCTCTCTCGGCGCCTGCACCACGATGACCTTGCGCATGTACGCAAAGCGCAAGGGGTGGCCTCTCGAAGGCGCGCACACCGAGCTGCGGCACGGGCGGATCCACGCCAGAGACTGCGAAGACTGCGAGCAGGAGAAGGGCCTCGTCGACGACATCGAGGTGCACCTCACGCTGCAGGGGCCGCTCGACCAGGAGCAGCGTGCGCGGCTCTTCGAGATCGCGCACCGCTGCCCCGTGCACAAGACCCTCACCACCGAGACCCGGATCCGCGTACTGCCGGCCTCGTGACCCAGACCTGCCGAGGCCAGACGCTCCGGCGAGCTACCAGGTCTCGCCGAACGGCCTCATCTCGACCAGGAACGACCACGCCGAGCGGTCCTGCTGCGCCACCGTCCACACGTTCTCGGCGATCGCGTCCGGTCGGATGAAGAACTCGTCCGGCTGGCCGGCGAAGCGCTTGCGCGTCCATTCGAGATCGATCACCGCGTCGATGATGAAGTAGGCCACGTGGACGCCCTGGGGGCCCAGCGTGCGCGCCATCGACTCGGCCAGGATCCGCTGCGCGGCCTTGGTCGGGGCAAACCCGGCGAAGTTGGCCTTGCCTCGTAGCGCCGACGTGTTGCCGGTGACGTAGATCCCCCCTTCGCCCCGCTCCACCATGCCGGGAGCCAGGCGCCGCGCCAGGTGCAGCAGGGCCATGGTGTTCACCTGGAAGTTGCGCTCGAGTGCCTCCGGCTCGATCTCGAGGAAACTCCCGAAGGCTCCACCAACGGCGTTGTGCACGAGCACCCCCACGTCACCCATCTCGGCGCCGATGCGGGCGACGGTCCCCTCCACGGCGGCCGGATCGCTCACGTCGCAGGGGAACGCACGCGCACCTTCGATCTCCGCCTCGAGTGCCTGCAGGCGCTCCTCCGTGCGCGCCAGCATCGCCACCGGGTGGCCGCCGGCGGCGAAGCGTCGCACCAGCGCCGAGCCCGTGCCGGGGCCGACGCCGGTGACGACGCAGACGCCGGAGCTCATGAGCCCTGAGCCGCCTGGATCGCCGCCCAGACCTTCTCCGCGCGCGCGGGCATGTCGAGATGGTCGATGCCGAGCGGCCGCAATGCGTCGACGATGGCGTTCATGACACAGGGCGTGCCGCCGATCGTACCGAGCTCCCCGATCCCCTTCGCGCCGAGCGGGTTGATCGGCGTGGGTGTGATGGTGCGCTCCATCTCGATGCGCGGGAACGCGCCGGCGCGGGGCATGGCGTAGTCCATCAGGCTCCCCGTGACCAGCTGCCCGGTCTCGTCGTAGACGACCTCTTCGAACAGCGCCTGGCCGATGCCCTGGATGATGCCTCCCAGACGCTGGCCGTCGGCGATGAGCGGGTTGATCGCGTTGCCGTAGTCGTCGACCGCAAGGTAGCGCTGCAGCGTCACCTGGCCGCTCTCCGGATCGATCTCCACCTGGCAGAGGTGGGCGCCAAACGGGAACGTGGTCGCCGTCGGCTCGAAGCGGGCGACCGCTTCGAGACCGGGCTCTTCGTTCGGCACCGCGACGTTCCACAGGTGCGCCTTCTCGGCGACCTCACGGAAGTTGAGCTTGCGATCGGTGCCACGCACCACGAAGTCGCCGTCCTCGAAGTCGATCTCGTCCTCGGTCGTGTCGAGGTGGAACGCCGCGATCCGCTTCGCCTTGCCGTGCACCTTCGTGAGTGCCATGTGCAGCGCTGCGCCGCCGACGGCGATGCCGCGGCTGCCGAACGTGCCCACACCGTGCTGCACGACGTCGGTGTCACCGTGCACGACCGTCACGTCGTCGATGCCCACGCCAAACGCGTCGGCGGCCATCTGCGCAAAAGCCGTCTCCTGACCCTGCCCGTGGGGCGACGCGCCGGTGAGTACGGTGACGTTGCCGCTCGGCTCCACGCGCACCGTGGCCGATTCCCAGGTGCCGCTCTTCTGGAGCGGCGAAGCGCCGGCGCTCGGCCCGATTCCGCAGACCTCGGTGAACGTCGCCATGCCGAGGCCCACCAGCCGGCCTTCGGCCCGCGCAGCCTCCTGCGCAGCCCGCGCCTCCTGGTACCCGAAGGCCTCCAGCGCCTTGTCGAGCGTCGGCTCGTAGTCGCCCGTGTCGTAGGTGCTCCCCGAGGCCGTCGTGTACGGGAACGCGTCCTTGGGGATGAAGTTCACGCGACGTACCTCGGCGGGGTCGAGCCCGAGCTTCTGCGCGACCTCGTCCATGACGCGCTCGATGATGTACGCGGCCTCCGGGCGCCCGGCGCCGCGATAGGCCTCGGTCGCCATCGTGTTCGTGTATACCGTGACCGTCTCCCAGCTCACGGCCTTGATGTCGTAGCAGCCGCAGATCATCGACGGCGTCGACAGGGCGATGAACGGGCCGAAAAACGAGCGGTAGGCACCGAGGTCGGACACCGTCCTCCCTTTCAGCGCGAGGACGCGACCGTCGGTTCGGTACGCCACCTCGACGTGCTCGTAGTGGTCGCGGCCGTGCGAGCTGTTGAGCAGGTTCTCGCTGCGCGTCTCCGACCAGCGCACGGGCCGCTGGATGGCCCTCGAGATCCACGCGAGCGAGCAGTCTTCCGGGTACACGGGGATCTTGGCGCCAAAACCGCCGCCGACCTCGGGAGCGATGGCGCGCACGCGGATCTCGGGGATGCCGAGGCAGGCCGCGATCTGCTGCTTCACCCAGTGCGGAGTCTGGGTCGACGTCCACACGGTGAGCTTGCCGGGACCCTCCTCCCACTGCGCCACGACCGCACGCCCCTCCATCGGGAACGGTGCGACACGCTGGTTCACGAGGTCCATGGTGAGGGTCCCGTCGGCCTCGCCGAACAGGGTCTCGGTCTCGGGGTTCTCGGCCGGAATGGCAAAGCAGATGTTCGTGCCGAGATCGGGGTAGACCTTGGGAGAGTCGTCTTTCATCGCCTCGAGGGAGCCAACCACGGCGTCCCGTGGCGTGATCTCGGGGAAGATGCTCTCGGCGGCGTCCCGCGCCTGGGCCTGGGTCTCGGCGATCACCACCGCGATCGGCTGTCCGACGTAGCGCACCTCACCGTCGGCGAGCAGCGGATGATCCTCCTTGTTCATGCCGGGCATCTCGGCACCCACGGCTGTCGGGCCGACCTGGCCTTTCATGTCGGCGTAGGTGAACACCCCCAGCACGCCTGGCATCGCCTCGGCATCGGCGGTGTCGATGGCGTCGATCGTGCCCGCCGGGAAGTTGCTGCGGACGAAGGCCGCAAACACCATGCCGTGGAGTTTGACGTCGTCGGTGTAGGTACCGAGGCCACGGATGAGCCGTGGATCCTCGCGTCGCTTGATCGGCTGTCCGACCGATCCGGGTCTCCACGCCATGATCAGCCCTCCCCTCGCTGCAGCTCGGCTGCATGCAGCACCGCGTCCACGATCTGCTGGTATCCGGTGCACCGGCAGAGGTTGCCTTCGAGGCCCTTGCGGATCTCGGCCTCGCTCGGGCTCGGGTTGTCGGCGATCAGCTGCGACGAAGCCATGATCATGCCCGGCGTGCAGAAGCCACACTGCAGACCGTGCTTCTCCCAGAACCCCTCCTGCACCGGGTGCAGACTGTCGGCACTGGCGGCAAGCCCTTCGATGGTGGTCACTTCGGCCCCGTCCGCCTGGACGGCGAGCGTGGTGCAGCTCTTGATCGCACGGCCGTCGAGGTGCACGGTGCACGCCCCGCACAGGGTCGTCTCACATCCGACGTGGGTCCCGGTGAGCCCGAGCGTCTCGCGCAGGAAGTGCACGAGGAGCGTCCGGGGCTCGACGCTCCGCACCTCCTCTTTGCCGTTGACAGTCACACGCACTTCGACGGTTTGCGCCATGTCGCCTCCTATTGAGCTGAGGAGCGACCCGCGGTCGCGGGCCGGAGAGGGGGTGGAAACTCGGGCTGAGGGCTCAGTGTCCCATAGAAACGCGCGCGATGATCTCGGGAACGCGCTGATGCACCTCCGGCGGCAACCGGAAGGTGGTCATCCACTGCAGCACCTTCAGATCTTCGGCTCCGACCGCCGCAGCGCCGCGCAGGAACGCACTCCCCCGCAGCACCTTGACGGCTTTGACCAGGAAGCTGCGATCGGTGAGCAGGGAGTTGGACTCCGTGCAGTCGTACTCGACGACCAGGGTCCGCAGGAACTCGATCAGACACTCGCGCATCGGCGCTGGCACGTCCACGCTGCCCAGCCCCGCGTACGCGTCGTCGAGGATCTGTCGCGTCAGCACCGGGTCGGGCTCCGGCTGCTCCAGGATGTCACCCTCGGCGAAGCGGTCGACGAGCTGACGGGCCTCCTGCGCTCCCTCCTGGATCAGGCCGTGCACCCGTAGCTGGAGGGCGAAGCGATCGAGGTTTGCCGGGTCGAGCGGCTCGTTGTAGTACTCGTCGTCCATCGGGTTGCCCGTGGCGATCGCCGACATGAGCGGGATCGGGCGCTCGTGGAACTTGCGCTCGTTGAGGATCCGCAGGAGGACGTTGAGCGCCTCACCCGGCGCACGGGACACGTCGTCGAGGACGCAGATCTCCGCGGTGAGGATGCCGCCAGGCTCGATGCGCTGGTGAATGCGCTCCCCGTCGCCTTCGTCGAGCCCCTTGCGCTCCAGGACGATGTCGCCCACGAGCTCCGCGAGGCGCGTGTCGCGGTGCAGCTGGTAGAAGAAGAACTCGAGGCCGCAGCCTTTGGCCGTGAGCTCCGCGAGGCGCGTCTTGGCCGTTCCCGGGGGGCCTTCCACGTAGACGTGCTCGCGACACACCAGCGCCAGCAGGATCGCGCGTTTGACATCGCCATGGGCGACGACGTGATCGTCGAGGAGGGAGCTGAGGCTCGCCAGCGGGCCAGCATCGGTGGACGCCACGGGCGCGTCGTCTGGGGTCACGGTCATCGTCTCTCCTCGACCGTCAGCGATCCCGTCCGGGCCACACGGGCCAGGAAGCGGAGGCCTCCGGTCTCCTTTGAAATGTCGTCGAGAATGCTAGGGCACTCGCCTTCGCCCAGGAAGACGGTGTGAACCGACACGCCGAGGCGGTGCGCCAGCTGGCGCTCGCCGCGCACGCGCACGTCGCCCGTGATGGGCAACCCGTCGGTGAGCATCACCACGTGGCGGTTGCGACCACGCCGACCCTGCAGGGAGTCGAGCGCCAGGCGCAGGGGCTCCTGATAGTTGGTCTGTCCCAGGGGGTGGGCCTTAGCAGCGAGGCTGATCAGCTTGCCGTAGGAGCGGTGCAACAGGCGCCCGGCGACGGGGCGCGGCAGGGCGCGGTGATGGAACTCGATGTACCCCACGCGCATGTTGCGCCGCGAGGCGATGCGGATCAGACCCGTGACCACCTCGCGTGCCCAGCGATTCCGTGGACCAGCCATGGAAGTGGAGACATCGCGCAGCAGCACCACGGCCCCACCCGCGTTGCGCCGGCTCCGCCGATAGGCGCGCGGCGCCCCCGGGAGCCTGCCTTCGGTGAAGAGCTTGGCCTCCACCAGATCCCCGTCGAGGAGCTCGTCGAGCCGCCGCATGGGCCGATAGCCGCGCGGCTGCCCTCCAGGATCCTCGTCGGGATCCACCTTGCCGCGCTCGATCCGGCCCACGAACGCGCGCAGCAGCGCCTCCACCTGCGCCGAGGCGACGCTGCCCGGGTCGACGCTGGGAAGCTCCTGGACCTCGGCATCGGCGATGTCGACCGAGCCCTGACCCTCGCCGGCCTCTGTCTGGGGGGAGTCCTGCATCTCCACCCCTGGTGCCGACGAAGACACCATGGCGACGCCACCCGCGGTCTCGGGAAAGGGATTGAGGAGCAGCTCCTCCACCAGCTCGTCGAGAGCCTCCTGCAGATCTTCCGGCAGACGCTTCCCCACCATGTAGCGCAGCGCCCGCAGATCCTGCGGCTCCACCTGGTGGCCGCCGCGCAGCAGCGCGTGCGCGCGAAAGATGCTCCACGCGGAGCGCGCGAAGGTCCGATCACTGAGCAGGGCGCGCGCCGACTCGGGGTGATGCTCCACCATGATTGCGAAGCGCCGCAGCACGTCGGCGTAGGCACTCCGCGCAGCCGGAGGCACCGGGAGGTCCGCGGCCGCGTCCTGCAGGCGCCGCCGTGTCCCCGTGTCCAGGACCGCGGCAATCCCGGGAGAGTCGCCCAAATCCGCCGCGCCGTCGAGTGCCTGCCGCGCGAGCATCCACTGCCGGTCCTGCACCAGGCCCTGAAAACGGATCTGAATGGCGAACCGGTCCAGCTGGCCCGGCTCGAGTGGGTCGAACCCCTGCCCCAGCTCTTCTCCCTCCAGCTCGGCGGGCCCGGTACCAATGGCCGACTCGAGAGGGAGCTGGCCTGCCAATGCCTGACGTTCGGCCAAGATCCGGAGCAGTGGCCCCAGCGCCTCACCCGGAGCGCGGGGCAGGTCCTCGAGCAGCGCAACCTCGGCCTCGAGCATGGGGCCACGGGCAATGTCGACCCGAAGCCGCTCGACGTTGCCCTCCCGGGTGCGTCGCAGCACGAGGTCTCCCAGGAGGTCGGTCTCGCGCACGTCGCGGTGAAAGGCGAGGGTGTGGCTCCGCGCCCCGGCGAGCGTCGTCAGGCTCTCTGCCAGCATCGACTTGCCGCAGCCCGGCGGGCCCTCGAGGTATGCGTGCTCACGCGAGAGCAGGGCGAGGATGAGGCCGCGCTTGGCCAGCTCCTGGCCAACCAGGACGTCGTCCATCGCCGACACCAGGCGCTGCAGCGCCTCCCGATCCTTCGGCGCCAGAGGACTCGTCGCCGACTCCGCGTCCGGAGCAGGAGGAGAAGGTGCGAGAGGATCGAAGGGCTCGGACATTCGGAGGAGCGGCAGGAGGACGTCGCCCGGAGACGGAATGACGCGGGCCCCTGGGAGAGTTCTGGAGGACGAGACGCGGCAGAGTGTAGCGCCTTTCTCCCTCACGGTTCTGCGCTTAGAATCCCGCTTCGACTCCCCGGAGACGCGCTTCTCGCGTCGCCAGCACCACCCACCGCACAGGGTCACCTCATGAACGCATCGCCCCCCCTCAAGCTGCGCTCGCGGAGCCTTCTCCCCGCGGCGATCCTCCTCGTTGTCGCGTGCCTCGCATGCGCCCCGAAGACCCACGTCTCGGTGGAACTGGTCAACGAGTACGCCGCGTCGAGGACCCTCGGCCAACTGGAGCCAGGCTGGACCCTGCGCCACGTCGGCCGCGACCTCGACAGCGCGCGCCGCATCGTGCACCGCGTCGAGGTGGGCCCGGAGCGCGCGGGCGAGATCCTCATGATGAGCGGCCGCGAGAGGAACCAGCTGGTCGGCCGCATCGCGTGCCCTGGCTCGGACGACCCGATCTGGGAGAAGCTGACCGCGAGTCAGGACATCGTGGTCGACCTGCGCACCGAAAAGGGAAGCTTCGAGAGCATCTCCTGCCGTAGCGCCGTGCTGTAGGTTCCCGGGGGCTCAGGCCGAAGGTACGGGGCGCAGAGCCTCTCGCGCCGCACGGCGGACGCGCGCGTCGGAGTGGTTCCGGGCCACCTGTCGCAGATCCGGCTCGACGCCACACTGCTGGCAGCCGATCGCCGCAAGAGCTTCCGCAGCCACCCGGGCCACGACCTCGTTCTCGTAGTGGAGCGCCCTGCCGAGCGGCGGGATGGCCTCGGTTCCGAGCTGGCGCAGGCTGAGCGCCGCCCACTCCGACCACGACCCGTCCGACTTCGCGACGGCGTTCAGGAGCACGGGGATCATCTCGAGCCCACCCTCCGCCAGCTGAGTGGCCGCAGTGCGTCGCTCTTCGGGAGTTCCGGAGCGCAGCACCTCGAGGTGTCGGTCGGCAAGCTCGGCGCAGCGGGAGCGGACCTCTTCGGCGATGGCCTCGCCGAGCTCTGCGTGCTGGGTGCGCTCGATCTCGAACCGCGTCGGGCCGCTCCCGGTGATGCGCGCGCGCAGCATGGTCCCCGCGGGGCCCAGGGTCGCCTCGAGGGTCTGCCCGCCAGCAAAAGACGGTGGGAGGTCAAGCAGCAGACTCATACCGCTCCGACGCACCCCGGTGACGCGCTGCGCGGAGGGAGCGCCTGGTCTCCAGACCGAAGCCTCGACGACTCCTGCATGGGTCTCGAGCTCGAGAAGAAACGGAGCACCCTGGCCCTCGGCATCGAGGGTCCAGACACCGTTCGGATCGGACGAGATCGCGAGGATCAACGCCGAGGCGCTCAGGGCGAGAGTGGCAAGGAATGTCGTCTTCATGGGTCGTTCTCCGGCATGTGGGGCCTGGTCTCACGTGGAAGACGACGCGAGCGCTCCAAACCGAACGGAGAGTTCGTCGTCTCTTGTGGGTGACCCAGGGTCGATCCCCGGCCGCTGTGCCGGCGCACTTGCCCGGCAGCCCTTGAGACTGCAAGCCGCGGGCCAGCGCGCGAGGCCGTTTTCTCAGGCCCCCGCAGCGCCCGGAACGGGGCCGCAACAGACGCCGCCGAAAGAAACGGACCGGCGATCAGATCGCGCGCAGGTGGACCGGGAGACCGTCTTTCGGCTTGGGAATGGGAATGGGCACCATCGGTGCCGCGTACCCCGCGGGCACCGAGATCTCGAAGCACCGAAGCAGCCGCGACAGCACGGCCTTCACCTGCAGTCCCGCGAAGTGCATGCCGATGCACATGTGTGCTCCACCACCGAAGGGGTAGTAGAGGTGCGAGTGCTGTTTGTCTTCGGCGCGCCCCTCGAGGAATCGGGCCGGGTCGAAACGCCGCGGCTCGGTCCAGTACTCCGAGAGCTGGTGGGTGACCAGTGAGCAGATGCTGACAGGGGTGTCCTCTGGAAGGAACACTCCGCCCACCTGGACGCCCTTCACGGTCCGTCGGCCGATGAAGGGCACCGGCGGATGGAGGCGGAGCGCCTCCTTGAAGGCGGCGTCGCACAGCGGGAACCGGTCGCGCGAGGCGTACGTGAGCTCGGTCGCGCGACAGAACTCGGCGAACATGTCCGCCCCGTCGCTGCTGCGCTTCTGCGGAAGGAGCTCGAAGAAGAAGCTCTCCAACAGCCGCCGGCCTCTCATGCCCCGCCAGTAGGAGAACGGAGGCACCTCGTGCTTGATCAGCGCGATCGAGGCCTGGTTGGTGTCGACGAAGGCACGGTTGACCTCGTCGGCCTCGGCGGTGAGCGGGATGCCGAGAAAAACCTCCGCGGCGACGTCGAGGGTCAGCTTCTTGATCGCCGGGTAGAAGTGCAGCGATGGCCCCCAGCCCTCGAGGCCCTGCTCGATGAGCGGCTCCATCATGTCCAGGTAGCGCCGCAGTGCCTCGGCGCGGAAGGCTGTCTGCATGATCCTCCGGTGGAACCGGTGGTCGTCGAAGTCGCGCAACATCAGACCGTCCCGGAAGAGCTCGCCGATCGCGTGATCCCAGCCGGCGCGCGAGGAGAAGGCCTGCTCGCGGTCCATGAGCGCGTCACGCACCACATCCGGAGATCCGAGCACCGCGATCTCCTGACCGAACATGCGCATCGTGAAGTTGGGTCCATGTGCTGCGCGGAGGCGGTCGATCATGCCCACGGCGTCGCGCAGGAACTGCAGCGTGTGCCCGAAGACAGGCGCGCCGGACGAGCCCGCGAGCTGCTGAGGCTCCGCTGGGGCACCTGCTACGGTGGCGGGAGAAGAGACCGTCGTCATGCGTCGGTCCTAGGGGCCCAGCTCGCCGGCGAGGGGATTCTCGAAGCTGAAGCCGAAGAGCGCAGGATCTTCCCCCACGACTGCAGCCGAGAAGATCTTGAAGACGTAGTCGCGCGTCTCCTGAGGAATGTCGTGCTCCTCGAGCAGCGCCCAGAAGTTCCGCTCCCGGGGATTCTCCGGCATCGTGCGAAGCAGACGGCGCAGGTTTCCCTGGCCCCAGTTGTACGACGCGGCCACGAGCAGGCCCGAGCTCTGCGCGTCCGTGAGGTAGAGATCGCGGAGGTAGCGCGCCGCGGCGTCGGTCGACAGCTCGAAGTCGAAGCGCTCGTCCCGGGGATCGAAGCTCCGCACCTCGACCAGGGGTCCGGTCCTGAGCCCCAGTGCGCTTGCCGTCGCGGGAATGAACTGCCAGGGGCCCTTGGCGATGCCGAAGCGTGTCTTCGGACCCACCGCGTCGAGGCGGAAGTCGCTCTCCTGCAGCCCCAGGTAGAGGAACTGTGGCGCCATCTCGTGCTCGACCAGCTGCTCCACCACCGTCGCGGCACCCCCCGCGGCATCCAGGCGCTCCAGTGCCTCCGCCAGGCGCTCGCTACCCTGCCAGTCCGCAACGTAGTCGAGTGTCGTGTCCACGAAGCCATCGGGCATCTCGAGCTCACACTCTCCGAAGACCCGCGCCATGCGCAGGATCAGCCGCTCCTCGGGCGACATGGACGCGTCGATCACGCCGAGCTCTTCGAGCATGCGGTCGTACCGCTCCGCCATGGCATCGAGCTCCGCGCGCGACTCCGGCTCGGCGCCACCACTCGCCGCGAGCCGCAGCTCGAGCTGTTTCATGTCGTAGAAGATCTCCACCGCGAGGTCGTTGAGGCGCGCCAGGCGGCGCTGCTGCAGCACGACACCCGCAACGGCCAACACCGCCACGGCTGCCACCGCGACGAGCGCCACGCGGTACTTCCTGAGCGACAGCGCGCGCGCCTGCGACGCGGCCTGGCGGATCTTCTTGACCGTCAGGTCCTCCTGCGAGCCCGGCACGGCCTCCGGCGCCGCGGCCGGATCGAAGAGCGTGCGGAAGATCCCCGTGACCGAGGGCGAGACCTGCTCCTCCAGGTCCCGCAGGACCCCGGTCGGCTCGTCCGCGTGCGTCACCGTGCACGTGATCGGGGCGCCCTTCGGAATCAGTCGAAGGACCGCGTTGTCCGGCAGCTCCGCCTCTCCCTCCAGCTTCTCCGAGTTGAGCCAGGTGCCGTTGGTGCTGCCGAGATCCCGCACCCACCAGGTGCCGTCGCGCCGGAACACCTCCGCGTGGCGCTTGCTGACGCCGCGCTCGGGAAACACCAGGTCGCAATCGGCGTGCGCCCCCAGCGTGAGCCGGTCGCGGGTGCGCACCGAGCGCGCACGGCCGTCCGGCGCCTCGAAGGTGAGACGCAGCGCCTCACCCTCGGCGCCAACGTCCGTCGCCGGGAGCCGGACGATCTCGGTGCGGTCTTCGCTCACGCGCCTTCTGGTCGCGTCAGTTCCCGGTGGACGCCTCGCCGCCCACGGCCGGAGGCAACTGGGTCTCGATGAAAAGTGGCATGGGTGGCGGCGGGAGGCCAGCCTCCCGACGCGCTTGCACCACCATCTCCCGGACGTCCGCCAGCAGCTCTGCGACGTCGTACACGATGCCGTCTTTGATCGTGTAGCGCACGCCACCCACCCGACCGACCTCGCCGGTCTCGTCATCGAGCTTGAGTGCTCCCGTGCCGTAGAGGACCTTCAGGTTCTCCAGTGGGTTCTCGGGGACCACCACCAGGTCCGCCTTCTTGCCGACCTGCAGCGAACCGACCTCGTCCGCGATCCCCAGCGCCTCGGCGCCGCGCAGCGTGGCGCTCCAGAAGATCTCCAGTGGATGGAAGCCCGCCTCCAGGAAGAGCTCCATCTCCTGGATGAAGCCGAAGCCGTACAGGTTGTAGATGTACCCGGAGTCGCTGCCGAGACCCACGCGCCCACCGCGGTTCTTGTACTCGTTCACGAAGCGCATCCAGAGCCGATAGTTCTCCCGCCAGTCCACCTCGTCCTGCGAGGTCCAGTAGAACCAGTAGGAGCCGTGCGCCCTGCGGGACGGCCGGTAGAAGTCCCAGAGCTTCGGCAGGGTGTACACCGCATGCCACTCGTTCCGCGACTGGCGCACGAGGTCGCGGCTCGCGAGGTAGGCGATCCACGTCGGCACGATCGTGAAGTCGAGCTCGAGCAGCTCCTCCATCACCGCGTTCCAGCGCTTGCTGCCCGGCTCGGCGGCCTGCTTCCACAGGCGGCCCGCTTCGCCGAAGCGGTGGGCCTCGTTCTGGTAGTTGTAGTCGACCGGATAGTCCTGGATGCGCCGGTCCTCGAAGAGGGCCTCCGGCAGCCCGTACCAGTGCTGCATGGACGTGAGGCCCGCCCGGGCGGTGTCGAGCACGTTCATGCCCGTCACGTTGAGCTGCGCGTGGTGAGCCGTCGTGCGGAGGCCCTGCGCCTTCGCCTCCTCGAACATGGCGCGTGCGATCTCGGGCGGCGCGCCGAAGAACTTGATGCCGTGGGCCCCTTTCTCCTTGATCCAGCGCACCCACTCGCGCGCACGCTCCGGGGTGGTCAACGGCTCTTTGGCACCGCTCCCGAACACGACGTAGGGGTAGATCCGGGGCGCCGTGATCTCGTTGTTCGCGCTGCGGTCGCGGTGGGACATGAGCCAGTCGACGCTGTGGTTGCCGACGTCGGCGATCGTCGTGATGCCGTGCGCGAGCCAGAGCTTGTGGATGTACGTGGCGGGCGTGCCCTGACCGGACGACTCGACGTGCTGGTGGCCGTGCTGATCGACGAAACCCGGAAGGACGTACATGCCCGTGAGGTCGATCTCGTGGCCCCCGTCGAGCTTCGGACGGTCTTCGGGGCGAATCTCCGCCTTCGGGTAGCCGACCGTGCGGATCTCGGCGATGCGATCGCCCTCGACGACGATGTCGGCCGGACCAAAAGGGGGTGCCCCGGAGCCGTCGATCACGGTGGCACCGCGGAGCACGAGCCGCTTCCAGGGACCTTCACCCTCCGATCGATCCGGAGCCGCGTACTCGATCTCCTGGGCAGCGGACAGGGCCGGAACGACGAGATACAGGGCCAGAACGCCCCCGACGATGTGTCGCCATGCGCCGTTCGGGCGGGAACCCTCTCGGGTGAATCGTCGACTGCTCCTCATGCGTTCCCTCCTGACACGTTCTGCGCCTCGATGGCGCCCACGCTCCGGCTCGTTCCAGCGCCCCGCCACGTGGTGACGCCACCTCGATCAGGACCGCTTCCAAGCGCAGGCCCCAGACCCTATCGTGATCCGCGACGCGCCCCCTGCCCGTGCTACGGTCGCAGACTTCTCGAACGCCAGCTTCGGCACTCCTGACGACTGCGAGGACTTCCCATGCTTCTCTCGCCACGCTTCGCCGCCACCGTGGCAGCTCCCCTCATCTTCACGGTTCTCCTGGGAGGCATGTCCCCCTCCACCGCAGTCGCACAGATCGACCGTGGGTCTCTGGCCAAGGCCGCAGCGCAGGTCGAGAGCAAGGTCATCGCCTGGCGCCGCGACATCCACGAGAACCCCGAGCTCGGCAACCGCGAGCTCCGGACGGCCGCTCTCGTCGCCGAGCACCTGGAGAGCCTCGGCATCGAAACGACGCGCGAGGTCGCCCATACCGGCGTCGTCGGAGTGTTGCAGGGCGGCGAGCCCGGTGGCGTGATCGCGCTGCGCGCCGACATGGACGCGCTGCCGGTCAAGGAGCTCGTCGACCTGCCTTTTGCGTCGCAGGCGACGGGCGAGTACAACGGCCAGACCGTTCCGGTGATGCACGCCTGTGGCCACGACAACCACGTCGCCATCCTGATGGGGGTCGCCGAGATCCTCGCGCGCCACCGCGACCAGCTCCAGGGCACGGTCAAGTTCATCTTCCAGCCCGCCGAGGAGGGCCCGCCGCCTGGTGAGGAGGGTGGCGCGGCCATGATGATCGCAGAGGGTGTGCTGACGGATCCCACACCTACGGCCATCTTCGCGCTTCACGTGGGCCCCACCGAAGCGGGTACCCTCCGCTACCGCAGCGGCGGCACGATGGCGGCCTCCGACGGGCTGCGCATCGTCGTCGAGGGCGAGCAGACGCACGGCTCCTCCCCCTGGATGGGGGTCGACCCGATCATCGTCTCGGCGCAGATCATGACGGCGCTGCAGACCATTCCGAGCCGTCAGATGGACATCACACGCGCGCCGTCCGTCGTCACGATCGGCTCCATTCACGGCGGCGTGCGGGGCAACATCATTCCGGCGGAGGTGACGATGACCGGCACGATCCGCACCTTCGACACCGAGATGCGGGCCGACCTCCTGGAGCGGATCGAGCGCACGGCGACACACATCGCCGAGTCTGCCGGCGCCAAGGCTACGGTCACCATCGACCCGTATGCGCCGGTCACCTACAACGACCCGGCTCTGACGAAGCAGATGATCTCTTCGCTCGAGTGGGCCGCCGGCGACCCGAGTCGCGTCATCGAGTCGCTCCCGGTGATGGGCGCCGAAGACTTCGCGTTCTTCCAGCAGGAGATTCCTGGCTTCTACTTCCACCTCGGCGTCAACGCCGAAGGCGTGCCGGCTGGTGGTGCAGCCCCCAACCACTCGCCGTACTTCTTCGCCAACGAAGCCACCCTGGTCACAGGAGTGCGGGCGTTGGCCGCCGTTGCCGTCGACTACCTCGCGGCGCACGGCGACGGCTGACACACCCCAATGACCGACCTGCGCCTCGAGAGTCGCCAACACGACGAGGAGCTGCACGCCCGGCTGCAGCAGTTCTTCACGCACCTCGATGCCGATCAGGAGGATCACGCCGTCGAGCTCCTCGCCGCGGAGGCCGCCCTGGACCTCCGTGCCTACGCGGCAGTTGGCGCTCCACGGCCGGGAACGCGGGCGGGCAACGCGGACCAGCTCGCGAGGGCCCGCAGCGCGGCGTCCCGTACCGAGCACCGCATCAGCGGCCCGCGCTTCACGGTCGACGGGACGAGCGCTCTCGGGCAGTGTCACCTCCGCGTCCGGCTCCATGACGATGGGCCCCCACCACGGCAGCTCACGCTCTATCTCGATCTCGCCGTCCGCTTCGTGCGCGAAGGGGGCCAGTGGAGCATCCAGCGGCTCGACACCGAGGTCGTCCGCGAAGAGGGCGATCGCGAGCTACGGCGCGCTTGATTCCAGCCGCGGCTCGTCGCTCGGCCCGCGATCGGGTCGGGAGACGTCGGTGAGACCGCCCGGGTACAGCGCCGCGAGCAGAACCGTCGCGTAGCTCCCCGGAGGCAAGGTGAAGCCGATCCGCTGATGCCCGCCGTCCAGGTTCTCGCAGGAGATCTCCGCCGGGCGCACCGCCAGCGCACGCCGCGCACCGTACAACCGCAGCCTAGGGAGTGCTCCCTCGACGAGGGAGCGACATCCGAGCGCCTCCATCACCTCCAGCTCGAGCATTCCCGGGCGTTCCTGCGCACGCATCACCTTCGACCCCGGAAGGGGCCCGGTCGGGACGATCTCGCCGCTGTCGAGCCGCCCCTGTTCCGCCGAGGGATCGCGAACGAGGAACGAACCGCCGCTGGCGATCACCTGGGCCACGTCTCCTGGCACCAGCCGCTGCCAGGGCACCACGCCGCCGAGGGGGGGCACCAGCTCGGCCCGACGATCGAGAACCCGGTTGAACACCTCGGACTGCAGCGACGACACGAGAAACCGCGCCATGCGTCGGTCGCGAACACGGATCTCGCCGGCGAGGAGGCGCCGTGCCTTGTCGGCGTTTCCGCCGTGGCGGCCGAAGCGCTGGTCACCGAACCGGTTGGCGAAGCCGCGGCGCGCGGCGTCCTCCAGCTCGGCCCGCGCCCGGACTCCGGCTTTGGGGTCGACGTCGCGGACGACGAGCCGGAACCGGTTCGCCTCGAGGTGCCCGAGCTTCAGCTTGGTGCGATGCAAGGTGGCCTCCAGAACGCGCCACCCCTCCCCCTGCCATAGGGCCGCGTCTTCCGGCCTGGCTCCTGGGACCGAGAGCCACTGACGCGTGACCGCCTCACGGTCCTTCCTGCCCGCAAACCCGACCTCCGAGCGCGAGGCACCCGCCCGCCCCGCGAGCTCGCGCACCAGGCCGTCCGTGGTCATTTCGCGCTTCTCGCAGAAGAGCCAGCAGTGCCCTCCCGAGCCCTCCGGCAGGTAGAGCGGAACCTCCTCCACCTCGAAGTCTTCGGGGCGCGACTTGATCTTCGGCATGGTGTGAGGACGATCCGAGGTGACTCGCTTTGCGACGCTCGCGGCCTGTGCAAAGCTCGGCGAATGCGCGCGCCAAGCATACGCCCGACGACGCTCGAGGAGCTGTATCAGCTCTTCGACGACCCCTGCCCGAACGCCCGCCTCATCGATCCGGGCGGCGTTCCGCAGCCGGAGCAACGCCTGCTCGCACACGAGAACCACATGACCGTCACCCTCGAGAAATTCCACGACACCAAGGTGACGCTCGAGGTTCTGGACACGCGCCACGCGGATCACCTGTACGCGCGCAAGATCCTGCTGCGCCACGGCGCAACCGGCGCGGTCGTGCAGTACGGCATCATGCAGTTCAACTTCAACCACTGCAGCCGGGCGGTGCGAGACGAGATCCTCGGCGAGACGATCCCGCTCGGGCGCATTCTCATCGAGCACGGCCTGCTCCGACGGATCTCGACCCACGCGCTCCTGGAGCTCGAGCCGAGCGCGGAGATGACGTCGGCCTTCGACACACTGCGCACGGTCTACGGCCGACTGGCGACGATCTTCTGTGACGAGGAGCCCGCCGTCGCACTCCTCGAGGTCGTCTCGCCCCCCGCCTCCAGGCGCTAGCGCCGCCGGACGGTCTCTAGCTGCGCCGACGCAGCGACTCGAGCAGCCGCTCGCCCACCACGTCGCGGCGCCAGCCCATGAGCTCCTGCGGAAGCTCGGGCTCTCCGGCCTTGGCGCTGCGCACGAGATCCTCGAGAACCCTCCGCGGGGCGAGGAACTCCGGCGGGAGCTGCGTCTCCTCGGCGACCCGGATCAGCTCTCCGCGGAGCGCTTCGAGCGCGCCGTTCTTGCGCCCCACGGACACCTTGCGCGGGGGTGCGGGGTCGAGCTCGTGATTCTCGAGGTCGTCCACCTCGTCGAGCAGGTCGAGCAGGCTCTCACCGTCCTTGCGCCGGGCTCCCGAGCTGAGCCCGGGAACGCGCCGCAGATCGCTCTCGGTGCCTGGCATGCGGCGGGCGATCTCGACCAGGACGTCGTCCTTGAGCACGAACCCCCGCGGGAGATCCCGCTGGCGGGCCGCCTCCTCGCGCCACTCGCAGAGACGCCGCAACGCCGTGAGCTCCAGACGGCCGCGCAGGCCACCCTTCTTCATGCGCTCGTACACCCGCCGAGGATCGGTGCGCTCTTCGGCCTGCCGGACGAGACGGTCGAACTCCTCGATGGCCCACTCGGCGCGCCCGAGGTCTTCGAGCTTCTCGGCGAGGACCTGCTGCGCGGAGATCAGGTACTCGACGTCGAGCGCCGCGTACTTCCTCTGCGCATCGGTCAGAGGGCGCTTCAGCCAATCGGAGCGCTGCTCCCCTTTGGGCAGGTCCACTCCGAAGAGCTCGAGGACCAGCCGTTGGTACCCCAAGCCGCCTCCGAGGCCACAGAGTGTCGCAGCGATCTGGGTCTCGAAGAGCGGCACCGGGTAGAGGCCAAACTCCCCCTGGAACACCTCGAAGTCTTCGCTGGGCGAGTGCAGGATCTTGCCGACGGCATCGCTGGCGAGGACGTCGATCAGCGGCTGCCAGTCGCTCAGGGAGACCGCGTCGAGCAGCACGCAGCCCTCCGCATCGGAGACCTGGATCAGCCCGAGCTTCGGAAAAAACGTGCGGGTTCGGATGAACTCGGTGTCGAGACCGATGCACGGTGACTCGCGCCATACGGCCGCTCGACGCTCGAGCGCGTCTTGCGTGTCGATCCACTCATGCACGGCGGCAGACTCCAGGCTCCGCACGCCACGGATCGCACGCGGTTCGGCCCTCGGAATGGGGCTCGGAGCGGGCCTTTCGGAGCCGAAGTGTGGACGGAAGAGAAAGCACGGAAAAAGAGATCACGATCGGCAATCCGATGCACGCGGCAGCGGCGACGTCATCGTACAATAGGTCTTCACCCTCGAATCGACTTTTGGCCGGCCGCCGCAGCCCGGTCCGCTCCATGATCCCCTCTTCCCCGACCTTTCCGCTGATCATCCTCGGCGGCAGCGACGCTCGTCCTGCCCACCTTCCCCCAGAGGGAAAAGGCAAGCACGCGCTGTCCGGATGTAAGGCCGTCGACATCCACATCGACGGCCGCAGGCTCATCGAGGTGGTCGTCGAGAGGTTCCGGCAGGCCAAGGTGTTCGACCCGATCTACATCGCCGGGCCGGCGTCCGCCTACCGCAAGGCCCACGTCGACGCGGAGGTCTTCGACACCGACTCCGGCTTCGGCCGCAACATCCAGGTTGGCATCGACGAGGCCCGCAAGCGGCACCCCGAGGGTGAGCTCGCCATGGCGACCTGCGACATCCTGCCGACCGAAGAAGATCTCGCCATCCTCACCGAGGACTACCTCGAGCACGGCAAACAGGATCTCTGGTTCCCCATGATCCGGGCCCCGGAAGACTCTGCGGCCCTGGGCGCATCCGCGTGGAAGCCCCGCTACGGGATTCCTCTGGAAGACGGCACCCGCGTGCCCGTGCTGCCCGGACACATGGCGATCTTCGATCCGGAGGCCATGCGCCTGCAGTTCCTCTATCGCCTCCTCGACCTCGGCTACGAGACGCGCAACCGGCCGATCCTCTACCGACGGGCCTACATGATCCGCCAGCTCTTCTTCCGGCTCCTCTGGCAGGACATCCTGCACATCGCGAGCTTCCGCCTGCCCACGTTCACCTGGGACACGCTCAAGACCGGCGGCAGCGCCGCGCTCAAACTGCGGCAGGGCAAGCTGACGCGTAACGAGCTCGAGCGCTCGATGCGCCAGATCTTCAGCCGGCGCGCGCACCGGCGCCAGTATCCGGAGCGTCGGATCCGCATGCCGATCCTCGACGCTCTCTCCATCGCGCGCGACATCGACACCATGGAAGAGGCCGAGGCGGTCGGAGGCCAGACACTGTGAGGTCCCGTCTCGCGCTCGCGCTCGCAGGTCTGTTCGTGCTCCCGCTCGCGGCAGAGGGGAAAGAGCGTCCGCACGTGCTCCTGCTGACGGTCGACACCCTCCGGGCCGACGCGCTGTCGGCGTACGGCTACCCGCATGTGGTCTCGCCCCGCCTCGACTCCCTCGCCGCGAGCGGCGTGCTCTTCGAGGACGCCCAGACGGTCATCGGGAAGACGGGGCCGGCTTTTGCGTCCCTGTTCTCGTCGCTGTATCCGCCGACCCACGGCGCGCGACGCAACGGCGTCTCGATGCGCCCCGACGTCCCGGTGCTCGCCGAGCTCCTGAAAGCCGAGGGCTACACCACGGCCGCCTTCATCTCCAACTGGACGCTGCGCTCACGTCTCGCCGCCGTGCATCGCGGCTTCGACCACTTCGACGAGACCTTCGACCGCAAGCGCAACGCCTTCGGCGCGGTCGAGCGCAGCGCGGAAGCCATCACCGCTGCATCGAGCGCGTGGCTGCAGAGCTTCCGCGCGCAGAACCCGGACGCCCCCCTTTTCCTGTGGGTCCACTACAGCGAGCCGCACACGCCCTACGTCCTTCACGAAGAGGTCGCGCCGCCCGCGCCCCCTCGCGGCGCGCGTCGCTCCGGGTGGGAGAAGCGCTGGCGCTACGCCTCGGAGGTGGCCTTCACGGATCAGTGGGTCGGCCGGCTTCTCGATCGCGTGGAGCAGCACATGCCGGCGGCCGATCGGCTCAACGTCTTCGTGAGCGACCACGGCGAGAGCATGGGTGAGCACAGCTACTGGGGCCACGGCAAGAACGCCCACTGGGCCAACCTGAGGATCCCACTCTTCTTCTGGGGCGAAGGAGTGCCGCGCGGCCAACGCATCACGTCCGGCGCCTCCATCGTCGACGTGACGCCGACGGTCCTCGACCTCCTCGATATCGAGGCACCGTCCGGGTTCGCCGGCCAGAGCCTGCGCCCGGCGTGGCAGGGCAGCACCGCGGAGCCGCGTCCGCGTTACGCGATCGGAGATCGGGGCACGGCTCTCGGCAAAGGGGGGCGTGAGACGTTCAAGAACCCCCTGCAGATCTCCCTGGAGCTCGGCACCGTCAAGGCGATCTTCTCCTTCGACAACCGCAAGATGGAGTACTTCGACCTCGCACAGGACCCGTTGGAGGAGGACCCGCTGCGTGAGCCGCCCGTGGAGATGCGGCCACCGCTGGGTCGCCGGCTGGCCAACTGGTATCGCGAGCTCGAGAAGTACGAGGCGCGCAGTGGCGTCCTGTCGGACGAAGATCTCGAGCAGCTCAAGAGTCTGGGCTACGTAGGCTCCCGATGAGCTTCTCGCCGCTCGACCTCGATCGCGCGTTTCTCGGCTTGGCGAGGTCCTCGGACGACGAGCTCGACCTCGGCATGGGGGCGCTCCTGCTCGCGCGGCACGACTACCCGCGACTGCGGCCCCCGGAGTGGCTCGATCGGCTCGACGCCCTGGCGCTCGCCGCCCCCCAGAGCGCCACTGAACGGATCGAGTCGCTCACCCACTTCCTCTACCGCGAGGTGGGCCTTCGCGGCAATCGGCTCGACTACTACGACATCCGCAACAGCTACCTCCACGAGGTGCTCGATCGGAAGCTCGGTATCCCCATCACCCTGGCCACGGTGGTTCTGGAGGTCGCCCGTCGCCTCGGGCACTCGCTCCAGGGGGTCGGTTTCCCACGGCACTTCCTCGTTCAGGTCGAGCCGGGAGAGACCTTTCTCGACCCCTTCGACGGCGGACGCCTCCTCGACCGCGCCGACTGCCGCGCACTCTTCGAACAGAGCCAGAAAGGTCGCAGCCGATTCAAGGACGAGTACCTCGAGCCGGTCACCTCGCGCACGATGCTGGTGCGCATGCTGCACAACATGCTCGGTGTCTCCATCCAGGAGGGCGACGCTCCGAGAGTGCGGTTCTGCCTCGACGGCATCGTGACCCTGCTTCCGGAGGATCCGGGGGCTCACCTGCAGCGCGGCAAGTACCTCTTCGACATCGGCGACGCCGAAGGGGCGATCCCCGACTTCGAGGCCTACCTGGAGCTCAGCCCACACGACGCGCCGCGGCGGTCCGTGGAAGATGCGCTGCGCGAGGCGGTGCGCCGCGGCTCGACCATTCACTGAGCCGTCGATGACCCGCTAGGCGCCCATGACGGAGCACGGCAAGGGAGTCGTGTACGCGCTGCTCGCGTACACCGCCTGGGGCATCGGTCCCCTCCTGTGGAAGCAGCTGCTTCACGTCCCGAGCCCGGTGATCCTCGCGCACCGCGTCGTCTGGGCGAGCGCGCTGCTGCTTGCTCTCGTCGTTTTCCGGGGCCGCCTCGGCGAGCTGCGACTCCTCCGCGAGCCCCGCCAGGCGCTGTTTCTCGCAACCACCGCGGCTCTCCTCGCCTTCAACTGGTTCATCTACATCCATGCCGTGAACACCGGCGCCATCCTGCAGGCGTCTCTCGGCTACTTCATCAATCCCCTGGTCAACATCTTCCTCGGCCTCGTCGTGCTCGGAGAACGCCTGCGACGCGTCCAGTGGATCGCCGTAGCGCTCGCCGCACTCGCGATTGCCATTCAGCTCCCCGGCGAAGCCGGTGTGCCATGGCTCGCTCTGGCTCTGGCGTTCAGCTTCGGCATCTACGGCCTGATGCGCAAGGTGGCGCGCGCCGACGGCCTTCTCGGCACCGCGGTCGAGACCACCCTCATGCTGGCTCCCGCCCTGGCGTTTCTCGCCCTGGCCTCGCAGCCCGTCGGGGCCACCAACGGCGGCGCCCCGGCGGCAACGACGAGCCTGCTGCTGCTGTTTCTCGGCGGCGTCCAAACCGCACTGCCGCTTTTGTGGTTCTCCAACGCCGCGCGCCGGCTGCCCTTCTCCACGCTCGGCTTCTTCCAGTACATCGCGCCCTCATGCCAGTTCGTGCTCGCCACGGTCGTCTACGGCGAGACGCTCGAAACGGTGCAGATGCTGTCGTTTGGCCTCATCTGGAGTGGCCTCGTCCTCCTGGGCCTCGATGCACGCCTGGGCACCCCACGCACGGTGCCTGCCGAGTCGCCCTCCAGCTGAGGGCCAGGTGTGGTTTCTCGAGACGCGGCCCCGGACCACTCGGATCACCCAGCCGGAAGCTGGGTCGGACCCAAGGGACGACTCCGCCGTTGCGGGATCAGCCGTCGTGGGTGGACCCTCACAGCCGACGCGCAAACTTCGAGAAGCGACGGAACGCCTACGCGAGCTCGCCGACGGCCACCACCAGGCAGTCGGCGAGAACCTCGGTCGCTCGCACCAGCTCCTCGACCGCCGGGAGCGACGGCGCCACGCGCAGGTTGCGGTCCTGCGGGTCTTGACCTCCGGGGAAGGTGGCACCCGCCGGTGTCAGCTGCACACCCACTGACGACGCCAGCTCGGCAACGCGGCGCGCCGTGCCGGGCACCCCGTCCACGGAGATGAAGTAGCCCCCCTCCGGCTTCGTCCACGTCGCGACCTCCTGCCCCGCCAAGCGCGACTCGAGCACCTCGTTCACCGCCTCGAACTTCGGCCGCAGCAGTTCGGCGTGCCTGCGCATGTGGTGCTCGACCCCGGCAAAGTCACCGAAGAAGCGCACGTGGCGCAGCTGGTTGATCTTGTCGGGACCGATCGTCTGCTTGGACAGGTGCCCGGAGAACCACTCCCGGTTGGCCGCCGAGGCCGAAAAGAGGCTGACCCCGGAGCCGGCGAAGGAGATCTTCGATGTCGAGCCGTACATGAGCGCCCGATCGGGGTTCCCCGCCTCCTCGCAGGCGCGCAGCAGGTTCTCGAGCGGCGCCGGGCGGTCGACGAGGTGGTGCACCGAATACGCGTTGTCCCACACGATCCTGAAGTCGGGCGCTGCACACTGCATGCGTGCCAGAGCCTGCACCGTCTCTGCCGAGTAGGTGCATCCGGTGGGGTTGCTGTAGCGGGGTACGCAGAACATGCCTTTGATGCGCGGGTCTTCGGCAACCAGGCGCTCGACCTGCTCCATGTCGGGGCCTTCGTCGGTCATGTCGACCACGACGCACTCGACCCCGAGATGCGCGCACACCTCGAAGTGCCGGTCGTAACCCGGCGAGGGTGCCAACACCCGCACCCCGTCCACCCGGCCCCAGGGCTCGGTGCTGCCGGGAACGCCACGCAGCACCGCCTGCGCCATCGTGTCGTACATCAGCTGCAGGCTCGAGTTGCCGAGCACGAAGACCTCCTCGGCCCCCACCTCGAAATACGGCGCAAACAGAGCGCGCGCCTCCTGCAGGCCGAGCAGACCGCCGTAGTTGCGGCAGTCGACGCCACCTTCGGCGACGTAGTCTTCCGGGCCGACGAGCCCGAACATGTCGGCCGCGAGATCGAGCTGCTCGGGAGACGGCTTGCCGCGCGTCATGTCGAGCGCGAGCCCTTGGGCGCGCGCCTCCTCCAGACGGGCACGGGCCCCGTCGAGTGCCTCCCTCGTGACGGCCATCAGTGCCCGCCCGCGGAGGCCGCGGTGCCGCCGGAGTAGATCACGCGGTAGACGACCCCGGACTTGTCGTCCGAGATGAGAAGCGAGCCGTCCGCCAGCACCTCGACGTCCGCCGGGCGCCCCCAGTCCTGGCCGTCCTGCAGCCAGCCGTCGACGAAGGGGCGGTAGCCCGTTGCGTTCCCCGCCGCATCGACGTCGACCATCATGACGCGATAGCCGATCTTGTCGTCACGGTTCCACGAGCCGTGCTCCGCGAAGAGGATCCGGTTGCGGTACTCCGCCGGGAACATCTCGCCCGTGTAGAAGCGCAGGCCGATCGCAGCCACGTGCGGGCCCAGAGCCACCGCGGGGGGCTCGAACTCGTCGCACGAGCGCCCCTCGCCGAGCTGCGGATCGACGATGTCGCCAGCGTGGCAGTAGGGGTAGCCGAAGTGAAGGCCGGCTCGCGGCACCCGGTTCAGCTCGTCGGGCGGAAGGTCATTGCCCATCATGTCGCGGCCGTTGTCGGTGAACCAGAGCTCACCGGACTCGGGGTGCCAGTCGAAGCCGACGGTGTTGCGGACACCTCGCGCGAAGACCTCGAGGTCGCTGCCGTCGGCGTTCATGCGCAGGATCGCGGCGTAGGGATCTTCCTTCTCACAGATGTTGCACGGTGCACCGACGGGCACGTAGAGCTTGCCGTCCGGGCCGAAGCGGATGAACTTCCACCCATGGTGGCGGTCACTCGGGAACTCCTCGCTGACCACGACCGGCTCCGGAGGCGCATCGAGGTGCTCGTCGATGTCGTCGTAGCGCAGCACCCGATTCACCTCGGCGACGTACAGGTCGCCGCGGTGCCAGGCGACACCGTTCGGCATGAACAGCCCCTCGTCGACCACGACCTTGCGCTCGGCACGGCCGTCCTTGTCGGCGTCGACCAGCGCGTAGACGCTGCTGCCGTCGCGCGAGCGCATGCTCATCGTGCCGACGTAGACCACGCCGGCGTCGCTGACGGTCAGAGACCGCGCGAGGGGCACGTCTTCGGCGAAGAGGGAGACCTCGAAGCCGTCGGGGAGGTTGAGCAGGGTGAGATCGACCTGCGCCGCGACAAGCGCAGGCGCAGCCAGAGCGAGACCCGTTAGGACGAGAAGGCGAAGTACGTGCATGGGAACCTCGACGCCCGCGCAGAGTCGGGCCGGAGAGAGCTCGCGGCCGCGGTGGGGAGAGCGACCCTAGAGCAGAATGGTGGCGACACCGGCGGTCATGATAGCAACGGCCGCCCACCTCCTGAACCCCGCGCGCTCGGAGAAGAAGGCCACTCCGAGGAGCACGGCGGCGGTGCTTCCGACCCCACGTTTGGTGGTCTCGAGGAGGCCCACCAGAACCCGCTCCATGGCGACGAGCTGGAGCGCCACGGCCACGGCGCTCAGCGCGACGCTCGCCGTGATCAGGCCCGCGCTCGCTCGCGTCTCGGCCCACCAACCGCGCTGCGCGGTGAGGAGATACGGCAGCACGGCGAGTGCAACGCCCCCCTGCAGCACGATGCCGTGGAACATGGGCGAGCTCGCCTCCATCGAAAGCTTGTCCAGCGGAGGCGCCACCGACCAGCACACGGCGACCCCCACCATCATCCAGGCTCCCCGCGCATGGCGGCGTCGTTCGTCTGCGGTCTGGGGGTCGTGCAGAAGGAAGGCGCCGGCGACCACCGCGAGGATGCCGCCCCACTGGAGCACCGTCGGCCGCTCCCCCAGCAGCGGCATCGCAGCGAGCGCCGTGAACACGGGCGTCAACGACAGCAGCGGCACCGTCGCCGCCAGCCCTCCCTCCCGCACGGCCCCCAGAAAGAGGAGGTTTGCCGCGACGTTCAGCACGACGCTCGCCGCGGCCGGAACGACGTAGCCCTCCTGCGGCCCCGCGCCGCCCACCAGGAGAAACCACACCGTGTAGATCGGCACCACGCCGGCGGTCATCGCAAACAGCAGCGGCACGAGCCTCACGCGGTCCGTGAGGAGCTTGCGCACGACGTCGAGCCCCGAGAAGGCGAGTGCCGCGAGCACGACCAGGAGCAGTCCGAGGGGATCCACGGGCACACTCGATCACATCTCGATGTGGACGACGCACAGGGCACCCGGCCGTTCACCCCACGCGCCGGGGCGCACACTCCGAAGTCCTGCGGAAGTACCTGAAGACGCATAGACTTAGCAGCTCGACCGGCGCCAAGCCGCAACCACCGATGCTCACCGCACACTTCATCGCCGACGTCCTCGAGCGCCGAGGTCACCTCTCCTCCGCCGACGCCGATCAGCTGCGCTCGGAGGCCCGACGCCAGCCGCGGCGCAAGAGCACCCACCGCACCTACGAGCAGCGCTCGACGGGCTACGAGCTCGTCGAGCGGCTCCGTTTCGCCGACCACACCGAGCCCACGAAGACCGTCGACGAGGCCGCGATCGCACGCGCCATCGCCGAAGACGCCGGCCTCCAGTACGTCCGCATCGATCCGCTGCAGCTCAACGCGGAGCTCATCGAGGCGAAAACCTCCCGCCCGTTTGCCCTCCGGCACCGCATGCTCCCGCTCGACATGCACCAGGGCCGCCTCCGCGTGGCCTGTGCCGACCCGCGCGACATCGAGGCGATCGACTCCTTCCGCCGGCTCGTCGGCACGAACATCGAGCTCGTGGTGGCGAGTGAGCCCGACATCCTGCGCGCGATCACGGAGTTCTACGGCCTGCGCCAGTCCGTGCGCCGGGCCGAGCGCGATCTGCAGTCCGGGGTCGATCTGGGCAACCTCGAGCAGCTGGTGCAGCTCAAGGACGAGCACGAGATCGAGTCGAGCGACCAGCACATCGTCAACGCCGTCGAGTTCATGCTCCAGCACGCGTTCGACACGCGGGCGAGCGACATCCACATCGAGCCGAAGCGCGACGAGAGCCTCATTCGCTTCCGCATCGACGGCGTGCTGCACGACATCCAGACCATGCCCAAGGTGGTGCACCGCGCGGTCGTCAGCCGCCTCAAGACGATGTCGCGGCTCGACATCGCCGAGCGTCGGCGCCCGCAGGACGGCCGCGTCAAGACGAGCCGACGCGCCCGGGAGGTGGAGCTCCGCGTCTCCACGCTGCCGGTGGCCTTCGGGGAGAAGGTCGTGCTCCGCATCTTCGACCCCGAGACCTTCATGAAGGACCTCAGCGACCTCGGGTTCGGCGAAGAAGACTCGCAGCGCTTCGGCTCGTTCATCGCACGGCCCCACGGCATCGTTCTCGTCACCGGTCCCACGGGCTCGGGCAAGAGCACTACCCTCTACTCGGCCCTGTCGACGCTCGCGCGGCCCGAGATCAACGTGACGACCATCGAAGACCCGATCGAGATGGTGCACGAGGCGTTCAACCAGACGGCCGTGCAGACGAAAGCCGGGGTCACCTTCTCCAAGGCGCTGCGCCACATCCTGCGCCAGGACCCCGACGTCATCATGGTCGGCGAGATCCGCGATCCGGAGACGGCGCAGTACGCCATTCAGGCCGCGATGACCGGGCATCTGGTCTTCTCCACCCTGCACACGAACGACGCCGCCTCGGCGATCACCCGCCTCACCGACCTGCAGATCGAGCGCTTCATGGTGTCGTCGACTCTGGTCGGCGCCATGGCACAGCGCCTCGTGCGCAAGATCTGCCCCCACTGCACGGAGCCCCACGTCCTCGACGACGATCAGATCGCACTCCTCGGGCTCAGCGTTCCTGCCGACCGGCGGCTGGAAGTGCGGCGCGGAGCGGGCTGCCAGGAGTGTCGCGGCACCGGCTACTACGGGCGGACCGGGGTGTTCGAGGTGATGCCGATGGACGACGCGGTCAAGCACCTCATCGTCGAGGGCGCCGACGCCCCGAGGCTCAAGCGCGAGGCCATCCGCCAGGGCATGACGACGCTCCGCCAGAGCGCCTTGCGCAAGCTGGCGCGAGGCATCACGAGCGTCGAAGAGGTGGTGCGGGTCACCGGCGTCTGAGGCGCTGCCGGGCCCTCGGCGGCGAGGATCGCTGCTACAGTGCGCCGCAACCTTGCAACTGCTTTCCCCGGCGCCTCGGGCGCGCGGCGAGGATTCCAGAATGTCAGAGACCACGGGCGCCGCTGCGCCACCTGAACCGAACTCCGGCCACGGTCTACTCGAGGGCCGCCGCGGCCTCGTCGTGGGTGTCGCCAACCAGCGTTCCATCGCCTGGGGCATCGCGCGCAACGCGGCGGCGCAGGGCGCCGAGCTCGCCTTCACCTTCCAGGGTGAGGCGCTCCAGAAGCGCGTGACTCCGCTGGCCGCCGAGGTCGGATCCGACATCGTCCTGCCAATGGACGTGACCGACGAGGAGCAGGTCGCGAGCGTCTTCCGCACGCTGGAGGGTGCCTGGGGCACCTTCGACTTCCTGGTGCACTCGGTCGCGTACGCGGACCGCGAAGATCTCAAGGGGCGCACGGTCGAGACCTCCCGCGAGGGGTTTCTCAAGGCGATGGAGATCAGCGTCTATTCGCTCATCTCGCTGACGAGGGCCGCGGAGCCTCT
This sequence comes from Candidatus Multivoraceae bacterium, assembly GCA_965223385.1. Lineage (GTDB taxonomy): Bacteria > Acidobacteriota > Thermoanaerobaculia > Multivoradales > Multivoraceae > JBCCLJ01. Next base: position 3,924,104 of record CBDCWR010000007.1, on the reverse strand, counting down.
CCTCAACCCAGGTGCCAGCATCCTCACCATGACGTACTACGGCTCGGTGAAGGCGGTGCCGAACTACAACGTGATGGGCATCGCAAAGGCGGGCCTGGAGGCGACGGTGCGCTACCTCGCACTCGACCTGGGCGAGAACAACATGCGGATCAACAGCATCTCGGCAGGCCCCATCAAGACGCTCGCGTCCTCCGGCGTGTCGGGAATGCGCAACCTGCTCAACTCCTCCTCCGACCGCGCACCGCTGGGCCGTACGATCGACATCGACGACGTCGGCCGCGCCGGGCTCTACTTCCTCTCGGACCTCTCGAGCGGAGTGACGGGAGAGATCCACTACGTGGACGCCGGGTTCTCCACGACCGCGTGCTGAAACCGGGGTTCGCCGCGGATCACGCGGCGAGGATCGTCGCCTGTGAACGGTGCCCTCGGCTGATCCGGCACTGTCGAGAGGTCGCGCGCATCAAGCGGCGCGCGTACCGGAACGACGTCTACTGGGGGGCTCCGGTGCCCACCTTTGGTGACCCGGATCCGCAGCTCCTCGTGGTCGGACTCGCACCGGGAGCACATGGGGCCAACCGGACCGGGCGCGTCTTCACCGGCGACTCGAGCGGCGACTGGCTCTATCGCGCGCTTTTCGTCGCCGGCTTCTCCAACCAGCCGACCTCGGTCTCCCGCGACGACGGTCTCGAGCTTCACGGCGCCGCCGTCACCGGCGCGGCGCGCTGCGCACCGCCGCAGAACCGCCCGACCAGTGCAGAGCTCGACACCTGCCGCCCCTTCCTCGTCGAAGAGCTCACCACCTACGCCGATCTGAAGGTCGTGCTCGCGCTCGGAGGAATTGCGCTCCAGGCGGTGCAGAAGAGCTGGACCGCGGCCGGCTTTCCCGAGCCCACCACCAAGCTCCGCTTTGCCCACGGCGCGCTCGACCCGGGCACCAAAGAACGACCTGCCCTCCTCTGCAGCTACCACCCGAGCCGCCAGAACACCCAGACCGGCAGGCTCAGCCGGCGCGCCTTCCACGCCGTTCTCCGCAAGGCGCGGCGCCTGGTGGACGCCGCGCGAGAGGCTTGAGGCGCCTCTAGCGTAGGCGCACGAGCTCGGGCTCGCGTCGCGACGCCGATCCGTCGAGGCGCAACCCGGCCAGGACTCCCCGCGGCAGTCTCGACGCTGCACCCGGCCATGCCAGCTGCACGGAGCCGATCGACCCTTCGACGACGCCCGCGGCCGGGTCGTCGAGTGCGACCCGGACGTAGTTGTCGGTCGTGCCTCGCAGGGCACCGTCGCGGGTCTCCTCCCAGAGCACGTCGGCCCGTTCGCCGACCTGGGAGCGGAGAAAGGCGTCTTCAGCGTCGCGCGCGACCTCGAGCAGGCGTGCCGTGCGCGCCTTCTTGACCGCGTGCTCGACATGGTCGGGTAGTGCCTCGGCCCGCGTTCCCTCCCGGCTCGAATAGGTGAACACGTGGGTCTTGGAGAAGCCGATCTCGCGCACGAGCTCGAGGCTCGTCTCGAACTCCTCGTCGGTCTCGCCCGGAAACCCGACGATCACGTCGGTGGTCACCGCAATGCCGGGGATCGCCGCGCGCAGGCGGTCGACGAGCGCCGCAAAGGCCGCAGCGCTGTACGGCCGGCGCATGCGCACGAGCGTCTCGTCACAGCCACTCTGCAGAGAAAGGTGGACGTGGCGGCAGATCCGCGGATGCGCGAGCAGGCCAAACAGCCGTTCGTCGAACTGCCACGGCGCAATGGACGTGAGCCGCAGGCGCTCCACCTCGGAGCGCGCGAGAAGCGCTTCCACGAGATCGACCAGGCAGGCGCCCTCCGATCGGTACGAGGAGATCTGTACGCCGGTCACAACCACCTCGCGCACCCCGGCCGCGACCAGGCTGTTGAGCTCCTCGAGCACCTCGCCCACGCTGCGGCTCGTCTGCCGGCCCCGCGTCGACGGGATGATGCAGAACGAGCACGTCATGTTGCAGCCATCCTCCACCTTCAGGCCCGCACGCCGGTAGCCGAACTGGAGAGGGACGAAGCTCACCTCCGGGCGCGTCACCCCGCGAGGCGGCGGGGCGTCGGCTCCCAGATAGGCCGTGACCGCCTCCGGCAGGCGGTCCTTCTGGTCGTTGGGCACGACGAGCTCGACCCCGGGCAGCCGGCTCGCCTCCGCTTCGGCAGCGGTGGCGTAGCACCCCGTGAGGACCGTACGCACCGGGCGGCCCGAGCGCGCCCCGCGCCGTGCCATCTTGCGCGAATCGCGTGCGGCCAAGTGGGTCACCGTGCACGTGTTCACGACGTGCAGGTCGGCCTCGTCCAGGCTGTGGACGAGGGTGTACCCCGCCGCGTGGAACGCACGGGCATACGACTCCACCTCTGCCTGGTTGAGCTTGCAGCCGAGATTGGACACGAGAACGCGCACACACGAACTCTACTCAAGGTCCGCGCCGTGGGCACGCCGTCCGGCGCCGGAATATTGAGGCGCCGTTCGCCTCTTGATCTGGAGGATGGCGCGCTCCGCGCCACGGTCCACGCGCACCTTCCGGCCTCCGGCTGCGAGGCTTTCCGACAGGAGTTTCGATGACCCTATCCCTTCGCCGTCTCGCCCTCCTCCTACTGATCGCCGTCGCCGTCGCCGTGCCGGCCTCCGCACAACGCTTCGAGCTCTCGCCGGCCGGGAGCTACGTCTTCAGCTCGAACTTCGAGGTCGAAGACTTCGACTTCGGCCGCATTGACGTCGATCTCGACGACACCGACGGTCTCACTCTCTTCGCCGACTTCAAGATCACGCGCTCTCTCCAGTTCGAGCTCCTCTATTCCGCCCACGAGACCGAGCTCGAAGTGGACGAGGGGCTGCTCAGCGAGTCGTTCCCCATCGCAGACACCGACGTCGAGTACCTCCACGCGGGAGTTCTCTTCCAGGCCGCGCTCGGCCAGGTCCGGCCCTACTTCGCGCTCACCGGCGGGCTCACCAGGATCGACGTCGCGCTCGCCGGGACCGACAGTGAGACCTATCCCTCGATCGGCCTCGGCGGCGGCGTGAAGGTGCTCTTCACCGACCACTTCGGCCTCCGCGCCGACGCACGCTTCTTCTTCACGAGCCTGGACGACGACGACTTCTACGATCGCCGATACGACGACGACTTCGACTGCTGCCGCCGCTGCTGCGATGACGACGACGAGTCGCTCACGCAGGGGATCGTCTCGGTCGGCCTCCTCTTCGCGTTCTGAACGGTCGCTCCAACTCGTTTGCACTCAGCGAGTTACGCCGACTTGCAGCGGAGCTCGCCCGTCGCCGTCGCCACGGCCCGACCTCGCAACAAATGCCTCCCGGCGGCAACCGAGCCCAGGGTGCCAATTCTTGACAACCCTTGATCGGGTGCTATCCTTCCGGTGGGCATGGGGCACCTCCTGGCCGGTTTACCGGTTGGTTGTGTGCCCATTTTTTTTGCCCGGGCGAATCTGCCGCCCGAAGCCGACGCCGCGTGCCGGGCTCTAGCACGACGCCTCAGGCCCCGGCACGCTGCGCTTCGATCACCGCCTCGGCGAGCACGGCAGCGCCGATGAAGATCGACTCCTCGGCGCCATAGAAGCGCGGCGTGTGCGCACCAATCGGCTCGCTGCCGGGCTCCCGGGCACCCACCCGCAGGAAACACCCCGGGACGTGCTCCAGGAAGAAGGCGAAGTCTTCCCCACCCATGTTGGTGCCGCCGAGGGGCACGGTGCCTTCCGCACCAAGCAGCCGACGCGCTGCGGCGGTGGCCCACTGCGACTCCCGCTCGGTGTTGACCACGGGCGGCGTCCCACCAGACACCTCGAGGCTACCCTCGCAACCGTAGGCGGCGCTGACGTCACGCACGAGCTGTTCGAGCTCGCGCACGAGCTGTGCCCGGACCTCCGCGGTGGTCGACCGCAGGGTTCCCGAGAGTGAGGCACGCTCGGGGATCACATTGGCCGCCTCGCCCGCCTGGAACGAGCCGATCGTCACCACGGCGGGGTGCCCGGGATCGACGCGCCGCGACACCACGGTCTGGATCTGCGTGACGAGGCTCGCCGCCGCCACGATCGGGTCCCGCGTGAGATGCGGACGTGCGCCATGGCCGCCCGCTCCGACGATCTCGACCTCGAAGGAGTCGGTGGCGGCGGCCAGCGGACCGGGGTCAGCCACGACCTCACCCACAGCGAAGCGGCGATCCACGTGCGCCCCGAAGATGCCGTCGACGCCTTCCAGCGCACCCTCTTCGATCATCGCCGCGGCACCGAGCCCCAGCTCCTCCGCGGGCTGCAGCAGGATGACCACGTCGCCCACGAGCCCGCGCTCGGCGAGGAGGAAGGCCGCACCCACGGCCCACGTCGCGTGGATGTCGTGGCCACACGCGTGCATCACACCGTCGTTGACCGAAGCAAAAGGTAGCCCCGTCTCCTCCTGGATCGGGAGTGCGTCGATGTCGCCGCGCACGGCGTAGACCGGGGCATCGGCGTCGCGACCACGAAGCCGGGCGACGATGCCGGTACCCGCGATGCGCTTCAACGTGCAGCCGAGAGGCTCGAGCGCACGCTCGAGGGCCGCCGCGGTCCGCTCCTCCTCGAACGACAGCTCCGGGTTCTGATGCAGGTCGCGGCGCAGCGCGACCAGTCTCTGCTGCAATTCGCGGGGAAAACGCTCCGCCACGGCAGGGGGCAGGCTCAGATCCGACATTGCTCTTCCTCGTCGACGCCGTCCCAACCGACCCATCCAGGGCCACGCACCACGCGGCCGGTGGTCGCCCCGGTTGGCTCGCCACCTCGCAGGACCTGTCCACCGTTCACCCACACGTGCTCCACGCCCGTCGCGTACTGATGTGGCTCCGTGAACGTCGCGTGATCGATGATCTCCTCCGCGTCGAAGACGACGACGTCCGCGAAGAAGCCTGGGGCGAGCCGGCCACGGCAACGGAGCTTCAGGTTCTCCGCCGGGAACGAGGTCAGGCGACGGACCGCCTCCTCCAGTGGCACGAGGCCCTCGTCCCGCACGTAGCGACCCAGCAGGCGGGCGAAGTTGCCGTACGCCCGGGGGTGCGTGCTCGCCTCGAGGAAGACCCCTTCCGCACTCATGGACGCGGCGTCCGATCCGAACGCCATCCACGGCAGAGCCACCTGCTTGCGCACGTTGTCCTCCGTCATCATGAAAAACACGGTCTCCACGCGCGAATCGTCCTGGAGCACGAGGTCGATCGCCGTCGCCTCGGCCGAGGTGCCGCGCTCCTCCGCCACTTCGGCCAAGGTGCGGCCGATGTAGCGACGAAGCCCCGGGTTGCGGAACCCCACCAGCAGCACGTTCTCCGCTCCGCCCGAGTCGTACATGAGGTTCTCCCAGTCTTCGGGTGCCCCTGTCATCTCTCGCTCCACGCGGGCCCGGATCTCGGGATCTCGTAGCCGACCCAGCCAGGCGTCGTGCCCGCCCTCCTGCACCCACGGTGGCATGACCGCGTTGAGCCCGGTCGCACCCGCCACGTACGTGTACATGTCGGCGGTGATGTCGACACCCTCCGCGCGGGCCGCTTCGATCCGCTCGATCACCTGGTCCATCTTCGGCCAGTTGTCGGGACCCGAGGCCTTCAGGTGGTAGATCTCGGCGCCAATGGGCGCCTCGCGCGCGATCTGGAGAACCTCGTCGACAGCCTCGAGCAGGCGCCCTCCCTCACTGCGCATGTGGGTGATGTAGCGCCCCCCGAGCTCGCTTGCGGCGGCGCTGAGAGCGATCAGCTCAGGAGTCTCGGCATAGAAGGCAGGAGCGTAGATCAGGGAGCTCCCCACCCCGAGAGCCCCCTCGCGCATGCTCTCACGCACCAGCTCCTGCATGCGGGCGAGCTCGTCCGGCTCCGGTGGCCGGTCCTCGTAGCCGAGCACGTGCACGCGCACGGTGGTCGCCCCCACGAACGAGGCGACGTTCGTGGCGACCCCGCGCCGCTCCAGAGACTCGAGGTACTCCCCGAGCGTCTGCCAGTCGATCTCGTAGTCGAGCTCTCGCCGGGCATCGAACTCGCGTGCCTGCTCCGGGCTCCAGGGGCCCATGGAGTTGCCCTCGCCCATCACCTGCAGCGTGACTCCCTGCCGCAGCTCACCCTGCGAGCGTCCGTCGACGAGAAGCGAGGTGGTCGACCAGCTCAGCATGTTGATGAAACCCGGAGCGACCACGAGGCCGCCGACGTCGATGTCGACCTCGGCGGCGCGGTCGGACAGGTCCCCCACCTCGGCCACACGGTCCCCCTTCAGCGCGACGTCGCCCACGAACGGCGCTCTGCCGCTGCCGTCGACGACGGTGCCGCCGCGGAGAATCAGGTCGAATTCGGAAGCGGCTCCGCCACAGCCCGCGAGCCACGGGAAGACGACAGTCAGCAGAACGGTTGGAAACCTCGGGAATGCGGTACGCATGCGCCGCACGATACCGCGGAACCGCACGCCCTCACGTGCGAGTGACCGATACACTGGACACTCCAAGGAGACATTCCATGACGACCATCCGACGCACCACCCTGATCCTCGTGCTCGTCGCCCTCGTGGCCGCAGCCGCCCTCGCGCACTTCAAGGTCGCCAAGACCCTGCCGGAGGACGGCGCAACCGTCGACCGCCCGGTGCGGTCCCTGCGCATCTGGTTCACGCAGGAGCCCGACCTGCCGCTGAGCAAGCTCGAGCTGGAAGGCCCCGACGGCCCCCTGACGGTGACGGGCCTGCACACCATGGGCGAAAAGGACCTGATGGGGCGCGTGAGCGGCGCCATGCCGAACGGCAAGTACACCGCCAAGTGGACGGCGGCGGGAGACGACGGGCACGTGCTGGAGGGAAGCTGGACCTTCACGGTCGAGCGCGGCCAGTAGAGCCGCTGCGGGCAGCCGCGCCCTCGCACCCATGACCGAGACCCTCGCCCGCCTCCTCGTGTACGCCCCGGCGGCGGTCGCGGTCGGCGCCCTGGGCTCGGCGTGGGTCCTCGAGCGCTCGGACGCTCCCGTGCCCGACCTCCGGCGCCTCCTCCGCATCGGCCTGCTCGCCTCCTTCGCGCTCCTCGCCGCAGAGGGGCTGCGTGCTGCTCTCCAGGCATGGGCGGCGTTTGGCTTCGACGCCGGGTGGGAGCAGATCCGCGCCATCGCCTTCGAGAGCCGGTGGGGGCGTCGCTGGCAGTGGCAGCCGCGCGCCGCCGCGGCGCTGGTCCTCGGCTTCTCGTTGGCGCTGACCGGACTGCGGCGTGTGGGCCTCGTCCTCGCGGCCCTCGCCGCCGTCGCCTTCTCGGCCGCCCTTCCCCTGACCGGCCACGCGGCCTCCCACACGGGCCAGGTGATCGCCCAGGCGGCCCACGCGCTCGGAGCTCTGCTCTGGGTCGGAACCCTGGGCATGCTGGTGTTGTCGCTGAGGCGTCCTCCGGAGGGAGTCGAGCCCGCGGGGGCCTGGCGGAGTTTTGCTCCGCTCGCGACCCTCGGCGTGGTCCTTCTCGTCGGCGGCGGTCTTGCGCTCAGCCTTCAGGCGGTCGAGGCCTGGACCGAGCTTCCTTTCTCCGCGTGGGGCCGTCTCTTCCTCGTCAAGGCGGCGGTCGCCGTCTCGATGCTCGCGCTGGGCGCCGCCAACTGGCGACGCGCGCGCCGCAGCAACACGTCGCTCGCCCCCACCACGACCACGGAGCTCGCACTCGGGCTCGTCGCCTTCGCGGCCACCGCGTGGCTGACGTCCACTTCGCAGCCCGGGATGGAGTGAGCGGCTAGAATCACGCCGCGTCCCGAGCTCGCGTACCAAGACCCTTCTGAATCATGGTTTTTCGAGATCCCTACGGCCGAGGGCCCAGCCTGGGCGGCCTCGGCGGCCCCCCGCCGCGCGACATCGCCATCCTGCTGGGTGTCGTGTTCGTGACGTTCTCCATGCAGTTCTTCAGCGGCCTCGCCGCACTGGTGGAGCTCCTCCGCCTCACACCGCTCGTGTGGCAGAGCCTCTTCGTCTGGCAGGTGCTGACCTACCCGTTCATGGGCTCGGGTGGCGCATCACCCTGGATCCTGCTCGAGCTGCTGATCCTCTACTGGTTCGCGAGCGACGTGTACCGTCAGCTCGGTCGCACCCGGTTCTGGCAGCTTCTGATCATCGCGACCACGGGCGCAGGCATCGTCGCGGCGTTGGTGCACCTCGTCGGATCCCTTCTGGGTGCTCCCCCGGCCAACCCGTTCGTGCTCATGCAGGGCCAGCGCACGTTGATCCTGTTTGCGATCGCCGCGTTCGGCACGCTGCGCCAGCACGCCACGATCATGCTGTTCTTCGTGCTGCCCATTCAGGCGCGGCACTTCCTCTGGCTCGAGATCGTCCTGGGGTTCATCGGCTTCCTGGGCACCAAAGACCTCGCCGGCTTCCTCGGCATCTGCGCTGTCGTCGGCTTCACGTACGGGCTCCTCCGCTTCGGCAGCCTCCAGCGCCTCGGCCGCGAGATGCGCCTGCGCGCCGAGAAGAAGATGATCGAGCGACGCCTCGGAAGGATGCGCAAGAAGAGCAAGCTGCGCGTCGTCCGCGGAGAGGACGAGACGCGAAAAGGCCCCTGGGTCAACTGACCCACCGCACCCTGGAGGGACCCAGACGATGAACCGGCAACAGGCCTGGGAGACGGTCGAGGAGCACATCGAGGCGCCGGGGCTGCGCAAGCACATGCTGTGTGTCGAGGCGGCGATGCGCGGCTACGCGGAACGTCTCGGACACGACCCGGAGCTCTGGGGGATGGCTGGGCTCCTCCACGACTTCGACTGGGAGATCCACCCGACGCTCGAGCAGCACCCGCGCGACGGTGCACCCATCCTGCGCGAGCGCGGCTGCCCCGAGGAGGTGGTGCAGGCGATCCTCTCCCACAACACCGAAGGCACGGGCGTGGAGCGCGGCACGGCCATGGACTTCGCGCTGCTCGCCTGCGACGAGATCACGGGTCTGATCACGGCCACAGCTCTGGTCCGGCCGAGCAAAGATCTCCGAGAGGTGCCGCTCAAGTCGGTGCGCAAGCGCTGGAAAGAGCGGGCTTTTGCCGCGGGCGTCGATCGCGATCACGTCGAGGAAGCGACGGCCGACTTCTCGCGGCAGTGCTTCGACGGCTCCCTCGACCTCTGGGAGCACGTGGGCAACGTGCTCGAATCGCTGAAGGGGATCGCAGCCGAGCTCGAGCTCGACGGCCGCTTGGGCAAGGCCTAGGCTGCCGTTGGCGGTGCTGATCAGGCCTTGGCCGAAGGCCGGGCCGACACGGCCTCGTGCCATCGCTTCAGGTGCGTCAGCTCGTCCGGAATGCCGATCTTCGACGGGCGGCCGAAGTCGATACCGATGAGGGCCACGATGTCGGCCACCGTGTACTCGTCTCCGGCGATGAACTCGCGCTCCGCGAGCTCGGCATCGAGCCAGCGCATCGTTTCGTAGGCCTGCTTGCGGCAGCGCTCGGCATAGTCCGGCAGCTGCTCGATGCGATCCGCGAAGAACGCGTGCGAGTTCTGGAAGACGTGCATGATCGGCACGGCCAGCTCCAGTTCCATGCGGCGGTGCCACATCTCGACCCTCGCGATCTCCTCCGGGTCGGTGCCAAACAGCGGGGGAGTCGGTTGGAGCGCCTCGAAGTACCGACAGATCGCCGCCGACTCGGCGATGAACGAGCCGTCATCGAGCTCGAGAACCGGCACCTTGCCCATCGGGTTGCGCGCGAGGAAGTCGTCCGAGGTGTTCTCCTTGGAGACGATGTCGACCGGGACCTTCTCGATCTCGATTCCCTTTTCCGCGAGGAAGACCCTCACGCGGCGGGAGTTGGGGGTGGTCTCCGCTTCGTGTAGACGCATGGTGCACTCCTTCCGGGCAAACCCGGGGTTCGTCCGACGCGGCCAGCGCCAGCCCGTCGAGAGGGCGCGATCGTACCGCGTCGCCGTCAGCGCCCGGCGCTCGGCCCGCCGAGAATGCTCAGGAGCTCCTCCGGTCGCGTCGAGCGCGGGGTCGCCTCGTCCAGGCTGATCTGGCCCCGGGAGACCAGCTCCGCCAGAGACTTCTCCATCGACACCATGCCGTGCACGTGACCGAGGGTGACCTCGTTGTAGATCTTCTCGAAGGCCTCGTCGCGCACCAGGCGCCGCACTGCGGGCGTCGCCACCACCTTCTCGTAGGCCACGACCCGGCCCGTGCCGTCGCTGCGCGGAATCAGGCGCTGCGACACGATCGCGTTCAGGCTGAGGGAGAGCTGCTGACGGATCTGACTTTGCGCGCCACTCGGGAACACGGACACCAGGCGATGGAGGGTCTGGACGGCGTCGCTGCTGTGGACGCTCGTGAGGATCAGGTGACCCGTCTCGGCCGCCGTGACCGCCACCTCGATGGTCTCGAGATCCCGCATCTCACCGACGACGATCACGTCGGGGTCCTGGCGCAGCGCGTTGCGCAGTGCCTCGGCGAAGCTCGGGGTGTCGCGGCCGATCTCCACGTGCTCCACCAGGCTCCGCTGCGACACATGCTCGTACTCGACCGGATCTTCGATCGTCACCACGTGGCAGGCCCGCGATCGATTGATCCCGCCGACGAGCGCCGCGAGCGTGGTGGTCTTGCCCGACCCCGTGGGCCCGCACACCACCACGAGCCCCTGCTGCGGCTGCACCAGGTCGGCGAGGTGGTCGGGAAGACCCAGGCCCCGCAGCGAGGGAATGCGCGCGGGCAGGCGCCGCACCGCCGCGGCCGGGGCTCCTCCCTGGCGATGGAGGTTCACTCGGAATCGATGGCGGCCCGTCTCCCCGGGCAGGGTCAGAGAGAAGTCGACCGCTCCCCGCTCCGCCAGGCGCTTGCGCTCCGACGCTCCGAGCTCCGATCCGAAGAGCCTCTCCATCAGCTCCGGGGTGACGCGCTCCTCCCCCGTCTCCTCGAGCCGACCGTCGAGCCGCAGAACGCGCGGGCGGCCGCACACGAGATGGAGGTCGGTGGCTCCTCGCGCCACCAGGAGCTGAAGCTCTCGCGTGAGCGCGCCCGACAGCGTCTCCGCGCGGTCCTCGAAGACACGCGGGGCCGTCTCCTCGGCGGCTGCGTCGGCGGACAGCCCGCGCGGCGCGCGCTGGGTACTGTTCAGCTCGGCCACCAGGTCCTCGAGATCCTGGTCGACGAGCGAGCCCGGCTTGGGATCGTCTCGATGAGGCGAGGTCATTGCGTACGATTCTACGGACCCGGCCCGGCCTCTGTCCCAAGGCCCACGTTCGCGGTAGCCTCGCTCGGCGATGCGACTGCGACGTGCGACGAGTTCTCCGCCACGACGATCGTCTTCAAGTGGATCCATCGCCTCGAGAAGCTGTCGTTGCCCCAGTTCCATCTCCGTGTGATGCCTCTCCTCAACCCCGACGGCATGCTGCAGGCTCGTGGGCAGCGGGCCAACGCTCGCGGGGTCGATCTCAACCGCAATCTGCCGACGCGACAGTGGGACGAGGAGGCGATCGACGCGGAGCGCGGTGAGGGCGGCTCCAGCTGACGGCTACGGCCGCCCCTCCCAGAAGATCCGCCACCCGTCGGGGGTCTCGCGCCAGTACTGGTGCTTGAAGCGCCGCCCGTCGAAGTCGTTGCTGCGGTACTCCTGCCGGAAGGTGGCCACGACGACGTCGGGATCTTCGGGGTACGCATAGAGCGCAATGTCGCGCAGGTCGACCTCGATGGAGGTCTTGGCGCGGTTGACGCGGGTCTTGTGCGCCGACCAGCGGGCGAGGTCCATGCCGTCGGAGCGGAAATCGGAGCTGTAGTGCCGGAGGTAGGCGTCCGGGTCGCGGCTCTCCCAGTCCTGGCGCCAGGTCTCGATCGCAGCGAGCACGGCCTCCCGCCGCGCCGCGACCCGTGACGGCCTCGACCAGTCGATCCCGTGCCCGACCAGCACGGGGGTCCTTCCCACCACGACCTTCTCGAGAAGGCGCTCGAAGTCGCGGTTGAGCAGCGTCAGGCAGCCGCGGCTGGAGCGCGGCATCAGGGTGGCGTCGTCCTTGTCGGTGCCGTGCAGCCAGATGCCACTCCCCGTGCGACCGGCCATGCGATCCCACGCGTTCGGGTAGTTCACCGGGAGCGCGCCGACCCCGTAGATTGCGGGCAGCTCACGCCCGTCGATGTAGCGCGTGACGTGGTAGAGGCCGATGGGAGTCTTCTCGTCTCCCTCGACCCGCTTGTCGGCGCCCGCCTTGCCGATGGCCACGTAGAGCTCCTCTTCCACGGTCGGACCGTCGTCTCCACGGCCCACCAGCACGAGGCGATTGGCATCGACGTCGACCACCACGGCGTGAGCCACCCCGGCGGGCAGCTGCAGCACGGCCGACGGCACCAGGCCGCGCGGGGCCACGAGCGGCTTCAGAGCCGTGGGCGCTGCGTCACCCGAGGCGTCGTCGCCGGACGGCCAGGCGGACACCGGCAGCAACAGAAGCAGGGCCAGCGGCAGGGCCACACGCGGGCCACCCATCACCGAAGCCGCTCCAGCGCCTCCGACTCCTCGCCAACGATCTTCCACGCGCCTTCGATGCTCCGGAGGCGCAGTGTCTTGCGCACGACGTCGGCGAAGCGCTCGCTCTCATAAGTCTGCTGGAAGGTGGCCAACGCCTCGCTCGCCGAGACCAGCTCGATCTCCAGATCGTCGAGTGCGAGGCGGATCGACGTGGGAGCCACGATCCGCTGGCGGCGCTGAGCGGCCCACGACGCGCGCGAGGCTCCCTCCGGTGCGTAGTCGGCTGCGTACTCGGCGAGGTAACCCTCGGGGTTCTGGGTCTGCCACGCGCGGGCCCAGCGCGCCAGGGTCGAAGCCACGGCAAAACCGGGCTGCGCGCGCAGCTCCTCGCTCGCGTCGCCCGAAAGGGCCAGCTGGAGCAGCTTCGACGCCGCCGATTCGGGAACATCGACCCGATCGACCGGCTCACGAACCGGCTGTTGTGCGGTGGCTGGAAAGCCGGCCAACGCGAGCCAGACGAAGGCCGAGGCGACAAAGGCGCAGCGGCGTAGGTGCTTTGGAATCAACAAGTTTCCTTCATCCGCTGGGTTCGCCCCCACAAAAAACTGTACCACGCAGAGGACACCCTCTCCTGCAGGTAGACTCCCTCCTGACCGCGCCCTGGACGACCGAGGCCCGCAGCATGGACCAGCTTCAGACGACCCTCGACCGCCAACGCAGCGCCTTCCTCCGGGAAGGAGCCCCCGGCCTTTCGACACGTCGCGAGAGACTGTCCACCGCCCAGGCACTCCTCCGCGATCAGCAGCAGGACATCGTGGAGGCGATCGACGCCGACTACGGTCATCGCTGCGCGGAGGAGACCCTTCTCGCGGAGGTCGCAGCGGCGTCGGCCGCTCTGCGCATCGCGCACGATCGCGCCGAGGTGTGGATGCGCGCCAGTCGGCGCACCTTCCGCCCCCTCCTGGGAGTCTTCGCCGGCCGCGGCCGCGTCGAAGCCCAGCCTGCAGGCGTGGTCGGAATCGTCAGCTCCTGGATGCAGCCCGTCGGCCAGACCTTCTCGGCACTCGCGAGCGCCCTCGTCGCGGGCAACCGCGTCGCGATCCGCCCGTCGCACCGCACGCCGGCAACCAGCGCGCTCCTCGTGGAGATGTTCGGCTCGGCCTTCGACCCCGACGAGGTGGCGGTGTTTGCCGGAGGCGCCGGCACCACGTCCGCCTTCGTCGCGCTGGCGTTCGACCACCTGTTCCTCGCCGGCACCTCCGAGGAGATCGCGGAGTGGCGTCCGCTCGCCACGCGATGTGAGCGGCTGACTCTCGATGCGGGAGGCAAGTGCCCCGTAATCGTCGGCCGTTCCGCCGACACCACACGCGCCGCCGAGCAGGTGCTGCACGCGAAGCTGCACCACGCTGGCCAGCTCCCGCGCAGCCCCGACCACGCCTTCGTGCACGAAAGCCAGATCCGCGACTTCACCGACGCGCTCCGCGCAGCCTTCGCACAGGCCTTCCCCACGCTGCGTGACAACCCGCACTACTCTTCTCTGGTCGACGACCTCCACGAGGCGCGGGCCCACGCACTTCTCGACGACGCAGCCGAGCACGGGGCGGAGATCCACGAGCTCGTCCCCGTCGACACCGACGGGGCGCGAGAAGACCTCAGTCGCCAGGCGACGCACCGGGTCGCGCCGACATTTGTCCTCGGCGCGACGGAAGAGATGCGTCTCCTCCAGGAGGAGGTCCTCGCACCCATTCTGCCGATTCTCGGGTACCGCCACATCCACGAAGTGGTGGAACGGCGACGCACGGCGGCGCCCGCTCCCGTTCTCTACTACCTCGGCTCCGACGAGGAGGAAGAACGGCGCCTGCGTGCTCGCACACGCTCCGCGGCGTTCGTCGTGGGCGAGGTGCACCCGCTGTTTCTCTCTGCGGAGCTGCCCTTCGGCAGCACCGGGAGCGCGGGCTGCATCGGCGGGCGGGACGGCTTCGACACCTTCTCGCACCGTCGCGCCGTCGCGCACCAGTCGCGAGGAGATGCTGGAGGCAGCCTGCGGGCTCCGTACGGCCGGCGGACCGCCTCGCTGATCCGCAAGCTCCTGTTGCAATGAGCCCACGTTCCGAGGCACCTCGCGTGGCGCGACGCGATCGAAGGGCCTGGCACACGCTCGTCGTGATGGCCCTGCTCGGCGTGGCTCCGATCTCGGGCCAGGCCACGACGCACCGCCTCTTCCGACCTGCTCCAGCGCCCGACCTCCTGGCCGCCTCGAAGGCCGCGGCTCCGCCGCTTGCTCGGCTCGCGCTGTCGGCCGGCGCGCTGGACGAGGTCGAGGGCGCCATCGCACAAAGGGGAGCCGCCCGCGTCCGACTGCCCACACCCGGTGGCGAGCGCGTGTTCGAGCTGCGCGACGCAGAGGTGCTGCCTCCCGGTCTTCAGGCGCGCTTCCCTCACCTTCGCGCGTGGCGCGGTCTTGAGATCACGCCAACCGGTGCACCACTTTCGGTGCGGCTGGAGCGCCTCTCCGACTCCGGTCTCCGCGCGCAGTTCACGCGGCGCGGGAGCGAAGCGGTCGAGCGCTTCGACCTCCTGCCATCGACCGGCTCGGTGTTCGAACTCCGCCGCCACGCGGCCACGGGGAGCGGCGGCGGGGCCCCTCGTCGCTGCCTCGCAGACCACGACGCCTTCACACCCCACTGGCCCTCCAGCCGACCCGGCATCGGAGCTTCGGCCCTCGAGGCAGGCGCGGTTGCTGCTTCGGCCTCGGTGCGCCGCCGCGACTACCGGCTCGCCATGGCCGCGACGGGCGAGTACACCCGCTTTCACGGCGGCACCGTCGCCGCGGGGCTGGCCGCCGTGGTCACGGTGGTGAACCGCCTGAACGAGATCTTCGAGACCGAGCTCGCGGTGCACTTCGAGCTCGTCGAGAACAACGACCGCCTGATCTTCACGAACCCGTCCACCGATCCCTACACGGGAGACGACCCTGGCGAGATGATCGACGAGAACCAGAGCGTCGTCGACACCGAGATCGGGCCGGCGAACTACGACCTCGGCCACGTGGTGAGCAGCTCCGGCGGGGGCCTCGCCTTCATCGGCGCCGTCTGCGCGGCCGGCTTCAAGGCGGGAGGCGTCACCGGACTCGATCCGCCGACCGGAGACTTTTTTGTGGTCGACTTCGTCGCACACGAGCTGGGGCACCAGTTTGGCGCGCGCCACACGTTCAACGGCACCACCGGGTCGTGCAACGGCCAACGTGACAGCCAGGCCGCGTGGGAGCCCGGGAGCGGCTCCACGATCATGTCCTACGCCGGCATCTGCGGCAGCGAGAACCTGCAGAGCCAGGTCGACCCGTACTTCCACATCGGCAGTATCGAGGAGATGCTCGGCTACGCGAGCACGTTCGGCACCTGCAGCGCGAACCGCAACGTCGCGAACCAGACGCCCGTCGTCACCGTTCCCACCGCGTCGGTCGTCATTCCCAAGCAGACGCCGTTCCGGCTCCGCGGCAGTGCGACCGACGCGGCCAACCAGACGCTCTCCTACAGCTGGGAACAGTTCGACGTGGGCCGCGAGTCTCCACCCTCGACCGACGACGGGACGCGGCCGCTCTTCCGCTCCTTTGCCCCGCAGAGCTCCGGCACGAGGACCCTCCCGAAGTCGGAGAACGTCTTCTCCGGCAAGAGCGAGCTCGGTGAAGTGCTCCCGACGCGCTCGCGGGAGCTCAACTTCCGCCTGACGGTGCGCGACAACGCCCGGTTCACGGGCCTCACCTCGGAGCCGTACCGCCTCCGCGTCGCGGCCAGTGCCGGTCCGTTCCGGGTGACGCAGCCCGCGGCCGGAAGCGTGTGGAGCGGCGCCACCGAGACCGTCGTGTGGGACGTGGCCGGCACCGACGCCGCACCGGTCAGCTGCGGCAACGTCGATCTTCTCCTCTACCCGAACACCGCGAGCACGCCGCTCGTCCTGTTGGCAGGAACCGCCAACGACGGCACGGAGAACGTTGCCGTCCCTCCAGCCATCGAGACGTCCGCGGCGCGCATCGAGGTGAGCTGCAGCAACGGCTCCTTCTTTGCGGTCAATCCCGGGGCGTTCAGCGTCACCCGGCCGGCACAGTGCGGCGTCGCGCCCTCCGACCTGTGTCTCCAGAGCGAGCGCTTCGTCGCGCGTACAGCCTGGCGCACGAGCCAGGGAACCAGCGGCCAGGGCTCGTCTCTGCCCCTCACGTCCGACACGGGCGCCTTCTCCTTCTTCGATGCGGCGAACCTCGAGGTGGTGGTCAAGGTGCTCGACGCCTGCGCGATCAACGGCCACTACTGGGTGTTCGCCGCAGGGCTCACGGACGTCGAGGTGCAGCTGGTCGTCTCCGACCAGACGACCGGCGAGACGGCGACCTACATGAACCCGCTGGGCAGCCCGTTTCAGCCCGTCCAGGACATCGTGGCGCTGTCATGCGCGCCGTAGGGCCGGCCGCGCCTCTCTCGGGGCGCCTCCTCCCGACCTCCTCGGATAGGGTCGGGCGCTGATGTCCTCTGAAGATCTCACGGAGCTCCTGCGCAGCGCGCTGGACGGCGACGAGAGTGCGCGCGAGCGCGCTTCCTCGCTCGTGTACGGCGAGCTCGAGCGGCTCGCCCGCGGCCAGCTGGCTCGAGGTGCTCGTGCCAACCTCGGCACAGGGTCCCTCGTGCACGAGGCCTACCTGCGGCTCTTCGGCGACGCCGAGGTCGAGGTGCGGGACCGGTCACACTTCTGGGCGCTCTCCGCTCGGGTCATGCGCCAGGTCCTGGTGGATCACTTCCGCCGCAGCGTGGCGGACAAGCGCGGCGGCCCGGGGATGGACGTGAGTCTCGACCGAGCCGCAGTCGTCGTCGGAGCTGGCGACGAGACATCAGCCGCGACCGTCCTTGCGGTGCACGAAGCCTTGCAGCATCTCGACACCATTCAGCCTCGACTCGCGCGCGTCGTCGAATGCCGCTTTTTCGCCGGCATGTCGCACGAGGAGGTGGCCGAGGCGCTCGACACGTCTCCGCGCACCGCGCGCCGCGATTGGGCCGCTGCAAAGGCCTGGCTCGCGGACCGGCTGAAGGCGTCCTCCAGCGCGTCGCCCTCTCCGGGCGGATGAACGTCCTTCTCCCAGCCAGTGGAGATCTCGAGGGAGCCGAGGCCGCGTCAGTCCGGTCCCAAGGAGCGTCGTAGCGCGTCGAGCTCCTCGCGGAGGGCGCTCTCCGGCGGCAGCTGACGGGAGTGCCCCTCGGCTTCCGCGATCAGCTCGCGTGCCCTCTCTGGCTCTCCCCGGTCACGCTCCACCGTCGCAAGGTGCAGGAGGGGCGACAGGAGGGGCGCACCTGTCGTCACCTGTCCTGCGGTCTCGTAGGCCCTCGTGAAAGCGCTCCGAGCCGCCTCGAGCCGCCCTGCTCGCGCATGCACCTCGCCCTTCATCTGCCACGCCTGGGCGCCAATTCGAGAGCGCTGACGCTCGAACTGTTCGATCACAGCCAGCGCTTCCTCGACCCGCGCGGAGGCCACCGCATCATCGTCACGCTCGAGTGCCAGGCGAGAGAGCGAGAGCAGGGGTGAGCACAACGAGGGGTGGGGACCACCATGGAAGCGACGTAGACGCCCGAGCGCGTCTTCCAGAGCCCGCTCGGCCTCCTGCCGACGACCGAGCCGCGCCAGCTGCGTCCCGAGAGAACCGAGGGTTCGCGCCAAGTCCTCGTGGTCCCGATCGAGCAGCTGCTCCTTGATCTCGACCGCCCTGCGATAGTGCTCCTCGGCACGCACGAAGTCGCCCTGCTGGGCTGCAAGCCAGCCGAGATTGCCGAGGTGGGCGGCCGAGTCCAGGTGGACCTCGCCCTGTCGGGCCACGCTCCGCTCGTACAGCTGCCCGTGGATCTCGCTCGCTCGGTCGAGGTTGCCGCGCTCACCGGCGACGAAGGCCAGCACTCCGAGCATCGCATCGACCTGCGGCTCGAGACGAAGCCGCTCCGCCATGACACGGCCTCGTTCGGCGACCGCCTCGGCTTCGGGCCAGCGCGACGCGCGCGCGTGTGCACGAGCCTGGCCGCGAAGCATCCACACGATCTCCTCCGCGTCTTCGCCTCCGGTGGCGGTCTCCGCCACCCGTTCCGCACGTCGCCACGCGGCAAACGCCTCGGAGTCTCGGCCCGCGACCGAGTGCTGGCCGGCAAGGGCGCTGAGTGCGACGACGAGGTCCAGGCTCTGTCCGCCATGCTCCTCCAGCAGCGCAATCTCGCGCCGTGTGAGCTCGAGCGCCTCGTCGCGCTCACCGAGCCGAAAGAGCGACTGACGCACCACCCCGAGCATCTCGGCTTGCACGAGAGGCATGTCGGCGAGCTCATCGAGGCGTGCGACACCCGATCGAAGCAAGTCGCGCGCGGTCGTCTCCGCACCGTGGATCGGATTCGCCGCCTCGAAGAGGCTCGTCGAGAATTGGGCCAGGCGTCCGGCCTTGAGCGCCTCGAGCTCGGCAAGATCGCGCTGACGCGCGGTCTGCCTTTGTTCGCAGCTCACGGCAACGAGGCCTCCCGCGAGCGCAAAGCTGACAGCAGCGGCCGCCGCAAACGGGCTCTTGTGGCGGCGGACCAGCCTCGAGATGCGGTACCAGGCGCCGGCCGGGCGCGCGGCGACGGGCTCGTGGCGCAGGTGCCGCTCAATGTCGGCCGCCAGGTCGGCCACGGAGCCGTAGCGCTGCGCTGGCTCCTTGCGTAGCGCCAGCAGCACGATGTTGTCCAGGTCCCCGCGGAGTCGGCGCGCCCCAATCGGCCCGCCCTCCAGGACGCGAGCGGAGGGCGGCGCTGGCTCACCCTCGGCGACGATGCGCTCGACATCGCTGGGCCGCCTCCCGGAGAGCTCGAAGGGTCGCACCCCCGCCAGCAGCTCGTACAGCAGGAGCCCCAGTTGGTACACGTCGGTCGCGGTGGTGATGGGCTCGCCTCTCACCTGCTCCGGCGCAGCATACTCTGGGGTCAGCAGCAGCTGCCCGGTCCGCGTCGACGCCGCGCCCAGGCGCGTCGCGTCTTCGAGATCCAGCAGTTTGGCGATGCCGAAGTCGAGGAGCTTGACCGTTCCCTGCTCTGTCACGAGCACGTTCGAAGGTTTGAGGTCGCGGTGGACCACGAGGTGACGGTGCGCGTGGGACACCGCGGCGCAGACGTCGAGAAACAGACGGAGTCGGTGCTCGAGGTTCGCTTCCGAACGGCCGCAGCTCTCGGTGACAGAGCTGCCGTCGAGAAGCTCCATGACCAGGTACGGGCGACCGGCGGGAGTCATGCCGCCGTCGAAGATCTGGGCGATGTGCGGGTGCGCGAGGCGCGCGAGGACGCTGCGCTCGGTCTCGAAGCGGCGCAGCAGCTCCTCCGGTGGCCCGGCGAAGCCGTGGAGCAACTTGACCGCCACGCGCTGGTCGAACTCGCCGTCAGCGCGTTCCGCTTCGAACACCCGACTCATGCCACCGCGACCGATCTCGCGTACCAGGCGGTAGCGACCCACGGCGGAGCCCGAGCCCAGCTGGTCGGCGTCGACGAGCGCGGCCAGGTCGCGACATGCCAGCTCCCAGGCGCTCGTCTCCAAGAAGCCGGAACCCGCCGTCGCCTCGAGCAGCGACTCCATTCGGCGGCGCACGTCGGGCTCGTCGCCACAGTGCCGCTCGAGCCAGGCGGCCCGCTCGGCCTCGGGCACGTCCAGCACCTCCACAAGCAGGCTGAGTGCGCGGGCTTCCGGCGATGCGCTCAAAGAGAGTCCTCGAAAGGGTGGCCACAGTATACGGACGCCTCCGCGGCAGCGCGGAGGAGGGAGCCGGGCCTCAGGGTTGCAGCTCGATCTCGACCGTTACGGATGTCGGCGCCTTGGCACCGTTCGGCTGCACGACGATCTCCGAGCGCAGGACGGCACGACCCTCGGCCCCGAAGTGATCGAGCAGGAGCTCGCCGCTGGCGGACTTCCCTGCGGCCATGATGCCCGAGTCCTTCGATTGGAAGAGACTCTGCTTCGGCAGGTCCAGCCAGTTCTCGAGGCCCCAGCCGCCGCCCTCCAGCGCCAGGAACTGCCACTCGACGCTAGCCTGGAACTTCGGGGCCAACGACGGAACGCGGAACCAGGCGTCGAAACCCGGCAGGTCGAGAGCGCAGCGTGTCACGTTGGGCAGAACGGGTTCCTGGAAGCAGGTGCAGAAGACGCCTGGGCCCGAGCAGGTGATTCGCGGCGGCCGAGCTTTGCCCTGCTCGTAGGCGCCGAGGTCGACTGCCGGGCCGCTGAGACGCGCAGCGCCGATCAGGTCGCTCGGACCGAGGCCTCCCGCCGGACTGTTGTTGCCGGCGTCCACGGCTGCCGAGCCGGCCTGGAGGATGTAGTTGCCAGTGGCTGCGTCGGAGAAGCCAGGATCGCCTCCGATCCAGTTGGAGTCCAACCAGACCCCGCCCAGGGTCACGAGCTCGGCCCCTCTGGCGAACGTGACGATGCTGTTCGAGAGAAACACGGCCGCGCCATCGAGCGCCGTCAGGTCAGCGCCCGTCTTTCCTCCGACGAGGGTCAGATTGGTGAGCGCAACCATGCTGTCGTGCATCGCTTCGACGTGAGCTGCCACACCGAGCTTCGAGCTCGACGCGACGAGAGAGTCCCCAATGACCACCTCGACCTCGTCTTCGGCGTAGACCCCGAGCTGCGCCCCCTGCGACGAGTTGTCCCGCAGCTCCAGGCGACGAGCCTCGACCGAGCCGGTCCAGGCGGGAAGCCAGTAGCTGGAGTCCGGGATGAAGAGAACCGTGCCCTGGCGACCGACCGTGCCCGGGTCGACCACTGCCCGGTTGTCGGCGGCCATCAGATCCTCGATCGTCAACTTGGCTCGTCCCGAGCCTCGGATCAGCACCGCGGCAGCCACGTTGGTGCAAGCCCGGCCATCGATCCCGTTTCGGTGGATCCGCACGCCCTCGAGTCGGATGTGGTGCTCCTCGGCGTCTTCGGGCAGCACGAGCGAGCCGTCGATGAGAATGCCAGCGGAGCGCGTATTCGGGTCGTTCTGCAGCTCGCAATAGAGCGCTTCTGTGGTGCTGTCGCGCACGACCACGTCGCGAAGCGTGATGTCCGCGAGCGAAGGTTGGAGGTACAGGGGTGCCTTGTGCGCCTCCACCCGCTCCACCACCACATCCGCGGCGGCGAACGCACACGGAGCAACGACGATGAGCTCGATCCCCGCCCCGCCGGTCACCGAGAGGTTGCTCACGTGAAGTCCAGCGGTCCCTTCGTCGATGTCACCGATCCAAGAGCTGGGCAAAGAGACGCAGTGGTCCCCCGAGAGGCCCGCGGTGAGCCGGGTCGCCAGCGGATCCTCGATCTGTGTCGTGAAGGTCTTGTCCCACCCGCCACTCAGGGTCAGGCCCCATGCCATCGAGACCGAGACCCTCTCGGAATAGGACCCGACTTGCAGCCGAAGCTCGTAGGGCCCGGGGGCCTTCGGCAGCTGCGGATCGAAGAGAGTCTGAATCGCGATGTCTGCATTCAGAAACTCACCGTCCGGGCCAACCGTGCGTATCTCCTGGGCCTGAGCCATGGGCAGCCAGCCCATTGCGAGGACAAGACCGGTCAGCACGTTGCCGACCACCTTGGCCATGTGACGAACCATCCGTCGGCTGTCCGATCTCGACCGAATGAGTGACTGCTTCATCGCGTCTCCTAGTGTTTCCGTCGAAGCCCGTTGCGGACCGCGTTGCCGCGCCTCGCCCGGCCCCGTTTCATTCCCGGCGTGACCGCCCCTTCGCTACTGACCACGGCGCTGCCAGGAAAAGCGGCCAAACTGGCAGCTGGCAGCGCCGGAGCACACGCCGAGCCCAACCAGCGCCGCTCCCTGACACTGCGAGCAGCACGTGGTGGAGCTCCCCTGAGAACCCCAGTCCGCCCAAGAACGGTGGGCGTGGGGGTCCACCACGAGCTGCTACGCTTCAGCGGCACTTGACAGGCCCGAGACCTCGATCAGCGAGGCATGGGGGCTCGAGTTGACCAGCACATGAGCCACACAACCTGCATCGAACGACTTCAAATGGCCTGCCGGGCTCTCCCAGGTGTGACCGAGGACATCAAGTGGGGCACGAACCTGGTCTTCTCCGTGGGCGACAAGATGTTCGCCGTCTTCGACACGGAGAGCAGCGGCACGTTCAGCTTCAAGGTCGACACGGAGACCATGGACGTGCTGACCAGCCGTCCGGGTGTCGTCCCAGCGCCGTATCTCGCCAAGCACGCCTGGGTGAAGCTCGAGCGCCCCGATGCGCTGCCGACCGACTTCGTCGAGGAGCTGCTGGAAGAGGCACACCGCCTCATCGGCGCCAAGCTCACCCAGAAGAAGCAGCGCGAGCTCGGCCTGGCCTGACGATGTGCGCCCCGCGGGGTCTCTCCTGGCAAGGCTTCGACGCGCCCCGCTCTCCGATCGGTCGCGCGAGGCGGGAACCGATCGACCCGCCACCGGGTCCATTCCAGCAAGGCCGGGCGCCAGCCGTGCCCGGCAACGGGAGCGTCGGCGGAGCATCACGCCGGCCGTCGGATCTTCGGAAGGCCAGGAGGAACGCCCGCGCCACGCATCGGGAGACCGAGATGAGCCGACAGCTTGCCCCAACACCCGTCTCCGGAAGGTGCGTCGCCGCCTGCCTCGTCCTCACGACAGGCCTGGCCCTCGCTCCCGTCCCCGTCACGGCACAGGAGCCCGTCCGCGTGCTCTACCTCGAGGGGGAGCCCCGGTTCGAGTACAAGTTCCTCCGCCGCGCGGTGGAGGACGATCCGCAGCTCCTGTTCGGCAGCATTCTCGACTTCTCCGGTCGGCTGACCCACGCGGACCAGCAGGTGATCTCCGACAGCGACCTCTCTGCCGCGGCTCTGCACGCGCTCGATGTCGTCGTTCTCGGCAGCCTCGGCCGGTCCGCCTTCACCGACGCCCAGCTCGCGGCGCTCGCAGAGTGGGTGGAGGCCGGAGGCAGCCTCCTCCTGCTCGGCGGCCGGCACGCGCTCGCGCACGGCGACTGGGCGGGGAGCGCGCTCGACCCGCTCTTCCCCGTCGACCCGACGCCTCCCCCCGAGGTGGTGCTCGAGCGGCGGCTGGCCACGCGCTCCAACGCCGACCTCTACGCCGCGGAGGAAGCCTGGCTCGAAGAGCGTCGTGTCGAAGACGAGCTGCTTCTCGATCGGCAGAAGACGCTGCAGGCGAAGATGGAGAACCTCCGGAATCCCGGGCTGGCGCAGAGGAGGGCCGACGAGCGTCGCATCAACGCCGAGATCGCAGCGCTCAGGCGCGAGCAGGAGCGGCTCAAGGCGGAGATGGAGGCGCGGCGCGCCACGGATCCGCTGGAGCGCGGTGGCGGGACCTTCCGCACGGTCTCACAGAACACCTTCCACGAGGTGCACGTCGAGCCCGAGCCGGCCGCCTTCGACCATCCCGCGCTCGCGTTCGAGGAAGGCGCTGGAGCCTTCTTCGAGGAGCTCCCGGCCCTCGGCGCCTTCCAGATCGACGCCTCTCCGCGCGCGGAGGCCGTCGTTCTCCTGCGCGCCCGCGAAGACCCGAGCTTCGCCGTGCTCAGCTACTCCGAGCACGGCAAGGGGATCTGCGCGGTGCTGGCCGCCACCAACACCTACGCCTGGCAGATGCGCCAAGGCATCGACCCCAGTGACACCCGTCACGAGCGGTTCTGGACGAGCCTCCTGCGCTGGCTCGGTAAGTAGCGCGCCCTTGGGCACGATATCCAGGCTAGGCCAGGCGCCCACCAACGCGACCCGGTACCGCGCCAGGCAGCCTCGCACCTAGGCTGACTCAACCGCCCTTTCAAGATCGTCAAGCGCAGTGCCCACCGCGGGATGCCACCGCTGGCGCTCCAGGCCAATCGTGCGTTCGATATCGAGCAAGTCACTCATGACCTCGCTCTGATTCCTGGCTTCCAGCAGCAGGCGTTCTACGAGGCCATCGTCTGCGGTCGAACCGAGCATGGCGGCAACCTGGAACATGACATGCCAACGGTTATGAGAGACGGCTAGATGAACCGCAGCGAGCACGAGAGGCAGCTGATTCCGGACCGTCGAAAGACGGAAGGCGACCATGATTCGATCGACGAGAACGTCGCAGTACTCGAACCGAAACCAGTCAGCGTCGTGGACCCAACTACAAAGAGCCGCCACGAAACGAGTAAAGAGAACACCGTCGAGGGAATGAAGCTTCGCAATGAGATCCGAACTGACTCCGTCGAGGAGCTGTCCGCTATTCTCACCAGACTCGATCCTGTCAAGAAGCTGAGTCCAGGGAGTGCGGTGACTCGGAAAATCCTGGACGCTACCCAATAGCGATTGATCGTCGTTCGCCGGCTCTCCGTCGTCGGCACTCGTCGTCTCCCAAATCGCTTCCCGCAGTTCGGCGACCGTGGCGTAGCGGTCTTCGGGCACGGGCTCCGTGCACTTGGCCAGAAGTTCTCGGTATTTGCCGGGTTCGTCGATCTTCGAACACGGCGCACGATGCGCCGGATCCTTCCCGACTCCATCATGAAGTACACACCCAAGGGCGTAGATGTCCCCTTGCTCCGGCGTGCTGCTGAAGTCTTTCGCCTGTTCCGGAGACCAATACTGCTGTGTGCCCAAAGCAGTGTCCTTCGATCCGGTTAAAGCTGTGCCGCCCGAAACAGGAGCCAGCACCAGACCGAAGTCGGCCACAACCCAGCTTCCCTCAACTAGGAGAATGTTGGACGGTTTGAGATCCCTATGGACGTATCCCAGTCGGTGTAGCTCCTCAACGCCCGAGAGGATGTCAACCCACGGCGACGGGTCGAAAGCGGCGCTTCCAGCTCGGTCGCGGTTCAACTTCTCTCTGTAGGTCTCCTTGGCTAAGGGCATCGTGAACCAAGGATGCCTGCAATCGAGATCGTGCGCTAGAACGGGCATCAGATTCGGATGCGACAGGGCGGCCTGAACAGCAACCTCACGAACGAACCTCTTGCGCATCTTTTCCCACGAACCGTTGTCGCGGGCGATCTTGTTGGGGGCGAAAGTCTTGCGAGCGCATTCGGAGCCATCGACCTCCACTAGATCGACCTTCCCGAATGTTCCGTCCTTGATGTGCTTGAGAAAGCGCACTTTGCGACTGCCCAATCAGTCCCAGCTCAGCTGCGCGCCCGTCTGGTACTCGGTGACCCGCGTCTCGAAGAAGTTCTTCTCCTTCGCGAGGTCGGTGCTCTGCGACATCCAGGGGAAGGGGTTCTCCCGGTTGTACTGCTTGGGAAGGTCGAGGCGCTCGAGGCGGCGGTCGGCGATGTGCTCCACGTACTGGCAGAACTTGTCGGCGTTGATGCCGAGGATGCCGTCGGGGCACGCGTCCCAGGCGTACTGCTTCTCGAGCTCGACCGCCTCACGGACGAGACGCACGACGTCGTCCTGGAACTGCGACGTCCACACGCCAGGGTTCTCCGCGCAGATCGTCTTGATGAGATCGACGCCAAAGGCGAGGTGCAGGCTCTCGTCGCGCATGATGTATTCGAACTGCTCGCCGATGCCCACCATGCGGTTCTGCCGCCGCAGCGCCAGCATCATGGCGAAGCCGGCGTAGAAGAAGATGCCTTCCATGATCACGTAGAAGCCGATCAGGTCGTGCACGAACTTCTGCGTGTTCTCGACGCCCTCGGTGGTGAAGTTCGGGTCGAAGACCGACTTCGTGAGGTTCACGACGAACTCGTCCTTCGCTTTGATCGAAGGCACCTGCTGGTACATGTTGTAGATGTACTCGGGGTCGAGGCCCAGCGTGTCGCAGCAGTAGATGAACGTGTCGGTGTGTACGGCCTCTTCGAACGCCTGGCGCAGCAGGTACTGGCGCGACTCGGGGTTGGTGACGTGGTTGTACACGGTGAGCACGATGTTGTTTGCGGTCAACGACTCCGCCGTCGAGAAGAACCCGAGGTTCCACAGGATCATGCGGCGCTCGGTATCACTCAGGAAATCCTGCGCCTTCCACTGCTCCACGTCCTTCTGCATGGAGATCTCTTCCGGGGTCCAGTTGTTGGCGATGCCGGACTTGTAGTAATCGCGGGCCCACGGATAGGTGAAGGGGAGGATCTTGTTGGGGTCGGTCTTCGTGCTGTTGATGATCGGCATGGGGTCTCTCTGGTCCGGAGCCTGTCGTCGCGGGCGATCCTAGGGTCGGTCTCGGGTCGGGGTTGGGGGTGGATGTTGGAGTGGGGGAACGAGAGAAGGCGAGCGCCGCAGAAGCGAGCCCGCCTTCCGAACTGTCGCCTGCGCCTCGGGTGGGCGCAGTGCTGGAGCTACTGGCAGGCCTCGCAGTCCGGATCGTCGATCCGGCACAGGTTGGCCTCGGGCTTCTTGCCGCCGAGCTCCCGCGCGGGCTCGGGTGCAGCTGGCGGCGCCGACGCGTCGCTCGGTGCCGCAGACGACACCTGCGTCATGCTCGGCGTGGGCACGGAGCCGTCGGGCAGCGCCGGCTGCTCGCGCGGTACCTCGGGTGACGGCGTGGACGAGACGACCGCGGGCACGGCCTCCGCGCCGCCGACCGCCTGATACTCGCGCTTCTGCGTGAACCCGTACTTCTTCGCGTCGAGGGTCGACTTCTCCACCTGCGTCGCGGCGAGCGAGCGCAGGTAGTACGTGGTCTTGAGACCCATCTTCCAGGCCGCCATGTAGACCTCGCTGAGCTTCTTGCCGGAGGTGCCCTTCAGGAAGACGTTGTGCGACTGGCTCTGGTCGATCCACTTGCTGCGGGCGGCCGTGTGCTGCAGGCAGCGGATGGCGTCGATCTCGAACGCCTCCTTGTACTTCTCCTTCAGCTCGTCCGGCACCTGCTCGATCATCTGCACGCTGCCGTCGTAGTACTTGAGCTGCTCGAGCATGTCCTCGCCCCACAGCCCGAGCTCCTTGAGGTCCTCCACCAGGTAGGAGTTCACGATGGTGAACTCACCGCTGATGTTGGCCTTGACGTAGATGTTCTTGTAGATCGGCTCGATGCACGGGAAACAGCCGGAGATGTTCGAGATGGTCGCCGTCGGGGCGATCGCCATGGTGTTGGAGTTGCGCATGCCGTGCTCGGCGACGTGCCCTCGCACGGGCGCCCAGTCCAGGCGCATCGTGCGCGACACCTCGACGGGCACGCCGCGCTCCTGCTCCAGCAGGTCGATCGTGTCGTAGGGCAGCAGGCCGCGGTCCCACTTCGACCCCGTGAAGGACGGGTACGGGCCCCGCTCCTTGGCCAGCTGCGACGAGGTGAGGATCGCCGTGTGCGAGATCATCTCCTGGAAGTGATCGGCCACCTCGACCGCCGCATCGGTGTCGAACGGAACGCCCAGCTTGTAGAGCGCGTCCTGGAAGCCCATCACGCCCAGACCGATCGGACGGTGCTGCAGGTTCGAGTTGCGGGCCTCGTCGGTCGGGTAGAAGTTGATGTCGATCACGTTGTCGAGCATCCGGATCGCGGTGCTGACGGTGCGCGCCAGGTGCTCCTGGTCGATCTTGCCGTCGGCAACGTGTCGCCCGAGGTTCACCGACCCGAGGTTGCAGACTGCGGTCTCCTCGGCCGACGTGTTGAGCGTGATCTCGGTGCAGAGGTTCGAGCTGTGGATGACGCCGGCGTGATCCTGCGGCGAGCGCACGTTGCACGCGTCCTTGAAGGTCATCCACGGATGCCCGGTCTCGAACAGCATCGTGAGCATCTTGCGCCAGAGGTCGAGCGCCCGCACCTGCTTGAACAGGCGCATCTCGCCGCGCTGGCCGCGGTCCTCGTACTCGAGATAGCGCTCTTCGAACTTGCGGCCGTAGAGATCGTGCAGATCCGGCACTTCGTCCGGCGAGAACAGCGCCCAGCTCTCGTCGTTCATCACCCGCTTCATGAACAGATCGGGAATCCAGTTCGCCGTGTTCATGTCGTGGGTGCGCCGACGGTCGTCGCCCGTGTTCTTGCGCAGATCGAGGAAGTCCTCGATGTCGTAGTGCCACGTCTCGAGGTAGGCGCACGTGGCACCGCGGCGCTTGCCGCTGCGGTTGATCGCCATGGTGACGTCGTTGGCGATCTTGAGGAACGGCACGACGCCCTGGCTGTCGACGTTGGTGCTGGCGATGTGCGAGCCGGTGGCCCGGATGTAGCTCCAGTCGTTGCCGATGCCGCCGGACCACTTCGACAGCTGGGCGTTGTCTCCCAGGCACTTGAAGATGTGCGAGAGGTGGTCGTCGATCGTCGTCAGGTAGCACGACGACAGCTGGGGATGTGACGTACCCGAGTGAAACAGCGTCGGCGTGGACGCCACGTACTCGAGCTTGGAGAGGACATCGTAGAACTCGAGAGCGCGCTCGTTCGGATTCGCCTCGTCGATCGCCAGGCCCATGGACACGCGCATCCAGAAGCCCTGCGGCACCTCGAGGCAGTTGCCCTGGTGATCGCGGATCAGGTAGCGGTCGTACAGGGTCTGAATGCCGAGGTACTCGAAGGCGTCGTCGCGCTCGGGCTTGATGGACGCTGCCAGGAGGTCGAGGTCGAAGTTGCCGAGGCGCGCGTCGAGACGACCTGTGCGCAGCCCGTCATGGATACCCTCGGCGAAGGTCTGACGGTAGGCCTCGCCGTGGCTGCGGTCGCCGAGCTCGCCGATGACCTCGCTGTAGACGATCTGAGCCTGCAGGCGGGAGGCGAGCTTCGAGTACGCCGGGTCGCGCTCGATGTAGGCGGCGGAGGCGAGCACGAGCGCCTGGGCGATCTGGCGCGTGGGAATGGCGTCGTAGACGTTGTGTACGACCTCGCGGAGCACGAGATCGATGTCGACCTCGAGGCCCTCGGCGGCGCGGGCGAGCGCCTGCTCGACCTCGCGGACGTTGAACAGCACGACGCGGCCGTCGCGCTTGGTCGCCGTGAGCTTGCCCACGCGCGCATCCTCGATCGCGCGCTGCTTTGCTGCCTCACGCACCTTCTGGCGGTCGGCGCGGTAGAGGATGTAGGCCTTCGCCGTCTCGTAGTGGCCTTCCAGGACGAGGTGCTTCTCGACGATGTCCTGGATGTTCTCGACGTTGGGGAAGAAGTCGACGAAGCGGCCGCCGATCTCGTCCATGATCTCGGAGGTGAGCTTGTCGGAGATCTGCTCTCGCTCTTCGCCGCCGCCTCCCGGGGGATTGGTGGCCTCCAGAGCCTTCAGAATGGCGCCGCGAATGCGGTCGCGATCGAACTCGACAATTTCACCGGTGCGCTTGACGACTTTCACCCTTCATCTCCCTCGGAGTGCCATTAGACACATGGCTCTAACTCAATTCGAAAACGGTCGCCCAATCGACAGGCCCTCGCCCGCCGCTTCCCTCCATGCCTTCGCGCCTCAGGGCAACGCGCGAAGCTCGGGATCGGTCCTGCGTCGTCGGCGCCCACCCCCAAGGGGACGACGTCGCACTCCAGACCCTTCTTCCCTCCCGCCGCCCTGCTGGGGGAGCCGAGAAAAACGAGGCGCTGGAGAAACTCTAGATCCCATCTGATCGCTCCACCGAGCACCGCGCCGACTGACTCTCTTGCCCGTCGGAAACGTCCGTGAAAGCACCTTCTGGAGGCCTTCGGACGTGGCTTCGCAAGGCATGTCTTCGCGAAACCTTGTTCTCGAGTGGTGAGAGGCAAGGTACTACATGTAGATGTGCGGGTCAACGCCAACCACAAGATGAGGTGGTCTTGGGCTGTACCTGCAAGCCCTTCATCTTCTGCAACTTACCCGCAGGTCCGCCTGTGCCACAATGAAATCCGTGCCGAAAAAACTGGACTTCGGGCCCCTGCGGACGCGCCGCCACGGAGCGTCCGAATTGACGTTCTGAAGATCGAAGAATTTACAAACGTCAAGATCTTGCGCCCGCCACAATGCGCAGCGCATCCGCCCGACCTTCCTTCGCTCTGGAGACCCTCAGCTCGTGACTCCCACCGTTCGCGTCCGCGTCGCTCCCTCCCCCACCGGCGACCCCCACGTCGGCACCGCCTACCAGGCGCTCTTCAACTACGCCTTCGCCCGCAAGGCCGGCGGCCAGTTCGTCCTGCGGATCGAAGACACGGACGCGGAGCGCTCCCATCCAGCCTCCGAGGCGGCCATCCTCGAGTCTCTGCGCTGGCTCGGCCTCGAATGGGACGAAGGGCCCGACCGAGGGGGGCCACATGGTCCCTACCGCCAGAGCGAGCGCCTCGAGCTCTACCAGGCGGCGGCCCAGCGCCTTCTCGACGGAGGCCACGCCTACCGCGACTTCATGACCCGCGAGGAGCTGGCCGCGCGGCGCCGACGGCAGACGGAGTCGAAGGAGTTCTCGCACTACGAGCGCCGCGACCGCGACCTCGACCCGGAGGAGTCGGCCCGGCGCGCAGCCGCAGGTGAGCCCCACACCGTCCGCCTGAAGGTGCCGCTCGAGGGCGAGTGCGTCCTGCAGGACGCGCTGCGCGGAGAGGTGCGGCGGGAGTGGAACCTCGTCGACGACCAGGTGCTGCTCAAGTCGGACGGCTTCCCGACGTATCACCTCGCCAATGTCGTCGACGATCACGAGATGCAGATCTCCCACGTCCTTCGCGGCGAGGAGTGGATCAACTCCGTGCCGAAGCACCTCCTGCTCTACCAGGCGCTGGGCTGGGAGCCGCCGACGTTCTGCCACCTGCCGCTGCTGCGCAACAACGACGCGAACAAGACGAAGCTCTCGAAGCGCAAGAACCCGACCTCCGTGGGCTATTTCCGCGCCGCGGGATTCCTGCCCGAAGCCCTCGTCAACTTCCTCGCACTGATGGGCGTCTCGAAGGCGGAGGGGGAAGAGAAGTTCACCCTCGACGAGTTCGTGCAGGGCTTCGACCTGGGCGACGTGACCCTCGGCGGCCCGGTCTTCGACATCGACAAGCTCCGCTGGCTCAACGCGCGCTACATCCGCGAAGACCTCGACCCCAAGGCACTGCGCGAGGCTCTGCAGGACTGGGCACTCGGCGACGCGCGCCTCGACCAGATCGTGCCGCTGGCCCAGCCGCGGCTGCAAACGCTGAGCGACTGGGGCTACCTCACGGCCTTCCTGTTCGCCGACGAGGTGGAGCTCGACCCCGGGCAGCTCCAGCTCAAGGGCAAAGACGACCGCGAGCTCCGTCAGATCCTGCAGATCACGGTCTGGCAGCTCGAGGCCGTGCGCGAGTGGACGGTGCAGAGCATCGAGGCGACGCTGCGCGATCTCTGCGAGCGGCTCGAGCTCAAACTCCGCGACTTCACCAAGCCGCTCTACGTCGCACTCTCCGGACGAAGCGCCTCGACCCCGCTCTTCGACTCGATGGTCGTACTTGGCGCCGACATGACCCGGATGCGCCTGCGCCGCGCGCTCGAGGCTCTCGGTGGCCTCTCCAAGAAGGAGACGAAGGCCACGGAGCGGTGGCACGCGGAACTTTTTGGCGGGCGCTGAGCACCACTTCTTTCCGCTCCGCTGCCGACGCCACCGCTTTTTCGACCGCAGCCGCCACTTCTTGCAGGAGTGCCGGCTGCGCCGACGGAGCGCCGTTGGCTCCAACTCCAGCAGCTGCAGGGCTTTACGGGTGCACGTGAAGCGAAGCGGCGCAGGTCGTGGACGTGGCACGCGCTGTGCTCTACAGCGGGGTGCGGCGCAATCCAGCCCCGCCAAAGGACCACCCCACAGGCCATGTCGATCCAATCAGCTCGTTTCAACTCTCGCGCCCTCGCGGTCTGGACCACCTTTCTCCTCGCCGTCTCCGCCGGTTCGGCAACCCAGGCGCAACTGCTCCAGCGCAGTGCGGCGGGTGGCCTCCAGGCCGTGGAGAGCACCACCACGCTGCAGGCACGCACCGGCAAGCGCCTCGGCCTGAGCCCCTCCGCGCTGGCCGCACTCCAGGCGTCGTCCGAGCACGCGCAGAAGACCGTGGACGTCATCGTCACGTTTGCTTCCGACGGTGCAAATCCGGTGGCAGGCACCTCCGCCCTCGCCCGCCGGTTCGGGGCGACGAGGCGCTCCGAGTTCGGCGCCCTCGGCATGGCCTCCTGGACCGTTCCAGTCGCGCGACTTCCGCAGCTGGCACGGCATCCGGCCATCGCCGCCGTCCACGTCGACCAGCCAACGGAGACCACGAGCATCGCCAGCCGCACGACGGCCGGCAAACCACCTTCTCTCGAGTCGCTCGGCATCGATGCAGACGGTGTCGGCGTCGCCGTACTCGACACCGGCGTGCAGAACCACGAGCACCTCGACAACTGGGACCAGTGGGAGGTCGTCGGCGGGCAGATGGTGCGCAGCTCCGACGTGAGCGCCAGCGACGCGCCCGAGCTGCTCACGAACGGCGGCTTCGAGTCGAGCGTCGACTGGGGCAACTGGGAGTGGGGCCGGTGGAACGCCTGGCAGGTCGAGGCCGAGCGCACCAACGAAGCGACGACTGGCAGCTACGCGGCCAAGTTCGAGGGCGCGGGCAGTATCTCCCAGGATCTCTCCGGCAACGCCGGCACGGTGTACGCGCTCTCCGGGAAGTACCAGTACGACGACGACGGCGACGGCGCATGGGCCGGCGCGGGCATCGACTTCTTCGACTCCAACGACGTGGAGATCGGCGAGGCCGTCTTCGACTTCGAGAACACCACGGGCTTCACCTCCTTCCGCGCCACGGGCCAGGCGCCTCCGGGGACGACCCGCATGAACGTGTGGGTGTACAGCGGCGACGACGGCGATGTCATCGTCGACGACCTGTCCGTCAAGACCGGGCTCCCGGCCAACCTGCTGTCGAACGGCGACTTCGAGGAGGGATGCGCATCCTGGTGGTGCGACGCGTCGGCCTCCACCACCTCTGGCAGGCAGGGCCTCGCCGTCGTGGCGGGGTCGTCCGGCGTCAGCCAGTCGGTGAGCCGGACGGCCGGTATCTACACGCTGCGCGGGGAGTACCGAACCCAAGGCAACGTCGACGCATGGGTCGGACTCGACTACTTCGACGCCAACTGGAACGAGATCGGCGAGAGCAAGACGCAGCTCGCGAGCACCTCCTCCTTCGAGCCGTTCACCGTCTCCGGGCGTCCGCCGCCGGGAACGCGGCACGTGAGCGCCTGGCTGTGGGCGAGCCACACCGCCTTGGTGGTCGACAACGCATCCCTTTCCGTTGCGAGCACACGAGACGACTCCTTCGGACACGGCACGCACGTCGCCGGCATCATCGCCGGCACCGGATCCACCTACCAGGGCATTGCTCCGCGCTCCCGACTGCTCTCCCTCAAGATCCTCGACGATTCGGGCAAAGGCACGGTGTCCGACTTCCTCACCGCAGCCAACTGGCTCCTGACGCAGGGGATCGACGCCTACGACGTCCGCGTCGCGAACCTCTCCCTCGGCGCAGCTCCCGACGGGCCCGCCGAGTTCGACCCCCTCGTGCAGGCCGCCGAGAGTCTCTGGGCACGCGGCGTCGTCGTGGTGGCGGCGGCAGGCAACCACGGCAGCCACGGCCACTACACCATCGCGAGCCCGGGCATCTCGAGGCGCGTCATCACGGTCGGCTCCCTCACCGACGAAGAGACCCCCGACGTCTTCGACGACTTCGTCTCCACCTACTCCTCGCTCGGCCCGACCCAGGTCGACAACTTCGTCAAGCCCGACCTCCTCGCACCCGGCAACCGGTACGTTTCGACCTCGTCGGACGGCTCCTACCTGACCCAGCAGCTCGGACAGGTGCCGTCGGGCTGTTTCCGCGCGGGCTGCAGCTACCTCGAGCTCTCCGGAACCAGCATGGCCGCCGCCGTCGTCTCGGGCGCCGCAGCGGTGATGATCGCAA
Source organism: Candidatus Multivoraceae bacterium (assembly GCA_965223385.1). Classification (GTDB taxonomy): domain Bacteria; phylum Acidobacteriota; class Thermoanaerobaculia; order Multivoradales; family Multivoraceae; genus JBCCLJ01. Next base: position 3,889,941 of record CBDCWR010000007.1, on the reverse strand, counting down.
AAGACCCGAGCCTCAATCCCGACACGGTGAAGGCACGTCTGATGGTCTCGGCGCGCAAGATCGACGGCGACCCGATCACCGTCGGAGCCGGAGTCGTGAACATCGGCGCCGCCCTGAACGCCACCGGCTGGACCGACACCGCCCTGTCGCCACGCCTCCTGCAGGCTGACGACGGCGGGCTGCTCGTCGAAGACCCGGCACAGCTCTGGGGCGACTCCTGGAGCGCCGGCTTTCTGTGGGCTGACGGCTTCCTCTGGGCCGATGGCTTCCTGTGGGCCGACGGCTTCTTGTGGAGCGACGGCATGCTCTGGGCCGACGGGTTCCTGTGGACCGACGGCATGTTGTGGGCCGACGGCTTCCTCTGGGCGGACGGCTTCCTGTGGAGCGACGGCATGTTGTGGGCTGACGGGATCTACCGCTTCGACGCCCAGGGCAACCTGACCCTCCTGGACGACTGAGGCAACAGCCCGAGTCGAATCTCGGCTAGTCGGAGCGTAGAGCCTCCATGGGCTCGACGTGTGCCGCGCGCCGGCCGGCGAGTGCGCTCGACAGCAGCGCCACCCCGCTGAGTACCGCCGCCACCACGGCGAACGTGAGCGGGTCGCGCGGCTCGACGCCGTAGAGGAGGCGCGACAGCGCCCCCGTGGCCACGGCCGAGATCGCGAGCCCCAACAGCACGCCGATCCCCGAGAGGCCCATGCCGAAGCGGACCATCATCGCGTGCACCTGGCCGGTGCCGGCGCCCATCGCGAGGCGCACTCCGATCTCACGGGTGCGCTGGCTGACGATGTACGAGATGACGCCGTAGATGCCCACGGAGCCGATGAGGAGCGCCATGGTCGCAGCAATCAGGAGCATCAGCATCGTGAAGGAGGTCCGCGCCAGCGAGCGCCGGACGATGTCGGCCATGGTGCGCGGCGCCGCCAAGGGCAGGTTGGGGCTCGCCTCCCAGACCACGCTCTGAATCTCCTGCAGGAGAGCGGGATCTTCGGCCCTCGAGCTGCGCACGACCACCGCGCCGGAGCGCTGGATCCACGGCTCACTTCCCCAGAAGATCGGCATCTTCGCCGGCCAGAACACGGTCGGAACCGTCGGCTGACCGAGACCGTCGTCGCGAATGCTGCCGACGACACCGACGATCTCACGCCAGTTCGCCTGCCCGGCCTCCCCGGGGAGTCCGTCCGCGACCCGCCTCCCGAGTGCCGCCTGGGGCTCCCCCCAGAGCTCCTCCGCCAGGTCCCGGGTGACGACCACCACCAGACGACCCTCTTCGAGGTCGGCCCACTCGAGGCTGCGGCCGGCGACCAGGGTGTTCCCCATCGTCTCCAGGTAGCCCGGGCTCACGAACTTGTAGCGGCGCACCGGCGGGAGCGTGCCCTCTTCCGTCGGGAAGTCCTCCACCAGCAGCGCGTCGTTGCTGTGCGAGTCGTCCAGGGTGAGAGACGACGAGAAGCCCACCGAGTCGACCCCGGGAAGGGCTTCGATGCCGGCGTAGATGCGGCGCTGGAGCTGCAGCACTTCCTCCGGGTTTCTCACTTCGGCCGACGGCACCGAGAGCCGGAAGGTCAGCAGCTCCTCGGGAGTGCTGAAGCCGGGCTCCACCTCCTGCAGCGCGAGATAGCTGCGGAGCATGAGCCCCGACCCGACGAGAAGCACCAGGCCCAGCGCGACCTGGGCCACGACGAGCGCAGCGCGGAGACGGACGCGCGCGTGCCCGGCGCTCCCGCGGCCGCCGTCCTTGAGCGCCTCGGTGAGGCCACGACCGTCGCCGCCCCCGCGCAGGGCCGGGATCAGGCCGAAGACCAGGCCTGCGACGACCGACGCGACGACCGCAAAGGCCAGGACGCTTCCGTCGATGCCGATCTCTTCGAGCCGCGGCACGGAGCGCGGGCCGATCGCGAGGAGCAGCTGCAGGAGACCCCACGCCAGAGCGGTCCCCAGGGCGCCTCCGAGAAGAGCCAGCACCATGCTCTCACCCAGGAGCGCTCGCACGAGTCGCCCGCGGCTGGCCCCCAGCGCAGCCTTGAGCGCGAGCTCCCGGTGCCGGCCCTCCGCGCGCACGAGAACCAGGTTGGCGACGTTGGCGCAGGCGACGAGAAGGACGAGCCCCACCGATGCGAGCAGGATCCAGAGACTGGAGGAGATGTTGCCCACGACGTCCTCGGCTAGCGGTCTCGCCCGACCGGCGAACCGCGCCTCCTGCAGCATCTCGAGGGTGAGGCCGCCCGGAAAGCGCTCCGCCGTGACCGGGAGCAGCCGGTCCATCTCGGCGTTCGCCTGCTCGAGGGTGGCTCCGGGAGCGAGCCGGGCCATGCCACGGTAGTTGAAGCGACCCAGGATCTCCTGCGACTCGTCGAGGTTGAGGGTCGTATACAGCTCGGCACCCTGGTCGAGGAAGGTGTAACCCTCCGGCAGCACGCCGATCACCGTGTGTGGCCGCCCGTTCAGCAGCAGCGACGAGCCCACCGCATCGTCGCGACCACCCAGGCGGGCCTGCCAGTAGCCATGCGAGAGCATGACCAGATCGGGCGCACCCGGGGCGTCGTCCTCCTCCGTGAAGCGCCGACCCAGCGCCGCATCGACGCGCAGGAGGGGCAGAAAGGTGTCGGTGACGGCCACCACCCGCACCTCTTCGGGGTCGCCGTTCCCCGTCACGGCGGCGCGCGACGGCTGCCAGATCGCCGTCTCGGCGAAGGCACTCGACTCCTCGCGATAGACGATGTCGAGTGCGGCGCACTGGTTGATGATCTCGAAGTTGAGCCCCGGCGCGGTGTGCCAGACACCAACCAGCTCTTCCGGGTCTTCGAACGGTAGCGGTTCGAGGAGTACCCCGTGAATCACCGAGAAGACCGCGACGTTCGCGGCGATCCCGAGCGCCAGCGTCGCGACGACAGTGAGGGTGAATCCGGGGGCCGTCCGGAGACGGCGCGCGGTTCGTTCGAAGAACGCCAGCATGCTTCCCTTTCTCGACGCGCAGCGCCGCTCCACGGCTCGAGGTCTCACCGCGTTGCCGTGCGGCGCGCGGCCCTCAACTAAGTGACGCGCCGCACGCCGGGAAGTTGCACGGCGGCCCCGAACGCCGCCGCAAGAGCGCCGTGGTCAGCGCCTGGCCTTGGCCTGGGCGGCCGCCTCCTGGGCCATCTGCTTCTCGATCCGGGCCCAGCTGTCGCGAAGGGTCGTCGTGCGGTTGAACACGAGGCGCTCCGGGGTCGTGTCCTGGTCGACACAGAAGTAACCCAGCCGCTCGAACTGGTAGCGCGTCCCCACCTCGGCGTCGTCGAAGCTCGGCTCGAGGTAGACCGGGTCCTTGACCTCGAGGGACTCGGGGTTCAGATCGTCCAGGAAGTTGCGGTCCCCAGCGCCCGGGGCCGGAACGCGGAACAGGCGGTCGTAGATGCGCACCGTCGCGGACTTCGCGTGCTCTGCGGAAACCCAGTGCAGGGTCGCCTTGACCTTGCGACCGTCGGGCGCATCCCCGCCGCGGGTCTCCGGATCGTAGGTGCAGCGCAGCTCGACCACGTTGCCCTCGTCGTCTTTGATCACGTCGGTGCAGGTGATGAAGTACGCGTAGCGCAGCCGCACCTCGCGCCCGGGAGCCAGTCGGAAGAACTTCTTCGGCGGGTCCTCGCGGAAGTCGTCGCGCTCGATGTAGAGCACCTTGCCGAACGGCACCTTGCGGGTTCCCGCCGACGCGTCCTCCGGGTTGTTCACCGCGTCGAGGAGGTCGGGCTCGCCCTCCGGGTAGTTCTCGATCACCACGCGCAGAGGGTCGAGCACGGCCATCCGCCGCGGCGCCACCTTGTTCAGGTGATCGCGCACCGCGTACTCGAGCAGCGTCACCTCCGACACGGATGCGTTTTTGGTCATGCCCACGCGGTCGCAGAGCTCGCGGATCGACTCCGGAGTGAAGCCGCGCCGGCGCAGCCCCCGCAACGTCGGCATGCGCGGATCGTCCCAGCCGGAGACGTGACCCTCCTGCACGAGCTGCAGCAGCTTGCGCTTGCTGAGCACGGTGTAGGTCAGGTTGAGCCGCGCGAACTCGGTCTGTCGCGGCTGATGCGGCACCGGCAGGTTCTCGATGAACCAGTCGTAGAGCGGCCGGTGGTCCTCGAACTCCAGCGAGCACAGCGAGTGGGTGATGCCTTCGATCGCGTCGGACTGCCCGTGCGTGAAGTCGTACGTGGGGTAGATCGGCCATTCGTCGCCGGTGCGGTGGTGATGCGCGTGCCGGATCCGGTACAGGATCGGGTCGCGGAGGTTCATGTTGCTGGCCGAGTTGTCGATCTTGGCGCGCAGCACGTGCGCACCGTCCTCGAACTCGCCCGCGCGCATCCGGCGGAACAGGTCCAGATTCTCCGGGGTGGTGCGCGTGCGATATGGGCTGTCGCGGCCGGGCTCGTTCCAGGGGCCGCGGTACTCCCGGATCTCCTCCATGCCGAGGCTGTCGACGTACGCCTTCCCTTGTTCGATGAGGTGGATCGCCCACTCGTAGAGCTGCTCGAAGTAGTCGGACGCGAAGTGCAGGTTGTCCCACGAGAAGCCGAGCCAGCGGATGTCGTCTTCGATCGCATCGACGTACTCCGTGTCCTCCGCCGTCGGGTTCGTGTCGTCGAAGCGCAGGTTGCAGGTGCCGCCGAACTCCTGCGCGATACCGAAGTTGAGGCAGATCGCCTTCGCATGCCCGATGTGGAGGTAGCCGTTGGGCTCGGGGGGAAAGCGCGTCGCGACGCGCCCGCCGTCGCGACCCTGCTCCAGGTCGTCGCGGATCATCGCGCGGATGAAGTCGAGCGGCTCGTCCGTGGTCTCTGGAGCGTCGGCAGACATGATCGATCAACCTTCCGGGTTCCCGGGGGCTGTGAGGGCCCTGAGGGGGTCGTGGGGGCTGCGGGCACCGGTGGACGCGGCGTCGCGAGGAAGCCGGGAGTATAGCGTCGGGCCGCGCCCGAGAAAGCCCCGGCTGGCACTCCGGCCGCCCGGAGAATCGGTCGGCTTCGCCGGGGCCGCCTTGAGCGTCGGGGACAGCCGTGGCAGCATCGCCGTCCGGCCCCCGCTGCGCCGGCACAACTTCCGAGGACCCGCCCCATGGACCTGAACGACACCCCCGAACAAGCCGCCTTTCGCCAGGAGTGCCGCGCGTGGATCGACGCCAACGCGCCGAAAGACCTCCTGCCGCTGCTCGAGCAGAGCAGCTTCGGCCGCAGCGCGATCCCCGCCAAGGACTACATGCGGGTGAGCAAAGAGTGGCAGCAGAAGAAGTTCGAGGCTGGTTGGGCGTGCCTGCACTGGCCCAAGGAGTACGGCGGCCGCGGCGCGACCCCGCTCGAGCGGGTGATCTGGTCGCAGGAGGAGGGTCTCTACGCACAGCTCTCCTCCACCTTCATCATCGGCCACGGCATGTGCGGGCCCACGATGATCGCGTACGCCAGCGAAGAGCAGAAGCGCGAGCACCTGCCGCCGCTGGCCTCGGGCGAGAAGATCTGGTGCCAGCTCTTCAGTGAGCCGGGTGCCGGCTCGGACCTCGCCGGCATCCGTACCCGCGCGGTGCGCGACGGCGACGACTGGGTGATCAACGGTCAGAAGGTCTGGACGTCGGGTGCCCAGCACTCCGACTGGGGCATTCTCGTCACCCGCACCGACACCGAGGTCGCCAAGCACAAGGGCCTCACCTTTTTCTTCCTCGACATGAAAAGCCCCGGCATCGACGTGCGGCCCATCAAGCAGGCTGCGGGAGACTCCGGCTTCAACGAGGTGTTCTTCACCAACGTCCGCATCCCCGACGCGCAGCGTCTGGGCGACGAGGGTGACGGCTGGTCGGTGTCGCTGACCACCCTCATGAACGAGCGCCTCGCGATCGGCGCAGGCATGAGCACGGGCCTCCCGGCGGTGCTCGAGTTCGCCGAAGCGTACGGCGGCGGATCGGCCATGCACGACGCCGCCGTGCGCGACAAGCTCGCCGACTGGTACGTCAACGAGATGGGCCTGCGCTACATCGGCTACCGCTCGATCACGGCACTTGCCAAGGGCGACATGCCGGGGCCGGAGAACTCCATCGGCAAGGTGGTCGCCGGCAACACGATGCAGGCGGCGGCCTCGCTTGCTCTCGAGATCCAGGAGCAGAGCGGCGTCCTCACCGACGGCTCGAAGTTCCCGGCGATGCTCATGCGGTCGCTCGGTACGCGCATCGAGGGGGGCACCGACGAGATCCTGAAGAACATCATCGCGGAGCGCGTGCTCGGACTGCCGGGCGACATTCGCGTGGATCGCGACGTACCGTTCAGTCAGATTCCGTCGGGATCGAATTAGCGAGACGGAGCTCGCGGGCTCGTCAGGGGCCGGCGCGCTCGGTCTGCGGAGCGTTCGCCGCGAGACGGAGCTCGCCCGTTTCGCGGAGGCGGATCGGCGCGAGACGGAGCTCGCGCCTCCTAGCTGGGCCCTCGCGAACCCAACCGTCGTCCGCGAGTCGGAACTCGCGGGTGCGCTTGGGTTCGTCAGGCAAGCACTAGCTTGCCTTCGCCCACCTGTGCCGGTCGACGAGCTCGAGGACGAAGCCGCGGGTGCGGCGTGCGGCCGCTTCGCGCTCCTCGCGCTCGCGGCGGATGTCGGGCCAGCGCTCGAGGTAGCGTTCGAGCAACGGCGCGTCGACCTGGTAGCGCGCGAGCGACTCGGGCGTTGCGGCCACGAGCGCCACGGCGCCGTCGTAGCCGCCGAAGCCCTGGGTCGGCACAAGCGCGCCGCCGGCAGGATCGCCGGGAACCGGCGCCGCATCCAGGTGCACCGGCTCCGTCGCCTCGCCGAGATCCGGATCGAGGCGCCGGAGCGTCGGGACGCCCACCGTGGGCTCACCCAGCACGTAGCGCACGGCCTCGCCCACCGCCTTGAGCCCGGTCTCCCCCATGGTGTGACCGTCGCCGACCGCTTTGGGAGCGCCGAGCGTGACGCGCCGGAGCTGCCCGGTCTCTCCCTGGCGCGCCGCGACGACGGTGCGCGCCCAGTGCAGATTCGAGAGCTCGGTTCGGGAGTTGGTCCGCGTCCCCGTGGCATGGGCCACCACGTGGCCGAAGTCGTTCACGCCGTACCCGTGGGCCGCCTGGGCCATCTCGAGCGCACCAATCAGGGCGTTCTCCCCGCCGAACCCCACGCCCGCGAAGTGGCCCTTGCCGCCGGTCTCCCCACTCTGGCCCCATCCCACCAGGATGCTCGTGATGTCGAGACCGTGCTCCAGCGCGAACTGCAGATTGGTGACGACGATGCCCGAGCCGCCGTGCCCGACGATCGTGCCCTGGGCATCCACATCGAACGGCGCCAGGCTGTCCGAGAGAGAGCGCGCCTCCTCGGCGGGACGCTCCGCGTTGATCGCGTCGAGCTTGTCGCGCGTCATCATCGCGGCCAGGCCAAAAGCTTCCAGGATGCGGGCGTCCGGCAGAAGCCCGGCGTCGGCTGCAGTCCAGACGATGAGCTCGGGGGACACGAGGCCCGGGTAGCGCGCCACCATCTGTGTGGCGGCGTCCGAGAGGCTCACCAGCGCACTGGCACACGCCGCGGTGGTCACCATCGGCGCCTGGGGTACGCGCTTGAACGACGACCCCTGCTGAACGAGTGCGTCGAGAATCTCGGGCTTGCGACGCACCTTGCTCAGGCTCAGGCCGGGGGCCAGCAGGGCGGAGACCATGGCCGGGCCGTGCGTTGCGAGGGAGGCTGCCAGCCGGAACGCGAGGCGGTCGTTCTTCTTGTCCGCCACGAGCTCCTGCTTGGGCTGCATGCCGAGGCTCATCGCGGCGTGGGAATCCATGCCGGGGAACGCGCTCGCCGCGACCACGCGAAAGCGGTGCGGCTCCGGTACGAGACCGGACAGCGGCTGTGGCAGCGAAGCGAGGGCGCCGATGCCGCCGTACATGAACAGCTGGGCCTGCAGACTGGGCCCGAGTCTCGGGTCGTCGTCGAAGAGCCCGAACATGTCGGAGACCCCCGACCCGCGGATGTCGCGAAAGCCCAGGCCTGCCACGCGCCGCAAGCCACCTTTCTCGAAGTCGAACGGCAGCGGCGCCGCAACGTCCGACGGGACGTGCTCCGCCAGCATTTCCCGCGGGAGCTGCCGAATTCCCTGCTGACCGCGCAGCTCCTCTCCCCAGGCGGCCTCGATCTGACCCAAAGAGATGGGCGCGCCGTTGTCCGCGCGCACGAACAGGGGCGTATCCACCCCGCCGCCGCTGATGTCGACCAGGCCCGCGTCGAAGGCGGCGAAGCCGGTCTCGAGCGGGTCACCGCACACCCTGGCGCGGTGGGTCTCTGTGGTCCCGACCGATGACACGCTGCACAGCGTGCCGACCGTGACCAGGACGCGGTCTGCGGGGAGCGGGTCGGGCCCCGCCGAGGTCGAGCCTCCGCTCACGGCGACGTGGACGGAGCTGCGGTGCCGCGCAGGGCCCGCAGAACCGCCGGAGGAAAGTCGGCGTGAATCGTGGCGCTCATGTGCGTTGCACCCTCGATCAGCTCGACCGGGAAGTCCGGACGAACCTCGAGCAGCGGCTTGACCGAGCTGTCGTACAGGCCGTCCTCGCTGCCGATCACGAGCCGAACCGGGCGATCGATCGCCTCGAGTGCAGCGCGCGACACGCCCAGCTCACCGAAGGCCTTGTAGCAGGCTCGGAAGGCGTCCGTACCGCGGCCCTCGCCTTCGCGGTAGCGACGCTTGGTCTCCTCGTCGTCGCGGATCCAGCCCATCCCCGCGACAACCGCCGAGCGCACCCGCTCCGGTGCCATGGTGAGCGCCTTCATGGTGATCATGCCGCCCATCGAGTAGCCGACCCAGTGGGCCGCGTCGATCTCGAGGTGGTCCAGCAGCCTCAGGGCGTCGCGCACCATCTCCTCCCCGTAGGCCTCCGGGCTCGTCGGCTTGCCGCTGCGGCCGTGGCCCCGGTTGTCGATCAGGATCACCTGGTAGCTCTCCACGAGCGCCTTGACGGTCCCCCCGAGACGCCAGTTCATGTCACCGCTCGCGGTGTAGCCATGAATGAGGAGGACCGGCTCGCCCTCTCCTTCGATCTGGTAGCGAATCTCGACGCCGTCGGAGTCGAAGGTCGCGTCGGTCGCGGCGCCCGGTGCGCTCGCCAACAGGGCGAGGCCGATCCACGCCAGGAACGGGGGTACGTCGCGAAACAAGAGTGAGCTCCTCGAGGTGGCGGCCCCGAGGGCCGTTGGGGTGTCGGAGACGGCGAAGAGCGGACAGTCTATTGCGATACTGTCGGTCTCGGCCACGTCGCGCGGGGGGCGCTGCCAGGAGACCTCGCGGCGGCCCTCGGGGCTGCTGAAGAAGTCCTCTCGAGAGAACGACCACCCCTCCCCTGATCTGCCGTGAAGCCCGATCGCTACATCGTCATGGGGGCCGGAGAGCTCGGCTTCCATCTCGCGCGAAGCCTCGACCGGCGCGGCGCAGACGTCGTGCTCATCGACAACGACCCGTTCCGCCGCACGCGGATCGAAGAGCAGCTCGACGTGCGCTTCCTCATGGGGAGCGGAACGCAGGTTCCGATCCTCGAGCTCGCGGAGGTGGATCGCTGTGAGCTCTTCATCGCCGCCTCGAACTCCGAGGAGTCGAACCTCGTCGCAGCCGCCCTCGCGCGCGACCTGGGCGCCAAGCGCTCCGCGGTACGGCTCGAGACGACCGAAGATCTGACGACGTACCGCGCGCAGTACGAGCGCCTCTTCGCCGCGGACCTCCTGCTCTCCCCGAACGTCCTCGCGACCACGCAGATCCTCAACTTCGTGCTCGGCCACAACACGCACGGCATCGACTACCTCGCACACGGCAAGATCCAGCTGCGCACCATCGAGATCCAGCCGGGGTCGGTGGTGGCCGAGCACGCGCTCAACGAGGTCAAGATGCCGGTCGGGAGCCGTGTCGTGGCCCTGATCGACGCTGACGAGGACGTCATCAATCCCTCCGGAACCACCCGCGCCAAGCCGGGCCAACAGGCGCTCGTGCTCACGACCGCGAGTGCCATCCCGCGCGTGGAAGAGCTCTTCAGCCTGCGCATCGAGCACCCGCGCGTGGTCGTCATCGCCGGAGCCGGCGCCACCGCCACCAGTATCGCCAAGGAGCTGCGCGGTCAGGTTCCGTCGATCAAGCTGATCGAGATCGACCGCCAGAGAGCCGAAGCGGTCGCCGCCACCATGGGCGGCGTCGACGTGATCCACGGCGACGCCACCGACGTCAGCGTGCTGCGCAACGAGCGCATCGATCAGGCCGACGTCTTCATCACCGCGACCGGCCACGACGACACCAACCTGATGGCAGCGCTCATCGGCGAGGAGATGGGCGTCCAGAACGTCATCACGCTCGTGCGTCGCAGCGAAACGAGCAAGCTGTGGGAGCAGGCGGGCACCCTGACCGCAGTCTCGCCGCGCTACCTCGCCGCAGCCCGGATCAACGAGTACATCGAGAACGGCTTCCAGGCCGACATGACGTCGCTGCACGGCGGCGCGCTGCAGGTTCTCCAGCGTACGGTCTACGACGCGAGCCCCGTGGTCGGTGCTTCGCTGGCGGAGATCAACCCCCCACCGGGCCTGCTCGTCGGTGCCGTCGTGCGCGGTGACGGGGTTCTTCATCCCCAAGTCTTCGGATCGCCTGCGCGCACACGACCAGGTCGTGCTGTTCGTCAATCCGACGGAGCTGCACACCGTGCAGCTCTTCTTCCCGGGGCCGGCCGCCGAGTAGGCCGACGGTGCTACGGCGTCGGCACGTCCTGGAGCGCGGCCAGAATGTCGTCGGCGCTCTCGAGGGCCACGACCTTCTCCACGTTGCCGTCCTGCCGCACCCAACGCGAGATCGCCGAGAGGAATCTCAGGTTCTGCTTCGGATCCGACTTCGGCGACACGATCACGAAGAACAGACGCACCGGTTTGCCGTCGGCCGCTTCGTAGGGGACGCCCGCCGGAGACACCCCCACGGCCAGGATCGCCTCGCGCAGACCCTTCACCCGGCAGTGCGGGATGGCCACGGCGCCGCCGATCCCGGTCGAGCCCAGGGACTCTCTCTCCTCGAGCCCCTTGAGGACGTCGGCTTCCGCCAGCCGTTCACACGAGGCGATCTGCCGCGCGAAGAAGCGCAGGACGTCTGCGGGGCCGCTGCCTCGAATCTGGGCGAACACGAGCTCGGGGCGGATGAGTGAAGCGAGCGGCATGAGTCTCGGGCGTCTCCGTCAGGGTGCGGCCGTTGCCGCCTGCTGCATGGCCTCGAGGTAGTCGCGGACCGGGGTTCCCAAGCCGACCTGGACCATGCGCTTCGTCGCCGCGTGGACCGAGGCGTCGAGTGATGCCAGCCGGTCCGCCACGTCGCGGGCCGTGGCGACGACGTCGGCGTCGGGCACACAGCGCGCGGCGAGCCCCATCTCCACGAGTCGAGGCCCCGGAATGCGCTCGGCCAACAGGCACAGGTCCATTGTCGCAGCGGCTCCGGCACGGAGCTGGAGCCAGGCGACGTTCATGGGCGCCGGGATCCCCACCTGCGCCTCGGCCACGTGGAGGTAGGCCTCCTCTCCGACCACCAGGAGGTCGCAGGCCAGCGCGAGGCCGGACCCGCCGGCGATCGCATATCGCTCGAGCGCACCAACCACCGGCTTCGGGCTCTCGAACATGGCCACGTGGAGGTCGAGCCAGGAGCTCGAAAAGCGCTCCTTCCAGGGCGGCGGCGGCTCCTCGGAGAACGCGGCCAGATCGAGCCCGGAGCAGAACGCTCCTCCTTCCCCACGGAGGAGGATGGCGCCCACCTCGTCGTTCGTGCTCGCTGCCACCACCGCATCCCGGAGCTGCTCGACGAGAGGACCAATCAGCGCGTTGCGGCGGTCGGGTCGGTCGAGGACCAGCTCGAGTCGTCGCCCGTGGAGCTCCTGACGAACGACGGACGCGGAGCTCATGCCACCACCGTTTCCGACTCGACCGTGTCGCCGGCTGCCGCCCGGGCGCGCGAAACGCCGGGAGCCGGCTCGTGAAGGCGCTCCACCAGCGGCACGCGCTGCTGGAAGCGAACGAGCGCCAGAAACGCAGCGAGCCGCCAACGGACCGCCCACGACGGTCGCGAGTGTCCGGCGAGCACAGCGGTCAGTGCATCCGGCAGGCGCAGATGCTCCTGCCGTTGGCACAGCAGGTCGCGGAAGCCGGGGACGTAGAAGCCACGGACGATCTGCTCGAAGAACTGGTAGCGGCCGCGTTGGCGCGCCTCGAAGGCGCGCAGAGCGCGGCGGGCCCGCGGCGGCCGCGCGAGCGCCGTCGCGAGCGCAGTGGCCGCCTCCTCCCCCGACTCGAGCGCGATGGTGACCCCGGTCGAGAAGACCGGGTCGAGGAAACCCCCGGCGTCGCCTGCGAGCAGCCAACGGCGACCGGTGTAGCGTCGGCAGCGGTAGCTGTAGTCGGCGTCGCGCCGCACGGGGCCCACGAGCCGAGCCCGCTCCATCTGTCGTGCCACCACCGATGAGCCTCGCAACACCTCGCGGAGCGCCTGCTCCGAGCGCACGCCCTTCAAGGCCTTGGCTCGGCGACTCGGGAGGACGACGCCGACGCTCGTGAGGTCCGCCCCGAGAGGGATCATCCAGATCCAGCCGAGGTCGCGCCGCGAGATCACCTGGATGTCTCCGCGCGGGACCGCACTGTCCCATTCGACGCCGCGGAAGTGGCCGTGCACGGCGACGTTGCGCAGCTCCTCGTTGAACCGCCGCAGGTCGTAGCGCTTGCCGAGAAAGCCGGCCTGCCCCGACGCGTCGATCACGTAGCGCGCGGAGACTCGGGCCAGCCCGTCACCCTGCTCGATCTCGCACAGCGCGGCGTCCTCGTCGAAGGAGATGTCGCGCACCAGGGCCGGCTGCAGCACCTGTGCGCCACGACGCGTTGCCGCCTCGAGCAGCAGCTCGTCGAAGCGCGCGCGACGCACCTGAAAGGTCTCGGTTGCGTTCTCCTGGAGGGAGTCCTGGAACACGATCGAGGCGTCGTGGCCACCCCCCTCGTGGCGGAAGGTGGCACCTCGTTTGACCATTGCGCCTTCGGCGCGCAGGGCGTCCTCGACGCCGAGCCGCTGCAGAACCGGCTGCGAGATCGGCAGGAGCGACTCACCGATGTGGAAGCGGGGAAAGGCAGCCCGCTCGACCAGCGTGACGTCGTGCCCCGCCTCCGCGAGCAACGCCGCTGCCGTCGATCCGGCGGGGCCCGCCCCGATCACCAGGACCTCGGTCGTGCACGCCTCGGCGTGGGTGGCGTTCCACCCGGTTGCGGCCTCTACGCGGGCCGTCTCGGAGCAGGAAGGGTCTTGTGTCAACACCGGAGAGCCAACGCCTCGGAGATGCAGCCGTGAGGTCGAGATGCGCCCGATCCGCCCGTCCCGTTCACCGAATCTCAACGGCAGCTTCACGAGCCTAGCAGTAGATTCCGGCTCGCGGGGAGCCTCAAGACTGCGATTCTGCGCCGGCCTCCCAGGCCTCGGCAAGACCTTCGCGGAACTCCGGAGCGGCCACCTCGATCAGCGCGCGCGCCCGCGCCTCCACGCCCCGGCCGCTCAGGCGTGCCACCCCGAACTCGGTGACGACGTAGTCGAGATCGGTGCGGGTGGTCGTCGCGACCGTTCCCGCTGCGAGGGCCGGGACGATGCGCGACACCTTGCCCCGTGCCGCGGTGGCGGGCAACGCCACGATCGAGCGGCCCCCGCGCGACCGCGCCGCACCGCGCACGAAGTCGAGTGCACCGCCGGTGCCGCTCACCTGACGCCCGCGGATCATCTCCGCGTTGACCTGGCCCAGCAGGTCCACCTCGACCGCGGAGTTGACGGCCTTGAATGCGTCGATCTGCCCCAGAACCGAGGTGTCGTGCGTGTAGGCCGCGCTCCGGAAGCTCACGCGCGGGTCCGTGGCAGCCCATTCGTACAGCTCTTCGGAGCCGAGCACGAAGCCGGTGACGATGTGGCCCCGGTCGATCGTCTTGCGTGCTCCCGTCACCACCCCGGCCTCGGCCAGCTGCCGCACCTCGTCCGAGATGAGACCGGAGTGCACCCCAAGATCGTTCTTGTTCCCGAGCGCGCGCAGGACCGCCCCCGGGATGGCGCCAATCCCGGTCTCGACGCAGTCGCCGTCCTCGATGAGGCTCGCCACATGAGCGCCGATCCGGTCGGCAACTTCGTCGGGCGCGGTCCTCGACGTGGGTGGCGGGGCGTCACTCGAGACGTGGGCCACACAGCGCTCCCGCGCGATGCGCGGGGCGCCGACGGGGGCAGGAAAGGCCCGGTTCACCTCCGCAAACAGCGGCGCGCCCTCGTCGAGTGCGATCGGCAGGAAGTCGGCACAGAGGCCGGCGCTGAAGTTGCCGTCGTCACCGGAGACCGGCGCGACGCGCGCCCAGACCGCATCGAGGCCAACTTCCCGCAGGAAGCGGCAGATCTGGCTGTACTGCATGGGGATGAGCTCGACCTGGCCGACGTTCTCGCCGGCAACGAGGTCGGGCGCTTCGAAGAACACCGTCACCCGCGCGCCGGGGAGAACGATGTCGGTTCCCTTCGAGCCGGGCGGGCGAATGAGGATCACGCGGAGTCCTTCGCTCAGCTCCGGGTTCCGCGCCACGAGGTCGAGCAGCGCGGACGGCTCGCCGAGGCCCCCGGTACACAAGAGGGTCGATCCCGGCGACAGGACGCGCCGGAGCTCCTCGAGGGTCTCGTTCGTCTCGCTCAAAGCGCGCCCACCCTACCCAATGTGGCCGCTGCGCCCCACCGTCCGCACGTCGCGCGGGCCTGGAGTCGACCAGCGCCGACGACGAGCTCTTCAGATTGGATAGTGTCCGCGGGCGAGCGGCCGCGACCCACCGCTCGAACCAGGAGCAGGCCTTTGGACTGTCAGAAGCACCTCTTTCGACTCGACCCCGACGTCCACTATCTGAACTGCGCCTACATGGCTCCGATGCTGCGCGCCGTGGAGGCGGCAGGCGAAGCGGGGATCCGCCGGCGGAGGACACCGTCGGACATCACGGCGCAGGACTTCTTCACCGAGAGCGACCTCGTGCGCGCGGCGTTTGCGCGCATCCTCGGCGCGGATGCGCAGCGCGTCGCCCTCATGCCGTCCGCCTCGTACGGCATCGCCAGCGCAGCGCGCAACGTCCATATCGAGAGCGGGCAGAGCATCCTCCTCCTGGAGGAGCAGTTCCCGAGCAACGTCTACTCGTGGGCTCGCCTGGCCGAGGAGCGGGGCGCCACACTCGTGGCCGTGGCGCCGCCGACCGAAGGCGCGGGCCGCGGCGAGCGCTGGAACCAGGCGCTGCTCGACGCCATCGAGCCTCACACCGCAGTCGTCAGCGTGCCGCACTACCACTGGTCCGACGGCACCCGCTTCGACCTCGTGGAGGTCGGCCGAGCCTGCCGCGCCGTCGGCGCGCAGCTGGTCGTCGACGGGACCCAGTCCGTCGGCGCCGCCCCCTTCGACCTCGAGGCGATCCAGCCTGCGGCGGTGGTCTGCGCCGGCTACAAGACCCTCTTCGGCCCGTACGGCTTCGCCGTGGCGTGGATGTCCTCCGACTTCGACGGCGGGGTACCGCTCGAGGAGAACTGGATCACCCGCGAGCGCAGCGACGACTTCGCGCGGCTCGTCGACTACGAGGAGAGCTACCGGCCGGGCGCGCTCCGCTACGACATGGGCGAGCGCAGCAACCCGGTGCTCCTGCCGATGGCACTGGCGGCCCTCGAGCAGGTCCACGCCTGGGGCACGGAAGCCATCCAGGCCTACGCCGACGACCTGCTCGACGAGACGCTCCGGGAGCTGCGGGAGGCCGGCTACTGGATCGAGGACCGCGCGTGGCGGGGTGCCCACCTGTTCGGCCTGCGACCTCCCGAAGGCACCGACATTCCGGCGATGGCGCGGGCGCTGGCCGACGCGCGGGTCATGGTCTCGCTGCGGGGCTCCGCCGTACGCGTCGCGCCGCACGTCTACAACGACGCGAGCGACGTGGCCGCGTTCCGGAGCGCACTCCTCTCCGTGATGGCCGCAACCTAGCCGGAGGGGCGCAGCCGCACGATCCGGCCTTCGGGCCCCACGGCCCAGCCGACGACTCCCGAAGGCGCAAAGCTGACGGCCCAGAGCGACTCGGTGCCGAGGACAAGCCACGACCGCGCCGCGTCGGTGGACACTGCCAATCCTCCCGGGCCGACCGCCCAGAGCGAGTCGTCGCCCGCCCAGGCCAGGCCAAACACGGCGCCGGGAATCTCCGGCGACGCAACGGTGCGACTCTCCCCCGCCTGCCACACGGCCATCGTCTCCTGCTGCGCCGTGCGCGCGGCGACGTCGCCTCCGCCTGTGGCCAGGGGCCCGTCAGCGCGCAGAGCCAGACTCGTCACACCGGCCGAGCTCCCCGAGGCGGGGATCGGCACCACGGAGCGGCTCCAGACGAGCGAAGCGACGCGGCCCTCCGAAGGAAGAGCGGCGGCATGGAAGGCCGCGTCTCCGGCGCCTCCCGTCCCGACGAGCAGGGTGGGCCGGCTGGCGATCACGCCGGCCGCGACGCACGTGCCGCTGGCCGAGAAGCCGGCCTCACCGGGCAGGGCCTCCGGGAGCGCGTCGGCAGGCAGAAGCTCCCACGAGGCCCCATCGTCCATCGAGATCCACAGCGGCATCCTGCCGGCCAGCGCGTCCCCGACCAGGAAGAAGCGTCCGGCGTCATCGCGGGTGAAGCAGTTGTAGAAGCCGTCCGGGTCCGGGTTGCGGAACACCTCCTCCCAACGGCCGCCGCCGTCGAGCGTGCGGTAGATGCGCGACGCATCTCCCGGACCGGCCGCGAGCAGGAGTGCACGCTCCGCGTCGAACGCGTGGACGTCACGAAGCTCGAGCTGGTCGGCGCCCTCGACGGCCCCCGGCGCCCAGCTTTCTCCTCCGTCGAGAGAGCGCACGAAGGTGCCGCCGAGCCCGCTCGCCCACACGACGCGCTCGCTCGCGGCAGAGACCGCCTGGAGCCGAACGTTCACACGCGAGTCCTGGACCTCCAGGACCGGCGCCAGGGTCTCAGATTCACCAGAAGGGTCCGGCGCAGGACCGCAGGCCGAGAGCACGGCGGCCACGAGAACGACCTTCGGCCGCCAGCTCCTCCGACTAGGGAACAAACGCATCGACACGCTGGAGGAAGGTCCGCAACGCGGCGTAGGTCGTGCCCGGGTCCTCGAGAAAGAAGAGGTGCCCCGTGTCGGCCAGCTCGATGCGCTCCGCGCCGGGTAGGTTCAGCTCGAGCGTGCGCGCGTTGTCGGGAGGCACCAGCGGGTCCAGCGCGCCGTGCAGCAACAGGATCGGAAGCTCGAGCGCGACGAGCTCGTCGAAGACACAGAGATCCGCGAGCGCCTCGCGGCGTCGGGCGAGCTCGCGCGCGCTCCAGGCGCCCGCGTCGAGCATCTCGAGAAGCGCATCGAAGGCCTCGGGACGACGCCGCAGTGTGAGCTCGTGCGTCGCTTCGACGAGGGCATAGTGCCGGGTCGGCGGGTCCGCCTCCTTTGCACAGCCGCCCAGGAAGCGCTCCCAGTGTGTCCCGTGCGACGGCGTCTCGTGATCGCCCCCGGCGTGCGAGGACAGCAGACTCAGCGAGCGCACGCGGTCGGCGAAACGGGCGGCAAACGCCTGGATCAGGCGACCTCCGCCTTCCGCGCCCACAAGGTGCACCCGCTCGTGGCCGCGCTCCTCGAGATCCGCCCCGAGGCGGTCCACGAGGGTCGGCACGTCTCCGCGCCCATCCGGCGCCGCAAACGGGTCTCGACTGGCGTAGACCAGGTGATGCTGCGCCAGGTAGCTGCCGAGCGGCGTCCACTGCTGCACCGGCAAGGCAGGGTGACCCACCAGAACGACCGTGGAGCCGGCATCCTGTCCCGTCGCCGTGTCCCTGGAGCTCGCCTCGAGCTCGAGGAAAGGACCTTCGACCGTCACGGCCCGTCAGTCCTTCTCGGGCCTGGCCTTGCGGCGCGCCTTCTTCGGAAGGTAGAGGTCGGTGATCGTCCCCTCGTAGGCCTCCGCCGCCAGGGCCACGGTCTCGGAGAGCGTCGGATGAGGGTGCACCGTGAGGCCGATGTCTTCCGCGTCACAGCCCATCTCGATCGCGAGGGTGAGCTCGCCGATCAGGTCGCCGGCATGGCTCCCCACGATGCCGGCGCCGACGATGCGCTTCGTCTCCGGATCGAAGAGCAGCTTGGTCATGCCCTCGTCGCGCCCCATGGCGAGCGAACGACCCGACGCCGCCCAGGGGAAGGTTCCCTTCTCCAGCTTCCGGCCGGAGGCCTTGGCTTCGGTCTCGGTGACGCCAACCCAGGCCACCTCGGGGTCCGTATAGGCCACGCTGGGGATGACCTCGGCCTCGAAGCCCGACTTGAGACCCGCAGCCACTTCCGCCGCCACCTTCCCCTCGTGCGTGGCTTTGTGCGCGAGCATCGGCTCGCCCACGAGATCGCCGATCGCGAAGATGTGCGGCACGTTTGTCCGCTGCTGGTCGTCGACCTCGATGAACCCCCGGTCCGTCACGGCGACCCCAGCCGCCTCGGCTCCGATGAGGCCGCCGTTCGGACGCCGGCCCACGGCGACGAGGACCCGGTCGAAGAGGCTGTTGCTGGAGGTGCCGTCCTCCGCTTCGAGCGTGGCCTTGATGCCGTTCTTCTGTGCCTTCAGCTCGGTGACGCGGGTCGACAGGTGAATCGCCTCGTAGCGCTCGCGGATCCGACGCTCGAGCGGCCGCACGAGGTCCCGGTCACATCCCGGCATGAGGCCGTCCTGGAGCTCGACCACGGTCACCTTCGAGCCGAGGGAGGCGTACACCGTCGCCATCTCGAGGCCGATGATGCCGCCGCCGATGACGAGGAGCTTCTTGGGCGCGTCCTGCAGCTCGAGGGCTCCGGTCGAGTCCATGACGCGTGGGTCGTCGTGCGGGAATCCGGGGATCTCGACCGGTCTGGATCCGGCCGCGATGATCGCGTGACGGAAGCGCAGGGCGCGCTCCTCTCCCGCCGTCAGCACGAGCATCTCGTGCGGGCCCACGAACCGCGCCTCGCCGTGGACCACCTCGACCGAACGGCGCTTGGCGAGCTGCTCCAAGCCACCGGTCAGGCGCTCGACCACCTCGTTCTTGAACTGCGCGAGCTTCCGCAGATCGACCTTCGGCGCACCAAAGGTCACGCCGTGGTGGCGCATCTCGGCCGCCTCGTCGATGACGGCCGCCACGTGCAGCAGCGCCTTGGAGGGGATACAACCGACGTTCAGGCAGACGCCGCCGAGGCGGTCGTCGCGCTCGACGAGGATCACCCTCTGCCCGAGGTCGGCCGCGCGGAACGCCGCCGTGTAGCCGCCCGGACCGGCGCCGAGCACCAGCACGTCGGCGTCGAACGAGCCCTCCGAGGCCCCGCTCGAGGCCGCCGCCTCAGCCTGTTCCTGCGCGCTCGCGGTGGCAGCGTCTCGTGCGGCGTCGGCCTCCGCGGAGGGCGCCGCCTCGGGCCGGCTCGCGGGGGCGGCGGACTCCGCGCCAGCTGCAGCGGACGGGGCGGACGTGGCGGCAGCGCCCTCGAGCTCGACGATGAGGTGCCCTTCGACCACCTTGTCCCCCACGGCCACACCAAGAGCCACCACCTTCCCTGCAGCGGGCGACGGAACCTCCATGGAGGCTTTGTCGCTCTCGAGCGTGATCAGGGACTGCTCCGCCTCGACCACGTCGCCCACGGCGACCAGCACTTCGACCACATCGACGTCGTCGACGTCACCGATGTCGGGAACCAGCACTTGCAGACGTTCAGTCATGGGAGCGGGCTCAGAGAAGGAGGCGACGCACGTCTTCCAGCGTGCGCGCGAGGAAAGTCGTGAATCGGACCGCCTGAGCCCCGTCGATGACCCGGTGGTCGTAGGAGAGCGAGAACGGCAGCATGAGCCGCGGCACGAACTCACCGTCCTGCAGAACGGGCTGCCACTTCGACCGCGCTACCCCGAGAATGGCGACCTCGGGGGCGTTCACGATCGGCGTGAAGCCGGTGCCGCCGATGCCACCCAGGCTCGAGATCGTGAAGCTGGCGCCCTGGAGGTCGGCCGGCCGGAGCTTGCCGTCGCGGGCACGCACGCTGACCTCGCCCAGCTCGACCGCCAGCTCCGTCAGGCTCTTGCGGTCGACGTCGCGAATCACGGGCACGACGAGGCCGTTGGGCGTGTCGACCGCAATCCCGAGATGGAAGTAGCGCTTGAGGTAGAGCGACTTGCCTTCGGGGTGGAGCGACGAGTTGACCTCCGGGAACTCCTGCAGCGCCCGCACGGCCGCGCGCATCAGGAAGACGAGCGGTGTCAGTCGGATGCCCTGCTCCTTGAGTGCGGCACCCTCGGATTTGCGAAACGCCTCCACCTCGGTGACATCGGCTTCGTCGAACTGCGTGACGTGCACGACGTTGAGCCAGCTGCGGTGCAGGTTCGTCGCGGAGACCTGGCGGATGCGGTGGAGCTTCGCCTCCTCCACCTCGCCGAACTTGGTGAAGTCGATCGCCGGGATCGGGGGAATTCCAGCTCCACCGCTGGCCGGCGCCCCGGCGCCCGTCCCGGAGAGCTGCTCCTTCACCCACTTCTGCACGTCCTCCTTGAGGATGCGCCCTTTCGGCCCGGAGCCCGGAACGCGCGCGAGATCGGCACCGAGCTCACGGGCGAAACGACGAACCGACGGACTCGCATGCACCGAGGCGCGCTGCCCGCTGTCCGACAAGGCCCCCGTCGGCGAGGGGCGTGGAGCCGAGACCTCGGGCGCCGAGGCGGGGGGCGCGGACGCGGGTGCGGGTGCGGCGGGCTCGGGCTGTGCCGGCGGTGGCTCCTCGGAGGCGGGGGCCTCGTCTGGCGCCGCTTCGCTCGGAGCCTCGCGAACCGCGACCTCGATCTCCGCGATCAGCGCGGCCTCGCCGACCTGGTCGCCGAGGGCGACGTGGATCGCAGACACCGTCCCCGCGTGCGTGGACGGAACCTCCATCGACGCCTTGTCGCTCTCGAGCGTGATGAGCGAGTCGTCGACGGCCACGGTGTCACCCACGGCGACCAGGATCTCGACGACGTCGACCTCGTCGAAGTCACCGATGTCTGGGACCTTGATCTGGACCTTCTCTGTCATGCACTGAGCTCCTCGGGATGCGCTCTAGGCGGTGGCGGGATCCGGAGCGTCGGGGTCGATGTCGAGAGCACGCTGTGCCTCGAGCAGCTTCTCGCGCGGGAACGCACCCTCGTCGGCGAGTGCCCCGAGGGCGGCATAGGCGACGTGCCTGCGGCTGACCTCGAAGAAGTCGCGCAGAGCTTCACGCGTGTCGGACCGGCCGAAGCCGTCCGTGCCGAGAGTGACGTAGCGCCCCGGCACCCACTCCCGGATCTGATCCGAGAACGACTTCATGTAGTCGGTCGACGCCACAAAAGGTCCGGAAGCTCCCTCCAGCTGCTGCTGCACCCAGCTGCGCCGAGGCTCCTCGCCCGGGTGCAGACGCGTCCACCGATCTGCCTGCAGCGCGTCGCGGCGCAGCTCGTTGAAGCTCGTCACGCTCCACACGTCGGCCGAGACGCCGTAGTCGGCCTCGAGCATGTCCGCGGCCGCGAGCACCTCGCGCAGGATCGAGCCGCAGCCGAGCAGCTGCACCCGGGTCTTCTTCCGGCCGCCCTTGCGGAGCAGGTACATGCCGCGTCGGATGCCTTCTTCCGTGCCTCTTGGCATGGCCGGGTGGTGGTAGTTCTCGTTCAGCGTGGTGACGTAGTAGAAGACGTTCTCCTGGTCCTGGACCATTCGCTTCAGGCCGTCCTGCAGGATCACGGCGAGCTCGTAGGCGTAGGTCGGGTCGTAGGAGATGCAGTTCGGCACCGTGGCCGCCACGAGGTGGCTGTGCCCGTCCTGGTGCTGGAGGCCTTCGCCGTTGAGCGTCGTCCGGCCCGACGTGCCGCCGATGAGGAAGCCGCGCGCCTGCTGGTCGCCACCAGCCCAGATGAAGTCGCCGACGCGCTGGAAGCCGAACATCGAGTAGAAGATGTAGAACGGGATCATCGGCAGGCCGTGGTTGGCGTACGACGTGGCCGCCGCGAGCCACGAGCACAGCGCGCCGGCCTCGTTGATGCCCTCCTGCAGGATCTGGCCGTCCTTGGCCTCCTTGTACGGAGCGATCTGCCCCGCATCGACCGGCTGGTAGAGCTGTCCCTTGGGAGCGTAGATGCCGAGCTGACGGAACATCCCCTCCATCCCGAAGGTGCGCGCCTCGTCCGCCACGATCGGCACGAGGCGGTCCTTGAGCTCCTTGTTGCGCGTGAGGATGCCCAAGGCGCGCACGAAGGCCATCGTGGTGGAGATCTCGCGCTCGCCGCTGTCCTCGAGCAGGCGGCCCATGTCCTCGAGCGGCGGCGCCTCGAGCACGGGCGCGTCGGTCTTACGCGCCGGGAGGGGGCCGCCGAGCGCCGCACGACGCTCCTGCATGTACTGGATCTCGGGGCTGTCGTCCGGGGGCCGGTAGAAGGGGACCCGGCTCAGGTCCTCGTCGGAGATCGGGATGTTGTAGCGATCGCGGTAGGCGCGGAGGGCGTTCTCCCCCATCTTCTTCTGCTGGTGGGTCATGTTCTGACCTTCGCCAGCCTCACCCATGCCGTAGCCCTTGACCGTCTTCGCGAGGATCACCGTCGGCTGGCCGGTGTGCTGCACGGCGGCCGCGTAAGCCGCGTACATCTTGTGCGGGTCGTGCCCGCCACGGTTGAGGCGCCAGATGTCCTCGTCGGTGAGGGTCGCGACCATCTCCTTCAGCTTCGGGTAGCGCCCGAAGAAGTGCTCACGCACGAAGCCGCCGTCCTGTGACGCCTTGTACGCCTGGTACTCGCCGTCGACAGCCTCCTCCATGCGCCTCTGCAGCAGGCCGTCCGTATCGCGGGCGAGCAGCGGATCCCAGTAGGAGCCCCAGATCACCTTGATCACGTTCCAGCCGGCGCCGCGGAAGTTGGCTTCGAGCTCCTGGATGATCTTGCCGTTGCCGCGCACCGGACCGTCGAGCCGCTGCAGGTTGCAGTTGATGACGAAGATCAGGTTGTCGAGGCGCTCGCGCGAAGCGAGAGAGATGGCGCCGAGCGACTCCGGCTCGTCCATCTCGCCGTCGCCCATGAACGCCCACACCTTGCGCGGTGCCGTGTCCAACAGACCTCGGTTCTGCAGGTACTTCATGAACCGGGCCTGGTAGATCGCCATCATGGGCCCGAGCCCCATGGACACCGTCGGGAACTGCCAGAAGTCCGGCATGAGCCATGGGTGGGGGTAGGACGTGAGTCCACCCGGCTCGACGTCGCGACGGAAGCGCTTGAGATCCTCCTCGTCGAGCCGCCCCTCGAGGAAGGCGCGCGCGTAGATCCCGGGCGAGGAGTGCCCCTGGATCATCACCATGTCGCCGCCGTGCGTCTCGGTCGGAGCATGGAAGAAGTGGTTGAAGCCGACGTCGTAGAGCGTGGCGGCGGAGGCGAAGCTGGCGATGTGTCCGCCGAGGCCCGAGTCGTCGCGGTTCGCCCGCACCACCATCGCCATCGCATTCCAGCGAATGATGCTGCGAATCCGCCACTCGAGCTCCGCGTCGCCGGGCGAGCGCTGCTCCTGCCCCGGAGGGATCGTGTTCTGGTAGGCCGTTGTCGCGGTGTACGGCAGGTGTGCCCCCGACCGACGGGCCTTGTCGATCAGGTTCTCCAGCAGGAAGTGGGCCCGCTCGGGGCCTTCCCGCTCGAGGACGGCCTCCAGCGCCTCGATCCACTCCTGGGTCTCGAGCGGATCCAGGTCGTCGCCGAGGCCCCGCGGATCCGGAACATGAGCACTGGGGTCGAGATCTTGCGAGGGATCGAAGTCCATTCCGTCACTCCCGTCTTTCGAGACACCGGGTATCCTACTCGCCCTTTGGCCCCGAGACAGGGCCAGATCACAGAGCGAGGAAGACCCGTGCGAGGGTCGTCGTCAGAGCTTTCGAGCGGCGAGCCAGAGCGGTTCACCCGGGCGCGGCGAGACGACCTAGCGGCCCTCCATCCGCGTCTCGAGCTCCTCCAGGCGACGCCTGAGCTCGGCGAGCTCCGAGGCCTCGACGCTGTCTTCTGGCGAGGGCTCTGCGTCCTCTTCGGGGTCCTTCGCGCCGTCGGCGCGGGCCGCCTGGCGCCGCATCCAACGCATCGCGCCGAGCGGGTCCCACAGCTGCGCCCACTGTTCGCGCGAGCTGCGCCCGCGCCGCGCCCACGCCTCCTGGACCTTCTGGTACGCGTCGCTCGCCGTGCTGAGGTACCACTCGAGGAAGTCCCGGTTGGCGCGGTCGCCGGCCCGGATGAGATCGCGCAGGAACGACTGGGGGACCCCGGCGTCCGGGTTCTTCGCCTCTTCGACGATGATCTGGGTCAGCACGTGGCCCGTCAGGTCCTCGCCCGACTTGGCGTCGACCACCTGGACCTCGGCCCCCTCGCGGATGAGCGTGGCGATCGCCTCGAGGTTCACGTACCGCGACTCCTCGGTGTCGTACATCCGACGGTTCTCGTACTTCTTGATCACACGGGACTCGGTCACGGACGTCTCCTGAGGTCGGTGTGGCGGGGCGCTGCGCCGCAGCAGGCGAACTTTACCAAGAAAGGGCTTGACATTCACTGGGGCTGAGCTACTCTATTGCTGCGCTGCAGCAAGAACCTCGCTACGGCGCAGCACAGATCGCACCGCAACGCGCCGCCTCGAGACATTTTTCCGAGACACCCCAACCGAATCTTCAGGAGAAGCAACACCATGGCAACCAAGAAGACCACCAAGAAGGCCGAGTCCACTTCCCGCACGATCAAGATGCCGCAGACCATCATCGACCTCCAGAAGCGCAACCTCGAGCGCCAGCACAAGGCGTTCGACCGCACCTTCGAGGCCGTCGACTCCTTCCGCGAGCGCCGCGAGGACCGGGTCAACGCCTGGCTCAAGGACGCCCGCTTCGTGCCCACCGAGATCGCCGAGATGGCAGCCGAGTGGACCGCGGCCTCCCGCGACATGCGCGCAACCTACAAGAAGAGCGTCGACAAGAGCTTCGCGCTCGCGGGCTCCTGGGTCGAGGGTCTTTCCTGAGCCCAGACGCTGCGTACGCACTCTCGACGGCCCACGCCTCGCGTGGGCCGTTCTGCGTCCGGCCGCTCGCCCCGCACGGAGCGGCGCCCGGACTTGGCCTACACTTGAGCCCGATCTCCCTGGCGAACGATGACCCGGGCCCCCTCGCCCCAGCGAAGACGGAGGACACGGTATGAGCAGCACCAAAGATCCCTTTGACCTCTGGCGCGAGTGGATCGACCGCGCGGAGCGTCAGCTCAACAGCACCCTGAACGAGCTCAGCGCGAGCGCTCCCTACAACCAGGTGAGCGGCAAGGTCGTGGAGGCCATGCTCGGCATGCAGAACACGTGGGGCGAGGCGACCCAGCGCTACTTCTCGACGCTCAATCTGCCGACCCGCTCGGACGTGGTCTCCCTGGCAGACCGACTCGAGTCGATCGAGCGCCGCCTGGTGGCGATCGAAGCCAAGCTCGAGGGCCGAGACGCGGGGCCCGCCGCAGCTCCGGCGCCGAGGCCGCGGCGCACCAAGAAGGCCACCCCCCCGCCGGTTGCCGAGCCTCCCGCGGCCGACGCACGGCCGAAGGCCGCCAAGAAGAAGGCGGCCAAGAAGAAGGCAGCCTCGAAGAAGACAGCCAAGAAGAAGGTCGTCCGCAAGGCTGCGAGCAAGAAGAAGTCGACCGCGAAGAAGAAGACCGCGAAGAAGAAGGCCACCAAGAAGGCGACGACCCGGCGCAAGACCAAGAGCTCTTGACGCCTGGGGCCGTCGCGGGGGAGCTGCCGTGACCACTGCCGAGATCAGCAACGACAGATTGGGAAAGAGGGTCCGCCGCGAGGTGGAGCGAACCCTCCTGCGCGGGGTCAAGGGCCTGCGCTACATCTCCACGTCCGACCCCGAGGTCGGGGTGACGCCAAAGGAGACGCTCTACGAGCGCGGCACGCTCAAGCTGTACCACTACGTGCCGCAGACCGAGGAGGTGTACCGCATCCCGGTGCTTCTCATCATGTCGCTCGTGAGCAAGCCGTACATCCTCGATCTGGCGCCCGGCCAGAGCTTCATCGAATTCCTCGTGAGCCAGGGGTACGACGTCTACATGATCGACTGGGGCGTGCCGCGGGAAGCCGATCGCCACCTCCGACTCGAAGACTACGTGCTCGACTTCATTCCCGACTGCATCGAGCGCATCCAGGAGCACTCCGGCGAAGAGGAGCTTTCGATCACGGGCTACTGCATGGGTGGTCTGTTGACGGTTCTCTACGCCGCGCTGCACGAGGACTCCCCCGTGCGCAACCTCGCCTGCTTCACGACACCCATCGACTACGACGGCATGGAGCTGTTCAAGCGCTGGACCGATCCGGAGCACTTCGACGTCGACCGCGTCGTGGACACCCTCGGCAACGTGCCCCCTTCGCTCATGTACGCGTCGTTCAACCTGCTGCGGCCGGTCTCCCGCGCCGCCGGCCGGGTCCGGCTCTGGGACAACATGTGGAACGACGACTTCGTGGAGTCGTACCGGCGCTTCGACCGCTGGGCCGCCGACCAGATCCCCTTTCCTGGAGAGTGCTTCCGCCAGACGACCAAGGAGCTCCAGCAGGAGAACCGCCTCCTCCACGGCGAGTTCACGCTCGACGGCCGGCCAGTGCTGCTGGAGAACATCAAGCAGCCCATCCTGCATGTGATGGCCGAGCACGATCACATCGTCCCCCATGCCGCCGCGGCGGCCCTCATCCCCAACGTTGGTAGCGAAGATCGCGAGGAGATCGTGCTGAAGGGAGGCCACGTGAGCCTCGTCGCCGGTCCGAACGCCGTCAAGCGGATGTGGCCAGCTCTCGACGCCTGGCTCTCTGTTCGCTCCGAATAGCCGCCGTCCGGAAGGAGACTCCTTGAACACTCCCGACACCCGCACCTTCCCGCGCGACGTCGCACACGGCGACCAGACCCTCACTCTCGTTCAGCTGTCGAGCCAGCAGCGTGAAGAGATGTTGGAGTTTGCCCGCGCCCTGCCCCGCCACGACCTCCTCTTCCTGCGCCGCGACCTCACGCGCGAGTCGGAGGTCGACGGTCTCCTGGCGGAGATCGGCCGAGGCCTCGTGACCACGCTCCTCGCGTACCGCGACGGCACGATGATCGGCTACGGCACGCTGCACCGATCCTCCTTGCACTGGGAGCGCCACGTCGGCGAGCTGCGGATCGTGGTGCGGCCGGAAGACCGCAAGAGCGGCTTGGGCCGCCTCCTGACGCAGGAGGTCTTCTCCCTCGCTCTCTCCGAGGGGGTCGAGAAGATGGTCGCCCGGATGACCTCGGACCAGAAGGGCGCCATCCGCACCTTCGAAGGCCTCGGGTTTGCTCCCGAAGCGCTGCTCAAGGACCACGTGAAGGATCTCGAGGGCGAGCCTCACGACCTCCTGATCATGGCGCACAGCGTCGCCGAGTTCGACGGCGCACTCACCGCCTACGGGGTCGACGCGAACCTGGAGGCGTAGGCCGACACCGGGGGTGTCTCGTGGGGGCCTTCCTGCAGGGCGTCCTCCGGGCTCCGCGGCGCCTTGCGGAAGATCACACGCCGCACGCCGTGACGGGTGAACTTCGACCACTCCCCTTCCGACTGGGCCAGTCGGTCCGCCACCACGGCGACCGCCATGGGGTTGTGCCCGAGACCGCAGTGGCTGCCGAGCACCTCCACGTTCTCGGAGTGAGGCCCCTCCGTCTCGAGACAGCACTGCCAGGCCACGACCCCGTCCGTGCGGGTGTACACCGCCGTGGACGGAACGGCGAGCGGTTGCCGCAGCTCTTCGAGTAGCTCCTGCTGCGCGTCGACGCTCTCGCCGGCGAGCAGCTCGTACACCTTCCAGGCGTGGTTGGCCTTGGTGGAGATGGCAAACGGACTGCCGAGCGTGATGATCTGGCGCACGTGCTCGGGGTTGAGCCGCGCGAGCTCCCGGGCGTAGATGCCGCCGAGGCTCCACCCGACGATGCTCACCTTGCGCCCGTAGCGCCAGCGGAGCCAGCGCAGTCGCCGATGCATGCTCAGCTCGAGCCCCGGACGCAGACCGAAGTTGCGGCCCAGCTGCCACGCGTGCGCCGCATATCCCTGCCTCCGCAGGTACCGCCGCAGGAGGCCGGTCGAGCGATCGGAGGCGAGGAAGCCCGGCAGAACCAGGACGGGGTGACCGTCACCCTGGGGCAGGGATCGGAGAACGGGGAGGCTCTGGAGGAACCAGCCCACTTCGGCCAGTGCGCGAGGCTCGAGTGCAGCCAGAAGGCGCGAGGGGGGAGTCAGGCGGAGCGGCGTACTCAAAGCGTTCTGGGTTCTCCTGCGGGGCGTTCGTGCGCCAGGGGCATTCGTACGTTCGACGGCTTCGTCCGGGCCGATGTCGCACCCCCCGCGCATTTTCGAGGATCACGCGGCCTGATCGACCTCGTGCCCTCCGACCCCTCGGAATGCTGCATCGCAGCAAATCGAGGATACCGAACCGGCACCGACGGGGTCAAGAAGCGCCCCATGCCATAATCTCCGCAGACACCACGCTGGGTGTGGCCGCAATCACGGCCTGAGACAACGTTCCGACACGGTGCACGTTGAAGCCCTCGAACCTGGCCCACTCCTCAGGGGGTGGCGCACTACCGGCTGACACCGGCGTAGGGAAGCGACTTGATCCGACATCCAGCGATCGAGACTCCGGGCCCCACCGTCGGCCAGCCCCCGCACTCAAGGAGTCCGCGATGGCTGTTGCAGATCGCATCCCCAACTCGAAGTCCAAGCTGACCCGGGACCCGCTCCCCAAGTCACGCAAGGTCTACCTCGAGGGCTCCGACCCCTCGATCCGCGTTCCCATGCGCGAGATCGAGCTCAGCCCGACCGAGGTCGGGCAAGGTCCCGCCCAGCCGAACGCACCGTTCTACGTCTACGACACGTCCGGGCCCTACACGGATCCCGACGCCGACATCGACGTCGTGCGCGGCCTCTCGGCCCAGCGCCAGGCGTGGATCGAAGCGCGGGGTGACACGGAAGAGGTGCACGGGCACTCGTCGATCTATGCCGAGCAGCGGGCTGCGGATGCGTCGCTGGATCTGGTCCGCTTCCCGCGCACACGACCCGCGCGCCAGGCGCGGGCGGGCCAGCGCGTCACGCAGATGCACTACGCGAAGAAAGGCATCGTCACGCCCGAGATGGAGTACGTCGCGCTGCGCGAGAACCAGAAGCGCGCCGAGGCGGATCTCCGGCAGCAGCATGCCGGCAACAGCTTCGGGGCGGCGATCCCCGCCGAGATCACGCCCGAGTTCGTGCGCAGCGAGGTCGCGCGGGGGCGCGCGATCATCCCGGCGAACATCAACCACCCGGAGCTCGAGCCCATGGCGATCGGGCGCAACTTCCTGGTGAAGATCAACGCCAACATCGGCAACTCGGCGGTGACCTCGTCCATCGAAGAGGAGGTCGAGAAGATGGTGTGGGCAACCCGCTGGGGTGCAGACACCGTGATGGATCTCTCCACCGGCAAGAACATCCACGAGACGCGCGAGTGGATCCTGCGCAACTCCCCGGTGCCGATCGGTACCGTGCCGATCTACCAGGCGCTCGAGAAGGTGGACGGCACTCCCGAGGAGCTCACGTGGGACATCTTCCGCGACACGCTCATCGAGCAGGCCGAGCAGGGCGTCGACTACTTCACGATCCACGCCGGTGTCCTGCTGCGCTACGTGCCGATGACGGCGAAGCGCCGTACCGGCATCGTCAGCCGCGGCGGCTCGATCATGGCGAAGTGGTGCCTCGCCCATCACCAGGAGAGCTTCCTCTACACGCACTGGGACGAGATCTGCGAGATCATGGCCGCCTACGACATCTCCTTCTCCATCGGTGACGGCCTGCGCCCGGGCTCGCTCGAGGACGCGAACGACGAGGCCCAGTTCGCGGAGCTCAAGACGCAGGGGGAGCTCACCGAGCGCGCCTGGGAGCTCGACGTGCAGGTGATGAACGAAGGCCCCGGTCACGTGCCGATGCACATGATCCAGGAGAACATGGAGAAGCAGCTCGAGTGGTGCAAAGAGGCGCCGTTCTACACGCTCGGGCCCCTGATCACCGACATCGCCCCCGGGTACGACCACATCACCTCCGGCATCGGCGCCGCGATGATCGGCTGGTACGGCACCGCGATGCTCTGCTACGTGACGCCGAAGGAGCACCTCGGGCTTCCCAACCGCGACGACGTGAAGGAGGGTGTCATCACGTACAAGATCGCGGCCCATGCCGCCGATCTCGCGAAGGGTCACCCCGGAGCGCAGGCACGCGACAACGCGCTCTCGAAGGCGCGCTTCGAGTTCCGCTGGGAGGATCAGTTCAACCTGTCCCTCGATCCCGACACGGCGCGCGAGTACCACGACGAGACGCTGCCGAAGGAGAGCGCGAAGGTGGCTCACTTCTGCTCGATGTGTGGCCCGAAGTTCTGCTCCATGGAGATCACCCAGCAGATCCGCGACTACGCCGCCAGCAAGGGCCTCCAGACGAACCTGGCTCCAGAAGCAGGGATGCAGGAGAAGAGCGCCGAGTTCCGCGACAAGGGCAGCGAGATCTACAGCTGATATGGAACGACCTTTGTCAAACGACTCTCGGTCGTTTCGATGAGTGTTGGTCCTCTGATCAGCGGTCGGAGCTCAGGAAAGACGGATGAGGGAGCAGGTCTCTTCGACGACGAGTCACTCTGATATTCGCGGGTTGCCGGGGGCAGAGCCGCATGACCGTGGTTCGTCGGGGAGTGGCGCTGTCTAGGATCGCGCATCCAGGACTGGTGTCCTGGGCGCATAGCTGTGCCGCGCATTCTCCGGACCGTGCCTGCTGTCATCCGTCGTTCCTGAGCTCCGAGTGAGGGTGTTGCCTTTTAGGCGTCCGACTCGAGGGAAAGGTGAAGCGCGGACCAGACGAAGCCCGTGAGCTCGCGCGCAGTGGCGATCACCGCGGTCTGCGGTGCCTTGCCTCGCTGGATCAGCCGCCAGTAGCGACGATGGAGGCGTTGCATGGCTCGATCGGCGAGCGCGATGGCCGCAGCTGGCTGACCGGCGCGTCGCTTCCTCAAGCCCACGCCGACCGCGGGTCGATGTCGGCTGTGCCAGGCAGCCTCCACCAGGACTCTCCGGACATGAGCGTTGCCTGTCTTCGTGATGCCTCCGCGCCGGGTACTCTCGCCGCTCGAGCGCTCGCTCGGGGTCAGACCCAGGTAGGACATGAGCTGTCTGGGTTTGCGAAAGCGACGCACGTCGTGCAGTTCGCTGACGATCGTCATCGCCGTCTGCGTTTCGATCCCGCGAAAGCAGCGCAGAGCACCGACCACTTCACGGTACCGATCGCTCTGTGAGACCTCCTCGATCGATGCGTCGATCTCTTGGAGTCGCACCTCGACCTGTTCGACGGCGAGCAGGTAGTACTCGAAAGCCCACTGGGCTGCCTTCTCCTCCAGCTCACGCTCCACAGCCACGCCGCCAGCAAGGGCCTCCAGACGAACCTGGCTCCACGCTGCATCTTCCGACACCAGCGAGCGATCGCCCGCGGCTCGTTCGGCAACCGCCACTCCTGACGCTCCTCGCCACGCAATGCGCAAACCACGATGTCCCTCTTGTGCACGTCCATCCCGACGACGGTGCTACGCTCCTCGATCACGACCGGCTCCTTCTTCGTTTGCGGCTCTGTCACCGCGACAACCCGCGTTACTCACAGGCGCAGCCTGCCCCAATCCCTGCTCCGCAGGTCGGGGCTCAACGAAACGACGGAGCCGGTCGTTCCATATCGTCTAGGAGCCGAGCGGTCGCGGCGAGATCCATCCTCGCGAGCCCGTCCGAGCTCTGCACTAGACTGCACCCCCCTGAGCCGCGGGGCCAGGGAGCCACGAGTTTCAGCGGAGCCTTGGACGGCTCCCGGGAGAAGAAAGATGACGGAGACCAAACCCACCCTTGCCGTCGTGGGCGGCACCGGCGCGCTCGGCGGAGGCCTGGCCTGGCGCTGGGCCAAGGCCGGGCGCAAAGTGATCATCGGCTCGCGCGGCACCGAGAAGGCCGAGGCCGCCGCGGAGGAGATCCTGGGTGACCACCCGGGGGCCGACGTCAGCGGCCTCGAGAACGCCGCGGCCGCGGCGGCCGCCGACATCGTGGTCCTCACGGTGCCGTTCGCTTCACAGGCCCCGAACCTCGAAGCCATCAAAGACGCAGTCCAGGGCAAGATCCTCGTCGACTGCACGGTGCCGCTCGTGCCACCCAAGGTCGCACGCGTGCAGATGCCCGAGGCCGGCTGCGCGGCGATCCTCGCCCGCGACGCCGTGGGCGAAGGGGTCGATGTCACCTCCGCGTTCCACAACGTCGGTGCGACACATCTGCGGAGTGACCACGACGTCGGCTGTGACGTGCTCGTGTTCGGCGACAAGGTCGCGGCCCGCGAGGCGACCATCGACCTCGTAGAAGACGCGGGCATGCACGGCTGGCACGCCGGGCCGCTCCAGAACTCCGCCGCGGCCGAAGCGATGACGTCGGTGCTGATCGGCATCAACAAGCGCTACAAGATTCCCGGATCGGGGATTCGCATCACCGGCGAGCCCGGCGAGTAGCCCCGCCCGGTGTCCAGCTCCCCCACCGCGCCCGGACGCGTCGAGATCCTCGCCCTGCCGGGGATCCCGATGATCGTCGAAGGCGACGACCTGGTGGCCGCGATCGGCGATGCGATCGACGGCCTCGGGTGCGGGCTACGCTCCGGCGACGTGGTGGTAGTCGCGCAGAAGATCGTCTCCAAGAGCGAAGGGCGGCTCGTCGACCTCGCCTCCGTCGAGCCCTCGGACCGGGCACGCGACCTGGCGGCAACCGTCGACAAAGACCCGCGCCTGGTCGAGGTGATCCTCTCCGAATCCGACGAGGTGGTGCGGGCCAAGCCAGGGGTTCTGGTGGTGGCGCATCACCTCGGCCTGGTGCTTGCCAACGCCGGCGTCGACCACTCCAACGTGAAGCAGAACGAGGCACAGGAGAAGGTGCTCCTCCTCCCCGTCGATCCCGACCGGAGCGCGGAGCAGCTCCGCAGGGGCCTTGCGACGCGTTACTCGTGTGAGCCCGCCGTGATCATCAGCGACAGCCTGGGCCGCCCGTTCCGGCTCGGCACCACCGGCATCGCGATCGGCGTCGCGGGCGTTGCCGCGCTGTGGGACCTGCGCGGCGACAGCGACCTCTTCGGAGAAGAGCTGCGCGTGTCCGAGGTTGGTCATGCGGACGCCCTCGCGACGGCCGCGTCGGTGGTCATCGGAGAGGCCGCGGAGGGGATTCCGGCGGCCCTGGTGCGCGGCAGCTCCTGTCCCGCACCCCCCGGCACTGCCCGCGACCTCGTGCGTCCGCCCGAGCTCGACATGTTCCGATGAGAGGCCGCTTCACCCCATGACCCGCGTGCTCGCACTCTCCGGCGGCGTTGGCGGCGCCAAGCTCGCCGCAGGGCTCGACGATCTGCTCGAGCCCGGGGAGCTCACCGTGGTGTGCAACACCGCCGACGACTTCGAGCACCTCGGCCTCCACATCGCTCCGGATCTGGACAGCGTCCTCTACGCGCTTGCGGGCCTCAACGACACCGAGCGCGGCTGGGGCCGCGCCGACGAAGGCTGGCGCTTCATGGACGCGTTG
This sequence comes from Candidatus Multivoraceae bacterium, assembly GCA_965223385.1. Lineage (GTDB taxonomy): Bacteria > Acidobacteriota > Thermoanaerobaculia > Multivoradales > Multivoraceae > JBCCLJ01. Next base: position 3,856,253 of record CBDCWR010000007.1, on the reverse strand, counting down.
GGGCAGCTCGGTGGAGAGACCTGGTTCAACCTCGGCGACCGCGACCTGGCGACCCACGTCCAGCGGACCCTCGCGCTGCGCGCGGGCAGGAGCCTCTCCGAGGCGACCGACCAGATCCGCCGCGCGCTCGGCATCCCGTCCGAGATCGCGCCGATGAGCGACCAGCCCGTGCGGACCATCATCCACACGGCGACGCAGGGGGATCTCGAGTTCCAGCACTACTTCGTGCGCGAGCGCTGCGAGCCCGCGGTCACGGGCTTCAGCTTCCGCGGCGCGGACGAGGCGCGACCCTCCGCGAGCCTGGAGAGGGAGCTGCAGGCGGGCGACCTCGACGCCGTGATCGTCTGCCCGTCGAACCCTTACGTCAGCGTCGACCCGATCCTGGCGGTTCCCGGCGTGCGCGCGCTCCTGCAGAGCACGAAGGCACCCATCGTGGGCGTCTCCCCGATCGTCGGCGGCGAGGCTCTCAAGGGCCCAGCCGCCAAGATGATGGCCGAGCTGGGGGTGCCGTCGAGCTCCGAGTCGGTCGCACGGCACTACGGAGCGCGCGACCAGGGCGGCCTGCTCGACGCGTTTGTGATCGACCGCACCGACGCGGCCGCGAGCGGTGACATCCGCCAGGTGATTCCGAACGTAGAGATGTGCAACACCGTCATGACGGATGCTTCCGTCAGACGCTCCCTCGCACGTTTCACCCTCGAGACAGCGCAAGCCGTCTCCTAGTCGGCGCCTCGTTCTCCGCCCGGTGTGGGTGGGCTCGAGCCCCGGCTGCCCCGTCTCAGAACGCCGCGACCATTCCCCCGGCGCGAGCGATCGAAACACGGCCCCGCTCAGGGTCCGAGCGCTTCCCAGCACCCCGCTGTGCTGTTCCTCATATCCGAGGGCCCACGGCTCCAGGAGTCGTGCGCCCACCCCCCGCTGACGCGCATAGAGAGGTCCCCCCATGAAGTTCATCGCGCGAATCTGGCCCGTCCTTCCGGCCGCCCTGCTCCTCGCAGGCGCCGCACTCGGACAGGAAGACACCACCGAGCAAGAACCCGAGGTCGCCGACGACTTCCTCGAAGAGATCACCGTGACCGCCACCAAGCGCGAGGAGTCGATCCAGGAAGTTCCCCTCGCGGTCACCGCGATCAGCCCGCTCCAGATCGAGCGGGCCGGCGTCCAGGACATCCGCGATCTTCCGACGCTCGCGCCCAGCTTCAACATGAACTCGTCGCAGACCGAATCGCAGGGCACCACGCTGCGCATCCGCGGCGTCGGCACGACCGGCAACAACATCGGCCTCGAGAGCTCGGTCGGCGTCTTCCTCGATGGCGTCTACCTCAGCCGCCCGGGCATCGCCCTCGGCGACCAGCTCGACGTGGAGTCGATCGAAGTGCTCCGCGGCCCCCAGGGCACGCTGTTCGGACGCAACGTCTCGGCCGGTGCGCTGAATCTGCGCACGCGGGCGCCCAGCCTCACCGGCCTGAACGGCTTCACGAACCTGACCGTGGGCAACTTCAACTCGACCAACGTCCAGGCGGGCGTCGGCGGCCCGCTTTCGGAGCGCGTCGGGTTTCGCCTGTCGGGAGCCTTCCGCAACCAGGACGGCTTCCTGGAGAGCCAGACCGGTGCCGAGAGCTACACGCGCGACCGCGTGCTCCTGCGCGGCCAGCTGCTCTGGAACTTCAGCGACCGCGGCTCCCTGCGTCTGATCGGGGACTACTCCGACGCAGAAGAAGAGTGCTGCGATGCCGTCATCGTCCAGGAGACTGCGGCAGCGGCCCTCGGCTCCTTCGCCGCTGCAGGTCTCCCCGCGAACGGCGGCGTCGCCTTCAGCGGCCCCTCGGCGTTCGACGCACGTCGCTCCAACGGCCAGCCGTTCGTCAACCCGTTCGACCAGACCGGCTTCTCCGCGGAGCTCAACTACATGCTCGGCTCGAATGCCGAGCTCACCTACATCGGCTCGTGGCGCGACTTCAGCGCGGAGTCGATCCAGGACGAGTTCGTGGGCCTCGACATCTACAGCGTCTCGCCGCAGGTGGCCAACGGCTTCGACAGCTTCGACGACATCGAGTCATGGTCGCAGGAGCTGCGGGTCGCAGGAGACACCAACCGCGTCAGCTGGCTCGTGGGCGCGTTCGCGTCCAACGAGGAGATCCTCGAGCACGGCGGCCTCGGCCTCCAGGGTGACTTCACCCAGTTCGTGGACGCGATGCTCTGGAACTTCGCCCTGGCTCCGGCACTCCCCGCAGCGCCGCTCCTGGCCAACGTTCCGCTGGCAACGGGCGGCACCTTCGGCGACGTGCTGGCGGCCGACAACCAGGCGCTGGCCTTCGCCGGCGGCGTCCCTGCCGGTGGCGCATTCGCGAACAACATCTACCGCCAGGAGGGCGACTCCTGGTCGGTCTTCACGCACAACACCTTCCGGTTGACGGACGACTTCTCTCTCGTTGCCGGCCTCCGCTACGTCGACGAGACCAAAGACGGCAGTTTCGTTCAGCCGAATGCGAGCAACCCGGCCTGCTTCTCGGTCCTGGCGAACGCCGCCGCGCTCAACGCCGGCGCCGCCGGAACCGGACTCGAGGCTGTCGCCGCCACGATCGGCAACCTGAACGCGGCGTTCACCTGCTTTCCGTTCGCCACACCGGCCGACACGGGCATCGGCATCCTCCCCTCGTCGTTCGACGACACGTTCGAGGACGACGAGCTCGTCTACACCGCCAAGGCGCTCTACTCCTTCAGCGACAACATCAACGCGTACGCCAGCTTCACGCACGGCTTCAAGTCGGGCGGCTTCAACCTGGACTCGACGGCGGCGATCGGCGGCGCCGACCCACGCTTCGACTCCGAGAAGATCGACGCCCTCGAGATCGGCATCAAGACGGAGCTCGCGAACCGGCGGGTGCGACTGAACGCCACGGTCTTCGACTACGACATCGAAGACTTCCAGGTGCTCGAGTTCACGGGGATTCAGTTCGTGACCTTCAACGTTCCGAACGCACAGAGCCGCGGTGCCGAGCTCGAGCTGTCGGCGCTGCTCGGCCGCTACCTCAATGTCAACTTCGGCTACACCTACGCCGACTCGGAGTACCCGGACGACTGCGCCGGCGACCTGACGATCGCCAACGTCACCTCTCTCTGCGGCGCGCAGCTGACGAACGCCCCGGAGAACGTCGTGTCCCTGGCGGCTGACTGGGACGGCACGATCGGCGAGCGTTTCATCTACTTCTTCGCGGCCAGCGGACGCTGGGAGGACGATCGCCGCACCAGCACGCAGCCGGGCCTCGACCTCGACATCCAAGAGGCCAACACGAAGGTCAACTTCCGCGCCGGTCTCGGCGGCTACAACGGCAAGTGGATGGCCGAGATCTGGAGCAACAACCTGACCGACGAGCAGACCAAGAACGTGACGTTCAACACGCCGCTGCGCATCGGCAGCCGCGGGTCGTTCATCGAGGCTCCGCGCACCTACGGCGCAACCCTGCGACTGAACTTCTGAGCCGGCCCTCGGAGCCCAGCTCCGAGGCAGGCCTTCCGCAGCTCGGCTGCACTCCGGCCCCGGTCTCCCTCGAGGAGCCGGGGCCTTCGTCCGTCAGGACGAGGCGCGCGCCTTCTTGAAGTCGGGCTCGCGCTTCTCGAGGAACGCCTGCACCGCTTCGCGATGCTCGGGGGTCTCGTACGCCTGGTGGAGCGCCTCGAGCTCCCGCTCCTGCACCTTGTCGAGGCTCCGCTCCGACCCGTTCTCGGAGAGGAGCGCCTTGATCATGCGCAGCGAAGGCTCCGGGTTCGCCGCGATCTGCTCGGCGAGCTCCTGGGCCGTGCTCTCGAGCTCCTCGTGCTCCACGATGTGGTTGAAGAAGCTGCTGTGCGCGAGCTCTTCGGCGCGGTAGAGCCGACCGGTGAGACACATCTCGCTGGCGAGGGCGAAACCGACGCGCTGGACGAGGAAGTGGGAGCTGCCGAGCTCCGGAACGAGCCCCATCTTCACGAAGAACATGCCCACCTTCGCCTGCTTGGAGGCGAGGATCAGGTCGAAAGGCAGCACCTGCGTGATCCCCACACCCACGGCGACGCCGTTCAGCGCAGCGATCATGGGCTTGGACCGTCGCACGAGCGCGACCCAGTCCTCCGACCGCCCCTCGTCGGCCTCGCCTTCGAGGCGCGCGTTGAACGCCTGCTCGATGTCGGCCCCCGCGCAGAAGGCGCGGCCGGCGCCGGTCACGACGATCGCGCCGATCTCGGGGTCCGCATTGGCGGCGTGGATGGCCTGGGCCAGCTCGCGGCCCATCTGTCGGGTCCAGGCGTTCAGGCGGTCCGGCCGGTTCAGGGTGAGCCAGCACACGTTGCCGCGGTTCTCCACCAGGATCTGTTCGTAGGTCATCTCATCTCTCCTCGGTTCTCGGGCCGCAATGCCTCAGATCTCCGGCCAGAAGGCGGGCGGCAGACTCTGCTCCAGGACGCGTGCGACCTGCAGCACCAGATCCTCGCGGTGGCGGGGCCCCACGATCTGGACTCCCACCGGGAGCCCGGCATCCGACATCCCCGCACGAAGGCTCAGGGCGGGGTGACCGGAGAGGTTGAAGGGAATGGTGAAGGACGCGACACCGGCCGGGGGATGCCGGCGCCCCTCGGTCTCCTCCGGAAACGGGCCGCCGGCTGGCGGCGGATCGTAGGGGACCGTCGGAGTGACGAGGAGGTCGTACTGCTCGAAGACCTCGGCGCACCACAGGTTCAGCTGCATGCGTTTGCGCGCGGCGTCGCCCCAGAGCTCGGGCGTCATCTCCCAGGCGCCGCGCAGGCCACGCGCGAAGGCGTTCGTGAAGTCGGACTCGCGCTCCTTCAGCAGCTCGTGCAGCTGGCCCGCGAGCTCGAAGTTGCCGAGAGCACCCCAGAAGGCACCCAGGTTCGGAGGACCACCGGCGAGCGTCTCGACGTCGTAGCCGGCGCGTGCGAGGTGCTGGGCAGCCTGCTCGACCAGCGCCGCGACGTCTCTTTGCACCACGGCGTAGCCGAGATCCGGTGAGAACGCGATGCGCAGCTCGCTCGGGGCGTCCTGCACCGTGCCGAAGTAGGAGACGGTCGGAGCCGGAAGCGAGTTGGGATCGTAGGGCGAAGGGCCAGATACGAGGTCCAGGTAGAACGCCGCATCGTCGACTGTCTTGGACAGTGGGCCGTAGCAGGAGGTGTCGCCGTACGACCAGTGCCTCCCCGGCCCCATGGGGACCCGGCCGAAGGACGGTTTGAGCCCCACGGCGCCAACGAAGCTCGCCGGGATGCGAATGGAGCCTCCGCCGTCGCTCGCGGTGACGAGGGGGAGCACCTCGCCGGCGAGCAGCGCCGCGGACCCGCCACTCGACCCGCCCGGCGTGTGGTCCAGGTTCCACGGCGAGCGTGTGGTTCCAAAGGGCAGGTTCTTGCTGATCGCAGTGAAGCCGAATTCGGGGGTGTTGGTCTTGCCCACGACGATCGCGCCCGCTGCCCGGAGGCGCTCGATGTGCACGGCGTCGCGGTCTGCGATCTGACCTTCGAAGAGGCGCGACCCCATCGAGGTGGGCATGCCTGCGACGTTCTCCAGGTCCTTCACCCCGAGCGGCACACCCTCGAGCGGTCGCGAGGCGCCGCTGTCCAGACGCGCATCGGCAGCCTCGGCCTGCGTCAGGAGCTCGTCCTCGGATGCCCGGTAGGTGAAGGCGTTGAGCGCGGCGTGCGTCGCGTCCGCTCGCCGGAGCGTCGCGCGCATCACATCGACCGCCGAGGTCTCACGCCTCTTCAGCTGGTCGACCAGTTGGAGGAGGGTGACGTCTTTCATGCGGAGGACTCCTTGGGGATGGGCCCTCCACGCGCAGCGGAGGACCGGCTAGGGCTGCGACCCGTTCTCGGCGCCCTCGTCGGCATACGACACCCGGAACAGCCTCACCCTGCGCTCGATGTACTCGCTCGTCAGCAGGGGCTCGCCCAGGATGATCTCGCCGCGGAGGGTCTCGAGAACGTGCCAGAGGTCTCGACCCACGATCTCTGTGTCGGAGTGCAGATAGTAGTCGATCCCGAGGTCCTTCATCCCGAAAGGCAGGTTCCCGGACGACGTCACGTGGAGCGTCGGGATCTCGCTGCCGAGCGCGAAGAGAGGTGCCCAGTCTCCACCAAACGTCGCGTCTCCCGGAACGACCTCGTGGATCTCCTGCGCGAGCTCGAGCAGCTGGTACTGCGGCCACACCAGGATGCGGCTGGCGAAGACCACAGACCACAACAACGTACCCACCAGCGAGGCCACCACCAGCCGGGGCAGCCACCGCTCGGCCCACACCAGCTTGCGCGTCAGCACCGCGGCGCTCACCAACAGGGCGATGGGCCCTGCGACGGCGAGCGCCGCCTCCTCCGAAAGACCGGGGTCGGCGCCGAGACGCAGCGGGATGTTCTCCAGAAGGAACAGGTTGACCGCCTGGGCCACCGCAAAGAGCCCCTGCGCAGCGAGAAGGATCGCGAGGGCCATGCCGGCGCCTCGGGGAGGCTCCGTGCGTCCCTCCCAGGGGCGGCACCGGACCCACTCCGCCACGAGCAGCAGGTGCGCCGGAACGAGCGGAGCGTAGTAGCGCAGCGGGTCGTACGAAAAGACGCCGAGCGCCCATGGACCGACGGCGACGACAGCCGTGAGAATGCACACGAAGGGGTCGTCGAACGCCTCGGGGCGCCTCAGCAGCAGGTGCACCGCCGCCAGCGCGCTGGCTGCCAGGAGGAGCGCCGACGGGAAGTGCATCGGGTTCACGAAGGTCAGGAGGATCTCCCAGGCGCTCGTCTCGGGCCCAATGCCCAGAACACGGCTGAAAATGAGCTCCCGCAGGACGTACAGGGCCGCCACGGCCGCCACGGCGGTGACGGCGAAGGTGCCCCAGCGGGCGCTCACGGAGCGCCCCGGTCGCGTCCACCACCACAGGCCGAAGCCGACGAACGGGCCCACGAAGTACGCCGGTGCCTGAACCTTGATCCCAAGCGTCGCGAGCACGAGGCTCGGCAGCGCGACCAGTGCGAAGCGACCGAGATTCGTCGCGAGACCGGCTCCGGCGGCAAGGGTGGGCAACAGGCTCACCAGCGCCAGCGGGATCACGAGGAGCGCGATCCGCGAGAACACGAGCATCTGCGCCTCGAGACCGAGTCCAGCCAACAGCGCAATCAGCAGCCAAGCAGGATAGCGACGACGCAGGGCGAGCCCCACGGCCAGGAGCAGGGCCGCGAACCAGACCACCGTGGTGGCGCGGGCGGTGTACAGGTCCGGCCGAAAGGCCTCGAACATGAGGCGGAAGGCGCGCGTCGTGACCGGGCTGATGACGCTCCAGTCGTCACCCCGGTCGCGATCGTTCCACCGCGACTCGCCGTAGAGCACGAGGTTGCGCGCCGCCAGCGTCTTGTAGCCCTCGTCCACGTAGGGCCCATAGCTCGTCCGGACGAAGTCGGCCGGGGTGTCGGCTTCGAGATGAACCAGGCGGATCGCGGCGACGAGGAGGACCAGAAGGACGCAGCCCCAGATCGGGAGAGTGCGGCTCGGTCCTGGCTCCGGCGCCTCAGGCGTGCTCAATCGTGCTCCCCAGCAGGGGCCTCATCGACGCAGCAGGGCAATGCGGTTGTAGATCCAGGCGGCCATCCACCCCACCACTGCCCCCACCAGGCCACCGTAGACGAGACCGAGGAAGGCTCCGGGCCAGCTCACCGAGTAGCCGGGGAAGTACTGCCCCAGGAGGTTGAGATGCAGACCGACGTTCGGGCCCCCGCGCACCAGGAGCCAGGCCGTCGCACAGAACAGACCGACGCCACAGAACATCGCCAGAACGACCGACATGACGCTGGCGCGAAGCCGCGCCACCGTATCGAGAAGGAGGGCGTCGGTCTGGGGCCCAGCACTCATTCTTCGGGCCCCTCCCAGAGACTCACGAGCTCACGCTTGAAGCTGATCTCGTGGAGGCCGATCACGGCATTGATCGTGACGGCCAGCAGATAGCCGAAGCCGAAGCCGAGAACGAGCGCTTCGACGGCACCTACGGCCGCGCCCGGCCAGCTGGCCTCGAAGCCGATGAGGTAGTTGCCGAGAAGCGACAGGTTCGGGCCCGCACCCTCTCCGTCGCGCAACAGCAGCAGCGACGTCGCGCCAAAGAGGCCCAGCGAGAGCACTCCGCCGATGGCGCACCCCAGGGCGACCGGATCGTAGCGCGCGAAGGCGAGCCGCATCGCGCGGGTCAGCCGCTCCTCGGAAACGCCCTGGAGACTGCGCCGGTCGAGCAGGAAGCCGAGCGTGCCGAGGGCGAACGTCACGCCGCTGTAGGCGAGAACGACCTGATGGAACAGCCCGGCGCCGGTGGCAAAGGCGAGCCCGCGGATGCGCGCGAAGTCCCGGAGAATGCTGTGACTGAGGCCTGCAGCCACGAGGAGCAGAGCCGCCACGGCGAGCAGCAGCCACCACCGTGCGGTGACGAGGATCCACGGCAGCGCCATGAGTGACACCAGCACGAGGGGGCTGAGCATGGCGGCGATGCGCTGGGACCGCTTGAGGTTGAGGTCGTCGGGCATCTCGCCGCTGTCGAGAATCAAACGGGTCCAGGGCAACCCCCGGTCGCGGATGTCCGTCTGCACCACGGAGCGCAGAGTCCAGTTCTTGAGGTGCGTGACCTGCATCCGCGGGTCGAGCTTGGTGCGCCCGATCTTGCGCAGGCGCATGCCGAGCTCGAGATCTTCGATCTGCGGCGTCGGGAAGCGCTCCACGTCGAAGCCACCTGCTTCCAGGAAAGCCTCCCGGCGCACCGCGCCACAGCCCGTCCAGAAGGTCGCCCCCTCCTGCTTGGCCTGCTGGTGCACGATGTGGTGCCGGAGATTCATGTACTGCGAGAAGAAACCTTCGGCCCACGGGAGGGAGTCGTAGGACCCGGTCACGCTCACGAGCTCCGGATCTTCCTCGAAGGCGGCGCGGACCCGATCGACGAGGCCGGGGTGGGGAACGCAGTCGGCGTCGACGAACAGCACCACGTCCGACTCGGTCTCGGCCACGCCGCGGTTGCGCGCGCCCGCCGGCCCCTGGCTCTGCTCGTTGCGCAGGACCTCGGCTCCGAAAGAGCGTGCGACCTCCGCCGTGTCGTCGGTCGAGCCGTCGTCGACGACCACGAGGCGGCAAGGCCCACCCGAGAGGAGTGGCGGCAGGACGCGGCGCAGGTAGGCGGCCCCGTTCTTCACGGGGATCACCACGGCAACCTCGATCGCACCGGCCGGTGGCACCGGGCTCTCGGTCCGGGTGGCAGCTGGCGACGTCATGGCCGCGACTCCACGCGACGTGCCGCCCCACGACCTTCGTCGAGCCGAAACTGTTCGGACACGCTGCGCATCCCCAGAAGCACCCCTCGAGCCAAGAGAAAAGCCGCGACCATGCGTCGCGGAACGGGTCCCAGTCTATCCGATTCGTAGATGCCAAACTCCGGAATCGCTCCCGGCGCAGACGGTCACATCGCACGCGTTCGACCCGACGTGCGTGCTACGATATTTCCGGTCCCCGTCCGTAGGGACGTCCTGCCTCGCTCCCCCGCCCCGTCTGAAGGGCTCCACGTCCAGGTTTCCTGACGGAGTCCGTCCATGTGGGCCGTCGTTCCGGTCAAGCCGCTGGCTCTCGCCAAGAGCCGGCTCGCAGAGCTCCTCTCCGCCGAGGACCGGGCCCGCCTGCAAACGGAGCTCTGCTCCCGTCTCTTCGACACCCTGGCGTCGTCGGATGTGGTCGAGACCGTCCTGGTGGTCACCTCCGATCCGGAGATCGCGCGGCTTGCGCGCCGCTCCGGCGGCCAGGTCCTCCCCGATCCCCCGGCACCGGCCGGAGGCACGGAGGGCCCCATCGAGCTCGGCCTCAACGCCGCGCTCGAGCACGGCCGTGCTCATGCGGAGGAGAACGGAGCCCAGCAGCTGCTGGTGCTCCCGGGTGACCTCCCGAACATCGCCGGGCGACACATCGAGGCGCTGGCGCGCGCGCTCGGGGACGCGCCAGGCGTCGTCGTGGTGCCCGACCGGCACGGCGAAGGGACCAACGCCCTCGTCTGTCAGCCCGCAGGGGCCATCCCCTTCGGCTTCGGCCGAGGGAGCGCCCAGCGGCATCTCGATGCCGCGCGCCGCCGCGGGCTGCGCGCACAGCGCATCGAGAGCCCGGCGCTCGGCCTGGACCTCGACACCATCGAAGATCTCGAAGCCCTGCTCGCCACGGGGACCGACCTCGACGTCCGCGACTGGTTGGGCGCCCGCCTCGACCGCCCGCGCCCGCATCGTCCTCGCTTCACGGAGACGCACCCATGACCAGAACCTCCACAACCACCTTCTCGACCCGTCGCCCCAGCGCCGACGAAGCGCATGCACTGGGCAGCACCGCGCCGCTGACCGACCTGCTCGAGGTGGCCTCGCGCCTTCGCGACGAGGGGCACGGCAACGTGGTGACCTACTCACGGAAGGTCTTCATCCCTCTGACGCATCTCTGCCGGGACATCTGCCACTACTGCGTCTTCGCGCAGCCGCCCCGACCCGGCGAGTCGGCCTACATGTCGATCGACGCCGTGCTCGACGTCGCGCGGCGCGGGGCGGAGGCAGGCTGCAAGGAGGCGCTCTTCACGCTCGGCGACAAGCCGGAGGCACGTTGGAAGGTCGCGCGCGAAGGCCTGGCCGACCTGGGACACGAGAGCACCCTGAGCTACCTCGGCGAAGCCGCGCAGGCCGTGTTCGAAGAGACCGGTCTTCTCCCCCACCTCAATCCTGGGCTGCTCGGTGCGAGCGACTTCGAGACCCTGCGGCCCCTCGCGCCATCGATGGGGATCATGCTCGAGAGCGTGTCGGACCGGCTCCTCGAAAAGGGCGAGGCGCACTACGGCTGCCCGGACAAGGAGCCCGCGGCACGCCTGGAGACCCTGCGTCTGGCCGGCGAAGCCCGGGTGCCTTTCACCTCGGGCATCCTGATCGGCATCGGGGAGACCCGGCCGGAGCGCATCGACGCGCTCCTCGCACTCCGGGATCTGCACGAGCGCTACGGACACATCCAGGAGATCATCGTCCAGAACTTCCGCGCCAAGACCGACACGCGCATGGCGGACTCGGCCGAGCCCGATCTCGACGACCTCGCCTGGACCATCGCCATGGCGCGCATCATCTTCGGACCCGAAGGCAACGTCCAGGTGCCGCCGAACCTCAGCGAGCCGGCGTCGCTGCCCCGCCTCGTCGCGGCGGGCATCAACGACTGGGGAGGGGTGTCGCCGATCACGCCCGATTTCGTCAATCCCGAGGCGCCGTGGCCACATCTCGAGAAGCTCGCGCAGCTCACCGCCGACTGCGGCAAGGAGCTCCAGGAGCGCCTCACGGTCTACCCCGAATACACGCGCGAGCCCGAGCGCTGGCTCGACCCCGCGATGGTCACACCCGTGCTCGAGCGCATCGACGCGGACGGACTGGCGCGCACCGAGACGTGGGCTCCGGGCGAGCCGCAGGCGCCCCCGACCGACACGCTGGCGCGCATCACGGCGTCGCCCAGCGCAGAGTCGCGCGCCATCGACCGGGTCCTCGACCGGGCGCGCGCCGGCGAGCGTCTCGACGAGGCTCAGGTGGCCTCCCTCTTCCGTGCCCGCGGGGAGGACTTCACGCGCGTGTGCCGCACCGCGGACGAGATCCGGCGGGAGGTCAACGGCGACACCGTCAGCTACGTCGTCAACCGCAACATCAACTACACGAACATCTGCTATTTCAAGTGCCAGTTCTGCGCCTTCTCGAAGGGCAAGCTGAGCGAGAACCTGCGCGGCAAGCCGTACGACCTCAGCCTCGACGAGATCGCGCGTCGCACGCAGGAGGCCTGGGAGCGCGGTGCGACCGAGGTCTGCATGCAGGGCGGCATCCACCCCGAGTACACCGGTCAGACGTATCTCGACATCCTGGACGCCGTGAAGGCGGCCGTGCCGGAGATCCACGTGCACGCGTTCTCACCGCTCGAGGTCTGGCAGGGCGCCGCCACGCTGGGCATCCCGCTCCGCGACTTCCTGCTCGCGCTCCGCGAGCACGGGCTCGGCACGCTCCCGGGCACTGCGGCCGAGGTCCTCGACGACGAGGTGCGCAAGGTCCTCTGCCCGGACAAGATCCGCGCCGACCAGTGGCTCGAGGTCATGGAGACCGCCCACGCGGTCGGCATCCAGACCACCTCGACGGTGATGTACGGGCACATCGACGGACCGGTCAACTGGGCGCGCCACCTCCTCTCCCTGCGCGACCTGCAGGAGCGCACGGGCGGCTTCACGGAGTTCGTGCCGCTGCCGTTCGTGCACATGGAGGCGCCGATCTACCTCAAGGGCAAAGCGCGCCGCGGCCCCACCTTTCGCGAGGCGGTGCTGATGCACGCTGTCGCGCGACTGGCACTCCACCCGCTGATTCCGAACATCCAGACCTCGTGGGTGAAGATGGGCCCCCCTGGCATCGCCGCGTGCCTCGAGGCCGGAGTCAACGACCTGGGCGGCACCCTCATGAACGAGTCGATCACGCGTGCCGCCGGCACACAGCACGGTCAGGAGCTACCGCCGCGCGAGATGGAGGATCTCATCCGCTCGCTCGGGCGCACACCCCGGCAGCGGTCGACCACCTACGGCACGCCGCCGCAGAGCCAGGTCGAGCGCTCCTACGATGCACCACCACTCAGTGAGCCGATCAACACGCCCGCCCACCGCTACGAGCGCAACGGGCCGCTGCAACTCATCCGACCGGGGCTCGTAGAACCGGCGAAAACCGACGCCGCGAAGGAGGCCTCCCCCTGATGGACGTGAAGGACTTTTCCGAGATCGCCGACGACTTCCACGCGCGCGTCTCGCGCATCGTGTGGTGCACGGTGGCCACCACAGATCGGCAGGGGCGGCTCCGCTCCCGCATCCTGCACCCGATCTGGGAGGGCCCCAAAGGCTGGATCATGACCGGCCGCAACACCCTCAAGACCAAGCACCTCGAGGCCAGCCCCTGGATCTCGCTCACCTACTGGGATCCGCAGCATGAGCAGGTGTACGCCGACTGCAAAGCCACCTGGAACGACGACGAGGCGGAGCAGGAGCGCATCTGGGCACTGTTCAAGGAAACTCCGGAGCCGTACGGCTACGATCCGAGCATCATCTGGCCCGACGGCCCCTCCTCCCCGGAATGTGGTCTGCTCGAGCTCGACCCCTGGCGCATCGAGGTCTCCGGCCTGGGGGCGATGATGACCGGCCAGCCGCCGCGCGTCTGGCGCGGCTGACCGCGTTCGCGCCCCAAGCGGCGTTCGCGCCCCTGACCGCGTCCGCGCCCCCTACTCCGGCTCGTAGAAGTCGCCTTCCAGGTCGCTCAGCTTGTCCTGCAGGAAGGAATGGGCGTCCCGGATCGCCTGGTTGTACACCGGAGGGCCGAGGTTCTCGACGAAGAAGTCCAGGAGCTGTTCCGCCTTGAACTCACTCAGCTCCTCGTCGAAGTTCTCGGCGAAGTAGCCCTGAACTTCGAGCAGCAACGCCGCGCGGCGCTCTCCGTCGACATTCACCCGCATCATCTTCTTCGCCGCCATGTCGTCTCTCCCGAAGTCGTCCCCGATCGGCCGGAGCTTACCCACGCGGGCGACCCAGCTCACTCCGAAGTCCGTCTTCCTCCATCGGCGTGACCTGCTGCGCGGCGCGCTCGCGGCCGCCGTTTCGGCAACCGCCGCATGCGGGCGTTCTGCTCTTGCGGCCACCGACCCCGCCGTGCCGCATCCGGGCATCTTCCCCGCAGCCCGCAACGACGACATTGCGCTGCCCGACACCGTCTCCGCGAGTCTCACCCCCCGAGAGACCGCGGCCACGCACAACAACTTCTACGAGTTCCTTCCCGGGCGCGCCGGCGAAGTCTGGAAGCACGCGCACCGTTTCGAAGCCTCCCCCTGGACCCTCGAAGTCACCGGTGCCGTCCGGAAGCCCCGTGTTCTCTCTCTCGAGGACCTCTTCGACATCCCCCACGAGGAGCGCCGGTACCACTTCCGCTGCGTCGAGCGCTGGGCGATGAACGTGCCGTGGACCGGCTTCCCGCTGCACGTCCTTCTCGAGGGCGCCCAGCCGCTACCGACCGCGCAGGCGGTGCGGTTCGTGTCGGCCACGCAGCCGGACGCCATGCCGGGGCTCGCCGAAGCCCCGCACTACCCGTGGCCGTATCGTGAAGCGCTGCGCCTCGACGAGGCCCTCCACCCGCTGACACTGCTCGCGACGGGCGTGTACGGCGCCCCCCTCCCCAAGGGGCATGGCGCTCCGGTCCGCCTGGTGGTGCCCTGGAAGTACGGCTACAAGAGCGCGAAGTCGATTCACCGCATCGAGGTGATGGAAGACGTGCCCACCACCTTCTGGAGCGAAGTCTCGCCCCACGAGTACGGCTTCCTGAGCAACGTCAACCCGAACATCCCACATCCGCGCTGGAGCCAGGAGCTCTCGTTCGTGCTCCGCGACGCCGAGATCTGGCCAACCCACGAGGACACCTTCCCCACACCGCTCTTCAACGGCTACGAAGCGGAGGTGGCGCAGCTCTACCCCGACGAGCCGCGCACCCCGCAGCCCCCCCTGGCGCCGGGTCAGACGGCGCGCTGACGGCGGGACTTTCTGGGAGAATCACCCCATGCGCTGGCTCGACGTCTCCTCCTCTCTCCTGGCCACGCTCTCCCGCATGGCCTCCGGCTTCCAGGTCGGCCGGGTCGGCCCGCGCCCGGAGAAGCTGCTGGAGCTCTACGAATTCGAGAACTGTCCGTTCTGCCGCAAGGCGCGCGAGGCGCTGTCGATCCTCGATCTCGACGCCAAGATCCTGCCGTGCCCGAAGAACGGGCCGCGCTACCGTCCTGAGCTGACCCGTCGCGGCGGGAAGGCTCAGTTTCCCTACCTCGTCGACCCGAACACGGGCACCGAGATGTACGAGTCGAACGTCATCGTCCGGTATCTGTTCGAGCACTACGGCGCGGGCGCACCGCCGCTCCTCCTGCGCGGTGGGCCCCACAACGACTTCACGACGTCACTGGCCGCCATCTTCCGCCCGGGACGACGAGGCCGCAGCTACCGCCGCGCGCGGAGTCCCGAGGAGCCGCTCGAGCTCTACAGCTTCGAGGCGTCCCCCTACTGCCGCATCGTGCGCGAGGCGCTGACCAGCCTCGAGATCCCCTACGTGCTGCGCAACGTCGCCCGGGGCAGCGCGAAGCGCGAGGCGTTCGCGGCGCGCGCGGGGAAGATGATGGTGCCGTACCTGATCGACCCGAACACCGGCACCGAGATGTTCGAGTCGGCCGACATCGTCCGCTACCTCGAGGCGACGTACGCGCAGAGGTGAGGCGCCGGGCGAGCGCGAGCTCGTACCGGCGCCCGACGCTACCGATGGCGGGAGCGTCGCTTCTGCTTCATGGCGCCGCGGTACATCGCCCCGAGCTTGCGCTCCGCGTGCCGTCGGGCAGCGTCGTCCTGCTTGAGCTCGTGGAAGCGCTGCTCCTTGCGAAGCCCGAGAAAGCTCTCCCAGCGGGCGCGGTCGAGGTCGCCGCGCGCAACGGCTTCTTCGACCGCGCAACCCGGCTCACCCTCGTGTGCACAGTCGCGGAAGCGGCACGAAGACGCCCAGTGCTCGACGTCCTCGAAGGCTGCGCGCACCGACTCCGCCGTGGCCCACAGCTGGATCTCGCGCACGCCGGGGTTGTCGATGACCAGCGCGCCACCGGGCAGCACGAGCATCTCTCGGTGGGTCGTGGTGTGCCGGCCCCGACCGTCGGAGTGTCTCACCGCGCCAGTACGCATGAGCTCCTCGCCGGCGAGCTGGTTGATGAGCGTCGACTTGCCCGCGCCGGACGAGCCGAGAAGCGCAACCGTCCGCCCGGGCTGGAGAAACACCTCGAGCGGCTCGAGACCGGTCCCCTGCAGGGCACTCACGGCAAGCACCGGGATCCCAGGAACGGCGTCCATGGCGTCGAGCCGACGCTCTGCCGCCTCGTCGCACAGATCCGCTTTGGTCAGCACGACCACCGTCTCGGCGCCGCTCTCCCCCGCCATCACGGCAAAGCGCTCGAGCCGGCGCACGTTGAAGTCGCCGTCGAGGCCCATGACGAGGAGCACCTGGTCGACGTTTGCGGCCACCACCTGCTCCCTGGTCTGCTCGCCCGCCGCGTTGCGCGACAAGGTGGCCCGGCGCTCGAGGCGCGCCGCCACGCGGCCGCTGCCTTGCCCGTCGCGCCGCACGAGCACCCAGTCGCCCAGCGCGGGCTCCTGCTCGTCGTGCACGAGTCGCCCTGCGGCACGGCACTCCAGCACTTCACCACCCAGAGCCACCCGAAAGATGCCCCGCACCGCGAAGATCACGCGGCCCGGAGCCGTTTCGCCGTCCGCCGCCATCTCCCGTTCGAGCGCGGCCTGCTGCCGCGCCCAGAGCCCGGACCATCCGAGCTCCTCCAAAGTCAACGTCTCCAGTGGACGCATTTCGAGACCTCCGCGCGCTGCCCTCGCGGGGAGCGCGTCACCCAGTCGATTCGTCTCGCGGGCCCGTTCCTCGGCCAGGAGGTGGCGGGCACGCACATCGTTCCTCGGCTCCGCACCGCGGTCGGTGCGAGCGAGCGGTCACACCTCGGCTGAGGTCACGTGACGCGTGGATGTGGCGGGAGAGGTCTCAAACAAGCATAGGCCGGGGTTGAGCATAGCAGCCGCCTCGCCCAGGCCACCCCACACCTCATGCCCAGCCCGGACGCTTCGCCAGCACGAGCCGCGTCCAGGTGACGTCCGGCTTCCCGGGGAGGAGGCTCGGCTGTCCTCCGAGCCGCAGGACCGGCTCCAGACCCAGCGCCACGGCCTGCTCGACGGTCCGTCCGACGTCGATGTCGTACACAGTGCCGCCAACGCCCGCAGGACCGTGACGCAGGCCCAGAGCCAGAACGCCGCCCGGCTCGAGCAGGTCGGCCAGACGCGCGAGCGCGCGCTCCTGCTCCTCCGGCGCGAGGTGGTGCCACACCGCGTGGCAGAGCACGAGGCCAAAGGCCTCCTCGGCTCGCAGGGTCGAGAGCTCAGGCAGCGCGTCGTCGCGCCAGTCGACCGTGCCACGAGGGTCGCGCTCGCTTCCGGCCTCGCGAAAGACGTCCAGCGGCTCCACGGCCACGACCGCATGGCCTCGGCGCGCGAGCTCCAGGGCATCGCGTCCGGATCCCGCGCCCGCGTCCAGAGCGCGGCAAGGAGCCACCGGAAGGTGAGGCAGAACGTCCGCATGGAGCTCGTCGAACGAGACGACCTCACTCGCGGCGAGGAAACGGTCGGCGGCGTCCGCGTACCCGCGGGTGCCGGGAACCCTCTGTTCGACGTCTCCCTGCGTCATGCGTCGAGTCTAGTCCTGCAGCGCATGCACATTCGCGGGCGCCGGCGCAGCGCAACCGCGACGTTCCGGTCGTGCCCGCTCCGACCTCAGGGAACGACGAAGTCGTGTAACCACCAGGGCCGCGGGGGCGGGCCCTCGTGGGCGAGGCGGTTCAGCCACTCGGAATCGCTCAGGCGGTGGTACCCCTCCTCCACGACCTCGTAGTAGCTGGACACGGGCCCCACGAAGGCCCGCGAACCCTCGCAGTCGTCGACGGTGAGAATCATCAGGTGCGCACCACCGGTTGCCGCGTGCAGGACCTCGCTCGTCGCCGGCGACGTGTGCACGTCGGCAACCGTGGGCGCGTAGTCGCCCAGGTCGGCACGATCGAAGAAGAGCTGCGGGTACCAGCCGTCCCAGTGCACGGGGCCGCAACCCTGCGCCTCGATCTCCGCCGTCTGCCGGAGGAAGTGGAACTCCTCTGCATACAGCGGGACCTGGTCGAGCTCCTTCTCCGCGATCGCCTCGAGCATGGCCATGGTGATCTCGAAGTTCTCGAAGAAGTCGCGCACCCGCGCGACGTCAAAACCCTCCAGTAGCAGGTCCTCGGCTACGCCCCGGCCGAGCCCGGCCACGCGCCCCAAGCGCGCGTAGACCTCCGGGTACGGTTCGAGATACACGTCCGGGTACTCACAGGTCGGGCCACCGCCGTACGACTGCTTGGCGTAGAGCAGGGTGTCGTGGCGCAGCTCGGCCCACGAAGCCAGCTGCGCGTTGAGCATCTTGTGCTCCCAGGTCCTCGTCCGCATCGATTGCGGGCGGTCTTCCCTTCGTGGCGCATCCGAGCGACCGAGGTCGCCGATGGCCTTCAGCCAGGCGGCGTAGAAGCTCGAGTCCCAGTAGTCGCTCGGGTACTCGCTGACGACGAAACGCGTGAGATCGAAGGCGCCCTGGATCGCGAACTCGAGCAGCTCGTCGCCGAGGAGGGCCGCCGCAGTGTTCGAGCCGAGCGCAAACGGCACCTCGAGCGGAGACGGCAGATAACGCTCCGGCTCCACGCGGTCGAAGACGTGGCGGTGGAACACGTACGAATCGACGATGAACCTCTGCCCCAGCAGCAGAAAGACCCGCGGGAGAACGATCTTCTGACCGGGTGACACCTGGAACAGGATCTGCGACTGAATCCTCTGGAGCCCGTAGTCGCCCGCCGCGAGCTCCGTGAGCAGCTCGTGGTCGGTCCGGGAGAGCAGGTCCGTCGAGGCGCCGAGGTGTGCGTCGGACCGGAACTGATCCATGTCGCGCACGTCCATGTTGTCGCGCTCGCCGATCAGCGACTCGATGACCCGGTTGACCCGGTCCCACGCGTCACGCCCCCGGCCTCGCAAGAGCTGGCTCATCAGGAAGGCGGCCTGCATTCCTTGCCGGTTGAGCTGGCCCTCCTTCGACAGCACGACCTCCGTTCGGCCGAGCCACATGACGGCACGGAAGTAGCGTTGCAGAACGGGGTTCCGCTCGTAGTGACCGCGTGGCTTCATCTGGCTGTAGTCGTACGGTGCCGTCTTGCCGAAGAGGGTCAGCACGGCCGGCGAGAGCCCCGCCACGTGGTGCAGAATGGCGCTCACGTCTGCTGGGTCGCCTCCCCCCACCGGCGCCGCGTCGACCCCGAGCAGAAGGCTCTCGGCCACCGCCAGGAACACGTCGACATCGGCAGCAGCCTCACTCCATTCGGAAGGCAGGGACGACAGATCCGCGACCAGGTTCTGTCGCATGGAAGCGAGCATGTCCTCGACGTCGTAGCGTAGGACCTCGAGCTCGAACGTCTTCAGAATGCTGTCGAACGATCGATGCAGGGCGTACAGGATGCTGTCGGTCGTCACCACCACCGGCAGGTCCGCGTCGTAGATCTTCGAGTAGGCCTGCTCGAAGGTCACCCCGGGCCCACCCTCCAGCACCACGAGCCCGGCCTGTGAAAGCGCGTGGAGCTGCTCCGGGGAGGCAGCCAGTGCGTCGACGACCTCGGGCAGGCGTTGCGCGCGCAAGGGGTCGTACGTCAGCTCACCGTGCCGCGGCGGAGGGTACTTCGCGAGGAACGCCTCCAGGGAGAGGCCTTCACTTCGGCGCGTGGCCGCGGCGTACCGCTCCTCGAAGGATCGCGGCGGGAGCCGGATGAGCTCCGGCGACGGGGGGACCTCGCTCGGAGGTGCCGGCAGCGCAGTACGCCGCGTCGAGGGCGGCGATGATGCAGCCACGTCACGTGTGCGCCTGACCCCGCGCGCCTCGACGCCCGGCCTCTTGATCTCCTCGATGCCCTGCGCGACGAAGAACATCGCGACGCCGACCGTCGTCCATCCCACCATGTCTCCCTCCCATGAAAGGCAATGCTATTGCAGCATATCATGGGGTACGGTTCTTCGACGTTCACGAGGGAACCAAGGGAAGGCGCGGACGCTGCGCGCGTGCACCGCGCCCTCGACGCGCTACGCCCCCGAAGATGCCTTGGCGCGCTCAGGCCCGAGCAGCAGCGCCGCGACGTCGCCGTTCACCTGGAAGCTGTGAAACAGCAGGTACGCAGACAGGTACGGCGCACCAAGGAAGAAGGCACCGATCCCCAGCGCGATGCCGGCCGGGCGGAAGTGGTGGCGCCACATGACCCAGGTCCCCGAGAGGATCAGGAAACCCGTGAAGTCGAGGTTGAACTGCCCCGGCCACCCCATCTCCCCCATGTCGCCGAAGAACACCTCGAACAGGTTCATCCCATGGTTCTGAATCACGGGAACGGTGTAGATCACCACGGCCAGGAAGATGACGACGAGCAAGGCTCGGAATGCGTTCATGCAGTCTCCTCGGCGGTGAGGGGCGTCACCGCGGCGTTTTCCGGGAGCCGGTCGCGACGCTGCGCCACGGAATCGGCCTCGGGAGTGGGTTCGAGAGGAGACAGTGTCTCATCGGGTGACCCCGCGCCACTACCTCCCAGGTAACGGTGCCGGGACCTCGCAATCGAGCGCGAGGAGCATCGCTGCTGTCTTCGCGTCCCGGTGACGGGCGAGGTAGGCTGATCCCAGCCCACGGTTCCCTCACGCATCCGAACCGAACACCCCAAGGAGCTCTCCATGAAACTCTCTCGCACCGTGCTCACGACAGTGATCCTCCTGCTCGCCTCGTCCCTGCCGCTGGCCGCGCAGGACATCACCATGGGCAACGGCGCGAGCAACGCGATCGAGACCTCCGGGATCACACGCGACGGGCGCACCTTGACCGTGCCGGAGGTGAAGCTGGCCGAGCCCGGTTGGCTCGTGCTCCACCCGTTCGACAACGGCGCTCCGCAGGGCAAGATCTACGTGGGCGCCGAGTACCTGCCGGCGGGAACCCACAAGAACGTGAAGATCGAGGTGACCACGGCGCCGGAGCCCGAGACGGGCACCAACTTCGTGCTCATGCTGCACGGCGACGTGGACCGCGACGAGACCTTCGACTTCTACTTCGTCGACGAGCGCAACGTCGCCGACAAGGCGGTCTTCGAGGGCAGCACGATGATCGGCCACATCATCGCGGCGCCTTAGAGCGGACCAGCTCGTCCGCAGTCCCGGACGATGCGCTCGGACCACGCCCCGCCGCGTCCCCGACCGTGAGACCAAGCACCGCGCCACGAGCGCGACCCCTTAGATCTGGGGCATCGGTCATGTGGCGGAGCCGGCCATGGCATCCGACGCCGCCAGCGCACGCCCGGAGATCCAGCCACCGACGAGGGCCGTGCCGGTGCCCACCGTCACCCAGAACACGCTGTGCTGCAGCGGATCGCGGCTCGGCTCGGGGGTGAGCCCGAAGCCGAGTACGACCGCGAACATGGCGAGCTGGGTGATGAAGCTCCCCAGAGGAAAACCGAGCGCTCCCACGAGCAGCGGCAGAGGGCGGAGTGGCACGGCTCCGAGCCACATGCCGCTCCCGAGCACGAGGTAGCCCAGAAGGATGTCCCAATCGAGACCGCCCACCAGCGTCTGGAAGTAGCCGAGCCAGAAGGCGAGGACAAAGCCGACGCTCACCGCGAGAGCGCGTCCGAGACCCACCTCCACGTGGGGCCGCAGGGCCCGGCGCTGCGCGCCCGTGACCAGCGCGGCCAGCACCAGCAGGGCCACCGTGTGCGCGACGATCTGCGCGGGCGTGAGCTCGCGATCATGTCCTCCGGTGAGCCCGTGACCGATTGGCGTGTAGAGCAGGTAGCCGACGAAGAACGCAGCCAGGTTGGCCTTGATCCAGGTGCCGACGAATGCGGAGGTCGCTACTCGGGCCACTCGTCGAAGCTCCGCGCACCCTCGGCCTCGCGGTCCCAGTCGGCCCGCGAGCCGCAGAAGATGTGCCGCTCGATCGAGACACCGAGGTCATCGTCCATCAGCCCCGCGATCACCCAGACGCGCTCGCCGTCGTGGCTGTCCGGCAGCGGGCTGCCGCACGTCTTGCAGCGCAGCACCGACCACCCGCTCGGCAGCGCGAAGCGCTTCCAGTGCCCTTCGCCCTCGAGCCAGGCGAAGTTCTCCTTGCGCACCAGGAAGACGGCATTGCCGTTCGTTCCCGAGACCTTGCGGCACTGCGAGCAGTGGCACTGCCCCACCGCCGAGATCTTGCCCTTCACCACGAACCGCACGGCTCCACAGAGGCAGCTGCCCCGCGGCTGACTCATTCATCACCTCCACGCGATGGGCCGTCCAGGCGTGTCGTCGAATCCCGCAAGATGCAGTACGTGCCGTCACGGAGCGGTGAACCGAGGCTCACCGCCACCGGGTCGATGCCCTCTTCGACGAGCCTCTGCTCGAGCTCGGCCAGGGTCCGCACGCCGCTCCCGCCCCGCCTACAGCATGACCTCCGCCACGGCCTCCAGCGCCTTCGGATCCCGGCACGCCAGCAGCATGGAGCCGACGTGGCGCTTCGTGCCCGCCTCCTTCCATGCCTGCAGGCGCTCCTGGATCCGCTCCTTCGGACCGACCAGGTGCACCTCGTCGACGAGCTCATCGGGGATGGCCATGGTCGCCTCACCCTGCTGGCCCGACAGGTAGAGATCCTGGACCTTCTCCGCGGCCTCCTCGTAGCCGAGCTTCTTCGCGTAGTCGTTGTAGAAGTTCTTCGACTTCGCGCCCATGCCGCCCACGTAGAGCGCCAGCCCCGGCTTGACCATGTTGCGACACTGCTCGAGGTCGTCTCCCATCGCCACCGTGACGAACGGCGCCACGTCGAAGTCGTCGAGGCTCTTGTCGCCGCCGGCCTTCGCGAAACCCTCTCCGATGGCTTCCTCGAAGACGTCGTAGCGCTCGGGGTTCATCCACACGGGAAAGAAGCCGTCGGCGAGCTCCGCGGCGAGCCGCACACCCCCCGGCGTGATGGCCGCGGTGTAGATCGGAATGCTCGGATCGGCCGCGAGGATGCTCTTGAGCGACTTGCCGAGCCCCGTGCTTCCTTCTCCCTTGTAGGGAAGCTGGTAGTGCTCTCCATCGAGGGCCACGGGCTCCTCGCGCGCGAAGATCTGGCGCACGATGTCGATGTACTCCCGCTGGCGCGTGAGCGGCTTGGAGTACGAGGCCCCGTGCCAGCCCTCGACCACCTGCGGACCGGAGGGACCGAGCCCCATGATGAAACGGCCGCGCGACAGCTGATTCAGGGTCATGGCGGTCATGGCGGCACACGCCGGCGAGCGCCCCGGAAGCTGCATGATCGCGGTGCCCACCTTGATCTTCTCGGTGTTGGCGAGGATCCACGTGGCCGTGGTCACGGCGTCCGAGCCATAGGCCTCCGCCGTCCAGGCGGAGTCGAAGCCCATCGACTCCGCCGCCTGGATCATTTCGAGGGGAAGGGACACGATCTTGCCGGAGTAGCCGACGAGGACGCCGAGATTCATGGGGGTCTCCTGGGAGTCGAAACGGGCGCTCCCGCGGAGGAGCACGCCGGTTGCGTTGATTCTGGGGACGCCTACCCTACCAACCGCTCAGAGTGTCTCCGACGAGCCCGAAGGTCTCAGGCGAGCGCCTCCCGAATGGCATCGAGGCCGCGGCGCACCTCGGTGTCGGGGCGGCGCGCGAGCATGGGGCGCACGATGAGGTGCGTCATGCCGAGCTCCTCGCGGTACCGCGCCACCTGATCCCGAAACGACGACGCTTCGCCGAGAATGGCCCGTTCCCCCACGTCGAGGTCGGCGGCGGCACGGATCCGCGCGGCGGGCGCACGGCGCCAGCCCTGCGCCTCCTCTTCGAGCACCTGCCGGACCACCGCCACCTCCCGCGACGTGCCCACGAACGCGGTGCGCATGATCGGGACAGCGACCTGTTGGGGGTCGTGACCAGCGCCCCGAAGGGCTTCGAGATGTGCTCCGTGATTTGCCAGCAGCTGGTCGCGCGATTCCATCGGTGAGGCGAGGTACGGCAGCCCGAGCCCTCCGACCTGCGCGAGCGCCTTGGGCCCGAACGCCGCGACCCAGATCGGCGGATGCGGCTCCTGGACCGGGCGCGGGTCGAGACGGACGGGAGCTGCAGCGAGATCCTCGTCGCTCGCCGCCCGTTGAATCGGCTCGCCCCGCCAGGCGGCCTTCATCGTTTCGAGGGCGCTCTCGAGTAGGGCGCGCTTCTCTGCCGGGTTCACGCCGAACACCTCGAACAGCGCCTTCCGGAAGCCGCGCCCGACGCCGAGGATCACCCGCCCACCGCTGAGCTGATCGAGCACCGCAACCTCTTCGGCCGCCAGGATGGGATTGCGGATCGGCAGGAGGTAGGACGTGGTCCCGAGTCGGATGTGCTCCGTGCGCCCGGCCACCGCCGCGAGGCGAAGGAGGGGCGACGGATTCGCGCCACGAACGAAGTGACTCTCGGGCAGCCAGAACGACTCGAAGCCGGCCTTCTCGGCGACCTCGCCGGCCAGGGCGAGCGCCGGCCCCGACAGCGCGTCGCCGCTGCCCCAGGGCGTCGTTCCGAGATGGAGATCGACCATGGTCCCGCAACCTTTCATGGGTGCGCACCGACCCGCAACTGCCGTCGCCTCCCAGTCGCAGCCCCGGGGCCTCGAAGAACGCGTAATCGACAATCTGTGGCCGTCTAATTGTTGAATCAGTGTCGATTGCGCGGCATTCGTTCAGAATAGGCGGACATCCCGCTCAGGTTCTCGAAGCAGCGCACACCGTGCGCGCCAATGTCCGTCCAGACGTCCATCATGGAACGAGCCCCCGACACGTTCGATCCCTCGGAGTCCGACAGCGACGACGAGCTGCTTCGCCTGGCGCAGCACATCGCCGACGGCCAGACTCTCGCGGTCGAGGACGATCTGGGCACCGCTGAGGTCGCGGTGCTGCAGCAGCTGAGGGTTCTGGCACGAGTTGCCGATGCGCACCACCAGATCGCCACCGAGGAGGCGGCGGGCCTCCAGGGCCCCTCGAACGACCGGCCGCGGGTCGAGACGCAGCGAGCGTGGGGCGAGCTGGTCCTCCAGGAGCACCGCGGCTCGGGCGCCTACGGCGACGTCTATCGCGCCTGGGATCCGAACCTGGAGCGGGAGGTGGCGCTCAAGATCGTGAGCCCTCGCCAGTCGGGGGCGGACGTCTCGGCACTCCTAGACGAAGGCAAGCTCCTCGCGAAGGTGAAGCACCCCAATGTGGTCACCGTCTTCGGCGCACAGCAGATCGGAAACGAGGTCGGGATCTGGAGCGAGTACCTCCACGGCCGGAACCTCTCGGAGATCGTCGAGCGTGATGGCGCCCTCGGCCCCACGGAGGCGGCCATGATCGGCGTCAACCTGTGCCAGGCCCTCTCCGCCGTCCATGGCAGCAATCTCCTGCACCGGGACGTGAAGGCCACGAACGTCATCCGGGAGAAGGGCGGACGCATCGTCCTGGTCGACTTCGGGGCCGGCCGGCGGGTCGAGAGCGGCGGAACCGATCTCCACGGCACACCGCTCTACATGGCGCCCGAGCTCTTCCAGGGACAACCCGCCTCGGTCCAGACCGACGTGTACTCCCTCGGAGTGCTGCTCTACTTCCTCACCACCTGCAGCTATCCGGTACGGGGTGAATCGCCCGCCGAGATCCGCGCAGCGCACGAGACCGGCGATCGACGCCACCTGCGGGACGCGCGCCCCGACCTTCCGGACGGGTTCGTGCAGGTGGTGGAGCGGGCGATCCACCCTGATCCGGCGGTTCGCTTCAAGAGCGACGGCGAGCTCGAAGTGGCGCTCGCGCGGTCGATCGGCCTCGGGGAAGTCACCGGCAGTCGCCCAGGGAACAGCGCGAGACCCCGCAAGACGGTGATGGCTCTATTCTGGCTGGCCGTGATTGCCGCACTGGGCGGCCTCGGAAGCTGGTTCTTTGGACCGTCGCAAGCTGATCCGATCGAGAGACGGGCGGTGATCTACGTCAGTCCCTTGGAGAACCTGACGGGGCAGGAAACGAACGAGCACTATCCCGCAGCACTGACGAACTGGTTCCAGAACACGCTGGCGAGCGTGCCCGGCCTCGTCGTCGTCGACAGCGAAAGAGGGAGTCCGGACCAGCCAACCGCAACCCACGCGGTGCACGGCGCCGTCCAGCAGCAGGATGAGAATCTCATCGTGACGCTCCGCCTTCGTGACGTTGCTAACGGCACGACGATCTGGAGCGGCAACCTCGAGGATCAGGCACAGGACTACTTCAGCCTCCAGGCCAACGCCGTGACGAGGCTCTTCGAGGGAATGCAGCTCGAAGAGCTCATCACCGAACCGCAGATCGTCGCCGTGAGAGAGAGCCTCCGCGAAGTACCGACTCGGAGCTCGTCTGCGTTCAGCGCCTATGCCGAAGCACTGACGCTCAACACCGGGGCCAATCTCGGAGACAACGCCGAAAGGGCGATCGCGCTGCTGGAACGGGCGATTGAGCTGGACCCGGACTTCACGCTGGCCTATGCCGAGCTGGCTCAGACCTACTGGGTTGCGTATCGGCTTCGTTTCGAACCCGCTCTGGCAGAGAAGGCCACCGAGTACGCCTTGGAAGCGAGGCGTCGAGGACCGGCTCTCTCGCGCGTCCATTGGACGCTTGCGCTCATCTACCACGGTACGGGGCAGCTCGATCGGGCGAAGGACGAGCTGGACAAGCTGATCTCGCTTCAACCCGCCAGCCACTCTGGCTACCGCCTGCTGGCTCGAATCGCGTCCCAGACGGGTGACGCGGCGGCTGCGCTGGAGGCGATCGACAAGGCGCTGGAGATCGCCCCTCTCCTGCCCGCCAACCTGGCTACTCGAGGGATCGTCTTGCTTCGAGCCGGTCGCTACACGGAGGCGACCGAAGCGTTCCTGCGCGAGACGGAAGTCGCCGGAAACGATCCAGACGCCTGGCAGCGGCTCGCCGCCTCGTTTCAGTACGCCGGCGACGAGGCACAGGCCATTGCGGCCTACGAGAGATCCATCGAGCTGGGCCCCACCGCCAACGCATACACGAACCTGGCGACGATCCACTTCTCTTCAGGAGACTACTCGCGCGCGGCCGAAACATACGAACAAGCCATCGAGCTGGGCCCCAACAGCCCCGTGCTCTATCGCAATGCCGGAGACGCGTACGACGCGCTGGGCGACGGTCCAACAGCGCGCGCACGGTATCTCCGAGCCATCGAGCTGGCCGAGTCTGGCAACCAGGTGAACCCGAGCGACTGGGGCTTGGTGGCGCTGAGAGCGCGATGTCTCGCAAAGCTGGGCCGTGCAGGCGAAGCCAGGCAGATTCTGAATGGGGCGATCGAGCAGTCCACTCTCAATGCAGACCATCTGCTCCTGCTTGCCGCCACGAGCTCCCTGTTGGGCGACTTCTCCGAAGCGATCGGAATCCTGGAACGGGCCGCACAGCAGGGAGCACCCATCTCCGAGGCAGTTCTGGACGCGGATCCCGACTTCGCCGAACTTCGAGTTTCCCCTCAAGCCCAACAGCTGTTCCAGACAAGCAAGACAAGGAAAGGAACCAAGCAATGAGCATCTCGAACACGCTTGTCCAGAGCCCCCTCCACCTGAAGATCTACGGCGACTTCGGCGACCTCCAAGTCGAGGTCGAGGACCAGACGGTCGTTCTCGATCCGGGCGACGACTCAGGAGACGTTCCGACGATCGTCCTTCCGGGTAAGCGTCTGGGCGGACAGGGGCCAGATCTACTGCCCGCCGTCTGGCAGGTTCGCAACGGCACTGACGAAGACATCGACGTCAAGTTCGTCTCCGGCTCGGGTGCAGTACTGATGACGAACGCCGTGCGCCAGAACCGAAAGCCCAACTCGGTGACCCCCTTCATCGCCCTCGTCACGGTCTTTCAGACTGGACACCACGACTACGAGATCTCAGCGAGGAGATCCGGAACGAGCGACTGGGAGCAGATCGATCCCCAGATCGTCGTGACAGAGCCACCGAGCATCCGCCCACTCGGAACGATCTTCTGGAGTACCACCGCGGGCTTCTTCCTCTACCTCGTGCTTCGCCTCCTCTTTCCGGGCCTCCTGCCCTAGGGGGCTGCTCCAGACCAGGCGTTCGGAACCCGCCAGGCCTCGCGCCGGCGTGGCTCGAACGGCGCGGAGCGTCGCCCGGAGCATTCCTTGCCAGCTTTTGTCGCAGGCTCGCTACGCCATCTCCTTCGCCAGCTTCACCAGAGCCCGGCTGACCGCCATGCGCGCCGCGTCGGCGGACGGAACGCCGATGGCCTCGGCCACCATCGCGTAGGGCAGACCGAGCTCGATGCGGGTGTGGATGGCCTCACGGTCGCGCACGGAGAGGCGCTCCAGGGCGGCCTCGTAGCGGTCGATCTCCTGCCGGCCGATCGCCTCTTCGAGCGCCGAAGGGGACGCGTCCTGCTGGTTGTCCTCGAGCGTCGCGTCGGGCACCCGCTCGGCGTGGCGCCTCTTCTCGTCGCGCACCCGGTTGAGCACCGCGGTGCGCAAGTATGCGTGGAAGCTCCCGGAGCCACGGGATTCCAGCCCCTCGAGGCTTCGCACCGTCCGTAGGAGCGTGTCCTGCACCAGGTCACCGGTCTCCAGGACACCGCGGGCCCAGCTGGGCAGTCGGCCGTGGGCAAAGCGCGTCAGCGGAGCCACGTAGCGCTCCACGAGGTCGTCCAGGGCGCGCGCGTCTCCCGCCTGTGCGCGATCGAGCAGCACCTGCGTCGACTCGGGGTCGGCCGCCAACGTCCCACTCGAGCTTTCGGTCGTCATCACCGTCTCCATCCTAGTCCCACGAGCTCCTCGCACTCCCCAGCGTGGCCTTCCGCGGGGCGTCAGGTCTCGTACCGGCCCGCTCTGTCCTCCAGAGAGGACGTCGCATCGAGATTCTCGATGCCTGGCGTTCGCTTTGCTCGGGTGCCGCGTTCATCCATGTTGACGGACTTTCGATTCGATTCGGGTCAAGTCGCTCCACCGCAAGACGACACCGACCCAGCCAACGAAGGAGACACCATGTCCAGCACCGACACCACCGACTTCGCCCAGCCGTGCGTCGAACCGCAGCCGCCGGAGCGCTTCCTCGATTCGGAGAGCATCGCGCGGATCCAGAAGACCATCCGCCAGGTCGCCGCGCGCCTCCAGATGTCCAAGCTCGAAGCCGAGGACTTTGCCGGCGTGGTCTGGTTGAAGCTCCTGGACAACGACTACGAGGTGCTCCGACGCCACGAGCATCGCAGCTCTCTCTCGACCTATCTGTTCGCCGTCGTCCTCAACGCGGGGCGCGACTATCGCAACGCCAACTGGGGCAAGTGGCGCCCGTCGGCGGCCGCAAAGCGGCTCGGCCATCTCGCGATTCAGCTCGAGCGGCTCCGGCACCGCGACGGCTACAGCGCGCACGAAGCCGCACAGCTCGTCGCGCACGAACATCCCGACACCTCCTTGGAGGAGCTGACGCAGCTCCAGGAGCTCCTGCCGCGCCGCACACGGCGTCGCCACGTCGGCTCGTCCGTTCTGCGCAACGTCGGGGAGACGGGCGGCGTCGAGAAGCGCCCCCGGCGGAGCCTCTGCCGCCAACGATCCGAAAAGGTGGAGAGCGCATTGAGAGACTCTCTGACCGAGCTGGACACGCTCGACCGCGAGATGCTCGCGCAGCGCTTCGGCAAGGGCCGGAGACTCTCGGCCATCGCGCGCGATCTGGGCATCGAGCAGCCGGCCATCTACCGGAGGCTGAGGCGCTGCCTGAAGGCACTGCGGACCTCGCTGCGCGGTCGCGGAGTGCAGACCGAAGACGTCCGCGAGCTCGTCGGTCGAACCGACGCCAACGTGGTCGCGTTCACCCGGCCCCCCAGCTCCTGAGCGGCGTCCGCCGCAGCCGTCACCTCCCTCCTGCGCGCGTCGGCTCGCACTTGACCCACGGGCGCACCCGATCCAAGCTGGGCCGCGGAGGCACAGTGAGAGTGATGATCCAGACCAGCCCCTTCCGCGGCCGCAGTGGCGCCCACTTCCGTGTGGCGGCCGCCTGCATTCTCAGCCTCGCGCTCGCCGCAGCTTCCGCCGAGGCCCAGGACGCCGATGGATGGCTGCAGAAGGCCACCGCACCGTTTGGCCAGGCCCCCTTCCAGCTGACCTTCACCGTGAAGCTCCGCCTCGAGCAGGCCGGGACGCAGGTGGAGATGGACGGGCAGGGTACGTTCCTCTACCTCGACGACCGCCACTCGGTCTCGCAACAGCAGACCACGACGCGCGCCGGTGGAATGACGCAGGAGGCGACCAGCCACACCATCGCCGACGGGGAGCACTCGTGGGCCTTCTCCACCGCGCAGGGAGACGAGCGTCCGAAGCAGATCCTGCGCTCTTCGCTCGACGAGCTGCAGGCCCGCGCGGCATCCGAGGGAACCGTACTCTCCGTGTCCGGCGACCCGCTCTCCCAGCTCCGGACGCTCGCCCCCCACGCAGACCTCGAGGTGGTTCGCACCGAGGGTGACGACGTCGTGCTCGAAGGCGGCTTTCGCGAGGATCTTCCCGACAGCATGAAGGGCCCGCTGCAGATGTTCGGCAACGCGCCGGTTCTGACGCTGCGCGTCGACCAGGCGACCGGCGAGCCCCAGGCCATGCAGATCGGTCCCCGCGGTGCGCCCACGCTGGACGTGACCTTCGGTCCCATCGAGTACCTGGAGAAGGCGAACGTGCAGCCGGAGAGCTTCGCCTTCCAGCCGCCGATGAACGTGCCGATCTTCAGCCCGTAGGCTGCCCCGCCTCCCGCAGCACGACGTTGAGCAGCTGGCCCAGCCGGAGGCCGGCCTTGTGCAGCTGGGCATCGACCAGGGGCTGATACGCGTCCACGTAGGCTCGGCCCAGGCGTGCCCTCTGCTCCGGAGGAAGCTCGTTGGCACGCGTGCCCTCCGGCAGGCTGGGATACACCACCCGCACGGCGAGGCCGTACGACTCGTCCACCCAGCGCAACAGTGCTGCTTCGCTCCAGGACGCATCGATCTCACGCGGCGTCTCGGCGATGCGACGCGCGAGCCTCCTCCAGCTGCCCCGACGCTTCGACAGGATGCCCGTGTCCCAGACGGAGTGCAGGTTCCACTCGTCACCGAAGAAGTCCACGAGGATCTGGTTGCCGCCGCGGTCCGCAGCGTGGGAGACGTGCATCGGCTGGTGGACGTCCCCCACCATGTGGGCGAGGAGACGAAGCGACAGCAGCCGCTCCTCGGGCGGCCGGTCCCGGTCGCGGAGAATCGCCACGGAATCGCGGATGGCGTCGACGATGCACCCTCGCTCGGGACAACCCTCGAAGCGCCCCGTCGCGGGGTCGAGGTTCACGTAGTGCCAGGGCGAGAGGTACCGCCATCGCTCCTCCCCCCGCACCTCGTCGGCCCACGTCGATGCCGTCACGAGCGAATCCCCTCCCAGGATGTCCCGCACTTCGCGGGCAACCGCGGGCTCGAGCTGCCAGATGGCGATCTGGGCGACGATCCGGTGCCCTGTCGCTCCGAACGCGAGAGCCGGCTGGGCCGCGACGCCGAGCAGAGACCCGCAGGCGACGGACGCCGCCAACGCGCGGAGCCGAGCGCTCCTCCTGCGCGGCTCACGGACGTGGGCTGTCTTCTGCATGGATCGCATCTCCGGGAGTGACTCCGCATTCAACCGACGCGCGGCGGCGCCAGGTCGAGTCTCGCGCGTCGCACCCCGCCTGTCCACAGGCCGCAGCCGAGCTCGAAGACCGGTTCCGCTAGAGTCGCATCATGACCTCCACCAACTTCTCGCGACGCGGCTTTCTGCAGTCCTGGGCGCCCGCGGCGGCCACCCTCGGGTTCCTCGCACCCCACGCGCCGGCGCTCGCTCTGCCGGAGAGCACGGCCCCCACGGACGACGCACGCAACGAGGACCTCTGGTTCGAGGTGCAGCGCGCGTTCACGGTCGACCGCAGCATGGTCAACCTCAACAACGGCGGGGTCTGCCCGTCGCCCGAAGACGTACAGAAGGCGCTCGCGCGTTACCTCGCGTTCTCCAACGAGGCCCCGGCCTACACCATGTGGAAGGTGCTCGAGCCGCAAAAGGAGATCGTGCGTCAGCGGTTGGCCGGTCACTTCGGCTGCGCGCCGGAAGAGATGGCGATCGTGCGCAACGCCTCGGAGGGCCTCCAGACCTGCCAGCTCGGCGTCGACCTCGAGCGCGGCGACGAGGTGCTCACCACAACGCACGACTACGGGCGCATGATCACGACCTTCCAGCAGCGCGAGCGGCGGGAGGGGATCCGGCTCCGCCAGTTCTCGCTGCCGATCCCGGCCGACGACGAAGACGAGGTGGTGCGCCTCTTCGAGAGCCACATCACGGAGAAGACCAAGCTCATCCTGATGTGCCACATCGTCAACATCACCGGGCAGATCCTGCCGGTGAAAAAGGTGGTCCAGATGGCGCGCCGCCACGGCATCCCCGTGATCGTGGACGGCGCCCACGCCTTCGCCCACTTCGCGTTCGAGCACGAGGATCTCGACTGCGACTACTACGCCAGCTCGCTGCACAAGTGGCTCTTCGCCCCCTTCGGGACGGGTCTGCTCTACGTGCGCAAGAGCAGGATCCGCGATCTCTGGCCCCTCATGGCCGCGCCCGACAAGCTGACGGGAGACATCCGCAAGTTCGAGGAGATCGGCACCCACCCGTGTGCCAACTTCCTCGCCATCGCCGAGGCCCTCACCTTCCACGAGGGCATCGGCGCCGAGCGCAAAGAGGCACGCATGGTCTACCTGCGCAACCGCTGGGCCGAGCGTGTGAAAGACCTGCCCGGTGTGCAGCTCCACACGAGCCTCGCGCCGCGCAAGAGCTGTGGCATCGCCACCGTCGGCATCGAGGGCATCGACTCCGTCGCCATCGCGGACCACCTCTGGCAGGAGCACCGCATCTTCACGGTGGGAATTCAGCACGCCGAGTTCAACGGCATCCGCGTGACGCCCTCGGTGTACACCACCGTGGAAGAGATCGACCGCTTCGCGGAGGCCTTCGAGAGCCTTGCCCGGAAGGGCCTAGCTGAGGTTTCTCACGACGCAGTTCAGTAGGGCCTCTGCTCCGATTCGTCAGCATCTGGGTCCCCTCACCGCAACAGGAGGGTTGGTAGCCCAGGGCACTGCGATCTGCACCTTGGCCGAAACCCTCACCAGCGCACGTCGTCCAGCCAGCAGAGCCCTTCGTCCAGAAACTCCAGCATCTGGAGTCGAAGCGGGTCGCCCGAGCCGATCGGGTCGCCGTCCGGGGAGCGCACCGGACGCGGGGCCTCCAGGTCGCCCGGCTCGTCGAGGAAGAGGTCGAGGTGCTGCACCATCGCGGCGTAGTGAGCCGCCTGGCCCCGGCCCTCGGGTGCTTCGTCCTGCAGCCAGCCGTTGAGATCCTGGATGGCCGACAGTGCGGCGGCCCGCGCCTGCGGCAGCGCTGCATCCGACACGGCCAGCCGCTGCAGGTGGCGCACGACCGCGTTCTCCACGACCCGACGCACCTCGGCCTCTAGACCCGTGGGTGCAGCGTCCGATCTCCACGTCGCGTCGAGCAGCGCATCGAGCACCTCGAAGATGCCGAGCTGCTCGGCGTCGCGCGCCGGGTGGATGACGAGCCTCCCCGCCCGTTCCGGGTGCAGGAGGAGACCCAGTGCCAGATCGGCTGCGACATCGGCCGCGGTCAGCGGATCGAAGGTGACCCCGGTACGCCCCGGGAAGTGCTCGCGTCCCCGCCGGGAGCCCGGGGTCCGTGGTGGAACCTGGACGAGCAGGCTTTCCGGCAGCGTCAGCTCGGCCGGGCTCAGAGCCCGGAGCAATGCCTGCAGAGCTCGCCTCTGGTCGGCGGGATCGAGCAGCTCGGTGACCAGCTGCCCATCGCCGCGCAGCGCGTAGCGGTAGTCGAGGCCACCGACCATCTTGGCGGCCGCGTCGAGCTGGTAGCGGTGCACGAGGAACAGCGGCACCAGCATGTCCTCGAGCCGGTCCATCGGAGTGCCGGGCTGGAGGAAGTCCTCGCCGAAGCGGGCCAGCACGCCGCCGCGCACGTCGAGGAGGTGCTCGAGCTCCTCCGCCGGGTCCCCGCCGTTGTCCCAGATGTGCGTGATCGGGCTCGCTCCACCCTTGGGCCGACCGTCCTGATCCGTGAGGAAGAAGAGCGACTGCCGCGTCTCTTCGAGGATCTCCTCGAGGGCGCGCGACTGCTCCTCCGCCGACACCGAGTCGGGGAAGTCCTGGTAGCCGTAGATCACGGCCCGCTTGTCCCACGCGCCGATCGCCGCGTCGTACGCGTCGCCGAGAACTGGCCGCTGTCCGTCGAGGCCAACCTTGGGGTGCGGGTAGTCCATCACCGAGGCGCGATCGTTGGCGCTCGCCGCGAAGTTGTGCACGAGGCCGATCGTGTGGCCGACCTCGTGCGCCGACAGCTGACGCAGCCGCGCGAGCGCCATCTCGAGCATGGGATCGGGCTGGCCCGAGCCCGCGTCGTGGGTGTCGCCGACGAGCGCCTGCGCGATCATGTAGTCCTGCCGGACGCGCAGCGAGCCGAGGGTGACGTGCCCCTTGAGGATCTCGCCGGTGCGGGGGTCCGAGATCGAGCTGCCGTACGACCACCCGCGGGTCGAGCGGTGGACCCACTGAATGAGGTTGTAGCGCACGTCGAGGGGGTCGGCGTCCTCCGGGAGCATGCGTACCTGGAAGGCGTCGCGGTATCCCGCCGCCTCGAACGCCTGGTTCCACCAGCGCGCGCCGTCGAGCAGCGCCGAGCGCACCGGCTCGGGAGTTCCCGGATCGAGGTAGTACACGATCGGCTCCACCGCCTCGCTCACGGCCGCCGTCGGGTCCTTCTTCTCGAGCCGGTGACGGAGGATGAAGCGCTGCCGGAGACTCCCCTCGATCGGCTGGGCGTAGTCGAGGAAGTCGCTCGAGATGTAGCCCGACCGGGGGTCGTAGGGCCGGGGCTCGTAGCCGTCGTCGGGAAGCTGGATGAACGACAGATGCTGGCGCACGGTGACCGCGCTGGCGGTCGGCGTCACGGAGCGGATCCACGCGCCGGCGCCGGGCCCCGCACCGGGGCCGTCGGAGCTGCCCGGGGGCGATCCGACGAATGTCAGCGTGGCCTCGAGCTCCGTGTTCTGCGGGAAGCTCTTGGTGCGCGCACGGTACGGCGCGCTCCGGGCGCCGTCCAGGCGGTAGGTCCCCTGGTTCCGTTGCCGCAGCCGGGTCGCGACCTCGTGCTGGTCACTCAGCAGGAAATCCGTCGCGTCCACGAGGGCGCCCTCGGTCGGCTGCGCCGCCAGTTGAAAGCCCCACAGCACCGACTCGGCGAACGCCTCCCGCACCGATCGGACCTCCGCCGGGCTGTCCGAGACGGCGCGGTAGCGGTGGTTCTTCTGCACCAGCAGCACCTTGCGCCCGACACGCCGGAACTCGACGATCTTCGTGCGCCCGATCTGACCGCGGTCGAGACCGATGTCGTTCGAGCCGACGCCCGCGGCCAGCCCGGGGACGAAGAGCATCTCGGTGTCGAGCGGCACCCCGAGCAGGACACGCCCGGTGTCGTCGTTCCAGTAGAGATCGAGGAATCCCGGCTCGGCCGCGAGGCCTTCGGTGAGGGATGCTGCCGTCGGCAGCTCCTTCGCCGCGCCGCTCGGCTGGGCGATGACAGGGGACGCGACGAGGGCGACG
The DNA here is from genome assembly GCA_965223385.1 of Candidatus Multivoraceae bacterium. Lineage (GTDB taxonomy): Bacteria > Acidobacteriota > Thermoanaerobaculia > Multivoradales > Multivoraceae > JBCCLJ01. The sequence goes on along the minus strand of CBDCWR010000007.1, from coordinate 3,820,867 downwards.
AGCGCTACGGCCAAGAGGTTCGGGACGACGGCTGCGCACACGAGCGCGCGCGCTCCAGAGCTGGGCTGCTCCATGTTCACCTCCAAGGTGACTCCTCGGGCGTGGGTCCGACGCCCGACGTGCTTTGTCGGCAGCCCTCGCCTCTGGGGCTCTGGATCCGACACCCGGCCGCCCCCGCAAGGCCTGCGCTCTCGAGAGAAGCCAGGACCCTAGCATGCGCCGACGGGTCCCATTGATACATTCCGCTGCCGAGCTCAGGCCAACCCGGAGGATCCGTCATGCCCTCGTTCGACATCGTCGTGAAGACCGACCCGCAGGAGGTCGACAACGCCGTCAACCAGGCGCGCAAGCAGATCGCGCAGCGCTACGACTTTCGCGGCTCCAAGAGCAAGATCGAGTGGGACAAGGAGGCCGAGATCGTGCTCACGGGCGACGACGACTACAAGCTCGACGCGGTGCGCGACATCCTGCACTCGAAGCTGATTCGGCGCGGCGTCGCGATCAAGAACCTGGACGCGGGAGATCCGCAGCCCGCCACCGAAGGCACGGTGCGCCAGCACATCAAGCTGCAGAACGGCATCCCCAAGGACACGTCCAAGCAGATCGCGAAGGCGGTCAAGCAGTCGAAGCTCAAGGTGCAGGCGCAGATCCAGGACGATCAGGTCCGCGTCACCGGCAAGAAGCGCGACGACCTCCAGTCGGTGATCCAGCTCCTCAAAGGCGGTGACTACGGCCTCGAGCTCAAGTTCACCAACATGCGCGATTGACGGGGGAGGTGCTCGGCTGGTGAGTACCAGCCTGCGCGCCTCCCATGCCGATGCTCCGTCCGCCCCTGGCGGACTCCGCGCTCCAAGCGAGCTGCGCTCGCGTCGCTTGGCGGCTCGGCTGGTGAGTACCAGCCTGCGCGCCTCCCATGCCGATATTCCGTCCGCCCCTGGCGGACTCCGCGCTCCAAGCGAGCTGCGCTCGCGTCGCTTGGCGGCTCGGCTGGTGAGTACCAGCCCGCGCGCCTCCCATGCCGATACTCCGTCCGCCCCTGGCGGACTCCGCGCTCCAAGCGAGCTGCGCTCGCGTCGCTTGGCGGCTCGGCTGGTGGTACCAGCCTCCGCTCCTCCCATGCCGATACTCCGTCCGCCCCTGGCGGACTCTCGAGCGGCCTCCGGCCGCTTTGCTTGGCCGGAGATGCTCTGCAGGGAGTCAGACGGGAGTGAGCGGGTCCTTGCCCTGGAGGACCGCGACGATGTTCTGCGCCGCGAGCGACGCCATCTGGTTGCGTGTCTCGAGGGAGCCGCTGCCGATGTGCGGGAGGAGCACGACGTCCTCTCGATCCAGCAGGCCGGGGTGCACGATCGGCTCCTCCTCGAACACGTCGAGACCCGCCCCCCAGATCTCGCCGGCCTCGAGCGCCTCCACCAGCGCCGCCTCGTCGACCACGGGACCCCGCGCCGTGTTGACGAGGATGGCCTCCTTCTTCATCTTGCGCAGTTCGTCGGCGCCGATCAGATGCCGTGTGTCCGGCACGAGCGGTACGTGCAGCGTGACGATGTCGCTGGTCTCCAGGAGCTCGTCGAGCGCGACCTTCCGCGCAGCGAGCTCCTCCTCGGCGCGCGCGTGCGGGGAGCGGTTCCAGTACACGATCTCCATGCCGAAGCCGAGGTGCCCACGCCGCGCCACGGCTTCACCGATGCGGCCGAGGCCAATCACGCCGAGTCGCTTGCCGTAGACGTCGGGGCCCAGCAGCATCAGGGGCCCCCAGCGATCGAACTTGCCTGCGCGCAGGAAGGCGTCCGACTCGACGACGCGCCGCGCCACGCCCAGGATGAGCGCCCACGCCAGATCGGCCGTGGTCTCGGTGAGCACGTCCGGCGTGTTCGTCACGATCACCCCGTGCTCGCGGGCCGCATCGACATCGATGTTGTTGTAGCCGACCGCCATGTTGGCGGCGATCTTCAGCTTCGGAGCGGCCTCGAAGTGTCGGCGGCCGAACCGCTCCGTGATGAGCACGAGCGCAGCATCGCAGTCGGCCACCGCAACCTCCAGAGCCCCCGGCTGCTCCGCTGCGCCCTCCTCCAGCACGTGCACCTGGAAGTGCTCTTCCAGAATGTCCACGGCCACCCGCGGAACGGGTCTCGTCACCAGAACCTTCACGGCAGTCTCCCTTCTGCGGCCCACGCCGCGGCACCACGGCAGGTCACCTCGCCCGACCGAGCCGGCGCTCACTCTAGATCAGCGCCGCCGCCGACATCCACCGCACGCCGTGCCGATGCCGCAGGTACACTCGGCCGCAGCTTCGCCGGCGCCATTGCGCCACCGTCACCCGAGGGAAACCCAAGTGCCTCTGCCCCCTGCCGGACATCCAGGTCTCTGGCCGCGCCGCGCGGTGTTTGCGCTCGCCGCCGCGGCACTCAGCCTGCTCGGCTGCAGCGATCCGGAGCGCCCGTTCGAGCTCACGGTGCTGCATACGAACGACGTGCACTCCCGCTTTCTCGAGTTCGAGCGGTTCGGCAACGCCTGCCGCCCCCGCGAGTCCGAAGAGGGTCAGTGCTTCGGCGGCGCCGCACGCCGCGCCACGCTCGTGGAGCAGATTCGCGGCGAGGTCCCCCACACGCTGTTGCTCGACGCCGGCGACCAGTTTCAAGGCACTCTCTTCTACAGCCGCTTCAAAGGCACCGCTGCCAGCCGGGTGATGAACCACATGGCCTACGACGCGATGGTGGTCGGCAATCACGAGTTCGACGACGGGCCCGCCACGCTCGCCACCTTCGCAGCCGAGATCGACTTTCCGCTCCTGGCCACGAACGTCGACTGGAGCGCGGAGCCGGCGCTCGAGGGGCTGCTCGTCCGCTCCGCCGTCCTCGAGCGCGGCGGGCGTCGCATCGGCCTGGTCGGCTACATCACCGAAGAGACGCCCTCCCTCTCGAGCCCGGGGCCCAACCTCGCGTTCGAGCCGATCGGAGAGCGTCTGCAAGCGGCCATCGCCGAGCTCGAGGGGGACGGGGTCGACGTGATCCTGGCCCTCAGCCACGCGGGGATGGGCCGCGACCTGGAGATCGCGCGCACCGTTGCTGGAATCGACCTCGTCATCGGCGGCCACACCAATACGCTGCTGCACAATGACGACGAGAACGCGGAGGGGCCGTATCCCACCTGGGTCGAAGGGCCTCAGGGGAACCGCGTTCCCGTGATCACGGCGTTCGCCTGGGGCATGTACCTGGGCCGCATCGACCTGACCTTCGACGGCGACGGCGTGCTCACCAGCGCCGTCGGCCACCCCATCCTCCTCGACGGGAGCGTCGAGCCCGACGAGACGACGGCACATCTGATCGAGCCCCTCGCCGAGGAGGTCGCCTCGTTCAGCGGCGAGCTCGTTGGCGCGGCCGCCGTCGAGCTGCGCGGCGACGAGCGCACCTGCCGCTTCGGCGAGTGCGCTCTCGGCAACCTGATCGCCGACGCGCTGCTCGCGGAAGGGCGAGCTTCCGGCGCCGAGGTGGCGCTGCACAACTCCGGCAGCATCCGCTCGACGATCCCGGCGGGGGCGATCAGCATCGGTCAGGTCCTGGAGGTCCTGCCGTTCGGCAACACCATGAGCACCTTCGGGCTGCGCGGAGACGACCTGCGTGCGGTTCTCGAGCACTCGGTGTCCCGTGCCGAAGATCCGAACAACGACGGCACAGGTCGCTTCCTGCAGGTCGCTGGCGTCCGCTTCGCCTTCGATCTGGACCAGCCCGCCGGCGCGCGCGTCGATCACGTCGAGGTGCGCGGCGATGACGGCAGCTACGAGCCCCTCGACCCGGAGCGCGTGTACCGGGTCGTCGCGAACAGCTTCAACCGCAGCGGTGGAGACGACTACACGGTGCTGCGCGATCGCGCCATCGACGCCTACGACCAGGGGCGGCTCCTCTCCGAGGTGGTCACCGACCACATCCGCCGGACCTCGCCGGTCGCGCCCGAGGTCGAAGGGCGCGTGCGGCTGGCGCGCTAGACGGGCCGCGAAGCCTCCCGCCGAACGGCCCGACGTGCGGGCTGCGGGACGAGCTAAACCACCTATCGGAGGATTCAAGCCGTGCCTGAACCTCCGAGACGGCAGATTTCTGGCGCATGAATGCGCCAATCGACCCATGAATAAATTAGGATACCTGTCTTTCTCCCCCTCCCGATGCAACAGCCCCAGCCCAACGGAACCCACGCCGATTCACTCGATCTCTCGCGCGAGCTGGGCTTCGGCGAGATCGAGCAGCAGCGCCAGAAGACGCTCCTCGAGAAGCAGGTTCGCCATCTGTTCCGGCAACGGCTCGACATCCACGGGCTGACCTTCGGCGCCGCCGCCGTGCTCGTGGCGGTGCTGTGGGACGCGATCGCGCAGCGCTGGGCGATTCCCTGGCTCTGCGCGGTGGCTGCCGCGCACCTCTGGCAGATTGGCCTCATCTCGCGCTGGCGCGAGGAGTCCTCGCGCCAGACCGCCTCCCAGTGGAGCAGGCAGTACGTCCTGTCGATGTTCGTGGCGGGCATCGTCTGGGGCCAGCTCGGCATTCTCCTCTACCCCGACACACTGCAGCATCGCGCGCTCGTCGCGGTGGCACTCTGCGCCGTCAGCGCAGGCATCGCGGGCACCGTCGCCGCCCTGCGTTGGGGTTTTCCCGTCTTCGCGCTCCCGGCCACCTTGCCCTTCCTCGTGCGCTCGGCCTTCGAAGGGGGTGAGCTCGACCTCGCCGTGACCCTCGGCACCCTCGTCTTCCTGTTCGCCACCGCCCGCCTCGGCCTCCGACTCCACGAGCAGCTGCTGCAGAGCGAGCGCCTCCGCTACGACCACGAGCAGCTGATCGAGGAGCTCTACGACACGAACGAAGGCCTCATGACGCAGATCGAAGAGCGTGAGGTCATCGACACGCAGTACCAGAAGCTCGAGGAGGAGCTGACCTACCAGGCCTCGCACGACCCGGTGACGGGCCTCCCGAACCGGCAGCAGTTCGAGGCCGACCTCAACGAGACGGTCCAGCACGGCCTCGGCGGCCATGCGCTGTGTATCCTCGACCTCGATCAGTTCAAGGTGATCAACGACACCTGTGGTCACCTCGCGGGCGACGAGCTCCTCCGCCAGCTGGCGCGCGTGCTACCCGCCAAGGTCCGGCAGACCGACATGATCGCGCGGCTCGGCGGCGACGAGTTCGGGGTGCTCCTGCGCCACTGCCCCGTCGAGCGTGCCGAGGAGACGGCGGACCTGCTGCGCCAGTCGATCGAGACGTTCCGCTTCCGGTGGAAGGAGCGTCAGCACGTGGTCACGGCATCGGTCGGCGTGGTCGCCATCCACCAGGGCGACGACAGCACGGCCGATCTCATGGTGCGGGCCGACGCCGCCTGCTTCACGGCGAAGGAGCAGGGGGGCAATCGGGTGCACTCCTCCCACCCGGGTGACCACGAGATCGCCAAGCGCCACACCGAGATGCAGCTGGTCACCCGCATCCGCTCCGCGCTCGAGCAGGATCGCTTCAAGCTCCGCTACCAGCCGATCGTCGATCCGCTGGCGAGCCCGGAGCAGCCCCTGCGCATCGAGATTCTCGTCACGATGTTCGATCGCCAGGGGCAGCCCGTGCCGCCCGCGTCCTTCATCCCCGCAGCCGAGCGTTTCCGGGTGATGCCGGCCGTCGACAGGTGGGTGGTCGAGCACGCCCTCGCCGCGCTGAGCCCGCACTGGCACGACGAGCGCTGGGCGGATCCAGGCTGGGCGAGCGGGCTCGAGGGCGACTGTGGCCCACGGGTCAAGCAGTGCTTCATCAACCTCTCCGGCACGTCGCTCGCCAGCGAAGACTTCGCGGGCTTCGTGAAGGCGCAGCTGATCAAGCATCAGGTTCCGCACGGCCGGGTGTGCTTCGAGATCACCGAGACAGCTGCCATTCGCGACCTGCCCCGTGCGGTCGCCTTCATGAGCGAGCTGCGCGAGATGGGGTGCTCCTTCGCGCTCGACGACTTCGGCACCGGCGTCTCTTCGTTCGGCTACCTGCGCAGCCTCCCGGTCGACTTCATCAAGATCGACGGCTCCTTCGTTCGCGACGCCGACACCGACGAGGTCGACCACGCCATCGTCGAGTCGATCCACCACGTGGCCACCCAGCTGCGGCTACGGACCATCGCCGAGTTCGTCGAGAGCCGCGCCGTGATGTCGCGCCTGATGCGCCTCGGAATCGACCTGATGCAGGGCTACGCCCTCGCGCGGCCATCCATGCTCGACGAGCTGCTCAACCAGCTCGACCTGCCGGAAGCTCACGCCACGGCGGACAGCTCCGAAAGCGCTACTTGAAGCGCGCCGCCGCGACCAGCAGCAACGCCACCCCACCCACTTCGACGGCCAGGGCCGCGAGCGTGTAGCGCACGGGCCCGTCGAGCACCGCGCTCGTCAGCCGTCCGACGGCCAGCCCGGCGTAGAGCACCGCAAACGCGTAGAGCCAGCCTGCGCCATCCGTGCGATGGAGCGCCAGGGCGATGCCCACGCCGAGGGCGAGGAAGAGCCCTCCGTACACGGCGCGCATCTCACCGTAGGCCGTGGTCGAGGTGAGCTCGTAGCCCAGCCAGGATCCGAGCCGGCGCGGCGCCACTAGCGCTGCGACGCCGATCCCGGCGTTGACCGCCGCGAAGGCGTACACGAGAACTCTCAAACCCACCGAATCCAAGCTCATTCCGGTCCTCCGACCTCGGCGAGGTTGCCAAAGTCCTCTCGCGCCCGCTCCGGCCGGAAGCCGAGCAGGCGCACGTCCGCATCCGCACCGCGCCAGCACACGCACGCGGCGTGCAACGACCCCACATCGAGATCGCGGAAGTGCCAGCCACGACCGTCGTCTCCCGGCATCTGCGTCTCGACGAGGAGCGCGTCCTGCGGCTCCAGGGTCAGCGAGAAGCCGCGCGACGAAAAGGTCAGGCCGGTACCCCAGGCCTTGAGGTAGGCCTCCTTCCGCGTCCAGCCGCGGTAGAAGACCGTCTCTTCCGACTCCTCCGCGAGGCGCTGGAAGCTCCGCGCCTCGGCCACCGAGAAGAAGCGGCGGGCGAGGCGGCCAAAAGGCCGCCCTTCGCGCCGACGCTCCACGTCCACACCGAGGAGGTCGCGCTGACCCACCCCGAGGAGAGCCATGCCGTCGGAGTGCGAGAGATTGAAGTTCCAGGCCACACCCGGCAGCTCGGGCCGCCCGTGCTCCCCGGTCTGGAACTCGATCTCGCTCTCCGGCACCTCGACGTAGAGGCTGAGAATCCGCCGCATCGCCGAGCGCGCCACGGTGTACTCGCGCTGTTTCGCCTCCAGGAGGTAGCGCTCCGCGCGCTTCGTCTCCTCTCCGGTGAGGAGGTCGAGGCCTTCGAGCTCGTCGATCTCGATGCGCCACACGTCGAGACGCGAGTGCGAGGTGGTCATGACGGAATCCTAGGGGGCTGCTGAACAAGTCCCGTGGGTCTCGTTGTGGCCGCCGCGGGTGCAGGTGCAAGCGAACTCTGCGAGTTCGCCCGTTTTTCTCGAAGGCGATGCGGTGCCATCGTCGAGAGAAAACAACGTAGCAGATGCGCCCGCGCCGGCCACAACCCCTTGGGGCGCAACGAGTTTCGGCCCCTGGACTGCGTTCCCTCTCCTCGACGATGACCCCAGCATCGCCTTCGTCGAGGCGCCTTGCCAGGAACCGAAACTCGATGCGCGAGACCCACGGGACTTTTTCAGCAGCCCCCTAGAAGGATCGGCGCGGTGGGCCCAGCCGAAGCCCGTCCTGCCGTAGCCGTTGCCGCAGTAGAAGAGCACCAGCTCACCCTCGCTGCGTATGACGCACGGATAGCAGACCTCCTGATCCTCCCACGCGCTTCCGGGGGCCGGGTCGAGGCCGAGACCATCCGCGAGATCGGAGCGCTGCCACGTCTCGCCGTCGGCGGACCGGGCGTGTCGGATGCGGTACCGACGGCCTCGCTCGGAGAACCACATGTCCCACCCCTGCTCACCGTGCAGGATGCAGGGGCGCGAGAGGGCCCACGCATCACCTTCGGCCTCGAGCACCGCAGCGCCAGAGGTGGACCAGGTGCGACCGTCTTGCGACGTCGCCCGCTTGAGCACGTGATCCTGGTCCTCGAAGCCTCCGTGCCACCGGGAGACGGATCCGTACCACATGCGCCAGCCGTCGATGGTGCGGACCACCCACGGATAGGACAGCCCCAACGGGTCGTGCGCCCCGAGGTCGAGCACGGGCTCCGGCAGCCGGCTGAACGGCCCGCCGCCCCGGCTGATCGCAAGCCCGATGCGATTGCGGAACGGTGGACCATCTCCACTGCCCCGCTCCCAGCCGAGGTAGTACATCAGCGTGTCGTCCCCGTCGCGGACCAGCGAGCCCATGGAGACACCGTCGCGATCGAAGGCCAGCGAATCGCCTGGCGGCAGCACCATCTCCGCGGGCGACGAGAAGCCCTGATCGCAACTCCACGCGACGCGCGCCACGCACGATCGCTGCGCTGCGTCGCGCGGCGAATAGTAGAGCTCGAAACCGGCTTCCGTCGCCACCGCGAAGGGGTTCGCGGCGTGGCTCGCCGCCCAGGCCTGCGCTCCGCCGGGCCGCACGACCAGCCCCCCGCGGCGCCAGCCGGGGCCACTCATTCGGCCGGGTCCACCCACGTGCGCTGCTGTACGAGGTACAGCGGACGGCCCCGCGAGCTCTCGACCACCTGGGCCAGGTAGAGCCCCAGCACGCCGAGCGACAAGAGCACCGAGCCGCCGACGAAGAGAACCGCAACCATCACACTGACCCAGCCGTCGACACCCACCGAGTCGGTCAGGCGCCGATACGTGAGGTAACCGATCAGGACGAGTGACAGCCCGAAGAGGGCGGCGCCGGCCGCGGTACTCAGCTGGAGCAGCACGGTGGTCTGCGTGACCAGGCCGTCGATCGCATGGCGGAAGAGCTTGCGCAGCGAGTACGAGCTGCGGCCCGCAAAGCGGGCTGCGTGTGGCACGTCCAGAATGTGGTGCGGGAAGCCCATCCAGCCCAGCACGCTGAGGAAGTGGCTCCGCGGATCGGCCACCTCCAGGTACTGCCGAGCGACTTCGCGACGCATCGCAGAGAAGGTCCCGACCTGGTCGGGCGCGAAGCGTTGGGAGAGCAGATTGAGCACCCGGAAGAAGAGACGGGAGAAGACCGAGCGAAGCCACGGTCCCTGGCGCCCTGTCCTCCGCACCAGCACCACGTCGACCGCGTCGTCGAGTGCCTCGAGGAGGCGCGGGATCTCCTCGGGGGGGTCTTGGAGATCACAGTCGAGCACCACGACGACCTCGCCGCGCGCCGCGGCCAGGCCGGCCGGGATCGCACGGTGCTGCCCGAAGTTGCGCGTGAGCCGCAGCCCACGCACGCACGGCTCGCGACGGGCGATCTCGCGTACCTTGGCCCAGGAGCCGTCCCGGCTCGCATCGTCCACCAGCACGATCTCGAACGCGCGCCCCTCGGCCAGCGGCCCCACCGTGTCGATCACCCGCTGACAGAGCTCCTCGACGCAGCCCTCCGCCTGATAGACCGGGCTCACCACCGACAGCCAGACGGGTCCTTCAGCCACGGGTGCCCTCCATCGCCCGCAGGAGGCTCTCGACCACCCGCTCCTGGTCACCCTCCGTCATTCCCAGCCACAGCGGCAGGCGCACGAGGTTGGCCGCAACCTCGTCGGTGACGTCCATGGATCCGGCGACCCGCCCGAAGCGTCGGCCGGCCGGCGCCGAGTGCAGCGGCACGTAGTGGAAGATGGCGTCAATGCCCTCCTCCCGCATCTTCCGCAGCACCTCACCCCGGTCGCAGCCGTCCAGGACGACCCGGTACAGGTGTGCGTTGTGCTCGCAGTCGGTCGGGATCACCGGCCTCCGCAGCACACCACGCGCCTCGGGCTCGCGCAGCATGTCGTGGTAGCGCTGCCAGAGCTCCAGCCGGCGGTGCCGGATGTCGTCCTCGAGCTCGAGCTGTGCGGCCAGGAAGGCTGCCACGAGCTCACTCGGCCCATACGACGAGCCCAGGTCCATCCACTGGTACTTGGCCACCTCCCGGCGGAAGAAGGCTCCGCGATCGGTCCCTTTGTCGCGCAGGATCTCCGCGCGGGCGGCGTACTCCGGGTCGCGCAGGAGAAGGGCTCCACCTTCTCCGGAGATGACGTTTTTGGTCTCGTGGAACGAGAGGGCGCCCATTCGAGCCAGGCAGCCGAGCGGTCGACCCCTGTACGTCGCACCCAACGCCTGGGCCGCGTCTTCGATCAGAACGAAGCCGTGCTGCTCCTCCAGCGCGAGCAGCCGCTCCATCTCGCACGCCACTCCGGCGTAGTGCACGGCCACCACGGCCCGCGTCTGCGGGGTCAGGGCCTGCTCGACCGCCCTCGGACTCACGTTGAGCGTCTCGGGGTCGATGTCGACGAAGACCGGCACACAGCCTCTCAGAACGAAGGCGTTGGCGGTGGAGACGAAGGTGAACGAAGGCAGGACGACCTCGTCGCCGGGCTGCAGATCGAGCAGCAGGCCAGCCATCTCGAGCGCCGCGGTGCAAGAGTGAACGAGGAGTGCACGATGGGCGTTCGTCTTGCGCTCGAGCTCCCGCTCGCAGCGCCGGGAGAACGGGCCGTCGCTCGCCAGGTGATGGCCGTCGAGGGCCTCCTGGATGTTCTCCAGCTCCCCTCCGGTGGCAAAAGGCCGGTTGAAGGGCACGAAGTCCCGGCTCACAGATCCACCTCGCGGCTCGTCCGGCTGGAGAGCTTCGCCCGGGTTCCGAGGAGCACGGCCTCCTCCTCCGTGTCTTTCGTGACCAGTGCGGCGGCTCCGACCAGGGTCCGCGGCGCGACCCGGACGCCGTGCTGCACCGTGCTGTTGACGCCGAGGAAGGCGCCGCGCCCGATGTGACAGTGCCCGGAGACCACGACCTGGGAGCTGATGAAGACGTCGTCCTCGATCACGCTGTCGTGACCGATGTGGTTGCCGCTCCAGAGCGTCACGTGGTCGCCGATCCGCACGAACGGCTGCACGGTGTTGTCTTCGAGAATGAAGGCGTTCTCGCCCGGCGGGGCCTCGCTGAGGTACGTACACCTCGAGCTGACGTACGAAGCGAGGGTGTAGCCGAGCTCCTTCGCCTGCGTGCAGCGCTCCGCGCGCAGCCGGTTCATCTGGCCGTAGGAGAGCGCCACGAACATCTCGTGGCGCTCTGGTGGAAACGCGGCGGCGATCTCGGAGAACGCCACCAGCGGACGCTCGAGCAGCGTCGAGCCATCGACGAAGGCGTCGTCGACCGTGAAGGCGACCACCTCGTGCGGGCTGTCGGTGCGGAAGTAGTGCTCCGCGAGCCGCGCGATGTCGCCGGTGCCGAACACCACTAGCTCTGCCAAGCGCCCTCCTCCTCGCAGCGCACCAGAACGGAGAACTCGTACAGACCGTAGTCGTGCAGCAGCGACGCCCAGCGGGAGTAGGTCGTCTGGCAGTGGTCGAGCACGGTCGCCGGGTGTGCGTAGAACAGGTGATCCCGCTTGAGGGGCTCGTCCGAGAACGACGTCAGCACGTTGAAGGCGAAGCCGCGGCGGCTGTGCCGCGCCAGATCGTCGATCAGCCCGCACACGTAGCGCCACCACGTCTCCTCGTCGGTGTCCTGCCGCACGTTGAAGACGCCGCTCGCAACTCCGTAGTCGGCGACGCCGAGCGGCTCGGAGCTGCCGACGAGACGACACCGAGGGTCGCCCCCGATCTGCTCCTGTGCCGCGCTGATCATCGCGTCGGACGCGTCGTAGCCCACGTACGCGTCGACCCCGGGGAGCGCCAGGGCGTGCTCGGCGAGAGCGCCATAGCCACAGCCGTAGTCGAGCACCGTGACGCCCCGGAGGCTGAGATCGACGATCTGCAGGAGCGTCCGGAAGCGGATCATCTGACTCTCCTCGGAGCTCCAGTCGACACCGCGCGCGTTGGCACCGTGCTCGGCCAGGCGGCGCTCGTAGTAGCGCACGGCGCGCTCCTCCTGCTCTCGCACCTCGCTCACGGGTGGCTCACTCCTGCGCTTTGGTCAGCCACGCGCCCGCCTCTGGTCCCAGGTTGAGCAGGAGATCGAGAACGCTCAGATTCTCCTCCCACGCGCCGTGGAGCTGAGGGTAGGGCGCGTAGTCGGGGTAGTCGAGCCATTCCACTTGGATTCCTGAGGCGGCGAAGAGGCCTTCGTCGATGTAGACCCGCGCCGAGGGCCCCGACAGGTAGTGCGTGGCACCCACCTCGCTGCAGAGCCGGATCAGGCGCTCGTTCTTTCCCTGTGCAGAAGTGTAGTCGGTGGACATCTCGATCGGCGTCTCGATGCCCAGAAGATGACACAGGGCCTCGAGGAAGCGCCGATTGACGGCGCTCAGCATGTCGCTCTGCGCCTCGAGGTAGAGCCCGCGGAGCGTTTCCTCGTAGCGCTCCCAGTGCGGGCTGCGCGCATAGGCGTGCCGCAGCGTGCGAAAGTGGCGCTCTCCCCAGCCGGGGTCGGCGATGCGGGTCTCGTCGATACGCTGGGCGAAGCGCCCTTTGGCCTCCACGGGAATCGTGAGCCACTGCACGCCGTTCGCCGAGCGGATCCGGTTGCGGTTGCGCCAGTCGCGACGGGTGTACTGCACCTCGTCGAACAGGAGGAACCGGTCGACGCGCCGGATCAGGTCGAAGTAGCCGCGCCAGGGGACGTAGCTCGACTGCAGGATGGCGACCCGGTGCGTCATGTGTTCACGTCGAGACGGGCTTGCGCCTAGACGACCGTGCAGATGCGCTCGAAGCCCGGTCGAGGGGGCGCCGCGCCGAGCCCGTCGTAGTCGCCGTAGCCGAGCCCGCACAAGAAGTTCGAACGCACCGTGGTGCCCTCGAAGAACGCCGCGTCGATCGCGGCGTTGTCGAACCCCGACATGGGCGCGTAGTCGAGCCCCACGGCGCGTGCCGCGTACAGGAGATAGCCGCCCTGGAGTGTTCCGTTGCGCAGCGCCGTGATCTCCGCGAGCTCCGCGTTCGACGCGAACAGGGCCTTCATGCCCTCCGCACCTTCGAACCGCGTCTCCAGATCGGCGAAAAAATGCAAGTCGTACGCCACGATGGCGACAACGGGAGCGTTCCGCAGACACTCCTGGTTGGAGCTCATCGCCGTTGCCGCGATCTGCTCCTTCGCGTCGTCGCTCGAGGCCAGGACGAGGCGCAACGGAAAGCCGTTGGCGCTCGTCGGACCGGCCTTGAGCACGTCGTACATCGCGCGCAGCGTCTCCGGCGCGACCGGACGCGGCTGCCATCGGTTCACGGAGCGGGCGCCGTCGAAGACGCTCGGCGTCGAGGCTCGTTGTGTCATTTCCTGGCTTCTCCCTGGGCTCGATCGCCGTGCGCTGCACCCTGCCTGGAAGGCCGGATTTCGCCCGTTCTACGGCGCCGCTGATAGACTCGGCCAAATCGAATCATGTCTCCGTACGGGGAATCAACTTGCACTCGCCTCGCGAGGGCAAGAGGAAATCATATGTGCCCATTCTCCGGCGCGGTGCACTGTCCGTGCGTCGGCGCCGTGCCCAGGTCCACCACATCGGCTCGGATCGGTCGCTCTCCGGCCGGCCATCCCACAGCACTCGGGGGAACTTCATGACGGAGGTGCGCCAGCCTCCGAAGCAGGTGCCGCGCATCCTGCTCCTGGACGACAGCGAGCACGACACCGCGCTTTCGCTCCTCGTCCTGCGCCAGGCGTTCCCCGACGCCGCCATCACCACCGCCTCCAACGCGCTGACCTTCGGCGAGGCCTTCGAGCGCGGTGGCTACCACGTCATCATCACGGAGAAGGACCTCGCCTGGAGCGACGGCCTCACCGTCCTGAAGGTCGCCAAAGAGCGGTGGCCCTTCGTCCCCGTCATCATGCTCGCCGACGAAGAAGAGGAGTCGGTCGCCGTCGAGGCCATGAAACAGGGGCTCGACGACTACCTCGTGAAGTCGTCCCAGTCGTTCGTGGCGCTCCCGAAGGTGATCCAGGGCGTTCTGGACCGTGCCGACGCGAAGCGCAGCGAGGCGCGCCTCGAGACCCGCCTGCAGACACTGCTGGACCAGTCGAACGTCGGGGTGTTCCGCACCACGCTCGACGGCCGGCTGCTGGAGGTGAACCCGGCCTTCCTGCGCATCCTGGGGCGCGGGTCACTGCAGGAGCTGAGCGATTTCGACATCACCTCTCTGATCAGCCTCGAGTCCGGGATCGACCCGCTGACCCACTTCGATGAGAGTGGGAGGTTCCGCCGCGAGATCGAGATCCAGCGCCCCGACGGATCACCCCTGCGCCTGTCGATCGCCGAGATGATCCTCCTCGACGGCGAAGGGGATCTCGTCATCGACGGCCTCATCGAGGAGGTCGAGCGAGAGGTGCAGATCCAGCCGGTCGCCCCGATCCAGCCGGTCGCCGAGCGCCCGCCGGCGTCCCCCGACGACGGCCTGCAGCGGTTCGCCGCCCTGGCGTCGCACGAGATCCGCGAGCCTCTGCGCATGACACTCGAGTACACCGAGCTGTTGAGCAAAGAGCACGCGCAGTCACTCGACAGCCAGGCGCAGAGATACCTGGAGTACGCCCGCATCGGCGCGCATCGCCTGGAGAAGCTGGTCGAGGACCTCCTCCAGCTGTCGTCGCTCGAGCGCGACGCGCAGCCGGCCGAGCCGGTGGCCTGCGAAGAGGCGGTCGACGAGGCCCGGGCCCAGCTCGGCTCCATGCTGGACGCCCACGACGCCCAGGTCACCGTGGATCCTCTTCCCACGGTGCACGCCGACGGCTCCCAGCTGGTGATGCTGTTTCGCAACCTGATCGAGAACGCCGTGAAGTACCGGGGAAAGGAGCCGCCGCGTATCCGCATCACGGCGCGTCAGCAGACCGACGAGTGGGTCTTCGCCGTGCGCGACAACGGCATCGGCATCGAGCACCCGGAAGACTCCATCTTCGAGGTCTTCAATCGCCAGCACCCGGAGATTCCGGGCAACGGCGTCGGTCTTGCCCTGTGCAAAGGCATCGTCGAGCACCACGGCGGCAAGATCTGGGTCGACTCGCGGGTCGGCCACGGCTCCACCTTCTGGTTCACGATCCCGCTCGCGCCACCGCGGCAGGCTCCCGAGGAGGTCGCCCCTCCCCGACTCGGCATCCGCTGAGACCGCTGTCTCCCTCCCCCTGAGACCCCATGACCGTGACCCCCAGCCGAGCGGCGAAGGAACACCGCCGCAAGAAGTCCGCCAAGGCACGCAGCCAGGCCCTCAAGGTGCTGGTGGTCGAGGACAACCCCGCCGACGCGCTGTTGCTCGAGCGCCACCTGGCAGCGAGCGAGCAGATGACCTTCGAGGTGCGTGCGGTCGACCGCCTCGAGAGGGGTCTCGCGCTCCTGGGCGCCGAGACCTTCGACGTGGCGCTCTTCGACCTCAACCTGCCCGACAGCCCCCAGGAGCCGCTCGACTTCCTTCACGCGGCCCAGCAGTGCGCCGAGCGCACGCCGATCATCGTGCTCACCGGCCAGAACGACCTCACGATGGCGACCGAGGCCGTGCGCAAGGGCGCGCAGGACTACCTCATCAAGGGTCAGGTCGACGCCGAGCTCCTCTCGCGCGCGATCCGCTACGCCATGGAGCGGCAGCGCGCCGACGAAGCGCTCCGCCGGAGCGAAGAGCGTTATGCGCTCGCCGTGATGGGAGCCAACGACGGCGTCTGGGACTGGAACCTCCTCCAGGACGACTTCTACGCGTCGCCGCGGTGGCGCTCCATCGTGGGGCTCGAAGACGCCGACGAGGTCAGCTGCGTCCAGCACTGGATGGAGCGGGTGCACATCGAGGACCGGGAGCGCATCGTGCGCGAGCTCGAGGCCCATCTCGAAGGCAAAAGCCAGCACTTCGAGACCGAGTACCGCATCGAGCACAGCGACGGCTCCTATCGCTGGGTCCAGAGCCGGGGGCTGGCGATCCGCGAGTCGCAGGGCGTGTCTCCTCACCGCATGGCGGGCTCGCTGACCGACATCACGAATCGCAAGCGCGCCGAAGACCAGCTCCTGCACGCCGCGCTGCACGACTCGCTGACCGGGCTCCCCAACCGGGCGCTGTTCCTCGATCGGCTCGAGCATGCGATCGCCAGGAACCGCCGACATCCCGAGTCGGTCTTTGCGGTCCTTTTTCTCGACCTCGACCGGTTCAAGAACGTCAACGACAGCCTGGGCCACGCCGTCGGAGATCAGCTGCTGATCTCCATTGCGCGACGGCTCGAGTCGCTGCTGCGCCCCTCCGACCGGGTGGCCCGCCTGGGGGGCGACGAGTTCGCGATACTCGCCGACGACCTCGAACAGGCCAGCGACGCCACGCGGGTTGCCGACCGCCTGCTGCGCGAGCTCGCCATTCCGTACGACATCGAAGGCAACGAGATCTACGCGAGCGCGAGCGTCGGCATCACCACGAGCGCCTCGCCGTACAGGAGCGCCCACGACATGCTGCGCGACGCCGACAACGCCATGTACCGCGCGAAGTCACTGGGCAAAGCGCGCTACCAGCTCTTCGACCCCGAGATGCACACCGTGGCGATGCAGGCGCTCGAGCTCGAGAACGACCTGCGCCGCGCACTCGACCGCGGCGAGCTCAAGGTCTACTTCCAGCCCATCGTGGATCTCTCCAGCGGTGACATCGATGGTTTCGAGGCCCTCGTGCGCTGGGATCATCCGGACCGCGGCCTCATCCAGCCCGATGCGTTCGTCCCGCTGGCCGAGGAGACGGGCCTCATCCTGCAGATCGGGCACCTCGTGCTGGAGCAGGCCTGCAAACAGGTGGCGATCTGGCAACAGCGCTACCCCAGCGACAAGCCTCTCAAGATCTCCGTGAACGTCTCCGGCCGCGAGTTCGTCCAGCAGGATCTCGAGGACCGCATCCAGGAGACCCTGAGCCGCACCGAGCTCGCCCAGGGCTCGCTGCGCCTCGAGATCACCGAGAGCATGCTCATGAGCAATGCCGACATCGCCATCGACCGGCTCCAGCGCCTGCGCGACCAGAACGTCCAGGTGCACCTCGACGACTTCGGCACCGGCTACTGCTCCCTCAGCTACCTCCACCAGCTGCCGACCGACACGCTCAAGATCGACCGCTCCTTCGTGCACCTCGTCGGCACCCAGGAGCAGGGCGCCGAGATCATCGGCACGATCGTGGCGCTCGCGCGCAAGCTCGGCATGGAGGTCTCGGCCGAAGGCATCGAGACGCAGGATCAGGTGGACCACATCCGACAGCTCAGCTGCGACTACGCCCAGGGCTTCTACTTCTCGGGTCCTCTCGACGCTGCCGAGGCCGAGCTGCTGCTGTCGAAGCAGCTGAGCGAGAGCACGAACTAGCCCTGCGGCCCGCCTCTGCGGGCGTCGACGGCCTCCGGGAACGCGGGTAGGATGACCCCGCTCGTTCGCCGGACCATCTGCCATGCACCTCACCTCGCCCCGTCCTTCCGCCTCCGCCCCGAACCGGGCCGCGACCGAAGGCTGACCCGACGTCCGATGGCGAAACTGAGCGACGAAGTCGCGCGCCGACGCACGTTTGCGATCATCTCGCACCCCGACGCCGGCAAGACGACCCTCACCGAGAAGCTGCTGCTGTACGGCGGTGCGATCCAGCTTGCGGGTGCGGTCAAGGCCCGCGGCGAGCAGCGGCGCGCGCGCTCCGACTGGCTCAAGGTCGAGCAGGAGCGCGGCATCTCCGTGACCGTGTCCGTCATGACGTTCGACTACGCCGGGCACACGTTCAACCTGCTGGACACCCCAGGTCACGAGGACTTCAGCGAAGACACGTACCGCACGCTCACCGCGGTCGACTCGGCGGTCATGGTCCTCGACGCGGCAAAAGGCATCGAGCCGCAGACGCTCAAGCTGTTCGAGGTCTGCCGCATGCGCGACGTGCCCATCGTCACGTTCATCAACAAGCTCGACCGGGACGGCCTCGACCCGTTCGAGCTGCTCGACCAGGTCGAGCAGACCCTGCAGCTCGAGGTGACGCCTGCCACGCTGCCGGTCGGCATGGGCCGGTCGTTCCGCGGCTGCTATGACCTCCGCCACGACCGACTGCTGCTCCTCTCGGAAGATGGCAACCATCAGACCGTGGAGGTGCCCACCCTGGAAGAGGGCTCGATCACCGACGAGTTCGGCTCCGACCAGGCGCTGCAGCTGCGCGACAACATCGACATGGCGCGCGGACTGTGCCCGGAGCTCGACCTCGAGACCTACCTCGCCGGCAACCAGACGCCGGTCTTCTTCGGCTCGGCCCTGCAGAACTTCGGGGTGCAGGACCTGCTCGACGGCCTGGCCGAGATGGCACCGGCGCCGCGCCCGCAGCCGGCCGCCGAGCGCGTCGTCGAGCCGCTCGAGGACGACGTCAGTGGCTTCGTCTTCAAGATCCAGGCGAACATGGACCCCAAACACCGCGACCGCATCGCGTTCGTTCGGCTCTGCTCCGGCAGGTTCGAGCGCGGCATGAAGCTCAAGCACACGCGCAGCGGCAAGGTGCTCAACATCCACAACCCGCTGCTTTTCCTCGCCCAGGACCGCGAGCTCGCCGAAGAGGCCTACCCCGGCGACATCCTGGGCATCCCCAACTACGGCCAGCTTCGGATCGGAGACACGCTGAGCGAGAAGGAGAACCTCCACTACACCGGGGTTCCCAGCTTTGCACCCGAGCTGCTGCGCGCCGTGCGGCCCAAAGATCCGATGCGCGCCAAGCACCTGCAGAAGGCGCTCCTTCAGCTTGCGGAGGAGGGTGCCGCCCAGGTGTTCCGCGCGCGGCTCGGCTCGCAGCTCGTGGTGGGAGTCGCCGGCGCCCTGCAGTTCGACGTGCTCGCCGACCGCATCCGCACCGAGTACGACGTCGAGGCGGAGTACACGACCACGTCGGTCACGCTGGCGCGCTGGGTCGAAGCCGACGACCCGCTTGCGCTCAAGAAGTTCGCCGACTCCAACGAGGCGCGCATGGCCACCGACCACGACAATCTCCCCGTCTTCCTGGCGAACAGCCCGTACTACCTCCAGCGCGCGGAGGAGGACTGGCCCGACATCCGCTTCCTCAAGACGCGCGAGCAGGTCTACTGATGGCCCGCACCCCTCCCGCTCCGCGCCCGGACGCCACGGTCGTGTACACCGACGGTGGGGCGCGCCCCAACCCGGGCCCGGGAGCGTGGGCAGCCGTCATCGTCGAAGGTGGCGAGACCACGGAGCTGGTCGGCGGCGAAGACCACACCACGAACAACCGCATGGAGCTCAGCGCGGCCATCGCCGCGCTCGAGCACCTCGCGCCTGGCAAGGTCGACCTCTACACCGACTCGACCTACGTGCGGCAGGGCATCACGTCGTGGCTCCCCGTTTGGGTCGCCCGCAACTGGGAGCGACGTCAGGGCGGCGCGGTGAAGAACCAGGATCTCTGGAAGCGCCTCGCCGGCGCTGCGGGCCGGCACGACGTGTCGTGGATCTGGGTCAAAGGGCACGCCGGCCACGAGCTCAACGAGCGCGCCGATGCTCTGGCCACCGCCGAGATCGAGCGCCGAGGCGGAGCGACCGACACACCCCCGACCGAGCCGGCGACGGCACCCGAGACCGACGCCGCCGCAGCGCTCACGGTCCGCTGCGTCGGACGGACCGGCGGCTGGGCGGTCCGGGTGACGCGAGGCGGCACGCACGAAGACCTCCAGGGGAGAGACAATCCCACGTCCGCCAACCGGCTGGCACTCCTGGGGGCACTCGCCGTACTCGACGCGGTGGGTCGAGGCGAGAGCCTCCTCTTCGAGAGCGGCAGCGACTACCTCCGCCAGGGTGCGACCGAATGGCTCTCGGGCTGGCGCGCTCGCGGCTGGAAGACCGCGTCCGGCGACGACGTGAAGAACCGCGACCTCTGGATCCGTGTCGCGCGTGGCCTGGAGGGCCGGACGATCGTCTGGCGACCGCTCGACAAGACGGGCGCAACCGCCAAAGAGCTCAAGAAGAGTCTGCGCGGCTGAGACCGCGGAGGCGGCCCTAGGGGGCTGCTGAAAAAGTCCCCTAGCTGTCGAGCGTGCGTCCGAACGCGGCCGCCTGCTGCTGCAGGACGCGGACGTTGTCCGGCCCCATGCGCAGCATCAGCTTCTGCGCCGGCGCCAGAGCCTCGAGCTCCGGGTCGGCGTAGTGGTAGCTGAGCGTCTTGCGCTCGAGGGCCGGCGGCTCGCGGAGCACCGGCACCGCCGCCACCTTGCGCAGCGCCCGGCGCAGCGCATCCTCGAAACTGCCCGGGTAGCCGAGCTCACGGAACGCCTCCTCGGCTGCCGGGGCGGCCCGTCGATAGAGCTCTCCGGCGCCTTCGATGTCGACCGACGCCACGGCTCCGGCCAGCCGGTCGTAGCGATCGTAGGACGACGACGAGATCTTGAGCTGGGCACCGTCGTCCACCTCGAACTCCCCGCGCGGCCCCATGAACGGCACATGCACGCGCGGGTCTTCGTCGTAGGCCACGTTGGCCACCACCTTGACGCCGCGCCGAACCAGATCGTCGTTCAGCAGCCACTCGGCCACAGCCGGATGCGACGTGATCAGCGCGATCGCCTCGCGCAGCCAGACGTCGCTCTCGTCCAGGGGCGGTGCGTCGGTGAACACGGTCTCCGCCTCCTCGCCCTCGTCGAGGCCCTCCATCTCGCTCACGAGTGGCGCGGGTGGTGCCTCGGCCCCGACCTGCGGCGGCGGCGGCGTGTCGCGACCGAAGAACCACCAGAGACCACCCCCGACCAGGAGCAGAATGGCGATCAGAGCGAGGATCAGGCCTCCGCGACCCACTCCCTCGTCCGGCTCCTCGTGCGCACCCAACGCCGGGCTTGGCTCCATGAAGAGCCGATCGTCTGCGCCTCCTGTCTCGGAGTGCAGCGGCTGATCGTCGATCGACGGCCCGTGGTCGGAATCTCGTGGTCCTGGCGTGTCGGTCATGGCGCAGCCTCCCTGCACTCCTCAACGAGACTCGGCCGCGAAAAGTTCCGATTTCCCCCACCGATGGGGGCAGGGCTCAGGGGGTGCCGCCCGTCAGGCGGCTGCGGCCCGGTTGGGGCGGACACCACGGAGCACGTCGATCGCCTCGGTCAGGCCGTCGATCGTGAGCTCGTACATCGGGAAGACCTGACGGATCAGGTGGATCGTCGGCGCGTTCCAGATGCGCTTCGGCTCGGGGTTGAGCCACAACGAGTTCGGGCACCGCTCCCGGAAGCGCTGCAGCCAGCTCAGACCCGTGTCGTTGTTGTTGTGGTAGTAGTCGATCGCTCCGCCGGCGTGCGTCAGCTCGTAGGGGCTCATCCAGGCGTCCCCCACGAAGACCACCGACCAGGTGTGGTCGAGGTTCTTGAGCACCTCGGAGGTCGACTCTCCCTTCCACCGCGAGATGTCGGTGTAGAGCTTCTCGTACACGCAGTTGTGGAAGAAGCGGCTCTCGAACTTCTTGAAGTGGTTCGCCGCGTGGGCCGCGCTGAAGAGGCGCTCGCACAGCAGCGTGTGCGGGTCCATGGAGCCGCCGACGTCGATCATCAGGTAGAGCTTGATGCGGTTGCGCTTCGGCGGGCCGAAGACCAGGTCGATCTCGCCCCCGTTGCGCGCGCTCTCGTTGATCGTCTCGTCGAGGTCGAGCTCTTCGGGGCCGTCGTCCTTGTTCAGCTTGCGCAGCCGTCGGAGTGCCATGCCGATCTGACGGGTGTCGAGGATGCGGTCCGAGCGCAGATTGCGGAAGCGACGCGACTCGGCCACCTGCACGGCGCTGCGACCTCCGCCGCCGCCCCCGATGCGGATGCCGGTCGGGTGCTCGCCGCCGTGACCAAAAGGCGACGTGCCACCGGTGCCGACCCACTTGTTGCCGCCGTCGTGGCGCTCGTCCTGCTCCTTCAGGCGCTCGAGAAACTGCTCGCGCAGCGTCTCGAGGTCGAGCGCCTCGAGCTTGGCCCGATCTTCGTCACTGATGTCCGGCAGCTGCGGGTTCTGCAGCCACTGGAGCACCTCGTCGTCGATGTCGAACTGGTCCTCGATGTCCGTGAAGAACGTCGCGAAGGCCCGGTCGTAGATGTCGAAGTCGGTCTCTTTCTTCACCAGAACCGAGCGCGCCAGGTGGTAGAAGACGCTCAGGTCCGCCCGTGTGAAGCCCTTGGCCAGAGCCTCCATGAGGGTCAGCCACTCGGTGATCGTCACGCGCAGGCCGTGGGCCCTGAGGTGGTAGAAGAAATCGACGAACATGGGCGACTCCTACTCTAGTTGATGCGGCCCCGGCGCTGCGCGGCAAGAACCGACTCGACGTCGTTCTCGCGCTTGAGGAGCACACCCAGGAACGGCAGCTCCTTCTCGATCGTCTCCGTCGACACACCGCCGCGACGCAGCGCGGCGATCCAGTCGATCACCTCGCTCGTGGACGGCTTCTTGCGCAGATCCGGCAGATCGCGCAGCCAGTAGAAGCGCAGCAGCACCTGCTGCAGGAGCTCGTCCTCGACGTCGGGGTGGTGCACCCGCACGATGTCCTCCATCGTCTCCTTGTCGGGGAACTCGATGTAGTGGAAGACGCAGCGGCGCAGGAACGCGTCCGGAAGCTCTTTTTCGTTGTTCGACGTGATGATCACGATCGGGCGGAACTTGGCCGTGTGGTTCTCCGACGTCTCGACCACCGAGAAGCTCATGCGGTCGAGCTCGTGCAGTAGATCGTTCGGGAACTCCATGTCGGCCTTGTCGATCTCGTCGATGAGCAGCACCACCCGCTGCTCCGAGATGAGGCTCTGGCCCAGAGATCCGTAGCGGATGTAGGCGGAGATGTCCGAGATGTCCTTGTCGCCGAAGCGGGCGTCGTTGAGTCGTGCCACCGTGTCGTACACGTACAGGCCGTCCTGCGCCTTGGTCGTCGACTTGACGTTCCAGGTGAGCAGGTTCATCACGAGGTTCTCGGCCACGGCCTCGGCGAGAACCGTCTTCCCCGTGCCCGGCTCACCGCGGATGAGCAGCGGCTTCTCGAGGGCGATGGCCACGTTGACTGCGTCGCGGAGCTCCGGAGTCACCAGGTAGCGATCGGTTCCTGTGAACTGTTGAAACGTCATGAGGGAGGCTCTCCTTGCCAGCCGAAGTAGGGACCGACACTAGATTGCGGCGTATGGGCTCGCCGGGTGCACGCCAGTTTCCATTCGATTTGGCGGCGCAGTGTACTACACCTACCAACCGGTAGGACGGCTGCTGCCCGGCGCGCGTAAGATGTGGCGCACAGGAGGACACCCCAGTGGCCACATCTGCCGAGATCGCGGAGCTCCGCGAGAGCATCCAGGGTGCTCAGCGCATCGTCGCATTCACCGGTGCGGGCATCTCCACCGAGTCGGGAATCCCGGATTTCAGGAGCCCCGGCGGGCTCTGGACGAAGTACAAGCCGATCCAGTTCCAGGACTTCCTCAACTCGGCCGAAGCGCGGCGCGAGACCTGGCGCCGCAAGCTCGGATCGTCTCTCGAGATCGGCGAAAAGGAGCCGAACGTCGGCCACCACGCCCTCGCGCACCTGCACCAGCAGGGGCGGCTGGCTGCTGTCATCACGCAGAACGTCGACGGCCTCCATCAGCGCTCCGGAATCCCGGACGAGCAGGTCATCGAGCTGCACGGCAACTCGAGCTACGCCACCTGCCTCACCTGCGCGCGGCGTTACGAGCTCGAAGAGGTCTACGAGCGTTTCGAGATGACGGGCGACGCGCCCGACTGCGAGTGCGGCGGCTACATCAAGACGGCCACCATCTCGTTCGGCCAGCCCATGCCCTACGAGCCCATGCTGCGTGCGGAGGAGGAGACGCAGGGGTGTGACCTGTGTCTCGTGCTGGGCACGTCGCTCGTGGTGTTTCCGGCGGCCTCCTTCCCCATCAAGGCCAAAGAGGGAGGCGCCAAGGTGATCATCGTGAACCGCGAGCCCACCGACCTCGATCCGATCGCGGACCTCGTGGTGCACGGAGAGCTGGGCGAGACCCTGCGTCTCTCGGTACTCGGCGAGCCGACCTAGGGGGCTGCTGAAGAAGTCCCGTGGGTCTCGTTGTGGCCGCCGCGGGTGCAGATGCAAGGCGCTCTCTCGGAGGCGATGCGGTGTCATCGTTGAGAGAGAGGAACGCAGCAGATGCGCCCGCGCCGGCCACAACCCCTTGGGGCGCAACGAGTTTCGGCCCCTTGAGCTGCGTGCGCGCAAGCGCGAGGAACCCTCTCCTCGACCATGACCCCAGCATCGCCAACGAGCTCGCAGAGCTCGCGCGCCTCTGCCAGGAACCGAAACTCGATGCGCGAGACCCACGGGACTTTTTCAGCAGCCCCCTGGAAGAGGGCGCGGCCACTCGGTCGAGCTCCCATTCTTGGACTGCGCCCGGCTGGGCGCCACGCAGCGTTCGGCTCTCTCCTGGGTGCTCGCCATCGCGGCGTGGCTCTGTCGGAGGACCTCGCCCGCCGACCGCTCTGGGTCCACCAGGCCGAATCCGCGCACCGGTCGCAAGAGATCTGCATTCGACAAACTTAGATCTTGACATCTTCGCGACATACGCTAATATTCTTCTCGTCACGGGAATCGTGCCATCGATCTGAGTGTTATTCAGTGTGATTCGACACCGAATCCCCGTTCCACCGACCCAGGAGACCCTCACATGACCCATGCACTCATTCGCTCGCACCGCCCCTTCTCCAACGTTCTGGACCAGTTCTTCGACGACGGCTTCTTCGCACCGGCATTCGGCCGCCGCGGCACCGAGACACTCTCGGAGCGCACCTTCTCGCCCGCCGTCGATCTCAGCCAGACGGACGAGGAGTACCGCGTCCACGTGGACCTACCCGGCCTCAGCAAGGACGACATCAGCCTCACGGTCGAAGACGACACCCTCACCCTCACCGGGGAGCGACAGTTCGAGACCCAGGAGGAGGGGGAGAGCTACAACCGCGTCGAGCGCACGTTCGGCAAGTTCTCCCGCACCTTCCAGCTGCCGGCGAACGCCGACTCCAGCGCCGTGAAGGCCACCTTCGAAGACGGTGTCCTCACGGTCACGCTCGGCAAGAAGGAGGAGGCCAAGCCTCGGGAGATCGCGGTCGACTGACCCCCACCTCCCCATCCGTCCTCTCAGTTTTTTCGGCTCCGCCCTAGCGGCGGAGCCGTTCTCTTTCTAGAATTGCTGGCCAGTCCCGGACGATCGCCACCGCCTCAGCGCGCCGCGGTTCGCGTGTCCGCCGACTCGTCTCTCGAGACCTCAACCCCTCGAGTTCTAGAACCCCTCGAGCCCCACCCGACGTAGACCGCGACGCCACCGGGGCCCCGCTGCGCGCACTCACTGGAGAAGACTGATGACGGACTCCTCGAACCCCACTGCAGACGAGAACGAAGCGACCCACACCTCCGAGCCCGAGGCTCGAGGCGCGAGCGCGCCGGCCGAAGCCAGCTCCGAGGCGCCTGCACAGCCGAGCGGCGAGGCCGTCGCCGCAACCGAGGAGTCCACGCAGGAGGCCTCGCCCGCCGCGAGCGAAGAAGCTCCAGCCGCTGAAGAGGCTCCGGCCCCCGAAGCGTCGGCACAGGAAGCGCCGCAAGAGACCACGGCGCAGGATGCTCCTGCAGATGCGCCCGAGGTCGCACCCGCAGAAGAGCCGCCGGCCGAGACGGCGCCGGTCGCGGAGGCGAGCGAGCCCGCCCGGGCCGCCGACGCCCAGGAGAGCCCTGCGGAGGCTCCGACGGACGCTGCCCCGCAGGCGGACGCTGCACCGCAGGAGTCCGCGGCGAGTGCCGAGACGCCCGCCGAGGCGAAGCCCGAAGAGGTCACCCCCGCCGAGCCGAAAGCCGAGCCCACCCTCGAGGAGATTCTCGAAGCGAACCCCGAGCTCCGCGAGGTGGCTGCGGCCATCGAGGCGCGCACACCCGTCGAAGGCAAGGTGATCGGCTGGAACAAGGGGGGCTTCCACGTCACCCTGAACGGCACCCCGGCCTTCTGCCCGAAGTCGCAGATCGAGCTGGGCAAGCCGAAGAAGGCGGCGTCGTACATCGATCGCGATCTGACGTTCCGTATCCTCGAGATCAAGGACGCCGGCAAGCGCATCGTCGTCTCGCGCTCCGACATCCTCCGTGAGGAGCGCCAGGCGCTGCTCGAGAACCTCCACCAGGCCGTGAAGTCCGGCGACCCGCTCGAGGGCCGCGTGAGCTCGATCACAGAGTTCGGCGCCTTCGTCGACCTCGGCGGCCTCGAGGGTCTCGTCCACCTCTCCCAGCTGAGTCGGCGGCGCGTCGAGACGCCCCGCGACGTCGTCAACATCGGCGACCAGGTCAAGGTGAAGGTCACCAAGATCGAGAAGGGCGGCGAGCGCATCTCGCTTTCCATGAAGGCTCTCGAGCCCGACCCCTGGCAGGGAGCCGCCGACCGCTACCCCACCGGCGGCACGTTCACGGGCAAGATCCTGCGCAAGACCGACTTTGGTCTCTTCGTCGAGCTCGAGGACGGGCTCGAAGGCCTCGTGCACACCTCGCAGCTGCCACTCGGCAAGAAGCTGGAGGACTCCGAGTACGAGATCGGCAACGAGATCACCGGCTGGATCCGCGACACGAACCCCGAGCGCCGGCGCCTCTCCCTGGCCCTGCGCGAGGTCGCGCAGACCAACCCCTGGAAAGACATCCACGAGAGGTTCTCCGAGGGTGCCGAGATCGAGGGTCAGGTGGAGCAGGTCGCCAAGTTCGGCGTCTTCGTGATGCTCGAGCCGGGCCTCACCGGGCTCCTTCCCTTCTCCGCGATGCAGCGCGGCCCCAACTCGACCGCGCGGCCGCCTCTGCCGGGCCAGAGCATCAAGGTGCAGATCGCCTCCATCGACTCCAAGAAGCGCCGCATCTCGCTCGCGCCTGTCGGGTCGAAGCTCGAGGGGACACGCGCCGACTACCAGGACTACAAGAAGAACACGACCACGTCCGACTCCGGCCTCGGACAGATGGCGGCGGCCTTTGCAAAGCTGAAGAACGGCTGATGGCCGAGTCGCACATCTACAAGGTCATCTTCCACTCGCAGGGCCAGGTCTACGAGATCTACGCCCGCGCGATCTCGCAGGGTGGCCTGTTCGGCTTCATCGAAGTCGAGGAGCTGATCTTCGGCGAGAAGACCCAGGTCGTGGTCGACCCGTCCGAGGAGCGGCTGAAGGTGGAGTTCGAGGGCGTGAAGCGCACCTACCTGCCGATGCACGCGATCATCCGCATCGACGAGGTCGAGAAGGAAGGCGCAGGCCGCATCCACAGCGGCGGCGGCGAGGAGGGGTCGAGCGTCACGCCTTTCCCCGTGCCGGTGTACCCGCCGAAGTCCGGCGACTCCTGACGGGAGCCGTCAGCGCGCTGCGCTCGGATCGCCGAGCGCGTACAGGTGCTGGAGCCCGCGAATGAGCAGCAGACCGTCGGAGACGGCGGCGCTCGTCATCACCACCTCGTCGAGCTCGTTCTCCGCGAGGAGCTCGTACGTGCGCCCGGCGCGCACCACGTAGGTCGTCCCGGTCTCCGTGGTGAAGTACAGGCGACCGTCGGCGGCGATGCCGGAGCCCGAGAAGCTGCCGCCCCGTCCGACGCGCTGGCGGTAGATCTCCTCTCCCGTCACCGCGTCGTACGCCGACAGGCGCCCGTTCATCTGCATCGCGTAGTAGATGCCGCGGTAGACCAGCGGCGTCGGAATGTAGACCCCACCCCGCTTTTTGCTCCACACGACGCTCTCGTTCGACGCCTCTCCGGCCGCCAGCGAGATGTCGCCCCGCCCGCCCGGTCGCACGGCGTAGATCGGCCGCGCCGGGGGGTAGTTCGCCGTGATGTACGCGAGGCCGTTGTCCACGATGGGTGTCGCCACCGTGACCTCGGAGTTGGGGCCAAGGGTCCACAGCTCCTCACCGGTCTTCGCGTCGTAGCCGCGGATCGTGGTGCCGTTGGTGATCACCTCGTCGCGGCCCGAAGGGCTCGCGGCGGGCAGGATCGTGGGCGTTCCCCACGTCGGGATCTCGTCCCGGTCGGTGCGCCAGACCTCGCGACCGTCGTCGAGCGAGTACGCCGCGATGTACGACTGCTCCTGGATGTCCACCTGCACGATGGTCGTGCCTTCGTAGAGGATCGGGGAGCTGCTGAAGCCCCACTCGTAGGTGGGGTCGTAGAACCACCCGCTGTTGAGGATGCCCAGGTCCTTCTTCCAGCGCAGCGTGCCGTCCACCTCGAAGCAGAAGAGCCCTTCGCTCGGGAACATGACCACGACCACCTCGCCATCGGTGGCCGGTGTCGGGTTCGAGTGCGACGACTTGAGGTGGCGCTTCACCTTCGGCACTCCGGTGGCCGCGACGGTCTCCCACTTCACCTTGCCGGTGCGGAGCTCCAGCGCCATGAGCTTCCACGCGTGCTCCGACCCATCGTCGACGGAATCGACGTCACCGTAGAGACCGGTGCGGAAGGTCTCGTCCATCGCCTCGCTGGCCGCCGTCGCGACGAACACGGTGTCGCCGTGAACGACCGGGCTCGAGAGCGCAAGCCCCGGCACCTCGGTCTTCCAGACGACGCCCGTCCCGTCCTCCGCGTTCCACTCGAGGGGTGCTCCTTGTCCGTCGCCGTTGCCAGATGCCCCCGGACCTCGGAACTGGCCCCAGGGCCGCGCGGCGGTGCGCACCACGGGAATCTCCTCCTCCACCACCGGCTCGGGCTCGTCGGGAGCCTCGACGTCGGCGACTGCTGCGAGCACCCGGCGAAACGGAAGCTCCTGGCCGTTCTGATACAGCATGAACCGCTCGATCGTGCCGGCGCGCCCGCTGAACTCGATCTCGACCCCCGGAACGGCCGTCGAGAAGAAGCGCCCATCGGCGCGGGCCTGCAGGTCGAACGGCCCCTGGCCCTGAACCTGCCCCTCGAGCCGCTCGTCCTTCACGCGCACGTCGATCTTCATGCCGACCTCCTCGTTGGAGAACGTGCCGGCGTGCGCCGCCAGCTCGTCCGCGCTGAGGGAGCGCAGCTGCGCCGGTTCATCGGCCGGCGCGAGAGGCTCGAGGAGCTCGATCATCCGGGCCACGCCGCGCGACCGCGCCTGCGCCAAGGCCGCGCGGAGCCCCGCAGCTGGCACCGTACTTTTCGCCATCACGGCGCGCGCGAGGTCGACGTCGGCTGTGGTCACGGCAAACTGGAGAACCTGCGAACCGTCGGCGAGGCCTTTCGCGAGGAGCAGGTCGAGCACCTCGCGGTGCGACGGAGAGGTTCGCAGGCGCGACAGGGCCCACATCTCGGGTGTGAGGTTGTAGAACGAGTCCCGGACGTTGGGGTCGGCGCCCGCCTCCAGCAGACGGCGGACCACCCCCGCGTGTCCCTTCTCCGACGCGAACGAGAGCGCCGTCGCGCCGTACTCGGTGCGTGCGTTCACATCGACGCCGCGCGCGAGCAGGTCGGAGACGAGATCACCCTGCCCTCTACGCGCCGCATCCCAGAGCGCTTCGGGAGTGGCACCTTCCTGCGACAGAGCAGGCCCACCGAGGGCGAAGGCCGCGAGAACGAGCGCCGAGGCGAGACGCAGCGAAGCGTTGAGCTGGAACATGGGGAGGCCCTCCTGGAGCAGCCGTCGCGGCCTCGCGACGGTTCGACACTCATCCTACGTCCACGGGCGCGTGAGGTTCGCCCCACAGCCAGCACTTCTCGCTATCGCTCCCCCTGGCAGTGCAATAGACTCCGGGATCGAAGTTTCTCGCAGGAGACCCGCCATGTCAGCTCGTAGCTTCCCCCGCTCCCAGCCCCGTCGCGCCGCGCTGCTGTGCACCGTCACACTCGCCCTTCTGGCGACCGGGGCCTCGGCCCAGGTGTCTCAGCCGGCCAAGATCGCGGTCGTGAACCTGGACCGGGTCTTCCTCGAGTCGACGGCCGGCGGTGAGCTCCAGGCCGAGCTGCAGACTCTCAACGAGTCGCTGCAGAAGACGATCGGAGAGATGCAGGAGAGGGCCGAGGGTCTCCAGGCCTCCGCTACCGGAAAGTCGGTCGAGGAGCAGACGCAGATCCAGCGCGAGATCGAAGACCTCGACCGCGAGGCGCGACGCCTCCGCGAGAACGCGCAGCGGCAGGCGACCACCCTCGAGCAGGAGAAGCGCGCCGCCTTCCAGGAGCAGGTGCAGCCGATCTTTGCCGAGATCCAGCAGGCGCAGGGCTTCGATCTGATCCTGAACATGAACCGCGCCATCGTGGTGTTTGCCGGTCCGCGCATCGACATCACCGACGAGATCGTCGCCAAGCTCGGCGCGCCCGCACCGGCCCCGGGCGAGTAGCCGCCGGCTCTCCGTCGAGCGTCCATGGCCTCCCGTCGCCGCCTGCAGCTGGCTCGCGACGACTGGATCTCCGCCGCAACGCCGGAGGGTGAAGGCGAGGCGCGGCGCAACCGCCTCGTTCTCGAGACGCCGATCGAGCGCGCCTGGCGCGTGCGCATCCCCGGCGAGTACCACCGCGCCGATCACCCCGGCACTCCTCTCCTCTTCCGCGACCGCTTCTTCGAAGTGGTCTCGTTCGAGCCGGGGAGGCCGCATCGCTACACCCTGGCTTCCTGGGACGAGCGCTTCAGCATGCGCGGCCCCGAGGAGCTTTCCCCCGCTGCCGTCGAGGCCGCCTACGCCGCCCACGCCGACGCCGAGCGGCGTGCCCGACTGCGGCCCTGGATCGCCCTGTCAGCCCCCCTCCTCGGCGCGCTCGCCCAGAACTGGCAGCTCGCCCTCGAGGACCGTGCACCCTACGACGCCCCCCGGGCGACCGGGATCTCCGGCTTTCTCGGCATGTGCCTGGGCATCGCTCTGGCGGTCTACGGCGCGCTGCGGTTCAGCGAGACCGGGCGCCCCTCCCCCTGGCTCGCGATCGGTCCGTTCCTCTTCGCAGAGTCTGCGCTGCGCTGGCTCAGTGGGTGGCACCTGCAGAGCGCGATGGGCTCCTTTCCCATCGTCTTCTTGTGTCGCGCGCTCGAGCGCCTCCAGCCGGCGCGCGTCGGTGCGGCGCTGCGAAGCACCGGGCCGAAGCGTCTTCCCGAAGACGTCGTCACCCTCGATCAGGGCGACGGGCAGCGCACCCTCTGGATCGAGGCGGACCACGAGAAGCCCGACTGGATCCTGCACCGCACGGCGCTCGACTACGACGACGAGGCGTGGGTACCCGTGAGCCATCAACGGGCCGGCGACGACGGAGTGCACCGGTACGCACTCGAGCCCCTCGGAGAGGACGACATGGTGCTGCAGCGCCTCACCTACGACCCGCGCGAGGCCGCACTACGGCGCCTCGCGACGCGGCTCGCGAAGGACCGGACCTTCGTGCAGAGCCTCACCCCCTGCTTTGGCCTCCTCGACGCGGACCGCAAGGGCGAGCTGGAGCGCCTCCACGGCTTCGACGGGGTTCGCGCGACCCGCACGAGTGCCTTGTTCGTCGCCCTCTTCGCCGGCTTCCTCGCGTACCTCGGGTTCGGCAACGTGCGGGATGGCGGCGGCGTGTCCGATGCCGCGATGACCGTGCTCGGACTCCTCGGGCTGCTCGACAGCGCACGCCGCTGGGCCTCTCTCTCTCGACAGCCCGCGAGCTGGTTCGGCCGGGTCGTGGACCCCCTCGCCGACCCCGTTCTGGAGCGGGCCCGTCGCGCTCGACGCACGGCCTTGCGCCTCTGGGGTGAGCACGGTCCGGCGCGGCTCGGACAGGAGCCGTCGCAGGCGGCGCAGCCCCCGCGGGAGGCCCCCGCCTCGTGACACGCTCCAGGTGGCAGGAGTGGCTCGACGCCCTCGAGCCGTTGGGGCTGAGTGGCTCGTTCCGTACCCAGTTCGAAGCGCTCGCCGACACGGTGGAGCCCGAGAGCGCGGACCATCGACCGACGGCGCCTCGTGCGCCCGGGCGCATCGTTCTCGAGCTCCGCGGCGAGCTCACGGTCTCCACGGCTGAAGGCGACCGCATCGCGCGCATCCCCGGAAGACTCCGGCACCGTGCAGAAGACCCGGAGGACCTCCCGGCGATCGGCGACTGGGTGGTCGTCGGCGCACGCGAGGGCGACGGCTTCGACACCGTGGAGACGATTCTCGAGCGCTCGTCGCGCATCGTGCGCAAGACCCCAGGCGAGCGCACGGAGCAGCAGGTGGTCGCCACCAACGTCGACATCGTCTTCGCGGTGATGGGCCTCGACGGCGACTTCAACCCCAGGCGGCTCGAGCGTTTCCTGCTGACCATTCGCGACAGCGGCGCCTCCCCGGTGGTCGTGCTGACCAAGAGTGACCTCACGCAGGACGTCGGGGACCAGCTGCAGCGGGTCCAGGAGGTCGCCGCGGGCGCTCCCGTTCACACGGTGAGCAACTCCACCGGCGAGGGGCTTGCAGCGCTCGAGCAATACCTGGAGCCTGGAGTGACGCTGGCCCTCATGGGCTCCTCGGGGGTCGGCAAGTCGAGTCTCGTGAACTCGCTCTGTGGCGAGGAGGTCATGGAGACCGGCGCCGTGCGCACATCCGACGATCGGGGCAAGCACACCACCAGCCACCGCCAGCTGGTGCGGCTCCCGACAGGAGCCCTCCTGATCGACAACCCCGGAATTCGGGAGATCCAGCTGTGGGTTTCGCAGGAGAGTCTCGAGTCCGCGTTCCCGAAGATCTGGGAGCTCACCGCTCAATGCCGTTTCAGCGACTGCAGTCACTCCACCGAGCCCGGGTGCGCGATTCTCGCCGCCCTGGAGAGCGGCGACATCCCGCCCGCCCGCTGGGAAAGCTTCGTGGCGCTCCGACAGGAGCTCGAAGACCTCGAAGCACGTCGTGCCGCGCGCCGGAGGTCACCCCGCGGCGGCCGACGCCGCCGGAGGCCCAGATGAGCCGCCGGCTACCGCGCTTCGGGCCGTGGCTGGTCGCAGTGGCACTGAGCACGGCCGCGGCGACCGCCCAGGTACGCCTGGAGGAGGTCGTCGGCACCGGCCTCGGAACTCCCGTGGCCATCACCCACGCCGGCGACGACCGCCTCTTCGTCACGGATCGTGCCGGGCGAATCCTGCTCGTGCGGGGCAACCAGGTTGCCCCCCAGCCGTTCCTCGACATCCGAGGGCGCGTGCGTGCTGGCGGGGAGCAGGGCCTGCTCTCGGTGGCCTTCCACCCGAGCTACACGGCCAACGGCCGCCTCTTCGTGAACTACACCGACATCCAGGGAAGGACGGTGATCGCGCGCTTCGACGTCTCCGGAGACCCCGACCGCGCCGACGTGGGCAGCGAGCGCATCCTGCTGCGGATCGACCAGCCCTTCGACAACCACAACGGGGGCCAGCTGCAGTTTGGCCCCGACGGCTATCTCTACGTGGGCATGGGCGACGGCGGCTCGGCGAACGATCCGCAGTGCCTGGCGCAGCGTAACGACTCGCTCCTCGGCAAGCTCCTGCGCCTCGATGTCGACCAGAGCACGTCGCAGGCTCCCTTCTACGGGATTCCGCCCGACAACCCCTTCCTCGCGTCTCCGCTGCCCGACGAAGTGTGGGCGACCGGGCTGCGGAACCCGTGGCGCTTCTCGTTCGACCGCGAGACCGGTGATCTCTTCCTCGCCGATGTCGGGCAGAACGAGATCGAGGAGATCGACTTCGTGGCTGCGGGGAGCCCGGGGGGTCTCAACCTCGGATGGAAGGTGATGGAAGGAACGCGCTGCTTCGGCGCCGGCGGCTGCCCGTCCGCAACCCCACCGTGCAACGACCCGTCGCTGACCCTCCCGATTCTGGAGTACGACCACTCCCAGGGGTGCTCCGTGACCGGCGGCTACGTCTATCGCGGCAGCCAGGTCACCGAGCTCTCGGGCCGCTACGTCTACGGAGACTTCTGCTCTCGCACGATCTGGACGGCGCGGCGCCAGGCAGGGAGCTGGCGCGCAGACGAGCTCCTGACGGCGCCCGGCCCGATCACGACGTTCGGTGAGGACGCGCAGGGAGAGCTCTACCTCGCCACCCAACGGGGCGACCTGTTCCGCTTCGCGGGAACACCCGCAGTCACCAGCACGGTCCGCTGGACCACGGCTGCGATCACCGTGCTCGAGAGCGACGGCCTCGCCGCCGTTCGCGCCGAGCGCATCGATGGGACCGCGGGCGAGGTCAGCGTCGGGTTCGAGACCGCCAGCGTCACCGCCACGTCGCCAGCCGACTATCTCGACACGCAGGGCCGGCTCACGTGGGCCGACGGGGAGGCCGGGCCGAAGACGGCGCTCATCCAACTCGTCGACGACGCAGCCTTCGAGCCCGACGAGCTCTTTCTCGTGCGGTTCACGAGCCCTGCAGGCGTCACGCTCGGCACTCCCAGCACCGTGGACGTGGTCGTGCAGGACGACGACCCCCCCAACTTCGTCTGCACTCCGGGGCCGACGGAGCTCTGCCTCAACGGCTCGCGCTTTCGTGTGCGCACGTTCTGGAGTACGCCGCAGGGAACCTCTGGCCAAGGCCAGGCGCAGCCGCTCACGGGCGATACCGGCACGTTCTGGTTCTTCGAGAGCGACAACGTGGAGGTGGTCGTCAAGGTGCTCGACGCCTGCACCCCTTTCGGCTCGTTCTGGGTCTTCGCGGCCGGCCTCACCGACGTGCAGGTTACGCTCGAGGTGACGGACAGCCTGACCGGCCGCTCGAACCGCTACGAGAATCCGCAGCGCACTGCGTTTCTCCCCCTGCAGGACACTGCAGCCTTTGCCTGCATCCCGTAGGCTCTTGCGTCTGATGCCGCTCCGACTCCCGTCCTGGCTCATCCCATGTGTCCTCCTCCTGACGGTGGTGGCCTGCGCGCCTGGCCCTGGCGAGCCCGGCAAGACACCACCTGGCCCCTCCATTCCGCCGCCGGCCGAGGCGCCGGCACCGACGCGAGGCCTCGACGAAGCTCTGCTCACCGAGGCTTTCGAGCGTGCCGGAGAACTGCGCCGTCTGCACACCCTCCTGGTGGCCCGCCACGGCGAGCTGGCCCGAGAGCAGACCTATCGCGGCCGCGGCCCCGACCGACCGACCAACATCAAGTCGGCGTCGAAGAGCGTCATCTCGGCGCTGGTCGGCATCGCGATCGACGAGGGCCATCTCCGCGGGCTCGATCAAACCGTGGCGCCGTTCTTCTCCGAGAGTGAGCGGCGCGACGCCGATCCGCGGATCGCGGAGATCACGATCGGTCACCTGCTCTCGATGCAGGCCGGCCTCGACTCCACGTCTTTCGGAAACTACGGGCGCTGGGTGTCGAGCAGGAACTGGGTGCGGTTCGCGCTCGAGCAGCCGATGGTCGACGAGCCGGGCGGCGAAATGCTCTACAGCACGGGAAGTACCCACCTTCTGTCCGCAATTCTCACCCGAGCAACGGGCAAGAGCACTCTCGCCTACGCCCGGGAGAAGCTCGGGCGACCCCTCGGGCTCGACGTCTCTCCGTGGACCCGCGACCCGCAGGGCATCTACTTCGGTGGCAACGAAATGGGCCTGAGCCCGCGCGACCTGCTCGCGTTCGGTGAGCTGTACCGCAACGACGGCCTTCACGAGGGAGAGCAGGTCGTCAGCCCGGCCTGGGTTCGCGAGTCCTGGCGTGAGCGCACCACGTCGTCGTGGAGCGGCCACGGCTATGGTCTCGGCTGGTGGATCCGCACGTCGGGCGCCTACGATGTCTTCTTCGCGTGGGGCTACGGAGGACAGTACGTCTTCGTCGTGCCGGAGCTCGAGCTGACGGTGGTCACCACGTCCGACTCGACCTCACGTCGCGAGCGCGGCCACAACAGGTCACTGCACCGGCTGCTCGACCAGTGGCTGGTGCCCGCCGCCGAAAAGGGCTCCGGCAGCCCTCCGACACCCACCGTTCCCGCCTCCGAGGTCGGATCCACCGCCTCAAAGACCGGACCCTGACGTTGCCGGTGCCCGGCTCGCCGCACGCGGGCCCGAGCCTGCCGTAGGATCGCCCGGAAGACCATGAGCTCGAGTCACGAGAAGAAGAGAGCGACAATGGCTGCGCGCCTGCCGGAGACGACCGGGCGCGACCTCGACGCGTGGGTCGCGCTCGTCCGGTCGGAAGGGCCGGAGGGTTTCGCCGCTTCCGTCAGCTGGCTCAAGGAGACGCACGGAATCGGCCACTTCCAGGCTCGGCGGATCGCTGAAGAGGTGCGCGACTGGGCCAAACCCTGAGCCCCTGAACGAAACGAGGCGGCCTCCGAAGAGACCGCCTCCCATGGCCTTTGCGCGGAGACCAGCGCCGGTCAGCGACCCGGCCAGAGCTTGCGCCACCAGGCCTCGCCCTCCTTCTTCTCCTTCCGGGCGGGTCCTTCTACAGGACGGTCCATGCGCTCACGGATGTCACGAATGTCCCAGCCCGTGAGTCGCGCCAGGTTTTGGGCTTCGCGCTCGAAACGCTTCTCGAGGCCCGCGTAGTACTCCTTCGCCGCCTCACAGGTCTCGCCCCCCTGCCACGCGTGACGCATCACGTAGCGCCCCTGGAAGTTCGAGCGGTCGTCGGTCTGCTGAAAGCGCAGGTCCTGCGGGAAGTGCTCCCGGTCGTAGCGCACGTGGAGGCGCGTCACGAACACGTCTCGCGCCTGGCTCTTGCCGGAGCCGGTCGTCTGCCAGAAGACGCCGAGCTCGCGCAGCTGCTGCGGCGACAGGGGGTCCGCGGCGCACGGATCGCACCAGTTCATGTCCCACGCGTACTCGAGAAAGACGCTCTGCATGCCGTCCCGCCGCACCTGTGTCTGGAACATGTCGCGGTAGAAGTCGCCGAAGTCCGCTTTGACGAAGGTGGGAACGTCGACGTCGGTGGGCAGCTTGACCGTGCGGTAGTTCGTGGTCTCCACGCGGCCTCGACGCGTGAGCGTGTACACGAAGAGCTCCTGCGCGCCGTCGGCGTTCACCGTTCCGAGCCGGATCGGCAGCATGAACTTGGGCGACTCGTACGCCACCTGAATCGGCCGCAGGTTCGCGAACCCGAGCTCCTGCTGCTCGTCGAGGTTCACCTTGGCCACGAAGAAGCGCATTCCCTGCCGCAGGTAGCTCGCCAGCACCGGCTCGGCACCGCGCGGCAGCCGGTAGCCGCTGCGCTGCAGGAAGGTCAGCAGACCCTCGCTCTCCCGCGCGTCGAGCAGGAGGATGTCGTACTCACCCACCGTGTACTTCGCCTCGATCGTCACACCGAGCTCCTCCGCGTCGAGGTCGGCGCGCTGGTCGCTCGCGGGCATCGGAGCCGCGCTCTCCATCACACGCGACTTCATCGCCCGGTAGCGCATACAGGGGTTCTCGTCGAAGTACTCCACGAGACGCGGCGCCGTGTAGGCGTCGAGGTGGTCGATCAGCGACTGCTCGGCCACGTGGATCTGCTCCCGCTCGAGAAACGTGGGCACCGGAATCACCATGGCGAACTCCTTCATGTCGCCGCGGTAGTCGCTGGCCATGGTGACGACGGTGCGGTCCCCGTCGCGCACCAGCACGACCTGCGAGGCTTTGTTGAACAACTTGGTGTCGGCCTTCGCCACGTAGAAGCCGCAGAAGGCGCGGCCGGGCGCGGCCAGCGCGATCACGGCGAGCAGGCTGACTCCGAGCGCTGCCAGCAAGGCTCGCGGGGGGCTCAGCCTGTGCGGCGAGGCCGGGGCGTCGCCGCTGCGACGCGCGTGGTGTGTGGGCATGGGGCGAGCCACGGGCGGGCTCGAGGGCTGGATGTGCATCGAGGTCTCCTTGTCGGATTCGAGTGGGTCCCTCCGGAAGAGGGCACGGAAAGCCCAGCCGCGCGCGAAGCGACCGCGAAGCGCTCCACTCCGTGCAGCGGCCAGGTCGATGAGCGGCACCAGAGGTGCCGTGAGAACGAGGGCGAGGATCGGTCCGTTCGGCTCGTAGAAGCCGAACTGCAGAATCACGGCGACGAACGCCACCAGGGCTCCGTAAGCGAGTCTCGAGCGCGCCCCCGAAGGTGTCGTCTTCGGGTCGGAGATCATGAAAAAGGCGAAGATCAGGAGAGCGCCGCTCTGCAGTGAATGGAGCGACACCGGGAGCGGGTCCCCCAGCCAGGCTCCGCGCACTAGCAGGAGGCCGGCGTAGCTCGCGAGGAAGCTCAGCGTCACGTCGGCGCGCAGGGCTCGGTGGACAACCAGGGCGCCCGCCAGCACGCAGAACGCGGCGAGCACCGCCCCCCGGCCCCACTGCCCCGGCGAGATCCAGACGCCGTCGGTGGCGAGCCACATCACGACGATGCCGAAGTTGGTCGGGTTGAAGATGTGGCGGCCCCTGGCGCGGAGCGTGAACTTGCTGCCGATGGCCACCACTGCCGTGGCGGCCAGAAAACCCAACGACGCGGTCCGCGCGAGCAGGCAGAGCGACAGAGCCGAGATGAGGGCGCTGCGCGCTTCGAAGGGTGTACCGACCAGGCGGCACCCCAGAGCCTGCACTCCCAGCGCCGTGCCGATCGCCACCACGAGCCGATCGGCGCCGAGGTCCACCCCCAGCGCGAAGCGCGCCCAGAGCACGAGGGTGCTGAGCGCAACGATCTGAAAGACGCGCGGGTCGGCGATCTGCGACCAGCGCAGGACGCGCTTCCAGGGTCGTGCGAGGCCTCGTGCGGGGCTGTGACTCGTGTCGGTCGTCGTCATGTCGTCTCTCCTCTCGCCCGTTGAGACACACGACCGGGGAGAAACGAAACCGAGCGCTCGAAATGGCCTCGAGAAAGTCGCCACACCATCCGTGCCGTTGGTGCCGGGATGCGCTCTGCGACGGCCCGCACGGCACGGCTACAATGCCCTCGCACTCGCACCGAGGAGACCGATGGCCGCGAAGAAGAAGGTTGGCGCCAAGCCGGCGCGCAGGCAGAAGAGGAAGGCGACGAAGAAGAAAGCGCGCGCCAAGGCGGCGAAGCCCGTCCGGCCGTACCAGCCGTCGCCCGACCACACCGCCCTGCAGATCGTGGCGGGGCTCCACGAGATGTACCCCGACGCCGACTGCGAGCTCGACTGGCGCAACCCGCTCGAGCTGCTCATCGCCACCATCCTCTCGGCGCAGTCCACCGACGTGCGCGTCAACACCGTCGGCAAGACGCTGTTCGACAAGTACACGAGCGCCGCTGACTTCGCAGCCGCCGACCCGGAGATCTTCCAGGAGGACATCCGCTCGACCGGTTTCTTCCGCCAGAAGACCAAGAACGTGCTCAAGGCGGCACAGATGCTGGTCGACGAGCACGGCGGCGAGGTGCCGCAGGACCTGGACGAGCTCGTGAAGCTGCCCGGCGTCGCACGCAAGACCGCAAACGTCGTGCTCGGCACCGCGTTCGGCATTCCGTCCGGCGTGGTGGTCGACACCCACGTCAAGCGCCTGGCCTATCGACTGGGGCTCACCGAGCAGACCGATCCGGTGAAGGTGGAGCGCGAGCTCATGGAGCGGCTGCCGGAGAGCGAGTGGATCTTCGCGGCGCACGCCATCATCTGGCACGGCCGTCGCGTGTGCGACGCGCGCAAGCCCCAGTGTGACGCCTGCGATCTCGCTCCCCACTGCCCGCGCAACGGCCTGCCGCTGGACGCCTGAGCCCGTGACCCCCGAGCCCGGGACTCCCCGTCGCCGGCTGCGCCGGGTCTTTTTCCAGGTGCACCTCTGGTGCGGCCTGCTGACCGGGATCTACATGGTGGCGATCTCGCTCTCGGGCAGCATCCTGGTGTATCGCGACGAGCTGCGCGCGATGTTCCAGCCGCAGCCGCACGTGGTCGAGATCGCGGGCGAGAGGATGACCGAGGAGGCTCTGATCGCCGCGGGAGAGAGCGTCTTTCCGGAGCACGAGGTCTTCGTCTACACCGATCCGGAGGACCCGACCCACGCGATCACGCTGGGGGTCAACCGCGGCGACGTGCGGCGCCAGATGCTCTTCGATCCCTACACCGGCGAGAGCCTCGGCAACGCCATTCCCTGGGGCTGGCGCGCCGTCACGTGGCTCCTCGACTTTCACGGCACACTCGTGGCCGGCGAGACGGGCGAGACACTGAACGGCCTGGGCGCCATCGCCCTGTGCCTGCTGGCGCTGACGGGCCTCTACCTCTGGTGGCCCGGAGTGAGGCGGCTGGCGCGAGGCCTGCGCTTCCAGTGGCGTGGCGTCGCCTGGCGCCGGCGCTGGTTCAGCGTCCACGGCGCCCTCGGCGCGTGGTCTCTGGTGTTCCTGCTGATGTGGGGTGCCACCGGCATCTACCTGGTCTTCCCGGAGCCGTTCAGCACCGCCGCCGACTGGATCCAACCGATGGACCCCGAGAGCTTCGAGCCGCGCACCGTGGACCACGTCCTGTACTGGATCGCCTACGTCCACTTTGGTCGGTTCGGCGGCCAGCCCACACAGTTCGTGTGGGCGCTCTTCGGCCTCGTTCCACCCGTGCTGTTCGTGACGGGAACCGCGCTGTGGTGGCTGCGCCGACCGCGGGGCGACGCACCTTGACGCGTCGACCCGGTCCGCTGCTGCCCTTGCTGGTCGGTGCGCTACTCGGCGCACTCTTCGGCGGCTGCTCGGCGCTCCCGGACCCGCCCGCGCCCCTCGTGCGCGACGTCGCGTACGGCGACGTCACCGCGCTCGATGCGCGCCCCGCAGACGCAGAGCTGCGCTACGGCGACGACCCGCTCCACTTCGCGCTCGGCTGGGAGGCGAACGAGCCGCGCGGTCTGGTCGTCCTCGTGCACGGCGGCTGCTGGCTGAACGCCTTCGACCTGGAGCACACCCGGCCTCTCGCGGTCGAGATCGCCGCTCGCGGCTGGGAGACGTGGTCCGTCGAGTACCGCCGCACCGGCGACCCCGGAGGCGGCTGGCCCGGAAGCCTCGACGACGTCGAGGCCGCCGCCCGCGCCATCGCGAAGGCGCGCTCCGCGCGACCGCTGGTGCTCGCGGGGCACTCTGCGGGGGGCCATCTCGCACTCCTTGCTGCAGGCCGCATGGGGGACGAGGCCTCCGCGGCGATCGGCCTGGCGGCCATCACCGACGTCGCCACCTACGCGCGCGGCAGCAACAGCTGCCAGCAGGCGACACCTGGCTTCATGGGCGGCACGCCCGACGCGCGGCCACGGGCCTACACCGCGGCGGCGATCGCCGCGCCCCCGGTCCCTCGCACCGTGCTCCTCGCCGGGTCCGCCGACGTCATCGTGCCGCTGGAGCAGTCTTCCGTCCCAGGGGTGGTCCGCAAGACGATCGACGGTGCCGGTCACTTCGACTTCGTCCACCCCGGCTCCGAGGCCGTCCAGGTCTTCCTCGAGACGCTGGCGGACGTCACCGCCGG
Organism: Candidatus Multivoraceae bacterium; assembly: GCA_965223385.1. Lineage (GTDB taxonomy): Bacteria > Acidobacteriota > Thermoanaerobaculia > Multivoradales > Multivoraceae > JBCCLJ01. The sequence continues at coordinate 3,779,694 of CBDCWR010000007.1, read as the reverse complement.
GAGCCGCTGACGTGAGCGCGCTGAGCCCGATGACCCTCGACGAGATCCGGGGGCTCGATCGCGCCGACGATCTCGCGCACCTGCGCGAGGCGTTCCGCATCCCCGCAGGCAAGGTCTACCTCGACGGCAACTCGCTCGGCGCCCTTCCGACCCGAGTTGCGGAACGGGTCCGGCGCACAGTCGAAGACGAGTGGGGCCGCGATCTGATCAGCAGCTGGAACACGCACGGCTGGATCGACCTCCCCGTGCACGTCGGAGAGAAGATCGCGCCCCTGCTCGGCGCGGGCCCGGGCCAGGTGATCGCCTGCGACTCGATCTCGGTGAACCTGTTCAAGCTGCTGGCGTTCGCCCTGGAGCTCCGACCCGGCCGCACGGTCGTGCTCTCCCAGGCCGGCAACTTCCCCACCGATCTCTACATGGTGCAGGGGCTCCAGCGCCTTCTCGGAGACGGGCGCTGCAGGCTCCAGAGCGCCCCGGTCGAGGCGCTCGACGACGCCCTGGGAGGCGACACGGCGGTTCTCCTGCTCACCCACGTCGACTTTCGCAGCGGGCGCATCCACGACATGGAGGCGTTGACCGCTCGCGCGCACGAGCGCGGCGCGCTCGTGCTCTGGGACCTCGCACACAGTGCGGGCGCGCTCCCCCTCGCGCTCGACCGCTGCCACGTCGACCTCGCGGTCGGCTGCGGCTACAAGTACCTCAACGGCGGCCCGGGTGCACCGGCCTTCCTGTACGTCGCCGCGCGGCACCAGGGGCTGGCGCAGCAGCCCCTGACCGGTTGGATGGGGCACGCGGCTCCGTTCGCGTTCGACGGTGCCTACGCCGGCGCCTCGGGCGTCCTTCAGTTCCTGGCGGGCACTCCGAACATCCTGTCGATGGCCGCGCTCGACGCGGCGCTCGACGTCTGGCAAGGCGTCGACCTCGCGGCGGTACGCGCGAAGTCGATCGCCCTGGGTGAGCTCTGCTGCGAGCTCGTGGGGGCTCACGCCGACCTCGCAGAGCTGGAGATGGCCTCCCCGGTTCTTGCCGCCGAGCGCGGCAGCCAGGTCGCCTTTCGCCACCCCGACGCCTACGGGCTCTGCCAGGCACTCATCGCGCGCGACGTCGTCACCGACTTCCGCGACCCTGACCTCCTCCGCGTCGGTTTCACACCGCTCTACACCCGCTTCGAAGACGTGTGGCGATTCGTCGAGGGAGCTCGCCACGGTGATGCGCGAGCCGGCGAGCACCTCGATCCTCGGTTTGCCGTGCGCGCCAAAGTCACCTAGTCGTCGCGCGCTGGCCTCGCAGACTCCTCCGGCTCACTCGCCGCGGTAGGAGATCCGCCACACGACACCACTCTTGTCGCTCGCGACGTAGAGACTTCCCGACGGCCCCTCGGCAAGCCCTGTCGGCCGGTGCACCGCGCCGTCGCGCTCGGTGATCTCCTCCCGCCCCGAGAAGCCGCCCGCGAACACCTCGTAGTCGCCCGTCGCCGGCGCGCCGCCTTCGAACGGAACGAACACGAGGTTGAACCCCTGCTGCGGGAGCGGTGCGCGGTTCCACGAGCCGTGGAAGGCGACAAAACCGCCGCCGCGGTAGCGGGCAGGGAACTGTGTCCCCTCGTAGAAGTGGAGATCGTTGGGCGCCCAGTGGCCCGGGAAGCCGAGCAGCGGCGGTGGATACTGCGCACAGCGACCGACCTCCTTGCCGTCGCCGCCGTACTCCGGCGCGAGAACACGCTTCTCCTGCTGCCAGTCGTGGTGACAGTAGGGCCAGCCGAAGTCGGAGCCCTCGTCGACGCGCAGAAACTCCTCCGACGGCAGCTCGGCGTTCTGCGCGTCGGTGAAAAGCTCGGGCCACAGCGTGTTCAGCTGGTCGCGGCCGTGCTGCACCAGATACAACCCGCCCGCCGTCGGATGCCAGTCCATCGCGAAGTTCTGACGCATGCCCGTCGCGAACCGGCGCCCCTGTTCCTGCGTCAGCGGCTCGGAGGACGCCGCCGCGGCTTCGAGATCGAACCGCCAGACGCCGCCATGCTTCTCGAGCAGCGGGCAGGGGTCCTGCCCCGCCTGGCCTGCGGTGCGGTCCTGCTCCTGACAGGCGTTCGACGGTGCGCCGACGTTCACGAACAGCCCGCCGTCAGAGTCGAAAGCCAGGCCCTTCGCGGCGTGCGATCGCTGCAGGGGCAGCTTCACGAGGAGCTCCGCCTCACCCTCAGGCACCAGCTCGCCGAGCTCGTGGCGATAGCGCACGACCTCCGACGTGCGCGCCAGGTACAGGTAGCCGTCGTGGAGGACGAGGCCGGTCCCTCCGACCCCGTCGAACGACTCGCGTCGATCCGCCCACCCGTCGCCGTCCACATCTCGTAGTGCGACAATGCCGCCGGGCTCACGCCGGTGCCGCACCGACACGTACACGTCCCCGTTCGGCGCCACCGCGAGGTGGCGCGCAGGCCCGAGGTCGGTGGCGAAGACCGTGGCGCAGAAGCCGGCGGGCAGCTCGAGACCGCCATTGTCGTCATCGCAGGGGACGGCCGCTCTGGACGGAGCCGGGACGGCCAGCACGACCCACGACAGAGCAGTGGCGGCCAGCAGGAAGCACGGGCGAAGCGTCTGGGGCATGGAGTCCTCCTCGTTGGGCCTGATCCTACGCTTCCTCGGCACGCGTGCTCCGGACCTCCTGCACAGCAGTCGAACCGCTCCATCCGGGCGTACAGAGCTGGCTCAGCCCGCGACCTCCAACAGCCCAGCCTTCGGGCCCTTGACCCCGACGCGCCTCTACCGCGCCTCGCCCGCCTGCAGGCGCTCGAAGTAGTCCTTCGTCGCCTCGAGCACCTTCGGCGCGAGGACGATCGTCGCGATCATGTTCGGCACCGCCATCAGCGCGAAGGCCGTATCCATCAGGTTGATCGCCATCTGCGCCTTCCAGATCGCGCCGACGAACAGGCCCACCAGGTAGAAGTAGATGTAGAACCGCTTGCGCTCCGCGCCGAAGAGATAGGCGAAGCACTTCGTGCCGTAGTAGCTGTAGCTGATCATCGTGGACACGGCGAAGAGCGACACCACCACCAGAAGCAGAATCTTGCCGGCCGGGCCGAGCACCAACTCGATGGCGGCGAGGGTCAGGGAGACGCCCGCGATGCCGCCGCTGTAGTCGACGCCGCTGGTGAGGATGACCAGAGCCGTGATGGTGCATACCACGATGGTGTCGATGAAGGGGCCGATCATGGCCACGAGACCTTCGCGGACGGGCTCGTCGGTCTTGGCGGCGCCGTGGGCGAGTGGCGCGGTGCCGATGCCCGCCTCGTTCGAGAACGCGGCGCGTTTGACGCCGATGAGCAAGACCTGGCGGAAGCCCTCCCCGGCCGCGCCACCCACGACGGCGGAGCCGGTGAACGCTTCGCGGAAGATGGTGGCGAAGACCTCCGGCACCACTTCGATGCGCGCGATGATGATCGCAATCGCCATTCCGAGGTAGATGAGGCACATCGCCGGGACGAGCCGCGCAGTGACCTTGCCGATGCGCCGTACACCGCCAAACGCCACCACTGCCACGAGCGCCGTGGCGCCGATGCCGGTCGCGACAGGCGGCACTTCGTAGGCCGCCTGCAGGATCTCGGACAGCTGGTTCGTCTGGAAGAGCGACAAGCAGCCGACCATGCCGAAGGTGCAGAAGAAGACGGCGAGAAAGTTCCAGCGCGGTCCGAGCGCTTCGCGGATGACGTACATCGGGCCACCCTGGAGCTCGCCCTCCGAGTCGTTGCCGCGGTACAGCTGAGACAGAGTGCACGAGAAAAACTTCGTGCTCATGCCGACCGAGGCGGCGATCCACATCCAGAAGACCGCACCGGGCCCACCCTGGGTGATCGCAATGGCGACGCCGCCGATGTTGCCCACGCCGATGGTCGCGGCCAACGCGGTCGACAGTGCCTGGAAGTGGCTGATGTCGCCCGGGTCGTTGGGGTCGTCGTACTTCCCCCGCAGGATGTCGATCGCGTGGCGCCAGGCGAGGAGCGGCCGCAGGCGCGACACGGCCGACAACAGCAGACCACCGCCGACCAGCAGGACGACGAGGGGCATCCCCCACGCCAGGTCCACGGCCCACTGCAGGGCCTGGTCGATCTGCTGCATCACGGCGCGCACATCCTTTCAGGAAACCGGAAGGTCCGGCGCACCGCGCCGAGCGTCGTCTACGGCTGGGGCTGGAGCGTCAGGGGATCGCGCTGTGGCAGCTCGGTCACGGTGCGGCCGGGTAGCGCCGATTCCATGGTGGCGCGCCCGTCGGCGTCGCCACCCTCGATGTCGCTCCACTTCCCCACCACGAGCATCACCACCTGGTCCGGCTTCAGGTACTTCTGCGCCACCCGCTGGATGTCGTCGGGGGTGATCGCCGCGAGCCGCTCGCGGTAGGTCGACCAGTAGGTGTGTGGACGGCCCAGGACATCGTCGGTGGCAAACAGAGCCGTGGTGTTGGCCTTCGAATCGAAGTTCTGGGGAAACGTGTCGATGAACGAGGCCTTGGCGGTCTCGAGCTCTTCCTCAGTCACCGATGCGCGCCGAATCCGCTCGATCTCCTCCAGAACGATCTGCGCGGCCAGGGCGACCGTCTCGCTCTTCGACTGGTAGAAGACGGTGAACGACCCCTGGTCGAACCGGCCTACCTGGAACATCGAGCCCGCGCTGTACGCGAGGCCTTCGTCCGAGCGCACGCGCTTCGTGATGCGCGACGTGAACCCGCCGCCGCCGAGGACCTCGTTCATGAGCGCGAGGGCAAGCTCGTCCGGGTCCTCCCAGCTGCGGCGCTTGAGGCCCAGGTGACCAAGCTGCACGCGCCCCTGCGGGATGTCCTTCTCGGAGACGTAGATGCCCGGCTCCGGCACGTGACGCGGCTCCGGCGGCGGCCACGGCACCTCCTTGCCGCCTTCGGGCCACTTCTCCAGCTTGGCCGCGAGCTTTGCCAGGATGTCCTCGGTGCGCACGTCGCCCGAGACGGCAAAGACCATGGTCTCCGGCCGCCAGTAGTTGCTGTGGAACTGGACGAGGTCGGCGCGCGTGATCGCCTCCAGCGAGTCGGCGGTGACGAGCCGCGACGCGTAGTGCTCTGCGCCCCGGAGCAGCCAGCGCCACTCGCGCGAGGCGATCCGCTGCGGATCGTCGTTGCGCTGCTTGAGCTCCTCGAGCTCCTGGCCCTTCGCGATCTCGAGGCGCGAGCCCTCGAAGCGCGGCCGCTGCATCATGTCGAAAAAGAGGTCGAGACAAGCACTGAGCTCGCGCGAGAGGCAGTCGAGCGACGCCCGGCCGGAGGTGTCGCCCACCCGTACTCGCAGGTTGGCGGCCAACATGTCGGCCGCTTCGTCGAAGGCCGCCGCGTCACGATGTCCGGCACCGCCGCTGCGCATCAACCGGCCCGTCATCTCGGCCAGACCCACCTTGTCCGCCGGCTCGAGGAACGAGCCGATGCGCAGCTGCACCGACAGCTCCACCAGCGGCAGGCTCGTGTCTTCAGCAACATAGGCGACGGCACCGCGCGGCAGCTCGTGGCGCAGAGCCTCGGCACTCGGCAGCTCGAACCGCAGCTCCGGGTAGGTGAGGTCCCGCGGGTGGGCGGGAATGGAGCCCTGCCCCTGCACGGCCGGCACGAGAGCCAGGCCGAGAACGAGAGCGAGACTCCCTGCGGTCCCCGAGAGCGTTCGACGGCAGTTCGTGGTGCCCATCACTCACCTCCCTCGGCTTCGAGCTCCGCGATGCGCTCCCGGGCGGTGCGCAGCATCAGCTCGGCCACGGGCTTCATGTCTGCAGGGACCTGGTCCACCTGCGACTCCATCTGCGTCACGACCGTATTGAGCGTCGCGACATCGTTCAAGCTCTTCAGCTGCCGCAGCTGGCCGAGCACCGCCTGGCGCGCATCGGCCGGCAGGGCCTCGAGCTCGGGCGGCACCTCCTGCGCCACGGTCCCTGCCTTGCGGGTGTAGTGGCCGACGAGGCGGCGCTCGGGGCGAAGATACGTCCGCGCCACGTCGCGCACCTGTTCGGCCGTCACCGCCTCGATCCGGGTCTGGATGCCGTCGAGATAACGGTAGTCGCCCATGCCGTCGTACAGCGCGAGCTGCACGGCGAGGAAAAACGGGTCCTGGAGGTTGCGGTAGGCGTCAGCCACGTTGCGGTTCTTCACCTTGCGCAGCTCGTCCTCCGGGACCAGATTCTCCTGCAGGTCCCTGACGACCTCGTCCCAGGCCGCTTCGAGCTGTGCGGGAGTAGCGTCCCCTTTCGTCTCGCCGCGGAACGAGAAGTAGCCCGCGTACTTGAGCGGACGGTGGATCGCCGTGGCGGTGCTGGCGATCTCCTCGCCCTCGATCATCGCCTTGTAGAGACGGCCCGTGCGACCCTGGAGCACACCGGCGAGCACGTCCAGCGGGTAGCTGTCGTCATGCACGAAGGAGAGGGCGTGGTACCGGATCTCGACCTGCGGCTGACAGTTGCACTCGGCCGACATGCGCTTCTCGGCCTTCTGCTCCATCTCGAGGGTGACCACGTCGGGAGCCTCCGGGCCGCGGGGAAGCCGTCCGAAGTAGCGCTCCGCCAGCTCCTGCACCTGGTCGATCTCGAAGTTGCCCACGAGCACCACCGTGATGTTGTTCGGGGCGTAGTAGGTCGAATAGAAGTCGTCGGCCTGCGCCTTGCTGATGACGCGAAGATCGGACGGCCAGCCGACGATGGGCCACGAGTAGGGGTGCGACTGCCAGAACATCGCTTCCAGCTGCTCGTCGAACTCGCCGGTCGGTGTGCTCTCGGTGCGCAGGCGGCGCTCCTCGTACACGACGTCGCGCTCGGAGTAGAACTCGCGGAACACCGGGTTGAGCAGACGATCGGACTCCATCCAGAACCAGAGCTCGAGCTTGTTCGCGGGAACCCGGAGCACGTACACCGTGACGTCCTGCGACGTGAACGCGTTCAGGAACGACGCGCCGGCACCGGTGAAGATCTGGTCGAACTCGTCCTTCACCATGATCTCGCGCTGATTCTGGACCAGCGTGTCGAACTCCTTCTCGAGCTCGATCAGCTCTTCAGGCCGCGCCTCGGAGTCGTACGGGTCCTCGATCTCGCCGCGGCGTGCGCGCTCGCGCTGCTGTGCGTAGATCTGGCGGACCTTCTCCTGGAGCGCCTCCTGCTCCTCGATGATCTCGAGGTCGCGCTCGATGTCGTTCGTGCCGATGGTGCGCGAGCCCTTGAACATCATGTGCTCGAAGAGGTGCGCCATGCCGGTGATGCCCGGCCTTTCGTTCGCCGAGCCGACGTGGGCCACCCACGCCGTCGAGACGGTTGCGAGCTCGGGCCGTCGCACGAGCAGGAGCTTCATGCCGTTGTCGAGCTCCATCTCGACGACCGGGACCTTGGCCGGCTCCTGGGCCGGAGCGGCGATCGAAAGAAGAGACGCCGCCAGCATGGCGGCCAACACGCGAGAGAACGAGATCATGATGAAAAGCCTTTCGGACGAAAAGCTTAGCGCCGCGCGGCGAATTCCGGCGAAATCCTCGGATCACTCGCCCCGCGCTCGCGGCGGACGGCACCATGGCCGGTGCCCCGGCCCCACACCGCGGCCCTCCCCCTGCCGAGCTGCGCCGGGCCTACAGAGATTTCAGGTACGCGTAGATCGCGTCCGCGTCGGCCTTGGAGAGGCGAAACGGCGGCATTGGCAGGCGCGGCGCCGTGCCGTCCTGGCGCCGCCCGGTCTGCATGAGCTGGAGGAAGTCCTCCTCGGTGTAGCCGGGGAGGTTCTTGAGATTTGGCGCCTGGAACGCCCAGCGCGGACCCGCAAAGGGGCTCTTCACCGGCACCGGGCCGCCGGTCAGGAGGCGGTCATCGCGGAGCTCGCCAAAGCGATCGCGCGGCGAGTGGCACTGCACACACATCGACGCCTCGTGCACGAGGTACTCCCCCCGGGCGACGAGATCGCCGCTGGCGGCGGCATCGGCATCGGCGGTCTGCGCGCCGGCGACAGCCCAGCCGGCGAGCGCGACGAGGAGGGCCAGGCACAGAGCGGCCGGGTTCTTGATTCGGGTCATGGCGAGTGTCCTCCAGGGAATCGATGCGGCTTCGAGGCTCGCGCCAGGGACGGCGCAGGGGGGTTTCTTCGTGCCTCGTCTGAGAGCTCGCCGGGCTGCTCGAATCGGACGCCCAACGGCCCTGCCACTGCGCGGATGGTACCACCGTCCCCCGCGGGTGGGGAGGCACAAAACGGGGCTCCATCACGTCGTGCGCGCACGCCTCGCGCCGGCCCCCGGAAGGCGCAGACCCGCGCGCAACATCCAGGTGACGGCCAGGAGGTACAGCGCCACGGCGGGCACCGCCTTCGACCCGAGCAGAAGCAGCCGCGCACCCAGGGTCCAACGCTGACCGGGGTCGGGGTCGAAGACGTCGCGGACCGGGTCCAGACCGAAGAAGGGGGTCGGCAGCGCGAGGAGTACCGTGAGAGTGAGGGCCACCGCGGCGCTACGGCGGGCGGGTGCCGCAAGGGTGAGGAGCACGCCGAGCGGCACGAGTCCGGAGACGTGGTGCTCCCAGAAGTGGGCGTAGCTCACGAAGTGGGCCAGAACGAGGCCCGAGGCGAGCACCCGCGGGTCGCGCAGGCGCGTTCCCAGAACGCAGACCACCGTGACTCCGAGGACGCCAAATCGCACCGCCGACAGCAGAGGGAACCAGTTCGCTTCGCTCCACTCCACTCCGAGCCGAGCGCCCACGAGCAGAACCGCGTACAGCGGGCTGTGGTTGCCCGAGTCCATGCCGCCCACTGGCCGCGCGAAGTTGCGCTCCAGGAAGATCCGCCAGTCGTCGCCGTGGCCGAGGAAGTACGCGCCCCCGCCGAGTGCGACCAGAGCCACCCACGCGGCCGCCGCCTGCGCCCCACGGCGCTCGCGCAGCAGCGCCGGGATCGCAACCAGTGGAAACACCTTCAGCCACGCGGCCGCCGTCAGGAGCGGCACGGACCAGGCCAGCCGTTCGAGGTGCAGCAGCCCCAGCACGAGCAGTGCGACGGCAGCGAACGTGAACTGCCCCATGTGCAGCTCGAGGAAGTAGGGCACGCTGAGCAGAAGGAGGGCGATGAGGAGCGGACGCGTGGTCCCGTCCGCGCGACGCCACACCGCGACGCAGAGCGCGACGAGCAGCAGCTCGAGCACCAGCCCCCATGCGCGCCAGGCCGCCGCAGGCTCGAGCTGCTGCGCCGCGCGCCCCAGGGTCTGCCCCACGAGCGGCAGGTACCGGAACGGGAAGTGGTACGGCGTGCGCTGCGGCTCCTCCTCCTGGAGGTAGGGGCTCAGCCCCCGGCTCAGGTTGACGCCGGCGTGGTACACGGCGAAGAAGTCCGCGGCCGGCCCCCCACGGTGCACGCTGTCGAAGTGCAGCGACCACGTGAGTGAGCGGTCGACGTCCGGGTGAGGCAGTGAGATCGGCTGCCCGAGCACCGAGACCACGAGCAGCACGTGGACAACCGCCACGAGGCCCAGGAGCCACAGCTCGCGCGGAGGAGTCTCGAGCCTTTTGTTCACCGCGCGCAGGTCCTCATCACCATTGGCCCTCGTCGCCTCGGGCCTTCGTCGCCTCGCCGTGGAGCCCAGGAGGCGACACATATGCATCCGCTGCAATAAGATAGCCCACGGGCTGGGCTCACACCACGGCGCGCGGCGAGGTCTCCTCCGGCGCCCCGCCTGGACCGGCCCTTCTCCCGGCCGCCTGGGCACTTCTCCCGGGGCGTGCGTACACCGGGAGAAGCCTCGCTTCGAGGCTCCATTCCCTTCCTTTCCCGTCCTCGTCTCTCGTCCCAGGAGCCCACCCATGAGAACCACAACCCGCCGCGCTCTCCAGATCGGCATCGTCGCCGCCTGGTTGGTCGCCGTCGGCCTGCTCGCCCAGCGCGAGCTCAGCGGGCCGAGGCACGTCGACCTCACGCAGACCGCGCGTCTCGAGGAGCCCACGGAGACCCGCCTCGGCCTTTTCCTGCGACCTGGGACCGACGTGGACGCCGAGCTGCAGCGCGTCGGCACCGTCGAGATGCGCCAGACGCCCGAGATGCGCACGCTGGATGGTCAACGGCTCGAAGGGATCGACCTCGATCTCGAGGTGACGATGTCCCTCTCCATGTTCGGGCGTGTGACCGACTTCTCTCTCACCGGCGAGATTTTCCGTCCCTACAGCGGCGATGCTGCCGACTTCGCCTTCGGGGTGACGTCCGGTGAGTCCGACTTCCAGCTCGAGGGGGGCCTGCGTGGGGACGCACTCGAGGCCGAGGTGCGCAGCGCCGGCACCACGATCCCCCTCTCGGCGCAGGTCGACGGCGACCTCGTCTTCTCCTCCGGCTTCGGCACGCCGCTCACCCTCCCCGCGCTGCGCGTCGGCGACGAGGTCGCGATCGACACCTTCGACCCGCTCTCGATGAGCGCCACCACGTCGACCGTACGCTGTACCGCTCTGCAGACCCTCGAGGTCGGCGGCGAGACCATCCAGACGCGGCGCCTCCTGGTGACGGCCTCGGGCCTCGAGACCACCGCCTGGGTCGACGACGCGGGCGAGGTGGTCCGCGCCGAGACGGCGCTTGGCCTGATCCTCGAGCGCCTGACCCCGGACGCTCCCGAGCCGGCCACCGCCAGTGGCCCCGCGCTCGCCCAGGAGCTCCTCCAGCTCACCGCAATCTTCCCCACCGGCGAGCGGCCGCTGCGCGGCGCCCGCGAGCTGCTCGTGCAGCTGGGGGGCGAGCTGCCGGAGGGCGGCCTGCCGCAGGACGGCACCCAGCGTGCCGAGGGAGAGCGCCTCTATCGCCTCCTGCAGGGTGGTGGCGCAGACGAGCAGCCCTCCACCTTCGAGCCGTATCTCGCCGCCGACGCGTTCGTGCAGTCGAGCGACGACGCCATCCGCTCCCAGTCGGCCCGCATTCTCGAGGGTGCAGGTGACGACGCGCGGGAGCGCGCCTACGCGCTCGCCGACTGGGTCTTCGAGAACCTCGAGAAGCAGCCGGTGCTGAGCGTGCCGTCGGCGCTCGAGGTGCTCCAGATGAAGAAGGGCGACTGCAACGAGCACACGGTGCTCTACGCGGCGCTCGCCCGCGCCGCCGGCATACCCACGAAGATCGCGATTGGTGTCGTGTGGAGCGACCTGCTCGGCGGCTTCTACTACCACGCGTGGCCCGAGGTCTGGGTCGGCGACCGCTGGCTGTGGATCGACCCGACGCTGGGCCAGCGCGAGGCCGACGCCACGCACCTCAAACTGTTCAACGGCGGCATCCAGACCTGGACGCAGCTCCTGCCCTACCTCGGTCAGCTCGAGATCGAGGTGGTCGAGCAGAAGGCCTGACCCATTCTCCACGCCTCTCTCGAGATCCCATCACGCGGGCCCAAGGGCCCGCCGTCTGCACCCGAGGACATCCCATGAGCCACTCCGACAAGACGCCGATGATCAAGATCGATGGCCTTCTCAAGCGCTTCGGCGAGAAGACCGCGGTCAACCAGCTGAACCTCGAGATCGCAGAGGGTGAGTTCTTCTGCTTTCTCGGGCCCAACGGCGCAGGCAAGACCACCACGATCAAGATGCTGACCGGCCTGGTGCGCCCCACGGAAGGCCGAGCCTTCGTCGGCGGCTTCGACGTGCAGAAGAACCCGCTCGAGGCGAAGAAGCTCCTCGGCTACATCCCGGATCACCCGTTCCTCTACGACAAACTCACCGGCCGCGAGTTCATGCGCTTCGTGGCCGGGCTCTACAACATCAGCGAAGCCGACTTCGAGCGCGACTGCGAGGCGTTCCTCACCATCTTCGAGATTGCCCACGTGGCCGACCAGCTCATCGAGGACTACAGCCACGGCATGCGCCAGAAGCTGTCGTTCGCATCGTGCTTCCTGCACCAGCCGCGCGCCGTCATCGTCGACGAGCCGTGGGTCGGCCTCGATCCGAAGAACATCCGCAAGGTGAAGACCTACCTGCGCGAGCGCACCCGCACGGGCCTCACCGTATTCATGTCGACGCACACGCTCTCCATCGCCGAGGAGGTCGCCGACCGCGTCGGCATCCTGAACCACGGCCAGCTGCTGTCGCTGGGCACGGTGGACGAGGTCAAGGCGCTCGCCGAGCGTCCAGGCAACCTGGAGGACATCTTCCTCGAGCTCACCCGTTCCGAGGACGAGGCGACGGAGTCGGCCGCGTGAGCGAGCTCTCCGCAAAGGGCGCCGCCCCCGGCGCCTGGCACCAGCTCCGCACGCTGCTCTGGTCGAAAGGGCCGGATCTCGCGCCACTGGGTGGCCTCCGTTCGCACCGAGTCGAAGCTCAAGGTGAGCTTCGTCTCCATCTCGGCGCTTGGCCTGTGGCTCACCGCCTTCCTCATCACGATGGGCGTGCTCTACGGCTTCCAGCGCTTCGGCTCTTCGGCGCTCGGCGAGGCGGCCGGCGTCAACCTCACCGACCTCGTTCTCTCGCGCCTGTTGTCCGTGATGTCGCTCACGATCTTCGTGCTGCTGGTCACGTCGAACATGCTCGTCTCCTTCGCCACGATCTACCGAGCGAAGGAGGTCGCGTACCTGATTCAGGCGCCCATCCCCACCGGCGCCTTCTTCCTCGGCCGCTTCGCCGAGTGCGTCTCGTTCAGCTCCTGGGCGCTCGCCTTCCTGGGCTCGCCGCTGCTGCTCGCCTACGGCATCCAGCGCGACGCCGAGATCGGCTACTACCTCGCGCTCCTCGTCTTCTACGTGCCTTTTGTCACGATCCCCGCGGCCATCGGGGCCAGCCTCACCATGGTGCTGGTGAGGATCTTCGCCAATCTCAAGCGCGGACCGATCATCGCGCTGGGGATCGGCGGAGTGGCTCTGCTCTTCGGCCTCTTTCGCTCACGCTCCGACCAGCCCAACGAAGAGCTGTCGCAGGCCGAGACGATCCAGGCGGTACTCGACATCATGGGCTCCACCCAGTCGCCGTTTCTGCCGAGCGCCTGGCTCGCTGACGGCCTCCTCGCCGCGCTTCAGGCCAACTACACCGAAGCGCTTTTCCTGCTGTTCGTGCTGGTTGCCAACGCCCTCTTCCTGACGCTCGTCGCAACGAAGATCGCCGAGGCCACCTTCTACCGCGGTTGGACTGCACTACGCAGCGCCGAGCACGCCCGCGGACCGAAGGTGCGCAAAGGCTGGCGCACCGTCGAAGGGCTGTCGAAGCTGCTGCCCGAGCCGAGCCGCAGCCTCGTGCTCAAAGACCTGAAGCTCTTCTGGCGCGACCCGGCGCAGTGGTCGCAGTTCCTCATCTTCTTCGGTCTGATGGCGCTCTACGTCGCCAACATCAGGAACGACAGCGGCACGTGGTCGCAGGAGCCGTGGCGCGGCTGGATCGCCCTGCTCAACATGTCGGCATCCATGCTGATCCTGGCCACCCTCACGACGCGCTTCATCTTTCCGCTCATCAGCCTCGAGGGAAAACGCTTCTGGATTCTCGGCCTCGCACCGCTGGGCGTGAGGCGCCTGCTGCTGCAGAAGTTCACGCTGAGCGTGATGACCACGTCGGTGTTCACCGTGAGCCTGGCCGTCGTCTCGGGGCTCCGCCTCGGGCTCACCCCTTACGAGTTCACCGTGTCGCTGTTCGGCGTGGCCGTCGCCACCATTGCTCTCTCCGGCCTCGCGGTGGGCCTGGGCAGCCTCTACCCCAACTTCGAAGACGACAACCCGGCGCGGATCACCTCGGGGATGGGCGGCACGCTCAACTTCATCCTCAGCCTCGTCTTCATCGTGACCATCACCACGGGTCAGGCGATCCTGCTGCAGTCGAAGCGCGTCGCGGGCGGCGAGCTCGGCTCCATGCCCTGGATCCTGGCCGGTGCCGCCCTCCTGCTGACGGCGCTCACCACGTGGCTACCGATGCACCTCGGGCTGAGGAACCTGGAGCGCACCGAGTTTTGAACCGCTCGGTCGCGGGCGACCGAGCGGTTCATGTCTCGGCTCGCCCACCCGGGCTTCGCCCGAAGTGCTAGCCCCCAAACGCCCGCGAGTGCTGCCGAGGTCGCGGTCCCGTCCAGAGAAGGTCCTCCGGCGTACCATGGGGCACTCCCCCGGAGGATCCCGATGCGTACTCGAACCGCACTGCTGCGTCGCCCTCTCGACTCGCGCTCTCGCCTTCGGCCGGCCGACACGTTTCTCGTCGCGCTGGCGCTGACCGCGCTCGCTCCGCTCGCTGCCCCATCGCTTGCCCAACAGGACGCGGCTGAGCCTCCCCGCCCGGTCCGCCACGACACGCCCCGCGCAGGGGAAGAGTTCCTCGTGCTGCGTCACCAGGCGCTCGAGCCCGGGACTCATGACGAGTTCTACCGGCTGAGTCGCGACGGCGTGTGGCCGCTCTTCGAGGAGATCGGCACGCGCATCGTCGGCCAGTGGCAGGTGATCGGGCGCGACGGCAGCCCCCTCTCGGCGGAGCAGGACGAGGGTTACCGGCTCGCGCGCTACCGCAGCTTCAACCATTGGCGGGCGACGCGGAACTGGCGCCGCATGACCGGCGACGGCGACGACTCCCGTGCCAACGAGGAGGCGCTGCGTGCGCGGCGCGAGCTGCTCCGCGGGTCGAAAGAGGTCGTCTACCTCGTCGGGCACACGGCCTCGGCCACTCCGCGCTACTTCCCGCCGCTCGACGAGGAGTGGGAGCTCGTCGCCGGCAGCGCACGGGACGCTCCGGCCAGCGAGCCGCACCCCGTGCGCCACCAGGCTGCCCGGCCCGGGCAGGAGATCCTGGTGATGTATCGCTCGAAGATCCAGAAGGGCACCTTCCCCGAGGTCCACCGCCTGAGCCGTGATTTCGTGTGGCCCTACTTCGAGAAGATGGGCGCTCGCATCGTCGGGCAGTGGCGCGAGGTCTTCCCTCGCCCGGAGGATTTCGAGGGCGGCACCGTTCCACCCAACCTCGAAACCGAGTCACCGGAGCTCGACGAAGTCGTGATGATGATCCGCTATGCCAGCGTAGAGCACTTCGACGCGACGCGCCCGGACGTGATGCACCGCCTCGGCGGCAACGGCCGCGACTACGAGGCCTGCCTGGAGGCGCTGCGCAAGCTGACCGCGCTCACGTACGAGGCCTCGTCTTCGATCCTCCGCGGCCACATGTACCACTCGCCGCCGATCTTCCTGCCGTCCAAAGACGAGCGCTACCGGCTGAAGCCCTAGATGCCCCTCACCCGCAGGCTCCTCCTCCACCTCGCCGGGCTCGCCGCCGCTCTGGGGCTCCCACGCCGCACGGCGGCCGGACCTCGGGGCGGTCGGCAGGAACGCGGCTCCGCTCGGATGCCGGCGCTTCCTCCCTCCAGCTCCCGGGTCGACCGCTGGCACCGTACCTTCGACCGGATCTTCCTCGGCGAGCGCTTCTGGGCCAACCCCATGGAGGACTGGCGGGTGCGAGGCGGCGCCGCCGAGCTGGTCCGGCCGCGTGGCGAGCGCAACGTTCACGTGCTCACGCACCGTCTCGCCGCTCCCGCGCGCGGGCTGCGCATGTCCGTCGAGCTGCGTGAGACGACGGCCGGTGCGGAGCCCGGGCGCGCTGGATTCCGGATCGGCTGCCGCAGCGACGTAGGTGACGTGAAGAGCAGCTGCTTCGAGACCCGCGGGACGTTCGCCGGCGTCGCCTTCCCCGGGCGGTCCGGCGACGGTCGAGCGAAGCTGGTCCTGCGCGACGCGGAGACCACGCTCGACCTGCCGGATCCGCAGGCACCCCTGACCCTGCTGCTCGAGATCCCCGCCACGGGAGCGGGCGCACGACCTCGGCTCCGGCTCACGGCGCTCGACGTCGCTGGCGCCGTGCAGGGGCAGGTGGAGACGAGCGCCGAGGGCTCGGAGCTGCGCGGCAATCTCTCGCTCGTCGCCAACGCCGGCCTCGACGCGCGCGAGGGCTCCGGGCAGTCCGTGCGCTTCCGCGACTGGCGCATCGAGGGATCCGGGGTGGACACCCACCCGGAGGAGGAGCTCGGGCCCATCCTCTGGACGATGTACTCCCTCTCCGATGCGCGCAGCGACGAGGGCTTCGTCCTGCGGCTCACCGCGCTGCTGCCTCCCCTCGGGGAGCGCGACGCGAAGACCGTCGAGCTGCAGGCACGCCTTTCGAACGTCGCCGGCGGCGAGGCGGGCTCCTGGCGCTCGCTGGGCAAGGCGACTCTCGACCCCGACGCGTGGACCGCGACCTTCCAGGTGCCGCGCTGGGACGCCACGACGGCCACCCCGTTCCGCGTGCTGTATCGCGAGCGCCTCCGCGGCGACGGGGAGATCACCCACACCTGGGACGGCACGGTCCGGCCGAGCCCGAGCGGGCGCCCCCTGCGCATGGCCGCACTCACCTGCCAGCACCACTCGGGCTTCCCCTACGCCCCGGTCGCGCAGAAGGTCGCCGCTCTCGACGCCGACCTCCTGTTCTTCGCGGGCGATCAGCTCTACGAGAGCCACGGCGGCTTCGGGCTCGTGCGTGACCCGGCCGACGCTGCCATCCTCAACTACCTGCGGAAGTACTACATGTTCGGCTGGTCGTTCCGCGAGGTCATGCGGGAGCGCCCCACGCTCTGCATCCCCGACGACCACGACGTCTTCCAGGGCAACATCTGGGGCGAAGGTGGCCGGGCCATGGCGCGCAAGGACGCTGGCACCTCCTCCCTCGCCGGCTACCGCGAGCCCGCGCGCATGGTGAACGTCGTGCACCGCACGCAGGCGTCCCACCACCCGGAGCCCGACGACCCGACGCCGGCGCTGCAGGGCATCAGCGTGTACTACGGCGAAGTGGTCTACGGGGGCGTCTCGTTCGCCGTGCTCGCGGATCGCCAGTTCAAGAGCGGCCCCGAGCACGTCGACACCGGGTCCGGCCGCGCCGACCACGTGCTCGACGACAGCGTCGACACCCGGGCTCTGGACCTACCTGGCCTCGACCTCCTCGGCGCGCGCCAGGAGCGTTTCCTCGAGCGCTGGGCCGGCGACTGGCGCGGCCACACCCTGAAGGTCGCGCTCAGCCAGACGGTCTTCGCGGGTGTCGCCACCCACCACGGGCGCTACGCCGACCATCTGCACGCCGACCTCGACTGTGGCGGTTGGCCACAGACCGCCCGCAACCGCGCCGTCCGGCTCCTGCGGCGCGCGCGCTGCCTGCACGTGAGCGGTGACCAGCACCTGCCCTCGCTCGTGCAGTACGGCGTGGACCAGCAGCGCGACGCCGGCTGGGCCTTCTGCGTGCCGGCGATCAGCGTCGGCTACCCCCGCTGGTGGCGCCCCGACGAGGTGGGCATGCCCCACGCGCGCCGCCCGGCGCACGGCCTCCCGAACACGGGAGAGTACGCGGACGGCCTCGGCAACCTGGCCTACGTGTACGCAATCGGGAGCCCGGAGGTGGCCTCGGAGAGTCACCGGTACCTGCGCGCCCACCAGAAGGGCAGTGGCTTCGGTCTCGTCACACTCGATCCTGCAGCCCAGACCTACACGCTCGAGGCCTTCCGGTTTCTCAGCGCCGAGGAGGTCGCCGCTGGCGGAGCGCCGCGGCCCGGCTCGTCTCCGGTGCCGTTCCCCGGCTGGCCGCTGACGGTCGCCGCCGAGGCGACCGGCCGCACCGAGGCCTGAGCGCGCCTGCGTCTGGACGAGACCGCGCGAAGCGGCCACCATAAGGCCCCCACGCGAAGCCCTCATCGCCCGACCCCACGGAGAGCCACACCATGCCCCGTATCCTCGCCTTCGCCGGAAGCGCCCGCCGCGACTCGGTCAACCAGAAGCTGCTCCACGCCGCCTGTGCCGTCGCCCGAGAGCTCGGCGCCGAGGTGGACGAGGTCTCCCTCGCCGACTTCGAGATGCCTCTGTACAACGGCGACCTCGAGGAGAACGACGGAGTTCCCGAGGCCGCACGGTCGCTACGCGAGCGCATCGAGGCTGCCGACGCTCTCCTCCTCGCCTGCCCGGAGTACAACGGCTCTGTGACCCCGCTGTTCAAAAACACGCTCGACTGGACCTCGAGGCCCGACGGCGAAGCCAAGATGCTGCAGGCCTACCGTGGCAAGGTTGCCGGGCTGCTTTCGGCCTCTCCGGGTGCGCTCGGCGGAATGCGCGGCCTGGTGCACGTGCGCGCCATCCTCGGCGGCATCGGCATGTATGTCGTGCCGAGCCAGTGCACCGTGGCCGGAGCACTCCAGGCTTTCGACGACGAAGGTCACCTCACCGACGAGCGTCAGGCGCGCCACCTCCGCAGCACGGTGCAGGAGCTGGTGGAGGCAACCGCGAAGCTGCGCGGAGGCGGCGCATGACCGAGCTGCTCGAAGCGGTCGTGGTCGAGCCCAACGAAGGCCAACCGGCCCCTCGGGCGAGCGTCCTCTGGCTGCACGGCCTCGGAGCATCGGGGCACGACTTCCCGCCGATCGTGCCGCACCTCGGCCAGTCGGGCCTGCGCTACGTGTTCCCCCACGCACCGCAGCGCCCGGTCACCATCAACGGCGGGTTCCTGATGCCGGCGTGGTACGACATCACTGCGCTTGGCCCCGGCGGTACCAACGAAGACCACGTCGCCGAGATGACCGGCGCCATCGAGGCGCTGCTGGCCCACGAGGAGGAGCGTTTCGGCGTGGGCAACGTGCTGCTCGCCGGCTTCAGCCAGGGCGGCGCGATGGCCCTGCACGTCGGGCTGCGCCACGCGCAGAAACTGGCGGGAATCCTCGTGCTCTCGGCCTACGAGATGTTCCCGGAACGAAGGTCCGAGGAGGCCAGCGACGCCAACCGCGACACCGAGCTGCTCTTCTGCCACGGCGCCGACGACCCGGTCGTGCCGATCGCGCGCGGCCTGGCGGCCTACGACGGCCTGCGCGACGCCGGCTGGCCGTGCACCTGGCGCGACTACCCCATGGGCCACGAGGTCTGCCTCCCCCAGATCCAGGACATCGGGGCCTGGCTCGGCGAGCGGTTCGCATAGCCGGCACCCAGGCCCGAGGACGAGACCTCCGGCCGACACGCCGGTCCGCCGCCGCAGGCGCGACAGCCCATGCGATACGCCCACACGAACATCATCGCTCTCGACTGGCGTCGGCTCGCGGCCTTCTACGAGGAGGTCTTCGCGTGTGTCCCGGTCCCACCCCGACGAGCACAGGCGGGCGAGTGGCTCGCGCGCGGTACCGGAGTGCCTGGCGCCGCTCTCGAAGGGGTGCACCTGAGGCTGCCGGGCCACGGGGCGCTCGGACCAACCCTCGAGATCTATGCCTACGAGCACACCGAGCCACTCCCACCCGGCGGCGCCAACCGGCGGGGGCTCGGGCACCTCGCGTTCGAGGTCGACGACGTCGAGCAGACCGCGCGCACGCTATGCGAACATGGCGGCTCGCTGGCGGGCGAGATCACCGCGCGCCACATCGACGGCGTGGGCGACCTCGTCTTCGTATACGCGCGCGACCCCGAAGGGAACCTGATCGAGCTGCAGTCGTGGGGCCAACCCGCGAGCTCGCCGGACCGAACCTGAAAAGAACCTCCTGAGGAACCTCCCATGATCCGAACGCGGCGCACCGCGCTCCTCTCCCCCTGTCCGAGCCGACTCGGACTCTGCTTCGCACTCCTGGCCGCCAGCGTTGCCCACGCGCAGGTTCAGGTGATCTACGCCGGCAAGCTCTTCGACTCGAACACCGGCACGCTGCAGGAGCAGAAGACGCTGATCGTGGAAGGCGGCCGGATCGCGGGCGTGGAAGACGGCTACAGCCGCGCCGCCGATGGCGCGACGGTGATCGACCTCAAGGACTTCACCGTGCTCCCGGGCCTGATGGACATGCACGTGCACCTGCTCATGGAGCAGAGCCCCCGTGCAGCGCTCGACCGCTTCACGATGAGCGAAGCCGACCAGGCCATCAACGGTGTGGTCTACGCGCGCAGGACCCTCGAGGCGGGTTTCACCACCGTGCGCGACCTCGGCGGCGACCCGGCCGCGATCACATCCCTGCGCAACGCCATCAACCGGGGTCGGGTCCCGGGTCCGCGCATCTTCGCGGCGACGGCGGCCCTCGCCAGCACCGGCGGCCACGGCGACCGCTCCAACGGCCTGCCGAAGCGCTGGCGCGGCGACGCCGGCCCCGCAGTAGGTGTCGTCAACAGCCCCGCCGACGCCCGCCGGGCCGTACGCCGCCGCTACCAAGAGGGGGCCGACCTCATCAAGATCACGGCCACTGGCGGTGTGCTGAGCATGGCCAAGAGCGGCCAGAACCCGCAGTTCACGGAAGAGGAGATTCGGGCGATCGTGGAGACCGCCAAGGACTACGACTTCCACGTGGCCGCGCACGCGCACGGGGCCGAAGGCATCAAGCGCGCGGCGCGTGCCGGCGTGACCACCATCGAGCACGGCACCTACATCGACGACGAGGCGGCGCAGATCATGAAAGAGATGGGCACGATCTGGGTGCCCACCATCTCCGCCGGAGAGTTCGTCGGCGAGAAGGCGCAGGTGGAAGGCTACTTCCCCGAGATCATTCGCCCGAAGGCGGCCGCCATCGGGCCGGTCATCAAGTCGACGTTCGAGCGCGTCTACAGGCAGGGCGTCCAGATCGCCTTCGGCACCGACTGCGGCGTCTGCCCCCACGGCTCCAACGCCAAGGAGTTCGGCTACATGGTCGAGTCGGGCATGCCCGCCTCGGAGGCCCTGCAGAGCGCGACCACCAAGACGGCCGAGCTCCTCGGCCTGGAGGACGACCTCGGCTCACTCGAGGCCGGCAAGATCGCGGACGTCATCGCGGTGCGCGGCGACCCACTGCGCAACGTCGGCGTGATGGAGGACGTCGTCTTCGTGATGAAAGACGGCGTCGTTCACCGGCACGACGACTAGAGCTCGAGTGCGCGGCCTCCTCTCGGCCTCGCGTTGCGAGGCCCTTCGATCGACCCGGTGACGCGGGTCCGCCGCTAGGGAAGTCCGAATCAACAACATCCCGACCGCGGCTGAGTTGGAGCGCGAAGCGCCGGTACCGCTACGGCCAGACGATTGGCCTCCCCTGGAGGCCGACTGCCGGCCGCGGTCAGATCGTCTCCACGGGTCATCCCTGATATGCTGCTGCGACATAGACCACATTCCAGGGGCAGCAAGACATGAATTCGTGCACAAAGCGTTGGTGCGTGACGGTGTGGACGCTGTTGTTGCTCTTCGCGACGCAACTGACAGGTGCGCAGGAGATAACTGATCCAGCGGTCCCGTCCCGCGAAGCGTCGAGCCGCGTTCGCTACATTCACCTTCAGAGCGACACGGATACGGGAGCCCGCTGGAGGCCAGAAGGCGACTCGGGAGAAACCTGGCTTGCGGGCAGCGCAGCCAACGCCTCGGAGCCACCGAACCTTGGCGAGGACTCCTACTACACCTACGACGACCAGAAGATCCCGCTCGAGATCGTGCCTGGAGGATTCGTACTCCGGGACAGAGGCCAGCCGGATAATCAGCACGCAGGAAGCCTCATCGAGAGCGACATCGCTCGAATCGCAGGCAAAGGCCTGCACCGCCAAGCACTGGGCTATGGCTACGCAACCTTCAGCGTGGTCCCCCTCGACACCCTTTGGGCCCGGCGAAACGCATCCTCGCCACCTCCTCTCGACCAGTTCCACGCCTATCGCTGGGCTCGGAAGGTGATCCGCTCGCTCGCCTCCTACTCCACTACTCAAGACTACTCAAGAGGATGGGCGCTACGTGTTCTCGCCGCTCTACACGGGGTACCGACTCCAGAGATCTCGAATGTGCTTTCTCTTGTATGGCGCGCGGATCGCGGTGTCGTTCGACGCCAGCGTCTCGCTTGCCCGCTCGGAAGCAATCCTGAAGGGGTGGACAGGAGGCCACACCGACCGAATCCTCGACTTCACGCAGTCACGCGCACACCTTGTCGAGGTTCCAGTCACAAGCGGGATGACGGCTCTCATCCGAACGAACCGCATTGCCACGCATCCTGAGGTGCGGTGGGCGGAGCCATCCGGCGTCACTCTCGGCTGCGGCGGCCCTTCGGGCGGTGGAGGTGGAAGTGGCGGAGGGACGCCCCCGACATCGGTGCCTTCTTTCACTGCCGCCGGCAAGGCCGTTCTGGCCCTCGTCCTAGCCGCACTCGCACTTGCATTGCTCCGCCGACCGCACATCTAGACCATCGCCGGGACGTGTGACTCCAACCTGAACTGAACCTGCTACTGCGCCCGGAGCGCCACCGACGGCTGGACCCGGCTCGCCCGCAGCACGGGCAGGAACGCTCCGAGGAGCGCCGTGCCCAGCGTGCAGAGGAGGACAACCGCGATGCGGGTCGGATCGAGCGCCTCCACGCCGAACAGGCTGCTCTCGAGCAGGCGCGCGAGGGCTACCGACGCCGCCAGCCCCGCTGCGGCGCCGAGGCCGACCACCACCAGCATCTGACGCACCATCCACGCCGCGATGCCGAGCCGCTGGCTGCCAAGCGCCATGCGCAGACCAATCTCGCCGACGTGGGTGTGCATGAAAAACGCGAGCACGCTGTAGAGCCCCAAGCCTGCCAGCAGGACCGCAACCAGTGCGAAGGTGCCAGCGAGCAGCGCCACGAACCGTGACTGCTCCGTCTCGAGCCCCATGCGCTCGCGCATGCTCATCACGTCGTAGAGCGGCAACGTCGGATCGAGGGCGCGCATGCGGGCCCGCGTGAGATCGGCGACGGCCTCGGGAGGCCCGGCGGTTCGGAGCAGCAGGTTGAGCTCTGGGCTCGGGGCCTGCGCGTAGGCGTAGTACACGTCCGAAGTCGGCAACGAGGCCTGAGCCCTTCCGGCCAAGCGGGCATCGGCGACGACCCCGACCACACGGTAGTGCGTCTCCTCTTCCGGGCTCTGCGGCGAGTTCCAGCGATGAACGCTGCGACCGAGCGGGTCTTCCCCCGGGAACAGCGCCGCGGCGGCACTTTCGCTCAGCACGACCACCGGCTCCGCGGCCGCGTCGTCGGTCGCCTCCAGCGTGCGTCCTCGCAACAGCGGGACGCCGAGCTGCTCCAGAGCTCCGGCGCTCACGAAGTGGATCCGGGAGGCGTGCGCTTCGTTCTGCGACGCCAGCACGCTGCCCGAGGCCGCAAAGGCGCGGTACCACGTCGCCTGCGAGGGCATGGAGCGCGACCAGACGATGGCGTCTTCGACCCCGGGCACCGCGAGGAGCTCGCGCCGCGCCTCGCGCACGAACGCCGTCTGCTGCTCCGGGTCGGAGTACGCCGCGACCGGCAGCGTGGTGCGCAGGGTCAGAAGCCTCTCCGAGTCGAAGCCGATCGGCTGCGCGGCGAGGTTGCGGAAGCTCTGCACGAGCAGCAGGCCCCCCAGGAGCAGAGCGACGGAACAGGCGATCTCGAGGCCGATCAGGCTCCGCCGCCAGCGCTCCCCCGCCCCGCGCTTCGCACGCCCCGACGCGCGCAGACCTTGGCTCATGCCCTGCGCCGAGAGGGCGACAGTCTGCGCGGCGCCGATCAGCAGCCCCGCGAGCACGGCCACCAGCGCAACCGCGCCGACGACGCCAAACCGCGTCTCCAGGACGAGGTAGTCCGGAAGCGAGACCGGGCTCAGCAGCAGCACGCCGCGGAGGGCGAGCTGCCCCAGCGCGAGGCCGACGGCGGCACCCACCGCGCCCAGCAGGAGCCCCTCCAGCATCAGGCGCTGCGCAAGCTGCCCGCGACCGGCTCCCAGCGCCTGATGAATCGCCACCTCCGACTGCCGGGCCGTCGCCCGCACGAGGATCAGATTGGAGGCATTCGCACAGCCGATCAACAGCATGAACACGGCGCCCCCGAGGAGGGCCAGGATGCCGGCGCGAAAGGGACCGGCTTGAAAGTCGACGAGCGACTGGAGACGAATCGAATACCCACCGTGGGACCCCGGGAACTCCGCCTGGAGCCTTGCGGCGTAGGCCTGCACCTCGGCCTGTGCCTGCCCATGATCGAGCCCGTCCGAGAGCCGCGCGACGATCGCGAGAAAGCGCGTCGTGCGCCGCTGGAGAACCTCCCAGCTGAAGCCGAGCATGGGATACGTCTCCAGAGGCAGCCAGACCTCGGTCGGGTTGCCAGCCGCCGGTAGATCGACGAAGTCTCGCTGCAGCACGCCGACGACATCGAACGGCACGCCGTTGAGCTCGATGGCTCGCCCGAGGACCCCGGGGTCACCGCCGAAGCGGCTCTGCCACAGCCCCCAGCTCAGCACGACGGTCTGCTGCGCCATGGGCCCCGCATGAGCTGCCCGGTCGAAGGGTGTGCCGAGCTCCGGCTGCGCCCCGAGCAGGGCGAGGTAGCGCTCGGAGACGAAGTTCGATTGAACCCGCACGGTCTCGGTCGGCCCGGCGAGCGTGAGGGAGTTCGTGGCCTGGTACGCCGCGACGTCGGCCAGCGACTGGTTCGCGGCCAGGCCCTCGAAGTTGGGGTAGGAGAGCAGCATCTGCTCGACCTGACGCTCGAGATTCTGCTCGTACAGCGTCACGAGACGCTCCCCGTCGGGGTACGGAACCGGCCGGAGGAGCACGGCGTCCGCCAAACTCAACGTCGCGACCACCGCCGCGAGACCAAGCCCCAGAATGAGCGCCACCAGCGCGTAGAGGCCGGGCGAGCGGCTCATCGTTCGAAGCGCCTGGGTCAGACTCTGCACCATCTCTCCGCCTCCGTTTCCCTGGTCAGGGTTGCTTCTTGCGTGAGCGACGACCGCGGGCGGCAGCCGAGCTCTTCTCCACCGGGGGCGACAGCGACGGCAGGGGCAGCGTCCCCGTCTCCTTGACGGTGTCGAGGACGATCGTCGAGCGGGTCGACTCGATCGTTCCGAGCGCTCCGATCTGGTCCCGCAACATGCGCCGCAGACCGCGCGGCGAGTCGGTGCGGACCTTGAGCAGGAAACAGTCCTCCCCGGCCACGAGGTGCACCTCGAGAACGCCGTCGATCTGGGCCAGACGCTCGCCGGTGTCGCAGTCGGCGGGGCCGTCCGACGCGCGCACGAACAGGAACGCGAGCAGGCCGAGCCCCATCGCCTCGGGGTCGAGCCGCGCTTCGTAGCCCTGGAGGATGCCGCGCCGCTCGAGCTTGCGGATGCGCTCGAGCACGGCCGAGGGCGCCATGTCGACACAGCGCGCGATGTCCGCATTGGTGCAGCGCGCGTTCGACTGGAGGCATTCGAGGATGGCGCGGTCGGTCTCGTCCATGGGCTTCTCCAAGTCTCCTACGACGTTTCTGCGTCGATGTTGCGATTCTACAGACGATAGATCTCAATATTGCGCGTGTATCCGACGATCAGTTCGCGCTGACGCCTCGATCGGGAACAATCGGTGGAACCAAGCCTCACGCCCCGGGCCTCGGGTCCTCGACCCGCGCCATCGACCTTCGCGGCTCGGCCGAACGCCTCCCCGCGCGGCCGTCAGGGCTGCGGCACGCCCGAGGAGACGAAGACCCTTCCCTCGAGCGCCGCGGGAACCACCCATTCCCCGAGAATGACGTCCGGGGCGTTCTCGGGGACACGCGGCTCGGAGGTGATCACGACCACGAGGTCGAGAGACGGCATCACCACCAGCAGCTGACCGCCGAAGCCGCGCGCGACGATGGCGCGGTGACCGCGAACGTTCTGCAGCCACCAGTGGTACGCGTAACCCAGCAGCTCCGTGTCGACCTGAGGGACGTGTAGCGCCGTCGACTCACGAATCCACCCCTCCGAGACGATCGCGCGGCTCCCCCACCAGCCGCCCTGCAGCACGAGCTGACCGATCTTCGCCAGGTCTCGGGGACGGATGCGCAGACCCGAGTCTCCCCAGACGTATCCCTGAGGATCGATCGGCCACGCGACAGGCTCGATGCCAAGTGGCTCGAACAGCGTTCGCGCCGAGAGCTGGAGCAGACTCTCGCCGAGCGTGTCGGCCAGCGCGATGGCGAGGAGATGGCTGACGAGGGAGCTGTAGCCAAACGACTCCCCCGGCGCTGCCGACATCGGCTGTCCGGCCGCAAACCGACCGTAGTCGGGGCTCCGCCCGTAGGCGAAGGTGACGCCGGAATTCTCGACGTACTCGAACACGCTGGTCATGGTGAGGAGGTGTCGGACCGAGATGGCGCGGCGGCGCGGATCCTTCGCCCCCTCGAACAGGTGTGGGAGGAGGTCGGCCACCCGCGCGTCGAGAGCGGGGCCATCGCCCGAGTCCAGCGCAATTCCGACGAGCAGGGACAGAACCGACTTGGTGACGGACTTGATGTTGTGCGCGTCTTCGGGGCCGTAGCCGCCGAAGTACCTCTCGTAGGCCAGAACGCCACGCCGCGCGACGAGCAGGCTGGTCACGTTGGGAAGATACTGCTCGATCGCCTCCCCGGCCGCCTCGAGGCGCGTCGCGTCCAATCCGACCTCGGCCGGGCTGGCGGTCTCCCACCGCGATGGTGCCCTTCGAGCGGTCGCCTCGGGAGGCTCCGGCCAACCTTCGTCCGCCGCCTCCACACGCCAGCGCGACACCAGGGCCTCCTACTCTGCCTTTCGGCGGAGGCGAGGAAACTCGCCGGGATACAGCGCCCAGCCGGGCGCGTCGTGCGCTGCGAGATTGCGGCCGAGCTCACCAAGTGCCCGCTCATCGAGCCCCAACCGTTCCGACGCGAGGGCGGACCAGCCGTCGACGATCGGGCCCGGAAACCCCGCCGCACGGGCCCGCGCCAAGGTGCGCCACGCCGCACCGGGGTCCCCCGCCTCGAGCTGGTGCAGGCCGAGGCGGTAGAAGAGCTCCGCGTGGTTGCGACTCTCGACGATGGCGGAGTAGCGCTCCAGCAGAGCGGCGCCCTTCGGATCTCCCGCGCCGAGACGTCGATCGAGCCGCACGAGCTCAGGGTCGAGAGCCGGGTCCTCGGACGCGGCTTCGCGGAGCAGCTCGCGGGCTTCGTCGGTCTCCAGGAGGGCTTCGAGATCGAGGATCCCGTCGCCGGTCATCGCCTGACGAGGGTCTCGTCGCGGAGCCACGAGCCAGGGTCGATGCGTGCGCCCGGCGACGGCGTTCCGAAGTGCGTCGAGGGCGTCTTCGCGATCACCCGCCCCGTCCGCGATGGAGGCCGCCTCGAGCCAGGCCGTGCTGCGCAGAGCCCCGAGCCGCGCTCCTTCGATCGCCGCCCGTGAGGCCTCCGGGAGCTCACCCAGCGCCACCAGGGTCCGCGCCAGGTAGAGCCAGCCTTCGCCCCACGCAGGGTCCGCGGCAAGTGCCCTCCGGATCTCCGGCTCCGCTCGGGACCATTGCTCCGCCTCGGCCGCCCCCACGGCCACCGAGCGCACGTACAGGAGATCGGTGCCGCGCACGTCGTGCGACGGGCTGCAGTGCACGAGACTTCCCAGCCAACAGACCCCTGTTGCCAGAACGAGTAACGCCCCACCCGAGCGACGGCCAGTTCGTTGACCCCGCATTCCCGGCACACTATCCTTGACGCCGCTTTTCTTCGGTATTCAACGCACGACGACGCCGGATTCGGCTGCGGGGCGCTCCCGCGCGCGCCTCTCGAACGCCGGCCCTGGAGACACCATGAACTTCGATTTCTCCGACGCGCAGAAGGCGCTCAAGCAGCAGACCCGCGACTTCCTCAAGGGCGCCTGCGATCTGACCGTTCCGCGCCGCATCCTCGAGGGCGACGAATCGTACGACCAGGGCCTCTGGAACGGTCTCAAGGACATGGAGTCCCAGGGCATCGCGATCCCGGAAGAGTACGGCGGCATCGGCTTCGGCTACCTCGAGCTCTGCGTCGTCGCCGAGGAGCTCGGCCGCGCGCTCGCACCGGTTCCGTTCTCCTCGTCGGTCTACCTCGCCACCGAGGCCCTGCTGGCGGGCGGCTCCGAGGAGCAGAAGCAGGCCCACCTGCCCAACCTCGCCAAGGGCGACAGCATTGGCACCTTCGCGCTGAGCGAAGGCGCCGGCCTCGTGACGCAGGCCAACCTCGGCACCACCCTCGAAGGCGGCAAGCTGAGCGGCACGAAGAACCCGGTGCCGGACGGCGACGTCGCCGATTTCGCCGTGGTGCTCGCCAAGAGCGGCGACGGTGCTTCGCTCGCACTCGTCGACCTCAACGGCAGCGGCGTCTCCCGCGAGACCGTCGAGACCCTCGACCCCTCCCGGAGCCACGCCAAGATCACCTTCGACGGTGCCGACGCGCAGGTCCTGGGTGGCGAAGGCGACGGCTGGGCGCTCAAGCAGAAGGTGTTCGACCGCGCGGCCGTGCTGTTCGCCATGGAGCAGCTCGGCGGCTCCGACGCCTGCCTCGCAATGGCGGTCGACTACGCGAAGGGTCGCTACGCCTTCGGCCGGCCGATCGGCTCCTTCCAGGCCATCAAGCACAAGCTCGCCGACATGTACATCAAGAACGAGCTCGCCCGCGCGAACTGCTACTACGGCGCATGGGCCCTCTCCACCGACGCCGACGAGCTGCCCACCGCGGCCGCCGCGGCGCGCGTCGCCGCGACCCAGGCGTACCACTACGCCTCCAAGGAGAACATCCAAACGCACGGCGGCATCGGCTTCACCTGGGAGTCGGACTGCCATCTCTACTACCGTCGCGCGAAGCTCCTGTCGCTCAATCTCGGCAGCGCGCGCACCTGGAAGGACCGTCTGGTCACCACCCTCGAAGAGTCGGCAGCCTGAGCCGGAGGAGACGAACATGGATTTCAACGACACTCCCGAACAGGCCGCCTTTCGCGCCGAGGTGCGCAGCTGGCTCGCGGCGAACGCCGAGCCGAAGCAGGAAGGCAAGCGGAGCCTGAATCGACGCATCGACTCCGAGCGGGGCCTCGAGATCGCCAAGGAGTGGCAGGTGAAGAAGGCCGAGGCCGGCTACGCCTGCATGACCTTCCCCACCGACTACGGCGGACGCTCCGCCCCGATCATCAACCAGGTGATCTACGAGCAGGAGGAAGCCAAGTTCGACGTGCCGACGGGCTTCTTCTCCATCGGCCTCGGCATGTGTGCGCCAACCCTCATCGAGTACGCGACCGAAGAGCAGAAGCAGCGCTATGTGCCGCCCATGGTGCGGGGTGAAGAGGTCTGGTGCCAGCTCTTCAGTGAGCCCGGTGCCGGCTCCGATCTCGCGGGCCTGCGCACGAGTGCCAAGCGTGACGGCGACGACTGGATCATCAACGGCCAGAAGGTCTGGACCTCCGGAGCCCACTACTCCGACTACGGCATCCTGGTCACGCGCCACGACCCCGATCTGCCCAAGCACAAGGGGCTGACGTTCTTCTTCCTCGACATGAAGTCGGAGGGTGTCGAGGTCCGTCCCATCAAGCAGGTCTCCGGCGCGTCCGATTTCAACGAGGTGTACTTCACCAACGTCCGCATCCCCGACTCGCAGCGCCTCGGCGAAGTGGGCTCGGGCTGGACCGTGTCGCTGACGACGCTCATGAACGAGCGCCTGGCTGTGGGCGGCGCGCCGCCGCCGGACGCCACCGACCTCCTGAGCCTCGCGCAGAAGGTGGAGCTCGAGAACGGCCCGGCGATCCAGGACGGCTCCGTGCGCGACCGCATCGCCGACTGGTACGTGGAGCAGCAGGGGCTGAAGCACATTCGCTCCCGCAGCCTCACCGCGCTGTCGCGCGGCGAGACCCCGGGGCCGGAGGCGTCCATCGCGAAGGTCGTCTCGGCGGTCAAGCTGCAGGAGATCGGAGCCTACGGCGCCGACCTGCTCGACATCGCCGGCCAGATCATCGACCCGGATCAGACCCAGGCCGACGCGCTCTTCCAGACCGGGTTCCTCTACTCACCGGGCCTGCGCATTGCGGGCGGCAGCGACGAGATCCTGCGCAACATCATCTCGGAGCGCGTGCTCGGACTCCCGGGCGACATTCGCGTCGACCGCGACAAGGCGTTCAAGGACATCCCGACCGGCGCCCACTAGGCTCCGGCAGGGACGTCGGACGAAGGGCGGAGCACCGAGCTCCGCCCTTTTCCGTTGCGTCGGGGGCGCGCTCAGGCGGGGCCTGGAACGAAGAGCCGCTCCCCGAAGTGCACGGGGGCCTCGAACGCTCCGGGGCTCACTCCGTGCTCGCGGAGTGCGGCCAGCAGCTCGGTGCGCGGCTCGTCGCGCCCCTCGTCCGTGAGCTGAAACGTGCCGTAGTGCACGCCCAGGCTGAACCCCGAACCGAGGGCGAGGTGTGCGCGCACGGCCTCCTCGGGATCCATGTGGACGGGCCCCATGAACCAGCGCGGCTCGTAGGCGCCGATCGGCAGCAGACATGCGTCGAAGGTGCCAAACGTCTGCCGGAGGGTGGTGAACAGAGGGTCGCTGAAGCCGGTGTCACCGGCGACGTAGAGCGAACGTCGTGGATGAGCCAGGGAGCCTGACGTCGACTCGATCACGAAGCCACCCCAGAGCGAACGGTTGCGGTCGAAGGCTCCGCGACCCGAGAAGTGCTGCGCCGGCACGAAGGTCACCCGCGTCCCGTCGGCTGCACCCTCGGGACCGATCTCCACCCCGTGCCACCACGCGAGCTCGACCACCCGCTCGCGCGGAACCCAGCGCAGGCGCCGCGCGTTGCCGACGCCGGTCACGAACAGCGGCTGGTGCTCCGCTTCCAGCTGCCGCAACGACGACGTGTCCCAATGGTCGTAGTGGTCGTGGCTCAGGAGGACCACGTCGACCCGCGGCAGATCACCGGCCGCCACGCCAGGCGCGCAGACGCGCCGCGGACCGGCGAGCTGGCTCGGGCTGCAGCGCATCGAGAAGATCGGGTCGGTCAGCAAGCACAGCTCGCCCAGCTCGAGAAGCACCGTCGAGTGGCCGATCGGAGTGAGCGTCCATCCCTCGGGCTCGTGCTCCCCCTGCGCGGGCGGCACCGCGGTGACCGCGCCCACCCACTTCGGCCAGCGCACGGGCTTGCGCGTCGCAGCCCACCGGATCACGTCGCGGAGCCCGTGCTCGCGCGCCGCACCGTGCCAGCGCGGGTCGTCAGGTGACGCGGGCGCGCGCTCGAGCTTCCGGAGGACCTTCATGATGCGGCGCCCATTGTGCCGCGCCCGGGGCCGCGCGTCGATCGGTCACTCGTCCCCGAGAGTGGTCCGTTGGCGGCCGGTTCGGTAGCATTCCGGCATGTCCGCCGCGCGACCGAGCTGGCCGTCCCCCGGCCGACCCCTCCGCCGCGCCGTGGCCGCCGTGCTCCTCCTCCCGCTCGTCGCGACCGGCCCCGCAAGCGCGGAGGACGGCGGGCCGTCGCCCGAAGCGCGGGCGGCCTTCGACGAGGGGCGCGCCTTGTGGTCCACTCGCAAGGCGGCCGACCTCCAGGCGAGCCTCATTCCGCTGCAGCGCACCATCGAGCTCGCACCCGACTGGGCGCCCGGCCACGCCGCCCTGGCCGACAGCCTGGCCCTCCTCGGGCTCTACGGCGCCATGCCGGCCGGCGAGACACTCCCGCTCGCCGGCGCGGCGGCAGCACGCGCCCTGGAGCTCGACGACCAGCTGGGCGCGGCCCACGCCTCCCTCGGGCTCACTCTCTACCTGCACCTGCACGACTACTCGGGGGCCGAGGCCTCGTTCCGCCGCGCCCTCGCGCTCGATCCGGGCAACCACTCCGCGCACCACTGGCTCGCGATGCTGCTCAGCGTGCGCAAGCGACACGACGAGGCCGTCACCCACATCGATCAGGCCCTCCACCACGCTCCGGGATCGAAGCTCCTGTGCGGCAAGAAGGCGGCCATCCTGAGACAGGCAGGCCGGTTCGACGGAGCACTCAGCCAGCTCCTCGAGTGCACCGAGAAACACGGCGAGACCACGCTCTTCGTCCGCGAGAAGGCCTCCGTCCTCCTCGAGCAGGGCCAGACCGAGGCGGCACAGGAGCTGCTGCTGCGCGCCCTCGAGCTCTCACCCGGAGACCTCCGCTGCCTGTCGCTTCTCGGCTACGCCGCCGGCACGCGTGGCGACGAGGCTCTGCGCAAGGAGGTCGAAGAGGCGTTCGGGGAGATCAGCGCCGAGCGCTACGTGCCGGTCTCCGCGCTCGCTGGCCCCGCCGTGGGCGCCGGCGACCTGGAGCGCGCGTTTCGTGCACTGCGCGAGGGCCTCGACCAGGGAGAAGCCGGCCTCGTCTACCTCGGAACGCGTCCGGAGCTGCTGCCACTCCGCGCGGACCCTCGCTTCCTGAATCTGTTGGGTCGCCTCGGCCTGACACGCACCGAGTAGCAAGAATCGCTTAGGATGAGCGGCGATCGCCCCATGCAGTTCCGTAAGCGCACCTTTCTCCTGCTCAGCATGCTCGTGCTCCTCGTGGCGTGCTCGCAGACCATCGTCCAGAGCCTCGCCGAGCCCGCCGAGGCATCGGTCTCGTCGCCTCTGCCGTTCGAGCCCGCGCGTGTCCTCGACCTCTTCCGCTCCGGCCCCGCCCCGGCTGCCGCGCAGAGCCTGGCCGAGCCGGCAGCCGAGCCCGCCACCGGTCCGCGCCGTGCGCTCGCGCACCTCGACGCGGGAGAGATCGACGACGCGCGTGCCGCGTACGCCCCCGCGGGTCGGGCCGCATTCGACCAGCGCTTCGAAGCGGCTCTCGACCGCGCAGACCGAGGCGCCGTGGTACACCTGTTCGACCGCTTCGGCCGGCCCCTCGGCTTCCTCGACCAGGAGGGTGCCGTGCAGTGGGGCGAAGGCCTCGGCAAGCTCGATCTCGCCCCCGTGCACGTGCAGCCGCCGGCGGGCTCGCGCGCGTTGCGGCTGACCCTCGATCTCGACCTCGCCCGCGCCCTCGACCGCACTCTCGAGGGGGTCCAGGCGAGCATCGTCGTGGTGGACGCCTACGATGGCGCCGTGCTCTACGCCGGCTCCGATCGGCGGACCCAGCGGCGTCAGGAGGCGGCGGCACTCCGCGAGCCCCTCGAGCCCGCCTCCGTGGCGAAGCTCATCACCACGACGGCTGCGCTGCGCGCCGGCCACGAGGTCGATGAAGACCTGCGCTCGTTTCGCTGCACAGGCATGCTCACCCTCGGCGGAACGCCGCTCTACTGCACCGGCATCGGCGGCCGCCTCACGGGTGGTCTCACGCAGGCCCTCGCCACCTCCTGCAACGTAGCCTTCGCCGCCATCGGCCACGACATCGGCCGACAGGCCGTGCTCGACGAGTACGCGCACCACGGCTTCCGGATCGGCGGCGCCGCCGTTCCGGATCTCCTCTCCGGCCGCGTCTACGACCCGACGCTCGGCGCCCGGGACCTGGGAGACCTCTCGATCGGCCTCAATCAGGCGGACATGACGGTTCTCCACGGCGCCGTTCTCGCACGGACCTGGATCGACGGTGACCTCAAGGCGCCGTTCCTGCACCTCGCCGCCGACAACTCCCTCGGCAACAGCCCGCAGCCGGGCGAGCTCCGCGATCCGCTCCACGGCGACTTCACTTCGGTCGAAGGCGTTCTCGAGGACGAGTGGCTGCCCCTCCTGCACCAGTCGCTGGCGGGAGTCACGTCGCGCTTCGGTACGGCTTCGCTCGTGGCACCGGAGGGATTTCCCGTTCTCATGAAGACCGGCACGGCCTCCACCGAGAGGCAGGGTTTTCATACGAACTACATCGGCTTCGCTCCGGCGGCCGAGCCGAAGGTGGCCTTCGCCATCCGCGTTCGGCGCGGCCGCACGAGCCTGCGCGTACGACGCGCCACCAAAGCCCTCACGCGCCAGGTGCTGCGCGCGCTGCGCGACTACACCGAGGGTTATTCGCCCGCGCCCGTCGCTCTCGTGCCGCCACGGCAGGCGCACCTCGCCTCCTCCTACTCCGCCTCGGATCTCCCGCTCCATGCCGTCACGGCAGCCGGGGCGCCGGGGTCGTGACGGACTCCGGCGAAGAGCCGCAGCCACCAGAGGGCGCCACCCTCCCCTCGTTTGCGGACGTCGAGCAGGCCGCCACACGTCTCCGCGACGTGGCCCATCGCACCCCGACGCTGACCTCCCGTCAGCTCGACAGCCGCACCGGGGCCGCGGTCTTCCTGAAGGCAGAGAACCTCCAGCGGACGGGCTCGTTCAAGTTCCGGGGCGCGTACAACGCGCTACGCGCCCACCAGGAGCACGGCAGGAGCGAGGGGATCGTGGCCTACTCGTCGGGGAACCACGCCCAGGCCATCGCCCTCGCGTCTTCCCTCCTGGGCATCGACAACACGATCGTCATGCCCGACGACGCACCCCGAGTGAAGTTGGATGCCACGAGGGGCTACGGCGGCAACGTGGTCCTGTACGACCGGGAGAAGGTCACCCGCGAGGAGCTCGGCGCGCAGATCGCTGCAGAGCGCGGCCTGACCATCATTCCCGCCTACGACCACGAGGACGTGATCGCAGGCCAGGGGACCGCCACCCTGGAGCTGCACGAGGATGCCGCGGACCTGGACGTACTGCTCGTGTGCTGCGGCGGCGGCGGGCTCCTCTCCGGGGCGGCACTCGCGACCCGCACGGTGCACCCCGACTGCCGCGTGATCGGCGTCGAGCCGGAACTGGCTGACGATGCGGCGCGCTCGTTTCGCAGCGGCAGGATCGAGACCGTCCACAACCCGCCCACCATCGCCGACGGCGCACGAACGCCGTACCTCGGCCAGCTCACCTTTCCGCTCATCCGCCAGCACGTCGACGACATCGTCACCGTGAGCGACGCAAGCCTCGTGGAGGCCATGCGGTTTTGCTGGGAGCGCGTGAAGGTCGTGCTCGAGCCGACTGGAGCCCTGGCGCTCGCGGGGCTGCTGAGCGGCGCCGTCCAGGTCGAGCCCGGAACGCGCGTCGGGGTCATTCTGAGCGGCGGCAACGTCGACCTCGACGCCGCCGCGCAGCTGTTCGCCGAAGCCTGACGCTCAGGCCGCCACCTCCAGACGAAGCCGGCGCAGATCTCGCAACATCGCCCTGGCGGTGGCCGGCCGTTCCGCGGGATCTGCCGCGAGGGCAGTCTCCAGATAGTCGGCGAGAGCCGTGGGCGTCGCCGGCCGAAAGGTCCGGATGTCGGGGACGTCGCCCGAGGAGATGCGATCGAGTGTCCGGCCGAGGCTCCCGGTGCGCATCGGGTTGTCGCCGGCGATGCACTCGTACAGCGTGAGCGCGAGGCTCCACAGGTCGAACGACGGATCGGCGCGCCTGCCGGCGACGGCCTCGGGCGAGAGGTAGGCCGGAGTGCCGACGACCTGTTGCGTGCGCGTGATCGACGCTTCGGTCACGTCGTCGGGGAGCGAGCGACGGATGTTGAGCTCGCGCACTTCGTCGCTCCCATCTCCGGCGTCGATCAGCTTCGCGAGACCGAAGTCGAGCAGCTTGGGAGTCCCCTGGCCGCCAAACGCGACGTTCCCCGGCTTGACGTCCCGATGCAGAACGCCGCTCTGGTGTGCACTCTCGAGCACCCCCGCGATGAGGATCGCCAGATCGAGCGACTCCTCGACCGACAGCGGACCCTCCTCCAGACGGTCGGCCAGCGTCCCACCGTCGAGGAACTCGAACACGAGCAGAGGTCGGCCCTGATAGGCCTCGGCCGCCAGGATCAGCGCGAGGTTCGGATGAGTGATCGTGGCCATGACACGTGCCTCGCGGCGGAGACGCAGGGCTCGTTCCGGGGCCACCTTCGGCAGGGTCTTGATCGCCACGCGGCGGCCGAGCGACTCGTCGAGCGCCTGGTACACCACACCCATGCCGCCGGCGCCGAGCCGCCGCTGCACCTCGTACTTGTCCAGCAGGCGCGGCGGCAGGATCGACGGCTCGAGGTAGCGGTCGCACTCTTCGCACCGCAGGGAGCGCCCGAGCTCGTACACGCGACCACACTTGGGGCACTCGAGCCCCCCCTCCTGACGCGGCGTCGTGGTGACCGGGCCCGAAATGGGCTTGAACGACGTGGTCGCGCCCTGGGAGGAGAGCATCCAACGGTTCTCCAGGCTGAGGGCCGCGGAGGCCGCCACCGAATCCAGCAGGCTGCGGTCTTCGGGAGAGAACGGCAGCTCGCTGCGCTTCTCACCCAGGCACAGGAGGCCGATGAGCATGTCGTCGGAGCTGATCATCGGCACGAGCAGATGGTAGGCCCCCTCCGTGAGCCACTGCTGCTCCTGGTGAGGCAGCCGATTGAAATGTGACCCCGGCGCCCCGAGGTCGACGGTGAGCGATTTGCCGTTCTCCAGCAGCATGGCCGCAAGCAGCGAGTCTTCCGGCAGCGCCCGCACCTCTCCACGCGGTGAGCGGAAGAGCCCCTTGTTCGAGTCGAGAGCCAACGCGGCGACGGTGTCGAGGTGCAGTGCCCGGTCGAGCTCCCGCATCAGCAGGGCGAGAAGATCGCGGATCGCCGTCGTCTCCCGGCTCCGCTCCACGAGGGTGCTCATGATCTGGCGCGCGTCGTACTGCTCGCGGAAGAACTGGCGGTCGATCGACCGGAAGAGCGGGCGCCGTACCGCGAGCAGGAGGAGCCCGGTCGCTGCCAGAAACGCGAGCGCCACGGCTGGCCCGGACGACGTGATCTCGGCCAACGAGCGGTTGCGCTCGCGAAACAGCACCACCACGAGGCCGACGAAGGGCGTGGCGATGAGGATCGCGAGGCTCGTGCGGGCCAGCGAATAGCGGAGAGCCTGGCGGAGAACGAGCCGGACATCGAAAACCTGGTCCACGAGCACGGCATAGGCGGTTGCGATCGGCGGCACGATCCAGCTGGTCCAGGTGAACCACCGGAAGAGGCGGCCGATCCCCTCGACGTAGCGTCCGCGCAGCTCCGGGAAGACAGAAATGGCGGCCATGCCGATCAGCATGACCACGTTGCTGAAGACGAGGCCCGCGAGCACGATCTGGGCGCGATTGCGATCGTCCTTGGACGCGCGCCGCGCCCGATCGATCAGGAGAGCCACGCTCGGAATCGAGAACAGCGCAAAGGCACTCCAGATCCACGTTCCGACGCCGCCTGGAATCTGCGGGGCACGGAAGGGGACGGTGCCGAGCTCGCTCAGGTTCTCGAGGAAGTGCCACGCGAAGATCACGACCCCGAAAGCGAGAGAGCAGAGGGTGAGGACCTCCGCCCATCGTGCGACGCGCGGTTCGACCCGTGCGCGCGGAAACGACGACGAGAAGCGCAGCGTGGCCAGGCCCATGAAGGCACCAAACTCGCACCAGAGCAGCGGCGTCAGCAGGTTGCGCAGCGACGTCGGAAACGGCCCGAGGCTCAGCTCGAGCAACGAGGCGCTCGAGGCCCCCAACAGCACCATCAGGGTGCCCAGAGCCAGGGCGCTCTGCTCGCGGCGGCTCAGGACCACGAGCACGATGCCTACCGAAGAGAGCAGCGCGGAGCTCACCGCGATGGCGACAAAGTGGGGCTCCGCTCCCCACCGCGTGAGCACCCACAGGTAGCCGCCGAGGGCCACGAGGTTCCGGGCCGCGACGACAAAAAAGAGGACCCGGAGGAGCGCGTTCACGTCTTCAGTAGCGGCGAACCGATCGTACGTTCTCCGTCGCCGCACGCCGTCTTCCGGCGCGCGACGACATCACGACCTACCCTGGGCAGAAGGGGCACTCGGAGCCGAGGGCCATGACCTCCTTGACCGCCTCCTCCACGTGCTCCCTGGAGATCGCCTCGCTCGCCGAGCTCTCGGCCTTCACCCGCGCCGCCGCTCCGGCCGTGCGCATGAACTTGCACGTCTCCGCGAAGAGCTCCGGGGTGATCTCGGCGTCTTTCACCTTCTGCAGGTACTCCTGCTCGAGGTGGGCCGAAGCCTCCAGACTCACCGTACAGCCGGCACCCTGGCCGAGCGCCGCGGCGAACGAGATCACCGCAGCCTGGTAGTCGTCTTCCTTCATCTCACGCTCCTCTGTGTCGTCCGCGACACGTCCCCCCCTGGAACGGTCAGACCGCCGCTTGACGGATCGTGCGGCTCGCTGGCGGAGGCTTCCCTCCTCTCGAGGACCGTCGGCGCGGCACCTGGAGAGCCCAACGATTCGCTGATTCGCACTTGCCAATCGCTAGCTTTATCACGCTATCAAAAAGGCCCACCCATCGCGGCGGCTTGGCCCAAACCCCAGAGAACAGGCAACTTCCGAGCTTCGTGCGCAACATCCGCCGCAGTCAACGATGCGCCATCCGTCGCGGTAGACTTCCCTCGCCGCAGACGGCCTTCCCCCTTTCCTCCCTTCTCTCCGTCTCGGACAGCCCCGCGGCACTCGATTTCGTTTCCAGCACGAAACCCGACATGGCAGATCGATCGATTGCTGCGGAGTCGCAGCGCATCTACGTCGACGCGGCGGTCAACTTCCGAGCCGAAGGAGGTCGCGCGGCCACCGGCTTCGTCCGCGATCTCTCGATGACCGGCATGTTCGTCGCCACGAACACCCTCTACCTCACGGGCACCGAGATCGACTTCTCGATCCGTGCGGGAGAGGCGGTGGTCGAAGGCTCCGGACGTGTGGTCTGGCAGCGCGCCGCGCCCTCGAAGGACAACCTGCCCATTGGCATCGGCATCGCCTTCGACCGACTGGACCCCGCGTCGCGCAAGCTGATCCGGGATCTCGTGGGCGGCGAGCAGGAGCCGTCCGAAGATCGGGTCGAGGCCCTGCGGGAAGCGGTGAGTGCGGGGCTGGACGCCGGCTCCGAGTGGCGCCCCGTCGAAGGGCGGGCCGGCGCCGTGTCGGAGCGGCCCGCCGTGTACCGTTCTGAGGGCGAGGGTCAGAACCCGAGCCGGAGGGCACTCTGGATCGTGCTGACGCTGGCCGCCGTCGTGGCCCTCGGTCTCTTCCTCCAGCGCAACATCACGCAGGGAGACGGCAGCGCGGTCCCCGTGCGTGGAGACACCGAGGTGGCCGACGAGCAGGCCGGCCAGGCCAGCACCGAAGCGGCCCTGGCCGACGCGGCCCCAGCCGAGGCGGAAAGCCTGCCGCCGACTGATGCGGCGCAGACGAGCACCGACGACGTGGCGATCGCGGCTCCTGCCCCCGCGGCCGCGGAGCCCGATCCGGAGCCGGAGCCCGCGCCGGAGGCCGTCGACTCGGCCGTGCGTGCGTGGGCCGAAGCCTGGACGCGGCAGGACGTCGACGCCTACCTCGCCGCGTACGTCGACGGGTACGCCCCCGCGGGTCAGTCCGGCGCCGCGTGGCGTGCGAACCGGCGCCAGAGGATCAGCGCGCCAGCGTCCATCCGCGTCGAGATCGACGCGCTCGAGGTCCGTGTGACCGAGCCAGGGCAGGCGCGCGCGAGGTTTCGGCAGACGTACCGGTCGGACGCCTACCAGGACGTGGTCGTCAAGACCCTGACACTCCGGAGTGGGCCGGGAGGCTGGAAGATCGTGTCGGAGTCGTCCCGGCCGGCCTCCTGAGGCACGACTTGCGGAGGCATCGAAACGGTGAGGTGACCGCTTGAGCCGACCGTCGCCGTTCGCAGAGCCACGGTTCACCTGGCTCTTCGCCTCGAACACGACCTTCTTCCTGGCTCTCGGCGGTCAGGGCGTCCTGCGCTCCTGGCTCGTGTACGAGCTGACCGGAAGCGAGCTCGCCCTTGGGCTCATCAGCGCGACGGTTGCGCTGCCCATGCTCGGGATCGCTCCCCTGGGAGGCGCGGTTGCAGACCGCGTCGACCGCCGCCGACTGGTTGCGGGGGGCCAGGCCCTGATCGTCTTCGGCGAGCTCGCCACCCTGGTGCTGCTCGTCCTGGGGGTGATCCAGTTCTGGCACCTGCTGGGCCTCGCCCTGGCCATCGGCGCCGCGTTCGCCTTCATTTCGCCGGCGCGCCAGGCGCTCGTGGCGGACGTCGTCGGGCGCGAGCGGCTCGCGACCGCAATGGCGACGAACATGGCCGCGGTCAACACCACGCGGGTCGCCGGCCCGGCCGCAGCCGGGCTCCTCATCGGCATCATCGGCCTCGAACGGGCCTACGCGATCAACGTCGCGCTGTACTTCGGCGCCCTCCTCATGATGGCCGGCGTCGGCGCCGCGCCGCCGGCCGAGGCACGTGCAGCCTCGATTCCGAGCGACGTCGCCGACGGCCTTCGCTACCTCACCCGCAATCGCCTGGTGTTCATGCTCCTGCTTTTTGGCATGGTCCCGACGTTCCTCGCCATGCCGTTCCAGAGCCTGCTGGTGGTCTTCGCCGAAGAC
The DNA here is from genome assembly GCA_965223385.1 of Candidatus Multivoraceae bacterium. GTDB lineage: Bacteria > Acidobacteriota > Thermoanaerobaculia > Multivoradales > Multivoraceae > JBCCLJ01. The sequence continues at coordinate 3,739,743 of CBDCWR010000007.1, read as the reverse complement.
ATCTGGAAGGTCGGGCCCGAGGGTCTGGGCCTTCTGAGCGCCTCTGCGGGCATCGGCGGCGTGGTCGGCTCGGCGTTCGTCGCCTGGCGCGCCCACTCACCCCGCCGCCTGCGGCTCATGATGCTCAGCGTCTTCGGCTTCGGCGCGTTCCTCTTCCTCTTCTCGCTGAGCCCGTGGTTCCTGGTGGGCGTGGGCCTCGTGTTTCTCGCCAACGTCTTCGCCAGCCTGCACGGCACGCTGAACAACACCGCGATCCAGATCCTCATCCCCGACAAGATGCGAGGACGCGTCTCGAGTTTTCTGATGATGTCGTTCTCGCTGCCGCTCCTCGGTACGCTCCCCGTCAGCGCGGTCGCCGAGGTCATCGGCGCCCCGCGCGCCGTGGCGATCGCCGCTGTCCTGACGGTCGTCATCTCCCTGATCATGTATCTCCGCAGCGCCGACCTCCGCGCCATGGACGACCACATTCGCGACGCCATGAGCGAACGCTGACCCCTCGCACCGTAGGATCTGCCCATGCTCATCACCATTTCGAGACAGTACGCCGCCGGCGGCTCGGGAATCGCTCGCCAAGTGGCCGACCAGCTGGGCTGGCAGGTGATCGACAACGAGTTCGTGGAGCGCGTCGCGGAGAAGGCCGGACTCACCCGGGAGGAGGTCGCGGCGCGCGAGGAGAAACCCCCGAGCCTCGTCGAGCGACTCGCACGCATGACCGCCTTCGAGCTCCCGGAGCTGTTCCTGCACGGCGGCGTGCAGCAGCAGCTCGACGAGGGTAGCCTCGAGCAGATCACGCGCAACCTCGTGCGGGAGCTCGCGGAGGAAGGCCGCTGTGTTCTCGTCGGCCGTGCCTGCGCGGCGGTGCTCGCCCGGCGCGAAGACGCTCTCCATGTCCGCCTCGTCGCAGGCGAGCGATTTCGCCTGGCACACGCCCGAGAGAGCTTCGGTCTGAGCCCGTCCGAGGCGGAGCGGCGCCTCGCCGAGACCGACGCCAACCGCCACCGGTACCACCTCGACTACTACGACCGCGAGGTCGATTGCGCGTCGAACTACGACTTGGTGCTCAACACCGAGCGACTCGGCTTCGAGGGTGCCGCCCAGCTGATCGTCTCCCGCTGCGTCCAGCTCGGTTGGACGGGTGACCCCAGGACGCCAAGAAACGTCAAGAACTGAGCCTCCGGCGCGCCTACGCTTCAGGCGAACCCCATCCAACCGGAGGATCAGCATGCCCGAGACCACCGCCCGCACACCGCGTCTCCGACTCGCCTTCTTCGCGCTGCTCGCAGCCGCTGGAGTGAAGCTCCTCCTCGCGGTCACCTCGTTCGGCTTCGTTGCGGTCTACGCCCACCTCGTGGCCCCCGGGCAGGGTGCTGCCGCCTACGAGGAGTTCGCGCAGCGCGCCGTTCCGTACTACGCGGCGGTCCTCGGTGCCCCGCTCTTGTTCGCCACGGCGTTCCTCTTCGAGCGACGTTGGCCGAGGCAGCAGGTTGGTGCCTGGCTCTTCGGGGCCTACCTGGCCCTCGATCTCCCCTTCCTCTGGAGCATGGGCCTGGCGGCTCTCCTGCCATGCGCCATCGCGTACCTGCTCGCCGGCCCGGCACTCGCGACCGGCGTCCGTCGCGCCCGGCACGCGGCTGCTCCCCCCGATGGTGACCTCCAGGCCGCTTGATGCCGCGGCGAGCCCGGAGATCGAGCGTCTGCTGCCGGCGCTCGTCTACATCCAGGCCCGCTGCGACCTCGGCGCCACGAAGGCGTCGCCTCCCGCTGCGCCTTCGCGTGCGGAGAGCCGAAGCGGCGACGGGCTTTCGCTGGAGGAGCTCGCGCGACGTGTGCACCTCTCCGCCCACCACTTCCAGAAGCTGTTCAAGCGCCTGATCGGAGAGACGCCGAAGCAGTACACCACGCGGCTCCGGCTCGAACGGGCGGCCTTCCTCCTGCTCGTGGAGAGGAGCACCATCCTGAAGGTGGCGATCGACTGCGGCTTCGCCTCCCACGAGACGTTCAGCCGCGCCTTCCGAAGGCACTTCGGGTGCAGCCCGCGGGAGTTCAGGCGCCGCCCCTGGCCGGAGCGTCGCCGCGTCCCGCAAGCACGCCTCGAAGCGAAGCCCGGGCATTGGGAGATCTCCGAGACGAAGCTCCGGCGCCTCGAGCCGATGGAGCTGGCCTTCATCCGCCATACGGGCCCCTACGAAGAGGTTCCCGGCGTGCTCTGGGACCAGCTCCAGAGCGCCGCGATCCCCGCCGCGCCGGCCGACTTCCTCCTCGGCATCGCCCACGACGTTCCGGGAATCACCGACGAGGCCAAGCTGCGCTTCGACGCGGCGCTTCAGGTCGACCGGCCGTTCTCGGCGACGGGCCGGATCGGACACCAGCACCTCGATGTCGGGTGGTGCGCCTGCACGGTGCACGTGGGCCACTACGCGTCCCTGCCCTCGGCGTACCAGGAGATCGGCGCGCGACTGGCAACCTGGCAGGGTTTTCTGCCGGCCGGCCCTCCGACCCTCGAGATCTTCCGGACCACCCGCATCAACGAAGATCTCGGCATGAACGAGACGGAGATCTGCATTCCGGTCAGGAAAGTCGCCTCGAGGCCGCCTCCGGACCGCGACAGTGGCCCGGGCTTGCGCTAGTCTGCCCGCATGAACGAAGAACTCCGTCGGGGCCTGAACGATCATCTGGCTCTCGAATTTGGTGCGTCGCACCACTATCTTGCGCTCGCGATCTGGTTCGAGCTCAACGACCTTCCCGGCTTCGGCACGTGGCTGCGTCAGCAGTCGCAGGACGAGGTCTCCCACGCCCACCGCATCATCGACCACCTCCTCGAGCGCGACATCCCCGTGGCGCTCCCCGGCATCGAGCAGCCACACAACGAGTGGGACTCGCCCGAGGCTGCCATCGCCACGGTCCTCGAGAGCGAGCAAAGGGTCACCCGATCCATCGAGGCGCTCTACGATCTGGCGGACAAGACCGGCGACCGCGGGGCGATCCTCCTTCTGCAGTGGTTCATCCAGGAGCAGATGGAGGAGGAGAACGTGGCGCGCGCCCTCATCGGCCGGCTGAAGCTGGTCGGGGACAGCGGCCTGGGCCTCCTGCTCATCGACCAGGAGCTCGCGAAAGGTGCCGTGCCCGGGGCGATGGACGAGGTCGACGCCGGCGCGTAGGCGGGCCCGAAGCACCTGGCGCCTCGGACGGCGCGATCCTCAGCGGCACAAGAATCGGCTCGGCCGAATCCGCAAAGATCGGCGCAGCCTGGAGTAGGCGCGCGACGCGTGACAATTGTCGCGCGATGCAGTGCCCCTGAGTGTTCGCGACCCACGCCGCCCCGGGGCGGAGGTCCCGACGCGCTCTCGCTTTCCGGCCTCCCCCGCCTCCCGGCACGAGGCTTGCTAACTCCGGGGGCGATGAGAGAGCAACCGCACAGCGACGGCTCACTGCACCGATTCCTGCGAAGCCTGGTCAGCCTCTTCGTGATTCTGGGTGTGGTGGTCACCGTGCGCTTCTTCGAGAAGCGCGAGGCCAGTGAAGAGCTCCGCTCCGAGCTCGAGACGCTGTGTGCCGACGACGGCGTCTGCCTCGAGCTGGTCGACGCGCGCTTTCGCGACTGCTTCGACACGGCATTCGACCTCGGCGGGAGGAGCCGCGCCAGCCGTCTCGACCCCCACTCGATGGCGCAGTGCCTGAACGAAGGCTCCGGCCAATCTCTCTTCGGGGTCTCCGAATGACGCATCCCCCCACCCCCTCTCGCGCCCCCTCCCGGAGAGCGATCGGCTAGCCCGACGCCAACGCTCCGCCCCGCAGGTCTGCTTTTGGGAGCGGGTCTCGTCGCGCGCACCAGCCTCCGCGCGTGCCTTGTCCCTCTCCCCATCTGGCGCGCCGTTCCCGCACGAACGGCGCGCCACTTTTCTTTGAGGGGTCTTGCTACCATCCGCTCGCACCTCGAATGGACGAGCGCCCGCGACGCGGGCGCAGGAGCGGAAGATGGCTGAGACTCCCGGAATGCGGCGCGAGCAGCTCGCTCGGCTGGACACCCATCTGACGCAACGCTACGTCGAGCCGCGGAAGATCCCCGGAGCCGTCACCCTGGTCGCGCGCGGCGGTGAGATCGCCCACCTGAGCGCACTCGGCATGCGCGACCTCGAGCGCTCCCTGCCGATGCAAGAGGACACGATCTTCCGGATCTACTCCATGACCAAACCGATCACGTCGATCGCACTGATGCAGCTCTTCGAGCGCGGCATCTTCCAGCTCGACGATCCGGTGGCGCGCTGGATCCCGGAATGGTCCGATCTCCGCGTTTTCCGCTGGGGGAACCACCCCAACTTCCTCACGGAGCCGCCGGACCGCGGCATGACGATCGCCGATCTCCTGACCCACCGCGCCGGACTCACCTACGGCTTCATGGAGTGCACCAACGTCGACGCGGCCTACCGGGAGCTCGGGGTCGAAGGATCGAGCTCCGGAGGCACACTCCAAGGCATGGTCGAGACCCTGGCAGGCCTGCCGCTCGAGTTCTCCCCTGGCGCCGCCTGGAACTACTCGGTGGCGACCGACGTGTGTGGCCACCTCGTCGAGGTGATGAGCGGCCAGTCTCTTCCCGACTACTTCGACCAGCACATCTTCAGCCCCCTCGGCATGGTCGACACGGGGTTCCACGTGCCCGAAGACAAGGCGTCGCGCTTCGCAGCGAACTACGATCGGGGGCCCGACAAGTCACTCCGCCTGATCGACGACCCGACGACCTCGACCTACCTCTCGGTGCCCACCTTCTTCTCCGGCGGCGGCGGTCTGGTGTCCACCGCGCACGACTACTTCCGCTTCTGCCAGATGCTGGCCCGGGGTGGCAACCTGGATGGCCAGCACGTCATCGGGCGCAAGACCCTCGAGCTGATGACCCACAACCATCTGCCGGACGGGGCCGAGCTGGCCAGCATGGCGCGCGGATCCTTCTCCGAGACCACCTACGACGGCGTCGGGTTTGGCCTCGGCTTCGCCGTGACGCTGGACCCGGTGCGCGCGCAACAGGTCGGCAGCGCAGGCGAGTTCTTCTGGGGTGGGGCCGCGAGCACGATCTTCTGGGTGGATCCGACGGAGGACCTGGTCGTCGTGTTCCTCACTCAGCTGATGCCGTCCGGGACCTTCAACTTCCGCGGTCAGCTCAAGTCGATCGTCTACCCGGCACTGCTCTGAGCCACTGCCACGACTACCAGGAGCTCCCTCTTGTCCGAGCCTCTCGAAGACATCTCGTTCGGCGCCAGCACCGCCCTGATGGGCGCTGGCAACGGTCGCTACCCCGACGCCAACGCGCTGCTGGTGCAGGGTCGCGACGCCACCTTCCTGGTGGATGCCCCCCTCGGCGTGGTCGCCCGCAAAGACCGCCTCCCGCCCCTCGATGCGATCGTGGTCACCCACTGCCACGAGGATCACATTCCAGCCCTCGCGTCATTCCCGGACGTCCGCTGCCTCGTGCACCGGGAGGATCTCCACGGCCTGCTCGACCTCGACAGGTTCCTCGAGATCTTCGGACACCCGGAGCCGCAGCGGAGCCGGTTGCGTCGACTCGCCACCGAGACCTTCCACTACGCCCCCCGGCCTGACGCCGAAGTCTTCGACGACGGAGCGCGCTGGCAGCTCGGCGGTGGCGTCGCCATCGAAGCGATTCACGCTCCCGGGCACACCCGGGGCCACTGCGTGTTCCACGTGCAGCCCGACGACGTGCTGTTCCTGGTCGACGTGGACCTGTCGGGGTTTGGCCCCTACTACGGCGATGCATGGTCGGACCTCGAGTCGTTCGAGCGCACGCTGGACCGGATCGGGGAGCTCCGGGCGAAGCACTATCTGACCGGGCACCACCTCGGCCTGCTCGACGAGGAGGAGTTCCGCACCCGCCTCGCACGCTACAAGACGCGCATCGCGCAGCGTGAGGAGCGGTTGCTCGACTTTCTCGAACAGCCGCGGAGCATGGAAGAGATCGTCGGCCACCGGATCGTCTACCGGCCGCACGACGAAGGAGCAGGCATCGATGGCATCGAGCGCCGCTCCGCACAGCTGCACCTGGAGCGCCTCGTGCGCGACGGAGCCGTCACTCGGGAAGACGACCGCTACGCGAGGGCCGGGTCATGACGTCCAACACTGTCGAGCTGTTCGGAAGCGGCGCCTCTCTCGAGCACGACCCCGGGCCGGAGCACCCCGAGCGCCCGGACCGGTACCGCGCTCTGGAGGCGGCCCTCTCCCCGCGCATTGACGCCCGTTGGGCGGAGCCTGACCCTGCACCACGGAAGGCCCTCGCGCGGGTGCACGCGGGCGACTACCTCGATGCCGTCTTCGCCACGGACCGCAAGCTCGCCGAGCTCGCGACGACGGCTGCCGGCGGCATCCCGCGGGCGCGCCTCGACGCCGACACGGTGATGTCTCCCGGCAGCCTGGAAGCGGCTCTGCGGGCTGCCGGCGGAGCGATCGCCGTGGTCGACGCGGCCCTGGCCGACCCGACGCGGCACGGCTTCGCTCTCGGACGGCCACCTGGGCACCACGCCGAGCGCGATCGGGCCATGGGCTTCTGCCTGTTCAACAGCATCGCGGTCGCCGCCGAGTACGCTTTCGCCGCCTACGGTCTCGAGCGGGTGCTCGTCGTCGACTGGGACGTGCACCACGGAAACGGCACCCAGCACTCGTTCGAAGACCGGTCCGACGTGCTGTTCGTCAGCTGCCACCGCGGCGGCGGCTTCTACCCCGGAACCGGCAACCTCCAGGAGATGGGGCGCGGAGACGGTCTCGGCTTCACCGTGAACCTACCGCTCGAAGCTGGAACCGGCGACGACGTCTTCTGCGACCTCTTCGACCGGGTCGTGGGGCCTGTCGCCAGAGACTACGAGCCTCAGCTCGTTCTGATCTCTGCGGGCTTCGATGCCCACGCGCGAGACCCCCTTGGTGGGCTCCAGGTGACCGGTGCCGGGTTTGCGCACGTGTGTGCCCAGATGCTCGCTGCAAGCCGCGACGTCTGCGGCGGCCGCCTGGGCCTGGTGCTCGAGGGCGGCTACGACCTCGAAGGCCTCGTCGAAGGCGCCGCAGCCTGCCTCGACGTGCTGCGCGACCGCCCGGCGGTCGCAGCGCGGGGCGCCACCCCGGTCGTCGATCGCCTGCGCGACGCGCACCGCGAGCACTGGAGCTGCCTCGCTTGAGGCCCAGTCGCGCCCGATCCGCGCCCAACGGTGGCGGCACCTCCGAAGAAAATCCGTATTCCTGAACAACGCCGTTGACCCTTCCACACCCGCGGAGATCTCACCCGTGCCCCGTCAGACCCAGCCTCGAATCCTCGCCTCGACCCGCCAGCCCACCTTCTTTGCCGCCTCGACGATCGCTCTCGCCCTCGCCGCAGGCCCCGCCGCAGCCTCCGACCACTCCGAGCACGCTCACGTGAGCTTCGGGCCCCGAACCCTCACGTTCGGGCCTGAGCGCACGGTGCAGGTGAACGGACCCGCACCGGAAGGGGTCGACGTGGCCGTCACGGACCGCGGCGACAAGGTCTTCGCCTGGTCGCAGCTCGGCGGCGCCAGCACCGTCATCTGCATCCGCTACGCGGGCGCCGACGATCAGGACCGCACGCCGGCCCGCGGTGCGAGTCAGGGTGGTCCCGACAACGACCAGCCGTCGATCACCGCCGACGACCGCGGCAACATCGGCATCTTCTGGCGCCAGAGTGCCGGCACCGCGCTCAAGAACGCCGACGGCAGCAGCACGGTGCTTGCGAACGACTCCATCGTCGGGCGCTTCTTCGACAACGAGTCGACGAACGCGAGCACGGGCGACATCGTCATCTCGGACGCTGCCGCCAACGCCGAGGCGCCGCAGGCGACGACCGACAAGAACGGCAACTCGGTCGTCACGTGGCAGGAGGGCGACGTCATCCGTGCCCGCCAGGTCGGGGCCGGCGGCGCCCTTGGCGCTGGCCCGTTCGAGGTGAACGACATCTTCACGTCGAGCGCGCGGCAGGTGGCGCTCGACAGCGCCGCCAGCGGCGACTTCGTGACCACCTGGCGCGAGGACCGCAACGGCAGCGGCATTCGCGTTCGACGCTTCGACGAGGACGGCAACCGCAGGGGCGCCCTCGTCCTGCCGACGTTCTCTGCGTCCGCCAACACGCCCCAGATCGCCATGGCGGACAGCGGTGACTTCGCCGTCACCTGGGAAGACTCCGGCAACATCTTCGCGCGTGCCTACCAGGCCAACGGCACGCCCAAGGGCTCGGCATTCCAGGTGAATCAGACGTCCACGGGCCTCCAGCGCCGGCCATCGATCGACGCCAACTCCGACGGCGACTTCGTCATCGTGTGGGAGAGCGATCTCGCGGCGAAGGGCGCACGCCAGGGAGGCGACCTCGTGGGGCGCTTCTTCTCTCCGGAAGGGGACGCCGAGACCGACGAGTTCACGGTCGCTCAGGAAGACACGACCAGCAGCCCTGAGAGGCCCAACGTCAGCGTGGACGACAGCGACACGGTGACGGTCGTCTTCGAGCGCCGGACGCCCACCGACCAGCCCGCCGGCATCTTCCGCCGCGAGATCCGCAGCGAGGGCGCACCCGAGCCTTGTGTCGCCGATGCCCAGACGCTCTGCCTGAACGGCGGACGGTTCCGCGTGCGGGCCGCCTTCCAGGACACGGACAACCTGGGCGACGCAACCCGCATCACTCCCGATACCGGCTTCTTCACGTTTTTCGACCCGGCCAATATCGAGGTGGTCGTGAAGGTTCTCGACGCCTGCTCCTTCGCCGGCCGTTTCTGGGTCTTTGCGGCTGGCCTCACCGACGTCGAGGTGGACCTGCGCGTCGAAGACACGCAGACCGGTGTCACCGTGGCCTACTTCAACCGCGGCTCCAACACGTTCACCCCGGTCCAGGACACCGGTGCCTTCGACACCTGCTCGGCCAAGCCCGCACCCGGTGCGAGCACCAGCTTCGCGACCGAGCAGGAGATCCAGCGCACGATCACCGACTGGCTGACAGACGTGTCCGCGCAGCGGGTCCACGCGGTGGACTCGTCGCTCCGCGCCTGCTCCACCACGAGCACCGTCTTGTGCCTGGCACAGAACCGCTTCACCGTGCAGACCTCGTTCCGGACGTCGCAGGGCACGAGCGGTGTGGGGCAGGCCGTGAAGCTCACGCCGGACACGGGCTACTTCTGGTTCTTCGACGCGTCGAACGTCGAGGTGGTGGTCAAGGTCCTCGACGCCTGCGGGGTCAACGGCCGCTACTGGGTGTTCGCAGGAGGCCTCACCGACGTGCGGGTGGACATGACCGTGACCGACACGAACACGGGCCAGTCGAACGACTATCTCAACCGGCAGAAGACGCCGTTTCAGACCATCACCGACACCAACGCTTTCCCGAGCTGCCCCTGAGACCGCGGCGACTGCGGCGCGGCAAATGCCGGCGTCGACCGCCGCGATCTTGAGATACGCTTGTGCGCATGAACGTCTATGTGCGCACGGTCACAGCCGCCAGCCTCGCCTTTCTCGCGGCCGCGCTGTGGCCCGAGACACCGCCGGGCGACGGACCGTCGGCGTACCGGGTGAGCTCTCCGGGGAACATGCTTCGAGAGCCGCTCGCGCTGGTGGACCTCCCCGCGCGCAGCCCCTCCGTTTCGTCCAGGCAGCAGCTCGCAACGTGCCAGAAGATCACCTTCGAAGGGCTGGGCGACCTGAGGCCGCTGGGCCAGGTGCCCGGCGCGATCTCCGCGACCTTCGTCGGCCCGTGGCTGAGCATCGTCGATTCCGATGTCGGCGGAACGGGCGGCTTCGCGAACGAGCCTTCGCCCAGCACCACGGCTTTCTTCAACGCCGCGGGCACCCACCCGATCACGTTCAGCGAGCCCGTCCAGACCGTCACCCTCAGCTACTCGGCCAACGCCGACGCGCTCCCCATGACCCTGCGCGGGTGGAGCGGCCCCAACGGGACCGGAAACCCAATCGCGACACGCAGCGGCTCGATCCTGGGTGACCGCGCCGGCGGAGCGTCGTGCAACGGCGATCCCACGGGCAACTTCTGCAAGTGGTCCACCGTCACGATCGACGCCCCGGGCAACTTCATTCAGAGCATCACACTTCCCGCGTCTGCCGCCAACGGAGCGGGCTTCGACGATCTCGAGTTCTGCACCAGCGACGCGAGCGGCGTCTGCACCCCGGACGCCACCACGCTCTGCCTCAACGACGGGAGGTTTCAGGTGCGCGCCCGCTGGCAGGTCCGATCCGGCGACTCCGGCCAGGCCAACGCCATCGCGCTGACGCCGGACACGGGCTACTTCTGGTTCTTCGATCAGAACAACGTGGAGGCTGTGATCAAGGTGCTCGACGCCTGCCCGATCAACGGCAACTTCTGGGCGTTTGCCGCCGGTCTCACGGACGTCGAGGTCGTGCTCACGGTCACCGACACCGAGACCGGCACGATCAAGATCTACGACAACCCTCTCGGCACGCCGTTTGCTCCCATTCAGGACACCCAGGCGTTCGACACCTGCCCCTGAAGGCCCCCGCGGAACCTGCCGCTAGAGTGTCTCCATGGCTGGAGACCGTTCCCGCAGGGCGTCCCTCGAGGTCGTCGAGTGCATCCTCGAGCGCTGCGGTCACCTCGAAGCCCTCGTCACGCCACAGCGCCTGCGTCGGTTCGCCTCCGCCGCGGCGGCGAAGCTCACCAGCGTCAGCGTGGTCCTCGAGAATCTGTGGGACGCCCACAACGTCTCGGCCGTGATCCGGTCGGCGGAGGCACTGGGAGTGGACGCGGTACACGTGGTGGAGTCGCCCTACACCTTTCGGGGAAACCGCGCGATCCTGCGCGGCGCAGATCGGTGGGTCCGGCTGCACAAGCACCCCGACGTGGCCGGGTGCCTCGACTCTCTCGCTGCCGCAGGTGTCGTCACCTGCGCTGCGGACGTCGGCCCGGGGTGCGTCGATCTTCCCGATGTCCCGGTCGACCGGCCGCTGGCGATCGTGCTCGGAACCGAGCGACACGGCCTTTCGGTCGAGGCGAAGAGCTTGACCAACCTCCGCTACACGGTGCCGATGCAGGGGCTCACCGAAAGCTTCAACGTCTCGGTGAGCGCCGCGATCTCGCTCTACGAGCTCACAGCCCGACGACGCGAGCACATGGGCGCCGTGAGCGACCTGCAGCTCGACGACATGGTCCGACGCGTCGACCGCTGGGTCCGACTCTCGCGCGGTGAGCTCTCGTGACCGGGTTGTCGGTGCTCCGCGGCGGCCTCCGGCTTTCCGCAACATTTCCACAGCTTCTCGTGCGGCGGCGCCCGCCCTGCCTCGAACTGGTGGTGTCCCCGCGGGAAACCCGAGGCCCGAACGCCAGAATCTGTAGGTTGCGGGTGGTCCGCAACCGTCGCAACCGAGCTTCCCACAGCTTTTCCACAGCCCTTCCGCGGGCGGCCGGATTCGGCGAGGAGACCGCTTGAGCCGGCTCCTCTACTTCGGCTACGGGTCGAACATGCTCCCCGCCCGCCTCCAGCAGCCCGATCGGGCTCCCTCGGCGCGCCTGCTGGGGCGCGCGAGGATCCCGCGACGTCAGCTGACCTTCGACAAGCTCGGGCAGGACGGCTCCGGCAAGTGTGACGCTCCGCCCGCAGCGGTCGGTGAGGTGTGGGGCGGCGTGTTCGAGATCGATCGAAACGAGCTGCGCCAGCTGGACCTCGTCGAAGGCCTCGGCGTCGGCTACCGGCGCGTCACCGACCTCGCGACGCTCGAGCCAGTGGCCAGGTCCAGCGACCCGCAGCCGGTCGAGGTGTTCCTCTACGAGGCCCTTCAGACGCGAACGGGCATCGCGCCTTTCGACTGGTATCTCGAGCTGGTCCTGGCGGGGGCGCGCGCCCTGGACCTACCGCCCAGCTACCGGCACGCCCTGGAGTCCATCGCGTCGAGGCGCGATGGCGATGCGGTTCGGCGCGCGAGGCACCGGATCGCGCTGCGGAGCCCAACATGACCCCCGACACCCGGAGGCGACGAGGGCCCGCACCGCGCGACGGCCACAGCTTCGCGCCGTCTGCTCTGCCGGGCCTGCGGGTGGCCTGCACGGAGCTCTCGTGGCTGCTCGAGCGCGGCTACTCCCACCGCGCGGCCCTCAAGCTCGTCGGCGATCGCCACCGCCTGACCGAGCGGCAGCGGAAGGCACTCCAACGGACCGCGGCCGGGGGCACCGTCTGTGATGCGCGGCAGCGCAAGCAGGTCCTTCCGCGCGACCTGCGCGGCCAACCCGTCCGGATCGACGGCTACAACGTGCTCCTGACCATCGAGTCGGCGCTGTCCGGGGGCGCACTGCTACGCGCTCGCGACGGCTGCATGCGCGACCTGGCGGCCCTGTCGCGTCACTACAAGCGGCTCGAGGTCACCGAGCCGGCGCTCGCGAGCATCGGGCGCTGGCTCGACCGCCATGGCGCAACCCCGGTGTGCTGGTACTTCGACCGCCCCATCTCCAACAGCGGCCGACTGGCTGGCCTGGCGCGCGATCTCGCGGCAGCCAAAGGCTGGGATTGGCAGGTGGAGCTCGCGGCGAGCCCTGATCGGGTTCTCCGGTCGTCGTCCGACATCGTCGCCACGGCCGATTCGGCCATTCTCGACGCGTGCACCCGGTGGTTGAATCTCGCGGCGCGCATCATCGACGACGACCTGTCGAAGACCGAGGGCCTCTGGATCATCGACCTCGCCGAACCCTGAGGCGTCGGCGCGTCGATCAGCGCTGGCGAACGAAGCGGCCCCGGTTCACCGGCCGCGGCCCGAACGCGCGTCGCGGCACCGGCCCAGGGCCCTGCGGGGCGGCAGCTGGCGGGGAGGGAGCCGTCGAAGCCGGGGGCGCCCCCGCTGGTCGTGGCACCAGGCCCGCGGCCGGCCCGACGAAGACCCCGGTCGGCGGCCACTGCAGCGGCGAAAAGACCCGGGTATCGGTCGGGGGCGGCGGAGCGGGCGGCGCCGGTTGCAGCAGCGCTCGGAGAACGAGGAGCTCTCCGGCCGTCGGGCGGGAGTCGGGTTTGGGGAGCTCTGCCGGTGCCCGCGGCACCCAGGTACCCGCCCGGCGCTCGTAGCCGAGACGGTGCCGGGCCGCAGTGTGCTCCGGGTCGATCGCGACGATTCTCTCGAGGATGCGTCGGCCGAGCGTCTCTGCGCCACCCTCGAAGCACTCCTGCGCGAGGGCCCACAGCTCGCTGACCGTGAGGTCGGCGCGGAGGCGGCCGCGCACCTTCTCCTCCAGCGTGACCGAGTGCTCCACCCGCGCAATCGATGCTGCGGGGAGGACGAGAACACCGAGCTCCGAGCGGATCTCCACCTCACCTCCGGAGAGCGTTCGGACCCGTCCTTCGAGTACCTGCCCGTTGCGCAGAACGGCACGGTCGGCGTGGGCCGCTCCGGCCACGAGGCAGCAGACGCAGAACACCAGGGCTCGGTTGGGCATTGTCCGACGCTACCTGCCCCCATCGGCAGCTGTCAAAAGACGAAGCGCTCGACGATCTCCTGCATCATCACGAGGCCCAGCTCGAAGTCCCCCACTTCGATCCGCTCGTCGTGGCCGTGCACTCCCGCGGCGTCACCGGGATTCATCATCGACGGCCGGAAGCCGTAGCTCACGATCCCCATGCGCCGGAAGACGTGACTGTCCGTGAAGCCGCTCACGACGGAAGGCAGCACGCGGCCATCCGGAAAGTACCGGAGACAGACCTCTTCGATGGCGGCAAACAGCGGCGTGTCGACGGGGGACGCCGCCGGCTCGAAGGCCATCCGTCGCTCGATCTCGAGGGTCGGCTCCGCCAGGATCCGCCGCAGCTCCTCCTCGAAGTGGTCGGCATCGACCCCCGGCAGCAGGCGGCAGTCGAGCTCGGCCGTCGCCTGCGCGGGGACCACGTTGATGCTGGGGCTCCCCTCGAGCACCGTGATCGCACACGTGTTGCGCAGCAGCGCATGGAACGAGGGGCTCCCGACCTGGAGCGAGGCCATGAAGCGGGGATCGCGTACCGCCCGATCCAGGTTCGAGAAGGCTCCCTCGAGCCCCGGCTGCAGGTCCGCCATGCCTCGCAGGTAGGTCCGCACCGGGTCCACCACCTGGGGCTCGAAGCGATGCGACTCCAGCCGCGCGAGCGCCCGAATCAGGGACCGGACCGCGCCGTGTGCCCGCGGTGTGGAGCCGTGGCCGGGCACACCCTTCGTGCGGAGTCGCAGCCACAGCGGGACCTTCTGCGTGACCTCCACGCTGAAGACGGGCTTCGCGAGCGCCAGGCCGCCGCCGCCTTCGTTCAGCAGGAAGCCGACGTCGCGGAAGACATCGGGGCGGTTCTCCACCATCCAGCGGGCTCCGAGGCCCCCTCCCGCCTCTTCGTCCGCCGTGGCCATGAAGATCACCGGACGCCGCAGGGGACGGGCGCTCCGGGCAAGCTCGAGGAACGTCTCGAGGTGGAGGATGCCGAGGGACTTGGTGTCGAGGGCGCCCCGTCCATGCACCACGCCCTCGTGGAGCGTGGCCCCGAACGGGGGGTACTGCCAGTCCTCGGCACGTGCCGGCACCACGTCCGTGTGATGCAGGAGCACCAGCGCCTTCCCCGGACCACCCTCGAGGCGCGCCCAGACGTTGCCCCGCCCTGGAGCGGTCACCACCGTCTCGTACTCGATCCCCTCGCGCTCGAAGATCCTCGCGAAGAAGTCGACCGCCAGCATCTCGTTGCCTGGAGGGTTCGTCGTGTCCAGACGTAGATATTCTTGAAGGCGGGAGAGCGGCTTGGAGCGCGCGCGTGTGTCGTCGTTCTCCGCCCTCTTCGCCGACACCGGGACGCCGTGCGCCACGACGAACATCACTCCCAGAAAGAGCGCAAGCTGCGCGCGCAGGCCATGCGGCGACGCCGGCGTCGTGATCTGTGTCGCGCGCATCGGCGCACCCTAGCACCACCCCGTAGCCTGTCGGGGCGGCTCCGCCGGCAAGGGTTTTTCCTCGCGATGGCGCTTCTGATCCCCGCCGCCACGGCCGCGCGCCCCGTGGACGCAGCTTCCGAGCGCTGGTTCCTCGTGGAGACGGCGAGCTTCGACGTTCTCGGCAACCTCCCCGCAGCCGAGGTGGTCGACCACGCGGTCCTGCTCGAGGCGCTGTACGGCGCACTGGAGCAGCTCAACGAAGGGCGTGTCCGCCTGCCGCCCATTCCGCCACGGGTCGTTCTGCTGGCCTCCGACGACTGGTTCGAGCGTTATGCGCCGTCCCGCATGTCGTCGAACGGAACGGGACGCTCCAGCGGCTACTACCACTCGGGGGAGTATCTCGACCATCTGGTGGTGCGTGCCGGAGCTCGCGCCGAGCCTCTCCGCACGCTGTTTCACGAGGCCATGCACGCCTTCGTCCACCACAATGTGCCGTCGGCCCCCCTCTGGCTCAACGAAGGCCTGGCCGAGCTCTACAGCACTCTGCGGATCGACCGCACCGAAGAGGGGATCATGGCCACCCTGGGCGAGCCGCGCCTGCGTCACCTGCAGACCCTCCGCGGTGGCGAGACCCTCGGCTGGCGCACCCTGCTCGAGACCGACGCGCAGACGCGCTTGTACCACCAGGGAGACCGTCGCTCACTGTTCTATGCCCAGTCGTGGGCCCTGGTGCACTACCTCCTCCTCGGCCGCAAGGACGGCGGCGTGGAGCTCCGTGAGATGCTGCGCGCCCTCGAGGGAGGTGCTTCATCCCTGGACGCCTTCACCGACGCGTTCGATTCTCTCCACGACCTCGATGGCGAGCTGACCCGGCACCTGGGGTCACCTCTCCCCCGCATCCGCTTCCCCCTCGACCTCTCGCAGGTTGCCGTCTCCGAGCCGGCGCAGGTGGCACCGGCCGTGGCGGTGCGCATGCTCGGCGAGCTGTGGCTGTCGGCCGGGGGGCGTGACGCAGCGCGCCGTCACTTCGACACGGCTCTCGACCTCGATCCCGGCCACGCCCGGGCACTCGCCGCCCTGGGTCAGCTCGCGGAGCAGCGGGGCGACCTGGAGACCGCTCGGAGCTGGTACGAGCAGGCCGTGGAGGCCGACGCCGGTGACCCGTGGGGCCACTTCCTCCTCGGCCAGGGCGTCGTGCGTGCAGCGGTCGACCGCGAGTTTCGGCCGGAGGAGATCCGCCGCGTCGCGCGGGCCCGGGAGAGCCTGCGCCGCTGCACCGATGCCTGGCCCGCGTTCGGCCCGGCGTGGGCCGCCCTCGGCCTCTCGTGGCTCGTGGTTCCGGGCGAGCCCGACGACGAGGCTCTCCGGGCTCTGCGCCGGGCCGCGGAGCTCCAGCCGGAGCGCGGTGACGTGGTCTTCCACCTCACCATGGCGCACGTCCTCCGCTCGGAGTGGCAGCAGGCGCGCGGTGTCCTTCGCGGCGAGCTCACGCACCGGGACGCCGACGGAGAGCTCGCGCGTCGCGCCGAGCGGGCTCTCGCGCACGGGCGAGTGGAGCAGGCAGCCCGTCAGGTGGACGCCGGGGCGCCCACCGCCGGAGCGCTGCTCGACGACCTGGAGTCGGACCCGGACCCCGCGCTCTCCGAGCTTGCGCCGCGCCTCGCGGAGATCCGGCGTGTCTACGAGCTCAACCGCGCAGTGGGGCTGTACAACCAAGCGCTCGAAGCGGCCCAGCAGGGAAACGTGTCGCAGGCCCGCCGCCTCGCCCAGCGCGCGGCCGCGTCGACCACCGACCGTGAGCTTCGTCGCGCCGCCCGATCGCTCCTACGGCAGCTCGAGCCCTGACCGGCCGCCAACTCTCGCCGGGCCCTGGGAGGCGCGCCTACAGGCTCCGCGCACGCTCACGCAGCACGAACTTCTTGATCTTCCCGGTCGACGTCTTCGGGAGCTCTCCGAAGACCACGGAGCGCGGGCACTTGAAGTGCGCCAGGTTGTTTCGACAAAACTCGATCACCGCCGGCTCGTCGAGCGCGGAGCCCGGCTGCACCTCGACGAACGCGCAAGGAGTCTCGCCCCACTTGTCGTCCGGCCGCGCGACCACCGCGGCCGCCGAGATCTCGGGATGGCCGTAGAGCGTGTCTTCGACCTCGATCGAAGAGATGTTCTCCCCGCCCGAGATGATGATGTCCTTGGAGCGATCGCGGAGCTGGATGTAGCCATCCTCGTGCACCACGCCGAGGTCCCCAGAGTGGAACCAGCCTCCGCGGAAGGCCTCTTCGGTGGCCGCCTCGTTCTTGAGGTAACCCTTCATCACGATGTTGCCGCGCATGAAGACCTCGCCCATCGTCTCGCCGTCACCGGGCACGGGATCGAGGCTCTCCGGATCGCCGACCCTCAGGCCTTCGAGAGGCACGGAGGGAACACCCTGCCTCGACTTGAGCGCGGCCTGCTCGTCGATGCCGAGGTCGTCCCACTCCTCCTGCCAGGCGCACACGACCGCGGGGCCGTAGGTCTCCGTGAGCCCGTACACGTGCGTCACCTCGATGCCGAGGCGCGCCATTCGTGCGAGCACTGGAGCCGGAGGCGGCGCCGCCGCGGTCAGCATGCGCACCTGCTGCGAGAGCTCGGTGCGCTCGTCGTCGGTGGCGTCGAGGATGATCTGCATCACGATCGGCGCGCCGCACAGATGCGTGACTCCGTGCTCCGCGAAGGCCTCGTAGATCGGGCTCGCCTCGACGCGGCGCAGGCAGACGTTCGTTCCCGCGAGCGCTGCGATCGTCCACGGGAAGCACCAGCCGTTGCAGTGAAACATGGGCAGGGTCCACAGGTACACGGGGTGGCCCGTCATGCCCCAGGTCAGCGCGTTGCCCAGGGCGTTCAGGTGCGCACCGCGGTGGTGGTACACGACCCCCTTCGGGTTGCCGGTCGTGCCGGAGGTGTAGTTGAGCGCAATGGCCTGCCACTCGTCTTCCACGGGCTCTCCTGCGTAGTGGGGATCCCCGGAGGCAAGGAGCCCCTCGTACTCCACCTCCGCCAGCCGCTTCCCCGCGCCTTTCACGTCTTCGATGTCGACGACCACGAGATCCCGCGAGCACTTCTGGATCGCCTCGCGCATGACGTCGGCGAACTCGGTGTCCGTGAGGAGCACCTTCGCCTCTCCGTGATCCAGGATGAACGCGAGCGCCTCCGCGTCGAGACGGTAGTTGAGAGCGTTGAGCACGGCGCCGGTCATGGGAACGCCGAAGTGCGCCTCGAACATGGCCGGCGTGTTCGGCGACATGATGGCGACCGTGTCGCCGCGCCCGACCCCCAGCGCAGCCAACGCCGAGCCGAGCCGCCGGCAACGCGCCGCCGTCTCCGCCCACGTGAAGCGACGATCTCCCGCGACGACGGCAAGGCGCTGGGGGTGCACCGCAGCAGCGCGGCCGAGGAACGTGAGTGGCGTCAGCGAAGCGTAGTTGGCCGGAACCTGCGGCAAGGAGTCGTAGGGGTTCAAGGGAGCCTCCGGATCGGTTGCGAGGTGGTCGATCGGCGCAGAACCTATCGCACCGCCCCGGGCGCTTCGTCCGTCTCCGCGCTCTCCTCGGCTTCGCGCACCTGCTCCAGCATCCCCGACCGGAGGAGGTCCCCCAGGCTGAGAGAGCCTTGCGCCGAGTCGGCCCGCTCCCCGTCACCCTCGCGCAGGCGACGTTGCCGCTCGAGGTCGCGGATCTGCGTGCGCACGATCCGCAGCTCCCCCGGCGCTTGCGCTGCGGGCTCGAGATCGAAGACGGCGCGATAGCGGTTGATCCGTGGATGCGTGTGCGCGCGATGCGTCACGAGGCCGCCGACGCTCCAGTCGGCCTCGACGCGGGCCGAGGTCTCCGACCGCGCCTCGATGCGCACCGTGTCGTAGTCGAACGACGCGATTCGGATCCGGGCCCGGTCGCGGGCCATTCCGGACGCCGTCACGAAGTGTTCCAGGTACTCCTGGGTGAGTGCCTCTCCGGAAAAAGAGCCGTCGAGCAGCGCCCACAGGGCCTCCGGCTGCGTCGGCGGGACCCGGTAGACGTCTGCCACCGGGCGGTGGATCCGCTCGAACTCGGCCACGATCTCCTGCGAGGTCCAGGCCTCCAGACCGCCGCCGCTGCATGCCGCGACGAAGACGGCCAGACTGCACGCTAGAGTGAACGGACCACCCGGCCGGACCACCCGATGAACGCCACGTCCCTGCACGATGCACCGACCCTAGCGAGAGGCGGGCCTCGCCCGCAACGGGTTGCCCTGGCACTCGTCGCCGCGCTGCTGTGCGCTGGCCTCGGGCAGGCGCACCTCGCGTTCCCGGAGTTCTACTCGGTCAAGGCGACCGTCACCGCCGACGGCGAGGAGCTGCACGTCGAAGCCCTGGTCGAGATTCCACTGGCGGAACTGGTCCTGGCGTTCAACCGGCACTTTCAGCACATCGACCTCATCGCCGAGATTCAGGCGGGCAAGATCGAGGCGTTGGAAGACGAGTTTCGCGAGGCGATGTTCGAGCGGCTCGGAGCGGGCCTCGGGCTCGAAGTCGACGGGCAGCGGCACGACGCGTGGCGGCCCGCCGACTCCCCCATCAACGGCCGGGCAGGCGAGGGGTTCTTCGTGTACATCCTCGAGACCACCCGTGCCCTGGCCCCGAGCCGCGAGCTCCGCGTGCAGCTGACCAACGCGCTGTACCCCGACCAGCAGATGGTGCTGGCCAACCTCGCGTTCGGCGGCGACGGCTGGGCCGTGGACCAGGCCTCCACCCCGCAGCCCCCGCCGGGAGCGGACCTCGAGGAAGGGTCGGAGGACGAGCTCCTCCTGTGGAGCGACGACCCGGAGAAGCGGCAGTTCCAGGTGTCGTTTCGCGGCTCGGACTGATCTCAGTCGCGCGGGACGAGGCGGAGCCTCTCGACGGTTGCGCCTTCGACGGCCGATTCGCTGTAGACCAGCGGGAACGTGTCGCCGCCGGCCCAGGTGTCCACGAGGTCGGCGTAGTTCCGGTGGCCCGGGATCCCGGACTGGCCGGGGGTGTTCACCGCCACCGAACGATCCCAGTCGCCCACGTCGACGATCATGCGGAAGCTCGCACCACCCACCTGCTGGTAGGTCGACGCGCCGTAGCGCGCGTTACCCACCGTTTCGGCGCTGCCGCTGCGCGGCGCCAACGGCACGGCGAGCCGGATGTCGTCGACGTGCCCTTCGAGAGGATGGACGAGCCGTGCCGTGTGGAGCGTCCCCCACTTCCATGCCGAGCTGTCCGCGCCCAACTCCTCCTCCACCTCGCTCCACGCCGCGGCCAGGGTCCGCGACAGGAGCGCGTCGAGCCTTCCGGCAGCTCCCTCTCCAGGAAAGAGACCTTCGGGCCGCTGGACCCACTGGAGGGCAAGCCGCGGATCGAGCAGCCCCACGGCGTCCGCCAGGTCGTCGTTCGGCGCCGCTGCACCGAGGAGCGCAGGCAGGAGGTGCCTGCGAAACCACACCTCGAACAGAGCCGCCGGACCACTGTCGGCATCGAGGCTGGCGTCCCACCCACAGAGGAGACGGCCCCCAGGAGTCTTCGCCGCTTCGCTCGCCGCGCGGCACAGAACGCCCTGGAGCGCGCGCGCCGGGAGTGAGATCACGTCGCTCTGCAGACGTACCGAATCGGCGATGGAGTGTTTCGGCTGCTCCGCGAGCACCTCACGAATGCGATCCACCCGAAACGGAGCCGCCCACTCGTAGCCGGCGATCAGCGGATACCCCTCGGGAAGATTGTTCTCGTTTGCGGTCGCGACGAACCCCGACTCCGGATCGAGGATCTCCGGCAGCGCGTCCATGTCGCGATAGCCGTCCCACTCGTACCGGCCGTCGCCAGGGACGGGAAGGAGACCGTCCCAGCCCCTGCGGACCGGCCAGCGGCCCGCCGGCTTCCAGGCGATGGTGCCCGCGACGTCGGCGTACACCTGATTCTCCGACGGCGCACCCCAACGGTTCATCGCGTCGCGGAACTGCACCCACGTCCGTGCCCGCATGAGAGCGAGCCCCGCCAGGTAGGGCGCCATTCCCGGCTCGAGCCAGGCCGCGCGCAGCGCGACGGCCCTGCCGTGGTCGCTCGACGTGTAGAGCACCGGGCCGTGGCGGGTGAAGGACAGCTGCACGTCCTCACCCACGACGCGGCCGTCCCGGAGCACAGGAACGCTCTCACGGATCGTACGCAGCGGCTCCCAGGCACCGTGGGTCCGCACGCGACCCTCGTCGTACTCGTACACGTAGAGGTCTTCCTGATCGATGCTGAACACGGTGAGCCCAAACGCGATCGTGCCGTTGTGACCGATCGAGATTCCCGGCAGCGCCGGCTCACCGGCGCCGACCACGTCGAGCCCCGGCGCCTTCAGATGCACCAGGTAACGCAGTGACGGTACGGCGAGCCCCCGGTGAGGGTCATCCGCCAGGATCGGCCGCCCCGTCGCGGTACGACCTGGCGCCACCGCCCAGTTGTTGCTGCCCCGCCACAGCTCGAGCGGCCGCACTGGAAGTGGGTCGTCGCCGCGGGCCGTCTGGCGCCCGAGAGCGATGTCCCAGTCGACGCCACCGGTCCCGAGTCGGTAGGTCCGCATGACGTCCTGCTCGAAGATCTCGAGATCGAGCCCGGCGGGCACCTGCGCGGTGTGCTCGGGCTTCAGTGCGTCGCGCAGCCGCAGCGCTTCCGCGCCGTGCCGATGCACGAAGCGCGCGCGACGCGCTTCGCTCATGGCGTTGCGCACGAGGCCGTGACTCCGGATCCGGACCACCGTTTCCGGAGTCCAGCGGGACGGCGCGTAGCCGAGCCAACCGAACTCGGGAGGCAGCAGATCGGGCCTCTCGGAGCACAGTTCGATGTAGGCATTGATCCCGGCGACGAACGACGTCACCACGCGCTTCGTATCGGAGCCGTAGGCCAGCCACTCGGTGTACATGTCGCCGCGATACAAGAGCAGTCGGGCCGCGCGGTCGTGCTCCAGGAAGCCGGGACCAAAGACCTCGGACAGGAGCCCCTCGCCCCGACGCTTCCAGAGATCCAGCTGCCACAGGCGGTCGCGCGCCGCGTTGAAGCCCTGCGCGAAGAAGAGATCGTTCTCGTTGGCGGCCGAAATGTGGGCCACACCCCATCGGTCGACGCGAACGTCGACCGGAGCCTCGAGCCCCTGCAGGCGAATCTCCGAGTCCTGCGCCCCGGCGCTGCTGACGACGAGCAGAAGGGCGACCAGCAGAGCCCGAAACCGTCGAAGGGATCGCGCAGTCGTAGCAGGTGAGGCGGTGCGCCGGTCGCCCGCAGTGCGTTCGTCAGGCCTGAGCTCGAATACTGGGTCCAAGGTGCGCCTCCATGCCGCCCGGACGGTGCGTCCGGCGCCTCCACCGTTTTCCCCGAGGCTACACTGGTCCCTTGCCACCTTCCATTCCGCTCCACGCGCTTCTCTCGTACCAGCTTCGCACCTCCGGTCGTGTCGCGGTGCGCCTCCTGGTGCCCCTCGTGGTCGTCTACATGGTGCTGTTCTCCCTGGACGGCGGATTCCTGGTGCGGAGTCTGGGGCGTGCCCTCTTCCCGGCTGAACCGAACGTCGCGGCGAGCGCAGCGGTGCTTGCGATGTGCTTCGCCGCCGCAAGTCAGTCCGCTCGACTGCTGGCGGTCGACCGTGGGGGCTGGTTGCGCCACCTTCCATTCACCACGCAGCAGCACCGGATCGCGCGCGGCGCGTCCCTGACGCTCGTGCAGACCCCCCTCGTCGGCTTCCTACTGATCATGACGCTCGTCGACCGGCGCGAACAACTCGCCCTCAGCCTGCCCCTCTACGGCGGCGGTCTGGCGCTGGCGTCTGCTGCGGCGGGCTGCGCAACCGAAGGATCGCGACGGTCGCGAGGTCTCTTCCTGATCAGCGGTCTGCTCGGCGCGCTTTGTAGACCCGGAGCCCTCGCCGCCGGGGCCGCCGTGGCGATGCTCGCAGCGTGGCTGCGCCTGCGCGAGCCGCCACGCATGGGCCCCGCAGCCCGTCGGCGGGCTGCGAGTCGACCGTCCGCTCCGCGCACGCCCCTACCTCTCGAGCTGCGCATCAACTGGCGGGCGACCCGCAGGGCGGCGCGGATCGCCTGGCTCCCGTCGCTGCTGCCCGTCCTCGGTGGTCTCGCCTTCGTGCTCAACAACGAGATGCCTCGGGTCTACGCTCTGCTCGGCCTGCGCCTCGGCATGGGCCTGGGCATCGCGTTCTGCGTGCTCACCGTGGCCTCGGCGCTTGCGGAGAACCGGCCGCCCTGGCCGTGGTCACGCTCGCTCCCCGTCGCGTCCGCGCGGCGCGTCGCGCTCGACGCGGCGTTCCTCGCACTCACCGCAGCTCCGCTCCTGCTGACCAGCCTGCTGGCGCCACGCCTGGCGCCCGCCCTGCTCGCCACCGGGCTACCTCTGCTACTGGCGGTGAGCATCCGCGGCGCCGGAGCCGTCGCGTCGGCGGGCGCCGATCGCAGCCGAGGTCTCGGTGTCTTCGCGGGAGAGGGCGCCAGCCTCTCCGCCCTCACCGCTCTCGCTCCGCCGTCGGCAGCCGCTCTGGTGGTGGCTCTCCCCTGGCTCTGGCGGCGCGCCGCTGCGCGCGACCGGCGGGCCCCGGTGACCCGTTTCCAGGAGCTGCAGCAGCGCGCGAGCGGCGACCCGATGACATGGAGCAGCCAATGATCGAGGCCCGGAGCGTGAGCTTCTCCTACGGGCGAGAGCTCGTCCTGGACCAGCTCGACGCCCGCCTTGGAGACGGCCTGCATCTCGTGCTCGGACCGAACGGCTGCGGCAAGAGCACTCTGCTCCGCCTCCTGGCGGGGATCGAGATGCCGCACACGGGCACGATCACGGTCGACGACCACGACCTCTGGCGCGACGAGACCGCTGCGCGTGCACGCCTCGCCTACGTGCCGGAGCACCCAGACCTCAGCCCGTACGCCACGCTGGGTGAAGTCTGCCGCCTGGTCGCGCAGGCGCGGGGTGCCGCGGCAGACGAAGCCCGGGTCGCGCTCGACGAGGTCGGCATGGGCCGGTACCGCGACCACACCGTGCGCGAGCTCTCCCTCGGGCAGAGACGGCGCGCCCTGCTCGCCACGGCGCGCATCCGCACCCCGCAACACCTCCTTCTCGACGAGCCCCTCGATGCGCTCGACCGCGCCACCCGCCAGTCGACGCTCGAGTGGATCGACGACGTGACAGGCCGCGGGCACTGTGTCGCGATCATCTCGCACGACCTGGAGCCATTTGCGGGGGCGCCGGCGAGCGCCGGCTTCCTGGACGACGGCGCCTGGCACGCCTTCGAGGCCAGCTCCGGCTTCAGCCTCCCGGAGCTCGACGATCTGGCCCGCGGTCGCGCCCCAGCTTCGCGCTGAGCCGCCCCGCGGCCTTCTCCGCGACCTCCTTTGAGCACCTGCGGCCCGTCGTTTGTTACACTTACGCCCTGTTTTTGGCTGCGGCCCATGCGGCAGCCGTTTTCTTTGGAGACATGCCCTTGACTCCCCCGCAGAGCCAGCTTCTCGGCCAGCTCCTGGTCGAACGTGGGCTGATAGAGCCATCGGATCTCGCCCGCGCCTTGCGCCAACAGCGCGTTCTGGGAGGGCGACTCGGCTCGAACCTGCTCGACCTCGCGCTCCTTTCGGAAGCGGATCTCCTCTCCACTCTGGGGCGGCAACGGCAGAGCCCGACGGTTGCTGTCGCGGAACTGCAGGACATTCCCGCAGCCATCCTGAACCTCGTTCCGGAGCACCTCGTGCGTCGCCACAGCGCCATCCCGTTCGCGGTGCGGGGCAACACGATCCATCTCGCCGTGAAGGACGCCATCGATCTGGCGCGGGAGACCGAGATCTCGGACGCCACGGCGAGGCTCACGCGCAGCTTCCTCACCCTGGAGCTCCGCATCGAACAGGCGCTCGACAACTACTACCGCGGCGCACTGGGAACGACGCGGCGCTTCGCACAGATCGCCGAGCGTCTCGAGAGGGGCGCGCCGCCAACGCACCAGACGCGGCGCCCCTCACCCTCCGAGCTCCTCGCGCAACAGTGGGACGACGACGACGCTTCGGCGCTGGCCGACACGGCGGGCGTCCCGATCAACTGGGACGCACCCGACGATTCCCGCGAGATCAGCCTGCGGCTGGGTGACCATCTCGACGCTCCCCAGGAGTTCCTCATCGAAGATGCGGACGCCCCGCAGGAGGTGGTGCTCTCGACCGTCGATCACTACGAGAGCCGTTCGTTCGAGCCTCGGTCCCCGGTGGCCCTGATCGCCGCACGCAAGCTGCTGGTCGACTCCGCCAACCGCCACAACGTGGCGCAGATCGTGCTCGACTCCTGCGCGCGGGCCTTCAAGCGTCGCGTGCTGCTCGGGCTACATCGCAACCGACTCGTCGGCTGGGCCGCCGAAGGGCAAGGCGTCACGCCTCACCGCTTCGACCAGATCTCCGTCGACATCGATCAGGCCCCGGCTTTCCTCGCCATCCGCAACGGAGCGCCCTTCTGGCTAGGGCCGCTCGGCACGGCGCCGGGGCACACCCCGATCGTGGCAGCCCTGGGCGGCGACTATCCCAGCACTTGCCTCATCCTGCCGCTGCATGTCGCCGGCCGACTGGTCGGCTTTTTCTACCTCGACAACCGCGAGGAGGGAGTCGCCGGCGCTCCGATCGCCGACCTGCAGAGCCTGTCGCAGCTGGCCTCCGCGTCGCTCGAGCGCATCATCGCCAAGAAGAAGGCGGTGCGCGCGAGTCGCCCAAGCTAGCCTTCGGCCACGAAGCGCCAGCGATCCCCGTCACGGACGATCTTGCCGCGACACGGCGTCGCGAAGTGGGTGCCGAGGATCAGCGTCGGCGTGTCGGCGTAGCGATCGAAGAACTCGCGGCGCGTCGCAACGGCCCTCTCGGAGTCCCAGTCGGCGTTGCAGTGCCACTGGGGCTCGGCGCACTGCACGGGGTGGTGCATGAGGTCGCCAGTGATGATCGCCTGCTCGCCCTGAGACTCGATCTTCACGGAGACGTGGCCCGGTGCGTGACCGGGCGTCGGGAGGAGTGACACCTCCGACGTGAGCTGGTGATCGGTCTCGACGAGGGTCGCGAGATTGGCCTCCACGATCGGCAGCACGCTGTCGCCGAAGTGCTCGTGGCCGTTCTTCACCTCGTCGGTCGTCTGCCACGCCTCCCACTCCTCGCGCCCGAAGAGGTACCGCGCGTTCTCGAATGTCGGAACCCATCGGCCCTGCGCGTCCTTGCGGGTGTTCCAGCCGACGTGATCGATATGGAGGTGCGTGCACAGCACCGTGTCGATGCTCTCCGGAGGAAATCCAGCCGTGGCCATGTCCTCGAGGAACGGCAGGTCCAGGTCGTTCCAGAAGGGCATGGACCGCTCCTTGCCGTTGCCGATGCACGTATCGACCGCGATCTTTGCTCCCTCCGACTCCACGATGAAGGTCTGCACCGCCATGATGATCTGGCCCTTCTCGTTGACGAAGTGCGGGCGCAGCCACTCGCTGTGAGGCTCGAAGGCCTCCGGCACCATGGCCGGGTAGAGGAACGTCGGGTTCGTGACGGTCTCGATCTCGACGACGCGCGTGATCCGCACGTCGCCCACCTGGATGGACTTCATGGGTTGTCTCCGTCGCAGCCTGCGCCGCAGGCCACCGATCTTGCGGATGGGTGCGCGCACGATAGCAGCGCCCCTTCACGTCGCCCCTCACACATGCTAATGTGACATAGCCGATCGGGTGCCCCATGCCCGTGTTCTCGCTCGGTCTCCGCGCAGGCTCCGCATGCACGTGCCCCGAATGCGCATCCACCACGCCGCAGTGCTCTGTTGGGCCCTTCTCGCCTGGCCCGTCGGCCTCCGCGCGCAACCGAGCCCCGAAGCGCAAGGTGCGTTCACCGTACGCGGCCTGGTGCTCGAGTCGGCCGCTGCGACCGCCACTTCGGCCAACGCCCATCCCCTCGAGACCTTGGAAGAGATCGCGGTGCGGCAGCTCGACGGCAGCCCACGACCGACGCTCGCGCGCGCGAGCGTTCGCGCGGACGGCACGTTCGACCTCCGCCTTCGACCGGTGCCTGAGTCCGGGTTCTTCTGGGTGACCGTGGCGACCCTGACGTCGCGTTATGAGCTCCTCGTTCCCGTCGTCGGCTCAGCGGTCGACTTACCCGAGCTCCGCTCGCACGAGACCCCGCCGGTGACGATCCGGGTCCACGACCCGCAGGGCCTGCCACTGCACGATGTGGTTCTCGTGGCGACCCCTGGAGCCTCTCCGTTCGACAGTGAAGGGGCTCCTCGGTGGCGGCACGCGCAGCGGCGCGTGACCACAGACGCCGACGGCCGCGCCCAGCTCCCGGCTGCGCGGTGGCAGGTGGCCGGAGAGCTGCGGGGGCGCGACGAGTGGAGCCGACCGATCGTGATTCCCGGCTCCGAACTGACGGGGCAGCTCTTCGATCGCGCCGACGGTCAACCCCAGTCCGAAGGCTCGTTGGTTCTCCGGGCGGTCGACGGACTGCCGCTCGGTCGCACCTCTGCAACGCCAGGTGCAGCTCTCCCGCACGGCGCGGTTCACCTCGAACGGCCGGCGGACTTCGAGGATCCGCGTCCGGGTCGAGGCGGCTCCGTCTCCCGGATGGGTCCACTCGGTAGCGTCGAGCGCTCGAACGCCGAGGGGAGGCTGCCGGGCCTGCCCTCGCCCCTCCGGAGGCAGGCGCGGCTGCTCCGACGCCACCCCGACGGCCGGGTCGAGGTCGAGAGCCTCGTCGACCCCACCGCGAGAAGACACGACGCGAGTGGCAGGGCCACCCTCCGACTGAGAATCCAGGACTCCACCGGCGCTCGCGTGGAGGGAGCCCAGGTGCTCCTCGGGCCGCGTCGCCGCGCCGTGACGCGAACGGACGGCCACGTCGACCTGCTCTGGCTCTGGCCGGAGACGAAGCTCACCGTGCTCGCGGACGGGTTTGCCGCCGCACAGGTCACGGCCACGGAGGGGGTCGGCGAGCGCCAGACGATCACTCTCCATCGAGGGGCACTCGGGGTCGGACGAGTCCTGGACGAGGGCGGCGCACCGGTGGCCGGCGCCCAGGTGGTTCTGCACCTGCTCGAAGGGCCGCAGGCTCCCGACGTCGAGACCATCTCCGGCATCGACGGCAGATTCGAGCTGCGCCGTCTGACGCCGGGGCTCGCCGAGCTCAAGGTCAGAGCAACAGGGTTCGCACCCGCGACCATCCGGGGAATCGAGCTGCCTTCCGCCACGCCGAGATTCGAGATCGGCGACGTCCTGCTGCAGCAGGGCGCCATCCTCGATGGTCGCGTCGTGGATACCGAGGGTGACGGTGTCCCCGAGGTTCGGGTCTACGTGGGCGTTGCAGCCGGCAACCGGCGGCCGGGAGCGCGCGGTCGGGCACAGCGTTTCCTCCGCACCGGCGAGCGGCTGGTACAGCACGATCTCGGGGTCACCTCCGACGACGAAGGCTGGTTCCGTGTCGGCGAGCTCCTGCCCGACGAGAGAATCCGCCTCGAATTTGGCCACCCCGACTACGCACGGCGACGCCTCTTCGTGCAGATGCCGGTCGAGGACGATCTCGTCGTCGAGCTGGAGCGGGCCTTCGCGCTCCACGGCACGGTGCTCGATCCGTCCGGCAAGCCGGCCACGGGCGCCCGCGTTCAGCTCGAGGGGCCACGCCAGGGCGGTCGTGCGCGCAGCGACGACGACGGATCGTTCGCGCTGCGGCCGGTTCCTGCTGGGAGCTATCGCGTCTCCGCCCACCTGGAGGGTTATCTGTCGAGCCGCCCGCTCGACGTGGAGCTGCCCACCTCGGACGAAGCGGTCGAGCTGCGCCTGCGGCGCGGGGTGCGCCTTCGGGGCAGCGTGTACAGCGCCGACGGCACGGCCCTGGCCGGCGCCCGAGTCTGGGTCGGGAGCCAGTCGGCGCACAGCGACGAGGGTGGCGCCTACAGCCTCGACGGCCTCGAGCCGGGGCCTTCGACGGTCTGGGCACGCTCCCGGTCGGGGAACCAGCTGGAGCGGGAGCTTCAGCTCGCGGACGCGGAGAACCACCACGACCTCTACTTCGACGACGGTCTCGTGGTCAGCGGTCGCGTCTCCTTCGACGACGGCACCCCGGCCGCAGGCGCGACCGTCCACACCAACGCCGGCGTCGGGGCCGTTGCGCAGGCCGACGACACCGGCAACTTCGAGATCCTGGACCAACCCGTGCAGGGGTCGTTTCGGCTCGTCGCGCGACTCGACTCCCGCACTGCGTCGAAGACGATCGAGCTGCCCTCGGAGGCTGCCGGGATCGAGCTCGTCCTCGAGCGGAGGAGCGACGAGCCCGGGGCCATCGCAGGTCGCGTCGAAGGGCTCGACATCGACCAGCTCGCGGGCGTCGACCTCTCCCTCCGCCGATCGGACCAGAGCATCCGCGTCCACAAGCGGCCGTCCTACGACGGCACGTTCGACTTCGGCAACGTGACTCCCGGCAGCTGGCACGTGCAGGCACAGCGCGCCGGCCGCCGGACTCTCCTCGAACAGGTGGAGGTGCGGCCCGCAGAGACGGCGGAGGTCGTGTTCGACTTCGACTCCGGCGGCCACGACCTCCGGATTCGCGCGACCGTCGACGGGCAACCGGCCGCGCATCTCGGCCTGCGTCTACGCAAGGTCGGCGGCGCCTTCCGCACCTCGACCGTGCCGGACTACCTCGGCCAGGCGCTCTTCGAAGGCCTGGATGCGGGCCACTATGTCCTCGAGCCCCGGGGGCGGGCCGCCTTTCGCCCCCGATCGATCGAGCTGCCGCGCGACGAGGAGCTGACCCTGGACCTGCACACGGTGGAGATCCGCGTCGGCGCCGGCTCTGCGCAGGCCTGGCCCGGCGCGATCCAGGCTTCGATCCACGACGGGTCGGGAGCCGAGATGCTCCAGCGGTCGATCTCCGCGCGCAGCCTTCCCCAGACGTGGGTGCTGGAGCAGGGCCGGTACGAGCTCCGGCTCACGCGCGCCGGCCGCTCCCTGCGGTTCGCCCTCCCGGCAGAGCGCGAGCGCATGGATCTGCCGCTCCCACTCGGCGAGCTGCTGGCGGAGCCTCCGTAGCGCGTCGCGCTAGTCCGCGTCCAACGTCCGACGAGCCGCCAGAGCCTCTTCGGCGCGCTCCTTGGCCTCGTGCAGCTCGCTCTCGGCAGCCTTCAGCTCCTGCGCGGCCGCCTCGAAGCGCTGCTCGGCCTCCCGAAGGCGCTCACGGACCCGCTCCAACGACCGCTCCGCGCCCTCGCGGGCTCGCCGTGCGCTCTTGCGGCGTGCACCGGCTTCGCGGACGGAAGCCTCAGCACGCCGCACCTCGTTGTCGGCACGCCGCAGCTGGGCTGCCGTGGGCTTTTTGACGCTCCCGCGCTTCTTCTTCGCCCGTGGCGCCGCGGGCTTGGGAGCTGCCGCTTGTCGGGCAACACTCTTCTTCGCGCGGGCTGGGGCCGCCTTCTTCGGCCTTGCCTTGCCCTTGCGTGGCTTCAGCGCCAGCTGCGCCAGCACGTCGAGCCCGGGAGGCTCGATGTCGGTCGCCAGGCGCCCCGGGGGCGGCTCCGGATCCGCAGCGGTGCCGTAGATCGCGAGGCTCTCGAGGCTCGACCGGACCTTCAGCAGCGTGCCTTTGGCTGCCGCCTGACCGGCCGCAAGGAGGCGCTCTTCGGCCGCGTCGAGCGCTGCCTCCAGTGCCACGCGCCGACGCTCAGCAGCTTCGCGGTGCTCCTCGAGAGACGTGGCACCGCCGCCCGACTGAACGCGGCGCACTTCGTCTCCCGCCTCGCGCAAGGCGTCGACCAGAGCCTCCTCTTCGAGTGCGACGACGTTGGTCACCCAGGCCGAGACCACCGGCTTCGTGAGCTTGGCGACGCGGGCCCCAGCCTCCGTCCGCCGGAAGCGCTCGGCGAGCTCCTTGCGCGCTGCGATGAAGTCGGCGAGCGGGGCGCGGTACAGCGCGTCCAGCGCCTCCTCCAGCTCGAGCGGATCTGGCTCGGCGGGTACGGGCCCCGTCACCTTGCGCGTGCCCTTGGCCTTCGTCTTCCGCTTCTTCGCTGCCATCAGCCGCCCTGTGCAGGGAGGTCGTCGAGCGTGCGACGCACCATGTCGAGGAGGAGGTCGATGGCAAACGGCTTCTGCAGGAAGCGCACTTCGTCTTCGAGGATGTTCGCCCGCCCGAGTGCATCACGCGTGTAGCCCGACATGAAGACCACCTTGAGATCGGGCCGCGTTTCGCCGACCTCCTGCGCGAGATCGGCGCCGCTCATGCCCGGGAGCAGCACGTCCGTCAAGAGGAGCTCGAAGGGTGCACCCTCGTCCTCGAGGATCTTGAGCGCCGACTCGGCGTCGGGCGCCACGACGACCCGATAACCCTTCGCCTCGAGCGAGGAGAGCACCAGGTCGCGCACCGCCGGTTCGTCTTCGACCACCATGACCGACTCGCTGCCTTCGACGTCCCGCTCGAGCTGGATCTGCGCGCTCCGTGTCTCGCGATAGGTCTTTTCGTCGGCGCACGGCAGGTAGAGGCGAAATTCCGACCCCTCCCCCAGCACACTCTCGAGCTCGATGAAGCCTCCGCTCTGCCGCACGATGCCGTACACCATGGAAAGACCAAGCCCCGTCCCTTGCCCCTGCTCTTTGGTCGTGAAGAACGGATCGAATGCCTGCGACTGCGTGGACGAGTCCATCCCCATGCCCGTGTCGGAGATGGTGAGCCGCACGTAGTCTCCCCGCGTGGGAGTGCGCCCGGCAGCGCGCTTCACCGCGCGCGGATCGGCGTTGCCCGTCTCGATCGCCAGTACGCCGCCGGTGGGCATGGCGTCGCGGGCGTTCACCGCGAGGTTCAGGATGACCTGCTCCATCTGCCCGAGGTCTGCCTTGACCGGCGGGAGGGCCGCCTCGAGCTGAGTGCGCAGTGAGATCTGCTCCCCGATGATGGGCAACAGCAGACTCTCCATGTTGCGGACCACGCGGTTGAGCGACAGCACCTCCGGCTGCAGCATCTGCTTGCGACTGAAGGCCAACAGACGGTTCGTCAGCGCCGCGGCACGCTCGCCGGCGTTGCGGATCTGCTGCACCTTCTTGCGATGCTGGCTGTCCGGCTTCAGCTTGCGGAGAACGAGGTCGGCATAGCCGTTGATGGCGGTCAGGAGGTTGTTGAAATCGTGTGCGATGCCGCCGGCGAGGCGACCGATGGCCTCCATCTTGTGCGACTGCAGGAGGCGGTCTTCGAGGTCTCGGTGCGCCGTGATGTCCTGCAGCGTGCCGACGACGCGCCTCGCGCCGCCGCGCTCGTCCCGCTCCGCCACCTTGCCGCGAGCCACGACCCAGCGATAGTCGCCGGAGCGGTGGTTGAGCCGGTGCGGGATCTCGTAGACCTCCGTGATGCCGTCGAGGTGGTCCTCCAGCGCCTTGCGTAGAACCACCTCGTCGTCCGGGTGGACGAGCCCTGTCCAGCCCTCGAGGTGCGGCTCGAGCTCGTCGACGCTGTAGCCCACGAGGGAGGCCCACCGCTCGTCGAACGTGAAGCGGCCCGACGTCAGATCCCAGTCCCAGAGGCCGAGGTTCGTGCCCGAAAGAGCGAGCTCCAGACGTTCCTGGCTCTCGCGCAGCGCGTCTTCGGTCTCCTTGCGCGAGTGGATCTCCTCCTGGAGCCTCTGGTTCGTGGCCGAAAGCTCCGACGTACGCTCGGCGACCTTCCGCTGGAAGCGCACGCTTCCGGTGGAGGGCTCTGCGGCGAGCTGGGGCTCGGTGCCGGTGACGAAGACGAACTCGCTCCCTTCGACCTCGAAGAGGCTGGCCTCCGCCTCGACACTGAAGACGAACCCCTCCTTGGTGCGGTACTGGGTGTCGTAGACGAGGGTGCCGAGCTCGCGCAGCTCGCCCAGGTGGCTGGGCCAGATCTCCTCGGACTGGTTCGGGTCGACGTCCCAGATCGAGAGGTCCTGCAGGTCACGGCCCGTGTGGCCGAGCACCCTGCACAGGCGATCGTTCACGAAGTGGAAACGGCCGTCGGCGGTGAGCCAGAAGACGAAGCCGGACGCCTTCTCGGAGGCGAACTGATGCAGCCGGAGGCTCTCCTCCTCCCGCCGGTCCTCGGTGAGATCGAGCCGGAGCACCACGACCCCGCGCGGGGTCGTCTCCTCTGCCGGCGTGACGATCATGCGGAACCACAGCCGCTGGCCGTCGCGGTCGCACGGATAGTCGATCTCGAACCGATCCTTGTTGCCGCGAATGACCGAACGGACTCCCGCGACCGCCGCCTGGGCCTCCCTGGAGCCGTCGGTGAAACCGGGATCCCGCACGTCGAGATACACCCACGACGTGTCGTAGCGCAACGGGCCCTGGACCGCCTCTGCGTACTCCCGCCAGGCCGGGTTGGCGTGCACGATCCTGCACGCCGGATCGAGCACCGCCGCCTGGATCGGCAGCAGGTCGAGATAGCGATGGATATCGGAGGGGCGGGCAGGAAAGACGAGGGGCTTCATCGCAACCCCCGGATTCTACCCCCGGGAGGGGTCGGGAAAGACGACGGCGCTGCCGCTGGCCGCTGCCCTCGATCAGGCGCTCCCGATCAGCACCGATCAGATAGCCGGTGCTCTTCGAACGCTGCCAGGTCTCCCGCATCCACCGCTCGATCTTCTGGATGAGCGGCTTCGTTTGCGCCCCGAGGTCCGGCAGATCGTCCGGCCGGTAGAGCCGACCCGAAACGAGGGATGGAGCCCGCCCTTCCCCCTCTCAGGTCGTTCCCTCGACTCTGCTGGAGGTCAGTCGAAGTACAGCGTGCTCGCGATGTCGCGGAGCTGCTCCATGTCGCCGCCCTGCATTCCCGTGACCATCACGCCGATGATGCCGTTGCCGGTCGGACTCGGCGCGCCGAGAATGATGCTGTCGAGGGGAAACCCCTGGAACGTCCAGCTGAGCGTGAACTCCATCCCCTCCGTCACGCCATCCTGCAGCGTCGTCGCCTTCGAGGACGTGACCTCGGCTTCGCCGCCGCCCACCTGCTTCATGTTGTCGGCGAGCGCCGCCCCGATCTGGTCCAGTGGAGTGCTCGGCGGCACCGGGAGGACCAGAACGTCGAGGCGCGGCACCTGCGACGGCGAGGCGGCCGAGAACAGGCCGCCATTGGTCGGCGGCGACTCGGCGAAGTCCGAGGGGTAGTGCACGCTGAACGCGTGCTCGGCATTCTCGAACACCTTCGACTCCCAGGCGGGCGGCTCGAACGCCTTCTTGGCTGGTGCCGCCGGAGCCGCGTCGCCGCCGACGGCGGGCGCGGAACCCGAACCGCCAGAAGCACATCCGACGACGAAGGCCGCGCACACGAGAAGGAGGACGAGGGGTGCCCTCGAGGAGGGCCGAGTGGTCATCATGGGTTTTGCTCCAAAGTGGTTGCGAGGTCTGCCAGGTGAGCCAAGACCGGTGAGCTCGAGCGTTTGGGGGACCTACGACAAATCCGCCGTCCGCGTTTCGATCAAGGCCCCTCGGCACCCGGCGCGACGAGGGCGAGATCCGGCTCCGCTGCGCGCACGGGGGTCTTTCGTGTGCCGCGGTCGAGGCGCCGCATCCAGCGATCTCCCCGGTATCGGATCTCGAGGAGGCCCGCCATGGTCGCGACGTGTACGACGAGGCACCACCAGGCGGCCACGAGCCCGTAGCGCGGTGTCGCCCAGAGCGTGAGCGGAACGAAGAGGAGCCACGCGCTGGCGATGTTGACCACCATGCTGTACGTGGTGTCTCCAGCTCCACGCAGTGCCCCGGCCAGAACCGCGAAGCGCAGGTCGAAGAGCAGGCAGACGACGACCGCGGTGAACAGCGGTCGAGCGTACGACGTCATCACCTCGACCTCACCCGAGCGACCGAAGAGCTGGATGATCTGCTCGGGCAGGCCGATGTAGAGAACGCCGGTCAACCCCGTGAGCACCAGCCCGAGGCGCATGACACGGCCCACAGCGGCACGGCCGTCGTGCGGTTGGCCAGCGCCCAGGCACTGGCCGACGAGGGTCGTGGCGCCCACGCCGAGAGCGTAGGCGATCATGAAGGCGAGACTCCAGGCCTGGATCACGGCATTGGTCACGGCCATCTCGACCGCGCCCAGCCGTGCCACGACCGCGCTGAAGACACTGATCCCCCCCATCTCGAAGAAGACCTGGACGCCGATCGGCAGAGAGACGAAAACCAGGGAGCGCGCGAACGCGGGCTGGAACGTGCGTCCGGACCACAGGTCGTACTCGCGCCGGAGCGGCCCGAGCAGGATCGTGCCGAGCAGGATGCTGCCGATGATGAGCTGCGTGATCGCCGTTCCCCACGCCGCACCCACCGCGCCCAGCTCCGGGAAGCCGAAGTGACCGAAGATGAGCAGGTAGTTGAGGCAGCAGTTGAGGACCATCTGCCCCAGTGCGCACAACATCGGCACATCGGTGCGGCCCAGACCACGGTAGAAGTTGTCTGCGACGCCGAGCAGCACCAGGCCCAGAGCACCACCGAGGCGCACCTGGGAGTAGCCGATCGCCACACGCAGCATGTCGGGGTCGGCTCCCGTCCACGAGAACACCGTCGGCACGAACGGCCAGATGCAGGCGATCGCGACCACCGCCCCCGCCCCGAGGTACAAGCCATGCCACAGACTCGCAGCGATGCCACGGGGGTCTTCGGCACCGTACGACTGGGCCACGAACGTGTTCACCCCGGCCATCGAGGCGAAAAAGAAGCTGAGGAACCACCAGGTCAGCAGATTGCCGAGACCCACGGCGCCGAGCTCCAGGACACCCAGCTGGCCCACCATGATGGTGTCGATGACACCCATCGCGGTGTAACTCAGCTGCGTGACGAGCACGGGCGACGTGACCCGCAGAATGCGTCGGTAGGAAGTGTCGATGTTCATCGTCGGACTCCTCACACCCTCGCGGTCGCGGAGGTGCTGCTGGGAGCGCTCCGACCCGGCACCGGCCGCCTGGAGATGCGCGCTGTCACGCTGCGCTCACCAGAAAGCAAAGGCCCCGAGCGTTGGAGCGCCCGGGGCCTTTTGTCTTCGGTGATCCACCGATCGATGGACGGTGAGATCAACAGAGAGTCGAGTGATCCGGGAGCTCGGCCTGACCCTGCCAGGCCATCACATCGCGTCCGCGCATGCGGCACGCAGTCGTGAAGGTGGTGTTCGCCGGAATCAACATGAACTTCTCCGCCGCGGAACATAGCAGCGGCACCGCGGTTCGGTCAATTGCGGTCGGTCACCGAGGCTGCCGACACGAGGACTCCGAGCCGGTGCGGAGCTCGCCGTCGTCAGCCGCTCGAAGGTGGTCTCGGCCGCCTTCTCACGCGCGGCTGCGGAACTCCTCGGCGAACTCCTGCGCCATGCGCGGCCCCGCTCCAGCGTCTTCGTGCTTGAAGAAGACGTACGCCTCGCGCCACGGCTGCTGTGTCACACGCTCCACCCACGCCTCGAGATCGGCGGCGCTGTAGTCCTCCCGCCGGAGCCGCAGGTAGCCCCAGTCGGTCGTCGCGACGAGCGGTGCGTCGCGATCGGTCCCCGACTCCGCGATGCAGAGGCCAGCACCGGTCTCACGCAGCACGCCGTACGTCTCGTCGTCGTACCAGCTGGGGTGGCGAAACTCGAACGCCGCAGGAGCGTCGCGCGGCCAGCGCTCGAGGAACTCCGCCAAGCGCTCCGTGTCCTTCTTGAAGTTGGGCGGGAGCTGCAGCAGGAAGGCGCCCCGCTTCGCGCCGAGAACCTCGGTGGTCTTGA
This sequence comes from Candidatus Multivoraceae bacterium, assembly GCA_965223385.1. Taxonomy (GTDB): domain Bacteria; phylum Acidobacteriota; class Thermoanaerobaculia; order Multivoradales; family Multivoraceae; genus JBCCLJ01. Next base: position 3,703,125 of record CBDCWR010000007.1, on the reverse strand, counting down.
GCAGATACTCGACGGCCTCGGCGCAGCTCTCCCTGAGGCGGCTCATGTGCGTGATGCGTCTCGACGCCTTGATGATGAACCGAAAGTCGTCGCCCACGGTGTCGCGCCAGGCCTCGAGCACCTCAGCCTTCGGCATGCGGTAGAAGGTGTTGTTCACCTCCACGGCAGGCAGCTTCGAGCTGTAGTACTCGAGGAACCTCTTCGCCGGCAGGTCCTCCGGGTAGAAGGGGCCTTTCCAGGCTTTGTAGGAGTAGCCGCTCGTGCCGGTGCGAAGTGTCATGCCCATGCCGCTGCCTCCTGAGGGCGACCCCAGAGATACCCCTGCGCGAAGTCGAAGCCCACGCTGCGACAGGCAGCCGCGTCGGCGTCGGTCTCCACCCCCTCGGCGATGGTGGAGACCCCCATGTCCGAGACCATCGACACGAGGGTGTGGATCATCGTGCGCCGCGCATCGTCCGCCTCGTCCAGGCCAGCAACCAGCCGGCGATCGAACTTCAGGAACCGCGGCTTCAGCTCGGCGAGCTCGAGGAGGCGGTCGCGGCCCTTGCCGAAGTCGTCGAACGCGATCTCGATCTCCAGGTCGAGGAGCGCCGAGCGGAACGGACGCAGCGTCTCGATCTGGGTGACGGCGAGCTCGTGGAGCTCCAGCACCATCGGCGCATCGGGTAGCCCGCGCCGCAGAGACTCCAGACCGGGGAGGATGTCCTGCGGGGAGAGCAGCTCGCTCGGATGGGTGTTGAGAAAAAGGGCGGCACCGGCAGGCAGCGCGGGAGCCTCGGCGGCCACCGCCGCCCGCAGCGCACCACAGAGGCGGCGCTCCAGACCAAACCCCTGTGCCATGCGGAAGAGGTCCTCCGGACTCTGCGGCAGATCCGGGTGCGCTCCGCGGCCGAGCGCCTCGAAGCCGAGGAACTCCCCCGTCGCGAGATCGACCACGGGCTGGTAGTCGTTCCCCAGGGCTCCTTCTTCGATCATGCGCTCGAAGTCGTCGCGCTCGAACGATCGCGACTGCGCGGAGCGCAGGACGTCGAGATCGAGCGCAAGCGTCGCCGTGGCAGCATCAACCTCCGACTCTTCGACGAGGCGAAACTCCTGGTTCGCAAAATGCAGTACGTCTCCGGCACGCAGCCCACTCTCCGCCTCCACGCGCTCGCGATTGACGAACGTGCCGTTCTTGCTGCCGAGATCCCGCACGCGCAGCCCCCGGTCGCCGGCGACGAGCTCGGCATGTCGCCCGGAGACGCCGGCGCCGGGCAGGCGCAGGTCGCACCCTTCGACGCGACCGATCAGGAACGGCACCTGCTCGACGACGGTGCGCCAGACGCGTCCGTCGCCGTCGAGTCGACCTTCCAGGATCCAGCGAGTCTGCTCCTCCACGGTAGCTCGGATTCTCACAGAAAACGCGCCGTAGAACAGCGCCCTCTTGCGCGCGACGAGCGCATCACGACCGTCGTCTGCAGAGGCGCCCGGTGAGCCTGGTCGCACTCCCCGACGCGGCGGTCCTCCACGTGAACCGCACGTGGGACGGTCGGCTCCTCTCGCACGAGGTCCGGACGCGCCTCGAGGTCCGGCTCGAGCGCGAGCGACTTCACGTCTTCGTGGACGCTCCGCTGGCGGGAGACCCGGCGCCTCCTCCCCCCGCCGGGTCGCTGGAGGGCCTGTGGGAGTTCGAGGTGGTCGAGGTCTTTCTGGCCTGCCCTCGCGCGCAGCACTACCTGGAGCTCGAGCTCGGCCCCCACGGCCACTTCCTCGCCCTCGAGCTGGAGGCCCCGCGCACACGCGCGTCCGCCGGACGCCAGCTTGCCCTCGCGCGCGATGTGGCCTTCCACGCGGCGGCTGGCGAGACGCGCTGGACCGGGACCGCGTCCGTCGCCTGGCCGGAGTTCCTCGACCGCCGCGACGTCGCGATCAACGGCTTCCGCATCGCGGGCCGCGGCGAGCAGCGCGTCTTTGCAGCCGCCGTCGCCCTTCCCGGCAAGCAGGTCGACTTTCACCAGCCCCACCGCTTCCCCCGCATCGCGCTCTGAGAAGCGGGCCCCAAAACGAAGGCCACGACCCCGCGAGGGATCGTGGCCTACGTGCGAGCCCTCTGGCTGAGGGTCAGGTGGTCTCGAGGAACGGCTTGAGCTTCGACACCCAGGACGGCTGGCGGAGCTTGCGCAGCGCCTTCGACTCGATCTGACGAATGCGCTCGCGCGTGACGTTGAACGACTTGCCCACCTCTTCGAGGGTGTGCTCCGAGCCTTCGCCGACGCCGAAGCGCATGCGCAGCACGAGCTCCTCACGGGGCGAGAGGGTCCGCAGCACCTGGCCCGTCTGGTCGCGGAGGTTGGCCGAGATGACCGACTCCACCGGCGACGGCGAGCTCTTGTCCTCGATGAAGTCCCCGAGGTGCGACTCCTCCTCCTCGCCGACCGGGGTCTCGAGCGAGATGGGAGCCTGCGCGATCTTCATGATCTTGCGCACCTTCGACGCGGGCAGGTCCATGTGCTCGCCAATCTCCTCGGCGGTGGGCTCGCGGCCGAGCTCCTGCACGAGCGAACGGCTGGTCCGCGTGAGCTTGTTGATGTTCTCGATCATGTGCACCGGGATGCGGATCGTGCGCGACTGATCGGCGATGGCTCGCGCCACGGCCTGGCGGATCCACCAGGTGGCGTACGTCGAGAACTTGTAGCCCCGGCGGTACTCGAACTTCTCGACCGCCTTCATGAGACCGATGTTGCCCTCCTGGATGAGATCCAGGAACTGGAGGCCACGGTTGGTGTACTTCTTGGCGATCGACACCACGAGGCGGAGGTTCGCGACGATGAGCTGCTCCTTGGCGCGCTCGCACACCGCTTCCGACTCCGCCACGCGCTTGCACACGGCACGGATCTCACTGCGGGTGCAGCCGAGGTTCTCCTCCAGGTCGCGCTGCCGCTGACGGTACTTCTGGATGCGGCGGCGGTGCAGCGACTGCAGCTCCTTGTTCGACTCGCGCTTGAGCGCCGTCTGCGCACGCTGGATGTCGCGTTCGAAGCGCTGGAACTCGCGGTCGACCTCGCGCAGGCTGTCGATGAGACGGTTGCGCGTCTGCGCCGAGAAGTCGATCGACGTGATGTCGTTCGAGATCTTCTCCGTCTCGCGGTCGATCTGGCGCTCGATCTCCTGGAAGCGGTCACCCTTCGGGCTGTAGCGCTTCTGCTTCTTGCGCAGCTTGTCGATCGCCTGGTCGTGCTTGAGGATGGCCGAGAAGAACTTCTCGTTCTTCTTGACGCGCTCCGTCTGCCGCGGGTCCATCTCCTCGGTGAGGTTGGCTTCGAGGATCTCGCGCACGGCAACGCGGCCGGGGCGCTTCTCGATGACCTCGGTGAACTCGAGCAGACGGTGCAGGAGGTGCGGCTGCGTGCTCAGCGCCTGGTAGGTGAGCCACTCGCCGCGCTCGAGCTCGCGTGCGATCGCCACCTCGCCGTCGCGATCGAGCAGCGGCACGGCGCTCATCTCGCGCAGGTACATGCGCACCGGGTCGCTCGTGGTCGGCGGCTCGTCGCTGGTGGTTGCCGCGCCTTCGTCGGCCTTGTGGAGCTCCACCACCACCTCTTTCTCTTCGAGGTGCTGGTAGCGGACCGGGCGGTCCATCACTTCGAGATCGAGCTCCTGCAGGCGCATCCAGACCTGCTCGAGGTCTTCGTCGACCGCGAGCAGCTCGGCGGGCAGGAGGTCCTGGACCTCGTCATAGAGAAGATAACCCTTCGACCGGCCCAGCTCGATGAGCTGCTTGACGGCCGGGAAGCGACGTTCGGCGGGACGGGATGCGGCGGGTGCAGTTGCGACGGCCAAGGTGGGACTCCAGTGTGGTGGGCTGAGGTGGAAGCGGGGTCGTTTCGGCGGGACGGACGTCAGACCGCAGGCAACCTGCCTGGCGTCCGAGAGGGCTCGGCGAGCGAAGCCGAGACACCTTGTCTCGCGCCGAAGCACGAGGAGACCGGACGCCGAGAGGCGAAACGGAACGGAATCTCTGGATGTACGACGGTTGGGGAGGTCTGTCGTTTCAGCCGCGGGGTGGCGGGTGCACTTGGTTCCGAGCGGACGTCGGATCTGCGATGCGGCCGGGACAGGAGCGAGGCACGTTGGAGCAACATGAACTCCGATGGCCACGCGGACTTCTCCGCGAGCCATGCAACGCGCCAAGAGATCATATTATTCCATCGATGAGAGTTCACCGAAGACTCCGCCGAAGTCTGGCGCTGGTCGTCGCCCTGCGCCTCGGATAAGTGTAACATAATGAGGAGTTTGTCCGCGTTTCCGCGCCTCGCAGCGCTCCTGTGTGCCGGCCTCTGGGTCGGCTCCGCTTCGGCACAGGAGACCGAGCTTTCCCAGGTTCTGGCATCCCTGATCCGCACGGTGCAGGGTGAGGCTCTACTCGTCAGCTCGAGCCCTGCCCTCTGCGAGGCCCTCGGACGCCCCCAGAGGCCCGGCGCCCCGGCCGACCTGACGCGCTGGTACTTCGGCTCCGGGGCCTGCCAGCTCTTCTTCCAGCCCGATCCTCAGGGCCTGGTCACGCGCGCGACGACGGGCCTCACCGACGAGCTCGCCAGCCGGCCGGCGGCTGCGCGCCCTCTCGACGCGCTGCTCGGCCAGGCACGGCGGGAGCTCGCAACGTCTCCCACCCCTCCCCCGACGCTGCGCCTGCGCGTTCACTCTCACGCCTGGGAGGTCGGACTGGCGGCGTGGCGCGCGCACCGCAGGGGGCAGGCGGAGCCGAACCGGCAGCTCGCATGTACGGCCCTCGACGTCGTGCGCGCCACCGCCTTCGACGCGACGCGCGCGGCGCAGCTGCCCGACACGCTTCCCCGTCTGGCCGAGCTGGCGGAGGCGCCCGAGCTCGCGGCCGATCTCGAGCCGCTGCTGCAGGGCGACCCCGGCACGGTGGAGGTCATTCCCCCCTCGACCTCGCACGCGGAGACCCTCGGCGGCCGCTTCATGGCACGGGTCTTCCTGTCGTCGGACGATCCCGACGAGGCCGAGCGCCTCGTACGCCATCTGCGGGATCCGGCGACACGCTTCGATCGCATGGGCAGGATCGCCTTCGAGTTCGACGACGTGCACACGATCCTGCTGCTCTACTTCAACGCCCTGCAGTCCCTCCCCGACGGGTCTCTGGAGCTGCTGCCCACACCGCTGCTCGCCTTCTGGCAGGAGTATCGCTTCGCGGGCCGAGTCGATCGCACACCGCCCATGCCGCAGGCGGAGCAGAAGCTCCGGTTCCGCTCGCTCGCGCTGCGCCCCGCGGCCCGGGCAGCCGACCTGCGCTACGAGGTGACCTCCATGGAGGAGATGGCGCACAAGTCGTTCGTGGACGCGATGCCCCCGACGATGGGGAGTCCGGTCACCACGAAGAGGGGCGTCTGCCTCAAGTGCCACACGCGTGTGGTCGAGGTCTTCCATCCGGAGTCGCGGCGTGAGGTTCGGTTCGCGCCGGCGCTACAGACGCCTGCGACGACCCTGCTGGCAGCCTCTCGGCTGCCGTCGCTCGACGCGGAGCTCGCCCGCTGGACGAAGGCCTGTCGCTGACGTGCCGCACCTCGCCGCCGCGCGCGGAGACCCGTGGCATCATCCCGCCCATGCTCGGGACCCTCCGCGACCTGACGTCCTTCCTCCTGACCCAGGGGCTCGCCACGATCCTCTGGGTGGGTGGTCTGGCCGGTGTGGGCCTGCTGATCGGCGTCTTCGGCTCTCTCGCCTGGGGCTTCGCGCTGAGACGAGGCGGCCTCGCTGGGAGGCGCCCCGTGGCGATGGGGATCTTCGTCGTGTATCAGGTGGTCACGGTGCCCATCGCGCTGGCCCTGTTCGGCGGTCTCGTGGGGTCGGCCTTTGCCGTCAAAGGCCTCACCGAGAACCGAGCGCTCATGCGCGAGGCGGTCGACATGTCGTTTGCCGGCATGGCCCGCGGACTCGAGTCCACTTCGGTCGCCCCGGAGCAGCGGCAGATGGTGCTCGACTTCGTGGGGGGAACGCAGGCCTACGTCTTCGACGAAATCCCCCTCGCTCTGGATCGCGTGTCCGATGACACCCTGCGCCAGATCCTCGACGTCTACGACCAGCAGTGGGCGCCGCAGGAGGGCATCGTCGGTGTCGCCGGCAGGGAGGTCGGGCGACGCCTCCTCCAGGAGATGCTCGAGAACCGGGCGCGACGCGGCCAGGACCTCCTGGAGCCCGCGATCGAGCTCCTGCGCGAGAACGACGACGGGGACGGTCAGGCGCTGGGCCCCGAGATCGGCGCGGCCGTCGCTCACTTCAGTCTTCAGAAGCCGCTCGCTCGCTGGGCCTTCTACAGCGTGCTCAGCCAGCTTCTGTTCGTCGTTCCTGCAGTCCTCGCCGTGATCCTGCTCCCTCTCCTGCTCATCGCCGCCTACGACCGGTCGGTGGGCGCCGCCGCCTGAGGAGATCTTGAGCCGAGAGGTCGCCGCCACGACTGCCACGCCCAACGCGCCAGGATCCAGCCGCTGAGCGCAAGCCCCAGGACACTGTAGATGCTCCGCCGCTCGTGCGGGTGCACGTGGGCCTCGATCACTTCCAGACGGTCCGGCCCGGCGAATCGCCCGCGCACCGACACGCGAGCGCGCGCGGCCAGGTCGAGCCCGGACGTCACCCGGAGTGGCTCGCTGACCAGGGTGAGCAGCACGGGGTCACCGCCAGGGGTCTCCGGTGGAAAGTAGTGGGCCCGATAGAGGCTCACCTCCCGTCCGTGGCGCTGCTCCGCCCGCAGGCTGCCGATGCTGTGGTTGTCGGCCCGCTCGAGCGGCGCCATGAGAACCCAGGGCAGCACGAAGAAGGCGGCGACGAGCGCGACACTGGCGGTCAGGCGGCCCCGCGTGAGCTGGAGCTCCTGCCGTCGCGGAGGACGGGCGATCAGAAACACGCAGGCCGCCGCGCCGACGAGGGCCACCGCAGCGAAGGCCGGCGCGTCGGGATCGACCGAGCCGGGCGACCAGGCGGTCCAGACGAAGGGCAGGCCCAGGTGGACGCCATTACCCCAGCGCAGCTGCAGGGCGTCGAGGAGGAGGTGCACCGCGCAGCCCAGCAACAGCGCCAGCAGCGCCCTCCCCGAAGGCCTCGCGACGATCGCCAGAGCCGCACACAAGACCCCTGAAAGGAGCAGCGACGACTGCGCGATCGCGAGAAGGCGGACATCGTAGAAGATCTCCTCGCTTCCCCACCACACCGCCTTGAACGCCCGCTGCAGAATCCACGCGATGTCCGGGATGATGCAGCTCGCGAGCACCCAGGGGACGGCACCTGCTCCTCCCAACACACGCGCGGCCGGCACCTGGAGGGCCACGTGGGTGAGTGTGCTCGGCATGTCGGTTGCTATTGTGGCGCACGCCTCCCGCCGACGCTCGAGGCGCCCTGATTCATGCCCGCGTCTTCGCCCCCACCCTCCGACGACGTCACGCGTCTGCTCTCCGAGCTACGCGGCGGAGACGCGTCGGCGTTCGAGCGCCTTCTGCCCCTGGTCTACAGCGAGCTGCGCCGCATCGCGCGGAGTCAGCGCCGCCGCAACGCGCGCCCGAGCGAGACCCTCGCCACCACCGCCCTAGTGCACGAGGCGTACCTCAAGCTGCTCCGCAGCGACAGCAAGTTCCACAACCGCGAGCACTTCTACGCCGTGGCGGCAACGGCCATGCGACAGCTCCTCGTCGACCAGGCCCGCAAGCACCTGAGCGAGAAGCGCGGCGGCAACATGCACAGAATCTCGCTCGACGACGACAAGCCGGCTCTCGACCAGATGCTGGCGGAAGACGACGATGCCGAGCGCGTGGCCGCGCAGGCCGCCTTTCTCGTGGATCTCGACGACGCGCTCGCGCAGCTGGGGCGCGAGGAGCCGCGCTGCCTGCGCGTGGTGGAATGCCGGTTCTTCGGTGGCATGACGGCCGGCGAGACGGCGGCGGCGCTCGAGATCGCGGAGCGGACCGTGCAGCGCGACTGGATCAAGGCACGAGTCTGGCTGGAGCTTCGGCTGGGCCAGAGTGCCTCGACCCACGCCTAGAACGGCGTCGACGGCGGCGGCAGTGCGGCCAGGAGCTCGCGCGCGTCGCCCGCCCGCCCTTCGCCCCGCAGCAGGTCCGCGGCCCAGAGGCACCCCTCGCGCAGGACCCACGTCAGCTGAAACGGCACCTCGAGACCGGTGCGGCAGGCGGGGACCAGCTCGGCGATCGCCTCTTCGCGCCGGCCTGCCCGCTCGAGGGTCTGGCCGAGCGCGAGGCGCACGCGGAGCACGTAGTCGTCGGTCGCCTCGTACTGTTGGCGCGCGGCGTCGAGCGAAAGCCGGAGCTGCTCCTCCGCCTCCGTGAGCCGCCCCTGGAGCAGGAGGTTGCGCCCGATCAGCCAGCGCGAGGTCAGCACTACCGGAGAGTTTTCTGCTCGCGCGTCGAGTCGCCTTTCCAGCTGACGGGCGAGGAACTCGCCGGCCGCAGGCAGCCCACGTACCTCCTCGAGCATGAACATCATGCTGCGCTCCATCGAGTAGAGGTAGATGGCGTCCGGCAGCTCGTAGGCCTCCTCCAGCAAGGCAATTCCCCGATCGAGGTCGCCGCGCAGGCGGTACACGTCGGCGAGCTCGGCCAGCGCCTCGGGGGCCTTGCGGTCGCTGAGCTCGACGGCCTGGCTGGCGATCTTCTCTCCGAGGTCGAGATCGCGCACGTCCGGCGGCGCCGATCGCACGATGAAGTCGGCCAGATCCTGCAGGGTCGTCCAGTCGGGCTCGGCGCTCGCGGAGGCCTCGAGCCCGATCGCGATCACGCGGCGACTCATCTCGGCCGCAGCCGGCGACTCGCCCGTCGAGAGGTAGAGCGACACCAGGTTCTTCATGATGCGCACGGTCACGGGAGCCGCCTCGCCGTGGATGACCCGGCTCATCTCGAGCGCCTCCGCGAAGCTCTGTTGTGCGGCTGCCGGAAGCCCCATGTCGCGCTGCGCCACGGCGAGGCCGTTGAGCGCGCGGACGGTCTCGACGCTCGGCCCCAGGGAAGCCGTCGCATGGGAAGCCGCCGACTCGAACACCTCGAGCGCTTCGGCACGCGCTCCGCGGCGGCGCAGCAGGGTGCCGACGCCGATGCGCGATGCCACCGTCTTCGGGTGCGCCTCCCCCAGCACGCGCGACCGCAGCTCCAAAACGCGGCGCTGGAATGACATCGCCTCGTCGTTCTTCTGCATGCGACTGGCGGTATCCGCAAGGAGCTGGAGTGTGTCCATCACCTCTGGATGCTCGTCGCCGAGGCTCTCGCGCTGCAGCGCCAGCAGCTCCTGGGCGAGCACGGTCGCGTCCGCGCTGCGCCGCTGCGCCTGCAGAATGCTCGACAGGGCGTAGAGGGCCTGTCGCCGCAGCGCCTCGCCCGCAGACACGCCTCCGGGGCGCTCCAGAAGACCAAGCACTTCGCGCAGCTCTCGCTCGGCCCGCGCGCGGTCGCCACCCTCCGCGAGGACCTCACCCAGGAGGATCCGCGTGGAGGCGATCTCGGCGGGGTCGAGCGCGCGCGGCGGCTCGGCGAGCAGCCGCTGGAGCATGTCTCCCGCCTGCTGGGCGTCACCCTGCGCGCGACGAAGCCGCGCCATCAGGCGCTCCGCGCGCCAGGCCTCGGGCGAGCTGCCGAGGCCGGCCTGCTGAATCACCGCGAGCGAACGCACGAGATCCCGCTCCGCGCGCTCCAGGTCCCCGAGGCTCAGATAGGTCTCGCCGATGGCGCCGTGAATCGCCGACCCCAGCTCGGGGCTCTCGGCCAGCGCCGACTCGGCGCGACGCGACGCCACCTCGAGCAGCTCGCGCAGCGTCAGGTCGCGGCCTCCGCTCTCCTCGGGCCGCGCGAGACCGAGGACATCGTCGACCAGATAGCGGTTGAGCGCGACCGCCCGCTGCTCGGCAGCCAGGGCACGATCACGCTCCTGTTGCGCTCGGTCGGCCTGCCGTGCGGTGCTGATCCACCCGCCGACGACGGTGACGAGAACCGCGGCACCCGCGACCATGACCGTGCGGTTGCGGCGCGCGAACAGCTGCAACCGGTGCAGCCAGTGAGTCCTCGCCGCCGAGACGGGAAGCCCCTCCAGGTACCGCTCGAGGTCTGCACGCAGGGCTGCGGACGATCCGTAGCGGTCGCTCGGATCGCGGCGCAGGCAGCGCGCCACGATCGCGTCGAGATCGCCGCGCACCGCGCGCCGCAGCTTGGCGACGCTCGTCCGGGCCGCCTCTGCGACCGCCTCCCGCTCTTCGAACGACGCGAGCGCCCCACTCAGCGACGGCAGCTCGCTGTCGTGCCAGCGGATCGCATCGGCGATGCTCTCGCCCCGCGCCTGCAGGGCACCGGGCCCCACGAGGAGCTCCGCGAGCACGAGTCCCAGTGCAAACACGTCGGTGGCGGTCGTGATCCCCTCGCCGAGCAGCTGCTCGGGAGCCGCGTAGCGCGGCGTCAGAACACGGCCGAGAACCCGTGTCTCGACCATCTCGGCGCTCTCGGTCTCGCTCGGGTCGAGTGCCTTGGCGATGCCGAAGTCGAGCAGCTTCACCTGGCCGGCACCGGTGACCAGGATGTTCCCCGGTTTCAGATCGCGGTGCACGACGAGGTTGCGGTGGGCGTGGGCGACCGCGTCGCACACCTGGAGAAACAGTCGCACGCGCTGCTCCAGATCGAGGCGCTCCTCGGCGCAGTAGCGATGAATGGAGCGCCCGTCGACGAGCTCCATGACGAAGTAGGGCACGCCTTTCGGGCTGATGCCACCGTCGAACAGGCGCGCGACGTTGGGGTGCTCGAGGCCCGCCAGGATGCGGCGCTCCTGGAGGAAGCGCTGCTCGATGCCGACGGCACTGCCCGAGCGGATGATCTTGATGGCAGCTACCTGGTCGAACTGACCGTCGATCCGTTCGGCGAGGAACACCTGCCCCATGCCACCACGACCGATCTCCTCGACGAGCCGGTACGCGCCGAGCACGTCTCCTGGCCCGTGGTCGTCGACCTCGAGCGGCGCGTCGCCGAGGTCGAGAGTCGGCGCGTGGTCCGACGGTCCGTCGGCGATCGTGCTCCGCGCCGCCCGATCGATGAAGTCTCCCACCGCGGCGCAGATTCCCGAGCCGAGCGGGTCTTCACCTTCGACTCCGACGACCCGCTGCAGCGCGGCGCGCACCGAGGGAGCGAGCTCCGACCGGCGCTCGATCGCCACACTCCGCTCGCTCTCTGGCAGCTCCAGCAGCTCGTCGACGAGCTCTTCGATGTCGGTCAGATCTTCGAACTTCACGTCGGTCCTCGCCAGCTCCCCTCCGACTCTAAGGGAGGGGAGTTGGAACCGACCCCGCGAGCGGGTATCCTGCGCGCATGAACGCCGCACCCCGGCTCGCGTCCCGCAGCATCTTCATTACGCGCTCCAGCGCCCCTTCCGCAGCGCCCCGTCTCGCCGCCTAGGAGACGCTCGCGCAGCGCTGACCGGAAGGGCCTCGCTTCGGCGAGGCCCTTGTCGTTTCAGGAGCCGCCGCCGGACGCCTCTCCCTTCCACTCCCCGACCATCCGCAGGATCGAACCATGACCGCCTCCAAGACCGAAAGCCCCGACGCCTCGTTCTCGTTCGTGCAGATGGAGCACGAAGTCCTGCGCTTCTGGGAGGAGCAGGACATCTTCCAGCGGTCCCTGCGAGCCAACGAGGAGCTCGAGCCCTACATCTTCTACGACGGCCCGCCGTTTGCGACCGGCCTCCCCCACCACGGCCACATCGTCGCCTCGACCATCAAGGACATCGTGCCGCGGTACTGGTCGATGACCGGCCGGCACGTGCTGCGACGCTTCGGCTGGGACTGTCACGGTCTGCCCATCGAGCACGAGATCGACAAGCAGCTCGGCATGACCGCGCAGGACGCCGTAGCCAAGCTGGGCGTGGGCGGATACAACGACGCCTGCCGCGCGATCGTGCAGCGCTACGTCTCCGAGTGGCGTCAGACGATCACGCGGCTCGGACGTTGGGTCGACTTCGACAACGACTACAAGACCATGGACCCGTGGTACATGGAGTCGACGTGGTGGGTCTTCAAGCAGCTCTGGGACAAGGGGCTGATCTACCAGGGCGAGAAGGTCATGCCGATCTCGACGGCGCTCGAGACCCCGTTGTCGAACTTCGAGGCCACCCAGGCCTACGAAGACGTGCAGGACCCGGCGATCACGGTGCTGTTCAAACTGCGCGACCGGGACGCCCACCTCTCCGCGTGGACCACGACCCCCTGGACGCTGCCGTCGAACCTGGCGGTGTGCGTCGGCCCCGACATCGACTACGTGCTCGCGCACGACGCGGAGCGCGGCGTGGACCTCTATCTCGCCGAGGCGCGGCTCGAGAGCTATGGCGACCTCGAGGTGAAGGAGCGCCTCAAGGGCCGTGACCTGCTCGGGCTCCGCTACGAGCCGATCTTCCCGTACTTCGAGGGTGAGGAGGAGCGCGGCGCCTTCGTCGTCGTCATGGACGACTACGTCACCACCGACTCCGGCACCGGGCTGGTGCACCAGGCACCGGCCTTCGGCGAAGACGACTACCGCGTGCTCAAGGCGGCGGGCATCGAGGCCTTCGCCAACCCGGTCACGCTGCGCGGCACGTTCACCGACGAGGTCACCGACTTCGCCGGCCAGTACGTGAAAGACGCGGACAAGGGAATCATCCAGCACCTCAAGGAGACCGGGGCGCTGTACGTGCAGGACGTGATCCAGCACAGCTACCCGTTCTGCTACCGATCGGACACGCCGCTCATCTATCGCGCCATCCCGTCGTGGTACGTGCGGGTGACCGACTTCAAGGACCGCCTGCTCGCCGCCAACGACCAGATCCGTTGGGTGCCGGACCACATCAAGGACGGGCGCTTCGGCAAGTGGCTCGAGGGTGCCATCGACTGGGCGATCTCCCGCAACCGCGTGTGGGGCACGCCGCTGCCCATCTGGATCAACGACGCGACCGGCAACGCGATCTGCATCGGCTCCATCGCCGAGCTCGCCGAGCGCACCGGGGTCACCGTGACCGACCTGCACCGGGAGCACGTCGACCCGATCACCTTCGAGGTCGAAGGCGAGGAGGGCACCTACCGCCGCATCGAGGAGGTGCTCGACTGCTGGTTCGAGTCGGGCTCCATGCCGTACTCCCAGCTGCACTACCCCTTCGAGAACGAAGACGTCTTCGAGGCCGGCTTCCCGGCGGAGTTCATCGCCGAAGGCCTCGACCAGACGCGCGGCTGGTTCTACACCCTCGTCGTGCTCGGCGCGGCCCTCTACGACCAGCCGGCGTTTCGCAACGTCATCGTCAACGGCATGGTCATGGCCGAAGACGGCAAGAAGATGTCGAAGCGGCTGCGCAACTACACGCCGCCGGACGACCTCATGGAGGAGTTCGGCGCCGATGCACTGCGCCTCTACCTCATCAACTCGGGGCTCATGAAGGGGGAGGAGCAGCGTTTCACCGACGCCGGCGTGCGCGACATGATCCGGCGGGCCCTGCTGCCCTGGACGAACGCCTTCTCGTTTCTCGAGACCTACGCGGAGATCGACGGCTGGACGCCCGACCAGCTGGCGTTCGGCGACAACGTGCTCGACCGCTGGATCCTGTCGCGGCTCCAGACGCTGAAGGCGAACATCGCGCGCGAGATGGAGGCCTACCGGCTCTACAACGTCGTGCCGCAGCTGTTTGCGTTCATCGAGGAGCTGACCAACTGGTACATCCGGCTCAACCGTTCCCGCTTCTGGGGTGCAGAGATGAGCGACGACCGAAGGCATGCCTACTCGACCCTCTACACCTGCCTCTTCGAGCTCAACCAGGTGATGGCGCCCTTCGCTCCGTTCCTGTCCGAGCACCTCCATCAGGAGCTGCGCAAGCTCGCGGGCGAAGCCGACGGAATGCCGGAGTCGGTGCACCTGTGCCGCTACCCCGAGGCCGAAGAGGCGCGCATCGCACCGGAGCTCGAGCGCGCCGTCGACCGCATGCAGCAGGTCATCCTGCTCGGCCGCCAGCGCCGCGAGGACGCCAAGATCAACCTGCGCACACCGCTCTCCTGCCTGACCGTCGTCCACCGCGACGAGGCGCTGCTCGAAGAGATGTCCACCCTCGAGCCGTACCTGAAGTCGGAGCTCAACGTGCAGCACGTCCAGATGAGTCCGAACGAGTCCGACTACATCGAGGTGCAGGCGAAACCGAACTTCAAGCTGCTCGGGCGCCGCCTCGGCAAACGGATGAAGGAGTTCCAGCAGCTCATCGCCGGCCTCGACGGCGACGCCCTTGCACAGCTGATGGCGGGCGAACCGATCGAGCTCGCGGGAGAGTCCTTCGGGCCGGAGGAGATCGAGATCCAGCAGCAGGCGCGCGAGGGCACCCACACCCTGTCCAACGGCGAGATTGCGGTCGACCTCGACTGTCAGCTCACCGAGGAGCTCATCCGCGGCGGCTACGCACGCGAGGTGGTCAATCGGATCCAGCGCCAGCGCAAAGAAGCCGGGCTCCACGTGGCGGATCGCATCCGCGTCACCTGGGAGGCTGACGGAGAGCTGCGAGCGGCCGTCGAGGAGCACGCCGAGTACATCGCGGGCGAGGTCCTCGCGACGTCGTTCTCCGCCGGTGCACCGGACGACGCCTGGGAGGCGGAGATCGACGGTCAGGCACTGCGCTTTCGTTTCGACGTCGCGCCGGCTCCCGCGAGCTGAGCGAAAGAACCTCCACCAACTTCGGCGACCGACCGTCGCCGACCCAGAGGTCCAAAGGAGCTCCCATGAAGACCAAGTCGAGCCGCACGGGCAGCGTTCTGTGTGCGCTCCTGCTCGCGTCGATGCCGCTCTCCGCATCCGGGAGTGCGCCCGCGCTGCGGTCTCAGGACGAGTGCACGATGTCCCCGAGGGAGGTCGTCGACCAGTTCATCGACACGTTCTACCGGCAGAAGCGGGTGCGCGAGGCCTTCGAGGCCTGGGTCCACCCCGACTACATCCAGCACAAGCCCACGCTCCCCGATGGGCGCGAGCCGGTCATCGCCTTTCTCGAAGGGCTCCTCCAGCGCTTTCCCGACCGGACCTTCACCATCAAGCGCATCCTCGCAGACGGCGACCTGGTTGCGGTCCACTACCACAGCCAGGCGACTCCGGAAGACCTCGGGTTTGCGGTCGTGGACATCTTCCGCGTGGAAGGCTGCCGTATGGTCGAGCACTGGGACGTCGTTCAGCCCGTGCCGGAAACCTCCTCCAACGACAACACCATGTTCTGAGGCCCGTCGCCCGATGAGTACTCCTTTGGCCATCCCGCATCCGCCCGAGAAGCTCCTGATCGGCAATGTCCTCGACCTGGGGCCATCGACCCAGGTGCAGGACATGATGAAGCTCGCCCAGGAGTACGGCGAGATCTTCTATCTCCAGCTCGGCGGCCGACGCCTCGTGGTGGTGTCGAGCCAGGAGCTCGTGAACGAGCTGTGCGACGAGAGCCGCTTCGACAAGCGCGTGTGGGCACCGCTTCAGAACGTGCGCGGCTTCGCCGGCGACGGCCTCTTCACGGCGCATACCTTCGAGCCGAACTGGAAGAAGGCGCACAACATCCTCCTGCCGCACTTCGGCCAGCCGGCCATGAAGCGGTACCACGACATGATGGTCGACATCGCGATGCAGCTGGTGCGCCGTGGGGAGCTGCTGAACGCGAACGACCAGATCGACGTCGCCGACACGATGACGCGGCTGACGCTCGACACGATCGGGTTGTGTGGCTTCGACTACCGCTTCAACTCGTTCCACCGCGAGAGCATGCACCCGTTCATCCGCGCGATGACGAAGGCCATGAGCATCGCGCTCGACCGCTCCATTCGGCCGGAGATCGCGAGCCGCCTCCTCTTTCGCCAGAACGCGCGCTTTCGCAAGGCCGTGGCGCGCATGAACCACACCGTCGACGGCATCATCCAGGAGCGGCGCGCGAGCGGTGAAGATCTGAGCGCGCGCGGCGACCTCCTGAGCGCCATGCTGAGCAGCAGAGATCCGGAGACGGGCGAGACGCTCGACGACGTCAACATCCGCTACCAGATCATCACGTTCCTGATCGCCGGCCACGAGACCACGTCGGGCCTGCTGTCGTTCGCCGCGTACTTCCTCCTCCGCCACCCCGACGTGCTCGAGAAGGCGCGCGCGGAGGTCGACGAGGTTTTTGGCCGCGACCACCGCCAGCTGCCGACGTACCGCCAGACCGTCGAGCTGCGCTACGTCAAGCAGGTCCTGAACGAGTCGCTGCGCCTCTGGCCCACGGCGCCGATGTTCGCGCTGTTTCCCAAGGAGGGCGACACCACGCTCGGTGGCCGCTACGAGGTCAGCAAGCGCGACGGCCTGGCGGTGCTGGCACCGATGCTCCACCGCGACAAGAAGGTGTGGGGCCCCGATCCGGAGGCCTTCGACCCGGATCGGTTCGAGCCCGAGCGGGAGGCGGCGCTGCCGCCGAACGCGTTCAAGCCCTTCGGCAACGGCCAGCGTGCGTGCATCGGGCGGCAGTTCGCCATGCACGAGGCCGCACTCGCTCTTGGCCTCGTGCTGCAGCGGTTCGAGCTCCTCGACGATCCCGACTACGAGCTCCAGATCAAGGAGACGCTCACTCTCAAGCCGTATGGCTTCAAGGTGAAGATCCGGCCGCGCGAAGGCGCCACGTCGGTGGCCGTCGCCGAGCCTCCGCTCACTGAGAGCCAGGAGCTCGCTCTGCCAGCGATCGCCGGAGCTGCAGGCACGCCTCTTCGCGTGCTGTTCGGCTCGAACATGGGAACGTCTGAAGGGATCGCTGCCCGCATCGCACAGGACGCTGCGAGCCTCGGCTTCGAGGTGACCACGCAGCCCCTCGACGAAGCGGTCGGCAACCTCCCCACGGATGGCGCCGTGGTGATCGTCTGCTCGTCGTACAACGGCAGCCCCCCGGACAACGCCCGCGCGTTCGTGGACTGGCTCGGCCAGGACGACGCTCCCCAGCTGGCCGGCGTGCGCTACGTGGTCTTCGGCTGCGGGCACCGCGACTGGGCAGCCACCTACCAGCAGGTGCCCACCAAGATCGATCAGCTGCTGCACCGCCTCGGGGCCGAGCGCATCTTCGAGCGGGGCGAGGGGGACGGCGGCGACGACTTCGACGGCGACTTCGAGTTCTGGTACCAGCTCCTCTGGCCATCGGTCGCCCAGGCTCTGGGTCTCGAGCTCCCCGAAGACGAGGGAACCGCGGCGGCGACGGCATACGACGTCGAGGTGGTCGACGAGAGCCACCCGAATCCCTTTGTCGTCCAGTTCGGCGCACGGGCGATGACGGTCACCGAGAACGCCGAGCTCCAGACTCCTTTGTCCGACCGCTCGACGAGGCATCTCGAAGTGGCTCTTCCGACCGGCGTGACGTATCGCACGGGCGACCACCTCGGGGTGATCTCGGCGAGCTCTCACGAGCTCGTGGGGCGGGTCCTCGCGAGGTTCGGGCTCGACGAGCAGACGCGCGTGAAGCTCGATCATCCGGGCTCCGACACACTCCTACCTCTCGGCCAGCCGATTCGCCTCGCACGTCTCCTCGAGGAGTATGTCGAGCTCCAGGCGGTCGCGACGAGAAAGCAGATCCGGCTCCTCCTCGAGCACACCCAGTGTCCACACACCCGCTCCCAGCTCATCCCCTTCTGCGAAGACGACGAGGAGGCTCAGGAGCGGTACCGCGATCAGATTCTCGAGCGCCGCGTCTCACTGCTCGATCTTCTCGAGGAGCACCCGGCCTGTGAGCTGCCGCTCGGGGCCTTCCTCGGTCTGCTCGGCCCCCTCCGGCCGCGCTACTACTCGATCTCCTCCTCGCCGCGGAAGTTCGAGAGGATCCTGTCGATCACGGCTTCCGTGGTCGAGGGTCCGGCGCTCTCGGGTCGGGGAACCTACCGCGGCACGTGCTCGAACTACCTCGCCCGGCTGGGCAAGGGCGACACCCTGTACGCCTTCGTGCGCGAGAACACCTCCGGATTCCGACCCCCCGCTCCGGAGGCCCCCCTCCTCATGATCGGGCCGGGTACCGGCATCGCACCCTTCCGCGGGTTCCTCGAGGACCGTGACGCAGCCCAGGCCGGAGGCGCGCGCCTGGGCGAGGCCCTGCTCTTCTTCGGGTGCCGCCACCCCGACCACGACTACCTCTACCGCCAGGAGCTCGAGGACTACAAGGCGCGCGGCCTCTGCGAGGTTTTCGTCGCCTTCTCCCGGCTCGAGGAGACGAAGGTGTACGTGCAGGACCGTCTCCTGGAGCAGCAGGAGAGGGTGTGGGACCTTCTGCAGCAGGGAGCTCGCGTCTACGTGTGCGGAGACGCGAGCGACATGGCCCCGGAGGTCCGCGCCACACTGGTCGAGATCTGCGCGACCCACGGCGGCCTGGGCGACACCGAGGCGGAAGAGTACGTGGCGTCGCTCGAGGCCTCCGGGCGCTACCTGGCGGACGTCTGGTCGTCGTGAGACAGCCTGCGCCTCGCTCCCCGCGAGCACGGCTTTTTCCCGGGTACGCCACATTTCGGACACATTCCGGTGGCCTACTCCACGTGATGCCACTCGCGCGCAAGTCCCTGAGCCACAAGGACCAACTTCATGTGACTCCCCGGCTGAAGCGCTGTCTGAGGGTGGCGAAGGAGTCGAAATGAGTGTTTCCCCCCCGGACACTGCACGAGGTGGCACCCAGCGGCCATCGAGCGCCACGCCGAGCACCAGCGGTCGGCGCGGTGAGGCCATCTTCTTCGGAGCGGTCCTCGCCTTCTATCTGCTCGCCCTCGTCGGCCTCCCGCTCATCCTGAGCGCGACGGGCCTCGTCGGCTGAAGACAGCCGCAGTCGTCGGCTGAGAAGCCGCAGTCGTCGGCTGAAGACAGCCGCAGTCGTCGGCTGAGAAGCCGCAGTCGTCGGAGCCGGGACTCCTCATCGGCTCCTGGCGCAAGTAGCTAAGGCATGACAACGGGCCACCCCGTCGCGTCTCGAACTTCGCGTCGGCTGCGACGGTTCAACGACGAGGGCCGATCCTGCAACGGCGGCGGCGTCTCTCTCGTCGTACCCAGCTTCCGGCTGAGAGATCTGACGTGGTCCAGGCCCGTGGATGCAGAGAGGTCAGGTTGGAAGTGCCTTGGGCTACCGTCCTCTCCCCTTTCGTCGGCTTCGAGCCCCGCGCCTCTTCTACGGGGTCGGAAGAGCTCGACCCCGAACCTCTCGGAACAGCGTCTCGAGAAACCACGCTCTCCGACCTTCCGCCGCGCCGCGCGGTAGAGACGCGACGCCCCGAATAGGCCACAATAGGCGCCGTCTCCTCCGCCCGCGCCCGCGGCGGCCCAACCTCCGCGCTCCGGAGCGCACTCCACCACTGTCGAGCCGTCGGCTCGAGAGGTCCGACCATGGCGAAAGACGTCTACGATCCCAGCTCGATCGAGCCCAAGTGGCAGCAGGCCTGGCACGACCAGAAGGCCTTCCGCACCCCCGACGATCCGGAGGTGCTGGCAGCCAAGCCGAAGTACTACGTCCTCGACATGTTCCCCTACCCTTCGGGAGCGGGCCTGCACATCGGTCACCCGGAGGGGTACACCGCAACGGACGTCGTCGCGCGCTACAAGCGGATGACCGGGCACAACGTGCTCCACCCGATGGGCTGGGACGCGTTTGGCCTTCCCGCCGAGCGCGCCGCCGTGCGCGAGAACGAGCACCCGGCCGACATCACGAAGCGCAACGTGGCCAACTTCAGGCGCCAGATCCAGCGCCTCGGCTTCAGCTACGACTGGGAGCGGGAGGTCGACACTTCGGCGGTCGACTACTACCGGTGGACGCAGTGGATCTTCCTGAAGCTGTACGAGCAGGACCTCGCGTACCTGGCCGACGTTCCGGTGTGGTGGTGCCCGGCGCTGGGCACCGTGCTCGCGAACGAGGAGGTCAAGGACGGCGCGTACGTCGAGACCGGCGATCCGGTCGAGCGCCGCACCATGAAGCAGTGGATGCTCAAGATCACGGCGTATGCCGACCGACTGCTCGACGATCTGGAGGGCCTCGACTGGCCCGAGCACGTCAAGGAGATGCAGCGCAACTGGATCGGCAAGTCGCGCGGCGCCGAGATCGTCTTCCAGATCGACGGCAGTGAAGCCACGTTCGAGGTGTTCACCACGCGCCCCGACACGCTGTTCGGCGCCACCTACTGCGTGCTCGCGCCCGAGCACGCCCTGGTGCACGAGATCACCACCGACGGGCAACGCCAGGCGGTGAGCGACTACGTCGAGGCCGCGAAGAACAAGTCCGAGCTGCAGCGCACCGATCTCGCGAAGGAGAAGACGGGCGCCTTCACGGGCGCCTACGCCCACAACCCCGCCACCGGCGCCAAGATCCCGATATGGATCGCCGACTACGTGCTCACGTCGTACGGCACCGGCGCGATCATGGCGGTGCCCGGGCAGGACGAGCGCGACTGGGAGTTCGCCGAGGTCTACGACCTCCCGATCGTGCGCACCGTGCAGCCCCCCGAAGGCTGGGAGGGCAAGGCGTACGTCGGCGAGGGCGAGGCGATCAACAGTGGCTTCCTCGACGGCCTCGGCGTGGCAGAAGCCAAAGAGAAGATGATCGCCTGGCTGGAAGCGGAGGGGCACGGAACCTCGCGCGTCGAGTACCGGCTGCGGGACTGGCTCTTTTCCCGGCAACGCTACTGGGGCGAGCCGTTCCCCATCCTGCACGTGCTGGGTGACGACGGCGAGCCGACCGGCGAGATCCTCACCGTGGATCCCGGCGACCTGCCCGTGGCACTGCCCCAGGTCGACGAGTATCGCCCCACCGACGACGGTCAGCCACCGCTCGCACGCGCCGGCGAGGACTGGCTCCTGGTCACCCTGCCGGACGGCCGCCGCGCCCGCCGCGAGACGAACACCATGCCGCAGTGGGCCGGCTCGTGCTGGTACTACCTGCGCTACATCGACGCGCAGAACGAGAGCCTGCCGTTCGCCGCCGACGCCGAGAGCTACTGGATGCCGGTCGATCTCTACATCGGCGGCGTCGAGCACGCCGTGCTGCACCTGCTGTACTCCCGGTTCTGGCACAAGGTGCTCTACGACTGTGGCCTCGTCACCACGAAAGAGCCGTTCCAGAAGCTCTTCAACCAGGGGATGATCCTCTCCTACTCGTACCAGGACGCGGCCGGCAAGTACTACAGCCCGGACGACGTCGACTGGCAGGGTGAGCAGGTCTTCAACGCGAGCGGCGAGGAGCTCTCCGCGCGCATCGAGAAGATGTCGAAGTCGAAGCTGAACGTCGCCAATCCAGACGACATCATCGATCGCTGGGGGGCTGACACCCTGCGCCTCTACGAGCTCTTCATGGGGCCGCTGGAGCAGCAGAAGCCCTGGCAGACGAAAGGCGCGGAGGGCGTGCACCGCTTCCTCCAGCGCGTCTGGCGCCTGGTGGTCGACGAGGCCGGCGGGGGCGGGCTCAACCCGAAGCTCACCGACGACCCCGGCAGCAGCGAGCCCGACACGTGGAAGCTGCTGCACAAGACCATCCAGAAGGTCGGGAAAGACATCGACCACCTCGCGATGAACACCGCGATCTCGCAGATGATGATCTTCACGAACGCCGCCACCGGAGCGGCGTCGATGCCGCGGGAGACGGTGTCGACCTTCCTGCGCGTCGTTGCGCCCTGGGCTCCCCATCTCGCCGAGGAGCTCTGGAGCCGCCTCGGCAACGAGGGGCTCGTGTGTCATGAGAGCTGGCCGGCCTACGACGAAGCGCTCACCGTCGACGAGACGATCTCCCTGGTCGTTCAGGTCAACGGCAAGAAGCGCGACGAGCTCGCGGTGCCCCGGGATGCGCCCAAGGACGAGCTCGAGCGCCTGGCCCGCGCCTCGGAGAACGCCCAGCGCTTCATGGAGGGCCGCGAGCCGAAGAAGGTCATCGTGGTGCCCGGGCGTCTGGTCAACATCGTGGTGTAGCCGCTGGGCCGCGTGCCGGCCCGTGAATGCAACCCGGGCGCGACGCCCCCGTAGTAGGGGGTGAGCTCGCACCCAGGCAGTGCCAGCTCACCTCCTTCTCCTTCGCAGCCCGCGGGCCGGCAGTCGGTCCGCGGGTTTTTTCTGCTCGTCCGAGGACCCCGGGCTCCGAGACGGAGCCTTACAATGCCGCCATGAGCGAAGACGCTGCTCCGCAGCCCGCCCCCGACTCTTCGGAGTCGGAGGGCAAGACGGACAAAGTGGCGGGCGGAGTCACCTTCAGGCGACTCCTCTCGCTGGCCCGACCGGAGACGAAGCGGCTGACGATCGCGACGATCGCGCTGCTCGTCAGCTCCGTCATGGCGCTCGCCTACCCGCAGGCGGTGCGCTTCATGGTCGACACGCTGGTCGGCGAAGAGGCGCCCTTCTCGCTCGACACCGGCGCGGTGCTGCTCGTCGTGCTCTTTGCAGTGCAGTCGGTCTTCGCCATGCTCCGCGCCTGGCTCTTCACCGTGTCGGGCGAGCGCATCGTCGCCGACCTGCGAACGCGCCTGTTCGAGGCCATCCTGGGCCAGGACGTGGAGTTTTTCGACCTGAGCCGTACCGGCGAGCTGACCAATCGCCTCACGGCGGACACCGCGGTCCTCCAGAACACGGTCACCGTGAATGTGTCGATGGGGCTCCGGCACTCGCTCGGCGCCCTCGGTGGCATCGTCATGCTGCTCTGGATGAGCCCGAGGCTCACGGCCGTCGCCATGATCATCGTGCCCGTCGGGGTGATCGTCGGCGTGATCTTCGGTCGGTACGTGCGCCGCATCTCGCAGGCCGTGCAAGACGCCCTCGCAGCTTCGACCGTGATCGCCGAAGAGTCGATCGCCGGCATTCGCACCGTGCGCTCGTTCGCACAGGAGTCGTTCGAGGTGGAGCGCTACGATCGCGCCATCGAGAAGTCGTTCCGCCTGGCGGCGAAGCGCGCGCTGGCGTTCGGCGGCTTCGGCGGGTTTTTCGGCTTCGTCGGCTACGGCTCCGTCGCGCTGGTCGTCTGGTCCGGCGGCCGCATGGTGAACGCGGGGACCATGACGCTCGGCGAGCTCACCGCCTTTCTGCTCTACACCGGTCTGGTCGCGGTGTCGCTCGGCTCACTCGCCAACCTGTACGGCGACTTCATGCGCGCTCTCGGCGCGTCCCAGCGCGTCTTCGAGCTGCTCGACGAGCGCGGCACCATCGAGCAGCAGGGCGACGTTCTGGAGGCGGACCTCGAAGGGCGCCTCTCGTTCGACAACGTGAGCTTCGCGTATCCGTCGCGACCGGACCTCACCGTGCTCCGCGACTTCGAGCTCGAGGTCGCACCCGGAGAGGTCGTCGCACTCGTCGGGCCGTCCGGCGCCGGGAAGTCGACCGTGGCCACGCTGATCCCGCGCTTCTACGACCCCATCTCAGGGGCGATCCGCGTGGACGGGCGCAACCTCCGCGAGCTCGACCCGCACGCACTGCGCCGCCAGATCGGGGCTGTGATGCAGGAGCCGGTCCTGTTCGCCGGATCCATCGCCGAGAACATCCGCTACGGCCGCGACGACGCGCCCGACGAGGCCGTCCGTGCCGCGGCAGAGGCGGCCAACGCGGCCTCGTTCATCGAGGAGTTCCCCGACGCCTACGAAACCACGGTCGGCGAGCGCGGAGTGCGCCTCTCGGGCGGTCAGAAACAGCGCATCGCGATCGCGCGCGCCGTGCTCAAGAACCCGCGGATCCTCATCCTCGACGAGGCCACCTCCGCCCTCGATGCCGAGTCCGAGCATCTCGTGCAGGAGGCACTCGACCGCCTGATGGAGGGGCGGACCACGGTGGTCATCGCGCATCGCCTGTCGACCGTGCGCGGCGCCGACCGGGTCGTGGTCCTCGACGAGGGGCGGGTCGCCGAGGTCGGCCAGCACGACGAGCTCATGGCGATGGGTGGTCTCTATCGTCGCCTCGTCGAGCGGCAGTTCACGGCGGCGGCGTGACGTGATGCAGGGTGCACCCGACACCGATCGAGAGGAGTCCGCACCAGAGGCTGCGGCCTCGGGAAGTCGGCTCCGCCGCGGCGTGCTCGCGTCGGCGGGCGTCGTCTTCGTCGGCCTCGGAGCGGTGGGCGTGGTCGTGCCGGGGCTACCGACCACCGTCTTCCTGATCCTGGCAGGCTACTGCTTCGCCCGGAGCATCCCCGCTCTCGAGGAGCGACTCATCCGCACCAAGTGGTTCGCGCCGTACCTCCGCTACGTCGACGGCGAGGAGGAGATGCCGCTGGGCGCGCGCGTGCGGGCGCTCCTGATCATGTGGATCTCGATCGGCCTGAGCACCGCGTTTCTCATCTACCGCTCGATCCATCCCGCGGTCTGGCTCTCGGTGATTGCCGCCGGCTTGATCGGCACCTGGTACATCTGGGCCAAAGCCGGTCGCCGGCCTCAGTCGGCGCGGCGGTCGTCCGCCGAGCCCCCGGCCGCTTTCGACTGAGGCGCCGACGCGCGCTCGAGGCGCTCCTTAGCCCTCTGCTTGGCCTCGTCCAGCGAGCTGGCAAAACGCTGCTGCGCACGGCGCAGGCCACCAAGCCCCAGGGCTGCGCCGCACTCCGAGCAGAACTCCGCCCCGTCGGGGTTGCGGTAGTCGCACGAGTCGCAGAGTCGAGGCATACCGCGAGGCTAGCAGCCTTCGCGCCGGCACCCGCGCCGAGTGCGTCCCCCGACCCCCGAGGTGGACGCGCAACTGAAAGCACCCCGGGGGTGGAGGACGAGCAGAATCTACGAGCCTCGTGCCGGCAAGTCCTCATGCCGAAGCAAAGAAGGTGTAAGAGATGCAAAGCCGCTAAGATCGCCGCGCACTCGAAGCCTGCACACGAACGAGTCCCGCGATCTGTCGCGCCGCAGCGCGCTGCCGACGGGAGAAGCACGAAGGAGTCATCATGGGCCCTCTCCAAGGCATCCGAATTCTCGAAGTCGCCGGCATCGGCCCTGGCCCCTTCTGCGCCATGATGCTGGCGGACCAGGGAGCGGAGGTCCTCCGCATCGACCGCAGTAGCGCGGCCGGCACGGGCTCCGAGTTCAACGTGCTCAACCGGGGACGTCGCTCCATCGCAGTCGACCTCAAGAACCCCGAGGGGGTCGAGCTGGTTCTCGATCTCGTGGAGAAGGCCGACGGGCTCATCGAAGGCTTCCGCCCCGGCGTCATGGAGCGCCTCGGGCTGGGGCCGGACGTGTGCGCCGCACGCAACCCGAAGCTCGTGTTCGGCCGCATGACCGGCTGGGGTCAGTCTGGGACCATCTCCCACAGCGCCGGCCACGACATCAACTACATCTCGCTGTCGGGGGCGCTGCACGCCATCGGCCGCGAGGGGGAGCGCCCCGTGCCTCCCCTCAACCTCGTCGGCGACTTCGGTGGCGGCGGCATGATGCTCGCCTACGGCATGGTCTGCGCGCTGCTCGAGGCCCGGCAGTCCGGGCAGGGCCAGGTGGTCGACGCGGCGATGACCGATGGTTCGGCGCTTCTCGCGGCACCCATCTTCGGCATGTTCGCGTCGGGGGCCTGGAAGCCGGAGCGCGGCGTCAACCTGCTCGACACCGGGGCCCACTTCTACGACGCCTACGAGTGCAGCGACGGCAAGTGGATCTCCATCGGATCGATCGAGCCTCAGTTCTACGCACTGCTCCTCGAGAAGACCGGCTTGTCCGACGACGAGACGTTCAAGAACGAGCAGATGAACCGGGAGCACTGGCCGGAGCTCAAAGACCGGCTCGTCTCGGTGTTCAAGACCAGGACGCGCGACGAGTGGTGCGAGCTGATGGAAGGCTCCGACGTCTGTTTTGCGCCGATCCTCGACTTCGACGACGCGATGGGTCACCCGCACAACGTGGCCCGCGACACCTTCATCCAGGTCGGCGCCGTCAAGCAGCCGGCACCCGCACCGCGGTTCAGCCGCACCCCGGCCGCCACTCCGACCCCGCCGGCGATGGCGGGCGAGCACAACGACGAGGCGCTGGCCGACTGGGGGCTCGGCGCGGATCGCATCGCAGCACTGAAGGACTCCGGCGCGATCTCCGCTTAACCGCTGCGGCGCCGACGGCGCTGCGCGTCCGACGCAAACTCCATGGCGACGGCTGCGCGCACGAGCGCCAGCCGTCGGCCCTCGTCGGCTCGGCGCCGCAGGAGTGCTCCGCGCTGCATGCTGCCGATCCCCAGGAACCTCCGCGGCACGCGGAGCCGGGCACCGAAGAGGGGCTCGAGCAGTCCCAGATAGCGCTCCGGATCGATCGAGCCCAGAAACACCACCTGGCGCCGGTCCGCAGCCGCCAGGTGTCTCGCCGCTCGCCCCACCGACACCGCAAAGGCCGAGTCATCGGCGCGTGTGGTCGTCGCGCGCAGGCGCTCCCACCGCGCCGTCGTGACCCGATCTTCCGGGCGTACGAGCCCCACGCCGGGTGCCAGGACCCAGATCTCGTCCCCTCGCGCGAAGCGCCTCGCATAGGCCAGTTTGCCCACGAAGTAGAGCGAGCTGATCGCTCCGAACACCTCTTCGAACGTGGCCTGCCCGTGGGTGATGCGGTGTCCGAGACGCGCGGTGGCGGAGGCGGGTGGATCGAGCGAGCGACTCCCGGCGAAGGCCGAGAGCGCCTCCGCACGACGGCCTCGTGTGTTGGCGGGTGAAATGAAGAAGCGCATGGTCGTGACCGGCCGAGGCAGTGCCATCGCGCTGTGGCACACTCGGCATCTTCTCCCGGAGAGCGACATGACGGAACCCAGTGCAAGGCGACAGCGCGTGCAGTCGGAGTTGGACGGACTGACCCCGGAGTTCCTGCGCTCGCGCACCGGCGTCAAGTGGTCGCGGTACCCGGAGCCCGTGATCCCGGCGTGGGTCGCCGACATGGACTTCCTGGTCGCACCGGAGATCCGCGAGGTGCTCGCCGAGCGCGTCGCGCAGGCCGACTTCGGCTACACCTGGGTGCCGGTCCCGCCCGACCTCCTGGAGCTCTTCGCGGAGCGCCAGACGCGCTACGGCCTCCAGGTCGATCCTGCGAACGTCGTGCCGATGGTGACTGCCCTCCAGGCGGTCGACCTCGCCATCGAGCTGTTCTCGGAGCCGGGCGACGGGGTCGTGCTGCAGACCCCGATCTACCCACCGTTTCTCTCCGCAGTCTCCTCCACGCGTCGCACCCTTCTCGAGAACCCTCTGGTACCGAGCGAGGGCGGCTTCCGGCTCGACGAGCAGGGCCTGCAGGCACTCGCGGGAAAGCGTCCGCGCATCCTCCTCGTCTGCAACCCTCACAACCCGACGGGTCGCTCGTTCTCACGCCAGGAGATGGAGGCTCTCGGCCACTTCGCCGTGGAGCACGACTGCATCGTCCTGAGCGACGAGATCCACGCCGACCTCACGTACGCGGACCGCGAGCACACCTCGATGGCCAGTCTCGCACCGGAGATCGCGGAGCGTACGATCACGATCACCTCCGCCACGAAGGCGTTCAACCTCGCCGGGCTCCCCTGTGCCTTTGCCGCAACCGGCTCCGCCGCGCTCCGCAGCCGCTTCGGAGAGCTCGCCGCCCACGCCCTGGCCCACCCCGGCGCCCTCGACATCGCGGCCACCCAGACCGCCTGGTCGGCCTGCGAGTACTGGCTCGACGAGACGCGCGCGTACCTCGACGCCAACCGCAAGCACCTCTGCGCCCGCCTCGAGCGCGAGGCGCCCGTGCTGCGCTGCCACCTGCCGGAGGCGACCTACCTGTCCTGGATCGACTGCCGAGGGCTTGGCCTCGCCGACCGCCCTTCGAGGGCGTTCTACAAGCGGGCGGGTCTCGCGCTGCACTGCGGGCACGACTTCGGCGATCCGGGGGCCGGCTTCGTGCGGCTCAACTTCGCCACCTCGCGCAGCATCCTCGACGAGATGATCGACCGCACCGTAGCCCTGTGCCAGGAGCTCGGCGGGGAGGCGAAGGGAGCGTGAGCGCCACGCCGAGCGCTGAGCCGAAGACCCTCCTCGAGCGGCCGACCCTTCGCGTCGAGACCGCCACTGCGAAGCCCTGGCGTGGCCTCGCCTACATCACGCTCGCGCAGCCCGACAAGCTCAACGCACTCAGCGGCCAGAGTCTGGAGGACCTTCGGGCGGCCGCCGAGCTCCTGGACGCACACCTCGAGCACCGCGTCGTGATCGTCCGCGGCGAAGGGCGCGCCTTCAGCGCCGGCGCGGACCTCCGCGCACCCGCCGAAGACACCTCCGGGCTGACATGGCAGGAGCGGCGCGAGCGCGCACAGCGCGGCCTGCACGCGATGAACGCCATCGAGCGGATGCGCGCCTTCACGATCGCCGCCGTCCAGGGCTACGCCATCGGCGGCGGCTTCCTCCTGATGATCGCGTGCGACCTGCGCGTGGCGGCCGACGACGTGGTCTTCCTCATCCCCGAAGTGGAGCTTGGCCTGCCCCTGACCTGGGGCGGCGTTCCGCGCCTCGTGCGGGAGGTCGGCCCGGCGCGGGCCAAGGAGCTGGTGGCCCTCTGCGAGCGCTTCGGGGCCGCCGATGCCGATCGGATGGGGCTCCTCAATCGCGTCGTTCCGGCCCAGGACGTCGAAGCGGCCGCACACGCGCTCGCGGCACGCGCACTCGAGATGCCCGCCGGACCGGTCGCGATGACAAAAGACCAGGTCAACGCGGCCGCCGAGGCGATGACTCCGGCCCAGACCCGCTTCCTGGAGGCCGACGCGCTCGTCTCGAGCGCCCAGGACCCGGGTGCGGCGGACGCCCGGGGACGTTACCTGACCAGGAACCTGAACAAGATCTCTCGCTGAAGCTCCGCCGACAAAGCCTGGGGCATCAGGGGCGGAGCCACTCAAAGCGGGATGAAGGTGAGCTTCGAGGGCGCAGCAATTCTCCTTGGTTGAGCAAAGCTGGTCAAGCCGACGGCCCAGCCTCAGCCGGCGAGCGATTCCACTGCATCCTCGACCCGTCCGCAGGTCACCGCGTGCTCCCGCGTGATCTCGTCGACCATGTCGACCAATTCGGTCTGCGGAGTCGACCCCGCGGCCCGCTCGAGCTCCCGACTCAGCTGAGAGAGCCGCGTCGCGCCCAACATCTGGGCGCTCGACTTCAACGTGTGAGCGACGCGGCGCAGCGTTTCGCGATCTTCCTCGGAGACCGCGGTCAAAGCTAGTTGCGTCGTCGCTGTCGAGCTCTCCATGAAGCGTTCTGCAACTCTGACAACAAACTCAGGGCTGTCGTTGATCTGGCGAAGCTCCTCGAGTGCCGCCCGAATGTTGCAGCTCGGGGCGGAGTGCAGCCCAGCAAGGCCGGGCCCGTGGCTCTCCTGCGGTGGCCCGAGCCACCGCTGAAGAGCCGCCGAGAGCTCGCCAATGCTGAAGGGCTTTCCAACGTAGTCATCCATGCCGACGGCAAGGCACTTCTCCCGGTCGCCCGCCATCGCATTTGCCGTCATCGCGACGATGGGAGTCGTGATGCCCGCCTCGCGGATCTGCACTGTCGCTCCATAGCCGTCGAGGATCGGCATCTGGCAGTCCATGAGGACCAGGTCGATGTCTTCGCCCAGGGCTGCGGCGACCGCTTCGCTCCCGTCGTGCGCGATGAGGACGTCCATTCCGAGCATCCGCAGCATCTCGCCGGCGACCTCGCGCATGACGCTGCTGTCTTCTGCCAGGAGGACGCGACCCGAGTGTCGCTGGAGCTGCAGAACCTTCGAGCTCGAGTCGGCAGCTCTTTCGCTCGATGCCGCCAGGGGTAGTTCGACGACAAACGCCGCGCCACCTCCAAGCGTGCTTCGAACCGCAATACTCCCTCCCATGAGCTCCGTGAGGTGCCTGCAGATGGCAAGACCGAGGCCCGTGCCGCCGTTCTCGCGTGACGCAGCCGCGGTCGCTTGGTCGAACGGCAGGAAGATCCGCTCTTGATCCTCCTCCCGAATCCCAGGTCCGTCGTCCTGGACCTCAAACCGGATCCGGCCGGTACGAGACCACGTGGCGCTCGCCGCCACGACTCCATCGGTCGTGAACTTGACCGCGTTGCCGACCAGGTTCGTCAGGATCTGTCTCAACCGGGTTGGATCACCCACGACGACCGTCGGCAGCGACGGATCGACGGCAAGCTCCAGTCGGACCCCCTTCGACTCTGCGTTCTCGGCGAAGAGGTTCATCACATCGCTCACGGTCGAGCGGAGCTCGAAGGGCACTTCTTCGATCTCGAGTTTCCCCGCCTCGATCTTCGAAAAGTCGAGTACGTCGTTGAGAACACCGAGGAGACCCTTCGCGGCTCGCTCGGCTGTTGCCGCGTATCGCATTTCCGTTGGAGGTAGCTTGGACCTCAGGAGGAGCTCCAGCATCCCGAGGATGCCTCCCATCGGAGTTCGGACCTCGTGGCTCATGTTTGCGAGAAACCTCGATTTGGCGAGGCTGGCTCTCTCCGCAATATCCCGTTCCTGGGCCAAGTTGCGCAAACGGGTGATATCTAGTCCGGACAAGAGGATCGCTCTCGAACCGTCCTCGAGTGTGATTGAAGCCGTGCGCCAGGCGATCTGATGGCTTTCTCCCCTCGAGCTTGAGAGCGAAAGCTCGAAGTCGTCGGAGGCCGCTGGTCTGAGGAGCCGAGCCTCGAGGGTTCGTCTGTCCGCAGACGAGATGAAGTCGCTTAGAAGGCGCCCACGGATCTCTCGCCCCGGAAGGCCGAGGGTCTCGCAGCCCTTGTGGTTTACCTTCAGTATGCGCTTGTGTTCGTTCACGACGATGACGATGACCGCGGCCACGTCGAGGTACTGCTGGACCATCTCCCTTTCGCGCTCCAGAGCCCGCTCCTTGGCCTTGCGCTCGCGGACCTCATCCTGAAGCTCATCGTTCGTTCGCTCGAGCTGTGCGGCGTGCCTCCTCTTTCTCTTCTGCGAGGCCGCGACACGCAGTGCGGCCACGCCGCCGAGCAGGGCGTAGCCGGCGAACGCCCAGGGCTTTGCCCACGGTGGCGACGCGACCACCAGGCCAAGCTCGAGCTCCTCTTCGTTCCAAGGTCCACCGTTGCTGGAGCTTCGGACTCTGAAGGTGTACGCGCCCGGGTCGAGGTTCGTGAACGACACCCGGTTGTGAGTTCCCAAGTCGATCCAGCCGTCTCGGAAGCCCGACAACATGTACTGGTACCGGTTGTTCTCCGGGGAGGCGTAGTCGAGATTGGCAAACTCGAACGTGAGCACGTCGTCGTTGTACTTGAGGTCCAGGCTTTGCAGATCTGCGACCGCGTCGCTCGACTTGAACTCGGTGTCCCACTTGAGCACTCGCGTGAGCACCGTTCTCGAAGAGCGAGCTTGCCTGCGGTGAGCCATCGGCTCGAACGAGCTCATTCCATTGACACCGCCCGCGTAGAGTCTGCCGTTTCTCGAAGCCATGAAGGCACCATGGTTGAATTCGTCGCTCTGCAGACCATGGTTCGAGGTGAATACCCTCACTTCCCCTGTCTCCGGCGTGTAGCGCGCGAGCCCCTTGTCGCTGGTGAGCCAGAGGCGATCGGCTTCGTCGGCGAGGATCCCGTAGATGATGTCGCTCGGGAGCCCGTCACGCTCCGTGACCCGCTCGAACCGCGGATTCAATCGCTCGAAGTCCGGCCCGCCCCACCGGCTCACTCCGCCTCCCTGTGTGCAGACCCAGAAGTCGCCCGATGAAGACTCGGCAAACCCCCACGGAGCGTCGCTGGAGAGGGAGCTCGGTTGTTCGGGATCGTGGCGGAAAACGCGAAACGCCCCGGTGCGGTCGTCCAGGAGGTTCAACCCCCCGCCATATGTCCCGATCCAGAGCCGCTCCCACTGGTCCTCATAGAGGGCGACGACTCGAGAGCTGCTCAGCGCTCCAGGCTGGTGGTCGTCGGCAACGTAGCGGTCGAAGGTGCCTCGTTCACTGTCGAAGCGACTCAAGCCGCCGTGGAAAGACCCAACCCAGATCGAGCCATCTCGACGGCGGAGCAGAGAGGTCACCGAATCTGCAGGAATGGACCTCGAGTCTGTCGGGGCGTGCGTGAACCGACGCGCAGTCCGATCGTCGACGTCGACCATGGTCAAGCCGGAGGAGAACGTGCCGATCAGCAAAGCGCGCTCGTCGCGGAGGTAGAGCAGAGCCATGATGCGGTCGTCCGGCACGAGCGCTTCGATCCAGTCGACGTCTTTGAATCTCCTCTCTCCGTCGACGAGGAGGCTGAGCCCCCCACCGTAGGTCCCGACCCAGACCTCGTCTTCCTCACCGTCGGCGAACGAAGCCACGAAGTTGTCCCGGAGGCCCCCGCTGGAAGACTCCTGCCTGTAGGTGCGGAAAGACGCCGAGCGCGGATTCCAGGTGCTGAGCCCCGCATAGGTCCCGATCCACACGACGTCTCCACGATCCTGATAGAGCGATACGACCCGGTCGTGAGGCAGACTCGTGAGGTCTCCGGGGCGCTTCTGATCGACGAGGATCCGTCCGGTGCTGGCATCGATGCGTGCGATGCCCCGACGAGTGCCGACCCAGATGGTCCCGGAACGATCCTCGAGGAGCGCGTACGTTTCGTTGCTGGGCAGTCTCGCGGCATCGTCTCGTGCCTGAAACAGTGTCAGTCTTCCCTGCCCATCCAGGCTCGCGACGCCCTGGTCCGCCGTCGCGATCCAGAGTCGCCCCTCTCTGCCCACTATCAGCGATCGCACACGGCTCGTCGGCAGATCGGAGGATTCTGGCGTGAGCTCCTCTAGGATCTCGCCCTCGAGGTCGGCCTGGACCAGACCATGGCCGTCGAACGCGATCCAGAGCATCCCCTGATGCTCAGCGATCGCTTCGACAGTATGCGCCCCGAAACGGTCGCCAAGTAGGCGGGAGAAGGTGCCGGTCTCTCGATCGAAGAGGGCAAGGCCCGCATCCTCTGTGCCGACCCAGAGTCGGCCCTGAGAGTCCTCGAAGAGGACGCGCACTCGATCCGAGGGAATCGTGGTGGGGTCCAGAGGATCGTGGCGATGGTGATGGAAGAGGTCCGTGGCAGGATCGAACCGCCCCAGGCCACCACCCTCCGTGCCGACCCAGAGCGTCCCGTTTCCGTCCTCGAGGAGCGCCTTGACCGAGTCGTGCGCCAGAGAGCCAGGGTTCCCGACGTCGCGCGTGAACGCCTGAAACGACCGACCGTCGAAGCGGTTCAAGCCACTCTGCGTACCGAACCACATGAAGCCCGTCGTGTCTTGGAGCGCCACGTGCACGAAGGACTGCGACAGACCGTCGCGAATGCCGTAGTGGCGAAGCTCGAGCTGGTCCTGAGCCAAGAGCGGGAGTCCGAGTGCTGACCCGAGCACTGCGAGCAGTGTCGCCGGGCGAAATACGGCAGACGTCCATCGAACCATCATCAAGTGCTCCGCGCGGTGAGCCATGGGGAGGAGTCCCCGAGACCTCCCTGCGATGTGTGCAGAGACCGTGCCAGCCAGGCGCTGGCTTGCGAAAGTCGAACCGGCCCCGGATGACAAAAAAGTGGCGAGCTCGCGCGCAGAAGTGGTGACCGGTTCTTTCTCCCTGTGCCGCATTCTTCTTCGAGAGACGCGCCGCTTGTGATCTCTTGCGCCGTCGCTCCCCGGAAGGCTGGCATGACTCTCGCACTCGAGGCGAGGCGGAGGTATGCGATGACGACACCAAACACCTGCGACCCCAACCAAGTCGCCCTCAGGGTGCTGCTCGTGGACGACGACCCCCTGGTCCAGCTCGTCGCCAGCGCTGCGATGGAGAGCTTCGGCTTCGACGTCACCACATTCGATTCAGGTTCCAAAGCACTGTCTCGAGTCGACGCCGTCGAGCCAGACGTCATCGTTCTGGACTACGAAATGCCAGGGATGAGCGGTGTCGCGCTGTGTCGGGAGCTGAGGGCAGGCGGCGCAAGGACGACCCCCATCCTCATGCTGACCGGACGAGATGACGAAGAGTCCGTCCAGGCTGCCTTCGATGCGGGATGTACCGAGTACACCACCAAACCTGTCAATTGGCTCGTCGTGTCGAAACGCCTCCTCCGGCTGGCAAGCAGCGACCGAGAAAGCCAGGCTCTCGCCGAGAGCACACACCGGCTTGCCCAGGCGCAGAAGCTCGCTCGAATCGGTACCTGGACCTGGAGGCAGGGAGCGAGCTCGGTTCGCCTCACCGGAGGGCTGGCCGAGCATCTTGGGGTGGAGGACAACGCCGGCGTCCCGATCAAAGCCCTATTTGACTCCCTCGATCAAGCCGCGGCCCAGAGAGTGCACCGGGCTGTCGAGAGTGCGCTCTCGGGGGAGGCGGTCGAGTCGACCTTCACGTCTGCCGACGGTGTCACGTGTCGACATCTCGTCGAGAAGGACGAAGATCCGACCGGTGATCTCGTCTTGCGCGGAACGCTGGTCGATGTAACCGAGCAGACCGCGGCGACCGAGCGCGCCGACTATCTCGCTGCCCACGACGCCACCAGTGGCCTCTTGAATCTCGCCGCTCACTGCCGTTACATCGAGGAGCTGAAGTCGACCGGCGAGTCGTTCTGGGCTTGTGCCGTCCGACTGCCGGGCCTGGCGGTCGCGGCGGCCTCGGCGAATGTCGGAGCCGACTATGCGAGCTCCGTCATGGCCGCCATGGCAAAGCGCCTCTATCGCAACCTTCGGCTCGTGGACTTGTGGAGCGGCTCGGTGGCACGAACCGAAGACAACGTCCTTTCGGTGTGTCTCCTCACCCCACTCGTGGAAGAGACGCTGGCGCCCAGGCTTGCCCTGGTCCGCGATTGGATGGAGGAGCCTCTCGACGTGCAGGGCTCGAGGGTCCGGTTCGAAGTCGAGGTCGGGCTGGCCCCGAACCGGACGAATGGCGACCCCTACCGTTTGAGCCGGCTCGCCCTGGATCAACGAGGAACGCAGGCTGTTCGGGTGGCTTCGCGAGAAAGCGAAGAGCAGGTAGAGCGCGCCATCACGCTGCAGCGTGACCTGGCGCCGGCTCTCGCCTCGGGTGGAATCGACGTTCACTTCCAAGCTCTTTGCGATCCGAAAACCCGAGCTGCGGTCGGCTTCGAGGCGTTGGCTCGTTGGATGCACCCCGAGCTGGGCCCGGTGTCCCCAGGGGAGTTTGTGCCGATTGCCGAGCAACACCGTCTCATCGAACGCCTTGGAGACCACGTCTTGGAGACGACCTGCCAGCAGTTGGCTGGATGGCTGCCGCTCGTCGAAGGCCTCAGGGGCTCTGTCAACGTGTCCAGCATTCAGCTCCTCAATCCGGACTTTGCGAGCAACGCACTCTCCCTGCTGGCGCGCTACGATCTACCTCCCGCAGCACTGGAGGTAGAGGTCACCGAGTCTGCCGTCCTCGAGGACAGCGCGGTGGTGCGGAGAAACCTCGAAAGCCTGCGGGAGACCGGGGTCTCGATCGCAATCGACGACTTTGGGACAGGGCACTCGAGCCTGACGACTCTCGCGACCTTCCCGTTTGACACGGTGAAGATCGACCGCTCTTTTGTCCAGGGCATCCATGACCCTCGGAGGGCGCAGATCTTCGAGTCCATCGTCGGGATGGCACGCGGGCTCGGCTTGGCGATCGTCGCCGAAGGCGTCGAGACGGAAGAACAGCTGGACTTCGCTCGAGACCGGTGCGACACGGTGCAGGGGTACATGTGCGGCCGACCGCTGCCGAGAGCGGCATTTGCTTCGTCGGTCCTCGAACTTACTCCATCGAACGTCGCGGCTGCGACGGTGCAGGTCACGAGCGGCCAATCCGGTTCACCCGACTTGAACCGAAATTTCGCTCCAGGTTCAGTCTTTTCCCGTCTGCGATCCATCCCTTTCTCCCCCGAAGAGAATCCCGAGGAATTCCCGCCTCTAGAAGGGCTCTAGGCCCTGGCATGGCTCTCGCACTCACGGTTGTCGACTCGATGACTCCCGACCACAGGAATCCCTTCATCATGCTCCTTCGCCCCCTTGCCCTCCTCCCATGCCTACTCGTCGCACTTGCCCTGGTGACGGCGCCCCCGCTCGCTGCCAAGGCGGGCAAACTGAGCCGCGACCTCGAGCACAAGCTGTCCGAGAAGAGCGATGACGACCTCATCGAGGTCATCGTTCGCTTCGACAAGGAGAAGACGAACGGGAATGGCCTTGCGAAGGGGCACGAAGGGAAGGTGAAGCACAACTTCTCCCGGCTCCCCTTCCAGGTCGTCTCACTCACCGCGAAAGAGCTCCGCAAGCTCGAACGGCATCCCCATGTGGAGTCGATCACGGCAAACACCCCTCTCGCCGGTCTGACGCAGGTGGCGCGACAGACCGCCCTCGAACCCAGACCCGGCGCGCCCGGCAGCCAGCTCCTCGGATCGGGAGTCGCCGTCGCCGTCATCGACTCAGGGGCAACGTTCCACGAGGACCTCTACTACAACTACATGTTCCAGGCCGACTTCGTAGGGGGAGGAGTCAGCTATTCGATGTACTACGAGAATCCTCGGGACTCCTTCGGCCACGGCACCCACGTCGCTGGAATCCTCGCTGGGGATGGCTACATGTCCTACGGCGAAGATCGAGGACTCAGCTATCAGGCGCCCCTGTATTCGCTCAGAGTACTGGACGAGTCCGGGATGGGCACGTCGGGTGACTTCCTCGCGGCCGTCGAGTGGCTCCTCCAGTACCACGACGACTACCGCATTCGAGTCGTCAACATCTCGCTCGGCAAGCCGGTCGACTCGGACCCCCGCGAGGACCCGCTCGTCGAAGCCGTCGAGAAGTTGTGGTCCGAAGGAGTCGTAGTGGTCTGCTCAGCCGGGAACTACGGCTGGTACGGCAACTTCACGATCACGAGCCCTGCCGTTTCTCGGCGCGTGATCACCGTTGGATCCTTGACCGACTCCGGCACTGGGACGTACTTCGCCGACGACTACGTCTCGAGCTACTCCTCGCGGGGCCCGACGGCCATCGAGCACGTCATCAAGCCGGATCTTGTCGCGCCCGGCAACCGGGTGGTTGCCCCGGCCACCCGAGGTTCGGCGTTGACGTCGTGGCTGCCCTGGCGAGTTCACCCCGGGAAGCGATGCCCGAGCTGCTCCGACCAGTACCTCGAGCTCTCGGGCACCAGCATGGCGGCGCCTCTGGTTGCCGGCACCGCCGCCAAGATGCTCGAGCAGGAGCCGTATCTTTCTCCAGACACGGTCAAGGCTCGACTGATGCGCTCGGCGCGCAAGATCGCTGGCGATCCAACGACCGTTGGAGCAGGCGTCCTCGATATCACCGCGGCGCTGGCCGAGACCGGCTACGCCAGTACAGCCCTCTCGCCTCGCATTCTGAAAGAAGAAGGCGGCTTTCTGGTCGAGGACCCGGCAAGGTTGTGGGGCAGCTCGCATTGGGCAGCAGGCTTCCTGTGGAGCGATGGCTTTCTCTGGAGCGATGGCTTTCTCTGGAGCGATGGCTTTCTCTGGAGCGATGGCTTTCTCTGGAGCGACGGCTTCCTCTGGAGCGATGGCTTCCTCTGGAGCGATGGCTTTCTGTGGAGCGACGGCTTCCTCTGGAGTGATGCCGTCTCCGGGGCCTCGAGTCTCTTCGCCAACGGCGCCGTCCACGACGATCCCTGAGCGACTCCCGCGATCTGCTTCCACCTCGGTGGTCTCCACTAGAGCCTCCTGCCACGCCTTTCCCCCTCGGCCTGCTCGATCCCCTGAATGCCTCGGAATTCGCGCTGACACAGCGGCGATCCCCAGGGCCGGCGGCATCGACTGCACTCAACTTCATGGACGAAACGAACATGTCCTCCAAACACACCCCCCTCCACCGATCTCGACACCTACTCCCCGTTGGGCTGCTCCTCGCCGCTCTGATGGGCCTGCCTCCTACCTTCGCGACCGGTGAGCCACCGCGTGTCGCCAGCCACTCCGTGATCGCCCAGAAGATCAGCGTGGAAGATCTCGAGCGCGCGCTGCGAGGCCTCCAGGCAACGGTGACGCACGACCTTCAGCTGATCGATGGCTGGGGCCTGCATGTCTCGGGTACGTCCCTCACCAAACTCGACCGGCGTATCGAGGCCGCGGGTGGCACGCTGAAGCGGACCGGCGCCGTGCGCGCCAGCGCCGCCACCGTGCACCGAGTCGCGGACGACTTCGAGAGTGCGAGCTTCAGCGGCAGTACGGGAACCCGACCCTGGGCGGGCTCCTGGACGGAGGTCGAGCCGCTGACGGAATCGAAGGAGGGCACAGACCGGGGGAGCGACGACGGTCCCGAAGCGGGCCACGTCCAGGTCGCGAACGGCACCCTCGTTCTGAGTGCCCCGGACAGACGAAGTTCGCCCAGCGCTGCCCGAGCGCTGAACCTCGCAGGTGCAAGCGCAGTCTCCCTCAGCTTCGACTTCGAGACCGGGTCCGGAGTCGACTCGAGTGACGAGATCGCCGTCGAGATCTCGACCGACGGTGGAGCCACCTACACCCTGCTGGAGACCATCGGGGCAGTGGCCGGCGCCACACTCGACAGCCGGGTCTACGACATCAGCCCCTACGCAACACGGGACACGACCGTGCGCTTCCGTGTTGCCGAAGACTACGACGGTCGAGACGAGCTCTTCCGTGTCCACGAGCTGGAGATCACATATGTCGTCGAGGAGTCGCAGGCTGAGCCCACCGGATCGCGCCTCGCCGCAACCGACGACTTCAGCTCCGGATTCGAGGGCGGAGAGGGGTCGTTGTGGGCCGGCCCCTGGCTCGAGGTCGATCCCGGAAGAGGCGGCGCAGACTCCGGTCACGTCCAGGTTCGCAGGGAAAGGCTCCGGCTGAGCGGTTCGGCAAGGGGCCTGCACACGAGTGCCACTCGCACGGTCGCTGCCAACGAAGGGACGCGTCTCCAAGCCATTTCTTTCGACTGGCAGACCGGCCGGGGCGTCGACCCGTCAGATGCAGTGGCCCTGCAGATCTCCACGGCCGGCCGTCCTTTTGCCACGCTACGAGAGTTCAGCGGCCTCACGGGACGACATCTCGGCCACGAGCGCATCGAGCTGCCGCTCGAGACTCCTTCCACGCTCGACCTACGTTTTGCGGTCGTGCGCGAGTATGCCGACTCCGAAGAACGCTTCTTCGTCGACAACCTCGAGGTGACCGCCGTCGAGGCAGACTCGAGTGAGGACGGGTTGACGAACGACGGTACGTCGCAGCCCCACGACGCGGACGAGGGTGCCGGCCCGACGAAGGACGCCGACTCGGCGGACGAGCCGGAGCAGAGCGCGGAGCACGAGCTGTTCCCCTGCGACATCACGCAAGATTCGAAGTCGTGGTGGTACAACCCGTACACCTGCTTCCCGTCCGTGGTCGGCGCACACGAAGTCCACGAGGCGGGTTATCTGGGCACCGGAGTTTCCGTTGCATTCCTGGACAGTGGCCTCTTCCCGCACCACAACATCCTCCACGACGCGGACGGGCGGTATCGCCTCCTGGCCCAGTACGACGCGATGAAAGACCACGAGTACGCCTGGAATCTCATCCCGACCGATGAGCACGGCCACGGCGGCCACGTCTCCTCCGTCGCACTGAGCAGCGCGCAGGCCGACAACGGTCGCTACAACGGCATCGCACCCAACGCGCAGATCGTCTCGGTTCGCGTCTTCGACCAAACCGGGACCGGCTCGTACGCCGACGTCATCCGGGGCATCGACTGGGCCGTGAAGAACCAGGCCCGGTACGGCATTGGGGTCTTGAACCTCTCCATGAGTGCGGACGCGAGGTCGAGCTACTGGGACGATCCGCTCAACCAGGCGGTCATGGCGGCGTGGGAGGCGGGCATCTTCGTCGTGGCCTCGGCCGGGAACGGTGGACCCGATCCGATGACCATCGGAGTCCCGGGCAACAACCCCTACGTCCTCACCGTCGGTGCGATGACCGACAACTACACCCCGGGCGACCCTTCGGACGATGTGTTGGCCTCCTTCTCCGCGTCCGGCCCGACACGGGAGGGCTTCCTCAAGCCAGAGGTGGTGGCACCCGGCGGTCACGTCCTCGGCATGATGTCGAACTGGAGCACCTTGGCCAGGGAGCACCCGGAAAAGCACGACGGCGGCTTCTACTTCAGCATGTCGGGAACCTCCCAGGCAGCGGCCGTGGCCTCCGGGGTCGCAGCCCTGGTGCTCGAAGCCCATCCAGGCCTCACTCCGGACCAGGTGAAGCAGCGCATCGTGCTCAGCGCTCGGCCTGCACTGGACCGCCAAGGCAAGCTGGCCTACAGCATTCTTCAGCAGGGAGCCGGTCTCATCGACGCCGGCCGAGCGGTCTTCGATTCGCCAGAGCTGGAGGCGATGGCGAGCTCCCTGCCCCTCGAGAACGTGCAGCTCGATGTCTCGGCCGACCTCGCTGGAGAGCGCCACTTCTACGGCCCCGTCCAGCAGGACGACGCCGGGAACTACGTTCTGCTGCGACCGGACGGCACCGTTTGGGGCGATGCCTTCGTCTGGAGTGACGGCTTCGTGTGGAGCGACGCCTTCGTCTGGAGCGACGGCTTCGTGTGGAGCGACGCCTTCGTCTGGAGTGACGGCTTCGTATGGAACGACGCCTTCGTCTGGGCCGACGGCTACGTCTGGAGTGAGGCTTTCGTCCGGAGTGAGGCGTTCGTCTGGAGTGACGGTTTCGTGTGGAGCGACGCCTTCGTCTGGAGCGACTTCATGGGCCACACGGCCGGCGTCAACGTCTGGGTGGAGGATCAGTAGCCTCCCGGCAGCACTCCCCGCACGCACCACACCCTGGTTCGCGTGTCTCGAGTCGCGGTCGAGTGCTCGAAAAGAGGAGTTGCGGCGACACAGAGTGACAGCGGCCGCCGGCCTCGACGCGGAACGAGCCCCGCAAACAAAGGCCTGCCGACCACACACGATCGACCGACCGCACTTGGCCCGTTTTTTGCTTAGGAATCGGAGTGTCCGAACGGGCACCAATCTTGGACCCTGGCCGTCGGCGGAGGAGCTCCCTACGATCGCCGTCGCACCAGCCGAGAGCGCTGTCTCATGATCGATCTCTCAGCCATCCTGACCCAGTACCTGGAAGGCCTGTGTCGCCTCGCGCAGGCCAAAGGGGCCACCCTCTATACGACGCCGGTCGACCCAAACGCCGGCTCCGGAGTCCTCCTCAGCCACGGCGATTCGGCACCCAGGGTTCTGGAAGATCTCCAGTCCGCGCAGGCCTGGGCGCAGCGTGCAAACGAGCAGAGGCCACGGATCTGCCGGTCCGGCACCGCGCTCCTGATCCCACTACACTCCGAGGCTCGCGCGATCGTCGCTCCAGAGAGGCGTCATCGGCGAGCAGCGCGGCCAGGCGCAGGATGGGTCGAGCTTCGATTCGACGAGCCGGAGACAGCTCACGCTCTCCTCGCGTCAGGACCCGCGGACACCACGGGGTCCGAGCTCTGGCGGTGGATTGTCGAGCTAGGCAACAGCATAGCCAGCCACGCCAACGAGGTGACGGAGGCGCTCTGCGATCCGCTGACCGGCCTGCCCCTGCGAACCGCGTTCGGGGTTAGGGTGCGGCGCACCCTCGCCTCCGCGGCAGACGACGCCCGCCCCTTCACGCTCCTGTTTGTGAACCCGATCGGCTTCGCCGCCATCAACGACCAGCTCGGCACGAGAAAGGCGGACCTCGTCGTCCGGGAGATCGCCGTTCGACTTCGAGCGGCCGTGCGCTCGACGGACTTCCTCGGTCGTTTTGGCGGAGTCATCTTTGCCATCGGGCTCCCAGACACGGATGCGTCCGCGGCAGGGCTGGTGGCATCAAAGGTGCGGGACGCCCTCGAAGATCTGCCACTCGGCGAGCGCCGAGTGCGCCCTCCGTTCGCTCTGGGCTTCGCCACGTGTACGCGGGGCTCCGAGTTCGACGAGCGCGAGCTCATTCGCAGGGCGTCCACTTGTCTGACCTGTGTGAGGCGCCGTGGTGGCGGTATCCAGGGATGGAGCACGGAGCTCGAAGACCATTCGCAGCCGGGATCCGATCGACTCGACGACGTGTTCACCGGCAACGTTGCGAAGGACTATCGCAACATGGCCCTCCTCTGGCGAGGTCTCGCCATCGTCTCCGAGACGTCCGACGATCCCCGCAAAATGGCCGCGAGGGTCTCGCAGGTCCTGCTGGAGGTCTCTCGCGCCGACATCGTCCGAGTCTTCATGTCGATCGACGGGCGCCTCACCGAAATGACGACCTCACTGGCCGACCCGGACAAGCCCTTCGAGCCCGCAGACAACCCCACGCTGTCTCTCAGCCAGACAGTCGCCACTGAAGGCCGAGCACAAACGGAGCTCGGTGTCGGAAGCGACGGAAAGCCGGTGATTCGCTCGGTCGTTCCGCTCACGACCGAGAAGCCGATCGGAGCGCTCTACCTCGAGGCCCA
The DNA here is from genome assembly GCA_965223385.1 of Candidatus Multivoraceae bacterium. Classification (GTDB taxonomy): domain Bacteria; phylum Acidobacteriota; class Thermoanaerobaculia; order Multivoradales; family Multivoraceae; genus JBCCLJ01. The sequence continues at coordinate 3,660,872 of CBDCWR010000007.1, read as the reverse complement.
CCGCGAGCGCTACCGACTCGACGAGGGGGATACGGGATTCCTCGAGGCGTTTGGCAAGCAGTTGGCCCTGGCCCTCGACCGCGCACAGAAGACGAGTGTGGAACGGCTTCAGAGCGGAGAGGAAAAACGCCAGCTGAAGCGCGAGATCGAGACTCTCAAGAAGGCCAAGGAGCCACTCGCCGAGATCGTCTACGAAGCCGCTCGCACGCAGGCGCTGCTCGACCGGTTGGGTCGCGTCGCCCCCACGGAAGCGACCGTACTCATTCAAGGTCCCAGCGGCACCGGCAAGGAGCTCCTCGCCCGTCGGATCCACGAGCTCTCGCCGCGACGGGAGGGTCCCTACGTGGTCGTCGACTGCGGCGCCATAGCCAATAGCGTCATCGAAAGCGAGCTCTTCGGCCACAGCAGGGGCGCCTACACGGGGGCGGAGCGGCAGCGCGGCGGTCGGCTTCTCGAAGCCCACGGTGGCACCGTCTTCCTGGATGAGATCGGCGAGCTTCCCCTGGAGGTGCAGAGTAAGCTGCTCCGCTTCGTCCAGGAGCGCCACTTCACTCCGGTCGGAGCGAACAGCTCGAAGTCCGTGGACGTGCGCATCGTCGCCGCCACCAATCGCGATCTTGCACTGGAATCGCGCTCGGGGACCTTCCGCGAGGACCTCTTCTATCGCCTGAGCGTGTTCACCCTCCAGGTCCCGGCACTCCGCGATCGTCCAGAGGACATCCTCCCGCTGGCTCGACACTTCCTCGCCCGTTCCTGCGAACAGCTGGGACGGCGCTGCGACGGCTTGACTACCGACGCCGAAAGCCGTTTGCTCGCCTACCCCTGGCCGGGAAACGTGCGCGAGCTTCAGAACCGTATCCTGCAGGCCTTGATCCTCACGACGGCGCACCAGATCGACGTCGTCGACCTCCAACTACCGGAGTCCATGGCTGCGCGACCAGAAGGCGCCGCCGTGCCCAATGAGGTGTCCGTCGAGCCGCCACCGCCCGATCGAGCGTCCAGACCTCCGACCGGAGGGAACCTCGTGCCAACACCCTTGAGCCACACGTCCGCCTTCTCCGAGTCAACCACCAACCTCCTCGACCAGCTCCGTGCCGCACTCGGACGCGCGATGGACACACAGGGCGATGCCTGCCTGCCATACGGGACGTGGCTCGCCTCCGACCTCCTCCTCGCCGCGGACGCGGCCACCGAAGGTGGGGTGCGTCGTGGCGCGAGACGCCTCGGAATCCCGATGACCACCTATCGCCGGCGCCTCCTCAAGGCCCGCACGGCGCCTCGCGAGCGCCCCCAGCCATGGATCGAACGTGTGCAGCCCCTGATCGAGCGCCTCGTCGCGAGTTCCGAAGGACACACGGCGGACCTCCTCCGCGCGGCCCAGGACACTCTGTTGCTCGAGGTCGACCGCAGATTCACGAGCAGCCAGGCTGGCGCGCTCCGGCTCGGCGTGAGTCCACCGACATATCGGCGTCGTTTGGCCGCCCTTCCTCGGTCCGCGTAAACGGCACGAGCCTCGACAATCCTGGACGCCAGTTTTTTCCCCGAGGCGATCTGGACGGAGTCTGCGCGACGCGGTGGCGTCGTTTCACGGCAGCAAGATCCGCCAATAACTGACGACCTACGCTCAAGACCGGCAGCCAGCGGCTCGCACGGGCACTCCGGTCGGCGCCTTCGGGCGCTCGACCGATCCCGGCAAGGTGGTCCTCTTCTTGCACGGACAGAAGGTGCGCACGATGTCGGTGCGCCGCCATTTTCTTCCCCTGCCGTGCCCGGAGTTCTCATGAGCGTCGCGCCCACCAGCCCCTTCCTTCCCTCGGCAACGGACACCTCTCCCGCCGAGACCCACGAGTCGGGCCCCATCTCGGTACTGATCATCGACGACGACGAGTTCATGCGCGCCACCGCGCGCGAGGTCCTCGAGAGCCAGGGTTTCATCACCTTTCAGGCCGGCGACGGCGAACGCGGACTCGAGCGCTTCATCCGCCATCGCCCCGACGTCGTGCTGCTCGACGTGCAGATGCCCGGCATGGACGGCTACGAGACCTGCAGTCGCATCCGCGCGCTACCCGGCGGCGAGTTCACACCCATCCTCATGACCACTGGGCTGGACGACCTCGACTCCATCGAAAGCGCCTACGAGGCCGGCGCGACCGACTTCGAGATGAAGCCGCTCCAGTGGACGGTGGTGTCGCAGCGCATCGGCTACATGCTCTGCGCGGCGCGCAGCCGCAAGGCCGAGGTGCAGCGCCAGCGCGACGAGAAGCGCCGCCTCGAAGGTCAGCTCCGTGATCTCAAGCTGGCGGTGAAAGAAGCACGCATGATCTACCGCTCGCGCGCCATGGAGAACGTCATCCGTGTGCTGCGTCGGGTCGCACCCACCGACGCGACGGTCCTGGTGCACGGCGAAAGCGGCACCGGCAAGGAGCTCATGGCGCAGACTCTCCACGCGCTCAGCGAGCGAACGTCGAGCCCCATGGTCACGGTCGACTGCGGCGCCATTCCCCCCTCCCTGATCGAAAGCGAGCTCTTCGGCCACGAGAAGGGGGCCTACACCGGAGCCGAAGGCCGCCGCGTCGGACGTCTCGCCGAGGCGGACGGCGGCACGGTCTTCCTCGACGAGATCGGCGAGCTGCCGCTCGAGGTGCAGAGCAAGCTCCTGCGCTTCGTCCAGGAGAAGCACTTCACGCCCGTCGGCGCCACGCAGCCCCGGCACGTCGACGTGCGCGTCGTCGCGGCGACGAACCGCGATCTCCGGCACGAGGTGGAGGCGGGACGTTTTCGCGAAGACCTCTACTTCCGGCTCAACGTCGTGCACCTCCTGGTGCCGCCCCTGCGCGAGCGGCCCGAGGACATCCTCTTCCTGGCCCGGCACTTCCTCGAGCGCTACGCCGTCCAGTATCAACGCAGCGTCCGGAGCTTCACGGCCGGCGCCGAGGCCGCACTCCTGAGCCACGACTGGCCCGGCAATGTGCGCGAGCTGCAGAACAGGGTCCTCCAAGGCGTCATCCTGTGTGAGTCCGGCGAGCTTGGTGCCGCACAGCTCGATCTGCGTAGCCTGAGCGGGCCGCAGTCTCTTCCTGCCCGATCGAGCACCCGGGAGATCGAGACTTCGCCGGTATCGAGCGAAGGTGCCCTCGACGAGAGCTCGGACCCCCTCCGCGCGCTCGAGAGAGCGCTCGAGCGGGTCCTCGACACCTGCGAAGCCCAGGAGGGGCACCCTCCCGTCGGCCGATGGCTCCGCGACGAGCTCGTTCTCATCGCCTACGAAGCCGCGCAGAGGCGCCTGCGTCCGGCGGCCCGCCTGTGTGACCTCCCCCCGAGTACGTTTCGACGCCGTCTGAAGAAGGCCGAGGCCGCCATGAGTCGCGACACGGACCGCTTGGACGGCTGGGACGCGGTCTCGTTCGAGCTCGAGCACCTGGTGGAAGGCGCCGGCGACACCTCGCTGCAGCTCGACGGCGCCGTGGAAGCACGTCTCACGGAGATCCTCTGCCGGCGGTATCCCGGCCAGACCAAGCGCGGCGCGGCCCTTGCCGGGGTCAGTGCTCCCACCTTCCGCAAGCGAGCCCGAGAGGTCCTCTGACGGCCCCACCGGGGCGTGGCGCGGCCTCGCGTAAGCCGCTGAGATCACGTGACTTCTTACTATTAGAATCTCTAATCAGAGACAGCTTGGCAATAAGGCCGGCTAATGCTACACTGCCGTAGCTTTGTTTCACGCTCTCCGCCTTTTTTGTGACGTCGCGCGCCTCCGCAGCTTCAGCGGTGCGGCCGAGCTGCATGGCATCACGCAGTCGGCTGTCAGCCAGCGCATCCGAAGCCTCGAAGAGGAGCTCGGGGTGCGCCTCTTCGATCGCTCGGTGCGCCCCCCGGCGCTCCTGCCCAGCGGTGAGCTGCTCGCTCGGGAGGGGCGCGTTCTCCTGAGCCGCTGGGAGGACGTGGCAGCTCGAGTGCAGCTTCTCGAGACCCGCGACGGCGCCGATCTCGAGGGCCGCGTCACGGTCGTCGCCATCTACTCGGCCGGGATCGGCCTGCTGAAGAGCGTCAAGGATCACTTCGAGCAGCGCTGGCCCGGGGTTCACGTGTCCCTCTCCTACATGCGCCCGGAGCAGATCGCCGAGGCCATCCGGCGGGGCCAGTTCGACGTTGGCATCACGTCGTACCCGCGTCAGTGGCGGGAGGTCCGACATCGTCCCCTGCGGGACGAGCGGATGGTGGCGGTGTGCGCCGCCGAGCATCCGCTCGCCGACCGCGACGAGGTGCGGGCCGCCGAGCTCGCCTCCTTTCAGCTGGCTGGGTTCGAGACCAGTCTGCCGGTGTCGCGCGCCATTCGCCGCTACCTCAAGGACAACGGGGTTCGCCCCGAGTTCGCCAACCTCGTCGACAATATCGACACGATGAAGAGCCTGCTGGCTGCGACCGACCTGGTCGCCCTCCTCCCCGAGCGCACGGTGCTGGGTGAGGTCGCGAGCGGCTCTCTGGCGACCGTCACCATTTCGCCCGCGCTCGCCCGCCCCATGGGCGTGGTCTCGAGCCGCGAGTCCGATCTCTCCCGAGCGGCCGCCACGTTCGTCGAGTTCCTCGTCGAGCATGCCGGCCCGCGCGACGCGGCGGGTCAGCCGGTGCCCGAGGTTGGCACGTCCAAGAGCTCGCAGGTCGCCTGAGCTCACCCACGCACCCCATCATCAGGAATTCACACCATGTCGCACTCCCCCACGACTCGAACGACGCGCCCCGGGGCTCGAGGTCTCTACAGCCCCGAGCACGAGCATGACGCCTGCGGCGTGGGCTTCATCGCGCACATCAAAGGCGCACGAAGCCACCAGGTGCTCGTCGACTCCTTCGAGATGCTCCAGCGGATGGACCATCGCGGCGCCTGCGGCTGCGAGGCCAACACCGGCGACGGCGCCGGCATCCTGACCGCCCTGCCCCACGAGCTCTTCGCGCAGATCGCACGGGAGCTCGGGCACGAGCTGCCGGAGCCCGGGTCGTATGCCGCAGGCAACGTCTTCCTGCCCACGGATCCTGGCGAGCGGAAGGTGTGCAAGGACACCCTCGAGGCTCTGGTGGAAGCGCAGGGGCAGCGTCTGCTCGGTTGGCGCGAGGTCCCGACCGATCCGGACGGCGCCGACGTCGGCAAGACGGCGCGCGCCTCCATGCCGGCGATCGAGCAGATCGTGATCGCCGCGGCGGCCGGCCTCGACCAGGACGCCTTCGAGCGCCAGCTCTACCTCGTCCGCAAGCAGGCTTCCCAGCGTCTGCGAGTCGAGAGCGACCTCGAGCAGCGCCAGATGTTCTACGTCTGCAGCCTCTCCACCAAGGTCCTCGTGTACAAGGGCATGCTGACGTCGGGCCAGGTCGTACCGTTTTATCCCGACCTCTCGAACCCGGCGTACACGAGCCACCTGGCCATGGTGCACTCGCGCTTCAGCACGAACACCTTCCCGTCCTGGGACCGTGCGCAGCCGAACCGGTTCATGAGCCACAACGGCGAGATCAACACGCTGCGCGGCAACTCGAACTGGATGCGGGCACGGGAGGGGGTGCTCTCGAGCAGCGCCTTCGGCCGCGAGCTCAGCAAGGCGTACCCCGTCGTGGAGCCCGACTGCTCCGACTCGGGGAGCTTCGACAACGCGCTGGAGTTCCTGCTGATGAACGGGCGCACGCTCGCCGAAGGCGTGATGATGATGATCCCGGAAGCGTGGCAGAACCACGCCTCCATGGACCCCGCGAAGCGCGCCTTCTACGAGTACAGCTCCTGCCTCATGGAGCCGTGGGACGGCCCCGCGTCCATCGCGTTCACCGACGGCAAGTACATCGGCGCCGTTCTCGACCGCAACGGCCTGCGCCCGAGCCGCTACGTGCTGACCAAAGACGACATGGTCGTCATGGCGAGCGAGGTGGGCGTCGTACCGATGGACCCCGAGCGCGTGCTGAAGAAGGGGCGCCTCCAGCCCGGTCGGATGTTCCTGGTCGACTTCGAGACGGGCCGCGTCGTCGACGACGAGGAGCTCAAGGGCGACATCGCCGGGCGACGTCCGTACCAGCACTGGCTCGACAACAAGGTGATCGAGCTTCCCGAGGGCGGCGCTCCCGGCCCAGGTCTCGACCGTGACACCCTCGTCGAGCGGAAGGCCGCCCACGGCTACTCGGTGGAGACGATGCGCTTCATGCTGCGCCCCCTCGTCGAAGAGCAGCGCGACCCGCTGGGGTCGATGGGCAACGACGCGGCCCTCGCCTGCCTGAGCGAGAAGCCACGGGTGTTGTACGACTACTTCAAGCAGCTCTTCGCCCAGGTCACCAACCCGCCGATCGACTCGATCCGAGAAGAGGTGATCATGTCGCTCGAGTGCTTCATCGGCCCCGAGCACAACCTCCTCGAGATGACGGAGGCGCACGCCGAGCGGCTCCGCCTGGAGCATCCGATCCTCAGCAACGAGCAGCTCGAGGCGATGCGGCACATCGATCGCCCGAACTTCGGCTCCCGGACGATCGACATCACCTGGGATCGCAGCGAAGGCACCGGCGGGCTCGAAGCGGCGCTCGACCGCGTCTGTGAAGAGGCGGAGAAGGCGGTCGACGACGGCGTCGCGCTGGTGATCCTCTCCGATCGCGCCATGGGAAGGGAACGCGTCGCTCTCCCGGCACTGCTCGCGTGTGGCGCGGTCCACCACCATCTGCTGAACACGATCAAGCGCACCCGGACGGCCCTCGTGCTCGAGACCGGCGAGGCGCGCGAGGTGCACCACCACTGCCTCCTGGTCGGCTACGGCGCCGACGCCATCAACCCGTACCTCGCCTACGAGGCACTCTGGAACGCGCGCCGCGAAGGCCGGTTCCGCGAGGACCTCATCGAAGCGACCGACGCCGACCTCGTCGAGCGCTACCGCAAGGGCGTCAAGAAGGGCATGCTCAAGGTGATGGCCAAGATGGGCATCTCCACCCTGCAGAGCTACAAGGGCGCACAGATCTTCGAGGCGGTCGGTCTGGCCAGCGACGTGATCGAGCGCGCGTTCGGCGGCACCGCGAGCCGTCTGGAGGGTGTCAGCCTCGACGTGCTCGCCGAAGAGACGCTACGCCGGCACCGCGAGGCGTACGGCACGGACCATGCGGCCGCCGCGACGGAGCTTTCCAACTCCGGCGACTTCCACTGGCGCGCGACCGGCGAGAAGCACATGTGGAGCCCGCCCGCCATCGCAGCGATCCAGGCCGCGGCGCGCACGGGCGACCAGACCGCCTACCACCGCTTCTCCCGCCTGATCAACGAGCAGGCGACGCGCGCCTGCACGCTGCGCGGGCTGCTCGAGCTCAAGGGGCGGCCGGAGCCGCTGTCGCTGCACGAGGTGGAGCCGGCCGAGGAGATCGTCAAGCGCTTCTGCACCGGCGCCATGTCGTACGGCTCGATCTCGGCCGAAAGCCACGAGAGTCTCGCCATCGCGATGAATCGCCTCGGCGGCAAGAGCAACACCGGTGAAGGCGGCGAAGACCCCATGCGTTTCCTGCCCCTGCCCAACGGCGACAGCAAGCGCTCGGCGATCAAGCAGGTCGCCTCGGGGCGTTTCGGCGTCACGTCCTGGTATCTGACCAACGCCGACGAGCTGCAGATCAAGATCGCCCAGGGTGCCAAGCCGGGCGAAGGAGGCGAGCTGCCGGGCCACAAGGTGGACCACATCATCGCCAAGACCCGGCACTCCACACCGGGCGTCGGCCTGATCTCCCCGCCCCCGCACCACGACATCTACTCGATCGAAGACCTCGCGCAGCTGATCCACGATCTGAAGAACGCCAACCCGTCCGCCCGCGTGAGCGTGAAGCTGGTGTCCGAGGTGGGCGTGGGCACCGTCGCGGCCGGCGTTGCGAAGGCGAAGGCCGACCACATCCTGATCTCCGGCCACGACGGCGGCACCGGCGCTTCGCCGCTGACGAGCATCAAGCACGCCGGCCTGCCGTGGGAGCTCGGCATCGCGGAGACGCACCAGACGCTCGTGCTCAACGACCTGCGCTCGCGCGTCATCCTGCAGACCGACGGTCAGCTCAAGACCGGCCGCGACGTGGTGATCGCCGCGATCCTCGGCGCCGAGGAGTTCGGCTTCTCCACCGCGCCGCTGATCACGCTCGGCTGCATCATGATGCGCAAGTGCCACCTGAACACATGCCCGGTCGGCATCGCGACGCAGGATCCGGAGCTGCGCGAGAAGTTCGCCGGCAAGCCGGAGCACGTGGTGAACTATCTGTTCATGGTGGCCGAGGAGACCCGCAGCCTCATGGCCAGCCTGGGCGTTCGCTCGATCGTCGAGCTCGTCGGCCGCACCGACCTCCTCCACTCCGAGCCTGGCCACACGCACTGGAAGACCCAGGGGCTCGACCTTGCGCTGTTGCTCACCCCCGCGCAGTTGAAGGACGAGGACACCCAGGTCACCTGCACCCAGGCCCAGGACCACCAGCTCGAGCGCGCACTCGACAACCGGCTCATCGAGCTGGCCGAGCCAGCCCTGGACCGCGGCGAGACGGTCGCACACCGGCTTCCGATCGAGAACATCCACCGCACCGTGGGCGCTACGCTCTCGCACGAGATCATGAAGCGCCACGGAGAGCAGTCGCTTCCCGACGGCACGATCCACTTCCAGTTCGACGGCTCGGCCGGGCAGAGCTTCGGCGCGTTCCTCTCGCAGGGTGTGACCCTCGAAGTGGAGGGTGACGCCAACGACTACGTCGGCAAGGGTCTCTCCGGCGGCCGGGTGGTGATCTACCCGCCGAAGGCGTCGACCTTCGAGCCCGAGGCCAACATCCTGGTCGGCAACGTCGTGCTCTACGGTGCGACCTCGGGCGAGGCGTTCTTCCGCGGCCGCGCTGCGGAGCGCTTCTGCGTGCGCAACTCGGGCGCCCACGCGGTCGTCGAAGGTGTCGGGGACCACGGCTGCGAGTACATGACCGGCGGACGAGCCGTCATTCTCGGGCCGACCGGACGCAACTTCGCGGCCGGCATGAGTGGCGGCATCGCCTGGGTCTGGGACCCGGACGAGAACCTCGAAGAGGCTTGCAACCTCGAGATGGTCTCCCTCGAGGCGGTCTCGGACGGCTACGAGCAGGAGCTGCGTGAGCTCATCGCGAGCCACGCGCGGTGGACGGGCTCGACCGTCGCACAGCGGCTGCTCGACAGCTGGCCCCAGGCACTGGCCCAGTTCCGTCAGGTGATGCCGGACGACTACCGCCGCGTCCTGGCGCAGCAGAGGGCGGCCTGATGGGCAAGATCACCGGCTTCAAGGAGTTCGCACGGGAGACTGTGCCCTCCACCTCTCCGCAGGAGCGCCTCGAGCACTGGGACGAGTTCCTCGTGCCGGTGCCCGAGAAGCACCTCACCACGCAGGGCGCGCGGTGCATGGACTGTGGTGTCCCGTTCTGTCAGAGCGAGAGCGGCTGCCCCGTCGACAACCTGATCCCAGAGTGGAACGACCTCGTCTACAAAGGCCGGTGGCAGAGCGCCCTCGAACGCCTCCACCGCACGAACAACTTCCCGGAGTTCACCGGGCGCGTCTGTCCTGCGCCGTGCGAAGGCGCCTGTGTGCTCGGCATCAACGAGCCCCCCGTCACGATCAAGAACATCGAGAACGCCATCATCGACCGCGGCTTCGAGGAGGGCTGGGTGCAGCCCCATCCTCCGGCGCAGCGCACCGACAAGACGGTGGGCGTGATCGGCTCCGGGCCCGCAGGCCTCGCCGCGGCCGCGCAGCTCAACCAGGCCGGTCACCGCGTCACGGTGTACGAGCGCGAAGACCGCGTCGGCGGGCTCCTGATGTACGGCATCCCGAACATGAAGCTCGAGAAGACCCGCGTGGTCGACCGTCGGGTCCAGCTGCTCCGCGACGAAGGCATCGAGTTCGTGACCGGAGCCCACGTCGGCAAGAACGTCGACGTGGAGGAGCTGCAGGAGAAGCACGACGCTCTGCTGCTCGCGTGTGGCGCCACCGTGCCGAGGGATCTCCCGATCGAGGGTCGCGATCTGAACGGCATCCACTTCGCCATGGACTTCCTCACAGCCAACACCCGGAGCCTTCTCGACTCAGGGCTCGCCGACGGTGCCTACATCTCCGCTGAAGGCAAGCGGGTGGTCGTGATCGGCGGCGGCGACACGGGCACCGACTGCATCGGCACGTCGCTACGGCACGGATGTGTGGCCATGGTCAACTTCGAGCTGCTCGACCGCCCGCCGAACCACCGCGACACGGACAACCCCTGGCCGGAGTGGCCGCGGGTCTTCCGCGTCGACTACGGCCACGCGGAGTCGGAGTCGCGCTTCGGCGACGACCCGCGCGTCTTCCGCGTTCTTTCGAAGCGCTTCGTGGACGACGGCAACGGCAACGTCGCCGGCATCGAGACCGTCCGCGTGAAATGGAGTCCCGGGGCAAACGGACGCATGGAGATGAGCGAGGTGCCGGGCAGAGAGGAGGTCTTCGAGGCCGACCTCGTTCTCCTCGCCATGGGCTTCCTCGGGCCGGAGGAGACGCTCGTGCAGAAGCTCGGGCTCGCCACCGATCCGCGGTCCAACTTCAAGGCCGACTACGGCCGGTTCGCGACGAACGTACCCGGCGTGTTCGCGGCGGGCGACTGCCGCCGCGGCCAGAGCCTCGTCGTGTGGGCGATCAACGAGGGGCGCGCCGCCGCGGCCGCGATGGACGAGTTTCTGACGGGCGAAACGGTGCTGCCGCGCCCGCAGACAGGGTCCGCACTGCCGGTTCTCTGAAGCGCCCGGACCGCCAGCTCGCGCCTTCCACATCCGACTCGGCCCGCGCGGAGAAACTCCTGCCATGTCGATCGCCACCACGGCGCTGACGGGCCGCCTCGCCTTCTGGGCCTGCGCACCACTCATGGCGCTCCAGGGCCGACGCACGAGGCGGCACGCCCAACGGTTCCCTGCGGCCTCTGGCGAAGCGTCGGGCACCTTCGGGTCGGGCTCGCCGAACCTGGTGGTGCTGGGGCTCGGCGACTCCATCGTCGCCGGGGTCGGAGCCGGGGAGCACCACGCCGCAATGCCAGCGCAGACGGCGCGTCGCCTGAGCGAGCTGTACGCCGCTCCCGCGGCATGGCGGGCGGTCGGCGAGATCGGCGCCCGGGCTCCCGAGATCCTGCACCAGCTGAACGTGCTTTCGCCCGGGCCGGCAACGCACGTCGTGCTGTCCGTCGGCGTGAACCACGTCACGGCGGCCCATACCACCGCGCGCTTCGCGCGCGAGCTGCGGAGCCTCCTCCACGCCGTGAGGGAGTGCCACCCGCACGCGAAGATCGCCCTGTCCGGACTGCCACCGCTCGCGCGGTTTCCGGTTCTCCCGCAGCCGCTGCGCCGGCTGCTCGGCTGGCGCTCCAGCTGGTTCGACGTGGTGGCTGCGCGCGTCGCGCGCTCCGTACCGGGGGTGATCTTCGTGCCGCTGGACTTCCGGTTCGAGCCCGGGTCGTTCTCCGACGACGGGTTTCACCCCTCGGCCGACAGCCACCGGGCCTATGGCGAGCAGATGGCCGAGGCGCTCGCCCGGGGGACCTAGGGGGCTGCTGAAAAAGTCCCCTAGGCCCGCACCACCAGCAGAGCTCCCACGAGCAGGAGCGCGGCCCCGAGCACCTTCGACGCATCGATCGGCTGCACCGGGGAGTCGAGCCAGCCGAAGTGGGAGATCACGGTGCGCACGAGGAGCTGCATCGTCACCGTGATCGCAAAGACGTTCAGGGCGCCCAGCCGCGGAATGAGGAAGGTCGACGCTCCGACGACCACGACCGAGATGACACCGGCCACGAGATACCAGCGCGGCGCCGCTGCCAGCGCCTGGAACGCACCACGCTCCGCCCGCAGGAGACAGACGACGCTGATGGTGGCGAGCGCCACCGCGTAGAAGGAGAAGGTGGCGACCATCGGAGAGCCGATCCGCTCGCCCAGGGAGCCGTTGATCGGCACGTGGATCGCGCCGAGCGCACCGGCGCCCGCCGCGAGGAGGAGATACAGGAGGGTCACACGGTCCATCACGGCTCCTTCGGGCCTACGCGAAGTCGTCGCACCAGGCGTAGGCGTCGATCACGGCTCGCTCGCCCTCCTTGCCCGGCCTGGAGTTGCCGTGCTCCATCCCCACGATGCCGTCCCAGCCCTTGGAGTGGATGTGCCGGAAGACGTTCCGGTAGTTGATCTCGCCGGTCGTCGGCTCCTTGCGACCGGGGTTGTCCCCCACCTGGAAGTACGCGATCTGATCCCAGGCGCGGTCGATGTTGGGAATGAGGTTCCCCTCCGTGATCTGCTGGTGGTAGAGATCGTCGAGGATCTTCACCGACGGACTGTCCACCGCGACGCAGATCTCGTAGGCCTGCGGCATCCCCGTGAGGAAGACCCCCGGGTGGTTGCTCCAGTGGTTGAGCGGCTCGAGCACCATCACGAGCCCCACGGGCTCGCACAGCTCCGCCGCGCGTCGCAGGTTCTCCACCACGTTGGCGGTCTGGTACTCCATCGGGACGGCCTTGCTGTAGTCGCCTGGCACCACGGTGCACCAGTTGGCGTTCACTCGCTTTGCCGTCTCGATCGCCGTCTTGACGTCGCCCAGGATGCGCTCCCGCGCCGCGGGGTCGTCCGATGCGAAGGACACCTCGTTCCACGCTGTGTGCGCCACGAAGACCCCCATCTCCATGTCGAGACGCTGCATCTCACGCGCCACGCGCTCCTGGTCCGCCGCGGCTCGACTCGACATGCCGTTGTCTTCGAGGGCCACGAAGCCCTCGTCGTGCATGAACTTCAGCTGATCCACGAGATCGGCCCCCGCATGGTGGCGGAACATGCCGAAGTGCGGGGCGTACTTGAGCTTGAACCGGCTACCCGAGCCGGACGGGGCTGCAGCACCGCCACCCGTCGCCGCGGAGGCGGCGACGCCCCAGAGGCCGGCGATTCCTGCACCCGTGCGTTCCACGAACTGACGTCGATTCATGGGGCTCTCCTTGGTCGAGCGAGCTGTTTGCGGCGGGCCGCAGTCTACTCTCTTGACAAAGGCGTAATTCAGGCGTAAATTTGTCCTTCACTCCGCCTCCTCGGGAGCCCCATGAGCACGCAACGCCACGATCCCCTGCCGCCGCCTTTCCCGAACGCCGCACCCGGTCCGGTGGAGGCCGCGCCCCCGCCGACCGGCGCGCAACCGGAGGTCGCCGCGACAGCGAGCGCGCCGCGCTTCGATCTGGAGCGCTTCCTCGAGGCCTGGCCCTCGCTGCCGAGTGCCGCGCCGCCCCGGCCGAGCCCGGCCTCGGCACGAGCGGGCCTCGGCCTGGAGCGGGCGACGCCGCACGAAGCCCCGAAGGCGGCAGCTGCGACGGCCGCGCCCGCTGAGACTCCTCCCCGGGAGGTGCCGCACACACCCCATGCCCTGGCAGACACCCCCCTCGAGGATCTTCGCCACGCCGGCATGGTCGCCCTGGTCGACTCGTCTGCGCTCGGCTGCACTCTGGCACTCGCCAGCGACGACGCCGACCTCCGCGACCCTCGTGCAGACGGCGACCACTGCGAGAACCGCCATCCACGAGAAGACCGCCAACGGGAAGGCAGCCATCCACCAAGAGACAGGGAGCACGCCGAGCGCGGCCACCACGCCCAGCCCCACACCTACCGCGGCGCCCCTGTGTACCGCGTCCACGAGGCCGTGGAGGTCTCGTCCCTGGGTCCGGCGTCGCTTCGCCGCGTGCACCGGCTCAAGTGCGCTCTCGGCGTGTCGATCGACCGCGTCGCGGCACGGCCAACCGCACGGTCCGAGGTTCCGGTCGCGTGGCTCGAGGGCAGCGACGAGAGTGCCTGAGCCCCTCCCCCAGCGCCCCGCGACCACGGCCTCCTCCCAGAGGATCGACGGCCTCCTACAGGCCCAGGCACGGCGCCTTCGGCTGCTCCAGCTCGCCGTCCTGGCGCAAGCGAAGTGCCAGGAGAAGGGCGCGGCCCCTACACGAGCTGGTCGAGGCGCTCGGCCAAGCGGCGCTGGTCGTCTCTGAGCTCGCGCACGAGGGCGCTCCGTGCCCGGAGCGACACGAACCTCCGCGCTTCGCCCCATGCGCCTCCCCACCGCTCACGTACGCGGCGCCCGACGACGCCAACGCCGGGGAGCACGATCAGAAGAGCGCCAGCCGCGAGCGCTCCCCACACCGCTGCGAACGCCACGCCGAGCACCAACAGCCACGCAAACGAGAGCAACGCACCCCATACGAGCTTGTGCGTGGCGAGCTCGGTCCGGTTCGGGGACGTCCTCCCGGCGAGCAGCCCGGCGAGCTTCTGGGGCAGGTAGAACGTCACACCGCCGACGACACTCGCCGCCAACATCGGCAGGGCGAGCAGGTGCAGCTTCGAGACCGCCCACCCCACTGCCACGCGCGCCTGCGTGCGCGACCGGAGGCTGCGGGGGTCGAGTCCCAGGCGCTCGAGCCTGCGGCCGTGGGCGTGAAGGTCTGCGACGAGAGCCTCGGCCGTAGGCGTTCCGCGATGCTCGGCCAGGAGCCGCGTCGCCACGGCAAGCCGCTGGACGCGGGTCGCCTCGTCGACCTCGGGCGCCGCGTCATCCGATGCGCCGCCGAGCTCGCGCTCGGTCCCCCACACGTCGACTGCCGCCTGCACGAGTGGTCCGTCCTCCCAGCGCTCCAGGTTCACCGTCACCTCGCGCAGCGCTGCGTCGATGCGCTCGGTCAGCTCGCGCACCGCGTCCCGATCGTCTGCACCCAGCTCCACGAGGTCGCCCCAGTCGACCGGCTCGCCGAAGACCGCGGCGGCCTCGGAGCGGAAGATCTCCTTTTCGCGGAAGACCAGCCCCACCGGGACGATCGCCGGTGCAACCTGCGCCCGGTGCGCGGCGGAGAGGGCCATGCGGGCCGCCCCGGTGCGCAGCTCGCTCATCGCCGGCTCGCTGTGGCTGCGGCCCTCGGGGAAGAGCCCGATCGCGTCGCCGCCCAGCAGAGCCTCGTCGACGGCCCGGAACATGTCGTCGTTACCCGACATCGCGGAGGGGTCGTCCGATCGCCGGAAGACCGGAATCGCTCCGGCGGAGCGCACGAGCCAGGCCACACGCACGTCGTCGAAGAGCGGCGCCTTCGCCAGAAAACGAACGGCGCGCCCTGCGCAGCCCAGGACCATGGCCGGATCGAACAGCGAGTTGGGGTGATTCGCCAGAAGGAGGGCTGCCCCCGTCCGCGATGGCCGGGTTCCGGTCACCTGCACCCGGTAGAAGATTCGGATCACGATCCACGCCAGCGCTCGAAACACCATTCTCGACCCCTCGAGTCAGCCTACCGCGCCGACGGAGGCACCACGCCTTCGGTTCGGGGTCTGGAGGAGCACGATGCGTACCGGACGGCGTCCACGCGGATCGGCGCCCCCCCCGACCATCCACCAGTACACTAGGTGGACAACGCGGGAGGCGAGAGATGAACAAGAAGGAGCGCCAGTTTGCCCAGGCGGTCGCGGAGCTGACGTACTGCAACCCGTTTCTCCAGGAGCGGGTCGAGTTCGAGCGCGCGGCGCTCGGGGCCGATTTCATCGATCACGGCGAGATCTGGCACTTCGAGACGGAGGCCGAGAACCCCAACATCGCGGTGATCGACCAGCGACTCCTGCCCCTGCTCGAGCAGATGCGCGAGCTCCTCCTGCGCGGAGAGGCAACCGACGAAGACCGGCGCCTGTACCGGGACGTGGTCTTCTACTACCTCTACTACAGCTGTCACGAGCAGCTCCGCACCGTCGCCCTTCAGGAGACTCCCCAGGGAAGACGCAGCGCGCCGTTCTACGAGGCCTTTGCCCGCGAGGCGTCCCGCCTACTCCTCGACCCCGACCTGCGGCTCGGCGAGTCCGTGAGCCCGGAGATCGCCTTCGCCTGGTTCTTCCAGGTGCGCCGCGCCTTTCAGTTCATCCACCGGTCGATCATCGGGGGCTCGATGCCGGCAGCGCGGCTCCGTGCCTCCATCTGGCAGTCGGTGTTCACGCGCGACGTGCGCCGCTTCCGGCGCGGTCTCTATCGCTCGATGGGCGACTTCACGACCTTGATCACAGGGCCGTCCGGCACCGGCAAGGAGCTGGTCGCGCGCGCCATCGGTCTGTCGCGGTTCATCCCGTTCGATCCGATGCGCATGGAGTTCACCGAGGACTACCGCGAAGCCTTTTACGCGCTCAACCTGTCGGCTCTCTCCCCCACTCTCATCGAGTCGGAGCTCTTCGGGCACCAGAAGGGAGCCTTCACGGGCGCACTGGGAGACCGCGCCGGCTGGTTCGAGGAGTGCCCGCCGCTCGGCGCCGTCTTCCTCGATGAGATCGGCGAGGTCAACGAGTCGATCCAGGTGAAACTGCTGCGCGTGCTCCAGACCCGCATCTTCCAGCGTCTCGGCGACACCAAAGACCGCCACTTCCGCGGCAAGCTCCTGGCCGCGACGAATCGCGACCCGCACGAGGAGATGAAGGCCGGCCGCATGCGGGAGGACTTCTACTACCGCCTGTGCTCCGACCTGATCACGACCCCGTCCCTCGCGGAGCAGCTGCGGGGCTCGGAGGCGGAGCTGCGCAGCCTCGTCCTGACCGTCACGGCGAACATCGTCGGCCGCGACGAGGCGGAGAGCGTGACGGACGAGGTTCTCTCCTGGATCCTCCGGGAGCTGGGAGCTGACTATCCGTGGCCGGGCAACTTCCGCGAGCTCGAGCAGTGCGTGCGCAACGTCGTCGTGCGTGGCGAGTACCGGCGGCCGTCCCCGAGGACCGCGGCCGACGCGCTCACGCAGAAGGTGCGTGCCGGAGAGCTCACGGCCGAAGAGGTACTCAACTGGTACACGACGCTGGTGTACGAGCGCGAGGGCTCCTATCTCGGCGCTGCACGCCGCCTCGACATGGATCGCCGGACCGTGAAGGCCCGCGTCGACCCCGACCTGCTGAAGCGGCTCCGTGAGGAGACTCCGCAAGGCTGACGCCTCCCCCTGCGTCTTCTTCCCGTGTGGAAGGAGAGCACAGGCAGGGCACCGGCGACAGGCTCCTCGGCTGGGGTCTCGCAAGTCCGCGCGCGGGGCGCCCGGATCCCCCGCCGGCAGATTCGACCGTCAGCCCAGCCCAGAGGCTTCGGGCACACGAGCTGGCGCTCGCCGCCGGCCCGTTCGAGTGGGCCGACATCGCCTGGGACCTGTGCGACGCCGGCGAGCCACACGTCGCGGCCGCGTTCTGGGACGCGGTGCTCGTACTGTACGACTGCGACGCGCGCGTCCATCTCCATCACGCAGACGCTCTCGACGCGGCCGGAGATCTCGAGGGCGCCCTTGCGGCTGCGGCCCGCGGGCACGCCCTGGAACCTTCCGTCTACGAGTTCCAAGAGGTCATTCTCGACCTGCTCTTCGCTCTGGGCCGCAGCGAGAACGACTTCGGCTGGCAGACACCTCCCGCGGTCGTCCGACTGGGCCGCACCACGCGCGATCGCGTGGCCCTGCACCTCGCCGAAGAAGGAGAGTGCGATCTCTTCGACCTGCGCTACACGCTCTTCGACGGGCAGTACGTCTGCTTCGACGTGGAGGAGCTGGCCCTCGACCTGGAGTGCGACACCCGCTTCGACGTGTGCCGCTTCGAGCGCGCGGCGTTCGTGTCGCTCACCGATCCCGCGCCTCGCGCTGACGCGGCAGCCAGATCACGGTGAGAATCGCCGCCGCAAGGAGCATCAGCGGGAGCGGCGACACTCCGCCCTCCACGAAGGTGCCGAAGATGCCTCCCAGGTTGCCGAAGGTGTCGAGAACAGGCAGGCGGAAGCCGCCAATGAGCACGTGGCCGATCGGATTGAGCATCCCGAACCCGCTCTCCACGTCGCGATACATGGCGAGCGACCAGGCCCAGGCCACGGAGAAGACCGAGAGCAGGAGGAGGGGAGCTCGCCGCCAGTGCGCCAGTGTGGAGGCAGCCCCCAGAAAGATGAACGGCAGCGTGCAAGCCAGGTAGCGCATGCCCGTGTTGAACTGGAGTCGGGTGTAGTTGCTGCCGGAGAAGAAGACCCAGACCGCAACGAACACCAGCAGGACGAAGGCCATCTCGAGCCGCGGAAGGAGCAGCCGATCGCGGCCCCGCAGCCCATCGAAAGCGGTCGGGAGGGCCAGGAGCAGGAGTGGGCAGACCACGAAGATGCCAAAGCGCGGATCGAAGGCCAGAGCCAGCAGGAGCTCGAGCTGCGGTGGGCCGTACCCCTGGTAACCCTGGTCGATCCACTCCACCGGCGGCATCCAGTGCTGGCCCGGATACAGCGGGTGTCCGAAGCTTCGCCACTGGTAGAGCATCAGGAGGAGACCAGGAGGCAGGGTGCCCAGGAAGTACCACCATCCTTGTCGCACTGCGAGCGGCCAACCGCCCGCAGCGACGCTCTTCGCGATGCCGTAGAGGAAAAGGGCGAACAGCACCACCACCCCGCTGTAGTCGAACAACACGGCGGTTCCTCCCGTGACGCCGGCGAAGAGGTAGCGCGCGCGGTCGCTGTGCTCGGACCACCTCCCGAACGACCAGAGGGCGAGGAAGCCGAAGAAGGCGATGTGCCCGAGCATGAGGTTGTGATTGAGGAAGCCGGTACGAAAGAAGACCGGCGTGCCGAAGGCATACAGCAGCGCGAGGCCAAGCGCGAGCCGCTCGCGCCCCAGCTGGCGCCGGAGGACCCAGAAGATGGCCACCACTCCGAGTGCCGAGCTCGGAGCCATGCAGAACGCGTGCATCACCCACGCTCCGAGAAACAGCTTCACGTCGAGTCCGCGCTCGTACGCCTTGGCGTAGAACCCGCGGGCGAGGGGCCACTTGGAGTCGTAGGCCGGAGGCTCGGCATCGCCGGAGCGACTGCGGAGCTCTCTGACGTGCTCGACCACGAGGTCGATGAGCGGACGCGCCACGGCGTACGGAATGGCCGCGACCATGGAAACTCCGGGGTTGTTGCCGCTGTGCCAGCCGTAGCCCTCCTTCTCGAAGAGGTCCGGATGCATGTTCGCGTACTCGTCGAGGCGGAACGAGAAGTGATCTCCGAGAGCGAGCGCCGGATAGATCTCCCGCACCGTGTTCGTGGCGAAGTGCATCGCGTACACGAGCCAGCAGGTCAGGAAGAGGCGCCAGGCCACACCCGGCCGACGTGCGCTGAGCTCGCGGAGACCGCTCGAAGGCTCGGCGTCACCCGTCGCGTTTGGAACTTGGCTCATGTCGTTTCCTGGGGAAGAGAGCGTGCAGCCCCTCGCGCGCGAGGCGCGCGGTCAGCACACGAAAGGAAGGGATCGGATCCAGAAACGAGGAGGCACCCCTCGGGCCCGCGAAGCGCCGGGGCCATGGGAATTGTGGCGCTCGCGCCGGACGGCTGTCAAGAAATCCGATCCGGCTCCCAGGCCCCTCGGAACCCGGTAAGTCGATGCTATGATTGAAGTTGGGCCGACGGCGCTCGTCGGGGGGATTCCAGGCGACATGGCAGACGACGCAGCTTCGGCTACCGCGACAGATTTCGCGACCTCAGGGGTCTCGGTCGTCATCCCGGCCTACAACGAAGAGGGGGCCATCGAGGCCCAGGTGCGCACCGTGGCGGAGGCCCTCGCCAACGTGCCCGGCCCCTCCGAGATCCTCGTCGTCGACGACGGCTCGAGCGATCGGACCCTCGAGCACCTGAAGGGGCTCGACGTCCGCGTGCTGCAGCACCTGGAGAACCGTGGCTACGGGGCCGCGCTCAAGACGGGGTTCGCAGCGGCACGGTACGACCGGGTCGTGATCATCGACGCCGACGGCACCTACCCAGCTCATGCAATTCCGGAGCTGCTGCGCCAGCTCGAGCATGCCGACATGGTCATCGCCGCACGCACCGGGCGCAACGTGCACATCCCGCTCATCCGCCGGCCGGCGAAGTGGGTGCTCCAGCACCTCGCACAACGGGTCGCCGGCCGCCGCATTCCCGACCTCAACTCCGGGCTGCGCGCGTTCTGGAAGCCCTGCCTCCAGCAGTACTACGCCATCCTGCCCGACGGATTCTCCCTGACGACGACGATTACGCTCGCCATGATCGCCGACGGCTACCGCCTGCTCTACCACCCCATCGACTACGAGCGGCGCGTCGGCAAGTCCAAGATCGTGGCGCGTCACTTCATGGACTTCATGATCCTGGTGGTGCGCATCACGGTGATGTTCCACCCGCTCAAGGTCTTCATACCACTCGCTGCCGCGTGCGGCGGGCTCGGAAGCGCCAAGGTCCTCTTCGACCTCCTGGCTGTGATTCCCCGGAACCAGGATCTCTCCTGGTCGCTGGCCTATCAGGAGGTCTTCTCGACCTCCGCGATCTTTCTCTTGCTGGTTGCTGTCCAGATCCTGCTCATCGGCATGGCGACGGACGGCATGATCCGGCGACTTGCCCAACGGGGACGTCCTCTCGTCTCCTCGCGCGCCGTTCTCGACCTCTCGACCGAGGACGCCCTCCCGGACGGAGCGCGCTAGGCAGGTCACCTCACGGCGCCTCATCGGCGCCCCAGGAGACGTGCATGCCACCCAGGCCCGGACATCGAGCTCTGCCGATCTTCATGGCGGGGGTGTCGCTGCTGGCGGCGGCCGGTGCCCTCCTGCCAACAGACACCTGGCTGGGGCTGCTGCGACCCGACCTCGAGACCGTGGCGGAACCGCTGCGGCAGGGTGCAGGGACCATGCGTCTCGCGCTCGGGCTGTTTGCCGCCACGGCACTCGCCCTGGCCGCCCTCGGGCACAAGCTCCCCGATCCCCGACCGCCGCGTGAGCGAGAGCCGCGCCCTGCGTGGCACCTCTGGGCCCTGGGTCTCCTCCTGGTCGTGGCCGCCCTGCTGCGGCTGTTTGCGCTCGAGTCCGCCCTGTGGTTCGACGAGGCCGAAGCCTGGATCCGGTTTGCCGACGCGCCGGCCATGGAGATGCTCACGGTGTACGAGACCCAGAACCAGCACTACCTCTACACGTTCAGCGCGCAGACGGCCATGGCGCTGTTTGGCAAGAGCTTCTGGTCGTTTCGTCTTCCGGCGGCGATCTTCGGCGTCGCTGGGGTCTGGGCGCTCTACCTGCTCGGCAGCTACGTGACGACACGGCGCGAGGCCCTCCTCAGCGCGGCACTCCTCACCGTGAGTTACCACCACGTCTGGTTCTCCCAGAACGCGAGGGGCTACACCGCCGTGCTCTTCTTTGCCCTGGCGGGAACGTACCTGGTCTTCCGCGCTCTCGACGAGGAGGATGCGAGGCTCTGGGTCGCCTACTCGCTCGTGGGGGCCCTGGGCGTCTTCGCTCACCAGACGATGATCTTCATCCTGACCGGTCACGGTCTGATCTGGCTGTTCCTCTGTGCGCGGCAGCTGCTACGCCGCGAGGCCACGCTCGGCAACACGGCCCTGCCGGCGGTGGGCTTCACGCAGACCGTCCTGCTGATCCTCATCATGCACTCCCTACCGCTCTACCAGATGGTCGCCATCGCCAACCTGCACGAGGTTGCCATCTGGAAAAACCCACTCTGGACCCTCCGGGAATCGCTGGCCGTCCTCAGCATCGGGCTCGGCGGGTCGTTCGTGGTGGCCGCCGCCGGTTTCGGGTTTGCCGCTGGCTGCTGGTCGTACCTGCGCAGCCGGCCTGCGGTGGTTGCCATGTTCGCCATTCCCGTCGCGCTCGGCGCCGCACTGACGATCGCACTGGGGCACAACCTCTGGCCCCGGTTCTTCTTCTTCGGCGCGGGCTTCGCGATCCTGATCGCCATGCGCGGCATCAGCCAGTGCGCGACCCTCGTCCAGAACGTTCTCCGACAGAAGCCGGTGTTCGCACCACGGCTCGCGCTCGCGGTAGCGTTGCTTGCGATCCTGATCTCGGCTGCGACCGTACCGCGCGCGTACGGGCCCAAGCAGGACTTCGAAGGCGCCGCGGCCTTCGTGCGGGAGAGCACGGGCCCTGGCGACCGCGTCGCCACCATGGGGATGGCCGGCCGCGCGTACAGCCTGCTCTACGAACCGTCCTGGCCAGTTGTCGCCGACGTCGCCGAGCTCCGCAGCATCGAAGAGAGTGCCGACGCGACCTGGGCCGTCTACGCCGTCCCTCTCCACATGGAGGGGTACCACCCCGACCTGCTGGAGCACATCCAGTCACGGTACGAGCTGGCGAAGCGCTTCGACGGCACCCTGAGCGGTGGGTCCATCTTCGTGTACAAGCGGCGTGGCACCGATCAGGAGGAGCGCTGACCATGTGTGGAATCTGCGGCCTCATCGCACTCGAAGGCCAGCTGCAGGAGCCGGAGCGAGCGCTCCTCGAGCGCATGACCGACTCGCTGGCCCACCGCGGGCCCAGTGACCGCGGCACGTTCGTGGAGGGCCGCGCGGGCCTCGGCTCCCGTCGACTCTCCGTGATCGACCTGTCCGAGAACGGGCACATGCCGATGCCCAACGAAGACGCGAGCGTGCACATCGTCTACAACGGCGAGGTGTACAACTTCGCGGAGCTCGAGGCGAAGCACGGCCTTCGCCAGAAAGGCCACGTCTTCCGATCGCGCACCGATACGGAGGTCCTGCTTCACCTCTACGAAGAGATCGGCACGGACATGTTCGCCGAGCTCAACGGCATGTTCGCCATCGCCATCTGGGACGGCCCCCGGCAGCGGCTCGTGCTCGGCCGCGACCGCTTCGGCATCAAGCCGCTGTTTTTTCAGCGGGACGCGCAGCGCTTCCGCTTCGGCTCCGAGATCAAGGCGATTCTCCAGGACGAGCGGGTGCCGCGGCAGCCGAGCGCCCAGGCGTTGTGGGACTTCCTCACCTTCGACTACATCCCGGGCACGCAGACCGCCTTCGAAGGGCATCGAAGAGGTGCCGGCGTCGCACTTCACGGTGCTCGACGCCGACGGCAGCTCGCGTACCGAGCGCTACTGGGATCTGGTCTTCGACCCGGACCGCGGGTCTGCGCGAGCCCGAGGTGGTCGAGCGAGCGCTCGAGCTCATGCAGCGCTCGATCGAGCGCCGGCTCATCGCCGACGTACCCATCGGCGTTCTGCTCTCGGGGGGTCTCGACTCCAGCGCGTGCGTCGCCCTCATGCACGAGCAGACGCAGGAGCAGGTCCACACGTTCTCGGTCGGCTTCGAGGATCCGTCGTTCAACGAGCTCCCGTGGGCGCGGATCGCGGCCCAGTCGTTCGACACGGCCCACAAGGAGGTTCTGGTGACCGCCGACCTCGTGCGCGAGCTCCTCCCTCGGGTGATGTCGTTCATCGACGAGCCGTACGCCGACGGCTCCGCCATCCCGACCTACGCCGTCTGCGAGATCGCCAAAGACGACGTCGTGGTCGTGCTCTCCGGTGAAGGGGGTGACGAGACGTTCGCGGGCTACGACACCTACGCGGCCTACAACGTGTACAGCAAGTTCCGCCGTCTCCCCGGCTTCCTCCGCAACGGCGTGCTTGCGCCGATCATCCGGAGCCTGCCGGTCTCGCACAAGAAGCTGTCGCTCGAGTTCAAGCTCAAGCGCTTCATCTCGGGCCAGGATCTCCCTCCGGCGCAGGCGCACATGTGGTGGCGCATCGTTCTGACGGCGGTGCAGAAGCAGGACGTGCTCACGCAAGGTGTCCGCGAGCAGCTCGCCTCCTTCGAGGCCCATCGCCACTTCACCGAGGCTTTCGACCGCTGCGCCAGCCCCGAGACGCTGTCGAAGATCATGTACATCGACAACCGGGTCTTCCTTCCCGACGACCTCATGATCAAGAACGACCGCATGAGCATGGCGCACTCACTCGAGGCGCGCGTGCCGTTCACCGACCCGGAGCTCTGCGAGTTCATGGGCCGCGTGCCGGTCGGCATGAAGCTCAAGGGGACACAGAAGAAGCGGCTCATGAAGATGGCGCTCCGCGACAAGCTCCCCGACAGCCTCATCCAGAAGAAGAAGGTCGGCCTGGAGATGCCCTACTCGAGCTGGTTTCGCAACGAGCTCAAACCGCTGCTCCTCGAGACGCTGGCCCCGGATCGGCTCGAGGCGACCGGCCTCTTCCAGCCCGCCGGAGTGCAGCGCATCGTCGACGATCACCTCGAAGGCCGCGTCGACCACGGTCGCGCCCTCTGGGGGCTCGTCAACTACATGACCTGGCACGATCTCTACATCCGGGGGTGATCCCCCGGAACGAGCGTCGGCTGCGGGCTTTCGGAACGCGGCTCAGTCTTCGACGACGTGGGCCTCGAACACCTCGCGCCACCGGGCCCAGGCCTCGGCGTCGAACGTGCCGTCGTCGGCGAGGCAGTCGACGGCCGCCCGCGCCATGAACAAGGCGTGGTGGGTGTTGTCGTGTGCAAACAGCCCCTGGCGGCCGAAGGTCAGGAGCCGCGGGACCTCCCCGACGGCCGCGTCGACGTGGTGGGTGTTCTTCTCGTAGCCCTCGACGTACACCGGGTACGCGGCGGGATGCCGCCGCACCTGCACGTCGCGCACCCCGCACTGCACCTCGAGACCCGCGGTCCGCAGATCGCGCAGCACGATCTCGCCGAGCTCTTCGGCCTCCATGGACCACACGTCGTCCTCCACGAAGCACGGAAGCTCGGCGCACAGCACGGTGGCGTCGTGCGGCGCACGGGTGTCGGAGTAGTTCTTCGGCTCGGAGAGGCGTGTGATCCGGATGTCCGCGGCCGGAAAGTAGTGCGCGTCGTACTCGGTGAACTGCCCGGTCTCGAGCACGAGGTAGATCAAGAGCATGGAGCGCAGACGCACCGCCGACGCCGCCTCGAGCACGTCGGGCGGTAGAGCGGGTCGGACGAGCTGTGCGAGGACGTGCACCGGGATGGTCGACCACACGTGATCGAACTCCTGCGCGACGGTTGCGCCGCCGGACGCCTCCGCACGCACCACCAGACGCCCCGACTCGAGGCGCTCCACGGCGCTCACCCGCTGGCCGAGCACCATCTGGGCGGACGCCTCCTCGGCGGCCTGTCGGTACGCCTCGGCGATCTGACCGAAGCCGCGCTTGGGGTAGTAGAAGATGCCCTTGGTGCTCTTCGATCCCGCACCCGAGCCCTGCGGCACGAGGCGACGCAGCATCTTGCCGATCGAGCCCGACGACACGCGCTTGCGTGCCTGCGTGGCGGAGAGCTCCTCCGGCCCGAGGCCCCAGAGCTTCCGTGCGTAGGGAAAGTAGAACTCCTCGCAGATCGTGCGACCCAGGCCAGCGCGCAGCACGGAGGCGAAGGTCTCGTGTCCCCCGGTCCGCCGTGGCAGCACCTTCTTCAGCAGATCGATCCCCACGCCGAGGCTGAACTTCGGATGCATCCGCAGGGCCAGGTCCGGCGCCCGCAGCGGAAAGTGGATCCACCGCCCGAGGAGCCGGATCCGCCCGTGGCGCGGGCGCTCCAGCAGGTCGTCGCCGAGCAGTGAACGGATCTCGTCGAGCACCGCCGGATCCGAAGCCGGGTGCAGGCGGTGGCTGCCGTAGTCGACGTGGACGCCCGCCAGCTCGTGGCTCGCCGCCAGCCCACCGACGGCGTCCGCCGCCTCGAAGACGTGCACGTCGAAGCCTCTGCGTGCGAGCCCGAGGGCGGCGCCCAGGCCTGCCGGCCCGGCACCCAGAATCGCTACACGGACGGCGTCGTTCGGAGTCATGGAGCTTCCCTCGGTCTCGCCCCGCACCGCGCGGCGCGTGCGAATGAGACCACACCCGGCGCGCTTTGCAAACCGACGCCCGGTCCGCCCGAGACTCGCCCCTGCCGGTACACTGCGCGGGCCACGCGGGTCGCCGGACGCCCCGCGCCACCAGGAGACGAGCCGTGCACGATCCGTCCAACGCCGCCCGCATCGACACCCGCATCGACGAGGGCATCGCCCACATCACCTACCAGCGTGCCGGGCGCGCCAACTCTCTCAGCACGCAGGGCTCCGAAGCCCTCCGAGAAGCCCTGCAAGGCACCTCTGGGCGCTGCGACGTGCACCTCGTGGTGCTACGGAGCGAAGGCGACCGCGCCTTCTGCGCCGGCGCAGACGTCACCGAGATGCGCGACCTCGACGCGGTGGCCGCCGAGCGTTTCATTCGCGGCCTGCACCTGACGTTCCGTGAGATCCGCAATCATTCGGCACCCGTGATCTGTGCCGTTCAGGGAGCGTGCCTCGGGGCCGGACTCGAGATGATGATCTCGTGTGACGCCACGATCGCCAGCCGCGACGCCGTCTTCGGCATGCCGGAGCCTTTCGTGGGGATGCCTTCGGTCATCGAGGCGGCGCTGCTCCCCACGGTGATCGGGCTGATGCGCACGCGCGACCTGCTGCTGACGGGCGACAACGTCACGGCCGGCGAGGCCCACGCCATGGGCATGCTCACGGAGGTCTGCCAGCCGGCGGATCTGGAGGCACGCGTGGAGGCGAAGGCGGCCCAGCTGCTCCGGCACCCGGCCGACGCCCTGAGCCTGCAGAAGCAGCTCATGAACCGCTGGTTGAACCTGCCGATGGACGAGGCGGTCGAAGCCGGCATCCAGGCGTTTGCCCTCGCCGTCGGCTCCGGCACGCCCAAGCGAGCGATCGCGAGCTACTGGGCGGAGCGCACGGGCGACGACGGCTGACCGGGCCCTCCGCGCGGGCGCAAGCCTAGCGCCCGAAGACGTCGAACAGGTGGCTGTACTTGATCGTGAGGCTCCGATCCGTGCGGTCGAGCAGCTCACGCACGCCAAACTCGTCGATCTCGTTGTACACCACGAAGAGCCCCGTGTTGGCGTCGCGGAGCCAGCTGAACCGCAGGTTGACGCTCGTCTGATCGCTCCGATCGTTGTACTGGATGAGGCTCTGCAGCAGGATCCGCGGCGTCAACGAATAGGACACGCGGAGGCGGCCCAGGTTCACGTCGAAGTCGCCCACGGGTAGGTTGACGTTGTTGTGGCTCCACGTGAGCTCCGACGTCAGCGCCTCACCCCATCGCGCCCGGATCGTGTTGTTCGAGCTCACGCGATCTCCGCCGAAGAAGCCGCCGATGACCGTGCGGGTGCGGAAGCTCAGCGGCGCGCCCTCGTTCGTGAAGTACACCAGCTGCAGCTCGTCGTGCGCGTACTCACCCGGCTGCACCACGACTCCGGGAGAGATCTCGAAGGGCGCCTTCACGCCCTCGCGCGTGAAGTTGATCCCCGTGTGGACCTCCGCGCCGCTCCGCCACTCGAAGTGGGAGTCCACGTGGATGAACTCCGTCTCCTGGAAGTCGTCGAAGTCCCAGTAGCCCGTGTACGAGATGTGCGGACGGATCTCCTGCATGCTGCCCATGTTCTGGGGCCGAATGGTGCGCATGAGGAAGCCGGACAGCTTGCGGAACTCGGTCCGTGCGAGGAAGCCGACCTCCGGGTTGAAGTCTTCCGCGACCTCGGTGACGTTCGCGAACGCCCGCCACTTCGGCGAGCCGTGCGCGTAGCCGAAGTTGAAGGCGTGGTCGTCTCCGGTGCGCCCGGGGGTCTCCGTCTTGGCCGCGTAGCCGCTGAGCGTGTGCGCCCGGCCGATTCCCCAGCTGAAGTCGAGCCCGTAAGTGTCGTTCTCGTCGCCGTCCGGCGCAAGAGCGCCGGTTCCGTCGCGGCGTACCACGATGGCGCCGACGCTCGAACGGTTCCGAAACTCGCGATTGACGCGGGCGAGACCGTAGCGGTTCGCCTGGAATCCCCCCGCCTCGTCGGTCTCCATCGCGAGGAAGCCGAGGTTGGTTCGGCCGACCTTGCCGGAGAGGCGCAGACCGCCGTCGATCGGAATCGGCGTGCCGCCGGCGCTGAGACCGATCCGGCGTGAGAAGAAGAGGTCGACCTCGCCGCTCGAGCCCACCGAGAACAGGCCCGCATTCTCGAGGAAGAAGGGGCGCTTCTCCGGGAAGAAGAGGTTGAAGCGATCCAGATTCACCTGCTGGTCGTCCACCTCGACCTGCGCGAAGTCGGTGTTGAAGGTGGCGTCGAGGGTCAGACCCTGTGTGATGCCGACCTTCACGTCGAGCCCGGCTTCGAAGTCCTCGTCGCGCTCGGAGTCCGCATCCGCAGGCCGCCGCCCCACGCCGAGTGCATAAGGGATGACCTTCAGGTTGCGCTGGGCCGGGACCTCGAGGCCCTCCAGCGCACCCGCCTCGGTCAGGCGCTGGAGGGTCATCTGCAGCTCCAGGGGCGCCCAGAACGACGTCTCGTTGCGACGGCGGATGTTGCGCTGGAAGTTCACGCCCCAGGTCTGCTGATCGCCGTTCGGGTAGCGCAGCGAGCGAAAGGGAATCGCCATCTCGGCCGACCACCCCTGGTCGTGAATGCGCGCCGCCACACGCCAGGCCGCGTCCCAGTTGAGGTTGAAGCTGCTCACGGCCCGCTGGAAGCGGCCCCCGCCCCCACCCCCGCCGAAGACGCTGCTGCCGCCCTGCACGACCTGTGCGTCGTACTCGATTCCGGCCGGGTTCGTGCCGAACACGAAGCCGTTCTGCTGGTCGGCGAACGTGTCGAAGATGACCTGGAAGCTGTCGGTCTCGTCGAGAGACGCGTCGCGGCGACTGTCCGAGACGATGATCGCCTTCGGGTCGCGGTCGTAGCACACGACGCCCACGTAGAGGGTCGCATCGTCGAAGGAGATCCGGACTTCGGTCCTCTCGCTGGCTTCGCGGCCGGCAAAAGGGTTCGTCTGCACGAAGCCCGTCGCAGGGCGCACCTGCGACCACGCGGGATCTCCGAGGACGTCTCCGTCGAGGGTCGGAGGCGTCGCAGCTCGGGAAGCCTGCATCGAGGGCGGCGTCGGCGTCTGGGACGCGGCCGCGCCCGCCCCCAGCAACGCCAGTGCGAGGAGCGCAGAGGGGGGCCGCAGAAGCGCAGACGTTCTCGGACGCTCCGAGGCGAGCCAGGGTCTCAAACGGGTTCTCCTTCGCGCCGGACTCTGCGACGCGGCTTCGCACCGACGTTTTGTCCCGGCCGGCGAAGTCTATCCGCGCCTCGGTCCTCTGACGACCCTCGGGGCTGCTGAAAAAGCCTGCTAGTCGTCGATCTCCACCTCGGGTCCGGACACGCGCACGTGCGGCGTTCCGTGAAGACCGACAAAATCGGCCCCGTCGAGGACGAGGATTGCGGGGCTTTTCGCGTAGAGCTCACGCGCGACCGCAGCCCCGAGCGCGAGAATGCCGTCCTCCTCGGCCAGCAGAATCGCGGACGGGGCCGTGCCCAGCCGGACGCTCTCGAGGAGGATGCTGCTGGCGCTACTCGAACCGCGACCGTGGGGCATGCACCACACGCGACCAGCTCCGCAGACACCGCTCTGCGGGTGCCTTCGGTCCTGGATCTCGCCCGACTCCGGGTCGTACCCTCCCCACAGGCTCAGGGGCTCGTCGAGAACCAGGAGTGACCCTTCGCCCTCTCCCGGAACGAGAACCCGCACCGCCTCGAGGCGCTTCATGCGACACCCTCGCGAACGACGGTTCCCGCCGCGGCGGACCGCACGCACTCCTCGAGGCTGCCGTAGACGACACCCATCCCGAGATTGCCGGGCGTGTAGTGCGCGAACTTGCCCGAGTTGGTCATCAGGGTGCCGTCTCTTCTTCGGAGCATCGGAGCCACGACCACGCAGGTGTCGACGATCAGACGCACACCCACAGCCCGCAGCCGCTCGGCGAGGCCCGAGCTCTCGATCGCCGACAGCGCGAGCCGGTGGGTACAGACCACGAACTCGACCGCCGGGCTCGGCGCGCACGCCTCCACCAGGGGCAGGAGTCGCTCCAGCTCGTGCACCGAGAAGTGCGGGCTCCCGAGTGCCACGACGTCGATCGGGCCGTCATCGACGGTCGACAGGCGACGCCGGGCCACGGCCAGATCCTCGGCACGCACGACCACCCGTTCGACCCCCTCCGCCCCTCCGAGCGCGGCCTCGAGGGTGGGAGCCTCCGGTGTCACGCCCACCGCGTGGAACATCGCGGTTGCACCGGAGGACGCGGCGGCGGCACCCAGCGCCTTGAGGCGGTCCTCGCTCGTGTCGGCCGGCAGTCCGACCAGCACCGGCAGCCGACTCGGAAACTCGGCGCCGAGCCAGTAGCCCAGAACCGGAAACGCGACGTCGTCGTGCAGCAGCTCGTCGGGCAGCTCGCGCAGATCGACGACGACGTCCGCACGGCGCCCCTCGTCGAGATGGAGACCAATGGCCGGAGCTCGCCCCGTGATCGCGGCACAGATGTCGATGAAGTCGCCGTACCGGTGCGTGCGGGCCCCGAGCACGGAGTTGCAGAAGACGATGGCGTTGCTCTCCGCCCACGCGACCTGGGCCCCGAGCGGCGGGCGCGCACCAGACTGGTACGGCGCACACGTGAAGATGGAGCGGCACCCCATCTCGAGGTAACACTCCATCAGGCGCCGCGATCTCTGAGCCAGCTCGGGGTCACCCTGAAACAGCTCTGGGTGCAGCAGATCGATCGCGCCGACGTTCAGCGTGGTCGGCACCCGGACCTGTGCTCCTCCGCGAACCAAGGCCTCCGCGAACTCGAGGCCCGACAGCCCGTGGTAGAGGCAACCGTCGATGTGCGCCCCTTCGATGTCGAGCAGGTGCTCGGCACCGTAGACGTCGGCCATGGTGGCGAGGATGCGCATCGCCATGGCGCACGCCTCCCCGTGCTGGCCGTCCAGCATGGCCCGGTCGGCCGCGGACAGCGCCACCCGTCGCTGGAGCTCCCTCACCTCACGGGCCCAGCCGTTCGAGCCGCCAGAGGCCGTCTTCGCACGTGTACACGAAGCGGTCGTGCAGGCGGCTCCTGCGCCCCTGCCAGAACTCCCAGCGCCGCGGCCGCAGTCGATAGCCGCCCCAGAAGTCGGGGCGAGGAACGTCTTGGCCGTCGAAGCGCCGCTCGATCTCGGTCACCCGCTCGTCGAGAGCTTCACGGCCCGAGACCGCCACGCTCTGCGGCGAAGCCCAGGCTCCCACCTGGCTGCCTCGTGGACGCGAGGAGAAGTAGGAGTCGGACTCCTCCGCCGTCGCCCGCTCGACGGCCCCCTCGACCCGAACCTGCCGTTCGAGGGCGCCCCAGAAGAAGCAGAGGCTCGCAAGACCTCCGCGCTCCAGCTCCCGCGCCTTGCGGCTCGTGTAGTTCGTGTAGAAGAGCAGGCCGTCCTCGTCGTGGCCTTTGAGCAGGACCACGCGCGCGCTCGGCATTCCGCCCTCGCCGACGGTCGCGAGCACCATCGCGGTGGGCTCGAGCTGGGCGCTCGCGAAGACGGCTTCGAGCCACTGCTGAAACTGCGCATACGGGTTGTCGGGGAGGCCCTCTCGCCTGAGAGAGCGTTGCTCGTAGTCCTTGCGAATGTCGTCGACGCGCATCAGCGACCTCCTGCAGCTTCCGGCGACGACGCCGGTGCGGGGCACCATCCTATGCAAGGCCGAGCTGCGCCGGCACCCCTTGCAGGCACTGCGACCGGCAGACCGTAGAGCCTTTCTTTTCAACGACTTCCGAGATACTGTGGATGTTCACGCAACCCGCCAACCAGAGCCGAGCGAAGGCACGAAGCGACGGCATGGACCCCTTCTCCGGTCAGATGCTGACTTGGACGCTCGCCGTCCAGCTGGGCATCGTGGCCATCACCACGATCAGTTTTCTCGTTCTCGGGCGTGCGACCGCGACACGCGAGTCGCAGCTCTGGATGTTCGCGTGGCTGGCGAACCTCGTGGCCACCGCTGCCGGGTTCTTCTTCGCAGTGTCCGTCGCGTCGTCGGACGTCGTGGGCCAGATCACCTGGTCCCAGCGTCCATTGCTGATGACCTACGCCGCCGGCCGCGCACTCTTCGGACTCCTCGTCGTCCGCGGCCTGTGGCGCTATGCCCGGCCCGTGCTGACACACGGCAATCGGCTGGGGGTTCCGCTCCTGGCCGCGGCGGTCTGGGGCATCGTGTCGGGCGCGCTGACGGCGACAGCCGGTGCCGCGCTGCCCCTCCAGCTCCTGGCGGTGGGAGGCATCCTCGCGCTGGGTGCGCTCCTGGCGTGGCGGTCGAAGCAGCGCCAGATCTCGGCCGGCCTCACGATCACGGTCGGCTCGATTGGCCTCGTCTACATCGGCTATGTCGCACTCGCCATTCCCGCTCTCCTGGCGCAGCGGGATCTGCCGGCCGCACTCGAAGCGACCGCGCTGGCCGAAGCCGCCGCAGAGCTGGTCCTCGCGTTTGCGCTGCTGGTCGCTCTGGAAGGTGCACGCTCCCGGCAGATCGACGAGCTGAGCGGGCGGTTGCAGACGTCGTACGAGAAGCTGCGCAAGCAGACCGACGTCGACCCACTGACGGGCCTCAAGAACCGTCGCACGCTGCGCCAGGTGCTCCTGGAGGCGCCGGACGCGTCGCTGATCTACGTCGACGTCGACGGCTTCAAGGCGATCAACGAGCGGTTCGGGCACGAGATCGGCGACGAGTGCCTGACGCGCACGGCCTTCGAGCTCAGCCGAGCCTTCCGGCCGTCCGACCACTTCTTCCGCCTCGGGGGTGACGAGTTCCTCGTGGTCGCTCCGGAGCTGAATCCGGAACAGGCCCACGAGCGCACCGAGGGGGTCCGGGCGACGCTGCTCCAGCCCAGCGCGAGCTGCCCCTCGATCTCGCTCTCCGTGGGCATCGTCGGTCTCTCGGAGGAGACGTCACCGGACGAGGCTCTGCGTGAGGCCGATCGCCGGGTGCTGCGTGCCAAGCAGGCGGCCGCTTCGTGACCCGGCGCCGCGCCGAGCCGAACGAGAACCAGCGCCCCCGAGCCAGGAGCCGTCAGAGCGCCCTCAGCTACTGGATCGAGCTCGTCGGCCTCCAGTCCGTGCTCTTCGTCGTGCTGACGCTCGTCTGCTTCGTGATCCTGCTGGTCGTGACCTGGGTCATGTTCTGACATCGCGCCCGTCCGGCGACCCGAGCGCGCCAAACAACGCCCGCAGCGGCCGCCGGCGCAGCACCTGACGTCGTGGCATGCCTCCCTCGTCTCGCCAACGCACCAGCCGGATCTCCTCGTCGGCGAGCTCGATACCCGTGATCGAGCCGCTGCGGTACGAGCAGCAGCCGGAGTTGAAGTAGGCCTCGTTCGAGTCCTCGCGGCGCAGGGCGTGTCCGTGCATCAACTCCTCGCGGTAGCGCAGCTCCGCGCGCAGATGCTGGAGGCGAACTTCCGCATCGTCCTTCACGAAACGATCTTCGATCTCGGGGACCTCCTCTGCGAGCTCCTCCACCCGCCGGGCGACGTAGGTCTCGCGCGCCTCTCCGGCGAAGACCGGATGGTGGGTGTGACCCGTCACGAGCAGGAGCTGCTCCTTCTCGCGGGCCCACCTCGACAGCTCCACTTCGTGGCGACGGCGCAGGTCGTACGTCTCCGAGAGCGAGCTCGTGCGCACGTGCGTCCTGCGCTGCAGCGGACGCCACACGTGGCGCACGAAGAACCGGCTCACGAACCGGAATTGGTCGGAGAAGGTCGTGCCCTGATGTCCGTGGACGAGCAGAATGCGCCCCAACGGGTCCGGGCCCAGCACGTCGAGCAGGAGTCCCTCCGAGACACGGAACTCGGGCGCCTCGATACCCCATCGACCGAGCTCACGATGCAGCGCCATGGGAGCGGTCCACTGGTCGTCGTGGTTCCCGAAGATCCGGTAGAGGCGCTCCCGCGCGGCGAATCGGTGCTCGAGATCGAGACACGACCGATGCGCCTCGAAGCTCTCGCGCGCCTCGCATTCCCAGAGCTCCTCCACGTCGCCGAGGAGGACCAGCCCGAAGCCGTCGCCGAGATAGTGCGCGAGGGCGGTCCGGTAGTTGACGACCGCGCCCGCGAAGTCGTCCGCCGCATCCATCTTCCCGCGATGGTGGTCCGAGAAGACGACGAGGCGCAGCTCACCGACCTGCGTCTGTAGACGGGTCGTCGCGCGCCCCTCGAGCACGCGGTCCATGGCCCGCGACACGGCGCTCATGACCCGCAGTCCCGGTCCTCGTCCTCGACGATGCGGCAATTGTCGTGCAATTTGACCCGGATCTCCCGAAACTCCGTTGGATCGTATGGGGAGGGATGTCGTGGACGTGGAACAGCAGCCAGACTCATTCGAAGCTCGTCACATCGCAACCCGCATCGTTCACGGCACCGACGCACCGTTCGAGACCTCTCACCGCCTCCGGCGGGTCCGACGATACGTCAAAGATCACCTCTCGGACCGCATCCGGCTCGCGGACGCTGCCGACGCGGCTGGCCTCGAGCGGCGCTACTTCTCGACGTACTTCCACCGGCACACGGGGATCAAGTTCCGCGACTGGCTCGCCGTCCTGCGCGTCGCCCGAGCACTCGAGCTCATCCGCGACCCAGGCAATTCTCTGGAACGGGTCCGCGAAGCCTGTGGCTTTGGTGACCGGCGCACGTTTCAGCGCACCTTCAAGCGCTGGGTCGGAATGACGCCGAGTCAGTTCCGCAAGCGGACGGCGCCGCCACCCGCCGAGATGATGGCGGTCGCGCACTGGATCCGGGAAGATCGAGACCCCGCCCAGGACCGGCTCCGCCGCCGCGTCCTCGGCCGGTTCTGAGGCCACAAAAAAAGACGGCCAGCCCGAAACCCGGGCTGGCCGTTCACGTTCCCGCGAATACGGGAGCGCGCTCTCAAGTCGAGTTCAGAGACTTCGTTCCCCCCGATCGGACACGAGACTGTGCGGGAGCCCGGATGTGCAACGCCACCGAGTCACCTCGGAGCGGGATTGGGCATGGGGCAGATCCGGGACTCGCACGCCCCACACCTGGTTCAAGAGCAGTGCCAACACGTCTGGGGTGCCGCAGAACCCCCAAAAACAGGGGCCCTGCGCCGAGAGGCGCCGGCCCAGGCGCCCCGATGTGGTCACACAGTACACACCACTGTGAATCCAGATTCACAGTGTGGGTGGAGCGTTGCTCAGTCGCGACGCTGCGGCGGCCGACCGAGGTCGATCGCCTTGAGCTTCTCGAGCTCGTCTTCGAGGGCCGCCTCACGTGCCCGACTGGCGTCGAGGTCCGCCAGCACCTTTTCGAGACGCCGCCGCGCCTGCGAGATCTGCTGCTGCAGCTGCTCGATCGTCGAGTCGAGCACGGCGCCACTGCCCTCGAGCCGTCGCACCCTCTCCTCCCGGGTCCGGAGATCCTGCTCGAGCTGCCCCACCTGACCTCTCAGGACGTCGGTCTCGCTGGCCGCCTCCTCCACCTCGCGCCGTGCCAGCAGGATCAGGCTCGCGGCCGCACGGTAGGCGCCCCCCACGTCCGCCGTGACCACCTCTCGCAGAAGCTCCTCC
The DNA here is from genome assembly GCA_965223385.1 of Candidatus Multivoraceae bacterium. Taxonomy (GTDB): domain Bacteria; phylum Acidobacteriota; class Thermoanaerobaculia; order Multivoradales; family Multivoraceae; genus JBCCLJ01. The sequence goes on along the minus strand of CBDCWR010000007.1, from coordinate 3,625,696 downwards.
CCGCGTCCCGGGTCGTGCACGCCGCCGTCGGGGCTGAGGTAGATCACCGCCAGGCGGAACAGGTCTTCGGGTCGGCCGCGGCGCCCCTGCTCGCGCGCAGCCTCGTACTCCTGGGCCGCACGGACGAAGTCGCCCTGGGCAAAAAGCCGGTCGGCGCGCGATCCGGCGCGGAGCGAGCAGCCGGCCAGCACGAGCGCGCAGGCCAGCGCGAGGAGCACCCGGCCCCCGGGGTCAGACCGCGGCACGGCTCAAAGCCCCCCTCGCCGCGCGCGGCAGAGCGACGCGGAAGATGCTGCCGCCCCCAGGGTTGTCGTCGACCCATACGACTCCCTGGTGGGCCTCGGTGATCTCGCGGCAGATCGCGAGGCCCAGACCAACCCCGTCGCGCCCTTCGCCCGCCAGGCGAACCTGCTGAAACTCCTTGAAGATCATCGACTTGTGCAGGTCGGGCACGCCCGGCCCCTTGTCGGCGACCGACACGGTGACCCATGGCCCCCGCGCCGTGTTGCGGCGTCGGCGAACCGACGGCGGCCCGCCGCTCGTGGCGACGCTAATGTGGATCTTCTCCCCCGCGGGAGAGAACTTGAGTGAGTTCTCGATCAAGTTCTCGAAGACCTGCGCCAGACGATCGCGATCGACCTGCACGAGGATCTCCTTCTCCGGAAGGTCCACCACGAGCTCCCGCCCGGCCTCCTTCGCCGGCACGTCCAGGCGCTCGACGAGGCCGCGCAGCAGCTCGACGAGACCCTCCTGGCGAAAGTCGTACACCAGCCCCTCGCTCTCGAGCCGCGCCACGTCGAGGAGCTTCGAGATCATGCCCGAGAGGCGCTCGCCCCCTCCCCGATTGAGCTCGAGGAGCCGCCTCTGCTTCGCGTTGAGTGGCCCGGGAAGCTCCTGGAGCAGCAGATTGTTGGTCTCCTGCATCGCGACCAGAGGCGTCTTGAGGTCGTGCGAGACCCGCGACACGAAGTCGCGCTTCATGCGGTCCAGCTCTCCGAGCTTGGCCACCATCCGGTTGAAGTCGTCGACGAGACTGCGGAACTCGTCATCGGCCGGGAGGTCGACCTGATGATCGAACTCGCCCGCGGCCACCGCGCGGCTGGCGCGCACCAGTCGGTCCAGGGGCCTGCGGATCGAGCGCACCGTCAGCAACAGGACCACGAGCGCCAGGACGAGGGCCACGCCGAGCGCGATCATCGCCAGATTCTCCACCTCCCGACGCGCCTCGGCCGAGTCGCGCACCTCGCGATCGACGCTTTCGGCCAGAGCCGAGGCAAAAGCATCGGACTGCGCCTGCAGCGCGCGTAGGTCGACCCGCTTGAGCGGCAGGAGACCGTCGTCGAGGAGCCCATCCTCGGCGGCTGCCACCACGTCCTGGATCGCCACGCGACCCCAGAGCGCGCGCAGCTCGGCGACCGGGGCCTGCAGCTCGGCGGGGAGCTCGAGCTCTTCGAGACCTCTCAGCTCGGTCTCGAAGGCTTCGGCAAACCCCGCGAGGCTCCCCGCGTAGTCGGAGTCCCGCGTCGCGAACAGCTTGCGCAGAGCCTCTTCCATCTCGAGCACGATCCGACCCTGCTCGAGCGCACTGCGCGCCGCGGCGTAGCGCATGGTCGACAGATCGCGCTGAACGTCCACCAGCTCGCGAAAGAGCGCCAGGTTGTAGACGAGAACGCCGATCAACAGCGCGATCAGCAGCGCGGAGCCCGTCGCGACCTTGGTCGCGACCCTCACGGCCGAGTCCCCGGAGACCGCGCCGGGCAGCGTGGCGCGTCAACGGCCAGGGATCTGGATCCCATACGACTTCAGTCGATTGCGGATGGTCTTCACGTCGACACCCAAACGCCGCGCGGCCTCGGCCTTGTTGTTGCCGACCGTCTCGAGGGTCCTGAGAATGACGATGCGCTCGGCCTCTTCGGCCGTGACTCCCGCAGGCAGCACGATCTCCTCGGGGTGCGCGATGCCGTCGAGGGTCGCCGGCAGGTGCGCCAGACCAATCTGGCCCTTCTCCGCCAGCACCACGGCGCGCTCGACCACGTTGCGGAGCTCACGTACGTTTCCCGGCCACGGGTATCCCTCGAGCCGGGCGACGACCTCGGGGGAGAGGCCCTCCACCTCGAGACCGTGCTTGCGGTTGAACTGCCGGACGAAGTGGTCGCCTAGGAGCGAAAGGTCGACCTTGCGCTCGCGCAGCGGCGGCAGCTCCAGATTGAAGACACCGAGACGGTAGTAGAGATCCTGACGGAGAACCCCGTTTTCGATCGCCTTCTGCGGCTCGCGGTTGGTCGCTGCGATGACCCGCACGTCCACCTCGATGGAGCGGGTCCCGCCGACGCGGCGCACCCGCGACTCCTCGAGGATGCGGAGGAGTTTGGGCTGCAGGCTGAGCGGCATCTCGCCGATCTCGTCCAGGAAGAGCGTGCCGCCATTGGCCATCTCGAAGCAGCCTGGGCGCGAAGACACCGCGCCGGTGAAGGCTCCCTTCTCGTGACCGAAGAGCTCGCTCTCCGTGAGCCCTTCCGGCAGCGCCGCCGCGTTGAGCGCGATGAACGGCCGGCCGCGCCGCGGGCTCAGCGAGTGGATGGTGCGCGCCACGAGCTCCTTGCCGGTGCCGCTCTCACCCGTGATCAGCGCGGCCGTGTCGCGCACGGCGACCGTTTCGAGCTCCTCGAAGAGTGCTTTCATCGGCGCGCTCGCCCCGATCAGCTCCCCGAGGCCCGGCGCATCCCGTTCAGAAGCTCCCGGCGACCGGCCCAGCGACGCCTGCGCTCGCTCGAGAGTCGCCTCGAGCTTCACGTAGTCGATCGGCTTGGTCAGGAAGTCGTGCGCCCCTTTCTTCATCGCCTCGACCGCGGCGTCGATCGTGCCGAACCCCGTGATCAGGACCACGGGGCGGGAGCGCCCGGCCATGAGGCTGGGCATCAGCTCGAGGCCTGAAACGTCCGGCAGGACGACGTCGGAGATGACGAGGTCCGGGTCCACCCGGGAGACCACGTCCCGGGCCTGCTCACCCGACCCCGCCACGGCCACGTCGTAGCCGGAGCTCTCGAGACGGGTGCGCAGCACCTCCTGCATCGCTTCCTCGTCGTCGACGACCAGGATCTTGAGTGGCGACTTGGCCATGAGAGCGGTCTCCGGGGGACAGATGAAGATGTCAGCATAGCAACACTTGCGCCCGGTCCAGCGTGCGGGAATCAGGGAATCTTTCCCTTTCGAACCGCACTTTCTCCGCCTCCGTTGGCGCCGCAAACTCCCGGAAACAGGGGCATCGGGGCCCTGGCACCGATCGTGCTTTCTCTTCTCCGCACAGCCTTCCCCTGACCGTCGCGAGCCGCCGCTTCCCCGGCAGCCCCCGCGGCCCGGACCCCCACCGTGTTGCGCACCTCCACCCTGACGTTCCTCAGCGCCCTCATCCTGCTCGCGGCAGGAATCTCGATCGCCGCACTCGGCCCCGGTGCTTCGGGCCAGGCGACGACCCCGAGAATGAGCCCCGCCATCCTCGCGACGCAGCCCGACCCCGTCCACGTCGAGGTCGACCTCTCGATCGCGGTTCCCGGCGACGCAGCCGACGGACTCGAGATCTCGGTCCACCCCGCGAGCGGCATCGAAGTGCTCGACGTGATCGCCCGCCCGAACGACCGACTGACGCTGGAGCTCGACGTCCGCGCAGCCCGTGCGGGCAAGTGGACGGTGGCCTTCGCGAACGGCACCGACACCTGCTTCGGCTCGCTCACCATCCACGAGACACAGGCCTCGGCCTGGGAGCACGCCTAACCGATCACCTCTCTCCTCTTGCGCGAGGAGTTTTCCCGCGGCCGTCCATCGAGCTGGAGACGCGAGCCTCTCCCTCGGGCTCACGATTTCGATGGACGGTCGCTTTTTTCTTTTGGGGGCCCGCAGATTCGAGCACGCACCGCGGTATCCTGCGCGCGTCACGGAATGAGGGCCCCTTGCGCAGCATCACCAGCGTCACCGTCTTCTGCGGCTCCCGGAACGGGACCTCCCCGGAGTTCGTCGCAGCCGCCCACACCATCGGCCGCAGGATCGCCGAGCGAGGGTTGGATCTCGTGTACGGTGGTGCCGCCGTCGGCACGATGGGGGTCCTGGCAGACGCCGCGCTCGAAGCCGGAGGCCGGGTCGTGGGCGTGATTCCGCAAGGGCTCGACGAGCGCGAGATCGTGCACCGAGGCCTGAGCGAGGTGGTCCAGGTTCCGGACATGCTCGAGCGCAAGAAGGTGATGAGCGCGCGCGCCGACGCGTACGTTGCGCTCCCCGGCGGGATCGGCACCCTCGACGAGTTGTTCGAGGTGCTCACGGCCCGACAGCTCGGCTGGGAGGACAAGCCCTGTGGCCTGCTCAACCTGGGCGGCTACTACGATCCCCTCCTGGACTTCCTGCGGCGGATGCAGCACAGCGGGTTCTGCGGACCCGCGTCCGAGCTGTTCTTCGTGGCTTCGTCGCCGGAGGAGCTGCTCGATCGACTGGTGGCCGCTCCGCTAGCATGACGAGGGGCTCGCACCCCGGACTCATGACCCAACCTCCTGCACCTTCTCTCGGCACCGGCGGCGCCAGCCTGCGCCTCGGCGTTCTGCACCCCGATCGCGAAGCGCGCGCTCGCGCCGCAAAGCGCCTCGCAGAGCTCGGCTACGACGTGCGCGAGGCGGAGAGCGTGCACCTGCTCTTCTCGGGCGAAGAGGACGTGGACGCGGTCCTGTTCCATCCGCCGACCGATGGCGAGCCTTGGCGCGGCGCCCTCGAGCGCGCCGTCGAAGCAGCACGAGGGCGACCCGTCGTCTTCGTCTCGAAGCGCCGCGATCCCAGTGAAGCCGTCGACACGCTGCGTCACGGAGCCGCGGAGTACATCACCGAGTCTCTCGATCCGAGCCAGTTCCAACGCGATCTCGAAGAGGCGATCCGCGCGGCGAGCTCCGAGCAGGAGGTGGCCGCGCCCGCGGCAGCGGCACCCGCCCAGGAGTCGGTGCGCGAAGACGCCTTCATCACTGCGTCCCCCCAGATGGAGGCGCTACGGCGCACGGCGGTCCGCCTGGCAGACTCCGACGTCACCGTGCTCATCCGGGGCGAGTCGGGCGTCGGCAAGGAGGTGCTGGCCAAGCACATCCACGCCCACTCGAATCGTGTGCAGGGCCCCTTCGTGAAGGTCAACTGCGCCGCCCTCCCGGAGCAGCTTCTGGAGAGCGAGCTCTTCGGCTTCGAGCAGGGCGCGTTCACCGGCGCGATGACCGCCCGTCAAGGCAAGTTCGAGCTCGCCAGCGGCGGCACCATCCTCCTCGACGAGATCGCCGAGATGCGCGTGAGCCTGCAGGCCAAGCTCCTCCACGTGCTCCAGGACGGGGTCTTCACGCGACTCGGGGGCCGCAAGGAGATGACGTCGGACGTGCGGGTCCTGTCCGCGACGAATCGGAACCTCGAGAAGGAGATCGAGCGTGGGACGTTTCGAGAGGACCTCTACTTCCGGCTGAAGGTCATCGATCTGGTCATCCCGGCCCTCCGCGATCGGAGGGAGGACATCCTGCCCCTCATTCACCACTTCCTCCGCCTCTACTCGGAGCAGTATGCCCGCCCGATGCCCGAGCTCAGCTACCACTTCCTGCAGCGGCTGATCGAGCACCCCTGGCCGGGAAACGTCCGCGAGCTGTCGAACCTGATGAAAGGTCTCGTGATTCTCAACTCCACCGACTGGGCGATCGATCAGATGGAGCGCTCGAGCCGCGATCTGGCGCAGACCACCCCCAGCCCGGTGCCCACCGCTGTCGACTCGCCGGAGAGCTTCGAGCTGGCCGCAACCGTGCCTCCACCGTCGCCGCCCGTACCGGAGCCCGCCACGCCCCTCCCGCTGGAAGAGCGTCCGTCGCTCATCGACGTCGGCCGCAGAGCTGCGCGGGCGGCCGAGCGGGAGCTCCTCGCGCAGACCCTGCAGGAGACACGCTGGAACCGTCGCAAAGCCGCGAAGCTCCTCAAGGTGAGCTACAAGACGCTCCTGAACAAGATCAAGGACTTCGAGCTCGCGCCGGCCGATTGAGACGACGCGACGCGTTGACCCCTCTTTGACGCCACCTCTATACTGACCGCTCCGAGAGCCCCATGTCCGACGAAAACTTCTCTGCGAACGGCACCTCCGACATCATCGTCCTTTCGACGGACGAGGTCGGATTCCTGCTGAAGGTGACCGGCCCGATGGCCCAGGAGGTCTCTCCGCAGTTCGCTGCGGCACACGAGTCCCTCCGAGCCAAGCTCGAGAAGCTCCTTCCGGGCGAGACCCCCGACAGCGACCGCTTCCCCGTCGAGATCAACGAGGGCGAGCTCGCGCACCTGCACGAGCTCACGAAGCAGGCCTACAGCTTCATCACCCAGGAGGAGCGGCGCGCCCGCCTGGTCCTGCGCGAGAAGATGCTCGTGTCGTCCGAGAACCTGCGCCCGGAGGCCGACGAGGTCTGACGGCACGCTGCGGAACGGCCCGGGGGCGTGAGGCTCCGCCCGGCGTGACCGACTCCGAGGCTCGATCCCGTCAATGTAGACGAGGTCGCTGCAATTCCGTGCCCCGGGGCGCCGCCACTTCTTGGCGCGGCGGGAGGTGGCAGAGGCCAGCGCAGAGACCCCGCAGCCCCTGAATGTGCAATCATCTTCCCACAAAGTGGCACTTCGTTTCACCGACGAAGTGAACCTTGCTACACCACCGAATCAACGAACTCGTGAAGTCGTTTGTTTTCAGTGACTTACAGACAGCCCCTCAGGAACTCTCCCCCTGGCGTCAGACTTGCACCTCTGGGAGAGCGACGGTTCGGCGTGCCTTTTGCCCGTCGGTTGCATTCTCTTCACGATGAACTCTCATGCTTCTCTTTCCGATTCCGCGTTCCCGGTTCAGGCCGAGGAGCCCCATGCCCTGCCGCCGCCGTCCGTGATTCCTGGATCCATGCCGTCCGCCGGCGCTGATGTGGCACCCATTCGTGTCGCCTTCATCGGCGCCCGCGGCGTCATGGGCACCTACAGTGGCATCGAGACCTACTACGAGGAGGTGGGCTCCCGACTGGCCGCGATGGGCCACGAGGTGACGGCGTACTGCCGCAACCACTTCACGCCGGACGTCTCGGAGTATCAGGGAATCCGCGTCCGTCGACTTCCTTCGCTGCGCACCAAGCACGGCGAGACGATCAGCCACTCGATCCTCTGCACCCTCGACGCGCTCTTCCGCGGCTACGACATCATCCAGTACCACGCGATCGGGTCCGCACCCCTCGCGCTCCTCCCGCGTGTCTTCGGCGCCACCACGGTGGTCTCCGTGCGTGGGCTCGACTGGCAGCGCGCGAAGTGGGGTGGCCTGGCGCGGCGCGTCCTGCAGTTCGGCGAGTGGGCGTCCGCGCGCTGTCCGAGTGCGACGGTCGTCGTGTCGGAGACGCTGCGCGATCACTACGCGCAGCAGCACGGCCGAACTCCGACCGTGATCCAGAATGCCGTTCTCCGCGTCCCTCCGAAGCCGGCGCAGCGCGTCCACGAGCTGGGGCTCGAGCCCGGCAAGTTCATCCTCTTCGCCGGACGCATCTCGCCGGAGAAGGAGGTCCACACGCTCATCGAAGCTGCGCGCCCCCTGCTCGGCGACGTCAAGCTCGCCATCGCGGGGGGGAGCAGCTACTCGACCGACTACATCGAGCAGGTCCACGCCATGGCCGACGACAGCGTCGTCTTCCTGGGCCAGGTCGACCACGAGACCGTGCACGAGCTGTACTCGCAGTGTCACACCTTCGTGCTTCCTTCGGTCATGGAGGGCCTGTCGATCGCTCTCCTCGAGGCCGTGAGCTTCGGAGCCTGCATCGTGGCCACCGACATCCCGGAGAATCGGGAGGTGGTCGGGGATGCGGGCCTCTACTTCGAGACCGGCGACACCGAGGCGCTCCGGAGTCAGCTCCGCACCTTGCTCGAGAGCCCGCAGCTCGCCGACGCGTGTCGCATCGCCGCACGGGAGCGGGCGTCCGAGAAGCTTCTCGACTGGGACGGCGTCGCCGAGCGCACCGAGCACCTCTATCGTCGGCTCCTGGGCCGAAGCGAGGCCGGGTCATGACGTCTCGCCGACAGATCCTCGCCACGACGCAGCGCGTCGGCGACGTGCTGATGCTCGGCATCGCGTTCCTCTTCGCGCTCGCCACCACCGGCTACCTGGGCTCCCAGGGCAGCCTCGCCGACTTCCTCTCCATGCGCGTGAAGATGGGCAACATCTTCATGTTCCTCGCCTTCGCGATGGTCTGGATGATCATCTTCGAGACCTGCGGCCTCTACCGCTCGCGTCGGATCAGCCCGCTCCTCGGTCTCTGGTGGGACGTGCTGAAGGCGACCACGATGGGCACCCTGGTGCTGCCCGCCATGGCGATGATCCTCGACCTGGAGGCCGTGAACCGCACGTTCATCGCGACCTTCTTCACCACGGCCTTCCTCAGCACGGGGCTCGCCCGCACCTGGATCCGATTTGCGCTCGGCGAGGCGCGCCGCCAGGGCCGCAACCTGCGCAACCTCGTCATCGTGGGCTGTGGCCCCCGCGGTGCACGCGTCGGCAACGACATCCGCCAGCGCCCGGACCTCGGCTACCTGCTCCTCGGCTACGTCGACGACATGCCCGCGCCGCACACGAGTGTCCGTCAGGGGCGCGAGAAGCTGCTCGGCAACCTCGACGAGATCGAAGAGCTGCTCACGTCGCTCCAGGTCGACGAGGTGCTGATCGCGCTGCCCCTCAAGTCGCACTACGCGAAGATCGAGCAGATCATCGACATCTGCGAAGACCTCGGCATCACCATTCGCATGCCGGCCGACTTCTTCCACCTCGAGGTCGCCTCCTCCGAGGTCGACTACCTCGACGGCTCGCCGATCATGACCCTGCGGACGCCGACCCCGAGCCTCAGCGGTCTCATGCTGAAGCGCGTGCTCGACGTCGCCTTCTCCGCGGTGGGCCTCCTCCTTCTCGCGCCGGTCTTTCTCGTCGCGGCGATCGCGGTACGGCTCGACTCTCCGGGACCGGTCTTCTTCTCGCAGGAGCGCGTCGGCTTCGGGCGACGCTCCTTCCGGATGTTCAAATTCCGTACGATGGTGACGAACGCGGAGGAGCTGCTGGCCAAGCTCGAAGAGGACAACGAGGTCGATGGGGCGGCCTTCAAGATGAAGGACGATCCTCGCATCACGCGTGTCGGCCGGATCCTGCGGAAGTTCTCCATCGACGAGCTTCCACAGCTCTGGAACGTCCTCGTCGGCCAGATGAGCATCGTCGGTCCCAGGCCTCTGCCGTTGCGTGACGTGCAGGCGTTCGATCGCCGCTGGCAGAACCGCCGTTTCTCCGTCAAGCCCGGCCTCACCTGTCTCTGGCAGGCCAACGGCCGACACAACATCGGCTTCGACGAGTGGATGGAGCTCGATCTCCAGTACATCGACCAGTGGTCGCTCGGCCTGGATCTCGAGATCATCCTCAAGACCGTTCCCGCCGTGCTGCGGGGAACCGGAGCCAGCTAGCCCGTTCAGCTTCGTTTTTCATCCGTATCGCCCAGGGGGGTCCTTTGAGCCAGATTTCGAAAACACTGCGAACCGACGGGGACGCGCCGTACACCTTTCCCTCGGATCAGGACGCGAGCGGCCGCTCCCTCGGCCAGGAGGAGATCGACGCGCTGCGCCAGGTCATCGAGAGCGGCACTCTGACGAGTACCAAAGGCACCTGGGTCAAGCAGTTCGAGGGCGCCGTCTCCGCCGCCCTGGGCTCGCGCTTCGCCTATGCCACGAACTCCGGTACGAGTGCGATCCACGCCGCCATCGCGGCGATCGACCCGGAGCCGGGCGACGAGATCATCACCACTCCGATCACGGACATGGGCGCGCTCACGCCGATCCTCTACCAGAGCGCGGTGCCCGTCTTCGCCGACGTCGACCCGACCACGGGCAACCTGACCGCACAGACCATCCAGGAGCGCATCAGCGAGCGCACCCGGGGCATCGTCGTGACTCACCTCTTCGGCAAGACGTGCGAGATGAACGAGATCATGGCGCTCGCCAACCGCCACAAGATCCCGGTGATCGAAGACTGCGCCCAGTCCTACCTGGCGTCGTCGAACCACCACTTCGCAGGAACCCTCGGAGCCATCGGCTGCTTCTCGCTCCAGCAGGGCAAACACATCACCGCCGGCGAAGGCGGCTTCGTGGTCACCGACAACGACGACTTCGCGCGCCGCATGTTCCTGTTCATCAACAAGGCCTGGGGCTACGGCGACCCGAGCCCGGATCACTACTTCCTCGCGCTCAACTCGCGCCTGACGGAGCTGCAGGGCGCCGTGGCCGTCGCGCAGCTCCAGAAGCTCGCCCCCGGGGTGGAGCAGCGGATCCGACTGGCGGACGAGCTCACCTCGCAGCTCGAGGGTACGCCCGGGCTGCAGCTGCCCACGTCGAGTCCGGCCTCGCGCCACAGCTACTGGCGCTACTGCCTCCACGTCGACCCGGAGGTCGTGCCGGGAGGCACCCACGCGCTCGCGGAGCGGCTGCGCACCTCGGGGATCTTCGCGGCGCCGGGCTACATTCAGAAGCCAGCCTTCGAGACCGAGATCTTCCGTGAGCAGCGCACCTTCGGCCGCAGCCGGTTCCCGTTCAGCATGGCCCGGCCCGAAGCGGTCGAGTACCCGCGCGACGCGTTCGCCGGCACCTACGAGGCGCTCGCCCGTATGCTCGTCCTCCCCTGGAACGAGAAGCTGACCTTCGAAGACGTCGCATACCTCGCTGAAGCCGTCCGGCACGCCGTGCGGGCGCTGCAGTCCGGCGCGGAAGAGCGCCAGGTCGTGGCCGTCGGGACAACTTCATGAGTCGGCTCGACGTCGCACTCATCGGTGCAGGCCGGATCGCCCAGACGTGGGCCGACGCGCTGGAGTCTTCGACGACCTGTCGCCTCAGCGCCGTCTGCGACGTCGACCTCGACGCGGCGCGCGCGGTCGCGGGTGAGGATCGCCCGGCCTTCGAGACACACCGCGAGCTCCTGGCCGCGGCGCGCCCGGATGCACTCATCATCGCCACGCCACCGGTCACCCACGACGCCATCGCCATCGACGCCGCGCGGGCCTCGGTGCACGTCCTCTGCGAGAAGCCGTTCGCCACCGACAGTCTGCGCGCACGCGCCATGCTCGAGGCGGCGCGGCAGTCCGGCACGGTGCTTTCGATGGCTTCGAAGTTCCGATTCGTCGAAGACGTCCGCGAAGCACGACGGCGGCTCGAGCAGGGCCAGATCGGCGACCTGCTCCTGTTCGAGAACACCTTCGCTGCCACGGTCGACATGACCCGGCGATGGAACAGCCAGCCCGAGATCAGCGGCGGCGGCGTGCTCATGGACAACGGCACCCACTCTCTCGATCTCTTCCGCTACTTCGCCGGCTCGCCTTCGTCGATCCATGCCCTGGAAGGTTGTCGGCCGCAGGGGCTCGATGTCGAAGAGACCATCCAGATCTCGCTGCAGACGCACGAGGGGCTGCGCGGCAACATCTTCCTGAGCTGGAGCATCGACAAGAGCGGGACCGATCTCCTCGCCCTCTACGGCACCCAAGGGCGGATTCACGTCGGCTGGCAGGGATCCCGCGCTTTCGTCGACGGAGCCTGGGTCGACTTCGGATCCGGCTACGACAAGCTGAGCGCCTTCCAGGGTCAGCTCGACGACTTCGCCTCGGCGATCCGGCTCGGTACGGTGCTCCGCGTCGGACCGGACGCCGCTCTCGGCTCCGTGGCTGCCGTCGAGGCTGCCTACCGCGCGCTGCGCAGCTCGCCGATCTGGGTCGACGTGGATCGACGCAGCGAGCAGATCCTCGCGGTCTAGACTCTTCTCGTCATGTCCACCCCACGGGTGCATCCGACCGCCCTCGTGGAGGAGGGCGTCCAGATCGGCGACGGAACCTCGATCTGGGACAACGTCCACCTCCGCTCCGGAGCGAAGGTGGGCTGCAACTGCATCGTGGGCGAGAAGACCTACGTCGCGGGCGGAGCGACCGTGGGCGATCTCTGCAAGGTCAACGCGTTCGTGTACATCTGCACGGGCGTGGCGCTCGAGCGAGGCGTCATGGTGAGTGCAGGGGTCACCTTCACCAACGACCGCTACCCTCGAGCGACCGACAAGGATCTCGAGCACCTCCTCTCCTCGGAGCCTGGACCGGAGACGCTGAGCACCGTCGTCCGGCGCGGCGCCACGCTCGGTGCGCGCTCCGTCATCGGCCCTGGCCTCGAGATCGGCGCCTGGGCGATGGTGGGAATGGGGTCGGTCGTCACCCGGGACGTGCCCGACCACACCCTCGTCGTCGGGCAGCCGGCCCGCCCTCTGGCAGTGGTCTGCCGCTGCGGACACCCACTGCTGAAGCTCGCAGATCAGTGCGAGCTGCAGGTGTCGCCGGTATGCCCCCACTGTGCGGAAGGCTACGACGTCCGCCTCGAGCGTGGTGCCGGCGGTGAGATCACGCCCACGAGCGTCCGGCGGAAAGATGCCGACCCTTCCCCGCCACCGCAGGAGAGCGCGTGAGCCCTGATGCCGAGCTGCCCAGCCGACGTTGGGCCGTCGTCGGCGGCGGTCTCCTCGGTATGGCCCTGGCGCGGGGCTTGCGCGAGGCGGGGCACGACGTCGACCTCTACGAGGCCCGCGAAGGCCTCGGCGGCCTCGCCGACGCCTGGTCGCTCGGCGACGCTCGGTGGGATCGGCACTATCACGTGCTGCTCGAGTCGGATCTCTCCACCATCGGGCTGATCCGCGAGCTCGACCTCGGCGATCACATCCAGTGGCAGAGGACCCGGACCGGCTTCTTCTCCGACGGGCGCCTGCACTCCATGTCGAACGCACTCGAGTTCCTGCTCTTCCCGCCGCTCGACCTCGTCAGCAAGGTGCGCCTGGCGCTCACCATTCTCGTGTGCTCGCGCATTCGCGACGGGCGATCTCTCGAGAAGGTGCCCGTGTCCGAGTGGCTCACGCGCTGGTCCGGCCGTCGAGCCTTCGAGACGATGTGGAAGCCCCTCCTCCAGGCCAAGCTGGGCGCACAGTACGAGCACGCTTCGGCGTCGTTCATCTGGGCCATCATCCGCAGGATGTACTCGGCCCGCCGCCAGGGCGCCAAGACCGAGCGCCTGGGTTACCTGCGTGAGGGTTACGGTGTCGTGCAGGAGCGTCTCGGGGAAGACCTGCGCGCACGCGGCGTCCGCGTCGCGCTCGGCACCCGCGTGACGAAGGTCGAGAGGACCGACACCGGGCAGCGCGTGCTGCTAGGCGACGGCACCAAGCTCGACTACGACCGGGTCGTGCTCACGCTGCCCGCTCCCTGGGTCGCGCGCATCTGCTCCGACCTGGGGGCCGACGAGCGCCGGCGGCTGGAGGCGATCCGCTATCAGGGAGTCGTGTGCGAGTCCTACCTGCTGCGGCAGCCGCTCTCGCCCTACTACGTCACCAACATCACCGACGCCTGGGTGCCCTTCACCGGCGTGATCGAGATGACGGCACTCGTGCCCAAGGAGACCTTCGCCGGGCGGTCCCTCGTGTACCTGCCCCGCTACGTGCCTCCCGACGATCCGCTCTTCGAGTGCTCCGACGAAGAGCTCCGGGGCGAGTCGCTCGACGCGCTCGAGCGCATGTACCCGCACTTCGACCGGAGTCAGGTCGAGGCGCACCGCGTCTCGCGGGCACGGCACGTCCTCGCCATCTCCACGCTCGACTATTCGGCCTCCATGCCGCCGGTACGAACCTCCTCCCCCGGCCTCTTCTCCGTGGGCGCAGCGCACATCAACAACGGCACACTCAACGTCGACGAGACCCTGCAGCTCGCGGCGCGGACACTCCCGGAGCTCCTCGACTCCACGGACGCGGAGGCCAGGCACCGGAGCGGGCAGGCCCCCCTGGGGCTCGCCTCGTGAGCCAGCCTCTCGCCTCGGTCTCCCTCGACCTCGACGACAAGTGGTCCTATCTGAAGACCCACGGCGAAAGTGCGTGGTCCTCCTACCCGTCGTACCTCGAGCTGCTCGTTCCGCGGGTCCTCGACTTCCTCGCCGACCGGAAGCTGAGGATCACCTTCTTCCTGGTCGGGCACGACGCCGCGACGCAAGAGAACCATGACGTGCTCCGAGCCATCGCAGACGACGGACACGAGATCGGCAACCACTCGTTCTCGCACGAGCCCTGGTTCCATCTCTACGAAGAGACGCGTATCGAAGAGGAGCTCGAGAAGACCGAAGACGCGGTCGAGCAGGCGACGGGCGTTCGACCGACGGGGTTTCGCGGCCCTGGATTCAGCGTCTCGGAGCCGACTCTTCGCGTGCTCGAGCGGCGCGGCTACCGCTACGACGCGTCCACCCTGCCGACGTTTCTCGGTCCGCTGGCCCGCCTCTACTACCTGCGCACGACGCATCTCAGCGCCGAGGAGAAAGAGGAGCGGGCGCGCCTCTTCGGCACCTTGCGCGAGGGCCTGAGACCTCTGCGTCCGTACCGCTGGCAGCTCGGCGACCGGTCGCTGGTGGAGATCCCGGTCACCACGGCCCCCGGCCTGCGAACGCCGATCCACCTGAGCTACCTCATCTACCTCAGCTGCTACAGCCGGCTCCTGCCCTACGTCTACTTTCGGACGGCGATCCGGCTCTGCCGTATGACGGGCACCGCCCCCTCCCTGCTGCTGCACCCGCTCGACTTTCTCGGGCGGGAGGACGAGGCCGACCTCGGGTTCTTCCCTGCGATGAACCTCGAGGCGCCGCCGAAGCTGGAGCTCGTGAGCCGCATCCTCGAGCTCCTGGCCGAGCACTACGAGCTGGTGGCCATGGACCGGCACGCCGCTTCCCTTCCGGAGGACCTGCCTCTCCACGCACCGCGCTTCTGAACGGTCTCAGCCCCGGAGCCGTCGCCGGAGGAGGCGACCGACGAGCCCGAGGTGCCCCCAGATCGTGCGCAGCACCTTCATCTTCGATGTGCCCAGCACACGCGATTCGAGCGTGGCCGGCATCTCGACGATGCGCCCACCGGCGAGCATGAGCAGGGCGAGGCTCTCCGCGACCCCGAGAAAGCCATCGTGCCGTACAGGGAGGCCCAGCATCGAGCCACGCCGAAAGACCCGGAAGCAGGAGGTGTACGTCGCGAGCCGCTGGGGCAGGATCCAACCGTAGATGCGGGAGAGCCCGCGCGAGAGGAAAAGTCGCCACTCCGGCACGTTCTTCACCGTACCGTCGCGGTGGTACGGCGATGCCGTGACCAGATCGATGTCGTCGTCCAGTAGGTCCAGCATGTCGAGGAGCCGATGCGGGTCGTACGTGCAGTCCGCGTCGATCGTGGCCACGATGTCGGTGTCGGCAGCTTCGGTCCCCGTCCGAATGGCCGCCGCGATGCCGCGGTTCTTGTCGTGGCGCCGCAGCCGGTAGTTGGACCGGGCCCCGAACCTGGTGTTGAGCACGCTCCAGGTGCCGTCCTGACTGCCGTCGTCCACGAAGATGAAGGTCACGCGGTAGCGCGGCGCCAGCTCCGCCTCCACGCTCCGCAGCGTGTTGGCGAGGTACGGCAGGCCCTCGGCCTCGTTGAAGCACGGCACCACGATCGTGATCCGGGGGCGCGCTGCGCTCGCATCGTCCGGGAGGACGATGTCCCACGTCTCGGGTCGGAGGTCGAGGGCGAGCGCTTCACCGGGCGACAGGTCGCGCTCGAGTCCGAGGTGGTCCGCAATGCTCTGGAACTCGTAGCGATCGAGGAAGTAGCGGATGCGCTCCTCCATCCGGCCGAGGTTGCGGTACTGCCGAATGCGCTGCACCCAGGACGTGCCGGCGATCCGGGGTTGGTCCGGATCGAGATCCCAGATGTGGAAGTACTTGACGTACGGGGCGTCGTATCGGCGATGCCAGTCGGCCACGAGCGAGCGCACGAGCGCATGCGGGAGCTGCCGCTGGTGGTTGCCGCCCGCGATCGGAATCGAGAACCCGAACGCGCCCCAGGTAGCGATCGGAAACTCCCAGATGGATCCCGTCGACGTGCTGTGCTCGTAGGCGAAGCGCTGGCGCTTCGCGTTGCGGTGGCTGCGCAGGAGGGGCCGCAGGCTGGAGTCGTAGGCGAAACCCTCCTCGGCCAGGACGTCGAGCGCCCAGAGATCGGCTTTGCCGAACCAGTTCTGCGCGATCCGGTGGCCGTGGATCTGCAGGCCGGAGGCTTTGGCGAGCGCTTCGCGACTGCGCACCAGGCCGTCCCGGAACTCCTCGGGAGTCATCTGGGCGAGCCCTCGATGGGTGTACCCCTGCGTCGCGACCTCGTGTCCCCGCTCGGCCAGGAGCCGGATCACCTCGGGCATCTGCTCGGCGATCCAACCCAGCACGAAGAAGGTCGCCGTGTGCTGCGTCTCGTCCAGGAGCTGGAGCGTCTTGCGCACGTTGCGCTCGACGCGACTCTCGAACCGGTACCACTGCCCTTCGTCCACGACCTGCTGCGCAGACGCCACCTGGAAGTAGTCCTCCACGGCGATGGTCAGGACGTGGTGCCGCGGCATTCGAGCGTCCTGGAGGAGCGGTTCCGACGTGGTCAAAGCGGCACACTCTCTGGCGCACTCCGAAGGAGAACGTGACACCAGCTGTCGGGACTTCGAGCACCGCTACCAAAAAACGTCACGCCTTCCCCCGTGGCTGTCCGCCCAGCCGCTCCGCTCCGTGCAGAAGCGCTCCAGATGCCTGAGAATACGGTGAACGGACCGCGAATGGGGCCCGCTCGACGCGCGGGTCGAGAATTGCGTCTCGCGCAAAGACTGGTACGGAGCTTGCGATAACAGAAGGTGGCCGCGTCGGTCCGGACGCGCGTCCGCGCACGGAACGTCCCCGCGGCCCAGAGCGCCTCCGAGATGCACGACGGCTCCCTCCCCCTCACCCCCATCCAGCAGGGCATGCTGTTCCACCACCTGTCGATGGCGGGGCGGGGGCACGATCTCGAGCAGATTCAGTGCACGTTGCGCGAGCCTCTCGACCGGGAGCGGCTGCGCGACGCCTGGCACTGGCTGCGCGATCGCCATGCGGCGCTGCGTCGGCGCGTCGAGACGGGAGGCGCCGAGGGACCACACTTCGTGGCGCTCGAGAGCTCGTCGATCGACCTGCGCTTCCTGGACGCGACGACGACCCTCGACGAGCTGCTCGAGGCGGACCGACGCGAGGGCTTCGAGCTGACCGAAGGGCCGCTGTGGCGCGTCAGCGTCCTGTCCCACGGCGAGGAGCATCACGACGTCGTCTTCTCGTTTCACCACATCCTCTTCGACGGGCGCTCGTTCCCGGACCTGCTGACCGAGGTCTTCCGCCACTACGACGGGGATCCTCTGCCGGAGACTGCGCCGGTCGACGCGAGCCACGCGCACGCAGCGTACCTCGCGGGCCGCGCGTGGGATCGCGGGGCCGAGACGTTCTGGCGTGCCACGCTCGAAGGCGTCACGGCCGCCACGCCGCTGCCGGCGAGGCGTCACGCCGACGAGAGCCCGCAGCGTCTTCGACCGCAGCTTCACTCCGCAACGCTCTCCGAAGCGGAGACCCTCGCCGTCACGCAGGCAGCCCGCGAAGCTGGAGTCACGGTGGCCACGCTCGTGCAGACAGCCTGGGCGCTGGCTCTCGGAAGAGGGCGCACGCCCTCGGATGTCGTGTTCGGCACCACACGCGCATGCCGACGGTCTTCGGTCGAAGGCGCCGAGGAGACGGTCGGTGTCTTCATCAACACCGTCCCGACACGGGTCCGGTGGAACAAGAACACCACCGTGCGGGAGCTTCTGCAGGCCGTGCGCAGCCAGAACGTCGCCGCGCGCGAGCACGAGCACACACCGCTCGTCGAGATCCAGCAGGCCACCGAGGTGCCCGCGGGAGAGCCTCTCTTCGATACGAACATCGTGTTCGACAACTACCTGCTGGGAACCAGGATGCGCCGGCTCGGCGGCCGCTTCGGCGCGCGTGACTTCGTGCTCCATGAGAGTGCCCCGTTTGCGCTCACGCTCTACGGCAACCTGGAGGACGAGCTCCTCCTTCGCCTCGCCTTTTCGGCGGAGCAGTTCGACGAAGCTGCGGTCGCCTGGGTCCTCGAGTCGGTGCGGACAGCCGTCTGCGAGCTCGGGCGGCGCGAGGCTCTCGACCAGCGCGTGCACGACATCTCCCTGCTCTCTGCCGAGCGCGTGCCAGCGGTCCTCGAAGCCGGCTCCGGGGCGCGGCTCGGGGTGCCGCCCACGACGGTGCCCGAGCTGTTCAGCGCACGAGCCGCCGAGACCCCCGACGCCCCCGCGCTGTCCTGGGGCGGCACGACACTCACCTACCGCGAGCTCGACGACGCGTCGACGCTGCTGGCCCGCGTCATCGCCGACCGGGCACCCTCGAGCCGCGTGATCGGCCTCTGCGTCGAGCGTGGTCTCGACCTCGTGATCGGAGCGCTGGCGATCCTGAAGGCCGGCAAGGCGTACCTGCCACTCGATCCAGGCTACCCGCTCGAACGACTGCGTTTCATGTTGGAGGACTCCGGAGTGGAGCTGCTCGTGGCCGACGATGCCCTCCCCGGGCTGGAGTCGGGCTCGGACTGCGCCCGCCTCGACGTCCGCGAGCGCTCGAGCGGAGGCGGGTCCGCCCTCGAGCTCCCGGCGCCGGAGGACCTGGCCTACGTCATCTACACCTCCGGCTCGACCGGTCGACCCAAAGGGGTCATGGTCGAGCATCGCAACGTGGTCCACCTGTTCGAGGCGCTGGACGTCGAAGTACCGGATCACCCGCAGCGCACCTGGCTCGCCGTCACGAGCCTGTCTTTCGACATCTCCGTGCTCGAGATCTTCTGGACACTCTGCCGCGGAACCCACGTGGTGCTCGGCCAGGAGCTCGGTGCGGCCGGCGGCGGATCCGGAGGCGGCCCCACGCTCAGCCTGATGTACTTCGCCGCAGATCGCGGCGACGAGGCCAACCCGTACCAGCTCCTCCTCGAAGGCGCCGAGTTCGCCGACCGTCACGGCTTCGAAGCGGTGTGGATGCCCGAGCGGCACTTCCACGACTTCGGCGGCCTCTACCCGAACCCGTCGGTCGCCGCGGCTGCCGTCGCAGCGCGCACGACCCGCGTCGCCATTCGGGCCGGCTCGGTCGTCTCGCCCTTGCATCACCCCGCCCGCATCGCCGAGGAGTGGTCCATGGTGGACAACCTCTCCGGAGGTCGCGTCGGCCTCTCCTTCGCCTCGGGGTGGCACCCCAACGACTTCGCCCTGCGCCCGGAGGGCTACGAGGGGCGTGCCGAGGCGGTGACGCGCGACATCGAGACCGTGCGCAGGCTCTGGCGCGGTGAGGCCGTGTCGTTCCCCGGGCCCAAAGGCGACGTCGAGCTGGAGACCCTGCCGCGACCGAAGCAGAGCGAGCTGCCGTGCTGGCTCACGACGGCCGGCAACCCGGAGACCTACCGCCGGGCTGGCGAGGTCGGAGCGCACGTCCTGACGCACCTCCTGGGCCAGAGCGCCGCAGAGCTGCAGGCCAATCTCGATGTCTACCGGAAGGCCTGGCGCCAGGCGGGGCACCCGGGTCGCGGTCGCTGCACCCTGATGCTCCACACTCTCGTGGGCGAGAGCTCCGACGCGGTCCGAGAGATCGTGCGCGAGCCCATGAAGGCGTACCTGCGCAGCTCCCTGGGGCTCATCCGCGGCTTCGCGTCCGACTGGAGCGCCTACAAGCGTGGCGCGCGCGCCGAGCTGAGCCTCGACGAGCTCTCCGAGCGGGAGATGGAAGATCTGCTCGACTACTCCTTCGAGCGCTACTTCGAGACCAGTGCTCTGTTCGGCTCCCTCGACGAGGCCGAGGCGACGGCACGGCGGCTGCGCGCAGAGTGTGGTGTCGACGAGATCGCCTGCCTCGTCGACTTCGGCGTCCCGTTCGAGACCACCGTGCGCCACTTCGACGCCCTCGCCGCGCTCCAGGAACGGCTCGCCGGCTCCGTGGCGTCGCGCACCCTGGCCGACGAGCTCGAAGCGCACGAGATCACCCACCTGCAGTGCACACCCTCCTACGCCCGGATCCTGCTGCTCGACGACGACTCCCGGGCGCGCTCTCCAGGCTCGACGTTCTCCTTCTGGGAGGAGAAGCGCTCCCACTGCAGGTGGCCAAAGAGCTCTGCGAGCTCTGCCCCGAGACGCGCATCTTCAACATGTACGGCCCCACCGAGACCACCGTGTGGTCGACGGTGCAGGAGATCACCGGCGCCCTGCTCGAGCGGGGCGAAGTGCCCATCGGCCACGCGATCGCCAACACCGACGTGTACGTCCTGGACGCGCAGCGCAGGGTGGTGCCCCCCGGCACCGTGGGCGATCTCTTCCTCGCTGGCCTCGGCGTCGTGCGGGGCTACTGGAACCGGGAAGAGCTGACCCGCGAGCGCTTTCTCGAGGATCCCTTTCGAGGCGCCCCCCACCGGATGTACAGCACCGGCGACCAGGCGCACTTCGATGCCCACGGAGTCCTGCACTTCGACGGCCGCACCGACTTCCAGGTGAAGCTGCGCGGCCACCGCATCGAGCTCGGAGAGATCGAGACGGTCGCCGGGAAGGCACCACACGTGCAGGACGCGGTCGTTCTGGTGCGCGAGGACACGCCCGGCGACCAGCGCCTGGTGGCCTACCTCACCGGCGAGGCGGAGCTCTCGGAGGTCGCCGTACGTGATCACATCGCCGCGTCGCTCCCGGCGATCATGGTGCCGTCGGACTTCGTTCGGCTCGACGCCTGGCCGCTCACGCCAAACGGCAAGATCGACCGCAAGGCGCTTCCCTCCCCTGCCGAGGCACGGGAGAGCTCGGGGCCCGCTGCGTCGATCTCGGCCCCGCCACCGGCCGCTGCGGCCCCGACCGAAACGCCTCGAGCCGATCTGCGCGAGATCGAAGCGAAGATCGCGGCCATCTGGTCCGACGTCCTGGCACGCTCCGACGTCGGGCTGGACGAGAACTTCTTCGACCTGGGGGGCCACTCACTCCTTGCAGTGCGAGCGCACCGAGACCTGAAGGAGCAGCTCGGGACGCCACTGCAGATCACCGACCTCTTCCGCTTCCCGACGGTGCGTGCCCTCGCGGCCCACCTCGGGCGCCAGAGCCCCCCGCAGCCCGCAGCGGAGCAAGAGGCCTCGGACGACAAGCCGAAGACCGCGTCCCAGCGTCGCGCGATGCTCCGACGTCAGCGGCGCCAGAGGGCCGCCCGATGAGCCGCTCGTTCGTTCGCGGCGACAACGATGTCGCCATCGTCGGCATGGCTGGCCGCTTCCCGGCCGCCCGGACCACCGAAGAGCTCTGGGAGAACCTCCGTGAGGGGCGCGAGGCGATTCGGAGCTACACCGACGCCGAGCTGCTCGAAGCCGGCGTACCCCAACAGGTGCTCGATCTTCCGAACTACGTGAAGGCCGGGGCTCCGTTGGACGACATGGAGCTCTTCGACGCCGGCTTCTTCGGCTTCAGCCCGAAGGACGCCGCGGTGATGGATCCGCAGCACCGACACCTCCTGGAGTGTGCCTGGGAAGCGTTCGAGAACGCTTCGATCGCGCCGCGGCACTTCGATGGCGCCGTGGGCGTCTTCGTCGGCTCCGGGCACCACGCGTACTTCGCCTACAACCTCCTCAGCCAGCCGGAGCTCATGTCGGAGATGGGGCTCTTCCTGGTGCGCCACACGAGCAACGACAAAGACTTCCTCGCGACCCGCATCTCGTACTGCCTCGATCTCCGCGGGCCCAGCATCAACGTCCAGACCGCATGCTCCACGTCGCTCGTCGCCGTCCACATGGCGTGCCAGAGCCTACTGAACGGCGAATGTGATCTCGCACTCGCAGGCGGCGTCACCGTGGAGCTCCCTCATCGCCAGGGGTATCTCCACAAGGAGAGCGAGATCCTCTCCCCGGACGGTCACTGCCGCGCCTTCGACGCCGCGTCGCAGGGAACGGTCTTCGGCTCCGGTGCCGGGGCTCTCGTCCTGCGCCGACTCGAGGAGGCAGTCGACGCCGGAGACCACATTCACGCCGTGATCCGCGCCTCCGCCATCAACAACGACGGGGCCAACAAGGTCGGCTATCTGGCGCCGAGCGTGGACGGGCACGCAGAGGTCGTCGAGGAGGCACTGGAGCTCGCCCAGATCCCCGCAGAGTCGATCGGCTACCTGGAGGCGCATGGGACCGGCACGGAGGTCGGAGATCCGATCGAGGTCTCCGCCCTGACCCAGGCCTTCCGACAGACCACGGAGAAACGTCAGTTCTGCGCGCTCGGCTCGGTGAAAACCAACATCGGTCACCTCGACACCGCGGCCGGCGCCGCATCCCTCATCAAGGTGATCCACTCCCTGCAGTCGGGAGAGCTCGTCCCTTCCCTCGGCTACGAGTCGCCGAACCCGATGATCGACTTCGAGTCGAGCCCGTTTTTCGTCAACACGGAGTGCCGGCCTTGGAGCGACGCCGACGGGCCGCGCCGGGCTGGTGTCAGCGCCCTCGGGGTCGGCGGAACCAATGCGCACGTCATCGTCGAGGAGTGGCCCGAGGGCGAAGCCGTGCGGCCAGCGCAGGTCGGACAGCTCCTGCTCGCCAGTGGCCGCAGCTCGTCCGCGGCGCGGGAGACGCTGGAGCGCATCACGACGTGGGCTACGCATCCCGGAAGAGACGCCGCCGAGGTGGCCGACGGAGCGTTCACGACGCAGGTCGGACGCGAGCATTTCGAGCACCGCGCCGCGTGCGTCGTCGGCTTGGGATCGGCACCTTCGCCGTGGAGCGGGACCGCGCCGGAGACGGAGCCTCAGGTGGTCCTGCTCTTCCCCGGCGGCGGGGCGCAGTACGCCGGCATGGGCCGGGGCCTGGCCGAGACCGAGCCGACGTTCCGCGACGCCCTGGAGAGTTGCCTCTCCATTCTCGAACGCGACCACTCGATCGACCTGCGGCGGCTGATTCTCGAAGCCAGCCCGGAGGGCCCAGAGAGCCGCGAGCTCGAGGCGCCCGAGCTCGCCATCCCCGCGCTCTTCAGCGTCGAGTATGCGCTCGCGCGCCTCCTGGAGTCGTTCGGAGTGAAGGCGGACGCGTTGCTCGGTCACTCGATGGGCGAGTACACGGCCGCCTGTCTGGCAGGTGTCTTCACACTGGAGGAGGCGCTCCACATCGTCGTGCTCCGTGGCCAGCTTTTTGCGGAGGTCGAGCGCGGGTCGATGCGCAGCGTCGGGGTCGGGGCGCAGCGCCTCCAGGAGGAGATCGACCGGGGTGGTCTGAGCGGCCAACTCAGCGTCGCGGCAGCCAACGCGCCGGAGCTGTCCGTGGCGTCGGGCGAGCCCGACGCACTGCGTCGCCTCGCCGAGCAGCTGACGGCCGCCGAGATCGAGTCACGCCCCGTCCATATCGACGTCGCCGCCCACTCGCACCTCCTGGATGTGATCCTCGAACGCTTCCGGAGCGGGTTCGACACCATCGACCTGAGGCCTCCTCTGCGGCGCGTGCTCTCGAACGTCACCGGCGGCTGGCTCCGCGACGAAGACGCGACGTCTCCCGACTACTGGGTGCGTCACCTCCGCGGTACCGTCGCGTTCGCCTCCGGGGTGGAGACCGTGCTGCGCGACGGCCCCGCGGTCTTCGTGGAGGTTGGCCCTGGAACGACGCTCGGGACTTTCGCCAGGATGTCGTCGGCGTTCGGGCGCCCCTGCGCCACGACCACGATGCTCCGGCATCCGAAAGAGCCCGCAACGGACCGCGAGCTCCTCCTGCGAGCTCTGGGTCAGATCTGGACGTCAGGCGCCTCGGTCGACTGGCACGCCGTTCACCACGGCGAGCGCCGGCGCATTCCGATTCCGACCTACGCATGGGATCGTCAGCGCTACTGGATCGAGGCACTCGAGCGCACCGAGCCCGCGGCGGATTCCCTCACGCGTCTGGCCGACACCGACGCCTGGCTCACCACGCCAACCTGGGAGGAGACGCCCCGCCCCGCCTCCGCCGCCCCCACCGCCGACGACGACAGCTGGCTGATCTTCCTCGACGGCGCCGGGCTCGGGGACCGGATCGCCGACACCCTGGAGGGGCGCGGCGATCAGGTCGTCCGCGTCCAGGAGGGAGACGCGTTCTTCCGGGAGAGCGAGAAGCGCTACCGGCTGCCGCCGGAGCTGGGCCTCGAAGCCTACCGTCAGCTCATGGACTCGCTCGAGGCGGACGACCTGCTCCCGACACGGGTTCTGCATGCGTGGTGCCTGACCACCGATCAGAGGTTCCGGCGCGCATCAAATCTCTTCCATCACCATCAGGAGCGGGGTTTTGGCAGCCTTCTGCGCATCATCCAAGCGACGTCCGCAGATCTCGGCAGTCGCCTGCGCGAGCTCCGCGTGCTGGCGAACGACTTCCTCGAGCTCCCCGCAAGACGCCCTACCGCACCGGAGAAGGCCACTCTCATGGGCCCGCTCCTGGTGGCGCCGAACGAGTACCCCGGTCTGAGGACACAGCTGCTCAACGTTCCCGTCGACCACTCCACGCAGGCCAGCGAGCTGGCGCGTTGGTCCGAGAAGGTCCTCGAGGAGATCGACGCCGCCATCGAGGACGCCGTGGTCGCACTGGAGCCCGACCAGCGACTCACCCAGCGGCTCCAGCGTGCCGATCTTCCCGAGCGAGAGCTCGGCAGCATGGTGCAGCCGGGTGCGACGGTGCTCCTCACGGGTGGCCTCGGCGATCTGGCGCTCGAAATGGCCCACGAGCTCGCGAAAGACGGCGTGAACCTCGTGCTCGTCTCCCGCAGCGCGTTCCCCGAGGAGTCGAGCTGGGATCGATGGCTCGACGACCACTTCGACGACGACGTCACCTCACGGCGCATTCGGCACATCCGGCGCATTCGCGAGGAGGGCGCCGAGGTCGCCGTCGAGGCTGCCGACGTCGCGGACATCGAGGGCTTCTCCCAGGTCGTCGAGCGCGTCCGGCAGCGCTTCGGCGGGATCGACGGCGTCATCCACGCGGCGGGTGTCACCGACGACCAGCCGATCCTGCAGAAGACCCCGGAAAGCCTCGACCGGGTTCTCGGACCGAAGATCCAGGGAACACTCGTGCTCGCCGAGACGCTGGCGGACGAAGACCTCGACTTCCTGGTCCTCTTCGGCTCGACCAGCGCCTGGCTCTCCCCCGCGGGGCAGGTCGACTACGCCGCCGCGGCCCACTTCCTCAACTCATGGGCCGCCGCCCAGAATGCCGACGTGCCCACCCTGTGCCTCAACTGGGGCGCCTGGGCCGAGGTCGGGCTCGCCACCCGCTCCGCGCGCCATCTCCAGGCCCGCGACCTCGCCGCCGGCGAGCGTCGGCGAACCCACGATCTTCTGCTGCCCGAGCTCCAGGTCTCCGGTGCCACACGGGCGCTGGTCGGCACTCTCGCCGCCGAGGAGCACTGGATGCTGGACGATCACCGTCTCCTCGACGGCACCGCCCTGCTGCCCGGAACCGGCCACGTCGAGGTGATGCTGCGAGCACTCCGCCTTCTCGGAGAGCCCGACCGAGACCTCGAGAAGCTCTCGTTTCTCAGCCCGATCACCCTGGCAGAAACGGACGAGTCCGTGGAGATGAGGGTGCTCGCGGAGGGGGACGGAGAGAACCTGCGCCTGACGCTCGCGACCCGGTCCGCCGACACGAAGCCGTGGGTCGAGCACTCCGAGGCGCTCGCCGTCGCCCGGCAGACGGGCGAGCCCGAGCCGGTCGAGATCGATCTCGTCCGCGACGGCCTGCGGCCGATCGAGGAGCTCGGTTTGTCGCCCGCCGGGGCGCAAGCTGCCGCCTTCCGCTTCGGAGAGCGCTGGCAGGTGCTGCGAAGTGTCCGCTTCGGCGACGACGCCGTCGCAGAGCTCCGTCTCGACGCTGCTTTTGCTGCGGACACGGGCGACTACCTCGCGCACCCGGCTCTCCTCGACCTCGCGACGGGCTTCGCGATGCAACTGGCGCCCGACTACGATCCCGAGGCGGAGTCGCTGGTGCCCCTCTCCTACGGCCACCTTCGACTCTGGAGCAGACTGCCCGCATCGCTGTTCAGCCGCGTCCGTCTGTCGACGCGCCAAGAGGAAGGCCTCCTCCGCTTCGATGCGTGGATCGTCGACGGGCAGGGGCAGATCCTGGCCGAGGTCGAAGAGCTCGCCTTCCGTCGACTGCCGCGGAGCCAGGCCCTCCACTCCGGCCTCCAGCCACCTCAAGCGGCCCCGCAGATCACTCCGAGCGAGCAGCTGTTCCTGCAGACCGTCCATCTCGGCATCAAGCCCGCGGAGGGGCGCGCGATCCTCCGCCGGGTTCTCGCGCGCCGCGCGCCCGCACAGCTGTGTGTCAGCCCCTTCGACCTCGCCGACCTCGCGGAGCGTGCCGAGGCGACCCGCGACCAGCCGAACCGCATGAAGTTCGAGCGGCCGCAGCTCGAAAGCCAGTACGAAGCACCCAAGACCGCGGTCGAGAAGCAGCTCGCCGCCGTCTTCGAGGACCTGCTCGGGGTGGACGAGGTCGGAGTCGACGACAACTTCTTCGACCTCGGCGGGCACTCGCTCGTTGCCGTGCGCCTGTTCGCGCGGATCAAGCGCGACTTTGGTGAGGAGCACCCGCTTTCGCTCCTGTTCGACGCCCCCACGGTGCGCCAGCTCGCCGAGCGCGTCGGCACTCCGGCCGAAGGCGTCGCGGCTCCGGGGGCCGAGGACCGCAAACTGCAGTACGTGGTGGCACTCCATCGCCCCGAGACCAGCCAGAAACAGCCGATGTTCATCGTGTCGGGCATGCTCGGAAACGTGCTCAACCTGCGCTATCTCTCCTCACGACTCGGCGAGGATCAGCAGGTGTACGCACTCCAGGCCCGCGGTCTCTACGGTGAAGCGGCGCCCCACCGCAGATTCGAGGACATGGCGAGCGACTACCTCGCGGAGGTGCGCCAGGTGCAACCTCACGGGCCCTACTTCCTCGGCGGCTTCTCCGGCGGCGGTCTGATCGCTCTGGAGATGGCCCGCATGATCCTCGATCAGGGCGAGCGCGTGGGCCTGCTCGCCATGCTCGACACGCCCGCCAAGGTGCCTGCTCCGTCGTGGAAGGACCGCCTCGAGCTCCAGCTCCTCAAGTGGAAAGGCCACGGTCCGCTCTACCCCTTCCACTTCCTCCGTCAGCGACTGCGCTGGGAGCGCGACCGACTGAAGGAGCGCGCGAGTCACCCCGATCTGGAGCGCTCGCCCGCCGTCTTCCGTTCGGCGCAGATCGAGGAGGCGTTCATCGAAGCGCTCGAGCGCTACGAGGTACGCCACTACCCGGGCCAAGTCCATCTGTTCCGTCCGGCCCTCGACGAGCGCTACCGTCTCAGCGGGAACCGCACCATGAACGACGCCCTCAGCTTCGTGCGCGACGACAACCACTGGCGCGACTTCGCGGACAGCGTGCAGATCATCGAGGTCCCGGGCGAGCACAACAGCATGGTCCTCGAGCCCCACGTCCGGGTGCTGGCGAACCGGCTGCGAGAGACGCTCGTGGCGGCGCAGGCCGAGCTCGAGCCGTCCGCGCGCAGCTCCGGATGAGCCTTTTCGTGCCGTCTGCGGCGCGGTGGGGGCTCGCTCCCCTGGACGGCAGCCCGTTGCCGCTGCTTCCCGGGGAAGCTCCCGACCTGCGCGGGGCGTCCGACGTCAGGCGCCGAGAGTTTGCCGCCGGTCGCCACCTGGCCCGGCGGCTGATTCGAACGTGGGGGTGCCCGGCGGCACCTCTGCGCAGGAGGCGCGACGGCAGCCCGAATTGGCCGGAAGGGCTGTCGGGGAGCATCAGTCACTGCCAGGACCTGTGTGTGGTCGCCGTGGCCCCTGTGCTTCACGTCACCGCGCTCGGAATCGACGTCGAGCCTGCTGCCGCGATCGAGGAGGAGCTCTGGCAGGAGCTCTTCCACACCGAGGAGCTCCTCACGCTCCGGAACGGAGTCGATCTCGGGGAGCACGTCCCGCCCGATCGACTCCTCTTCAGCGCGAAGGAGGCGGCGTACAAGTCCGGCCAGGCACCACGAGCCACCAGCTTCCTCGACCTGCGGCTGGTCCACGCCACAGCCGGCACTCTGCGCCTGGAGTGCCTCCACGATCCGGCGCTCGGCACGGTCGACGTGTCCTGGAGGGGGCTCGGAAACTGGCTGCTGACGACCTCTTGGATCGAGGCTTCCGCTTCCTCCTCAACACGCTAGGCTGAGCTCGTGACGACCGCAGACCAGGCCTCACCCGAGGCCCGTGAGGAGAGCGCCTTGAGCCGGCTGGCATCGACCGGGCTCATCTACTTCGTCGCCGCCGTCGCCCAGCGAGGCCTCCAGTTTCTCCTCATCCCGGTCTACACGTACAAACTCTCCCCGATCGAGCTGGGCGTCTGGGACAACCTCAACGTCCTGTCCGCCCTGCTCTTCGGCACGCTCGCCCTGGGCCTCCCGTCGGCGATCCTGAAGTGTTACCACCGCGACTGCGAGTCCGAGCAGGATCGCTCGCGGCTCCTCGCGACGACGTTGACGCTGGCCTTCCCGCTGCTCGTCTCGGGCTCCGTCATCTGTTGGCTCATCGCGCCACACATCAGCGTGTGGATCTTCGACAAGCCCGGCTTCGGCAACTTCGTCCGGATCGCGGTCACGACGGGCTTTTTCGCCGGGGTTCTCGCACTCGTCATGGCCAAGGTGCGTGCGGAAGAGCGTGCCGTCGCCTACTCGGCAGGCATCCTCGCGCAGTTCGTCCTGGCCCTCGTGCTGAACATCACGTTCGTCGTCGTTCTCGACTACGGGGTGCGCGGAATCCTGCTCGGCAATCTGATCTCGAACGTGGTCGTGCTGCCGTTTGCCTTCTGGCTCGCGCGGAGCTCGTTCGATCTACGCACGGAGCCGCGCCTCTACCGCCCTCTCTTCGTCTTCGGCATCCAGATCGTGCCGTCCTTCTTCGCGTCGTTCGTCATCGACCTCTCGGACCGCATGTTCCTGACACACCTCGTCAGCCTGGAGGACTCCGGGGTCTACGGCATCGGCTACAAGATCGGCATGATCACGCAGCTGCTGGTGGTCTGGCCATTTCAGCTCGCATGGCCGGCGTTCGCCTACGGCATCGCAAACGACGACAGCCATCGGTCCGACTACGCGAAGACGATGACGTACCTGGTCGCCGCTCTCAGCGCCGTTGTCCTGGGTCTGACACTCGTGGCACGGGTCGGAATGGAGACCCTCGTCACGGCGCGCGTCGCGGCCGCGTATCAGATCGTGCCGCTCATCGCGCTCGCCTATGCGCTGAACGGCGTGCAGTACTGTGCCGCGCCCGCGATCCACATCGAGGGAAAGGCCCGCTACATCGCGTATTTCACGGGCGGCGCGGCCGTTCTCAACCTGGCCCTCAACAGCATCCTCGTCCCCCGCATGTCGATGCTGGGTGCCGCCATCGCGACCATCTGCTCGCTCGGCTTCATCGCCTTTGGTGTCGTGGCGACGGCGGAGCGCCTGCACCGTGTCGGCTACCAGTACGTCCGTTGCCTGAAGGCGGTGCTCGTCGCGGTGGTTTTGTTCGTTCCGGCGACCTTCCTCCCTCGCGCTCTCACGGTCGGCAACGCGGCGGCGCACGTTGCCCTCGCGCTCGCCTACCCGCTCGCCCTCCAGGCCACCGGCTTTCTCGACGCAGCCGAGCTCCGGGCGCTCCGCGCCCAGGCTACGGCGCTGTGGACGCGCATCCGCGGCCGCTGAGGAGCTCGGTGTACAGCTCCTCGTGACGCCGCGCCGTGCCGTCGAGCGTAAAGCTCTGCTCCACGCGCAGCCGCGCCGCGCGCCCCAGCTTCGACCGGAGCTCTGCCGACCCGACCAGCCGCTGCAGGCCTTGCGCGAGCTGGTCTTCGTCTCTCGGATCCACCAGCACGCCCTCGACCTCGGGCGCGAGCGCTCCGGGGATCCCGCCGACACGGCTCGCGAGGATCGCGCAGCCGCTCGCCATGGCCTCCAGGAGAGCGATGGGAAGCGCCTCCTTGAGGGAGGGAAGAACGAAGAGGTCGAAGGCGCGCAGGAGACGCTCCGTGTCCGATCGCATCCCCAGAAACGCGACACGATCCTCGAGACCGAGGCTCCGCGTGAGCTCCTCGAGTGCGCTGCGCTCGGGGCCGTCGCCGACGATGGCCAGCCGGACCGGCGGCAGGGCCTCCCGGCTCAGCACCCGCAGCAGCACGTCGAGCCCCTTCTCTTCCGAGAGGCGCCCGACGGCGCCCAGGAGGAGCTCCCCGGAAAGCACGCCGAGCTCGGCGCGGAGCTGCGGCTCGTCACCGGGCCGGAAGCGCTGCTCGTCGACGCCGTTGTCGATGACGCGGATCTTCTCCGCAGGCACACCGTCGGTCTCCACGAGGTACGTGTGGACGACGGGCGTCACGGCCACCGTCAGGTCCGCCAGGGGGCGTGCGACCCTGGCGATGATCTCGGCGCTCTTTCCGGTCATCGCATAGAGACTGTGCTGCGCGTTGACCACCACGGGGCGCGGGCGCACCAGCCGGGCCGCGACGTTCGAGACGACGTTGGCCCGGTAGAGCTGCGAGTGCACGAGGTCGATCCGGTCGCGCCGGAGGACACGCCGCAGCCGCGCGACGCCTCGCACCAGATCCGCGGGCCCCGAGCGCTCCCCGAGACCCAGTGAGTCGACGCGAATGCCCTGGTCCGCCAACCGCTGTCCGGCACGCCCCACGTCGCAGAACGAGACCACACGCGGCTCGAAGCGCGCACGATCCAGACGCCCGACGAGCTCCTCCAGGAACACCTCGGCGCCGCCGACGTCACTCGTCGTGGTGGTGTAGAGAATTCGGGCGCGCATGGCATCGTGCGCCACTCCTGCACGCACGCGCATATGGTAATCTGACTTTCTCAGGGGCGGCCAGATCGCCGTCTTTCGGGCCTCTTCTCTTCCCTTTCCGTCCCCTCGCCTCGACCCGATGAGCACCAGCAGGCCGCACGCGCGGCACACGCCGCCCAAGCCCCGCGGGCTCTACCCGCACGTCTTCGGACGCGTCGTCTTCCCGCTGCTCGACCGGGTCAACGGCACCTCCGTGTGGAGCGTGTACCAGGGCCTGAACGAGAGCCAGTGGTGGCCGCTGGAGCGGCATCTGGAGGCACAAGATGCGGCCCTCGGCGCGCTCCTCGAGCACACGCGCGGACAGTCGACCTTCTACCAGCGCCATTGGAAAGACGCACCGGACGAGCGCCGTGCGACTTCGCATCACGCGGCCCTCGACGGGCTTCCGATCGTGACCAAAGAGGACCTTCGCGGGGCGCAGGACGACTTTCCTCTTCCGGGGTTCTCCGGTCGCACGATCGTCACCAGGACCAGCGGCTCCACGGGCCACCCCATGACCTTCCATCGGACGCGGGAGCAGGAATCGTGGTTCTGGGCCCTGCGCATGCGCATGTGGACCTGGGGAGGCTACGTGCCGGGTGAGCCGTATCTCACGCTCAACTTGAACGCCCGCACGGCCTGGAAGAAGCGGCTCCAGGACGTCCTCTTCCGTTGCTGGTATCACGGCTTCAACGCCAACGACCACGACACCGACGCGGTCATCCGCGACCTCACACGCCACCACATCCCGCACCTCGTCGGGTACTCCTCGTCTCTCTATCTGCTGGCCCGAGCGTTCGAGGAGCGCGGTCTGTCCAATCCCGGAGTCCGGTCGATCCTGGCGACCGGCGACACGTTGTTCCCGCCGTACCGCGAGAAGATCGAGCAGGTGTTCGGAGTGCCCGTCGTCGACTACTACGGCGCCGGCGGCGAGGGAATTCACCTGGCGTCCCAGTGTGAGCAGGCCGGGCTCTACCACCTCCATCTCGAGGATGCCGTGTTCGAGATCCTGAAGGACGGCCGCCCCGCACGGCCGGGCGAGATGGGCGAGATCGTGATCACGCAGCTCCACAACCGGGCCATGCCTCTCGTGCGCTACGCAACCCAGGACGTCGCGGTGGCCGGTCACGAGGCCGAGTGCAGCTGCGGCCGCGAGCTGCCGCTGATCGAGGGGATCCAGGGCCGCGTGCCGGACATCGTCACGGCACCCGACGGGACGGCCCTCGTCGTGCACTACTTCACCATCCTGTTCGAGCACCTCGACGGCATCGGCCAGTTCCAGATCCACCAGTCGGAGCCGGATCACATCGTCGCGCGCCTGGTGATGACCGACCCGTCGCTGAAGCAGGCGAACGAAGACGACATCCGCCGCCAGATCGGCGAAGTGACCCACGGCTCGCTGCGGGTCGAGTTCGAGTACACCGACGACATCCCCCTCGCCCCCTCGGGCAAGCGACGCCTGGTCGTCTCCGAGATCCACCCTCCGGAGCGGAGCCCCGGATCCTCGCTCGGCGCCCAGGCGGCCGCGCACGCGAAAGCCGTCGGCTCGAGCTGACCCTCTCCAGGGGGCTGCTGAAAACGCCCCCTAGGCCGTCGCGCGGCGCTCGGCCGCAGGCTCGTCTCCGGCACCGCCGTGCGGAGGTCCGTCGAGCTCGATGAAGCCTCTCCAGCCACTCGGCGGCCGGAAGTCGAGGTGGTTCGCTGCGACGCCCGCGAGGTCGCTCCACGCGTCGACGTTGGAGACGAGCTCGATCTCGTCCACGCCGTGCGGCGCCAGCGGCAGGTCCTGCTGCGTGAGCGCCTCGCACAACATCTTGATCTTGCGGTAGTCGAAGCCCATCGCGGTGGCACCAACGACGTCGATCAGCGTCGAGCTGTGGCCCGCGAGCAGTACACCTCCGACCTTCGGATCGGGAACGAGAGGCCCTTCACCCTCGGAGGCCCAGAGCCCGTCGACGATCGTGAAGACCCGGCGCGAAACGGGGGTCTCGTGGATGACGCCGTCTGCGTCTCCGTACAGAAGCACCTTGTTCAGGTCGAGCACCATGCGCCACACGGTGTCGTTCCCGTGCCAGCCGCCGTTCTGGTACGGATCGCTGTCGCGTACGACCCGCCGCATGTCGATCCCCGACACCCGCCGCAGCAGCCGGTTGGCCTGCATGATCCGGGGTAGATGTAGCGTCCCGCGGAGTGGCGCTGGAGCGTGTCTTTGACTCCCTCGATGAGGCGCAGCGACGTCGCCGCGCCGTCCTGGTAGAAATCGCCTCCGTCCTGCGGTCGGCCCATCCGGTGATGTGGCAGCCAGCGCTTCTCGTTGCACATTCCGACCAGGTTCTTGAGAGCCGCCGTGATGCCCGCCTTGCAGTGGGTTTTGAGCTTCGGCACGTTGAGATACACGTCCGCCTTGATGAGGCTGCCGGAGACGCCGTAGCGGTGGACACCCGGCCCGTGTGTCTCGCCCATGCGGTTCTCGTAGTAGGCCGCCGTGCTGCGGAACTTCTTCGAGAGGTGGGAGACCGGCTCCAGGACACTGCGCTCGGCCAGGTCGTAGTGGACGTAGCCCCTCGGATCTCCGCTCTGGGCGCTGCCGGCCACCGGGGCGCTCTCGGCGCGCTCGGAGACGAAGTCGCGAATGTCGATCAGGCGCACGTCGGCGCGGGTCCGGGCCGCGAGGCTCTCGGCGACCCGGTCCAGCCCGAGGATCGAGGCCGTCCGCGCAAACTCGGTCTCCTTGATCGGCGAGTCCCCGATCGTGAAGCTGCCGTCGTCGCGGAGCGCCAGGAGCACGTACTCGCCGATGGCCCGCAGGATCGGCCCGTCCGTATCGGTGAAGCGCACCACACGATCTCCCTGCGGGTGCTCGCTCACCACCAGGTTCGGCTTGAGCATCACGTTCTGGCCGGGCTGGATCAGCCAGCCGAGAGGGTTCCACGCGGAGGTTCCGTAGTTCTCGGCGTCGAAGCCCATCAGGCGGAAGAAGTCGCGCACGGCCGCGAAGGTGATGTTCTCGGCCGCGCCGACGTCACATCGTCCGCTGAGCTCGGGGTAGCTCTCGGACGGATCGAACGGGGGAACGGCCTCGTCGTAGCGCTCCATGCCGGAGACGCGGTAGAGACCAACTGCATTGGGCTTCATCGGATGATCCTCACGAGCGGGCACACGCCGCCTCAGATGGGAAGGA
Source organism: Candidatus Multivoraceae bacterium (assembly GCA_965223385.1). Classification (GTDB taxonomy): domain Bacteria; phylum Acidobacteriota; class Thermoanaerobaculia; order Multivoradales; family Multivoraceae; genus JBCCLJ01. Next base: position 3,591,738 of record CBDCWR010000007.1, on the reverse strand, counting down.
GACGGCGCACCTCGGCGTCGAACAGACCGGCGAGCCGCGCCTCCAGGACATGAACAGGGTCCGGACCCACTCCGATCCGGCGAAGTTGAGTGAGGTCACAGCCCGGCTTGTTCGATCCGGTCGTGGTCGTGCAGACGGCGTCGAACGCGAGCCGGCGCACGATCTCGAGCGTGTGCGAGTCGTAGTCCCGCTCGCTCCCGTTCGGGTACGCGAAGAGGCCGGTCGGTCGCCCCAGCTCGGCGTCGACGCGGGCGCGCGACTCCGCGATCTCGCGCTCCTGACTCTCGGGATCGAGCATGGAGAGGATCGGGTGGTTCACCGTGTGGCAGCCGAACTCCATTCCGGCGGCCTCCATCTCGCGCACCTGATCCCATGAGAGCGGCTGGAGCGGAGCCGGCACCGTCTCCACGGCGTCGTCCAACATCTGCAGCAGGTCTTCGCGCTCGTCGGTCGGCGAGTACTTGAGCGTCTCCACGAGGTGCTCCGTCTCGAGCAGCACGGGCCACTTGCCAAAAGCCTTCGCGAGTGCCGCGGTCGCGAGCGGCGTGAGACCGTCGGGGCTCGAGCGCACCTGCTGCAGGAGGCGACGCGCGCGGTCGAACCACAGCTCACCCCCGTCGAGGAAGCCGGTCGTCAGGAAGATGGTGCCCGCGAGCTGTCGGCGCTCGAGCTCGGGCCACGCGGTCGTGTAGTTCTCGAGATAGCCGTCGTCGAAGGTGACGCTCACGAGATCCTCGTCCAGCCGCTCTCCGCGCGCCAGGACCTCGACGACATCGCTCAGGCCGACGATGCGACGCGACGCGCGGAGTCCGTCCAGGTGCGCACCAAAACGCTCGGCGGAGATCGTCCCTTCCGGCTCGGCGCCCCGCGCCGTGACGTCGTGATACTCGAGAATGAAGACCCGCCCGCCCTCGCGCCGGATCCGGCGCCTGCGGCGGCGCCGCAGCACGCCGCCGACCGACGCCGCGGCGGCCACGACGTGCAGGCCGAACCTGCGCACCATCTTCTTCATGCGGCTCTCCTGGCCGAGGCGACCGCGCGGTCACAGGCCCCGAGCACGCGCTCTGCATTGTGGCGCCAGGTCAGATGCTCCTGCACGCGGGAAACGGCCGCCCGACCGAGACGTCGCCGCAGCTCGGCGTCTTCGAGGAGCCTGCCGACCGCGCCTTCGAGAGCCGCCGGATCGTCGGGGTCGAACAGCAGGCCGTGGACACCGTCGTCGATCAGCTCGCGCAGCGGACCCTGGTCGGGTGCGACGACGGCGACACCGGCGGCCATCCATTCGAGGACCTTGAGCGGAGACATGTAGAACGCCGCCTGCGCGACGACGCCGATGTCGAACCATGCGACGAGCCCTGGCACCCGAGCGTGGGAGCACCGGCCCGTGAGCACGGCGCGCGGCCCGAGCGATTCGAGCGCCGCACGCACTCCGGGCAGCTGAGGGCCGTCCCCGACGAACAGGAAGCGAGCGCTGGCGTCGCGCTTCCCGATCTCCTGCGCCATGGCGGTCAGACGATCGGTGCCGTGCCACTTCTGGAACGAGCCGACGAAGCCCACCACGACGCCACCTTCCTCGAGACCGATCGAGGCGTCCGGTTGGAGCTGGGGGTGGAAGACGTCCGTGTCGGCGCCGTTTGGTACCACGGTGAACTTGCCAGCGTCGAGATCGTGCCGTTCGACCAGATGGTCCCGCAGAGCACCGGACACCACGGTCACCTGGCTCGCACGGCGCAGCTTCCAACGCTCGATGCGGTCGGCAGCCAGTGGGAGGTGCCAGTACTGATCGAGGAAAAGCCGCGCCTCGAGGGCCGGCGCGTTGACCTCCATCACGATCGGAGCCCCGGCTCGCTCCGCCGCTTGGATGAACGAGTAGTTCAGTACCTCGTCACGCGCCAGAACGACGTCCGGGCGGCGATCGGAGATCTCCGACTCGATCAGACGACGGTAGCGGGCGTTCCACCAGAGCTCCTTCGGCTCGTGGAGATAGCGCCCGAGGGACCTCTTGAGGAACGCGCGCACGGAGCTCTCCCGCCGCGCTCCGGCCGCAGCATCGTCTCCGGCGGACGCGTTGCCCAGGTTGAGCGCAACCACGTCGACGTCGTGCCCGAGCTGCCTCGCCGCCGCCGCAAACTGACCGACGTGGTTGAGCGCGGTGTCCTGGCCGTACAGGAAGTGGAGGTAGAGGATCTTCAACCCTGCACCTCGGCCTCGTCCGAAGCGAGGCGTCGATAGAGCGCCTCGTAGGCTCGCACCATGGCGTCGGCCGTGTAGCTCTCCTCCCAGCGCTCGGCGGCGCCGCGGCTCAGCTGCATGCGGAGCTCGGGGCTGGTGGTGACCGTGTGCAGGGCCTCCGCCAGGGCCCCCGAGTCGCCCGGAGGGACGACGATCGCGCCCCGCTCGGGCCCGACGGCTTCGACCATGCCGGGGAGATCGGTCACGATGAGGCAACGGGCTCTCGCCATCGCCTCGATGAGCGCAACGGGGAGTCCCTCCCACAGCGACGGGAAGACGACGATGTCTGCGGCGTACATCAGGTCTCCGACATCCGACCGGAACCCGGCAAAGGTCACGAGCTCGCCGATCCCCAGTGCATCGGCCTGGCGCCGGAGCTCTCCCTCCAGCTCGCCTTCACCGACGAGCACGAGATGCGGCCGCTCCTCGAGCGAGGCGAGGGCCTCGAGGAGGTGGGAGTAGCCCTTCTGCTCGCTGAGCCGCCCGAACGCCATGACCACCTGCCGCCCGTCGGGCGCGCCGAGCTCCTCCAGCAGCTCGCGTCTCGAGCGTCGGGGCTCGATCGGCGGCTCCACCCCGTTGGGTACCGCGACGAGGCGGCCGTTCAGCGCCGAGTGCTCGGCGAACGAGCGACGCACGAAGTCCGAGCACCCGACGCTCATGTCGGCGTGCTTGAGCAGGTACGAGTACCCCCACCGCTGCAGGCGCGAAAAGCTCCGGTAGTCGTTGTGCAGGGTCATGAGGAACGGCCGGTCCCCGGCGCGCCGGGCCGCGAAGTAGCCGTGGAGCGTGTCGCCGAAGAGGTGCCCGTGCACCACGTCCACGCCGTCGCGCTCGAAGGCCGCTGCGGTACGTCGCATCCAGCCGTGGTCCCACTTCGGCACGTGGCGGGGAACGATGCGCACCGTGGCACCCGCCCGCTCGACCTCGTCCATGAGAACACCGTCTTCGCAGGAGTACACGACGTGCTCGAAGCCTTCGGAGCGGCCGCGCACGATCGAAGCGATGATCTTCTGCGCGCCGCCGAGCCCGAGACCGTGGATGCACTGTCCGACGACGAGCGTCACGTGCCTCGCCTCTCGCGCAGAGCTGGCTGGCCGCCCGGCAGCCCGAGCGGGGGTTGCTCGGTGACGACCGGCCGCTCGATCTCTGGCGCCCTGCGCCGACCCTCGACGAAGGCCGCCAGTGCCGCGGCGATGATGAACCAGTACAGGCGCGAGGTGATCGGTAGCAGCAGAACGCGATCGACGATGTTGTGGACCAGCAGTCCGGCGATCATCCCGCAGGCCGCCACCGCGTAGACGTGCCGCTCACTCCAGCCCGGCTCGAGTACCACGCGAAACCCCTGAAAACAGGCGAAGATCCCGCACAGGATGTAGGCGATCATGTACGGCACCCCGGCAGTGAGCGAGAGCGAGTAGTAGCCGTTGTGGGGCGTTCCTCCGGAAGATCCGAAGAAGCTGTCGTGATCGGTTCCGACACCCCACCACCAGTTGTTCTGGATCTTCTCTTCGAAGAACGGCCAACGCTCTTCGGTGCGCCAGTTGAAGGTGTGCTGGTCGCTCGGCGCGAAGACCGTGAGCGCCTCCTGGATGTTCGGCCGTTCCAGGATGGAGGGAAAGACCAGGACGACGGCGAGAACGCCCAACGAGATGATGAAACCCCACTTCGTCACGTTGGAGCGCGTGTCCTCCTTGAGGAACAGCAGCCCGAACATGACGACGAGCCCGCACAGGATGCCGGTCATCGCTCCGCGCGAACGGGTGAAGGTGATCGAGCGCACGAGGACCAGGATGGCCAGCATCACGACCCAGGGGCGCTTGATCCACTGATCCGCGACGAGGAGCGTGCAGCAGACGATCATCGGTGCGATCAGTGCGGCCCCGAGCGCGTTGGGGCCACCCAGGGTGCCGGCGGACCGGAACCCCATGTACCCCTGGATGATGGCCAGCACCGACAGCGCCACACCCATGGCCACGATCGACGCCGTGAGGAGCCGTCTCCCTTTGGCCTCGCGGAGGAAGATCAGGCCGATGGGCAGGAACAGCAGGTCCTTCCACGCGTAGCGGTAGAGCTGGTACGTCAGCTCGAACGGCGTCGCCGTGACGACGTAGCGCTGGTTGATGTCGGCGCGGAGGTACGCGGCCGCCGACCAGGCGACGATCAGGAGCCAGAACGGGAGCATCGGATAGCGCGCCTCACGAATGCTCTCGCGCACCTGCCTGCGAAGGAGGAAGGCGGCCACGATGCCCGCCATGATGAAGTCGGTGCCGTCGATGAAAAGGCCACCGATGCTGATCGTCTGCGGCCGGAGCCCGATCAGCAGCGCCAGCGGGATCAGCGCCGTCGCCGATCCGGTGAAGAGGATCCAGCCGACGACGAAGGCGACGAAGCCGAGAAGAAGCGGAGTCACGCGGCAACCTCGAAGCGGATGCCCAGCCGACCGCCCAGAGATTCCCGGAGCTTGTCGACACGCGCCGCCGGCGGATACTGCTCGACCACTCGAGCCCGCGCCGCAACCCCCGAGCTCTTCAGCGACACCTCGATCGCACGTGCGGCGCGGTCCGCATTGCCGTACGGCACGACACAGCCCGTCCCCCCGGCGACCTCCGGCAGCGCTCCCGCATCGGACACGACGGGAACACAGCCACACGCCATCGCCTCGGCCAGCGCCACACCGAAGCTCTCGCGCATCGACAGCTGCGCGTAGACACGCGCCTCGCGGTAGCGCTGTCGTAGCTGCTCGCTCGTCAGCTGCTCTCCCTGCACTTCGAGGTTGGGGCCACCCATGTCGAGGAGGCGGTCGCGCAGCTCCGGCTCGGTCCCTGGGCCCAGAATCTCGAAGCGCACGCCCGGGAGGAGCTTCGACGCCCGCGCGAAGACGTCCAGGCCTTTCACCCTCCACTGGAACGGCGTCATCCGGCCGACCGTGACCACGAGCTCCTGCCGCGCCGCAGAGGCGGGACAGAAGTACTCCGAGTCGATACCCGGCTGCACGACCAGCATCTTCGCTGCAACCGACGGCGAGAAGCGGGCGACCTCGTCATACAGAACCTGAGAGGTCGGGAGGATCAGCCCGGCGAGGCGGTAGCTGACGTGCATCTTCATGCGGTTGCGCCAACTCGAGAGAGCACCGTAACCGTGCTCCGGGTACCAGACCGTCTCGTAGCCACCGACGACCACCGCCGACGGCACGGCGGCACGGCGCGCCTCCCAGAGGATCTGAGGGGTGTCGTACGGTTCCACGAACCAGACGTACACCAGCGCGTAGCCACCGCGCTTCAGCTCCTCGCGCACCCGAGAGAAGAGCTCCTGCCGCGGCAGGTCGGCCCGCGAGAGGAAGACGACGTCGAACTCCTGGCACAGAGTCTCGCGGTCCTGCTCGATGAACGGGATGCCGTCAGCAGGTGCCACGAACAGGATTTTCGGCCGGGAAGCTGGCGCGAAGGAAGGCAAGAAGAACTCCGGCGAGACGTCGCCAAGGTCGATCGGGAAGGAAACAGAACGCCGCGGAAGCCAACGTCGAGACCAGTGTTCAGTTTACCACGCGGCCTTTGGTTTCAAGGGTTTGGCGCCGCACGCCAGTCGACGCGCGTGCCGCTAGTCGAGCTGCGCCAGAACGCTCAACCCGGTCTTCACCTGCAGCGCGCTGAAAACACGCTCGAAGGTGCGATGGACGACGTCGGGTGCCGCCCGCAGCGCATCGAACCGGTATGGCCGCAGCCCCTCCTCGACACGCAGCACGCGAAAGCCGCACTCGCGCAACATGCGACTCAGACTCTGGGCCGTGAAGTAGAAGAGGTGGGAGTCGTCCATCGTCGCCCCCCGCCGCACGCGCTCCTGGATGGCGCGCAGGTTCGGCACTTCGATCAGCAGCAGACCGGGGCGACGCAGATGCTCGCGCACGGCTTCGAGCGTCTGTCGGGGGTCGAGAAGATGCTCGAAGACCTGCGACGACACGATGACGTCGAACGTCTCGTCCACGAAGCTCGGGTCCGAGATGAGGCCCTGGTGAACTGGAATGCCGTGCTCCTGCTCGACGTGCTCCGCCAGGTACCTGGACAGCTCGAGACCCATCACGTCGAACCCGGCCTTCCGCGCTTCGAGGAGGAATCCGCCGGATCCACAGCCGAAGTCGAACAACCGCCGACCCGCCTCCTCCGGGAGGAGCCGATCGATCACACGCATCATGTAGGCGTAGTGGACCTGGCTCTTGGGAACGATCTCGAGCTGCTTCGGTCGGAGCTCCTCGTTCTCGTAGCGATCGAGCCTCGTGACGTCGGGCAGGCGGGGGTTGCGCACCACGGTGCCGCAGTCGCGACACTTCTCGTAGCAGATGTACTCCCCCGGCGTGAAGCAGGACGGCACCCGGCAGTAGTGCTGCAGCTCCTCGGCTCCGCAGACGGCGCAGCCGTGCAGGTAGTACCACGACGACGCACGGACGCCGCTGCTCGTGAGCGGTTCGGGGTGCGGGGCGGCCTCTTCAGCCGGCGCAGAGATGGTCATGACAGGAGACTCCAAAAGAAAGAGAAAGCCGCGATGCGAGCCGCACCGACCGGGCAAACCACCAGGCCCGATCCTACCATTCGAGAGGTGTCCGAGGGACACCGGAACGATGCTTCTGGTGTCGAAAGATGGCACCTAGCCAAGCGCGAAGTGGCTGGTACAGTACGCCCCCGAAATGACAACCGGCATGCTCCAGCTCGAAGACGGCCTCGAGTTGCCTGGCGAGATCTTCGGCGCCGTCAGATCCACAGCCGGTGAAGCTGTTTTCAGCACCGGGATGGTCGGCTATCCGGAGTCCATCACGGACCCTTCGTACTGCGGCCAGCTCCTGACCTTCACCTACCCTCTCATCGGGAACTACGGCAACCGTGGCGCCGACCTCGACGACAGCGGGCTCCCGATCGGATACGAGTCGACGAAGCCCCAGGTGTCAGGCGTCATCGTCGCGAACGCCTCCGACGACGACCATCACTGGACTGCGGATCGCTCCTTCTCCAGCTGGCTCGCCGCGTACGACATTCCCGGAATCTCGGGCATCGACACGCGGGCCCTGACGGTCCACCTGCGCACCAAAGGCTCCATGCTGGGGCGCATCGTGCGTGCGGACGAGGAGCCGCCTCCCTGGTACGACCCCAACCTCGAGAACCTCGTCGCGAAGGTGAGCATCGAAGAGCCGCGCGACTACGGCACCGACGGGCCACGCGTCGTGCTGGTCGACACGGGGGTCAAGCTCAACATCGTCCGGAGCCTGCTGAAGGCCGGCGCGCGTGTCCGACGCGTGCCGTGGAATCACGACTTCCACCAGGACGAGTTCGACGCCATCTGCCTCGCCAACGGCCCCGGCAACCCCGCGCTCCTCGACCCCCTCGTCGAGAACGTGCGCCGTGCCCTCGACGACTCGGTGCCCATCTTCGGCGTGTGTCTCGGCAACCAGGTCCTGGCGCGCGCCGCCGGTGCGGAGACCTACAAGCTGATGTTCGGCCATCGCTCGCAGAACCAGCCCTGCGTCGAGGTGGGAACCGAGCGCTGCTACATCACGTCCCAGAACCACGGTTACGCCGTCGCCGGCGACTCGCTCCCCGAAGGCTGGCGCGAGTGGTTCCGCAATGCCAACGACCAATCGAACGAGGGCATCCGACATGAGTGGAAGCCCTTCCGGAGCGTGCAGTTCCACCCCGAGGCCACACCGGGTCCGGTCGACACCGCGGATCTGTTCGAGCGCTTCTTGGAGATGATTCCTTGAACACCACCGAGAGCCTCCCCAAGAAGATCCTGATCCTGGGCAGCGCGGCCCTCAAGATCGGCGAGGCTGGAGAGTTCGACTACTCCGGCAGTCAGGCGATCAAGGCGGTCAAGGAAGAAGGCATCGAGACGATCCTGGTCAATCCGAACATCGCGACCATCCAGACGTCTGCGAAGCTGGCCGACCGCGTCTACCTCCTGCCCGTGACGCCCGAGTTCGTCGAGAAGATCATCGAGAGGGAGCGGCCGGACGGCATGCTCCTCAGCTTCGGCGGCCAGACGGCCCTCAACTGCGGCCTGAAGCTCTCCGACAGCGGCGTCCTCGAGAAGTACGGCGTGCGGGTGCTCGGGACGCCGGTCGAGACCATCCGCGAGACCGAAGACCGCGGCAAGTTCAACCAGCGCCTGGCCGAGATCGACGTCTCCACCGCGAAGAGCCAGACCGCCGACTCGGTCGAGGCGGCCCTCGAGGCCGCGGAGCAGATCGGCTACCCGGTGATGATGCGCATCGCCTACGCGCTCGGCGGCCTCGGCTCGGGCATCTGCGACGACGCCGCGACCCTGAAGGCACGCGCCGAAGCGGCCTTCTCGCACACCTCCCAGGTGCTCGTCGAGGAGTGCCTGATCGGCTGGAAAGAGGTCGAGTACGAGGTCGTCCGCGACTCGTTCGACAACTGCATCACCGTCTGCAACATGGAGAACATGGATCCCATGGGGATCCACACCGGCGAGTCGATCGTCGTCGCTCCCAGTCAGACGCTGACCGACTACGAGTACCACATGCTCCGCGAGGTTGCGCTGCGCACCATTCGCCACCTCGGCGTCGTCGGCGAGTGCAACATCCAGTACGCGCTCGACCCCAAGTCCAACGAGTACCGTGTGATCGAGGTCAACGCCCGTCTCTCCCGTAGCTCGGCCCTGGCCTCCAAGGCGACGGGCTACCCGCTCGCCTTCGTCGCCGCCAAGCTGGCCCTGGGGCAGTCTCTCGCCGCCATTCCGAACAAGGTGACGGGTGTCACCAAAGCCTGCTTCGAGCCGTCGCTCGACTACCTGGTCGTCAAGATCCCGCGCTGGGATCTCAAGAAGTTCCGTCGCGTCTCGCAGAAGATCGGCTCCGCCATGAAGTCGGTCGGCGAGGTCATGGCCATCGGGCGCTCCTTCGAGGAGGCCTTTCAGAAGGCACTCCGCATGCTCGACATCGGCGTGGAGGGCGTCCTCGCAGACGACGACTTCGCCGACCTCGACGACGAGCTGAAGGAGCCGACCGACCGCCGAGCATTTGCCCTGGCACGTGCGTTCCAGAACGGCTACGACGTCGAACGGGTTCACCAGCTCACCGACATCGACCACTGGTTCCTGTCGCGGGTGAAGCGCATCGTCGACCTGGACCGGTCGTTGGCCGGGATCGGCGACGAGGCCCTCGAGTCGTCTCTCCTCGAGCTCAAGCGGGCAGGATTCAGCGACAGCCAGATCGGCCGCTCGTCCGGTCGCACCGCGGAAGACGTGCGCTCCCTGAGGCACCGCCTCGGCATCCGCCCCTTCGTGAAGCAGGTCGACACACTCGCCGCCGAGTACCCGGCTCAGACCAACTACCTGTATCTCACGTACCACGCGAGCGCGCACGACCTCTCCTTCGAAGAGGGCAAGGCCGTCATGGTTCTCGGACCGGGGGCCTACCGGATCGGCAGCTCGGTGGAGTTCGACTGGTGCTGCGTGACCACGGTACGGACCCTGCGGGAGCTCGGCTACGGCACGCTGATGATCAACTGCAACCCGGAGACGGTGAGCACCGACTACGACGAGTGCGATCGCCTCTACTTCGAAGAGATCACCTTCGAGACGGTGCGCGAGCTGTACGAGCTCGAGAACCCGAACGGGGTCGTCGTCTCGGTCGGAGGTCAGACGTCGAACACCCTGGCGCGCCCGTGTCACGAGGCGGGGCTGCGCATCCTCGGCACCTCGCCGATCGACATCGACCGCGCCGAAGACCGTCACAAGTTCTCGGCACTCTGCGACGAGCTCGGGGTCGACCAGCCCGAGTGGATCGAAGCCATGTCTCTCGACAGCGTGCTCGAGTTCGCCGAGCGGGTGGGCTACCCGCTCCTGGTCCGCCCCTCGTACGTGCTCTCGGGCGCCGCGATGGACGTGGCCCAGAACGAGGCGCAGCTGCGCTCCGTCCTCGAGCGCGCCGCCGAGGTCTCGCCCGAGCACCCGACGGTCGTCAGCAAGTTCATCGAAGGAGCCCGGGAGATCGAGTTCGACGGCGTCGCGCGCGACGGCGAGATCGTCGCCAGCGCGATCAGCGAGCATGTGGAGAACGCCGGGGTTCACTCCGGCGACGCGACGCTGGTGCTGCCGCCGCAGCGCACCTACCTGGAGACCATCCGACGGGTGCGCCTCCACGCGACGAAGATCGCCAAGGCTCTGCACATCAACGGGCCCTTCAACGTCCAGTTCGTCGCGCGCGACAACAAGGTCATGGTCATCGAGTGCAATCTGCGCGCGTCGCGGTCGTTCCCGTTCGTCTCGAAGATCTCCAAGGTCGACTTCATCGAGGTGGCGACGCGCGTGATCATGGACCGCCCGGTCACGCCGATGAGCGGCTCACTGTACGAGCTCGACTACGTCGGCGTGAAGGCGCCTCAGTTCTCGTTCACGCGCCTCGGCGGCGCCGACCCGATTCTGGGCGTCGAGATGGCGTCCACCGGTGAGGTCGCGTGCCTCGGCCACGACTTCGAGGACGCCTTCCTCAAGGCGATGATCTCGGTCGGCTTCCGTCTGCCGATCCGCCGGGCTCTGCTCAGCACTGGCCCGGTCAGCGACAAGGCCGCCTTCCTCGCCTCCACCCGCGACCTGGCCGCCGCTGGAGTCGAGCTCTACGGCACCGAAGGCACCGCAAAGTTCACCCAGGAGAGCGGGATCCCGATCGCGTCCGTCCACTGGCCGCTGGAAGAGACCTCCCCCAACGCCCTCGACCTGATCCAGGAGGGCAAGGTCGACCTGGTGGTGAACGTCCCGAAAGACGCCTCGGACGAGGAGCTGGCCAACGACTACCGGATTCGCCGCGCAGCCGTGGACCACGGCGTGCCGCTGATCACGAACATCCAGTTGGCCCAGCGCCTGGCGCAGGCGCTCCGACGCAAGTCGGTCGACGACCTCGAAGTCCTCGCCTGGCAGGAGTACTAGGGGCGGTACGCCCTAGAAGATCTCGCGAAGGATGCGGTTGAGCCACTTCGGCAACCACTCCTTCGACCCCGCCAGAACGACGCCGACCACGTTGCAGCCGGCGGCCTGCGCACGCTCCGACGCGCTGCGCAGAGCTTCGCGCGGCGTGCGCTCCGATTCGGCGACCAGGATCAGGCCGTCGCAGCGACGTGCCAGCAGGGCCGCGTCGACGCTGGTGGAGAGCGGCGGCCCCTCGATGAGCAGCAGATCGTGGCGCGTGCTCGCCTGTGCGAGCCACACGTCGAGCGTCACGGACGCGGTGTCGCGGCGCGGGTCGGCTGCATTGAAGTCGAGCGGTCCGATCTTCACGGGAGTCGCCATGAGCTCCGAGTCTTCCGACGACTTGAGGGTCTCGCGAAGAACGCGGGTCCCACCGTCCATCGCCATCTCGGCCACGGTCACGTCCAGTGAGCGCCGGAAGGCCTGCTGGACGAGGGCGTAGGTCAGGGGCCGCACCGACTCCACGCCGGAGACTGCGGCCACCACGACGATCGGATTGCGCTGCGTGACCGACAGAGCGCGCAGGCGGTCGAGGAGGCCGGAGCGCGTGAGCTGCCCCTCGCCCACCAGGCCGTCGCCGATGCGCTGGATGGCTCCGGTCGTCGGAGGCGGCGCCTCGAGCGGCTGCGGCGACGGCGGAGGGACGGCCCTCGATTCGCCGCTGGGCGGGATCACTTCGACGTTGCGCTGGACCTGAGGCGCGGGCGCCCCAGCCTCCTTCTCGAGGCGTCGAACGACCTTGGCAAAGTTACTCATGGGATGGCGGCCTCGGGTAGAACGGCGCTCGGCTCGGGCAGTCGGATCGGTGTTCCCTCTTCGATCTGCTTGACGTCGGAAATCGCCGGATTGAGTTCAAGAACCGCTTCGAGAAGAGCGGCATCGTACCGGCCGTACATCTGGGAGATCACCTCCCAGAGGCTACTGCCGGCGGGCATGAGATACGTCCGGGTTCCAGAGGACGCTGGAGCGGGGCTCACCGACGACGCACGGGGCGAGGTGGAGAGGACGCGGCGCTGCAGGGAGATCTGCCGGCCTTCGCTGACGATCTGCGCGGGGAGCGAGAGGACCTGTCCAGCGGCCGCGCGCTCCCCTTCGATTCCGTTGGAGCTCTGCAGGACCGAAACGACGATGTCGCTGGCTTCGCCGTACCAGTCCTGCGCCACCTCTTCGAGGGACGCGCCGCCTTCCGGCACGCGCCACTGATCGGCCTCCAGCGACGCGACGACCATCCGCGCAGCGGCTCCTCCCCCGTCGCCGGCGGGAGTCGACTGCGTGCCATCGGCGGAGGTCGCGGGAGACGCCGAAGAGGCGCTCCCCATGCTCTGGTAGGCGAACCAGGCCGCGGTGGCCAAGGCACCGATGGCCACGAGCCCCAGCAGCGCCGGCAGCAGCCAGCCGGAGGGTGCGCTTCGCGTGCGGCGCACGCCCGGGGTGGCAGCGTTCATCTGACGTACCGCCTGCAGGGCGGTCGCGCGCGAGACCTTCTGCTGGTCCTGCCCGAAGGCGAACAGCAGCGCGTTGTGACACAGCACGTTCAGGCGCCGCGGGATGCCGCGCGACTCACGGATGATGGTCTTGAGTGCGCTCGAGCCGAAGATCTCCGAGGTGGTCCCGGCGACGTTGAGCCGGTGCTCGATGTACTTCGCGCACTCCTTGGGCTGCAGTGGACGCAGGCGCGCACGCACCGCGATGCGCCCCTCGATGTGGCGCAGGCTCGGCCGGCGGAGCTTCTTGTCGAGCTCGGGCTGGCCGATCAGCACCAGCTGGAACAGCTTGCTCTTCGACGTCTCGAAGTTGAGCAGGAGCCGGAGCTGCTCGAACGTGTCGTTCGGTATGTTCTGCGCCTCGTCGATGAGCAGCACGACCGTCTTCCCCTGTGCCGCAGACCGCTCGAGGAAACCCTGCAGCTTGGTGAGGCGCTCCTCACGGCCACCTCCGGACGGCAATCCGAACTCCTCCAGCGTGTTGCGCAGGATGTCGTCGAACGTGAACGTGCCCGTGGACAGGTAGGCGGTCTCGAGGTGGTCCTCCCACTCGGACAGGACCCACCGCGCGAGGGTCGTCTTGCCCGTTCCCACCTCACCCGTGAGCACCGTGAGGCCACGCTTCTCCATGACCCCCATCTCGATGGCCGCGAGCGCGTCTTCATGGCTGTCGCTCAGGAAGAGGAACTCCGGATCGGGAGTCAGCGAGAACGGCTCGCAGATGAGGAAGAAGTGATGCAGGTAGCGATCGAGGTCGAACATCCTCGGTGGCGCCACCGGCGTCAGGCTGGCAGTGGTCATCGACGCCCTCGAGAGCTAGGCCGGGATCTCAGCAATGACGGGGAGACCCGAGCAGCGTGCCGCCTGCGATGCGCTCTTGACCGTGGGATCGAAGAAGTCGCGCGCGAAGGCCGCCAGGCAGCCCAGGCCGAACCACAGGAGGCCGCTGATGAGGACCTGCTGCGTGCGCTTGCCACCCTGCGGGGCCCAAGGCACCCGTGCCTCCTCGACCACGCTGAGATTGAAGATGCTCGTCTCGTCGAGGTCGCCGGCAAACCGCGCCTGCTCGGCCTTGGCGAGGTAGCTCGTGTACACCGCCTGCGCCTGCGTCACGTTCTGCTGGAGCCGCGTGAGCTCCGGGCTCACGACCAGCGCGCTCTGCAGCTTGGAGCGCGCGTCGACGATGTTGGCATCGATGCTCGCGATCCGCGCCTGGATCGCCTCGATCTGAACCTGGGCGCTGAGCCGCTGGCTCTCGAGAGCGGCAAACGCCGGATTCAGAGCCGTGGTCGACTCCGGATCGGCCGCCGCCTGCGCTGCGATCTCGGCTTCGGTGTGCTCGATCTGCTGATCGAGATCCCGCATGCGCGTGCTGCCCGGAGCGTACTTGGCCAGCAGCTGCGTCTTCTGCACCTTGAGCGACGCGAGCTCGCCCTGCAGGGCGGCCAGAACCGGGTCGATGGCGATCGAGGTCCCCGTGACGATGTCTTTCGGCTGGGCGCTCATCTGACGCTCCAGCGCGGCGATCCGGGCCTGCTGCTCCGAGATCTGGATCAGCGCCGAGGCCCTCTGGTCCTCCAGCTCGTTGATGCGCCCGCGCGCCCCCTCTTCACTCAGGTTGCCGGCCCCGAGGCCGGTGCGGAGCTTGTAGGCGCGCACATCGGCCTCGGCCTTCTGCAGGCGCTCCGCGGCACGATCCCGCTGCTCGACGAGGAAGTCGCGCGCCTGGGACTGCGGAGTGAGGCTGAGAGCGCGCTCGATGTGGGTCTCGACGAGATTGTTGAGGAAGTGGGCGGCGTACTCGGGGTCGAAGCTGCGGAACGACAGCTCGATCATGTTCGTGCCGCGAATGGAGCGCACCGAGAGGCCGCGCATCGTCTGCGCGACGTACCGGTCGAGGGGACCCTGCTTCTCGATGTCGTGAATCGCGTAGTAGATGCGGTTCGCCAGCAGACGCGGCTTCGGAATCAGCCGGATCGCCTCCCGAATGGTGAAAGGCTCCGGTTCGGGGGCACGCTCGTCGGTCCACCCGTCGCGCATGAGCGCCTCGCGAATCAGCGCAGCGTTCTGGATGAGCTCCACCTGCTGGCCCACGTCCCAACGGTCGACCCGTTCCCTCTCCAGGCCGTTCAGGGTCAGCGTGCTGCGCTGCACCTCGTACAACAGGGTCGATTCGGCGACATAGACCGGGGCGGACGTGAAGGCGCCGTAGGCGCCCAGAACGACGCCCACCGTGGCGAACACGAGCGCGATGTACTTGCGCCGGAACAGAGTCTCGGCGAGCTCCCTCCACGGGAACGACGGCTGTGCGGGCATGAGCTGACCTCTCGAGAGAACCGAATTCACTCGGAGCCCCCTGTTGGCGGCTCCGAAAAGCAAATGCTATTCTACCAGATCCGGATGCTCCGAGGACGTGAGTCCGCGGCCATCATCTTCTTTTCCGGGTCGGCGTCCTGCGCTCGCCCCAGACCTCGAAGGTCTGCTTGATTTGACATTGCCACGGACAACTCTGGCTGCCCTCCGCCCGCTCCGGCGTCCGCCCCTCGTGGCAGGACCTTCGCACCCCGGCCGGCGGACTCCGTTCGCGGTCCTGCTCGGCGTGTCGACAGGAGCCCACGCATGAGCTGGATCCTCGGGATCTCGGCCTTCTATCACGACTCCGCGGCAGCCCTGCTGCACGACGGAGAGATCGTGGCCGCCGCGCAGGAAGAGCGTTTCACGCGCATCAAGCACGATCAGGACTTCCCGACGAACGCGATCGACTACTGCCTCGAACAGGCGGGAATCGACGCATCGCAGCTCGACTTCGTCGGCTTCTACGACAAGCCCTTCCTCAAGTTCGAGCGACTTCTCGAGACGTACCTGAGCTACGCCCCGGCCGGCTTCACCTCCTTCCGGAAGGCGATTCCCATCTGGCTCAGCCAGAAGCTGCATCTGCGGCGGGAGCTCCGCAAGGGCCTCGGCGACCTGTACGAGCGCCAGTTCGTCTTTCCCGAGCATCACGAGTCGCACGCCGCGAGCGCGTTTTACCCATCTCCTTTTCAGGAGGCCGCCGTTCTCACGCTCGACGGCGTCGGCGAGTGGGCGACCGCCAGCTACGGCGTCGGGCGTGGCCACGAGCTGGAGCTGGAGCAGATTCTCCGTTTCCCCCACTCCCTGGGGCTTCTCTACTCCGCCTTCACGTACTACTGCGGCTTCCGGGTCAACTCCGGGGAGTACAAGCTCATGGGGCTCGCGCCCTACGGTGAGCCGCGGTTCACGGATCTGATCTACGAGCACCTCCTGGACCTGCGCGACGACGGCTCCTTCACCATGGACATGAGCTACTTCAACTACTGCCAGGGGCTCACGATGACCTCGGCGAAGTTCGACCAGCTCTTCGGCGCCCCTCCCCGCAACCCGGAGTCGGCCCTCGCGCAGCGCGACATGGACATCGCAGCGTCGATCCAGAAGGTCACCGAAGACATCGTGCTCCGGATGGCGCACCACGTGCACGAGCGCACCGGCATGTCCAAGCTCTGCCTGGCCGGCGGTGTGGCGCTCAACTGCGTGGCCAATGGCCGCCTGGCCCGCGAAGGACCCTTCGACGAGATCTGGATCCAGCCCGCGGCCGGCGATGCGGGCGGGGCACTGGGGGTGGCCCAGCTCATCTGGCACAAACTGCTCGGCAATCCGCGCACCGCCCGGCAGGGCGACTCCCAGACCGGATCGCTCCTCGGTCCGGCGTTCGCGACGGAGGACGCGCGACGCGTGCTCGACGAGGCGGGTGCCGTGTACCACGTCTTCGAGGACGAGGACGCGTTGTGTCGCGAGGTGGCGGGACATCTCGCCAACGACAAGGTCGTCGGGTGGATGCAGGGGCGCATGGAGTTCGGTCCGCGTGCGCTGGGCGCCCGCAGCATCCTCGGCGACCCGCGCAGCTCCGAGATGCAGTCGGTCATGAACCTCAAGATCAAGTTCCGCGAGTCGTTCCGACCGTTCGCGCCGAGCGTTCTCGAAGACCGCGCCCACGACTACTTCGCGCTCGAGCCGGCAAAAGACAGCCCGTACATGCTGATGGTCACGGGCGTCCGGGACGACAAGCGCAGCGACGGCTCGACCTCGGGCGCGGGGCGCGGCCTCGACTCACTCCACGAAGTCCGCAGCGAGGTCCCGGCGATCACCCACGTCGACTACTCGGCCCGGGTGCAGACGGTGGACGAGGGACGCAACCCGCGTTACACCAAGCTCCTCCGGGCCTTCGAGGAGCTCACGGGCTGCCCACTCGTGATCAACACGAGCTTCAACGTCCGCGGTGAGCCCATCGTTCTGGGCCCCCGCGAAGCCCTCCGGTGTTTTCTGCACACCGACATGGACGTCCTGGTCACGGAGAACTGCGTGGCGCTCAAGGACGAGCAGACGATCCAGGCCGAAGATCGCGAGAAGTACCTGGCGCAGTTCGCGCTCGACTGAGGGGCTCGACTCATGCTGGACATCAACCTGAATCCCGACCGTCGACAGCTTCGCCAGTTCGCGGCGATCTGGTTTCCGCTTTTTTGTGCGCTGGTCGGCTTCCTCGTGCTCCGGGGCGGCTGGTCGACCCCGGCCTTCGCGATCTGGGGCACCGGCATCGTGCTCGGACTCCTCGGAGCCGCCGTGCCGCCACTCATCCGGCCCGTCTTCGTGGTGCTGATGGTGGTGGCCTACCCCATCGGTTGGGTCATCTCGCACATCGTCCTGATGATCGCGTTCTACCTCGTCTTGACGCCGATCGGCCTCGTTCTCCGTGGAATGGGTCGAGACCCGCTCGACAAGGGGCTCCGGCCAAAGACCCAAGGCAGCTTCTGGCTCGACCGCGAGCCGACACGCGATCCGGGGCGCTACTTTCGCCAGTATTGAGGGGACATCATGAGCGATTCGAGCAACAACGACTTTCAGAGCCAGGCGTCGCAGGAGGCCCCTGGCCTCGTCCGCGAGACGATCGACTTCATCCGTTTCAACAAGAAGTGGTGGCTCACGCCCATCCTCGTGGCTCTCTTCCTGCTGGGATTCCTCGTCTTCCTCGGCAGCACCGGCGCGGCCCCCTTCATCTACGCCTTGTTCTAGGCCGCGAGGCGGCCAGGAGGCCCGCCGCGCGCGGACGCGCGATTGGTATGCTCCGCAAAATCACTCGAAAATTGCTCCGCAAAGGGAGGATCGTTCGATGTCTCATGCCCAACTGACTCGGCTGATGGGGGCGCTCGCCGTCGTGTCGCTCGCTCTCGGCTGTGCGCACTCGACGCCCGTCAACGCGCCACCCGCGGTGCAGCAACCCCTCTATGATCCGGGCCCGATCACCGAGTACCGGATGTCGGTCGCCGACAACATCTCGATCAAGTACTACGGCAACGAGGAGCTCGATACCTCCCAGCCGATCCGTCCGGACGGCATGGTGTCGCTGGCGTTCGTGGGCCAGGTGCAGGCAGCCGGGCTCACCCCTGCGGAGCTCGAGGAGAAGCTGACCGAGCTCTACACCGGCGAGCTCGCGGCTCCGCGGATCAACGTCGTGGTCAACACCGTGACACCGCAGGTGTTCTACACCGGCGGACAGATCAACAGCAAAGGCATGCAGACGATCCACGGCGAGATCAACCTCCTCCAGGCGATTCAGCAGGCGGGCGGACTCGGCGACGACGCGCGCCCGGGTCAGGTCGTGCTCATCCGCGCCGACGAGAACGGCAGGCCCGTGGGCAGGACCTTCGACCTGAAGAAGCTCCAGTCCGGCAACGGCGCCGCCTACAACACCATCGTGCGCGCGAAAGACGTGATCTACGTCCCGCGAGCACGGATCAAGAACTTCGCGACGTGGATCGACGACTACATCGGTGGCCTGATCCCCAACGTTCCGGGCTTCGGCTTCATCATCAACGACTCCGTGCGCTCGAATAACAACAACAACACGAACAACACCCCGGACACCGGGAATGGCAACTAGCGCGTCACGTCGGGGCCGATCGGAGACTCAGCATGAAGAACAACGTCGGCCTCTTCCTGACGAAGCGCGCGCACCTGTCACCCGACGTCGAGGGTTTCATCGACTGCGACACGGGGCGCCGCTTCACGTACGCCGAGTACAACGCGCGGGCAAACCGCACCGCCAACGCTCTCCTCGCTCTGGGTGTCTCCAAGGGCGACCGGGTGGCGCTGCTTCAGATGAACAGCGTCGAGTACATGGAGAGTTTCTTCGGCATCGCCAAGATCGGCGCGGTCTGCGTGCCGCTCAACTGGCGTCTCGTCGCCGACGAGCTGGCGTTCATCCTGCGCGACTCCGGCGCCACCACGCTCGTCTTCGGCTCCGAGTTCCAGGAAGCTGCAGCCGAGCTCCAGACCCGCGGCAAGGGTGAGAGCGGCACCCATCTCGAGCGGTTCGTCTTCTGCGGCAGGAGCGACAAGCCGGACTGGGCACTCGACTACGATGCGCTGCAGGCCGAAGCCTCGGATGCGGAGCCGGAGGTCACGGCCGCGGACGACGACGAGCTGTACATCATGTACACCTCGGGCACGACTGGGCTGCCGAAGGGCGCCGTCCACACACACGACTCCGCCGCCTGGGGCGTTCTGACGATCAACGCGACGTCCGACCAGCATCTGGGCGACCGCTACCTCGTGTGCCTGCCGCTCTTTCATGTCGGCGCGCTCACTCCGTGCACCGCCCTGGTGCACCGCGGCGCAACCGCGGTCGTGATGCGCGCCTTCGATCCGCAGAGAGCCTGGACGCTCATCGCCGAGGAGAAGGTGACCACGGGTCTCAAGGTTCCCGCCATGCTCAACTTCATGCTCCAGGTCTACGACCCCGAGCACTGCAAGCATGAGCACCTGCGTTGGCTGATGACGGGCGCCGCCCCGGTCCCGGTGAGCCTGATCGAGGCCTACGCCGACCTCGGCATCGAGATTCATCAGGTCTACGGTCTCACGGAGACCTGCGGTCCCGCCTGCCTCATCGGCTCGGACGACGCGCTGGCCAAGGCGGGCTCCACGGGCAAGGCGTTCTTCCACACCGACGTGCGCGTCGTGGACGAGAACGACGTCGACGTGCAGCCGGGCGAGGCTGGTGAGGTGATCATCCGCGGCCGCCACGTCATGAAGGAGTACTGGCACCGGCCCGAAGACACGGCCCAGGCGATCCGCAACGGCTGGTTCTACTCGGGCGACGTCGCCAAGATCGACGCCGAAGGGTTCGTGTACATCCAGGACCGCATCAAGGACATGTACATCTCCGGCGGCGAGAACGTCTACCCCGCCGAAGTCGAAGGCGTCCTCATGACGCACGACAAGATCCTCGAGGCGGCTGTGATCGGCATCTCCAGCGAGAAGTGGGGCGAGGTCGGCGCAGCGATCCTCGTCAAGTCGGACGACTCCGCGACCGAGGACGAGATCCTCGACTACTGCCAGGACAAGCTCGCCCGCTTCAAGCAGCCGGCGAAGGTCTACTTCATCGACGAGATTCCGCGGAACCCGTCCGGGAAGATCCTCAAACGGGTGCTGCGCGAGCAGTTTCCCGAGCCCGCCGCCCAATAGGGCGCAATCAGGGCGAGCGAAAGCCGGCGCTCGAGTTCCAGATGCTCGTACCGCTCTCGAAGTCGTCCAGGAAGATCGTCGAGCTGGTCGTCGTGAGCGGCGCGATGCAGGCCCCCATGTGGCTCTGCATGAAGATCCCCATGACGTCGGCGACCCGGGGGTGGAGCGCCGCCGCCGATCCGCAGCCCGAGAGCAGGTGGCAGTAGCTCATCAGGGTGCCGGCTCCGCCTGTCGGGCAGGCCGTTGGTCCCGAGTAGCACGAGCCTTCACCGTTGTAGCACTGGTCGATGACCGGGTTGTAGCAGTGGGTGTGCGGTGAGCCGAGGTTGTGCCCGATCTCGTGCCCGACGAGACGTGCGTCGTTCGACGCTGGGATGTTGGCCTTGAAGATCTGGTTGACCGAGTAGCCGCCGCCGTAGCTCTGCGCCTCACAGTAGCCGTCGAGCCAGGCAATCCCCGAGGCGCTGAAGTTGGTGGCGGCCTTGCCCGAAAGCAGCGCGGCGAACACCCGCGGCACGTGGGACATGTTGGCCTCCCAGTACTGGCCGAACTCGTACAGGTGCGCGCCGCTCGCGCCTGCGCCGGTGAGGGTCCATGGGTCCTGATCGAAGTTGGTGTCGCTGTCGAGCCGGAGAAACGTGTCGCCCTGCAGCAGGCGCAAGGAGAGATCGCGCTCGTAGATGAGGTTCATCTCGAGGAACAGATCGCCGATCCAGTCCGCAGCGGCCACCGGATCGTTCCCGAACTTGAGGTAGTTGAGCTCATTGTCGGTGTCGATCGCGATGATCGCCGTGTGGGTGGCCGTCACGGCGAGCTGCTCGACCCGCTGCAGGGAGCCCGACCGGATCGACTGCAGGGGCGCCTGCTGGAACACGAGATCCGACGCTGTTCGGTCGACGGGCAGAATGTCGGCCCCACACGACGAGTGCAGCTGGATCCCCTGGCTCTCGAGCGCGTGCGACGACTCCTGAATGAGGAACGACGGCACACTGGCACTGGGCCCGAACTCCTCGATGTTGGAGGCGCCCTCCGGGGTGTGGATCGAGCCCCGCACGCTGAGTGAGTCTGGTGCAACCGAGAGGACCACGCGGCGTGCAGGATCCGACACGACGTGCCCCACGAAGCGCAGGCGCTGGCTCCGCGCGACCTCCCGCTCCCCCGAGTCGTCCACCACGAAGATCCTCGCGTTGGGCGCGTAAACGTCCACTCGCTCGAGGTCGACGACTTCACGAAGCCCGGGAGCCGTGGGGAAACCATCGATCGAGAGGCGACCACCGAGGGCCACGCCCTGCAGGAGTGCAAGGGTCGCGCTGGGGATCTCGAACGACTCCTCGACCGGCCGGTTCCGGCCGCTGAGCACACCCACAGGCACGGCAGGCTCGCTCTGGAGGCCGTGCTCCTGCGCGCCCCGCCCACGCTCCGCGACCAGCTGAGCGAAGGTCGGAGCCGTAGCCACGGCGAGACAGAGGGCAACAGAAGCGACGAACTTTGGCATGGGACACCCGGAAAGGAAGGGCAAAGCAACCGACACCCTGCAAACAAGCAAGGCGCGGGCCAATCCGGGCAAGAGGCTGTATGTCGTTCAAAATGAGCCACTTAGCTCGACGTGCGCAACGGACGAAACGTGCCCCGATGGGCCCGGCGCACGCCGCGCGTCGCTCTGCGGACGAGAAATTGTCAGCGCCCGGATTCTCAGCCGGCGGCCGGCGACGGCGCCTGGGGCTCACGCGCTTCGAGCAGCCGGCTCATCCGCCGGTGATGCCTGACAGCCGCGAACGGCATGCTGATCGGCAGCAGCCAGTAGACGAAGCCTGCCAGGAGATCGAGCGGCCGCGGCCCGAACGTGGCGAGGAGTGCCGAGGCGAGGCCCGTCATCGCTCCGATCGTCCACGTCCACTGGTCGAACCGCGTCGCCTCCAGCTCGACCTCGTCCAGAGCCAGGCGGTCGCGCAGCCTGAGTGCCCTGCCGTTGAGCAGCGCCAGGAGCCCGGCGAGCAAGAAGTAGCCGAAGCCGAACAGAGCGAACAGCTGCGTCAGGTCGGTTGCCACCTCGATCTCGAGCAGGGACGGGAGGTAACCGCCTGAAAGCCAGTTGAGCAGAACCGACGCCATGAGTCGCAGCGGATCGATGTACACGAGAATCGAGAAGACGAGGGCGAGCGAGAGCACGACGGAGCCGCCGTCTTCGAGGCCAAAGCGACGGCTCCACCGCCGATGCCCACTCCAGAGCAGCATGATGAGCGTGAAGCTGGCGGCAAACGCCGGGGCGCGCTTCAGCGTGTCGAACAGCTCCTCGAGGTTGCCGGGGACACGCTCCGACGCGATCACCTGCATCGTCATGGCGAACGCGAAGGCGGCGTCCGAGAACATCTCGAGTCGGGTCATCTCCTCCCCGCGCAGACGCACGCCGTCGCGAACGCGCAGGGTCGCCAGCTTCTCCGGCGTCCAATCGAGCCTCTGGTTTCCCTCGCCCACCTGGCTTTCCGACACCCGCATCCTCCGCCGAGACACGCCTCTGACCGCCACGTCGGCGCTGGCGTGACCTGCCGTGGGGCAGCCTATCGCGGCCCCCCGATGCACACTAGAATCACCGCACCCAGGCAACCAGAGCCGATGAGAACGTCGGCGTCGGTGAAGACCGACGAAGGAGAGTCATGCGTGCAGCAGTGCTGAAAGAAGCCCCCGGTCAGCTCGAGATCGAGGACATCGAAATCTCGAACCCCGGTCCGCGGGAGGTTCTCATCCGCACCAAGGCGGCCGGTCTCTGCCACAGCGATCTCCACTTCATGGAGGGCCTGTACCCCCACCCGCTGCCCGCCGTCCTGGGCCACGAGTCGGCGGGAGTCGTCGAAAAGGTCGGCGAGCAGGTCACGTACGTCGAGCCGGGAGATCACGTCATCACCTGCCTGTCGGTCTACTGCGGCAACTGCGAAGACTGCCTCACCGGACACCTCTCTCTGTGCCAGCACAAGCAGGAGACCGCGCGCGGTGAGGACGAAACGCCGCGGCTGAGCCAGGGCGGCGCGCCCGTGGGACAGTTCATCCACCTGTCCTCCTTCGCCGAGCAGATGCTCATTCACGAGCACGCCCTCGTGAAGATCCGCAAGGACATGCCGCTCGATCGCGCGGCGCTGATCGGCTGCGGCGTCACCACCGGCCTCGGTGCGGTCTTCCACACCGCCGGGGTGGAGCCGGGAACGAACGTCTGCGTCGTCGGCTGCGGCGGCATCGGCCTGAGCGCCATCCAGGGCGCGGCGATCTCCGGCGCCGCGAAGGTCATCGCCGTCGACATCGTCGAGTCGAAGCTCGAGATGGCGCGCCAGCTGGGCGCCACGCACGTCATCAACGCGGCCAAGGAGAACACCGTCGAAGCCGTCAAGGAGCTCACCGGCGGCGGCGTGCACTACAGCTTCGAGGCGATCGGCAACAAGAACGCGGCCGAGCAGTGTTTCCACATGCTCCGCGTCGGCGGAACCGCCACCATCATCGGCATGATCCCGGTGGGCCAGTCGGTCGAGATCCCCGGCCATGCATTCCTCCAGGAGAAGAAGCTCCAGGGCTCGATGATGGGCTCCAACCGCTTCCGAGTGGACATGCCGCGGTTCATCGACCTCTACCTCGACGGCCGCCTCAAGCTCGACGAGATGGTGTCGGCCCGCATCTCGCTCGACGAGATCAACGACGGCTTCGAGGCCATGAAGAAGGGCGAGGTCGCGCGCTCGGTCATCGTCTTCGACGACTGATCCCGCGCGCGGACGCCGCGCGCGAGGTCGGCTCGCCGCGGGAGAGCTCGGCCGGCTGACAGGTTCAGCGGTAGAGCAGAAAGGGCGCGCGCCGACCTTCGAAGGCGAGAGCGTCGCGCGCGAAGGACGACGTGATCGCGCTCTCGTCTTCGCCGGCGAGGATCGCGTCGCGCGTCCGCGCGCTGCCGAGCAGCCGGTTCAGGCCCCGGACGTCCCAGAGATCCGGGTAGAGGCTCCGCAGCGCCGAGGCGAGGGCTATTCCGGTGCGCAGCGGGTGAAACTCCTCGCGACGCGTGACGATCAGGTTCACGCCTTCGCACGCTTGGCCTTCGTACACGCTCGCACGCGGCACGAAGCGCACCGGCACGAAGCGAACGCCCGGGAGGTCAGCCTCGTTCAGCCTGCGAGCGAGATCGGTGCCCACGATCCAGGGCGCACCCATCACCTCGAACGGCGTGTCCGTGCCACGACCAACCGACACGTTCGTGGTCTCCAGCAGGCCGACGCCGGGATAGAGCAGCGCCTGGGTCAGGCTGCGCATGTTGGGAGAGGGGTTCGTCCAGGGGAGCCCGGTCGCGTCGAACCAGTCCGTCCGACGCCAGCCCTCGACCTGAACCACCTCGAGCTCGAGATCGAGGGCGCGCTCGGCTCGAAAGAGCCGCGCGAGCTCGCCCACCGTCATGCCGTGACGCACCGGCACGGAGTGAAAGCCCACGAACGACTCGGCGCCGTCGTCGAGCACCGGCCCCTGCACGGCGACTCCGTTGATCGGGTTGGGCCGGTCGAGCACCACGAAGCGGATTCCCTGCTCCGCCGCGGCCTGCATGGCATTCCCCATCGTCGAGACGTAGGTGTAGAACCGCGTGCCGATGTCCTGGATGTCGAACACCAGCGCGTCCAGACGCGCCAGCGATGCCGCGGTTGGAGTGCGGGTCGCGCCGTACAGGCTGTACACCACCACACCAGTGGCAGCGTCCTGCGTGTCCGGAATGACCGCCTGCTCGAGCACTCCCTCGAGGCCGTGCTCGGGGCTGAACAGCGCGACGAGCTCGACACCTTCGGCTCCCTGGAGCAGACGCGCGGTGCTCACCCGCTGCCGGTTGACTCCCGTCTGGTTCGTGAGGAGCCCCACCCGCAGACCCTCGAGCCGGCGGAAGCCATCGCGCTCGAGCACGTCGATGCCGGTGAGCACCGCTCCGGTGCGGGCCTCCGCGCGCAGGGACGTTCCGCCGGTGTCCGTCTCCTCGGTGCGCGGCTGCGAACACCCCACGCCACCCGCCACCAGCGCCGCGATGGCGGCGAGCATCACCCCGCGGCCGGGCACGGTGTGCTCAGGAACCTCCCACGTCGCGGGCCCAGACCTGCATGTCCGCGCCAGACGGGCGCTGGAACACGCGGAGGTCGAACTCGGGCAGCGCCGCCAGGAGGTGGTCGAAGATGTCGGCCACGATTCCCTCGTACTGCGCCCACCGCTGCTCTTTGCTGAAGAAGTACAGCTCGATCGGCAGGCCTTCTGCGGTGGGCGCGAGCTGTCGCACGAGGAAGGTCATGTCGGGATGCACCGGGAAGTTCGCCCGGAGGAACCCCTCCACGTACGCACGGAAGGTCCCCAGGTTGGTCAGCCGGCGCCCGTTGATCGGGCTGTGCGACGTCACCTGGTTCTCCGTGTTCCAGGCCTCCACCTCCGCGAGCCGCTCCTCGATGTACTCACGGAGCAGCTGGACGTGTCGCAGGCGCTCGATGTCCTCCTCCTCGAGGAAACGCGCGGAGCTCATGTCCAGGATGAGCGCACGCTTGATGCGACGTCCTCCCGACTCGCTCATGCCTCGCCAGTTCTTGAAGCCGCTGCTCATCAGCGCCGTGGTCGGCACGTTGATGATGGTCTTGTCCCAGTTCTGCACCTTCACCGCGTGCAGGGAGATGTCGAGGACGTCGCCGTCAGCCCCGTAAGCGGGCACCTCGATCCAGTCCCCCACGCGAGCGAGGTCGTACGACGCAATCTGCACGCTCGCCACGAAGCCGAGAATCGAATCGCGGAAGACGAGCAGGAGGATCGCCGTCATTGCACCGAGGCCACCGAGGAGGCTCCAGGGGCTCTTGTTCATCAGCGTCGCCACGGCGATGATGCCTGCCGCGAGCCACAGGATGATCTTCGCCACCTGCACGTAGGTGCGGATCGGCTTGTCTTTTGTCGCCGGATCCTGCTGGAAGATGTTGCCGAGGGCCTCGAACAGGGCCCCCACCGCGCTGGCACCAACCAGCACCATCCAGAGATTTGCCAGACGCTGCAGACCGACGCGGATGAGCTCGTCGTCCGGAGCCGCGAACAGCGCGGCGGCGGCCGCGTAGACCACCATCGCGGGAGCCAGCTGGCTCAGCCGCTCGAAGACCCGCTGTTCGACCAGGGCGTCGTCCCAGCCCGATCGGGTGCGTTTTGCGACCGCCCGCAGGCCGCGCACGATGATGCGCTTGGCGATCCAGTTGGCAACGAGCGCGATGAGGAGGACGAGGCCGATCAGCGCGGCACGGTTCCCCCACCCGGGCAGCGACAGGCCGAGGTCGCGGAGCAGCTCGCCCCAGGATTCGAACAGATTCAAGACGATCTCCTTTTCTCCAGCCGCAGGTTGCACCGGTCCCCCGGAATCGTCAACCGCTCTGCCTTCGGCCAGCGCCCAATTTGGAGGCGGCGCGCCCCTCCAGCCAGGGGCGACGAAAGGGCGGTAGTCTTGCCCGCATGAAACTCCGTCGCCATCTCCCTTCCGGCCCGACCTCTGCTTCGCGCCCACTCGCGCGCCCCGTGGCCCGGCGCGGTCTCCCCCTCGCGCTTCTTGGCCTGCTCGGCCTCACGCAGTTCGGCGCAGGTGCCGGCGGCAATGCGGCCGACGCGCCCACGTTCCACCGCGACGTCCAGCCGATCTTCCAGGCGAGCTGCCAGGACTGCCATCGCCCGTCCGGCACGAACTACGGCGGCATGCGGGCACCGATGTCGCTCGTGAGCTACCAGGAGGTCCGCCCCTGGGCCCGGTCGATCGCGCGCCAGGTGGAGAGCCGCGAGATGCCGCCGTGGGACGCGCACCCAAGGCACAACGGCACGTTCGCGAACGAGCGCGTGCTCACCGAGGCCCAGGTTGCGACCGTCGTCGCCTGGGCCGAGGCGGGCGCACCACCCGGAGACCCCGCCGACGCTCCGCCGCCGCGCGACTTCGACACCCAGAGCAGCTGGAACTTCGGCGAGCCCGATCTGGTGGTGACCATGCCGGAGCCGTATCTGGTGGGCGACGACGTCGACGATCTGTACGCGGCATTCACGGTCGACCTGACCGAGGAGATGTTGCCTGAGGACGCCTGGGTCGTGGCCTTCGAGTGCCAGCCCGACAGCGAGATCATCCACCACTTCAACCTGCACCTGCTGGAGCCCGGCCCGGACGGCACGCTGCCTCCTCCGCCGACCTCGGCCGAGAGCGGCGAGATCTCCCCCCGAGGCGCCGGTCGCTACATGGGTGGTGCGTCGTCGGGGAGCGAGGCCAACGCCTACCCGCCCGGGTACGGCTTCAAGCTCAAAAAGGGCAGCCGCGTCACCTTCGACATCCACTACCACAAGGAGGCCGGCCCCGGGACGGCCGTACTCGACCAGAGCTCCATCGGCTTCCGCTTCTCCAAGGGGCCGCTCAAGTCGATCACCGGCGGCATGCGGCCGTTCATGGACTTCGCCTTTGCCATTCCACCGGGCGCCGAGAACCATCAGGTGGGGCCCCTGTCGCAGGTGCTCGAGCACGACGTCGAGATCATCTCGCTCATGCCGCACATGCACATGCGCGGCAAGGCGGCGAAGTTCGAGGCGTTCTACCCGAACGGAACATCGGAGATCCTCCTCGAGGTGCCGCGCTTCGACTTCAGCTGGCAGACGGTCTACTACTACAAGGACCTGAAGCGTCTCCCCAAGGGGACGCGCGTCGAGTACACGTCGTGGTTCGACAACTCCAAAGCCAAAGGCCGACCTGTACGGCTTCGACTCCGAGCGCACGGTCCGGTTCGGCCAGCCCTCGACCGACGAGATGGTCATGGGTTTTGCGATGAGCGCCAAGGTCGAGAACTGATCCGGCGAGGCTCGAGCCCCTGGCCCGACGAAACACGCACGAGCTCCAGCGCGTAGGCGGACCTCAGATCAGATGATCGAAGTCGAGAGCCTCGAGTTCACGTACCCCGCGGCGCCCGCGCCGGCGATCCGCGACCTCACGTTCCACGTTGGTGAGGGCCAGATCTTCGGCTTCCTGGGGCCCAACGGCGCGGGCAAGAGCACCACCCAGAAGGTGCTGACCGGCCTGCTCCGCAACTACAGGGGCAAGGCCCGGGTGCTCGGCCGGGAGATCAGCGCCTGGGGACCAGACCTCTACGAGCGGGTGGGGGTCGGCTTCGAGCTGCCGGTGCACTACGCCAAGCTGACCGCCCGCGAGAACCTCGACACCTTCGCTGCCTTCTACGGCGACGAGACCGAGCCCACGGACACGCTGCTCGACCAGGTCGGCCTGCTCGAGCACGCCGACGAGCGCGTCGGCACCTTCTCGAAGGGAATGCGCGTGCGTCTCAACTACGCACGTGCGGTCCTCTGCAAGCCGCGGCTCCTCTTTCTCGACGAGCCGACCTCGGGCCTCGACCCGGGAAACGCCCGCAGGATCAAGGAGCTCGTCCGGGCGCAGAAGGCTCGCGGCGCCGCGGTCTTCCTCTCCACCCACGACATGACGCTCGCGGACCAGATCTGCGACCAGGTGGCGTTTCTCGCCGAAGGGCGCATCGCCCTGATCGATGCGCCGCGCGAGATCAAGGTGCGCTACGGCGCGCGCCGCGTGAGGGTCGAAGCGAGCACGGAGGGCGGCGTCGAGGCACGCGACTTTCCCCTGGAGCAGATCGCGGACAACGCCGAGTTCCTCGAGGCGCTGAGGCAGCCGGGGCTCCAGACGATCCACACGCAGGAGACCTCGCTCGAGGAGATCTTCATCCGCATCACGGGTCAGGAGCTCGAGTGAGCCGGCTCGCCACGTCGCTGCAGCTCGACCTGCGGCTGCAGGCACGCAACCACGTGTACTGGATCGTGCTCGTCGTCACGGCCTTCCTGGGCCTGGGCATGCGGCTTCTGTGGAGTCCTGAAGGGCTTCGCTTCTGGATGCCGATCCTCACACTCGGCGGCACGACGGCAACCACCATGCTCCTCGTCGGCATGCTGATGCAGCTCGAGCGCGGCGAAGGCATGCTCCAAGCGGCGCTCCTCACTCCTCTCCGCTCGTGGGAGTACCTGGCGTCCAAGACCGTGACGTTGAGCACGCTTGCGCTGCTCGAGGCCAGCGTCTTCGTGGCGCTCGCCTACCCCGCCGCGTTCGAGGCTGCCCGGCATCGCTCGCTGCCGTCCTGCTGAAGTCGCTGCTCGGCGTGGGCGTAGGGGCAGCCGTCGGCGTCCGCTTCGACTCCATCTTCCGCTGGATGCCTGCGGTCATTCTGGCCGGTCTGATCTTCGACCTCCCCAACATCTGCTACCTCGCGGATCTCTGGGGCGTGCCGGTCTTCTGGGTTCTTCCGACCATGCCGTCCCTTGCCCTCGCCCGCGGCGCGTTCGTTCCGGGAACCCCTGATGTGTGGGCCTACGGCGCGCTCTACGGCCTCCTCGTGGCGGGGATCGCTCTGGCCTGGGCCTGGCGCTCCATCGAGCGTCACGTGATGCGTGCGGAGCTCGCGTGACCCGCGCGGGCCTTCTGGGGGTTCTCCTGCGCCACGACGCGCGACTTCTGCGCCGCGACTGGATCCTCGTCGTCCTCCTCTTCGGCCTGCCGCTCGCGGCCCTCTTGCTGCGGTGGTTCGTCCCCTGGCTGACGGGTTTCCTGCTCGAGTACGTCGACCTCGAGCCCTACCGCGCTCTCATCGTCGCCGGCCTGCTCGTCAGCAATCAGCCGGTCTTCCTGGGTGTCGTCATCGGCCTGCTCCTCATCGAGGAGCGGGAGCAGGGCACACTGCTCGCCATCGAGGCGAGCCCGCTCTCCGCGCAGCGCTTCCTGGGGTACCGGGTCCTCGTCGCCACCCTGATCAGCTTCGTGCTGATCCCGATCGACGTGCTGCTGGCCGGCCTGGCTTCTGTCTCCTGGCCCGTCCTGCTGGCCAGCTCGGCGCTGGCCTCGCTGACCGTCCCGGTCGTCGCGCTCGTCTACGCCACCTTCGTCCGCAACAAGGTGCAGGCCCTGGTGTGGATCCGGCCCGTCCAGGGTTGGGCCGCCGTCGGCGTCGCGCTGTACTTCGCACCGACGCCGTGGGAGTGGATCCTCGCGCCGCTCGTGCCGCTCTACTACCCCATGCGCCTGTTCTGGGGCGCAACGGAGGGCCCGGCCGAGTGGTGGCTGGTGCTGCCGAGCCTGGTGCTGCCGCTGGCTGGAACGTGGTGGCTCGCGCGCCGCTTCCGCGGCGCCACGGTCGCGGGGTGACAGCTGAAGAACCCGGGGCGACCGGGAAGGAGCACCAGACCGTCTCGTCTGCTCAAACGGCGACCAGGTCCCGCAACTTTCCCGTAGACCCGAACGCTAGACTGAGGCCGACATGAAGGCGTTCGATCGGTTCGACGAGCTCGACCGGGTGCTCCGGAGCGTCCTTGAAGCGCCGGCAGAGCAGCAGCGATCGCTCGCGCACCAACTCTGCGAGGGTGATGCTGAGATGCTCAGCTACCTCGAGGCAATGCTCGAAGCGGCACGCAGGGAGACCCTGGATCCGCCACGGCTGACGCCCCAGCAAGGAGCCGATCGTGAGGCGTCCGACCGTCTCATGGGCCAGGAGCTGGCCCACTATCGGATTTCCGCCAAGCTCGGGGAAGGCGGGATCGGGGTCGTCTACCGCGCTCTGGACACGAAACTGTCCCGGGAGGTCGCCCTCAAGCTACTGCCGGCCGGCCTGACGCACGACTCAAGACGGCTCGCCCGGTTCCGTCGGGAGGCCCAGGTGCTGGCCTCACTGAACCACCCGAACATCGCGTCGATCTACGGGCTCGAGGAGGTCGATGGAGTGCAGCTCCTGGTCATGGAGCTCGCCCCGGGACAAACGCTGGAAACTCGTCTGAATGAGGGGGCGCTGCCAATCGACGACACCCTCGAGATCTGCGTCCAGATCTCGGCCGCGCTCCACGCTGCTCACACCGCTGGGATCGTCCACCGGGATCTCAAGCCCGCAAACATCCACGTGACGACG
The DNA here is from genome assembly GCA_965223385.1 of Candidatus Multivoraceae bacterium. Taxonomy (GTDB): domain Bacteria; phylum Acidobacteriota; class Thermoanaerobaculia; order Multivoradales; family Multivoraceae; genus JBCCLJ01. The sequence continues at coordinate 3,560,552 of CBDCWR010000007.1, read as the reverse complement.
GACGACACGGGTGCCTGTCAGGTCAAGGTTCTCGACTTCGGTCTCGCAAAGCCCATCGAGGGGAAGCCGACCGCCACGGACCTTTCGCAGTCTCCAACGATCACCCAGATGACGGAGGCCGGCGTCATCCTGGGCACCGCCCACTACATGAGCCCAGAGCAGTGGCGCGGCAAGGAGGTCGACGAACGAACCGACGTCTGGGCTGTTGGGTGCATTCTCTTCGAGCTCCTCACCGGAAAGCGCGCCTTTCAGGGGGAGACCGGCACGGACATCGCCGCCGCCGTGATCGAGCGCGATCCTGATTTCGACGCCCTCCCGAGCCATGCACCTCGGAGGCTTCACGCGATCTTGCGGCACTGCCTGGCCAAGAGCCGCCAGCAACGCACGATGTCCGCCAGAGAGATCGAAGCCGAGCTCACCGCTATCGCCCAGGATGAGCTCCAGGACACGACCAGGGGCCGTGGTTCGGGCCGCCTCGGAAGGAGGACTCTGATCGCCGCCTTCGGCACGACCGTGCTCGCGCTCCTCGCCGTCTGGTGGCAGGGTCTGGGCCCCAACGACGATCCAGACTCCTCGTCACTCATCACCTCGCTGGCAGTCCTTCCTTTCGAAGACGCGAGCACGGGGACCGACAGCGAGTACCTCGCGGCGGGCATCACGGATGACCTCATCCACCGCCTGTCGAAGATCGACGGACTCCGCGTCGTTCCGCGAAGCGTGGTCTACAGCGCCGTGACGGAAGAAAAGGGACCCGTCGATGTGGCGCGAGAGCTCGGCGTGGAAGCTCTGGTCTCGGGCCTCGCGTCGGAGAACGGTGACCGCCTGGTCGTGAGCGCCGAGCTCCTCCGTGTCGCCGACCTCTCTCTCTTGTGGAGCGATCGAGTCGATGGGAGACCTGTATTCCGTTCAGCGCGAGCTGACCCAACGGCTCGCCGGTGAACTGCGACGAGAGGTGAGCCCGTCGACTCTTCGCAGCCTGCGCGACGCCGCGACCGCCAATCCCGAGGCCTACAGCCTCGTCATGCGGGCCGAGTTCTACTTCGACAACCCGACGAGCGAGGGCGACGTGGCGGGGTATGAGCTCGTTCAACAGGCCGTCGAACTGGATCCCGAGTACGCTCTGGCCTGGGCCGCGATGAGCCACGCGATGGACTTCCATTCGGTCTACGGCATGGAGCGTCCCGAAGCGAAGCGTCGTGGCCGGCAGGCGATTCAAAAGGCTCTTAGCCTCGACGACGGGCAGCCCATGGTCTGGCTCGAGGTCGGGTATCACCGCTATCACTTCGAATGGGACTGGGCCGGAGCCGCCGAGACGTTCGAGCGAGCCCTAGAGCTCGACCCAACCTACGACCAAGCTCACATCGGGCTCGGCTGGGTCTACCCGCTCCTCGGGAGACCGGAGGAGGGCCTCGTGCACGCGCAACGCGGCGTGGATCTACAGCCGGCGACACCCTTCTTCCGAAAGGTCCTCGGGCGTGCACAGATTCTCACGGGAGACATCGACGGCGCGATTCAAAGCCTCGAGCGCGCACTCCGCATGGGCGATGTCTTCGATTCGCTCATGCTCCTGGCAGACCTGAGCGTGAAGCTAGGAGACGTTCAGAAGGTTCGCAGCTACGTGGACCAGTTCTCGGACGCGTTTCCGGACCATCCCGGCGCACCAGCCGTTCGCTCCTACTTCGCGGCCGCCACGGGTGAGACTGCTCGCGCGCTGGAACTCCTTGACGACGTGTCGCTCGCCGACCTCGAGAAGCTGGGAAGAACGAACTCGGCCTGGGTTCCCATGTGGTACCTGGCGTCTGCACAAGCCAAGCTGGGGAACCTGGACGAGGCCTTCGAGCTCTTGGAGCGCTTGCTCGAAGAGGAAGCGCCGATCATCTACGGAAAGATCGCCCACGAATGGGATCCCTTCCGAGACGATGCGCGATTCAGGGCCCTCATGGAGAGCGCCGTCCTTCCCTGGTAGCTGAGGCCCTCTCGGTGGTGATCGCCGGGCTCTAGCAGCCCTTCAGCTACTGAGCCGGCCCGACCTCGTCTGGGACCGCCTGACTACGCTCGACGCTACGGCGTGAGCACCACCTTGAGCACGTCGTCGCGGTGATTCGCGAAGGTCTCGTAGCCCTGCACCGCGTCGTCGAGGCTCAGGCGGTGACTGATGATCTCGCTCGGGTCGAGCTTCTCCTCGGCGATCAGCGGCAGCAGACGGTCGACGTAGTTCTGCGGCGACACGAGGCCGGTGCGCAACGTCAGGTTCTTGCCCAGGAAGAGGCCCCACTCGATCTCGTACGGTGCGAGGATGACGCCGATCACCGAGACGCGACCGCCGGGCCGCGTCACCAGGGCCGACTGGGCGATGAGCTCCGGCTTGCCGACGGCCTCGATCGTAGCGGCGGCGCCTTCACCGTTCGTGAGCTCGAGAACCCGCTCGAGTACGTCCTCCGACGACGGGTCGATGGTGATGCAGCCGCGCGCCTTGGCGCGCTCGAGGCGGCCGACGTCGGGGTCGACCGCGATGACTCGCGCCGCGCCGCGCACGGCCGCGCTCTGCTGGGCAAACGTGCCCACCGGGCCGCAGCCGAACACCACCACCGTGTCCCCGGGGGAGACCTCGGCCATCTCGGCCCCCATGTAGCCCGTGGGCAGGATGTCGGTGAGGAAGAGGCAGTCTTCGTCGGACAGGGAGCTCGGCAGGTGGAAGCAGTTCGTGTCGGCGAACGGCACGCGCACGGCCTCTGCCTGGCCGCCGTTCAGGTGCGTGCCGAAGCCGAAGATGTTGCCATGGGCGAAGTTGTCGGTGGTGACCGGGCAACCCGCGTAGTAGCCGCGCTTGCAGGACGGGCAATGGCCACAACCCGCAGTGCAGGCGACGATCACGCGGTCGCCCTTCCGTACCCGCTGAACCCCGGCGCCGACGTCCTCGACGGTGCCGAGGAACTCGTGCCCGACCGTAAACCCGGGCTCGGCGAACTCGCTGTGCCACAGATGGAGATCCGACCCGCAGATGGCGGTCTTCTCCACCCGCACCAGCGCGTCCGTCGGCTCGACCAGCGACGGATCGGCCACGTCCTCGACGCGCATGTCCTCCACACCGTGGTACACGACACCCTTCATGAGCAGCTCCTCGAGTTCAGGTTTGGGTCGAGCCTAGCCGAGGGCAGCAGACGCCGACACTAGGCCCGGCCGAGAGTGCCTTCGAGCTTGGCGATGATGGTGAGCATCACCTCGTCGGCGCCACCGCCAATCGACCACAGACGCGCGTCGCGCAGCGCACGCGCGGTGGTCGACTCCCACATGTAGCCCTGGCCGCCCCAGTACTGGAGGCAGGCATCGGCAACCTCGCGGATGAGGCGGCCCGACTTGAGCTTGCACATGGACGCGAGGCGCGTCACCTCGTCGCCACGGACATAGAGCTCGGCCGTACGGTAGATCAGCGCGCGCAGCGCCTCCACCTCGGTGCGCAGCTCCGCGAGGCGGAAGTGGATGACCTGGTTGTCGAGGAGCGGTTTGCCGAAGGCCTCGCGGCCGCGCGTGTACTCGATCGTCTCGTCGATGACGCGGTCCATGGCCTTGAGGCACGCTGCCGCGGCCCACAGCCGCTCCTCCTGGAACTGCTGCATCTGGTAGACGAACCCCTGCCCCTCCTCGCCAATGAGGTTGCGTTGGGGCACGCGCACGTTGTCGAAGAAGAGCTGGGCCGTGTCGCTCGACCACATGCCGAGCTTGTGCAGCTTGCGGGAGCGCTCCACACCCGGAGAGTCGAGCGGGACCATGATGAGCGACTTGTTCTTGTGCGGGTTGTCCCCGCCCGTCGTCGCCAGGCAGCACATCCAGTCGGCCTGCATGCCGTTGGTGATCCACATCTTGCCGCCGTTGATGACGTAGTCGTCGCCGTCCTTGCGCGCGGTCGTCCGGATGCCGGCGACGTCGGAGCCCGCCTCCGGCTCGCTCACGCCGATGCAGCCGACCATGTCGCCGGCGATCGCGGGCGCGAGGAACTCCTCACACAGCTCCGTTGAGCCGAAGCGCGCCAGCGCGGGAGTGCACATGTCGGTCTGGACACCAATCGCCATGGGCACGGCGCCACAGTGGATGCGGCCGAGCTCCTCGGCCATCATCACGCCGTAGGTGTAGTCGAGGCCGAGGCCCCCGTGCTCCTCCGGCTTGTTGAGCCCCAGGAAGCCGGCGTCACCGAGCTCCTTGAAGACCTCGTGCGCCGGGAACTGGCGCGCCTCTTCCCATTCGTCGACGTGCGGGTTGATCTTCTCGTCGATGATCCGCCGCAGCGCGTCGCGGAGCAGGCCGTACTCCCCCTGGCTGAAGTCGAGCGCCGTACGCTCCGCGGTGCTACTCACCGAGCTTCTCCGGGAGGCCGAGGAACCTGCGGACCGCCAGCAGGAAACCCTCGAGCTGATCGTGGTGCACCCAGTGCCCGGCACCCTCGAAGTCGAGCGCCTCGGCGTTCTGGAAGGAGTCGATGCGGCCGTCGGCGACCGGGTCGCTGGCCCAGCTCTCGGTACCGCGCACGAGCAGTGCCGGGCACGTGATCTCGCTCCACAGCTTCTTGAACTCGGCCTCAGTCAGGCGGTAGGGGGCGCCCGAGCGGACGTAGTTGTCGAACTTCCAGCTGTACGTGCCGTCCTCGTTGCGGGCCACGCCGTGGATCGTGAGATGCCGCGCCTGCTCCTCCGAGAGGAACGGATTGGCCTCCTGCATGCGGTCAGCCGCCGTCTCGATGGACGGGTAGCTGCGGGGCGTGCGCCCCGCGAGCTGCTGGGTGTTGTCGATCCAGCTCCGCAGGCGGTCGTCGATCGGCGTGGCTTCCATCTTCGCGTGGCGGTCCGGCGACGGGCCGAGGCCTTCGATCGCCACGATCTTCTCCACCCGGTCCGGGTACAGGCTCGTGTACTGCAGCGAGATCATGCCGCCGAGCGAGTGGCTGATGATCGTGACCGGGAACTCGCCGAGCGCCTCGAACAGCTGCGCGAGGTCGAGCACGAAGTCGGAGATCGCATACATCCCGCCCACGGCCCATGCACTGTCGCCATGGCCGCGGAGATCCGGAGCCACGATGTGGAAGTGTTTGCGGAGGTCGGTGGCGACCCAGTCCCAGCTGTGGGCATGATCGCGCCCGCCGTGCACCAGGATCAGCGGAGGTTTCCCCTCGTTGCCCCAGTCGAGGTAGTGCAGGCGAAGACGCTGCGAGATGTAGTGCCGCGAGGCCGGGCCGACGATCTCCCCGAAGGAGAATCCAGACGAGACGTTCATCTCCCGATTGTAGCGGCGAATCGGCGAGGGTACTCTCCGCTGGACGCATCTCTCACGCATCTCGACCGGACCAGGCCTCGGGCTCGCGCCAGCGCCGGCGACAGCCGGCAGTGGCTCCCCGGATCGCCCGGAACCTCCAGGAGACCCACCGTGACCTCAGTCGAAGAACGCCTTCAAGCCCTCGGCCTCGAGCTCCCCGAGCCCGCCGCCCCCGCCGCCAACTACGTACCTTTCGTGCGCACCCGGCACGAGGTCTTCGTCTCGGGCCAGGTCCCCGTCCGGGACGGCAAGCTCGCCTTCCGCGGCAAGGTGGGCACCGACTACACGGTCGAGGAGGCCCAGGAGGCCGCCCGGCTCTGCGCCGTCAACATCCTCGCCGTGGCGAAGGTCGCCTGCGACGGCGACCTCGACCGCGTGAAGCGCTGCGTGAAGCTGGGCGGCTTCGTGAACTGCACGCCCGAGTTCGAGCAGCACCCGGCCGTGATCAACGGCGCCTCCGACCTGATGGTCGAGGTGCTGGGCGACGCCGGCAAGCACGCGCGCTTTGCGGTGGGCACGAACGCGCTGCCGTTCAACGTTCCGGTCGAGATCGACGCCGTGTTCGAGGTCGACTGACCCGGGTCTGGGGCCGCCGTGGCACGAGGCTTCAGTCTCGGGGGACGGCGGCGCTTTTCAGAACTTTGGACGGGGGCGCCGCCTGCGCTCTCCGGCTGCCGGGTCGTGCCCGGCCTGCGAGGGGTGTCGCGAAGCAGCCTCCGAGAGCCCCCCGAAACGGAAGCCTCGTGCCGCGGCGACCCCAGACCCGCTGTCGCTACAGATAGAGCGGCGGCGAAAACCGCGAGGGCCTGCGGGATCAGATCTTGCCGTCGGCCAGCTGCCGCACGGCGAAGTCGCAGGCGCGGGCGGTGAGCGCCATGTAGGTCAGCGACGGGTTCTGACAGGCGGTCGACGCCATGCAGGAGCCGTCCGTCGCGAAGAGGTTCGGCACGTCCCAGGCCTGGTTGTGCGCGTTGAGCACCGACGTCTCCGGATCACGCCCCATGCACAAGGTGCCCATCTCGTGAATGGCGAAGCCGGGCTTCGACTTCCGGTCGAACGTGCTGACGTTCTTCGCGCCCGCGGCCTCGAGGGTCTCCGCGGCGGTCTCCACGACATTCGCGCGCATCGCCTCCTCGTTCGGCCCGAAGCGCATGTGCATCCTGGCCACCGGCACGCCCCAGGCATCGACCGTGTCGGAGTCGATCGTGACCCGGTTCTCCGGGTTTGGCAGGCACTCGCCGAACGCAGCGATACGAAAACGCCACGGGCCCTGGCCACGGAGGGAGTGTTTGAAGTTGGTGCCGAAGCCGGCCTTCGTCACCCCGGAGCGCCAGAGGTCCGGCCGATTGCAGCCACCCTGGAAGCCGTAGCCACGCAAGAAGTCTCCATCCGTCTCGCCGCTCAGGTTGACGTAGCGCGGTAGGTAGCAGGAGTTCGGCCGACGCCCGAAGGTGGTCTTGTCTTCGAAGCCGTCGATCTGACCCACGGCACCCACCTGGAAGAAGTGGTCCATGAGGTTGCGTCCGACCTGACCGCTGGAGTTGGCCAGGCCCTCGCGATATGTCGTCGTGCTGTTGAGGAGCAGGCGCGCCGACTCGATGGTGGAGGCGCACAGGAAGACCATTCTGGCGCGCGCCTCGAAGGTGTCCTTCGTCTGCGCGTCGATCACGCGTGCTGCCGAGAACCGGCGCGTCTTCGGGTCGACGAGCAGCTCGCGCACGATGCTGTGCGGACGCACGGTCAGACGCCCGGTAGCGAGCGCCGCGGGAAGCGTGGAGTTGAGACTCGAGAAGTAGGAGCGGGTCGCGCAGCCGCGCCGGCACGGGCCGCAGTAGTGGCAGGCGCGGCGCCCCTTGTGGGCGCGTGTCAGCACGGCGGCGCGCGCGGGCGTCAGACGGCGGGCGCCGCCGAAAGCCTTCTGCAGCCGCTCCCGCACCTCCTGCTCCACGCAGTTCATCTCGATCGGCGGCAGGAACCTGCCGTCGGGCAGCTGCGCCAGGCCCTCCGCCTGGCCGGCGATGCCGGCGAACTCCTCGACGTGGTCGTACCAGGGCGCGAGGTCGGCGTAGCGGATGGGCCAGTCGACCCCGTGTCCGTCGCGGGCGTTGGCCTCGAAGTCGAGATCGCTCCACCGATAGCTCTGGCGACCCCACATGATCGAGCGCCCACCCACCTGTCGCCCGCGGATCCAGCGGAACTCGTCGCCCGCCTCGTCCACGGTGTAGGGGTTGTCGAGGTCGTTCACGAAGAACTTGCTCGCCCACTCGTCGCACGCGCCAGCCAGGCGCTGGATGGGCTGTGTCGCGGCGAGCGCGCGGTGATCCTTGAGCCCGCGGAACGAGACCTCCCACGGCGGGACGTGCTCGACGTAGTCCGTCTCCGGCTCGATGCTGCGACCCGCTTCGAGCACCAGCACCTCGAGGCCCTTCTCGGAGAGCTCCTTCGCGGCCCAGCCGCCCGTGATGCCCGAGCCGATGACCAGTGCGTCGTACGTCTTCGCGGGATCGAACGTCTGGCTGGGGTCGAGAAATGACACGGCGGGCCTCCGGGCGGGCCCGCCGATCATACGCCCTGCGCCTTAGCGCGAGGGATCTTCCTCCCCGGCCGACGCCGCGCCGACCCGGTCGTAGATCAGCGTGACGGTCCGCGTCTGCCCACCGCGGCCCGGCATCTTCGCCTTCACCACGAGGCGACCGTCCTTTTCCCGCACGTGAAAGCGACGCTCGACCACGTCGCCGCGCGGATTCTCGGCGAGCACCACCAGCTTCTTGCCCTTCCAGGCGGCTGCGCCAGGGGTCGGCTCCTCCGCGAGCGCGAAGCGGCGCATCTCACCCTGGGGTCCGGGCCCGAGGAGCACGGCGCCCTCGGCTTCGCGGAGCTCCAGCTCGCGGGCCGGCGCGCGGCCCCCACGTCCGCCACCCTGGGCGCCCGCGCTGCCCGACCTGCGGCCGCCACCTCCCCCCAATGTGCCACCCTGGCCGCCGCGGGGGAAGCCGCCGCCGACGCCCCCTGCTCCGCCGCCCCGGCCTCGACCACCAAAGCCGCCGCGAGCCCCTGCGCCGCCGCTCGGCCGCGCCTCCCGCGTGAGCTCCTCGTTGATCGTCCAGTGCCCCCAGAGGGAGGCCTCCGCGTCAGCTGCAACCGTCGACTCTTCGAGCGCCGCGGCCCCGGTCGGTCCACCGACGGTTGGTGTCACACCCCGCGCCTGCGCGGCCGTCGCCAGCAACGCGGCTCCTCCGACCAGAAGGAGCCCTCGGAGGCTCCGGAGAGTGGTTCGATTCCGTCGCATGTTCGTCTCCTCGAATCCTCGCGCGGGGGCGGAGTCTCTTCCCTCCGGAAGCCGCGCATAGTCGAGAGCGGCCCGGCGCAGACGGCGTCCGCGCCGGGCCCGTGTCGTCCTTCAGCGTGAGATCCCGTCGACTCGGATGACGCGCCTACTGGGCGCCGTCGAGAGCACCGGTGCGCCCGCGCGCCCCCCGACGACCGCCACGGCCGAAACGCGGGCCACGGTTGCCCGCGGCCGCCTTGAAGGCCTCCCACTTCTCGACCTGCTCCAGGGTCAGCACGGCCTGAAGCTGCTCGTCGATCGCCTCACGGGAAGCCTGCAGATCCTGCTTGAGCGCGTGCCCGTCCAGGACCAGCTGCCCTGCCTCCTCCGCGGTGGCGGTGCCGCTCTCGAGCAGCTCGCGTAGTGCCTGGCCGTTTGCTCGGATCGCCTCGACGCTGCTCCTCATCTCGTCGCGGCTCGCCTCACGGATCGCCTGCCACTCGGCCTGTTGCCCCTCGTCGAGCTCGAGGTATTCGATCAGGCGTTCTCCGCCTCGGCCCCCCGAGCCGAATCCGCCCTTGCCGAAGGGTCCGCGCTGCGCACCGACCGCGGTCGCGATCAGGAAGCTGCAGCCGGCGATCAGGAAGAGGTGGGCCCGCCGCGGGGTCGTGTGGGTGTTCATCAGGGTCTCCTTTCGAGAGGTGTATCTGCCATGGGTCGGGCGGGGCCCTCGCCAGCGCGTCGCAGTGGGTGACCGGGTCGCTCCCGGTTTGAAGGAAGGTACGCCGCGACTCCCTCACGGGTCTTCAAGCCCTGGCAAGAGCTGTGTAAGAGATGTAAGCCCTGCAAACACGGGCACGATCCCGCCTCTGCCGTTGCTACACTGCGGCGCCATGGGCAGGCCCCTCACGCGCGCCGTGCTGCTGCTCGCGGCCCTGCTCCTGGCCGTCGGCTGGCTGCAGTTCCGTTGGATCGGCGAGCTCAGCCGCGCCGACTCCGAGCGGCTCCAGCGCGCCCTGGAACAGGAGTCTGCCGCCTTCGTCATCGGCTTCGACCGCGAGGTCGCCCAGCTCATGACGCACTTCCTGGGCGGAGGAGGGCGCCGCGGACCGGGCGGGAGCGCCAGCGCCGCGGACAGTTCGGAGCGCCACCTCGCGGAACGCATCCGCCGACGCAAGGCGGCCTGGGAGGAGAGTGGCAACGAGATCGAGCTCCTCGAGAGCGTGGACGTCGTCCGTCATCCGTTCGACGAAGAGGTGCAGTGGCTCGAGCTCGGGCCGGAGGGTCTCACGGAGGCTCCTTTGCCGACGGTCCTCGGCTTCCTCCGTGAAGCGCAAGGGGACGAGCTGCAGCGGCTCGCCACCGCACGGGCGCTCCTGCTCCCCGCGGAGAGCAACGGCCGCGGCGTTCTCGGGCCACGCCGCTTCGCGCGCCCCACCACCTTCCTGCTGCTGCGACTCAGCCAAGAGGTCCTCGCGGAGCGCACCTTTCCCCGGCTCGCGCTACGACTCCAACTGTCGGGGTTCGACGTCGCGGTTTCGGACCACGCCGGCCAGCTCGTCTGGTCCTCGTCGACGGAGCTGACGGCGGACACGCTCGGCGAACCAGTGGCTGCTCTCTTCCGCGTTCCGCTGATGAGCCCTCGCGGCGGCCGCATGTTGTCGTCACGGGGGCCGCGTCGGCCCCCGTTCGTCGGCGGCGAAGCTGGCGCGGCGTCCCTGCCGGGCCTCTGGAACCTCCATGCCCGTCACCGCAGCGGCTCCATCGACGGTGCCGTGGGCCGAGCGCGCCGCCGGAATCTCGCGCTCAGCCTGGGCACGCTCGGCATCCTCGGCGCCAGCCTGCTGCTCGTCGCGAGCGCAGCGCGACGTGCCGAGGCCACGGCACGGCAGCAGAACGACTTCGTCGCAGGTCTGACCCACGAGCTCCACACACCGCTCGCCGCGATCTCGGCCGCGGCGTCGAATCTGGCCGACGGGGTGGTCACGTCGCCCGAGCGCACGCAGGAGTACGGCCGGCTCATCCGCCGTGAGGGGCAACGCCTGGAGGCGCTGGTGCAGCAGTCACTGGGTCTTGCGGGGATCCGCTCCGCCGCGTCCGCGCCCCGGCACGAGGAGCTCGACGCCAGCGCCTGGCTCGAAGAATCGATCGCAGGCTGCGAGTGGCTCGCCCAGGAGCGCGGCGCGACCCTCACGGTGGAGCCGCTCCCAGAGACCCGACTCACGGGTGACAGAATGGCGCTGGTGCAGGCTCTGCGCAACATCGTCACGAACGCCCTCAAGTACGGTCCGGAGGGAGGCACGGTGCACGTCGAGAGCCGCAGGGAGGAGGGCCGCCTCGTGGTGGTGGTCGAAGACGACGGCCCAGGCTTCCCGGAGCGCGACCGCGACGCCCTGCTGGGCGCGTTCGTCCGCGGCACCGGCGCTCCAGAGCAAGGGAGCGGGCTCGGTCTGCACTTCGCCCACGAGATCGCGCGAGCGCACGGAGGCGACGTGCTGCTCGGGGACCGACCGCAGCGGCGCGGCGCACGCGTCTCGCTCCGGCTTCCACTCGCTCCAGCCGCCCCCGGGAAGGAAGAGCGGTGAGCGTCGGCAGGCGGGTCCTGCTGGTCGAGGACGAGCCCAGCCTCCGGCTCACACTGACCGATCGCCTCGAGAGCGAGGGCTACGTGGTCGCCACGGCGGCGGACGGGCTCGACGCCGAAGCCATGCTCGACGACGACCCGTTCGACCTCGTCGTTCTCGATGTCGCGCTGCCGGGCAAAGACGGCCTCGACCTGTGCAGGGATCTACGCCAGAAGGGGGTCGAAACGCCGATCCTGATGCTCACGGCCCGCACCCAGATCACCGACCGCGTGGTCGGGCTCAAGCTGGGCGCCGACGACTACCTGACCAAGCCGTTCGACATGATGGAGCTTCTGGCGCGCATCGAGGCTCTCCTGCGTCGGGCGGCGCGTGCACCGGCCCTCTCCGCTCCAGGCTGGGAGACCTTCGGCCGGATCTCGATCGATCGCCCCGGCGCCGAAGTTCGGGTCGAAGGTGAGGTGGTCGACCTTTCGGCGCTGGAGTTCAAGCTCCTCTGCTACTTCCTCGACCACCAGGGGGTCGTGCAGACACGTGACGTGCTCCTCGACAAGGTGTGGGGCTACGAACGGGCCATCCAGACGCGGACGGTGGACGTGCACGTGGCGTCGCTGCGCCAGAAGCTCGAAGCCAACCCGGCGAAGCCGCAGCACATCCTCACGGTCCACGGGCGCGGCTACAAGTTCGTCGCAGCCCGCTGATCCCGGGCCCCCTGCAGCGTCGCTGCGCTAGCATTCCGCCACAGTTTTCCCGTCTTCCGGAGGTTCAGTGGCGCCTGCGCGCAAGATTCTCATCGTCGCCCATCGCACGCTCGGCGACGCGTGCGCGAACGCGCTGCAGCAGGCCGGCTTCCCCGCCCAGATCGTAGGGGAGGAGGCGCTCGACGTCAGCTCCGAAGGTGGCCTCCTCCTCTACCTGCTCGACCACGAGCCCGTGGAGCCTCACCCGTTCACCCTCGGCATCCCGGTCCTCGTTCTCGTCGAGCCTGGGTTCGAAGATCGACTGATCCGGGCACTGGCACTGGGCGCCGCGTCGCATCTCGTCGCCGACGAGGGGGGCGCCTTCCTCCGCGTGCTCCCCGCCCTCGCCGGGCGCCTGCTCGATGCGGAGTCGCAGCGGCGCCGCGACCAGGCCGAGGTCGACTTCCTGTCGAGCCACGACGGGTTGACGGGTCTCGGCAATCGCCGCCTCCTCGTGCAGTCGCTCGAACGGTCCCTGGCCAGAGCGCATCGACATCGCCGGCGGCTCGCACTGCTGCAGCTCGACCTCGACCAGTTCCGCCTCGTCAACGAGAGCCATGGCCACTCTGCCGGAGACGAGGTGCTGCGGGCCGTCGCGGAGCGGCTGCGGAGGTCGATCCGCGCGGCCGACCTCATCTGCCGACTCGACGGCGACGAGTTTGCGGTGCTCGTGGAGGACGTGCGCTCTGCAGAAGACGCCGACATCGTGGCGCAGAAGCTCCTCGACGACATGCGGCTCCCGCTGCTCTGGGACGGGCGCGAGATTCCCGTGACCGCGAGCCTCGGCATCGCGATGTATCCCGAGCACGGAGAAGACAGCGAGGCGCTGCTCAAGGCGGCGGGGAGCGCCCTCTTCGGCGCCAAGGAGAGCGGGCGGAGCACCTACTGCGTCTTCTCGGACGAGCTCCACGACCGGCAGTCCGAGACCCTGACCCGCGAGCGCGACCTGCGCCTTGCCGTGCAGGACGAGCAGTTCGAGCCGAGCTTCCAGCCGCAGGTCGACATCGACACCGGCGTGGTCGTCGGTCTCGAGTCGCTGCTGCGCTGGCGACACCCGACCGAAGGCCTGCTGCCGCCCAGTTTCTTCCTCCCCGCGCTCGAGGAGAGTGGGCTCTCGCAGAAGGTCGGGCTCTGGCTGCTCGAACGCTCCATCGCCCATCTCGTGCAATGGGAGGAGCAGTTCCAGCTTTTTGGTCTGCGGGTCTCCGTGAACCTGTCGGCGCGCCAGCTCGAGGCGCCCGGGCTCGTCGCCGACGTCCGCGACGTTCTCGGCCGTTCCATCGTCGACCCCGGATCGGTCGAGCTCGAGATCACCGAGAGCGTGCTGCTGGGCGACACGCAGGAGGCCGTGCGGGTGCTGGAGGAGCTGTCAGGCCTCGGCCTGCGGATCTGCATCGACGACTTCGGACTCGGCTACTCGTCGATGCGCTCCCTGCGCTCGCTTCCCGTGCACAGCCTGAAGATCGCGGCTCCCTATGTACAGGCGCTCCCCGGCGACGCGCGTGAGTCGGCGATGGTGCGCGGCATCGCCGGGCTCGCACGCGGCCTCGACCTGACGGTCATCGCCGAGGGCGTCGAGACCGAGGCACAGCTCGACGCCCTCCGGCTTCACGAGTGCGACGTGGTCCAGGGCAACCTCATCGCCGAGCCCCTCTCGCCGCGTGCAGTGCCGGACTTCCTGCGCACGGCCAGCGAGGGGCTCCCCTCGCGCGACGTCAGCTGAGCGGCTCGGCGCTCCAGCGCAGGCCTTCGTCGCCGACGTAGAGCGCTCGCGGCCGGATCAGCCGCCCCTCCTCCAGCTGCTCGAATGCGTGGGCGCACCAGCCTCCGGTCCGGCCCATGGCGAAAACCGAAGTGAACAGCTCCGCCTCGATGCCCAGCGCGTGCAGCAGCAGTGCGGTGTAGAACTCGACGTTCGTCTCGATCCGGCGCCCCGGCTTGGCCTTGCGGAGAACGTCCAGTGCGGTCGCCTCCACCGCATCCGCGAGAGCGAGGAGCTCGGAGTCCGGATCGAGCAGCCGGCGTGCGGCAGCGCGCAGGACCTCGGCGCGCGGATCCCGGACCTCGTACACGCGGTGACCGAAGCCCATGATGCGCTCACCCGCGTCGAGCTTGCGCCGCAGCACCTCTTCGGCCCGATCCGGCGTTCCGATCTCGAGCAGCGTATCGAGCACCGGACCCGGTGCACCCCCATGGAGCGGGCCCTTGAGCGCGCCGATGGCTCCGGTGACGGCCGAGACGAGGTCCGACTGCGTGGAGATGATCACGCGGCACGTGAAGGTGGAGGCGTTGAAGCCGTGGTCGACCACCGTGTTGAGGTAGGTCTCGAGTGCCTGCACCTCGCCCTCGCTCGCGGGCTCGCCGCGCTGCTCTTCGAGGAACCGGGCGGCGATCCCCGAAGCCTCGGAGCGCACCACCTCCTCCCCTGCCTGGAGCCTCGCCGTGGCCGCGACGATCCCCGGCACGGCCGCCAGCACGCGCCGCGCCACCTCCTCCGGCGCGCCGTCGCTGGGCAGTGTGGACACGCCCATGCGCAGCACTTCGATCGGCGCGGCTCCGCGGGCCACGCCCGCGCGCACCACGGCGAGCGTCTCCGGGGTGAGGGGGGCCAGGGCGTCGAGCTCGCGCCGGAAGTCGAGGGTGCCCGGCCCTGCCTCGCGCCGGCCGGTCCAGAGCAGATGGACGATCTCTTCGAACGAGGCGTTGCCGGCCACGTCCTCGAGCTCGTATCCGGCCAGGACGAGGCGTCCCGCCTTGCCGTCCACCCTCGACTTGGTGGTCGTGGCCGCGAGAACGCCTTCGAGACCGGGGCGGACCTCGTCGAGCTGCGGATGCGTCGGAACGTGTTCTTTCATGTCAATCCTCCTGAGGTCTGGTGAACGCGAGCGCCTCGGCCCGCGCCCTGACCCTGGCAATCACGAGTTACATGTTCAATATTGATTAGCAAATCAATATGATGAAGCCCATGAGCGACTACCTGAACGCGAAGGAGGCGGCGCGGCGCCTCGGGGTGTCCGTGCCGACGCTGTACGCCTACGTCAGTCGCGGTCTGCTCCGCTCGGAGGCCGCGAGCCCCGGCAAACGCACGCGTCGCTACCGGCGGGCCGAGGTCGAAGCGCTGCGCCGCGCCCGCCAGGGGAAGCGCGATCCCCTGGCCGCCGCGCGCTCGGCCCTCGACTGGGGGCCCCCGGTGCTGGACTCTGCGATCACGTTGATCGAGGGGGGCCGCTGCTACTACCGGGGCCGTGAGCTGAACACGCTGGTCCACCTGCCTTTCGAGCGCGTGGCCGCATGGCTCTGGCTCGAGCAGGACCCGGACGATGGTCGCGAGAACGCCAGTCGCGCCAGTGACTGGCGCCTGTCGCCGGCCTGTCGGGACAGCCTGACCGCCGTCCGGGCGTCCGCGCCCGTCTGGCGGGAGGCGGTCGACCTGCTCCAGGTGGTCCTCCCCATCGCGGCTCTCGAGGACCTGGAGGCCGTCGACCTGCACCGCGAGAGCGTGGCGCGGTGCGGGGCGCGCATCCTCGGAATCATGGCGGCCACCATCACCCAGAGCGCCATCGAAGGCCGCGCCGTTCCGCATGCCACCTCCATTGCCCAGCTGCTCCAACGCGTCTGGGCGCCCGCGCGCCCCGAGCTCGCCGACCTGCTGAACGTGGCTCTGATCGTGAGCGCCGACCACGAGCTGAACGTCTCGTCCTTCACGGCCCGCTGCGTCGCGTCTGCGGCAGCAACCCCCTACGAGGTGGTCGGCGCCGGGCTCGCCGCCCTGCGGGGCCGCCGCCACGGCGGCCACTCCGAGCGGGTCGAGGCGCTCTTCCACGAGGTGGCGTCGGGCGCACCCAGCCAGGCGGAGCTCCGCGCGACGCTGGCACGTCGACTCAAGCGCGGCGCCGAGATCCCCGGGTTCGGGCACGTCCTCTACCCCGACGGCGACCCGCGATGCCAACTCCTGCTCGAGGCCCTCGCCCAGGGCGCCCAGGGCGACCGACGCTGCGCCACCGTGCTCGCGCTCATCGACCAGGCCACCGAGCTGCTTGGCCAGCAGCCGGCCGTCGACACGGCGCTTGCCGCGATCTCCCACACGTTCAACCTCCCCGCCGGCAGCGCGCTGGCGCTGTTTGCCCTCGGTCGCACCGCCGGCTGGCTTGCGCATGCCATGGAGCAGTACGAGCAGGAGAAGCTCATCCGGCCCCGCGCGCAGTACGTCGGGCGGCGGCCCGAGTACACTCAGCCTTCTCCCGAGAACCACGAGGAAGGCCTCCCATGAGCGACAGCACCCCCAACGGCTGGCTGCAGCGCAGCCTCAACTGGATCGAGACGACCGGAAACAAGCTCCCCGACCCGGCGGTCCTGTTCCTGGCGCTGCTGTTTCTCACCTGGATCGCGTCCGCGATTCTCGCGCCCATGCAGTTCGTCGATCTGCATCCCAACACCGGCGAGCCGATCCAGGTGGTCAACCAGCTGACACCCACGGCGCTCACGTCGTTTCTCCAGAACCTCGTGCGCACCTTCACGGGCTTCGCCCCTCTGGGCATCGTCCTCGTCGCCCTTCTGGGTGTCGGCGTGGCCGAGCACACGGGGCTCATCAATGCCGCCATCAAGGCGCTGCTGAGCTTCACGCCCCGTCGCCTGCTCACTCCGGTGCTCACGCTCGCCGCCATCGTCAGCCACAGCGCGGCCGACGCCGGCTACGTGCTCGTCATCCCACTCGGCGGTGTCATCTTCTACGCCGCGGGCCGCCACCCGCTCGCCGGCATCGCCGCCGCCTTCGCCGGCGTCTCCGGGGGCTTCTCGGCGAACTTCCTGATCTCCGGCATCGATCCCCTGCTCGCCGGCTTCACCACTCCGGCGGCCCAGATCATCAACCCCGACTACGTCGTCAACCCGCTCAGCAACTGGGGCTTCACCGCAGCATCGAGCATCCTCGTCATCCTGGTGATCTGGTACCTGACCGACCGCGTCATCGAGCCGCGCCTGGCCAGCACCGAGGTCGACGGCGATCCGGACGAGATGCCGAAGATGCAGGAGCTCGAGCCAGCCGATCGGCGCGGGCTCGTCGCCGCCATCGTCTCCCTCGTCGTGCTCACCGTCGCCCTCGCCGCGGTCAGCCTCCCGGAGACCTCGCCGATGCGCTCCCCCTCGAGCGGCAAGCTCACCGACTTCGACGCACCGCTCATGCAGGCCATCGTGCCGCTGATCTTCCTGTTTTTCCTCATCCCGGGCACCATTCACGGCTACGTGGCCGGCACCGTGAAGAGCCACCGCGACATCATCCAGGGCATGTCCACGGCCATGGGCACCATGAGCTACTACCTCGTCATGGCCTTCTTCGCGGCGCAGTTCATCGCCGCCTTCACGGCGAGCAACGTCGGCCTGCTGGTCGCGGTCAAAGGCGCCAACTTCCTCCGCGACCTCGGGCTGCCTGGCCAGATCACCATTGTGGGCATCATCCTCCTCTCGGCGTCGGTGAATCTCCTGGTGGGCTCCGCCTCGGCCAAGTGGGCGCTGCTCTCGAGCATCTTCGTGCCGATGCTCATGGAGCTGGGGCTGTCGCCGGAGCTCACCCAGGCGGCCTACCGCGTCGGCGACTCCACCACCAACATCATCACGCCCCTGATGCCGTACTTCCCGCTCGTCGTGGTCTTCTGCCAGCGCTACGTCAAGAACACCGGCATCGGCACGGTGGTCTCGCTCATGCTCCCGTTTGCCGTCGTCCTTCTCGTGACCTGGACGCTCTTCCTCCTCGGCTACTGGGCTGTCGGGATTCCTCTCGGCATCCAGGGCGGCTACGCGTACCCCTAGGGGCCTCTCGCGACGTCGTTCGGAGAGGTTCGGGAGCGAGATCTTCCGACCCCGTAGAGGAAGAGGCGCGGGGGAGACTGGAACTCCGCGGCGACTTGCGCGTAAGTTCTGGAAACAAAGGGAATTCCGCCACTCGATGTGGCGTTCGCACTTCGGAGCCCGAGGGAAAGCACCGACCTAGGAGCACGCATGAAGAACTCTGTCCTCCTGGCTGCGATCGCAGCCCTCCTCGCCCTGCCTGCCATGGCCCAAGATCGCGACCGCGGCTTCTACGTGAGCGCCAAGCTCGGAAGCACCGACGTGGAGGCAGATCTGGGCGACACGTTCGACCAGGTCGTCGACGGCGACGAGGACTCCACGACCTTCGAGGCGGGCTTCAAGTTCTCTCGATTCTGGGCCGTGCAGGCGGGTTACCACGACTTCGGCAACATCGAGAGTGACGCCTTCGGCTGCGAGGTCTGCGGCGACGGCAATTCGCTGCGGTTCGACGCCGACACGAAGGCCTACTCGCTGTCGGTGGTGCCACAGCTCGATCTCGTCTGGCGCGTCTCCATCTTCGGCAAGATCGGGCTGGTGATCTGGGAGACGGAGGTCGACATCGTCGCGGACGACGTGTCCGAGTTCGTCGACGACTTCACCGAAGAGGACATCCTCTACGGACTCGGCGCGCGCTTCCGGCTGCTCGGCAACCTGAGCGTCTTCGCCGAGTGGGAGAGCATCGCCGGAGACATCGAGACGATCTCGCTGGGCGCCACCCTCCAGTTTTAGGCACCCCGCGAGCTCCGCTCGCGCGCCGCCTATGTCTGTCGTTTTTCCTTGCACGCAAGGAAGAACGCGCAGTGCTAGTCACCCCGTCGGGCTCCGCTCGCGCGCTGCCTATGTCTGTCGCTCTTCCTTGCACGCAAGGAAGAACGCGCAGTGTTAGGCACCCCGTCGGCCTTCGCTCGCCCGCTGCCTATGTCTGTCGCTCTTCCTTGCACGCAAGGAAGAACGCGCAGTGTTAGGCACCCCGTCGGCCTTCGCTCGCCCGCTGCCTATGTCTGTCGCTCTTCCTTGCACGCAAGGAAGAACGCGCAGTGCTAGTCACCCCGTCGGCCTTCGCTCGCCCGCTGCCTATGTCTGTCGCTCTTCCTTGCACGCAAGGAAGAACGCGCAGTGTTGGGCACCCCGTCGGGCTTCGCTCGCCCGCTGCCTATGTCTGTCGCTCTTCCTTGCACGCAAGGAAGAACGCGCAGTGCTAGTCACCCCGTCGGGCTTCGCTCGCGCGGGGCCCATGTCTGTCGTTGCGGATGCGCGTCTGGCCTACCTCAGCCGGAACATGAAGTGGTAGAGCTCGCCGCGCTTGCCGATCCAGGTGGGACCGGTGAACTGCCGGTCGAGGTGCCAGACGAGCATGCGGTTCGTCGTGTACACCGACAGTCCGACCACGCCGTCCCCTGAGCTCCAGTTGTTCCAGTCGTAGCCGAAGTCGCCGTTCTCGTCGGGGTGCCAGCGCACCCCGAGGTCTTCCAGACCGGGCGCCGCGCGGTAGCGCAACACGTCGGCCGGATAGTCGTCGGTCTCCAGGAGCACCTCGCTCACGGCGTGCCGTACGACGGCCCAGTCGCCGATGATGCGCGCCGCGCGAGCGCGATGGAGATGGTGCAGGTAGCCCGGCACCGTGATGGAGGCGAGCGTCGCAGCGATCGCCACGGCGACGAGCAGCTCGACCAGCACGAACCCTCCGGCCCGCGAGATCCGACTCCTGGGTCCTCCGCTCATCTGTCCTCCCTCCTCGATGTAGCAAGCGCCCCGAGAGGCTCGCGCGGCAGCTCTCCGCGACGGTCCGAGTGGAACTCCACTCGACGAGCCTCGGTCAGCGTCACGATGTACTCCCGTTCGCCGTCCCTCCGCTCGTACTCGACCACCGCCATCTCCTCCGTCGTGTAGTCGAGCTCGACCAGGCTCCTCGGCAGTCGGGCCCGGGTCTCGGCGAAGAGGTCGATGTCCTGCACCACGGCTGACACTTCGCCTGTGACGTAGTCGCCATCGGCGCTGGCACCGAGCCGGTGCGCAATGGGAGCACGAAGGGTCATCAACGCCAGCGTCGTGGAGCCGAGAAGAACCAGGCACAGAAGAACCAGGAGCCGGTCCGACGGCTGACTCCGGTCCGGCGAGCCCTGGAGAGCTGCCCGCGCTCGGAGGCGACTCCAGTCCTGCTCCTGCCGGCCCCGCTCCGCGGCGCGCCGGATCTCGAGGTCGAGATCGTCGGGCTCTCGCCCACGCCCCGCTTCGAGATCGAGGTCAGCTCGCATCGCGGGCCAGCCTCTCCTCCTCCAGGCTCGCGATCGCCTCCTGCAGCGTCGCGTGGCAGGAGAGCACTCGATCGAGGCGCGTGAGGCTGAGCACTTCGCGTGGTCCGGAGCCCACTCCCACCAGGCGCACCAGAAAGGGTGACCTCACCAGGCGCAGGGTCCACACCAGTGTCGTGAGGCCCGAACTGTCGATGAACTCCACCTGTGACAGGTCGATCACGACACCGCGCCGGGCCCTCCGCTTGAAGTCGTAGAGGCGACGCTTCACGTCGCGTCCGGTCGTGGCGTCGAGGCGGCTGCCCTGGACCCGGACCACGAGAACCCCCTTCGACGTTGCGGCAACGACCGTCATCCCGCCCCCGCAGCCGCTCCCGGCGCGTCTCCCAGATGCCAACGCTCGAAGAGGTCGCGCAACACGGCCAACGAGATCGGCTTGGTCAGGTAGTCGTCCATCCCCGCTCCGAGGCACTTCTCCCGATCTCCGGCCATCGCGTGCGCAGTCATCGCCACGATCAGACGGCGGTCACCGTCGCCCTCCGCCTCCCGAATCTGCGCGGTCGCCTCGTAGCCGTCCAGCTCCGGCATCTGGCAGTCCATGAGCACGAGATCGAACGCCTCGCTCAAGGCCTTGCGCGCACCCTCGAGGCCATTCTCCGCAACCTCCACCTCGCACGACAGCTTGTGGAGCATCGTGCGCGCCACCTTCTGGTTGATCGGGTTGTCCTCGACCAGCAGGACGCGGCATCCTCGGGCGCCCTCGCGGGCCGACGCCTCTTCTGTGATCCCTGCAGCGGCCGCAACCGACGCGGCCGGCTCCGCCGCTTCGACTCGCCCCGACTCCCGGACCGAGTGTCGCGTGATGATCGTGCTCGGAGTCTCCTCGCGCGATCGCTGGAGCAGCTCGAGCAGTGCTGCGCGCAGAGTCTCGAGTCGTAGCGGACGCGTCAGGTAGGCGTCGAAGCCGCCTTCCCGAGCCGCCCGGCTGTCGCCCCGCAGACCCGCGGCCGCCAGCAGCACCAGCCTCGGTCCGCAACCGTCGCCTACGCGCTCACGGATCGCGTCCGCGAGCTCGAGACCCGACATCTGCCCTATGACGTCGTCGATCAGCGCGATCTCGAAGTGGTCCCCTCGTTCGAGCCTTCGCACGACGTCGTCGCCGCTCGTTCCACAGGTGACGCTCATACCCCATGCGCGCAACGCGTCCGCCATCACCTTGCGGGACACCGTCCCGTCGTCGACGAGAACCACCGGCACTCCCTCGAGCGTCGACAGGTCGTGGACGATCGCCTCGCGTGCCTCGCCGAGCCGCAGCGGGAGGCGGAACCAGAAGGCCGAGCCCTCTCCCGGCGCGCTCTCGACACCGATCTCGCCCTGCATGAGCTCCACGAGGCTGCGCGAGATCACGAGCCCGAGGCCGGTCCCGCCGTACGTCCGGGCCGTCGAGGCGCCCGCCTGCTGAAACGGCCGGAAGAGCCGCGTCTGCGTGTCCTCGTCGATCCCGACGCCCGTGTCTTCGACTCGCACCTGGACCAGGGCTGCCGCGTCACCGCGTGGCTCGGCGCGTACGTCCAGGAGGACGTGCCCCTTCTCGGTGAACTTGAGGGCGTTCGACAGCAGGTTGTTGCAAACCTGGCGCAGACGACCCGGATCGCCGACGACGCTACGCGGCACATCGGAGCCGTAGCGCAGCGCCAGGTCGACGCCTTTGCCTTCGCCGAGCGGAGCCACGAGCTCGACCACCTCGGACAACATCGCTTCGAGATCGAACTCGATCTCCTCGATCGCGAGCTCGCCGGCTTCGATCTTCGAGAAGTCGAGGATGTCGTTGACCACGGTGAGGAGAGCCTCCCCGGAGGACCTCACCACCCGGAGGCAGTCGGCCTGATCGTGGTCGAGGTCCGACTCGGCGAGGAGCTGAACCATCCCCAGGATGCCGTTCATCGGCGTCCGGATCTCGTGGCTCATGCTGGCGAGGAAGGCCGACTTGGCCTGATCGGCCGACTCCGCGCGGTCCCGCGCTTCGCATGCCAGCCGCAGGTCTCCAGCCATGGAACTGGCCTCGACGCGGCGGCGCGACTCGTACGGGGTGAGGTCGCGCAGCGTCAATGTCGTGCAGAGCGCGCCACGCCAGGGCACCGTCCCCCAGATCGGCTCCACTTCGAGCTCGTCCTGAAGGCCGATCATGCGGATCGTCCCCGCGCTGCCGGCCTTCCCGGGAGCGGGCAGCTCGTCCAGCTCGGCGAGCAGGCCCGAAAGGTGCGCTCCGCCGAGACTCGGTCCGAACAGCCGAGACGCCTCCACGCTCGCCCAGAGAATCCGCTGGCCCCCGTCGAGGACCAGCACGGCCTCGTCGATGCCGTCGAGCACCGCCCGCACCGCGCGACCGGCTACGACGCGCACCGCCAGGGCCACGCAAGCCCAGATCAGGACCCCCACTCCGAGCAGCCCGAGGGCCTCTCCAAGAGACACTCCGTCTCCGAGCACGGTCATTCCCGGCCTCCTCTCAGGAGGCCGGAGTGCGCACCCGAGGGGCTGAGCGAGCCCACCCCAGCTACCTCTCTTCCGACTCCGGCTCCGCGGCGGCCCTGGGGATGGCCTTGCGCAGCTCCACCCGATTGCATCCGTCCACGTGGCGGAAGACGACGGAGTCCATGAGCGATTCCATGATGAAGAGCCCGCGGCCCCCCTCCTGCAGAAGCGCATCGTCGCTGCGCGCTCGCTCCTGAGCCTCGACGACCCGCTCTTCCCGCAGCGGGACGCCGTGGTCTTCGATTCGAACGAAGAAGTCGTCGCCGTCCTGGCCCATCGTGAGGTCGACCGGGTGACCTGGCTCCTCGCCGTAGCCATGGCGAATCGAGTTCGTCACGGCCTCCACGAGACAGAGCTCGATGTTGTAGGTGTCCTGCTGGCTGTAGCCGACGTGCTCGCAGAGATGTCGCGCGATGCCACCGACGAGAGAGAGGCTCCGGAGGTCGCTGTCGAAGCTCATGCAAATCCTCGTCTCCATCACGCCACCCCCTTCTCGACCACGACGATCGAGATGTCGTCCTGCGGAGCCGCATCGTCGCGATGCTGCCGCAGCTCCTCGAGGAGCTGCTCGATCAGCTCTGCCGGTGACACGTGCGCTCGATCGCACAGGAACTGGTAGAACCTCTCCTCACCGTAGAAGCTGCCGTCGCGGGCCTGGTTCTCCGTGACGCCGTCGGTGAAGATCACGAGCCGGTCTCCCGGCTCGAGCTGCACCTCACCGGCCTCGAACGGCACGAGACCACCAATCCCGATCACGGAGCCTCCCAGCTCGTGGGTTGCGATCACCCGGTTCCCGCGCACCTGCACGGCGGCCGGATGCGCTGCCGTGCTGTAGGCGCAGTGCCCCGTCTGGAGATCGAAGACGCCGTAGAACATGGTCACGTGCTTCTCCAGGCTCCTGGACGAATAGCTCGCGTCGAGCTGCTCGAGAATCTGGCCCGGAGGCAGCGGCACGCCGTTCTCGTGCAGTGCACCTTCGTCGGTGAGCGCTCGATCGACCGTCATCGTGATGAGCGACGACGGAACACCGTGGCCGCTGACGTCACCGAGGTAGAGGGCCAGGTAGCGCTCCCCGAGGGGGATGAGGTTGACGAAGTCGCCTCCCAGGCTGGCGCACGGCTCGATGGCGTACTCCACCTGGAGGTCACCCGCCGTGAAGCTGGGGTCCGGCAGCAGTGAGCGCTGAATCCGCGCGGCGTCCGCGAGCTCCGCCTCCACCTCGTCGCGCTGCCGACGCAGCTCGTCGACTGCCGCCGAGAGCGAGAGGTTGAGACGACGCAGATCGAGGTGCGTGCGCACCCTCGCACGGACCTCCCCCTTGTCGAACGGCTTGGTGATGTAGTCGGCGGCGCCGAGGTCGAGGCCTCTGATCTTCTGCTCCGTGTCGCTCAGAGCGCTCAGGAAGATCACCGGGATCTCCCGGGTGCCGTCGTCGCCCTTGAGGCGCTCGCACACCTCGAAGCCGTCCATACCCGGCATCATGATGTCCAGCAGCACGAGATCCGGACCAACCACAGCGACCTGGTCGAGCGCCTCGAGACCGTTTGCGGCCTCGAAGATCTCGTAGCCTTCACGCTTCAGGAGAATCCTGAGGATGTCCCGGTTCGCCTTGGTGTCGTCGACCACGAGGACACGCTCCTGGTGGACCGGTGTCGCACCCTCGGGCTCTGGGGGGGCGAGTGTCGTTTCGACCTGCAAAGTGTCCTCCGGCTGGTGCGGTTCAGTTCGCGCGCTCGACGGGCACCGGCTGGTCGAGCGTCTGACGGATGACGAGAGCGATCTCGTTCGGAGAGAACGGCTTCCGCACGAGAACGTGCTCGCGCAGGCTCATGGGGTTGCCTTCGAGCTTCGGGTCGGGGTAGCCCGACATGAAGATGACGCGCGTCGCCGGTGCCGACCGCACCACGATGGACGCGAGCTCCGGCCCGCTCATGCGCGGCATCACGACGTCGGTCAGGAGCACGTCGACGTCCCCGTGCATGCGCAGGAGACGGAGGGCCTGGTGGGCGTCCCACGCCGACATCACACGGAAGCCGCGCGCGGTGAGCGCCGACTCCAGTAGCGTCCGCAGACCGAGCTCGTCCTCCACCAGGAGCACGGTCTCGTCGCCCCGCGCGTCTTCCACGGCGACGGGCGCATCACGCTCACCGGTCTCCTCGCCCTGCGAGTCTGCCGCCGGCAGGGTGAGCTCGAACGTGCTCCCCTCCCCAGGGGAGGAGCGCACCTCGATCCGACCGCCGTACTGCTCGACGATGCCGTACACGACGGCCAGGCCGAGCCCCGTCCCTTCACCAACGCCTTTTGTCGTGAAGAACGGCTCGAAAATGCGGGCCCGCGTCGCCTCGTCCATGCCGCACCCGTTGTCGGTCACTCGGAGGATGACCACCTCACCGTCGTCCACCTCTCCATTCCGGGTCTCGACCTGGATCGTGCCCCCGTCGGGCATGGCGTCGCGCGCATTGACGAGCAGATTCAGGATGACCTGCTCGAGCTGGGCCTTGTCGATCGTCACGGAGCGGAGCCGCGGATCCAACGAGACGTCGACATCGATCTGCTCGCCGACGAGGGGCCGCGCGAGGCTGGTCATCTCCGACAAGATCGTGTTCAGGTCGAGCGTCACCTCTTCGATGGGCTGCTGGCGGCTGAAGGCCAGGAGCTTGTCCACCATGGAGGCTCCGCGGTTTGCCGCTCGCTTGATCTCACCGAGATACCCCTTGACCTTCTGGTCGACCTCACCAAACGCCATCTCGTTGTTGCCGACGATCACCGTCAGCAGGTTGTTCAGGTCGTGCGCGAGGCCCCCGGCGAGTCGCCCGAGGGCGTCCATCTTCTGGGCCTGCCGCAGCTGGGTCTCGAGATTGCGCTGTTCGGTGATGTCGCGGATCGCACCCTGGACCTGGAGCAGGCTGCCGCCTGCGTCGAACTGCCCCGAAAGCGAGGTACTCGCGAACACGACCCGGCCTCCCGACTGCACCTCGAGCTCCGTCGAGAAGCGGTCGCCACCGACGACCAGGCTGTTGACCATGCGTGCCCAGACCTTCGGGCCGAGAATTGCGGTCATGGGCGGACGTGGTCCGCGAGCGTCGACCGGGAGGCCGAAGATGCGGGAGAACGTCTGGTTGCAGGCCTCGATCTCTCCACCGGGCGAGCAGAGGAAGTTGCCCGTGAGGTCAGCCTCGAAGAAGGAGCGGTAGAGATCTTTGCTCTCTCGGAGGGCCCGACGTGCTCGCTTGCGCTCCACCGCGTACGACAGGACCCGCCGTAGGACGTCGGAGGTGGCGCTGCGGCGCAGGATGACGTCGTCGACACCCTCGGCGAGGATGGCCGGAGCGTCGTGGGTGAGATCGGCCGCCGAGACCACGATCGTCGGCACACCCGACTCGATCGAGCGCAGCGTCCGCAGCTGCTCCTTCACATCGGGGCCGTCTGCGCCGAGAAGCACGGCGTCGGGAAGGCCCGCGTCCAGGAGCGCACTTCCCGCGAGCGCGGTCTCGGCGCTCTCGACGTCGAACGTCACCTGCTCCCCTGCGTCGAGCTCACCTTCGAGGCGACGCCTCTCGAACGGATCCGGCTCCACGAGAAGGACCCTCAGGTGCGGCTTGTGCGCTGGTGCGGTTTGGAGAGACATCATCCAGTCCTGTGTCGCTGCTCGGCGCCCGCGACCCGACGACGCTATGCACGCCTCCTCGGGGAGGCTGCAGGACAATCCCTCGCCATCCCGGCAGTCCGTCCGATGGCGCTGTAGGAATCGCGCGTCGCGCGGGGGCGGCAACCCTCTTCACCGCAGGATATGTTGAAAATCATGCTTTTTAAGATATACTAGTTTTCTGTCGGAATGTAGGTGTTTGCCGACCCACGTCCGGACGAAGCTCCACGGAGCCGCGTGCCATCCCTTCCAATGCCCCTGAGAGGAGAGACCCCATGATCCGCATCCTTCTGGCCGATGACCACGACCTCTTCCGCGACGGACTCAAGCGTGTTCTCGAGGAGCAGCACTCGATGGTCGTGGTGGGCGAGGCCTCCAACAGCCGCGCCCTCCTCGACGAGGTCCGGAGGTCCAAGCCAGACGTCGTCCTTCTCGATCTCACGATGCCGGGCCGGGGTGGCCTCGAGAACACGCAGGAGATCAAGCGCTTCGATCCCCGGGTCAAGGTGCTGATCCTCACCGCACATCCCGAGGACCAGTACGCGGTGCGCTGCCTCAAGAGCGGCGCCGACGGCTACATCACCAAGGGCAGCAGCTCCGAGGCTCTCGCCAACGCGATCTACAGGGTGGCTTCCCAGCGCAAGTACATCAGCCCCGCCCTCGCGGAGCAGCTCGCATTCAGCTTGAGCGACGACCAGGACGAGGCACCACACGCCAAGCTCTCCGACCGCGAGTATCAGGTTCTGGCCATGATCGGCGGCGGCCAGAGCACGTCGCAGATCGCCAACGAGCTCAGCCTGAGCGTGAAGACGATCAGCACCTATCGCTCCCGCATCCTCGAGAAGCTGCGCCTCGACAACACGGCACAGCTCATCCGCTACGCCCTCGAGAACGAGCTCGCCAACTCCTAGACCCACCGGCGTCGTGGCCCAGATGCGGCGACGACGCCGGCCGCGCGGGTGTGGCTTCTCACGACGTTCTTCAGATCTCGACCCCGAACCGCTCGGACCAACGTCTCGAGAAACCACATCTAGCCGGTGGCCATCGACCGCCGCGAGGCGCCCGGCTGATGCGGCGGGAGCAGCAGGTCGAAGACGGTCTTGACCGGCGCGAACACCTCTCGCGGCAGCTCCACGAAGACGGTGTTCCAGCCCGCCATCGCGCCGTTCCACAGACCCGGCCACTCGAGGGCGCGAATCGACCGTCCTTCGACGGTCTTCTGCGCGATGACGACGGCGCTCTCGTCGACGAACGCGTCGAGGTCGTACGGCCGACCCGACGGGTCGCGGAGGCTACACACCATGTCCACGGGATTGAAGTGCGTTGCGGAATGGAAGATCCGCGCCTGCGCATCGTCCTCGAGCTGCACCTGCGCGCTCTCCACGATCTGCCTGCCGACCACCCCGTCGTCCGCCTGCACCCAGAACGGGCCGCCGCCCGGCTGTCCGTCGTTCGGCACGACGCCGCACACACGAAGGGGGCGGTCGAGCCGGGAGCAGAGCCAGCCGGCGGCATCTAGCCCGCCGCAGCCGTGCGTCGACACGACACCCAGCTGCCGCTCGACGAATACGGAGGCCTCGCGCACCGCCTCGGCGGTTGGATCCTCCTGCAGCTGCACGAGGAGATCGTGTACCCGCTGGCGGAGCCACACGAGGTATCCCCCGAGGACCTTCTTCCACCTCGAAGAGTCGTCGTGCAGCACCTCGGCCATCACGTTGTCGATGTTCTTGACGAAGACGACGTCCGCATCGATCGCAGCGAGGTTGCGCAGGAGCGAGCCGTGCCCCCCTGGGCGCAGCATCGGTAGACCGCTCGGGGTTCGCACCAGCGCGCCCGCGTCGTCCAGGCACAACGTGTCGGTCGCGCCGCACTGTTCGCTGAATGCGACGTCGAGCCTCGTTCGCTGCCGCGCCTCGAGCGACTCGCGCACCGCCTCCAGCTCGGCCTCGAAGCGTGCCCGGTGCGCACCCGAGACGGTGAAGTGAAATCGGCTGACACCGTCTGCCTTGAGATAGGTGGAGCCCTCGACGAGGTGCTCCGCGAACGCGGTCCGGGCGCCTTCACCGTACTGATGAAACGGCAGGAGCGCCTTCGGCAGGCTGGCGAGGTCCTGGCCTTCGGGGCCGACCAGCTCGTCGACGAGCGCGTCCGCGGAGCTCACGGCCTGCGGTAGATCGAACGGTAGGAAGTCACGCTGGTCGTGGAGCTTGCTCACGGCCTGCTCCAGGCCACGCCTCTCTCCCGTCCCGCCTGCGCGCCACTGGAGGAGATCGCGGAACATCCGAGTCGCCGCACCGGAGGCGGGAACGAACACGGCCCGGGAGAACTCGTGACTCTCGTAGATGCGCTTCAGGAAAGCCTGCTTCTCTTCTTCGAGAACCTCGATCCCGTCGTCGAGAGAGCACGCCCGCGCGACACGGGTGTACCGTTGCTCCTGTCGAAGGAGCCGTAGCTGGCGTTCGGCGTCGTCGCGGGCGACGCCACGCTCTTCGAGGTGCTTGAGGTCGTTCTTGCTGAGGTCCGTCACGGACGGCATCTCCTTGAGGTGAGCATGATCCGAAGGGAGCACGGCTGGAGGGGGGTACGCGTCAGGCACGCCCTCCCCTCGTGGCCTTGCCCTGCCATTCGAGGGTGAGGGCGGCGTTGATCAGACCGACGTGGCTGAAGGCCTGGGGATAGTTGCCGAGCGCGGCACCGCTGTCGGCGCACGTCTCCTCGGCCATGAGGCCGCAGGAGCCAGCCGCCTCCAGCACCTTGAGGAAGTGTTCGTGCGCCTCTTCGAGCCGCCCGCACAGCGCCAGGCTCTCGATGAGCCAGAACGTGCAGATGTTGAACGCACCCTCCTCGCCTTCGAGACCGTCCTCGTTCTTGTAGCGGAACACATGACCGTTCCTGGTGAGGTTCTCGAGCGTCAGGTCGATCGTGCGCTGGACGCGGAGGTCGTCCGGCGGCAGGAAGCACGCACGCGGAATGAGCAGGTTGCTCGCGTCGAGCGCCTCCGACTCGGCGCTCTGCGTGAAGTACCGGCCTTTCGGGTGCACACACGACTCGAGCATGTACTCCGCGATGTCGGCGCGTGCAGACTTCCACCGGGGCACGTCGCCGGCGAAACCCTCTTCTTCGGCCATGCGAATGGCGCAGTCGAGGCCAACCCAGCACATCAGCTTGGAGTACGTGAAGTTGTAGCGGCCGCCACGCACCTCCCAGATGCCCTCGTCCTGGAGGTGCCACTTCTCGCAGATGTCGTCTGCCACCCGCCGCACGTAGGCCCAGCGTTTGAGATCTGTCTTCTCGCCGTAGATCCCGTAGAGGTAGATCGACTCGATCAGCTCTCCGAAGGCATCGAGCTGCAGCTGCGAGGTCGCAGCGTTTCCGATGCGGACCGGAGCCGACCCCATGTAGCCCTCGAACTGGTCGAGCTCGAGCTCCGTCGTGGTGTCCCAGTCGCCGATGGGGTACAGGATCTGAATTGCGTCCGCTTCGACCAGGCAGCGACTCATCAGCCAGTTGATGAAAGTCCTGGCCTCGTCGTGGAAGCCGAGAAGCAGGAGTGCGTTGAGCGTCTGCGCGGAATCCCGGATCCAGCTGAAGCGGTAGTCCCAGTTTCTCTCGCCGCCAAGCTCCTCCGGGAGCGAGGTGGTCAGGGCGGCCAGCACGGCACCGGTCGGCTGGAACGTCAGCATCTTGAGGGTGAGCGCCGATCTCTCGACCGCTGCCCGCCAGCGACCGCGGTAGAGACAGCCGCCGATCCAGGTCTCCCAGAAGCTGCGCGTCTCGAAGAAGCGGTCTTCGACCCAGCCGGCGATTTCGGGATCCGGAAGCGGTGCGCCGTAGGAGAAGACGAGCTCCACGCGGTCCCCGTGTCCGAGGACAAATCGCCCCCTCTTCGAGTCTTCGTCCCACTCCACGTCCACGTTCGCGTCGAGCCAGATCGGATGTGTGGTGCACGAGACCCCGCGGGTGCCGAAGACCAGCTCGACCTCGTCCGTACTGTAGTTGGGGCGAGGGTCGAACTCGATCTCGAGCGGAACCTCGATGCCGCGCTCGCACTCGATCACCCGGCAGACGCGCACGACCCCCGGGTCGGGCTTCGATCCGTCCTCTGCGCCGATGACCTGGAAGTCGTACAGGGAGATGCGCGCGTCGTCCGAGATGAAGCTCGTCTTCAGGATGTTCGTCCGCATCAGGTACGAGTTGTAGCTCGTGTGGTACGTCTCGGGAGCAATCCGAAAGTGCCCCCCTTTCTGCGCGTCGAGAATCGAAGCGAAGACGCTCGGAGAATCGAAGAACGGAGCACAGAGCCAGTCGATCCCGCCCCCGCTGTTGATCAGAGCCCCCGTATGCAGATCGCCGATCATCCCGTAGTCGTTGATCGGGAAGTAGTCGGGCCGCTGCTCCTCCTCCTGGAGTCCAACCAGCTTCAGTTCCACGTGGCTCATCGCTCTGTCTCCTTCCACGGGCTCGCGCTCCTCACTCGCCCTCTCGGCTCCGTGGCGTGTCGCGCGCTCGCCTAGGCGGCCAGCTCCGCGAGCGCCTGCTCGTGGCTGGAGAAGATGCTGAGAACCCGATCCAGCCGTGTCAGGTTGAGCAGGGAGGCCACCGCGGGTTGCGGCGACGTCAACGACAGGGTGCCGCGACGCCCCATGCGCTTGAGCGTCGAGATGATGACGTTGAGGCCGCTACTGTCGACGAACTCCACGCCCCCGAGGTCGATGAGGACCTTGCCGTGCCCCTGGTCGACGATCTCGGCCAGGGCCTCTTTGAAGTCCACCGCGTTGGCCGCATCGAGCCGCGGCGACTCGAGCTTCACTGTGAGCACGTCGCCGTCTTTTTTCGTACTGAGCTGCATCCGCTTCTCCATTCCTTTGGGTTCGGGGATTGGTGTTCGGAGATCCCGGCTCACGCGAGCCGTGCCGCATGCACTGGGATCGGCTCCCGCAGCGCGTGGGCCGCAAGAAGCGACTTCACGAATCTGGAGGACCACCACGAGGCGTCGCAGCGCCGCGTGACGGCCTGCAGCGAGCGCATCCGACGCTTGCGCTCCCGGGGCGACATGGCCAGGGCAGCGCGGATCCCGTCGGCAATGCTGCTCGGCCTCCGCGGGTCGACCACAATGGACCACGGGCCCAGCTGCTGGGCCGCACCGGCTCCCTCACCGAGCACGAGGGCCCCGCGCGCATCGGTCTGAGCAGCGCAGAGCTCCTTCGCCACGAGATTCATGCCATCGCGCAGCGGCGTCACGAGGGCCACGTCGGCGCGCCGGTACAGCGCCCCCAGCTCGGCCCGCGAGACGGTTCCATGCACCAGGTCGACGGGGCGCCAGTCGGCCCGACCGAAGCGCTCGTTGAGGCGGCGAGCTCGTGCGTCGACCTCGGCCCGCAGTCCGTCGTAGCCGAGCGTACCCTCCCGGCTCGGCACGGCCAGCTGGAAGAGCTGGATCTCGCCTCGGAGACCCGGCTCCCCCTCGAGCAGGCACTCGAGAGCTTCGAGCTTCTCCGGAAGGCCCTTCGTGTAGTCGAGTCGATCGATCCCCAGCAGGAGCTTGCGCCCACGCAGGCGCGCCTCGAGATCTGCCGACGCCGCCCGCCCGGCCGCACCCCGAGGAAGATCACGAGAGGCCTCGAAGTCGATGCCGATCGGGAACACACCCGCAAGACATCGCCGGCCGGACGCTTCGACCCACACGCCATCGCCTGGGCCCATGGACTCGCATCGGACGCGCGCCCCGAGCGCCTGCTGGGCGACGCGGACGTAGTTCTCGCAGTCGACGCGGGTCTGGAAGCCGACCACGTCGTACGCCAGGAGGTCCTCCACCAACCGACGGGCGTAGGGGACCTGGGCCAGTGACGAGCGCTCGGGAAAGGGAACGTGCAGGAAAAAGCCGAGGGCCCGATCGGGGTCGAGCTCGCGAAGGTACCGCCCCACCGAGATCAGGTGGTAGTCGTGCACCCAGCAGGGGACCTCGCGTCCGCCCTGGCGGGAGAGGACGTGTGCGAAACGACGGTTGACCTCCTGGTAGGCGGCCCAGTGCCCGCGACCCTCACCACAGCGGTCGCGGAGCCCGTGCAGCGCAGGCCACAACACCTCGTTGCTGAAGCCCTGATAGAAACGACGCAGCTCCTCGGCCGACAGATGCACCGGCCGCAGCGCAGGCTCGCCCGGTCGAGGCCGCAGCTCGCGCCGCACGCCGATCGGGTCCCTGGCCAGGGTCTCCGCGTCAGCCCCGGGCCAACCCACCCAGCAGCTCGACCGTCCACGAAGGCAGGGCTCCAGTGCCGACACGAGGCCCCCGGAGGAGCGACGAGACACGATGCCGTCCTCGCCGAGCTGCAGCGAGACTGGAAGGCGGTTCGAAGCGACGACCAGGCCGTAGCCTCGGGCGTCACTCGCGTCCGTGGCCAGCTCCGGCCGCTCCTTCCTCGCTCCACGCATTCGGCAAGCTCCTCGTTCGGGTGGGTCGAGACGAGCTCGACGACCACGAGAATGGCGGCTCGGTCGGCGCCCGAACATCGGCGGGACATGCTTCGTCCTGTCGGATGCGAGCCAGCCGACGTAGTCGGATTCCCACAGCCTGGACGCGACGCTCAGCGAAGCTCTTCGACGATCCGATCGAGGAAGACGTGAACCTCTGTCGGGTTGCGCACGCGGTACTGGGCAGCGCTCGCCCGCCCCAGTGAGTCGACGTGGATCGTGAGGCCGGAGGCCGCGAGGGCACGGAAGGCACTCTCGTCGGTGCCGTCGTCACCGATCGAGATCGGTAGCACGTTCTCGGGGAGATCGCTCTGTTCGAGGAGATGCTGGATCGCTTCCCCTTTGCCCCAACGGACCGAAGGGCGGATCTCGAAGACGCAGCGCCCCGGCTCGCAGCTCCAGCCATCCACCTCGGGCAGGAGGCGGTACAAGGTGCTGCGCAGGTGCGCCTCTGCACCGGGGGCCGCCAGGCGATAGTGGACCGCCAGCGTGTGCTGCTTGCGCTCGAAGAAGACGCCGCGCTGACCGGCCAGCGACTCCGTGAGTGCGGCCTCCAGCAGGTCCAGCCCTCGGAGATCGAGGCCCTCGAGGAGCGGGGGTGGGGCGACGTCCAGCTCGAAGCCGTGACAGCCCTGGTACCGGACCCCGGGGACGCGGACGAGGGTCTGAAGATCGGAGCGACTGCGGCCGCTCACGAGGTGGACCGGATGGCGCCTCGCGAGCCGCTCGAGCGAGATCTTGGCCGCCATGGGCAGCTTCGCGAGCTCGGGACGCGACGCGATCCACGCGAGCGTGCCGTCGTAGTCGATGAAGAAGACGAGCGCGCGCCCACGCAACCGCTCTCGGACCATCGCCCACGACTCGTCGAGGAGCGGCGGCACGCGCTCCGGACCGGGACCTGCCGTCGGCGTCGGGCCCCTCAACGGCGCGCTCCGTTCACCCGACCTCCAGTCGACCGAACGGTCGCCCCACCGACGCCCAGGACGAGAGCGCTTCACGGAATGGCCGCCGCGGGGCACGAAAGGCAGGACGTCGTCGCCGTGCGCCTCTTGTGCAGGCCGCACCTTCCGTGCCACCGCGGTGGCGAGAGCCTCGAGGGCCTCGCGCTCCTCCAGATGGCGTGCGAGCGCCCCTTTGCTCGGCTCTGTCCCCGTGGGACTGCGGCGGATCCCTGCCATGGGGGCACTCTAGGGATCGAAGGCCAGCCCAGGAATCGGACCCGGACCACGCCGCCTGTAGGTCGAAACCTACGGCGGCTTCCGAAACGCCTCGGCTGGAGCCGCCAGCCTCAGGAGAGTCCGTCCAGGAAGGAGAGCAGCGCCGCGTTGGTTGCGTCCGGGGCCTCCTGCTGGATCCAGTGTCCGGCGCCCGGAAGGATGTCGCTCGACACCAGTTCCGGAAGAGTCTGGTCGAACCGCTCGATCGCTGCGGCCCCGAGCCGTGTCGGGCCGTCGAACTCGCCGCCGAGAAACATGGCCGGGATCTCGATCGAACGGTGGTGAAAGGCCGCCAGCTGCTCCCAGTCGCGATCGACGTTGCGGTACCGATTGAGGCCCCCCCGGAAGCCGCTCCGCTCGAACTCGCCGACGTAGACGTCGAGGTCTTCGTCGGTCAGCCAGTCCGGCATCTCCTGCGGGAAGACGAACTGGTCCCGGAGCTGCTTGCCGCGGGGAACGAGCCCGATGGGTGGCTGATCCGGAGCCGGGCCCCCGGACGCCCCCCAGTAGAAGCCGAGGAGCCAGGTCCTCACGTCAGCCTCGATCTCCGCCTCGGCCCTGCCGGGCTCCTGGAAGTACTCGATGTAGAACTCGGCCTCGTCGCCGCCGAGCATGCGAAACAGCGCGCTCGGGCGCGTCTCAGAGCGTGCCGAGTACGGCACGCTGAGGCCCGCCACGCCCCGGAACAGGTCCGGCCGAACGAGCGCCGCGTTCCAGACGATCGGTGCACCCCAGTCGTGCCCCACGAGCACGGCATCCCGCTCTCCGAGGGCGCCCACCAGGTGCACGATGTCGCCGACCAGGCGCAACATCGCGTACTGCTCGACGGCGTGGGGCTTCGACGAGCGCCCGTAGCCGCGCACGTCGATCGCAACGGCACGATAGCCCGCTTCGGCGAGGGCGGGCAGCTGGTGGCGCCACGAGTACCACGACTCGGGAAAGCCGTGGACGAGCAGCACCAGGGGTCCCGCTCCGGCCTCGGCGCAGTGAATGCGCACGCCGTTCGACTCCACTCCGTGGTGGACGATCTGAGCCATTTCGAACCTCCAAAGAAAGAGCGGCACGCCAGGCGTGCCGCTCCGCGAGACCGGGCTTCGCCTGGCCTACGCCTTGACCTGATCCGCCAGCGGCAGGTCGCGGAAGCGCTTGCCGGTCGCCCGGTAGAGCGCGTTGGCGAGCGCTGGTGCCAGCGGCGGCACACCCGGCTCTCCGACGCCGGTCGGCGGCTTGGTGCTGGGGACGAGGTGCACGTTCACCTTCGGCATCTCGTTGATGCGCAGCATCTGGTAGTTGTGGAAGTTGCTCTCGCGCACGGCGCCATCCCGCACCGTGATCTCGTTGTAGAGCGCCATGCTGAGCCCGAAGGCCACGGCACCCTCCATCTGGTTGATCACGCTGTCAGGGCTGACCGCCGTGCCACAGTCGAGCACGCAGTCGACCTCGTGCACCTTCACCTTCCCCTCCTCGACGGAGGCCTGCACGGCCATGCCGACGTAGCTCAGGAAGCTGAAGTGCGCGGCGAAGCCGTGGCCCACACCCTCGGGCATGTCTTTGCCCCACCCCGAGACCTCGGCGGTCTTCTCGATGACGTGGCGGAGCCGCGCCGTCTCGAGCGGGTACGGGTCTTCCCGTGGGCTGTACTTGAGCTCGCGGTCCTTCTCGAGCATGGCCAGGCGGTACTCCACCGGGTCCTGCCCGACCTCTTCCGCGATCTCGTCGATGAAGCAGTTGATCGCATGCGCATGGAAGGTGTTGCACACCGACCGCAGCCAGCCGATGCGCACGTCCGACTTGAGACCCGAAGCCTCGGTCAGCACGTTGGGGATCTCGTACGGCATGTTGGTCGCGCCCATGCCGATCTCGAAGGGATTCGGCGCCGTCACGCCGGCCATGAAGGTCGAGATGATGGTCGGGAACGCGGTGTGATGGTGCCAACCCTGGATCTTGCCCTCCGCGTCGAGAGCCGCCTCGAGCTTCTGCATGTTCTGGGCGCGGTAGAAGCCGTGACGCACCTCGTCCTCACGCTTCCAGGTGAGCTTCACGGGTGTGCCTTCGAGCTCCTTGGCGAGGGTCGCGGCCTCGATGATGAAGTCGGGCTTCGACTTGCGGCCAAAGCCGCCACCGAGCATGGTGATGTTCATGGTGACGCTGTCCACGGGGATGCCGAGTGCCGCCGCGACGCGCTGCTTCGCGGTCTGCGGGTCCTGCGTCGGCGCCCACACCTCAGCCTTGCCGTCCGCAACGAGCACCGTGGCACTCAGCGGCTCCATGGGAGCGTGCACGAGGTGGGGGCCGTGGAAGCGTGCCTCCATGACCTTCTCGGCCCCGGACTTGGCCTTCTCCCAGTCGCCCTCCGAGCGCACGCTTGCACCCGAGCCGTCCACCAGCGCCTCGAGCTTCTCCCGGAACTCCGGGCTGTTCTCGAGCGGTGCGGAGCCCGCGTCCCACTCGATGTCGAGCGCCTTGCGCCCTTCCATGGCCGCCCAGGTCGACTCCGCGATCACCGCAACGCCGGCATTCGTGTTCATGGGCTGGCTGCGGCCGTCCAGCTGCACGACCTTCTGGACGCCGCGCACTGCGAGCGCCGGGGCCGGGTCGAACGACTTCACCTTGCCCGCGATGGTCGGCGAGCGCTCGATCGAGGCGTACACCATCCCGGGCACCTTCACGTCGATGCCGTAGCCGGCCCTGCCCTGCACGATGTCCGGGATGTCGAGGCCGGGGATCTCCTTGCCGATCGTGTGGAAGTCGGCGTGCTTCTTGAGCGGCGGATTCTCCGGCACCACCTCCTTCGCCGCGAGCGAGGCCAGCTCGCCGTAGGTCGCGCTCTGCCCCTTCGGGCCGATCACGGTTCCCTTCTCCGCGCGACACTTGTCCTTCTTGACACGCCACTTCTTGGCGGCCGCCGACACGAGCATCTCCCGTGCGCTGGCACCGGCCTGGCGGAAGGGCTCCCAGTTGAGGCGGATCGACGTGCTGCCGTCGGTGTTCTGGTTGCCGTACTTGGTGTCGCCGAGCGCCTGCACGATCTCGATCTGGTCGAGCTCCACTTCGAGCTCCTCCGCGAGCATCATCGGGAGTGAGGTCCGCACGCCCTGCCCCATCTCGGTTCGGTGCACGATCAGCCGGACGGGACCGTCCTGCTCGATCTCGAGGTACACGCTGGGCGCGAAGACGTTGCGGTCTTTGGTGGTGGCGGCGCGGAGGGCACCACCTGGGCGGAGGCCAAGCAGCAGCCCGGCCGCGCCGAGACCGAGCCCGGTCTGCAGCACGCTGCGCCGGCTGACTTTGAAGACCGCGGAGGCATCGTCGGTCTGCGGACCTGCCGCAGCCTGGTCGAGCATTTCGGGAGTCATTCCAAGGGTCATGCTGCTCTCCTCAGGCCTGCTTCATCTGGGTGGCGGCTTCGTGGATCGCCTTACGCACCCGCTGGTAGGTACCGCAGCGACAGATGTTCGCGGCCATCGCCCGGTCGATGTCGTCGTCCGACGGCGACGGGCTCTCCGACAGCAGCGCAGCGGCTTTCATGATCTGGCCCGGCTGGCAGTAGCCGCACTGGGGAACGCTGATCTGCTGCCACGACACCTGCAGCGGGTGCGTGCCGTCCGGCGACAGGCCTTCGATGGTGGTGACGCTCTTGCCCTCGACGGTCTCGATGCGCGTCACGCACGAGCGCTTGGCCTCACCGTCGACGTGCACGGTGCACGCGCCACATCGGTTCATGCCGCAGCCGAACTTGGTCCCGGTGAGCCCCAGCGTGTCGCGGAGAGCCCAGAGCAGCGGGGTCTTCGGGTCGATGTCAACGGTCTTCTCTTCCCCGTTGACCGTGAAACTGATCGCCATCACACACCTCGGAGTCTGTCGTCCTGTGTTGGTCTGCCACTCGGAGGACGCGCCATGCGGTCACCCGGGCCCGGAAGTGTCGGAAACGGGGGCGATCATAGCGGATCGCGCATTGACGAACTGGCGATCGAGATCGGTGCAGGGTGGGCGACTGACAACCATTGCCCGCGCCGGTGCGACGATTCGTCGGTCGAGTGGCCGGGCCCGCGAAATCGGGGGTTCGAGGCCCGCGATTCCACGCCACTTATGCACGTTCGTCGACGGTACGCCTCTTGCTTTCACCATCCGTGCGCCACCCGGTGCGCAAACCACGAGGAGACCTTCGGATGTACATGGATCGCATTCTCGCCGACGCAGCCCCCGCCCTCGGACTCCTCGCCGTGGCGCATCACTGGTTCGCTCTCCAGAAGGCGAGCGAGCGCCGCCACGCCTCCGTGGTGAGCACGCGCGACCATCTCACCCGCATCGGCGAGCGCGGGCGCAGTAGGGTCCAGCGCAACAGAGGGGAAAGACTCGATGGAGCGAATCGGTAAGTACCAGATCCTCAACGAGATAGGCCAGGGCGGCTTCGGCACCGTCTATCTCGGCAAGGACACGGTTCTCAAGCGCTCCGTCGCGATCAAGACCTGTCTCTCCGACGAGGAGGAGATTCGGCTCCGCTTTCAGCGAGAGGCCGAGGTCGTCGCGTCGCTCCAGCACCCGAACGTGACGATCGTGCACGACTTCGGTACCCACGAGGGTGTTCCCTACCTGGTGCAGGAGTACCTCAGCGGGGAAGATCTCACCGATGTCATCGACAGGCGGGAAAATCTCCCTGCCGAGATCCGGATCGACTACCTCATCCAGATCGCGCGCGGGCTCCAGAGCGCGCACGCTGCAGGCATCGTCCACCGCGACGTCAAGCCGGGCAACATCCGGCGCCTGGACGACGGCTCGATCAAGGTGATGGACTTCGGCATCGCGAAGCTCAACAACCTGCAGACGAAGCTCACGCGCACCGGCACGATGCTCGGCACGGCGGCCTATCTCGCACCCGAGCAGCTCGGCGACGGCAACATCGATCACCGCTGCGACATCTTCTCCTTCGGCGTTCTCGCCTACGAGCTGCTCACGTACGAGCGCCCCTTCCACGGCGAGACGATCTCCTCGATGCTGTTCCAGATCCTGAGCCACCCGGCCCAGCCACTCGAGGAGCGCTGGCCCGACTGCCCGAGCGGCATCGCAGAACTGGTGCACGGCTGCCTCGCCAAGGAGCCGGGCGACCGACCGCAGGACTTCGAGGCCGTCATCGAGATGCTCCGGGATCCTGTCTCGGTGAGCGAGACGATCCACACGGAACGTCCGACCCTCTCCGTGCAGCAGAAGGCCGCTTCCCGCCCTCCGACGATGGCGACCGAGATCGTGGACAAGTCGGCGCGCCATGCCGCAGCGCCCACCACGGTCGCTCCGACCGTTGCCGCCACCGTCGCTGGAGATCGACCTGCAACCGAGATCTCGCGCGCATTCGTGCCGCCGTCGCGTGGCCTGCTGTGGACCGCCATCGTCGTCTCGGTGGTGGCGCTGGCCGGGATCGTCTTCTTTCAGAGCCGCCTCCGCGACGTCGAGAGTGGCACCGACGTCGCGGCGCTGCCGACGAGCTCGGTGACGCCCCCTGCGTCGACCTCCTCGGACGAAGACCTCGCGCGGGTCGCGGCGGCAGACGCGGCCCTCGAAGCGGCACTTGACGAGGTCGAGTCTGCCGACGTCGAGGCCGAGCCCGTCGACACCCGGGCGCCCGAGCGCACCGCAACGGCTCCCGAGCCGAAGGCGGAGCAGCCGCGCCAGGTCGCGACCCGCCAGCCCGCCGCGCGGCCCGCGGCCACCGACGTGACGCCCGAGCCGATTCGGCCACAACCCGCCGTCCGCGAGCCCGTCGTCGACCCGCCGGCCGAAGCCTCACGGGCGCAGCCCGATGCCGAGGTGCGCTCGACCGCACCGCAAGTGGTCCCGGCGCCGGAGACCCGCCCGGTGGTGCAGGCCAACTCGCCGCCGCCGACCCCACGCCGCACCCCGGACGCTCAGCCCGAGCCGGCCACACCCGTCGATGAGCGGCCCGGGATTCGCCAGGCCCTCGAGCGCTACCGCCTGGCCTACGAGAGCATGGACGCGGAGGAGGTCCAGCGCTCCTGGCCGTCCCTCTCGGCCGACCAGCTCGACAAGATCGAGCGGAGCTTCAGGAGCACGCAGTCGTTCGAGATGACCCTCGCCAACTGCCGCATCGATCAGAACGGCGCGTCGGCCACCGCGACCTGCAGCGTCACCCGCGAGATCCGGCCGAAGGCGGGCCGCAAGCTGACGGCCACGAGCGACACAACGTTCACCCTGCGCAAGCAGGGCGAACAGTGGGTCATCGCCTCGATCTAGCGGCCGCAGGCTAGAAGTCTTGCAGCCGGGAACTCGGCGCTCGAGGGCGCGTGCCGGCAAGACTTCAAACGGACTCGCCTTGGCGACAGCGCACGGCAAGCCTGGGCCCAGAGTCCGCTAGAAACTGAAGTCGACCCCGATCAGCGGGATCGGGTCCTCGTCGTAGAGCCCTTCGTCGCTGAGCGAAAAGGCGAGCGACGCCGAGACCAGCAGGCCTCCGGTGACGTTGACCTTGAGGCCCACCGCGCCGAGCAGGAGATTGAGATCTTCGGTCTCGGTGATGAGGACCGGACGCGTCGTGCTGCGAATAGAGTCTTCGTCCCAGCGACGCAGGAGGTGCGTCTCCTCCCCGACCAGGAGCTGGTTTGCGTCGAGGAGCGTTCTCCACACGGCGTCCACGCCGAGGGTCACACGCTCGTGCATGGCGAGAGAAAAGCCGGCGCTGAAGTTGATCTCGTCGGAGAGATCACCCACCAGGTCGCTGCCGCCGTCCGACATGGTGTAGCCGAAGTTGGCGTACGGCGAGAACCGGCCGAACTCACCGGAGGAGATGAAGAACAGCTTGGCCTGCGTGGCCCCCGTCCCGAGGAGGTCGTCCTCGTCGCCCGTGGGCAGGCGAACGTCCAGCGCCACGGCGAAGGCGCCACCCTCGTTCGAAGCGAGGTTCACCTTGCCACGCAGGAGCACGTCGCCGACGCCGCTCGCAGAGTCGGTCGAGGTGAAGCTCTGGGAGTCGCTGCCGTCCGGGAAGCGGTGAAACGGCGGATCGCTGAAGCCGGAGCTCGCGCGGCGGTCCACCGCCGTGTTGAGCCGGGCGTTGAGGTCGACCCGCACCAGCGGCAGCGCGAAACCCACGTCGAACCGGGGCGTCACGCCGTAGCTGCCGAAGAAGACGACGGTCTCGGTCGAGAGGTCGAGCTGGACGTCCGCGAGGATCAGGTCTCCCTCGAAGAACGTGTTGACGGTGGTTCCGTCCATGTTCGTGTCCAGGTGATTCAGGGAGAAGTTGATGTCGCCGGACCGGAGATCGAGGCCGTCCAGAGCGTCGTAGTCGACGAGGAACAGGTTCATCCCGAAGTTCCACTTGCCCGCGCCCAGCGTCCGACCGCGCTCCCCGAAGGCCGTTCCGAAAGAGCTGGTCGTGCGCTCGAAGATGCCGAGCTCGTCGTTGTAGGCGTACGTGAAGCCGCCGGCCGAAGTGCCGAGCGGGAACGTGGACAGCTGGCCCACGATGCTGCGGTTGATCTGCACGCCCGCCTCACGCAGGGCGTCGCTGCTGTCGACGAAGTGGGCCTCGTGACCCGCGGGAAAGAGGACGATCGTGCGGTCGAGGAGGTCGGGGATCAGATTGGACAGATCGCTGAACTGAGCAGCCCCCGGGGCGGGCACGGTGACGAGAACGAGAGCGGCAGCGACGACCAGGCGTCGCAGGCCAGGACGAGAAATCATGGGGTCCCCCTTGAGAGAAATCACCGAAGCGAAGAACCGGCCCCGCCGCGCTGACGCGCAGCCTTGGATCGGGACCGTCGGCCTCACGGCCTTCGAGCCGAATCATACGCGCGGATCGATGAATCTGCCCGGGCTGCGCCCTGCTCCGCCCGCCACCGGGCCGAGGAGGTACACCTGGTCGCCGTCCTCCAAGCTTCTTCCGAGATTCTCGGGCAACGCGCAACGCTCACCGTTGTGCATGAGGGTGTCGCGCAGATGGGGGCTGTCTTTTATCGCCGCACGCAGCGGAATCCCCTGCGCCTCGGCCTCGTCGATCAGGTCTCCCAGCGTGCTGCCCTCGGGCAGACGGAGCCTGCGATCGATGTCCTGCCAGCCGTCTCCGATGCGTCCGCGAAGCAGCAGGTGCACGCGGATTCCACGGCCGCGTAGGGAGTCGAGGAGACGCGCGAGTGGACCCGCCGCGTCGCTCAAGCGACCTGATCCGCGATCAGCTCGGTGATGCCGAGCTGGTCCGCGCGGGAGCGCGCGAGCTTGCCGGTCTCGATGTCCCACTGCATCGCGTCGTAGTAGTCCTTCTTGAGCTGGTCGAGCGGCACCTGGACCCCCTTGAGCGGCCCCGCGTCGAGGAGGCCGTCGCCTTCACCCTTCATGCGCGGGTGCGCCTGGAAGTCCGACGGCACGATGCCCTCGCGCACATTGAACGCGTTGCGCAGCGCCTGGATGCGCTCGCCACACTCGAGCAGGTCCTTCTGCGTGTAGTCCCACCCGGTCAGGGAATTGACCATGTCGAGCCAGGGAAGTCCGCCCGTGAGGCTCGTGAACATGCACAGCCCGAGACCGTTCATCGTCTGGTGCGCGTTGCTGTAGTGCGCCTGCGCGACGCCTTTGCCTTCGGTTCCCTTCCAGCCGATCTTCACCTCGCTCTCGTCGATCGCCTCGGGCAGCGGGAAACCGGCGCCGAAGGTCTCGTTCCAGGAGGCCGAGCCGGCGGTGTGGCGGCCAGGTGTCGGATCGGAGATGTAGGTCACGCCCATCAAGGACGTGAACCGCGGATCGTGGTACGCAGGCTCCTGGCCGTGCACGTGAACGGCGAAGTCTTCCGTGCCTTTGCCGAAGTGCTTCGACGCGGACGCGGAACCGTGGCGCAGCCACTCGCCACAGCCTTCCCCGGTGCCCATCTTGACCGTGAGCTCGAGGGCCGCCTCGCCGTTGCCCCAGCGCATGTCGACGCCGTCGAGGTCGGCGGCGGTCATCGCGCCCGTCTCCATCGCCTCGCACACCCACGCGAGCGTGGCGCTCGAGCTGACGGCGTCCATGCCGTAGCGGTTACAGGCGTCGTGGCACGCGGTCACCGTCTCGAGGTCGTCGTTGACGAGGTTGGCGCCAAAACCCACGATCGTCTCGTAGTCGGGCCGACGCACGTCGCTGAGGCCCCGCTTCTTGATGCCGACGATGCCTTTGCACGGTGCCGGGCAGTCGCCGCACGAGAGCTTCTTCGTGATGATCTGGTCGACCTGGGCGCCGTCGAGCTTCCAGCCGTTCTTCGAGAGCGGAAAGTCGCGCGAGCCGACCCCCTTCCAGTTCTTCACCGGACCGTCGCCGTTCTCGACCGAGAGCGCAACCGCCGCGGTGGTACCCCGGTCGGACCAGAGCTGACGCATGGCGGGCTGCGGCGACTCGATCTTCATGCCGCGCTTCGCGAACATCTGGTACATCTTGCCCATGTAGCGCTTCGGCTTCGCCGCCCACACCACGAAGCGCATCAGCGGCGAGATCGAGCTGCGGTACTCCTTCGTCACGGCATCGCAGTGCGACCGGAAGGTCCCCTCGTCGTGAATCGGCACCGGCTGCTCGCTGCTTCCCACCACCACGGCCTTCAGGTTCTTGCTGCCGTAGATCGCGCCGAAGCCCTGGCGCCCGAAGGCGTGGTACCGGTCGTTCATCACCGACGCGATCCGCGCCATGCCCTCGCCAGCTGGTCCGATCGCCGAGACGCCCACCGTGTTGCGGGTTCCGAACCGG
Organism: Candidatus Multivoraceae bacterium; assembly: GCA_965223385.1. Lineage (GTDB taxonomy): Bacteria > Acidobacteriota > Thermoanaerobaculia > Multivoradales > Multivoraceae > JBCCLJ01. Next base: position 3,516,979 of record CBDCWR010000007.1, on the reverse strand, counting down.
GCCTGCATCTCGTCGAAGACCTCCGGGATCTCCCGACCCCAAAGCTCGCCCGCCGGCTCGAAACGGACCTCCCCCTCGGTCAGCACCAGCAGGGTCGGCTCCGCCGCCCTGCCTTTCACCACGAGCGCGTCGTAGCCCGAGTTGCGCAGGTGGCTGGCGACGCTGCCGCCGGAGTTCGAGTCGGCCCACGTGCCGGTGAGCGGCGACTTGCCGACGATCTGGATGCGGCCCGAGAACGGCGTCTTCACACCCGTCAGGAGCCCCGACACGATCGCAAAGGCCGCCTCCGGTGCCAGGGCGTCGGTGCCCGCCGGGAAGTGCTTCATCATGAGGTACGCGCCCAGACCGTACCCTCCGAGGAGCTTCCGGTACACGTCTTCCGGGACCGCCTCGGTGGTGGACGTCTGCGTACTCAGATCGACCACCAGCACCTGACCGTGGGCGCCGAACATCTGGGTTTCGCTCATGGACTCTGCACTCCTTGGAGGCATGAGCTCACGGCTGCGCCTGAGCGTTCCTCCGTGAGCTCGGATGGGGGTCGGCGCGCTGCAACACCAAGAGGGGGCGCGCACGTGCGTTTCGGGGGCGGACCTCAGAATACACAAACCACCTCGTCAGGGACGCGGCCGAACGTCCTCGTCGGTGATCGACTGGAGGATCGCGTCGTGCAGCGCCGATCGGAGCGCGATGTGCGCCCGGTTCTCCCGGGTCGGATGCACACGGTTCGTGAGGAGCACGACAAACAGCTCGCGCTCCGGATCGATCCACAGCGAGGTCCCGGTGAATCCCGTGTGGCCAAAGGCGCGCTCCGACACGAAACGGCCTCCGGAGCTGGGACTGGACGGTGTGTCCCACCCCAGGGCACGGCTCGAGCCGGGCACCTTGTCGCGGCGTCGCACGAAGCGCTCGAGCACGGCACCGGAGACGATCCGCGCGCCGTCGTAGTGGCCTCCCTGGAGGAGCATCTGGCAGAAGACGGCCAGATCGAGAGCGTTGGCGAACAGACCGGCGTGAGGCGCCACGCCGCCCAGCGCGGCTGCATTCTCGTCGTGCACCTCCCCCTGCAACAACCGGCCGCGCCAGGGATCGGCCTCCGTGGGCGGGCTCAGCTCCGGGCGGGCGCTCGGAGAGAAGGTCGCGGAGCGCATGCCCAGCGGCTCGAAGATCCGCCGTCGCGCCAGGTCGTCCAGACCGGCCCCGCCCTCCCGCACGAGGATCTCCCCCAGCAGCAGGATTCCGAGGTCGGAGTAGCGGGTGGCCGCACCCGGCGGCGTCTCGAGCGGTGTCCGGAAGATCTCGAGCAGCGCAAGGCGTCGCGCCTCTCCGGGCGGGAGCTCCCCCACGCGGCGGTAGAGGTCGGTCCACCAGAGCACGCCGCTGCTGTGAGCCAGGAGGTCTTCCACGAGGACACTGCGCCGCAACTGCGCCTCGTGCGGGTTCGGCGCATGCGCGACGAAGCCCGGCAGGTAGTCGGCAACCGGGCGCTCGAGCTCGAGCCGCCCTTCCTGGACGAACTGCATGGCGAGCGTCGTGGTGACGATCACCTTCGTCAGCGACGCGAGGTCGTACGTCGACTCCAAGGTGACCTCGGGAGCCTCGGGGTCGTACGCGTGGCGACCCATCGCCGCCGCGGCGACGATGCGGCCGCGACGCCCGACGACGAGCGCCGCTCCGGGAGACACGCGCTGCTCGATGCCTCGCGCGAGAAGCTGGCGTGCTTCGAGAAGGCCTGCGCTCGACATTCCGACCTCTTCGGGTGCGCTCTCCCGTAGCTCGCCCGCCGCCGCGACCGTTTGCCCGGTTCCGCGCGCCCAGCCGCCGACGTCGACCGGCAGGGCGCCGTCGATGGTCTGCTCCCCGAAGAGCGCCGCCCCAACGGCCCGCTGCACGACGTCGCTGGAGTCGTAGGCGGCCACCACGGCCGACGCAGAGCTTCCATCCTCGAGAGCGTGCGGGTTGCCGAAGCCGATCACGACCACCTCGCGACCCTCGGCACGCCGGGCCTCGATCGCGCGACGAAGCGGCGCACCACCCTGGGCGCGCACGAGCACCAGCGAAACGACACGCTCTCCGTTCGCGCCGCTGCTCCCGTCACCACGCGCCAGCTCCGCACGCCGCCCGAGTGCGGCCAGCAGCGGCGAGAACGGGCGCCCCGGTGCTTCGCACTGCACCGCCGTCACCTCGCAGACCTCCAGCAGAGGCGGGTGGCGTGAGGGCAGCGGGAGCACACCGTCGCGCACCTCCAGGAGGGTGATGGCGCGGGCGGCGGCGGCGGCCGACTCCGCGTCCGCTTGCCGCCAGACGCGGCGCAGGCCTTCCGTGTCCCCTGCTGCCGCCCGATCGCGAACGACACGGAGCGCACGTCGTGCGGCCGCCTCCAGCACCTCCCGCGAGAGCTCGCCACGGCGCACGGCTCCGACGAGAGCCGCCCGCACCACGGCCGGATCGGACGGCTTGAGCAGCAGGTCCACTCCCGCCCGCACCGACTCCACCGCCGCGACGCTCGCGGGCACACCACCTGCGCCCCCCATGTCGAGGGCGTCGCTCACCACGAGCCCCGCAAAACCGTAGTCCCTCCGCAGCAGACCATCCACCACGTCCCGGGAGCGCGAGACCGGACGACCGTCTTCACCGTCGAGAGCCGGCACCGCGAGATGCCCCACCATCACCGCGCGCGCTCCGGCCGCAACGGCGCGCTGAAAGGGCGCCAGGTGGGGCTCGAGCTCCGCGCGAGAGAGCGCGACGAGAGGCAGCCCGACGTGCGAGTCGACCGTGGTCGCACCGTGGCCGGGGAAGTGCTTCACCGCCGCGGCGACGCCGAGCTCCTGCAGCGCGTCCACGTAGGCGACCGCCAGATCGCCCACGCGCTGGGCGTCACTCCCGAACGAACGATCGTGGAGGACGGGGTTACGGGGCTCGGTCCACACGTCGGCAACGGGCGCGAGCACGAGATCGACGCCAAGCGCCCGCGCCTCGAGGGCCGTCACCTCGGCCAGGCGGCGCACCGACTGCTCTGCCGCCCCCGCGTCGCGTGAGGCCGCCAGCGCCAGCGCGCGCGGGAAGCGCGTGCCACCGTCGAGCCGCATCGCAGTGCCCCACTCGAAGTCGGCGGCCACCAGCAGCGGCAGCGGGCTCACGCCCCGGAGACGCTGCACGACGTCCAGCGCGCCCAGAGGATCGCCGCCGAAGAGCACAACGCCGCCGAGCAGCCCGTGGCGCGCCTGATCCTCGAGCTGCGCCCAGGCAACGTCGTCATCTCGCACGAAGCGCGCATCCACACCCGGCAGGACGAGACGACCTGCGAGCTGTTCGAGCGTCCATTCGGACGGGATCGGTGAGACGCTCGGCACCTGCGCCGCGACCCCGGCGATGCAGAAGCCGAGAGACCCTCCCACGGCCACCAGCTGACGCGCCCAGAACATTCGTCATTCTCGGAAGCAGTGCGGGCCCTGTCAAAGCGTCGGACCGGACCGGTCGGCCCGCTACACTCTCCGGCCCATGAGCGGGCTGGACGTCGCGGTGCTCGTCACCTACCTCCTCGGGGTTGCGGCCCTCGGCCTGCGCGCAGGCCGTCGACCGACGACGGCTGAGGAGTACACCCTCGCTGGACGCACCCTTCCGGCCTGGGCGGTCGGGGTGTCGGTACTGGCGACGGAGACCAGCGCGCTCACCTTCATCGGGGCGCCCGTTCAGTCTCTCCGCGGCGACTGGACCTATGCGCAGCTCGCGCTCGGGTCCGCGCTCGGCAAGCTCATGGTCGCGGCGCTCCTCCTCGGCACCTACTACCGGCACCGCGTGGTCACGGTGTACGACTTCCTGGGCCACCGCTTCGGCGCCTTGTCGCAGGGGGCGGCCACCACCCTCTTCGTGATCGGCCGCCTCCTGGGAAGCGGCGTGCGTCTCTACGGGGGAGCCATCGCCCTCGTCGTGGTCGCCGGCATCCCCTTCCCTCTCGCGATCGTGCTCATCGCCGGGGTCGCCGTCACGTACAGCCTGCTCGGCGGCCTGCGAGCGGTCGTGTGGACCGATGTCCTGCAGGGGCTCCTCCTGCTACTCGGCGGAATGCTGGCCCTCGCCGCGCTCTGGCGCCAGGTCGACGTCCCGGTGGCCACCGCCGCGGAACTGCTGCGGGCGGGTGGAGACTCGGGAGCGTCGAAGCTGCGCATGCTCGACTTCTCGTTCGACTTGGGCCTGGCGTACACGTTCTGGGCGGGGCTCTTCGGCTCGGCCCTGCTCACCCTCTCCACCCACGGTACCGACCAGGACATGATCCAGCGCGCCCTCGGCTGCCGCGACGTCCACGACGCCCGTCGCGGGCTGTGGATCTCGGCCGTGCTGGGCGTTCCCGTTGCGCTCCTTTTCCTCGCCGTCGGCTCGCTCCTCTGGCTCTCCTTTGGCGGCGACAGCGGTGCCGCCGCCCGCGCCGCCGCGGTGGCAGCCGAGCACGGCTTCGAGACGGCCAGCAGGGGTTACGACTTCCTCTTTCCGGTCGCGATCCTGGAGACCCTGCCTGCGGGGCTGCGCGGCCTGATCGTCGCGGCGCTCTTCGCCACTGCGATGTCGAGCCTCGACTCGGCGGTCACGGCCCTCGCCAGCACCACGGCGATACGATTCTCCCGCGGTGGCGCCGCCGACTCCGGCCGCCGCACGGTCACGCGCGCCCGGGTGCTGACCCCGGTCTACGGCGCCCTCCTGGCCGGCGTTGCGCTCACCGTCTGGTGGACCGAAGGCGCGGGAGATGCGCAAGGCGGCTTCGGCATCCTGGCGCTCGGCCTCGAGGTGCTCACGTGGATCTTCCCGCCGCTCCTCGGCGTCTTCCTGGTCGGCGCCTGGACCTCGCGCGGCAACGACCGCACCAGCGTCGTCGCACTCGCGGCTGGCATCGGGGTGCTCCTCGGGCTCGAGGCGTGGCCCGTGATCACGGGGCAACCAGCGCCTCTTGCCTGGACCTGGAACCCCATCGTCGGCTGCGGCGTCTCTGCAGCCATCGCCGCAGTTCCCGGCAAGTCGGGCGCCGTTCCTTCGTCGCCGCTGGGCCGCTCGGCTAGCCCAGCTCCGGTCCGAGGAGATCCCAGCGATTCCCCTCGAGATCCAGGAACACCGCGTACCGGCCAAAAGGCTCGTCACGGGGCTCCGTGACGAACTGAACGCCTCTCGAGCGCATCCGCGCGTAAGCGACCTCGAAGTCCTCGACGCGCAGAAACAGTCCGACCCGCCCGGCAAACTGGTCTCCAACCATGCCGCGCTGGTGTTCCCCATCGGCGCGCGCGAGGAGCACCCCTGTCCGGCCGCCGGGTGGGCGCACGACCACCCAGCGCTTGGGTCGTCCGTCGTTGGTGAGGGACGGCCGATCCTCGACGAGCTCGAACCCGAGCGCGTCGACGAAAAACTCGACCGCCGGGTCGTAGTCGGTGACGATGAGCGCTACGAGATCGAGATGGGCCATGGGACTCCTCTTGCGCTGCGCTCCTGCGGACGGTCGAAGGTGCGTGTCGGGCACCAACCCACCGCGACGGTCATGAAACGTCAGCGAACAGATCGCCGCTCAGGTAGCGGAGGCCAGTATCGACGACGACCGTGACCACGGCCTTCCCTGGTCCCAGCTCCCGGGCACGCTGCAGCGCGGCCCAGACGTTGGCGCCCGACGTCGCGCCACCGAGGATTCCCTCCTGACGTGCCAGCTCGCTCGCGGTCGCGTACGCGTCTTCGTCGGTGACCGGTACGACGTCGTCCATCAGGTCACGCCGCAGGACCTCGGGGATGAACGACAGGCCGATGCCCTCGAGACGGTGGGTTCCGGTCGTGTCGCCGCCCGAGACGTTGCGAACACCGTCCGGCTCGAGGCCCACGATCCGGGTGCGCGGATCGTGCTGCTTGAGAACCTCTGCGCTGCCGGAGATGCAGCCGCCCCCGCCAACGGCCATGACGAACTCGTCGACGCGGGCGCCCATCTGCGCCAGGATCTCCCGCGCCATCGCGTGGTAGCCGAGCTTGTTGTCGGGGTTGTTGACCTGGTCCGGCCAGAACGTTCCAGGCTCGTGGGCGAGATCGCGGGCGCGGGCGATCATGCGGTCGATGACGTCCGCCGTCAGCACCCCGCCCGCGGCGTGCACGATCTCGACCGTTGCCCCAAAGGCACGCATCGTACGGATCTTCTCCTCGGAGAACCCGTTCGATGACACGAAGTGCGCCTCGTAGCCACGCATGGCACACACCATCGCGAGCGAGCTCCCGGTACTGCCACCGGTGTACTCGACGACCCGGGTGCCGGGGCCGAGCTCGCCACGCCGTTCGGCGCCCTCGATCATCGAAAGCGCCATCCGGTCCTTCATGCTGCCGGTGGGGTTGGCGCCCTCGAATTTGACGTACACGTCGGCACTGTCCGGCCCGGGGAGACGCGCCAGCCGGACGAGGGGCGTGTCGCCGATGAAGCTCAAGCGCCCGAGCCTTCGGCAACCACCGGCTGGTTGTCTCCGTTCAGGTGATCCAGGGCGCGCGTTGCGAAGCTCCGGTTCGCCACCTCGTCCTCGAACGCCGCAAGGTGCTCGAGGAATCGGGTCTCACCGTGGAGGATGTCGCGGATGGTGGCCTCTCCCGCCGCCCAGATCTGCTCGAAGCGCGCCATGCGCCGGCGTCCCCGCGGCGAGAGGCGGACACGTTTGCGGCGGGCGTCGGCGGTCTCCTGCACGACCTCGAGGTATCCCTTGGCGGCCATCCGATGGATCATCTTCGTCGCCGCCGGCTGCGAGAGGTTCAGACTCTCGGCAATCTCACTCGGACTCGCATGACGCGACGTCTGCGGCCTTCGGGCCAACAGCAGCAGGATCAGGTGCCAGCTCGGCTCGAGGTCGACGTCGCAGGCACGGTAGAGCTCACGGATGCTCACACTCAGCGCGTCGCTCAGCCGCTTGAGCCGGGCCGTCACGCCGAGGAACTCGAGCTCGCGGAGGAAGTCGTCCGACATCGAGCGCGACGCTAACGAGAATTACTTAACCCGTCAACTATTTTCCCACGAAGCCTCCGGCAACCCCGGAAGCCAGCGCTCATTCGAGGCGCTCGCGCAGCAGAGCCAGCGCCTCGGCTTCGCGACCGCGGAGGCGGCCAGAGTCAGTGGCCGCAGCTTTGCCCTGAAAGACGGCACCGCGACCACCGCCCCGAGCGCCCCACATCTCCGCCAGCTCACGGCCCAGCGTCTGGACGTCGACCGACGTGGACCCGGCGACCGCAAAGGGGCCTTCGGCACTCGTCACCAGCGCGGCCCTCGCATCCGGGCTGTCTCCCCAGGCGGCTGCCAGCGCCCGCGCAGCCGACGCCGCGGCCGCGCCGCCCAGGGGATCCACACACAGCGTGAGGGCGTGCTCCCCGCCACCGATCGCGCGCCGGACCCACAACTCGATCAGCTGGTCCCCGGCCGCGCGGAGCGCCTGCGACGACTCCTTCACCTGCTCCTTCTTGCGCCGGGCAAGCCCCACCAGCTCGTCGTCGGCGCCTTCGAGGGTCGCCCGCAACTCGGCGAGGCGATGCTCGTGCTGGGCCAGCCGACGCCTCACACGCGCTCCGGCCACCCAGGTGAGCCGGCACCCGCCGCGCATCGCCTCGGCCCCGAGCAGGTGCACGGACTCGATCTCCGACGTGCTCCGCAGGTGGGTCCCACCGCACGTGTTGCGGTCGACTCCCTCGATCTCGACCAGCCGCACGTCGCCCGTGTGGCCCTCCGGCAGTCCGCGGGAGCGGACCCCCAGACCCTCCATCTCGTCCGGCCGGACCCACGAGGCGCGCACCGGAAGCGCTTCGCGCACGAGCTCGTTGACCCGCTCCTCGAGCGCCTCCAGCTGCGACGCGCCCAGCACGTCGCAGTGGAGCTCGATGTCGCTCACCTTCTCCCCGAGATGGAACGCTGTCGTCACCCAACCCTGTTCGTCGGCCGCAACGGCGCTGAGCAGGTGCTGCGCCGTGTGCTGCTGCATGTGATCGAAACGGCGGGGCCAGTCGAGCTGCACCGTACACGGCGCTCCAGTGGAGGCGGACACGCTCTCCACCCCTGGGCCCCGCACGCGGTGAGCAAAGCCCTCAGCCGCTGGCCCCGAGCACACTGCCTGCAGCTCGTCGTCGCCGACCAGGAGGTGGCCGGAGTCGGCCGGCTGACCGCCTCCCTCCGGGTACAGAACGGTGTCCGCGAGGAACAAGGTTGCCTCCTCGGCCGTCACCTCGCCCACGCCGACGATCGACGTGTCGCACGACGCCCGATAGGCATCGAGGTGGTACTGCGGTCTCATGTCTCCTCCCACGCCGAGGCGCCCGTCGGGCGCACGTCCGACGACTAGACTACGGCGACCATCACGCCGCTCAAAACAGTCTCCGCGGGAGACGCCAGCCGCCGACGAGGACGCCCCATGAGCCAAGGCTTCAGCTACGACTTCGACACCCTGACGCTCCACGCCGGCCAGCGGCCCGATCCCACGACGGGTGCGCGGGCCGTACCGGTGCACAACTCGACGTCTTTCGTCTTCGACGGCACCGATCAGGCTGCCGGTCGTTTCGACGTCAGCCGCGCCGGGCACATCTACTCGCGGATCTCCAACCCGACCGTGTCCGTCCTCGAAGAGCGCGTCGCAGCCCTCGAGGGTGGGGTGGGCGCCGTGGCCACGGCCAGTGGCCAGGCGGCCCTGCACCTCGCTCTCGCGACGCTCCTCGAGGCCGGCGACGAGGTCGTCGCGTCGAGTGCCATCTACGGGGGCTCCTACAACCTCCTCGCGCACACCATGCGACGCTTCGGCATCACGACCCACTTCGTGGACCCGCGCGACCCGGAGAACTTCGCCCGCGCGCTCACCGAGAGAACGCGCCTCGTGTTCGCCGAGACGCTCGGCAACCCGCGCCTGCCGGTGCTCGACACGCGGGCCGTCGCCGACATCGCCCACGGATCCGGTCTCCCCCTCCTCGTGGACAGCACGCTGGCGACGCCGTACCTCAACCGCCCGTTCGAGCACGGCGCCGACCTCGTCTTCCACAGCGCGACGAAGTTCCTCGGCGGCCACGGCGTGACACTCGGCGGCGTGCTCGTCGACAGCGGAGGATACGACTGGGCCGGCGGGACGTTCCGCCAGATGACGGAGCCCAACCCCGGCTACCACGGCATCCGCTTCGGCGAGCACTTCGGGCCGCTCGCCTTCCTGATGAAGGCACGCCTCGAAGGCCTGCGCGACTTTGGTGCCTGCCTGAATCCGCAGGCGGCCTTCTACCTGCTCCAGGGGCTCGAGACACTGCCGCTGCGCATGGAGCGCCACTGCAGCAATGCGTTGGCGGTGGCCCGCTTCCTGGACGGCCACGAGGCCGTCGAGTGGGTCAGCTACCCCGGCCTCGAGAAGGACGACCAGCACGCGGCCGCACAGCGTTACCTGCCACGCGGCGCCGGCGCCATCGTCACGTTCGGGGTGCGAGGGGGGCGGGCGGCGGGCGCCCGTCTCATCGAGAGCCTCCAGCTGTTCAGCCACCTCGCCAATATCGGCGATGCCAAGAGCCTCGTCATCCACCCCGCGAGCACCACCCACCAGCAGATGACGACCGAGGAGATGGAGGCGACCGGCCTCACGGGGAACCTGGTCCGACTGTCGGTGGGCCTCGAGGACGAGGGTGACCTGCTCGCCGACCTCGGGAGCGCGCTCAAGCGCCTCCAGAAGAGCCTTCAGGGGGCGGCCTGATGCCGCAGCTCGAGATGCCCGCCCCCCACGGCGAGGTGGGTTATGGCGACGGCGGGAGCGCCTGGGCGCCCGGGCCGATGGTCGTCCTGGTGCACGGCGCAGGGGGCGACCGCGCGTCGTGGCCGTTGCAGGCGCGCGCGCTCGCGCGCTCCGGCCTCAACGTCTTCGCCCCCGACCTCCCCGGCCACGGGGCGACCACCCAGCTCGAGGGCGACATCACGATCGAGCGCTACGCCGAGTGGCTCACGCACACGCTCGAGTGCATTCCGCCCGAGGTCCGCACGGAGGTGCACCTGGTCGGCCACTCGATGGGTGCCTGCATCGCCGTGACCGTCGCCGCCGCAGAAGCGCCCGCGAGCCTCAGCCTGCTCGGCGCCGGCGCCGCCATGCCGGTCGGCGAGGCGCTCCTCGACGACACCCTGAACCACCAGGCGCGCGCCGCGGCGTTCATCGCCGCGTTTGGCCACGGCACCCCGCACCACTTCGGCGGAGCCGACATTCCCGGCGTCTGGGCGCTCGGCGCGACCCGGGCACAGATCCTCCGCACACGCCCCGAGGTGCTCCACGCAGACTTCGCGGCATGCAACGCCTGGCGGAGCGACGCGCTCCTGCCCCAGATCGACTGCCCCACCCTGGTGCTCATCGGGGCCAAAGACCGGATGACACCGCCCCGCGCCGGCGCAGCCTTGGCGGAGGGCCTCCGCGCCCGCAGCCTCACGCTGCCCGACGTCGGCCACATGATGATGCTCGAGGCGCCCGATGCCGTGAACGACGCGCTGCGCGCACAGATCAGCGCCTGACGCGGGCGCCGTCGGGCCGGACCATCTCGAGACACGCGGGCGCCGCCAGGAGAAAGAGCATCCAGCGCTGCAGCTCCGTGTCCCGCCAGTTCGCCTCGAACAGGCCGGCCACGTTGAAGGCCAGCACGGCGAGAAGCGTCGCGAGCGCGACGTCTCGGCCTTCTCCTCCTCGCCGGAGAGCGCGCACGGCGAGCAGAGCCGCGGCCACCATCAGCCAGAGGTAGGACGCGAGCCCCACGACGCCGCGCTCGGCCATCGTGTGGACAAACGTGCTGTGCAGATGCTTCACGTGGTCGCGCGGCGCCGTCGGGTGGCGGTAGATCGGGTACCGCTCCTCCACGAGGCCCGGTCCGATACCGAACATCGGACGCTCGGCGGTCATCTTGAGGCCAGCCTGGGCCATGCAGAGGCGGTCGTAGTTCGATACGTCGCGCGGGTCGGTGATGGACCGGAAACGGTCCCAGTGCCCGGGAGCCCAGGCGGCCATGAGGGCCGACGCGACGACCATGAGCCCAAACAGCGCTGCGAGCCGGCGCCAGCCGCGGTACGCCACGGCCACGACGATCGCCACGACGGCTCCCAGCCACGCGCTACGCGTCAGCGTGAGCACGAGCGTGAGGAGCAGGATGCCGAGCGACACCCACTCGAACACCCGCGCCGACGTGCTGCGGCGCGGCACCGCGAGACGCGCCAGCACGAGACACAAGGCGAGCAGCAGGATCCCGGAGAAGGTCATGTAGTGCGAGAACGGCCCCGGCATGCGGCGGTCGATCGAGCCGTAGCCGGCAAAGGCGAACTGCCACAAGCCGACGAAGGCCGAGCCCGTGCCGACCACGATGAGAACGTCCTCCACGAGGCGCAGCTGCGACACCGTCGCCGCCAGCACGAGCGCCAGCGGCAGGGTGACGGCGCTGAAGACGTCGCTGAGCGAGGCCGTGCTCGCGGCCACGTCGTAGGAGCCGAAGACCGACACCAGGAGCGCGGCCAGGTAGACGAGCAGAGGCGCAACCACGCCGCCGCGCGGCTGCCGCAGCGCCTGGCGCAGGCGACCCCAGGGAAGGTCGTGGCGCCGCACGATCAGCCACACGAGGCTGAGCCCGAGCAGCACGTTCGAGAGGGCGATCCCCCACACCGTGGCGAGATGCAGCGCGAGGAGCGCAAATCCCACCTGGACCCCGCGCGCGAGTGGGGCGCTTTCCGAGACGTCAGCCGAGGTCATGCCAGAGGTCACCGATCGGGAGGCTCGTGCGAGACAGCACCGTGGGGGTTGCGAACGGGAGCAAGTGCTTCGAGGGGAACTCCCCCCACGGCTTCCGGCCAAGCGACGCGAGCAAAGCGAGCTTGGAGCGCGGAGTCCCGGAGGGACGGAGCATCGACATGCTAGCGAAGCCCGTGGTACCACCACGGGTCTTCGCTAGTAGTCTAGCCCCGCTTCACTCATGTGCGGAATCGCCGGCATCCTGGGTCCTTCGGCCTCTCCAGATCTCGTCCAGACGATGGCCGACCTCCAGGCGCATCGCGGCCCGGACGACGCAGGCACGTGGACGGCACCCGGAGTCGCCCTGGCCCACCGTCGCCTGTCGATCCTCGACCTGAGTGCGGCCGGCCACCAGCCGATGACCTGCGGCGCACTCACGCTCACGTACAACGGCGAGATCTACAACTTCAGGGCTCTGCGCAAAGAGCTCGGTGGCGCGTGGCACAGCGACACCGACTCCGAGGTCATCCTGCGGCTCTACGAGCAGATGGGCCCCGCCTGCGTCGAGCGCCTCGTCGGCATGTTCGCGCTCGCCATCTGGGACGCCGACAAGCGGGAGCTGTTTCTCGCCCGCGACCGACTTGGCATCAAGCCGCTGCACTACCGCGTCGTCGAGGGCTCGTTCGCCTTCGCCTCGGAGCTCAAGGCGCTCGTACCCCACGGCGAGCCCGCGCTGCCGCGCCCCTCCGTGGACTCGACCGCTCTGCGCGACTTCTTCTCCTACAAGTACGTCCCCACGCCCAAGACCATCTTCGAGGGCATCCACAAATTGCGGCCCGGCCATCGCATGCTGCTTTCGGCAGACCGCCCCGAGCGGGTGGAGCCGGAGCGCTACTGGAGCCCGGAGGTGTCCGAAGAGATCCGCGACCCCGAAGCGGCGCTCGAGACGTACTCCGAGCTCCTCGCGACGGTCGTCCGGGACCACACGTTGTCCGACGTTCCGGTCGGGGTGTTCCTCAGCGGTGGCATCGACTCGACATCGGTCGTGGCGAACCTCGAGCGCCCTCGCACGTTCACCCTGGGCTTCGACAAGGGGCGCGACGAGTCGGAGATCGCCGCCGAGATCGCCGCGCACTTCGGCACGGAGCACCGCCTGCTCCGCGCAGAAGGCGGAGACCTCGCGGCGGCCGCGCGCGCGATCCCGGAGATGTACGACGAGCCGTTTGGCGATCATGGTGCGTGGCCCACCCACCTCGTCTCCAGGCTCGCCCGCCAGCACGTCACCGTGGCCCTCAGCGGCGAAGGTGGGGACGAGCTCTTCGCCGGTTACCAGTGGTACGACAAGTGTGTCCGCTTCCGGTCGACCGCTTCGTCGAGGTTCCTCAGCCGTGTCCTGCCGCCATTCGTGAAAGCCAGCCGCGCGGCGGAGAGGCGCGCCGCAACGGGTCTCGAGCGCTACTCCATGTTCCTGGGCCCCTTCACGCCGCGGCAGAAGCGTGCGCTGCTCACTCCCGAGCTCCTCCCACCCGACTACGACGACCTCTGGGTCTATCGTCGACTGCAGCGTCCGGAGCTTTCGCCGATCAAGCAGATGCAGTGGTGGGATCTCAACACCTACCTCGCCGACGACATGCTGCCCAAGCTCGACCGGGCGAGCATGGCCGTTTCGCTGGAGGCTCGGCCGCCGTTCCTCGACCACCGGATGGTCGAGTTTGCACTCCGCCTCGCGCCGGAGCTCCTGCGACAGGGGCCAACGGGCAAGGTACTCCCGCGCGCCTTCCTGGCCCCGCGGCTCCCCGAAGGGACGCTCGACCGTCCGAAGATCGGCTTCTCCATGCCCGTGCGTCGGTGGACTGCGGCACACCCCGAGGTCCTCGAACGGGCGCTCGCTCGGCTCACCCGCCAGGGAGTCACGCACTCCGCGGCGCGGCGGCGGTTCAACAGCGAGCAGATCTGGTCGCTCCTCGTCCTCGACCAGTGGCTGGCGCAGAACGCAGCCCCGTGACGCGCCGTTGTCCAGAAACAGCGCTCGATTCCGTGTTTCTTCAGGGAGGCGTGTGCAGACACAGCGCAGCGGCAGGCGACCATCGCTGCTAGAGTCCTCCCCGATCCCCGACCTCACTCGACCCGAGTTCCCGCGTGAGCCGCAACGACGTCACCACCCTCCTGAAAGCCTACTGCGACGGCGATCGCGAGGCGTTCAACCAGCTCGTCCCGCTGGTCTACACCGACCTGCGCCAGATCGCGCGGCGGCACCTGCGGCGGACCCAGCGCGGCCAGACCCTCGACACGACCGCGCTCGTACACGAGGTGTACATGAAGATGGTCGACCAGGAGAAGGTCAACCTCAAGGATCGCTCGCACTTCCTGGCCGTCTCCGCCTGCGCGATGCGTCAGGTGATCGTCTCGCACGCGAGATCGCGCTCTGCGGCCAAGCGTGGCGGGGGCAACGAGCCGGTCACCCTCGACGATCAGCGCGTCGCCGTGGACCGACAGGCCGAGCGGCTCCTGTCGCTCGACGAGGCCCTGAGCCGCCTCCGCGAGCGCAACGAGCGTATGGCCCAGGTGGTGGAGTGTCGCTTCTTCGCCGGCCTCAGCGAAGAGGAGACGGCACAGGCGCTCGACATCTCGGTGCGCACGGCGCAGCGCGACTGGACGCGTGCCCGCGCCTGGCTCCAGGAAGACCTGGCGAGCCCGACCGACGCCACGACGCGCTCGCCGGCTCCCTAGCGCGCCACCCTACGTCCGCTTCTTCGTCTGCCGTGCGCGCTGCGCGCGGCGCTTGGCCAGCTCGGCACGCTGGCGTGCGGCCTTGCGGATGGCGCGTGCCGCGTCGGGAGTCTTGCAGCCCGTCTCGCCGTGATCGACCTCGACGGTGCCGATCCTGCGCGCTGCCGCGATTGCCCGCTTCTCCCACTCCTTCGAGCGCAGGCCGAGGGCGATGAGCGTGCCGTTCATCGCGTAGCGCACGCGGTTCCGGGCCGAGCCGATTCCACACTCGATCGTGGTCATGCGGTCACACAGGAACGCGTCGTCGAGCTCGTCGGCCTCGGGGCCCAGAAGGAGCTCGGTGAGAACGTTCCACCCGGCCTGGCCGACGAACTCGCGTGGCGAAGCCGACCACTTCTTCGACTTGGAGAGTGCCAGGCCACTGCCGCTCACGAGCGATGCGAACGCCGACGTGACGATGTAGTTGCCGACGCCCCCGACCCACCGATCGAGCTCGCGGCTGCGCAGACGCCGGGCATCCACGAGGCGGGTCGCGAGAATGCGCGCGTCGTGGTTCCCGGTCTCCCACAGCTCCACCCCGACGCCGTGCGTCTCGGTGCCCAGAGCGCGCCGCACGTCCTTCTCGATGAGCTTCAGATTGCCGTAGCTCACCCCGAACATGTCCCCGCCGACACCATGGCGAGCATAGACCTTCCGGTTCTGGGCGGTGCCCGCTTCGCGCAAACGGCGCATGACGCTTCGCTCGTTCATTCAGGTCTCCGAAGCGTCGATCCTCTCACGAACCCGGTGGCCTTCGGCAAAGCACCCCAACGCGGGGTTCAGTCGACCAGTCGACGCGCGAAACGCAGACGCGCGAGCCAGTACTTGCTGCGCTCGATCTCGGTTCGGACGATGCCCCTCGAGGTCGCAGAGTGGATCATCTCGAGCGGTGCCCCGGGCTCCGACACGACAATGCCCACATGCGAGATGCGCGCGTCGTCCAGACCGAAGAAGACGAGATCTCCCGGCTTCACCTCGTCCATCGGCACCCAGGCCCCCGCCCGCGACTGCGCGTCGGCGGTGCGCGGTACCCGCACGCCTTGCCCCCCGTACACGAAGTCGACGAAGCCGGAGCAGTCGAACCCCCGAGGCGTGTCCCCCGCGTAGCGGTACGGGCGCCCGAGCTGGGCCGCCGCCGCTCGCACGAGCCGGCCACGCAGTGCACTCGTCTCCGGACCGGGCGCATCTGCCGGGCGAACGGCGCGGGGAGGGTCGGGGCGCGACCGGGGCGTCGCGTGCGGCTCCGGCGGGCTGGCGGTCGTGGGCGTTCGCACGGGAGGCGTCGTCGAGCACGCGACCAGCAGCAGGGCCGCTCCGACGACGAGCCCCTGCCCGGCGCCTACACGAGGGCGCCTCATCCGAGGGCCGCCAGCATGGCGCGCGCCACGCGGTGGTTCACCTCGTCGGGCACCGCCTGCGCACCGGGCTGAAGACCGCCCCGGCACGCGCGCTCGAGCGACAGCGCCTGGAGCGAGAGGCCCAGGTCCATGGCCTCGATCGGGTTGCCGAGGCCACCCTCCGCGGCGAGGTTGACGATGTGCCCCTGTGCCACCAGGAAGATCTGGCGGTCGCCCGGAAGCGCGAAGCGCTCGATCGACGGGGCCAGCAGAGTCGCCGGGCCGGCCGACCGGAGCGTCTCGATGTCGATCTCGTGCGGCAGGTGCCCCGCATTGGCGAGGATCACGCCGTCCTCCAGCAGCTCCAGGAGGTCCCCGGAAAGCACCCCCGATGCACCGGTCGCGGTGATCACCACTTGGCTTCCCGGCAACGACTCCGTCGCCTCCAGCACCGCAAACCCGTCCATCGCGGCTTCCAGGGCCGCGACGGGATCGGGCTCGATCACCCGCACGTCGGCTCCCCGCCTCTGCGCGTACAGTGCGATCCCTCGCCCACACCATCCGTATCCGAAGACCGTCACGGTGCGCCGGTGAAACGAGAGGTTGGTCACCCGTGAAATGGTGTCGATCACCGACTCGCCGACACCGTGCTTGTTCTCCACGATGCTCTTGAGCGGGCTGTCGTTGATGACCACGACGGGGAAGTCGAGAGCCCCCTCACCACGCTCGCGCAGGAGCAGTGCACCCGTCGTGGTCTCTTCGGTGCCACCCACAGGCGGCGTCCCGGCATCGTGCAGCGCAAGCGTCAGCTCGGCTCCGTTGTCGAGAACCAGGCTCGGCGCGGCCGCGACGAGCCGCTCGATCTGGTCCTCGTCCGACCCTTCGAGCACGAGGTCGAAGCCGTCCTCGACCAGAGCCGAAGCGGTCCCCCGCTGCGTCGTGCCGGCGTTGCCCATGACGAGCAGGTCGGCGCCCGCGGCGCGGAGCACCTCCAGCAGAACGGCCGTCTTGGGCTCGATGTGCAGACGAAACGACATCTTCATGCCGTCGAACGGGCGTGCCGCCGCGAGCTCCGCGCCGAAGCGCCGCAGCACCGGCATGTGGCGACGCGTCCACTCGATGCGGCCGCGCGCTGCTACGACGTCGGGCTGCTCGCCGGCTGCCATGGCTCCTCCAGTCCTGCGTCCTCCCGGCCGGCCCCCGGAGCAGGCTCGGCCTCCAGCGCGGCGAGGGCCTGGAGCGTCCCGCGGCGCAGCCACAGGGCCGCGATGATCGCGGAGCACACCGAGCCGATGACCAGCGAGATCCATACCCAGTCCACGGCGAGGTCGAGCGCAAAGGCGAAGACCAGCGAAAGTGGCCCGGAGATGAGCACGACCCGCAACAGCGAAAGCACCAGCTCCGGAGTGCCTTTGCCCAGCCCCTGCAGCGCCCGACCGCAGAGCATGCCCACCGCCATGAACGGGTAGGTGAAAACCAGCACCCGCACGTAGCGGATGCCCAGATCCAGGATCTCGTCGTCGCGCGTGAACATGCGCACGAGCTGCGGCGCCAGGAACCAGAACGCCACGGCCACGACCACGCCGATCGCCACGGCACGCACCATCGCGTAGCGCAGAATGCCCGTCAGCAGGTCGGGTCTTCGTGCGCCGTAGAACATGCCCACGAGCGTGACCAGCGACGACGCGAGGGCGACGAGAGGCATGATCACGATGTGGTCCAGACGGCCACCGATCTGGTGAGCCGCCACGGCCGCGGGCGAGTATTCGACGAGGATCCGGTTGAACAGCCCGCCGCCCAGCGCCATGACCAGGAACGAGAGCGAAGCCGGAACTCCGATGCGGAAGAGATCGGCAACCACGTCGCCGCGCAGCCTGAAGCCGCGGAAGCTGAGGTCGGCGAACCCGCGCCCCCGCACGAACATCAGGTACACGAAGATCGTCGCCGAGAAGGCCTGGCTGACGACCGTCGCGAGCGCCGCACCGCGCACGCCCATCGAGAACGTGAAGATGAACAGTGGGTCGAGCGCGATGTTGAGCAGAGTGCCGGCGGCCTGGATCATGACCGGCGCACGCACGTCGCCTTCGCCGCTCAGAATCGAGCGGAGGAAGACCGACGTCACCATGAACAGGTAGCCCGATGCGATGATGCGGAAGTAGGCCCAGGCCACTGGGATGAGGTCGACGGGCACGCCCAGGAGCGACAGGAGAGGGCGCCCGAAGCCGAGGCCGACGATCATGAAGACGGCCGTGAGCGCGACCGCGAGAAGCACGGAGTGCTGCGCCACGGCGTCGGCGCGCGGGCGGTCCTGCGCCCCGACGGTCTGCGCCATGAGCGCCGTCACCGCGGTCCCGAGGCCAAACGTCATGCCCATGGACAGGAAGACGAGGGGCATGTTGAACGCCAGCGCCGTCAGCGCGCTGGGGCCGATCATGCCGACGAAGATCATGTCGACCAGCATGTAGACCGTCTGGATCGCCATGCCGAACATGATCGGCATGGCGAGCGTCCACAGCGCCCGCTGCGGGTTCGCGACGAAACGCTCGAGGCGCGCGCTGCTCGCTGAGCCCGGAGGCTTCACGGCCCCCCGCACCTCATGCCGCGACCGGCCGCACGACGAACAGGAGGTCGCCTTCGTTCACGAGCTGTCCGTCCTCGGGATTGACCCGGACCACTTCGTACCGCTGGTCGTCCGGGTAGAGCTCCGAGCTCGTGTTGAACGTGGCCAGCGACACCTCCTGGAAGAGCTTCATCGCCTCGATCAGGCAGAGCACGTGGCTGCTGCTCACCTGCTCGCCGACCCGCACGAACTGCGGCTTCCCGGGCGAAGGGGCCGAGTAGAAGATGCCCTGCGACTGCGCGACGACCTTGAGCTCGCTCGAGTCTTCGATCTCGATGGTTGCCCGGTCGATGGTGTTCTGACGGCCCGAAGCCTGCTCGATCTCCTGCGCGAGGGCCGGCAGGTCGAGGCGCGCGAAGAGGCGCTCCATGTACCCGGTGTCATGCTCGCTGTGGCGGAACTCGCTGTCGTCGAGGATGCGCAGGAGCAGCGGGATGTTGGTGCCGACACCTTCGATGCGGGTGCCGC
This sequence comes from Candidatus Multivoraceae bacterium, assembly GCA_965223385.1. Lineage (GTDB taxonomy): Bacteria > Acidobacteriota > Thermoanaerobaculia > Multivoradales > Multivoraceae > JBCCLJ01. Next base: position 3,498,086 of record CBDCWR010000007.1, on the reverse strand, counting down.
GCAGGAACTCGACGAGTCGGTCGAGCGCCTCGTCGCGGTCTTTTCCGTGCGCGATGATCTGGGCCACGAGGTTGTCGTAGAAGGGCGTCACGGAGATGCCGTCGTCGATCGCCGACAGGATGTCGATGCCCTCGGTGTCCGCGTAGTCGCAGCGCGTGACGAGGCCGGGGTCGGGTCGCAGCTTCGCTTGCCCTTCGCCCGTGATCTCGAGGCGCTCCGCGTTGATACGGATCTCGACGGCGAAACCCTCCTCGCGGATCTCGAGATCCTCGATCGAGCCGCCGCTCGCGATGTCGAACTGCGCTCCGACGATGTCGATGTTGGCCGACCGCTCCGTGACGGGGTGCTCCACCTGCAGGCGGGTGTTCATCTCCATGAAGTACAGCTCGTCGCGGTCGAGGTCGTACATGAACTCGACCGTTCCGGCACCGACGTAGCCCACCTCGTGTGCCAGCTTCTCGGCGTAGTCGTACAGCTGCTTCTTGCGGGCCTCGGAGAGCACGTCGTTGCCGGACTCCTCCACCACCTTCTGGTGGTTTCGCTGCACCGAGCAGTCGCGATAGCCGGGCACGAGCACGTTGCCGTGGGAGTCGCGCAGCACCTGCACCTCGACGTGACGGAAGCGCTGCACGCAGCGCTCGATGTAGAGGTCGCGGCTCCCGAAGGCGTTGGCCGCCTCCGTCCCCATACGCAGGAACGTCTCCTCGAAGTCGGAGGGGTCGTCGATGCGCTGAATGCCGCGTCCCCCACCCCCGTGCACCGCCTTGATCATCACCGGGAAGCCGACCTGCTCCGCGACCTCGAGCGCGGCGGTCGCGGTGGTCACGACGCCGTGGCTTCCGGGCACGACCGGAATACCGAGCCGGGTCGCCGTCTGCACGGCGTTCGACTTGTTGCCCATCCACTCCATGGCCTCGACGGAGGGGCCGATGAAGTTGAGGTCGTGCCGGGCACAGAGATCCGCGAACGACGCACTCTCGGAGAGGAACCCGATGCCCGGATGGAGCGCGTCGGCACCTTCGGCCTCGGCGATGCGGATGACGGAGTGCGCGTTGAGGTAGCTCTCGTCGGGCGTGCTGCCTCCGAGGCACACAAGCGTGCTCTCACCGCGCAGCGCCTTGGCCGCGGCCGACTCCATGTCGGGATCGGACTGCACCAGAACCACCGACAGACCGCGCTCCTGGGCCACGTCGACGAGCTTGACGGCGGTGCAGCCGCGGGCGTGGACGAGCACCTTCTCGACCGGCCGGAAGGTCTTCTCGCGGTTGCGCTCCGAGCGCCGGGCAGCCGGCAGGCCTTCGCCTTCCTCGCTCGGCGCCTTGCCTTCGAGCACGCGCTCGATGACCTCGCGCACCGACAGCTCCGGAATCGGAACCTGCGGATCGACCTCGTAGAGACGCTCGTCCAGGTCCGCAGCAAACGGATGTCGTACGAGGCCGTGCATCGCCCCGGGCACCTCCGAGAGGTAGTTGGACAGCGTGGAGGTCAACGGCAGGTGCGAGCGCGTGACGATCTGACCGGCGAAGGGCATGTTCGTGCCCGAGAAGTAGTAGGTCTCGACCAGCGGGTGTGTGACCATGCTCGCCTGGGCCCCGCCGGTGCAGTCGCCGAAGCCGAACATCACGATCGGCAGGTCGTGGTCACGCACGAAGCGCGTGATGCGGTCGTTGACCACCGCCATGCTGAAGAGGGCGCCGGCTCCCTCCTTCGTCTGCATGCCTCCCGAGCTGACGAAGCAGAACACCGGCAGGCGGCGACGCGCACACCGCACGAGCAGCTTGCAGAACTTCTCGCCCGAGGCCATGTCGAACGACCCTGCCTGGAAGCCGAGGTTGGAGACCATCACGCCGACACGGCGCTTGTAGCCTCCCACCTCGACGTGCGCCAGGGCGGTGACGACCCCGCACGGGATCTGGCCCTTGTCGAGCGCGTCCTCGATCGCGAGGCGAAAGCCCGGGAACGAGACGGGGTCCGCTGTCATGAGGTCGCGGTTGAGCTCCGTCGCTCCTTCGAAGAACTCGTCGAGGACCGTCTGCGGCAGGATGCGCTGCCGCCGCTTGACGTCGGTGAGCACTTCCTGCAGCAGGAGGTCCTTGTAGGCCCGGTCCAGACGGCTCCAGAAGTCCTTGATGCCGATGTTGCGCGGCCGGATGCTGCCGTCGTAGCGCCCGCCGTAGCTCTCGACGTAGTAGAAGTTCTGCAGGAGGCGATCGAAGAAGAAGGTGATGAGGCCAAAAAGCGGCTCCGACACCTGGGGATAGGCCGCCTTCTTCCAATCGGCCACGGCCTTGAGCAGCTCCGCGCGGCGGCGGTGCCTGCCGAGACGCTTGATCCACTGGTGCAGCGACTCGCGCAGCTCCTCCTGATCTGCGGTCTCGCCTTCCGCCCGCCAGATCGGATTCTTCGACGCCGTCTCCACGGCGGCCGAGAGAGATGCCTCGAGCAGCCGGCCGACGGACTCACGCGAGATCTGGTTCGTCTCCATCGCCTCGCGGGCGACCGACTTGAGCTCGAGGATGAGCTGGTCGTAGAGGAGGTCGAAGAGCAGCAGGTTGCGACACTCGTGCGCGAACTCCTCCTTGACCTCGGGGTCCGAGACGATCTGCAGCACGTCGGCACTGCCGTCGGGCGGCGCCGGAGTCGCGAAGTTGGCCTCGAGGTGGGCGAGCAGCGACGCCACGTTGTGCTGCGCGCCGCTCTTCCAGAGGTTGTACAGGTAAAACGCCAGCTCGAGGGTGAGCACACCCCGGTCACGGGCGAGGTTCTGCTGGCGGCTACCGAAGAGAAAGGTCGCGACCCGGCCGCGGTCCCGCGCCAGCGCGTCGCGGCTCTTGTTCACGGCCTTCCATGCGCTGAGCAGGGGCTCGTCGTAGCGCACGTGCAGCGGGCTCTCGAGCCAGCGCTCGAACGCGACCCGGTTCTCCACCTCCTGGCGCCGATCCAGCTCGCCGCTCGGAATCTCCTGCGTGCTGAGGCGGCCGTACTTCTGGGTGTTCGTGGAGCGCAGCCGACGGCGCAGGCCGAGGTAGCGGAGGTAGCGATAGGCGACCCCGAAGATGTTCGGCTGGTGCGTCGCGTTGTCGAGGGTCGAGAGCAGGTCGCTGCTCTGCTGACGTCGGAGCCGCTCCGTGGGGTCGAGGAAACGGTGGACGGTGCGCCGGTAGTGCTCGAACACGGCCGGCTGATCCCGCACGAAGCGCGTGGCCGATTCTTCGACCGCCGCAATGGCGGAGAAGATCGCCTTCTCCACGTTCTCCGCCCCGTCGTCCGGGCGCTCCGGTGTGTAGTCGATGACGCCGTCGAGGTAACCCTGCTCGTAGAGCTCGTACGACGAGACGCCCACCGCCTGCGCGCACTCCTGCCACGAGAGGTTGTACTTGCGGGCGATGTTCGCGAGGCCGCGTGGCTGGATGGTGTTGAAGACGCCGTCGGTGACGGAGAGCACGACGTTGGCTGCCGCGAGCGGAATGGCTCCACCCGAGTATCCGGCTCCCAGCACCACACCCACCGTGGGGACGTGAATCTGGGCCATCTCCGCGATCAGCCGCGAAATGCTGTGGGCCTGGTTACCGCGGTTGGCGGCTTCGGTCGAGTCCGCGCCGGGCGTGTCGATGAAGCTGACGATGGGGACCGAGTGCACGGCGAGGTCGCGGATCACCTCCACCGCGCGGGCGTGGTGCTCCGGGAGCCAGGCCCCGTTGCTCTGGGAGCGATCCTGGGCCAGGACACCCAGACGACGCTGGGAACCGTCGAGGGTCACCCGCACCTCGGCGGCGTACAGCGGACCAAACTCCAGCTCCCGGATCGTCTGCCAGCCCAGCCGCGCGAGCACCTGACGCACGCCGGGGCGCACCGGATCTTCGCTCGGCTGCACGCACCGCTCCACGTACTCGTCGACGGCGAGCGAGCGGAGGTACTGGATGTGGCGGCGGACATCGCCCGGGTCCACGAGGCCGTCCAGGCGCCTGAAGCTCGTCGAGTGCGAGCCTTTCGGGAAGAGGGAAAAGTCCGACGCCAGCTGCTCGGCGCTTTCGAACAGGGCGTCCGTCGGTTGAGTGTCCATAGGGTTCTCTATCGCCTACCGCCGCGAAAGCTCCCGCCGCGGTCAAAGTGTTGAAACAACTGCAGGTTGTGAGGAGGGAGTGTATCGCTCCGCGAACCGTTCCGGGGTGCTTCGCGAGCCCCCCTCGCGGCAGCCCGATCGCCGTGGCGAAGCCGAGTCCGAGCTCGTCGAGAGGGCCGACCATCGAGGCTCCGGTGTCGGAGGCCCGCGCGAGCGAAGTGGGGCGCCGAAGGACGTCGCAACAGATGTTGCAGGAAGATCGCCGGAGTCGCAAGAAGGCGTCGAAAGCGCCAGGTCGCGCGGGTCGACTTGACACTCGGCCGAGGTCCGCGGGATCTTCGACAGACACTCCGGGAGAAACAGCTTGAACATCGCCGTCATCGGAGGCGGGGCAAGTGGACTCGCGACGGCCTACCTGCTCGACGCCGTCCATCACGTGACTCTGCTCGAGCGCGAAGAGGTCCTCGGCGGCAACATCCGCACCCTCGGGGGCAACGTGCCGTGCTCCGGCCTGCCGCGGGACGTTCGCGTCGATGCCGGGGTCATCGAGTTCGAGCGCGACCGGTTCCCTGCGTTTCACGCGCTCATGGAGGAGCTCGACATCGAGCTCGGCACCGTCCCCGGAGGGACCGGGCTCTACCTGGCCGACGGCAGGCGCTTTCTCTCGCCCGGACACGCGCGACGCTCGTTGCCGGTCGGGCTCGAGCGCCAGCGCACGCTCGCGCACCTGCTGCCTCTGGCCAGATCCCGGCGGCGCTTCCTTCGCACCACGGCGAAGGTGGCGCCCGAGGCGCTCCGTGAACGGCCGCTTTCGGCCTATCTCGACGACGGCGTCTTGTCCCTGTGGCTCCGTCTTCTCGTCATGTATGCCTACTCCATCCCGGCCGAGGAGACGGGCGACGCACCGGCACAGCTCGCGGTGCCGATGCTCCGCAGTTTTCTCGGGGCCCGGAGCTGGACGCGCGTGCGCGGCGGGGTCTACCGCTACGTCGAAGCGCTCCTCGGGCGACTCCGCGGCGAATGTCGCCTCGGCACCCAGGTCGAAGGCATCCGCCGCACCGCTCACGGCGTGGAGGTCGAGTCGGTGGGTCGAGGCCCGGAGTCGTTCGACGCTGTCGTCTTCGCCACGACTCCGGACCAGGTGCTGGCTCTGCTCGAGGACCCCACCGACGCGGAGACGCGTCGCTTCGCGGCCTGGCGCTCACAGACGGTGACCACCGCGGTTCACACCGACGCCGACTTCCTGCGCCGCCGCCACGTCGAGTTCCCGTCCGAGTTCGACCTGCTCGAGACGGCGCGCGGCTACGGCTACAACGCCTACCTCAATCGCCTCGTCGGCGTAGGCGACGAGCACGGGCCGCACTACCAGCTTGCCTTCGACCTCGGCGAGGAGATCGACCGCGAGAGGGTCGTGCACGTGCAGCGTCACGTGACGCCGCGCTACACGGTCGCGGCGTACCGCAGCCGCGACGAGATCGTGGCGACCAACGGTGAGAACCACACGTTCCACGCCGGTGCGTACCTGGGAAACGGCCTACACGAAGGCGCCGTTCGCTCGGCGTTGGAGGTGAGCCGACGCCTGGGTGGCCGCAACCTGCGCTTCTGACGCCTGCAACTGCCAGCCACGCCGACCCGCCGGAAGAGGCACTCGTCAAGGTGTCGTTTCTCACGACGTGGTCGAGAGGAACTGTGCTCCGATTCATCAGGATCTGGGCCCCTTCACCGTCCAAGAAGGGTTGGTAGCCCACGGCACCGCGATCTGCACCTTGTCTTCCTGCGAGATTCGGGACTCCTCATGGACTCCCGGCAGAAGCAGGTAGGGCATGACAACGGGTCACTTCGGCGCTACTCGAAGTTACGCGTCGGCTGTGACGGTCCAACGACGACGGCTGATCCTGCAACGGCGGATTCGTCCCTTTCGACCTACCCAGCTTCCGGCTGGGAGATCTGACTGACTCGAGCCACGGGCGTCTTCCTCTACGGGGTCAAAGATCTCGACCCCGAACCTGTCGGAACAACGTCGTGAGATACCCCAGCTGATATGGAACGACCTTTGTCAAACGACTCTCGGTCGTTTCGATGAGTGTTGGTCCTCTGATCAGCGGTCGGAGCTCAGGAAAGACGGATGAGGGAGCAGGTCTCTTCGACGACGAGTCACTCTGATATTCGCGGGTTGCCGGGGGCAGAGCCGCATGACCGTGGTTCGTCGGGGAGTGGCGCTGTCTAGGATCGCGCATCCAGGACTGGTGTCCTGGGCGCATAGCTGTGCCGCGCATTCTCCGGACCGTGCCTGCTGTCATCCGTCGTTCCTGAGCTCCGAGTGAGGGTGTTGCCTTTTAGGCGTCCGACTCGAGGGAAAGGTGAAGCGCGGACCAGACGAAGCCCGTGAGCTCGCGCGCAGTGGCGATCACCGCGGTCTGCGGTGCCTTGCCTCGCTGGATCAGCCGCCAGTAGCGACGATGGAGGCGTTGCATGGCTCGATCGGCGAGCGCGATGGCCGCAGCTGGCTGACCGGCGCGTCGCTTCCTCAAGCCCACGCCGACCGCGGGTCGATGTCGGCTGTGCCAGGCAGCCTCCACCAGGACTCTCCGGACATGAGCGTTGCCTGTCTTCGTGATGCCTCCGCGCCGGGTACTCTCGCCGCTCGAGCGCTCGCTCGGGGTCAGACCCAGGTAGGACATGAGCTGTCTGGGTTTGCGAAAGCGACGCACGTCGTGCAGTTCGCTGACGATCGTCATCGCCGTCTGCGTTTCGATCCCGCGAAAGCAGCGCAGAGCACCGACCACTTCACGGTACCGATCGCTCTGTGAGACCTCCTCGATCGATGCGTCGATCTCTTGGAGTCGCACCTCGACCTGTTCGACGGCGAGCAGGTAGTACTCGAAAGCCCACTGGGCTGCCTTCTCCTCCAGCTTCACGCTCCACAGCCACGCCCGGTGAGCCTGCGTCCATGCGCGCCCCTTGCCATAGCGCAGCCCCCGGCGCAGAAGAAACTTGCCCAGGCGATGGCGGGCGCGCGTCAGGTCTCCTTTCAGCTGGTCCCGGCATCGGCAGAGGTCTCGGACCGATTCCTCCTCGCGGCTCGGAGCGTGCACCGACGTCAGCAAGTCCGCCCGATGCAGCTCCGCAAGCTTGCGGGCGTCCCGCCGATCGGTCTTCACTCGATCTCCAGGCCGGCCTGGAATCAGAGACGGCGCGACCACGTCGCACACGATGCCCTCCGCCTCCAGCTGTCGCTTCAGCACGTAGCCGCACGGACCCGCTTCGTACGCCACACGCACGTCCTGTGTCTCACGCTGCATCTTCCGACACCAGCGAGCGATCGCCCGCGGCTCGTTCGGCAACCGCCACTCCTGACGCTCCTCGCCACGCAATGCGCAAACCACGATGTCCCTCTTGTGCACGTCCATCCCGACGACGGTGCTACGCTCCTCGATCACGACCGGCTCCTTCTTCGTTTGCGGCTCTGTCACCGCGACAACCCGCGTTACTCACAGGCGCAGCCTGCCCCAATCCCTGCTCCGCAGGTCGGGGCTCAACGAAACGACGGAGCCGGTCGTTCCATATCGTCTAGGCGAGCACGGTGTCTCCGGTCAGATGCTCGTAGAGACGACAGCCGGTCCAGATGGTGCCGGCGAACCCCGCGAAGCCGGCGGACGCACTGCAGAAGTGGAAGTGGTCGAGCGAGGAGCGATGGTCGAGACGGCCCCAGGAGATGTTGGCCGGCGTCATGTCGGAGCCGTAGCTGTGCCCCGACGGGCTCAGGCAGTAGCGCTCGTTGGTGGTGGGGCTCCCCGTCATCTTGAAGCTGAGGTGGTCCCGCAGACCAGGAACGTACTCGCGCTCGACCACGTCGAGGATGGCGTCGAAGATCTCCTGCTTGCGCCGCCGATAGGCGCGCGCGCTCGACAGCTTGAGCTGCAGGAACCTCTGGTAGTTGGCCACCGTCAGGAGCTCGACGATCTGCTCGCCCTCGGGGCAGTCCCCGCCGACGTCGGTGAGCAGGCTCGGCACGGTCACCGCGAAGCTCGGGCGGCTGTAGTCGCCGCGGAGGTACATCGCCTCGAAGGCCTCGTTCAGATCCTCCGTCTCCGTGTGGAAGAGGTTCGAGCGGCCGAAGCCGTAGTCGCGCAGATCCAGCCCTTTCACGGCGCAGTAGGCCATGAAGCTCGAGGGAGAGTAGTCGTAGTCGAGGCGTCGGCGGACCTTCGGCGCGAAGTGCTCGAAGCCGATCATCTCCGCGGCCCGGCGCGGATCCATGTTGCAGACGACCTCGCCGCCGCGGAACTCGTGCGCCGAGCCAGTGGCGTCGCCGTCGTCGTCGACCTCTTCGGCGACGACTCCGATCACCCGGTCTCCGTCCAGGAGAAAGTCGGTGACACGGTGGCGCAACCGCACCTCCCCTCCTGCAGCTTCGATCACTGCGACCAGTGAATCGATCACGTGCTCGAAGTGGTGCGTCGGATAGTAGGCACCGCGAACGTAGCCCGTGAACAGCATGACCCAGGCGAAGAACGACAGCTGGTTGGGCGGCAGGAGGAAGTCGGGCCATTGGAGCGCCAGCAGGGTCTGCACCGGCAGCGGCAGGTGGTGCGCGTCGAACGCGTCCTGCAGCGTGGCGGCACGGTAGCGCGCGACGCGGCGCAGGCGCCCGAGCTGTCGCGCCGCCGTCAGCGGGCTGCGAAGGGAGCTCACCTGCTCCAGGCCCTCCGAGACCAGCTCGACCTCGCGCAGAAAGGAGCGCACCGCGTCTCCGCAGCCGGGCACCTCTTCGGCGAGCCGCTCTGCGAGCAGCCCGAGGTCACACGGGATGTCGACCTCGTGGCCGGGCATGCGCATCCGGTCGAAGCCCTGCCTGTCGTACTCCTCGAACGTCACCTCCTCGTGAAGGCCGAGCTTGCGCAGGAAGCGGTTCACGGTGCGCCCCTCGCCGCAGTTCCAGACGTAGTGAAGCTGCGCGTTGAACCGGTAAGGCCCTTCCACGAACGTGTGTCCGTAGCCACCCGGATGGTAGTGGGCCTCCAGCACCCTCACCGACGCCCCCTGTCGGGCGAGCAGAGCACCCACGGACAGTCCCGCGAGCCCGCTGCCGAGAATCAGGTGGTCCGAGTGCATGGGACCGAGACAGTAACTCAGAGCGGCGGTCTCGCCGCGACCCACCGCTCCGCTCGGCGACCTCCTTCGCCGTTCGGCTCAGTCGCCACGCGCCATGAGCCGCACGAAGTCGGACTCGGTGATCACGCCGATGAGTCGACGCCCCGAGACCACCGGGAGGCAGCCGTACTTGTTCTCCACCATCACCTGGGCCGCGTCGCGCACGTCGACATCGGCCTCGACCGAAAAGACGTCCCGCGTCATGATGTCTCCCGCCGTGGTCCGCTGCAGAGCGTCGGCGGCATTTGCCACCGGCAGGTTCTCGGCCGGTGCCCGCGCCCGGGCGAGATCCCGCTGGGAGACCAGGCCGACGAGCTCGAGATCCCCGTCGACGATGGGAACGTGGCGGATGTCGTGCTCCCACATGAGATCTCGCGCGGCCATCAGGTCGTCCTCCGGCTGCAGACTGAATACGCGTGCGGTCATCAGGTCTCGCACCTTCATCTCGACTCCCTTCGTCCGAGGCGACGTGCCTCGCCACGTGTGGAGCCTAGGACTTCGTCGCCCGCCGATCACCCCGGAGAACCACGTATCCTGTGGTCGGAGCCTTCTCCGGCCCCGCGGCGCCGAGCCCGGGCCGGGGCGCTCGCCCTCGCCCCACACGGTCCTGCCGGGAATTGTCCCGACGCTGCCCGAGTTCTCGCGAACGAGCATCCAATCCTTCAACTGAAGCTTGCCACCCTCGACCACGCCCGTCCGTGGCCGAGCGAAGGAGTCCGACATGACCTCCCTCTGCACGTCCTCGAGACGTTCCGCGTCGATCTTCGCCGTTCTGACGCTCGGCCTCTGCCTCACGGCGGCAGCCACGGCCCAGGCCCCCGACGTCGCACCATTGGTCGAACGGATCGACGTGCAGCTCGTCGTGGTCGACGTGTTCGTGACCGCGGAGGACGGCACGCCACTCTCCGGGCTCGGACAGGACGACTTCGAGGTGCTGGAAGACGGCGCACCCGTCGAGATCCGCCAGTTCACCGGCCCGACCGAGGCCGGTACCGCGCGGGCCCCCGCGGGCCGCGAGAGCACCGAGCCCGCGGGCGGTGAAGCCCAGCGCCTCGTCGTCTTCATCGACGAGCTGCACCTCCACCCGCATCACCGCATCCGGGTCCTCCAGCAGTTGCGCGCCGCTCTCAAGAAGGAGCGCGGCGATCTCGACATCATGCTGGCGCGGTTCGACGGTCAGCTGCGCATCGTGCAGCCCTTCACCCGCGATCGGGACACCGTGCTGGCTGCCCTCGACGAGGAGATCGACGTGCGCCGCATCTCCATGTTCAACGCCTTCAACGAGACCGAGCAGACGCTGCGCTACCTGGAGAGCCTGCAGGCCCAGAACGTCGAGGGTGGGGACTTCGGCGACGTCTGCACCCAGAACGGACACATCGCCCGCAAGCACGCGCAGCAGGCGCACACCCTCGCGCTGCAGTCGATCGCGGGGATGATGCGCATGGTCGGCTCCCTCTCGGGCGACAGCGGTCGCAAGTCACTCCTCCACGTGAGCGACGGCATCCCCATGATGCCCGGGACCAAGGTGTACGGTTTCGCCGCCGAACTGTGCGACGGAAGCGGCGCGATCAACGGCCTGGAGAACGCCGTCGATACGCAACAGTTCGGTGGCGGCAAGAACACCCGCTGGAACCCCAAGCTCGCGGCGATGGAGCTCGCCGAGTTTGAGCTCTCGCGGCCGTGGCGGCAGCTCGGCGCCCTCGCCAACACGCACCAGGTGAGCATCTACCCCCTGCAGGCGGAGGGCCTGACGACGGGAGGCAGGGCGAAAGTGGACGGGACCCGCATCAGCATGCGCACCGAGCTCGACGCGCGCAACTCGGTGCGCGAGGCGCTTCAGCTGATCGCCGACGACACCGGGGGACGCGCACTCTTCGACAGCAACGACTTCCGCACCGCGGTCTCGAGCGTCCTCGAAGAGGACGCCGGCTTCTATCAGCTGGCGTATGCCCCGCCCAACCCGGGCGATGGCCAGCAGCACCGAATCGAGGTCCGGGCTCCCGGCCTCGAGGCGAAGATCCGTCACCGCGGCAGCTATCTCAGCCAGAGTGTCGACCAGCAGTTGGCCGATGTCGTCATCTCCGCTCTCGTCCATCGCGGCGAAGACAACCCGCTCGAAGCGCGGCTGTCCTTGGAGCCTGTTGCGGGCGCCTCGGCGGAGCAGCCTCGCGCCACGCTCAAGATCGAGGTTCCGCTCGCGGCTCTTGCTCGCGTGCCCCGCGATGGAGAGGACCTGGGCGAGTTCACGGTGGCCGTCGGCATCATGGATCGGGGCGACCGCATCCGCCCGATCGGATCGAAGACCATGCGGGTGATCATTCCCCCCGAGCCGACCGAACAGGACTACGTGTACGACGTCGAGATCGACTTCGACCGCAAGGGGGGCGTTGCCGCCGTTGCGATCCGGGACGACGTCGAGGGTCGTGTGTCGTTTTTCAGCCGTGACATCTCCCCCGCGGGCTCCTGACCGCGGCGCGTCCGGGAAGGGACCTCTGCGCGTGCCATCTCCCTCGCACATCTCGACACCGACCCTGAGCCCCGTCATGCGAGCTCGCCCGAGCGCAACCACGCGGCTGCTGGGCCTCGGGCTTGCTCTCTGCAGCGTGGCCGTCCAAAGCCAGGAATCGGACCGTGCGCTCGAGGAAGGAGCGGTGGACGAGAGCCTCGTCGTCCGCGAGGCCACCCTCCACGTGCGGGTGCGAACGCCGCGCAAAGCGATCACGGGGCTCGGTCGGGAGCAGTTCCGCGTGCTCCTCGAGGGGAGGGAGCTGCCGATCGTCGCGTTCGAAGAGCTCGGAGCCCGAGGGCCCGCGAGCCGCGGGGTTTCGGCCCCCGGCCAGGCGACCCCCGACGCCGCCTCGCTCCCCGGCGGGCGGAGCCTGCTGTACGTCTTCGATCTGCTCTGGAGCCCGCCGCAATACCTCGCCGAAGCCGTCCAGGCTGCACGCCGCAACCTGAAGAACCTGGACCCGGGCGACCAGGTGGCCATCCTGTCGCTCGACGCCCGCGCGCGCCTACTGCACCCCTTCACGCGCGACCGAACCGTGGCCGCCACGGGTCTCGATCTCCTCGACGCCATGCTCGACCGCGACACGGCGGCGGTGCAGCAGCACGTGCGCGAGCTGCAGCGGCGCGTGGCCGTCGACCCCTCCTATGACACCTCCTCCTCCCTGGGCCTGCGCGCCGCCCTGGGCATCGACCTCAACCGCAATCTGACCGTCACGGCTCTCTCGGACCCGACGCTCTTCGCCGATCGGCCCCCGGCGCGGTTCGACGCCGACGCCGACAACCTGTTCGCCATCACGGCCGCAGCCGACACCAATCGCGCCGCACAGACGATCCAGGCCAGCAACGACGCGTTTGCGCAGGCTCTGCGCCTGGTCTCCGACGTTCCGGGGCCTCGCTACGCGTTCCTCTTCTCGACCGGGGTCCCTGCGTTCTCGCAGCTCATCGCGATTCGGCCGGGCAGCACGGTCTACGACGTGGTCGACGGTTCGGGGGCCGCCGTCCTCGGGTCGTTCCAGTCGCTCTCCTACATCCTCCAGGCCCACGGCTGGACCGTGCAGGCCATCGACATCTCGGGAGTCGGCCGGCGCTCGCTTGGTGCCTCCGACATTTCGACGGGCCCGCGTCCCGAGCAGACGTCGCTCGAGCTCTCGGCTGTCCCGGAGCTCGCGCTGCGCGGCGGCCTCGCCGACGAGGCCACGGGCTCGCTCTTCTTCCTGGCGGAGGAGACCGGAGGAGAGTTGTACCAGCAGGACAACAACCTCGGTGGGGCGCTGCGCAGGTCGCTCGAGGCCACGAGCCACAGCTACCGCGTGGTCGTCTCGCTCGGCGGAGATCTGACGCTCTCGGACCGCCGCCGGACGCTCGACGTCGAGGTCTCCGGTGCACCGCGCCGGGCCCGTGTCACGCACTCTTTTGCCGCGTCCTGGGCGCTGCCCAGGAACCTGCGTGCACGCGACCGGCCCGAGGTGGCGCGAACCGAGCTCCTGCGAGGCCAGGGAAGCCAGACCCTCTCACCGGACTCCGCACGGCTCGGGGTCTTTCAGGTGCCTCTCGCGGGGCCCAGCCGGCGCCTGGTCGTGGTCGTCGACACGACCGCAGCGGTCTTCGGTGCGCACCCTCGCAGCGGGGCGGAGCACCTGCTGGTGCTGCAGGCGCTCGCGCTGCCGGCGGGGGCCGGCGGCAGCGCCGCGGAGGCGAGATTCCACGACTTCTTCCGCGCCTTCGCCAGCTACCCCACGGGCCACCCCACGCGACGAGTCTTCCTGCAGGGAGACCTCATCGCGCCGTGTACACCGACCACCGTGCGGGTCCGACTCAGCTCGGAGGACGAAGGCGACAGCGCGGTGCTGGAGCAGCACCTGGGCGAAGGCTGCAGCGAGGCCGTTCGCTGGGCCACGCCGCTGCATGCAGAGACCGAAGGCTTCTACTACGCGCGTGAAGCGGGGTTCGCGCTCACCGACCCACGGCAGAACCCGTTCCGCCTCGACGGCACCACCACCTTTCCTGCGCTGCGGTCGATGCACGAGCGCGGCGACCGTCTGCAGCTCCTGGGTTATGCCTCAGGCGACCCGGAGGGTGACGTCGCGCCCCTCCGTCTCGTCCGCGAGGACGGCTCGTTCGAGGAGCTGGAGGTCGACACGAGCACGAGCACCGTCGGCCCAGGCCGGCGCCACCTCGACCTCACGCTCGACATTCCGGCAGGCCGCTACGGCATCCGGTGGGGAGCAGGTCCGCCGGCGGGCGCGCAGATCCGCATCCTCGACTTCTCCCCGCCCTGACGCGAGGCGTGGCGCGGTGGATCCCCGACCAGGACTCGAACCTGGACAAGCAGTTCCAAAGACTGCTGTGCTGCCATTACACCATCGGGGAACGAGCGGCAGAGCGCGCGCTGGAATGATGCGTCGAAGCCGCCCTGCGCGCAACTTCGCGACCATTCTTTAGCATCACCCCATGACCACCCGAACCTCTCCTCGCCGGCGAAGAGCTCCACGCGTGAACGCTGGCCTCCTGCCGGCGACCCTGCTCCTCGGTCTGCTCCTGGCCCTCCCCGCTGCCGCACAGCCGGACGACGCGCCGGACCCCGAGCTCGAGCGGGTCGCGCAGCTCCTGCTTGCGCTCGAGCGGGAGGCGGAGAGCCTGCTCGAGGAGTTGAGCCCCGCGCAGCGCGAGGCGGTCACACAGCGGCTCGAGGAGCTCCGCGCGGCGGCCGAGCGACCGCCCGCCGCTCCTGAAGTTGCGGCATCCGATCCGCCCCCCGACCGCGCCCCCGAAGCCGACCCGCCGACGCACGTCGAGACCGAGAGCGAGACCGACCCTGCGCTCGCCGCCCCCCCACCCTCGCCAGCCGCCGCGCCAGGAACTCCGGAGCGCCGGCCAGCGCCCGAGAGCTCGGCCCCGGCTGGCGAAACGGACCCTCCCCCGCCCACGGAGCCGGCCTGTACGCTGCTCGCGCCGTTCGACACGTCGAACGACGGCATCATCTCGGGCGCCGATCGGCTGTGGCGCCACCTCTACCTCACCCGCCCTGGCACGGAGCCGCTCTACTCGCGCAAGAGCCGGGGCAAGACGTCGTACAGCCTCTTCGAGCTCGACATCCGCTCCCTGGGTCTGGACCTCCAGAGCTTCCAGACAAAAGGAAAGTCGGAAGGCTACGTGGCCCGAGGCTCCACCTACCGGTTCCAGCTCCTGGGTGACGCGGCCAAGCGACTCGGATCCGGCGACCTCACGATCGACGCCACGGCTCTGCGCGAGGGCGGATCGTGGACGATCCTCGGCGACGACGGCCAGGACGTGGAAGGGCTGCACGTGATCACTCCCGCGACCCACCTCCGTGACAGCGACGGCCGACTGCTCCAGCTCGCCTGCCCTCCCTGAAGGTCCACGAGCCCGGGGTGGCCATCGTCGGGCCTGCGCTGGTCGTCCGCTAGACTCCGAGCGCACCGACCGTCCGGTAGGAGCCATGGACGAAATCGATCGACCAGCGAAACGTCGGCGGGGCCGCACCCTCAGCGGCCTCCGCCATACCGCGACGAGAAACGGCGCCGCATCGACGGCCGCCGGCCGCACCGCCGGAGGAGCTCCCCATGTCGAGTGAAGCACTGCGATCGGTCAAGGCGATGCTGCGGGCGCGGCCCGTGGACCCCGACGCCACCTGGGAGGAGCGGCGCGAGGGCATGGAGACCGCCCAGGCGCAGCTCGAGATCCCGCGCGACGTCACCTGCACGCCGACCTCCGCGAACGGCGTGGCCTGCGAGTGGGTCGAGACACCCGGCGCCGATCCGGAGCGCGCCGTCCTGTACCTCCACGGCGGCGGCTATGCCATCGGCTCGCTCGCAACCCACCGCTTCCTGGTCCAGGGCATCGCGCGAGCCACCGGCTGCCGCGCGCTCTCCGTCGCCTACCGCCTCGCCCCCGAGCACCCGTTTCCGGCGGCGGTCGAGGACGCCGTCACGGCGGCGCGGTGGCTCGCCGCGCAGGGCATTGCACCGGCGAAGACGGCCATTGCCGGAGACTCGGCAGGGGGCGGCCTCACGCTCGCCACCCTTCTCGCGCTGCGCGACGCGGGAGACCCGCTCCCGGCCTGCGCGGTGGCGCTGTCACCCTGGACCGATCTGACCGGCACCGGCGACTCGATGCGCACCCGCGCCGACGACGATCCGATGGTCACAGCCGACGGACTGCAGAAGATGGCCGCGGCCTACGCACCCGGGAAGACGGGCGACCCGCTCGCGTCCCCGTTGTTCGCCGACCTCGCCGGCCTCCCTCCGCTGCTGATCCAGGTGGGTACGGCCGAGGTGCTGCTCGACGACTCGACCCGGTTCGCCGAGCGCGCCGAGCTGGCCGGGGTCGAGGTGGACCTCGAGGTGTGGGACGAGATGATCCACGTCTTCCAGGCGTTCCCGATGCTGGAGGAGGCCGACAACGCCATCCAGAACATCGGCCGCTGGGTTCGCCAGCGCACCTAACCACCGGGTGCGCCGTCTGGGCGCCGCGCTGGTCCGCCACGGCGCCGCAGGCCGAGGCGCCACGCCGCTATACTGCGCGCCTCCCACCCAACCGACGACGCGATGCCCGGCGCCGCCGTGGCGCGGCTTCGACCTACCTGGAGACGCGAGATGAAGTACTACAACTCCATCGGACCCAACCCCCGCGTGGTGAACATGTTCATGGCCGAGAAGGGCATCGAGATCGCCGATACGGTCCAGATCGACCTGATGGGCGGCGAGAACCGTCGCGAGCCCTACATCTCCGAGGTCAACGAGTCGGGCCAATGCCCGGCGCTCGTCCTCGACGACGGCTCTGTCGTCACCGAGATCACGGCCATCTGCGAGTACCTCGAGGAGGCGAACCCGACGCCTCCGCTCATCGGGGCGACCGCCGAAGAGCGCGCGCAGACCCGGAAGTGGACGCGCCGCATCGACCTGGGCATCTGCGAGCCGCTCGCCAACGGCTTCCGCTTCAGCGAAGGCCTCCAGCTCTTCGAGAGTCGACTCCTGTGCCGTCCGGAGGCGGCCGAAGGACTCAAGGCCATGGCCCAGGACCGCATCGCCTGGCTCGATGGTCAGATGGCGGGTCGCGACTTCGTGCAGGGCGACGGCATCTCGCTCGCCGACATCCTGCTCTTCTGCTTCCTCGACTTCGGCGCCACCGTCGGCCAGCCGCTCGACGAGGGCAACGCCAACATCATGGCCTGGTACGGCCGGATGAAAGAGCGCCCGAGCGCCGCGGCGACCGCGTAGGCGCGGGGCGCATCAGCGCCCGTCGACGAAGATGCAGGTCGGGCAGCTCGCGTCCGCGAGCTGCGCGTCCTCCTCGGTCTGGTACTGCGGTGTCGCGTGGCGCTCCGTCCGGTTGTCGGCTGACTGCGGATCGCTCGGGTCGGGTCGCATCACACGCTCCTTCCAGGCATCCCCAGGCTCCCAGACGTCGTCCAGGCGCAGAACGCGGCCCGGGCGCTCGTGCTCGAACGCCTGCAGCGCGCGGCGGAGCAGGCTCACCTGTCCGTCGAGGTCGCCGGGGCGGCCCGTCGTGTGGCCCAGGGGGAAGTCGAGAAAGGCGACCCGCGGCGGTTGCACCGCCCCGATGATCGACAGCGCACTGGCCATGCACAGCGTCGGAACCCCCGCCGCCTCGAGCTGCCTCGCGATCAGCCCCACGGACTGATGGCACACCGGTCACACGGGGACGAGGAGCGCCAGGTCGACCTCGTCGCCCTTCACGCGGCGCACGAGCTCCGGCGCGAGGTTCTGTTCCAGGCGGCGCGCCGAGTAGATGCCTCCCATGAAGGCGTAGGCGCGAGGCGACAGCTCACCCAGCTCTCCGGTGCGCACCAGCTCCTGGAGCGGATCGATCGGAAAGACGACGTTCGGATCCCGCCGAGCGTCGGTCAGGTCGTAGGCGAAGTGGGTCGCCCGCAGCCGCGAGGCGGGCCGGGTCGTGTCGATGACGCGGGCGCTGGTGTCATCGCGGAAGTGGAACGCGATCTGGCCCTGCTCGTAGAGACCTCCGGATCCGAGGAGGGCCAGGCGACTCTCCGAAAGGGGCTTGGTCGGCTTCACGAAGGCCGGCGGCTCGGGCCGCCGGCTCCAGCCGTAGGGCGCGAAGCCCATGCTGCCGTACAGGGCTAGCGTGCGCTCGATGTAGTCGACAGGCGGACGACGCTCGGTCATGCCCTCATTGTTCCAGAACCGAGCGACGGCTGCGGCGGGGCCGCGGGCGCCGCACACCCCGTACCGGGTGGGGGCGCTCCGGGGTGCAGGGCTCCGACGGCACGTAGCGCTCCGGGCTGAGGTCGAGCCAGTGCCGCTCGATCCGCCCTTCGGGGGAGACCTGGAACATGTCGAGCCCGCGGAGCGCCACCTCGTCGCCGCAGTGCGTCACGGCGTCCGCATGCCAGCGAAACGCGATCCGGCGCGAATCCGGTGCACCGTCGCAGCGGCCACTCTCCCAGCTCTCCACGAGACGGAACTGGATCTCCGCATAGGCGTCCACCAGCGCTTCGAGGCGCTCGCGTCGCAGCTTCAGCTCCTCTTCCGGCTCGGCGCTCGAGGGAGCAGCAGCCGAAAGATCGATCTGGCGCGCGCAGGGCGCGCTGAGCGCCAGCACGCCGTCGATGTCTCCCAGCGAGAGCGCCTGCAGGTACTCCTGGACTGCGCGCAGCGCCGGCGAAGAAGAAGCCTCCTCCCGCGGACGGAGCGCGCCAGAGGCCTTGGCGCGACGGCCCGAGCGGCAGGTTCTGCCACAGCATCCGTACTGGTTGGTATGTTTCTGTTCGACCATACGTCCTCCCCAGGCTCCCGGGACCGTGCCCCGGGCCGCCTCAGTTTTCCGTCAGAGTCTCGGGACGGAGCGTCTCGAGATAGCGCCGGACCTCGCCCTGGCTGCGCTGGAACGTGTGCCCGCACTGGCAGCTCTTCGCGAGGCCGATCGAGCCCTGGACCGCGGCCACGAGAAAGGTGGCGACACCCACCGGGTCGAGGTCGGACCGCACGGTGCCGGCACGTTGCCCTTCGCGCAGCGCCGCCGCCACCTCGGACTGCCACTCCACGCAGATGGCCGAGATCCGCTCCTGAAAGCCGGGATCCACACCGGCCATCTCCTGCGCGAGGTTGTTCAGCGGGCAGCCGTTGCGCAGCATCTCCTCGCCTTCGGCCGCGGCCCGCCCGATCACCTCGTGCAGCGCGTCAATCGGGTTGGCGTGTTGCCGCAGGGGGGTCACCCACGTGTCGAGCACCCGCTCCGCGATGATCTCTTCGAGCACCGCGTAGCCCAGGTCGAGCTTGTTGCGGAAGTGGTGGTAGAGCGCACCTTTGGTGACGCCGGCCGACCGCAGAATGTCGTCCATGCTGGCCGACTGGTACCCCGAACGATAGATCTCCTCCGCTGCCGCGCTCAGGAGCGCTGCACGTGTCTTCTCGGGGTCACGTCGCGGGGCCATGGGCACATCATACCAACCGGTATGTACTCGATCAAGTGGCGGTAGTCTCAGGCAGTGCACGCCTCGCCTTCGGCTCGGTCCGCCTCGCTCCTGACCCGCTCCGCCTTGCTCCTAGACCGCTCCACCTTGCTCCCGGCCCGCTCCGCCCTGCCCTTGACCCGATTCGCCGCGCCCGTGCTCCTGGCGCTCGCCGCCCTGCACACCGCGGCCGCGGCCCAGCCGCCCGCTCGCCCGACCGGGGCCTCGGAGCTCGTCGAGCTCACCGACGGCTGGCGGATGACCGCGGGCGACGATCTCGCCTGGGTGGCGCCCGACATCGAGACGAGCTCCTGGACCGAGGTCGCGACCACCGCCGACCTGGAGCGCGCGGCGCGGCGTCGCTGGCTGCGGCGCAGCTGGTCCCCTCCCGAGTCCTTCCGCGGCCGCGAGATCGGCGTCTCGGTGGAGCTGCAGGGCTCACTGCAGCTGTTCGTGGACAGCCGACTCGTCGCGAGCCTGGGAGCCCTCCCGGAGCCGGCCGGCGCAGGTCGCCCCGCGCGCGGTCGCTTCTTCCGGCTGCAGCTGCCCGACGCGCAGCGCGTGACCCTCACCGCGCGCTACCAGGACGCCACTCCGGACGGCTTCGACTGGCTGGACGCGGGCGCGGGCTTCCGGATCCTCGCCGGGCCACCCGAGGCGCTCGTCGAGCGTGCTCGGACGCGGGCGCGGCTCATCGGCGGACATCAGTGGATGTTCGTCGGACTCTTCGCCGGGCAGGCCCTCCTCCACACGCTTCTCTTCCTGTTCTGGCGCGCCATCCGCTCCAACCTCTACTTCGCGATCACCGCCGCGTGCTCTGCGCTGCTCGTCGGGCTGCAGTTCGAGCGCGCACTCTCTGACGACGCGCAGGTGCTCGCGCTGTCCTTTCGGCTGTGGGGGCCGATCCTCTTCGCGGCGATCCTGAGCGTGCTCCTCTTCATCTACGAGCTCTTCGACCACCCGCGCGGCATCCCCTTCTGGACTCTCGGTGCCGTCGGCACCGCCTCCACGCTCGTCGTCGCTCTGCGCACCGACATCGACGCCTTCGTCAACTTCGGCTGGTTCCACCTCGCCGTGATCCTCGAGGCCGCGCGCGTGACGGTCCTCGCAATGCGCCGAGGCTGGCGCGGCGCGTGGATCCTCGGCGTCGGCACGATCTTCCTGCTGGCGGGGCTCGTGTGGCAGTTCCTGCTGCTCGTGGGGGCGATCGCTGCGCCGAAGGCGTTCTTCCCCATCTCGTACTACGGGGTCGCGGCGTTCTTCTTCTCGGGCTCCGTCTACCTCGCGTTCCGTTTTGCGGAGCTCGGAAAGGACCTGCGCGAGCAGTTGGATCAGGTCGAAGCGCTTTCAGCCCAGACCCTGCGGCAGGAGCTCGAGGCGAAGGAGCGGGAGATCGAGCAGCGCGTGCTCGAGGCGGAGCACGATCGCAAGTCGGACGAGCTGGAGGAGGCGCGCGCGCTGCAGCGGTCGATGCTTCCGGCCGATCTGCCGGAGCTCGAGCACGTCGAGATCGCCGCTGCCATGAGCACCGCCTCCGAAGTGGCCGGCGACTACTACGACGTGTCGGTCTCCGACACGGGCGCGGTGGCGGTTGTCCTCGCCGATGTCGCCGGCCACGGCGCGCGCGCCGGCGCCATGGTCTCTCTGGTCAAGGGCATGTTCAGCGCGCTCTCACCGCATCGCGACGCGCGGCTCTTCCTCCGGGAGTCGAGCGAGACCCTGCGCAGCATGCGCCTGCGGGGGGTGCACATCGCGCTGGTGGTCGGTCGTCTGCGAGGCAACAGCTGGACGGTCACCTCCGCCGCGATGCCTCCGGTGTACGTCCTCCGCAGCGACACCGGAGAGGTCGAAGAGATGGCCAGTGAATCGCTCCCGCTCGGAGCTGCACTGACGTCGCGATACACCAACCGATCGCTCCCGGTCGCGCCGGGTGACACCATTCTCCTGTTGAGCGACGGTCTGCCCGAGCTTCCGGACGCCAAGGGCGACGCGCTCGGCTACAGGCGCGTGCGCCGGTGTGTGGCGGAGTGCCACGGCAAGAGCCCGCGCCAGGTCGTCGAGCACCTGCAGCGGGTGGCCCGCAGTTGGAGCGGCGGTCCCCCCTTCCCGGACGACCTCACCTTCGTGGTGCTTCGTCTCCGTGACCAGCCCGCTCCCGGCGAGGAAACGACGGAAACGGCCGCACATGCGTAGAAGAGGTTGCACGGTCTTTGCAGCACGTTTCGTGGGGAGGTCTCGGGCTTCGGGTCCCTGCCGTGCAACGAAAAGGGGACGAGATGCGTAGGGTCACCCCGAGCCGCGCGTGTCGAGGGCATTCCTCGGCCTCGCGCCGGCGGTCCGGTGACGGACCGTGTCTTGATCTCGCCCGTTCTCCGCGCCATTTCGGCGCTCGCAGCCCTGCCGAGTTGGCCCCCGTCCGCTCCTCTGGTCCGCCACGACATGACGCGTCGAGACACTCCCCCGGAACCCGACCCCGACGAACGCCGTCCTCGGTATCCCGAAGTGCGTCTCCCTTTGAGGACATCCAACCCGTTGGTGCTGGTCGCCGCCGTCCGCCACGAGCTCCGGAATGCCGGAATCGAAGCCGAGGCGATCGCAGAGTTCACCAGCTCGGCCCTGGCTGGCGACGAGTCGTCCCTGCGACAGACCTGCGCCGAGTGGATCGAGACGTCGCGCGACGGCACGCCGCGCGAGCGCGACTGAGCGCGGGCCACGCCCCCGGGGATGCGCCTTGACCGTGGGCGCCCCGGGCCATCGGCGGCGCCTGGTGCTGGCGCTCGCCGTCGCATCGTTCCTCCTGGCTCTCCTCCGCTTCGTCCACCTGGAGGCGGACTTTCCAGTGCAGCTGACCAGCTCGGAAGCGCCCTACACCGACGAAGGCTGGTACACGAACGCGGCCGTACGGCACCATCAGCGCGGAGTGTGGCACCTCGAAGGCGACGTCAACGAGGCGACGGTGATGCCTCTCTTCCATGTGGTGCAGCGGCTGGGGTTTGCCGCCTTCGGGCGCTCCTTCGCGTCGGCACGGCTCGTTGCCGTGCTCTGCTGGCTCGCCCTGATGGTGCTCGCGTGGCGGTTGGTGCACCGCGAGAGCGACCTGGCCGGCGCGCTCTGCGCCCTGGTGCTCGCGGCGCAGTTTCACCTCTTTGCCTATTCGCGCGTCGCTCTCGTCGAGCTACCCATGCTGTTGCCGTACCTCGGCGGTCTGCTGTGGATGCACGAGAGCCGCGACCGCTCCTGCGAGCGCAATGCGTTTCGGATCGGCGCGGTGGCCGGCGCCGCCACCGCCATCGCAGCACTCCTCAAGTTCTCGGCGGTCTTCTTCGGCCCGGCGATGCTCCTTGCGGCGGTCGCGCTGCCAGAGACACGCCGCGGGCGCGGGCGTGCTCTCCTCGGCTACGTCGTCGGAGCGACTCTGGCGCCCGCCTACTGGTTGGTGCAGGCCAGCCTCCACCCAGAGGACGTCCGCCACTTCTTCGACACGCTCTTCGGGGGTCAGCAGCACTCCCGGAGGGCGTCGGTGGCACGCACCGCGTACACGGCTCTGCGCGACCTCGCGCGGATCGATCTGGCCGTTGCGCTGGCGGCCGCGATCGCGGGCCTGCACGCGCTGCGCGCCTGGCGCCCCGCGGACACCTGGGCGTTCTTCGCACGGCTCGACGTGCAGCTCCTCGGCTTCGCAGCCCTGTCCTGGCTCCTGCCCGCGATCACCCTGTACCAGCCCACGCGCTACCTGATGCCGCCACTGGTGTTCCTCGTCGTCGCAGCCTCCCTGGGAGTGGGGGTCGCCCTCGATCGGAGCCGCACCCTCGCGGGTGTCCTGGCGACACTCCTCGTCGTCAGCGCTCTCTTGGGAATCGCCGGGACGGTCACCGAGCTCAGACATGCAGACAGTTCTCTGCTGCGTGCCGCACACGAGGTCGAGCGCATCGTGCCTCCGGGTGCCACGGTCATGGGCGACGTCGCGCCGCAGCTTGCGCTCGAGATCGACATCTGGGCGGTCAGCGGCGCGCTCGGTTCGGCGGCGCCCGTGGACCGCTTCGAGATGCACCGCCCCACGTTCTGGATCCGTCGCGGGCCGCTCACGGCGGAGGAAAGGCGTCTGGTGCGGCCGTGCGAGCCGCAGCTCGCGACCGAGCTCGACGTCTTCGGCAATCGCACCGCGCTCCCGCTGCACCTGTTTCGACTCGACGCGTGTTCGCCGGAGCCACTCGTTCCGTGAAAAGAAGTTCAGGAACCTCCTCATCCGAAACCCGCGAGCGAACGGATACGTACATACCAATTGGTATGCACAGGCTCCACTCCTCCAAGGCTCGACTCCTCCGAAAGGACAGCTCACGTGTTTCCACCTGACCGCAAGCAAAGCGCCCAGCTCGCTCTCGCCACGCCAAATCGCGGCACGCACTCGCTGATCCACGCCGGGTGGCGTCCGGTGCCCACCCCGCACGTGGAGGTGCGCTACCGCGTGCGCCCGGAGTCCGTCGAGGACCAGGTGCACGCCAACCGGGAGTGGATCCGCAACGTCGTCGCGGTGGACGAGGACGCGGTCGAGGCCAGCGTCCTCTGCAGCGAGGACGGGCAGACCTTCGTGCATCGGCTGTGGTTCGGGAACGAGATGGCCGGGCGCCGCTGGCAGTCGCTCCCTAGCGAGCAGCGCTTCCGCGCCGAGACGCGGCTTCGCTGCGTCGAGGAGCCGGAGATCCTCTACCTGCAGGTTCTGAGCTCGACCGTGCTCACCCCGGCGACGGGGCTGGGCCAGTCCGAGGCCGTCGGCGCGACGCTCTAGCGCCGCGGGCCGCGCGCACCCGCGTCAGGAGCCGGCGGTGCGTCGCACCTGATCCACCTCGGTCGCGAGGTACCACTGGCCGTCTGCCTGGTAGGCACGGCCGGAGATGGTGACCTGCTCGCCCACCACGTCGAGCAACTCGGGGCCGATCTCCTCGCCTCCCGCCGCGCGCACGAGAACGTAGAGCCGTGGCGTGTCGCCCGCCACGAAGAGGCCGGCCGGAATGCCGCCCCGGATGCAGAGCGAGGCACAGGCGCGGTGCGTCTTGCCGCGGCCGGGCTTCATGACCCCCAGGAAACACTTCGAGTCGACGATCTCGCCGACGAGCTGCACCGGCTCGCCGGCCGGGCGTGGCGCGGCGCCACTTCGGGCCGCGGGGGAGCTCCCCGTCGCCTCGACCACCTCGAGCATCTGCCCTGTCGGCGCTTCGATCCGCGTCGCCAGGAGCGACACGGAGTCGCCTGACGAGAGGCCCTCGAGAGGGGGGCCGTGTTTGCCGAGGCCAACCAGGAGGTGGCTCCCGCCGGCCTGCACGAGGCGTGGCGCCGGCTCCAGCTGGAGCACCCCTTCGAACCGCTGCTCGTTGCCGAAGTCCCAGAAACCCGGATCGAAGCGGCCCTGCAGGGCCGCCATGACACCGCCGGCACCGAGCACGAGGGCCACCAGGAGCAGCACCCGGCTGCGCAGGAAGCGCGCGATCGGCGGCGGCGCCGGAGAAAGGTAGCCGACATAGAAGTCGCCGTCGCGGGAGCCCGCGGGTTTCTGCGCGAAGCGACTCACGCGACACCTCCTGCTTCCGCTACGAGGCGCGCCGGCGGAGCTGCGGTCCCCGGCGGCAGCGGCTGCGGGTGCACCCAGACGACTCCGTCCTCGACCCGGACGCGGAACGTCGGGATCTTCTCCGTGAAGGGCGGTGGCGACGCGCCGTCCTCCGGGCGGTACTGGTAGCCGTGCCAGGGGCACGTGATGCACCCGCCTTTGACCCGGCCTTCCCCGAGCGGACCGTTCTGGTGCTGGCACACGTTCGAGACCGCCGCCACCTTGCCGTCGTAGCGGAACACGGCGACGCGCTCGCCCGCGATCCGGACGATGCGCGCCCGGTCTTCCGGGATGTCGAGGGCCGGGCACACCTCGACCCAGCCTTCGAGATCACCCTCGCCGCCGGCGCGCGACGCTTCGGGCTCGGGGATGCGCGCGGCCATCAGGTGCAGGCCCACCACCGAGAAGAGCCCGACACCCAGAGCGACGACGTACGCAGGGTGACGCTCCTGCTGGAGCGCTCCCAGAGCGACGTGCGCAATCAGGAGCGCGTACGCCACGTAGACCATCATGTGCAGGGCCTTCCACGTCGGCGCCGTCAGGTTGGCGAGCCAGAAGTCGTGGCTGGTCGCAGCCATCAGGAAGAGGATGACGAGAGCGAGCAGACCCAGAGGCTGGAACGGGAACTGCGCCACGCTCTCGTAGCGTCCGTTGCTCACGAAGACACTCACGATCGGGTGGAGGACCCCCAGGCCGTGAAACTGCACCAGGCTGAAGGCACCGTGCCCCAACGCGAGGAGGAACATGGTCACGCCGAGGTGTCGCCGGTTGTAGAGCAGCGGCAGGAAGCGCGCGTCGAGCCGGGCGAGCGGCCCGATCACCAGGATCACGTGCAGGAGCACGAAGGCGCCGGTTCCGAGAGCACGGATCAGCTGCGTCTCGAGCGTGGTCTGCGAATGGAGCCCCATCCCGACACCAACGAACAGACCCAGGTAACCGAGCACGGCGCCCGCCAAGACGAGGTCGTAGCGCTTCTTGCTCGGGGTCCAGCCGACGGCGCGATAGGCATGGCTCATCGCGCCACCTCGAGAACGACGGACGACACCGTCGACGCGCTTTCGGCAGGGCGGGCCACCATGGCCAGCAGGAAGATCGCCGGGATCAGGACCGCAAGCACCCACCAGATGTGGCGATGACGGCGGCGCAGGCGCTCGATCACGATGCTCCTCCCGCGATCGCGCGCGCTCCGTCGCGGTGCGCGTTGCGCTCGGCAGGCGGCGGGCGACGACCGACCCACCGCCGCAGGAGCAGCGGCCAGAAGGCGGCGACACCGGGAAGGATGAGGAGCCTGAAGCCCCAGGTCCCCTCGGCGGCTGCCGGGTCCACGCGCTGCACGCCGAAGGTGACGAAGCCGAGGCCGAAGATCAGGCCGAGGCCGAGATAGGCAACGACCAGGACGACTGCGAGATCGATCATCGTGAGCTCCCTCGAAAGCGCCGGCCGTGAAGCCGAGCAGGACCCGGGAGGGATCCTCCCGGCGGGGCGGGCGTGTGTGGGCTGCCTGGCTGTACGGGGCCGTGTGGCGCTCGGATTCGGCATTCTTCCTCAGGTGCGCCACGCAAGACAAAGCCGGTGTCTCCACCCTCACCGGCGCGCCAGCGGCGCCCGTACGGTTTCCCGAAGACGTCCTGTAACGTCGAGCGCGCATCGCGCAAATCGCTCTCAACTGCTCGATCCCCGAGCGCCTGGAGGACCACCTTGAAGAAGATCGCCATTGCCAGAATCCAGGAGCTCGAGCTGGACACACCCGCGCACGCGCTCGTGGGTGAGGTCGACCTCGTGATCGTGCGCTTCGAGCGCGACGGCGAGGAGAACGTGACGGTGCTCTACGGACGTTGTCTCCACCGCGGAGCGCTCATGTCCGACGGCCACGTCGACGGCGACAACCTGATCTGCGGGGTCCACGGCTGGGACTACCGCCTCGACAGCGGTGTCAGCGAATACGACAACCGCGAAGCCCTGCACCGCTTCGCGTCCTGGGTCGACGACGGCGAGGTGCAGGTGGACGAGGACGAGATCGCCGCCTGGGCCCAGGAGCACCCGCAGCCCTACCGGCGCGACGAGTACCTCGGCGCCTACCAGGACCCGCATGCGACGGCCGAGGAGCCTCACAACGCGCTGATCCAGCAGCTGGCTCGCGAGGGGCTGACCAAGCTCGGACATCACGGGCCCAGCTCTGCCATGGGGGTCCCACGTCAGGAGCTTCCCACCTGGGATCAGCTCCAGCTCGTCACGGCGCAGATGGCCCGGTCGCCACTGCTCGACGACCATCCCGTGGGAACCCACACGCTCATCGGCCCGAGCGCGGAGAAGCCGCTCGAGCTGGAGATCCCCCTCTTCGTGTCCGACATGAGCTTCGGCGCCCTGTCGGCGGAGGCCAAGGTCGCCCTGGCCAAAGGCGCCGAGCTGTCCGGAACCGGAATCTGCTCCGGTGAGGGAGGCATGTTGCCCGAAGAGCAAGGAGCCAACAGCCGCTACTTCTACGAGCTGGCCTCGGCCCGCTTCGGCTACTCGCTCGACAAGGTGAAGAGGTGCCAGGCCTTCCACTTCAAGGGCGGCCAGGCGGCGAAGACCGGGACCGGTGGCCATCTGCCGGGAGTGAAGGTGACACCTGAGATCGCCGCCGTGCGCGAGATCGAGCCTGGGCAGACCGCGATCAGCCCGGCCACCTTCGCCGACCTCAACACACCCGACGACTACCGCCGCGTCGCCGACGAGGTGCGCGAAGCCACGGGCGGCATTCCCATCGGCTTCAAGCTGTCGGCCCAGCACATCGAAGACGACATCGACTTCGCGCTCGAGGCGAGCGCCGACTACGTCATCCTCGACGGGCGCGGCGGCGGCACCGGCTCGGCGCCGCTGATCTTCCGCGACAACATCTCGGTGCCGACCATGCCCGCCCTCGCCCGGGCGCGACGCCACCTCGATCAGGTCGGTAGCGATGCCACGCTCGTCATCACCGGAGGGCTGCGCGTCCCAGCCGACTTCGTGAAGGCCATGGCGCTGGGGGCAGACGCCATTGCGCTCTCCAACTCGGCGCTCCAGGCCATCGGCTGCCTCGGCATGCGGGCCTGCCACACGAACAACTGTCCGGTGGGTATCGCCACGCAGCAGCCACACCTGCGCAGTCGCCTGCTCGTGGACGCTTCCGCGGAGCGCCTCCGCAACTTCTTCCAGGCGTCCGTCGAGCTCATGCAGGTCATGGCCAGGGCGTGCGGGCACGACCACCTCCGAAGCTTCTCGCCGAATGACCTCGTGGCGTGGGACGAAGGCATCGCCGCACTGACCGGGGTCCGCTACGGCGGCGTCGGCTCGGCCTGAACGAATCCGCTGCTCCCAAGCGGCCGTAGCTCGGAGCAACGCGCACAGCACTCGAAGGAGACCTCATGACCCTCAACTGGCACAAGGTGGCGGAGCTCGACGAGCTTCCCGAAGGCCGCGTCAAGACCGTCAACGCCGGCAGCAAGTGGATCTGCCTCACGCACCACGACGGGCAGTACGGCGCGCTCGACAACCACTGTCCTCATCAGGGCGGGCCACTTGGCGAGGGGTCCATCGAGAACGGCCTGCTCCGTTGCCCCTGGCACGGTTGGGACTACTGTCCGCTCACCGGCGAGAGCCCAGCCGGCTTCGACGAGGTGGTTCCGAGCTACGCCCTCGAGATCCGCGACGACGGCATCTACGTTGGTGTCGAGGAAGAGCCTGCGCACGAACCGACCGTCACCGACGCGATGATCGAGACGATGACCAACTGGGGTGTGACGCACGTCTTCGGAATGGTCGGCCACTCGAATCTCGGCCTGGCAGACGCAGTCCGTCGGGCGCACGAGACGGGCAAGCTCGAGTACATCGGGATCCGTCACGAGGGTGCCGGTGCCTTTGCGGCCTCCGCCTACGGCAAGCTCACCGGACGCCCTGCCGGCTGCCTCACCATCGCCGGCCCCGGGGCGACCAACCTGCTCACCGGCATGTGGGACGCCCACGTCGATCGCGCTCCGATTCTCGCGCTGACCGGACAGGTGGACACGCAGGTCGTCGGCCCCGGCGCGTTCCAGGAGATCGATCTCCAGCGCGCCTTCTCCGGCGTCGCGAACTTCTCACAGACCGTGCACCGCGACAGCAACCACGTCGAGCTGATGAGCCTCGCCTGCAAGAAGGCGATCCTCGACCGTCATGTCTCCCATCTGGTGTTTCCCGACGAGATCCAGACGGTGGCGAGCGAGGCGCAGCCGGGCGGCCCGACGGGGAGGCTGACACCCACGGCGATCGCGCCGCCCGCGGATTCGCTCGCGCAGGCCAGCAACATGCTCGCCGCGGCCGAGCGACCGGTCATCATCTGTGGCCACGGTGCGCGCTCCGGCATGGCCGAGGTCACCGCACTCGCCGAGCAGCTCGGCGCACCGGTGCTCACCACCTTCAAGGGCAAAGGCGTCATCTCCGATCACCATCCCCTCGGCTGCGGGGTCCTCGGTCGCTCCGGCACCCCCATCGCGAGCTGGTTCATGAACGAGTCGGATCTGCTGCTCGTATTCGGCGCTTCGTTCTCGAACCACACCGGCATCACGAACCACAAGCCGATCGTGCAGGTCGACTTCGAAGCGATGGCGCTCGGCAAGTCGCACGCGGTGGACGTGCCGGTGTGGGGTGACGTCGGCACGACGGCGCGGCTCCTCGCGGAGGCCGTCTCCGGTAGGGCCCAGGCCACCGACCAGCGCGCGGAGGTGGCGGAGCGGTGGGCCATCTGGCGCCAGGAGAAGCAGAACCGCGAGAGCGACGAAGGGGAAGGCATCAACTCGCCGGCCCTCTTCGCCGCCATGAACCGGGTCATCCCGCACGACGCCATCCTGGCGGTGGACGTGGGAAACAACACCTACTCCTTCGGCCGCTACTTCGAGACCCGCGAGCACGACGTTCTGATGTCGGGCTACCTGGGCTCGATCGGCTTCGGCTACCCGGCGGCCATGGGCGCCTGGGCCGCCACGCGCACCGACGACCCTCGCTTCCAGGGCCGACCGGTGGTGGCGATCACGGGCGACGGCGGCTTCGGGCAGTACCTGGGGGAGGTCACGACGGCGGTGAAGCACAGCATGAACCTCACGCACGTCCTGCTCAACAACCACGAGCTCGGCAAGATCTCGAAGGAGCAGCGCGCGGTCGAGCTCGACGTGTGGATGACCGAGCTGTCCAACCCCAACTTCGCCGAGTTCGTCACGAACTGCGGCGGGATGGGCATCCGGGTGCACGATGCCAGCGACCTGGACGGTGCGCTGCAAGCTGCGCTCGACTTCGACGGGCCGGCGACGGTCGAGGTCATGACCGACGCCCTCCTCGTCTGAAGCGGGTCACGCCATCGCGGCGACGTCCTCGAAGCCGGCCTCGAAGGTGTGGTGCCAGCTCCGCCGGTCGAGGTACGCCGCAACCGCATCTCCCGGGACCCCCTGCTCCTCGACGTGGCGCCGAAGAGCTTTGAGAGAGCGGCTGAGCTGCGCATACAGCGGCGTCGGCTCACGCCCGACGCGGGCCGCGATGTCCACCACCTTCCGCTGCTCGAGGTAGCGCTCCCGAAGGAGATCCCTCTGGTTCGGCTTCAGCCGGCGCAGGGCGACGGTCATGGCGTCCGCCACCTCTGCACCGAAGGCGGCGTCCTGCGCCGCGTCGAACGCTCGCACCGCACGACGGTCCGCCACGACGTCCTCGAGCAGGCTCGAGTCCATGCTGGGGCGGCGCTCCACCCGCACCGGAAGCTGAGCCACGATCTCCCAGAGCTCACGACGCGCGGGAGCGTACGGCGAGTTCGTGCGGGTCATGATCTCGATGGCATCTCTCGCCGCCAGGCGATCCCGGTAGAGGTAGGCCTCCAGCTCCACGGCGGTCGGTCCCAGCTGGCGGGCCTTCGCCGAGGGCCGCCACTTTCCCCACTTCGAGATGCGGTAGTCGCGCAGGAGGTTGCTGACCACCGTGTCGAGGTAGGTCGAGAAGCTCGCCTTGTGCTCGAAGCCCTCCCAGATCGAAGACCGCTTCTCCCAGAGCCGAAGGAGCGCCCAGGACGAAAAGTCCTCCTGCTCTTCCCCGTGCACCTTGTAACGCGCGCAGATCCTCTCGAGGATCGTGTCGATCAGCTCGAGGGAATCCTCGAACCTCGCGTGCTCGTCTCGGGTGGAGGCCAACTCGGCCTCTTCGGACGGCACACCCTCCGCCGCCGACGTCCACCCCGCTCCCGGGAGCGGCTCGCCGCTCCACTGCGTCCCCTTGTCGTAGCTCATGATGAGATCTGGACAAGGCAGAGATCGTGCCAATCCGTGGCACCCACTCGGGGACAGGCCGCGCCCAAAAACTAGCATTCCTCTTCCAAGCTGCCGAGGACGGCGGGCAACATCTAGGATTTCTCGGGTGGCGGGTGTCGCGACGGCGCGGTGTTGGCGGCCTTCGTGGGCACCTGCCAAGATAGTGGGCACTCTGCCGCCAGGATCGAAGGGGGAACACAGGCCGAAGATCGCAGAGCTGCCCAGACTCTGGGCAACGGCTCGGCCACGAGGGATGAGCACCGAGTCACGCACGCGTCTCGCGGCCGAAGAGCGGCTCTTTCGGGCGGTCGATCGCATCCTCCTGCCCATTGCCCTCGCCCGCGTGGGCGCCAGTCTGCTCGCGAGCGGCGAGCACACCCTCGGGTGTGAGCCGCTGACCGCGCTCCTGCCACTGTTCCTGGCGGCGCTCGGAGTCTGGCTCTGGGTCGGCCACCGCGGCGACCCGCGCAGCCAGGTCTTCGGCGGCTTCTGGATCGTCGGAGCGGCAGCCATGAGCACGCCGGCCCTGACGGACGCCCAGCTCGTCGGCGTGAGCTGGGTCGACGCGGTGAGGGCCGTCGATCCGCAGCTCCTCGTCGCGTGGTATCTCTGGCGCTTCTTCGCGATCTTCCCGCGAGCGCACGATCCGGAGTGGGCTCGCCCGTTCCTGCGCTGGGGGCCGCTCGTCGTTCTGATCGTCGCTCTCACGACCGATGTCCTCCACTCGGTCCGCCTCGCTCAGGGGGTGGTGGAGCCGCTGGCAGGTCTCGAGCAGATCGCCTCCGGGGATCCGGGTTGCGAGCTCCAGACCCTCAAGTCGCCCTCGCGGCCCGGGCTGTGGCTGGGGCTCCTGTGCGGGCCGGCCCTGTTGCTGGGCTGGGCGCGCTCGCAGCGGGCGACACATCAGGAGCGCCAACGCGTGCGTGTCTTCCTCTTCGCGATTCTCACCTTGCTCGTCGTCGTGCTCGGGCTGTCCGCTCTCGATTGGGAGACTCCGAGCTCCGACGAGGGTCGCGCGACCAGTCTTCTCGCCGAGCGGATCGTCCAGACCATCGGCCAGACGGCTCTGCTGCTCATGGCGATCGTCACGACCGTTCTGGTGCCGACCCAACGCGTGCTCGACGTGGAGAGACGTGTCGGACGGCTCCTCGGCCTCCGCGTGGCCCAGAGCGCGATCTGGGCCCTTTCGCTCCTCCCGATTCTGGGGATGGCTCTCGTCCCCGTGCGCGGCACCGATGGAGGGATGGACGTCAAGATCCTCCTGACCTCTCTGGCTCTCGCCGTCGCTCTGCTCGCTTGGATGCGCGAGCGGAGCCTGCGCGCACTTCGACTCGCGTACTTCGGCGACGACCAGCAGGCCGTTCGTGAGCTCTTTTCTTTCGGCCGTGCCCTTCGCAACGACCCGGCCGGCTGGCAGGCGCGCCTCGATCGATTCTGCGGCGCGGCGTTTGGTGCCGACGGCACGGTGGCACTGTTGGAGCCCGGCGCAGAGCCGGCGGAGCGCCTTCCCCAGGGGAGCAGGCTGGCCGAGGTGCTCTCACTGAGGAGGCGCCCCCTGACGCGAGAGCGCGCGGAGAGCTACGACTGGGAGCGGGAGCTGACCGAGTCCGACCGCGCATGGCTCCGCAGCCACCGGGTCGCCGTTCTGGCACCGGTGCGAAGCTCCGGAGACGACCTCCTCGGGGTCCTCGCACTGAGCCGCAAGCGCAACGAGACCCACTACGACGTCGCTGATCTCGAGGCTGTCGACGAGGCAGCCGCACTCCTCGGTGCCCACTTCGGCTCGGCGGCGTCCGGCGAGGCCGATGGCGCGCCGGTCGAGGCTTCGTCCATCTGCATGGGATGCGACCGCGTCCTCGCTGCGAACGAGGTGCACTGCCAGGAGTGCGACCTTCCCACCAGTCCATCGGAGATCCCGCGAAAGATCGGTCGGGACCTCCTCCTTCGGCGCTCCCTGGGCCAGGGAGCCTTCGGCCACGTCTACGAGGCACTCGACACTCCTCTGCGACGCCACGTGGCCGTCAAGGTCCTGCCCGAGCGAGCCGCCAACGGCGACCTCAGCCACGAGGCGGCAGCCATGGCGCAGCTCGCCCATCCGCACCTCGCGGCCGTGCACCGCATTACGCAGGACGAGGGGCGGCGCTTCCTCGTGACCGAGTTGATGCGCGGCGGCACCCTGCGCCAGCGACTCGCGGAGGGGCCGATCCCATGGCAGGAGGTCCTCCAGCTGATGGGCCGCCTCGGCAGCGCACTGCGCGTCATCCACACGAAGGGCCTTCAGCACGGCGACATCAGGCCCGAGAACATCGGCTTCACCGAGAACGGTCTTCCGAAGCTGATCGACCTCGGCCTCACGGGCTTCATGAGTGAGCTCGAGAACGGCGCACCGGGCGACCGCCCGAGAGTGTCGCCGCTCTACGCCTCACCGGAGCGTTGGCGCGGCGAGCCTGCCTCCGACACCGACGATCTCTGGTCGCTCTTCGTCTCGGCGCACGAGGCGGTCACGGGCTCCTACCCCTTCGCGCACGCCACGTTCGAGGACCTGGAGGCCGCGATCTGTGCCGGAGCCCCCGAGTCTCTGGAAGGCGTCAACGGCTGTCCGCGGCTCTTCGCGGAGCTCGTCGCGCGCGGCCTCAAGCCGCAGCCCGCCAGCCGGTACGTCGATGCGGAAGAGCTGCTCCAGCGGCTCGATCCCGTGGCCAAGCGCTTGGGAATCCCCGCGTTCTGAAGCAGTCGCTCGGGCTACCTGGGCCGCTCGATGCCGTGACGCTTCATCTTGAGGCGCAGGCCCTCGCGCGAGATGCCGAGGCTGCGCGCGGCTCTGGACTGATTCCAGCCGGTCGCCTCCAGATGCTCGACCACGGTCTCGCGCTCGGCCTCGGAGAGCTTCTTCTTGGGGGCCTCGCTCTCCGCACGCAGCTCCCGGGAGAGATGCTCCGGCCCCACTTCCCGTCCGTCGTAGAGCGTGAGGAGCTGGAGCACCTCGTTCTCGAGCTCACGCACGTTGCCCGGCCAGGAGTACGCCTGCAGGAGCCGCTCTCCCTCCTGCGTGAGGGTCGGCGCCCGGAGCCGCTGTTCACGGGAGTGATGCTCCACGAAGTGGCGGAAGAGCGGAAGCACGTCGTCCGGTCGCTCGCGGAGTGGCGGCACGGCCACGTTCAGCCGGGCCACCCGGAAGTAGAGGTCCTCGCGAAAGCGCCCGGCATCTTTTGCGGCCCTGAGGTCGAGGTTGGTCGCCGCGATGAAACGCACGTCGACCTTGACCGGCACCGGCGACCCGAGGGGGGTGACCTCCTGGTCCTGGAGCACGCGGAGGAGCGACGCCTGGACGTCCGGGGGTAGCTCCCCGATCTCGTCGAGAAAAAGCGTCCCTCGGTGTGCCTGACGGACATAGCCTGGGTTCGACTGATGGGCCCCGCTGAACGCACCCTTCAGATGGCCGAAGACCTGCGCACCAAAGAGGTTCTTGTCGATTGCGCCACAGTTCACCGGCACGAAGGGGCCCTTCTTGCGCGAGCTGTTGCGGTGGATCGCTTCGGCGACCTTCTCTTTGCCGCTGCCGTTTGGCCCCTGCACGAGCACCGGAAAATCGACCCGGGCCATCCGCATGGACCGGTCGAGCACTTCGACCATCAGGGCGTCCTGCGCCACGATGCCCTCGAGGTCGTACTCGTCGAAGAGCTCCGGCTGATGCTCCTCGACGAGACGCTTCGCGTTCTCCACGAGAACGGTGTTCGCCATCTCGACGATCAGACGAAAGAGCGCGAGCTCTTCTTCTCCCATGGCGCGCTGGCCCGACTCCACGTAGAGGGCCACCAGTTGGCCCGCATCGACGGGCGCGGCGAGGACCGACTTGATCCCCTTCTTGATGACACTGTCGGCGCCCGCGTACTTCGGGTCGACCGTGGCATCGGGCACGAGCAGCGGCCCTTCGGACGCCAGCGCCTCCGCGACGATCGTCGAGCTCACGGCCTCGGTCGTTCCGTCCGGGCGGCCGCCCCAGCTCTTGAAAAAGAGCAGCCTGCCATTCACCTCGCGCACGAGGTAGCCGGCCTCGGCCTGGAGCAGATCGATCGTGCCCTGGACGAGCGTGTCGAGGGCCTCCCCCGTCCCCTGGACCTGGAGGAGCCGCGAAAAGAGCTCGAGCACCCCGTCTCGGCCGGGAGGGAGAGAGTCGTCGATCACAGGGGCGCAGAATAGCAGCGCGGAGCGCGCGGCTCGCGGCCGGATTCCTCCGGACACGAGCCACGCCTCCGAGGTCGAGGTCTCCTGAGACTCAGCGGCAGAGGAGGCCCGCGGTCGCCGTCTGGCGGCTGCGCACCAGGCGGTTGGCCTCGCGCACGTGCTCCTTGCGAATCGTCGGCTCAGAGCCGGACAGGAGAGCCGCCTCCCGGCCGGCCGCAGTCGCGCAACGGCGCGCCGCGGCAATGCTGAGCTCCTGATTCGCGACGAGCTCCTGGAGGCGGTTCCAGAAGCCCATGAGCTCCTGCACACCGCTCGGAGCGAGCGGCTTGCGGGCGGCATTTCCGTACTCGGTGAACATCTTGATCACCATGTAGGGGAAGTCGACCGCGCCTCGTGCCACGTCACCGCGACCCATCGTGTTCTCGACTGCTGCAACTGCCTGTGCCATCACGTTTCTCCTTGTCGGAGCGGGAACCCCCGCCATGGTTGAAGTTGCACCGATGTCGTCATCGGCGCGGTCCCAACGCAGCGCAGCGCCGAAGCAGCCGTGCGTCATCGCACTGGAGGTCTTCCACGCTGCGCTGCAATTGAACATCGACCTGCTGCGGACCGAGGGGCCGGCAGGCCCCGTCCGGCCCGGGCGGAGACACGGCGCGGCGAACCGCCAGCTGCAGGCCAAAGCCGTCCGGAAGATCGGGCAGAGCCGGACGCGATCGGTCGAAGAACGAGAGGTGCTCGGTATCGTGTTCTGGAAGCCACTGGAGCACGTCGTGGCAGGTCTCCGACCCGCGATCGGAGGAGACCATCCAGGTGCCTCCGGTCTCACACGACGCACCCCCGTGGACCGTCCGCGCGCTGGCTGCAGCCCATCGCCGGACCGCCGCGTCCCGCGTGGCCGCGCCGGCCCAGGTCGCCTCGGTCGCACGTCTTTCGAGCGCAACCTGCGCCGTCGGGTGCAGCTGCTGCAGCGTCGGATAGCTCCACGCGTTGGCACCGCCGCCACCGGTCGCCGGATCCGGGCCTACGAGCAGTGCACCCCGCCGCTGTCGCAGGCCAGCCGCGAGCAGCTCGGCCGCAGAGTACGTGAGCGCATCGACCAGCACGACGACCCACTCGACCCGAGGCAGAGCCCCGGCCGGATCGAGAGCTTCGACCGCAGTGATCGGCCGGGGCGCCAGCCACCCCGGCTCACTTGGCTCGGCCCAGCTCCGCCACGCACCGTGCCGCGCGAGCATGTCGCGCGTCGCGCGGGTGTCCCGGAACTGAAACAGCTGCCGCCGCGGGGGCGCACTCCCTCCGAGGAGCCCGAGGAGCCAGTCGGACGTCTCCACGGCTCCGCCCCCGTTGCCCCGTAGATCGAGAACGAGCCCACGGACCCGTCCAAGCCAGTCGCGCAGACCTTCGAGCTCCTCCACCTCCACCATGCGGCGCAGCCGGAGGCGACCGATCTTCTCCTCCCGTGACAGCCAGCCCCACGAGGCCTGGGCAGGGAACGAGCTCTGCTTGGCGTCCGGCTCGGCCGCCGTATGGCCCGCCTCCGCCGCACGTGCCCCCACGGACGCACCCACCGCGAGGCCGGAGGGGCGCCAACCGAAGCGCCGCGTTCGGGCAGGGCCACCCGGCGCCGCAAACGTCACGTCGACCCACTCGGCCTGCGGCTCGAGCATGTTCCCCGAGGTTCTCCCTGTCAGAGACCTGAGCGCCAGAGCTCGACGCGCGGCAGGGTGGGAGCCGGCCACCTGTCCCGCCCGTGCGGCGAGCGCACGCTCGATGGGAACGCCGTTCCAATGCGTGACGACGCTCCCCACCTCGAGGTCGGGCGTACTCCCCGCCGCGACACAGACTGCGCGTCGCTCACCGACGAGAGCGTCTTCGAGACACAGGGGGATCGACCAGCTCTCGGCTCCAGCGCTGCGGAAGGCGGTGGTGTGGCGGTCCCCGGCGCGTGCCAGGATCTCGAACACCCTCTCCGACGCCCGACGGGAGCACACCGGACCCTGCAGCCGGCTCTCGAACGGCGCATCGGGTGTCACCGATCCCACCAGGGCTCGGAGCTCGGCGACAGGACAGAGCCCGTGCGTGAGGCGGATCGCCGGAAGGTCGCAGTGGAACCGTTCGAGCACCGTCGCCGCACGCTCCGCGAACGCAGCCACGGCTGCGAGCTCAGCGTCTGGCGCGCACCCCGACACGGACTCGGAATGGAGCTTCTGGAGGGTGAGAGACATCGGTGGGTCGTCCTGTTGGGTCCCTTTGGGTCGGGGCTCACCTCCTAGGACGGACACCACGGTCTCGTTTCCGAAACTCCTTCGATCGAGCCTCCGCTGCTGTTCCCCGTCGACGAACCGACGTTCACGACCCTGGTCTCGACGCGGACCAGTCCGGAATCGGAGCACGTACGGAACCACTCACGAGCTCTCGCCACCCCGAAGGAGTCTTGTCCATGCTCATGCCCCCCCTGGTGCCTCGATCGCTGCGCTTCGCCAGCGCCCTTGCCTTCCAGCTCGCGCTCGTCACGACTCCCCTGCTCGCCTCGAGCGATCGGGAGCGTTTCTCCCACGCGGACTGGGGCCACGTACTCCAACGTTTCGTGGACGAGCGCGGCTTCGTCGACTACGAAGGGCTCGCGAAGGACCGCCAGGCTCTCGACCGCTACGTCGAGGCGCTGCGGGACACGGGGCCCACCACCACGCCCGAGCTTTTCCCGACCCGCTCCGACCGGCTGGCGTACTACCTCAACGGCTACAACGCGCTGGTCTTCGCTGGCGTGCTCGAGCGCGGCCCCGAGGCGGACAGCGTCTGGAAGGGCGGTCTCATCTCGGGCTACCGCTTCTTCGTCAAGCGCAAGTGGCAGCTCGACGGACGCAGGATCAGCCTCAAAGCGCTGGAAGACGACCTCGTCCGCGACGGCTTCGACGACCCGCGGATCCACGCGGCACTCAACTGCGCCTCGATCAGCTGCCCGCGTCTGCCCCAGGAGCCGTTCCCGGCCGAAGGGCTCGACGCCCGGCTCGACGCGGCTATGCAGGAGTTCGTCCGCGAGGAGAGGAACCTGAGCTACGACTCCGCATCGGGCACGGTCACGCTGTCGAAGATCTTCGACTGGTTCGAGCGCGACTTCCTCGACTTCGAAGCGCGGAATGGCGGCTCGTCGCTCGTCACCTACGTCAACCGCTACCTTCCCGAAGGCGCGACCCTGCCCCTGTCGACCCGCGTCCGCTTCGCCGCATACGACAAGGGCATCAACGCGCAGCCGGCGCCTTGAGCTGGATCGCCCGCGCCCGGGCCCTCACCAAAGCCGCCCTCGAGCCGGTCTCCCAGGAGAAGCGCAACCTCCTCGCAGAGCGCTGGGCAGAGCTTCCGACCGCGCTCCAGACGCCGCAGCAGGCGGTCGGCCGGCAGCTGACCCACTGCGGCTACACGCTGGGCGCCTCGTACTGCAGCTTCGGCTGCACGCACTGCTACCTGCCACGCAACGCGAACCAGGCTCCGATTCCCTCCCTCGAGGAGATGAAGGCGCAGGTCGACGCCAACCGTCGGCTTCTCGGGGACGATGGCGCACTCCAGATCACCGGTGGTGACGTGCTCGACGCCTACTGGAGGGAGGGACGCATCGACGAGCTCGTGGAGATCCTGGCGTACGCCAGCGCCGCAGGGACCGTGCCGATGTTGATGACCCACGGCCAGGTGCTCCTCGACCACCCCGACGTCTTCGACCGCCTCGTCACCGAAGGGCACCTCACGAAGGTCGCGATCCACATCGACATCACCCAGGCCGGCCGTCCGGGCTACCCCATCCGCGCTCTGGAGGACGAGGCGCAGCTGCACCCGCTGCGTCAGCGGTTCGTCGACCTGATCCTCGACGTGCGTCGCAGAACCGGATGCGCGGTGAGCGCCGCACACACCGTCACGGTGACCGCTGCCAACCTCGGCAGTATCTCCAGCATCGTCTCGTGGCTCCTGGACGAGCCACGACGGCTCGACGCCTTTCGCATGTTGAGCTTTCAGACCGAAGCCGACGTCGGCCGCACGCGGATGGGCACGTCCACCGCCACCCCGGAGGCGGTGTGGGCCGAGGTCGAACGGGCCGCGGGAACGAGACTCGGAAGGGGAGCCTTCTCTTTCGGCGACCCGAGGTGCAGCAGCCAGGCGATCGCCTTGAGGGTGGAAACGGGCGCCGGTCGGCGCGTGATCGACGCGCTGCCGGCCGGGCAGCCGACCGAGTCGTTCGTCGCGGCGCTGCTGCGGACCTTCGGCGGCGTCGGCTCACGTGGCCCGGACGCCTGGCTGGCGAATGTCCGCCGGACGTCTCTCCTCCTTCGCCGTCCGGGAGTGCTCTGGGCGCTCGCGCGACACGTGGGCCACGTGCGGCGAAGCGCCGGCCTGACGCGACGCGAGGCCGTTCGCGCCGCCCTCCGTCGGGGCACCGGCGCCCCTCGGGCGCTGAATCTGGTGCAGCACAACTTCATGAGCGCACGCGACGTGGCGGACCCCGACCAGGCCACGCAGGAGAGGCTCGCGGCGTGCGCGTTCCGCGGCGCCACGAGGCGGAACGGGGAGTGGGTTGCGGTGCCCATGTGCGAGATCAACGCGGGGCCGCGGGAGGCACTTTACGAGCTCAAGATCCGGCGCCCTTCGAGTCACCCCGTCGCGGCCCTCGGGAGTTGATCCGACCCCGTGGGTCTGGTAGCAAGGGACCTCGAAGTTCATTCCGTTTTTCGGGGCTCGTGTAGGCCGACGCTGGTCCGCTCGCGAGGCTCCCGATGCTGAGGAGCAGCTTTGCCCCGTCCACCGCAAGGACCCCCCAGGGTCCGCTCATCGCCCTCTGGATTCGTGCCGTTCGGGGGGCCCACAGACGGCCAGGACGACGACTCCCAGCCGGACACGGACGTGCCGGAGTCCACGCGCTCCAGGAGCGCCGACGGCGAGATGCAACGGCCGCGCGGCGTGCTCTTCGACGAGCCTCCGGCGTCCCCGCCGCCCCGGGAAGGAGCTGCCGACGGCGCCCGTGACGACGGGGAGCCACCGCAACGGGAAGGGCTCCCCAGCGGCTTTCGCATGCGGCACGACACGCATCTGGTCGACGAGCTCTCCACCGAGCTCCCGGGAGCGCCGCTGCGCTACCTCGAGGTCGCGCGCCTCCGCTCTCCGCACTCCCTCCCCAAGGCCGAAGGCATCGGCGCACTCGTCGATTCGATCCGCGAGCTCGGCCTCGTCCAGCCTCTGGTCGTACGCGCCGTCGGGCGCGAGTTCGAAGTGGTGGCCGGCACGACGCGCCTCGCAGCCGCCGTCGCCGCGGGGCTCTCCGAGGTTCCCTGCGTGGTGCAGAACATCAGCGAGGGTCGCGCCCGGCAGCTGGCGGCCGCGGCTCGACACCACAAGGTGCGGGAGTCCCCGTCGCCACCAGGTGCCAAACCTCCGGCTACAGCCGAGGCGTCCGGCCTTCCGCTGGAGGTGATCGAAGAGGTCGAGCGCAGCCTCAAGTCGATCGTCTCCTCCGTGGAAATGATGCGCACCGCTCCGGGCCAGCTCCTCGAGAGGGCCGGACGCGACCTCATGGCGGCCGAGGCCCATCGCTGCGACTGGCTGATCCGGGCCGCCCGGCAGGCCCAGCACTCCGAGCGTCCGCAGACCACGCTGGTCGCGCTCGGCGATCTGGTGGAGCGCGTGCATCACCATCTGGAGCCCGAGCTGCGGATCCTGGGCGTCGATGCATTCCTGCGCCTCGATCTCCCTCGAGGTGCCGCGGCGGTGCACGGCGACGATGCGCAGATTGCGCTGGCCATCGAGGGCCTGTACCGCGGGATCACGAGCGTGCTCGCGGACTCACGCGGCGGCGAGCTGCGCGTCCGCGTGCGCGCATCGCGCGCCCAGGTCCACCTGGAGCTCGAGCAGACGACCGTCTCCCTGCCACCCGATCTCAACGAGCGTTTCTTCGACGCTGGCGAGACCGACCGTCCAGGCGGCCTCGCGGCCGCCACCGGGCTCGGCGTGGCACGGCAGATCTTCGAGCTTCATGGGGGCCGCGCCCAGGTCCGCAGCGCGGCCGACGCAGTCACCGGCTTCGCTCTGGTCGCGCAGCTGCCGCTGCTCGCGACCACCGAAGGCTAGGGGGCTGCTGAACAAGCCCCCTAGGGGGCTGCTGAAAAACTCCCGCGGCGCTGAGCGCAGGGATCTGCGCTCGCTGTTCGTGCCGACGCCGAGGATCAGGTGCGGTGCCATCGTTGACGAGGCTCGGTGCGGACAGAGAGCGCAAACCCCTGCGCCCGAAGGGTTTGCGCGGCGCGAGCCGATCTGCGGCACGGCGCGCGCTCGACGATGGACACCGCATCGCCTTCGCACACGGCGCACCACATCTCGACTCGCGGCGCGCAAACTCAGCACCACGGGAGTTCTTCAGCAGCCCCCTAGGCGCGCGCGGCAGGCTCGAGGAGAACGACCGGGATCTCACGGCTGGTCTTGCGACGGTAGCTCTCGTACGCGGGCCACACCGTGCACATGAAGCGCCACCACTCGTCGCGCTCGGTGCCCTCGGCGAGGCGCGCGTCTCCCGCCCAGCGAGCGGCCGCCACCTGGACGGCCACGCGCGGGCGTTCCAGGAGCGGTTCGAGCCACGATGGGTGCTCGGGGTGACCGCTCTTGCTGGCGACCACGGCGACGACCTCGCCGCGCCGGCCGTAGATCAGCGGCACCGTCCGCTGGCGGTCTCCCCCGGGGTCGATGGTCATCAGCAGCGCGGCGGCCCCGCGCCACACGTGACCGTCGGCTCCGTCGCTTTCGACGTACCGCACGATGAAAGTCGCGAATCCACTCCGGCTGCTCCGGATGGGG
Source organism: Candidatus Multivoraceae bacterium (assembly GCA_965223385.1). Lineage (GTDB taxonomy): Bacteria > Acidobacteriota > Thermoanaerobaculia > Multivoradales > Multivoraceae > JBCCLJ01. The sequence goes on along the minus strand of CBDCWR010000007.1, from coordinate 3,456,003 downwards.
TCTGAAGAGCTCCTCCAACCGGGGCCTCCGGCGTTCCGCCGTCGCGGCAGTAGGATGCGCCGATGACCACGACCTGGATTCGCGATCTCGACATCGTCACCCTCGACGACGAGGGCACCATCCACCGGGGCGGCAGTCTGGTGTTCGAGGGGCCGACCCTACTGCACGTGGGCGACGTGCCCGAAGACCTCGAGGCGGACGAGGTGCTCGACGGGCGCGGCCGCGTCGCCATGCCCGGCCTGTTCAACAGCCACTGCCACGCGCCGATGACCTTCGAGCGCGCGTTTGCAGAGGACATGGACTTCGCGGCCTGGCTGCCGGCGATCTGGAAGATCGAGAACCAGCTCGAGGCGGAGGACGTGTACTGGGGAACCGCGGTGGCGGCGGTCGAGATGATCCGCACGGGGTGCGTGGCGTTCAACGACATGTACTTCCACGAGGACCGGATCGCCGAGCTCGCGATCGAGAGCGGCATGAGGGCTTCCCTCGGTGCGACGCTCTTCGATCCCGGGGCCGGCACGGAGGCCGGCGATACGCTCGACGACGCCGTCGCCTGGAACGCCGACGTGGCGAGCATGAACCACCCGCGCCTCCGGACGTTCCTCGCACCCCACTCTCCCTACACGTGCTCCCGCGAGCTCCTCGAGCGCGTGGTGGACGCGGCGCACGCGAGCGACCACGGCATCCACACCCACGTGTCCGAAGACCAGCGCCAGGTGGACGAGTCGCTCGACAGGTACGGCCTGACGCCCGTCCAGCTCCTCGACTCGATCGGCGCCTTCGACGTTCCGGGAGGCCTCATCGCCGCCCACACGCTCGTGGTCGACGGGCGCGACGTGGAGATCCTCGCGGAGAAGGCCGTGCGGGTGCCGCACTGCCCCATCACCTACGCGAAGCTCGCGATGCCGATGTTCCCGCTGGATCCCCTGCTCGAGGCGGGCGTCGCGGTGTCGCTGGGCACCGACGGGCCGGCCTCCAACGCCGACATGGACATGTTCGCCGTGATCCGGCAGACCGCCCTGATGCAGAAGTACCTCTCCGGCAACCCCGCCGCGGTGCCGGGCGATACGTTGCTCCGGATGGCGACTCAGGTGGGCGCCCAGGCGATGGGCTTCCCGGACAGTGGCCGCCTCGTGGCGGGCGCCCCTGCTGACTTCATCCTGCTCCGAACCGACGTGGCGCACATGTGTCCCCAGCACGACCTCACAGCCAACCTCGTACACTCGGCCAAAGGCTCCGACGTCACCGACACGGTGGCCCACGGCAGCTTTCTCATGCGCGAAGGCGAGCTGGTCACGCTCGACGAGGAGCGAATCCTCGCCGAGGCGCAGAGACGCTCCGAGGCCCTGGTCGCCCGGGCCGACTAGAGGTGGGTTCTCGAGACGTTGTTCAGAGAGATTCCGGGTCGAGCTTCCGACCCCGCAGACCAAGAGGCGCGGGGTCGAGATCGAAATCAGAGAGAGAGGAAGGTCGCCCAAGGCACTTCCCACTTGACCTCCGTGCATCCGCGGGCCCGGACCACGTCAGATCTCCCAGCCGGAAGCTGGGTAAGACGAAAGAGACGATTCCGCCGTGCAGGATCAGCCGTCGTCGGACCGTCACAGCCGACGCGAAACTTGGAGAAGCGACGGAGTGACCCGTTGTCATGCCCTACCTGCCTCTGCCGGGAGTGCATGAGGAGTCCCGGCTCTCGCAGGAAGACAAGGTGCAGATCGCAGTGCCTTGGGCTACCGACCCTTCTCTACGGTGAAGGGACCCAGACGCTGATGAATCGGAGCACAGGCCCCCGAACGAACGTCGAGAGAGACCACAACTACAGAGCTCCAGAGCTGCGGCGGAGGGAGCCTGGAGGCTCCGGCCCCGGCGGAGCTAGGGAGTCTCGGACTTGGGCGGGGTCTGGAGGCCGCCGAAGGACCGCTTGAACATGTCGTGGATCGCCTGACGGCCGAAGTCGGTGAGGTGCCGGGTCCCTGTCGCCGAGAAGGTGGCGTCCGGCACAACCGGCTCCTCTTCCTCCACCCAACCACCGTTCTGCCAGGTGACCCAGCGATCGGTCTCCTGGTCGTACACGCTCACACCCCGGTTGTAGAACTTCGCCAGCTCCACGCCCCAGCCGGTGCCACCGCGCACGGTGAGATCGGGCTGCACGACGCCAACCGCGTAGAGGTAGTCGCTGCGGTTGACGACATGGAACATGCTCTGGAGGACGCGGCGGATGCCCTGGCCCCGCGCGAAGCGCCGCCCGAGGCGCTCACAGACCATCGTCATGCTGACGTCGCCGTCCTCGAGCTCCGACTCGGTGAGCACCTCGACGTTGCTGGCGCGCTCCATCTTGTGCCCCTCGAAGGACAGAGTGAGCTCTTCTACGCCCCACGCCTCGGCGCAGCGGCCGAACTCGGCCTCCGTGCCCTTGTGGCCACCGTGAATCAGTCGGGTCTTGGTGCGTTCCGTCATCTCTCCGTCCCTCCGGTTCCACACGTTCTATCCCAAAACGCAGGTCGAGGAAAAGTCCGCCCGCGCGGGGCTGGGGCGCGCGCCGTAGACTCGGCGCCTCATGACGCCGCCGCCCGAAGCCCTCGACGACGACGCTGGCCTGAGCCGCTTCCTCGGCGTCTTCCGGTACAGCCGTCGCGCGCTGGAGCTCGTGTGGACGACCAGCCGTCCCCTCGCCCTTCTCCTCGGCGCCGCCACCCTCGTCGGCGGCCTCCTGCCAGCGTTTGCGGCGTACGTCGGCAAGCTGATCGTCGATGCCGTCGTGGAAGGCGTCCAGACGGGCGGGGCCACCCCCGATCTGATGCCGGCACTGCGCTGGGTGGCGCTCGAGGCCGGTCTGGTCGCCGCCATCGCGGCAGCCACACGGACGCTCGGCACCTGCGAGTCGCTTCTCCGCGCACAGCTGGGGCAGCGCGTCAACGAGCTCGTGCTCGAGAAGGCCCTCACCCTCGACATCCGCCACTTCGAAGACTCGGAGTTCTACGACAAGCTCACGCGCGCTCGGCGCGAGGCGTCGAGCCGGCCCCTGAGCCTCGTCACCAAGACGTTCGGCCTGATCCAGAACTCCATCGCGCTCACGAGCTACGCCGTCCTGCTCGCCGCGTTCAGCCTGTGGGCGGTCGTCCTCCTCGTGGTCGCCGGCCTGCCGGCCTTCGTCGCCGAGGCCAAGTTCTCGGGAGACGCCTTCCGCCTCTTCCGGTGGCGCTCGCCCGAGACGCGCAAGCAGCTCTACCTCGAGGCGGTCCTCGCCCGCGAGGACTACGCCAAGGAGGTCAAGATCAACCGGCTCGGCCCCCTGCTCCTGGAGCGCTACCGCGACATCTTCCGCACGCTGTACGCGGAAGACCGCAAGCTGACGCTCCGGCGCGGCGCGTGGGCGTTTGGCATGGGGCTCGTCGGCACCGCGGCCTTCTACGGTGCCTACGCATGGATCGCGGCGAGCACGGTCCGCGGCCAGCTCACGCTCGGCGAGATGACCATGTACCTCCTGCTCATCCGCCAGGGCCAGGCCGCCGTCACGGCCAGTCTCACGGCGATCGGCAAGATGTACGAGGACAACCTCTACCTGTCGAACCTCTACGAGTACCTCGAACAGCCCGGATCGGAGCGCCGCCGCGAAGGTGGGGTGACCGTCGGCACGAGCCCGGGAACGGGCCTGGTCTTCGAGCACGTTTCGTTCTCGTATCCGGGCTCGTCCGCCCTCGCCGTCGAAGACGTGTGCCTCGAGCTGATCCCTGGCCAGGCTCTGGCCCTCGTGGGCGAGAACGGTTCCGGCAAGACGACCCTCGTCAAGCTGCTCGCCGGTCTCTACTCGCCCACCGAGGGCCGCATCCTCCTCGACGGAACCGACCTCGAAGACTGGCAGGAGGAGGCGCTGCACCAGCGTATCGGCGTCATCTTCCAGGACTTCTCGCGGTACCAGTTCCTGGCGGGCGAGAACCTCGGCGCTGGCGACGTGCGCTTCTTCAACGACGAGAACCGGTGGCACGACGCGGCCGAGAAGGGGCTCTCCGCGCCGTTCCTCGAAGAGCTCCCCCAGCGCTACCACACGCAGCTCGGCAAGTGGTTCAAGGACGGACAGGAGATCTCCGGTGGCCAGTGGCAGAAGGTCGCCCTCTCCCGAGCGTTCATCCGCGAAGAAGCTGACATCTTCATTCTCGACGAGCCGACCGCTGCGATGGACGCCGAAGCCGAGGCGCAGGTGTTCGAGCACGTCCGCGCGACGACCCAGGACCGGATGACGATCCTCATCTCCCACCGCTTCTCGACGGTGCGAATGGCCGACCGCATCGTGGTCCTCCACGAAGGCAGAGTCGTCGAGGACGGCAGCCACGACGAGCTCATGGAGCTGAACGGACGCTACGCCCACCTCTTCACGCTGCAGGCAGCGGGGTACCGATGACCACGACGCGAGATCTCCTCCTTTTTCTGGGCGAAGCGCAGGACGGCGCCCAGGCCAAGACCGCCGTCGGCTTGGCGCGCTTCCGACCGGAGCGGTGCCTCGCCGAGCACGCTCTCGAGGGCGCGGGCTTCTCGCTCGGCCTCTCCGACATGACGCCCGAGGAGGCCGCGGCCCAGGGCGCGAAGACCCTCGTCATCGGCACCGTCGCACCCGGAGGCCGCCTCGACGAAAACTGGCTCGACGTTCTCGAGCGGGCCAGCGACAGTGGCCTGGACCTCGCGTCGGGGATGCACCAGAGGTTGGGGTCGGAGTCACGCCTGGTGCGCGCGGCCGAGCGCAACGGCACCCGGCTCATCGACGTCCGCGAGCCGGCGACCGACCTGCCCATCGGCAACGGTGCCCCGCGCGCGGGCCATCGCATTCTCACCGTGGGCACCGACTGCAACGTCGGCAAGATGTTCACGGCGCTGGTTCTCGAGGGCGAGATGCGGAAGCGCGGCTACGACGCCACCTTCAAGGCGACCGGGCAGACCGGAATCCTCATCGCGGGCGAGGGGGTTCCCCTCGACGCCGTGCCCTCCGACTTCCTCTCGGGTGCGATCGAACAGCTGAGCCCCGAAGCGCCGGGCGAGTGGCACGTGATCGAAGGGCAGGCGACGGTGCTCCACCCCTCGTTCGGCGGTGTCACGCTCGGTCTCATCCACGGTGCCCAGCCCGACTGGCTCGTGGTGTGCGGCGACCCGACGCGCGAGACGATGCGCCACAGCGCCGGCTTTCCGGTCCCGAGCCTGCGCGCGACGCTCGAGGCCTCTCTTGCCGCCGCACGAACGACGAACCCCGACGTGGCACTCCTGGGGTGCAGCCTGAACACCTCGAAGTTGACCGAGGCCGAGGCCCGTCGCGCGCTCGATCTCGCAGCCGAAGAGCTCGACGCCCCGGCGGTGGACCCGGTCCGGACAGGAGTCGGGCCGCTGGTCGACAGCCTGCCGGCACCCGACGACTCCCCACACGCCTGAAGCACATGCCGGCCAGCCAAGGCATCCGTCTCGAAGCACGGGCCGAGACCTTCCGGGTCGACGGCGAGTTCGTCATCGCCCGCGGCGCGCGCACCGCCACGGAGGTCGTCACCGTCACGCTGCAGCGGGACGTGTCGGGCAAAACCGCACGCGGCTGGGGGGAGAGCGTGCCGTATCCGCACTACGGCGAGAGCATCGAAGGTGTTCTCCGCGAGGTGCTCTCGCTCGGCGACGCCGTGCGAGGCGGGTTGAGCCGGGAGGCCCTCCAGGGTCTCCTTCCCGCCGGCGCGGCGCGCGCCGCCCTGGACGCCGCGCTCTGGCACCTCGAAGCGGACGTCGCCCGGCTCGAGGGCGTTCCCACGGACCGGAGGCGCACGTCGAAGGCCGTCGAGGTGGCGACCGTGCGGACGATCTCGCTCGACTCGCCGGAGGTCATGGCTCGCGAGGCCCGTCGTTGGGCTCCCCGTTTCGCGAGCCTCAAGCTCAAACTCGACGGCACCTCCGACCGCGAGCGAGTCACGGCCGTGCGCGGGGCGGCGCCGGGCGCGACCCTCCTCGTCGACGCCAACGAGGCGTGGCGACCAGACGACGTCGAGGAGCTGTCGCACCAGCTCGCGAGCTGCGGCGTCGTCGCCATCGAGCAGCCGTTGCCTCCCGGCTCCGACGAGGCGCTTTCGACCTTCGAGCACCCGGTCCCGATCGTCGCCGACGAGTCGTTCCATACGGTCGACGACCTGCCGCGCGTTCGAGATCGCTACGACGGGGTCAACCTGAAGCTCGAGAAGACGGGCGGCCTGACGCACGCCTTTGCAGCGCTCGAGGCCGCCCGTGCGCACGACCTGCAGGTGATGGTGGGATGCATGCTCTGCACTTCGCTGGGCATCGCGCCGGCGCTGCACCTCGCGCCGCACGCGGACTGGGTCGACGTCGACGCGCCGTACCTGCTCGCCGAAGACCGGGTGGAGCGCGTCGTCCTCGGCGGTGGAACCGTCGGCCCCAACCCGGCTCTGTGGCCCGACACCCTGCCCCTCTGAGATCCGGGCGACCGACAACTCATAGCCGTGTTGCTATGATTGCCCGTCGGCCGCCTTGCGTCTTGCTCTCTTGTCTTCTCCTCGAAGGAGTCTCCTGATGTCTGACGCCACCCTGCCCATGACGAAGCCAGCCCAGCCGGTGGCTCCGGATCCCGGACCGGCCCGCGTGACCGCCTGGCCGAGCGAGCGCCCGCTCTTCCTCGCGCTGCTCTTCGCGTCGCTCGCCGTCTGGGCCCTCCTGATCGTCAGCCTCGTCGGCATCGCCTACGCCGGGCTGATCCTCCTGTTTCTCTTCGCCTCGCACGTGGTCTTCGTGACCTTCATCCGCGGCAGCGCGGTCCGCCTCGGGCCACACCAGCTGCCGGAGCTCTACGCGCGCATCGAGGAGCTGTCGCGGCGCGCCGGGCTCCGCGAGGTACCCGAGGCCTACCTGCTGGAGGCCGGAGGCAATCTGAACGCGTTCGCCACCCGGTTCCTGGGCCGGCCCATGATGGTGCTGTACTCGGACCTGCTCGACGCCTGCGAGGACAACCCCAGAGCGCGCGACATGATCATCGGCCACGAGCTCGGTCACATTCGCGCCAACCATCTGCGCTGGCTCTGGATCCTGGCACCAGGCATGGCCATCCCATTCCTGGGCTCGGCCTACTCCAGAGCCCGCGAGCTCACTTGCGACCGCTGGGGGGCGGCGTTGTGCGGCGATCGCGAAGCGGCCACCTTCGGCATGACCGTCCTCGCAGCCGGCAAGCGACACGCGCCCGAAGTCAACCTCCAGGCGTTCGTCGCCCAGGGGCGCGACCTCGACACCGGGTGGATGACCTTGGGCCGCTGGCTCTCGGGCTATCCGCCACTGTGCGAGCGCGTCGCGGCGCTCGACCCGGGTCTCGTCACCGCGGAGCTTCGCACCGGCAAGGGGACCGTCCGCGCGCTCGCGATGCTCGGGGTCGGCGCGCTCGCTCCGTTCGTGATCGTCTCCCTGGCCATGACGGCGGTGCTCCTCCCCGCGCTCAAGGCGGCGTCATCGCAGTTCGAACAGGCGCTCGCCACCGACCCCGATCTCTGGGACGAGGCACCCGACGCGCCCGTGTTCGAGACGGTCGAGGAGTTCGAGGAGGCCCGTACCCGAGCCGAGACCGATCTGGAAGATCTCATGCGGGTGCTGCAGCGCCACGCCGCCGAGACCGGTGAGCTGCCGACGGAGATCGAAGAGCTCGAGCCCACCTGGCTGCGCAACAACGACCGCCCCTTCCCCACCGATCCCTTCGACGGTTTCCCGTACGGCTACGAGGCCTCGTCGGGCTCCGAGGTGGCTCTCTGGAGCTCGGGGGCGGACGGCGAGAGCCTCACCAACGACGACATCCGGCTCGAGCGGGTGCTCGACCTCGCGCCCAGCACCGGCCCGTAGGAGCGCTACGGCACCTCGACCTCGTGCCGCACGACCGTCGTCTCACCGGTCGTCTCGTCACGGGCCGCTACCACGACGATCCGCTCACCCCGCGGCACCGTGAGTCGGACCACGATGGAGAACACCCCTTCCTCCGTGGGTAGGAGGCCACCTTCTCCCAGCGGCAGGATGCGCTGGCGAAAACCCGAGAGACGGTCCTTCTCGTCGGTGCTCGCCAGCGCCAGCCGAACCGCACCCTGGAGAACCCCTTCGGGCGGTGCAGGCAGCAGCGTCAACGCGCTGTCCGGAATCTGGATCTCGATCGGCAGCAGGCGGGCCTTGCGGGACTCCCCGCGAGTCGCCTCGCCGAACGACACGCTCATGTCGAACGCTCCTGTCACCGCGCCCGAGTACATCGCGGCGTTCAGCTGCTGGATCAGCTGACCCTCGGCCGTGAGATCGAGAAAGGAGCGGCGATAGCGGAGCCGGCGGCCTTTTGCCGCGGGGCCCCGCAAGGTCACCTCGAGCTGGTGAACCCGACCGGTCGGCGCCCGGTCCACGACGTAGCCGAGGGAATAGCGAGCCGCGATGTCCTGCGCCATCTCTCGCATCGGCTCGAGCGCACGATTGCTGTTGACGAGGGCGCGCCCACCGGTCGCGCGCGCAAGCAGGTTCATCCCGGCTTGCTGGTTCTGGTTGTAGTAGCTGTCGTTCTCGAACGAGGGTGCAAAACCACCGGCGTCGACACTCGTGCTGGTGGTGGGCCGGAGCCCGCCGGCGTCGTAGAGATACAGCGAGATCCGCCCGGCGTTCGCAATGGCGCCGAGCTCCTCGAACAGACGATCCTGCCTGTACCGCAGCGCCTCCGACTCGGTCTCCGTGCGGCGGTCGGGGCACAGGTCACCCAGGTAGGAGAACATCGCGAGGCCCGGGATCTGCGGCAGACCGTCGCCCGCGTAGAGCAGGGTGCGACGCTGCCGCGAAGTGCCCATGGCGCCGATGGCACCGAGCAGTCCCGAAGAGACACGCTCCAGCTTCGTCGTCTGCTCCACGGCATAGCTGTTGATCTCGCCGAGGATCTCGCCAAAACAGTCGCTGCAGATGTCCCGGTCGCTGGCGAGACACGACTCGATGACACCCTCGATCGTGCTCAGCGAACGGCGTCGCGCCAGGCTCATGGTGAGGCCGCGCGCGAGCGGCCGCCCAGCGCCTTCGATCGCAGCGACCAGCTCGTCGAGATCACGGGTCGGTCCGGCCGAGATGGGCAGGCCCCCTCGACGCTGGAGTAGCAGAGTGGGTGGCAGCGGCTCCGACTCCTCCAGGAAGGCGCGGAGGTCTTTGAGGAAGCGTTTGCGCGCCGCGCTCGGGAGGTGCTCGTCGTCCACGAACAGGACAAGCTCGGGACCCTCGGCGAGCTCCAGCTCCGGCAGGTCTTCGCTTTCGGTCCACTCCCGGTCGTCCTCGGGTGCCAATCCGGGGGCGCTGAAGAACTGGACGTCCACACGGACGCCGTCTTCCGAGACCACGAAGTCGTCCTGCGTGAGGTCGAGCACCGGCTGCCCCTTCTTTCCGAGGACGAGGACGTCGAGATTCACCACGCGCACGTCGAGCCGCTCGCCGTAGCTCACGTCCTCCTGGGCAGCGCTGGGTACGGCCGCGGCGAGGAGGAGGCAGGCGACCCCGAGGCGGAGTGCGAGCGCCTGCGCGTCGAGGAAGCGTGACATCGGCCGAAGTGTAGCGCCGCGTGGTGCCGGTCGCCGACACCGGCGGCGCCTCCATGACATGCTCGGCAGGTTCTCCACTCCCCGGTTGCGGTCCTCCGCAAGCACTCCGAACCCGATCCCGCAGGAGGCACATCGCCATGCGCCAGCGCCGCTCGAACGAGCACCTCTCCACCGCCATCTCCCCGACGTCCAGCGCCTCCCCGAATCGCCGGGAGCTGATGCAGGCGGGCGCCTGGCTCGCGGGAGGCGCCGCCCTCGCGCCTTGGGCCACCGGTTGTGCACCCGCCGAAGAGGCGGCTCCCGAAGAAGAGGTGGCCCCGGCGCCATTCGAGCGCGGTGGGGTCACCGCCGCTCCCGGGCTGGGGACACCCCAGCTCGTCGAGACGAACGGCATCACCCTGGGGGTCTACTCGCAGGGAGAGGGGTTCCCGGTCGTCCTCTGCCACGGTTTTCCGGAGCTGGCCTACTCCTGGCGCCATCAGCTGCCCGCCCTCGCGAACGCCGGCTACCGCGCGATCGCGCCCGATCAGCGGGGCTACGGGCTCTCGGATCGTCCGGAGGGCATGGAGAACTACACGCTGAATCACCTGTGCGACGACATGGCCGGCATGCTGGACGCCCTCGAGATCGAGCGCGCGGTCTTCATGGGTCACGACTGGGGTGGCGGCGTCGTGTGGTTCATGGCGCGCCTTCACCCGGACCGTGTCGCCGGGGTCATCGGCGTCAATACCCCGACCTCGCACCCCGGGCACCCCCGCGACAACTCGAACCCGCTCATCGTGCGCACCGAGAACTACTACACGCAGACCTTCCAGCCCGAAGGGGTCGCCGACGCCAAGCTGGCCGCCAACGTGCGCAAGACCTTCGAGATGACGCTGCGGCGAGGCGGCTTCTGGGACGCCGAGGCTTTTGCCCAGCTCCCCGAAGACTCCGCCGAGCGGCAGGTCGACCTGCTCCGCATGCTCGAAGAGGACAACTTCACCGGTGAGCTGCTGCTCACCGAGGACGAGCTCGCGGTGTTCGTGAGCACCTTCGAGCAGACCGGCTTCACCGGTGGCCTGAACTGGTATCGCGCCTCGGCACAGGTGCAGCCCGACTTCAGCACCGCGCGTTGGGACATCAGCGTGCCGTGCCTGTACATCGGCGCGGAAGACGACGTCATCCTGCCACCCTCCTCCGCCGACGGCATGGAGGACTTCATCGCCGACCTCGAGAAGCACACGGTGATGGACTGCGGCCACTGGACGCAGCAGGAGAAGCCCGACGAGCTCAACCGCGTGGTCATCGACTGGCTCGACCGGAAGATCCAGACCGCCTGAGCGAGCGCGGGCGCGTCCTCGGGGCCCGTCAGCCTTCGGTCTTTTTGCGCTTCTTGCCGGCCCACGTCCCGGTCGACGTGCCCGTGGCGATCACCTGGCCGTCGGCGTCGAGCAGCCGGCCGGCGAGGAACGCCACGCTCTTGCCGGACCGCTCCACCCAGCCTTCGGCGCGGTAGGTCCCCGGCGTGGCCGGCCGGTAGAAGCTGATCTTCACCTCGAGCGTGGCGAACCAGAGCCCATCGTCCGGGCTCCGGAGGCACATGGCGGCCATGGCCATGGCCGAGTCGATCCAGCCCGTGACGAACCCTCCCTGCACGGCACCGCCTTCGTGACACTGCTCTTCCCGGGCCACGAACTCGAGCACCGTGCGGCCGACACCCTGCTCCTGTTCCAGGACGCGCGTGCCTCCGAGCAGGCGGAAATGTGGGCTGTCGAGGGTTCGGATCACGGGCATCGCTCCAGGGCCCGCGCACCTTACCCCACTCCGGAGCCTCGAGGTGCTCCCCGCGGGACACCCGCCTGTGCGGTCGAAACCTTCCCCGAGGTGCCTCGTAGTACTGTTTGCCTTGACCCAAACAGTTCGCCGGATTGCCGCCGAGGAGCCCGTCATGACCCCACATCCCGCATCCCACCGCGCCCCGTTGCTCCGGCGCCTTCCCGGCATCCAGCGCCCTCTCGCCCGCTTCGCGGCCACCTTGGGTCTGCTCTTCGCCGCGGCGACCCCCGCTGCAGCCCAGGACGACAACGTGCCGCAGCTCGAGCTCGAGAGTTGTCGCGTCGACGGCAGCCCCGTTCCGGCTCGCTGCGGCCGGTGGACCGTCTTCGAGGACCGCAAGGCCGCCACCGGTCGCACGATCGACCTCCACGTCGTCGTCATCCCCGCCAAGGCGCGCCTCGCTGAGCCCGACCCCGTCTTCATCCTGGCCGGCGGCCCCGGTCAGGCCGCGACGGAGCTCGTCCGCGCGGTCGTGAGCCGTCTCGACGAGGTGCGCGAGAAGCGCGACATCGTCTTCGTCGACCAGCGCGGAACCGGCCAATCCAACGGGCTGCAGTGCTCGTTCGGGGAGGACGCCGACCTCGAACAGGCGCTGTCCACCGATCTCATGGAGCGCACTCTCGTCGAAAGCTGCCGCGACAGCCTCGACGCCGACCTGACGCTCTACACCACGCCCATCGCCATGGACGATCTCGACGACGTGCGCGTGGCGCTCGGATACGACCAGATCAACCTCTACGGCGGCTCCTACGGCACGCGGGCGGGCCTGGTCTATCTGCGGCGTCACGGCGACAACGTGCGCGTCGCCATTCTCGACGGCGTCGCACCACCCGACATGGCCCTGCCGTTGCCCATGGGTCGCGACGCCCAGCGGGCGCTGGAGATCCTGTTCGACGACTGCGAGGCACAGGCCGAGTGCAACGAGCGCTTCCCCGAGCTGCGCCGCTCTTTCGAGGAGACCGTGGCATCGCTGGATCGGGAGCCGCCGATCGCCGATCTGCTGCACCCGCGTACCGGGGAGCTCGTCTCCTTCCCCATCACCGCGGAGCTGTTCGGCTCCGCCCTCCGCGGCGCTCTCTACGACCCGACGCTGGCGAGTCTCATTCCCCTCACGATCGAGCGAGCCGCGGCGGGCGACTTCCAGACCCTGCTCACGATCACCCAGCCGCTCTCGGGAGTGCACATGTTCATGGGCATGTTCCTGTCGGTGGTCTGTGCCGAGGACTACCCGCGCATCACGCCGAGCGACATCGAGGAGGCGGCCTCGGCCAGCGCCCTCGGCCGTGCGTCGGTGCGTACGATCACCAACGCGTGCAGCGTCTGGCCACAGGGTGAGATCCCCGAGAGCTACTACGAGCCCGTCCGCAGCGACGCACCTGTGCTCGTGCTGTCGGGCAACCTCGATCCGGTGACGCCCCCGTCGTGGGGCGAGCACGTTCTCGACGGCCTGAGCAACGCGACGCATCTGATCGCGCCGGGCGCCGGGCACGGCGTGGCCTTCCGCTCCTGCATGCGCGACGTGATCACCGACTTCATCGTCTCCGGGAGCGGCGACGCGGTCGACGCGTCCTGTGCGGAATCGCTCGCGCGTCCGCCCTTTTTCCTGACCGCGGCCGGAACCTCCCCCTGACTTCCGCAGAACGAACCTCGAGGGCGCTTGCACCATGATCCAAGTCCAGAACCTCTCCCGGGCCTTCGGCAAGATCCAAGCCGTCGACGGGGTCGACTTCGAAGCGCGTGACGGCCAGGTCACCGGCCTCCTGGGGCCCAACGGCGCCGGCAAGACGACGACGCTCCGCATCCTCTACGGGCTCCTGCGCGCCGACGCGGGCGACGTGCACGTGGACGGCGTCGACGCCCTGCGCGAGCCCCAGGCCGCGCAGGAGCGCCTCGGGGTTCTGCCCGACTCGCACGGACTCTACGACCGCCTCACGGCCCGGGAGCACGTGCAGTACTACGGCCAGATTCGCGGTCTGCGGGGCGACGAGCTCGAGCGCCGCACCGAAGACCTGATCCGCACGCTCGGCATGGAAGACATCGCCGACCGGCGCACGGCCGGCTTCTCGGCCGGCGAGCGCATGAAGGTGGCCGTCTCGCGCGCCATCGTGCACGACCCGGCCAACGTCCTCCTGGACGAGCCGACGACCGGGCTCGACGTCATGAGCACGCGCGCCATGCGTGCGCTCATCCAGGACCTGCGCGCGCAGGGTAAGTGCGTGCTGTTCTCGAGCCACGTGATGCAGGAGGTGAGCCTGCTCTGCGACCGCATCGTCATCATCGCCGGCGGCAGGGTGGTCGCCGACGGTTCCCCGGAGGAGCTGTGTCGCGCCGCAGGGGAAGAAGATCTCGAAAACGCCTTCGTTCGCATCATCGGAAGCGACGAAGGGCTGATGCACTGAGGGAATGACATGAGCTTCTTCCAACACGTCCAGGTGGTTCTCGCCAAAGAGCTGCGCGACGCGCTCCGCGACCGCAGGTCGCTGATGTCTGCGCTGCTCTTCCCTCTGCTCGGGCCCCTCATGATCGCCTTCATGTTCAGCTCGTTGGCGCGGCTCGAGGGCAGCGATCGGCCGCTCGAGGTGGCCGTGCAGGGGGCCGAGCGCGCTCCGAACCTCGTCGCCTACCTCGAGGAGCGCGGCCTCGTGCGCAAGGACGCACCCGAAGATGCGGAGGCCGCGGTCAAGAGCGGCGACGAAGACGTCGTGCTCGTGATCGAGGAGAGCTACGCCGAGGACTTCACGGAGGCGAAGCCGGCCCACGTGACGTTGGTCTACGACGGCGCGAAGACCGCGTCGAGATCGTCCATCGGTCGCACGCGCTCCCTGCTGCGCGACTACAACGGCAGCGTCGGCTCACTCCGGCTGCTCGCGCGGGGTGTGAGCCCCGAGGTCGTCCGTGCGGTGGAGATCGACGACCTCGACCTCGCGACACCCGCCCAGCTGTCGGCGCGCTTCTTCGCCATGATCCCGATGTTCCTCATCGTCGCCGCCTTCATCGCCGGCCTCAACGTCGCCATCGACACCACAGCAGGCGAGCGCGAGCGGCAGTCGCTCGAACCGCTCCTGGTGAACCCGATCCACCGATTTGCACTCGTCGTGGGCAAGTGGCTCACGACGTCGGTGTTCAGCGTGGCGGGAATCGTGCTGACGCTCCCGGCTTTCCTGCTCGCGATGAGCCGGGTGCCGCTCGAGCAGCTCGACGTCGAGCTCTCCCTGGGTGGCAGCCAGATCGCGTGGATGTTCCTCCTGCTCTTCCCGCTCGCCCTGCTGGCCTCGTCGCTCCAGATGCTGGTGGCCACCTTCGCGCGCAGCTTCAAGGAAGCACAGACCTACGTGAGCCTGCTCTCCTTCGCTCCGATGTTGCCCGGCATCCTGTCGTCGGTGCGCCCGCTCGACACCGAAACGTGGATGGCCGCGGTCCCCGCCCTCGCCCAGCAGCAGCTCCTGCTCGACGTGATCGGGGGCGAGGCGTCGAACGGCCTCATCGCGGCCGTCGCCTGTGTCGTGACGACCGTGCTCGCCGTGCTCTGTGTCGCCGTCACTGCACGCCTTCTGCACTCGGAGCGGATCGTCTTCGGCCGGTAGCCGCCCACGACCCTAGGGGATGAAGGCGGCCTCACCGCGACGCGCCCGGGCGCTCGACGCCCACTCCAGCAAGCCGGCGCGCCGACTCCAGAGCGCCTCCATCTCCTCGTCGGTGAGCCAACGGCCGACGGCGCTCTCGAGCACGGGCCGCGTGAGACCCTCGAGCGCCTGCAAGCCCTTCTTCGAGAAGCGCTCGAGCGGGCGCCCCGTCGGCTCGTCCTCCAACGAGAAGGCCTCCGCGTGGTCGATGGTGTACACGGCGCCGTCGGGTGCGACCAGCACCTCACTCGTGGGCTCGCTACCCATCAGCGCGCGCAGCATGCGGAGCTGGGCCACGTGCGAGCGCGCCTCCCCGCGGATGAGCTCCCGTGCTCCGGGTTCGACGGAGCGCGCCTGCTCGACCCAGAGCTGCAGCGAGCCGGTGCGGTCGCCCACCCGGCGCTCCGTGGTCGCGGGCACGAGGCCCAGGCCGAGGACGCGGTCGAGCTCGTACGCCGCCACCTCGTGCCGGTAGCTGTCGAAGCCGCGGGAGTGGGTGTAGGGATCGTCTCCCCCGACCGTCTTCCAGATCGCGCGCCGCGTCTCCCTCCCCAGGCGCAGGATCGCCTGCCGAGCTCGCGTCTGCCCCCCCACCGAGCGCATCGCGACCACACGTGCGCGACGGACGAAACGGTCGGCCTCGTCACCGGTGGGGGGCGGCGACTGGCCGACGCTCGGGGCGCCCGCGCCCACGAGCCCCGCCGCGAAGGCCAGCGCCGTGAGCCCGACAGTGCGGACGGTACCCGACCACCGACTTCGCTTCAGGAGAGCTCCCCTTCGAGGCGACGCAACGCCCGCTCGAACCGATCGACGATCTCGTCGGCCTCCTCCTGCGTGAGCACGAGAGGGGGCGAGAACGACATCGCGTTCGACTCCGGCAGGGCGCGACTGATGAGCCCCTCCTCCAGGCACAGAGCCGCCAGGCGCGGGGCCACCCTCTGCTCAGCGGGAAACTCGGCCTTGGTGGCCTTGTCGGCCACGAGCTCGACGGCCGCAATGAGACCCTCGCCGCGGACCTCGCCGACCAACGGTTGATCCGCCAGCCCCTGGAGGCGCGACTGGAAGTGTGCGCCGACGCGGGCTGCATTGCCCGGCAGGTCCTCCGCCTGGAGGATCTCGAGATTCGCGAGCGCTGCGGCAGCGCTGATCGGGTGCGAGCTGTAGGTGAAGCCATGCGCGAAGTAGCCCTGGCCGGAGGCCTGCACGAGCGCCTCCCAGATCCTCTCCGACACGAGCGATCCGGAGATCGGTGCGTAGCCGCTCGACAGGCCCTTCGCGACGGTCATCAGATCGGGCTCGAGGTCGTACGCCTGACTTCCGAACCAGTGGCCGAGGCGGCCGAAGCCACAGATGACCTCGTCGGCGATGAGCAGCACGTCGTACTCCTTCAGCACGGCGCCGATGGCCTGCCAGTAGCCTTCGGGCGGAGGAATCACCCCGCCGGCGCCCATGAGCGGCTCGGCGATCATCGCCGCGACGGTGTCGGGACCCTCGTCCTCGATGAGCTTACGGAGCTGCCCGGCCAGATGGTCCGAGAACTCGAGCTCGGACATGCAGTCCGGAGCGTTGCGGTAGTAGTGCGGGTTCTCGGTGTGGAGGAAGCCGGGGAGCGGGAGGTCGAACGGCGTGTGCATCGACGTCAGGCCGCTCATCGACGCGGAGACGGCCGTGACGCCGTGGTACGCGCGCTTGCGCGAGATGATCTTCTTCTTCTCGGGCCGGCCGATCAGGTTGTTGTAGTACCAGACCAGCTTGACGTTGGTGTCGTTGGCGTCCGAGCCGGTGCACCCGAAGAAGACCCGCGCCATGTGGTCCGGCGCCAGCTCCAGCACCTTCTCACTCAGCTCGATCGCGGGCTCGTTCGCCATCCCAGTGAAGCTGTGGAAGTACGGCAGCTTCTCCGCCTGCCGCGTGATCGCCTCGGCGACCTCACTGCGGCCCCAGCCGATGTTCACGCACCAGAGCCCGGCCATGGCGTCGAGGTACTCGCGGCCCTGGGAGTCGCGCACGAAGACCCCCTGACCCTCAGTGATGATGAGAGGGCCGTCCGTCTCGAGCTTGCGGAGCTGCGTGAAGGGGTGCAGCGAGCTGCTGCGGTCGATGTCGTGGAGTGACCTGGACGCAGGCGAGACCGTCATGGGGCGTTCCTTTCGTCGGCAGCGTGCGCTGCTGAGAGCGGTCGTTGGAGTGAGCGGACACCGATTGTGCCAGCTTTTTCCGCGCAGGAGGCCTCGCAGCTCAATGACCGAGGCGCGCCTGCTGCAGGACCTCCCGCAGCTTCACCTTGGAGCCCCCCAGGAGCAGCCCGACGCGGAAGAGGCGCGCGCCGAGACGGATCGCGACGTAGATGGAGAGCAGCAGCACGACCATGCCACCAACCACCTCCCACCACGCGACGCCGCCCGGCTCGAGGACCATGCGGACCATCACCGTCAATGCCGACGTGAAGGGGATCCACGACAGCACCCGTGCCACCGTGCCGTGGGGGTCGGGGATCAGGAGGCCGAGAAACATCAGCGGAGCCACCGGGAGGAGCGACCAGATCACGCTCCACTGCTGGCTCTCCTTGAGGTTCGAGCCGAGCGATCCGGTCGCCAGGATCAGGCTGCCCAGAAAGAGGTACGTGAGGAGGAAGTACGGCACGCCGATCGCCATCATTCCCCAGGGGATCTGAACGCCGACCGCGGTCAGGACGCCCGCCAGCACGAGCCCACCGACGATGATCATCGAGCACCACACGCCCAGCTGCAGGAGGCCCGCGGCGCCGAGTCCGAGGAGCTTGCCGAAGAGGAGCTCGTCAGGGTTCGCCGACGACAGGATGACCTCGACCACCCGGTTCTCCTTCTCCGTCGCGGTCGCCTGGAGCAGGAAGCCGTTGGTCATCATGAGGGAGATGAAGAGCAGGAGCGCCATCACTCCGGGAATGGCGAAGCGCGCGATCGTGGCCGCGATGTTGAACGGCTCGAGGCTACCGTCCTCCTGGAGCACGAGGTCCTCCCGTGTGGCCACGATCTGCTTCATCCGCGGCGCGATCTCGCTCGGCACGTACTCCTCGAGGAGCGCTTCCTCGAGCAGCCGCCGGAACTGCTCGCCCCCGGTACCCGCCGACTGCACTCCGCCGTCGCGTCGCACGACGCGCACCGCACCCGTCGCCAGGTAGTCCTCGGGAAGCACGTAGTAGCCGCGCAGTGCGTTCTCCGCCTCCTGATCCGCGGCGCGCAGTGCCGCGTGCGCGGCGTCTTCGGTCGCGAAGGGAGTGAAGATCACGTTCCCCTGCCGGAGGAGGTCTCCCGCGCGCTGCCCAGCGAGGTCGATCGCCACCCGTGCCTCCTCTGGGAGGTCGACGAGCGACACCTCGACCTCCTGCTCGAGGTCGAGCACCCCGGCTCCGTCGACCACCCCGAGGACGCGCACCTCGGACGCCTCCTTCTGCGCTCCCAGGTAGCCCGGAATGCTGGCGATGAGCCCGTAGAGGAGGAGGAAGACCGGCATGCCGAAGGTCGCCACGAGGAACCCGATCCGCTTCACCGTGGAGAGGAACTCGAACGAGGCGACGGTCTGCACCTTGCGCCAACGGATCACGGCGCACCTCCCGCGTCTTCGTTCAGCACCGGAGCGGCCCCCGAGCCGCGAACGACCTCGATGAAGACGTCCTCCATGCGGGCGAGGACGCGCTCGAAGTGGTCGACGCGCGCACCGCGCTCGATCAGCTGGGCGAGCACGTCGGCGGGCGTGGGTGGTGCCTCCCCGCCGCTGTCGAGACGCAGGCGGACCACGCCTTCGGAGACCTCGGTCATGCCCAGCACGCCCGGCAGGTCGTGCACGTCCGGCAGGCCGGCGGCGCGCACCTCCACCTCGAGCGGAGTCGAGGCTTCGCGCACCGCGTCGACCTCGCCATACACGACCAGCTCGCCCCGGTGAATCAGGGCCACGCGATCGCAGAGCTCCTCCACCATGTTCATCTGGTGCGTCGACAGGATGGTGGTGCGCCCCGCGGCGCGCCGCTCTTCGATGAGCTGCTTGACCAGCTGCACGTTCACGGGGTCGAGCCCCGAAAAGGGCTCGTCCAGCACGCACAGCTCGGGCTCCGTCAGCAGCGTCGACGCGATCTGCACCTTCTGGCTCATCCCCTTGCTCAGGCTCTCCACCTTCTGCTTCGCAACGTCCGGCAGCTCGACCCTCTCGAGCCAGTGGTGGGCACGCTGCCGCGCCTCACGCCGCGACAGCCCCTTGAGGGTGCCGAAGTAGACCATCACGTCGATCACCTTGAGCTTGGTGTACAGACCCCTCTCTTCGGGAAGGTAGCCGACGCGGTCGAGCGCGTCGCGCACGAGGGGAGCGCCGAACAGCCACGCCGTGCCGGAGGTCGGGCGCAGGATGTCCATGAGGATGCGAATCAGGGTCGACTTCCCGGCACCGTTCGGACCCAGCAGCCCCAGCACCTCCCCCGGGTCGACGTGGAAGCTGACGCCGCGCACCGCGTGAAAGTCGCCGTAGCTCTTGTGGACGTCCTCGAAAGCCAGCAGGGCCTGCCGAGGGTCGAAGGCGGTCTCGGGAGTCATGGCGGCACGCTACCGCACACTCCGGCGCCCAGTGACCAGGACGAGTGCCCAGTTTCCGGGCACTTGGCGCACCTTCGCGTTCTCGAGGCACCGGCGTCCGGCAATCCGGACGCCGTGGCCGTCCAACCGGGTACACTGCGGCTCATCCCCGATGCTCTGCGGAGAACGCGGAGGATCTCCGCGGCCGTCGCGGAAAGATCTCGCCTTGACGACCCCCACGCACACGCGCGGCTCCGGCCCCGCCGGCTCCGGCGACGACGCCCCCGAGCGCTTCACCGCGGCCCGCCTCACCGCCGAGGCTCTGCTCGCCGACTACCGCCTGGCCGTGCGCAGCCGGGAGATGAGCGCGCACACCCGCAAGGAGGTCCAGAGCGGCCGCGCCAAGTTCGGCTCCGACGGGGGCGGCAAGGAGCTCCCGCTCCTCGCGCTGGCCCGGCACTTCGAGCCGGGAGACTGGCGCAGCGGCTACTACCGTGATCAGACGCTGATGCTGGCCCTCGGCACGACCTCGGTGCGCCAGTTCTTCGCGCAGATCTACGCGCACGCGGATCTCGAGCACGAGCCGGCCTCGGGCGGCCGTCAGATGGTCACGCACTTCGCCAGCCGATCCCTCGACGAGGAGGGCAACTGGAGAGACCTCACACGTCAGTACAACAGCGCGGCAGACCTCTCGCCCACGGCGGCGCAGATGCCGCGCCTCGTCGGCCTCGCGCAGGCATCCAAGCTGTACCGCGAAGGCGGCTTTCCGGCGACCGGCTTCTCCCGCGACGGGCGCGAGATCGCGTTCGGCACCATCGGCAACGGCAGCACCGCGGAGGGCCACTTCTGGGAGTCGATCAACGCGATCGGAGTCCTCGGGGTGCCCGCCGTCATCAGCGTGATGGACGACGGCTACGCCATCTCGGTGACCAACGAGCACGCGCTGCTCGGCGAAGACCTGTACCAGCTCCTGGCGGGCTTCGAGCGGCGCGGCGACGGGCCGGGTTTCCAGCTGTTCCAGGTCCGGGGCTGGGACTACGAGGCCCTTCTGGAGGTCTACCAGCGCGCGACGCTCGAGGCGAGGCGCTCGCACACCCCTGCGATCGTTCACGTCACGGAGCTCACCCAGCCGTTCGGGCACTCGTCGTCGGGCAGCCACGAGCGCTACAAGTCGGCGGAGCGCCTCGAGTGGGAGCGCGCCTTCGACCCTCTCCGCAAGATGCGGGAGTGGATGATCGAGCGCGGCATCGCGACCCCGGAGCAGCTGGACGAGGTCGCAGCGGCCGAGGCCGCATGGGTACAGGACGAAGTGCACACGGCGTACGCCAGCTACCTCGCGTCGTTCTTCGGCGAGCGCAAGGCCTGCGTGGAGCTGCTCGAGACGCTGACGGACCGTTCGCAGCAGAAGGAGGAGCTGGAGCGCGCCCGTGAAGAGCTGTTCCGCCCCAACATCGTCCGGCCTCGCGGGGACCTCCTGGAGGCCGTCCACCGCGCCCTGGTGGCCACGCGCGAGGAGGTCGGACAGCCCGACGTGCAGGAGGCACGGCGGGCGCTCGGAGCGTGGCGGCGCGCAGCGCAGCCTCGCTTCCAGGAGCTGTACAGCTCCGAGGTCACGGGAGACCGGGCCCTGCAGGTTGCGGAGGTGAGGCCCACCATTCAGGCCGACGCGCCCCAGGTGCCGGGCGCCGAGATCCTCAACCGCTACTTCGACGCAGCCTTCCGGCGCGACCCGCGCGTGCTCATGTTCGGCGAGGACGTCGGGCGCCTCGGCGGCGTGAACCAGAGCATGGCCGACATGCAGGAGCGCCACGGCGTGCACCGCGTGTCGGACACGGGCATCCGCGAAGCGACGATCCTCGGCCAGGCGATCGGCCTGGCACTGCGTGGCCTGCGGCCGATCGCCGAGGTCCAGTACCTCGACTATCTGCTCTACGCCCTCCAGATGTTGTCCGACGACGTCGCCACGCTGCGCTGGCGCACGTGCGGCGGCCAGACCCTGCCTCTGATCGTGCGCACGCGCGGGCACCGGCTGGAGGGCGTGTGGCACTCGGGCTCGCCGATGGCCGGCATCCTCCACAACGTGCGCGGCGTGCACGTGTGTGTGCCCCGCGACATGACGCGCGCGTGCGGCCTCTACAACACCCTGCTTCAGGGGGACGACCCGGGCCTGGTCGTGGAGGTGCTCAACGGCTATCGCACGCGAGAGCCGCTGCCCTCGAACCTCGCCGACGTGACGGTCCCACTCGGCGTGCCGGAGTCGCTCCGCGAAGGGTCCGACATCACGCTGGTCACCTACGGCGCTCTCTGCGACATCGCGCTCGAGGCCGCAACCCGGCTCGAGGAGCTCGACGTGAGCCTGGAGGTGTTCGACGCACAGACCCTCCTGCCGTTCGACCGGGAGCACCGCATTGCCGCCAGCGTGGCGCGCACGAACCGCCTCATGGTGGTCGACGAGGACACGCCCGGTGGCGCCTCGGCGTTCATGCTGCAGCACATCCTGGAGGAGCAGGGCGCCTACGACCACCTCGACAGCCCGCCCCGCACCCTGACGGCTCAGCCACACCGCCCTGCGTACGGCGGTGACGGCAACTTCTTCTCCAAGCCGTGTGAGCTGCACATCGTCGAGGCCGCCTACGCGCTCATGCACGAGAGCGACCCTCGGGCCTTCCCGAGCCTCGGCTTCTGAGCCGAGGCGGACGAGCCGTCGGGAAGCCAGCCACGACCGCAGGGCGCGGCGACGCGCTCGTCCTGACGGCCGCGCTCATCTGGGGCTTCGGCTTCTACTTCCAGAAGACGGCGATGGATCACATCGGGCCGTTTCTCTTCCTGACGCTCCGCTGCGCCATCGCCGCGCTGGCTCTGGCGCCCTTCGCCTGGCTGGAGCACCGCCGGCAGACGCAGCCGCACCTGCAGGCCGTCGGCCGCTATGCCGTCCTGGGAGGGGTCGTCTTTCTCGTGGCGGGAGCCATTCAGCAGTACGGTCTCGTCACAGCCTCCGTGACGAACGGCGGTTTCCTCACGTCGCTGCACGTGGTGGCCACCCCCTTCGTCTTCTGGCTCGTGCGAGGCCGCGCACCCACAAAGGCCGTCTGGCTTGCGGTTCTCTTCTCGGCCGTGGGCGCCTGGCTCCTCAGCGGCGGAGTGGGCACACTGGGTCGCGGTGACGCGCTGGTGGCGAGCTCTGCAGCGCTCTGGGCGGTCCACATCGTCGTGACCGGGGAATCCAGTCGGGCAGGGCGGCCAATGGCATACATCTGCCTCCACTTCCTCGTCGTCGCGGGCCTCGCACTCCCGCTGGCCGTTCTGATCGAGCCGATCTCCATGGCCGCGATCTGGCGGTCGCTCCCGGCGGTCCTTTATGTGGGCCTCCTGTCGAGCGCCGCCACCTTCGGCCTGATGGCTCTGGCACTCCGCCACATCGCGGCACCTCGGGCGTCCCTCCTGCTGTGCTGCGAGACGGTGATCGCTGCGCTGGCCGGGTACGCACTGCTCGGCGAGCGGCTCGCCTGGACACGCTGGGCAGGGGCCGCGCTCATCCTGTTTTCGGTGCTGATCGTGCGGCTCCGCGACAGCTCGGGGAACGCGCGTTGACACCCGCGGTTGCTGTGCACGTCCCGAGCGGCGACAATGCGTCGACCTCAGGAAGGGAGACCACCCCATGATCCAGCTGGACCGACAGGACGACGTGTTTGTCCTCACCATGACCGCCGGCGAGAACCGGTGGAACACCACCTTCGTGCGCGAGCTCGCGAAGGCCCTGGACGAGGTCGAGGCGTCCGAGGGCCCAGCCGCTCTGGTGACCCAGTCGGCCGACGAGAAGTTCTTCTCGAACGGTCTCGATCTCGCCTGGGTGCAGAACCCGGCGGAGCACCCCGAGGGAGGCGACCGGGACGTCTTCGGCGACGAGTTCATGGCCCTGATGGGCCGGATCATCACTCTGCCGGTGCCGACGGTGGCGGCGGTCAACGGCCACGCCTTCGGTGCGGGATTCATGGCCGCGCTGTGCCACGACGTGCGCGTGATGCGCGAGGACCGCGGCTTTCTGTGCGCCAACGAAGTGCAGCTCGGGATGGTCATTCCGATTCCGGAGCTCGCCCTCTTCCGGCACAAGCTCGCCGGCAACGTCTTCTTCGAAACGGTCCAACTGGCGAAGCGCTGGACAGGCGACGCGGCGCTCGAGGCAGGAATCGTCCAGAAGACGGCGACGCTCGACGACGTCCGCAAGGTGGCCTACGACACCGCCGCGCAGCTGGCGCCCCTCGGGGCCAACCGGGCGATCTACGGTGGGCAGAAGGAGCGGCTCTTCGGCGAGAACGCATCGCTCAACCACCCACACGGCGCCGCCCACATGCTGAAGAACGCGGCCGACTACCCGATCACCTGATCTGACGACCGGCGCCGACGCGCCACCGGCCGCAACGCAACCCCGTCGCGTCTCTGGCGTACTATCTGTCAAATGACAGATAGATCTCCGCGGCTTCCCCTTGCTCCCCGGGACCTCCTCATCCTGGCGGTCCTGGCAGACGGTCCCAATCACGGCTACGGCCTGCTCCAGGAGGTCGAACGTCGCTCCGACGGCTCGGTCCGCCTCGATCCGGCCAATCTCTACCGCGCACTGCGCAGGCTCCGCACCGCGGGCTGGGTCGTGGACGATCCGGAGCCCGAAGGCACCCGGCGCACCCACAGCCTCACCGACCTCGGGCGTCGCATCCTGCAGGCTGAGGTGGAACGCCTGGAGCGGCTGCTCCAGCAGACGCGACCGGCGCTCGCCGAGGGGAAGCAGTGAGCCTCGGGGCGAGCGAGGTCGTCTACCGCGCAGCACTTCGCCTCCTGCCCGCGGATGTGCGCGCGCAGGACGGCGAGCCGATGCTGCGGGCGTTCCACGATCTCGGCGCAGGCCGCTCGCCTTTTGCACGCTCCCTCCTTCTGGTCCGCTGCCTCTTCCGGCTGTTGCAGGTCGCCGCCCTCGAGCACGCGGAGCGGCTCGCCGACCGTGTCGGGGTGCGAGAGCTGGCCGCTGCCACGGCGAAAGACGTCGTGTTCGCCTGGCGCACGCTGCGACGATCCCCCGGCTTCACGGCCGGAGCGGTCCTCCTCCTCGGTCTCGGGATCGGCGCCACCACCAGTATCTTCACGCTGGTCGACCACATCCTGCTGCGCCCGCTGCCCTACCCCGCAGCCGAGCGCCTGCTCGTGCTCGACGAGGGGTCCCACACGGGCCCCGTCTTCCGCGGGCTCGGGGAGCTCCCGAGCGTCGAGATGTGGGCCGGCGCGTGGGCCGACACGGCGAACCTCACCGGCGAGGGCGAGCCGCTGCAACTGAAGACCGCCCGCGTCACGGAGGACTTCTTCGCCCTCTTCGGCGCACGCGCGGCACACGGCCGCCTGCTGGCTCCGGACGACTACGAAAAGGCCGACACCGTGGTGCTGGGGCACGGGCTGTGGACCCGTCTGTTCGGCCGCGACCTCACGGTGATCGGCGAGCAGATCCAGCTGGACGGTGAGCCGTGGAAGGTGGTCGGAGTCATGGACCGCCGCTTCACGACGCCCGAGGCGCTGACGGGGCCCGAGGTCGATCTCTACCGCCCGGTGTCGCAGGCACACGAAGCCCTCCAGCGCCACGACACCTTCGTGCTGGAGGTCGCCGGACGGCGCGTCCCCGGGGTCGGGCTCGCCGACGTCAATCGCGAGGTGGCGAGACTCATGGAGCGGCTCGACCGCGAAGCGCCGAACGAGTACCGCGACCGGGAAGGGACCCTATGGACTCCCGCGACCGTCTCTCTGTCCGACGTCACGGTCCGCGGGGTGCGCACCAGCCTCCATCTCCTGCTCGGAGCGGTTGGTCTCCTCCTGCTGATCGCCTGCGCCAACGTCGGACACCTGTTCCTTGCCCGCGGACTCACCCGGGGTTCCGAAATGGCGGTGAGGCGCTCTCTCGGCGCCGGCACCGGCTCCCTGGTGCGGCAGCTGCTCGTGGAAGGCCTCGTCGTTGCAGCCGCCGGCGGCGCCGTCGGGGTGCTCGTCGCGGCGGCGGCCGTCCGGGGCCTGCTCCAGGCGATTCCGGACGTGGTGCCACGCGAAGCGGCCGTCGTGCTGGACGTGCGGCTGCTCCTCTTCACAGCGGCGCTGTCGGCCGGCACGGTCCTCCTGTTCGCACTCGTTCCCGCGATGCGCACGGCACGCGGCTCCAGCCCCGGGCTCGCCCAGCGCGCCGCCACCGAAGGCCAGGGAATGGGAGCGTTGCGCGGCGGTCTCGTCGCCGTCGAGCTCGCCATGGCCATGATGCTGCTCGCCGGATCCAGCGTCCCGCTCTCGAGCTTCCTCGAGGTGACGCGTCAGGAGAGCGGTCTCGTCGCCGACGACGTCTGGACCGTCCCGCTGAGCATGCCGGCCTTCGAGGACGGCACCACCTACACCGCCGCAATGGAGGAGATCCGCAGGAACCTCGGCGCGCTGCCCGAGGTGGAGCGGGTCTCGTTTGGTCTGGCCATGCCCTTCACCTTCTCGGGCGGCCACCGTTGCTGCTGGCGTCAGCGCTACACCGAGACTCCAAACGCCGACGAGGGGCTCGTGGCCATGACCCACCCCGTCTCGAGTGCCTACTTCGAGACACTCGGCATTCCCCTCGTCGCCGGTGAGCTCTGGGCACCGCAGGAGGCGACCACCGTTCCCGTACCGACGGTCGTCACCCGCGGGACGGCCATCGAAGGGTTCGGCTCCGTGGCCGCAGCTCTGGGTCAGACGCTCCACACCCGTCGCGGAGCCTACGTCGTGCGCGGTGTGGTGGAAGACCACCGCCACTTCGGCCTGGACCAGAGCCACGAACCGACCCTCTTCACGCCGATCGAAGCGATCCCATTTGGTGAAGGCATGGCGGAGCTCGCCCTGAAGCTGCGCGGCCGGGCCCCGGACGGGCTCGCCGGAGCCGTGCGGAGCGCGATCTGGGCGGCGGCGCCCCTGCAGCCGATCCCCGAGGTGAGGAGCCTCGCTGCCCGCATCGACGCGTCCACGGCCGCGCGTCGCTTCGACTCGGTGCTCTCCGGCGCCTTTGCGACCGTGGCCCTCCTGCTCACCGCGGGAGGGTTGTGCGGAACGCTCCTCTACACGGTCGGCCGACGCCGGCGCGAGATGGGCATCCGCCTCGCTCTGGGCGCAGGGCGCTTCCGTGTGGAGCGTGACGTGCTGGCGACCGCGCTGCGCGTCGGGGCGGCCGGGATGGCCCTCGGCCTCGCGGGGGCGTGGGCGACCAGCCGCACTCTCGAGAGCCGGCTGTGGGGCGTCGAGGCCACCGACCCGCGGTCGTTCACGGCGGCGGCGGTGCTGCTCCTCCTGACGATCCTTCTCGCCGGTTGGCTCCCCGCGCGGCGCGCCGCGCGCATCGACCCGGCCGAGACGCTGCGCTCCGACTAGCGCTTCATCTTGGCGAGAATGCCGTGGTCGGGGTTGAACTCCACCTTCTTGGGCTTCGCGGGCAGGTTCAGCTCGAACGTCTCGTTCCGCTGATCGACCATCACGAGCAGTGTTCCACTCTTGCCCCCGGAGAACTCCGCGCGCACGGGCACCGGCGTGCGGAAGCCGTCGGGCACGTCGGTCATCTCCACGTCCAGTGAGAGCACCCAGCCGTCGCCCTCCTGGCGCACCGCGTCCTTCACCTTGAAGGTTGGAATTGCGGTCCCGAACACCCACTGGTCGAAGAACCAGCTCCAGTCACTGTTCGCGTGTCGGGTCACGACCGCCTGGAGATCGGCCGTCGACACCGAGCCGCCCTGGTGCACCTTCACGAAGTCGCGGAGGATGCGAATGAAGGTCTCGTCGTTGCCGGTGACCGTCTTCAGGATCGTGCGCAACATGTGCACCACGAGTGCGCCTTTCGTGTACGCCATGGAGACGTAGGCGGCCGGCGACTCTTCGGTGCCGGCCCGGTTCCCGTGTCCGATCGGGCCCATGCGCCCCCGCCCCGCCTTGTTGAGCAGCGCGAGCCCCGGCCTCGAGAAGGCGCCGAACGCCGAGCCGATCGAGCCGTTCATCTCGTCGGTGTACGCCTGCAGCATGTCGCGGAAGATCCGGTCGCCATTCTCGAGCGACGCTTCGACGAACATCATCGAGGAGTACTCCGCAAATCCCTCGCTCAGCCACTGGTCGCGGTAGGTCTTCCAGGAAAGCTGATGCCCCCACCACTCGTGCGCGACCTCGTGTGCCAGGAACGCCTCGCGGGTGCCGCCGGTTGCTACACCCTGGCCCGCAGCCTGGGCGATGCCGTCAGAGATGTGGATCAGGCCTTCCCCGGCCTGGCCATGGCCGGACGCGATGAACGTGACGTTGAGCTCCTCCGCGCGGATGGGCGACGCGAACAGGTTCTGGAAGTAGTTCACCGCGTTGATGATGTCGGCCGAGAACTGCTCGATCTTGTCCGCCGACATGTAACCCTGCTGGGTGCCGAACATGATGAGCTTCGGCAGGCCATCGAACTCGTAGGTTTTCTCGTACGGGGAGCGTGCGATCGTGTAGGCCGCGGCGTCGACCGGCTCCTCGGTCTCCCACACGGAGACCAGGTGCCGCCCCTCCTCGCGCTGTGACACGAGCCGTCCCATCGTCTTGAAGCCGTAGTCCTTGCGGTGCGTGGCCTCCACACGGACGTCGTGCGGCTCCTCGAAGCCCATGTGAGTTGGCGTCGGGTACCAGCTGAGGAGACCCGCGAAGTTGCCGATCTCGTACTCGTACCTGAAGGTGAGCTCGACCGTCTCGTCTTTGTCGAGCGTGCGATCGAGCAGGACGACCAACGAGTTGTCGTACACGTAGCCCGGCATCGCGCGCGACTCGTCGCCGATGTTGTAGCGCAGGAACTGCCGCTCGGAGCCGCCTTCGCGCACCCACTCCACCTCCGCCAGCGGCGTGAGCTCGAGCGCAAGCGCGCGCAGACCGCCGCGCTTGGCGCGGTACCGTGTGGTGGTCTCGTACTTGGCGCGCACCGGGTTGACCGCGCCCACGCCGCGACGCCCGCCACTGCCACTCTCCGTGACGTCGAGCTTCACGTCGAGTGCCTCCAGGCGCAGGAGCTCGTCGGTCCAGATCGAGGTGGGCCGGCCCGTCTCGCTGCGCTCGCTCTGGCGGTCGAGGCTCAGCCAGCTCTCGTTGTAGCCGTTCCGGATCACCGACAGCTGCAACTCCTCGGCGCGGAGCTCGTCGTACTCGAAGGTCACCCAGCCGTGCGCCTTCGTGCGCATCTCCACCTTGAGGTAGAGGTCTCCCGCCGTGTGGAGTGCCGAGAGAATGCGCGCGTCCGCGTCGGAGAACTGGTCCACACGCCAGCGCTCGTGCCGCGCGGCTGCCAGGCTGTGCTTCGAGTAGGTGGCTCCGCTGGTGTCGAACAGGCTCAGGTTGAGCAGATCCTGCGCGGCGCTCGCCCGCACGACGGCCGCGTCGAAGTCGAAGGCGAGAACGTCGTCGAGCTCTTCGTCTTCGGCGAAGCGACGCAGTTGCCGAGCCTCGATCGCGTCGGGGACCCGGATCTCGAACCGGCCGGCCCCTTCGAAGACCATTCCGGTGACGAGGGCGTCGCCCGACGGCGCGGCGGCGGGCTCCATGAGCCAGACCTGTCCGGAGCTCAGGTCCCAGTTTGCGGTGTCGAGCGACCACCCGAACCCTCCTGGGGGCGCCAACATCGGCCCCGTGTAGCGGCCCTCCAGCAGGCTCTCGTACGTCGGGTGGAGGCCGCTCTCTGCAGCGTGGGCCCCCGCACCGAGCACCAGGGCCAAACACACCGAGATCAGGCTCCGGCGTCCTTCTCGCATCACGTCCCTCCTACCCTGTCCCACGCCCCCAGCCACCCCGAGCAGGTGCGCCGCAAGGTCGTTCGAGTCCCTCGCCTCAGCGAGACTTCCCTTCGAGCGCCCGCTCGACGGTCTTGCGGATCCGGCGGGCGCGTGTCTCGGCCCGCTTGGCCTCGACGATCCCCTCGACCGCCTCCCTCTGATGCGTGTACGAGAGGGCAAAGAAGCGCTCCTGCGCACCCGGTGCCGCACGCAGCGCCGCCGCGAGGTCGTCCGGCACGTCGACGGTCCGCGGCTCCTCGTCGCGCCACAGGCGGACGGCCACCGTGTCGCCGACGTCTTTTCCGATGGCGGCGCGGATGTCCTTGCGGACGCCCAGGATGTGACGCCCACCCATCGGCATGAGCGACCCGCGATACGACGCGCCGTCGAAGGTCGCCGGAATCGCCACCCGCGCACGGGTACCAAACGCCTCCTCCGTGCTGCCCGGGAAGGCGACCAGTGCGCCGCCGCGCGCGCCCTCTTCGAGCACGGCGTCGAACTGGAACGGCGCATCTGCGGTGCCGATCTGTCTGCGCGTCATGTGTCCACCCTCCCTCGGGTCGGCGCGCGACCGCGGCGTCCTACGGACAGGGCCTCGTGCCGGAGATCCTCCGTGGAGACTATCCGCTCACCGCCTCGGGAGGCATCGCGCCTCAGGCATAAGATCCGTCGCGATGCGCAGCTCCCCGCCGTCGGATGGCCACGCCCGCTACTGGTCTCCCTGGCTGGGCGTTTTCGCGGGGGCGTGGGTCGCCGTCTACTGGATCGTCTGCGCCGTTCACGGCATTCGGCCCCAGGACCTGCTCAGCCAGCACTTCGGCCTGATCTTCGTCGGCCTCCTCGGCGCCGTTCTCGGGAACGCGACCGCGGTCGGCGGCGGGCTCGTCTTCGTGCCCTACATGATGTTCTTCTACGACCTCTCGGCGCTCGACTCGCTCAAGCTTGCGCTCGCAACCCAGGCCTTCGGCATGACCAGCGGAGCCATCGCCTGGATGACGCCAGGTGCCGACGACCGGGAGGCGGGTCGCCCCGCCGTGCCGTCTGGCCTCATCCTTCGCCTGCTCCCTCCGCTCGCCGCCGGGGTTCTGCTGTCGACGGTGGGGCTGCAGCCCAGCGCGAGCCTCGTCAAGAGCGTCTTCGGTCCGGTCTCCATCGCCATCGGAGCGCTCATGCTCCTGCTCGTTCTGCGGCGCGCTCCCGGGCGAGACGAGCCACCGGTGCTGTCGGCCGGCCTGGTGATGGTCACGTTCGCCGGCACGGCGATCACGGGCTGGGCCGCGGTGGGCGTCGGCGAGGTCGTGGCGGCATGGCTGATGCTCCGGCGCGACGTCCTCCCCGCCCGGGCGATTGGTCTCGGCGTGGTCCTGCTCGCGGTCGCCTCGATCGTGCTGGCGGCAATCCACTGGCTGGCACTCGGCGGGCTCCCCTGGCATCTCGCGGGCTTCGTCATCCTGGGCGCGGTCTTCGGGGCGCGTCTCGGCCCTCATGTCGCGCGCTGGATCTCGCCGAACGCGCTGAAGGTCCTGTTTGCGCTGGTCGCCATCTTCGACGGCCTGCTGCTGGTCCTGCGCAGCTGACCCGCGGCTTCGAGGCCACCCCTTGACATCGTTCTCCATCGATATGCTATGTTGACATACATGATGTCTCGCGGTGAGCTCTGGGGCACGCTGGCAGCCGTTGGCCTTCTGGTCGTCGCCCTCGTCAGCCTGCCCTCCGGAACCGACGCCTTCGCCACGGAGCTCCGCTCGTTCCGCGTCGCAGCGACCTGGGAACGTCCCGCCGGGCCCCCCTCCTCCCTCCGCCTGGAGGCCAGGCCCGGAGTGCCGGTCCGGGTGGAAGAGCAGCACGTGAGGCTCGAGATCTTCGTGCTGGACGGCTGTCGCAGCGACCAGGAGTATCGCGCGCGGGTCCGCGGAACCGCCAACCGCCCGGTCCTGCTCACGATCGCCGACGAGCACACGGGCCAGCTCGGCTCCTGGAAGCTCGGGCCCGCGGCCCCGCGCAGCGGCGACGTCCGCATCGACCGCACGGTGCCCGTGGCCCGCTGCGCGCGGCGCGACCGGGGCTGAGGGCAGGCGCCGCCCATCGCCGCGCGCGACTGGACGGGTCCCCGCCGATCCAGCAACATGCGGAGGCTGCGCCTGCTTCGGCGAGCCCCGACTCCATGTCCGACCCGAGCCCCAGTCGCCGCGCTCTCGCCCGAGTGGCGTTTGTTCTCGTGCAGATGGCTCTCGCGCTCCTTCTCCTGGAGCTTGGTCTCCGCGTCGTGCGCGGTCGCGTCCCACAGCTTGCGCCGCTGCTCCACCTCGAGGGCGTCTCCGGCCGCTTTGCCGACGCGGAGTCGGTCGAGCAGTTGCTGGCCGAAAGCGCCCTCGGCTTCCGGCCCGGCGAAGCCGGAGGTGGCGCGCGACTCAATCAGCGCGGCTTCGCGACGACCGACTACACGGGGCCCCGGGAAGTCGGCCGCCTGCGGATCGTCGCACTCGGTGACTCTTTCCTCTTCAACGACTATCCGCTCGAGTGGATGTGGCACGCGCAGCTCGCTGGCGAGCTGGACTCGCCCGCGGACGTCTACTCGCTCGGGGTTCCGGCAACCTCTCCCGACTTCTACCTGCGGCTCTGGCAGCTGGAGGGGCCGCGGACGCGCGCGGACGTCGTGCTCGTGGGACTGACGATCGGCAACGACATCACCGACGATGCCGTGGCCCCGCTCGAGTCGCGATCACTGAGCCCATGGCTCCGCCACAGCCTCGCCCTGCGGGCGCTCCGCAACGGCACCCGGCTCGCCCGCCATCGACTCGAGGCGGATCCGGGCGGCGCGGGCGGCGCGGGCAAGTCCACCGCGTCGCGTGCCGCCGAGCCGGGCACACCACTCCGGGGCTACGCCCGGCGTTTCGACGACGCGCACCCGAGCCTGTCGGTCGAGGCCTACCGGGATCTCATGTGGAAGCGGACGGTGGTCTCGCGCGCCGACCGCGCCCAGGACCTCGACCGATGGCTCGCGCGCCTTCGCCCCGTGCTCTTCGCCATCCGCGACAGCATCGAGACACAAGGAGCACGGTGCGTGTTTCTCCTGTTTCCGGACGAGTGGCAGATCGACGACGCCCTTCTCGACGACCTCGCCGAAGAGGCGGGCGTCTCGCGAGACGACATCGCCGTCGCCAGGCCGCAGCAGCGTCTACGGCGCTTCTTCCGCAACCAGGGAATGACGTTCCTCGACCTCCTGCCGGCGTTCCGAGAGACGGCCGCCGGCGGCGCGAGACTCTATCGCCCGCGCGACTCCCACTGGAACCGGGAGGGGAACACGCTCGCCGCGCGGGAGATCGCGCGCTTCCTCGAGCGGGAGGTTCTGCCTCAGGAGGGTCGCAGGTGAGTGCGGAGCAGCTTGCGCGCTTCGCTCCAGTCCCTCTCCACCGTTCGATTCGAGGCTCCCAGAGCTGCCGCCGTCTCCTCCACGCTCAGGCCGGCGAAAAAGCGACACTCCACGACCTGGAGCAGGCGCGGCTTGGTCTCCCCCAGTGACTCGAGCGCACGGTTGAGCTCGAGCAGCTGACCGGCCTCCTGCTCCACTGCGACGAGACCCTCTTCGAGGGGCAGGTCCTGCTCGCCGCCGCCGCGCTTCTGGCTGTGCTTGCGACGAGCGAAGTCGATCATGATCTGCCGCATCGCCCGCGCAATGACCGCGAAGAAGTGCGAGCGGTTCTCGTACTCCTGTGGTGCGCCTTCGGCCAGCTTCACGTACGCCTCGTGGATGAGCCCCGCCGTGTCGAGCGTGCCGCGTTGCCACTGGCCCGCCATCTGCCGCCCGGCGATCTTGCGCAGGTGGGGGTACACCAGCTGCACGAGCTGATCGAACGCCTCGGCATCCCCGCGACGGTGCGCGTCGAGCAGCTCGGTGAGCGGTTCGTCGTCGGGGTTCATCCAACCGGTCCTCGGGAGTGTGGGGGGCTCAGAGGGGCTCCGCGTCGCCTTCGCCGCTGCGCGCGATGCGCCAGACACCAACCGTCAGAAGCGGCAGCGCCAGGAGAGCCAGGAAGCCCCAGGCCAGCATTCCGTAGCCCTTGGCGACGAGGTCGATGATACCGACTCGCGACAGCAGGAGCGCTCCGGCGAGCACCGCGATCGACAGGGCCGTCCGTGCGCCGTCGGTGAACCGACCGCCCGCGGGCCGCAGCCCGGTCGGCAGGTCGTCGAGGTTGCGGTCGAGGCGGTCGACCAGTGCGTGGATTCCTCCGACCGCCGTCTCGAGGAGCGTCCAGCCCGCGACCACGCCGAACAGGACCGTCACGGCCGTCTCTGCGCCCCCGCCGCCGCTCGCGCGGCCGAGCATGACCAGCCAGGGCACCTCCGCCTCCACGACGCCCGGATCCGGCCAGAAGCGGATCATGCAGAGGAACGTGAGCGCAAACGGCAGCGTCATCGCCGCGCCTGCCAGGGCTCCCGAGACGACCGTCTCCCGGCGTCGAGTCTGACGGTGGAGGCAGAAGAGCACCGCCGGAAAGACGGCGAGGTTGTAGCCGACGTATTGGAGCGCGGAGATCGCCACCTCGGAGGTCGGGACAGCCGGCAGAGCCGGTGGGACCTCGGGGCGCGGTGCCAAGAGCACGACGCCCGAGAAGACGAGATAGGCCACGTACAGAGCGACGCTTCCGACCGTCTTGAAACGCTCCATGGTCTCTTCGCCGCGCCACGCGAGGAAGGCGACGAAGCTGAACGCGATGACGAGCCCCACGACATCCGGAAGCCCGATGGTCTGACGGAGCACGCTGCCGATCGCCGCCGCCATGACGGCGATGATCAACAGGAGCATCGCCACGAGGAGGGCGTCGAACAGCGGCCACAGAGGTCCGATCAGCAGCTTCACCCAGCTCTTGTAGTCGTAGGCGCGACCGATGCGCGCCAGCTCGAAGGCCAGGATCGAGACGAGAGAGAACCCGAGGAAGATGCCGAGGACCGCCCAGCCACCCTGGGGGCCGAAGCGCCCGGCGTACTGCGCGATCTCACGCCCGGTCGAGTAGCCGCCTCCCATCATCAGCGACTGCCCGATGATCGCGGGCAGAAGGAGGGTGTGGAAGCGGGAGGGTGCGCGCGTCGAGGTCATGGTTGGCGAGGCCGTCGGCGCGGCCCAGGCATCCGGGGGGGCTCAGCATAACGCCTGGCGCACGGCGCCGTGGCGGCCGAGAGGCCCAGCGTCGCGAGGGCTACCTACTCCCGGCTCGGTAGGAACCAGTCGCCGGGTAACGGTGCGTCCTCCCACAGCCGGTCCTGGAACCGACGCATCCCGGAGAGCCAGCGATCGACGTCGGCGCCCTTGCGCCGCGCATACTCGGCGACCTCGGGGTGCGGCAGCACCCAGAAGCGCTCTTCGGCGAGCGCCTCGGTGACACAGTCGGAGACCACGTCCACACTGAGCACTCCGTCACCTGCAGCGACGCCAGGGCTGGTCACCTTCCCGTCCTTCGGCTGCGGACTGTTCGACCCGATGTTCGTCGCCACCGCCTGCGGGCACAGGACCGAAACGCGAATCCCCTGGTGGTGGTGCGAGATCGCGAGCCACTCGGCGAGCGAGACGGCTGCATGCTTCGTCACCGCGTAGGAGAGCGAGCCGAGCTGCGTCAGCAGGCCCGCCGCCGACGCCGTGTTCAACAGGTAGCCGCCACCGCGCTCGACCATGCCGGGAAGCACCGCACGAGCCGCGTAGAGGTGGGACAGGACGTGCACCTCCCACATCTTCTGAAGGTCCTCGTTCGTGGTCTCGATGCCCCCTCGCACGACGTACCCGGCGTTGGAGACGAAGAGGTCGATTGCGCCGTGACGCTCTTCGGTCTCGCGCGCGAGCTGCTGAATCGCGGCCTCGTCGGCCACATCCAGCCCCACGCCGGTCCCACCAACCTCCTCCGCCACCCGGAGAGCGTTCGCTTCGTCCAGATCCGCCACCACCACGTGCTGGGCGCCGTCCTGCACGAACCGATGCGCCAACCCTTCACCGATGCCACTGCCGCCACCGGTGATCACGACCACTTTGTCTCTGACGTTCATGGCCGCATCCTAGTGCAGAGGCCCGGAGCGGAGGAGGCTCTACCGACGGAGAACCCAGACGCCTCGGCGGTGCACGTGTCCGCAACCTCGCTTGTGCACGTGGCCCGCGATCAGCACGGTCCTCCCGTGATGGACCGCGTGGCCGCAGCTGCGCGTGTGGACGTGATCGGCTTTCACGCGCACCACCTTCGGCGCCGGTGCGACGGGCCGTACGTGCACCGCGCACGCGCTCGCGAAGAGGGCCACGAGCCCGAGCACCGTGACGCTGCGCAGACGGGCTGACGAGAAGAAGGAGAGGCGATCGATGATGGTGGGCATGGTCTGGATTCCTCCGTCGGTCGGCGGCGTGACGGTCGGTCGTCACGCACACCGATGGAACCCACGAGGTGGCCTCTTCTTGCGCCGGCGGCCTTGCGAGGAACCGGGAGTCTTTGCGCGAGGGCGGCGAGGCTGTCTTGCCAGACCCCTACACCCCCGAGGCTTCGAGGATCGCGCCGAAGCCGGGGCTGCGACGCAGCGGATCCCAGTCGGGATCGATGCGCAGCACGCCCCTGCTGAGGGGCGCGGGTCGATCCAGGAGCCGGCGAACGAGGGCCTCGGCCCGATCGAGAGCACCCGCCCGGGCGAGGGCCACGGCGATCTGGCGGCCCTGGTACCCGGCGTTGTTCTGATCGACCGCCTGCTCCAGGAGCGTCGCGGCGCGCGCGGCCACATCGAGCGCTTCGTCGGTCTCGCCAGCACAGGCCAGCGCATACGCCAGCACCGGCAGCGTGCGCAGGTCTCCACCTCGGCTCCCGACCTCGGCGCGCAGCACGTCGACCGCCTCACGGAACGACTCCTGCGCGCCACGACCGGACGCCAGCCGCTCCGCGATCAACCCCTCGAGAAGGGCGCGCGGCATGAAGTGCAGGTCGAGCTCCCACGCGTCCGAGGTCATCGAGCTCAGGTGCTCGCGCGCGGACGCAAAATCACGACTCAGGTAGAAGTAGAAGACCGTCTGATAGCGCAGCGGCTCGGGCAGCGACCCCGGCATGTCGAACAGGATTTCTCTCGCGCGCGCCGGGTCCGAGGTCCGGTGCAACATGATCTCGGCCTGCAGCGCCACGAACTCCGGATCGTTGGGGCTGTCCTCGAGCGCCTGCGCGAGCCACCGTTCCGCCTCGGCGTACTGACGCATGTGAAACAGATAGCGGGCCGCGGCTTCGTCGTGAGCGTGTGGTGCCAGCTCGACCGCGCGGCGGATGTCTGCGAGGGCACCCTGCCACTCCCGCAGCTGCCAGCGACAGGAGGCGCGGGACGCGTAAGAGCCGGCGTGCGCGGGAGCCAGCTCCACGTAGCGGTCGAAGTACGGCAACGCGTCCGCCGGAGCACCGACGATCCGGAGGTAGTTGCCGCGACTCAGGTTCGCGAGAGGCGAATCGGAGTCCAGCTCGAGCGCGAGATCCGAGTAGCGCAGCGCATCCTCGAGCCGCAGCTCCTCACCTCGCAGCCGGTAGAGGTCGAGGGCGGTGAGGGCGGACTGGGCCCAGGCGTCGGTGAAGGAGGCGTCCTCATCGGCGGCGCGAAGGTAGAGATCGAGCGCGGTCTCGAGCTGGGCGACGCGCGCGTCGCCGATCGCCTCCGTGTGGATGAGGCTCTCTGCCTGCTGATAGCTCCGGTAGGCCGCCTCGCTCCGGGTGGCGTTGCGCGCGATGTGCGCTCGCGCGGTGAGGTTGGTCTGACCTCTCACCTTCTGGAGGACCATCACCGTCAGACGGCGGGAGACCGAGAACAGATCCGAGATCGGGGCCTGGACGGGATCGAGGAGCAGGCGCTGCTCCGTGCTGAGATCGATGAGCTCCAGCTCGACGCGCGCGAGGTCGTCGCCGCTCTGACGCAGCTCGCCGATCAGGAAGAAGTCGGCGCGCATGCGACGGCCCACGCGCACGAGATGACCCACGCCGGTCTCCAGGTCGAGCGCCTGCCGATGGCCGATGACCTCGAGACCCAGCTCACCCTGGAGGCGATCGAGCAGCGCGGTCGAGATGCCGGAGACCGGCAGCTCGCCGCCCGACCGATCGGCCAGCGAGCCGACGAGCAGCCGCAGAGGAAACGCCGACGGTGCGGCCTCGAGCGGCAGTTCCTCGACCGTCGGCGCCGCGGCTCCGAACGGCCCCCAACGGACCAGACCAAACGCCGCGAGCGCCAGCACCCCCGCGGCCAGAGCGACCTTCCAACCCCGGCCGGCCCGTTGCAGGGGAGGGCGACCGAACACGAGCGAGCCGAACGTGCGCGTCGACGTTCCCTCGTCGCGCAGCGCTTCGAGCAGCTCGGCGACACGCGCCGCCGAAGCGGGTCGGCGGGAGGGAGAGCGCTGGAGGCACGAGTAGATGACCTCCACGAGCGCCCGCGGCAGATCGATCCGCTGGCGCAGCTCCTTGCTCGGCGGATCGTTGAGAATGGCGGCGCAGACGGTGCCCACCGTCCTGCCCGCAAACGGCCGCTCGCCGACCAGCATCTCGTAGAACAGGACCCCGAGCGAGAAGAGATCTGACGCAGGGCCCGCGGCCTCCCCTTCGATCTGCTCCGGCGACATGTAGGGCGCGGTGCCGGCGAACGCGGCGGTCTGGGTCACCGTGGTGTGATCGTCCGCCTCGAGGTCGCGCTGCGCGATGCCGAAGTCGAGCAGCTTGACCTCCCCCTTGAAGGTGACGAAGAGGTTGGTGGGCTTGAGGTCGCGGTGCGTGATGCCCGCGTCGTGCGCGGCCTGGAGCGCGCGCGCGATCGGGATCGCAATGCGCAGGAACTCCTGGAGCGAGTAGCCGTCGGCGGGCATCACCGACCGCAGGGTTGCACCTTCGAGGTACTCCATGGTGATGAAGTGCCGCCCATCGTCCTCCTCGACCGAGTACAGCGAGACGACGTTGGGGTGGTTCAGCTGGGACGCCGTCCGCGCCTCCCGCTTGAACCTGCGGAGCCAGGTCGAGTCGTCGGCCAGCTCCGGGCTGAGTACCTTCACCGCGACGGTGCGCTCCAGATCCGGATCGGTGGCGCGGTAGACGGTCCCGGTGCCGCCCTTGCCGACCTCGCCGTGGATCTGGTAGCGGCCGAGTCGATCGCTGGGATGACGTGTGTGCATTCGAAAAGCTCCGCGTCGGAGGCCAGCGTCGCGATCATGCCAGAGCGGCGCGCTTCCCGCTCGTCCCCGTGGCCGAGCGGCTAGCACCTCACCCCGCGAAACGGCCGATCGGACACCCGAAACTCGCGGTTTCTCATTCAGAAGATCGGATCCCCGATCCAGCGCAGCGAATCGACGGGACGAACCGTGTTCTCGGGGGACGAACGGAACTGGGGGTGTCAAATCGACGCGGCGTGACGATCCCTGCTGGCCATCCATTCGACCCGGCTTCCACACCAAGCAGCCCAACGCGACGGTAATGCGGAAGCGCATCGGGCCCGGACCGGCCGAGATGGCACTCCGGTTGCTGTTCCCCGGGTCAAACCACGCCAACAGCTCACCGCCCCCGTGGGGCGGCATGCCACGGCAGAAACTCCCACAAGGAGAAGCACAGAATGAAGGACCTTCTGAGGTCGAGGCTCGCCCTCGGCACAGCCCTTCTCGGGGCCTTGGTTCTCGTCATTCCGACGTCGCTCGTCGCGCAAGCGCCGACCGGCAACGTGTTCGGGACCGTCGTCGACAAGGACGGCGCGGCCCTGCCCGGCGTCACCGTGACCATCTCGGGCATCGGTGCTCCGAAGACGCAGATCACGGACAGTCAGGGGCAGTACCGCTTCCTGGCGCTCGACCCCGGTGCCTACACCATCAAGGCTGAGCTCGAAGGCTTCGGCGCCATCGAGTATCCCGGCGTCGACGTTCGCGTCAACCGCAACACCACGGTTCCCCTGACCCTCACCGCAGCCGTCGAGGAGACCATCACGGTCACCTCCGAGACGCCGCTCCTCGACGAGCGCAAGCTGCAGCAGGGCACCACCGTCAGCCAGGTCGAGCTCGAGAAGATCCCGACCGCGCGTGACCCCTGGGCCATCCTCAATCAGACGCCCGGCGTGCTCGTCGATCGCGTCAACGTGGGTGGCAACGAGTCTGGTCAGCAG
Source organism: Candidatus Multivoraceae bacterium (assembly GCA_965223385.1). GTDB lineage: Bacteria > Acidobacteriota > Thermoanaerobaculia > Multivoradales > Multivoraceae > JBCCLJ01. Next base: position 3,416,527 of record CBDCWR010000007.1, on the reverse strand, counting down.
TCGGCCTTCCGCGCCCAGGGCGTCGAAGGTGCGCAGAACGACTTCCTCGTGGACGGCGTGTCGATCACCGACATGCGCGCCACGGGTGCGTCGCCGACGTACTACGACTTCGATCAGTTCGCCGAGATGCAGTTCACGACCGGCGGCACCGACGTCACCAAGAACACGGCTGGCGTCTCCGTCAACCTCGTGACCAAGCGCGGCTCCAACGAGTTCCGTGGCTCGGCGCGCTTCTACAACACCAAGGCCGGGGGCTACTTCGGTGGCGCGATCAAGCAGTCGCAGCCGAACGTCAACGTCGGCGACCTCGGCAACAACCTGGCCGACGGCGGCAACGTCCAGCAGTTCGACTGCACCGGAACCTCGGACTGCCAGAGCTTCACCGGCGCTCAGATCCGCGAGATCGAGGACATGGGCTTCGAGGCCGGCGGCGCCATCGTGCGCGACCGCTTCTGGCTGTGGGGCTCCTGGGGCCAGAACGACGTGCAGCAGAACGCTGCTTCGGGAACCGCGGATGACACCATCCTCGAGAACCAGTCGCTCAAGGCGAACGCGCAGTTCACGCAGAACAACTCGTTCGTCGGCTCGTGGAACAACGGCGACAAGCAGAAGTTCGGCCGTGGCGCGGCAACGACGCGCCCGGACGAGACCACCTGGAACCAGCGTGGTCCTTCCGCCATCTACCGCTTCGAGGACACGCACGTGTTCTCGTCGAACCTGTTCCTCACCGGCACCTACAGCCTCGGCGACTTCGGCTTCCAGCTCGCCGCCAAGGCAGGTGTAGGCCCGAGCGCTCCGGAGGCCTGGCGCGGCAACGACGGTGTCTGGCACCAGAACTTCCTGTCTGGCTCAGCCACGGGTCCCAACGACGAGTACAAGCTCGACGGCTCGTACTTTTTCAGCACCGGCAACGTCAGCCACGAGCTGAAGGTCGGCGGCCGTTTCCGGACCTACGAGACCGACTCGGACTTCACCTGGCCGGGACGCAACATCTTCACCCTGAGCACGGGCACCGGCGACGACGCGACCACCTTCGTGTCCGCCAAGCGCGGCATCGCCACTCCGGTGACGATGGAGTACGCCTCCCTCTGGGTGCAGGACACCATCAGCCTCGGTAAGTTCACCATCAACGCTGGGCTCCGCTTCGACGAGCAGAGTGGCGTGAACGAGGCCGCGACGGTGGGTGCGAACCCGTTCGTTCCGAACGAGCTGCCGGCGCTGAACTTCGGCGGCATCTCCAAGGAGTTCGACTGGACCTCGATTACACCGCGCGTCGGCCTGACCTACGCTCTGGGCGACGAGCGCGACACGCTGATCCGCGCGAGCTTCGCGCAGTTCGCGGACCAGCTCGACGTCGACTCCGTGAACCGGACGAACCCGGCAGGTGAGGCCTACGCCTACTACACCACGCCGACGTTCTTCAACGGTCCGTACACGGGCGACGGTTCGGATCTCACCTTCTCGTTCGCCGACGGCTACGATCCGGACAACCCGGCAGCGCTCGTCAGCCCGAACGTCACCGACCCGGGCCTCGACGCTCCGGTCACGTCGGAGCTCGTGCTCAACGTCGAGCACGCGCTCCTTCCAGAGTTCGTCATCGGTGCGACGGTCACCTTCCGTCAGGTCGACGACATTCTCGAGGAGCGTGACTTCCTGCGCGACCCGGTCACCGGCCAGGTGCGCACGATCAACCAGAACGACTACGTCGCCGACGGCAGTCTGACCGGCACGATCGGCGACCCGAACTCCGGCGGGCCGGTGAGCAGGTACGACGTGCCGCTGTTCGCACTGTCGCAGGACTTCGACTTCACGGGTGGCAGCCTCCTGCTCAACGGCTCGCGCGAGCGCGAGTACGAGGGCATCGCTCTCACCTTCACGAAGCGTCTGGCCAACCGCTGGATGCTGCGCGGCTACGTCAACTACGGACAGGCCGAGTGGAAGGTCGACGACGAGTATCGCTTCAACAGCGATCCCAACGCCAACAACATCACCGTCAACTTCGACGGCGGTGAGGAAGACGGTGATCTCTTCATCACCCGCTCGACCGGCTCCGGCAAGGGCGAGCGCTTCCTGCAGTCCAGCTGGACGGCGAACCTGAACGGCCTCTACCAGGTCGCTCCGGATCGCCCGTGGGGATTCAACATCTCCGCCAGCTTGCAGTCGCGTGAGGGCTACGTCACTCCGTACTTCTTCCAGACGACGACATCCGACGACGTCAGCCGTCAGATTCGGGTCCTCGACGACTACGACGACTTCCGCCTGGACGACCTCACCACGATCGATCTCCGTCTCGAGAAGGAGTTCGCGCTCACCAGCGCGGTCAACTTCACGTTCGGAATCGATGCCTTCAACATCACCAACGAGGGCACCGAGCTGTCGCGGATCCGCGACCTCTCGTCGTCCAACGCGTTCTTCCTGAACGACAACGTGAGCCCGCGGATCTACCGCCTGGGCGTGCGCCTCGGTTGGAAGTAGTTTCGGGGGAAACTTGCCGCTTCGGCGGCAGCTCGAAGGGCCGGGGGGCGACCTCCGGCCCTTTTCTTTTGCAGCCTCCCCTCCGGGACGGGATCGTCGTTTGGGGGTACGCTCACACTTCCAACGGGAAACCGCACCCGCCCTCGGTTCGAAGTGTTGAAGGCATGAACGACGAGACTCCCCCAGCGTCCCTCGGCCTGCCACCCCTGCCGCCGACGGACGAGCCCGCCGCAGCTCCGGCACCGGCCACACCCGCGGTGGCGTCGGCGACGGGCGGCCTCTGGGACGCGCCCAGCACCGACGCGCAGATCGACGCAGCAGAATTCTCGAAGCTCGATCCGAGAGCCCTGACCCTGGGGCTCATCAGCGGCGCCATCTCCTGGCTCTTCTTCGCCGTTCCGATCTCGATCGGCGTCCTGGTCGCGTCTCTGGCGTCCTGGTCCAGCTCGGGGCTCCTGGTCTTCGCGCTCGGGATCGGGGTCCTCCTGCTCCTCGCCGGCACCATGATCGGCATGCAGATCCCGCGCTTTCGGATGTATCGCTATCGAGCAGACGAGCGGGGGCTCGAGATCCATCGTGGCGTGTTGTGGCGCTCGCGGATCTTCATTCCGCGCTCGCGCATTCAGCACACCGACGTGAACCAGGGCCCCATCGAGCGGCAGCTCGGCCTGGCGCGGCTGGTGGTCCACACGGCGGGCACCGTCCGGGCGTCCACCGCCATTTCCGGGCTGGCTCACCCGGTCGCGCTGGCGATCCGTGCCGCGCTGTCACACGACGTGCAGGACACCGACGGTGTCTGAAGGCACCTCCCCACCGCCGGCGACGTTTCAGGAGAACCGGCTCCACCCGCTCGCCTGGGTGTTCGAGTCGGTGCGCAACCTCCGCGGCGCGGTCACGGCCTTCGTCTTCATCGTGCTCTTCCAGCAGGGGGGATCCGGATACCGCATCTTCTTCACCTTTCTGGCGCCCTTCTTCTTCGTGACGGGGGTGCTGGGGCCCCTGCTCCGCTACGCGACGTTCCGCTACCGCCTGGAGCCCGAAGAGCTGGTCATCCGCAAAGGGGTGCTCTCACGCAACGAGCGTCGGCTCGCCTACTCGCGCATTCAGAACATCGACCTGGTCGAGAACCCGTTTCATCGGGCCTTCGGACTGGCGCTCGTGAGGCTCGAGACCGCAAGCGGGGGCCGCCCGGAGGCGACCATGCACCTGTCTAGCGAGGCGATCGCGGAGCTTCGTCGCCAGGTGTTCGATCCCCGTTCCCGCGGAGGCGAGGAGAGCCAGGACACGCTTGCCCTCGGCGCCGAGGCCGGCTCGGACGCGAGCCGCGAAGTGCTTCTAGAGCTCGGCACCGCGGAGGTCGTACGCCTCGGACTCATCCAGAACCGCGGCATGGTCCTCGTGGCCGCCGCGTTTGGCCTCTTCTTCCAGCAGAGCTTCATCGACTGGGACACGATCGGCCAGTGGATCTCGAGGGTCGTTCGCGGGTCGTCCATGCCGAGCGTCGAGGCCTCCCCCGCCCTGTTGATCGCCGGTAGCTTCCTGATCCTCCTCACCTGGATCGCGTTGCTCGCCGTGCTGTCGGTGACGTTCGCCCTGGTCCGCTTTCACGGTTTCGAGCTCACGCGCGACGGGGAGGACCTCAGGGCCCGTTTTGGTCTCCTGACGAGGGTGGCCATGACCGTGCCGCGCGGGCGGATCCAGCGTGTCTGGTCACGACAGACCCTGCTCCACCGCCTCTTCGACCGCCTGTCCATCCGCCTCGACACGGCCGGGGGCAGCGGCGACGGCGCCACGGGCCGTCACTGGCTCGCACCGGTGGCGCGCCCCGGCGACCTGCGACACCTCGTGCTGGAGGCCCTCCCCGATCTCGACGAGCAACCGCTCCTCCATCCACCCGGAGACGCACAGAGCCGCTGGCAACCGGTCGAGCACCGCGCCTGGAAGCGACTGTACCGTCGCTGGCTGGCCGTCTCGCTCCTTCCCATCCTGGGCCTCGCATGGCTCAACCCGTGGGCGCTCGTGCTGGTCCTGCCGTCCGCCCTTCTGCTCCACCGCGCGGCCCGACGATCGATCGAGCATCGACACTTCGCCGTGACCGACGACGCCATCCTGAGCTGGTCGGGCTGGCTCAGCAGGACCCTGTCGGTGGTCCGCTTCGAGAAGATCCAGGCGGTGTCGTTCCGTCAGTCGCCCTTCGATCGCCGGCACGGCATGGGCTCCGTGCACATCGACACGGCCGGGGCCTCGTTGGGCCAGGCTGTCGACCTCGACTTCCTCGACGAGGGTCTGGCACAGCGCCTTGCTCAGGCGCTGCACGCCGAGGCCGCGCAGCGGTCCTTCCGCTGGAGCTAGACGGGCCGCACCTCTTCGATCACGTCGCGCACGAAAAGCGGCTCCATGGCGAGCTCGTCGACATCGCGGGCGACCTCCTCCGCCGTCGGGGGCTCGCCCTCGCGCGCAGCCGCCTCGAAGATCGCGGGCAGCAGGGTGGCGTCGCTGGTCGTGTTGAGGAAGAAGCCATCACGCCCCAGGACCCAGTGCACCGCCCGGGCGATCTGTCCGGGATCACGGAACGGCTCGTACCAGCTGAAGTGACGCCCTTCGGCCTGCCAGCGCCTGCGCGCCACGGCCTTGATCGTCTGCACGGCGACGCCGCGCTCCGCGCACGTCTCGACGAGGCGCTCGAAGTCGGCGGCGTACTCCGGCTGCGCCATCATCGTGTAGTTGTACGGCAGGAGGACGGAATCGAAGTCGAACCGTTCGAGAGACTGCAGGTGGCGCTCGGCGACCCGCGTGCCGTGGCCCGTGACGCCAATGTGCCGGACGAGACCCTCCTCGCGCGCGGCGACCAGCGCCTCGAGGGCTCCTCCAGGCGCCATGGCGCGGCCCCATTCCTCGGCGTCGACCAGGTGGTGCATCTGGATCAGGTCGAGCCGCTCGACACCAAGCCGTTCCAGCGACCGGTGAACGCTCGCCTTTGCGCCGTCATGGCTGCGGGCTCCCGTCTTGGAGGCCAGGAACACCTCGTCTCGATGCTCCGCCAGCCAGGGAGCGAGGCGGAGCTCGCTGTCGCCGTAGGACGCCGCCGTGTCGATGTGGTTGACGCCCACCTCGAGGAGGGAGTCGAGAACACGGAGGGCCCGGTCGGGTTTCATGGCCCCGAGAGCGGCGGCTCCGAAGATGATGCGACTGCTCGAGTGTCCGGTCCGACCGAAAGGTTCGCGCGGGATCGACATGGTGGGCCTCCGTCGGCAGGGTTCTTCTCGGCGCACCCTAACCCACACCTCGAGCACGGCCGCACGCACGCCTCCCGCGACGCACGGGGACCGCATACACTCGGAGCATGAGACACCGCGCCTTCGCCCCCCCGCGATCCCCTGACCGGCGTTCCCGGCCGGCCACCCGACTCACCCGCGCCGCGGCCGTGACCCTCGGCCTGCTGGCTGCGTCCGTCACCGCCGCACAAACCGCGCACCCGACCCTCCAGGGCTTCGAGACCACGACCGACTATCAGCTGGTTCTGGACGGAGCAATCGACGAGGGGGCGACGCTGCGCATGTCCCAGACCGCAGCTGCACTTCTCATCGTCTCCGAGAAGCTCGAGGGGCCGATCCTCGTGTGGGCCCGCTCCAAGCGCGTGGACCAGCTCGACCCGGCAGACCTCATCGCGCGTGCGACGGGCACCGTCGACCTCAAGGACAGTCTCGACCGCAAGTACCTCGGCGACTTCACCAACGAGAAGCAGGACTTCGTCTTCCCGGTCCCGGGCAGAGACGCACGCATGCGCCCGACGCCACCTCTGCTCGGTCAGAGCACCCTCACCGACCTCCTCGGGCACTCGCCGAGCTATCGCAAGGGCATGGACGCGTACGCGCCCAACGCATCACTCCTGCGCCAGCTTGCCGCCAAGGACGGTCTCGAGGTGAAGGTCTTCTTCGGCAGCTGGTGCGGACACTGCAAGAACTACCTCCCGCTTCTCCTCAAGGTGCACGAGAGCCTCGGTGAGAACGCCGTCGCCATCTCGTACTACGGTCTCGACTACCCACCCGACGGATGGAAAGACCCCGAGGTCGACAAGCACCAGGTGAAGGGTCTGCCGACTGCGATCGTCTATCAGAACGGACGGGAGGTCGGCCGCATCACCGGTGGGCAGAAGTTCTCCCAGCCCGAGGCGTCTCTCCTCGAGCTGCTCCGCTAGTCCGAGCCCGCCGCGGGCGCGGGAATCTGCCAGGCAACCCGGTTCGCGGCACGGGCCAGCTCCGCACCCTGTGTGGTGGCGGCGAGCCACTCCAGCACGGCTGCGTGCCGTGGCAGTTCGGCCAGCACGATCAGCGGTCGGCCGAGTGCCTGGATCTCGGCGAGAGCCGCGCGGCGCGCGGCCTCGTCCGGCGAGCTCATCAGGGTCGTCACCACCTCGCGCCGATCCTCGATCAGGGCAGAGCCGTAACCGCCCGCGGTCTTGATCTGCAGATCGGTCGGCACGTTGGTCCCGACCAGAAAGCTCTTCTCCGCCGGCGAAACGAAGGTCGCCCGGTGCACGAGGATCGGCCAGAACAGCTCCCAGCGGTCGATCACCAGAACTGCGTCGTCGGGCGAGCGCGTCTGGATGGCGTCCACGAGCGGGGCAAGCGGTTCGCCGTCGTCGACGCGCAGGTGAAACGCACCGAGATCGAGCTGGGGGACGCCGTCGAGCCGGAGGGTCGGCCTCTGTGCGAGCGACACGGCCAACGACTGGCCCCACATCACCGCGCAGACCGCCAGCGCCACGCCCGGCGCCGCCCTGGGAAGGCGCTCCGACCAGGTGTCGACCGCCAGACCGACAAAAGGCGCGAGGGCGAGTGCCGCGGTGAAGACGTACTTGTACTCGTTCTGGTAGCCCGGAATCGAGAAGGCGACGTTCAGGAAGATGCTCGACGCGGCGGCGATGCCCCAGGTCAGCGCGGACCGGCGGTGCCTCGTCCGGGCAGCGCCGAAGGCCAACGCGAGCGCCAGCAGGAGCGGGAAGAGCACGATGCCGTCCTCGACCACCTTGCGGAGCATCTCGCGCTTGGCGGACACGAAGAGCATCGAGCCTTCGGTGCGATCTCGTGTCACCCACTCGAGGTGGGCCAGCGAGACGGCGCCGGCGAGGCCAACGGCCGTCACCTCGGCCAGATAGCGACCCCAGGGCTGCTCCTCCTTCGACAGGCCACGGTCGACGACCTCGGCGAGCAGAGCGGCTGCCACGAACCCCCCGGCAGCCGGGAGCAGCAGCGGGTAGAGCACGCCGGTCGAGCCGACCAGGAGAAACACCAACGCGGCCCAGCTGGCGCCGTGGCGATCGGCCCGCGTCAGCGCCCACAGCAACGCTGCGCACAGGCCCAGGCCTGCGATCATCGGCGTGCTGCCGAGGAACTTCAGGAGCCACGGCGTGTAGCGCCCATCGCCCACCAATCTCCACGGCAGCTCCTCCACCACAGCCAGGTTGCGGAGCGCGATGCCCAGGAGATTCGGGCCGAAGAGCAGACATGCCAGTGCACTCGCCACTCCGCGCGCCGAGACCCCAGCAAAAAGGAGCAGGCGTGCCACGAGCCAGGCGACGGCCACGAGCCACAACAGGTTCACGCCCATCACGTTCGCCTGATGGGGGGCCCCCGCGACGAAGCTGAATGTCGCCTGCTGCACCATGAAGGCCCACGGATACGCGAGCCTCAGGCCGGCGACCTGGCGCTCCTCCGGCGGGACGTCTCCCGCCGCCAGGCTGTCGATGACCGCAGCGCGCACCCAGCTGTGACCGCTCCCCCAAGCCCGGTACTGGTCGGGCCACCACTGGGTCAGGAGCACGCCGAACGCGAGCACGAGGACGGCGGCCGTCCACAAGGCGGCGCTCCGTGACCAGGCGCTCGCCTTCTCCGCTCCGCGCCACCTTCGGAGCAGGAGCACGAGGGGTGGCAGATTCAGAACGACGAGGAGCAGCGAGGTCGCTTCGAAGGTGGCTCCCGCGGCACGCAGCAGCAGGAACTGCACGAAGACGACCGCCGGCGAGAGGGCAAAGCCGAGCACGAGTCGCGTCGCCAACCCTGTCGGTCGGTTGCCCCGCAGGGGCAGCCAGAAGGTGAGCCAGCTCCCGGGCGCCAGGAGGAGGACACAAGCGCCGAGGAGCGAGCCCAGCGTCATCGGGTGACTGACGCCGCCTCGACCGCGTCCGAGACCGAGCTCTCCCCGCGCGACACGCTCGACGGCACCGGACCACCCCAGCCGTTCACCACACCCGGTGTCGGGTACGTGAGCTCGGGCAGGCCGAGCAGGATCCGGTTGACGGCCTCGACCCCCTGCATGCAGGTGTGGTCCTGGTTCGAGACCTCGTACTTCCAACCGCCAAAGCGCCCCCGAGACAGCACGCCCATCGCCTCCAGCTTGGGCTGCAGCGCCTGCAGGGCTGCATCACGGCCGACGGACGGCGTCGGATAGCCGTGCGGCGCGACCATCGACCAACGGCTGAGGATGCGATCTTCCGGCGAGGCGAGGCGAGCGGCGTACATGCCACGCACCACGTCGTCCACGACCGAAGCCGCGTCGACGTGCCGATGAGACGACTCCGAGACCTCCGCCATCAGCGACCACTGCGTGGTGGCGTCGGGCACGTTGTTGGGGGAGTAGTTCGAGAAGAGGGTGACGCGATAGAAGGGGCAGTTGTCTTCCGGGAAGTACATCCAGCACTTCTTGCGCAGCTCTTCACGCGGGCGGCCCTCGAAACCGACCCCGACGATGTGGGTCGTCGAGTAGCGCAGTCCGGCGGCGTCCGCCACGAGGTCTTCACGCCCACTCAGCCGCGCCAGCACGTCGACCGGAAGGGAAGAGATCAGCGCGTCGTAGGGGTGTTCTTCCCCGTCGTGGGTGGTCACGGTCCTGCGCTCCAGGTCGAGCGCCACCACGGGGCACTCGAGCCGCAGGCGCTTGTCGGGAATCTCTCGGGCCAGAGCGCGCCAGATTGCGCCTGTCCCTCCGTGCAGGGGGAACTGGAACGTCGAGTTGGGCCCCCACTTGTCGTCGTCCTTCTCGAGCAGGATGTTGTGGAGCACCTTGGCCAGATCGACGGTTGCAACCCGCTCGCCGATCCAGGAGTAGCTCATCTCGCGCGGCGGGTACGCCCAGACCTTGAAGTTGTACGGCATCATGAAGTGTTTGGCGATGCCGTCGCCGAACGAGGAGTGGATCCAGTCGTCGAAGTTCTGCGGCGGCGCCGGGTCCCTCTTGCCGAGCTCGACGAGCTCGAGCACACACTCCGCCATGGCCTCACGCGGCAGGTGCCGCAGGTTGTTCTGCAGCGGATAGGGCACAAACCGGTCGTAGATCCAGATGTACGACTCGCGGCTGTGCTCCAGCCACTGGTCGGCGAGGGCGCGCACCATCAGCTCGTCGAAGTACTCGTAGTGAGAAAACTGGACGTGCCCACCGACGTCCCACACGAAGCCGGCGTCGTCGACGAACGACGAGGCCAGACCACCCGCGAAGTCGTTCTTCTCGAAGACGACGTAGTGGTCGTGCCCGAGCTCCTCGAGGCGGAGCGCGGCGCCGATACCGGTGGGCCCGGCACCGAGAACCACGATCCGGGCCGACGCCGGGTCCTTCACCATGGGCGCGCTCACGGCGAGACCTCCGCCTGGAGTGTCGTTCCGGCGCCGCGCCGTACCGCCGCGCGCAAAGCGCTGCGAAACGACGCCAGCTCGCCGACACAGCGAAAGCAGGCCTTCAGGAGGCCAAGCCGGACGATGGAGATCGTGCCGGTCTCGCGCGGCAGGTGCGTCACCTGGAACTCCTTGAACGGCACCAGCTTGGCCGCGGCCACCGTCAGGAAGATGCTGGGCGCGAAGACGTCCCGCGGCACCAGCTCCAGGAGCATGTCGAGCTCGGGCCTGCCGACGAGCTTGTAGGGAACGTTGGAATCACGCACCCACACGCCGAAGAAGAGGAACATGAGCACCCGCAGGATCCGCGTGATGACGAGTCGATGGAGCGGATCGTGGCGCTGGACGCGAATGCCGGTCATGTAGCGGTAGGTGTCGCGCGCATCCCAGAGGGTCCAGAAGTCGGCCGAACGGAACTGGTTGTCGCTGTCGACATGGAAGATCCACTCGCCGCGCGCGGCTTCGAGGCCCGCCCGCAGAGCCGGGCCGTGACCTGCGTTCTTCTGGTGGTGCACCCGTAGCTGAGGCAGCTGCTCGGCCAGCCGATCGAGAATCTCGCCGCTCGCGTCGCGGGAGCCGTCGTTGACGACGATCAGCTCGTGCTCGGGGATCTTCGAGCCGATCTCGGAGATCCAGTCGCGCACGACCTCCTCGATACAGCCCTCTTCGTTGTAGCAGGGCATCACCACCGAGAGCGGCGGCGCGGAAGCGGAATCGGACGGGGCGTCGGAGCCGCCGTCGGAAGACGCGGCGGTGGGCATGGCATCGTCGTGTGCGGACACAAGAACCCCCCAAGGGAATGGCATCAGATCGGCGGAATCGGAGCACCGCGCGTGCACCCCGGACCCGCGCCGGAAGCCCCTATTCTCGCACAACCGTCGACGAATCGGCGCCGAGAGCCCGCCGCCGAGGCCTGTCGCCCGACGCGGGCCTCGGTCTGCAAGACTCGGGCGCCACGGAACATCGACTGATGACACCTCGGGGCCGAGACCTCGAGGGGAGGCCACACATGGACTGGAGCGACCCGCGCCAGCGCGCAGTGTTCTTCGATGCCCACAGCGACCTGGCACGGCAGGGCCCCGGGAACCGAGCGAGCGCGGCCCGGGCACTCGAGCTGGCACGCCCCCTGCCGCCCGACAGCCGAGTGGCCGACCTCGGGTGCGGGCCCGGCCTGCAGACTCTCGAGCTCGCAGAGATGTTGCCGCAGGCCCACATCGTCGGCGTCGATCTCCACGCGCCGTTCGTGGAGCACCTCCGCGCCGAGGCGGAGCGTCTCGGCCTGGCCGACCGGGTCGACGCCCGCGTGGGCGACCTGACGGAGCTCCCGGACGGAGGGCCCTTCGACCTCCTGTGGTGCGAAGGAGCGGCCTACATCGCGGGCTTCGAGAGAGCTCTCACGACCTGGAACGAGTGGCTCGCACCGGGCGGCCGCATCGCGCTGACCGAAGCGCTATGGCTCACCCCGGATCCGCCCGCCGCGGCCGTCGAGAACTGGCTGGAGTACCCCGACATGACCAACCTCGACGGCTGCCTCGAGCGTGTCGCGCGGGCCGGGCTGCAGGTGCTCGGGCACTTCACCCTGCCCGAGGAGGCTTGGTGGGAGCACTACTACGGCCCCATGGAGGCGCGTCTGGCCGAGATCCGGCCGAGCTACGAAGGCGACGAAGTCGCGCTCGCGGTCCTCACGGAGTGTCAGCAGGAGATCGACGTATATCGCGCCCACAGCGGCAGCTACGGCTACGAGTTTTTCGTCGTCGAGCGGGCGTGAGCGCACGCCGCCGGTCCGCGCTAGACTCGAAGGGCGAAACGAAAGACCCGTCACCCGAGGAACACGACATGACGCACCGCAAACTCCAGCCCTCGGTCGTGCTGCTGCTGGCAGCCGCCATCCTGGTCTCCGGCGCCCCGCTGATGGCCGCCGAGAAAGACATTCCCCGAACCGCCTCCGGCAAGCCCGATCTCTCCGGCACGTACAACGTCGCCACCCTCACCCCGATGTCGCGTCCGCCGCAGTTCGGCGAGAACAAGACGCTGACGCCCGAAGAGGCCCAGGCCATCACCGACCGTTGGCTCGGCAACCTGGCCAAGGACTACGAGAAGAGCGATCCGAACCGCGACGCGCCGCCCGAGGGTGGCGTCGAGATCTACGTGCCCGAGTTCCAGGGGGCGTCGGGCGGCGTCGGCGGCTACAACGCGTTCTACGTCGACATCGGCGACAGCACCTTCCAGATCGACGGCGAGCACCGCACCTCGATCCTCGTCGACCCGCCCAACGGGCGCTTCCCGCAGCTCAGTGAGCAGGGCAAGGCCCGCATGCGCGAGCGGGCCAAGTTCATGCGCGCCAACACCGGCACCGCCTGGTGGATGGACATGGAGGTGGGTCCCTACGACGACATGGAGCTGCGCCCGCACGCCGAGCGCTGCCTCCTCGGCTTCGGCTCCACCGCAGGTCCGCCGGCGCTCCCGGTCATGTACAACAACCTCAAGCGCATCGTGCAGACCGAAGACACCGTCATGATCCTCAACGAGATGAACCATGACGCGCGCATCGTGCGCATCGACGCGGAGCACGACGAGCGCGGCGTGCCGAGCTGGCTCGGCGACTCGGTCGCCCGCTGGGACGGCGACGAGCTCGTCATCACGACCCGCGGCTTCCGCGACGAGCTCTCGTTCACGCAGGGAACAAAAGACATGGTGGTCGAGGAGCGTTTCTCGCGGATGGACCCCGACACCTTGCTCTACAAGTTCACCGTGACCGACCCCAACTTCACGGCGCCTTTCACGGGCGAGTACCCGTGGCCAGCGAGCGACGACAAGGTGTACGAGTACGGCTGCCACGAGGGGAACTACTCCTTCGGCGGCATCATGCGCGGCGCCCGCGTGCTCGAGAAGGATGCGATGGAAGGCTCTGCAGGCGGGAACTAAGCCTCGACACGACACCCGCGAAGGAGCCGCTGTGCGATGCGCGCAGCGGCTCTTTTCTCTGCCCGCTCCGTGACGGACACTGCCGTACACTGCGCGGCGTGACCGCGCCCGAAGACCCGACACCAGCCGCACCCGAAGACGAAGGCTACCTCCGCGTCCTCGGGCGTTTCGACGGCACGATGCTGGTCGTCGGCGGCATCATCGGCGCCGGCGTCTTCTTCACGCCGCACGACGTCTCACTCGTCGTGCAGGAGCCGGCACTGATGTTGGGCGTGTGGGTTCTGGGCGGTATCGTGGCGCTCACCGGTGCGCTCACCTACGCCGAGATGGGAGCGCTGGTGCCACGCACCGGCGGCGTCTACGTCTTCCTGCGCGACGCCTTCGGCCCGGCGCCCGCTTTCCTGTACGGGTGGACGCTGATGCTGGTCATCGCCCCGGGTGCGCTCGCGATCGTGGCGAACTTCTTCGCGGCCAACCTCGTCGAGCAGCTTCCTCGAGACGCGCGACCTTCGCCCCTGTGGGTCGCCGCTGCAGTGATCGCTCTGCTCACGTGGGTCAACGCCCGCGGCGTGCGCTGGGGCAGCACGGTGCAGAACCTCTTCAGCGTCTCGAAGCTCGCCGCACTGGCGCTGCTCGTGGTCGGCGGCGTCTTCTACAGCGGGCCCAGGGTCGAGCCGGCCGCGGGAGCGTCGGTGCCCGAGCCGACGCACGCGGGGCTCGTCGGCCTCCTCTTCGCCATGATGCCGGTCCTCTTCAGCTACGGCGGCTGGCAGAACGGCACCTTCATCGCAGGCGAGATGCGGCGGCCCCGGCGCGACGTGCCGATCGCCATCTGCGTCGGCACGGTCATCGTGGTCGCGAGCTACCTCACGATCAACTACGCCTTCCTGCGGATCATGACCCCCGAGGCGATCGCAGCGCAGCGCACCTTCGCAGCGACGGCGGCCCAGGCCGCGCTCGGCCCGCTCGGCGGCTCCCTCGTGGTGCTCGGAATCCTCGTGAGCACCTTCGGCATCTGCACCGCGATCCTCCTGGCCAATCCGCGTGTTGCCCAGGCCATCGCCGCCGACGCGCTCTTCTTCCGGCCGTTCGCGCGCCTGCACAGCCGCTTCAGGACGCCCCACTGGGGAATCGTGGCCCTCGGGGCGTCGTCGCTCGTTCTGCTTTTCGTCGGCGGCGCGGGCCAGCTGCTCGACGCGGTCGTGTTCGCCGACTGGGTCTTTTTCGCCCTGTGCGGCGCCGCACTGCCGCGGCTCCGGAAGCTGCACGCCGGCACCGCAGGCGACGGATTCCGCTGCCCCGGCTATCCCTTCGTGCCGCTCCTGTTCGTCGTGCTCGCGAGCTCGATGGCGGGGATCACGTTCATCCGCGCCGACACTCTGAGTCGCCTCCTCGGAGGTGGTCTGCTGCTGAGCGGCCTCCCGGTCTACTGGGCGTTCAGCAGGCGCCGCGGCGCCCCATCCTGACCTATCGCCTCGCCGGCCCCGCCGGCCGCTGGAGAGACCCTTGACCGATCTCGACCTCGACTTCGTCCGCCGCCAGTTCCCGGCGTTCGCCGAGCCGACGCTCGCGGGTTGGGCCCACTTCGAGAACGCCGGCGGCTCGTACCCGTGCTGCCAGACCATCGACCGCCTCGCCACCTTCTACCGCACCCACAAGGTGCAGCCGTACTACGGCTACCCCGCCTCCCAGGCGGCGGGCGCGGCGATGGACGAGGCGTACGCGGGCTTCGCCGAGTACCTGAACGTCGCCACGTCGGACGTGCACTTCGGTCCCTCCACCTCACAGAACACGTACGTCCTCGCCCACGCCTTCGCCGCCACACTCGGTGCTGGCGACGAAGTCGTGGTGTCGCAGCAGGACCACGAGGCCAACGCCGGCGCCTGGCGGCGGCTCGGCTCCACCGGTGCGACGGTGCGCGAGTGGCCCATCGACCCCGCGTCGGGTCGGCTCCATCCGGAGGCCCTGGCAGATCTTCTCACCGAGCGCACGCGTCTGGTCGTCTTCCCGCACTGCTCGAACGTGGTCGGCGAGATGAACCCCGTGGCCGAGATCACCCGCCTGGCCCAGGAAGCCGGCGCCGTGACCGTCGTCGACGGCGTGGCCGCCGCACCACCACGGTCTGCCCGACGTGGCGGCCCTGGGTGCCGACGTCTACCTGTTCTCGCTCTACAAGACCTGGGGGCCACACCTCGGTCTCATGACGGTCCGCCGCGAGGTGGCCGAGCGGCTCCCGAACCAACAGCACTTCTTCAACGAGGGCGACCTGAAGAAGCACTTGGTTCCCGCCGGGCCGGACCACGCGCAGATCGCCGCCGCTGCCGGCGTCACCCGCTACCTCGACGCCGTGCACGCCCACCACTGGCACGGCGAGGCGACCGCAGCCGAGCGCGGGGCAAGGCTGCGCGAGCTCTTCGCGACCCACGAGCGCGCCCTTCTCGATCCCCTGCTCGAGCTCCTGAAGAGCCGCGCAGACGTCCGACTGATCGGCCCCACAAGCACGGAAGACCACGCGCCCACGGTGAGCTTCCTCCCGTTGCGCCGGCCGGTGCCCGACGTGTTCGTGGCGCTCGTGCAGCAGAAGATCATGTGCGGCAGCGGCAACTTCTACGGAGTGCGCCCCCTGCGTGCCATGGACATCCCCGACGATCCGGGGGTCATCCGGCTGTCTTTTCTGCACTACACGAGCGCGGCCGAGATCGACCAGCTGCTCCAGGCCCTCGAGGTCGCACTGGAGACCTGACCAGCCCGTGGAGCCGCCACCATCGCGGTGCTATGTTCACCGGGACCACCGAACGTGCGGCCACCAGCGGCAAAGGGAGCACCTGGAGGCTCCGCCCTCCCCTGGCTTGCGTCGCACCCAGAGAGCACTCGACACCTCGGGCGCCCCCGCGCTCCGAACAGAAGGACACGCCATGCTCCGAACGTCTTCCCCATCGCACATCTCCAAATCGGCCCGGCGACTCTCTGTTCTCGCCATGCTGTCGGCCCTGGCTCTCGCCACACCCGCCTTCCCACAGGGCAGCGCCTTCGACTACGAGCCGAGCGAGGCCAACGTCACGATCCCCAACGAGGCCCTCGCGGCGTTCGACTTCGAGTCGCTCAACTTCAGCCGGGGGGGCCGCTCCACCGCGGTCACCGGCGTCACCTCTGACCCGCTCACCTACTACTTCGGCGGCACCGGCGGCGGCGTCTGGAAGACGACGGACGCCGGCTCCAACTGGACCAACGTCACCGACGGCTACCTCGGCGTGGGCGCCATCGGTGCCATCGCCGTCGCCGACTCCGACCCCAACGTCATCTTTGTTGGCACCGGCTCCGCCTGCCCGCGCGGCAACATCTCGAATGGCGACGGCATGTACCGCTCGACGGACGCCGGCAAGACGTGGGCTCACGTCGGCCTGAAGGAGGGTGGCCAGATTGGCCGCATCCGCGTTCACCCGACCAACCCGGACGTCGCATGGGCCGCCGTGCTCGGCAACATCTTCGGGCCGAACGAAGAGCGTGGCATCTACAAGACCACCGACGGCGGCGCGACCTGGGACAAGGTGCTCTACCTCAGCGAGACCGTGGGTTTTGCCGACCTCGCCCTCGACGCCACGAACCCGCGCATCCTCTACGCCGCGGCGTGGCGCGCCGAGCGCAAGCCCTGGGCGATGATCTCGGGTGGCGAGACCGGAGGCATCTGGAAGACCACCGACGGCGGTGCAACCTGGAACCAGCTCACCGAAGGGCTCCCCGGCCAGAAGGAAGGCGAGCTCGTCGGCAAGATCGGCGTGACGGTCTCCCCCGCCGACCCGAACCGGGTGTGGGCGGTCATCGAGGCCAGTGACGGCAAAGGTGGCGTGTACCGCTCGGACGACGCCGGCGACAGCTGGCGCCGCCTCACGTCCGACTCGAAGCTGTTCCAGCGCCCCTGGTACTACAACCACATCTACGCCGACCCGCAGAACGCAAACGTCGTGTACGTGCTGAATACGGGCTTCTACCGCTCCATCGACGGCGGCAAGACCTTCGACCAGAGCATTCGGGTGCCGCACGGCGACAACCACGACCTGTGGATCAACCCGCAGAACCCGGAGAACATGATCAACGCCAACGACGGCGGCGCCAACGTCAGCTTCGACGGCGGCAAGGCCTGGTCGTGGCAGATGAACCAGCCCACCGCCGAGATGTACCGTGTGTTCGTGGACGAGGCGTGGCCCTACCGCGTGTACGGCCCGCAGCAGGACAACAGCACGATCTCGATCCCCAGCGACGGGCGCGTGGCCTGGAACCGGCAGCCACCCGACTGGTACTCGGTGGGCGGCTGCGAAAGCGGACACATCGCGGTCAACCCGGACGAGCCTGACGTCATCTATGCCGGTTGCTACGGCGGCAGCATCAGCCGGGTCGACCTCAACACCGGCGACTATCGCGAGGTGATCGCCTATCCGCAGCTGCAGCTCGGCCAGGCGCCGCGTGACCTCAAGTACCGCTTCCAGTGGAACGCACCGATCCGCATCTCACCGCACGACAGCGCCGTCATCTACCACACGTCGCAGGTGGTGCACCGCTCCAAGGACGAAGGCCAGAGCTGGGCGGTGATCTCGCCGGACCTGACGACCGACAACCAGGAGCAGCAGGACTTCACCGGTGGCCCCATCAGCCACGACTCTTCCGGGGTCGAGGTGTACAACACGATCTTCGCGTTCGAGGAGTCTCCGCACCGCAAAGGTGAGCTGTGGGCCGGCACCGACGACGGGCGCGTGCACACCTCTCGCGACAACGGCGCCAACTGGACGGACGTCACGCCGAAGGAGATCGCCGAAGGCGCCACCGTGAACGTGCTCGAGATCTCCGCGCACGACCCCGACCGGCTCTTCCTCGCGGCATACCGCTACCGCGAGAACGACTTCAAACCGTACATCTTCCGCAGCACCAACGGCGGCAAGAAGTGGCAGCTGCTCACCGACGGCACGAACGGCATCCCGGCCACCAACTTCACCCGCGCAATCCGCGAAGATCCGGTGCGTCAGGGGCTGCTCTACGCCGGCACCGAGTTCGGACTGTACGTGTCGTTCGACGACGGCGCGCACTGGCAGCGCTTCGGCGACGACGAGAAGCTCGGCGACGACCTGCCCGTGACACCCGTCACCGACATCCAGATCCACCGCGGCGACATGATCCTCTCCACGCAGGGGCGCGGCTTCTGGATCCTGCGCGACCTCGGCCCGCTACGCCAGCTCACGCCCGAGCTGCTCGAGAAAGACGCTGCGCTCATGGAGCCGAGCCTCGCCTACCGCGGCGGCACCAGCGCTCGCATCGCCTTCCACATGAAGGAGGTGCCCGAAGAGGGCAAGGTCGAGCTCATCTTCAAGCGCGGCGACGAGGTGCTCCGCACCGTGGAGTGGGAGCCCGGCCAGGAGAGCGCCCCGAGCGGGGGCGGCTTCGGCGGTTTCCGCGGCTTCGGAGGTGGAGGCCCGCTCGAGGTGAAAGAGGGTCTCAACGTCTACAGCTGGAACCTCCGCCTCGAGGCACCGGAGAAGCCCAAAGGGGTGATCCACTGGGGCTTCACGCCCGGGCTTGCCGTGCCTCCGGGCGACTACACCGTCACCCTCAAGACGGGCGATTTCAGTGAGACGAAGCCGCTGCGCGTCGACAACTGGCCCACGGCGCCGGGCACCCAGGAAGATCTCGAAGAGCAGTTCGAGCTCGGTCAGAAGGTGGCGGAGAGGCTCGAGAAGGCCTTCGAGGCGATCACCGACATCCGCAAGGTGAAGGGTCAGATCAAAGCGGTCCAGGGTCAGCTGAAGGAGGCCGACACCCTGAACGAGGAGATCGCGGAGCTCGCGAAGACGCTGACGGAGGATCTCACCGCGATCGAAGAGGAGCTGACGCAGACGAAGAGCAAGTCGAACCAGGACACGCTCAATTACCCGCCCATGCTCGACAACCAGATCGTGGAGCTCTACACCTACGTCGTCGCGTCGGCGCACAAGCCGCCCGCGGGGGCGTATGAGCGCCTGGCCGACCTCGACCCGCAGCTCGACGCCCTTCTAGAGAAGCTCGACGAGGTGAAAACGGCGGGCGTCGCCGAGCTCAACGAGAAGGTCGCAGCGCTCGAGCTGCCGGCGATTGGGGTGGCAAATCGTGGGGCGGACGGCGAGTAAGCGGCCGCGCCTCGGCCGGCGGCCGAGTCTGTCGCCTCTTGGAGCTCGAGCTCAATCATCGCGTGAGATCCCCGCGGCGAAGCAACTGCGTCGCGGAGGGGTCGCCCGCACCGAGGCTCGCGTTCCGGGGACGGCGGCGCTTCTGGGGACAGTGAGCGAGGGGCGCCGCCTCGTCTCTCCGGCCGCCGGACCTCGACCGCACTTCATCGGCGCGGCGCTGCGGCCTCCGAGATCGCCCCAAAACGCGAACCACGGCACGGGCTCAGCGGATCGCACTAAATCAGTACCCATCGGCCAGCTTAAAAAGCTCCGACCTATCGTGCCAAGTCAACGGCTCTGCCATCCCAACGCCTCGGGGGTTCTTGACTGCTTCGATCCAATAGCGCCCCCCAAGGTCCAGCCGAAGGACCAGTACTATGTTTGCGATCTCATCCGCGATCGAGTAACGCCCCATTCCCTCAAGGGGAAACCTAGCCCCAGACGTGCCACTCACACTAGCAAGGACAAGAACTACGGTTCCAAGGCCCTTGGCCAGTCTCTTTAGCCCCCGAAGGACCTGTCCGGCTTCGTCGCGAGTGCCATACGATGAGTCCCTCAGCAGCTGAAGAGACTCAAGTAGGACCAGCTTCGGCCGCCACGGGCCACGTTTGAGACTTCGCTCGATCTCAACGACCTCCGGACAGGCATCAATCGGAACGATGGGCGACCTCCCGAGCAGACGAGCTGCCCTATTGATCGGGCCTAGTTCAAGCGGATCGTTCTCACCTCTCAATAGGCGCAGATACGGAACACCGCTTGCTACGGAGAGCATTCTCCACTTGACCCGAGAGACCGTCTCGCGACACGAGCAAACTATGGTCAACTCTCGGCCGGCCACTCCGACATGGTCAGCGAACTGATACCCCAACTTCGTCTGATCGATACGCTCGTCCACGGCCAAGACGACAAGATCTCCGGGTTCGAAGACTACTTCTCCGAAGAGGCCGAAGCCGTCGACAATTCCAGAGGGATGCCGAAGATCGGCCAATACGTCCCAAAGAACCTGGCCGAATCGCTGCATCCCTTGGGTAGGTACTTCAGAAGGGTGGTTCATCGCTGAACTCGGCTTGCTCTTGGGCCAGCCGCTCCTCATCTTCGACTTCCAGCCAATCGTCCGGCGAATCGACGATCTTGGCTCCGCAACGTACGCAGAAGCTGCAAGCATCAGCATCGAGCCGCCGTCCACATGATGGACATTCCTTTGCGAGTTCGGTCCCACAGCGCCCGCAGAAGTTTCGATCTTCCCAGTCGTCTTCTGGAAAAAAGCGACCGGACGACCAGAGGATCAGGTGCCGGTAGCCCAGCGAGACAGTCCTGTTCGTCCCACACGTGTGCTTTGGGCAGAATGCGTAGAAGGACGCAGGCTCTCGGTGTTGACTCCAGCCGGAATCCGCATCTGCATCCCACAGCTCGTACTCCGGTACCCCCAGAACCCGCGCGACCCGGCTCCTTGCATCCGCTGGAAGGGAAGTATCTCCGCGCTCGAAGCGTGAGATGGCAGCTTGCGAGCAGTGCGCCTTCTCGGCCAATTGTCTCTGGCTCCAGTTCCGGCTCGACCGGATCTCTCGCATGCGCTGACGACCATTCACGCCTGAATCGTACTCGACTGAGTCAGATCAAGTCAACATCGACTCATCGCAGGTTGTCGCCATCGAAGAAGCCAAAGCGGACGCTCCCTGATCGAGGCAGCTCTTGGGCGAAGTCCCCCGAGCGGCCCAGATCGGGGCTACCACCACCCATCCGGCGGAAGCCCACCCTCGAAGACAATCCACTTGGCCAGGGAAGCTGCGAATCCTCCCAAGACCCGGGGGAGAGTGCGGCTTCGTAGTCGTTGGCTCCTACGAGCTGCCTAATGCAGTTCGGGCTCGGCTGAGCCGCAGACAAACGCTTCTTGATCACCAATCCAAATCACCGAGCCCTACAGCCGGCCGTCGAAGGTGAAGTCCCAGAGAGGCTCGCCGATCTCGACCTCCTCGAACTTCGCGTGCGCCGGATTGAGCACGAAGTTGCTCTCGGGTGGGATCACCGCGCTCGGCACACCGAGCACCACCCTCGTGCCCTTCTGGACGAAGGCTCGACCGAGGTCCCTCGTCGCCTGGGGAGGTGGGTCCCGGCGCCAGCTCTTCGGCAGACGCTCCACCGGAGCCAGAAGCTTCGCGGGAAAGCGCAACGGGATCGGCACGTAGAGGTCGAGCACGCTCTGGTCTTCGAGGTGCACGAGGATCTCGAGGGCCGCGAGCGCAAGGGACGAGGAGGCATACACCACCGCGACCCCGCGCGGGTTCCAGCGCCCGCCCGTGCGTTTGGAGCCGATGCCCGTGAACGCCGTGTCGGCGCGGGCTCTTTGCGTGAGGCGCCAGGCCAGGAGGAGCTCTTCGGACCCTCTCCCCTCGGAAGCCACCCCTCAGGCGACCGTGCCATCGAGCAGGCGGCCGATGAGGTCTTCCACCTCGCCCGCACCGGCATCGGTGGCCAGGAAGGAGAGCGGAGTCTCGCCAGAGAGTGCTCGCTGCGGCCGCCGCAACCACGCGACCGCCTTCTCGAGGTCACCGCCGAAGAGCTCCTGCGCCCGACCGACGATGCGCGCCACCCGCGACAGCCGGTCCGACTCGCGCGGATGCAGCTTGCCGGCCCGCTTCCTTCTCGTCGCTGTGGCAGAAGGCAGGTCGATCACGCGAAAGAGATCCTTCTGCGGCAGGCCCGTCGCCTCCTGAAACGACACGAGGTCCGCGTACTCGATCCCTTCCAGCACTTCGCGATGCACCTGTGTCGGAGGCTTCTTCACCAGCCGGAGCAGAGGAGTGCTGTGCCGTGGGCGCACGCGGGCAATGGCGGCGGCATTCTTCATATGGTGATTCTACAACTTCATATGGTCGACAGCAACCGGCACGCCGCTCGTTTCGCTGGCCGGTTGCTGCGACCGGACGAGGTCCGGTCGAGCAATGGGTGTCAGGGACAGGTCGAGAAGGCCGCCGTGTCGAGCACGGGCTGAAACGGCGTTCCCTGCGCGTTGTCGTACTCCTTCATCTGCCCGGTCTGGGTGTCGGTCACCTCGATCGTGAGCTCGACGTCGGTCAGGCCGGCCGCAAACACCCAGTAGCTGTTGAAGCCGGCGACGTCGCAGGCGTCGAGCACCTTCACCAGCACCTCGGTGTTGCCCGAGTCGAAGAACCAGAACTCGCCGCTGTCGGCCGACGCGAGAATCGCCTGCCCCACACCCTCGGTGCCGTCGGGCAACGTGTAGTCGACGGCCACCTCGAAGCGCCCGCCGCCCAGGCAGTGCGAGGTGTCGCTGGGTCCACACGGGGAGGGCGCGAAGGCGACGAGCTCGAGGGTCTCGTCCCGGATCACGCCGATCCCCGGGGCCCAGAACTTCGAGCTGGCGTCGCCGGGGTCGAGGCCGCTGGACTCTTCCGTCTCGAGGACGTCGTCGAAGGTGCCGAAGGGTACGGCGAGGGTCATGCCGGTGGCGACGATCTCGCCGCGATCCTGCGCGTTCGGGGCGAACTCCTCATAGAACCGTGCTCCGAGAATGGGTGAGCCCGGCATGATGATGCCCGCTGTCGCACCGTCGACGCCCGCACGCCATTCACCGCCGCTGCCCACGATCATGCCGTCTTCGTAGTCTTCGACGTCTTCGCCGAAGTACCACACATCACCGGTCTCGCGACACTGCGCGAAGAAGTTGTAGGAGATCTCGACCAGCTCGCCGTCCTCCTCTTCGTACTCTTCGACCACGCGCGTCGCGACGCCGTCGATCACGCGCGTCTCGTGCGTCACGGTGATGCGGTGCGAGATCTCCACGTCCTCGCCCTCATCGTCCTCTTCCATTCCCACCAGCACGGTCTGATGACCCGGCAACAGCGGGTAGTAGGGGTTGTTGCCCGTCGTGCTGAATGTGCACGCGTCGCGGTCGAAGTCGCTCGTGAATTCCTGGCCGACGGCAACGCCGGTGATCATCAGCCCCGCCAGGGAAAGGGCTCCGAGCTTCTCGAGCACGGTCATTCCACACCTCGATTCAAGAGTTGATTCCCTGAGCCCCGAAGGGCCCGGGACGGCCCGTACCGGCCCGCCTTGCCCCTTTTGATGCGCAGACTCCCCAGATCCTTCCGTGATCCCCGGAATCACCTTCCGCTCTCCGAAAGCCGACCTCGCTACACTCGGTCGAGATTCAGAGGAGGTCGCGGACATGAGCACTCCATCCCCGAGCACGTCTTCGGCACAGGCCAACTTCCAGGAGATTCCGGTGGTCGATCTCGCGCGCTGGCGCGGGAGCGCCGAAGAACGTGCCGGCTTCGCCGCCGAGCTGCGCGACATCTGCCACCACGTCGGCTTCTTCCTCGTGGTGAACCACGGGATCGAGCGCGCCTTCCTCGACGATCTCTTCACCATGGTCGAGCGCCTCTTCGCGCTGCCGGAGGAGCAGAAGGCCACGATCGACAAGCACCAGTCACGGCACTTCCGAGGCTGGGAGCGGGTCGGCTCCGAGTTCACGAACAACCGCCCGGACCTGCGCGAGCAGGTCGACTTCTGGAGCGAAAGGGCGGCGCGAGATCCGAGCGTCGAGCCGCACTACCTGCGCCTCCTGGGCCCGAACCAGTGGCTCTCCGAGGAGCTCCTCCCGCGCCATCGGGAGCTCACGCTCGGGTGGTTCGAAAAGGCCGGCGCACTGGCGAGCCAGATCCAGGGAATCCTCTCCGTCGGACTCGGTCTCGCCGAAGGTCACATCGAGAGCCTGTTCGGGAGCGAGCGCATGTCGCTGGTGAAGCTGATCCGCTATCCGGAAACACCGCCGGGCGGCGCCGGAGTGAACGCGCACCACGATGCCGGCTTTCTCACCGTGCTCGCCCCCGGGCCCATCCGCGGGCTCGAGGTGGAGAACGCACGCGGCGACTGGATTCCGGTCGACTGCCCGCCCGACGCGCTCGTGATCAACCTCGGCGAGATGCTGCAGGGAATGACCGGCAACTACTACGTCGCCACGCCGCACCGGGTGATCGCTTCGGCCGAGCGTCACGCGGTCGGCTACTTCCACGGGCCTTCGCTCGACACGACCCTCGACGTACTGCCGCTCTCTCCGGAGCTCGCCGAGGCGGTGGCTGCGAGCCCGCGCCACAGCGAGGCGGGTTTCATGGCGCGGCGCGAGGAGACCGAGGCCGGCGTCGGCGACATGGCCTCGGATCACAAGCCGGCCACCTACGGCGAGCAGCTGTGGAACTACTTCTCACGCAGCTACCCGCAGCTCGTCGCGCACCACTACCCCGAAGGGTAGGCGAGCACGACCCAGACTGACGTCTCGGATCAGCCCGACGAGCCCGCGACTCCGAGGATCTCGTTGCGGTACGTGCTGATGCGCTCGATGACGTCGCGCACCTCACGGTCTGACAGATCGAGCTCCTCGAGGCACGCGAGGAGGTGCTCGACGAAGCGGGCGAAGTGCCGCACTGTGATCCCCAGACCGGCGTGCGCCTCGCTGAGCGGCCGCCCCGTGTACTCCAGCGGACCGTCGAGGGCTGCGGAGAAGAACTCTGTCTGCATGCGCAGCAGGCGGTCCATCGGCACCTTCTCGAAGTAGGGCGCCAGATCGGGGTCGGCCAGGACGCGGTTGTAGAAGGCCTCCGCCATGGCGCCAACACGCTCCCGACCTCCGATCCGCTCATAGAGACTGGTCTCCGTCATATCGACTCCTCGCACGTTGATTCAGGCCCTCTCGGGTCGAACGGCTGGAGGCTAGGGCAACCGGGGACACCCGCCTATCAGGGGATTCCGAGGTGTCTTCCGAGTCGAGACAGTGACGTCGACTCTGAGCCTTCGAGGAATGCCCGCGCAAGCTCGTCGCGCCGCAGTGCGTCTATTCGCGCAGAACGACCACGTGACCCTGTTCAACCTCTACCTCGGCGAGTGCGCGCGCAGCAAGAAGCGCCCCACACTCGAGTGGGCGACCCCGAAGTAGGGATCTGTCGTCGAAGAGAGCTCCTCGACGATCTTACGCGCTGGCTCGAGCGCTGACCGACGCCGCGTCCCTACTCGGCGAGATCCATGGCCGGGTTCTCCGAGAAGAAGTTGTACGGCCGGATCGCCACCTCGTGCCAGCCGAGGTTGTACGCCGGCCAATCCTCGGCGCTCGGCACGTGGTGGAAGCCCATCGTGTACCAGACGACGAGGTCTTCGCCGTCGATGTCGCGGTTCTGGCTCGTCCAGGCCGGGAGCCCCTGCCCAGCCTCCGACTGGTTGGGAAGCTCACCGGCTGCGTAGCGCTCGTCGGCGGAGTACGGAGTCACCCAGAGGTGCTTCGTGGCGAACTGCGCGCGCTGGAGCACCGGGTCGGACGCATCCACGAGGGGCAGCGCGTTGCGGCCCGGAACGAGGGCGTAGCTCGTGGCGTAGCCGAGCTCGTTCGTCGCGTCGGTGCTCTCCACCCGGAACAGGCTCGGGCGCTCGTACGTGAACGAGTACTTGGCCTCGGAATCGGTCTGCGCCACGTGGCGCTCCGTGGTCCAGATGGAGCGGCGCGGGTTCGTGGGCGGCAGCGACTTCGTGACGAGGCGATCCTGAACGAAGCGGTTGGAGGTGCCGTCCACGTCGAGGTCGAGGCGCAGCGAGAAGAAGTGGTCGTGGTTGATCCCAGCCCTGCCCGGTGCGATGAGAGGGCCCCAGGCCGTGTCGGCGGCCGCGGTCGGCGACGACAGATCCTGGGCGGCCACACCCTTCACGGCGTCCAAACCCGTGGCGCCGGCGCGGTAGGTGACCCGGCCCTTTGCGTCGAAGACCCAGTCGAAGGCGTAGTCGTAGTTGCCGATCGTGGCGATGAAGCGGGTGATCAGCTGCACGTCGGCCCGCGCGTCGATGGTGGGGCCACCGTCCTTGTGCCGCCACGTCGGCTCACCGGTGGCGCGCTCGAAGATGCAGATCGCGTTGTCGAGCACGAAGGGGGCGCCGTCGGGTCCGGCGAGTACGGGCGAGAGGTACTCCGCCTCGGCCGGGCAGTCCGCTCCTGCGATGAGCGGGTTGGTCAGGATGCCGAGCCCGTACTCACCCTGGTCCATGTAGTTGCGGAAGTACCAGCCTTCGGTCGGATCCTGATACGGCACGAAGATCTCGGACAGGTGGGCCTGGTACAGGATGCTCCGCCATGATTCGCCATCGCGGTATCCGACCTGCGACAGCACGAGGCCGTCGCGATGGTCGAAGCGCAGATGAAAGCGCCAGTTCTCCCAGGTCACGGTGCCACCTTGCACCTCGAAGTTGGCCCCTTCGGGCGAGGTGATCTGCACCGGCTTGCGCGCGCGGGGATTCGCCTCCGATGCCGCTGCCAGGCGATAGGTGCCGGGAGGCGGGTCCACGACGCCGAGATCGGTGATCTCCAGGATCTCGCCCGCGTCGACGTCCACCGTGGCGAACAGGCCTTCGATCGGCGTCGCGAACACGTTGTCCGGGTTCTGGCTCAGGTCGAAGCAGTCGACCTTGAGAATGCGGCGCGTGCGCTCCACCTCTTCGCCGAAGTTGCCCGCTGTCCGCGGCGCACAGAAGAGCGCCTCGAAGTTCGTGATGCCGCGCTTGCCGAGCGCCTTCTGGAAGTCGGGGTCACCGCTCACCGTCGCCGTGATGCCGAAGAACTCCCCGAGCGACACCGGCGCCTGGCCCGCTGCGAGCACCTCACGGCCGAGAACCTCCCCTGAGTCGAGGTCGACGACCAGACGCAGGTTCTGACCCTCGGAACGCAGGAGCGCCCGCGCGCGACGGGGCAGCGAGGCTCCCTCCTTCCACCTGAGAACCGCCGCCTTGTCGGGCTCGACGAGGCGCACCGAGACGAGGTTGTGGCCCTCACCCAGCAGGCCTTCTGCGGTCAGCACCTTCTGCACGGCGCTGATCTCGCCGGCCGTCAGGCCGTCGAGCGGATGGCCGCCATTGGCCCCTGCGGCGCCCGCGACGGTGAGGGAGACGAGGCAAGCAAGGGCGGTCCAGGCGACGAGGTGGCCAGACTGCAGAATCGAACGCATGGCTGTTCTCTCCGGAGTTCGCCGGGCAGGGGCGCCGGGCGCTGGGGGTGAGCCGCTGATCTGTGGCAGGTCCATCCATTAGAGCACGTCGCGCTCCTCCCCCAGCAAGCCGGAAAGGGGGCGACGGCTCATCGGCGGAGAATTGAAACAGTAGTTTGAATCGGACGTATGATTGGACGTCGCCGCTGGATCTGCGCGCGCCACTGCCTCCCTGATCGAGTCGGGAGAACGGGATGAGCCAGGAAACCAAAGACCGCCTCCTCGACGCCGCCGAGCGCCTGTTCGTGCGCCACGGCATCCGCGCGACCTCGCTCCGCTCCATCACGGGCGAAGCCGGCGCGAACCTGGCCGCCGTGAACTACCACTTCGGCTCGAAGGAGGGGCTCATCCGAGCCGTGCTCGACCGGCGCCTCGAGCCCCTCAACGCGCGGCGCCTCGAGCTGCTCGACGCGCTGGAAGCTCGCGGCGACGCTTCGGTCGAGGAGATCCTCGACGCGCTCGTACGCCCCGCCTTTCAGCACGGGTCGGGCCCGGACGGCGGAGCGCGGCGCCCAGCCCACTGGACCAACCTCGTCGCACGGCTGCACTTCGAGCAGGACGAGGGCCTCCTCGATCTCCTGGTCGCCAGCTTCCAGACGGTGCACGAGCGTTTCTTCCGCGCCCTGCAGGTGGCGCTTCCGGGGCTCACCGAGCGCCAGCTCCTCTACCGCCTCCACTTCGCGATCGGAGCGATGGCGATGGCCGTGGCCAACCAGAACATGGTGGCGCGGATCTCCAAGGGCCTGATCTCGATGACTGACGAGAACGCCATCGATCGGCTCGTGAACTTCCTGGCGCACGGCTTTCGCGCCTCGCGGTCCTCCGAGGAGTACGAAGGCTCCACGCAGCTCTTCTCGCAGGGAGGCTCAGCGCAGTGACGCCGCGTCGGCGCGCCAGCGCCGCCCTCTGGCTCCCCCTGCTGGGGGCGCTGGCCGCATGCACGGCCAACGTGCCCGCACCGCAGCTCCCGCTCGAGCCGCCGGCGTCGTTCCAGGCCGCAACGGCCGAGGCGCCCGAGACTCCGCCGCTCGAGGCTGCCTGGTGGCGCCACTTCGGCTCCTCCGAGCTCGACGCCACGATCGAAGCCGCACTGGCCCACAACCCCAACCTGCAGGTGGCCGCAGCAAACCTCGACGCAGCGCTCGCACAGGTTCGCGTCGACGGAGCCGCTCTGGCGCCGCAGGCCAGCCTCGGCAGCAACGTGTCGAAGCGCAAGCAGAACTTCATCGGCTTCCCGATCCCGGGCGCCGAAGACAGGGTGTTGAGCACGACGGCCACCAACTCGAGCCTCAGCCTGAACGTCAGCTGGGAAGCCGATCTGTGGGGTCGCCTGCGGGCTCAGAAGGCCGCCACGCTCGCCGAAGCCGTGGCGAGCCGCGAAGACCTCGCCGCGGCGCAGCTGTCACTCGCTGGCCAGACGGCCAAGGCGTGGCTTGCACTCGTCGAGGCGGAGCAACAGGTGCGCCTCGCGGAGCAGACCCTCGCTTCGCGGCGCAGCACCGAGGAGCGTCTGCAGGCGCGCTACGAGCGGGGCCTGAGCGGGCCGCTCGACCTGCGCCTGGCCAAGACCCAGACCGCCACGCTCACGGCGCAGCTGGCACAACAGCGCCAGGCGCTCGACGGTGCGCGGCGCCAGCTCGAGGCGCTCACCGGCGCCTACCCCGCCGGCACGGTCGCCGGTGCTCCGGAGCTGCCGGACCTCCCACCGCGTCCCGCGTCGGGCGTCCCGGCCGACCTCGTCGCTCGCCGCCCGGACCTCCGCGCCGCAGAGACCCGCGCGCTGGCCGCCTCCGCCCGCCTCCGCGCGGCCAAGCGCGCGCTCTACCCCACCTTTTCGCTCTCCGGCTCCACCGGCACCGCCGCGGGCAGTGAGCTCGGCGACCTGATCGACGGCGACTTCTCGGTGTGGTCACTGGCGGCCAACCTGCTCCAGCCCCTCTTCCAAGGCGGGCGGCTGCGGGCCGGGGTCGACCTGTCGGAGGCGCGGCTCGAGGCCGCCGAAGCGTCCTGGCTCCAGACGGCGCTGAACGCCTTCGTCGAGGCGGAGACCGCCCTCGCCGCCGAGACCTTCGTCGAGCAGCGAGTCCAGGCGCTCTCGGAGACGAGCGCGCAGAGCGCCGCGGCCGAACGCCTCGCCCAGGGCCGCTACACGCGCGGCCTCGGCGACTTCCTGAGCGTGCTCGACAGCCAGCGCACCACCTTCCAGAGCGAGAGCCAGCTCCTCGCCGCGAGGCGCGAGCAGCTCACTGCGCGCGTCGATCTCATCCTGGCGCTCGGAGGAGCGCCGTCCATGAAAAGCCCCGTGTCCGTAGAGCCCAGCCCATGAAGAAGATCGTCGTTCCCATCGTCATCGTCGTGGTCGGGGTGATCGCCACCCTCGGCATCCTGCGCTCGCGACAGCCCATCGAGGTGCAGCCGCGGGAGGAAGCTCCGACCCGCGTCCGCATTCTCGACGTCGCCAAGAGCGACGTGCTTCTCACCGTCGCGTCACAGGGCACCGTCGTGCCGCAGACCGAGGCCGACCTCGTCTCCGAGGTGGGCGGGCGCATCACGTGGGTCTCACCGAGCTTCGAAGACGGCGGATTCTTCCGTGAGGGTGAGCCGCTTCTGCGCCTCGACCCCCGCGAGTACGAGCTGAACGTGGCGAGCGCCGGCGCCGAGCTCGCGCGCTCCAGGGTCACGCTCGCGCGCGAGGAGGCGGAGGCGCAGGTTGCGCGGGAAGAGTGGGACGAGCTGGGCTCCGGTGAGCCGAGCGCCCTCACTCTGCGCGTGCCGCAGCTCGAAGAGGCGAAGGCGCGCATCCAGGCGGCGGAGGCGGCTCTCGCAAAGGCCGAGCTCGATCTCGAGCGCACGACGCTCAAGGCGCCGTTCACGGGCCGACTGCGAACCAAGAGGGTCGACTTGGGCGAGTTCGTGAACCGGGGCTCCCCCCTGGCCACGATCTACTCGGTGGCCGTGGCGGAGATCCGCCTGCCCATTCCGGACTCGGAGCTCGCCTACCTCGACATCCCGCTCGGCGCGCGCCCCGGCAGTGCCGGCCCCGGGGTGACGCTCGAGGCCGAGTTCGCCGGCACGGTGCACTCGTGGGAGGGCCAGGTCGTGCGCACCGGAGGCGAGATCGACCCGACGAGCCGCATGGTGCCGCTGATCGCGCAGGTCAAGAACCCGTACGCCCTGGAAGGCAATACGCCGCCACTTTCCGTCGGACTCTTCGTGGAGGCGGAGATCCGTGGCCGTACCCTGCAGGACGTGGTCGAGATCCCGCGCGAGGCGCTCCGCGGCAACGACACCGTGATCGTCGTCGACGACGAAGACCGGCTGCGCACACGAACGGTCTCCGTGCTCCGCACGAACGACACCACCGCGATCATCCAGTCTGGCCTCGAGGAGGGAGAGCGCATCTGCATGACCCAGCTCGACACCGTCTCCGAGGGGCTCAAGGTGATTCCCCTCGCCCCGGACCAGATCGAGACTCCGCCGGAGCCCGTCGGATGAGCCACGTTCTCCGGATCTCACCAGCATCAGCGCGCAGTTCCCTTCACACACTGACCTCTACCGAGACCCCGCCATGCCCCGAGGAGTGATCGCGTGGTTCGCCGGCAACGGCGTCGCCGCCAACCTGTTGATGATCTTGATCGCTGCGGTCGGCCTGATGGCCATTCCCGCGAACATCATGGAGGTCTTTCCCGAGATGTCGACGGAGACCATCTCGATCTCGGTGCCCTACCTGGGCGCGGCACCCGAGGAGGTCGAGACGGGGGTCTGCATCCGCATCGAAGAGGCGATCCAGGACATCGACGGCATCAAGAAGCTCCGCTCCACGGCGTCCGAAGGCACCGGGACCGTCATGGTGGAGCTGGAGACCGACGCCGACGGGCGCAAGGTGCTCGACGAGGTGAAGTCGCGCGTCGACGCGATCACCACGTTCCCGGAGGAGACCGAAAAGGCGATCATCCAGGAGGTCCTCATCCGGAGCCGCGTGATCACGGTCGCCATCTACGGCGACATCGGCGAGCGGCCGCTCAAGCAGGTCGCCGAGCGCGTCCGCGACGACCTCTCCGCGCTGTCGGAGGTGACCCAGGTCGAGCTCACCGCCGCCCGCCCGTACGAGATCTCGATCGAGGTCACGGAGGGTGACCTGCGTCGCTACGGCATGACGTTCGACGAGGTCGTGCGCGCGGTCCAGGCCACGTCTCTCGACCTGCCCGGCGGAGCGGTCAAGTCGTCCGCCGGCGAGATCCTCCTGCGCACCCAGGGCCAGGCCTACGGTGCGCGGGAGTTCGAGGAGCTCACCCTCCGCGCCAACGTCGACGGAACGCGTCTGCTCCTCGGCGACGTCGCCACCGTCATCGACGGCTTCGCCGAGACCGACGAGGCGTCGCGCTTCGACGGGGAGCCCGCCGTGCTGGTGCAGATCTACCGGGTTGGCAAACAGAGCGCACTGCGCATCGCCGACGCGGTCAAGGCCTACACGGCGGAGGTGCAGCCCACCCTGCCCGACGGCGTCTTCGTCACCACCTGGCAGGACGACACTCTGATCCTGAAGGACCGCCTTCGTGTTCTGCTCGACAACGGGCGGATCGGCCTGCTGCTCGTGCTGCTCGTGCTCGCGCTCTTCCTGAAGATCCGGCTCGCGATCTGGGTGGCCGTGGGTATTGCGGTCTCCTTCATGGGCGCGGTGGCGCTCATGCCCTACTTCGACGTGTCGGTGAACATCATGTCGCTGTTCGCCTTCATTCTCGTGCTGGGCATCGTGGTCGACGACGCCATCGTCGTCGGCGAGAACATCTACCGCCACTTCGAGAAGGGCAAGAGTGGCTTCCAGGCCGCCGTCGACGGGGCCCGCCAGGTGGCGGTACCGGTGACCTTCTCCATTCTCACCACGGTTGCCGCGTTCTCGCCCCTCATCGGCATCCCGGGTCCGTCGGGCCAGTTCATGCGGGTGATTCCCATCATCGTGGTCAGCTGCCTCGCCTTCTCGCTCATCGAGTCGCTGCTGATCATGCCGAACCACCTGTCGCACATGTCCCACCGCAAGGAGGCGGCACGCCAGCCCGGACCAGTCGCCCGCACATGGGACAGCTTCCAGGGCCGGTTCGTCGCAGCCATGGCCTGGGTCATCGATCGCCTGTACCGGCCCCTGCTCGACTTCACGGTCCGGTGGCGCTACGCCACACTCGCCGCAGCGCTCGTCAGTCTCATGCTGGTGGGGGGCGCCGTCGGCGCCGGCTGGATCAAGTTCGAGTTCTTCCCCGCCGTCGAGGCCGACAACGCGGTGGCCATGGTCACGATGCCGCAGGGGACGCCACCGCAGAAGACGGCGGAGGCGCTCCGCCAGATCGAAGAGGCTGCGAGCGAGCTCGAGCGGCAGCTCGAAGCCGAAGGGCACACCGGAGCCTTCCGCCACACGCTGTCCACCATCGGCGGGCACCCCTTCGCAGCCATGAACGCGCAGCGCGGACCGGGTATGGGCGCCGGCTCCGGAGCCGCCTCGTCGGCGCACCTGGCCGAGGTGAACATCGAGCTCCAGGGCTCGCAGAACCGCACGATCCGCAGCTCCGAGATCGCCAACCGCTGGCGCGACCTGACCGGCCCGATTCCGGACACGGTCGAGCTCTCCTTCTCGGCGAACATGATGAGCTTCGGCAGTCCGGTCGACGTGCAGCTGTCGGCCTCGAGCCTCACCCAGCTGCGGGTGGCCGCGCGCCAGCTGAAGGAGCGCCTGCGCGACTACCCCGGCGTGTACGACATCGCCGACTCGTATCGCGAGGGCAAACGCGAGATCAAGCTCGACGTCGAGCCCCGCGCGGAGGCCCTCGGGCTGAACCTGGGCAGCCTTGCACGCCAGGTTCGACAGGGCTTCTACGGGGCCGAAGCCCAGCGCATCCAGCGTGGGCGCGACGACGTGCGCGTGATGGTGCGCTACACGGCCGATGAGCGCGCGTCTCTGGCCAGCCTGGAGAACATGCGGATCCGCGCGCCGAACGGCGCGGAGGTGCCGTTCTCCTTCGCCGGCCGGGCCGAGCTCGGGCGCGGCTACGCCGCCATTCAGCGCACCGACCGGCGCCGCACGATGAACGTCACCGCCGAGGTCGACTCGGCGATCGCGACCGCCAACGAGATCGTCGCCGATCTCCAGGCCAACGTCCTCCCCGACATCGTCCGCTCCAACCCCGGCGTGTCCTACTCGCTGGCCGGCGAACAGGAATCTCAGCGCGAGAGCTTCGCCGGCCTCGGGCGCGCCTTTGGCCTCGCGCTGATCATGATCTACGCGCTGCTTGCGATCCCCTTCAAGTCGTACCTGCAGCCGGCCATCGTGATGAGCGCCATCCCGTTTGGCCTCGTCGGCGCGGTCATGGGCCACGCGGTCCTCGGCATGAGCCTCACCATGCTCTCGATCTTCGGCGTCATCGCGCTCACCGGCGTCGTCGTCAACGACTCTCTGGTCATGGTCGACTTCATCAATCGACGCGTGCGAGGTGGGGCCGACATCGACCTGGCCATCCGCGACGCGGGAGCCGCCAGGTTCCGTCCCATCGTGCTGACCTCCGTGACCACATTCGTCGGGCTCACCCCGCTTCTGCTCGAGCGCGGGGTTCAGGCGCAGTTCCTGATTCCCATGGCGACGTCGCTCGCCTTCGGCGTTCTGTTCGCGACGGTCATCACGCTGGTCCTCGTGCCCGTGCTCTACCGCGTGCTCGAAGACTTCACGCAAGCCGAGACCCGGCGCCAGGCAGCCGCGGCGCCGGCGCCGGGCACCGACGCAGCTCTCCAGCCCGCTCCGATGTCGTAGGACGGCACCCCCGCGTGACAGGCTCAGCCCGCCATGGCGGACACCGAGCGCACCTGGACGGTCCTGCGCGAGCCGCAGCTCCGACGTTTCGTCGCGAGCCGGCTCTTCTCGGGCACGGCGCTGATGATGCTGCGGGCCGCCATCAGCTGGCACGTCTACGAGATCTCGAAGTCGGCCTTCCACCTCGGCCTCGTCGGCCTCGTGCAGTTCCTGCCCGCACTCGTTCTCAATCTCGTCGGTGGAGCCGCGGCCGACGCCTGGGATCGCAAGCGGCTCGTCATGGCGTTCCAGCTGGTGCCGGCCCTCGGCTCGGCGAGCCTCCTGCTGCTCACGCTGAGCGATCTGGCCACACTGCCGCTGCTGTACGCCTTCGTCCTGCTGATCGGCATCTCCGCCGCGTTCGAGAACCCCGCTCGTTCGGCCCTGCTGCCCCTGGTGGTCAGCCGCGAGCGTTTTCCGGACGCCGTGGCCGTGCACTCGGCGCTGCAGATGGCGGCCTTCATGGCCGGCCCTGCGCTCATGGGGTTTCTGGTGGCCGAGGCGGGGGTGGCCGCGCCCTACGCGGCGCACATGGCCCTCATCTCGATCTCGATCACTCTCCTGCTGCTCGTGAGGCCGGGGCAGGGTGACGGAGCCCGCCGCGCGTTTGGCCTGGACGCCATCCGCGAAGGACTCGCCTTCCTGCGCTCCCAGCCCGTCGTGCTGGGATGCATGGTGCTCGACATGTTCGCCGTGCTGTTCGGCGGCGCGGTCGCAATGCTCCCGATCTACGCCAACGACATCCTCCAGGTCGGGCCGCGAGGCTACGGCATCCTCTCGGCCGCGCTCGAGATCGGCGCCCTCGTCATGGCGCTTTTCCTGTTCGTGGCACCGCGGATCCGCCGCACCGGCGCCGTGCTGATCTTTGCGGTCGTGTGTTTTGGTCTCGCAACGGTCGTGTTCGGCCTGTCGCGCTGGTTCCCGCTCTCTCTGGCCGCCTACATGGCGGCTGGCGCGGCCGACTACGTGAGCGCCGTGCTGCGCGCCACGGTGATCCAGCTCCAGACACCCGATCACCTCCGCGGCCGGATCAGCGCCGTCAACATGATCTTCATCGGCGCGTCGAACCAGCTCGGCGCGGCGGAGTCAGGGTTCGTCGCTGCGCTCACCAATCCCACCTTCTCGGTGGTCTCCGGGGGCGTCGCCGCCGTCACCGTGGCGCTCCTCGTCGCCTGGCGCAACCCGCGGCTGCGGCGGTTCCGTCTCGAGGAGGCGCCCGCGTGACCGGCCACCCGCCACGCTTGTCGTAGACTCGGATCACACCCCACCACCAGGAGACGCATGCACCAGGTCCCGGGCCACTTCCACGCCGCCGGCAGAGCCGAAGCGCAGAGGTTCGGTCGCGTGAAGGAGCAGCAGGCTCTTCGAGAGCGCCGTCTGCGCCGCCGGTGGCAACGGCAGCGAGCGACGCTGCACGGGTGGTCGCGTCTCAGTGCCTGGTGGCAGTACGAGCTTCTCGTGGCCGAGGCGCGACGCCGCAGCCGCAACGAACTCGCTCCCGCTGCGGCCTGCTACGTCACCCACCCGCATCCCGTCGACTGACGCAGCGCGCGACACTCCGGCGCACGACTCGACACCCGCTGGAGCGCCATGCTGAACCTGTTCGACGACTACCCCGTTCATCAGACCCCCGAGCCGCTCGCGCACCCCGCCACCAGCGATCGCAACGTCTACGATCGCACCTGGTTCAACGGCTACGTGCCGGACGGCCGCTACTACTTCGGCATCGGCATGGCGGTCTACCCGCACCGCGGCATCCTCGACTGCGCGTTCAGCGTCACCGAGCTCGGCGGACGCCAGCACAGCTTCTTCGGCTCGCGACGGGCCCCTCGAGAGCGCACGGAGATGACGGTCGGTCCGTTCACCGTCGAGATCCAGGAGCCCATGCGTCGAACGCGTGTGATCCTCGACGACAACGCGTCCGGCGTCGGCTGCGACCTCACCTTCTCCGCCCGCACGGCGCCGATCGAGGAGGGTCGGCAGACGTTGTGGACCGGCAACCGCAAGACGATGGACGCCACCCGCTTCGCCCAGTTCGGACGCTGGGAGGGCCACGTGCGACACCCCGACGGCGAGATCGAGGTCGACCCGGCGGAGTGTCGCGCCACCAAAGACCGCTCCTGGGGCGTGCGCGGGGTCGGCGAGCCGGAGACGGGTGGTGCTCCCCAGGCCGGGCGCGGCGCGTGCTTCGTGTGGGCACCTCTCGTCTGGGACGACCACGTCTCGCACGCGATCTTCTTCGACGGCCCGCAGGGAGAGCGCCTCCACGAGGAGGGCCTCACCGCGCCGCTCCACGGAGCGGAGAGCGACGTGCCGGCCGAAGACGAGGGCATCGAGCGCATGCGCGGCGCGGCGCACCGCGTCCGCTACTACCGCGGCACGCGCCTCGCGAGCGGCGCCGAGATCGACCTCGTGTCGCTGCTGGGCCACACCCGCACCATCACGCTCGAGCCGCTGCACACCTTCTTCATGAAAGGGCTCGGCTACCTCCACCCGGAGTGGGGCCAAGGGGTGTGGAAAGGCGAGCTCGCGACAGGCGGCGAGAGCTTCGACCCGCGGCAGATCGACCTCCTCCAGCCCCACCACGTGCACGTGCAGCAGGTCGTGCGCGCGACCGACGGCGCACACACGGGGACGGGGGTGCTCGAGCAGATCGTCCTCGGCCCGCACGCGCCGTCGGGGCTCACCGGCGCTCTCGACGGTGCGGCGGACGGCGAGGAGCTGCCGGCGCGCCTCCGCGGCTGAAACTGCCGCCGCGCGCGCCTCGTAGGGCGACCCATGTTCTGGCTGATGCTCGGCGGCGTTCTCTTCTTCCTTCTCCTCCGTCTCCTGCTGCGTCCCCCCACGAAGCAGCGCTCGGTGGACGGAGCGGAGCACAAGGGAAACTACTGGGGCCACCGCTTCCGCTAGCGGGCGTCCGCAGCGCGCGAGGCCTCAGCGGCGGCCGCCGCGCCGGTGCGCGGCACGTGTCTCCTCGCTGAAACGGAAGAAGCGCGCCGCGTTCCCGTACAGGATGTCGCGCTTCTGCGCCTCTGACAGGTAGTCCGCCTCTTCGATGGCGCCGATCGCCACTTCGATCCCCTCCGGCCACACCATCTGGTCGCTGCCGAAGAGCACCCGTTTGGCGAAGCCTCCCTCCACGAGCCCGCGCAGGAACCGGTGAAAACCCGCGCGGGGCATGATCATGGAGATGACGCCGACACCCACGTACACCTGCGGGTGGGCGTAGAGGAGCGCCAGGGTGTGCTCCAGGAGCGGATAGCCGGCATGCATGACGTACACGCGCAGTCTGGGGTGGCGCTAGAGCACGGGCTCGAGGGTGAGCGCGCTGTGGAAGGCCGCACGGTAGGCCGGGTTGCCCAGGTACTTGGCCCCCGGAGGGCCGGGCCCGATGTGGATGCCAACCGGGAGATCGAGCCGTTCTGCGAGCGCCCAGTACGGCGCCATCCGCTCGTCTTCGGGGAGGATTCCCGCGTACTGGTTCGTGACCTCCGCCAGAACCTCGACGTCTCCAGATTCGACCATGCGGCGGAGCTCCTCGACCGAAGGCTCACCGAGCCCGATGCGGAAGCCGAGCCCCCGCGTGAAGCGACCCGGCGCCCGCTCCGTCCATGTCGTGACGCGGTCCTTCGACCCGCTGAGGACGCCGTAGACGTTCCGCCGCTCCATCGTGGCAACCGTCCGTTCCAGGAGCTCCTGATCCGTGGTCGGCGACACGATGGGTGAATCACAGGCGGCCTCGGAGAACATCTCCGCCATCGCGGCGCCGTAGGGCTGGGCGGGATCCCAGTGCGGCAGCTCGGCAAGCGGGGCACAAAGAGGGAGCGGCGGCGGTCCCTGGGCGTTGGCCGGCAACGCGTGCAGGTGCACGTCGAAGATCGGCGGTTCCTGCGACGCAACGGGCAGGGCGAAGCTCAGGAGCCAGACGCTCCAGGAAACGACAACGAGCGATTGCTGCATGGGATTCTCCTCACTGAGGTCTGACGACGTCCGCGGCCCGGTTTGGACACCTCGCACCTCCGCCATGTTCGCACCGGGAGTCGCTCCTGGACGACGCTCCCACGGACTTCTTCCGACACCACCACCCGTCGGGGTCACGGCAGGCAGGAGCTTCGCTGCCCCGGACGACCCGCGCCGACGACGCCCGCGCGGCGTGGCGCACACCCGGGCGCACCCGCCCCTCCGACGATCCCACATGGCGTGTCGAGCGTCCTACACGCGGAAGGCGAGAGCGCCTCTACCTCCGGTCGCCGCCCTGCGCTGCAATGGACCTGCAGTCGACACACGGCCCCGAGCACCATGCACGAACCCCCCGACTCTCATCCACACGCGCTCCGCTCCGACGCCGCGCTCCCGAGCACTTCGCCGCGCAACGCACTGTGGGGGCACCTCATCTGGATCGCGGGGGTCGTGCCAAGAGCCTCCCGCGCGGGCAAGTGGCTCTGCGCGGCCGCGGAGCGCAGCACACACATGACCGTCTGCTCGCTGCAGCGGGTGGAGATCGAGGGCAATCACCGTGTCCGGGTGCTCGACCGCCTGAGATCCCCCCTCCGGCTCCGCCGCGCTCTGGGAGAGCTCCGAAGGGCCGCGTCAACCGCGGACGCAACCGTCGGCTTTGGCCCACGCCCCGTCCACCTGGCGCTTCGCAAGGTGATCGCACACGACGGTCCGTTCTTGTGCATCGACCTGAACGGCAAAGGCGAGGAGACCAGCAACACGATGCGCCCCGTCGCGATCGCCGACACCAACCTCTTCGTTCCGGCGTCCGCACACCACGACACCACGACCCGGGTCATCTCCCACGGGCGTGCCATCCCGGAGCGGCGTTGGATCGAGCTGTGCGAGATCTTCGCGCTCGCGGCCCAGGGTATCGAAGACCTGCAGCTGGAGCTCGTCGGCATCGGTCCCGGAGACGCGGCCTATCTCGCAGAGCTCAGGCAGATCCGCAGCGCGCTGCCTGCCACGGTGGGGACCCGCATCAACATCGTGGCGAGCACGTCACAGCAGGAGGTGGCGTCGCGCCTTCGCCAGGCGGACATCTTCGTCGACGTCGCGGGTGGCCAGGAGATCAGCCGCTCCGTGCTCGAGGCGATGTCGACCGCTCTTCCGGTGCTCACGAACAACGCGGCGGCGCGCCAGCTCAGCGAGAGCATCCCCGGCCTGCTCCCGTTGACCGGAGTGGAGACCACGCGGCAGGTCTGTCGCAACGCGCTCTACCTGCAATCGCAGGCCGAACACCCGATGAGCCCCAGAGCACTCGACGCCAGCCGACGCCACGTGCTGCAGGAGCACTCGTTCGCAGCGTTCGCCGAGCGACTCCACCGGGCGACGCTGCGCGCGGAGCAGCATCAGAGCTTCGTCGCGGCACGGCGAAAGCTCCAGGGCGCCGGTCGCAAGGGCTAGCGTCCGGCCCGCGGGATCACTACCGCATCCAACCAGGAGCGGGCCTCGGCCCAGCGAAGCTCGGGGCGCACCAGCTCGTCG
Source organism: Candidatus Multivoraceae bacterium (assembly GCA_965223385.1). Lineage (GTDB taxonomy): Bacteria > Acidobacteriota > Thermoanaerobaculia > Multivoradales > Multivoraceae > JBCCLJ01. The sequence goes on along the minus strand of CBDCWR010000007.1, from coordinate 3,376,914 downwards.
GCAAGCTCGCCGCCGGGCCTGACGCCCTGCCCTGCGACGCTCTCCAGTCGCAGGAACTCGTCGCGGGCGAGGGTGAGCGCCTCGCGGTTCTCGTCGCCCGCGGCGGCACCCTTGCTCATCCGCACGTCGAGCACCGCCGCAAGCTCGGCGAAGCTCCACTCCGGGTGGTACTGCACGGCCCAGAAGGTGCCTCGGCGTGAGCTCACCTCGACGGCCTGTACTGGCGCAAGCTCGTTCGAGGCGAGGACCTTGGCCGTCTGGGGTAGGCGCACGATGATGTCCTGATGGCTCTCGAAGACCGCAAAGTCGGCGCCCGGTCCGAGCTCTTGAAGACTGCGCCGACGCGCGAAAAACGGGTGGCGCGCTCCGTTTCGACTCAGGCGGATGTCCGTCGCCACTCCGAACTCCCGCCCTTTCGGATTGCGCTCGCACTCGCCCCCAGCGGCCACCACCGCCAGCTGGGCGGCGTAACACGAGCCGTAGCTCGGAACGCCCACCTCGTACACCCGCTCCGCAAGCGCGATCGTCCGCGCCACCCGCACGTCGTCGCGCTCGTGCACGGACAGGGTGGAGCCGCTCCAGACCACGCCGTCGTAGTCGGCGAGGTCGACACCCTCGGGGAGCTCCAGCTCGCCGTCGGCGGGCATGCGCAGGTCGACCCGGCAGCCCGGCTCGAGCTCCCGGAAGATCTCACAGTAGAGCTCGCCACCCAGGCGACCACCAACGCGCTCGAGCGCTTTGCGATCTTCGGCCGGGTACGCGTCGAGAACCAGGAATCGCAGCACGGCATCACCTCGTCGCCGCGCAACCCACGGCTCCGCCGCACGGTATCATCGCGCCCGACCAGCACCTTGTAGGACCATTTCGCGTTTGGGCCGGCGTCTCCTGCTGCCGTCGTCTCCGCGCGGTCTCGCGACCGCGATCGCGACCGGAGGCACATCTTGGGTTCCATCGACGCTGCGATCGACAGCACCATCGGCCCGATCGCAGACGCCCTCTCGAGGGTCGTCTTCTACGCCGTCCCGATCCCGGGCGGTGAAATGCAGCTGATCGTTGCGTGGCTCATCCTGGCCGCGCTCTTCTTCACGATCCGCTTTCGCTTCGTCAGCCTCTGGGGTCTCAAGTACTCCCTGGCCCTGGTGCTGGGCAGAGAGAAGGACGACGGCCCGGGTGAGGTGAATCACTTCCAGGCTCTGGCCACCGCCGTCTCCGGCACGGTCGGGGTCGGCAACATCGCCAACGTGCCGATTGCGATCTCCATCGGCGGTCCGGGGGCGGCATTCTGGATGGCGGTTGCGGGCTTCCTGGGCATGTCGTCGAAGTTCGTCGAGTGCACGCTGGGCGTGGTGTATCGCAAGGAGAACGCCGACGGCACGGTGCAGGGAGGCCCGATGTACTACCTGCGCGAAGGTCTCGCCGAGCGCGGCTACCCACGCCTCGGCGTCTTCCTGTCGAACTACTACGCCGTCGGCCTGGTCATCGGCTGCCTGGGAATCGGCAACATGTTCCAGTCGAACCAGGCGTTCACCCAGTTCCTCAACATCTCCGGCGGCGCCGACGGCCCGCTCGCTGGCCGCGGCTGGCTCTTCGGTCTGGTGCTGGCCTTCATCGCCGGGCTCGTGATCATCGGCGGCATCCGCGGCATCTCGCGGGTGACCTCTCTGCTGGTGCCCTTCATGGCGGTCCTCTACCTCGGCGCAGCGTTCATCGTGATCCTGGCGAACGCCTCGCACCTTCCGGCAGCCCTCGGCCAAATGGTGGCCGGGGCGTTCACCGCGGAAGGTGCGACGGGCGGCATCTTCGGCGCCATGCTGATGGGCTTCCGCCGCGCCGCGTTCTCGAACGAGGCCGGCATCGGGTCGGCCGCGATCGCCCACTCCGCCGTGCGCACCGACAAACCCATCACGCAAGGCCTCGTGGCCATGCTCGAGCCGCTCATCGACACCGTCATCATCTGCTCGACCACGGCCCTCGTCATCCTGACCACGCGCATGCCTCTCGGCGGCGAGATCGCGGGGGTCGAGCTCACGTCGCAGGCGTTCGCCAGCGTCATCTCGTGGTTCCCCTACCTGCTTGCGGTCGTGGTCATCCTGTTCGCCTTCTCCACGCTCATCTCGTGGTCCTACTACGGGCTCATGGCGTGGTATTCGCTCGTCGGCAAGAGCCGACGTAGCATGCTCCTCTTCAACAGCGTTTATCTGATCGCGGTGGTCGTCGGCTGCGCCGCACAGCTCGAGGCGATCGTCAACTTCTCGGACGCGCTGATCTTCGCGATCGCGCTGGCGAACATCCTCGGCCTCTACATCCTCACGCCGGTGGTGGCGCGGGAGCTGAGAACCTACCTGGAGTCGAAACGTTGAGCGATACCCACGATCTGGTCCCCACCAAGAGCTTCGACGAGCTTCAGGTCGGCGATCTCTTTCCCCTGCCCACCCGCACAGTGACCGACAGCCACTTCGCGGCGTTCCAGGCCCTGTCGGCCGACAACCACCCGATCCACTACGACGTGGAGTACTGCCAGGAGCGCGGCCATCGTGGGCTCCTGGCGCACGGTCTCCAGGTTCTGTGCTTCACCGCGTCGGGCGCCGGCCTCTTCCCGCACGTGCTCGGCGAGAGCCTGATCGGCTTCCTCGAGCAGTCGAGCCGCTTTCTGGCGCCGGTCTACCCGGGCGACACGCTCTCGCCGCGGCTCGAGATCACGGACCTCGTGCGGCAGAGAACGACCGGCGTGATCGTGATGGGCGTCTCGCTGCACAACCAGGACGGCACCCTCGTCCTCGACGGCACCCAGAAGTACCTCGTCCGCCTGTAGCGAAGGCCCGTGGTGGTACCACGGGCTTCGCTACCAATGTACATGCTCCGTCCCTCACGGGACTCCGCGCTCCAAGCTCGCTCCGCGCGTGCCCTGCGGGCACGTTTGCAGTTTGGCAGACCAAACGTGCTCGCGTCGCTTGGCAGGAAGGCCCGTGGTGGTACCACGGGCTTCGCCACTGATGCCCCGACGACTTGCCCCGCTCAGGGGCCCGTCGTGGGCTCGGGCTTCAGGACGCCGAGGACCGAGCGGCCCTCCACGAGGTACTTGCGCGCGGCCTCCTGCACCGACTCCCGTGTGACCAGCTCGATCATGTCGTCGTAGGCGAGGATGCGCCGCGGGTCGAGCTCGTTGATCTCGTGGTACTCGAGGTTCGCGAGCCAGAAGCGGTTCTGCTCGAGCGCCGTCTCGCGCCCGCGGGTCTGGATCTCACGGACCTTGTCGATGTCGTCCTGCTCGGGACCTTCGGTCTTGAGGCGCTCGATCTCGGTGCGCACCGCCGCGAGGAGCTCCTCGACCCGCTCCGGATCGCAGCCGAAGCTCACCGACACGTTGTAGCGCTGGCGCGGACGGATCGTGATGCTGCCGCCCACGCCGACTCCATACACGCCCCCGAGGTCTTCGCGCAGCACCTCACGCAGCCGCATGCGCAGCACGTTGGCCATGGAGGAGATCACGTGGTTCGCCTCAGGGCTCCACTCGGTGTCGCCGTGGAAGACGAGGCGCACGCTGCTCTTCGGCTCGAGGCCCTTCTCCACCGTGAAGGACAGCTCCTCCGGGGGTGCGTAGCCGCCGGTGTCCTGGCCTTTTTCCTCACGCCCGATTCCCGGCAACGAGGCGAGCCACGTCTCCACGAGAGGCTTGAGCTCCTGCTCGTCGAAGTTGCCGACGATCGTGAACACGAAGTCGGACGCGTCGGCGAACCGGTCCCTGTAGATCTCGAGGGCCTTGGCGACGTCGATCTGGTCGAGCTGGTCGCTCGTCAGGGGCTGGCGGCGCGGGTGGTTCTGGTTGGCCACCTCGACCCACTTCTTGTTGAACCAGAAGCCAGGGGACGCCTCCTGGTTCTCCAGGAAGCCGCGCGTCTTGGTCATGTACGACTGGAACACCTCGTCGTCACGGCGCGGCGCCACGAACTGCAGATGCACGAGCTGCATCATGGTCTCCAGATCCTTGGGGGACGCAAAACCCATCACGCCTTCGGTCTGCGCGCCGATGAACGCGCGGGCCTGGGCCACCTTCCCGGTGAGCGCCTTGCCGAGCTCGATGTTGGAGAACTCGCCGAGGCCCATCTCGCCCACGATCGACGACGCCTGCGCTGCGGTGATGTAGTCCTCGTTGTCGACCAGGCTGTGACCACCGGGGCTGGTGCCGCGCAGCAGGATCTCGTCGTTCTTGAAGTCGGTGCTCTTGAGCAGGACGACTGCCCCGTTCGAAAGACGTCCACCGCGTCATGCCGATCTCCGGCACGGTCGCCGTCTCCGTCACGCGGCCGGCGGTGGGCTGCTGCGCCACGAGCGGCGCGTCCCGGGTCTGGTCGACCCAGGGGTCCACGGCGATCTTCTCGGCCCCTTCGAACACGGCCAGCAGCCCACCCTCGTCGGGGATACCCGCCGCATCGGTCTCGGGGCCACTCACCATGATCACGCGGTTGTCGTCGGTGATCCACTGACCTGCCCTCGCGTTGACCTCGTCGAGCGTGATGCCGGGCACGACGTCTTCCACGATGTCGCGGATGAACTCGACGCTCGGCTGCGAATCACCCTCCAGGAAGTGCTGCACGTAGCCGCGGGCAAAACGGCCCGACTCCTGCTTGTCGCGCTCCTCGTAGAGGCGCTCCACCGAGCGGAGGATCGACACCTTCGCGCGCTCGAGCTCGCTCTCGTTGAAGCCGTGCTCCTCCGCGCGCTTGGCCTCCGTGAGGAGCGTCTCGAGGCCTCGCTCCACGCCGCCGTCCCGCACGGCGGCAAACAGCTGGTAGATCGCCTTGCTGCGCCCGAGCGACCCCGACGAAGCGAAGCCGAACTGAAACGGCGGGTCGGCCTGCTGGCCGAGCTCACCGAGGCGCTGCATGATCAGGCCGTCGTACACGTTGTCGATGAGCGAGGAGCGGAAGTCCTCCAGGGTGCGGTCCGGCACCGGCTCGCGCTTGTAGCCCACGGTGACCCGGATGTTCGTCGCCTCCGGGTCCTGGACGATGCTGAACAACGTCTCCTCGTGGTCGGGGATCTCGAAGCTCGGGCGCTCACGAGGCTCCTCCGGGTCTTTCAGCTTCGAGAAGTGATTCCGGATGCGGGCCTCGATCTGGTCCTCGTCGAAGTCGCCGACCGCCACGACGGCCATCAGGCTGGGGCGGTACCAGTCGCGATAGAAGCGTTTGAGTGCCTCGTAGGGTGCTCCTTCCAGCGTCTCCTTCTTGCCGATCGGCAGGCGCTCGGCGTAGCGGGAGCCGTGGAACATCACGGGGAACTGCTTGTCCTGAATCCGGCCCTGCGCACCGCGCCGCAGGCGCCACTCTTCGACCACGACGCCGCGCTCCTTGTCGATCTCCTCGTCCTCGAACTCGACGTTGTGCGCCCAGTCCTCCAGGATCTGGAACGCCGTCGACACGATCTCCTCGTCGTCGGTCGGGATCTGCAGCATGTAGACCGTTTCATCGAAGCTGGTGTAGGCGTTGATGTCCGGACCGAAGCGCATGCCGATGCGCTCGAGGTACTCCACGAGCTCCTGCTTCTCGAAGTTCTTCGTGCCATTGAAAGCCATGTGCTCCACGAAGTGCGCCAGGCCGCGCTGGTCGTCGTCTTCGAGGATGGAGCCTGCATTCACCACCAGGCGGAGCTCTGCGCGCTTCTCCGGCTTGACGTTGCGCCGGACGTAGAACTGGAGGCCGTTCTCGAGCGTCCCACGCCGTACCGCCGGATCGAACGGAATGGCGGAGGCGACGTCCTGGGCCGGCGGCTCCTTCTCCGCCGCCGGAGTCGTTGGTGCCGCGGGCTGGCTGGCGGCGGTCCCCACTACGCGCACCTCGGGACCCGTCGGCGTGGCCGGAGTGTCCTGCACCGCGCATCCGAGGCCGAGCGCAGCGCCCGACAGCAGCAGCGCCAGGAGGCGGAGGCCCCTTCGGGGCGACCCGGTGGGAGCGGAAGGAGCGTGGCGGGTCGTCATGGCATGGGTCCTCGGTTGGTTCGGAGCTGGCGCGGGAGAAGGTGGTGCAGGACCACCACTCGGTGAAGCCGCGGGGAGCGTCGGGAGCCCGGACGCGTCGCGGACCGCGGGCTGTCGGGAGTCTATCCGTGGCTTCAACCCGCACCTTGCAGGTGCTATTCCGTCTGCACCGGAGGCTGCGGCGCGCACCCGGCTCGAGTCGCGCTACCATCGCTCACCTTCGCCTGGCCACCCACCCCATGCCTCCCCTGCTACATCGAGACGACCCCGAGCCCGTGCTGCGACACCGCACCGCCGGACGCGGCCCGTTCGTGCTGACGTGCGATCACGCCGGCAACGCCGTCCCTACCTCGCTGCAGGGAGGTGCGCCGCCCCAGCGCGAGCTCGACCGGCACATCGGCTGGGACCCCGGCGCCTACGCGCTAGCGCGGCGCATGTCGGAGCTGCTCGACGCGCCGCTCGTCGCGCAGCGCTACAGCCGCCTCGTCATCGACTGCAACCGGCGCCCGGGTGTGGTTGCCTCTATCCCCACCGTCTCCGACGGGACACCGCTCGCGTTCAACGAGAAGGTCAGCGAAGCCGATCGCGCCCGCCGCGAGCACGAGATCCTGCATCCGTACCACGATGCCATCTCCGAGCTCCTCGATGCGCGGAGCAGATCACCGGTGATTCTTGTCCCGGTGCACAGCTTCACGCCCGTCCTCGCCGGCCAGGAGCGGCCTTGGCACGTGTCGCTCATGTGCGACGACGATCGGCGGGTGCACGACCCGCTCCTCGAGCACCTGCGCGCGCGCCACCCGGACCTCGAGATCGGCGACAACGAGCCTTATCGCGTGGAGCCGGTCGACTTCACCGTTCCGGTGCACGGCTCCGAGCGCGGAACCCTCTGCTCGATGATCGAGGTGCGTCAGAACCTGCTGGGCGACACGATCGGAACGGAGCGTTACGCCAGGCTGCTCGGCGAAGCGCTCCAGGCTTGCGCGAGGCAGCTGCTCTGACGCGCGGCGCAGCGCGCGCCACTCCCGGTCACCGAACGTCCCGGCTGACGCGCTCCTCCTGCAGATAGTCGCGGATCGCCTGTGGTGTCTCCTGGGCCGCGTTCTCGCCCAGAACGACGCTGACGTACGTAACGGTCGCCTCGAAGACGTCGTCACCCTCGTGGGTTCCGACGTAGCGCACGGTCCAGGAGGAGCTCCCGAAGCGCTCGACGGCGGCGTCGATCACGAGGACGTCACCGTTGCCCACGGAGCCCATCCAGACGAGCTCGACCTTCTTGAGCATCATGTCCCAACCGTGCTGGGCCTTGAGGTCCTCGTCTTCGGCCACCCAATTCTCGAGGGTGTCGTCGATGTAGGCGAGGTAGTGGGCGTTGAACACGACCCCCTGATGATCGACCTCTCCGAACCGCACCCGGATGGCGTGGCGGTAACTCACCGCAGTGCGCCCCGGAGCTCAGGCATCGGGCGCACCCTCGCCTTTCGCGCCGATGGCAAACAGATGCTGGTTGCCCCGGATGTAGATGCGGCCACCCGCGACGGCTGGCGTCGCGTAGACCGGCTCGTCGAGGTCGTTCACGGCGAGCACCTCGTACTCGGGCCCGGCGCGGAACCACACCGCCTCGCCGTTCTCGTTGACCTCGAGAATGCGGCCATCGGCGGCGACGAGCGAAGCGGTGAGCTTGCCGCGCACGGGTGGGCGGCCACCTTCGTACACCACCTCACCGGTGGCCGCGTCCAGACAGGTGATCACGCCGCCGTCACTCGTGAGATAGAGGCGACCGTCGTACACGACGTTCGAAGGCACGTAGCCGGTGCCCTTCGGGTAGGCCCACACACGGTTCTCCACGTCGGCTCGCCCCTCCTCGTCGAGGCGCAGGGCGAACGAGTTCTTCTGCGGGTAGCCGGTCGTGAAAATGAGGAGATCCTCGTGCACCATGGGGACGTGGATGGCGTTGGCCAGAAGGCCCTCTCCACGCCAGAGCTCTTCGCCGGAAGCGGCGTCGTACGAGATGACGTGCTCGTTGCCGCTCGTGACGATCTGCGTCACGCCCCCGCGCTCGAGGACGACCGGCGTGGTCCAGCTCGCCTGCACCGGCCGCGCGGTCTTCCACACCTCGTCCCCGGTCTTCCGGTCGAGCGCCACGATGAACGAGTCGTCGCCCGAGTCCTCGTCGGCTTGCAGGACGAGGAGATCGCCGGCGAGGACCGGCGAGGTGCCGACACCGAGACCCACCGTCTTGATGTCACCGATGTCGCGACTCCAGGCCAGCTCGCCGTCGTACCCGTACGCGAAGACACCCTCGGAGCCGAAGTACACGTAGAGGCGCTCTCCGTCGGTGACGGGTGTCGGCGAGGCGTAGGAGCTCTCGGAGTGCCGGTCGTCGAACACCGGCCCCGAGTACGCAACGTGCTCCCAGGCCACCTCGCCGGTTTCGGCTCGGTACGCGACGACCTTGAGCGTGTGCTCGTGATCCGAGCCGACCGCCATCGGATGCTTGAACGCCTGGCCCGCGAACGTGTGCTCCGGAGCACGGGCCGCATCGAGCTGGGTGCCCTGCACCGCCGTGGTCACGACGATCAGATCGTTCCAGACGATCGGCGACGAGTGGCCGCGGCCCTCGACCTTCGACTTCCAGAGGACGTTCTGCTCGGCGCCCCACTCGAGGGGTGCAGAGCCTGAGGCCACTCCCTGACCACCGGGTCCACGCCAGCCGGGCCAGGGCGACGCGTCGTTCGAGGCCCCGAGGACCGGTGCTGCGAGGAGTACGGCGAGGAGCAGTGTCGGCGTGCGCATCAGGCGTTGTCCTTTCGGCGGCGCAGCTCGCCGAAGACGTCGGCGTCGCTGGCGTCCTGCATGTCGAGGAGCGCCCGGATCTGGGCGTCGTCCGGGCGGAGGAACGGGTTCGTGCGTCGTTCGTCGCCCAGCAGGCTGGGGACGGTCGGCTCCCCCGCCGCCCGCAGGCGGTCGATCTCGGCGGAGCGCGCCTGCAGCGCGTCGTTGTCGGGGTCGACCGTCAGGGCAAACGCGGCGTTCGACTGCGTGTACTCGTGGCCGCAGTAGACCCGGGTCTCGTCCGGCATGTGGGCGTACTTCTGCATCGAGCTCCACATCTGCTCGGGCGTGCCCTCGAACAGCCTCCCGCAGCCCAGCGCGAAGAGCGTGTCGGCCGAGAACAGCGCCTGCGAGCCTTCGAACCAGTAGCTGATGTGACCCGCGGTGTGGCCCGGCGTCTCGTAGACCCGGGCCACCTCGGCACCAACGTCGACGGTGTCGCCTTCACCCAGCGGGGTGTCGATACCCGGGATCCGATCCTGCTCGGCCCCGGGGCCGACGATCCTACAGCCGGTCGCCTCCTTGAGCTCGAGGTTCCCGGCCACGTGGTCGGGGTGATGGTGGGTGCTCAGGATGAGATCGAGCCCGAGCCCGCGCTCCTTCAGCCGAGCCAGAAACGGCCCCGCCTCGGCAGGGTCGACGCCCGCTGTCGTCCCCGTGGACGGGTCGTGCAGGAGATACATGTAGTTGTCGCTGAACGCGGGAATCAGCTCGATCTCGAGAGCCATTTCGGCCTCCCCTCGGTAGTGGTTCCGCGATGATACGGGCTCTCTCTCCAACCCCGAAGCAACGGGTCGCGGCCCGCGGACCTTGCAGTAGACTGAACGCGCTTCGGGGGGCTGCGCTGATCGGAGATTCGTGAGCCGTGACGCGGCGCACCGGCATGATGTCCGAGCCTTCCGGCCGCGCCGTTCGTCATGAGCCCCAGCCCACATCCACCCGCGGGTGGCATCGGCAGCCAGACTCCGTTCCGCTGGGGTCATCTGCGCGTGCTGGAGCCGCTGGGCTCCGGCGGTTTTGGTGAGATCTACCGCGCCTACGAGCCCAAGCTCGACCGGGAGGTGGCCCTCAAGCTGAAGCGCGTCGGCCGGAGCACAGACGAGAGCTACGTGGCCGAGGCGCGCCGCCTGGCGCGCGTGCGCCACCAGAACGTCCTCACCGTCCACGGTGTCGACGAGTTCGAGGGGCGGATCGGGCTCTGGACCGAGCTCATCGACGGCCGCAACCTCGAGTCGGCCCTCGAGCGGAACGGGCCGATGAGCCCGCGCGAGGCGGCGATCCTCGGCATGGACCTCTGCGGCGCACTTTCCGCGGTGCATGCCGCGGGCCTGGTCCACCGCGACGTCAAGACCTCGAACGTGATGCGCGAAACGGGCGGCCGCACGGTGCTCATGGACTTCGGTACGGTGACCGAGTCGGAGAGCAGCGAAGGCTCCAAGCTGGTCGGGACGCCTCTCGTCATGGCGCCCGAGCTCTTCCGCGGCGAGGCGCCGAGCCATCGGTCCGACCTCTACTCCCTCGGTGTCCTCCTGTACCGCGTGACGACCGGCGAGTACCCGTACAGCGCCAGCAGCCTCGGTGAGCTGGAGGACCTCATGGATCGCGGCCAGATCGTGCCGCTGCGCGACCGGCGACCCGATCTCGAGCTGGAGTTCATCGAGGTGGTCGAGCGCGCACTCGACCGCAATCCCGACCGACGCTTCCAGTCGGCAGGTGAGATGGAGCGCGCACTGGCAGACCTCCTGCGCGACGAAGAGACCCGCGAGCGCCGCAAGCCGAGTGCCCCACGCACCGAGAACCAGCCCGACTACGACCAGCTCATCGGCCGGTCGGCCGAGCTGGGAGTGCTCCAAGCCGAGCTCGACCAGGTGCTCCGGGGGGTCGGCCAGACCGTTCTCGTGTCCGGCGAGCCGGGGGTCGGCAAGACACAGCTCTCGCGTCACTTCCTGCGCTGGGCCGAAGAGCGCGGGGTGCGGTCGGCCACCGCACGCTTCTTCGACTACGACGGCAGCCAGCGCGCGCCGTACGAGACGATCCTGGATCTCCTCGCCGATCTGTACGAGGTGCCGGACTCGTCCCGCAAGTCGCGCCGCCTGGCGGAGCTGCAGAAGATCCTGGAGACCCGCGGCGACGGCCCGCTGCCGCCGGAGCTGTTCGCAGCCGATGCAGGGCGCGAGCTCGCCGGCGACGACATGCGCCTGGTGGTGCCGCTCGCCGATGCGATCCGCGACCTGAGCCGGGAAGAGCCGCTCGTGCTCGTGCTCGACGACCTGCAGTGGAGCGACCCTGCGAGCCGGGAGATCCTCGGCTACCTGATGCGCACGCAGACCGACGAGCGGCTCCTGATCCTCGGTCTCTACCGCACCGAAGAGGCACGCACCGGCCCCCTCGCCCAGTGGCTCCAGCGCCAGGCTGCCTACCGTTCGTTCACGCAGCTGACGCTGCGGCCGTTGTCCCGCGCAGACTGCCTCGCCACCATCGTCGAGGTCTTCGCCGATCCGAGCCTCGGCTCCCTCCCGGAGGACGACCTCGAGACGCTCCATCGCGTCACCGGGGGCAACCCCTACTTCCTCGCGGAGATGCTTCGCCTGCTGGTTGCCGAGCAGCGTCTCTCGGCCGGGAGCGACGGCAGGTGGACCTGGGGCGGCCTGGAAGGCGCCAGCCTCCCGGAGTCGCTGAAGATCGCAGCCCGCGAGAAGCTGGACCGCCTTCCGGAAGGGGTGCGCACCGTTCTGGAGGCCGCGGCCGTCATCGGGGACGAGTTCCGTGTGGACACCCTCTCCCGCATCGTTCGCAGTCAGCCGGACGACGTCGAGCGGCATCTCGACGCCGCGTTGGCCGCCGGAGTCGCGCGCGCCGAAGGGCTCTCTCCCGGAGAGGACTACGGCTTCTACCACACGATCCTGCGCCGCGTTCTGTACGACGGCTTGTCTCCAAGGCGGCGCCGCCGTCTGCACGAGAGCGCCGCCGATGCGCTCGAGAAGGTGTACGCCAACGAGCTCGAGCGCATGAGCGAGTCGATCAGCGCCCACCACGAGGAGGCGGGCAACCTGAAGCGCGCGCTGCAATGGAGCCTCCGCTCGTGGCGCGCCGCACGCGGCCGTTGGCAGTGGAACGACGGGCTCCGGAGCCTCGACCGCAGCCAGAGGGTGATCGAGCTGCTCGAGCGCATGAGCTTCGAAGTCGACCCGACGGCCCGCCTACGAACGCTCCACGGGCGCGGCCAGGCCCAGCTTGCTCTCGGCCGCCTGCGCGAGGCGGAGCGCACCCTCGAGCGCGCCCAGACCATGGCGCAAGCTCAGGAGCGTCCGGAGATCGAGGCGCGGTGCTCCCTGGAGCGCGCGCGGGCTCACGCGGGGCTCGGAGAGTACACGGCCGGCATGCGCTGCATCGAAGCCGCAGCCGCTCTCTTCGAGGAGCTCGGCGACCGCGAGTGGAAGAACCTCTGTCGCGTCGAGGAGATGACGATCTTCGCAGCGACCGGAGACCACGAAGGCGTCGAGCGCACGACCCGTGACGTGCTGCGGTCGATGCCCTACAACAGCTCGGCCGGCGCCCAGGCGGCAGGCCTCCTGGGCTGGTCGTACGCCCTCCGCGGCCGCACCGACGAAGGCATCCCCCTGCTCGAGCGCGCGATCGAGCACTACGAGCGCGACTCCGACCTCCGCCAGCGCGCGCTGTTCGTTCGGCGGCTCCACTGGACCCAGCTCATGCGCGGCAACTACGCCGAGGCGATCCGGCTGGCCGAGTACGCGGATGCGCTCTCGCGCAGCGTCGAGGACACCTGGGGCTCAGCGCGAGCGCAGCTGGGGATCGGCCAGGCGCTGGTCGACCAGGGCCTTCTCGAAGAGGGGATCGACTCGCTCGAGGCGACCGTGGACCGGCTGGCCGACCTGGGAGACGCGCACTGCGAAGCCGAGACGCTCTGGCTCCTCGGCCGCGCCTACGGTGAGACCGGCCGGCCGGAGGAGGGCGAAGAGCTGGTGCGCCGCGGACTCGAGATGGTCGAGAGGATCGGCGACCGCGACGACATGGCGCGAATGAAGATCGACCTCGCACGCCTCCTCCGTCGCCTGGGGCAGCTGGAGGAGTCGGCCGCCGTCGCGCGGGAGGCGGAGATCCTGTGCGAAGAGCTCGAGAACCGCGAAGGCCTGGGTGCCGCGATCGCCGAGCAGAGCGCGACACTGCGCGCGCAGGCGCGGCCCGAGGAGGCGCTCGCCGAGATCCAGCGGGCGAACGAAGCGCTCGGAGACCTGGAGAGCGCCGATCGCTGGCGGGTCCGGCTCGCCGAGGCCCAGGCCCTGGACGCGTTGGATCCGGAAGGCACGCTCGAGCAGCAGATCGAGGCCCTCGAGCGGGCCGTGGCACAGCTCGACGAAGCGCGCTCGCAGATCGAGCGGAGCGACCGTGCCCGTCGCGCGAGCATCAGCCGTGCGCGGAGTCCGATCGTGCTGCGGCTGGCTCAGCTCCTCGAAGCCCGCGGCGACACCGGGTCCGCACGGCGCCTGCGCAAGCGCTGGCGCGTCGACGGCGAGACGCAGGAGACGCTGGACGAAGGCTCCACCACCGCCTGACTCTCGCTCCCCTGAGACCTGGTCTCAACAAGATTTGACAAAGGGGACCATAGCGGTCCAATATCCGCGCCATGTCCGGGACTTCGAGCGCCGACCGCTCCGGCGCGCTCACCCTGGCCGACCTTCGTCCGGGAGAGAGCGGCGAGGTCTCGGCCTACCGCAGCCCGCGGGAGCCTCTCACCCAGCGGCTCATGCAGCTGGGAGTCCTGCGCGGACGCACCGTCGAGATCGTGCGCAGGGCACCCGCCGGGGATCCCATCGAGGTCCTCCTTGCGGGGTCCCGCCTCCTCCTCCGGCGCGGTGAGGCCGCGCGCATCGAAGTCCTGAAGCGCTGATCCATGACACCCTCTGCATCCGCGGCTGCTTCCGACGAAGCCGGCCGAGAGAGCCTGGTCGGGCTGGGCCGAGGAGCGAAGCGCACGGTCGCCCTCGCCGGTAATCCGAACACCGGCAAGAGCACACTCTTCAACGCGCTCACCGGTCTGCGTCAGAAGGTCGCGAACTACCCGGGGATCACGGTCGACGTTCACATCGGCAGCTTCCCGACCAGCGGGCCGTGGATCGAGCTGCTCGATCTTCCGGGGATCTACTCTCTGGCCGCTCACTCACCCGACGAGCGCCTGGCCCTCGACGTGCTCCTGGGACGTACCGGCGGCGGCCGACCTGACGCCGTGCTTCTGGTGCTCGATGCCACCAACCTCGAGCGCAATCTCTTCGTGGCCGGGCAGATCCTCGAGCTCGGGCTGCCGACCGTGGTCGCGCTCACGATGCTCGACGAGGCCGAGAAGCTCGGGATGCGGATCGACGCCGACCGCATCCGAGAACGCCTCGGAGTGCCGCTCGTCGAGGTCGTCGCCAACCATCGTCGGGGCATTCCGCAGCTGAAGGAGGCGCTCGAAGAGGTCTTCGACCAGGACGCCCCTCAGGTGCCCGCTGCGCCGCTGCCGCGGGTGCGCGCCCGTGCCGAGGCCGAGGCGGAGAGGCTCGGCGGCGCCGTCACCCACTTCGACGTCGAACGGGCGCTGATCGATCAGGGGGGCGCCTCCGAAGACCGTCTCGAAGAGCTCGCACCTCGCGCAATGAAGGACGTGCGACGCCTCCGCGAGGAGCTCGAGGAAGACGTGACGCTGGCCGAAGCCGAGGCCGTGGCCCGCTACGACTGGGCAGCTCACATTCTCGAGGGCGTGGTCATACAGACCGACGCCGCGCAGCGCGTTGGGCCCATCGACCGCCTGCTGCGCAACACCGTGGCCGGCAGCCTGACCTTCTTCGCCCTCATGGCGATCATGTTCCAGGCGGTCTTCGCCTGGGCCGCACCCGCCATGGACGCGATCGACGGAGCCGCCGGATCGCTCGCCTCGTGGCTGCAGAGCCAGCTTCCGGAGAACCTCTTCACCAGCTTCCTCACCGACGGCGTCATCGCAGGGGTCGGGGCGGTGATCGTCTTCCTACCCCAGATCCTGGTGCTGTTCGCGTTCATCCTCGTCCTCGAGGACTCCGGCTACATGGCGCGGGCAGCGTTCCTGATCGACCGCCTCATGCGCGCCTGCGGCCTGTCCGGCCAGTCTTTCGTGCCGATGCTGTCGTCGTTCGCGTGCGCGGTCCCCGGCATCATGGCCACGCGCACCATTCCGTCACGACGGGACCGGTTGGCCACCATCCTCGCCGCCCCGTTCATGACCTGCTCCGCCAGGCTGCCCGTGTATGCCCTGCTCATCGCGGCCGTGGTTCCGGATCGTCAGGTGTTGCCTCTGGTCAACCTGCAGGGGCTCGTGCTGCTTGGCCTGTACCTCTTCGGCATGGCCGGCGGCATCCTCACGGCTCTGCTCATGAAGCGCACGGCCCTCCGCGGCCCGACGCCGCCATTCCTCCTCGAGCTGCCGCCGCTGCGTAGGCCGTCGCTGCAGTCGGTGTTCGTGCGCCTGGTCGAGCGAGGTCGGCTCTTCCTGGTGCGTGCGGGCACGATCATCTTCACCGTGTCGGTCGTCGTGTGGGCTCTGGCCACCTTCCCGCGCAGCGAGACGGTGCAGCAGGAGTACGCCAGCCAGAGAGCGGCGGTCACACAGAGCCTCGCGGGTGAGGCGCTCGAGCTGCGTCTCGCCGACCTGGAGGCCCAGGAATCGGCCGCCATGCTCGAGGCGAGTGCGCTCGGCCGCATGGGCAAGGCCATCGAGCCGATCTTCCGACCGCTGGGCTGGGACTGGCGCATCTCCTCGGCGGTTCTGGCGTCGTTCCCGGCGCGCGAGGTCATCGTCGCGACGCTCGGTACGATCTACGCTCTGGGCGAGGTGGACGAGACCGACCAGCGCCTCCTCGAGAGAATTCGCGGCGCGACCTGGGCCGACGGCAGCGAGATCTTCACCGCGCCGGTCGCCATCGGCCTCATGCTCTTCTTCGCTCTATGTCTTCAATGTGGTGCCACGCTGGCCATCATCAAGCGCGAATCGGGGGGCTGGCGATGGCCGATCTTCGCTTGGTGCTACATGACGGCTCTGGCGTATGTCAGCGCCTTCGTGGCGTATCGCGGTCTGACGGCTCTCGGGCTCTGACCCGGCGCGCCGCCTTTCGTCCGCCGCAGCACCCCGGCGGGAGCGCAGCGTGGTGAGCCTTCTCCGTCCTCGCTGGCAGCGCCGACTGCAGGCGGAGCTCGACCGGTCGGGTCGGCGGCAGCGGTGGACGCTGGTCGCGGCCCTCGTCGGCATGTTCGCCAACAGCTTCCCGTTCACCATCCTCGCCGTCTCTCTCGGCGAGGTGGCCGACGACCTGGGCTCGTCCGAGACGACCCTCGCCTGGGTGATCACGGCGCCGATGCTCTTCTCCGCCATCTCGATGCCGATGCTGGGCAAGCTCGGGGATCTCCGCGGCCACCGTCGCATCTTCCTGCTGGGCTCCTTCTCCGCGACGGTCATCGCGGGGCTCACGGCGCTCGCCTGGAACGCGGTCTCGTTGATTGCCCTCCGGACGCTGGCTTCGGTGCTCGGTGGTGCGACACAGCCCAGCTCCATGGCACTCATCTTCCGCGTGTACTCCCCCGTCGAGCGCACGCGCGCCATGGGCTGGTGGTCCATGACCGGCGCCGGCGCGCCGGCACTGGGACTCATCGCCGGCGGGCCCCTCGTGGACTTCGTCGGTTGGCGCGCGGTCTTCGTGCTGCAGGCGGCTTTTGCCCTCGCCGCCCTGCTGCTCGCCTGGTCGGTCCTCCCCGAGACGCCGTCGAAACCGGTGCGCTTCGACGTGCCCGGGGCGCTCGCTCTCGCGCTCGGAGTCGGCTGCAGCATGGCGGCCGTGCTGCAGGCGCGCATGCTGAGCGTGGGGCATCCCCTGGTGGTGACGCTCGGAACGTTGGGGGTGCTGGGACTGGTCGCGTTCGTGCGCATCGAGCGCACGGCCCCCGAGCCCCTCCTGCCGCTCGACCTGCTGCGACGCCTCGCGTTCGTCGCCCCCATGGTGACCATGGCGTTCATGGGCGCGGCCTACATGGGCGCGTTCGTGCTGGCACCGCTCCTCCTGCAGGACGTCTTCGGGCTGAGCGTCTCCGCGGCCGCGGGCCTGATGCTCCTGCGCACGCTCACACTCTCCCTCACTTCGCCGGTTGGTGGTGCCCTCGGAGCGCGAGCAGGCGAGCGCACGGCTTCACTGATCGGCTGCGCCATCATCGCCGTGTCCATGCTCCTCCTCGCCGCCGGCTCGGAGCGGAGCCTCCTGCTGTGGGTGGGTCTCGGGCTGCTCTTTCAGGGGCTCGGGCAGGGCCTTTGTCTGCCGTCGCTCAACTCGGCGGTCGCGTCTTCGGTTCCGGCGGAGCACCTCGGCATCGCCACGGGCGCCTCCCGCCTGGTGAACCAGGTTGGTATCGCCATCGGCATTACACTGATCACCATGACCTACGGCGGCGAGCCAGAAGGTTTCCGGCGCGCCTTCCTCCTGGGGGCGGCGCTGTCGAGCACAGCCGTCCTCGCCTCGCTTCTCATCCAGCCGCGGCGCGACGCGGACCACTGACCGGAAACGCTCCATGGACCACCCCTTCCTCGAGTGGACGATCGGCGACATCCGCATCTGCGCGGTCGTCGAGTCGGTGACGACCGCCATCTCCCGCTTCGTCCTCCCCCAGGCGACCCCCGACGCCCTCTCGGAGATCGACCCGAATCGTAGCTGGCTCACCCCCTACCTCGACCCCGACGACCAGCTCCTGATGACGATCCAGTCGTTCCTCGTGGACACCGGGAGCCACAAGCTGCTCGTCGACACGTGCGTCGGCAACGACAAGCCACGTCGCTTCCGGGAGTGGAACGAGCTGCAGACGGACTACCTCCACCGCCTCGAGCGGGCCGGCGCGTCGCCCGAGGACATCGACCTCGTGTTGTGCACCCACCTCCACATCGACCACGTGGGCTGGAACACACGCCTCGAGGCCGGGCGGTGGGTCCCCACGTTCGAGCGGGCGAAGTACCTCTTCAGCCACTCGGAGTGGGACTACTGGAAGGACCGCGAGGGGGAGGTCGACCCCATCATCGACGACTCCGTTCGCCCGATCGTGGAGGCAAACCTGCACCAGCTGGTGCAGGGAGACGAGACCATCGCGCCAGGCGTCGAGCTCGTCCCGACCCCTGGACACACGCCCGGCCACGTCAGCGTGCTGCTGCGTTCACAGGGCGCGCAGGCGTTCATCACCGGCGACATGGTGCACCACCCCTGCCAACTGGCCCGCCCCGACTGGGCCGCAGAGCCCGACGTCGACAAAAAACGGAGCACCCGCACGAGGCACGACATCTTCGAGCGCTTTGCCGACCAGCCCACTCTGATTCTCGGGAGCCACTTCCACGCCCCGACGGCGGGCCACATCGTGCGCGACGCAGATCGCTACCGCTTCGAGGCGTGAGCCGACCGCCCGGGTCACTACGCTAGAGTGCGCTCGCCATGAGAACCCACTCCGCCGAGACCCTGCAGACCGTCACGCGCACCCTGATCGAGCAGGGTGGCAGCCGAGCGGCCGAAGCCACCGTGGTTGCCGACCATCTGGTTCGCGCCAACCTCTACGGGCACGACAGCCATGGAATCGGCATGCTTCCCACCTACGCGCACGGCATCCATCGCGGCCTCCTGCATCCGAACCAGCAGCCTGATCTCGTGCTCGACCACGGCTCGATCCTCACGTTCGACGGGCGGAGGGGCTACGGGCAGGCGGTCGCGCGACAGGCGATGGAGCAGGCGATCGAGCGCTGCCGCGACACCGGGCTCGTCCTGACGACGCTCCGGAACTCCTTTCACATCGGCCGCGTCGGCACGTACGGCGAGCAGAGCCTCGCCGCCGGCTTCGCATCCATCCACTTCGTCAACGTCACCGACCACGAGCCGCTGGTGGCCCCGTTCCGAGGTCGCGAGGCCCGCTTCTCCACCAACCCGATCTGCCTCGCGATGCCGGGAGGCCCTGGCCAAGACCCCGTGCTGCTCGACATGGCCACGAGTCGGGTGGCAATGGGCAAGGTCCGCGTCGCGCACAACAAGGGCGAGCCCATGCCGGAGCCGATCCTGCTCGACGCGGAAGGCCGGCGGTCCGACGACGCAGGCGTCATGTTCCGCGACCCGCGTGGTGCTCTCACGACACTCGGCAACCACAAGGGTTACGGACTCGCACTGTTCGGGGAGCTGTTTGGCGGGCTCCTGAGCGGCGGGGGCACGATCCAGCCGGGCAACGAGCGCCACTCGAGCATCGTGAACAACATGCTCACCGTGATCTTCGACCCGGCCAAGCTGGTGGACGCCAGCTTTCACGCCAGCGAGCTCGGCGCGCTTGTCTCCTACATGAAAGAGACTGCACCTGCGTCCTCGGACGAGCCGGTGCTGATTCCCGGCGAGCCCGAGAGGATCTCCGCGGCGGAGCGCTCCGCGCAGGGTATCCCGGTCGACGACACCACGTGGGAGCAGATCGGGCGCGGTGGCGAGCTGCTCGGGCTCCAGCCCGGCTGGCACGACGCTCTGGCCGAGCACTGATCCGAGGACGCCGCCGGCCTCGGGTGCTAGACGTCGATGTCGCCGAACTTCTCGACGAAGCGACCGCTCAGGTCCTGGTAGAAGGAGCGGATGAGCTCGATGTCGGCCTCCAGGGCGCCGGTGGGCTCGAAGAGCTCTCCGACTCCGCCCGTGCGCGTCTCCCAGTCGAGGAAGCCGAGGCCGATGGGCACACCCGCCGCCTCTGCGATGCGATAAAACCCCGTCTTCCACCGGTCTGCCTTCGACCGCGTCGCTTCGGGGGGCACCACGAGCACCATCTCCGCCTGAGACCGGAAGATGTCTGCCATGCGCGAGACGAGGTCCGTCCGGCGCCTACGATCGACCGGAATTCCGCCCAGGTAGCGCATGAACGGTCCAAATGGAAACCGAAAGAGCGTGTGCTTCCCCAGCCAGTACAGCGGAATGCGCAGGACGTTCGCCATGAGCAGCAGGAGGACGGCGTCCCAGTTCGACGTGTGAGGCGCCGCGATCATCACGTACTTCTTCGAGTGCGGCGCACCTCCGACCACTCGCCAGCCGGCGAACCGCAGGGCAAGCCGCGAGAGGGGACGCAGCGACTCCGTGAGCAGCGGCGTGTTTAGAATCGTGCGACGCATGGTTGGCGCCGATGCTCCGGTCTCCTCGACGGAAAGTCAAATCCTCTTTCGTTCCTACGGATCGCAGCTTTCACCCGATAGAATCAACATCTCGTTCATCGAAATCAACGATTCGTAGATCCAGATCCGACGACCTCCTCGGGCGCCTTCGACGTATGAGCAGTTTCGACACCACCAACTGGAGCCTCGTGCTCGAGGTCCACGGCGAGAGCCAGGAGTCTCAGGAGGCCTTCGAGGAGCTGTGCCGCGCCTACTGGGGGCCGCTGTTCGCTTTCGTGCGGCGCTCCGGGTACGACGACGACACCGCAAAAGACCTGGTGCAGGGCTTCTTCCTGCACCTCGTGGCACGCCGGTCGGTCACCCGCGCCGACCCGAACCGCGGCCGCTTCCGCAACTTCCTCCTGTCGTCGCTCAAGAACTACGTCGCCGACCAGCACGATCGGCAGACCGCCAAGAAGCGGTCTCCCGGTACCCCGCTCGTCTCCCTCGACGCCGCGGAGACCGGCGAGCTGCCGCACCGACACGATCCGGTCGACCGCAAGACGCCCGAGACCGTGTACGCGACGCGGTGGGCGGCCAAGATGGTCGACCAGGCCATGAGGAAGCTGGGCGACGAGCTGGCCCAGCGCGGACGAGGAGAGATCTTCGAGAAGACGCGCACCTACCTGATGGACAACGACGGTCCGTCCTATCGCGCGGTGAGTGAGGAGCTCGGCATCACCGAGAACGCGGTGAAGTCGGCGGTGAGGTCGCAGCGCAAGCGCCTGGGAGTTCTCCTCCGCGACGAGGTGGCCCAGGTTCTCGAGGACGCGGCCGCCGTGGACGCCGAGCTGCGCGAGATCCTGCGCAATCTCGAAGTGGCGCGCGGCGCAGCCGACTGACGGCCTAGGGGGCTGCTGAAAACGTCCCGTGGGTCTCGTTGTGGCCGCCGCGGGTGCAGGTGCAAGCGAACTCTGCGAGTTCGCCCGTTTTTCTCGAAGGCGATGCGGTGCCATCGTCGAGAGAAAACAACGTAGCAGATGCGCCCGCGCCGGCCACAACCCCCTGGGGCGCAACGAGTTTCGGCCCCTGGACTGCGTTCCCTCTCCTCGACGATGACCCCAGCATCGCCTTCGTCGAGGCGCCTTGCCAGGAACCGAAACTCGATGCGCGAGACCCACGGGACGTTTTCAGCAGCCCCCTAGATCGTCGCCAGGAACTGCTGGCAGATGTCGGTCAGCCGCTCGGGGGTGTCGAAGTGCACCATGTGTCCGGCATCTTCGATCTCGACATGGGTCGCGTCGCGGAAGAGGGCGACACGCCGCGGGATCTCCTCGGGCGCCGAGCTGGCGAGATCCGGATCGAAGCCGTACTGACGCACGAAGAACTCCGCCGCCTGGCCGGCCGTGACGACGAGCACCGGACACTCGATCCAAGACCAGCGCTCCTCGGCCGCCGCCCGATTCGACGTGAGCCCGATCTGCGAGACGCGCGGATCCCACTTCCACCGCAGACCGCCGTGGGGGTGCGGCTCGGTGCCGAGCTCGGCCAGATGCATCGAGGTCTCCGGTGCCATTCCCGGGTGGAACCGCCCGAAGAGAGATGCGGCGTCATGGAGGTCGACCATCGGGCGGCTCTGACGGCCACCCGGCTGTAGGAGGCTCTCGATCCCACCGCGTGTCCGCCACTGACGGTCTTCGGCCGGAACGTCCGCCTCGCGCATGGGGCCGCCGATGCCCTCGACGTTGACGACGCACGACGGGACCTCGGTGAAAAGAGCTGCATACTGCGAGACGATCTGGCCGCCGAGGCTGTGCCCGACGAGGCGCGGTCGCTCGAGCCCCAACTGCAGGATGGCGGCGTGCAGGTCGGCGATCATGTGCGGCAGCGTGTAGATCCCAGGCTTGTCGCTGTCGCCGTGGCCGCGCAGGTCGAAGCTGATCACGTGATGACGCTCCGCGAGGGCCTGCGCCAGCGGCGACAGGCTGAGCGCAAAGTCCTGCATGCCGTGCAGGAGGACAAGTGGCGGAGCGCCTTCGTTGCCGTAGTCGTAGCCCTGGAGGCGGACATCGACGCTCTGTAGATCGAAGCGGATGGGCTCGCGTTCGCTCACGGATCCTCCCGGAAGTGCCGGGGCACTCTAGCAGTTCGAAGGTGCGTGTCCGGTCGTCGGACGGCGGTGGTCCTCGCTGGCCGGAGACCTTCAGAGACCCGGGGGCATGATGCGCGACGACGACGACACCACGGTGGAGCTCACCCTCGAGCTCCTGCCTCTGGGGAGCGCGCGCTGGGCGAGCCTCAACCGGTCTTCTGGAAGACGAGCCGGCCGCGATGGACCGTGCCGGACGCGTCGACCGAGGACGTCAGGAGGACGAGGCGTCTGCCGGTGCGCGTGCACTTCTGCACCAGCGGGGCCTTCGCGAGGGGCGGCCTCACATCGAGGGTCGAACCGATGAAAAACAGCTTGTGACGCGTGCGGGTCCGCTCGCCGCCTTGCGGTCGCGTCAGCCAGAAGAGGAGGCCCGACTTGACCTCGAGGAACTCCTCGACCGGCTGCGTGGAAGCCTCTGCCCCCTGCTCCGCCACGAGCTTCCAGAGCCCGCTCATGTTGTCCACGGAGCAGGACTGGCCCTGAGCCTCGGCGACGGCTCCAGGGAGGGCCAGCCCGAGCGCGAGGAGCGCCGCGGGCAAGGTGCGCGTCCAGCGTGGACAGGCGCGAAGACGGGTGCGGACTGTGGGCATGGCATCGACCTCGGGCAATCGGCAGTCGCGCGCGGAGTGCGAGCTGCCCTTCAGTCTACCCGGCAGCCGCAGCAGAGGCCGCTCCGAGCCGCTCGAGGGCTCGGCCGACGGGCTCCACGACGCAGCCCTCTGCGCTGGCGACCGCATCGACCCACGGCGCCGCTCCAACGAGCTCCGGGGCTACGGCGACCGCATTCCGCACCGCGCACAGATGACGCGCCTGGCGCACGGCCAGCGTGGCATACCCGGGGGGTCGGACGTCGGCTTCGAGCTCGGCGCGAATCAGCTCCGCTCCCTGCAGCGTGGCACGGGTCACCGACCCACCCGCAGCAAGCTCGTCCGGCTCCTCGCCGCCGCCGGCAACGCCGGCACCCGGCGCCAGAACGGCGCCACGCACCAGCTCCGGCAGAGCTCCGACCGCGAGCAGTGCGACATAGGCGCCCAGGCCGTAGCCGAGGAGGGTGGCTGGGCCCAGCTCCTGGAGCGCGCTGTCCACATCACCCAGGAGGTGCTCGGGTGTCGCTCCGCCGCCCCCTGGAACCGTCGAGGCACCGTGGCCGGTGAAGTCGAGGGCCCAGACACTCCCCGTCCAGACCTCCGGCACGAGCGGGACACTCCGCCCGGCGCCGCCGAGCTCGTGCAGCACCAGAAGGGTCGGCTCCGAGACGCCCCGCAGAGCGTGCAGAGCCAGCTCGACGCGCCCGTGGACGAGCGTCCGCGTGGGTGACGCGCCGCTCACTGCACGAAGTCCAGCACGAGCTGCGCGGTGCGCTCGGGGTGCTCGATGTGCACGAAGTGCCCGCTGTCGTCGAACGATTCGAGCCGCGCCTCCCGAGGAAGCACGTCACGCACACCTTCCGGCGTGGTTCCCCACCCCATGGGCTCCTGCTGCTCGCCGAGGATCACGAGCATCGGCACTTCGATCGCGCCAAGGCCACGCAGGCCCCAGCTCGGGCGCCACGGCCCGACGCCCCCCATCTGAATGGCAGGGTCGAGCTTCCAACGCCACTCGTCCCGGTCCTGGGCAGTGCGATCGGCTCCGACCGTCACCAGGTACTGAAGCCACTCGGGCGCGAGACGCGGGTTCATGCGCGCTCGACGCTCCGCCAGCTCGACCAGCGTTCCCGGCCGCCGCGTTGCGGTCGCGGCGCGCCGGCGCGCCGTGAGGTAGCGCTTCCAGAGATCGTCGCGCCCGCGGACCCTCTCCTCGAGGGAAAGCCCGTCACTGCGAAAACGGTTCTTCGTCGACGGCACTCCGTCGATGTTGACGAAGGAGCGGAACCGGCCCGGCAGCGCGGCGCACAGGTGCGAGAAGAGACCGCCACCCTTGGAGTGCCCGACCACCGGCAGACGCTTTGCCGAAGCGCCCCGCGACGCGTAGTCGAGCACCGCCAACGCGTCGCGAACGTCGGCGTCCCAGCTGTACATGGCCGCCCGCCCGCTGTCGCCGTGGCCGCGATGGTCCCAGCTGATCACGCGCCAGCCTCCGGCCGCCAGCAGAGGGCCGAACACGTCGAGCGTCTGGGCGAAGTCGGCTCCACCGTGGGCCAGAAGGAGCGGCGGATCGTCGGCACAGCCCCACTCCACGACGCGCAGATCGACTCCCGAGCTCTTCAGGACCGTGGTGCGCTGCGGGTGTCGGGCGCCAGGGTAGGCGCCTGCACCTTCGGGCGCAGGGGGTGGGGAGCGGCGGGAGTCGGGCGGCGTCATCGGAGGGCTCCACGCACCGGGTGGTCGTCGGAGCACGGGCGGCGGAGTGTATCGCCGTGGGCCCCTCGACGCGAGTCCGGGACCACGTATGATCACCGTCCGCCTCCCCCGAACCCCTTCGAACGGCAGCCGATCCGCCATGACCGAAGCGCCCCAGGTCCGCCCGGACTCTCCCCCGTCTCTGCTCCAGCGCCTCCAGCGCGAGCCGCTGCTCCTGTTCCTGGCGCTCGGGCTTGCGGTCTTCCTGATCGAGCGCGCCGTCGGGGGGAAAGCCGGGGACGACGGCGTCATCGTGGTCGACGCGCGTCAGGTCGAGCGCCTCCAGAAGCTCTGGTTCACGCAGACCCGACGCCCCCCGACCGACCAGGAGCTGGACGCCCTGGTGCAGGACCACGTGCGCGAGGAGGTGCTCTACCGCGAGGCCATCCGCCTGGGCCTCGACCGCGACGACACCATCATTCGTCGCCGATTGGCGCAGAAGATGGGTTTTCTGATGGACGACACGGCGCGAATCGACGATCCGAGCGATGCGGAGCTCGAGCGGTTCTTCGAGGCGAACCGGGAGCGCTACCTGGAGCCACGTCGGACGAGCTTTCGCCACGTATACGTGAAGCGCGACCGGCCAGACGCCGAAGAGGCGACGGCTGCGATCGGCGCGCAGCTCGAGCGCGACCCGGACACGAACTGGCGCGGGCTCGGCGACCCGTTCATGCTGCAGCGGGAGTACGCGGAGCGCTCCGACGCCGAGCTCGCGGAGCTGTTCGGCGGCTCCTTCACGCGCTCCCTGGCAGAGCTCCAGACCGGGTCGTGGCAGGGCCCGGTGGAGTCGGCCTATGGCCAGCACCTCGTCCTCGTCGTGGGCCGCAAAGAGCCCCGCGACCCGGGCTTCGAGAGCGCCAAGCCGCGCGTCCGCGACGACTTCCTCATCGACAGGAGACGGCAGATCACGGGCGAGGCCTACGACGAGATTCGCGCGCGCTACGAGGTGATCTTCGACCTTCCTGCTGCGGCCGAGCCGCAGGGCGAAGAGCCTCCATGATCTGGCGCCGCTGGGCTTTCCTCGCGCTGCTTCTGGCGCTTTGCGCACCCCTGGGGGCCCATGAGGTACGCCCGGGGTATCTGGAGCTCACCGCACGCGACCACGGGTTGGTGGCGGTCGTCTTCAAGCAGCCTCTCAACGCCGGACGACTGCTCCCGCTCGATCCCATGCTGGACCCCGCGTGCGCCGAGAGTGACCGGCCCCACGAGTTCGAGGACACCGGCACGGCGCTCATCGAGCGGTGGGAGCTCGACTGCAGCGGCGCCGAGCAGACGCTCCTCGGTCGCCGGCTCTGGATCGAGGGCCTGGACCGTACACTGACCGACGCGATGCTCACCGTGCGCCTCGCGGACGGCACCGAGCTCACCACCCTCCTCCGGCCGGACGGGGAGCCGTTCGAGATCTCACGCGACGCCGAGGTCGGCGCATGGGCCTACCTCGAGCTCGGCATCGAGCACCTCCTCTTCGGCTTCGATCACATCCTCTTCGTGATCGGCATGGTGCTCTACGTACGCCGCCCGTGGCAGATCGTGCAGGTGGTCACGTCCTTCACCGTGGCGCACAGCATCACGCTGGCCCTCTCGTCGCTCGGGCTCGTGCGGCTGCGGCAGACGCCCGTCGAGGTGGTCATTGCTCTCTCGATCCTGTTCCTGGCCGTGGAGCTCGCGAAACCCGACGCCGAGAGGTCCCCCCTGACCTCCAAGCGGCCCTGGCTCGTGGCGTTCGGATTCGGACTCCTCCACGGCTTCGGCTTCGCCGGCGCGCTCGCTGAGATCGGCCTCCCGCAGAGCGCAGCGGCCCTGGCGCTGTTCCTCTTCAACGTCGGCGTCGAGATCGGCCAGCTGATGATCGTGGCCGCGATGATGGTGGCGATGGCGCTGCTCGCGCGGAGCGGCCTGCAGCCGGGCGGCCCGCTGACACGCCTCTCCGTTCTCTTCCTCGGCGTTCTCTCGGCCTACTGGTTCCTGGAGCGGCTCTTCGGGCTGTTCTGACGCGCCTTTCCGCCGAGGGGGCGACTCGCGTTCGCCGCCCGACGATCTCAAGCGCGCTCTGGTACGACGAACCGATCGAACCACGTCAGCATGTCTTCCGGGTTCTCGGCGAACCAGTTGTAGCCGTCGAAGCGATGTGTCGGCTCTTCCAGCCAGTACATCTCCTTCTGCGCCGAGATGTTCTCGAAGACTTCGGCGACAAAGTCGAAGTTGGTGTGGGGGTCCTTGCGAGCCTGGACCAGGCGCGTCGGCACGTTGACCGCTCGCGCCGCCTCTTGGATCGGGTGGTCGAGCGAGATCCCTCCGGTGTTTGCCGTGAAGTGCTCTTCGATCGCCGCGAAGAGGTCCCCCTGGATCCCGACTGCGCGGAGATAGTCCCCGTTGCGAAGTGGCTGCAACGCGACCAGCGCCCTGACTCCCGCTTTGACGAAAGCACCCGGATCCTCAGCCATGGCCGAGAAGGTCGAATTGGCGCCCATGCAGTAGCTGAGCAGCCCCACCGGCTTCCCTCGAGTGGACGTCTCCGAGGCCACGAAATCGACCGCGGCGAGCACGTCCCAGCGCTCGTCCACGCCGCCTGTGCCGACGCCAAGACGGCTCCTGCCACTCTCCCCGTGATTGCGCAGGTCGTACATGAGGACGGCGTACCCCGCGTCGGTGAGTCTCCGCGCCACGGCGAGGAATTCGATCTCCTTGTCATAGGGGCGGCGATCGGCGGGATGGTGGGCCAGCTGATAGCCGTACCGGTTCGCGGAGTAGCCGAAATGCGTCATCACGATGACCTTGTCGGCCTTCTCGTTCAGCAGCCAACCGGCCAAGCGCACGCCGTCGCGCGCGTCGAATTGGACGTCCCGGTAGTCGATGCCGACGTCACCCGGCGTTCTCGGAATCGGCTGCGCGCGCGGGTAGAGCATCAGATCGCCGGTCGCCCGGGCCAACTCACTCTGCTCGACAGCCGCTCTGTTCTGATCTGAGCTCATCTCGAAGCCTCCTGTTTCTGAGCGCTTGCTACCGGGAGGACCGGCGGGATCGCGCGATCCTGCACCAAAATAGAACCTGAATTCTAGTTCTAACAGGTTAGGATGGGCCCGTCCACTCGACGAGCCTCTCCGTGCCAGCCATGACCAGTTCGAGCCAGCCAAAACTCGTGAGTCGCTGGCGACGGGCCGGGCAGCAGCCGAGAAGCCGAACCACGCAGGACGCCCTTCTGGCAGCAGCCGAGGAGCTGTTCGGACGCCGGGGCGTCGACTCGACCGCGGTCACGGCGGTCGCCCGCCACGCAGGGCGGTCCATCGGCTCGCTCTACCACCACTTCGAGAGCAAGGAGACGCTCGTCGTCGCCGTCGTCGATCGCATCCTCGGTGACCTGGAAGCGGGCATCAGCTCATCCCACGATCCGACACGGTGGGAGGGACTGACCATCGAGGACATCGTCCGACGCTTCGTGGGCACAGCGCTCGAGCTCGAGGGGGCTCGGCCGGGCTACAAGCGCGTCCTGATCGAAGTGAGCCTCACGGACCACGAGACGCGGGAGCGCTACAAACAGCTCCGTCGACGCCTCAGTGAGGGACTCACCCAGCGACTTCTCGATCGCCGGCACGAGATCGGGCACCCTGACCCCGAAACCGCCGCCCGTTTCGCCGTCGACCAGCTCTCCGCCATGCTGGCCGCCCGCCTGGACCGCGAAGCCACTCCGACGGAGCTCGAGAGCCGGTCCGACGAGGACTTCACCGCCGAAGCGGTGGCTTCGGTGTCGGCCTACCTGCGCACAAACGACTCGTGACGTGCTCTGCGGCGAAGGAAGAGGCAACGTTGCTCCCGGCGCGAAGCGCCGAGTCAGCCTCCGCGTGAAGACTCGAGTGCGCGCGCTGACCGGCGCTGCCGCAGCTGATCGAGCACGACCGCGAGCACGATCACGGCGCCGGTGATCACCCGCTTGCTCGGCTCCGACGCACCCAGCTGCGCCAGGCCGTTCTGGAGAACGGCGATGATCAGCACGCCGAGGAACGTGCCCCACACCGAACCGCGTCCGCCCATGAGGCTCGTGCCGCCGATCACCACCGCCGCGATCGCCGACAGCTCGAGGCCCACCGCCGCGTTGGGATCCGCCGTCTCGAGATAGGCGGTGTGGAGCGCCCCACCCAGGCCCGCGAGAGCCCCGCAGAGCGCAAACGCCACGATCTTCAGACGCCGTTCGTCGATCCCCGCGCGGACGAGTGCGGCCTCGTTCGTGCCCAGAGCGACGAGCTGACGGCCGAAGACGGTCCGCCGGAGGACCAGTTCGAGGCCGACCACCACGAGCACCGCCAGCACGAAGCTCGGGGCGAGGCCCAGGCCGGGAACGGGGCGTGCCAGGCCACCGGTCCGTCCGCCGAGGTACAGGGTCTGCGACGACGTCAGCAGGTAGGCGAGGCCGCGTGCCACCTCCAGCATGCCGAGGGTCACGATGAACGATGGCACCCGCGCGAGCGCAGTGACGCCGCCGTTCAGGGCACCACAGAGCGCACCCCCAACGAGCCCGAGGGGCAACGCCGCGAGAAACGAGACGTCACCGCGCGTGATCGCGAGACCCACCAGCACGCTCGAGAGGGCCATGACGGAGCCGACCGAAAGGTCGATTCCCCCGAGGATCAGGACGAGCGTGAGCCCCGCCGACGTGACGACGAGCGGCGCCACCTGGTTCGCCATGGACGCCAGGGTCGCGGGTCGCAGGAATCCGTCGGCCACCGCGCCGAAGCCCAGAAGCAGCGCAACGAGCACGAGCAGCAGCCCCCCGGTCTGACCCAGCCCAAGGCCCAGTCCGCGCGCCCGCGTCATGGCGTCGCCTCCATCAGGCGCGCGTCGCGCCCCATGGCCGCGGCGAGCAGCGACTCGCGCGACCACGACCCGGCAGGGCGCGCCGGCCCGAGCCGGCCGTCCGCGAGCACCGCGATCTCGTCGCACAGCGCCAGCAGCTCGTCGAAGTCGCTCGACGCGACGACCGCGGCGCGCGGTGGTTGCACCTGGCTGCGGAGCGCAGCCCACACCGCCTGGCGCGCGCCGACATCCACGCCGCGACTCGGCTCGTCGAGGAGGAGCACGCGACTCTCCTGGAGGAACCAGCGGGCGAGGACCACACGCTGCTGGTTACCACCGCTGAGCTCGCGCACCGGCTGGTCGAGGGAGTGCCTCTGCACGCCCACCCGGTCCACGACGTCGCGCGCGCCTTCGCGCACCCCACCGAGGTCGAGCAGCCCGCGCGTGGTGAAGCGATCCCAGCACCCGACGAGCACGTTCTCCTCGACGGAGAGGTCCAGGAAAAGGCCCTGGCTCTGGCGCTCCTCCGGCACCAATCCGAGTCCGGCACGAACCGCGGCGCTGGGCCGGCCGGGGCCCAGCTCCACGCCGCCGACCCGGACCGTTCCGGTGCGAGTGCGGACTCCGAGGAGGCTCTCGAGCATTTCGGTGCGCCCCGCGCCGACCAGCCCGCCAATTCCGAGGATCGTTCCCTCCCTCACCTGGAAGCTGGCCGAGAACCCTGGAGCCCAACAGAGCTCCTCCACTTCGAGCGCGACGCCGCACGACGTGAGCGAGCGAGTCTCGGCGACGGTCGAGTCGACGGTGGCGCTCGAGCCCGAGGCGTGGAGGCCCAAGGCCTCGCCCAACGCCTCGAGGCCGTCCTCCACAGCGGCGCCGGCCGCCGTGACCACCCCGTCCCGAAGCACCGTCACGCGGTCGGCGACCTGGCGCACCTCCTCGAGCCGATGCGTGATCAGGAGCACCGCCACGCCGCGCTCCCGCAGGCCGCGGAGCCGATCGAGGAGGAGCGCAACCGCGTCGTCGGGAAGTGTCGCGGTCGGCTCGTCGAGGATGAGGACGCGACACTCGCGCGCGAGCGCCGCCGCAATCTCGACCAGCTGACGCTCGGCCGCGCCGAGTCGCATCACGGGAGTCGAAGGGGCCAGGCCGAGGCCCACCCGCTCCAGTGCGCGCCGGGCACGCTCCTCCAGCTCGGCGCGCGCGACGGTCCCCCACCGGGTCCGCGGAAGGTCATCAAAAAACAGGTTCTCCGCAACGTCGAGCGTCTCGAACAGAGAAAGCTCCTGCAGCACGATCTCCACGCCGTGATCTCGCGCATGGCGACGCGACGTCGGCTCGTACGGCTCGCCGTCGAGCGTGAAGCGGCCCTCGTCCGCGGAGACGACGCCCGCCACGATCTTGGCCAGCGTCGACTTTCCGGCGCCGTTGGCACCCAGAAGCGCGTGGACCTCCCCCGCGCGGACCTCGAGACCAGCGTCGTCGAGGACGCGCGTCGCGTACGTCTTGGAGACTCCGGTCGCCTGCAGCAATCGACACCCCGGTCAGGGAGCGAGCGTCTCGCGGGTGACCAGATCGACCGGCGTCTCGCGGTCCTCGGGAGGCGCGCCACCGCTCAGGATGTCCAGCGCAGCCTCGATGCCGTACACGGCCAGCTGATCGCCGTGCTGGTCGGCCGTCGCGAGGACGCGCCCCTCGAGCACGAGCGCCTGGATGGCCGCGATGTTGTCGAAGCCGACGATCTGGACCTCGTCGCGGCCGGCCTGTGCAACGGCCGCCGCGGCGCCCAGAGCCATGCTGTCGTTGGCACAGAGGATCGCGGCGAGATCGGGGTGAGCCCGCAGCATCCCCGCGGCAATCACGCTCGCCTCGCCCTGCTCCCAGCCGCCGCTCTGCACATCGACGACCTCGTGGCCCCCGGCATCCATGGCGTCCTCGAATCCGGCGCGACGCTGCTGCGAGTTGAAGGCAGTGGGAATACCCTCGATCAGAGCCACTCGGCTCGCGGCGGGGAGCACACCCGACAGCGCATCTCCCACCTGCCGCGCACCTTGGCGGTTGTCGGGGCCCACGAACGGGATCTCGAGCGCTGCGTCCGCGAGCGCACTCGCATCGAGGCGGTTGTCGATGTTGACCACCTGGATCCCGGCAGCCCGAGCGCGGCCGAGCACCGGAACGAGGGCCTTCGAATCGGCCGGCGCGATCACGATGGCGTCGACCCCCCGCGCGATCATCTGCTCCACCAGGGAGACCTGCTGCGCCAGGTCGCCCTCGTTGCGCGTGCCGTTGGCGACGAGGGTGTAGAGCTCCGCGTTCTCGGCCTGGTGTGCCCGGGCACCGTCCGCCATGGTGGCGAAGAACTCGTTCGCCAGGCTTTTCATGACCAGGGCGATCTCGGGAACGCCCGCGTCCGCCGACGGGTCCGCGGCGCAGCCCAGGGCCACCAGCAGGGGGAGAGCGAGCATGACGCGCGAGGCGACCTGCCGACGGTTCTTCTGGTCCTTCATCTGGTTCTCCCGCGACGTCCGGCGTGTCAGTCGTCGATGCGCCGCTGCTCCAGGTGGACACGAGCCACGTCACCCATGTAGCTCGCGAAGCCGAGCTCGTCCGCACGCGTGATCTCCCGGCGCGCCAGGTCCGCGCGCCCGTGGGCCTCGTGCCAGAGGCCGATGTACAGCCGCGCGTAGAACTCGCCGATCGACTGGAGGCGCGCGTCGTTCGACTCCGACCACGGAGCAGCCAGAACCTCTTCCGGAGTCATGGCGCCTCGGTACAGCTCGTAGATCTCCGCCAACGAGGGTCGTCGATCGGTCCCGACGGGAAGGATGGCCTCGCGCGCGGCGTCGGCGCCTTCTGTCGCCGCGACGCAGAGGAAGTGCCACGCGGCGTTCTCCACGTCCGCGGCGTTGACCGTGCGATGCACCTCGAACTGCCTCCGGCACTCCGCAAACTGGCCGACGTAGTACTGCGAGATGCCGCGCTGCCAGAGCTCGGGCTCGATCTGCGGCCGCAGCCGGGCCACGGCGTCGAAGTCCTCCAGGGAGGGAGCGACGCGCCCCAAACGGAACCGCACCCCGCCGCGCAGGAGATGAAGCCGCCAGTCGCCGCCCACCTCCGTCAGTGCGCGGGTATAGAGCTCTTCAGCACCCCTCAGGTCCCCCGAAGCCTCGGCGTTCCGCGCCTCCTGCACGAGATCCTGGGCCGACGCACAGGTCGCTCCGAAGGCCAGCAGAACGAGGGAAGCTGCGTGAGCTCGAAGCCGCTGGGCGCGTGGCAGCGGAACTCTCTTCATGAACACTTGGTGCTCCGACGTACGGACGGACGGTGGCGGGGGCGAGAGCTTCGCACCCTAGCACCGGGCCTCGTCAAGGCCCCTCGGTGTGTACAGCCTCGTCGACCAGTGCACCTCGCAACATGCGCAGGAAGCGCTCACGATCGGCGCGGCGCACCACACTCGCATTCGGCTGCGCCCCGGTGACCCCGAAGACATCGACCACCGTCTGGCCCCGCGTGAGGTCGTCGTTGAGGGCGATGTCGACGCGGAGCGACTCCGCCTCGAGCGTAGTGGAGGGGTCGATGGCGATCGCCATGGCGATGGCGTCCGGGAGGTCGAACCCCTCGAGCCCCAGCGACGTCTTCTGGAACTTGTCGAGCGTCGCCTGCACGTCGACGCAGAACTCCGCCAAGCGGCCGCCGAGCGCGCGCAGCTCCGCGGCCTGTGCCGGCGAGAACACGGCGTGGGCGATGGAGATGTCCCAGCCGATCATCTCGATGGGCAGGCCCGAGTCGAAGACCTCGTGCGCCGCTTCCGGGTCGACCCACAGGTTGAACTCGGAGACCGGCGTGATGTTGCCCGGGCCCCGCCCGGTACCGCCCATGACGATACAGCGTGCGACCTGCTGCGCGAGCTTCGGCTCGAGCTCGAGCGCCCGTGCGACGTTGGTCAGCGGGCCGAGGGTCACGAGCACCAGCTCTCCGGCGTGGGCCGCGCCGAGCTCCACGAGTCGCTCGGCCGCGCCGCCGGGGTCGGGCACGCGCCCCTCGAGAAGGAGGCCGATGTCGCCCAGGCCATCCGATCCGTGAACGAACTGTGCCGTGCGCAACTCGCGACGGAGCGGCGCTGCCGCGCCCGCATGGACCGGCGCTGCGTGCCCACACAGCTCCCGGACGTAGAGCGTGTTCTGAACCGCCTGCTCGAGCGGCACGTTGCCGCACACCACCGTGAGCGCCTCCACCCGAATGGTGGGGTCGGTGAGTGCCATCACGAGCGCCACCGCGTCGTCGGAGCCTGCATCGGTGTCGATCACGAACGGCCGCATGCGCAGAAGGTAGCAAAGGCCGCGGCCGCGCCCAACCGAGATGGTAGGTTGGGTACCTTCCAAGGAGACATCATGCGCCGATTCGCACTTCTCGCCCTTGCGGCGAGCGTCCTCACGTTTGCCTGCGCCACCGCCGACAACGGGTCTGACGCCGCGGACGACGGCCTCCCCGCGCCGGCCGAGCTCACCCGGAACGGGGACCTGCTGGAGTCCGAGAGCCACGTGCTCGAGCAGGTCGCCGAGGGGGTCTACTTCGCCACCGCCAGCGGCAAGGTGAACCTGGTGAGCAACGCCATGATCATCGTCAACGAAGCGGACGTGATCGTGGTCGACTCCCACATCACGCCGGACGCCGGCAACGGCCTTCTGGCGACGGTGCGCGGGCTGACCGACCTGCCCGTCACCTACCTCGTGAACAGCCACTTCCACTACGACCACGCCCACGGCAACCAGGTGTTCCCGAAGAGCACCCTGATCGTGGGCCACGAGTACACGCGCGAAAGGCTCTCGGGAGACGTGCTCTCCGAGAACACGTACCGGGTGATCGGATCGGTCGAGTACGAGGAGAGCGTGATTGCCGGGCTCGAGGAGCAGCTCGCCGCAGCAGCCGACGAGGAGAAAGCCGGCCTCGAGGCACAGATCACCATGATGAAGCGGCACGTCGCCTCGCTAAAAGAGGTCGTGCCGACCCCTCCGAACGTCACGCTCAACGACAAGATGACGATCCACCGCGGCGATCGCGAGATCCAGCTCCTGCACCTCGGCCGCGGTCATACGGGGGGCGACGTCGTCGTGTACCTACCCAAGGAGAGCATCGCCTTCACGGGTGACCTCTTCTACCTGGGTGCTCCCTACCTCGGCGACGGCTTCGCCAACGAGTTCCCCGACACGCTCGAGAAGCTCAAGGAGCTCGCACCGGCCACGATCGTCCCAGGCCACGGGCCGCTGGTGCGCGATCTCAGCCAGATCGACTACGCGCAGACCTATCTCCGGCACTACTGGTCCGAGGTCGAGAAGGCCCACGGCCAGGGCCTCTCCGTGGACGAGGCGCAGGAGGCGATCGACATGAGCGCCTACGGCGAGTACGCCGCGTTTCAGACCGTCCGCCCCGAGGTCGGCCGGCTCGAGATCGCACGGATGTACGAGCTCATGGAAGGGGGCGACTGAGCCGGCGCGGACGTCGGG
Source organism: Candidatus Multivoraceae bacterium (assembly GCA_965223385.1). Classification (GTDB taxonomy): domain Bacteria; phylum Acidobacteriota; class Thermoanaerobaculia; order Multivoradales; family Multivoraceae; genus JBCCLJ01. The sequence continues at coordinate 3,342,164 of CBDCWR010000007.1, read as the reverse complement.
CCGCGGTCGCTTCGCTCAGCGAACGGCAGGAGCCGCGGCCGTCGGGTGCTTGCCCTGTGCGCAGGCCGCCAGATTCTCGCTCGGAAGGACCGTACAGCCCAGCTTCGCGCCGCGCCGCACCGCGTCGGCGAGGGCCTCCGACGGGAGCTCCGCCGAGCTGAGGTCCGCACCGCGAAGGTCCGCACCGTCGAGGAACGCCCCCTCGAGCCTGGCGTAGCGCAGGTCGACCCCGCGCAGCGACGCACCCCGGAGATCGGCACCGCGGAGGTCGGCGAACGCGAGCTTCGCCCCGTCCAGAATTGCACCGCGCAACCGCGCACCACGAAGGTCGGCACCAAAGAAGTCCGCACCGCGCAGATCGGTCTCTTCCCCCCGCGCGGCGATCAGCGTGGCGAACGGGCGCTCGGGAACCTCACCGGCACGGGTGTCGAAGCGTGCTCCGACCTCCACGTCGACCGCGGGCATGGCGAGAAACAGAAGAAGAGGAAAAGAAAACATCTGTGGGCCTCCAGCGGCGTCGCCGCATGTCACCGAGATCCTTCGGTGTTCACATGCAGATACGCCGAAGGCGCCTGGAAGGTCTCGAAAACGGGGACGAGTCGCGCCAAAGTGACTCAGCTCGCAGTGCGCCGCGCGCGAATCTGGTCCGAAGAGCTCTCCTTCGGGGGCGTGAGCTCGGCGTGCGGCAGCCAACGCACGAGCACCTGCCGCAGCGACTTGATCGTGATCGGCTTCGACAGGTAGTCGTTCATCCCGGCCTCGAGGCACTTCTCGCGGTCTCCGACCATGGCGTTCGCCGTCATCGCCACGATGGGAGTGTCCGAGGAGGCTCCACCCGCCCGGATCCGGTCGGTTGCACCGAAGCCGTCGAGGACCGGCATCATGCAGTCCATCAGGATCAGGTCGAAGCGGCTGGCCTGGGCCTTCATCGCGCCCTCCTCGCCGTCGAACGCGAGCTCGACCTCCAGGCCGAGTCGACGCAGCATCGCGGTGGCGACGCGCCGGTTGGCTTCGTTGTCCTCCACCAGCAGCAGTCGCGGCCCTTCGGGCACACTCTGCGGAGCCCAGGCCGCGACATTGTCCGGGGTCGCCCGGGTCGACTGCTCGAGGTTCGCGCGCGCTTCGGCCACCGAATGCTCGGTGATCAGCTCGCGGACTCCCTCCTGCGTCCACACGAGCTCCAGAGCATCGCGTAGGAGCCCGCTCCGCACGGGCTTGACCAGGTACGACGAGAACCCACTGTCGCGCGCCTGGCGGCCGTCACCGCGCCGGCCGGCCGACGTGGCGAGCACCAGCTTGGTCTTGCGCAGCTCGGGATCGGACGAGACGAGCCGCCCGAGCTCCATGCCGTCCATTCCCGGCATCATGAAGTCGAGGAGCGCGATGTGGTACGGCGTGCCCTCGCGCGCCGCGCGGCGCAGCTCCTGCAGCGCCTCCTCGCCCCCTGCCGCCTCACCCACGAAGCCCCCCCAGCGCTGCACGAGCTCGCGGAAGACGTCGCGATTCACCTCGGTATCGTCGACGATGAGGACACGCATTCCCGAGAAGTCGGTCTCGTCGGCCTCGAGCACGGGGCCGGACTCCGAGTCCACCGGCAGATCGAGGCGAAAGGAGAACGTCGACCCACGATCGAGCGCGCTCTCCACCCGCATCTCTCCCCCCATGAGGTGCACGAGAGAGCGACTGATCGCCAGGCCGAGGCCCGTGCCGCCGTACCTGCGCCGGGTCGAGGAGTCGGCCTGTGTGAACGAGTCGAACAGCGTCTTCTGTGCTTCGTCGCTGATGCCGATGCCCGTGTCGTGCACGAGGATCTCCATCTCGGCTCGTCCGTCGTTCTCGGCGCCTTCGATCTCGATCATCACGTGCCCGCGGTCGGTGAACTTGATGGCGTTGCCCGCGAGGTTCATGAGCACCTGGCGGACCCGACCCGGGTCGCCGATCACGCGCTTGGGGGCCTTGGGAGCACATCGCACCACGAGCTCGACGCCCTTCTCTTCCGCGTTGGTCACGAGGAGGTCGGCCACCTCGGACGCCGCCACGTGCAGGTCGAACGGAATCTCCTCGAGCTCGGTCTTGCCCGCTTCGATCTTCGAAAAATCGAGAATGTCGTTGATGATCGTCAGCAGGGCGTTGGCCGACGAGTGAATCACCCGCAAGCACTCGTGCTGGTCGTCGTCGAGCTCGGTGTCCTCGAGGAGCTCCGCCATGCCGAGCACGCCGTTCATCGGCGTGCGGATCTCGTGACTCATCGAAGCGAGGAACTCGCTCTTGGCCCGCGTTGCCGCCTCGGCGTCTTCTTTGGCCTGCTGAAGCTCCTCGGCCTGCGCCGCGAGCTTCTCGGAGGCCTGCCGACGCTCCTTCTCGGCCGCACGTCGAACCGTGATGTCGCGTACGAGCATGACCGTGCGCCCCTCCTTCGCACCCTCACCGACACTCACCGAGATCTCACACGGCACGCGGCGATCGCGCGCCGTGCCGAGGTCGAGCTCACACAACGCGTTGGGGTCACGCTCGAGATGTCGCTCGAGCTCCCGCTGCACGTCGCGCCCGCCCAGCACTTCGGCGAGCTCCATCCCGACCATGCTCTCCTTCTGGCGCGCGACGAGACGGGCGAAGGCACCGTTGGCCGAGTGGACCTTCTGGTTCTCGTCGACCACGAGGAAGCCGTCGCGGAGGTTCTCCACCAGTGCCGAGTACATTCCCCGCGACGCCTGGAGCGCATCCACGGAGCGCGTCAGCCGGTCGTCCAACAGTGCCCCGAGAACGGTCGCAGCGCACAAAACCGAAACGAGAAGCAGCACGGCCGCGGCGAGCGCACCTTGCGGGAGAGAGGCCAATGGCGCCGCCATCTCGCCCGCCGGCGGGTAGAACTCGGCGGCCGACATGGCCGTGTAGTGCATGCCCGTGATCGCGCCGCCGATGAGAACGGAAGCGGCAAAGCGACGCGGGTCCAAGACGTTGCGGGAGTCGGCGTCGCGCACCGCGAGCGCGATGCTCGAGAGAGCAAACGCCACCACGATCGAGAGCGCGAACCGCAGCGGGTCGTAGGCCATCGCGGCGGAGGTCTGCATCGCCTCCATGCCGAAGTAGTGCATCGCGCCAATGCCAACGGCCATCGCGAGCGCAGCGACCTCGCGCCACACGAAGGAGAGATCGTGGCGACACTGGACCTGCAGCACGACGTAGCCCGCCAGGACGGCCGGCGCGATGGAAAGCGCCGTGATCCAGGGGTCGTAGGTCACGGCCACGGGAAGCCTGAACGCCAACATGCCGGTGAAGTGCATCGCCCAGATGCCGGCTCCGAGAGTGAAGCTCCCCACCCAGTGCCAGAGCGTGACGGAGGCATCCGGCCCTTCGCCACGACGCAGGCGGCTCACCACCGAGAGCGTCGCAAACGCGCCCAGAACGGCGACCACGAATGAAAGCGCCACCCAGAGCGGCTCGTGGCTGCTCGTCAGACTCTCCCCCGCGTCGTGACCTGCGAATCTCCAGAAGTGCATGAGCTCTCCTCCCGGAGACAGACGCTAGCCACGGACGCGGCGCGGGACTCTCCGAGAAGCGACGCGTCCTCTCGTAGGAGGAGGCCGACGCGGTGTCAGCCGTTGGTGCGTACTCGAACCTGGACGAAGGCGTTGTAGTCGGGCACCCCGCCGTCCGCGTCGACGACGCCGGCGCGGATCAGGCCGTTGACCTCGGGCCAGTGGCCCTGGAGGGTCCCCTCGCGCACCGGAGCGAGGAAGACGCGCCCCTCGAAGCGGCCCGTCTCGCTGGTCAGAACGATGCCATCGTTCTGCTCGAGCCCCAGACGACGGGCGTCTTCCGGGGACATGAACACGTGGTCGCGCGCCGCGCCCGTGAGCTGGTCGACGTCGTGCTGGATCATGCTGTTGAACTGCTTGCCCCGCCGGGTCGCCAGCACGAACTCGCCCTCGGCGGGCTCTTTCGGCTGCGGACGAACCGGCTGGAATTGCGCGCGCCCGGTCGGAGTCGGAAAAGAGCGCTCCTCGCAGAGTCGCGCGCCACCCCACTGGAACTGATCACCCTGGCGCGCCAGGTCTGCGATGCCCTGGTACGCGGGCACCGCCGCCTCGATGTCTGCCCGCACGGCGGCGCCGTCTTCGAAGTCGATGGGCGCAGCGTCGCGCGTGCAGGCGGCCTTGCCGAAGTCGCGCAGCATCTCCCACTCGCTGCGTGCCTCTCCGACCTCGTGCCCGGGGATGTGAGGGCTGAAGATCACTCGTCGCTCGGTCGTCGTCTCGGTGCCACCCCCGACCTGTTCGTACCGGGTGCGCGAGGGCAGCACGTACACGACGTCGCGCGGCTCCACCATCATCTGCTTCGTCCAGACGATGTCGGTGTGCACGCGCACCGCGATGTTCTCGAGGGCCCGCTCGACCTCGTCCGGATCGGGCATGGTCTCGAGGAAGTTGCCGCCGATGCAGTAGAGGCCGTCCAGCTCACCTCGCCCAGCGGCCTCCAGCGCGTCGACGGTGGTCAGCCCGGGGGAGGATGGCACGTCGAACCCCCAGAGCCGGCTGAAGCGATCCGCGCTCTCCCTGTCGATGCCGACGCCGCCCGGGAAGACCGTCGAGTAGGCGCCCATCTCGGCGCCACCCTGGACACCCGAGTGCCCGCGGATCGGCATCATGCCGGTACCCGGCCGACCGACGTACTCGCGCAACATGCCGACGTTGCAGATCGCGCGCACCGTGTCTCCACCGTTGCCGTGCTGGGTGACACCCATCGACCACACGAAGACCCCGCGGTCGCTTTGGGCCAGGGTGCGCGCGAAGCTCTCCACCTTCTCGGCCGAGACACCCGCCTGGTCCACCAGGTCCTGGAAGCTCTGCGCCTCGAGGTCCTCCGCGTAGGCAGCAAAACCCTCGGTGGCCGACTCGACGAACTCGCGAGCGATCCAATCCCGCTCGACGAGCACCTTCGCCACGGCGTTGAGGAAGGCCAGATCGCCGCCCACCCGCACGAGCACCACGTCGTCCACGAGACGCGAGCCGAAGACCGCGGAGCTCGGCGTCGACGGGATCCAGTAGCGCTGCATGCCGGGCTCGTCGTAGGTGTTGACCAGGACAACCTGGGCACCGCGCTCCTTGGCGGTGTGGAGGTACTTGAGCGCGACCGGCTGGTCGTTGGCGGGGTTGGAGCCGAAGAAGACGATGACGTCGGCGTCGTACCAGTCCCGGTAGGAGCACGTCGTGGCGGCCACGCCGAGCGTACTCTTGAGCCCCGCGGTGCTCGGGGAGTGACAGAGGCGCGCAGAGTTGTCGACGTTGTTGCTGCCGAGCAGACGCATCACCTTCTGGGCGACGTAGTACACCTCGTTCGTGATGCCACGGCTCGTGACATACATGGCCGTGCGCTCGGGGGCGAGCTCCCGCCACCGGGCGCCGATATCGCGCCAAGCCTCGTCCCAGGCCACACGCTGGAAGCCGGGCTCGCCGCGACGCCGGCGAAGCGGGTACCCGAGCCGACCGAGATCCCGCAGCTCGCGTGAGCTGAGACCCTCGACGCGAGAGAGGTCCTCGACCAGCGCAGGGTCGAAGGCCCCCATGGTGTTGAGCCGCAGCAGGTTCAGGCGCACCAGGCACAGGTGCGTCCCATCCATGGTCCAGTCGCGGAGACCGTTGGTGCCGAGCGCGCAGCCGTCGCAGACGCCCTCGTTGAGCACGCGCCACGCGTACCTCAGATTGTCGCGGTTGCGCCACGCGACCTTCGCCATCTCCACGTAGTGATGTGGCTTGGTCTCCCCCAGACCGAACGGAATGGGCCCGGCCAGGCGGACACCGCGCCGCCCCCGGCTCACGAGGCGCCTCCACGGCCGGCGAGGCCCCGGTATCCGCGCGCAGAGAACGGGGAGCAGTTGCGGTCGGGTCGTAGCACGCAGAGATCCTAGCCGGCCCGTTCGCGACGGCGGATCCACCGCGCCAGCGCCGGCAGCACCAGAACGGCGCACAGCGCCGACGACAGCGCGCCCAGTACGGCCACGATGCCCATCGACCTGAGACCCGGAAAGTGCGACAGGCTGAGGCTGCCGAAGCCGAGAACCGTGGTGAGTGCGGCAACCCCGATCGCACGCGCCGTCGCACCGACCTCCGCCGCGGTGCCCCCCTCGCGGAGGCAGTGCACCATGTGCACCCCGTAGTCGACCGAGATGCCGATGAGCATCGGGAAGACGAACAGGTTGAACAGGTTCAGCTCGACGCCGAAAAGGCCGAGCCACCCGATGAGCCAGAGCGTTCCCATGACCATGGGCAGCAGTGCGACCGCTGCTGGGACCAGACCGCCCAGCGTGATGCTCAGCGTGGTTCCCACGCAGAGGAACGCGACGAGCGCGACCCAGCCGGCGTCTTCCACGACCAGGCGGCGAATCTCCTTGGACACCACCACCGGCCCCGTGACCGTCGCTCCTGGGAGGTCGCCGAGCGCGGGGAGGCCCGGGGGAACGAACGACCGCGGGCCGTCAGGGTCCATGTAGGCGAAGGCGAGAAGCGACGTCTTGCGAGGCTCGTCGGCTTCCTCGAACGCGCGAAAGTAGCGTCCCAGAAGCGGCGCCATTCGACCGTCGACGTGGTCGGCAAGACGGAGCGGACGGCTCTGGTGGAGAGCCGCCGCAGTCTCAGCGATTCCCTGCTCGAAGGCCTTCGGGTTCAGCCCGTTGCGCATCAGTGACGCGGTGAACCGGTCGGCAAAGCCATCGACGAGGGCCGGCCACTCGGCGATCCGCTCGAGCACCTCCTGCTGGCGGGCGGCGCTCGGCAGGAGGCTCGAGATCGACTCACGTCGCACAAGCTCCCCCTCCTGCACGAGGCGCTGCAGCTCCGCGTCCACACGGATCGCCCGCTCCAGGGTCTCACCCTCGTCTTCGCCGTCCACACGCACCAGAAACGGCGTGAACCGGGTGTCGAACGCCTCCATCAGCTGCTCCTGCGCCAGGATCGCCGGGTTGTCCTGCGAGCGCAGCTCGATGACGCTCTCGTTGTAGCTCGCAGCCGTGGCCGTCAGAGCCAACCCTGCGGTGGCCAGGACAGCCACCAGGCCCGCGCGCCGCGGCCGTGCGAGGCTCCACTCGCCGAGGTGGCCGAAGCCGAAGCCTCGGAGACGCTTCTTCTCCACCGTTCTCGGTTCCGTCGCAGGTCCGTCCGCACCCGCGGCCGGGCGCTCCGACCGCTGCTCGAACCAGGCGAGCAGACCCGGCAGAACGACGCAGACCGACAGCAGGAGAAGGAGGATGCCGACCCCCGCGAGGAGCCCGAGATCGGCGAGACCGCGGAACTCGGAGAGGGTCAGGCAGAACATCGCGGCACTCGTCGTGAGCGCCGCGATTGCCGCGCTGAGAACGGTCTGACGCTGGATCACTGCGAGGCTCTCGTCCGGGCCCCGGCCCGCCGAGCGCTCGTCCATGAAGCGCCCGTAGAGGAGGATGACGTAGTCGATCCCGAGGCCGATGAGCATGGCGGCAAACACCGACGTGGCGGCGTTGAGCTGGCCCAGCATGACCAGGGCAGCCAGGGCAACCAGGATGAGACCGAGCAGCAGCGGCAGCAGCGCAAACAGCAGCGCGACGGCGCGCCGAAACGCAATCGCAAACAGGAGGGCCACCGAGACCAGGGCGGCCACCGAGCCGACCATGACGTCGCGCTGGATCTGCCGGCTGTCCCAGGCGGCCAGCGCCGGGCCACCCGCCACGAGCACATCGGGTGCCGCTCCACCCCACTCCTCCTCCCACGTGGCGTCGATCGCCGACTCGATGCGGGCGATCTCGTTGATGAGTCGTTCACCGAACACGATGTCCGCGGCGGGGCGAATGGGCCGCGCGATCATGAGCAGGTAGCGGCCGTCGTCGGAGAGTGCAACCCCACTGGAGCCGCTCAGCAGGCCGGTTGGTGCGCTGCTGCTGACGCGGTCGACCACGCCTTCCAACAGACCCAGCGGATCGCGCCGGAGCAGCTCGGTCTGGGTCCCCCCCAGCGGGAGACGCAGACGGTCCCCGAGCACCCGCGCGGCGGCGTCGAGACCGTCGGGGGAGAGCGTGGTCTCCATGCGATCGAGCTCCTCGTCGCTGGCGAAGAGCAGCGCGTAGGGCGCGAGGTCGCCCAGGGCACTCGTGAAGTCCTCCAGCTCGAACTGAACCCACGACACGAGCCCCGAGGCGCGGAGCGCTTCGGCCAGCTGCCGGCCGTACTCCCGCCCCTCCTCGAGCCCGCTCCGCTCGATGTCGAGCGCGACGAGCACGACGTCCATCGAGCCGAAGTCCTCGAGGGCCCCGCGGAACGCCGAGATCTTCTCGTTCGTATCGGGCAGGAGCGACAGCACGTCCAGCTCGACCCGCAGCCGAGGCAGGAAGACCAGCGCCAGCACGAGGCACGCCAGCACACCCGCCGGCAGCCACCGGTAGCGTCGCCAGCCCAGGCCCAGCAGGGCTCCCGGCACCTCACGAATCTTCACGGAGACTCCATCCCGGGCGCGAGGATATCCCGCGAATCGGCAGGACGGGGCTTCAGCCGCGGTCGCGCAGTCGCGCCAGCTCGGCCTCGGCGGCGATGTAGCCGAAGGCGGCCCACTGCGGGCTCTCGAGCACGCGCTCGTACTCGGCCCGGGCGGCAGCCTCGTCGCCGCTCACCAGGTACCACGTGCCCAGGCCGTAGCCGAGCGTGGCACGGTCGAGTGCCTCCTCTCCCGGCTCGAGGTCCGTCGGCGCGAGCTCCCCCTGGAAGAGGCGGAGGAGGCGCAGGTAGGTCTCGTTCTCGATCACCTCGAGATCGGGCTCGATCGAGGCGAGAACCGCGTCGGCTTCGTCGATGCGATCGAGACGGCGCAGCGTGAGGACCAGCCAGTACGAGGTTGCGACCAGCATGTCCGGGTTGCCGGACACCTCGAGGCACTCGCGGTACGCGCTTTCGGCGGCTTCGAAGTGCCCCTGCAGATAGTGCGCGAGCCCGAGGTGGTACCAGATGTTCGACTGCAGCGTGCTGGTGGGAATGCCGAGCGCGTTCGGAATGCCGTCCGGCTCGACCTGGTCTTCGGTGCCGCGCACCATGTCGGCCGCAGCCTGCAGGTCCGCCACGGCGCGGTCGAGCTCGCGCACGCTGATGTAGCGATGACCTCGGTGCCGTAGGAATCGCGGATCATCGGGGAAACCCTCGAGTCCGCGACCGTAGAGCTCGATCGCCTCCTGATAGCGACCGAGGTAGGCCGTGCGCCGGCCGAGCCAGATCTGCGCGTCGGCACTGTCCGGAGACGCCTCGGCCTCGGCGCGCGCCGAAGCGAGGTTTGCCTCCAGCTCGGCCAGCCGCTCCTCGGAGAACGTCGGCCGTTCGAGCGGCTCGCCGAACAGCGAGATGGCTTCCGACGTAACCGGCGTGGGGGCCTCGTCCGCCACGTCCTCTTCGGCGCCCGGGCCACAGGCCGCGAGCGCACCCCAAGCCAGGGCGAGCAGGGCAGCAGACGGCACACGCGTACACCGCGCCACCCACGAACGTTCGTGCGGGAATCGAGTCAAATCAAGAGGTCCTTCCTGATCCACTACCATCGTCTCACTCTTCGGGCCCGTTGACGAGCCCCGTTCATCCGCTTGACCGTGTCCGATCGTGCCGTCCAGAATCGCGAAACGTCACACGAATGTCTCGACACGCGAGACCGCCGACACGAAAAGTGCCCAGAGGGGGATTGCCATGGTGGGTGCAGGACTCGGATTCATCTTCGGCGCGGCCGCCTACTTCTTCCTGCGATGTATCGCGGGAGGCCTGTTCACGGTGCAGCAGAACGAGCGCGCGGTCGTCACCAGCTTCGGTCGGGCGCAGCGCCTCGCGGGCAAGACGACGCTCGAGCTTCCGCTGGCCGAGCACCTGACCGAGGACCACCGCCGGCGCTACGAGTTTCCGCAGCTGCGGGTCATCGGGCCGGGAGGGCCCTACTTCAAATGGCCCTGGCAGAAGGTGCACAAGGTCGACGTCGCCATTCACACGGTGAACGCCGCCTACGACCCCGAGTTTCCGAACGTGAACCAGGGCAACTCGATCCTCGAGGCCGTGACCAAGGACCAGCTCAACATCGGAGTGACGGGCCAGATCCGCTACAAGGTCGCCGAGGAGAACCTGTACGCCTACCTCTTCGGGGTGAAGAACCCGGTGGCCCACATCATGGGCTACTTCGTCTCGATCCTCAGGGAGCGCATCGCAACCTTCGACGCGAAGACGCTCCAGACCATTCCGGACCTCGAAGAGGGAGGCGGTGAGAAGGACGTGAGCTTCGAGGGGATCTCGCTCAACGACCTCCGCAAGAACCTCAACGAGCTCAACCGCCAGATGCACGAAGAGTGCCTGTCGTCAGCGGCGCGCTACGGCATCGTGCTCGACGCCTCGCTCATCACGGGGCTCGATCCACCGCCTGAGATCGACTCGGCGCTCGCCGCCATCACCACCGCGCACAACGAGGTCTCCGCCGACCTCTCCGTGGCGCGCGCGATGGCCGATCAGAAGATCGAGGAGTCGAAGCGCGCGGTGGAGATCGAAACGATGAAGGCGCAGGCGGAGGTGCAGCCCCTACTCCGGCTCTCAGAGCAGCTCGCGGCGCTGCGCGCGCAGGGCCCGGGAGTTCTCCAGGCCTACCGTCGCAACGTGCGCCTGCAGCTCTTCGATCGCGTGAGGAAGGCCTTCGTCACCACGGAGTCCCACGGAGGAGGTGCATCATGATGGCCTTCTTCATCTCGCTCGCAGCCAGCTTCCTGGGCCTCGCCATCGGCGTGCCGATCGCCTTCCTGCTCGTGCGGGCATTTGGCCTGTACACCACGGTTCAGGAGGCCGAGTCGAAGGTGTTCGTGCTTTTCGGCAAGGTCATGGGCCAGATCGACGATCCGGGCCTCCACTTCCCCATCGCGAAATTCGGGCCGCGCGCGGCACTCGTGCCCTTCTTCGGCAAGATCTACTCGCTCGACCTGCGCCTCGACCAGAAGTACCTCCGTTCTCAGGCGGTCAACTCGGAAGAAGGGACTCCGATGGGTATCGGTGTCTGGTACGAGATGCGCGTGAGCAACGCAGTGGCGTTCCTGTTCGAGAACACCGACCCGGTCGGCTCGCTCCAGGCCAACGTGTCCAACGCGACCGTGAGGTCGCTGTCCAACATGCCGCTCGAGGACATGCTCGAAGATCGCCACACGATGAGTCGAACCGTGCGCCAAGAGGTCTCGCCCCTTTCCGAGAACTGGGGCTACTCCCTGGGCTCGGTTTACATCCGGAAGGTGCACTTTCGCGACCACGAGATGATCGCGCAGATCGAGCAGAAGGTGATCAACCGGCTCCGACAGGTCACCTCGGCCATCAATCAGGCCGGCGCGAACCAGGTCAGCGTGGTCACGAGCGGCGCCGAGCGCGACGCCGCCGTGGAGTTCGCGCGGGCGCAGGCCGTGTCGCCGCAGATCGTCGGCGCGGCGCTCGCCGAGATCGCGGAGCAGCCGGAGGTTCTCGAGGCCCTGTTCGAGGTTCTGGAGACCCAGAAGCTCGTCGAGGGAGAGGCCGATCTCACCCTGCTGCCGGAGGGACAGGGCGACCTCCTGGGTCAGCTGCTGGCCTCCTCGGGGCGCTAGGGGGCTGCTGAAGAAGTCCCGTGGGTCTCGCGCATCGAGTTTCGGTTCCTGGCAAGGCGCCTCGACGAAGGCGATGCTGGGGTCATCGTCGAGGAGAGGGTTCCTCGCGCTTGCGCGCACGCAGCTCCAGGGGCCGAAACTCGTTGCGCCCCAAGGGGTTGTGGCCGGCGCGGGCGCATCTGCTGCGTTCCTCTCTCTCAACGATGGCACCGCATCGCCTCCGAGAGAGCGCCTTGCATCTGCACCCGCGGCGGCCACAACGAGACCCACGGGACTTTTTCAGCAGCCCCCTAGGGGGCTGCTCCCGCGCGGGCGGCGATCCACGCCCCGAGCTCGTTCGCCCGCGCCACGGCTGTGCTCCACGGGTCTCCCCGGAGGGCGTGGTGCAGGAGCGCTGCGGCGCACGCGTCGCCCGCTCCCACAGGGTCGGCATCCGGGGCGGAGGGGATCTTCGGCACGGGCGCCGTCACGGGGATGGTGTCTCCGGCGAAGAGCGTCGTGCCGCGTGCTCCGTCCGTCAGGGCCAGCCACTCCAGACCGAAGCGCGCCAGCATGGCGGAGGGGGCCTTGGCTGCCTCGACGCCCAGGAGCTCGCGTCCGAGCCACGCGAGCTCCGCCACGTTGGCCTTGACCGCCGTCGCGAGCTCGAGGCTCTCCCCGACGACAGCCGGCCCTGGGCCACCCGGGCGCAGGTTGACATCGAGAAGGCGCAGCCCTGGGGCCATCCGGACGAGCCTCTGCACACGCGCCCGGCCGACCTCGGTCCGCTGCGCCAGTGTGCCGAAGCAAACCGCCTGCGCGGCCCGAACGAGCGCGTCACCGACGCTCGCCGGAAGGTGATCCCACGCCACGCCTTCCCCGCCAGGCCCCGCGTCGATCTCGAAGTGCGGCTCCCCATCCTCGAAGGCGACCCGCACGACACCCGTCGGGTGCGACGCGCTGACGTGGACGGCCGCGAGGTCGACGCCGCCCCTGCGCGCGCGCTCGAGCACCCGCTCTCCCATGGAGTCCTGACCGACGGCGGAGACCAGTGCCACATCATGGCCGAGTCGCGCCAGGTGCAGCGCCAGATTGAGCGGCGCGCCGCCGACCCGTGGCCCCGAGGGCATCTGGTCGACCAGCGCCTCTCCGATGCAGACGACGCGGGAGCGACCCGCCGTCTCCGCCAAACCCTCTAGGCCTCCGACGGCGCCTTGTCGCGCGTCGCAGCACGCGCGGCCTCGAGAGCGCGCGAAACTTCACCGGTGTCCCACTCGTCGCCCCGAACCCCACGCGCGAGAAACAGGTTCCCCCCGTGGACATGGGGCGAGCCCGGCAGGTCCTTCATCTCGAACGTGGCACTCAGGGCCTTCAGAGCGCGCCAGCTCTCGCGCTTGAGATCCGCTCGGGCGACCAGGCTCACGACCGAGGTCTGCGGCACCCAGCGCCGGGCGAACACGTCGAAGATCACGAACCTGCCGCCTCGGGGCAGCAGGGAGAACGCGTTGGCCAGGGCCCGCTGCCAGTCCGGAATGGCCGAGAAGCCGAGGGTGCAGAGAACCGCAGCAAGAGGCCCCTCACCCAGGTCGTCCGACCGCAGCGTGCGCGCGTCAGCCTCGAGGACCCGGACGTTCGACCACCCGGCTTTCGCAATTCGCCGGCGTGCCCGGGAGAGCATTCCCGAAGATGCGTCGACACCGACCACCTTCCCTTCGGCGCCTACCGCGCGGACGAGCTCAGGGAAGTTCTGGCCGGTGCCGCAGGCGAGATCCACGACGGCATCACCCGGCTGCAGGTCGAGTGCGGCCACGATCCGCTCCCGGTACGGTCGGTAGATGCGCTCGACCGCCGGGTCGTAGAACGTCGAGAACCCGTCGTACCAGCTCAAGGTCTTGCCCGTCCCTCCCCGTTGCTGCGCTAGCCGGCGACGAACGCGACGAGCTTGTTGCCGTCGAGATCGCGGAAGTAGCCACCGTAGAAGCCGCCGTCACCGCGAGGCCCGGGCGCGCCCTCGTCTGCGCCTCCGAGCTCGAGTGCCTTCGCATGGAGGCGGTCGACCTTCTCCGTTGCGTCGACCGCGAGTGCGATCATGACGCCGTTGCCGACCGTCGCTGCGTTGCCGTCGAAGGGCCGCGTGACCGAGAGCGCCGGCTTGTCGGGGGCCACGGCCCACGCGATGAAGGTCTCGGATTCCATGAAGCGCTGGGCGCCGATCTCGCCGAGCAGCGCGTCGTAGAAGGCCGCCGCCTTTTCGATGTCGTTCGTTCCGAGCGTGACGTAGCCGATCATGTGATTCCTCCGGGAAACCGTGCGCAGCCCTGCATCGCCTGGCATGCGGGGGGAACTGCAGGCCTCGAGCGTGCGGGTGACTCTTCGAAGTCGGGAGCGCCCATCATGCCAGACGCGAAGCCGCGCGAGGCGGCCGATCGGCCGCCTCGCTTCAGTGGCCAGCGAGCGCCTTGCGCGCGTGCCGGATGCGTGCACGGACAGAGGCCGCCTCGCCCGATTCGACCCGGTCGTAGAGCGCAAGCGCGCGGCGCCTGGCCGCCGGCGAAGCCGCACCGAGGACCGCGTAGCCGTTGTAGGCCCACGCCCGCACGAACGTCTTCGGCGACCCGATGAGTCGCGCCAGGCTCGACTGCAGCGACCGCCGGCTCGCCGCGGGTACCTCGACACGCGGCAGGACCTGCAGCAGGTGGAGCTGGGCGTCGGGAGCTCTTGTCGAGCGAAGGAGTGCGACGACGGCGGCTCCCAGGTCGTCCGGCGGCTGGCAGCCCTGCTCGAGGAGGTGCTTGAGCACCCAGGTGGCACCGATCTGCAGAGCCTCCTCGCGCTCCCCCGCGACATCGACCAGCACGGCGAGCGTCTCCGGGGTGGCCGGCAGCATCGCCGCGACGTCACGAAACGGCTCCACACTCCGGCCGTCGAACTCGCGCAAACGCTCGGCGACGTCCAGCATCAGCTCACGAGGCGCTCTGCCCGCGCTCCCAGAGCCAGAGCGACGGCACCACCGCCGCCAGCAGAAAGCCGAGCGTCAGCATCGAGGCGAGCGTGGCGCTGCGCAGGAGCTCGGTCCACGCCGAGGCCGGTCCGCCGAGGGTGACGAGCGCGAGGCCGAGCAGACCTGCAACCAGGAGCGTGACCACCAGTGCGAGCAACCGACTCGCGTGCAACGCCATCCAGACGACCGAGAGCACGACGAGCCCGAGCGGCAGCGCAACGAAGACGACCGACTCGGCGTGCGCCGGGTCGAGCAGGCCGGAGAGCCCACCCACGTCCGGGTCGACGCTGTGCACCAGGGCCGACAGGACGAGGGGCGGCACGAAGGTCCAGGTGATCGCGGCTCCCTGGGCCACCTTGCCGCGCATCAGCTCGCCTCCCGCCACTCCTGGAGGGCGAGAAGGAGCTCACGGGCGCTCGCGTAGCGCTGTTCCGGGTCTCGCGCGACGCTGCGCAGGCAGACCTCTTCCAGGGCCGCGGGGATGTCGCGCGTGGGGGTCCGCTCGCGCGGGGACACGATCTCGGCCTCGAGCACCGTGTCCACCAGCTCCTGCACGCTGCCTCCGCGGACCATCTCCTCGCCGGTGAGAACCTCGTACAGCACGGCACCCAGGCTGTAGACGTCCGTGCGATGGTCGAGATCGGGAGACTCTTCGATCTGCTCGGGCGACATGTACAGCACGGTTCCCTGGAGCTTGCCCTGGCCCGTGAGCGAAGGCTCCACGTCCGAGACCGACCGCATGGGTGGCACCTGCTCCTCGGTCATGCTCCACACCTTCGCGAGACCCCAGTCGAGGAGCAGCACCTCGCCGAAAGGCCCGAGGAGGATGTTCGCGGGCTTGACGTCGCGATGGACGACCCCGTGGTTGTGTGCGTAGTCGAGCGCGTGGCACACCTGGATCAGCATGTCGACGAGCCGACGCAGCGGCGCTGGATGCCAGCCCTCGATCTCCGACTCACCGTCGAGGATCTCACGCAGCGTCGATCCCTCGACGAGCTTCATCGTGAAGTAGTAGTGGCCCGAGTTGTCGCGGCTGAGCTCGTAGATCGGAATGGTGTTGGGGTGCTGCAGCATCGCCGTCACCCGCGCCTCACGCAGAAAACGCTGGTTCTCGTACGGGTCGTCGGCGAGCTCGGGCCGCAGGCTCTTGTAGGCGACCACGCGGCTCAGGTGGAAGTCTTTGCACGACTGGATGATGCACTTGCCTCCCTTGGCGATCGTCTTGAAGTACGCATAGCGCATCTTGTTGTTGACGACGTGCTGCGGCAGTGCGATGTCCGTGTCCTTGAGGTAGAGAACCGGATACTTGTCCTGCGGCTTCGGGAAGGGCCTGGCCATGCCGGAAGCCTAAACGACATTCCTGTCGTGCGGCCACTGCGCCGCCTCGTTCTCGTGGTCAATCGGCGAGGCGCCAGAGCTCGCCGAGCTCCTGCAGCCGCGTGATGCGCACCACCCCACGCGGCGTACCGCGCGGAGGCGTCGCGCCGGTGAGGTGAAAAACCCGCATTCCCGCGGCCCGCCCGGCCTGGACGCCCGTCTCGCTGTCTTCGACGAGAGCCGTGCGCCGCGGCGCCACGCCCAGCTGCTCGGCCGCGTGCAGGAGCAGCAGCGGATCTGGCTTCCAGGCCCCCACCTCGTACGCACTGTAGATCCGGTCTCCGAAGAACCGCCGCAGGCCGGTCACCTCGAGCGTCAGGTCCATCTTCTGGCGCGGGCCGTTCGAGGCCACGCACATCGGAACCGGGATCCGTTCGAGGATCTCCCGTGCACCGGGAACCGGTTGCAAACGCTCCTCGAACGCGCGGGCCATCCGCTCCCGCAGCTCCGGCACGAAGCCCTCGGGGAGCGCGCGCTCGAAGCGGCTCTCGAGGCGCCGGACGGTCTCCGACATCTTGAGCCCCGCGTAGCGCTCGAGCGCGTCCGCGAGCTCGAGCTGCAGCCCCAGCTCGGCCAGGAATCGCGTCATCACCTCGAGACCCAACGTCTCGCTGTCGACGAGCGTGCCGTCACAATCGAAGATCACGGCGTCCGGCAGAGCGCGGGGCGCCGGTGCCCGCCCGCTCACGCGGAGGGCTCCGACACCTCGGCAAGACCGGAGCGTCCAGCTTCGAGGGTGCACCTGACTCCGCGGCCCACGCGGGCGCTCGGATCGGTCGCGTCCAGCGTTCGTGCCGTGCTCCTCCAGAATCGAGGATCCACGCGGTGCAGCAGGTAGCCCCGCTCCGCTCGATAGTGCTGCACGTGCGGGTTCCGTGCGAGGTTCTCCCGAATGGGCCGATCGAGCTCCTCCGGCCACCCCGAGCTGATCGACGGCGCGAGCAGCTCCGCCGCGAATGGTCGACCGCGGCTCCCGGGAACGTCGATCGCCCAGGTGGAGTGCAGATCACCCGACAGTACGACGCGCGCACTCTCCGATGCCAGCCAGCTCTCCTGCAGCCGCGTGCGCTCGGCGGGGTAGCCGTCCCACGCGGCGTCGTAGACGTGGCGGTCGCCGCCTCGAACCATCTCGAACGGCGACCACAGCACGGTGCTGGCGAGCACGGACCAGCGCTCAGTACTCTCCGACAGCCGCTTCCCGAGCGACGCCGACTGTCGGACTCCCAACATCGAGCGCTCCAGCCCCGCCGTCGCCTCACAAGCCCGGCGGTAGATCCCGAAGCCGAACGCGGGGTCGCGCGCCGGGCCACACGGGTGTTGCCGGGCCCGGAACTGCCGTGTGTCGAGCACCTCGATGCGTGCCAGCTGGCCCAGATCGAGAGTGGTGTGCAACCGCAGCTGGTCGAAGCGCTCTGGCACCCGGCGCATCGGCGTGTGCTCGACCCATGCCTGGTACGCGGCCGCCCGTCGGTGCCGTGACGCCTCGTCGCGCGGCGGCTCCTCGGCCGCGTCGTGGTTGTCGAGCGTCTCCACGAAAGGCACCGCAGCCCGCGCCGCCTGGAGGTGCGGGTCGGTCCGGTAGAGGGCGTGCCGCACCCGGTAGTCGTCGAGGGCTTCCGGACGCCCCGGTCGCGCGTGCAGCCGCACACCGCCGCGGTCCACCTCGTAGATCGCGTCGCCGAGATGCAGCACGAGGTGCGGGTCGTCAGCCACCACGCCCGCGTACGCGGTGAAGTAGCCCTGCTCCCAGTGCTGGCAGCAGCACGTCACGAGACGCAGCTCGTCGCCGCGACCGAGGCCGAGGCGGGGCAACGTCCGTGTACGCCCGACGGAGCTCTCGTGCCCGAGAGCGCGGAATCGGTACCAGTACTCTCGCCCGGGGTCGAGGCCTCCGACCGTCACGTGCACGCTGTGGGCGTGCTCCGGGGCCGCCGCGGCGACTCCGCGCGCCACGCCTCGCTCGAACCGCGGATCTCGCGCCACCTCCCAAGCGACCGGTACGTCCTCGGGGTCCATGCCACCTGAGGGCTCCAGCGGCGCGGGGCAGAGCCTCGTCCAGAGGGCGACCTCTCCGTGGGTCGGGTCACCCGACGCGACACCGAGCCGGAAGGGGTCTCGCGCGGCGCGGGCCCGGGCAGGCAGCCCGGCGCCACCCCACGCGCAGCCCAAGGCCGCCGCCAGGAAGCGACGTCGATCGAGAGACGCCTCGCTAGCGCGTCCCAACGCCCTCGTTCCGTAGGCGCCACTCCAGCAGGTCGATGCGGTCCTGCCCGAAGAACGGCTCGCCCAAGAAGACGAAGGTCGGCACCCCCCAGTGGCCAGCCGACTGCAGAGCCTCCTGATTCGCGTCGATGACCGCGTCGTGCCGCTCCGGATCGGCCGCGATTGCAGCCTCGAGCTCGTCGAAGTCGAGCCCGCAGCTCTCCGCAGCACGGGCGAGGTGGTCGCCTTCGTGCCAGCCGTCGACGGTACCACCCCACATCATCTGGGCCGCGGCGCACGTGAAGGCCAGGCCGGCACCGCGCTCCTGGGCGGCCACCCCGAGGCGGGAGATGCGCCAGATGTACGGCTGCTCGGCAGGGAAGCGTCCGGTCTCGCGATCGGTCACCACCGGGTCGGGACGCGGCCAGCGAAAAGGGACACCGAGGAACTCGCCGAGGCGCTTCGTGTCGCGCATCAGGTACGGCGGCCAGAGCGGGTTCACGCGATCGAAGAACTCCGGGTTGCGCACCGCGATCGGGAGGACCACGCGA
Source organism: Candidatus Multivoraceae bacterium (assembly GCA_965223385.1). GTDB lineage: Bacteria > Acidobacteriota > Thermoanaerobaculia > Multivoradales > Multivoraceae > JBCCLJ01. The sequence goes on along the minus strand of CBDCWR010000007.1, from coordinate 3,323,458 downwards.
ATGTCGACCTCCACCTCGTAGCGCGCCGCGAGCTCCTGCAGGCGGTACGTGGCGAGGTAGGAGTACGGGCTCCGAAACGAGTAGTAGACGTCGAGCTGGGACATGCGCGCACCCTACCCCACCGATCCGCAGCCCGGAGAAAGCCGGGGCGCGCCTCCGGAAGGCGCGCCCCGAGCTCGCAGCTCAGGTTCGCGGCATCAGAAACGCGCGCGCTCGATGACCACGTCGGCGTGCTTCCACGCCTCGGCGAACTGGGCCGCCACGACGCCGGCTTCGTCGCCCCGCTCCTGCGCACGAAGACTCCGTTCGAGCCCCTTCAGCGACCACCCGTTCCAGGGGAACGCGGCAAGATCATCGCGGAAGGTGCGCTCCGCTTCGTCAGAGCGCCCCGCAGCCAGCAGAACCTCTCCCAGGTTCTGCCGCACGGGATGTCCCCACGGCGGCGGCTCGTCGTAGGTCATCGACTCTTCGAGGGCAACCGCCGCCTCGAGAAGATCGACCGCGCGATCGATGTCGCCCTGGGCCGCAGCGATCTCACCACCGAGCACGTGCCGCGCCACGTCGATCACCTGCTTCGTGGTGTTGAGATCCCAGATCGTCACCTCCTCGAGCACTGGCTCGCGCGCGATCCGCTCCAGCTCCTGCAGCTCGGCCGCTGCCGCTTCGGCGCCCTCGGTGCGGAGCAGCGCCATGCCGCGGGCGTAGCGCCACATGCCGTTCGGGTACACGAGATCCGCCGGCGGAGCGAGCGCCGCGAGGATGTCGTCCCAACGCCCGAAGCGCACCTGCACGAAGTAGGGCGTGGCCCAGAAGTGCTGCAGCGTCAGGAAGCCGGGAGTACGCATGCGCTCCGGATCCATGCGCCCGCGCAGGTCGTTCGCGGTGGCGAGCGCGAGCTCGGAGCGCCCCTCGAAGCTGCTGCTCGTTGCGAGGAAGTGGTGGTTGTGCCACATGTAGGTGTCGTAGGACGCGGCCGTGCCGTGCTGCTGCGCGAAGCGCTCGTCGGCGGCGATCGCTTTCTGGTTCACCCGCGAAGCGTCGTGGTAGCGACCGACGCGGATGTAGATGTGCGAGCCCATGTGCACGAGGTGTCCGGCACCTTCCGCCAGGTTCTCGAGCCGGCGCGCGGCCGGCAGGCCCAGGTCGGGCCGTACCTTCTCCACCGCGTGGATCAGGTAGTGGTTCGCGCCCGTGTGGCCCGGCTCCCGCCGCAGCACCGTCTCGAGCACCGCCAGGAACTCCTCCGTCACCTTGCGCGGCTCGTTGTCCTCGGTCCAGTAGTCCCAGGGCGTGGTGTCCATCAGCGCCTCGGCGAACAGGGTCGCAGCGTCGAGGTCGTCCGGGTACTTCGCGTACACGCGGCGCATCGACGCGGCGTAGGCACGATCGAGCGGCGCACGGTCCTCGGGCGGTTCTTCGGCGTAACGGGTGGCGAGAGCCTCGATGTAGTCGCGCTCCTTCTGCGTTGCACGAGGCGCGAGCTTCCTGGCGGTCTGCACGGCGGCAAACGCCTCGGGGTTGTCAGCCGGCTCCATGGCGGCGTTGATGTTCGGGCCGAGCACCAGCGCGACGCCCCAGAAGCACATGGCGCAGCTCGGGTCGAGGCCCGCCGCCTCGCGGAAGGCATCGGCCGCCGCACCGTGGTTGAAGCCGTAGGCCAGCTCCAGACCCTGGTCGAAGAAGCGCTGCGCCTCGGGCGACGCTGTGGTGATGACGTGGTTGCGACCACTCAGACCGTCGACGGACTGGGCGTGGCGGTGACCGTCGTCGGCGCGGATGGCCGCGACCGAGAGGACCAGGAGCACGAGCGAGGTGAAACAGATCTGCACCGGGTGCACGGCTCCCGGAGCGTGCGAGAGCGCACGAGTGGTTTCCATGGATGGACCCCCTATATGTCCGCAGGTGAGGCAGCTGTGCACCTCACCTGGCGTCGTTTCGTCTTGGCGAGCCTCGGAGCTCGGATCGTCTCCGATCGGCCCGCCCTCGAGTGTGGCTACGCGACAGGCGCCCGAAACCCGACACACGCGATGCGGCGACGGGGACACGAGGAGGTCCTGCCGGGACCGGTCGCGCCGCTCGGAGAGCTACTGCAGGTAACCCAGCGCCTCGAGGTGTCGCTCGAGTCGATCGGGCGACGTTCGCTCGAACCGGGTGCTCCAGGCGCGCAGCTCCGCGCGCAGACGCTCGAACGCCGGGGCTTCTGGCCTCCCGTCGTGCAGGAGGTTCTCTTGCTCGCCTGGATCGTGCTCTCGCGAGTAGAGGCGCGGCGCCTGCCCCGGACGCGCCATGAGCTTGTCGCTGTACGACACGGCTGCCGCCCAGCCGCTCTGCCAGGCGAAGACGATGCGGTCGTCCGGTAGATCCCTCCCGAGGACAGCCGGCGCCAGCGACGAGCCTTCGAAGGGCAGCTGTCCGCCTCCGGCGACGTCGAGCCCGAGTAGATCGAGCGCCGTGGGCATCACGTCGAGGAGGCTCACGGCGGCGCGAACGCGTCGGCCATGGCGCGCGCCCGGAGACCACACGACGAGCGGAACGCCGACCTGGGTGTCGTACACGTTGCGGCAGTGGCCGACGTCGCGATGCTCGAAGAACTCCTCGCCGTGGTCAGCCGTCACGACGATCAAGGAGTCGCGAAAGAGGTCTTGATCGCGGAGCGCGTCGAGGAGCGCACCGATCTGGAAGTCGGTGTAGACGATCTCGTCGTCGTAGAGGTCGACGAAGTGCTCGAGAACCGCCGCGCTGGGCTCCTCACGCTCGGGCCCGTACCAGCGCGCTGCGGTGTCCGCGACCACCCCCAGGCGTTCCGGCTCGTCCAGGCCCGGCGCCGCGCCGGCGAACCGCCGGAACCGATCCGGCACGGGTGAGTAGGGACCGTGCGGGTCCATGAAGTGCACGTACAGGAACAGAGGCCGGGAGTCGCGCGCCTCGAGGTGTCGCCGCACTCGCCGGTTGACGCACGCACCCCGTCGCCAGAGGCAGCGCGCGTCGAACACCTCGAAGCCGCCACCGAAGCCACCATCGGGGTTCAGATCGGTCGGCTCCGCACTGACGATCGGGCTTGCCGACACAGCCACGGTCTGGAAGCCGGCCGCCGAGAGGATCTTCGCCAGGCTGGGAACCTCGCTTGGGATCCCCATGAAGAGGGGCTCTCCGCGCACGAAATCCTGCGGCGGGCGCGACGTCAGGAGCGAGTTGACCGACGGGAACGTGCAGCTCGCGGCAGAAAAGGCGTTCTCGAAAACGACAGCGTCCTGCGCGAGCCCCGTGAGCTCGGGCGTCGTCTCGCGCGCGTAGCCGTAGAGGCTGGTGTGATCCGCGCGCAGCGTGTCGACCACCACGAGGACAAAGTTGCGGGCGCGCTCCTCGACGTCGCTCGGCTCAGCCCCGCTCGCGCCGCCCTCCCGTGCCTCGCACGCGGAAAGGGCCGCCGCAAAGCAGACCAGCGCGACGCCAGCGCCCCGCGTCACGCCGGCGGCGCGGATCTCCTGGACGTCGCGGGAGCTTCGCCAGGACACCTCGACCTCACCGTCGGTCTAGAAACCGCGCAGCTCCGCGAAGCGCTGCCGGTGGTGCGCCGCATCGCCGAAGGTCATCTCGGCAACTCGGGCGCGCTTCATGAACAGGCCGATGTCGTGCTCGTCCGTCATGCCGATGCCACCGTGCATCTGGAGTGCCTCGTTGGTGAGCAGGATCATGGCGTCCGAGCACCTCGCCTTGGCATTCGACACCTGCGCGGCCGCATCCTCGTCGCCGGCGTCGAGCGCCCGCGCCGACGCCATCACGACGGAGCGCACGAGCTCACGCTCGATGAACATCTTCGCGGCGCGGTGCTTCAGCGCCTGGAAGGAGCCGATGAGCACACCAAACTGCTCGCGCTCGTTGAGGTACGCGATGGTTCGGTCGAAGGCCTCGCTCATGGCGCCGAGCATCTCGCCGCACAGGGCCACCGTGGCCCGGTCCACCGCACGCTCCAGCGGCCTTGCCCCGGCGCCCACGTCGCCGACGACGTCGGCCGCCGTGACCTGCACGCCCTGGAGGCTCAGGAGCGCCACGTTGCGCGAGTCGATGCGCTTCTGGCGCGTGCTCACGACACCCTCGCGATCGCTCGGAACCAGGAAGAGGGTGACGCCGTCATTGTCTTTGGCGCTGCCCGAGGTTCTCGCGGACACGATCCAGCCGTCGGCTTCGAGGCCGTCCATCACCTGGATCTTCTCCCCGGAGAGCGTCCAGCCGTCGCCGGCGGCTGCCGCCATGGTCTCGACGTGGCAGAGGTCGTAGCGCGACCCCGCCTCCTGGGAGGCGACGGTCAGGCGCTTCGAGCCGTCGGCGGTCACGGGCAGCCAGGCTGCCCTCTGCTCGGCGCTCCCGGCGTCCGCCAGGAGAGACCCGGCCAGGACCACCGCCGAGACGTACGGCTCCGGCGCGAGGCCTCGGCCCAGGGCTTCGGTGATGAGGACGACTTCGGCCATGCCCATGCCGAGGCCACCGTCGTCCTCGGAGAACGGGATGCCCGTCCACCCGAGGTCCGCCATCTCGCTCCAGACCGTCTGCGAGTAGGCGCGCGGCTCGTCCGCGTCGCGTAGCGCGCGCAGCCGCGAGAGGCCGTCGTGCTTCGCCGTGAAGGCGGCCGCAGTGTTGGCGAGCATCTGCTGCGCGCCGTCGAGTACGAGTTTCATGAGGGTCTCCGGAATCTACGAGAGGAGTCTGGCGCGAAGTGGAGAGGTGAGTCGAAGGGCCCATCCTGTTTCGCTCCGATCCGAACGCGACGCGAGGGCGAAGCCCGAGCTTGGAGCGAAAGAAACAGATGCCGGATTCGGCGTGGTATTCACCACGCCTAATCCGGCAGCCCGAGAACGCGCTTGGCAATGATGTTGAGCTGGACTTCGGACGTGCCACCTTCGATGCTGTTCGCGCGGGAACGCAGCCACGTCCGCGTCTGCAGCAGCTCGTCGTCTTCGAAACCGTCGCCTTCCCAGCCAAGGCTCTGCGGGCCACGGATCGAGAGCATGAGCTCCTCGCGCCGCATGTTGAGCTCGGTGCCGTAGTACTTGAACATCGAGCTCTCCGGCCCGGGGTTGTGGCCCGCCTCGAGAGAGTCGGTGTGCCGCTTGACCGTGAGCCCGTACGACATGGCGTCCATCTCGTTCTGGATGACCCGCTCACGCAGTGCCGGGTCCGAGATGCGGCCTCCGTCCTCGCCCACGTAACGCTTGGCCATCTCCGGTATGGAGGGCCTGTCGGCACGCGAGCCCATGCCACCGATCATGCTGCGCTCGTGGCCGAGCAGCGCTTTCGCAACGGTCCAGCCGCTGTTGACCTCGCCAATGACGTTGCTCACCGGCGCGCGCACGTTCTCGAAGAACGTCTCGCAGAACGGCGAAGCGCCGCTGATCAGGCGGATCGGACGCGCCTCGACCCCTGGAGTCTCCATGTCGACGAGGATGAACGTGATGCCGGCCTGCTTCTTGGCGTCCGGATCGGTGCGCACCAGCATGAAGATCCAGTCGGCACCGTCGGCGCCGCTCGTCCAGATCTTCTGGCCGTTGATGACGTACTCGTCGCCGTCGCGCACCGCCGCGGTCTGCAGCGACGCGAGGTCCGACCCCGAGTTCGGCTCCGAGTAGCCCTGGCACCAGCGAATCTCACCGCTGCAGATCTTGGGGATGTGCTGCTGCTTCTGCTCCGGCGTGCCGTACTGGAGAAGCGTCGGGCCGATCATGCTGATCCCGAACCCGGTCAGCGGAGGCGGTGCCTTCAGCGCGGCGATCTCCTGCGCGATGATCTGCGACTCTTCTTTCGTGTGACCGCCGCCGCCGTACTCCTTCGGCCAGTGGGGAATCGTCCAGCCCTTGTCGGCGGCGATGTGCATCCACTCCCTCGTCTCGGGGTACTTGTAGACGGCCTTCTTGCCGCCGGCGGTCCAGGCCTCCTGGTCGCCCACCTTGCCTCGGAGCGCCTGAGGAAGGTTGGCGTCGAGCCAGGCGCGGGTCTCTTCTCTGAATTCGGAAAGCTCGGACATCACGGCTCCTCAAGCTGATTCGCAAAAGCGGCCGAAGGGTAACAGAATGGAGGCACTCGAGCCGCGCCCGACGAGGGGCCGACGAGGCGCCGTGCGACGCAACGCGCCCGGCCTCACATCCGTAAGAAACCGAGGAGATCACCATGCAGAGCCTGCACCTCTTCCCTTGCCGTTCCCGCAGCACCACCCCGCGCGCCGCCGCGAGCTGGCTCAGCGTCGCACTGCTGGTCGCCCTCGCCCTCGCCGCGGGCGCCACCCCGGCCGCCGCCGAAGAGCGCGTCTTCGAAATGCGCACCTACTACGCGGCCGACGGCAAGCTCGACGCGCTGAACGCGCGGTTCCGCGACCACACCGTGAAGCTCTTCGAGAAGCACGGCATGGACGTGATCGGCTTCTGGGAGCCGCTGAAGGAAGAGCAAGGCAAGGGCACCCAGCTCATCTACATCCTGGCCTTCCCCAGTGAAGATGCCCGCGCTGAAGCTTGGAAGGCCTTCGGAACGGATCCGGAATGGAAGAAAGTCGCCGAAGAATCCCAGAAGGACGGCCGCCTCATCACCAAGATCGACTCGGTGATGATGTCGCCGTCCGACTACTCCGCGATCAAGTAGCGGTCCTCCCACGCCTCTCTCGGCTCGCGCGCTCCGTCTGGAGCGTCGCGGCCCTGGGGTACCTCGTCTGGGCCCTGGCAGCCGCACCCGTTCTCGGCCAGGAGCCGCCAGGCGCCTTTCCGGGGGCCACGACGAAGCTGCGCGTCGAAGGGTGGAGCGAGGCGGGCATCGCCCGCAGCTACACCCTGCACGTCCCCGCCCGACACACGGACAAGGAGCCGGTGCCGCTCGTCGTGGCGCTGCACGGTGGCGTCTCGAACGCCCGGATCTTCGAGAAACAGAGCGGCTTCAGCGCCGTTTCCGACCGCGAAGGGTTCCTGGTCGCCTACCCCAACGGCATCGGGCTCGGCTCGCTGCTGCGGCACTGGAACGGGGGCTACTGCTGCGCCCGCGCCATGAAGAAGCAGATCGACGACATCGGCTTCGTGAAGGCCGTGATCGACGACGTCGCCTCCAGGCTTCAGGTGGACCGTTCACGGATCTACCTCGTCGGCTACTCCAACGGCGGCATGCTCGCCTACACGTTCGCGGCCCAGCATCCGGAGACGGTCGCGGCCGTCGGCATCTTCGCATCGGCTCCCGGCCTCGAGGCGAACGGCGAGGTCACCTGGGCGCCCAACCCAGCCGGGGCTGTCCCACTGATCCACGTCCACGGCTTCGAAGATCCACGTCTGCGGTGGCGCAAGCCGCACAAGCCCAAGAGGCTCGAGAAGAACCCCACGATCACGCTCGATCCCGAGGAGTCCGCCGCGTTCTGGGCGCGGCGCGCGAACGGCTGCGCCGACGAGCCCACCGTGCGCAGCTTCCTGGAGGGTGCGGTGTCGCGCTGGGACTGGTGCGAGGGCAGCGCCGCTCCCGTCGCACTCCTCGGGCTGGAGGGGTGGGGTCACGAATGGCCCGGCCCCCGGGGCACCGCCAAGCTTCGGAAGAAGGCTGCGCTCCGTTCGTTCGACGCGGCCGTCGAGATGTGGGCCTTCTTCTCCCGCTTCTCGCGCTGACGAGACCTCGAGGGCGGCTTCAAGGCTGCGCGCGCGCCGGCTCCGGTCTGGTGTCGGCCGGGAAGAGGAGACGGAGCGTGGCCGCGACGTCGTCGAGCGGCTGCCGGCTCCTCTGCGTCCGCGCGAGCAGGAGCGCTCCCTCCACCGCCGCCACGACCGTCAGCGCGCGACTCCGCGCCACGGCCTGCGGCTCGCCCTCGAGCCCCAGCGCCCGCGTGAGAATCTCGATCCACGACTCCAGACCCTGGCGGCCGGCCTCCGCAATGAGATCCGAGTCGGGCACGGTCTCGAGCAGGGTCGTGGCCACGGGGCAACCATCCCGAAAGTCGCTCGCCTCGAGCCAGCCCGCGAGGAGGCGGACGTAGGCGTCCAGGAACTCCTGGGGCCGCGCGTGCTCCCGTGCCAGCTCTTCGAGGGTCCGATGCACGTTGTTGCAGGCGGCACCCACGGCGGCGGCGCCGAGCTCCTCTTTTCCTCCGGGGAAGTAGTAGTAGAGCGAGCCCTTCGGCGCGCCGCTGCGCCGCAGGATCTCGTTGAGACCCGTCCGCGCATAACCCTGACGGCGAAACAGCCGCACCGCGGTGCGCACCAGCTGCGTACGGTGCTGGCGCGCCCGGGTCTGGCTCCGACCGCCTCCTTCCCTCTGCTTCGCTTCTGGCATTCACAAATTATATAGACTGGTCTACTGACTCTCAAGGAGAGCCGGTGCGACAGCTGACCTACGTGAGCCCCGGGACCCTCGAATGGCATGACGTGCCCGCTGGGGCACCCAGCGAGGGACTCCTTCTCTTTCGCGAGGGTGAAGAAGTGCTGCGCCGCGCGGTCGCGATCTTCCCCAACGATACGAGGCACCTCGAGACGCTCCAGATCCTCGTTCGCACAGGGGATCGACACGACGTGACAACCCACGGCTCCCCGAGCTGGTGGCGGACTACAGCCTACCGACTTCGGAGAGCGGGCCGCGAAGCGGAGGCAATAGCCTCGGCAGAGTCTCGAGCAAATGACAGCGCCAGGCGAGTCGATTCCGGACCTCGGAGCCGCTGCGCTACTGGGTGGGTGCTAGCGCCCGCACCTGCTCATTGCCGCTCAAACGACCGTCCCTCGAACCAGTCGTCGTCGACCCACTCGTCCTCGGCCCAGTCGTCGTCCGACCACTCGTCGTCGTCCCAACCGGTGTCCTGGTGATGGCCATCGAGCACCTCATCGCGAGAGTAGGCCATCGCCGCACGGAAGACGCGGTCCAGGCGGCCGCTCAACCGGATCATGGTGAGCTGATCGTGATCCTGCGCCATGACGAGGAGGCTCTTCAGCTTGGGACCGTCCATCTTGTAGACGATCCACGCCTCTTCCCCGTCTTCGCTGAAGCGCGCCAGGGTCTCCCAGCCGCGCCGCTCGAACGAGCTCCGCACGCTGGCCGGCACACCGCCGCCGTCACCGAAGGTCTCGTAGGTGGCCATCTCGACCTTCTTGATGCCTTTGAAGGCACGGAACGCCCGCTCCTCCTCGTGGTCCATTCCGAGCCGGGCGACGCCCTTCGCGAGCCCGAGGCTCATCCGCCCGAGGGTGATGCCGAACTCGTGGTCGAGATCGAGGTCGGGCACGTCGCGGTCGAGGCTCTCCGCCAGGGAGTGCATCCGAGGAGACGTGGTGAAACAGCCACCGAGTGCAAGGCAGCACACGGCGACGATGGCCCACTGCAGTGCAGGAGACGTCCGTCCAGTTGCGCTAGCGACCATTGTTGACTCCTCCCAGGTCGAGACCTTCGAGTGCGTCGATGTCGAGCTCCCTTGCCAGCTCTCCTATCTGCTCCGGATCGAACTCACCGACGATGTTCACGAGGCCGAAGCTCTCCGCGTCGGAGAACGCAGCAAGCACTCCGAGAATGCGGTCTCCGTCGGTCCGCAGCAGGATGTGTACGTTCTCCTCGTCGCGGATGGAGACCACGGTCTCCCACCCTTCGCGCCGCAGGCTGCGCATCGCACCTCGCAGCTGGTCTTCGGCCGCCCGCGCGCCCCCAGCTTCGAAGATGTTGACCTTCACGAGGCTCAAGCCGCGGACGAGGTCGGCGAAGCTGCCGCTCTCGTCCTCGACGGCGCTCGACAACATCTTCAGGAGACTGCCTCCGAGGTTGATCTCGACCTTCAGGTCGTCGATGTCGAAGTCGCCAAAGGCCTCGAAGTCGACGAAACCGGGCAGGTCCTCGACCGACTGCGCGCTGGACGAAGGCGCGAAGAGCAGGGCGGCCAGCAGGACCAGGACACCTGGCCACTTCCGCTTCGACCGCAGGGTTCTGGATGAGCTCATGGATTCTCCTCGCGCGCCTCGCTCGGCGCTCCGTTCGTCGCCGTCGTTCCCTCGGATGCCTGCTGCATGGCGCCCAGCCGGCGAAAGGCTCGACGCGGAGGCTCGAAGACGCGCTCGGCGAGCACGTCGTTGCGCAGTGTGGTGCCGGCGCGGCGGGCAATACTGCCGAAGTAGCCGAGAGCGAAGCGAAGCTCCTCCTCCGCCTGCGCGAGCTCGGCAGCCGTGTACTCCGCCGTGGCCTGGGTCGCCAGGTCTTCGCGATCGCCGAACAGCAGCGCGCCCGCGACGAGCCCCCCGCTGAGCAGCACGAGCGCCGCCGCCGCACGGAGCCAGAGGGTCATTCCACCGTCGCTCTCGTTGGCCGGCATGGCCCCCGCCCCAGCACTACCCTCGGCTCGGGCCACGTCGAGTGCCTGCTGGGCAACCTCCGGCGGGCACTCGAGGCGTGGCAGCCCCCGCAGCTCGTGGCGCACGGCGCGCACGACCTCGAGCTCTGCGCTGCACCGAGCACAGCTCTGCAGATGCCCTTCGAGCGCATGGGCTTCGGACGCGTCGAGCTCCCCGTCCACAAAAGGCTCGAGCAGCAGATCGAAGCGCTCGCAGGCAGCGTTCTCAGAATCAGACATGAGCTTCCTCCCGAAGCGCGTCGCGAAGCATGCGCCGCCCGCGATGTACGTGTGTCTTGGCCGTGTTCACGGGAATCTCCAATGCGTCGCCGACCTCGGCGTAGGTGAGCTCCTGGAGCTCTCGCAGGATCATGGCCGAGCGATAGGGCTCTGGAAGCTCGGCCAGGGCCGCACGGACGCGACCTCGGGCGTCTTTCGTCTGGACCACGCCGAGGGGCCCGGGCTCGGGCGCCTCCGCGAACGACACGAGACTGCCGTCTCCGTCGTCCACGACGAACCGATTCCGCGTGCCACGCCGACGCAGGCGGTCGTAGCTCGCGTTCCGTGTGACCCGGTTGAGCCACGGCGCCGCCTGAGCCATGTCCAGGCCCTCGCGGTGCTCCCAGAGCTTGAGCAGCACGTCCTGCGTGACGTCCTCGGCCTCCTGCCGGTTGCCGAGGTAGTAGAAGGCGAACGAATACACCATGTCCTTGTGCTGGGCGACAGCCTGTTCGTAGTCCTCCAGCATGTCTGGGAACGCTAACGCACGAGGGAGCCAAGGGGTTTCAGAGCCTCCCCATTTCATATACAATGTCTATGAAATGACTCGAGCCCACCTCGGCGAATTCGAGATCCTCGTCCTCACGGCCGTCGCCCATCTCGGCGACAACGCCTACGGAGTCACGGTCAGCCGCGAGATCGAAGGCCGCACGGGGCGAACGGTCTCGGTCCCGGCAGTGCACACCACCCTGCTCCGCCTCGAGAAAAAGGAGCTCGTCTCGTCGCGGGTTGGCGAGCCCACTGCCCAGCGCGGGGGACGTGCCCGACGGTACTTCCGCTTGCAGGCCACGGGGGCCGAAGCCCTCACGCGCGCCTACGAGACGCTCGACCGCATGAAAGAAGGGCTGGTGCTGCCGTGAAGTCTCCTCGCCGGCCACCCGTGCTGGCCAGGCGCCTCTTCGAGCTCTGCGCACCTCCGGAGATGGCGGAATCTCTCCTCGGCGATCTTCTCGAGGACTTCGACGAGCGCGCGTCCGACGACCAAGCTTCGGCCAGGCGATGGTTTTGGGGCCAGCTGGCTCGTTCTGCCGGCCCCCTGGCGCTCCAACGGCTTCTACGCCCGCTCCTCACCTTCGCCACGGGAGCCGTCGCAGCGCTCGGAGCCTCGCTCCTCGTCGGCTCCGCCCTCGAGATCGCGCTGTGGTCCGACGCCGAGCCAAGGCTCCCGCTGATCGCGTTGGTCGCCGGAGTGTGTGCACTCGCGAGCTCGATGTCTGCAGCCTACGCTGCGCATCAGGTCGACATGAGCTGCAGCAGGGCGGTGCTCGTCGGACTTGGCCTCTTCGTTCTCGCGCCCGACCTCCTCTTCACCGTTTCGAGGTCCGCAGCTGTCCCCTCGGCTTCACTTTGGCTGCCCCTCACACTGGCCGTCGCGACCACCCTGACGGGCCTGCACCTAGGTCGCCGCGTCGTCCGCAATCCCGCTCTCTCATCAGGAGACCCTCCATGAGATCAAGCTTCTCTTCCGTCCTCCTCACCACCACGGCCTGTCTCGTGCTGCTCGCGACCGGTGCCCAAGGCGCCGAGAGCCCGGTCACCCTCGAGAACACCGAGGTCCGCATGCTGCGCTCCGAGATCGTCGGCCAGGACTACCGCCTCCTCATCGCCAAACCCTTCCTTCCTCCGAGCGCAGCGAGGACCAAGCTTCCCGTTCTCTACCTGCTCGACGCCGACATGTCGTTTCCGCTCGCCCGTCAGGTGGTCCTGTCGCTTCAGGGTGGCTTCGAGGTTCCACCTGTGCTCATCGTCGGCATCGGCTACGCGGGCGGGCCCCGCGAAGGCGGCATCCGCCGGAACCGCGACTACACCCCGACATCAGATCCCGAGTTCATGAAGCACGCCTCCCGCTGGGCCGGCGGCGGCCCAGGCTCGGACGAGTCTGGCGGCGCGCCGAAGTTCCTCCGCTTCATCCGCGAAGAGCTCAAGCCATTCATCGAGTCCGAGTACTCCGTCGATCCGAGCGACGCCACCATCTTCGGCGACTCTTTCGGGGGCCTCTTCGCCGCGTACACCCTCTTCGCCGAGCCCGACACCTTCCAGCGGTACGTCCTCGGGAGCCCCTCGTTGTGGTGGGGCAACAGCCACGTCGTCGGGATGGAGAAGAAGTACGCCCAGACCAACCACGACCTCCGAGCCAAGGTCTTCATCGGCGCCGGCGACCACGAGCGCGCAGAGCACGAAGACGCCCAGTTCGAGCGGATGCCTCCACCGATGCGCGAAGAGATGGAGGCCATGCGTGAGCTCATGGGCGACCGGATGAAGATGGTCGAGGTGATCGAGCCGTTCGTGGAGGCGCTCCAGGGGCGCGGCTACGAGGGGCTCGAGATGGAGCTGTATCTCTTCCCCGAAGAGACGCACTCGTCGGCCCCGCCGATGACGCTGAGCCGGGGATTGAGGGTCGTGTTCGGACGCTAGCTGGACGTCACCACCGCGACCTCGGGCCAGCGTAGGTGATGGTCAAGCCGGACGAAGGCGTTTATTGCACACGCCCTTCACTCCTTCACGGCCTTCCGGCGCTCCATCACCTCCCGCCACGTGGTGAGGATGAGCCCCTCCTCCTCGATCACCTTCTGCAGGCGCGGATCGACCATCGCGTCGGTGTCGCCCTGGCGGGTTGGACCCGAGCCTGAGATGGCGTCGAAGTTCTCGCTGCCGTCGGTGGAGTGCATGATGACCATCGTCAGGCCCGGCTTCATGCCGCGCAGGGCCTGGATGTAGCGCTCGACCTTCATCTGGGTCCAGTCCTCACGGCTCGCCTCCTCGCCCGCCTCCGGGCGCCAGCCGTAGCTGGTGTTGTGCAGGTCGTCGAGCACCGGGAGGCCGCCGTCCCAGACGGTCTGCGCGAGGGGCAGGGCCTGGTCGATCGTGGTGGTCGGGTTGCCTTCGTCGCGGTACTGCTGCCGCAGGTAGCTCGTGTGCCCTCCGGGGAACATCACCGGGATCTGCTCGTCGATGCCCACCTTGATGTACACCTGCAGGAACTCCGGCGAGGCGAAGAGGGTTCCCATGTGCGAGTCGAGGTGCGTGGGCTCGAAGCCCAGCTCACGCGCGCGCCGGATCTGTGCCCGGATCTCTGCCTCGACCTCGGCGGCGTTGGCATGACGGACGACGTCGGCGACGCTGCGCCACATGCACCCGCGATCGTCCACGAGACCCGGCGCCGCGTCCTTGCCGACGAGTGGCCCCCAGCAGTACTCCTTCCACTCGGACGTGAGCGTGAGGTGCAGGCCCGCATCCAGCGAAGGGTCGGCGTGCAGCGCGTTGACGAGCTCGGGCACCCACGGGCATGGCATCATCACGCTCATCGAGTTCGCGGCGCCACTCTGCATTGCGCGCAGGGTGCCCAGGTTCGACTCGTGCGACATGCCGGCGTCGTCCACGTGGAGAATGACGACACGGTCGCCAGCGCTCCAGCCGAGGCGCTCGGCCCAGGTCACGGTGGTGTCACCACCCTGTGCGATCGCCGTTCCGGTGAGGCTGAGCACCACCGCGAGTGCGGCGCCGCAGCTCCGTGCAGTACGACCAGCGGCCCGCGGCCAGGAGAATGTGAACATGCGGCATCCCCTCCATGCTGTTTGGCTCCGGGGCGATCATTCCACACGTTCCGAGCACCCTCGCCCCACCGATGGGGAATCAGCGCGGAAAGGAGCTGCTCGAGCCACGACGCCGCCCCTGGTGGCCGGGTCGCAGGTCTCGAGTGGGCTGTCGGCTCAGCGCGAGGCGCGCGGAATCCGCCCGCGGCCCAGGCCCATGCGGTAGTCGAAGATGACCGTCTGACCGAAATCCTCGTCGTCACCGACGAAGCGCAGCTCGGCTTCGGCGCGACGGCCGTTGTAGACGAGCTTGAGATACAGGTCTTCTTCGAAGTCGTGCGACGCCTGAAAGGTCAAGCGGGAGCGCCAGGTGGACTCGTGGGCCTCCCGGAACGACATCTTCACGCCGAGGCGGTTGCGCGAGCCGAGATCGACCCGGGGCGAGAACCGGTACCCGGACTGCACGGCGCCTCCACCCCCACCTCCGCCGCCGCGAGAGCGGCGCAGCGTGGAGTCGAGATCGAGCCGGCGCTCGAGGCGCTCGCGCATGACCTTACCCACCGCGCGGCCGACCGATTCGGACATGTCGCGGAAGTAGTCCTCGTCCTCCCGCATCTCGCGATCGTGGTGCAGATCGTTGAGGTGCATCTCGAACCGCGCGCGCTCCAGCTCGCGCACGCGACGGGCTCCGAGCAGGTTGTGCCACAGAGCCTTCTGGGCATTCTGTGACACCAGAAGCCACCGAATGTCCCGAGAATCGGAACTCGGGGCGAAGGCTGGGCCGGCCGACAGACCTGGCGGGCCATCCGGCACGGGCGGGAGAACTTCGCGCAGCGCCGTGGAGCCCTCGACCTCCAGCGCCCGATCCTGGCTCCAAGCGGGAACGGCCAGGACAGTCAGAGTACAAACACTGACCACCCAACGAACAGCACCGGCCGAGACAGGCCCACCTTGGCGGGCCATCAGGCGTGCGAAGCGGCGCGGATGGGGCATGGAGAACATGGAATGGCTCGATTCTACCAGAAAGTCGATGTCACTGTGACATTTCGAGATCCGATCCGCCGCGCGGAACGTAACCCCTCACTTGGTTTACGGAGCAAAGTCGATACCAGCGACACGAAGCGGCGGGCTTCGAGCCGCTCGCTCCGTGGGCGGGGCCCCTTCGACGCCTCGCAGGCCGGTCGGCCGAGACGGTCTCCAATCGCGTCCGAGAACCGCAAAGAGGCGCGCAGGTCAGGGGCGCTCGGCCGCCGCAGATCCCTGAAGGGCGGGAATCTCGCAGACCTCGCCGTAGAGCACCGGCTTGGACACCGCCGCGTTGCTGTGGGGGCCCGCACACCACGAGGTCATGACGACCGAGTAGAGGCCCGGCCCACCACCCACGAGCAGGAGGATCTGGTCCGCGCTCTCGAAGCAGGGGTCGAGCGGGTCGGTCTCCCCCACGTCGAAGCCCGGGCGCAGGAAGCGCAGGTTGGAGCGCGGAGCCCGGCTTCGCGCGAAAATCTCGCCGACGACCTTCTCCCGGGACCAGCCCGCCTCGCCCAGCATGGTGGCATGCTCCGGATTGACCACGATCGCAACGGCCCCGCCGCGGATGACCGCGTTGTTCGTGCCACTCTGCGTGATCGCTGCAGCGAGCTGGCCCACGAGCTCCTCAGGGCCCTGCGGGCCGCCGTGCGCCTGGTAGATGACCGACCGCGGCGGCTCGGCGCCGACCACCGTGACCACCGACTCGGAAGCTTCGAAGCCGCGGGCGACGTGCAGCGGCTCCCATGGGCTCCGCTCTTCCGCCTCGGCCATACAGAAGGTGAACTTGCCCGGGTGACCGAGCAGCGCCATGTCGGACTCCCCCGCGCGACCACCGCCGATGTTGATCATGGCGAGGCGCAGCGCGCGACCGACGGAGGCGTTGGCGCGAAAGCCGGGACCAAGCGCTCCGAAGCCCGACGCGAACGCGCCGCAGTCGGAGCGCGCAGGGCCGTTGAGCAGCAGAAGCGGCGCCGTACAGTGGGTGGTCGACTGCATCTCCCCGAGATCGAAGGCGGGGTCGATCACGGCCTGGACAGCCGCCATCACGACCGGCATGTGCTCGGGCAGGCAACCGGCCATCACCGCCGCAGCACAGACCTTCTCCACCGTCGCGGCGCCGCCGGCCGGCCCCATCGCGCCCAGCGCCAGGTCGGCGTCGAGGCCCGTGGCGACCACGAGGCGCGCAACCCGCTCGGGCGTGGGAACCACGACCGGCAGGCCGTCGGTACAGCCCATCGCGTGCAGCTGCTCGAGCGCCGCACTCTCGTCCGTCGCCTGCAGCATCCCTTCCACGTGAAGCGGTGTGGAGCTCAGGCCGTCGCGGCCTGAGGCCCGGCGAGCGCCTCGAGGAGCCGCGGCGCGAGCTCACCCGCGACCTCGGCCATGGAGCTGTCACCCGAGCCCGCGACCGCGGGAATCTCGATGCGCGGAATGCCAGGCATTCCGGCGGCCCGTGACACGAAGTCGCCCTGCGGCAGGAACTCGGTCACCACGAGAGCGAGGGCCGGCGTCTGCCGGCGGGCCAAGGCAATTCCGTCACGCACGGTGCCGGAGGTGCAGGACCCTCAGTGCCCGTAGGCCGTGACGACGGCCTTGCACTCCTTGCTGATGCCGTCGAGGAGCTGGCCCTCGGCGGGGATCGATGCATTGGGCTTCGCGAAGGCGCGCACCTCGATGCCGGGTACCTGCGCTTCGAGCGCCCGCGCCACGTGGCCGAGGAAGCGCTCCGAGTCGGCGAAGCCGTTCGCGAGCACCCCCACCACGTCACCGGCCTGCAGCGTGGCTTCGAAGGGCGTACGCTTCGACTTCGGCGAGGGGCTCGGCGCGTGGGTCGTGGAAGGTGATCACGGAGAGATCCTACCCGATCCGTGGGTCCTGGGTGGGCCGCCACGAGCTCCTCGCGAGTCGCCGGAAGCCTCCCGCGCTACCTCCCCTGCCACTCCGGCTTGCGCTTCTCCGCAAAGGCACGCGGCCCTTCCGCCGTGTCCTCGGCGGCCCGCCAGCGTGCGAACGCCGGATACCCGGCCTGCCGCTGCATCGCCTGCTCGAGGCTCGGCTCGTCGAGCCCTCGGAGCATCGCCTCCTTCGAAGCGCGCAGCGACAGCGGTGCGCACTCGAGCAGATCGTCGCACCAGCGCCGCGTCGCGGCCGCGAGCTCCGCTCGGGGAACGACCTCGTTCACGAGGCCCAGATCGAAGGCGCGCTGCGCGTCGATGCGGCGCGCGCTGAGCACGTAGCCCATCGCCTGCTTCAGGCCGATCTGGCGCGCGAGCCTGTGGAGGCCACCGCCGAGCGCGACGGCGCCGACCTTCGGCTCCGGCAGGCCGAAGCTGGCCTCGTCGGACGCCACGATCAGGTCGCAGGCGAGGGCGATCTCGAAGCCCCCTCCGAGGCAGATTCCGTGCACCTCCGCGATCAGCGGCTTGTCGAGATCGAAACGCTCGATGAGCCCGGCGTACCCGTGCGCGGGATACGCACGGTCCCGCGAGCCCTGCGCGATCGCCTTGAGATCCGACCCGGCACAGAACGCACGATCTCCCGCGCCGCGAACGACGCCGATGAACTGGCTGTCGTCGGCCGCAAACGCATCGAACGCCGCCTCGAGCTCATGGTGCATCTCGGGGTGGATGGCGTTGAGGACCTCCGGACGATTCAGCGTGATCGTGGTCACACGCCCCGCCCGCTCCACCTCGATGAACTCGTGGGTCATGTCGTTCCTCACTGCTGCCGGCGCGGTCTCGTCCGCACTCGACCCGCGGATGTTCCCACGACCATGGCACCTTCGCGCGCCGGAAGGTGAAACATTGTTCTCACTCTTGCGAATATTATTGTTCTCATGATCGAGAACAATCGCAGGCGACGCGACCTCATCCTCCATCCGGTGCGGCTGCGGCTGCTCACGGAGCTCACCGGGCGTGCGATGACGTCGCGCCAGCTGGCGGCCTGCGTCCCGGACGTCTCCCAGGCCACCCTCTACCGACACATCGGCCTCCTCGCCGACGCCGGCATCTTCGAGGTCGTGAGCGAGCGCAAGGTGCGCGGCGTGGTGGAGCGCACCTACTCGGTGGCGCAGGGCCGCTCTCGCCTCGGCTCCGAAGACCTGCGGGAGATGACCGCAGAGGAGCATCAACAGGCGTTTGCGATCTTCCAGGCGACACTCGCGGAACGGTTCGCCGAGTACGCCCGGGCCGCCGACCTCGCGAAGATCGAGGAGCAGGGCATGAGCTACAACGCGACGGCGCTCTACCTGACCGACGCGGAACGGCAAACGCTCGCGGCCCGGTTCCGCGACGCGCTCGAGGGCTTCGAGAAAGCAGGACCGGGCCGAGGGCGCCAGCGCTTCACGCTCGCGTCGGTCGTGATCCCCGAGACCCCGACCGAAGACACCGCTTCACGAGCGACACCTGACCAGGAGGACCCCTGAAATGAGCCTGCACTTCACCGAGACCCAGGGTGATGGAGAGACCACCGTCTTCCTGCACGGGCTCGGCACCAGCGGTTGGATGTGGACCGACCAGCTCGAAGCCCTCGCCCGCGAGGCGCACTGCGTGAACGTGGACCTGCCGGGCAACGGCGAGAGCCACGTCGTCGAGTGGACGTCGTTCGCCGACACCGCCGACCAGGTGGCCCGGCTCGTGCGAAGCGTGGCCCGCGGGGGAAAGGCCCACGTGGTCGGCCTTTCGCTCGGTGGCTATGTCGGCATCTATCTCCTCGCGCGCCACCCGGACGTGGTGCGCACGCTGCTCGTGAGCGGAGTGACCACCCGCCCTTTCCGACCCGCATGGTTCTGGGGTGCCGTGACGCGCCTCATCGCCACCGCCTCCGGCTTCGACCTGGTCGCGAAGCTCAGCGCGCGGGCGATGCAGCTTCCCGAGGATGTCGTGCCGCTTTATCTCCGAGACGCACGGCGGCTCTCCTCGGCGACCATTCGCCGCGTCTACGACGAAGTCCTCGACTTCAGCCTGCCGGCCTCACTCGCGGACCTCGAGACGCCGGTGCTCGCCGTGGCGGGCAGCGCGGAAGCACAGCGGGTCCTCTCCTCTCTCGCCGACTTCGAGCAGTCCTGCGGCAATGCCCAGACCGCAATCGCGCCGGACGCGCACCACGCGTGGAACGCCGAGCACCCGGAGCTCTTCACGGCGATGATCCGCGCCTGGACCCGAGGAGAAGAGCTTCCGGAGACACTCGAGCGACGCAGCGCGCCGGCTTCCCCACGCGAAACAAGACTGCCGGCGGCCTCGTAGGGCGACCCCCAGGGGGAGATCGACATGACCGGCAAACTCAGGAACAGCATCGAGCTCGTGCGCGCGAGCTGGAAGGTCCTCCAGGCCGACAAAGAGCTCCTGGTCTTTCCGATCATCTCGTCGATCACACTGGTCGCGGTGCTGGCGTCGTTCGTGGTGCCGATGGCCCTGCTGCAGCCCGAGCTCCTCCAGGGAACCAACGGCGACAATCTGAGCCCCGTCGCTCTGGTCGGCGCGTTCCTCCTCTACTTCGCCGAGTACGCGGTGATCATCTTCTTCAACACGGCACTCGTGGGCGCCGCACTCATCCGCCTGGATGGCGGAGATCCAACGCTCGCCGACGGCCTGCGGATCGCAATCTCCAGGCTCGGCACGATCCTCGGCTACGCCGCGCTCGCGGCGACGGTGGGGGTGCTGCTCCGCGTTCTGCGTCAGCGCTCGGGCCTGGTCGGCAACATCGTGGCCGGACTGTTCGGGCTCGCCTGGAGCCTCGCGACCTATCTCGTGGTCCCCGTCCTCGTCGTGCGCGGTGGGAGCCCGATCGACATCGTCAAGGAATCGGCCGCAACGCTCAAGCGGACGTGGGGCGAGCAGATCGCAGGCAACCTCGGCATGGGCCTCGCCTTTCTCCTCGCCTACCTCGTCGTCGGGCTCATCGGCATGGCGACCATCGCCGTTGCAGTCACCTTCGAGTCGGCGGCGCTGGCGGTCGTCGCAATCTGCCTCGTCGTGCTGGCGTTCCTCCTGACGGCGCTGGCGCACTCCGCGCTCTCCGGCATCTACTCGGCGGCGCTCTATCGCTTCGCCACCGGCGCAGGCACCACGTCGGGGTTTGCCCCCGAGCTGCTCGAAGACGCCTTCCGCCGCGCCTAGCTGTCGATTCCCACAGCGTTGTTCAGTGCCAGCCTCGAGTAGGGCGGCTTCGCGTTCAGTGCTGAGTGCGCTCGGTGGTGATTGTAGAAGTGCAGAAAGGGACCGAGTAGGTCGGCTCGACCCTGCGACGAGGTGAAGGTGAAGGCGTAGGCCCATTCGCGCAGCAGCGTCTGGATGAAGCGCTCCGCTTTACCGTTGGTCCGAGGTCGATAGGGACGCGTGCGAGAGTGCTTGACGCCGAGGGTCTTGCAGCACTCTGCAAAGTCACCACTCACGTAGCACGAGCCGTTGTCCGTGAGGACACGCTCGATGGTGATGCCTCGAGCCGCAAACCACTTGTACGCGCGCTCGAGGAAGCCCTTCGCGGTGATCGCCTTTTCGTCTTCGAGGATCTCCACATAGGCCACCCGCGAAGCGTCATCGATCGCGACGTGCACAAAGTCCCAGCCGATCCCTCGATTGCGATGCTGACGCTTGCCCGTGATCCGATGGCCCACACCTCGGATCCGCCCGAGCTTCTTGATGTCGAGGTGCAGGAGCTCACCCGCCCGCTCTTTCTCGTAGCGCCGAATCGGCTCGGGAGGAGCCAGCTGCGGCAACCGTCCGAGTCCCCACTTTCGCAGCCATCGAGAGACGGTGGAGCGAGGGACACCTGTCTTCCACGAGATCTCGCTCTGGCTCAAACGCTGCTCGCGCAAGGAGCGCAAGACGTCTTGCATCTCTTGACCCAGCCTCCGGGGCCTTCGCAGCGGAGCGGAGGGTCGATCCTGCAAGCCCTCCGGTCCTTCCTCCCGATACCGACTGAGCCACTTGTAGACCGTGCGCTCGCTGAGCCCCAGGGCCTCAGCGACATCCTTCGGGCTCTGCCCTGCCAACACCCGCTCGACGAGCACCGCTCGACTCCTCGGACAGCTTCGGGCATTCTTGTGGAGGTCCATCCTTCTACTCCTTCCTGCGCTTTGTCTTGCTAACCAAAGCTTGGCGGAAGTAGCTCGGATGGGCCACTCCTATTTCTGAACAACCTTGTGAGCAGTCACACCTAGGCTCCGCCTTCGAGAAGCCCGAAGCGCTACGCTCGGGCTTCGATGAGCACGAGCACGCAGGGGATCGGGCACGCGCTGGAGCGTGCCCACGCGTGGGCGGTTGGCCAACCGCTGCTCCACGACTTCACCCAAGGCGTCCGCATTCTCCTCGCAGCCGGCTTCATCCCGCCCGGACTCGTGAAGCTGTTGGGGCATCGGTTCACGCAGCTGCCGACCACGGGTCCCGTCGGCGCCATCTTCGAGGCGCTGTACCAGACCGGCGGGTACTGGAACTTCCTCGGCGCCTGTCAGGTGCTGGCCGGAGTGCTGCTGCTCGTTCCGGCCACCGCGACGCTCGGGGCCGCCCTGTTCCTTCCGATCCTCGTCAACATCCTGGTTCTCACGATCTCGGTGGGCTTTCGCGGAACGCCGTTCGTCGTGGCCGCGATGCTGCTGGCGAACGTCTACCTGGTGTGCTGGGACGGCGATCGCTTCCGGCAGCTCCTGCCAGGCCTGCACGGCAGAACCTCCTGGCACGGCACGGCGGTGCGGGCTCAGACCCGGGGCACGTTGCGCTACGCGTGGTGGGGGGCGGCCGCCGCGGCGCTGGTCGTCACCTTCGCCCTGCGCGGGCTGGCCCCAGGGGGCCTCTCGCATGCCCAGTCGTTGCTCCTGGCCCTGGCCCTCCCGGCGACGGGGCTGATCGCCGACCTGCTGCGCCATCGGATCCGGCGGCAGGGGCCCAGCCGCGCGTGAGCTGAACCGAGCGCGCGCGGCTGCGTATCCACAACATGCGCAACCTCCTTCGAGATCTCGTCTTCGCCTTTCGCTCCTTCGGCAAGGCCCCGGGTACGGCCGCGCTTGCGGTCGCGACCCTCGCGCTCGGCATCGGAGCGAACGTCGCCATCTTCAGCGTTCTGCGGGCGGTCGTGCTCGAGCCCCTGCCCTACCCCGAGCCCGACCGTCTCGTTCACGTTTCGCGCGAGCACTCCTTCTCCACCGCCCAGGCGAGGGGTTATGCGGAGCGGCTGCAGAGCTTCGATGCTCTGGCCGCCGCCGCGGGCGGGACGGTGGTGCTGCTCGGAGACGGCCCACCTCGCGTGCTGGGTGCCTCCATCGTCGGCCCCGGATACTTCGACGTCTTCTCCGCGTCGCCGGCCCTGGGCCGGCTGCTGCAGCCAGGCGATACGCGCCCGGGATCGGAGCCGGTCGCAGTGCTCACCGAGAGCTTCTGGAGAACGGAGCTCGGCGCCGACCCCGAGATCCTCGGTCGTGTGCTGCAGCTTTCGGGCGAAGGCGCTGAGCAGCGAACCGTGGTGGGCGTCGTCGCCCAGCAGGCCAACCCACTCCCTTGGGCGAGCGACGTCCTCCTTCCCGTACAGCACGCACCGGGCTCCCACGAAGACCGGGACATGATGCGCTACTGGCTTCTCGGGAAGCTGAGCGCGGGGCTTCCGCTCGCGTCTGCCGACCTCGAGGTCCAGGAGGTCGCCGCGCAGCTTGCCCTCGACGCTCCAGACCTGTTTGGTGACTCCACCGTGCTGCGCGCGGGGGCCACGGGCTACCTGGCATCTCGCACGGAGACCGTGCGCAGCTCGATCTGGCTGCTCTTCGGCGCCGTCGGCCTGGTCCTTCTCGTTGCGTGCACGAACATCGCGCTACTGCTCCTCAGCCGTTCCGCGGCCCGCAGGCAGGAGATCTCGGTACGGCAGGCCCTGGGGGCCTCGCGCCGTCGCCTGCTGCAGCAGCTCTTGACCGAAAGCGCCGCTCTTGCGTTGGTCGGGGGCACCGCCGGCGTCTTCGTGGGCCTCGCCACCCTCGGCGCGATGCGCCCCCTCTTGCCCGCACGCCTGCCGCGCGCCGAGAACATCGAGCTCGACGCCCCGGCGCTCCTGTTTGCGCTGGTCGCGTCGCTCGTGGCAGGTCTCCTCGCCGGGCTCCCCCCCGCGCTGCGGTCGAGCCGACAGTTCGCCGGCGACCTGAAGCGTCGCCCAACGTTGCCCTGGAACGGGCCGTTCGTGGTGGCACAGGTTGCGCTCGGCCTGGTTCTCGTCACCTGCGCCGGACTGCTGCTCAAGAGCTTCTGGAAGCTGCAGCAGGTGGACCCCGGCTTCCGGCCGCAGCAGGTCGTGAGCCTGCACGTGACACCACCCGCCTCACGCTACGGCGGCGAGCCGGAGCGGCAGGCTCTCTTCGAAGAGCTCGTCGACGCCATCGCAGCGGTTCCGGGGGTCGTGCAGGCGGGCGCAATCAACATCCTCCCGCTCACGCCCTCCATGCTCGGAGTTGGTATCTCGCCCGACGGCCAGCGCGTGGCCGAGGGCGCCGAGAGCAAGATCATCAGCTACCGCTCCCTCACTCCGGGTGCGCTCGAGACACTGGGCGTACCCCTCCTGGAGGGACGAGCACCAACCCCGGCCGACCGCAGCGGGGCAGAGCCCGTCGGCCTCGTCAACCGACGCCTCGCGGAGGAGCTCTGGCCCGAAGGCAGCGCGCTGGGGCGTGAGGTGGTCTGGGGAACCGGCGAGACCTGGTTTCGCGTGGTCGGCGTGGTCGAGAACATGCGACAGCACAGCCTGGCGCGCAACGCCAGCTCCGAGGCCTACCTACCGTACGGCCAGGAGGCCTGGGTGCCGTCCCTTCATCTGGTGGCGCGGCTGCGGGGAGATCTGGAGACACCCTGGGCGGCGCTTCGCGACGCGGTCTGGCAGGTCGATCCCAACCTGCCGATCACACGCGAAGCGGAGCTCGCCGACCTCGCGCGCACCTCCCTCTCGAGCGAGCGCTTCTACCTCGTGCTCTTCGGCGCCTTTGGTCTGCTCGCGCTCACTCTGAGTGCCTTCGGCGTGTTCGGCACCACGTCGTACCGGGTGAGCCGCCAGACGCGCGAGATCGGCGTGCGCATGGCGCTCGGGGCCTCGAGGGGTCAGATCGTACGGTCGTTCGTACGCGACACGGCGCGGCTCGCCGCCGTCGGTTCCATCGTCGGACTCAGCCTGGCTCTCGTGTCGACGCGGCTCCTCTCCCGGCAGCTGTTCGAGGTGGCCCCGACCGACCCCTGGGTGCTGCTGGTGGGCCTGTTCGTTCTCGGGGGAGTCACCACGCTGGCCGGTTGGCTCCCGGCGCGGCAGGCCGCGCGTGCAGACCCCCACCGCGCGCTGCGCTCGGACTGACGACGCAGCACCCCGCTCAGTCGCCGTCCCCCTCGAGCTGCACTCCGAGACCGTCGGCGATGCGGTTGACGTACGCGTAGTAGGCCACGACCTCGGCGACGTGCAGGATGTCGACGTCGCTGAAGCCCTCCGAACGCAGCGCCTCCACGTCCGACTCCCGCACCGACGCCGGATCGCGCGTGAGCTTCTGCGCGTAGCGCACCATCGCGCGCCGAGCCGGGCTGAGGGGAGCACCCAGTGGATCGCGCTCAATCGCCTCGAGGAGCGCGTCGTCCCCCAGCAAGCGTCGCAGACCGCGACGGTGATGGTGGATTCAGTAGTGGCAGGAGTTCTCGACGCTCACCAGGAGCGCCACGATCTCCCGCTCCACCTTGCGCAACGACTTCGTGCCGCGCATGGCGTGGGCATACAGCGCGTTGTGCGCCTCCAGCCCGCGTGGGTCGAGCGAGTGCACCGCCAGGATGTGGTCGACCTTCCCGGTCTCGCGATCGCGCACCGCGTCGTAGAGCGGGCGCAGCTCCTCTCCCGCCTCCGCTTCGGGCACCGTGTCGATCCACGCCACGCGACGCTTCGAGGGGCCCGGCACGCTAGCGACGCTCGAAGACCGCGGCGAGCCCCTGGCCTCCGCCCACACACATCGTCTCGAGCCCGTACTGCGCGTCGCGACGCTGCATCTCGTGGAGCAGAGTCGTCAGGATGCGCGTGCCCGTGGCCGCGATCGGGTGACCGAGCGAGATGCCGGAGCCGTTGACGTTGAGCGACTCGGTGCTCTCTTCGCCCCAGGCGGCGAGGACAGCCAGCACCTGCACGGCGAAGGCCTCGTTGATCTCGATCAGATCCATGTCCTCACGTCGAAGGCCGGTGCGCTGCATGACCTTCTCCACCGCGGGCACGGGGCCAATCCCCATGGTCGCGGGATGGACGCCCGCAACCGCCCAGCCTCGGAGGTAGGCCATCGGCTCGAGGCCAAGCTCGTCGAGCTTGTCGGCGGCGACCACGAGGCACATGGCGGCCGCGTCGTTCTGCGAGCTCGCGTTGCCGGCGGTGACGGTCCCGTCTTTCATGATGGGGCGCAGCTTCGCCATCGACTCGAGGCTCGCGTCAGCGCGCGGCCCTTCGTCCTGGGCGAAGGAGATCGGATCGGCACGGCGCTGCGGCACGTCGATGGGCACGATCTCCTCGGCGAAGCGGCCGTCTTCCGTGGCGGCCACAGCACGTCGGTGGCTGTCGAGCGCGTAGGCGTCGGCCGCTTCGCGCGTCAGGCCGTACTCCTCTGCCAGGTTCTCCGCCGTCTCGATCATCCCGGAGATCACGCCGAAGCGCTCCTCCGGCTGCACGGTCGCGCGAGCGCGAGTGAGCCTGTCGTGGAGGGTGACGGAGCCCATGCGACTGCCGTCGCGCATGTCGGTGGTGTAGAACTCGACCCGGCTCATGCTCTCCACGCCGCCGGCGAGCACGACGTCGGCGTTGCCGGTCTGCACCATCATCGACGCGTTGAGGATGCTCTGCAGGTCCGACGCACAGCGCCGGTCGAGCTCGTAGCCGGGCACCTCGATCGGCAGCCCGGCCTTGAGAGCGCAGAGGCGGCCGATCGCGGGCTCTTCGCCGTTCGAGTACCCGTGCCCCAGCACGACGTCGTCGATGCGCTCGGGGTCGATGGACGTGCGCTCGACGATCTCGCGCATGACGGCCG
This sequence comes from Candidatus Multivoraceae bacterium, assembly GCA_965223385.1. Classification (GTDB taxonomy): domain Bacteria; phylum Acidobacteriota; class Thermoanaerobaculia; order Multivoradales; family Multivoraceae; genus JBCCLJ01. Next base: position 3,297,297 of record CBDCWR010000007.1, on the reverse strand, counting down.
CGCCGAGGTCGGCCGCCGCAATGCTCTTGAGGGAGCCGCCGAACCGGCCGACCGCGGTGCGCAGGGGACAAACGATCGCGACGTCTCTCATCTCTCTCTCCTTCTGAAGCCTGGGCCTCGCGTCTCTCCGCGAATCCGCGAGCGCGCAGCCTACCCTGCGCGCGGCACCGGTGGGCGAAGGCGTTCTATTCGTCGGTCAGTCCGTCGCTCCCATAGCGCGACGCCGGACCCGGCCCCCTGCGGGCCCAGCCGCCCCTCGTCGCCGAAGTGTCCGCGACCCGGAACGTGGTTCACCTCGACGCGGATCCCGTCCGGGTCTTCGAAGAGGATCGAGTAGTACCCCGGCGCAAACTCCGACCCGTCCTCGGGTGGATGCACGATCTTCACGTCGCCCTGGTCGCGGAGGTACTCGTGGACCGCATCGATGTCTTCGCGGCTCCGCGCGCGAAAGCAGAGGTGGTGCAGGCCGACGCGGTCCTGATCGAACGTGTGGCGGCGCTTCTCCTCCGGAGCCACCCGCACGAGGATGCCCGTGCGGCCGCCAATGCAGTAGAGAACCCCGTCTCCCTGGATCAGCGTCTTCATCCCGAGAAAGTGGCACAGGCCCTCCCAGAACGGGAGGCCGCGCTCTCCATTGTTGATCGTCATCTGGATGTGTGCGATGCCGTTGACGTCGATGGCCATGAGATCTCCTTGGACCGGGTTCCCGTCGATCGGGCCATTCCATCACCCCGACCGGTCTGGGACCCGTGCCGCTTCAAGCGCAGCGTGCCGGTCTCTGGCTCGGACGGTTCGATGGATCCGCAGCAGGACCTGCGCGAAGACCGCCGGCCGGGGCCAGACGCCGGCCTGGCCGCGGCGCCGCGCCGGCCTCAGCCGCCGACTCGTCTCGGCGCGCAGAACGACGACCGCAAGCGACGCGATCACGACGAACATGCCGAGCAGCTGCAACGTCGACAGCGGCTCGCCCAGAAAGAGGGCGGCCAGCGCAGAGGTGAGCACGGGGACGGCGAGCGCGGACGTTCCTCCGACCCAGAGGGGGACGTACTCGAGGGCCCAGTTCATGAGGGCGTGGCCGAGCCACCCCGCGATCGCCATGATCGCAAGCCCCAACCAGTGCACCGGAGTCGGCCGCTCCCAGTCGCCCAGCACGAGCGCCAGCGGCGTGATCACCGCCATGGAGAAGATCATCACGCCACAGGTGAACTCGGTCGATGTCAGGTGCTGCCGCGCCTTCTTCGACGCCACGAGATACGCGGCCCACGCGAAGAGGACACCCACGGCGACGAGGTCACCGCGGAGGCTCCAGGCCTCGCTGCCCTGCGACCCCTGCACCACGAGCACGACACCGCCGATGGCGGCGAACGAGGCGAAGAGATCCGGCCAGCGGAGCCGCTCGCCGAAGAACAGAGGCGCGGCAAAAGCCATGAGGAGGGGCTGCACCGAGCTGATCACCGTGGCGTTCGCCACGGTCGTCCACTTGATCGCGGTGTAGAAGAGCACGAGGTCGCAGCCGAGAGCCACGCCGCCGATCCAGGAGTAGCGAACGAGTCTCCAGCTCAACCGCCCGCCGCTCACGTAGAGCACAGCAATCGCCCAGGAGACACCAATCAGGCCCCGATAGAAAACCAGCGGCACGGCGCCAAGAGGGATGCCCTTTCCGATCACGGACGGGCCGGCCCAGAACAGCAGCGCCAGGGCCGCGGCCCCCAGGCCTGCGGGCAGACGCGAGGAGGGTGCCTCCGCCGGAGCGGTCGTCGTGGTGGTGGTCATGGCGTGCGTGATCGAGCAGCGATGTCTATCGCAGCGTCGCACGAAACGCCAGACCGGGCTCCAGCCCGTGGCGCCGCGGGCCGCCCGCCTGGGAGAGACTACGGGAGCCGGTCGTCGAGGCGCTGCAGACCCCGCAGGGCCATGCGCTGGGACGGGTCGAGGCTGAGCGCCCGCTCGAAGTGCCGCCGCGCGAGCGACAGCCTCGGCTCCGGACGCTCCGACAGGAGATCTCCCAGCCGCGCGTGAATCTCGGCCGGCGTGAGCGTCGCTACCTCGATCGAGCTCTCGACCTCCGGCCTCGGAACGCGAAGGAACTCGAGCGTGCCCCGACGCCCGTACGCGCGGAGCTGACGCTCCAGCTGCGGCAACGTCATGCCGAAGGTCCGCGAGACGGCCTCGCTGGCCGGAGCACCGCTGGCGAGCAGTGACAGCAGCTTCGGGAGTCGCTCGCGCGACTCCCCGTGATGGGCGAGGTAGTGCACGAGGAGCCAGGCCTGGGCGTAGAAAACACCGCCACCCCGAGGATCGCTGTAGATGGCGCCGCCGGGCTGCGCCTCCAGGACGTCCTCGAGGGGTAGCCAGTGCTCCCGCAGGAGAGTCAGGTGCTGACGGATCGGGAGGCCAACGTGGAGCTCACGCTCGCCGATCGAGAGATTGCTGTAGAGCTCCGCAAGCCCCTCCTGGAACCAGAGAGGCATCCCTCGGAAGTGCTGGTCCGCGAAGGCGTGCAGGTACTCGTGGAACACAGACGGCTCCAGCGAGAGTCGCAATGAAGCATCGACCCCGATGTACCGCCTCTGGCGCCCACGGCTGAAATAGGCCGAGACCCCCCGACTACCAGGCCAAGGCGAGTAGCGCTGGAAGCGCTTCGGGTCCTTGAACAGAAGCACGATGGTCGGCTCGAGCGGCGAGGCCGGCAAAAGACGCGCCTCGAGCAGCTCATGCAGCACCTCGAGATCCCGCGCGAGACGAACCGCGGTGCGCTCTCGCACGGGACCCTGTACCACGACGTGCTCCGAGCGGACTTCGGTCCATTGGCGCGCGACCTTCTGCGCCGGCACCGGCGACGCGGAGCCGGCACAGACGAGGGCAGCGGAGAGGAGAATCCGCGTCCCGCGGAGGGTTCCGCGAACGTTCATGAAGAAATGGTAAACGAACGACGCGCCACAGAAGATAAAGGCCGGGCCCGAAAGGTCTGAAAACAAAAGGCTCTGCGACGCACCACCCACCAAAGGTGGAACGCTGTCTTCACAAAAACCCAACATGAAGCTCGGAGGAGAGCGCTCCGCTATTCTGGGACCCACAAGCTCCACCGCCTGGCCGCCAGGCTCCTCATCCAAGGAGATCCCGATGCGCCCCGCTCTCCGCCTCTTCCTCCTCGCCTGCTCGACTCTGCTGACCTTCCCTGTCCTCTCGCCCGCAGCTGCCATCGCTTCCAGCGCGGCAGACGCCCCCGCCGAGACGACGCGACCGGAGGCCGTCGGCATGTCGAGCGAGGGGCTCGCCAGGATCACGCAGGCCCTCGAGGGTTATGTGGAGCGGGACGAGCTCGCCGGAGCGGTCGCCCTGGTCGCGAGGAAGGGCAAGGTCGTCTACTTCGAGGCCGTTGGCGCACGCGACCGTGAGTCGGGCTCCGCGATGAGTACCGACACCATCTTCCGCATTGCGTCGCAGACCAAGGCGCTCGTGAGCACCGCAATCCTCATGCTGCAGGAAGAGGGCAAACTGCTCATCTCGCACCCCCTCCACCGGTACATCCCGGAGTTCGAGAACCACACCGTGGCTGTCCCCGTGGAAGGCGACAGCTACGCCGTGGTCCCGGCCAAGCGCGCGATCACCCTGCGCGATCTGCTCACGCACACGGCCGGCGTCAGCTACGGCAACGGCCCGGCGCGGGACCAGTGGGAGAAGGCCGAGATGCAGGGCTGGTACTTCGCCCACCGCGACGAGCCCGTGCAGGACACCATCCGCCGCATGGCCGCGCTCCCCATGGACGCGCACCCCGGGGAGCGCTACATCTACGGCTACTCCACCGACATCCTCGGCGCCGTGGTCGAGGTGGCCTCAGGTCAGTCGCTCGACGAGTTCCTGCGGACCCGCCTCTTCGAGCCGCTCGGAATGCAGGACACGCACTTCTTCCTCCCCGAGAGCAAGACGAGCCGCCTGGCGACCGTCTACTCGGCGAGCCCCGACGGCCTCGTGCGCACCCAGGACGGGAGCTCCATGGTGAGCCAGGGAGGTTACGTCGAGGGGCCCCGCAAGAGCTTCTCGGGCGGCGCCGGCCTGCTCTCGACCGCCCACGACTACGCCCGCTTCCTGCTCGCCATGGAGGGTGGTGGCACTCTCGACGGCCAGCGCATCCTGTCGCCGAAGACGGTGCAGCTCATGACGTCCAACCACGTCGGCGATCTCTTCGCCTGGGACCGCGGCAGCGGCTTCGGACTCGGCTTCTCGGTTGCGCTCGACCTCGGTGCCCGGGGCACTCCGGGCACCGAAGGCGAGTTCGCCTGGGGCGGCGCCTACCACACGAGCTACTGGGTGGACCCGAAGGAGGAGCTCGTCGTGGTGTACATGACGCAGCTCATCCCGGCCGGCGCGATCGACGACCACGCGATGCTCCGCAACCTCGTCTACTCGGCGATCACGGAGTCGTACGTCGACTAAGCCGTCGCGCGCGCCGGCAGGAGCTCACTTCGGCGCAGCAGGAGGGCCGAGACCAGGCTGATCAGCACGCCGACCGGGAAGATCTCGAGGAAGGTCATCGGCATGCGGAAGAACGGCTTCGCGTAGTTGACCTTCATCTCCTCCATCTCGGCCACCAGCGCCTCGAGCTCCACGCCGGCGAGCCCGGCGGCGCGGCGCGCCTCGATGACCCCCTGCGTGTAGTTGCCGATGAACGCGTGGTCGGTGAGCGCCAGGTGGATCTCCCAACCGACCACGTAAAGAGCCGACGCGACCAGGGTGATCATCAGTCCGAGCTGGAGCGCCTGCCCGAAGCGGATCACCCCGCCGAGCTCGAGGTCACGGTAGCGCTTGACGCCGATGAAGATCGAGCTGAGCGCGACGAACATGACCAGGTAGCCGACCCACTCGGAGCCGTAGGCGCCGGGCTCCGCCGAGCGCACGGCGAAGGCGCTCCAGATGAAGTTGAGGCAGATCAGTCCACCGGCGATGCCGCCGAAGAGCAGTGCAAACCGAGTCATGGGAGGTCTCCTGCGGGGGTTTCCGGTACGGCAACCGCGCTGGCGCCGCTCGAGTGGGCCGGAAGGTAGGAGAGATCGCGGGCAAGGTCATCACCCGAACGGGTGATCCTTGCAGAATCAGCGCTTTGGACGACCCACGAGGCCCGCGAGCCTCTACGGGATGACCTCGAGCGCCCGCGCCTTCTGCACCGCCTGGGTGCGGCGGCGCACGTCGAGCTTGCCGTAGAGATGTGAGAGGTGCGTCTTCACGGTGTTTGGTGACACGAACAGGCGGTCGGCGATCTCCTGGTTCGAGCAGCCTTCTGCGAGCAGCTCGAGCACCTCCACCTCCCTGGCACTGATGCCCAGCGCGTCGAGAGCCGCCTGGTTGCGCTCGAACGCCTCCCGGGCTCGCGCCGGGGCCAACCGCATTCCCGCCCAGACGCCGAGAGCCATGAAGCCGAGGGCCACGAGGCCGACGTAGATCTCGAAGCCGAAGCGACGCACGACGAACTGGTACTCCAGAAGCTCCAGGGCCAGAGCACCAGCTGCGATCGCCAGCCCGTAGAGAACGACCGTCCGTCGCATGACTCAGCGGTTCGGCGGGTCCCAGTCGTTGGGGATCTCTCCCTTGATCAGGCGGGTGATCTGGCCCGCCAGCCAGAGGTAGTGATCGGAGGGCAGAGCGCGCCCGTCCGCGTCGAGGGTGAGAAAGTACTGTCCCGAGGGAATCATGCTCGTGTTCGGCGCGGCTTTGGCGATCGCCGTCGCCTCATCGTACTCGTCGAACATCGCGATGTACGCCCCAGCCCCCGCCTCGCGGGCGAAGTAGGCCTGCCGCCAGAAGAGCTCGCCGCCGCGACGCGGAATCTGGTTTCGGGGACCACCGTGCCGGTTCGACCAGGCGAAGCCCGGGAACAGCACGCGCTGGTAGTCGACCCCGATCGAGGCGGCGTAGTCGCGATCGGGCACGACGAAGTCGTTCGCGTTCGCCTGGAGGTCCTCGTCCGTCGAGTAGGCGCCCACGCTCCACGGCACGATCATGTCGAGCTCCGCGTACACGTCCTGCCACCCGGCCTTCGAGTCGCCCACCGAGTCGCGCCAGCCGTTGGGCACGCCACCCACCACGTAGACGCCCTGGCCCTGGAACCAGCGAATGATCGCGCGCGCCTGCTCCTTGTTCGCGGGGCGGTCTCGGAAGCCGAGGCCCCAGAGGCCCACCACGGGTTTGCCGCCCTGCCGCGCGTAGCGGGAGGAGCCCGGCAGCCCCAGCCTGCCCCGAATCTGCCGGTTCCAGTCCCACTGGATGTCGCTCACCCAGCGGTTCGCACGCGCGCCGGAGATGTCGTACATCAGGTAGAACCAACGCCCGTGCTTCTCGGCAGCGCGGCGCAGCTTGTTCGCGACGTCGTTGCGCCACTGGCGATGCTTGCGGTTCGGGATGGAGCCCGCGAAACGCTGCAGGGCGACGCCGTCGATGCCGTATTCGCGCATCCAGCGGAAGTGCACGTCGAGCACGCCCGTCCGCCCGGAGGCAAAAAGGCGCGCCGGACCGCCTCCGCGCAGATTGGACAGGCCGGTGGCAAAGAGGTCGCTCTGCGCGTACTCGCGCACGTCCGGGTACAGCTCGAACGTGACATCCCCCGTGCGCGGACGCCGATCACCGTTCCAGTGACTCCAGCGATTGAGACTGCGGTCGTTGGGGGCTGCGAACCAGCCCTGATACCCGGCGAACACCAGGCTCGTGAAGTCCGCCGAGGCGGGAGCACCGCCGCCACCCGAGTCGGCACCACCGGAGCCGCCGCCTCCCGCGCCCCCGCCGCCCGAGCCCCCACCCGAGCCCCCACCGGAGGCGCCAGAGCCACCGCCCCCGACCTGGACGGTCACCGCGACCGACTGCGCTCCGAACCAGCGCACGCCCTCGCGCAGCATGCGCCACTGGAAGGTATAGGTGCCGGGCGTCTTGGGCGCGAACGCGCGGAATTGGAAGGTCTTCGTCTGTCCGGGGCGAATGGTGTCCCGGTTGCGCAGCCCGACCCGGTTGAGACCCCAGGTCCTGCTGTCCTGCGGGCTCTGCGACCCGAGCTTGACCCCTGCGTTCTTGGTCCACGGCTCGCCGCCGGAGTTGCGGAAGGTCACCTCGACCGGAAAACCCTTGCCCGTCGCGACGGACGTCGGCACGCTCTGCCTGACGAACTCGGCTGCGTCGGCCGGCTGAGCCCACGTGCGTGCGGCCGGGCCATGGCCGATGAGACTCAGGCCCAAAGCGGAGGCCGCAACGAGCAGGCCAACGCGGGGCCACGAACGCCGGCTCACTCGCGTGCCTCGAGGCAGCGGGCTGGCTGGCTGGGAGCGGTGGGTCACCGCGAGGGAATCCGGAAGGCGCGGTCTCGGCACGGGACGGTCCGGTTCGGTGGAGATTCGAGGTCGCGGGCGAGCCCGCCATGCTTCTCTAGCATACGGCGGGGAGAACACACGCGTCTACCGCGGAGCCCTTGACTCCAACTTATTTAACGACTACGTTAATGATTAAAGGAGATTCAAATGACTTCATCGGCCATCGTTCCCATGCTCGCGTACGACGACGCCCCCGCCGCCATCGACTTCCTCTGCCGCGCCTTCGGCTTCGAAGAGCGCTTTCGCCTGCCCATGCCCGACGGCACCATCGGCCACGCCGAGCTCGCCCTCGAAGGCACGGATGCCACCATCAACGTCGCCACCACCTGGCGCGACGGCGGCATGGCCCCACCCGAAGAGCTGCCCGCTGTGCACAGCCAGGTGCAGTGCCATGTCCCCGACGTCGATGCACACTACGCGCGCGCCAAGGCCGCGGGTGCAACCGTCATCGCGGTTCCCGAGGATCAGTTCTACGGCGCACGCATCTACCGCGCCATCGACCTCGAGGGGCACCGTTGGATCTTCAGCCAGCAGCTACGCGAAGTGAGCGAGGAGGAGATGCTCGCCGCGGTGGAGTCACCGGAAGGGGAATCGTGAGCCCCGAGTTCGTGGCGCGCTCGCATGCCGCGGTCGACGCCACGTTCGCGGCGCTGGCCGACCCGACACGGCGTCGCGTCGTGGAGCTCCTCCGCGACGGCCCGCAGCGCGCGAGTGACCTGGCGCGCGCGGTGGACATGAGCCCACCCGCGATGAGCCGCCATCTCAAGACCCTGCTGCAGCAGGGGCTGGTCGCCGACGCGCGTCACCCCGAGGACGCCCGGGTGCGTCTCTTCCGGCTGCAGCCCGACCGCTTCGACGAGCTCGACCACTGGCTCGAGCACATTCGCGCGTTCTGGACCGAGCAGCTGGCAAACCTCAAGCGGCACGTCGAGCGCGGAGACCGCGGCGCGTGATCCCTCCGGTCGAGGTCCAGACGGTCATTGCGGCGCCTGCAGCCGTGACCTTCGAGGCGTTCCTTCAGGACGTGGACGCCTGGTGGCTGGGTGGTCCCCGCTTCCGGCGGGCACCCGAGGCTCTCAGCGTCATGGTGCTCGAGCCCTACGTCGGAGGCAGGCTCCTCGAGACCTATCCGGACCAGGATCGCGGGGATGCCGTGTGGGCCCACGTCGCCGACCTGCGGGCCCCGACAGCCGAGGAGGACGGGCTCCTCGAGCTCTCCTTCCTCGAGCCAGGGGGTGATGCGACCCGCGTGCGGGTCGACTTTCAGCACGACGGAGGCGAGACTCGGGTGCGCGTTCTGCACGGCGACTGGGATCACTATCCAGAAGGCCACCCGATCTACCGCGGCCTCGACGCTACGGGTTTCGCCAGCCTGATCGGCCTGTGGTGGGCTGACCTGCTCCGTGCCGCAGGCCGCCACGTCCGCTCCGACCGCGCTCGAAACGAAGAGGTGAACCCATGAAACGTTGGCTCGCGGTCGCTGCCGCCTCGATGGTCGTCCTGCTCGGCCTCGGCTTCCTCTTCCGCGACGCGCTGGGTTTTCTCGCCATGCGGTTTGCGCTGTCGCCGAAGCATGACTTCTCCGAGCAGGCACCACCCACCGCACCCGACGACTCCCAGGACACTGCGTGGGGTGCCCTCCCCCACCTCGACGACCCCACCGACACGCGCCCGACCAACGCGCACGGCGCTCCTCTGGCCGAGCAGGTCGACCTGCTTTTCCTCCAGCCCACCACGTACCTGAGCCCAGAATCTTGGAATCAGCCGCTCGACGACGACATCACGAACGAGCGCACCGACGGCCTCGTGCTCCGCGGGCAGGCGAGCGCGTTCAACGACTGCTGTCGCGTGCACGCTCCGCGCTACCGCCAGGCGACCTTCTTCTCGTTCATGGACGAAAGCAGCAACGGGCAGCGGGCGCTCGACCTGGCTTTTGCAGACGTCGAAGCGGCGTTCGACAGCTTCCTCGAGCGCATTGGCGGTCGCCCCTTCATGCTCGCCGGCCACAGCCAGGGGTCGCTGCACCTCGAGCGACTCCTGCGCGAGCGGGTCTCGGGCACACCACTCCGCGATCGCCTCGTCGCCGCCTATCCGATGGGCTACTGGTTCGACGCAGCCGAGCTCGAGGCGGCGCTCCCGGACATCCCCGTGTGCAGCGAGGCGTCGCAGACCACCTGCCTCGTCACGTGGAACTCGGTCAGGCCACGCGTGCAGCACTTTCAGGACCCCTCCGGCCAGGTGTGCGTGAACCCGCTCACGTGGCGCACGGACGGCGCGCGGGCACCCCACTCCGCCAACGCCGGGAGCCTCTCGCTCGCAGACGAGATGGTCCTGGAGGAAGGCGTCGCGGACGCGCAGTGCATCGGCGGGGCGCTTCTGGTGCAGGACATCCGGTCCAAGATGTACGAGGGCATGCCGCCTCTTCTGGGACGCGACAACTGGCACATCCTCGACGTGCACCTGTTCTACGACTCGGTCCGCGCGAACGCACGGCAACGCGCCGAGGCATTTCTCGCGCAGGCGGCCGCCGAAGGCGTGGCCACCGCCGACCCGGGAGCGGCCACGCCTTGACCGAGCCCGAGCCTGGCGCGGAGGGCGCGGCCCCCAGGAGCCCGTTCTCCGCGCGCTACTTCTCCTCCTGGTGGATCGCCTCGGTCGTCGCCGGCACCGGGATCGGCATCCAGCACGTCACAGTGCCGCTCTACATCCGCGACCGCGTCGACCTCGAGACCCGCGCCCTGGCGATCTCGGCGGCCCTCATCGCACAGAGCCTCCCGGGCGCCTTCCTCGCGCTGCTCGGCGGGGCGCTCGCCGACCGCATGGAGCGCCGGAGGATCCTGGCGCGCACCTTCGGCGTTGCTGCCGCGGTCTCCACCGCGTACGTCGCGCTCCTGCTGAGCGGCACGGGCGCGATCTGGCCGGTCTACCCGCTGGCCGCGATCGTCGGCGCCGCGGGGGCGTTCACCAACCCTGCACGTCAGAGCCTGCTCCCGCTCATCGTCTCGCGCAGCCAGCTCCAGAACGGCGTGATCCTCGGCACGATGGGTTACATGGCCACGTTCCAGTTCCTGGGGCCCACTTTGGGAGGCGTGGTCACCGACGCCTCGGGGCTCACCGCCGCCTTTGCCCTCGAGGTGGTGCTGCTCGTGCTCGCCGCTGGGCTCTTCTACCGGATTCGCGCCCCTCAGCCTCCGGCCTCCGACCGCAACATCGCCTCCGATCTCGAGGAGGGCCTACGCTACGTGGCCGGGCACCCGCAGATCCGCGAGCTCCTCACCCTCGGCTTCATCCCCGGGCTCTGCTTCATGGGCCCGTTTGGCGTGACGGTGCCGCTCATCGTGCCCGACGTCCTGGGAGCACCGGACCGCTGGGTCGGGTTCTTGTGGGGGGCCTTCGGCGGCGGTGTCTTCGTGGGCTCCGTTCTGCTCACGATCGTGCGCATCCCGCGCCGCGGCCTCGCCGTCAACCTCGCCATCCTCATCAGCGGCATGCTCCTTCTCGCCTACGCGCAAGCGGAGTCGCGGGCGCTCGTGCTTCCCATCCTGTTCGCCTGGGGGCTCAGCGCCTCCATGTTCATCAACTTCGTCGTGTCGCTGCTGCAGGAGCTCGCCGACGAGCGCATGATGGGGCGCACGATGAGCATGTACTCGCTCGTGTTCTTCATCTCCGGGCCCATCGGCTACGGCCAGGCCGGTCTGCTGACCGACCGGTTCGGGCCGCAGAGCACCCTCGCCATCAACGGCGCCGCGGCGCTGATCTTCGGCCTGCTGACGCTGTTCTTCTTCCGCCACTCGCGCGCCGTCCGCTGAGCGCACGACGGGCGCAGCAGAGCGAGGCGGGCGTCGCGGGCCCGGGAGGCCGCAACTCGCGCTGCTAGTGTGCGGGCACCCTTCGAAGCCGGCTCCGATGCATCGCGGAGAGGGCGCACCTCCGATCAGGGCGCCCGAGGTGAGCTCGTCCATGGGCGCTCGCACACGACTCCGGCGGTTGCTGCTCCTCGCACCTGGAGAACCACCATGAGATCCAACCGACTCCGAGAGCTTCTCGACCAGGGCCGACCCACCGTCGGCACGCACGTCAACATCCCCTGGCCTGGCGTGATCGAGATCATCGGCCGCAGCGGCAGCTTCGACTACATCGAGTTCGTCGGCGAGTACTCCGCCTTCAGCCTCGATCTCTTCGAGAGCCTCGGTCGCGCGCTGGACCTCTTTCCGGAGATGTCGTCCATGATGAAGGTCGAGGAGCAGACGAAGGGCTTCATCGCCACGCGCTGCCTCGACGCGGGCTTCCAGAGCGTCCTCTTCACCGACCTCCGCTCGGCGGCCGACGCGCGGGAATGCGTGAAGCTCGTGCGCCCGGAGACACCGGAGGCCGGCGGCACCCACGGCGTGGGCATGCGCCGCATCGCCGGATACGGCTCGTACGGCAGCGCCCAGCAGTGGGTCGACGCCATGAACGACATCGTGATCGCCGTGATGATCGAGAAGAAGGGCGCCATGGAGGAGCTCGACGGGATCCTCGCGACCCCCGGCATCGACATGGTCCAGTTCGGCCCGGCCGACTACTCCATCACCGTCGGCAAACCGGGCCAGCGCGACGCGCCGGAGGTGGCCGGTGCCGAGAAGGAGATGATCGAGAAGGCCTTGGCGGCAGGCGTCCACCCGCGCGTGGAGGTGCGCACCGCGGAAGGCGCCCAGCCCTACTTCGACCTGGGAGTCCGCCACTTCTGCGTCGGCTGGGACACGGTCACCCTCGCCGGCTTCGCGCGGAAGCAGTCAGAAGAGATGAAGAAGCTGTTGGAGGGCTAGGCCTAGGAGCTCGGCTCCAGCGATCTCAGGGGGAGTTTGTCGAGCTCCACTCCCTGGTGTCGCCTGTCTCCATGCCAGCACGCGAGAGAAGGTCGAGGCCCTGCACGCGAGCGCGCCAGAGCGTGAATTTGAACTGAGGAAACCGCGGTTCGGTGAAGAAGCAGAACTCGTCGCCGCGAGGGCGGCTGTCGGGCGGCCGGTAGATCCGCCACACCCAGGGTGACCCGAAGCTCGCCAAGTCGGCAACGGTCTGCAGCCGCTCGGGATCCAGAGCAAGCAGGGTGTCGAGCGTCGACGAGGCCACTGTGCTCTGGAAGACGGCACCAGCAGTCCAAACTGAAGCGTTGTAGAGCCACGGATCGTCAAGCGACAGCCCCTGAAGTCGATCGCGGGACGTGGCCAAGGACCGGATCCCCGTCGCGGCGTTCCATTCATAGAAGCCCACGACGTCCTGGCCGGAAACGTCTCTGTAGCCACCAGAGAAGAAGACGGAGCGTCCCCGTACGTCCGTCAGCTGAAACGTGTGGAACAGCTCCGAGAGGCCTGGCACGGGTGTGGCGCCATCCACGATGGTTTGCATGGTGTGGCCGTCGAAAGCCACGATCTCCGGAGGGACGAAGCTGTTCGTCATCGCAGCGACCAGCAGATCCGATGCGCGAACCGTCTCGAGGTCCGCGATGAGGGGGTGGGAAGAGAGCACGGTCTTCGAGCTCGCATCCACCGACAAGAGGTACGTCGAACCGTCCGACATCTGCGCCTGGGCGATCGATCGTCTGCCCGAGAACGCACGAAAGAAGAACTGATCCACCGCCCCCAAGCCGGGGAGGACATCTCCACTACGGAGTGGGACATGGACTCCTTGCTCGAGCCAGTGAATCAGAGCACTGCCCGTTCCGTCGCGGGCCATGATCGCTGCTGCGGCACCACTGCCTACCTGGCGAAGCCCGAAGACCGTGGGATACACGACCTGGCCCAACCCCGGAACGAGGCTTCCTGCCTCCAGCAGAGTCTCGACGGCACCAGAGAGATCGGTACGGAACAGACCACCCCGATGCCCACTGAAGAAGACCCCTGAAGCCGTGATCGCGCACCGTGCGTGGCCAGACAGGTACTCGCCGCCCGAGCCGAAGAACTCGGAGTCGGCGATGATCCGGTCCAACTGGACCTGGCCCAAAGCACCGGACCAACAGACGGCCGTCAACAAGAGGCTCAGGAGAAGCAGTCTCGTCAGCCGCCTCGGCGCTACTCCGCCCACTGCTCGGTCCAGCGCTCGACCTCCTCGTCCATGCCCTTGCGGATGCGCTTCTTGAACGGACGGAAGAAGAGCGGCAGGTCCATGTCGACCTCGTAGCAGTCGTCACACACCTTCACCTGGCCCTTGATGTTGCGGCCCGAGATGCACATGTCGATCTCGGCCGTATCGTCGCCGGTCCAGTTCGCCTGCATCTCGTACTCCTTGTAGTGCTCCTTGTAGGTGTCGAGAAGGCTGCCGAGCATCTGCTTCGCGCGCTCGGGGGCGAGGGGGTGCTTCACGGTGTGTTTCATGCGGGTCTCCGGAACGGTCGCGGACTCCACGAGTCTAGCGGGTTCACCCCCCTCACCGAGCGCCCTGTCCACGCCGTCGGGGAACGAGACGGAAGGCTTCCACGAGATGAAACGACCGTCGTCTCCCGGCCGGCGCCGGCTCGAAACCCGCGCTTTGGGCCGCCGTTTCTAGTAAAACGAGCGCATGCGAGTCCCTGCGAGCACTTTCTCGCCGAGCGAGCCCGGGGGAGGCAACCTCTCGGCCACGTGGTCCGTTGACCTGGGAACACGACGATGCGAATCCGGCTGAAGCACCAGGTCCTGGCAGAGGCTCTCGCGAAGAGCTCGCTCACCCTCAACCGCTGGGCCCAGAAGATGGAGCTGCGCAGCGGGCACCTTTCGGAGCTCGCGAACGGCAAGCGGCTCTACCCGACGGCGAAGACCCGGGCCAAGCTCCTCCAGGGGCTCGGCCTCGAGTTCGACGATCTCTTCGAGCTCGAAGAGCGGTCGCGCGGCGGCGCCGCTCCGGCTCCCGAGGCGATGGACCCAGGGGCCCTCCTCGGTCCCGGACCTGGACGCTCCTTCAGCAACACCGGCTCCACCGAGCCCGTGCTTCGGATCTCGCGCAGGAGAACTCCCTTGCCCGACTTCGCTCGCGCCCTTCTCGACGACCTGCGTACTGCTCTGCGCAGCCTGCTCAAAGCTCCCGGATTCGCCCTGACCACTCTGGTCGTGCTCAGCACCGGCCTCGGCGCCGCGTTCGCCCTGTTCGGCATGACCTATGCCACCCTGTTTCGCACCTTCGCCTTTCCGGAAGAGTCTCAGCTCGTGACGGTGCGCATGCTCGACGGCGAGCGCGGCAACGCCGAGATGAGCACGTCGTATCCCGACTACCTCGACTTCGCCGAGGCCAACCGAGAAGAGATCGACCTCGCAGCCTGGGACTGGGAGCCCTACGCGCTGGCGGGCGGGGACCGGCCGCTGCGGGCGCCCGCCGGCCGGGTCACCGCCAACTTCCTCCGCGTCTCCGGCCTCGATCTCGTTCAGGGTCGCTGGTTCACGGACGAAGAGGTCGCCGGCGACGAGCAGCTGCTCGTGATCCGTGAGGCGCAGTGGCACTCGACGTTCGGCGGCGACCCAGCGATTCTCGGCCGCGTCGTGGAGCTCGACGGGGAGCCCGCCACCATCATCGGCATCGCGCCGGACGCACTCACGCTTCCGGACGACGTCGACATGTGGCTGCCACTTCGCACCAGCCAGGAGCCCGAGATGCGCGGGTCGCACTGGCTCGGCGTGCTCGGCCGGCTGCACACCAGCAGTGACGAAGCCCTCGCCGCACTCAACCAGACGGCGGCCGCACTCGAAGCCGAGTACCCCATCTCGAACACCGGCAAACGCGTCTTCCTGAGGGCGCTGCGCGAGGACCGCGCCGGCGACGTGCGCGGGCCGTTCCTGAGCACGCTGGTGCTCGTGGGCCTGCTCCTCGTGCTGGTCTCGGCCAACACCTCGAGCCTCCTCTTCGCCCGCGCCACGGCCCGCGAGGCCGAGTTCGGGGTGCGCGGCGCGCTGGGTGCCACGGCCGGCCGCGTCGCGCGCCAGGTGCTGCTCGAAGCCGCCCTCCTCTGCTCTGTCGCGTTCCTCGCGGCCACCGTGCTCGGGCGCCTGCTCATGATCGGCCTGTTGGCCGGAACTCCGACCGAGCGCGTTCCCGCCTGGCTCGACCTCAGCCTCGACGGGGTGATGATCGGTTTTGCGCTGGTCACCACGGCGCTGGTGGCCGTCACGGCCAGCATCCTGGCCGCACGCCGCGCCGCCGCCCTCCACGCCGGTCCTCTCCAGCAGCGCCTCGGTGCTTCGGGTAGCCGCAGGAGCCTCCGGCTTCGCAACACCCTCGTCGTGGCGCAGGTCGTGCTCACCACGGTACTGGTCTCGACGGCGGCCGTGAGCGCGCGCTCGCTGTTCGACCTGCTGCGGGTGGAGCCCGGCTTCGAGAGCGACGGCACACTGCTCGTGGGCCTCGATCTTCTCGCTCTGCGCAGCACGCCAGACGACGTGCCGGCGCAGTTCGAGCGCTTCCTCGATCGGCTGGAAGCCGTCCCGGGCGTGACCCACGTCGGCGCTGCCGACCACATCGCGTTGTCGACCCGCTCGAACCACACCGGGGTCACGGTGGAGAACCCCCGGGCCGGCGAATACGACGCCCGCGCCCAGGTGATCCGGGTCACGCCCGACTATCCACAGGCCCTGGGGCTCGTCCAGCTGCAGGGAGACTCGTTCGCGGCGGAGGAGGGTGAGCGACGCGAGGCACTGGTCTCCGAGTCGCTCGCCCTGCGCTGGTGGCCCGAGGGGGAGGCCCTCGGACAGCGGTTCAGGTTCGGGCGGCCCGAAGACGTGGACGTGCCGTGGTACCACGTGATCGGCGTCGTCGGCGACGTCCATCAGTTTGGTCTCGACCGCGCCCGCTCCCCCACGATCTACATCACCCACGACAGCCGGCGGATGACGCGGGCGACCTGGGTCATCCGCAGCGAAGGGCGCGACCCGGAGTCGCTGGTGCCCGACGTGCGCAGTGCGATCGCGTCGGTCGACCCGAACCAGCCTGTGTACGGGGTGCTGCCGATGACCCAGCACATCGGCAACTCGACCTGGATCCAGCGCTTCCTCGCGACGATCTTCGCCGCACTGTCGATCCTCGCTCTGCTTCTGGCGGGCGCCGGCCTGGCTGGTGTCGTGAGCTACACGGTCTCGCTGCGCCAGGAGGAGTTCGGCGTGCGCATGGCCCTGGGCGCCACACCGCAGGCGGTGCTGCAGATGTTCACGCGCAACGGCCTGCAGTCTGGTGATGCTTGGCCTGCTCTTCGGGCTGCCGGCCGCCGTCGGCGCGAGCGCCGGGCTCGCGGCGGTGCTCTACGGCGTGCGAGTCTTCGACCCTCTCGTGCTCACCCTCGTGATCGTGATCCTCTGCGGCGCCGGCGCGCTCGCCAGCGCCGTGCCGGCGAGACGCGCCGCGCAGGTCGACCCGCGCGGCGTGCTCAGCGTGACCTGACCCCTTCCGCTAGCTCGGCGGCGTGCTCCCCTCCGCAAGGAGTGCGTCGTCGAGGTTCTGGTGCGCCACGAGCTCTCGGTAGGTCTCGTTCTCCTGGAGCAGCTCGTGGTGACGGCCGCGGCCCGTCACCCGCCCTCCTTCGAGCACGGCGATCTGATCGGCATGCAGCACGGTCGACAGGCGGTGGGCGACGACGACGGTCGTGCGCCCCTTCATGAGCCGGGAGAGCGCGTCACGCACCGCCGCCTCCGACTCGGAGTCGAGGCTCGCGGTGGCCTCGTCGAGCATGAGAATCTCGGGGTTCGCGAGGAATGCCCGGGCGATCGCCAGACGCTGACGCTGGCCGCCGGAGAGCTTCACGCCGCGCTCACCGACGTCGGTGTCGAGACCCTCCGGCGAGGGCGCCCACGAAGCCTTCCGCCGAGGCGGCCTGCAGCGCACGCGTGGATCTCTTCGTCGGTGGGCTGCCACTCGAGCCCGTAGCAGAGGTTCTCGCGCACGGTGCCCCAGAGCAGCGGCGCCTCCTGGGTGACGTAGCCGATGCGACGCCGCCACGACTCGAGCGCCAGATCGCCGAGCGGGACGTCCGCCCCGCGTGCGCGCACGGTGACCTCGCCGGACCTCGGCTCGTAGAAGCGCTCCACCAGGCTCAGCACGGTGGTCTTGCCTCCGCCACTCGGGCCGACGAGCGCCGTGACCTTGCCCGCGGGAATCTCGAGGTCGAGGTTCTCGAGCACGGCGTCGCCCTCACCGTAGGCGTGGGTGACGTCGCAGAAGCGGATGGCGTCCACGGTGTCGGGCTCGCGCCCGCCCTCCACGCGGTCCTCCTCCGGCTCTTCGAGGAGGCTGCTGAGGTGCTCGGCGGCGCCGGCCGCGGTGTTGAGCTCGGCGATGAAGGCAGAAAACTGCACCATCGGCATGACCACCTGGAACAGATAGAGGATGAAGGCGACCAGCGTGCCGACCGTGAGCGCGCCACTCGCGACCCGGGCGCCGCCGTAGCTGAGGATGAGCACGAGGGCACCGCTCATGCCGAGTGTGACGGTCGGACCGAGCACGGCGAGGATACGCGCCTGGCGCAGGCCCAGGATGCGCAGCGCCTCGATCCTGGTGCTGGCGCGCTCGGCCTCCGCATCTTCCGCG
Source organism: Candidatus Multivoraceae bacterium (assembly GCA_965223385.1). Taxonomy (GTDB): domain Bacteria; phylum Acidobacteriota; class Thermoanaerobaculia; order Multivoradales; family Multivoraceae; genus JBCCLJ01. Next base: position 3,279,424 of record CBDCWR010000007.1, on the reverse strand, counting down.
CAGGACGCCTTGAGGAGACGCATGTCGCCCAGCACCCCCGCCAGGCGGCCGCTGAACTCCGCGAGCTGATCCTGGGTCTCTTTGCCGATGCCCTGGAGCCGTGCCGCCACCGGCACGACCATGAGCACCGCGGCCAGCGCCGAGAGGAACAGCACCAGCGTCAGACGCCAGTCGAGGAACCAGAGGATCACCACGGCACCAACCATCGAGAAGACGCCCGCCACCATCGCGACGAGGTGGTCGGTGAGGAGGCTCTGCACGGACGCGGTGTCGCTCAGAGTGCGGCTCACGAGCTCGCCCGACTGCTGCTCGTCGTGAAAGCGCATGGGCAGACGGACCAGTCGTCGGACGAGCTTGCCGCGAAGGAACGCGGTGACCTGCTCGCCGGCGCGCGCGAGGAGGTAGAGCGAACAGGCGCTGAAGACGGCCTCGACGAGGATGACCCCGACCAGGCGTCCGATGAGCGCGCGCGGGATGGAGCCGCCGGAAGCCGACTCGATCAGGTCGCGTGTGAGCAGAGGTACCCAGAGGCCGAGCAGGGTCTCGGTGAGCATGAAGAGGCAGACGACCCCAAGCAGACCCCACGGCAGGGTCAGGCGGCGAATCAGGTTCCAGAGGGGGCGGTAGCGTTCGGGCATCGGCGCGTCTCCTGGTCGGTCGGACCGGTCGCAAGCGGCCACGCAGTGTGGTGCGGGCCTGGTTAGGAGGCTATGACTCCTCCATCTCGCTGTCAATGACCGTACGGTCAGAACACACCTCTAGTTTCAGTCATTCTCGACAGAACCCACCGGACAGTGCCAGAATGACTGCGTGTCCGACGTCCGCGCGCAGCTGCTCTCCGCCGCCCACGAGCTCTTCATGAGCCAGGGCTTCGACAACACCACCATCCAGCAGCTGGCGGACCAAGTGGGGATCTCCAAGGGCGCGGTGTACCTGCACTTCCGCTCCAAGACCGACGTGATGATGGCGCTCGTCAACGACCTCGACACCGAGGTCCTGCGGTACATCGAGCAGCTGGCGGACGACCCGGAGCTTTCCCCCGCCGAGAAGCTCCATGCCCAGCTGCGCTACCAGTTCGCCGACGTGCGCGAGCGGCAGTCACTCCTCGAGATCTACCTCAAAGCGACCAACGTCTCCATGAACGAGGAGCTGGCGCTGCTCGCCCAGAAGATGCGCATCCAATGGCAAGACGCCCAGGAGAGATTCATCCGCCTCGCCTACCCGACACTGGACGAACAGTTCACCGCAGACGTCGCGGCCGTCCTCAACGGCGCGCTCAACGAGTACTACACGTACGTCATCCTCGAGGGAGCCGAGATCGATCCCGACCGCGTCGCCGACTTGATCGTGGGCCTCGCCGGAGCATTTGTCGAGCGGCTGGGGGAGGGGGGCCTGCGACCGGTCCTCGACCGCTCGGCGCTCCCCGACCTCGAGGCCGTGGCAAAGGAGATCGAAGCGGCCGCACAGCGGCGCATCGACGCGGCGCTCGACCGTGTGGAGGCGTTTGCGGCCGAGGCGGGCGACGACACAGCGCGCGAGATCCGCGAGACCTCCGACGCCCTGCGCCACGCGCTCGCCCAGCCCTCGCGCAGCCGGGTCGTGCTGCAGGGGCTGGTCGCCAACCTGCGCGAGTTCAAGGAGCTCTCGGCCGCCCGCAAGGAGCTGGCCTACGAGCTCGGGCTCAAGCTGGTGTAGCTCTCAGGAGCCGTACTCGCCCTTCTCCCACTGCTCCACGAGTGCGAACTTCTGGATCTTGCCGGAGGGAGTGAGCGGGAACTCCGTGACGTGGAACCAGTGCTTCGGCGTCTTCTGCGGGGAGAGGTGCTCGCGGCAGTAGGTGTGGAGCTCCGCGTCGGCAGCCGGGTGGGCCGGGTCCGCGTCGCGCACGAACGCCGCCACGATCTCACCGAACTTCGCGTCGGGCAGGCCCACGACGGCGACGTCCGCAACCTCCGGGTGCTCGAACAGGAGCTCTTCGATCTCGCGCGGATAGATGTTCTCCCCGCCGCGGATGATCATGTCCTTGAGCCGGCCCGTGATCGTCGTGTAGCCGCGCTCGTCCATCGTCACCAGGTCGCCGGTATGGAGCCAACCTTCGGCGTCGATCGTTTCGGCCGTCTTGTCAGGCATCTCGAAGTAGCCGTTCATCACGCAGTAGCCACGGGCGCACAGCTCACCCGCCACGCCGTAGGGCACGGTCTCGCCGGTCTCGGGGTCGATCACCTTCATCTCGGTCTGCTCCATCACGGGGCCGAGGGTGTTGGCCTTGTCTTCCGCGGTGTCGTCGGGCTTCATCAGCGTGATGCCGGGCGACGCTTCGGTCTGCCCGTAGATGATGGAGAACTGCACACCCAGGGTGCTCTCGATGCGGCGCACGAGGTCGGCCGGTACGGTGGACCCGCCGGAGCAGACGAACTGCAGCGAGCTCAGATCCCGCTCGCTGAACTCGGGCTGCTCCATCATGGCGATCAGCATGGTCGGCACGCCGACCATGTGGGTGCCGCGCTCGCGCTCGATGAGCTCCAGCATGAGCGCCGGCTCGAACATGGGCGGGAGCACCAGCGCACATTGGGTCTGCACGGGCCCCAGCACGCCGAGCACACAGCCCCCGGTGTGAAAGAGCGGCATCGGGTTCACGTACACGCTGTCTTTGCCCATGCCGAGGCGGTGGGCGAAGAAGCGCGCGTTGTTGGTGAGGCCCCGGTGGTGAAGGTAGGCGCCCTTCGGGAAGCCGGTGGTGCCGGACGTGTACTGGATCTGTACGCCATCGTCGGGCGTCACCTCGGGCAACGCCTGATCTTCGCTCGCCGAGGCCAGAAACTCCTCCCAGGCGGCGAGGGAGATCACCTCACGCAGCTCGGGCAGGTTGCCTGTGACCTGCTGCAGCATCTCCTCCATCGGATTGCCGCGGAACGCGGGCAGGTAGACGATGCCGGCCGCACGCGACTGCTTCAGGACGTACTCGAGCTCTTTCGCCTGGTACGCCGGGTTCACCGTGACGAGCACCACCCCCGCCAGGCCCGCGCCGTACTCGAGCAGCACCCACTCCGGCACGTTCGGCGCCCACACCGCGATGCGCTCGCCCTTCTCGAAGCGCGCGGCGAGTGCCCGCGCGACCCGCTCGGCGTCTGCGAGCAGCTCGGCGTAGGTCCAGGACCGCCCCTCGCCCGAGAGGCCTTCGACGAGCGCCCGTCCGTCCGGATTCTCGGCAGCCGCCTGACGCAGGACACCGCCCACGGTCGTCTCGAGGACCGGCGCGCTCACATCGGCCGGAACGTAGCTCAGACCGGGCTTGCCGGCGGCGGAGGAAGAGGGTTGCTCGTCGACGGACATGAGGGCCTCCAGATCAGCTTCGAGAATGGGTCCGTCATTGTAGCGGGCACCCTCGAGCGACTGCCGGGAGCGCGAGCGGCCGAAGGCCGCCGCGCGCAAACGGCGCCAGCCGCTGGAGCATCGATCAGGATGCGCGCAGGCGTGCTATCAGCACGCCGAGCACATCAGTACTCGTCGTGTCTCTTCACCCAGGCCATGGGCATCGGTAGCTCCGCCTCGTCGCGCCCCTTCGGCAGCATGTCGATGTAGTGGTACGCAGCGTTGAGGCGATCGAGGCCGCGCGAGTACGTGCTGTAGGTGTGGAACACCTTGCCGCCCTCCCGCACGAAGACGCTCGTGCCGGGGTGCTCGCCCATGCGCGCGGCGCTCGTGTAGTTGTAGGTGGCGCCCTGCTCCACCTCCTCGGGGCTGAAGGTCACGCCGTAGTCGCGACTGAACTGGCCGCCTTTCGACGAGACCCACGGGAAACCCCAGCCCATGCGCTCGCGGTAGGCCAGCAGCTTCTCGAGAGGACCGTTGGACACGGCGACGAAGGCCGCATCGCGCTGCGCGATGTGGCCGAAGAAGCCGTCGTAGCCGTCCGCCCAGAACGAGCAGATCGGGCAGCCCTGCTCCCAGTCGGTGCCGAACATGAAGTGCTGCACGAGCAGCTGGCTCTGATCCCCGAACAGGTCGGCGAGCCCCTTCTCGCCCTCTTCGGTGTCGAAGCGATAGTCGGCGGTGACCTCCACCCACGGGAGGTCTCTCCGCGCCGCACTCAGCGCGTCGCGCTCGCGGTCGAGGGCCTTCTCCTTCTCCAGATGGGCGAGTCGCTCCTGAAGCCACTCTTCGCGCGAGACGATTCGTCGGTCCGTCATGGGTGTCCTCCTGTCGCTGCGTTGTCGGGAGCCCGCCTTGCAGGTGCTCTGGTCCAGAGACGATCGGGGAGGCGGTGCTTCGACATCCGCGCCGGGATCAACCGTCGCGCTATCGTCGGCGGGAACCCATCGGCTCGCGCGAGCCCCGTCTCTCCGGAGAGAGCATCATTCTCCCGCAATTCCTTTCGAGCGCACTGGGCCTGTTTTTTCTCACGCTGGCGTTCTTCTTCGCGGCGGCCTGGGCACTCCTCTATCTGATTCCGCTCATCCTGATCCGGCGGCGGTGGAAGGCGGAGAGCGTGCCGGCGGAGATCGAAGCGGCCCCTCCCACCGGCCCGCCCGACTCCGCGGTGGTGCTGATCCACGGCACGTTCGCCCGCAACGCCGCCTGGGCCACCGCAGACTCGAAGCTGGGGCAGACCGTGGCGCGGCATGGCCAGGTACATCGACTGACATGGTCGGGGAAAAACTCCATGGCCGACCGACGCGCCGCCATCCAGAAGCTGCGGCGCCACGTGCGCCGCCTCCGAGATTCCGGCAAGCAGCGCATCTTCCTGGTGGCCCACAGCCACGGCGGCAACATCGCGCTCAAGGCGGCCGAGGTGGACGACATCGCGGAGAGCGTCCGCGCGATCGTGTGTCTCTCGACGCCGTTCATCCACCGCCAGAGGCATCCGGCACCACGACCTCGAGGAGGCATGAGCATCCGGCGCGCGGTGATGCTCGGCTCGAGCATCTACCTCGGTGCGAGCTGCATGATGGCCATGCTCGCCCTCCTCGGTCTCGCAGGCGCTGACTCGATCACGGAGCCCTGGCCTCTGGCCCTGCCGCCGCTGGCCCTCGTTCTGGGCATCGCGGCCAGCGTCTGGCTGGCGCGAATCCGCGACGACTCGACGCGCGACTGGGACGAGCAGGACCTCGAGGAGTCGGTCTGCATCGCCGAGCGCATCCAGCCGCTGACCGACCGTACCTTGATCCTCTCGCACCCTGGCGACGAGGCCGATGGTGTTCTGAAGCTCACGTCGCTGCTCAACCAGCTCCTCGTGCGCAGCGCCAACCGCATCCTCGACTCCTTCGAGAAGCGCCGGTTCACTCCCGGCCTGGTCACGCGCTCGTTGCGCGAGCTCGTACTCACCCAGACGCGCATTCTCGCCTTCTCCGTGAACTCCCTGTTCGGCGCCGCCAACCTCGCGAGCGCCACGCGCTACCTGCTCACGTCGAGCGAGACGCCGCTCGGTCGCTGGCGCCATCAGGTGCTACGCAGCGAGTGGTCGCCCCACGGCGGCCTCTATCACTCGACCCTGTACGAAGACGACGCCGCACTCCAGGACATCGACGACTGGCTGCGCATTCACGCGCCGCGCGTCCCGACTGGAGTCGTCCCTCTGGTCGACGCCCCGGCCTCGTCCGACGTCAGCCGCGACTCGGAGCGCGAGACTTCGTAGGGCACGCGCGCTGGCGTGGTAGCCACCACACCGAACCCCCAACCGACGCGCCAGCACGTTTGGTCCGCCAAACTGCAACCTGCCCGCAGGGCACGCGCGCAGGCGTGGTAGCCGTCACACTGAACCGCCAATCGACACACAGCACGTTTGGTCCGCCAAACTGCAACCTGCCCGTAGGGCGCGCAGCACGCTTGGTCCGCCAAACTGCAACGTCCCTGCAGGGCGCGCAGCACGTTTGGTCCGCCAAACCGCAACGTGCCCGCAGGGCACGCGCGCAGGTGTGCTATCAGCACACCGAGCACATCAGACCTCGACCTCGCCGGTCCAGACGTCCGGGAGCTGCGCCGGCACGTCGGCGCTCGGCGCACGCTCGCGCTCCGACCGCTTCGCGTCGAGCCAGAGGGTGTGCAGGAACAACAGGGGCACCAGGAGCAGCAGCCCGAGGCCGATCCGGAACGCGAGATACCACCCCGGCGTTCCCGCCTGGAGGACTTCGAGCTCGGTGAAGTAGATCACCTCGCAGGCACCGTCTCCCGAATCGAACCGGTTCGTGCTGGACCGACGCCACCAGTTGCGCCAGTCCTCCATGTGGTAGTTGACCAGCTGGCCCTTCACGCGGATCTGATCGCCTTTGCGCACGCCGGCGAGCTGGTCGCGGAGCGCGTCGCTCCCGGTGATCATGTGGTTGTTGCCGAGGTGCATGCCCTGGAAGGTGCTACCCCGCTCGTAGCGGTAGTAGCAGGTCCAGGGCCCGCTCCAGAACTCGACGTCCTGGTACGACCCGTTGCGCAGGCTCTCGCCCCAGACGACACAGAGATCCTTGGTGTCGACCGAGGAGCTGTCGTGGTAGATGTCCGAGACACTCTGGATGTTGTTGTGGCTCACGACGAGCCCCCACATCTCGTACTCGGCCACGGGATCCACGTCGACCCGCTTGCCCTTGTACGTGAACTCGAAGTTCTCGCCTTCGATGTCGGTCTGGATCGGCTCCTGGAACATCTCCGCACGCAGCTCCGAGACTGGGGCCAGGTCTCCCTTCTGCCACCACGCGAGGGCCGTCAGAGACGCGGCGACGACGAACAGGAGCCGGAGACGTCGTCTCCGCCCGTCGAGGGGTGATGCGAGAGAGAACTTCATGGGTCTGCTCGACCGGGTCGAGACGTCTGCTCGACCGGGTCGAGACTCGTACGACGAGCCGCAGCTCGCCTTCGTTTCGAAGCAAGCTCGGTGCCGAGCCCCACGGCTCTCCGATGCCCGGAACCGGCGCTTCCGCGAGCCCAACGGCCCCTTCGAGGCGCCGCCCGGCGTCAGCCCGGACCCCTCAGCTGACACTCTTTGGCACCGCCGCCGCCGCGCTGACGGGAGCCACGCCGCATCCACCGCGCCGTGACACAATGCCGCTCCCCGGGCCACCCCCGCGCTCGCGGCGCACTGAACTCTTGACGACCCCCTCGGGAGCCTCCCATGTCTGATCGCATCTCCGCCTTCGGTCTCCAGATCGAGCCCGTCCTGTACGACTTCGTCAACGACGAGGTCCTGCCCAAGATCCAGCTGAGCGCCGACGACTTCTGGGCCGGCTTCGCCGAGATCGTCCGGGACATGCAGCCGCGCAACCAGCAGCTGCTGGCGCGCCGGGAGGAGCTGCAGACCCAGCTCGACGAGTGGCACCGCGACCACGAGCCCGGCAACCTCGATCCGGCCGCGTACAAGAGCTACCTCGAGGAGATCGGGTACCTCCAGCCCGAGGGTGACGACTTTCAGGTGGACGTGCATGGCGTAGACCCGGAGATCGCCACGATCTCCGGCCCACAGCTCGTCGTGCCGGTCAGCAACGCGCGTTTCTGCATCAACGCAGCGAACGCGCGATGGGTGTCGCTCTATGACGCGCTGTACGGCACCGACGTCATCCCGGAGGGTGAGGGAACCGAGAAGGGAACGTCGTACAACCCGGCCCGCGGCAAGCTCGTGGAGGCGTATGCCGAGGAGTTTCTCGACAGCGCGGCCCCGCTCGCCGGCGGCAGGTACTCCGACGTCACGGGCTACTCCGTGAGCGACGGCTCGCCCGCGGCGCTCCAGGTCACCTTCGGCAACGGCGCGACCGGCTCGCTCGAAGACGCAGCGTGCTTCGCCGGCTGGACCGGGCCCCGCGACGCACCGAGCTCGATCCTCCTCGTAAACAACGGTCTCCACGTCGAGATCCTCATCGACAAGGGGCACCCCGTCGGCGCCGAGCACCGCGCCGGAGTCAAAGACGTCGTCATGGAGGCCGCCGTCACGACGATCCAGGACTGCGAAGACTCGGTCGCAGCCGTCGACGCCGAAGACAAGGTCGGCGTGTACCGCAACTGGCTCGGGCTCATGATGGGCGACCTGGAGGACACCTTCGAGAAGGGTGGCCGCCAGATGACGCGCCGCCTCGCCCAGGACAAGGAGTACACGAGCGCAAGCGGGGAGAGCGCCACCCTTCCCGGCCGCTCGCTCATGCTCGTGCGCAACGTCGGCCTGCTCATGACCAACGATGCCGTGGTCACCGACGACGGCCAGGAGGTGCCGGAGGGCATCCTGGACGCCGTGATCACGTCGGCCATCGGCAAGGCCGACCTCGACGGCGCCGGCGCGCTCTCCAACTCGCGCACGGGCAGCATCTACATCGTCAAACCGAAGCTGCACGGACCCGACGAGGCGGCGTTCACCGTGGACCTGTTCGACGCCACCGAGAAGCTTCTCGGACTGCCGGAGAACACCGTGAAGATCGGCATCATGGACGAGGAGCGCCGCACCACGCTCAATCTCAAGGAGTGCATCCGCCAGGCGAAGGAGCGGGTGATCTTCATCAACACGGGCTTCCTCGACCGCACCGGCGACGAGATCCACACCAGCATGGAGGCCGGGCCCGTCATTCCCAAGGGCGACATCAAGAACGCCACGTGGCTGGGCGCCTACGAAGACTCCAACGTCGACCTCGGCATCGAGACCGGCCTCTACAAGACCGGACAGATCGGCAAAGGCATGTGGGCCATGCCGGACGAGATGGCGGCAATGGTCGAGGCCAAGGTCGGCCATCCGCAGAGCGGCGCCAACTGCGCCTGGGTGCCTTCACCCACAGCGGCCGCGCTGCACGCGATGCATTACCACCAGGTGGACGTCGAGGCACGCCAAGCCGAGCTCGCGAGCCGCGATCGCGCCAGCGTGGACGACCTCCTCCAGGTTCCGCTCCTCCCCGCACCACCCCAGCCGCCGAGCGCCGAAGAGCTGCAGCGCGAGCTCGACAACAACGCGCAGGGCATCCTGGGTTATGTCGTGCGCTGGGTCGACCAGGGGGTCGGCTGCTCCAAGGTGCCCGACATCCACGACGTCGGGCTCATGGAAGACCGCGCGACGCTGCGTATCTCGAGCCAGCACATCGCAAACTGGCTGCGCCACGGCTTCGTGACGAAGGAGCAGGTCGAGGAGACCTTCGTACGCATGGCGAAGAAGGTCGACGAGCAGAACGCGAGCGACAAGAACTACCGCCCGCTGAGCGACGACCCGGCGAATAACATCGCCTTCCAGGCGTCGTTGGACCTCGTCTTCCAGGGCACCGATCTGCCGAGCGGCTACACCGAGCCGGTCCTCCACGCGCGGCGGCGGGAGCTCAAGGCTAGCCAAGGCTGAGGCCGTTCACGCAGAGGCGGCGAGCGCAGGCTCCCCCGCGAGGGCCAGCGCCACGCGGTTCTTCCCGGCGCGCTTCGCACGATAGAGGGCGTCGTCGGCACGCCCGAGGACGGAGCGCACCGTCGCCTCACGCTCCGCGCCAGCCTCGGGCGCACCCTCTGCGAGCGCCACTCCGACGCTGAGGGTGACGCCGACTGCGCGCCCGGCCGCCGAAACCTCTGCGATGACCGACGCAACCTCGCACCGGAGCCGCTCGGCGACGGCCACGGCGATCGCCGCATCCACCGCAGGCAGCAGCACGGCAAACTCGTCGCCCCCGAAGCGGGCCACGAAGTCGCTCTCTCTCGTGCCTCGGCCAATCGCCCGGGCCACGTCGATCAGGAGTTGATCCCCGGCCGCGTGCCCGAACTCGTCGTTCACCTGTTTGAATCCGTCGACGTCGATCATCGCCACGGCGAAGGAGTCGCCGGAGCGCTTGCATCGCTCGAGCTCTCGCGTGGCCACGTCCTCGAAGTACCGTCGGTTGGGAAGCTCGGTCAGACTGTCGGTCAGCGCCATGCCCGCCAGCCGTCGCCCCAGCTCACGCCGCTCGTCCTCCACCTGCTTGAGCTGCACGAAGACCAGGCCCGCCAGCACCTGCGACCCGAGGAAGAAGACACTCACGGCGAGCTCGAACGACAGACCTTCGAGCCGGCCACGCTCCACGAGCACGTACAGCGCCACCTGATAGGCCGCCGTGACGGCGCACCCCACCGAAAAGACCTGGGCAAACCCGAGGCGGCCAGCGTAGAGCAGGAGGAGCACCTGGTAGGTGACGAGCGTCATCAGGCGCGCCTCCGGAGCCAGAACCACCATGGCACACAGCAGCCACCCGTGCAGCAGCAGGGGCACGAGATGCCGATGTGCCCCGAGGCGCTCCGCCAGAACCGTCCAGGAGAAGAGGCAGACGGAGAGCGCAGTCGCAAGTAGGATGGCCCCGCCGCTGAGCCACCACCAACGCCTCTCCACGGCCACCAGCCCGGCCGCATCGAGGAGCCCCAGCGACACCCAGAAGGCCCCCGTCACTGCACCTGCCCACAGAGACTCGCGCATCCAGTCCCTTCCAACCGCTGGTGTGCCGTGTTGGTGCAGTCGCCAGACCATAAAGAGTAGTTTATCTAGTTTTTCTCTCATCCATGCAGTACGATCCTTCGAAGTTCACGGAAGAGACTGCGGCAACCGACCTGTTCGAGGCCCTTCCTGCATGAGCGAGACCCCGTTCTCCGGACGGCGCGCACTGATCGCCGACGACGAGCCGTCCGTGCAGTTCGTGACGCAGCGCATGCTCGAGAAGAACGGCTTCGAAGTGGAGACCGCCGGGGACGGTGCCGAAGCGGTGCAGCGCCTGCAAGACTCCGGGCCGTTCGACCTCCTGCTCCTCGACGTCAGCATGCCCGGCCAGACCTGCCGCCAGACCCTCGAGGCGGCGCGCTCCATCGCCCCGGAGCAGGTGATCGTTCTGTGCAGCGGCTTCTCCGGTGCCGAAGACGAGGTCCAGGGCGCGCAGCAGCACGTGCAGGGCTTCCTGCAGAAGCCGTTTCGCTACCAGGAGCTGCTGGACGTGATCGCCGACGTCCTCTCCTAGCCTGGATCTCCGCGCCGCGGGGCCGCTCGACTGGACGCGGCGGCACCTTCTTGGGCAGGATGGCGCTCACCTGCTCATCTCCCGGCGCACTCGCCGTGCGCCACAGGCTTCGCCGAGGAGTCGTCCATGTCGAGCCCGCACCTTCACGCTGCACGCTCTCCGAGATCTCGCGCGTCGCGGACCTTGTCCCTCGCGGCCGCGGTCCTGTTGGCCCTGCCTCTTGCCGCCGCCGGCCAGGTCGCGCAGGCCGAGCCCCCCTACGAAGGCGACGACCGCGTCGAGGAGTGGACGGGCAAGAAGATCCTGGTGGTCACCCCACACCCCGACGACGAGACCTTCACGTCGGGAGGCACGCTGGCTCTCCTCGCCCGCGGCGGCAACGAGATCCACGTCGTGGTGTACACCACCGACAACGCGGGCTCCCGCGACCCCTCGATGACGCACGAGCGCCTCGCAGCGATCCGCAAGGCGGAAGAGGAGAACGCGTGTCGGATCCTCGGGATCCCCGTGGAGAACATCACCTGGCTCGGCCACGACGACGGCATGCTCGAGTACGTCGACCCGCGCGAGCTGACGAAGCAGGTGGCGCGCGAGATTCGTCGCGTGCGCCCCGACGTTCTGTTCACGGTCGACCCGGGAGCTCCGTACGTGCAGTACCACAAGAGCGACCACCGCGCGGGCGCGGTGATCACGGTGGACGCCATCCGCGCTGCGCGCTGGAGGCTGTACTTCCCGGAGCTCGAGCAGAGCGGCTTCGAGGCCTACAGCGTGCCGCTCGTCCTGTTGTACTACTCCGCCCAGCCGAACTACACCGTGGACATCTCCGAAGTGGCGCGGCTCAAGTCCCGTGCGTCGGCAGCGCACACCAGCCAGTTCGGCTCGCTGGTCGATCGCTACGACCCGGAGACCATCACGCCGAAGTTCCTCGAAGAGCTCGCGGGGCGGCTCTACGAGCGAGCCGCAAAGGAGAACGGACGCCACGTGGAGCGCTTCCGCCGCTCGACTGCGTACTAGGCGAGCGAACGTCGTGATCCAGCGCCTTCCGCCCGTCCTCGCTGCGCTCGGGCTCCTGGCACTCCTCGGTGCCGCCTCCGAGCCTGAAGGCGTGCTGGACGCGCGGGCGAAGCTCGGCCCCCATCGCCTCGTCGACGGTGTGACCATCGAGCTCGTCGCGGCGGAGCCGCTGGTGTTCGATCCCGTCGATCTCGAGTTCGACGCTTCGGGACGCGCCTTCGTGCTGGAGATGGGGGGCTACCCCGAGACCGAAGACAGCGACCGCCGAGGGCGCATCGTGCTCCTCGAGGACCGCGACCGCAACGGCACCTACGATGCCCGACGGATCTTCGCCGACGGCTTCCGCTATGCCGACTCGATCCTCCCCTACCAGGGTGGCCTGCTCGTGGCCGACGCCCCGGAGGTGCTTTTCGTCAAGGACACGGACGACGACGGTCGAGCCGACCTCCGACAGGTCGTCCTGGAGGGTTTTTCACTCGGCCCTTCGGAGAGCAACGTCAACGGCCTGGCCTTCGGACCCGACGGCTGGGTGTACGCGGCGAACGGCAGCTCGGGCGGACAGGTGCGACTGACGGAAGAGGCAGCGGGCGGCGACGCTCCCGACGCCATCCCGATCCGCGGCCTCGACGTGCGCTTCCGCTTCGCACGGGAAGAGAAGGGTCACCAGCTCACTGAGGGCCGGCTCGAGAGCGCCGGCCCCATGGGCGGCGGATTCGGGGTGACGTTCGACGACTGGGGGCGACGTTTCGTCACGCACGAACAGCGCCACATCCAGGTGGAGGTGCTGCCGCGACGACTGCTGCCCGAAAGTGCGGGCTGGCCGCGCACGGTCGAAGAGATCTCCGACCACGGGCGCGGCGGGCAGACGCGGGTGTACCCCGTCTCCGACACGCAGGAGCGCCCCAACCACCCGGAGCAGGCCGGCTTCTTCACCGCCGGGTCGGGCCTCACGCACTACGGCGGAGACGCCGCACCGAGCCTCCGCGGCCAGTTCTTCGTGGGCGAGACGGTGCACAACCTCGTCCACCGCGACGCCGTCGAGCCGGCCGGGGCCAGCTTCACCGCCCGCCGCGTCGACGAGAACTTCGAGTTCCTGGCGGCGCGCGATCTCAGCTTCCGACCGGTCAACTACACCGTCGGGCCGGACGGCGCACTCTACGTACTCGACATGTCCCGCGACGTGATCGAGCACCCGGAGTGGATTCCAGACGACATGGAGGCCCAGATCGACGTGCGGGGCGGAGCCGACCGCGGTCGCATCTACCGCCTGTACGAAGGCGAGCCGCCGCTACCCCCCTACATCCGCTCGCTGCGCACCTACGACTCCTTTGCGCTGGTGGAGGCGCTCCAGCTCGACAACCAGTGGCATCGAGCCACCGCGCGCCGGCTGCTCGCCGAACAGCAGGAGCCGGGCACCTTCTTCCTGCTCCGCGACCAGCTCGCGTCCGAAGCTCCGAGAGCCCGGCTCGAGGCACTGTTTGCACTCGAGGCACTCGAAGCCCTTCCCCGGCTGACGGCCGAGCACGTCGCGCCCCTGCTGCGCGACCCCGAAGCCGTCGTGCGCGAGCGCGCCTTCCTGGCGCTCGGAGCCCGCGCCCTGGAGCCTGGCCTCCTCGAGGCGGCGCTCGAAGGCGTGGTCGACCCGAAGCCCCGCGTCCGACTGGTCGCCATGCTTCAGCTGACGCGTGCCGCGCGCTCGCTTTCTCTCGAGGGGCTCAAAGGGGCCGCGCGCAGGGAGCGCGAGGCGCTGCTGGAGCGCATCGATGCAGCGCTCGTCGCCGCGGCGCAGGGTGGGGTGCAGGAGCCGTGGCTGCGCACTGCGGCGGTCGTCGCCGCCGAGGCGCGTCCGGACGCATGGTGGAGCCGAATCTCCTCCTGGCCAACCCCCCCTTCCTCGCTCGCCGACGCCCACGCCGCGCTCTGGCACGACATCGGGCAACGGTGGGGGCAAGGCGGCGGAACGGACCTCGTCGACGACGTGCTGGGGTCGGCCGACGGCGAGGAGGTCATGGAGCGTGCACTGCTGACCGGTCTGCGAGCGGGTCTGCGCGACCGGCTCTCCGGGGAGGAGGCTCCCTGGCCCACCTCGCGCCGCATCGAGCGGCGGCTCCTGCGCTGGACGCGCAGCACGGACGAAGATGTGCAGGAGCTGGGTTGGGGACTCGCTCGCACGCTGGGCACCACGCTCCAGGCATCGAGCGCCGAGCTGGCCGCGGCGAGCGCGGTGGTTCTCGATGGCGCCCAGGAGCCTCCTGCGCGCCTGCGCGCGCTTCGTGTCCTCCTTGCGGCCGATCCCCCCGAGCTCCAGCAGACGCTCTTCGACCTGCTCGACCCCACCACCCCTGCCGATCTGCGGCGCACAGCGCTGGACGCATTGACCGAGCCGCGAGACCCCGACGCGAGCCTCCCGATCGCGCAGGAGCTGCTGGCGCGCTGGCAGGCTCTCGGCCCGGCCGAGCGCCGCGGGGCAGGCGACTTCCTGCTGGGGCGACGAGCGCATCACGAGCTCCTCCTCGACGCGCTCGAGAACGGCACCATTCAGCGTGGCGAGATGCGCCTGGATCTCGAGCGCCGACGCACGCTGCTGCGGTGGTCGAGCCCCGAGATCGGGGCCCGCGCGGCCCGCCTCTTCTCGGACTCGGGAGTGCGCACTCGTGCGGAGGCTCTCGAGGCGGCCCGGGGCGCGCTCCACCTCGAAGGTGTGGCGGCGCGCGGGCGCAAGACCTTCGACGAGCTCTGCGCCACCTGTCACGCGCTGCGCGGCGTCGCCGACGGAAGCGTCGGCCCCGACCTCACCGACCTGTATCGGAAGAGCGCAGCGGGGCTCCTCCACGACATCGTCGATCCCAACGCCCAGGTGTCCCCCGAGTATCTGGCCTACGACGTGGCGCTCGCGAGCGGCGACGTGGTCAGCGGCCTGCTCACCGACGATGCGGGCGACGTCGTGATCCGCCTCGCAACGGGCGAGCGCACCGTGGTGCAGCGCTCCGACATCCGGGAGATCCGCGCAAGCGGGCTCTCCATGATGCCGGAGGAGCTCGAGGCCGACCTCGAGCTTCAGGCGCTCGCCGACCTCCTCGCGTTCCTCCGCACACCTCGATGAACCCGACCCGGGAGATGACGATGGGCAAGCTCGACGAGAAAATCGCATTCGTGACCGGCGCAAGCCGCGGTATCGGCGCCGAGATCGCGCGCCTGTTCGCGGCCGAAGGGGCTCGCGTGGCGTGCATTGCGCGCACCGTGCAGGAGGGCGACCACCCACTCCCGGGGTCCCTCAGCGGCACGGTCCAGGAGATTCGGGACGCCGGCGGCGAAGCCGAAGCCTTCGCATGCAACGTCGCGCGCTACGAAGACTGTCAGTCGACCATCAACGAGGCCCAGGAGCACTTCGGGGGTGGCATCGACGTGCTGGTCAACAACGCTGCGCTCACCTACTTCGTGAAGATCGCCGACTTCCCCATCTCGAAGTGGCTGCGCTCGACCGACGTGAACTTCCACGCGCCGTTTTACCTGAGCCAGCTCGTGCTGCCGCACATGCGCGCCCAGAAGCAGGGCGCCATCGTCAACATCTCGAGCGGCGCGGCCATCGGCCCCGGCCGCGGCCCGTACCCCGAGCCGCCCGCCATCGGCGGCACCCTCTACGGAGCCGAGAAGGCCGCGCTCGAGCGGTTCACGCAGGGCCTCGCATCCGAGGTCTACGAAGACGGGATCTCGGTCACCTGCGTGTCGCCCTCCCAGGTCGTGCCGACCCCTGGCGTCATGCATCACAAGCTCCTCGAGCGGAAGGACGATCCCAGGGCCGAGCCGGAGGAGATGATGGCGCGCGCGGCGCTCCTGCTCGCCACCGAGCCCCTCGACGAGGTCGCGGGGCGCGTCACCTACAGCCAGGAGATCCTGCACGAGTTCGGCTGGATCGACGAGGGTCGGGGCATCGGCTTCGAGCGCGAGGGCTCCGGCTACTCGAAGATCTAGACCTCGGCGGCCGGCGACCCTCCGAGCCCGACGCCGTGGAGGTCCATTCGGCCCAAAACTGGCCGATCGGCCAGTTTTGGTGCAACCTTGGCGATGACGCTCGTAATCCAATAGGACGGGAGGGCCGTACCCGCGGATGAGACTGCCCGACGACCCCCTTCTGCCCCTGACTTCGAGACGAGGCCGCAACGCCATGAGATATCCCCCCCACCAGAAGGCCGAGACCCGGCAGCGCATCCTCGAGGCCGGGGCCCGCACGTTCAAGCGTCACGGCTTTCACGGAGGCGGAGTCGACGCCGTCATGTCCGAAGCCGGACTGACCGCCGGAGCCTTCTACAGGCACTTCGAGAGCAAGGAGCAGCTCTTCACCGAGGTCATCCAGACCGCCCTCTCCACGCACCGAGCACACCGGGAAGAGGGGCTGGAGCTTCTCGAAGGCCTCGATTGGATCGAGGGGCTCGTGCGGCGCTACCTGTCGGTACAGCACCTCGAGACCGTCGAAGACGGTTGCCCGCTCCCCACCCTGGTCTCCGAGGTCACGCGCGCGTCGGAGGCCACGCGCACAGCTCTCGCGAACGGCCTGGACGAATGGGCCGCGCAGATCGCCGCGCGGCTTCCCCTCGAGGACGCGATGGAGCGAGACCAGCTCAGCCGCCAGCTCATCTCGACCATGGTCGGCGGTCTCGCTCTCGCGCGCTCGCTCGAGCCCGAGGCGGCGAGAGCGCACGTGACACACACGGCAAACGACGCCGTGCTCTCGCTACGGACCCGCTGCGCGGGGGAGAGGTCGACCTCATGAGCCCCCTTCACCGCATCGGAGGGGCCCTGCTCCTCGCACTGGCCCTCGCTTGTGGCGGCGACACCGAGCCTGACGCCACGCCCAGCGAGCGCGTTCTGCAGGTCGAGGTTGCGCCGGCCGAAACCACCACCTCGTACGCCGTACGCCGCAACTACGTCGGCCAGGTCGAGGCCCGTCGACGCTCCCAAGTCGGCTTCGACCTGCCCGGGACGCTGGTCTCGGCCGGCGTCGACGAAGGTGACCCGGTCGCGGCGGGCGCACTGCTCGCCGCGCTCGACACCGACCGCCTCCGGGCCCGTCGTCGTGAGCTGGAGGCCGCGCAGGCACAGGCCCGCACCTCGCGGGATCTCGCGGCCAGCACGCTCGAGCGCGTCCGCCGGGCCGCGTCACGCAACGCCGTCTCGGCGCAGGATGTCGACGAGGCCGCCCAACGGCACCTCTCGGCAGAGGCCGCACTCGAGCGCACCGACGCGCAGATCGAGCTGATCGACGTCGATCTCGCGAAGTCGAGCCTCCGCTCTCCCTTCCCCGCCATCGTGGCACGACGCTTCATCGACGAAGGGCAGGTGCTGGCCGCCGGAACTCCGGTCTTCGAGCTGCTCGAGCGCGAGCGCCCGCGGGCGCGCATCGGTGTCGGCCCAGAGGTCGCGCGGACCCTCTCCCACGGCGGCACCTACGCGGTCGACGTGCGCGGGCGAGAGGTCGAGGCCACGCTGCTGCGCGCCCTCCCCGAGCAGAACGCGAGCACCCGCACGGTCGACCTCCTCTTCGAGCTCGACAGCAGCCTGGAGGAGCTGCGCGTCGGTGAGACCGCGTCGCTGGCGTTCGATCGCGAGGTGCTGGAAGAGGGCTTCTGGCTTCCCGTCTCCGCCCTCACGGAATCGCTGCGCGGTCTCTGGTCGTGTTACGTCGCCGTGCCTCTCCCGGCCGGTACCGAGGCGACCCACACGCTCGAGAAGCGCCAGCTCGAGACCCTCGAGCTCGACTCCGCTCCCGGGTCGGGTCAACCCCGAGCCTTCGTGCGGGGTGCCCTCGCCTCAGGCGACCTCGTGGTCACGGGCGGGCTCCAACGCCTGACGCCTGGCCAACGGGTCACCGTGGAGACGGTCGGCTGGTCCGCCGCTGCGCGGCCACCTCAGTGGACGGACGCCGCTCCAGACGACGCCACCTCGGAGGCGGCGTCGGTCGCAGGAGCTGCACCGTGACCCTCGCCTTTCTCCGCAACTCCTACCTGCTCTTCCTGTCGATCGCGGTTCTCGCCGTGGCCGGGCTTTCGGCCCTCGGATCCCTCCCGCGCTTGGAAGACCCACGGATCGTGCACCGCTACCCAGTCGTGCTGGCGCCGTTCCCCGGGGCTTCGGCCGAGCGCGTCGAGTCGCTGGTGACCGAGCCGATCGAGAACGCGCTCGACGAGATCGCCGAGATCAAGCGCGTCGAGTCGACCTCGCGCCGGGGTTTCGCCTCGATCAACATCGAGCTGCTCGACGCGATCGACGAAGCCGGCAACGACGAGATCTTCTCGCGCATCCGCTCCAAGCTGGACGAGGTCGCCGGCCAGCTGCCCGCGGGCGCACCCAAGCCCATCCTCGACGACCAGCGCATTCCCGCCGCGTACACGTTGATCTCGAGCTTCGTCTGGGACGGGCCTGGCGACGCTCCGATCGCCATCCTCGACCGCCTCGGGCAGGATCTCGCCGACCGCCTCCGCCGCGTTCCCGGCACGGAGCTCGTGCGCACGTACGGCGGGGCCGAAGAGGAGATCACCGTGCTCGCAGACCCACGCGAGCTCGAGCTGCTCGGCCTCTCCGCTGCGGACCTCGCGCGGCGCGCCGCCGCCACCGACGTCAAGCGACCCGCCGGGGCGCTGCGTCAGAGCGACGCCACCGTTCTGCTCGAGGTCGAAGGCTCGCTCGACACCCTGGATCGCGTGCGCGCCGTGCCGATCTCGGCGCGCCAGGACGGCTCGGTGCTGCGCCTCGGCGACATCGCCCAGGTCAGTCGGGGCGTCCGCGAGCCCGCGTCGCAGGTCGCAACGGTCGACGGCCGGCGCGGCGTGCTGGTGGCGGCCCGGATGAGCCCGAACATCCGCATCGGCGACTGGGCGACGACAGCACGGGCAGCCGTCGACTCCATGAGCCCGGAGGTCGGCGGCTCGATTCGCATGCAGACGGTCTTCGACCAGAGCATCTACACGAACGCGCGTCTCGCCGAGCTCACGGGCAACCTACTCCTCGGCGCGATGGTCGTGATGATCGTGGTCATGCTCACCATGGGGTGGCGCCTGGCTCTCCTCGTGGGCGCGGCGCTGCCGCTCACCGGCTGTGCCGTGCTCTTCACCGTGCTCATGCTCGGCGGTCAGCTGCACCAGATGTCGATCTTCGGGATGATCATCGCGCTGGGCCTCCTCATCGACAACGCCATCGTCGTCGTGGACGAGATTCGCAAGAACCGCGAGGAGGGGCTGAGCACCGCCGAGGCGGTTCAGGCCACCGCGAAGCACCTGCGCAACCCGCTCTTCGCCTCGACGCTCACCACGGTGCTCGCCTTTGCGCCGATCGTGCTGCTCCCCGGCGCTGCGGGTGACTTCGTCGGCTACATCGGTGTGAGCGTGATCCTGGCCGTGTCTTTCAGCTACGTCATCTCCATGACGATCATCGCGGCCCTCGCGGGTCGGTTCGGCACGTTCCACAGTGGCGACGGCCGAAGGTCCTGGTGGCGCCACGGCCTGGCGGGAGGCGCCGTGTCGCGCCCCTTCCGCAGGGCGCTGCGCTTCGGGCTGCGCGTGCCCGTGCTGCCGATCGCGATCGCGGCCGCGGTCCCCGTGATCGGCTTCGTCCTTTCGACCCAGCTCGGCAACGCCTTCTTCCCACCGACCGACCGCAACATGTTCGATCTCCAGGTCTGGATGCCAACCGACGCATCGATCCGCCGCACCGAGCAGGAGGTGCGCGCCATGGAGGAACTGCTCCGAGCCGATCCCGATGTCGAGCACGTGCACTGGCTCGTCGGCGCAGCCTTTCCGCCGGTGTACTACAACCTGATCGAAGCCAACGACAACTCGCCCCACTACGCGCGGGGGGTCATCGTCTCCTCGTCCGCGGACGCCACCCAACGCCTGGTCCCGGAACTGCAGCGCCGCATCGATGCCGCCTTCCCGGAGTCCCAGGTGGTGCTGCGCAGCTTCGGGCAGGGCCCGCCCGTGGAGGCGGGCATCTCGTACCGGCTTTTTGGCCCCGACCCGAAGGAGCTCCAGCGCCTGGGTGAGGAGATCCGGCTCGTGCTGCAGAGTCATCCGGACGTGCTCCACACCCAGGTCACCATGCCACGCGGGGAGCCGAAGCTGTGGCTCGATGCCAACGAGGTGGAGGCCGAGCGCGCGGGCCTGACGCTGACCGACCTCGCCTCCCAGCTCGACGGCGGCCTCGAGGGAGTTCTCGGCGGCACGGTGCTCGAGGACCTCGAGCAGCTCCCAGTGCGCGTACGGCTCGACGACCGTCGCGGCAACGTGGGCGACCTCGGATCCCTCCGCTTCGCCACGCGCCAGGGCTCGCTCCCGCTCGAGGCGGTCGGTGAGCTCGCGCTACGGCCCGAGCTCGGCGGCATCAGCCGCTACGACGGCGAGCGGTGCAACACCGTGTCGGGCTACGTGCGCTCGGATGCACTACCCATCGACACGAGCGCTGCGGTGCTGGCACAGCTCGAGAGCCAGGGGTTCGAGCTGCCGACCGGCTACCGGCTGGAAGAGGGCGGCGCCTCCGAGGAGGACGGCCAGGCCGTCGGCAATCTCCTGGCATACGCCCCCGTGCTCTTCACCATCATGGTCGCCACCATCATCCTGGTCTTCCGCAGCCTGCGCATCGCCGTGATGCTCGTCGCGGTTGCCGTCCTCTCGGTGGGTCTCGCCCTCCTTTCCACCTGGTCCATCGGTTTCCCCGTGAGCTTCAACACGATCCTCGGCACGTTGGGGCTCATCGGCGTGGCGCTCAACGACAGCATCGTCGTGCTCGCCGCAATCCGCGAGAATCCGCGTGCACGCGCCGGAGACCACGAGGCCATCCTCGACGAGGTGGTGGGATGCTCGCGCCACATCATCTCCACCACGTTCACCACCATCGGCGGCTTCCTGCCGCTCCTCCTCTTCATCGGCGGGCAGTTCTGGCCATCTCTCGCGATCGTGTTGGCGGGCGGCGTCGCCGGCGCCACCGTGCTCGCGCTGGTGTTCATTCCCGGCGCCTACGTCCTGCTGCACGGCACGTGGCGAAAGAAGCGGCCGGATGCCAGGCCCGACATCGAGCCGCTGCACGCCGAAGCTGCGCGCGCCCAGGTGCCGGCATGAGCGCCCGGCCCTTCCGCGCCGCCTCGGCTCTGCTCGCGGCAGCGCTCCTCGGAGCGTGCACCGTCGGGCCCGACTACGTCACCCCCGTCGCGGACGTACCCGAGACCTTCGACGACCGCCCCGAGCCCGCCGATCGAGGAGCGGCTCGGGCTTCCCGAGCTGGAGTGGTGGGCCGAGCTCGGCGACCCGCGGCTGAGCGGCTTGATCGAGCGCGCGATGCAGACGAACCTCGACCTGCAGATCGCGGCCACGCGCATTGCCGAGGCACGCGCCTTCCGGCGTGCACAGGGCGGCAGGCTCCTGCCCGCCATCGACGGAAGCACGAGTGGCGGGCGCTCGAAGGCCAGCGCGCGAGGGCCCGGACCACTCGCCGGTCTTGCAGAGGCCGGCCTCGCCGAGCTCGAGAACGACCTCTACACCGTCGGCTTCGACGCTTCGTGGGAGCTCGACCTCTGGGGCCGCGTGCGCCGCGCCCGCGAGGCGAGCCAAGCCCGGCTGGAGGGGTCCGAGGAGCTCCGACGTGCGCTGCTGCTCACGGTCGCCGCCGAGGTTGCCGCAACGTACGTGGAGTGGGCCGGCGCTACGGAGCGGCTGGCCCTCGCGGAGCGCAACCTCGACCTGCAGCAGTCGACCCTCGACGCCATCGAAGGCAAGGTGGACGCCGGACTCGCACCACCTCTCGATCTGCAGCGAGCGAGGGCGCAGGTGGAGACCACGCGCGGCACGCTGAGCCCGCTGCGCACCGCCCGCGAGGCCGCCAAGCACCGTCTGGCCGTGCTCCTCGGAGAAAGCCCCAACGCGCTCGACGCCGAGCTCGCCGGCGCAGCACCCGTGCCGGAGCCGCCGGCGGCCGTCGCGACCGGCCTGCCCGCGGACCTGGTCTGGCGGCGACCCGACCTGCGGGCCGCAGAGCGCGAGCGGCACGCCGCCAACGCCGATCTTGGTGTCGCCATCGCCGACCGGTTCCCAAGGATCAGCGTAGGCGGTCGCCGCGGCTTCGAGGCCGGGAGCCTCGGCGACCTGATCTCGTCGGCCAGCCGCGTCTGGAGCTACGGGCCGCGGATCGACCTGCCCATCTTCCGCAGCGGGCAGCTGGCTGCCGCCACCGATGCTGCGCGCGCCCGCCTGGAGGCGGCCGAGCTCAACTGGCAGCGCGCTGTCCTCGGCGCTCTCGAAGAGGTCGAGTCCACGCTCGTGGCGCTGGGAGAGGCGCGCCTCCAGGTGACCGCCCTCGCGGAGGCAGCCCGCGCAGGCCGCGAGGCAACGGAGCTGGCGCAGGTGCTCTTCGACGAGGGGCTGAGCGACTACCTCAACCTGCTCGACGCACAGCGCTCGCAGACGCAGATCGACGACGGTCTCGCCCTCGCCCGGATCGCCCGGACACAGCGGGCCATAGCGCTCTACAAGGCGCTTGGTGGCGGCTGGGTGCAGCTGCAGCAGCTCGCCGAGGATGGGGGCGCCCCGCCGCGCGACGAGACACAGCTTGCCCCAGCGCGGGCCGATGCCCCCTCGGCGCAGGCGCTGGACCGCCTGCTGGCCCAGTGGGAAGCCGGGCGCGACCCGACGCTCCGCGCCGGAGCTGCGCGGGGTTCTGCTACTTCCGGTTCGCCTTGAAGGTGCCGTTGGGCTGCCGGAAGGTCACCGCACTCGCCTGATCCTGACCCTCGGCGAGCTCGAACTCCACGGAGAACCCCTCCATACCCTGCAGCGCAAACGTCGTTCCCTGCTGCGGCTCCAGGGTGTAGGTGGGCTGCCCCGTCACCGTCAGTGTGAGGCGGTCCGCCGCGGTCAGCTCGACCGTTCCCAGTTGGCCCGCCAGCTCGTACTCGCCGACCAGCTTCTCGAGGAACGCGCGCTCTTTCATCGCCTCCTCGGCGACGCGCTCGAAGACGATCGCAGGAACGGCCGGCTCGAGCCGGATCATGGCCCGATCGATGTCACCCGTGTCGTTGTAGTCGAAGCGGACCTTGGTGGACGCGATAGCGACGGAGGTCGGATCGGTGATGTCGTCCGGGGTCGTGAAGATGTCGTAGTGATGATGCTCGAGTGCGGCGGTCATCCCGTGGACCTGGAGCTTCAGCTGCTCGCCGTCGAGCGCGATGTCGACGCGACCATAGCCGGGGTGCTCGAAGCTGCCCACGTAGTCGGCCAGAGCGTGGCTGGGCCGCGTGTTCTTCTTGCGATCGGCCTCGGCGTCCGCTTCGGCTTTTGCGGCCATCTCCTCCGCCTCCTTGCGCTGTTTCCGCGCACGGCCCGCCCAGTCGACGGGCTCCATGCCGAGCAGGCGGTCGAAGACGTTGCGCACCACGAGCTGCGGCACGGTGCCGCTGCCGCTCGTGTTGGAGAGCACCACCACGCCGATCTTGTCCTGCGGCAGCCACTCCATCGCCGAGATGAAGCCGTCGATGCCGCCCCCGTGACGCACGTGCGGGCGCCCGCGATAGCTGCTCACCATCAGCCCGAGACCGTAGCTCGGCGTACCGAGCTCAGGGTCGGACATGGTGGCTGCGATGGGGCCCGTCATCACCATCTGGGGGCTCTGCATCGTGCGGGCGTTGGCCTCGGAGAGCAGCTGCTCCTCCCCCACCTTGCCGTGGTCGAGGTGGAACTGAACGTAGCGCGCCATCATCGCCGCCGACGAGTTGATCGACCCGGCCGGGCCGATCTCGTCGATGTTCCGGAACGGGATCTCGAAGATCACGCGGTCTTTGTCGTTGTAGGCCTTGGCGTGATTCGCATCGGCGGCCATGTCTTCCACCGAGAAGTTCGAGCGCTTCATGCCGAGAGGCTCGAAGATCCGTTCCCGCACGAGCTCCTCCCAGGTCTTTCCCGTGATGCGCTCGGCGAGCACTCCGGCTGTCATGAACATCAGGTTCTGGTACTGGAAGGTCGACCGGAAGGGCTTCGACGGCTCGAGGTAGCGCAGGCGGTCGTACAGCTCGTCGCGGCTCAGCCCCGAGGCGTACCAGAGTGCATCGTGACGCGGCAGGCCCGACGTGTGCGACACGAGGTCGCGCGCCGTCATTCCCGCGGTCGCCACCGGGTCGTGCATCCGGAAGTCGGGCATGTACTCGCGCACGGGCGTATCCCAGTCGAGTTTCCCTTCGTCGACCAGCATGCCGAGGATGGTGGCGGTGAACGACTTGCTGTTGGAGCCGATCGCAAACAGCGTGTCGGCGTCGGCCGCGAGCTCCGCCTGGCGGTCCCTCTCACCGTAGCCCTTGGAGAGGACCACCTCCCCCTCGTAGACCACCGACACGCCCAGTGCGGGCACCAGCCACTCGGCCATCATCTCTTCGACCCAGGCGTCGAAGCCCTCGAAGGCGGCTTGGGGGTTGTCGACGGCGGCACCGCTCGGAGCGGCGGCGAGCACGAAGCAGACGGCGAGCAGTGTCGCCCAGCGACGGTGGACGGAGTGCGAGGTCATGACGGTCTCCCGGGTCGTGTCCTGAGAGAGTACCCGACGGCGCACCGGCGGGCGGCCAGCTGGGACGAACAGGCTAGGCCGCCGGGACCGTGCCCAGGAAAGACAGCAGCTCCGCGGGGGGCACGGGCCGCGAGTGGAAGTAGCCTTGTGTCCGGTCGCAGCCCTCCCGTCGGAGGAACTCGAGCTGTGCCTGAGTTTCGACCCCCTCGGCCACGACCTCGAGCTTGAGCTTGTGTCCCAGGGCGATGATCAGCTCGACCAGGGTGCGCGAGTGCTCGGAGCTCTCGATCTCGCCGATGAACGAACGGTCCATCTTGAGCACGTCGACCGGCACCTTGTGGAGGTACGAGAGCGACGAGTAGCCCGTGCCGAAGTCGTCGAGGGCAATGGCGATACCCAGAGCGCGCAGGCGCTCGAGCTGCGCCACGCTGCCGGCGGTGTCCTTGATGACGACCGCCTCCGTGATCTCGATCTCCAGGCAGTGCGGATCCAGCCGGTAGCGCCGCAGTGCATCTTCGGCGAGAAACGGCAACCGTCCGTCGTCGAACTGGCACGGAGACACGTTGAACGACACCCGCAGGTTCGCGAGCCCCTCGTCGCGCCAGAGGGCGAGCTGTCGGCAGCTCTGGTCGAGGACCCAGGCGCCGACGTCACGTATCTGCCCCGTCTCTTCGAGCGACGAGATGAACTCACCTGGAGGAACCATCTCGCCGTTCGGCCGGATCCAGCGGATCAGCGCCTCGGCAGCACAGAAGTGACCCGTCGCGAGGTCGAGCTGCGGCTGATAGTAGAGGATGAACTCGTCGCGCTCGAGTGCCTGTCGCAGCTCCCGTTCCACCATGAACCGCGCGCGTGGAACGTCGGCCCCTTCGTAGACGTGGGTCTGCGCACCGCCGCGTCTCTTCGCCTGGTACATCGCCTTGTCGGCCAGCCGGAGCAGCTTCTCCTCCGTCTCGCCATGCTCGGGGCACATGGCGATGCCCAGGCTCGGGCGAGTCTCCACCGCCTCCCCCGCGACCAGGTAGGGCTCCGAGAGCGCCGAGAGGATCCGGTCGGCCACCTCGTCGATCTGACCGCGGTCTTCGACGTCCTCGAGCAGCACCGAGAATTCGTCGCCCCCGAGGCGGGCCAACGTCGCCTCTTCTCCCAGAACGGTCTCGAGACGCGAAGCCACTTCAGAGAGCACCGTGTCCCCCGCGTGGTGACCCCAGCCGTCGTTGATCTCCTTGAAGCGATCGAGATCGAGGAAGATCACGGCAAAAGGTCGCTGCGTCCTCCGGTAGCGCGAGAGCGCGTGCTTGAGGCGTGAGCGGAAGAAGGAGCGATTGCCCAATCGCGTCAGATAGTCGCGATTGGCCATGTCGAAGAGCTCGGTCTCCGAGCGCTTCCGCTCGACCGCGTACCGCAGCGCCCGCTGCACCACCGCAGGCCCCAGCTCCGACTTGCTCAGGAAGTCCTGCGCGCCGAGCCGTGCCGAGTCGCGCGCGATCGGCAGATCCTCCGGGCCGCTGAGAGCAACCAGCGGAAGGTGTGGCGCGAGCTCCCGGATGCGCCGCAGCGCCTCCACGCCGTGCGCGTCCGGCAGATCGAGGTCCACCACCACCACATCGAAGGCCTCACGCTCGAGGACCGCCGCCGCGCTCGCGAGCGTGTCGGCCACGGTGACCCCGGCGTGGAGCTCACTGCGCGAGAGACTGTCCTCGAAGCGCTCCCGATCGGCAGAGTGCGGCTCGATCAGCAGGACATGCAGCGAGCCTTCCTCGTGCAGCGGACCGTGCGGGCTCACGCGCACACGGCGCGTGATCTGCTGGGCCCGGCTCACGGCGGCCAGCAGCTCCTTGAGGTCCCAGGGCTTCGGAATGACCGAGACGAGGGTGCGGTCGAGCCACGCGTTCTCGGGGATCTCCAGCTGCACGTCGCCGCTGATCAGGACGACGGCGACTCCTGGACACGAGCTCTGGAGCCTCGAGATGAGCTCGATGCCGTCCATCTCGGGCATGCGGAGGTCGGTGGCGATCGCGGCGTACCGCGTCGTGCTGGCCATGCGCAGGGCCTCCGAAGGCTCCGCCGCCAGCTCGACCTCGTACCCGTGCTTCGACAGCTGCTTCTGGAACAGCGAGCGAATGTCGGGCTCGTCGTCCACGAACAGGATCTTGTCGGCCGGAGCAGGCATGACACGAGGACCCTGACACCGGCCCCCGTGGTGCGGCAGAGGAAGTGCGTCCGAACTGGCACCGGAACCCGCCGACAGGCCCCCGGCGGAGTCCTACAAGGCGTCTGCCCAGCACACGGGTCAGCCGCTGACCGACGAGCCTGTCGGAAGCTCGCGCGTCGCACCTTCGAGCGCCGAGATCGCGCGCCGCAGGAGCCCCTCGAGGGTGGTGGAGCGCTCAGCCGGCGCGACCGAGACACCCGACATCCAGCGCACGCCCGCCGCACCGTCAGCGCAAGCGACCTCGCTCAGGGTGCGGTCCACGAGCGCTTCTGCCCCCTCGGCACCGTCGACGATCCCGAGCACGGCGATCTGATCCGTCTCCACCCGACTCACCACGTCGGACTGGCGACTGGTTCCGCGCAGCCGACGGCCGGACGACTGGAGCGCGTGCGTCAGATCCACCCGAGGCAGAGGCGCACCCTGCTCACTCAGCGGCGTGACCACGGCAACCGCGACCGACGCGCCGAGACGGCGCGCGGTGTGGATGGTGTGCTCTCCGAGAACTCCGAAGGCAGAGAGGTTGTAGAGCCCGGTCAGCCCATCCCGAAGCGTGGGCGCCTGGAAGGCAGCCGGCTTGCGGCGCAGGAGCGAAAACTGGACCGACCGCACCAGCTGGTGGCCAGGCTCCTCCATCACACAGAAGTCGTCTGCGCCGTTGGCGACGGCCTCGGCACCCTGCGCCGCGTCGCTGGCCCGCGCAGCGAGAGCGATCAACGGCACGTCCGGACAGTGCCGACGCAGCTCGCGCAGCCCATCGAGGCCCTCGACGTCCGGCAGAGCCAGGCTCAGGAGGATCGCGTCGAACTCCTTGCTCCGCGTCTTGTCCAGCCCCTCCGCGAGGGAGGCGACCCAGCACACGTTGGCCAGGGGCTCCGCCTCCCCCATCCATCGACCCACACGCGAGGCCTGCTCCCCACTCTCCTCCAGCAGCAGGATCTCTTGCGACGTCACGACGATTCCCCCCACTCTCCGCCAGCCATAGGCTCGTTTTTCTCCTTAGACCACAGATTCTATCCCGACAATTCCATCCATATCCATTAAAGCGATGAAAACTAGTTTATCTGATATAACGTCTCTGGGATGCGGGAAGAGGGGGCGATGAGCGACACCACCACCGAGGACCAGGCCTTTGCGATCCTCCTGGTCGAGAGCTCGGATCCCGACGCCGCCCTCCTCGCCCGGCAGCTCGAGGCGACACGCATCAACGCGAGGCTGGTGCGCGCACGCACCATGGTCGAGGCCAACGACGTTCTCGACGCCGCCTCGGGCGACGCCCGGTTCGGCATCGTCATCCTCGACCTGGATCTTCCGGACACACGCGGCCTCGAGGGGCTGCATCAGATCTCCTCGGAGCGAGAGTCGCCTCCCATCCTGGTGACGTCGAGCCTCGAGCAGGAGGATCTCGCGCAGGAGGCGATCCGCTCCGGGGCGCACGACTACCTGGTGAAGACCAAGATGACCACCGACGCGCTGCGGAGGGTGCTGCGCCACGCGCGCGAGCGGCACAACTACGAGAGGGCGCTCCTGGATGCGCAGCAGCGGCTCCAGGCCGCGGAGAAGCTCGAGGCGGTCGGCCAGCTCGCCGGCGGCGTCGCCCACGACTTCAACAACATGCTCTCGATCATCCTGTGCGGGGCCGAGGTCGCAGAGACGTCCGACCCCGAGGAGATCGGAGAGCACCTCGAGGAGATCAAGGAGGCGGCTCGGCGCGCGCAGCGGCTCACCCGCCAGCTCCTCGCCTTCGCGCGGAAGCAGGTGCTGCAGACGCAGCCGCTGGATCTCAACGAGACGGTCTACTCACTCACCGAGCTCCTGCGCCGCACGATGGGCAGCGCGATCGAGCTCGACATCGATCTCCCGGCGGAGCGGTTCACGGTGGACGCCGACCCCAGTCAGGTCGAGCAGATCCTGCTCAACCTGTGCGTCAATGCGCGCGACGCCATGCCGCGCGGCGGGCGTCTCCAGATCGCGTGTCGACGTCGCGCCTGGAGGTATCTCTCACCCAAGGCGAAGCAGCAGCTCGAGCGCGGCAACTACCTCCAGCTCCGCGTCACCGACACGGGCACCGGGATCGACCAGGACATCGTGGACCACGTCTTCGAGCCCTTCATCACGACGAAGGCGCCGGGAGAAGGCACAGGCCTCGGCCTCGCGACCGTGTACGGCATCGTCAAGCAGTCGCGGGGGCACATCGACCTCGAGTCGAGCCCGGGCAATGGCACCACGTTCTACATCTACCTCCCCGAGCACGAGAGCGCACCACGCATGATCGACGAGGGGCGCCGCCAGGAGGGCCCTGCACCACACGGCACCGAGACCATCCTCCTCGTGGAGGACGAGCCCATGCTCCGCCGCCTCGTGCAGCGGACCCTCGAAGACCTGGGCTATCGCGTCCTCGTGGCCCTCGATCCGCACCACGCCATCGAGCTCTGCTTCGACATGGGCCAGCAGATCGACCTTCTGCTGTCCGACGTCGTCATGCCGGGAATGGACGGACGCTCCCTGGTCATCGAAGCCCGCCGGCTCCGGCCCGGGCTCAAGGCGCTCCTGACGTCTGGCTACTCGGCCGGGCTCGCCGAAGAGGGTGTCAACGCGAACTTCGACTTCCTTCCGAAGCCGGTCACGCGCGACGCACTGGCCGCCAAGATCCGTGAGGTGCTCTCACGCCGCGAGGCGCCGCGGCCTCGTCTGGTCCGGCCCGCCTCCTGACCAGCGACCGGAGATCAGCGCTTTCGTCGCCGGCGCCCCCCGCCGACGTAGCCCGCACGGACCTGATCGACCCAGCGGGACGGCTTGGGGCCCGCCGGTGGAGGCGGAGGATCGGCGGAGCCTTCGCTCCAGAAACCCTCCTGAAGCCGCTCCTTCTGGTGCTGGTGGCGCAGCTTCAGCTCCTCGAGCTCGCGGCGATGACGCTCGCGCAGCTGCTCAGCCTCCGACTTCTGGCGGTCGCGCAGGGAACGGACCGACGGCACGGCCAGGCCTGGCAGTTCCGCGGGACGCCGGACCGCTTCACGAGGCGCCTCGGCGACGGCCTCTTCGATGAGCTGACGGGCGACGGTCTGGGTGCCGGTGTGGGCGAAGTAGTTCGTCGAGGCGTCGATGAACGCACTCACGTAGTCGAGCTTGCTGTCCGAGAGGGTGACGAAGCGGCCGACGCGCCCCAGCACACCGTCGCGGGTGAGCCCGCGCGACGCCGAGAAGTCGGCGATCCAGTCGGTCGACTTGTCGTACATCTCGCGCAGGGCATCGAGGCGCGCCGACTCGCTCCGGCCAGGGAGCATGTCCTTGAGGCTCCGGTACACGGGGTTCTGGCGAAACGCGGTGACCTTGCTCGCCTGGAGGCGACCGCGGGCGATGTCCCAGAACTCGTTGCCCAGCGGCAGAGCCCCGTCGATGGCGAGGACGGCACCGATGCGGAGCAGGTTCTCGCCACCGTAGCCGGCCAGGCGCCGCCCGAACTCGACGACCCCGTCGCGCGGCAGCCCGTGCAGCGTGCCAAACGCCACGGCCTCAGCTCCGAGCTTCATGACGAGATCCACCGACTGGGCCGTGTCCGACTTCGGCGTCAGGCGGCGCAGGAAGCGCAGCATCCGGAGCTTCTCACCGAGCTTGTTCGCCACGGCCGCCGTCGCGATCGCCTTGTCGACTCGATCGACCGTCTGGAACACCCACAGCGCGCGCCGATAGCTCTCCTCGGAATCGCCCTCGATACGCGCAGCCGTCTGGCGCAGCGTCGCGATTCGTGTGGCGGCGCTCTCCCCGCTGACTTCGCGGATCAGCCGGTCGAACGACGTCGGGTTGGTCCACTCCCCGGGCGCGACCAGATCGAGGCCACGGAGGAGCCTCGGGGTGAGTCCCCTTTCGGGAAGCGAGTCGAGTGCCTGCGCAACGGGAGGTCCTTGAAACATGTGCTCTCCAAAGTCAGCGTGTGGTGCACTCTACGAGGGGAGAGCACATTCCGTTTCGGAGCGGCGTCGCGCCGCCGGTCGCACCGGGGCGAACTGCCCGACGCTCAGTCGCGGCGTTCGAGCGTCTGCGCCAGCACGTGGATGTGCTCGGGGCCGATGCCGCAGCAGCCGCCGATGTAGGTGGCACCCAGAGCGACACACCGACGCGCCCACTCGGCGAAGAGGGCCGCGCTGAGGTCGTCGCGGTACCGAATGGTGATCTCGTTGTCCAGAGTCCAGCCCTCGGGCACCAGCTCCATGCGGTTGGCGTAGCCACCGATCGGCAGGTCCACGAGCCGACCCAGCTGCGCCAGGCCGGCCTCGATCGCCTCCGGAGGACAGCAGTTCACGAGGACGCCGGCGACGGGAAGCTCGGCGAGCGCCTCGCAGGCCTGCTCCAGCGACTCTCCGGAGCGCAGACCGCTCCCCGGCTCGTCGGCCAGAGTGAACGACACGAGCACCGGCTGGCCCTTGGACTCCTCGGCCACGCGTGCTGCCTCGAGCACCGCGTTGTACGCCTCGCGGACACTCGACATCGTCTCGCACAGGAAAAAGTCGACATCCGGAGCCAGCGCCAGAGCGAGCGCGCGGTACACCGGGCGGGCTTCGTCGTCGGGTGGAACGAGATCGGGACGGTAGCTTTCGCCGAGAGGTGGCATCGAGCCGGCCACACGCGCACCCCCTCGGTCGGCGGCCCGGCGCGCGAGGGAGGCGGCGAGAGCCGCGAGGTCGGCGAACTGATCCGACTTGCCGGCTTTGGCGAGATAGCTCGGCACGGTCGAGTAGGTGTTCGTCGTCACGATCTCGGCGCCGGCGCGAATGTAGTCCAGGTGGAGGCCGTAGACGGCCTCCGGGTCGTCGAGCAGCGGCTGCGCGGACCACAGCCCGCCGCGCGGCGCGATACCACGCGCGATGAGCTCGCCACCCATGCCACCGTCCAGAATCGTCACCATCGTTCGAGCCCTCGTGCCGCGGCTCCGACACGGACCGCCCCCGCGTGTCGGCGAGATCGGATCAGAGCAGACCAACCTCGAGCTGGCAAGACCACGTAGCCACCCACGCGCCGCGGCTCAGCCCGACCCGCGGGTCGCCTCCAGCAACCGTTGACCGCGCGCCGCGGCCGCTGCCGCCTCCTGCTGGAGCCCACGGCGGTTGAGGATGTCGGCGAGCACGAAGTAGCCGAGCGGCCCCTCCGCCCCATCGGGATCGAGCTCGAGACCGCGACGCGCGAAGCGCTCGGCCTCTTCGAGGTCACCGCCCGCGTCCATGATCACCTTGGCCAGGTGGTAGTGGCCCACGACGAAGTCGGGATTCGCCTCGAGGGCCTGACGGTAACGCTCGGTCTGGCGCCCGACCGCGCCTCGCGCGCCTTCGAGACGGCCGAGATTGAAGTGCGCCCTGTAGTGCCCGGGGTACAGCTCCGTGGCACGCCGGTAGCGGTCCAGCGCCACCTGTGGGCGCCGGGCCTCTTCCGCCAGCACGCCGAGGTTGAAGTGTGGTTGGGCGAGCTCGGCATCCCGCTCGATCGCGCTCAGGAGAACCTGTTCGGCCTCGGCGACGCGCCCCAACAGCGCGAGCAGCTCCCCGCGTCGGTTGAGGAGCCGCGCGCCGCCGCCGTCCTGGGTGACCGCCTCCATCTCCTCGAGGGCCTCCTCGAGACGGCCGAGATCGACCAGCACCTCGGTCAGCGCAACGGCAGCCTTCGAGTCACCGGGCAGAAGCTGCTGGATCTTGCGGTAGCCGGGGATCGCGTCCTCGAGACGGCCGAGGCGCCGGTAGCTGGTCGCCATACCCCAGAGGCTTGCCGTGTGCTCGGGGCTGAGGGCGAGCGCGGCGGCGTAGTGCTCCAACCCCTCCGCAGGGCGTTCCTGCTGCAGCGCGATGCTGCCGAGCATCTGATGCGCATCGACCAGGCCGGGATCTTCGCCCACGGCGCGACGCAGACGCTCACCCGCGCGGTCCAGCTCGCCGTCGCCGAGCTCTGCTTGAGCCAGCATGATCGCCTGGTGCAGGCGGATCCGGTCTTTCGGATCGGCGCGCTCCGCGTCCCCCTCGTCCCGGATCTCCCCGCGCCCGGCAACGTACCCGAGTGCCTGCAGCTGCCGCAGGGTGTCCTCGTCGAGGTCGGCGGCCTGCGACTCCTCCTGACGCGCGGCGTCGAGCGCCGCACGGAGCTCGTCGAGTGAGGCACGCATCGAGCGCGACACGGCCCGCTCCTGCTGCAGCACGTCCACGAGCTCGTCGGCATCACTCACGAGATCGAAGAGCTCCGGACGCGTCGAGTCGATGAACTTGTAGCGATCTCCGCGGAGCACACGCAGCGGCGACCAACCGTAGTGCAGGAGCGGATACATCGACTCGGCATACACCGGCCGCTCTTCGAGGGGTGTCTCTCCGAGGATGTCGGGGACGAGGCTGCGCCCCTGAGCCGGGCCCGACGGCTCGGTTCCGGTGGCGTCGAGCACCGTGGGACGCAGGTCGACGTGGCTGACCGCACGCTCGACGCGGACACCCGCACCGCGCTCCCCGGGGAGCCGCAGGATCAGAGGCACGCGGACGGTCGTGTCGTACACGAAGAAGCCGTGAAACGCCTCGCCGTGGTCCCCGAGACCCTCCCCGTGATCCGCGGTGGCGATGAACAAGGTGTCGTTCCAGAGCCCGTCCTCCTCCAGTGCCGCGCGCAGATCACCCACGAGTGCGTCCACGAAGGCGACTTCGCCGTCGTACGGTGCGCCCGGATACTGCGAGCGGAACGGCTCCGGAGGGGTGTACGGATCGTGGGCGTCGTAGAGGTGAACCCAGAGAAAGAACGGGCGGGCCGGGTCGCGCTCGGCGAGCCAATCGGTCGCAGCAGCCAGAGTCTCGGGCCCGGAGCGCTGCACGGCGCCGAGGTTCAGCTGTCCGGCCTTGTCGAGCTTGAAGTCGTCGGCGTAGTGGTCGAAGCCCCTTCCGATGCCCCACTTGCTGTCGAGAACGAAGGCGCTCACGAACGCCGCCGTGTCGTAGCCCGCGGCTCCGAGCTCCTCGGCGAGTGTCGGGACCGACGTGGGCACCGTGTAGCCCACGTTCTCGCGCACGCCGTGCGTGGGCGGATAGAGCCCCGTCATCATCGAGCTGTGAGCCGGGAGCGTGAACGGCACGGTGGTCGACGCGTTCCGAAAGAGCGCCCCCTCGGCGGCCAGGCGGTCCAGGTTGGGTGTACGCACCGACGACCCGTAGGCGCCAATTCGGTCGGCGCGGACCGTGTCCAGCGTCAAGAGAACGACGTGGGGCTGCCCACCAGCCAGCAGCACCCGTCCTCCCTCTGGCGAAGCACCGCCGCCGCAGGCGACAACCCCGGAGAGCAGGAGCAGCCCTACCAGGCCTGGCACCACCCTTCGGGGGCTCATTCGGGCTTCTCGTACAATCGCCGCGACTCCTCTCCGCAGCAGCTGGAGCGCCGTGGTCGAGGCACCCCCCTGGGGCGACTCGGGCACTACAGAGCGACGTCGAGCCTAACCTCGTTCGCTGCCCCTCGACCCTGAGACCGTCCCCTTCGATCGAGACGCCCGGCGCCGCCATGCACACCGACCGCGTCACCTTCTCCTTCAGCGTCGGCATCCTGGCGCTCGTCTGCCTGCCGATCGCGCTCTTTCCGGAGACGGCCGGCGGAGTGGTCGAGGCCGTCTACGCGTGGTTGGCACGGACCCTCGGCTTCGTCTACCTGTGGGCGGTCTTCGCGGCGCTGGTTTTCCTCGCCTGGCTCGCTCTCGGCAAGCACGGCAAGCTGCGTCTGGGGGGAGACGTCCCCGACTTCTCCACGTTCAGCTGGGTGGCCATGATGTTCACCGCCGGCACCGGCGGAGGTCTTCTCTACTGGGCCGCGATCGAGTGGGCGTCCTACGTCCAGACACCACCGTTCGGGATCGAGGCCCACTCCTCGTCCGCATACGAGTGGGCGGCGACCTACGGCATCTTCCACTGGGGCGTCTCCGCCTGGGGCATCTACGCGTTCCCCGCGGTTGCGATCGCGGTGCCCTTCTACGCACTCCGGCTGGACCACCTGCGCCTCAGCACAGGGCTGCACGCGCTGCTCGGAGCGCGCGGCCCCGACTCCTGGCCCGGCCGGCTGACCGATCTGATCTTCATGGTCGCCCTGATCGGCGGCACGGGCACCTCGCTCGGTCTCTCCACGCCCATGATCTCGGCGTGCGCCAGCCTCCTGTTCGACCTCGAGCACACGTTTGCGCTCGACGCGAGCGTGACCGGGCTCTGCGCCGTGCTCTTCGGAGCAAGCGTCTATCGCGGCCTGGAAGGTGGCATCCGGCGCATGAGCGACCTCAACGCGTGGGTGGCCCTGGCGTTCCTCGGGCTCATCGTGGCCGTCGGCCCGACGCTGTTCATCCTGAAGACGGGGACCAACAGCATCGGTCTCGTGCTGCAGAACAGCCTGCGCATGAGCCTCTACACCGACCCGATCGCAGCCACTGGTTTCGTGGAGGACTGGACGGTCTTCTACTGGGCCTGGTGGATCGCCTATGCGCCCTTCTTTGGCCTCTTCCTCACCCGCATCTCGCGCGGTCGCACCGTACGCCAGCTGATCTTCGGCACGATGTTCCTCGGCACCGCGGGTTGCGCGCTGTTCTTCACGGTGCTCGGCAACTACTCCATGTGGCTGCAGCGGTCGGGCGGTCTGGACGTGCTCGGCGTCATGGAGGACCGCGGCCCCCATGCGGCGATCGCCGAGTCGATCGCCACCCTGCCCCTGCCAGGGCTCGCACTCGCGGTGTTTGCAGCGGTTGCGCTGATCTCGGTGGCCACGACCTACGATTCGGCGTCGTACTCGCTCGCCGCCGCCTCGACGCGGGGGCTCACGGAGGGCAACCACCCGGCGCGCTGGCACCGGGTCTTCTGGGCGTTCACCCTCGCCGTGCTCCCGGTGACACTGATGTTCGTCGGCGGCCGCAGCGGCCTGCAGGCGGCCGTTCTGGTGGTGTCGTTGCCCCTGCTCTTCGTGGGCGCGCTGCTTGCGGTCTCGCTGCTCAGGACGTTGCGCTCTCTCGACTCCGAACCGACGAGCTCCGCGCGCTAGGGGGCTGCTGAAAAAGTCCCGTGGGTCTCGCGCATCGAGTTTCGGTTCCTGGCAAGGCGCCTCGACGAAGGCGATGCTGGGGTCATCGTCGAGGAGAGGGAACGCAGTCCAGGGGCCGAAACTCGTTGCGCCCCAGGGGGTTGTGGCCGGCGCGGGCGCATCTGCTACGTTGTTTTCTCTCAACGATGGCACCGCATCGCCTTCGAGAGAAACGGGCGAACTCGCAGAGTTCGCTTGCACCTGCACCCGCGGCGGCCACAACGAGACCCACGGGACTTTTTCAGCAGCCCCCTAGAAGCGAGGCTGGCCGTCACCGGGAGGTGGCGAAGGCACCGGCTCTCCGCGAGGCGTCCAGTTCGGATGCGGAACGTGCTCCGTGTCCATGAGTGCCGCGAGCCGCCGCACAACGTCCGGATGCTGCGCCGCGAGGTCGCGGGCCTCGCCGAGGTCTTCGGTCAGGTCGAAGAGCTCGATCGCGCCGGTCCCGATGGGTGCCCGTACGGCCTTCCAGCGGCCCTGTCGCACCGCCTGCGATCCACCGCGCTCGTAGAGCTCCCAGTACAGCGACGCGTGGGCGGCCTGTTGGTCGCCACGGAGGGTCGGAGCAAAGCTCAGCGAATCGAGCTCCGTTCGTGGGGCCCCGCCCGCCAGATCGAGGAAGGTGTTGAAGAAGTCGCCCGCATAGCCGACGTGGTCGACCACGGCACCGCGCAGATCTTCCGGGATCCCGGTCGGCCAGTGTGCGATCAACGGCACACGGATTCCGCCTTCGTAGAGATCTCGCTTCCTCCCTCGCAGGGGCCCCCGCGGCTCGAAGCGTGCCAGGTCGTGGCCACCCTCCGCGTGGGGTCCGTTGTCGCTCGTGAACAGCACGAGCGTCTGCTCGGCGAGATCGAGCTCCTCCAGCAGCTCGAGCAGCTGACCGATCCCCGCATCCATGCGCGTGATCATCGCCGCCTGCCCCTTGTCCGGAGCCGGCCACTCCTCGTGCCGATACGGGCCGTAGTCGGGGACCTCCTGGCCGTCTCCGACGGCACGATGCGCCTCGTTGTTCGCGTGAGGGATCGTCAACGGCAGGTACAGGAAGAAGGGCTCTTCCGCACGGCGACGAACGAAGTCGAGCGCGCGCTGCACGATGAGGTCGTGGCTGTAGTCGACCTTCTCGGTCGCATGGCCGCCGCGAAACCCGCCGTAGCTGCGCTCGTTCGAGACCACGACGTTGCGCAGAACATGACGCTTCCTGCCGTCCCAGAGGAACTCGGGATAGTAGTTGTGCGCGTGGACCTGGTTCAGGTAGCCGTAGAACTCGTCGAAACCCTGCACGTCGGGCAGCCCCTTCTCACCTCCGTGCCCCATGTCGCCCAAACCCCACTTGCCGAACATACCGGTCGCGTAGCCCAGCTCCTGAAGCGCCTCGGCGAGGGTCTCGTCGTCGGGCCCCAGCGACTGCGGCCCGAGATCCGAGGCCGCGTTGCCGCGCACCGGAGTGTGCCCGCCATGAAGGCCGGTCATCAGCACGCTCCTCGACGGGGCACAGACGGTGGCGCCGGCATAGAAGCTGCGGAAGCGCAGCCCCTCGGCCGCCATGTGGTCGAGGTGCGGCGTGCGAATGACCTTCTGGCCATAGGAGCCGAGGTCGCCGTAGCCGAGGTCGTCGGCGACGATGAGCACGAAGTTCGGGGGCAGCGAGCCCCGCGCTTCCTGCGGGCGCTGCGGCTCGCCGCCACACGCTGCGAGTGCGAAGACACCCGCCACGGCGCCCAGGGCCCGAGCCGATCTGGATCGAAGGAGCACGGCACATGCTCCCACAGTGCTCACCGTCCGCGCGTCGCGAGAACGCGGAGTCGCCCGAGGTGCGTGCTACCCTGCCGCGCCATGACCGAGCCCCGCCTGACCGACGCCCTGGCCGACCTCGTCGCGGGTCTCCTCAAGGGTCTCGAAGGCCTGCGTCACGCCGGTCGCAACCTCCATCCGAGTCATGTCCACCGGCTTGGTGCGGAGCTTGGTGGCCTCGCCACGGGGCTCGGCGACGCCATCACGCAGATCGAGCCCCTCGAATGGCCGGAAGACCGACGACGGGAAGGCGCCGACCTCCTCGAGGCGTCGCGGATCACGCACCGGGCTCTCGTCGACTTCGTGCAGCACTCCGGCGACGGGCGACAGATCTTCGAGCTGTACCGTGCCCTGCGCTCGCGCATTCCAGCCTACGAACTGCTGTTTCCCCTGTGCGCCGAGCTACCGCCCGTCTCGATGCTCTTCACCGAGCCTGCGGCGAGGAAGTCGAAGCGCCTCGCCGCATGGATGCTCGACGCCTCGCGCCACGAGATGGGGATCGAGCACCACCAGAACGACCGGCGCCAGCGCGGCGGCTTTTCGCTCTACAGCCCGTTCGCAGCGGTCGGCGACGAGAGCACGGCACAGATGCGACCCCTGGTGGTCGCGCTGCACGGCGGCAGTGGCCATGGGCGCGAGTTCTTGTGGAGCTGGATCCAGGCTGCGCGCACGCGCGGTGCAATCGTCGCGGCACCCACCTCGCTCGGCAGCACCTGGTCGCTCATGGAGCCGGGCGTCGATCGGGCCAACCTGGATGCCGTGGTGCAAGTGCTCTGCGAGCATCTGCCGATCGATCCGCGCCGGATTCTCCTCACGGGCATGTCGGACGGCGGCACCTTCGCGCTGCTGGCCGGGCTGCAGGAGAGCTCCCCTTTCACTCACCTCGCCCCCATGTGCGGAGTGTTGGCCCCCCTCGACGATGCCCAGAGGGCGGCCGTCGCCGGCAGGAAG
The DNA here is from genome assembly GCA_965223385.1 of Candidatus Multivoraceae bacterium. Lineage (GTDB taxonomy): Bacteria > Acidobacteriota > Thermoanaerobaculia > Multivoradales > Multivoraceae > JBCCLJ01. Next base: position 3,240,946 of record CBDCWR010000007.1, on the reverse strand, counting down.
ATCTTCTGGGTGCACGGCGCACTCGACTGGATGTTCCCCCCGGAGGTTGCCCAGATGGCGACGACCGATCTCGCCAACCTCGGTGCCGACGTCTCCTACCTCGAGATCGAAGATCTGTCACACACGTATCCGAGCGAGACCAACGGCACGGTGCTGGAGTGGTTCGACCCGTCGCTCGCGCTGCCGCCCGACATGCAGAGCGCGGGGAGCGACTGAGCCCTCGCGGCCGCGCTCAGCTCGTTGCCGCCACCCAGGCCGGTCGCTCCTGGAGTCGCGCGTAGTAGCGCTGCACGGCAGGGTACGTGTCGTCGAGCACGTCGACCGACTCTCCGAGCAGGAGTGAGTACCCCATCATGATGTCGGCCACCGTGAAGCTCTCCCCCAGGAGGTAGTCGCGATCCGCGAGCAGATCTTCCAGCGCATCGAGGCAGGTGCGCGCCCGCGCCGTCGCGTCCACGACCACGGCCGGGATGCGCTCGGCCTCCGGCTTGAGCCGCGTGTGGTGCACGACATCGCCGAGCGGGCGCGCGAGCGTCGCCTCGGCGAACCAGCACCACTGTCGGCAGAGGGCGCTCGCGACGCTCCCGGGCTCCGGCTGCAGGCGCCCGTTGCCGTAGCGCTCGAGGATCACGTCGACCATGGCCCCCGACTCGAACATGACCAGATCGCCGTCGCGCATCGCCGGCACCTTGCCTGTCGGGCTGATCGCACGCCACTCGGGTGAGTTGCGGTACTCCGGCGTGAACGGCACCAGCTCCACCTCGTAGGGGATGCCCAGCTCCTCGCAGAGCCAGATGGCGCGGACCGAACGGGTTCGCGGGACGTGGTAGATCGTGATCATGAGGAGCCTTCCGTGGCTGCGACGCGCTCGGCACGCAGCGCCGAGCGCCGCACCTTGCCGGCGTCGTCGCGCAGCGGCTCGTTCACGAACTCGAGGGAGCGCGGGATCTTGTAGCGCACGAGTCGCTCGGCGAGGTGGTCGAGCAGGTCCTGCTCCGAGACCGGCTCCACGGCGTCGACGATGCCGTGGACCCGGCTGCCGAGGTCGTCGTCCGGAAGACCGATGACCGCACTCGAGCGCACCGCCGGGTGCGCGTCGATCGCGGCCTCGACCTCGGCGGGATAGATGTTCGCGCCTCCCTGCAGGATCATGTCGGTCTGGCGATCGCTGAGGTACAGGTAGCCGTCCTCGTCCATCCAGCCGATGTCACCGAGCGACTCCCAGCCGTCGCGCTTCTTCGCCTCCGCGCCGATGTAGTGGTAGGTGGTGCCGGGCCCGGTCTCGGGCATCATGTAGATCTCGCCCACCTCACCCGGCGGCAGCTCCCTGCCGTCTTCGCCGAGGACCTTCATCGTGGTGGTCTCCATGGGCCGACCGACCGAGCCACGGTGCTCGAGCCACTCGGTGCCGGTGATCCAGGTTGCACCCTGGGCCTCCGTGCCACCGTAGAGCTCGAAGATGCGCTCCGGGCCCAGCCACTCGATCCACGCCTCCTTGAGCCATGCCGGGCACGGCGCCGCCATGTGCAGCATGACGCGCAACGACGAAAGATCGTAGCGATCGCGGACCTCGCGCTCGAGCCGCCAGATGCGGTGCATCATCGTCGGCACGAGCACCGTGTAGTCGACCTCGTGTCGCTCGATGAGCCGGAGCGTCTCTTCGGCGTCGAAGCGGGTCATCACGACGACGTGGTTGCCGCGAAAGAGGGCCTGCATCGAAAAGGCGAACGGAGCGTTGTGGTAGAGCGGGCCCGGCACCAGGTAGGCCCGGTCGTTCTCGAACTCCATCGTCGACGCGATCTCGAGATCCATCTCCCCGGGGTTCGCCGAGACGATCAGCTTCGGTCGGCCGGTACTCCCCCCGGAGGTCATCGCCTTGTAGTGCGGCGCCACCCTGTCGGGCTCGATCGGCGCGGTCGGGAGCGCCGGGTCGGGCGTGTACCCGACGGGAATGGAGACCCGTTCTCCGTGCTCGCCGTCGCTCACTCCGACCACGAGCGCCGGGTTGGCGAGCTCTATGATCGCGTCACGCTCGATGAACGGCAGCTTGGCCGACACCGGCTGCGGCGTCGCCCCGAGCTTCCACGTGGCCAGGGAGGCCTCGTAGAACTCGATGCCGTTCGGCAACGCGATCGTGACGAAGTCTCCGGGGCCAACTCCCAGCGCCTCGTAGGCGCGCGCCAGGCGGTTGGAACGGTCCTCGAGCTCCTGCCACGTCACGCTCTGATCCTCGAACGTGACGGCTGGGCGCGCGCCCGCGCGCTCGGCGATCTCGCGGAGAACCTGCGATAGGGGCTGTAAGGCCATGTGTCACCTCACCCGGGCCGGCGCGAGGCCGCGCCGAAGGTCGAACTGGAAAGCGGAGCTCGGCAGATTCTAGTGCGAGTGCCCGACCGCGGCGCTCAGGGAGCGCGCGTCTGCCGGACCCATGGAGTCCGCGTCCGCCGTGCTCAGGGAGTCCGCAGGCTGCGACACGGATCGGTGCGTGCCGCGCGGGCCGCCGGGCGCCAGCTGGCCGTCAGACCGCAGAGCGTCACGAAGAGCGCCGCTGAGCCGAGCACGGCGGGGCGCCCCACCTCAGCCCCGAGATCTTCGGTCAGGAGCTGCCGGCTGACGATCACCGCGTACATCCCCGCGGCGGTGAGGAAAAGCGCCGCCACGCTGAAAAGCGAGAGGATCTGAAAGAGCCAACGCTCGACCCACACGCTGGACGCCAGCGCCTGCGCCAGCGACAGCTCTTCGAGAGTGCCGACCCGTCCATGTCGCCGCGCGCGCGCTCGAGCCCGACGCGTGGAGCCAGCTGCCCCACCGCAAGCACCTGGCTGCGGGACCAGATGCGCCCCTCGCGGCGGAGGATGCCCCAGACGTCGTGCCGAATCGGGAAGTGGAACCCGGCCGGAAGAACGCCGATCACGGTGGTCGGCTCCCGGTTGATGACGATCTGCTCGCCGATGACTCCGGGGTCGCCCGCGTAGGTGCCCTGCCAGAGCCGATGGCTGATCAGCGCCACCGGGGGGCTCGTCGGCAGCTCGTCCTCCGCGTCGAAGCCGCGACCGAGGATCGGGTGCACGCCGAACCGACCGAAGAGGTCGGCGGTCACGTAGCTGCCGATCATGCCCCGCGTCCACCTCCCCCGCGTGACCATCGTGTTGAAGGTGCGCAGCGGTGCGATCCAGGAGAGCGACTGCTGGTTCTCCTCGATCGCCTCGTAGTCCGCGAGCGGCATTGGCCACCCCGCGGCGTCCCGCGTGGACAGGGCCACGATGCGTTCCCCGCCGGGGAACGGCAGACCGCGCAGCAGGGCGCTGTCGACCAGGCTGTAGAAGGCGGCAGTCAGCCCCACGCCGAGGCTCACCAGGCCGAGAGAAAGCAGCGTGGCGCGCCCCGGCGCCGTCCAAGCTGGAACGTCCTCCTAGGGATAGTAGCCGCGAAGGGTGCGCGCTTCACCGCCACCCTGCACCTTCACCTCGATCCTGCGGAACTCGCCGTCGTCGGTGTCGTTGGTCGACTGATACGCCAGGAGGTACTTCGCGCGCAGCTCGGCTGCAATCGTCTCGTACACGGCGTCGAGCTCCTCCACCTCGTCGATGAAGAACGAAAGCCCGCCGGTCTGGCTCGCCAGGCGACGCAGGACGTCTTTTGGCTTCACCTTCTGTTTCTTGGGCACGCGGCCTCCGGCGTTGCGCATCACCTTGTCGCCCTCGCCGAGGGCGATGCCGATGCTGTAGATCGCCGCCTGGGAGCGCTGCGCGTACTCCAACGTCTGCTCGAAGTCGAAGCGGCTGTGCTCGTCGCGGCCGTCGGAGAGGAGCAGCAGAACGCGCTGACCCGACAGCCCGTTCATCGAGTGCAGCCCGAAGATCACGCTGTCATACAGCGCCGTCCCCCGCTCCGCCCGCAGGCCGAGGAGGCCGGACGCGAAGTCTTCCCGGTCTTTCGTGAAGGGCGCCGCCACGTGGGGCCGGTCGTTGAAGGCGACGAGGGAGAACTGGTCCTTCTCCGTGACGATCTGGTCGAAGAAGCGAGCTGCCGCAGCCGAGGCACGCTGCAGACGCTCCGCCATGGACGCCGAAACGTCGATGAGGATGGCGCCGGTGAGCGGCACGTCCGGCGCGAGCTCGAAGCGGGCGATCTCCTGTTGCACGCCGTCCTCGAGCACCGTGAAGTCGGCCTCGGTGAGGCCCTGGACCGGTCGCAGGTCCCGCGTGACGGTGGTGTAGAGCTCGACGAAGTCCACCTGCAGCTCGTCGACCGCGCCGCCGCCGTTGAGCAGCACGACGTCTTCGGTGGTCGTGCCGTCGGTCAACGTTCCGACCGCGCGCACCACGGTGAGCTGGCCCGTCGGCCCGAGAAGGTCGACCGGCTGGACGAACGGCTCGCGGTAGAGGGTCGCCACGAGATCTTCGTTGCGGTAGAGGTCGAGCTTCCGCAGCTCCTTGCCTTCCGGAACGCGCACATCGATTCGGGCCCGCACGCTGCTCGCCTGGGTCTCGCCGTTGACGGGCTCGATCATGCGCACGCCGAAGCGGTGCGGGCTCCCGTTGACCAGCAGCGAGTCCGAGGCGACCTCGACACCTTCGTCGTTGAATGCCACCGCCCGCAGCACGCGGCTCGTGGGCAGTGCCCCCAGATCCAGGTCGACGCTGAACGGTGCGCGGCGCTTGGTGAGCAGCGGCTTCCCGTCCACCGAGAAGCGCACTTCGCGAATCGGGCCCGTGACCTCCGTCTCGATGCGCAGGTAGCCCGAGAGCAGCTCTCCGAACGGCGGCAGCACCTTGATCTCGGCCTCGCCGTCGGCAACGGCGCGGTTGGCTTCCTCATAGACGTCGGCGAGCTCACCACTCACCGGAACGGGCTGCCCCGGCTCCAGGAAAGGCACCGTGACCGCGAGCTGCTCGCGCCAGACGGCCTGGCCCTGCAGGTCGTCGACCCGTGCGATGACGGTGTAGTCGCCCGGCCTCAGGTAGCGCTGCACGACGAGCGGGATGCGACCCTCATGGAGATCCTCGGGCGTGGCTTCGAAGCGATAGCGGAACGGCTCGAACAGGCGCTGCTCACCCTCCTGCTCGTCCCGCCGTAGCACCTCTCCGATGACTTCGAAGGCGTAGGATCTGCGCCCGAGCATCTCGCCGAGCGTCGCCGTGCTCGCGTCGACGGCCACGAGAAGCTGGGTGATCGTCCGACTCTGTTTGCGACCCGGGAACGAGACCTCCACCTCCGCCTCGAGCAGCGGCACACCCTCCGGGAGGTCCGTGGAGTAGGACGCGAAGGTGTCGACCCACTCGCGGGAGGCCGGCTCTTTCGGCTCCAGCCGCTCGGTGACCATCCGCTCGTACAGGAAGCCGAGCGAACCGCCAACGCGCTGAATGAGGTTGATGACGGCCATCGCGAGGCCCAGCACCTCCTCATCGCAGCCTGCGCCGAGGCCGCCACCCGCGTCGGCCTCACCCAGGTTCGCGAGACGATCCCCCGGAAGCCAGACGCGCCACTTCGCGTTCTGGGAGAAGCGGTGAAAGAGAATGGCGATCTGACCTGGCCGCAGCCAGCCGTTCGTCACGGCGTCGAAAACCTCGTAGATTCCCTCGAAGCCGTAGAACCAGGCTTCGATCTGCGTGCTGCTTCGCGGGGGGCAGATCGGGACGCGGATCCCGGGAGGGCCGTTGAGCACGTAGTACTTCGCGCGCTCGTCGAGGACGCTGTCGAACATCTGACGCGATTCGGCGAGTCGCTGCTGCCACTGCTCCCTGAACTCGTTGCGCGCCGTATCTGGGTAGGGGTCGCGCACCTTCCAGAACTCGTCGATGAACGCATCCCGACGGTAGTCCTCCGTGAGACACACGAACGCCTGTACTTCGTCGTCGGAAGCGAGGAGCTCCACTTCGTCGAGAAACGTGCGGTAGCGCGCGGCGAGGTCAGCGTAGGTGTCGAGGCACTCACCAAAACGACGCTTCACGTAGCGGCGCCCCCCTTCAGGTCGCGCCCGGTCGGCGGGCGACTCCGCCCGCAGCATCGCCTCCTCCTCCGGCGTCAGCTCCAGCGGCGCCGACTCCTCCTGTGCAGCCGCGGGCAGGGCGGCCCACGAGAGGGCGATCAGGAAGGCGACGCACCACACACGCCACGGAGCGTGGCAACGACCGGCGAGTCCGGGCCGACGGGCTTCGTTAGGGGCAGCCACGATGCATGCTCGGCGAGAGTGTTTCATCACCCAAGTCTACGGTTGCGGCCCCGAGGTAGATGGGAAACACTGGCCGGAGACCCCGAAACCGAGAGGACTCACCATGAAGACCGTCACGTACGTCTGCGCAACGCTGCTCCTCCTCACCGGACTCGTGGGCTACCTCGCGTGGGAAGCGCTGGGCGCCAGCGCACAGTCGGTCACGTCGCTCATCCCGGCCTTCGTCGGCGCGCTGATGCTCGTCGGGGCGCTGGTGGCCAACAAGAACCACGCCGCCGGCATGCACATCGCCGTGCTGTTCTCCCTGCTCGGCGCGCTGGCCGGGCTCGGACGCCTCTTCTCCTCCGGCAGCCTCGACTTCTCCCAGGCATCGACCCGCCTGATCTCGGTCATGACGATCATCTGCGTCGTCTACACCGTGCTGGCGGTCCGCTCCTTCATCGCGGCGCGCCGCGCCCGAGACGCCGAAGCCGGCTAGCTGCTCCGCTCAGTTCGGGAGCGCGTCCTCGGCCCCGTCGTCGGCGAACAGGCGGCCGCCGACCTTGCGCACGCGGGCACCCTCGAGCAGCCTCCCGATCTCGAGCAGCTCGTCGCTGCCAGGGAATCGCTCCAGGAGCTCGGACACGGCGTCGAGGCCTTCATCGCTCGCGATGCACAGCTCCAGCTCGCGCTCGAGTCGCTGCAGCATCCAGACCTGATACGGGATCACCATCCGACGCCCGGTCACCTCCCCCAGCGCAAACGCGTGGGTCAGGGCTCCGTCGCCGGTCTGCAGCTCCTCGAAGCCCGGCGTCGCGGTGAACGACCGCCCGGGGAGCTCACCGCCCGGTGGCAGCTGTCCACCCTCGAGAAAGACACGCAACGTCTCGACGGCCGACTGCAGCACCGGCCACATCTCGACGAAGAAGACCTCGAGCACGGGGAGCAGGGTCTGCGGAATCTCGTCCTTCGCCAGCCAGTCGCCGCCGTCGCTCTGCGCGAGGATCTCCTCGAGCTCGCCGTCCTCGTTCACGCCGTACACGACCTGATCGTAGGCCCGGGCGTTCAGGCTTCCCACCGCGGTGCAGCGCTCCACCCACTCGGCGACCAGCGGGAAGCGCGTCTTCAGAATGAAGCCCGCCACCGCATCGCGGTACTGGTGCGCATAAAGCGGACCCATCAGAGCGAAGTCGGCGAGCGAGGGTCGGCCCCCGAGCACGTAGTCGTGCTGGCCGAAGTGCGCCTCCAGTCGCTCCAGGAGCCGAAGGTTGCTGGCCTGCCACGCCTCGAGGGTCTTCTCGGTCACGCCGAGGTCGCGCAGACCGGCGTAGGGTCCCCTGTCGGCTCCCGCGGGGTTCTTACGCCCGAAGACCTGATCGAAGAGGGCACGACCCGCAGCGCGACGGGTGCTACCGCTTCCCTGCGCGCTGAGGAAAGCGCCCCACTGCTGCGCGTTGAAGTCGAGATGGCTGGGCGTCACACCGTCGGTGCTGTAGTGCCAGCGCTCCCAGAACGCGTACACGAGCATCCACTCGTCCGCGAGCAGCTCGAGGAGGTAGCAGGTTAGGCGCTGCCGCGGAGCCCGCTCGGCGTCTGGCACGACGGCGGGTCCGGGATGACGCTGCTCCACGAGGTCGATGATCTCCGAGGAGTCCTGGATCATGCCGACGTCCGGGATCAGTAGCTGCGGCACGGTCGGCGAGCCGGTCGCGGGGGCGAGCACCTTCTGGATGATCTCCGGAGTCGCCAGGACGTCCTCGAACCCGGGGCCGAGGCCGTCGAAAGCCTGCTTGTAGCGCAGATAGGAGCGGACCTTGCCGCTGAAGAAGCTGTGCTCCCACGAGAAGAGGCGGTACCTGGTGTCGGTCATGCAGTTCCCCAAAGTTCGGCGCCGGAGCGCCCGAGCTCCGCGGCCGGGAGCATACGACGGCCGGTTCGCGGGTGGCGCCGCGAATCTCGGGTGACGTGAGACACTCCGCTCGCAGCAGAATGCGCACCCTTCGCGGCGGTGGCCGCAACCTGCACTGGCGATCTGCGTTCGTCGCGCTCGAGACCGCACGCTTCCGGGAGACCTCCGATGGCCAACGAAGAACAGATCGAATACTGGAACGACAAGGCCGGACCCGAATGGGTCGCCGAGCAGGCGCGCCTCGATCAGACCGTCGCCGTGCACGGCGAGCTGGTGCTGGAGCGGGCCGGGATCGAGGCCGGGCAAGCCGTCCTCGACGTCGGCTGTGGAACCGGCCAGACCACCGTGGCCGCGGCCCTGCAGGCCGCCCCGGGAGGAACCGTGCAGGGCGTCGACATCTCGCGCGTCATGCTCGAGGCCGCCCGCGAGCGCGCCCGGGAGGCAGGCGCGGAGGCCACGTTCTCCGAAGGCGACGCGCAGACGTATTCGTTCGCCGACGCGACGTACGACCACGTGATCTCGAGGTTCGGAGTGATGTTCTTCGACGAGCCCAGTGTCGCCTTCGCGAACCTGCGTCGCGCCACACGCCCCGGAGGTCACCTCACCTTCGTCTGCTGGCAGCCCCTCGCGAAGAACCCCTGGGTCGCGCTTCCAGCCCGCGCGCTCAGTGAGGTCGTTCCACTGCCACCGCGCGACCCGGACGAGCCGGGGCCGTTCGCCTTCGCCGATCCCGAGAAGGTGCGCGCCCTCCTCGCGAAGGCCGGTTGGAGCGACATCGAGCTCGAGAGCGTGGAGCGTACGAGCAACTTCGGCGACGGCTCGGTCGAAGACGCGCTCGACTTCCTCTTGACGATCGGACCGGTCGCGTCCGCGCTGAGGAGCCTCGAGGACGACGAGCTACGGCAGCGCGGTACCGCCGCGGTGCGCGCGGCCATCGAAGGTCACGCCACGGGCGGGAAGGTCGCGTTCGGCAACGCGACCTGGCTGGTCCGCGCAACCAACGCGTAGCTGTTTCGCGCTCGTCGTGACAGACGGAGCCATCACGCGAACGCCGCGTTCGTCGTGACAGACGGAGCTGTCACTCCCGGTCCACGTCGGGGACGATCTCGTTCTCGATGTGACCGAGGCCTTCGATCTCGATCCGCACCACGTCGCCCACCGCGAGCAGACCCGACGGCTCCATCGCGGCACCAACCCCCGACGAGGTCCCCGACGAGATCACGTCGCCCGGCTCGAGCGTGCACACGGTCGACAGGATCTCGATCTGCGTGAAGCAGTCGAAGACCATCTTGTCGGTACGGAAGTCCTGGCGGACCTCGCCGTTGACCAGCGTGCGCACGCCGAGATCGTGTGGGTCGGCGATCTCGTCGGCGGTGACCATCCAAGGCCCGAACGGGCCGTGGGTGTCGAACGACTTGCCCAGCGTCATGGTCCGGGCCTTGGCCTGCCAGTCGCGTGCCGAGACGTCGTTGACGATCGTGTAGCCCGCAATGACCTCGGTCGCGTCTTCGGCCTTCACGTTGCGACAACGGCGTCCGATGATCACCCCGAGCTCACCTTCGTAGTCGAGCTCGTTGCTCGCGGCGGGGTACACGATCGGATCGTAGGGGCCGTTGACGCAGCTCACCTGCTTGTTGAAGAAGACGGGAAAGTCCGGCACCTGGTTCCCCCGCTCTTCGATGTGGTCGCGATAGTTGAGGCCGATGCACAGGAACTTCGAGGGGTCGGGCACGGGTGCCTCGAGCCGCACCGCGCCCAGTTCATGGCGAGCTCCGGCGGCCCCTTCCTCGAGCAGCCGGTGGAGGTTCCCCTGCGCGAGGATCTCCCGCAGAGAGCCTCCCAGCTCGGGTGAGGCCTCCCAGATGGCGTCGCCGTGGACCACGCCGACCCGCGTGCGGCCCTCGACGGTGAATGTCGCGATCTTCATCTCTGTCTCCTCCGGGGCCCTGGCCCGCGGCTTTCACTCGTTGGAGCCGTCGGCCTCGGCGACCCGCTCGTGGTGTCGGATGACCTCGTCCACGATGAGTCGGAAGACCTTCCCGAAGAAGACCGGGTCCATCCCGACCTCCCCCGCGAGCTCACGCAGCCGAGCCATCTGCTCCTGCTCGCGGCCAGGGTCGGCCGCTGGCAGACCCACCGCGGCCTTGTGCTCGCCGACGGCCCGGGTGATCTCGAAGCGCTCCGCGAGCAGGCGGATGAGCCGATCGTCGAGAACGTCGATGCGGTCGCGGAAGGCCTGGAGCTTGTCGTCGATCATGGCTGCACACGCGGCCTGGTAGCGCGCCGAGCGAGTGCGCAGGCTAGCAGCCCGTGGTGGAGCTGCCGTGCGTCTGAGCGCGGGGATCTGGGTGATCCTGCTCGTATGCGACCGAGAGGCGATGTGGTGCCATCGTCGATGAGGGCGCGTGCGGGCAGGGCGCCGAAACCCCCGCGCCCCCCTCTTGGACGGATCTGAGGTTTGCGCGGGAGCTCCACCACGGGCTGCTAACGCGCCTTGGCGGCCGACGCCACTGGCGCCGCAGCGCGCCGCCCAGGCAGGAGGTTGCGCAGCTCGACCCGGAGCCAGAGAGCCAGGCCCCGGCTCAGAGGCCGCAAGGAGCCGGACCCGAGTGCAAACGACGGGACGAGCATCCGCCAGCCCGCGTTGCGCGTGCCGTAGGTGCCGCGCGCCTGTGCCTTGCGCGCCAGGCGCTGCAGGCGACGGTTGAAGGCGCGCGTGGCGAGGAACGCGATTCGGGCTTGCGGCAGGGCCACCCCGAAGATCGGATTGCGCAGCGCAGCTGCGTCGCGGTACGCCGGGGTGACGACACCCATGTAGTACAGCGACGTGTCCACGAGGAAAGCCGCCGCGGTGAGCTCCGCGTCACCCAGGATCTCGTACTTGCCGACGTAGAGCGCCTCGATCCAGCGGTGGTAGGAGCGCTCGAACGCCTCGTTGTGCGAGACAACGCGGCGCATGAGCTCGGTCTCGGCGAGCGACTCGCCCCCGAACTGCGCCCGCAGGTCGTCCACCACCAGGTCGACGGTCGCGAGCGTCGAGATCGCCACGTGGTCGAGGCCGGGGCTGTAGTAGGGATCCATGAAGCTCGCCGCATCGCCGACGAGCGCCCAACCGCGGTCCATGTACTGCTTCGAGCGGTACGCGAGCTGGCTGTAGCTCATGGAGTCGGACAGATCGAGGCAGGCGTCCTGCACGAGCTCCGAGAGCCCCGGGTGTGAGCGCACGAAAGCCTCGTAGCGTTCTTTCCCCCGCCCCTGGCCCGGGAGGGAGAAGAGCTCCTTCTGGTACACCACGCCGATACTGGTCTTGCCGTTGCTGAGGGGAATCACCCAGCACCACCAGCCACGACCACAGAAGTGATTGGTGGCCAGCCTCCGACTGGCCGAAACCTCCGCGAGCCGCGGCGCGTCCGCCGGCCCGACGACATCGGCGCCGTCGAGGTCACGGACACCTGTCCACCGCCCCCACGTGGCAGCGACCGGATGCGCTCCGTAGTGCTCCAGCAGGCGCTTGCGCCGCGCCACGAACGCGTGGCGGCCCGAAGCATCGATCACCCAGCGGGTGCGCACCTCGCGCGCTTCACCGTCCGCCTCCACCCGCAGGCGACTCTCGGGCCACCCGAGCTCCATGTCGAGCACCCGCGCAGGGCGCAGCACTTCGGCGCCGGCCTCTGCCGCGCAGCCGAGCAGATGCTCGTCGAGCTTCGAGCGGTCGAGCTGAAAGCTCGGGAGCCGCGGGGCGTCGCGAGGGCCAATCTCGCTCATCGCTTCGAGATCGGCCGCGGTGCCGTCGGTGAACCAGTAGCGCAGGCCGTGCTTGGGGAGGTGCTCGCGCGACAGGTGGTCGTACTGCTGCAGCACACGGTGCAGAAAAAGCGCCGACATCTCGACCGTCGCCTCGCCCACCTTGTGGGGGAACGCGTCGCGCATCTCGACGACGAGCACGCGGGCCTCCGGAAGCTGCTGCAGCACGAGGCTCGCGGCGCTGCTCCCGGCCATCGCGCCGCCGATGACCACGACGTCGTACACGTCGGCCTGTGTCTGGCTCTCCATCATATGCATCCTAGCCAAGGCTGCGGTTCAGCTCCTGGAGGGTTCGTCGCCGACCGCGCGGCGGATCCGATCAGGCGGCCGAATCCTCGAGCGACATGACCCGCGTCCTGAGGTACTCGGTGAGCGCGCCACGTCCGCGGATCGCCTCGAGCTCCGCGTACTGCATGGGCTCACCGACCGTGATGTGGAGCGGACGCCCTCGCTTGTTGTTGACCTCCCGGAGGAGGAGCGAGAGCCGCAGCGTCTGGCTCACCTTGCTCGCGAGCTGGAACAGCGGGCCGTTCTGGCCGTGGAAGAAGAGAGGCACCACGGTCGCCTGCGAAGACCGCACGAGCTTGGCGACGAAGGTGCGCCACTCGAGATCGATGGCGGGGCCAAACACGTTCTCGGCGGTGGCGACGCCGCCTGACGGAAAGATGCCCACGCACTCGTTGCGGGCGAGAGCCTTCACGGCGGCGCGCTTCGTCTCGATGTTGCTGCGCATGGCGGCGCGCGTCTCCTCGAAGGAGATCGGCAGGAGACGACCTTCGGTGCGCTCGTCGACGCACAGAGCGCTGTTGACGAGCACCTTGAAGTCGGGGCGCAGGCGCGAGGCGATCAGCGTCAGCGCGAGGCCGTCGACCACCCCAAACGGGTGGTTCCCCAGCAGCACCAGTGGCCCTTCGGCCGGGATCTCGGAGAGGGGCACGCCATCGAGGGCGAGCGGAATCTCGAGCGCCTCCATGGAGGCCTCCCAGATCTCGCTCTCGGGCAGATCGAGGAGCCCGTCGTACAGGCGCTGGATCTCGCCAGCACCGGTCAGGCGCTCGATCGTACGGATCACCAGACGTTTGCCGAGCTTGTCCTCGGGGCCGGTGTACGAGATCTTCACCTCCTCGGACGGAGGCGGCAGGGGACGCCGGAAACGCCGCAAGCTCTTGACGGGCCGAGGGATCACGGCGAGAGCCTAGCTCAGTTGCCACAGCGACGACAGGTCGAGGTTAGGCTCACGCGCGATGTCTACGGAATCTTCATCGGGCGGTTCTCTGCCGCCCAGCGCCGACCCACGCGACAAGCGTCGCCACAACCCGCACATGGACGCCCTGGGCGGCGAGCTCCTGTCGATGGAGGCAGGTCGCGCTTCCGTGCGGCTGCCCTTCTCGAAGCCGCTGGTCGGTGACGCCACCCGTGGCATCCTGCACGGCGGGGTCGTCTCGGCGCTGCTCGACAACGCGGGCGGGTCCGCGGTGACCAGCGCGCTCGACGCCGCCACCTCCATCGCCACTCTGGACCTCCGGGTCGACTACATGAAGCCGGCGATCTCCGGCCGGACGATCATCGCCCACGCCCACTGCTACCAGAAGACGAGGAACGTGGCCTTCGTGCGCGGTCGCGCCGTGCACGAGGACGGTGGCGACGACGTGGCCACCATGGCCGCGACGTTCATGCTGGCCTCCAATCAGTCCCGCGATCTGGCCGCGGGCCGCAAGGCGGCCCCGCAGCCGCCCCTGACACCGCAGGAGGTCGAGTGGCCTGCAGCCGCAACCGACGGCCTCCCCGAGCCGGTGCGCGCTCTCCTCGCGGGCAGCCCCTACCTCTCGTTCCTCGGAGTGGAGTGCCGTGTCCTCGGCTCGCAGCTGCTGCCGCGTCTCGACTTCGCGGACCGTCTCGTGGGAAACAAGCACATCCCAGCGCTGCACGGCGGCGTCGTGGCGGCCTACCTCGAGACCGCGGCGCTGATGCAGCTGGTGCACACCGATGCGCAGGAGGGGATCGACCGGGGCCCCGGCGCCTACCCCCGGACGATCGGCTTCACCGTGCAGTACCTCCGCAGCGGACTCCCCTTCCCCACGTACGCCGCGACGAAGGTGACGAAACACGGCCGCCGCGTGGCCAACGTGACCGTCGAGGCCTGGCAGCGCGACCGCAACCGGCCGATCGCGATGGCCCAGGGACACTTCCTCCAGGCGCCGATCGAATAGTGGACGCAGGCGCCACATCGTGGGGAGCGCGCGTCGGCGCGTTTGCCGTGACGGGCGCCGTGGCGCTGCTCTTCATGATCGACCTGTGCGATCTGATCTACGCGTGCGGCTGCCTTTCACTCTGGAACGGGGCCGCCGCGGCGTGCAACATCCACGACCCGAGCAGCCGCCACTGCCCGTGGTGCGTTGCAGGAGCCTGGGCTGCGCTGCCGGTGCTCGGCGTGCTCGGCAGCCAGGCCGCAATCACGCTCCGCGCGGGCGAGGCGGGGTTCCTGAAGCGGACCGCCTGGGGCCTCCTGGCCTTCCCCGTCGTCGGCAGCCTCGCCGGCCTGCTCTTCGGCTGGGCGTACGGCTACTGGGCGTAGCGCTCCGAGGTCAGCCGGAGAAGCCGGTGACGTCGTAGCTCATCACCAGGAGATCGTGGGTGCGTCCGGTCTTGTCGATCACCCAGTCGCTCAGCAGAGCCTCGACGGAGAAGCCGATGCTCTCGAACATCTTCTGAGCACCCACCTGCTCGCGCGCCATCTGCGCCACCAGCCGGGTGAGACCGGACTCCTTTGCAACCGTGAAGACCTCGTGCGCGAGGATGCCTCCGAGGCCCAGGCGCCGGACTCCGAGCCCCACGATCACGCGGATCTCCCCCAGGTGTCTGAACCAGGAGAGCTCGCGCCGATTCAGGCTGCCGTAGCCGACGATCTCACCACCGATCGTGGCCACCACGGTCGTGCGATCCCCCGACTCGACGCTGGCGACCCAGCGATCGACCACGTCGGGATCGGTGATGTCGATGCGCAGGAAGGTGATGTCCGTCTCGGGGAGGCTCCTGGCGAGCGCCAGGATGCCGTCCTTGTCACCTCGATTCAGCATGCGCAGCTCGACCGTTTCGGATCCGAGCTTGATCGTGCGGGGATAGTTCACCATCGACGTCTCTCCTGAAGGGGAAATCACTTGGACGACGAGCTCTTCTTCGTCGCCTTGGAACGGCTCTTTCGGGGCGAGGGGGAGCGCTTGGAGCTCGACGCCCGCGTCTTCTTCGAGGCGGTCTTCTTCTTCGCCGCGGCCTTCTTGCGACCGGCCGTGGCCTTGGCAGCACGGCGCGCGGGGCGCTCTTTCGCCTCGGGTGTCTCTGCGGCCACCCGCGAGTTGGGGTGCGTCGTCTCCGCGAGCTGGAACGTGTCGAACGCCACCGGGCGCACCTCGGCGAGATCGCGAAGCTCCTCGTACGAGTCGCGGATGCACTCGGACAGGAGCCACGGATCGGGGATCTGCGCAGCGTCGACCGTTGTTCCGAGCGTGATCTTGCGGTTGTAGGTGAGGATTGCGGTGAACAGGCCGATGCCGCTCGAGACGATCCCCAGCGGGAGCCAGGCCAGGCACTTCCGGCCTGCCTGGTACAGCGGGATGTTCGGCCCAGGGACGTTGGTGGACACGGTGTTGAACAGAGTCGGCGGAATGGGTACGCGGCCGGCCATGGCCTGGAACCCGGGTGGCACCAGCTCGCTGAACTGGGTGAGCTCGTACAGAGCCTCCGCCTGCTTCGCCTCCTTGTTGCGGACC
This sequence comes from Candidatus Multivoraceae bacterium, assembly GCA_965223385.1. GTDB lineage: Bacteria > Acidobacteriota > Thermoanaerobaculia > Multivoradales > Multivoraceae > JBCCLJ01. The sequence continues at coordinate 3,225,312 of CBDCWR010000007.1, read as the reverse complement.
ATCGCCTCGATGCCCGCGCGGTGACGCTCGATCGGATCTTCGATGCCGACGAACAGCGGCGCGATCATCACGGACACCAGGTTGCCCAGCTGCCCGCGCTCGTCCTGCTGCCGCATGCTCACCGGGCACATGGCGCGCAGCTCGAGGCCGTCGGTCTTGTCGCCTTTGGCACGAAGGTAGCGTCCCACGCCGCCACTGAGGATCGCCAGCACGAGATCGTTGACCGTGCCACCCAGCGCGCCTTTGACCTGACGCACTTCGGTGAACGAGAGCTCCCGCCAGGCGTAGCCCATCTTGCCGCTGACGCGCTTGTTGAAGCGCGTCTTCGGCGCCGGCCGCGCGACCTTCGGCAGGGTCGGTCCGGCAGCCTCGGTCATGCGCTGCCAGCGACGAGCAACCTGATCGGGTCGGAGCCCGTCAAACATGACGTCCGTCCAGGCGCGGCTCACGTTGGCGAGCCTCTCGCGCACGGCCTCCTGCATCAGCGAATACGGGTCCGGCAGCGGATCCGGGGCCCAGGGGACCTCCGGCGGCGGCACCGGCTGCTCGTCCGGCGTGAAGCCGTTGAGAGCCATCGTGAGGTCGACCCCCGACACGCCATCGATCATGGCGTGATGCACGCGCCACACGATGGCCGTGTTGTCTCCGGGGAGGCCGTGCAGCAGGGTCGCACTCCACAGCGGTCGGTTCCGGGGCAGGGACCCGGAGTACGCCTCCGCCACGGCCTCCGCGAGCTCGCGCTCGCCGACCACCCCCTCCAGCTCGACCACCTCGACGTGCTCGTCCACGTCGAAGTCGGGATCGTCGATCCAGAACGGGTGGTTCGCAGACAGCGGCGGAAAGACGACACGCTGGCGGTAGCGCGGCGTCAGATGGACGCGCTCCGCGAGCAGGCTCGTGAGCTCGCTCTTCTCCATGCGCCCCTCGTACACCATGCACGAGCCGATGTGCATGGATTCGGTGGGCTTCTCGAAGTAGAGGAACGCTGAGTCGAGAGACGTGAGATACCGGCTGAGCTCTTGGGCCACCTATCACCCCCGTACGGTGCGCGCGGGACACTTCAGGCAGCACGAACACGGCATCGCGTTCGTGCGGCTCGCTCGAGGCCAGCGCGTTTGCTGCAGTGCAGCATTGTACTGGGGACCGCGCCGATGTCAACGGCCGAAGCGGCGGAAGATCAGCCGGCGACCGCGCCCAGGAGGTCGACGGCGAGGAGCTGCTGCTTGCCCACGGCCAGGTACGAGTACGCCTCGTTGGAGTCGCGGATCGCTACCTTCCGCAGGTTCAGGAAGGGGCGTTTGTCGTTGAGCACGGCCTCCGGCGCGAACCCTCGCGGTACGAACAGCTCACCGTCCAGCACGATGTCGGGCCGCGCGAGGTGCACGGCGACGAGGCGAAAGGCGCCGTCAGGAACCACCTTCGACACCTTGAGGGGCTCGTTCACGATCTCGATGTACGAGACGCTGCTCTTGCGCAACAGCGACTCCGAGTTCGCCCCCTCGGCCGAGACCTCGTTGTGGAGGGTCATGAAGTCGTCGGCTTCGTTGAGCAGATCGGAGGCTCGGTTCTGCTGGCTGCGGAGGTGGATCTCGCCGATGCGCCGCGAGCCCGCTGCATTGACCCGCAGGCGGACCACGCGCAGCGAATGGACGGTTGAAGTGCGGGGCGTCGTGGCTTCCGGAATCGTCATCTCTCACCTCCGAACAGGGCTTCGCCCGGTACTGCCCAAGGCTGCAGCAGCGCGCCCGCGAGAGCAGTCCGACGCCGGACACGATTCGTGTCGGAGAAAGACGGACAGGCGTCAGGCTCGGGCGCGCACGCTCGACGCACGCCGCCTCACCCTGGTATGAACCCGCCTGTGACGACCGTGGGCATTCTCGCGAACCCGATGTCCGGCCGCGACGTGCGCCGGCTGGCGGCACGGGCGAGCACGACCACGGTGGAGCACAAGCGCGACCTCGTGGCGCGCATCGCCATCGGCGCGGCTGCGGCGGGCGCCGAGCGGATCGTCATCCTCGACGAGCCGTTCCGGATCTCGACAGGTGCACTCCAGACCCTCGGCCTGCAGGTGGCAGTGGACGAAATTCCGGCCCACCGGCTCGACGCGGTGGACACGCGCATCGCGACACTGGGGATGCGAGATCTCGGCGTGCGGGCGATGGTGACGCTCGGCGGCGACGGCACCAACCGCATCGTCGCCGGTGCCTGGAACGATGCACCCCTGGTGGCGGTCTCCACCGGCACGAACAACGTCTTCCCGCGCACGATCGAAGCCACCGTGGCGGGCGCAGCTGCCGGACTCGTCGCCACCGGCGCGGCTCCCCTCGAAGCCTGCAGCCGACGCGCCAAGATGATCCACGTCGAGGCCGGCGGCGACCACGACATCGGCCTGATCGACGCCGGGCTCGTCACCGACGACCACCTCGGCAACCTGATGCCCTTCGAGCCCGAGAAGATCCGTCGACTCCTGCTGACGCGCGCCGAGCCCGACTCGGTGGGCATGTCTCCCATCGGCGGAATGGTGCTTCCTACGGGGGAGTCGGACGACCGCGGCGTCGAGGTGGAGCTGGGTCCAGGCGGCCGACGTGTCCTGGTGCCCCTTTCGCCCGGCCTCTATCGCCAGGTGGAGATCCGGAGTGCGCAGGGGATGCCCCTCGGTGAAGGCTGCACATGGGCGGGGCCAGGCCTCGTCGAGCTCGACGGCGACCGTCGGTTTGCCCTGGGCGAGGGCGAGCGCGCCCACCTCACGGTGCGTCGCGACGGCCCGAGGGTCGTCGACGTGACACAGGCGCTACGCCTGGGCGCAGAGAGCGGCGCGTTCGAAGGCACGGCGGAAGACTTCTGCGCGCGGGCCTTCCACGGCGCGGGCTGCTGCTAGCCGGGCGAAGGCTTGCGGCCCGAGACTCGTTTCAGCACGCCCGGAACGAAGTCGCTCACGGTGACGTCTTCGAAGCCCGCCGCACGAAAGTAGCCGCAGACCTCATCTTCGGAATGCGCCCGGCCCTCGCTCCGGCGCAGCGCTTCCTGGAGGCCCCACATCGCTGCGTCGAGCGGTCCCGGGCCGTCGTCACGCAGCATCTCACCGACGAGATGCATCTCGCCTCCCGACTCGAGCGCCGCGAACGCCTTCTCGACCACGAGCGTGATGCCCTCGCGGCCGTACATGGGCAGATTCGAGGCCATCAGAACGACATCGCAGGCCGGGAAGTCAGTCTGCGTGAAGTCTCCGGCCAGGCACCGCACGCGGTCCGAGACGCCGTTCTCCGCGATGAAACCGCGTGCCACCTCCACCACGCCGGGAAGGTCGAGCACGGTGGCCTCCAGGCCGTCGAACGTCTTCACGGCGTTGATGCAGTACGCTCCCGAGCCGCCGCCCAGATCGAGCAGGTGGCGACGCCCCGAGAGGTCGACCTGCTTGCAGAACCAGCGGCCGGCGCCCATGCCGACACTGTAGGTGGCCTCGTGGTAGCGGCGCGCCTCGTCGACGCTCATGTCCACGCCTTCGCCGAGACGCCGCGGGGGCGACGGGTCGAGGAGGTGCTCCGACAGGCGCAGCCACTCCGGCGCCCCGGGCCGCGTGAAGTTCATCCACGGCCCAGCGAACGTGTCGCGATCCGCCACGAGGTAGCGATCGACATCGGGAGCGTTCTCGAGCTGGCCCTCCTTTTCGCTCACGAGCTCCAGGGCCAGACACGCTTCGAGGAGTCGCTCCAGGTTGAGCAGGGTCACTCCCGCCGCCTCGGCCAGAGCCTCCCGCGACGTCGCACCACGAGCGACGTGGGTGAACAGATCGAGGTCGAGGGCCGCGAACAGTGCGGCCGACTGGGTGTAGGCGCGGGCCAGATACTGCAGGCGGGTCGTCCCGACACGACGGGGTCGTGCCCCCTCTCGCGGAGCGGGCGCATCCTGAGGGGAGTCGCTCATGCGGTTCCTCCGGGGAAGACCGGCGCGCAGGCCGGTCGATGGAGCGGAAGTCGGCTGTGGAAGGTGATCTAGTGTAGACCGCTGGAAGAGACGCGTGGCGCAACGAGGCTTCATTCTCCACCCCACCTACCGCACGCACGCGCAGGGCACCGTCGTGGAGCTCCACGGCGTGCTCGAAGGCGGTGGCACCTTCCTCGTGCGTGACGACCGCACGGTGCCCCACTTCTACGTCGATCTCGAGAACGCCGACGCCGCGCGCGCGGCCGGAGCCCGGGAGGTCGACCTCGCCGTCCGGCGCGAGACCCTCACCGGCCATCCTGTCGCCGAGGTGCAGGTTCTCCACCCGGCCGACGCGCCGAAGGTGCGCGATCGCCTGCATCACTCGGGCGTCGGTACCTACGAGGGTGACGTTCGCTTCGCGATGAGGTATCTGATCGACCGCGGAATCCGCGGGGCGCTCGAGATCGCAGAGCCCGGTGAGGAGGTGGCGCAGGACGACAGAGCCGCTCCCGGCCGCGCGAGCCACGTCTTCCGGAATCCGGAGCTACGCCCGTCCTCCTGGACGCCCGCACTGCGCGTTCTGTCGCTCGACATCGAGACCGATCCCAAGATCCGCGGCATCCTCAGCGTCGCGCTACACGGCGCCGGCGCGTCGGAGGTGCTCCTCCTCCGCCCGACCGGCTTTCCGGAGCCGCGGCGGGACGCCGGGGTGCTCGTGGCCCCCAACGAGCGGGACCTGCTCCGCCTCCTCTTCGAGCGCCTGCGGGCCATCGACCCCGACGTCATCATCGGCTGGAACGTCGCCGACTTCGACTTCGACGTGATCGCCCGGCGGGCGCGCGACGTCGGTGTGTCCCCCGACATCGGTCGCGCGCCGGGTCGGTTGAACGTGCGCAAAGGCGGAGGCCGCATGGCGACGCAGGTCGTCATTCCGGGGCGCATCGTGCTCGACGGCCCCACCCTGATCCTGAGCTCGTCGATGCGCATGGAGCGCCTCGGGCTCGACTTCGTGGGGCGGCAGGTGCTCGGGCGCGGCAAGACCCACGTCGGCGGCGACGACCACGCGCGCGACATTCTGCGCTGGTTCGAGAACGACCCGGACGAGCTCGTGCGCTACAACCTGCAGGACGCGGAGGTGGCGCTCGAGATCCTCGAAGAGCTGCGGCTCGTCGAGCTGGCGGTCGAGCGCAGCAAGCTCACCGGCATGCCCCTCGACCGCGTTGCGGCGTCGGTGGCCTCGTTCGACTTCCTCTATCTCGAGGAGCTGGGCCGCCGCGGCATCGTGGCGCCGAGCGTGGGATCTCCCGACGGCCCCGACCGCGAGAACTTCGCGCCCATGGCCGGGGGTCACCTCCTGCCGATGGTCACCGGGCTCCACGAGAACGTGCTCCTGCTCGACTTCAAGAGCCTGTACCCGAACATCATGCGCACGTTCCAGATCGATCCGCTGGGGCGCGCGCGGCCAGGCGCTGACCCGATCGAGTCGCCGAACGGAACGCGGTTCTCTCGCGAGACCGGCATCCTGACCGGCATGCTCGACGACATCATGCCGCGGCGAGCGCAGGCGAAGGCCGAAGGGAACGCGACGGCGAGCCAGGCTCTCAAGATCCTCATGAACTCCTTCTACGGAGTTCTCGGCACGAGCTCATGCCGCTTCTTCGACCCCGCGATCGCAAACTCGATCACCGGCTTCGGCAAGGAGCTGCTGCTCTGGACCAAAGACCGCCTGGAGGGCATGGGTTACGCCGTGCTCTACGGCGACACCGACAGCGTCTTCGTCGCCAGCGGCGAAGATGTCGAGGCGGCGAACGAGCTCGGGCCGCGGCTGGCGCGCGAGCTCACCGACGCACTCGCCCAGCACCTCGAGGAGCGCTACGGCGTCGAGAGTCGGCTCGAGCTCGAGCTCGAGTGCCTGTACCTGAAGCTCTTCCTGCCGCACACCCGTTCCGGTACCGGCGGTTCGGCCAAACGCTACGCCGGCCTCATCGACCGCGGCACCAGCAGCGAGGTGTCCTTCACGGGCCTGGAAGCCGTACGCCGCGACTGGACCGACTTCGCGCGGGAGGCGCAGCACGAGCTCTACGACCGCTTCTTCCACGAGCGCCCCGTGACCGAGCTGCTGCGGCGACTCACGGAGCAGCTGCGCTCCGGCGGCTACGACGGGAGCCTCGTGTACCGCAAGGCGATGCGCAAGAAGGAGAGCGACTACAAGACCACCACGCCGCCGCACGTCGCCGCCGCACGCAAGATGACACGCAAGCCGGGGCGCCTCATCTCGTACGTGATGACCACGGCAGGGCCGGAGCCTGCCGACGAGCAGCAGAGCCCGTTCGACTACGAGCACTACATCGACAAGCAGCTCGAGCCGATCGCGGAGCCGGTGCTCGAGACGCTGGGGCTCGAGTTCCGCAAGGTGATCGGCGACGACCGGCAGCTCGATCTCTTCTAGGCCAGTGGTCGCTACGCTCCCACTGTCCGACGCTCACTCGGGCACACGCACAGCGTCTGACCGAGAGTTCTAGCCCGGTGGTCGCTGCGCTCCCACTGTCCGACGCTCACTCGGGCAGACGCACAGCGTCTGACCGAGAGTTCTGACCCCTGCTTCTTCAGTCGTTCGGCTCGCGAACGGTCGATCGCTCGCGGCCCCACCCGGTGACCAGGGCGACGCTCATCACGGCGAGGAGCGCCATGGAGTGGAAGTTGGCGAAGCCGACTTCCGCCGGGCTGAGCCGCGGCAGGCCGAGGTCGGCGCCCGACTCCGTCGTGCCGGCGGCGAGCACGACCGGCAGCATGTACGGCAGGATCAGGGGCAACCCACAGCCCGCCACGTCGAGCACGTTGGCGCGCCGGTAGGCGGAGATGTCGTAGCTCCTGCCCGTGTCGCGGGCGAAACGGCCCACGGCGAGAATTGCAACCGTGGCGTGCGTCATCAGCAGCACCACGGCGTTCATCACCAGGAAGATCCACACGTCGGCGCCGCGCGCGCTGCGGATGCGGCGCTGCGCAAACGCGAGTAGCTGCTCCACCAGGCCCGACCGCTCCAGGTTGGCGACGAGCGCCATGAGAAAGAGCGTCAGGATCGATGCGCCGACGCCGCGCTCGAGTCCGTCGAGCAGCAGGCCCCCGGCGCGCATCGAATCGGCATCCAGCGCGATCAGCTGGCCCGGGAGGAGCAGACCGAGGCCCAGCCCCACGACGACGGCGACCAGCAGACCGAAGAGCAGACCTTCCACCAGGTGGCGGCGCCGCAGCAGGAGAACGAACACGAGCCCGGGTGCGGCCAACATGACGAGCGCGCGCCACTCCACCGCCAGCTCGGTCGCGACCGTGGCCTCTCCCCCACCGCCGAGCAGAACGTAGAGCAGCAGCGCGACCGCGGCCGCGGGGAGGGCGTAGCGCAGCCGCGAGCGCACCACACCACCCATGTCGGCCTCCTGGGTGAGCGACGAGGCGATCGTGGTGTCCGAGATCGGGGAGATGTTGTCGCCGAAGGTCGCGCCTCCGAGGATGGCGCCCATCAGGATGATCGGATCGGCTCCGAGAGAGGCACCCGTCGGATAAAGCAGCGGCCCGCAGAGGAGCACCGTGCCGATGCTGGTGCCGGTCGCGGTGGACATCATGCAGCACACGAGAAACGCCGAGCCCGCAAACAGGCCGCCCCCGAGCCCCAGCTGCGCGCACACGGCTGCCAGCGCCTGGACCAGGCCGGTCGCGGTGACGAGGGCGCCCAGCACTCCGGCGAGTAGCCAGGCCATGATCATCATGCCGACGATCGGCTGGCTGACGCCCGCGATGGTCGCGTCGCAGTATGCGCCGCGGTCGCGCGCCAGCACCAGACCCAGGGCGAGCCCGGCCAGGGCGACCGGCCAGAAGCCGCGCTCGTCCGGCGCCCCCTGCAGCACGAGCCACACGACTCCCGCCACGAAGAGGGCAAACGGCGCCAGAGCGCCCCAAGGCCCCCCCAGGAAGCGCGGGTCGCGCGCTTCGGGCGGCGTGTTCTCGGCGGACATAGGCGCCCAGGCTACCGCCCGAGCGAGTGCCGCGGAAGCCTCAGCCAGCCGGCGCCAGGCCGGCCCTCCGACGCCGTCTCTCCGCGAGCCACCACCGAGCCCAGCGCAGGAGCGCCGCCGGGCGGAAGAACGCCTTCGGCGATGCCGTCATCTGCTGCACCTCGAGGAAGGTGCGGTGGAGCGCCGGGACTTCGGCGCTCGCCTGGAGGAAGCTCCTGCGGTAGGCCCGCATCGCCGCAGCACCTTCGCGACGTGGGTTGGCGAGCGCCCAGGGGACGTCCACCACGCGCGCGACGGCCCGGTGGAATCTCGAGGTGAGGTCCTGGAGCGGTCGCGCGGACTCCAGCTCTTCACGCAGGTAGCTCGCCTGCAGGAGCGCTGCAGACATTCCCTGACCGTAGGCCGGGTCGACCCGGGCGACCGCGTCACCCATCACGAGGAGCCCCGAGGGGACGCGCGCCAGGCGGTCGTACCGCCGACGGCGCTGCTCCTTCACGCGGAACTGCACGAGTGGCGTCAGGCGCTCGGCGCCCGCGAGCGCCGCCCAGAGCGCCTCACTCGAGAGCGTCTCGGCGAAGCCACGGAAGCCCTCGTCGTCGGTGGGCGCCTGCTGCCCGCCGTAGCCGTAGAGCGAGACCGTCCACACGCCCTCGTCCACGGCCGAGATCATGCCTCCGCGAGGACAGCCGGGACCGGGCGGAACGAACATCATCCGCCAGTTCCACCACACGGCGTGCGGGGCCGGCCGGAACTGCGCCGACGTGTAGGTGAGGCCAAGCGGTACAACCTCCTCCGCGGGCCGGGCGTAACCCGCCTCCTCCAGCCACGCCGGGGTGCGGGAGCCGAAGCCACTTGCGTCGACGACCAGCTGGCAGGGCACGTCGCGGGGCTCCCCTTCGGAGCCGACGGGCTCCAGGCGCACTCCGCGCACTTGGCCGTCTCCCTCCAGTCGGAGTTGGCTGGCGCGCGTGCGCCACACGAGGTCGACGTTGTCGAGTGCCCGCACGCGCCGACGGATTCGCGCCTCGAGATCGGGGCGGCGCTGGGGGTACAGACGGAAGTCGGAGAGAAAGCGGGGCTTCCACCCGCCGTACTGGTGCCAGGCGACGTCCTTCGAGAAGTCGAGCGGGGCGACACCCTCGCGGCCCCACTCTTCGAGAATTCCCGGAAAAAGCTGCTCGAGAACGTCCTGTCCTCCTTTGAGGAGGATGTGCGAGTGTGCACCCTGCGGAGCCCCCCGACGCGGCGCAAACCCCTCGGGCTCCGCGGCAGGACCGGGGTCGAAGGTCTCCGCCGGACGCGCGTCGCGGTCGACGACGAGCACCTCTCGACACACCTCGGACAGGACACGCGCGGCGGCGAGCCCGCTGACACTGGCGCCGATCACGACGGCCCGGTCGAAGCGAGGGGTGGTGTCCGAGCGTGGTTCTGGAGTGGGAGTCGAAGGTTCCATGGCGGTCTCCTTTCTCCCCTGTACGCAATGGCGGGCGCGGGCCGCCACGCGTGCTGGCCTACTCCGGCGGCAGGGCGGCCAGGACCGAGCCGAGGAAGTCGTTCAGCACGAACGCTCCCTCTCCGATGGTTCGACCGAGCCGCACGATGACCGCCTTGCGCGACGGCACCACGGTCACGCTCTGACCGTCGAAGCCCGACATCCAGTACGCGTCGGCCGGCACGTCGGGCCAGCCACGGTCGGAGGGGTCGTCTTTTGCGCCGGCGTTGAGCCAGAAGTGCGCGCCGTAGGTCTGCCTCGGCGCCTCCGGCGTCGGTGTGCGGGTGTACTCCACCCATCCTTCGGGCAGCACCCGCTCGCCGTTCCACACTCCGTCCTGCAGGTACAGGAGGCCAAACCGCGCGAGATCGCGTGGTGTGCTGTAGCCGAACGACGAGCCAACGAACGTGCCCGACTCGTCGAGCTCGAGCACGGTGCGGTGCATGCCGATGCGATCGAGGAGCTCGCCACGCAGGTAGGCGAGGTAGGGCGCGATCTCGCCGCCGAGGGTGTGCCGCGCGATGCGCGAGACGATGTTGGACGTGCCGCTCGAGTACGACCACTTCGTGTCCGGGTCCGCCTCCAGCGGCATCGCGGCCGCGAAATGGGCCATGTCGCGCTCGCCGAACAGCATCACGACGACATCGATCAGCCCCACCTGGTAGACCTCCTGGAAGGCGAGACCGCTCGACATGCGCAGCAGCTGGTCGGTCGTGATGGCCGCCCGCGGGTCGCCTTCGGTCGCCCACTCCGGCACGGGCGCCGGCGCGTGGATGTCGAGGAGACCGTCGCGCGAGAGCAGCCCGATCATGGCGCTCGTGATGCTCTTGCTCATGCTCCAGATGATCAGCGGCTTGTCGGGGCCAAAGCCCTCCGCGTAGCGCTCCCCCACGACCTGGCCGTCGTAGATCACGATCGCGCCGCGCGTACCCCGCCGCTTGTCGGGGAACGGCTCGGAGAAGGCATCTTCGAGCGCTGCGTCGAGCGCGGCACGGTCGACGCCGGCGGGTGTCTGCACCTCCACCTTCGAGCCGAGCGGCCAGGCCACGTCCGGGTCGAGCGGTTGGGGCAGCGGCACGCCCTGAACCTGCGCGGCCAGCTGCGCAGGGGTCAGGTCGTACGCGATCGTGCAGCCCACCCCCGGGCGATACACCGCAAGCCCCTCGCCGCCCATCGAGCGCACCCGCACGGTGCCCGCGACGCGGTTGATGTCCGTCTCGACCAGCGAACCGGGAGTGTCGTGATCCTGCGCCACGATCTGGCCCGGCTCGCGCGCAGACAGGAAGACCCCGGAGCAGACCCGCTTCGCATGGCGGTTGGCCAGCATCTGCGTCATCAGCTCCTGCTCTTCCGGAGACGGCGTGGCCGCGTCCTGCGCGATCGCCGGGGCAGCGAGAAGGAGCGCGACGAGAGCGCAGGCGACACGTCGCGCGACGCCGGAGCGGGGAGGCACGGCGGGGCGCGCCGTTCGGGAAGATCTGTGATTCACGCTCGGTCTCCTCACTGCCATCCGTGGGTCGCTGTGCAAGGCTCGCGGCATCGTATCCGAGCCCCGGCGGTGCCCGGGCCGGACCGTTCGGCCGCCACAACTCCGCGCCGAGGACGACGTAGACGTACGACATGACCCCATCACCCACCACCTCCGCCGTACAGGTCGAGGACCTCTCCGCCGTCACCTTCCGCGGCCGGCCCGGCCTCGAGCTGCGCCGTCACGAGCACGAGCGCGCCCTGGTGCTGGTGATGCTCGATGGCGGCTTCGACGAGGAGACGCGCAGGCACCCGGTACTGGTGCGGCCCGGGGTCGCGCGCTTCTCGCCACCTGGCGATCGGCACGACCTCCGCTTCGGCGACGCGGGTGGTGTCTGTCTGATGGTGCATCTGCCCGAGCGCATGACGCGACAGGCACCCATCCAGGAGCGTCGCTACTCGCGCAATCCGTGGCTCGGTGAGCTGTCGCGAGAGATCCTCGAGCTCCTGGCGGAGCCGCCTGCACCGGCCGAGCTGCCGATGCTCGAGCTGCCGGTCCTCGAGCTCCTGGCCCAAGGGCGGCGGCCGCCGCGCGGTGCGGACACGGCTCCACCCTCCTGGCTGCTCGGCCTCCGGGACCGTCTCCACGACGACCCGGTCGCCTTTCCCTCTCTCGACGACATTGCGCAGTTGACGCGGCACCACCCCACCCACGTCGCGCGCTCGTTTCGCCTGCACTTCGGACACAGCGTGGCCCAGTACGCGCGGCGCCTTCGGCTCCAGGCCGCGCACCGGGCCATCTGCGACACCGACGCCCCGCTGGCCGACATCGCCCAGCGCACCGGCTTCTGCGACCAGAGCCACATGACGCGCTGGTTCCGCCGCGAGCTGGGAGTCGCCCCCGGATCGCTACGCGGCCCAGGATCGCGCGTTCGACGCTAGCCACGTTCAAGACGAGCCCCGGCGGGAGGCTCTAGCGTCGTGGCCGCGACGCAGCCCGTCGTGCGCCACAGCTCACGAACCCACCGCGGAGACTCCCATGGCCTTTCGTCCGCCTTCCCCGAAGGGCGCCCTGCACCGCGCCCTCCTCCCCTCGATCCTGGCCTCCGTTCTTCTGGCCTCGACCTCCGGTCTCCAGGCCCAGTTCGTGCGCTCCCACGGACCCACGTCGCATGGCGCCGCGGCGCCGCCGCCCACGAGGGACCCCGTCGGCGCCGAAGAAGGCGAAGCGTGGCGGCGCGACCTCGAGCTCCTGACGGAGTCGCTCGTCGAGCACCATGCGCGCCCGTTCCACTCCACCTCGGAGGCTGCACTCGACGCGGCGATGCGCACCCTGCACGCCAGGATCCCCGAGCTGGCGCGCCACGAGATCCTGGTCGCCATGGCGCAGATCGCGGCCCAGATCGGTGATGGCCACACGGCGGTGTCGCTTGCCCTCGATCCCGCCGTGGGCTTCTGGGCTCTGCCCGTGCGGCTTGGCCTCTGGGAGGAGGGGCTCTTCGTCGTGTCGGCGCGGAGCGCCGATCCTTCCGTGGGCGCCAAGGTCCTGCGCCTCGACGGCCATCCGGTGGACGAGGTCCTGCGCACCCTTGCTTCGGTGATCTCCCACGAGAACGAGCACTGGCTGCGGGCGCAGGCACCTTCGTACCTCGTGCTGCCCCAGGTGCTGCACGCCCTCGGCCTGGCTACGCAGCCCGACTCCGTCACGGCCACACTCCAGGCCGCGGACGGAGCCCGCTTCGAGCACACGTGGCGGGCCATTTCTCCACGCGAGGCCCCGCCGCTGCCGTTCTGGGCGCCACCGCGCGCCGACGCCGACTGGGAGCACGCGTTCACCTGGGCCGGCGACGCTCCGCCGGAGAGCCGCCTGCCCGAACAGCGCTACTGGATGGAGCTCCTGGAAGGCACGCAAACCCTCTACGTGCAGCTCGACGGGCTGCAGCACGCGCCCCATGGCCCCACCATCCCCGACTTCTTCGCGCAGGTGGAGCACCGCGCCACGCGGGACGACGTCGAGCGACTCGTCCTCGATCTCAGGCGCAACGTCGGAGGCAACGGCTTCCTCGCCCGCCACGTCGTCCGCAGCATGGTCCGGCTCGAGCGCCTCGACGACCCGAGGCGTCTGTTCGTTCTCATCGGCCGGCACACGTACTCGGCCGGGCAACAGCTCGTCAACGAGCTCGAGCGCTTCACGAAGGCGACCTTCGTCGGGGAGCCGACCGGCTCGCCACCGAACAGCTACGGCGACCACGTCGACGTGCGTCTGCCCCACAGCGGCGTCGAGCTCCGCGTGGCTCCGGTCTGGCACCAGTCGGCCGGCCCGTTCGACCGGCGCAGCGCCACCCTCCCCGACGTTGCCGCTCCGCCTCGCTTCGAGCACCTGGTCGCAGGCTCCGACCCCGCTCTCGCCGCCATCGATCGATGGCTCGAGCAACCGCGCCTCGACGACCTGGTGCGCACCGCGCTCGCCTCGGGCGACACCGGCGCCCTCGGCCGTTCGCTCGAGACGTTCCGCGAAGACCCTCTGCACCACTTCCTCCGCCTCGACGGCGAGCTCAACCGCATCGGCTACGAGCTGTGGGGCGACGGGCAGCTCGCCGCCGCGGCACGCCTGTTTCGAGTCAACGTCGAGCTCCACCCGACGTACGCGAACGGCTTCGACAGCCTGGGGGAAGCCCTGCACGCGTCGGGCGACCTCGAAGGTGCCCGCACCGCCTTCGAACGGGCGCTCGAGATCGACCCACATCTCGCGGCCACCGTCGAGAAGCTGGCCCGCGTGAAGCACCGTCTCGAGACGGAGCGCTAGGCGCTCTGCCCGGCCCTCGGCTGCGCCGGTGCGACCGTTCGCTGCACGCCACCAACCCACCGCACCGGAGCCCGTAGACTCGGAGGAAGCCACGACTTCGAGGCCCGAGCCTCGCCCATCGATCCGAGGACACGTCATGACCCATCGTTCAGGCCCGACAGCCCTTCTCGCGCATCCCTCCCTGCCTCTGCTGCTTGTAGCGCTCGTTCTGAGCCTCGCAGCCGCGCCGGGCTGGAGCCAGGTGGAGGCCACCCGCACTGCGCCCGAAGACGGCAGCACCGAGACGAGCCCCGCCCGCGCCCTGCGCGTCTGGTTCCCCGAGGCTCCCGACCCCGCCAAGAGCTCGCTCGAGCTCGAGGGCCCGGAAGGCCCGCTCAGCGTCACCGGACTTCACACCATGGGGGAGAACGACCTCATGGCGCGGGTGAGCGGCCGCATGCCCGACGGGGAGTACGCGGCCAGCTGGACCTTCACCGGAACGAGCGGATCGAGTGCCACGGGCTCCTGGTCGTTTTCGATCGCTCGCGGCGGAGCGAGCTCCGCGGCGACGTCAGGTGGCGGCTCCGAAGACGGCCCAATTCACCTCGGCATCGTGCTCTACCCGGGCTGGGAGCCACTCGATGTGTTCGGCCCGCTCGAGATGTTCATGAACGTCGGCTACGACCGGCTGCGGATCCACATGCTCGCCGAGGAGGCCGGCCCGGTGGCGTCGTCCGCCGGCTCGTATCCCGAGAAGTTCGCGCCGCGGGTGATCGCCGACACCGCCCTGGCCGACGCGCCCAAGCTCGACATCATCCTCGTGCCCGGCGGTTTCGGCACCTTCGCCCAGCTCGAGAACGAGACCCTGCTGGAGTGGCTCGACGAGCGCAGCGGCGAGGCACGCTACATGGCCTCCGTGTGCACCGGCTCGGCCATTCTCGCGAAGGCAGGTGTGCTCGACGGCAAGAAGGCCACCGGCAACAAGATGTTCTTCAGCTTCATCGCCGGGCAGGGCGAGGAGACCGAGTGGGTCAAGAAGGCTCGCTGGGTGGACGACGGCAGCGTGATCACGTCCTCCGGCGTCTCGGCCGGCATCGACATGGCGCTCGGGATCATCGCCAACCTCTTCGGCGAGCAGGCGGCGATGATGATCGCGGCAGGCACCGAGTACGAGTGGCACCGCGACGCGAGCGAGGACCCTTTCACCCAGTACCTCGACATGGGGATGCCCGGCATCGAGGCGGCGAAAGCCGCACACTCGAAGTAGGGACTCGAGCGAGCTACCGTCTGCGGTTGTAGCCGGCGTCGCCGTACGGCTGGCGCTGCTCGCGAATCAGCTCCAGCAATGCCTGGAGATCGTCGCCGGGATCCCAGCCCGGAGTGTCGGGCGGCTCGAGCTCTTCGAGCACCTCGAACTCGAACGCCTCCGCACCGAGCGTGTTCCAGTCATCCTGCAGCTCGGGGTGCTTGCGGTAACCCCCCGTTTCCAGCTCCATTCGGAGGCGGTTGAAGATCGCCGGGAGGTTGGGGCTCGAGGCGATCATCACCTTGCCGCTCTTCGTGTTCCGCACCTGGTAGACCCCCATCGGGCGGTGGGTCTCCTTGTACTCGCGCTTCAGAGCGCGACGATCCGGTTCGTGGGACACACTCGGAGCCTACTGCAGGTGCGCGGGCGGCGGCGGGAGGGCCCGCGGAATGTCACCGGACACCGCCGTCGTTGCACCCTGGGACGGGCCCTACGGCCGTCTCGACCCGCTCGCACACGGCGCCCGCGATCCGACGAACAGGCCGCCACTCCGACCTCCCCGATGAGCCCCCGCCACAAACGCCGCTCCCGGAAACGCGCCCAGCGCAGAGGGTCGAAGCGACGCTTCGCCATCTCACGACGCGTGGCTCTGTTCCTCCTTGCGCTCGTGGGTGGCACGGTGGCGTGGCAGGCAGCAACGTGGCCCGACGTCCGCGCGTTGGCGCGCGAGAACCCGGAGACCACCGCCTTCCTCGACCGCGCAGGCGAGCGACTGGCGCGGGAGGGG
The DNA here is from genome assembly GCA_965223385.1 of Candidatus Multivoraceae bacterium. Taxonomy (GTDB): domain Bacteria; phylum Acidobacteriota; class Thermoanaerobaculia; order Multivoradales; family Multivoraceae; genus JBCCLJ01. The sequence goes on along the minus strand of CBDCWR010000007.1, from coordinate 3,209,601 downwards.
CGCGAGGCCCCGTCCCTGCACTTCGTGCCTCGGCCACAGATCTCGCTGCACTTCCAGCACGCCGTGATCGCGTCTGAAGACATGGGCTTCTTCCGCCATCAGGGTTTCGACCTCGGGGAGATCAAGGCGGCCGCCATGGACACCCTCACCGAAGGCAAACGCCTCCGCGGCGCCTCCACCATCACCCAGCAGCTCGCGAAGAATCTGTGGCTCAGCCCGAGCCGCAGTCCGCTGCGCAAGGTCAAGGAGGTGATGCTCACCCGCCAGCTGGAGTCGCAGCTCGGCAAGGCGCGCATCCTGGAGCTCTACTGCAACGTCGTCGAGCTCGGCGACGGCATCTACGGCGTGGAGAACGCCGCCCAGCACTACTTCGGGAAGCCAGCTTCACGCCTCGGGCCGCGAGAGGCCGCCCAGCTGGCCGCGTCTCTGCCTTCACCCCGGCGGTGGCACCCGGGCTCGACGTCCAAGACCTACCGCAACCGGACGACTCGGCTCGAAGCACGGGTGCAGGAGTCTACCTGGCTGCGCAAGCACCTCGAGACCCTCTGAACGGCCTCATGGGAGCCGCCTCTGGCATCATGAGAGGCTCCGCCCCACGACAGATCCAGGAGGTCTCTCATGACCGGTGCAACGCTCGTCACGGTGATTCCAGGTCTCCGCTACGCCGACGCCGCGGCCGCGATCGACTTCCTGTGCTCCGCCTTTGGCTTCGACCGCGCGCTGGTGGTCGAAGACGACGACGGCACGATCCCGCACGCCCAGCTGACCTACGGCAACGGCATGGTCATGCTGGGCCAGAACCGCGACGACGATCTGGGCGCCCACATCCGCTCCCCCGCCGGAGGCATGAACTCCCAGGCCGCGTACGTGGTGGTGCAGGACGCCGACGCCCACTACGAGCGCGCCCGCGCCGCCGGAGCCGAGATCGTGCGCGAGCTCGAGCACTGGGACCACGGCGGTGCGGGCTACACCTGCAAAGACCCCGAAGGCCACGTCTGGAGCTTTGGCACCTACGATCCCTGGGCCGACTGAGTCCGGCGAGCGGCCGCAGCGGCAACCGCGCCGTGCTCAGCCTCCGGCCGCGCCCTCGGTGCAGTCCGGGCACGCCTCCGCCGTGAGGTAGCGCCCGTACACCGGCTGCCCCGGAAAGACGTCCTCCTGCAGCTCCGCGTCGCGCACGACAAAGGTGCCTGCAACGAGCACGTGCCGCATTCCCACCGAAGGCGACAGGTCGTCCTCGAACGTCGCGGTGTCGATCACGGTGGCCGGGTCGAAGACGACGAGGTCCGCGTCGGCACCCACCTGAACCCGAGCCTTGCGCCTCATCTGCGGCGCGATGCCTTCGAGACGCTGCGCCGGCATCAGGGTCATCTTGGCGATCGCCGCCTCGAGATCGAGCACCCCCTGCTCGCGCACGTAGCGCCCGAGGACGCGCGCGAAAGTGCCCGCCGACCGCGGGTGGGCACCCGGGGCGTACGGCATACCGTCGCTGGCGACCATCACCAGTGGCGACTGCATGGCGCGCTCGATCCACTCGGGCCGCATCATGTGGATGATGACCGTCGCGCCCTCCTGACGGAGCATGTCGAAGGTCTCCTCCGTCAGCCGCTCGCTGTTCTCCACCCACTGGACGTCGCCGTACGAGATGCCGAGGCGCTCCTGCCAGCCGTCGTCGAAGATCGACGACTGGATGCCGGTCGACCCGGCGGTGTAGGGATAAGCCTCGGTGGTCACGTCGACGCCGCGCTCGCGGGCGCCGCCGATCATGCCCAGCACCGTGTCGATGGCGCCCAGGCTCATGCTGTTGACGTGCACGATGTGCAGCGGCGCGCCGGTGGCGGCGGCGTTGGCGATCACCTCCTGCATCCCCGCGATGTTGGCCTCCCGCACGTGGGTGTAGATCGGCGCCTCGAGCTCGGCGGCCAGCTGGAAGACCTCGAAGATCTCGCTGCGGTCCGCCCCGGGGTAGTACTGATGCGCCATCCCGATCCCGAGGCCACCCTCGGCAAGCCCGCGCTCCAGCTCCTCGCGCAGGGCTCCGTAGCCGTCGGCCGGCAGCTGGGTGTAGAAGCCCGACCCCGTGAGGCTCTGGAGAATGCGCAGGAGCGAGTCGGACCCGAGCCCCTCGCGGATCTGCTGGCGAAGCTCCTCACGGCGCTCCAGGTTCTCCGGGAGGACCAGAGTGCGCAACATGCCGTGCGCCACGGACGCTCCGTAGTGGATCGGCGCCTTGCCGCGTCGCGCGGCGTACCAGGTCGGCAGATCCATGTAGCCCCACTCGAGCTCGAGGGCCGTGGTCACGCCGTCGCGCACCTGGTACGTGTTGGCGATGGCGCTCTGCCCGTGCGCGTGCAGGTCGATGAAGCCTGGAGCGACGACCAGCCCCGCCGCATCGATCAGAGTGCCACCCTCGGCGACCTCTCCCGCCAGGGACGCCTCGCTGACCGCAGCAATCTGCCCACCGCGCAGCGCCACGTCGCGGACCGCGTCGAGGCCACTCTCCGGGTCGATCACGCGGCCGCCCTGCAGAACGACGTCGTAGGGGCCCGCGAGGCTCTCGCCACCAGACGCCGAGCCACCGCCACCCTCGGGGCCGGCGCAGGCGAGGAGCGCAGTCGAGGCGAGTGCAAGCACCGCCGTTTGCAAGCGAGGAAAGGCCAAAGCGTGCGAGTTGCTCATCGTCGCTCCCTGAGAAGTGCTGAGATCGGTCTGCCGCGGTGCCGCAGCGCCCGGTCGAGTCGTCGGGTTGCCCTGCAGTGTAGTCGCTCCCCCTCTGCGCCCCCGACCTCCCAGGGGTCGTGAGCCGTATGGACCCGACGCCGCGCGCCGAAACAACGCCTCGATCTCGGACGTCCGACGTCAGGAACCCCGAGCGAAGGACACGCGCACCCAGGCCTCGTCCCACGGCACCTGCGGCGCGCCGGCCCAGCCGGTAGACTGGCGTTCTTCGTCCCACTGCCGATCCTCTCGCGCAATGCAGCAGCCCCCGACCGCCCCGGCCCTTCTCCGCGACCGCACGCGCAACGACCAGCCGCGACGGGTGCTCCTGCGCGCGGGTCAGACCGCAGCCGTGGCCGCCGCGCTCCTCCTGCTCGCCTGCGACAGTGAGGGAGGCGGGCCTCCGGGGGGCGGCGCTGGGGCGCCCGGGCCGCCCGGTGGCGCGCAGCGGCAGGGCCCACCACCCGTGCCAGCCCTCGTTGCGGACGCGGAGCGCAAGGCGCTCCAGTCCGAGGTGTCGACGGTCGGCTCCCTGCGCTCCCCGGAGACCACCACCGTCGCCGCCGACGTGTCCGGCATCATCACAGCGCTCAACGCACCGGAGGGCCGGGCGATCGGCCGCGGCCAGGTCATCGCGCGCCTGGACGACGCCGAGGCACGCGCCGCTCTGCAGGTGGCCGAGGCGCGGCACCAGAACGCCCAGGCCGCCCTCGCACGTACCCGTCCGCTCGTGGCCGACGGCGTCGTGCCCGAGCAGAACCTCGACGACGCGGTGGCCGAGATGGCCACCGCCGAGGGCCTCCTCGAAGAGGCCCGTACGCGGCTCGACAAGGTGACCGTCCGCGCCCCGTTTGGTGGCCTCGTCGGCATCCAGACCGCTCAGGTCGGGCAGTACGTGTCCTCCGGAGATCCGATCATCGAGCTCACGCAGCTCGACCCGCTGGAGCTCGTGTTTGGTGTGCCCGAGGAGCAGGCCAGCTACGTCCAGGTCGGGCAGACCGTGCAGGCCCGCGTGGGGCGCTGCGGCATCGCCTTCGAGGGCACCATCGAGGCGATCGACCCGAAGATCGACCCGCAGGCGCGCACCCTCTCCGTGCAGGCGCGCGTGCGCAACGGCGAGCGCCGCCTCATCCCAGGCATGTCGGCGCGCGTCCGGCTCGCCATCGGCACGTCGCGCGAAGCGGTGGTCGTTCCCCGCGAGGCGCTCGTCGCGCGCGGCAACAGCTACATCGTCTGGGTGGCCACCGAAGATGGCGGCGTGGAAATGCGGCCCGTGCAGCCCGGCCGCTTCTACCCCGACGTCGCAGAGATCGTGGGTGGAATCGTCGAAGGGGAGACCGTCGTCGCCGCCGGCCATCAGAAACTGCGCCCCGGGGCCCGCATCGCGGCCCAACCGTGGGAGCGCACCGAGAATCCGAACCTGGTGCGCGGTACCGATGCATCCGACGACTGCCTGGAGGGTGGCCCGTGACCCTCCCCGGCATCTCGATCCGGCGCCCCGTCCTCGCGACGGTCATCAACCTTCTCATCGTGGTGCTGGGCCTCGCCGCGTGGCAGCAGCTGCCCATCCGCGAGTACCCCGATGTCGACATCCCGATCGTCTCCATCTCCACCGCCTACTTCGGAGCGAGCCCGGCGACCGTCGAGAGCGTCATCACCGAGCCCATCGAGCAGGGCCTCGGCGGCATCGAGGGCATCCGATCGATCTCCTCCAGCTCGGCGTTCAGCTCCTCGCAGATCAACATCGAGTTCGAGGCCGGTCGCGACCTCGACCTCGCGAGCACCGACGTCTCCAACGCCGTGCAGCGCGTCGTCGGTGAGCTCCCGCTCGAAGCCGAGCAGCCGGTGATCTCGAAGAACTCGGCCGGCGGCTCCGGCGCGATCATGTGGATCACCCTCTTCGGCGACGGCGTCTCGGCCGAGGACAAGACCGACATCGCCGACCGGTTGGTCAAGACACCGCTGCAGCTCCTGCCCGGCATCGCCCGCGTCATGATCGGCGGCGAGCGCCGCTACGCCATGCGCATCTGGCTCGATCCTGCACGCATGGCCGCGCGCGGCGTCGAGGCGAGCGACGTGCGCCGCGCGGTGCGCAGCAACAACCTGCAGGTGCCCGCCGGCCAGATCCAGGGCGAAGGCCGCAAGTTCATCGTCAACGTCGACGCGCAGATCGCGGACGCGCGGGTCTACGAGCGCCTGGTCATCCGCCGCGACGGCGACGCGGTCGTGCGCGTCGAAGACGTCGGCTGGGTCGAGCTCGGGTCGTCCAACTACGAGACCATCACCCGCTCCGGCGGCAAACCCACCGTGGGCATCGGGATCATCGCGCAGTCGACCGCCAACGAGCTCGAGGTGAGTCGTGCCGTCCGTGCAGCCCTCCCCGGCATCGAAGCCACCCTGCCGGAGGGGATGAGCCTGTTCATCGGGCCCGACAACACGGTCTTCGTGGAGCAGTCGCTGCGGCAGGCGTTCCAGACCCTCCTCGTGGTTTTTGGCCTCGTCATGCTGGTCAACCTGTTCTTCCTGCGGTCGATCACCACCACCCTGATCTGCAGCGTCGCCATCCCGATCTCACTGATCGGCACGCTCGCCGTGATGTTCCTGCTGGGCTTCTCGCTCAACGTGCTCACGGTGCTCGGGCTCGTGCTCGCCATCGGCATGCTGGTCGACGACTCGATCGTGGTGCTGGAGAACATCTACCGCCGTCAGGAGCTCGGTGAGGAGCCACGCGAGGCGGCTTTCCACGGCGCCCGCGAGGTCGCGTTCCCGGTGCTCGCGACCACCGCCGCCGTGGTCGCGGTGCTCGTTCCCCTGGCCGCGATCTCGGGCAACACCGGCCGCCTCTTCCGCGAGTTCTCGTGGACCATGGCGGCCGCCGTGTGTATCTCCACCTTCGTGGCCCTGACCATGGTGCCGATGTGTTGTGCGCTCTACCTGCGGCTCAAAGCGGAGCACGGCGTGATCTACCGTGGCATCGAGAGCGGACTCCGCGGTCTCGCCAACGTGTACGCGGTCGCCCTGGGCTGGGCGGTGCGCCACCGGTTCGTCATGGCGCTCGTCATGCTCGCGACGATCGCCGGGGTCGTGTATCTCGGGCGAACGATGCCCTCGACCCTCGTGCCCACGGAGGACCGCGGCACCTTCATGACCATCCTCCGCGCGCCCCAGGGCTCCACTGCCGCCTACACCGACCGTGCCCTGGCGCAGGCCGAGCAGCACATCCTGGCCCTGCCAGAGCTGCACGGGAACTTCGCGGCCGTGGCCATGAGCATGGGCGGCGGCCAGGACACGGCGTCCGGGATCATCTTCTCGCGCCTCAAGGACTGGGACGAGCGCAGCCGCAAGCAACAGGACATCGTGCGCGAGCTTTTCCCCAAGTTCATGGCGATCCCCGAGGCGATGGTCTTTCCGATCAACCCGCCGTCCCTGGGCCAGAGCGGGCGTCAGGCGGACGTCGAGGTCATTCTCCGCAGCTCGTCGGCCTCGCTCGAGGAGTTTCAGGCCGTGATCCAGGGCATCCTCGACCAGGTGCGCGACGTGCCCGGGCTCATCAACGTCGACTCCGACCTCCGCTTCGAGAACCCGCAGCTCGACGTGTTCATCGACCGCGAGTACGCGGCCGACCTGGGGCTGTCGGCCGAGTCGGTCGCCGATTCGGTGCGCCTGCTCGTGTCGGAGGGCCCGGCGGACGAGTTCATCCTGCGCAACAAACAGTACGACGTGGTCATGTCCCTCGCGCCGCGTTACAAGAGCTTCCCGGAGCAGCTCGACGAGATCCACGTGCGCACCGCCGAAGGCACGATGGTGCCCATGTCGCAGGTCGCGCGCGCCCGACCGACGGTCGCACCGGCCACGCTCAACCACTACGACCTCGTGCGCTCGGCCACGATCACGGCCAACCTGGCGCCCGGCGCCACGCTCGGCACCACGCTGCCGCGCGTGCTCGACATCACCGAGGCGGAGCTGCCTCCGGGCTTCGCGACGAGCCTCGGCGGCGTATCGCGCGAGTTCGTCGACTCCGCCGGCGCCATCTACGTCACGTTCGCCCTCGCGCTGCTCGTCATCTATCTCGTGCTCGCGGCGCAGTTCGAGAGCTTCCTGCATCCGTTCACGGTCATGCTGAGCGTGCCGCTCGCCTGCCTCGGCGCGCTGGCTGCGCTCTCCTTCTTCGGCCATACGCTCAACATCTACAGCGCCATCGGCATCATCCTGCTCGTGGGTCTGGTCACGAAGAACTCCATCCTCCTGGTCGACTTCGCGAACCAGGAGCGCGCCCGCGGCGCCGAGCTCGTCGAAAGCCTGCTCTCCGCCGGCAGAACGCGCTTCCGCCCGATTCTCATGACGAGCGTCACCTCCATCCTCGGCGCCGTGCCGCTGGCGCTCGCCGTCGGCGCCGGGGCCGAGAGCCGTCAGCCGATCGGCACGGCCGTGCTCGGCGGTCTCATGTTCTCGACGGTCTTCACGCTCCTCATCATCCCCGCGATCCACATCTTCGTCGTGGGTCTCGGCGAGCGCCTCGGGCTCAACATGGTCCCGCCGCTGGTCGACATCGACCGCGACCCCGAAGGCACCCCGCAGACGGCGGTCGCCGGCGGCTAGGGATCGCACAGCGCTGGTAGTCGGCGCTCAGGGCGACGTCGACCGGGGAGCTGCAGCACGCCGCTGACGGCGCGGCGGGAGAGCTCGGCTCGTAGAATCGGTCGCGAATGGCACCACAAGCGGGCCTCAGACTCGGCCACTACGAAGTCGTCTCGCCCATTGGCGCGGGCGGCATGGGGGAGGTCTATCGAGCCCACGACCCCCACCTCGGCCGGGACGTCGCCATCAAGGTGCTGCCCGAGGACCTCGCCGAGGACAGCGAGCGACTCCTGCGCTTCGAGCGAGAGGCGCGCAGCTTGGCGGCTCTCCACCACCCAAACGTGGCCACGGTCTTCGGCTTCGACCATGACACGGTCGACGGGCGAGAGATCTGGTTTCTGGTCATGGAGCTGGTCGACGGGGAAGATCTCGCCGAGCGCCTGGAAAGAGCGCCCCTGGAGGTGGCCGAGGCCGTGCCGCTCTTTCGGCAAATCGCCGAGGGACTCGAGGCAGCACACGAGGCCGGCATCGTTCACCGCGACCTCAAGCCTGCCAACATCCGCACCAACCAGAACGAACTGGCCAAGATCCTCGACTTTGGTCTCGCCAAGCCCGTCGGCCGCGGCCAGCCCGCGTCCGACCTGAGCCAGTCGCCCACCCTCACGGCAGACCCCACCCTTGCCGGAGCGCTACTCGGCACGGCTCCCTACATGAGCCCCGAGCAAGCGAAGGGCAAGGCGATCGACAAGCGTACCGATATCTGGGCCTTCGGCTGCTGTCTCTTCGAAGCGCTCACGGGCCAAAGGCCGTTCGAAGCCGACGACGTTCCCAGTACGCTCGCCCTCATCCTCTCGGCAGAGCCCGACTGGGACGCGCTGCCGAGCGACACCCCGCGCGCGCTGCGAGACCTGCTCAAGCGCTGCCTCGACAAGGACGAGAAGCGACGGCTCCGCGACATCGGCGAAGCCAGGGTCGTCCTGAGCCAGAGTGAGGGCCTCCGATCGGAGGTCGGAGCGGAGTCGCGGACTACGTCGACCGCTGCCAGCGCCCGCTGGGTTTCGGTGGCCACCATCGTGGCCCTCCTGTCCCTCGCTCTGGCCACCTGGCTCGCACTGCAGCTGAGGAACCGATCCGCCCCTGTCTCCGCCAAGACGGCCTACTACTCTCTCGCCCCTCCCAACGGCCTCTCCTATCTCTATCGGTTCGTGCCGACGATCGCGATCTCGCCCGACGGTCGACGCATCGCCTCCGGCCACGCCGGGAGCACTTGGCTGCGCAACCTCGAAGCGTCGGCTCGCCCGCAGATGCTGAAGGGCTCCAACGAGTGGTCTCCCTTCTTCTCGCCAGACGGCGAGTCGGTCGGCACGGCGGCATCTGATGCTCTCCGCCGCTCACCGATCGACGGCGGTGAGCTGCGGGTCGTCGCAGAGCTCACCGAGCTTCCCCGTGGGGCCTCGTGGAGCCCGGACGGGACCGTGGTCTTCGGCCAGGGGTTCGGTGGGCACGGGATCTACCGCGTCGACGCGAACGGGGGCGCGGTCGAACAGGTGACGACGGCCTCGAAGTTCGAGCATCAGGTGTTCCCGCAGCTCCTGCCAGACGGGGAGACCGTGATCTACACCCTGGGCGGCACTGGAATGGAGCCGCAGGTGGTCGCGCAGCGCGTCGGCGAGACCCAGCGCACGATCCTCCGCGAGAACGCCTTCTTCGGACGCTACGTCGAGAGCGGCCATCTGCTCTTCGCCGAGATCGGCGAGGTGTTCGCTGCCACGTTCGACCCAGGGTCGCTTGTGGTGGGCGAGCCCGTCCGAGTCCTCACAGGCGTCATCACCAGCAAACAGGAGCTCTTTGCCGAGCTCGACGTCTCGGCAGAAGGCAGCCTCGTCTACCTGTCGGGGCCTCCAGAAGACCAGCGATGGATCGCCCGTCTGGCCCCTGGGCAGGCACCGGAACGTCTGGCCAGGCAGCCGCGTCTCTTCGACATCTTCCGAGCAGACCTCTCGCCAGACGGGTTGCGCTTTGCCCTCTCCGCCGATGGCAGGAAAAGCGTGGTCGTCTTCGACGTGGCACGGTCTCGACTCGAAAGAGTCGTCGGTGAGGGCGACTCGCCCGTCTGGACCCGCGACGGCGAGTCTCTCGTCTGGACCGACGCAAGTGGCACCGTCCTGAGCCTGCGGGTCGACAGCACGGCGGAACCGATCGAGCTCCTTGCGGCAGAGGACGCCGGCGTTGCTGTCCCCTGGTCTCTCGACCCCAAGGGGCGCCTTCTCTACTACGTACAGTCGGAGGAGACCAGCTGGGACCTGGCCGAGCTCGACCTGGCGGCCGGTACGTCCCGCACCCTGCGAGCCACCACCGCGACGGAGATGCATCCGGAGATCTCTCCAGACGGCCGATGGCTCGCCTACACCGTCATGCCGTTCGAGATCCGCGTCACCGCGTACTCGGACGCGCTCGGAGTCGACGCCGAGGTGAGAGAACGAGCCGTCGGGACCGGCTTTTGCCCGCGATGGTCCGACAGCGAGACCCTGTTCTGGGCGTGGGGCCCGAACGTCTACAGACAGCGGATCGACAGCACCACCGGCCAAGCGGTCGGCGATCCGGAGGTCTTCGTCCAGGGAGTCGACGACTCCTGCTCCTGGGACGTCGCCCCGGACGGCAGCCACGTCATTGCCGTCGAGAAGAGAGAGGAGCCGGAGCTGATCCTCGTCACCAACTGGTTTGCTGAGCTCGAGCGCCTGGTACCCACAAACTGACGACACAGAGGACACCCCCGGATCGGCGGACAGGCCGCGCCCATCGAAGGGCTGGCCCGGCCAGCAGAGCAGCGAGCAGGCACCAGGTCGAGGCTGCCGGTAATGGCCTCCGGTATGCTGCGCGCATCCGACTCACGATCAGAAATCGGAGCAAAACGTGCGCACCCCTTCCGTCACCGCGCTGCTTCTCTGCGCCTGCCTCCCCCTGATGAGCACGCCCCTGTCGGGAGCCGAAGGCGGCGAAGGCAGCGGCTGGATCTCGCTCTTCAACGGCAAGGACCTGTCGGGCTGGAAGCAGCTCGGCGGCGCCGCCGAGTACGAGGTGGACAACGGCACGATTCTCGGCATCTCCAAGCCGACGAACCAGAACACATTCCTCGTGACGGACGAAACATACGGCGACTTCGTGCTCGAGCTTGAGTTCAAGCTCGACTCCAAGACCAACTCCGGCATCCAGGTACGCAGCGAAGCGAAGGAGGGAGTCGCTGGAGGGCGTGTCCACGGCTACCAGATCGAGTTCGACCCGTCCCCGCGTGCGTGGACCGGGGGCCTCTACGACGAGTCGCGCCGCGGCTGGCTCTACCCCCTCGGCGTCAACCCGCCCGCGCAGGAGGCATACCTCTCCGAGGAGTGGAACCACCTCCGGATCGAGTGCATCGGCCCGCACATCCGCTCGTGGCTCAACGGAGTGCCGGCGACCTACCTCATCGACGACATGACGGCGCAGGGGTTCATCGGCCTCCAGGTGCACGCGCCGTTCGGCGACGTCATGCAGGAGGACCAGCGCGTCTGGTGGCGCGACATCCGCATCCAGACGGCGGAGTCTCTCGGGCGCCCGCTCGAGCCTGCGGACCGCGGCGACGCCCCTTTCGTGGTCCACACCGCGCCGAACGAACTGTCCGAGGCCGAGGCCGCGCTCGGCTGGGAGCTGCTCTTCGACGGAAAGACCACGAGGGGCTGGCGGCCGGTGCACGGCACCGGTGCGCCCAACGATCGTTGGAGCGTGAAGGACGGCATGCTCGTCGTCGGCGGCAGCTCCTCCTACGCAAAAGGCCAGGACATCGTCACGGAGCGCGAGTTTGGCGCCTTCGAGCTGCAGCTCGAGTTCCGCATGAGCGAAGGCGCCAACAGCGGCATCAAGTATCCCGTCACCGAAGAGCACCACCCGGGCTCCAACCACGGCATCGGGCTCGAGTACCAGATCCTCGACGACGCGCGACATCCCGACGCCCAAGGCGAGCGCGGCGAGCTGCGGACGTTGGCCTCCCTCTACGATCTGATCGCCGCCGAAAAACAGGGCCGGTTCGTCAAAGGCCCCGGCATGTGGAACCACGCCCGCATCGTCATGAAGCTCGACGGCACCGTCGAGCACTGGCTCAACCACCTGCTCGTCCTCTCCTTCGACCGCAGCTCGCCCGATTTCGCCGATCTGGTCGCTGGGAGCAAGTACCAGAAGTACGAGGGATTTGGCACCTGGCCGCGTGGGCGCATCCTGCTCCAGGACCACGGCGACCTCGTGGAGTTCCGAAGCATCAAGGTGCGCGAGCTGAGCCAGTGACCCTGGGCGCGCGGGCCGATGACGTGGGCGAGCGCCAGCCCACCTCGGCGCCGGTTGCATCGCGGTGCGGTGCCGCTTTAGCCTGCCCACAATCGAAGGAGGGAGCCACCCATGAGCTCAGGCGACGCGCTCATTCGCGCGAATTCAGCACGTACCGAGATCCCCGATCTCGGCGCACCGGCATTCACACAGCCACCTCCGCTGCAGGAAGCGACGGTGGCCGTGGTCACGAGCGCCGGCCTCCAGAGGCCCGGGGAGGACATCTGGCAGGCCAACGAGCAGAACTTCCGCACCTTCGAGCGGACCGAGCGCAACCTCACGATCAGCCACCTGAGCAACAACTTCGACCGCTCCGGGCTCGTCGCCGACCTCAACGTCGTGTTCCCCCTCGACCGGCTGGAAGAGATGGCCGCCGACGGCACGATCGGCAGCGTGGCACCGCAGCACCTCAGCTTCATGGGCGCGCTCCAGGACGGCATGAGCACGCTCATCCAGGACACGGGTCCCGCCGCGGCAGAGCAGTTGAAAGCCGCCGGCACCGACGTCGTTCTTCTCACCCCCGTGTGACCGCTCTGCACTCGTACCGTGGGTACGATCGCGCACGTCTTCGAACGAGCCGGGCTCGCGACGGTGATCCTCGCCTCCATCCGTGACCACGCCGAGCGGCTCCGTGTGCCCCGCGCACTCTTCGCGGAGTTCCCTCTCGGCCGGCCGCTCGGCAAGCCGGGCGACGCTGCATTCCAACGCCGGGTGCTCGACGCGGCTTTCGCTCTCCTCGAGAAAGCGCAGGGCCCCGTGCTCGAGGACTTCCCCGAGTCTGTCGACGATGCCACGGGGGAGCCCCTGGTGTGCCAGCTGCCGCCGCGCTACGACGCGTCGCTGCCGGCAGCGGTCGACGAGGCCCAGGGGATCGCCGCCGCCTACAGGCGCAACCTCCAGACGACAGGCCGCACCCTCGTGGGCCGCGCAATCGACGCAGACGACATCCCGAAGGCGGTGGCCGCGTTCCTCGCGATCATCGGCGGCAAGCCGTGGAAGGAGATCGGCCTTCCCGGCCACCCGCTGCAGTGGTCGCGCGACATCACGAGCTACTACGAAGAGGCGGCTGCGGCCCTCGCCGACCACGTGCCGGCCGCTCGCGCAGCGGAGACCTGGTTCCACCACCACACCGAGGCCGGCAAGATCCTGCTCGAGGCACGGCGGGTGATGAAAGAGGCCGGCGAGCCGTTCTGGTTCTACCTGGTCCCATTCACGCAAGATCCGTGACGTCACCGCGCGCGCTGCGTTGCCTCGGCTTCCCGACAGGGCACAACTCCACCTTCCACGCAGGGCCCGAGAGGGGTCCACAGAAGGTCTGGGAGACCCTGCACAACGGCGCCGGCAACTCGACGACCGAGCGTGGCCTCGATCTCGCGGAGCGAGACGGCTGGCAGGAGCTCGAGATCGTCGAGGTAGGGGGTGGCGCGGAGGGCTGCGAGACGATTCGCAAGGCGGTCGCCGAGCACCTCGAGCGGGGCCACGCGGTGCTCAGCGTGGGCGGCGACCACGCGATCGCCTACCCCGCCATCTCGGCCCACACCGACCACTACCGCGACCTCACGGTGCTTCAGCTGGACGCACATCCTGATCTGTATGACGACTTCGAGGGCAACACCTGGTCCCACGCGAGCCCATTCGCGCGCCTCATGGAAGAAGGTCGCGTCGGGCGCCTGGTGCAGGTGGGCATTCGCACCGCAACGGAGCACCAGCGCGCGCAGGCCGCACGCTTCGGCGTGGAGATCCTGGAGGCCTGGCGCTTCGACGAGGCACTCGAGCTGGCTTTCGCCGCGCCGCTGTACGTAAGCCTCGACCTCGACGTCTTCGACCCGGCCCACGCCCCCGGGGTGTCGCACCACGAGCCCGGGGGCCTGACGCCGCGCCAGGTGTTCGACCTGCTCCATCGCCTCCCGCCCCTCGTGGGCGCCGACCTCGTGGAGCTCAACCCAGAGCGCGACCATGCCGACATGACCGCCGCCCTGGCGGCCAAGTGCGCCAAAGAGCTACTCGCCAAGATGCTCGAGTAGCTGCGCTTCCCGGCCTGCGTCTCTCTCCAGGCAACCCGTTCCGCGCCACCATCCGTGGAATTCCGAACCGGCGGTTTCGTTTCTCCGAGCTAGTGTGTCTCAAGGAGTGAGGGCCATCCTCGGCTCCTCGCGAACGACCCCCAGGAGCCATCATGCCCAGAACTTTCACGCCCTCCCTGGTCCGCCGCGCCTCCCGTGTGTCCACCTCAGCTGCGCGGAGCCTGGCGCCAACTCTGCTTCTCGCCGGCGCTCTGCTCGCACCGGCAGGCGCAACTGCACAGGCGGAGCCGTCCAGCATCACCGTCCACAACGGCGGCTTCGCCGTGGTTCGCGAGACCTTCGACCTCGAGCTGGGCCCGGGGCTGACCGAGCTCTCGTTCACCGAGGTCACCGCACACCTCGAGCCCGACTCGGTCATCCTGCGGGACGTGTCGGGGCGACGTACGGTCAGCGTGCTCGAGCAGAACTACCGCAACGATCCGGTGTCGCAGCAGCTCCTCCTCTCTCTGTACGAGGGGCAGACGATCGACTTCCTCGTGCCCGGCACCAACGGACCCGAGCGCATCTCGGGCAAGATCGTCCGCTCCGGGTACGTTCCCCACCGGGAGGCCTGGAATCGATACGGCAACGTGTACATGCAGCGCCAGAACGCACTGATCAGCCAGGGCGGCAATCAACCCATCGTGGAGGTCGACGGCGAGCTGCGCTTCACTCTGCCCGGCCAGCCGCTCTTCCCGAGCCTCAGCGACGACTCGGTCCTCGAGCCCACGCTCCACTGGCAGCTGCGCACCGACCGCCCGGGGACCGAGCGCACGGAGCTCACCTACATCACGGGCGGCATGTCCTGGAGCGCCGACTACAACCTCGTGGCCCCGGAAGGTACGGGAGACGAGATCGATCTCGTCGGCTGGGTCACCCTCGACAACAACTCGGGACGCACCTTCGAGAGCGCCTCCCTCAAGCTGATGGCGGGCGACGTGAACAAGATCCAGCCCGAGGAGGCCCGCCAGTTGGGCTACGCACGGCGCGAGATGCTGATGGCGTCCGACGCGCTGGCACCAGCGGTCACCGAAAAGGCCTTCGACGAAATGCACCTGTACTCGGTGGGCCACACCACCAGGTTGCGCGACCGGGAGACGAAGCAGATCGAGATGCTGCGGGCCGCCGGCGTGCAGTCGAAGCGGCTCTACGTCTACGACGGCGCCGCGATCAACTCCAACCAGTACCGCGGCTGGAACGCCGAAGCGATCCGGCAGGACCGCAGCTACGGCACGGTGTCCAACAACAAGGTGTGGGTGATGCGCGAGTTCGAGAACACCGCCGCCAACGGTCTGGGCGTTCCACTACCCCGCGGCCGCATGCGCTTCTACCGCCAGGACGACGGCGGCGAGCTCGAGTTCGTGGGCGAGAACGTGATCGATCACACGCCCAAGGACGAGACGGTGCGCGTGTACACCGGCAACGTCTTCGACCTCGTCGGCGAGCGCACGCAGACCGACTATCGCATCGACACCAACCGCGACTTCCTCGACGAGAGCTTCGAGATCGAGCTGCGCAACAGGAAAGAGGAGCCCGTCGAGGTGATCGTGGTCGAGCATCTCTACCGCTGGGTCAACTGGGAGATCCGCGGCGCCACGGATCCCTTCGAGAAGACCGATGCGCGCACCATCGAGCTCAGGGTGACGCTCGAGCCCGGCGAGGAGAAGACCCTCGCCTACACGGCGCACTACACGTGGTGACGCGCGCGGGCTCCCTAGTGGCTCGCGAGTGCCTTCGTACAGAGATCCCAGTACGAACGGATCTCGCCCTCGCGCTCGAGGCGAAGGAAGTCGCCGAAGGTCTGCAGAACCGTCGCGCTCCGGTGCCCTGGAAGGCGATGCGGGTGCTGCATGCCGTAGTCGAAGTAGGCCCGCACGAAGAGTCCGTCGGTCGCGAGTGGGAGCGCAGCCACGTTCTCGGCGTACCGCCCGAAGCTGCCGTTGCCCAGGAGGTAGTACTCGACGTTGGAGGTGTAGAAGGTGGTGACCTCGAGCCCCCGGGAGCGCACGAAGTCGCCCACCGCGCGCAGGGCGTGCGGGCCGGCGAAGTTCCCGACCACGGGAACGAGCCGCCCGCGCCGTGAGAGCGAGCGGAGGAACGCGTAGTCGTGGGGCCGGGCCAGAAAACTCTCCCAGGCGCCGGACGGTCCTTTGGCTGCGATGAGGTCCTGGTAGCTCGGATAACGCCGGGAGAACCCGCGCCCGTGGCTGCGAAACCTCAGATCGAGCTGCTGGACGAAGAACTCCCGCAGGATCGCGCGCAGGTGCTGCTGGTCCTCGTCCGTGAGAGCCAGCCCCTGCTCGCGGATGTGCCGCTCGAAGCGGGTGGCGTTGCCCCGCATCACCTCTTCGTCGGCTCGCTCCGAACGGAGGCGATCGAGGAGGGCCCCGAACCCCTCGTCTCCCGGAGCGTCGCCGGAGCGCGGCGGCAGCGACAGCAGGCTGCGCAGGTAGTCCTCCGGCGTCTCGGAGCTGCTGAGGATCGCGTGCAGCAGGAGGTGCTGCACCATGTTGTCGCGGCGAATGTCCACGATGAACGCCCACTCGGGACGCCGCCGCGCGATGAAGTTGAAGTTCTGCTCCGGCCCGACGCCGAGGTAGACGCCGCCGGCCGGCCGGAGATCGTCGAGCACCCGGACGAACGAGCGCTCGTTGGAGATCAGGTTGTCGGTGTCGAAGTACGCCCCCTCTTCGGAGAGGCTGCCCACGAGGGCCCCGAGAGACGTCGCCGCGGTCTCGCTGGCCGTAGAGGTCCCCGTCGCGAGCTCCTGCGCACATGCGCCGAGCGGTACGGCGAACAGAGCGACGGCCAAGGCGAGGCGGAGCTTCACGAGACGCTCTCCTCGTGCACACGCATCAGGCCTTCCTGCACGGCGCTCGCCACGAGCACACCCTCTCGGTCGTACACGAAGCCGCGGTTGAACCCGCGACTCGACCCCGAGCTCGGGCTGTCCTGCACGTAGAGCAGCCACTCGTCGGCACGAAACGAACGGTGGAACCACATCGCGTGGTCGAGCGACGCCATCTGCACGTTCTCCTTCATGAACGAGAGCGCGTGGGGACGTGTCGCCGTGTCGAGCAGACTCCAGTCCGAGAGGTAGGCCAGCGCGCACTGATGCAGGCGCGGCTCGTCGGGCAGCTCGCCGCGCACGCGCATCCAGCACATCTGCCGGGGAGCGGCGGGCTCGGGCTGGAGGAGGTCGATCGGATCGACAGGGCGGATCTCGATGGGCCGCTCGCGCGTGAACGTGGCGCGGTACTCCTCTGGAAGCCGATGCGCCTGCGCCTGACGGAGCTCGATCTCGCTGCGCAGCTCCTCCGGAGCGGGAGCGTCCGGAGCAGTCGCCTGGTGCTCCAGGCCCTGTTCTTCGATCTGGAACGAGATCGACATGCTGAAGATCGCCTTTCCCTTCTGGATGGCGACCACTCGGCGCGTGGTGAAGCTCGAGCCGTCGCGAATCCGGTCCACGCGATAGAGGATCGGAACGCGGACGTCACCGGGGCGCAGGAAGTAGCCGTGCAGCGAGTGCGCCTGCCGATCTTCGTCCACGGTCCGCGACGCCGCGACGAGCGCCTGGCCGAGAACCTGGCCGCCATAGACCCGCTGCCAGCCCTCCTGCGGCGAGGTGCCCCGGTAGTGGTTCATCTCGATCTCCTCGAGGTCGAGGATGTCGACGAGATCTTGGGTGGTGACCGCCACGGTGCAACACTATCCGGACTTCCGTTCCCCGTGATGAGCCTTGGCGCGGCCCGGATCGAGCTCACGTCTCCGCCGGGGGTGCATGCCCCATCGGGCAGGTGCGGGCGGTCACACCTGGGGAGAGGGCTGTGCCTCCTGTCGGATCTACCGCTGCGGGCGGATCACGAAACGGCCGAAGGAGACGCCGAGGTCGACACCTTCGCCGAGGCCACTCACCGCCACTTCGACGCCGCGGCGCTTCATCACCTGGGCGTCGGCCGCGTGCCCGGCACCGGCGTGGGCCGAGGCGACCGCGTAGCCGCCGAAGAGGGAGTGGATGCTGCGCACGCCCGTGAACACGGCCTTGGCGCCCTGGATGTCCGACTTGCCGAAGGTCAGGCCGCCGGCCCGCAGGCGCACCTGCACGCGCTCCTTCTGGCCGTTGTTGCACTGGATCTCCCCGCTTCCCTTACCGGAGCGGTAGAAGGCCGACCAGGTCTGGATGTCGAAGGTCATCTCACAGCTGACCGTGCCGCGCTCGCCGCCTGCTTGTGCGGGCGACGAGACCAGCAGCAACGAGCCGAGCGCGAGAAGTGCGAGGGGGAGCTTGAGGCCGAGGCGTTGCATGGGCATCTCCTGAGCGTGTCACTAAACCTAGCAGATGGAACGACTTACGTCCGAGCCTGGTGCGGGGTTTCGGAGGGCGGCACTCGATTGGTCCAAGAGTCACAACAGGGCGTCGGCCCCGTGCCATTCCGCTCGCGGAGGGGCGGCATGCGTGCGCGGTGCGGCGGCGCGCGCAGAGCTCAGAAGCGCCGGTCCTCGAACGTCACGAGATGCCCGTCCTCGAGGTAGCTCTTGAGGAGCCGCAGGTACTGGGCCCAGCAGTAGGACGTACGCCGGTAGTGCTCTCCGGTGTGGCGCCAGCCCCGATGGGAAAATCGTACGCGCGTGGATGCACCCTCCTCCCCCGCGAGCTCGTCGAGGCGCACCCCGAAGCGCGTGAGCTCCCAGTCCTCGTCGGCCTCCAGCACCTCCCAGGTGACGACCTCGGGGTACTGGCACTCCACCACGACCGCCTTCCAGACCGCGTCGCCGAAGACGAGCTCGTACTCCGCACCGTAGCGCGGATCACCGAGGCAACGCTCGGTCCACCAGGCGTTGAGCCCGTCAGGGCGGGTCATGGCGCCCCACACCTGAGGCCGTGCAGCGCCGATCGTGACGTCGTGGAGGATGTCCATGCCGCGGAGCATACTGGCCCTTCGCGTCGACGCCAGCGACCCCTCGGACCGCGCACCCGCCACGCCGCCGGATCGCGGTATTCTCTGCCGACCCTGCGTGCCGACCCCTGCGGCAGAGCGCCGCCCCGCACATCTCGGAGGAGACCCCGTGAGCTACACCTGCTTTGACGTCAAGATCGAGAACCAGATCGCCCACATCGTCCTCAACCGGCCCGAGAAGCGCAACAGCATGATCCCCGAGTTCTGGGAGGAGCTGCCGCGGATCGTGCAGAAGATCGACGGTGACTCGCTCGCCCGGGTCATCGTCATCTCCTCCACCGGACCGCACTTCTCGTCGGGTCTCGACACCGCGGCGTTCGGCAACCGCCCGCAGCCCGAGACCGAAGAGGACGCGCGGCGCATGCGCATGCAGGCCGGCACCCGCTTCTACGACAACGTGCTGCGCATGCAGGGCTCGTTCAACATCCTCGAGAACTGCCGCATCCCGGTGCTCGCGGCCATTCAGGGTGGCTGCGTCGGCGGCGGCGTCGACCTGACCACCGCGTGCGACATGCGCTACGCCACGGCCGACGCCTTCTTCACGATCTTCGAGACCAACATCGGCATGACCGCCGACGTGGGCACCTTCCCGCGCATCGTGAAGCTCATTCCGGAGGGCTACGCCAAGGAGCTGGCCTACACCGGCCGACGCATGAGCGCCGAGCAGGCGCGCGCCATCGGCCTCGTCAACCACGTCTACGAGAGCCAGGAGGCGATGCTCGAGGGCGTGATGAGCACAGCGAGGGAGATCGCCAGCAAAGCTCCGCTCGCCATCCGCGGCTGCAAGCGGCTCATCAACTACTCCCGCGATCACTCCACGGAGGACGCGCTCGACTACATCAGCATCTGGAACGCCAGCATGCTGCAGGTCGAGGAGATCCAGGAGGCGTTCGTCGCCAACGCAGAGAAGCGCCCCGGCAACTTCGTCGACCTCCCACCGATGGGTGGCACCTACGGCGACGACGCGGAGCGCGACGACGACAGCGTCAGCTGAATCACGCGGGCGACACGAATCTCGCTGGCGACACGATCAGTTGACGAGGTAGCCCATCGCCTCGAGGCGCTCGCGCACCTCGGGGGGAAGGTCCTGCTCGAGCCCCTGGTTGTCGAGCAGCTCGAAGCGGTCCTCGATCAGCTGACGCAGCTCGCCGAGCTTGTCGCGTCGCGCGTCGGCCAGGTTGCTCTGCTCCAAGGGGTCGGCTGCCAGATCGTAGAGCTCTGCGACCTCGATCTCGACGAGGTCGAGCGGCGCGTCCTTGAAGCACTGCACCACCTCCCGCTTGGGGTTGATGATGAGCTTCCAGTCGCCGTGCACCACAGTGCGGATGGCCATGTCACCGAACTCGGAGAACGCCGGCCGCGCCACCGGATCGGAGCGCTCCGGATCGAGGTAGTCGACCAGCGACCGGCCGTGCAGACCCGACGGAACGTCCAGGCCGAGCAGCTCGAGCATCGTGGGGAGCACGTCGGCAATCTCCACCGCCTCGGGGATCGCGCCACCTTCCGGCAGAACGCCCGGGGCCGTGAACGCGAGCGGCACGTTCAGGCCGGCCTGGTACACGGAGCACGCGTGGTAGAAGTACTTGTCGTGGTCGGCCAGCTCTTCGCCGTGATCGGCGACGAAGAGGAAGAGCGTGTCCTCGGCGAGGCCCTGCTCATGGAGCAGATCGAGGAGGCGGCCCACGTGCGTGTCGGTGCCCATGATGGCGCCGTCGTAGAGCGCGTCGAGGTGGCGCACGTCGGCCTCCGTCAGCTCGGCGTCGGAGATCATCGCCTGATTCAGCTTCCACTTCTTCGGCCCGAGAGGTCCTTCGTAGCCGGGGTCGAGCTGCGTCGCGGCGAGATCACCGCCGTTCGAGTAAGGCCCGTGGGCGCCGAAGTAGTGCACCCAGAGGAGGAACGGCTTCTCCGGGCTCCGATTCTCCAGGAAGCGGCGTGACATGGGCAGCAGACGGGCGTCGTTGCTCCCGGTGCACTTGAAGGCATCCCAGCCCGTGTGGTTGGCGCGGCACATGTTGCTGAGGAACGCCCCGGTCTCGTAGCCCGCCGCCTGCAGGATCTTCGGCAGGGTCGGCGTCTCGTCGCGCAGCTCGTAGCCGTTCTGTACCACGCCGTGTCCGCTCGGATAGAGACCGGTGAGCATCGACGCGAGGCTCGGCCAGGTCAGAGAGCGGTGCGCCATCGCGCGATCGAAGCGGACGCCCTGACCGACGAGCGTGTCCAGCCGGGGGCTCGTGTCCCGGAGGTCGTAGCCGAACGCGCCGAGGCGATCGGCCCGCAGCGTGTCGATGGAGATCACGACCACGTTGCGCCCCGCGGCGGCGCCGAGGAGCTGGGACGGAGCCTCGGAGGCCTTCTCGCCGCCGGGCGTGCACCCAGCCAGCGCCATCGCCGCGAGGGCCGCCGCAGAGCGAAACAGAAACCGAGGCCACCACGTCGTATGTGTTGCAGCCAGGCGTGCGCCATCCAGGCGCCCGCCGGCGCCGAACCCTCCTGCGTCTCCCCGGTCACTCCCTCTCCGGCCTCCCGGGCCCCCGTCGCCGATCATGCCGTCTCGATCTCCAGCTCCCCGCACCTGCCCCGAGGCCGCCCCGCGTCCCGCGTCAGCAGGCGCAACCTCGCCCTCCGAGCGGGCGTACAGCCAAGGGAGTCGAATCATGTCGAGATCAACGAGCAGCCGGAAGACGGGGGAAAGGTCTGGGGCGCGGACCACCGGAGCGCGGGGGTACGGCCGGCATTGTACTCGCCCGGCAGCCGGCCTCGAAGGCGCCTCGTCCCCGCGATGTGCGGCACGCGCGAGGTCGGCTAGAATCCGAGTTTCACCGGTCTTCTTCGGCCGCCGTCCCACCTGTCGCCACGGTTCTCGTGGCTCCTCCCCATGAAGCTCACCCCGACCACACCCTGGGCAGCGGCCCTCTGCGCGTCGGCCGTGCTCGCGGCCTCCCTCGTTCTGGGCGGCTGCAGCCGTGCCGCCGAAGGCACTGCCGAGCCCGGAGACGCAGGCCCGGCCGCTGACGCCCGCATCCCGGTCGAGGTCCTCGCCCTCGCACCGAAGCCCTTCGACGAGCGTTTTGCCGCCTCCGGCGTGATCGAAGCGGAAGAAGAGGTCACCATCTCCTCTGAGATCGCGGGCCGCATCGTCACCCTGAGCCGCGAGATCGGCCAGCCCGTGCGCGCCGGCGAGATGCTCGTGCGGCTCGACGACCGCGCGCAGCGCGCCACCGTGGCCAAGCTCCGCGCCGAGGTGGAGCGTGCCCAGACCCAGCTCGAGTGGGCCAAGCGGGATCTCGAGCGTCAGGTGGAGCTCTTCGAGACCCAGGTCACCGCCGAGCGTGCCCGCGACGACGCCCAGCGCATGGTGGACACCAGCGAAGACGACCTCGCCGCGCGCTGGGCCGACCTCGAGGCTGCCAAGGTGGAGCTCGACCGCACCTCGATCCGCAGCCCACTCTCCGGAAAGGTCGCGCGACGCCACGTGGCGCCCGGCGAGTACGTCACGCCAGGCACCCAGCTGTTCGACGTGGTCTCGGACGGCGCCGTGGAGTTCGTGTTCTCCGTGAGTGAGACCGACGTCATCGGCATGACCACCGGGCAGTCGATCGACCTGGCCATCGACGCCTACCCGGGCCAGAGCTTCACGGGCTACGTGGCCGCCATCTCCCCGGCAGGCAGCGTCGGCACCCGCACCTTCCGCGTGGAGTTGAAGGTGGCCTCCAAGGCCACGCGGCCCCTCCTCCCGGGCATGGCCGGTCGCGCGAACGTGGTGCGCCGCAGCCACGAGGCGATCTTCCTCATTCCGGAGAGCGCAATCCTGCGCGACGGCGCGAACGGCTACGTCTGGGTGGCGCAAGGCGAGACCGCCTCGCGTCGCGACGTGCAGATCCTCAGCCAGACCGGCACCCTCGCGGTGGTGGCCTCCGACTTCGACGCGGCCGACGGCTGCATCATCCTCGGCCAGGCCGCGGTGTCGGACGGCGCCGCGGTGCGCGTGCGCCGGGTGCACGATCAACCGCCCGCCTCCGTCTTCGACTGAGAGGCCGCGATGAGCCTCCCGAAGCTCGGCGTCAGCAACCCGGTGCTCGTGCACCTGATCGTGATCCTCACGGTCATCGCGGGGATCTTCGCGTACCGCACGATGCCGAAGGACCAGTATCCCGACGTCGCCATGGCGGCGGTCGCCATCAACACCGCGATCCCCGGCGCGTCGCCGAAGGAGGTCGAGCAGCTGGTGACGATCCCGATCGAGGAGGAGCTGGCACAGCTCGACGACATCGACACCATGGAGTCGACGTCGGCGGAGGGCTTCTCGACCATCTTCATTCAGTTCGACACCGACGTCGATCAGAACTTCGAGAAGATGACGGAGGTCCAGAACAAGATCAACCAGGTTCAGCGGCTGCCCGAAGACGCCGAGCCGTCCATGGTCATGGAGATCAAGCCGCCGTTCTTCACGGCCACGGTCGCCATTCTCGGGACGGCGCCAGAGAACGAGATCCGCGATTTTGCGGAGGACCTCGAAGACGCCATCAAGAACCTCAGCGGCGTCGCCGAAGTCCGGACGAGCGGCCTGCGCGAGCGCGAGATCTGGGTCGAGGTCGACCCGACACGGCTCTACAGCTACGGACTGTCCCTCGCCGATGTCTCGAACGCGCTCGCCCGTCGCAACCTCAACCTGCCGGGTGGCAACATCAAGCTGGAGCGCGGCGAGTTTGCGGTGCGCACCGAGGCCGAGTTCAAGGACCTGGACCAGATCCGCGGCACGATCGTCAAGGAGGACGACGACGGCTACGTCTAC
The DNA here is from genome assembly GCA_965223385.1 of Candidatus Multivoraceae bacterium. GTDB lineage: Bacteria > Acidobacteriota > Thermoanaerobaculia > Multivoradales > Multivoraceae > JBCCLJ01. The sequence goes on along the minus strand of CBDCWR010000007.1, from coordinate 3,186,136 downwards.
CTCCGCGACATCGCCCGCGTCACGGACACCTTCGAAGACCGCATCTCTCTCGCCCGTCTCGATGGCCAGGCGAGCGTCAACCTGGTCATCAACAAGAACAAGACGAGCAACACGATCACGCTGATCGAGCAGATCCGGGAGCTCGTCGCCAGCTTCGAAGAGCGCCTCCCCGCCGGCACCTACATGCGCATCGTCGACGATGCGTCGATCGAGGTGAAGAACCGCCTGCGCGGTCTCTACAGCAACCTGGCGCTCGGCCTCATGCTGGTGGTCGGCGCCATCTGGATGCTCATCGGCATCCGCCCGGCGCTCATGGTGGCTGCGGGCATCCCGGTCGCCTTCCTGATGACCTTCGTCATGGTGCAGGCGTGGGGCTTCTCCATCAACACGCTCGTCCTTTTCAGCCTCATCCTCGTGATCGGCCTGGTGGTCGACGACGCGATCGTGGTGTGCGAGAACATCTACCGTCACTACGAGTCCGGGCTGCCGCTCGCGCAAGCAGCCGTCAAGGGCACCGAGCAGATCATGATGCCCGTCTGCGCGACCGTCATGACCACGGTCGCGGCGTTCCTGCCGCTGCTCCTCATGGGCGGGATGCTCGGCGAGTTCATGAGCATCATCCCGATCGTGGTGACGTTTGCGCTCCTCGCCTCGCTCTTCGAGTCGTTTTTCATCCTGCCGAGCCACGTGGTCGAGTGGGGCGGAAGCCGCGGTCCGACCGGCCTCGAAGACACGCGCCCCTGGTTCCACCGCACGCTCGGCTACTACCGGAAGGTCCTGAAGTGGTGCCTGCGCTTCCGCTACGCCGGAGTCGTGGCTCTCATGATCGGCGCGTTCCTCTGCATCAACCTGGCCCTCTTCCGGATGGACTTCATCCTCTTCGGCGGCCGCGACCTCGAGGCCTTCACGGTGGCCGTGGAGGCACCCCCCGCAGCCACGATCGAGGAGACCACCCGCATCATCACCGAGATCGAAGAGCGGGCACTCGCGCTCAACGCGCGGACGAACGAGGCGGAGTCGGTGCGTACGGAGGTCGGCTCACTGCAGCGCGGCGGCATGAACCGCAGATCCGGGACGCACCTCGGTGAGGTGACCATCGACCTCATCGACCTCAACCAGCGCGAGCGGTCGGGGCAGGAAGTGAGCAACGACCTGCGCAGCCAGCTGGGCGACATCACCGGCGTGCGCGCCGTCAACATCGAAGAGTCGCGTGAGGGTCCGCCGGTCGGCAAGCCCGTCCAGGTGCGCATCATCGGCGACAACTTCGACACCCTGCAGACCATCGCGGGCGAGATCAAGGAGTACCTGCACGGGGTCGAGGGCGTCAAGGACATCATCGACAGCTTTCCGCCCGGCAAAGACGAGGTGAGGCCGGAGCTCGATCTCGAGAAGATCGCGGCCCTCGGGCTCGACGTGCGCACGATCGCCACCGAGATCCGCGGCGCGTTCGAAGGCATCGAGGCCACGCAGGTCTACGACGGCAACGAAGAGATCGAGGTGATGGTCAAGTACGACGGCCAGTCACGGGCCAGCTTGGCCAGCCTCGCGGACATGCAGTTCGCCACGCCCATGGGCATGGTGCCGTTCTCGAACGTCGCGCGCCTCGAGCGTCGCCCCGGTGTGTCGGCGATCTCGCACTACTTCGAGAAGCGCACGATCAGCGTCACCGCCGACGTGCTGCCGCGGGTGATCACCTCGAGCCGCGTCAACCAGATGCTCATGCAGGAGTTCGATGACATCGGCTCGCGCTACCCCGGCTACTCGCTCACCTTCGGCGGAGAGTTCGAGGACACCAACGAGTCGGTCGCTTCGATGTTCCGCGCGTTCACGGTGAGCATCGTGCTCATCTACGTGATCCTCGGCGGACTCTTCCGCTCGTTCATCCAGCCCGTGATCGTGATGTTCTCCGTGCCGTTCGCCTTCGTCGGCGTCGTGCTGGGGTTTTTCATCCTCAACGAGCCGTTGGGCATGTTCTCGGTGATCGGCACGATCGCTCTCGCGGGAATCGTCGTGAACGACTCCCTCATCATGATCGACTTCATCAACCGCAAGCGCGCCGAAGGAATGGGCGAGATCGAGTCGATCCTCGAGGCGTGCTCGATCCGGCTGCGGCCGATCCTGCTCACGTCGATCACGACCGTGCTGGGCCTGCTCCCGATGGGTATCGGCCTCTTCGGCGTGGACGAGTTCCTCAAGCCGATGGCCATCGCCATCGGCTGGGGCCTGCTCTTCTCCACGTTCTTGTGCCTGCTCCTGATCCCGTGCGTGTACCGGATCTTCGACGACCTCTCGAAGCTGGTTCTCAAGCGGCCGTTGGGCAGCGGGCACGTGCTGGACGACACGCCGGAGATTGCCGCCCTCCCGACGCGCGAAGAGGTAGCAGCAGGCAGCTGAGCGCTGCTTCCTCCCGTGGCGCGACCTGCTGGGCTCCGGGTGGTTGGCTGCGGCCCGCGGACACGAGCTTGGCTCCGCGCTTCGCGCTCGATGTTCGTCGGTTAAGGGCGAGCTTCGCGGGCGACCCTCACGGTGCCGGAAAGCCGAGTTGGACGGCTCGGGCAAGCCGAGCCGTCCAACAGCTGTCCGCTAGAAAAAACGACCCGCGGCTAGGCCGCCGCGCGCTCGGAATCGCCGGCGGATTCCTCGACCAGATTGCAGACCGGTGAGGCCACCTTGATCAGCCGATGGGCCTGGATCGCCTGACGGAGATGTCCAGGTCGCACGGTGGACGACTTCGCCCAACGCGCCGCGTTGACGGCCATTTCGGCCTGCTCGGTGAGAGTCCGCTCGATCTCCGAGGAGTAGCGAGCGATGTACCTCGGGCGGCGCTCCGCCAGGTTTGCCGAAGCACGGAAAGCATCGAGGAAGTACCGACGTGCCTCTTCGCTGAAGCTGAGGCCTCTTCCAGCGATTCCGGTTTCCATGACGTCAGCGCCCCACTCGAGGAAATCGTCAGCGGTGCGGAGCTCTTGGTTTAGTGACATGTGGTGTCTCCTTGTGCCGCGCCATCTCGGCGCGAGTCAGGGTGATGACTCCCCACCCCAACGCAAGGTTCGACAACATGCCTAGGAATTGAGTCGAGGGGGGAACGAACCCCCCGACCTTAGCTGCTAGTCGGATCGACACGTCGAGCAGCACAACGAGCGAGGGTGGCAACAAGGCAATCAAAAGCACCTTCGACTTTGCAGAGGGAAGGCGAAACGGGCCGCTACGCCAACGTAGGACCCCGACTGCCACCAGGCTGACAACCGCCCCCCACTCCCACGACCTGTACTCCTCACCCCAGATGGACGGCCACACATAGGGGTCGACTCCGAACAGAAGCATCGTGAAGAGCGCGAGGCAGAAGCTCGCCACGATGAGCGCAGCCACCCGCGCGGGCCGGCAGGACGCGTCGGGATAAGTGCCCGCAAAAACCCAGAGGATCGCCGGGAAGAAGACGCCCACCTCATAGAGATCGCAGCGATAGCCGGCGGCGCAAATGGCGGGGGTGGCATACGAGCCAGCGAGCACGCCAAAGAGAGCGGAGAGTGGCTGCGACGAGTCCAGCAGAAGGAGCGAGCAGATCCCCGTGATGAGGATCATCGGAAAGACCTGCGGCGCCACGCTGACGAGAACGTCGGGTCTGATCACGAGCGAGCCGGCGAAGGCCCACTTCGGCAGCGCGATGATGGAGATGGTGACGAGAGCCCAGGAGAGCTGCTCGTTCGGCTTCATGCGCGGCCGCCGCGTAGTACGCGAAATCCTCGGTGCATCATCTTGGAGATCAGATGCGGCTCTTCACCGGCCACTGCCGGAACCGAACCAGGCCTGGCAGAAGTCTGATCCGCAAACTCGCGGGCCAGAGACATCAGCTCCTCCACGTCATCGGAGCACTCGAGAAGTGCGTCCACCTGTTCGTCACTCAGAGCATCGATGTCGACGATTCCATCGACGATCCGGGCCACTCGAGACAATTCGCGATAGCTAGCCAACGCTCCTCCCCATCCCCGGCCGGAAGCCGTCTTCCACCTCTTCGTCCATCGCTTCGAGGATCTTCTCTCGTGTGGCCTTCGCAATGCCGGCCTTGTCCATACCGCCCAGGAGGCCCCGCAGGACCTTCCTCTGCAGGTCACGCACGGCGTTCGCCACCTCGACGTTGGTGCGCTTGCGCGCACCTTTCAGCTGCGCCTTGAGCTGCTCGTTCTCGGCGAGCACGCCGAGGAGGGCCCGCACCAGCTGCTGCTGATCGAGCTCGTCCGCGAAGTCGAGATCGTCGAGGGCGGCCTGCAGGAGAGCGGAGGGGCTGTCCTCCTCCTCCGCTTTCGTCCCGACCAGTCCGAGAAGCCAGTCGGCGGACACCTGCAGCTCACGACAGAGGAGCGCGAGCTGCTCCGGGTTCGGGCGGCGGCGCCCGCGGCGCCACGCACTCAACGTCGCGGCGGTGATCCCGAGCCGCCCTGCCACCTCGCTCGCGGTCTCGCCCTGCAGGGCCTCATCGAGGCGCTCGGGCAGACCGGGTGCGCTTGGCGCATCCGCGCCAGCGGCGGGATGCAGTGGAACAGGATCGTTCACTCCCACAGTGTAGCGCAAGCGCGGGCGGAAGCGCTCTTCGTCGGGGCAAGTCCACGACCCGAGCGAGAGCCAGGCGCCACCCGTCGCGCTCGCTTCTCGAGAGTCAACAATATGTTGATCACTTCGCGCCGACAATCAACAGAACGTTGATTCAGGAAGCACAAATACAACTTTTACACGTCAGGAACCGCAGATCCCTCGACGTTGCAGATCCCTCAACTTCAGAGAAGGTCGCCCCAGGTTGCGAATCCGCGCGAGCTTCCGCCTGTCAGGTTTCCTCGACAGCAACGGGCTTTGGGTCGCGACGTACCCGCGCTGCACTGACACAGGCACCCACAGCAATCACCAGGGCGACGGCGTGCGCGGCGGCAAACCCCACGGCCAGGCTCCGTCGCACCATCTCGTCGACTCGACCCGGACCGACCCCTTCGAGGGTCTCTCGGAGGGTGTCGGGATCGACGCCCCGGACCGAGACCCACGCGAGCGTCAGCGCACCGGCCAGCGCTGCTCCCCAGGTGACGGCGACATTACGCAGGAACTGGTGTGCCGTGGTCGCCCTTCCGATCTCTTCCGGTCGCGCGCAGGCCTGCACCAGGGTCAGGCAGGCGTTCGTCGTGGCTCCGATGCCGAGGCCCACGACGAAGTAGGCCGCGTAAAGCGCCACCAGAGAGCCTTCGAACCACACGATCCCGAGTGCGGCCGAGAGTGACGGCAGGAGCAGAGCCGCCCCGACACCCACCATGCGCCACTCGTCGATGCGGTGGTAGAGCCGGCTGGCGACGTTTGCGGCCACCGTCCACCCCACCGTCAGGTAGAGGACCGACCAGGCGGCCTCGGTGACGCTCGCACCTCGAGCACCCCGCAGGTAGAGCGGCAGGTAGGTCTCGGCTCCGATGCCGGCCGACATCGTCAGGGCGGCAGCGGCCGCGAGCCCGAAGAAGGGGTGCTGCGCAAAGTAGCGACGCTGGAGAACGAGCCCCTCCCGCCCTCGCGAGTAGCGCCAGTACCCTCCGCCGAAGACGAGCGCGAGCGCGAGTGCACCCAGGCCCCGCAGCCCGAGGTCGGAGGCTGCCGTCAACCCCAGCGTCACGATGCCGAGCAACAGCAGCGAGCCGGGGGCGTCGAGCACCGGGCGTCGCGGGCTTCCGGGAGGTCCGGGGACACCCCACCAGCCGACCCCAGCGGCAACCATCGCCAGGGGCACGTTGGCGAGAAAGATCATCCGCCAGTCGAAGTGCACCAGGAGGAGTGCGGCGAGGGCCGGGCCGCCGAAGGCGAGAACACCCCACACCGTCGACGTGAGCGCATAGGCACGGCTGCGTAGCCGATCCGGGTAGCCGAGACCAATCGCCGAGCCGGTGGTCGACATGACCGTGCCCCCCGCCAGCCCCTGCAGCACGCGGGCGGCCACGAGCCACACCATCTCCTGCGCCACCCCGCAGAGGTAGCTCGAGGCGACGAAGGCGAGGGTGGCGAACCGGAAGACGGTGCGCGGCCCGACCGCGTCGATCACGGGCCCAGCCATCGCGATGGCGACACCCGAAGCCAGCAGGTAGACCGTGATGACCCAGGGCAGGAGCTCCACGTCTCCGAGCGCGGCACCAATCTCCGGCAGAGCGGCGGTGACCGAAAGCCCCTCGAAGGCCACCAGCCCCGACATGAGAACGAGCGCCAGACCCAGCGGCGCCCGGCCACCCGAGAAAAGCCCGCCTCCCGTGTCGCCCACGCGCGAGCCGGTCACGACCACACCTCGGGGCTGACGCCCGGCGGAGCGGCCACCCGTGCTCGCGTGGCGGCTGTCTCCGCGAACTCCGTACAGGAGAACGTCGGGCACGAGGCAACGGCCACCCAGGGCCTCCGAGGCTCAATCACGTGCCCGACTCCCAAACTCCACGACAGAGCATTCAGATCCTGCCGCGGCAGCCGCCACGGCCCTTCGGAGAGATCATCATGCATACCGAAAGAAAGACCCACACACAACTGCTGAAAGCCCACTTGGGCATCGCCTTCGCTTCCCTCTCGCTGGCCGCGGCGGCACTCGCTGCCAACGGCGAGCCGGGCACCACCGGGGCCGCAGACACGCCGAAGCCCACGACGTCGGTCGACCTCGCGTTCATCACACACCTCGACCTCGATCTGCCGGAGCAGGATGTCTTCATCGAGCGCGAGGCGGGCTCGGGCAGCGTCTACCGCGTGACGGCGGGCGACAACGACATGAACGCGCCGCTGTTCAAGACCGCGGTCAAGGTGCCGCACAACCCGTTCGACCCCAAAGCGGTTGGCCCCCATCCCAAGGGCGAGCCCATGGGCATGACGCTCGGCCAGTGGCTCAAGCACCGCGGCACCGGTACGTACACCTGCACTGACGGTACGGGCTCCCTGGAGGCGGAGTTCACGGGCCTCGTCCCGGATGGCGTGTACACGATGTGGCACGCGTTCGTCGCTCTGCCGCCCACCGATCCCTTCTCGGGCATCCTCGACCTGCCCCTGGGAGCGCGCGACGGCTCCGAGAGCGTGTTCCGCGCCGCTGCCGACGGCACCGCGCGGTTCACCCACTCCTTCAAGCCGTGCCTCCAGATGACCGGCGAGTGGATCACGTCGATGCTGGCCATCGCCTACCACAGCGACGGCAAGACCTACGGCGCCTACCCGGGTGACTTCGGTCTCAACGCACACGTGCCGCTTTTCCTCATGCTTCCCAACCGGGAAGGCATCGAATAGGAGACGCCCCGTCAAGACGCTCCCGCCCCCGCGAGGGCGGGAGCGTTTCCTGTCGAGCCACCTCGCCACCTCAGATTCCTCTGGAGACACGTCATGCAGAAAAGGCACCTCGCCTCACGCTTCGCCGCAAGCCTCGCCGTGGCAGCCCTCACGTTCTGCGGCCCTGCCTTCGCCAGCGCTACCGGCACCACCGACAGCAGCACGACTCCGATCGCCCTTCCGGACGCAGTGCGCGACGCGGACTACCACGACGACGGCGCTCCGTCCGACGCGAAGGTCGAGCTCGGGCGCATGCTCTTCTTCGACAAGATCCTGAGCGGCAACCGCAACATCTCCTGTGCGACATGCCACCACCCGCGCCTGGGCACGAGCGACTCCGTCGCGTTGCCGATCGGCGAAGGCGCGCTGGGGCTCGGTCGCGAGCGAGCTCCCGGCGACGACGCCGACACCGCCGTCTTCGGGCGCGTGCCCCGCAACTCTCCCGCCCTGTGGAACCTGGGCGCCCGCGAGTTCGAGCGCATGTTCCACGACGGCCGCGTCGAGACCGATCCGGAGGGCTTCTACGAGGGCGGCTTCATCACGCCGGCCAAGTGGAAGCTGCCGCGAGGCCTCGACAACGTGCTCGCGGCCCAGGCCATGTTTCCGGTGACGTCTCACGACGAGATGGCCGGCCACAAGGGTGAGAACGAGATCGCCGACGCGATCTCACTCAACAACGCGGCCGCACATCAGGGCGCCTGGGAGCGACTCAGCGAGCGTCTGCAGGCGATTCCGGAGTACGTCGAGCTGTTCCGTGGCGCCTACCCCGACGAGGTGCGCTCGGCGGCCGACATCAGTTTCGTGCGCGCGGCCAACGCCATTGCCGCCTTCGAAGGGGTCGCCTTCCGATCGGACCAGAGCCCGTTCGACCGCCATCTCCGGGGAGAGACTCCTCTGGACGAAGGTGCCGCACGAGGCATGGAGCTCTTCTACGGCAAGGCGCGATGCTCCAGCTGCCACGCCGGCGCCTTCCAGACCGATCACGACTTCCACGCGATCGCGATGCCCCAGATCGGGCCCGGCAAAGGCGACGGCACCGACGCGGCCTACTGGGAGGCCACCGGTCAGCGGGCGTTCGTCGAGGACTTCGGGCGCGGGCGCGTCACGGCGCGTGAGCGCGACAACTACCGCTTCCGCACGCCGTCCCTGCGTAACGTCGCCCTCACCGGTCCGTGGGGTCACGCCGGCGCGTACTCGACGCTCGAGGCGGCCGTGCGGCATCACCTGCGGCCGGTGGACGCGCTCCACTCCTACCAGCCCGATCCGTGGCTCCTGCCGAACGTCGGCGTCGTGCTCGAGACCACCATGTCCGGCTCCTCCCTCCGCCACGACGCCATGAGGCCGCAGCGCCTCGAGGGTTTCCTGGCGCGGGACGGCTGGGTGCAGGCGAACGACCAGCTGCGCGAGCGCATCGCGGCGGCCAACGAGCTCGAGCCCGTCGACCTGAGCGCCGCGGAGATCGCGAACCTCCTCGACTTCCTCGAGGCGCTGACCGACCCAGAAGCGCTGGAGGCGGGGCGCTGGGAGCCCGAGAGGGTGCCAAGCGGCTTGACGGTCAAAGACTAGGCGCGGCCGCCTCGCGGTCTCGAGGGCTCATCCACCCAATGGGCGGATGAGCCCTTTCGTCTTCCGATGACGTCTAGGGGAGCGACACCCCCTCTTTTTTGATGTCGGGAGAGCCCAAGTGAGAACGTCCGCACCTTCACCCATTGCCCAGGTCCTCGTCGCCCGGAACGCCCGCCGCATCCGGGCTTCCCTTCGATCGCTCGGCTTGCTGACCCTGGTGGCGTCGATCCTCCAGGTCGGCGCCACGGCCCCCGCGAGAGCCTTCAAGCCGATGAAGGACTTCGGCCACAAGGGGATCGTGGAGCACGCGCTGCTCGGCGGCACCTGGGACGGACGCACCTACGACCCCATGGTGCTCCTCACCGAAGACGGCGTCGACCTGCGCTTCTCGCGCAAGGCGGTCCAGGAGCTGGTCGAAGCCACCGCCGGCGTCGACAGCCTGATCGGCGAGTTCTGGGTGGGCGAGGCGCACTGCGACGACGACCTCATCCTCGAGTGCCACCGAAGGCTCGTGGACTTCAAAGAGACGGCGACGATCCTCCTGCAGGATCCGGATGCACCGAACGGGGTCACGGCCCGCCGGTTCGCGGGGCGCGCACTGCACACGTTGCAGGACTTCTACACCCACTCGAACTGGGTCATGACCCCGGGCCTGGGCAACACCGATCGCCCCTTCGACCTCCTCGGCGTGGAGGGTACCGACGCGCAGATCCAGTCGATGCTCGCGCCGAGGGATCTCACAACCTGTACGCCCGACGGCGGCACCCCGGCCTTCGACGGCGAGCGCAAGCTCACGACCGGCTACTTCAAGGTCGCCGTCCGCGCCCTGTTGTGGGACTCGATCGTCGAGCCCGGCAAGTGCAACCACGGCGGCGGCGCGTTCCAAGAGGGAATCCACAAGGACGAGCCCAGCCGCAGGTTCCACCGCGAGGCCCGGCACGTGGCCGTGCTCGCGACGAAGGCCTACATCCGTCAGATCCTCGATGTGGTCGACGACCGCGGCAAGCGGGCGTTCATGGGCATCGGCGGAACTCTGGGCTTCGTCATCGACGACACGGGGAGCATGGGCAGCGAGATCGACGGCGTGATCGCGTCGGTGCAGCGCCTCATCCAGCGCGCCGCGGCCCTCCCCGAGGACCGGCGCCCGGGCCAGTACCTCCTGGTGCGCTACGGCGATGCGTCCGCCACCGTCGCTGCGCTCACCGACGACCCGAACGTCCTTCTGGGGCGGCTCCGTTCGATCGTGCCCAGCGGGGGCGGCGACTGTCCGGAGGCCGCGATGGCAGGCCTCCTCACCGCGGTCCAGGCGTCGACGCGGACCGGTCAGCTATTCCTCTACACCGACGCGGACGCCAAAGACGCCGGGGCGCAGGGCAACGTGGCCTTCCAGGCCAACGCCAAGAACGTCTCCATCTCGGTGATCTCCTCCGGCAGGTGTGACAAGGAGCAGGACCCCGCCTACGGCTACATCACGCGCGCGACGGGCGGCCAGGAGCTCCTCCTGGGCTCCTCGGAGACCGAGAAGGTCTTCGACATCATCGCGCCCACGCTGACCGGAGACGCACAGCCCCTCATCGACATCAACGACAACCTCGGCAGCGGCAAAGGGGCCGCGGCGGTCAAGGCGTACGACATTCCGGTCGACGACACGATCACCACGCTCTCGATCTCGGCGTCGATCGAGACGAGGCTCAAGATCGACGTACTGAGACCCGGCGGCGCCGTGGTGCGCAGCTCGGACAGCGATGCCACGATCACGACCACCGAGGCGGGCGTCTTCGCCACCATCAACTCCCCTGCTGCGGGGAACTGGCGGGTGCGCTTCGAAGGCAGCGGTGAGGTGCAACTGTCGGTCAAGGGCAACAGTGACATCGCCTTCGACGACTTCGCCTTCGTCCGCGAGACCGGCAGACCCGGCCACGAGGGCCACTACCCGATCGCCGGCGATCCACTGGCGGGCGGCGCCACCGAGGCACGCGCCACGACCGTCGGCGCGTTCCTCGACCCGAGCTTCGAGATTCGGAGCCCCACCGGCGAGGTCATCGACCCGACGAGCCTGAGTCCGGTCGCCGACGAAGGGGAGGCGAGGTTCGGCGGAGGCATGCTGGCCCCGGAGGAGGACTTCCTGGTGTACTTCCGTGCCCGCACGCCCCGGGGCGAGCGGGTGCAGAGAGTCTTCCCGGCCACCTTCCGCGGCCAGCCGATCGACGTGGCCGGGCTCTCTCCCGCGGCGACGGTCTCCACCGGAGCCGCCACGGAGGTCGCCTTCCGCGTGACCAACACTGGCCCGACGCGCACGCTGAACCTGGCCGCCGCCGAGGACAACGGGCTCGCGGGAACGCCGGTGCCGGCGCGCGTGACCCTCGGGCAGGACGAGAGCGTGATCGTCCGCGTCCCCGTGAGGGCGGCACCGCGCGACGACCTCTTCGAGGTCTCGGCGCTGACGCTCGAGGCGACCGACGCCGCGGAGCCGGCGGTGGGCAACCTCGGCGCGACCAACCTGATGCAGGAGAGGGACGCCGACGGTGACGGGCAGGCCGACGTCATCGAAAGAGGCCCGGGCGGCAACCGCGGCGGCTTCGACGGCAACGGCGACGGCACACCCGACCGTACCCAGGCCCATGTCGCGTCCTTCACCACGGTCGACGGCGCGCGGTACGGCACCGCCTCTGTCGGTCGGGTGCACGATTCCGCGGGTTCCAGGCGACGGCAGCCCCCGGCAGCGAGGACGGCATGCAGCCGCTCGAGGGCAGCTGGGTCCGCTTCACGGTCGAGAACGTCCCCGCCGGCGGCGCCCCGCTCGACGTGCGCCTGCACGACGCACCGTTTGCCGGCGCCCAGCAGTTCGGCGGTGAGCCCGGGCGGCCGGACGCGACGCTCTACGACTTCTCGTTCGACGGCACCACCGGCGCCCGCCGGGCCGGGAACGACCTGGTCGTGAGCTACGTCGACGGCGGCCGCGGCGACGCCGACCGCACGCGCAACGGGCGGATCGAAGCTGTCCTCGGCCCCGGCACGGAGGGTGGCTCGGTCGGCAGCTCCACCTGCCGCGCCGGCGCGAGCACGCTCTGCCTCAACGCGAACCGCTTCCGCGTGGAGGTGAACTGGCGCGATCCCTTCGGTTCCGGCAACTCGGGAGCGGGCCGCGCCGAGCCGCTGAGCGGCGACACCGGCTACTTCTGGTTCTTCGACGCCAGCAACGTCGAGCTGGTGATCAAGGTGCTCGACGCCCGCGGGCTCAACGGCCGCTTCTGGGTCTTCTACGGTGCATTGTCGAACGTCGAGTACACGATCACGATCACCGACACGGTGACCGGCATTGCGAAGACCTACTTCAACCCGGCCGGCCGGTTCGCCAGCGTGGGAGACACGGACGCATTCGACGCGGCGCGCGTCGGACCCGGCAGCTTCGGCGAGAGCTCCGCGCTCCGCAGGGGCTTGGCAGCCGATCACGACCCGGACACCATCCTCAGGAGCGTCGTGACACGGTTCCAGGCACTCCGCGACACGCTGGACGTCGCTCCTCACCTCGAGAAGGCACTGCCACTGCCCCGCCAGAGAGCGACGGCCGCAGCGGCCGACCTGCCGCACAGCACCTCCGAGGCGACGCAGGTGCCCGGGGCGAAGGCACGTGGTCCCGAAGGCAGCACCTACTCGGTGGAGCCGCTACTCGCCGCCGACACCGACAACGACGGCGACTTCGAGCTCTTCGGTGTGCAGGACGGCCCAGCCAGCGCAAATGTGGTCACGTTCGATGGCAACGCGGAGCGGATCGGCACCTACTGCTGCAGCCTCGGAACCACGCCGCGCGTCACGGAGACGCTCACCGACCGCGGCGGCGGCAGACTCGACCTGCGCATCGTCATCACCTCGGTCGACGGCTCCGACCTCTACCCGGACGGCTTCGTCAGCTCGGGCGACCGCGTACCGCTCGACTCCGGGGCCCTCACGATCGGCTTCCTGCGCGATTCCGATCCGCTCGACTGGAGCCCGGCACATCGTGTCGTGTCGGCGTCCGCCGAGCTCTTCCGCGGCAGCCGATCGACCCACACCTACGACCTCGCCGGCTTCTTCGGCGAGCCGGGCAACTGGGACGGCGACTTCGGCGCCGTGTTCCCGGGAGTCGCCGGCGAAGGCACCAACCGCATCGTGCTGAACGTCTCGGTGCAGGAGGAAGGCGGGGACCCCACCCCCACCGGACCGTGCCGGGCAACGGCGACGCGCATGTGCCTGAGCGACGGTCGTTTCGCGGTGGACGTGCAGTGGCGGGACCCCTTCGGCTCCGGCGATTCGGGAGCAGGTCAGGCGTCCGCGCTCACAGGGAACACGGGCACCTTCTGGTTCTTCGACCCTGCGAACGTCGAGCTCATCGTGAAGGTGCTCGACGCCCGTGCCCTGAACGGCCGCTTCTGGGTGTTCTACGGCGCGCTCTCGAACGTCGAGTACACCCTCACGGTGACCGACACGGTCACCGGCCAGCGCAAGACCTACCGCAACCCGGCCGGCAACTTCGGCAGCCGCGGCGACACCGACGCTTTCTGAGCGGCGCAAGGGGGGCTGCGCGGTGCGGCGGGGTGGGAGGTAGGCTTCCTCCACCCCGCCGCATCCGAGTCCACGACCGAGGAGGCCTGCACGATGCCCCAGCTCCCGAAGTCTCCCGCGCCAAAGCACCCACCAGCACGGCCGAGCTCGGAGCCGCTCTCGGCGCGGCTGCAGCTCCGTCGAACTGCAGCGTTCCTTGCCACGGCTCTGGCCGCAGGGCTGGCTCTGCCGACGACGGCCCTCGCCCAGCGGGCGTACCCGCCCGAGATGCCCGGCACGGAGCGCCACGTCTACCGCACCGTCGGCGACGTCGAGCTGGCTCTGTGGATCTGCCGCCCCACCGAGCCGACCGCGGGGCACGCGTCAGGCCGCCCGGCGATCGTCTTCTTCTTCGGCGGCGGCTGGCGCAACGGCTCTCCAGCGCAGTTTCTGCCGCACTGTCGCCACCTGGCGTCTCGCGGCATGATCGCGGCCGCTGCGGACTATCGGGTCGCGTCGCGACACGGTGTGCTCGTGCCGGCGTGCGTGGAAGACGCCAAGGCGGCGGTGCAGTGGCTGCGCCGCAACGCGAAGACCCTCGGCATCGACCCGCAGCGGATCGCCGCGGGTGGCGGTTCGGCAGGGGGTCACCTGGCCGCTGGGACGGCCCTCCTTCCGGAGCACAACCCGCCGGGAGACCCGCGAGACTGGCAGCCGAATGCGCTGGCGCTCTTCAACCCAGCCGTACTGCTGGCGCCCGTGCCGGACGACCCGGAGCTCCAGGCCTCCATGGGCTGGGGCCCGGAGCGCGCCACCCGACTCGAAGCCCGCGTCGGCGCTCCCCTCGAGTCGGTCTCGCCGTTGCACCACCTGGGGCCTCATCTCCCTCCGACGATCATCTTCCACGGCACGGCCGACGTGACGGTGCCCCATGCGAGTGTCGAGGCCTTCACGAGGAAAGCACGAGCCGCCGGGGCCGACTGCACCCTCGAGAGCTACGAGGGCGAGGGACACGGCTTCTTCAACCACGGCCGGGGTGATGCCTACACGAGCACCGTCGCCCAGCTGGACGCCTTCTTCGACCGCCTCGGCTGGACGAAGCCGTAGGGCGCCGCGGGCCTTCAGCTCAGTTCGCGAGATCGAGCGGCAGCGCGGTCTTCACCTTCGCTCCCTTCGTGCGCACCCGCACGCGCAGGTCGTCGCCCGGCTCGGGGGCACGATCGGTGTAGAAGGTCAGCACGTACTGGTTGCGCAGCTCGTCCTGGATCTGCTCGAAGGCCCGCACGACCTGCTCTCCGGAGCGCGTGGAGAACATGCGCCCGCCCGTGGGCTCGGTGATCAGCTTCATCTGCCCCTTCATGGCGCCGGCGGCAAGTGCCACCTGGCCGCCGAAGCCGCCACGAGGGCCGCGCTGCGAGTCCATGGCGATCACGTACACCGGCACGCCCAGCTGCTGCCCGAACTGGATCGCGCGCTTCGGGTCGGCCTTGCTCTCCGAATCGAAGCCGTCGGTGAGCACGATCAGGGCCCGTCGCCCGGCGTGCTCGTCGTACTGCAGCATCGAGAAGAGCACCGAGTCGTAGAGCGCCGTCCCGCCGCGGGGAACCAGGCGCCCGAGAGACGAGAAGAGCCGTCGCTTGTCGGCCGTCACGGGCTGGAGCAGGCGAAGCTGCGAATCGAAGTCGACCACGAAAGCCTGGTCCCGCGGCTGGAGAGTGCGGTCGAGGAAGGTCTGCGCAGCACGCCGCGTGGCCGGCCAGATCGGCGCCATGGAGCCGGACGAGTCGATCGACAGCCCGAGGGTGAGCGGCACGTCCTTCGACAGGTAGAGGCGCTGCAGCGGGCGTGTGGAGCCGGCGTGCGTCACCTCGAAGTCGGCCGGCTCGAGACCCGTGAGGGGCGTGCCGCGCTTGTCGGTCACCAGCACCTGCAGCTGGACGAGGTGCACCTGCACCTCTTCTTCGAAGTCGGCCGCCAGAAGGAGCTCGACGTCCTCCAGCTCGCGCCCGTCCCCCAGGCGCGCCACCACACGCACATAGCTCTGCGGGCTCACGTCGGGTGCGTCGATGGCGGCCCGGTACGGAGCCTCGCTCACCCGCGCCACCTCGTCTTCGCCGAGGTAGAAGGTCACGGCTTCGAGATCGGCGTCGCGCGGCACGGAGACGTCGGCCAGCGCATCGAAGCGGCCCGACGTCGGGTCTCCCTCGAAGCCGGTCAGTCGCACCCGGAACGGCGGATCGATGCGGTTGAGGGTGCGCACGTCGTCTCCCAGGTGTCGACCGCTGGGGCCGTACGCCGCGACGCGGAGGATCTGCTCGCGCGGCGGATCGGCCATGGGAACCGTGGCCTCGAACGGCGGCAACGTCTTCTTGGCGACGAGCTCCTCGTCGAGGTAGAACTCGACCCGCTCGACGAGCGGGTCGATGACGAGCGTCTGAATGCGCGTCTTGCCGCGCAGGAGCTCCGTGCCCACCCGCGCGGGCGGCAGAACGCGAATGGCACTCGTGGCCGAGAACGGCGTGTCCCGGTCGAGGATCTCCTGCACCGTGGCGCGGGGGGCGCGCGCGGGAGCGTCTGACGCCGTTGCAGACTCCGGCGGGGTCTCGCGAGGCTCAGCGGCCACCACACGCGCGCGCGCCACGGGAGCCGCCTTCGCCTCGGCTGGCTCCGGGGGGTCGGTTGAGGTCGGCCCGACGGACGCGGGCTCCACCTCGCCGATGCGCTCGAACACCGTCCGGAACTGGAAGTCCCCCAGAGCGCCGCGCCCGCCCTGGATGTCGACCGTCAGCACCATCTGCGATCCGTCACCCGCGATCTCATAGGTCTCGACCAGCTGCGCGCGGTCGGCCTGGGTCTCGAGAACCAGCTGGCGGCCTTGGACGGTCGCCGAGCTCGAGCTGCCGAACCCGTCTCCCATGCGGCGCCCGTCGAGGTAAAAGATCCGGGTCTCGCGATGGGCGTTCTTCACGGAGAGCTGCTGGGCACCCTGCTCGATCTGGAGCACCTGGAGCCCCTGCGCCAGGTGCAGCGTGCGCTCCCGCGCTCCGCCGGATGCTGCGCCCGGCCCCTGTGCGCCGCCCGGAGGCCCCTGCCGCGTGCGACCACCGCGCCGGCCCGAGCCGAAGTTGCCGAACGGCGACTGACCCCCGAGACGCGCCCCCTGGCCGCTCCGGGCGAAGACCTCCTCGAGCCGCTGCTCCACGTCGTCGCTCTGGGTCTCGTCCCGCAGCCAGATTCCGCTGAAGTCGGGCACTTCCTGCGCCGGCACTCCGGTCGCGAGCGCGACGAGAGCGCCGAGGAGGAGGAGGGGCAACGATCTCGGGGGTCGCATGGTCGGCTCCTGCGGTCAGAAGGCTCCGGGCCCGGAAGGGCCCGGAGCTGGGGCGAGCGCCCCTGAACCGTGCGGGAAGCAAGAACGGTTCCGAAGCTGCAACGAGCGGTGGCCACCGGCACTTCCCGTCAAATGTCATTTCTTTGTAACAGCCCGAGGAGCACGCAGCGTCGCTACCGGAGGACACCGTGACCTCCGGCAGCGACATGTCGTGGAATCCACGGATCTGGCGCACGCTGGGGTTTGGCTATGCTCACTGCCGCCTCCCGCCTCCTGCGCCAGCCCGCGCTGGACGACGACGCGGGCAGGCCTGGACCCGCGCCCGGCACGAACATGCGACGCCTCACGCACTCCTCCAGCCTCTCGCTCGCCTCTGCGGGTCCCTGGCTGCTCAGCGCGCTCCTCGTGGTGCCGGTGGCCAACCTCGGCGGACTCTTCGGAGGGCATCGCCACGTCGTCGGCGATCAGGTCGTCTACCACGAGCACCTCCACGAAGGCGCACACGAGCACTCCGAGGAGGTGCTCCGGGACGCGCTCCTAGACGCTGGCCACGTCGATCCATCGGAGCACCTCGCGGACGCCGACCATGTCGGCAGCGACCATCCGGGGGATCATGCCGAAGGCGAAGAGCACGGCGAGCACGAGTCGGCCCCGTCGCGCGACGGAGCGGAGAGCCAGGTGTTCTCGAGCCAGCTCCTGCTGGCGCAGGCGATGCAGGCTCCGCCCCTCGCCGCTCTCATCGCGGCCAGCGCCGAAGAGCACGCTCCGGCGACCCTCGTCGCCGAGCGCGCCGCGCCGCGTTTCCTCCCGACCGCCAACCGACCTCCGCCGCGACGTTCGTGACCGCAGCCGCCGGGCGGCCGTCGAGTGCACCCGCGTCGTGACTGACAGCTGAGCCCTCCGAGGCGGGTGTCGGCCGCCGTGGCGCCGTGTGGCCGTCTCGCAGCTGAACCTCGCCGTCTTCGCCGCCCGTTGGTCGTCACCTGGCCACCCACGTCGTCCGGCGGCGGCGCGGTCGGCTCCTCCGTCTGAGCTGCATCCCTCGCAGCTCGGTGGAGCAGCGCACTCCCCGAAGTACGTGGCAGCTCGCCGGCGCAAACTTGCGCGTCGTTTCTGCGGCCGCTTCGCTCCCCCCGCCCTGCGCGGGGGTCAAGAACGTCTTCTCGGCGCCGGTCTCCCCGGCGCGGTCTCTGAATCGTGGACCCTGGAGGTCTCATGAAACGTCTATCCTTTCCCCCACTCCCTTTCCTCCTGCTCATCGTCTGGCCCGTCGCACCTCTGCTGGCCCAGGAGGAGCCCGACGACGACGAGCGCCCGTCGTTCGTCGAAGAGATCGAGGTCCGCGAGCGCGCCGACGACATGGTCGGCATCGCCGTCTCGGCCAGCGAAGGCAGCACCGGGGCCGTCGATCTGCAGCGGCGCCCCATCCTGCGCCCCGGTGACGTGGTGGAGACGGTTCCCGGAATGGTCGCCACCCAACACTCCGGTGGGGGGAAGGCCAATCAGTTCTTCGTGCGCGGATTCAACCTCGACCACGGCACGGACTTCTCGATCTCGGTGGGCGGCATTCCGGTCAACATGCCCACTCACGGACACGGGCAGGGGTACGCCGACCTCAACTTCCTGATTCCGGAGATCGTCGAGCGGGCGCGGTTCCGCAAAGGGGTCTACTGGGCCGACGTCGGCGACTTTTCGAGCGCCGGCAGCCTCGACATCGACCTCGTCCGCTCCCTTCCCGAGCGGCTGCTCAGTGTCACCGGCGGCAGCTGGGACTACGGCCGGGCCCTGTTTGCCGACAGCTTCGAGGCCGGCGCGGGGGACAGCGACTCCAACGTCCTCGTCGCGGTCGAGGGCTTCCACGAAGACGGCCCCTGGACCAGGCGCAACGACTTCGACGGCTTCAAGGGGCTCCTGCGCTGGAGCCACGGCACCGCGCAGCGGGGCTGGTCCCTCACCGCCATGGGCTACGACGCTTCGTGGCTGGCGACGGATCAGATCGCGAAGCGCGCCGTCGACTCCGGCCTCATCGGTCGCTTCGACCTGCTGGCCGAAGGCCCCCGTGGCTCCTCCGGCCGGTACTCCCTTTCGGCCGAGGGTCACCGGCTCCGAGGCAATGAGGCCGACCGCTTCAATGTCTGGGTGATGGACTACGACTTCACGCTCGTCGGCAACTTCACCTACTTCCTTGCCGACCCGGAGCGCGGCGACGAGGTGACGCAGCTCGATGACCGCACGTCCGGCGGCGGTGAGATCTCGAGAAGCTGGTACCGCCAGCTCGGCAGCCGGACCCTCGAGATCCGCAGCGGTGCGCAGGTGCGCTTCGACTCCATCGACAACGGCCTTCTGCTGTCGGCCAATGCGGTTCCCTTCGAAACGGCACGGCGCGACAGCATCGACCTCTTCGGCGGCGGCGCGTACACCCAGGCCCGGCTCCGGTTGAACGACTGGATGCGAGGCAGCCTGGGCCTGCGCTACCAGGTGTACGACGCGAGCGTCGACAGCCTCCTCCCGATCAACTCGGGCGACACCTCGGACACGCTGCTGAGCCCCAAGCTGAGCCTCGCCTTCGGCCCTTGGGCCGAGACCGAGCTCTACGTGAACTACGGCCGCGGCATGCACAGCAACGACGCGCGCGGCGCCGTCCTGCAGATCGACCCTCTCACCGGCGAGCCGGCCGGCCAGGCCGAGCCGCTGGTCGAGACGGAGGGCTTCGACTTCGGCCTCCGTACGACCGCGATCGAAGGCCTCCAGACCACGCTGACGTTTTTCCGGCTCGACCTCGACTCCGAGCTCATCTTCGTCGGCGACGCGGGCGTCACCGAGGCCGGTCGGCCCAGCCGGCGCCAGGGAATCGAGTGGACGAACCACTACGCTCCGTCTGCCGATCTGTCGCTCGACCTCGACATCACCTGGACGGACGCCGAGCTCCGCGACGCGGACCCCGCCGGGAACGAGGTGCCCGGATCGGTCGGCACGACGATTGCCGCCGGCTTCGCATGGGACGTGACCGAGGCGTGGACGGCCGGCCTTCGCTGGCGCTACTTCGGCGACGTGCCTCTCCTCGAGGACGGATCTCGGGAGTGGAGCAGCAGCTCCACCCTCAATGGCAGGCTCGGCTACCGTTTCGGTAACGGTCTCGCGCTGAGCCTGGACGTCTTCAACCTGCTCGACAAGGACCAGTCCGACGTGGAGTACTTCTACGCCTCGCGGCTCCCCGGGGAAGACCGCGAAGGAGTGGAAGACATCCACTTCCATCCGGCCACCCGCCGCGCGGCGCGTGTGACCGTGCGCTGGAAGTACTGATCGCCGCGGTCGAAGCCTGGCGACCACAGCGTTCCGCAAACGGCGCCTCGGGGCGGACGGTGCCCCCAAACATGTCGTATCTTTGGAACGGAGCTTCGTCTGCGTGCGTCGTCGCCCGGAGACACCAAGACCTCCGCCCGCGAAAGGTCGCGAGATCCAACGGCGTCTGCGCCGACGAAGATCTCTTTCGGGCACTGTCCCCGCCACCTCGTCTACGTCGATCGCCTCCCTCGAGCCATGAAACGCTTCGCACGCTCGCTCGCCACCCTGTCCCCGTCGGCCGCCGTGCTCCTGCTCGGCTCGTTGGCGTTCGTCGGTGTGGCACACGTCGGCGGCCTGCTCGGGGGTCATCGTCACGTGGTGGACGACCAGGTGGTGTACCACCAGCACCTCCACGAGGGCGGGCATGCCCACGCCGAGGAGGAGCTCGGCGGGACGTCCGGGAACGCACCTGACGACGACGCCGGCGAACCGGGGAGGCGCGGACCGGAGCCCGAGCCCGGGGGCCATCCGAGCCAGGGTCTGTCGAGCCCGCTGCTGATCGCGCCCGTCGCTCTCCTTCAGGTCGAGGCGTCTCCGCTCGAGGTCGACGCGCGTCCACAGGCTGCCCCGCGGATCGCTCCGCAACGGGCGCTCCAGCGCTTTCTCCCCACGGCGAACCGGCCGCCTCCCGCGAGCTTCTGACCCCGCCGCCGACCGGCGGTCGAGCCACGCGGAGGCTGCGTCGAGCAGCTCGCCGCGGCCCCTTCCGCGCCCCTGACGATCGTCCGGGGCGCAGGACCCGTGCCCTCAGGGCACCGCCCCGTCTCGCGCGTCCAGGCGCACGGACCCCATGCCACGCAGGTCGCCACACCCGGCGCCTCGGAGATCTCGATGCGAAGCCCACTTCTCCACTCCACCCTCCTCCTCCTGTGCGCACCCTGGTGCGCCACTTCCTCGTTGGCCGAGGCACTCGACAAAGACAAAGACGACCGACCGGCGTTCGTCGACGAGATCGAGGTCCGCGAGCGCGCGGACGACATGATCGGCGTCGCGGTCTCGGCCAGCGAAGGCAGCACCGGCGCCGTCGACCTTCAGAGTCGCCCCATCCTCCGCCCCGGCGACGTGGTGGAGACCGTTCCCGGCATGGTTGCGACCCAGCACTCCGGCGGTGGCAAGGCGAACCAGTTCTTCGTGCGCGGGTTCAACCTCGACCACGGTACCGACTTCTCGATCTCGGTGGGCGGCATCCCGGTCAACATGCCGACCCACGGACACGGCCAGGGCTACGCCGACCTCAACTTCCTGATTCCCGAGGTCGTCGAGCGCGCGCGCTTCCGCAAGGGGGTCTACTGGGCCGACGTGGGCGACTTCTCGAGCGCCGGGAGTCTCGACATCGACCTCGTGCGCTCCCTTCCCGAGCGGCTGATCAGCGTCACCGGCGGTAGCTGGGACTACGGTCGGGCCCTGTTCGCCGACAGCTTCGAGGTGCGCACGGGCGAGAACGACTCCAGCGTCCTCGTGGCGGTCGAGGGCTTCCACGAAGACGGCCCCTGGACACGGAGCAACGACTTCGACGGCTTCAAGGGCGTCTTGCGCTGGAGTCACGGCTCGTCCCACCGGGGCTGGTCTCTCACCGCCATGGGGTACGACGCATCGTGGCTGGCGACGGATCAGGTCGCGCAGCGCGCGGTCGACTCCGGGATCATCGGCCGCTTCGACCTGCTGGCCGAAGGGCCACGCGGCTCTTCTGCGAGGACCTCGCTCTCGGTCGACGGCCACCACGTCCACGACGATCGGGCGGACCGCTTCAACCTGTGGGTGATGGACTCCGACTTCGCGCTCGTCAGCAACTTCACCTACTTCCTCTCCGACCCCGAGCTTGGCGACGAGATCACGCAGCTCGACGAGCGGACGGCAGCTGGAGGTGAGGTCTCCAGGAGCTGGTACCACCAGCTCGGCAGCCGGACCCTCGAAATCCGGAGCGGGGCCCAGGTGCGCTTCGACTCCATCGACAACGGGCTGCTGCTGTCGGCCGACACCGTGCCCTTCGACACCGTCCGCCGCGACAACATCGACCTCTTCGGCGGCGGCGTGTACACCCAGGCACGTCTCCAGCTGACCGACTGGATGCGCGGCATCCTGGGCCTGCGCTATCAGGTGTTCGACGCGAGCGTCGACAGCCTGCTGCCGATCAACTCGGGGAACATCTCGGACACGCTGCTGAGCCCGAAGCTGAGCTTCGCCTTCGGCCCCTGGGCCGACACCGAGCTCTACGTCAACTACGGACGCGGCATGCACAGCAACGACGCGCGCGGCGCGGTGCTGCGGGTCGACCCGCTCACCGGCGAGCCGGCCAACCAGGCCGAGCCGCTGGTCGAGACCGAAGGCTTCGACCTCGGTCTGCGCACGACGGCTCTGGAAGGTCTCCAGACCACGGTGACGCTCTTCCAGCTCGACCTCGACTCGGAGCTGGTCTTCGTCGGCGACGCGGGCGGCACGGAGGCGGGCCGCCCGAGCCGTCGTCAGGGCATCGAGTGGACGAACCACTACGCCGCGTCGGCCGACCTCTCGTTCGACCTCGACGTCACGTGGACGGACGCCGAGCTCCGCGACGCGGACCCGGCGGGAAACGAGGTCCCGGGCTCGGTCGGAACCACGGTGGCGGCCGGCTTCACCTGGGACGCGACCGAGGCGTGGACGGTCGGCCTGCGGTGGCGTTACTTCGGCGACGTGCCGCTCGTCGAGGACGGGTCGCAGGTGTGGAGCAGCAGCTCGACCCTGAACGGCCGGCTCGGCTATCGCTTCGATAACGGTCTCGCCCTGAGCCTGGATGTCTTCAACCTGCTCGACAAGGACCAGTCCGACATCGAGTACTTCTACGCTTCGCGCCTCGCCGGCGAGGCTCCCGGAGGCGTGGAAGACGTCCACTTCCATCCGGCCATCCGGCGCGCCGCACGCGTCACCGTGCGCTGGAAGTACTGAGACCGGCGCGACACGGGGCGCGGCGGCCAAAACCGCCGCGCCTGACCGTTCGGGAGCTTAGGCCTCCGACTCGCCGAAGTACTCGGCCTTGAGGGCGCGCACCTTGTCCTGGAGCGCCATGGCCTTCTTCTTGGCAGCCACCGCGGCATCCGAGGTGCCCTCGGCCGCATCGTCTGCGAGAGCACTCACCGACTCCTTGAGCTCCGCGCTCTCCTGGCGGATCTCGCTCATCGCCGCGTCGAAGCCTTCTTTGGCCTCGCCGGTCAGCTCGCCGGCCTTCTCGGTCAGCGAGTCGAGCTCCTCGCCCGAGGCTTCGAGGAAGTTGCCGAGGCCTTCGGTGACGTTGCCGGCGATGTCACCGAGCAGATCTCCGGCGTCGCCAGCCATCTCGCCCAACGCGTCGCCAGCATCGCTGGCCACCTCACCGAGGGCATCTCCGGCGTCGGACACCGAGTCTCCGACATCGTCGGCGACGTCGCCGATCGTCTCACCGAGGTCCGAGGCTTTCTCGCCGGCGCCACAGGCCGCCAGCGTGAGCACGACGGACAGGGCCACGAGCCAGGTCAGGGTCCGATTCTCGAGGGGGGTCTTCATGGTTTCTCCTTCGGGCCGCGAGCGGCCGCAGGCCGCCGATGGGTCGACGGCCGATCGATTTCAAGATCAGCGGGGCGCGTCACGTCTCGAGCTGCGGCAGAACGGGGAAGCCGGGGGATCCGCGTTCGAAGCGGTGACGCGAAGAGAGACTCTATGCCTAGCACCGGGTCCTCGGAAGGCGCGCACAAGGAAGCACAAGCGCCCGCAACTTGACGGCGGGAATGACCCTCGACGTGTGCGCGTTGTCCTCCCCGAACGTCGTCTCGAGCCTGTCGCGCGACGCCTCCCGGGGCGCGCGCCAGCCCCGGTTTCGAGGGCAAAACCCCGTCGAAACAGCACTCCTTGAGAGCCGGAATGACTGGTAAAGTCCCCGCATCATGAACGTCGTCCCCTCGACGAGCCGGCCCGCCCCGCGGGCTGCGCGCTCGCGGCTGATCTCTGTCTGGTCGCTGCTCCTCCTGGCGTCGTGCCTGCTGCTCGGCTGCAGCGACGACCCCACGACGCCCGAAGATCAGCGGCTGTTCGTGTTCTCTTCGCAGCTCACCGACGGCGGCAGCGTGGTGCACGAGGTCACCTTCCCGACCGACGGCACGCTGCGCATGACGATGGAGGACATCAGCCCCGTCCTCCTGGATACGACAGCCATCACGGTGGAGGCCCTGCTCGTCCAGTTCGAGCTCGCCCGCCGGTTCAACGGCGAGTGTCAGAACCCCACGGCGCGGCTGTCGTTCCGCGACAACCAGGTCTTTCTCATCGACATCGCCTCCACCGAATACTGCTTCACCATCAGCGACCCCGGGCTCCTCCCCGACGGCAGCACGGTTCTGTACCGGCTGGTCGTCGAGCTGGAAGAGTAGTCGCACAGCTCGGACACCCCTCTCATGATCCTCCAGGCCATGCCAACCCTCTCCCCCTCTGCTCCGTCGCCCGCCAGGCGCCGCCGCGCCCCGCGCGCTCTCGCGGCGTGCCTGCTGGCGCTGCTGCTCGTCACCGCGTGTGATGACGACGACGACCCGGTCGGGCCGACGGAGGAGGAGCTTGCCGCCCTCCCCACGCAGACGATCACCGTGACGGGTGGCTTCGGCATGCTCGACCAGTCGCTGCACACCTTCACGGCCGTGCAGAGCGGCTTCGTGCGCATGACCCTCACCGAGCTCGGCCCGCTGGAAACGGTGACGATCGGCATCGGAGTCGGCCAGCCCTCGACCACGACGGACGAGGAGGGCCAGGAGGTCATCGGCAACTGCGTCCTTCTGGCGAGCGACCGGAGCGTGAACCTCGGCGACAGCCTGCTCACGAACGGCACCATCGCCGGCATCGAGTACTGCGTGACCGTCTTCGACGTGGGTAACCTGTTCGAAGGCAACTCCGTCACCTACACGATGACCATCGAGCACACCTAGCGTGCTCGGCGTGCTGATAGCACGCCTCCGCGCGCCCTGAGTCGATGCTCCAGCCGCTCGCGCGGCTTCCGCGGCAAGCTCGCTTCGCGAGCGCCTTGGCGGCTCGGCGTGCTGATAGCACGCCTCCGCGCGCCCTGAGTCGATACTCCAGCCGCATGCGAAGCGAGCTTGGCCCGCGAAAGCCGCGCAAGCGGCTGGAGCATCGAATGAACGACCTCCGCGTGCTATTCAGCATGCAAAGGAGGTCAAGGGCCGCGAGCGAAGCGAGCTTGGCCCGCGAAAGCCGCGCAAGCGGCTGGAGTATCGAATGAGTGACCTCCGCGTGCTATTCAGCACGCAAGGAGGTCACTTGATCGCGAGGACGCCTTCGAAGCTGACGTACTTCATGACCGTGGTCATGTCTTCGAAGCCGGCGCGCTGCAGGAGGCCTCGGTTGCCTTCGGTCGAGAACGGCTCGAGGACCCCCTTGAGGCTTCGCGTCTTGGCGAGGATCTCCTCGGCACTGAGACCGTTGCGCATCTTGAAGTCGTTGTAGAGCGACACCATCATGTCCTGAAAGCGGGCGTCCGGAGCGCGCACCTTCTCGAACAGGATGAAGGCGCCACCCCAGTTCAGGCGCTCGTACACCAGGTCGTAGAGGTTCTGGCGTTGATGCGGCGGAATGAACTGGACGCAGTAGTAGGCCACGAAGAGGTCGGCCTTCTCGTACTCGTGCAGGAGAACGTCGTCACAGTGGAGCTCGACGTTGGGGACGCCGGCGCAGTGCTCCCGCGCCTTCTCGATCATGGCCGGCTCACGATCGATCCCGATCCAACGCGCCCCGGGTTTGTGCTCCTGATGCAGGGCCGCCTTGCGGAGAAGCTCTCCCGTGGAGGTTCCGAGCTCGTAGCAGACGCTGCCCTGGAGGCAGAAGAAGTCCGTCAGCTGGCAGACGAGATCGTGCCCCTCTTCGTAGAAGGGAATCGAGCGGCGCGCATGCTCGACGAAGTTCTCGGCGACGTTGCCTCCGAAGTTCCAGTCGGAGCGGCGGGCCTCGATGTTCTGGCCGACCGCGTCCGAGGTCTCTCCTTTGGCATGCTTCATCGGTGTAGTCCTCACGTCCAGCCTTCGATCGTACACCGGCAGAAGCCTCCGCATGCAGGGCTTGGGGGCTAAACGATATCTCGTTATCATTAGCGGGTGGACCTGTTCGCACCCCTGGCACTCGGCCTGGCCCTCGTGCTCCCTGCCCCCCCTTCCCTCGCACCCCGGGAGCAAGCTCCACGCGTCGTCGCCGTGAGCGTCCCGGCGCAGGCGTGGCTCGTGAGCCGCATCGCCCAGGGTCGGATAGAAGCGATGGCCCTCCTCGAGGCGGGGGACAGCCCGGAAACCTACCAGCCCAGCGATGCGGAAGTGTCCGCAACGCTCCGCGCGGAGCTCTTCGCCCCGATCGGCGCGCCGTTCGAGCAGGGGGCCTGGGCCCGCGCGCTGCGCGAGACCCTGCCGGCACCGAGCGAGCACCACCACCATTCCGGCCACGACCACGACGACGACCCGCTCCATCCGTGGCTCAGCCCGCGGTGGCTCCGCGACCACGCCGCGACCCTCGCCGAGGCCCTCTCCCGCATCGACCCGGCCGGAGCGAGCGTCTACGCCGAGAACCTCCGAGCGGTCCAGGCCGAGCTGACCCAGCTCGCAGACCAGATCCGTCAGATCCTCGACCGCGGTGCTCCCCCCAGCTTCCTCGTCGTCCACCCGGCCTGGGATGCCTTCGCCGAGGAGTTTGGCCTCGAGCAGCTCTCCCTCGAGCGAGATGGCCAGGGGCCGAGCGACGCGCAGCTCAGCCGCACGCTGCGCGAAGCACGAGAACGAGGCGTGCGCACCCTTCTCGTGCAGCCCCAGTCGAGCGCGCGCCACGCGGCGGCGATCGCCGCGTCGCTCGAGCTCGAAGTGGTGGCCCTCGACCCTCTCGCGGCCGACCTTCCGACGCTCCTCCTCGGCGCGGCCGCCGCACTTGCCGCCACGCCCGACGGAGTCACGGCGCCTTGAGCCCGGAGACCGCAGCTCCGATCGCACAGCTGAGCGACGTCTCGGTGCGCTATCCGGGAAGCGAGCGGTTCGCGCTCGTTCAGGCGACGCTCGAGCTCCAGCCGCGCGAGTTCCTCGGCATTCTCGGTCCGAACGGCGGCGGCAAGAGCACGCTGCTGCGCCTGCTCATGGGGCTGGTCCAGCCGCAGGTCGGCATCGTTCGCGTCTTCGGCCACACTCCCGGCGGCGAGATGCGCGGGATCGGCTACGTGCCCCAGCAGTCGGCGATCGCGCACGACGTTCCCGCGAGCGTCCTCGACGTCACCCTCATGGGTGCGCTTCCCCGCTCTTCCTGGGGCCCTCGATGGGCACGCGGCGAGTTCGACGCCGCTCGAGAGGCTCTGCGCCGGGTCAACGGGCAGGAGCTCGCAGACCGGCGCTGGCGCGAGCTGTCGGGTGGTCAACGGCAGCGCGCGCTGATCGCACGCGCGGTGGTCAGCCAGCCGCAGCTCCTGCTCCTGGACGAGCCGACGACCGGTGTCGACCTGCACCAGGAGCACGCGCTGCTCGACCTCCTCCACGAGCTGAACGAAGACATGGCCATTCTCATGGTGAGCCACGACCTGCCCCTGGTGGCGTCGCACGTGCAGTCTGCGCTGTGGGTCAACCGGTCGGTGCAGCGGCTGCCTGCCGGGGAGCTCACCGTGGAGCGCATCGAGACACTGCTGCACGGCGCCCACGCGCACGGGCACGTGCACGGAGGGCGCGCATGAGCTTCTTCGCCGACACGGCGCACAACCCCTTCCTGTGGACAGGCCTCTGCGCGGGCGCGCTGGCAGGCCTCGCCTGCGGCACCATCGGCCCGTACGTCGTGGAGAGGCGGATGGTCTTTCTCGGCGGCGCACTGGCACACGTCGCCGTGGGCGGCGTCGGAGCCGCCATCTTCCTCCGCAGCCTCTTCCCGGAGATGCTCGCCTGGCTGACCCCGCTCCACGGCGCGGCCGCGACCGCACTCCTCGCCGCCCCGCTGCTCGCCGTTCTGACGCACCGAGGCGAACATCTCGACACCGCCATCGGCGCTCTGTGGGCCAGCGGTATGGCACTGGGCATCCTGCTCCTCAAACTGACCCCTGGGTACCATGCGGAGCTGATGAGCTACCTCTTCGGCAACCTGTCCTACGTGACCTGGGCCGACGTGACCCTGCTCGGGGCCGTCTGTCTCGTCGCGGTCACCCTCGTCGTGCTTTCGCACCGACGCTTCCTGGCGACGTGCATCGATCCGGAGTACGCGCGACTCATGGGCGTTTCGCCGCTCAAGACCGACATCCTCCTCCTGGTCACCGTCGCGCTCGCGGTGATCGCGCTCACCCGGGTGGTAGGTCTCATCCTCGTGATCGCCCTCCTCAGCCTCCCGGCGGCCACGGCCTCCCGCTTCACGCGGAGGCTCTCCGGAACCGTCTTCGTGGCGGCCCCTCTCGCGGTGGCTCTCACCACGGTGCCCCGCGTCGCGGCCTACGGCACCCTGGCGAGCCCCGAGGCCGCGATCGTGCTCGCGGCCACCCTGCTGTGGCTCGTCGCGATCGCCGTCTCGCACAAGCGGCAGAGCCCCGCGCGAACCGAGGGAGACGCACCGTGACCCGCACGACGAGGCAGCGAAGGGCGATCTGCGCCACCTTCGAAGAGGCCGACCGGCCCCTGAGCCCGACGGAGTGCCTGGATCTCGCGCGGCGACACCTCCCCAGCCTCGGGATCGCCACCGTGTACCGGAACATCAAGAGGCTGGCGGACGAAGGCTGGCTCCAGATCGTCGAGCTGCCGGGCGCCGCGAGCCGCTACGAGGTGGCCGGCAAGAGCCACCACCACCACTTCCACTGCACCCGCTGCGACGGAGTGTTCGAGGTCGAGGCGTGCCCAGGAGAGATGAAGAGCCTCACGCCGCGCGGCTTTCATCTCGAGGATCACCACATCGTGCTGTACGGCCGCTGCTCGACCTGCGCAGGGGCGTCCGGAGCCGACGCCTAGCCCTGCCGGGCGTATCCAATCCGGCGATTCGCTGGCAAGATTCGGGGGCGGTTCGCGATTCGGGGCGCTTCTTGGCCCGTTTCGCCCGGCCGCGATCGCCACCCTACCGGCGGTCCGCCGCCCACCGCATCGGTTCGCCACCCGAGCGAAGGAGCCCCTAATGCAACGCACGCTGTACACCGAGGTCCACGAGGCTTTCCGCCACGCCACCCGGCGATTCATCGAGCGCGAGATCGTGCCCCACGACGAGCAGTGGGCCGCAGAGGGCCGCGTGGACAAGGCGATGTTCCGCAAGGCCGGAGAGCAGGGCCTGCTGGGCATGGAGGTCAGTGAGAGGTACGGCGGCGCCGACCTCGACGACTTCCGTTTCAACGCGGTCGTCGCCGAGGAGCTGCAGATGGCGGGAGTTTGCTCCTCCGGCTTCTGCATCACCCTGCACAACGACGTCTGCCTGCCCTACTTCCTCGAGCTGACCAACGAAGAGCAGAAGGAGCGCTGGCTGCCCGGCATGTGCTCCGGCGAGCTGATGGCCGCCATTGCGATGACCGAGCCCGGAACGGGGAGCGACCTCGCGAGCATTCGCACCACAGCACGCCGCGACGGCGACGAGTACGTCGTGAACGGGTCCAAGACCTTCATCACCAACGGCATGAACGCCGACCTCGTGGTCACCGCGGTGAAGACCGATCCGAGCGAGCGCCACAAGGGCATGTCACTCCTCGTGCTCGAGAGCGGGATGCCGGGGTTCGAGCGTGGCCGCAACCTCGACAAGATCGGCCTGAAGAGCCAGGACACAGCCGAGCTCTTCTTCAAAGACGTGCGCGTTCCCGTCGGCAACCGGCTCGGCGCAGAGGGGGAAGGTTTCCTCCAGCTCGTGCGCAACCTGCCGCGCGAGCGGCTCGGCATCGCCATGATCGCGATCGCCCACGCGCGCTACTGCTTCGAGCTCGGCCTCGAGTACGCGCGCGAGCGCGAGGCGTTCGGCAAGCCGATCGGCACCTACCAGCACAACCGCTTTCTGCTGGCAGAGCTCAAGACGGAGCTCGAGATCGGCCAGACCTTCGTGGACCGGCAGATCGAAGCGCTCAACGAAGGCACCCTCACCGCGGAAGACGCAGCCATGTCCAAGTGGTGGTGCACCGAGCTGCAGAACAAGATCGCCGACCGCTGCCTGCAGCTCCACGGCGGCTACGGCTACATGACCGAGTACCCCATCGCCCGCGCCTTCCTGGACGCGCGCGTGCAGACCATCTACGGCGGCACGAGCGAGATCATGAAGGAGATCATCGGGCGCAGCCTGGGCGTCTGAAGCGAGCGCGCACGCTACGGCGCGTCGGCAGCCCGACGGACGATGCGCAGGAGTGCGTCGACCCGGCCCTCGGAGATCTGCGTCGAGGTCAGCGTGGCGAGCAGGTTGACGGGCGCGTCGCCTGCGTCGCCTCGAGGCACAGTGCGCAGCCAGAGGGAGCCCACACTGAGCCCGGCGTCCCACTCCGCCTCGTACAGCCAGCCCTGCGCCTCCATCAGCTCGTTGAACGCCTGCTGCAGAGCCACCGGAGAGAGCTCCGTCTCGAGCCTGGCGCTGATGTGGGCGTCATCGCCCATGTCGCCTCCACTCCCGCTGGATCCGCCGCCGCCCCCGACGTAGCGAGCCCCTTCGGGCGGCTCCAGCTCGGGCATGTACGCTCGAAGGCCGTCTTGAAAGTGGCCGCGACGTTGGAGCGGCGATTCGCAGGGCTGGTTGCCTGCGCCTGCGTCGATTCGAACCGTCGAGCCGCCCGCGGTGCCCGAGCGAGCGGAGAGAAAGCGACTGCCCTGGTCAGGGTGGCAGAGAACGGTGTTCTGGCGGCGGGCCACGAAGCCGGTCGAATGCTCCGCCTGCACCTCGCTCCAGCCCTCGCCTTGTAGGCCGGTCATGAGCGCCCGGCGCGAGGACTCTGCCGACCCCTCGCTTGCGAGGACCAGGGTCTCGTGCCCTTCGCGCAGCGTGCCACCCAACACGACCATCCCCGGAGGAATCGCGAGATCGGCAAACTGTGGCGGAGCCACGCCGACCAGCACGTTCTGGTCGGTCCAACCGAAGAGGCCTTCGATCAGGGGCAGCGGAACACAGGTTGTCTCCTGCCCTGCTCCGACCGTACTCGACAACAGCATCAGCAACCAGACTCTCGCTCTCACATCGCTCCCCTTCCTGGTGTGGGCGTCCTGCTCGGAGGTCGACGCTTCCGCGCGACGAGCGCCTGGAGCCCCGACCCACTTCGGGATTCTACGCATCCCGCGTCTCGATCGCGGTCTCCCCTTGAACGATGCGGTCGGGCCGTCATTCGGAGGGAAGGTCGGCGCCCGCACTCTCTCCCGAGAAGACCGTGGCGCCACGGGTCGCTAGCAACGCGGATGACCGCAAGTAGCTCGAACAACCGCCGCGCGAACGAGGGGATCAAGTGCGAGGTTCTTCGACGGATTCGCGACTTGGAGCACTAGGATGGGACCAAACCCAAGGAAGAGAGAGCCCGACATGTACGGACCACCCAGCGGCCCCGGCCGACTCGCTCACCCGCTCGCCGTCTCTGTGCTGCTCGTCTGCGGAGCCACGGCGGTAGCAGGCCAGGAGCGCAACGCCTACTTCGGCGACCTGCATATCCACACGCGCTACTCCTTCGACGCCTACGTCTTCGGCACGCGCACCACGCCGGCCGACGCGTATCGCTTCGCTCTCGGGCAACCGATCCGGCACGCGGCCGGCTTCGACATCCAGCTCGACCGACCGCTCGACTTCGCCGGCGTCACCGACCACGCCAACTTCCTCGGCATGATGTCGGCGATGGCAGACCCCAACCACCCGCTGTCGAAGCTCGACCGCGCGAATGAGCTGACCGAGCCCGAGGGCATCGTCGAGCAGCGCGCGATCTTCCGGACCGCCGGCCCGTACATCACCCGCAACCTCGACGACGACGTCCGCGCCGACGCCTGGCAGCGCATCATCGAGGCTGCGGACCGCTTCAACGATCCCGGCACCTTCACCGCCTTCGTCGCCTACGAGTACACGTCCGGCTTCGGCGGCAACCTGCACCGCAACGTGGTCTACCGCGGCTCGGATGCGCCTCGGCTGCCGTACGGTCGTCTCGACTCCCTCAACCCGGAGGATCTCTGGGACTGGATGGACCAGCAGCGCGAGCTCGGTTTCGAGGCCCTGGCGATTCCGCACAACCCCAACGCCTCCAACGGGCTGATGTTCGACCTGCGCACCTTCGAAGGCGAGCCACTCGACGCCGACTACGCCGCGCAGCGCATGCGCAACGAGCCCATCGTCGAGATGACGCAGGTCAAGGGAACCTCCGACACGCACCCCTTCCTGTCACCCAACGACGAGTGGGCCGACTTCGAGATCTTCCCGTACAAGATCGCCCGCTGGGAGAAGAGCCAGCCGCGGGGGAGCTACGTCCGGGAGGCCTGGGGCAATGGGCTCGCGCTCGAGGAGAGCCGAGGGTTCAACCCCTACCGCTTCGGCGTGATTGGCGCCAGCGACACCCACAATTCCGGCGGCTCGTTCGAGGAGGACAACTTCTTCAGCAAGGTGGGCACCCTCGATCAGGACGGGCAGCACCGGGGCTCCGTGCCCGTGGAGTCGAGCGACCTGCCCGTGCCCACGTTCTACGAGACCTACTACCGCTTCTGGGGTGCCTCGGGCCTGGCCGGCGTGTGGGCCGAAGAGAACACGCGCGAGGCGCTCTTCGACGCGATGCGGCGCAAGGAGACCTTCGCGACCAGCGGCCCCCGCATGAAGGTGCGCTTCTTCGCAGGAACGGATCTCCCGACCGACATCGCCTCGCGCGACGACGCGGCTACCGTCGGCTACGCGCAGGGCGTTCCCATGGGTGGTGATCTCAACTCCGGAGGCGCAGAGCCCCGCTTCTTCGCCTGGGCGCTGAAAGACCCGCAGGGCACCGATCTGCAGCGCCTGCAGATCATCAAGGTCTGGGCTCAGGACGGCCGCGCCGCCGAGAAGATCTACGACGTCGCCTGCGCAGGCGGCGCGCAGCCCGATCCGGCAACGCGGCGGTGCCCCGACAACGAAGCCAGCGTCGACCTCACCAACTGCAGCACGAGCGCGCGCACCGGCGCGAGCGAGCTCAAGGCGGCATGGCGGGATCCGGAGTGGCGGGACACCCCGCGGGCCAGCTACTACGTGCGCGTGCTCGAGAATCCCACGTGTCGCTGGTCGACCTGGGACGCGATGCGAGCCGGCACCGCGCCGCGCCCCGATCTTCCGGCGACCATCCAGGAGCGTGCCTGGTCGTCGCCGATCTGGGTGCGCAGCGGCCGCTGAGCCAGCGTCGCTGCGCTCGCGCGAACAGCGCCGTGCCGAGCGGGCCCGCCTACTGGAGCCGCCCGTCGAAGAGATGGACGGAGCGGCTGACCAGGCGGAGCCAACGCGGGTCGTGGGTGACGAGCAGAATGGTCGAGCCTTCTTCGTGCAGCTCCCTCAACATCTCGATGACCGCCTCTGCCTGGCTCGAGTTGAGATTGCCGGTGGGCTCGTCGGCCAGGAGGATCGGCGGCCTGCCGACCACGGCGCGCGCGACCGCGACGCGCTGCTGATGCCCGCCGGAGAGTTGACTCGGCGCCTTCCGCGCATCCTGGGTCAGATCGAAACGCTCGAGGACGGCGTCGAGCAGCTCCTGCCTCTGGTCGCGATCGAGGCCCTGATACGTCAAGGGCAGCTCGATGTTCTCGGCGACCGACAGGTCTCCAATGAGATTGAAGCTCTGGAAGACGAAGCCGAGGTCCCGGTTCCGGGTAGCGGTCTGGGCTGCGCGTGACAGCGAGCCGATGTCGCGGCCTCCCAGCCTGTAGGTGCCTTTGGTCGGCGTCTCGAGCAGTCCGACGATCGACAGCAGCGTCGACTTGCCGCAGCCAGAGGGGCCCTCCACGGCAACAAACTCTCCCCGCTCGATCCGCAGGTCGA
This sequence comes from Candidatus Multivoraceae bacterium, assembly GCA_965223385.1. Classification (GTDB taxonomy): domain Bacteria; phylum Acidobacteriota; class Thermoanaerobaculia; order Multivoradales; family Multivoraceae; genus JBCCLJ01. The sequence continues at coordinate 3,152,148 of CBDCWR010000007.1, read as the reverse complement.
CGTCTTCGAGAGCGACGGTCCGCGTTTCGCCCGAGCCGAAGACCTTGGTCACTCCCTCGAGCTCGATGAGCGGCCCGTCCGGCCCTTCGCCCCCCGCACGCACCACGCTCTCGCCACTGTCGCGGCTTCCGGTCAACCAGCCCTTCAGCTTGCGAAACACGCTTCGCCGCTCACCCGTGGACGTCGTCCGAGCTCTTCATCTGCACAGACTGACGCAGAACTGGCGCCGGAGTTTCAGCGCGGCCGCCCAAGAGGCCGCGCAGCCCTTGCGACTACGACTTCCGGATCAGCGCTCCGAGCTCCTCGCCGTTCGGATCCACGAGAGCCGCCACGCGATCGCGATCGACCTCGGCGACGATGAGCTGGCCCACTTCGGTGGTCGCCTTCGAGAAGATGCCGATCTCCTGCATCGCCTTCGCCTGGAACTCGTTGTCCTCGGTCGGCGAGAGGTAGTGCACGCTCGCCGCCTTGTAGCGGTGCAGAAGGAACAGCTTGAGCAGGGTCATCAGGCGCTTGCGGCGCATGCCCTCGTCGAAGGTGTTCTGGTCGCGCACGGCCAGGATGGAGCGTCCGCGCCGGTCCTGGATGTTGTCGAACAGGACGTTGGCGACCTTGTCGTCACCCTCGCCGAATACGCTGAGCTCCAGGATCTCCGAGCCTGCCGTGTGCGGCCGCAGCTGCACGCGCGTCTTGGTGGCGACGTCGTTCTCCTCACCCCAGAGAGCGAGCCACTCCTGCAGCAGGCCGGGCGGCACCTCGGTCTGCACGAGGTGCTGGAACTGCGTCGAGCCTTTGCCCATCGCCTTGGTGGTGGCCGTGTGACCGGTCGAGCCCATGAGCGCTCCGTCGAGTCGCGGGCCGCCAACCAGGCTCTGCGGGGTCTTGTAGGGCGAGTTCAGCAGGCGGAACTTTCTCTGCAGGCGCGCCAGCGCAAGCATGCCGTCCTCCTGCAGCGCCGTCGCGAACTCCTCCGCAGCGAGGCCGTCGATCTGGTGGCCACCGTAGGTGATGAAGTTGAAGACGAAGCCCATCTTGCCGAGCTCCCTCGGGAAGGCGGTCATCTCCTCGTCGGTCATGCCCGTGGTGTCCCAGTTGAACGAGGGCGACAGGTTGTACGCGAGCATCTTGTCCGGGTACACCGCGTGGATCGCGTCGGCGAAGAGCTTCGCGTCGGCGAGATCGGCCGTCTTCGTCTCCATCCACAGAATGTCGCAGAACGGGGCCGCCGACAGCGAGCGGGCCGTGGCGTACGGAATGCCGCCCTGGATCTGGTAGTAGCCCTCCGGCGTGCGCGGGAGCTCGCAGTCCCAGACGATCGAGATGTCCATGCTGCGTGCCTTCTCGCGCGCGTCGTCGAGCGACGCCGTCTTGGCGAACTCGAGCCACTCCTCGACCGACATGTCGAACGCGTTGCCCTCGTCGATCTGGAACTGCATGACGTCGGCGATCGCCTGACCGTAGGTCTTGAGCGTGGCCGCCATCTGCCAGGTCTCGAGGAAGTCCCCCATCACCTTGTCGAACGCGGGCTCGTAGCTGTCGGGGTTGGTCGCCTTGTGCTCGGCAAACGCCTTCTCGAGGCCACCCATGACCCCCGAGCGTGTGAGCCAGTCGTTGGCCGCCTCGTAGGCCCCGTCGGACACGCGGTACAGCATGTGACCGCGCAGGTCGTCGGCGCCGAGCTCGTGGAACTTCTTGAGGATGGCGAGGGTCGCCACCTTGCAGCTCGGCAGATCGGCGTTGGTCGCGCCCAGGATGTAGGGCTGATCGCGCTCGTCGTTGCGCCCGTCGAGGAAGGTCGCCGCCTCGGCGTCCGTGCGGGCGACGACGAGGCCGCCCACGCCCATCACGTCGAGCTGGAAGCGCGCGGAGTTGAGGCGCTTGTTCTGCTCGTCCTGGGGCACGAGCACCTTGCCGGCCTGGTGGCCACACTTCTTCACGCCCGGCTTCTGGTCTTCGATGTGGTAGCCGGGAACGCCAACCTCGGCGAAGCGCCGGATCAGGTTGCGCACGTGCGCTTCGCCACCGTGGCCCGTGTCGGCGTCGGCGATGATGAAGGGGCGGTAGTCGATCTCGGGGGTGGCCTCACGCTCCGCCTCGCTCATGCGCGAGCGGGCGAAGTACTGGCTCTTGTCGGCCGTCAGCAGCGCACGCACGATGGGCGCCGCCTCGTCCGGAACCTGGCTCAGCGGATAGCTCGCCAGGTCCGGGCCCGGATCCTCCTGGATCGAGCCTTTGGCGCTGGTCGCCCAGCCGCCCAGGTAGATGCCTTCGATGCCGATGCGCTTCATCGTCACGGCCTGACCCGGCGAGTAGGGGCCGAAGGTTGTGATGGACTCGCGGGCCTCGAAGAGCTCGCGAAGGCGCACGTAGAAGTCAGCGGCCGCGTTCTCCGCCACCGGGTAGGTCACGGGAATCGTGCCCCTCTGGGCGTGAATCTGCGACGCGGAGTGAAGGCGTTCGACGCCCGCGAAGCGGTCGCTCTCCATCCAGTCTTTCAGTGCGGCGAGGTCGTCGTTCTTGGTGCTCATGGCATCCATCTCCTTGGGCCCTGAGGTGTGGGCGGAGGTTCAGGGATCCACCTCCGAATGAGAAACGAAAGGGTAGTCGGGGTCGTGCGGACATCCCCAGGACGGGGTGCGGTGGCTCTGCCGAGCGCACCTCGGCCTTCGGGGGGCGCTAAAGCTACCAGTAGTTGACCAAAGCGCAAACTGGACGCTGCAGCGCCTCACGCCGCGCGTGTCAACCGACCTGCGACTCGGCCCAGCGAGCTCCTCGAGGCAGACCGGCGGCCGCCCGACGGGAGCGAGAACCTCCCAGGAAGAGCTAGTCCAACAGACCGTCGGCCGTCCGACGGGAGCGAGAACCCTGCAGGAGGAGCTAGTCCAGCAGACCGTCGGCCGGGACCGGCCTCGCCCTCTGGTTGTAGAGGAGCGCGCGGAGCTCCGCGATCTCCTCCTTCGACAGCTGGCTGTAGTCGACCGACAGCTCCTGCCCGGCCGCCATGCCACGCTGCACGCCCGGCCGGGCGCTCAGCTCCTCGAACCAGCGCTTCACATAGAGGAAGTCGTCGAGGTTCTGCCCCTGCGCCTCCCAGCCGACGCACCACGGATAGCAGATCATGTCGGCGATGGTGTACTGGTCGCCAACCAGGTAGCGCCGGTCGTAGAGCTGGGCGTTGAGCACGCCGTAGAGGCGGTTCACTTCGTCGGTGAAACGGCGCACGGCATAACTCTGGTCACCCTCGGTCTCTCCCAGGCGCCGGAAGTGGCCACACTCTCCCGTCTTCGGGCCCTGGTTGGCCATCTGCCACACGACCCACTGGTTCACCTCGTGGCGTGTACGCAGGTCCTGCGGGTAGAACTGCCCGGCCTTCTCGGCCAGGTACATCATCATGGCTCCCGACTCGAAGAGCGTGAGCGGCTCACCGCCGTCCTGGGGATCGTGATCCACGAGCGCCGGCATGCGGTTGTTCGGGCTGATGGCGAGGAAGTCGTCCTTGAACTGATCCCCCTTGCCGATACGGCAGGGCACGATGCGGTACTCGAGACCACACTCCTCCAGGAGGATGGTCACCTTCTTGCCATTCGGAGTCGGCCAGTAGTGCAGATCGATCATCGGCGTCTCCCTTGATTCCAGCTCCGGAGGGCCCGGAGGCTACGCCGTACGGCCAGGTACGCCTTCGTTCCGGGCGCCGTCAGGTCCATGCGACTCGCGCTCTGCAGATAGTACGTGTCCAGCCGAGGAACTTCATAACGCCAGGTGGCGGACAGCCCCCCTGGGGGTAGGTAGGCGAGGCGCGTCGTCACCGCAGCCCGGTAGCGCCGGGCAACCACCTCGAGAGCTGCCGGGCCGTAGGCACCGTAGGGGTAGGCCATGAGCGACGGCGCCACGCCCAGCTGTCGCTCGATCTCCTCGTCGGCACCGGCGCACTCGTCTTCGATCTGGGCCGTGCTCGCCGCGGCCAGGTCGGGGTGGCTCACCGTGTGCGACTCCACCGCCACCCCGCTCTCGACGCAGGCGCCGACCTCGTCCCACGTCATCATGTCGAAGACCGGGGCGCCGGCGGGCTGCGACGGCCACGTGTTCTTGCTCCCCACGTACCCGGTCGTGAGGAAGAGCGTCGCCGGCGCGTCGTACTCTCGGAGCACCGGCAGAGCCTCCGTCGCCACCGAGCGCATGCCGTCGTCGAAGGTCAACGCGACGCCGCTCTCGGCACGAAGGAGACCTTCCACACTGAGCAGCGGCAGATCGTGCGCGCGGAGGCGGCGCACCAGCTGCTCGAAGTGCTGCGGGCGGTAGGAGAGGACCGAGCCGCCGTCGTCGATGCTGTGAAAGGTCAGGATCGCGCGCATGCCGGTCACCGCGCGAGACCGGAGGGCAGGCGCCGAGCCCGCTGCGCTCGCGGCCCCCTACCCCGCACCGTTCTCGAGCGCAGCGTAGTGCGCGACGAGGCGCTCGACGCCCTCGCGCAAGGGGGTGAGCTCGCGTCCCAACAGCTGCCTCATCTTCCCGGCGTCCGGACGGCGGCGGGACATGTCGCCCTCCTTGAGTGGGGGCAGGAACTGGAGCTCCGAGCTCGATCCGGTCACGTCGAGGATGAGCTCGGCCAACTGCTTGATGGAGATCTCGTCGTCCGAGCCGATGTTGATCGTCTCGGCTCCCTGGGAGCCGGCGTGCGCTGCGAGGCACGCCTGGATGTTGTCGTCGACGTAGCAGAAGGTGCGCGTCTGCGAACCGTCGCCGTACAGCGTGATCGGCTCACCGCGCAGCGCCTGACGGACGAAGCGAGGCACGACGAAGTCTTCGCTCTGGTTCGGGCCGTAGGTGTTGAAGAACCGGAAGATCACGTAGTCGAGCCCGAACTCGCGGTGATACGAGCGAAGGTACGTTTCCCCGAGGTTCTTGATCACCGCGTACGGCAGCCGCGAGTTGAGCGGCGTCGTCTGCTCGTTCTGCGGGAACTCCACCGGCTCGCCATAGACCTCCGACGACGACGAGTAATAGACGCGACGCACGCCCGTGTTCTTCGACAGCTGGAGCACGTTCTCGATCCCGGTCGCGTCCTTGAGCACCCAGAGCGGGTTGTCGAGCGTGCGCTGGACGCCGACGACCGCCGCGTAGTGGAAGACGTAGTCGAAGCGATAGGTGAAGAAGAGCGGCGCCAGATCGTCGCGATCGTTGACGTCGCACTTGATGAAGTGGACGTTCGGCAGGTGATCCGGCACCTTCGACAGGCTCCCGGTGAGCAGGTTGTCGGCGACGACGATGCGGTTGTCCGCATCGTCTGCGAGCGCTGTCACCAGTGCGCTCGCGATGTTTCCGGCGCCGCCGGTGACGAGAATCGAAGCCAAAGCCTTAGTCCCCCAGCTCGTAGCGGTTGCGGACCACGAGCGACAGTCGAGAGTATTGAAAATCGTGCATGTTGAAAAGGAGCGTCACGGCGTCATCCCGCGGCCCGCGCGGCGACGTCTTCGAGGCCGCGCGCCTCGGCGGCACGCCGCACGACGTCGAGATACTGCGGGAGGACGGCGCTCTCGGACCAGTTGGCGTCGAAGGCGGCCACCGCGTTTGCCGCCAGCTCTGCGCGCCGGGCGGGCTCTGCCTGCAGCCCGGCCAGCTGCCGAAAGAACTCCTCCGGACCCTCGAACACCTCGCCCGCCTCGCTCCGCCGCACGGTCTCGGGGAGCGGGCCGATGTTGCGCGCGAGAACCGGAGTTCCCTGGCGCAGCGACTCGATCACGATGATGCCGAAGGTCTCGAAGCAGACCGACGGCACGACCAGCGCAAGCGCGTGACGGTAGTAGCGGTCGAGCATCTCGGGAGGGAGCCGGCCGAGGAACTTCACGTTCGGCACGTCGCGCGCGAGATGCTGGAGGGTCGACGCGTACTCTCCGTCACCCAGGATCAGGAGGTCGGCGTCCGGGTAGTCGGCAAAGCCGGGGATGATGTCGTCGAGGCCCTTGATCTTCTCGAGCCGGCCCACGAAGAGGCAGTAGGGACGGTCGTGAGGGTTGTCCCCCGGCTCCTCTCTTGCCGGATCGCGATCCGGTAGAAAGTAGTTCACCACCTCCTGGTCGCGCGAAAGCCCGAACTCCTGGTGTTTGCGCTTGGAGAAGTCGCTCATCGCGATGCAGGCGTCCATGTTCTCCAGTTGCCTCTCGAGCAAGCCGGTCGCCCGCCACAGCTGGGGTGGCCGCCGATAGGACACCTGGCAACGGAGGCACTCGCGCCCGTCGCAGCGCTCTCGCTGGTGACGCCAGAGCACGTGCGTCGGACACACGAGCCAGTGCTCGTGGGCCATGTGCAGCTTCACCGCGTCACCGTAGGCCATCACGCCGGGCCCGCCGACGAGCGAGACGTTGTGGTAGTTGATGACGTCGAAGCGACGCTCGGCGAAGAAGCGCCGCAGGGCGCCGCGATTGAGCACGGGGCGCCCGAGCTGGTGGGTCAGCAGCACCGACAGAGACCTGGCCGAGCTCCGAACGTGAACCACCTCGACGCCGTCGTCGCTGGCGGGCATTTCCGGGTCGGGTCGGTCGCTGAGGAGGTTGTAGGCGTCGACGTCCTGCAGCACGGTGACCCGATGCCCGCGTCGAACCAAGGCCTGGGAGAAGCGTTGGATGCCGATCCCGTCGCCCCCGAAGTTGTAGGGCGGGTAGAAGGTCGTCACCATGCAGAAGTGGAGACCAGACAAGGAGAATCCCCCGCGAGGAAGAGAAAGCCGGCGGCCGGAGCAGCAGGCCTAAATCATCAGATGCGGCCGGCCGGGCGTCCGTGGACACCGCAGCCCCGCCGAGCTGACGATTCTAGCGCTCCTCGCCCGAACGTGCTCACCACGCGAGGTTTAGCGGCCCCGGGGGCGGCCCGTCACTCGTCGAAGCTGAGCTTCGGATCTTCCGTCTCGGGCTCTTCCGGCGCCTTGGGCGCGGCCGACGTCTCGCGCCAGAACTGGTGTGCCCGTGCCACGGCCAGGCCCAGAACGCTGGCCTCGGGGTAGCCGTCCTCCCACTTCCCTGCCGAAAGCCCCGTGAAGATCTCGAGCGCCTGCTCGATCGTCTCCACCGGCCACACGCTGAACTGATCGTTCCGGCACGCCTCCACGAGGTCGGGTCGAAGCTGCAGGTCGCCTGCGTTGCTCGCCGGGATGATCACGCCCTGCTCGCCGTTCAGGCCGAAGTGCGCGCAGGCGTCGTAGAAGCCTTCGATCTTCTCGTTGACGCCGCCGATCGCCTGGATGTGACCGTGTTGATCGATCGCGCCGGTCATGGCGACCGACTGCGACAGCGGCACTCCGGTCAACGCCGACAAGAGACAGCAGGTCTCGGCACCGCTCGCCGAGTCGCCGTCGATGCCGCCGTAGCTCTGCTCGAACGCCAGGGACGCGCTGAAGGCCAGCGGATGGTCGAGACGCAGCAGGTGACGCAGGAGCCCTCCCAGGATGTGAAACCCCTTGGTGTGGATCGAGCCGGAGAGCGAGGCGCTCCCTTCGATGTCGATCAGGCCGCTGCGGCCGGCGCTGATCGTGGCCGTGATGCGTGCCGGAAAGCCATAGGTGATCGGGCCGGCGCCAATGACCGCGAGGCCGTTCACCTGACCGACCACGCTGCCTTCGGTCTCGATGCGGATCGTGCCCTTGCGAATGAGGTCCTGGAACCTGCGCGACGGCAGGCTCGCGCGCTCCTTCGTGCGACGCACCGCCCGGCGGACATCCTCGCCGCGCACCGCCTGCTCGGCATCGCGACGCGCCAAAAAAGACGCTTCGCGCGCGAGATCCGCAAGGCGGCCGAAGCGCGCCGTGAGCTTGCCCTCGCGCGAGGCGATGCGTGCCCCGTGCTCCACGAGCGCTCCGACGGCGTCGCGCGAGAACGGCAGGAGGTCCTCGCTGCGCGCGATCTGGGCGATGACCGACGCGTAGTCTTCCACCGCGCCTTCGTCCCGGTCGATCTCGTGATCGAAGTCGGACAGCACCTTGAAGAGCTCCCCGAAGTCCGGGTCGTAGGAGTCGAGCATGTAGTACGACCGCGCGTCGCCGAGGAGGATGACCCGTACCCGCACCGGGATCGGCTCTGGATTCACGAGCGAACGCGGGCGGAAGAACGCCATCTCGGGGGGCACGATCTCGAGTTGCCCCGTGCGCAGCGTCCGAACGAGCGCCTTCCAGGCACCGGGCTCCGCCAGCAGATCACCCACCTCGAGGATGAGGTAGCCGCCGTCGGCCTGGAGCAGCGCGCCTCCCCGGATGCCACCGTAGTCGGTGCCCACCGGGCCCTTCTCCGAGAAGCTGATGTCGACCGTGCCGAGGAGGTTGGTCAGATTGGGAGCGGTCTCCTCCACGACCGGAGCCCCCTTCTTGCCGCCGCTGTCGAGCACCACGTTCACGCCATAACGCTGCTCCGCGACCGGAACGCGATCCGGCGACGTGAGGCGGGTGTCCACGACGTCGGCCGCCACGTCGTCGAGGTGTTCCGAGACCTCGGGGTTCGCGCCGAAGCGCTCGCGCACCGGAGCGAGGGCGGCGGCCATCAACTGGCCGGCCGCCGCTTCGACCATGTCGCGCAGCCGCACCATCGCCTCCTGCTGGACCTTCTGCATCTCCATACCGACGTCCTGCATGCGGCGCTCGTATTCGCTGATCTTCTCCTCGTAGCGCTCGAGGTAGGCCCGCGAGACCTCCCCCTGCTGCACCATCTGTTGCAGCTGCTCCGGTGGAACGGCCTGGCCGTTCACCACCGGAAAGATGGTCGTCCGCGCGACCGGGCCCTGCTGCACGTTCGCGAGCTTGAAACCGGCCGCCTCGAGCTCTTCTTCGAGAGGCTTGCGAATGGTGTCCAGCTTGGCCTGCACCTCCTCCTCCACCTTGCGGCGGTCGGCGATGAGCTCTTCCGAGTCGAGCTGCTTCGGGAAGTCGGTCTCGAGGTAGTTCACGAAGTCGCGGAGCGCGCGCCGGAAGCCCTGGGCCTGCCCCGCGGCGAAGGAGAGCAGCCGCGGACGGTCGGGGCGCTTGAAGTTGTGGACGTAGGCGAAGTCGGCGAGCTCCTGGGCCTCGTGCTCGTCACGTTCGAGCTGCTCCAGGAGTGCTCGCACCATGGTGCGCCGGCCCGTACCGCGCAGCCCACGCACGAAGACGTTCTGCCCGGTCGCCGTGGAGAGAATGCCGAACTCGAGCGCCTGACGCGCGTGCTCCTGCCCCACCAGATCTGCGGCCACCTCGATCTCGTCGGTGGTCTCGAAGTCCAGGCACCCCTGGTCGCAGGTCCAGCGCAGCTTCTCGGGGGGCAGGCGCAGTTCAGATCGAATGGTCATGGGACGGCTCCGTTGGCAATCTGCAGAGGCGCGGCATCTCGGGGTTCGCGTGCCGCAGCGAAACGGTTTGCCAGTGTGATCACCCTCGGGCTGCCGAGGTCACGCCGACGCCGCATCCTTGCAGATCAGAGCAAGGGGTCCACGAGGAGCCCGGCCACCAGCTCGATCTCGAACGGGCAGATGCGGCCATCTCCTTCCGCGTGCCGCGTGAGACAATGCCCGGACCCCACGCAGGCCTCCTACAAACGCGCGCGCCCCAACGGCGCCAGCGCCGGCGGCCCCCCTCAAGGAGATCTCATGAAGCTCGGAATCGGAGTGCTCGGGTTTGGCCCGAAGGCGAACATCAACCTCGAGAAGCTCAAGCACGCGGAGAACCTCGGCTTCCACACGGCCTGGACGGCCGAGGCCTACGGCAACGACGCCGCCACCACGGCGGCCTGGGCGCTGGCGAACACCACCACCATGCACGTCGGCACGTCGATCATGCAGATGCCGGCCCGCACCCCGGCGATGACCGCGATGACCGCAATGACGCTCGATCACCTCTCGGGCGGCCGCTTCATCCTCGGCCTCGGCCCTTCCGGCCCGCAGGTGATCGAAGGCTGGCACGGCGTGCCCTACGGTAAGCCGCTCACGCGTACGCGCGAGTACATCCAGATCGTGCGCGAGATCATGCGTCGCGAGAAGCCGCTCGAGTTCCACGGCTCGGAGTACACGATTCCCTGCACCGGGGAAGGCACGACGAACCTCGGCAAACCGCTCAAGAGCATCCTCCACGGCAATCCCGACATGCCCATCTACACGGCATCGATCAGCCCTGCCGGCTTGCGCTGTGCGGCCGAGTGTGCCGACGGCGTCTTTCCGCTGTGGATGGACCCGGACCAGTACGACACCGTGATCGGGCCGTCGCTCGAGGAGGGCTTCGCCAAGGCGGGCAACGGCAAGTCGCTCTCGGACTTCGCCATCCTGCCCGGCGTGAGCGTCAACATCGACGACGACGAGGCCGCGGCCCGTATGCCCGTGAAAGGGTCTCTTGCGCTCTACATCGGCGGCATGGGTGCGCGTGACAAGAACTTCTACAACGACTACGCGAAGCGGATGGGCTACGAGGAGGCTGCGGTCGAGATCCAGGACCTCTTCCTGAGCGGCAAGCGGGAGGAGGCCATGGCGGCCGTCCCCGACGAGCTCGTGGACGCGATGCACCTCTGCGGCAGCCGCGACAAGATCAAAGACCAGCTGCAGCGGTGGAAAGAGGCCGGCAAGAAGGGTCACGTCACCTGCATGAACATCAACTCGCAGCAGCCCGAGGCCCTCGAGCTGATCGCCGAGGAGATGCTCTAGGTCGTCAGGAGCTCCGCTCCAGACGCCCGACGGTCACTCGAGCACACGCCGCGTGTGCTCGAGAGTGCTAGGTCCTACCTCGGGTTCTGCTTGCGCGCCTCTTCGATGAGCTGGACGATCTCGGTGAAGCCGCCGTGGTCGGCCCAGCTCAGCGGGTCGCCGCCGTAGCGCGGCTCGGAGTCGTAGAGATCCGCCCCTCGTTCGATGAGCAGCCGCGCGGCGTCGTGCTGCCCAGCGAGAGCCGCCGTGTGCAGCGGTCCCGCCGTGACGTGGGTCCCCGGAGGCATCGCGTTCACGTCGACGCCATGGTCGAGCAGGATCTCCATCACCCCGCGCTGTCCGCACATGCTCGCGTACACGAGCGCCTGCTCAGCCACCACGGCGGGGTCACGTGCCCCCGCGAACCAGGAGAAGGGGACGCTGCCGACATCGGACCCGAGCCGGCCGTCGGGGAAGTAGGCGCGCACCGCCTCTTCGTCGCCGGCAGCTGCCGACACGATCAGCCCATCGGCGCGAGCACCACACTCCACGAGGGTCCGCACCGCACCGTGGTAGCCGAACCCCAGGGCGGTCACGAGCGGCGACTGATCGTCGTCCACGCCGTCGACCGCGGCGCCGGCATCGGTGAGGACCCTCACCAGGATCTCCTGGACGCCCGCGAGGAAAGGGTGAGCCGAGGAGACCAGCAGGTTGAGCGTGGTCTGGGCTGGGCCACCGCCGTAGGTCCCGCACAGGGCGTCCACCTCGGCACCAGCCTCGAGGAGGAGCTTGGGAACCTGGACCGCGCGCTCCAGCGCCCGGCCGCGCTCGACGGCCGAGCAGCGCTGCAGAAACTGGTAGATCGTGCCCGGCGCCGTCTGAAGCGGCGTCTCGACGCCGTTGGCGGCCACGTAGTGCAGCAGCGTGGCGCCGTGCTCCGAGCTCGACCGGGCGCGGGCCAGCGAAGGATCCTGCGCGAGCCGCTGCCCCAGCTGCTCCGTGTCCGCCGTGACCACGTTCTCGAGCGCCGCCGCGAACGCGGGCTGCTCCTGCGCCAGAACGCTCTCGAGTGTGCCTTCGTCCTCCGCCACCGTCGCTCCCCCTCTCCGCAAGCTGCCCCGCGAGCGGGGCTCCACTGCACTCTACCGCCGTCGCGGCAGCCCGACCCGCCCTGGAACCCCGCGCGACACCGCGGCTGCGTTAGATTGGCCGTCCATCTCCGCCTCGAATCTCCACGTGACCACCCAGGAGACCCCGTGAACTTCGACATTCCCGCCGACATCGCCGACTATCTGAAGGTGCTCGATCAGTTCATCGAGGACGAGATCAAGCCGCTCGAGAGCTCGAACGACAACATCCGCTTCTTCGACCATCGCAGGGAGGACGCGCGGACCGACTGGGACCGCGGTGGGCTCCCGAACGAGGAGTGGGAGCAGCTCCTGGCCGAGGCCAAGCGCCGCGCCGACGCCGCAGGGCACTACCGCTGGGCTCTCCCCAAGGAGTTCGGCGGCCAGGGCGGTACGAACCTCGGCATGGCGATCATCCGGGAGCACCTCGCCGTCAAGGGCCTGGGCCTGCACAACGACCTCCAGAACGAGCACTCGATCGTCGGCAACGCGGTCGGAGTGCTGCTCATGGCGAACTACGGCACGGAAGAGCAGAAGGCCGAGTGGGTCGAGCCGATGCTGCGCGGCGAAAAGGGCTTCGCCTTCGGCATCACCGAGCCCGATCACGGCTCGGACGCGACCCACATGGAGACGCACGCCGTGCGCGACGGCGACGAGTGGGTCATCAACGGCGAGAAGACCTGGAACACCGGCATCCACAAGGCGCCCTACGACCTGATCTTCGCGCGCACCAGCGGCGAGCCCGGCGACGGCTTCGGCATCACGTGCTTCCTCGTGCCCACCGATGCGCAGGGCTTCAAGGTCGAGGAGATGCTGTGGACGTTCAACATGCCGACCGACCACGGCCACATCTCGCTCAAGGACGTGCGGGTCGAGCACGCACAGATCTTCGGCGAAGAGGGGCGCGGCCTCCAGGTGGTGCAGCACTTCTTCAACGAGAACCGCATCCGCCAGGCCGCTTCGAGCCTCGGAGCCGCGCAGTTCTGCATCAACGAGTCGGTAGAGTACGCCCAGCACAGGAAACCGTTCGGCAAGGCCCTCGCGGTGAACCAGGCCATCCAGTTTCCGCTCGTCGAGCTCCAGACCCAGTGCGAGATGCTGCGCGCGCTGATCCACAAGACCGCCTGGCAGATGGACAACTACGGCAACTTCGCGGTCTCCGACAAGGTCTCCATGTGCAACTACTGGGCAAATCGGCTCTGCTGCGAGGCCGCCGACCGCGCCATGCAGGTGCACGGCGGCCTCGGCTACTCGCGGCACAAGCCCTTCGAGCACATCTACCGACACCACCGGCGTTACCGCATCACCGAGGGCGCCGAGGAGATCCAGATGCGCCGTGTCGCCGGCTACATGTTCGGTTTCATGAAGCAGCGCGCCCCCAAGGGCGTGAAGGAAGACTGACTCGGATCAGCCGAGACCGGGCTCAGGAGTACCGCTCGAGCGTCTTCGCCGAGGCGGTGTACACGTACACCGTCTGGCGCTCGCCCGAGGCCAGCTCCACCTCGGCTTCCACCCGCAGGTACAGATCCTCTCCGACGCCCTCGTAGGCGTCGAGTCGCTCGTAGTCTGCCGGGCGCACGTCCGTCAGCACCTGCCCCACCACCCGGCCGCCCTCGGCCGGAACGACGAGAGGGTAGCCGAACCCCTCGAGCTCGACCTTCTGGTACCCCAGGAGAGTCGCCGGGGCGAGAGTCACCGGATGCTCCAGGAGCTGGCCCACGAAGACCGGATCGGTCAGCGTGCCGTACGCGAAGAGGGGCAGCCGCCGCACGGGTGGCACGTACGGAGCGATGCCTTTGGTCTGGCTCGGGTCGGTCATGGCGAAGCGGAGGTTGCGATCGGCGGGGCCGACTTCCCGGAGGCTCCCTCGACCGGGAACCGGGCCGCCAACCCCCATCGCCTTCGAGTATGACGGCCCGGCCCACCACGATCTACTCGCCGATGCCTTCCCCGTCCGCCGCGCCGACACCCGGGTGCTTCGCACCGGGCCTCAACAAGGGCGCAACTCGGCCTCCGAACCTTCCACCACATGGGGCAGATCCGGAGGCCGGCGACGAAGACAGGACCGTCCCGAGGCGCTACGGCAAGGCGGACGCCGGCTCCTGCCCCCATGCGCGCTCTTCGGCAGAGCCCGGCTCGGGCAGGAGCACCCCGCCTTCCATCGTGTAGGAGGCCTGAATGTCACGGGTCGCAGCGCGAACCGTCGAAGAATCCACCTGCGCGGTCTCGGCGAGCCCTTCGCGGATCCGCGTCTCGATCTCCGCCTTCTGGGCGTCGTTGCGCCCGGCTCGGATCACGCCTTGGACAAAAGCCGTCTCGGCCGCCTGCAGCTGCTCCCCGTCGTCTTCCGTCACGAGGACATGGACAAACGACGGGGGTGCCCCCGTCACGTCGCAGTGCACGTCGACGACGTGCTGCGCGAGACGCTGGCGCTGGGCCTCGTTCATGAGCTCGGGGCGAACGTGTGCGTGGTAGAAGGGCATCGGGTCACTCCTGGCCTGCGGCCGTCGTTTCGGTGACGGTGACGACGACCTCGTGGTCGGTGCACTCCGTCACTTCGGTCCATAGATCGCACACGCCGCGCATGTACGACGCGCGCTCGTCGAGGGTCGTCTCACGCTCCACGAAGAACGAGACGATCGAGGAGGTGCTGGGTTTGCCCTCGGTGAACATGCGACCGGGAGGGATCGGAACCCAGTGGATGTCAGCGAGCTCCCCGGACTCATGTCGACCGTGGTTCTCGCGCAACCGACGCTCGAGCTCGTCACGACGAGCGTCGGCACGGCTTCCTTCCTGAATCAAACACCTGAAATGGCTCATGAGGACCTCCTGAGGGTCTGGTAGTTCAGAGATGTGTGCTTCTTCACGAACGTGCAGAAGCGCTGCAGCCACAGATCGTCGGCGTCTTCCTGCGAGAAGTGGCCGGCGTCTTCGAAGACGGTCAGCTCGCTGTGCGGGAGGAGTGCGTGCAGACGCCTGGCGTTCGACACCCGCACGAACGGATCGCGCGCCCCCCAGGTGATCAGAACCGGCACGGTCACCGAAGGTAGCCGCGCCTCGAGCTCGGGCAGCTCCTCGGGTAGGAGCCCAGGAAGGCGAAGGCGCTCCGGTGCTTCTCGGGGTCGAAGCAGATGGCGCGGTACTCGAGAACCGCCTGCTCCGAAGGCGCGAAGTGGTGGTACCCCGCGCGCGTTGCCACTTGGAAGTTCTGCCGCATGAGGACACGGCGCATCGGCGGGCGGGTTCCCAGCCAGCCGACCAGACGCGAACGGGTGGCCAGCCGGAGGGCCGGGTCGAAGTCGGTGGGCCAGGTCCCGGGACCATCGAAGACGTTGACGCCCAGCAGCCGCTCCGGGTGGCTCGCCGCCAGCCACAAGGAGATCGGCACGCCGACGTCGGGCCCGACCAGGAAGCACTCGTCGATGTCGTTCGCATCCATCAGCCGCAGCAGAACCTCGGCCTGCGCGGAGGGCCGCATCACGGCTCCCTGCCCCGCCGACAGGCCAAAGCCGGGAAGGTCGACCGCCAGGAGATCGTGGTGGTCGGCCAACCGATCCCACAGCGACTCCCAGCACCGAATCGACTGCGGGAACGCGTTGGTGAGGACCACGGTCGGACGTCCACCGTGTGCCACACGGGCCACCCGGAGGTCCTGATCGCCGATCTGCTGTCGTTCGAAACGCATGACTTGTCTCCGTAGTGGGTGGAACGTTCTATCCAGTCCAGGGTTGCATGTCGGTCTGATCCCGGCCCTCTCGGGATCGGACAATTCGTCTGCCGTCAGGGATCGAGCTGGGAGCTCACGACGGCCACGGCGTCGCGGTAGGGCTGCGTCGACCGCGTCGCGCGCGCGAGCGTCACCGAGCCCTGATACGCCGCCACGATGAATCGGCCCAGGCTCTCGGCCCGCTCGACGTCGAAGCCGGCGCGCCGCAGCGCCTCGGCGTAGATGCCGGCCCAAGCGCCGAAGACCTCGGCCACCGCCGCCTGAATGGCCTCCGAATCGGCGGGGGCCTCGGTGGCCGGCACGCCGATCGGACAGCCCCGCGAGTACTCGTGCTTCGCCATCTCCCGCGCCGCGAACTCGAAGATCCGTGCAATCGCCTCCGGAAGCTCGTGGCGCTCGAGCACGCCCGCGATCCGTTCGGCTGACTTGGCTCCAGCACTCCGAATGGCGGTGGCCACCAACTCCTCCTTCCCGCCCGGGAAGAAGTGGTACATCGAGCTCGACGACACCCCGGACTCACGCAGGAGGTCCTGCATGCTCGTGCCCGCGTAGCCGTGCTCGCGCACGGAGAGGAGGACGGCGTCGGTGAGTCGGTCGGCGGTAGTGGATGGCATGACGGTCTCGCGGTTGATCAGGACAGGAGGATCATACTGGATAGATCATTCCAGTCAACCCCATCGATAGAGAACCTCGCGCGGGCGGACCGCTCCGCCCGCAGGCTACGTTCGCCGTCGTCGTTGGACCGTCACAGCCGACGCGAACCTCGAGACGCGACGGAGTGGCTCGTTGCCAGTTGCCTTCCCTGCCTCCGCCGAGAGCGCATGCGGAGTCCCGGCTCTCGCAGGAAGACCCGGTGCAGATCGCAGTGACTTGGGCTACCAACCCTTCTTGACGGTGAAGGGACCCAGACGCTGATGAATCGGAGCAGAGGCTCTCTGAACAACGTCGTGAGAAGCCACAACGTAGCCGAGGAGTCGGCTTGGCGGGGACCGCTAGACGACCCGGCCGTCGCGCAGAGCTTCGATCGCCGCCGCGTCGTATCCCAGCTCACCGAGAATCTCCTCGGTGTGCTCGCCGAGCTGCGGAGCGCGTCGCCGGATCTTCGCCGGCGTGCCCGTGAAGGTGACGGGCGGGCCCGCCACGGGCAGCGGCTTCTTCGCCGTCGGAAACTCGACCCGCTGGAAGTAGCCGATGCCCTGGACGTGCGGGTGATCGAACGCCTGCTGCGGGGACAACACCGGCCCTGCAGGCACGTGGGCCTTCTCCATCGCCGCCAGCACCTCGTCGGTGGTGTGCTGCGCGCACCAGCCGGCGAGGATCTCCGACAGCTCTTCGGACCGGTCACCGCGCTGGAGATCGGTGCGGAGATCCTCCCGCTCGAGCAGATCCTCGCGGCCGACCACCTCGCACCAGCGCTTGAACTGATGTGGTCCGAGCACGAGGATCATCACCCAGCCGTCTTTCGTGCGCACCGTGTCCGACGGCGCACTCGTCTGGCCGCGGTTGAGGGTGGCCTCGCGATTCACCTGAAGCATCTCCTGCTCCATGATGTTGGCGCCGTTGACGTTGAGCGCGGTGCGCAGCAGGGCCCCCTGAACCTCCTGACCCTCTCCGGTCTGGTCGCGGTGACGCAGGGCCGCCATGGCGCCGAAGGCGCAGAGCGCGGCGGTGTTGAAGTCGACGAACGCGGCGGATGCGCGGGTCGGCTGGTCGGCCGTGCCCGACATGTACATGATCCCGGACATCGCCTGCGCGAGACCGTCGAAGCCGTACCGGTGGCTCCAGGGGCCACCCTGCCCGAACGCCGTGTTGGTGACCAGGATGATGTCCTTCTTGACAGCCTTCAGGCTCTCGTAGTCGAGGCCGAGGCTCTCGAGCGCCTCCTGCGTGAGGTTGGCGACGACGATGTCGGCGGTGGAGACGAGCTTGGTGAGGATCTCAGCGCCTTCGGGCTTTCTCGGGTTGAGCGTCAGGTTGCGCTTGTTCCGCGCCAGCTGCAGGAACATCGCGCCCATGCCATCTTCCGTGACGGGCGTGACAAAGCGGTCCTCACCACCGTCGAGGCGCTCGATGCGAATGACGTCGGCACCCAGGTCGCCCATGAGCGTGGCGCAGAAGGGGCCGGCGATGTAGCGACCGAAGTCGAGCACACGGACGCCGTCGAGAATGCCAGGCATACAGGGTCTCCTTAGCTGAGCGAGTCCAGCCGCTCTTTCGCGTCACGGAACTGGTCCCGCGCCCGCTCGAGGTAGGTCTTGATCTCGTCGATGTAGCCGTCGACCGACGCCGACCACACGCGGTTGATGCAGCGCTCTCCCGCCGCAAAGTCGCTCATCACGTCGGCGTAGGCCTGCAGACCGAAGGCGTCGATCATCGACTCGCGGGCCTCGACGAAGTCGCCCAGCGGGCCGACCAGGTCGGCGTCGATGCGGTCCTTGTAGTCGTACGCAAACACCTCGTTGCGCTCGTCCCAGAGCGCGTCCGTGCGCTCGACCACCAGTGCGAGCGATTCCCGCAGCTTCTGCAGCCCGGCCTCGCGCCGGGTCTCGTCGCTCGCCTCGGAGGCGCGCGCGACACGGACGAGGACCAAGCCCACGACCCCGGGAAGCAGGGCGCCCACGAGCTGCGGCCACGACACGGTGCGCACGTCGAGCACCGACACGTACGACGCAGCGAGGAAGCTGAGGGTGATGAGGGCGTAGGCCGCGTTCCGCACGTCAGCCCCCCGCCAGCGCCACTTTGGCGATCGAAAAGCCGACACCCACGAGGGCCTCACCCACGATGAGACCGGCAGCGAGCGGAATGCCGGTGTCCTCGGCCCAGCGGCCACCGAGGCGGGAGTCGGTGAAGATGCGTGAGAGCGTGCCGAGGCTGTAGGTGAGCACGATGTTGAACGGCAGGTAGAAGCCGAGGCCCACGAGCACCCCGAGGCCACCGATGCCGCTCGCGGAGAGCAGCGCTCCGATGAGCGCGCCGGCAGCGTACTTCTGGGCCGGCACGTCGCCGCCGAGGATGCCCTCCACCACCGAGGCCAGGGCCTGACCCTGAGGCGCCGGGAGCGCGTCGCTGCCGAGGCCGTAGGCCTGGTGCAGCACCAGGATGAGCATCATGATCACGATCGGTCCGAGCCAGACTCCCACCCACTGGGCGATCTGCTGCTTGCGCGGGATCGCGCCGATCAGGTAGCCCGTCTTGAGGTCGAGCATGAGATCGGTGGCCTGCGACATGGCGACGCACATGGCGCCACCCACGAGCACCGAAGCCACCACCGACGCGCGATCGGTGATCGGTTCGAAGAGACCCAGGCCGCCGGAGACCAGAATGAGGATGGTGACGCCGATGAGCGTCATGCCGGAGAGCGGCGACCAATTGGTGCGGCCGATGCACTCGGCGAGAACGACGCCGGCCACCCAGATCCACAGCGTGCCGAGCACGGCCATGAGAATGCCGCGGGCGACGCCGATCTCGGGATTCGAGATGACCGCGATGACCGACAGCACGACGAACGCCAACGCAACGCCCGTCCACAGCATCTTCACCGGCATCTCGTCCTGCGACATGCGCGCCCCGCTCTGGGATGCCTGCTGCAGGCTGCGCACGGCACTCACGACGAGCGGGAAGGCCAGCACGATGCCGGTGAGCGCACCGCCGACCAACATGCCGATCCCCACCGGGCGATACAGCTGCAGTCGCAGCCAGGTGGCGATGCCAGTGCCCTGGAGCGTCTCGGGCCCGGGCATCTGGCCGGTGACCGAGAGCAGGGGCGCGAGCAGCCAGTAGCAGACGAAACCACCGACGATGAAGAAGAAGCCGCCGCGCCCCGCGAGGTAGCCGACGCCGATGGTGAGGAGCGAGAGGTACCAGATGCCGTTCATGTACTCCGGCAGACCAACCAGCGCGCCGAGGTCGTAATTCTCCACTCCCGTCCAGAGCGACACGAAGTGGAGGGCGCCCGAGAACGCGGCGGCGCCGAGAAGCAGCTTCGCCTTGCGCAGGCCGGCGCCCGGCGACCGGAGGACAGCCGCGGTGGCGATGCCGCCCGGGTAGGTCAGGCGGTTGAAATCGATCATCTGCTTGCGCAGCGGAATCACGAAGGCGACACCCAGGATGCCGCCGGCGATGCAGCCGAGCACCATCACGACCCGATTGAAGTCGTTGCCGTAGCCGAGGATGAAGATCGCCGGAACCGAGAACATCATTCCCGACGACGCGCCGTTGACGGCACTCGCGATCGTCTGGTTGATGTTGTTCTCGATGATGCTCGTCCGGCCCATGAGGCCGCGCAGGATGCCGAAGCCGAGGATCGCGGCGAGCTCCGACCCCTCGATCGAGAAGCCCAGCTTGAGGCTCAGGTAGCCGATGGAGAGTGCGATGACGATGCCGATCGCCCAGCCGACGAGGATTGCCGGCCACGTGAACTCGGGGTACGCGCCGTGGCGCACGGGCCGCGGGTCGTGGGTGCTGCTGGATTCGGTCATCGTGTCCGGCGCGCAGCGGTCCCGCGATGCGGGAAGCGACCTGCGCAGCTACCTGAGGCTCTCCGGGGAGTGCGCGAATCCTACCTCGACCTTCAGCCCGCGTGGCGGCGAAGGCTCGTGTCCGACCTGGCCCTGCCCGCGCTACGCTAGCTTCCCTCCCCCTTCGTCGAACGTCTACCAAGCCACGTGACCGCTCCCACTCCAGCCCTCGAGGCTCGCGCGCTTTCGAAGACGTATCGCGTCCCCGTGCGCGCCGCGGGCATCGGCGCGGCTCTGCGTAGCCTCTTCCGGCGCGAGCATCGCGAGGTCGAGGCGGTGAAAGACCTGAGCTTCTCGATCGAGCCCGGAGAGATCGTCGGCTTCCTCGGCCCCAACGGCGCCGGCAAGACCACGGCGCTCAAGATGATGTCCGGGCTGTTGCACCCGAGCGGTGGCGAGGTGCGGGTGCTCGGCTTCGAGCCCTTCCAGCGTCAGAAGGACTTCCTGCGCCAGATCACGCTCGTGATGGGCCAGCGCAACCAGCTCATCTGGGACATCCCCGTCGCCGACTCCTTCGACCGCAACCGCGCGATCTACCGCATCCCACAGGCGGAGTTCGACGCCATCCGCAGCGAGCTCACCGAGCTCCTCGACCTCGGTGACCTCCTCGAGAAGCCGGTCCGCAACCTGTCCCTCGGGGAGCGCATGAAGTGCGAGGTGGCCGCCGCGCTGCTCCACCGACCGCAGGTGCTTTTCCTCGACGAGCCGACCCTCGGGCTCGACGTCACCATGCAGCGCAGGATTCGCGAGTTCGTGCAGACCTACAACGAGCGCACCGGTGCGACCGTCCTGCTCACGAGCCACTACATGGCCGACGTCGAGGCACTTTGCAAGCGCGTGGTGGTGATCCACCGGGGCCAGCTGCTCTTCGACGGTCTCCTCAGCGACCTGGTCGAGCGATTCTCGGCCGAGAAGACCATCGTGGTGGAGCTCCAGGAGGCGGGCCGGGACCTCGAGCTGGGTCGCCTCTCCGAGGTCGCCCGTCAGGTCGAGCGCGAGGGGCAACGCGTCACCCTTCGTGCGCAGAAGGAGTCGACACCCGAGGTCACGGCGCGCCTCCTCGACCGCTACGCCGTGGCGGATCTCAGCGTGGAGGACCCACCGATCGAGGACGTCATCGAGCAGGTTTTTGCCAGCCCCGGGACCACGCCGGACAACGCCTCCATCGACACAGAACCAGGCACGGCGGACTCTCCCCTCGACCCCGAATCCGACCCGAGCTCTGAAGCGGTGCCCTGAGGGTACGGCCACGTGATCGATCTCTACCGCACGCTCTTCCGCACCTCGCTCGCGGTGCAGCTGCAGTACCGCGCCTCCGGCATCATCTGGATGTTGGGCGGCGTCGTGGAGCCGGTCGTGTTCCTCGTCGTGTGGTCGACCGTGGCTGCAGCCGGCGGCGGCGAGGTCGGCACCTACACGCCTCCTCAGTTTGCGGCCTACTACCTCACCCTCATGGTGGTCGACATGCTCACCTTCACGTGGGTGATGCACGAGTTCGAGTGGCGCATCCGCGAGGGACAGTTCAACGCCCTGCTCCTGCGGCCGGTGCACCCGATCCACAGCGATATCGCCGACAACCTCGCCTACAAGGTGCTCGTGGTGTTCGTGATTCTGCCGGCGGCCCTGGTGCTGAGCCTGCTGTTCAGGCCGGAGTTCTCCACTCCGCCCTGGGCGTTTGCAGCGGCCATCCCGGTGCTCATCCTCTCGCTGACGGTGCGCTTCTTCATCGGCTGGACGCTCGCGCTGGCCGCCTTCTGGACGACGCGGACCACGGCCATCAACTCCGTCTACTTCGCGATCACGCTCCTGGTGTCCGGGCGGATCGCTCCGATCGAGCTCCTCCCGGACGTGCTCCGCGGTGCCGCAGCGATCCTGCCCTTCTACTACACGAACGCCTTCAGCGCGGAGCTCCTCATTGGCCGCGTCACGCCGGAGGAGCTGCGCCAAGGCGTGATGATGCAGGTGCTGTGGGTCGCCCTCGCCGCCGGTCTCCTCCGGCTGCTCTGGGGCCGCGCCACACGCCGCTACGGCGCGGTCGGGGGCTGACGTGACGACACTCCGCGACCTCCTGCGCCTGTTCCGCGTGTTCCTGCGCATCGGCACGCTCAACGAGATGGCCTACCGCCTCAACTTCGTCGTGCAGACCTTCGAGACGCTGGTCGGGCTGTTCATGACGATGTCGGCCGTCTACCTGGTCTTTCGACAGACCGACGACCTCGGCGGCTGGAACGTGTGGCAGCTGCTCGTGCTCGTCGGTGTCTACTACCTCGTGCTCGGCATCATCCGTATGGTGATCGCCCCGAGCTTCGAGATGATGATGCAGGATGTCCGCACCGGAGAGCTCGACTTCACGCTGCTCAAGCCCGTCGACAGCCAGCTGCTCGTGAGCATCCGCGAGGTGCAGATCTGGCGGCTCGGCGAGATCGTGCTCGGCACCACGATCGTCTCCATCGGGCTGGCACAGATCGCCGAGCGCGTCACGGCGACGCAGGTTCTGCTCTTCGTTCTCAATCTGATCGCCGGCTTCGCCATCGTCTACAGCTTCTGGCTCCTGCTGGCGACCCTCTCGTTCTGGTTCATCCGCATCGAGAACGTGATGAACGTCTTCTGGAGCATCTACCTCGCCGGCCGCTGGCCCATCGGCATCTACCCGCGCTGGCTGCGCATCACGCTGATCGCCTTCGTGCCTGTCGCCTTTGCGGTGACCGTACCCGCCGAGACGGTCACCGGGCGCCTGGAGCCCCGCATGTTCACGGCGACGCTCGCGCTGGCCGCGGTGTTCCTCGTGGCGTCGCGCCTCTTCTGGAGGCTCGGGATCCGCCACTACTCCGGAGCGTCCGCCTGAGCCGACCGCTCCGCGCACGGCGCTTCCATCCTTCGACCACCTCGACGTCCATCGATCCCCAGACCCTCGTCGGAGACCCGCATGCGCCACCTCGATCACCCGCTCTGGTCCATTCTCGCTGTCGCCGCCCTGGTCGCGCCCCTCCCACCCTCGGCCGCCGCTGCGCAGGAGAAGCCACGCGTCGCCGTGGAGGAGTACGCGCAGTTCGAGCGCGTCGGGTTCCGGCGCGCGCTGTCGCACGACGGCGCCTTCTTCGCCTATGAAGTGAGCACGGTGGGCGGAACGCACGAGCTGCGCGTCCGGGCGACGGCAGAGGGCGGTGAGACGCGCACCTTCGAGAACGGCCAGCGGCCGACGTTCGCCGAGACGAGCCGGCACCTCGCGTGGACCGTCCGGCTGCCGGAAGCCGAGCGCAAAAAGCTGCAGGATGCCGGCAAACCCGTCCACGCAGGGGTCGGCCTGCTGGACCTCACCGCGAGCGGAGACGAGGCCGCGCGCACCTTCGAGGAGGTGGCGAGCTGGGCCTTTGACGCGACCGGGCGCTTCCTGGCCCTGCTCGGGGAGTCACCCGAGGAGCCGAAGGGCAAAGGTGCGGATCTGCGGGTTCTCGATCTCGAGGAAGGAACCGAGGCGTCGTTCGGCAACGTCGATGCCATGGCCTGGGCGGACGAAGGCTCCCTCCTCGCACTCGTGCTCCGCACCGGGGCCGATCGCGGCAACGGCGTGCAGGTGTACGACGCGGCGTCCGGCCGGCTGCGCAGCCTCGACACCTCGGCAAAGAAGTACGGGCTGCCGACCTGGCGCGAGGACGCTCCGGATCTGGCCGTGGTGCGCTCGGAGGACGCGGCCTCCGCCGAGGAGCCGGTGGCGGCCACGGTGCTCGCCTGGCGGGGCCTCGACCAGCGCGACATCGAGAGCTTCGAGCTCGAGCCCGGCGCGGCCCCGGACGACCTCCAGGCCACGCTCTTTCGGGCACCCGAATGGTCTCCGGACGGCACCCGTGTGGCTGTCGGGCTGCGCCCGTGCCCTGACGACGGCTGCCGGCGCGAAGAAGAGGAAGACGAAACGGACGATGACGTCGCCGCCGAGGATGAGGAAACGCCCGGCGACGAGGCGAGCGAAGATTCTGAAGGAGACGACGCGGAGGCCGCGGCAGACGCGAGCGACACCGAAGCCGAAGAGCCCGACCTTCCGAAGCTCCAGATCTGGCACACGAAAGACCGCCGCCTCTTCCCGCAGCAGCAGAAGAACAACAGCGCCGACGAGCGCCGGACGCTGCTCGCCGTGTGGCACCTCGACACCGGCGCTCTGGTGCAGGTCGGCACCGAGCTCCGCGCCGAAACGGTGCTCACGGGAGACTGGGCGACGCCCGTCGAGCTCACCCGCGCTCCCTACGGCTGGGGGGAGATGTTCGGCCGGCCCTACAGCGACGTCTGGGCGGTCGACGCCCGGAGCGGCGAGCGCACGCTGGCGCTCGAGAAGGCGCGCCACATCCGCGTGAGCCCGGAGGGTCGCTACGTGCACTGGTTCGACGGCCGGGACCACCTCGTACTCGATCTGCCGACCCGTGAGCGCCACAACCTCACCGCCGGCACTGGCGCCACGTTCCGCAACGTGGAGTACGACACGCCGACCGACCTGCCTCCGCCCTACGGCAACGGTGGCTGGCTGAAGGACGATGCGGGGGTTCTCCTCAACACCCGGTTCGACGTGTGGCTGGCCGTGCCGGGCGGAGCGACGCGCCGCCTCACAGACGGCGAAGCCGACCAGTGGATCCACCGGGTCACCGACATGGACCCCGAGGAGGCCTGGCACGACCCCGCGCGCGGGCTCCACTTCGCGCTGCGCAACGAGACGACCGAACAGCGAGGGCTCGCCCACCTCCCGGAGTCTGCTCTTCAGAGCGGCGGCGGGCAGGTGCAGTTCGGGCCTCGGGGCGACGTCGCGCTGGGACGCTTCACGCGCGCACGCGACGGCGAAGAGCTCGTCTATCTCGAGGAGTCGGCCGCCGACTCGCCCGACTTCTTCGTGACGAGCGCCAACCTCCGACAACCGCCGCGCCAGATCTCCGCGACCAACCCCTGGGCCTCCGACTATGCGTGGACCCGCTCCGAGCTGCTCGACTACCGCACGTCGCAGGGGAAAGACCTGCAAGCGGCGCTGCTCTACCCCGCCGGGTACGAGGAGGGGGAGACCTACCCGATGATCGTGTACACCTACGAGATCCTCGCGCCGCAGATCCACCGCTTCGACGTGCCCGACGAGCGGCGCTACTACAGCTACGCGGCGTGGACCCAGGCCGGCTACTTCGTGCTCCTCCCCGACATCGTGTACACGGCACGCGAGCCGGGCCCCAGCGCGCTCGCCGCCGTGGAGGCTGCGGTGAAGACCGTCACCGACCGCGGGCTCGCCGACCCCGACAGAGTGGGCCTCATCGGACACTCCTGGGGCGGCTATCAGGCCACGTACCTGCCCACCCGTACCAACCTCTTCGCGGCCTCGGTCGCGGGTGCTCCGCTCACCGATTTCGTGAGCTTCATGGGCCAGCTGCACTGGAACCCGGGCATCGCCGAGGTGAGCCACTGGGAGACGGGCCAGGCGCGCATGGAGGTGCCGTTCTGGGAGGACCCCGACGCCCACCGCCGCAGCTCGCCGATTCACAAGGTGCACGAGATGGAGACGCCGCTGCTGATGGCGTTCGGCAACGAAGACGGAGTGGTCGACTGGGACCAGGGCACCGAGTTCTTCAACTTCGCGCGCCGCGCCGGCAAGCAGATGGTGCTGCTCGTGTACGAGGGGGAAGACCACGGCTTCAGCAACGAAGCGAACCAGCGCGACTACCACCGCCGCATCCTGGAGTGGTTCGGCCACTACCTGAAGGGTGAGCCGGCACCCGCGTGGATCACGGAGGGGATCGCGTTCGATGTCCTCGAGGACGAGAAGAAGCGCGTGGCGACACTCGAGAACGCGGCCGAGAACGCGGCCCGCGGCGACAGGCCGGAGGACCCCTGAACCGGCGCACCTGACGGAGCCGACGCACAGCCCCCGGCCGCGCGACCGACCTTCGCTCGCGGTTCGCGGACTCCCACCGACCGGATGGTCGGAGTTCCTGGGGAAACCGGAACCGATCGACGGGTCGTCGGTCGAACCATGGCATCCACCCCCGAAACGCGGGTCCCCGCCCGCCGGCTGAACGGAGGTTCCCATGTGTCGCCCGGCCCCCCTGCTGGCACTCGTTCTGGCGGTCGCCTGCGCACTCACGCTCGCTGTGCCCGTCACGCCGGCCTGCGTGGTCGTCATCGATCTGAAGGAGGAAGTCGAACGACTCGGGCGCGAGATCCTCGATCTGGAAGACGAGCTCGCGGCCCATCCCCGCTCCGCAGCACACCTCCAGCGGATGGTGACCGCGCAGGCCCAGCTCGCGAGGTACGAGATCATGATGGAGGTCGAACGTCTGCAAGCGGAGTGGTTTCCACACGATCATCTCGACCCCGAAGCTCGAGCCCGCGAGGCCAGCGCAGGCTGGATCGCACGTTGGATGGAAGCCGCGCCCGAAGATCCGCTTCCTTGGTCGACCTGGGTGCGGCAGCAGCCACCCGAGTCGAGGGTCGACGCGTGGCAACTCGTCCGAGAGCGCTTCCCCGACGACGCACAAGTGCAGCTTCAGGCCGCGTTCGCGCTCGCCGAGACGCAAGGGGACACAGGGTTCATCGAGGTGCTCGGCGGCTGGTGGCAAAGGAGCGACAACCCGAGCCCAGGGGAAGCGAAAGCGGTTCTTCAGACCCTCCTGCCCGCTCTGTGGCGTGCCGACCGGGGGCATCTGGCGGATCGGATCACCGACGAGGCGATCCTCGAGGGTCTCTGGAGCCTTGGCGAGAGCTTCGAAACCAGGATCTGGCAACACCCACCCGACGGCCGCCTGAGGTGGGCGCGCGAGTGGGTCGCGCGCGAGCCCAACTCCGCTTCGGCGCGATCGCGGCTGATCGAGGCGCTCGACGACACCGGTCGAGAGCATGAAGCCGCGACACAACGCGCGCTCTGGCTCGAGCAGCTGGAGGCGGAGCAGCTCGAGTGGGACGCCTTGACCCGCTATCCGGTCTCCTACCAGGACGACGACAGCCCCTCGAGCTTTCGGCGTCGCCTCGGCGCGGCGCTTTCGAGCCTCGACGGGCCAAGGCTCGACGAAGCCTGCGCCAACGGCGCCTTCGACCTTCCGAAGCTCGCCGACGCGTGCCTCCAGGCAGCGCTCCGCAGCGGGGATCGCTCCCAGGCACTCTCGTACGCCGCGTACGCCCCCATCGACCTCTCCACGCTGGACCACCTCCCCCGGACACTCCGTGGCGACGCACTCGTTCTGCGCGCTCGCGGGTCGACTTGCTCGCCACGGATTGTCGCCGCCCTGCAAGCCGGCGAATTCGAGACGGGAGACGCCACGGACGCGGCCAGCGCAGCGATCGCAGTCGCTGCCTGCGCCGGCCGCATCCAACCGCAACAGCTCGTGCAGTGGGTCGAGCCTCTCTTCGCCGACTGCCAGCGGCTCGCGACGATCGACGCCGACCTCAGGGGCAAGCTCGTTCGCGCGCTGCCAAGAGTCCACCACGAGGCTGTCTCGACGTGTCTGGAGGGGACGTCGTACGAGACCCACCTCGGAGATCTGGCGAGGAACGCCTTGGACGACGCGGCGCGAGCAGAGACCCTGATCCGCTGGTACGAGCTGGGGACACTCCCACCCCGGCAGCTCGGCGAGCTCCTGATGCTGCTCGACCAGCTGCGGCATCCGCGCCTCCAGGACATCACGGAATCCGCGACACAGAGCCTCGATGCAGACGTGCTTCTCCACGCGATCGAAAGCCTCCGCAATTCACATCCCCTACACGCGCTCAACGCCCTCCGAGCCCTGGAGTCCAGTGCAGACTCTCCACGCAAAGAGGCCTGGGCACGCCGATGGAGAGCGTGGTTCGACGCGCAAGACGGCAAGACAGGTCCCGCACTCGACGGCTACCTCGCGTTCATCGAAGCCCACATCCACCAGTTTGGCTACTCTCCGCACGACGTGCGCATGGAGCTCCGGCCGCTCGTGGAAGACGACACCTCTCGACTTCTTGCGCGGCTGCCTGCCCTCGAGGAAGCGCGACTCGCGTTCGTCAGGCAACAGGTTCGCGTCGCGACTCCAACGGAGCAGAAGGAGCACCTCGAACTGACGGGCCAACAGATGGCACTCGATCAGCCGCTCGAGGAGCGAGCCCGGCGTTGGCTCCTCGGATCCCTCGGCTACTAGACGCGCAGCTCCTTCAACGCAAAACCACGCCGACCCTCTGCGCCCAAGCGTCCCAAGACGCTGCCATGCGCTCCACTCGCTCGGGCTCTGCGTCCACCAGATCGTTCGTCTCGGCCGGATCGGCCTCGATGTCGTAGAGCTCCCAGCGACGCAGCTGGCGCTCCCAGGCGAGCTTGTAGCGCCCGTCGCGCACCGCGCGGTGGCCGATGTGCTCCCAGAAGAGCATGCCGTCGCGCTCGCCGGTCTGCTGTCCGGCAAAGAGCGGTGCCAGGCTCGTGCCCGCGAGCTCCGAGCTCGAGACTCCCGCTAGATCCGCGAGCGTGGCCGCCAGGTCGATGACGTGCCCGACGCGCGGCTCGATCTCCCCCGCGCGCGAGATGCCGGAAGGCCAGCTCGCGATGAGCGGCGTCCGGATGCCACCCTCGTGCTGCCACTGCTTGTAGAGGCGCAGCGGCGTGTTCGAAGCCCACGCCCACGGCTCCCGGTAGGCGACGTAGGAGCCTCGCGCACCCAGCTCCGCCTCCGGGTCGTTCAGGCCACGACGCTCCACAGACTCGGCACACGCTCCGTTGTCCGAGAGGAAAAGCACCAGGGTGTTCTCGAGCGCGTCGCTCGCCTCGAGCTGCGCGAGCACCTGACCGATGCCCTGGTCCATCCGGTCGACCATGGCCGCGTAGATCTCCATCAGCCGCGCCCAGCGCGCCTTGTCCTCCACGTCCTCCCACGCCGGCACGGCGTCGGGCCGCGGCGTGTGCGCCATGTCCTCCGGGAAGAGCCCCAGGGGACGGATTCGCTCCCAGCGCTCCGCGCGCAGCGCCTCCCAGCCGCCGTCGTACCGGCCCGCGTAGCGGGCGATGTCCTCCTCGTGGGCGTGTAGCGGCCAGTGTGGCGCCGTGTAGGCAAGGTAGAGGAAAAACGGCTGGTCGCTGCGCTCGCGTTCGTGCCGCTGGAGGAAGGAGACCGCGCGCTCCGAGAACGCGTCGGTCATGTAGAAGCCCTCGGCCGGCGGCTCCCAGGGCGTGTCCCCGTCGACCATCTGGCGCACCATCGGGTTCCCCTCCCGCACGATCTCCCAGTAGCTGCTGGCGCCGCTGATGAGCCCGAAGTACTCGTCGAAGCCGCGCGCGCGGGGCCAGTGCTCGGACCTTTCCCCGACGTGCCACTTGCCGGACATGTACGTGGCGTAACCCGCAGCGCGAAGCGTCTCGGCGAGCGTCGGCACCTCGGTCGCCAGGAAACCCTGGTACGCACCGGGAGTGACCTCCGACGCTTGCCGCGTGACCATGGCGCCCATTCCGGCCTCGTGCGGATACCTGCCGGTGAGGAGTGACGCCCGCGTCGGGCAGCAGCGACCGGCGTTGTAGAACTGCGAAAAGCGCAGCCCACCTTCCGCGAGGCCGTCGAGATGTGGTGTCCGGATCTCGCCGCCGTAGGCGCCGATGTCGGAGTAGCCGAGGTCGTCCGCGAGGATCAGCACGATGTTGGGCGCCGCTGCGAGGGATCGAGCCGTCTGTTCGACCGGAGTCGTGCAGGCGAGGAACAGTGCGCACACGACGGCGGCACTCCGGGCAGTCAGCCGCGGGCGAGACCCCGCGCCGCGAGCGAAAGAGGGCATACGCCGAGCCTAGCGTGCCCGTCGACTCTGCGTGCGCTCGTGTCCTGCGCTTCGAGCCGTCAGGGTCGGCCTCGCCCATCTGTATCTATGGTCTAATACAGATGTGTTCCGCATCCGCCCCCTCTCCGACCGTCCGATCTACCGGCAGCTCGAGCTCCAGATCGAAGCCCACATCGTGTCGGGGCGCTGGCCTCCGGGGCACAAGCTGCCTTCGGTCCGCAGCCTCGCGGAGAAGCTCGTCATCAACCCGAACACGGTGGTGCGCGCCTACCACGAGCTCGAGCAGGCGGGTCTCGTCGTGAAGCGGGACCGCTCCGGCGTCTACGTCGCGGATCACGGGTCGCCGTTTCGCCAGCGTGAGCGCGAGGAGCGGTTGGAGGGCGCGGCACGCACTTACCTGGGTGAAGGGGAGCAGCTGGGCTTCGAGCTCGCCGACATGCAGCGCACGTTGGCCGACCAGCACGCCGCGCGAAGCAATGAGGACGACGAAGACGGGGAGGTCGCGTGAACGCTCATTCCAGGACTCTTCCAGCGGAAGCTCGCTCCGGCGACCCTGCGGTCGACGTGCGCGGACTCTCCCGCACCTTCGGCCGTGTCACGGCGCTCCGGGACGTCACGCTGCAGATCCCTCAGGACGCCGTGCTCGGGCTCGTCGGGCAGAACGGCGCCGGCAAGACCACGCTCATCCAGCACATCCTCGGCCTGCTGCGAGCGCAGACGGGCACGGTGCGGGTGTTCGGGATCAATCCGGTCGAAGACCCCGAGGCCGCGTTGGGCAGGATCGGCGCTGTGTCTGAGGAGCGGGACCTGCCGGGGTGGATGACGATCCGCGAGCTGCTGCGCTACACGCGCGCCTTCTACCCCACCTGGGACCCTGACGAGGCTGCGCGGCTCCTGCGGGACTTCCACCTCGATGCCACGCAGCGGGTCAGCACCCTGTCGCGGGGGCAGCACGTGCGCACGTCGCTGGTTCTGGCGCTGGCACACCGCCCCCCGCTGCTCGTGCTCGACGAGCCGTCTTCGGGCCTCGATCCCGTCGTGCGACGCGACGTGCTCGCCACCATCCTGGAGACGGTCTCCCGGGAGCGTCGCGCGGTGCTCTTCTCGTCTCACCTGCTCGACGAGGTCGAGCGGCTGGCGGACCACCTCGCGCTGCTCGAGGGCGGGGAGCTCCGCTTCGCCGGCCCGACCGACGAGGTCGCTCGACTTCACCGTCACGTGGTCGTGCGCGGCGCGCAGCCCGATCTCGCCTCGACGGTGACCGGGTGTCTAGCCACAGAGCTGGACGGAGACACGACCCGCCTGCTCCTGTTCGGGACCGACGACCAGGTCTCCGCCCACCTGCAGTCCGCGGGTGCCGACGAGCTCCAGAGGGAACCTGCGAGCCTGGAGGAGATCTTCCACGCGCATGCCGCCGCGCCTTCTCCCCGAACGGCGGGTTAGTTGGGGGCCGGTTCCTGGCGACCGTGGCAGTCGTTGACCTGGGAGTACGTCTCCCGTGGCAAGTGGACGCTCGCCACGGTGACGCTCGCCTGCTGGACCCTGGCCGCGCTCTACCACCGAGCCATGGAGCCTCTGGGGGCGCGCCGCGACGGCATCGTCTTCATATCCATCTTCTTCACGCTACTCATCGTCAGCGCCCTCGCCTTCGCGAGCTGCCGAGAGGACCAGAAGATGCTCGGCTTCGAGCAGCGGCTCTTCCGGCTGCCGTGGCCCACCTGGAAGATCGTGCTCGCCCGGCTGGCCCCGGCCGTGGTCGGGAGCGGCCTGCTGTATCTCTCGGTCGTCGTGTTCATGCGTCAGATGTTCGCGGTGCGCTGGCCCACACTCGGGCCGGCCCTTCTGGTGGCCACGGCGACCGGCTGGACGCTGGCGCTACTCTGGACCCTCGGGCATCGGCCGATCCTCCTCGCACCCGCCGGCCTGGCCCTGGGTGCCCTCACAACCGGCTGGCTCGCGCCGTTCCTGCGACAGACCCCAGATCCAGTGGCCGCCTGGCGCGCGTTCGGCGCCGCTCACCTGGGACTGACATCGCTCCTGCTTTCCGCCGCCGTCGTCGTCGCGACCGTCGGTGTCACCTGGCACCGCGGCAGCACGCGGCGACCGTTCCGGATCCCATGGGCAGCACGCAATCGGCACAGGCCACGCCTCCGCGCCTCCTTCCCTTCGACCACGGCCGCGATCCTCTGGCGTGACTGGCGC
Organism: Candidatus Multivoraceae bacterium; assembly: GCA_965223385.1. Taxonomy (GTDB): domain Bacteria; phylum Acidobacteriota; class Thermoanaerobaculia; order Multivoradales; family Multivoraceae; genus JBCCLJ01. Next base: position 3,120,214 of record CBDCWR010000007.1, on the reverse strand, counting down.
GAGAAAGGGCGCTTCCTCCTCCTGCAGGCGACGGCGGCCCTCGGGGTCACCGGCTTCCTGGCCGTCTTCCCGGCGTTCGACCTGCAGCGGCTCGATCGCGGCGTGTTTGCCCTGGCGCAATTCCTCGTGCTCGCCGGGCCGTGGATGGCCGGCTTCATGTACGGGCGATCGAGTGTGAGCAGCGCTGAGCCGGAGCTGGACCTGTTACGCGCCACCCTGCCGGTGAGCGACCGAGCCATCGGCTGGCATGCGCAGGCTGGTGCCCTTCTCGCCGTCCTCACCAGCTGGACGATCCTCCCCTGCGCGGGGCTCCTGCTGGCTGGCGTTGCGGCCTCGGGGACGGCCGCGGCGAACACCGTAACGCTGCGCGCAGCTCACCATCTCTTCGCGGCCACCTCGAGCGCGGCGGGGGGGCCCGTGGTGGGCGGGGCGCTTCTCGTACTCGTTCTCCTCTGTTGGGCGCAGGCTGCGAGCGGCCTCGTCGCAACGGTCGTCCTGACCGGGCGGAACTGGGTCGTCGTGACCCTCGCCGTCCTGCCCCTGGCGCTCCTCCTGGGGGCCCTGGTGTTCGACCGGATCACCGGTGCCGGCGCCTTGGACGTCCTGGTCCCGCGGATGGCCTTCGCCGCGGCGATGCTGGTTCCTCTCGCGACCATCGCAGGAGCGGTCTTCTGCATTTCGAGGCGCAGCGTGCCTCCGCGCACCGTCGTTCGCCTACTGCTCCTCTGGGCCGGCCTCTCCTTGCTGACCTGGCTCCGCGTGCCGGAGCTGCGGCCCGAGGGCGGCCCGCTGACCCTGCTCCTCGTCGCGAGCCTCAGCGCTCTGATCGCTCCCTGGCTCCTGAGCCCGCTCGCGACGGCGTGGAACCGGCACCGCTGACCGCGTCGCGCTCGGCGCGCGAATCTCGTCTCTGCCGCGTCCACATCCGCGTCCTGCACGAATAGGATGGCGAGATGTCTTCTCTTCGCCCACTTCCAGCGGAGCTCGTGGCTCCGCACCCCGACCGGCTCTCGCCCGAAGATCCCCTGTACGAGGTGATTCTGGCCCGCCACGCGGCCGCCGTACGCGACGGGCTCACGTCCTACATCGATCCGGCCACCGGCTTCCAGGCCATGACCGCCCTGGCCCTCTGGCAGCGCGGCTGCTGCGACCAGGGGTGCCGGCACTGTCCATGGATCGAGCGGCCCGTCACCCTCCCTGCCGCCGGCGCCTGAGCCGCTTTCCCTACGTCACCGCGCGTCGGGCTCTAAGCCGTCGTAGGTGAGGGTCTGCTCCGACGCCACGTTGCCGTCGAGGAGCTCCTCGAGGGCGAACCAGGCTGGCTTGAGCTTCCCCGTGGAGAAGAGCTTCTCGGCCTGGTCGCGGTAGTGCAGCGACTCCGGCCGGTCGCTCTGGCCGATGGGCGGCTGGCTGAAGCTGCGGATCGGGTCGGTCAGGAACACCACCTGTGTGGAGGTCTGGCCCCGGCTCCCCCACCGCGTCCCGTCGGCGCGGGGCTCTTCGAAGCCCACCGAGCGCAGCGTCGCCATGCCGATGCGTGTGAGCGAGCCCCCACCCACCGGCCAGGAGACGTCGTCGGAGGCGTCGAGGCGACCCACGCGGTAGACGTCGCCGAAGACAGCGTCGAGGTGGCCCCAGCGATCGAGAGCAGCCGCCGTGGCGGCGCGGACGGCATCGACGAAGTGCACGAGGTCGGCGACGGTCGGTCCCGAGACGCCTTCCGAGGCACCGGGGAATCGCGCCAAGTAGTTGTTGACGCGGGCCTCGAGGGTAGCCATCTCTTCATTGCCCAAGGCGTCGCGTAGCTGGGTACGCCACAGCGAGTACAGGAGCGCACCGTTCGAGTCGGCGTCGCTGCGGAAGTTCCAGCCTGCGAGCCGCGTCACGAAGTCTCGCTCCTCGGTCTCGAGCTCGGCTCCAGCGGCCGCAGCAACGAGCGGCAAGATCCAACGCTCCGCCTGCAGCACGCCCCGGTCGACGGACAGCTCCAGCAGGTCGGCTTCACTCCACGTGTCGGTGGTCTCCAGACGCTCGATGGCGCTCGCTCCGCGCTGGTGCGTGGACCACTTCGGCTGGTTGTAGAGATACGGCTTCGTGCTTTCGGGCACCAGCGGGCTCCCCACGAGCATCGTGTCGGGCCCGATATTGCAGTTCTGCATGTAACCCTGCGGCGGGTTGAGCAGCGACATGAGGTCCGAGCTCTCGTGGATTCCCTGCCACGCCGTGGCCGACGTGGTGCCGTCGACGGGCGCGCTCCAGTCGTAGCCGTCCGGGCGGATCGGCACCCGCCCGGTGCGCTGGTAGTAGATGTTGCCGCCGGTGTCGGCCACCATCACGTTCTGCGGCATGATCTGCCGCACCTCGAGGGCACGCTGAGCACCCTGGTAGTCCTCCGCCACCATGAACCAGTACTTCGACTCGAGGTAGCCGATCTCGTGCTCGTAGGCGAGCGCCGCGGCGTAGGCGGTGTTGCCGTCACGCGCGACGATCGGCCCGTGGTGGGAGCGCTGCGTCTCGAACGCTCGCGGCTTCTCTCCCGCCACCGCGATCTCGAAGCTCTGGGCCTCGAGGTTGCGCCACTCCCCGTCGAACCGGTAGCGCGTGCCCGCCTCGTCCAGCTCGAGGCGGTAGACGTCAGCCGTGTCGGGCCCACCCGTCGTGTGCGCCCAGGCGACGTTCTCGTTGTGCCCGAGGTTCACATAGGGAAAGCCCGCCGTGGCGAAGCCCGAAATGTGGATGTCGCCGGCGTGGAGGCGCACCTCCCAGTAGCGCTGGCGGCCGAGCCACGCCAGGTGCGGGTCGATGATCAGTGCGGCCGCGCCAAACGTCGTGCGCTCCGGCGCCAGCGCGATCTCGTTGGATGCGCGCGCATCCACGTCGTAGTTGGGCTCCAGGCCGACCTTCCGCAGGTCGTTTCGTGCCTGGCCCGCGGGCCAGCCCCAGATGAACTGCCGGCTGAACGCCACGGGCATGTACACGTCGACCGGGCGGCCGCCCCACCAGGAGGGCACGTCCTGCGGGTGCTGCGCCATGAAGTCGTTGATGCCGGCGACAAACGCCGCGAGGTGACTGCGCAGCTCCGGGTTGAGCTTCTCCTCGTACAGGCGCTTCGACGTGCCGTAGTGGTCCCAGACCCGGCTCTCGAAGTCGGACCGCACCCAGCGGTCTCCCTCACCCGCCCCGTGGGCGGCCGCGTATTCGCCCATGCCGAGCAGGTAGTTCTTGAGGACCTGCTCGAGCCGGTCTTCGGCCTGCAGCCATCCGGAGGCGTAGAGGCCGGCTTCGGCTGTCTCTGCGTAAATGTGAGGGATACCCCAGGTGTCGAGGTAGACGCGCGCCTGGTTGGCCTCGAGACCTTCATTGCCGACTCGTTGGACCGTCGGCCCTACCGTGCAGCTCGACGAAAGCAGGGGCGTGAGTGCCACGACCGCCGCCAGGGCGGGCGCCATCGACGGACGTGCTGGCGGGCGCAGCGCATGCCACGACAACGGTCTGACCTGAGGCACCACCGCAGCCCGGCGGTCCAATCTGACGATCTCGCGCATCGACATCCTCCTTCCGGCACCCTCAATCTACCGGGGCAATCTACCGCGGGAGAGTGCCATCATCGGGAGAACAGCTCGTAGCGACGGAATCGAGCACGCGACTCGACATCCGAGACGTGGCCTCACCTCATCGGCCCGGAGTGACCCATGACCGAGATCCGCCCCTTTCGCATCGAAACACCACAAGCGCAGCTCGACGACCTCAGGGAGCGCCTCCGCCGTACACGCTTCCCCGAGAAGGAGACGGTCGGGGACTGGAGTCAGGGGGTACCCCTCGACTACATGCGGGAGGTCACAGAGACCTGGGCGACCACGTACGACTGGCGGCGTCGTGAAAGCGCGCTCAATGCGCAGCCCCAGTTTCTCATCGAGATCCGAGGGGTGGACATCCACTTCTTCCACCATCGATCACCGGAGCCAGAGGCCAGACCGCTGGTCATGACCCACGGTTGGCCGGGGTCCTTCCTCGAATTCCAGAAGGTGATCGGCCCGCTCACCGACCCGGTCGCACACGGCGGGCGCGCCGAGGACGCGTTCCACCTCGTCCTGCCCTCGCTGCCCGGATACGCATGGTCGGGGAAACCGACCGCACACGGCTGGTCGATCGAGGTGATCGCAGATGCCTGGAGCGAGCTGATGCCCCGTCTCGGCTACGACCACTATCTCGCCCAGGGTGGCGACTGGGGCGCAGCGGTCACCACGGCCCTTGGCCTTCGCCACGCCGGCCCGTGCCTCGGGATTCATCTCAACATGCCGACCGTACGCGCCGAGCCCGACGCGCCCGACCTCACCGAGAACGAGAAGGACGCCCTCGAGGGCCTCGCCCACTATCGCAACTGGGACAGTGGCTACTCGAAGCAGCAGAGCACGAGACCTCAGACCCTCGGCTACGGACTCGTCGACTCTCCGGTCGGACAGGCCGCGTGGATTCTCGAGAAGTTCTGGTCGTGGATGGACTGCAACGGCCACCCGGAGAACGTGCTCTCACGTGACGAGCTCCTCGACAACGTGATGGTCTATTGGCTGACTGCTTCCGGCGCGTCCTCGGGTCGGCTCTACTGGGAGAGCTTCGGACGCGGATCGCTCGACCCGCTCGACCTCCCCGTCGGCGTCAGCATCTTCCCGCACGAGATCTTCCGCGCCTCCCGGCGATGGGCAGCCAAGCGCTACCGCAACCTCGTGTACTGGAACCGCCTCGACCGCGGCGGCCACTTCGCGGCATTCGAGCAGCCCGAGCTCTTCGTGGCCGAGGTGCGCGCCGCCTTCGACGCCATGCGCTGAGCGCAAGGCAGCGTCGCGTCAGGGCCCCGTTCACGGCGCCACGTCCCGTCGTCCCCCGCCTGTTGACAATCGGGACCAGATTGGTCCACGATTATGTTCCGTTCTTGAGACTGAGTCTCAACAAGATGTTCATCGCGTCTTCATCGCCACTTCTTCTTGCGGTTCTCGGTGCCTTCGGCGGCGCTGCTCACCCGGCTGAAAGCCCTGCAACTGCAGGCTCCGGCCCGTTGTCGACAGGATCTGGGACGACGGTCGAGCGCATGGCCTACACGATGGGCACGCGCATCACCCTGACGGCCGAGGCTCCCACGCGTGCCGCCGGGCTCGACGCGCTCGAAGGGGCGCTCCGCCTCATCGACGATGCCGAGGGGTTCCTCTCCACCTGGCGAAGCGACACTGCCCTGGCACGCCTCAGCGTCACCGCCTCGGGTGATGTCGTCCAGGTCGCGCCGCGCCTCGACGCCTTTCTCCGCGAAGCCCTCGCGTGCGAGCGCCGCACCGGCGGCTCGTTCAGCCTGGGCCCCACCGGCGCCGGACCGTCCGTGGCGCCGGAGGGAGCGGGGCGCTACCGACGCGTCGGCACCGCTCCACTCGATAGCGGCGGCTTCGGCAAGGGAGCCGCGCTCGACGACGCGCTGCGCCACCTGCGGGAGGCCGGCCTGCCAAGCGCCCGGCTCGACTTCGGCGGGCAGATCGCGGCCTTCTCCGAAACGCCCGCGGCCCCGGTCCAGATCGACCTCGCCCACCCGCACCAGCGGGAGCGCGCGCTGCTCCGTGTGACGCGGGCGGCCAGCAAACGGGGGTGGTCGCTCGCCACGAGCGGCAACAGCGAGCGCGGAGCCCATCTCCTCGATCCTCGGCGCGGGGCGCCAGCGGCCGACTTCGGCAGCCTCTCCGTCCTCGCCGAAAGTGCGCTCCTGGCCGACTGCCTCTCCACCGGGCTCTTCGTCGCCGGCCCCGACGCGGCGCTCGAGGCGGCAACGCGCAGCGGCGACTTCGACGTGATCGCGATCGAAGTTCAGGGCGACTCGCTTCGCGTGCGTGCATCGAGCTCGCTTCGTGGACAGCTCGAGCTTCTCGAGGAGGACGTCGCGCTCGTCTTCCATCGCAGGCCGGTCGACGGCGCGGATCAGGCGCTCTCCGATCGATCCCAAGGCGCGCCCCGGTGCGCCTCTGTCGAATGTGGTGCGACGGGTCCCACGGGCGAACGAGGAAACCCGCCGCACCTTGACCGACGGCGCGAGCCGTCAGCCCAAGGAGAATAGTGGATGAGAGCAGCAAACCAGAACCCCTGGACAGCCGGTGTCCGAAGAATCTGCGTCATGGCTGTGGTCCTGGTGGCGGCGCTGTGCCTCGCGAGCGCGGTCGCCGCACAGAGCAGTGACGAGCTCGACGAACTGCGCAAGGAGATCGAGAAGCTCAGAGAGGCCATCGAAGAGGTCAAGGCCGAAGCGGAGGCCAGCAAGATCGAGGAGCTCGAGCGCAAGATCGAAGCCCTCGCCGAGGAGCTCGAGCGCGTGAGCCTCGGCTCCACCATGCCGGAGGCGGATCAGGGCCTCTACGGCCTCGGCAACGCCGCGTCGAAGGTGTACCGGGTCGAGCAGGGCCTCTCGATCGGTGGCTACGGCGAGCTCCTCTACGAGAGCTTCTCGTCCGAGCGCGAAGACGGCGAGCGCGCCGGAAGAGACGACCAGGCGGACGCACTGCGCGCCGTCCTCTACTTCGGCTACAAGTTCACCGACAACTGGATCTTCAACTCGGAGATCGAGGTGGAGCACGGCTCCACGAGCGAAGAGGGCTCCGTCTCTCTCGAGTTCGCCTACATCGACTACCTCTGGCGCCCCGAGCTCAACGTACGCGCCGGCATGGTCCTCGCCCCGCTCGGCTTCCTCAACGAGCTTCACGAGCCGCCCCTCTTCCTGGGCACCGAGCGGCCCAACACCGAGAAGGCGATCATCCCCTCGACGTGGCGCGAGAACGGGGTCGGCATCTTCGGCGACATCGGCCCGTTCACCTACCGCACCTACCTCATGAACGGTCTGCGGGGCGAGCGCTTCTCGTCGGCAGGCGTGCGCGGTGGGCGCCAGAAGGGCTCCGAGGCACTGGCCAACGACATCGGTTGGGCCGGGCGCTTCGACTACACCGGACGCCCCGGGCTCATCGTCGGCGCCTCCGCCTACGTCGGCGATTCGGGCCAGGGTCTCACCGACGCCGCGGGCCAGGCCATCGACCTGAGCACCGAGATCTTCGACCTGCACGTGGACTGGAAGTACCGCGGCTTCCAGCTGCGCGGCCTCTATGCCCAGGCCGACCTCGGCGACGTCGCGCGCCTCAACAGCGCTCTCGAGCTCAGCCCCTCCAACGGGGTTGCCGAGTCTCTCGAGGGTTACTACCTCGAGATCGGCTACGACGTTCTGAATCGCCTCGCGGGCGAGGCGCAGCTCATTCCGTTCGTGCGCTCCGAGTCGCTCGACACGCAGGAGAGCGTGCCGGTCGGCAACACGCCCAATCTGTCGAGGCGCTCGGACATCCTCACCTACGGTTTGTCGTACAAGCCGCTGGACGAGCTGGTCTTCAAGATCGACTTCCAGGACTGGAGCAACGACGCCGAGACGGGCGTCGATCAGTGGAACCTCGCCGTTGGATACCTGTTCTAGACGACGCCACGCCCTGCGAGCCGCAAGCTCGCGGACGCGCGCGGTTCGGTGGCTGAGCGGCCGCCGGACCGCTCTCTGCGTCGTGGTGTGCCTCGCCTGGGCCACTCCTGACCCGGCCTCGTCGAAGGTGCTCCTGACCGTCCGCGAAGCCTTGGAGCTCGCCTTTCCCGGCTGCAAGATCGAGCGCACGACCGTCTTCCTCACCCAGGCACAGAAGAAGCGCGCCGCCGAGCTCGCCCGCGCGAAGGTGCCGCGCTCCATCGTCTACCCGTACCGGTGCGAGCGCGGCGGCACCGCCTACTTCGACACGCACCGCGTGCGGACCCTCGAGGAAACGATCATGGTCGCCATCGAAGACGGACGCATCGTGCGGATCGAGGTGCTGGCCTTTCGAGAGCCGCTCGACTACGTTCCCGGCGAGCGCTGGTACGGCCAGTTCCTCCAGGTGCCGCTGCAGGACGATCTCGAGCTCGGCCGCCAGATCCACCCCGTCGCGGGTGCGACGCTCACCGCACGCGCCACGACCGACGCGGCGCGGCGTGTCCTCGCCATCCACCACGCTATCGCCGAAAGCGGAGGCGCGCCGTGACGCGGTTCGAGCGCGTCCTGATCCACACGTCGCTGGTGCTCGTGGGCGGCACGGGCCTCGTGTACGCCTTCATGTCGTACTTCATGCACCCGATCGACGAGTTCTCGATCATCCACCACCCGCTGCAGCCAAAGGTGCAGCACGCCCACATCTGGTTTGCACCACTTCTCGTGTTCGCCGTGGGGCTGATCTGGCGCCAGCACGTGTGGCGGCACTACAAGAGCGGCACGCCCAAGCGCCGCCGGAGCGGCCTGACCCTCCTCGCGCTGGTTGCGCCGATGATCCTCTCCGGCTATCTCATCCAGACGGCCGTCGGCGGCCTCTGGCGCGAGATCTGGGTGTGGACCCACGTTGCCAGCTCCGTGATCTTCCTGCTCGCCTACGGGCTGCATCAGGTGCTCCGCACGACGCCACGCAACACCTGAGACCCGGCCTACCAGGCGAGCGGACGGAGCCAGCGCGGGCGCACCGACAGCAGCATCGCGACCATGAGGCCCGCCACCTCGACGGCGCAGCCCCAGATCAGCACGCCGAAGAACGCCCCGTCGCGAACCACCGCGAGAGCCACGGCCAGGGCACATGCTGCCGCAGCTCCGAGGCGCAGCGCGCGACGGGATCCGACCGAAGGGAGCGCACCGTCCCGCTCCCCACGGGCCGCGCTCCAGTGGCGGTCCTGAGAGACCGCCGCAAGCCCACAGGCGAGGAAGGAGAGCAGGAGGACGCAGCCCAGCTGAAGCCAGTGCAACCTCAGCCCTCCGCAGCGCTGTCCGCGGGCGGCACCGAGACCTCGCCATAGCGCAGCAGGCTCGTGCGCACCGCGTCGCCGTCGAGCTCCACGACGTACAGCCGGTCGTACTCCCACCGGTGGTCGAGGGCGGGCCCGGCTTCGCCGCCGAGCAGGGACACGACCTCGGGCGTGGTGTTCGAATGCCCTGCGACGTAGATGCGCCCTGTCGCCTCACGCAACGTGGCGGCGAAGCCCTCGAGCGCGCGCCCGTCGTAGACCTCGATGGACAGCCCGAGTGCGGCTGCGAGCGGCTCGGCCGTCCCACGCGTCCGTGCGAGGTCGGTGCTGAGGACCCGCGTGATCCCGGCACCGGCGAGGAGCTCGCCCAGAGCGGCGGCTCGCGCACGACCCGCTGAGGCCAGGGGCGGGTTGGGAGGATCGTCCGTGTAGGGCGGAGGCTCCGCCTCGCCGTGGCGTGTCAGGAAGATCAGCGTCGACGTCTCGGAGACGCCCGCGAGGATCTCCGCGAGCTCGGCGGCCGCGCGATCCGCTGGAGCCTGCTCCTGCGGACGTTCGTCCGGCTCCGCCGCACGGGCGTCGGGCCCCTGGGCGTCCGGCGCACAGGCCAGGAGGGTGAGCAGCGCCAGTGCGCCACAGCTTCGGGGGATCAGACTCGCTCTCATGTCTCGCTCCGGTCGGACGCATCTTGCCATCTCACCCCATGCGGCCCAACGGAACCTGACGTGTTGGTTAAGCTCGCGCCCAATGTCCCTCCGGCTGCAGCGGCCCGAAAGCGCCCGCGTCCGACGCCTCACGGCATGGGCCGTGGTGGCCGCGGCGCTTGCGGGAGCCTCCCTCGCGCAGGCCCCCGAGGGGGAGTCGGCGCCTTCGCGACCCAACTTCCTCTTTCTTCTCGCCGACGACCAGCGCGCGGACACGATCGGCGCGTGGGGCAACCGCAGCATCGCGACGGCCAACCTCGACCGGCTCACGGCGCGCGGCTACAGCTTCCGCAGGGCGTACGTCTTCGGGTCGAACAGCGGTGCTGTCTGCGTTCCCAGCCGGGCCATGCTGCACTCGGGGAAGTACTGGACGAGGTCGCCGAACGACCTCGAAGGCGTCGAGACGCTGCCCGAGCGGCTCGCCGCCAAGGGCTACGAGACCTTCATCACCGGCAAGTGGCACAACGGCGAAGAGGCACTCCTGCGGGCGTACCAGCGCGGGCGGGCCGTCTACCTCGGGGGCATGGGGGACCACGAGAACCTGGAGGTCCAGAATCTCGAGAACGGCACTCTGAGCCCCAAGGCGAAGGCAGCCAAGTTCTCCTCGGAGACCTTCGCCGACGCGGCGATCCGCTACCTGGAAGGCGCACCGGAGAACGAGCCGTTCTTCGCCTACGTGAGCTTCACGGCGCCGCACGACCCGCGGCAGCCACCGCTTCGCTACCGCAACTTCTACTACGACAACCTGCCGCCGTTGCCGAAGAACTTCCTCCCCCAGCACCCATTCAACAACAGCAACCTGGTGCTCCGCGACGAGAACCTCGCGGCCTGGCCGAGGACCACCGCCGTCGTGCAGCAGCAGCTCGCCGAGTACTACGGGATGATCACGCACCTCGACGAGCAGATCGGCCGCGTGCTGGCCGCTCTCGAGACGTCACCACACGCCGACAACACGGTCGTCGTGTTCGCCTCGGATCACGGGCTCGCCCTCGGCAGCCACGGCCTGCTCGGCAAACAGAACGTCTACGAGCACAGCACGAACGCGCCGCTCATCGTCTCCGGGCCGGGAATCCCGCGCGGCAGGTCCGAAGCCCTCGTGTACCTGCACGACGTGGTTCCGACCCTACTCGAGCTCGCCGGCGCCGACGTTCCGGACGACCTCGACGGGCTCTCGCTCCGCCCTCTGTGGACCGGCGAGAAGCAGCGCCTCCGCGGCAGTCTGCTCCTGCCATACACCGATTCGATGCGTGCCATCCGCACGAGCCAGCACAAGCTGATCGTCTATCCGCGGATCGGCCACCGCCAGCTCTTCGATCTCCTCGTCGACCCCGACGAGATGCGCGACCTGGCCGGGACGCCAGAGAACGTCGACCTCGTGATGCGGCTGATGGGTCGCCTCCGCACTCTGCAGAAGGAGGCCGGGGACACGCTCGACCTCGACGCCGAGCCCGTCGACCCCCCGTTTCTGGATCTGTTGGGTACGCCACGCGAGCCCGACCGCTGGCAGCCGCGCTGGATCGTCAAGAAATACTTCGAGTCGCCGTAGACACTTAGCTGTTTCTCGAGACGCTGTTCCGAGAGGTTCGGGTGGAGATCTTCCGACCCCGTAGAGGAAGAGGCGCGGGGTCTTGCGTCCGCGGACCTGGCCCACGTCAGATCTCCCAGCCGGAGCTGGGTAGGACGAGAGGGGACGACTCCGCCGTTGCAGGATCAGCCGTCGTGGTTGGACCGTCACAGCCGACGCGAACTTCGAGACGCGACGGAGTGACCCGTCGTTGCTCCCTACCTGCTTCCGCCGGGTGTCCATGAGGAGTCCCGGCTCTCGCAGAAGACAAGGTGCAGATCGCAGTGCCTTGGGCGACCAACCCTTCTTGACGATGAAGGGACCCAGACGCTGACGGATCGGAGCACAGGTTCTTCCGAACATCGTCCCGAGAAGCACACCTAGCCCGCGGAGTCGTCCCAGTAGGCGGCTTCGATCTTGTGGCCGTCGAGGTCGCGGACGAAGCAGCCGTAGTACTGCGCTCCGTACTCCTCCCGGGGCCCGGGAGCGCCGTCGTCGGTGGCGCCAGCCGCGATGGCCGCGTCGTAGAAGGCGTGGACAGCCTCCTTCGAGGGCGCGATGAAGCCGAAGTGGGTGCCGTTGCCCACACTGTACGGCTGCTGGTCGATCGGCAGCTGCACCCAGAACTCCGGGAACATCTTGCCGTAGGCGACGGCGAACGGATGCGCCATGACGCGCTTGCAATCGATCGTGGCCAGGACCTGGTCGTAGAACGCGGTGGCCCGATCGAAGTCGGAGACGCCGATCGAGACGTGGGAGATGCAGCTCGGGATTTCCATGACCGAGACTCTCACAGGCCCCTCCTGACAGGGTGGCGTCAGGAGGGTCCAGGAGTCTCGGCTGGACGAGTGGCCCTAAAAGTCGACGCCGACCTGCACGCCGTACTGCTCCGGGGCGCCGAAGGCCTGGAGCGATCCCGTGACCCGCGCGAAGATCTCGTTCACCTTGATCTCCTCGCCGCCGAGGTTGCGGCCGTACAGGTTCACGAACCAGCCACCGCCCGGCGCCGACCACGACACGTTCGCGTGGAAGAGCTCGTACGAGTCCTGCTGGAACCGCTCGAAGGGGTCGTAGGTGACATCGTCGGAGTAGACCGCCTGGCCGCGCGCCACCAGCGCCCCGGCGTCGCCGAGGTCGAAGCGGTACTCGAGCGCCAGGTTTGCCGTGAGGTCCGGAGCGCGCAGCAGGCCACGGCCCGAGAGGTCGGTCGTCGGCACGGCGAGTGCGGCCGCGGCGAGCGCCGCCGGGTCGAAGATACCCATCGCGTTGAGCGCATCCTGCGCCTCCGCCACCGCGACCGGGTCCTGGGTGGCGAACGCGTCGAACTCGTCGTCGAGCACCGAGATCCCGAGCTGGACGCTGAAGGCGTCGGTCGGACGTGCCAGGAGATCCAGCTCGAGGCCGTCGACCGTCGCTTCCGCCGCGTTCTCCACCGACGAGCGGTCCGGGAAGAGCACGGCCACCTGGAGGTCGTCGTACTCGTAGTGGAAGGCCGTCGCGTTGAGGGTCACCCGGCGATCCGCGAAGGCGCTCTTGACGCCCACCTCGTAGCTCGTGATCGTCTCCTCGTCGAAGGAGGGCTGCAGCGAGATCGAGTTGAAGCCGCCGCTCTTGAAGCCCGTCGTGATCGAGCCGTACACGAGCGTGTCGTCGTTCGCGCGGTACTCGAGACCGATCTTCGGGGTGAGAGCGTCCCAGTCGCCCTCGTCGGCGAGCGAAAGGGGCTGCTGTGTCAGGAAGTCGATCGTGGTCTGGTCGTGCGACTTCTCGTCGTACGTGTACCGGAGACCGGTCGTGAGCGTGAGCTTGTCGGTGAGGCTCCAGTAGAGCTGCCCGTAGGCGGCGTAGGAGTCGGTCTCGAGATCGGTGATGAAGAAGTTGCCCGTGGACACGTTCCCCGGGAGCGAAAGGCCGATGAAAGGCGCGAGCGCCCCGTAGTAGTCGATCCCGCACAGGAAGCTGGGTGCGAGAAACCCGAGCGAGCAGAAGTCGGCCGGGTTGAAGAGGAAGAAGCCGGGGTTGTTCGCGAAGAACGCCACCTCGAATAGCGCGAAGTCGGTGCGCGTGTCGACGTTCGTGTTGCCCTCTTCGTGAAAGGCGTACAGGCCGGCGATCCACTCCACCCGCTCGTTGCCGCCGTTGAGCTTGAGCTCCTGCGACCACCACTCGTGGTCGAAGGTCCCCAGGTTCTCGACGAAGTCGAGCGGCGTCGCGTCGACGTCGGTGCGCCGAAACGACTCGTACTCCCGATAGCTCGAGATCGACTGCAACTGCACGTTCGGGCTCGCCATCCACTCGACGTCCAGCGAGAGGCCGGTCTCCTCGTACTCGCTCTCGGGGGCGATGTTGGCCGCGATGCGGTAGGTGTCGCTCGGCGACTGCAGCTCGAAGAAGCGCAGGAGGGTGCCGAGGGTCGTGGTCGGACCGACGTCGCCGGGCCGCAGATTGAAGTTGTTGTGGGAGTCGTTGTCCGTCGCGTCGACGCGCAGAGTGGCGCTCACGTCGTCCGACGGTAGGAACGTCAAGGCACCGCGCACCCCATAGCCGTCCACGTTGTCCACCGTGCGCCCGAGGGCCTCGTTGAAGGTGTAGTCCTCCTGTGTCGTCTGCGTCGCAGAGATCCTGCCGAGGAGCTTCTCGCCGAGAGGCCCGGTCAGCGATGCGGAGAACGACTGCTCCCCGGCGTCCGCCGGACCGCCGATCTCGCCGTAAGAGCCGAAGACCCGCCCCGCGAACTGGCCTTCGGGCCGACGCGTCACGAGGTGAATCGCGCCCCCCGTTGTGTTGCGGCCCCAGAGGGTGCCCTGCGGACCGCGCAGCACCTCGATGCGCTCGAGATCGAGGAACTGGTTGAGGAAACCCTGAGGGCGCGGCATGTAGACGCCGTCGACGTAGTAGCCCACCGTCGACTCCGTCCCGAGGCCGAAGGTGTTCGAGCCGATGCCTCGGATCGTGAGAGCGAGCTCACCGGTGCTCGAGCTCTGCCCCGACACCACGAGTCCGGGAGCGGAGTCGGCGAGATCCTGAACGTCGCTGATCGCCTGATTCTCGATCTCCTCGCCGCCCACCGCGATGATCGAGATCGGAACGTCCTGCAGATCCTCCTCGACGCGCTGCGCCGTCACGGTGATCTGGTCCTCGACGGCAGGAGGGTCGGCCTGCCCGAAGGTCACACCCGGGGCGACGACAGCGCAGAGGAGCAGAAGGAGCGGGATTCGACGATGAGGCATGGGGGTCTCCGTTCGCGACCGTCGGTCGGCCGTCGTGTCTTCGGTCGGGAGGTGTCTCGCGAGGACCGCGAGGGGAGCGCCACGGGCGCAGGGGAGGGGCGATCGGTCCGGAGTCTACGGCGGTCGGCCACCGATGCCAATGGAACAGGGACGCGCTGCCTTCCCGAGGCGCCGGTCGCACGCGCAACAGGACGGGCGCCTCGCGCCGCGGGGCCATGATCGATGCGGCGAACTTCGCGATAGACTCGGACCTCGGTCCTCCCCCCGACCGAACCGCTCCCCTGGGAGACGGTGCGCTGACGCGTGCCATCTGTTCGTGCGGCGCCCCTCGTTCGCCGTTCCCAGGGCGGTCTGTCGACAGGAGCTCCCGCAATGCAGTTCAGTCCTTCCGTTTCGTTGCATGTCCAGGACGGTGTGGCTCGCCTCTGGGTGGACAACCCTCCGGTCAATGCCCAGAGCCAGCACGTCCGGGAGGGACTGCAGAAGGCATTCGAAGCCGTCGCGGCCGACGACGCCATCCAGGCCGTCGTGCTTCTCTGCAGGGGTCGCACATTCATCGCCGGCGCCGACATCAAGGAGTTCGGCAAGCCGCGACTCCCGCCCGACACCAACGAGGTGCGGCTCCAGATGGAGGCGCTCGACAAGCCCCTCGTCGCGGCCATCCACGGCACCGCTCTCGGCGGGGGCCTCGAGACCGCGATGTGCTGCCACTACCGGCTCGCCGTACCGTCCGCTCGCGTCGGACTGCCTGAGGTCAAGCTCGGCATCCTGCCTGGAGGAGGCGGCACGCAGCGACTGCCGCGCCTGGTCGGGGTTCAGGCCGCGCTGGATCTGATCACCAGCGGGCGCCACGTCCCCGCCCCCGAAGCGCTGGAGCTCGGCATCCTGGACGGTCTGCTCGAGGAGGGCGGAGACATGGAGGCGGAGGCCGTCGCCTTTGCCCGCGAGCTCCTCGAGACCGGCGGTCAGCTGCGCCGGGTTCGAGACATCGAAAGCCATCGCGACGCGGTGCGCGAGAACCCGGAGATCTTCGCCGAGTTCCTGCGCAAGGTCGCCCGCAAGACCCGCGGCTTCAATGCTCCGGAGGCCTGCATCCAGTGCATCGAGGCGGCCGCCAGCCTCCCCTTCGACGAGGGCCTCGCCCGAGAGCGGGAGCTGTCGGCGACGCTGCACGCCGATCCCCAGTCGAAGGCCCAGCGCTACTACTTCTTCGCGGAGCGGGCCGCCCGCAAGGTCGCCGACGTTCCCAAGGACACTCCCGAGCGGCAGATCCGCAAGGTCGGCGTGATCGGCGCCGGAACGATGGGCGGCGGCATCTCGATGAACTTCGCGAGCACGGGGATTCCCGTGCACATCGTCGAACGGGAGCGGGACGCCCTCGAGCGCGGGCTCGGCGTGGTGCGGTCGAACTACGAGCGCACCGCCAAGCGCGGCGGCATCACCGCGGAACAGGTCGACGAGCGGATGGGGCTCCTCGAGGGGGGAACCGACCTCGACGCACTGGCCGACTGCGACCTCGTCGTCGAGGCGGTGTTCGAGAACATGGACATCAAGAAGGACGTCTTCGCGTCGCTCGACCGCATCGTAAAACCGGGCGCGATCCTCGCCTCCAACACGTCGTATCTCGACGTCAACGAGATCGCCTCGGCGACGGATCGGCCGCAAGACGTCCTCGGCATGCACTTCTTCTCTCCTGCCAACGTCATGAAGCTGGTGGAGGTCGTCCGCGGCGCGAAGACGGGGACCGACGTCATCGCCACGGCCATGGGCGTCTCCCGGCGGATCGGCAAGATCCCGGTGCTGGTGGGCGTCTGCCATGGCTTCGTGGGCAACCGCATGCTCGCCCAGCGTCGGCTCCAGGCCGACAAGCTGGTGCTCGAGGGCGCCCTCCCCTGGGACGTCGACCGCGTGCTCTACGACTTCGGCATGCCCATGGGCCCCTTCCGCATGAGCGACCTTGCCGGCCTCGACATCGGCTGGCAGGCGGAGACGTCGACCTCGAGCACCCTGCGCGAGGTGCTCTGCGAGCGTGGCCGCCGCGGCCAGAAGACGGGCAAGGGCTACTACGTCTACGACGCGGCGACGCGAGCCGCGGCACCCGATCCCGAGGTGGAGGAGCTGGTGGCGGAGTTCTCGGCCCAGCAGGGGATCGAGCGCCGCGAGGTGTCCGACCAGGAGATCCTGGAGCGATGCCTCTACCCGATGGTCAACGAGGGCGCAAGAATCCTGGAAGAGGGCATCGCACAGCGTGCCAGCGACATCGACGTGATCTGGGTCAACGGCTACGGCTGGCCCGTGTACCGGGGCGGGCCGATGTTCTGGGCGGACCAGGTCGGCCTCGAGGGCATCGTCGACGCCTACGAGAAGTACGCCGCCACCCTCGGAGCGGACGACTGGCAGTCGGCTCCCCTTCTCGTGCACCGCGCCCGCAACCGGCAGCCGATGGTGGATTCGCCATGAGCGAACCGAAGAGCCGTTGGCTTCAGCTGTGGACCGCCGTCTCGCTCGGGGTCGCCCTCGCCGGTGCGGAGCTGGTCCTCCTGCGGAACGCCCCCTCGACCCTCGACGATCGACTCGAGGTCGCGCTTCTCGCGCTCGTCGGCGCGGCAGGTCTCTGCGCCCTCTGCTTCGCGCTCCTCGCCAGTATCCGCCGCGCCAGTGCCCCCGCCGCCGTCGCGATCTTCGCCGCGTGCACCTACGATCTCGCCGCCTTTCCGCTGGTCCGCCCGACGATCGTGCTGGGGGTGCTGCTGGCCACGGCTCTGGCTCTCTGGAGCCCGTCGCGGAGCTGGTCCTTCCGTTCCTGGGTCGGACCCACCGCGTGCACCCTGGTCGGTCTTGCGGGCGCCGGCGTGCTCCTCCTCACCGGCAGTCGGGCCACCGCTCCCCCACCCGACCGGGAAGCGCCTCCGGACCAGCCGTCGGTCCTCCTGATCACGGTCGACACGCTGCGTGCGGACTTTCTCGGCGCCTACGGCCGTCAAGAGGCGAGGACCCCCTTCTTGGACTCACTCGCGCGCAACGGCTACCAGTTCGAGGACGTCGTCTCGCCGATCTACCTCACGGGCCCATCCCACCTCAGCATCCTGAGCGGGCTGGACCCGGCCAGCCACGGCGTCTTCGACAACTCGGTGCGCGCACCGCAGACGGTCGAGATCGTCAGCGACGCCGCCTCGCGCGCGGGGCTCGAGACCGCGGCTTTCGTGGCGGGTTTTCCCGTGAGCGAAGATGCCCTCGGACTCTTGCACCGCTTCCAGACCTACGACGACGACTTCCGCAGGATCCAGGCGCTGCCTCGGCTCTTCGAGCACACGCAGCTCGGTGAGGCGGTGCGGCACGTGCTGCGCAGGACCGGGCTCGAGACGTCGCCAGTGCTTCGTGACGCGCCAGCCGTCACGGAGCGCGCCGTCGACTGGTTCGAGCACGAGGAACGAGGCCCGTTCTTCGTGTGGACGCACTACTACGACCCCCACCTGCCGTTTGCTCCTCCGCGCGAGATGCTCTCCGAAAAGGCCCTGCGCTTCGAGGGGCCGGATCTGAGCCACTGGTACCAGCGCAGCGGCGAAGAGCGCCAGGCCATCTTGAACCGCGACGTCGCGGAGCAGATGAGGCGGCTGTACGACGCGGAGATCGCGGCAACGGATCGCGAGATCGGCAAGCTGGTCGACGCAGCCCGACGCGCGGCCGGAGAGAGCCCCCTCTGGGTCATCGTGACCTCCGATCATGGGGAGCCGTTCGGCGAGCATGGGCACTGGTTCAGCCGGGACCTGTACGAGCCGACCACGCGTGTTCCTCTGATCATCGCCCCTCCCGAGCCCTTGGACGAGGCACGGCGCGTCGAAGACCTCGTGGGGCTGATCGACGTTGCGCCCACGATCGCCGACATCCTCGGCCTTCGCTGGCGAGCCCCGACCGACGGGCGGTCTCTGGCCCCTCTGCTGCAGGACGGGGCCCTCCCGGAGCAGGCGCGCAACATCTACCTCGCGGCGAGGAGCCCTCTCGCGAGCGATCGGCGCATCGCGGCGGTGCGGCGCGGGCCTTACAAAGCCATCCTCCGCGGCGAGGGGTGGGACGGCTTCTACTCGGCGACCTGGACACCCGAGCGTCGCGAGCTCTACCACCTCCGAGACGACCCCGGAGAGCTCCACGATCTCGCCACGTCGCAGAGCGATCTCTTCCAGGCGCTGATCGATCAGGAGCTGCGCCACTTCGTGCGGACCGCCGAGACGGGCGAGAGAACCCCGGAGCAGACCCGAGCGCTCCGGAGCTTGGGCTACCTGAACTAGTCCGCCAGGGGCGGGGGAGGAATCATGAGCGGCTTCGACAGCATCCGGTACGAGGTGGAGAACGGGCGCGCGCGCATCACGCTGAACCGCCCCGATAAGCTCAACGCCCTGACGCTCAAGCTCCAGAAGGAGCTGAGCGACGCTCTCTGGGAGGCCGACAACGACAGGGCCGTGCACTGCGTGATTCTGCGCGGCGCGGGCCGCGCGTTCTCTGCAGGCTACGACCTCTCAGGCGCGGACCGTGACGTTCCGGTGTCACCCGTGCAGTCTTCGGAGCGCGACTACAGGGAGTCGACGTCCCTCGACGACGACGCCTGGCAGCTCGAGCGCGCGCAGCGCTATCGCATGGCGCTGTTCGACATGCACAAGCCGAGCATCGCCCAGGTCCACGGGTACTGCCTCGCCGGCGGCAACGACCTGGCCCTGATGTGCGACATGGTGATCGCGGCCGAAGACGCCACCTTCGGATTCCCGCCGGCCCGGGACCTGGGCGCGCTGCCCAACAACATGTGGATGTACCACGTCGGGCCCCAATGGGCGAAGCGCCTCACACTCACCGGCGACACCATCACGGGCGCCGAAGCGCAGGAGATCGGGTTGGTGCTCAAGGCCGTCCCGGCCGAGGAGCTCGAGGCGGAGGTCGAGCAGCTCGCCGACCGTCTCGCGCTCATCGACCCGGACCTGCTCACCGCCAACAAGCGCATCATCAACCTCGGCATGGAGCTGATGGGCGCTCGCACTCTGCAGCGCCTCGCGGCCGAGAACGACGTGCGCGGCCACAACACCGAGGCGGCACGGCAGTACCGTGCGTCGGTGGTCGAGAAAGGGCTGCGCGCGACCTTCCGCGAGCGCGATGCGAAGTTCGGCGACGGCCGGGCGCGCGTACGCGGCGTCGAGCGGCGCGACAACCAGGGCCGGCTGATCGATCCCGAGTAGCTGGCCGTCGGCGGCACCACCGCCGTTCCGGAAGCGAGAGCGCTCGTCGAACCACCCGGTCGATCGACCGGGTTGGCCGACCGAATCAGGCGGCGGCAGTGAGGCGCTCGAGCGCCTCCTGGAACGTCGCGGGAGCGTCCTCCGCCGTGGGGCATCGCAGGAGTACGTGCCCGTCGGGGCGCACGACCACCGCTCCGTCCTTCTCGATCCCGAGCGCCGCTTCGACACTCTCGGCGGCCTGCAAGCCCGGCGCCCCGAGGCGGAACCAGCCGACCGGCACCGGGCCCGTGTCGATGCGGCGCGCCTCCCGCATCCAAGCCTCCGCCTCGCGTCCTGCAATCACGGTGAGACCGACGCCGACCAGATCGAGCGTCGAGATCTCTTCGCCCTCCGCACCCAGCCATCGGTGCGGAAGCCGGGCGCCAGGCGTTGCGGACGGCACGTACTCCGCGTAGTCGTCTTTCGGGCGAGGTGCCGCCGTGCCGTCCGTGAGGACCGCGGCGGATTCGTACACGGCACCAAACTCCACGCCGAGATGGTTGCCGTAGCGATACGCGGAGGTGACCACCTCCTGCGTCGTCAGGCCCGCGCTGCCTCCCGAGTGCATGGTCCTCGAGATGCGCCCCACGTTGGCCGAGTTCTCGAGCGACTGCGCGGTGATGCGCGCCGAAACGGAGCGGCGCTCGGCGGAGTAGGTCTCGACCAGCGGCCACCCGGCCCAACCTCGGGCGACCCAGGCGAGCTTCCACATGACGTTGTGCATTCCCTGCAGCCCGGTGTTGACGCCCAGCCCTCCCGTCGGCGGGAACTGGTGCGCCGCATCTCCGCAGAGCAGAACGCGCCCCTGCACTAAGCGTTCGGCGACCGTCGCGTTCATGCGCCAGAAGCCGATCGAGCGCATCTCGACGTCGAGGTCCGCGACGCCCACCGCGTCCCGGACCCACTGGACGGCACGCTCGTCGGTGAACACCTCGGCGCTCCAGTCGGGCTCCTTCACGTTGATCTGACACAGCCAACGTCCTCGGGCGTCCAGCGGCTGCAGCACGCCGCGGGCACGTGGCGAAGAGACGAAGTGGAGAACACCGGTCCGGTCTCCGAGGAGCGGTTCGATCTCGGCGTTGAAGTAGCAGTTCACGACATGCGCCAGGGAGCGAGCCCCTTCCATGTCGATGCCGAGGGCCCGCCGGACGAAGCTGCCCGCACCGTCCGCGGCGACCAGCGCCAGCCCCTCGACGATGGCCGATTCACCGTCTCGGTCGTGCACCTCGACGGCCACGTCGCGATCCGAACGGCCCGCACCACGCAGCAGGCCGACGACCTCGGTCTCGAACCGTACGTCGACCATGCCCGTCGCGCGCGCCGAGTCGAGCAGGATCTCCTCGATGAGCTCCTGCGACGACATGACCGGCTCCGCCGGGCTCACCTCGGGCCCCGGACCGACAAACGCCGCCGAGTCGATGGTGCCGACCTCACGACCGGTGAGTGTGTCGTTGAAGCGGATGGGGCTCTTCCACCCGGGAGGCGTGTCGATGCCGCGAAAGCGCTCGTAGGCCGCCGACCCCCAACCTCTCGCGATCTCCATGGTCCGCGTGTTGAAGTTCCGGGTCTTCGGATGCCACGACGTGCCGGCGTTTCGCTCCAGCACGACCGAGGCCACGCCGAACCGGGCCAGCTCGAGCGAAGCCGCCAGACCAACCGGTCCGGCGCCGACGATCACCACTCGATTCTCGTCACTCATGTCTCCCCGAATCTACCGCCGCTGGTCGACGCTCGCGGAGCCCGACGATGCGGCGACCCGCGCGGCCGATGGCTGGCCGTGTCGGGGGCGCGACATGCTCTCGCCTTCGGGCCGCGGAATCGACGCCGTTCGCGGCTCGCGACGCGAGGAGGCCGCAGAAGGAGGAAAGGGCCGACCGGAGTAGGACGGTCGGCCCTCGAGCAAACAACCGCCACAGCTGAGAAACGAGTTGAAGGAGCTGCGTTCCGAGATTCAGACCCAAAGCCTGGAATCACGCCATGACAGTTCGGGGACCCAGATGATGAGGAGCGAAGTCCCTACTCAACGCTCCCCGACTCGAGATGAATGACAACAGGGCCCCAAGGCGGGCTCGGCGAAGGTGTGCCGAGGATCGGGTGTGGCAAGCCGAGCGGGCTCGGCCAGTTCGTTCAGTCTAGATTGAACAATCTGGCCGGTCAAGGACGATTCGACCCCGCGCAGGGCGCCTGCGCCCCTACTCTTCCTCGTCGCTCCATGCCTCGAGAGCAGTCCGCACGCCGGTCCGCAGCAGGTCCTGAAACCGGAGGCTCTTTTCGAGCCGGCGCCGCGCCGTGGGCATGCCGGCAGGAAGGCTCTCGAAGCAGTCTTGCACCGCCTTGTACCAGCGGTCGCGGCGCTCCAGGTGGCGCTCCAAAAGGCGCACGTGCCGCCTCGAGTCGAGCCGGTAGTAGTCGCGTCGGTCGCCGCCACGCGTCGTCCGCTCGAGGATGCCCTCACGCTCGAGCATGCGAGTACCACCCGAGACGCTGCCGCGACTCACCTGCAGCCGATCGACGAGCGCATCGAACGTGAACGGCTCGTCCTCCACGAGGAGGAGCGCGTAGATCCGGGACGCAATGCGAGGGAACCCCTCGTCCTCGATCACGAGGCCCAACTGCTCGATGAGCTCTTCGAGACTCTTCTTGCGCGTCATTGCGGCGCCCGCACGGGCTCGGAGGTTGTTGTTCGGGAAGGGCCGCAGTCTACCTGAGCCTGCGCTCTGCTCCTGCGTCAGAGCTCTCGCAGATCGACGAGTACGTCCGATGGAGGGGACGGCCCAAATGCCAGTCGAAAGAGGCCTTCCGCCACCTCGTGCGGGGTCGCGAACGCGTTCTGGCGCTGGAGCTCCCGGAACCTCTCCACCGCTGGGAAGTCGCTCTCCGGCGCCTGCCGGATGAGCTCCTGCATCTCCGTATCGACGACACCGGGAGCAACCGAGTAGGCACGGAGCACGCCGCGCTCCTCGAGCGCAACCACCTCGGTGAGCCGGTCGACGGCCGCCTTCCCCGCACAGTAGGCGCCCCAGCCTTCGTAGGGTTTTCGGGCCGCTCCCGAGGAGATGTTCACGAGCACTCCACGCTGCTCGTGCTCGCGGAGCAGCTCGACGTAGGCCGTCGTGCCGTGGAGCACCCCGACCACATTGATCTCCAGATGCCGAAGCACCTCGCGCCCCTCGAGGTTCCGGACCGGCCGAATGGGCTCGAGCACTCCCGCGTTGTTCACCCAGAGGTCGATCCGCCCGAACCTGTGATGTACCCGTCGGGCGAAGGTCCGCACGCCGGTCTCGTCGGCCACGTCGACCTCCGCCACGAGGCAGCGGTCCTGCGCGCCGTCCGGCACCGGACACGCGCTGCGCGCAAAGAGCCCCAGCGACATTCCCCGCGCTGCAAAGGCCTCCGCAAGGCCCGCTCCGAGACCGCGCGACGCCCCGGAGACGACGACGACGGGGGATGTGTGGGGTGGCTGCATCGTGCGAAGACCATCGGCGGGCGTGCCCCGGCCGGGGCGCCACCGTATCTCAAGGCGCGCTGCGAAGCCTGGGCAGCTCGGCCGACGACGACGCTCTTGCCAACTGTCGCACGTTGCGTCCGGGCTCAGCTGGGTGAGATCGTCGACATCACCTCACGCCACTTCGCTGCCATGCGCTGCACGGACGCATCCACTTCGAGCTCGTCCAGGGTCTCCACGGCGACCCAGGCGAGATCGAGCGATTCCGCACTGACGACAAAGTCGGAGGTGGCAGCGCGGAGGGCAAAGCGTACGTCGAAGTGCTCGTGCTCCGGCTCCACTCCGGTCTGGGTGCGACGCTCCGGAATGACGTGGATGTCGACGTCGAAGATCCGACCGTCCAGGCCCGAGAGGGAAAGAGGGGCCACGTCGAGACCCGACTCCTCCACCGCCTCTCGCCGCGCGACCCGAGCCATGTCGGGATCGCCGTCGGCGTGGCCGCCGAGCTGCAGCCACCTCCCGAGCTTGCGGTGGTGCGTGAGGAGCACACGCTCCATCGGGGGGTCGACGATCCACGCCGAGCCCGTCACGTGGCCGATCTCGAGCTCGCGCTCGAAGCAGCGCGGCTGCTCCTCGACGAAGCGCACGAAGCGCTCGACCGTGACGCTTTCGGCGGGTGACCGCGCACGGTAGTCCTCCAGGAGAGACAACAGCTGGGTTCGATGCGACACGGCGGCACCCTACCCCCGTTTCGACTCGGCCGCGCCGCAAGACGGCGCTCGCCATCCTGCTAGACTCCGGCCCCGTTTCTTCTCGAACTGTCACGTCGATCGTCGCGCTGCGGAGCGCGACCCATGGAGGATCCATGTCCGACACGTCGCACGATCCGTATGCCAACAACCCCGAGCTGAACATCCTGACGATGTCGGACGAGGCCCGCCCCCTCTACAACTCCGTCAAGAAGTTCATTCAGGAGAACATCGCCCCGGCCTACCCTGAGTTCGAGCGCCTGGGCGAAGGTCGCGAAGACCGCTGGAGCCACACCGACGAGCAGCTCGAGCTCCTCGACGGCTTGAAGACCAAGGCCAAGAAGCAGGGCCTGTGGAACTTCTTCCTACCGGACGCCGAGAGTGGCGAAGGCCTCAAGAACCTCGACTACGCCTACATCGCCGCCGAGCTGGGCAAGGTGCCGATCGCCTCGGAGTGCCTCAACTGTGCCGCCCCGGACACCGGCAACATGGAGGTCCTCGAGCGCGTCGGCACGGAGGAGCAGAAGGAGAAGTGGCTCAAGCCGCTCCTCGACGGCGAGATCCGCTCCTGCTTCGGCATGACCGAGCCTCACCTGGCCTCCTCCGACGCCAAGAACATCGGCACCCAGGCCGTGCTCGAGGGCGACGAGTGGGTCATCAACGGCGAGAAGTACTACATCTCCGGCGCCGGCGACCCGCGCTGCAAGATCATGATCTGCATGGTCAAGACGAGCCCGGACGGCCCGGCGCACCGCCAGCAGTCGCAGATCCTCGTGCCCATGGACACGCCGGGCGTCAACGTCCTCGGCCCCATGATGGTCTTTGGCCACGACGATGCACCGCACGGCCACATGCACATCAAGATGGAGAACGTCCGCGTTCCCAAGGAGAACATCCTCCTCGGCGAAGGCCGCGGCTTCGAGATCTCCCAGGTTCGCCTCGGACCGGGCCGCATCCACCACTGCATGCGGTCCATCGGCCAGGCGGAGCGCGCCCTCGACCTCATGGTCGAGCGTGGTCTGTCGCGCGAAGCGTTCGGGCGCCCGATCATCCAGCTCGGCAAGAACATCGAGGTGATCTCGAGGGCCCGGATCGAGATCGAGGCGATGCGCCTGATGGTCCTCAAGGCCGCGCGTGCCATGGACGTGCTGGGGAACCAGGAGGCGCGGATCTGGGTGCACGCCGTCAAGGCGATGGTGCCCGAGAAGGTCTGTCAGATCATCGACCAGGCGATCCAGATGCACGGCGCGACCGGCGTCTCGCAGTGGACTCCGCTCGAGGCGATGTACCGCGGCCAGCGCACGCTCCGCATCGCCGACGGCCCGGACGAGGTGCATCACCTCGTGGTCGGCCGCTACGAGATGCGGCGTCACCGCGGCTGAGCCCGGCGGACAACCTGCCAAACGACACGAGGTTGAGCACTCCGGTGCTCAGCCTCGTTTTCGTTTCCGGCGGCTCCTCTGGCTGCGACAGTGCTGCGATCAGGTGCCGCGCCACTCCCCGCCCTTGAGCACCACCAGGCTGACCACCTTCTCCTGTGCCGGGAGCACCGTCACGCGCAGGCGCTGGCCCACGGCGAGATCGTCGAACATGAGGCGCCGCCGCCCGTCGAACTCCTTCTTGTCCTGCGCGCGGATCCTGACCTTCTCGTCGATCTCCACCTGCACCACGATGTCCTCCTTCTCCGGGCGGAGACTCAGGAGCCGACCCGTGTCGACCGCGGTCACGGTGGCTTTCACCACGATCGTCGCCGTGGCAGGGTCGCGCGGCGGCGTGTCTCCTCGCATTCTGGCACGAGGAATCTGGGCTCGACGTGGGGTACGGTTCGAGCCGGAGTTCGGTTCACCCCCAGGGCAGGCGCATCTGCGTTGCCCCGCCGAGTCGCAGCTGGTGCCTCTTCGTCCACTCCTGATCGGCAGTCTCGCCACGCAGAGCGTCCTCTATCTCGGGCTCGCTCTGGCGCTGCGTCCGACGAGCGATCCGGCCGGAGTCGCGGGATTCCTGGCCCTCATGACCCTGTCGTTCGCGATCTACGCGCTCGTGATCCGGGCCACCGCGAAGCAACCGGCCGGCGCCTCCTTCGGCCTCCTCCTGGCCGGCGCGATCGCCTTTCGACTGGCGCTGCTGCCCGCCGGGCTCCCCCACGGCGAGGCGCTGGAGGGGCTGCAGCGGGACCTCGGCTCCGAGGAGACGGGGTACGAGACCTTCCTCCTCTACGACAACGACGCCTGGCGATACCTCTGGGACGGTGCCGTGCTGGCGCGCGGCCACAGCCCGTACGCTGCCGCACCGGCCGAGCTGGAAGCCCGCTACGTCGCCGCGGAGAGCTCGGACCCGGAGGCCCAGTGGCTGATCGACCTCTTCGAGAGCGGAGTCTGGGTCGAGGTTTTCGACAACCTCAGCTTCCTCGAGTACCGCACCGTGTACGGCCCGCTCGCTCAGGCGACGTTTGCTTTCTGCGCGCTCGTCGCGCCGGGGAGCGTGCTGCTGCTCAAGGTGCTCTTTCTCCTCGCGGAGCTCGGCGCGCTGCTTCTCCTCGCCCGCCTCGCGCAGCGCCACGGTCGCCCGGAGTGGTTCGTTGCCACGGCCTGGAACCCGCTCCTGATCAAGGAGACTGCCGGCTCCGCGCATGTCGAGAGCCTGGCCATCGGGCTCCTGTTCCTCGCCTTCCTCCTGGGCCTCCAGCGAAGGTGGAGCGGGGCCGCGTGCGCCGCGGGTGCTGCATCGCTCGTGAAGCTCTCGAGCCTCCCGGTGGTGGCGCTCGTCGCGGTGGCCGCCTGGCGCGCCGCAGGCTTCCGTGACGCGACCCGGGCAGCACTGGCCGGCGGCTTCACCGTGGGGCTGGGGCTGCTCCCCTTCGTCAGGGACCTGCCAGCGATCCTCGACGCTCTGCGCACCTTCGCCGCCGAGTGGATGTTCAACCCGGGTCCTTTCCTTGTCGTCCGCGCGCTCTCAGACGCCGTCGGCCTCGACGGCTGGAGCGTTGCGGGAGGCCTGGCCCTCCTCCTGCCGTTCGCCGCCTCCTGCGCGGTCGTGTGGCGCGCGGCGGACGACGACGGGCCCACCCGATGGGCCATGGCGCTCCTGGTCCTTCTCGGCGGCACCGTGTGGCTGAGTGCCACGGTCAACCCCTGGTATCTGATCTGGGCGCTCCCGTTCGCCACCATCGCCGGATTCTGGCCCTGGCTCGTGCTCACCGGAACGGTCCAGCTCTCGTACCTCTTCTACCTGGATCAGACCGAGCACGCCTGGACCCTTCTGGTGGGGCACGGCGCGTTTGCGGTCGCGTGTGTCGTGTGGCTGGTGCAGCGTCGCCGGCACCCGAAATGACGGCTCCCACCCCGCTCGAGCTCGAGCCCCGCACCACGTACGCCCTCGACCTCCTGCGGGGCCTCGCCGCCCAGGCCGTCCTCCTGGGACACGCGTTCGACTTCTTCAACGTCTTTTCGTTCCTCGGCCATCCGGACCCGCCGCCGCAGATCCAGCGCCTCGCCGTGGTGCTGTTTTTCCTCCTCTCCGGCTTCCTCATCGCGCGCAGCCTTCACCGGGCCTCGCTCGAGCGGCGCTCCGGAGCGTTCTCGCGATTCCTGGCACGGCGCGCGCGACGCATCACGTGGGGTCTCGCGCCGGCGCTGCTGCTGATCGCGGTGGTCGACCGGATGCCGTTCGACCTCTTCGAGCTCGACTACTTCGAGGGAGATGAGCGCCTCCTCGTGGCGCTCGCCAACCTCGTTCACCTGCAGAACTACCCGGGCACCGGCCTACCGGTCTTCGGCAGCGGCGAGCCGCTCTGGACCCTGTCGATCGAGTGGTGGCTGTACGTCTTCGCCGGAGTCGTCGCGCTCGGACGTGCGGGAGGCCGATGGAGCGTTCTCGCCCTCCTGCTCGCGCTCCCGGCGGCGGGCTCGGTCACCGTCAACCTGCTGGGTGGTCCCGGCCACGGCATCGCGGCCACGTGGCTCTACGGCGCGCTGACCTACGTCGCGGTGCTCCGCGGCGGCCGGACCGAACACCCCGCCCCAGCCGGTCTCTGGCTTGCGGGAGGTCTTCTCGCATCGGCCTTCGCCGTCGCCCGCTTTGCCACGCTCGATGCCAGCCATCCCATGAAAGCCTTCGACCGCCCCGCGGCGGTGCTCCTCGCGGTCGCCTTCGCGTGCTTCATCGGCTGGTGCCAGGCCTCGTCCGGGCCGCCGCGGGAGGTCCCGGAAGTGGGGCGAAGGCTCGCCCACTTCCTGGCGAGCTACTCCTACACCCTCTACCTCACCCATTTCACGCTACTGACCGTGCTGTACGAGGCCCGCGGCAGCGTCGACGACCGGCTGCTGCTCGTGACGGCCCTTGTCGCCTGCAACCTCGTGGCGGCCGGATGGAGCCGACTCGGCGAAGCCCGCGGACAGCCGCGTCGCAGCCATGTAGGCTCGCCCCTCCAACCAGGAGATGCGCACCATGGCTGACGACAAGACCTCCTCCCCGCGGAACGAACCGCCGATCTCGGGCACCTGCCCACCGGAGTTCGCCCGCGTCGAGGCCACCTTTCGCGAGAACTTCGTGGAGCGCGGCGACCTCGGCGCCTCGTTCTGCATGGTGCGCGACGGTGAGACGGTCATCGACCTCTGGGGCGGCCACCTGGACGAGGCACGAACGCAGGAGTGGCAGGAGGACACGCTGGTCAACGTGTGGTCGACCACAAAAACCATGACCGCCCTCAGCGCGCTCCTCCTCGCCGACCAGGGTGATCTCGACTTCGACCGCCCCGTCGCCGACTACTGGCCGGAGTTTGCGGGCCCAGGCAAGAACGAGATCACCACCGCACACTTCATGTCCCACACGGCGGGGCTGTCAGGCCTCGACGAACCGACCGCGCCGGAGGACCTCTTCGACTGGGAGAAGATCACGTCGCTGCTCGCGGCCCAGGAGCCGTGGTGGACCCCGGGCACCGCAAGCGGCTACCACGCGATCACCCAGGGTTACCTCACCGGCGAAGTCGTCCGCCGCATCACGGGGAAGAGCCTCGGCACCTTCTTCCGGGACGAGATCGCCGGACCGCTCGGCACCGACTTCCACATCGGCATCGACGACGAGCACCACGGGCGCATCGGCGACCTCGTACCGCCGCCGGGCCCGGGACCTGCAGACGAGGTCACGGATCCCGACTCCATCGCCGCACGCACGTTCAGGAGCCCTTTCGCCCCTGCCGAGACCTCCCGGACCGCAGCTTGGCGCCGAGCCGAGATCCCGGCAGCCGGCGGGACCGGCAATGCGCGCTCGGTGGCGCGGACCCAGGCACTGGTCGCGTGCGGAGGCGAGCTCGGCGGCAAGCGCCTCCTGAGCGAGGCCGGCTGCCGGCGCGCGCTGGAGGAGCAGACGTCGGGGCTCGACCTGGTCCTCGACGTGCCGCTGTCGCACGGCCTCGGCTACGGGCTCGGCAACGAGGTCATGCCGATGCCCTCGAAGAACGCCTGTTTCTGGGGCGGCTGGGGCGGATCGACGATCCTGGTCGACTTCGACCACCACATTGCGCTCTCGTACGTCATGAACCGCATGGAGGCCGGCGTGATGGGCGACCCTCGCGGCGCGTACCTCACGGCCTCGGTCTACGAGTCGTTGGAGGACGGCGCCTGAAATGGCATCGGCCGTCCCCTGGACCGCGGCAGTTTGGCGCACGATGTGGGTCGCGGCGGTCATCTACGCCTTCGCCCGGTCTCTGCCCCCGGCAACGGCGGCGCTCCTCGCTGCGGTGGGAGTCGCGCGCGCCGACGCCGTCCTGCTGTCGACCCTCCTCTGGTGCTGCGCGCTCCCGTGTGTGGTGCTCTGGGCCTACTGCACCTCACGCCCGCGGATCTTCGCTGCGGTCTCCCTCGGCGGCGCGGTCGCGCTCAAGCTGCTCCTGCGAGCTCTCTAGCGACTCGATGTTCCGCCGGGTTCAAGAGACCATGGCCTGGGTCCACACCTGGCTGGGCCTCGCCATCGGTTTTCCGTTTCTCGTGGTGGTGTTCATGGGGAGCCTGACGCTGTTCGACCAGGAGCTCGACCGCTGGATGAATCCGTCGCTGCGTCACGTCGAGCCGCAGGCCGTGCGCTACGACGAGCTGATGGCTCGGCTGGACGAGATCGCCCGCCCCGGGAGCTTCCGCATCGTGCACCCGCCCAGCCCACGGATGCCTGCCATCGAGGTCCGCTTCATCGAGCGCGGCAAGGGGCCCGGGCCGCGCTACTTCGACCCCGTCACCCTGGAGCGCCTGCCCAAGATCAGCGGCGGCGGCTCCTACGTGTTCGAACGGCTCCACGACACGCTGTTCGTGACCGGTCGCGGCCGCGTCGTGCTCGGCTTCATCACTCTCGTCGCCCTGGCGGTGATGATCGCGGGGATCTGGATCCACAAGGGGCACTTCCGCAACCTGTTCGTGTGGCGCCGGGAAGGCTCCCGGGGGCGCAGCCTCGTCGACCTGCACACCGTCGCCTCACTCGTGGCACTCCCGTTTCACCTGCTGTTCACGATCACCGGGCTGTGGCTGGTGGGTGAAGTGGTCTTCCCCGACACCATTCGCGCCGTCTACGAACGCCCGAGCGACTTCTACAGCGAAGGATTCGGAGGCTACTCGAGGCGGCCTGCGGGAGAAGAGGCCAAGCTGGCCTCGGTCGACGCCCTCGCAGCGCGCGCTCAGAGCCTCTGGGAGATCGGGGCGATCGGGGTCGTCAACATCGACCATCCCGGAGACCGTCACGCCCTCGTCCGCTTCGAGAAGACACCCGACAGCCGAGCGATCGGGGGCCCGCGCCAGCTCACGTTCGACGGTGTCGACGGCACGCTCCTGAAGGACGACACGGCAGACGCCGTGAGCACCCTCAAACGCACCTTGGACGAGATCCATCGGCTCCCCTACCAGAGCTACACCCTGCGCTGGCTGTGCTTCGTTCTCGGCATGGCCGGGTCCGTCATGGTCGCGACCGGCCTGCTCTTCTGGCTCGAGAAGCGCAAGTCGTCTCGCCCTTCGGCCCTGCACCGCGCGGTCGAAGCGCTGACGAGCTCGGCGATCTGCGGCATGCCGATCGCATCGGCCGGGCTCCTTGCGCTCAACCGCGTTCTCCCGGAGAGCATCGGCCGCCGCGCGGAGGTCGAGGCCATCGGCTTCTTCGCCGGTTGGGCGGCACTCACGCTCCTGGTGGCGGCCGTGACCTGGCGCTCCGGCCGGGCACCCTGGTCCGGATTGTGTACGCTTCAGGCGCTGGCCTGCCTCAGTGCCGTCACGCTCAATTGGTGGACCACTGGAGACCTTCCGATTCCGACGCACCCGAGTTTCGTCGCCGCAATTGCCGGCGTCGATCTCACCCTGATCGGCGTCGCCGCCATCGCCATCTGGAGCGCGATCCGACTCGGCGCGCACCGCACCTGAGCCCGAGGCCCCGAGGAGACGCACTTGCCACCCACGAAACACATCTCCGCCCAGTCCGGAGAATTCGCTTCCACGGTTCTCATGCCCGGAGATCCGCTCCGGGCCAGGTTCATCGCCGAGACCTACCTCGACGACCCCCGGCTCGTGACGGACGTGCGCAACATGTTCGGCTTCACGGGAAGCTACAAAGGATGGCGCGTGTCGGTCATGGCCCACGGCATGGGCATCCCCTCCGCCTCGATCTACTGCACCGAGCTGATTCGCGACTACGGCGTGCAGCGGATCGTGCGCACGGGCAGCTGTGGCGCCACGGCCGACGATGTGAAGCTGCGCGACCTGCTCATCGCGATGGGTGCGTCGACCGACTCGTCGGTGAACCGCGTCCGGTTTCGCGGCTACGACTTTGCTCCGCTGGCGAGCTTTCCCCTGCTGCGGGCTCTGGTGGACGAGGCGGAGGCACGCGAGATTCCGGCACGCGTCGGCAACCTCTTCTCCACCGACCTCTTCTACAGCCCCGACGACGGAGTCTGGGACGCGATGGACACCCTCGGGATCCTCGGCGTCGAGATGGAGCTCGCCGGAATCTACGCGGTGGCGGCGGAGCTCGGGGCCGAAGCCGTTGGCCTGTGTACGGTCTCGGATCACATCCGGAGGGACGAGGCCCTGTCGTCCGACGAGCGCGCGACCACGTTCAACGAGATGATCGAGCTCGCGCTCGAAGCCGCACGGAAGTACGAGGCGGGGCTCTGATTCCGTGACGAGCTCGCTGCCCGCGAACGAGCTGGCCGACCCTTCTGTCGCGCCGAGCGGGCATCGGCAGATCGCCTGGGCGCGTCGCAACATGCCCATCCTCCGGCTCCTCGAGCAGGAGCTTCGCGCCTCGCAGCCCCTGCGCGACCAGCGTGTGGCCCTCAGCATCCACCTCGAGGCCAAGACGGCCTACCTGGCACTCGTGCTCCGGGCAGCAGGCGCCCAGGTGGCAGTGACGGGTAGCAACAGCGGCTCCACCAAAGACGACGTGGTGGCCGCACTGGCCGAGGAGGGCCTCCACGTCTACGCCCGTCACGGTGCCTCGGACGCAGAGATGACGGAGGCGCTGCACAAGTCTCTACAGATCGAGCCGACACTCGTCGTCGACGACGGTGGCGATCTCACCGAGGCGCTTCACACCTACGCACTGGACCGTGCCGGGTCGATGCTGGGAGCGTGTGAGGAGACCACGACCGGGGTGGTGCGCGCGCGGGCGCGCGATGAGGCAGGCGCGCTGAGCTTCCCTGTTCTGCTGATCAACGAGGCGCGCTGCAAGTACCTCTTCGACAACGTCCACGGCACCGGCCAGTCGGTGTGGGACGCCGTGATGCGCACCACGAATCAGGTGATCGCGGGCAAGAGCGTGGTCGTCGTGGGTTTCGGCTGGTGCGGTGCCGGGTGTGCGCTGCGAGCCCAGGGACTCGGCGCGAAGGTGACGGTGTGCGAGGTCGACCCCGTCAAGGCTGCGGACGCGGCGATGCGCGGCCACGCCGTCGCACCGCTGCTGGAGGCGTGCGCCGAGGCCGACATCGTGCTCACGGTGACCGGCGTCCGGCACACCCTGCGGCCCGAGCACTTCGAGCGCATGCGCGACGGCACGCTGGTGGCGAACGCCGGTCACTTCCAGCACGAGATCGACGTCGATGGTCTGGCGCAAGAGGCTCGAGAGGCCGCACAGCCTCGTCACAACGTGTCGGCCTATCGCCTCGACGATCGCTGGATTCACCTGCTCGGCAACGGAAACATCGTCAACATCGCGTGCGGCGACGGCCACCCCGCCGAGATCATGGACACGAGCTTCGCCCTGCAGGCGCTTGCGGTGCAGCACCTGGTCGCCCATGCGGGTGAGCTCGAAGCTCGGGCCATGCCAGTGCCCGAGGCTCTCGACCGCCGCGTGGCGGAGCTCAAGCTGGACGCTCTCGGGCTCCGGATCGACACGCTGCGGCCCGACCAGGAGAGCTACCTCCGAGGGCAGCGCGATGCCTGAGGCCGATCTCGTCGTTCAGGGCGCACGGGTGCTCGCGCCGGACGGGGCCACCCACGACGGAGGTGTCGCGGTCCGCGACGGCCGGCTGGTGTGTGTCGGCAGCGACCGGGACCTCGCGCACTGGGTCGAAGGTGGCGCGCGCACCCTGCATGCAGGGGGCCAACTCCTCGCCCCGGGCTTCTGCAACACCCACTGCCACTCGGGCGACAGCCTGTTTCGCGGCCTCATCGAAGGTCTCCCCCTCGAACCGTGGCTCCAGGGGGTCTTCCGCGCGGAGAGGGAGATCCTCGACGACCGTACCGCCGAGCTGGGGTCGCTGCTGGGCCTCGCGGAGAACCTCCTGGCCGGCGTCACGTCGGTCGTCGATATGTTCTGGTATCCGCGGTCGGTCGCGCGCGCGGCGCAGCAGCTCGGGGTTCGTGTCACGACCGGGGGCATGTTCTTCGACGGTGAGGGCATCGACGGCCGATCCGCGGAAGAGCGCGAGAGCGACGCGCGGGCGTTCTGCGTCGACTTCGCCGACAACCCTCTGGTCACGGCCGGCATCAACCCTCACGCGGCCTATACCGTCTCCCCGCCTCTGCTCGAGACCGTGGCACGGCTCGCCGAAGAGACCGGCGCGATCGTGAGCATCCACGCGGCCGAGACGAGGCTGGAGCAGCAGACGATCCAGGAGCGCTACGGGCGCCCCGTGATCGAGCATCTGGACACGCTGGGTCTCCTGGGCCCCCGGACGATCCTGGCGCACTGCGTCCACCTCTCCGAGCACGAGCTCGAGCTGATCGCATCGTCCGGCAGCGTGGTCGCGCACAACCCCGTCTCGAACCTCAAGCTCGGCTCAGGAATCGCGCCCGTGCCGGACATGCTGGAGCGCGGAGTCCACGTCACCCTCGGCACCGACGGTCCGATCTCCGGCAACGACCTGGATCCGTGGCTGGGCCTGCGGCTCGCCGCGATCCTGCACAAGGGAGCCCTCGGTGACCCGACGGCCGTCGCTCCGCAGACCGCCTGGGCAATGGCCACGCGTCGCGGCGCCGAGGCGTTGGGCCTCGGCTCCGGCACGCTCGAGGTGGGCGAGCCCGCCGACTTCATCCTGGTCGACCTCGATCGACCGCACGCGCGTCCGCTCTTCGACGCCGTCCACCACCTCGTGTTCTCCGCCGGCCGTGGCGACGTCACCCACGTCTTCGTGAACGGCAACGAGGTCGTGCGCGACCGGAAGCTGACACAAATCGATCTTTCCGCGCTCCTCGAAGAGGCGCAGGCCTTGGCGCCCCACATCATGGGCACCCTGGGAGCCTCGAGTTGACCGTACTCCACCTGAGCTCGCTCCTCGGCTGGGTCGTGCTCTGCGCCCTGGCCTGGGTCCTGGGTGGCATGCGCCGGCCCGTCCAGTGGCGGGCGGTGCTCGGCGCGAGCGCCGTCGCCTTCGTCATGGGTGCCCTGGTCTTCCTCGTGCCGGCGACACAGGTCGCGCTGGTCTGGGTCAACGACGCCGTGGTCGCGCTCCTCGCGGCCAGCACGCGGGGCGCGGAGTTCCTGTTCGGGCCGCTCGCTCTCAACCCAGGGCAGGAGACCGGCGCTGGTGAGCCTTCCGTGGGATTCGTGCTGGCGGCACAGGTGCTTCCTGCGGTGGTCTTCTTCAGCGCCTTCATGGGCCTCCTGCACCACTTCGGCATCATCGATCCGATCGTCCGCGGGTTCGCCCGGCTGTTCCACTGCACCCTGCAGCTCTCCGGTGCGGAGTCGCTCGCGAGCGCGGTCCATCTGTTTTTTGGTGTGGAGACTGCGGCGGCGGTGCGCCCGTATCTCGGGCGCATGACGCGCTCGGAGCTCAACACCGTGCTCACCACCAACCTCGCCACGGCCGCGTCCACGACCCTGGCGATCTACGTGGTTTTCCTCCAGGGCCAGTTCCCGCGCATCGCCGGGCACCTGCTCTCCGCCTCGGTGCTCTCCATTCCCTGTGCCGTCGTCGTCAGCAAGCTGATGCTCCCCGAGCACGACGCGCCGGAGACCCTCGGCAAGGTGCCCGACCTGCACCTGGCGGAGCGGCAGCCCAACGCGATGGCCGCCCTCGCGACCGGCGCGAACGACGGCCTCAAGATCGCAGCCGGCATCGCCGCCATCCTGGTCGCCGTGCTGGGGCTCGTCGGTGTCGTCGACGCACTCCTCGCCGCCGCCACGGGCTCGACCCTGACCGGTGTCCTCGGCGTCGTGTTCCGGCCCCTCGCCTGGCTCCTCGGGATCGAGAGTGGCGACGTGGCCCAGGCGGGCCAGCTGCTCGGGCAGCGCCTCCTCCTCACCGAAGTGGTGAGTTATCAGCAGCTCGGGTCCCTGGCGGCGGAGCAGGCCCTCTCGGAACGCAGTCTGCTCGTCCTCTCGTACGCGCTCTGTGGGTTCGCCCACCTTGCGGGCGTCGGCATCGCGATCGGCGGCTTCGGAGCCGTGGCGCCCGATCGCCTGGGCGACCTGACCGCGCTCACCGGTCGATGCCTCGCGGCGGCGACCCTGGCGACGCTCCTCACCGGCTGCATCGCGGGCATCTTCTTCACGGGGCGCGCCTCGGTCCTCGGCCTCTGAGGGCCCTCTCGGGCTCACGAGTGACACCCTGCGTCACTCGTGGCGACAGCGCGACTGCCCGCCTAGCGGCGGGCGCGCGCGCCGCGATTCAGGAAGCGCGCAACGTCTCCGAGTGACGCCACCTCTGCGGTCTCGCCACCGGTGCGCACCCGGAAGGCGTGCTCCTCGCAGTCGAGCTCGATGGACAGGCCTTCCTCGTCCGCCGCCACGACCACGTAGCCGAGGCGCTCGAGCAGCCGTTGGCCCCAGACGGCGCGCGCGCCGTGCCCCAGGACCCTCGCGTGCGGCAGATCGCTCGGGGCACGGGTCACGAAGCGACCGGACGACACGTCGAAGCGTGCGGCGCCGCCGGCGAACAGTCGATCGTAGGCTCGGTCGAGCGCCAGCTCCTCCGGCAGCCCCTGCACCAACTGGCCGTCGCCTGCAAACAGCCAGATACGGTCGGCGCGGGCGATCGCGAGGTCGAAGTCGTGTGTCGACAGCAGGGCCGAGATCTGCCGGCGACGACAGAGGCTCAGCAGGAGGTCGACGAGGTCGCTGCGCCACTGCACGTCGAGGAACGCCGTCGGCTCGTCGAGGAGCAGCACGTCGGGCTCCTGAGCGACCGCTCGCGCCACGAGGACCCTCTGCAGCTCGCCGTCGCTGAGCTCTGCAACGAGGCGCTGCGCCATGCCCCCGAGCTCGAGGTCGGCCATCGCCCGGGAGATGCACTCCCGATCCGTCGAAGAGAGCCGTCCGCCCCAGCCGGTGTGCGGGTGCCTCCCGAGCGCCACCACGTCGCCCACGGTGAGTGCCGCCGCGCGGGGCCGGTCGGTCAGAACCACGCTCAGACGACGTGCCCGCTCACGGCCCCGCAGGGTCTGCAGGTCGGCCCCGGCGACCTCTACGGCTCCGCCCACCGGTGGCAACAAGCCGGCGAGGGTGCGCAGGAGCGTCGTCTTACCGCTGCCGTTGGCGCCGAGCAGGGCCACAAGCTCCCCCCGCGGCACCTCGAGATCGAGGGGTTGCACGAGAGAGTGGCCGCCGTAGCCGACCTCCAGAGCCCGGGTGACGAGGGACGCCGCCGTCACCAGCTGCCTCGAAGCCTCAGGCCGGAGCCCAGGCGCTGCCGCCGTCGATCTTGAGAATGGCACCGGTCGTGTAACTGGACGCGTCCGAAGCGAGGTACACCGCCGCTCCGACGACCTCGTGCGGCTCTCCTCCGCGCTGCAGGGGAATCGAGGTGCGCGCACGCTCGGCGAAGGCCTCGAGATCCCAGGCTTTGCTGATGTCGGTCAGGAAGGGGCCGGGCATGATGCAGTTCGACCGGACCTTCGGCCCGTACGCCTTCGCGAGCCCGAGGGTGAGTGCGTTGAGGCCGGCCTTGGCCATGCCGTAGGGCAGCTCGTTGGGGCCGGGCTGGACGGCAGCCACGCTGCTGACGTTGATGATGGAGCCCCCGTCGCCAGCAGCCATGCGTGCCCCGATGGCCGAGGCGAGCCGGAAGGGGCCGCGGAGGTTCACCTCGAGCACCTTGTCGTACAGCGCCTCCGAGACCTGATCGAGCGACTCGTACAGCGGCGACATGCCGGCGTTGTTCACCAGCACGTCGACCTTGCCGAAACGCTCGTACGACGCCTCGACGAGCGCGTCGCAGTCACTCCAG
Organism: Candidatus Multivoraceae bacterium; assembly: GCA_965223385.1. Classification (GTDB taxonomy): domain Bacteria; phylum Acidobacteriota; class Thermoanaerobaculia; order Multivoradales; family Multivoraceae; genus JBCCLJ01. Next base: position 3,082,805 of record CBDCWR010000007.1, on the reverse strand, counting down.
CTCCCCACGTGGCACGCCATGCCGACGCACTCGTTGCCGGTGACCTCCTGAATCTCGGCGGCCGCCGCCTCGCAGGGCTCGAGCTTCCGGCTCGCCACCACGACGTTGGCTCCGAGGGTCGCGAAGGCGCGGCACATCTCGAGGCCAAGCCCGCGACTGCCTCCCGTGACCACCGCCACCTTGCCGGTGAGATCGAAGCCCCAGGAGCGCAGTGCGTCGCCAGCAGTGTCTGTCATCGCCTGTCCCCTCAGTCGTCGTCCGCGGCAGCTTCGGCATCGAGCTCCGCACTCAGCATGTCCCTGCGATGCAGGATGTAGGCGCGGATGAGATCCACCTTCGCGCTGTCGAGGACCGAGTCGAACTTGGGCATGCCGCGCTCGACGCGCCGACCCTCGAGAATGATGGAGTCGTAGTTGTCGTAGATCCGGGGCGCCGACTCGCGAAGGTCGGCGATCACACCACCACCCGTCGCTCCGTAGCCGTGGCAAACGAGGCAGTAGCGGTTGAAGAGGGTCCGGCCCTGATCGATCTGCTCGGTGGTCGAGTCGTGCTCGATCTTGGTGAGCCTGATCTCACGGGGGTCCTTGCGCTCCGGCTCCTGGCCCTTCGCACCGATCGCGTACACCAGGATGCGCCCCTCCGACTCGACGGCCTTGCGCGCAGCGCGCGAACCGACCACCCCGAAGGCGCCGCCCCAGCCGCTCATCACCGCGACGTACTGCGTGCCGCCCACGGAGAACGTGACCGGTGCCGCAATCACGCCGCTGCCGGTGTACGACTCCCAGAGGAGCTCACCGTCGGTCGCGCGGTAGGCCCTGAACATGCCGTTCGGAGTGCCCTGGAACACGAGGTTGCCGGCCGTGGTCAGCGTGCCGCCACTCCACGGCACGTCGTACTGCGCCCGCCAGACCTCCTTCTGCTCCACCGGGTCCCACGCCAGAAGGTGGCCGGTGAGGAGCTCCGCGGGAGCGTCCTCGGCGATCTGCTGCTGCGTGAGGCCAAGCTGGTCGGCGACGGCCTGCGGGATGTGGCGCGGCTCGGCCGGCTGCACCCCGAGATTCCACTGGCCTTCCTGCACCTCGTAGTCGTCCTCGAGCGGCACGTAGAAGTTGGACATCTCCATGGCCGGGATGTACACGAGCTGGGTCTCCGGGTTGAAGCTCATGGGATGCCAGTTGTGGCCTCCGAGCGGCCCAGGGAAGACGACGGCCGTCTGGTCCTTGTAGCGCGCCTCCGGGTTCTCGACGGGGCGACCGGTCTCCATGTCGATGTGGCTCGCCCACGTGACCTGCACGTAGTTCTTGGCCGAGAGCAGCTCGCCCGTCTCGCGGTCGAGCACGTAGAAGAAGCCGTTCTTCGGGGCCTGCATGAGGACCTTGCGCACGCGGCCGTCGATCGGCAGCTCCGCGAGCATCATGGGCTGCGTGGCCGTGTAGTCCCAGGTGTCGCCGTTGACCGTCTGGTAGTGCCACACGTACTCGCCCGTGTCCGGACGCAGCGCCACGATCGACGACAGGAAGAGGTTGTCGCCGCCGCCGGGGCTGCGCAGGTTCTGGTCCCACGGGGAGCCGTTGCCGACGCCGATGTAGACGAGGTCGAGCTCCGGGTCGTACACGATCGAGTCCCAGACGGTGCCGCCCCCGCCGTTCTTCCACCACTCGCCGTTCCAGGTCTCGGCCGCCATCTCGAGGGCCTCGTTCTCGAACCCGTCCGCCGGGTTCCCCGGGACGGTGTACCAGCGCCACGCCTGCTCGCCCGTGTCGGCGTCGTACGCCGTGACGTAGCCGCGCACACCGTACTCGGCGCCGCCGTTGCCGATGATCACTTTGCCCTTCACGACCCGCGGGGCACCGGTGATCGTGTACGGCTTGGACTGATCGACGGTCACCGCCGACCAGACCTCGTCGCCCGACTCGGCGTCGACCGCAACGAGCCGCCCGTCCAACGTGCCGAGGATGATCTTGCCGTTGTAGAGCGCCGCACCACGGTTCACGACATCACAGCAGGCCTTCATCGCCGTCTCGCGCGGCACCTCCGGGTCGTACTCCCAGAGCGGCTCTCCAGAGACCACGTCCAAAGCGTAGAGCTTGCTCCACGCGCCGGTGGTGTACATGATCCCGTCCACCACGAGAGGCGTCGCCTCGAGCCCCCGCCTGGAGCCGGTCTCGTAGACCCAGGCGATGCCGAGCTCGGAGACGTTCTCCGCCGTGATCTCGTCGAGCGGACTGTAGCGCTGCTCCTTGTACGTGCGGCCGTACGAAAGCCAGTCGCCGGGCCGACCCGCGGCGCCGACCAGGGCTGCCTGGTCGATCTCGTAGGCCGCAGCTGCGCGTTTGCCCTCCTGGGCCGACACCGTGGTCGCGAAGGCGAGCGCGCCGAGGAGCAGGAGGAGGAAGAGCGTCGTGGAGGGAGCGGAGAACTTGCTGCGAACCATGCGGATCAGACTCCTATGCCTGGGATCGTCGAGGCGCCTGCGAGGGCGGCGCGCCTGGGGGACGTCGAGCAGAGCCTTCCCTCGAAGGCACCGCGCCACCGCAGCCGACTGGGCCGCGGGAGCGCGTCGAGCTCGGGGAAACCTCGCCATCCTACCGCGTGCCCGCGCCCGCGAAGGCCCGACATGCTCGCGTCAAGAGAGCTGCGAGAGAACCTCTTCGCCGAACTTCTGGATCGCCTCGATGGGGTTCTGGTCGCCGACCAGGGCCATGGCCGGCACAATGAGGCGCGACACGCCGAGCTCTTCGTACCTGGGGAGGGTGTCGACAGGCTCCGCCGCCGGAATCCACATCGCGCTGATCTCCACGGTGGAGCGATCGCGCCCCTCGGCCTCGCACGCGCGGTCGAGCTCCGGAAGCAGTTCGGCGAGGCTCTCGGTGCTGTTGGTCGGCGCGTACCAGCCCTGCCCGTACTTCGCGATGCGCTCGAACGCCTTGCCTTTCGAGCCACCCATCACGATGGGGAGGGGGTCCTGCACCGGGAGCGGGTAGCTTTTGAAGCCCGACCACGAGACGAAGTCGCTCTGGTGCTCGACCACGTCACCGGACCACACCTTGCGCATGGCCTCGACGTAGTCGTCGAATCGGGCACCGCGCCGCTCGAAGGGCACGCCCAGGGCCTCGAACTCCTCCCGCAGCCAGCCGATGCCGACGCCGAGCATGAAGCGCCCGCCGGACACGAAGTCGAGGCTCGCCGCCTGCTTGGCGAGGAAGAGGGGGTTCGCCTGCGACAGGATGTTGACGCCCGTGCCGAGCCGGATCTTGGACGTGCTGGCGGCCACCGCCGCAAGCGCGATCAGCGGATCGACGAAGTGGGTCTCGGGCTCCGCCCCCATCTTGCCCGACGTGTCGTAGGGGTACTTCGATTCGTAGTCGACCGGCACGACGACGTGCTCGAACGTCCAGACCGATTCGAAGCCGACCTGCTCCGCGAGCTGCGCGAGACCGATCATGTTGGCTCCGGTGGCGACACCGACGTTGACGGGGATCAGACCAACCTTCATTCCTCTTCCTCCAGTTGAATGCGAACGATCGTCGCGTCGCCTTCCCCGAGTGTGGCGCGGTAGCGCCCCACACCAGGGCGGAAGCCGTGCACGAGGTCGACCGGAAAGGCGTGGCTCGGCGGCGCCGAGAGCACCAGACGGTCGAGCGGCTCCGTCAGGGTGGCGTCGACGACGAGCTCGATCTCTCCGACCGTGTAGCCCTTGTCGCGCACGGTGCGGCGGAGGTCGACCCAGGGGTACGGCGGTGCCGCGCTCATGGTGAGCCAGAGCTCCGGGCGCTCGTCGTGGAGTGCGGCACCCTCGACAACGTCCAGTTTCTCGAGCGCCCGGGTGAGGCTTCCGGCACAGCCACGACACCCGCCGAGATCGACGATCTCGAGGATCACGAGGGTTGGCCGCTGCTGCGCCGGCGTCGCGGACGACCCCGCGCAGAGCGCCAGCAGACACGCGAAGAGAGCGAGGGCCCTCTCGGGCGCCCGGCTCATCCGAGGAGTCTCTTGACGGTCCGCGACACGGTGCGCCGATCGTACCCCTTCCCAGATGTCCGACCCACTGTCAGACGGCTCCGACCCGATTCGAGGCGGCAAGGCAGCTGCGGACCGTTCGCACAAGAAGCAGGATGTCCGCGATGAGCGAGACGCGCCAAGACCCGCGTCGTGGGAGCGTGCAGCGCTTCATCGAGCGGTTTCTGCCGGACCAGAGCACGCCCATGCGGTCGCGCGAGCTGCGACGCGCGCTCGTTCTCGTTGCGGCCTGTTTCGTGTTCGGCTTCGTTCGTTTCGGCGGAGCGGCCATCCCGGTGATGCGCGGGAACCCGGCCGGTTTCGCGGGGCATGTCGTGGTGGCGGTGCTTGCCCTCTGCCTACCGCTGCTCTACCGCAGGACCGGGAACTTCCGCCTGACCGCAAACCTGCTTTTCCTCCTCGTCCTGTGCGGGCCGATCATGCTCAGCCTGGACCTGGGTGGCATGGAGAACTTCACCGTCGCGATCCTGTCGACGACGCCGATGTTCATGGTGCTCATCGCGGGAACGCCGGGAACGCTGTTCCGCGCCGCCGTCGCACTCGGCGTGGTGTACGGATTCACCTTCACCTTCGGCCCACCCTACGCCGTCGACGGCGTCGACTCTCTGGCGCGCATGAAGATCGCCGTCGTCCTCGGCGCGACCCTGCTCTGTGCGTTCTGCGTGGCTCTCGCCTTCATCCAGGAGCGCGAGATCGAGGCCACGGTGTCGAAGTTCGAGCGCGCCTCGGAAGAGGCTCAGGCAGCCTCCATCGCCAAGAGCGAGTTCCTGGCCAACATGAGCCACGAGCTGCGCACCCCCATGAACGGGGTCATCGGCATGCTCGACATTCTCCTCATGTCGGAGCTCGAGGACGAAGACCGTGAGTTCGCCCAGACTGCGTACACCTCGGCCAACAGCCTCCTCGCCCTGCTGAACGACATTCTCGACCTCAGCAAGATCGAAGCGGGACGCATGGAGCTCGAGCCGATGCCGTGCGACCTGCGGGACACCTGCGGCTCGGTGCTCTCGACGCTCGAGGCCAAAGCCAACGAGTCGAGGCTCGCCCTGCAGCTCGAGCTGGAGGCCGAAGTTCCGCCCGTCTGCGAGGTGGACGAGCTGCGGCTGCGCCAGATCCTCACCAACCTGGTCGGTAACGCGATCAAGTTCACCCACGAGGGTGGCGTCTACCTGACGGTCGGGCGGCGTGGGGCACCGTCGAGCGCGTCGAGCGCGGCGGCCCTCGTCACCTTCTCCGTGCGCGACACCGGCATCGGCATCGAGGGCGAAGCGCTCGAGCGCGTGTTCGACAAGTTCGCGCAGGCCGACAACTCCACCACCCGCAAGTACGGCGGCACCGGGCTCGGCCTGGCAATCACGAAACAGCTCGCGGAGCGTATGGGGGGTGAGCTCGAGGTGGAGAGCGAAGTGGGCGTCGGATCGACGTTTCGGCTCGTCCTGCCCATGCCGATCGTGGACGACCCCGAACGGTGGGACGAGAGCCAGGCACTGATCGCCTGAGGCACCCAGGGGTAAGGGACCCTCTAGGGGGCTGCTGAAAAAGTCCCCTAGTACCCCGCGGCAGCCCCGTCCTTACGCGCGTCGGTGCCCCCGAAGTAGACGCGCGGGTCGTCTTCCCGCCAGATCGCCTGGTACCCCCCGTGTGCGTCGACGGCGTCCGACACCGTGTGCCCCCTCGCCTCGAGCTCGGCCCGCACCCTCGCGTCGAAGCCGCGCTCGAGGACAAGCTCCCCGGGGCCGGTGACAGGTGGCCCCCAGGGGTCGCGGCTGCCCCGGTGCTCGAGGCGCGGCATGTCACCCGCCTGCTGCGGCGACATGCGGAAGTCGAGCATGTGCATCAGAACCTGCGCGTGGCCCTGGGGCTGGAAGTCGCCGCCCATCACTCCGAACGACAGCGCCGGGCGGCCACCGTGCGTCACGAAGCCAGGGATGATCGTGTGGAACGGTCGCTTGCCCGGCTCGAGGCGGTTCGCGTGCTGCGGGTCGAGCGAGAAGCCCTGGCCGCGATTCTGGATCGGGAAGCCGAGACCCTGCGGGCAGATCGTCGACCCGAAGCCTCTGTAGATGCTCTGAATGAACGAGATCATGTTGCCCTGGGCGTCCGCCGCCGTCAGATAGACGGTGTCCGAAGACAGCTCGGCCTCGGCAACGGGCCGCGCGTCGAGGCCGGGCAGCACCTGCTCCGCGGCGCGTGCGCGATCGATGAGAGCGGCGCGCTCACGCGCGTACTCCTTCGAGACCAACCGCTCGACGTCCACGTCCGCGAACTCCGGGTCCGCGTAGTAGGCCGCGCGGTCCGCGTACACCAGCTTCTTGGCCTCGGCGAGCAGGTGGAGGTGCTCCGCGCCGTTCGGCTCGAGTGACGCGATGTCGAAGCACTCCAGGATGTTGAGCATCTGCAGGGCGGCGATCCCCTGGCCGTTGGGCGGCAGCTCCCACACGTCCCAGCCCCGGTACGACGCCGACACAGGGTCGGTCCAGTCGGACCGGTGCTGCGCCAGATCGCGGAGCGAAAGGAAGCCGCCCTGCGCGTCCGAGCAGGCCACCATGCGCTCCGCCGCCTCACCGCGATAGAAGGCCTCGGCTCCACCGTCGGCGATCTGGCGGTATGTGGCGGCAAGACGCGGATTGCGGAAGACATCGCCGAACGCTGGCGCGACTCCTCCCGGGTGGTACACGTCGGCCATGTGCTCGCCGAAGCCCTCTGGCCAGGCGAAGTGCGTGGAGACGATCGGCGAGAGCGGAAACCCCTCCTCGGCGTACCAGATCGCGGACTCGAAACACGCGCCGAGCGGCAGCCGGCCGTAGCGGTCACTGAGCTGCTGCCAACCATCGACGCAGCCGGGAACCGACCACGACAGCACCGAGGCGCGCGGGATGCGCGCGAGACCGAGGTCGTGCGCTCGCTCGAGACTCCACCCCGCAGGGGCCCGGCCGCTCGCGTTGAGCCCGACGAGACGCCTCTCCTCCTCCAGCCAGAGAATGGCGAAGAGATCTCCGCCGATGCCGCACATCGCGGGCTCGGTCAGGCCGAGCATCGCGTTCGTCGCGATCGCGGCGTCGACGCAGTGGCCACCCTGCCGGAGGATCTCGAGACCCGCCTGGGTCGCCAGCGGCTGCGACGAGCACACGATGCCCTGCTGGCAGACCACGGTCGAGCGGTCCCTGTTGCGGTGCCGCAGACGGTCGAGATCGAGAGGAGGGCCAGGGCGGGCTGGGGTCATGCCGCATCCTCCCTCAAACGGTCTTTCCGCCTCAAGCGACATCCGCGTCGTGGGGCCACGTCCGCCCGGTCGGGCCATGCTGTGCACGGCGACCGGGTTTTCGGGAAGGCCGACGGCGGCTTCCTGGGGAGCGCCGGGGAACCGATGTACTACGAGAAGAAACCCCGTCCCCGTACGTTTCCTTGTTGCGGGATACGCCACAAAACGAGATTCGGTTTTGGTCTCGAACGAACCAATTTTCTGAGTTGGCCCTCCACTTCTTTGGAGCACTGCGGAGGCCCGGAATGCACGCTGCACTTGGTAGCCTGCAGAGCCTCAGGACCGCTCAATTGGAGACTGCGACGATGTTCACTGGGATCACACGAGGCACCTTTCCCGTCACCGTTCTGGAGCGGAGGGACGATCTGCTGACCTACGCCGTCGAGCTGCCAAACTCCCTCCGTGAGGGGCTCGAGCCCGGGGCCAGCGTCGCGATCGACGGGGTGTGCCAGACCGTGACGCGGATCGAGGGGGACGGCGTCCACTTCGACGCGATCCGCGAGACGCTCGACAAGACCACGCTCGGGACCCTGGTCACGGGTGACCGCGTCAGCGTGGAGCGGAGCTTCCGGGTCGGGGACGAGATCGGGGGCCACGAGGTGGCCGGCCACGTACATGGAACGGGCCGTATCGCGAGAACCCGCAGTTCCGACGACACCTACGATCTCGAGATCTCCGTGCCCACGGCATGGTTGAAGTTCATCCAACCGAAAGGCTTCATCGCCATCGACGGCTCGTCGCTGACCGTGGGCGACGTGCACCCGGGCGCGCCGGAAAGCGAGGAAGGGTCGTTCTGGCTGCACCTCATTCCCGAAACGCTCCGGCTCACGCGCCTCGGCGAGAAGGTGGTGGGCGAAGAGGTGAACGTGGAGCTCGAAGCACGCACGGTGACCATCGTGCGAACGGTCGAGAGCGTGCTGGAGCGGATCGTCGACGAAGCTCTCGCAGCGCGGCTCGACCGTCCGACCACGAGCGAGGCACCGTCGGCCGAGGCATAGCGGAGTGAGAGACCGACGATGAGCGCTGCACAGGAGGGCGAGACCCCCGAGGGAGCACAGGCTCCGGGGTTCCAGGACGCCGCAGCACAGCTGCGCGACCCGGACTTCCGCCTGCTCTTTTCGGCGCAGCTCATCTCCGCATTCGGCAGCGCCATGACGCCGGTCGCGCTCGTCTTCGGAGTGCTGGCGCTCACCGACCGGCCGGCGCTCGCGGGCCTCGTCGTCGCCTGCCAGACGGTGGCGCAGGCTTCGGTTCAGCTGTTCGGCGGCGCGGTCGCTGATCGGTTTCAGCGCAAGCGCGTGATGATCGGCGCCGACCTGCTTGCGGCCGCCACGCAGACCGTGGTGGCGGTGGTGCTCATCCGAGGCGATGCGCCCGTGCCACTCCTGATGGCGCTGGCCGGCATCCTGGGCATCGCATTCGCTCTGCACTGGCCCGCCGGCGTGGGGTTGGTGCCTCTCGTCGTGCCGCAGCAGCGGCTCCAGGCGGCCAACGCGCTCCTCGCGCTGGCCCGCTCCTTGTCCCTCGGCCTGGGCGCCGCCACCGCCGGCGTGCTGGTTGCCGCCTTCGGGGCAGGCTGGGCCATCGCGGTCGACGCAGGGACATTCGTTCTCAGCGCCGCCCTGGTGGCGCGCCTCCGGGTGAAACAGGACGGACCACCCGAGGGGTCCTCGATGCTCCAGGACCTGCGAGAGGGCTGGCACGAGTTCAGCTCCCGGCGCTGGATTTGGGCGCTCACGCTCCAGTTCACCCTCCTGCTCATGGGCTGGCACGGCGGCTTCATCATCGTCGGCCCGGTCGTCGCCAACGCCGACCTCGGTGGCGCGAGCACGTGGGGCTTCATCGCGGGAGCCTTCGGGCTCGGCAACCTCGTCGGGGCCGTACTCGGTGTGAAGGCGAACTTCGCGAAGCCGATGCTCGTGGGTGCGGCTTCCATGCTCACCTGGGCGATCCCCTTGGTCCTGCTCTCGGTGCCCACCCACGCCGTGTGGATCGCCCTCGCGGCGTTCGTCGCAGGAGTCTCCATCGAGCTCTTCGCAGTGCTCTGGTTCACGGCACTGCAGACACACGTGCCACCCCATGCCCTGTCGCGCGTCTTCGCCTACGACATCCTCGGATCGGTTGCCCTCGCTCCTGTCGGCGAGGCCATTGCCGGCCCCCTGGTCGAGACCATCGGTGCCTCCCCCACCCTGTGGATGGCGGCCGGCCTCGTCGCCGTTCCGACGATTCTCGTGCTCATGGTCCCCGAGGTCCGCAACCTCCAGATCCGAGTGGACGGGCCGCCATCGCCATCCTCCACCTGAAGCAACACGCGGAGCGCTGCCTCACCTTCGGCTCCGAAGAACCTCGCCCTCGGGTCAAGCGACGCGAGCAGTTTGGTCCGCCAAACTGCAAACGTGCCCGCAGGGCACGCGTGCTCGAAGGGCACGCGCGGAGGCGTGGTTCTCACCACGCCGAGCACGTCAGCCGGCCGGCACGTACCAGATGGGCGACGTCCAGGCCCTCTCCTGGATGGTCTTCGCCAGCCCCTCCCGCGGTTCGACACCCGCGCGGATCGCGTCCCATGTGGACCAGCGACAGGTCGGATTCTCCAGAACCCGCACGTAGTAGACGGCGCGCTCGGCAGCGTCGAACGTGGGGTCGGTCCAGAGCGTCCGCAGCTCGCCGGCACCTCGGTCGGTGGAGATGCTGCAGTCGGTGAGGTTGACCTCGGCGCCGTTGTCCGCACAGCGATGGGTCTCCGGATCCGGCTCGAGGCCGTCGGAGCACGCGGCGTCGAAGACCTGCTCGCTCGGCCCGTCCTCCGCGTCCACCCAGACCTTGACGATCTGCAGGCGCTGGAGCGGCGCGCTGTCGGGGTCGCGGGTTGCCCATGCCAGGAACCTCGGCGCCTGACCGCTGTCCGCGTTGAGGTCACCCCCCATCGGAACTCCCTGCGCGTAGGCGGTCGCCACCGCATCGGCCGAGCCGGCAAGGTCGTCCGCGAACGAGAAGCCGGCGAAGAAGCGCGGCCGAATGCGCGGCCCCGACGTGCCGAAGGTCTCCTTCCTGCGCATCGCGTCGAACAGCGCCTCGCGGGTGTTCTCCTCGGCCCAGACTCCGGCCAGGCCCGCGGCGCCGAACGTCGGGAACGCCTTGCTGGCCGCGTAGAGGGAGCCGTCGGGCAGCGGCTCGTCGAGCGGCACCGAGCCGCGGGCCTGCGCGAAGGCATCGGCGGCGCCCACCTTGCCCACGTAGTCGTCCTCCTCGGGCTGGCCGCCGGTGTTGTGCGTGTCGGTGGCCGCGACGAAGCCGAAGCGGAACGGGTTGTAGCCCTGCTCCTGCTGCATGACGAGGCCGTTGAGGAGTGCCTCGCGTGCGTATCCCCCGCGCGGCTCGCTGTAGAGCTCGGTTGCCACCCGGAACGGCATGATCTCGAAGTCGGCCCACTCGTCGTTGGGCGAGAGCAGCGGGTGCACCTCGGACGTGCCTTTGATCTGCGTGATCTCGATGAGCGGCTCGTTGCGCATGCGCAGCGCCGCGTAGTCGGCGTCCATCGGCGAGCCGTCGCGCCGGGTGAGCTCGAACATGGCGCCGTTGCTGCCGTTGGAGTTGTGCGGAATGGAGAACGCGTCGCGGCCGAGCCCCCGCTGCTCGTCGAGCCAGTTCCAAAGCTGTTCGGGGTCGGCGGAGTCGAGTCGGCTGTACGGCAGCTCCGGAGCGTCGCTGCCGCGGAAGATGACGTTGCGGTGCAGGTTGCCCCGCTGGGACGTGGACGCCGTGTACTCGTAGCCGATGAAGGTCGTGAAGAAGCCGGGGTCGTTGTGCCTCTCCGCCGCATCCACGACGTCTTTCCATGCGGAGAGCCGCGCCGTCGTGCCGTCGAGGGCGTCGAGCTCGCCCGTCCCCATCGACTGGATCGCGCGCTGGAAGGCGCCGGTACCGCCGTCCCGCAGGTCGCGCAGCTCCGCCGCGAGGTCCGAGTCGAAGAGCGGATCCCCCTCCTCGAACATCGCCGGCATCATGCCCATGTACATGGCGTGATCGGTCACGGCGTAAAAGTCGAGCGCGCCGCTCTGCAGGTGGATGTCGAAGCCCCCCGGGTGTGGGATCGTCTCCCCCTTCGCGAAGCGGTACGCCGCATCGGGCGTCTCCTGCGTGCCAAACAGGTAGGCGTCGAACGAGTGCTTCGTGTGGATGTGCAGGTCGCCGAAGTAGGCGTTGCGCTCCGGGTTCGCGGCCGGGCGCGCGCGCGCGTCGGCGTCACCCGTCGGAGCGCTCTCGCCGCCTCCACCACAGGCGGCGACGGCCAGCAGCCCGAAGGCGATGAAGCTCGAGGTCAGACGTCGGATCGGGAGCAGACGGGGGATCGACATGGGGCGGTCTCCGGCAGCGAGTGCAGGCACGCGGGCGCGGGTGGTCCAGGTAGAGGCTCGTCCGCTCGCGGGGTGCGCTGACTCGGGTCGTGGGTCTCGATGTTAGCGCGGGCTTGCGGGCACAGGACCCCGAAGCCTCGCGGCTCAACCGCACAGGATCGGGGGTGATCAGCGCACGAAGGTCCGCAGGGCGAGCGAGTCGACGTTCAGGCGCTCTACGCCCATCTCAGAACGAGGATCCCGGCTCCTGCAGAAACTCGAGCTCTTCGGCCGTCGACGCGCGACCCAGGACCTCGTTGCGGTGCGGGTAGCGACCAAACCGGTCGATGATCGCCTTGTGACGGAGCTCGAAGTCGAGGTTCGACAGCCCTTCGAACAGCTGCACGGCGATCTCGTGAATGGCCCGCGACTCACTGTGCATGTAGGGGATGTAGAGGAAGGCCACGCGGTCTTCCGCGATCTCGCGGTCGGCTCCGCGAGCAACCGCCTCCTGGGCGAGCGCGAGCGCCATGGGGTCGTGCGCAAAGGCCTCGGCCCGGTCCCGAAAGAGGTTTCGCGAGAACTGGTCGAGCACGATGATCTCCGCCAGCCGGCCGTCCGGGGTCTCGCGCCAGCGATACAGCTCGCACCGAGCCGCAGCCGCGTGCACCGCACCGAACCGCTCTCGGATGAGCTCGTCGAACGCGGGGTCCTTCGTCCAGTGCTGCTCCGACTCGATCTCTTCGAACCAGAACTTCAGAATCTCAGCGCTCTGCATGGTCTCTTCACTCCTTCGCACTTGGGGGCCGGCACGAGGCCGCCACCGACACAGGCCAGATGCTAGTCGTATCCTGCCCGCCCCGCAGACCCGATCGACGCTAGGGTAGCCTTCCCCATGGCCATCCCGACCGCCGCCGACATCACCCCCGGATGGATCGCGGAGCAGCTCACCCGTGCCGGCCACGACGTCGAGATCCGCGGCATGGAGGCCGAACGCATCGGCACCGGCCAGCTGGGCGTGTGCATGCGCTACGAGCTCGACTACGCGTCGGCTCCTCCGGACGCGCCGCGCAGCGTGGTCGGCAAGTTCCCGTCCGACAGCGAGGTCAGCCGCCAGACCGGGGTCGAGCTGCGCAACTACATCCGCGAGGTGCGCTTCTACCAGGAGCTGCAGACGCGCTTGAGCATCCGCACTCCGCGCTGCTACTACGCCGACATCGTGGGCGAAGGGCCGCACTTTGCGCTGCTCCTCGAGGACCTGGCTCCCGCCGTTCAAGGCAACCAGATCGAAGGCTGCAGCGAAGAGGTTGCTCGCGCAGCCGTGCTCGAGCTCGCGGGCCTGCACGCGCCCTTCTGGTGCTCCGAAGAGATTCGCGACACCAGTTGGCTCGGCGAGCCCGACCCCGAGCAGGCCGCGGAGACCCAGGAGCGGTATCGCACCCTCTACCCCGGGTTCCGGGACCGCTACGAGCACGGTCTCGACTCCGACCAGCTCGAGATCCTGCGCCTGCTGGGCGAAAAGGGCCAGGCGAGCCAGGGCGGTCTCCCGTCGCCTTTCTCGCTGATCCACGTCGACTACCGCCTCGACAATCTGCTCATCGACGAGGGTGACGATCCGCCCCGCGTCACCGCCGTCGACTGGCAGAGCATCACGCTGGGGAGCCCCCTCGCCGACGTCGCGTACTTCCTCGGCGCTGGAGTCCTGCCCGAAGACCGGCGGCGCATCGAGCACGACATCGTCCGCGCGTACCACCAGCGGCTCTTCGAGGAGGGGGTCCGCAACTACGCCTGGGAAGACTGCTGGGCCGACTACCGCCGCGGCGTCTTCAGTGGCTTCATGGTCACCGTGATCGCGTCGATGCTCGTGCAGGAGACCAAGCGCGGCAATCAGATGTTCGTGACGATGGCCGACCGCCACTCGCGGCACGCCCTCGACCTCGGATCGGAGGAGTTTCTCGGATGACACAGCACGAACGCATGTGCGAGCTCGCCTTCTACACCCTGGCGGGCCAACCGAAGTCGCCGGCCGAGCTGCTCGACGAGGTCCGGCAGGGCGAGACGATGGGCCTCGGCTCCGCTTTCATCTCGGAACGTCTCAGCATCAAAGAGGCGGCGACGCTGTCGGGGGCCGCTGGCGCGATCTCCAGCGAGATCGGCATCGCCACCGCGGCCACCAACCAGAACACGCGACACCCACAGGTCACCGCGGCCTACGCGCTCACGATGCACCGGCTCACGGGCGGCCGCTTCTCGCTCGGTCTGGGGCGCGGCATCCCGCGCATGTTCGATGCGCTCGGCCTCGAGCACCTGACCACCGCCATGATCGAAGACTTCGTCGGTCTCATGCGCCGGCTCTGGGCCGGCGAGACCGTGCTCGGGCACGACGGCCCCTGCGGCTCCTACCCCGCCCTCTCCCTCGGCGGCATCGCCGACGACCACATACCCATGACCTTCACCGCCTTTGGCCCGAACTCGCTCGCCCTCGGCGGCCGCGCCTTCGACGCGGTCGTGCTCCACACGTTCTTCACCGACGAGACCACCGCCCGCTGCGTGCGCACCGTGAAGGAGGCCGCCGAGAAGGCCGGGCGCGACCCGGCCTCGGTGCGCGTCTGGTCGTGCTTCGCAACCATCGGCGACCACCTGCCGGAGGACGTGCGCCTCAAGAAGACGGTCGGCCGCATGGCGACCTACCTCCAGGCCTACGGCGACCTCATGGTGCGCACCAACGACTGGGACGCGGAGGTGCTGCGGCGTTTCCGGGAGGATCCGTTCGTGGCGGGGTTTCAGGGCGCGCTCGACAGCCTGGCCACCACCAAAGAGCTCGAGCACGTAGCGACGCTCATCCCGGAAGACTGGCTCGCTCCGGCAGCCACCGGCTCACCCGCCCAGTGTGTCGCCAAGATCCGCGAGCAGCTCGACCTGGGCTGCGACGGGGTGATCCTGCACGGCGCGAGCCCGACCGACCTCCAGCCGATCGTGGACGAGTACCGCAAGACGCGGCCCGAAGGCGCGTTTGCGCATCTGAAGCCCAATCCGGCAGCGTCCTGATCGCCGGGCTCGGCCCTCGGGGTCAGTCTGCTGCCGGGCCGTCGCCGAGCCGCACGATCCTCCCCGTCTCCGGCAGGGGCACGGGCCCTTCCTGCGACTCCAGAAAAGCGATCACGACCTCGGCGAGCGTGCGCTCGTCGTGCTCCTTCCACTCGAGGTCGTTGAACGTGGTGTACAGGTCGCCCCCTTCGGCCAGGAAGCTGTTCGTGGCGACGGTGTATGTGGAGGCGGGATCGTAGGGCTCACCACCAACCTCGAGGCTCACCATGCGACTGCCGATCTCCCGCTCGAGGTCGACCTCCGCACGCAGGCCGGAGACCTGGATCATGCCGCGCTCGAGAGAGAAGCCCTGTTCGAGGATCTCCGCGAGCTGGGCGCCGGTCATCTCCACGGTGACCACGGAGTTCAGGAAGGGCAGCGCGTCGCGCACCGCACCGAGCGTCACGTCACCCGCCGCGAGGTCGGCGCGCAACCCTCCGGCGTTGGTCATGCCGATCTGCGCACCTGTCGACGCACGGATGACGTCGGCCACGAAGCTGCCGAGCGACGACTCGCGGCGGTACTTCCGGATCAGCCGCTCCTCGAGCCGGCCGATCACCGGCTCGATCAGCTCGCGGTGCTGGCGCTTGAACGCGTCCATCTTGGCCTGCATGAACGCGTCCGGCGGATGGTCTGCAGACCAGGGCGTGACGAGACCCCCCTCGTGACGGACCACCTCGCCCGTCGCCGTGTCCACCCAGAGTCGGAATTTGCCGAGCCGGGTCGCGTGGCCGAAGGTCTGCGAGATGATCGTCCCGGTCTCAGGGTTCACGTAGGGCGGGTCGATGCCCCGGTGCGCGTGGCCCCCGAGGAAGACGTCGATGCCCGGAACGTTGGTCGTGAGCTCGATGTCGGTGTCGAAGTCGCGCCACACCTCCGGGTCGTTCTCCTGGTCGGACTGCATCGGCCCGGTCTTGCCCTGGTGTGCGAGCACGACGATGAGGTCGGTGATCGACTCGAGCTCGTTCACCGACGCCCGCACGTAGGGCTCAGGGTCGCGGAAGTCGAGGTCGGCCACGAGCGAGGGCAGTACGACGCTCATGGCGTCCATGCCGATGATGCCGATCACGCCGATGCGCAGCCCGTCCTTCTCGAGGATCGCGTGGGGCCGTGCGTAGTGAAAGTCCGTCCCCTTCCAGAAGGTGTTGGCCGACAGCACCGGGAACGGCACGCGGTGCATCTTCTCCAGGAAGTTGTCGGAGCCGTAGTCGAACTCGTGGTTGCCGAGGGCCATGGCGTCATAGCCCAGGGTCACCATCATCTCCATCATCACCTCACCCAGCGTGAGCCGGGAGAGGAGCCCGGTGAACATGTCGCCCGAGTCGAACAGGAAGACGGGGTTGCCCTTCTCCGCCTCTTCGGCGCGGATACCGTCCACCATGGTCTGGATGTGCGCGGCCCCACCCATGAGCGGCGCACCCTCGAGCCAGAACGCCGGGATCGGATCGATCGCCGACTCGACGTCGTTCGTGTGGAGAAGAACAACCTCGCGGATGGTGCCCGACTCCGTCGCCGAGACGTCGTGCGGGGCATCGGAAGGCGCGCAGGCCAGGAGCGTCGCAAGGAGAAGACCGGGAGCGAGGCTGCGTCGACCTGAATTCATGGGCGCCACACTAGCGCAGCCGACGTCGGGAGACGAAGAAGTCGCGGGCACACCACGCACACAGAACGCTCCCCCGACAGGGCGCCCAGCCCCCATGCGGAGCACGCGCCGTTGGGCGCCGTCGCGACGATCTCCGGCTCACGAGCTGGCCTCCACAAGGCCGGAGATCTGGCCTGAACGTTCAGTCGACGAGGACAACCTGCGCGTCGCCGATACGCAGGCGTGCACGCACGGGCTCGGTGCCTTCGCCACCCTTCCAGGCGAGGCCGGCACCAATCAGGGCACGGCGGCCCCCAGCCTTGTGCCGGCCACCGACCCGCAGTCCGGCATCGCCAATCCGCGTCTTGACCTGCACCGACTTCACCGACTCTTTCGGCGCCCGCACATTGAGGTCGCCGATGCTCATGCGCACCTCGACACCGCGGTGGCCGGCGTGCACGTCGACGTCACCGATGCCGGCCTTCACGAACAGAGGCGAGTCTTCGGGCACCGTGACGCGGCCTTCGATGTCGAGGCGCTTGAGGATCGAGCGGCGCACGCCCGAGATGTGGACCTCCAGGCCTTCGGGCGTCTCCTTGGGCTCCACCCGCAGCTTCTTGCGCACGGTGCCGCAGCGCTTCTCGCGCCGTGGCGGGCAGGTCACGCGGATCTCGGCGCGCACCTCGGAGATGGGCTCGGCGCGCACGTCGAGCTCCCCGACGCCGAAGAACACGCGCACCGGCTGCCCCTGGGCGACCGGAGCGATGAACGGCTCGTTGCCCACGACGAAGATCTCCTCGCCGTGAATCGGCATGTCGGGATCGACGTCCGCGGAAAGGTCGGCCGCGAAGAAGAGGGTGAACGGCAGAGCGGCGGCTGCGAGCAGGTGAAGCATGCAAATCTCCTGGGTGCTTACCTGCTCTCACGCGCGAGCGAGCCGAAGGTTTCAGGGTGGGACCGGTCGCGGTTGCCCTCCTCGATCGAGGAGGCTGCGATCGGCTCCGGCCGAGCCCCGATCGGCGAGCTCCAGACAGGCCACACGCCGCTCGCTATATTCATCGCGAGGCGAGCCAAGAGAAGGTGCTGCGCTGGGATTCGCGACCCTCATCGCCGTCGCGGTCTCGGTAGAGGTGTTCTGGTCGATTGGAGAGGTGGCAGGATGAAGTCGAAGGCAAGACGCTGGTGGATCGCGCTGGCCCTGGTTGCGGCGAGTCCGACGCCCACGACTCTGGGCGCTCTGGAGGCTCGCGCGGTCGAGACGTCCCCTGAAGTGGAGGCAAATGGCACGGTGCGCCTCCTCTCGGCCTTTTTTGGATTGGACAACAGCCTCCCGCCGAGGGCCAATCTCCTCTGCAATGGCGCGTCGGGCAAGGACGGCATGCCGGTCGTGCTGTCGCGGACGGTCGACTCGGAGACACTTCAGCCTGAAGACTTCACGGTCTTCACGCAGTCCGGCGCAGAGAAGAGACCCTTCTGCGTGACGCTCCGGCCGGCTCAGGACCCCGGGGAGAACCGGACGGTCCTTTTGATCGGTGAGTTCGGCAACGCCGGCGACGACCCTCCAGCGAGGGTCCTGGTCTCAGGCGACCTGCTCTCCGACGGCTACCGAGGCGAGCCGGTGAGCTTTCGCGGGGCAGAGGTTCAGGTCACCGCGCTCGCTGACGGCCCGAGCCTCGTGTGGGCGGAGACCGTCCCGGAGCAAAGCTGGTCGGACGCGGGCAGGGGGAGCTCCTGCCCGACCGGCACGCGGCAGGTGGTGCGGGCCACCTGGGCCGGGGGTGTTCGGCTGCCGAGCCGGGAAGAGGTGGGTGACACCGAGCGTGCCCTCTACCGTGTGACCGTCGAGCACGCCGATGGCTCGACCGAAGAGATCACTCCGGCGGCCCTTGCGGACCTGGGTGACAACGACAACAACCACCTGCTGTGTCTCGAGACCGATGCACCGGCGACGGCCGTCGCGTTTCCCGCCGGGCATCTGGTCGATCCGAATGGAGACCTGAATCCCGAGACGCAGATCACGGTCACCGGCGCGCCCTAGGACGGCCTCAGTCCGACTCGAGCACCGGGAACGTGCGGATCGACTTCAGGGTCTTGCCGGGCCCGCCCGGCTGATACCGGAAGTCGCAGCAGCTGGCGCCCATGGCTCGGGTTCCCGAGCGCTCGAGGCCCAGATCCATGACCTCGCTCATCGTGTCGTCGAGCGCGCAGACGTAGGGCAGCACCTCTTCCTGCCCGTGCCGGGCATAGAGGCTGCACACCGCGCACTGGGTCACGTCGATGCCGAAGGCATGCGCACCACGCTCGGGCTCCACGAAGTCGAACTCCCAACCGCCTGTCCCTTCGGCGCCCACCGTCCTGGTCGTCTCCGCGTCCTTGCGGAGCTTGCGTATCAGGAGCGGGCGTGCGAGACGGAAGACGGCCTTGAGCAGGAAGCGCGGGTAGCGCCGGACGAGGAGCCGATACGACGCATCGAAGAAGTCGCCGATCTCCCGCGGCGAAAGACCGCGCTTCTCGAGAACGATCGAGTACGCCAGCAGCTCGTAGGTGCCCTCCAGAGCCCCGTTGAGGAGCAGCTTGGGGAGCGCCCGGATCTCGGGAAGCCAGCCGGCGTAGGCCGTCTCCGCCTCTGCAAGGATCTCCCCGATCTCGGTCGGCGAGAACCGCCCTTCGAGGGCCGGGCTCCGCTGGGCAGCCCGTCTTCGGAACGCGCGCAGTGCCTTCTCATCCGCGTTCGCCATGGCTCAGTCTAGCTCCCCTGGCCCAGGGCCGCGGTGCGAGCCGAGCGGCCGGTTTAGGTAGGCGGCGCTCCTCGAGGCACCGAGGGCGTCCCTAGCGAGGCGGTCGACGCCCGTTCGCCCTACCCCGCCGCCTCCTGCGGCCCGAACATGCTCTCCACGTGCGCCTCTTCGAGCGGCTGCGTGAGCTTCGAGACGGCGTAGGTCACGCCCACGGAGACGATCTCGCCGAACGCGGCGCAGGAGTACGGGTTTGGTGCTTCGATGCGGAACCAGTTGAGGAGGCCGGCCAGGGGGTAGGTCGACTCCGGGCTCACGACGTACGCCAGAACGCCGCTGTGCAGGACGATGAAGGTGGTCATGCCGCAGACGAGGCCGGCGTACGCACCCGCCTTGGTGACGCCCCGCCAGAGGGCGCCCATCACGAGCGGACCGGCAAACGCCGCCATCATGCCGCCGGAGCCGACCCACACGAGCAGCGCGATGTTCTTGTCCTGGAGCATCCACGCCATGACCATGCACAGCGCGAGCACGAAGACGGTGCTCCACCGGCTGATGCGCAGCACGTTCCGATCGACCTCCTCGTCGGAGAGGTGCTTGTGCATGACCGGCGCGAGCGAGCGCCGGTAGATGTCGTTCGCGAGGATCTGCGAGCTGGAGACCACGAGGCCATCGGCCGTGGACATGATCGCGGCCAGGATGCCCACGCCGACGAGCGCGGCGAACCAGGTCGGGAAGAGCTCGATGAAAAGCGCCGGCAGCGCCTCGTTGGCATTGCGGCCAGGCTGCAGGAGCGCGTCGCCCAACACAGCACGCGCCAGGATGCCGCCCAGGCCGAGCAGACCGAGCGTGAGGCCCACGCCGAAGGCCAGCTTCACGAAGCGGTAGCGGTCGTTGTCGTCCTTGAGCGCCCAGAGTTTGTTGCCGATGTGCGGCAGCAGCCCGAGCGGCATGTGGGCCAGCAGCACGGACGCAATGGCCCACCAGGAGTGATAGAGCGGCGTGCTGCGGTTGAGCGCGCCGCCGAGGTTGGCGTCCTGCGCGGAGATGTTCTTGACGATGCCCGAAATCCCGCCGTCGACCCCGACGCCGAAGACGAAGAGGATGATCGTGAACGCGGCGACGAGCAGCATCATGAAACCCTGCACGCCGTCGGTGAGGATGTCGGCGTGCGCGCCACCGAGCACGACGTAGATGACGAGCACGACGGTCGTGATGATGAGCGCCCACAGCGGCTCCAGACCGAGCATGGTCTCGAACATGACGAGGCCGCTCACGAGCTGGCCGGCGATGTAGAAGAACAGCACGAGCGAGAAGATCGACACCAGCAGGCGCACGCCGTCGCTCTGGTAGCGGTCGCCGAGGTACTCGGGAATCGAGCGGTTGCCGAACGAGTGCCCGGACGAGGCGACGAGCTTGATCGAGATGAGCACGCCGAAGTACACGCCCATCGGGTAGAGGAACTTGCCCCACACCGTGGCCATGCCGTACTGGTAGCCGAGACCGGGGCTCCCGAGGAACGTGGCGCCGCTCGCCGTGCTGGCCGCAAAGGCCAGCGCCAGGAACACGGGCCCGTACGAGTTGCGCGCGGTCGCGAAGTCGTCGGCGTCCTGCACGCGCCGGCTCGCGATCCAACCGAAGGTGAGCATGGCGCCGATGTACAGCACGAGGAACAACCAGGACCAGGCGATCAAGCTCATAGCGAAAGGGTCTCCTCAAGAACTCGACCCAGCCGTCACGGCTGGGCGCTCGGGCGCCTCCGAGAGCTGGTGGCTCGAGGAACCACGGAGCAACCGCGGCTGCCCGGCACACGGAGCGTTGAAACTAGATGGGGCTTGAAATCGGGAACGCCAAACCCTAGCAGTTTCTTCCCTGCCACCCCTTCACACTCGAGGCCCAAAGCGGTAGCCGAGCAGCTCAGAAGGTGTCAGGATCGCCGGCGCCTCCGCGCCCGCCCCAAGACCCGCCTACAGGAAGCTCGCCGTGACGGATTGGTATCCCAACGACCGCCTCACCCACCGCTACAACACCGACCTCGGCCCCGGTCGCGTGCTCGAGTGCGACGACCGGATGGTCGTCGTGCACTTTCCGCGCACCGACGAGGTGCTCAAGCTGGCCGCCAACTCCGACGCCCTCGTGCCCCTCGTGCTCGAGGTCGGAGATCGCGTGGGCTCGCTCGAGACGGGTGAGCTCCTCCGGGTCGAGGCCGTGACCGAAGAGGGTCTGCTCGATGTCGGAGGCGGTCGCCTCCTCGACCCGGAAGAGGTGTGGCCCGTCGACCCGAGCGCCATGCCGATCGACCGCCTCGCGAACGGCGACGTGGACCGCCTCGAGAACTTCTCGCTGCGCCTCGACTCGCTCCACCTCGAGCAGATGCGGCGCGCCGACGGCCTCGGCTCCTTCCTCGGCGGGCGCATCCGGCTCTTCCCGCACCAGCTCTACGTGGCCGAGCGCGCCACGCGAACCCAGCCCGTACGCTGGCTGCTCGCGGACGAGGTTGGCCTCGGCAAGACGGTCGAGTCGTGCCTCATCCTCAACCACCTGATCCAGAGCGGCCGCGCCAACCGCACCCTCGTGGTCGCCCCGGACACGTTGACGGTGCAGTGGCTCGGTGAGCTCTGGCGCAAGTACCACCAGGTGTTCGTACTGCTCGACGAGAAGCGGGTGCAGGACGTGGCACGCGACTACGGCGACGACTTCAACCCGTTCGACGCACACAGCCGGCTGGTCATCTCGCAGGAGTTCCTGGCCGAAAGCCCGCGTCTCACCGAGCAGGCCTGCGAAGCCGGCATCGACCTCCTCATCGTGGACGAGGCGCATCACCTGCGTCGCCCCGACGGGCATCCCGGCAACGCCGAGTACCGCTCGATCGCCCCGATCGCCGCGCTGGGCGGCAACATGCTGCTTCTCTCGGCCGTGCCGCTCGAAGACGACGCCCACGGGTTCTTCCGCCTCCTGCAGATGCTGCGCCCGGACGAGTTCGACGAGTGGGAGAGCTTCCAGAAGCAGCTCGAATCGGGCGAGGAGCTGGCGGCGTGCACCAGCGCGACACGGCGCAGCGACATCGGCGGCCTCGCGCCCCGTCACGGGCTTCCGATCGACCTCCCCGACGACGAGCGCTGGCAGCCGCAGCGCGAGCTCATCGAGGCGGCGCGGGGGGTGGAGGTCAAAGGCATCCGCGCCACGCGCCGCGCCGTGGCCGACATCAAGCTCGCCATGGCGTCACCCCAGGCCCTCGTGAACAACCTCGAGCAACGTGCCGAGAACCCGCTCCTGCCCCTCGCACGACAGGCCGCCGCGAAAGACTCGCGCCTCGAGTGGCTCACGGAGCAGGCGCCCAAGTGGCAGAAGGCCCGCGAGAAGACGCTCATCTTCGTGTCCGATCGTGAGCTGCTCGACACGGTACGGGAGGCCATCAACAAGCGGACGTCGCTGCGCCTCGGCATCTTCCACGAGGACCTCTCCACGAAGCAGCGCGACATCGAGGTCGCGCAGTTCCGTCTGCCCGAAGGCCCGAGCATCCTCATCTCCACCGAGGCCGGCGGCGAAGGCCGCAACTTCGAGTTCTGCACCCGGCTGGTCCTCTACGATCTGCCGTGGGAGCCCATGACCGTGGAGCAGCGGATCGGCCGGCTCGACCGCATCGGCCGCGAGATGCCGGTCGAGATCTGCTACTTCCGCCCTCCCGGCGGGCTCGGCGGCGAGGTGGCCGCACTGTACGAGCGCCTGCGCGTGTTCGAGGAGCCGCTCGGCGGCTTCGGCATGGCCCTCGGCAAGCTCCCCCAATCGATCGAGAAAGCCGCGCTCAAAGGCTCGCGCAAGCGTCCCGTCGACCTCGAGAAGGTGCTCGGCGACGCCGAGGCTGCCTACGACGACGTGCAGCGTGCGGCGTACCAGGAGCTCCACCGGGAGCCGTTCGAGCCCGAGATGACCGACAGCATCCTCGCGCGCGTGCCGGAAGACCTCGACGAGCTGATGGAAGACGTGATCGTGGGCGCCTGCTACGCCCTGGGTCTGCAGATCGAGCCGCACCGCGACGGAACACGGCATTCGATCGAGCTGAACGCGAGAGCCCGCGTGGACGCCCTGCCCGGCCTTGCGGGCGAGCACAGCTTCCTCGGCACCTTCCAGCGCGAGGCCGCGCTCGCCGACGAGGGCATCGACTTCTTCGCCACCGGGCACCCCCTGGTCGAAGGCCTCCTCGCCCAGATCCGGGAGGACGCCACGGGGCGCGTGGCGCTGCTGCGCATCACGCCCGAGTCGGACGAGGACAAGGGCTTTGGGCTGTTTGCCGTCTATCCGACCGAAGACGGATTCGAGGGGTACGCGATCGATCAGCGCGGCAAGGAGCGCCCCGAATGGCGCGACCGTCTCATGGAGCGCCCGCTCAAGAGCCAGAAGGTCAAGGCGAGCGAGTGGACGGAACGCCCCGGCTGGCAGCAGGTCATCGAGAAGATGGGCTCGCTCATCGAGCACAAGGGGCAGCCCCTCGCCCTCGCCGCTGTCCGCGTCGGCTGACGCGAGGCGCCCCCTCCGGCGGCCCGTCGGCCCACGGCGCCTAGAATCAGCGCGTGTCCGGCACCGCCATCGTCATGCCCTGCTACAACGAGGGGGCTCGCCTCGACCGCGGGCGCCTCCTCTCGTTTCTCGAGGCGCACCCCGACGTCACCCTGGTGCCGGTCGACGACGGCAGCACCGACGACACCTGGGACGTCCTGCGGCAGATCGCGGAGTCGAACCCCGACCGAGTGGCACCCCTCCAGCTGGAGCGCAACCGCGGGAAGGCCGAGGCTGTCCGGCGCGGCATGGTGGACGCCCTGTCCCGGCCGACCGACTACGCCGGATATTGGGATGCCGACCTCTCGACTCCCCTCGCGGAGATCCCGAGGTTCGTGTCCGAGCTCGAGCAGCGCCCCGAGGTTCAAGTGGTGTTGGGCGCGCGCGTCGCTCTGGTCGGCCGCGACATCCAGCGCGACGCGCTCCGGCACTACGTCGGCAGGATCTTCGCCACCTGCGCGGCGGCGACGCTGAAGCTGCGGATCTACGACACGCAGTGCGGGGCCAAGCTGCTCCGAAACACCACTCACGTCCGCGCTGCGTTCGACCAGCCCTTTCAGAGCAACTGGGCCTTCGACGTGGAGCTCCTCGCCCGCCTGCTCACGGCCTTCGAGGGCTCGACCGGGGCGGCCGACCGCCAGCTCTGGGAGCTTCCCCTCGACACGTGGCACGACGTCGAAGGCAGCAAGGTGAAACCCCTCGACCTGCCCAGGTCGCTCCTGGAGCTCGCGCGCATCCGGCGTCGCTATCCGGCGCTGGCGAACCGCGATTGACCTCCGCCCGGTGGAGACGAGCCGTCGAGTGTTACCGTGCGCGACATCCGAGGCGTCGGCCCTGGCGTAGCAGCGGAGGACGCTCTGCGCTGGCGCGGTGTACCCATTCATCCGGAACCAGGACGAGACCCACGTGAGCGACATCGCGGCCAACGCGACTCCCACCCTCGAAACGCGCGATCTGACGCGGGCGCTGCGCTCGGGCGAGCGTGAGATCGTGGTGCTCGACTCCGTGAGCATCGTGATCCAGGTCGGCGAGTGGGTGGCGATCCGGGGGCCGTCTGGCAGCGGCAAGTCGACGCTGCTCTCGCTCCTGGCGGGTCTGGATCGGCCCACGCGGGGCACCGTGCTGCTCGACGGCCAGGAGATCCAGGATCTCAGTGAAGACGATCTGGCGCGTCTGCGTCGGCAGAAGGTCGGATTCGTGTTCCAGTCGTTTCAGCTGCTCCCGCACCTGACGGCGCGCGAGAACGTGCTGCTCCCCCTCGAGCTGAAGGGCACACCCGACCGGCTCGACCAGGCGAACACGTTGCTCGATCAGGTGGGCCTCGGTGAGCGCGGGCACCACTATCCGTCGCAGCTGTCCGGTGGCGAGCAACAGCGTGTCGCGGTGGCGCGCGCCTTCGCCCCCCGGCCCCAGCTCCTCCTGGCAGACGAGCCGACCGGCAACCTCGACCAGGAGACCGGGCGAGTCGTGCTCGAGACGATCACGCAGCTGCGGCAGCGCTTCCAGACCACCGTGGTGATGGTCACGCACGATGAGAGCGTCGGTGCCCGAGCCGACCGCGAGATCCACCTCGAAGACGGGCGTGTCCGTGACTGAGGCGGCCCGCGCGGGGCTCGGCCTGCGCAGCGCGCTGCGCATGATGCGCTGGGAGCTGCGTGGCTCGCAGACCCGGCTCCTCTTCTGGACGTTGTGCCTGGCGGTCGGCGTCGGGGCGGTCGTCGGCGTCGCCGGCCTGGGCGCCAGTCTCGAAAGCGCACTGCGCAGCGAAGCGCGCTCACTCCTCGCGGGCGACCTGGCGATCCGGCACGGCCGCACGCTTCCGGACGACGTGCTGGAGCTGCTGCGCGAGACCGGCCACGAGACCGCCACCGTGCGCGAGGTGATCGGGGGTGCGCGTCGCGCCGAGGCGCGCGACAGCGGCGCCAACAGCCTCATGGTCGGCATCAAGGCCGTCGAGGGTGGCTACCCCTTCTACGGACAGGTCGAGATCGAGCAGCCGCTGCGCGACGACCTGCTCACCACGCCCCTCCAGGATGTGCTGGAGAGCGGCGACGCACTCGTCGGCCGAGAGCTGCTGCAGCGCCTCGGTCTCGGGGTGGGCGAGCACCTGCTCCTCGGAGGCGAGAGGGTCCGGATCGTCGGCGTGGTGGCCAGCGAGCCGGACCGCCTTCCCGGCACCGTCGCGATCGGCCCTCGGGTCCTCGTGCACCGACGGGTGCTCGACGCATCGGGGATCACCGGCTTCAGCGGCTTCGCACGCAACAAGACCCTCCTCAGCCTCGGCCCCGGAGGTGATGCGGAGGCGGCGGAGCAGATCGCCGAGCGTCTCCGCGCGGCTCTCGAGAGCCAGAGCGGCGTGCGTGTCGAGACCTTCGCGGACGCCCAGCCTTCGCTGCGCCGAGATCTCGAGCGCATGGAGAACTACCTCGGGCTGGCGGCTCTGCTCTCTCTGTTGATCGGTGGCGTCGGCATCGCCCAAGGCGTCAGCAGCTGGATCAACACGCGCATCGACTCACTCGCCATCCTCAAGTGCCTCGGCACCCGGCCCGTCGAGGTGTTCCTCCTCTACCTCGCGCAGGCGGTGCTGCTCGGGCTCGTCGGCAGCCTGGCCGGCTGCCTGTTCGGGCTGGTCGTGCTCTGGGGCGTACCGCAGCTCCTCTCCGAGTTCGTGCCCGTCGAGACCGTCCGGCTCTGGCAGCCCGCGGCTTACCTGCGCGGCGTCGCTCTCGGCGTCGGAGTGTCGATCGCCTTCAGCGTTCCGCCACTGCTCAGCGTCCTACGGGTGCCGCCCAGCCGGGTCTTTCGGCGCACCGCAGACCCCCTGCCCGGCTCCAAGTCGCTCCCGGCTCTGGCGTTTCTCGTGTCGCTGCTGGCGATCGGCGCGCTTGCGGCGCTTCAGTCGGGCTCTCTTCTTCTCGCCGTGCTGTTCGTCGCCGGCGTCGCGGCCACCGTCGCGGCTCTGAGCGGCGCGGCCTACGTGGTGTCGCGCGGCGCCGGCAGCCTCGCCAATGAGCGGCAGGCCTACTGGCTGCGGCACGGGTTGTCCGCGCTGTCGCGCCCGGGCGCCGGCACCCTGGGCGCCATCGTCGCGCTGGGTCTCGGCCTCTTCGTCATCACCACCATGTCCATCGTGCAGGCCCACCTCCGCGCGCAGATCGAAGGGGAGCTGCCGCGCGACGCTCCGTCGGCCTTCCTGGTCGACATTCGGCCGGAGCAGTGGGACGGCGTCGAGCAGACGCTCCGCGAGGCCGGGGCGCGACAGCTCGACTCGGTGCCCGTCGTGCGCGCACGGATCACGGCCATCGACGGCACCGCAGCGGACGAGCTCGTCCGCCCCGACAACCGGTGGGCTCTGGGGCGGGAGCAGCGCATCACGTATCTCGCTCAGATCCCGGACGGCAACACCATTCTCGAGGGCGCGTGGTGGAGCGACGACCCCGAGCGCGGTGAGATCAGCCTCGAAGCGGAGTACGCCGAGACGATCGGCGCACAGCTCGGCTCCACCCTGACGTTGCGGACAGGCGGGCAGGAGCTGGCGGCCGAAGTGACGAGCCTTCGCGAGGTGAACTGGGAGGGGTTCGGAATCAACTTCTTCCTCGTCGCCAAACCAGGTCTGCTCGACGGAGCGCCGCAGATCCGCCTCGCCTCGGCGCGCCTGCCGCAGGAGCAGGAGCAGGCCGCCCAGGACGCCGTCGCCGAGGCGTACCCCAACGTTCTCTTCGTCCCGATCCGCGAGATGCTCGACCGCATCCTCGTCCTGCTGGGCCGGCTCATTCTCGGCGTTCGCGTGCTCGGTGGGTTCGTGATCCTGTCGGGGCTCGCCATCCTCTTCGGCGCGGTGGCGACCAGCCACGCACAACGGGGCCGCGAGGTGGCTCTCATGAAGACCCTCGGGATGACGCGCTTCGACGTGCTCCGCGCCTTCTCCATCGAGTACGCGCTCGTCGGGCTCGCCGCGGCGATGATCGCGGTGCTCGGGGCCCTCGTCGTGAGCGCCTTCGTGGTCGTTCGAGAGATGGAGATCGCATGGACCTGGCAGCCCACCGTGTTGGCGTCGGTGCTCCTCGGCGGCACCGCTCTTTCGGTCGTGGCCGGCACCCTGGCGTCGACGCGGGCGCTGGCTCGAAGGCCCATCGAGTCGCTTCGCGAAGAGTGAGCGCGCGCAAAGAAAGAGCCTGGCGGCACGGCCGCCAGGCTCGAGAGGCGCCACAGGCGCCCAACATCAGCTCCATGCGAGGGGGGATGACAGAGCCGATGCCAAACCCGAGTTCTCTGGTGCGTCGGAGCCCCCAGTGCGTCCGACGACTCCAGGAGTGTGGCGTCCGGCCCTGGCGATCGCTGCAGTCTCGACGACGGACCGACTGGCAGAATGCAGCGCGTCGCCCCGAAAGAGAGACGGAGACTCGTGCGTAGGACACGTCCGACGCCGACCCATGACGTGACCGCCCCTACGGAAGAACCCCGAACCGCACAGGAAGCGGACGCGTCCAGCGCCTGGCGCACCGCCGGCGGCGCCCTGCTTGCACTCGGAGCCCTGCTGCAGATCTGGCTGTGGCTCAGGTCCTGGATCTACTTCGATCAGATCCTCCTCGTCCAGCTCGGCGTCGAGTGGACGAACCAGCACACTCTCCTGCCGTTCGCGAAGGCCGTGTCGGGAGCCGGCGTGATCCCGGGAGCCCTCCTCCAGCTCCTGGTCGGTCTGCCGCTCGACGTCTGGTACGACCTGCGCTCGCCTTCGCTCCTCCTCGGCGCGCTGCAGGTCGCGGCGGGGGTGCTCCTCTGGCGCACGGTGGCGCGCCACTACGGCGAGACCGCGGCCACGCTGTTCGTGGCCGTGTACTGGCTCGGCCCATGGCGCCTGTACCACTCCGGCTTCCTCTGGGAGCCGACGTACCTCCTGTTGCCGGCGGCGCTGCACTTCTGGGCGAGCCTGGCGCAGGCCGAGAGCGCTTCCCGAGGCGCCTCGTTCACTCTCGGCGCGGTTGCCATCGCCTCGATCCAGCTGCACCCTTCGGGAGCGGTGCTCGCACTGGCCACACTCCTCCTCTGGGCCCGGCGCAAGCATCACCTCCACCTGCCCAGCACCGCCGCAGGAGCCGTGCTGGCCAGCGTGACACTCTGGCCTACCGCCGCCGCCCTGGTCACGGGAGCGCTCCCCCGCGTCCTTCCACAGAGCTCGTTCACCGACCTGGGAATCGTGCGCGTGCACCCTTTGCTCAAAGACCTCGGCTACTGGCTGCGCCTCGGCTCGCTCGACGTCGGTCGGCGCCTGCGACAGATCGAGCGCCCGGATCTGGACGTTGCCATCGCCGTTCTCGTCGCACTCGCCGCCCTGTCCGTGGTGGTGGCCGCCATCGCCAACGTCGCCTTCGTCCGCGCGCGCCCGAGAAGCCCGGCACAGGCCGCTGGGCGCTCCTACCTCCTCGCCGTGCTGGTCGCGCACCTCGCCTTCGTCGGAGTCTCTTCCGTCACCCCCCAGGGGTGGCACATGCTGGTGGCGCTGCATGCCGCGTCGCTGCCCGTGGCGCTGTTCCTCGCCCCCGCGCTCACGCGCGCCCCCCGCTGGGCGCGCGCCACCCTGTGGCTCTTCCTCCTCACCCGCCTCCCCATCGTCGTCCTCCTCGGCCTCGGACACCCGATGTACGTGGCCCCGGCAGACGATCCGAATCGGGAGGCCGCGCAGACCTCGAGGCTCGAGGAGATCGAGCTCGTCCCCATTCCGTTCGGGAGCAGCGCTTCGGTGCGTGGTCCGGTGCCCTGGGAAGCACCCGACGCGCCGGAAAACGAAGAGGGGCTTTAACCCAGCGGTGTCTTTGGGCTAAGATTCCCCAGCGGCTCGAAGTTCGCCGTCTTCGGACGAAGAGCCGCTCGCGGGCCCCTCGCAACCAGCCTTCCCACGCATCGTCTCTGTCACGCGCGTGCGGTGCGGAAGCGCGGCGGGCCCGAAGAAGCCGACGGACACCCCCACCAACCAACCTCGCCCTTCGAGGTGGGTCCGGCACCCGCGGTCCCCTTCGCGACCGCGCCACGGCAGCGAGACACCCGGAGAACACGAGTCCGCCAGGATGGTCGAGCCAGAGAATCAGGAGCGCAGCTCGCGCCCGCGCCGCCGACGCACTCGCTCGCGCAGCCGCCGACCGAGCAACGGCGAGATGGTGCATCTGCACCAGCGCAGCGCCTCACACTTCCGTGAGGACGATCGGCAGCGAGGCGCCAACTACTTTTCCCAGGGGCGCGTCGAGATCGAGATCGATGGCACTCGGGCCCGCGCCCGCGTGCGCGGCAGCGATCACCCATACTACGGGGTCGGCCTCGACTGGTCCGCCGTGGCCGCTGGCCGCAAGCTGCACGCCTACTGTCAGTGCGAGCGCTTCTCGGGCGGTACGCCGTGCAAGCACATCTGGGCGACGCTGCTCGAGCTCGCGGCCAGCCATGCCACCGTCGAGCCCGAGGGCAAAGACCGCGTCGGCCTCGCCAAAGACCGCGCGGCGCGCTGGAAGGAGCTCGGGCCACCGGTCGAGAGCTCCGGCGACTCCTCCCCGTCCCGCAACTCCCGTCGCCAGCGCTCGCGCAAGGCGCGCCGGGGGCGCAGCCGAAGCTCGTGGCAGTCGAGCCTGATCGGCATCCGCGACACGATTCGGCGGCAGAGTCGGGGCCGGCCCGCGGGCCGCAAGCCGCCGCCGCTGCAGCCGCTGCTCCTGCTCAACGGCGCCGCGAGCACGGATGCCTCGGCACCCGTCATCGACCTCTTCGGCCGCCGCGCGACCAGCGACGGCAAGCTCAGCAAGCTGAAGCGGGCGAGCCTCACTCCCGACGAGCTCCAGGAGCTCATCAAAGGCCCCGAGTCCGAGGGGCCGCTCCTGCCGGGCGTCGTCGCGGCACTGCCGCCCGAGCAGCAGCGCCAGCAGAGCCGCAACCGACGCGGCAAGGCCCGCAAGGCGCCCGGCACCCTGCAGACGCTGCAGCTGCCCTGGGAAGTCGCCTCCGACGTGCTCGAGACGCTGGCAACGAAGGAGCTCCTGGCCTACTGGGACGGTCGGTCGCTGGCCGACCCCCAGAAGCTCGAGTGGGACGAGGGCGATCCCTGGGTGTTCACCCTTCAGCTCGAGCACGCCGCAGCCGACCGCACCCGCATCCGCGGCCTGCTGGAGCGCGGCGAAGAGACCGTGGCCATGAGCCGACTCGGCCTGCTCGTGGCGCCGAGCCCCGAGATGAAAGACGTGCAGCACGCGTTCGTCGTGATCGACGACACCATCGCGAGGCTGAAGCTCGACTCCCTCGGCACCCTGCCGTGGATGGAGGCGCTCGCCGACAGCGGCGAGATCGTGTTCCCCGAGGAGGAGCTCGAGGAGGCGCTCTCCCTCCTGCTCGACATGCCGCAGCTCCCGCGCCTCAACGCACCCGCGGAGCTCCTCGCCGAGGAGGCCGACGAGCGCCCCGTTCCGCGCCTGGTGCTCAAGCCCGAAGACGCGCCGACCTGGATGAACCCGCAGCTCCAGGCGGAGCTCTCGTTCCGCTACGGCGACATGCTCGTCGACGCCGCCGACCCGCGCGCCGCCATCGTCGACTGGGACGAGCAGCTCTTCGCCCGCCGGGATCTCGAGTTCGAGCGGGAAGCTCTCGTCCGGCTGCTGGAGCTTGGCCTCAAGCCGATCGCGGGAGGCAAAGGCGACGGCCTCGAGCTCGAGCCTCAGTACCTGCCCATGGTGGCGGAGCCTCTGCTCCTCGACGAGTGGGAGGTGGAAGCCCACGGCGCGACCATCCGTCCGCCCAAGATGCCCAACCTCCGTGTCGAAAGCGGCATGGACTGGTTCGAGGTCTCCGGCGAGGTCGACTTCGACGGCGACCCGATCGACCTTGCGACGGTGCTGGCGGCGGTGGAGCGTGGCGACCGGACCATCGAGCTCGAAGACGGCTCCCGCGGCCTCTTGCCCGAAGCCTGGATGGACACCTACGACTCCCTCGCGAAGCTCGCGCAGGGCTCGAGCGACTCCGGCCTCCGCTTCCTGCCGTCCCAGGCACTCCTGGTCGACGCGCTGCTGGCAGCGACGCCGCCGCAGATCGACACGTCGTTCGCCGAGCTCCGCGAGAAGCTGCAGACCTTCGAGCGCATCGAGCCCAAGAAGGAGCCCCGCGGCTTCGGCGGCGAGCTGCGCTCCTACCAGCGCATGGGCCTCGGCTGGCTCTCGTTCCTGCGGGAGTTCGGGCTGGGCGGGGTGCTGGCCGACGACATGGGTCTCGGCAAGACCGTCCAGGCCCTCGCGCTGCTGCGCACGTATCGGACGCCTTCGAAGAGCAGCGGCCTGCCCTATCTCGTGGTGGCACCCCGAAGCCTCGTCTACAACTGGCTCGACGAGGCGTCGCGGTTCACGCCCACACTCAAGACGGTGGAGTACGGCGGCCGCGACCGCGAGGACCTCAAGAAGAAGCTCGAGAAGTACGACATCGTCGTCACGACCTACGGCACGCTGCGCCGCGACATCTCGTTTCTCGCGACTGTCGAGTTCGACACAGTCATCCTCGACGAGGCGCAGGCGATCAAGAACCCGGAGTCGCAGACCGCCAAGGCCTGCCGCCTCCTCCAGGGGCGCAACCGCCTGGCACTGACGGGCACACCCATCGAGAACCACCTCGGCGAACTGGGCTCGATCTTCGAGTTCCTGAACCCCGGCCTCCTCGGCCGCCTGCCGGCACTCGACGTTCTGGCGTCCGGCCGGGAAGCCAGCCAACAGGAGCTCGCCCTCGTCGCCAAGGGAATCCGCCCGTTCATCCTGCGCCGCACCAAGGAGGAGGTCCTCCCCGATCTCCCCGAGAAGACCGAGCAGGTCCTGCAGTGCGAGCTCACCGAGCGCCAGCGCGAGCTCTACGACCAGCTGCGGGCCGGCTACCGCGAGAACCTGCTCGAGCAGGTCCAGTCGAACGGCGTCGGCAGCTCGGCCATGCAGGTGCTCGAGGCCCTGCTGCGGCTCCGCCAGATCGCGTGTCACCCCGGGCTGATCGATCCCGAGTTCAAGGACGCCGGCTCGGCCAAGCTCGACGCGCTCTACGAGCAGGTGAGCGAGGTGCTGTCCGAGGGGCACAAGGTGGTGATCTTCTCGCAGTTCACCAAGCTGCTTGCGATCGTGCGCGAGCACTTCGACGAGATCGGCACTCCGTACGCCTACCTCGACGGTCAGACCAAAGACCGCGGCGAGATCGTCGACCACTTCCAGACCGATCCCGACTGCAACGCGTTCCTGATCAGCCTCAAGGCGGGGGGTGTCGGCCTCAACCTCACCGCCGCCAGCTACGTCTTCCTGCTCGACCCGTGGTGGAACCCGGCCGTCGAGGCACAGGCCATCGATCGGACGCACCGCATCGGCCAGACGATGCCGGTCTTCGCCTACCGCATGATCGCGAAGGACACCGTCGAGGAGAAGATGATCGAGCTGCAGAAGTCGAAGCGCAAGCTGGCCGACGCCATCCTCGACGGCGGCGAAGGCTCGACGCTCAAGGAGCTCACGGCCGAAGACCTGAGCATGCTGCTCTCGTAGCACCCCAGGGCGAGCGCTCCTCGCCGGGCAGGCTGCCGAAGGAGCTCCCCTAGCACCTAGGCCTCGTCTTCGGCGGTGGCGCCCGCCTCGATGTCGGTGAGCACGAAGGTCGAGGAGCCCGTGTTCTCCTCCCAGAGGCCCACGGCCATGCGATAGCTGCCTGGGCGCACCTGCAGCGCGCTGCGCACCGCGAAGAACTGATCTGCCGCGGCTTCGAGGTCTGCGGCGGGCACGTTGACCGCAAAGGCGAGGTGCTTGGGCTCGAGGCGGGTGCCGTCCTCTCCCACCAGCTGCATGACGACCCTGTAGTTGCCGCTCGCCAGCTCCCCCGCCGGGAGGAGCTCGAGCTTGCCGATCGGCAGGCTGAGGAGCAGGTCGACGCCGTGAAGCTCGCCTTCGAGAGCGCCGGTCCGCGATTCCACGAGCAGGCCGTGCGGGTTGTCCTGCCAGCCGAAGAGCAGGGTGCCCCACGCCTGCGAGCTGAGCCCCTGCTCGAGCTCGAGCGGCATGTAGCTCGCGCGGTACCGAAGCTTGTTCTGCCGCCCGCGCACGCGTAGCACCATCTCGCGCACGCCGGTCGTCGGCATCGACTTGGGCGGCTGGAAGGCAAGGGCGTAGTAGGCCGCAAGGTCGGCTTTCGTCTGGCGGAGGAAGTCCTCCACCCCCGTCTCGGAGTCGAACATCAGCCCTCCGGTCGCGTCGGCGAGGAACTGCAGCCCGGTGCGCGAGTCGGAGAGCTGCTTGATCGAGCCGCGCTCCCCCTGGCGCTCGCCGAGCCCGCTCACGCTGGTGTCGGTGACCGGCGGCTTGACCGGGTAGAAGGTCACGCCGTGCGTGTTCGCGAGGGCCGTCACCTGACCGAGGAGCGGCGTGTTGTCCATTGCGGCGATGGCCCGCTGGAACTCCATCGCTCCACCGTCCCCCCGCTGCTCGACCGTCTGGTCCTGCTGGTCGGCGCGATCGCTTCCGGAGGGTCGCCGGTTCGGATCATTGAACGACACCCCGGCGCTGCTGCTCGTGATGTCGTCGCCGGAGAACTGCCGGCTGGCCCCCGTGAGCCGGTCGAAGAGCGTCTTGGCCACGGCGTCCAATGGCTGACGGTGGAGCCCGTCGCTCACCATGAGCACGGCCTTGCGGCCGGGAACGAAGGCCATCGCGTCGACGAAGCCGCCCACCTGAGCCGCGGTCGCACGCGAGTCGGCGGCCAGCTGCTCGCCGAAGGTCAGAACGCGGCTCAGCACGCTGCCCTGGCTCGCCGCACCCACCCGGAACTGGCTGCCCATCGACGCCATCGAGCGTAGGAGCTCCTGCACCTCGTTCGCCGTCATGCGCTGCTGCTCCCGCAGGCGATCGGCATCCGTCCGGAGCGCCGGCTGGCGACGGAGCGCCTCCCGCACGGCGTCGATGTCGCGCGTGGGCGCGAGCAGCGGTTGGAGGGTCTCCTCGAGAGCCACCACCGCCACCCAGGTCGGGTTCTGCTGCATCTCGTCCACGAGGGCCGGCTCCAGGGTCGCGAGGACACGCGCGCGATGCGTCGGCTGCAGGTGCAGCTCATCGAGCAGCACGACCACGGTGAGCCGTCCAGCGAGCGTCTGCCGCAGCTCCTCGCCGGTACTCACTCCCGTGATCTTGACCTTCTCGCCGTTCACCCGCAGCTTGAAGTCCGACGCCGAGAGGCCAGCGACCGGCGCGCCCTCGCGGTCGGTGACCACCGCGTCGAGGCTGATCTCCCGCACTTCGACGACATCGCGCACGACGAAGTCGGCGGGGGTCTCGGACTGGCCGGCGAAAGCTGCACCCGCCGCGAGCAGCCAGCCGAGGGGGAAGACTCCGAAACGGGATCGTCGGCCGTTGTTCACGGCATCACCTCCGAACGAGCTGTTGGGGTTCTCCCGGACCTTCGTCGACCGGCCGCCATCGGATGTCCTCCACAGAAGACACCCGGGCGTTCTACTCGGCTTTCTCGAGCTCGGGAGCGTGATGCGCCGGCATCGCCGTGGCACCGTCGGCCGCCTCTTCCATCGCCTGTGCGGCGCGCTCGTTCTCCATGATCTTGTTGAGAATGGCCTGGCCGGCGCGGTCGAAGCTCTCACGGTTCTCGATCACGTAGCGCTGCGACTCGCGGTAGCCGTCGAGCATGCCGTTGACCTCGGGCACGACGTACCGCCCCACCATGTCCCAGGAGCGCCGCGTGGCCTCCGGATTCGCCCAGTCATGGGCAAACCCGATCACGGTGCCGAAGCCGCCAGTGATCTCCCTCATCTGGCGAATTGCTGCAACGAGATCGTCGGGGGTTCCGACGACGGTCGCAGTGGACTCCATCGCGTCGAAGCCCTGTTCTGCCGTGTCGTAGGCCTCGGCGCCCGGGCGCATCAGCGTGCCCACCGTGTACTCGTTGTGCCAGCGCAGGAAGCCGCGACTGGCCTCCGCGCGCGCCTGCTCGCGCGTCTCCGCGATGTGCCACGACATGACGACGCGCCAGTCGCTTCGACGTACCGAGGTCCCATGGGCCTCTGCGGCCTCTTCGGCGAAGCTCCACTGGGTGGGCAGAGCCTCGAGCCCTGCGGTCGACATGGAGCCGATCGAGAGCACTCCGATGCCGTACTTGCCGGCCAACGTCATTCCGGAGGGGCTGATCATGGAGGCCACCGCCTGCGGGATCTCCTCCTGCAGCGGCAGCAGCTGGAGCTTCGCATCGCGCAACGTGAACCACTCGCTCTCATGCGTGAACCGCTCTTCGCCGGCGAGGAGACGCCGGATCACGCCGATCGCCTCATCCTGCCGGTCGCGCGTGACGACCGGATCGATACCGATCGTGTACGCGTCCGACGGCAGGGCCCCAGGCCCCGTGCCGAAGATCACGCGACCCCCCGTCATGTGGTCGAGCTGCACGATCCTCTGGGCCACGTGGAAGGGATGGTGAAACGGCAGCGACACCACCCCCGTGCCGAGGCGGATGCGCTTCGTCCGCTCCCCGGCAGCGGCGAGGAAGAGCTCGGGCGAGGCGATGACCTCCCACCCGGTGCTGTGGTGCTCGCCGCACCAGAACTCGTCGAATCCCAGGTCGTCGAGCAGCTCGACGAGATCGAGGTCGCGCCGCAACTGCAGCGTCGGATGCTCCCCGATGGGATGATGGGGGGCGACGAACGCGCCAAACCGAAGTCGGGACATCGAAGTTCTCCTCGAGCAGTGGCAGAAGGGAGGGCATCTTATCCGGCGCGCGAGGCGGCTGCTCCGGGCCCTCGCGACGACTGGACCCCACCGATCCACAGGAAGAAGGAGACGCCCTCATGACCACGTTCGGAAACCCCGAGTGGCTGGCCCAGGTCGACGAAGAGCCGATCGATCCCGACCGCCCCATCATCGATCCGCACCACCACCTCTGGCGGGACCGCGGACGCGGGACCTACCTCCTGCATGACCTCTGGGCGGACACGGGCGGCGGTCACAACGTGGTGAAGACCGTGTTCCTCGAGTGTGGCGCGTCGTACTACACGGAAGGACCCGAGCATCTCCAGCCTGTCGGAGAGACCCAGTTCGTGGCCGAGATCGCGGAAGACAGCGCGGCCGGACCCGGCGCCGAGATCGCCGGCATCGTCGCGCGGGCCGATCTGCGGCTCGACCAGCTCGACGAGGTCCTCGACGCACACGTCGTTGCCGGTCGCGGGAGATTCCGCGGCATCCGCCATGCGGGCGCACGCGACCCCCACCCCGAGGCGCTGTCGATTCCCGGCAGCGCTCCGGAGGGGCTCTACGAAGACCCGGGCTTCCGGCGCGGTGTCCGACGCCTGGGCGAGCGCGGGCACACCTACGACACCTGGCACTACCACCACCAGAACCGGAATTTTGCCGAGCTCGCCGCCGCGGTGCCCGAGACCACGATGATCCTCGACCACTTCGGCACCCCGCTGGGGGTGGGCCCGTACGCGGGCCGCCACGAGGAGATCTTCGAGACCTGGAAGAGCGACATTCGCTCCGTCGCCGAGCGCCCGAACGTCGTCGCCAAGCTCGGCGGCCTCGCCATGCCCGACAACGGCTTCGGGTGGAGCGAGCGCGACACGCCTGCAACCGCGGCCGAGCTCGTCGAGGCCCAGGAGCGCTACTACCTACACACCATCGACTGTTTCGGCCCGCAGCGGTGCATGTTCGAGAGCAACTTCCCGGTCGACAAGCTGTCGGTCCCCTACGTCTCGTACTGGAACGCCATGAAGACCATCGCCGCGCGGTTCACGGAGGAGGAGCAGCAGGCCATGTTCCACGACACGGCCGCACGCGTGTACGACATCTAGACTGGAACGAGGCACAGCAAGCAGACTGAACTCGCAAGCGTCGAAGAGGACCAAGCCGGGGTATGGAATGAACATTCGGTGGAGCGCGACAGCGCTGGCCTTGTCCTTGATCTCGTTCTCGACAGACGCGCAGACCAGCACAGACCGGTTCGCGGACCTGCGGGAGCTCGACCTCGAGCACCTCATCGCGATCCTCGCGCCAGACGTCTACGACGACCCCCAGTCGGTGCGCATCGGTGAGCTGCCGGAGCCACTCAGGTGGTTCATTCCCGTTCCCCACCGCCTGCTGCTGCACGCGTCGCGTGACCAGTTGTTCTTCCGCTCCGCGGTCGTCACCTTTCTCGATGGGCGTCCCCAGATGCGCGCCCTTGCGGACCGCATCGTCTCGCTGGGCTGGGAAGAGGTTCCGCATCGCTTCCTCGAGGGCCAGGGCCATCTGGGTGACCTCTGCCTCTGCGGTGACCAGGGACAGGCTTGTGCCCACATCTTGCGGGAGAACGGTGGCGAGCTCGACGTGCGAATTCAGTTCTCGCCGCTTTCGAGCCTCTGCCGGGCCGACGCGTCGTGGCGAGACGAAGCGACCACGATGCGGCCGCCGCTGCTCGAGACGCTGGAGAGCGAGCTCGGAGCCTGCTTCGAGAACCTGCAAGGCCCCGGCGGTCGATGGAGTCGGCAGGACCTCTCGATCGAGGTGTTCATCGAAGCGAAGGCTTCGGACGCCTTCGACTGCGCGGTGAAGGCGGCTGAGGCGGCCGGACTGCGCCTGACGACACGGCCAAGTCTCAATCCTCGGCACCGTGCGGCGCTGGTCGACTGGAAGGACACGACTGGGACGTCGTGGAGCGGCGTCCTGCGCACGGACAACTCCTCAGCCGACCCACGACGCACGTCGCTTTCGTTCACACTCCGCCGCGGCGAACGCTGAGGCGCAGGCTGCGCTTCGACCTAGCGGACGGGCAGCAAGTCCCCCAGCTCGGAGAGCTCCGACAGGCCCGAGAGAATCGACTCTGCGGCAACGTCTGCACCGAGATCGTTCGGGTGCATCCCGTCACCCACGGTGAACCGATCGATCGGCGACGCGGCCGCGGCCCCGTGGCTCTCGCGAAAGTGCTCTCGAAAAGGCGGGGCCAGATCGATCACGGCGAGGCCCAGCTCGGACGCGCGTGCGACGACACGCTGCCGGAGTGTCTCGGGAAAGCCGATGGACTCGTCGTCGAACTCCGGCCACAGCGCAGCCACGACGGGAAAGCTGTGCTCCGTGCCCAGCTCGGCAATCCGCCCCAGGCCCCGCTCGAGAGGGGAATCATGCGTCGCGTCGTCGAGCTGCGACGCAAAGTCGGCGGCGGCCGTGGTTGCGTCGCGCAGGCCGTACGCGTTGACAGACAAGCTCGCGAGCCGTCCGTAGCGCACCCCCTTCACTTCGAGGAGCTCAGCCTCCATCAGCGTGTTGTAGCCGGAAACGCCCAGGTTGAGGACCTCGGCGCCCGCCGGGAGGGAGGCCTCCATGCGCGTGTGGATCAGCGACTCGCTCATCGAGATCACCGAGTCCCCCAACAGCCCCATCCGAAACGCGCCCATCGGCTTCGCGAGCGCGCGTTCCCGATCGGCGAGGCCTTCGGAGTTCACCCAGTCCAGCTCGGGGTTGTGCAGATAACCCAGAGCGGGGTTGTCGACCAACGTGAAGACCGACTCCACGTCCAGGCGACGCACGTCGGGAGCGAGATCCAGGAGCCGAACCGCCGCCTCCAGCAGCAGGAGAGCCAGGGTCGTCGAAACGACGAGCAATCCGCACCGCGCCCGCCATCCGTGTCTCCGGAGCTCGCGACGGCGCTCCAGCGCCCCACTCGCCATCACGGCACAGTACCACCCGGGAACACGGTCACCTCGTAGGCTACGTCGCACACGGTCCTACACCGAGCTGGGGCAACCGACGACATCGCTTGCCCGTGCGATCGGCCAGCATCTGCGAACGGCGAGCCGCTGGTGACTCGTCCGAACCCCCACGGAGGTCGGCGATGTTGGGAATCGTGTTCTCGGAGTTCATCGAGATGGTCGAGGACGTCTTCTCGGAGGACGTCGCCGACCGGATGCTCGAGGAGGTGGAGACCAACCTCGCGAGCGGTGGCTCGTACACGGCGGTGGGCAACTACGACCATGTCGAGATGCTGACGCTGGTGACGAAGCTGAGCGAGATCACCGACGTGCCGATCCCGAAACTGGTCGAGGCCTATGGGAAGCATCTCTTCGGCCGTTTCCACACGCGCTACCCGGCCTTCTTCGAGGGCGTCGACGGCAGCTTCGAGTTTCTCGAGGGAATCGAGAGTCGCATTCACAGTGAGGTGCGCAAGCTGTACCCCGAATCAGAGCTTCCAGGCTTCGACCTGCCGGACAGCAACGGCGAGAGCATGGTCATGGAGTACAGCAGCAGCCGCCCCTTCGCGCCGCTCGCATACGGCCTCATCCAGGGATGTATCGAGCACTTCGGGGAGACCGTCTCCGTCGACTGGCAGGACCTGTCCGACGGCGCCGGCACGAAGGCGCGGTTCGTTCTCCGCAAGGCCGCCTGACGGCCACCGCGGCCCAGACACCCGATGTCGGAAGAACGACTGCGACGCCGCCTCGACCGGGAGAGGTCCGCGCGGCGCGAGGCCGAAACGCTGCTCGAGGAGAAGTCGCGGGAGCTCTACGAGGTGAACCGGGAGCTCCAGCAGACCCTGGACCAGCTCGAGCAGCGCATCGCGGAGCGCACGGCGGAGCTGCGCGTGGCGATGGAAGAGGCGCAGGCCGCGAGCCGCGCCAAGTCCGACTTCCTCGCCAACATGAGCCACGAGATCCGCACCCCGATGAACGGCGTCATCGGCGTCACCGATCTGCTGCTCCAGACGAGCCTCGACAAGAAGCAGACTGGATTCGTGGAGACCATCTCGCAGTCCGGCAACGCGCTGCTGACCATCATCAACGACATCCTCGACTTCTCGAAGATCGAGGCCGGCAAACTCGAGCTCAAGACCGAGACCTTCGAGTTCCGTCGCTGCGTCGACGACATTCTCCTGCTCATGGCACCCAAGGCGCACGAGAAGGAGATCGAGCTGGTCCTCCACTACCCGCCGCGGCTCCCGTCGCACTTCGTCGGCGACCCTGCGCGGATCCGCCAGGTCATCACCAACCTCCTCGGCAACGCGATCAAGTTCACGAACGACGGGCACGTGCTCGTCGACGTGACCGCGGTGCAGCATCAGAGCTCCTGGACGATCTCGGTGCGGGTCGCGGACACCGGCGTCGGCATCCCCAAGGACAAGCTCGCGAACGTCTTCGGCAAGTTCGAGCAGGTCGACGAATCGAGCACGCGCAGCTTCCAGGGCACCGGGCTCGGTCTGGCGATCTCGAAGCACCTGGTCGAGCTGATGGGCGGCTCGATCGGAGTGGAGTCGGAGCTCGGCCGCGGCTCCACCTTCTCCTTCACGATCCAGCTCGCGCTCGCCGACGAGATTCCGCAGCCGGCTCCGCTCACCACACTCGAGGGACGGCACGTGCTCGTGGTCGACGACATCGACGTCAACGGCCTCGTCCTGGAGGAGGTGCTGCAGTCGTGGGGCTGTACGAGCGTCTTCGCACGTAGTGGCGCCGAGGCGCTCGCCGTGCTCCGCGAGGCAGGCGTTCGTGCCTTCGACGCCGCCATCCTCGATCACCAGATGCCGAACATGAACGGCCGCATGCTCGCGACGATCATGACCTCCGACCCCGCCATCGCCGAGATGCCGCTCGTCATGCTGTCGTCTCTGGACACGCCGATCACCCCAGAGGAGCTGGAGGTCGAAGGCATCCATGCCTATCTGCGAAAGCCCACCCGGGCCGCGGAGCTGTACGACACGCTCTGCGACCTGCTGTCGAGGCAGCCGAATGCGCCGGCCGTCGGCGCAGCTCCATCCGCGCCCCCCGCAGCACAGAGCGCTGCCGACGCAGGCTCACCGCTGGCGCTCCACGTCCTGCTCGTCGACGACAACACCACCAATCGCCTCGTCGCGCGCGAGCTCCTCGCCACGTTGGAGTGCTCGGTGGAGGAAGCCGACTCCGGCGCCCAGGCCATCAGCCTCGCGGAGAAGGGTCACTTCGACGTGGTGCTCATGGACATCCAGATGCCCGGTATGGACGGCTACGAGACGACCCGGCGCATCCGCGAGCTCGGAGAGCACGGGCCTTCGATCCCGATCATCGCGCTCACCGCGAACGCGTTCGACGAAGACCGGGAGAGGGCGCTCGCCGCGGGCATGAACGGCCACGTGGGCAAACCGATCTCTCTCCAGAAGCTGCGCGAGACGCTGGCTCCGCTGGGCCAGGCGGCGGGCGCGCCTCCACCCGCTGCGGACCCGGAGATCCTGTTCGAGCCACCCAGCGGCCCAGGCGCTCCGGCACCGCGGTTCCCCGCCCTCGAAGAGCTCGGGCGTGCGCTGGGACGCGACAACCTCCGGCAGGTCCTCGAGCAGTACACCCTCGACATGGACCCTCTCGTGCGTGGACTGCGCTGGCAGAGCGAGACG
The DNA here is from genome assembly GCA_965223385.1 of Candidatus Multivoraceae bacterium. GTDB lineage: Bacteria > Acidobacteriota > Thermoanaerobaculia > Multivoradales > Multivoraceae > JBCCLJ01. The sequence goes on along the minus strand of CBDCWR010000007.1, from coordinate 3,040,868 downwards.
TGCTCGCGTCAGCTGCACACGCTCAAGGGCTGCGCCGCAAACATCGGCATCGAGTCGTTGGCCGCAGCCTGCGCCGCCGCAGAGACCGCGCTGCGCTCGGGTCTCGGCACGGACCAGCCGCTTCGCAAGGTCCGCGCGACCTATCTCGAGACCCGCAGCGCGCTCGAGCACACGTACGGGCTCCACCTGGCCCCGTTCGACGGGGGGCAGGAGGTTGCCCTTCCGCGCAGCAGTTAGGAGCCGCGTCTACTCGTCGAGCGCGCCGTCGAGCTCCTGACCGTCCATGCCGGCGTTGAGTCGCGCCTTGTCGACCAGGCCGCGGGCCACGTCGCCGATCTCGGTCGGGTCACCCACGGCGTCGACGGTCGGTCCACGATGCCAGCCTTCGGCGACAGCCAGCAGGCTCCCGGAGGCTTCGAAGACACGCCCCGTGACGCTCTTCGAGTCGGCGCTGGCGAGCCACACGCCGATGGGGGCCACCCAGCAGGGGCTGCGCTGCTCCCGCATCTCGTCGGTGATCTCGCCCGGCATGAGATCCTCCGTCATGCGCGTCAGCGCCCCTGGGGCGATGCAATTGACCGTGATGCCGTAGCGCTTGAGCTCGCGCGAGGCGATGATCGTGAACGCAGCGATGCCCGCCTTGGCAGCGCCGTAGTTCGTCTGCCCCATGTTGCCGTAGATGCCGGAGACCGAGCTCGTGTTGATGATGCGCGCGTCGACCGCCTCCCCGGCCTTGCTCTGATCGCGCCAGTAGGCCGCCGCATGATGCGCGGGGGCGAAGGTGCCCTTGAGGTGCACGCGAATCACCGCGTCCCACTCCGCCTCGGTCATGTTGACCAGCATGCGGTCGCGCAGGATGCCGGCGTTGTTGATCACTGCGTCGAGGCGACCGAACGTGTCGATCGCCTGGTGGATCATCGCCTTGGCGTCGTCGAACGAACTGACGTCGGCGCCGTTGGCCACCGCCTCCCCGCCCGCCGCGCGGATCTCCTCCACGACCTTCTCGGCGGGCTCGTTGCTTCCCCCCGTTCCATCGCGCGCCCCGCCGAAGTCGTTCACCACCACCTTGGCGCCGTGCTGCGCCAGCATGAGGGCATACTCCCGACCGATGCCGTTGGCAGCTCCGGTGACGATACAGACGCGGTCTTCACAGAGTCGACTCAAGGGATTCTCCTCTCTGGGGAGCCCATAGCTCCAGGGGATTTGCAAACCTGCTCGGAGCCGTGAACCTAACACCGCCGACCGTGCCTGCCGTAGCATTCGCGTATGAGCCGGCGATCCAGACGCAGGCGGCCCAGCTCGAGGCCCGCGCCGGTCGACGCGAGCCTGGATCTGCACGGGGCGACGGCCGGCGACGCTCTCGCAGAGCTCCGCGAATTCCTGCAGGAGACCTCGGCCCTCGGCTGCCGCGATGTCCTGCTGATCCACGGCAAAGGGACCGGCACGCTCGCACGCCTGGTGAAGACGGAGCTCGACCGCTGCTCCCTCGTGGAGAGCCACCGGCCGGCCGGAGAGGACGAGGGGGGCCAGGGCGCCCGCAGGGTCCGCCTCGCCCGACCTGGTGACGCCCGCTGACGCCGGCCCGGCGCAGCTCCTCCACCGGGCCCGGCGGCCCCAATGTGCACGGCATCACCTTTGCACTTTCTTGCGGCCGCGGCGGACGGGATCCGGCGCATGCCCGTGTCGACGAATCCACTGAGACCCCGGACGCTCGTCACGATCTTCGATCTGTTCATCCACTCGCGCGAGGCTGCAGACAAATTCTAGGATTCCTCGGCCCACCAGACTGGAGCACGGGTCCAGTCGCGATCGATCGGGGCCCAGCGACCACCCTGGGTGGACCCACCGAAAGCAACATTCCGCGTCGCCCCCGGCACGCCCTCTGACACTCGATGACACTGACCGCCGACCCCGGAACGACCCCCGCGCGATCCGCGGAGCTCGAGCGCCCGAGCCGCCGCCGAAGGCCGGACTCCACGAGCGTCGCTCTGAGTCGGGTCGAGCGCACGCTGGCCATCGACCGCGCGACGCGCCGTATGCTGGCCCCATCGGGGATCGGGCTCGGCCTCCTGTACGTCGCATGCACGGCGGTGTTCGTGCTGCAATCGCCGGCCGACCAGGCCCGCATCCTGGCGCCGTTCTCCGCCGGGTCGTCGGTCTTCTTCTTCGGCCTGGGCTTCTTCGCAGTCTCGGGGCGCATCCCGACACGACTCGCCACGGCGCTGAGCTTTCTTGCGATGGGCCTCGTCGGCGCGAACATCTTCCTCGGGATCGCCGTGACGACCGACCCGATTCTGGCCATCGGCGGCATCCCGCTGCTCATCGGCGCCGCCGCCATCATTCTCGACCAACGTTGGCTCGTCGCCTTCTACATCTGCTTCCTGCCGATCTTGCTGCTCACCGGGGCTCTCTCGGAGCCCGGCGAGTCGCCCGTGTGGATCTTCACGGGAGTCACCGGCCTCATCCTCGGGTTCGTCATTCAGGCGAGCATCCGGCGGCTGATCCTCCGTCACACCCAGATGCGCGCCAAAGACCGGCGACGCCGTATCGAGCTCCACCAGGCGCTCGACCGCGCGGAGTTGCTGCGGGAGCGTCTCGAGAGCGCGATGCTCGGCGCCAACGACGGCATCTGGGACTGGGACCTTCGCAGCAACACCCTGCGCGTCTCCAACCGCTGGAACGGCATTCTCGGTCTGGACAGCGCCACCACCGAGCGGTCGATCGAAGAGTGGTCGGAGCGCGTGCACGCGGGCGACCGGGACCGGGTGGAGCTTGCGGTCCGTGACCACATCGCCGGCGGGAGCCCGCACCTCGAGTGCAGCTACCGCCTCCAGACCGGCGATGGCGGGTATCGCGTCGTGCTGATGCGGGGCCAGGCACACAAGGACGAGCGCGGCCGCCCGGTGCGCATGACCGGGCTCCTGACCGATCTCACCCACACGGCACGGCACGATCCGCTCACTGGTCTGCCTGGACGCGGCGTGCTCGTCGAGCGCATCCGTCTCGCCATTCTGAGGCTCTCGCGCCATCAGGAGGGTTTTGCGGTTCTCCACGTCGACCTGGGAAAGCTCGCCGAAGCGGGGGAAGACCTCGGCCACTCCGCCCGGGAGCAGTTCCTGGTGGCCGCCACCGAGCGCCTGGAGGCCCACCTGCGCAGCAACGACCTGGTGTCACGCTGGAGCGCCGTGTCCCGGACGGGTGGCGACCAGTTCACGCTCCTCATCGAGGGCGTCGTCGAAGAGAGTGAGGCCCGTGAGGTGGCGCGGCGCGTGCGCTCCATCTTCGAGGAGCCTTTTGCCGTGGGAGAGGCGCTTGCCAAGGCCGACCTCGTGCTCGGCATCGCCCTCTCGGGCGAAGGGGATGCGGAAGACTACCTGCGGCGGGCCGCCATCGCCGCACGCCACGCGCGCCGCTCCGACGAGCGCTGGGTCATCTTCGATCCTTCGCTCGAGACCGGAGCACAAGAGCGCGTCGTCATGGAGAGCGCCCTGCGGCAAGCGATCGCGGGCAACCAGCTCTGCGTGCACTACCAGCCCGTGCTCAACCTCGAGACGTCGCAGATCGAAGGCGTCGAGGCGCTCGTCCGTTGGCACCACCCCGAGCGCGGACTGGTGTCACCGGGCGAGTTCATTCCGGTGGCGGAACGCTCGGATCTGATCGTCGACCTGGACCTCTTCGTTCTCGAGGAGGCCGTGCACGAGGCGGGCGCCTGGTCGACCGAAGAGCGGCCGCTCACGCTCCACGTGAACGTCTCCCCCAAGACCTACGTCGACGAGCGCTTCGAGGAACAGCTCCGGCGGCTGCTGAGCCTCGATCTCGTGGCCCCGCACGACCTGGCCGTCGAGATCACCGAGAGTCTGCTGATGGAGCGCAGCCCGCGAACCGAGGCCCGCCGTAGCGCCCTGCGCGAGCTTGGAGTGCGCATCGCCGTCGACGACTTCGGAACCGGCTACTCCAGCCTGGCGCGTATCGAGAAAGACCAGCTCGACATCCTCAAGATCGACCGGTCATTCCTCAGCCCCGATGCCGCCGCGGATTCGTGGCGTCTCGTCCGGACGATCGTCTCCCTCGGCCAGCACTTCGGGCTGACCGTGGTCGCAGAAGGCGTGGAGACCGCACCCCAGGTGGAGGCGCTCCGCGACGCGGGGTGCTCGCTCGCCCAGGGTTTCCTCTTCTCGAAACCGATCGCGGCCAACGAGCTCTCTGCACTCCTCCGAGCGACCGCGGCTGGGACGCTCGACGAGCGCCTCCCGGCCGCGGAGAGTGGCAGCCTCCACTGATCCCGGCGCGCGGTCAGGGCGACGCGTCGAAGCAGTACAGGTGCTTGTCCGTCCGGTGGTAGATCCGCCCGCGGGCGGCGACCAGAGACGACAGGGTGTACTCGTCGACCTCGTTCACGGCAAGCACCTCGAAGGCCCGCCCGAGCTTCGCCACCGTCACTGTTCCCTCTTCGCTGACGGCGTACAGCCGGCCTTCGGCGACGAGCGGTGACGCGCTGTAGGTGCCCGTCTCGAGCCGCTCCGGGCCGTACACCACGTCGCCCGAATCGAGCTCGTGCACGGTGAGCATGCCGCGATCGGAGAGCACGTACACCAGTCCGTCCTGTACGGACGGTGTCGGCACGTCGGGCCCCTTGTCGGTCTTCCATGCGACGGCGGGCGTTGCACCAGCTCCGCGCGCTCGCAGCGCCTGCATGGGGCGCACCCGCGTCGGCACCAGGACGGTCTCGCCCGCCACCACGGGTGACGCCACGATGCGATACATCTTGCCGCGATCGGGGTTGAGGCCACCCAGGCGCCAGAGCTCTTCTCCGATCGCGAGGGAATGTCCGGTGACGTAGTCGGCGCCGGTGACCACGAGATCGGTCGTGCCGTCGTGCTCCCACAGGACCGGAGTCGTATAGGCGTCCGGCGACTCCATCAGCGCGTCGGTCGGCCGCTCCACACGCCACTTCGTCTCCCCCGTCGACGCCTCGATGGCGACCACGTAGCTCGGGTCGTCGGTGTTCATCCCGTGAAGGACGGGCACATAGAGGACCCCGTCGGCGAGCAGGGGCGAGGCTCCATACCCGTGGTTGAGCCCAAATGCGCCGTACTCCTTCTGCAGGTCGCGCGACCACGACTCGTTGCCGTCGAAGTCGAAGGCCTTGATCACACCGGTGCCCGTCATCACCCACACCGACGATCCGTCGCTCACCGGCGACGGCGACGACATGTTGTGCTTCATGCGGAAGTAGTCGCCGCCACCGAGCTTCTTGGTCCAGAGCACCTTGCCCGTGTCGGCATCGAGGGCCCAGAACTCGAGCGACTTGTCGCTCTGATCTTCCGTCGCCGTGGTCAGGAAGATGCGATCGCCGACCACGATGGGAGTGGAGCCGGAGCGTCCCGCCATCGGCGTCTTCCACACGACGTTCTGGCTCGGACCGAAGACCAGGGGCAGGCCGGTCTCGGCCGAGGTCCCGTCGAAGTTCGGGCCGCGCCACTGCCTCCAGTCGGACTCTGCGGCGGAGGCGGCTGCGACGAAGACGAACACGAGGAATGCCGCAGCGAGAGGCTCGAGGGAACGCGCACGGGTGAAGACAGGAGCGGAGAGAGCTGGCAGTTGCATCGTGATCGACTCCTCGGCAGTGAGCGGTTTCCCCGAGGTTATCGCGCCTTGTGGCCCCGTGACTTGCGGCCAACGTGGCGGCTTTTGCGCACCTTTTACGTCCTGTTCCTTAGAAAGAGGTAGTCCAACCCCAACCAATCAACGAGGAGACCGGATCATGAAGGCAGCAGAACCGCGCGTCGTGTCCCCCCGGAGCCGCCCCGCACGGCCCGCACTCCTCGTGGTGCTCGCCGCCTTCGTCGCGGGTCTCGCCTTGGCCGAGGAGCCCGAGTTCCCACCCTGGGCGGCTCAGGAGGAGAAGATCCTCGACGCGCTCCGGAACGGTGAGGTGCTGCACGCGGAGCCGATCGGCCACGGCGTCACCCAGCCCTTCCGCGTGGAGCTGTCGCATGACGGATTCCGGATCGACGCGGTCTGGAAGCCCATCGACGCCAGCGCGTTCAAGCGCACCGAGAGCTACGCGGCCGAAGCTGCGGCCTACCGTCTCTCGCGCCTTCTGGATCTCGATCGGGTCCCGCCCACGGTCGTCCGCAAGCTGCGCGGCAGTCACGGGTCACTGCAGTACTGGGTGCACTCGTCCAAGGTCTACAAAGACTGGCCGGCACCACCGCGCACGCTGGACTTCACCTACGACGCGGCGAGAATGCGCATGTTCGATCGCCTCATCTGCAACCCGGACCGCAACTCCGGCAACTTCATGGTGGACCACGGCGGCCACATCGTGTTGATCGACCACTCACGCGCTCTCTCGTACGACGCCCACTCCCGCGCCGCGAAGAAGGTCACTCCGGCACTCTTCGATGGCCCGCTGGTCGACCGGCTGCGGACCCTGGAGCTGGGGGACCTCGAAGAGGCGCTCGAGGGCCTCGTCGCGCGTCACCGCATGAAGGCGCTGCTCAAGGAGCGGGATCGCCTGATCGCCGACGTCGACCGGCAGATCGCACGACGCGGCGCGGCGATCCTCTTCGAGTAGCAGAGCCGCTCTGCGCGTACTGCGACGCCTGATGTCTGTCGATCACGCAGCGGATCGAGCTCTTCCTCGGAGTCTGCGACGCCGTGGACTACGCCCATCGCCGCGCCCACCACGAGCTGCTCCGGCTCCTCGGGGCCGAAGCGCCGGCCGTTCGCCATCTGGAGGCTCTCGTCCGGCGTGCCCGGGGCGCTGGCTGAAGCGGGAGCTCAGCCGACGTACGTGGAGATCGCCCAGATCGAGGCCACCAGCACGATGAGTGTGGTCCCCCCGGCGCCGAGCGCGCGACCGAAGCCCTGGGTCGTGTCCGCCTTGAGGCCCACGGCGTGTGCGATGCGCGCGACCACGAGGGCCGCCCCCATCACGTGGAGCGGTGTCTGACCAACCCCGTTGAGCTCGAGAACCCCGAGCAAGATGAGCGCGATCGGCACCCACTCACAGAAGTTGCCGTGACGCCGCACCGCGAGGAGCTGCTTGGCATCACCCCCGTCACCGACCGAGATCCCCGTCTTGAGCCGCAGAAATCCGGATCCCGCACCGAGAGCGATCGCGAGGATGCCGAGGATGCCCGCGTACAGAGCCGTCACCTGAACCATGGTTTGCCCTCCAAGGGTGTTTCCACCACCCTACCGCGCCGACCTGGGGGCAGGCGCCGGAGGGCCTGGGCACCAACGCCCACTCTCCGGCCAAGCGACGCGCAGCACGTTTGGTCCGCCAAACTGCAACGTGCCCGCAGGGCACGCGCGGGCTTGGAGCGCGGAGCTCTTGGGCAACCAGGCAAAGCCTGGGTGGTCAAGTGAGCGCCGAGGGCTCGGAGCGTTGCGATGAGCCCGTCAAGAAGCCGCGCAAGCGGCTGGAGCATCGACTCGAGAGTCTTTTCGCGTGGTATCCACCACGCGAAAAGACTCAGAACACGAAGCGCTTGTAGGTGATGCCGTAGGTCCGCGGCTCGTTCACGAAGCCCGTGTTGTTGTTGAAGTCGATGCCGCCGATGAGGTTCTCCTCGTCGGTGAGGTTCCGCACCCAGAGCCCCACTTCCTGGCCGGCCCACGCGTACGAGACGCGCGCTCCCAGCTCGGTGTTCTCGTCGAAACCGAACTCGATCGACTCGTAGAGGAAGAAGTTGGTGTCGCCAATGGCCACGTAGTCCGCTCCGAGGAGCAGAGCACCCTGCCCCATCGGAATGGTGTAGTTCACCGAGACGTCGTAGGTGTACTCCGGCGCATTGGGGAACGGGTTGCCGTCGACGATCGCGAAGCCGTCGGCGTTCACCGGATCGAGCGGCGTGCAGCGACCGGAGCCGCAGGTCGCCACGCGGAGGTTGGGATCGTTGATCTCGGTGTCGGCGAAGCCGACGCCGGCCCGGATCTGCAGGCGATCGGTCGCCAGCCACGCAAAGTCGAGCTCGAAGCCCTGCGCCTCACCCTCCTCGGCGTTCACCAGTCGAATGGAGTTCATCGTGCCGCCGATGGCCGTGAACTGCTGATCGTCGACCGTGTAGGCGAAGACCGCAGCGTTCAGACGGAGGCGCCCGTCGAGCAGCTCCGACTTGGCACCCACCTCGTACGAGGTGATCGTCTCCGAAATGGCCGTGGTCGGCGAGCCGAAGAAGGCGACGTCGCGCGTCTGCACCGACGGTCCACGGAAGCCGTAGGCCACGCGGCCGTACAGGTTCGTGTTGTCGGTCGCGTCGTACACGAGGCTGAGGTCCCAGGAGAGCTCGTCGTCCTGCACGTTGATGTCGGGCGACGGCACCGGCGACTGGAGAATCGAGACGTCCTTCTCGTCATCGGTCCAGCGGAGGCCAACGGTGAGGGCGAGCTGATCCGTGAGATCGCGCGTGTACTGGCCGAAGAGCGCCCACGCCGAGCTCTCTTCCTTCGAGATCGTGTCGTCGATGAAGAAGACCTTCGTGGTCGAGAGAAGCTCGGCCTCGTAGAGGAACGCACCCACCTGCCAGCGGAAGTCCTCGGCATCCTTGCTCAGGCGAAGCTCCTGGGTCAGCTGCTCCACGTCGGAGGCGCCGGCCGTGTTGGAGTCGAAGAGGATGAAACCGGGGCCGTCGGGGTTGCCGCCGTCGATGTCGCCGAGCGAGAAGGCGTCGGCCTCCTCGTAGCCGGTGATCGAGGTGAAGGCCATCCCCTCACCAAACTCCCACTTGAGCACCACGGAGCCGCCGAGCCCTTCGAGCTCCTGCGGGTTGTTGTCGCCGCCGTTGAAGTAGACCCGGTCGCGGTCGAAGATGTCGTTCACGCCGCGGCTGCCCGTGTCGATGATGCTCGCCCGGAAGAGGCTGGCGCTGTTGCCGTCGAGCGTGCGGCCGTGGATGTTGAAGAGCGCGGAGAAGTTGTCCTTCTCGTAGGAGAGCTGGAAGCGACCGGCGATGTCCTCGAAGCCGCCGAGGGCGTCGTTCTCCTGCGTGAAACCGTTGTCCACCCAGTCGTCGCGGTTGTGGTACATCAGCGAGATCCGTGCCGCGGTGTTCTCGCTGAGGCCCTGACCCCAGGCGAACTCGAGAGCGCTGGTGCCCAGGTTGCCGACGGTGGCCGCGAGGTAGGCGTCGCGTTCCTGGGTCGGCTTCTTCGTGTTGAACTTGACGACACCGGCGGTGGTGTTGCGCCCGAAGAGCGAGCCCTGCGGACCGCGGAGCACCTCGACGGAATCGACGTCGAAGATCGGGAACGCCTTCAGGATGACGTACTCGGAGATGATGTCGTCGCTCACGACCGACACGGGCTGCGATGCGGCACTGTCGAAGTCGGTGTTGCCGAGGCCGCGGATGTAGAACCTGGGAGCCACGCGGCCGTTCGACTGCTCGACGTACAGGTTGCCGACCTTGCCGGCGATGCCGAGGATGTCGGCGCCGCCTTCGAGCGCAAAGTCGAGATCGTCCTGCGGCAGCGTGTCGATGGACACCGGCACTTCCTGGAGGTTCTCCTCCACCTTGCGCGCGGTGACGATGACCTCGTCGAGGACGACGACGTCGTCTTCGACCTGCGATTCTTGGGACTGCTGAGCGGTGACGGGAGCGCCAAACGGCACCGCCACGAGCGCGGCGAGGGCGCCGGCTCCAATGAGTTTCCACATAGCGGACTCCACGGATCTAGAGAACGGTTGGAAGGGGGTTGGGGTGCAGACGTGCGTCTGCACGGGAGGGCTTGGCCGGCATGGTACACGCTCCCTTCATGGAAAACACATGGGATGTCACATAATGATGCGTTCTGCCGTGGATCAGGTTGAGGCCGGTGACGAGCCGTGAGCGAAGAGAAACGCAAATACAAGCGCACCCGCATCCGCGATGTGGTCGGGAGCTATGGCCAGTCCGAGGTGGAGGTGGTCAACGCCAGCCGCGGAGGGCTCGGGCTGGAGGGTGGATCGCCGCTGCCCGTTGGCCGCGCATGCCTCGTGCGCCTGCACGTCGAAGGGCGCTCGGTGCACGTCTCGGGGAAGATCTCCTGGTGCCGGCTCGTCGGCACCAGGAAGGTGAGCGCCTCCACCGTGCGGCCGGTCTACCTCGGCGGTCTCGAGTACGACCTCGGATCACGGGAGAGTCGGCCGCTGTCGGGGCTCCTGCGCTACTGAGCTCCGCACTGCCGGGATAGCCTCGCGGCGTGCACGCCGCTCCGATCCAGTTCGACCCCGATGACGCTGCGTTCCAGCGCGACCCCTACCCCACCTTCCGGGAGCTGCGGTCCCACGCACCGATCTTCTTCTTCGAGCCGTGGGGCAAGTGGATCGTCACCCGGCACGCAGACATCGATCTCGTGCTTCGAGATCGCCGCTTCGGCCGCCAGAGGCCCTCGGCCCTGGGGCCGGCCTCGCCTCCGGGTTGCCCCCACTTCGATCGGGTCCAGAGCGGCTCACTCATGGAGATCGACCCGCCGGAGCACACGCGCATCCGTCGGGCCGTGCAGAGCGCGTTCACGTCTCGCCAGGTCGAGCGTCTCGCCGCAGGCGTCGCACGGCACGCGGCGGAGCTCGTGGACGAGCTCGAAGCCCGGCCAGCGCGTCGAGCTGATCTCCTCCGCGACTTCGCGCAGCCCATCCCGGTGCGGGTGATCGCAGACCTGCTCGGCATTCCGGAGACCGAGCGGCGGCACCTCGTGCCCTGGTCGAAAGCCATCATCGCCCTGTTCGAGCCCCTGCCGAGCGCGGAGCGCGCCGCGGCCGGCGACCGCGCGGCACGCGCCTTCGCAGACTGCATCGAGAGCTGTCTGGAGCGCAAGTCGAGAGCCCCGGAAGACGACCTCCTGAGCCGGCTCGCGCGGCAGCACCACGAGAACCCCGAGAGCATCAGCCGCGGAGAGATCGTCGCAAACGCGGTCCTGCTCCTCAACGCGGGTCACGAAGCCGTGGTCGGAGTTCTCGGGAATGCGGTGCACGCCCTCCTGGACCAGGAGGATCATCTCCACGCGCTCCGTTCGGGGACCCTGGACTGGGAGGTCGCGATCGAGGAGCTGCTGCGCTTCGACACCCCGGTGCCGCTGTTCGACCGGTACGTTCACGAGCGCGCGGAGATCGCCGGCGTCACGCTCGAGCCGAACGCGACGGTTGCGCTCTACCTCGGCGCGGGCAATCGCGACGAGCGCGTCTTCGATGCTCCCGACACGCTGCGGCTCGATCGCCAGCCCAATCCACACCTCTCGTTCGGGCGAGGAGCACACTTCTGCCTGGGCGCTCCTCTTGCGCGCGTGGAGCTCGCAGCCGCGTTGCCCGTCCTGCTGGAGCGGCTCCCCAATCTCCGACGCGCACCGGACGAGGAGGTGAGCTTTCTCCCTGGGAACGTCTTCCGGACGTTGCAGCGGCTCCCTTTCGCCTACTGAAGGCTCGGAAGGCGTAGAGGCCCCATCTCGACCGGCTGGTGTGCAGGGCGGAATCGCTCCCGCACGGGAGATCCTCCGGATCGGGGGTCTGATCGGGACCGTCGTCTTCTGGTGGCGCCCGCACCATCCTCGCGATGTTGCGCTGGCACGACACCCGACCGCGGGACAGCTCGACCGCACTCCGGGCAGACGCCCGCGTCCTGGAGGAACAGCTCCGCCTCGTCCTCGACGCGAACGCCTCGCAGACCGTCGACACAGGGAGTCCGTGGCTGCTGCGTCAGCACTGCCGGGTCGAGAGGCTCGCCTCGGCGATCGACGTCGCACCGCCGTCGTCAGCTGCCGTCCAGCTCTGCCGCTGGGCCATCACGACCTCACCGCGCTCGCCCTCCGTCCGCGGCGACCTCCTCGACGAGTCCAGTCCCTCTGAGTGATGCGTGCGCCCCGGCTGCGGGAATCAGCGCGCGAAGGTCTCCAGAACCGCATCGAGGTTGGCCCGCACACGCTCTTCGGGGATGCCGATGGACGCCGGATACAGGAGCACCTCGGGGCAGAGCTCGCTCCACGAGCCGAGCTGCTCGCGCGCCTGCGCCGGGGTGCCGTACACCGCGATCTCGGGCACGAGCTCGTCAGGAATGGCGTCGGCCATCGCCTCGGTGTCGAAGGCCGGCAGCGCCTTGCGACACTCCGCCCCCACCTCGGGCACGCCGTGCAGCTCGAGCACGCTGTGGTAGTGCTCCGTCGTGAAGGAAAAGCCGATCATCCGCTTCGCGTCGCGCAGCGCCGTCGCCTCGTCCTCGTCGATGGCAACGATCACGTACGGCAGGAGGGGGCAGGCACCTTCCGCACGCCCGGCCAGCTGCTCGGCCTCGCGCAGCCGGGGTAGCGTCACCTCCCGGTGCCAACGGCGTGAGTGGATCGGGTGTCCGACGAGGCCGTCGGCCACCGCGCCCGCGGTCTCGATCATGCGGCGGTTCACACCGGCCAGCCAGATCGGCAGATCCTCCCGCAGGTGCCCGGGGCGGTGGTACGCCGGGATCGAGATCTGCCAGCGCTCTCCCTGCCAGGCGAAGCTGGGGCCGCGCGTCTTGAAGAGCTCGCGCAACAGCGCGATGAGCTCCCGCACGTCGGTTACCGGCTTGCCGAACGGCACCGAGTACCATTCCTCGTTCATGCGCTGGAGGCCGGTGCCGAGCCCGAGCACCATGCGGCCGCCGGAGATCTCGTCGAGATCGAGGGCTGCGGTTCCGGTGAGCATCGGCGACCGTGTGAAGGTGTTGGCGATGCCCGAGCCGATCTGAACGCGCTCGGTCGCCACGGCCAGGGCGCCGAGCCGGGCGTACGCATTGCGGTTGAAGAACTCGACGACGTACACCGAGTCGAAGCCCGCCGCCTCGGCTCGCACGGCCAGATCGACATCGTCGCGCGCCGAGCGCGAGTTCAGGACCAGTCCGATTCTCATGGCGATGCTCTCCCTCTCCTTGGGGGGCTGCTGAAAAGGTCCCCTAGAGCTCGTCGAGCCCTTCCGTCAGCTCCACGTAGTTGCCCCAGGGGTCCGTGAAGAAGGCGAACTCGAGGTCGAGCTGTTCCACGTGGGTGTACGGGCGGTCGAAGACGACCCCTTCACCCTCCAGGATCCTGCACAGCCCTTCGAGGTCGCGCACCTCGAAGCCGATATGGTCGAGCGCCCGCCCCTGGGTCCCCACCGTGTCACCCTCCGAAAAGGTGAGGTTCACCCCGGGAAGGTCGGCCGAGAGGAAGCTCCCCCGCATGCGAGGCGCGGCGTTGAACATGCGCACGTACCAGGCCTGGGTCGCCTCCGGGTCGTCCGTGTAGAAGTGGATGTGATGGTTCTCGATCGCACGCTCGAGCGCTGCGTTCTGGTAGAGCTCGACGCGCAGCCCAGCGGGTGACTCCACGAAGGCCACCTTCGTGTTCTGGTCCTCGATCTCGAAGACGTCGCCCTCGGCCGGCGGGATGTGCTCCTGGGTCACCACCCGAATCCCCGCCGCCGCGAGCTTCGTGACCATGGCCTCCACGTCGGGCATCTGCAGGCCGATGTGGTTGACGCTGCTGCCGAACGACCCACCCTCGGGCGCCTTCGGCGTGAGCGCCACCAGGAGGTTCGGCAGCTTGAGCACCTCCAGCGGGCCGAGCTGCACGAGCTCCGCACCGAGCAGGTCCACCCAGAAGCGCTTCGACGCCTCCACGTCGGCCGCGTTGAGGTGGTGGTGCCCGATGGCCACCGGGCCCTCCGCGGCCGCTTCGAGCTGCCCCGAGGCGGACACGGGCAGCAGGGACAGAAGAAGGACGGCGACGAGGCAGGACGTGAGCTTCATGGCAACTCCTTGTCGAGGGCTTGGGCGCCCGCAGATCCTCTCACGGCCCCGGGCTCAGGCCGCGGACGTCAGGACGCGGCTTCGACGTACGCTTCGACCCGGCGCTCGAGCAACGGCAGCGGCAGAGCGCCTGCGCCGATCACCGCATCGTGGAACGCGCGGATGTCGAAGCGTTCACCCAGGGTCTCGCGCGCCGCGGCGCGCAGCCGCAGGATCTCGAGCATGCCCATCTTGTAGCTGAGGGCCTGGCCCGGGTTCACGAAGAAGCGCTCGACCTCCGTGACGATGTTGCCGTCGGAGAGCGGCGTGTTCTCGCGGAAGTAGTCGATGGACTGCTCGCGCGTCCAACGTTCGGCGTGAATGCCCGTGTCGAGCACGAGGCGCGCCGCCCGCCAGAGCTCGTTCTGGAGCCGCCCGAAGTCGTGCAGCGGGCTCTCGTAGAAACCCATCTCGCCCGCGAGCTGCTCGGCATAAAGCGCCCACCCTTCCACGAACGCGCCGTAGCCGCCGAAGCGCCGGAACATCGGCAGCCCCTCGAGCTCCTGCGCCAGCGCGATCTGGAAGTGATGGCCGGGAACCGACTCGTGGTAGGTGATCGCACTGAACACGTAGCGCTGCACGCTCGGCATGTCGCCGAGGTTCGCGTAGTAGATGCCGGGCCGCGAACCGTCCTGCGACGGGCGCGAGTAGAAGGCGATGCTCTCGGAGTTCTCACGCCAGGGCTCGACGCGACGCACCTCCATGGTCGCCCGCGGCAGCCGGTTGAACCAATCGCCGACCACCTCGTAGATGGCGTCCACGCGCGCCTGCGCCTCGTCGAGGAAGACCGCTCGGCCAGCGTCCGAGTCTTCGTAGCTGTTGCCGGGATCTGTGCGGATGAAGTCGAAGAAGTCCTGCAGACTTCCCTCGAAACCCACCTGCTCCTGAATGGCGCGCATCTCTCCCTGGATGCGCGCGACCTCCTGCAGCCCGATCTCGTGGATCGCACGTGCGTCCAGATCGAGGGTGGTGTGCTGCGCGACCCGATTGGCGTAGAACGCCTCGCCCCGCGGAAGCGCCCAGACGCCGCGATTGCCGTCGGCCACACCCTGCAGGCGGCGCAGCTCCGCGAGGAGGCCGTCGAAGCCGCGACGGTAGGGGCCGGCGAGCACCTCGCGCGCGTCGGCCAGGAGCTGATCGCGGGCGTCGGACGACACGTCCAAGGCGTCGATCTTCTCGCTGAAGTCGGCCCACAGAGGGTTCGGGGCGCCCGAAGGCTCGATCGGAGCGCCCGAGGCCATCGCCGTGGCGTCGGCGATCACGTCGGGGAAGGAGAAGGCCGGGGCCACGACACCCGCCTCGGCCCGCTGGCGGAGCTGCTCCGTCATCACGCCGAGCACCCCTTCGAGACCGCGGATCCTCGCGACATAGTCGGCCGCATCCTGCGCGGTGTCGATGCGGTGGTGGTTCTGCAGCACGGTCAGCAGGCCCGAGAGCTGCCCGTTGAACTGGTCGACCACGTAGTGGTGATCGCGAAAGCCGTGGTTGGCGATCCGGCGCTCGGAGTCGAACTCGAAGAGCTCGTAGCTGAGCCGCCCATCGGCACTGAGAGCGTCCGCATCGAACTCGCTCCGCAGGCGCTCGAGATCGGCCTTCACACGCTCGACCTGCGCCTGGGCAAACGCGTCCGTCCGGTCGTCCCACAGCCCCTGGCGCTCGGTCTTGCGGCCGAGGCTCGATTCCCGCTGCGGGCTCTCCGCCACCCGTCGTTCGAAGATCTCGTCGAGAAGAGCGACGAGGCGCGCGTCGTCGCGGGAGCGCGCGTCATCTCCGGAGGTCTCGCCGGGCGACGACGCGCAGGCGGTCAGGAGCAGGAGAAGCGCTCCGAAGGCCGTCGGCGGGTGAAACGAGAAGCAGCTCGAGGGTCTGGTCATGAGAACGGACGCTAGCACCGAGCGTTCGCCGCAGCCGCACCGACGCCAGCGTCAATGGGACGCAGGCGATCTGACGGTGGTCTCGAGGTCGATGGCTCGGAGCCGGTTGTAGCGCCACGCTCCGAGGCGCTGCGGCCCGAGCTCGGCGACGTAGATCGTCTTCCCGTCGGGCGCGACGGCAATCCCATTGGGTGCCTGGAACCGAGCCATCGTGGGTCGACCGTCGCGATGCCCCGGAATACCCGACCCGGCGACCCGGACCAGAGCGCCGTCCAGATCCAGGCGCACGACGTCCTCGGCTCCGAATCGAGTGAGGTAGAGAGAGTCGTTCGCAAATGCGATCCAGGCGACGTTGGCGTTGCCGAACCCCGGAACAGTGTCGAGCTCCTCGACCTCCGCCCGGCTGTCGATCCGCCAGATTTTTCCCGTCGAGAACGTCGAGAGGTAGAGATCTCGCCTCGCGGGATCGAAGGTCATTCCAAGGACCCCCGAAAGACCGGGCGCGCTGCCGAAGGGGGACACGACTCCGTCCGGCGACAGCCGATACACCTGGTCCTCCTCGCTGCTGGTGTAGTAGAGGTTGCCGTCCTGGTCTGCCGCCAGGCTGGAGCCGGGTGTCCGAGTCAGCACTTCACGGCTTCCGTCTCGCGAGAGCCTCACGATCGAGCCGTCCGACGGTAGTCGGGCGTAGAGTTGCCCTCTCGTGAAGGCGAGCCCCGCTGGCGTCACGTCGCTCGCGACCGTTTCGATCTCTCCCGAAGGGTCGAGGCGCAGCACTCCCACGGTGGCGTCTGGCTCGGACTGGCGCCGGCCGGCAAAGTAGAGACCGCCTGCCGGATCCACCGCCAGTGCGCGGGAGCCCTCGATCCCGTACAGCAGCGTGCGCACCTGCGCGGCGACCGTGGGCCTGCGACGAACCTCTTCTTCTTGGAGCGCCTCGCCTCTCCTCGTGCCGCGCACCACCTGTGTCGTGAACCACTGCGCGCCTTCATCGTACGAGCGCTCGAGGCGGAACTCCCACCCGCCATCCCCACTCAGCGACCAACCGGCGCGCTTGAGGTGATCCCCGGTCTGGTCACTGTCGCTCCGCAGAGCCACCCGCACCCCGGACGTGCCACTCCGTTCCACCCGCGCGAGGTTCGGCCATGCGATCGGTGGATATCCCAGCGTCGAACGGCTCGACCAGACCCCGTCCTCGGGAACGAAGATCCGCTCCGTGGCGAGGAGCCGTTGGCCGTCGGCCAGCGAGAACCACTCCTCGCGGACGCCGCGATAGAGGCCGTCCTCGAGCCGCCTGATCTCGAGCCTCGCCGTCATCTCTGCTGTGGTTCGATCGGGCTGAAGCGACGATGCCACGACCTCCCAGGAGCCCAGGAGGAAGTCGAGGTCGCTCGAAGACCGAGCGGCGCACGGTACGGAAGTCGGGAGTGTCAGAGCCACGGCCAGAGCGGCGGCAGTGCTGATCGGACGCTTTGCAAGATTCACGGTTCGATCCTCCAGGAGACGAAAGTGCCCACGATCTCCCTCGGTGTGCGGCACCGGGAGAGATCTACTACGATATGTAGTAGATACATACTACTCGACGTAGTAGACGGATCCAAACGACTCTGCTCGCGAGCGTCGGACGCATCCATCCCCTAGTTCAGCCGGCACACGGAGGAGCACAGATGGGGGCGCTCCCACCCTGGGTGGCCAGTCTGACTCCACTGGGGATCTCGATGAAGCCAGTGGTAGTGCACGATCAGCCCACTCAGCGCAACGAACGCCAGCGCCGCCGAAACCTGCGTCGCACGAGCCAGCGCTCTCCTCCGCCGTCCGTGGAGCTGGTGTCGCGCGAGACGCTCGATGCGCTCTTGCGAGGACGACGCGCGTCGGAGGAGGGCGACCCGACCCGGGCCCCAGGGAAACTCCTGGAGCCCACGTCCGAGTCGAAGCACCTCGCGAAGCGCACCGAGGAGGGACCATGGCGAGCCGAGCCTCTCCACCGTCGAGCGATCACATGCGTACTCGCGCCGTTTCTCCAACTGGCTCTCGACCCGCCGGCCCAGGATCAACGACGTGCCCACCAGCAGCGGTGCCAGCAGAGACGCGACGAGAGCCGTCGGGGCCGATCCCGTGGCGAGGAAGGCCACGTCGATCGTCGCCAACACCAACACGAGGCCAAAGCAGGGCGCGAGCAGGAGTCCGCCGACGCACGATCTCAGCGGGTCTCGGCGGCGCGCATGAAGGAGCTCGTGCACGAGCAGGGCTTCGAGCTCGTCCCGGCTCAACCGCTCGACGACCGCAAGCGAAAGGAAGAGATCTCGGCCGCGCGGGCCCGCGAGAAACACCAGCGGCCGCAGGTCGGGGAACCGCCGCAGCCTGACGGTGCGCTGCGAAGTTCCAGTCTTCTCCTGCGCCGAGCGCAGGCATCGGAGAAGTTGGTCTCGAGGCTCCCTTGCAGCGCCTTCTGTGACGGGAACGTCGTCCGGTGGATAGGGGGCGCAACGACGACGCAGCAGCACGAGCGAGCGCTGGGCGAGAACCATGCGGACCCCACAGACCAGCGAGACGACCAGCAGAACCGCGCGAAGCACAACGATCGCCGCCTGCTCGAACGGGTTCTCCATCAGGAAGTAGAGGGGCACGGCAACCCAGCCCCACACCCAGGCAAAAGCCTCGATCAAGGCTCACCCTCGCGCTTCTTCGAGAGCAGGAGCTCGAGCTCCGCGAGGATCTCTTCGTCCTCCCGGGCGAACTCGACGAACTGGCTGAGTGTCGGCCGGGCGAAGCCGCGGAGCAAGCTCTGCAGGACCGAGCCGACCGCTCCTCGAGTGAACTCTTCCCGGCTCTTGGCAGCCTCGTACTCATGCGCCTGGCCGCGGCGGCGACGGACCAGGATGCCCTTCTGAGCCAACCGCGACATGACGGTCATGACCGTGGTGTAGGCGAGCTCTCGGTCTGCGCTCAGCTTCTCGAAGACCTCCCGCACCGTGGTCGGCTCAGACGCCCAGACCACCTCCATGATCGCGGCCTCGAGCTCCCCCAACAGGCTCCGCAAACCGCTCTCCCGGGCATCGAAGCGGAACGACTCGGAGCGACTCATCGCCTAATACTACAAGAAGTAGTAGGTGGGCATCGAAGCTCTCGAGAGCGCGAGCACAAGGTGCACGCGTAGTACGCTGCGGCCCTTCACCGTCGAAGAGACAGACCGCAGCACGGAACCGCCAGCGGCACCGGAGGCTCACGATGAACCGTCAGACCCTCGCACTGGGAGCGACGCTCCTCCTGCTCACCACCGCCCTCTTCGCCGCGGAAGGTGTTCCCGTGAAGCCGACGACCGGCGACCAGCTGCCACCGGCGGTCCTCGGCAACGCCGGGCCGCTGCAGGGTGAGACGGTCGGCTACTACTCCGCCGACGCCAAGTCGCAGGGTTACCTCGCGGTGCCCGAAGGCGAAGGTCCGTTCCCGGCGGTGATCCTCATCCACGAGTGGAACGGCCTCGTGGAGCGAGTGAAAGAGACCGCCGACTCGTTTGCCGCCGAGGGTTATGTCGCGCTCGCTGCCGATCTCTACAGCGGCCGCACCGGCAGCAACCCGCAGGAGAACATGACTCTGGTGCGGGAGACGCTGGGTAAGCCCGACATGCTCATTGCCAACCTCGACGCGGCGGTCGACTTCCTCGAGGCGCGCAGCGACACCACCGGGAAGGTCGCCACCATCGGTTGGTGCTACGGCGGCGGCGTGGCGCTGAGCTACGCCCTGGGCAGCGACGCACACGACGGCACGGCGATCTTCTACGGCCGCCTGCTCGCCGACCCGGCCGAAATGAAGAACATCCACCACCCGGTGTACGGCACGTTCGTCGAGAAGGACCAGGGCATTCCGCTCGAGCAGGTCGACGCCTTCGTCGAAGCCCTGCGCGCCGCCGGCATCGAGAACGACGTCCACATCTACGACGAGGTGCGCCACGGCTTCTGGCTCCATGTCGACCGCGACGCCGAAAAGAACACCCCGGCCGCCATCGACGCGTGGAAGCGGCTGAAGGCGTATCTGGGCAAGGTGCTGGGCTAGCGGCGGCCGGCCGAGGGAGGGAGCGTGGGCAGAAGGCCATCGCATCGTAGGGCCGTCGGAACGCTCGATCGCGAGCGGGAGGAGACGCGCGCCAGACGTTTCTGCGGGCGACTGCTGCTCGCCTGTCTCTCGTTCTCGACCGGGGTGTCCGCGCAGGAGCAGGTTCTCGGTCAAACGGAGATTCTGCTTGCGGATACGAATCCAGGGCCTGAAGGCGCTGCGTTCTTTCCGTACCTCGTGTCGCCGGACCTTCGGCGCGCGGTGTTCCGGACCTCCGACCGGCTCTGGGCGACCGACGGAACCAGAGAGGGCACCTACGCCCTACCGTCGGCCTTCTCGACCGGGATCCACTGGCCGCATGCGGACCGCTTCTACTACTGGGGGGCGGACCCTCCCACTCCGAGTCAGGCGGTCTGGGTCAATCATGGAATCTGGGTCACGGACTTCACGCCGCAGGGCACAGCGCTCCTCCTGCCCTCGGAGAACCTCTCGAGCAGCGAGATCGAGACAAGAATGGTCTCCTCCGGGCGCCTGAACAAGACCTTCCTGCCCCGCGAAGAGAACGGATCGACCACGTCCGAGATCTGGGTCACGCCAGGCAACGCTGCCCCGCTCGAGCTGCTCCTGGGCCCGGGCGCGGGGTTCGATCGCATCCGCCCTTCTTCGGTCCTGGATGTGGGGTCGACGACTCTCTTGAGGACACTCGAGTTGTCCAGCTCCGGAACCAGATCGCGAGTGTTCCGAACTGATGGCACAGCACAGGGCACCGAGGAGGCCTTCGTTCAGCCGCCGCCGACCGGGAGCGCCGTGGTCGTCGGCGACGACCTCTACTACCTGTGGTTCGACGAGAGGAACCGGCAGCACGACCTCTATCGCAGCGACGGATCGGCGGGCCTGGCCGAGCTCGTGATACCCGATGTGCGGGGAGGGCTGCTGCTGGCAGGCAGCGACCTCTTCGCCGCGGAGACGGGCCCGCCGTCGAGCACGGAGAAGGTCACGCAGTTCTGGCACCTGGATCTCGAGACGAAGTCCAAGGCCGCGATCGCGACGCTGCCGACCGACAGGCTTGCGATCCACGCGGTCTCCGACTGGTTCCTGATCGTGCTCTCCGATCCGACCACCCTTCGCCTGCGATCGATGGGCGCCCTTCGTCGATCTGGGTACACCGAGCTGGTCAGGGACCTCATGGGCGTCACCGTCAACACCCCTTCCATCGAAGGCGACAAGGCACTTCTCGGGTTGAACACCCCGACCTATGGGCACGAGCCCTGGACGACCGACGGCACGCTCAACGGGACCCGAGTCCTCGACGTCTGCCCGGGGCCGTGTAGCTCAGACCTGGAGCCTCTACTGCCGACCAGCCGACGAATCGACGGACGCTCGGTGTTTGTCGGCCGGGAGAGCAGTGTCGCAAACTC
Source organism: Candidatus Multivoraceae bacterium (assembly GCA_965223385.1). Taxonomy (GTDB): domain Bacteria; phylum Acidobacteriota; class Thermoanaerobaculia; order Multivoradales; family Multivoraceae; genus JBCCLJ01. Next base: position 3,019,748 of record CBDCWR010000007.1, on the reverse strand, counting down.
CTCCCCTCCCCCCACGCCGGAGGTCCAGATCGTCCTCGTGGACGATCAGGGAGGCACGACGGTCGAAGGAGCGTCGAGCTTCGCGCCGACCCAGGGACCGCGATGGCGGGCGGCTCTCGGAAACCGACTCGTCTACTTTCGTTCAGACATCAGCTCGGGGCTGGAGCCACGCGCGATCCAACTCGCCCCTGGCTCCTGCTCTCCCGCCCCCACTACGCTGTGCCTCGGCGCCGACGATCGCTTCCGCGTCGAGGTCGACTGGACGGACTTTCAGGGCGGCACCGGGACCGGGCGCGCGACCACGCTGACGCAAGACACCGGCAGCTTCTGGTTCTTCGATCCCGCCAACCTCGAGCTCCTCGTCAAGGTGATCGACGGGCGCTCTCTCAATGGGCACTTCTGGGTCTTCTTCGGCTCCCTCTCCGACGTCGCGTACACGCTGCGCGTCACGGATACGGAGACAGGGCGCTCCGCCACCTATTCGAATACAGCCGGCACGTTTGCCAGTCGAGGTGACATCGAAGCGCTGCCGGCCGGCAGCGCGCGCTTTCCGGCACCGGGCACAGAGCTCTCGACTCCAGGCCACGGAAGCCGCTCCCGAAGCGGCGATCGCCCGGGACGCGGCGTCAGCCGCCCCCCAATGAGCTCTCCGCAATCGAGCCCACTCGATCTCACGCGTGCGACGGGCACCACAGCTGCGTGCACCACCACGGTAGATGCCCTCTGCCTGGGCAACCGCTTCCACGTGCGGGTCTCATGGAGAGATTTCGACGGAGGCGAGGGCACAGGCGCAACGCTCCCTCTGACCGAGGACACGGGTGCCTTCTGGTTCTTCGACTCCAACAACATCGAGCTCGTGCTGAAGGTCCTCGACGGGCGAGCTCTCAACGGGCACTTCTGGGTGTTCTACGGAGCACTCTCGAACGTCGAGTTCGAGATCACGGTCACCGATACCGACACCGGAGAGACCCGCATCTACGACAACCCGAGCGGCGAGTTCGCCAGTCGAGGTGACACCTCGGCGTTCTAGGCGAGCTCCAGGAGGTGCTCGGCAGGTTGCCTTCGTCAGCCGGCTCGGGTGCCACGAGAGAAGATCAGGAACACAGGCCAATGTCAGGTAGCCGGCTACGCGCCGCACGAGAGGTCACGATGAGAGGCAAGAGAATGCCGTCGGCTCCAAAGGCCACCACGAGCCGGCTCGCGCGAGCATCGATGGTGCTGCTCGTCACCCTCGCGGCGTGCGCTCCGCCCGAGTCGACCGACACTCTGGAGCCAGCACCCGCCCCCGACGGCATTGCCACGCTCGGCGACCTCGAGGTCCACTACGAGTACCGGCAGGCTCCGGAACACGGAGATACCGCCCTCGTTCTCGTCCCCGGCTGGGCCTCCACCGCCTGGACGTGGCACAAGCAGCTCGACGGCGAGGGAGCGCTCGCCGGCCTCGGGCTTCCCGTGCTGACCTGCCCGGCCACGCCACGTCGACCTTGCCGGCAGATCCCGAGACCGCCGTCACCCTCGACCTCTTTGCCGACGCGATCGCCGCGGTGCTCGACGACGCCGGGTTCGCCCGCGCCTTCGTACTCGGGCACTCGAACGGAGCTCCGATCGCCCTGCGCTTCTACCGGCGCTACCCGGAGCGCACCGCGGCACTCGGTTCGGTCGACGGCGCCCTCCTCTCCATGTTCGACCGCGCGTCGCTGGAACCGATGATCGCGCCGCTGAGGACAGAGAGCTACCTGGACTTCACGCGCCAGATGATCGAGTCGATGCAGAGCCCCGGGCTCAGCGACGCGGATCGGCAGGGCATCCTGGACATGGCGCTCGGCCTGCCGCAGGACACGCTCCTCTACACCGTGCTGGCGACGGCCGACACGGACATGTGGAGCGAGGATGTCGTCGAGGTCCCCGTGCTGGCGCTCCTGGCCGAGCAGCCCAGCTGGGACGACGACTACGAGGCGAAGGTGCGCGCGATGGTGCCGCAGCTCAAGTGGGTCGTGTGGGAGGCCGGGCACTTCATCCAGCTGGAGAAGCCGCTGGAGACGCGCGAGGTCGTCGCCGACTTTCTCAGCGAGCTCGACATGAACGGCTAAGGCGGAGCGAAGCCATCGTCTCGAGGCCCGTTAGATACCGCGCAGAAGGCAGGCCCCGAGAACGACCGGCGGCGCAAGAGCGGACGTTCTACCTCGACCGGTTCACGGCAGGAAATGACCCACGCAGGTTCCGCCGTTCGCGTCGCTGTTGGTCCCATCCGGGCAGGCCGTGTTGTCCCAGATCGTTCGGGTGGTCGCGAGAGGCATGCCGGTTGCTCCCGTCAAGACCGCGTTCGTCAGGTCCGCGTCGGACAAGAACACGCCGTCGATCTGGGCATTCCAGAAGCTGGATCCTGTGAGGTCGGTACCTGAGAAGCTGCTGTCCGTGAGAGTGGAGTCAGCCCACTGCGACCTTCTCAGATCGCTGTCGACAAAGAGCGCCCCCACCATGGTCGCGCTGTTCATCGATGCTCCACGGCGCACCGTCGACCGTCTCATCTCGAACGATCCTCGAGCAGAAAAGGAGCTCGCACCTCCACCGATGACCAGTCGCCCGAGGTCTGTCCCGTGGATCCGGAGCTTCGACCCCGGGCCAGCAGTGGCGAAGCCCAGGAACAAAGAAGAGACCTCAGAGTCGAGGAGAGTCACCCGCGCGCCTGCGGGAAGGTCTCGGAGGGAGAGTCGACCCACCCAGCTATCCGTGATCTCGAGCTGGCCCGAAACACTCGTCGCACTCAACTGCCCTAGTCTCGACGCTCCGAAAGCCGCCAAGCCATGCCCCACGTTTCCCAAGAGAAGCTGTTGAAAGGAGCTGTAGTTGTAGGTCCCCACGAAGCCCACCGACTGGAGTATCTCGATGCGGGCGAAGATGCAATCAGAAAAGGAGCCGCCGACGAGGTCCACCGGCAAGGGGCACGAGCACATGGCGTTCCCACGCGCGTCAAAGCCGACCACCGGGCCATGACACTGCTGCCCGGCAAACGGCAGCACCGCATCCGCGCCGTCCTGGCCCGGTGGACCCGACGGCCCGACGGGGCCTGCCGGTCCGGTGGGTCCTGGCGGTCCCTGGGGACCCGTCGACCCTCCTCGAACGATCGCCACGTCCATCTTCGCCATCTTGCGCAACTTGGCGTCCGGGCTCACCTGAAGGCGGTAGGTGCCGTCGGAGATCGCGTCCGGCAGGGCCGCCACCAGGTACGTCGGCGTCACCTGGACGATGCCGAGCTCCTGCCAGGGCGGCCCCGTCTTCCCGAGGCGGACTCTCGAGGTGTCGCTGAAGTTGCGCCCGTGAATGGCCAGGGTGGGCGGATGGGTGGCCAAGTCGACACTCGCCACGGTGATGACAGCCTGGCGAACGATCGGCTCCTCCTCTTGTGCAAGGAGGCCAGGGCCGGGAGCCAGACACAGGGACGCAAGGACGACACGGGCAACAGAACAACGCAACATGACGAGGCTCCGCAGGGCAATTTGACAAGAAGGAGACCCGCCCATTCTAGTCGAGCCAGACCTCCCCGGCGTCGCTCGAGGCGTTGCGGTTTCCCTCTAGAGGTCTTTCACCGCAATGTACGACGGCTCTTCGTTCAGCCGCGCCCAGTAGCGCGTGACGTTCTCCCCAAAGTCGTCGATGCCGAGCGACTGCGCCAGGTGCAGGCCGTAGCCGACGCAGATGTCGGCGATGGTGAAGCGATCGCACACCAGGAAGTTGCGATCAGCCGTCATCTTCTCCACGAGTCGGAGGCGGCCCAGGAACCACTTGCGGTAGTCCTCGGCCACCTGCGGCACGCGCCGCTCTTCGGGCTCGAGGCGGGTGTACCGGAGGTAGAGCGTCTGCGGGAACGTGAGCGTCGCGTCGCTGTAGTAGCACCAGTTGAGGTACGCGCCGTACTCCGGGTCGTCCTTCTCCACGCGCAGCGGCGTCGGGCCACCCTGGCCGTCGCCGCCGTACTTCTCCACGAAGTAGTGGCAGATGCCGGAGCTCTCGGTCATGAAGACGTCGCCGTCGACCATGCACGGCACCGTGCCGAGAGGGTTGATCGCCAGGAACTCCTTCTGGAACACGCGCGGCGGGAACGGCAGGGTCTCCACTTCGACGTCGAGCCCGAGCGCCTCGGCACACCAGACCGGCCGCAGCGAGCGCGCCCCCTTGCAGTGGTAGATCTTGATGCTCATCTTCGCCCTCCTTCAGAGTTCTCGGCCCATGGCCGCCACCAGGGTTTCGTGAACGAGCGACAAACCCCCACCGCCCCAGCAGCCCGGAGGCACCGGCCACCCGCCCTGCAGCCACTCACATCAGGCACCTGAGGGTCGTGGCACGCCGGGGCGGTCCGGGAGAACCCGCGACACCGAGCGAGCCGCCTCGGAGCACCACACGCGCGCAACCTCACGGCAGCAACGACACGGGAATGTCGACCTTCTTGCCGCGGATCTCCTCGGCCACCATCTTCGCCTGCGGATCCGGACGGAGGGACGCCGCGACGCCGTCGCCCAGCAGCCCGACGAGCACGAAGTTGATCGCGTGAAAGCTCGGCCAGGTGAAGCGGCGCACCTCGAGGTCTTTCGCCTCGGGATAGAGCTCGCGGATCTTGTCTTCGGTGAGGAACTCCTCCATCCAGAGGTAACCCTCCGGAGACCGCGCCCAGAAGCCGACGTTGGCATTGCCGCCTTTGTCCCCCGAACGGCCGCCGAGGATCGTGCCGAGAGGCACCGTCTCGGTGGGCCCGCCCGGAACCTCGCCCTCGGGCCGGCCGGGCGCTTCCACCTCCAGCCCCTCTCCCGACGGAGCCGGTGCAACGGCGACGCGCTCGTCGCCGAGCACGACCACCTCTTCGATCTTGTCGGCCGCGACCAGCGCCGGCCAGTAGATCGAGATCGCCATCGCGCTGCGGCTCGAGTTCACGGTCTGGAAGCCGGGGTAGTTGGCGAGCGCCATCTCGATGGCCGCGTTCCAGAAGGCACGACCGACCTTGCGCTCTTCCTTGTCGCGCGCCGCAACCGTGAGCAGAGCGAAGTTCTCGTGCCCCTCGTCGCCACCGTGCCGCATCGTGACGCGGGTCTCCTCGAACTGCTCCTGCCCACCCACGTGCGACCAGAAGGCGGTCTCCACCACCTCGGCCTTCTTCTCGGTGTGCATGCCGGAAGCATGAAGGTCAGGGAGTTCTTATAGCCGCCCATGTAGTTCATGCAGACCTTGAGCTCGCTCGGCGCAGGCTCGCCCTTGACGCCCCACACGCGCACGCGGTCTTTGCCCTCCTGTTCGAGGCGTACGGTGTCCATGCGTGCCACGGCGTCGGGGTTGAAGTAGCGGTCGCCCTGCACCTCGTAGAGAAGCTGCGCGGAGACCGTCCCTACGGTGACCTCGCCATCGGTCCCTTCGTGCTTGGTGATCACGAAGGAGCCGTCGGGGTACATCTCGGCGATCGGGAAACCCGGACGCTCGAGCGAGCCGATCTCGTCGAAGAACGCGTAGTTGCCGCCGGTGGCCTGCGCGCTGCACTCGATGATGTGGCCGGCGAGAACGGCGCTCGCCAGCTGATCCCAGTCGGTACGGTCCCAGCCGAAGCGCCACGCCGCAGGACCCACCACCACGGCCGCGTCGGTGACGCGCGGGCAGATCACGAGGTCGGCGTCGCGGCGCAGCGCCTCCACGATGCCCCAGCCGCCGAGGTAGACGTTGGCGGAGAGCACCTTCTCCTCGAGATCGGAGAGCGGCATGCCCTTGTCGAAGTGGGTGAACGCTTCACCTGCCGCCTGCAGCTCGTCGAGACGGCCCAAGATGTCGTCGCCCTCGATGTAGGCCACCTTCCCGCCCAGGCCCTCGGCGTCGTAGAGGCGCTGTGACGCGTCGGCCAGCCCCGACGGGTTGAGCCCCCCTGCGTTGACCACGATCTTGATGTCCTTCTCGCGGCAGGTCTTCGCCACCTGCTGCAGCTGCCGCAGGAAGGTGCGCGCGTAGCCGCGCTCGGCGTCTTTCGCCTTGTCCTTGAGGAGGATGAGCATCGTGAGCTCGGCGAGGTAGTCGCCCGTGAGCACGTCGATCGGCCCACCCTCCACCATCTCCTTGGCACCGCTGATGCGATCGCCGTAGAAGCCACTGCAGTTCGCCACACGAAGCACGTCTTCACTCATGGTCTCGCCTCTTCTCGTCTGGTCTGGTCGTCGGCTCAGGACCTCGTCCGTTTGGATTCTGGTGCTCGTTGGGAGAGCCAGGTAACTGGAGCGCTCGAAGAAGTTTGGTAGCCAAGGGCACTTTCACCAGATCTCTGTTTCACTCCGAGTCCGGAGCCACTGACGCTCTCCGGGCAGAGGCACGTACGGAAGGAAGGGCTGGCGCTCTCGCCCACAGCGAAGGGCCACGCCACGCACCGACACTTCAGAGTCGAGCCGCCGCAACCCCAGACCCAGCTCGTCGCGGTCGGCGGCGGGCTCGTAGTTTCGGTATTGAGGCGCAGAGCACCGACCGGCCGCGAGCCTCCCAGTGCCGACGTGACGCTGGGCGTCGCGACGCTTGCAGCGGTCTGCGCGAGGTCGCACTCACGCGCGACACCGGCAAGCGCAGGCGACTCCTGAGCCCCGGAAAGCTTCGCCGACCTCGGAACGCAGACGCCAAGCCCTGACGGCCACAACGGACACGAGCCCTCTCCCACTTCGGCATCACAAAAGCCGTGGCGGTGCCTTGTGGTTCGGGGTGCTCTCGGAGGCTGCGCCGACGTGTAGACCGAAGGCCCGGCCGTCCCAGCAGCCGGAGAGCGCAGGCGACGCCCCCTCCCGAAGTCCCGCAAGGCGTCGCCGGCCCCGGACCGCAAGGCACCGTCACGGCGACCCCAGACCTCGAACAACACCCTGGGCCTCACTCGGCCTCCGAAGCCGACGCCACCCAACTCGGCTTCCGCTTCTCCCGAAACGCAGCCATGCCTTCGGCGGCCTCCTCGGTCTGGAACATCCGCCGACTCCACTCCTGCGTCAGCTCGAACCCCTCCTGCATCGGCATTTCCGAGACCTGCCGGACGAGCTTCTTGCACTCGACGACCGCGTTCGGGCCGCCCTCGCAGATGGCCGCGATCTCGGCCTCGACTGTCTCTCGGAGCTGGTCGTACGGCACCGCGACGTGGGCCAGGCCGAGGTCGACGGCCTCTTTGCCGCCGAAGCGCTTGCCGGTGACGATGAGCCGCATGCCGTGGTGCTGGCCGAGCTTGCGGAGGCAGACCACGGCGATGATCGCCGGGATGACACCGATCTTGACCTCGCTGAAGCTGAACATCGCGTCTTCGGAGGTGATGACGATGTCGGCGGCGCCGACCATGCCCAAGCCGCCGGCGAACGCGGCGCCGTTGATCATGGCGAGCACCGGCTTCTCGCTCTCCCAGATCGCGGTGAGCAGCTCGGGGTACGGCACGACCCGGCCGTCGGCGCTCGCCTTGCCCGGCGGGTTCTTGAGATCCGCGCCCGCGCAGAAGCCCTTCCCGGCGCCAGTGATCACGATGCAGCGCACGTCCGGATCTTCCTGGGCCGCCTGCAGGTGGTCGTACACCTCGAGCACCAGCGTGCCCGAAATTGCGTTGCGCACCTCCGGACGGTTGAGCGTGATCCAGGCGGCGCCGCCCTTCACCTCGTACAGCGTCTGCTCCTGACCTGCCATCACGCGTCCTCCACGCTCAGCACCACGAGCAGCTCGCCGTTGTCCACCTGCTCCCCCTCGCGGGCGCGGAGTTGCTGCACTGTCCCGGCTTCCGGCGCGGTGACGCGGTGCTCCATCTTCATCGCCTCCAGAACGACCAGCAGCTGCCCCGCTTCCACGGTGTCACCCTCGGCCACGTCGACCTGGATCACCTTGCCCGGCATGGGCGCCACGAGCCCACCCGCGACACCCTCGGCGCCCGGCACCGGGAACCGCGGCAACAGGCGGAGGTCGGCGCTGTAGGAGCCGCCGTGCACGAGATGACGGTCGCCCGTGGTGGTCACCGATCCCGCAACACGCCGTCCGTCGACCACGAGCGCGATGGCTTCTCCTTCTCGCGACGCGATCTCCACCTCGAAGTCGAGCGGCGCCAAAGCACCCTCGATCTTCTCCCACGGCGTGCCGTGGATCTGGTCGTTCTCGCTGCCGGCCCCGCGCTCCCGCACCGAGGCGGTATACGCGCCGCCGCGCTGCACCCGGTAGTGCACCACCAGCTCCGTGTCGCCGAGGAGGAAGACGGCCTCCTCCGGGGGCATCACGGTGTTGCGCCAGCCGCTGGCCACGTCGGGAAGTAGAGTCGCTCCCCGCCGCCGGTCGACCGACGCAGCGAAGGCGGCGAACATCGCCGCTTCGGCCCGTTCCTGTGCGCTCAGCTCGCGGACCGGTGCCGGCGCGACCCGGTCGATGAAGTCGGTCGTGGTGTCGCCCGCGATGAACTCCTCAGCCCGCAGCACAGACACCAGGAAGTCGCGGTTCGTGATCATGCCCTGCACCCGCGTGGTCTCGAGCACGCGCGCCAGGCGCGCCGCGGCCTCGCGACGGGTTGGCGCGTGCACGATGACCTTGGCGAGCATCGGGTCGAACTCGATCCCGACCTCGCTGCCGCTCTCCACACCGCTGTCGTAGCGGGCATCTGCAGACGCCGACGGCTCCCACGACGCGATCGTCCCGGTCTGCGGGAGGAAGTCGTTCGCCGGGTCTTCCGCGTAGAGACGCGCTTCGATCGCATGACCCGTGAGGGTGAGGTCACTCTGGGCGAAGCCGAGCTCCTCCCCCTGCGCCACACGTAGCTGCTCGCGCACGAGATCGAGGCCGGTGATCTCCTCGGTGACCGGGTGCTCCACCTGCAGGCGGGTGTTGACCTCCAGGAAGTAGAAGTCGCCTTCGTTGCCGGGGGTGGCGTCCACGAGGAACTCCACGGTGCCGGCCGACGAATAGCCGATGGCCTGGCCTGCCGCCACAGCCGCCTGCCCCATCGACTCGCGCATCGCCGCGTCGACCGCGGGCGACGGCGCCTCTTCGATGATCTTCTGATGGCGCCGCTGAATGGAGCACTCGCGCTCGAAGCAGTGCACCACGTTGCCGTGCTCGTCCCCGAGCAGCTGGATCTCGACGTGCCGCGACACCGCGACATAACGCTCGAGGAACACCGTGTCGTCGCCGAACGCCGACGCGGCCTCGCGCTGCGCCGACTCGACGGCCGCCGCGATGTCACCCTCCGACTCGACCACGCGCATGCCTTTGCCACCGCCTCCTGCGGAGGCCTTCACCAGCACGGGGTAGCCGATCTCCTGCGCCGCCGCGACGGCGTCGGTGCCGGCCTCGATCTCGATCGACGGCAGCGTGGGGACTCCCGCCTCGGTCATGAGGCGCTTCGCCGACAGCTTGTCGCCCATGGCGGCGATCGCCTCGGGCGACGGACCGACCCAGACCATGCCGGCTTCGGAGACCCTGCGCGCGAAATCGGCGTTCTCGGAGAGGAAGCCGTAGCCCGGGTGCACGGCGTCGGCGCCGGAGCGCCTGGCCGCGTCGAGCACCTTCTGCACATCGAGGTACGACTCGGTGGCCGAACGACCGCCGAGCGCAATGGCCTGGTCAGCGTCGCGTACGAACGGCGCATCGGCGTCGCCTTCCGAGTAGACGGCGACCGAGGAGATGCCCATGTCGTGCGCCGAGCGCATCACTCGGCGCGCGATCTCACCGCGGTTGGCGACGAGGAGACGTGTGATGTTCTTCATCGTCTTCTCCCCTACATCCGCCACACGGCGTAACCCTTCGCCCCGTCGACCGCCTTGCTGTGGCAGGCCGAAAGGGCGATGGCGAGAACCGTGCGCGTGTCGCGTGGGTCGATCATGCCGTCGTCGGAGACGCGCGACGTGGCGTACAGCCCCAGCGACCGCAGCTCGGCCCAGTGCTCCACGATCGCCGCGCGCTTGGCGTCGGCCTCCTCGTCGAACTCGATGCCGCGCCGTTTGGCCGCGCCGCGGCCCACGATGGACATGACACCGGCCATCTGCTTCGGCCCCATCACTGCGATCTTGGCGGTGGGCCAGATGAACGTGAACTTCGTGCCGAACGCGCGCCCGCTCATGCCGTAGTTGCCCGCGCCGTACGACGCACCCACGATCACCGTGAGGTGCGGCACGGTCGAGTTCGAGACGGCGTTGATCATCTTCGAGCCGTTCTTCGTGATGCCACCTTCCTCGAAGTCTTTGCCGACGATGTAGCCGGTGATGTTGTGCAGGAACAGGATCGGCACGTCGATCTGGTTGCACAGTTGGATGAACTGCGCCGCCTTCTCGGCCGACTCCGAGAAGAGAGCCCCGTTGTTGCCCAGGATGCCGATCGGGAAGCCGTGGATGGAAGCCCAGCCGGTGACCAGCGTCGGCCCGTACAGCGGCTTGAACTCCTCGAAGCGCGAGCCGTCGACCACGCGCGCAATCACCTCGCGGATGTCGAGGGGCGAACGGAGGTCGCGCGACACGAGGCCGAGCAGCTCCTCGGGGTCGTGCTTCGGTGCCTCGGCCACGAGGGAGGGGCCTGGACCGTGCTTGCGCCAGTTGAGGTGCGCCAGCACCTCGCGGCACATGCGGATGCCGTCGAGCTCGTGTTCGGCGTAGTAGTCGCCCAGGCCGGAGATGCGGCAGTGCATGTCGGCGCCGCCGAGGCTCTCGGCGTCGGAGTCTTCGCCGGTTGCCATTTTCACGAGCGGCGGGCCGCCGAGGAACACCATCGACTGGTTCTTGATGAAGATGTTGTAGTCGCTCATCCCGGGCTGGTACGCGCCACCCGCGGTGGAGCTGCCGAAGACGAGGGAGACCGTGGGGATGCGCATCTTCGAGAGCTCGGAGATCTCGTAGAAGAGGCGCCCCGACTCCGCGAAGTGACCCACTTCGCGCTTCATGGCCGCCTCGGGATCACCCCCGCCGTCGCCGCGCAGGTCGGCGCCGGCCGACTCCACGAACTGCACGTACGGCAGGCGATTCTCGCGCGCGATCTCGAGCCCCCGCATGAGCTTCTTGCCGTTGAACGCGTTGAACGCCCCGGCGCGCACGCTCGGGTCGTGTCCGAGAATCACGCACTCGACGCCCGAGATCTGACCGATGCCGAGAACAAATCCCGAGCCCACCGTGAAGTTCGAGTTCCAGGCTGCGAGTGGCGAGATCTCGAGGAACGGAGTATCGGGGTCGAGCGCCAGACCGACCCGCTCGCGAATGGACATCTTGCCGCGGCTGCGCAGGCGCGCGAACGCTTCCTCACCGCCGCCTTCGGCCACCTCCGCGAGCAGGTCGTTCATCACGCCGATCTGCTCGAGCATGTCGGCCCGGTTCTTCTGGAAGTCCTCGGAGCGAGGATCGATGTTCGACTGCAGAGGCAACACGGCGCGACTCCTTCTGACGTGAGCGGGGAACCTAGGAGAGAACGAGATCGGCGACGCGCTGGAGGTCTTCGACGTTGGTGCGCGAGACCATGAGCATGGTGACGGGGCTGTCCTCGAAGGCCTGCAGGCGGTCCTTGACCCGCTCCGGCGGACCGACCAGGGAAATCTCGTCGGCGAGCTGGTCGGGGATTGCGTGCACCGCCTCTTCGCGCTTGCCCGTCATGAACAGCTCCTGCACTTCGAGCGACTCCTTCTCGTAGCCCATGCGGGCGACGAGCTCGCGGTGGAAGTTGCGCTTCTTCGCACCCATGCCGCCCACGTAGAAGCTCAACATCTGCTTCACGGGCAGGAGACCCTGCTCGACGTCGTCGGTGACGTTGATCTGGAGGCCGTAGATGATCTCGAAGCCGTCCTTGTGGCCTTCGAGCGACGCGTCGTAAACCTCCGGGGTGTACGGCGAGTAGTAGAGCGGCAGCCAGCCGTCGCAGACCTCGGCTGCCAGCGCCACGTTCTTGGGGCCTTCAGCGCCGAGGAAGATCGGCAGATCGGAGCGCAGGGGGTGCGTGATCGAGCGCAGCGGCTTACCCAGCCCCCAAGAGCCTTCGCCCGTGTAGGGCAGCGGGTAATGCTCGCCTTCATTCCTCACCGGCTTCTCGCGCTCCAGGATCTGGCGGATGATGTCGATGTACTCGCGCGTGCGCGCCACCGGCTTCGCAAAGGGCTGGCCGTACCAGCCCTCCACCACCTGCGGCCCCGAGACCCCGAGCCCCAGCACGACTCGACCTCCGCTCAGGTGGTCGAGCGTGATGGCGTGCATCGCCGTGGACGCCGGCGTCCGCGCCGCAATCTGCGCGATGCCGGTGCCGAGGCGGATCGTTGTCGGTGTGGGCGCCGATCCAGGCGAGCGGCGTGAACACGTCGGAGCCCCACGACTCGGCCGTGAAGATGCAGTCGAAGCCGAGCTTCTCCGCCTCGATGCCCATTTCGAGCATGTTCGGAGGCGGACCGGCCTGCCAATAGCCGAGCTGGAGTCCGAGTTTCATGGTGCACCTCGCGGCCGCAGGACCCCGCCGGGGTGCGGCTCGACTCGTAGAAACGTGGGGTTTCGGGAGCCGGACGTTACCACGGCGCACGCTGTCGGGCCGGCCCTCCTCGGGCGCCTGCGCGAGGCGAAAAAGGGGAGAAACCCGACCCTCCAGACGCTTCGGAAGGTGTAAGAATCGCAGGCGTTTCCCGCTCTCAGGCTCGGAGGATTCCCGGTGCTCAGAAACCCCACACGCTCCACACTCGTCGCGCTCGTCACCGTCACTCTCTGTCTCTGCACCGCGGCCACCGGCTTCGCGCAGGCAGAACATTCGATCGCGAGGATCTGGGTCGACGAGACGCTCGACGCGATCCGGATCTCCCGCGCGCGGCCCCCGGTCCACGCCCGCAATCTCTACCACCTCTCGGCGGCCATGTACGACGCCTGGGCCGCCTACGACGGCACGGCCGCGCAGGTCCTCCACGAGGAGCGCACCAGCGCGCCGGGGGGTGACGTCGACGCCGCGCGCCGCGAGGCCATCAGCTACGCCGCGTTTCGCCTTCTGATCTGGCGCTTCAAGGACACCGCGGGCGCCGCCACGTCGATCCCCGCGATCACACAACGGATGCAGGGTCTCGGCTTCGACCCGACGAACGCCGAAACCTCGGGCAACAGCCCTTCGGCGCTCGGCAACCGCATCGCAGAGGCGTACATCACCTTTGGTCTGAGCGACGGCTCGAACGAGGCAAACGACTACGCGAACCAGATCTACCAGCCCGTGAACGAGGAGTTCTTTCCGGAGCTCGAGGGCAACCCCACCCTCACCGACCCGAACCGGTGGCAGCCGCTCGCGTTCGCGGACGGCTTCGTAGATCAATCGAACATTCCCGCCAACCGCATCGTCCCCGAATTCCTGAGCCCGGAGTGGGGCAACGTGAAGGGGTTTGCGCTGACACCCGCGGACCTCACGGTGCATCAGCGCGACGGCACCGACTGGTTCGTGTACCACGACCCGGGGCCGCCGCCGCTCTACGGCACCTCGCGACAGGACGAGTACCTGGACGGCTTCCAGCTCGTCGTGGAGCGCAGCGGTGATCTGGATCCGACCGACGGCGTGATGATGGACATCAGCCCCGGCGCGCTCGGCAACAACCCGCTGGGGGAGAACACGGGCACCGGACACCCCGTGAACCCGTCCACCGGCCAGCCATACGCCGCACAGGTCGTCCCCGCTGCCGACTTCTACCGCGTGATCGCCGAGTTCTGGGCCGACGGCCCCGACTCGGAGACCCCGCCAGGCCACTGGTTCTCCATCGCCCACATCGCGACCGACCACCCCGCGTTCGAGCGCCGCATCGCAGGCCGCGGCCCGATCGTGGACGCCCTCCAGTACGACGTGAAGCTCTACCTCACTCTCGGTGGAGCCATGCACGACGCGGCCGTCTCGGCCTGGGGGATCAAGGGCTACTACGACTACATCCGTCCCATTTCGGCCCTCCGCGGGGTGGGCGTGGTCGGCCAGCGCTCGGACCCGGGCGGCCGCTCGTTTCACGACGGCGGTCTACGGGTCGTGCCGGGCAAGGTGGAGATCATCACCCCGGAGTCGATCCAGGAGGGTGAGCGTCACGAGCACCTGAGCTTCTTCTCCGCGACACGGAACATCGGCGAGGTCGCGGTGAAAGCCTGGCGCGGACCTGCCTTCGTGTCCGACCCCGACGACGACACGGCCGGCGTGGGCTGGATCCTGCTGCGCAACTGGTGGCCCTACCAGCGCCCGAACTTCGTCACCCCGCCGTTCGCCGGCTACGTCTCTGGCCACAGCACGTTCTCGCGCGCTGCGGCCGAGGCTCTCGCTGCGTTTACGGGAGACGAGTATTTCCCGGGAGGGCTGGGGGAGTTCCCCGTGCCGCAGAACGACTTCCTGGTCTTCGAGCAGGGCCCCAGCGTGCCGCTCACCCTCCAGTGGGCCACCTACTTCGACGCCTCCGACGAGAGCTCGCTCTCACGGATCTGGGGCGGCATTCATCCCCCCGCCGACGACATTCCGGGCCGTCTCGTCGGCTCGAAGGTCGGCCGCGCGGCCTTCGCCAAGGCGCAGTCGCTGTTCGCGGGTGGAGCCGAGTGCACCGCCGGACCGACCACCTTCTGCCTCAACGGCGGCCGCTACCGCGTGGAGGTCACCTGGACCGACTTCGCGGGCAACTCGGGCGCGGGCCAGACGGTCGCGGGCGGGAGCACCGCCGACTCCGGCCTCTTCTGGTTCTTCGACGAGAGCAACTGGGAGCTCATGGTGAAGGTGCTCGACGGCTGCGCGGTGAACGGCAACGTGTGGGTGTTCGGCGCCGCGACGAGTGACGTGGAGTTTCACATCACCGTCACGGACATCCAGACCGGCGCCACGAAGACCTACTCGAACCCGCTCGGCAACGCGGCCCAGGCCATCACGGACACGAGCGCTTTCCCGACGGGTTGCTAGCGAGACTCCAGAGGCGTCGGGGGTCTGGGGCCGCAGTGACGGTGCCTCGCGGCTCGGGGCCGGCGACGCCTTGCGGGCCTTCGGGAGGGGGCGTCGCCTGCGCTCTCCGGCTGCCGGATCTCAGCACCCCTGCGGCGGTCTTCTCAACGCAGCCTCCGAGAGCACCCCGAACCGCGAGGCACCGCCACTGCTCATAGCATGGGCTTCTCGGATCCCCTGCAACCTTCACGCGCGACGCAGCGACTCTTCGCTCCGCGAACACCGAGGTGCACTCTGGGCAAGCGCGGGCCGCCTCTCGATTTAGCGAGGGACGACACCTCGTGCCAATCCGCTATACGACTCCTGCCTGAAAGCGGGTGTTTCCCTCCGGGCAAGCGCGCCGAAGGCGCTTGCGCGCAAGCGCCCCCGGCCGCTGGAGCATCAACATGGTTGGAGCGCAGGCGTGGTACCAGCACGCCGAGCACACCGGGCAAGCGCGGGCCGAAGGCCCGCTGCGCGCAAGCCGCCCCCGGCGGGCGGAGCATCAACATGGGTGAGCGCAGGCGTGGTACCACCACGCCGAGCACACCGGCAAGCGCGGGCCGAAGGCCCGCTGCGCGCAAGCGGCGCAAGCCGCTGGAGCATCGAATCGGAACTAGATGCCCGTGGTAACCACCACGGGTATCTAGTTCGTGATGTCGGACGTGACGGAGCGGCCGCGGACCGGCATGTAGACCTTGTACCACTCCTTCTGGGCGTCGCTGCCGGCGTAGTCCTTGAGCGCCTGCTCGTCCTTGAACTCCATGACAAAAGCGGCCTGCTTGGTCTGCGACTTGATGCTGCGCAGCCACACGCGCGTGATGCCGTCGTACTTCTCGGCCATGGTCGCCACACCGTCGAGGGCGGCCTTCTTGTCGGCCTCGCTGGCGCCGGACGCCCAGTCGAGGGTGACGACGTGGATCACCGACTTCGGCTTCTCGACGCCCTGGGCGAAAAGCACGCCGGCGGCGAAGAAGGCGGCACAGGCGGCCACGAGGAGAAGGGCTTTGCGCGGATTCGCGAGAACGTTCTTCATGATGGAAACAACCTCCCAGGACGCCGCCGCGGAGCTCTCCGTGCGGCGCGGTTCAATTCGTCGTTGGAACTTCAGAGTGTACGCCCGCGACGGAACTTCGGTTCTCGCGCAGCCGAAGCGTCGCGATGGGCCTAGGGCTGCCGTGCGCGCACCACGAACTGGTTCGGGAGCGTCTCCTGGGAGACGATCTCGGCGCGCAGGCCGCCCTGTTCGAGCTCTTCGACGATCTGTTCCGCCGGCAACCGGTGCCGTGCCGGCGGGCCGTCGGGGCTGTCCAGCGTGTAGTCGACCACCAGGATCGTGCCACCGGCCCGGAGGGCGCTCCGCAGCTGCTTCGAGTACTCCGTTCGGGAGCCGATGTGGTGCCAGGTGTTCACGATCAGGATCCGGTCGACGCTGGCCTGCTCGAGGCCGGGCTCGGAGCCCGGAATCTGCTGCGGCGAGACGTTGGTCCAACCTTCCTGCCTCGCACGCTCGTGCATGAACGCGACCATGGCCGGTTCGACGTCCAGACCGAGAACGCGCCCCTCGGAGCCAACGGCCGTCGCCAGGTGCTCCAGGAAGTAGCCCGTCCCGGCGCCGATGTCGGCCACGGTCATGCCGGGCGTGATCTCGAGCAGCGCCACCACCTCCTGCGGCCGCTGCCAGCTGTCCCGATCTTCCGCGTCGAAGACCTTCGTCCACCGGACCGTGTCGGCAAAGCTGTGCTTCATGCCGTCGTGATTCTTGTGGTGCTGCTGGTGCTTCTGCGATTCATGCTCCTGTGCGCGCATCGGACCTCCCCACCCCGCCATCAGGGTCGCTGCGAGCACACCGGCGGCGACCAGGCACGGGCGCCGAGGCCTCGGGTCCTCAGACGCCACACATCGTCGTTTCATCGAAGTCCTTCCTCGCAACGAGTAAGTGTCTCGGGTGAGACGAATCATAGCGGCGCGGCGTCCAATCAGCATGGTGGGTGGTCCACAGGAAGACGAACGGGGGGACGCCATGCGGAAGTGGGTTTTGGCTCTGGGATGTTGGCCGACACTTGCGCTCGCCGCGGGCATCGCGCACGCCGAGTGCAGGGTGGTCTCGACCGCGGTCGGCGGCCAGGTGGTGCGCTGCACGGGGACAGACAGCGACGGCTACTTCGGCACGGTCTTCCGCGACAGCGTGACGGTCGAGGACGGAGCGAGCGTTCTCAGCCCGAGCGAGGATGCGATCAACACGGACTCCGGCGACGACATCGTCACGATCGGCGAGGCCACTGTGCGAGGCGGCCAGGATGCCGTGTCGACCGATCGTGGCCACGACCTGGTGCACGCGAGCGGCGCCAGCCTGTTCGCCGAGCTCGACGACGGAGTCGACCTGGGGCCCGGCAACGACGAGCTTGTCCTGATCGGATCGAGCCTGCAGTCGCGTGACGAGGGGATCGACGGGGAGGAGGGAGACGACCTGATCGTCGTTTTCTCGAGCGAGATCCAAGCCGCGCTCGACGACGCCATCCGCGGTGGTGACGATGACGACGAGATCTACGTGCTGGGGGCGTCACCACTGGCGGGAGGCAGTCGCGTGATCAGTGTGGAGAGCGACGGCGTCGACGGCGAAGACGGGGACAACCTCATTCACGTGCGCAACGCCAGCATTCGGACGCTGCGGGCAGGCACCGAGTCGGCAGTCGAGGGCGGCGAAGGCCGCGACCGCGTGGTTCTCGGCCCCGGCACGGACCTTGTCGGTCCCGTGGTCGGGCGCGGTGGTCTCGACAATCTCGGCTTCAACATGTGGGTGGACCCGGGCGAAATGGCGGCTGCAGCCGCTGCGATCGCAGGCGCCGACCCGGCCTTCGACACCGTCACGATCGCCGGCGCCCAGTACACCTGGAACGGCTTCGAGCAGATCTCCGACCTCTTGAACATCTGCGTGACCGACCCGTTTGCCCTCTGCCTGAACGACAACCGGTTCCGCGTCTCCGTGGAGTGGACCGACTTCTTCGGCAACAGGGGCCAGGGGCGAGCCATCTCCCTGACCGGCGACACGGGGATGTTCTGGTTCTTCGATTCGCAGAACATCGAGCTCATCCTCAAGGTGCTCGACGGGAGGGCGGTCAACGGCCACTTCTGGGTCTTCTACGGCGCCCTGTCCGACGTGGCCTACACCCTCACCGTCACCGACACGCTCACGGGCGAAGAGAGGGTCTACACCAACCCGGCACGCCAGTTCGCGAGCCGCGGCGACACGACGGGCTTCGCCGATTCCGGAAACGACGTCAGCGCCGCCAAGGTGGCGCGCGCACGGTCGTTTTCGGGGCGAGCGACGGACCTGGACGCCGGGGCCCGTGCCGCGCCGGGCGCGACCGCTGCGCGTGGCGCCGACACCTGCTCCCCCGCCTGCACGACGCTGTGCCTCGCAGACGGCCGCTTCGCGGTGCAGGTTGCGTGGAGCGACTTCCAAGGCGGCAGCGGCGACGGCCGCGTCGTCGATCTGACCCGTGACACCGGCAGCTTCTGGTTCTTCGACTCGGAGAACATCGAGCTCGTCGTCAAGGTGCTCGACGGGCGGCCGATCAACGGCCACTTCTGGGTCTTCTACGGGGCGCTGTCCAATGTGGAGTACACGCTCACGGTGACCGACACCGTCACGGGTCTGGTCAAGACCTACTTCAACCCGAGGGGCCAGTTCGGCAGTCGCGGCGACACCGCGGCCCTGCCAGCGGACTGAGGCGGCCCGGGCGGTCGCCGCCCGGACTTCTCGAAGGCGGCGACCCGCAGCGCCACCCGTTCTGCTTGACGGCCTGCGGTAGCACCCCGAGAATCCGCGGATGAGAGACCGTCCGCCGCCCTCCTCTCGGACGCGACGCCGGGCCGCAGCAGCGGGCCTGCTGCTCCTGGGTCTCGGCGCCGCGACAGGCCTCCTTGCGGAAGAGAGCAGCGCAGCACCCGCGGCGCCGCGAACCGACTACCGCATTCCGCGCGAAGTGGAGGGAACCCGGATCGACGGGGTTCTCGACGAGGCGCAGTGGGAGCGCGCCCTCACGTTCGAGCTGCCGTACGAGACGCGACCCGGAGAGAACATCGCACCGCCCGTGCGCACCGAGTGCCGAATGTTCTACACCGAGCGGCACCTCTACTACGGCTGTCACGCCTACGACGAACCCCGGGAGATCCGCGCGCGCCTGCGCGACCGCGACACGGCCAGCTTCAGCGACGACGTGGTCGGACTCTCCGTCGACCCGTTCAACAACGCGCAGGCGTCGCTCGTCTTCGACGTGAACCCCCTCGGGGTGCAGAACGACCGACGCTACACGGAGCAGCAGGGGCGCTCCGACCGCACGTGGGACGCCACCTGGCGCTCTGCGGGCCGCATCGTGGACGACGGCTACGTGGTGGAGGTCGAGATTCCGTTCACCGAGATCCGCCTCCCGCGCTCCGTCGGAGAGCAGGTCTGGGGCTTCAACTTCCGCCGCTACAGGCCCCACGACGTGAGCCGCCGCTTCTCCATCGTGCCCAACGACCGCAACAACCCCTGTCGGCTGTGCCAGAACGCCGAGCTGCGGGGCCTCGCCGGAATCGACCCCGGCCGCAGCCTCGAGGTCACTCCCACCGTCACCGCGCTCCGCACGGCCGAGCGCACCAACTTCCCCGGGGGCGAGATCGAGGCCGAAGACCCCGACGTCGAGGGCGGCGTCACCGCGCGCTGGGGCCTCACGTCGAACCTGACGCTCAGCGGCACCGTGAACCCCGACTTCTCGCAGGTCGAGGCCGACGCGGCGCAGCTCGACATCAACAACCAGTTTGCGCTCTTCTTTCAGGAGCGTCGGCCGTTTTTTCTCGAGGGAGCCGACACCTTTCTCACGCACCAACGCGCCGTCCACACCCGCGCGATCGCAAACCCGCGCTGGGGGCTCAAGCTGACCGGACGTGAAGGTCCCAACACGATCGGCGCGTTCGTGGCGGAGGACGAGACGACGACCCTCCTCTTCCCTGGAAGCCGCTCGTCCTCGCTCGGCAGGGTCGAACGGTCCAACACGTCCGCGGTCCTGCGCTACCGAAGGGACCTGGGCAACGCGTCGAACGTCGGAGTGTTGTACACGGACCGAACCGGCGGCGACTACGAGAACCGGGTCGCCGGCCTCGACGCGCGCTACCGCCTCACCGACTCCGACCTCTTCGAGGTGCAGCTCCTGGGCTCACGCACGCTCTACCCCGAGGAGATCCGATCGGCGCACGGCCAGCCCGAAGGCACCCTCGAAGACTGGATGGGCTACCTGGCCTACACCCACGAGGAGCGCAACTGGGAGCTCGGAGCTTCCGTCGAGCAGGTCGGAGGCGAGTTCCGGGCCGACCTCGGCTTCATCCCCCAGGTCGACGTTCGCCGTCTCGCGGGCGAGCTCGAGTACCAGTGGTATGGCAGCGCGGACAACTGGTTCACCAACATCGAGGTCGGCACGGAGGCCGTGCACATCGAGACGATCGACGGGGAAGAGCTCGGCGAGGAGGGCGGGTTGAACGCCAGCTACTCGGGGCCGCTTCAAACCAACGTCTCGCTCGGATTCCAGCACTTCACCCGTGTCCTCGAAGGCAGGGACCTCGACAACTCCGTGTACTGGATGGAGGGCGGCTTCCAACCGACGGCGAGCGTGGGCTTCGGCTACGGGCTCGAGATCGGACGAGGGATCGACTTCAGGGAAGCGCGTCAAGGGCAGGAGCTCACCCACGGCCCGTTTCTCCAGCTCGAGCTGGGACGACACCTGCAGGCCACTCTGTCGGGCACGCGGAGCGAGCTCTCCCTCAGCGGCCAGCCACTCTTCGTGGCGCGCCAGACGGAGCTGCGTCTGGTGTACCAGTTCGACGTGCGCGCGTTCCTCCGCGCGATCCTCCAGTACACCGATGTCGACAGGAATCCAGAGCTCTACTCCGACCCCGTCGACCGGAGCGAGCAGGACCTCTTCGGCCAGCTGCTCTTCTCCTACAAGGTGACGCCGCTGACGGCGCTGTACCTCGGCTATACCGGGGCCTACCTGGAGATCGAGCGCTCCGGTCTCCTCGAAACGGGCAACACGCTGTTCTTCAAGGTCGGCTACGCCTGGCGACCGTAGGGGAGCGAAGCGAAGGATCGCTCGGCAGAGCGCATCCTTGAAGCCGACGCCGTCGAGGGCGTCTCCCGAGCTGAGAGGGACCCTCGATATTGACGGCGTTCCCTGCCGCGGGAACGTCGAGTAGGACGCGCTCTGAGCTCGCGACGGGGGTCCTCGTGCCTCCGCCACGGGTCTCGACGCTCGGACGTACCCCCGGAGTCGACGATGATCACCGCCCCCTCCACCATCGACCGCAGCCTCGACGGGTCGCGGGCCAAGAGCTGGCTCGCCGCCACGATTGGCCTCGGCGCGGCGTGGCTCCCTCTCCTCTTTCTGGGCAGCAGCGGCTTCGGCTTCATTTCGATGGAGGGCATGGTGCTCGAGGGTGGGAGCAACATGCTCGCCACGGGCGAGTGGCTGGTTCCGGTTCTCTACGGCGAGGTCTACACCTACAAACCACCGCTCGCCTACTGGCTGGCGGCTCTCGTCGCCCAGAGCTCGATCGGACTACCGGAGCCATGGCAGCTCCGACTCCCCTTCCAACTCTGTGCCGCGGCGTTCTCCCTCGTCACGCTCGTGGCCGTCGGCCGCAGGACCTCACCTTGGACCGGCTGGCTGTGCGCCGTCTTCGCGATCGGCGGCGTGGTTGGGCTCGAGAAGGTCCGTCTTGCGGAGTTCGACACGCTGATCGCGAGCCTGGTGGGTATCGCGGTGATCCTCGCCGCCTGCGAGCTGGAGCGCTCCGGCCCAGCCCGGTGCAGCGCGTGGCTCCCCGCGTACGGGGCGCTGTATCTGGCTGTCCTGGCCAAGGGTGTTCCCGCACTCATGGCCTTCGCACCCGGCCTCCTGCTCGCGGCGGCGTTGCTGGGCCGAGCGCGCACCCTGTTGTCCGCTGCGCACCTCTTCGCCTTCTGCTGCTTCGCGGCCGCCATCGCGGTCTACGTATGGAGCGTCGTGGACGCTGTCGGCTGGGCCGGCTTCCATCAACCGGCAGCCGAGGCCCAGGCGCGCGGGCTGTCCTGGACCGCCCCAGCGCTCCTGCGCTCCCTGGCCAAACCGATCCTCATCCCGGCCGGCTTCCTGCCAGTGGCCGCTCTCTTGCCCCTGGCCGTGAGAGACGCTCGAGCGCCATGCCTCAGCCCGGGAGATCGGCTGACGAGGGCCGGTTTGGGCTTCTTCGCGGGCGGCGCCGCGGCATTTGTCGTCGTGCCGACCCACGAGATGCGCTACTACCTGCCGATGGCGGCCTCCGTCGCACTCGCGTGCGGCATTCCGGCCAGCCGTATCCGCGGCCCGCTGCCGGTGGGGCCGCGTCGTCTCTCCGTTGCCCTGGGCCTTCTCACACTGGCCTTGGCCGCTGTCTGTGCCGCCCGGAGTCTGGGCGGCCAGCCTTTCTGGCTGGGCTCCCTGTTCGTGCTTTCACTCGCCGCGACAGCCCTCCCACTTCGCGGCGCGCAGGCCTCGCGCCGGACGCTGACCGTCTCGGTGCTGCTCTGTACGCTCGCCGTGGGCATCGCGCAGGGCAAGTTCCTGGTGCCAGCGCGGGCAGCGTCGAGGGCACTCGACCATGCCGCCGACGTCCTTCGGGCTCACGTGCCCCCGGGCGAGCGCGTCTTCACTCCAGGCCCGGCAGACGCCGCCGGCAAGTACTCGTCGTTCTTCGTGTATCTGCGACGCCCCGTGGTCACCTTCCCTCCCGATCAGCCGGAGAGCGCCGGCTGCACGGTTCTCCTCACCAGCACGCAGTGGCGAGAGCTCGCCTCCAGCCTGCAGGTCGAAGAAGTGGCTCGTGCCACGTCGCCTCGCGTCGAGCTCGTCCTCGGCCTGCGGAGCCGCTGCAGCAGCCGAGACGCCGCGCGGCACTCTGGGGCTGGTGGATGAACGCCGCGCGAAGGATTCCTGCTGCGAGTGCATCTAGGGGGCCAAGGGGAGACCTGACGCCACGTTGCCCACGAACTCGTACGACCCTTCCGAGCCCATCTCATGCGACCCGATCTGATTCAATGCGTCTTCTGAGCACCCAGCGAGCCCCCCACCCTGCCGGTGAGCGGGGCGCCGTCATGCACTCCGAGAACGAAGGGAACGCCGGGACCACTCGGCCGCAGCGCGCCGTCGACCGCGAGATGGTCGCCCGCATGATCGCGGGCGACACCGCTGCCTTCGACCTGTTTGCGCGGACCCACTCCCCCGCGCTCCTCCGCTACGCGCTCTCCCAGGTCGGCGGCGATGCGGACCTCGCGATGGACCTGGTCCAGACCACCCTGTGCAAGGCCATCCAGAAGCTCGACACCTACCGCGGAGAGGCAACGCTCTACGTCTGGCTCAAGGCATGCTGCCGCAACGAGCTGCTGATGCACTTCCGCAAACAGTCGACGCAGCCGAAGAGCGTCGATGTCGAGGTGTTGGAGCAGGGGGTGGAGCCGGCCGAAACGGGCAAAGGCCCGGCAAGCCACACGCAGGCTCCGGAGGCGAAGCTCCTCCACGAAGAGCGAAGCAGTCAGGTCCACGAGACCCTCGACCTCCTCCCGGAGCGCTATGCACGGGCTCTCGAGTGGAAGTACCTGCAGAACCTGCCCGTCGCCGCCATCGCCCGGCGACTCGACCTCAGCCCCAAAGCCGCGGAGTCGCTCCTGACCCGCGCCCGATCCGCGTTCAAGACGCGCTTCGCCGAGATCCTGGGAGACTCGCCGTGAGCACCAACGACAAGCACGACATCACGGACCGCCAACTCGAGCGCAGCCTGCGCTCGGCCGGGGAGCGCCCGGCGCTCGACCCGGACCACCTCGAGCAGATCACGCGCGCCGCACGCGCGCAGTTCGAGAGCTCCTGGGGCTCGCGCGACGGTCGCGAGCCCGCAGAACCTGCTTCGGAGACCGATCGAGGGCCGCATCTGCCCCTCGACGAAACCGCGCCCGCGGCGGAGGGACGCGAAGTGAGCCCGCTCCTCTGGCTGGCCGCCGCCGCCGTCCTCGTGCTCGCTGCGGTCGGCGTCTTCCAGAGCCTTCGCGAGGCCCCCGCGGACGTCCTCCCGGCGGGGGCTCCGGTCCACGTGGCAACGCTCCGACATGTCGACGGGGAAGCTCCGGACGTGGTGCTGTCGGCCGAGCGGGAGCCAGTGGAGATCGGCGGCTCGGTGCGCACCGGGAGTGTCGTCTCGACCCGCGGTGCGATCGCTCTCGAGACCGTGAACGGAGGCTCGCTGCGCCTCGACGTCGGCACGGTCGTGGCATTCCATGCCCCAGACCACGCCGAGCTGATCCGCGGAGCCGTGTACTTCGACTCGGGAATGCACGGTGCGGCACCGGCCGGAAGCCTCACCATCGAAACGCCGCGCGGCAACGTGACGCACATCGGAACCCAGTACGCCGTTCGGCTTCTCGAGGGCGGCCGGATGCGAGTTCGCGTGCGCGAAGGGCTGGTGGAGCTGTCGCTGCAGGAGGTGCGCAGCCAGGTCCAGGCCGGCACGCAGTTGATCGTCGATGCAGACGGGCACACGGAACAGCTCGCCATCGCACCACACGACCCCGAGTGGCTGTGGATCACCGCTGCCGCGCCGGCCCCCGGAGCCGAGCTCGAGTCGACGCAGGATCTGCTCGCCTGGATCTGTCGTGAGAACGGCTGGCGGCTGCGGTTCGACGGTGCCGGAGCGGAGCGGCGCGCCGCGAGCCCCCTTCACGGACCTGCCGGAATCCGGCCGCAGTCGAGCCTCGACGACCTCCGCGTGATCGCGGCCGGCTCCAAGCTCGACCTGGACCTGGAAGACGAGGGCGGCGCCAGAGTGCTCACCGTGCGCGAGCTCCAGCCGACGGGCTGAGTACGGCGCGTCAGCAGGCTTCCAGGTCGCGCTGGAATCGCGACACGAGATCGGCCGCTGCGTTTCGGCTCTCGAGCTTGTCGGCGAGCGTCACGTCTCCGTGCTTGCCACGGCGCTCGAGGCGAACGCGGTAGAACAACTTGTCTCCGGACTGCATGCCCTTCTCCACCGCGAGGCGCAGCACGTCGTCGGCCGACACGCTCCGTGCGCGCCCCGGGAGCACGAAGCCGGACCGCCAGGCGAGCCCCTGGGGCCCGGCGACGACTTCCCGACGCATGAGCCAGAGGTCGAGCGTCCCACACACGAGTGGAATCTCGAAGAGGCTGAACATCACACGGAAGAACCACGGCACATCCGCCACGAAGAGGCCGACGACCACCCCGCTCCAGATCAGCGTGAAGACGGTCAGCGCCAGGGCGGCTCCCTTCTGACGCGCGGCCTGGAAGACGTAGTGATGCCCGCCCTCGTGCGGCTCGATCAACACGCCCTTCTGAGCCCACACGCCGGCGGGGAGGCCCTCGCGGGGCGCCGCCTCCGTCCCAGGCGTGGAGCGCGGCCCGGTCCGCGATGCAGCGCGCGCGGCGCTTGGCGCAGCAACGCCGAACACCGGCACATCGAACTGGGCCAGATAGTCGACCCCGCGCCGCTCCAGGCGCACTTCGAGTGTCCAGGAGATGCCGTTCTCGGCGCTGTCCGGCGCCTCGCGCGGAACGTCCAAGGCGACGTCGATCTCGGTGCCACGCCCGGTCGACCGGACGTGCTCACCGCGCAGCGGTTGCTCTTCCTGGGCCAGGAGGCGCGAGCCGGAGTCGCGGTCCCGGCCGTCGTCGCGACAGCTGAGCCGCGTGGTTCCACGAACCGCCTCCCCCAAGCCGCCGACCGAGGTCGCACAGACCACCCGCCCGCGCAGCGGAGCGCCCCGCAGAACCGGACGCTCGTCGAGGTGGAGCTGGGAGCGCCCGAACCGCCGCCAGCGCACCACCGCGCGCACCGCCCAGCTCGCGAGAAAGAGACCCACCATCGGGAAGACCAGCACGAGCCAGAGCACGGGCCGCTGCCCGGAGACGATCTCCTCCCAGGTTCCAGCGACCAGCGGCAGCGAGATGAGGTTCCACGTGATCGCAAACAGCAGCGGCACAAAGAGCGCGCCCCGTGTCTTGCAGAAGAGGGTGTCGCCGCGCCACGCGTCTTTCCACAGCCACGGCTCGTCCGGGTGCAGCTCCTTGAAACGGTCGTCTTCGGCCAGGCGACGACGCGCAACCGGGAGACCGAGGAGGAGGCCGAAACCGAACCCCCCGAAGAGCACCAGGAACGCCGCTTTGAAGACGAGGAGCTTCCAGCGGAGCCCCCGGTAGAGCACGGCGCTGTGCGGATCGTCAGGGTCGACGAAGGCCGTCCAGGGCTCGCCTGAGGCTCGGCGCTGCTCCAGCTCGCGAGCCGCCCGCTGATGGAAGCTGCCGATGTTGTCGTGCGAGCGGCCGAAGCCCACGCGGTCCCCCGTGTACTCCTGGCCACCCAGCGTGTAGCGGTAGGTCGCCTCGGCGAGATATGTCGTCGAGTCGCCGGAGTCGTTCGTGTCGAGGTGCACGTGCTCGAGGATCGCCGGCGTGGGGGTCCAGCTCCTGGCATCCCACCACTGCCAGACATCGAGCACGAAGAAGACTCCGGCGCCCGCGCCGACGAGAGCAAACGGGAGCGCGAACAGGGCCAGGCAACCCACTGCGCCGACGTTCCCTCTCGTCGCCATCACATATAGATCATACCGAATATATGGCGACGGGGTCGCCGCCACCCGTCCCTCCGGTGTGTGACACCAAGTGTCATCTCCCAGGAAGACTCCCTGTCAGAACGAGCCGGAGCGGCCGTCCGTCGATCTCCGACGCAAGCGCGGGGAACGCCCGAAAACCTCGGTTTCCTTCGACGCCCCCGAAGCCCACGGCAGGGCGCTGGCGCAAGAAGGCACAAAGATTGCTCCGAAGTGCGCCGGAAGAACGACCCAGGAGGCCCCTCATGAACGAGACTGCACCCAGCGCCCGCGAGCGCGGCCTTTCGCGTGACGTGATTCTGCGCGGCGCGTTCGACGGCCACGACGTCATCAACCTCATGCAGAGCCTCGAGCATTCGAAGCAGACCGGTGCGCTCACCTTCGCGCTCGAAGAGACGCGCCAGGTGATCCTCTTCGTCGACGGACGCATCGTCACTGCAACATCCAACGACCTGCGCGATTCGCTCGGTAGCTATCTGTTGGCCCGCGGCGCGTGCTCCAGCGGCGACATCCAGAACGCCCTCCAGCTCCAGAAGAAGAAGCGCATGCTGATCGGCGGCGCACTGATCGAGCTCGGCGTCGTCGACCGCGACCAGCTCTCACGCGCACTCAGCGGCAAGACCGAGGAGATCCTCTACTCCCTCTGCGAGCGCAACGAAGGGGAGGTGGCATTTGCCCCGTCCATCGTCGATCCCGACAGCCTGCACTACTGCATCGATCTCTCCCCGGCGGACGTGCTCTGGCGCGCAGAGAGTCGCCGCCGACACAAGAACGAGATTCTCGACGAGCTCGGTGGGCTCGCGGCCATCGCGTCGCCGCGGCCCGACTTCGACCGATCGACGCTGGGACCGTTCGGCTGCCACGTGATGCAGATCGTCGACGGCTTCCGCACCCTCCTGGCGGTCGCAAGAGACGCCGGCGTGCCGCAGTACTGGACCCTCAACGAGGCCCACCACCTGCAGAAGGCGGGCGCCATCGAGATGGCCTGACGTCAGCCGGCCTCGTCCACCTCGCGCTCGCCCTCGTCCAGGAAGCGCATGAGGTTCACGAGGTCGCGCAGACTCATCGTCTCGAGCAGGCCCTCCGGCATCAGCGACACCGGCGACGGTACGCGCTCCGCGATGTTCTCCTTCGCGAGCTCGTGGCGTGTTCCCCGAGCGTCGATCAGTACGAGCGACGTATCGGTCTCGTCGGCCACGAAGCCCGAGAGGAACGCTCCGTCTTCGAGCTCGACGTCGAACGCAGCGTACTGATCCGACACCACCTTCGACGGCTCCGCGATCGCCTCCAGGATCTCGCGCCGACGAAAACGCCGTACCACCGTGGAGAGGTCGGGGCCCCCACCCCGGCCGATGTCGCCAAAGACGTGGCAGTCGGCACACCGGGCCCTGCGGAAGACCGCCTCGCCCTTCTCAGGGCTATAGCGCTCATACGCCATGACGTCGTACTCGAGGTACTCGGCCAGCTCGTCGAGGCTCATCTGGCTGAGGTCGGAGCGCGCGTCAACCTCCCCCTCCCCTTCGTCTGCGTCGGTCGCGGCTTCGTCAGCCGCCACCAGGGCGGCCACTCGGGCCCGCTGCTCCTCCTCCAGGCTGGCCCGACGGTCGCGCGCCGCGGCTACCTCCGCCTCCGGGAAGTGCGCCAGCAGGTCCTCCCAGAGCACCTCGACGTAGCCCATCATCGAGGCGGCGCCTCGCATGCGGAAGCCGCGGTCGAACCAGTCGACGGCCCGCTGCCGCGCCGGCGCGTCCCACCCGTCACCCAGCACGCGCAGTGCGTACATGGTGTGAATCTCCTCTTCCTGCGGGCGCTCGTCACCGAGCCGGTCGACCAACGCGTGCACTGCACCCTCCGGCGCCAGCGTGCCCAGGAGGCGCTCGAGCTTGCGGTCGAGGGCCGGATCGTCGGTCGGATAGAGCGCCAGCAGACCGGCTCCCCAACCCGCCGCGACCCCGTCGTCGGCTGGGAAGGTCTCGGGGGCCCGCAGCAGTGCGAGCTCCAGCACACGGAGGAAAACCCCCAGGTCGGCGAGGGCCAGCTCCGCAGGATCGAAGGGCGTCAGCGCACTCCGTGCGGCGTCGGCGCCGCTGCCCGTGTCACGGTGGAGCACGAGAGCCAGCGCACCCTCCAGCACGCCAGTGGGAGTGCGCGACCCGAGCTGTGCCGCAACCTGGTCGGCCGCCGCGAAGGTCAGCAGCTCGCGCGCGGCATAACGCACCCAGCGGTCCTCGTCGTCGAGCAGCGGCGCGACGCGGCCCACCACCGACGCGTCGATGGCCGCGGGGCCCAGGGCGCGCAGGGTACCCTCCACCGCGCGTCGGCGCACCAGAGGATCCGCGTCGGCGAGCAGCGGCGCCAGCCCCTCCGCGTCGGCACGGGCTCCGAGCAGATGCGCAGCCGCCGCACGCACGAGAGGCTCCCTGGCCCCGGCCGCGCGGCGAAGGTCCTCGAGCGCGAGGGGCGGCCCCTCCACTTCGAGCAGCTCCAGAGCCCGCACGCGCTCGCGCGCTGAGGCTGAGTCGTCGAACAAGCGCTCCTCGAGCTGGCTCTGCCACGCATCACCGAGGTCCGTGCGCGTCTGCTCCAGGGCCACCCGCCCCCACGCCGAGCGCGGCATCGGCTGCCGCACCAGGTCCGGTGACGCGGCATCGCGCGGCTGCGTCCACACCACCCGGTACAGACCGCCCGAGGTCTCGCGGCCTCCGGTCACGAAGTAGAGGGCACCGTCCGGCCCGACGTCGAGATCGGTCACGTTGAGAGGCTCGCCGAGCACAAAGTCGTGCGCCGCGCCGGTCCAGGTGGCCCCCGCTCGCTCCGGGAACAGCACCCGGATCCTGCCGCGGGCCCAGTCGCCCATGAAGTAGGCGCCGCGAAACACCTCCGGGAAGGCGTCGTGCTCGTAGAAGACGACCCCCACGGGCGACCCGCGGCCGATGTCGACGACGCTGGGCAGCGTATCCACGGCGTCGAACTCCAGCTTCGCCGAGCCGGTGCGCCAACCGTAGTCGCCCGAAGGCACGGCGTGCAGAACGCGGGTCGGGCGAAACCAGGGCAGGCCGCGGTCCCACTCCATGTCGGCCTCGTACACGAGGAGCGCCCCTTCGGCCGAGAACGCCATATCGAACGCGTTGCGCAGGCCTCCGCTGACCAACTTCCACTCGAGCTCCCCACGGTCGAGGAGCTCGTCATCGGGACCGGGATCGGCGCGCCACACCGTGCCACCCGGAGCGACGATGCTGTTCGCGTGTCCACGCGGGTCGAGGATCACCGGTAGGAGGTGGTCCTCCTGCAGCTCGCGCAGCGGCGAATCGGCCGGACGCTCGAGGTCCGGCGACGCGTGGTTGCCGTAGAGGAGATAGAGGTGCCCCTCGGGGCCCCGCGCCACCGTGTGCGGGCCGTGCTCCTGAATTCCGCCGTCGCTCGCGAGCAGGAGCTGGACGTGGTCGTCGGCCTCGGCGTTCCCCCACGAACGGACGCGGTACAGCCCCGTCCCCTCTTCCGGCCCGTTGGCCTGCACGAGCACGTCCTCGGGGCCCAGGACGTACATCCCGTGCGCGGTCTCGATGGTCTCCGAGACGACCACCGACTCGTCGAAGACACCGTCCCCGTCGCCGTCGGCCAACGTCACGAGCCCGGCACCCTCCAGGGCGAGGAGTGGCGCGCCTTCGGCGGTGAAGGTCAGATTCACCACCGAGCCGGTCAGCTCCGGCGACGCGACCTGTTCGATCTCGAAGCCCTCGGGAACGCGGAAGCGACCGCCGGCGAAGTCGAGCCGCTCGGTGCGGTCCGCATCGAGGTCCGTCAGCACATATCGAGAGATCTCCGACGTCGCGGCGTCTTCCGCCGGCGTACAGGCGATCAGCAGGAGCAAGGTGGCCAACGTGCCGCCCACGAGGAGGCGCCTTTGCATCGTACGGGCTCCCTGAAGGGCCGCAGCGCGGCCGGGTCGGAGTTCGGAGAGAGAGCGGCCAGCATACCCCCGGGCAGGCTTCACGTCGCGCCGGCAACGGTCGCTCCCGCAGAGCGATCCTCAACACTGTGGGCAGTGCGAGCCCCCCGGGCTCACGCTGACCCGGACATAGGACGCGCGGTCGCCTGCCGCCGCGAGGCTCTGACACTGTGGGCAGTGCGAGCCCCCCGGGCTCGCGATGACCGGACATAGGACGCGCGGTCGCCTGCCGCCGCGAGGCCCTAACACTGTGGGCAGTGCGAGCCCCCCGGGCTCGCGATGACTAAGACATGAGACACGCGGTCGCAAGCGACCGCATGTCTCAAAACTCCCAGCGCACGCCGGCCGACGGCAGGATGCCGGTCGAGAGCTCGGGATCGGCTACGAGCACCCCGTCGTCCACCGCGAGATCGAAGCCACCCAGGTTCTTCCGGTCGTACACGTTCTGCACTTCGAAGAAGAGCTGCAGGCGGCCCCGGCGCAGGTCGAAGGTGCGACTCAGGCGCAGGTCGAGACGGTGGTAGTCGGACAGCCGGTCGGACGCGAGGGCGCCGAGGCCGACCCCCAGGTCCGGCAGGTCCTCGCCCTCCTGGTCTTCCGCGTCCTCGATCTCTTCCTCTTCGCCGTCTTCGGGCAGACCCTCACCGAGAGTGTCGTCGAGCTCGAACGCGAAGAACGGTGTGGTGCGCCAGCCCGAGTGATAGCGCCAGGCGATGGCCAGCCGCCAGGCACGACCGAGCAGCGTCTCCAGCCCGAGCTGGAGCGCAAAAGGCTGGTCGATCTGGCGGTCGACCCACGCACCGCCGAAATGGTCCCTCGTCTGCGACCACGCGGCGCTCGCGCGAAAACTCGTGCGCGGGGAGAACTGGCCTCGCACCAGCAGCTCCAGGCCCTGCGCCTCGCTCCGCTCCGGTGCCAGGCGGACCCGGTCGATCTCGAGCTCCGGAAAGACGTTGTGCGGCTCGAAGAGGCTCTCGAACCGCGGCCGGGCTCGGTCGATCTCGCGCCGGTACGCCTCGGCCTTGAGAACCCGCACGAGAGAGCCCTCGAAGACACGCTCCAACCCCAGCGTGAACTGATCGGAGACTTCGACGCGAGCCAGCTCGTCTTCACCGTCGGGCAGTGCGAGCTCGTACGGACGTTGCGACTGCAGGTAGCGCCCCGCCGCGGCACGCAACAGCGTGCGCTCGCCGACCCTCCATGCAGCACTCACACGTGGGGAGACGCGACGCTCGTTCGACCACTCGTAGTCGTCGAAGCGAAGCCCCAGGTCGAGAGTGAACGACGACGAGGGCCGGCTCAGCACGGTCGCCCAGGCGCTGCGATGGTCGGCGTCGATGCTGCGAGACCCCTCGAAGGAACGGACGTTCGGGGCCAGCGTCACACCGGGGGGAAGCCCGTCGGCGCGCAGAACGAGCTCCCGCTCCACGGCGCTCGCGTGATCCTGCTCCACGTCGTACCTCAGCCACTGGGCACCCACGGTCAACGACGCAGCCGGCGACAGCGACCAATCGACCTCAGAGGTGAGGCGATCGATGTCCACGTTCCGACGGTCGATCAGGGCAAACTGCTGCTCCTCCTCGTCCTCCGTCGCCATGCGACTCTGGCGCAGCCGCGTGCGCGCGGCGCCGGTGGTCGCGAGAACGCGCCTGCCGGCGACACCCTGATGGGTCAGCCAGCTGTAGCGGGACCGGTAGGAGGTCTCGAGACTCTTGCTTTCGTCGTCGAGCTCCTCCGTGAACCGCAGGGAGTCGTCGACCTCCAGGTGATTTGCGCGCAGCTGATGGCGCACGCCGAGGCTGAAGTCGACCCGGCCGAGGGCATCCCAGAAGTCGGGATCCTCGCGCCCGAGGAGCCGGCCCGCCAGGTCGATCGACCCACGCCGCGCAGACACCAGATACGAGCCGCGATCTTCTGCGAAGCGCGCCGACCGGAGCGCGGACGCGTTCAGCAGACTGGCCGAGAACAGGCTCCGCGCCCCGTCTTCGCCGGGAGAGGTCACGAGCTGCAGCAGCCCTCCCATCCGATCCCCCGCCGACACTCCGTAGTTGCCGGTGGAGAGTGAGGCGTTCGAGAGCGCGTCCATGGGCACGACCCCCAGGGCGCCGCCGAAGTCCTGGAGGTGGAACGGCTCGTAGATCTCCTGGCCGTCGAGGACCACCTGCAGCTCGTCGGCTCTGCCGCCCCGAAGGCTCAGGCGTGCACTCCGATCGTCGGCAGCAACTCCGGGGAGGTGCACCAGAGCCCGGAACGGGTCCCCGCCGAGGTGGGGCATGGCTTCGACCTCGGCCCGGTCGAGCGCCGTGGGTGAGGTGCTCTCACCGCCGAAGAGGCGGGTCTCGTTGGCGCGCACCACGATCGTGTCCTCGACCAGGGGCAGGGGGTCGAGCTCCACCGCGAGCGTGCCTGGGACACCCTCCGGCACCGACAGCGTGAGTGTGCGGCGCGCGTAGCCGGGTGCGTCGACGTGGACCCTGAACGTCCCCGGAGCCAGTGGCGGCAGCTCGTACGCTCCGTTCGCGAGGCTCACGGCCCGTGCGACGGCACTGCCGTTCGAGTGGGCCACCAGGAGCGCGCCCACCAGCGGCTCGCCCGAGTGCGCCGACACCACGCGCCCGAGCACGGACCGCTCCGCCTTGCGCTCCGCCTGCTGCTGCACCACCACGAGGGTGCCGTCGGCGAGGGAGCGCACTTCGAGCCCGAAGGGCTCCAGCCAACGGTCGAGCGCCGCCCTCCCGCGCTGCCCTCCAGCGTCGACCTCCATGTCGGGGCGCACCAGCTCCTCCGAGAAGACGAGGCGCAGTCCCTCCCTCTGGAGGTTTGCGAGCGCGTCTGCGAGAGACGTCGTCTCCGCACCGGCACCGTGCAGCGTCCGCGCCATGAGAAAGGTCGCGGTCAAGAGGCCCGCGCCACGGCGCAACGCCGCGAAGACGCGGTTGTTCCCCCGCGGGATCGGAGTTCTGTCTCGCCGTTGAAGCCGCACCATGGTCATCGCACACGTGTGCCAGAAGTCACTCTAGATGCACGAGTGAGCTCAATCCTTCGCACATTTGTGCATTGCAGCGCACCTCGCTATAATTAGCTAAATTCCTAATTAGGAGCATGGCGAATGAATCAGATCTTCAAGGCACTCGCGCACCCGGCGCGGCGCGAGATCGTCGCGATGCTCCAGGGGGGGCCGATGAGCTCCGGCGACATCGCGGGCGCGTTCGACATGGCATGGCCGTCTGTGACCGGTCACCTCAAAGTGCTCCGAGACGCAGGCCTCATCGAGTCCGAGCGCGAAGGCACGTCGGTGCGCTATCGGCTCAACATCTCGGCCGCCGAGGAGGCGATCGGCTTTCTGCTGACGCTCGCGCAGCCGCTGACCCGGCGAACGCTGGAGGAGACGACCTCATGAACCACATCCAGTCCCCCCACCGGTCTTTCGACCAGCTGCAGCGAGCGACCACGGTCGTCCTGCTCTTCCAGGCGGCCTTTCTGCTGGCACAGCTCATCGACGACCGCCCCACGTCGAACGGCATGGTGGCGATTCTCGCGGCCACCCTCGCGGCGTCCGCGGCCAATCGACGTGTCTTCTCCGAGCCTCGAGAGCGGCACACCAGGGCCTACCTCACCTGGTGGAGGTACGGCTCTCTGGCTCTGCTCGCAGCACTCACGGTCCTGGTGGCGCTGGACTCCTACGCCCCCGGCCGGGTGACGGAGCGCTGGGTCACGGTGACCGCTCTGCTCGCGCCTTCGGTGGTGGCCCTGAAGGGCGCCGCCCTGGGCAAACTCCGGCCGAACCGTTTCTTCGGCCTGCGCCTCCCCTGGACCGTTCAGAGCCGACTCGCCTGGGAGCTGGCGCACCGATCGATGGGTCGCATCCTGTTCTTCGGCGGCCTGATCGGGGTCGTCGCAGCGCCCTTCGTTCCGGTCCTCGCCACGTTCGTCGGCCTCGCCGCCCTGGTCCTGCTGGGAGTGGCTGCCGGGGCGATCGAGGGCTGGCGCGCCTGGCGCGACGATCCGGAGCGGAGCGTCGGCTGACCGCGCTCGCGGTGAAGTAGCCGAGGCGAGATCGGGGGCGCGACACCTAGAATTGGACACGTGAGTGCTCGTCTACTCCATGCCCTGTTTCTGCTGGTCCTCTTCCCCCTGCTGACGGCGGCCACGTCGATGGCGCAGCCGACGGCCACGGTGTCGGCTCGGGTGCAGAGCGACGCTGGCGACGTGATCGCCTTCGCATCCGCTGTGCTGGAGTCGGAGCCCGGCACCGTCGTTGCCGCCGGGCTCTCCCAGGAGGACGGACGGCTGACGTTCACCTCGCTGGCGCCCGGCGACTACCTCCTGACGATCTCCGCCCCCGGCCATGCTTCCCTCGAGACGGACGTTCTCGTAGGCGAGCTGAGCTCCGAGTTCGACCTCGGAGACCTCGTGCTCCCGCGACTCGCCGACGTGGAGGAGGAGATCACCGTGCAGGCCGAAGCCCCGCGAACGGCCGCGCTCGAGTCCGTGGTCTTTCGCCTGGGCGAGCAGGGGGCGCAGTCGACCGGCTCTCTGCTCGACGCCATGCGAACGCTTCCCGGAGTCACGGTCGACCAGGACGGGCACGTCCTGCTGCGCGGCAGCGAGCAGGTCTCCATCCTCATCGACGGCAAGCAGTCGAGCCTCACCGGCTTCGGCAACCAGCGCGGCCTCGACGCCGTCGCCGCCGCCAACGTCGAGAGCATCGAGATCATCCACAACCCGTCCGCGCGCTTCGACGCCGCGGGATCAGCCGGCATCATCAACGTCATCTACAAGAGCGAGCAGCAGCTCGGCTTCTCGGGGGATGTGGGGCTGACGCTCGGCAACGGGCAGTTCTCCAGGCAGCGCGACGACCTTCCGACTGACCTCGGCAGCTACTCCAACAACACGAAGGTCACGCCGAGCTTCAACCTGGCCCACACCACGGAAAAGGCGCGCTCGTTCCTGCAGGGTGAGGTTCTGTTGCAGGACGACCTGCCGAACAACGAGTTCACGACCCGCTTCTACGACGACGGGCGACGGGTGCGGTCCCAGGTCCCCGAGAACCGTGAGCAGACCCATCTCATCCTCAAGACGGGGCTCGACCGCGAGATCGGAGCGCGCCGGACGCTGCGCATCGGTGCCATCTACGACTTCGAGACCCACACCGATCGCGCCCAGGTGCCCTTCCTCGAGACGCCTCTCTCCGGAGGCTCCGGCGAGGTGCTGGACCGCTTCTGGTTCTGGCGCGAGGAGGAGGACACCGGCTTCGCGAACGTCAGCTTCGATCTGGAGCACCGATTCGCCGCCCCGGGCCACGAGCTGCGGTTCAACCTGCAGTACACACGCGGCTGGGAGGACGAGTCGTACTTCCTCAACGAGGTCTCGCGGGTGCGCGAAGGGACGGACATGACGCGGCTCGACGCCGAAGAGAACACGGTCCCGTTGAGCGTCGACTACGTGCGCCCCACGCGCACGGGCCGACTCGAGCTCGGAGCGAAGGCGCAACACCGTTGGATCCCCATCACCTACACCATCGACCAGGGCTTCAGGAGCGTCATCTACGACGGCCTCGGCGACGTGTCCGACTGGGAGGAGGACATCTACGCCCTGTACGGCAACCTCGTCCGGGAGACCTCCAGAACCACTGTCGAGGCCGGCGTCCGCATCGAGCAGACCAACGTCGCCTACGAGATTCCCGAAGAGAACATCTACTACCCCGGCAGCGACAGCTACGACTATTTCGAGGTGTTCCCGAACGTGCGGCTCGCATGGCGCACGTCCCCTCGCGGGCGCTTCACCGTGGCCTACAACCGACGCATCGACCGGCCAGGCGAGCCCGAGCTCCGGATCTTCCCCAAGTACGACGACCCCGAGCTGCTCAAGGTCGGGAACCCGTTTCTCCGCCCGCAGTTCGTGAACGCCTTCGACCTCGGCTACCGGCACAGCGGCAGAGGCTCGTCGTGGAGCGCCACGGCCTACCACCGCGACATCAAAGACTCCTTCCTGCGGGTCTTCGCGATCGATCCGTCGAGCGTCGAGTACGACATCGTCAACAAGATCTTCGAGAACGCGGGGGACTCCAGGCAGACCGGTGTCGAGCTCCTGTGGTCCTGGGACGCCACGGACCGCTGGTCGCTCAGCGCGAGCGCCAACGTGTACCGCAACGAGATCGACGCCTTCGAGACGATCCTCCTCTTCCCCGTCGCCCGCCCCTTCTCGCTCGCGCAGAGCGAAGACGACACCTGGGACCTGCGCCTGAACCAGCAGTTCACGCTCCCGGGCGCGACGTCTCTCCAGCTCAGCTACATCCGCTACGCCGAGCGCAACGTGCCGCAGGGCGTCGAGCGCGCGCGGTCCTCGGTGGACCTCTCGCTCAAGCGGCCCCTCGCCGGTGAGCGTGCGGAGCTCGTGTTCACGGTCACCGACGTATTCAACGACTTCGCCGTGCAGCGCGAGATCGACGGCAACGGCTTCACAGCGATCTACCAGAACTTCAAGGAGACGCAGGTGGCCTCCCTCGGGGTACGCTACCGGCTCCGATGAGCGACACCTTCGAGGCCGACGGCACCCGCGTCCCTTTCCGGCCCGGCGACACGGTTCTCGAGGCGCTGCTGCGCGCAGGGCAGCACCCCACCGGCGGTGGTTGCCTGTGCTGCGCGGGAGACTGCCCCCACTGCCTCGTCGTCGTCGACGGCGAGGCCTACGCACGCAGCTGCCAGCTCCCGGCCCGGAGCGGGCTCGACGTCCGCCTCGCACACGCCGACGGCAACACTCCGCCGCTGCAGGGCGGCTCACCCTCCGCTTCGCGCAGCGAGACGGGCGAAGCTGCGGCGCAGCACGCGTTCGCCGATGTCGTCGTCGTGGGCCAGGGCCGCGCAGGAAGAGCTGCAGCGGAGCGTGCCCGCGGCGAGAGCAAAAGCGTGCTCACGCTCGACGCGCAGGCCGGGCAGGACGTCGTGGGGGTCTACCCGGGCCCGCTCGTCGTGGCCCGCACACTCGCCGGAATGCTGCACGTGCGGCCGGAGCAGGAGCTGGTCCTCGCACCGGGTAGCGCCGAGATCCAGCCGGCGGTCCCCGGCGCCCATCTGCGCGGTTTGCTGACTTCGCGCGCGGCGGACCGGCTGCATCAGGCAGGCCTCGATCTCGGCCATGTCGTCGCCGTGGGAGCCCAGCCCGTCCACTGCGAGGCGGAAGCCGCCCTCGGCGACCTCGTCCGCTTCGAGCCGAAAGACGACGCGCCGGACCGCCTGGGAGCCGTCGTCATGCGCCAGGGCGGTAAGGAGGTCCGATTCGCCTGCGACACCGCCAGCCTCGGGCTCGGGTGGAGCCCGCGCGCCGGCCTTTCGAGGATGGCGCGCCACGTCGTCGGCAACGTGAAGCTCGAGACCCTCGGCAGCGCGGCAGAGGCGGGAGACCTCCCCACCTGCCCGCCGGAGGGCACCGTCTGCCCCTGCTCCCAGGTGTCCGTTGCCGACCTCGAGCGCGTGTGGAATGCCGGCTTCCGCGAGCTCGAGCTCATGAAGCGCGCCACCCTGGCCGGCACGGGCACCTGCCAGGGCAGTTGCTGCACGCCCTACCTGCGGAGCTTCATCCAGGAGCATGGAGCGGAGCTCCAGGAGCCGTTCACCGCCCGGCCGCCGGTTCGACAGCCCACCGTCGAGGAGGTCGCGGCGGGTGCACATCATCACCCCACCGCCCGCACGCCCCTGCACACCGAGCACGAGGCCCTCGGCGCAACGTTCGAGCGCTCCGGTGGCTGGTGGCGGCCGTGGACCTACGGCGACCCGAACGAGCCGCTCCATCGACCGGAGTACGACGCCGTCCGCGAAGCCGTCTCGGTGTGCGACGTGGGTACCCTCGGCAAATTCCGTGTGACCGGACCGGACGCGCTCGCGTTCCTCGAGCTGGTTTTCCCCACCCGCATCGCGACGCTGAAGGAGGGCCGCCTCCGCTACGTGCTCCTCCTCGACGAGCGCGGCTACGTGCTCGACGACGGCATTGTCGCCCGCGACGGCAACGAGCTCCTCGTGTGCTTCACCAGCGGCGGCGCCAGCTTCGCCGAGATGTGGCTCCGCGACTGGGTCGAGAGCCGCCCGTTCGATGCCCGCATCCTCAACGAGACCTGGTCACTCGGCGCAATCAACGTCACGGGGCCGCGCGCCGCCGAGCTCCTGCACCGACTCGGAGCGGGCCCTCTGCCGAAGTTCGGCACGCACGGGCAGCTCGACGTTGCAGGAGTGTCGTGCCGGGCGTACCGGATGAGCTTCACCGGAGAGCTCTCCTACGAGCTGCACCATGCGGCCGCCGACTCGGTGGCTCTCTGGCGCAAGCTGCTCGAAGCCGGCGAGGATCTCGGCATCCGTCCGCATGGCCTGCAGACGCTCCTCGGCCTGCGGCTCGAGAAGGGGCACGTCATCGTCGGCAAAGACACCGACTACGACTCGACGCTGCGCCGCATCGACCACGAGTGGGCGGCCCACCTCGAGTCGGGAGACTTCGTCGGTCGCCACGCCACGGTGCGCACGAACGCCATTCCCCTCAATCGGCGGCTCGCGGCGCTCGAGATGGAGAGCCCGGCCCCGGTCGAAGGAGCGGTCATCTGGCGAGCGCCCACCGACGGGGGAGCCCCGGAGCAGAGCGACTACGCCGGCTACACCACGTCGTGCTTCGACTCTCCCGCGCTGGGAAAGGTCGTGGCGTTGGGATGGGTCCGCCAGGAGCTCGTCGACGCCGACGCCGCGCTTCTCATCGACGGCAGACCCGCCCGGCTGACATCGCTGCCCTTCTACGACCCGAAGGGCGCCCGAGCGAAGGTCTCGGTCGACGCTCCGGACGGGACTTCGGAGCCCGCCACGGCCACGGCGCCCTCCTCGACTCCCCTCGAGATCACCCGTGTCGTCGCGGCCGCCGAGAGGCTCGACGGGTTGGCCGCCGCTGTCACGGACGACATCGAGGTCGAGCTTCCAGACGACGAATCTCTCGCCATTCCAGCGGCCTACCGTGTGCTGCGCATCGCCGACGACGAAGCGCTCGTCCTGGGCCTGCCGCCGACACTCGATCCAGGTGCGCTGGTGCTCCGCGAGACCGGTCTGGCTCTCCGTTTCGCGAGGGCCGAAGAGTCGACGGAGCTTCTGGCAGCGAACTGCCGCTGGAAGATCCCCGCCGCGCGCCCGGCGTTCGCGCAGGGCGCCCTGGCCGACATTCCCGTCAAGCTCCTGCTGCTTTCGCGCGGAACGCTGCTCTTCGTGCCGAGCCCTTTTGCCGACGACTTCGACGAGCGGGTGCCCACCGCGGCGATCGCCCCGCCGGAGCACGAGGCATGAACGACTACCAGGAGCACAAGGTCGAGCTCCGCTGGCACGAGCCCAAGAGCTCCTACGACATCGTCATCGTGGGAGGTGGTGGCCACGGCCTGGCCACCGCCTACTACCTCGCAACGAGGCACGGCATCACCGACGTCTGCGTGATCGAGCGCGACTACATCGGCGGCGGCAACTCGGGGCGCAACACCACGGTCATCCGCTCGAACTACGGCATTCCGGAGGCCGTGCGCTTCTACCAGCACAGCGTCGACCTCTACAAGGCGCTCGAGGACGAGACCAACCGCTACCTCATGCACCAGGAGAAGGGCATCCTGTGGCTCGCGCACAGCCAGGTCGGGCTCCAGCAGGAGCGGGCGCGCGCCGAGGTCAACCAGGCCTTCGGCGCCCGCACCGAGTTCGTGACGCCCCAGCAGGTGCAGGAGATCTGCCCCCAGATCGATCTGTCCGGCGGCGGGTTGTACCCCGTGCTGGGAGGCACCTACCACGCGGAGGGCGCCACGGCCCGACA
Organism: Candidatus Multivoraceae bacterium; assembly: GCA_965223385.1. GTDB lineage: Bacteria > Acidobacteriota > Thermoanaerobaculia > Multivoradales > Multivoraceae > JBCCLJ01. Next base: position 2,979,429 of record CBDCWR010000007.1, on the reverse strand, counting down.
TGACCGCGTGGTCTGGGCGTTCGCCGAGGGTGCGATGCGCGCGGGGGTGCACGTGCTGCAGAAGACACAGGTCACCGGGCTCGTACGCGACGGTGACGATCGCAACAGCCCGGTGATCGGTGTGGAGACCACCCGCGGCCGGATCGGCGCCGGTCGTGTGCTCTCGGCTGTCGGAGGCCACGCGACCACCCTGGCATCGATGGCTGGAATCCGCCTCCCCATCCGCACGCATCCGCTGCAGGCTTTCGTGACCAACCACTACGAGAACGAGCTCGGGCCGATCGTGAGCTCCTCGGACCTCCTCTTCTACGCGTCGCAGACCGCCCGCGGCGAGATGCTCCTCGGCGCCGAGATCGATCGCCAGCCCACCTACACCAGGCGCTCGGGGCACGCGTTCCTGCAGCAGTGCTCGTTCCGCGCCATGTGCCTCCTGCCGTTCCTGCGCGAGCTGCGCGTGCTGCGCCAGTGGGCCGGCATCTGCGACATGACCCCCGACTACTCGCCGGTTCTCGGGGCCACACCCACGCCCGGCTTCTTCGTGAGCACGGGCTGGGGCACGTGGGGTTTCAAGGCCATCCCCGCCGGGGGCGAGCAGATGGCTGCGCTCCTGGCCGAGGGCAAGGCTCCGGACTTGATTGCACCGTTCTCACTCGACCGTTTCGCGGCAGACCGTACGTTGGCCGACCGCGGCTCGGCAGGGACGCACTGACATGAGCCTCCTCCTCTCTTGCCCCCACTGCGGACCGCGCCCCCTCGAGGAGTTCGGGTACGCCGAGATCCCGCGCGTGCCCGACCACATCGAAGACGCCGACGCGCGCGACGTCGACCGCGGCTACATGAGCACGAACCCGGAGGGTGTGGTCGCCGAGCAGTGGTTCCACACCTATGGCTGCAGACGCTGGGTGCGCATCGAGCGCGACACCCGCACCGACCAACCCCTCGCCTCCGACGCTGACGGGAGATCCACATGAAGAGCTTCGAAGGGCACATCGCCGTCGTCACCGGAGGCGGTACCGGCATGGGCCGCGAGCTGGCCCGCCAGCTCACCGCCGAAGGCTGCCACACCGCCATCTGCGACGTGTCGCAGGAGAACATGGACGAGACCGCCGTTCTCTGCCGGGAGGGGATGCCCGCGGGAACCCGGGTGACGACACACCACTGCGACGTCTCGAGCGAGGAGCAGGTGCTCGCGTTCCGCGACGCTGTGCTCGCCGCGCACGACACGCAGCACGTGAACCTCCTCTTCAACAACGCGGGAATCGGCGGCGGCGGCAGCTTCCTCGAGGCACCCCGCTCCGAGTGGGACAAGGTCTTCGACATCTGCTGGGGTGGCGTGTACTGGTGCGCGCGCGCCTTCATGCCGGCCCTGCGCGCGAGCGATGAGGCCCACCTCGTCAACACGAGCAGCGTGAACGGCTTCTGGGCGAGCCTCGGGCCCGCAATCCCTCACACGGCCTACAGCGCCGCCAAGTTCGCGGTGAAAGGCTTCAGCGAGGCGCTGTTGACCGACCTGCGGATCCATGCGCCCCACGTGGGCGTGTCGGTGGTCATGCCGGGGCACATCGGCACGTCGATCGCGATCAACAGCGGCCGAATTTTGGACCGACCCGACCCCCTCGACATGCCGGAAGACGACGTCGAGCAGATGCGCGGCCAGCTCGCGCGCATGGGGCTCGACGCTGGCGGCCTGTCCGACGACGCGATCCGGCAGGCGGCGCACCAGCGCCAGCAGGACTTCGAAGCCAACGCCCCCATGACCGCAGAAGCCGCGGCGAAGGTGATCCTCGACGGCGTGCGGGAGAAGCGCTGGCGCATCCTGGTCGGCGACGACGCGCACGCGATGGACGAGCTCGTTCGCCAGTTTCCGGAGGAGGCGTACGAGGAGTCGTTCCAGGAGAAGCTGCAGAGCCAGCAGCTCCTCACGGGGATCACCGAGGCCCAGGGCGAGTAGCACATGCGGCAGCCCTCGAGCTCGCCTGTGCGACCGCTGCCGCAGCTGCCTCAGGCGCCGTCTTCTCCGCGGCATCGGCTCCTTTCCTGGGCCGCTGTTCTGGTGCTCGCGCTCCACCTCGGAGGGGCCGCTCTGGCCGCGCAGTCCGAGGCCGAGGCTCTCGAGCCGGTCCGCATCCGCATCTCGTTGTCCGGCCGGCTGCATCACGAGGCCCAGGTGTCCATCACCTTCCCGGCGGACGCACCGCGCCCCCTCCTCTTGCGCATGGCGCGGTCCTCTCCGGGCCGCTACCGCCTCCACGAGTTCGCCCGCAACGTCTACTCGCTGCGCGCCCGCGACGCGAGCGGCCGGGAGCTCGACGCAGTGCGCACCGACCCCAGCGGCTGGAGCATCGCCGGGGCCCAGGGGGCCGTGACGGTGAGCTACACCGTGTACGGCGACATGATCTCGGGGACCTACTCGGCCATCGACGCCACGCACGCAAAGCTCAACCCGCCCTCGGTGTTCGCGTTCGCCCTGGGCCTCGAAGAGCGACCCGTCGAGTTGGCGATCGAAAGCCCCGACCCCGCATGGAAGGTGGCCACCCAGCTCGAGCGCCACTCGAACGGCGCCTTCTTCGCCCCGAATCTCCAGTACTTCTTCGACAGCCCCATCGAAGTGAGCGACCACAAGCTCTACGAGTGGCAGGCTGGGGCGGAAGGCAACCAAGCCACGATCCGCATGGCGTTCCATCACCTCGGGAGCGCCGAGGACGAGCGCGCCTATGTCGAAGAGACGCAGCGCATCGTCGAGGAGACCGCGGCCGTGTTCGGCGAGCTGCCCCGCTTCGACGGAGGCACCTACACCTTCATGGCCGACTACCTGCCCTGGGCGACAGGAGACGCCATGGAGCACCGCAACTCCACTCCGCTCTCCGCGCCCCAGTCGCTCGCCGAGGCGGCCGAGGATCACCTCGAGACGCTCGTGCACGAGTTTTTCCACGCCTGGAACGTGGAGCGGCTGCGTCCGGCGACCCTCGAGCCGTTCGACTTCTCGCGGATCAACATGTCGGCCGAGCTCTGGTTCGCCGAGGGTCTCACGAACTACTACGACGGCTTGCTGCTCGCCCGCACCGGTGCGTGGCCGCGCGAGCGCTTCGTGGCGGACCTCGGCCACACGATCGATCGCCTCCTGCGGAGCCCGGCCTCTCGCTACGGCTCACCCCGCGACATGGCGGAGCACGCCGCCTTCCGCGACCGGGGCGCATGGCGCGACCCGCAGAACGCCCACAACACGTATCTGCACTACTACTTCTACGGCGACGCGGTCGCAGCCGCGCTCGACCTCGCGCTGCGCGGGCAGCACGACAGCTCGCTCGACGAGCTGATGCGGTCTCTGTGGCAGAGCCACGGCCGCTCCGAGTCGCCCTATGTGGAGGCCGACCTCGAGGTGGCGCTGGCCGATCTCACGACGCCCCGCTTCGCACGGGACTTCTTCGACAGCTACGTGCGGGGCCGTGGTACCCCCGACTATGCGCTTCTGGTGCAACCCTTCGGGTACGAGCTGGCACCCTCCCAGCCGGAGCGGGCCTGGCTGGGCGAGGTGGAGCTCGACGTGACCGCCGACGGCGCGCGTCTCGAGGGCGGGACCACGGTGGACACGCCTTTCTACCGAGCCGGGCTCACCCGGGGTGACGTCATTCTCGAGCTCGGCGGGAGCACCATCTCCTCCCCGGAGGCGTGGGCCGCAGCGCTGGCTGCACTGAGCCCCGGCGACACGGTCCAGGCCCGCGTGCGCCGGCGCACGGGCGAAGAGATGGTCTCTTTGTACGTGCTCGCCGACCCCACCGTGGAGCTCCGCGAGGTGGCCGGCGCCACGGCCGAGACGCTGACGCGGCGCGAGCGCTGGCTCGGCAGCCAGCGCTGACCCCGCGGGCGGTCGCTGCCGACTCGGTACCGTCGTCGGTGCCAACGACCGAAACGACCGATGGCTCGCCAACGTCCGCGCGTCACAGCCGACCTCTCCTGCCTCGTGGCCGGCGTCTGCGGCTAACCGACGTCTGCGGCTGCTCAGCCGACGTCTGCGGCTGCTCAGCCGACGTCTGCGGCTGCTCAGCCGACGTCTGCGGCTGCTCGTCAGCCGACGGGGACGATCAGCGTCACCTTCGAGTGCGTCTTGGGCGCCGTGACCACGTTGAGCGCTTCGAACTCCAGCTCCAGTCGGCGCTGGCGGGAGAGCGTGCGCACCTCCAGCGTCGTGGTCGACCTACCCTCCACGGTCACCACGTCGCCGGCGTTCTGGAACGTGAGATCAGTGAGGTTGCGCAGGAGATAGGTGGCGGAGCTGTCGTTCCGGATCTCGACGCGCAGCACCGTCGTGTCGTTGCTGCCCGCCCGAATGTAGCGCGCCTCCTCGACCTGGAGCGAGGCCTCGACGAGCGGCACCACGAGCTCCTCTTTGCCGACGAGGAGCTGCCCCAGCCAACCGGCGACGCGACCGGCGAACAGCGCCTCCTTGAGGCTCTCCTCCGTCTTCTCTTCCGCGAAGACGAGTGCAATCGAGCGATGACCACCCTCCGGCACGCGGTAGCGCCAGTCGACGAGTCCGTGCACGTCGGACGTGCCGAGAATGGCGAGATCGTGGTCGAGCGCGATCTGCAGCGCCTCGTCCGAGAAGGTCAGATCGTTCACGACCTCGATGCCGTGCAGCAGCCCTTCGTTCATGAGCTGGCGGTGCATCGGCTCGAGCTTCGCCACGCCGTCTCGCCGCTGCCCGGTCCACTGGGGATGGTTCCAGAAGACGAAGGCGCCCTGGCGCTTCGCCTCCCGGAAGACCGCAATGGGGTCGTCGTCCATGAGCTTGTTGGCGTCCTGGATGAAGACCGCGTTGGCGTGGCCGGGCGGCATGTCGCGCGTGATCTCGGCCCCGTGAATGATCAGGAGGCCCGAGTCGCCGGCCACCTCCCGGGCGATCTCGTACGACCGGTTGCGGTCCGGATGCGGGATGTCTTCGGCGTGCGGCTGGTACTCGACGTGCTCGGTGAGCGAGATGGCGTCGAGGCCGTCGCGCAGCGCCTCCTGCACGCGGATGTCCGGCCACACGGAGCCGTCGGAGAAGACCGTGTGGATGTGGAGGTCGGCCTTGAGTGTCTTGTACTGCCCCACGTCGGGGAAGACGATCTTCCGCTCTTCGCCGTCGGACTGGGCGGCGGCGGGAGCCCACATGGCCAGGGCGGTCAGAACTGCGCTCGCAAGGCACCAGGTTCGCTGCATGGGACCTCTCTCCTCTCACTGGAACGGGGTGCTTCGGACCCTAGCTCAAACGCACGTTCGCGCGGGTCGAGATTTCGGGAAATCCGCGTGACCCCTCACTCGGGGCTTCTGCGCCTCTCCTATCGAAGCCCGCTGAATCCACCCGCTTCGACCCCAGGACGACCCGCAAGTGAGCCCATCTGCCCCCGATCTCCGACTCCACATTGCCGCGCACTCGGCGGTTGGCCGCATGCGCGACGGCAACGAAGACAGCTACGCCGCCTTCGCGCCCGAGACCGACGTCGAGCCCGGCTGCCTCAGCGGCCTCCTCCTGGTGGCCGACGGAATGGGCGGCCAGCAGGCTGGCGACGTCGCGAGCCGCATCGCCGCCGAGTCGATCCGCGGCTGGGCCGAAGGGCTCGAGGGCGACCTGACCCGCGACGGCCGCGAGACCGACGCGCTGGCCGAACAGATCGCACGCGCCGTCCGCGAAGCGAGCGACAGGGTCTACGCGTACGGCGAGGCGCACCGCGCGGCACGTGGCCTCGGCACCACGCTCGTCATGGCCGCCTTCGTCGGCGACCGCGTCCTCGTGGCGCACGTCGGCGACAGCCGGTGCTACCTGATCCGCGGCACCGAGGTCTCGCAGCTGACCGTGGATCACACCTGGGTCGAGCGTCAGGCGCAGGCCGGTCTGCTCCCCCGGGAAGGCCTGGACAGCCACCCCAGAGCACACGTCCTGACGCGCTCCCTGGGCTCGGACACCGCACCGGACGTCGACGTGACCACGCTACGAGCCGAGCCTGGGGACATCTACCTGCTCTGCTCCGACGGCCTCACGGGATCGGTGCACGCGGAGGACATGCTGGCGGCGTCGAACGAGGCGTCGAGCCCCGACAAGCTGGCGCAGCGCCTGGTCGCGCTCGCCGATGAGCGCGACGGCTCCGACAACATCACGGCCGTCGTCGGTCGGGCCACCCTGCCTTCCGAGGCGGTCACGATGAACCGGGAGGCCGCCGCACCGCCGGCCTCCGCGACCCGCTCCTCCCGCCCACTCGCCCTTCGCGCCGCCGGCATCGCCATCGCCCTGGCCGCCGTTGCCGGCGCGTACCACGCCGGCACACGCGCCGGGGGCCAATTCGACGTGGCACAGGACCTGGGCGCGCTGCTCGAAGAGGCCACCCGTCAGATCGACGCCGAAGAGCCGTCGGCGGCAAAGCAGAGCCTGCTGGAGGCCACCGAGCTGCTCGCCACGTCCGGTCTCGTCAAGGACAAGAGCGCGACCAACTCCGAAGCCAGTCCATCCGCACAGGACGGGGAGGAGACGTCCGAGAGCGACGCTCCGAGCCCGGTGGTCGAGACCACCCCTGACGTGAACGACGAAGTGGTCTCGCCCGCGCTGACCGTCGAGACCACTCCGGAGACCCGCCGCGCCGACGACGCCGGCGAGGACGACTCCGAGGCCCTCGCCGAGGCCGCGGCGCGCGCCCTGGGCGAAGACGCCGACAACAAGCCTTCTGCCGTCGAGGCCGCAGCCGCGGCGGCAGCAGACACCGACGAATCGGACGGCCGCTGAGCGGCCTTTTCATAGAGAACTGGAGGAAGCCATGAGCAACCAAGAATGGAAGGTCAACGCCCCGGCGTCTGCGCCGACGCTGGCCGAGAGCTCACTCGCCAAGACGGTGCGCGAGATCGCGCCCGGGGTTCCGGAGGAGACTCCCGCCCGCAAGACCATGCGCCTGTCCGAGAAGCGTCCGCCGGCCATCGGCTGGATCGTGGCGCTCGACGGTGCCCAGAAGGGCGAGGACTTTCGCCTGGTCGAGGGCAAGATCCTGATCGGCGCGAGCGCCGAGTGCGAGATTCGCATCGACAACGAGTTCGCGTCCGAGGTGCACGCCAGCCTGCGCTACACCGACGGCATCTACTCGCTGACCGACCTCGACTCGACCAACGGCACCGTCGTCAACGGCGAGCCCATCAGCCGCGTCGAGCTCGGCGACGGCGACCACATCAAGATCGGCGACACCAACTACGTGTTCAAAGGTCTCTACTTCGGCGAGTCGGCGAAGGGAGGTGTGGCGTGAAGCTCCGTGCCCTGACCGCACTCCTCGTCTCGCTCGTTCTCGCCACGGCCTCGTTCGCGCAGCCGAAAGCACCCACCGACCAGCAGAAGGCGACCGCACTGGCCAAGCCGGCCGTGGTCTTCATCCTGTCCACCTTCCAGGCCCAGGTGTCGCACGCCGGGCTCCTCTACGGCCCCTACAAGGTCCAGGGCCTCGGCTCCGGATTCATCATCAACGCCGACGGGTTCATCGTCACCAACGCACACGTGGTGGAGGCCACGTCGCAGACGCGCCAGATGCTGTTGCAGTCCTTCTACCAGCAGCAGATCGAGCTGGCGGAGAAAGAGGCCGGTGAGACCTTCAACGAGCTGCAGAAGCAGGAGGTCATCGCCCTCATCAACCAGGCCGGGGTTCCGATCCTGATGACGCCCGAAGGCGAAGCCGTGCTCAAGAACGAGGACGTGCCGCGCAAGGTCAACGTGGTCGTCAAGGGTGGCCTGCGCCAGATGCAGAGCTTCAACCAGGCGCTGCCGGCCGAGGTGCGTGCCCTCTCCACCTACAGCGAGAAGGACATCGCCATTCTCAAGGTGAGCGGCAACAACTACCCCAGCGTCCAGCTGGGGAACTCGGACGCCGTGCAGCTGCAGGACCGCGTGACCGTGCTCGGCTACCCCGCCAACGTGACCCAGTTCGCCGCCGACATGGGCCTCGAGGGCGACTCCATCATGGAGCCGACGATCACCGAAGGCACGATCAGCTCGCGCAAGCAGTGGTCGGACGGTTCGCCGATCCTCGGCACCGACGCCAGCGCCCACAAGGGCAACTCCGGCGGCCCGGCGATCAACCCGCAGGGTGAGGTGATCGGCGTGCTCTCCATGGGCGCCTCGAGCTTCAAGGGAGACACCACCGAGACCACCAACTTCCTGCGCCCGATCAACGTCGCGCTCGACTTCATCCGCGCCTCCGGCGTCATCGCGAAGACGAGCCTCACCGACACCCGCTACGCCGACGCGCTCGCCCACTTCTGGGCGGCGGGCGACCTGGTCCGCGACAACAAGGCCCGCGCCGCCCGGCGCGAGTACGAGGCGGCCCAGGAAGACCTGCGCGGCGTGCTGAACCTCTACCCGCAGCATCCCGACGCCGGGCGCTACCTGCAGCAGGCGGAAGAGCTCCTCTCCGAGCTGCCCACTCCGTCGGCCTGGCGCAGCGCGGCGGGCTACGGCCTAGCCGGTGCTGCCCTCCTCGGCCTCGGCCTGCTGGCGGTGCCCTCCATCAAGAAGCGGAGCGGCAACGGCGGCGAGCGTCGCGGCGCTGCGGCCTCGGTGTGGAACCTGGTCGCCGAGTCGGGCCCGCTCTCGGGGAACCAGTTCGGCATCGCCGACTCCCTCACGATCGGTCGCGACCCGGCCTGCAGCGTGGTCTACGCGGGCGACACGGTCTCTCGGAGGCATGCGCAGATCCAGCGTCAGGCCGACGGGCTCACCATCACCAACCTGTCCACCACGAACCAGACCTTCGTGAACGACCGTCCCGTGGGCCAGTCGAGCCTCAGTGCGGGCGACCGTGTGCGCATCGGCGCCGTGACCTTCCGCGTCACGACGGCCTGAGCGCTGACGACACCCACCTGACACTCGAACCTGGAGAGCATCATGACCGACCGCTTCATCGGCAAGAAGATCGGCCCCTATCGCATCGACCACGAAGTCGGCCGCGGAGGAATGGGAGTCGTGTACCGCGGTCATCAGGAGTCTCTCCACCGCACGGTCGCGATCAAGGTGCTCCCGCAGTCCCTCGCGACCGACCCGGAGATGGTCTCGCGCTTCCAACAGGAGGCGCGGGCCATCGCCGGCATCCATCACGAGAACGTGGTCCAGATCCACGACATTTTCGAGGCCAGGGGCAACCACTTCCTCGTGATGGAGTTCCTCGACGGCGTCCCGCTGAGCGTGCTCATCGAGAGGCGGGTGCTGACACAGGAGCAGGTGCTGGCCGTCGGCCGGAGCGTCGCGCACGCTCTGGCCGCCGTGCACCAGCGCGGCATCGTGCACCGCGACATCAAGAGCCACAACGTGATGGTCACGCGCGACGGCAAGGTCAAGCTCATGGACTTCGGCATCGCCCGCGTCCAGGGAGGCGTCAAGACCGTCGCCGGAACCATTCTCGGCACCCCCGACTACATGGCACCCGAGCAGGTGCAGTCGGGCGAGATCACCCCGCGCACCGACATCTACTCGCTCGGCGTGCTGCTGTACGAAATGGCCACGGGACAGCTCCCCTTCCAGGCGGGCGACACGTTTGCGCTGGCCATGAAGCACGTCACCGAGCAGCCGCGTCCGCCGCGCCAGGTGAACCCCGTCGTCACCCGCGACCTCGAGGCCACGATCCTGTGTGCCATGTCGAAAGATCCGGCGCGCCGCCAGGAGTCGGCCCTGCTGCTCGAGAAGGAGCTCGTCGCCATCGGCAGCGCGCGGGGCCAAGACGTGACCGTGGCGAGCGCCAACCCGAAAGCCACCGTCCTACCTCCTCCACCACCGGTCCCCGCAGAACAGACCCCGGCACAGCCCGCCGCGGCGGTGCCCGCACAGGTCTCGACCCCCGACTCGGCGACCCTCCACCCGAGCGCTCCAGCGGCTCGCGCCCTTCCCGGGCCGATCGCCCAGGTACCCGGCCGAGCGCGAGAGCTCGCGGCCGCAGGCCTCGCCGCGCTGGTGGGCCTCCGCGCGGCCACTCCGCAAGTCCAGCTGCGCCCTTCAGCGCGGCTCGGTCGGGTCTCGCTGGCCCTGCTGCTGCTGATCGTGCTCGGCGTCGGCCTGTCGATGGCCCTGTGGCGCGACCGCATCGAGATCACGCCAACCACCGGCACCGTCTCGATCGGCAGTGGTACCGGCCCCACCGTCGCCCAACCGCTGTCCCCCGCGCCGGCCGACGAGGCCATCGTGGCGCTGCCCGACGTGACGCCCGATCCCCCGCAGCCCGAGCCCGAAGCGGCGCCGCGGCCGGCGGTCGAGGAGGCGCCCGCACGGCCTGAGCCGGTCGTCACGGCACCCGAGCCCGAGCCGCTCCCCGAGCCGGAGCCCACCAAGGCAACCGAAGACCTCGATCCCTACGACCTCGACCCGCGCGAGACGTTCGTGTGCAGCGACTACGTCGAGTTCGACGTCAGCCCCGAAGAAGCGCTGATCTTCGTGGACGGCGAGTACCTCGGCATCGCCGACGAGTGGGACGGCCAGGGCGGCGGCGACGAGTGGAGGCCCGCGATGGGTAGCTACGACGTCGAGATCTCGTGCAAGGGCTACGAGAGCCGCTCCATCCGCATCATCCTCGATGCCAAGGCCGAAGACTCGGAGTGCGACATCGACTTCTCCCTCCGGCGCTTGACCCGCGATCAGGAGCCGAAGGGCAAGGGGCGCCTGCGCCGCATCTTCAAGCGCGGGCGCGCGAACCAGTGCGGGTGAGGACCGCGGCTTCCGCGGAGACTTGATCCGGTCTGGGGCCGCAGGGCAGGACGAGACGCGTTGGGGCCGGCGGCGCCTGTTCGCGGAGCGCCAAGGCTGCCGCGGCCCGGCGCTGGAGCGGTCTCCGTCCTCCGGACGGCGAGGGGATTTCGGACCGTTGAACGGGGCCCCTCGCCTGGGTTCTCGTCAGCTGTCAGCATCAACGCCTTCAACGGCGCCCCAGCGCCGCCGAGCCCTGAACCCTCCGGACAGAGACCGCTCCAGCTCCGGTCGGAGGGCTGTCCTCAAGAGAACCGCTCAGGAGCTCGGCGAGGGCAACGGCCGAGCTCACGCCGCCACGCCCTGTCGTCGAGCGCGTGACAGAGGGTCGGCTGCGCGACAGCGGCGCAACCCGGTGGCGCTTCGAGTCGTCACGGACAGCGGAAAGCAAGAGTGTCGACGAAGGGGTCGAACGGGCCTCCTGTGCTTTCGACCTCGAGCCGCTCCGCCGTGCGGGTGTCTTCCAACTCGAGACGCACTGGCAGATCAGTCAGGCCAGCTGCGAACACCCAGTGGTGTCCGTTCACACCGCAGCCATCGAGAGTCTTGACACTCACCTCGAGATTGCCCGGGTGAAAGAGATAGAAGCTGCCGCTGTCGACCGCCTGCTCGATGGGGGCTCCCTCTCGCAAGACGCCATCGACTTCGAACCACGCCCTCGCGCGAAAGCGCGAGCCTCGACCGAGGAAGAGGAACTGCGGAGGCTCGAACGGGGAAAAACCCGCCCTGAGCGGCAGCCCCGGGAAACCATGACTCACCGTCAGGACTTCCGGCATGTCGGCCACGAACTGCAGGGCGTTTCCTGGCACCTCGAAGTGGAAGATCCCCTCATTGAGGAGGACCCCGCCGAGCTGCTCGATGCCGTCGCGTACCTTCGCTCGGTCCGCATCGCTCGTCGTCACGAGCACCTTCACAGGGGCCGCCACGCAGTCCTCCACCTCGAGGCACTCCGCGTCGACGTTCGCCGGGAAGAGATGAGACTCTCGCGCCAGCGTTCGTACGAAGCCCAACCACTCCTCGCGCATCACGACCAGCAGTGCTTCACCAGGGTCCTCGAATACTCGCACCGCATCCACTGCGGTCGAGAACGCAAGCCAAGGATCGATGTCGTCCGTCGCTCCCCGCCCGAGCCAAACACGGACCTCTGCTTGACAAACCGCTGTGGCTGCGATCGCTGCCACCAGGAGGCACGCGATCTGTCGGCCCCTTCTCCGTCCGCTACACCCCTGCTCCCCATGGCGACGTTCGACAATCACTCGCGCACCTCCCGAAGTCAGGCGCTCTATGCTACCGCCGCATACCTGGGTATGGCCGTCTCTCTCGTATCCCGCCAATCTCGGACAGCCGATCGCTTCTCGAGTGACCCGGCAGTTGCCACTGACGAAGAACGGTGCCGGCGGCCACCCGCGGCACAAGCCGCCGGAGCGCAGACAGGGCCTCCATCAGACGGGCCCAGGCTGGCGCCAATCGCCTAGAAGACCAGCTCCGCCAGCTTCTGCCGCTGATGCGCCGAGTCGCCGAAGTGCATCTGCGACCAGAGAGCGCGGCGGAGGAAAAGCTGGGCGTCGCACTCGTAGGTGAAGCCGAAGCCGCCGTGGAACTGGATGCCGCGGTCGCCCGCGAAGACGAACGAGTCGCAGCACTCGGCCTTCGCCATGCGCAGAGCGGTCTCGTCATCGGCGCGCGTTGCCACGTGGAACAGGTGGGAGCGCGAGCGCTCGAGGCCGGTGAGGATGTCCACGGTGGGGTGCTTGAGCGCCTGGTAGCCACCGATCTGTTTGCCGAACTGCAGCCGGCTCTTGAGGTACTCCACCACCACGTCGAGCGCCCCGGCGATGCCGCCGCTGGCCTCGGCCGAGATCAGGAGCAGCGCAGCGCGCTCGATGGCAGCGATCGCACCACCTGCGTCCTGAACGAGCGACGAAGCCGGGATGCGCACGCCGTCGAGGGTGAGCCGGTAGCTGCGCCGCGTCTCGTCGATCACCACCTCGCGGGCCGGGTTGCACCCCTGCACCGCCTCGCGATCGAGCACCGCCAGCGCGACGCGACCCTCACACAACACCGAGACGAGCGCCACGTCGGCCACGGCCGCATCCAGCACGAACGTCTTGGTGCCGGAGAGCACCACCTCGTCGCCTTCGAGCGTTGCGGACGCACCGGGGGCCTCGATCTGCCAGCTGCCGTTCTCCTCGAACAGCGCCACGGTTCCCACCGCGCCTTCGGCCATCTTCGGTAGCCACTCCGCCTGGAGCGCCTCGTTGCCCGAGGCGAGCAGACCCTGCACGGCGAGCTGGCACGACACGAACGGCGACGGGCACAGGCTCCGCCCCATGGGCTCGACGATCGGCACGACCTCGGCGAGCGTCATGCCGGTGCCGCCATGCTCCTCGGGCACGGCCAGGCCGAGCCACCCGGCGTCCACCATCTCGGCCCACAAGGCCCGGTCGAAGCCCTCGTCGTCTTCGATCAGCTCCCGCACCGAGTCGATCTCCACCTTCTCCTTGAAGAACTTGCTGGCGATGTCGAGCAGCATCCCCTGCTCCTGGGTGAATTCGATCGTTGCAGCCATCGCCATCACCCCTTCGGCAGGCCGAGCACACGCTCGCCCACGATGTTCGCCTGCACCTGACTGGTGCCGCCGCCGATGGTGGCCGAGAACGAGTTGAAGTAGCTCCGCTGCCACTTGCCGCCACGCTCGGCGTGCGCGTCGCCCACCCAGCGGGCACCGTTGGCACCCATGAGCGAGATCGCAAACTGGAAGAGCCGGCGTCGATGCTCCGTGGTGCGGAGCTTGCCGGAGAGCGCAATCGACATGGGCCGCTCGGAGACCAGCTGCGGGATCTTCGCGCGCTGCGAGCACAGGTTGTCGCCTTTGGCCTCGATCAGGAAACGCACGAGCTGGTCGCGCACGAGCGGGTCTTCGATGGCGGGCTTGCCGTTGCGCTGCGCGTGCCGCGCGAGCTCCACCACGTCGTCGACCCCCACGAACATGGCCGAGAGGCCCCCCGCCTGGCCGCCCGTCGCCCCGCGCTCGAACGTGAGCGTGGTCATCGCGATCTGCCAACCCTGGCCCTCTTCGCCCATGAGACAGCTGGCCGGAATGCGCGCGTTGTCGAAGAAGGTCTGCACGAAGCCGTACTCGCCGGTGAGCTTGCGGATGGGTTGCGTGTCGATGCCTTCGGCGTGCATCGGCGAGAGGAAGTAGCTGAGCCCAGCGTACTTGCTGCCCTCGTCGGACGTCCGCGCAAGCAGGATCATGTACTTGGCGTACGAGCCGAGGCTCGTCCAGATCTTGCTGCCGTTGATCACGTACTCGTCGCCGTCGCGGACTGCGCGCGTTTGGGCGCTGCCGAGGTCCGAGCCGTGGTCGGGCTCCGAGAATCCCTGGCACCAGATGTCCTCGGCGCTGAGGATGCCGCGGATGTACTTCTGCTTCTCCTCCTCGGTGCCCATCTCGAGGATGAGCGGGCCAGCCCAGTTGAGGCCGATCGTGTTCGGCATGAACGGCACCTGCTGTTTCGCCATCTCCCGGTTCACGACGTCCTGGTGCGCCTGCGGGCGCCCGCCACCTCCGTACTCCGCTGGCCATGCCATACCGAGGTATCCCGCCTCATACACCTTCTGCTGCCAGTCGCGCAGATAGTGGAACTGGTCGTCTGTGCCCACTTCCATGAAGGTCTCGGGGAGGAGGAAGTCGGGCTCGGGGGGTCGATTCTCCTTCAGCCAGGCCGAGACCTCGGCGCGCAGTTCTTGGAGCTCACTCATGGGGGATTCCTCAGGGGGCTACGGGGGTCCTCGAAGCGCCTCAGGTACGTGCACCAACTCGGGTGCGTTCGCATCGGCGCCACGCGGAAAGGCGGGCGGGAACAGGGCGCCCAAGTTACCAGAGGGTGGGGAGCCCGGCGGCACGGGAGGCAGGCCCGGCCGGAAAGCGCTGGGTACCGACGATGCGCCACCTGGAAGCCGCTCGAGGGCGCGCTGGCGCGGAGCTAGACGGCCTCGGCCGCGGCGAGCACGACCGCCGCCAGGACGACGTAGCGGGCGAGCTTGCCGAGGGTCAGGAAGAGCAGCACCGGCGTCAGACCGAGGCGCATCAGGCCCGCGGCCAGAACCAGCGCATCCCCTACGACCGGCACCCACGAGAGCAACAGCGTCCACGGCCCCCAGCGCTCCACGCGCTCCTTGGCACGCTCGAGCCGCTCCGGGTCTTTGGGCAGCACCCGCGCTGCGAAGCGCCGGAGCGTCGGCCGCTCGAGCGGCCTACCACGGGCGAGGAGCCGTCCGAGCGCGACGACCGTGACGGCACCGAGCACGTTGCCTACAGTCGCCACCAGAACGGTGAGCGGCGGCGACGCCCCGGCGAGAAGCAACGCCACGAGCACCGCCTCCGACCCGAACGCAATGACCGTTCCGGCCAGGAAGGCGGCCACGAACAGCCCCACGAGGCCGAGATGGGTGAGCGTTGCGGCGTCGAACACGTGTGAGTCGAGAGAAGGAGGATCGTCCTCGAGCGGAAGGCGCAGACTATCGGCCCCTGGTGCATCCGGGTGCGCGCTCTCCCTGGATCGGTCGGACGAAATCACCACGCTTTCGCACACGACGAGTCCGTCTCGACCTCGAGCGAAACAGACCGGGAACCCGGGGCGTCTTTCGGGTGCCAAAAACGTAGAATCCCTCAGAGGATCCCCGACGATGTCGTTCGCCGCCAGCTCGCCGCACGCATCCGGTCGCCGTCGTGCGGCTGCTGGGCGTGGTCTGCACGGTTCCAGGCTTTCCGCGCAGTCCATCGGGCTGGCCCTCGTTGCGGTCTTGCTGCCCCTCCCGGGCCTGGCTCAGGAGGCTCCGGTGTCGCCTGCCGCCGAGACAGCCGCCGCAGACCCGGAAGCCGGAGCCGCCCAGAAGTTCCTCCAGCGCACCTGCCGGGCCTGCCACAACGCGCGCCTGCAGCGCGGCGAGCTCGACCTCAGCGGCTTCGACGCCGCACATCCGCGCGAGAACCGCGAGATCGCCGAGAAGATCGTGCGCAAGCTGCGCACCGGCATGATGCCGCCCGCGGAGCGCCCGCGGCCCGACCCGGCCGCCGTGGCGGCCACCGTGCAGCACCTGGAACAGCGCCTCGACGCTGCGGCTCTCGACCCGGGGCGGCGCACCTTTCAGCGCCTCAACCGCGCGGAGTACGAGCGCGCCGTGCGCGACCTGCTCGGGCTCGAGGTCGACGCCTCGGCGTACCTGCCGCCCGACACGGTGAGCCACGGCTTCGACAACATCGCCGACGTGCAGAGCCTCTCCCCCACGCTCATGGAGGGTTACCTGCGCGCGGCCGACGCGGTGAGCCGCATCGCGCTCGGTGACCCCGACGCGAGCGCCTCGGAGGCCACGTACACCGTGCCGCGCACCCGATCGCAGATGGAGCGGGCACCTGGCGCTCCCATGGGTACCCGCGGCGGCACCGCCGTGCGCCACACCTTCACCGCAAGCGGCGACTACGTCTTCAAGATCCTCCTGCACAGCACACCCACAGGGCAGCTCTTCGGCTCCACGATCGACGGCGAGCTGCTCGAGATCGCCATCGACGGCGAGCGTCGCGCTGTGCTCGAGATCGACCCCTTCCAATCGGAGTCGGACCCCGGCGGCATGGGGCTCGAGACCCCGCCGGTGTTCGTGGAGGCCGGCGCACGCACCGTGAGCGCCGCGTTCATCGAGCGCTTCGAGGGCCCGATCGACGATCTCGTCACGCCCATTCACCACACTCTCGCCGACACGCAGATTGGCCTGGCACAAGGCGTGACCACGCTGCCGCACCTCCGCAGCTTCGCGATCAGCGGGCCCACCAACGGTACCGGCACCGCCCCGGTCGAAAGCCGCCGTCGCGTCTTCACCTGCCGGCCCACCAGCCCGGCCGAGGAGCTACCCTGCGCCGAGACCATCGTGCGTGATCTGGCCACCCTGGCCTACCGCCGCGAGCTCGAGCCCGAAGACCTGCGCAGCCTGATGTCGTTCTATGAGGGCGCGGCGTCAAGCGGCGGCTTCGAGCCCGGCGTGCGCGCCGTGTTGCAGGCCGTTCTCGCCAGCCCGCACTTCGTGTTCCGCTTCGAGCAGACGCCCACCGAGGTCCCCGACGACGGCGTCTTCACGCTGGCCAACTCGAACCTCGCGTCGCGACTGGCCTTCTTCCTGTGGAGCAGCGTGCCCGACAGCGAGCTGATCGCACAGACCGAGACGCTGAGCGACACCTCGGGTATCGAGGCCCAGGTGCGGCGAATGCTGGCCGACCCGCGCGCCGAGGCCATGGGCTCGCGCTTCGCCGCGCAGTGGCTGCGGCTCCAGGATCTCGAGAAGCTCCACCCGGACGCGCTTGCCTACCCACAGTACGACGAGTCGCTCGCCGCCGCCCTGCGCGCCGAGACGGAGCTCTTCTTCGAAGACCTCGTGCGCAGCAACGCGAGCGCCGAGCGTCTGCTCGACGCCGACTACACGTTCGCCAACGAGCGGCTCGCCGAGCACTACGGCATGCCGGGCGTCTCGGGCACCGCCCTGCGCCGGGTGCCGTACCCCGACACGAAGCGCCGCGGCCTGCTCGGCCACGGCAGCATCCTGGCGCTCACGTCGCACGCCAACCGCACGTCGCCGGTGCTGCGCGGCAAGTGGGTGATGGAGGTGCTGCTGGGCAGCCCGCCGCCCCCGCCGCCACCCGACGTGCCGGAGCTCGAGGCCACCGACGACATCGCCGGCGGCAAGGCGCTCACCGTGCGCGAGCGCCTCGAGGAGCACCGCGCGAACCCGGCGTGCACCTCGTGCCACCGGGTGATCGACCCGATCGGACTGGCGCTCGAGAACTTCGACGTGACCGGCCGCTGGCGGGTGCGCGACAACGGCGAGCCGGTGGACGCGGGCGGCGAGCTGTACGACGGCACCCCACTCACCGGGCCTGCCGACCTCGCGCTGGCGCTGCGCTCGCGCAAAGACGTGGTGATGACCACCCTGGCCGAGAACCTGCTCGCCTATGCCCTCGGCCGCCGGCTCGAGCCGGCCGACATGCCCACGGTGCGCCGTATCGTGAGCGCCGCCGCATCGGACGACTACAAGATGCAGTCGTTCATCCTTGCGGTGGCCACCAGCGACCCGTTCCGGCGAAGCCGCGCCGAGGATCAGATGTCCAGCGGCGAGGCCACCGACGACGGGGCGCAGACGGCGGGCCAGAGATGACGACCAAGCGGCGCCGATCGACGGCGCGAACCTGACAGAATGGCTGGTGTAGGCCGGCCCATCCTGGTGATGGAGCGTCCCGGCCCAGGGCTCAGACGAGGGGAACATCGATGATCAGCAACCGACATCTCTCACGCCGCACCGTCCTCCAGGGTGTGGGCGCCACGGTCGCACTGCCCTTCCTCGAGGCCATGCGCCCGGCGCGCGCCTCTGCGGCGGTCGACGCGGCCACGGGCGGTGATCCCACGCGCCTCGTGTGCATCGAGATGGTGCACGGCGCCGCAGGCAGCAACGAGCTCGGCGCGAAGAAGAACCTCTGGGCGCCCGGCCGCCGAGGGCAGCAACTTCGACCTCACGCCATCGAGCCTGCTGCCGCTCGAGCCGTATCGCGACACCCTCAACATCATCAGCAACACCGACGTGCGCAACGCCGAGGCGTTCACGGCGCGCGAGGTGGGCGGCGATCACTTCCGCTCGAGCGCCACGTTCCTCACGCAGGCGCGCCCGAAGCAGACCGAAGGCTCCGATGTCCACGTCGGCATCTCGATCGACCAGATGTACGCCCAGCGCTTCGGCCAGGACACGCCGATCCCGTCGATGCAGCTGTGCATCGAGAACGTCGACCAGTCGGGCGGCTGTGCCTACGGCTACGCCTGCGTCTACACCGACACCATCTCCTGGGCCTCCGCCGATCAACCTCTGCCCATGGTGCGCGACCCGCGCGTCGCGTTCGACCAGCTCTTCGGGGCCGGCGGCACGCCGGAAGAGCGCGCGGATCGGCGAAGCAGGGACCGCTCCATCCTCGATTGGATCACGAGCGAAGTGGGCCGCCTCAAGTCCGACCTCGGCGCGTCCGACCAGCGCCGGCTCAGTCAGTACCTCGAGCACGTGCGCGAGGTGGAGCGTCGCATTCACCGCATCGAAGAGCACAACGCCAGCGGCGAGGCCCGCGAGCTGCCCGAGGCGCCGATCGGCGTGCCCGACAGCTTCAGCGAGCACGTGCGCCTCATGTTCGACCTCCAGGCGCTGGCGCTGGCGAGCGACATGACGCGCGTGTTCTCCTTCAAGATGGGCCGCGACGGCTCGGCGCGCATCTACCCGGAGTCTGGGGTCAACCTGCCGTTCCACCCGGCGTCGCATCACGGCGGCAAAGAAGACCGGGTCGACGACTTCGCCAAGATCAACACGTACCACGTGGGCCAGCTGCCCTACTTCCTCGACCGCCTGAAGGAGATTTCCGACGGCGAGGGCTCGCTGCTCGACAACACGCTCATCGTGTACGGCTCGCCCATGGGCGACTCCAACCTGCACAACCACAAACGCTGCCCGCTCTTCCTGGCGGGCGGTGCCGGCGGCAAGCTCGCGGGCAACCAGCACATCAAGGCGCCGGACGGCACGCCCATGGCCAACGCCATGCTGAGCGTGCTGCACAAGCTCGGCATGGACGATGTCGAGAGCTTCGGTGACAGCACCGAGCCGATGACGATCGCGTGATGCGCATCCCAGCCGGTCTCTTCGCTCTCCTCCTCGCGGCTTCGACGGCCCTCGCTTCGGAGAAGGCGGGTCCGCCCGAAGGATCTGCCGGCACGAACGAGCCGTCAAGAAGTGTCGTCCCGGCCGCACCGTCCACCAGGCCTCTGACGAACGTCGCCCGCGATGCGACGCGCGGGTTGAGCCTGGCCGAAGCGGTCCAGGAGCGCGACCAGGAGGCCGTGCGCGCGCTGCTGCGTAGCGGCGCCGAGGTCAACTCGGCCTCCGGCGACGGCATGACACCGCTGCACTGGGCCGCCGAGGCGGGCGACAGCGAGATCGGCCAGATGCTGCTGATCGCAGGTGCCCACGTCGACGTCGTCACCCGCATCGGTCGTCACACCCCGCTCATTCTTGCCGCCCGTTCGGGCGCCGCATCTCTCGTGCAGGCACTGCTGGAACGGGGCGCGCTGCCCAACCAGAGCTCGTCGACGGGAACGACGGCACTCATGGTTGCCGCGGGCGCGGGCAGCACCGAGGCGGTCACGGCTCTTCTCGACGCCGGCGCAGACTGGGCCGCCACCGAACAGCGCCACGGCCAGACCGCCCTCATGTTCGCCGCAGCCTCCAACCGCGCCGACGTGATCGAGCTGCTCCTCGACCACGGCGCCGACACCTGCACGGCGACGAAGGTCGTGGACGCCACCGAGTCGGAGGCGAAAGCGCGCGCGGCGTTTCGTAAGCGCCTGGAGGCCGCACGGGCCATGGAGGAGGAGCTCAAGAAGGCCGCGGCCGCCAAAGCCGCCGCGGAGAAGGCCGAAGGCGGAGCCGCAGCCGACGCCGAGCCGGGCGCCAGCCGTTCGCAGGCGGCCAGCAACGAGCTCCAGAGCCAGGAGGCGGCTCCCGAGCGGAAGAAGAAGCGCCGCCGCAAGAAGGCCGGCAAAGACGCCCCGCGTCCGCTCAGCTTCGGCCAGCTCGTCGGCCGCCACGGCGGCAACGCGGCGCTCCACTACGCGGCGCGCCAGGGTCACCTCGACTCGGTGCGCGCACTGCTCGACGGCGGCGCCGACATCGACCAGCAGAGCGAAGGCGACCTCACCAGCCCCCTCCTCATGGCCACCATCAACGGGCGTTTCGACACCGCCATGGAGCTGCTCGAGCGCGGCGCCGACCCCAACCTCGCGAGCGCCGCCGGCGCCACGCCGCTCTACGCCGCCGTGAACGTCGAGTGGGCCCCGCACTCCTTCTACCCGCAGCCCTCCCCCGAGCAGGAGCAGACCTCGCACCTCGAGCTCATGCAGGCCCTGATCGACCAAGGCGCCGACGTGAACGCCCGCCTCACCAAGAAGGTCTGGTACACCGGCTTCAACTTCGACCAGTCGGGAGTGGACGAGACGGGCGCCACGGCTTTCTGGCGCGCAGCGCAGTCGAGTGACGTGGCCGCCATGAAGCTGCTGGTTGCCGCCGGCGCCGATCCCAAGCTCGGCAGCACGGTCGTCCCCGAGCGCCGACTCCCCAACGGCCGCAACATGGACAAAGACCTCGAGAAGCAGCGCCCGAAGATCGGCGACCCCGCCGTGGATGCGCTGGTGGTCGCCTCAGGCGGCGGCTGGGTGGGCAACTTCCACCGCAACGCCCCCGGCGGCATGATGCCCGCCGTCCGCTATCTGGTGGAAGAGCTCGGCTTTG
Organism: Candidatus Multivoraceae bacterium; assembly: GCA_965223385.1. Lineage (GTDB taxonomy): Bacteria > Acidobacteriota > Thermoanaerobaculia > Multivoradales > Multivoraceae > JBCCLJ01. Next base: position 2,958,326 of record CBDCWR010000007.1, on the reverse strand, counting down.
ATGTGAACGCCACGGACCACCATGGCTACACCCCGCTCCACCACGCCGCCGCCCGCGGCGACAACGAGATGATCGTCTACCTCGTCCTCCACGGCGCCCGGCCGTTTGCCGAGGCCATCTCCGGAGAGAACGTGGCCGACATGGCCAATGGCCCGGTGCAGCGCATCCAGCCCTTCCCGGAGACCCTGGCGCTCCTCGAGGCGATGGGCGTGCAGCACAACGACAACTGCGTCTCCTGCTAGGCCCGAGGCTGGGCTGTCACCGCCGGGGAAGGCGAAACGGCTTGCTCAGCGCCGCTCGACTGGCGCTCTACACAGCGTACGAATATTGGGGTGGCAGGCGGCAAGTGTGCGCTCCAGATGGCTCTGGGAGACGTGCGTATACCTTTGGGTCGTCGTGATGCTGGCGTGTCCCAGGAAGGTCTGCACGATTCGCACATCGGCACCACGCTCGAGGAGCTGTGTTGCGATCGTGTGACGAAACACATGGGGCGTCACATGCCGCTCGATCCCGGCTCCCAAGGCGATCTTCTTCACGGCATTGGCCGCGCCCTGCGTGCTGAGCCTTCCGCCGCGGTTGTTCAGGAACAGTGCTGGCGAGTCGCCCTGCCGAACGGCTAGATAGTCGCTCAAGGCAGACTGAGAGGTGCGGTCAGGAATGATGGCTCGGCGCTCACGAGCTCCCTTTCCCAGCACGCGGAGATCGCCTGTCGCCGGTCGATAGTCCGCGACATCGAGACCGACCACCTCCCCAACGCGCAGGCCGGTCGCAAAGAGCAACTCGACAATTGCTCGGTTCCTGCACGCGAGCACCCTCCGCCACGGGTTCTGCGGAGCCTCAGCCGCTCGTTCCGCCAGTGTGAGGAGGCGCGACACATCGTCGATCGGAAGCACTCGGGGAAGTCGCTTCGGAGGCCGCAGGTCCAGTTGAACCCGCCACAGCGGCGACTCGCTGACCGTGCCCCGCCGGAGCAGAAACGAGTAGAAGACTCGTACGGCAGCAAACTTCCGTCGAATCGAAGAGGTGGCGTAGCGCCTCTTTTGCAGATCTCGGCCCCACTGTTCCAAGTCCCGAAAGGTGACCTCACTCAGCTCGGTCTTGGGGGCCATCGCGTCGACGAACTGGCCCAAGTCCGTCGAGTAGGCGCGCTTCGTCTTCTCACTTCGACGCTTCGTCGAGAAGTAGGCGCCAACGAATTCATCCACCGCGTCAATCAGCTGCACCACGAATCCTCCAGGGACGTCACCTCTGGTGGATCCAGAGAAGCGGATCAGGCTACCAACTGATGCGGCGATTGTCTCGACCCCGGACCTGCGGCCCGGGCCCACGATAACTGGGGATTATCGGGAGTGCAGCGATGGCCCGGACTCCAGCTAGTGAGACGTACCTCCTGTCTGGAACTCTGGTGTTCTCGCCGTTCTGCTGGTGTCCTTTACCTACGGACCCTGGCGCGTCCATCTCACGCAGTCGTTGCGAAACGTCCAGCGGTCCTAGTCGACCAGCGCGATCGTTGATCGTTGTCTGCCGTTCGCAATCGACCAGCTCGCCAGGTGTCAGCTGCGATTTTCTCGTGGGACTTTCCATCCGACGGGGGAACCTACCTCGCGATCTTCCTGCTTCTCCGGATCCCAGCACTTGTTGGACTGGCGAGTGGCAGCATTCTGGGTCTCCTCTTGATCAGAAGACAGTCAAGTGAGACGCGCGAGAGGACGTTTGAGGGTTTTGTCGCTGAGCGTTTTGGGAAACAACGTTCTATGAACTCGCTGCTGATCTTCCTTTCTGCGACTCAGCTGGGGTACGCGACGTCAGAGCTGCTGATTCTCGGCGAGCTCGCGAGGTTCGCCTTCGGCTTTCATCCGGATCAGGCAATCGTGCTCGTGGTTGCCGTTTCGATCGTCGGCTATCTCTACGTTCTGGTCGGCGGATACGACGGCGTGTACCGCACGGACATCGTGCAGTTCGGACTGGTTCTCCTGATGGCCTCTGCTCTTCTTGTCTCTGCCCTGTCTTCCGCTCAACCGGACTGGCCCGGCCTGCTCGCCGAACCCGGGTACTGGGCACTTCCTTTTGAAGCACACAGGTCCTTGAACGCCTGCTATCACGCGGGAATCGGACTGGTCATGGGGCTCGGCTTCGTCTTGGCCTCGCCGGACACGTGGAAGAGGGTTTTTGTCGTGACCAAGCACTCTCGACGGCCACGTCGCTCGTTTGGACTCGTGGTCTTGTCTGGATTGCTGCCCTTTGCCCTTCTCCTTCCACTCGCTCTCCAAGCGCCACCCGTTGAAACCGGTGCCGTGTCGCCGGAGGTTCTCTTCGGAGCGATCACCGCGTCAGACGCGCTGTACGTCACCGTTCTCCTCGGTCTGCTCGCGAGCTTCCTTTCAACCTACGACAGTGCGATCTTGACGAGTGTTCACCTTCAACTGATCCGCAACCGAATCACCGAGGGACGCCCGAATCAACGCTCGCTCTTCTACTGGCTCATGGGGAGCGCTCTGATCGTGACGACTCTCTCGTTCTCCGGCCTCGATGGGCTCGGTAACCCTTACCTCCTCGCCAATCTCCTCATGGGCCCAATCGCGCTGGTCGGGGGCCTGCTATTCGGCAGCGGCGGTCACCCGGGGCGGCTTCCAGGAGCGAGGCTGACCTGGTTTCTCCTGTTCGGTTCCGTCTTGTGGTTTGCTGCTGTCGCTTCGATCCCGGACGTGTTCCTCGCTCCTTCGACCGCTCAGGTGCAAACCGTTCCCGGGGGTGTTGGAGCTTTTGTGCTCGCCGCCATCTTGGCCAGAGCTGGGAGGAAACGCGGTGTCGCTGACTGAGAAGCTGCTGGAGTATCTGAAGACCCTCTCACCCGAGGAGCTCTCGAGGGCCGTGGCCTTTGTCCTCGCGCCGGGCGTGGCGCTTCTGGCTGTGGGAGCCTCGACAGAGGGCCTTGCTGGTGCGTTCCGGGCGAAGCCACTCACCTACTTCGAACTTCGGGTGCAGGGGGGACAGAGTGAGACGATGAGTCGGGCGGGCGCGCTGCTGATCGTCGAGCCGAGCGAGTTCGACTATCGCGTTCCGATCGACCAGGGGGAGGGCGCCGTCTGGAGCTCATTGACGGAAGAGGACCTTGCCGTGAACAAGGACCGGCTCTTCGTCGAAGACGGAACTCTCACGGGGCGCGCTCCCCTTTTTGGCGTCTCCGAACCTGTCGCCGTCGTTGTAGAGGGTCAGCCCAAGGGAGAACTCCTTCTCCCTGGAAGAGCCGATGACCTCCATCGATGGAGGCCATCCTCTCGGCGCTCGACAACGATCGTGACGAGCGCCCTACTGTCTTGCGTCTTTGGCCTCGGGGCCGCGATGGCTCTCTCCCTCCAGAGCTCCGAATCGGATGTAGACGCTCGTCGCGAGCATTGAACACGCGAAGATGAAGGCGAGGTCGTTCACGGGCACGGTGAGAAGGAGAGGGCCTGGATCGAGCGGATAGGACCACGCTCTGAAGTGGATGGCGAAGAAGTCCCACGGGTAGGCCAGAAGAACGATGGCAAGCGACACCCGTGCGGCCTTCCAAAGCTGCCTTGTTCGTCCTCGTAGGAGAACGAAACAGATCGGGAGGAACACGCCGAGCAGCGCAAGATTGAAGAGTGTGTAGCGCGTCATTCTTCGACAGCCGAGGCGATCGCGATCACGACAATTCCATGAATGCCGAACAGCAGGTATTCCTCGATCGGCAGGCGGATGATCCTCGCGGGAAGCGTTCCCCCGTCGGATGGAAAGTCCCACAGACGCAGTGACACCGCGAGCTGGTCGATTGCGAACCAGACAACGATCAAGATCGCGCTGGGGACTAGGAACTGGCGTTTCGCAAGCTGCTGTACGCGCCAGGGTCCGTAGGTAAAGGACACCACGAACGCGAGAACACCAAGTTCCAGAAGGAGGTAGCTCATCTGGGTCCCCATCGCTGCACTCCCGATAATCCCCAGTTATCTCTGCAAGGTTCAGTCAGAACCATGAAGTCTATCGCGACACTACGAAAGGAACGTCTCGCCGTTGCGGTCTCAGGTTGACACTGTGAACCGGTTCAGAGAGCACAGTCCTCCCAGGGTTGATTCCACGTTCTAGGTAGCGGAGCCAGGACATCGGGTGGACGCACTGATTCCTCCGGCACCCACCTTCGTGAGGAAGCTGAACCGGTCGGTTCCGAGGGGCTCTCGTCGCTCCCCGGAGTGCGCAAACTCTCCCTCATTGGACGCCGCCTACCGCGAGCCAGTGCAGTGGGAGTGGGCTCACGGCAAGGAGATCTTCTCCTCGGGCTGAGAGTGTCACCTGCGCGGATGAGGCCACAGCTCGTTCCAGCGACGACCTCGCGACACCCACATGATCCGTCGTCGACCCGGATCTCACGGCGGCTTCGTTGAGTCCTCCGCGCAAGTTCCTCCGACATGCGCACACTCGAAGTGCAGCCACCGTCGGTTGTCCCAGCCGACCGGGCCGAACCGAAGCTCGACGACTCCGTCGCTTCGATGCGCAACGGACTGAAGGGCAGGGTTCTCTGCCAGGTACGCCTCGAAGCTCGGCTGATCTCTCGGCGAGTCGCACCACCGATTCCCCTCCCCCAGACTCCTCAGATCTTCCGAAGGCTCGAAGCAGAACGTCAGACGCAGCTGGTGGGCGACGTCATCGAACTCATGCCCAGACGGCGCCAGCTGGCGGGCGAGCTCGAACTCGAAGCGGGGTCCCTGCCCCCAGTCGTAGGTTCCCCACTGGAAGAGGAGCATGTCGCCATCCTCCTCGACGTTGCATTCGATCGCACGGTGTTCGCGGTACAACGCGAGCATTGCCCGAAAGCCGGCACCCGGTGTCATGGAGTCGAGGCTCAGGCCATGGGATCGCAGCACGTCCTCGAACGCAGCAGGGGCTGACTCAACCGTGAACATGGGGATGCTCTAGAAACCGCGGCCCCGACGCGCGGCGCCAAAAGGCAACTGACTGCCGACGCTCACACCATCTGACATCAGCTTCGACCATCGAGTGCTCCTTGCTGCCCTTCTTCGACCACTTGATCCGCTCGAGAGTCGGCCCACTCCCTCGTTCGAACCGTGAGCTCCTGCAAGGAGCGACCCCAGGCAATCAGATCGTCGTCGACGTAGAACCGATACCAGCGCTTCTCGAACCGCGACTCGACCTTCCGGCCCGCGCCGCGCAGCGAATCGCTGATGTCGGCCAGGACCGTCATCGCCCTCGAGACACCGACGGGCGTGTTCTTGTGGCGCAGGAGAACCCAGGCGTGCGAGAGCTTCCTCCACCACATGGAGAGGAGGCGCGGGAGAGCCGTCACGAGGAGGGCCACACCCAGGCCGAACAGCAGCCACTTCAGATACGGGAAGCCAGGCAGCCCCTGCTCGAACTCGGTGCGCCAGAGCCAGCAGCTGAGCCCACCACCTTCAGCCAGGAAGAGGGTCAGGTATACCGGATACACGAGCAGACGGCCCGCGCGGGCCAACGCGGGGCTGCGTTCGTTCGTGTAGAAGGCCAGATCGACCGCGCTCGGCGCGGTGTGCTCCTTCTCGAACTCCACCTCCTCCAACACGGCCATGCGCCAGGCGGCACTGTCGATGGCCAGAATTGTCCCGGTCACCGCCTGGATGAGGAAGCCCAGCACGATGGGCCCTGTCGCCAACACGAGCGCCGTGGAGATCCGGACATGAAGGAGCGACCCGGCGCCCAGGGCAGAGCCGGTGCCGATGCGACCTTGAGGCTCCAGGCCGACGAGCAGCGCCAGAAAGAACACGCCGGCAGCACCCAGCAGGTAGAAGTAGCGCGACTGCGCGTCCGCGAGAGCGGCCAGGCGTGGCCGCCATCCGACCTCGCTGAGCTCTTTGCGATCCGCCGTCATACCTTCCCTCGCTCTTTTGCCGAGGAGCCGCTGCGCCGTGGAGAACCCGAAGATCTTGGCACACGGCTGCTTCGGCCCGATTCACGAGAGCCTTCAGTCAGTTCACCCGCGATCCGTGGGAAAGCTGACACGCTCCTCCCTTACGCGGACCGCCGCCCACGCCACTCCACCGATTCTCACGTTGATCGAGGGCACGACCATGCATACCAAGTCGCTGCGGCGGGGCTCCGATGGCTGGGCGAGCCGACCCTCGAACGACGATTCGCGCTGGAGTCATCGCCCGCCGCCGGCCAGCGCGGCGTCCAACAGGTAGCCGCATCCGAACAGAAGCTGCGACGCCGCCGAGCGGATGAGCCACCGAATCGTCCGATCCAGCAAGGGCGTTCGATAACCGGGCGGGAGAAGACCCTCGTCAGCAAGAAGCCACTCCGCTGCCCTTCGAACCCTCCACGAGGCGTCTTGAAGGCGCGTTCGGAGCTGATCCGCCAAACCGATCTCCTCAGCGACACGCCAACCGTGGAGGCTGTGAACGGCGGCGAGGCGGACGGAGGCGACATCCGAGCGCAGTCCCGAGACGTGCAGCGCGAGTGCCCGGGCGCGGTACGACTCGCTCTGCTCCAAGAACTCGAAGGCGCTCAGAGCTTCTGCCGCCGCTTCGAGCGTCAGATCCTCCGCCTCGCGCCGCAGACGATCCAGCTCACCGGCCAAGAAGTCGAAGAGGGATGAGCTCTCGAGCGCCACAGCTTCGATCAGGACCATGTACCGCAGACGCTCCCCTACTATGGTCCGGTCGAAGTCCAGGAGGACCTCCTCGAAGCTGCTTGTGTCGCGTTCCGCGAGGGCAGCGAGCTCCTTGTAGATGGCAGTGCGCTCTTCGTCCGGGAGCGTCATCCGCGACTCGAGGCGCTCGATCGCCAGCTGGATGCGGCGTTTCACAGGCCCCCGCCTAGAGCCGCCCACTCCAGAGGAGTCGGCGATTCGGAGGCTGAGGATTCGATCTGAATGAAGCGATCCTCGGCATCGCGCCTGGCCAAGGCCAGGCGCTCGAGGGCAAGAGGTAGCGCTCCTGCAGCGTCTTCAGCCATCACACCATCGTCCTCCACGAGGGCAATGAGCTCCTGCAGGATCGAAGCAAGGACCGCCTGAGTCCATGTCGACCTTCTGAACCTAGGCAGCTCGCTCCAGATTCTCGTGGATGATCCGGGGGTGCCGCGCGGCGATCCGCAGGAGAGCCAGTGCTGGACCCTCGGGAGATCGACGTCCCTGCTCCCAGTTCCGCAGCGTATGGACGCTGATCTCGAGTGCTTCGGCAAAGCGAGTCTGCGACAGACCGACGAAGCTTCGAAGGGCCGCCACGTCGGCACCGCTCTCGAACTTCCCTTGCATCAGGCGGCGGCGCTGACGGGCCGAGATCGCCGAGCTCATGTCGGCCGCTGAGAGTTCAGTCATTTCGCTCATGTGGTTCTTCCCAACTTCTCATGAAACATCTCGGACTCACGCCGCGTCGCCATCCGTGCGCTGATGATCCGAATCACGTCGTCGTGCCGTTCCGTCCATACGACGAGCACCAAACCGCGACGAATCGGTCCGATCGCGATGAAGCGATCTTCTTTCGCGGAGTGAGCCAGATCGTAGATCTCGAGAAAGTCGTCGCCGGACTCGAACAGCGCACATGCCTCTTCGAACGACACACCGTGCCTGCCCCGGTTCGCGCGATCCTTCTCCGGATCCCATTCGAAGCGAACTTGGCAAGTCTATCCGCCATTGACGGACTCGGTCAATGACTCACTTGTCAGTCTCCGCAAATGAGGATGGCCCAAGACGCTGAATGAGACCTCGATCTTGAAAGAACACGACCCTCACTCCTCTTCGAGCTCGCTCCTCAACCACGCCTTCGCCTGCAGCCAGTCGCGGTACACGGTGCGGCGGCCGATGCCGAGGGCCTCGGCGGTCTCGTCGGCGGTGAGGCCGGCGAAGTAGCGGCACTCGATGATGCGCACCTGGCGCGGGCTCCGCTCGGCGAGCCGGTCGAGCGCGCGGTCGAGGTCGAGGAACTGGTCGGCATCGTGCACCAGCAGGGCGGCCGATTCGTCGTCGAGCTGCAGCGTGGGCTGGGCGCCACCGCGCTTCTCGCGCGAGAGATACCGCGCGTGGTCGACCAGGATCTGGCGCATCGACGAGGAGGCCACCGCGAAGAAGTGGCTGCGGTTGGCGTAGCCGACGCCGCGCCCGCCGGCCAGCTTGAGGTAGGCCTCGTTCACCAGGCTGGTGGTGTCGAGGGTGCGGCCCGGGCGGAGTCGGCGCAGGTGCGCGTGCGCGATCTGGCGGAGCTCGTCGTAGACCAGCGGCACGAGGGCCTCGAAGGCCTCCGCATCGCCGGCGCCCATGCGCTCCAACAGGCGGGTGACTGCCCCACGCGACTCCTGCCCCTCTCCCCCATGCGCGCCCTCGGTCTCCGAGCACGCGTTCCCCGGCGTCTTGCCACTCGAGCCCGAGCTGTCGCCTTCCACTCGCTTGCGCCCCAAAGCGTTGCCAGCCGACCCCTCCCTGGAGGTCCCGCTCGAAGCGTACCAGCGGTCTCGGCCCCCCGACGACGGAACAAGGGCGCCGCGACGAGCGGCACGGTTTCGGGCGGCGTGTCGTTAGGCGCGGGTAGAGGACCCACCCACCCGGTGTCCGCAAGCCACTCGACCTCGAGGACCAGCGCCATGACGACGAGCACCGCACACACTCCATTCCGTGGGCTGACCAAATCCGGGCCGCGGGATCGCCGCGATCACTTCTGGTGCGTCTCTGCGTGGTGCATCCTGGCTCTCGCGCTCGCCTCCGCACCGCCGGCCGCTGCGACGGGCTCTTCCGGCGCGCTGTTCACCACCGATCCCACGGGCCAGTCGGTGAACCAGAACCTCTTCGACAGCGCAGCCGACGTCTACATCTCCGGCGGGCCGCGCCACGGCTGGGGCGGCCAGCACGGAGGCAGCAGGGGCAAGAAGCGCGGCCTCGCCGACGGCGTCTGGGTCTTCCAGGTGACCGATCCGTCGGGCGCCGAGCTGCTGTCGCTCGACCCCGCGGCCTGCCGCATCGTCCTCGTGCGACAGGGCGTCATCAGAGCTCTGCTCGACTGGGACGGCGCACGGCTCTCTCGCCACCACACCGACGATGCCTGCCACATCGTGGACGGCCCGAACGGCACCGCCGGTGCCAGCCAGCGGCACGACCTCAACCGCGTCGTCGGCGGCAAGGTGGTGCAGTTGGCGCCGTTTGGCCCCACGCCGAGCCCCGGCGGCGTCTACAAGGCGTGGATCATCCCGCTCGGCGCCTATGTCGGCGCTGGCGGTGATCTCGATCGCACCCCCGACGGCAGCCCGGATCCCGGCTTCTCCCGCCCTCGGAAGGCGAAAACCGACAACTTCAAGATCCGCCAGCAGGCCAACCAGGCGCCGGTGGCCGACGCCGGAGCGAACCGCACGGCGTCGGTGGGCGCCACGGTCACTCTCGACGGATCGGGCTCGTTCGATCCGGACGGCGACCCGCTCACCTACGCGTGGTCGTTCGTCGACCAGCCGACGGGGAGCACCGCCACGCTCGACGACACGACGGTGGTGCGGCCGCAGCTCGTGCTCGACCTGCCCGGGCGCTACGAGCTCGAGCTCGTGGTGAACGACGGCAGCCTCAGCTCGGCACCAGACCGCGTGGTACTCGAGACCACGAACTCGGCACCGGTGGCCGATGCGGGCCCGGACGCCACCGCCTTTCTCGGCCAGACCGTCACGCTCGACGGCAGCGGCTCCAGCGACGCCGACGGCGATCCCCTCACCTACGCCTGGACGGTGCTGCAGCGCCCCATCGGCAGCACGGCATCGCTCGACGACAGCACGGTGGTGATGCCCTCGTTCACCCTGGACGTTGCCGGCAGCTACATGTTCGAGCTGACGGTGGACGACGGCCAGCAGTCTTCGGCGCCCGATCAGGTGACGATCACCACCCTCAACACGCCGCCGGTAGCCGACGCCGGGCCCGACCAGACGGTGCCCCTGAGTAACACCGTGATGCTCGACGGCAGCGGCTCCACCGACGTCGACGGCGATCTGCTCACCTTCCTCTGGTCGCTCACCAGCGTGCCCGCCGGCAGCCTGGCCGACCTCACCGACCCGACCTCGATCTCCCCGAGCTTCACGGCCGACGTTCCGGGCGACTACGTGGCCCAGCTCATCGTCAACGACGGCGCCACCGACTCGGCTCCCGACACCGTTCTCGTGAGCACGCAGAACACGCAGCCCGTGGCAGACGCCGGGCCCGACCAGACCGTCGCGCCGGGTGAGCTCGTCACCCTCGACGGATCGGGGTCGTCCGACGCCGACGGCGACCCGCTTGTGTTCTCGTGGGCGCTCGTGTCCGTCCCCGCAGGGAGCCTCGCCACGCTCGACGACCCCGCAGCCCCGCTGCCGTCATTCACCGCCGACGTCTCTGGTAGCTACATCGCCCAACTGACCGTCAGCGACGTCGCCCTCACCTCGCAGCCCGATACGGTCACGGTGACCGCTGCGGGCAACAGCCCCCCGGTTGCGGACGCCGGCGCCGACCAGATCTTCTTCCTCGCCTTCTTCGGCGGTTCGGCGCAGCTCGACGGTAGCGGCTCGTTCGACGTGGACGGCGATCCGCTCACCTTCTTCTGGTCCATCGTCTCGCAGCCGCCGGGTAGCTCGGCCTTCCTCGTCGGCAACACGAGCGGGCCAGACCCCGTTCTCAGCGTCGGCGCCGGGCCCGAAGGTCGCGGCACCTACGTCGTGCAGCTCATCGTGAACGACGGCACGGTCGACTCCGCGCCCGACACGGTGATGCTCGACACCGAGAACGTGCGTCCGGTGGCGAACGCCGGGCCCGACCAGTCGGTGGCCCTCGGCAGCACCGTCACACTGGACGGCAGCGGCTCGTCGGATCTCGACGGCGATCCGCTCACCTTCCAGTGGTCGATGCTCTCGAGCCCGCCCGGAAGTGCGGCGACCCTCTCCGATCCCAGCTCCGTCATGCCCTCCTTCGGGCTCGACGTGCCCGGGAGCTACGTGGTGCAGCTCATCGTCAACGACGGCACCGAAGACTCCGCACCCGACAGCGCGGTGATCACCACCCTCAACGTGCCGCCGGTAGCGGACGCTGGGCCGGACCAGAGCCCGCTCGCAGGCAGCGTCGTCTTCCTCGACGGCACCGGCTCGAGCGACGCCGACGGAGATCCGTTGACCTACCTGTGGTCGTTCGAATCGCGCCCCGCGGGCAGCACCGCCAGCCTCGACGATCCCACGGTGGCCATGCCCAGCTTCACGGTGGACCAGCCCGGCACGTACCAGGTGCAGCTGATCGTGAACGACGGCGAAGACTCGTCGCTGCCGGACAGCGTGCTCGTTTCGACGTCGGGCTCGCGCCCGGTGGCTGACGCCGGCCCCGACCAGACGGTGGGCCAGGGTGCGACCGTGCTCCTCGATGGCACCGGCTCGAGCGACGCCGACGGCGATCCGCTGCAGTTCTTCTGGTCGATCATGGCAGCGCCGCAAGGCAGCACGGCCACGCTCGACGACCCGGCCAGCGCGCTGCCCACGTTCACGGCCGACCTGCCGGGTCTCTACCTGGTGCAGCTCATCGTGAACGACGGCACCAACGACTCGAACCCGGATTCCGTGGTGGTCGACGCGGTCGCCTCGAACGATCTGCGTCTCGTGCTCGACAGCCCGCTGGTCGGCCTGGGCCGCACCATCGGTGGCAACGTGTTCCTCGGCGCCCCGGCGCCCGCGGGCGGCGTGCTCGTCACCTTGACGAGCGACAACGCCAGCATCGCCGGCATCACGCCACCCCAGACCCTGATCGCACAGGGCGACAGCTCGGCGCCGGTCACCGTGAGCGGCGACGCTCTGGGCAACACGGTGCTGCGCGCCACGGCTCCGGGCTTCAACCCCGGCGCCGCACCGATCGAGGTGACCAGCTCCGTCGTCTCCATCGACAACCTGCTGGTGGTCGCGCCCGGAGAGACGCAGGGCCTCGCGGTGAGCCTCACCACCCCGGCACCCACCGGGGGCACCACGATCTACTTCGACAGTGCCGATCCGAGCATCGCCACCATCTCCCCGCAGGTCTTCGTGCCCGCGGGCGATGTCCTCCCGGTGAGCAACCCGCAGGTGACCGGTGGCGTTCTCGGCCAGACGCTGGTGACCGCAACGGCGGCCGGATTCGCCCCGGACACCCGCCCCATCACCACCACGGTCACACTTTCGCTCGAGCCCGACCCGTTCACGATCGGCATCGAGGCACGGCAGATGACGCTGCGCCTGTCCGACCCGGCGCCCGCAGGGGGACTGACCTTCGCGATGGTGTCCGAGTTCCCGTCAGTGGCCACCGTCCAGGCCACGGTCCAGATTGCGGCCGGGCAGATCACGGCTCCTGTGCCCGTGACCGGACTGGCTTTCGGGAGCACCGAGATCCGCGGGAGTACACCCGGCCTCCCGGACGTCACGGCGACGCTGGTGGTGGACGACCGGATCAGCATGAGTCCCGGCGAGCCCAACCGTGTAGGTAGAGACCTGCAGCGCCTCCGCAGCGCGATCCTCCAGGCTGACGCCGGCCCCGCCGGCGCCACGATGACGATCACCAGCGGCAACCCTGCGCTGCTCCTCGTGTCGGACGACGTCGACACACCAGGCAGTGCGAGCATCACCGTCGCCGATCGCCCCGGGCGACAACGTCGGACGGGCGTTCCTGCAGGCGCTGAGCGACACCGGCACCGTGGACGTCACCTACTCCGTACCCGGGCGCCGCGACGCGACAGCGAGCATCAGCCTCCGACCGTCGATGATCGCGTGTACGCTGGGTGGCTTCGGGCAGTGCCCAACCAACCTCACCGTCACCACGCTGGCTTCGTCGTCGGAGAGGGAGATCGGGCGCTTGAGAGCGTTCGAGCTCGACTCCAGCGGCACCACGGTGGTCGAGCTGGGCGCACTGCGCGCCGGCCTCGACGTGCAGGTGCAGGTGACGAGCTCCGACCCGTCGGTGGTGACCGCGCCGTCACCCCTCACGCTGCGCGGCGGGACCGGCATCGGCGACCTCGTGACGATCGACCCGGTCGCGCCGGGCATGGCCACGGTCAACCTCGTACAACCTCCAGGGTTCACGTCGGTCCCGAGCTGGGCCTCCTCCTTCGACGTCACGGTGGAGCTTCCGGAAGTCAGGGTCTCGCCCCCACCGCAGCCTTTCATCCAGGGGCGGAGCCTCATCGGGCAGGGGCTTCAGGTGCAAGGCGCGGCCTCGTTCACCGACCTCCCGCCGGGGCCCACCGACATGACCGTCACGGTGGACGACCCCACCGTGGCAGTGGTGTCGGCCGACATCCTGATCGCCGGCTCGGCCACCCTGATTCTCCCGGACCCCGGCCAGCCCGGCTCGCGCCTCTTCCAGATCCAGGGGCTGTCGCCGGGGACCACCACGCTGCGCGTGAACGCCCCGGGCTTCGGCGAAGGCTCACTCGACCTCGAGGTGGTGCCGAGCGGCTTCGGCAACGCGTTCCAGGCGATCACGCTGCAGACGTTCAGCCCGCCGACCTCGATGCGCATCCATCCCGTGCTCATCCGCCCAGACACCGGAACCATCGCCATCCAGCCGCTCGGACCCCAGGGACCGGTCTCGGTCGCCGTGCAGAGCTCCGACGCCAGCATCGCCCTCGTTGCTCCCGCCAGCGTCACCTTCGCTCCGGGAGACGACACACAGATGGTAGACCTCACTGGGGTCTCCGGTGGTATGGCCAACGTCACCGTGCACCAGCCGGCTGGCTTCGCCCTGCCGGATCAGGTCCTCGACGTCACGGTCGGGGCGCCCGATCTGATCCTCGACCAGCTCGTGAACGTGATCGGGCGCGACCTGCAGGTAACCCCGAGGCTGCGCCTCGAGAGCTTCCAGAGCCCGGTCACCGTCACTCTCACCGTGGACGACCCCGCCGTCGCGGTCGTCGCCCGGAATCTCACCCTGCCGGGTGGGCCCTCGACCACGGTGCAATTCAACTCCTTCAGCCCCACCAACATCAGCGTTCAGGGCCTCTCTCTGGGGACCACCACGCTGCGCGCCTCCGCGCCCGGCTACAACCCGCTCAGCGTACCGCTGACCGTGGTCGAGGGCGGGTTCCGGCACGACCTGGGCACCACGCTCTCGCTCACCACCTTCGACGCGGACCAGCCGCTCACCGTGACGCCCGTGGCGCTCGACTTCACGGCCGACCTGGCTTTCGGAGGGCAGCGGGTGCGGCCAGGCCTCCAACTCGATGTGGGCGTGGTGTCCTCGAGCCCCGGAGTGGCGGCCGTCACCCAGAGCCCGCTCAGCTTCGGCCCGACGAACCTCAGCCTCCAGACCGAGATCGACCCTCTGGTCGCGGGCTCGACCGTGATCGACATCGTGCAGCCACCAGGCTTCGTGCGCCCGGTCATCATCGGCGGCGTAGACCGTTCACGCACCGACGTGACGGTGGCGGCACCAGACATCCAGCTCTCGGGCCAGGTGAACTACGGCTTGAACCTGCAGGGTGAGGTGAACGTGCTCCTCGAAGCTGCGCCCCCGCAGCCGGTCGACATCACCATCACCACCACGGCGCCCGGGATCGCGCGCATCTCCACCGATCCCGCCGTGGCCGGATCGACGAGCATCACGTTCAGCGGCGTCACCACCACCGCGGTCGGCTCCCTCTGGGTGGAGGGCCTGAGCCTCGGCGGCGCCCAGTTGATCGCCCAGGGATCGGGCTTCGACGACGACACGCTCGACGTCAACGTGCTGCCGTCCGGGTTCGTGCACCGCACCCCGTTCAACCCGCCGCGGGATGTGGTGACCACGGTAAGCGCAGCAAACACCAACCTCTCCATCGGGCCCGTGGCCCTCGACCCGACCACGCTGCAGGTGGCCACCTCCCAGCCGGCACACAGGCTGCGGGTAGGCCTGGCGGTCGATGTCGTGATCACGAGCAGCAGCCCGGGAGTGGCCTCGGTCGTGGGCTCGCCGGTGCAGCTGATCTCGGGCGACTCCGTGGGCTCCTACCAGGTCGACCCGGCGGCAGTCGGCAGCACCGTGCTCAGCGTGGCGACCCCAGCGGGCTTCAGCACGCCGTCGGAGCTCGTCCTACGGACGGTGATCGTGGACCCATAGCCCCTCGACGGAGAGCCGCGTGTCCTGCGGACTCGAGTCCGACGTCGTCGGCCGCGACCGTTCGTAGTGGCCCTGGCGGGCCCTCCCCGATGCTCTGGGACGCAGTCTCAGGGGCTCGCGAGCTCTTCCTGGAAGCGCTGCGCTTCCGCGAGCTCGCCGCCCTCGAGACGTGCGATCGCCTCACGCACGAGCTGCGCCGCGCGGTCTGTGTCGGCGAGCGCCGCGTGCGCACGACCGAGCCGTAGGCTGAGGCTGCCGACCAGCCTACGGTCGTCCGGGTAGTGCTGCTCGGCGAGCCCCAGGGCCTCGCTCAGGAGCCGTCGAGCTTCTTCTGGGCGCGCGCGGTCGAGAACGATCAGGCCGAGGTCGGAGGTGGTGACGATGGCCCAGTAGCTTTCAGCGCCACCCTCCTCGACGTAGGCCGCGAGCACCTGCCGGAGGAGGGCTTCCGCCTCCTCGGTGCGGCCCTGGTCGCCACGCAGGGCAGCCAGGTAGCGCAGTGTGCTGAGAGTGTCGGGATGGGTCTCGCCGAGCACTCGGCGTCGCGCCAGCACCTCTCCGAACAGGGCTTCGGCGACATCGAGCTCCCCGCGCGCCTGGTGTGCGAGCGCGACATAACTCATCGACCAGAGTGTGTCCGGGTGCTCCTCGCCGAGCACTCGGCGTCGCGTGGCGAGCACCTCACGCAGGACCGGCTCGGCCCGCTCGACCTCGCCCACCTGCAGCAGCGACTCACCGAGCTTCGCCATGCCCCCGAGGGTGCCGGGGTGCTCCGCACCCAGTACCCTGCGCCGCAACTCGACGAGGCGCTCGAAGAGATCGATCGCCTCCTGGCGCCTGCCGAGACCCACCAGGCTCATGGCCAGGTTGTTCATGGAGTTGAGCGTGAACGGGTGGTCCTCGCCGCGAATCGCAGTGCCTGATTCCCAAACCTCGCGATAGCTCCGTTCGGACTGCGGGTAGTCGCCCTTCATGTAGTGGACGCCGGCCAGGTTGTTGCGCACGTCGAGGGTGGCGGGGTCGTCGGACGGAAAGGCTTCGACACGACGCGCGAGAACGTCGCGGAAGATCTCGCCTGCCTCGTCGAAGCGGCCCTGGCGCCACACCACGAGGCCCAGGTCGTTGGCAATGCGGAGCGTACGCTCGGAGCTCTCGCCGAGGACGGAGCGGCTCCGGCTCAGAGCGTCGCGGAGCACCGACTCCGCTTCGGAGTACTGCGCTCTTCTCCAGAGCAGCGTTCCGAGGTCGTTGAGAGCCACGATGGTCTCCCGGTGACGCGGCCCCAAGCGCTCCTCGGCCCGCACGGCCGCCGCGCGCAGGATTTCTTCAGCGGAGCTCAGGAGGCCGAGGTTGCCGTGCACGGAGCCGAGAGTGCGCCGCAGGGTGACGTCGATGAGCGGCTCTGTCGTGGTGTCGCGCTCGAGCTCCCCCAGCGCCTCGTCCAGCACCTCGAGCACGGTCACCGATCGTCCGCGACTTTCGCTCGGATCGGCGACGCTGAACACCCGCTGCAGGAAGCTGGCAACCTCCTGCGCCTTCGCAGCCTCCTGCTGCGCCACGTCGCGCTCGGCGGCGAGCCGCACCGTGAAGGTGACGATGGCGGCGCCGAGGCCCAGAGCGGCCACCGCCGCCACCGCGACCGCCGCACGGTTGCGCCCCACGAACCGGTGAAGGCGGTAGCCAGCCGAGTCGGGCCGCGCCGTCACCGGGCGGCCATCGAGGTAAGACTCCAGGTCGTGAACGAGCGCCTGCACCGTCGCGTAGCGCCGCTCGGGCTCCTTGCGCAGCGCCATCAGGAGGATGGCGTCCAGGTCGCCGCGCAGCTCACGGGCCCATCGCACCTCGGTCGACGGCTGGCCCTCGCCGCCGGTCGCCTCACCGACATCCACGGCAGCCCGGCTCGGCGGCGTGGGGGGATCCTCCAGGATGGCGGCCTGGAGAAGCGAAGGGTGGGTGCGACTCCGCGCGTACGGGCTGCTCCCGGTGACCAGACGGTAGAGGAGATGCCCGAGCTGGTAGATGTCGGAGGCCACCGTGATCGGCTCGCCGCGCAGCTGCTCGGGGCTCGCGCAGGCCGGGGTGAGCACTCGATGCTGTGTGGCCGTGGCATCGAGGGCGTCGTCGTCCAGGAGCTTGGCGATCCCGAAGTCGAGCAGCTTCACCTGCCCCGCCTCCGTGACCAGCACGTTCGACGATTTGAGGTCGCGGTGCACCACGAGCTGCCGGTGCGCATGCCCCACGGCGCTGGCGACCTGGAGGAACAGGCGGACCCGCTGCTGGAGGTCGAGATCACATACGTCGCAGTACTCTTCGATCGGTCGCCCTTCCACCAGCTCCATGGCGAAGTACGGCTCGCCGGAGGGGGTCGAGCCACCGTCGAGCAGCTGCGTGATCGCGGGGTGTGACAACCCTGCGAGGATGCGTCGCTCCTGCTCGAACCGCTCGCGCACGCGGTCGCTGCGTAGGCGCGCCGGCAGGACCAGCTTGAGCGCCACTTTCTGATCGAAACCACCCTCCACACGCTCGGCGAGGAAGACGCGCGCCATACCGCCGCGGCCAATCTCATCGAGGACCCGGTAGGCGCCGATGATGACGGGCGGCGAGCCCTCGTCGCGCTCGAGCTGCTCGCCGAGGTCGGTGAACACGGGCCTCTGCGCCGCGCCGCCGGGTGGCAGGAACCCAGACTCGTCCTCTTCGCGGAGCACGGCCTCGAGAGCCGCGCGCAGATCCGGCTGCCTGCGGCCCACCTCCTCGAGCAGAGCGAGGCGCGCGGGGGGGTCGAGCTCGAGCAGCTGCTCGAGAAGCTGCTCTCCTTCGGCCCACGATGACAAGTCTCTCACTGGGTCACCGATCGGCACGGGACAACGCACATGCGTCATTCTCCCATCACGGAGCAGGTCGGCTCGCGCGAGCGCTCGATTCACCCGCGCCCGAGAACCGCCTGCCGGGCGAAAGAGAGCGTGCGGTCTGGGGGGCACGCCCGAAGTGTGCCCGTGGGCGAACGCTAAGTGTGTTTTGCCACGAGATCTTCGAACTTGCGCTCGTAGCCGCGCAGCTGCTCGGCGTCCGACGTGGAACTGAGGAACGGCCTACGCTTCCCGACGACCATGACGTCCTTGCCGCCGAGCGGCGCCTGCAACCTCACCCAGGGCGCGAACATGGAGCACGAGACCTGAGGCATCCTGGCCTTGAGGAACGCGTAGTACACGAGCAGGAGAGCGAGCGACGCCCAGGCGAGCTCCGCACGCAGGCGCTGCTCGAGCGCCCGACGCACGAAGCGGGGTAGGCGCAGTCGGACCGATCTGTAGTCCCGAGCGCCACGGATGTCTCGGACGATCCGATCTGGATCTATCGCACCGCCTCCAACCAGAGCCTAGCCGACAGGATCGAAGTCGAGCTCCACACGGCCGTCGGTGCGCGACGCCACCGCTTGGAGCGCGGCGCTCCCGCGCACGAAGCTCTCGAAGTCTGAGAGGTCTTCCGGCGTGTAGGCCCAGCGGTTGCCCTCTCCAAGCGCACGCAACGCGCCGGACGGCTCAAAGAGAAACGTCAAGCTGAGCTGACTTGCGCTGAAGTCGAACTCTCCGACATCGGGCGCGAGCTGACGTGTGATGTCGAGCTCGAAGTGCTCTCCGCTCCCCCAGTCGTACGTTCCCCATTGAAACAGGAGCATGTCGCCATCCTCTTCGACGTCACAGTCTTCGGCACGCTGCGATCGGTAGAAGTCGAGCATGGCCGAGACGCCCTCAGCAGGTGTCAGGGCCTCGAGCTTCAGGCCCCGGTCGGAAAGCGCCAGCTCGAAGATCGTCAGTGCGGATTCTGCGTCGAAGCTCATGGCGTCGTTCCTGGGCTGGCATGTGATGGCCGCAAAGGAGAGGAGCGCGGCGAGAGCGAGAGCAACACGGCGAGCGGCGGCATTCACGGCACTCTCCCGCGTTCCAGGTCTGCCACTCTCAGTCATTCGTCTCCATCCGTTGAGCAAAGAGGCGCACCGTAGAGCTGCGCGAGCGCCTCGAAATCGTAGCCTTTCACCTGCTCGAAGTGATGGCGCCGGCAGCAGATGCTGAGCGCGACCTTTGGCCGTGTGCAATCAGCCCTCCTGCATGCCGTCGAGGCATCTTCGGGTCCCAGCGCCTGGTAGAAGTCCCGATCGACCACGAGGAGGAAGAGATCGGGAAACGGATTCTCCCGCCACACCGCCGGTTCGATCTCGGGAACCTCGAACATGTACGTGTGAACGCCCATGCCCTCCTGGTGCTCCCCTTGCTGATACAGCTTGCCACACTTCCGGCACTGCACCAGAGCCTCGTGCTGGGCATCGTTCGTCGCCAACACGGCATAGGAGCGCCCGAACCTCTGTGTTGCGGCGGCGCGATCCCTCAACCCCACCCGCGAAAGAACCGGCGGACCAAAGTGCTTACAGTGGCAGTCGAGGGCTCCCTTCATTTCTCAGCTCTCCGAGCAGGGTTCATGTCTCGGCTCTCCGAGCGCTGTGAGACAAGCGTATCGCCCCGAGCCAGTCGCGAGCTCCGCCTGGCTCGTGCGCAGCCAGGACGCGCCCCGCGAGCTCAAACCAGACTCGAGAAGCCACCAAAGACCATCGGCGCCAGGCTGCGCGTGGTATACAAACGCCCTCCATCCCGCCGAAAGGAGCCACCGTGACCTACCGAATTCTCTGGCCCGTGATGCGCTGGCCGGACGACCGCAGCATCGAGCTAGACGCGCTCGGGGAGGGCTGCCAGGCCGAGTTCACGAGCGACTTCGCGGAGGTGACCGACGAGCAGTGGAAGAGCTGCGACGCCATCGTCTCCTACGTGGACGTGCCGCCTGAGCACAGGGCGAAGCTCGAGAACTGCAAGATCTTCGTCACGCCGAAGGTGGGCTTCGACAACATCGATCTCGAGGCGTGGGGGCAGCTCGGCATTCCCGTGTCCAACGTGCCCGACTACGGCACGATGGAGGTGGCCGACCACGCCATGGCGCTCATGCTCACCCTGATGAAAGGCACGGCGATCCACACGGAGCGGCTGCGTGAGGACCCGAAGGGCAACTGGCTGCCCACGCTCAGCCCGTTCGGCAAGCGCCTGTCCACCTGCACGTTCGGCACGGTGGGCCTCGGCCGCATCGGCACTGCCGCGGCGCTGCGTGCAAAGGCCTTCGGCATGAACGTGCAGTTCTACGACCCGTACCTGCCCAACGGCGCCGACCTCGCCGTGGGTGTGACGCGCCTGCGCTCGCTGCCCGAGCTGTTTGCCACGAGCGACATCATCAGCGTGCACGTGCCGCTGTCCGACAGCACCCGCAACCTGATCAATGCGGACATCCTCTCCCACTCCAAGGAGGGTCTGGTGTTCGTGAACACGGCGCGGGGCGAGGTGGTCGACCTCGATGCGCTCTACGAGGCGATGAAGAGCGACAAGGTGCGCGCCGCCGGCCTCGACGTGCTCCCCGTCGAGCCTCCCGACCCGGCCCATCCGCTTCTGGCCGCCTTCGCGGCCAACGAAGAGTGGATCCAGAACCGGCTTGTTCTCACCTCCCACTCGGCCTTCTTCACGCCTGAGTCGGTGCACGACATGCGGGCGAAGGGCGCGGAGGTGGCTGCGCGCTGCCTGCGGGAAGGCAACGCGGAGAACGTCGTCAACGGCGACTTCTTGAGGAGCTGAGGCTACTAAGCGTCGAGTAGCAGCGAGGTCCCGCCTCCCTCGACAGCAGGAGCACCGACAGCCCGCGTGGAGGCAGCCGCCCCAACCACTCCTAGTCTCCTCTTCGGTCGGTCTGGTTCGAGTCTTCTCGGACCGCCGAGAAGGCCCACTCAATCTCGGCGGGACTCGTGGCAACCTCTTGGCAGGTGCTCTCGACCAAGGGGGATCGATAGTCCAGGCCCGTCATGCCCCGCCGCGGGACACCGCGGCCTGCTTTGCAGCAAACCCTCTCCATTCGATCTCCTTGCTCTGCGACCCGCAGCTGCACCTGCAACGGAATCCACGTCTGGCTCGTGATGAGGAGTCCGAGCCCTCGAAACTCTGCTTCGCGGGAGCTCATGCGCTTCGCATGAGCCCAGCGATAAGCGTCGAAAGAGTCATCCCAGTGCTCTGGGTAGCGTTCGTGGAGGACTGCCGGCAAGAAGAACTCGAGGGCACTCTCCAGATCACGAAGCGCATCGGACTCCTCGAGGTTTGCTCGCTCGCCCGCCGACCCGAGGATCGCACGAAGCCGACGACTCGCAATCCTCTCGGCGTTCGACACCACTTCGTTTCTCCATCTGCTGGCACAACCGTCGCCGTCTCGCCGGTGGCGCGCGGCCGGAATCACCGAGCCGTAGGCGCTACTAGGCTACAGAACCTGCCCGTGCTCCCGCTCGGTGTGTCGCCCACAACGGTCGACCGGAGCTGAAGCAGTCTCTGTCTGGAGGGTTCAGGGCTCGGCGGCGCTGCGAGAGCCGTCGCAGGCCTGGGCAGCCCCGAGCCGACGAGAACCCAGGCGAGGGCCCCTTCGACCCTCCAGACACCCCGAGCCGTCCGCAAGACAGAGACTGCTTCAGATCCGGGCCGCGAAGAAGCTACGCGTAGTTCCTCGGGTGGCCTGTCTGGAACACGACGACCTGGCTGCCCTCTTCGATCGTTCCGGCGGAGACCAGCTCCTCGACGGCGCGGAGCGCGGCCGCACCTTCGGGCCCCACGACCAGCCCAGCCCGCCCTGCCCGCACCGTGACCTCGGGGAGGACGCCCTCCTCCACGGTGACCGCCACGCCTCCGGTGTTCCGGAGCGCGTCGAGGATCAGGAAGTCGCCCACCGCCTGCGGGACGCGCAGGCCCCACACCTCGGTCTGCGGGTCTTCCCAGGGCTCGGCGAAGCGCTCCCCCTGCTCGAAGGCGCGAACCATCGGCGCGCAGCCTTCCATCTGCACCACCACGAACTTCGGCCGCGCACTGCCGATCAGGCCGAGCGCCTCCAACTCGTCGAACGCCTTGGCCATGCCCACGATGCCGGTGCCGCCGCCCGTGGGATAGACGATCCAGTCGGGGAGCTTCCAGCCGAGCTGCTCGGCGAGCTCGAGGCCCATCGTCTTCTTGCCTTCGGCGCGGTACGGCTCCTTCAGCGTGGCCAGATTCCAGAAGTCGCCTTCGAGCTCGGCCAGGAACGCCCCCGACTCCACGAGATTGCTGCCGGCGCGATGGACCTCAGCCCCATAGAGCTCACACTGGTCGCTCACGAGCTCCGGTGTGTCGACCGGCATGGAGACCCTGGCGCGGAGACCATTGGCCGCGGCATAGGCCGACATGGCGATCGCGGCATTGCCGGCGCTCGGCAGCTGCACGCCCTCGGCGCCCAGCTCGCGGGCGCGGTTGACGGCCATGGTGAGCCCGCGGTCTTTGAAGGAGCCCGTGGGGTTGCCCGCCTCCTGCTTCACGATGAGCTCGACCTGCGGCACGAGCGACGGTGCGGGGATCAGCGGCGTGCCGCCCTCGCCGAGGCTCACCACCGACGCGGGATCGGCCACCGGCAGGAGCTCCATGTAGCGCCACAGCGTCCACGGCCGGCCGGCCAAAGCCTCGGCCCAGGCGGGCCCCATGGCCGCGTCGAGGTCGTACGTGACCAGCCAGGGGCGGCCCTCCGGCGACAGGAAGGCCGGCTCGTCGAGGGGTGCGCTCACCCCGGAGATCGAGCAGCGGAGCTCTCGGGCCCATCGCGCTTCAGTTCTAGGCATCGTCACCTCCCTCTGATCTGCGAAGCGAGGCGCACTCCGCGCCCCTCTGCTCGCGGGGCCAGCCTACAGAGCCGAGGACTGGAAACGAAGAGGCC
Source organism: Candidatus Multivoraceae bacterium (assembly GCA_965223385.1). Lineage (GTDB taxonomy): Bacteria > Acidobacteriota > Thermoanaerobaculia > Multivoradales > Multivoraceae > JBCCLJ01. The sequence continues at coordinate 2,935,477 of CBDCWR010000007.1, read as the reverse complement.
AGCGCCCCGCGCCCACGTCCTCAACCACAGCCACGGAGCGAGCGCCACGAAGGCATCCCGTGAGAACGGTCCCGAGCCCCCGCTCGACGACTCCACGATGACTTTCGACCAGAGCTGAAGCAGTCTCTGTCCGGAGGGTTCAGGGCTCGGCGGCGCTGGGAGGTCCACCGCAGGCCTGAACGACCCGAGCCGACGAGAACCCAGGCGAGGGCGCTCCTGGCCAACCAGCATTCCCGAGCCGTCCGGAGGACAGAGACTGCTTCAGATCCGGGCCGCGAGACACTCCCGCCGACAACATCCCACCACGGGGACCAGACCGCCCTCTAACCTCTGGTCTTCGGCGCCCGCACGACCCCCACCCGCGCCTTCGCCGCCTCCGGCACCCCGTACTCCTCGGCGATGCGATCGACATCGCCGGAGCCCGGGGCCATCGAGTCGCGCTGGATCAGGAGGAGCCAGAGGTCGTGTGCCACCGCGTCGAGCACCTCCGCGCGCCGCTCCGGGTCGTCGACCTCGGGCGAGTGGTAGCGCGCCAGGCTCTCCTCGAGCCGCCGGCCCGCCACGCCGAGGGCGGCCGCACGCTCCTGCTGGATCTCGGCTTCGAGACTGGTGAGCTGAGACTCTCTGCGGCTCGTGTCCTTCATCGCCGACGAAGACCTACTCCGGCTTCGTGCCGTGCTCCACGATCACCGTGGTGCGGATGCCGCCGCGTGGGGTGAAAGCCGCCTCGATCTTCATCCAGCGCGGCTGGGTGACCGCCACCAGGTCGTCGAGGATCGTGTTGGTGACCGCCTCATAGAACGCGCCGTGGTTGCGGTACTCCTGCAGGTAGAGCTTGAGCGACTTGAGCTCGTAGCACGTCTTGTCCGCGACGTAGCTGATGGTGAGCGTGCCGTAGTCGGGGTGGCCGGTCTTGGGGCAAAGCGAGGTGAACTCGGGTGCCACCGTCTCGATGACGTAGTTGCGCTCGGGAAACGGGTTCTCGAAGGTGTCGAGGGTGTCGCGGCTGGGCTCGGTCATGGGCGCCTCGAGTGTTCTGAGTCGTGCGTTCGTTGAGGAAAGGTCGCGGGGAGTCTGTTCTCTGCCAAGGCGAATGACTGAGGCGTATCGGGGAATACGGCGAGGGAAGACAACGCAGCCAGAAGGCAAATCGTCCGAAGCTTCCTCGACGACTTCGTGACTCAGAGCACTAGTAGTGCCAGGGGAACTTCTTGAAGTTGCGGGGGCGCTTCTCGAGGAAGGCGTCGCGGCCCTCGCGCGCTTCGGCGGTGTCGTACCCCAGGCGCGTCGCCTCGCCGGCGAAGAGCTGCTGGCCCACCATGCCGTCGTCGGGCATGTTGAAGGCGTACTTCAGCATGCGCATCGCCGTGGGGCTGCGCGAGTTGATCTCCTCGGCCCACTCGAGGGCCACATTCTCGAGCTCGGCGTGCGGCACGACGCCGTTCGCCATACCCATGTCGAGCGCCTCCTGGCCCGAGTAGTTGCGGCCGAGGAAGAAGATCTCGCGGGCGCGCTTCTGGCCGACCTGGCGCGCGAGCAGCGCCGATCCGTAGCCGGAGTCGAAGCTCGCCACCTCGGGGTCGGTCTGGCGAAAGAGCGCGTGCTCCTCGGAGCAGAGCGTCATGTCGCACACCACGTGCAGCGAGTGCCCGCCGCCCACGGCCCAGCCGGGCACCACCGCGATCACCACCTTCGGCATGAAGCGGATCAGGCGCTGCACCTCGAGGATGTGCAGGCGCCCGAGCTTGGCCGGGTCGGGCTCGCCGTCGCTGGCCTGGTACTTGTAGCCATCGGCGCCACGCACGCGCTGGTCACCACCCGAGCAGAACGCCCAGCCGCCGTCTTTCGGCGACGGCCCGTTGCCCGTGAGCAGCACGCAGCCCACCGAGCTCCACATGCGCGCGTGGTCGAGCGCGCGGTAGAGCTCGTCGACCGTGTGCGGCCGGAAGGCGTTGCGCACCTCGGGCCGATCGAAGGCCACGCGCACCGTCTTCTCGTCCTTGGAGACGTGGTACGTGATGTCGGTGAAGCCGGTCCCTTCGACCTCGTCCCAGCGGGCAGGGTCGAAGATCTCGGAGACGGCGGCGTTCTCCTGAGCAGACATGCGCGCAATCTATCCGAGGCGCGCCAGACTGAATACCCGCAGGGCCCGTCCTGAAGGGACCTCGCCGCGAGAACCATCCGACCGTCTCGCCCGCGAAGGCAGGCGAGACAGCGGACCCGGCCGCCGTGTCGCTAGGGAGGCAGGATGATGCCGCTGCCCAGGCAGCGCATGCGGTTCTTCTGCGCGTTGCTCCGGTACACGCGATGGCAGCTGTCGCACGCCTCGGCCAGGTCGTTGGTGAGCTCGCTCACCTCCTCCTGACTCTTGCGGAGCGCCGCCTGGTAGATACGCCAGGAGACGTCGGTCATCTGCCGCGTCCACTTCTGCCAGTCATAACGCGCCACGGGTGCCATCTGCCCGTTCTCGCAGGGGCGTCCGGGGATGTTGATCAGTGCGCTGCTCTCGGCCAGCACGAGCGCGGCGTTCTCGACGACCTGCCAACCCGAGTAGATGCCCGCGAAGGACTGGCTCACCGTACCGTCCTCGTTGATCTCGATCGGCGCCTCCGGGTCGCGCATCTGCACGTCGAAGATGATGTTCGAGTTCGGGAAGTAGATGCCACGCATGACCTGGGCCATGGTGCCCACGGGTGCGGCATCTTCCGGCGATTGACCGACCGCGGAGCTGGTCAGCAAGAGGAGACCTAGCGCAAGCAAGGCATAGGCAGAGACGGACTTCAGGCTTCGCATGGGTTCCCTCCTTGGAGCCGGTCCCCGGCAGCTCGGCCGGGGGAGACGAACGAATGGATGCCCGCATGCTCGCCCGGGGCCGAGGAAGTGCCTATCCGTAGAAACCACGACTGGCCGCGAGGTCTCCCAAGTGATCACCCCCGACCTCGCCAGGAAGGGCCGAGCGCCCCACTCCTCAGCTGGTGAGCAGCTCGGCCATGGTGAGCGCCATCACCTTCGTGCTCTCGACCATGTCCTCGATGGAGCACCACTCGTCGGGCTGGTGGGCCTGCTCCAGCACCCCCGGGCCGTAGGCCACACAGTGGTGCACGCCGCCGATGTTGGAGAAGTGCTTCTGGTCGTAGGTGCCGGGGCTCGCCACCTGAATCGCCGGCCGCCCCGTCACGCGCTCGATGCTGCGCTCGAGCGAGGCCACGAGCGGCGACCCTGCGGGAGTCTGGGTGGGGTGCACCACCATCATGTCCTCGATCTCGAAGCGCCAGTCCGGGTTCTGGGCCTGCACCCGCTCGAGCAGCGCCACCACCTCGGCGCGTGTCTCCTCGAAACCCTCCTCCGGCAGGAAGCGGCGATCGAAGATGGTCTCGCACACGTCCGCCACGCAGGGCGTCTGCGGGTCCTGCCCACCCTGACCTCCGAGGATGGCGTTCACGTTCACCGTGGCGCGCCGTGCACCCTCCGGCACCACCGGCAGCTCGGTCAGGCGCTCGGCGAGCAGCGGCTCGAGCTCCAGCCGCACGGCCTCGAGGAAGGCGCCCGCCTCGGCAATGGCATTCGTGCCGAGAAAAGGCATCGAGCCATGGCCGATGCGACCGCGGGCGGTCACCTTGAACCAGTAGACGCCGCGGTGACCGATGCAGATGCGGTGCGGCTCGAACGGCTCCGGGATGATCGCGTAGTCGATGCGGTCGGCAGTCAAGCGGCCGATCTCGGCGAGGTGTGCCACGCCAGCAAAGCCACCGCTCTCCTCGTCGGCGGTGCCGCTGATCTCGAGGCTGCCGGCGAGCTCGAGCCCTGCGCGGCGCACCGCCTCGGCCGCAAACAACCCACACGCGAGGCCAGCTTTCATGTCGGCCGTACCGCGGCCGTACATGCGGTCACCTTCGATCGCGGCGCCGAACGGATCACGCGTCCAGCCCTCACCCACCGGAACCACATCCGTGTGGCCGTTCACGTGCAGCAGCGGCCGCGCGGCGCCGGCGTCCCGCAGGCCAACCACGTTCACGCGCGGGTAGTCGTCCGAGTGTGCCTCGGCCTCCGAAGCCTCGATCAGCTCCGTTTCGAAACCGAACGTGCGCATGCGCGCGTCGAGCAGCTCGGCGCACTCGCGATAACCCTCGCCGGGGGGATTGACCGACGGGATCCGCACAAGCTCCGCGACGAAGTCGACGAGCTCGTCGCGCAGGTCGTCCACGGCCCGCAGGAGACAGTCCGCCGCCTGAACGCTCATGTGGGCCATTCCGAGCCCCAAGGAGCGAGGACCGCAGCCGCCTCGACCCGCCAGGCCGGAGGCTGCGCGCAAGACCGCTCACGCACCACCGGAGCACGGGACGTGAGCCGAGCGGACGCGAGCTGCTGCCGCGGCGATCGGTAACTGGTAGAAGGCGGGTTCATGGCGCTGGCTGGCGAGAGCGTTCGCCTATCATAGACCTCGAACTCTCGGCGCCAGACCTCTCCGATGCTTCGACAACCGACTCCATGCAGGGCCTCGCTCGCTCTCACGGCCTTGCTCCTCGGACCCCTCGCGCTCGCCTGTGCGCCGGCCGGCGGATCCGCGGCGGGCGAGCCGGCCCTCCAGGAGGCTCGCATGACCCCTGCTTCTGCCACGACCCGAGCCACCGACCCGGGCCTGACCGCCGTCGACGGTCTGCTCGTGGGCCACCACGTCCGCTCCGAGCGCCCCACGGGCTGCACCGTCGTGCTGGCCCCGGAGGGCGCCGTCGCAGGCGTCGAACAGCGTGGCGGTGCGCCTGGAACCCGCGAGCTTGGTCTCCTCGACCCCACCAACACGGTGCAGGAGGTGCACGCCATCGTGCTCTCGGGCGGCAGCGCCTTTGGCCTCGACGCCGCCTCGGGCGCCGTGCGCTACCTGGAGGAGAAGGGCATCGGCTTCGACGTCGGCGTGGCCCGCGTGCCGATCGTGGTGGGCGCCATCCTCTTCGACCTCGGCGTGGGCGGGAGCGCGAGCATCCGGCCCGATGCCGCCTGCGGCCACGCCGCGGCAAAGGCCGCCTCCGCTGGCCCCGTTGCGCAGGGCAACGCGGGCGCGGGTGCCGGCGCCACCGTCGGCAAGTGGCTCGGCCGCGATCACGCCATGAAGGGCGGCCTCGGCAGCGCATCCATCATCACCGCTGACGGGCTCACGGTGGCGGCCCTGGTCGCAGTGAACGCGGTGGGGGACGTGATCGACCCGCGCGCAGGACGTGTCGTGGCCGGCGTGCGCGCCAACGACGGCCGAACCCTGCTCGACGCACGCACGCTGCTGCATGAAGCTCCAGGGGAGCTCGCGACCGCCCAGAGTCAGGCGGCACAGAACACCACGATCGGCATCGTCGCCACGAACGCGAAGCTCGACAAAGCTCAGGCCACCAAGTTCGCACAGATGTCCGAGGACGGTTTCGCGCGCGCGATCAACCCCGCACACACCCCGGGCGACGGCGACACGCTCTTCTCCCTCGCCACCGGTCGCTGGACCGGTGCAGCCGACCTCCGGCGCATCGGCGCTCTCGGCGCCGAGGTGGTCTCCGAGGCCATCCTCCGCGCCGTGGAAGCCGCAGAATCTCTCCCCGGCCTGCCTTCTGCCACCGAGCTCGGCACCATCCGAGACCGGTGATCCCCGCAAACCTCACCGCCAAACAGGAGCCCGCATGACCTCTCCCTTCTCTCTCGACGGCAAGAGCGTCGCCGTCATCGGCGCCGCTTCCGGAATTGGTCAGGCCGTGGCTCGTGGCTGTGCCGACCAGGGCGCTCGGGTCGCGTGCTTCGACCTCGACGGCGACGGTGCGCGCGCCACCGCCGAGAGCCTCGGCGGCGGGAGCACCGGTGGTGCGCTCGACATCCTCGACCACCAGGCCACCCTCGACGCCCTGGCGGAGACCGCCTCGAGCTTCGGGTCGCTGGACGGCGTCGCCTGCACCCCGGCCGTCAACGTGCGCAAGCCGCTGCTCCAGTACACGGGCGAGGAGTTCGACCGTGTGATCGGGCTCAATCTGAAGGGCGGCCTGCACGTGTTCCAGGGCGCCGGTCCGATCATGGCCGAGCAGGGCAGCGGCAGCATCGTCATGTTCTCCTCGATCCGGTCCCTGACAGTGGAGCCCGGCCAGGGCATCTACGCCGCCACCAAGGCCGGCATCGTGCAGATGGTGCGGACGTTCGCCGCCGAGCTCGGCCCGCAGGGAGTCCGCGTGAACGCCGTGGCGCCGGGTGTCGTGGAGACGCCGCTCACGGCGCCGATCAAGTCCGAGCCCTCCTGGCACCGGGCGTACGCGGAAAAGAGCGTGATGGGCCGCTGGGCTCAGCCCGACGAGATGGCCGGGCCCACCGTGTTCCTCCTCTCCTCTGCCGCGAGCTTCATGACCGGCACCGTGCTCTTCGTGGACGGCGGCTGGACCGCCGTGGACGGCCGCTTCCAGCCCCCCGGCATGGAGTGAGCCGCAGGTCGCCCGGCCAGAAGTGCCGAGCCACCCGTGCTCGCCGCGGACAAGCTGGCCGCGAACGGCCGCTCAGAGCTTCAGGATCAGAACGAGCAGCATCAGAGCGGACAGTGTCGCAACCACCGTTCGGATCTGGTTCCAGAGATTCCACTTCGGCTCGAAGGCGGCGCGGGCCTCCAGCACTGCACTCTCCTCCAGCGCCCCCAGGTCGAGGCGCTGGAGCTCGTTGTTCAGCGGGACGTTGATGGTCGCCGTGGGAACCTGCACTCCTCCCAGAAAGAGGATCGCCGCACCCACCAGGAGGGCTCGGTCGATTCCCTCGAGACGGCCGAAGCCCAGGACCGCGGCCACCAGCAGTGCCGCGGCGGAGCCGAGCCAGACCACCCCGAAGAGCGGCTGCCCGTTCTGGATCACCCGGTCGACGACCTGGAAACTGCGCAGAAACTCGCGGTCTCCGAGGCTTCCCGTTCCAGGCATCACGACGCAGGCGAAGGCGAACGTGAACCCGGCAACGAGCGAGACGAGGAGGGTGGCTACGGTCAGGAAGATGTGAAAGACGTCCACTTTCGGCTCCATTCCGTCAGGCCGTGCACGAAGCGGATCTCCCGACGCGTCGCCCGCGACAGGTCCGTCGGAGCACCAGAGTGAGATCCGGCGTGGGTGAAGTGCGATTCAGGCCCATGAGGTGCCTCCTTCCGTGAGTGGTGTCGACGGCGTTGTCGACGAGACTCACTGTAGGGAGGAGGCCCGGCTCGGGTCTTGCCACCGGGCGCCAGGTTCTTGACCGAGCGCGCCAGCGGAAGCCGCCCGCGCCAGGCTCACGGCCACACGACACGCGGGCTCAAACGGTGCCGAGTCGGTAGGAGCGCGGAGTCTGCCCTTCCCAACGACGGAAGGCGCGGCTGAAGGAGCTCTGCTCCGCAAAGCCCGTCATGAACGCGATCTCGAGCAACGTCGAGTCCGTCTCGCGCAACATGCGACGGGCCAGGCGCCGCCGCGCCTCGTCGACGACGCTCTGGTACGAGACACCCCGCTCCGAAAGCCTCCGCTGCAGCGTGCGACCGCTCATGCCGAGGCGACGGGCGGTGTCGGAGAGGGTCGGAACCCCCTCACTCAGCGAGCGCGAGATCTCGAGCTGCAGCCGCCGGTCGAGGGAGCGTTCGTCGTCACGTTTCTCGACCTCGGCGGCGAGATGAGTGTCGAAGAACGCCACCATCTCCGCGTCGCCGACACGGTTCGGCTGGCTCAGGGTGTCCTCCGCCACCAGGAGCGCGTCGCGATCGGAGGAGAAGTGGACCGGGCACCCGAAGTGCTCCTCGTGAGCCGCCGCGGAACCCGGCACCGGATGACGAAGGTGGACCGCAAGGGGCCGGAACTCGCCCGACGTCGCCTCGTTGCTGAGGGCTGCCAGGCTCGCGAGCGTCGCCTCGTTCGACAGCCGCAGGCCCAGGGTGCGCTCCCCTTCCCGCAGAAGGTGCAGAAACGCCCCGTCGCTCGTGGGCTCGACCCGGTACGTCGACACGCTCGTGAGCACGCGGCCGTAGCGCTCGGCGCGGTCGAAGGAGCCACGGAGGCTGGTGGCAGCCCTCCACGCGAGCCCGAACGTGCCGTACTCGCTGCAGCGCATCGACGCCCCCACGCGCAGCGGGAGTGACCTGCCGTCGGAGTCGGCCTTTGCGCAGCGACCCAGGAAGGCGTAGTAGTCGCGGTCGGTGAGCATGCGGGAGGAGTCGACGTTCGCGTCGGGCTCGAGCCCGACGGAGCGCAGCAGGTCCTCCCGAGCCCCGCTGGGTAGCACCTGACGCACCACCTTGTGGGCAAAGAGCGAGGTGATCTGGCCGAGCGTGGCGCGCTTCATGCTTCGCGCCTAAGCCTCGACCAACCGAGCGGATTCGGCAGCCCATCCAGAAGGGGCGCGCAGACGAAAATCAAATCGAACCTCATGCATTGATTCAGATCCCGGAAAGCGTCAGAATCGGAGGATCCCGGGAGTTTCCTGCTCCCCGATCACGGCGACTCGCAGCTCGCCATGCTCCCTTCCCTTTCTTTCTGCTCTCTATTCAGCCCATGCGCGAACCTGCCGGCCTGCAGCTCCGTATCTGACGCAGCACCTGTGCGTCTCCGGTCGGTCCTCGCCCCCTCCTCGACACTACCTCTCATGCTCCCCTCCGTCCCCGCCTCATCACGCGCGCTGGCCGCGCTCTTCGCGGCCGTGCTCCTCGCGGCGTTGGCCGCACCTTCTCTTGGCGCCGCGGCCGCCGGCGGCATCGCTCTCGAGCAGGAAGGCGACCGGGCCTTCGAGTCGCGCGCCTCCGGCACCAGCTCAGCCTGGGCGCTGGACGGTCCGATCGAGTCCGCCGTCTCGGCCTACACCGCGGCCCTCGAGCAGCGGCCCGACGACCTCGGGCTGCGCGTGAAGCTGCTGCGGGCCTTGTTTTTCCAGGCCGAGTACGTGAGCCAGGCCGAAGACCGGCGCAAGGAGCTGTATTCGCGCGGTACCGACCTCTTCGAGGAGAGCTTCGCCCTGCTCGCCCGGCACGTGGGCGTGCGCTCCCTGCGCGGTGTGCGCGGCGAGTCGCTCCGCGGCCGGCTTGGGCAGATCGACGAAGCCGGCCCGCTCTACTTCTGGGGCGCGATGCACTGGGGCCTTTGGGCCGAGTCGTTCGGCAAGATCGCGGCCATTCGCCAGGGTGTGCTCAAGAAGGTCCGCGAGCTCGGCGAAGGCGCGGTGGTTCTCGCACCCACCTACGAGAGCTACGGCCCGCTGCGCATCGTGGGCCGGCTGCACCACCTGACGCCCAAGATCCCGGTCTACTCCGGCTGGGTCGACCGGCGCCACGCCGTGCGCATGCTGCAGCAGTCGGCCGACGCCGAGCCGCTCGAGCCGCTCAACCGCACCTTTCTCGCCCACGCACTCTGGGAGCTCGCCGGCAACCACGGTGCGGCGCTCGACCTGCTGTGGTCGGTCGTGGGGTCGACTCCGCGTGCGAGCCACCAGGTCGAAGACCTGCGGGCCATCGAAGGCGCACGCGACCTGATCCGCCTCGTCGAGTCGGACGCCCGCAAGCACGGTGCCCGCGCCAGCTCGCGCGTGCAGCGCAGCACCCCGGCCGGGCGCTAGCCTCGACCCCGTTGGGTCTGCTCGGAGCCTGCGCGTCTGCGACCGCGCACGGCACCGGTGCGTGAGAGACTCACCGCGCACCCGAAAGGAGCGAAGACGTGAGTGATTCCCACGAGCCGAAGGCCGCGACGCCACACACCGCCCAGACCAACCGCGAGGTTCTGGGCGAGCTGCCGTTCTCCGATCGCACCGACTTCCAGAACGCGCAGCGCGGCTTCCTGGCCACGCTCGAGCCCCTGACGATCCGGCGCGAGCGCGACGGCAAGATCGTCTTCGACCTCAGCCCGTTCGACTTCCTCGCCGGCGAAGCACCCGAGACGGTGAACCCGAGTCTGTGGCGTCAGTGTCAGCTCAACGCGCAGAACCGGGGCCTCTACGAGGTGTGCGACGGCATCTACCAGCTGCGCGGCTTCGATCTCGCAAACATGACCCTGGTACGGGGCGACACCGGGTGGATCCTGATCGACCCCCTCACTTCTGCCGAGAGCTCACGTGCCGCCCTGGCCCTGGCCCAGGAGCATCTCGGCGAGCGCCCCGTGCGCGCCGTGATCCACACCCACAGCCACGCCGACCACTTTGCCGGCGTCTTCGGCGTGATCACCCCCGAGCAGGTCACCTCTGGCGAGGTCCAGGTGCTCGCGCCACGCGACTACGTGCAGGAGGCGTTGAGCGAGAACGTGATGGCCGGCAACGTGATGAACCGGCGCGCGACCTTCATGTTCGGCAACCTGCTCCCGCCCGGCCCGCGCGGCTTCGTGGGCAACGGGCTCGGCCCCGCGCTCTCCATGGGGACCACCGGTTTCGTGGTCCCCACCGACACGATCTACGAGACCGGCGAGACGCGCACGATCGACGGTGTCGACATCGAGTTCCAGTGGACCCCGGGCACCGAGGCGCCGACGGAGATGGTGTTCTTCTTTCCTCAGTTCGGCGCGCTGTGCATGAGCGAGATCGCCTCCCATCACCTGCACAACGTGTACACGCCGCGCGGCGCACAGACCCGCGACGCCCTGGCGTGGGCCCAGCAGCTGCAGGAGTCGCTCGACCTCTTCGGCGAGCGCACCGACGTGCAGTTCGGCTGTCATCACTGGCCCATCTGGGGCCGGGCCGGCGTGCGCGAGTACCTCGAGAAGCAGCGCGATCTGTACAAGTTCATTCACGACCAGACGCTCCGGCTCGCCAACCATGGCCTCACCAAGGAGGAGATCGCAGAAGAGCTCCGCCTGCCTCCCGCGCTGGCGCGCGAGTTCTACAACCGCGACTACTACGGCACCCTGAGCCACAACTCCAAGGCCGTGTACGTGCGCTACCTGGGCTACTTCGACGGCCACCCGTCACTCCTGGAGCCCCTCCCTCCCCGAGCTGCGGCGGAGCGGTACGTGCGCTTCATGGGCGGTGCCAGCGCCGTGGTCGAGAAGGCACAAGCCTCCTTCGACGAAGGCGACTACCGCTGGGTCGCCGAGGTGCTCCGCCACGTCGTCTTCAGCGACACGGAGCACCTGCCTGCGCGGCAGCTCCTCGCTGACGCGCTCGAGCAGCTGGGTTATCAGAGCGAGTCGGGCCCCTGGCGGAACTTCTACCTCACCGGTGCGCAGGAGCTCCGGCACGGAACCCCACCGGGCGGCACGGTGAAGGTGAGCGAGGGGATCGCGCGGAACATGCCGCTCCAGAACTTCTACGACTCCATGGCCACCCGTCTGAACGCCGACAAGGCGGAGGGACTCCACCTCCGGTTGCACGTCGAGCTCACCGACCTCGAGCGCAGCGACCTGCTCGAGGTTGTGCACTCGGTTTTCCACGCGCGGCCCTCCACGGGCGGCGACTCGGACCTGCAGCTCCGCCTGACGAGCACCGACCTCAAGCTCCTCCTGCTGGAGCTCGTCGACCCCCAGGAACTCCTCGCCGAGGGGCGCGTCGAGGTCGAGGGCGACCTGGGCGCCGTGCAGCGGTTCGGCGGTCTCTTCGACAGCTTCGTCCGCTCGTTTCCGATCCTCTTCCCGAGCGAGCGCGGGCGAGGCAGCTAGCCCGAGCTCGGGCGGACCTGGCGCAGCAGAAGCGCGACCAGCCAGGACGACGCGTTCCGCAGGCGGCGGAAGACGCGCGTCTGGGGATCACCCTCGCGTGCCTGATATAGCGGGTCCTGCTGGCCCCGGTACGTCAGCGTGAAAGGACCCGCAAACTCGAGACCCAGCGCGTCACAGCAGGCTGCAATCGCCTGCATCGCGGCCCGCGCGGGCTCCTCGTCGACGCGCCAGATGATGCGCACGTCGCTCACATGGTCGCGCCGCGCCGTCATCCGGCGCACGTTCTCGATGCCGCGGGCTTCGTACTCGTCGGAGATCTTGTCGACGGCACCGTGGCCGAGGTAGCCCGAGGTCGCACGAAGTGCGCACGACTTCGGGCGCTGCGAGTGCGTGCGGGTGTCCAAAAGGAGCGCTCCACGAAGCCCGGGGAAGCGGATCTCCGCGGTGCTCCGGTTCCCGAGGTAGCGCGTTGCGAACGAGAGGTGCTGCTGGAGCTCGTCGAGCGTCAGCGCCGTCGTCTTCGGCGCGCGCAGCAACGCCACACCGACGAGCACGCAGGTCAACATCAGCGCGAGACCGACAATCGCCATCTTGTGGTTGGGACCTCTAGCGTCGTGGAAGGGGGGAGATTCCGTGACGGGCGAGACGAGAAGCCAAACGCAGTGAGGTCACCCTAACAGATTGTTGCGCGCAAGGATGCCGCGCTGCCCGGCGCGCTCCGGAGCTTCAGGCAAGGCCCAGCTGCGACAGCACGAACAGCACGATCATCGCCGCCACGACCGCTCCGATGGCCGCGCCGACGAACTCGAAGCCGACGGCGAGCATGCCGAGGAACGCGGCCCCCAGCACACCACGCCACGACTCGCGGCGGGCGAAGGCCGCCACACCCAGCACGAGCGCCAGACCGCCCAGAGCAACGGTCGCCGTGTCGATCCAGTCGTCGATGTCGCGCCCCGACGGCGCCGCTTCCGGAGCGTCTTCACCCTTCCAGGCGGCCACGGCTGCGTCGCGAATGGACCGCGCCGCGTCGGTCACCGTCTCCTCGAGCGTCGCCTCCGGCGCAAAAGGGCCGGCCCAGGCGTGAATCAACGCGAGCAGCAAGGCCAGGCCGCCCACGAGGATCCCGATCATGCCGATCGCAGGCGGCTTGCGCTCGGTGCCTTCGCTCACGACGCCCCCTCCGGCGCGTCGGCCGCGAGGATGCGGCGGAGGCTCTCTGGGATCTCGATGGCCATGCGTCACCCTAGCACTGGGACCTGCCGCACACCGAAGCAGCGCTCACGCTCCCGGGGGCTCGATCCCACAGAGCTCCAGCAGCTCGGACCGGCCCAAGGCGCGCTCCACCAGACGCTCTTTGGCGGCCTTGGAGAGCTTCTTGACGCGCAGCTCGGCTCGCAGCGCCAGGCCCCGATCGCCGAGCGCGCAGCGGTACACGAGCTCCAGGGGGCCCTTGGAGCGAAGATACTTCGCTCCGGCCTCGGATCGATGCTCTTCGAAGCGTCGCTCCACGTCCGTTGCGATGCCGGTGTACAGCGCCCCCTGCCGCGTACGCACCAGGTACAGCCACCACGTCGCCGCCCCCGAGGACGCCTCGTCCGCCAGCGGTTCACCCGAGCCCGACAAAGAACTCACCGCGCCCTAAAGGCCGCCGGTCACCTCGAGCAACTGACCGCTGACGTAGTTCGACTCGGGGAGGCAGAAGAGGAGCACGGCTCCCGCCGCCTCTTCCGGCCTGCCGCCGCGCCCCAGCGGCACCATCATGCTCATGGCCGCCACGTTGGCCTTGGGAACGCCGACGCCGATCTTGCGCCCTTCGATGTCGATCTCCGTCTTCTCGTCGGTGGCCTCCGTGAGCCGCGTCTCGATGTACCCGAAGGCGACCGCGTTGACGTTGACTTTGTAGCGGCCCCACTCCTTCGCCATGGTCTTGGTCAGGCCGATGACACCGGACTTGCCGGCCGAGTAGTTGCTCTGCCCCGCGTTGCCGCGCGAGCCCGAGGTCGAGGAGATGTTCACCACCTTGCGGAAGACCTCTTCGCCTGCGGCGGCCTCCTCCTTCGACTTCGTGCGAATGTGGTCCGCCGCGGCCTTGAGGATGCGCCACGGCGCCTTGAGGTGCACATCGATCATGGCGTCGAACTGCTCCTCCTCCATGTTCTGAATGACAGCGTCCCACGTGTAGCCGGCGTTGTTCACCACGATGTGCAGGTCGCCGTACGTGTCGAGCGCAGTGCCGACGAAACGCTCCGCGAAGCCGTCTTCGGTCACGCTACCGGCGCAGGCGACCGCTTCCCCGCCGGCGGCACGGATCGCCGCCACGGTCTCGTTCGCCGGCTCCTCGTCGAGGTCGTTCACGACCACCTTGGCGCCCTCCGCCGCCAGCTGGAGCGCCAGAGCGCGTCCGATTCCTCGACCGGATCCGGTCACCAGTGCTACACGATTGTCGAGCTTGCCCATGGGTCTTCCTTCCTGAATCTTGCAGTTGGAGCGCGGCTATCCTGCCACGGCTGGGCCGTGCCGACACTGCCCGAGCGACCGAGCAAGGCTAGGGGGCTGCTGAAAAAGTCCCGTGGGTCTCGTTGTGGCCGCCGCGGGTGCAGGTGCAAGCGAACTCTGCGAGTTCGCCCGTTTCTCTCGAAGGCGATGCGGTGCCATCGTCGAGAGAAAACAACGTAGCAGATGCGCCCGCGCCGGCTACAACCCCTTGGGGCGCAACGAGTTTCGGCCCCTGGAGCTGCGTGCGCGCAAGCGCGAGGAACCCTCTCCTCGACCATGACCCCAGCATCGCCAACGAGCTCGCAGAGCTCGCGCGCCTCTGCCAGGAACCGAAACTCGATGCGCGAGACCCACGGGACTTTTTCAGCAGCCCCCTAAGGGCCGTCCTGCGCGGGCAGGGTAATCTCCGGGTTGTCGCCACACTCCACCGCCGCCTTCCATTCGATCGGCACACCGCAGGAGTACAGACGGTTGCCACCGTTGTCGGGGTCGAGCCGGAGCTTTGCCGCGGGCGTCAGCACCCGCACCATCAGATCGGACTTGCCGGCACCCCGGGGATGGCGCATCACGTTGTCTTTCACGGTCAGCAGGAGCGGCGCGCCCTGTGGGCTGTCCGTCTTGAAGTCGAGGAAGGCGCCCCACGAGCGGCGCATCGATCCGGCGACGATGCGGTTGCCCACGATCTCCATCTGCGCCTCGCTGTAGTCGGCGCGATCGCTCGTTTGCACCGCAACCACGGAAGACATGCGGTTGCCTTCGCTCTCCGGAAGACGCGTGTAGTCGATCAGGTTGCCGTTGAACGTGAATTTGCCGGTCACGCCGTCGTGGCCCTTGTGCTGGCTGCGATTGCCTTTCAGCACGCTGAAGGCTGCCGTGAAGAAGTTGTCCTCCAGCAGCAGGGGATCGGTGATCCGGATGGTGTTGTTGTTGCGATAGATGTCGCGCGTATAGCGCATCCCGGGGCTGTTGCGTGGGTTGCAGATGCCGTCGCCCGTTGCCTGCGCCGGAACGCCGCCGATGTTGACGAGGAGGTTGCCGGAAAAGGCGACCTCGGCGAGACACGTGAGCATGATGCCGCCCGAGAAGCCGCCTTCGCGACCCGTGATCGGCGCGTCCGAGCCCACGAACTCGAACCGACTGTTGAGCCACTCGAACTGCGTCAGTGGATCTGCGCCGGCCGCCCAGACACGCATGATCGACCCACCCCCTGACGCTCCAGGCGACACGTCGTGCGGCTTCTCCTTCGTGTGGCAGCGATTGCCCATCCAGTCCTGGATGGCCGGATCGCGCTTCTGGCCGCCCCGGGAGCGCGAGGTGACACTCCACTGATCGAAGCGCAGGCCACGGCCGCGAGCGCCCCCGCGATTGACGTAGCCATAGACGTTCGTGGCGCGGATCCGCTCGGCCGCCTGGAACTCGACCCGCAACGTGAAGAAGTTCCACAGCATGTTGCCGGTGGAGTGGCACTTCTGGAAGTTGGTCTCCTCGAGCCACCCGTCGTGGAAGTAGGTGAAGCTGACGTTGGCGGTCTTGTGGCGCTTCTGCGCGTAGAAGCCGCCGTTGGCCTTGGACTGGTGACCGGACCGGCGCGCGCGGAAGTGAGCGACCTCCCAGTAGTCGCCTCCGAGCTCCGGGTCGGGCGCAAACTGGAAGCCCGTCTGCTCGTCGAGAACGAACTCGTCGTCGGGGTCGAGCGGCGGATAGATGCCGTCGTCGTCCGTGTCCCAGCCCAGGAGCATGGCGGGGTCTTTGGGATAGAAGAAGGCGGCCAGCTCGTTGCGCGACGCGTCCTGCACCTTGGTCTTGGTCGTCTTCAGGCCGCTCAGCGGCATGGTCATCCGCTCGGCAAAGACGCCCCGAGCACAGATGATGGGCTCCGCCTCGTCGTCGATTCCGTCATCGACCCGCTCCTCTGCGTAGCGAATCGTCTTGCACGGCGAACCCGGCGCGCCGCAGCTCGGCGCGTCCTCGCCGCGGCTCGAGTCGACGAAGATCTGCTCCTCCAGGACGCCGTCGCCATCGACATCTTCGTGGTACGCGTTGCCGCGGAAGCTACCTCCGACGGAGTCGCACACGAGATCGTCTTTGCCCGGCTGGCCGAGGCGGCCGTCGTCGTCCATGTCCAGGCCGTTGGCGAGGATCGGATTGCCTTGCGGGTAGAGATGCGTCTCCGCAAGCGCCCCCGACGGGATCAGCAGAACGACGGCAACCAACCACCCGAGACTCTTCGCGGCGCGGGCCAAATGGCCCGCGTCGCAACGGAGCTCCAGCTCGAGCTCAGCTGGACGGGTAGCCATCGGTCTCCATCACCTCGATCATCTGCCGCGTGTGACGGATCGTGTGCAGCGGAACGTACAAGATCCAGTCGTAGGCGCTGAGGGTGTTGAAGAACGGGAACGGATGCTCGACCGTGTGCGCCTTGAGCGGCGCTTCGGTCGTCTGCACCATCTCCCGGAGCTCCGCATACAGCGTGCGGAAGCGACCGATCAGCTCCTGGCGGCCAGCGGAGCCCGTGGGGCGGATCTCCTGCGGAGCCGTCGCGCCGCCCGACCCCGCGGGCCCGCGATTTGGCATGACGCGAAGCAGCAGCTCCGCCTTGCCGCGGGTCTTCTCCTCCCACTCGGGATTCGCAGGTGAGGCCAGAGCCTCGCGCGCCGAGCCGAGAAGGGCCTCGTTGGAGAGGACGATGTGCTCGACGCACTCCCCCACCGACCAGCGCTCCGGCTTCGGCTTCCACGCCCACTGCGCGTCGGAGACCGCTGCGACGCGACCGAGGAAGTCGGCCTCGGAGTCGCGCAGGAAGTCGAGCATCTGCTGGCGCTCCTCGGCAGTCATCTGCGTCTCGTCTGCAGCGAGGAGTGGTCCTGCGAACAGCAGCGCGGCGAGGCACCAACTGCAGGCTCGGCGTGGCGTCGTGGTCTTTCGAAGCATGTCGAACCCCTTTGAGCGGCAACGCAGGAAGGCGACGCCGGATTCCGATTCTAGCGGCCACCCCGCGCGCTACCAGGACCAACGGCGAACGAACCCGGCGGACACCTCGACACCCACCTTGCTCCCGAGCTCCACGATCAGCGGGCTATCCTCCGCCTCCCCGATGTAGCGCTCGGCCTCCAGCTCGAATAGCAGACCCCAGCGGCTCCACCACCGATCCAACTGCAGGCCCAGCGTCCAGGTCTTGAGACCCCCGTCCGGAACGTACTCCAGGAGCCCGCTGCGCACCGCCTCCGCGGCAGTGACGCCGAGCTCGCGCCGCATGTGCTCGGCGTCGGCGCCCGACAGGTCGAGCGAAGCCAGGAAGCGCCAGCGACCGTCCCCGAATTCACGCTCCCAGGCTGCGCCCAGAAAGAAGACGGAGCCCTTGTCGTTCCCGACGTCGGTCTGCGCCTGCGCGGCGACGATCCACGGCCCGCGCCGATGCCAGAGCGAAAGGCCGAAGTCGACTCCGTCGTCGATCGGATCGAGCGCGGCGAGGCGCTCGTCCTCGTCGGCGTCACGCCCCTCTTCCAGCCCGGCGGAGACCACGAGCGACGTCCTCTCGGACAGGCGCAGCTTCGTTCCCAGCTCCCCGAGGCCGAGGTAGAGCTGGTGCTCCCGGAAGCGGTAGGTGAGCTGGAGCTCGGGGAACGGCTCGGTCTCCGCCGCGTCCGACCCGGGGAAGGTCGGCTCCCGCTCGACCTCCAGCCCCAGGTCGAGACCAGCGCCCCTCGAGGTCCGAGTAGCTCCACGGGCTCGCGGCGCTCCGGTTGCTCTGCGCGAGGGCGCCAGTGGCGAGGGCAAGCGACAGAAGGGTGAAGACAGCCGATCGAAGTGAGGTCATGCCGAGTCCTCCGCATGGGCCGGCGCTCCATTGCGCGGCACACGGAGGATGGCGATCGGGGCGTGACGCTCGCGTCAGCTGCGCGTGAACGAACCGTCCGGCCCGTTCAGCTGGCCTGGCAGCAGATCGAGACGCACCACGCGCGTCCCACCCCCTTCGGCCCTCGACTCCTCGCACACGCGGACGCGCCAGCCGAAGCGCGAGCAGATCTCCTCCACGATGCGAAGTCCGAAGCCGCGGGGGCGCTCACCCCCTTCGCCGACCGCACTCTCGTGATCTGCGCCTCCCGAGGGGTTGCGCACCTCGAAGCCACTCTCCCCGAGCGCCACCTCGACCGTGGCGTCCGTCGATGCTTCGATCGCGTTGCGCACGAGGTTGTCGAGGGCCACGCGCAGCACACCCGACGGGACGGCGACGCGCGCGCCCCGCGGGATCTCCGACACCAGCTCCACTCCGCGCGGCTGCGCAAGCGGCCTGGCGAGATCGAGGGTCTCGCGCACGAGGGCCCGCGCGTCGCAGTCGCCGAAGCCCTCGGGCGCGTCCTCGGGAGCCTCGCGCGCGAGCCACAGGAGCGCTTCCGTCGTGTCCTGCATCCGCCGCACGGCCCGGCCAATCCGCTCGACCGGGCCTGCGGGGACGCCCTCGGAGACGTGCCCCTCCAGCAGCTCGGTGGAGGTGGAGATCACGGCGAGCGGCGTGCGCAGCTCGTGGCTGACATTGCGCGTGAAGTTCTTCTCTCTCTCCAAGAAAGCCTCCGAGCGCGCGCTCGCCCGTGACAGCGCATCTCCCAGCTCGCCGAGCTCGTCCCGCAGGGGGATGGAGGCGACCTCCTGCTCGAGCGCGCGGCCCTGACTGCGACGCACGGCCCGGGTGAGGCGCTCCAGGGGGCCCACGATCACCCTGCCGAGCGCGACGGCCAGGATCGCGGTGGCCGCGAGCGCGACCAGGCCCCCGAACAGCAGCACTCCCTGGAGCCTCCGGGGCCAGACGTCCTGCGCCTCCACGCTCGTGGCATCGAGCAGCACGATGAACGAGACCTCCGCACCGCCCTGCATCGGCGCCGCACGACGCACGACGAACACATCGGCGCTGCCCTCCCACAGGTCGTCCTCCTGAAACTCGGTCACGGTGGGCGAGAACCTCGAGGCAACGGCAGCAAGCTCTGGAGGCAGGGATCTTTCGCCGAGCCAGGCCCGCGTCAGATAGTCGCGGGTCGCGAGCTCCCCGCGGGGCAGCGGACCCGCGGCCATGCGCTCGAGCTGATGGTCGAGCTCGTGCTCGACCCGGCGCCGGAGAACGTCGTCTTCGGTGCGGGTGAGCGTCACGATCGTGCCCACCACGAGCACTGCGAGGAGGCACGCGCCGTAGAGCGCGAGTGCCCACGTGATGCGGCGACGAAGCCCCATTCAGGCGAGGTCCTCGCGCAGGCGATACCCCTGACCGTGCAGGGTCTCGACGAGGCCTTCGGCCCCGGCGGCGGCGAGCGCCCGACGCAGCTGATACAGGTGCGTCCGAAGCGCGCCCCGGTCTTCGGCGTCCTCTCCCCAGAGCTCCTCGATCAGCTCTCTGCGTGAGACCAGCGCCGGCGCACTCCGAGCGAGGGCCTCGAGGATGACCCGGCCGGTCGGAGTCACGACCACGGGGGTGCCGTCGTAGGACGCCGTCCGCGCCGCAGGGCAGAGCACGAGGCTGCCAACCTCGAGGCGTTGGTCTGGCGCCGGACCGCTCCGGCGTCGCAGAAGCGCGCGCAGTCGTGCCTCCAGTTCCTCGAGCGCAAACGGCTTCACGAGGTAGTCGTCTGCTCCCGCAGCGAAGCCTTCGAGGCGATCCTCCAGGGTATCCCGGGCCGTGAGCATGAGGACGGCCGGCGGCGAGGGATCGTCCGCCTGAAGCTGCGCGCAGACCTCGAGGCCGTCCACACGAGGCAACGTCAGGTCCAGGACGAGGGCATCGTAAGTCTGCTGCTCGGCGAGTTGTAGTGCCATGCGCCCATCCACCGCGTAGTCGACGTCGAAGCCGCGACCTTCGAGGAAGTCGACGAGGGTCGACGCGAGGTCGCTCTCGTCCTCGACGAGAAGGATGTCCGGGCGCTCCGCACTCATGGCGAGGCGCTCGCGACCAGGTGCTGCGTCAGCTCGATCTCCACCAGCGGAGGGATCTCCTCGAAGAGGTCGTGGTCCACGACGAGGAGCAGAGACAACTCCCCGGAGCCGCCCCGGTGCACCGCCAGATCCGAGTACTCCCCGACCTCTGGAAGGCGAAGGACCTCCACCACGAGGCGCTCGTCCACGTCTACGACCAGTAGCAGCGAGAAGTTCTGGCTCACGATGTAGAGGTGGCTCCCGGCCGCCGCGACGCCGGAGAAGCAGAGTCCGTCGAGACTCCCTCGCCGCTCTTCCGGGAGCTCCGGACGCCAGGTTTCGCGGTGACGGCCATCGACGTCGAACTCGTGCACCACCGGATCGTCGTTCTCGACCGCGTAGTACGCGTCAGAGGCCGCCGTGAGGCCTGCGATCTCGACCTCGCCCGGCGGCGGCTCCCATCCGTCCCAGGGGCTGCGGACCACCCAGGATCCTGCGGCACGCAGCACCTGACGGGGCGTCCCCTCACCGGCGACGATCCACTGCCCTGGCTCGGCGGCAGAGCTCGACACGGCTTCCACCGAGCCTTGACGCAGCAGCAGAGGACCGCGCGCGAGACGCCGCTGCGAGATGATCCGGAGCTCGGGGTCGAGCTCGAAGAGCTCCGCCTGGTCCGTGGTCACGAGCAGGTGCCCCGAGGCCTCGTCGACCACGATCCCCGACGGCTGCCGAATCTCCGGCGGCAGCGCGCGCCGCGTGGCCGCCAGGGTCGGCGTCGGAGCGCGGAGCGGAGCGGCGTCGGCGTCGAGGACCAGCTCGTCGGCACCGAGGTCGCCCAGCACGTCGAAGACGAGAAAAACCCCCCATCTCGTGTCCACCACGAGCCACCCCGCCAGCACCGTCATTGCCGCCGCGAGCCAGATCCGGCGCATCACCACCTCCTCGCCTTGCCTCTCACGCGCCAAGTGTCGCGCGATCGGCGTGAACGAAGCGTGTGGGTGCGTCAGCGACCGAGGAGCTCGAGCACCGCGAGGGTCATCGCCGTGGTGCCGGCCTTGATCGAAGGCTCGGGCTCGATGCGGAAGAACGGCGAGTGATGCGAAGCGACCTTCGGACCGCCAGCCTCCTGCGCGTCGAGATCGGCCTGCGCCGTGCCGCCCACGGAGAAGTAGGTTCCCGGCACCTTGTCCTCCGTCATCACGAAGTAGGCGAAATCTTCGGCGCCCATTCCGGAGGGCTCGACTTCGAAGAAGATGTCCTCCCCCATCCCCCGCGCGATTGCACCCCGGACACGCGCGGCGAGATCGGGGTCGTTCACGGTGGTCGGCGTCGATTCGGTCGTGCGGACGACCTTTGGCAGCAGCTGCTCCGGCAGCCCTGCAGCGCGCCCGACCCCTTCGGCGATGCGCTCGATCGCCGTCAGCAGCTGCTCGCGCGTCTCTTCGCTGTTGGCTCGCACCGTGAGCTGCAGATCCGCGCGGTCCGAGATGATGTTGTGCTTGAAGCCCGCGTGGAAGGCACCAACGGTGACGACACCCGGCTCGAGCGGGTTGAGCTCGCGGCTCACGATGCCCTGCAGCGCCACGACCAGCTGGGAGGCGATGTAGATCGGATCTTTGCCCTGATGCGGAGACGCGCCATGCGCGCCGACGCCGAACACGGTGATGTCGACGCTGTCGGAAGAGGAAGCCAGCAGGCCGGGAGGAACGTTGATCTTGCCGGCGGGCTCCCCGGCGCCCACGTGGAAGGCCAGCGCGTAGTCGGGTACGCCGAAGCGGTCGTAGAGGCCGTCTTCGAGCATCTCGCGCGCACCCGAGATGCGCTCTTCGGCCGGCTGGCCGACGAACATCACCGTGCCCGACCACTGGTCTTTCATGGCCGCAAGCCGTCGCGCAGTTCCGACCATGGAGGTGATGTGAACGTCGTGTCCGCACGCGTGCATCACGGGCACCACCTCGCCCGAAAGGTCCTTCTGGGTCGCTTCGGACGCGTACGGCAGCTCCGACTGCTCCCTCACCGGCAGACCGTCCATGTCGGCGCGCACCAGGACCGTCGGCCCGGGCCCGTTGCGCAGCATGCCCACGATGCCGGTGCGACCGAGGCCTTCGGTGACCTCGACGCCCGACTTCCGCAGCTCCTGGGCCAGGCGCGCGGCGGTCTTCACCTCGCGGAAGGAGAGCTCCGGGTTGCGGTGGAAGTGCTCGAAGAGAGCTCCCAGCTCGCTCTCGTAGTCGGCGGCGACCGCAGCGGCCAGATCCGAGCCTCGAGCAAGGCACGGAGCCGCGAGCACGAACATCAGCAGGAGGTGCAACACCGGGATCGGTCGGCGACCGGGCCGTCGGAGAGTTGGTGAGTAGGTCACGGTGTTTCTCCTGTTGGGATTCGAAAAGGGCATGGCCCTTCGCCGAGTCACGAGCCGTGACTCCGAAGCGATTCGAGGAAGCCCTCGCCTCCCGGTCGGCTCCGTCCTACGACAGCAGGCCGATGAGGCGGGCCCAGATCGTGACCGCCATCCAGCAGCCCATCGACAACACCGCGACCAGCTTCGGCACCCACGAGGCGAAGCTGCCTTCGTCGGCCAGCGCCACGGCGCGTCGCACGGTGAACGTGAACAGCAGCGCGAAGCCCATGATCTGCATCTTCAGCCAGAAGTGCGGGCTGTAGTACTGCTTGAGTGCGGTGGACATCATCTGCGGCACACCGGTCACGATCAGAACGGCGAAGCTGCAGATCATCCACTTCTCGGCGTTGCGCGCCAGCTGAGCGACAGGGGTGCTGGTGAGCCCCTTGCCGAGCAGTCGAATGTCGACGATGAGCAGGGCCCCGGCGAAGACGCAGATGGCCATGAGGTGGAGACACTGCAGGACCGGCGATACCCAGGTCGCCATCAGGATCCAGTTGCTGAACTCGAGCCCCTGCATCCACTGGAAGAAAGACTGCACCATGCCCTACGTCCCTCGCGTGTTGATCGTCATGTCGAGCGGAGGCCGCATCAGCCCGCCGCGTTGAGGGCCTTCCACCACTCGGGCACGAGCCCGCCGTAGGCCATCATGCGCCCCGTGGTCACGATTCCGGCCCAGAGCACCAGCGAGAACACGCCGGCGAGCTGGGCACTGCGCGGAATGATCGCCTCGTTCTTCCAGGCCTCCACCGTCTTGTAGGTGGTGAAGTGGAAGACCATCATGTTGATGCCGGCGAGCGCGAGCATGCCCATCTTCAGCCAGAAGTACATGTTCTCGTAGTACGTGAGCGGCTTGCTGTAGAGCAGGACCAGGCCCGTGATCATGCTGATCGCGAAGCCGGTGAGCGCCCACGGGAAGATGCGCGTCGGGATCTCGGTCACCGAGACCCGCTTCAGTGCAAAGCCGACGAGGCGCAGATCCCAGAACGCAATGAGCCCTGCAAAGAGACACATGCTGACGACGTGGGTCGTGAGCAGGATGGGGTACGCGTTGAGCGACTCGCGCAGCCAGACGCTGCTCTCGAGCGCATCGGCCCAGGCGAAGATTCCGCGGAACGGCATACGTCTCTCTCCAGGGCCGCCTAGCGGCAGCGATCCTGGTAGCGACGGTACTTCGTGTGGCAGTCCTCGCAGGCGCCGGCCACGTTGTTCGTGAGCTCGATCACGGCGTCACGGTCCTTCTTGCGCGACGCCTCGAGGGTCGCCTTCGCGGCCTCTGTGAGCTGCTTGGCCCACTTGATGTAGTCCTCGTTGCCCACCGGAGCGTCGCGGCCGTTCTCGCACTTGCGCGGCGTGAGGATCAGGGCCTCCACCTCGGCGAGCGCGATCGCCGCCCCGTCGACGACCTGCCAGCCCTTGTAGATGCCCGAGAACATCGACGTGACGCTGGTCCCACCTTCCTCGGCCTCCGGCGGATTCCCCGGGTCGACCGTCTGCGCGTCGAAGAGGTGGTTCGAGTTCGGGAACAGGATGGCGCGCATGAGCTCGGCCAGGTTGCCCGCGGGCTCGATCTCCTGCGCCGAGACCGGCGCGGGGTTGAGGGCAAAGCCCGCGAGAATGAACGCAGTGGCGAAGAGAGCGGGGAGTCTCATGAGGACCTCCTGGAAGCTGTGACCGTGCGGCGCGCGGCGTCGCGAGGCCTCCTGCCCGGGGCAGGCAACGTTGAGCGTGAGAGCGCAGAGTGTAGCGCGACGCCTTCGGACAAAACAAATGGGGGTCCAAACGACAAAGACCGGGGCAAGCCCCGGTCTTGTCAGATCAGCTCATGGCCGATCGAGCGATGGCCAGGACTAGCGTCCCGGGGGCGGCTCGGTCGGATCGCGACCGTCGCGCGGAGCGCCGGTGCCGGAGGAGCCCATGAAGATCTTGGAGCCGTCCTCGAAGGTCACGTCGCGGCCGTTGGCGCGCGTGGAGCGGTCCTTGGCCTGGTAGCCGTCGACCACGATGAACGTGCCCGGAAGCAGCGACTGCTTCGTGAGGCCACGGCGCAGGAGGGTGTTGGGCGTACCGCCCTCGACCATCCAGACTTCCTTGGAGCCGTCGTCCTTGGTGACTTCCATGTGGATCCAGGCGTGGGGGTTGACCCACTCGACCTTGACCACGGGTCCCTTGAGGAGCAGCGGACGGTTGGGGTCGAACTCAGCGCCGAAGGCGTGATGGGCGACAACCGGCACGGCGGCAACGACCGCGAGTGCCACGCAGGTCAGCAGAACTGCAATCTTGGTGCGCATTGAAATGCCTCGCTTGGTGTGTGTTTGGGGATCGTCAGAATGAAAACGCGAGATCGCGTGGGATTCGAGACGAGACGAGTGCCGGAACGCCAGTCGGGAGACCTTCGTTTCGAGCGGTTCACACCATCATACCAGGGTGAACCAGAAGTTCATTCCCGTCTCGTATCCGAACTTCTACCTACGGAAAGGACCTCGGCAGCGGGTTGCGGCGCCACTCGCCGTACATGAGCTCCTCGACGAACTCGACGCAGCGGAAGTCCATGAGACGCGCGTTCTCTTCCATGCGCCGGTACAGCGGGAACTTGATCTTCCAGGGCTTCGTGAAGGTCTGCGGATCTTCGATCGTCGCCTCGTAGTTGATGTGGTTCGGGCCGGCCATGCTCCAGCGCTCCGTGACCACCATCTGATCACTGTGGTGGTTGCCGGAGCGGTCGAACCAGGTGCTGTCGTATTGACCGGTGACCTTCACCACGAAGGTGTCGCCATCCCAGGTGCCGTGCGACCAGCCCATCCAGGAGTCGACCGGCGCGGGGCCGGGGTCTTCCATGTAGATGTCGCGCACGGCGTTGGCGTACTCGTAGGCGATGAAGAA
The DNA here is from genome assembly GCA_965223385.1 of Candidatus Multivoraceae bacterium. Lineage (GTDB taxonomy): Bacteria > Acidobacteriota > Thermoanaerobaculia > Multivoradales > Multivoraceae > JBCCLJ01. Next base: position 2,910,211 of record CBDCWR010000007.1, on the reverse strand, counting down.
GTTGTTCTCGTTCTGGAAGATCTGGAACGGGTACGGCATGTAGTTGGCGCGCGGGACGCCCGGCAGGAAGCACTTGATCTCGGGATCGCGGTCGATCCAGTTGTCGAAGTTCTCCTGCTTCTTCTTCAGGCCTTCCTCGGTGTACGGGATCTTGGTGTCGCCGTCGAGGATACCCATGCCACCCGGCACGGAGCCGACGGCGCCGAGGTAGAGCACCTTGGGTGCGGGAAGCGGCCCGTGAGGACCTTCGCGCAGCTGCATGGCGTGACGCGCCATGTGCGGCTCGATGTCGTAGTTCGCGGAGTTCAAGGCCTGCCAGATGCCGTTGAAGTTCGGCTTCCCGTTAGCCAGGCGCGGAATGTCGGAGCTCTGTGCCTGCAGGGGCACAGCCACGACAGCGAGAACGAGGACGACGAGCGCAAACGTGCGCATCCAAGACGACTTCATGGTGTCTCTACCTCACGGGTTGGGAGCGTTGGGAACCGCAACTGTGTCAGCTCCCCACGCCGCAGGTCAACTAGGAGGTGTGCTCGGCGTGCTGGTAGCACGCCTGCGCGCACCCATGTCGATGCTCCAGCTGCTCAAGCAGCTTCCGCGCAGCGGCCTCCGGCCGCGCTTGGCCGAGTGCTCGGCGTGCTGGTAGCACGCCTGCGCGCACCCATGTCGATGCTCCAGCTGCTCAAGCAGCTTCTGGCGACCGGGTCGCTACGCTCCCCGCTCCCGACGCTCACTCGCGCATCCAGCTTCGCTGTCTGCACGAGAGTTCCGCGCAGCGGCCTCCGGCCGCGCTTGGCCAGAGTGCTCGGCGTGTTCTGCGAGAAACACCCGTCGCGGAAAAGGCACCGCGAGCCCTCAGGGCGAGCGCGGCGAAGCCGCAGCGACGCGCAGCTCCGCTGCGCTTGGAGCGGTCCGCGAGTGATACGCGCGCGCAGGCGTGAGATTCCTCACGCCGAGCACGCTCGCAGGCGATAGTCTGCGAGAGATGGTGAAGACACTCGAGTTCCGCGTGCCCGGCAAAGGCCTCCACGAGATCACCTCGCGCGTGCAGGAGGTCGTCGCCGAATCGGGCGTCGAGGAGGGGTTGTGCACCCTCATGATCCTGCACACGTCGGCGAGCCTCACCATCCAGGAGAACGCCGATCCGAGCGCCAAGCGGGACCTCGAGAACTGGCTCGACCGCACCGTGCGCGAGAACGACCCGCTCTACACACACACCACCGAAGGCCCCGACGACATGCCCGCGCACATCAAGGCCGCGCTGACCACGACGTCCCTGGGCATCCCCGTCCAGGACGGGCGGCTCACCCTCGGCACCTGGCAGGGCATCTTCCTCTGGGAGCACCGGCGGCTGGGCTCGCTCCGGCGCTGCTCCGTCCACGTCGGCCCCTAAGAAGGGGCCGCAGACGTCGGCCCCTTCCAGGCGGCCGCCACCACGAAAAAAGGCGCCCGGTCTCCCGAGCGCCTCTTGTCGACCACCCGAAGGCGACACCCACGGAGGGCCTACTGGCCAGCCGCTCCGTTGCGCTGCTCGCGATCGTTGCGGAGCTTCTGGATGATGTCCTTGCGCTCCTCTTCGGTCATCGTGTCCCAGTCGAGTCCGAAGCGCTCCTTGAGCATCTTCTTCATCCGCTCCGGGCTGCGGCGGCGGGTGGAGGTGAGCCCCTCACCCTCCGGCATGTAGCCGGGCTCGGCGTCCGCGTAGGAGACGAAGCCGAACATCATCTCGTCGGTGGTCGGGCCGCCGTAGCGGACCTCCTTGGTGGGATCGGGGTTGGCCGGGTTGTTGGCCGAGTTGTCCCACGACATCGTGAGCTCGATCTTCGTGCCCGCGGGGATCGCCTTGCCACCGGCCGGATACTCGTAGTGCGTCTGCCAGTTGAAGTCGTACTTCGGCACCTCGAGGAGGGTCTCCTGCGTGCCGTCCGGGTACGTGGCGACGTACTTGGCGTACTTGCCGCGCAGATGCATGTGCGGCGTGTAGCCGAGCAGCAGCGAGTCACGGTCGAAGGTGGTCGACGTCGTCACGGTGTAGTTGTCGTCTCCCGGCGGGATCACGAAATCGAACCGCGCCAGAGGATCGCTGGCCACCGGATGCTCGGGCACCACGTCTTCCGGGTAGAAGCGCAGCGCGACGTACGACTTGTCCCAGACGCCGGTGCCGGGGCCCGGTTCCTTGTGGTAGTGCATCTGCCACTTGAGCTCGGTGCCCGGCTCGAGCAGAACGCCGAAGCCGTCGTTGTACACCGTCGGGTCATTGCCCGGCGCGATGCCACCCAGCGGACGCGTGATGATGTGGTGCACCACCGGGCTGCCGGGGCGGAACTCGACCGCCTTGACCCACCGGGCCTTCGGCATCATCTCTTCGGTGATGACGGTGGTGAAGTTGATGTACTGGTCTTCGACGTCGTCCTCGACGAAGTACTTCCGCCCCATGTCGAGCACCAGGTCGGGCTCGCCGATGGTCCAGCCGCCGCTCACCGGCCACTCCTTCGCCGGCGGCGCGTCGGCGACGTCACCGGAAGGTGCACCCGCCTTCGCCCACGCGATGAGGGTTGCGATGTCGGCCTCTGCGAGTGTGCGCTCGTTGGCGAAGACTCCCTTGTGCTCCGTCGAGGCGTGCCACGGCGGCATCAGCTTGGCCTCGACCTGGCGTGCGATCGAGCGTGCCCAGGGGCGGGTGTTCTGGTAGTCGGTGAACGCCATCGGCGCCACCATACCGCCGAGGTTCGCGCCGTTCTCTCGATGGCAGACCTGGCAGTTCTCCTGGAGGATCCCCAGGACGTCGCCGTAGAAGGTCGGCGCCTCCGCGTCGGCGGTGTTGGACGACGCCATGGCGGGAATCGCGACGGCGGTGAGAACGAGCAAGGCCAGGAACGAGCGCTTCATCGTTGCCTCCTGGGAAGTCTCTCCGGGGATCTTCAGCACGCGCACCACTCCCTCGGAGCGGCGCAGTTCGGGGCAGTGTACCGAATCGAAGCTGCGGGAAGCCAGTCGACTTCGCAGGGGCGCCGCTCACTCCTCGTTCGACGTGGGGCTCGCGTCGGGGAGCTCACTCGCCGAAACGCCCCCGGACGCATCGGAGAACGCGCTGCCCTCCTCCGGCACGAAATCGGGACGCCAGTACTCGGCATGACACCCGGCACACGACCGGTAGATCTCGCCGCCGATCTCGAAGAGCTTCTCCGAATCCTGGGCTTCGGCAGCCCGCATCGCCGCTTCACCTGCGGCGATCAGATCGCGGGACCACGCGTCCCAGGTTCCCGGACGCCGCCGGCTGCCGATCATGAGCAGGTTGCCCGACTCCGCGAGCACGACGGCGTGGTTGCGGACGACGGCCCACTCCTCCTCGTTCTGGGGCTCGAAGTCGAATACGCCTTCGAGTGTCATCTCCGTGCGCACTGCGTCCCAGATCAGGTCGGCTGCCGGATCGAGAACCGAGATCATCAGCAGGCGACTGCCCGCGATCTCACGGAATCGCTCCTCGTCGTCCGCCGGCGCGCAGCCGAGCACGAGTCCGAAGGCGAGGAGCAGGAGAAGGCAGAGCGGCAGACGAGACGGTGCGGTGTTCATCGGAACCTCGGAGTCGGCGGCTGGCGCCGCAGGCAAAGTGTCGGCGGCGGCGCCAGGTCGGGGAGTTGGTGGGAAAAAAGCGTATCCCAGGCGCCCCGAGGAATCGACGCACCGGGGCTCGACGGCGGGGACCGCGGCAACGACCCGTACAGTGCGCCGACGACCGACCGGATAAAGTCCAGGATCGACCTCGACATGAGAGAAAAACCGAGCCCGATGAACCCGATCCCGAGCGACAGGACCGAGCCGCCGGCCTGGCGCCCTCTCCTCCTGGCCGCGGCCCTTTCTCTTGCGGTCGCGTCGGCCGCGTGGGGGCACGGCGTCGGCGGCCGCGACCAGGGGTTTCTGACCAGCAGCTCCGGCCTCGCCGTCGGACCGTTCATGTACCTCGGGGCCAAGCACATGGTCACCGGGTACGACCATCTGCTCTTTCTCGCGGGGGTGATCTTCTTCCTGGTCCGTCTGCGCGACGTGGCCCTCTACGTCACCCTCTTCGCCGTGGGTCACAGCGTCACCCTGCTGATCGGAGTGCTGGGCGGCTTCCACATCAACCCGTACGTCATCGACGCGATCATCGGTCTCAGCGTCGCCTACAAGGCCTTCGAGAACCTCGGCGGCTTCAAGACGGTGGGCGTGCGCATCGACAGTCGGCTCGCCGTGCTCGTGTTCGGGCTCTTCCACGGGCTCGGTCTGGCCACGAAGCTGCAGGACCTCGCCCTGTCCGAAGACGGTCTCGTCGGCAACATGCTCGCCTTCAACGCCGGAGTCGAGCTCGGGCAGTTCACGGCGCTGGCGCTCATCCTGGTCGCCTTCAACCTCTGGCGGGCGAGCGGCCGCTTCCTGAAGACCGCCTACGTCGCGAACTGCGTTCTGCTCACCGCCGGCCTCGTCCTCGCCGGCTACCAGCTCGCCGGCTACTTCCAGGGGGCGCCGTGACCGACAGCACCTCGACGGATCCGAACCTACCCGTGGAGCTCCCGGCCCCCTCCGCCTCGCGTCTCGCGAAGACGCTCCTCGCGACGGCGGTCGCGGCCGCCATCATCCTGGTCACGGTGGTGCTGCCGGCGGAGTACGGCATCGATCCGACGGGCATCGGGCGAGCGACCGGCTTGGACCGTCTCGCCGGATCGGCGCCCGCCTCCGAAGCGCTGCCCCAGGCGCTGCCCGGGCTCTCGGTGAAGCAGAAGAAGACCTTCAAGACCGAAGCGCGCACGCTCGAGCTGCGACCGAAGGAGCAGATGGAGCTCAAGATGGCCATGAGCGAGGGCGACACGGTCGTCTTCTCCTGGACCGTCGAAGGGGGGCCGCTCTACTCCGACTTTCACGCGGAGCCGTACGGCGAGCTCGAGGGCCAGGCCATCCGCTACGAGGAGGGCACGGCCGAGACCGAGGCGCACGGCTCGCTGCACGCGCCCTGGGACGGCCACCACGGCTGGTACTGGCGCAACGACAACGAGACCCCCCTCACCGTGCACCTCGAGGTGCGCGGGTTCTATTCGGTCATGAAGGAGCGGCGGGCCGAGTAGCTGGCACCCCGCGCGGGTGGGAGGGAGAGGGTGAACGAGACGGCATGAAGCTCTCGTACGTGGTGCGCTCGATCAACGGCTGGTTCCACCGCGTGGTCCACGAGCCGGACGAGCTGGACGAATCGCTCGACAGGGCGCTGATGGACGCCCCGCTCGTGCAGCTGGCGAATGTCGCCGGCCTCGCGGTCGATCGCGCCTTCACGACGTTCATGGACGTGGCCCGGAAGCTCGCCGGCCACGCCGAGCAGGGCGAGCGGGAGCTCGGGCTCGAGCCGCTGCCCGAGACTTCGGAGTAGGCCCGGCCTTCACCGTACGCTCACGCACTCGTGCCAGACTGCCCGGGGCGATGACATGAAGAGCGTTCTCTTTCTCTGCACAGGAAACTCCTGCCGCAGCCAGATGGCCGAAGGCTTGGCCAGGCATCTGCACGGTGACGAGGTGGCTGCCTTTTCGGCCGGGATCGAGGCCCAGGGGCTCAACCCCCACGCGGCCACCGTCATGGCCGAGATCGGGGTCGACATCACCGGACACGAGAGCAAGACGCTCGGCGAGCTTCCGGACCTGAGCTTCGACCTGGTCGTGACGGTGTGCGGTCACGCCGCCGAGACGTGCCCGGTCTTCCCTGGGGCCGGGCGTGTCGTGCACCGCGGCTTTGACGATCCTCCGGCGCTTGCACGCACCCTGCAGGACGAGACGGAGCAGCTCGACTGCTACCGGCGAGTGCGCGACGAGATCCGCAGCTTCGTCGAGACGCTGCCCCGCATTCTCGCCGAGGCGTAGCCCACGCCAGCCGTGGCACACGCCGTCTGCAACCCCTGCGTCGACCCTCCGTATTCTACTTGTGTCATAATGGAATGACACAAGTGGAATACCTACCATGAGCCTCGACAACATCCTGCTCGGCCTGCTGCGGGAGCCCCAGAGCGGCTACAGCCTCAAGCAGATCTTCGACACGGTCTTCAGCCACTTCTGGGCTGCCGAGATCTCGCAGATCTACCGTCAGCTCAAGGCGCTGGAAAAGCGCGGTCTCCTCGCGAGCCGTACAGAGCCCTCGGCGAAGGGGCCTCCACGCCGGCTCTACGAGACGACGCCGGCCGGGCACGCGCAGCTCATGGAGTGGCTGCAGGCTGGGCCTACCTTCGGCGACCACCGGCTCCCCTACCTCGCCCAGACCCTCTTCCTCGACGAGCTCGCGAGCACCGCGGAGCGGCTCGCCTTCTTCGAGCGCCTGCAGGGCGAGCTGCGGGTCAAGCTGCAGGTGCTTCTGGACATCGACGCCGAGACCCGTGCGGAGCAGGCCGAGGCTCACGCGGCGACCGAAGACACGGGCAGCGATCTGCTCGGCCAGATCATCCTCAACCACGGCATCCATCGGAACCGAGCGCTCCTGCAGTGGAGCGAAGAGAGCCTCGCCCTCCTGCGCTCCGGCACTCGGGACCCGAACCAGCTACACCAGATCAGCGCGGCCGCGGCACACGAGCTCCGCGCTCTCGACGCACGCCCCTCCCCGACGCCGGACGAAGGAGACCCCTCGTGATGGAAGCCGTCTACGCCCTCTCCCGCCAGCTGCACCTCGTCTTCGGCACCGTGGCCCTGCTCACCTTCTGGTGGCAGATCGCACGCCGCAAGGGTGGCCGCTCTCATCGGCGCGCCGGCTGGACCTACGCCGTGGCCATGGCCAGCGTGCTGGCGAGCTCCGTACCGATGATCGCGATCGGCATCGCGCACGGACAGCTCGAGGCGGGTCTTTTCCTCGGCTTCCTCCTGCTCATCACGACGGTCGCCGGCCTGGAGGCGATTTTCGCTTCGAGGCACCGTACGAACGGGGCTTGGAGACAGGGGCCACTGTTCCGCTCGTTCACCGTGGCCATCGCCCTCTACTCCGTTCTTCTCCTCGGGCTCTACGTCCGGCTCCGCCTGGGGGTGCTGCTCTTCATGGGGCTCCTCGGTCTCGCTGCGACCCTGGAGGAGGTTATGGAACGACGGCGCAACAAGCCCTACGTGTGGTGGGTCAACCACATGAGCGGCGTGCTCGCAACCGGCATGGCGGTGCACATCGCCTTCTTCTCCTTCGGCGCGCGCAGCCTGTTCGGGGTCGGCGGCTTTTCGCTCTACGCCTTCCTCGTCCCGATTGCGGTCGGTCAGCTCATGGCGGTCTACTTCCGGCGCACGTTTGCCGGCGGCGAAGGCCACGCGCAGGAGCGCCTCGCCGCACAGCAGCCCTCCTGAGGCGGGAGCGGAGAGCCGATCGAGCTCAGTCGCGTGTGCGGAGCTTCAGCCAGGAGAGCATCGTCTGCGAGACGATCTCCGGGGCCTCCCACTGCACGAAGTGGCCCGCGGACGGCACCGTGACCAGGGTGTAGTCCTTCTCCATCCAGTCCCAGGTATTCCGGAGGCCGTCCTTGTCGACCGCCGTGTCCTGGAGACCGTGGAACTGCAGAACCGGCATGGCGAGATCCGGCATCTCGCCGCCGCCGGTCGCACCGCCGTAGTTCGCGCGGTAGTAGTTCAGCATGCCGTCGAACGAAGAGCGGCCGAGCGCCTCGCGGTAGTGCTTGCCCACGGTCTCGCCGTAGCGGTCACCCATGGCCAGGATCCGATCGGGAACCGGGCTGCCGTCGGGCTTCGACTGCGCGAAGTTGCGGGCGTACTCGGTGTTGGCCTTCTGCTCCGGGGTGGGGTTGGCCACCACGGCCGCGTAGCCCTTCGGGTGCGTCAGGTTGAGGATGATCAGGTTGCGCACCATGTCGGGATGGGTCATCGCGAAACGCCACGCGATGCCACCACCCCAGTCGTGCCCGACGAGGTTCACGCGGCCGCCCAGATCGTCGACGACGGCCGCCACGTCGCCCAGGATGTGCTGCATCTGGTAGTGCTCCACACCCTCGGGCTGATCGCTGCGGTTGTAGCCGCGGAGATCCATGGCCGCGGTCTTGAAGTCGCCGGACAGCGTGTCCATCTGGTGGCGCCACGAGTACCAGATGTCCGGAAAGCCGTGGATGAACAGCACCGGGTCACCGTCGCCCAGGGTGACGTAGTGGATGCTCACGTCGCCGTTCTTCACGGTGTGATGCGCGACCCGGTCCCAGACGCCTTCCGGGTCGGCGGCATGAGCGGGGACGACCAGAGCGAGGAGCAGCAAGACGAGTGACAGCGCGCGCATGGGAACCTCCGAAGACCGGCGAAGTGGTCCGAGTGGTGAGCGGGGTGCGGTGCGTCGAGTGTACCTGGGCGCCGCTAGCGCCGCGGCTTGCCCCGGCCCCGGGGCGGACGGCGCCCTCGCGGCTCGCCGCGGCCTCCCCGCTGTTCGGCCGGCACGAAGCGCTCGATGTGCACCTTCGGGTTCCGCGGATCTTTCGCGCGGACGCGCTCCTCGAACCCGCCGGCGGCGTCCGCCGAGACGTCGACGACCGATCGGAACTCGTGGATGTTGATGCTGCCGACCTGGTGTCCCTCGATCCCCCCGCGGCGGCAGATGTGGGCGAGGATGCGCTTCGGGCTCGCGCCCGTCTTGGCGCCCCACGTGATGTGAAACGGCACGAAGTCGCCGCCGCCGCGCGGCCCGCGGCTCTTCGGTGGGCGGTCCCGGTGCGGACCACGGCCGGGGCCGGCGGAGCGCCCTGGCGGGCCGCCGCGCATGGGGCGCGCGTCGTCTTCCGGGACCTGGATGTCGCGCGGTGTCGTCGGCCCGTGTACACCCACCGCCTCGAGGAGGTCGGCCACGACGTCCTGCGCGGGGCGCCGCTCCAGGAGCTCACCGGCGAGGGTCTGGTAGCCCTGCGCCGCCTGACTCTTCGCCGCGTCGGGCCCGGCGCTCGGATCGACCGCGCCGAACCGTCGGAGGAGCCGGCGCCTCGCCGCCTTCTTGATCTGGGCCGGTGTCGGCGGAGTGCGCCACTTCGGCTCGACGCCGAGGCGACGGAACATCTCCTGCACGCGGCGGCGCCCGCGGGGCGCGACGAACGTGATGCTCTCCCCCTTCTCGCCCGCGCGGCCTGTGCGACCGCTGCGGTGGGTGAACGCCTCTTCGCTGTTCGGCAGGTCGTAGTGCACGACCCGGTTGACGCCGCGGATGTCGAGGCCGCGCGCTGCGACATCGGTGGCCACGACACACTGCAGCTTGCGGGCGCGAAAATCGCTGACACAGCGATTGCGCTCGCGCTGGGCCATCTCACCGCTCAGAGGGCTCGCGGCGAATCCGAGGGCCGCAAGCTCGCCGGCCACTCCCGCCGCAGCGACACGCGTGCGAACGAAGACCAGGAAGCGCTCGTCCGGAAACTGCAGCATCAGGTTCACCAAGACGTTCGTGCGCTCGTGCATCGGCGCCACGATGACCGCGTAGTGGATGTCGTCGTGACTCGTTCCGACGGTGCCCTCCACGAGCACCGGCTCGCGCTGGTAGCGATCCGCGAGCGCCGTGACCTTGGGCGGGAACGTCGCCGACACCAGGTGCGTCCGCCTTTCCTGTGGCGTGCGGTCGAGCAGCGCCTCCAGCTCGTCGCGGAAGCCCATGTCGAGCATCTCGTCGGCCTCGTCGAGCACCACCTCACGCAGGCCGTCGAACGTCAGTGCCTCGCGCTCGAGCAGATCGACGAGACGCCCCGGCGTGCCGATGAGAATGCCGGGGTTCTCACGGAGCGCGCGGAAGTCGCCGCCGACGGACGTGCCGCCGGTGACCACGGCAATGCCGACGTGCAGCTGCCCGTAGAGCCAGGAGAGCTCCTGACCCAGCTGCGTCGCGAGCTCGCGCGTCGGAGCGATGACCAGCGCACGCGGCGCGGCCGTGCCCCGCGGACGCTCGTCGCGGTCGTCGTCGTCGTCGAGATCGTCGTCGTCGTGCAGGCGGCCGGAGACCTCCTCCAGCGCGTCGGCGACCACGAAGCCGAGCGCCAGCGTCTTGCCGGAGCCCGTCTGGGACGAGATCCGGAGATCGCGGCCGGCCAGGGCGGGCGCGAGCACCGCCTGCTGGACCTCCGTGAGCTCTTCGAAGCCTCGCGCCGCGAGGGCCTGCTGGAAGGCCTCGGGGGCGCGGGAGAGGAGGCTCTCCGCCGCGTCGGAGGCCTCGGAAGAGCCTTCGGTGTCGGTCGAATCCGTTGCATCAGCCATCCGCCCATTGAACCACGATTTCCTCTGCTTGGGGCGATTGCCGACGTGCAAAGTGAGTGCAAGCATACGAGGCATGCGCACCGACTCTCCCCCTGAGAACGCGGCGCAGCGGGAGCTCCTTCGAACGGGATCCGTCCTCCGGCTGTTCTGGATCTCGCTCGGCGGGATGGCGCTGTTTGCGCTCTTCGCGCTGGGCTCGAACCTGGCGGCGGCACCCGACGACGTGCAGGTGGAGTACCTCCCCGACGATGCGTTCTACTACCTCGTGCTGGCGAAGAACCACCAGACGCTCGGGATGTGGACCTTCGACGACGGCACCACGCTGACGTCCGGGTTCCAGATTCTCTTCGCCTACACCCTCTCGGCCGTGCAAGGTCTGCGTCGCTCCCTCGCGTCGGAGGAGCTGCGCGACGCGATCCTCCTCAGCAGCTTCCTCAGCGGCCTCGTGCTCGCCTTGGCGCTGGGACTGGCTCTCCGCGGCCGGAGCCTCCTTCCCCTCGTGGTGGTGACCTGGCTCGCCTGCACGCAGATCGTGCTGCGGATGACCGTCGCCGTGGTGGAGTGGCCCCTGATCGTGATGTGCTCCCTCCTGCTCGTGCTGGCTTTCGCGCGCGCGGGGCGCCTGCGGGTGCCCGCGCTCGGCGTGGTGGCGTTCGCGGGCACCTTGGCGCGGAGCGACTTTCCTCTCCTGCCGATGGGTCTCCTCGCAGCAGCCGCCGCTCTCACGGCCGCACGTTGGGTCGATCGGAACGAAGCACGCGCGCAGATCGTCGCCGCGCTCGCCGCGTGCGGAGGTGCGGGCCTCGGCTGGCTGTTCGGAGCCGCCCTGTTCGTCGGGAGCGCGGGCTCCTGGCTGCAGTCGAGCGCGCGCATGAAGAGCTACTGGGCGAGCCTCGCACCGGCCGATCCCGAAGCGCCGCTTCAGCTCCTCGCCAACCTGCTCGGGCTGCACTTCGAGGTGCCCGCAGTCGTTCTCTGGGCCGGGGCCCTCACGCTCGCGGCCACACCCTTCCTGCTGGCCCGGTCGGCCGCGTGGCGAGAGGACTTCACCGCCTCTCATCGCACCCTCGCCGTCGGCTGCTGCCTGGCTCTCGTCTCCTACTGTGCCCTCTACGGACTCGGCGCCGACGTGCAGCCCTGGTACACGGCGAACCTGATCGTGCCACTTGCGGTTGTCCTCCTCGCGGCCCTGGCCGCCATCTCACGCACCCTCGGCGACCAGCGCACGCTGTGCCTCGTCTCCCTGGTCGCGGTGGCGTCTCTCGCCGTCAACCTGCCGCGTGTCTTCCCAGTGCAGCACGGTGGTGGCTACTGGCCCGGGCAGCGAGGGCTCTACGCCGCCGGTCGCCAGATCGGTCGGGAGGCCCTCCCGGGACCACTCGGCGCCTGGAACGCGGGCATCCTCCGCTTTGCGAGCGGCCGCAGCGACCTGCTCAACCTCGATGGTCTGGTCAACAACGACATCGAGCGCCACGCGCGCGCTGGCACGCTGCCGGAGTACGTGCGCGGTATGGGGATCCAGCACCTCATCGACTTCTCGACCATGGTGGAAGACGAGCACCTGCGCCGGCGCGGCGGCTACGACGATCCCGCGTTCATCGGCTCCCTCGAGCCGAAGACCACGTTCCTCACCGGAGCCGCGCCACCCTGGGATCGAGTGGTCGTGTATCGACTCCGGACGGTCGGCGAGACCGGGGCGAACGACGCCGACGACTGACGGGTACACTCTGCAGCCATGCAGGTCGGAGTTCTCCAGTTCTTCTCGTGGCCCAAGCGCGACGAGCCTCTGCCCCGGGTGTACGAGCGCGCCATGGAGCGCGTGCGCACCATGGACCAGAACCCCTACGAGGCGATCTGGCTCGCCGAGCACCACTTCAGTACCTACAGCGTGTGCCCGTCGGTGCACATGATGGGCACCCACATCGCCGCCCACACCAAGAACCTGCGCATCGGCACGGGTGTCACGCTTGCTGCGTTCTACAACCCGCTGCGCATCGCGGAAGAGATTGCACTCCTCGACGTGCTGAGTGGCGGCCGCGTGAACTTCGGCGCGGGCCCCGGCTTCGACCGCAAGGAGTTCGAGGCGTTCGGAGTACCTCGCGACGAGTCGAAGGAGCGCTTTCGTGAGGCCGTTGCCGCGGTTCTCGCTGCATGGACGCAGGAGACCCTCCACTTCGAGGGGGCCTACTTCCAGGCGGAGGGCATCGAGGTGCTGCCGCGCCCGGTCCAGCAGCCTCACCCACCGACGTGGCTCACCGCGACATCCGAAGCTTCGGCGCTGTGGGCTGCGGAGCGCGGCTACTCCATCCTCATGGATCCCCACTCCACACACTCCGAGATCGGGCGCAAGCGCGCCGCGTACTTCGACACGCTGCGGGCAAACGGGCACCCGACCGAAGGTCGTGTGCTCCCCACCGCGCGGCTGACTGCGATCGCAGAGACGGACGAGCGAGCGCTCGCCATCGCCCGGCGCGCAGCCGAGTGGACCGTCGCCTCCTACATGGGTGCCCCCATCACCACGTTCCGAGACGACGGCAAGGAGCTCGACCCCGTCGACCACTACCTGAACAACGTCATCATCCACGGCTGTCCCGAACGCGTGCGCGATCAGCTCCTGCAGCTCGAGCAGGACGTGCCGCTGGACTACCTGCTCCTGTCGCCGCTTTCGGAAGAGACCTTCCGCCTCTTCAACGATCGCGTGCTCGAGCACGTGGCGGAGACGCCGCTGTCCGCGACGGCCGCCGGGGGCGCTCTGGCCAACGCCGGAAGCTGAGTCGCACCAGCTCGAGGCTCACTTCAGATCCAGCTCCCACGTCTGGCCGACGAGGTCGTGGCCGAAGCTGTGGTGACGCTCCTCCTCGGTGAGAGCAAACCCGACACTCTCGTAGATGCGTCGCGCCGAGATCAGGACGTCGTTGGTCCACAGAACGATCCGCCCGTAGCCGGCGCTGCGAGCGAAGGCGAGGCAGTCGTTCACGAGACGTGAGCCCAGGCCGAGGCCCCGCGCCCATGGCTCCACGAGGAGCATGCGCAGCTGGGCGGTCTCGGAGTCGCGCTGACGACAGAAGACACAGCCGGCCCGTGCACCGTCGACCCGCGCGATCCAGGCTCGCTCGCGCTGCGGATCGAGCTTCTCCTGAAAGTCGGCCACGAGACTCGCAGCCAAGCCTTCGAAGTCTCGATTCCAGCCGTACTCGGAGGCGTAGAGGGCTCCGTGGCGACTGACCACCCAGCCCAGATCACCCGGCCCCGGAGACCCGAGCTCGATCTCGGGTGTTGCCCTTCGGGGGAGCACGAGGTGGCGCACCCTGGCCAGCGACTCGATGACGTCGGCCCGCTGCCGCGCCCCGAGCTCCTGCAGGAGATCTTCGATCTGGCGCGAAGATCGCTCGTCGAGCTCGAGCGCAGCGCGGCGCCCCGCCCGGGTCAGCGACAGAGTCCGCGCGCGGCGGTCGGCTGCCGACGGACGAGACTCCAGCAGCCCCTGCCTCTCGAGCCGCGACGTCACGCGCGAGAGAAAGCTCGGATCCATCGCCAGGCGCTCCCGCAGCCAGCTCTGCTCGACCTCGTCTCCCCGCTTCAGCTCGAAGAGCACGCGGGCCTCCGCGAGCGAGTGGTCGCTCGAAAGCACCCGCGGGTCCAACAGTCCGAGAACCTCGGTCCAGGCTCGATTGAACTCTCTGACACGTTGCACGGTCGCATCCACGGAGCGTCTCCCATGTATTGGACTTCGTCCATCATATTAGTGGACGAAGTCCAATAAATTCAAGAGCAGTCCCGGGTTGGTCGCCCAAGGCGCTGCGATCTGCACCGTGTCTTCCTCGGAGAGCCCTCATGGACGCCCGGTAGAAGCAGGTCAGGCAGACAAAGGGTCGCTCCGTCGCATCTCGAAGCTCGCGTCGACTGTGACGGCCCAACGACGATGGCTGATCCTGCGCCGGCGGATTCGTTTCCTTCGTCCTACCCAGCTTCCGGCTCGGAGATCTGACGTGGTCCGGGCCCGCGGATGCGAAGAGGTGATCTTGGAAGTGCCTTGGGCTCCCTTCCTCTCCCTCTGATTTCGATTTCGAGCCCCGCGCCTCTTCCTCTACGGGGTGGAAGGTCTCGACCCCGAACCTCTCCGAACAACGGCTCGAGAAACCACACCTAGCGCACGCGGGCCGCGTGCACCAGGAGCTCGTGGTCGTACACCGACACGCTCACGGCCCGGCCCGCCTCCAGCTCGAAGCGGAGGCGCACACTCGGCGCCGCGCGCGCACGGAGCTCTCCCGGGCCTGACGGCGCCAGACCCCGCGAGAACTCACCCTCGCGATCGAAGAAGAAGGCCTCCCGCCGATAGGCGATCTGGAAGCTCGTGCTGTCCGTTGGTGTCTCCGACCAGGAGTACGTTCCGGTGACCGCCTCCGGCGCGACGCCCAGATCTCCGGGCTCTGGCCCGCCCTCGGCACCGCCGAGCTTCTCGAGGTACTCCACCACGGGCCGCGCGGCGTCACCGCCGGAGCGGGCATGCGCGAGCAATGAGATGCCGTGCGGGCCGAGCGCCCCCTGAATGCCGGGATGGGCATCGACCACGGCCCGCACGGCACTGAGGTTGCCGAGCATCGCGTGCACGAACACGTCCGGACGGGCGCCGTGCTCGAGCAGGAGCTCGGCGATGTCGCGCCGCCCCATGTGCCCCGCCGCCCCGATCGCCGACTCCCAGTCTCCGAAGCCCCAGTCCATCGTGGCGTTTGCGAGCGCCGGGCTCGCCTCCACGAGCTGGCGCAGCTTCGGCAGGTCGGAATGGGCGTACAGCACCGTCTCGCGCACGCGCTGCGCCTCCTGCGCGGGAAAGCCCGCGTAGGGCGCGTCGGCATCGGCGGCCCGGGTGCGCATCGGGAGCCCGAGCAGCGCAGCGCCCGCCGCGCCGGCGGCCAGCGCACGCCGTGACACACCGGACGCTGGCGGCAGAATCTCGGAACCAGGCTTTCGAATCATGGCGACCCTCCTCATGCGCGGACGACACTCTTGATGTTGACGAACTCGCGGATTCCCTGGGACGAGAGCTCGCGACCGTAGCCCGACTCTTTGATGCCGCCGAACGGCATGCGCGGATCGGAGCGCACGAAGTCGTTCAGCGCGCAGCACCCCGCCTCCAGCTCGTAGCGCACGATGGTCTCGCCCAGGTTGAGATCCTGTGTGAAGACGGCGGCGCCCAGCCCGAAAACGGAGCTGTTCGCGACCTCCACCGCTTCCGATGCATTGCGCACGGGAATGATCGATGCAACCGGGCCGAAGAGCTCCTCGGTGTAGGCCGGGCATCCGTGCCCCACGCCGCCGAGGACGGTCGGCGGGTAGAAGGCGCCTGGGCCCGGGGGCACTTCGCCACCGAGCAGCAGCTCGGCGCCGGCTGCGACGCTCCGCTCCACCTGGTCGTGCAGCTCGTCGCGAAGGTCGGCGCGGGCCATCGGTCCGAGGTCGAAGGTGCCTTCCAACGGGGCGCCGAACGTCTTCTCGCTCATGCGCTCCACGAAGCGCGCCGTGAACTCCTCGAGAATGCCCTCACACACGATGAACCGCTTCGCCGCGATGCAGCTCTGCCCGGAGTTGATGAGCCGACTCGTGGTGCACTTCTCCACGGCGAGGTCGAGATCCGCATCGTCGAGCACGAGGTACGGGTCGCTGCCGCCCAGCTCGAGCACCGTCTTCTTGAGGTGCTCACCCGCCGCGGCTGCCACGGCGCGGCCGGCCGGCGTACTGCCGGTGAGCGTCACGGCGCGCACGTCGGGGTAGGCGATGATGCGCGACACTTTGCGGCTCGACGCCACGAGCGTGCGGAACAGGTCGTCGGGCATGAGGTCGTCCACATCGAAGAGCTCCTGGATCGCGAGCGCACATCCGGTGACGTTGCTGGAGTGCTTGAGGAGCGCCGCGTTCCCCGCCATGAGAGCCGGGGCGAGGAAGCGGAAGACCTGCCACAGCGGGAAGTTCCAGGGCATCACGGCCAGGACGACGCCGAGAGGCCGGTAGTGCACCTCGCCGACGAGATCGTCGAGATCGACCTCCTTGGGCGCGAGCATGGCGGCGCCGTGCTCGGCGTAGTGTCGACAGACCCACGCGCACTTCTCCACCTCGGCGTGCCCTTCGGCGAGCGGCTTGCCCATCTCGAGCGCCATCAGCTGCGCCAAGTCGTCCTTGCGCGCCTCGAGCGCCCGCGCGAGGTCTTCCAGGCCCACGGCCCTTTGCTCGAGCGGTACGTCGCGCCACTCCGACCAGGCGGCCGCGGCGCGATCGACGCACCCGGCGATCTCCGCGTCGTCCATCTCCGGATAGCGCGCGATCTCCTCCCCGGTCGCCGGGTTGATACTCAACAGATCGGTCATGTGTCGGCCTCCCGCGCCAGTCTAAGCGACGGTCCGAGGGCCAGGCCGCGGGGCTCCTTTGCGGGTTCCACGGATTGCTGCAGCATCGGGCCGACCCGCCCCACGAGCCTGCTACCGTGACCCGACACCACCTCGGAGGCCAGACCATGACCCCTCACGAAGTCGTCATTGCCGGCGGCGGCATCAGCGGGCTCACCGCCGCCCTCACGCTCCACGCGCAGGGGCAGCGCGTGCGCGTCTTCGAGGCGGTCGACGAGCTTCGGCCCCTCGGTGTGGGGATCAACCTCCTGCCGCACTCGGTCCAGGTGCTCCATGCTCTGGGGCTCGAAGGCGCGCTCGAAGAGAAGGCCGTCCTCACCGGGTCTTTGCGCTACCACGCAAAAGACGGCAAGACGATCTGGGCGGAGCCGCGGGGCAAAGCCGCGGGATATCCGGTGCCGCAGTACTCCATCCACCGTGGTGAGCTGCAGATGATCCTGCTGGAGGCCGTGCGCTCGCGGCTCGGCGCGGGTTCCGTCGTCACCGGGCACCGCTTCGAAAGGGCGCGTCAGACCGAAGACGCCGTGCACGCCACCTTCGTGCTGCCCGATGGCTCCGAGACGGAGGTCACGGGAGACTGCCTGCTCGGCGCCGACGGCATCATGTCTGCGGTGCGCGCGAGCTTCTACCCCGAAGAGGGTAACCCGGTGTACGCCGGGCAGGTGCTGTGGCGCGGAGTCACGGAGGCGCCGCCGTTCGCCGACGGCCGCACGATGGTGATGGTCGGCAACGACGAGCGCAAGGCGGTGATCTACCCGATCGGGAACGCCGGCGGCGGGCGCCAGATCGTCAACTGGATCGCCGAGCTCGCGATCGACAAGGAGCTGCCCGCCAACAAGGGAGACTGGAACAAGGCCGGCGACAAAGGGGACTTCCTGGACGCCTTCCGCGACTGGACCTTCGACTGGCTCGACATTCCGGCTCTCTTCGAAGCTGCCGAGCGCTGCTGGGAGTTCCCCATGGTGGACCGTGACCCGGTCGACCGCTGGTCGTTCGGCCGCATCACGCTGATCGGCGACGCCGCCCACGCCATGCGGCCCAACGGCTCGAACGGAGCGTCCCAGGGGATCCTCGACGGCGTAGCCCTGGCGAAGGCGCTGGCCGCGACCTCCCACGTCGAGGCGGCACTGAAGGCCTACGAGGGTGAGCGCCTCGAGCCGACCCGCGCGCTCACCCTCACGAACCGCCAGACCGGTCCGGAGATCGTGCTGCGCCTCGTGGAAGAACGGTGCCCCGAAGGCTTCGACGACATTCACGACCACTTCAGCGAAGCGGAGCTGCAGGAGATCGCCGACTCCTACAAGCGCATTGCGGGGTTCACGCGCGAGCAGGTGCAGGCACCGTGAGCGGCATCTGGACCAGGCGCCCCGTCGCCGCCCAGCTCAACGCGCTGCACGAGCAGACCGCCTGCAGCGCCCTCGGCATCGAGGTCACGGAGGTGGGAGACGACTTCCTGCGCGGCACCATGCCGGTCGACGAGCGCACCGTTCAGCCTTACGGTCTGCTGCACGGCGGAGCGTCCCTCACCCTCGCGGAGACTCTCGGGAGCGCCGCCGCGATGGCGACCGTCGACGCGTCGACCCAGCTCAGCGTGGGAACTGCGATGACCGCGAATCACGTGCGCTCGGCCCAGTCGGGAACGGTGACGGGCACCGCCCGTCCCCTCCACCTGGGTCGCACGAGCCAGCTCTGGGAGATCGCCATCGTCGACGAGGCTGACCGTACGATCTGCCTGGCTCGCCTGACCACGAGCGTGATCGACAAGCCCGACCGCTAGCCGGCGGCCGCCCGCGCCAACGCGTCGAGCGCCACGTCGATCGCCCGCTCGACGCGTGGCGCATACGGCGGGACCTCACCGTGCGACTGCGGCTGAGAGATGACCGGGCAGACGGTGCCCGAATCGAAGCCCAGGGCCTGTGCGAGGAGGAAAAGCAGGCTCGACTCCATCTCGAAGTTGAGCACGCGGCGCCCGTCCACCTCGACGCCCGCGAGCACTCCTTTGATGTCGGGCACTGTGAACGGGACGTCTCCGGCGCGACGACTCGAGGCGCCGTAAAAGCCGGGCGCCGACACCGTGATTCCCTCGAGGAGCTCTTCCCCGGCGGCGTCGGCGGCCTCGCGCAGGTGGCTGAGGAGCGCCAGAGAGCCCCTACTGACATACGGGCGCAGCCCGCCGGCGAAGCGCGCACCCGGCGAGGTGGCGCCGCGGAGGCGCTCGAGTGCGACCTCTTCGATCGCCAGGCAGCGGCGGTCGATCTCGAGCACGTCGAAGTACAGGCCGGTGGAGTCGAGACCGAGGGCGTACTCCGCGGCACAGAGCGTGCCGGGGGGCACGTCGGGCTGGGCACCACCCGAGGTGCCGACCCGGAGCATGCGGACCGCGGGAGCGTCCGGCCGGGGCTTCTGGGTCGCGAGGTCGAGCGCGAGCGTGGCCCATGCTTCGAGCACGGCAATCTCGACGTTGTCGGTGCCGATCCCGGTCCCCAGTGCCGTCACGGGCAATCCCCGAACCGCTCCCGTCAGCGTCACGAACTCGCGGCGCTCGAAGCGCCGCGGCTGCTCGTCGAACCGCGCCGCCACCCGCTCGGCACGCGCGGGGTCACCCACGAGGACGAGGTTGGGGGCCACGTCGCCCGCGGTGACGCCCAGGTGGTACAGGCGACGATCCTCGTCGAGAACGAACTGAGAGGGCTTCGACATGGTCGGATCATAGGCCGCCGGCGCGACAGCGCGCTTTCCGAGCAAGAATGGCCGCGACTCCACTCCCGACGGTGGCGAGCTCCCCTCGAGCCTGGGATCCGAGTCCAGACCGCGGAGGCCTTCATGTCGAGACGAACCCTCAACCCAAGGAGCTCGAAGATCCGCCCCAGGCGCCCGCCCGCCGCAGCGTGCTTGGCCTTCCTGCTGACCTGCCTCACCCTGGCCTGCGGCGGCGAGACTGCCACACCCCGGCCGGAGCCCTCGACCCCCGACCGCGCCGCAGGCGCCGGATCCTCCCGTCCAAACGTCCTCCTCGTTTACGTCGACGACATGGGCTACGGCGACCTCGCGAGCTACGGCCACCACACGCTGGAGACGCCGCACCTCGACCGTCTCGCCGCCGAAGGGGTGCGCTTCACCAACTTCTATGCGCCGTCTCCCCTGTGCTCGCCCTCACGCGCGGCGCTGCTCACGGGGCGGACCCCCTTCCGCGTGGGCATCCAGAACTGGATCCCCGAGAACACGAACGTGCAGCTCGGGCCGCAGGAGCGGAGCCTGGGGCTCCTGTTCAAGGAGGCCGGCTACGCAACGCACCACAGTGGCAAGTGGCATCTGAACGGTGGCCTCGACAACACGTCGCACACCCAGCCGCAGGACCACGGCTTCGACGACTGGATCACGCTGCACGCGTTTGCACTCCCCAACCAGCGCAACCCTGAGAACGTCTTCCGCAACGGAGAGCCTCTCGGAAGGCTCGAGGGCTTCACGGCCGGAATCTTCGCCGACGCGACGCTCGAGTGGCTGCGCGGCCACCGCGCAGCGAGCGACGCCCCCTGGTTCGTGTACTTCGCGCCCCCCGAGCCGCACAGCATGATCGCCAGCCCGCCCGAGTACCTGGCCCGTTACGCCCACCTCACGGAGGGTGACCCGGAGCCTTTCGTGAACGGCACGGCCGGACCGTCCGAAGGTCTCGAGGCGCGTGGGCCGGGCGAGTACTACGCCAACATCACATACCTCGACGCGCAGATCGGACGGCTGCTCGACTACCTGGACGACGAAGGCATCGCAGACGACACACTCGTCTTCTTCGCGTCCGACAACGGCCCGGTGACCACGGACTGGCGCCACTGGTGGGAGATCAACCTGTACGGCAGCACCGGCGGTCTCCGCGGGCGCAAGGCCGATCTCTTCGAGGGCGGCATCCGCGTACCGGCGGTTGCACGGTGGCCGGGTGAGCTCGCCGAGGGGCTCACGTCCCCTGCCGTGGCGAGCGCGTACGACGTGCTTCCCACACTCGCCGCCCTCGTGGACCTCGAGATCCCCAGCGACCGTCCGATCGACGGCGAAGATCTTTCTGCCGCGCTGCGGGGAGAGCCGTTCGAGCGCAAGCGCCCCCTCTACTGGGAGTTCGACGACGACCGCGGCATGCACTACGCCCTGCGCGACGGGCGCTACAAGCTGCACGCGAGCGCCGATCTGGAGCTGCTCGAGCTGTACGACCTCGAAGCAGACCCGTTCGAGGTGTGGAACCTGGCGCAGAGGGATCCGGAGCGCACCGGCGCGCTGGTGGCGAAGCTGGAGGAGATCGCAGCATCGGTCCGCGACGATCCGTTCCGGCCCGAGCACTCGGCGACGCGCGCCGGCTTCCGAGGCGACGGTTGAAGCTTCCCGGCGAAGATCTCGTCGTGCGCGGCACGGAGGGCGCGCTCGAAGGCAAGACCGACGAGCACACCCGCTGCCTCAACTGCGAGGAGGCGTTGCACGGCCCCTACTGCTCGGTCTGCGGCCAGCGGGCGACCACGCTCGACGTGAGCCTCGGCGAGTTCGTGCGCGAAGCGCTCGACAATCTGCTGTCGGTCGACTCGAGGCTCTGGCGGACCCTCATCACCCTCCTGCGGCGACCCGGCGAGCTCACGGTCGAGTACTGGCAAGGGCGCCGCGAGCGCTTCCTGCCACCGCTGCGCCTCTACCTCGTCGTCAGCTTCGTCTCGTTCCTCGTCTTCGGCCTGACCGAGAACCGGAGGATGATCAACGCCGGCGCCGACGATGGCGGGATCGTGCGCGTGCAGGGTGATCTCGCAGAGGCGGGGCTCGCGGAAGACGTCGACTGGGAGGAGATCAAGGCCGGCATGCCGGCCTTTGGCCAGTGGCTCGTGGACCGGGTCGTGCGCCCTGCGGTCGAGCAGCCCGAGCGCGCCACCGAGCTCTTCTTCCGCCGCCTGCCCTGGGCCGTCTTCCTGCTCGTGCCCTTCTTCGCCGTTCTCCTGCGCATCTTCTACCGCAAGCAGCACCGCTTTCTCGTGCCGCACCTCATCTTCTCGCTGCACCTCCACACCGTCGGCTTCTTCTCCCTCGCGCTGGGCGAGCTCGGCGACCGTGTCTTCGGCACGGACACCGTGTCCTCGCTGGCCTCGCTCGCGATCCTCGTGGCGCTCTACCTGAGCCTGCGACGCGCCTACGGGCAGGGCCGTCTCAAGACTCTTCTCAAGCTGACGGCTCTCGCCTTCGTCCACGCGATCGCACTCACCCTGGCCCTGCTGGCCGCTGTTGCGCTGGCCCTGATGTCCCTCTGAGCCGGCCGAGCGCCGGAGAGTGCGCGTGAACAACGTCGTCAGAAGCCTCTCCTACGAGTCCCGGAGCTCCTGGAAGGCGTCCAACTCGCGCACTTCGGCCCAGATGGGCTGTCGTTCGAGGACCGTCAGCGAAAAGTAGGCTGGCTGGCCCAGGACCCGGCGAACCCACTCCAGGGCGGCCTCGGGTTCGCCCAGGCGCGCGTACACCCGAGCCATTCCGAGCCAGTAGTCGGGTGCTGCGACGACGTCCCGCTCGAACGGCATGAGCTCCAGCGCGCGCTCTGCTTTCGCGATCGCAGAGTCACGCATGCCGAGGCCCGCCTCGACCTCCGCAAGACCCATCAGGGCTCGCGGATCTTCGGGCGCATCCCCGAGCCGACGGATCAGAACACGGCGCGCTTCCTGCCACGCCTCCCGCGCCTCTTCCCCTCGCCCGAGGGCGCTGAGAATCTCCGCGCGGATGTGGCTCCGCGGCATCCGTCGGTTGATCCCGACCAACTGATCCTCGCGGTCGTTCTGCGCATGAACCGCCAGCGCACGCTCGAGGTCGTCGCCCAGCGTGAGCAGGAGCACCTGGAGATCCGCTCCGACGTCGTTCTCGAGAGCCAAGCTCACCTCGAGCGCCCTCGCCAACCGGCCGAAGTGCATGTTGGCCACAGCTTCCAGAAGCCTGAGATCTCGGAACTCAGGCGCAAACTCGAGCGCCTGACTCACCACTTGGAGGGCCTTCGCGTAGTTGCGTCGAATCGCGTGCGTGTGCCCGAGTTGGGTCCACAGCATCGGAGACCGCGGGTCCAGCACGATCGCCTCTTCAAGCGCCGCGGTCGCCTGGTCCCAGCGCCCCCGACGCCGATCGATGTATGCGAGAAGAGCCAGCACCTGGGGTGAGCTCGGTAGCGCCGACCGAGCCTCTGCCAGCCGTTCTCTGGCGAGGTCGTAGTCGCGCTCGATGTAGTGCACCTGCGCCGCCGCGAGCAACGACTCCGGCAGGTCCGGCCGCGACTCGACCAGCTGAGCGGCCTCGCGTCGGAGGCGCGCGAGGTTGGCGGACGAGCGATCGCGACCGAAGAGGTAGTCCGACGCGAGAGCCTCCACCACCCTGTAGCGCGCAAGGGCAAAGTCGGCATCCATCTCGAGAGCGCGGTCCAGATGAACCAGAGCGCTCCGTGCACCCTCCTCACCCGACACAGAGTCGAGCAGGTAGGTCCCGCGCAGATACTCCTGGTAGGCCTCGAGGTTGGCCGTCGGATGCAGCTCTTGGCGGCCGCCGCTCCGGGAGAGGGTCCTCGCCACGGCGGCCAAAATGTCCGCCTGAACGCGGAAGAGGTCCTCCATGGGCCGCGCGTAGCTTTCGCTCCAGAGGACCTCGTCGGTGGACGTACGGATCAGCTGCGGCACGATGACCACGTCACCACGGCCGCCCGCTGCAGCGTTCCAGCGTACGCTTCCCTCGATCATGTAGTCGACGCCGAGCTCCCGGCCGATCTCTCGGGCCGTCCGATCCCCGCTGGGGTACGCGTTCGCCGACGTCCGCGAGATCACGCCGATCCCGCTCAGCTTCGCCAGCCGGCTCCTCAGCTCATCGGTGACGCCGGCGACGAAATAGTCGTGCGCGGCATCTCCCTGGTTGTCGAACGGGAGCACGACGAGCATCTCGCGAGCGAGCTGCTCCGTCGCGAGGCCTCCCGGTGCCGCGGAATCCGACGACATGCGCAGAGAGCCCAGGAACCAGGCCACGGGAAGGAGCGCCGCGAGGAAGGCCAGAGCGAGCGCGTGTCGCCACGTCACGCCGCGGGTGGGAGCCGAGTCGGCCGGTCGGGAGCGGTCGGCTGCGATGCGCCGCAGTTCCGTGGCGACCGTGGCTGCGTCGCCCGGACGGCGCGTGGGATCCTTGTGAAGGCAACGAGCGACGAGCTCACAAAAGCGCATCGGCAGCTCGGGGCGCAGCACGCCGAGCGGTCTCGGAGCGTCGTTCAGGATGGACGCCGCCCGCTCCATGGGTGCGACGCCTCGAAACGGCGACTCACCGGCCGCCATCTCGAAGAGCACGACGCCGAGAGAAAAGAGATCGGAACGAGGGTCGACCTTCTGACCTCGAAGCTGCTCGGGAGACATGTAGTCGAGCGTGCCCGGAACGGTGCCCTCGCGAGTCAGCGATTCGAGATCGTCGCCTCCGCGAGCCACCGCGGCGACGCCGAAGTCGAGCACCTTGGCCCGGCCTTCCGGTGTGACCATCAGATTTGCGGGCTTGATGTCTCGATGGACGATGCCGGCGTCGTGCGCGCTCCCGAGCGCATCGGCAACCTGCTGCCCGAGATCGAGGAGCTGGTCGAGCCCCAGGGGGCCGCCTTGGAGCAGCTCTGCGAACGTCTCTCCCTCGATGTGCTCGAACACCAGGAAGCGCTCCCCGTCACACTCCTCCAGGGCATGGAGGATGACGATGCCCGGGTGCTGAAGGGACGCGACGGCCCGCGCCTCACGCTCGAGTCGGTCGAGCCTCGCAGCGTCTCCCGAGAGGGAGCCGGGCAGGGTCTTGAGAGCCACCTGTCGCCCCACGCGTGGGTCTTCGGCGACCCAGACCTCACCCATGCCGCCCTTCCCGGCGGGAAACAGCAGGCGATAGCGCCCCAGGCTCCCTCCGGAGCGACGCTCCACCGCCGTGATGGCTCCACTCGCTGCTGCCATGGACCTCGACCTCCGGAACGCAGCGCGTCTGCGGTCTCAAGAGGAGCTACGCAATCCCGTCTCGAGACAGGACACGACGGGCCCGTCAACACCGTGCGGACAGTGGCCTCCGAAGAACGGGAGGAGGGCGGAGCGAGCCCTCGCGTCACGAGGCCCGCAAGCGTCGCACCGACGAGCAGATACAGTGCGATCCAGAGCAGCAGCGTATGCACCGGGGGCTTGCCCGGGTCCCGCAGCAGCTCCGTTTCGGGCGGTGCGTCTCGAATCTGCGCGAGCGTCTCCGTGCTGCTCGAGCCCGTAGAGCGTCGCGACGTTCGGGTGGTTCAGCGCGGCGAGGAATCTCGCTTCTGCCTCGAAACGTCTGAGCCTTTCCGGGTCTCCGGCGACCTCCTCCCGCAGGACCTTGATCGCGACCTCGCGACCCAGCTTCTGGTCGCGGGCACGGTACACCTCGCCCATTCCTCCCGCACCGAGTGCGGAGACCACCTGGTAGGTCCCGAGCGTCGTTCCAGTCCGTATCGCCATGAAGGTGGGCCGATCCTACGGGAAGGGTGCTGCAGCGGTTGACGGGCCCAGGCGACCGTGGGCACGCGGCGCAGCATCGGCCGCCGCGACGCAATCGTCATTCCTCGACCCGGACCAGCCGCTTGCCGAGGTTGTCCCCGGCCATCATGCCGACGAAAGCCTCCGGCGCCTTCTCGATGCCGGTCACGATGTCTTCGAAATAGACGACGTCACCCTGCGCGACGAGGCGCGCCATGCGCGGCACGAACGTGTCGAACTTGTGCATGTGGTCGTAGATGACAAATCCGGTCATCGTGGACCTCGTCCCGAGAATGGCGCCAACGTTCTGGAGCGGCGTCCGGCCGCCAGTCCGCGAAACGGAGTACAGTGAGATCTGCCCGCACACCGGCACGCGCGCGAACGGATTGAGGTTCGCGAGCGCCGCGTCGAGGGTCTCGCCACCGACGTTGTCGAAGTAGACGTCGATGCCATCCGGGCACAGGCGTGGGAGCGCGTCCTTCGGGCTCTCCACGTGGTAGTCGAATGCGTCGTCGTAGCCGAGTGTGTCCACCGCATGGCGCACCTTCGCTTCGCTCCCGCACGAACCGACCACCCGACAGCCGCTGCGCCTTGCCAGCTGGCCGGCGATCTGACCCACGGCGCCCGTCGCGGCCGAGACGTACACCGTGTCGCCCGGGCGCGGGCGCCCGAGATCGATCATGCCAACCTCGGCGGTGAGGCCCGGCATGCCGCGTACCGAGATCGCGTGGGACAGCGGGCCCAGCTCCGGGTCGACCTTGCGCAGGCCCGCGGCCGCGGGCACGCGCGTGAGCTCCTCCCACGCCAGGAAGCCCCACACGTGGTCACCCTCGGCGAACGCCTTCGACTTCGACTCCACCACGCGGCCCACGGTGCGGGCGACAATCGGCTCACCCAGCGGGAAGCCGCCGGCGTACGAGGCGCCACCCCCCATGCGGCCGCGCATGTAGGGGTCGACCGAAAGGAAGAGGTTGCGCACCAGGACGTCACCGTCGTGGATCTGAGGAACGTCGGCCTCCACCACGTCGAAGCAGCTGGTGGTCGCCACGCCTTCGGGGCGTGACACCAGATGCACCTGCGTGTTCTTCATGGCCGTCCCGCCCGCGCCACGTCCTGCGACGCACGTCCTGGGCTTGCGACGTGCCGCTCGCCGGGCGCAGACGCGGCTTCGTCGGAGGCGGTGGAGCGCGGCGGGATCGCACTGGTGCCATCAGCCTGCCTCTTTTCCCCGCCGACTCCCTCCTCGAGGCAGTACATGTGGTGGCGCCCACGCAGGTACATCCGCTTGCCGACGAGCGCCGGCGTACCGTCGATGCCGTCGTCGAGCTCGTTCTCGGCCAGCAGCTCGAACTCCCCGCCGTGTTTCAGCACCAGGCCCTCACCGTCGCGGCCGAAGACGTAGACGCGACCCGCGGCACCCACCGGCGAGGCCCAGATCTGGCGCACGGTCGGCAGCCGCACCGGACCGAAACGCACCTCGCCGGTCTTCGCGTCGAGCGACGTCAGGATGCTGCGAAAGTGCTTCACGAAGTAGAGCTGGTCGTCGTAGAGCAGCGGCGTCGCCACGTAGGGTGTGTCGCGCTCGTACTGCCACTTGACCGCCGCACTACCCTCGAGCTCGCCCTCGGCCACCTCGAGGTCGACCGCCTGGATCATGTTGCCGCGGTAGCCGCTGGCGAGATACACGACCTGCTCCAGCTGCATCGGCGTCGGGATCTGGTTGACGGTCATGCCGCTCAAGCTCCAGAGCTCCTCCCCTGTGGCCGCATCGTAGCCGCGGCTGCGTCCGGTCGACGAGATGACCACCTGGTCGCCCTCCTCGCGCTCCACGAACAGGGGCGTCGACCAGGAGGTGACCTCCCCGGGGCGCTCCGTGCGCCACAGCTCTTCGCCGGTCCTCTTGTCGAGGGCCACGATGAACGAGTCGCCCTCGTGGTCCCAGTTGATGATGAGCCGGTCGCCGGCGAGCGCCGGGGTGTTGCCTTCGCCGAAGCCGCGGCGGGTCAGCTGGTCGCCCAGATCGACCTCCCACAGTGGCTCGCCGTCGAGGGTGTACGCGTAGGTGCCGTTCGAGCCGAAGTGCGCGTACAGCCGCTCGCCGTCCGTCAGCGGCGAGCCGCAGGCGTACGACGAGTCGAGATAGTGGCTCTCGTGCGGCACCGCCTCGCGCGCCTTGTGGCGCCACACCGTCTCGCCGGTGTCCGCGTCGAGCGCGTACACCCAGAACGCGTGCCGGAGCGGTGCGACGTTCGGCGGCCACTCGCCCGCGTCCATCGTCTGCTGCGCGGCATCCTGGTTCTTCGCGTACGCCTCGGGGTCGAGGGCCTCCGCGGTGAGCAGGTACACGCGCCCCTCGTACACGATGGGCGACGACAGGCTCTCACCGGGAATGGGCACCTTCCAGCGCACGTTCTCCGTCTCGCTCCAGCGCACCGGCGGGTCGGCATCGGAGCTCGTGCCGTTGTAGTTCGGGCCGCGCCAGTTCATCCACTGGGTCGGCTCCTGTCCGACGGTGGCGCCGGCGAAGAAGATCAGGGCACCCACCGTCAGCGCGACGCGCAGACTCGGGTTCGTTCGGAGATCGCTCATTCCAGTGCCTCGTGTCTCCGGGGAGACGGTCGTCCGGGGTCGACCGCAGTCTTCCACGACTCGGCCACGAGGCCGCGAGATCACCGCCGCCCGCGCATCAGCCAGCGGACGCCGACGACCAGACCGCTCGCCGACAGCGCCAGGCCACCCAGCATGAAGACACCGACGAGGAGATCCCACAGCGGGCGCACGTTGTGCAGGGAGAAGAGATCCCACGAGTGGAGGCCGTGGTACAGCACGCGGTTGAGGCGGCTCAGGCGCTCGGTGCGGTGTGCGATGCGACCCCGGCGCGGGTCGAGATAGAGCACCGTGCGCTCCGGGTCGTCGAAGCCGGCGCGGTAGACCGGCAGCGGCTTTCGCACCCTGGCCGTGCGCTTGGACGTGTAGGCACCGTCGTAGGCGTCCATGCGCTCGAACGACCGCAGCTCGGCTTCGGGCATGGCCGCAGCCGCCGCGCGCCGCACCCGGGAGGCGTCGATCTCCTCGCGCACCTCGCCCGCCGACGCGTCCGAGGGTGCTCCCGCTGCAACGAGGCGGGTTCGCTCCGGCGACTCGAGCGCCAGCCAGTACGGCGCTCCGCCGAAGAGGATCGGTCGCAGCTCCCGCGCCTCGAACGACCCGAGCCGCCGGAGCGCTTCGCCCGCGGGAACCCGAAACGCCGTCCAACCGACAGGACCTTCGGCGAAGCGGCGCTGGTCGGGGGTCGGCCCCGTGCCGGGAACCGCCGGAAACGGAGCCATGCTCAAAAGGCCGCTGAAGACCCAGGCGGCGGCCGCCACCCCGAAGGTGAGCCCGAGCAGGTGGTGCCAGCGCAGCCAGGAGGCGCGGTACGGAGTGACCGCGGCCAGGCGTCGAGCGAGACCGGGACCGGCACCGCCCGCGGCCGGCCGTCGCGCGCTCCACAGCCCGACGACGAGGCCGAGCAGCAAGGTCACGAGGCACACGAGAGACGCCCACACCACGGTGCGATTCCACGCCGCCGCGCGCTTCCGAAGTACGGTGAGGTACAGCCAGTGCGGGATCGGACCGAGGTAGGCCAGCAGCCGCTCGCGACGCGTCGTCTGCTGCACGACCTCCCCCGTCTGCGACGACACGTGCACCACGGTACCGTCACCCGCGCGCACGACGTGGAGCGGACGGTGGCGGGCGAACTGCGATCCTGGGAGCGTCCACTGGTCGACGTCCACGGTCCCCGCGAGCTCGAGCTCCGGCGCCGCCGATCCGGCCCGGACGAGCCAACGCTCCGCGATGTCGAGCGCATCCGCGCCCGACGCGCCCTCCAGCGCCTCCCCCGTCGCGGCGTCCAGCAGCACCCGGCGCCCGTCGTTGAAGTCGATCCGCCAGACGAGCCGCTCGCGCGCGACGCCGTCCGGCCCGCGGCTTCCGACGCGCAGCAGGGCTTGGAGCGCGACGCCCGTGGCCACGGCCTGACCGCCCGCCGCCTCGATCGCCGGCCAGGGCAGGAGCAGACGCGGTTCCACCCGCTGCGTCGAGACCTCGTCCCCTGGAGTGGAGGTCTCCGCGGCGAGCGCGCCCTCGTCGGTGGCGGGAGCGGGGCTGCCAGCACCGGCCCGCACCACCTCGGCGAGCGGCGCGAGCCCGGCGAGACGACCCGGCCCCTGCTGCAGATAGGGCATCTCCACGTACATCATGAAGAGGCCCGAGACGAACCACAGCACAAAAAGCGCCGAGCAGACCAGGCCCAGGATCCGGTGCGCCCAGACCAGGTTCTTCCGCAGGGAGGAGGAGGTCGCCACGCGTTCTCTGGTCGGGGTCGTGCTGGCCGTGGCTCCGTGCCTAGGCGCCCTGTTCTGCGGGCTGGAGGAGGTCCCAGCGGTTTCCGTACAGGTCTTCGAACCCGGCCACCTTGCCGTAGGGCTCGCTGCGGGGCTCTTCCAGGAAGCTCACGACGCCGCCTGAACGGAGCGCTCGATCAGGTCCATGTAGAGCTCGCGCAGGCGCGAGGTCACCGGTCCCTCGTTGCCATCGCCGATCTGCCGACCATCGACCTCCTTGACCGGGGTCACGCCACCAAACGTGCCGGTCACGAAAACCTCGTCGGCGGAGTACACGTCCACCAGCGAGAAGTCCTTCTCGAAGGATGGAATGCCGTTCTCGCGGCAGCACAGCAGCAGCTTCTTCCGCGTGATGCCCTGCATGCAGTACTGCCCCGTGCTCGTCCACACCTCGCCCTCGCGCACCACGAAGAAGTTCGTTGCGTTGCACGTGGACACGAAGCCGCGCACGTCGAGCATGAGCGCCTCGTCGGCGCCGGCTTCGAGCGCCTGCGCGAGCGCCACCACCTCGTGCAGCTTGCTGTGGCAGTTGAGCCGTGGGTCGAGATAGTCGGGTGAACCGCGCCGTACGGTCGAGGTGAAGAGCTTGAGGCCCGCCTTGGTCGTGCTCGGATCGGCGGCCTTGTGCTCCGCGATGATCACCACGTTCGACTTGCCGATCACCAGGCGCGGGTCCTGCGACGGCGTCTTCTTGATGCCGCGCGTGACCATGAGGCGGATGTGCACGCCGTCCTCCATCGAGTTGGCACGCACGGTCTCGTACAGCGCGGCCTCGAGCTCACCCTTCGTCATGCCCAGGTCCATGTGGATCGCCTTCGCGCCGGCCTCCAGACGCGTCAGGTGCTCGTCGAGGAAGACGAGCACGCCGTGGTGCAGGCGAATGCCCTCCCACACGCCGTCGCCGACGAGATAGCCGCTGTCGAAGACCGAGATCTTCGCGTCGTCGCGCGGCACCAGGTCGCCGTTCATGTAGATCAGAACGCGGGCGTTGCGCTCGTCGGGAAGCGAGTCGTGCGTCGAGGGGCTCATGCGGAGGTCTCCGGGGCTCGGGTGAACCCCGGCAGCGTAGCCCGATTCAGGGGGCCGCGAAACCGTCGCCCCGCGACCCGCTCGTCACCACCCTCAGCCGGCCCGGCCTTCCGGGGGTGGGAAGCTAGTCGGCGCGGAGCGCGACCGTCGGCGCCACGGTGGCTGCGCGACGTGCGGGAATGAAGCTCGCCAGCAGAGTCACCGCGAGAAGGCCTGCGGCGATCGCCGGCAACATCATCACCGGCGCCTCCGACACCTGGCCGAGCATGCCGCCGACCAGCCGGACCACCACGTAGGTGAGCGGTAGACCCACGGCGAACCCGAGACACGCCAGTCGAAAGCCCTGGCGCAGAATCAGGCGGAGCACCGTGCTGCGGTGCGCCCCCATTGCCATGCGAACCCCGATCTCCTGACGCCGCTGGGCCACGGAATAGGCCAGCACTCCGTAGACACCGAGCGCGGCGAGCAGCAGCGCAAAGACGCCGAACCCACCGACGATGCCGGAGAACACGTCGATCCCTCGCATCTGCAGCGCGATGTAGTCGTCGATCGTCATGAGCCCGGCCACCGGCAGGGTGCTGTCGACACGCCAGACCGCCTCGCGCGCAGGATCGAACGCCTGCTCGACATCGTGCTCGGCGCGAACCAGGAACGACAGCGTCTGCGTCGGGTTCTGGGCATACGGCAGATAGACGGTGGCCGTGGGCCCGTCGATGACGCCGATGCGGCGGTGGCGAACCGAGCCGACGACCCCGACGATCTCGCGCTCCTCGTCGCGCAGGGTGATGCGCTGGCCCAACGGATCCTCGTCAGGGAAGAAGCGCTCCACGAACCGCTGGTCGACCAGCACGACCGGCGCCGTCTCGGCGCGGTCGAGCGTGGTGAAGTCGCGACCCCGCAGGAGCGGAATCTGCATCGCGGCCGGGTAGCCCGGCGAGACCGACAGCCAGGACACGCGCGGCGGCGCCGCGTCGCCCAGCTCCATGCCCGGCATCTCGACCGTCGCGCCGGGGATGTTGCGACCGCGGGGCAGCGCCGTACTCGAAACCGCATGGGACACGCCGGGAAGCGCGCGCAGCTCGCGCAGGACAGCCGCCTCGGCCTGAACGAGCTGCGGGTCGTCCACGTACTCGCTCTGGGGAAAGTTGAGGCTGAAGCCAGCCAGGTTGTCCGTCTCGAAGCCGTTGTCGCCGAACTGCACGTCGAGAAAGGTGTGCAGCATCATTCCGGCGCCACAGAGCAGCGCAAGCGCCAGCGACACCTCCCCCACCACGAACGCGGACGACCAGCGCCGGCGGCTGCCAACGCTTCCCCGCGACGCACCTTCGCGCAGTGCACCCTGAAGGCGGCCCCGCAGCGCATGCACGCTCGGCAGCAGCCCGAAGATCACCCCCGCGACAGCCGAGATCCCGAGCGAGAAGCCGAGAACCCACACGTCCATCTCGGGCAGGATCGATTGGGGCAGGTTCCCCGCGAGAGCGAGCCGCATGACGCGAACCCCGACCAGGGCGAGGGCCGTGCCTGCCAGGCCGCCGACCAGCCCGAGCACGACGTTCTCCGTGACCAGCTGCCGCAGAATGCGCGCCTTGCCGGCGCCGAGCGCGGCCCGAACCGCCAGCTCGCGCTGCCTCACCTGTCCGCGGGCGAGCAGCAGGTTGGCGATGTTCGCGCATGCGATCAGCAGCACGAACAGGCCGGCGCCCTGCACGAAGCTGAAGAGCTGGACGTCGGTCGGCCCGGGGATCTGCGCCCGGAACGTGCGCACCACGACGCCCGCCTCACGGTAGGACTCCGGATCGGCAGCCTGCAGGTCTTCCACGAGGCCCACGAGATCCGCCTGCGCCACCTGCGGCGTGGTGCCGACCTTCATCTTTGCGATGAGCGAGCTGAGCGTGCGATCGGTGTAGTCCACGGCCCCCTGATCCACGACGAGGGGCATCCACAGGTCGAGCTGCCAGTTGATCCACTCGAAGTCCTCGGAGAGGACACCAATCACCTCGACCGCCTCCTTGTCGAGCTGGATGGTCTGGCCGACGATGTCGTCCTGGCTCCCGAACCTGTCGCTCCACATGCGGTGGCTGAGAAGGGCCACCCGCTCTCGGCCGGGTCGCGCGTCGTCCTGCTCGAAGAGTCGGCCCATGCGCACGTCTCCGCCCACCATCGGCAGCAGCCCTGGAGTGGCGTACTGCACCTGGAGCCGTTCCGGAGGACCGTCCCCCGTCAGGTTTGCGAACCCGGACCGCTGAGCCTCGATCTGCTCGAACGAGCCCGT
The DNA here is from genome assembly GCA_965223385.1 of Candidatus Multivoraceae bacterium. Classification (GTDB taxonomy): domain Bacteria; phylum Acidobacteriota; class Thermoanaerobaculia; order Multivoradales; family Multivoraceae; genus JBCCLJ01. Next base: position 2,877,421 of record CBDCWR010000007.1, on the reverse strand, counting down.
GCGCGCCTTGAACTCGTCGAAGGAGCGCCCCGAGACCGCGCCGAAGGCGCCGCCGACCGACTTGCGCGTCTCCCAGACGAAGGTGAGCCGCTCGACGTCCTCGTAGGGCAGCGGGCTCAGCAGGTAGGAGCGCACGATGCTGAACACGGTCGTGTTGCCGCCGACCACGAGGGCCAGGCAGCCGATGACCATGAAGGTCACGAGCTTCTGGTGGAGGAGCGTACGGAGCGCGAAGCGGACGTCTTGGAGCATGGAGGTCCTTTCGTGAGCCTCGATGGAGCTCGCGCCCGCGCAAGGCACTCGCTTTGCGGGCACTCGTCCCACTGAACGCTCGAGAGGGACCTACGGTTACACTGCTGGGACGAATTGCGGCTATCATCCGGAGTGCGCGCGACGCAACGTCTCGGCGCTCCGATCCCCCCGATGCGCACCTCCTCCTCCAAGCTCCCCCTCTGGCTCACGCTGAGCTGCCTCCTGTTCGGCAGCGCACAGCAGCTGTGCGCCGAGGTGGGGCTCGACTGCCTGGCAGCGGTCGAGCGAGAAGCGGCAGTCGAGGCAGCTCCGGCAGACGACGCGCCGTCGTGCCACGACGCGGCTGCCTCGTCGGAAGCCTCCGAAGCGGCTCCCCTGCCTTCGCCCGCTCCAGCCCCGGCCCAGATGGAGTGCTGCGCCACCAGCGACGCCGTCTTCGCGAGCACGCCGGAGAAGGCCGCCTCGAAGCCGTCGAGCGCGGCCCGCTCGGTAACCTCGACCACGCTACGGGAGGTCGGGCGAGTCCAGGCTGTGCCGCGCTCCCCCGCGCCTCCACCCGATCTCCTCGAGGAGCATTGCGTCCTGCGACGTTGATCTCCGAACGACGTTGACCTTCCGGCCCCTCGCCGGCTTCATCTCGTTCACTTCTTTCGGAGATCTTCCATGCAGCCCTCCCCGCTGCGCGCCCGATCCCGGGCGCACCGCACCCACGCGCTCACCCTCGCCCTGTGCGCCAGTCTGCTCCTCGCAGGCTGTGCATCGACCAACCCCGACCCCCCGTTTCGCGAGATGGCCGACATGGTCTCGGCGCGCGGCCTGCCTTCGCCGGTCTGGCAGAAGGACAAAACTGCTGCACCACCCCAGCCCCTGGAGCTGAGCCTCCAGGACGTCGTCCGCCTCGCGCTCGCCCACAACGCCCTGGTTCAGGCCTCGCTCGAAGAGCTGGGGCTGGCCGCCGCCGCGCGCGCCCAGGTGTCGCGCCTGCAGAACCCCGGCCTGCACGCCAGCGTGCGCTCCCCCGACGGCGACGCCTCGGGCACCAACGTCGAGCTGGGGCTGGCGCAGAACCTGCTGCAGATCCTCACCCTGCGCTCCCGCAACACCCTGGCGCGCGGTGAGCTGCAGGAGGCGCAGCTCCGCACTGCACAGGCGGTCCTCGAGCAGGCGGAGGGTGCCGAGCTCGCCTACTTCGGCGCGGTCGCCGCCGAGCAGCAGGTGCTGTTGCGCCAGACGATCCTCGACGCAGCCGAAGCCACCTACGAGCTCGCGCGTCGCTACTACGACGCCGGCAACATCAACGAGCTGCAGCTGCGGCGCGAGCAGAAGCTGCTCGAAATGGCGCGCATCCACCGCATGGAGGCCGACAAGAGCCGCGCCATGGCCCAACGCCACCTGCGCGACGTCCTCGGCGGCTGGAGCCTCGCCGACGGCAGCTGGACCGTCTCCGCCCAGCTGCCTGCGGTGCCAGCCGAGGAGCCCACCCTCGCGGCCCTCGAAGAGCGCGCCGCTGAAGAGCGGTTCGACATTCGGGCGCAGCTGCGCGAGGTCGCCAACCTGGAGACGGCCCTCGGCATCACCCGTCGCTGGCGGCTCCTCGGCGGGCTCCAGATCGAGGCCAGCGCCGAGCGCGAGACCGACGGCGAGTGGGTCGTGGGCCCGGGCATCGATCTCGAGCTGCCGATCTTCGACCAGGGTCAGGCCCGCGTCGCGCACGCCGAAGCGGCACTGCGGCAGGCGCGGAGCCGCCTGGAGGCGATGGTGGCCATGGCGAAGTCGGAGGTCATCCAGCTGCGGGAGGCGCTCCACGCGGAGCGCCGCATCGCGCGCCACTACCTCGAGACCATCATCCCCATGCAGGAACGCACGGTGCTCCTCGCGCAGGAGCAGTACAACTACATGCTGGCCGGCATCTTCGAGGTGCTCGAGAGCCGACAGGACGAGTACGAGGCCTACGAGAGCTACATCGACTCCGTGCGCGACTACTGGCAGGCCCGCTCGCGGCTGCGCTACGCGGTTGGTGGCCGTCTGCCCGAGATGGCGCTTTCACCCGACCTCACCGTGACCCCAGCCTCGACCGCTGCATCCGACATCCCCGCCGGCTCGGCAGCGGAGGACATGGATCACTCCCACCACGAGCACGGCGCACGCGAAGCGCCGGCTGAAGACCAGCACGAGCACCACGACAACGCTCCATCCCCGGGCACGGCTCAGCGGCCCTCGGAGGACTCCCCATGAAGCGCCGCGACTTCTTCCGCTCCCTCTCCGCCCTCACCGCCGGTCTGACGCTCGGCCGCGGCGCCGGAGCGGCACCAACCGCTGCCGACGCGCAGGACCAGGGCCCCACCAACTACACGCCCGTCGAGAACCTCGGCGGGCCGAAGCTGCCGTACGTGATGAAAGACGGCGTCAAGGAGTTCCACCTGGTCGCCGAGCAGGTCGACTGGGAGTTTGCGCCCGGCATGACGGTCAAGTGCTGGGGCTACAACGGCTGCACGCCGGGGCCGCTGATCGAGGCACAGGAGGGAGACCGCGTGCGGTTCCTCGTGACCAACAACCTGCCGGAGCACACGACCGTGCACTGGCACGGGCTCTTCCTGCCGTCCGGCATGGACGGAGTGGGCGGCCTCAACCAGCCGCACATCCTGCCGGGCGAGACCTACGTGTACGAGTACGACCTCGTGAACTCGGGGACGTTCATGTACCACCCGCACGCCGACGAGATGGTGCAGATCGCGTTCGGCATGATGGGCATGTTCATCGTGCACCCGAAGAACCCCCGCAAAGTCGACCGCGACATCGCGCTCATGACGCACGAGTGGAAGGTGCACCCGGGCACGTACCGTCCAGACCCGAGCATCATGCTCGACTTCAACATGTTCACCATGAACTCGAAGGTCTTCCCGGCCATCCCGCCGCTGGTTGCGCGCACCGGGCAGAATGTGCGCATCCGCCTCGGCAACCTCTCCATGAACCAGCACCCGATCCACCTGCACGGCTACTCGTTCAAGCTCACGGCCACCGACGGGGGCCCCGTCCCGGACTCGGCGCAGTGGCCCATGATCACGGTGCCGGTGCCGGTCGGGTCCACCCGCGACATCGAGTTCAAGGCCGACGTGCCGGGCGACTGGGCCTTCCACTGCCACAAGACGCACCACACGATGAACGCCATGGGCCACGGCATTCCCAACCCGGTCGGCGTGGACCAGAGCGGCGTGGAGGCGAAGATCCGCGAGATCCTGCCCGGCTACATGGCGATGGGGCGGGACGGCATGGCCGAGCACCAGTTCCACACCGAGCACATGCGCGGGCCTGTGAACACCCTACCGATGATGATGGGCGAAGGGCCGTTCGGCCCGATCGAGATGGGGGGCATGTTCACCGTGTTCAAGGTGCGCGACGACATCACGAGCTACGAAGACCCGGGGTGGTACGAGTACCCCGAGGGTACCGTCGCCTACAAGCTGAAGAGCTGAGCCGTGCGCAACCTGCTCCTCCTGACGGCCCTGCTGCTGGCCAGTTCCCCGCTCCTCGTCAGCTCGACCCACGCGGCCGCACCCTCCGTGACGACACTCTCGGCCTCGGCTGCTGCGGCCCCTCGCTCCGACGCCCTGACCATTCGACTGTCGCTTCAGAACATCGAGTGCCGCACCTGCGGCGATTCTCTGGTCTTGATGCTCAAACGAAACGACGGTGTGCGCGACGTCATCTTCGACCACGTCAGCGCCGAGCTCACGGTCGAGGTGAAGGAAGGCGGCCCAACAGCCGACGACCTCCTCAGCGCATGTGAAAAAGGCCGGACACGAGGTCGTTCTGGGGCCGGGCCAGGGCTCGTACCTCCCGGCCGAAGAGTTTGGCGAGAGCCTCGACGTGCTGGCCATCTCGCGCGCCGGAGAAGAAGTCGACGTGCTCGATCACCTCGCCCCCGGCAAGGTGACCGTGGTCGACTACTGGGCCTCCTGGTGCGGCCCTTGCCGCGAGATCGACGCCGAGATGAAGAAGATCCTGGCCTCCCACGACGACGTCGCGCTGCGCAAGGTCAACGTGGTCGACTGGGACTCCCCCATCGCCAAGAAAGACCTGCGCAACGTGGGCGGACTCCCCTACGTCGTGGTGTACGACGCCGCAGGAAAGCGGCGGGCGAGGATCGAAGGCCTCCAGCTCGAGCGCCTGCACCGGGCCATCGAGAAGGCCCGCCCATGACGGCACGCGCCGTGCTGCTGCTGCTCCTGCTGAGCGCCTGGAGCGGCGCCGTTCTCGGCAGCTCCTGACCCGGCTGAAGCAACCCCAACCTCCCGGGAGGAGGCTTCGACCAGTTCGGGATGCTCGCACCCGGCTTCTTCCGGCTCGACGTTGCTCTTGGCCACGCCTCCCTCGATGCAGGCCACGCCGTAGAGCCCGAGCAGTACGAGCCAGGCGTCCCGGATGCGCTGCAGCCGCGGCGCCACGAGCTCGACTTCACGCTCCGATCGGCGGTTCTGCGGCTCGTCATCGGCCTTCCACGCGGCTGGAACGCCGAGGTGGAGCTGCCGGTGCGTGAGACCGCCATCCGCGCGCGCTTCATCGGCGAAGACGGCGAGACCTTGCCCCACTTCGAGAGCATCCACCACCGCACCGAGACCATCTCCGGCATCGGAGACGTCGGCCTCTGGGCACGCACAGCACTTCCCGGCCTCGGCCCGTGGGCGTTCGACCTCCGCCTCGGCGTCGCCGCACCGACGGGAGACACGGAGCCGGACCCGTTCGAGCTGGGAGCCCGGGGCCTTCCACATCAGCACGTGTTTTTCGGCGCCGGTTCCTGGAGCGCACAGGCATCCCTGGGGGCGCGGCGCCGCCTCGGCGAGTGGAGCCTCACCACGTGGCTGCGAGCCCGCGCGCCCGTGGACGCGGCGTCGACCGGCTATCGCGCCGGCGCATCGGGAACCCTCGGCGCGCAGCTCCTCCGCCCCGTCTCCGACCGCTGGTCGTGGATCGGCGGCCTCCAGCTCGACCACGAGGAGGCCTCGACCTGGCGCACGAGCCGCGCGCGCAACTCGGGGCGCACGGACCTGGCGGTCTCGGTGGGGGCGTCGTGGGCCGCCGACTCCGGCTGGAGCGCCCAGGCCCTGCTCCTCGTGCCCGAGAACCTGCACGCGCGCGGCGGCCAGGTCGACCTCGAGCCGGTGCTGAGCCTCGGCATCGCCTGGGTCTTCGGCGGCAGCTAGGCGCACCGGCCGACTGCGCGCCGAGCGTAGATCGAGGCGAGGCCCGGCAACCGCTGGAGGCTCACCCGGCTGAGCACTACCCGGCCACCGGAGGCCGCTAGGATCGGGCCATGCTCCCACACGCTCCCGACGTTCGCCGCGCGCTCCTGACCACGCTCGCCCTGCTCCTCACGGCGGCGGCATCCGCGGGGCAGTCCGACGCCAAGGCGCAGGCCCCCGAGCGCTTTGAGAAGACCCGCGACCTCGCGCTCGCCGCGGTGGAGGGGGGCACCGCCTCGGTGACCCTGGTGCTCGCCCAGCGCGGGGAGGTCGTCTTCGCCCGCAGCTTCGGTTGGGCCGACAAGGCCAACCAGGTGCGCGCGACCCCGGATGTGCCGTACTCCCTGGCGTCGATCTCGAAGCCCATCACCGGCACCGCCCTCATGCGCCTCGTCGAGCAGGGCAAGATCGACCTGGACCGGCCGATCAACGACTACCTCGGCGACGCTCCCCTGCGGGGCCGCGCGGGAGACGTCTCGGACGCAACCGTACGCTCCGTGGCCAACCACACGTCCGGCCTGCCGCTGCACTACCAGTTCTTCTACGCCGACGAAGAGCGAGCCGTGCCCCCGCGTGCCGAGACCATCCGCCGCTACGGCCACCTCGTCTCGGCGCCCGGCGCGCGCTTCCAGTACTCGAACCTCGGCTTCGGGGTGCTCGACTACATCGTGGAGCGGGCCGCCGGCGTACCGTTCGGCGAGTACATGGAGACCGAGGTCTTCTCCCCCCTCGGGATCCCGGCCTGCGCGCTGGGCATCCCTGGAGGGCCAAACGTCGCCAGCGCGCTGCGCTACGGCCAGGACGACGAGGTCATCCCCTTCTACGACTTCGACCACCCCGGCGCGTCCGCGTTCTACTGCAGCGGCCGCGACCTCGCCGCCTTCGGGCAGGCCCAGCTGGGCTTCCTGCGCGACGGCGCGCAGCACGTGCTGACCGAGGAGAGTCGCCGGGAGATGGTGCGCCCGACGTCGGAGGGGAACGCGCGCGGCTACGGCGTGGCCTGGGGCATCCAGGAGCAGGAGAAGGCCACCCTGATCAGCCACTCGGGCGGGATGGGGGGCGTGAGCACGAGCCTGACGCTCGTTCCGGAAGAGAGCGCCTCCCTGGTCGTGCTCATGAACAGCAGCGGGCCTCTCCGCGAGCTGCTGCAGACATTCCTGCACGAGGCGTTCCCGGAGCGCTTCGACGCGCCGCCCGAGTCTCCGGAGCCGCAGGCAAAGGCCCCACGCTGGCAACCCGCCGCGGAGCTGGTTGGAACCTGGCAGGGACGTGTCGAGACCTATGAGGGAGACGCTCCGCTCACGCTCGACGTCCGCGCCGGCGGCAAGGTCTTCGCGACCCTCGGAACGGAGGAACGACGCCGCGTCCGGCGCCCCACCGTCGACGCGAACGGTTTCCTGAAGGGCACGTTCACGGGCATCCTGCCGTCGGAAGATGTCGAGCGCAGGGCGCCTCCGTCAGGAGCTCGCCTGGGGCTCGACCTCCGGCTCGAGGGCAACTCCCTGCGAGGTGCCCTGATGGCCTTCACTCCAGGCGACAAGAACAAGATCGGCAACGCGCTCTCCCACTGGACGTCGCTGGAGCGGGTACAGCCCTGAGCCGCGCACCCGGCCCTCCACCGCCCGGAGCACACACGGCTCCGCTTTTGTCACGGCCGCGACGAATTTGTCGCTCGCGGCGAGGTACTGTCGGCTGAACCTCAGGAAAACGGCACGCGCAGCGCACACCCTCGATCGCGTCGCCTGGCACCCGGCTTGCTGCCACATCAGGCTCTCCCTCGACTGAGCTCCCATCACCCGACCCGGAGGTCCGCGCATGTCCCAGCTCGATCCCATGTCCTTTTCGCCCGACCTGCAGGAAGACCTCGAGCGCCGGGGCTTCTCGCGCCGCACCCTCGCGCGCGCCTTCGCGCTGGCGGCCGCTGGAGCGACCCTCCCGTTTGCCAACGAGGCGAGCCTGGCGCAGCTGTCGAACATCGGCCGCCTCCCCGAAGGAGCCGTGAAGATCAACGCGAACGAGTTTCCGATGAGCCTGACGAAGGCTGCCACGGAGAAGCTCGTGGCGGTGGCCGCGCGCGGGAACCGGTACCAGTACGAGGAGATGGAGGAGCTCCTGGCCCTCATCGGGAAGGTGGAAGGGCTGCCCGGGAGCTCGATCGCCGCCTACCCCGGATCGAGCCTCGCACTGCAGCACACCGTTCTGGCGGCAACGGGGCCGGACGCTCCTCTGATCACGGCCTCCCCCGGCTTCGAGCTCGCGGCGCGCTCCGCAGAGTTCATCGGCGCTCCGGTGGAGCGGGTGCCGGTTCTGAAAGACGGCGGCCACGACGTCGAGACCATGGTCGCCCGAGCCAAGAAGGTGGGCGCCGGCCTCCTGTACGTGTGCAGCCCGAACAATCCCACGGGCAGCGTCACGCCGCGCGAGAAGATCGACTGGCTCATCGCCAACAAGCCCGAAGACTGTTGGGTGCTCATGGACGAGGCCTACATCGACTTCACCGACGAACCGGCGTGCACCAACCACGTGAAGCGTGGCGACGACGTCGTCGTGCTGCGCACCTTCTCCAAGATCTACGGCATGGCCGGGCTCCGCGCCGGCTACCTCATGGCCAAGCCCGACCTCGTGAAGAAGATCGAGGGCTTCAAGAGCGGCGCGATGCCCGCCACGGCGATGGCCGCCGCCGCCGTGATGCTCGCCGACAAGGACGTCGTGCGCGAGCGCAAGACGTTTGCCACGGCCATCCGCGAGGACCTGTGCTCGTTCTTCGACGCGAAAGGCCTCGAGTACGCGCCGTCCGAGAGCTTCAAGGTGATGGTGGACACGCGCAAGCCGGTGAAGCAGGTGATCGCCGGCATGAAGAAGCACCAGGTGTACGTCGGGCGGCCCTGGCCCGAATGGCCGACCCACCTGCGCGTGTCACTGGGCTCCGAGGCCGACATGGCCGCCTTCAAGAAGGCCTTCCTGAAGGTGGTCTGACGCGGCGCGGACGCTTCGCTGAGCGCCACTTCGAGCGCGCTCTCTGTCGTTGCTTCGCAGGCGAGGTCGTTCCGGATCTCGAGGGACAAGTCGCCCCATCCGGGACATCCGAGTGCGGGGAAGCTCCGAACAGCGGGGACAAGTGCGCGGCCGTCGCGCCTTTCCCCGCCCACCTTCCCGGAGATCCCCATGATCCGCTCCCCCCGCCCCGCCCCCACCCGCCTGCTCCTCCCCCTGCTTGCACTCCTGCTCGCCGCCCTCCCGGTCTCCGCCGACGGCGACATCGTCGATACGGCGGTCGCCGCCGGGAGCTTCGACACGCTCGTGGCCGCCGTGCAGGCCGCCGAGCTCGTGGACACGCTCAAGAGCGACGGCCCGTTCACGGTCTTCGCACCAACCGACGAGGCGTTCGCCAAGCTCCCGAAGAGCACCCTGCAGGCGCTGCTCCGCCCCGAGAATCGGAGCGTGCTCACCGAGATCCTGACGTACCACGTGGTCGCCGGCCGCGTGACCGCCAGCGAGGCCGCGTCGCTCGGAAGCGCCAAGACGGTGGCCAAGGAGCGTGTCCGCGTGCGCATCGAAGACGGAGCGCTGCGCATCAACGACTCGCGCGTGGTGGCCAACGACATCGAGACGACCAACGGCATCATCCACGTCATCGACGCAGTGCTCCTGCCCGACGGAGCCGCCGACCGCATCGTGCAGGCGACCGGCCGCAAGATCATCGGCGTCTACCTCGAGCACCCCGGCCGCGCCCTCGCCGCCCAGCTGGGGATCGAGCGCGACGAGGCGCTCCTCATCACGAGCGTGTCCAGCCGCGGCCCCGCCCGCAGCGCCGGCGTCGAGAAGTACGACGTGATCACCGCCATCGACGGGCGCGCCGCCACACGCTCGAACCTGAAGCGCGCCAAGGACGAGCGTGGCGTCGGCGGTGAGATCGAGCTGGAGGTGCTGCGCGCAGGCCGCTCCCTCGAGCTGTCGGTTCCGGTCGCTGCCGAGCGTCACTGAGCCGTCCGTTCGGCCCCGCTCTCCGTGAACGAGCGGGGCCGGGCGCGGCCTACACGTGGGTGCGGATCCGGTCTTCGGTCTCGTCCAGGTCCGGGACGCCGAGCTGGCCTTCGGTTGCCGCCACCACGGTGGCGACGGTCGCATCACCCGTGACGTTCGTCACGGTGCGCAGCATGTCGAGGATGCGGTCGACGCCGAGAATGAGCGCGATGCCGTCGGTGGGGACGCCGATCGACTGCAGGATGATGACGAGCATGATGATGCCGGCGCCCGGCACCGCGGCGGTGCCGATCGACGCGAGCACCGCCGTCAGCACGATCGTGATCTGACCCTGGAGGCCGATGTCCATGCCCAGCGACTGCGCGATGAAGACGGAGGCCACCGCCTGGTACAGCGCGGTGCCGTCCATGTTGATGGTGGCGCCGAGCGGCAGCACGAACGACGAGACCTCCTCCGACACGCCGAGCTTCTCCTCGCAGCGCTCCATGGTCACTGGCAGCGTGGCGCCGCTGGAGCTGGTGGAGAACGCAACCAGCTGCGCGGGCGCCATGCCCTGGAAGAAGGTCTTGATCGGCATGGGGCTCAGGGTCTTGAGCAGCCCCATGTAGGTGATGGCCATGTGCAGGAAAAGCCCTGCGATGACGGCGATGCAGTAGTAACCGAGGGCCGCCAGGAGGTCGAGGATCTGGCCAAAGTCGTCGCCGGCGAGACCCGTGATCGTGCGCGAGATGAGCGCAAACACGCCGAGGGGCGCCATCAGCATGATCAGGTCGACGAGCCGCACCACCAGCTGCGTGAGGCTCTCGAAGACATCGAGCAGTGGCTTCGCCTTCTCTTTGGACAGCTGCAGCAGACCGATGCCCAGAATGAGCGACACGAACACGATCTGCAGCATGTTGCGGTTGCTCGAAGCCGACGCGAAGAAGTTGGACGGCACGATGTCGACGAGGATCTGGAGCGGTCCCCGGTCCTCGACGGCCGTGGCCTGCTCTTCGCGCGCCGACGCGTCGCCCGCGAACTGCTCCTGCAGCTGGATCCGCGTCTCTTCGGGTACCCGCTCGCCCGGCTGCAGCACGTTCACCACGATCAGGCCGATCGTCACCGCAACCGCCGTCGTACCGATGTAGATGCCCATCGTCTTGCCGCCGATCCGCGACAGCTTGCTGAGGTCGCCGAGCGAGGCCACGCCCGTGACGAGCGAGCTCACCACGAGCGGAACGGCGATCAGCTGCAGGGCGTTGATGAAGATCGTGCCAAACGGCGAGATCCAGTCGTCGGTGAACTGCCCCCAGCCGTTGGCTGCCGCGACGAGGCCGTAGACGACTCCCAGGACGAGCCCGGCAATGATCTGCCAATGAAGCTTCTGGTACCAGCGCATCTACGAGTCTCCGGGGCTTTGCTGCCGTTGCGGGGGAGCGGTGATCATACCGGGCACTCCAACGCCCCAGCCGCATCGGCTAGGGTCGCGCCCATGAGCCACGACGACGCGCCCGCAGAGGGTACGCACGCGCCCGAGAGCGCGGATGGCGACGCGCCCGAGGACGCGCGCGCCGCCGCACTCTTCGCACGACTCGATGCCCTCGGCATCGAGACCGCCACCGCCGAGCACGAAGCGCTCTTCACCGTGGAGCAGTCGAAGGCGCTGCGCGGCGACATACCGGGGGCCCACTGCAAGAACCTCTTCCTGCGCAACAAGAAGGGCCACATGTGGCTGGTGGTCTGCCCGGAAGCGCTGAAGGTCGACCTCAAGGCCCTCGGCGAGCACATGGGGTCGGGCCGCCTGTCGTTCGCCAGCAAGGAGCGCCTCGCGCAGCATCTCGGCGTGATCCCGGGCGCCGTCACGCCCTTCGGCGTCATGAACGACCGCGAGGGCCTCGTCCAGGTGGTCCTCGTCGCCTCACTCCTCGAGGAGGAGCTCCTCAACTTCCATCCCCTGACGAACACCCGGACCACGACCATCCGCTCCGCCGATCTGGTGCGCTTCCTCGAAGCGGAGAACCACGCTCCAACGTTGCTCGAGCTCTAGGACCTCAACGTCTCCCCAGGGACACCTTGTCGACCTTGCCCACCGAGTGCCGCCCTGTGTCGTCGCGCCGTGAAGAAACCGGACCTGCCGTCGCCCCAAACGGGCTTGGGCTTGGATGGTCGGACGGATGACTCGAGAGCTCCCGAGCCACCCAACTGGGAGCACCAGTCGACCGGAGCGGGGTCAAGCCTCGCTCGGGGGGTTCAGACGTCGGCGGCGCCGACGGCACGATCGACGTGCAGGAACAACGGGAGCCGACGACGTCCAGCCGAGGGCCCCGTCTTCAGACCAGGAACCCCGAGGCGTCCCCCGGGCGAGGCTTGACCCCGATCCGGGCCGCGCCACCGCAATTCGCCGACGACGTCCGCGCCGGGACTCCTCTCGCATCAGGCCCCCGAGCCGCGACGCACTCCTGGAGCGACACCCTTGCGCTTCCTTGCGCTCGGAGATCAGGGGTTCTTCTCTTGCATCGCCCGCAACCGCACCGGCATCACCGACCGAGACTCTTCCCCACTCTCGGTCTTCGTGATCACCATGAGGTCCTGGAAGTAGGAGCCCACGGCAACCACCATGCGGCCGTTCACCTTCAGCTGCTCCATGAGCGTGTCGGGAACCTCGGCCGACGCCGCCGTGAGCAGGATCGCGTCGAAGGGGGCCTTGCCCGGCCAGCCCTCGTAGCCGTCACCGGCGCGTACCTCGACGTTCTCATAGCCAAGCTCGGCAAAGCGAAGCCGTGCGGCCTCGGCCTTGGCCCGATCGATCTCCACGGTGTACACCTGCCCGGCGATCTGGGCGAGCACCGCGGCGTCGTAGCCCGATCCGGTGCCGATCTCGAGCACGCTGTCACCCTCGTCGAGATCCAGCAGCTCGATCATGCGCGCCGACAGGTACGGCTGCGAGAGCGTGCCTCCCCAGCCGTTCGGAGACGGCCGGTCGGAGTACGCATCGGCCATCGCCTCGCGCCCGACGAACAGGTGGCGCGGCACGACCGACATCGCGTCGAGCAGCTCGGGCTGCAGGATGCCGCGCTGGCGGACCTGCTCCTCCACCATCAGACGGCGCTGCTGGAGCATCGGATCCTGCGCGGCCAGCGGGAGCACCACCGCCACGACGAGCAGGACTGCAACGAACTGAGGGCAAAGGACTTTCATGTGGGAGAGCCGCCTTCGGGGGGGCGAGTGCTGATCTTAGCCAACGGGGAAAGTTGCGCGTCCCACTGGGAGCAACCGGGGGGCTCGACCCGGTATTCCTGGTCGGAGCCCAGCTCAGTCCCTCTCGAGATCAGGCCGGATCGAAGACGCCGGCCGGGTCCGAGAACCCGGCCTCCAGGTCGGCCTCGGCCTGGAGTGCCACGAGGCTCGCTTCGAGCAAGGCACGGATGCGCTCGCTGTCGGACGCCTTCGGCCGGGCGGGCACGTCGATCGGCTCGCCGATGGCGATCACCACGCGCGCGAAAGGCCACGGCAGGAGGGTGCGGTCCCAGGCCTTGCGGAAGATGAAGCCCGGCTTCGCGGAGGCCGTGAGCGGCAGGATGCTCCCCCCGCAGCGCACCGCCAGAGACACGATCCCACCCTGCACCCGACCCCGCGGCCCGCGCGAGCCGTCGACGGCCAGGCACGACCCCAAGCTGGGGTCGCGGCGCCCGTTGCGGATCATCTCCACGATCGCCTCCAGGCCGTCCGTTCCCGACGAACCGCGAACGACGTGCAGGCCCAGGCCCTCTTCGACCTTCGCCATCGCATCGCCATCGAGGCTCTTCGAGCACATCGACTGCCACCGCCCGAACTCGGGCCGCGTCAGCTTGCGCAGCAGCGCGAAGATGCGACCGTGCAGAAACGCGGCCACCACGGGGCGGTCCGAGGCGCGAGCCTGGTCGAGCCGCTCCGGGTGAAGCAGGGTGTAGCGCCACGTCAGATCCAGGCCGCGCAGCAGCGTGAGCGCGACAAACGGCACCACGTGCCGCATCAACAGCCTCCTGGCCAGCGAGTGGCGCTCGGAGCCCCTCCCGTCGTCGCGAGACTCCGCGGGCTCCGGCGCGCGGCCGGCGGCGGTCATCCCCCGCGCTCGGCGAGGAGCGTCACGAGGTCGCCGACGGTCGGGAGCTTGAGAATCTCCTTGGCGGCGATCTCCACGCCGAACTCCTGCTCGAGGTCGAACAGCAGGTCCAGCACGGCCAGCGAGTCGAGGCCAAACGAGGCGATCTCGGTGGCCTCGGTGACCTCGGCCCATTCGACGTCTTCGATGGCCGAGTCTTCGATGACCTGGCCGATACGACTGAAGATGTCCCTGCGATCCATGCGCTGCCCTCGGGTTGGCGTGCGAGCGCTCAGAAGGCTCCGAGCGGCCGCGATTCGCCAGATTCTGCCCCGTTTTGCCGCTCCTCGCCACGGGAGAGACGGACGTCGCTCGGGAAAAGCCATGTCAGCTGGGTCGCGAGGGGCAGAGACCACAGCGCCATCTCCTGGTCGTTGCGTACGAGGAGGTAGGGCGGAGCGAAGGCGAAGGGGTTCCAGGCCTTGCCGCGCAGCGCCGTGAAGCGGCCCAGCTCGCGGTGCTCCTCGGGGGAGGCCTCGACCAGCACCATGTCGCCGCGCTCCGTCTGCACCAGCAGATGATCACCCACGAGGAGGATGTTCCCGTGACCGTACCGGCCGCGCTTCCAGACGCGGTCACCCGTCTCGGGGTCGAGGCACACGAGAACCCCGTCGTCGAGGCCGTACACGTACCCTTCGTGCAGCACGAGGTTGGTGAACTTCGCCTTGAGCCGGGGCGACTCCCAGAGGGTGGACGCAGTCTGCGTCCCGGTCGCACGACTGGCCTCTCCCACCCGCACCAACCGACTGCCGATGCCGTAGCCGGTCGAGAAGAGGACCCGGTCGGCGCCGAGCACCAGCGGCGGGGCGACGTTGGGCCAGTTCCCGGGGTAGTCCATGCGCCACAGCAGGGAGCCGTCTTCGACGCCGATGCCGCTGATCGACGAGGCGTTGAGCGAGACCACCTGCAGCAGACCACCAAGCTGCGCCACCACCGGTGAGCTGTATGACGATCCGTCGCTGCCGGCGCTCCAGACCTCCTCGCCGGAGTCCTGGCGATACGCCACCATCGATTTGCCGTTGCCGCCCCCGGCGCTCACGACGACGAGACCCTCCGTGAGCAGGGGCGAGCTCGACTTGCCGTGCTCCGGCAGGGACGCGCCGGTCTCCTCCACGATGTCGTGGTGCCAGAGCACTTCACCCGTGTCGCGTGCGAGAGCCCAGAGATCACCCTCCGCACCCAGCGCGAAGACGGTGGTCTCACTGAGCGCCGGGGTCGTGCGCGGGCCGGGGCCGGCGATGGGGTTCGAGAAGCGCGCCGCGCGCGCATGCGACCAGAACTCACTGCCGTCGCCGAGCCTGTAGGCGACCACCGTCTCGTGCTCGTCGCGCTGCTCGAGCGTGTAGGCCACGTCGCCGCCGATCGCGAAGCCGGCCCAGCCGGCGCCGATCGGCTGCTGCCAGACCTTCGTCGGCGGATGCGCCTCCCAGTCGGTCAGCAGCTCGACGCCTTGGACCGTGGAATCACGTTGCGAGCCGAGGAAGCCCGTGAAGTCGCGCGCCGCCGCGGCCCCTGCGTCTCCCGCGGCCACCTGGGCGCCTCCATCGCCGAAGCGCCACTCCCACACCGGCAGCCAGTCGCCCGTGACGCCGCGAACACGAACGAGCAGGAGCGTGACCACGACCACGGCCGCCAGGATCGCCGCTGGCGCCACCCGCCGCTGCCAACCCCAGCCCGAGAAGAGGAGCGCCCAGACCGCCAGCGAGACCGACCCGAGCAGGAAGGCGAGATAGGTGCCCATGATCTGGAACTGGCGGTTGTCGCCGAGCCCGATCCAGACCCAGGCGAGGAACGCCACCATCAGGAAGGAGATGACGATCGGCGTCTTCGGCCGGCGCTTGCGCTCGCTCACGATGCATCCACCTTTCGCAGAATCAAGACTCCGTTGCCGCCGCCGAAGCCGAAGCTGTTTTTCATGGCGACGCGCGCGTCACACGGCTGCGGCTCTGCGCCGAGGAGGCGCACGTTGCACTGCGGATCGGGGGTGTCGAGGTTGAGGTTGGGCGGCAACGTCCCGTGCCCCAGAGCAAGCACCGTCGTCACCGTCTCCACCGCGCCCGAGGCACCGAGGAGGTGCCCGAAGAACGACTTGCTCGAGCCCACCCAAGGACGGTCCGCGTGCTCGCCCAGCACCTCGCGGAGCGACTGACACTCGCAGGCGTCGTTCGCCTCGGTGGCGGTGCCGTGTGCATTGACGTAGTCGACCTCGCCGGCGCCGACCCCGGCATCGTCGAGCGCACTCTGCATGGCGCGCACCTGCCCCTCCTGCGAAGGGCTCGTGATGTGCAGGGCGTCCGACGACTCGCCGTAGCCGACCAGCTCGGCGAGAATCTCCGCCCCGCGAGCCTCCGCCTTCTCCCACTCCTCGAGTACGAGAGCGCCAGCGCCCTCGCCGAGCAGGCAGCCCGAGCGGTCCGCGTCGAACGGGCGGTAGGCCTTCTCCGGGTCTTCGATCGTGGAGAACACGCCGAGGTTGTTCCACACACCGTAGTAGAACGGGTCGAAGCCCGCGTCGGAGCCGCCACAGACCGCGGCATCGACGTAGCCGTCGCGCACCTGTCGAAAGGCGGAGCCGATGGCGTTGCTGGCCGCCGTACACGCCGTCACGATCACCTGGTTGGTCCCCGTCAGGCGGTAGTGGAGCGAGACCCCCGCCGACAGCGAGTTCGCCATGAGGGTCGGAACCGAGGTCGGTCGCATGCCGGCGGGGCCGCGCTCGGCGAAGCGCTGGTACGCCTCCCACAGGCTGCCTCCAGGGCCGACGGCACACCCGAGGAGCGTCGCCACCTCCTGCGGCTCGTACGGAGCCTCCCCCACGAGCCCCGCCTGCTCGAGGGCCTGACCGGTCGCCTCGATCGCAAGAGCGACCATCCGGTCCTTGCGCCGCACCTTGCGCGCCTTGAGCCGGGGCTGGAGCACCTCGTCGGAGACCTCGGCTCCGAAACGCACCTTGTTGCCACGGGCATCGAAGCGGGTGATCGGGCCGATGCCGGTGCGGCCGGCGAGCAGGCTCTCCCACACCGCCGTGGTGTCACAACCGATGGCCGAAACGATGCCGAGGCCGGTGACGGCCACGCGGCGCTGGGGTCGGGACTCGCTCAAGACGCTCTCCTTCGCAGGCCGGAGCTCCGGGGTGGCCCGCTCATCCGTTCATCCACAGGCCACCGTCCACGTGGACCACCTGACCCGTCATGTAGCTCGAGAGATCCGAAAGGAGGAAGGCCACGACCTCCGCCACCTCGCGCGGCTCGCCCAGACGCCCGAGCGGCACGCCGAGCTTGTCCCGGTTCTCCGACGGCAGATCTGCGGTCATGTCGGTCTCGATGAAGCCCGGCGACACCGCGTTGCAGCGGATGCCAAACCGCGCGGCCTCGAGGGCGAGGCTCTGGGTCATGCTGAGCAGGGCCGCCTTCGACGCCGCGTAGTCGGCGCCCATCAGCGCTCCCGGGCCGTGCGCAGCAAGTGAGGTGATGTTGACGATGGCGCCGCCGCGCTGCTTGCGCATCGGGCCATAGGCCGCCTGGCAGGTGGCGAGCGCCGCCTCGAGGTTGAGCGCGAAGGTCTGCCGCCACGAATCGAGCTTGAGCGCCCGGAAGGCGCGCGCCTCGCCACCCCCGGCGTTGTTGACCAGCCCGTCGATACCGCCGGTCTCCGCGCAGAAGCGCTCGACGAGAGAGCTCCCCGCCTCCGGATCCGCGAGATCCGCGTCCAGCGCGATCGCACGATCGCCCAGATCCCGCGCCACCGCCGAAGCCGCGTCGTGCGAGCGCCCGGAAACTCCCACGACCGCACCCGCGGCGTGGAGAGTCACCGCAATGGCGCGACCGATGCCGCGCGTGGACCCAGTGACCAGAACCCGCCGCTCGCGAAGATCGAGGGCGGTCGCAGAAGACGACATCGAGGGAGACCTGGGGAGGTTCAGGGGAAGGGACGGCGCCGGCCGAGGGCTCGAGTGCGGCGGTCGCGGAGGACGAGAATCCGACAATAGCAGCCCTCACTGGCGCTTCCAGGAGCCCCTTGGCAGACTGCGACACGACAGCCCTCGCGCCGCCGGCGCCCGCACGAGCCTCACCCATCCACGGAGACCCAAGCCATGACCACACCCGCACGCGATCTCACCCTGATTCACCCCGCCATCGGTCTCGCCGGTCGCGTGCTGTTCACCCTGATCTTCTTCCTCTCCGGCATCACGCACTTCACCGACATCCAGGGCTACGTGTCGCTCATGCACGAGTCCATTCCCGGTCGTGTCGTCTGGGTGCTGATCTCCGGCGTCGTCGAGCTGCTCGGCGCCATCATGATCCTCACCAACCGCTACCCACGTCTCGGGGGCTGGCTCATCGTGCTCTTCCTCGTGCCCGTCACGTTCGTCGTGCACGGCTACGAGATGGTGAACGCCGAAGACGCAGGCATGCGCGCCATGCAGCTCTCGTTCTTCCTCAAGGGACTCGCCATGACCGGCGGCGCGCTGCTGATCACCCAGCTCGGGGTTCGTCCGGGAGGCACCGATGACTGACCCCAAAGACACGGGCGAGGCCACCAGCTACTGGAGCTACATCAAGGTCGACGAGCTCCTGGAGCTGCAGAACGGCCTGGAGGAGTCCGACGACCGCATCACCAACGACGAGGTGATGTTCATCGTCATTCACCAGATCGACGAGCTCTGGTTCAAGCTGCTGCTGCGCGAGCTCGTCGTCACCCGCGACTTCTTCGCCCAGGACTACGTGCCCGACACCGCGCTCGCCGCGGCGGTGCGCGGATTTGCGCGCATGGCGGAGATCCTGCGTCACGCCGCCTCGCACTTCTCCCTCATGGAGACCATGACGACCCGCGACTACATGGGCTTCCGCGACAAGCTCTATCCTGCGAGTGGCTTCCAGTCGGCCCAGCTGCGCGAGATCGAGATCGTCATGGGCCTCGACCACGAGTCGCGCATCCCGCTCGGGCACGAGACCTACATGCAGGCGCTCCGTCACGCCGACGGCACGGAGTCGACGGCCTACCACCGCGTGAAGGCCCGTCTCGAGGACCCGCCATCGCTCTACCAGGCGCTGCTCGATTGGCTCTACCGCACTCCGATCGAAGGCTCGCAGCCCGGGGACGACGGCGACGACGAGGTGGTTCGGGAGTTCGTGGAGAAGTACCTCGCGTCGCAGGCGGCCGAAATGCGCTCGCTGGCCGAGCGCGCCGTGTCGTTTGCACTGACCCCGGAAGACGAAGACCGCCTCGAGAAGCGCTACGACGCAGAGATCGCGAGCGCACGCGCCCACATGACGGGGCAGGATGTCGACGATGAAGCACAGCGCGCACGCGTCGTGAGGACGCGGGCCGCAATCCTCTTCATCGAGAGCTACCGCGAGCACCCGCTCCTCGCCTGGCCGCGCGCCGTCGTCGACGGAGCGATCACGCTCGAGCAGGCGTTCGTGGTGTTCCGGCAGCGCCACGCGCGCATGGTCGAGCGCCTCATCGGCAGCCGCACCGGCACGGGCGGCTCGGCAGGGGTGAAGTACCTCGACCGGACCGCGCTCGAGTATCGCGTCTTCCAGGAGCTCTGGGCCACGCGCACCCTGCTCATCCGCAAGGACGCGCTGCCGGAGATCGACGGCACGGAGACGTATGGCTTCCGCTACGGCCCGCCCGCCGACGGCGACTGAGCGTGGCGCGCCAGCCTAGGGAGCTGCTGAAAAAGTCCCCTAGGTCGCCAGATCGCAGACCCGCGCATCGAGCAGCCGAACGAGGTCGGCGGGTGCCACCTCCACCTGGAGCCCGCGCTGCCCGGCGCTCACCAGCACGGTGTCCCAGAGCAGGGCGGTCTCGTCCACGAACGTCGGGAGCCTCCGCATCTGGCCGAACGGACTGATACCACCGGTCTTGTAGCCGGTCATCTTCTCGGCCTTGGGCGGATCCATCATCTCGGCCTTCTTGCTGCCCGCCGCGCGAGCGAGCTGCTTGAGCCCGAGGCGGGTGGTCACCGGCACGACCGCAACCACGGGGTCACCGCTGGCCAACGCGAGCAGAGTCTTGAAGAGACGCTCCGGCTCGGCACCCACCGCCCGTGCGACCTGCTCGCCGTACGTGCGCTCGGCCAGCACCTCGTCTCCGGCGCCGTCGAGGCTGTACTCGTGCACGCGGAACGGAACCGACGCTGCGTCGAGCGCCTGCAGGGCGCGCGTCCTGCCGGAGCCCTTCGACATGCCGGGATCATCGCACGCGCAGGAGTAGCATCACCGCATGACTCCACAGCAACCGGACACCCGGGCAGGGCGCAGCACAGTGCACCGAGCCCTCTCCTGCCAGCCCCTCTCCTTCTGGCACTCGTCGTCTCGGAGCTTCTCTCTCTCGAGCCTGGCTCTCTGGGCCTTCGCGTGGGCCATCCCTGCCGGTGCCCAGCTGCACCAGGAGCTCGTGCAGCCACTCGACGCGCTCCACGACCATGGCTCGTCGATCGTGCTGACCGAAGACGGCGGCCTGTTCGTCGCCTGGTTCCGGGGCTCCGGTGAGCGCAAAGCCGACGACGTCGCCATCTACGGCGCGTACAAGCCGGCGGGAGCAGCATCCTGGAGCCCGTCGTTCGTGCTGGCTGACACGCCCGGGTTTCCGGACACCAACTGCACGCTGCTCGTCGACCGCGACGGCAAGCTCTGGCTCTTCTACCCCACCATCCTGGCCAACCTGTGGGAGTCGGCGCTCCTCAAGGTGAAGGTGTCGAGCGACTGGCAGGGCCCCGGCCGGCCGCACTTCGACCGGGAGTTCGTGCTGCACATGAAGCCGGGCGATGCCTTCCCCGCGCAGGTGCGCGCGAAGGCGGCCACCTACTTCGAATCGGTCGGCCTCCAGGAGAGCACGCTGCCCGAGCGCACGAGGCGCTGGCGCGACCGCAACTTCGAGATGGCCGAAGACAAGCTCACCCGGCGGCTGGGCTGGTTCACGCGCCCTCATCCGATCCAGCTCGCGAGCGGCCGCCTCCTCGTGGGGCTCTACTCCGACGGCTTCTCGTTCTCGATGACCACCTTCAGCGACGACGATGGCCGCACGTGGACCATGAGCGAGCCCATCGTCGGCAGGGGCAACGTTCAGCCCAGCCTGGTCGAGCGCGACGACGGCCACGTCGTGGCCTTCATGCGCGACAACGGTCCGCCGCCGAAGCAGGTCATGGTGGCCGAGTCGGGAGACGGTGGAGCCACGTGGAGCACGGTGCGCGACCATCCGGACCTCGTCGACTCGGGTGCGGGCGTCGAGGCGCTCCGGCTTCGGGGCGGCAACGTGCTCCTGGTGCACAACGACGTGCCGCGCGGGCGTCACCGGCTCGCGCTGTCGCTCTCCCGTGACGGGGGGCGGTCGTTCGAAACGCTCCGGACCCTCGAAGACCACGCCCCCGACAGCGGCCGCTACTCCTACCCCTCGGCAGTGCAGGCGGAGGACGGAACGATCCACGTGACGTACAGCGTGCACCTGCCGGCGGAGTCCGAAGGAGGCGCGCAGCGCAAGGCGATCCGCCACGCGTGGTTCACGGAAGATTGGCTCCTGTCGGGCTCGACCACCGCGCCGTGACACCGCGCGCAACGGCCCAAAGGGCCGCTGGCGCTGCGCTACACTCGGTCCCCGCTCTCGCACCCGAAAGACGACGCGGCAAACCGCGATCGCCGCCACCGCGCGGCGTGCCGGGCCTTCTGCCGCGACTGCGGTCCGCAGCCCTGCGAACTCTGGACAGGAGAATCCCATGAGCCGACAGACGATCGAGACGAACACCGAGGATCTCCTCGCCCACCACGAAGACGGCATCGCGGTGCTCACCATGAACCGGCCCGAGCGCCGCAACGCCATGTCGGGCGCGATGAATGCCGCCCTCGCCGAGGCCCTCGACTTCTGCGAGCGCTCCCCCGACGTGCGCTGCATCATCCTGACCGGCGCCGGGGGCGGTTTCTGCGCCGGCGGCGACGTGAAAGGAATGGCCGCGTCCCAGGGGTCCGAGCGCGAGGTGGGCCTCGACGAGGCGATCCACCTGCAGCGCCTGTCGCAGCGCAACACCTCCGGCAAGCTCTTCGACATGCCGAAGCCCACCATCGCCATGCTTCCCGGCGCGGCCGCCGGAGCCGGGCTCGGGCTCGCTCTCGCGTGCGACCTGCGCACGATGGCCGACACGGCCATCATCACCACCGCCTTCGCGAAGGTCGGCTTCAGCGGCGACTACGGCGGCACCTACTTCCTGACCCAGCTGGTGGGAACCGCCAAGGCGCGCGAGCTGTACTACCTCTCCGACCGCGTGACCGCCGAAGAGTGCGAGCGGCTGGGCATCGTGAACAAGGTCTGCTCCGCGGAGAGCCTCGAGGAGGAGACGATGGCCATGGCGCGGCGCCTGGCCGACGGCCCGCCGATCGCGTACCGGTACATGAAAGAGAACCTCAACCGCGCCCTCGCCGGCGACATGACCGAGTGCCTCGACCTCGAGGCCACGCACCACGTGCACTGCGGTCTGACGGAGGACCACAAGGCCGCCGTCCGCGCATTCGTCGAGAAGAAGCCCCCGACGTTCTCCGGTCGCTAGGCTTCTTCGGCTCGCCGAGGGCCCGTCAGGGCTCGTCTTCAGGGGCGTCCGACACTCCCGCCATGGGGCGGTAGTACGGGCGCCCTTCGAGCGTCTGGTACTTCGCGAACCACTTGCGCCCGGCCTCCGAAGGCTCGTACGACCACTCCTGCCGGTGGTAGTTCCAGCTGTCGGGGTTGAGGCGCTGGGCTTCCTGCCAGTAGCGCGCGGCGAGCTCGTGGTCGCCGAGCAGCTCGAAGTGTGCACCGAGGCGGAAGTTGGCGTCGCCGCGGGCCGCCGCGTCCGTGCGCTCAGGGAGCTGCTCCGCGAGGGTCTTGGCGTCGAGCACGTACTCACTGTCGGCGCCGCGCGCCACCCAGTCGCGCACCATCGGCACGTACTCGTCGGTGCCAAAGGTCATGTCGCCCGAGCCGTACTTCTTCGTGTAGGTGCCCTCGTCCCAGCGGACGATGGTGCCCTGCTCGTCGATCAGAACCGCGGTCGGCACGTTGACCATGCCGTACAGCGAGCTCAGCTCGTGGCGCGGGTCGACGAGCGTTGTGTACGTGGCCTCCGCGGCGTCGTAGAACGGACCGGCCGCTGCTTCACCCGCCGTGTCCTCGGCCACGGCGATGATCTCGAAACCGGGGCCGCCGATCTCCTCGTACAGTGCCTGCCAACCTGGCAGGTCCCTGGAGCACCCTCACCAGGAGGCCCAGCTGAGGAGCAGCACCTTGCGCCCGCGGAACTCGGACAGCCGCACGGGCTTGCCGGCGCGGTCGGGCAGCGTGAAGTCGGGGGCCTTGGCCCGGAGCAGCCCGCTCGCGCGGGTGGCCGGCACTTCGCTGAAGCTCCAGACTGCGCGGTCGCGGTCGACCGCAACCACCTGCCCCGTGCGCCGCGCGAACGCGGTGAGGCTGAACCACGTCGAGCCGTCCTGCTGGTACAGGATCGGGTCCTGGTCGCCCGTGACGGGGATGCAGAGCTCACCCTTGCACGCGCCCTCGGGCTTGAGCTCGAAGCCGTTGATCCGCGGGAGCTCGGTTGCAAGCACCCACAGGTCGGTGGGATCCGCGAGCGTCCGCACGTCTTCGGCGGTCGTCCCGGGCGTGAGCACGGTTGCACCGAAGCTCGGCAGCACGCAGGCACAGGCGAGGCCAAGAGCCAGCAAGGCAGTGCGGAGCGGCGTGCGGTACGCGGTCATCGACACCACTCTAGCCGATCTGGGGGTTCAGGGTGGGGCCGCTCGTCTGGCCACGTCGATCTACACTGCGCGCATGCCTGGCTCACCCAGCTTCGACTGGATCGACGTGCCCGAGACGGAGTTCACCATGGGCGGCGGAGAGCGCAGCGAGGAGAACCCTCCCCACCTCGTGCGCGTGCCGGCGTTCCGTCTGGCGCGCGCACAGGTCATGCGCTGCCACTACGCCACCTTCCTCGCCGACACCGGGCACGAAGCGCCCCCGTTCTGGAACCAGCCCGAGTTCGTCGGCGACCGGCTTCCCGCAGTGGGCCCTTCCTGGGACGACGCCGTGTCCTTCTGCGCCTGGGTCGGGGCGACGACCGGCGCCTCGGTGCGGCTCCCCACGGAAGCCGAGTGGGAGTGTGCCGCCAAGGCGTCCCGGAACGTACTCTACCCCTGGGGCGACGCACCCCCGGAGAGCCTGCCCGACTACGAGCAGCGCTGGCGGCAAGGGCCGGAGCCCGTCGACGCCTACCCGAGTCTGCACCCGATGGGCTTCCTCGGTCTCGGGGAGAACGTGCACGAATGGTGCGCCGACTGGTTCAGCGCCGACTACTACGCGAGCTCACCCACCTTCGATCCGCAGGGTCCACCCGAAGGGCGCCGCCGAGCGTCCCGCGGGGGCTCCTGGCGCCACAAGATCAAGGCGAGCCGCTGCGCAGCCCGCTCCTCCATCCCACCCTCGTTCCGGTACTCCGACTACGGCTTTCGGCTCGCGGCCGACGGCTGAGTCAGATCCAGTCGAAGACGAACGCCGCCACGGCGAGGCCAAGCGTGGCCAGGGTGGCGCCCCACATCAGCCAGTCGGCGTAGCGATCGAGAAGACTCGACGATCCGACAGCGCGGCGGTAGCTCGGCGCTGGCGGCAGTGGGTCGGGGGGCAACCGGACGATGGCCCGCGGGCCCGTGGCCCGAGGATCCGCCAGGGTCGCCGCAGCGGCTGCTGCGGACACGGAAGCTCCAGGGTGACGATCCTCCGGGTCCCGGAGGGGAGCGGCGCTAGAACCCATTGAACGACCTCCTTCGATCAATGCTCTTATAGCATACGAAGAGGGCAGCCCCCGCGTCCAAGTCGAAGAGAGACAAGCAGGTACGGGCTCAGTCGAGCGAGTTCGTGTTCACGATGTCGTCCGTTCCGAGGAGCTCGTCGCCCTGGTTGCGGTACCAGGTCCTCGTCTTCGGGAGACGCAGCCCACCCACCTCGGCGAGACCCTCGAGGGTGATGTACTCCCCGTCTCCCGCGGCCTCGTCGTGGAAGAACCGGTAGCCGAACATCTCGAAGGTCTCGGGATCGACGTAGAACAGCCACGTATCGCTGCCGGCCTCCGGGTCGTAGGTGACGCGGAGCACCAGAGCGTCACGGCCCCGAAAGTCGCCGAGGAGCACCCGCCGATCGACCCGGGTTCCCGGATCCCGCAGCTTCATCGGCAAGCCGTAGAGGTAGAGGTAGTAGTTGCGCAGGCGCAGGGCCTGGTCCGCGGTGAGCCGCAGCTGCTCCGCCACCTCCGCAGTCGGCGCCCCTTCGCCGTCCAGGTCCACGTCCACCTCGTCCCCGTAGAACGACAGGGCCACTGCGCGCCCCTCGCGCTCGGTCTCGACGAGCACGCTGTCGGCCGGTCGGTCGATGTACACGTTCGTCGAGCGCACCGATCCGTCGGGGCGTGACTCCGCGAGCGTCACCGCCACGCGGGCCTGGGGCCATCGTCCGTCCGGGTCGTGAAAGGCGATCGTGCGATCGAGCAGCTCGTCGCCCCGGATGTCGGCCACGGGCTCCCCCGAGGCGCAGGCCCAGGCTCCGACGAGCAGCAGAACGCTCGCCCACGGTGCGCCCGACCGTCGAGGTCTTCCCTGTCGCATGGCCCGGCGAAGCTAGCACGCGAGGGTCTCCGCTAAGCTCAGGGCCGACAGATCCGAAACGAAGACCCGCCGAATGGCACGCGCCACAGGCGCAAAGGAGCCTGGCATGAAGCACACCCGTATCTTCGCGGCGGCGCTCGCCGCGACCCTCGTTCTCTCCGCGTCCGTTGGCGCCGCGGAGATCGACCGCGACGTCGTCTACGGACACAAGATGGGCATGGCGCTCACCTACGACGTCATCCAGCCGGAGAAGCCCAACGGCGCAGGCATCCTCTTCATGGTCAGCGGCGGCTGGGTGTCGCGCTGGTTCGACCCCGAGCTCGCGCTCCAGCGCCAGGGCAGCTTCAGCCAGCTGAACGAGCGCGGCTTCACGCTTTTCCTGGTGCGCCACGGTTCGAGCCCGCTCTTCAAGGTGCCGGAGGCTGTGGTCGACGTGAGGAACGCGCTCAAGCACATTCGCTCCAACGCCGAGCGCTGGAGCGTCGACACCGGACGCCTCGGGGTCTTCGGCGGCAGTGCCGGCGGGCACCTCTCCCTGATGCTCGGCACCGCCAGCGAGTCGGAGGTCGGGGACGAGGGAGACGCGGGTGACGCCCGGGTCGCCGCCGTCGTCGCCTACTTCCCGCCGGTCGACCTGCAGCCGATCGTCGGGCCGAACGATCGCTTTCCGGCCCTCGACTTCGACCAGGAGCTCGCCGACGACATCTCCCCGGTGCTCTACGTCTCCAAGGACGATCCGCCGACCCTGCTCGTGCACGGCGACGAGGACACCCTCGTGCCGCTCAGCAACAGCGAGCGAATCCACAAGGCGTTCACCGAAGCCGGCGTGACGACCGACCTGGTGGTGCTCGAGGGCGCCGGCCACGGCTTCCGGGGCAAAGACGACGAGGCGGCGACCACCGCTCTCGTGTCCTGGTTCGAGCGTCACCTCACGGGCGGCGGCTCCGCCTCGACGGGAGCGGGTGACCGCTAGGAGTACGCTCCGATCGCCTCGACGCGGCCGGCGTGGCGACACGCCGGCCGTTCTCGTTCAGGGGGCCACTCCTAGGGGCCTGTTGACGAGGCCGTGGACCTGCATGGCGGCTTTTGCGCACCCAAGCCGTAGACCCCACATGATCTACGCCGTCCTGTCCTGGGTCGCCGCTGTGGTGGCCACCGCCTTCGCCTACCTCGTGCTCCTGGCCGAAGCCATGCACGCAGCACCCCACGTCAGCCTCTTCGAGGCTCTCCTCGCCGCCGTCCCATGCCTCGCGGTCACCGCCGCGCTCGCCGTCGCCGCGAGACGCAGCGCGCGGGACAAGCACTACGTCCGCGCAGTGATCGGCCACGCTGCGCCTGCGTTTCCGACCGCCGTCATGGCGCTGGTCTCGCTCGCCAGCATGACGTGACACCCTAGGAGGGACGGCATCGTCTCCGGGGACTCGCACCCCGTCCAAGAATCGTCTCGAGGAGACCCCATGCGCTTCCCTCGCACCGTGTCCCGTCCCCCCACGTCACTCGCCGCAACCCCGGCATCGCGAAGCGCCCGCAGCGGACCTCGAAACTTGTGGGCTGCGCTCCTCGTGAGCCTCGTCGCCGCCTGCCAGCCCGCTCCGACCGACGAAGCCGCGACGGCGGTCGAAGAGGCCCCGCCCGGCGCACGCGTGCAGCCCGGCACCACGCTCGGCATCTACACGCCGGAGCAGCACGGTCTCTACGACGGCCGCTTCCGCATCTCCGGGTCGAAGATCTACCAGGCCGGAACACTCGACGATGCGTCTCCGTGGGATCACATGGGAGACGACGCCACGAACCTCCGCGAGGTGGGTGGGACGATCGAGATCGACGTGGACGAAATCGCCAACACCGGCACGTTCCGCGCCGCGCTCGAGCTCCCCGAAGGGCTCTACGTGGTCGAGCTCGAGGAGGTCGTCGAGTTCAACCCCTGCCAGGACGGCGGCATCGCCGCCTTCCTCTTCGAGCACGGCGACGCCGGCTGCGGCGACGCCAACTGGCCCAAGAGCCTGCTCTACGTCGCCGGCTGGGGCACCGGCCGCGCCACGCTCGACGGCGAGGTGCTCTACGAGGACTACCAGATCCACTTCATGGTCACGCAGGGCATGCGCGACCGCGAGACGCTCGAGGTGCTGCACTCCGCACCCGGCCAGAGCAGCGCCGCCGGTGCCGTGAACCCGGCTGCGCAGCAGCTCGACTTCTACATCCGGAGCCCGGAGACGAACGAGGCGAACCACCCGAAGCGGGAGGTGTTCGACCACTTCTTCGCCATGGAGGTCACCTGGCGGTGACCTTCCGCGTGGTGATTACCACGCTCGGTCACCCGATTCTGATGCTTCAGAGGCTGATGCCGCTTGGTACCCGTCGAGCGCAGCCGTAGGCTGCTGCGCGGAGGCCGCGGAGCGGCCGGAGAGTCGACATGGGAGGAGCGCAGGCTGGTAGCCGCCAGCCGAGCACCTCCGCGTGGCGGACTCCCGACGGTCAGGAATCCGAGTCGATCCTGCCCGGCAGCCTCGGGCTCCCGTCGGCTGGCCTCGCGGGAGGCCCGTCGCGCTCGCGCAGCAGCTGCTGCCAGTTCTGCAAGACGACCAGATGAGCAGACTCGCGGCGCGTGAGCCGAGGCAGGAGAAAGTGGGCACCGTCGGCCGAGACATCGAAGGTGAAGAGCGTCGTCAGAGGACGTGTCGCGTCGATCTCGATGTCGAAGAGCGTTCGAGGGGCGCCCACCTCACGGGCCTCCAGATCGACCGGAATCACCGACAGCGTCCCGCCAGCGTCGGCCACGAAGAGCTCGCGGCCACGCCTGCCCCACCTGAACGAAACGGCTCCGCGATCGGACACCTGAATCCTCTCACCCGCGAGGCGCGGCGGGTCTGTCGCGCGGAACGCCTGCACGTAGACCTCCGGTCGGCCGGTCTCGTCCGAGAGGAAAGCAAGCCACTCTCCACTCGGCGCAAAGTCCGCGGCACTCTCGAACGGACGCGTCACAGCAATCTGGTGGGTGATCGGCTCCACGCCCTCTTCGATCACAGCGACCCAGAGGTCACCCTCCAACTGGCTCTGGTAGGCGATGAACCGACCATCGGGAGACCAGCTCGTGGGCACCTGCACCTGCGGCACGAACGACTCGGAAAGTGGGTGGCCGCGCCCCTCCTCGTCGACCGACCTCAGGTAGAGCTGCGGTAGCCCGGGGCTCCCGATCCCCGAGTAGACCAGTCGCCGCGAGTCCGGCGCCCAGACGGCCCCGCCTGCGACCTCGTTGCTCACGGGGCGCCCCCGGCCACTCTGGGCGTCGAAGATCCAGAGCTTGGCGTAGCCAGCCTCGACATCGTAGAGCTCGGCCGCGACGCGGGACCCGTCCGGAGAGAGGCGCAGGTGCTGAATCCCGAGATCGCGATCGCCGACGGTCGAGACCGCCTCGCCATCGAGACCGGTCCAGGTCATTTCGGCCCGACCGGCAAACGGCTGATACGCGAGGACCCCCGCCTGAGAGACGGAGAAGTCCGCGGCGCCGGCCGGGGCAAAATGTTCGACGCCCGAAGCCACGACGCGAGCCTGCCCCAGCGTCTGCAGTCGGGCGGCGTCGAAGGGCTGGGCCAGGAGGGAGCCATCACGAACAAAAAGAAGGTGCCCGCGAGACGCGGCTTCCGTCGAAGGGGCGAACTCCGCCCGTGTCGCGGACGGCACGATGTCAGCCACGATCTCGAAGTTGTCCTGACGTGCTGCCTTCACGACACTCGATGTCTGCTCGTCCCCGTACGCGAGAAAGAGGAAGTGCTCGCCGCCAGGGAGGGCTGTCGGCCAAGGAAACGCCGTGTCCAAACGCACCGGGTCGCCGCCCGACAGATCGGCCAGGTAGGAGCTCTGTCGATTGCCCATCACGAGGACCTCGTTCGAGGCCAGCACAGCGCCCGCGAGGATCAGGTCGGGTTGCTCGCTGAGCACCTGGAACGAGTCATCCGATGGCTGCCCCGAGCGCAGACTGCCTCTCAGCGCGAAGAAGAGCTGCGATGCGTCCGCGCCCCAGAAGAGCGTGTGCGCGTTGCGCGCCATCGGCACCGGCCGCAGATCGATCTCGGAGAGTCCGCGGACCCAGGTACTGAAGCCCCCACTCGGGCCCCGTGTCGTGAGCGCGATCTCCATCCCGTCCGGGGAGACCGCAAACCCCTGCCGCGTCCCGGCCGGTTCGAGCCAATATCCCGGCGGTGGCACCACCGGGAAACGAATCACGGGTGCGTCCGATGTCCCGGTGGCGGGCGACCGTGAGAGGCTCATCCAGGTCGCCGCGCCCGCGCCGAGAGCTACCACGAGCAGCCACGGCAGGATGCGAGAGCCGAGCAGGCTTCGCGGACCTTCGGCGAGCGGCGCGCCCGAGGCACTCGAGGGCACATCTGCTTCCGCCACCGGGGCGATCAGTCGATACCCGCGCCCAGGCACCGTTTCCACGAAGAGAGGGCTCTCGGCAGAGTCTCCGAGCGCGTGGCGGAGCCTGTTGACCGCGGTGTTCAGCCCCTGCTCGAAATCGACGAAGGTGTCTTCGCCCCACAGCGCGTCGCGCAGGTCCTCGCGCGAGACGAGCTCTCCGGGCCGCGATGCGAGAAGAGCCAGGATCTTCTGCGGCTGCCCCGTGAGATGGACCGGCTTCCCGTTCTTCTCGAGGCGCTCCTCGACGAAGTCCAGGGTGTAGGGGCCGAAGGTGACCTTCCCAGGCATGGCTGGTGGCACTGTAGCAGCCGGAGACCGCGTGATCTCGGTGTCATGAGGTGCAGCAAACCCCCAGAAAACAGGGCCTTTGCGCCGTCAGGTCCAAGTGAGGAGATTTCCACCTCGGGTCCATGGTCGTGCCGGCAGGTAGCGCCTAGGTTCGCCGCGACCGACGCCAATCCCGGCGCGGCAGCCCATGAGGAGAACGACATGACCGTTGCGAGCCTGCTTTCCCACCTGATGCTGCTTGCACTGAGCTCGGCGCCGCTCGAGCCCACGAGCGAGACCGTGCGCGCCAGAAGCGCGGATCGCTGTGGGGGACACTCGGTGCGCGGGATCTACGCCGCCGTCTATCACGGAACGGCCTTCCAGGCGTCACCCACGGGCCCGGTCGCGGTACCGACCGTGTACCTCGGCCGTTTTGCAGTCGATCCCGCGACGCAGAGCGTGGAGGGATCTGGAACCGTGAGCCTCGGCGGCAACATCGTCTCGGTGGACATCCTCGACGGCCACGTCCAGGTCTTCCCCGACTGCACCGCCGAGGTCAGCTACCGGCTGTGGCGTGAGGGAGACCCTGGGCCCGCACCCACGCCCGTCGTCGAACGGTGGATCGTGCTCGAACAGGGAAAGCGCATCCAAGCCATGATCGTGGAGTTCCCTTTCGCCCAGCACGCCACCCTGGGATCGTTCGAGCGCCTCACGCCCTCACTCAAGAACATCAGCTGGTGACCCTCTGGTGGAGGTCGGCGACCGATGCGACGGCCTCCACCACCCGCCGGCGGGGCCCGCAGCTCGCGCCCCTAGACGATGACTCTGCGGTCGCGGAGACCGAGCAGGTCCCCGGCCGAAAGGCCGAGCTCCCGCAGAACTTCGTCGGTGTGCTCGGCGAAGCCCGGCGAGACATCGACAGGCTCGTACGGCTGGCCGTCGAAGACGGCCGCCGCGCGGGCCACCACGATCTTCCCGGCAGCGGGATGCCGCATCTCGACGAGGGTGGCGTTGTGCTCCACCTGCGGGTCGACCATCACATCCAGGCGCGTGTTCACCTTCGCGCACGGAGCTTCCTCCTGCTCCATCCTCTCGAGCACCACCGCGGTCTCCATCACGCCGAGCGCCGCCTCCATCTCCGCGCGCAGCTCGCGGTTGTTCTGGCGTCGCGCGCGGACGGTCGCGAAGCGCGGGTCGTCGATCAGCTCCGTGCGCTCGACCGCGCGGCACGTCCCCGCGAAGTCGGCGTCCGAGACCATCATCAGCGTCACCGCACCGTCGCACGTGAGGTAGGGCTTGTAGGAGTCGCTGCGCGGCGTGAGCTCGGCCTCGCCGGCCTCCTCGTCCTCGAGGAACATCTCGTTGTTGAACCCGTCGGGGAAGAGGAACGCAAGCGCGGCGTCGAGCATCGCCAGCTCGACGCGACTCCCCTCCCCCGTCTGCGCCTTGCGCAGCAGCGCCGCGGTGATCGCCTGCGCTGCCGTCAGAGCGGTCACCTTGTCGCAGACCAGGTTGCGCACGAGCTCCGGCACCCCGGTCTCGGGGTTACCCTGCACGGCAGCAAAGCCGGACACCGCCTGCACGATGGAGTCGTACACCTTCTGGCCCGCGTACGGGCCCGACGGCCCGAAGCCGGAGATCGAGACGTAGACGAGATCGGGCTTGACCTCCCGCAGGCGCTCCTCGCCGAGCCCGAGCCGCTGCATGGCGCCGGGGCGGAAGTTCTCCGCCACGACGTCGGCGGTGCGCACGAGGTCGAGGAACAGCTCACGTCCGCGCTCCTGCTTGAGATCGAGGCCCACCGACCGCTTGCCGCGGTTGATCGTCTCGTAGAGCGACGTGATGCCGCCACGCTGCGTGCCGAGCAGCCGCGTCAGCTCGCCTCCCGGAAGGGGCTCCACCTTGATCACGTCGGCACCCTGGTCGGCCAGGATCTGCGTCGCCATCGGTCCGGAGACGATCGCCGTCAGGTCGACGACGCGGAAGCCGTGGAGAGGACCCATTCTCTAGATCGACTGGAGCGGCCAGATGACCGGGATCAGCCACACCGAGAGCAGCCAGAAGATCACCTTGAGCGGCGCGCCGAACTTGATGTAGTCGGTGAAGCGGTACCCGCCCGGGCCGTACACCATGGCGTTCGTCTTGTAGCCCATGGGCGTCAGAAAGCTCGCCGCCGCGGCGAAGGCCACGGTGAGGATGAGTGGGAACGAATCGACACCCATCGAGTTGGCCACCGAAAGCGCAACCGGCACCATGAGCACCGCGGTCGAGTTGTTCGACATGACCTCGGTGAGCAACGTCGTCGTGAGGTACAGGATGCTGAGGACGACCAGCGTGCCGGAGCCTTCGCCGGCAGCCGTGGCCGAGATGAGCTGCCCGACACGGTCGGCGAGCCCCGTGTTCACCATGGCCTTGCCCATCGGCAGGATGGCGGCCACGAGGAAGATCACCGTCCAGTTGATCGAGGCGTAGGCCTCCTGCATCGTGAGCCGCCGCGTCACGAGCAGCGCCACGACGCCGTAGATCGAGGCCGTCATGATGTCGAGGATTCCGAACGATGCGAGGCCAACCACGCCCAGCATGATGGTCAGGCTGATCCACCACTTGCGGCGCAGCTGGAGGTGCACGCCCAGCTCCTGCAGATTGACGAAGTCGTCGCGGGCCGCGAACGCCTCCACCTGCCGGCGCGGGCCGTAGACCAGCAGCGTGTCCCAACGCTCGAGGCGCACCTGCGCGAGCTGCTCGCGGATGACCTCGCCGGTGCGGCGCAGCGCCACTACCTGCGCGCCGAAGCGGCGACGAAAGTCGAGCGTGATGAGCGACCCGCCGACGATCCGGGACGTCGGGCTCACCTGCACCTCCATGAGCACGTTGTCGCCGGTCTCGATCTCGTCCTCCGCCTCTCCCTTGCGCAGGAGGCGCAAGCCGCGCTGCTCACTGAAGGAGACGATGTCGTTCACCTCCCCCTGCAGGATGAGCCGATCCCCCTCTTCCAGCTCCACGGCGTGCAGCTCGCTCAGGTGCTCGTCGTTGCGGAGAATCTCGAGAACCGTCACGCGGAACTTCTCGTTGACCTGCTCTTCGACGATCGTGCGTCCGACCATCTTGGACGCGGGGAGCACTTCGAGCTCGGTGAGGTAGCCGCCGAGGTAACGGTCGGAGAGGCTCCCCTCCGACTGGCGGGCCGGCAGGAAGCGCATCATGACGGCCACGTTGTAGACCATACCCACGCCGAAGAGCAGCAGCCCGAGGCTCACGAACTCGAACATGGTGAACGGCCGGAAGCCGTAGTCGCTCGAGAGCGAGCTGATGAGCAGGTTGGTCGAGGTGCCGATCAGGGTGCAGCCACCGCCGAAGATGGTGGCGTAGGAGAGCGGCAGCAGCACCTTCGAAGGGCTGACGCGGTAGTGCTGTGCGATGTGGATGCTCACCGGCATGAAGATCGTGAGCGCCGCGACGTTGTTGATGAACGCCGAGAGGAAGCCGGCGACGAGCAGCAGAAGGATGGTCGCGGGGCGATGGGTCTGCCCCGACATCCCCGCCATGCGGTGCGCGAGCTTGCTGATGAGCCCACTCTTCAGCAGGCCCTGGCTCAGGATGAAGATCATCATCACCGTGATGACCGCCTTGTTGGAGAAGCCGCTCACGGCTTCCGACGGGGTCACGAGCCCACACAGCAGCATCAGGGCGAGACTCGTGAGGGCGACGAGGTCGATCGGCAGCCACTCGCGGACGAACGCGGCCATGGTGAACGCGATCACCGCGAGGAGGAGGATCTGGTCGAGAGGCAAAGGCGAGTCTCCGGGGCAAGGCCTGTTCTGGGGGCCAGGTGAGCGCCCATTCTCTCACTGCGGGCGACCTACCGGCGTCGTCGTTCACCTGGGACCCGAGCGCGCCAACGGAGTCACCTGCGTGGTGCCCGCGCAGGGAGGTTGCGTGCCTGGATGCACGCCCAGACACGACTCGGGCCGCGACCAGGTCGCGGCCCGAGAGGTCCACGTCGGGGACGCCGACGCGTCCGGAGCGGGCCTAGCCCTGAGGCACGGTCCGAGAGCGCTCGGCTTCCAGCTCGGCCGGCGACCCGGTCATCGCGCCGCCGCCCATGGAGAGGTCGAGGTAACCGTCGTCCCGCAGGGTGCCGGTGATCGGCATGGAGTTCCCCGGGATGTTGGCCGTGGCCGAGACCTCGTTGCCGTCCCACACCACGTCGACGATCGGCGCGGGCAGCACGAGCGTGCCCATCTGCACGTACCAGCCGCCGTTCGTGCCGTCTTTCGGCAGGTGCACGGCCATCGGCTCGGGGTCACCTCCCGGAGTGCGCTGCGCGTCGAAGCGCCACACCTGGCCCGGGAACTCCTCTGCCAGCTCGGCCAGCTTGCCCAGAACGAGGGAGATCGGTTTCGGGCTGACGCCCTCCTTCACGGTGTAGTCGACGAAGCCGATGAGCATCTCGTCCTCCGACTCGGCTCCCCAGGCCACGTCCACGGTGTGATCCGGATTTGCGGGGTTGTCCGCGGAGTTGTCCCAGTGCGCAACAACCTCCATCTTCGTGCCGGCCGGGATGTCGACCGGCTCCTCGAAGTCGTAGCCCGTCTGCCAGTTGAAGTCGTACCGGCTCACGCTCAAGAGCTCTCGACTGGTGCCGTCCGGGAAGTACGCCGTGTACTTCATGTCCTTGCCGCGGTAGTGCATGTGTGGTGCGAGGGAATGCACGGCCACCGCCTGCGGGAAGACGTAGCTCGCCTTCGCTTCGTAGTTCGGATCACCCGCCGGAATGTTGAAGCTGGCGTTGAGGATCCAGAGGTTGACGAACTCCTTCTCGATCGTCGCCTCGTCGGCGAAGTGAATGCCGATCTTGGTCTTGTCGGTGGCAGGGTCGCCGGTCGGGTGGTAGTGGAAGTCGCCCAGGAGGTTGCGGCCCGCCGGCAACAGTCGTGCGGTGCCCTCGGGCATCTCGGCCGGCGGCGCGCCGGCCGCCCAGCCCGAAAGCCAGGCGTCCTGGTTGCTGTTCGATTCGTCGGCGCGCCAGAGGATGAAGTGGTGCACCACCGACGGATCGCCGGGAAGCACCTCGATCTTCTCGATCCACTTGTCCTCCTCGAATCCGGTCGGGATCGGGATCACCTTGAAGTGGTCCGGCCCGTCGGCCGGCACGTCGTAGGAGTCGAACTCGTAGACCCAATCCGGCTCCCCGAGCTTCCACTCCCCGGTCTCGGGGGGCGTCTCGTACTTCGGCTCGTCGCCGTCACCGCGCGGTGCTCCCGCATCGACCCAGCGCATGAGCGTGGAGATCTCCGCGTCGCTCAGGCTCGTGTCGTTCTTCCAGGGGCCGTAGCCCGGGTCGGCGTCCCAAGGAGGCATGTCGCGGTTCTCGACCACCTTGGCGATCGACTTCGCCCACGGCCGCACCTCGGTGTAGGTGCGCAGGGCCATTGGCGCGATCTCGCCCGGCCGATGGCAGGAGCTGCAGTTCGCGTGCAGGATCTCTGCTACGTCGTGCACGAACGTCGGCTGATCGGCTGCGCTCCGCGCAGCTTCGGCGGTCTTGGCGACCGCGGGAGCCGCGGCCACCGCTGCGAGCGCAACTGCAAGCGCGAGGAGCAAGACCAAAGGTTCACGGGTCCGAGTCTTCGTCATGGCTGCCCTCCTAATCGGCGCGGGGACGGCATGGTCCCTCGCGAGCCGTCGACGTGGGATCACGAGTCTCTGCTGTTTCTGAGCACTACGGATTCAGGAGCCCGAGGTGCAGGCGCGGCCCGATCATTCTCGCAGATCCAGGTCCGGGCAACGGCTCTCCCGGTCGCGAGAGGGCGGCGGTGCCGCGCAGATTCGACTCCCATGGGCTCTCGTACGAGCAGGTCTGCAGCGAAGTTTCGGCGGACGGGCCTCGCGCCTGCCCACGGGACGGACCCTCGCCCGTGCGGGGCGAGCGCCACATCCGACGGGGCGAGACCCGCACACGGCGGGCCAGGTGGCGCGCCACCAGATCCGAGCGCGCGGTGGCCCCGTACCCGTTGCGACGCCCCTCCTGCCCGTGGCAGCGCGCCGGCTCGACTGAGAGAATTGGCGCGAGCCCGCTCCCCGACCCGGAGAGATCCCCATGATGCCGATCGCCCCCACCCTCAGGACCCCTCGCCCTGTCGCGCGAGCTCTGGCTCTGATCGCCTGCGCGCTGATCACCTCGGTCGCCGGCGCGGCGCCGAGCCCGGCGGTCCACGGCGCCGGAGTCGCGGCGGCCGAGCTCGACCCGACGCCGGAGTTCATCTCCCTTCTGGTCGGCGACGTGGCCGAGCGACCGCGAGCCATCGAGCGCATCGCGAAGAACTGGCACCCCGGCTTCGCGGTCATGATGATCGAGGTGCTCCGTTTCTCGCGCCAGCCGGAGGTGCAGCGGCTCGGCATGGAGACGTTGCGCAAGAAGACCAAGAAGAAGTTGGGGAACGAGCTCGACGCCTGGTACCAGTGGATCTGGTCGAAGCCGCCCGAGGTGCACCCCCAGTACGCCGAGTTCAAGAGCCAGCTCTATCGCAACCTCGACCCGCTGTTCGCGGGCTACTTCTCCACCGAGCGGAAGAACACGATCCGGCTGGACGAAGTGCGCTGGGGCGGCGTCCGCCAGGACGGCATTCCGCCGCTGCGCTCACCGAAGATGATCTCGGCCGGAGAGGCGACGTACCTCGGCGACGACAACGTGGTGTTCGGTATCGAGGTGAACGGTGACGCCCGCGCCTATCCGAAACGCATCCTGGCGTGGCACGAGATGTTCGTGGACACGGTCGGCGGAGTTCCCGTGGCGGGGGTCTACTGCACCCTCTGTGGCACGGTCATCCTCTACGAGACCGAGCACGAAGGCACCAACCACGAGCTCGGCACCTCGGGGTTCCTGTACCGCTCGAACAAGCTGATGTTCGACAAGGCCACGCAGTCGCTCTGGAGCACGATGACCGGCGAGCCGGTGATCGGCCCGCTCGTGGGCCAAGGCATTCAGCTCACGGCCGGGAGCGTCGTGACCACGCGCTGGAAGGAGTGGAAGCGCCGTCACCCGGACACACAGGTCCTCTCGCTCGACACGGGCCACGAGCGCGACTACGGAGAGGGCGTCGCCTACAAGGACTACTTCGCCACCGACCAGCTCATGTTCACCGTGCCGGGAAGCGACAGGCGCCTCAAGAACAAGGACGAGGTGCTCACCTTCATTCCCCGCGCGGGGGAGAAGGACTCGCTCGCGATCTCGGCCAGCTTCCTCGAGAAGAACACGGTGCACCACGACTCGCTGAACGGCACGGAGCTCGTGGTGCTCACCGATCCCTCGGGGGCCAACCGCGCCTACGCCACCGGCGGTCTGAAGTTCGCGACCTACGACGGAGATCGCACGGCCACCGACGAAAGCGGTGCGCAGTGGACCCTGTCCGAGGCGGCTCTCGAGGGCCCCGACGGAGCACGCCTCGAGC
This sequence comes from Candidatus Multivoraceae bacterium, assembly GCA_965223385.1. Lineage (GTDB taxonomy): Bacteria > Acidobacteriota > Thermoanaerobaculia > Multivoradales > Multivoraceae > JBCCLJ01. Next base: position 2,840,064 of record CBDCWR010000007.1, on the reverse strand, counting down.
GCTTCTCCGCGCAGCGAGCGTTCTGGTTCGGCTGGCGCGCCGCCTACCCCGAGACGCGTCTCGTGAAGTAGCCCGCGACGCAGGGCTCAGGGAATGACGAGCTTCTGCCCCGGGTAGATCGTGCTCCTGCGCCCGAGGTCGTTCGCGCGCAGGAGGGCGGAGAGACTCACCCCGTGTCGGCGCGCGATGGTGCTGGGAGTGTCGCCGCGGCGAACGGTGTGCACGCGGCCACCCCCGGAGCGTGAGGAGCCCGCCCCGGACGCGACGCGGAGCTGCTGGCCCGGATGGATGAGGTTCGACGAGAGTCCGTTGGCTGCCTTGATCCGCTGAACCGTCGTCCCATACGCAGCCGCGATCGCCCCGAGCGACTCACCACGCCGCACGGTGTGCACGCCGTTCGGCGCGTTGCGCTCGACACGCGCCACCGCGCCACCCCTGCCCGGAATGTAGAGCAGCTGGCCCTCTCGGATGCGGTGTGCGCTGCGCAGGTTGTTGGCGCGCATCAGCGCGCCGACGCTGGTGCCGTAGCGGCGGGCGATCGCGCCGAGCGTCTGCCCACGCCGCACCCGGTGTCGCGCACCCTGGCTCCGAGCTGGCGGGCTCCAGGCCGGCAGGTCACCGAGATGTGCTACGAGGAGCTTCTCGCGACTCGCGGGCGCGAGCAGCTCGTACGCGTGCGGCGGCGTCGACCGGTGACGCAGCTCCGGGTTGAGCGCCGACAGCGTGCCTTCGGCGAGCTCGAGTCGCTGATCCAGCGCGGCGAGCTTCACTGGACGCTCCACCGTCACTCGGGTCAGCTCCTCGGGCGGCAGCTCCGGCTCGGGGAGCTTCATCTCGTACTTCTCCGGATCTTCGATGATGGCGAGCGCCGCGTAGAGACGCGGCACGTAGCGCCGCGTCTCTCGCGGCAGCAGCTCGTAGAGGTCCCAGAAGTCGAGGTAGTCGGTGCTCGACCGTCGCGTGAGCCGTGCCACGCGCGCCTCGCCGCAGTTGTAGCCGGCGAGTGCCTTGGGCCAGTCACCGAACATGCCGTGCAGGTCGGTCAGGTAGCCGATCGCAGCATCGGTCGACTTCACGGGGTCGTAGCGCTCGTCCACCCAGCGATCGCGCGACAGACCGTAGCGCTGGCCCGTCGACGAGATGAACTGCCACATCCCGACGGCACTCGCGCGCGAGTAGGCGCGGGTCTTGAACCAGCTCTCGACCATCGGCAGCCAGCTGAGCTGGCTCGGCAGACCCGCCTCCTGGAGCTTGGCCAGGATCATCGGGCGATAGAGACCGGACCGGCGATACCCCTCGAGGAACGCCTCCCGCTCCGGGCCCGTGAAGCTGCGGATCTCGCGCTCGACGTGCTCGTTGTGAACCGCCGGCATCTCGAGATCCCAGGACGCGGTGCGCACCTCGGCGTCCGCCGAGCGCCCCACGTCGTAGTGGCGCTGAATCAGATCCGCGACGAGCAGGCGGATGTCCTCCTTGGCCTGGAGGTGCTCCACGTCGTCCGGCAACTGCAGCATCAGCTCGTACGCCTGGTCGAGCGCAGCCAGGGCCCCTTCCGCGTCGCCCTCGTCGAGCAGAGACTCCGCGCTCTGGCAGAGCTCGAGCGCCCAGCGCTGCAGGGCATCCGGCTCGCCGAGCGCGTCCTGACCGCCGGCCTCGACGGCTTCGTCGGGCTCCGACAGCACCGATCGCTCTTCGGACGGTGCGACGGGCTCGGGCACCTCCTCTGCCTGTTCTGCACTCTCGAGATCCGTGGGGGCGAGATCCGTGGGAGGAGGCGGCGGAGAAGCCAGCGCGCGCGGCTCCATCGCGGTCGAAGGGGCCTCGGGCGGCTCGGCCAGCGGGACGGGAGCGGTGGAACGGCACCCCAGGGTCCCGAGCGCGAGAAGGAGACCGAGGATCATCGAGACACGTGAGGGATGGAGTTGCACTTTGCTTCGAGCTCCCGAGACGATGAGACATCCACGCCTGAACCGCCCATTCTTCCGATTCCGAGGCCGCGACGTCTACCCGCTGCCACTCGATCGACCTGCGCTGCGTGCGCGCCCAGTACACTGGCGGCACCTGGCTCCGTGGTCGACCAACGCCCGGGCGCCGCGCTGCGGCCCTCGAAGATCACGCGGAGCACGACCTTCGGAGGGATTGCCATGCCGACGGACGCCTCGCCGCGCACTTCTCGAACTCGGACGCTCGAACCCCCTGCCCGGACGGCGTGTGCCATCGCGCTGCTGGTCGCGACGGCGCTCGTCGCACCGCTGCTCGCGGCTGCGGTGGACCCGCAGCCCGGCGAGAAGACCGAGGTCATGGTGGCCATGCGCGACGGCGTGCGCCTCGCCACCGACGTGTACCTGCCCGACGGCGAAGGGCCCTGGCCCGTCATCCTGAAGCGGACGCCCTACGACAAGGCGCGATCGAATGACGGAGCGAGCTACACAGGCGGCGGCTATGCCCTCGTCATCCAGGACCAACGCGGCCGCTTCCGCTCCGAAGGCGCATACCTCCCACACGAGAACGAGATGAACGACGGCTACGACACCGTCGAGTGGGCCGCCAAGCAGCCCTGGAGTACCGGCAAGGTCGGCATGTCGGGAGGCTCCGCGCTCGGCATCGCGGTCAACATGGCTGCAGCCGCAGACCCGCCCCATCTCGTTGCGGGGTACGTCGTCGTGGCCCCCGAGAGCCTCTTCTTCGAGGGCCGGTTCATCGGCGGCATGTTCAAGGAGGCGGACACCGGTAACTGGATGCGCCGCCAGGGGGTCCCGGAAGACGACGTGCGCGCGTTCGAGCGTCGCGTGGTGCTCGACGAGCGCTGGGAGGCCATGGACTTCATCTTCCGCCGCAGCGCGGTCGACATCCCGATCTACAACGTGGGCGGGTGGTACGACCTTTTCCTGCGCGGCACGATCAACAACTTCGACTACCTGCAGAACTGGGGACGCCCCGGAGCGCGCGGCCGGCAGAAGCTCTGGGTGGGGCCATTTGGCCATGGCCGCCTCCGCGGCTCACTCGTCTACCCCGGCGAGGCGCGACCAGGTCTCGACGAGGAGCTGCGCTGGTTCGACTACTGGCTGAAGGGGGAGGACAACGGCATCATGGAGGAGCCGCCGATCCGTTGGTACCTTCGCGCCGCGGCGCTCGACGGCGAAGCGTCGCCGAAGAACGGCTGGCGCAGCGCCGAGACCTGGCCGCCGAACGGCGTCGTGCGCGAGCGGCTCTTCCTCCAGCCCGACCTCGGTCTGAGCTTCGACGCCCCGACGCACGATCAGGCGAAGACCTCCTACGTGCACGACCCCGCGAACCCGGTTCCCACCGTGGGCGGACTCAACCTCACGCTGCCGCTCGGACCGATGGATCAGCGCGCCATCGAGACGCGCAGCGACTACCTCCGTTTCGAGACGCCTCCGCTGGAGGAAGACCTCGTGCTGGCCGGGCCATTGGAGATGGAGCTGTGGGCAGCAACCGACGGCCCCGACACCGACTTCATGGTGAAGGTGGTCGACGTCTACCCGAACGGCTACGAAGCGCTCGTGCTCGACACGGGTCTTCGGGCGCGGTTCCGCCACGGGCAGCGGGCCGAGGACGTGCGCATGATGCGGCCCGACGTCCCGGAGCTCCTGAAGATCGATCTCTGGCACACCGGGCTCGTGGTCGAGAAGGGGCACCGCCTCGCCGTGCACATCAGCTCGAGCAACTCTCCGCGCTTCGCCACGAATCCGAACACGGACGATCCGCCGGGAGCCCGGCCCACCCCAAGGCGCGCCCGCAACACCATCTTCCACGACGCCGCTCGCCCGTCGGCTCTCGTCCTGCCGCGTTGGACGCCCCCAAAGAACGACAAAAACGTCGGCAACTAGGGCCCACACGACATTCTCGTAGCCACCAGGTCGCGGGGCCTAAAGCCTCTCGATCTCGGCACTTGCCCTTCCTGAGAGGCTCGCTCCCACCTCGTGCGAACCCACGCGCGACAAATTTGTGGCACGTGGGTTCTGCAGTCATTTTGGCGCCGTCCGCGAGAACCCCTTGAAATGGGGCTTCGCGTGCCCTAGCGTGCGGCGCACCGATCTGGCACAGCAGTTGCGATCACGCGACGAAAACGTTCAGGCGAGGTGTGCGCCCGCCTCCAATTCAACCCCTTCTTGAACTCGACCGAGGAGAACGGCATGAGCAAGTCCAAACTCGAATACATCTGGCTCGACGGCTGCTGGCCCACCCAGGGCCTCCGCGGCAAGACGCGCATCGAGCGCGACTTCAGCGGCAAGCTCGAAGACTGCCCCATGTGGAACTTCGACGGCAGCTCCACGCAGCAGGCCGACGGCAGCAGCTCCGACTGCCTGCTCAAGCCGGTCGCCATCTTCCCTGACCCCTGCCGCAAGGACGCCTACCTGGTCATGACCGAGGTCCTCAACGCCGACGGCACGCCGCACGAGTCGAACGGCCGCGCGACGATCGAGGACGACGACGACGACTTCTGGTTCGGCTTCGAGCAGGAGTACTTCCTCTGGGACCCGACCATCGACCGTCCGCCCGGGTTCCCCTCGGGCAACGGCTACCCGCCGCCCCAGGGCCCCTACTACTGCTCCGTGGGCGCCAAGAACGCGTTCGGGCGTGACCTCGTCGAAGAGCACCTCGACACCTGCCTGGAAGCCGGCATCAACGTCGAAGGCATCAACGGCGAAGTGGCGACAGGTCAGTGGGAGTTCCAGGTTTTCGCCAAGGGAGCGAAGCGGGCCGGCGACGAGACCTGGGTCGCGCGCTATCTTCTCGAGCGCGCGGGCGAGGCCTACGGCCTGGCGATCAACTGGCACCCGAAGCCGCTCGGCGCAACCGACTGGAACGGCTCCGGCATGCACGCCAACTTCTCCAACGGCGCGATGCGCGAGGCCGGCAACGAGGAGATCTTCACCAAGGTCTGCGAGGAATTCGGCCGCAACATCCAACGTCACATCGACGTGTACGGCGAAGACAACGAGCACAGGCTGACCGGTGAGCACGAGACCCAGTCCATCGACAAGTTCAGCTACGGCGTCTCCGACCGCGGTGCTTCGATCCGCATCCCGGTGGGCACCATCGAAGACGGCTGGAAGGGGCGCCTCGAGGACCGCCGTCCCGCGTCGAACGCCGACCCCTACAAGGTCGCGGCCGCCGTGGTGAAGACCACGAAAGAAGCTCTCTAGGACGTTCTGGAGCAGCGGGGCCCTCGGGCCCAGGAGACGAGGGGAGCGCACGCAGGTGCCTCCCCTCGTTTTGTCGTGGCCCGAGTCGGGGCCGCGAGGCGACTCGAGTGCGCTGATAGTTTCGGCGCATGAAGGATCTTCGTGCGGGCCGCTCGGCGTGGCTCGCCGTGCTTTCGTGCATCCTGCTCGGCGAGACCGTCACCGCCGCGGAGCCCGTGGTGGAGCCAGCGCGCACCCGGACTCTCGAAGAGCTGCGCGCGATCGCGGAGTCGTCGAAGAAGAGCTACACGCTCGAGTGGGTGAGCCCGGAGAGCGCGGCCGGCCAAGCCATCCTGCAGAGCCTGGAGCAGGTCGCCGACTACAGCCCGCGACCGTCCGTGGAGGTCGACGACGGCGCGGTGCGGCTCACCGAGTGGAGCTGCAAGGACGGCGCCGAGGTGCTGCTCGCAGAAGGCGAGAAGAGTTTCGTGGGTGGCGATTACCAGGCGGCGCAGGAGGGTTACATCGAGGCCACGCGCATCGATCCCAGGTGTTACGTGGCGCACTCGCACGTGGGCGACACGTTCCTGCGGACCGGCAACGAGACGATGGCTCTCGCGCACTACAACCGCGCGATCGAGCTCAACCCGAACGACCACAAGACGTTCGTGTACCGGGGCCACGCGCACCTGCGTCAGGGGGACGGCGAGCTCGCGCTCGACGACTTCCGCACGGCCCTCACCCTGCGGCCGCACTTCTGGCTCGTCGAAGGCATCCTGAGGAACTACGAGGGATACCCCGTCGTGCTTCGCGACGCGCGGCTGCAGGCCCCGCTCCGCGTGGTGCGAACCGGCAAGAGCTCGTTCGTCACCCAGGTCCTCGAAGGCGCCCGCGACACACCCTGGGAGGCCTATGGCCTCTGCCGGGCGCTTTGGCGGGGCGAAGGCCTCGCGGCGCGCGGGGCGGAGGCGGGCCTCACGAGGAAACAACGGCGCCGCGCCGCCACCCAGCGCCAGGTCGAGCGCGACATCGAAGACGGCGAGGCGAGATTCGACATGGCTGAGGAGCAGGAGTGCCTGTCGGCAGCGCTCGAGTCCCACCTCGCGACTGCAGACGACGCGACGGCAGGGAACCGGCCGCTGGAGGAGCTCGACCCGTTCGAAGCGCTTCAGCGTGCACGCGTCGGCGGCCTCTTCGATCAGGCGCTGCTCTACGGCGTGGCGGCCCAGCGCTTCTCGCAGACCATGATCCTCCTCGGAGACCAGCAGCAGCAGCGCATGCGCGAGTTCGTGGAGCGCTTCGTGCTCCTCCCTCGCGCGAACTGACGCTTTGGATTGTCGCGCCCTCCCAATTCCGCACCTGTCGTACGCTTGGCGGCCATGTTCCGCCTCCACACCGATCCTCAGCCGCAAGCCCGGAGGGTCGGCTGGATGGCAGCGCCTTCCGCTCCGGCACGACTCCTGCTGGCCATCCCCGCGCTGGTCGTCCTCGGCTGTCCGAGCGAAGCGAACCGCACGCCGTCGGTGCAGAGCGACGGCACTCCCACCGATGCCGCGGCGGGCCCCGTGGCCACGGGGGCGCCAACCAACCCGGCGTTCGCCACCCTCGAGCCGTACCCGGAGATCACCAAAGGCCAACGAACCCCATTCGACCTGTGGCGCTACTCCGGTCGCGGCCGGAGCTCGTTCGGCTCTCCCGAGCTGCCGATGGACTTCGAGCAGTGGCTCGCGTTCCATCGCCGGCAGAAGCCGGAGCTCATGAGAGACGTGCGCGAGTACATGAGCTCGCGTTTCGACTTTCACGGCACACCTTTGCCGGGCTACACGATGTCCGGTGGCAAGCCGGTGATGCAGGGTCCGGTGGCGCGCCTCCCGGAGGGCTACGCCACCTTCGAGGCGCTGTCCGCCCTCGCTCCGGAGCAGATCCGCGAGGGTGATCTGTTCCCCTACAAGCCGCTCGCCCACCCGCTGCAGTCGACGGCACACATGGTCTTTCCCCGAAGCTGGGTGGCCGCGCATCCCGAGCACGAGCGCATCGACGTGGACATGGACTTCCCGGAGGAGTACCTCCCGGAGTTCCCGCCGCCGATGTACCTCACCACGCACAAGGAACTCGGCGACGTCACCGGCGGGCGCGAGGTCACCTTCGACAACTACTACGCCATCTTCGACGGGCTGCTCACCCCCGAGCAGATGGAGGGGCTCAAGGAACTGCTCCGCCCCACGCCGACCACTTGGTTCAACCAGTCGCCACACCGCGTCACCGAGCAACCCTCCGACGGCGTGGCTTGCTTCGACTGCCACGTCAACGGGCACACCAACGGCGCCTTCGAGCTCGCTCCCGACGCGCGACCGAACCTCGCCCGCCTCCGGATGGACACACCGACAATGCGCGGCAACTACAACCTGATGCAGCTGTCGTCGAAGCGCTCGATCCGCTCCATGGATCACTTCGCCGAAGTCGAGGAGTACTTTGACGGCGATCCCGGCATGCAGCAGGCGCTCGGGCCGCGCGCAGCCCAGCGCCAGGTCACCAACCGGATGGGCGACTTCAACGCCATCCTCGACTACTCTCCGGCGCCCAAGCTCGACCCGCTGATGCGGCTCGATCCCGACAAGGCCACGGCCACCGAGCTGCGCGGCGAGGCACTCTTTCATGGGAAGGCGCAATGTGCCGCATGCCACCAGGGTCCCGCCTTCGTCGACGACTCCATGCACGATCTGCAGGTCGAGCGCTTCTACGACGGTCGACCGGAGGGCCCGATCAAGACGTTCCCGCTACGCGGGATCCGCGACTCGCCACCCTACCTCCACGACGGCCGAGCCCCCACCCTGCACGACGCGGTCGAGTTCTTCAACCTCGTCCTGCAGCTCCGCCTCTCCAGCGACGAGAAGGACGACCTGGTCGCGTTTCTGCTGGTGCTGTAGCCCGCATCGTGGCGCGGCTACACACGCGATCGGACCCCTCGTGCGAGCTCGGCAAGGGGGTTAGGATGCGTCCGAGAACCCCTCGGAGGACACCCATGAAGATCCAGAGCCCACTGCAGCTGATCGCCTCCTTCCTGACCGTCGCACTCTCGAGCGCCGCCGTCGTCGCCTGCACCCCAGCCGCCCAGGCCGAGGTCTACGGCGAGCCTCTGAGTGAGGCAAGGATCGTTCGCATCGCCGAGCTGCTCGAGACCCCCGACGCCTTCGTGGACCAGAGGGTGAAGGTCGAGGGGCTCGTCGAGGACATCTGTCCGATGAAGGGCTGCTGGATCGACATCCTCGAGGCGCAGTCGAGCACCACGGTGCGCTTCAAGGTGGAGGACGACGTGATCGTCTTCCCCGCCGAGGCCCGGGGTCAGAAGGTCGTCGCCGAAGGCATCCTCCGGCGACACGAGATGACCCGGGAGGAGGCCGTTCGGTGGCTGCGCCACCTGGCCGAAGAGAAGGGCGAGCCGTTCGACGAGAGCACGGTCGACGGGCCGATGTCCTTCTACCAGATCGAAGGAGTGGGGGCCGAGGTCCACGGCGACTGACGTCGTCTGGGCGCGCTCCAGGACGTCCGGCCCGGTCCTCGCGTTGGAGCCGGCCGCCGCACGGCGGGACGCGCCTGCGCGCTACGGTCCGCTGCCGGTCTGCACCTCGAGAGCCGTCGTCCAGAGGTGCTCGCCCCAGGAGATCCGGAGCTCCTGGCCGCCCTCTTCGTCGACGAACTCGGCCTTCAGCAGCTCGCTCGGGGGCTGCCCCGCCTGGTGCTGCAGCTTCACCTCGCCGATGTCCGCCGCGGCGTCGTGCTGCGTCCCCCAGACGTCGGGCTTCTCGTTGAACACGAGGCTCCAGCCGGCCTCGGTGCGCTTGAGCCACAGGCTGTAGACGCCCGGGTAGTCCGCGGTGATGTTCCCCACGGGAACCTCGAGCCCCTGCACCTTGAGCGGCAGCTCGGTCGTGAGCTTCATCGCCTCGTGCTCGACGAACTGCAGGACGCTGCCGGGCTCGAGCTCGCTGACACGCTCGTAGTCCTGGCCTTCGTGCTTCGCCTGCACGAAGCGGAAGCGCACCAGCTGCTCACCACGCTCGATGCGGGTCTCGTTCTCGGGAATCAGGAACCGGGCGAGGGTGGTGCGGTCGGACTCTTCGCCCGTGAACGCCGCCAGCAGCGCCTCTTCGGAAAAGAGACCGCCCTCGAGCTTGCCGTCCTGGAGCGCGACCTCCATGCGGAAAACACCCACGCCGGCGTTGACGTCGAAGATCAGCTTCTCCGCGTCCCGCCGGAGGTTCTCGCCTTCGGCCTCGCCGAAGAATCCGACGACGGTCGCCTCCAGAAACCCCCCGCGCTCTTCGAGCGTCAGGCCGAGCTTGGTCGGCGTGCCCTGGAACTCGGCACTCAGCATCCAGTGGCCCATGAACTGTTGCGCCTCCGTCGTCGACAGCCCCTTCTCTTCCTCCTCTGCTGCCATCGCAGCGACCGGAAGTGCCACCAGAAGAACTGCAAACGAAACGGCGCCGAAGCGATGCTTCACGGACGAAAAGACCACGGAGGCCCCCTTTCTCAGACGGACATCGGCCCGTCGTTTCCGCAGGCGGTTTTGATTCGGACCTCCAATTTACCGTAGGATGGCCTGAGCGAGCGCCCGTCCTTTGGAGAGGACGGTCAGATTCCAGGCCCGGAGCGCTCGCGGGGGAACCGTCCACTGCCCCTGCCTGATCACAGCGCGGCGGCTTGGCACCGCCGAGGAAGAGAGTCATGAAACTCCGAGCGACGCTTCCGGCCTTGTGCATCATCAGCCTGATCTTCCTGGTCGCCGTTCCTGCGGTCGCCGCCAACAACAACACGGCCGACGCGGATGCGGTGACCTACCACAAGGACATCGAGCCGCTCTTCCAGCGCAACTGCCAGAGCTGCCACCGCCCCGAGGGCGTCGCACTCGGCGGCATGATCGCGCCGATGCCGCTGACCACCTACGAAGAGATCCGTCCGTGGGCCCGCGCCGTGGCCAAGAAGGTGCAGAGCCGCGAGATGCCGCCCTGGTTCGCGTCGAGCGACTACGACGGCCACTTCGCGAACCAGCGCACGCTGACCGACGCGGAGATCGAGATGGTGGTGGACTGGGCGCGCAAGGGCGCTCCCAAGGGTGACGTCGCCGACGCGCCGCCTCCCGTGGACAACAGCCACATCGTCGACGGCTGGACGATCGGCAAGCCCGACCTCGTGCTCAGCCTGGCCGAGCCCTTCTGGGTGGACGACGACGTGCGCGACCTCAACATCACGCTCAAGGCCGAGTTCATCACCGACGAGATGCTGCCGGAGACGCGCTACATCGAGTCGATCGAGTTCCGCCCGGGCAGCGCGATCGTGCACCACATCGTGGGCTCGAAGAACTCCGAGGAGGCCGAGGTTCCCGGAGCCACCGGTCTGCTCGCCGGCCTCGCTCCTGGCACCGAGCCGTTCAGCCTGCCCGAGGGCTTTGGCCGCGTGCTGACGCCGAACACGCAGATCTACCTCAACATGCACTACAACAAGGAGCCGGGCCCCGGCTCCGGCGTGTGGGACAACTCGCAGATCGCGATCAAGTTCAAGCCGAAGGGCGAGACGATCGACCACATCGCGCAGTGGGAAGGCATCGGCAATCGCGACTTCGAGATTCCGCCGAACACCCAGAACTGGCAGGTCGGCGCCTCCAAGATCTTCGAGCACGAGGCGACGATCTTCGGCTTCCTCCCGCACATGCACCTGCGCGGCCGCTATGCCAAGTACGAGGCCTTCTACCCGGACGGCACCCGTGAGGTTCTCCTCGAGGTGCCCTGGTACGACTGGAACTGGCAGACGAACTACGAGTACACCGAGCCGAAGGTCGTTCCGGCCGGGACCCGCATCGAAGTGACGATGTTCTTCGACAACACGAAAGAGCGCGAGGACGTCATCCGTTCCCAGGGCACCGAGATCACGTCCGATCGCGCCGTCAGCTTCGGCGGTCCGACCTACGACGAGATGATGATCGGCTTCCTCGACTACGCCTACAACGTGCCGCTGGACCACGAGGTCAACACCGCAGCCGCGTTCGGCACGGGCGGCGGCGAGTAGACGTTTCTCGACCGCGCGGCTCTCGGGCCGCGATCCGGGGCCGACGATGTTCGCATCGCCGGCCCCTTTTGGGTCCAGGCGAGCTCGTTCGCGAGCTCTTCTGTCCCTGGCTGTCCCTTCGAGCTCGTAGCCGAGCCCGCGGAGCTACGGCGCCGCCGCCTCGGACGCCGGGCCGGAGGACACGACGGCGAGCCGCACCTCGACGGGCCGGTTGTCCTCGTCGTCGTACCAGCTGCTCAGCAGGAGCAGGTCTCCCTCGAGACGGGCACGGCGGACCGGCGACGCGTCGTCGTCCGCCGAGTCCGGCCGGGGCGCGTCCGGGAACTCGAGACGCAGGGTCGGCTCCTCGAGCACCGTCTTGCGCCGGGTCGACTGGAGCGAGTACACGCGCACCTCGCCGCCGCTGCGCACGAGCAGGTCGGGGGCTCCGTCCGCGGTGAAGTCCGGCCCGAGCCGCATCCACGACTCGGACGTCTTGATGACGCGCCGGGTCGACTTCTTCGCCAGGGTCTTGCCTTCGCCGCGGTAGACGTCGACCAGCAGCTTGCCGCCTCCGAGACCCTCCGCCTGGAGCAGCGCCAGGTCGTCGACCCCGTCGCCGTCGTAGTCGCCCACGTCGGCGCGTAGCTGCTGCCACATCCTGCTCGCGGTGAGCACGGCGAGGAACGGCCGCGCACCGAACCGCGTCCGATCCTGCTTCAGCTCGAAGAGACGGAGCTTCTTGCGCTCCAGGATCCCCTGCTTGTCGGCGCGCAGCGCATGCACGGCGAGCACCCACCGACCGCCGAGCCAGCGGAACGACGCGGTCTCCACGTGCTCCAGCCCGGGAAGGGTCGCCCAATAAGGCTCCGACTCCTCCTCCGCCCAGGGCACCACGAGCTGGGTGCGCAGGCGCAGGTTTCCGAGCAGCTGCGGCCCCACCGCAAAGCCGGCGGGTGATCCGGGCTTCTCCGGCAGGGCGTGGACGGGTGGGCTGGTGAGCTCCAGAGCATGGCGGAGCGGGTCGACGTCGACCGGGATCTGCACGCTGTAGGGCAATCTGGCCGACACGCCGCGAGGCGTCAGCTCGTGCACCGTCAGGCGGTCGACGTCGGCGACCGCGAGCCACGGACGCTCCGGATGCACCACCACCTGGGCACCCGCCGGGTACTGCAGCACGGTCTGTAGCCTCGCCTGGCCCTGCGGCGCGTCCAGGGTACACAGGCTCCGCGCCTGGTCGGCCAACAGGACGACGAGACAGGGCTGCGCGTCTGCCCCGAAGCGCAGCGGTGCCAATCGGGCCACCGCCTCCTGCTCGAACGAGCCGAGACGCTCCGGCACGCCCGTCTCGAGATCGATCCGCTCCAGGCCAACCAGGTCGTCGTCGAGGCGCACGAGCACGAAAAGCAGCGTGCGCCCGGTCTCCGCGGCTGCAGACCACGTCCCCTCGACCCTGCCTTCGAGTGCCACCTCCACCCGCGGCTGCAGGCCCCCCCGCGCAGCGCTCGCGACGAGCGTCAGACAGGCGAGCGCAGCCACGCCGCTCCACCTCCTCATGGAGATTCCACCCGGCGGCTGGAGTAGAGGTCGACGCGCACCGGCTGCGTGCTCCCGTCGAGCTCGGCGGGCTGCGGCTGGATGACGAGGAGGTCGGCGAGACCGTCGAGGTCGAAGTCGTCCACCCGCACCAGGCCGAGGTTGCGCGGCTCCTCCTTCAGCCGGAGCAGCAGGTCGGCGCGCTTCGGATACCCGCACCCCGCCGTGCCCCGGTGGATGCTGACGTCGCGGCCCCGGCCGATCTGCACGAAGTCGCGGATACCGTCGCCGTCGAAGTCGCCGGCGAACTGCGACAGCTGACCAACCCGCAGATCGCGGAAGTCCACCTTGAACTTCCCGGCCAGGTCCATCCCCTCCACGAGGCGAAAGGTGCCGTCGGCCTCCTGGCAGCGCACGTGGAAATCGAGTCCGATCGACAGGCTCTTGCTCGCGAGCACCCGCACGACCTGCAAGAGCGAGAAGTCGAGTGTGAGGGAGACGAGGTCCATGCGGCCGTCGCCGTTGAGATCGGAGAACCCGCCCGGAAGCACGAAGTCGTAGTCGTCCTCGGAGCCTTCGAAGGCGTAGCCCAGCGACTCGAACGTCTGCTCCTCTTCGCCGCGCTCGAGCGTGCCGGGCGCTGCACCGTGGATGCGATAGGTGAAGCGCGGATTTTTCGCCTGACGCATCTCCTTGCGCAGGCCGCCCGGGTCGTAGTGCAGCTGCTCGTCGACGTACTCGCCGTAGCCGTCGCCGTCGAGATCGCCGAAGAAGGAGAGGTTGCGGGTCGGCCGCTGGTCACCCTCCTCCGAGGCTTCGTCGATGCTGATCACCTCGTCGGTCCTCGAGCCCTCGAACAGCCGCTGCGAGACCTCGTCCCAGGGTCCGCCGAGCGGTTCGAACGGCTCACCGAACCGCCCCTCGCCGAGATTGCGGCCCACCCAGAAGCGGTTCCAGTGCGACTGGGGATGTGGAAACAGCAGATCCGGAAGGCCGTCCCCGTCGACGTCGCCCACCTTCGGCAGCGGGAACATGCGCTCCCGCACACGCCGCGTGAGCTCACCGCGGGGCGGCAGCTGCGCGAGCTCGGGCTGCACGACGAGCTCCCCGTCCCTCCACAGCAGCACGCGGTAGGCGTCGCGCATGGGAAAAAGGACGTCCGGCACCTCGTCGCCATCGAGGTCCTGCACGACGCTGAGCCGCGGCAGGAGCAGCTCCGAGCCGGCGAGCAGAGGTGTCTCCTCGTGGATCACTTCGAAGACCACATCCGGTGCGTCACCCTCGTCCCGCAGACGCAGGGTCGCCAGGCCGGCGTCGGTGATCGCGAGGACCGGGAAACCCGGGGGCCCCGGTTCGAGACTCAGCACGTCGAGCGGCAGCTCGAAACCGTCACCGAGCGGGGCGAACCCTCCCTCCGGTCGGCCGAGGAGCACGACGAGACGGCGCTCATCGGCCAATGCCGGAACGACGGTCATCATCTCGACGAGGCCGTCGACGTCGTCCATCGCCACGGTCTCGCTCACGCTGATCCGGTCCCAGCGCGTGTACGCCAGGGCCAGGACCAGGTCCCCGATGCCGTCGCCGTCGAGGTCGGCCGGGATCAGGTCGACCGGCTGGCCGGCCAGGGGAATCTGAACGAGCTCCAGGTCGAGACGCTCACGCCGCGCCGCGTCAGCCGGCGCGGAGGCGAGGAGTGCCACCACGCCCAGAGCGGTCGCCAGCCCGCGGGCCGGGCCACCCGACGCATGGCCGCAGCTCCGCCCCGATCGGACGGCGCCTTGCACCTTCTCGAGGATCCTGCGCATCTACTGGAGAGAACGCACAGGAGCTCCGGACATTTCCCACACCGGTCCCGGAGTGACGCGGTAGCGCTGTGACGCCGCCCCGGCGAAAATGAACCACCCCGAAGATCTGCCGCGTATCTCGTTTGGCCGGCAGGATCCCCCCAAGCCCTCCCCTCCCCTCTGCTCGGAGACCTCCCTTGAGCTACCCGTCCCTCGCACGAAGCATGGTCCGCGACGCCGCCGAAGCGCCGGCGGCTGACCACACCCCCTTCGAGGTGCGCGACAGGAGCATCCGCGCACCGGAGCGCCTCGAGCAGAGCGCCCCGCCGATCATCAGCGCGGCCTGGAGCGGTCAGGGCGGAGTCTGGTGCTCATGACCGTCGCCCTCCCCGTGATCGCTCCCGAGTCGTTCTCCGCCCGCGTGGGCGAGCTGCACGCTGCCGGATCGCTCACGACGCTCCAGATCAACATCGGGCTCGTGTGCAACCTCGCGTGTAGGCACTGCCATGTCGACTCCTCGCCGAAGCGCACGGAGGACAGCCTGAACATGTCGAGCGCCACCGCCGAGCGCATCCTCCAGTGGCTCGAGGAGAACCCGGACATCCGAACGGTCGACATCACCGGCGGCAGTCCGGAGATGAATCCGAGCTTCAGGCCGCTGGTCCGCGGCGCCCGGGCACTCGGCCGTCACGTCATGGACCGCTGCAACCCCACCCTGATCACGCACGAGACGCGCGACGGCGAGAGCTTCGCGTGGATCCCGGAGTTCCTGGCGGAGCACGAGGTCGAGGTCGTCGCGTCGCTCCCTTGCTACCAGAAGAGCAACGTCGAGCAACAGCGCGGCCGCGGCTCGTACGGCGCGAGCGCGGAGGGGCTCCTGCGGCTCAACGACGTCGGCTACGGGTCCGACCCGAGGCTTCGCCTGAACCTCGTGTACAACCCCGGCGGACCTTTCCTGCCGCCGCCGCAGGAGAGCCTCGGCGACGACTACCGGCGCGAGCTGAAGGAGCGTTTTGGCATCGTGTTCGACGAGCTTTGGACGATCACCAACATGCCCATCAAGCGGTGGCGGGACGATCTGGAGCGCACCGGCGCCCTCGGCGACTACATGGACGTCCTCGCCACCGCGTTCAACCCAGGCACCGTCGACGGCCTGATGTGCCGCCACCAGATCCACGTGGACAGTCAGGGGCGGCTGCACGACTGCGACTTCAACTATGCGCTGGATCTGCGCATGAGGGGTCACGAGGAGCGCTTCCTCTGGGACTTCCGCGCGGAGGAGCTCCAGGCTCGCCCGATCGCCCTCGGCGACCACTGCTACGGCTGCACCGCCGGCTCGGGCTCGAGCTGCGGCGGCTCGCTCGCCTGACCGTCGACACGAGCGGCGGAGCTCGACCACATCGGCAACACCTGAACACCTGTTCAGATATCGAGATCTCGGATACGCTGGAGCCGTGCGCGATCCCTCCTCCTCTCTCGATCCGAACGAGGCGACCGACCTCGCCGAGCTGTTCCGCACGCTCGGCGACGCCGGACGGATCCAGATCCTGCACGCACTGAGCCGCGGCGAGCACCACGTCGGCTCCCTCGCCCGCCTCGCCAACCTCAGCGAAACGTCGACCTCGCACCACCTCCGCCACCTGCGCCAGATGCGCATCGTCCGCGCGCGCAAAGAGGGGCGGTTCGTGGTGTACAGCCTCGACGACGAGCACGTCGCCGACCTCTTCCGCTTCGGTCTCGACCACGTGAGGCACGCGTAACCCCGTGGGGCACGACCACCAGCATCACCACGGCAGCGTCGAGGACCTGCGCGCCGCCTTCTTCCTCAACGCCGGGTTTGCTCTCCTGGAGATCCTCGGCGGGCTGCTGACGAACTCCGTCGCCATCCTCTCGGACGCACTGCACGACTTCGGCGACGCCGTCGCGCTGGGCATGGCCTGGCGCCTGGAGCGGCTGTCGGCGAAGCCCGCCGCGGGCCGCTTCACGTACGGCTTTCGTCGCTTCTCGCTCCTCGCCGCGCTCCTGAACGCGCTCATCCTGATCGGCGGCTCGGTGTTCATCCTCTCGGAGGCGATCCCGAGACTGCTGCAGCCGGAGGAGACCCACGCCCCGGGGATGATCGCGTTTGCGCTGCTCGGCGTGCTCGTGAACGGCTACGCCGCCACGCGGCTTCACCGAGGCGACACGATGAACGCCAAGGTCGCGACGTGGCACCTCATCGAGGACACCCTCGGTTGGGCGGCCGTCATGCTGGTGGGCGTCGTGCTGCTGTTCGTCGACCTTTGGATCCTCGACCCGCTGCTTTCGGTCACGGTCACGCTCTACGTCCTGTGGAACGTGTTTCGAAACCTCGTCCGCACCGGGGTGCTCTTCCTGCAGGCCGTGCCCGAAGGCCTGGAGATCCGCATCGTCGAGGAGAAGCTGCTCGCCATCGAAGGTGTCGAGGCCTGCCACAGCACCCACATCTGGTCTCTCGACGGCGACCACCACGTCCTCTCGACCCACGTCCGCGTCACACCTTCCGCGACCCTGGAGCACGTCCGACGCATCAAGGCGGCCTGTCGCCGCGAGCTCCAGAGCTTCTCCTTCAGCCACACCACCGTCGAAGTCGAGCTGGATCCGGGCGACTGCAGCATGGCCGACGCGAACCTTCGCGGGCTGGAGGCTCATGCGCAGCGCTCGTGACGAGGGCTGGCGGGGCTTCACGCTCCTCGAAGTGCTGCTCGCCCTGAGCGTGACCCTCGTGGCCCTCCTGCTGAGCACGGCCTTCCTGGCCCAGCAGCCGCGGCTGATCCAACGTCTCGAGGCGCAGCGCGGCGCCGACCGTGCGCTCGAGGCCGCCGCCGAGAGCCTTCGAGGCGGCCAGCTCGCCCTGCAGAGCGGAACACCCCAGTGGCTGGGCCCGCCGCCGCCGGGCCTCACCCGCTTCCAGCTGCAGGTCGCGGTCTCCGACGCTTCCGTACCAGACCTCTACGACGTGGTGCTCACGGCGGTCTACACGGTGGAAGGGCAGCCGCAACAACGTCAACTGTCCACCCGCGTCTGGCGCCCTTGAGCTGCCCACACGACATCCCTCCCTGCGGGCGGAGGAGCTCTTCGGCACGCCAAGGTGGGTTCTCGCTCCTGGAGCTGGTTCTGGCGATGGGCCTGCTTTCGCTCGGCCTGCTCCTCACCACCCAGGTCCTGCTCGAGAGCAGCCGCGTCCTCACCCGGAGCGCGCGCAACCTCACGGACGACGACCTCGCGTTCGCGGCGGCTCGACTCCAGGCGGACGCACGGTCGGCGGCTTTCATCCGTTTCCCTTCCCCGGCCGCCCGCGCCGGCGCCTGGTCGGCCGAGCCGCTCCTCCTGGAGGACCTGGGCGGCGACCCCATCGAGTACCGCTACGAGGGGAGCACGCTCTCGCGCTTCGAGCGTGGCAGCTCTGCGTCACCTCCGAGTGGGCGCGAGATCGCCCGGAGCCTCGACGAATTCCGCTGGCGTGCCTTGGGCCCGCGGCTCCTCGAGGTACAGCTCACGCGTAGCGGCGACCGCGCAGCACGCGGGACCACTCTGCTCCTCGACCGGCCACCACCCCGGTTCGAATCGCGCACGACCACGGTGCGAGCTTTTCTCCGAGGCCGCGGAGGCCAGAACCGATGGTGAGCCGTGTGCAGACTGGCCCTCGAGAGGGGGGCCATGCCCTGCTTCTCGCCCTCTTCGTGCTGCTCCTCTCCGCGACGGCCGTCGCCCTCGTCGGGCAGGCCCTCCTGGCGCAGTGGAACGAGACCCGCGCACACGCCGAGCGCGTCCGCATTCTCGCCCTTGCGGACGCAGCTCTGGCGGAGACCCTCGCCCAGCTGGCCCAGCAGCCTGGGTTCATGGGCGTCTCACCCACACCCTTTGGCGGCGGCACCCTCGAGAGCCGGGTGCAGACCACGGGAGCGATCGGCCCGACGGGCAGACAGGTGCGCATCGACGTGACCGCCACGGTCGGCACGCGATCGTTGTCGTACGTCGCCCGAGCCCGGGTTCAGGACGGCCGGCCCCCGACCGTGCTCCAGTGGCGCCCCGAGCGCTCCGCCGCTGCACCCTGAGCCGGACCCGTCATAGACTGACGTCTCCACACGCAGTCCGCACCTCACACGTCATAAAGGAACCCGCTATGCGCACGACGTCTGCGTCCAAGGTCCTCTGCATTCTTCTCGCCCTCACCGTCCTCCTCACTCTGGCGAGCGCCGTCTCCGCACAGAAGCCGAAGAGCCCCCGCACCCAGGCTTCGACCGACATCGGAGGCAAGTGGATCACGGTCGACTACAGCGCCCCGATCCTCCGGGGCCGCCAGGGCATCTTCGGCTCGGGCGACGACTACGGCACCAAGGTCAACGCCGGCGGCCCCGTCTGGCGCGCAGGCGCCGATGCGACCACCGAGCTCACGACCGAGGTCCCCCTCACCATCGGCGGCAAGACCATCCAGCCGGGGAGCTACCGCCTGGTCGTCGATCTGAAGAGCGCAACCGAGTGGGAGCTGATCCTCACGACCAAGCCCGCGATGGCCACCTTCGAGGGTCGCGACAAGATCGGCCCCAAGATGTGGGGCGCGTACGGCTACTCGGACGACATGGACGTCGCCCGCGCCACCATGACGGTGCAGCCGGGTGCGATGTCGATCGACCAGCTCACCTACTTCTTCCATGACGTCAGCGACGCCGGCGGCAGCCTCGGCCTCGCCTGGGACACCTCGATCGCCAGCGTGGCGTTCACGGTCGCCAAGTAGCTCGCGCGACCACGGTGCCCGGTCCGCCTCGAGCGGCCAGGCTCTCCCCAGAGGCCCTCATCCGACACGGGTGAGGGCCTTTGTCGTTGATGGCCGCCGCGACAGGGGCTGCTGAGGAGGCGCCCTAGCGGGCTGCTGAAAAAGTCCCCCTAGTTGCAGGGAAAGGCTGCGGTGTCGGTGATCGCCGAGGCCGGGTTGCCCAGCGGGTTCTCGTAGCTGCGCTCGAGACCGCTCTGCGTGTCCGTGACGGTCAGCGTGAACGCAACGTCCGTCGCGGCCGACGCGAAGACCCAGAAGTTGCCGTTCACGCCACAGCCGTCCAGCACCTTGACCAACATCTCCCAGTTGTTGCGGTCGAAGAACCAGAACGGTGACGAGTCGGTCGAGTCCACCGCCACCGGCGTCGCGAGATCCGATCGACCGTCGAAGTCACCCCACACGACGACCGCCTCGAAGCGGTTGCGCAGAACGACGCGGTCTGGCTCCGGCGCAGCAGCCACCGCGACAGCCGTCGTCAGGTACGTCTGCTGGGTCAGCCGGTCGTCCACCATCACGCGCACCGTGTAGGTGCCCGGATCGAGCAGCCCGAGATCGGCGCTGAAGGCGAAGCGCTCCGTCGCCTGGGTGCACACGGTGTCCCGGGTGCGTGCCAGAACGGTGATCTCGGTCCCCGACCGCTGGACCGACTCCGTCCGCGGAACACAGCCATCGCGCCAGACGCCCCATACCAGCAGGCGCGTGTTCTGGGTCGAGACGGGAATCTCCGGCTCCACGGCCACCCCACCGGTGACCTCGAAACCGCCGACCACGTCGAACGACCGGCTCGCCCAGAAGGTCGGCGTGGAGCCTGGCCCGTCGCCCACGAGCACCTCCACCGTGTAGCTGCCGGGAGCCAACGGTCCGATCGTCGCCGACGACGTGAAGTTGGTCAGAACCGGCGCGCACACCACGTCGGGCGGCAGCACCGCGTCGAGCCGCAGGGTCAGGGTGTCACCCTGCACGTCCACTGGTTGCGGCACCCCGTGGAAGTCGGGCACGCAGCTGTCGCGCCACGTGCCGATCACGTCCACGCGGATGGTGTCACTGCTGGTCGGCGCGGCCGGGAACAGGAGCACCGAGCCACCGGTCTGGGTGGAGACGACATCGAGCGTGGTCGACCCCCAGGGCGACGCGGTCGTCCCCGTACCCTTCCCGACGACCACGTCCAGCGTGTACTGCCCCGCGGGGAGCGGGCCGATCTGGGTGGCAACGCGGAACGGCGAAGGGAACCCTGGGCACGTCCCGCCCGATGGCGGGACCGCCTCCATCCGGAGCACGAGGGTGGCGCCCTGCATGCTGACCGGCTGGGCAACGCCCTGCTCGAACACCGGCGTACAGGCATCCTGCCAGTTGCCACTCACTTCGACCGTCAGTACGTCACGGTCCGAGGCCGGATCGGGGCTGACGAGGATCGCGCTCGGAACGCCCTGCGCCGCCACGGGCGACAGGGAGCCCGCTCCGAGCGCGAGGCCGAGCAGAAAAAGGACCTCGAGGACCGGCCCACGTCGCCCCACAAGGGCCAACTCACTCACACGCATGGAATCTCCTCCCAGGTCGAACGGTCTCACCAGCAACTCCTTCCCACGCGGGCCGACTGGTGTATGTCACTATAGCATAGCTCACGATGCTCCTGGGACATGAATCACACCCCGGCACCGCTGGGGGTCGCCCAGCGCGGACCCCGGGGTCAGGGGGCTGCGGTGGGGGGCGTGTCGCGGTATTCGCTCCAGCCCTCGACGAGCTCGGTGACCACCACGCGTCCGGCGAGCCACAGCGCCTCGAGGGACGGCAGGTACGCCGAGTAGTCACCCTTCTTCTCCCCGGCCAGGCTCTCGGCCGCCGTCGAGCCGTCTCCCTGCAGCGTGAAGTTGCTGCCGCTGCGCAGCACCATCACGCGGCCGACGTCGACCTTGCCCGCGCGGTCCAGGAAGGTGAGCGACTGAAGCGTCCCGGTCTCCTCCATGGCCGACGTCGTGAACTCAGCGCGCCCGTCGGTGAAGTAGCGCATCCAGTCGTTGGCCCAGTCGTTGAGCAGCTCGCCGTGCCAGAACGTCATCGCCGCCAGGTTGTCGCCGCGCATCACGCGGGGCGGCTCCTGCGCGGCCGGGTATCTGCCGTAGGGCTCACGAGCCCCCTGCAGCTGCTCGCTGTCGGGGAGCTCCACGTCCCGGGTGAGCTCGTACGCCCAAGAGGCCAGACTCTCGTCGAGCTCATAGACGGCGCCCTCGAGGTCCTCCTGCAGGGGCAGCTCGTAGGGGGTCGACTTGCGGAGCGGGATGTAGCCCGTCTCCCACTCGTCGGGCGCCTCGCGAATGTCGATCTCGTGGGCGAGATCTCCGTCCACCACGAAGCGCGCCCACGCGGCGGAGCCGAGGGTGCCGTCCTCGGGGTCCATCCCGGCGATGCCTGCAACCAGCCAGTACGCCTTCGTGAGATCGAAGCGGGGGTCCATTCCCAGCGCCATGATGCTCGCGGCAGCGCGCGCCGTGCCGACCCCCGTCACGATGCCGAGAACCCCTTCGCCGTCGGTCCGCAGCGTCCGATGGCCGTGAGGGAATTCGATCGTCTCTGCGAGAGGCCACCGCTCGGCCCAGAGCTGCAGCTCGCCCGGCGCGTCTCCCGTGTCTTCGCCGCGCTCGAACGCCGTGACCACCACCACCTTGATCTCGGCCTTCTCGCGCCGAAGGTCGTCGGCGCTCGTCGAGCGCGGCGGCGCACAGCCCGTCCCGAGGGTCCAGCAGAGCGCGGCGCTGACGGCGACGAGGCGGTGCAAGGCGATGGAGCTCTTCATGAGCGGGAGCCTAGCGTTTCATGAAAGCCACGGCGACTCGCGCGTCCCGCTGCAGGCCCCACTCACGCCGGAACCCGCGTCGCGCCCTACGTGCGCGTTTCCCAGGGGAACGGCCGACGGACCTCCGACCCGTCACGAAATCGCACGACCACCTGGTCGCCCTCCTTGCTGACGGTTTCGACGTTCGTCATCAACTCGTCCCAAACGTCTCGCGAGAGAGCGTCCGCAAACCCCTCACGCTTCGAGTGGATTGCGCGTGCCAGATCGTCGTCCCGTTCCAGTGCGGCCTCGATGTCGCGTGCGCCCAGCAGAGGGCGATCCCCCATCGCGAGCAGCGCCATGCACTGAGAGAAGACGTGCTCGGGCTCCTCCGAGCTGAAGGCCTCACCGATGGCAGCCAACGCGGCGGCGAGGTGCTCGGCAACGTCGCGCGGTGACCTCATCGAACCTGACCTCCAGCAAGGAAGCCTGCCAGCGCCCTGCTGCTCACGGAGCCACCTTCAAGCGATCTACGAGCGCGACGGCCCCTGCCGCGCGCGCCGCGTCGAGCACCGCACGGTGCTCCCGTAGAGTCGCAACCTCGCCCTCCAGGACGATTGCTGGGCCCTCCGCCGAGATTCGCAGGTCTTGCGAATCCACCAACGCACTCCAGTAGAGCCGCTCTTCGACCTGGTTCACCAGGCGCTCGCGGGTCTCCGTGGCGACAGGTGACTCCACCTGAAGCCGGTTGTCGACCTCCAGTACGCCATCGATCCCCTGGACAACCTCCTCGGCCTCCTCACGCAATGCGAAGCTCGGAACGAACCCGCTCAGCCGCACGGTGCCCAGGGAGCTCGTGATCTGCAGCTTTGCCGCCGCCTCCCGGTGCCAGGCATCCAGGTCGCTCCGCGCGGCGCGCTCGATCTCCGGGTCGGAGACCTTCCGGTGCACCACCTCGAGGTGGTTCTCGAGCCCGACGACGCCGCGCGTATTCGCGACGGTGTCCTCTGCTGCCCACACGGCCGCGCGGGTCAGTACCCGCCCTCGTAGCTCGACGACGCCTTCCTCGACACCGACGTCCACATTGGTGCTCAAGAGCCTGGGGTCAATTCGTAGCGCGTCGCGGACGAACTGCTCCAGGGTGCTGTCGTCGAGCCTGGGAAGAGGCTCATGAAGGCCACCACGCCCCTTTGACGCGACGACCACGTGCTGCACGTCGACCTCGCGGGCCCCCGAGCGCCGTATCAGGTCGGCGATCTGTCGCCGGTCGACGAGGTTGTCCATGGCCCCGAACAGGGTGACGACACCTTCCTCGACCGTGAGATCCAGGGTCTTCGGATCCGCCATCACCGACCTCTCGAGGAGCGCGCGCAACAGACGCTCCAGGGTGTCGTCTTCAAGCGGCTGAGTGCGGATCACCACCTCGTTGTCGATCGCCGTAACGCCTCGAATCTCCTCGATCGCAAGTTGGGCCAGGTGCTTCTGCGCCCACGAGTCGACCTGGCCCGTCAAGCGCACACGCCCTTGCGCGTCGATCGCGGCCTCGAGCCCGGAGGAAGCCTGGGGCACGGCACGATCCAACCGCTCACCGATCTGCCGCTGCACCTCGTGGGCGCCGTCACCACCAGCGAGAACGATCATCTGGTTGACGTCCGACCGGACCCCGCGAACATTCTCGACAGCCCGCTCACAGCGAGCTCGCAGAGATAGCGTGGGTGCGAAGCCCTGTAGCAGGACGACTCCCTGTCGAACGGTCGACTCGACCTGTTGAGCGTGCCCGGAGGCCACCTCGCGAAGACGCCGGACAATCAGGTCGGCGAGAACAGCGTCGTGAACCTCGAAGCCGTCCCTCCAATCACCTCTCGAATGAACCTCACCCTGGCTCCGCTTCGGTTGCGCCACCAACGGCACAGCGAGTGTCGTCACCGCGAGAGCTGCGCAGAGCCCACGCGTTGCGATCCCATTCCTTGCCCGAGACATCGATCCTCCTGTTCGTCATCCATCGATTCGCTAGCCACCCCGGGTGTTGAGCCGCCCGAAGCGTCGCGCTCGTTCCAACTGTCGAGGACAGGTTCAAGTGCAAGGCATGTGCCTGCTCGAGTGCCGGTGCCGGCCGGCACGGTGATCCCGTGCGGCAAGGGTCGCCCCTACGCGCTGCCCCGTCGGAGCCGGGCGACCTTGCCGACTGCCAGCAAGGTTTGCCGAGCGGGCGCCCGGCGTGCTTGCTCGACCGGGCACCGCCACGACGCGGCGACGATGGCACGGGGCTTGCTCCACTCTGAAGCATGACCCAACGAACGATTCTCTTCGCCTTCGACTGCTCCCATGAATCCCTCGAGGGGCTGAAGCGAACCGCCGCTTGGGCGCGGGTGACCGGCCATAAGCTCCTCGTCACACACATCGTGGAGACATCGGAGCCCACCTTCGCCCTGGACGAGACTGCGCGAGACCTGCTGGAGCGGGCCGTTGGCTCACTCGAGAGTCCCAACCTGGCGATCGCGACACGCATCGAGGTAGCAGACGACGCCCCGGCAGCTCTCTGCCAAATCGCGGAGACCGAAGGTGCCGACCTGCTCGTGATCACGACGGAGCCCGCAGGCTTCGTGGATCGCGTTCTCTTCGGGAGCATGGCGGAAGCGGTGGTCGTGGAGAGCTCTCGTCCCGTTCTCGTCCTGCATCCCGGAGACCGACTGACTTTCTCCGGCCGCACCCTATTGCCCGTCGCCCTCGACGGCCACGACGGGAACGCGGTCCGAATCGCCCGACACTGGCTCGAGCCCGCGAGCCAGGTGCAACTCCTGCACGTGGTCGCACCACTCGCCTTTCCCGCCGCCGGAATGGCACAAGGAGGCGCCGTCGCACCTGCGACGCTCCAGCCGCCTTCGGCCGAAGAGATCCTGCGTGCGGCCTCGCCCCTCGAGGGACGTTGCGCAGGCCTTCAGGCGTTCCACACTGTCGGCAACCCCGCGGCGGGAATCCTCGGACACGCTCGGGACAATCGGACGGACCTGATCGTGATGGGCTCCGCCGGAGCCAAAGGGCTCGAGCGGTTCTTCCTCGGGTCCGTGGCCGGGTACGTCCTGCGTCAGGCCTCCTGCCCGGTGCTCGTGGTTCCCAACGGGCCCGAGAACGCGCGCACTGCGCGGTTCCGAACCCCACAGGAGGTGGCGGAGTCACCTCTACCGAACGACGAGAGGCGGCGCATTCTCGAGCAATGGCACCTCGACGAGCTGCAGAAGAGTCGAGCGACGGCGGAGGGCATGCAGGCCAAGCACGGCAAGCCCTCGGCCCTCGAGGCGGTCGAGAAAGCACTCCGAAGCGTCGGCACATGATCTACCATGGCGCGATGGTCCTGCTCTCCGGCGCCGAGCTCACCTACGAGCTGGTTCAGCCGCGCTGCTGCATTGCCGGAAGCGCGAAGAGCCGAAGCCGAGGAAACCACCGGAAGAGAGGACAGCGTAGGCGATCCGGTTCCGCATGAACGCCCAGTACGGCAAGTGCCGCGACAGGCGGAGCAGGAGCTCGCCGATTGGGAGCGGGAGCACGGATTCCGCTGACCCGCAACCGCACGAGCCCCCGCAGGGTCAAAGCTGTCGCCGGAACAGCGAGGTCGCTCGCATGGCCAACCGCCGCGCGAGCGACTACCCGCGGATCACGTCGCGATCGACGACGCGGCAGTGCTCAGCGTCGGCGGCGAAGTCTGACGCCAGGGCCTCCGCGACGCGCCGACTCGAGCGCGATCAGCATCTCGTAGTTGAGCTCGAACGAGCGATGGTCGAGGTTGGACGAACCGATCAGGCAGAGGTCCTCGTCGACGATGACGATCTTGCAGTGAAGCATCGTCCGGTTGTACTCGAGCACCTCCACATCGTGCTCCAGGAGGCCGGCGAAGAAGCGCCGCGACTGCAGCTGCACGATGCGCCGGTCGTAGTGCATTCCGGGGACCATCAGACGGACATCGACACCCCGCTCGCGCGCCGTGCACAACGCCCGCCGAAGATCTTCGCTCGGCACGAAGTAGGGCGTCTGAATCCACAAGCGACGCTCGGCAACCTGACACATCATCCAGAGACTGAGCGCCATCTTCGACGCACCGATCCCCGGTCGACCGAGCACCGGCACCGCACGGTCGTCGCCGACCGGACGCTCGGACGGCTCTTCAGTCCACGCGACGAGCTCGCCCGTCGCCACACGCCAGTTCTCGTCGAAACCGGAGTGGAGATAGCGCACCACCGGGCCCTTCAGCTCGAAGTGCGTGTCACGCCACTGGGTCGGGTCGCGCGCGTCGCCCTGCCACTCCTTCGCGATCCCGACTCCTCCGGTGAATCCCACCACTCCGTCGACCACGAGGATCTTTCGATGCGTCCGGAAGTTGGAGCGATGCAGGGTACTCCAGCGGATCGGGTGGAAGACCGCGACCCGGCAACCTGCCGACTCCATCTGGCGCATCAGATCTCTCGGCATGCTCTTCGAACCGAAGCCGTCCACGAGCACACGGACCGTGACGCCTCGCTCGGCGGCGTCGCTCAAGGCGGTGGCGAGCTCGCGCGCGATTTCGCCCGACCAGTAGACGAACGTCACGAAGCTCACCGTGGAGCTTGCGCTGCGGATGGCTTCGAGCAGGGCGGAAAGATCTCCTCCCCATTCCGAAGAGATCTCACCTCGACGCCGCCGCAGACCGGAGCACCGGTCGCGACCGAGAGCGACTCCAGAGCCTCGGCGGCCGTTCGCGCGCGCGGCTCCAGCCACGGCTCCGGGAGCGCGCGAATCCGTAGGGGCATGGCCAGCCGGTAGAGCCACACCAGGCCCGGGGGAGCCAGCGCCAGCAGTAGGAGGGCCATCCCGACGACCCAGGGCGACGTGCTCAAGCCGGCGTCCCCGCCTGACCGGCCTCTCGCGGTGGACACCCGTACGTCGTCTGGCTCATGGATCTGCTGGTCGTTCCCCGCGGCCGATCCTATGCGGGGTCGAGTCGACGAACGTGCGGACTCGTCGGCACATCGAGTGGAGGTCGAGCTTCCGTCGCCCTTGGCACGATCCTCGCAGTTCAAGTTCGCAGACCGCGCTCGCCGGAGCCATCCCCAAAGGCCGGGTCGGTGCAGGTCACATCGGAAACGACGACACGGAGGTAGAACCATGACCGACGACCGCAACAACGACGACTCCAAGAAGATCGGGCTCGTCGAGAAGAGCCGACGAGGCGCCGAGACGCTGACCAGCGCCTCGAAGGAGCTCGCTTCCACCGTGCAGGAGCGCACACAAGGGGTCCGCGACCGGGTCGCCGACCTGAGCCCGGGCCAGAAGGTCGCTGCCGCGGCTGCGGCGGCGGGTGCGTTGGCGGTGGTCACGGGCGCGTTGGCGGCCCTCATCCGGCGACGTCACAGCGAGGGGAAGCGGTCGGTGCTCCACCTCGAGAAGGCAACGGAAGGCGAAGGCTGGCGGCTCGGACTGAAGGGTGAGGCCGAGGCCGAGGCCACCTTCGCCACGAAGGAAGAAGGTCTGGCAGCCGCGCGAGAGCTGGCGGGCAAGGACGCCCCGAGCGAGCTCGTCGTCCACCGAGAGGACGGCACGGTGCAGGACCGCCACCGCTACGGGTAGACCCACGATCGGGGTGCCTCGGGTCTCCTTGCCGATGGGGTGACTCCCGTCGGCACGAACTGCCGATCGAGGTGCGGTGCACTTGAACGTGTGGCGACGATCACGGGAGTGCATCTCCTCGCCGAACCGGGACTCCTCCGCTACACTCTCCGACTGGCCGAAGCACACGAACGGCCAACACCCCGTTCGAGCGCGACCGCAAGATGTCGGAGACACCCAACAGGCCGGGAACCGCGCAGCGGGTCCCCTTCGGCACCTCGCGCACGAAGGTGACGAGGAGCTACGCCCTCATCGCACCCGACAGCCACGTCCCCGCCCCGGACGTCCACTGGCCCGGAACGACGAGCGTCACTCTGATCTCGCCGGCCATGGGTGCAGCCTTCGCGATGTCGCTAGTAACCGGCGAGGCCGCCGCGCACACGGCGGGAGCCGGCGACGGCGTCGAGCGCTTCGCGTTCGTGGACAGCGGCCGGGTCCGCGCCGAGATCGACGGCTCCGGGCGCGAGCTCGACGCGGGAGGTTTCGTGTACGCACCCGCAGACACTCCGCACCACATCGAGTGCCTCGAGCCCACGCGCCTCTGGGTGTTCGAAAAGGTGTTCGAGCCGCGCGATGATCTCTCCACGCCAGCCGCACGGATCGCCCACCTCCGCGACGTCCAGGGCAAGCCGTTCCTCGGTGACCCGGACGCGGTCCTGCAGGTGCTCCTGCCGGACGCCCCCGAGTACGACATGGCCGTGAATCTCTTCACCTACCAGCCCGGCGCCACCCTGCCGTTCGCCGAGACGCACGTCATGGAGCACGGCATGGTCATGACGGCCGGAGCCGGCGTCTACCGCCTCGACGAGGACTGGTTCCCGGTGCAGAAGGACGACGTCATGTGGATCGCCCCGTACTGCCCGCAGTGGTTCGTGGCCATGGGCAAACAGCCGGCGAGCTACCTGTACTACAAGGACGTGAACCGCGACCCGCTCCGCGCACCGGTGCGCCGGTGACGACCCTGCCGGCACGCGAGGTGGCCGAGCGGCTGCTCCAGCGCGCGGTCGAGCTCTCGCACCGCAAGATGACCGAGCGTGCGGGAGGCCCGTTCGGCGCCGTCATCGCACGTGGCGACGTCGTCGTGGCGGAGGGATGGAACCGCGTCACCTCCGAGAACGACCCGACCGCACACGCGGAGGTGAGCGCGATCCGCAGCGCCTGCGAGGCACTCGGCACCTTCGACCTGAGTGGGCACTGGATCTACTCGAGCTGCGAGCCGTGCCCCATGTGCCTCGGCGCGATCTACTGGGCCCGCCTCGACGGCATCGTGTACGCGAACACGCGCCTCGACGCCGCTCAGATCGGCTTCGACGACGCCCACTTCTACGACCAGATGGCGCTCGAGCTGAAGCAGCAGAAGATCGAGACGCTGCACCTGCCGTCCGAAGCGGCTCGGCAGGTCTTCGCGGCCTGGCAGGACATGGCGGACCGGGTCGAGTACTGAGTCGAGGTCGGACGTTTCGACGCCGGGCCGACAGGCGTCAACGATGGACCGCGGGCACGTCCTGCGCGGCGTGCGACCGCGTGCTGCAGGTTACGATCCGCAGGATCTCCTCGTGCGTCGCCGGCAGACGCAGGTCGACCGTCTCTCCCGGCCGAATGGAGCCGAGGGCGTTCTGCACCGCCGTGAACACCGCCAGCCCCAGCATGAGCGGCGGCTCGCCCACCGCCTTGGTGCTGCGCAGGTTCTTGGCGTTCAGCGCGCTGTCCACGAAGTCCACGCGAAAGTGCTCCGGAACGTCGGAGACGTTCGGAATCTTGTAGGTGGTCGGTGAGTGCGACCAGAGGGCGCCGTCGTCGCCGTACATGAGCTCCTCCGTCGTCACCCAACCCAGACCCTGGACAAGGCCTCCGATCACCTGGCCCCGCTCGATCTCCCAGTGGAGCGGCTGACCGATGTCCATCAGCACGTCCAGTGCCTCGACCTTCAGCTCACCCAGGAACCGGTCGATGAGGACCTCGGCCACACAGCAGCCCGTGGTGAAGTAGTAGAAGGGCGTACCCTGGCCCGCTTCGCGATCGAAGTCGATCCCGGGCGTCGCGTAGAAGCCCCGCGCCCCCAGGTCGACGCGTCGAACGTGTGCCTCGCACGCCACCTGGGCGAAGGTGACGGCGTCTGCCGGCGCCGCCGGCAGGTGCAGGCGCCCGCCCTCGAACACCACCTGGCTCGCCGCACCCGGCGATCCGAGGAGGTCCGCAGCCACGGGCGCCATGCGCTCGCGAAGGACCTCGCACGCGCGCACGGCGGCCGTGCCGTTCAGGTCGGTGCTCGCGGAGGCCGCGGTGGGTGACGTGTTGTTGTTGCGATCGGTCGACGTCGGCAGCACCGCAACCGCCTCGGGGTGGATGCCGAGCTCGTCGGCCACCACCTGCGCGAGCTTCACGTTCACTCCCTGCCCCATCTCGGTGGCACCGGTCGACACCTGCACCGTGCCGTCGGTGTACACGTGCACCAGCGCGTTGGCCTGGTTGAGCGTCTTGTTGGTGAACGAGATGCCGAACTTGACCGGCACCATGGAGAGCCCACGGAGGTGGGTGCGCGACGTGCGGTTGAGCTCCGCGATCCGGGATCTCCGGGTACGGTAGTCGGCCCTCTCCTCGAGCTGGTCGAAGATCTGCGGCAGCAGGTTCTCCTCGAGGACCTGCCCGTACGGCGTGACGTTGCGCAGACCCGTCGGGCTGATCGAGTCGGGGTCGTCGTCGTACACGTTGGCCCGACGCACGTCGAGCGCGTCGAGGCCAAGCGTCTGCGAGATGTCCTCCAGCACCTTTTCGATCGCCGCCATTCCCTGCGGGCCGCCGAAGCCCCGAAAGGCGGTGTTCGGAGGCAGGTTCGTGCGGCAGACGCGCGCCGCGATGCACACGGAGGGCAGGTAGTAGGCGTTGTCGAGGTGGAGCATCGTGCGCTCGAGCACCGCGGTCGACAGATCGGCGTAGGCGCCGCCGTTGGAGCGCACCTGGAAGTCTGCTGCCACGATCCGACCGCCACCCTCGAAACCGACGCGGTACCGGATGCGCATCTCGTGGCGCTTGCCGGTCACCATCATGTCGTCGTCTTTGCCGTAGACCACGCGCGCCGGCCGGCGCGTGTGGAAGCTCACGAGGGCGGCCATGACGGCGGGAATGGCTGCCTGCGTCTCCTTGCCGCCGAAGGCACCCCCCATCCGCCGTGTCGTGCAGATCACCTGGTGCTGCCCCCAGCCGAGGGCCTCCGCCACCACCTTCTGCACCTCGGTCGGATTCTGGGTCGACGACAGCACCGTCATCTCGGCGCCTTCACCGATCTCGGTGAGCGCGGCCTGGCTCTCCAGGTAGAACTGCTCCTGGCCTTTGCAGCGAAACGTCCCCTCGAGCACGTGCTCGGCGCCTTTCAGAGCGGCGTCGACGTCGCCCCGGCGAATGAAGCGCTCCTCTCCCAGGTACAGCCCCCGTTCGTCGGCCGTGTCGATGTCGAGCACGGGAGGCTTCTCCTCCACGACCACCTCGACGAGGCGTCGCGCGGCCTCGGCCTGCGAGAGGGTCTCGGCTGCGATCACGGCCACGGGCTGTCCGACGTACCAGATGTCGTCTTCCACCAGGAACGGCTCGTCGACGAAAATGGGCCCCCAGACGTTGTGCCCGGGAAGGTCGGCGGCCGTGAGCACACAGGCGACGCCGGGCGCCTCCGCCGCGCGGTTGGTGCGCACCTCGACCAGCCTGCCCGCAGCACACGGTGCACCGACGAAGGTCACGGCGAGCTCGCCCTCGCGGCGCGGCAGGTCTTCGATGTAGTGCGCTTCCCCGCGCACGTGGCCACGTGCCGAGTCGTGGGGGAGCTGCGGCCCGGACGGCGGCGACAGCAGCGGCAGGTGTCCCTTCGCGCGAAGCCCGTGGCTCATGTCCGCGCCCCCGCGTCGAAGGTGCGCGCCGTTCCGGTCGAAGGCGCAGCCTCATCCGGTGCGGCGAGCTCGAGCCCGAGACGCGCGAGCGCGTTTTCTGCCAGCTGGCGTCGGTAGTCGGCCGACCCGCGCACGTCCGAGATGGGCTCGATCTCGTCCCTGGCCAGCCGCCCCGCCCTTCGGAACAACTCTTCCGACACCGTGGCGCTGACCAGAGCCGCCTCGGTCTGCGGCAGGCGCTTCACGGTGGGACCGACGCCGCCCAGAACCACGCGCGCCTCTTCGATCACGTCGCCTTGCAGCCGCAGCCTCGCGGCCGCAGTGAAGGTCGAGATGTCGAGATCGCGGCGGCGCGACACCTTCACCAGGCGCAGCAGGTCGCGCGGCGATGGCCGCGGCACCCAGACCGCGGCGACGAGCTCGCCCGGCTGCAGCGCCGTCTCCTTGTAGGCGAGGTGGAAGTCGGCGGCCGGAACGCGGCGGGCGCCCCGGGCGGAGCGCAGCTCGATCTCGGAGTCCGTGGCCAGAAAAAACGGCACGCTGTCAGCGATGGGAGAGGCGTTCACGAGGTTGCCGCCCACCGTCCCGGCGTGGCGGATCTGCGGCGCGCCAAAAAGGTCGAGGATCCGCGCCAGCTCCGGGAAGACGTCCGCCACGGCGGGCTGGACCTCGCTCCAGGTGGCGCAGGCACCGATGCGGAGGTGCGTGTCCTCCCACTCGATCGTGCGGAGCTCCTGCAGTCGGGGGCCGAGAACCAGCAGGTCGCCCGAGCTCCAGTGCCCTTTGTTGTGCTGGACGCCGAGGTCGGTGGCACCGGCAACGACGCGAAGGTGCGGCCTCGTGGCCAGCAGGTCGAGTGCCGCCTCCACCGTGGCCGGCAGGAAGACCGTACCCTGCTCGGTCTCGAGCCGGGCCCCGGCGCCAGCCTTCGACGCGAGATCGGAGGCGATCTCGGCCTCCGGGTAGGCCTCCGCCCAGCGTGCCATGTCGGGAGATGCAGCCAGCGACCGGCCCGCCTCCAGGATCTGCACGTACCCGGTGCAGCGGCAGAGGTTGCCCGTCAGTCCGCGACGCAGCTCCCTCTCGCCGAGCTCGCCTCGGCTCGCCAGCTCGGTGAGCGACATGACGAAGCCCGGCGTACAGAAGCCGCACTGCGATCCGAAGTGCTCGACCATCGCCTCCTGCACCGGCGACAGCGGCAGGCCATCGCCGGGCTCGGGGCCCAGCACCCCCTCCACGGTCACCACGTGCACCCCGTCGAGCTGGTGCAGGAAGGTGATGCAGGAGTCGATCGACCGGTACTCGAGACGGCCCGCGCTTTCCCGCGAGGGTCGCCCCACGAGCACCGTACACGCACCGCAGTCGCCCTCGGCGCACACGACCTTGGTGCCCGTCAGGCGCTGCTCGATGCGCAGGTAGTCGCTGAGGGTCCACCGCGCGCACTCTCCCGCGAGCTCGATCGGCTCCCCGTTGAGGTAGAGGTACAGGTGGTCGCGCAAGGGCAAGGCTCCGGGACGAGAGGAGTCGAGTCTAGCGAGCGACGGTGGCCTCGATGTGGCCAAAAGGCTCGCTCGTCCCCACGAACACCTCGTTGTCGTTCTCGAGACCCAGGGCGCCGAGCGGTACGAGGAGATGGTGCTGGTTCGGCATCGCGAGCGAGATCTCGGAGATCACGGCGCACTGCTGCAAGGCCTCTTCCGCCATCGCAAACAGGGTCTGCTGCACGGAAAGGGAGTCGTGTGCAGCGAAGACGTCGAGCAGCGCCCGCCGCACGCGCAAGCGCGCCTTGCGGAAGTCGTCGCGCGTGCCGCTCGCCATGTCGGCGTGGTACTGCCACTGTGCATCCACGGTCGTCGCGAAGATCCGGTCATCGGTGTCCTGCAACGTCGTGTACTCGTCACGCAGAAAGTCGGAGAAGCCGGACCGCGCGGTCTTCATCACCTGGAGACCGACGAGGCCACCCACCAGCAGCACGCCCTCCTCGCTGGCTGACGCGGTGGCCGCAAACGACTCGGGGCCCCTTCGGATGAAGGCGTCGTCAAAGGGACCGTCGTCGCCACGAAGCTGTGCCCAGACCTCCTCCTCCACGTCCACGGTCGCGGAGTCGACGTGCGCGTACGTCTCCACGAAGTGCACGGCGAGCCTGCGGGCGAGCTCTTCCGCCGACCCGTCGTTGTGGCGCTGTGCCAGCACGTACACGGTGTTCTTCATCGAGTCGGTGGCGACCACCCTGCGGTTGTCGCCGTGCGTATAGGACGCGTCGAAGTCGCCTTCGAGCGCAATGTCCACCTGTGCCACGAGCACGCGGTGGGGCGTCTGGCTGCGGTCGAGGCGGGTCAGGCGAACCTGCGATTTTCCGTAGAGGTGCTCTTTCAATCTCATGCGTGGTGGTCTCCTCGGCATCTATAGTTGCAGCCGCAGGCCCATGCGTCACCCGCCAACCATCCTGCGCTCCACACGCGTCGTCACCCCGGACGGCGTCGACGCGCACGACGTCGCACTCGAGGGCGAGCGAGTCGTGGCCGTCGCTGCGCACGGAGAGCTGGCCGGCGAGGTCACCGACCTGGGTGACCTCGTCCTGATGCCGGCGCTCATCGATGCCCACGTGCACTGCAACGAGCCCGGGCGCACCGAGTGGGAGGGATTCGCGAGCGCAACCCGGGCCGCCGCAGCGGGGGGCATTCAGCTCCTCGTGGACATGCCGCTCAACTCCGACCCGGTCACCGTCGACGCGCGGTCTCTCGCCGCCAAGCAGGCCAGCCTCCGGAGTCATCGCGAGCGCCGCGGGCTGTGGAGCGACGTGGCGCTCTACGGAGGGCTCGTCCCTCGGAACGCTTCCGACCCGGCGGTGCTCGACCAGCTCTGCGACGGAGGCGTCGCGGGGATCAAGGCGTTTCTCTGCCCGTCCGGCCTCGACTCGTTCCCGCCGGTGGGTGCCGGCGACCTCGAGCACGCGATGCCCGAGCTCGCTCGACTCGGAGTGCGCCTCCTGGCTCACGCGGAGCTCGGCGAGGCCGGCCCGGGCCACGGCCCGGCCAGCTCCTACACCGCGTGGCTCGAGAGCCGTCCGCCCGCGCTCGAGACCCGCGCCATTCGGCTGCTCCTGGATCTGTGCGCGCGCACCGGCTGCGCCGTGCACGTCGTTCACGTCGCCTGCGCGGAGGCGCTGCCGCTGCTCGCGGAGGCGAAGCAGCAGGGGCTCCCGGTCACCGCGGAGACCTGCCCGCACTACCTCACCTTCGACGCCTCCGAGATCCCCGACGGCGCACCGGAGCTCAAGTGCGCCCCGCCCCTGCGCCACGCGGCGCATCGCGAGGCTCTCTGGCAGGCGCTCCAGTCCGGCGTGCTCGACTTCGTGGCCACCGATCACTCGCCGTGTCCGCCAGCGATGAAGCACCTCGATGAGGGCAACGTCCGCGACGCCTGGGGCGGCATCTCGTCGCTGCAGCTCCTGCTTCCCGCCGTCTGGACCGGCCTCCGCCACAGGAGCCGAGGCACGCGCTCGACCGCCGCCGCTCTCGAGCTCCTTCATCGCTGGCTCTGCGCAGGGCCCGCGCAGCTCGTGGCGGGCTCTGAGCGCAGTGCGCTTCGACGCGGCGCTCTGGCCAACCTGGTCGTCTGGGACCCGGAGGCGACCTTCACGGTGAGGGCAGAAGACCTCTTCCACCGTCACGCCGTCACGCCGTACGAGGGCCTCGAGCTCGCAGGGCGCGTCGAGGCCACGTATCTGCGCGGCGAGCTCGTGTACGAGAGATCTCGCGGGCTCGCGGCCCGGGCTCCGGGCCGTGCCGTGCGAGGCGTGTCGCGGGCCACTCCGCGCACCACCGCGCAGTTCGAGGCTCTACGGCCGGCACAGCAGTGTGAGCACTTGGAGGCGTGCTGCGGCTCCCGTCGCTGGCTCGACGAGATGACCGCAGCGCTTCCCGCTCCGGACCTCACGGCGCTCTCGGACGCCGCCTTCGCCGCGCTCGACCGCAAGGACTGGCTGGAGGCCTTCGGCGCGCACCCGCAGATCGGTGACCTCAGCACGCTGCGCGCGCGCTTCGCACACACCGAGCGCCTCGCCTCCGGCGAACAGAGCGCGACCGCTCAGGCGAGCGACGAGACCCTCGAGGCGCTCGCCCGCATGAACGCCGACTACCTCGAGCGGTTCGGCTACATCTTCATCGTCTTCGCCACGGGGAAAGGCGCCGACGAGATGCTCGCCCTCGGACGGGCTCGACTGGCAAACGACCCCGCGACGGAGCTCGAGATCGCCGCAGGGGAGCAGCGCAAGATCACCACGCTGCGGCTCGACAAGATGCTGCAGTCTCTGGCCGCTCCCGCGGCCGACGCCTCCGTGCAAGACTCCTCTTCATGAGCTTCGTCACCACCCACGTCCTGGACACCGCCGCCGGGCAACCGGGAACCGGCATCGACGTCGTGCTGGAGCGTCTGCAGGATGGCGCGTGGCTGGAGGTTGCCCGCGGCTGCACCGACAGCGACGGCCGCGTCGGCGACCTCGGGCCGGACCACCTGGCCTCGGGCGTGCTGCGTCTGCGCTTCGACGTCGGGTCGTACCAGGAGCGTCGTGGCGTGCAGGCCTTCTTCACGGAGGTCACCGTGACCTTCCAGATCGAGGAGAGCGAAGCGCACTACCACGTACCCCTTCTCCTCTCCCCTTTCAGCTACTCCACGTATCGGGGGAGCTGAAGTGGCGGGGCCCGACGACGACGCTCGTCGCACCCCGACGGGCGCAGCCTCCGTCGACGCAGGGCGCCTCTGGAGCCGCATCGAGGACCTGGCGAAGCTCGGCGAGATCCCGGGAGGCGGGTGTTGCCGCCCGGCCCTGAGCGACGAAGACCGCGCCGCGCGCGACCTCTTCGGATCGTGGTGCGAGACCGCCGGCTACACGCTTCGCGTCGACGAGATCGGCAACATGTTCGCGCGGCGCGCCGGGCGGAACGAGCAGCTGCCGCCGGTGGTCCTGGGCAGCCACCTCGACACGCAGCCCACCGGCGGGCGGTTCGACGGCGTCGCGGGGGTGGTTGCGGCTCTCGAGGTGCTGCAGACGCTCGACGATCTGGGCATGGCGACCGAAGCGCCGCTGGAGGTCGTCAACTGGACCAACGAGGAGGGCGCGCGCTTCCGCACCGGCCTCACGGGCTCCTCGGTCTGGGCCGGCCTCCTGCCGCTCGAGGAGGCCTGGAACGACGTCGATGGAGAGGGCATCACCATGAGGTCCGAGCTCGAGCGCATCGGTTACCTCGGAACCGCGCCCGCCTCGGCGCAGCCGCTCCGCGCGTTTCTCGAGCTGCACATCGAGCAGGGGCCGCAGCTGCAGAACGCAGACCTCGCGGTGGCCGTGATCGACAGGGTGCAGCACATGAGCCGCTTCGACGTCACGCTGCGAGGCACCGAGGCGCACGCCGGCACGACGCCCATGGACATTCGGCAGGACCCGGTGCGGGCGCTGGCAGCCATCCTCCCCGCACTCTACGCGGCCGCGGAGGAGCACGGTCCCGACACCCGGCTCACCTTCGGCGCGCTGCACGCCCTGCCCGGCGCCGTCAACACCGTTCCCGGAGCCGTGCGGCTCGGCATCGATCTCCGTCACCCGGACGCTGGGAGCCACGCGTCGATGGAGTCCGCCATCCGCGCCGCCGTGGAGCGGCACTGTGCCGAGCTCGACATCCCGGCCGAGGTGGAGCGACCGTGGGCCGCGGAAGGCATCACGTTCGACGACGAGGTGGTCGCCGCGCTCCGGCGGTCCTGCGAGACCTGCGGCTATGAGCACCTCGACCTCGGGAGCGGAGCCGGCCACGACGCCATGGCGATCGCGTCGGTCGCACCCGCGGCGATGGTGTTCGTGCGCTGCAAGGACGGCATCTCGCACAACCCGGCCGAGTGGTGCGAGCCGACCGACCTCACCGCCGGGACCAACGTGCTCCTCCACGCGGCGCTCGAGCTGGCCGGCTAGCCTCCCGGCCGCACCGCGAAGAAGATCACGAGCCCCAGAGCCAGGGCACCCAGCAACGGGTGCACCTCGCGCACGCGGCCGCGGAGCACTCTCAAGAGCACCCAGGAGACGATGCCGGCGGAGATGCCGTTTGCGATCGAGTAGGTGAACGGCATCGCGACGATCGTGAGAAAGGCCGGCAGCGCCTCTTCGGGGCGGCTCCATTCCACGTCGCCGGCGCTGCGCATCATGAGCGCCCCCACGAGCACCAGGGCCGGAGCGGTTGCGACCGCAGGAATGGCGATGATGAGCGGCGTGAAGAACAGCGACGCGAGGAACAGCGCCGCCACGACAACCGCCGTGAGGCCGGTGCGGCCCCCCTCCTCCACTCCCGTGGCCGACTCGACGTAGCTCGTCACGGTGCTGGTGCCCACCGCGGCACCCACGAGCGTTCCCAGCGCGTCGGCCGAGAAGGCGGCGTTCGCCCGGGGCAGCTCACCCTCGTCGTCGAGAAGGCCACCCAGGCGTCCGACACCGAGGAGAGTCCCGGCGGTGTCGAAGAGGTCGACGAAGAGAAACGAGAGCACCACGAGCAGGAGCTTGCCCGTGAGGAGCTCCGAGAAGTCGAGCGCCCAGAGGGTCTCGCTCGGCAGCGCCGGCGCAGCAACGACCTGGGACGGCGCGTCCGCGATGCCGAGCAGCCACGCGGCGCCACTCACGGCCAGGATGCCCCAAAGGAGCGCTCCGGAGACGCGGGCCGAGACCAGGGTTCCCATGAGGACCAGTCCGAGCAGTGCCGCGAGGACCGCGGGGTCGGACACGTCGCCCAGCGTCAGCAGGGTCGCCGGGTGGTCCACCACCAGGCCCGCGTTCTGAAGGCCGATGATCGAGAGGAAGAGCCCGATGCCTCCCATGGTCGCCACCTTGACGCTTGGCGGGATGGCTCGCACGAGGGCGGTGCGTACTCCCGTCACCGCAAAAACGAGAAAGAGGATCCCCTCGAGGAAGACGGCGGCGAGGGCCATCTGCCACGACACCCCCATCCCCAGAACGACACCGAAGGTGAAGTAGGCGTTGAGCCCCATCCCCGGCGCGAGCGCAACCGGGTAGTTGGCGAGCAGCGCCATCGCGAGCGTGGCGACGGCAGAGGCGACGGCGGTCGCGAAGGCGACATCGGAGGCCGGAAGACCGGCCTGCTGCAGGATCTGCGGATTGACGAAGAGGATGTAGCCCATCGTCAGGAAGGTCGCGGCTCCGGCTCGCACCTCCGTCCAGATGGTGGTGCCGTGCCGATCGAGGCCAAACTGCCGCTCGAGGAAGCTCATGCGCCAAGGCTAGCCCACGGTGCGACGAGCCATTCACCCTCCTCCGCGCTCCCGGCCATCGGGCATGGTGTAGCCTCGCCACCTCCCAGAACAGTTCCCGTAGAAGAGGTCGGACACCGTATGAACGACGCGAGCAATCCGTACAGCAAGCCCTCCGTGCGCACCTACGCTCTGGTGCTGCTGACGATCGTCTACACCTTCAACTTCATCGATCGTCAGCTGCTGTCGATCCTGCAGGAGTCGATCAAGGCGGACCTCGGGTTGTCCGACTCCCAGCTGGGTCTGCTCACCGGCTTCGCCTTTGCGCTCTTCTACGTGACCGCCGGCATTCCGATCGCGCGCTGGGCCGACACCGGCAATCGGCGCAACATCGTGGCCCTCGCCATCGGCATCTGGAGCTTCATGACCGCGGTGAGCGGCTTCATCCAGAACTACGCGCAGCTGCTCCTGGCCCGGGTCGGCGTCGGCGTGGGAGAGGCCGGCGGCAGCCCGCCGTCTCACTCGATCATTTCCGACATCTACCCTCCGCAGCGGCGCGCCAGCGCGCTGTCGTTCTACTCGATGGGTGTCAACTTCGGCATTCTCTTCGGCTTCCTCTTCGGTGGCTGGCTCAACGAGTTCTTCGGCTGGAGGACCGCCTTCCTCGTGGTCGGCGTCCCGGGGCTCATCATCGCCGCCCTGGTGCGCTTCACGCTGAAGGAGCCGGCCCGCGGGCTCGCCGAGCAGCGCCAGGCGGCCGAAGCGGCCCCGCTCGGGCAGGTGCTTGGTCTCCTCGCCTCGCGCTCGTCGTTCCGGCACATGGCGTTTGGCGCCGCGCTGAACGCCTTCGCCGGCTACAGCAGCACGAGCTGGACGGCGCCGTTCCTCATCCGTAGCCACGGCATGTCCACCGGCGAGCTCGGCACGTGGCTCGCGTTCACGATGGGAGTGTGCGGCGCGGTCGGGGTCTACAGCGGTGGTCTCATCGCAGAGCGCCTCGCACCACGCGACGTGCGCTGGTACATGTGGCTCCCCACCCTCACCGGCATCATCTGCCTGCCGTTCATGGTGGCCACCTACTTCATGCCCACCGGCGTCTCGACCCTGCTGATGACCATCGTCCCCAGCACGCTCTTCAACGTCTACCTCGGCAACACTCTCGCCATGACCCATGGCCTCGTCGGCCTGCGCATGCGCGCCCTGGCCTCGGCGATCCTCTTCTTCATCCTCAACCTGATCGGCCTCGGGCCTCGGCCCCTGGATGGTCGGAGTGCTCAGCGACTCACTGGCCGCCGAGTACGGCAACGAGTCGCTGCGCTGGGCCATGCTCTACCTGATCCCCGCTGCGATGACGTGGTCGGTGCTGCACTTCTACCTCGCCTCGCGCAAGCTCAAGGAGGAGCTGGCGGCGGCCCCGGACTAGGAAGCGCGGCTCCGGTCTGGTCTGCGTTGGGATCCCGTGCTTCGCGCGTCAACCGGGTGGCTGCGTCGTTCGAAGAGAGGTTGGTAGCCCAAGGCACTCAGGCCTTGTCTCTGCTTCACTCTGAGCGCCTGGACTGCACATGCTCTCCGGGCAGAATCGGGCAAGGAGGGGAAGGGCCGATCGCGCCGCCAAGACGTCGCGGCTCGAGACAGCGCTTCCGAGCGATTCGCGCTGCACGTCGCGCGATCGGAGGAGAGCGTCCAGCAGCGAAGAGACCTGCAACCCACGTGTTGGGTACAAGTAGGCAACCAGTCTGCGCTCGAGTGCTCCGGACGGCTGACTGCCTCCGTGTTGCGCCGGGCGTGGCACAACTCCTTCCGACTCGCTCACCGGACATCGGTTTACAGGATGCCCTCGCGACACTCACACGCAACTCCCTCCTTGCCCGCCCTATACCGGAGATCGCCCGCCGTGCGCGGCGCTCGGAGGGAAGCAAGGAGACGCTGGGAGTGCCTTTTGGCCACCAGGCTTCCTCGAGACGCCTCAGTCTCCTCGCGCGCCGACGAGCACCGAGATCCACCCCCTTCTTACCCGATTCCGGCCTGAAGAGCCTGGGCAGACCTGGACTCGGAGCGAAGCAGAGCGCCGTCCAAAGTGCCTTTTGGCAACCAAACTTCTTCAGACGCTTCCGTCGCCCGGTAAACACGCCAGCAGAGAGATCCATCGAACGACGCCTCGGGCCACTCACATGGCGCCTGACGAGAAGGGCCCGTGGTGAGTCCGAACCGCGGCCCTGTGCGAGCTTCAGTAGGCCTCGACGGGCGCGACGTCACCCTCCCGGGTGCCGGAGCGACCCGCGGCGGTCGACGTTTTGCCCAGCTTGTGGTGGTCGCCGGCGCACGCCAAGCCGAACTGGTGCATGTTGCCGTAGATCGCCTCGTACTCGCCGGCGCGCACCTTGAACGTCTCGTGCCAGATGCCGATGTCGCCGCTGTCCCGGACCTTCTGGTTGAAGTCTTTCCAGGCGGGCAGGTGCTCGAGATCCGGACGGCGAGCGTACGCCTCGAGGTGCTCGAAGCTCCGCCAGTACTGTACCGAGATGACGTTGCGGCCGAACCAGTTCTCGATGTGCATGCAGCCGAGCTCGGGCTGCGACAGGACCTCCTGCTGCATGCGGGTCATGGCGCGGGCGATCGGGATGAACCGCGGGAGCCGGCGAAGGCGATTGACGCGCGCACCGATGAGGAAGATCACGAAGTCGCCTTCGATCTGTGCGCTGTAGCGACCGGGAAAGATCATGTGCCCGTCTCCTCGAGCCGGCTCCGGCTCCGTCGTTGTCTCTGGCGCGATGCGCCTCCTGTTGGACTCTCTCTACGAACTTGACACTGCCAAGTTGCACTCGATCCTGTCACTGACAAGATAGGAGCGCAACCACGCCCCGCCGGGAGCCGCCGACCCATGACCGCCAAAGCCACCGCCGCCAGCCGCTACCACCACGGCGACCTGCGCAACGCGTTGCTGCGCGAGGCAACGCGCATGCTCGAAGAGGACGGCGCGCAGCGGTTGAGTCTCCGCGCCGTGGCCCGGAGCCTGGGCGTCTCCCACGCCGCACCCGCGCACCACTTCGACGGGCGCGACGCGCTCCTCTGCGAGATCGCGGCCGACGGGTTCGAAGCTCTCGCCGATGCGCTCGAGGCAGCCCTCGACGCTCCGGGAGACGCGCTCGAGAACACCGGCGTCGCCTACGTCGATGTCGCGCTCGCACACCCACAGCGCTTCCGTCTCATGTTCGCCAACAGCTTTCTGGCACGCGAAGACTGCCCGCCGCGGCTCGAAGAGCAGTCGGGCCGCGCCTACCGCGCGCTCCTTCGTATCGCGCACGGCGACGCCGCAGCTCAGATCGATCCGAAAGGAGACGAGATGGGCGTGCCCGAGTTCACCACGTGGTCCCTCGTGCACGGGGCCGCGACGCTCTACCTCGACGGTGCGTTGGGCCAGGTGCAGGACGAAGTGACGTTTCGCCGCCTGGTCGTCGGAATGCTCCGAAGCGTCGGCGTGGGCGATCGCAGGCGCTGAGCCTTCAGGAGCCGGACGCGTACGTCGCGAGATCGAGCACAAAAGCCTCGGCCGCCAGGGTCTCGAACGGCTGGAAGTCGAGCTCCGGCACGGCCACGAAGCCCATGCGCTCGTAGATGTGCCGCGCCGCGTGCATCGGGGCCATCGTGTGCAGCCCGAGCCGGCTCGCGCCCGAGAGCCGCGCCCGCCGCACACACTCGT
Organism: Candidatus Multivoraceae bacterium; assembly: GCA_965223385.1. Taxonomy (GTDB): domain Bacteria; phylum Acidobacteriota; class Thermoanaerobaculia; order Multivoradales; family Multivoraceae; genus JBCCLJ01. The sequence goes on along the minus strand of CBDCWR010000007.1, from coordinate 2,797,527 downwards.
CCATCAGCGCCTTGCCTCCGCCGAGACCGCGAGCCGAGGGCGGCACGGCCAGCAGCCGGACCTCCGGGTAGTCGCCCACCTTGGAGTCTTCGGTCTTGTACGTGTCGCTGCCCGGCGGGTAGAGCAGCACCGTGCCGATCACCTCCCCGTCGTGCTCCGCGACGAGCTGCTCGAGCTTGCCGTCCTTCTTGAGGATGGAGTGCGCCACCTTCGACAGCGTGGACTCGATGTGCCGGAGATAGAGCTGCCAGTCGTCGGGCTCCATCACCTCCACGTACTGCTCGTACGCAGCAATGGTGATCTCCATGAGCCTCTGCGCATCGTCCACTCGCGCATCACGAACGGCCAGGGGCGGGTCGACCTGAGATCTGGACATGTGACTCTCCAAGAAGCGGAAGCTCAGCATACCGTCTCGGCGGCCGTCTGATCGCGACCGTGCGCCAGCAGGGTTCGAGGTACTCTCGCGAAATGCGCCACCTTCGTTCGAAACAGCGGGTGCTCGACGACCGCGACCTGGACGAGGGCGGGAGGGCCGGCTTGGGCCTGCTCGTCCGATCGACCCCTTCTGGAGGGAAACGATGAGCTTCGCCACGGAAGCCCCACTGACGCGTAGAACCCGCGCCCGCACGAGGAGAGGCTCCGTGCTCGGCTTGGCGTGCCTCCTCTGGCTCCCGCTGATGCCGCCTGGTCTCCGGGCGCAGCAGCGTCCGCTCAGCCCGTCCGGGGCGTCGGCCGCGCAGCTCGGTGGAACCTTCGACGTCCGGGCGGGCAACGTCGGCGGCAAGTGGATCGACATCCGCTATGGTCGCCCGCTCAAACGCGGCCGCGATCTGTTTGGCCTACCCGACTGGAAGGAGGCGCTCAACGACGGCGCCGACATCTGGCGCGCTGGCGCGAACTACACGACGGTCCTCACGACCGAGGTGGCCCTCGAGATCGGTGGCGTCGCCGTCCCCCCGGGCGAGTACACGGTCTTCATCGACCTGCAGGACGCCAGCTGGACGTTTGTCCTCTCCCGCTGGGCTGCCCAGACCACCTACGACTACGAGAACAAGGAGGCGCTGTTCGGCGCCTACTACTACACGCCCGAGAAGGACCTCCTGCGCACGCCGATGAAGGTGCGGGACGGCGACGTTTCGTTCGAGCAGCTCTCCTGGCAGTTCGCCGACATCGGCGACGGCCGCGGCACGCTCGTCCTACTGTGGGACCAAAAGGTGGCTTCGGTGGAGTTCCGCTACGCCCCGTGACCCCGGCGGGCGTGTGCACCACCGCACCGGCAAGGAGAAGGAAGAGGCGGGCACGCCCGGGGCGCCCCGCCTCGAAGGGCTGTTCACTCGCGGATGCAGCTTCCGCACGAAACTGCGCGAGCCAAGGCCCTCGCGTCATTCGAAGTGGAACTTGATCTCGAGCCCCACTCCGATGCTGGGGTTCCAGCCCATGAACTTCTGGATCTGCACTCCGCTCACACCAGCGAACCTGCCGGTCCCGCCGGTGATGGCGCGGTGCAACCGCGTCGGCTCCGGGCTCTCGAAGCCGTCCGTCGTGATCGTGCGACGCCCGTACTCCTGCGTGATCGCAGGGGTGAAGGAGTAGATCTGGTTCGTGGCGGTCCACGCACCGGTCTCCGTGAAGGCGCCGTCCCCCACGTGCCAACCGCGGCACACCCAGGTGCCGACGACCTTCTCCGGATACTGCGGTGAGCCGTCCTCGTTGACGCCGTCACACACGTAGCCTCCGGCTCCGTCCGGCCCGCAGGTCAGCGTGCCGGCGGGGTACAGGTAGCCACCGGTGATGAACTCACCCCCGTACGCGGGCAGGAAGGGATCGCCGTTGTGGACCGGCTCCGTGTCGGGCACGAAGAGGAATCCGTTCTCCGCCACCTCGAGGCGCAACGTCTTGCGCAGTTCCGACCTCTCGCTCTCGAGCTCGTCGCTCGCGGCCCAGGCGGGCGCGAGAGCTCCGAGCAGAAGGACCAACAAACTGCATGCGCTCCACTTGCTTCTCGTCTTCATCACTCTCTCCTCACTCGTTGTGACCCGAGCCGGTGGAGACCTTCTCCGTCTGACCCGCTCACTTCCCACTACGCCGAGGCCACGTGGAAGCGGAAAGGACCCCAGAGCTCTTTGCGATCCGAAGCCTGGTCCGCGTCAAAGCAAGCGGTGCAGAGAAGCAAGACCAGCCCGGAGAAAAGGGGCCCCACGCACCGCGATGAAGGCCCTACGACGAGAGCAGGAGAGGGACGGCGCGCCGACAGAGGCGCACCCTTCCCACCCCAGCGCCGACGCGGGGCGAAATCGCATCACCGCCGCTTCTAGTCCATGACCTCCATCACCAGACGGTGGGTGGAGTCGAAGCCGAAGCTGGCGTTGAAGCCGTAGTTCACCATCGTCTGCTCACCGCGGGCGCCCCGGAATCTGCCGGTCCCACCGGTGATCGCCCGTTTGAACGGAACGTTGAGATCCACGTCCTCGAGCGACAAGTCGACTCCGTCCGTCACGATCGTCCGCTTTCCGTACGGGCCGTCGGCGCTGAACTCCCAGACCTGGCTACCCAGCAGCTGAACTCCCTCGATTCCAGGGTCGCCGTCGAGAACGAACCATCCCCGGCAACTCCAGATCCCGAGGACCTGATCGGGGAACGCAGGCGAACCGTCGTCCAGCGTGCCACTGACGGCCCCACCCTGGAGTGTCCCTCTCGGATAGATGTAGCCCAGCACACTGAACACGGCTCCCTGCGCCGGGTTCCCGTCGTCGGTGACGGTATCGAACACACCATCGCCGTCGAAGGCGACCGCCTTGAAGGTGGCGCCGTTCTGAGCCACGTCGAAGCGGCGGACGATCCGCTCCTCCGCAATCGCGAGCCCCGTGGCCCACAGGGTGATGACGACAGCGAGGATCATCGAGTGACGCCCGAGCTGACTCTTCATTGCTTTCTCTCCTCTCCGGTTGTTGACGACCGGCGTACGAGCGACGAGCTCGCTCACGCTTTGACCGATCACCCACGACTACGTCGGCATGTCGGGCATCCGGAACGAACGGCTCAAACTTGCAAGAAAGCGCTCGGCCCGCGGCAAGAAATGCGCAACAACCACCCTGCGCGGACCTCTCCGTGACAATCTTCAGCGGCATCGCTGTCATCCAATGAGCTCCAATCCCGACTTCACGAAGACCCTTCTCGAGATCCGCGCCGGCGAGGACGGCGCGCTCGACCGTCTCTTCGACCAGGTCTACCCCGAGCTCAAGGCGATCGCACGCGGACAGCTGCGGCGGCTCCGGCCCGGGCAGACGCTCGACACCACCGCACTGGTGCACGAGACGTACTTCAAGTTCACGGGGCAGACCCAGGTCACCCTGAACGACAAGAGCCACTTCTTCGCGGTCGCGGCGCGCGCGATGCGCCAGGTCCTCGTCGACTACGCGCGTCGAAACAGCCGCCAGAAGCGAGGCGAGGGCCAGAAGGCGATCGAGCTCAACGAGGAGATCGCCGTTTCCGTGAAGGAGCATCGCGGGCTCGACCTCGAGCAGATCCTGCAGGTGGACCAGGCGCTGGCGAAGCTCGAGCGCTACAGCGAGCGCCAGGCGCTCGTCGTGCACTACCGCTTCTACGTCGGCCTCACCGAGGATCAGATTGCCGACCTCCTCGGAGTCACTTCGAGAACCGTGCGCAACGAGTGGACGCGCGCCAAGGCCTGGCTCTTCGAGGCGATGCGCGCGCCGTAGCGTTTGGCCTCGAGCGCCCCGCCTCGCGGGAAGCCGATGAAGGCACTCGGCTACACTGCGGCGATGCTCCCCGACAATCTGCGCCTCTCTGCCGTCTGGCAGAGCACCTCTGCGTCCATCCGCCAGAGCGTCCTGGCCGCGCCCGGTCGCGCCGGGCTCTTCGTGCTGCTCACCACCGTCGCCGCACCCACCGCTTCGCAGCAGGCCAACGTTCCGGCGCCGCCTGGCGCCAACTGGGGCTCCTATGCGGCCGATGTGCGCAGCACGAAGTACTCACCCCTCGACCAGATCGACGCCAGCAACGTGGCGCAGCTCGAAGTGGCGTGGCGCTGGAAGTCGATCGAGTACGGCGCCGCCAACAAGTACCGCAGGCTCCGCCCCGCTTCGGCGCTCCAGACGACGCCCCTCAAGGTCGAGGGGGCCCTGCTCTTCAGCACCGGCATGGGTGTCGCCGCAGCTGCCGACCCGGGAACGGGCGAGATGCTCTGGTACTACGACGGCTGGGAAGGCACCGACGGGCCGCCGATCGGCCTGGGCGGGTCGCGGGCCGGGGCCACGTGGGAGAGGGGCGAAAAACGGCGCCTCTTCTTCTTCGTGGGACCGCACCTGACGTCACTGGACCTCGAGACCGGCAAGGTCGACCCTGAGTTCGGAGAGGGCGGCAAGGTGGACCTGCGCGTGCACACGCCCGAAGACGTGCGGCGCAACTACCGCTGGAGCTCGGCGCCTCTCGTCTGCGGCGACACGCTCGTCATGGGCAACTCCGAGCGCGACGCGTGGTCGATGCAGAAGAACCCACCCGGCACCATTCGCGGCTACAGCGCCGAGACCGGGCAGCGCCTGTGGACCTTCTACATCATCCCGCGCAAAGGCGAGTTCGGGTACGACACCTGGGAGGACGGCTCCGCCGACTACACAGGGGCTGCCAACGTCTGGACCTGGATGAGCTGCGACCCCGACATGGGGCGTGTCTTTGCCGCGACGAGCACACCGTCGAACGACTGGTACGGCGGCCACCGGAAGGGCAAGGGCCTCTTCGCCGAGTCGATCCTTGCGCTCGACCTCGAGTCCGGGGAGCGCGCCTGGCACTTCCAGGCGGTGCATCACGGCATCTGGGACTACGACTTTCCAGCGGCGCCCGTACTCGCCGACATCGAGGTGGACGGCCGCCCGATCCAGGCCGTCGCCGTGCCTTCCAAACAGGCTTTCCTCTACGTCTTCGATCGCGCCACGGGCGAGCCCGTCTGGCCCATCGTGGAGCTGCCGGTGCTGCAGTCGAACGTCGACGGCGAAGAGTCGTGGCCCACCCAGCCGGTCCCGACCTGGCCCAAGGCCTACGACCTGCAGGGGCTCAGCCACAACGATCTGATCGACTTCACCCCCGAGCTCCGTCGCATGGCGCTCGACTACGTGGCGCAGTTCCGCATCGGTCCCATGTTCATGCCGCCGGAGCTGATCGAAGGCGTCGAAGCGGCGAAGCCGTCGATCCAGTCGCCGGGCCCCGTCGGCGGCACGAACTGGAACGGCGTCGGACTCGACCCCGAGACCAACATCCTCTATGTCCCCTCGGTGACGGCACCGGCCGTCATGGGCCTGCGCCCGCCGCCGGATCCGGCACGCTCGGATCTCAAGTACCGCGTCGATCTGAGCGAAGCCGACGGCTACCTGTGGACGATGCTCCCCAACGGCCTGCCGATCACCAAGCCGCCTTATGGGCGGATCACGGCGATCGACCTCGACACGGGCGAGCACGTGTGGATGGTGCCCAACGGCGAAGGCCCCCGCGACCATCCGGACCTGGCAGGTCTCGACCTGCCACGCCTCGGCCAGCCGGCCCGCGTGTCGCCTCTCGTGACGAAGACGCTGCTCTTCGTCGCCGAGGGCACCTCGACGATGCCGGTCCAGCCCTGGGGTGGTGGCCCGATGTTCCGGGCCTACGACAAGGCGACCGGTGAGATCGTCTGGGAGATGGAGCTTCCCACGCCCGTGTCGGGAGCCCCGATGACCTACCTGCACGAAGGCAAGCAGTACATCGTCATGCCGGTCAGCGAGGAGGGGCACGAGAACGCCCTGCTGGCGCTCGCGCTCCCCGACTAGACGAGGCGACGCGTGATGCGCGAACCGCTCCTGCGAGCCCGGCCCACGCGCCGCGGGGTGCTCACGGCGCTGCCGCTGGTCGCCGCGAGCCCGGCCGTCCTGCGTGCGCTGACCGGACCCGCGTCCGACCTCCCTCGGCTGCCGTTTCTCGAGAGTGAGCGCCTGCCGCCGGGCCGGAGCTATGGTGAAGGCCTCGACGGGCGGCTCGCCTACGATCTCACCCGGGTGCAGAGCGCCGACACCCTGGCAGCCAACGTCGACTTCTACGTCCGCACCAAGGCTCCCGCCGCCGTCGCTGCCCGCACCAGCCTCGACGACTGGGTCGTCCGGATGATCCCCGGCGGAGATGCGTCGGGCCATCAGGTCGACTTCTCCAGCGAGGCAGAACTCGGAGTTGCGTCCCTCCGCGAGCGCGCGCGACCGCAGGGAGTCCACCTTCTCGAGTGCTCCGGCAACTCCTCCCGCGCCGCGTTCGGGCTGCTCAGCGCCGCCGAGTGGAGCGGCGTCCGGCTCGACGAGCTCTTCCAGGAGTTCTTCTGGAACCTGCACTCGACGACGCTCGTGGAGGTCGTGGGCAACGACACGCACGCGCGGGAGAGCCGGAGCTCCGTGATGGGAGCCAGCTGGATCTTCCGCGTCGCGCAGCTGCGGGAGGCCGGCGCTTTCCTCGCCACGGAGATGAACGGCGAGCCCCTGCCGCTCGACCACGGTGCTCCGGTGCGCCTCATCGTGCCGAACTGGTACGGCTGCACCTGCATCAAGTGGGTGGAGGAGATCCGCGTCGTGCCCTTCAATGCACCAAGCTCGAGCCAGATGCGCGAGTTCGCGAGCCGGACCCACCAGGAGGGCCAGCCGGAGCTCGCGTCCGACTACGCGCCGGCAACCCTCGACTTCACGGCGCTCGTCACCGACGTCCGGGGCCCCGACGCAGGCGGAGACCTCCACCTCCGCGGCATCAGCTGGGGCGACGCGACCGGCGTGCAGGGTCTCCGCATCGGACTCGAGAGCGACGAAGGGGCGGAGCAGTGGGCGACCGTGACCGACTTCACGCCACCCGATCGCTCGCAATGGTCGACCTGGAGTCTCCAGGTCCGACCGACGGCGCGTGGCCGCATCCGGCTGCGCGCGACCGGCGTCAGCGACGGCCCCGTGCGCACGCGCCGGCTCGACCGCGGCTACTACGCCCGCTCGATCCAGCTCTGACGACGCCGGGGTCGCAGACCCTCCGGAGCGACCCTCGCGAGCAGACCGATCGTTCGGTCGGAATGTGCAGTTTCCGGAATCGCGGTTCCTTCCCGTCGGGTTGGCGTGTCTCAACCACACGAACAGAGGCGCCGAGCCACCTGCGCGCGCGCCACCCGGAGGTGTTGCCATGCTCCAAAGAGGATCCGGTTCCATGCGGTCCGTCGCCCCCGCGGCCGCGCTGCTCGCATCGCTGCTGCTTGCGCCCTTGCAGGCCGAGGAGGTCCGTCTGCCGCTCGCCGACTACCACCGCCTGGTCGAGAGCAGCGTCGTCCCCGTCGAGCTGCCGGTCGTGCCCGCAGCTCCATTTGCGCTACACGGCGCGGAGGTGACGCTCGAGCTGCAGGAGTCGAGCGCCGTCGCCCAGTCGGTCCTCACTCTCAGCCTGCACGGAGACACGTGGATCCCGATCCCGCGGGCCGACCTCGTGGGGGAGACGAAGGTGATGGCCCTCGACTCCGGCCCGTTCGAAGGCCGCCTGGGGCAAGACGGTACGACGCTGGTGCTTCGAGGCCGAGGGGTGGGCACGATCACCCTCACCGAGGCCGTCCCCCTGGAAGAGCACGAGGCGTCCAGCCTGGAGCGCCGCACACTGGCCTACACCCTGCCGCGTGCCGCACACGTCACCGGCACCATTCGAGGCGTTGGCCGCCGCGGTGTCCTTCGAGTCCATCGTGGAGGCTTCCTGCTGGAAGACAACGGCTCCACAGCGACGTTCGTCGGCGCCCCGGGGGAGAGGCTCGAGCTCATCACCGAGCTCGAGCGCCCGTCGGACACCCGCGATGCGCTCCCGCTCCGATTCTCGGCCCTGACCTGGAGCCACCTGGAGATCGGGCGCACGCAGACGCGGCTCGTCGCGCGTGCGCGCACTTCGGTGCACCAGGGAACGCAGAACGAAGTGGAGATCGTTCTCCCGGCCGCCTTCGAGCTGCTCGCCGTCGACGCCACACCGACGTCGACCTGGGAGCTGGGCGACGACGGCCGCACGCTCATCGTCCGACCGGAAGAGCGGGCGAGGGCGGGCATGGACGTGACGGTCCGGATGCGGCGGGAGTCGGTCTCCCCTGTCGCCACGCCGACGCTCGACGTGCAGGGGGCCGTGCGCCATCAACGTCTCGCGACCGCCAGCACGGCGGGAGACGGCCTGTTGTCTCTCCACGATCTCGGCGACGCGATCGAGACACACCCGGACGAGGTGCGTGGGACGCTCGCCACGGCCCTCTCCTGGGTCGAGAACGCCGGCACGGGCGGCGCGATCCACCAACGCTCCCCCACCTACCTCCTCCGCGAGAGGCCCCTCTCGTGGAGCGTCGTCTGGCCGGAGAGCACGGAGGTCCTGACCCAGCGCATCGACGAGCTCGGTGTCGAGGCCCTCCTCGGGCTCGCCGGCGACACCGTGTACCGCCTTCGCCTGAAGGTGACCACCCACGGCAGCGACTCGGTCGAGCTCCGCATGCCGTCGGGCTTTCGGCTCATTCGAGCGGAGCGCGACGGCAGCCGCGTGCGGAGCGCGGTCGGCGTGACCCCGAGCGACCTCGTGTTGCCGCTGTCGAAGTTCCAGGGGTCGCACGACTTCGATGTCGTGGGAGTGATCCCGCTCCCCGACTGGCAGGAAGCAGAGACGCTCCTCCTGCCGCTGCCCGAGGCGACGGCCCCCATCACCCAGGTGCGCGTCCGCGCACACGTCCCTCGCGACTGGAGCCCGGCACTGCAGGAGTCGCACCGCGCTCTGCGCATGTCCTCTCCCGGGCCGTTCGAGTCGGCGGCGCTCCAAGCGCCACCGGGCTTCACGCGCATCGACGCGCAGTGGAGCGCCATGTCGACCCGTCCGGAGGCGCTCCGCATCCATCTCGACCCCGACCCCGCGCGAAAGGAGTGGTTCTGATGCTGCACAAGACCCTGGTCCTCCTCACCACGTTCGTCGTCCTCGAGGCCTCCGGGTCGCTCCCGGCGCGCGCGGAAGACGCTCCCGCCCCCGTGCGCGGTGAGATCGTTCTCGACATGCAGCGCTACGAGGAGCTTCTCGAGCAGATCGAAGCAGCCGCCGGGATCCGAGCCACCCGCGCGCGGAACGCCGCGCCACACCTCGCTGAGATCGTCCGATCCGAGGCGTCACTGCGGGTGGACGCCGACGGCGTACACGCCGAGACCACCTTCGACGTCGCCGCCTTCGGCCAACGGCTCTCGGAGGTGAAGCTCCCGGCGTTCGGTCTGGTCACCGCGGGCCGCGTCGAGCCAGCAGGTGCCTACCTCTCCGACACCGAGGGGGAGGTCAGCCTCGTCGCCGTGGAGCCGGGCACCTACCGCATCCACCTCACGTCGTTCCATGCCGTCCCGTCCTGGGACGGCCCAGTGCGGCTCCGGCTGCCGGCCGTACCGACGCCGGTCTCCAGGCACGTCGTCGACCTCGAGGCCAACCTCGCCTGGGCCTGTGCCGACGCGAGCCTGGTCGGAGACGAGCTCCAGGACGGGCGCCGCACGATCCAGCTGGCGCTCGCGCCGGGGCGCGACTCCGTGCTGGAGCTCCGGCCGACCAGGACGGAGCTGATCTCCGACGCCCGCGTGCAGACGACGACGGCGACGCGCATCGCCATCGACCGCCACGGCGCACAGCGGACCGACTTCGCGCTCTACGAAGTCGCCTCGGGAGAGCTGCGCCAGCACACGCTCCGACTGCCCGCCGCACTCGACCCCGAGACCGTCACGACCGACGAGAGCGCCTCCCCGTTCGAGCGCAACGGGCGCGAGCTCCGCATCTTCCGCGAGAGCCTGCTGCGGGGAACAGGCTCCGTCACGCTCCGCAGCACCCTGGGCGCGGGCGAGAGCCTGCCACTGGAGCCAGTGCTGACCGACCCCGTGGCTTCGCACCACTACCTCCTGCTGCAGACGACCGTCGCCGCACGTGCAGCGCCTCAGCCGGCCTCGGCATGGGTCCGTATCGACCCCTCGGACGTGCCCTCGTCGCTGGCACGGCTCGTCGGTGACCTGAACGGAGACAGCGTGTGGCGTCGCAAGACCGCCGTCGCCGACGCGGCCTCGCTGCGCGTCGACGTACTGCCCGAGGCCCCCGATCTGGGAGCCGTGGTGCGACGGCGCGAGACCACGACCCTGGCCACGGTCGACGGCAGCCTGGTCCACCGCGACCGCTTCACGGTGGTCGGGCGCGGCTCCGCACTCGAGGTGGAGCTGCCCCAGGGTGCCGAGCTCTGGTCGCTGCTGGTCGACGACCAGGCCATGCGACCTCTCGAGCGCGACGGCAAGGTGTACGTGCCGCTCTCCCTCGGCAACGAGCAGGCGCGCCACATCGAGCTGATCTCCGTGCTCGAGCAGGAGATCGCCGCCACGCGCTCGACCCTGGCCATCCACCTGGCGCAGGTGGCGACGCCGGTCCTCGACCACCGCTGGCGGGTGCTCCTGCCGCCGGGCCGAAAGTACCGCCTCGCGGAGGCGTCCCTCCGGGCGACGGACGCGAGCGATCACCAGGTCGCCCTGAGAGTCGGCGGAGGGACGAGTGCTGCGTTCGGGACCGTTCGAGACCACGAGGGACGTCCCCTCCCTGGCGTGGTCGTGACGCTCGCAGGCCAGGGAGCGCGCTTCACGTCGGTGACTGACGCTTCCGGCTGGTACGCCTTCGCGGAGCTGCCACCCGGGAGGTACTCCGTGTCCGGTGCCCTCGAGGGGTTCCAGGACAGCTTCACGACCTTTCGCCTGTCTCGAGGCCGTTCCGCGCAGGCGGATCTCACGCTTGGTCTTGGCCTCACCGAAGAGATCACCGTGACGTCCGAGGCGCCGCTGGTCGACCACTTCCGCGTGCAGGAGACCTTCGTCGAGCAGAAGAAGAAGAACGAGGAGGCCGAGTTCAGGGTGGCCGCGCAGGCACTCCAGGTGAACCGCACGGCGGGGGTCAAGCCGCTCCCGGTCGACATTCCGGAGGACGGCAAGCTGCTGCAGCTGACCGGCGTGCTGCCGCCGAGCCAGGTCTCCCTCGCGCTCGACGTCCGCGCAGGACGCTAGCTGTCGTTTCTCGAGGCGTTGCTCCGAGAGGTTCGGGGTCGGGATCTCCCGACCCCGTCGAGGAAGAGGCGCGGGCTCGAGAAGCGACACCGCGTCGTGAGAAACCGCACCCAGGGTGGGGCTGAGAGCGGCTCCCGGGGCTCAGCTCGAGGGGACGGCCTCGAAGACGAACTTCACCTCGCGGGTGCCATCCCGCGTCTTCATGGCCAGGTACACGGTGAGCTCGCTGGGCCCGGTCTTGCGGTACGTGAGACCGCGGAAGTAGGCGGCGTCCTCGTCGAGACGCACGAGAGGGAAGGTGACGAAGTCGTTCTTCTCCTCCCAGCCCGTCAGATCGTGGTTGAAGTGCTTCAGTCGCACCTCCAGGGTCTCCCCAACCTCCAGGATGCTCATGTGCTCGGTGAACGACGTCTCACCCTGTCCGCCTTCGCCGATCAGCTTGAACAGGCCCATCATGGAGCCGCCCGCAGGAGGTGCCCAGACCTCCTGCACGACACCGCCCATTCCTTCGCCGACCCACAGCCCGGTCAGCCAGGCGAGGTCGATCGCCCGCGCCGCCGGGGCAGCCTGACCCCCAGAGAGGCGGAGGGTGTTCTCGGTGATCTGCTCAGTCTGCCTGGTCTCTGCGGGGGCGGCCGTGCTGACGAGAGCGAAGGTCGTGACAAGAGTGAGGATGGTGCGTTGGCGCATCGGAGCCTCCTGGAAGCTGGCGGTGTCTTCCGGCCTGCCCGGACGGCGGCCGTCTGTCTGGAGATGGAACGAATCGGGCGGACGAGAATCGACACCGGCAACTGGCCACCTCAACTTATCTGACCCGCCGCCTCGACTGCGACTCGCCCCGACGCAGGCGACGTCACCGGCGCAGGCCCCGGCCCAACTCCGGGCGGGCGCCCCGCCGAGATAGAGTGAGGCCCGCCCGACACCCGACGTCCCAGGAGGTGAGCGCCATGACCGAGCCCCAGACCCAGACCGAGCCCGCCAACGAGAGCAGTGCACCCGAGATGCTCTACGAGGCGAACGGCGGCATCGCCACCCTGACGATCAACCGCCCGGAGCGGATGAACACGATCTCACGCGGCATGCTGCAGCAGCTGGGCGAGCTGCTGATCCAGGCCGACGAAGACCCGGATGTCCGGGTCATCGTTCTCACCGGAACCGGCCGCTTCTTCTGTGCCGGCCTCGACCTGCAGCAGGCGAGCGAAGGCGAAGGTATCGGCGGCGCGCAGCCCAGAGTCACACCGACCCTCGACCTGCGCAACACCCCGCCCACCGTCCTCCACGGCATCGACACACCGACGATCTGCGCGCTCAACGGCAGCGCCGCGGGCTACGGCTTCGACATTGCGATGGGCTGCGACATCCGCATCGCCGCGGAGCCGGCGAAGCTCGCGGCCGCCTTCACCAAGCGCGGCATCGTGCCGGAGAGCGGCGGAACCTGGCTGCTCCCTCGCATGCTCGGCTGGGCCAAAGCCTCGGAGCTGATCTTCACCGCCCGCACGCTGACGGCCCCGGAGGCTCTGGAGTGGGGCCTCGTGAACCACGTCGTGCCGAGCGACGAGCTCGAGAGCCGCACCCGCAGCCTCGCCGAGGAGATCGCCAGCAACGCGCCGATGGCGGTGCAGGCGTCCAAGCGCATGATGCGCGCGGGCCTCGACGAGCAGTTCGACGACCACGTGCACCACGTCTTCCTGCAGCTCCTGCCCCTCTTCCAGAGCGAAGACTTCCAGGAGGGCATCCGCTCCTTCATGGAGAAGCGCGAGCCGAAGTTCGAAGGCAAGTAGACGCCTGCGGGAGCCACCCGCACACACCTGGGGGACCCTCCGCACGTGGCTGAGAAGCGCCAGGCAGCGGTGATCTTCATCCTGATCACCCTGTTTCTCGACATCCTGGGGATCGGCATCATCATTCCGATCCTCCCCGAGCTCATCAAGCAGTTCTCCGGAGGCTCGACGTCGGCGGCCGCCACGTGGGTCGGGATGATCTCCATGACCTACGCGGTCATGAACTTCGTCTTCGCACCGATCCTCGGCGCCCTGTCGGACCGCTTCGGTCGGCGGCCGGTGATCCTGATCTCCCTGTTCGGACTCGGCATCGACTACATCATCATGGGGCTCGCGCCGAACCTGACCTGGCTCTTCGTCGGCCGCATCATCGCCGGCATCATGGGCGCGAGCTTCATCACGGCCAACGCGTACATCGCCGACATCTCCAACGAAGAGACGCGCGCCCGCAACTTCGGCTTCATCGGCGTGGCGTTTGGCCTCGGCTTCATCATGGGCCCGGCCCTCGGCGGCCTCCTGGGCGGCGTCGACCTCCGACTCCCCTTCTTCGTGGCAGCCGGGTTGTGCCTGGTGAACTGGCTCTACGGCTTCTTCGTGCTGCCCGAATCGCTGGCACCCGAGCACCGCAGCCCCATGAAGCTGAGCAAGCTCAACCCGTTCGCCAGCATCACGCACCTGGGCAGCTACCCCCTGGTCGCCTCTCTCGCCGGCGCCTTCATCTGCTTCGGCTTCGCGCAGCGCGGGCTCGAGAACGTCTGGGTGCTCTACACCAACTTCCGCTACGGCTGGGGGGAGACCGCCAACGGTCTTGCGCTCGCTCTGGTCGGCATCATGACCGTCATCGTGCAGGGTGCTCTGGTGCGCCCTGTCATCAAGAGATTCGGCGAGCGCCGCGCGATCCTCTTCGGGCTCAGCTTCGGCATCTTCAACTTCCTGGCCTACGGTCTGGCGACCCAGGGCTGGATGCTCCTTGCGGTCGTCGTCATCGGCAGCCTCGGCGGCGTCGCCGGCCCCGCGATCCAGGGGCTCGTCGCGGGCTCGGTCTCCCCGTCGGAACAGGGGCGCGTGCAGGGGGCTCTGGCAGCACTCCAGAGCATCACCAGCATCCTGGCGCCCCCGCTCTTCACCTCCGGCCTCTTCAGCTACTTCACGTCCGAGCGGGCGCCGTTCCTTCTTCCAGGTGCGCCCTTCTTTCTCGGAGCCGCCTGTTCGGCACTCGGCGTGGTGATCGTGCTCCGCGCCTTCCGAAAGCACCCGCCGGCGCAACCGGACGCGCAAGAGGTCGAAGCGGCGGCCTGACCACCGGCCGGTTCTTCGAGGTCGGTCAGCTGGCGGCGCGCCGGAACGCTGCGCGAGCCACCACGGCAGCGCAGGCGATCGTGATCACCGTCGCTGTGGCGGCGGGCAGGTAGGCGATGAAACCCGCCAGAGTACCCTCGCCGTGCACGGTGTCACCCCCGGAGAGGCCGCGGTTGGGCGCGAAGTTGCCGAACCAGTAGAAGACCGTGTTCGCCCAGGCCGTGTAGATCAGTCCCAGCGACACCCACTTCTCCGCCGTCTCCGTGAGGGACAGCCTGGGAAAGCACAGAGCAAAGGCAACAAGCATCACCCCGTTCAGCAGCCCACCGACGTGCGCCGCCTGCCAACCGCGAACCGAGCCGGGAATCTGCACGTCGAGGCCGGGGAGGGGCCAGATGGCGATCTGCTCGAGCAGCGCAAAGAGAAGGCCAAAACCGGCCAGGAGTCCGAAGACGACAACCGCGGCGCCGTGGCCGATCATGCGCGCCTCGCGCGCAGTCGTGGTGGGCTGGGACATGACGGACCTCCGTGGGGTGCGCCGCGCAGCGAATGACGCCGGAGCTGGCGCGGGTGACGTGTCGTGGGGTGCCCGGAGATCTTCTCAGACCTCCACTCCAGATTTCGCGGCGACCAGAACGAGCGCGCCCCATCTCACCTCTCTGTGTTACTATGGTACCTATGTACCATACTGAGAAACACGCTCGGACTCTCGTCCGACGGCTCGAGACTCTCGATGTTCAGCCCGGCGACTTCGACCATCGCGGGCACGTGCTCGCGGCGTGGGCCTACCTCGTCGACGAAGGGATCGGCGCCGGCACCGAGAGCTTCGTCCATTCGATCCGCCGCTTCGTCACGCACGTCGGCGCCGAAGACAAGTACCACGAGACATTGACTCGCGCCCTGCTTGCGCTCATCGCTGCGCGCATCCAGGCTTTTCCCGAAGCGCGGAGGAGCTGGCTGGCCTTCGAAACGCACGCAGCCGATCTGCTGCTCGACGCGCCCGCGCTTTTGGCGCGCCACTACACTTCGGAGCGGCTGGCCTCCGAGGAGGCGCGCCACACCTTCGTCGCGCCGGACCTGGCACCGCTGCCGAGCCTCGACCACGATCCCGTCCCGGCCCTGGAAGGCGCGTCATGAGCCCGAGACGGAAGGCCTCCGGAGCCGACGGCTCGTCCCGCAAGGTGGTGCGCGTCCAGACCGGCGTGCGCCTCGAGAAGTCGATGTTGAAGGTGCTCAAGGGGCTCGCCGAGTATCTCGACATGTCCCTCGGCGACCTGCTGGAGGGCATCGTGCTGTACGCGTTCGAGGGCCGTGGCGCCCTGGAGGGTCCGACCCTCGATGTCGTCGCACAGCTCAAGCAGGTCTACGGAATGGACTACGGCTCCGAGCTGGCTCACCGCCTCGAGGAGGAGTAGGGCTCGGAGAGGGTGGAGCTTCAGCGCGAGGCGCCGAGCTCGAGCTGCTGCGGCCCGGTGATGAGACCCAGGAAGAGGCTGACGAACGCCACCGCTTGGTCCATGCCGGGAGTCCTAGCCGGCGGCCCACACGACCAGCACCGGACCCCGACCGGCTTGATACCTTGGGCTCTCCAAGGAGGACTGGATGTCGAAACACCTCGCCCTCGCGGCGGCGGTCGCACTGCTCGCCTGGAGCAGCGCCCAGGCCGACGCCCAACAGCGTCGCCCCGCGAGCCCGCGGGGTGCGTCCGCCACCGAGATCGGCGGCGCGTATCGCGCCTACCAGGGCTACGCAGGGGGCCGCTGGATCGAGATCGGCTACGGCCGGCCGATCAAGCGCTCACGCGCCCTGTTCACGCCACCCGACTTCGTACAGAACCTCAACGGCGGTGCACCCGTCTGGCGCGCCGGAGCCAATCAGTCGACCGTACTGAAGACGGAGGTGCCACTCGAGATCGACGGTGTTGGTGTCCCACCCGGCGAGTACACCGTCTTCGTCCAGCTCTCGCACGAGGAGTGGATCTTCATCCTGAGTCGCTGGCCGGCGCAGAAGACCTACGACCAGAACGACCGCTCGGCACTCTTCGGCGCCTACCACTACATGCCGAACAAGGACGTGGTGCGCACGGCAATGACGCAGGAGCGGCTCCCCCACTCCTTCGATCAGCTCTCGTGGCAGTTCCTCGACATGAGCGCCGAAGGCGGCAAGCTCGCCCTCCTGTGGGACGACCGGCTCGCGTTCGTGGAGTTCACGACGTCCTCCGCGGCCGCCGCGGGGAACTGACGCGAGACGGCGGAGGTTCGACGCGGCGAAGGACTCACTCGAGCAGCGACGCGCGGTCCACGACCACGCCGCGGTGGATCACGTCCACGATGGACTCCGTGTTCGCGATGTCGTCGACGGGTGATCTCGAAAGGAGCACGAAGCTCGCGAAGTCGCCGCGATCGAAGCCGACCGGCCGACCGAGGAAGTCCGAGACGGCGGTCGTGGAGGCCGCCAGAGCCTCCCACGTGGTGAGGCCGGCCTCGACGAACCAGGCCATCTCCCGGTGCACCGAGTAGCCCTGGAAAACGCCCGTGTTCCCGGCGTCCGTCCCGGTGAGAACCGGGACGCCAGCCGCCGCCAGCTTGCGCACGGTCTCCAGCCGAATGGGCCTCTCGTGCTCCCTCGCGTGCGAGGCATAAAGCTCACGCGTCTCGCGGCTGGTGTACGCCGCGAGGTTCTGCTCGCTCGCGACGGCCGCCAGGAGCGGCGCATCGAGCTGCGCCTCGCCCGAGCCGATGAGCATGCGCTCGAGGTACACGGCAAGGGTCGGGATCACGGCCACCTTCTGGTCGACGAGAAGGTCGATCATCTCCTGCGGAACGGCGCGCGCGGGGCCGTCGGGAGCGTGGGTGATGGCCGACACGCCGGCTCGTGCTGCCACCTCCGCCTCCTCCCAGCCCCCCACGTGCACGACCGACTTGAGCCCGAGCTCGTTCGCCGTCTTGATGGCAGCCGTGAGCGTCTCCGCGCTCACGGTGGGCCGGCGCCCGCCCTTGTGGAAGACCACCTTCACCACGTCCGGCTTCTTTGCGCTCAGCGCGGTCACCTGCTCGCGGGCGTCTTCGGGAGAGTCGATGATGCGGGTACGGATGCCGAACTGGCTGCAGTGACCGTCCGTCGCGGTCATGCAGGGCCCGGCCGCGAAGATGTCCGCTCCGGGCACGCTCTTCGGGTCGGCCCGCTGCCGGCCGCGGAGGCCGAAGATGACGTCCTCCGCGTTGAAGAGGTCGAGAAACCCGACCACACCGACATAAAGCGCCCGTCGTGCCGTCCCTTCGGTGCCGAAGAAGCTCCCCGGCCCCTGCGGGCCCGCGTTGCCGAACGAGTGGGTATGGAGATCGTGAAAGCCAGGCACGAGGAACTTGCCCGACGCGTGGAGCACCGTGCCACCGAAGTCGGACGGGGGCGCCGGCCGAAGCTCTTCGACCCGGCCGCTGCGTACCAGAACACCCCGCGTTGCGCACGGTCTGCGTCTCCGGATCGACGACCCGCGCACCCTGGATGAAGAGATCCTGTGCCGCGAGCGGTGCCCAAGCCACCAGCAGCAGCGCGACAGTCGAAGCGATGTGGCGGTGCATGCCGCTCTCTACGCGCCACGGCGAGCCCGGGTTGCGGAGCCCGCGTCGCGCGCCGTCAACGCTGCGCGCCGAAGAGGTCACCCGACGCGCGCACCGCCGGCAGGAGACCCGCCTCGAAGGCGGCAAACCGGCGCCGCAGCTCTGCCTCGAGGCGCAGACGCTCCCTCTCCTCGAGGAAGCTGCGCCGGATGCTGTCGAGAGCGAACCGCTTGAGCGTTCCGTAGCTCACCTCGTCGAACCGTGCCGCCACCTCGAACTGCTCTCGCAGGGTGGTGACCATGAGGCCGGGGTCGTCGGTCGACAGCACCACGGGCACGCCGGCCTCGAGGTAGGCCGGGAGCGGGTGCTCCGGCTCGAGCACACCCAGCAGCTGCGCATTGCTGCGCAGGTTGATCTCCACCGTCACCCCGCGATCGCGCATCCAACCGAGCACCTCGTCGCGGCGCTCCTCGGCGGCCAGGGAGACGCCATGCCCGACGCGATGCACGAACGCCCCTCCCGCCTCCGGCGCCGCCACCGCCTGCTCGAGGTGACGCGTGGCACCGAGGCGCCGCGCCTCGGACGGAGCGAACTCGGCGGCGTGCAGGGAGCGTCCGACGGTGGGATAGAGGGGGCCGAGCACCGAGTGGATCCGCATGTGGAGCGGATAGTCGCGCAGCGACACCGGGTCGTGCTCGGGCGCGACCAGGTTCACTCCCACCACCCACGGACTCGCAGCGGCCACCTCGTAGGCGAGGAGCGTGCGCAGGAAGACGTCGACCTTCGGCAGCACCCGCAGCGCGATCAGCTGCAGTCGCACGACGACGGAGCACCCTGGGAGCGCGTGCTCGAGGCCACACCCGAGGAGCCGGTCCGACCCTCGGACCGCGGCATCGAGCGCGGCGACGGTCTCGTCGCGCGCCCGCAGGAACTGCGGCTCCTCGAGCATCGCGCTTCGCAGCGCGGCGAGGTCGTCTGTCCACGTCGTGTCACGCAACAGTGGTCCCAGGCGCGCGCCGCCCCCGCCTCCTGTGGACGTCTCGACATACACGATGCCCTGCTGCGCGGCGTCGTTGCGTACCCAGGCGAGGAGCGCTGCCAGATCTTCGAGCGCAGGGTCGATGAGCTCGAAGATGCCGAAGAAATGGTCCCGCGCCTCGTTCCGGTCGAGGCGCGGGTCGTGCACGGCGTAGGGCCGCATGGACCAGCGCCGCTCCACCTCCAGCAGGAGCTCGGGGTCCTCGAGCGCGTCGGCCACCGGGCGGAGCTCGCCTCGGCACGGCCCTGCCACCAGACTCCAGCGCCGCTCCGGCGCGCGCGGGATGCAGAGTCCGTTTCTGGACGCCAGACGCACGAGGACGTCCGGAGCGATCGCCCCACCGAGGTGATGGTGGAGGTCGCCCCCCACGGGCATCGCCGCGAGGAAGTCTCGCAGGCGAGCCGGATCACGCCGCACCGACTCGAAGCGCGCTGCCGCGGCCGCCTCGGCGTCGGCCCGGGCGTGGGGAGCGCTGGAGACGGCGCGCTCCTCACCGCGCGGCGGCACGTCGCCGCCTCGCGGCTGAAGAGGCGCACATGCCGCTGCCAGCGCACACAGCCCCAGCGCAGCGGCACACCACCTGAAGGGGCTGGAGACGGGCCCGAGTGTGAGCCATCGTTGCGTCACTCGGACCCTCCCAGCCGTCGTGCTTCGGGCGCGGCTACTTGGCCGGGTCGAGGATCGCCTCGTACGCGAGCTTCTTGCTCTCGAGGCGCACGCCGCGTGCTGCGCCGCCGCCGCGGGCCTGGATCATGCCGATCACGATCAGGTCCTGCGTCGGGTTGATGCCGAACCACGTTCCACCGATGCCGTACCACCAGTACTCGCTCTTGCCGAGCTCGTGGTCCGTCTTGCCGTCGGGATTCTCGACGATCGCAAAGTCGAGGCCGAAGGTGTTGCCGGGGTTGCCGATCATCGGGTTGATGTACTCGATGCTGTCCGGGAGCTGGTTCGTGTGCATCAGCTTCACGGTCTCGGGCTCGAGGATGCGCACGCCGTCGAGCTCACCGCCGTTGAGCAGCATCTGCGCGAAGCGGAGGTAGTCGGTAGCCGTCGACACGAGGCCTCCGCCACCGGAGAAGAACGCCGGCTTCTCGAGGTACTCGCCCATCGGCTGCGCGACGAGGCCGTCCTTGCCGGGAACGTAGAGCACGGTGAGGCGATCCGCCTTGCTCTCCGGCACCCAGAAGTCGGTGTCTTTCATGCCGAGCGGCTCGAAGATGCGCTTCTTGAGCGCCTCGTCGAAGGGCATGCCGGTGAACTTCTCGACCAGGTAGCCCTGCACGTCGACCGACACGCTGTAGTGCCACTGCGAGCCCGGCTGCTGGCGCAGAGGAATGTCGGCCAGCTTCTGCACCATCTGCTCGAGCGTGGAATTGCGATCGAGCACGTTCGCCTTCTGGTAGAGCGTGTCCACCTGCGAGCGCGAGAAGAAGCCGTAGGTGAGGCCACCCGTGTGGCTCATGAGCTCTCTCATGGTCATGGGGTGGTCGGCCTTCTCCGTCTTGGGCTTTCCGTCGGGGCCTTCTGCCGCCGCGACCTTCATACCCTTCCACTCCGGAATGTGCTTGTGCACCGGGTCGTCGAGCTCGAACTTGCCCTCTTCGTAGCTCATCATGAGCGCCACGCCGGCGATCGGCTTCGTCATCGAATAGATGCGGAAGATGGAGTCCTTCGTGAGCGGCGTGCCCTTCTCCAGGTCGGCCTTGCCGTACACGTCGAAGTTGACCACTTTGCCCTTGCGCGCGACGACCGTGGTGACGCCGGCGAGCTTGCCTTCGTCGACGACCTTGTGCATCGCGGCGTTCAGCTTCGCAAGGCCTTCGGCGCTCATCCCCACCGACGAGGGATCGGCCATGGCGAGGTCGCGGGCGCTGTCGGCGGCCGTGTTGGACCAGACGGCGGACGCCGCAAGCAGCAGCACCGCACAGAGGATCGCGGAAACGGACTTGATCTTCATGGAGTCTCCAGGGAGCACGAGTGAGGGAGCCCACGCCACCGTGCGCGCGGGTCGTCTTGGGAGGCCGTCCCGTGATGATAGCGAGGCCGGGGCGCCCCGCGAAGCGTGGCTCCGCCGGCGCCTTCCCGACCGAGCTCCAGCTCCGCCTTCAGGCGACCTTGAGCACGCGGATCGGATCGACCTTCGACGCGCGGCGCGCGGGCACGTACACCGCGAGGAAGGCGACCCCGACGAGGATCAGCGGCACGAGGCCAAACGCGATGGGGTCGAGCGCGGAGACGTCGTAGAGCATGCCGGCCACCAGGCGTGATGCAGCGGCTGCGCCGGCGAGCCCGAGCGCCACGCCGATCGCCGTGAGCCGCAGGCCGTCGGCGACCACCATCTGCACCACGTTGGGCTGATCCGCCCCGAGGGCGACCCGGATACCCAGCTCCTTCTGCCGCTGCGAGACCGAGTAGGCCATCACGCCGTAGATGCCAACCGCCGCGAGTAGGAGGCCAAGGATGCCAAACGCGCCCAGCACCGTTCCCGCGAGGCGTGCGGGGAGCAGCGCCAGGCCCAGGTGATCCTGCATGGTGCGCACGTCGTACACCGGCATGTCCGCGTCGAGCTCGCGCACCGTCTGGCGGAGCGCCTGGAGGGCCGCCTCGGCGGAGCCCCCGGTACGCACGACGACGGTCATCGCGGAGGCGAAGAGCTCGCGCTGCGGAAAGTACATGTACTCCGTGGGCTCTTCTCCGAGGCTCTGCACCTTGCCCGTCTCGACGACACCCAGCACCGTCCGCTGCTGCCCGATCGTGTTGACGACCTTCCCGAGCGCCGACTCACCAGGCCAGAAGCGCTGCGCGAACCGCTGGTTCACGATGATGCCGGGCGCGGCCGTCGCATCGTCCTGACGCGTGAAGGTGCGGCCCTCCAGGAGCTCGATCCCCATGGTCTCGAGGAAACCCTCCCTGACGTAGGCGTAGCGCAGACTGCGCAGCTCGCCTTCCGCAAACTCGTACCCCGGCACCGTGACCGACGTGTCGGAGCCTCCCAGGCCCAACGGCAGCGAGTTGGCCAGGCCAACCGACTGGATGCCGGGCTGCCGCTCCAGGTTCTCCTGGAGGCGGTCGAAGAACTCGTGCGTGCGCTCGGGGGCGTACCCCTGCAGGCCCGGGTCGACCGAGGCCATTGCCAGGCTGGCGGGCTCGTCGAAGCCCGGGTCGATGCGTGTCGCGCCTTCGAGGGCCCTCAGGAAGAGGCCGGACGTGATGAGCAGCACGAGGGAGAGCGCCACCTGCAGGACGATGAGGCCGCGGCTCAGGCGCGAGCGGCTCCACCCGCCTCCCGCGCCGTCGCGAATCGCCTGCACGAGCTGCGGGCTCGACGCCTGCAGCGCCGGCACGAGGCCGAAGAGCAGCCCCGCCAACACCGAGACCCCGAGCGTGAAGAGCAGCACGGTGCGGTCCACCTCGAAGTTGAAGGCGAACGGGCCGTCCACCGGCAGCTGCACGCGCTGCAGCAGGTAGCCGGACAGATAGGCCAGCCCGACGCCGGCGAGCCCACCCAGAGCGCTGAACACCATGCTCTCGGTGAGCAGCTGCCGCACGATCCTCAGCCGGCCGCCGCCGAGACTGATGCGCACCCCCATCTCCTGACGGCGCTCCCGCGCACGCGCCAGGAAGAGATTGGCCACGTTGACGCACGCGATCATCAGGAGGAGAGCGACCACCGTCATGATGACCGCGCTCATGCCGACCTGCGCATCCTTGAACATCGGGTGGATGCCCGCCTCGTTCTGGGGCACCAGCGTGAAGGACGAGTTCTCGTTGTACTGGTCCGGAAGCTCTTCACGTAGCGCGACGTGCATCGCCTCCATCATCTGCTCCGCCTGCTCCACGGTCTTACCGTCGCGCAGGCGGGCGTCCGAGAAAAAGGAGTTGCTGCCCCGGCGCTCGATGAGGTTGCGCACGGGGTTCAACTGCGGCTGCATCATCAGGGGAAAGTAGAGCGGCACGTCCATCATCGACATCGGACCGCGGAACCCCTCGGGCACGATGCCCACCACCTCGAACGGCTGGCCGTTCACCTGCAGCGTCCGCCCGACGACGCCCTCGTCTCCGCCGAAGCGCGACTGCCAGAAGCTGTAACCCAGCACCGTGACGGGGTGCTCCCCCGGCCCCTCCGACTCCACCCCGGCGATGAACCCGCGGCCCACCTCCGGCACGACACCGTACGTGTCGAAGAAGTTGGCGCTCGCCAGCACGCCCATGATGCGCTCGCTGCGCCCTTCGGCCGAGATCGACACCGGAGCGAAGGTCCAGGCTGCGACGCTCTCGAAGACCTCGCCGGAGCGATCGCGCACGTCCTGGTAGTGCGGGATCGAGTTCGAGCCGTAGTCCATGCCAGGCCAGGCGCGGTACACCTGCACCAGGCGGTCGGGCTCGTGCGCGCCGGGCAGCGTTTCGACCAACAGCGTGTGCACCACGCTGAAGGTGGCGGCGTTGAGCCCGATGCCGAGCGCGAGCGTCACGATCGCGACAAAAGAGAAGAGCGGGCTCTTGAAGAGCATCCGCACGCTGTACTTCAGATCTCGGAGCAGGTCGCCCATGACGTCACCTCGGTCCTGAACTCGCGGAGCTCCCGACGCTTCGCGGATGCTGGGAATACGTGCAGGCCCTCCGGAAGTTCTCGCTGCCCACCCTGCGAGCCGCCTGCGGAGGCGCTTCCTGGGACGAGCCGCGGCCGCCGCAGGACCCCGGAACTGTGGGGTTCGGTGCCCCTCGGCACATTGACGCCGACAGGGGCCCCTGCTACTTTGAACGCCCCCAAAAGCCCTAGAAAAGGAGCCTTCCCATGAGAGAAGCCGTCGTTGTCGCCAGCTCGCGCACTCCGCTGGCCAAGTCCTTCCGCGGCTCGTTCAACATGACCCGCCCCGACGACCTGCTCGCCCACTGTCTCAGCGACGTGCTCGCGAAGGTTCCCGAGCTCGACCCGGCCGAGGTCGAAGACGTCATTGCCGGCTGCGCCACACCCGAGCGCGCATCGGGCTCGAACGTGGCCCGCGTCGCCGCGGTGCGTGCCGGCCTGCCCATCACGATTCCCGGCACCACGGTCAACCGCTTCTGCTCGTCCGGTCTGCAGTCGGTGGCCATGGCCGCCCACCAGATCATGGTGAACGGGGCCGACGCGGCCATCGGCGGAGGCGTCGAGAGCATCACGTTCAACATGGGCGGTGAGTCCAGCCCGAACCCCTGGGTCGTCGAGAACAAGCCCGAGCTCTACATGGCCATGGGTGACACGGCCGAGGTGGTCGCCAAGCGCTACAACGTCACGCGCGAGGCACAGGACGAGTACTCGCTCATGAGCCAGCAGCGCACCGCCGCCGGCCAGCAGGCTGGCCACTTCGACGAAGAGCTCGCGCCGATGGAGGTCACCTACGGCATCATCGACAAGGAGACCAAGAAGATCGCGCGCACCGAGACCAAGACCGTCGAGCGCGACGAGTGCAACCGGCCCGACACCACGCTCCAGGGTCTCGGCAACCTGCAGCCGTACTTCGATCCCGATTCGGGCCAGGGCAGCGTCACGGCGGGCAACGCCAGCCAGCTCTCCGACGGCGCTTCGGCCACGCTCCTCATGTCGCGCGAGCGCGCGAACGAGCTCGGCATCGACGCGAAGGTCGTATTCCGCGGCTTCGCGGTGGCCGGCTGCGAGCCCGACGAGATGGGGATCGGCCCGGTCTTCGCGATTCCGAAGCTCCTCGAGCGCCATGGTCTGAAGGTCGACGACATCGACCTGTGGGAGCTCAACGAGGCGTTCGCGTCACAGGTCGTCTACTGCCGCGACCGCCTGGGCATCGACCAGGAGAAGCTGAACGTGAACGGCGGCTCCATCGCCATCGGCCATCCGTTCGGCATGACCGGCTCGCGGATGGTCGGGCACCTGGCCAACGAGATGCAGCGTCGCAAGGCACGCTACGGCGTCGTCACGATGTGTATCGGTGGCGGACAGGGCGCGGCCGGTCTCTTCGAGCTGGCTTAGCGTGCGCTGACTAGCGCACGCACGCCAGCTAGTCACTCGCGGACCGCTCCATGCGGGCTGCGCCCGCGTCGCTTCGGCCCGGGCCCTGCCCGGGCCGGTCGGCGGCGTTCGCCGCCTCCAGGCCGGAGAAACGGCATTTTGGCTGCGCTGACTAGCGCACGCACGCCAGCTAGTCACTCGCGGACCGCTCCATGCGGGCTGCGCCCGCGTCGCTTCGGCCCGGGCCCTGCCCGGGCCGGTCGGCGGCGTTCGCCGCCTCCAGGCCGGAGAAACGGCATTTTTGGCTGCGCTGACTAGCGCACGCACGCCAGCTCGTAACCCGCGGACCGCTCCATGCGGGCTGCGCCCGCGTCGCTTCGGCCCGGGCCCTGCCCGGGCCCGTCGGCGGCGTTCGCCGCCTCCAGGCCAGAGAGCCACTTCGCTGCGCTCGTTGGGTTGCGCGCTGCTAGCTCGACCGCGGCCCTTGTCAAACGGCTACGGCGTCGTGCCCCAGGCGCTCGTGCTTCCCGACTCGAAGTTGTCGGCGAAGATCGGCGTGGGCGGCACCACGGCGGGCAGGCACTGGTTGCCCTGGGCCCAGGCGAGGTGGTTCAGGATCTGCTGGTTCACGCGCTCTGACTGGTTGCCGTAGAAACCGGCGCGCCCGAGATACGTGTTGATGTTGTTCATGCCGCCGCTGCGGAGGTGGCAGTAGCTCATGATCGTGCTGCCGTCCGACGGCACCGAGGTCGGGCCCGAATAGCAGCCGTTGCCCGAGGTCGAGCACTGGTCGATCGGCGGGTTGTAGCAGTGCGTGTGCGGCGAGCTGAAGTTGTGTCCCAGCTCGTGCGCCACCGCCACGAGATCCCACACGGGCACGGTCTGCTGAGGATGGTAGTTCCCGCGGATGCTCGTGGTGAGCCCGTAGTGGAAGCTCTGGGAGCAGAGCACGCCCACGTAGGCCACGCCAAACCCGTCCGTGCGGCCGCGCAGCTGGTGCACGAGGGTGCGCTGGATGCCCTGGTTGTTGTTCTGCCAGTAGCTCATCAGGTCGTCGAGGTACGTGTTCGGGTTCGTGCCCCAGGGATCCGCAGAGGTCGAGTAGAGCTGCGCGTGCGAGACCCGGAGCTGCGTGTCGACGTCGCGCTCGTAGATCGTCGCAATCGCGCCGAAGAGGAGGTTGATGTAGCTCAGCGCGCCACTCGTGCTGCCGAATCGTTGGTAGAACTCGTGGTCGGTCTCGAGAGCCACATCCACCGCGTAGGTCGCCAGCATGGCCGACTCCTGGCGGAAGAGACCGCCGCTCACGGAGCCGGTCTGGTCCGGGAGGAACGAGCGCAGATCGAGCGGAGTCGGGTGGTCGTCGTTGCCGCAGCGGAAGGCGAGCTCCTGCAGCGACTCCTCCATGTCTTCGAGCTGCTGCACCGACACCCGGCGCTCCAGCGGGGGCGCCGCCCCCGGGGCCGTCGCGGACGACGAAACGCCCAGCGGGCCGTCGGCATCCTCACGCTCGGTGCCCACGAGGAAGATGCGGTCGTCGAGCACCACGAGCCCCTGCAGCGACCCGTCCTCCATCACACCGACGAAGGCGAGGGAGTCGTCTTCGCCCGCCACGCGACCCCGGAACAGGCGGTCGTCCGGGGGCTCGACCGCCCGATTGCCGTCGGCGCCCTGCACCATGATCCGAGCGCCGTCCTTGAACACCGAGAAGCTCTCGAGCTCGAGCTCGGCAAGCGGACCGTCGAACAGAGGCACGTCGCGCACGCGCAGTTTGTCGCCGTGCCCGAGAGCTCGCGCGGCGCTCCTGAGCTCCGTACCCAGCCCGGAGGCCACGGCTTCGTGTCGTGCTTCGATCGTCGGGCGCGTCGACGACGTGGTTTCGGCGGGGCCTTGTGCCGCCTGGACCGGCAGCACGAGGAGCAGGGCGACGGGAAAGAAGAGAAAGCGCAATGGAGACCTCCAGACTGGGTTCCCGACCGACGGCAACCGTCTCCATTGTATGTCGATTCATAGCAATGAATCAATAATTGGCGCCATCACCCACCAGGCAGGTGAGGCGCAAGAACCTCCCGAAAACGCTCCTGGGCCCGCTCTTCGAGGATCTTGCCGTGCGCCATGATCACGCGGTCGACCTCGAGCTCGACCAGGGGCACCAGCGACGCGGCGAACGCCGCCTTGTCCTTCACCATGCTGAGGAAGAGTCGGCTCACCGAGAGCTTCCCGTAGGTGCCGAAGAGCCTGAAGAACAGCCCCGACGTGAAGCTGAGCGGCACGGGCTCGTTGAAGATGAGGTCCGTCGGAATCAGGGTGCGGGAGGGTGTGTGCAGGAGCACCCACTCGCGGAAGTTGGGCATGCCCGCCACCTCGAACAGGCGGAAGCAGTCGTTCCAATCGCCGGGCGGCCCGAGGGGCTCGAGCGCGCCCACGGCGGGGTTCTTCTGCTCGAGCCCCGTCGGACCGAAGGCCCGCGCCCCACTCCACCGCGCACGCGCCGCAGAGAGGAACAGGTGGTGAAAGAGGTTTGGTGCGACCAGGTCCTCGACCTCGCCGAGGGTGTCGACCTCGTCGGCCCACGGACCCAGCGCGATGGGCGAATGCACCAACAGCCCACCTCCGGGCTTGCGAATCACCGTCGTCCGCGTCTCCATCTTGACGCCCGGACCAGGGCTGACCTGTCCGGTCGCGACCCAGATGCCGTCGATCACCGTGTCCAGCTTCATGCGCGCTCCTCACTCGAGATGCAGCTCGGAGCATCGCACAGCGGGGCTCCCATTGCGGCGGGGTCGCCCGTATACTGCCGTGGGCCGTTAGCTCAGTTGGTAGAGCGGTGGACTTTTAATCCGATGGTCGGGGGTTCGATTCCCTCACGGCCCACGAACGCTCGCTGGCGCTCGCTCCTCGTGGGCCGTGAGGGAACCCGGTGACGACCGGCCCGGCGGGCCGGTCGTCGACGATTCCCTGGGGCTGCGGGCTTGCTTCGCTCGCCCTCTCCCGACCGCGATCTGCGCCGATGAATCCAACGCGCTCGAGCGGCGGATGGGGCTCGCTCCCTTCCCGAACGCCGCCGTCGTCGAATACCCAAGCGGTCTGGGGCTGCGGGCTTGCTTCGCTCGCCCTCTCCCGACCGCGATCTGCGCCGATGAATCCAACGCGCTCGAGCGGCGGATGGGGCTCGCTCCCTTCCCGAACGCCGCCGTCGTCGAATACCCAAGCGGTCTGGGGCTGCGGGCTTGCTTCGCTCGCCCTCTCCCGACCGCGATCTGCGCCGATGAATCCAACGCGCTCGAGCGGCGGATGGGGCTCGCTCCTCGAGGTTTCTTTTCGCGTTTCGTTGCAACGTTGCATGCGACTCGACAACGGTTGACTATCAACCTCCCTGTTCTTTGCTAGGGTGAAGGTCTACTGCGGTGACGTCCCAGCGCGGCTGTGTAGAGCTCCTGGGAAGACCCCTCCGAATCGAGCGCTGCGCCTCACGGCACAGGGCTCGGTGCGAGAGACGTTGAGAGGCTTCGACCTCAGAACCTCGAGCCCTGGCAATTCCTAGTTTTTCTGTTGACAATCAGTACATCTGACGCCAGGATGGCCGCGGTATTCACCAGAAACTGCCCCCCACAAGAAGGAGAACACCGATGAGCGCACTCGCCACGGCGATCGAGCTCGCGAAGAAGGATCGCTCCAAAAAAGGTCGTACTCGGTACTCCCCCGAGCTCAAGAAGGCCATTCGTGACGCGGCCAAGTCACATAGCAAGTCGAAGATTGCCAAGGACACTTCGATCAGCTACCCCACGGTTCTCAAGATCATTGGAACCAACAGGAGTGCTCCTGCAAAAAACCGCCGCGCACGGCGCGCCCCGGCCGGCGCAGCATCGCTCGCGATCACCGTCACGCTGCCCAGCGGCAAGTCGCTCGAGTACAGCGATCTCTCGCTCCTCAAGGCCGACGCGAAGGCCCTGAGCCAGGCCGCGTCCTCGACCTAGGTCGCGCCCATCTCGGGGCGCGCGCACCCAACGCGCCCCCCGTGCCGGGGCTTCCTCGAATTGCGGGGAATGCCCTACAATCTGCTTCGTGCCCGGCGCTGGCGCCGGGCACGCGCGGCGCATGTCTGTCCCCATCGTCTAGTCAGGTCTAGGACACCAGCCTTTCAAGCTGGCGACACGGGTTCGAATCCCGTTGGGGATACCATGCGCCGCCCGTGCGTTCTCGACCGCAAGCGTCCACTTGGACTGACTGCTGGAGGCTGAACAAACCGAGCGATCGTGCGCCGTTGCCAAGGCGAGAGACACGTCCTCCGCCCAGCGCCCGCGCGGCGGGTCAACGAAACGTCTCCACCCGAATCGTCTTCTCGCTACTGAACGCCACCGCGACGCCGGCACCGTAGCTCGCCAGTTTCGGTACGCTCGATCGCCCTTGGCGCTCCGCGACCTCATGAGCAGCCTCCAAAGTCCCGTTGGAGGTGAATTCACCGAGCTCAACCGCGCCACCCCGCCCTACCCACAGCACCCAAACTCGACCCCCTGCCCCGAGTGCGACGTCGGCGCGCCCGACCGGCCTGTCCCCGTCGACGACAGTAGGCACGCCGAAGCTCTGCCCGCCGTCTGTAGAGACCGAGAGTTTCACCGCGGCGCTTTCCCCCGCCGCCGTGAACCACGCGACGGCGACACGATCATCCCGCGCATCAATGGCCGGGCCGTTCACCGGACAGCCGTCGATCTGCCAACCGTCGCGGTGCACGGTGATCGGCGCGCTCCAGCCGTCGGTCGTCCACCGGAGGAGCGAGATGTCGCGCACCTCGTCTTCGCTGCGGTCGCGGTAGACGACCACTGGGCCGGCAGGGCCTTTCACGGCGTCCGTCGCGCAGCACTCACAGACACGCGGGTCCAGCACCACGCTGGGGGGTGTCCCCTCCGTCTGGCCGACGAGTGCGGTGCGAAGCGCCGTCGCGCCCCCAGGCTCGCCCATCGTCCGGCCGTCCAGCCAGAAGGCGCGCAGGCCCTTTGGCGTCACCGCGTAGGAGACGAATCCGTGCTCCACCGGCGAAGTGTCGTCGTGGAGCCAGCCCAGCTCCACCCATGAATCTCCGCCATTGGCCGACCGGGCGGCCCGAGCGCCATAGGCGTGGCCTTCGCCGAGCGTCTCGAGCCAGTGCGCATAAAGCACACCTCGAGGGCCCTGGACGACGGCAGGGGTGTCCGCCCAGTTCGCCAGGAAGGACCCTCCAGCCGCGACCTGCTTCGGGGGCGACCAGCGGCCGTCCTCGAGCACGGTGAAGACGAGCCGATGCCCATCACCGTGCGGTTCGAGCCAGCTCAAGAGAAGGCCCCCGTCGTGCGAGCTCCGCAGATGGAGCGATCGCGCTCTTTCGCCGACATCCGGCTGAGCGAAGCCCTGGCCGTGGGCCGGGCGGTGGCAGGCGCCTCCCCATGCTGCGACCGCCAAAACGAGGACGACCAGGGGATTCGTGTGAGCTCTGCGCATGTTCAGGGGACCTCCACCATGTTTCGAACGGGGTCAAGAAGCGGCGTGTCTCCCGGATCCCCTCGCCGGCAGCTGGAGGCTCCGTCCACGACCCCGGGACCGGTGACGCGCGTCACGAGGCGGCCCCGGATCCCGGGCCGGCGTCAGCGACCGCTTCGGGCCTCAGCGTACTCCGTTCGAGGCCGAAGGAGCGCCAAATGAAGAAGACCGCGGGCAGCACCAGCAGCACGCCCACGAACGAGGTGACGACGCCTCCCACCATGGGAGCTGCGATCCTCCGCATGACATCCGCCCCCGTCCCGGTCGCGAAGAGGATCGGAGCCAGGGACAAGAAGGTGGTCATCGTGGTCATCGTCATCGGGCGAATGCGCTGCACCGCCCCGCGATCCACCACTCGCAGCAGATCCGCGTGGGTCGCGACTCGGCCCTCCTTCTGCGCCTCTTCCCAGGCCAGATCGAGAAAGAGGAGCATGACCACGCCGAACTCCGTCGCCAGGCCGGCGAGCGCGATCACTCCGACCCACACGGCGATCGAGAGGTTGTAGTCCAGGAGATCGAGCAACCAAATCGACCCCACCAGGCCGAAGGGAATCGCCGACAAGACCAGAGCCGTCTTGATCACCGAGTGGGTGTGAAGATAGAGGATGAGAATGATCAAGCCGAGCGTGATCGGCACGATCAGCGTCAGCCGCTGCTTCGCCCGCTGCATGTACTCGTACTGACCCGACCAGAAGAGGGTGTAGCCGGAGGGCAAGGTCAGCTTCTCGCGCACCTCCTCCTGGGCTCGCTCGACCCACGTGCCGACATCGATGCCCTCGAGGTCGATGTAGACCCAGGCATTGGGCCTCGCGTTCTCCGATTTGATCCCGGGAGGACCTTGTCGCAGCTCGATGCGCGCCAGCTGGCCCAGCGGCACCTGCGCGCCGGACGGTGTCGCCACGAGGACCTCGCGGAGCGCCTGCGGATCATCCCGCAGCTCCCGCGGGTAGCGCACGTTGATCGGGTAGCGCTCGAGCCCCTCGACCGTCCACGAGACGTTCATACCTCCCACCGCAGACTGCACGACGTCCTGCACGTCACCCACGTTCAAACCGTACCGGGACGCGGCCTGTCGGTCGATGTCGAAGTCGAGGTAGCTCCCGCCCATCACCCGCTCGGCGTACGCGGAGAGCGTGCCCGGGAGCGGCTTGACGATCGCCTCGACCTGCTCTCCGAGCTCTTCCAGAACGGTCAGGTCCGGGCCGGCGATCTTGATGCCGACAGGCGTCTTGATGCCGGTCGACAGCATGTCGATCCGCGTCTTGATGGGCATCGTCCAGGCGTTCGTGACCCCAGGAAAGTCGATCGCGGCATCCAGCTCGGCGATGAGCTCTTCTTTGGTGAGGCCTGGTCGCCACTCCGACGGATCCTTGAGAACGATCGTCGTTTCCAGCATCGACAGCGGCGCAGGGTCGGTGGCGGTCTCCGCCCGCCCGACCTTGCCAAAGACCGTCTCGACCTCGGGGAAGGAGCGGATGATCTTGTCGGTCTGCTGCGCAATCTCCCGGGCCTTGGTAATGGAGACGCCCGGGAAGGTCGTCGGCATGTACAGGAGGTCGCCCTCCCACAGCGGAGGCATGAACTCCGAGCCGAGCCGTTGGAAAGGAGCGATGGAGAGCAACAGCACGATCACTACACCCACGACCACCGCCCACCGCCACCGCAGAGCGAGGTTGAGGACGGGCTCGTAGAAGAAGCGAAGCAGTCGCGACATCGGGTGCCGTTCTTCACTCCGGATCTTTCCCCGCACCAGCCAGAGCATGAGCACGGGCACGACCGTGACGGCCAGGATGGACGAGAGAGCGATCGCGTAGGTCTTGGTGAACGCGAGAGGTCGGAAGAGGCGCCCTTCCTGCGCCTGGAGCGTGAAGATCGGCATGAACGAGACCGTGATGATGAGCAGCGTGAAGAAGAGAGCCGGTCCGACCTCTTGGGAGGAGCGCAGGATGATCTCGAAGTGCGAGCGTTTGCCCTTCCAGCGCTCGGTGTGCTTGTGGGCGTTCTCCACCATCACCACGGCCGCGTCCACGAGAACGCCGATGGAGATCGCGATCCCGCCGAGCGACATGATGTTGGCGCCGAGGCCCTGGACCTTCATCACGACGAAGGCGAGGAGGATCGACAGCGGAATCGAGAAGATCGCGACCAGCGCAGAACGGAAGTGGAAAAGGAAGACCAGGCAGACCAGGGCGACCACGATGGACTCTTCGACCAGGGTGTCGGCGAGCGTGTCGATCGAACGCTCGATGAGCGCCGTCCGGTCGTACGCCACCGAGATTTCCACGTCCTCGGGGAGACCCTCCCTCAGCTCTTCGAGACGAGCCTTCACGTTCTCGATGGTCGTGCGCGTGTCGGCTCCCCAGCGGACGACCACGACGCCACCCACCGTCTCCCCTTCTCCGTTCCAGTCGACGAGGCCCCGCCGGATCTCCGGCCCGATCGTCACGTTCGCCACGTCCTCGAGGAGGATGGGGACCCCACCCGGGCCCGCTCCCAACGTGACGGCCTCGAGGTCTCGGACGTCCTGGACGTAGCCGCGGCCACGAACCATGAACTCCCGCTCGGCAATCTCGACCAGGCGTCCCCCGACCTCGACGTTCGAGCGCTGAATCGCCTGTCTGACCTTCTGGATCGGCAGCCCGTAGGCGCGAAGTCGCACCGGATCGACCTCGACCTGGTACTGGCGTACGAAGCCACCGATCGAGGCGACCTCCGAAACACCGTCGACCGATGCGAGGCCGTACTTGAGGTACCAGTCCTGGTAACTCCTGAGATCGGCCAGCGAGCGCTCGTTCGAGTTGAGCGTGTACATGAAGGCCCAGCCGACCCCCGTGGCGTCGGGCCCGAGCTGCGGCGTCACCCCGTCCGGCAGGTCCGCCGCGAGGCCGGAGAGGTACTCGAGCACGCGCGAGCGCGCCCAGTACAGATCCGTTCCGTCCTCGAAGATGACATAGACGAACGAGAAGCCGAAGAACGAGTAGCCGCGGACCACCTTGGCGAAAGGAACGGCGAGCATCTTGCTCGTGATCGGATAGGTGACCTGGTCCTCGACGACCTGCGGCGCCTGCCCGGGGAACTCGGTGAAGAGGATGACCTGGACGTCCGAGAGATCCGGGATCGCGTCGATGCGGGTCGTGCGGATCGCCCAGAAGCCTGCGAGCACGATGAGAAGCATCCCGACAGTGACCAGGAGCTGGTTGCGAAGCGACCACTCGATGACCCTATGGAGCATGAGCGTGCTCCCCGGCCTCGTGCGCATCGTGCTCCTGCGGCTCCCGAATCTCCGCGGGGGTCCCGTGCTCGTGCTCCTGCGTCTCCTCGCCGTGCTGCATGGGCTCGGCCGCCTGCGGCGCTTCGCTTGCGGCAGCAATCATCTTCTGCACGGCCTCCTGCAGGCTCGCCTCGGAGTCGAGAAGGAACTGGGCGGACGTCACGACGCGCTGCCCTTCTTCCAGGCCCTCGAGGACCTCGACGACCCCGCGCGATTCGTGTCCCAGGGTCACCTCCCGGGGAGCGAACCGACCGTTCCCCAGAGCCTCTACCACCACGGTCCGTCGACCGGTCCGAAGCACCGCGTGTGAGGGAACGGTGACGGCCCCGCGCGCCGCCACCGGCGTGAAGCGGACGGTGGCGAACATCCCAGCACGCAACCTCCCACCCCGGTTGGGAACCTCGAGCTTCACGCTGAGAGTCCGCGTCGACGCGGAGAGCTCCGGCTCGACGAACCGCACGCGTCCACGGAACTCCTCCCCGGGAAAGTACGGCAGCGTGATCGAAGCCGGCGTTCCCTCCCGCACCAGTGCGACCTGATCCTCGAACACCTCCACGCTCAGCCAGAGGCTCGAGAGATCTGCGATGTGGTACGCCTCCATGCCTGGCTTCACCGCCATGCCCTCCAGCCCCGGCATGCGCTTCATGACGAGCCCACTCGCGGGCGCCACGACCTGGAGCGTCCGCAAGACCTCTCCCGAGCGCTCGATCTCGGCGATCTGCTCTGGGGAGACGTCCCAGTAGCTCAAGCGCGTCCGTGCAGCTTCGTGGAGCGCTCGTGCACGCTCCCTCGCTCCTTCCGGTGCGTCTTCGAGCCGCGAGGCATATGCCCGGGCAGACAGCAGCTCCTGCCCCGTCTGCACCAGCTCCGGCGAGTACACCTCGAACAGGGGATCACCCTTCTTCACCGGCTCGCCGACATAGTTGACATAGACCTTCTCGACCCAGCCGCTGTACTTGGTCGTGACCGTCACCATCCGTTCCTGGTCGTACTCGAAGTAGCCCACCGTGCGCAGCTCGTGCTCGAGGTCTCGACGCATCACCTCCGCCGTCTGCACGTTCATGTTCTGAACCACGGCCGGGTCGATCTCGACCGTAACCCCGCCCTGCGCTGAGGTGCCAGGCCCGTCGTCGTACACGGGGACGTAGTCCATGCCCATCGAGTCTTGTTTCGGAACCGGAGACGTCACGGTCGGATCCATCGGGTTCCTGTAGAAGAGAATCCTCCGCTCTCCGCTCGGAGCGTCAGACTCGTCCCGATACACGGGGACGTAGTCCATGCCCATCTCGTCCTTCTTCGGCACCGGCGACGTGATCGTGGGATCCATGGGGTTCCGGTAGTACAAGGGAGCATCACCCCCCTTCGCTTCCTCCGGAGCCGCAACCGGCACGCCCAGGCGCGCCCTCAGCCAGCCGTCGAGCGGATGCAGATCGAGGGGATCCAGGAAGAGAAGGACAAACACCACGAAG
Organism: Candidatus Multivoraceae bacterium; assembly: GCA_965223385.1. Lineage (GTDB taxonomy): Bacteria > Acidobacteriota > Thermoanaerobaculia > Multivoradales > Multivoraceae > JBCCLJ01. The sequence continues at coordinate 2,762,557 of CBDCWR010000007.1, read as the reverse complement.
CTCGAGGCGACCCAACCGATCGGCTGGACGAGCGAGCGGGCGACGGATCCGGGCGTTTCAGGTGAGTTCATTGCGACACCTCCTTCGAGGGCTTCTCGGTCAGAGCTCCGGCGATCGTTCCTTCGAGCCTGGCGACCGCAATCGCCCAGTCCGCATGGGCTCGCGCCGCGGCCTTCTCGGCACCAAAGAGCACGTGCTCCGCGTCGAGCAGTTCGAGTGCGTTGACGGTGCTGGCGACGTAGGCCGACTTCGCCGACTCCAGCGACTCCTCGGCCTGGGCGATCAGGAGGTCGTCGACGAGCCGGAACTGCTCGTAGGCGAGGGGGATGCGCTGCGCCAGATCGCCGACGTCGGCCTGGATTCCAGCGACGAGGTCGCGCTTGGCCTCCTCGGCCACGCTCCGATGCTCCACGGCCTCTTCGAGACCCGCCACCAGCTTCCTGCGCCAGATCGGAATGGAAACGCCGACCTGTGCCCCGAAGATGTCGTCGCCGTCGTCCTCGGGCGGGTTGGCGCGCCCCGGGGCATCCTGGCGTCGGTTGACGAGGGTGTAGGAGAACCCCGCGCGAAAGTCCGGGCGATAGCGCTTTCGAGCCAGCTCCACGAGGGTGTCGCCGCGATCGATCTCAAGGTCGGCGGCGCGCACTTCCGGTCGACGGGAGAGAGCTTGGCCCACGAGCTCCGATTCGACTGCGCCGCTGTCGAAGCCCGCTGGCAACACGAAGCGTGGCAGCACGGCGGCGGCAGGGCGGTCGCGCAGCCGATTGAGACGCGCGGCGAGATGGAGCTCCCGCGAGTCGATCGCGAGGAGCTCGGTCTCCACCTGCGTGATCGCGGCCTGAAGCTTGAGGACGTCCTGACCGAGACCCGATCCCGTGGCGTAGCGAGCCCTGGCGATCTCCTCGTGCTGCAGCAGGTGTCGCCGATAGCTCTCCGTGATCGACCGGAGACGCGCGACGAAGGCCAGCTCGTACGCCAGGCGCCGCGTCTCGGTCACCAGCGTCAACCGTCGCCCTTCCACGTCGGCGAGGAGCGCGCCCGCGTGAAGGACCGCGGCTTTCTCCGCCAGAGACAGCTTGCTGAGCCAGGGGATGGCCTGAGACACGCTGACCCCGACTCTCTGCGGGCCCACTCGCGTCTCCGGGGAGTCGAGAAAGGCGGTGAGCTGGGCGCTCGGATCGGGGAGAGCCTTCACCTGCGGCGCGCGCAGGGACGCAGCGCGCGCCATGGCACTGGCACGCGCCAGCGCAGGGTTCCTGGCGAGAACCTCTTTTGCCAGGGTCTCGAGCTCCGGCACGCGAATCTGGCGCGCCAGAGCCTCGGAGACCGGCGTCTCACTGGCTGGAACCGCGTTGGGTTCGACGAGCTCGAGCTCGTCGGGAAGCTCCTGCACGACCTCGGCTGCGCCGAGAAGGAGCCACAAGCAAGCAACATCAATGAGGAGCAGCACTGCATCCCTCCAAGTCTGTTCACGGGCCCGCGCGCACCGCACGGCGGTGCACGCGACGTATCGCCGCTAGCTCAGAGACGCCGACCCACCCGACTTACGGGGCGGTCGCGTCTCCGGCAACTCAGAGCAGGAGGGAATCGTGGAGCCGGAACAGGGGCGGTCCTGCACGATCGACGGCTCGGTCGATGCGGACATGCCGACTCTCCAACGAGCGGCCCGGCTCCCAGATTCTGGGCCGGTCCGTTTCGAGTGCCGGGGCGCCGTCTTCGCGCGCCTTGCGTGACTGCTCGGTGGGCAGGGCGTCCGCCGTACCGTCGGCGTCGCAGCAGGCCAAGGTCGTGGACGCCGTGACACAGGCGTTCGCGTGCCCCATCTCGACCATCGAGCAGCTGTCGGCCGCGAGGTCGCATGCAGCAGCCAGAGCCGGAGCCTGCAGGAGCAGGAGGCAGGCAGCTGCGCTCAAAATGTGCGCTCGACGGCTCATGACGGAGACTCTCGGGGTGGACAAACGCTGTGTCCATCAGGGCAAGTACCTACGAGAGGACGTGCCTCGGATTCCTGAACGGTGTACGCGCCACCGAGAGAGACGGATCGGTCCCAAGCGAATCACGTGGCCTGCGGTCATCCCGTCTCTTGGAATAGCCTGGGGAGCGTGGACCCGGACGATCGACACGACCTCGCACAGCTCCTGGAAAAGCGCGACGACTTTCTCCGCTTCCTCGAGCCGCGCGTCGGCAACCCCGAAGACGCCGAAGACCTCCTGCACGAGGCCTACCTGAAGGGTCTTCGCAACGACGCGGACGCTCTGGAGAGCCCGGTCGCCTGGTTCTACCGGGTCCTGCGCAACAGCGTGACCGATTTGTACCGACGACGCGCCACCACGGGCCGGGCCAGAGAGCTCTTCGCCACGGAGCAGCCCTCCGAGACCGAACTCGACGACGAGATCTTCCGGAGCGCGTGCCTCTGCGCTGCCGCCGCGATCGAGACCCTCCGCGACAGCTACCGGGAAATTCTGCGCGAGGTCGACCTGGACGAGCGTCCGCTCACCGAGGTAGCGGAGAACCTGGGAATCTCTCCCACCAACGCGCGGGTCAGGCTCCATCGAGCCCGCCGCTCCCTGCGCGAGACCCTGCTCGTGACGTGCGGGCTCTGCGCCGAGCACGGCTGCCTGGACTGCGACTGTCCGCGAGCCGGGCCGAGCAGCTAGCAACGTCCCGGCTCACTGCCCCCGGCTCTCAGGGCCGAGGTTGGTTTCGTGGGGCGTTGCGGCAACTACGGATTGCCTCGACCGAGAGCCCACGCGCACGGTCTGCGCAAGACTCCTCGCCCCAGCAAGCCCCGAGCGGCTTCCCAACGAGGTGTAACGCACCGAGAGGCCCTGCGTCTAGCACCGTGATTCTGGCGGCGACACCCACGACGCCGATCCACGGCGCATCCCGTGCCAGCCGCGGCCTCGACGCTCGCGGTCCCAAAACTCACTGCGGGAGGACTCTGCATGACATTCCTCTTCATGAACCTGCTCGGTCTCCTGTCGTTTGCGCTCGTCTTCTACCTGGCCATGCGGGGCGGATGGGGCGCGGAAATGGTGCACGGAGCTCACTTGGTCCGCCACTCCGAAGCCGGTGGCCGGCCGGACCCCGCGTGGGCTCGAGACGATTCGCTCGACCCCGTGTGCGGCATGAAGGTCGCAGCCGATGAGGGTTGGGCCCACGTGCTCGACGGCCGCACGTACCGCTTCTGCTCGAAGAGCTGCCGCACGAGGTTCGAGGCCGACCCCCGCGCCTTCGTTCCAGAACCCAAAGAAAACACTCAAGGAGAGAGACCATGACCCGCCTGTCTCTCACCGCCTTCGGGCACGCGACGAGCCTGTTCCTGGCTCTCAGCTTCACCCTCTGTATCGGCTTCGACCTCCTCTTCCCGGAGCACGCGATGTACGAGGCGTGGCGAGACCTGCTGCCCGGATTCGAGTGGCTCTCGTGGGGGCACTTCGCCCTCGGCCTCGTGGAGAGCTACGCCTATGGGTGGTTCGTGGCCCTGATCTGGACCCCGCTCTACAACGTCTTCGCCAGTCGGGGTCGGTAATTGACCGCGGACCAGACATGACGTTGCCTCTCTGGACAGTTCTGCCGTTCCTCCTCCTCCTGGTTTCGATCGCGCTCCTTCCGCAGATCGCTGCAGAGTGGTGGTCCAACGACTGGAGCAAGCTCACCGTGTGCCTCGCAGCGGCGCTACCCGCGGCGATCCTCCTCGGCGTGTTCAGAGGGCCCGAAGGCGTGGAGCAGCTGCGCCACGCGCTCGAGGACTACTTCTCGTTCGTCACGCTGCTCGCGGCGCTGTACGTCATCGCCAGCGGACTGGTGGTCGAGGGTGGCTTCAAGGGCACCCCTCGCTCCAACGTCGCTCTGCTCGCGACCGGCGCCGCGCTCGCCAGCCTGGTGGGAACGATGGGCGCCTCCGTGATCCTCATCCGGCCTCTCCTCCGGGCGAACGCGTGGCGCGCTCATCGGTCGCATCAGGTGATCTTCTTCATTCTGCTCGTGTCGAACGTCGGCGGTCTGCTCACGGCACTCGGTGACCCCCCGCTGTTTCTCGGTTTCCTCCGTGGAGTTCCGTTCGCCTGGACCCTCGAGACACTCTGGAATCACTGGGCGTTCGCGGTCACGTTCCTGCTCCTCGGCTTCTACTGCGTCGATCGCGTCCTCTACGAGCAAGAGCCAACCGGGGCGCAACCTGAAGCTGCGGACGCACTGCGAGTCCGCGGTCTGGTCAGCTTCCTCTTTCTCGCGCTCGTCCTGCTCTCGATCGTCGGGCGACGCTCCGGTGCTCTGGCATCCGTGCCATTCGGTGGACACGAGCTCTTCCTCATCACCGTGACCTCAGCCGCCTGGGCAACGTCCAGCCGGGACGTTCGAGAGGCCAACGGCTTCTCGTGGAAGCCGATCCGCGAAGTCGGTCTGGTCTTTCTCGGGCTCTTCGTGACGATGACCGCGCCGGTCCTCGTACTCAACTCCCACAGCTCGAGCCTCGGGCTCCGCGAGCCCTGGCAGTTCTTCTGGGCCACGGGCCTTCTTTCCAGCTGGCTCGACAACGCGCCGACCTACCTGACCTTCGCGAGCGCGGCTGCCGGACTCCTGGATGTCGATGCAAGCCAGCGCTTCTTTCTCGCCGAGCTCCTGGGCCGAGGAGAGCCCGGACCGAGCCTGCTCCGGGCAATCTCATGTGGAGCTGTGCTGATGGGAGCGTTCACGTACATCGGCAACGCGCCCAATCTCGTCGTCAAGCTCATCGCGGACGAAGATGGGGTTCCCATGCCCTCGTTCTTCGGCTACTTCCGTTGGTCAGCCGCCATCCTCCTCCCTCTCTTCCTGCTGATGACGTGGATCTTTCTGTCCTGACGAAGACCTCGGACGCCCGAGAAAGGAGTCGCACGCGATGCTCTCGAACAACGACGAACCCGCCACGACAGGGTTTACGTGTCCCATGCATCCCGAGGTTCTCGAGCAAGAGCCCGGCAGCTGCCCCAAGTGCGGGATGGCCCTCGAATCCCTGAGGCCGGATGCTCCTCCGGCGACGAAATGGACGTGTCCGATGCACCCGGAGGTCGTCCAGGACGAGCCCGGCAACTGCCCGATCTGCGGCATGGCGCTCGAGCCCATCTCGCCTTCGGCCGAGCCGGAGGACGACGGGGAGCTCCGAGACATGACGAGGCGCTTCTGGCTGGCGGCCGTGTTCTCCCTGCCGGTGCTGGTCCTCGCCATGGGAGACATGGTTCTTCCGGGAGAGCCGATCTCGAACCTGATTCGCCCGCAGGTGCGGGTTCTCCTCGAGCTGGCGCTGGCGACACCCGTCTGCCTGTGGTCCGCCTGGCCCTTCTTCATGCGCTGCCTCCAGTCGTTCAGAAACCGCAGCCTGAACATGTTCACGCTGATCGGCCTGGGCGTCGCCGCTTCGTATGGATTCAGCGTCGTCGCCGCCCTCGCGCCGGAGATCTTTCCGGCCTCGTTCCGCGACGAGCACGGCGAGGTGGGCGTGTACTTCGAAGCTGCGGCGGTCATCGTCACCCTCATCCTCCTGGGACAGGTCCTCGAGCTGCGGGCACGCACAAAGACAGGCGCCGCGATCAAGGCGCTTCTCGGGCTGCAGGCGAAGACGGCCCTGCGCCTGGGCGAAGACGGCGTGGAACAGGAGATCGGTCTCGACCAGGTGGCCGTCGGCGATCTGCTGCGCATCAGGCCCGGCGAAAAGGTCCCGGTGGATGGCACGGTCACCTCCGGTCGCAGCTCGGTCGACGAGTCGATGGTCACCGGAGAGCCGATGCCCGTGGAGAAGGCCGAGGGCGACCCCGTGATCGGCGCCACAGTCAACGGCACCGGCGGGATGGTCATGCGCGCGGAGCGGGTCGGGAGCGAGACGTTGCTCTCGCAGATCGTCGACATGGTGGCCGCCGCACAGAGGAGCCGCGCTCCGATTCAGAAGCTCGCAGATGTGGTCGCCGGGATCTTCGTGCCGATCGTCATCGGTGTCGCCGTGCTGACGTTCGTCGTGTGGGCCTCGGTGGGCCCCGAGCCGCGGATGGCGTACGCGCTCGTCAACGCGATCGCCGTGCTCATCATCGCGTGCCCCTGCGCGCTCGGGCTGGCGACCCCGATGTCCATCATGGTCGCCACCGGAAAAGGAGCCGAGGTCGGCGTTCTCTTCAAGGACGCGGAAGCGATCGAGCGCCTCCGGGACGTCGACACTCTCGTCGTCGACAAGACGGGCACGCTGACCGAGGGCCGACCTCGGCTGGTCGGAGTGGTCTCGGACTCTCTCCCGGATGACGAGCTGCTCCGACTGAGCGCGAGTCTCGAGCGCGGCAGTGAGCATCCCCTGGCCACGGCGATCGTGGACGGCGCAGCCGACCGCGGCGTTGCTCCGACGGACACCGATGACTTCCAGTCGATCACCGGCAAGGGCGTCGTGGGCCGGGTCGACGGGCGGTCGGTCGCGCTCGGCAATCGAGCTCTCATGGAGGATCTGGACGCAGACGCCACGGCCCTCGCGGAACGCGCTGAAATCCGGCGGGCGGAAGGCCAGACCATCATGTTCGTGGCGGTCGACGGCGCGGCTGCAGGGCTCGTGGCCGTCGCCGACCCGATCAAAGAGACCACCTCGGACGCCCTGGCGGCCTTCGAGCGCAGCGGCCTGCAGGTGGTGATGATGACCGGCGACAGCCGCACCACGGCCGAGGCGGTGGGACGACAGCTGGGGATCTCCGACGTGCGCGCCGAGGTGCTTCCGGAGCACAAGGAGCTCGCCGTGCGCGAGCTGCGCGAGCAGGGGCGCGTGGTCGCTATGGCGGGTGACGGAATCAACGACGCGCCGGCTCTCGCACGTGCCGACGTGGGAATCGCGATGGGAACCGGCACGGACGTGGCCATGGAAAGCGCCGGCGTGACCCTGGTGAAGGGAGACCTCCTTGGGATCGTACGCGCGCGCCAACTGAGCGACGGCACCATGCGCAACATCCGGCAGAACCTCTTCTTCGCGTTCGTGTACAACGCGCTCGGAGTGCCGGTTGCCGCTGGTCTCCTCTACCCGTTCACGGGCGTGCTGCTGAGCCCGATGTTCGCCGCCGCCGCCATGAGCTTCAGCTCCGTGTCGGTCATTACCAACGCGCTCCGCCTGCGCCGCCTGCCCCTGAAACTGAGCTGAGCTGAGCTGAGCGTAGGCCCGGAGCGCGCGCCCTGCACGCTCTCCGGCGGGCTACCCGCCACCTCAGGGCAACGCTGGTCTGGAACGTCCGCCGCGCCCTTGGCTTTCCGATCCTGGTGCTGAAATGCCTAGCTCCCTGAACCCCGCAAGTGGCCTCTGTGGGGTTCCAATCAGGCTAGGGACCGTGATTCGAGACATTCTGGGACCGTCAGTCACAGCACACGTGTCGTCGCGCTACCCGAGCGCCCTAGTTCCACGAGGACGATCAGGTCCGCAAAGATCTGGTTCCAACTCTCGGACACTGGGGATACCATGCGCCGCCCGTGCATCTTCGGGTCGCCGAGAAGCCCGAAACTGCAAGAGCTGGTGCCTGATGTCCTCGTTGTCGTACTTCCAGTGAGGGGAAGGCCACAACGCGAGCACCGGAGGGAGCAGCGTAGTGGATCGTCCGGGTGTATCGGTCGGGCCGAGGTCGTCGCTCAGTCAAGATCGCCTGCACTCTTGCAAAAAGCTCAGTCGGCGAAAGCCAGCATTCGCCACCAACTCGCAGCGCGCTGCGTCGGGCTGGAAGGCGCGGTTCGAGGACAAGGACCGACTCCTCTGGATCATCCGTCAGCTTGGCCCGAGACGATCCCGAACGTCCTACCTGGTTTTGGTCCAAGCACTGCCGAGGGTGTGCAGCTCAGCAATCGCGCCGTCACCGTCGGGCACGAACACCACCTCCGCGACGGTCTCACCGTTGCTGCCCAGACGCTCGAAGCGCAAGTCGCCCACAGGGCGGAGCTTTACCAGGCCGCCTGCCGGCGAGAGAGTATTGAGCGATGCCTGAACGAGCGTTCCGCCATCTGCCACCAACACGACCTCCATGTCACTCGGGTAGCCGCGGTAGACGCCTTCGAACCTGCTCAAATCAGTCGGAGCCTCGCCCATCGAAGCCTGGGCCATCGCAGCGGCACGCCCGAGAGCCGGGCCGAGGAGCTCGGAAGCACCACGCAGGAACGCCCATGGGTCGGCGCCGTTGGCATTGATGAGGAGAACCCCACCGAGCTGGGTCTGCGGATCCAGGATGACGAGCGACACGTACCCAGGGCAGCCACCGTCTTTGCCGGCAATGGTCTGGCCACCCAGGTCCACCACGCTGTAGCCGTAGCCACGGTGCGCCGTCTGACCTGGGTTGAACCACTGCACCGTCATCATCTCTCGCAGTGTGCTCGGAGAGAGAATCTCGGTCTCGCCGCTCGCCAGAACCCGGAACTGCCAGGTGACGAACTTGAGTAGGTCGTTCACCGTCGAGGCCATGCCCGCCGCGGCCGTCAAGCTCTTGATCTGGTACGGGGCGATCTCGTCGCGTTGGTTCGAACGGCCGCCGCCGCTATAGCCGGTGGCGAGTTTCGGGTCGCCCACCGGAATGTCGAGTGTCGTGTCGTCCATGCCCAGCGGCTCGAGAAACTCGCTGCGGATGTAGTCGGCAAAGCTGCGGCCAGCAGTCTCTTCGACCACAAAACCGGCCATCTCGTAGCCAACGTTCGAGTATTCCTCGCGAGTGGAAGCCGGAAAGAGGGCCGTCGCTTCATTGAGCAGTTCTTCGACCTCATCCCGGCTCGGGAATCTCTGGTCCGACCAGTACGTGCCCTTCAGATCGTCGGGGAGCCCCGAAGAGTGCGAGAGCAAGCCATGAACAGTGACCGGGCCGCCCGCCGGGAAGGTGTCCCGCTTCCGGTACCAGGGAATCAGTTCGGAGATCTCCTGGTCCAAAGAGAGCTCGTTTGCATCGCGCAGCTGCAGGGCCGCTGCCGCGGTGAAGACCTTGCTCACCGAACAGATGCTGTAGATCGTGTCGGCGGTCGCCGGCGTCCTGCTCTCGACATCGGCGTAGCCGTAGCTCTTCTTGAACAACAGGTCGCCACCGATCACCAGTCCGATGGAGAGACTCGGCAGGTTCTGCCTGGCCACCTGATACTCGAGCCACTCGTCGGCGATTCTGAGCGCTGCCTTCACAGGAGGAGCTTCGGCAGCGCTCTGAGGCAGCAGTGCAGAAGGGGCGAGGCAGAGGAACGTGAGAGTGAGGACAAGTGCAGGCGTTCGGGGCTTCTGCAGGGCCCGAGCTGATGGCGGGGCAGACATCGGAATCAGTGCTGACATGGAGTCGGTCCTCCGCGGGGAGACGTGACGAGCTCAGGCAGCCGTCATTCGCAGTGGAAGGCTCTTGAGAGTGCGCATCGAATTGCCGGGCTGCCACTCCGGCTCGCCGTCGAGCTCCAAGCTCTTCACCTTGCGCGCCATCGTGCCGAGAAGGACCTCCGCCTCGAGGCGCGCGATGACCTGGCCGACGCAGGAATGCAGCCCCACGCCAAATGCCACATGGCCGCGAGTACGCCGCTCGACATCGAGCTCGTCGGGGCGGTCCCAGAACTCCGGGTCTCGATTCGCGGCGGCAAGAACACACAGGACCTTCTGACCTTCGGCAACCGGAACTCCCCCGACCTCGGTGTCGATCGCCGAGGTCCGACAGAAGGAGTGAACGGGTGAGTAGTAGCGCAGCAGCTCATCGAAGGCCGTTCGGTGAAGCGCCTCGTTCTCACGAAAGAGCTGCCACTGCGCAGGGTTCTCGGCAAAAGCCAGGGCTGCGCCTCCGAGGCCGGCAACGGTCGTATCCACGCCGGCGCTGAGCAGCGAGCGCACCAGGAGACCGGCCTCTTCGTGCGTGACGTCGCCGGCGTCTGCCGCTTCGTAGATGGTGGCGCCCAGTCCCGGAGACTTCAGTGCTTCGCGACCACAGCGTTCGGTGATCCAGGGAACCACCGTCGCGCCGTGTGCCAGAGCCTCCTGGCGCAACCGATTGTCCGGCCCGAGTGCGTTGAAGACCATGTTCCCGTACACCAGCAGGTTCCGGCGGTCTTCCGGGCCGAGGCCCACGGCGTCGGGAAAAACCTCGAGGGTGAAAGCCTCCGCCAGCTCAGGCACGGCGTCGAAGCTGCCGCGCTGGAGCAGTTCGTCGACCAGCGTTTCGGCGGCGTCGCAGAAGCCGTCGCGGAGTGAGCTCACGGCTTGCGGCGAGAGGGCCTCGGTCATCACCTTGCGCGCCTTGCGGTGCTCCGGTGGATCGACTTCCAGGATGATGCTCGGCTGGCGCCACGGCGCTTCCGTCTTGAAGTCGGTGAGCCCTACGCCGCGCGACGAACAGAAGCGCCTCCAGTCGGAGAAGACGTCACGAACGTCTTCCTGTCTCCCCACGGCCCAGATGCCATATCGGGAGAGCCAGACGATGCCACCGTGCTCGCGCAGCTCGGTGTAGTACGCGTACGGGTCGCGAAGGATGTCCTCGTCGTACGGATCGACGTCCCAGACTCGTGCGCCGGCGGGCGCTGCTGCCACCTTTTCCTCAGTCATCTCCCGACCCCTTCATCCTCGGTTTCTCGACGTCGGCCGTGTCCGGCGGCCCCGCTCCTCGGAGCGCTGCGGATCACGAGAAGCTGCACCCCAGTGCCGTTCTGCTTCTCTCAAGGCCCGGTCGACGCGCTCCCCGGCGAGGCCGATCCAGCCCTGCGGTTCCCTCAGGGGCGCCCAGTCGGTTTCGGGCTCGGCCCTTGCCAGAACCTCGAGCAGATGATCGCCCGAGCGACGCGCCTGCTCGGCCGCAGCCCGCACGGCAGCCTTGGCATCGGCCCGACCACGCGAGGTGCTGAGCAGGCAGCTGGCTGCCTCCGCGAGAGCGAGGCCCGGCGGCTCTTCGACACGGGCTCGCATCGCGCCGACGTCGACTTCGAGGTCGTCGAGCAGACGTTCTGCAGCCAGTAGCGAATTGCCACACTGGAAGAGCATCTCGGGCAGAGAGTGCCACTCCAGCTGCCAGGCCACACCGCTGCGCTGATGCTCGTGGACCAGGGAGCCGTGCAGAGCGCCCAGCAAGCTCGCACTCGTGCGCGCGTTGGCCACCAGACGCTCCGCCAGGACCGGGTTGCGCTTGTGGGGCATGGCGCTCGAGCCGCCGCCCCCTGCCAGATGAAGGTCGCCCACGTCGTTCTGCAGGAGCGTCAGAACGTCAAAGCCCATCTTTCCCAGAAGGCCGGTGGTGATCGACAGCCAGGAGCCGAGCTCGGCATACGCGTCGCGCTGGGTCTGCCACACGTCGCCTGTGGCGAGATCGAGCTCTTCGGCAAGCGCCTCCGCCACCTCGAAGCCGAGCGGACCGAGCGCTTGCAGGGTGCCGGCCGCGCCCCCCAGCTGCAGGCTCAGGAGCCGGGGACGCAGCTCTCGGAGCCGCGACACCTGCCGGCCGAGAGGAGAGAGCCAGTCGCAGACCTGAACACCGAAGGTCACCGGCACGGCATGCTGCCAGCGCGTCCGCCCCATCATCACCGTGGCTCGGTGCTCGTGAGCGAGACCGGCCAACTGCCGGAGGACGCGCTCGAGGCGCAGCTGCAGACAGGCGAGAGCCTCCCGAAGCTGCAGGACCAGCGCCGTGTCGAAGACGTCCTGGCTGGTGCCACCGAAGTGGACCGAGGTCGCAGCAGCGGGTTCTTCCCGAGCCACGGCCTGACGGAGTTGATCGACCAGCTCGGGCACCGGCACGCCGTCGACTTCCGTCTGGGCGTAGAGGCGTTCATCGTCGGGAACGAGCGCCAGAGCCTGCCGTGCGATCACGTCGCCGTGCGGCGCTGGGATGACGCCCAACCTCTGCTGGACCATCGCCAGTTCGGCCTCGAAGCGCAGCATCGCGCGAAGCATGGCCTCGTCGCTGAGAACAGCGGAGAGCTCCGGATCTTCGCCGCGATGCCCTGAGAAGACGAGATGGTGGCTCGAACCTGGCTTGCGGAGGCTCATGGGTCGGTCGTAGCGGCTGCGCGCTGGCGTGGGCCCGTAGTGATCACACGTCGAAGAAGACGGTCTCGTCTTCACCCTGCAGCCTCACATCGAAGGAGTAGTCGGGCCGCGTGGCTTCGCGCGTCGCGATCAGGGTGGCACGGCGCTGCGGCTCCACGGCTTCCAGCACTGGATCGGTGGCGTTCCGCCGCGCTTCGTCGCTGAAGTAGATGCGCGTGAACATGTGGTTGAGCAGGCCTCGGGCGAAGACCGCCACCAGGAGGTGCGGTGCCTGCTCCGGTCCGGAGTCGTCCACGATCGACCCGGGCTTCACGGTCTCGAGCAGATAGCTGCCATCGCGCTTCGTTTCGACGCGGCCGAAGTGGCTGAGTGCAGGGTCTGTTCCGCCCGAACCGCGGCCCGGCAGGCGGCCCTGCGCGTCGGCCTGCCAGATTTCGAGGAGCGCATCGCTCACCGGGTCGCCGTTGCCGTCGGTGACGGTGCCGCCCACGCGAATGTGCTCCCCTTCGGCATCTCTGCCGGCAAGAACCGACCCCGCAATCCCGACCTTGCCGTAGGACTCCGGCGTCAGTGCGTAGGCGAAGAAGGGGCCTACCGTCTGCGAAGGTGTCTGGCCCATCACTCGTCTTCCAGGGGCGTGGCCGCGACGCCGCGCAACACGATGTCGAACTGGTAGCCAAGGGCCCAGAGCTCCTCTGTGCGGTCGATCGAGAAGTCTGCGATGAGTCGGTCGCGTGCGAACGCGGGGACCCCCTGGAAGATGGGATCGAGGTCGAGGAGTGGGTCACCCGGGAAGTACATCTGCGTCACCAGTCGGTCGACGAAGGCACCGCCGAAGAGCGAGAAGTGGATGTGGGCCGGGCGCCATGCGTTGGTGTGGTTGCCCCAGGGATAGGCACCGGGCTTGACGGTCGTGAAGCTGTAGCGGCCCTCGTCGTCGGTCAGGCAGCGGCCGCCGCCGAGGAAGTTCGGGTCGATCGGCGCGTCGTGCACGTCCCCGCGGTGAATGTAGCGACCCGCGGCGTTGGCCTGCCAGACCTCGATGAGCGCGCCGCGCACCGGTCGCCCGCCTTCGTCGAGGACACGACCGCCGACGACGATGCGCTCGCCGAGCGGCTCCCCGTTCTGCACGGCGTTGCGCGTCAGGTCGGAGTCGTGCTCACCGACGGCCTCGTGCCCAAATACGGGACCTGTCCGCTCGCCCAATGCCTGCGCGAGGGGAACCAGTGGCTTGTCGGGAGCGCGCGTGAGGGTCGACTTGTAGTCGCGATGCAGCGAAGGGGGGTGCGAAGCCCAGTCTCGAGGCTGGATGACCTCGGCTGGACCGTGCTGGGCAGTGCGGCGGTCGGACATGGACTAGCCCTCCTCTGGGCTGTCATCGCCGCCGTTCTCGGAGACATCCGACAAGACGCGCCGGGCCACGGCAAAGGCTGTGTTGGCTGCGGGCACCCCGGCGTAGATCGCCACGTGCAGCAGCGTCTCGCGAACCTGCTCGGCGGTTGCCCCGGTGCGCCGACTGGCACGGAGGTGAAGCCCGAGCTCACGCTCATGTCCCAGAGCAGCCAGCAGCGCGATGGTCACCAGACTGCGCGTTGGCCGGTCGAGCTCGGGGCGCGACCAGACGTCTCCCCAGGCGTGCGCCGTGATGAGCTCCTGAAAAGGCGCATCGAAAGCCGTCGCGCGCTCGAGCGCATCGTCGACGTAGCTGCCCCCGAGAACCTCGCGCCGGGTCGCGAGACCCCGTTCGTCGAGTTGGCGGGGGTCGAGATCGTGGGATCTCGAGCTCTTCTTGCTCATTCCGATGCACTCCTCGCGGGGGGACGGATGCAGTATATAGTAAGTTTACGTAATATCCGTACACGCAATTCCCAGCGAGGCTCCATCTCGTGCCCGAGCGCTTCGAAGACAACCTCGGCATGCGGCTCCGCCGCGCCTACCTCGCCCTCCACCGCCGTGCCAATGCAACCTTCCGGCCGCGGGGCCTGACGGCAGATCAGTTCGTCGCCCTCACACTCCTGGCCGAGCGCGACAACATCACCCAACGCGAACTGGGGGAGCGCAGCTTCTCCGATTCGAGCACCGTGGGCTCCCTCGTGACGCTGCTCGAGAAGAAAGGCCTCGTGAAGCGCCAACCGTGCCCGGACGACCGCCGCGCGCATCGCGTCTGCCTCACACGCGAAGGCCGAGCACTCCAGAAGGAGCTCTGGGAGGAGTCGCTGCCACTCCACACGGAGCTGTGGGGCACCCCCAGGAACAGGAAGGAAGAAGAGCTCCTCTACGAGCTGCTCGACCGCATCACCGAGACCATGGCGAGCGGCTCCGGCAACGGGCGCTAGGTGGCCGGAGAAAGGAGCGACGCATGCGCACCCAGGTCGTGATCATCGGCGGCGGTCCTGCAGGCCTGCTGCTGTCCCAGCTTCTCCACCTTCGCGGCGTCGAGAGCGTCGTCCTCGAGCGACGCTCCAAGGAGCACGTGCAGGCACGAATCCGCGCCGGGGTGCTCGAGCACGGCACCGTCGAGGCACTGCGGCAGGCCGAGGTCGGCGAGCGCATGGACCGTGAAGGTCACGTTCACGAAGGCACCTGCCTGGCGTTTCTGGGCCGGCTGCTGCATGTCGACTTCAAGGAGCTCACCGGGAAGACGGTCATGATCTACGGGCAGACCGAGGTCACGAAGGACCTCTACGATGCGCGCGAGCGCCTCGGCGGCGCCATCTTCGACGAAGTGCCGGACGCCATGCCTCATGACGTGAGCGGGGAACGTCCCTACGTCACCTTCACCAAGGAGGGCGCGCCGCACCGCATCGATTGCGACTTCATCGCCGGCTGCGACGGCTACCACGGAGTGAGCCGCAGGGCTTTCCCGGCGCACCAGATCCGGACCTGCGAGCGGGTCTATCCCTTCGGCTGGCTCGGCGTGCTCTCCGAAACGCCCCCCGTGAGCGAGGAGCTGATCTACGCCAACCACGAGCGTGGCTTCGCTCTGTGCTCCATGCGGCACCCCATGCTCAGTCGCTACTACGTGCAGTGCCCTCTCGATACCGACCTTGAGCAGTGGTCCGACGAGCGCTTTTGGGCGGAGCTCGAGCAACGACTTCCCGAAGACGTCGCCAGCGGCCTGGTCACCGGGCCCTCCGTCGAGAAGTCCATCGCGCCCTTGCGGAGCTTCGTTGCCGAGCCCATGAGCTACGGGCGGCTTTTTCTCGCAGGCGACGCCGCACACATCGTGCCGCCCACCGGCGCCAAGGGCCTCAACCTCGCCATGTCAGACGCGCGGCAGTTGTCCAACGCGATCGCCCGTTTCTACGAGACGGGCGTGAAAGATGGGCTCCACTCCTACTCCGAGAAGGCGCTGCGACGCACATGGAAGGCTGTTCGCTTTTCCTGGTGGATGACCACCATGCTTCACCAGTTCCCTGATCAAGGTGAGTTCGATCAGCACCTGCAGATTGCCGAGCTCGAGTACCTCACGCATTCGCGCGCCGCTTTGACAGCGCTGGCCGAGAACTACGTCGGCCTGCCAGCCGAGGCGTAGCACCACGAGAAACGAGGAGAGAATGATGGACGCCGGCCTCGCTTGCACCTCATCCCGCTCTGGCTGG
Source organism: Candidatus Multivoraceae bacterium (assembly GCA_965223385.1). Taxonomy (GTDB): domain Bacteria; phylum Acidobacteriota; class Thermoanaerobaculia; order Multivoradales; family Multivoraceae; genus JBCCLJ01. Next base: position 2,746,987 of record CBDCWR010000007.1, on the reverse strand, counting down.
GAGGCACTCTTGGCAAGCGTACTCCTCCTTGCGGCTTGCCAGCCGGGCGGAATCCCGCAGCCACTGGAGAGTGGAGTCTTCGACGTCTACGGCCGTGGCGTACCGATGGCCGAGATGACGATCGGTGATGGTGGCGAGCTGTCGGTCCGCCACCGTGACCGTGCAACGCTCGAGTGGAGCGAGACAACAGCCACAGAACCGAGCAACCTCTTGCTTCCGGGCTCCCTCGCCCGACTCGTGGACGGTTGGGAAACGCTGGGCGAGGCCAACTGGTCGAGCGCTGACCCACAGAGCTGGCCGGTAGAGGGCCCCCGCCACATCGGCGACCGCTATCTGCGCCACCGCGAGATGAACGAGGAGGTCGAAGGCGAGGTTCAGACTGCCTGGTACTGGGCCCTCGAAGATGCAACCGCACCGCTCGACCTCGTCTTCGACGGCAGCGGTCATCTGGTCGCCGGCGTCGACCCCTGGCGCGACTTCGTTCTGGTTCGCCGCGGCTGGGAGAGCTTCACTACCGTTGGTCGCTGGCGCGACGCGTCGGTCACACAACCCAGGTACGGCATCCGCAAGCTCGAAGCGACCATGCCGACGTCCGCCGGCTTCGGGCTCAAGACCCTGATCTACCTGCCGGTCGCTCCCGAGGGTGAAGACGCCCCGGAGTCTTTTTCCACCGTCTTCTTCCGCACGCCCTACGGGATCAGCAACGAGATCGACCGCTACTGGAACCACGTCTCTCGTGGCTATGCGCTGGTCTTCCAGTCAGTCCGCGGCACCTCCTACACCGACCCGGAGCAGCGATCGGAGGGGCAGTTCGAGATCCTCGTCAACGAGCCGGAGGACGGGGCACAGTCCATTCGCTGGATTGCCGAGCAGCCGTGGTCCAACGGTCGGATCTGCATGCAGGGCGGTTCGTACCCGGGCTTCACCCAATGGGCTGCCTCGATGGCCGACGACCCGGCCCTCGAGTGCATCATCCCGACCGTTTCCATGGGTACCGGTTGGAGCGATCAGCCGTACATGGGCGGCACCTTTGTGCAGGGAATGGCCTACTACGTCTTCTGGATGCTCGACAAGAAGATCCTGCCGGAGCGCAATTGGGACGAGATCCTGGCGCACCGGCCCATCAGCGACATCGACGTGTTTGCCACCGGCGAGGACATACCGCAGTGGAACCGAGCCGTCGAGCACGCGACCAATGACGAGTACTGGCAGCGGCAGAACTGGTACAAGAACGGTGGCCCGCGCGACTTCGGCTCATTCCAGATCAGTGGCTGGTGGGACGACGACTTCCCAGGCACACGCAGCAACTGGGCTTTCATGCAGAAGCAGGGCGTGGGTCCACAGCGACTTCTCATCGGCCCATGGAAGCACAACTACAACATGGACCGCGCCCTCGCGGGCGTGAGCTTCGGCGGCGAGGCGGTGCGCGACGACATCTGGCTGCTCAAGCAGCAGTGGTACGACTTCTACCTGTCGGACCACGGGCCACAGCCCGATGACATCCGCGTCGACTACTTCACTCTCGGCAGCAACGAGTGGCGCACGGCCACAGAGTGGCCTCCCAACGAGGCCATCGAGCAGCCCTGGTACCTGCACAGCACCGGCGAGGCGACTCGCTCAGCGGACGACGGACTCCTGTCGCCGGATGCCCCGACCGCCACCGGAGCCGACCGCTACGTCTACGACCCGGCCGCCCCGCCGCAGAACTGGCGCAGCTTCGAGCTGATGAAGCGCTGGGAGGACGTGCAGAGCTTCCCCATCGACCCCTCCCAGATCGAGGCCCGCGAGGACGTCGCTGTCTTCACGTCGGCACCCCTCGAGGAGGACCTCGACATCGCTGGCGACCTCAAGCTGGTGCTCTACGCCTCGACCGACGCCCAAGACACCGACTGGTGGGCGCACCTCTCGGACGTCGACGAGTCGGGCAAACCGACCCGAATCGCCCTGGGCGTACTGCGAGCTCGCTTTCGCAATCTCGACGACCCGACCTACTTCGTCTCTGGCTCCAACTTCGAGACGCAGGAGCTGCTTTCCGGCGACATCGAGAACGTAGTGCGCTACGACATCTCTGTGCGGTCCATCGCCAACACCTTCAGGAAGGGACACCGGGTGCGCATCGCGATCATGAACGCGCTCGACAACTACTCCTTCCCCAACTCCAACACCGGCAAGCACGAGGCCTACGTCACCGAGACGGTGCCGGCGCAGATGGTCATCCATCACTCGCCGGAATACCCCAGTCACTTCGTCCTCCCGGTGATGCCGAAGCGAGCGCAGGCAGAGGCGCGAGACGCGGGCAAGTAGCGAAGAACGGAGGCAAGACCGTGACGAGCGAACGAGGCGAAGGGAAGCGGCGGCGAAGTCTCGGCGGGCCGAGCGTTCCGGCCATCGTCGCCGCTGGTTTCCTGCTGGTCGGCTGCAGGGGTGCCGTCACGCCCCCAGCGGACCCTCTCGAACAGCTGGCCGCCAACTTCAAGGCCGCACTCGAGAGACTTCTCGAAGAGCAGCGGGCCCAAATCGACCTGGCTGGCGCCACCGCCGCTTTCGCTCTGCCCGACGGAAGAGTGATCGGCGTCGCCGCCGGCGAAGCCAACCGAGAGATCGGGCTTCCCATGAAGCCCCACACGCGAATGCTCGCGGGGAGCGTCGGCAAGACCTACGCATCGGCTCTGTTCCACTCCATGGTGGCGAACGGCGAGCTGGCGTTCGGCGATCGGCTGGCCGACTACCTCGGCGACGAAGACTGGTACCAGCGCCTCCCCAACGGCTCCACCGTCACCCTCGAGCAGTTGCTTCACCACGCGTCGGGGCTTCATCGGTACGTCCTCGATCCCGCGTTCCGTGAGCTGCGCATAGCGCAGCGCGAAGCCGGCACCACGGCAATCGTGCCACCGCGACAGCTCATCGAATTCGTACTCGACGAAGAGCCCCTCTTCCCGGCGGGCGGGGGCTACAGCTACTCCGACACCAACTACCTCCTGGTGGGTTTGGTGATGGAGAAGGTCGGCGGGTTCGAGCTCGGCGAAGAGATCGTCCGTCGGTTCTTGAGCCCGCTGGGCCTCACACTCACAGGCCCGCAAAAGGGCCTCTGGCACCCTGGCCTCGCCCAGGGCTACAGCGCCGAAGGCTCTCAGGGGCTTTCAGGGTATCCGCCGACCATGCTGCATCGCGGCCTCTTCCGCTGGGACCCCTACAGCGAATGGGCAGGCGGAGGCTTCATCTCGACCTCTGAGGAGCTTGCACGCTGGGGGCAGCTGCTGTGGAGCGGGCGCGCGATGAAAGACCCCTATCTCGAAGACATGGTCGGGCGGGTCAACCCCCATACGCAGGAGAAGCCGAGCCAGTACGCGTTGGGGGTCTCGATCGAAGACAGTCCCGAGTACGGTCGCACCTACGGTCACGGCGGCGTCTACCCTGGCTACGGCACCTCGGTCGCCTACTACGCCGATCACGGCGTCGCGGTCGCCGTGCAGGTGAACGCCACTGCTTCGGGCGCCGCACGGGCCATACAACGCGAGCTTGTCCCACTGGTTCTGGCCGCCTGCGCCGACCCGTCAATCTGCCCGGAAGGCTCCTGGGAAAGACCATGAGAATCACAGACGTCGAATGTATCCACCTCTGCTTCCGCTACGAGTCCATCGAGGGCTACACGCCGATCGGCACCATCGACGGCCGCCTGTCCAGCTTGGTGCGCGTGCACACGGACGGAGGCCTCAGCGGTGTCGGTTCCTGCTACTCACTACCCGGCGTGGTGCAGGCCACAGTCGACCACCTGAAACCCTTCGTCGTCGGTTTCGATCCGGTGGAGACCGAGAAACACTGGGCGCGCCTTCACAGCGTCGCCAACTGGTACGGCCGCAAAGGAGGTGCGGTCTCCGCCCTCGGAGCGATCGACATCGCCCTGTGGGACCTTCGCGGGAAGATCGAAGGGCAGCCGGTGTGGAAGCTGCTCGGAGGCACGGAGGGCAAGGCGCCGGCGTACGCCTCGGGCATGATGTACGACGAGCCCGACGCTGTGGCGGCGGTCGCAGCGCGCTGCATCGAGAGTGGCTTTCGTCGGGTCAAGACTCGCGCGGGGCGGACCTGGGACGATGACGTCGCCACCGTCGCAGCCATCAAGAGGGCCATCGGCAAGGAGAACGACCTGATTGTCGATGGCATCTGGCGATTGGACCTCGCGTCGGCCATTGCGTTCGCTGAAGTCCTCGCCGAGCACGACGTGTTCTGGTTCGAGGAGCCTTTCCGGGTCGATCAGATCGACGACTTCGTCGCTCTGCGCGCAGAGTCCACGGTTCCTCTCGCGAGCGGCGAGAACGAGTTCTCTCTGAGTGGTTTTCGCGAGCACGTCCGCTTCGGCACGGTCGACATTCTGCAGGCCGACGCCTCCCGCGCCGGTGGCATCACCGAGGTCGTGAAAGTCGCCGAGATGGCAGACGAAGCGGGCCTCGGTCTGGCTCCGCACAGTTGGAGCGACGCGGTCGCGATCGTGGCCAACGCGCATGCTGTCGCCGCTGCACCGAACGGCGTCACCTGCGAGGTCGATCAGACCGGCAATGGCCTGGTCGACGAACTGCTTCGAGAGCCGCTGGACATCCAGGACGGCCAACTCGACCTCGGTGACAAGCCAGGTCTCGGTATCGAGCTCGATGAGACCAAGGTCGAGCAGTGGCGCCTCGCCGATCCCTACAACGTACCCGACGGCAGCTACAGCGACATCATCTACGGACGTGGCCGGATTCGCTACATCGGCGACTACGTCGGGCCTACCGCAAGTGCCGTCTAGAAAGGAGAAGGACCGATCCCCGCTCTGTGAGCCGGGCTGCAAGGCCAACTCTCACCGCTGGCCCATGGCCTCCAGCTCTACCAGAGCGCACCGCTGCCAGCCTTCGAGCTCGGTTCCACGAGGGATACCGTGCGCCGCTCGTGCATTCGAGCCCCGGCGCCGCCCGGACTTGCAGGACTTCGTCGAAATGCGCTCGGTTCAGGCGTTCGCGCGACGCGCGGCCTTGCGCTCGCTCTTGTCACGATACATGTCGCGATCGGCGCGACGCAGCAGCTTGCCGAGGTCCACCTTGTCAGCATCCACGGTCGCGACGCCGACCGACACCGCCACGTCGAGCTGGCGCTCACCGACGGCCAGGGGCTGCCTGAGACGCTCCTGCAGGCGCCGCGCCTGAGCGCGCGCCTCGTGCTCTTGTGCACCGAGGAGAACCGCAAACTCGTCACCGCCGAGGCGCGCCGACAGATCGTAGGACCGGAACTCCTCCCGCAGCAGATCCGCAATGCGAACCAGGACCTCGTCGCCGACCTCGTGCCCGTATTGGTCGTTGACGGACTTGAAGTCGTCGACGTCGAGGTAGAGCAGCGAAACGGCATCGGCGCCCGCAAAGCGCTCGTCGTCCCGCTGGCGGATCTTCGCCGCGCCCTCGTCGAGCCGACGCCGGTTCTCGAGCCCGGTCAGCGGATCGCGGTAGGCCATGGTCTCGAGAGCCAGCTTCTCCGAGGCCAGCTTCAGGAGGCGGTTGGAGAGCTTCTCCGTGCGCTGGTCCGACTGCGTCTGGGCAATGGCGAGCAGCACCGTCTGAGCCAGGATCAGCCCCATGAAACCGAACGGCACGAGGCGAGGGAGCCCCGGCGCGAAGCGCAGCAGAAGACCGTCCAGGAACGCGGAGAGCACCCAGAAAGAGCCGCCGATGAGAAACCAGTGCGCGCCGCCGCGGCGACGGTAGGCAGCCAGCACGATCCGCGAGACGCCCCAGGACCCCAGTCCCAAGAAGGCAAACTGGAAGACGAGCAGAAGCCAGTCCGACGCTTCGACGATGGGCAGAGCCCAGACGCCGAGAATGAAGAGCCCGCTCGCCAACGAGCAGGCGCGGAGCAGGGAGCGCGGCACCTCTCCCGGGTAGAGAGCGCGGATGAACAGCGCGGCGAAGAAGACACAGAGAGCGAAGAACGTGTACTCGAGCCGTATCTCGAAGCGCCACGGAATCCACGGAAAGACGACGGCGAAGAGGTTGTTCTCGCGCGTCAGCTGGTAGCCGGCCATGACCAGACAGAGAGCCCCGAAGGAAGAGGGGGCCCCGCGCCGCGCGCGAATCGGCTGCGTCAGGAGGTGGTAGAGGCCGAGGGCGACGAAGGCGCCGATGAAGAACGCGGCGAGAGCGGCTTCGGGGCCGTCGGCCAGCGGCTCGAAGTTCAACGGCGTGCCGAGCACCACGGGGCGGTGAGGGCCACCCGTACGGAAGTGGAAGTTCGAGATCTGAAGGACGATGTCGAGCTCGGAGCTCGGCACAATCGCCGCAATCGCGTCGACGCGGCGAGGGCGCGACGAATCCCGGTCGGTACCGACCGTGCCGATCTCGCCTACGAGCACTCCGTTGATCCACAACGCGCTCGAAGTCCGCAGACGCGGTACGCGCAGCGACAGCGGAGACTGGCGCTCCGGCAGGAGGACGCGCAGGCAGTAGGTGGCGTAGCCCTCGGCCCCGAGCTCCTCGCCCTCGACGGTCAACCCGTTCCAGACCCCCGGCAGCTCGGCCACCGCGGCATCTCCCAGAGCGCACTCTGCGTCGGGCGACAAGAGCTGCTTCCAGTGAAAGCGCCACTCCCCGACGAGCTCGACCGGGCCATCGGTCTCAGGAGCCCAGTCGCGCAGGTCGAGCAGCCCCTGCCGCGCCCGCCAGCGTCCCTCGTCGGACCGAGCGTGAAGCACTTCGGTCGTGAACAGGTTGGCGACAAGTGCGAGCGTGCAGAGGAGGCCGGTTCGTTGCAGGGGCGTCACACTCGTTCCTCGACCAAGCGCTCGAGAGATTCGCCGACAGCCTATCCGCAGCGCACCGCTTCGGGAACAGAGATGCTCCTCGGCTGGCAACCGCATCAAGCAGCGCATTAGAAGTGACGTCGATATCAGTTAGAGTCCTTCCCATGGAAGGCCACGTCAACGCGTCGGACGCTCGGATCGAGGAGTTCTGGAACTACTACGGTCGAGATCCCAGAACGTCCGACTGGGTCGAGGTGAGCCAGGCGCTCATCGACCAGTTCAGCGAGGCGACGCTCGACCCCGACTGGATGCACATCGACCCCGAGCGCTCTCGCCGCGACGGCCCGTTCGACGGCACCATCGCCTTCGGCTTCTGGACCATGTCCATGCTGACCTACTTCAATCGGGTGACCACGGGTGCCGAGTACCCTCCGGGCGCCGCCTACGGGTTCAACTACGGCTTCAACCGCGTCCGGCTCATGGCTCCCGTTCCCACTGGCGCTCGAGTCCGCAACCACATGAAGGTCGTCGACATCGCGGCGCGCGGCGACGGTCGCTACCTCGTGACCTCTGAGAATCGGATCGAGATCGAAGGGCAGGAGAAGCCGGCCATGGTCGCCGAGTGGCTCGGAATGCTGGTCTTCGACTGACGGGCGGCGCTCCTCCTCATGGCGTCCCGGAACCGCTACGACTACTGCAGCCACCTCGCGCACGAGGCCCTTCACGCGGAGGGCCTCCCGAAGGGTGAGCGCACCAAGCTCCGCGTCAAGGCGGCCGCAGCGCGAATCCTCGCCGAGAAGGGCTTCCACGAGCTGCGCATGGCCGACGTCGCGACGGAGGCCAAGCTGTCCCACGGCGCCGCCTACCGCTACTTCAAGAACAAGAAGGAGCTGGCGTTCGACGTGCTGCAGGGCCAGGGTGAGTGGGCGATGGGCTTCATGCTGCCGGCTCCCGGAGGCTCGGTCTACGAGCGCGTCCTACACTCGACCTCGGAGATGGTCGAGCACTTCCGGGCCAACGTCGGCCTCATGCGCTGCCTCCGCCAGCTCGGCGACGAGCTGCCGGAGTTCGACCGGCTGGTTCTCGCCAACAACGCCGAGTGGTACCGCTTGGTGGCGTCCGGGCTCGCCCGGCGGGCCGGCACGACCGCCGACGCACGGAACGAGACGTACAACGTCGTCGCGGCGCTGGGTGGCATGGTCGACGAGATGCTGCACAACGTCTTCGTGCGCGAAGATCCGCACCTGAAGGCCTACCGACGAGCGCCCGATCGGCTCGCGGTCCTGTTGGCCGTGCTCTGGTACCGCGGAGCCTACGCCGAGAACCCACCCGCCGAGGAAGTGGGCGCACACCCGCTTCTGGATCTCCAAGGCGACGGCTGACGCAGCCCCCTGCGCCGTACGGTCAGCCTCCGGTCGCCGCGTGCCGCGCGGCCAGGGCCTTCTTGTCGACCTTGCCGACCGGAAGCATGGGCAGCTCGGCCGCCACGTGGATCCTCTTCGGAATCTTGTAGTTCGCGAGCTTCGCCCGGCAGTGCTCGCGGAGCTGCACCACGTCGACCTCGGCTCCCGGGGTCTCGAGCACCCACGCGTGGCCGACCTCCTGATACAGATCGTCGGGAACGGCGATCACGGCGGCCATCGCAACCCCTTCGTGCTCCTCGAGCACGAGCTCGACCTCCCGCGGGTACACGTTGTAGCCGCCCGACTTGAACATCTCGGATCTGCGCCCGACGATGACGATGTTGCCGTCCTCGCGCCAGTGGCCGAGATCCCCCGTGCGGAGCCAGCCGTCCGCGGTGAAGCTGTCCCTGGTCGCCTCGGGTCGCTCCCAATAGCCGAGCATGAGGTAGTCGCCTTCGAACTGCAGCTCGCCCTCCTCCCCCACGCCGCACGCGTTCCCCGCGTCGTCGACGATGCGACAGGGGAATCGCACGTCCGGCTTGCCGACGGTCTCGCTGAGCACCGAGGCGCTTGCTCCCGGCTCGGTGTAGGTGACGTGCGCGGAGGTCTCGGTCATGCCGTACATGCTCATCAGCCGCGCCCCGGTCTGCTGCAGGCGCTCGACCGCCTCACGCGGTAGGGCCGCTCCGCCCCAGAGGATCGCCTCGACACTCGAGAGGTCGTAGGCGTCGAAATCGTCGAGCGCGAGCGCCAGCTGCAGCATGGTCGGGACACCGCCCCAAACGGTCGCCCGCTCGGCCTCCACCGCCGCGAGGGTCGCCGCAGGGTCGAAACGCTCCTGAAAGACGATCGTGCCCCCTCGGACCAGGGTGGTACAGCACGTGTCCGCAACGCAGGCGACGTGATCGATCGGGAAGTTCACGACCACCTTCGGGAGCGAGACGCCGAAGTGCTCGGTCTGCACCAGGCTGCCGAAGGCGAGACCGTAGTGCGAGAGCACGGCCCCCTTGGGCTTCCCGGTCGAGCCCGAGGTGTAGACGATGAGCGCGGGATCGAGGGCCTCCACGGCGCTTCGCGCGGCCTCGTACTGCAACGCGGAGACGGTGGCCGCCTCGGCCAGGAACGACTCGAGGCTGACCGCGCCCTCGGGCGGCTGACCTCCGAAGACCACGAGGCCCTCCACACAGTCGTGCTCGGCGGCGAGCGCGACCAGGTCCCCGCCGTAGTGACGTCCTTCGAACCCCATCTGCCCCACGAGCACCTTCGGCTTCGAGTCGCCGACGCGGTAGCGGTACTCGTCGAGGCGGTGACGGGGGTTGAGCCCCGTCCAGATCGCGCCGATCGCCGTGGTGGCGAGAAAGACCGTCCAGTACTCCGGCCGGGAGGTGGACAACATGGCCACACGATCGCCCTTCTCCACCCCCATGGCCAGCAGTGCGCGAGCGCAGTCGTCCACCCGGTCGCGAAGCTCCGACCAGCTGATGCGGTCGCCTTCGAAGACGACCGCATCGCGATGCGGGGCATCACCCGCGTGTGCCTGCACGTAGTCCGCGAGACTGGTTCGTAGGGAGCTCATGTCTTCTCGTCGAAGCGGGGCCAGAAGTGGATCTCGAGTCCCTCCCATGATAGTGACACCGGTATCACTAATCCAGGAGCACCTGCAGCGCTTGCGGAAGGCTCGGGAGACCCTGGAACCAGGAGGTCGCGGACATGAGATCGAGAACACACTGCTGGCCGGCCTTCTTGCTCCCCCTACTCCTCGCCTGCTCTTCTCCGGATCCACAGAGCTCGCCGACCGGGGCCAGCGGGGACGAGCCCCGCCTGCAGGCGCTCCATGTCGCAATGCGGGACGACACGTTGATCGCCATCGACCTCTGGCTGCCCGAGGCGCTGGCACCCGGCCAGACGGTTCCGACCCTGATGCGGATGACGCGCTACTGGCGTGCGGAGGACAGGGTGGGCGCAGATCCCGAGGCCGACTCGAACTACGAGACGGCGTCCGCGCTGGGCGCCGCCGGGTACGCCTACGTCATCGTCGATGCCCGCGGCACCGGCGCGTCATTCGGGACCCGCCCGTACGTCACCACCGAAGACGAGGTCCGCGACTACGGCGAGATCGCCGACTGGATCGCCGCGCAGCCCTGGTCGAACGGTCGCGTCGGCTCTTTTGGCGTGTCCTACGACGGCACCACTGCGGAGATGCTCGCCACAAATCACTCCCCTGCCGTCAAGGCCGTGGCGCCGCTTTACCCCGACTTCTCGGCCTACGAGCATCTCATTCGGCCCGGCAACGTGTCGCTCGGCTTCTTCCTCGACGCATGGGGCGCGGCGGTGTGGAAGATGGACAACAACGACATCTGCGGCCTCCAGGGTGTCGAAGGCGAAGCCTGTGCCGAGCTGAAGTCGCGGGTGCGCGGCGTCAAGCCGGTCGACGCCGACACCAACGGTGCCCTGCTCGACGCGGCCGTGGCCGATCATCAGACGAACGTCCGCGTCGCCGACGCCGCCCGCGACCTCGAGTTCGCGGACGATCGCTTCGGCGACGGGCCTCCGAGGACAATGGAGGTCTCCAGCCCCGCAGGGAAGGTCGCCGAGCTCGCCACGTCGGGAGTCGCCTACTTCAGCCGCGTCGGGTGGCTCGATGCGGCCACGGTCGCCGGCGCACTGAGCCGCTTCAACACGCTCCCGAACCCGCAGAAGGTCGTGATCGGAGCTCTGAGTCACGGCGGTGGCCACGACACCGACCCGTTCCGGGACCCCGACGACGACAGCCCCGACCCCACGACCGATCGGCAGCTGACCGCCATGCTCGAGTTCTTCGACCACTACCTGAAGGGCGAGCGGGAGGCGGACCCGCTGCCGTCCGAGATCACCTACATGACCCTCGGCTCCAGGCAGTGGCACACCACTCCGGTGTGGCCCCCTGAAGGCCTCGACCGCCGCGAGCTGTTTCTTGGTGCCGAAGGGACGTTGCGCGAAGAGCGCCCTGCGAGCACCGAAGGGAGTGACGTCTACAGGGTCGACTACACGGCCAGCACCGGCACGGCCAATCGGTGGCGCACCAACATGGGCGGGGGCGACGTCGTGTACCCCGATCGGCGGGCCGAAGATCGGAAGCTCCTCACGTACACGAGCGAGCCCATGGAGTCGGACGTCGAGATCACGGGGCATCCGCTGCTCACCCTCTTCGTGCGGTCCACCCACGAGGACGGAGCCTTCTTCGGCTACCTCGAAGTCGTCGCTCCCGACGGCCGTGTGACCTATGTCACAGAAGGTCAGCTGCGAGCCGTGTCGCGCAAGGTGTCGAGCGAGGAGCCGCCGTACCACTACTACGGCCCCTACAGGACGTTGTCTCGCGCCGACGCCGAGAGCCTCGTTCCCGGCGAGGTCGCGGAGCTCACGTTCGAGCTCTGGCCCACGTCGGTCCTGGTTCGTGCCGGGCACCGCGTCCGGATCGCCCTCGCCGGCGCCGATGCCGGAAACTTCGACCGCTACCCACCGTCCGGCGACCCCGTGATCACGGTGGAGCGCAACGCCGAGTATCCGTCGAAGATCGTCCTGCCGATGGCCGAGAGGTAGAGCGCTTCCACCCGAGCCACTTTTCGAGGAGCTCTCTCGGTCCTCCTCGTTCTCGTGGCCTCGCCGACCGTCCCTGGCGGCAGGCTCAGCCCGGCGTCGTGGTCCAGTGGCCGGACGTGTAGGGGGCCGTGCTCTCGAAGCGACGCTCCTCGAGGTCCGGGGAGAGGTCGAGGAGGCGCTTGGTGCCGGCCTCGTCCTTCCGGAGCTCGAAGGCATCGTAGAGCTGCCCGTCCGCTCCATAGGCGCGGTAGTCGATGCGCGCGGGACCAACCTCGATCACGTGAAAAAGCTGCGTGTTCTCGGCGGCACGCGCGAGCGTCGCCTGGCCGTCGTAGCCTGACCACAGGTCGTCGGCCAGCTCGTACTGTTTGGCGCCCGACACCGAGACCACGATGACAGTCCCGACCTCGGCCCCATCGACCGGCGTCTGCGAGGGTGCACCTCCAGGGGCCGGCTCGCCTTGCTCCACGCCGTCCTGGCCACCTGCAGTCTGCCCCCGGCTGTACGTGTGATCGTGACCTTGGAGCACGAGATCCACATTCCAACGCTCGAGCACCGGCAGCCAGAGCTCGCGGAGCTCCGGGTTGTCGCGGCTCCCGGCGTTGGAGAAGAGCGGATGGTGGAACGTGACGATCTTCCAGCGGGCTTCTGTCGCCGCCAGCGCCTCCTCGAGCCAGAGAACCTGTTGCTCGGGACTCCGGTTCGAGTTGAGCACGAAGACCCGCGCTCCCTGGTAGTCGAGCCAGTAGACCGTCTCCGCGAGCTCCGTGGGCACCCCTTCGCCGCGCGGCAGCGCAAACTGCGGCCGCCACAGCATCGAGAGCCGCCGGTTCTCACGGCTGCCCCGCTCCATGGACCGGTACTCGTGGTTCCCCGTGACCGGAATCGCCGGGAGCGTCGCGTGCAGCCAGGCGCCGGCGGTGTACCACTCGCTCCACTCCGCGTCGGCGTGTCCCTCGTTGACGAGGTCGCCCGCATGGATGGCGAACGCAGCGTCCGGCGCAAAGCGATAGGCCGTGCGGAGCACCCGCGACCAGTGGGTCAGCACCCCGTTCTGCGCGTCTCCGAAGTAGAGGAAGCGGAAGGGCTCCTCGGGGTCGTCGCTGGCGGTGCGGAAGTGGTGCCACTCGCTCCAGGCGTCCCCCTGCCCGACCCGATAGGCATACAGGGTCGAAGGCTCGAGATCACCAAACGTCGCCGAGTGGTAGCTGACGGACTCCGGCAACGCGTCGTTCCAGTTGGAATCCCGCAGCCGCAGCGTCTCGGTCGTGGCGCTCACGAGGGTCGCAGCGGACCCCAGGTCCGGGCTCGCGAGCGACTTCGCGATCTGCGCCTGTCCCGCCGTCACGGTGTGGTCGGTGCGCCACGTGACCGACTGGCTCGTGGCGGGATCGCCATTCCAGGTCAGGATGACGCGATCGGGGACAGCGCTCGGACCACCAAGCTCTCCGACCGTCGGACGGCAGCCGAAAAACAGCAGGAGCACGAGGGCGGCGAGGAAGCCGACGAGGGAACGTTGGAGGAGTCGCTGCAGAGGTCTCACGCAAGGCACCGTAGCGCACCCATGTGAAGGTTCCGAGGCCGAGCAACGCGGCCTCCCGGCTCCGTCTCCCCGGGCATCCAGGCTTCATCCCTCCGAGCGCAGCACGTCGGCCGGCGCCGTGCGGGTCGCCTGCCGTGCGGGAACGAGCGCCGCACCGAGAGCCACGAGCAGCAGCACCGCGGCCACGGCCAAGAAGGTGACCGCGTCCAGCGGCTCCACTTCGTAGAGCAGCCCCTGAAGGAAGCGCGTCAGGACCACGGCTCCGACGCCGCCCAGAGCAAGGCCGACGAGCGCCATGAGGCCACCGTCGCGGAGCACGAGCCCCTGCAGGCCCACGGGTGCAGCACCCAACGCCGCACGGATGCCCAGCTCGCGACGGCGGGCGCTCACCGTGAAGGCCAGGACCGCCGCCACGCCGACGGCCGCGATCGACAGGGCCAGGCCGGCGAAGATCGCAAACAGTGTGGCGTTGAGCCGCTGCGGCGCGAGGCTCTCGTCGCGGACCTCGGCCAGGGTCGAGACGTGCTCGAGCGGCCTCTCCGGGTCGAGAGCGCGCAGCGTCTCCAGAACCTGCGGCGTGACCGGCGCGGGGTCACCCTGGGTGCGCACGAGGATGGTCTGCGCAGGAAAAGACTGTGCCTCCGGGAGGTAGAGGATGTGCTGGCCCCCCTTGTCGACCGCGCTCATGCGCGCATCGGCCGCAATGCCCACGAGCGTCAGCCTCACGTCGCCGAACGAGAACCCACCCGCGAACGTGTAGCTGAGCCGACGTCCGAGCGGACTCTCGTCGCCGAAGTAGTACTCCGCGGCCGCCTCGTTGAGGATTGCCACCGGATCACTCTGCATGTCGTCGCCCGCCGTGAACGCGCGCCCCTCGACCATCTCGACGCCCAGCGTCTCGAAGTACTCCGGGGTCACGGTCTCCCACAGCGCCGGCACGACCGACTGCTGCGGGTCGTGGGCGATTCCCTCGATGTGCAGCTCGATGGGTGGACTGTCCAGGCGGCGGCGCAGCGGAGCGTTCTGGGTCAACGCCACCGACTCGACCGAAGGCAGCGCGCCGACATCGGTGACCACTCCCCGCGTGAACCGTCGATTGTCTTCGGCGGTCACGGCCTCGAAGTCTTTTGGCGCCTCGACGCTCAGCACGTGCTCCAGCTCGTAGCCGGGGTCGATGGCATGCAGATTCCAGAGCGTGCGCACCAGAAGCCCGGAGCCGACCAGCAGCACGAACGACACGCCGAGCTGACTCGCTACCAGCGCCCGCTGCAGGAGCTTGCGGGTGCCGCTGGCGGTCGACCGCGCGGAGCCGCCGCTCAGCGCGGCCGCCAGCCGCCGGGAGGGGACGAGGCCCGGAACCATCGAGAAGAAGGTCGCCGTGACCACGGCGACGACGAGCGTGAACGCCAGCACCCCCGCGTCGATGCTGATCTCGCCCGTGCGCGCCGTGAAGCGGGAGGTATAGGCGCGCAGGGCGTCGAGGAGTGCGTACGCCAGCAGGAGTCCGAAGCCGGCTCCCACCAGCGACAGAACCAGGCTCTCGAGAAAAAGCTGCTGACGCAGCTTGCCGCCCGCGGCGCCCAGCGCCGAGCGAATGGCGAGCTCCTGCTCGCGCCTGAGCCAGCGCGCCAGAGAGAGGTTCGCCACGTTGGCGCACGCGATGATCAGCACGAACATTGCTGCTCCGAGCAGCAGGATGAGCGTCGGCCGCGCCTGATCGACCAGCTCGTCGCGCCACGGAGTCACCACGACCTCCAGGCCGAGACCCTGCGGGTAGTCGTCTGGATAGTCCTGCTTGAAGTTGGCCAGCGCGACGTTGAGCTCGGCCCGCGCCTCCTCGAGGGTGGCACCCGGAGCCAGGCGCGCGAAGACGTCGGTCATGCGGTGACCGCGCTCGTCCTCCATGGTGGCGCTGCTGTAGTGGTCATTTGTCGTGTAGTTGGCGTAGAAGTCCTGACCCCGGCGCTGTGTCGCGTAGTGCGCTCCCGGCTCCAGAACGCCGACGATGGTGGCCACCTTCGAGGTGAGGTCGAGCGACTGCCCGACGATGTCCGGGTCGCCGCCGAGCGCGCGCTGCCAGTACTCGTACGTCAGCAGCACGACGGGTGGAGCGCCCTCCCCGCGGTCTTCGGGTTGCAGCAGACGCCCGTGGAGCGGCCGCATGCCGAGCACCTCGAAGAAGTTGGCCGTGACGAGGCCCGCCACCGCCCGGTGCGGCTCTCCCCGTCCGAGCACGCTGAACGTCCAGTCGCCGAACTCGACCACCTCGTCGAGAGACTTCACCTGATTCCGGTAGTCCGCAACCTCGGGGAACGAGAAGTGGATGTTCTCGATGCCAGCCGCCTTGCCTGCGTTCTCCAGATGCACGATGCGGTCGGCCTCCGGGTACGGAAGCGGTCGCAGCAGCACGCCGTACACCAGGCTGAAGATCGCACTGTTTGCACCGATGCCGAGCCCGAGGGTGAGGACAAACGCGATCGCGAATGTCGGAGTGCGCAGCAGCGATCTCGTGGTGATGGCGAGCGAGCGGAGGAGGTCCATTTGTCTTCTCCCGTGAGGACGGTGACCCACGTTAGCCGGCGGGCGAATGCATGCCGGGATGATACTCGGAACGGTGACTCTGCCTCGCCGAGGCGCGCACGGCGGTTCGAAGCTACCTGCGACTGTGCCGCGCGTAGTAGCGGGCCGCCTTGGCCCGATTGCCACACGCCTTCATGCTGCACCAGGACCGGGTCCTGTTGCGGCTCGTGTCGAGGAAGAGCCACCCACAGTCGCTGCCGCGACACTCCTTGAGGCGGCTCACCTTCTCGGAACAGAGGAGCTCCACGGCAGCCAGCGCCACCGCCCAGCTCACGGCGTCGACGTGGGCGACGCGTACGCTCGGTCGGAAGGCACCGGAGTCGCTCCTGCGGAGCTCCGCATGATGCGTCGCCCGCCTCCACCAGGAGTGCAGGACCGTCATGTGATCTCTGGCGGGGGAAACACCCGTAGCCTCTGCCTGCATCACTGCATGAACGGTCTCGCGCAGGTCGCGAGCACGCGTCAGAGCGGCGGCCGCGAGGCGGGGATGGCTCGATGCCTCCTTTTCGATGCGACCGACCTGCCCGGCCTCGAGGAGCTCGATGCGGCACGCAAAGACAAGGACATCACCGTACTGGCGCAGGTACTCCTGTGGCTCTGGCCCCTTCCTCAGCTCGACCGTGTTGGCGAAGTTCAAGCTCGGGTCACCGGCACGAAAGCTCAGGTGGGGCGAAGTGATGTCGGCGCCGTAGGGATAGGCGCGAGGGCGGGGCAAGGCTAAGCCTCCCCGTCGCGCCTGCTGGGTCGTGGGGGCGGGAAATGTACCTTGAACGTGAATGCCGTCGCGGTCGGCCCGCGCTTCTCGAGGGTGCGGAAGCGCTCGAGCGCCTCGTCGACCGGCGGAACGTGGCCGGCTGGAACCCACCAGAGAACCAGAGGTGTCGGCGTCGGTTCGAACCAGAGCTTGCGATCGCGAAAAGGCCCCAGATGAGCACCCCGGTAGACGTAGTGGTGGAGATCCTCGATCGTCTCCCACACGGACACGTTCAACAGCATCTCCGGGCGATCGAATGCACGGATGTCCGTGGAGTCTCCGCCTTCGGTCTGCAGGCGCCAGACAAACCCGGGGCTGTGGTCCGCGGCGGCATTGATCGCGGCCAGTTGCCGGCGAAACCCCTCCATCACGGGACTGTCCAGCGGGCCCTTCATGTGCGCTCTGTTGGCCTGTGCGAGATGGTACCGAGCAGACATGCATCACCTCCGGAAAGATATAACCTCTAAAACCTTTATACTGGTTATATCAGTTCGAGAAGCGCCCATCGCAGCAGATTGCCGCCGAGCCCCGACGAACGACGCGAGAGGCCTCTTCCACGGCCAGGCTCGGGCCCCCCGTATCATGCCGCCATGACCCAGCTCCCACGTGACGCACCGAGGCGCGACGCCTCCGCGGGCAGGCCCGGGCTTCCCGGGGAGGGAACGCCGATGGCGTGGGCACACTCTGGCCTGAAGGGGCTGCAGGAGACGCTCGGGCCCGCGTTCGAGGAGGCCGGACTCGCGCCAGCCCCGCGCACACCCGGGACCGTCGCCACCTTCGCCGGGACGGTCGCAGGCCGCGAGGTTCAGGTTGCATGCAGCGCACGTGCGATACACCGGTACGCCACGTCCGACATCAGCTTCCGGCAGTTCGCCGGACTGCACCTCCAGATCCAGGTCGAGACACCGCTCTGCACGAATCTCGTCTCGCTGCAACCGATGGGAGTGCGCCTCGGGGGAGTGGACAACGTGTGTGTGCGGGCCGTGATCCTCGCGGCGGAGAGGTACGGGAACCGCAAGCTCGCCATGAGACCCGTCGAGCTGCCGGCCGGCGAGCACCCCGTTGCGGCGCGTGCCGCGGACCCGTCCTGGGCCCGCGAGATCCTCTCTCCCGAAGTCCGCCGCGTGCTCTGGGATCTCCTTCCTGCCAAGAACCTCGGCAAGATGAGCCCGGTCGGAGCATGGAGCTTCTCGTTCGGGCCCGGTGCGATGACCCTCGGTTTGACTCCCGAGGCCTCCACGCTGAGTGGTCCGAACCTCGCCCACTGGCTCCAGACGGCGGTCTGGCTCACGCAGAACGCGGAGCGCTTCGAGCCGGCGACTCTCCCAGACGCGGCCGTGCCTCCTCCACTTCCACCGCCGGGCGCGGTGCGCAAGCAGCTCCTCCCCAAGCTCCTGCTGGGGCTGGGGTGCCTCGCCATGGTGCCGGTCTTTCTCCTCGCGTTCTTCGGCGCGGGTTACCTCCTCGTGGGCGAGCGCATCGTCATCGGCCCGATTCTGTTCGCGCTGGTGCTCATGCCCTATTCCTTCTACCTGCTGATCCGCAACTTCGTGAGGTCCGCGGTCTGGGCGAGGCAGAACGCGCAGAGATCCCACTGGAGTCAGCGGAGCGCGCGCGGGGCGAGCTGATGCACGAGGCCTCGCCACCGCCACTCTCTCCCTCGTCGCGGGGCCTTCAGGCGGTCGTCATCGGCGGTCTGGCGGCGGCGATGGTGATCGGCGCAGCGGCCCTCTCCGGCGCCGTGTTCGACGGCCTTCCCAAGTACGTGGACGTGGTCCTCGTCCTGTTCGTCATTCCGTTCGTCATGCTCGTCGCGACCCTGGTCTTCTACGCAAAGGTGCTCACCCCGCTCTGGCCCGGCCTCCTGCGCAAGAGCGACGGCCACGAAGCCGACCTGCCAGGGCTCATCGTCGGCGCCGTGCTCGCTGCGTCGATCGCCGGCATCTACCCCGGGATGTTTCCCGGGCGCACGTACGCCAACCTCATGGTCCGCGGCGCGGAGGTCGATGTGCTCCCGCAGGAGGCCGATACGGGCGCGGCGTACTACCGGTTCCGCGACTCGGAGCTCCGGCCCGAGCTCTCCGGCTCGCGCTTTCACACCGTCATTCGCAGAACCAACGAGGTGACGCGCCGGATCAGGCAGTGGACCCACGCGGCCGCCATCGTGCCCTCACGGTGGGCACCGGGAGACCCCGTGATCGCGTGGGCAGTCACCGACGGCGAGCTGCCGCCGAGATGGGGCGAAATGCCGCGGCTGCTGCAAGGCGCACGCCCCTTCGACGCGCGTGACCACGCGCTGCGCGCGGTGCGCAGCATCGCCGCGGAGCACCAGGTGGACGTGCCGCGCAGGCCGATCCTCGTCGAGCTCGGCGAAAGCTACGACGACCTGCTGCGTCGGAGCCGGCGCCGCACGTGGATGGCTCTTGCGCCCATGTCTCTCCTGGTGTTCGCGCTCGTCGGGGCCAGAACGTGGACGGTCCTGGCACCCACACCGCCGCGGAACCACGGCTAGGCCACTCCGCGGCCGGCGGAGCCTCCGACGACGTTGTCCGAGCCGAGACCGCCTGTCGGCCCTAGGGGACTTTTTCAGCAGCCCCCTAGTGGCGGTGGTACACCTTGTCGGTGATCTTCCAGCCGTCCTCGAATCGCAGCAGCGAGAGGTAGTCGGTGTAGACGTGGGTCTTCTCCCCGCCCTCGACCTTGAACAGCTCCACCTTCACGACGGCGGCATCACCCGTGATGTCGATCATCGGGAAACGCCACTCCCAGGTCTGCTGTTTCCAGCCGGGCTTCGCCTTGCGCGCTTCGATGTCACCGGCCCACTCGGCGATCGGGTAGGTGCTGAGCTCGCCGTCGCGCAGGCCGTGGATCTTGAAGATCGGGTGGAAGCCCGCGCGCATCGCCTCGGTGTTCTGCTCGTTGAACGCGCCGTGCATGTAGGACCCTTCGATCACGCGCACGATCTCCTCGCGGGCATCCGTGGTATCGGCGGCCCAGGCGGCCGTGGTGCCGACGAGCAGGCCCACCAGGAGGATTCCGAAGGTCAGCGGTGTGGATTGGCGACGTCGCATGATGAGCCTCCCTGGCTGAAGTCGGACGTGGTTCTCTGCCGGACAGTGTAGCGCTGCCCGGGCCGCACTCAGGCGGACGGCAGCGGATGCACCTTGACCGGGAGGCTCGTGTAGCCCCGAACGAAGTTCGACAGGGTGCGGCGCGGCTCGCCGACCACTTCGATCCGGTGGAACCGCTGGCTGATCTCCTCCCAGAGCACGCGCAGCTGCATCTCCGCGAGCCGGTTGCCCATACAGCGGTGGATGCCGAAGCCGAACGACACGTGCTGCCGGGCGTTGCGGCGGTCGATCTCGAGGTCGTTCGCGTTCTCGAACACGTCCTCGTCCCGGTTCCCCGACAGGTACCACATGACGACCTTGTCGCCCTTGTGGATGGTCTTGCCGTGGAACTCCACGTCTTCGAGCGCGGTGCGCCGCATGTGGGCGAGCGGCGTCTGCCAGCGGATGATCTCGGCGACCATGTTCGGAATGAGGGACGGGTCGCGACGCAGCTTCTCGTACTCGGCCGGGAACTGGTTGAGCGCGAGCACGCCGCCCGAGATCGAGTTTCTCGTGGTGTCGTTGCCACCCACGATGAGCAGGATCACGTTGCCGAGCAGCTCCATGGGCGCCATGTTCCGGGTCTGCGCATTCTGCGCGAGCATCGTCAGGAGATCGAAGCCCTCGTGACTGGGGTCGGCGCGCTGCTCGAACATCTCCTGGAAGCACGCCAGGCAGTTCCGCAGCTCGGCGCGCGCCTCGTCCCAGTTGGCGACGAGGCCCGACTTCGGACCGAGGGTGTTGACGTCCGACCAGAAGGTGAGCTTGCGCCGCTCCTCGAAGGGAAAGTCGAAGAGGGTGGCGAGCATCTGGGTGGTGAGCTCGATCGAAACCTTCTCCACCCAGTTGAACTCCTCCTCGAGGGGCAGGCTCTCGAGAATGCCGATCACGCGCGTGCGGATGAGCGACTCCATCTCCGACAGGTTCCTCGGCCCGACCACCGGCTGCACGACCCTGCGCTGCTCGTCGTGCTTCGGCGGGTCCATCGCGATGAAGCTCTCCAGTTGAAACTCGTCGATCGAGTCGACGATCGTGATGTTGTCCTGCGACGAGAAGCGGTGGTGATCGGTGTCGATCTCCTTGATGTGCTCGTGCTTCGTGATCGACCAGTAGGGGCCATAGCGGCTCTCCGGCTGGTAGTGCACCGGATCGTCACGCCGCAGGCGCTCGAAGAACGGCAGCTCGGCGTTGGCCTCGAAGAGGTGCCAGTTCGTGACGTCGAGATCGGTCAGCTCGGCACTCGCGGCGAAGCTCGCGGCGCGCTCGGGATCGATGGTCGTGTAGTCGAGCATGGGCACCTCGGAAGGGGTCGCGTGGGGCCAGATCCTAGCGTAGGGCGGCCGCAGCCTCCCATCCGCAACTTCCGAGGTGTCGAAGGTCAGCGCGCGGTCTCTGGAGCCTCGCTACGCGCCACGTGACGGCTTTTTCGGAGCGCTGCGCCCAAAGCACCGGCGTCGGCGTAGCGGTCTCCAGGCTCCGGGCGTAGGCAGCGCATGACGACACGACAGGTACCTTCCGGCACCCGCGGATTCACCGCGCCCAGGGGCCGCGGAACCTCGCGTCTCTCGGCGCGCTCGCGTGCCGCACCCGTGGCAGGGCGAAAGGGCAGGGTGCCCGTCCACATGCGATACGCCAGCACACCGATCGCGTAGACGTCGGCGGTCGCAGCACGCGGAGGGCCCTGCGCCAGCTCGGGGGCGGTGTACGGCCAGTTGACCCGAGAGACGGTGCGAGGCTGCGCGAGCCCGAACCCGATCACCTTGAGCTGCCCCGAGGGGGTGATCATCACACGCGACGGCGCAAGACGGCCGTGGACGACACCCGCAGCGTGCGCCGCCTGGAGCGCAGCGCACAACTCCTCCAGAAGCTCCGCGGCGCGCTCACGGGAGATCGCGCGGCCCCGCAGCAACGGCTCGAGCGTGGTGCCCTGGACCAGGTCCCGCACGAGCAGCGGCCGCCCCCCGAGCTCTTCGATCGCAAAAACCTCGGCGAGGCCCGCATGGTCGACCGAGGCGAGCCGCCTGGCCTCGCGCTCCCAGTTGGCGGTGCGCTCCGGATCGTCCAGGGTGCCGGGGAGGGTCTCGACAGCGCAGTTGCGCCGCCGCGCCTCGTCCCGTGCGCGGTACACCTCGCTGGACCGCCCGCGCGCGAGCCGCTCCTCGATGCGCAGACGGCCGATGCGAGAGCCCGAAGGGATGGCCGAGGACTGCCGCCTGCCGAAGAGCTCCGCGGCGAGCGGCCCCATGAGGGCGCCACCTGTGATGAGGTCTTCGGATCCTCGAGCCCGCCGGACGGGCGTTTCGGAGGCGCGGTTCGCTGGCGATCGGGTCATGTTGGTGTCCTCGGAGCCCGGGGCAGAACGCCGGGCTTGCACTCCATTACGACAAGCGGCCTCTCGAGCCGCCAAACCCGGCCTGGTGCATCGCAACACAGTCGCCTGAACGCCCACTGGTGCGGCGGGGCGCCGTGCTAACTCGCCGGAGGGTCGATGCCGAGGTCTCGGAACGTCTGCACGGCGAGATCTCGCTCGATGCCGGCCTCGGTCACGTTTCCTGCCGCCTCGAAGAGCGCCCCCAGGAGCAAGCGGGTCTGCGCTCCTTCGTACGGAGCGTCGACCTGCCGCCAGGCCTTGAGCGCTGACTGCGCCGCACGCGTCGCACGGTCCAGGTCACCGCCCGCCTCCGCGACACGCGCCTGCGTCAGGTGCGCGAGAGCAAGGAGAGCCGGCGACGGGTTCTCCCGCGCCACGCGCTCCAGCTCGCGCGCGTCGTCCTCGGCCTCGTCGAGGAGTCCGAGTGCGATGCGGCAACGGGCCCGTGTCGGGAGCAGGCGCGCCCGAGCGAGCTCGGAGCCGTCACACGCGTCGAGCGCGCGATCGAGGAGCGCCAGCCCGCCTTCGGCGTCGCCGCGCGCGAGAAGCAGCTCCGCGTGCCCCGGCAAGGGCTCGTGGCCGCAGGACCGCGCCCGCAGGAACGCCGCCTCGGCCTGCTGGAGCCGCCCTCGCCGCAGGTGGATCTCGCCGAGCTCCGCATGAGCCGGCCCCGCTACTGCGGGGAGCTCTGCCAGCTCCTCGCTCGCACGGGCCGCAATCTCCTCCGCGTCGTCGTAGGCACCGCGGAGGCGTTCCAGGGTCGACGTGCGAATTCGACAGATGCCGGGATATGCGCCGTGGACCCCGTCCTCACACCAGTCTTCGGAGGTTGCCACCCATTCGCGGGCCCTCGCGTAGTCGGCGCGCTCCTCGCAGACCGCCATCATGTTGCAGTAGGCCCGCCCGCTCGTCATCTCCTGCAGCTCGCCGCTCGCCACGTAGACCATGGCCTCGTCGACGAGGTCGAGGCCGCGCCCTGTCTCTCCCAGCGCGATCCGTCCGCGCCCCTCGTCCTGAATGGCGAGTGCCAGCAGATCGACCGAGTCGAGGGCGGTGGCGACGCGCTGCGCTTCCTGCGACAGTCGGACCGCCGTCTGCGGGTCTCTCTCCACCTCCAGCGCGACGATCCCCTTGTAGCGGAAGAGCCAGCCATGCTCGACCGACTCCGGCACCTGCCGCAGCAGGCGCTCGACCCGCCGCGCCCAACCGTTGGCGACCGATGGCCGGCACCGCACGAGGTGGTCTTCCGCAACGAGCAGACCAACCCGGGCGGCGGCGCGTGCGTCCCGAGCACGGACATAGCCGGCGAAGGCGCGCTCCCGCCAGCGCACATTGCGATCGAACCGGCCCGTCCACCAGAGGGCCAGGGCAAAGTCCTCCGCTGCCCGGGCGGAGAACCGATCTTCGGGGAGCGGCGACAGGAGCTCCACGACACGCTCCCAATCTCCCTCGCTCGCCGCAGTCCGAGCCTCGGCGAACGCCGCGTCGTGGTCTCCGTCGCCGCGGCGAGCCGGCGCCGGCCGGACCCGCCCTCTGCAGAGGTCCCGAAGGGCGCTCTCCAACTCGACCGCATCGGCGAAACGGTCCGCCGGTCGACGCTCGAGGCACTGCAGAATGAGCCGGTTCAGCCCCTCGCTCAGGTCGGGGCGCAGATTCTTCGGCGGATCCGGATGGTCGCGAAGAATGGTCGAGATCAGCTCTGCCCGCGAGTCGCCATGGAAGGGCAGCCCGCCCGTGAGCATCTGGTAGGCGAGAACACCCACCGCATACACGTCGGACGGGGGCAGAACGTCACCCCCCTGCAGCTGCTCCGGTGACATGTAGGCCAACGTGCCGAGGATGGTGCCTTCTTCGGTGAGCGCCGCCTCCGAGCTTTCGCCCGACGGCGTCTTGGCCGGCCTCGCCAGGCCGAAGTCGAGCACCTTGAGGGCCCCCGCCGGCGTGATCATGAGATTGGCGGGCTTGAGATCCCGGTGCACGAGCCCCGCCCGATGCGCCTCGCCGAGGGCCGAGCACAGCTCCTCCAGGAGCTCGAGCGCGCGATGGTCCGACAGGCTGCCCGCGCGCAGCAGGCTTCCGAGCGTGCTTCCCTGGACGAGCTCCATGACGAGCAGCAGCCGCTCCTGCACGCGCTCGACCGCGAAGATCCTGACCAGCCCGGGGTGGTCGACAGAGGCCAGCATCCGCGCCTCACGCTCGAACCGCGCCTGGTGCTGAGGGTCCGCCGCGATGCCAGCCAGCGTCTTGATCGCGACGTCGCGCCGGAGGAACTCGTCGCGCGCCCGGTACACCTCGCCAAAGCCGCCGCAACCGATCTTCTCCAGGATCCGGTAGCCGCCAATCTGGTCGCCGAACGAGAACGCGCTCTCCCTGTCCCGCAGCTCCTGCAGGACGGCACCTCCGAGCGCCCCGTCGAGCGCACCACCGGTTCTCAGATCCACCGAGGTCTCCGGCTCGGCCGGCGACCGCCCGGGTTGGATCTGAGCCAGTTGTGTCGACACACACTCACCCTGGTTCCTGGCGTCTTTCATGGCGTTCGCACCTCCCGTGGGAGGGTCGCTTCTGGACCCTTGAACTCAGATACGCGACGCAGCGCGCTCAGCCGCCACGTGCAGGGCCGAGCAGAGCTGGCACCCCGGAGCGTCGGCTCACTCAGGGTGAGGGTCGGCGGTCCGCGAGCCTCCTCGCACCTCGGGCCGAGCGCGGAGCAGCCGCGCGACCAGCCACGCGCCGAAGACGAGAGCGAGCATCCAAGAGTAGGTGCCGTACCGCACCTCGAAGCCCTCGACCCGGAGGTGGAGCGCCCACATGCCCAGGTTCGCACCGAGCAGAGCGAGCACGAGGCGCGCACTGCCCAGGACCGGTGTCAGCGCCAGCATCTGCCAGTAGTAGCAGGTGGAGAGGAAGATCACGAACACCGGCACCACTCCGAGCGCAAGAGACGCAGCGGGCGAGAGGAAGGCCGCGGTGACCCCGAGGGCCGCGAGGAAAAGCCCCTGCACCGCCAGGAGCACGGCCCCGCGCTGCCGCAGGTTCTCCTCGAGGCGCTCCTGCCATGCAGTCCACGGCTCCGCCTGCGAGAAGTCGACGAGCCGCCGACCGAAGGTGTCCGCGTCGTGCAGCACGAGATTCTGCAGGCCGACGTTGTTCGTGAGCCACGTGCCCCTGTGCAGCTCGATGACCTCCGCGTAGGTCGACCACGCCCCGAGGCCGTCACCCACCGCCGCGCCGGCAAGAACCGCCAGCCCCAACGCCAGGGCCACGCCACACACGAACCGCAGGCCTCCCTGCACCGCAGGGTCCGCCACCCGCGTGCGCCAAGGTGTCCGGCGCACACCCCACAGCGCCTTCAGCGCCAGGACGAGAGGGCCCGCCGCAAAAAACAACGGAAAGAGGCGCACGGCGGCGGCGTAACCGAGAGCCGCACCGGCGAGCCCCGCTCGGCGCCGGTGCAGCAGCGCAGCAGAGATCATGAGCGCCGCCAGCCAGTCGAAGCGCAGGAGGCTCCCACCGACCCAGAAGTAGCGGCCGACGTAGCTGACGCCGAAGAGGACCACAGCGCAGCAGAGCACGCGCGAGCCGAAGGCCCAGCCGAGCGCACCGAGACCCAGGGCGACCAGCACCAGATCGATGGTCCCCAGGCCGTCCAGCCCGGCGTCATCGGCACGCACCCGCCCCGCGAAGAGCCGCGCGACGAAGGTCCAGCTGGGTGGCGCGTTGAAGCCATGGTCGCGACGCATGTTGGCGAGATGTGCGCTCGTCACATGTCGAACGAAGTGCTCGTGGTCTCGGACGAACTGCTGCCACCGCGCGTCGCTGAAGCGTGCGCGCACCTCCGCACGATGGCGCCGCGACGCCTCGTCCTGGATCCCCACGACCTGGTTCGTGCGCAGGTCGCGGAGCGTGAAGTGAGGCACGCGGCCCACCACCGGGTGCTCGAGCTGCGCCTGGATCGACGCGGCGTAGAGCCCGTCGTAGCCGAGCTCGCTCGAGTACTTGGCACTGAGGGTGTAGTGGAACTGCTCCCAGTCGTGGTGCAGCCGGTCTCCGTGAAGCCTCCCGAAGTTCGGGTAGGCCGCCACCGCCAGCACCGCGGCTGCCCACGCGTACCACGATGCCCGACCCTCGAGTGCGCCGCGCCCGGCCCGCAGGTCGAGCGCGATCAGCGCACTACACGCGAGGGCCACCCCGAGCTTGATCCGCGCCTCGGCCTCCTCGCTCGCGGGGAGCTCCTGCCAGGGGCCCATGGCGGCGAGCCCAAGCCCGATCGCAACGACGAGCCACAGGAGGCGGGGCCATGCGCGCCCGGGCGCCGACGGTTGCTCGCGATCACTCATCGTGGCGCGCGCACCGCCAGAGCGCCTTCCGCAGCCGCGCCCACGGGGGCGGTCACCCGTGGTCGCGGAGGGCGAAGACGCAGCTGGAGCACATGAGGTCGTCCGACGGCGCTTCGAGCCCGTAGGCCTGTCGCCGCAGCGACGCGAGCGCGTCGCCGTGGAGGACCTCGGCCACGCTCTCCTGTGAGAGGTCGCCCACGACGTGCGTCTCGTCGTAGTCCTGGCAACAGAAGACGACGCGCCCCTGCGGGGTGATGTGCAGATGCTGCAGCGGCCTGGATCCGACGTTCTCGCAGCCGGCAAGACGGCCGCCCTCTGCCTTCGCCTTGCGACCGATCTCGAGATACCCGGCACGATCCATGATCTCGTCGGACTCGATGCGGAAGCGGGAGCCGCCATACCGGCGGTGGGCGGCCTCGACCTGCCGCGCGTGATCCTCGTCGTTCTGCCCGAGCACCATCAGGACCATCTCCTCGGCCAGCGGCCGGTCCTTCATGTGGTCGAGGTTGTGCAGCACCTGATCGAGCTGATCTGCGCCGCGGTCGCGCGCGTAGCTCTCCTTGTCGAACGTCGAGATGTTCACGGAGAGAAGGCGCAGACCGCCACCCTCGATGAGGGCGTCGGTCTTCTCCGGGGTGAAGGCCGACGCGTTGGTGTTCACCACGGGGGGCAGGCCAGCTCGACGTAGGGTGAAGCACTGCTCCACCATGCGCTTGTCGAGCGACGGCTCGTTGTAGAGCATGAGCCAGACGCCTTCGATCGTGTCCCGGTAAGCAGCCAGCTGCAGGACGATGCTCTCGAAGAACTCGGTCGACATGAAGTGGGTCGCACGCTGCTCGAACGAGACGGGGCAGAAGAAGCAGCGCTGGTTGCACACCGTGTGGGTCTCGAGCGAGACGTACTTGAGCCGGAACTCGTGGGCCAGCGCGGCCGGGTCCTCGACGAGCCAGCCGGCGCTCTCCAGGCTCGCGCGGACGGGCTCGGCAAGCGCCTGCACGTCCTGGCGACCCTCCAGTACGGAGCGTAGCGCCTCGTACTCCGGCTGACCCTGCTCGAGCAGGTGGTCGCGGAGGGGGCTGTAGATCTTGTCGTCTCCGACGTGCAGGAAAGGGTCGGGAGAAAGCCGTGCCGCTCGAGCTGCGAGTGTCATCTCCTGAAGTGTACGTGCTGTTCGGAGCAGACGTCACGTGCCGCGACCCGGAGCTAGGGGGCTCGCACCTCGGTGGGCGCCCTGTGATGGAATTCGGGCAACCGCTCCAACAGCCAGGGAGGTGGAACATGCAGTTCCCAATCGCCTCGAGCTTCGTCCGCGCCGCGCCCGCAGGGGCCTGCTGCGCGCTTGCCCTCCTCACGCTCGCTCCCGCCGGTGCGCAGACGGAGCCAGTAGACGACGACTGGAGACCGGCACGCACGGCCTGGGGACACCCCGACCTCGGGGGCACCTGGTCGAACAACACGGCCACACCCCTGCAGAGACCGAAGCAGCTCTCGGACAAGACGGAGCTCAGCGACGAAGAGCTTGCGTCGCTGCAGGCCAAGCTCGAAGAGCTGCGCGACGGCGAGCAGGCGGGCGACCTCCTGGGCGACTATCTCATCCAGAAGGTCCTGGAGGACCCGGAGTTCCGCGGCTTCGACCAGGAGACCGGCAACTACAACTCCTTCTGGCTCGTCGAGCGGGAGCTCGATCATCGAACGTCGTTGATCGTCGATCCGCCGGACGGTCGCCTCCCTCCGATGAAGCCCGAGGCTCGCGCGCGGCTCGGTGCCTCCTTCGGGGGTGGCGGTCCCCCGGGCGACATGGAGACCCTGCCGAACGGCACGCGCTGCATCAGCTACGGCGTACCAAACACGCTGGCGGGCTACAACAGCTACTTCAAGGTCATCCAGACCGAGACCACGGTCGCGATCTTCCAGGAGCTGATCCACTACGCGCGCATCATCCCACTCGTGCAGGACGACGAGCTCCCGGAGCAGCTCCGCTTCTGGAACGGCGCGTCGCGCGGGCGCTTCGAGGGCGACGTGCTGGTCGTCGAGACGGCCCACTACAACGCGGACGGAGTCACACGCGGTGCGTCACAGGACCTGCGGGTGGTGGAGCGCTTCGAGCGGGTCTCTCCGGACCGCATCGAGTGGACCCTCACCTACGCAGACGAGTCGACCTGGGATCGGCCCTGGACCATGATGATTCCGCTGGAGCGCACCGAAGACAAGATCTACGAGTACGCGTGCCACGAGGGCAACCACAGCATGCAGGGCATCATGGCCGGCGCCCGCGTCGAGGAGCGGGAGGCCTCGGCGGCGACAGATCGCTGAGCTCGAGCTACGAGCCGGCGGACGACGCCTTCAGCAGCTCGTCGCGCGCCGCTACCACCACATCGAAGTCGGTGCCGAGCCAGTCGCGGAGCGCCTTGCCGGTGAGGATGGTCTCCTCGCGGCGAGGCCCGGTCGAGATCAGATCGATCGGCACACCGAGCCGCTCCTCGATGAACGACACGTAGCGCCGGGCGTTCTCGGGCAGATCCTCCTCGCGGAGGATACCCACCGTGCTCTGCCGCCAGCCGGGCAGCACCTCGTACACCGGGCGCGCGCGCTCGAGGCGCCCGAGGTCCGAGGGGAAGTCCTCGACCCGTTCGCCCTCGATCTCGTAGGCCACACACACCGGGATCTCGTCCAGCTGGTCCAGCACGTCGAGTTTGGTGAGTGCGATGGAGCCGAGCCCGTTGATCCGCGTCGCGTAGCGACCGATCACGAGATCGAGCCAGCCGCATCGCCGCGGACGGCCCGTCGTGGTTCCGAACTCGTTGCCGACCTTGCCGAGGTGCTCGCCGGACGCATCGTGGAGCTCGGTCGGGAACGGACCTTCTCCGACCCGGGTCGTGTACGCCTTGAGGATGCCGAGCACTCCGGTGATCGAGGTCGGCGGAACGCCGGTTCCCGTGCAGGCCCCGCCCGCCGTCGAGTTGGAGCTCGTGACGTAGGGGTACGTGCCGTGATCGATGTCGAGGAGCGTGCCCTGCGCCCCCTCGAAGAGGACGCGCTCGCCGCCCGTGATCGCGTCGGTGAGCGCCAACGAGACGTCCGTGATGTACGGGTCGAGACGCACGGCCGCCCGCTCCAGGCCGGCCATGGTCTCCTCGAAAGCCTGGTCCACGTCGAGGCCGGCGTAGCGGAGCTCACCTTCGACGCGGCCGAGCTGGGAGCGCAGGCGCTTCTCCAGGAGCTCGCCGCGAAGGTCGCCGATGCGCAGCCCGTACCGCGAGATCTTCATCTCGTAGGTGGGCCCGATCCCTCGCGCGGTCGTGCCGATCTTGTCCTTTCCAGCGGCCGTCTCGCGCGCCTGGTCGATGCGCCCGTGAATCGGCACGAGCAGCTGAGCCCGGTCAGAGAGGAAAAGGCGGCCGTCGGCGTCCACTCCCTTCTCGAGCAGCCCGTCCAGCTCCTTCAGGAAAGCCTCGGGAGAGATGACCATCCCGTTGCCGAGATAACAGCGGGTGCCCGGGTGCAGAATGCCGGAAGGGATCAGGTGCAGCGCGTAGTGCTCGTCGCCGAAGCGCACCGTGTGGCCGGCGTTGTGTCCACCCTGGTAACGGGCGACGACATTGAACGCGGGACCGATCAGGTCGACGATCTTGCCTTTGCCTTCGTCTCCCCACTGGGTCCCGACGATGACGACATTGCTCATGGGCTCTCCCGGGCTCGGTCCGGCCGCAGGTCGGGACTGGCAAGAAGGATTCGTCCCCTCCCCCGCGCGACCGCGGCACGAGACCCTAGCACAGGGACCGCGGGGGGTCAGGGCCTTTCCGGCAGGAGAAACGGCGGCCGCAGCGGGTCGAGAGGGAGCTGACTCGCGCTGCCGATCGAGAGCGCGGAATCGCAGCTTCCGTCCCGGTCTTTGGCCACGCCCGCCGCCAACAGCTCGCAGTCGTTGCCGTAGGTCCTGCCGTCGCACCCGCACACGGGGTCGAACACGGCTGGGCACGCGTCCGGGGTGGGCACGCAGATCCCCTGAACGTCGGCCACCTGACACAACCCGGTGGGATAGGAGCACGTCGACCCCGTGGAGCAGGTCTGCCCGGAGAAGCCGCCGCAGAACTGGGTCGTGTCGGTGCAGACCCCCTCTGCTGCCTTGCTCACTCCCGCGCGCTGGCGCTCGCAGTCGTTGGAGTACGTCTTGCCATCACAGCCGCAAACAGGGGTGAAGTCGTCGGTACAGAGGTCGGGCACCACCGTGCAGACACCTTGCCCGTCGACCTGCTGGATACAGGTGAAGTCCGGCGATTCGCAGAACAGCCCCGGCTTGCACTGGAACGGTGTCCCCGGGGCGACGAGGCCGCCGCAGGACTGGCCCTCGTCGAGGAAGTCGTCGTCCAGGGCGTCGGTGTCGAGCACGCCCCACCGGTTCCCCGGCTCGTTGTGGTACTGCCGCACCTGAAGACTCGACGTGTCGGACACGGTCACGGTGAACTCGACGTCGGACAGCGACGCGATCCCCACCCAGTACTTGCCGTTGACGGGGGTGCCGTCGAGCACCTTCACCATCACCTCGAGATTCGACTCCGTGAAGAACCAGAAGGCGCCCGTCTCCTCGGTGAGGGGAACAGCCTTCCCCACGCCGGCCTCGCCGTCCGCGTGCTGGTTGATCCACGACACGGTGACGCGGATGCGGCCCCCGAGGAGACACAGCGTCTCCTCGTCTTCCGCACAAGGCACGGGCTGCGCGGCTGTTGCCGCGGAGGCGAGAAGTGCGTGCAACAGCAGGATCAGAGTCAGACGTCGGGCCAGCTTCTCCATTCGAATCCTCCCCCGCGCGCGGGCGCGTGCCATGCGAGCCAACATATGTCACATTAACATACTCAGACGCGGCTCCGTCTCGCATCCTCGGTGCTGGGCCGCGGGCGCGGTGCTACTCTTCGCGTCGCTCTCAACCCGGAGACACGCGCCGATGGACGACACGCTGCACTTTCGCCAGGTTCTCGCAGGCCCGATGGGCAACTGCCTCTACATCGTGGGCGACCCGGACACGAAGAAGGCCTTCATCGTCGACCCCGCGTGGGATCCGATGGGGCTCATCCAGCTCGCGCAGGAGGACGGCTACGAGGTGACGCACGTCGTGCTCACGCACGCCCACCAGGACCACGTGGGGGGTGAGATCCAGGGCCAGCGGATTCCAGGCCTGGCCGAGCTGCTGGCGGAGGTCACGCTACCGATCTACATCCACGCGAGCGAGCTCCAGCAGGTGGCCAAGGTGACGGGCATCGCGGCCGAAGCGCTGACGAGCTACGAAGACGACGAGGTGCTCGAGCTCGACGGCCCGCCCAACGTCCACATCCTGCACACGCCCGGACACTCGCCGGGCAGCTGCGGCCTGCTCGTCGACGGGCATCTGATCTCCGGCGACACGCTGTTCGTGCAGGGCGTCGGCCGCGTCGACCTTCCCGGCTCGGACGTCGACGCCATGTACGCGTCGCTGCAGCGGCTCAAGGCCCTGCCCCCCGAGACCCTCGTTTTTCCCGGCCACAACTACGGGCCAGCGCCGAGCTCCACGATCGGTCAGGAGATCGCTCTCAACCCCTATCTGCGACCGAGCTCTCTCGAGCAGTGGCGCATGATGATGGGCCACTTCTAGACGCCTCGAAGCTCGGCAGCCCGCGTCGCGAGACGGCCGGACGAAGGGCAGCGCCGCCGCCTGCCTCGGCGCGAGGGGAGTCGGCCTGTAGGACGAACGCACCCCGCGTGTGAGACCGGGCGGGACAGCGGCTCCCGGCCCCAGGGCGACGTCGGACCGCGACAACGTTCGATACCGAGGAATCCTAGATTTTCGGATCATCTTCTCGTCACCGCACGAGGAGTCGATCTCTTGTCCCTTCCCAGCCTGCTCGCCGCCGCTCTCCTGCTTTTCCCCACCGCCGCGGATCTCCAGACGACGGTCGCTCCCACGCCGGGCCTCCACCGCGCCGCACCCCTTGCACTCGGTGCCGAGACCGCGGCGACGATCGCCGCCGGCGTCGACGGGATGACTCCCAGCGCGCAGCTCGAGCTGTTCCTGGGCCGCCGCAGCCAGCCGGGACGCGCCCTGGGCAAGCAGAGCCTCGACAGCGACGCGACGCGGCTGCGCAAGCTGCGCCGCGACCCCGCACTCCGCTCCAACTTCGGCGCGATCGAGTCGGCGTGGATCGCCGCCGTGCCCGCTGCGCGCGAGCTCTTCGCCGACCGCCGCGAGCTCGTGCAGGTGAAGGTGATGGTGGCCCGCAACCTCTACTTCCAGAAGCAGGCACCAACGCGCGACAACGTCGAGCGCGAGGCCCGACACATCGTGCGCGAGCGGCAGCGCGTGGCGCAGATCGAGCTCTTCGAAGGGCGCAGCGTCATCTACGCCGCGTCCGCCGACAAACTGCGCAGGACGCGGCGCAACATCTTCGGTCAGCGGGTCACGCAGAATCGGATGGAGCGCAGCGGGGCCCAACTGACCTTCATCCGCTCGGATACCGGCCGCGAGCAGAGCCATCTCCGCCGCGACCTCGCGGCGGCGCTCGAGGGTGCCGAAGGTGCACCCGTCACGTTCGTCTTCGAAGGACACGGGCGCGCGACCGCGCTCAAGTTCGCCGGCTCCCTCCGCGCGCAGCAGCTCGCCGAGATGATCGCCGCACACACGGCGGCCGATCGCCCCGCCATCGTCATCACGTCAGCCTGCGAGGCGCACACGCTGATGCGCGAGGTGCTCCGGCACCTCGACCGGCTCGCGCCGGACGGTCTGCGACCGATCTTCGTGGTGCCCGGAGAGTACGGTCAGCAGCTCGTGCGCCCCGTCTACGGCGATCCTTTCCTGCACACCGAGCTCGGCCTCGGCTCGGGCGGCTCCGATCTCGGCGGACTCATGCAGCGCGCCGCGGTGTCGACGTCGGTGTACGTGCCCGACGAGAACAACGTACCGACGCAGGTCCTGTGAGAGCGCCTCAGCGGACGCTGTACGGGTAGAAGTCGATCACCTCACCCTGCTGGTTGCGCTCCTGGAGCCGCCGCCAGAACTCCACGTCGTAGAGGTCGGAGTGGTGGCGCTCGAACGTGTCGCGGAGTGAGCCGGAGAGACCGAGGAAGGTGCGCAGCTCCGCAGGGAAGACGTCGCCGGAGCCGACCGTGAACCAGGGCTCGGCGTCGAGAAGCGCGTCGTCGTCGCGCGCCTGGGGCATGCTCCGGAAGCTGCAGTCGCTCAGGGGACAGAGCTCGTCGTAGTCGTAGAAGACGACGCGCCCGTGCCGCGTCACGCCGAAGTTCTTGAGCACCATGTCTCCAGCGAAGATGTTGGCGGCCGCGAGGTCTTTGATGGCGAAGCCCCAGTCCACGACCGCTGCAGCCCGATCCGCCTCGTCGGCCGTGCGCAGGAAGAGGTCGAGCGGCTCGACCCGACGACCGACGTAGACGTGGTCCACGATCACCCGATCACCCTGGACGCGGACGGTGTTCCCGGCCTCCTCCAGCAGGTGCTCGAGCAGGCCGTCCGAGAACCGAGCGCGCGGGAAGTCGAGGTGCTCGAACTCCTGGAAGTCGACCAGACGACCCACCCGATCGTGCGCGAAGACCATGCGGTAGCGATCCTTGATCTTCTCCCTCGAGGTGCGCTTCACCGTGGGGAAGGTGTCTTTGATGACCTTGAAGACGAACTCGTAGGACGGCAGCGTGAACACCGACATCACCATGCCGGGCTGTCCGGGCGCGGTGACGAAGGTCTCGTTCGACTTCGTGATGACCTCCGTGAGGTCGCCGTAGAAGGCGGTCTTGCCGTGCTTGTTGTAGCCCAGGGAGATGTAGAGCTCCGCGATGCGCTTGCGCGGCAGGATGGAGCTGAGAAAGCCGATCACCTGGCGGGGGCTCTCGAGATCGGCGTGGAAGTACCACCGGGCGAAGCTGAAGACGATGCTGATCTGACTCTCTTCGTGGATCACGGCGTCGAGCTCGAGACCCTCGCCGGTGTTGACGACCACGAGCACGACGGGCAGGACGTGATCCCCGCGCCGCACCCGACCGATCAGGTACGCTGCCTTGTTACGAATGAACGCCGGCAGGAGGACGTCGAGCGCATCGATGTCCGCGCTCCCGGTCGCCGCCAGGAGCTCCGCCTCGATCGCCGTCGCCGCCGCTTCACTCGCCTCTTCGAGATCGCGGAACGGCGTGCGGAACGGCGAGTCTTCGAGCACGCGGCGCATCACCACGGGCTCGACCCGGCGGCTCGCGTAGGTTCTGGTGCGCGCCATCTCCCAGCCGCGGAAGGGGAGCGGGAAGTCCTGCGCCGTGAAGTCGATCTCCTCGTCGATCCCGATGTGTGAGAAGACCCGGCGCGTGAGGGAGTTGAAGAAGGTCTGGGCCAGCTCGAAGTCGTCGGTTCCGAGCACCGAGATCGCAAACGCGCGCTTCATCTCGGCCCAGAGCGCCCGTTCGTCGAGCCGCGGACCGAGCAGCTCCTCGAGGTCGTCCAAGGTCTCGTTGACCGCCCGGGTGTGCAGGCCCAGGCGACGCTCGGTATCGCGCCGGATCCCCTCCCAGTCGGCCTGCTCGAAGCGTTGCAGGGCACGCCGGGTCACACCCCGGAACGTCTCGTGGAACTCCTCGAATCCTCGCCGCACGATGTCGGCTGCACGGTCGGCCGTGCGCAGGCTCTGCACGACATCATTCTAGGGGCTGATGAAAAAGTCTCGCAGGCCTGGCGCAAGGAGTTTCGGTTCGTGGCAAGGCGTTTCTCCGCAAGCGATGCCGCTGCCCATCGTTGAGGAGAAAGAACGCAGTCCACGGGCCGAAAATCCTTGCGCCCCAAGGGGTTGTGGCCGGCGCGGGCGCATCTGCTACGTTCTTTTCTCTCCACGATGGCACCGCATCGAGTTCGAGAAAACGCCTTGCAGCTACGCCCGCGGCGACCACAACCAGGCCCGCGAGACTTTTTCATCAGGCCCCTAGGGGCCGGGAGCGGTCTCCGCCGTCAGCCAACCTCCACGAGCACCTTCACGGCCCCCGTCGTCTTGTCGGCGGACGTCGCCACGGCCGCGGCGAAGTCTTCGAGTGCGTAGCGGTGCCGAACGAGCCGGGCAAAGTCGTGAGGATGCTCCGCAATGAGCTCGAGCGCCCGCGCGAAGTCGGCGATTCCTCCCCCTTCGGCAAACACGCCCGCCCGGGCATAGCAGTTCGACCAGAGGAGCCGCGCCTCTTTGCTCAGGAGGTCGAGCGGCGCGATCTCGGGCGACTCCACGAAAACACCCAGCACGCACACCGTGCCGCCGGGAGCAAGCGCAGTTCCCGCGTCGACCAGCGTGCTGGCGCTGCCCCCGACGGTCTCCACGACGAGACCCACGTCACCCTGGGCGAGCTCGGAAACGTCTTCGGAGACGCTCATGCCGAACTGCTGCGCGAGCTCTTTCTGGTGCGGATAGCGCGCCGTGATGCGCACGTCGCTGGCACCGAGCAGGCGGGCCACCAGGCCCGTGAGAAGGCCGATGGTGCCGGCACCGAGCACGAGAAGTGGCCGTGCCGGGTCGAGCGCGGCGAGACGCAGTCCGTGCACCACCACCGCCGTCGGCTCGGTCAGCGCGGCGAGATCGAGGGGAACCGCCGCTGGAACCGGGAAAAGTCGGCTCGGCTCCGCGAGCGCGAGCTCCGAGAAGCCGCCGTTGCGGTGAATGCCGCTCAGCGCGAGCTGTGGGCAGATCGAGTGCCGACCGCTCCTGCACGGCTCACACGCTCCGCACGTCCAGAGCGGCTCCACGACACACGGCGAGCCGATCTCGAGCCCCGCAGGCAGGGTGGCTCCCTCACCGACAGACTCCACCGTGGCCGAGAACTCGTGCCCCAGCACCAGGCCTTCGAACGGCGCCAGACCGGAGTGGATGAGATGCAGGTCCGACCCACAGACGCCGCAGGCGTGCACCCGCACGCGGACCTGCCCCGGCCCGACCTCCGGGACCGGCACGACGCGGGTCTCCACGCGGCCCCGCTCAACGAACACTCCGGCTTTCATGTCGTCCAAGTCCACCCCCGAGGTGCCAGCGACCCGGGCTTCGGGCCGTGCCCAGTGTACGCGTCGCCACGGCGGTCGCAGAACGGATCGCCCGCTGCGCAGCGCGTAAGATGCGCCGGTGTCTTCCCTCACGCTTCTCGCGCGCAACCGAGACGAACTCTCGGCATGCCGGCTCTGCCCGGACATGGTCGGGCCCGTGGTGGCTCCCCCGCCTCTCCTGTCGAAGGTCCTCCTCCTCGGACAGGCTCCCGGGCCCCACGAAGGCAAGATCGGCAGGCCATTCGCCTGGACCGCCGGCAAGACCCTCTTCCGCTGGTTCGAGCCCCTCGGATTGAGCGAAGACGGCTTCCGCGAGCGCATCTACATGGCCGCCGTGTGCCGCTGCTTCCCCGGAAAGAGCCGCGGCGGCGGCGATCGAGTTCCCGCGCGCGACGAGATCTCGAACTGCTCCCGCTGGCTCGCTCGTGAGGTGGAGCTGCTCGAGCCGGAGCTGTTGCTGCCGGTCGGCAAGCTCGCCATCTCCCAGGTCCTGAAGGTCGGCAAACTGACGGAGGTGATCGGCGCCACGCACCGGGTCGAGCTGCACGGGCACGCGCTCGACGCGATCCCACTCCCGCACCCCTCCGGCGCCTCGACCTGGCACCGCACCTCCCCCGGGATCGAGCTCCTGGAGCGCGCGCTGCGGCAGATCGCGGAGCACCCCACCTTCTCTTCTCTCGTCGCCCCAGCGGTCGGCGCGTGACGACCCACTGTCGACATCCGTAACACCCGCGAAACCTCGACCATGAGTGCTTCCCGCCGAACGACGACTCCTGCGACGCAACGCGACGCACGAGCCGCGCTGCTCCTCGCCGCGCTCCTCGGCAGCGCCGGAGCGACCGCCCTCACGGCACAGGAGCGCGAGATCGTCGGGCTGACTCTGCGCGGCGACGAGATCGAGCTGCGCAGCAGCGGCACCATCGGCTCGGTCACCGCGGCACCGATCGAGCAGGAGCGTACGGTCATTCTGGTGCTCGGCCATCGACCCTCCCCCCAGCTCGAGGAGCTCGAGCCCCTCGAAGGAGCGCTGGTCCGGGCCGTCGATCTGCGCACCGAGACGTCGGGCTCCACGATCTTCACGAAGGTGCTCATCGAGACGTCCGAGCCCGCGACCGCCTCCATCGAGACCCAAGGTGACACGGCGACCATCCGCATGACGCCGACGGCGGCGCCAATCGTGCTGCCGCCGACCGACGACTACGTTGCCGAAGACGGTGAAGCGGACGCAGTCTCCGCGACCGGCGACCGGATCCGCACGGTGGCACCCGTCTACCTCCGAGACGGCCCCGGGCAGCGCTTCTCCGCGGTCCGAGTGGTCGACGCCAACCAGCCCGGCGAGGTCCTCGGCGCCGAAGACGAGTGGCGCTGGATCCAGCTCGACGCCGGGCCGCAGGGCTGGCTGCATCAGGACTTCGTGGCCGTGGACCCCGGCGCAGGCTCGACGGCCACGTCGAGACTCGAGGTTCCGGCCGAGGTGGGCTCCGCGCCGGCCCCGACGGCCGCCGCGCCACCACCTCGACGCCCGCCTTCCGACGCCGACGCGACCTCCGGTCGCATCGAGCAGCGGGTGCGGTCGCTCCTGGAGGCCTTCGAAGCCGAGCGAGCCGACCTCGCCGGAGAGCTCGCAGGAGCCGAAAAGGAGCTCGACGGCCTTCGACGCGAGAACTACCGGCTCGAAGAGCAGCTCCGCGGCGCCGAATCGGCGCGGGCCGCGGCGGTCCGCGACGCGCGTCGCCTCGCAAGGGAGGCGACGGAGACCGAGGACCAGCTCGATGCTCTCCAGCGAGATCTGGACTCCAGGAACGTCGAGCTCCTGGCCCAGAAGAGCGACTTCGAGCGGCGCGAGCGGCGCGCCGCACGTCTGGTCGAGGCCGCGGAGGCGGATCTCGGGCTGGAGCCTCCGAGCTCGGGCGACCTCGTCGAACGGCTGACGCGGGTGCTGGCCGTCTACGAGGCGCGCAACCGCCAGGCTCCGACGCCTGCGGCGGAGCCCGCAGGCACGACGTCAGAGCCCACGCCTTCCCGGCCGGAGCCTCCCGTCGTGCACCCCGGCGAGGCCGGCGACATTCGCGAGACGGTGGCCCTGTGGGCCGCGGCGTGGGCCGCACAGGACGTCGACGGCTATCTGGCGCACTACTCGGACCGCTTTCGGCCTCCCGGAGGAACGACGCGGAGCGAGTGGCGGGAGCGGCGTGAAGGACGGGTGCAGGCCCCCGAGTCCATCTCGGTGACGGTCACCGACCTGCAGATCGACGAGCTGTCACCGGTCGAGGCTCGTGCCCGCTTCGTGCAGGACTACCGCTCCGACCGTTTCGCCGACCGCGTGCGCAAGCGCCTCGAGCTCGAGCTCGAAGGCGCCACCTGGCGCATCGTGCGGGAGGTCGCCCTACCCTCCGAGTGAGCCTTCGTCGCCGAGCTACTGGCAGCGTCATCGAGTTGCCCGCCCAGGACCAGGGCTCCGCATTTCGGTTGCGCAACACGACAAAGGGCCGCCCGAAGGCGGCCCTGGGATCGCGCGGTGCAAAAGAGAGCTCGGCGAGCCCTACTCGGCGTCACCCTGCGACGCGAGCAGCGCCTCGAGCTTGGCCAGCCTCTCCTCCAGCGACTGGATCGTCTCGCTCTGGTCGGTCAGCCGACCCTGCTGCACCTGCACCACTCGGGTCAGAACGGCGACGACGTCCATGGGCGACATGCCCGTACGATCGCCGCTGGCCACGACCTCCGGAACGTCTTCCGCGATGAAGCCGAGATGCTCCTCGTCCGGAGACGCATGGTAGCGGTAGCGCACCGGATCGAGATCCTGGAGAGCGACCATCGCCACCAGCGGTGAGAGCGAGTGCACGTTGAACTTGAACTCGCGGCTCGAGGAGTTCGTCCAGATACCGCCACTGGTCAGGTGCGCACCCGAGCGCGCCTGGATCGGATGCGCGGGATCGAACCCGACGCCGAGGCCACCGGAGCCCGCGTACAGGCCGAGGAAACCCTGATTGTCGATGATCAGACGCTGCTGGTTTCTCGTCATGAAGCGGAGCGAAGGGTTGGGAGCAATCGCGGACGCGTCCGGGCGCACGTTGAAGAAGCCCGAGGAACGGCCGAAAGTGGTGCCCGAGTAGCCGTAGTTCATCGCCGGCCCGGCGATGAGATCGGGACCCATTCCACTGAAGAGGTCCTGCGTCGCCAGGCCCGCGATGTGGATGCCTGCCTGCGGCGTCCGCGTACCGATCCCGACCTGAGCCCGGCCGGCTCCATCCACCGGGCCGACGGAGAGGGAGTCCTGCGCCGCATTGGGCTGGACCTCGAACAGAAGGGTGTCCGTCGAGTCGATCACCGCGAACCCGTTCGCCCCACCGGCGAGGAGCCACTCGTTGGTGGTGTTGCGGAGCAGAATCGAAGCATCTTGCGTACCGCCCTGGACCGTCACGTTGACATCGTCCTGCGGGGTGGTCGTGCCGATGCCGATCCGCGCCCCGCCGACCGTGGCCGGGGTCGAGTTCTGCGGGGCGACGAACAGCGAGTTGTCCGACAGACCGGCCTGCAGGTTGAGACCGATGGCGGCCCCGCTGACATCTTCGATGGTCAGCTGCTCGGCACCACTCGCGTCCGGTGTATTGGCCAGGATCTGCCAGTCGTTCGACGCCGGGCTCCCCCCGGACCCGCCGGTGTCGTTGAAGCGGATGCCCGTCTGCTGTCCATCCATCAGAATCCACGACTCGTCGTCGGTCGTCGCGACGCTGGCCGTCGGGAAGGTCTCGCCGTCGACACAGTCGTAGCCCACGCAGAGCCCACCCTCGGTCGCAGCACCGTCACCCTGGACGACGACGTCGTCCGCCTGGACCACGTCAGCCGACGCGACCACCTGGAGGTCGCCGTCCCTCCGCTGCTCGGCGACCCGACCGCGCCGCGCGAGGGACATGGCCGCCACGCCGGCCGTGACACGGAACGTGCCGGACTCGACGTGCGCCTGCAGCTGGTCCTCGCGGGCCTCCGACGGGCCGAAGATCGTGCGCAGCTCCCACGTGTAGCTCCCATCTGCGAGCGCCGTGCCGTCGGCTCGTCGCAGGGCGAGTGCACCGCCCGCGGAGCCTTCGAACCGTGTTTCCAGAAAAGCCTCCGGACCTGCGATCGTCAGAACAGAGCGATGGACGTCGGAGGCCGCGACGCGAGCCTGCATGAGGCCCGCCTCGATGCTCACGGCGCTGGCCGGGCGCCGTTCGGCCGAGAGCTGCGCGAGACACGCGGACCCGACGAGAGCAAGAGTGAAAAAGACGAAGATAAGGCGCGAGCGGTTCATTCAGGACCTCCGAAAGAAAAGGGGGGCATGCAGGGAGGCTGCGAGTCCCGCCCGGGGACGAGACGCACAACTCGAACGGAATCAGACTCTTGGCGATAAGTGTACCTCCGAATGAGTGTCGGAGGACGTGGGTCGGCCGGCGCGACCTCAGTGCGTTGGACCCGGCAGAGCCGTGCGAGTCACGCGACTGCCGAGGCGCCGATCAGACCGACATCCAGTCGCTCAATCGCCAGGTGCCGTCCTGCCACGAGCCCTGACTCACCCGCGCCGCGCCGGAGCCGATGTCGAAAAGCCAGAACCCCTCACGACCCGCGTAGGTCGCGCTGCCACCGCAGTAGATCGGCATTTTCACGTCGTCGATTTCGACGCGGTAGCAGTGGTGTACGTGCCCACACAGGAGGGCACCACGCTCCACCTCCGCCACTGCTGCCAGCAGCTCGTGGTGGTTCTCGAGGCCGTGGTGCGCGGAGTCGGGGCTGCCGTCGGCGAGCCGCGGTGCGTAGTGGGTCACCACGAACACGAACCGCGTCCGGACGGACGGTTCTTCGAGGATCTGCATCAGGGCCGCCAGCTGGGGCGCGGGCACGCGACCGCTCGACTTCAGGACCTGCGGGTTGGGGCGGGCGCTGTTGACCATCACGATCGCGACGTCGTCGCCGACGAGCCGCACGAGCGGCCAGTCCCCGTCCACCTGGTAGCTCGGCATGTCGGTGGTCAGGAGATCGCCGAAGTGACGCTCGAACCTTCGTGCATCGACCACGTCCTGCAGGTACAGGTCGTGGTTTCCCGGCACCGTGACGAAGGTCTCCACCTGACCGATCAGAGGCTCTACGGCCCGGCGGGCCGCCGCCATCTCCACCTCGGTGCCCAGGGTCGTGTAATCGCCGCTCATGATCGCGAGATCCACGCCTTCCGCCGTGCTCAGCTCCGCCAGAGCCTCGACCTTCGCCAGGCCGTCCTTGAACACGGGCATGCGACGCACCATCAGGTTGACCCAACCGACAGCGCGCTTTCCAAGGAGCTCGCGAAAGGGAGTGCCCGCCAGACGAGTGGGTAGATGGATGTCGGTGAAGTGCAGGACCCGCATGGCGCAGCGAACCGTACCACCATCTCTTGCGCCGAAAGCACGCGGCGCGACACCCCCGGATTCCCTGTAGGACGGAAGGCGACGGCCCCTTCAGGGGCGTTCCGATTCAGGCGGCGGCGGCCCTCTCGCAAGCTTCGGACGGCCGGGATGACGACTCCCGGACGGACCCACGCCATGAAGACCCAGACCCTCCTCCTGATCGCGTCTCTGCTGCTCGCCGCTGGGAGCCCACTCTCCGCGGCATCCTGGTTCGACGACGTCACCTTCGCGACCGCGGTGATGCGCATCTCCAAGGCCGAGCTCGACGGTGCCGAGAAGACCCCCACGATCTACCGCGACTTCGCCCACGTCTCCGTGGGCAAGGGACGCACCACCTTCGGCGCCCTCTACCAGTACACGACGCGCGGCGGCGACTTCGGCGGCGGCGACTCCGAGAACGGCGTCATGCTCACGGGCTCCTACGACCACGTCCTGTCGCTCAACGCGCGGCTCGAGCTGTTCGGCCGACTGGGCGTGACCGACACCGACGTCTACCAGCCGCTCTTCGCCACCGACACCGATCTCCGCGTCAACCTGGTGCTGTTCGACCCGGATGGCGCCGGCTACTGGAGAGGGCACTCCTTCTTCACGTCCGGCTACGTCGGAACACTCGTCAACAGCTGGGGACGCGTCCAGGCACTGGGCGGCATCGGCTCCTGGTGGAACCGCTACGGCGTGTACCTCACCGGCTTCTACTCGTTCAACGGCGACGACGCGCGCGGCCAGCGCATCAACTTCGCCGAGCTCGACAACGCCGGCATCAGCCTGACCCTCATCGCGCAGTTGGCGCGCTACCAGTTCGAGGTCAAGCGCAACTTCGTGATCCGCAACGGTGGCAACGACCTGACCTTCACCCTCAAGTACAAACTGCCGAGCAGGGGGAACCGCGAATGAACCCGAAGCTGATCGTCGTGGCCCTCGCATGGATCGGCCTGCTCGGCACGTCGTCCGAGGCCGCCGCGCAGTGGAAGATGCTCAAGAAGTTCGTGCAGAAGGACGTGGAGATCGTCGAGGAGACGAAGACGGTGCTCGTCCTCCGGCATCCGGAGCTCGACGAGCTGATGGTCGTCGCGCTCAAGGGCGAAAGCGACGAAGAGCCGGACATCCAAGCCGACACGGCGCAGGAGCGCGGCGGCAACCCGTACCGCGTGTGGGTGGCTTCGGAGAAGCTCTGGAACGACCCGGACAAACCGAAGCAGGTCTGGGGGCGCTTCTTCCGCGCAGAGTTCCTGCGGATCCTGAGACCCCCCGGCCAGGTCGAGGCAGGCGCCTCCGGGCCTTGACGGCAGCATGGTTCGGAGGTGGATCCGCCAGGCTCCCATTCGGGAGAAGCTGAGCGCGGTCACCATGACGACGGTCATCGTGGCCCTGTTCCTGGGCACCTTGATCTTCATGCTCTACCAGGCCCGACGGGTGCTGAGCGAGCAGGTGGCACTCTTCGACGCGAAGGCGACTCTCGTCGGCGACGCTGCGGGGGTCGGGCTGGCCTTCGGCGACTACGGCTCCGCGGAGGAGGCGCTCGAGAGCCTCCAGCCCTTCGACGACGTCGCGAGCGCAGTACTCATCGATCCCAAGGGAAAGGTCGTTGCAAGCTGGGGTGTGCCCGTCCACGCGCCGGTCGTGCTGGGCCCCTCCAAGCGTTTCTCTGGCCTTCGACTGCGGCACGAGTCGCTGGTGGCGGTCGACGACGAGCCCCTCGGCACCCTCGTCCTCTACTCCAGCACGGCACCCCTCCGCGACGACCTCGAGACGTTCGTGCTCGTGGCACTTCTGACGATGCTGAGCTCCGCACTGCTCGCCTCGATGCTCGGGCGCAAGCTGCACCAGATCATCGTCGGCCCGCTCCTCGGCGTGCTCGACACCGTGCGACGCGTCGGCTCCGAGGGCGACTACAGCCTGCGCGCGGAAGCCGTCACCAACGACGAGATCGCCGAGCTCGCTCGCGGCGTCAACGCAACTCTCGAGCAGATCGAGCTACGCGACCGCGAGCTCCAGCGGTCTCACGACGAGCTCGAAGAGCGGGTGCAGGGGCGCACCAGCGAGCTCGAAGAGGAGATCGAGACACGCAAACGAACGGAGGCCTCCCTGGTGAAAGCGAAAGAGGCCGCCGAAGCAGCAACCATCGCCAAGTCTCAGTTTCTGGCCAACATGAGCCACGAGATCCGCACGCCGATGAACGGCGTCATCGGCATGACCGACCTCGCGCTCGACACCAACCTCGACGAAGAGCAGCGGGAGTGCCTCGAGACGGTGCAGTCGAGCGCCCAGGCGCTGATGGTGCTCATCAACGACATTCTCGACTTCTCCAAGATCGAAGCCGGTCAGATGACGATCGACGTTCACGACTTCCAGCCCGCCGTGGCCCTCGAAGCCTGGCTCA
The DNA here is from genome assembly GCA_965223385.1 of Candidatus Multivoraceae bacterium. Classification (GTDB taxonomy): domain Bacteria; phylum Acidobacteriota; class Thermoanaerobaculia; order Multivoradales; family Multivoraceae; genus JBCCLJ01. The sequence continues at coordinate 2,702,714 of CBDCWR010000007.1, read as the reverse complement.
GACCACACCATCAGGCGGCGCGCGACAAGGGTCTCCAGTTGGCTTCACACGTCGACGAGAGCGTGCCGCGGGTCCTCATCGCCGATTCCCATCGCGTCCGGCAGATCGTCACCAACCTCGTCGGGAACGCGATCAAGTTCACTCGGGAAGGCCGCGTCACCGTCGACATGTCGGCGACACCCGCGGGACCCGCGCAAGCCGACGTTCTCGTGACGGTTCGCGACACCGGCATCGGCATGTCGCCGGAGCAGACGCAGCAGATCTTCTCCCCATTCATCCAGGCCGACGGCTCCATCACCCGTGAGTTCGGGGGCACGGGGCTCGGGCTGTCGATCTCCAGCCAGCTCGCCGCCCTCATGGAGGGGAGCCTCACCGTCGAGAGTGAAGCGGGCATCGGAAGCACGTTCCTCCTGCGCTTCCCGGCACGCCTCGAGGGGGCAGGGGTCGCCCCGTCGACCGAAACCCAGGCAACCCCGCGGAGCCGCAGGACCCTCGACGTGCTGCTGGTCGAGGACAATCCGACGAACCAGCTCGTCGCCACCAGGTTCCTGGAGAGCTGGGGCCATCGCGTGACGCTCGCAGCGGATGGGGAGGAGGGGGTCGGGCTGGTCCTGGAGCAACCGTTCGATCTCATCCTGATGGACATCCAGATGCCCAAGATGGGAGGGCTCGAGGCGATCCACCTCATTCGCCTCGCCGAGGAGGGCACCGGCGCGCGCACGCCGGCCGTGGCGCTCACCGCGCACGCGATGAAGGGCCACGAGGCCGAGTGCCTCGAAGCGGGCTTCGACGCGTTCGTGGCCAAGCCCTTCGACGGCCGGCAGCTGCGCTCGACGATCGAGAGCCTGCAGCCGCCCCTTCGAGCCGACACGCGCCGCGCGGGCTGAGCGCTGCGCCGGCTGCGGAATCCGTCGCGCAACGGATTGACCGTATGGCTCCAAACAGTCAAAATGTCGAGATGCTCGATCTCGACTCCACCGTGCCGCCGGATCTCCCGGGCCCCGAGAAGAAGCGCCTCCGTCTGCTCGAAGCGGCGGCCGAGCGATTCGCCACCCTCGGCTTCGCCAAGACCGCGGTCGAGGAGATCGCCCGGGCCGCCGGAGTCTCGAAGGGCCTGCTGTACGTCCACTATCGCTCCAAGGAGGAGCTGTTCGCCGCCGTGCTGCAGAGGACCTTGGATCAGTGGGGCGAAAGCATCGCTCCCTCGGTGGACGGGGAAGCCACCGTCCGCGGGGCGCTCCAGACCATGCACCGCACGTCGATCGGGTTCGCAGGCGCGCACCCCCTCCTCCGCCGCATCTTCGCTCAGGACGCCCTGCTCGTCCGCTCGCTCGTCGAAGACATCGCAGAAGCCTCGCTGCGCGACTGGATCGAAGAGCTCACGGCGCTCTTCGAGCGTGGGCGAGCAAACGGCGAGCTCCGCCCCGATCTCGACGTCGCGATGGCAACGAAGAGCTATTACCTGCTCCATCTTTCGTTTCTGGACCGTCTTACAGAACAGGACGTCCTCGAGATCCTCTCGCCGGAGGTCGTCGACGGCGCCATGGCCTTTCTTCTCGACGGCATGAAGTGCTCCGACGCATGACCCCACAACCCCTCCTCTCTCCGGGCTCACGCCCTGCCGCGTGCCACTGGCTTCGGCTCGCCGCGGCGCTGCCCATGACCCTGCTGGTCGTCGCATGCGGACGCAGCGAAGGAGCAGCCCCGGATCAGCCCGCCGCCGCGCCGCCACCCGCACCCCACGTCGAAGCGGTCGAGACCGTCATCACCAGCGTCGGCGAGGTCGACGCCTCGCTCATCGCCTCCGGGACGGTGATCGCGCCGAGGACCACCCTGCTGAGCTCGGAGGTGGCCGGACGCATCGCCTCGGTGCGCGTCGACGAAGGCGACCAGCTGCGCGCGGGCGACGTCGCCTTCGTGATCGAGCCCGACCCCTACGAGATCTCCCTCGAAGAGGCCAAGGCAGGCCTCCAGTTGGCTCGTGCGCAGGCCGCCCAGGAGGAGCAGGAGCTGGAGCGCACCCGCAGCCTCGCCGAGCAGCAGATCGTGGCCGCACAGGAGCTGGACTTCCGCAGGACGCAGCTCGCCGTGGCACAGGCTCGGGTGTCCCAGGCGCTGGCGCAACTGCACCGCGCCGAGCGGAACCTCGAACGAACGGTCGTTCGCGCTCCGTACGATTCGACGGTCGTCGAGCGGCACCTGCACGAGGGTGCCAACGTCGCCGGTCCGGCCACGGTGGTGCTGACACTGCAGGCGCTGGCGGGCTTCGAAGCGCAGCTCGCCATCCCCGAAGCTTCCACCGTCAACGCCAAGGTGGGTGACCCCGTGAGCCTCCAGATCCAAGGCCTCCCGGATGCGATCCCGACGACGGTGCTGTCGGTCAACCCGCGCATCGACCCCGAAAGCCGCACCTACTCGCTGCGCGCCAGCATTCCCGCGAGCCAGCCGGCGAAGGCTGGGGCGTTCGTGCGCGCGACCGTCACTCCGGTCGCCACGCGCACCGGCCTCGTGCTCCCGCGGAGCGCCGTCCTGCGCCGAGACGGCGTCAGCATGGTCTTCCGCTACGGCGAAGGTCGCGCCGAGCTCGTTCCCGTCCAGCTCGGCGCAACGGGCCTCGAGCGGGTCGAGATCCTCTCCGGCCTCGACGAGGGGGACGAAGTAATCGTCGGCAACCTCATCGATCGGATCGCAGACGGCACACCGGTCGAGCGCCGCGGTCAACCTCGACCCTCGACGCCCCTGCTTCGCCCCGAAGCACCTCCCGCAGTGGCTGCCGAGCCGCCTCCCAGCGCTCCCCCCTCGGCCTCACCCGACCTCGGCGCAACCGCACGCGCAGAAGCGAGCACCTCCGCCCGCACGGGCCGGACGTCGCCCTACCCTGGCGTCCGCCAGATCCGGGTCGTGCAGGCGCCCACATCCACGGAGGTCCTCGTCGACACCCACGCGCCGATGCTCGAAGAGAGCGTCGTCGGCCAGCGCCTCGCCGGCGGCAGCCCTCGCTACGTCCTCCGCCTCGGCGGCATCGACACCCCCTACTTCGCGGCGCCGATCGTGGCGCGCACGAGCGAGCTCGAGCGGGTTCGGACCGGTCACCATCCCGAGAGTCGTGAGCTCCACGTCGTGCTCGACCTCGCGCAGAGTGAACTGGACGTCGCGCACGAGCTCACCGGGAGCGGGGTCCGTCTGGTGATCCAGCAGCGCAACGGCTCGGAGGCGACGCGATGAACCTGCCTCTGATCTCGATCCGCCGCCCGGTCTTCGCGCTCATGCTGATTGCCGGCCTGGTCGTGCTCGGCCTCGTCTGCCTGCAGCGGCTGAACACCGACCTGAACCCCGATGTCGACATGCCGTTCATCACGGTCACGACCATCCTGCGCGGGGCGTCACCCGAGACGATCGAGACCGAAGTCACCGACATCCTCGAAGAGCAGATCAACACGATCGAGGGGATCCGCTCCCTCCGCTCGACGTCGAGCGAAGGCATCTCCCAGATCTTCGTCGAGTTCGAGCTCGGGTACGACGTCGACATCAAGGCGCAGCAGGTGCGCGAGAAGATCGCCCCCGCGCGGGCCGACCTGCCGCTCGACATCGAGGACCCGGTGGTCACCCAGCTGGATCCCGATGCCGCGCCGATCATCTCGGTGCTGGTCGGAGGGCCGCTCTCCGTGCGCGAGCTCTCCGAGATCGCGGAGAACCAGGTCAAAGACCAGCTCGAGCGCCTACCCGGCGTGGGCAGCATCGAGCTCGTCGGCGTGCGCAAGCGCGAAGTGCGCATCTGGCTCGACCCGGTACGCCTCGCCGGCTACGGGCTCGCGATCGACGACGTCCGCTCGACGCTGCTGCAGGAGAACTCCGAGATGGCCGGCGGCCGCCTCGAAGGCTCCGAGCGCGAGTGGACGGTCACCACTTCCGGCAAGGTGAAGACCGTCGAGGACTTTGGTGCCCTGATCGCTGCGGAGCGTGGCGGCCGCCTCATCTACCTGCGCGACGTCGCCGTCATCGAGGACGGTCTCGCCGAAGAGCGCAGCGTCGCGCGGTTCAACGGCGAGCGCGGTGTCTCGCTGCAGATCAGACGCCGCTCCGGTACCAACACGGTGGCGGTGGCCCAGGCTGTGCGCGACGAGGTGGAGCGCATGCGCGGCTCGTTGCCGGCCGGCATGAGCATCACCATCTCGCGCGACATGGCGACGTTCATCGAGAGCTCGATCTCCTCGGTGTTCCAGGACATGGTGCTCGGCGGCGTACTGGTCGTGCTCGTGGTGCTGCTCTTCCTGCGCAACGCACGCTCCACCTTCATCGCCGGCCTCGCGATCCCATCCTCGGTGATCGCTTCGTTCACCTTCTTCTACGTCTTCGGCTTCACGCTGAACACGATGAGCCTGATGGCCCTCTCCTTGTCGATTGGCGTCGTCATCGACGACGCGATCGTCGTGCTCGAGGTGATCTACCGGCGCATCGAGCGCGGCGCAAGCCGCAAACAGGCGGCCGAGGAGGGGTCCGAGCGGGTGCTGCTCGCCGTGATCTCCACCACGCTTGCGCTCTGCGCTGTCTTCGTGCCCATCGCGTTCATGCAGGGCAGCGTGGGCCAGTGGTTCTTCGAGTTCGGCATCGTCATGACCATCGCCGTGTGCGTGTCGAGCCTGTTCGCCCTCACGCTCACGCCGATGCTGGCCTCGCGCATGCTCGACGCTGAGCAGTCGCAGGGCTTCTTCTTCGGCAGGCTCGGCCAGCTCCTCGACGGGCTCGACCGCGGCTACGGCCGGCTGCTCGCCGGCGCCATGCGACGCAAATGGGTCGCTCTCACCCTGGCGTTTGCCGCGGTCATCGGGGGATGCGGCGTAGCCTCCACGCTGCCGCTCGAGTTCTTCGCGGCCGAAGACCGCGGGGAGTTCATGGTGGACATCAAGATGCCGGTCGGCTCGCCGCTTCAGGTCACCGACGCGGCCTCGCGACGCGCCGAGGACATCCTCCGCGCCGACCCGGCGATCCGGAACATCTTCGCCACCGTCGGAGGCGGCAGCCGGCAGGAGCCGAACCGGGCGTCGATCTTCGTGCAGATCGGGGGCAAGCAGGAGCGCGAGTTCACGCAGAACGAGTTCGTGGCGGGGCTGCGCCCCCGCCTGGCGGAACAGCTCACGGAAGCCGAGGAGGTCACCGTGAGCCCCATCGGTTGGGTCTCGGGCGACGGCTTCTCCAGCAAGGCGGTGACCTACAGTCTGCAGGGCCCCGAGCTCGACGTGCTCGAGGGTTACGCCGAGCAGCTGCTCGCACGCATGGAGAGAGACCCGCGGTTCGTGGACGTGGGCAGCTCCTACGAGAGCGGCAAACCCGAGGTGGAGATCGGCATCGACCGCGACATGGCCGCCGACCTCGGCGTACCGGCGACGTCGATCGGGCGGACCATCCGCACCCTCCTCGCGGGTGAGGAGATCGGCTCCTTCGAGGACCGCGGCGAGCGCTACGCCGTGCGCGTGCAGGTGCTCCCCGAGTTCCGCAACTCCCCGGAGAAGCTCAATCTCATCAACGTCCGCTCCATCTCCGGAGAGCTCATCCCCATCACGAACGTGGCGCTCGTCGAGATCGGTCGCGGCGCCGTGCAGATCGACCGCGAGAACCGTCAGCGCGAGATCTCGATCGGGGCCAACAACTCTCCGGGCGCCACCCTCGGCGACCTGTCCCAGGCGATCGAGGCCTGGGGCCAGGAGATCGGCATCGCGGCTCCCGCGGCCCTCGTGGCCAGCGCACAGGCCCGCGAGATGGCGGAGACGGGCAACGCGCTGCTGTTTGCGTTCGTGCTGTCGCTCGCCGCGATCTACATGGTGCTCGCGTCGCTCTTCAACTCGCTGATTCACCCCTTCACGATCATGGTGTCCGCGCCGCTGTCTTTCATCGGCGCGTTCCTGGGCCTCAAGGTCGCCGGCATGCCGATCGACATGATGAGCGGCATCGGGCTCCTCGTACTGATGGGGCTCGTCATGAAGAACGGCATCCTCTTGATCGACTACGTGAACCAGCTCCGCGCCGACGGCATGGCGCGCGAAGAGGCCATCCTCGCGGCCGGGCCGGCACGCCTCCGCCCCGTGCTCATGACCGCCGCCTCGCTCGTGCTCGGGCTCCTGCCGAGCGCCTTGAGCAACAGCCAGGGAGCCGAGTTCCGCGCACCGATCGCCGTGCTCACGATCGGCGGCATGATCACGTCGACCCTGCTGACTCTGATCGTGGTGCCGGTCATCTACGACCTGGTCGACCGCGGCATCCTGCGCGTGGGCGCCCTCTTCGGGCGCCTGCGCCGCAAGACGCCGGCCGCGCCGCCAACCGCCCCGTCGCAGCAGACGTCAGGGTCCTAGTCCGCGCCCTCCGCGGCGACGGGCTGCGCGCGCGCCTGCGCCACGAGCTCCAGCACGACCTCGGCGACGGCCTCCGGGTGGTCGTAGTGGATGTCGTGCGAGGCACCGTCCACGCGCACCAGTCGCCCAGCGCTCGAAAGGGCCACCGTGCGCTCCGCCAGCCCGCGGCGCCATGGCTCGATGCGCTCGCGCAGGGCCAACTGCTCGGGGCCTGGGTCGGCGGTCCCGCCTGCGAACAGGTACACGAGGGGAACCTCGCGGAGCCGCTCGAGCCCGGCGGCTCGCATCGCAGCCGGGAACGAGCTCGTGACGGCGCTCGCATCGCGCGCCACGTCGAACTGGTGCGGCAGGCGCGCCCAGGCCGCCGCGTACACTTCGCGAAGCTCGCGCGGTTGCCCCAGACTCGGCTCCGGCCCGAGAACATCGACCGGGAGGAGCCGCAACAGCCCGGTGGCCGAGAGGAGTCTTGCCGCCCGGAAGACACCGTCCGACGGCACCGGCAGCATCAGCGCCAGAAGGTCGTCCGGCACGTCGTCGTGGAACGGCGTGGTCGCATCCACCAGCACGAGGCCGGCCGTTCCGCCTTCGTGCCGCGTCGCCCGGTGCATCGCCACGAGCCCGCCGAGAGAGTGGCCCACCAGCACGATCGGCCCGTCGATTCCTGCAGAGTCGAGGAGGTCACCGAGCTGCCGCGAGACCTCGTCGAGGTCGTACGAGCGCTCGGCCGGCTGGCTCCAGAGGAGGCCGGCACGGTCGTACGAGCAGGCGCGCGTCTCCTGAGCCACCAAGGGCTGGACCTGGGACCAGGCCAGGGAAAAGTCGATGTACCCGGCCTCGAAGACCACCGTCGGCTCGCCCGCGCCCACACACGACATGTGGAGGCGGTGGCCGCCGACGTCGTAGAGCTGGCCCGGCGGCGGATAGTCCTGGGCGAACCGCGTCGCGGCCCGGGCGCGCGCGAAACTCAGCACGAGAACCGAGACCGTCACGAGAACGATGGCCGCGAGCGCGACCCCTGCGATGCGCCTCCCCCACCCCATTTCCCAGTCCAACCCTCGCCCGACAGGCCAAATTCCACGACGGACGTCCGGTGCGCTCCGCCTGAGGGCGTGTCGGACCTCTCCGGCGACGCGTCAGCGAACGTCCGGCACGCAGTCGTCCCACGCGCGGACACCGTCCACCCCGTGGCGCCGGCACAATGGATCGGATGGTCAAAGCCGGCAACAGCACCGCGCCGGACACCCCCGCCGTTTGGCTCGACCGATTCCTCCCCGAAGGCGCCGAAGAGCTCGGGCTGCGCCAGACGCGGCGGGCCCGAACCGTGGTCGGCGCCTCGCTGGCGGCCGGCTGCGTGCGCCTCGCGTCGACCATGGTGCCGCTCCTCCGTGGCGAGCCTTTCGTCGCACTCGTCGCCTTTCTGGGTGCCCTGCCGCTGCTGGCTCTTCCCTGGGCGGTGCGGAAGACCGGCAACACGAAGCTGGTCGCCCATCTGCTCTTCGTGGTCGTACTCTCCGGATTCGTCGCGCCGAGCCTGGCGCGCGGAGGCATGGAGCCACTTCTCGTGGCCATCGTTGCGATCATGCCCATGCTCATGATCCTGATGGCCGGCCGCAGCGGCCGCCTCATCTGGGCGGCGATCGCGATCGGGACCATCGCCGCCATGACCTTCGCCTTCGGCGCACCTGACCAGGTGGGAGCCGAGATGACGGCCGCGGCCCAGTGGATCCAGGTGGTCTCGGCGACACTGCTGTGCCTTTTCGGCATCGCCTTCGGCACGCTGCAGGACTCCGAGACCTACTCGATCTACGAGAAGCTGCTCGGCGCGTCGGAGAAGGCCGAGGCGGCCTCGGTCGCCAAGAGTGACTTTCTCGCAAACATGAGCCACGAGCTGCGGACGCCGATGAACGGAGTGATCGGCATGCTCGACGTGATGCTCGGCGACGAGGACCTCTCCGAGGTGAATCGCGAATGCGCCCAGACGGCATTCGACTCCGCCCACGGTCTCCTCGCCATCCTCAACGACATCCTGGACATCTCCAAGATCGAAGCCGGCTCCCTCGTGTTCGACCCTCAGCCGTTCGACCTGCGCGAAACGTGCCGCGCGACCGTCGAAGGCCAGGAGATCGCCGCGCGCGAGAAAGGTCTCCGGCTCACGCTCGACTACCCCATCTCCGAGCCGAGCCGCTTCGTGGCCGACGATCTCCGCCTGCGTCAGGTCCTGACCAACCTCCTCGGCAACGCGATCAAGTTCACGGCGGAGGGCGGCGTCACGATCCGCGTCCGCACCCTCGCGCCGGAGGGCGCACGGCCGTCCGGCCCGCGCCAGGTCGAGATTCGAATCGTCGACACCGGCATCGGGCTCACCGCCGAGCAGCTGTCGCGGCTGTTCGAGAAGTTCCAGCAGGCCGACACTTCGACGACCCGCCGTTTTGGCGGCACCGGGCTCGGGCTCGCCATCAGCCGTGAGCTCGTGGAGCGGATGGGCGGCTCGATCCGGGTGGACAGCGAGGTCGACGTCGGCAGCACCTTCATCGTGACGCTGGAGCTCGACGGCTGGCCGGCCGACGAGCTCGGCGCCGCTGCGCCCGACGTCCGCGCACCCGGCCGCGAGGGCCTCGCGCGCAGCGCCTGAGCGCCGTCGGGCCGCCTACTCCGCGCCCAGCTCCCAGAAGAGCGGGCCGCGCGCACGCTCGCGGTGGCCGATCTCGTTCATGGTGGCGGCGTCGTACAGACGGCCACCGAGCATGACCAGGCTCACCGACTCCGAGTTGCGAATGTCGGCGAGCGGATCGCGGTCGAGCACGATGAGGTCGGCGAGCTTGCCGGGCTCGATGGAGCCCAGGTCACCGTCGAGCCCGAGGTGACGTGCCGGGTTGATCGTCGCCGCGCGGAGGGCTTCGTGCGGCGTCATGCCACCCTGCTCGAGCATCCAGATCTCCCAGTGCGCCCCGAGGCCCTCGCGCTGGCCGTGTGCGCCGATCTGGATCCCCACCCCCACGTCGTGCAGGTCTTTGCAGACCTCTGCGGCGCGGATGTGGTTGTACTCCTCCTGCGGCGCCTTCACCCGGCGGCGCGAGCGCGCGTCGACACGCTCGCGCGGCACGAAGGTGGTGAGCCGCTCGTTCTCCCACACGTTGGTGTGGTCGTACCAGTAGCGCTCGCCTTCGATTCCGCCGAAGGCCACGACCAGGGTGGGGGTGAGCCCCACTTCGCTCTGACTCCAGAGCTGCGTCACGTCGTCGTAGATCGCAGCAACCGAAAGCGAGTGCTCGATGCCGGTGTGGCCGTCGGTCACCATCGACATGTTGTGCTGGAAGAGGGCGCCTCCCTCGTTGACCACCATCATCTCGAGCTCCCGCGCCGCCGACACGATCTTCTGGCGCTGATCGCGGCGCGGTTGGTTGTAGCTCTTCACGCTGAACGCTCCGACCGACTTCAGCCTCCGCAGATGCCCGCGCGCATCGTCGAGTGTCTCGACGATCGCCTTGGACGGACCCGCGGCGCCGTAGAGGATGGTGCCCGTGGAGAACAGCCGGGGCGCGGTGATCTCGCCCGCTCTCTGCATCTCGCTGGCCGCAAAGAAGGTCAACGTGTCGTTGGACGGGTCGTGTACGGTGGTCACCCCGAACGCGAGCGTCGCAAGGTTCATCCAGTTGGTCTCGGGGGTGATCCCCTGCGTCCCCTGAGAGCCGTGCCAATGCGCGTCGATCAGACCCGGCAGGATCACCTTGCCCGCGGCATCGACCTCGTGCGCATCCGCAGGAACCTCGACCTCACCCCGCGGCCCCACGGCCACGATGTGGTCCCCCTCCACGACGACCGTGCCGTCCATGAGGATCTGGCCGGCGTCCGAACCTGCCATCGTGATGACCTTGGCACCGACGAAGGCCACCGTTCCCGACGGTCGATCGGCTGCAGCCGCAAAACCGAGGTCGGCACCCACTTCCGGTGGCTCCGGCAGCTCGTCGGGAGCGTCGTCACGAAAGTCGAACGCATCGTCCAGCGAGCGCTCGAAGAGCTCGGGCCCCAGCGTCCAGAGGACCGAGCTGCTGTCGCCCGACCAGTGCAGCTCGTAGCCGGTGTCGCGCGAGAGCTTCCGGAACGGCACCGAGCCGACCTTCGTCGAGAGCGCGATCGGCTTCGATGCCGAGACGAGCGGCACGACATAGGCGTTGAACCGCTCGGCCCAGGCGAGCCACTGCCCATCGGGCGAGACGCGCATCTCCGTGGCGTTCTCGCTCGTCGCGTGCGAGCGCTCTTCACGCTCGTCGAGGAGCACGCTGCGCAGAGCGGTCTTCGCGCCGTCGCGGTCCAGGTAGTAGACCCGCTCGTTGGCCTGCGGCCCCTCCGTGGCGAAGTGGGGGGTGCGGCCCGAGCGCCGGAAGCGCACCATCTCACCCCCGTCCAAAGGCACGCGGTAGAGCCCCGGGTCCTTCGACCACAGGGGCGAGGTCAGAAAGCCGCCGCCACTCTTGCGGAAGACCACGGTTCGCCCGTCCGGTGAGAGGGCGGGCTCGAAGTAGTGACCGGGCGTGGCGGTCACGGCGCGGCTCGCGCCGCCGCCCGCCGAGACCACACGGATGGAGCCCAGCTCGACGTCGTCCCATGCCGCAAACACCACCGTGCCACCGTCGCGCGACCACGTCGGCTGGAGCTCGACGCGGCCCTCGTCACGCGTCAGTCGCCGCGCCTCGGACGCCACCTCGAGGGTGCCTTCTTCCGAGCGCACCAGATCCCGGACCCAGAGCTTGCCGAGCGCCTGGAAGACCACCCGATCGCCTCGCGGCGAGACCACGACACCCCGCAGCGCCTTCGTTTGGAGCTCGTCCGGCGCGACGTCCACGGCGTAGCGCAGCGCCTTCTGCAGGCGATGCGTCTGCTGCACGCGGAAGGGAATCTCCGTCGCCGCTCCGCTTTCGAGGTCGACGCGGTGGATCTTCCCGCCGGCCCAGATCACCACGCTGCGGCTGTCCGGGGTCCACCCGAAGTTGGCGTACACGCCATGGATCGCCCAGATCTCCTGCATGTCGCGGTCGAGACCGGAGTAGATCGGCCGGTTCTCACCGGTCTCGAGGTCGTGCACGAACAGCGTGGACTGGAAGCGCACCCTGCGCACGAACGCGACGTAGCGTCCGTCCGGCGACGGCGTCGGACGCACCGCGCCCCCCGGGCCCGAAACGACCACCTCGATCTCGCCCGTCTCGCGGTCGATCCGGCGGATGGTGTAGATCTCGGTGTTGGAGTCTTTGCTGTACTCGAACACCCCGCCCGGCGTGCTGTCGCGGGAGAAGTACACGTAGCGACCGTCCGGCGAGAACGCCGGCTCGCCGAGGTCCTTCTGGTCGTTGGGGCGCTCGTTCAGCTGCAGCCCGCTCCCGGCTCCGCTGCTGTGGAACAGCCAGATCTCGCCCGCACCGAGAGAGCGGCGCGACGTGAAGTGCTTGCGCGCCGCGATGTAGTCGCCGTCAGGGCTCCAGGCAGGGTTGTTCGGCAGACGGAACGTCTCCTTGGTGATCTGTCGCGGTTCCGGGTCGTCGTCACCCTCCCCCTCGAGCGGCAGCACCCAGATGTTGTCTCCGCCGCCGCGGTCGGACGTGAAGGCGACCTCGGTGCCGTCCGGGCTGAAGCGCGGCTGCATGTCCCAGACGGGGCCGGACGTCAGCGCCTGCGCGTCGCCTCCCTCGATCGGCAGGAGGTAGAGGTCGCCGAGCAGGTCGAACACGATGTGCCGGCCGTCCGGCGACACGTCGAGGTTCATCCACGTGCCTTCGGTGACGTCGATCTTCGCGTCGTAGCCTTCGCCCAGCGAGTTGGCCACGCTCCACTCCTTCGGCTCCTCCTTCGCCGGCTCCTCCGCCACGTCCTTGCCGCGCCGCGCCCGGCGACGCTTCGTCTCACGCTCCTGTGTCGAAGCCGCTCCGGGCGCGACTCGGGCCAGGGAGGTTGCGGCCTGCGCGGGCTCCGTCGGGAGGTACGGCGCCGCCACGGCAGGCACGCCGAGGAGCACGGCAAAGGTCAGTGCGCAGGAGAAGAGAAGACGCCCGAAGGGCTGCGGCCGGCGGCCGCGCGGAAGGGAGCAGGTCATCCTGGAGGTCCTCACGACGAGAGCGGTTGCGGAAAGTCGGAGACTATCCGCTCCCACAGCCCCTCGACCGCCCCTTGATGCACAGCCCTGCACCTCGTGCGAGGCGCGAGCTCCGCCCGCAGGCCGTGTCAGGAGCCTTCTTCGTGACGGCGCTCCCAGAGCTGCGGGAGGAAGCTGGCGAAGTTGCCCATCTCCTCGCTGCAGTGGCGCACGAGATCGCGCCCCAACATGTCCGGTGCCATGCGTCGGCGCAAGAGGCCGCGGTTCGCGAGCCACGCGGAGAGGGCGTAGCGCGGGCTGCGCGCGCCGACGTCACCGAGCCAGAAGCGGCTGAGCATCTCGCAGCCGCCACTCGAGTCTCGCACCAGGTGCACGAGGTAGCCGACGTCGAGCGGGCGCTCGAGCATGCCCGTCCGACCACAGATCGCGAGCTGGTAGCCGCGTTCTGCGACCAGCGTGCCGAAGAGCAGCGTCGGGTCGTAGAAGTGGATGCGCAGCTTCTGAAGGCGGCCGCCGATGCGCTCATGCACCAGATGGCTCGCGCCGACGTAGCACCCCGGAGCGAAGCGCTCGTCCCAGTCCATCCACACGTGGTCCTCGGGATGCCACAGCGCGTAGTCGGCGGGGGTGCGCATGTAGCCGAACCACCAGTTCACCATCTCGGCACTGCAGTCGGGGACGAAGGTGCGCACTGTGACCAGGAGGCGCATGTCCTGCAAGCGCTCGAGGCCCACCTCGGCCTCGTCTCCGGCCGCGATGAAGTCGGCCGCTTCCTGACGGTAGCGCTCGAACATCCCCTATTGCTCCTGGTTGGCCGCCGCCTCTTCCACCGCACTTTCGATCCGCTCGCTGACATTCCGCCCGAAGTCGTCGAGGGCCTGCGGAAGATCTCGCAGGATCAGCTCCACCTCGACGCCACGCGCCACCGAGCGAGCGCGACCCTCGAGCGGCAGGTCGTCGCCGACGTCGGTCAGCAGCTGGTCGACGGCAGCCTGAACAACCGGCAGGAGAGCCGGATCGGAGCGAAGATCGAGAGTGAGCTCCACACTACCCCCGGCGACGGGCCCGCCGTGAAGCCGCACCAGGTCCACCTGCTCGAGCGCCGCGACCGTCTCCTCGTTCAGGCTGTCGTCGAGCAGCGTCTGGAGACGCTGTGCGAGGTGCCCGCCGCGGTTGGTCAGCACGCCCCGGATCGAAGCGGGGGGCAGGGAGTCGTACTCTCGCTGGAGCTCGGACGGCGTGCCCACCGCTCTGGAGCGCTCCGACTCCGCGAGGGCGTCGACCGCACGTTGCGCAACCTCGAGGCGGGTGCCCCAGAAGGCGCCGAGTGGATGCAGGAACCCGTGGAACTGCCCGTCGGGCTCGTCCACGGAGAGGATCAGCTCGCCGTTGTAGCGCACGGTCGGAATGTCGGACGCCCAGCCGGAGACGCGCGCGAAGATCCAGTCGGCGATGCGGCCCTGCTTCGCCATGCGGGCGACGCTCACGGAAAAGAGGTCGCCGGTGGGCTCACCGCTGGGCTGCGGGGGATAGCTGACCCAGGCCGCGGCCGCCGGGAAGAGCTGGCGCAGCTCACGCTCCTGTCGCCGCTGGTTGAACTGGAAGAGGGTCTGAAGCAGCCGCGACTGCGGAAGGTCGTCCTGACGATTCGAGAGCCGCGCCGCGGCCGCGATGATCTCCTCCGTGCCTTCGTCTTCGAGCCGCAGTTGCCACTCCACGAACCCCGACGCGGTCGGGTCGAAGAGGCGCTCCGTCTCGAGCACGTCGCCGGGCGTGTTCACCCAGACGGTGGCGGCGACACACGAGCCGATGAGCAACAGGGCCAGCGCGGCGCAGCCGCCGAGGCAGCTGAGCAGGATCCTGCGGCCGCGTCCACCTTCACTCATCGCGTCGTCCTTCTTGTCGTCGAGCGCTCACCCGACGGCGCTCTCGGCATCCTACGACGCACGGCAGAAGGCTGTTTCGCGCTGACCCGCCGCTACACTGGCCCCATCGATCCGCTCCAAGCACCGAGGAGACCCACGATGTGCTGCACCACCACTGGCTCGCAATCCATGCCCCCGTTCCTTCTTCTCCGGGTTCTCCTCGCCGCCGCGCTGCTGACCGCGTCCGTCGCGAGCGCGCAGGACGCCCGCGGCGTGCGCCCTTTCGCGGGCCAAGGTGAAGATCCGCTGAGCCCCGAGCTACGCAAACAGGTGCAGGCTCTCAAGGGCGCCCTCTGGGACCAACGCATGGCCCGGCAGTTCGGCATGGGTGTCGAGATGCCCGCCTCGGAGGTCGAAGGGCGCGTGAAGCGCACGATCGAATGGGCCGAGGCGCTCACGGCCGCCGACCTCGAGCCGGTGTTCGCCTTCGAGGCGCGCGCCGCGGCAGCACGCAAGGCAGCAAGCGGGCAAGGTGACGCCGATCTCGCACTGCGCTTCATCGAGGACGTCGGCTTCGAGCTCCAGCTCACCGAGGAGAACAAACCGAGCGCCTTCGGGTCGCTGACCGCGATCGCCGACGAGGCGCGCTTCGTGTTCCGCGTCGGTGAGCGCGGCCTCCCCGCCGGGCGACAGATCGCCGTGGCGGCCCCTGGCATCAAGGTCCAAGGCTCCGTCGCCGACGCCGAAGGGCACGTCTCTCTCCGGGTCGGCGGCAAGCAGGTGGCCGCCCTCGTCGACCCCGAGCTGCCACACTGGCTCCCGGCCGATCAGAGCGTCGTGTGGGAGCTCACCGAGGCCGCCGCACCCGACACGGAGATCGAGGTGCAGCTGGCGGTGCCGCCTGCGTTCGCCGCCGACGTGGCGGTGCTTGCGGTGCTCGAAGACCGCGGACCCCTGATGCGGGTGCCGCGCGCCGCACCCGAAGTGCGTTGAGCGGAGGCAGGAGCCCGTTTCCGCTGTTTCTCGTGGGAACAGCCACGGGGACGACCGGCATGATCGCGGCGATCACGATCAGCGCGATCGCGGCCGAGCGCATGACCGGCCGGACCGAGCTCGCTGGAGCGCCCCTTGCGGCCTCGGTGCTGGGAACCGCGTTGGGTACCACCCTGTGGAGTCAACTGATGACGAGGGCTGGAACGGTCTGGGGCCTTCGCGCCGCCTACGCCACCGGCGTCGCCGGAGGGCTCGCTGCAGCCTGGGCTGCCGCGCAGCAGAGCTTCACCCTGCTGGTGCCGGCCCTCTTCGTGCTCGGAGTCGGGCACGGTGCGAACCAGCTCACCCGCTACCTGGCCGCCGACGTCTTCGAGCCCAGCCGCCGAGGGCGTGCCCTCTCGCTCGTGGTGTGGATGGGAACGATCGGGGCGATCTTCGGACCGATGCTCCTGCAGCCGACCGCCACGCTCTCACGGCGGTGGGGCGTTCCGGACGCTACCGGCACCTACGTCGCAACAGCGGTCTTCTTCGCCTGCACGGGCACGCTCTACACGCTGTTCCTGCGCAGCAACGCGCTCGCCGCGCCGGACCGCCTCACGGGCGGCGCACCCCGCGGCCGCTCGGCTCTCGGCCACCTCCTCCGCACTCCGCCGGCGCGCACGGCCGTCTTGTGCCTCGTGCTCGGCCAGGCGGTGATGGTCTTCGTCATGACCATGACTCCGATTCACCTCCAGCACGAGGCGCACGGCCTCGGGGTGGTCGGCTGGGTGATCAGCGGTCACATCGTCGGCATGTTCGCCCTGTCGCCGGCGGTCGGCTGGCTCTGCGACCGCGTCGGCCCGAAAGTGGTCCTCCTGGCCGGGCACGTGCTGCTCGCCGGTGCTGCGGCGCTCGCCGGCTTCGTCTCCCACGAGCTGTGGGTGCTCGCCGTGGCGCTTTATCTCCTCGGACTCGGCTGGAACCTGGGCTTCGTCGCCGGCAGCTCTCTTCTCGACTCGAGCGTCCAGGGAGAGGACCGGGCGGTGCAGCGCGGCTGGGGCGACACCCTCATCTGGGTCTCGGCCGCGAGCGCCAGCCTCGGGTCGAGCGTGGTGTTCGGCGCCACGAGCTTCCGATCTTTGTGCGTGCTCGCACTCGCGATGTGTGCCGTGTCGATCGCGCTGGCCTTCCGCCAGCTGCACCGCCCAACGGAGGCGGCCGCATGAAGGCGTCGCCGATCGTCTTCCTGGCCGGAGCTTCCGGGTACCTCGGCCGCTACCTCATCCGCGAGCTGCAGAGCCGTGGCCTCCCCTTCACGAGCGTCGGACGCACGCATCCACGGAGAGAGGGACACCTACGGGTGCCGCACCTGCCGGTCGACTTCTCCGACCACCACGCGACGCTCGGCCTCGCGCGGGTCGTACAGGAGCGCCTCGAGCGCCACGCCGTGGTGCTGTACGCAGCCGCCATCGCACGCGTCGACGCGTGCGAGCGCGACGGCCCGCTGGCCGAGGAGATCAACGCGCGGGCCCCGGAGCGGCTCGCGGCAGCCGTTCCGACCGTGCTGGTGTCGACGGACCTCGTCTTCGACGGCAGCTCTCCGCCGTACGCCCAAGACGACCCGACGTCGCCCCCGAACGCCTACGGCGAGACGAAAGCCCTGGCCGAGCGGCGCGTGCTCGCGCAGGGCGGGTGCGTCGCCCGACTCCCTCTCCTCTTCGGCCCGAGCACCGACGGCACACGCGGCGCCACCGACATGATCCGCAACGCGCAGGGTCCGGTGCGCCTCTTCACCAACGAGGTGCACACGCCGCTGCACGTGGCCGACGCCGCCCGCGGCCTCGTGGACCTCTGCCTGGGCGTCGAGCCCGGGAGCGTGCATCACCTGGCCACCCGGGAGTCGGTGTCACGGCTCGAGCTGGGGGAGATGTTCCTGGATGCCGCGTCCGTTCGGGCGACGCTCGAGCCGGCCACGAACGAAGATCCACGACGCCCGCCCGACGTGTCCCTGGTGCCGACCTGGACCCCCGGCCGCTCGCTGCGCGAAGCCCTGGCCGACGCCTGAGCGCCGTTCACGAGGCCCTGCGGAGGCCGCTAGCATCGGCGCCATGTTCCGGCACGGCGTCTCTTCGGGATCGGCACGCGCTCGCAGTCAGGTGAGCCGAGGTGTGCTGCTCGTCGGCGCCGCCCTGACGGCACTGCTGTCCTGCACCGCGGAGCCCCCGCCGACGTACGGCAATCTGGTCGTCCTGCTCGTCGACACCCTGCGCGCGGACCACCTCCCGACCTACGGGTACGCACGAGAGACCGCCCCGACCCTGGCTCGTCTGGCGCGCGAAGGCCGCGCACTGCGCGGCTACGCCGCTTCGTCGTGGACCAAACCGTCGGTTGCCACCCTGCTGACGGGGCAGACGCCGCAAACGCACCAGGCGATCGAGCGCGCCGACTCCCTGCCACCCGACGTGCCGTACCTGCCCGAGCTGCTGCAGCAGCGGGGCTTCGCCACGGCTGCGTTCATGGGCAATCTGAACGTCGGGCGCAAGCTCGGCTTCGGGCGCGGCTTCGACCACTATGCCCAGGCCCGCGGCAGCCGCAAGATCGACGCGCGCACAGTCAACCGGAGGTCCCGGGCTCTCCTCGACGCGCTCGAGCCGCCCTACTTCTTCTACGTCCACTACGTCGATCCCCACGATCCCTACGAGCCGCGCGTGCCCTGGGGAGCTTCGGCGGCGGCGGACGCCGAGCCTGCCGATCCCTCGACCGTCGTCCAGCCGCACCGTCTGCTCCGCAAGGGACTCCTGCCGACCCCGGACGAGCGGCAGGGCATGATCGACCGCTACGACGCCGAGATCCTCGAGGCCGATCGGGCGATCGGGGATCTCCTCGCCGACCTCGAGAGCCGAGGGCTCCTCGACGACACTCTCGTGGTGCTCACCTCCGACCACGGGGAGGAGTTCGCCGAGCACGGCCGGCTGATGCACGGCCGGAGCCTCTTCGAGGAGGTGATCGAGGTGCCGCTGATCTTCTGGGCGAAAGACGCCGGCGCCTGGCCCTCGGGCTCCTCCTCGGAAGCGATGCCCCGCATGCACCAGCTCGACGTCGCGGCAACGGCACTCGAGGCGCTCGGACTCGCCGACCACTCCTTGGGCGGGAGCCCGCGATGGACGCAGGTCCTGCAGCGCATCGCGCCGAGCGAAGACCTCTTCTTCCACCTCGACCTCGACGGCGTCGGCGCGCTCGCCCAGATCCGGGGCGACCTGAAGCTGATCCACGAGAATCGCCGGCCGGCGACGCAGCTCTTCGACCTCGCCCGCGACCCCGACGAGCGTGCGCCGCTCGTAGGCGCGGCGGCAGCGTCCCCTGGACGCGAGCTCTACCGCACGCTGCTGCGCCACCACAATGCGCAGGCGGATACGGCGGTGGCGCAGCAGGCGGCCCCAGTCGACGCCGAGACGCTCGAGGCCCTCCAAGCTCTGGGCTACCTGGAGCGCGGCCCACGCGAGGAGGCCACACCTCCGGCGCTCGACGGGCGCAGCGTTCCGGCGCGGCTCGATGCTCCTGGGATCCCGCCGCGACCTGCTGCCCAACGCTAGAGTGACGCTCGAACTCCGCGGAGGAATCCATGGGCAGATTGGAAGGAAAGGTCGCCGTGGTCACCGGTGCCGCCAGCGGCATCGGCCTCGCCACGGCGCGCCGCTTCGTGGCCGAGGGCGCCCGGGTCGCACTGGCCGACATCAACCGTGAAGCCGGCGAGGCCGCCCAGACGGAGCTCGGCGACGCCACTCTCTTCGTCGCCACCGACGTCAGCGCCGAGGACGACATCGAGCGCCTGTTCGAACAGACCCGCAAACAGCTCGGCGCTCTCGACATCGTGTTCAACAACGCCGGCCTCGGCGGCGCCCTCGGCCCGCTGCACGAGCTCGACGCGGAGCACTGGGACTACACGTTCGACGTTCTGGTGCGCAGCGTCTTCCTGGGCATGAAGTACGCGACCCGCGCGCTGCGGGAGGCGGGTCGCGGAGGGGCGATCGTCAACACGGCCTCCGTGGCCGGCATGGCAGGCGGCGGAGGTCCGCACGCCTACTCGGCGAGCAAGGCCGCCGTGGTGAGCATGACGCAGAACGCGGCGGTGGAGCTTGCGCCTCAGCGCATTCGCGTGAATGCGATCTGCCCCGGCGTGATCTTCACGCCACTGATGCACCGCGGCCGGGAGGAGGCCGCCGAGGAGAAGCTCGAGGGCCTCCAGCCGTGGCCCGATCGTGGCGAGCCGGAGGACATCGCGGCCGCGGTGCTCTTCCTGGCGAGCGACGAGGCGCGGTTCGTGACCGGCCAGACCCTGGTGGCCGACGGCGGGCTGATGGCGGCGGGGACCCGTATCTTCCACAACCTGCCCGGGGGCACCCGCGTGAACACGGTCGCCGGCGTCACGCACGGCACGACCGGCAACCCCCCCGAGGTGCGGCGGCTCGACGACGGCTAAAGGCCCCGGCAGTGTCCGCCCGCGCCACGGCAGCAAGCACCGTCAGTCGCTGCGCCCGAGCGGGTCACCGTGAGCTCCGATGTTTGCGGCTCCGCACCCGGCATGGGTAGCCTCATTGCTCCGTGTTGCCGGACTCCACCACTCGACTCCACTCCACCGAGGATCTTGCCATGACCACATCTGCCAACACCCCCGCTCCCGAGTGGAAGTCATCCGCCTGCATCCTGTGTGAGCTCAACTGCGGCATCGAGGTGCAGCTCGGCGGCGACGACGGGCGCCAGTTCGTGCGTATCCGCGGCAACAGGGCACATCCGGAGTCGAGGGGGTACGTGTGCCAGAAGGCCGGGCGGCTCAACCACTACCAGAGCAGCCGCGACCGCGTGATGCTGCCGCTCCGGCGCCGCCCCGATGGCACCTTCGAGGAGGTCAGCTGGGAGACCGCCATCGAGGAGGTTGCCACCCGTCTGGTCGCGATTCGCGACGAGATGGGGGGCGACAAGATCTTCTACTTCGGTGGCGGCGGACAGGGGAACCACCTCGCCGGTGGCTACGGCGCGGCTACCCGCAAGGTGCTCGGATCCATCTATCGGTCGAATGCGCTCGCCCAGGAGAAGACCGGCGAGTTCTGGGTGCAGCACAAGATGGTCGGTGGCTCCGCGCGCGGCGACTTCGAGCGCTGCGAGGTCGGCATCTTCCTCGGCAAGAACCCGTGGCAGTCGCACAGCGTGCCGCGGGCCCGGGTCACGGTCCGGGAGCTGGCGAAGGACCCCGAGCGCTGCCTCATCGTGATCGATCCGGTGGTCACCGAGACCGCGGAGCTCGCCGACATCCACCTGCGGCCCAAGCCGGGCACGGACGCCTGGCTGCTGGCGGCGATCCTGGGCGTGATGCGCGACGAGGAGCTCTTCCGGGAGGACTGGATCGCGGAGCACACCGAGGGCTACGCCGAGGTGCGTGAGACGCTCTCGGTGATCGACACCGCAGCCGCCCTCGAGGCGTGCGGCGTGTCCCTCGAGGAGGTACAGACCACGGCACGACGCATCGCGGCCGCCGAGTCGGTGTCGATCTTCGAAGACCTCGGGGTGCAGATGAACCGCCACTCCACGCTCGTCAGCTATCTGCAGCGTCTGATCTGGATGCTCACCGGCAACTTCGCAAAGACCGGCGCCCACAACATCACGACGTCGCTCGTGCCACTTGCGAGCATGAGCCGGCGGGGGCCGAGACAGACTCCGGTTGGCGGGCACGAGATCATCGCCGGTCTCACGCCCTGCAACACCGTGGCGGAGGAGATCCTCTCCGACCACCCCGACCGCTACCGCGCGATGATCGTGGAATCGGCCAACCCGGTGCACTCCCTCGCCGATTCGCAGCTCATGCGCCGGGCCATGGAGGCCCTCGACTTCGTGGTCGTGATCGACGTCGCTCTGACCGAAACGGCCCGCATGGCCGACTACGTGCTGCCCGCGACGACGCAGTTCGAGAAGGCGGAGGCCACGTTCTTCAACTTCGAATTCCCCCACAACGTCTTTCACCTGCGCCGGCCCATCCTCGAGCCGGAGGCCGGGCCGCTCCCCGAGCCGGAGATCCACGCTCGGCTCGTCGAGGCGATGGGTGGTATGCCGACCGACGCGGTCGATGAGCTGCGGGAGGCTCTCACCAGCGGCGGCCGGATGGCGTTTGCGATGAAGGCGCAGGAGCTCCTGCGCCGCGGCGACGTGGCCGCTGCCGCGCCCGTCGTTCTCTACCGCACCCTCGGCGAGACTCTGCCGAAAGGCGCGGAGTCGGGGGCGATCCTCTGGGCCGCTGCGCACCGCTGCGCGAGCACCTACCCCGACTCCGTCCGCCGGGCCGGGATCGGGGTCGATGCTGAGGGCCCCATGCTCGGCGAGGCGCTCTTCGACGCGATCATCGAAGGAACGGAGGGCATCGTGTTCACCGACGACGGCCCGGAACAGTCGTGGGAGCGGGTCAAACACCCGGAGAAGAAGCTCCAGCTTGCGATTCCCGAGCTGGCGCGCGAGCTCGAGGCGGTGCTGGCCGCAGCGCCCTCCGAGCCGCCCGAGGGTTTCCCCATGACCCTCTCCGCAGGCGAGCGCCGCTCTTTCACCGCCAACACGATCTACCGCGACCCCACGTGGCGCAAGAAAGACGCCGAGGGCGCGCTGCGCATCAGCCTGCAGGACGGCGAAGCCCTCGGGCTCGCCACCGGCGACATCGCCCGCCTCAGCACGGAGGCGGGGTCGGCGGAGGTCACGGTGGAGGTCAGCGAGCGCATGATGCCAGGGCACATATCGCTCCCCAACGGCCTCGGCCTCGACTACCCAGGCGCCGAGGAGGATCCCAACGGCGGCACGCGCCAGCTGCACGGTGTGGCGCCGAACGAGCTGACGAGCGCCCGCCACCGCGACCCGATCGCAGGCACACCGTGGCACAAGACGGTGCCCGCACGGCTGGAGGCGATCGCCTGAGATCCCCTCGTCGCGCGGCACCAGCTTGGTCTCGACGAGCCTCATTCGACCTACCGTCCGGTCGGTCGAATTGCTAGACTGGGCCGGTCGCGCGGTTCCCACCTTGGTCCATTCCGGACCCACCGCGCTCCATGTGAGCCCGATGTTCGCCTCTCTCTTCGCCCCGGACGCCCTGCTCGAGCAGCGCGTCCGCGAGGCCGCACCCCACGGCAAGAACTTCTACGGCCGGCGCATCATCGCCGTGTCGTTCGTGACGCTGTTCATCTCGGTGGGCTTCGGCTTCTACTCGTTCGGGCCGTTCTTCAAGGCGATCGCGGCCGAGCTCGGCGGCTCGCGGCTCGGGGTGGGCGGCGCGCTGACCACCTTCATGATCACCACGGCGCTCATGGGCCCGTTCCTCGGCCGCGCCGTGGACGGCGGCTCCATCCGCAAGATCATGACGGCGGGAGTGCTCTGCCTCGCCTTCGGCTTCTTCCTGATCTCGATGGTGGCGAACCTGTGGCAGTTCTACGCCGTACTCGCCATCTTCGTCGGCCTCGGGGCGGCGATGATCGGCGACCTCACGGCCTCGGCGCTGGTCGCCAACTGGTTCGTGCGTCGGCGCGGCATGGCCCTCGGTATCGCCACCATGGGCATCTCGCTCTCCGGCGTGGTCATGGCGCCGGTGGCGACCTACCTCATCGCCACCATGGGCTGGCGCAACACGTTCCGCATCTACGGCCTGCTGGCGCTCGTCGTGATCTTCCCGGTGGTGCGGCTGCTCGTGGTCACGCGACCGGAGGACGTCGGACTCCTCCCCGACAACGAGCCGCGACCGCCGGCTGAGCCGACTCTGGTGGAGGCGGCCCCCGTGCCGAGCGCCCCGGCGCTCACGCCGCAGCGCAAGCCGACCGGCACCGGTGTGCTGCGCGACCGCAACTTCTGGCTCATTGCGATCGTCATCGCGCTCACCTTTTGCCCCAACAGCGGCACGCTGACGCACATCATCCCGCACGTCACAGACCTGGGGCACTCGGCCACCAAAGCCGCGTTCGTGCTTTCGGTCATCGCCTTCCTCGGAGTGATGGGCAAGGTGCTCTTCGGCTGGATCAGCGACCGCGTCGACAAGCGGCTTGCTCTCTTCCTCGCAGTGGTCGGCCAGGCCATCGGCGTCGCCGTCTTCCGCCAGACCGAAAGCTACGGGCTCATCCTGGTCGGCGGCGCCGTCTTCGGCCTGTCGATGGGTGGCATGGTGCCGCTCTGGGGAGCCGCCGTGGGTGCGGTGTTCGGCCGTGACCGTTTCGGGCGGGTGATGGGGCTGATGCGCCCCGTGATGCTGCCCATCCAGACGATTGGCGTGCCCCTCGCCGGCTGGCTCTACGACCGCCAGGGCAACTACGACCAGGCCTTCCTGATCTTCTTCGGCTTCTACTGCGCCTCGATGCTGCTGATGCTCGGCCTGCGCATCCAGGACGCCGGCGACTGACGTCTCCGGCCGTCCGCACGGCCTCCTTTCGGGCGCCGCCAGCTGTGAGACGATGGCGGCAACCGAGAGGATGCCCCCGATGAGCTGGAAGCCCGAGATCGACGAGCTGCACGACCGCACCCGCCGCGCCCACGAGATGGGTGGCAAGGAGAAGGTCGAGCGCCAGCACTTCTACGGCAAACTCACCATCCGCGAGCGGGTGGACGCCATGGCCGATGCGGGCTCGTTCCAGGAGCTGGGCGCACTCGCAGGCGTCGCCCGCTACGACGACGACGGCAACATGACCGAGTTCACCCCGTCGAACTTCGTCTTCGGAACGGCGCAGGTCGACGGCCGCCCGGTGGTGCTCTCGGGCGACGACTTCACCGTGCGCGGCGGCTCGGCCGATGCGTCCATTCCCGCCAAACGCGCGCGCGCCGAGGGCATCGCCCTCGAGATGAAGCTCCCCCACGTGCGCCTCGTCGACGGCATGGGTGGTGGCGGCTCGGTGAAGACGATCGAGATGGCGGGGCGCACCTACATTCCCGAGGTGCGCGGATGGGAGACCGTGGTGGGCCACCTCGGCGTGGCGCCGTCGGTGTCGCTCGCTCTCGGCTCCGTGGCCGGCATCGGCGCGGCGCGCGTGTCCACCAGCCACTACTCGGTGATCGTCCGCAACACCGCGCAGATGATGATCGCCGGCCCGGCGCTCGTCGAATGGGCCGGCGGCGGCGTGGTGCCGAAGGAGCAGCTGGGTCACGCGCGCATCCACACGAGCAACGGGGCCATCGACGACGCGGTGGACACGGAGGAGGAGGCGTTCGAGTGCGCCCGGCAGGTTCCTCTCCTACCTCCCCACGAACATCGACCAGTTGCCCCCCGTCGAACCCTGCAGCGACCCGACGGACCGGCGCAACGACGAGCTGCTCGACATCATCCCCAAGGACCCGAAACGCACCTACAAGATGCGCACGATCCTCGAGTCGGTGGTGGACGAAGGCAGCTGGTTCGAGATTGGTCGCGACTGGGGCAAGTCGATCATCACGGGCCTCGCGCGCCTGGGAGGCGTTCCCGTGGCCCTGTTCGCCGAAGACGTGAATGTGTACGGCGGCGGCTGGACCGCCGACTCGTGCCGCAAGCTGATTCGCCATCTCGACCTCGCGTCCACGTTCCACCTCCCGGTGATCCACCTCGAGGACTGCCCCGGCTTCCTGATCGGCAAGAAGGCCGAGGAGGAGGCCACGATCCGCTTCGGCTCCCAGGCGCTGGCGGCGCTCGGCCAGTGCCGGTCGCCGTTCTGCTGCATCGTCGTGCGCAAGGCCTTCGGCGTGGCGGGCGCCGCGAACAACAAGCCCGGATCCAACAGCTTCCGCTACGCCTGGCCGTCGGGCGACTGGGGCTCCCTCCCCATCGAAGGCGGCATCGAGGTCGCCTACAAGGCCGAGCTCGCCGACGCCGAAGACCCCGAGGCCCACCTCGAGACGATCAAGGAGCGGCTCAACCGCGTGCGCTCGCCGTTCCGGTCGGCGGAGTTCTTCGAGATCGAAGAGATCATCGACCCGCGCGACAGCCGCGCCGTGTTGTGCCGCTGGGCAGAGCTGGCGAAGCAGTCGCTGCAGCCGGGGCCGCAGGCGTTCACGTTCAGGCCCTGAGAAGGCGGCCTCCCGACTGCTAGCCTTCGGGCATGCAGCCGCCGGAATCCCAGCACAGCGAGGTTGGCCCCAGCTCCGCGGATCAGTTCCTTCGCCAGGCGCTCGGCAACAACTCCGGCGACTCGCGCCTCGTCGGAGGCCTGCTCACGGGAGCGCTCGTGCTCGCGGTCGTCGCATGGTGGGCCAAGCGCTCCAGATCCCGCTTCGACCAGCTGCCCGACGGGCCGGATCTCGAAGAGGTCGAAGCCGAGACGTCCGAATGAAGCTTCCCCCGGAAGGGAGAAGCGACGAGCTCCACTTCGGCAACCGATCTCGTTGTACGGGATTTGCGACACCTTAACAACTTCCACATCTTCGTCGCAAATCTGGCCGGCCGGCCCACCGACGGTGCAACAATGGCGCTCCCGCACCCAGCCACAGAGAGAGTCCGCAGCTGAGTCCATCGGGCAAAGGCACGCACCTTCGCCCCGCGAGACAGAAGCGCGCACCGAGGAGACGTCATGAACGAGGCCGAAGACCACGTCGCAGCGGAGAACGACGACGTCGAGCCCGAAGAGTCCGTCTCTTCGGGGAGCTACGCGCTGCTCGCGTTCCTGCCGCTGCTCAACGTCATGAACTTCGTCGACCGGCAGCTGCTGGCGAGCTTCGCCAACTTCATCGTCCCGGATCTCGGTCTCACAGACACGCAGTTTGGCCTCCTGACGGGCCTGGTCTTCATCACCTTCTACGCGACCATGGGTCTCTTCATGGGCGCGCTCGCCGACATGGTGCACCGGCCGCGCCTCATCGCGGCCGCGCTGACGTTGTGGAGCGTCCTCACCGCCGCCTCGGGCGCGGCACGCAACTTCGCGACGCTCGCCATCCCGCGCATGTTCATCGGCGTCGGCGAGTCGGCTCTCACCCCGACGTCGATGTCGATCCTCTCCGACCGCTTCCCGGCCTCGCGGCTCGGCCTCGCCTCGGGCATCTACTACATGGGCGTTCCGATCGGGGTGGGCGCGAGCCTGCTCGTCGCCGGCTACCTCGGCCCCGCGATCGGCTGGCGCAACTGCTTCTACCTGCTCGGCGGACTCGGCGTGCTCTTTGCCATCGTCATGCTGTTCGTGCAGGAGACGCCGCGGCGTGTCCCGAAGCAGCTGCGCGCCTCCGAGGCCGAGCGCCCCAGCTTCGGCGAGATCGTCGGCGGCCTCTTCCGGACGCTGGCCAAGTCTCCCGCACTCATGTTCACCATCGCGGGTGGCGTCTTCCTGCACTTCATCCTCGGCGCTGCCAACCTCGACCAGCTCTGGTACGCCCGCGAGCTCGGCTTCGACCCGGCCTACATCGCCGGCTGGATCGGCATCATCGCGGGGATCCTCGGCAACCTCTTCGGCGGCTGGGGCGGCGACTGGTTCCAGCGCAAGACCGGGCAGGGCCGGCCGATGTTCCTCTTCTGGATCGGAGTGGTCTCCATCCCGTTCTCGCTCGCCTACCGCCTCGCCGGCGGCGACTCGATCTGGTTCTGGATCGGCGTATTCCTCGGCTTCTTCCAGCTCGGCACCTTCTACGGCCCGACCTTCGCCACCGTGCAGGAGCTCTCGCCGCCGAAGATCCGCGGCACCGTGGTGGCCTTCTACATCCTCATGCTCAACCTGGTCGGCGTCGCCATCGGCCTGACCGCGGCGGGCATCATGGTCGACCGCCTGCGTGAGGCGGGTGCCGCCACGCCGTACACGACCACCCTGCTCACGTTCACGGTCCTCTCCTTCGTTGCCACGCCACTCTTCTTCCTGGCCGGGCGCCGCTTCTACCAGGACCGCGACCGCCTGTACGCCGAGCTCGGCGAGTCCTGAGCCGTCTCGGAGTCACAGAACGACAACCCGAAACGTGGTCGACTCTGACCACGTCTTCCAGGACCACTCGGCGTCGCCGAGGATGGCCGCTCGGAGGGCCCTCCCCGAGCTCCCGCGCACTTCCGATCCTCGAGATCCTTCGACCGGAGCTGAAGCCGTCTCCGTGCGGAGGGTTCAGGGCTCGGCGGCGCTGGAGGGAGGCTCGACCGTCAGCATGACGACAGCCGCCGAGAACCCAGGCGAGGACCCCCTCGAGGCAAGGACCCTCCCGAGCCGTCCGGAGCACAGAGACTGCTTCAGATCCGGGCCGCCGAAGCGCCCCGCCGACCAGGCTTCTCTACCTGGAGCCGTCTCGACAGAGCTCGCGGGAAGGCAGGTGCATCGCGAGCGGCGGGCCCGACCACCCTCGCGCTACGATCGACGCACTATGTGCAGAAACATCCGAACCCTCCACAACTTCGAGCCCCCCGCCACCCACGACGAAGTGCACGCTGCCGCGCTGCAGTACGTGCGCAAGGTGAGCGGCTCCACCAAACCGTCGAAGGCCAATCAGGAGGCCTTCGACGTGGCGGTGGAACAGGTCACCGCGATCACGCACGAGCTGCTCGACACCCTCGTCTCGAACGCACCGCCGAAGAGCCGCGAGGCAGAGGCCGCCAAGGCGAAGAAGCGCTGGGAGAAGCGCGCCGAGCGCATGCGCAGCTCGGCCTGATCTCTAGGCCTTCACCTCGACTCCCTCGAGCGTGATGCGGTGCATGAGCCGCGCGTGCCCGTGGTAGTCGTTCACCGCGTAGTGCCAGGTGGAGCGGTTGTCCCAGAAGGCGACGGAGCCCTTCTCCCACTGGAAGCGGCAGGTGAGCTCCGGCCGCGTCGCGTGCCGGTACAGGAAGTCGAGCAGCGGCTGCGACTCCTCCTGGGTCCAGCCGTCGAACTGCACGGTGAACCCGGGGTTCACGTAGAGCACCTTGCGCCCGCTCTCCGGGTGCCGGATCACCACGGGGTGCACGGCCTCCTGGGTTGCGGCTTCGGCGTTGCCGAGACGGTCGTCGTCGACCTTTTTCGCGAGTTGCGCCGCGACGCGCGGGTTCGCGGGCCCGAAGACATGGCGGGTGGAGTGGAGCGCCCGCAGTCCGTCGAGCGTCTCCTTGAGACCGTCAGAGAGCGCGTCGTAGGCGGCCATCATGTTCGCGAACATGGTGTCGCCGCCGACCGGAGGAACTTCGAGCGCGTAGAGGATGGAGCCCATGGCCGGCGCGTCGTCGTAAGAGTGATCCGCGTGCCAGCCGCCCCCGATGTTCGTCTTCTGGTCCGGGTCTTTGCGCACCTGGGCGATCTTGGGGAAGCCGTCGACCTTCTTGAAGAAGCGGTTGATGTTGATCTCGCCCCATCGCTCCGCGAAGGCGATGTGCTGCTCCTCACTCAGCATCTGGTCGCGAAAGAAGAGCACGCCGTACGCGTGCATCGCGGCGCGCAGGGCCGCGATCTGATCGTCACCCAGCTCGCCGGACAGATCGATGTCGTTCACGGTGACGCCGAGGCCCCCCGTCGCGGGGGTGAGGTCGAGATCGAAGGTGGAGGCGAGGGGCTCGGACATCGTGTCTCTCCTGAGGGGCGGGTTCCCCCACAATCTAGCTCACCGGAGATCCGGTGAGATCCGGACAGCTCTCCGGCGTTTCCCGGCACGCCTCCACCATGTCGAGCCATAGGGGCGCCACCAGCGTCACCGCGTGATCGTCGCGGGGGTGCCGGAGCGTGAGGGAGTACGCGTGCAGCGCCTGGCGCTCGAGCCCGAGCAGACGGCGGTCTGCCTCCGTCTCCATCCCTTCCAGCGCGCGCAGGAAGACGTCGTCACCGCCCAGATACAGCTTGTCGCCCAGGATGGGGTGCCCGAGATGGGCGAGGTGCGCGCGCAGCTGATGCTGTCGGCCGGTCTTCGGCTCCAGCTCGACGAGCGAGCGGCCACCGAGCGCGCGGCGGACCTGCCAGCGCGTGACCGCGGTTTTCCCCTCCCCGTCTGGGAGCACCGCGACGCGCAGACGCACCTCCCCGGTCGGAGCTGGCCCGAGCGGCGCGTCGATCTCGCCCGCGGGCTCGGCCGGGCAGCCACGGACCACGGCCAGGTAGACCTTGCGCAGGGTCCGATCTTCGAACTGCTGGCCCACGTGCCGCCGAGCCTCCGGCGACTTCGCGAACACCACCAGACCGCTGGTCTCCCGGTCGAGGCGGTGACACGGGCTTGGCATCCAGTTCGGATGCCACGACCCGTCGAGCCGCGCGATGGGCTGCACGGCAGCCACCTCACCGTCGCCCGCGTGCGTCGCGGGCTGACGACACGTGCGAACCCAGCGATGGACCCGCTCGATCAGCGAGCCGGCGAGGTGCTGCTGGTTTGGATAGAGCGAAACTCCCGGAGCCTTGTTCACGACCAGCAGATCGCGGTCCTCACAAACGACGGCAAAGCCGCGTTCCTCCGGCTCGCTCGAGGCGACGTCGCCCTCTGCAGGGCCGAGCCGCTCCCTCGTGTCGAGGGTCAGCACGACCTCCTGGAGCCGGCTCAGGCGCAGGCTGGGACGCAGTCGGCGCGGGTCCTCGGGGCCCTCCTCTCCCTCCAGCACGCGCACGATGCCGTCTTCGATCAGCTGCTTGACGCCTTCGCGCGACCGCCAGGCGAGCTTGGCCGCCAAGAACGCGTCGAGGCGCTGCCCGACCTCGGGGGCTCCGACCACGAAGCGATGGACCTCCGACGCAGCGCTCATGTCGCGCTGGAAGCGCCGCTCTTTGCGCTCCACTCGGCGGCGTCTGCCGTCGCGACTCGGCATGCTAGGCGTGCAGCATCAGCTGAGGGTCGCGGCCGACGCGAACAGCGGCATCACGTCGCGCCCGAAGCGCCGTGCCTCCTCGGCGTGCGGGTAGCCCGAAAGGCAAAACGAGTGGCAACCGACCTCCACGAACTCGCGCAGCGTGTCGGCCACCTGCTGCGGGTCTCCCACCACGGCAACGCCCGCGCCGGGCCGCACCGTGGTGAGGCCCGTCCAGAGGTGGCGACCGAGCCGGTAGTCCTCCACCTCCGAAAGCTCCTTCATGCGCCGATTGGCCTCCGACGAAGACCAGAGCTTGCCGATCATCTCGCGCCAGTTCTCGCTTGCCCCTTCGATGAGTCGATTGGCGGCCTCCCAGGCCTCCTCCTCGGTGTCGCGACAGACGATCTGGAGGCGCATGCCAAAGCCGAGCTCGCCCTGCCGGCCGTACTTCGCCGCACGCTCGCGCAGCGCCTCGATCTGCTCGCCGATGCGCTCGGGCCGGTCACCCCAGAAGAGGTGCACGTGGGAGTGCTGGGCGGAGATCTCGGCGGCCTGTTCCGAGCCGCCGCCGAGGTAGAACGGCGGGTGCGGCGTCTGCAGGCACGGCGGTACGCAGCGCGCCCCTTCGCACTGCACCATCTCGCCCTGGAACGTCACGGGCTCCCGCTCGGTCCACAGCCGCTTCATCAGCTGCACGGTCTCGTCCATGAGCACGTAGCGCTGCTCCTTGGAGAGATTCACACCGTCGGCGCGTGCCTCCTTCTCGCTGGCCCCGGCGATCAGGTTGATGCAGAGCCGCCCGCCCGACAGCTGGTCGAAGGTGCTGACCATCTTCGCCAGCAGGGTCGGCTGGATGTAGCCCGGCCGCGCCGCCACGAGGGGTCGGATGCTCTGCGTGCGGCCGACGATCATGGCGCTCGTCACCCACGCCTCCCAGCACAACGTCTGCACCGGCACGAGGAGGTAGGTGAACCCTGCCTCCTCCGCGGCGAAAGTGGTCTCTTCGAACGCCGCCATCGACGAAGGGATCGTGTCGGCGCCTTCGCCGAATGCACGCGTGTCTCCGGAGGTGGGAAGAAACCAGCCGAACTCGAGCGGTCGTTGCATGGGGCGACTCTACCCGCTCCTGCGAGGGCGTACGATGGCGGCGAAGCTTCTCCGTCGACTTCTCGATCGCACCCTGGAACATGGACATGGCAACCTGCTCGCGCTCGCGTCCGCACCCCCGTGCAAACGCGAGGTGGAGAGATCACTCCAACCGACGACCGGTCTCGTGGGCCGGCGGCAGAGGCGGTTCGAGGGCACCGTCGACAGGCTCTGATGTCGCGCGCAGGCTCGCGCTTCTACCCTTGCTGGCCGCGGTGGCGCTGTCGGCCTACGCGCAGGAGGTCCCTCGCAAGGAACAGCTCACTGTCTCCTACGTCCTCTTCGGGGTCACCCCCTTGCAGCGCGACCTCGGCGCCACGCCTGGAGCGTCCTGGAAGGTGCTCGACCGCATCACGGCACCGGGCGGTCTGCAGCTCGAGGTCGACGGCCTGCCGACCGTCGTCGACGTGCTCGCCGAAGCCGAAGATCCGCTCGAGCTCGAGATCCTCCGCGACGAGTCGCGCAGCATGGACTTCGCCGAGCGCGTCGCACGCAGCCAGGACGTGCTGCGCTGCTTCATCGACCGACTCCAGAGGCACGACGTGGTGCGGATCGCCGGCTTTGCCGAAGACGGTGCCGAGGCCCGCGAGGCTCCGACCGCCGACCGCGCGCGAGCACTCGAAGCCCTCTCCACGTGGCCGACGTCCGGCGCCACATCTCTCCTGGAGGCGCTCGTCTGGCTCGCGCGCGGCGAACAGCCGGGCGCGGGCGCGCTGCGGCGCATCTCCGTGGTCGTCACCGACGGCGGCGACAACGCCAGCCGCCTCTCGCTGCGCCGCGCGCGCGCACTGCTGGCCGAGGTCGATCACCCCGTTCTGGTGCTCGACGCCACCGGGCACGAGCGCCCGTACGATTCGAGTCGCCCCACCCGCTCGTCGCTCCTGCTCGACGAGATCGTCCGCGCCACCGGCGGCCTGCACCTGAGCACGGCCAACGTCGAGGGAGCCTGCCGCCAGGCGGTGCAGCTCGCGCGCAGCCACCTGCTCGTCGGTTTTCCCGCCGATCCGACGACAGCGCGCCAGCGCAGGCGCCTCCGCCTCCGTCTGGAGCCCTCCCTGCGCCCAGAGCTTCGCCTGAAGTACCGTCCCCACTACGTTGGTCACGCGCCACTGCGCGGCGGCGAGAGATAGCCTTGTCGTCGCCGCACAAGCACGAGCCACAGGGCCCCCGCTCCACCCCATGAAGATCGTCTGGAACCCAGCCGACACCGGCCGCGCCTTCTTCGCGCCTTCGATCAGAGCCGTGACCCACGTGTCTTCGAACCTGTCGGAGGGCGCCGGTGGAGTCACGCTCGGCGGCTGCTTGACGGTCGTGGCCGACGCCAACGCCCGATTCTGCGACCTCGAGGTGCAACTGCCCGAGGAGCTCCGAGCGACGGAGCCCGTCGTCGTGTCTCGAGACGAGCGACTCCGAGAGCCCCTCCAGTCCAACCTCTGCAGGTCAGCGAGAGTTACCTGGTTCCTCGACGACAGTGGATCCCTGAGCCTGCAACTGGTCGAGAGCCCGCACCCGGAAAGACGGTGGTTCTCCTGGGAGTCCGGGGAGCTCCTGCTCGCCGTCGATCCCTCCGCGACGGTGGAGGCCCTCGTGCTTCGGGGAATCGTCACCGATCCCGACGGTGCGCTGGAGTCGGCCTGGCTCCGCGAGGTCGAAGCTCGATGCCTAGGCGAGCCCTGAAGACCTCGCCTACCTGTTCACCCGAGCTCGCGCTCGAGCCCGGCCCATCTGAGAAGATCTCACCGTGGCTCCCAAGACCGACTGGAACCCCCTCCTCCGCGCCGAGACCGAGAAGGACTACTGGCAGAAGCTCATGGGCTTCGTGGCGAGCGAGCGCCGGCGCGGACCGGTGTACCCGCCGAAAGACGAGGTCTTCGCGGCACTCCACCTCACCCCGCACGCCTCGGTGAAGGCGTTGATCCTCGGCCAGGATCCCTACCACGGCCCCAACCAGGCCCACGGGTTGTGCTTCTCGGTGCGCCCCGGCGTGCCCAAACCACCCTCGCTCGAGAACATCTTCCAGGAGCTGCGAGACGATCTCGGCTGTGAGGTGCCAGCACACGGGTCCCTCGAAGCCTGGGCCAGACAGGGTGTCCTCCTCCTCAACGCCACGCTGACCGTGCGTGCGCGTCAGGCGGCGAGCCACCAGCGCAAGGGTTGGGAGACGTTCACCGACCGCGTCATCGAGGTGGTCAACGAGAAGCCCGAGCGTGTCGTGTTCATCCTCTGGGGCTCGTCGGCACGCCGCAAGGCGGACCTGGTCGACCGCTCCCGGCACGTGGTGATCGAGTCGCCCCACCCTTCTCCGCTCTCGGCGCACCGCGGCTTCTTCGGCAGCCGACCGTTCAGCCGTGCGAACGAAGCGCTCCAGGAAGCCGGAAGAGAGCCCATCGACTGGCGCATTCCGGAGATGTGACGGGCGTCTGACCGCGGCGAACAGACGTGACTTCGTTCGCTCCGGGGCGCAACCCGCCTCGGGGACCTTCCGTACCTCCGAGCAGAAACCCGACAATCTGCGAGGCTCAGATGATCCACGAACTCCGGATCGCGTGGCGCACCCTCATGGCGCAGCGCGGCTTCACCTTCGTCGCCGTCACGATTCTGGCGCTCGGCATCGGCTCCACGGTGGCCGTCTTCAGCGTGGTGCGTCCACTGCTGGCCGAGGTGCCCGGGCTCGAGGAGCCCGAGTCTCTCGTGGCGGTGTACGCCGCCAATCCGAATCGGGGTCGCGATGCGGTGGTCACGTCCCTCCCCGACCTCCTCGACCTGGGCGAGCGCAGCACCACACTTGGGGAGGTGACCGCCCGGCAGAGCGTCACCTTCAACCTGGCGGGCACCAACCAGCCGGTGCGCATCGCCGGCTCCCGCATTCTTCCGAACTACTTCTCGCTGCTCGGCCTGCAGCCCATCCTCGGCCGCAGCCTCTCCGAGGACGACGCACAGCCGGGAGCCGAGGCGGTCGCGCTGCTGAGCGAAGCCACGTGGCAGAGCTCGTTCGGCGCCGACCCGGGAGTGATCGGCCGCCAGATCACGCTCGACGGTCAGCCCGCGGTGGTCGTCGGTGTGATGGCCAGCGACCGGGCCGTCCCGTGCTGTGGGGTCTTCGTGCCGCTCGAGCCGGATCCCCAGAGCATGGGCCGCGGAGAGCGCTCGCTCTTCGCCCTCGGGCGCCTCGCCACCGGCGCAACGCGCGGGGCCTCCGAGGCGGAGCTCCAGAGCCTCGCGGCAGATCTCGAGCGCGAGCACCCGGTGACCAACGCCGGGTGGAGCGTTCGGCTCGCGCCCATCGAGGAGCAGTACCTGGGGCCGGCTGCCGCGGTGGCTCTCGGGGTGCTGAGCGTGGCCGTGCTCCTCGTGCTGGCCATCGCCTGCGCCAACATCGCCAACCTCCTGCTCGCGCGCTCTTCGGGGCGCCAGCGCGAGATGCAGGTGCGCGCCGCACTCGGAGCGCAGGCGTGGCGCATTGCCCGACAGCTCTTCGTGGAAGGCCTGCTGCTCGGAGGCCTCGGCGGCGCGGTGGGGCTGGCTCTGGGAGTTGCGGGGGCGAAGATCCTCCAGCAGAGCTTCGGACTCCGACCACCCAACGAGACCACCTCCCTACTCGACCCGGCGGCCCTCGTCTTCGCCATCGCCGTCTCCGCTCTTGCGGGCCTGTCCTTCTCGATGGCCCCCGCCTTCCACACGGTGCGCGCGAGCCTGACCAGCGTGGCCTCGTTCGGAGCGCGAGCCGTGCAGACGAGCCGCAGCCGACTCCCGCGGGTCATCGTCGCAGCAGAAGTGGCACTGGCTCTCGTCCTCCTCGTGGTGGCCGGGCTCCTGCTGCGAACCGTCGCGAACATGGTCGCCGTCGAACCGGGCTTCGACCCCAGCCACCTCGCCACGCTTCGGGTCACCCTGCCCGCGCCGGCGGATTCGCCGGGGCCGAGCCTCCAGTTCTTCGACGACGTGCGCCGCCGAGCTTCGTCGCTCGTCGAGGTCAGGCAGGCGGGGTGGACCAGTCGACTCCCCATGGCCGGTGGTCGCAACAACGCCACGCGCGCGCTAATCTTCGAGGGGCGACCGCAGGAGTCCGGTGCCGACGCACCCTGGGCCGTCGATCTCGTCGTCTCACCCGACTATCTCGAAGCACTGGGTCTGCCTCGCCTCTCCGGACGGCCGCTCCGAGAGAGCGACCGCGAGACCTCCGAGCGCGTGGCGCTCATCAGCGAGACGCTCGAAAGGAAGCACTTCACTGAAGGTGGTGCGGTGGGCGCCAGGTTCCGCTTCGCCGACGAAACGAGCTGGACTCGAATCGTCGGCGTGGTGGCTGACGTGCGCAACGACGACGTCGACCAGCCGCCGCTCCCCCAGGTCTACCTGCCGATGCGGCAGAACCCGCGTAGCTCCATGTCACTCCTCGTGCGGACCCAGAGCGATCCCGAGGCCGCAGCTGGGGCGATCCGCGAGGTCGTACGCGACGTCGATCCGAATCTCCCGGTCTACGAGATCCGGTCGATGGACGAGATCCTCCATCTCGACACGCGCGGCTCGCAGATCATCGTGAACGTCCTGTCAGCCTTCGCGCTTCTCGCGCTCTGCCTCGCCGCCGTGGGAATCTACGGAGTGGTGGCCTACGACACCGTGCGACGCACGCACGAAGTGGGCGTGCGCATCACGTTTGGCGCGCGGCGCGCCGACATCGTGCGCCTCGTGGTCCTGCGGGCCATGGTGCCGGTGATCCTGGGAGGCACGCTCGGGCTCGGCGCAGCGCTCGGGCTCGGCAGACTCCTCCGGGGGATGCTCTTCGGAGTTGGCCCCGCCGACCCGGCGACGCTCCTCGGGGTTGTCACCCTCCTGCTCGGGAGCGCCGCGGTGGCGGCTGCACTTCCAGCCCTGCGCGCCGCCGGGCAGGACGCGGTGACCTCCCTGCGGAGCTGAAGCCTCGACCTGCGCGGGGCTCGTGGAGCAACGTGGCCTCTCCAGCCGTCTGCGCAGTGGACCGGATTCGGCGACGGCGAAACCGATACAGTTCCCGAATGGCTCCGCAGCTCCTCACGACCCGTGTCAACGGCGTCGAGCACGCCTGTGACGTCGAAGCGCGGAAGCTCCTGAGCGACTACCTCCGCGAGGACCTCGGGCTGACCGGAACGCACGTCGGCTGCGAGCACGGGGTGTGCGGCGCGTGCACGGTGCTCCTCGACGGCGAGCCCGTGCGCTCGTGCCTCCTGTTCGCCGTGCAGGCTCGGGGGCATGAGGTGACGACGGTCGAAGACCTCGCCGAGCCCGGCGGGGAGCTCCATCCGCTCCAGCAGGCGTTCCGCGAAGAGCATGCGCTGCAGTGCGGCTTCTGCACGCCGGGATTCCTCATGACCCTCGTGCGCTTCCTCGAGGAATGCCCCCAACCGACCGACGCCGAGATCCGGGACGCGCTCTCCGGCAACCTCTGCCGATGCACCGGCTACCAGAACATCGCCGCCGCCGTGCGCCGCGCCGCAAGCTCCATGGCTGACGTGCATGACTGAGCAGTCCGGCCCCGCGGAGGCTCCCCGCCGCGCTTTTGGTCGCCGGATCCGGCGCAACGAAGACGATCGCCTCCTGCGAGGCAAAGCGCAGTTCGTGGACGACGTCGCGCTGCCAGGAACGCTACACGTCGCGTTCGTGCGCAGCTCGTTCGCGCACGGCCACATCCGCAGCATCGACACCGAGGCCGCAGAGCAGCGACCGGGAGTGGTGTGCGTGGTCACCGCCGAGGACCTCGGCGACCTCTGGCAGCCCGGCCCGCTGCTCGTCCCTCCGCCCCCGATCGAGGGCTCGACGTTCCACGCGCGCACCCAGGTTCCGCTGGCCAAGGACAAGGTCCGCCACGTCGGCGAGCCCATCGCGGCGGTCGTCGCCACCAGCCGCTACGTGGCCGAAGACGCACGCGACGAGGTGTGGGTCGACATCGAGCCGCTGCCCGCCGTGGGGGATCTCGAGGCGGCGCTCGAACCGGGTGCCGCGCTCGTGCACGACGACCTGCCGTCCAACCTCGCAGCCCACGCGCTCCAGGAGAAGGGCAGCTGGCAGCAGGCACGAAGCCACGCCGATCTCGTGCTCTCCCGGCGCCTGACCTACGACCACGGCACCGCTGCGGCGCTCGAGAACCGCGGCGTTCTCGCGCACTGGGACGAGCGGGCCGACCGCCTCACCGTGTGGGACACCACCCAGGCCCCCATCCCCATCCGCAACGGCCTGGCCGCCATGTTCGGGCTCGCCGAGTCCCAGGTGCGCGTGGTGGCGCCGTTCATCGGCGGCGGCTTCGGCCCGAAGATCATGATGTTCTACCCGGACGAGGTCGTCGTGCCGTGGCTGTCGATGCGCCTCGGGCGTCCGGTGAAGTGGATCGAAGACCGCGAGGAGAACTTCTACTCCACCACCCAGGAGCGCAGCCAGATCCACGACGCCGAGATTGCGCTCACGAAAGACGGCGAGATCCTCGGCGTGCGCGACGTCTTCCTGCACGACACCGGTGCGTACGACCCGTACGGGCTCACCGTGCCGATCAACAGTCAGTGCACGCTGCTGGGCTGCTACCGCGTGCCAAGCTACTCCAGCGAGTTCCGGGTGGTGTTCACCAACCGCCCCCTCGTGACGCCGTACCGCGGCGCCGGCCGGCAGCACGGCGTTTTCGTGATGGAGCGTCTGCTCGATCTCGGCGCCCGCGAGCTGGGCATCGACCCGGCGGAGATCCGGCGGCGCAACCTGCTCGAGCCGAGCGACTTCCCGCACGGCCACGGCATCGTGTACCAGGACTTCAGCGAGCTCACCTACGACAGCGGCAACTACGAGGCGTGCCTCGACCGTGCACTCGAGGCGATCGACTACAGCGGCTTCAAGGAGAACGAGCAGCCGGCGCACCGTGCCGCGGGTAAGAACGTGGGAATCGCCGTCGTCACCTACGTCGAAGGCACCGGCATCGGTCCGTACGAAGGCGCCCGCGTCACCGTGGGCAGCAGCGGCAAGATCGAGCTCGCCACGGGCATCGGCACGCAGGGCCAGGGCCACTACACGTCGTTCGCCCAGATCGCCGCCGAGCAGCTGGGAGTCGCTGTGGAGGACGTCCGCGTCGTTACCGGCGACACGGAGACCTTCCACTGGGGCACCGGCACGTTCGCCAGCCGCGGCGCGGTGGTGGCAGGTACCGCGTGCTTCCAGGCAGCGACCGAAGTGCGCGAGAAGGTGCTCGACCTCGCCAGCCATCTGCTCGAAGCGCCGCGGGAGGAGCTCGTCCTGGAAGAAGGGAAGGCCTTCGTACGCGGTGCGCCCGAGCGTGGCATTCCGCTGGGTGAGCTGGCCACGGCCGCCAACCCGCTGCGCGGCGCCGTCACCCACGGCACGGAGCCGGGCCTCGAAGCCACCTCCTACTTCGGCCCCGATCGCGGCACCACCGCCAACGGCGTTCACGCGATGATCGTCTGTGTCGACCCCGAGACCTGTGGCGTGGAGATCCTGCGCTACGTGGTGGTCCACGACTGCGGTACCGTGATCAACCCGCTCATCCTCGAGGGCCAGATCGTCGGCGGTGTCGCCCAGGGCATCGGCAACGCGTTCTACGAGCACCTGCGGTTCGACGACCAGGGGCAGCTTCTCAACGCCTCGTTCATGGACTACCTGCTGCCGACGTCGACCGAGGTTCCCCCCGTCGAGTGCGAGCACCTGGTGACGCCCTCCCCGCTCAATCCGCTCGGCATCAAAGGCGCGGGAGAGGCCGGCGCCATTCCGGTCGGCGCACTGTTTGCCGCGGCCGTCGAGGACGCTCTGGGAGAAGGCGCGCCCGAGATCCTCGAGATCCCGCTGTCGCCCGACCGTCTGTTCGAGCTGCTGTACGGCGAGGGCGAACCATGAAGCCGGCGCCCTTCGACTACGAGGCACCCGAGACCCTCGAAGAGACGCTCGAGCTCCTCCGCCAGCACGGAGACGACGCCAAGATCCTGGCCGGGGGGCAGAGCCTCGTGCCCGCCATGAACTTCCGGCTGGCGCAGCCCGCCGTGCTGGTGGACGTGAACGGTGTGGAGGGCCTCGACTTCATCCGGGAGAGTGACGAAGGCCTCGAGCTGGGAGCGCTCGTGCGCCAGCGCGCCGCCGAGCGTTCACCCCTCGTGTCAAAGCGCTGCCCGCTCCTCCGCGAGGCGCTCCCCTGGGTCGCCCACCCGCAGATCCGCAATCGCGGAACGGTCGGCGGCAGCCTGGCCCACGCCGACCCGGCG
Organism: Candidatus Multivoraceae bacterium; assembly: GCA_965223385.1. Taxonomy (GTDB): domain Bacteria; phylum Acidobacteriota; class Thermoanaerobaculia; order Multivoradales; family Multivoraceae; genus JBCCLJ01. Next base: position 2,663,397 of record CBDCWR010000007.1, on the reverse strand, counting down.
GCCGAGCTGCCCGCCGTGATGCTCGCTCTCGGGGCGAAGGTCGAGGTGCGCAGCTCCTCCGGCGCGCGCACGGTGGCGGCGGAGGACTTCTCCCAGGGGCTCTTCGAGACCGCCCTCGAGCCCGAGGAGATGCTGACGAGCGTGCGTGTTCCGAGCGCTCCCCCCGGCACGGGCTCCGCCTTCGTCGAGACCTCGAGGCGCTCCGGCGACTTCGCGCTCGTCGGGGTCGCGGTGCTCCTGCGTCGTTCCGAGGGGGTCGTCGACCACTGCCGCATCGCCCTGCTCAGCGTAGCCGACCAGGCCGTCCTTGCAGGCGGGGCGATGGCGCGACTCATGGGCACCGCGGCCACGCCCGACGACATCCGCGAGGCGGCCGCGATTGCGGCGGCCGACGACATCGACCCGCTCGGCGACCTCCACGCCAGCCCAGCCTTCCGGCGGCATCTGGCCGGAGTGCTCGTGAGGCGCGCGCTCGAGCTCGCGCTGGACCGCACCGCCAGCTAGACCTCGCGACCGCCCGACTCCCGGGACTGTCCGCGGCGCGCGCAGGTCCTCGGTCTGCAGAGAGCGGTGCTCCACCGGACCGAAAGAGCCCCCGACGGCTCACCACGCCGGCGGATTTCGAGGACGGGAGCCGGCACACTACCGATAGCATCGAGACACCTTCACTTCGACGCGCGATCTCGCTTCGCCGCACTTTGCCGCCGCACGACGCCGGGTCGACGCCCGGGGCCTCGGCCGAGGGACTCCAGACATGAGAACGATCGACCTCTCGCAACCGCTCAACCAGGAGTGCTCCTTCTGGCCCTACTACCCGCCCTTCGAGGTGAAGTACATCAAGCGCAAGTCGGAGCACGGCGTGAACGCGCAGTACATCCAGACGTCGAACCACATGGGCACGCACCTCGACGCCCCGCGGCACTTCGTCACTTCCGGCATGACGATCGACGAGATCCCGATGGAGTGGCTGTGCGGACCCGGCGTCATCGTCGACCTCTCCGACGAGATGGACGATCTCGCGGCGTACACGCCGGAGATGATCGAAAAGCGGGTGGAGGTGAAGGAGGGCGACATGCTCCTGCTGCACACCGGCTGGCACCGCTACGCCCAGTTCGGGGCCGAGCCCGACGAGGAGCGCTACATCCACCTCCATCCCGGCGCCCACCCGGACATGGTGCAGTGGCTGCTCGACAAGAAGATCCACATCTGGGGCGTCGACTGCATCTCCACCGACCACCCGATGAACCTGCCGATCGGCCGTTTCCTCGGCAAAGGCATGCACGGGCACTGTGATCGCGTGCGGGCGCTCTGCGAAGAGAAGTTCGGCAAGGAGGGGATGGCCGAGCTCTTTCCCGACGACGCCTACCAGCTCACCCACAACGCGCTGTTCCCCGAGAACTGCATGCACATCGAGAACCTCGGCGGGCAGATCGACCTCCCCGAGCTCCAGAACCGGCGCATGCAGCTGGGCTGCTTCCCGTGGAACTTCAGGGGTGGTGAGGCCGCCTTCTGCCGCACGGTGGCGTTCCCCGACATCGAAGCCTAGATGCCGCGCATCTCGAATGCCGGGCCGTGCCGATGCCCTGGGGCTCGAGGGCAGCTAGGCCCGACGGTCCAGCATTGCCGGGGCCCGAGCGCGAAGAGAGGATGCCAGTGATCGCAGACTCTGACGCCTGCACCCTGGTCGACCGCGTCCACCGGGGAGATCTCTCGCCGTGCGAGATCCTCCAAGCGTGCCTCGAGCGTGTGGAGGAGCACAACGAGGCGCTCAACGCGGTCGTCACCGTCAACCCCCAGGCCCGCGAGGAGGCCGAAGACATCGAGCGACGTCTGGCCGCGGGCGAAACGCTCCCGCTCGCCGGACTGCCGGTGGGGATCAAAGACGTCACCCCGGTCGCCGGCCTGCGCACCACGTTCGGCTCGCCGCTCTATGCAGATCACGTCCCCGACCAGGACGCGCTCGTCGTCGAGCGCTTTCGCCGCGCCGGCGCGATCATCCTCGGCAAGACCAACACGCCCGAGTTCGCGACCGGGGGCAACACGTTCAACGAGGTCTTCGGCCGCACCTGTAACCCCTGGAATCCCGAACGCTCCGCGGGAGGCTCCACCGGCGGCGGCGCCGTGGGCCTGGGCACCGGCATGATCGCCCTGGCCGAGGGCACGGATCTCGGCGGCTCGCTGCGCATTCCGGCGTCGTTCTGCGGCATCACGGGGCTCCGCCCCTCGCCCGGGCTCGTGCCCACGTGGCCGTCGGACGACCTGTGGGACGACCTCCAGGTGACGGGCACCATGGCGCGCAGCGCCCGCGACATTGCGCTCTCGCTCGACGCGGTGGCCGGGCCCAGCGCGCGCGTGCCGCTCTCGCAGCCGCCCCGAAGCCGCCCCTTTCGCGCGGCGGTCGAGGAACAGCTCGGCGCCCGACCGGACCTTCGGGTCGCCTACTGCCGTGACATCTCGAAGATCGGCGTCGACGAGGGCGTCGAGGCCGTTGCCCGCCAAGCCACGTCGGCCCTCGAGCAGGAAGGTGCGCACGTCGACGAGATCGACCTCGACCTCAGCGAGGAGCGCGCGGCGTTCCTCGCGCTACGAGCCCTGTGGATGGTGAACCAGCACCACGGCCGGCTCGAGCACCTCGCCGAGCTCGGCGACAACGTGCGCGGCAACATCGAGGCCGGGTTACGCCTCGAGCCCGAGCGCCTGGGAGCGGCCGCCCAGATGCGGAGCCGGCTGCGTGAGCGCTTCAGGGAGCTCTTCGAGCGCTACGACGTGCTCGCCACACCCAGCATGAGCGTCTCCCCGTTCCCCGTCACCGAGAACTACCCGGACACCGTCGGCGGGCGCCCGATGAAGACGTACGTCGACTGGCTCGCGCCCACCTTCACGCTCAGCCTCACAAGCCTGCCGGTGGTGGCGGTGCCGTGTGGCCTCGACCCGCACGGTCTGCCCGCCGGCCTGCAGCTGGTGGCCCGGCCGTTTGCCGAAGAGACGGTCCTGGGGCTGGCAGCGCACGTCGAGCGCCTGGCTCCAATCGGCAGGCCGCCGCTCCTGAGCTGAGCCACCAACGTTCCTACGCTCGATGCGCGCTCTACGGTCCGTCGAGGACTCACACCTCGCTTTGTGGCGGGTCTGTTGGCTCGTATCGGCGGTCTTACTTTCGCGCGCCTCTGCGACGAGACTGCTTGGAGGGGCACCGTAGATACATCTCCCTGAAGACAGAGGTTCTCAGAATGAAACACATCCGATGGTTGTTGGCATTCGGGCTGGTAGCGATTGCGCTTCCGGTCCAGGCGGACGTCCTGGCCTACCTCTCGGACGAGTTCTCCGACACGATCGACTTCTCGGCTGCAGAGATCCTCGTGCAACTCGCAGGGGGAACGGTGCTCTTTCGAGGCCAGTCCGGGGCAACCAGCGGGGACCCTGTCGAGGTCCTGTTGGCCCAGATGCCAGAGGAATCGTACGCCTTTGTCGATGGCACTCCCAGTCTCTATCCCCACCTTCGTTCATACACGGCGCTACGAGGTCCAATCGTCGAAGTTGTCGGCCACCCCTGCAAAGCCTGGATGGTCGATGTCGCCGATTGCAAGGTCGAGGTGACTCCGGTCGCTGCTCAAGGCCAAGGCATGGCTGATGTGACAGCGGCCGTCGCTGCCTTGGGTGGTGAGGAGCTCCAAAGCGGCGGGTTCTATTCACACGTGGTGCCCGCCGACTCCCTAGATCAGCTGCTGGCCGACAGTCGGGTAGCCGACGTGTTCATTGCTCCAGCGGTCGACCCTGGCGGGCCCGGAGTGCCTACGCCCCAGGCCATCGCCGGAGGGATTCTCCCACTGGGAGTAGGACACCGGTTCCGCGCTTTCCTGGCGCTGAGTTCCCCTCGAGCAACTGGTGAGCGCGCAACGCGCGCGCTTTCAACACGAGACGGCGGGAGTTTCTGGATCTTCGACCGAGAGAATCCAGAGGTCTTCGTGAAGGTGCTGGACGGCTGTTCGGTCAACGGCCACTTTTGGGTCTTCGCAACCGGCCTCACGGACCTCGGACTCAATCTGATCGTGACGGACGCCGCGACCAACGCCACCTTCGGTGTTGGAAACCCGGAAGGTACGCCGTTCGAACCAACCTTCGACATTGAGGCGTTTCCGTGCTCCCCGTGAGCGTTTGCCGCTGCCTCACTGTCGATCGCAAGGATGCCGATCGAAGCAACACGCGGGCTGGCGAAGACGGATGCGACCCAATGACGCCGAGGACCTCAGGGCACTAGGCCGTCTCCGAGAAACCCGGGGCGATTCACTCGGAAGTTCCGCCGAAACCGCTGCTGACCTTAGCGGCGAGCCGCTCGAAGCCAGAGTCTCCGCGCACATGCTCTTCACGTTCGACTCTCCGCTAGTTGCACGGAAGAGACCTGAAGTCCCGTACTGATCGAAAGAGCTCACCAGCAGGGTTCGAGTAGTGTGACGTCCGTGAGGTCACGGTGTCTCGAATCGTGAGGTCCACACCCAGGTCGGTGGTACCTGCGACAAACACCCAGAAGTTCCCATCGAAGGAGCAGGCATCCAGAACTTTCAGCGAGAGCTCGAGGTTGTCCGGTTCGAAGAACCAGAAGGCTCCCGAGTCAGCTGCGAGCCGCAGAGGCACAGGCTGCCCGAGAGAACCGTCCACCAGGAACGTCGCAGTCACCAGAAAGCGATCGGCCTCGCCCAGAGAAAGAGGCTGGGGCTGAGGAACGCCGGGCCGTCCAATGTCTTCAAGCCGCAACGAGATCACCCCATCGCGACCCTCGAGATCCTCCAGCAGAAGGGCAGGAGCTTCGTAGATCTGCTCGAACTGAGGCACTCCGCCCCCTGCGAGAACGAGGCTACCGCCCGCTGCCTCGACGAACGCCCGGATGTTGGAGGCCTCCTGCGCGTCCACCAGAGCGACCACTCGGGTAGGCACTTCCTCGCACTCTGGCGTCCAGCCATCGCATCCGAACTGAGTGAACGGCACCGCATCTTGGCGAGGAGCTCGTTCACTGAGCGTCGCGGCCAACAGGCCAACGACCGACTCGTCCACGACGGCGAGAACATCGCCTGTCGTCGAACTCGCCCACAGCACTCGTGCGTCGAGGATCTCGAGCAAGGCAACTGCCCTCGCCTGTGCCTCAGCCGGAACGGTGGTGCTTGCTGAGTGCAGGGCCACTCGAAGCTCGGCCTCGGCACGGTTCCAGCCAGCAAGAGACAAGGCGAGCATCGCGAAAACACAGAGTCTCTTCACTTCGGACCTCCATCGCCTGGTGACCGGCTAGGCCGACCTCATGGCTCACTCTCCCTCGCGGGTGAGACCAGATCCTACTGAGTGCCTCGCGGCCGCGATCCAGCAGAGTCGCGACGGACGGTGATCGAGCTCGTCAGGGCGGCAAGGACGGACGGCTGCGTGAGCTCACGGCAATGCTCTGCAGCTAGAGGAGGTCGTCCGAGACCACCTGGCGAGCCATCAACCCGATTGGCTGAGCTTCCGCTCGCCCAGGAGGAGGTTCAAGCCGATCCCGAGCAAGACAGCCAGAACCACCGGGTTGGTCAGGATCAGGCTCAGCGCCTGCGGGCGCGCCTCGAGCCATGCCTCACCCAGCCCCTGCTGCACGATGCGCGGCAGAGCCAGTGCCACGACCAGCGTGATGCCAACCACCAGGCCCGAGCGATCGCTCTCGCCTTCCGCGCCCAGGCCGGCGTGGATGACCCGGAGGCCGGAGATCATGATCATGCCGCAGACGAGAACGAAGACCCCGCCCAGCACCGGGCGCGGCAACGCGACGAGCAGTGCTCCGAACTTCGGGCACAGCCCGTAGAGCACCAGGATGCAGGCTGCCACCTGCACCACGAACCGGCTCGCAATGCGGGTGGTCGCGATGATGCCGATGTTCTGCGTGTAGCTCGTGCAGGGCATGCCACCCAGCACCGCGGCCAGCACACTGCCGAGGCCTTCGGCGAAGATGCCGCGGTTCATGTGGCGCTCGCGGTAGCGCACCCCCGACACCTGGCAGGTGGCGGCGTAGTCGCCGAGCGACTCCACGGCGGAGCCGAGGTAGCCGATGAGGATGACGAGCGCCGCCGCCCACGACAGCTCCCAGCCGCCGCTCCACGGCGCCCCGAACGGGAAGAGGCGCGGCAGCTCGAGCCATGGCTTGGACGCCACCAGCTGCCAGTCGACGTCGCCGAGGGCGCCGCCGAGCCCGAGCCCCACGAGCCAGATCGACGCGAAGATCGAGCCCTGCGCGAGCAGCCCGCCGGCGACCCGGTGCAGCACCGTCTTGAACAGCAGCACGAGCGCGATCACTGCCACGGCGTAGACGAAGTTCCGCGCGGAGCCGTCGCCCACCGACAGTCGCACCGCGAGATCGGCGAGGCTCATGCCGATCACCAGGATGACCGTGCCCGTGACGGTCGGTGGCAGGAAGCGGCGCAGCAGGCCCGGGAGACGCAGCGCCCCGACCACCGCCTCGACGGCCCCACCCAGCACGATGCCGCCCCACATGACGGGCGCTCCCAGCTGGGCCGCGACCGGCGCGAGCGTGCCGATGAGGGTGGCCGATGGACCCTGCACGATCGGCAGCCGGTTGCCCACCGTCGTCTGCAGGAGCGTCGCCAGGCCCATGGCCACGAGCCCGAAGCTGATGAGGCTGGCCGACTCGGCGGTGCCGAGGCCCAGCGCGGTCGCCACCGCAAGCGGGAGCACAAAAGGCGAGATGTCGACCAGCGTGTGCTGCCAACCGAAGAGCAGCGCCTGCCAGCCGTGCTCCGGGCGGTCCTCGACCCCGAGCACGAGCCCGGGAGCTTCGCCCTCCTCGGGAGCGCTCAGGGCGCGTCTCCAGGCGGCACCTGCCGCCGCATCAGCAGCCAGTACACCCCACCTGCCAGCAGGAAGCCGACGAACCAGGAGTACGTGTAGAGAGCATCCCACAGGCCACCCGCGCTCTCGGCCAGCCCGGCTGCCGCCAGGAAGCCGGGCACGTTGGGCGCCACACCCACGACGAGCGCAATCAGCGCGGCGGTGTTGTAGCCGGCCCGGTAGGCGTATGCGCCGTCGTGCCGGTAGAGCTCCCCGATCTCCAGGCGCGTCTTCCGCAGCACGTAGTAGTCGGTGAGCAGGATGCCCCCGATCGGGCCCAGCAGAGCCGAGTAGCCGACGAGCCACGTGAAGATGTAGCCCTCACTCGACTCGATGAGCTTCCAGGGGAGGATGATCGCGCCCAGCAGGGCCGTCACGAGCCCACCGACGCGAAAGGAGACCCGCGCCGGGCTGAAGTTGACCAGCGCATTGGCCGGCGAGACCACGTTCGCCGCCAGGTTGGTGGAGAGCGTGGCGAGCGTGAGTGCAATCAGCGAGACGGCTACGGCCACGCCGCCGCTCAGCCGCCCGAGGAGCACGGTCGGGTCGGGAATCGGCTCGCCGAACACGACCACCGTCGCCGACGTCACCGCGACGCCGATGAACGAGAAGAGGATCATGAACGTGGGCAAGCCGATCGCCTGGCCGAGTGCCTGCGCACGCTGGCTCACCGCGTAGCGCGTGAAGTCGGGAATGTTGAGGGAGAGGGTCGCCCAGAAGCCGACCATGCCGGTGAGGCCCGGGAGGAAGACACCCCAGAACTGCCCCTCCTGCGCGCCCCCGTCGGCGAACTGCGACGGCGCCGAGAGCATCGGGCCGAAGCCGTCGGCGCGCCACCAGGCCCACGCGAGCAGCGCGAGCCCCATCGCGATCAGGAACGGCGCGGCCCAGGTCTCCAGAACGCGGATCGACTCGATGCCCCGCCAGACGATGACCGCCTGCAGCAGCCAGAACGCGGCAAAACACGCGAGTTCACCCGCCGAGATCCCCAGCCAAGGCAGGTCCGGTGCGTTGCCCTCCGCACCAAACAGCACGCGCAGGAGCTGGTAGACGGCCGAGCCGCCGATCCACGTCTGGATGCCGAACCAGCCACAGGCGACCAGCCCGCGCAGTAGCGACGCGACATGTGCCCCCCGCACTCCGAAGCTCGCCCGCGCGAGCACTGGGAAGGGAATGCCGTAGCGCGCGCCCGCATGGCCGCACAGCAGCATGGGCACGAGAACCACGAGGTTGCCGAGCCCGACGGTGAGCACCGCCTGCCACCAGCTCATGCCGAGGTCGATCAGCCCCCCCGCGAGCATGTAGGTGGGCACACAGGCGACCATGCCGATCCACAGCGACGCCATGTGGCGCGTCTGCCAGGTGCGCTCCTCCTGTGTCGTCGGCCGCAGGTCTTCGTTGATCAGACCCGGGTCGGCGCTCTGGAGACCCGTCAAGCTCACATCACCGGCAGGTCGACCCAGGAGCCTTCCGGCCCGCGCAGCACGTTGACGGTCGGCGCGTCGCGCCCTTCCGGATCGGGGTGCGCCTGGAAGTTCCGCGCGTCCGCCCCCGTCACCGTGACCCGCAGGCGGTGCCCCGCGTCGATGACGATGGCGGTGCCCATGACGTCGAAGTCGAGCTCGGCCCGGGTGCCGGGCTCGAGGGGCTCGAGGTCTTCGGCGTAGGAGCGGTGGAACGGCAGCCCGAGGTTGTCGAACGGCGGCTCGCTGGTCTTCCGGTGCGACACGCGCACGACACCCTCGCTCACGTAGTGGGAGCGTCCTTCGGCGTCGACCTCCTCCAGGTACACGAAGAAGTCGCCGTCGCTGGCACTCGAGGTCACGGCGAGGTGGGCCACCGGGTAGCCGACCACCGTGAGAGCTTCCTCGAGAGGCGCCGTCGTGTAGGTGAGGGCCTTCTCGTTCTGCGCCGTGCGCTCGTCGAAGAAGGTCGAGCCCGCCGGCTCCTCACGCCGCGAGCCGTAGCCGTTCATCCAGCGCGAGAAATCGCCCACCTTCGAGGTGTAGTCCACCGTGTAGGCGTCACTCCCCTGTTCCGGCGCCTCGAAGACGAGGGTGCCGTCGTTCACCGATGCGACGCTGCCCGACCCGGGCGCACCAAGAAAGGCGCGCTTCGTCGTGGCACCGGCGGGAGGCCACTCGGTCGCGCTGCGCCATGCGCCGCCAACCTCGGCGGCGGTCTCGTCGAGGGTCGGGCCCGCAGCGCCGTCGGCCGGCATGGTGTGGTTGCCCTCCATGACCCAGTAGTGCACCGGCGGCTCGTCCATGACACCGTTGTCGACACCTTTGAGCCAGTGGTCGTACCACCGCAGGATCTCGGCGTTGTGCACGGTGCCGCCGTAGCCACCGGAGTGCACCCACGGGCCGATCATCATCTTCTGCGGCGCGCGGCCTTCGAGCGACGCGTAGAGCCAGGGCTGCTGGGTGGTGTAGATGTCGTACCAGCCCACCAGGTGGTAGATGCCGACGCCAGAGGCCGCGATCGCGTCTGCATCGTCGATCGTGGCGATGACGCGATCCCACGACCAGTGGCCACCGTTCCGATCGAGGCTGAAGTTGCGAAGGTTGGAGCCGGGCTGGATGAGGTCGCGCGCCCACAGGTTCGCCGCGTGCTCGGCGACCGCGGCGTCGCGCAACGCGCCGTCGGAGTCTTCGTCGACGCGAGCGGGCGGCCCCGCCTTGCCTTCGTCCTGCGCCTGAGTCGCCGTGCCCCACGCGTCGATGAAGTCCTTCTTGAAGGCACCGCCGCGGTAGATGAAGTCGTACGGGGACGGCCCGGCCATCTCGGAGAAGATCGCCTTGAGGGCCGGCGGCGCCTGGGTGGCTGCCTGGTACTGCGTCATGCCGGGGTACGAGCGTCCTGACATGCCGACGTGGCCGTTCGACCACGGCTGTGCGCCGAGCCACTCGATGATGGCGTAGGAGTCGCGGGTCTCCTCCACCGAGAACGCGCCGTGGTGCACGCCGAACGAAGCGCCGGTGCCGCGGGCATCGGCCACGGAGACGGCGTAGCCGTGGCGCAGCAGATGCTGCAGGACGGGGTCGTTGTCGACCTGCGTGCGCGTCGTGCCGTCCTCCAGCTCCACCGCGCGGATGTAGCGCGTGTAGTGGAGCACGACGGGCACGGGCTCGGTGGGCTCGGCGCCGGCTTTCGTGGGCAGGTAGACGTCCACCGCCAGTCGGGTCCCGTCCTCGGCAGGCACGTACTGCGAGGTCCGGTTCCAGCCGTCCCACCCGGCGGCGGCGTCGTTCGTGTAGGTACCGAAGCTCGACTTCGGCGCCGGCGCGTCCGCAGCCGGGTCGATGTCACTGGGAGCACAGGCAAGCAGAAAGAAGAGCGAGAACGAAAGCAACGAGATCCACGCCGTGGTCCGGGTACAGGTGCTGGTCATGCTGGCCTCCTTGGGAACGACAACGATGGTAACCCGCGTGGCTTGGCAATCGGCTCCGGAACGTGCACCATGAAGGCGCGACGAACCGCCTCGGTCCAGACGAACCCCCCGGGAGAAAGACCATCGCACACGTCGTCATCGTCGGCGCCGGTCCCGCCGGAGCGAGCCTCGCCTACCTCCTGGCGCACCGCGGGGCCACCGTGACCCTGCTCGAACGACAGCACGATTTCGACCGTGAGTTCCGCGGCGAGGTGCTCATGCCGAGTGGGATCGCTGCGCTCGAGCAGATGGGGCTCGGTGAACAGCTCGACGGCGTTCCCGGCCACGCCCAGGAGGCGATCGAGCTCTACATGAACGGACGCCTCTACCTTCGCCGCAACCTCGTGCGCAACGGAGCACGCGCGGACCCCCGCATCCTGGCGATCTCCCAACCGGCGCTGCTCGAGATGCTGGTGGCAGAAGCCGCTCGGAGCGCGTCCTTCGAGCTCCGTCGCGGAGCCGTGGTGACCGGACTGGAGCGAGACACGGGGAGTGGACGTGTCGTCGGCGTCCGCGTGAGACAGGACGGGCGCGATGACGAGATCCGAGGAGACCTGGTGATCGGCGCCGACGGTCGCAGCTCGGCGGTGCGGCGGCACGCGGGGCGCGAGCCGCACCGCACGAGCCCGCCCATGGACATCGTCTGGTGCAAGGTGGAGCGACCGGAGAACTGGACCGGCGCGCGGGCCTACGCAGGCCGGGGGCACCTGCTGATCGCCTACCAGGCCTGGGACGGCGGGCTCCAACTCGGCTGGGTCATCCTCAAGGGCACCTTCGGCGCGCTGCGCGACCGGGGCATCGCGGAGTGGATGGAGGAGATGGAGCTGCACGTCTCGCCCGACTTCGCCGAGCACCTCCGCGCTCATCGCGGCGACGTCACTCGCCCTTTCCTGCTCAGCACCGCCTCCGACTTCGTCGTCCCCTGGGGTCTCCCGGGCGTCCTGCTCATCGGAGATGCGGCACACACCATGTCTCCCGTGGGAGCCCAGGGAATCAACATCGCTCTGCGCGACGCCATCGTCGCCTGCAACCACCTCGCCCCCCTGGTCTGCGAGCCGGCGCCCGCGGCGAGCGCCCTGGACACGGCCGGTCGGGAGATCGAGCGGCAGCGCATGCTGGAGGTCCACCCCATCCAGAAGCAGCAGGCACGGCCGCCGAAGATCATCCTGAGTCGGTCGTGGTGGGGAGAGCCCGCCCGCGTGCTCGCTGCGTCCGCCCTTCGCCGCCCAGCACTTCAACGCCTCGCGGCCGGCGTCACGTCTGCGTTCCTCCACGGCACGACCGACGTACGGCTCGAGACCCACGGGACTTCTTCATCAACCCCCTAGCGACGCTCCCGACGTGGACGGCGACGACCCGCAGGGTCTCCGTCTCCAGAGGAGCGCCGGCTCGTCATGTCGTCGTACGCCTCGCGGACCAGCTCCTCGAGCGCCTCCTCGTCGACCGGCTCGCCGGGCCGCAGCTTCACGTGACGCATGAACCTCCCCTTTCCCTGCAGGAGGCCGGCCGGGTCGAAGAGGTCTGCACCCTTGTAGAAGCCGACGTTCACATGGGCCGTGAAGGCATCGACATACAGGAAAGCCGCAGCGCCCGCGCACGCCGTGGGGTGCTGGTCGTGGAGTAGCTCGCGCACGTCGTCGCCGCAGCTGCGGGCCACTTCGAACCAGTGCCTCGCGAGATGGCCGAGCTCGCCGGGCTGGTCGTCGAGCCAGGCATCGACGGCGGGGTCGCGCTCGCGGGCGCTCTCGAAGAGAAACAGACCCTCCATGACTACGCTCGGGGAAACCGGTCGGTCGGGCTCCAGGCGTGTCCACGCATCGTGCTACGGCGGCTCACTCGCGAAGATCTCGCGCAGCGGCCCCGGACCAACCGTGGGTCGCCCGGGGGTGCGGGTCGCCATGTCGAACCAGTCGCCGGGGCTCAACAGGTAGAACTCGAGGCCGGAGCGCAGCTTGGCCTTCGGGTCGTAGATCGCCACGTAGCCCGCGACCACCTCGAATCGGTCACCTCGTACGAGGATGCCGGCGTTCTCGTCGATGCCGATGCCGAGCAGCTCGGGCTTGGCCCGTACGATCTCGAGGAGATCGAACTGGCGGTTGCGCACGAGGAGGTGCTGGTCAATGGCCACGTTGCGCAGGAAGCCGAAACCCTCCTCGTGGTCGCCCATCATGATCGTGTTGGTCTTGGTGTCCCCGCGCGCCAGGTAGGAGCCCTGGATCGTGGCACCGGCCGAGCTGCCGCCGATGACGCCACCCCGCGCCAGCAGCGCCTCCAGCTCGCGCTGGGTCCGCGTGCCGAGGTAGGAGTCGGCAAGCCGCCACTGGCGTCCGCCCGGAAACCACACGGCGCGTGCACGCCGGATCGGAGCGACAAACTCCTCGCTGTCGGCCTCGGTACGGTCGTAGGTGTGCAGCACCACCACGTCCCGAACGCCCGCCTCGTCGCGGAGCCAGGCGGCCAGCCAGTGGTGCTGGTCGTAGCTCGGGGCGCCGCTGGCGGTCGGGATGACGACGATGGGAGCACTCTTGCCCCCAGCGAGGTCCACGAAGCGGTGCAGCAGCTCGTCGATGTCGTCGCCGCCGCCGACGATGACGAGCGTCCCGCGCTCCGGGCCGACCTCGGCCGAACCGACCGGTGAGCAAAGAAGAGAAGTAGCCGCGACGATGATCGCTTGCAACACCAGCGCTCTGCTAACTCGGCCGACCACTCGCCGACACTACCTCATCGGGAGGTAGCGCAAGAGGCTCCACAAGGATCGTCTTCGCCAGCATTAGTCCGAACAGTCGAAGCGCCAGCAGCCCCGAAGAAGCGCAGGCTTCGCTAGGAGAAAGACCTCACGAGGGCAGTAGTCCCCGAACGCGAGGGGAAAGCAGAAGAAGGAGAGCTGCGATGGTCACAAGTAGAACTCCGCCGAGGTAGAGCCAGCCGAGTGCCCTGACTCCACCGTGGGAGTCCTGAACCTTCAGGACGGCGTCAGCGGAGAATGTCCACATATAGGCCACGACGAGACCTACTGGATAGTAGAAGAGTCCACCGCCAGAGGATACGCCGTCCAGCATCTGGAGAAACCCGAGTGCACTGCCAGACAAAGCAGCTGCCACAAGCGCACTTAGTACCTTTGTCGCGTTGGACCAGTCTTCAATCTTGCGGATGCAAACGCTGACCAATGCGCCAACGAACACTCCAAGTGAGAACATCGACAGCGCCGCCACCCCAGGTCTCCTGCTAACAGCGGCCTCGCGGCACGCTCGGACTAAACGTACTATCGCTGGAAGTCTCGACGTTACCCCCGGCACCAATCAGGAGCATCATGCCAGACGAACACCCACTACAAGACTCATTCGACTTCTCTGTCTTCGTAGATCAACCGGGGGACGTGATCTTCACACGGGGCTCTGGGGTCACCTCGAGGATGAACCTCCTGGCTCAACGAGCCAAGCGCAGCCTCGTCTCGCGTAGCGATCCGTGGGTTGGCTTCAGCCACGCAGCCTTCGCGGTAGGGCTCGGAGAAGTGGTCCACTCTCTGGCCATTCTCAAGTCGAAGGAGAAGAAGCGGACGTCCGGGATAAATGTGGAGTCGATTCACGAGATCGACCTCCTTGGAGACTCAGTCGCAAGCTGGGATGTCCTACGTTCTCCCGATCGTTCATGGGACGCAACGGAACTCCGTGCCAGAGCTCTCGGTTTCGCCGGCTTTGCGTACAACGAAAGATTCGACGCGAAGGAGTGGTTCCCGAACACAAAGTACAACTTCAAGGTCTATTGTTCGGAGTTCGTAGCACAGGTTCTCTCGGAGATGCGTCTGGTAGACAACCTCCCTCCGCCGTCCGCTGTAGATCCGAATGCCCTCTTTGCACGACTTCACGACTCCGGTTGGCGCTCGGTTAAGGAGCAGTATGTGCCCTACCTCAGGGAAGCCAGCGCAGACACCAAGGAACTGATTTCGACGAACGCTCTGACCTCGTTCACCACTTCGCGGACTGTCATTGCACAAACACTGCAAACACATAAGCTCCTGCTCAAGTACCAGCGTACGTTTGAAGACCTCGTTCGCCTCGACTCCAGCACCAGTCCGCTTGAAGCTCAGCTGACTTCGCAGAGAGGCCGCTACCTTGCAATGCCAGTCAGCCAACGCATTGACTCCTGCCTCCACCAACTCGACAGTCTCGTGGAATTTGCCTGGGGGCAGAGCACCGCTGCTGCAAGCAGTCGAGAGATCGACTCCGCCTCACAGCAGCTGCTCTTGCATCAGAAGGTCTCCCAGTGGTCCCATAGCGTCTTCGCCGAAAAGAGCGCCTTGATCTCCGCCCGGATACTAGAGCGCATGCTGCAGCAAGAATGCCAAGCCGCCGCCTACATCGCCGACGGAGTCGCTGAGGCGCTAGACCAACAGGGAGATCCAGAGAAGCTGGGTTCACTTCTTAGGAGCTCATCGTCGCTCACTCACTTCTTCTCCATTGGTGGCCTGGCAGCGGCAGCAGAACGATCATTGGGAATCGCAGACAAACTAAAGGAGTCTCCCTCGACAGGCCCGACTGGGTCCGCAGTGCTGCTCAACCAACTCGTTCTCTACTACCTCAAGCTATGGCCAGCGCTCTGCAAGATCGAAACCATACTCGCAGGCGAGGAGGCCGACGCCGACCTAGACGTCTCACTTCGTGAGGCGCTAGCCGTCTTCGAGGCGCTCAGCCGCCTGATCTCGACCAGCGGCGAATTCGCGTCGATAGAGCTGCTGCCGCTGGCGAGTCCAACCAAGATGGTCGAGGACATTGTGGATGCGAGGACTATGACTGGTCCTGTCTAGGACGCTCCGCCGCCAAGCGCAATCTAGACCCTTGTCGCGACCCGAGCGGCGTTGGCCATCAGCGTGAACGTCAGGTTCTTCGCCGGTAGGAAGGGATAGGTCGCGCCGTCGGCCACGTAGAGGTTCGGGAACGCGCGGCTCCGGCAGTTGGCGTCCGTGGTGTAGGGGCCGGCGCTCGACGACGTGTCCATCGGCAGCGTGCCCGCGTAGTGCACCGACGCGCCCATCGGACGCGTGCGCACCATGCCCGGCGGCACGATCGCGCCAAGCGCGCGCAGGGCGCCACCCAGGCGCCGCAGCGCCTGCTTCATGCGCAGCGGCTCGCCGGAGTCCGGGTGGTACTCCACGACCAGCCGGCTCCCCATCTCGCCCTCCTCCAGCTCCACGAACGACGTCTCGCGCCTGCGATCGCGAAAGTTCACGTTCACGAGACCAAGAGCTGCGTGCGCCTTGCGCGTCACCCACAGCGCGGTGCGCAGATCGAGCGGCAGGCTGAGGGCCACCGGGTGGATGAGCGTCGACTTGAGGGTGGTCACCAGGCAGTGCACGTAGTCGGACGGATCTTCGGTCTCGAGCCCCATGGCGAGCAGGTTGTACTGGTAGGTCTGGGGATCAAAATCCTGCCCGAGGAGCGCCGGGCTGAGGAACGGCACGAGGACCTGACGGTTGTCCATCAGACCGCCGAGCCGCGGCGCCTCGCCCCGGCCGCGCCGCAGCGATTCGAGGAAGATCCCGGTGCTCGGCAGAGCGCCGGCCGCCAGCACCAGCACGTCGACCGGCTCGTTGTGCTCTTCTCCGGTGGCCATGTCGCGCCAGTGCACCGCCCGCACCCAGCCGTTCTCGTCGGCGTCGAAGTGGGTGACGTAGCGCCCGGCCTCGTACTCGAACTTGGCGCGGCCGCGCAGCTGCTGGATGGTCAACGACGGCACGTAGAGCGCCTCGTGCGGGCAGCCCCAGAGGCACCGGCCCGACAGGTCGCACGCGCCGCGCCCGCCTTTCGGCACGGTCAGGGTGGCCACCCGCGATCGGCCGACGGTGCAGCCGTAGCGCCCCTGGAGAGTGCGCCTCTGCCGCTCGTAGTTGGCGAGCAGTCGGCCGGCATGGCGGTCGAGCGGCAGCGCCGCATCGATGTGGCCGTGGAACGGCACGAATCTCGACAGATCGTCTTCGGCACCCGACATGCCGATGTCGCGCGCCACGTCCTCGTAGAACGGCTCGAGGTCGGAGTAGGAGAAGGGAAAGTCTGCGAGCTCGTCCTCGTTGAACGGGTACGAGCCCCCGGTCCACACCTGCGCGAGGCCACCCTGCGCCCAGGAAAAGAGCGGCGCAAACCCCTCCGTGCGCGGGGCCGGCACACCCGCGTCGCGGAAGACGTATCCCTTGGACGGGGGAATCGCGTAGTACTCGGCGCCGTCGTCCGGCTGCATGACGCCTTCGAAGCGGTCGCCGAGGAAGTAGGCCGCCGGGTCGTCGAGATCGCGCTTGAGGCCCGTCCAGGTGAGGTCGGGGCGCGCGTGGCCGCTGCCCTCGAAGCCGACGTCGAGCATGCGCACTTCGTGGCCGAGCTCGAGCGCCTTGCGGGCGAAGTGCGCTCCGCTCGGCCCGGAGCCGACCACCACGATTCGCGTCACGAGCCCTCCCGGGTCCCCAGGAGCAGGTGCAGGGGCACCAGCACCGGGAGGGTGACCACAAAGGCGAGAACGGACAGCGTGCCCTGCACGAGCATGGAGCCGGCAAAAGGCACGAACCCCGGCGCGCCGGGGCTCGTGTCGGTCACCGCGGCGGTCTTGCCGTAGCTCTCGAGGATCGCGAGCAGCAGAACCAGCTTCTTGCGCAGCTCCCCGCTCGGTCGGAAGATGCGGCCGTAGAAGTCGGCGCCACGACCAAAAAACGACGAAGCCGCCACCCATCGGCACAGGAGCCGGTCGAAGCGGTTCGTCGGAACCCGAAGCGTCTCCAGGCCGCGCGCATAGGTCGCGCGCACGTAGTCGTCCGCCGGCTGGCCGACGAGGTAGCGCGTGAACGCGTCACACTCGGCGGCGGCCTCCGCGCTCATTCAGCGACCAGACGTCGGATCATCTCGTCGACGCCCATCATCTCGCTGCCGCCGCAGATGTCGGGGGCCACCCCGTCGTTGCGAAACGACGCGAACTGGCCCGCGGTCACCGGAGGTGTGATCGGCAGGAGGGCCTCCACGACGCGCAGCCCCTGCACCACCGGGCCCACCGGCAGGTGCACGATCCGAGGACCGTTGCCGTTGCCGCCCGCCTGGCGGTAGATCTTCGCCACCAGCTCGTCCCAGGAGACGGCCTCGGGGCCGCCGAGATCGACCGTGCGCGTGCCTTCGGGTGGGTGCAGCACCGCGCCGAGCAGCGCGCGCGCCAGATCGTCCACCCAGATGGGCTGGATGCGTACGTCGCCGCTGCCGGGCAGGAGCACGGTCTTCGCCGTCGCCATCTTCTGGACCTTTTCCCAGTTGGCTGCGCCAGGCCCCAGCACGACGGTCGGGCGGATGATGGTGCTCGGCAGGTCGCTCGCGCGCACCACCTCTTCCGCCTGCTCCTTGGAGTCGGCGTAGTGGTAGCCGCCGCGCTTGCGGAAGCGCACCGCGATCGTGCTGACGAAGACGAAGTGCGAGCAGTCGGCGTCCGACGCCGCCGCCACGAGGTGACGCGTGGCGTCGAGGTTGTCTCTCACGAACTCGCGACGCGACGCTCGTCCGGTGCGCGCGGCGAGGTGGATGACGGCACACCCGGGAGCGAGGGCTCCGCGATACGTGCTTGGATCGGAGAGATCGCCGCGGACCTCGTGCACGTTCGAAGCCGAGGCGAGCTCGCGGGGAAGCTCGAGGCGGCCGCGCGACAGGAGATGAATCGCCTCGAACGCACCCGGGTCGAGGTGCCGGAGGAGGCTCTGTCCGACGAAGCCGGAGGCTCCGGTGACGAACAGCGAGCCGGCGTGCTCAGGAACGCTCATCCCAGTCTCCGATCCACGGCGCGCTCACACGCTCACTCTCTCGACCGGCGCGGGCGCCAGCGACTGGGCCGGCTCCAGACCACCAACCACCGTGTCGACGATGTAGATGGGCCGCGGCTTGAGCTCGTTGAAGATGCGGCCGATGTACTCCCCGATGATGCCGAGGCAGATGAGCTGCACCCCGCCCACGAAGAGCATGGCCACCATGATGGTGGCAAAGCCAGGCACCGTGTTCCCTATGGCCTTCTGCACGAACACGAAGATCATGTACAGGAACGCCGCGAGCGAGGTCGCATAGCCGAGCCAGCTCGCGAGACGCAGCGGCACGGTCGAGAACGACGTGATGCCGTCGAGCGCAAACTTGATCATCTTGCTGTACGGGTACTTCGTCTCGCCGGCGAAGCGCGCCTCGCGGTGGTACTCGATGCCGGTCTGGTTAAAGCCCATCCAGCTCACGAGACCGCGGACGAAGCGGTCCTTCTCCCGTAGCTCGCGGAGCTGGGATGCTGCACGCCGGCTCAGCAGACGGAAGTCGCCGACGTCGACTGGAATGTCCACGTTGGTGAAGCGCCGGAGGAGGCGGTAGAAGACGCCTGCGGTCCAGAGCTTGGCCAGCGACTCACCATCCCGCTTCTCGCGCACGCCGTAAACGACGTCGAACCCTTCGCGCCACTTCTCGACCATGCGCGGAACGACCTCCGGCGGATCCTGCAGGTCCGCGTCGATCACCACGACCGCGTCACCCAGGGCGTAGTCGAGGCCTGCCGTGATGGCGACCTGATGCCCGAAGTTGCGCGAGAGCTTCACCGAGCGGTAGCGCGCGTCTCTTGCGCTCAGCTCCTGCATCTGCTCCCACGAAGTGTCCGCGCTGCCGTCGTCGACGAGGATCACCTCGAAGTCCATTCCCTCGATCCCCTCGAGGACAGGAGTCACGCGAGCGTAGAGCTCGTCGATGATCTTGGACTCGTTGTAGATCGGTACGACGAGAGAGAGCCTCTCCCGCGCGTGCTGGCCGTCGTTCGTCCCCATGTTTCGCCTCGACCCGGACCCGCGCCACGTGAGGGGCGCCGTACGCCGGACAGTCGATTCTATGACGGCTTGGCCCGATCGAGGGCTTCGGAGGCCACCGAAACACCTCAGAACACGAGCTTTCCGGGTTTTGACTCCGATCGGAGCGCCTCGGGAGCGGCCGTCGACGTCGCGCCGAAAGCGCTACGATCCCTCCAGCTCCACTTCTCCGAATCGCGGGGCCCGCAGGTACGGGCAAGCGCTCGACCTCGCGGGTCGGCCGCTCCTCCTCTGGAACGACGCCATGAGCCGACCAGACATCCAACCACAGACACCACTGCGCATCGGCACCCTCGGTGCCGCCCGCATCACGCCGAAGGCTCTCCTCGCACCTGCCGCGACCTCACCCGACGCCGACGTGGTCGCGGTCGCGGCGCGCAACCGCGACGACGCACGGAGCTTTGCCGCGAAGCACCAGATTCCACACGTGATGGACAGCTACGAATCGCTCGTGGCCAGCGAACTGGTGGAGGCGGTGTACAACCCGCTGCCGATCTCGGGCCACGCCGACTGGACGCTCGCAGCGATCCGACACGGCAAGCACGTGCTCTGCGAGAAGCCGTTCACCCTGAACGAGCAGGAGGCGGAGACCGTGGCCCGTGCCGCCGACGATGCAGGAGTCGTGGTCGTGGAGGCCTTCCACACCCGGTACCACCCGATCATGCTTCGAGCCATCGAGATCCTGCAGGACGGGCAACTGGGCGAGGTCCAGAGAGCCGAGGCCTTCTTCGACGTGCCGATCGACGACACCCCGGAGCAGATCCGCTACCGCTACGAGCTCGGCGGTGGCGCCACCATGGACATCGGTTGTTATCCCCTCCACTGGCTGCGCCACGTGCTCGGAGCAGAGCCGCACGTACTCGCCGCCGAGGCCGTCGTCGGGCCACCCCACGTCGACGTGGCGATGCGTGCCGAGCTCGACGTGGGCGGCGTGCCGGCCGAGGCGCGATGCGACATGCGCGCCGGCGCGAAGTGGGGCAACGGCTTCAAGGTGATCGGCAGCGAGGCCACGCTCGACGTCTGGAACCCTCTCGTGCCGCAGAACGGGCACCATGTGAAGGTGACGCGCCCCGGCGAAGTGGCGGAAGGCGGAGCGGTGTCACGGCGGACCACCTTCGAGTTCCAGCTCGAGCGGTTCGTTGCAGCCGTGCGAAGCCAGCAGGCCGGAGCGTCGTGGAGCCTGCCCACCGACGCACACGACGGCGTGGTCAGCATGCGCGTCATCGACAGTGTCTACGAGGCTGCAGGCCTTCCCCGCCGCGGCACCTGATGGCCGCGCGCGAGGTGTCGCCAGTCATTCGAGATCCCGCAGCGAGCGGCGCGCCCAACGTGCGTAGGTGGCGAGAATCTCCTGCGCGAGCTCCATCGGCAGGCGTGACCCCAGAGGCAGCTCCTGACGGTGCTCCTCGGTAAAGACCTGCAGCTCGCGTCGCGACGTCTCGGCCTCACGCCGCAGCTGTCGCAGCGCCTCCGGAAGGCGCTCTTCCCCCAGCACCGCGCTGAGCAGCGATAGGCGGAGGATCACCGTGCCGGGTCGCTGCGTGAGCTCGGCCCCCGTCAGTGGCTGCTCCAGCCATCGCTCGAGCTCGGCGCGGCCCGCCCGTGTGATCGCGAGGATCCGAGGCCGACGGCCGCGCGTCTGTGGCGGCGCCGGAGACTCCTCGATCAACCCCAGCCGCACGAGCTTGCGCACCGCAGGGTAGACGCTCCCCGGGCTGTCGCTGTACACGCTCATCGGCGTCGTGCCGAGGCTCTGCGCCAGGCTGTACGCAGTCTGGCTCTGGCGGGCGACGAGGCCAAGCAGAAGGTAGTTGAGGTCGGTCAGACGAGCCATCTGTTATATTACGAATCGTAATAAATAATCGGAGGCAACGAGATGACTGTTTCGCGCAGCCTCGCACGCATTGCCGTCTGGGGAGCCACGCTGCTCCTGGTCGCTCTCTTCGTGAGCTCGGCCGTGCCGAAGCTGGCTCCTTCCGACGCCATGACAGCGCGCTTCGCCGCCTGGGGCCTGCCCTCGTGGCTGGTACCGGTCGTCGGCGTCGCGGAAGGCCTGGGTGGTCTCCTGCTCCTCCCACCTTCGACGGCCCTGTACGGCGCCCTGCTGCTGGGGCTGGTGATGATCGGAGCCGTGGCCACCCATCTCCTCAGTGGCATCGGCTCGCCAGCTTTTGCAGCACTCGCCTTGGGCGCTCTGGGATTGGTCGGCTGGCACCGCAGGAACGACGCGTGGCATCGGGCTCGCGCTACCCGGGAGGCAGAAGAGCCGCGCGGCTGAGCGCCGCGCGCACTCGGTGGTCCGCCCAGTCGGTCCGCCGCCATCCCGCAGCTCAGCCGGCCCCGTCTTCGAGGAGGATGTCGGTCACGGTGCGCGAGAACGAGCGCCAACACTCCGTCTCCGCGGCGAGCTGCTTGCGGCCTTTCGGCGTGAGGCGATAGAACTTCGCGCGCCGACCGAGCTCCGACCTGCCCCACTCCGCCTCGATCCACCCGCGCTTCTCGAGGCGATAGAGGGCTGGGTACAGCGAGCCCTCCTCGATCTGCAGCGTCTCTCCGGATCGCTGCTTCAGATCTTGCGCGATGCCGTAGCCGTGCCGCTTGCCGAAGCTCAGCGTCTTGAGAACGAGCGAGTCGAGCGTGCCGTGCAGGAGGTCCTGCCCCGCCTGGGCCATCCGGGCTCCTCCGACTGGTGGTTACCCAGACTATCAAGGCCTCCCGCAATTGACGGGAAAGCTGGCTCGGTGCAGTGTGACGTCAACCGACGCAGGGGCACGCCATGAAGATCGAAGAGTTCACGCTCGAGCGCTACCAGTCTCTCTGGGAGAACAAGGTCGAGATCAACCTCACCGAGAGCGGGGTCCATCCCTACACGCTGCGCGAGCTCCTGACCGACGACGAGATCGAGCGCGTGCTCGACATCCGACTCGGCTACGGCTGGACCAACGGCTCGCCGGAGCTGCGGGAGCGCATCGCGAGCCGCTACCCCGGAGCCACGCGCAAGAACGTGCTGGTCACCAACGGCTCGGCCGAATCCAACTTCGTGCACACCTGGTCCATGCTCGAGCCGGGCGACGAGGTGGCCGTCATGCTGCCCAACTACCTCCAGATCTGGGGTCTCGCACGCTCCCTCGGCTGCGAGGTGAAGCCCTTCCACCTCGACCCAGCCAGGAACTGGGCTCCCGACCTCGACGAGCTGGAGAGGGTGGTGACCCCCCAGACGAAGCTCGTCTGCATCTGCCACCCCAACAACCCCACGGGTGCCCTTCTCGAGCAGGAGGAGATGGAGCGCATCGTCGAGATCGCGGAGGCCCACGACGCCCGCATCTACGCCGACGAGGTGTACAAAGGAGTCGAGCTCGACGGCCGCGAGCGGCCCAGCTTCCGCGAGATCACGCCGGAGGCAACCGTCGCCTCGGGGCTGTCGAAAGCGCTGGCCCACCCGGGGCTGCGCATCGGATGGCTGGTCGGCTCGGAGGAGACGATCGCGAAGGCGTGGCACCACAACGACTACACCACCATCGCCGCGAGCCCCTTGTGCCAGGCAGTGGCAGAGATCATTCTCGAGCCGTCGAGGCGCGAAGCCATCTTGGAGCGCAACCGGAGCATGCTGCGCGAGAACCTCGGCCTCCTGGAGGATTGGGTCGCGCGGCAGAACGGCCGGTTCCATCTGGTGCCGCCCCAAGCAGGCGGCATGGCCTTCCTTCGCTACGACTTCGGCGTGCCGGTCAACAGCACCAAGCTCGCCGAGTGGATGCGGACCGAGCGCTCCCTCCTCATCGTGCCAGGTGACGCGTACGGCCTCGACGGCTTCATCCGCCTCGGCATCGGCGAGGAGCACGCGAAGCTGGAGGACGGCCTCGCACGTCTCGAGAGCGGTCTTGCCGAGGCGGATCTTCTGCAGCTCGTGTAGGTCCCTCTGGGCCGGGGCCCGGGAAAAGCGCGGAGGCTAAGGAGACGCCGGCACCTGTTCGAGAAGGAACTGGAGGATCTCCTGGTGCGCCGCATCGGAGAGGACGAGGTCGACGTGCTCATCCTCCAGCCAGACGGTGCGCTGGACCGCTTCCTCCTGCGGAGAGAGGTGGAGGCTGTCCTCCGTGGCGTGCCCGTCGCCCGGGCTGACCGCGGCCGCCTGGGCCGGCTCGGAAAGTACCGCGTCACCCGCGAACCGGGTCCGCCACCGGCCCTCCTCGCGCACCATCACGGCGCGGCGTGGCGTGGCGTGAACGCGGCTCTGGATCTGGAGGATCTCGGCCGTCGCAAAGGTCTTCGAATCCTCGCGGAAGAGTGTCTGCAGCTCCCGTGCGGAGCGGAGCTGGCCTTCGAGAAACCGCGCCCACGCCGCATCGTCGCCGAGCGCCGACCAGGCTCTCGACCGAGCCCGTCGACGCCTGGCATCGGGCGAGAACACGCCCCAGCCGTAGGTGCGCCACGCCTCGACGTCGTAGAGATCGACGTCGAGCGGGCCACCGTCTGCGTCGACGAACAGGCCGTCGAGATCGGGCAGCTCGGCATAAAGTGAGCGGAAGGTCATCAGGCACTCCGGCGCGAACCAGCGGCCGAGCTTCCAGATGCCGAGAAGCCGCCGACCCTCGTTGAGCTCCCGCAGCATGCGAATGCTGCCGCGGTTGGCCGTGCCGGCGAGCACCATGCGCTCGACCCGCACTCCCTTCGGCGTGGCGCCGCTGCCCGCCAACGCCTCCTCCAGACGCGCCCCGCCGAACTTCGCGAAGTAGCGGCACACGTTGCCGCCGTTGCTCTGGCAGAGGAGAGTCACGCGCAGCTCACCCGGGCCGCGGGCGGCGCGCACCCGCTCCAACAGCCTTGCGAGCCGACCAGCCACAACGTCGGTTGCGAGCCGGAAGTCGTGCGCAAACAGGTAGAGGTTGGCCGCGGCGCTCGGCGCGTGCTGGTCGCCCAGCACGTAGCCCGCGTCCTGCAGGCGCCGCGAGAGGCTGGCGTAGAAGACCCGGCGGGCACCGAGCAGGCGCACCTCGTCGAGCACCTCCGTCGGGCGGAGCTCGTCTTCACGGGTCGGCTCTTCGAGAGGCAGCACGATCCGGCGACCTCGATCCCGCGGCCAGATCACCTGCAGACCGCGGCCCCACACCGAGCGCCCCGTGGCGTCTTCGAGCTTGCTCCCCATGATGCCGGGCACGAAGACCACGACCTCGCCGGACGGCGGCCGGCCTTCCGGCAGCACCCATTGCGCTGCGCGTCGGTCCGCCCCAGAGCAACCGACCAGCAGCGCAGCGACGAGGCACGCGGCGGCAACCCACGGCAACCGTCGCGTGGCGCTTTTGCTCGGCGCGATCCTTACCCGATCTTCACGATGCATTGTTTCGTCTCGCCAGGCCCTCGGGGAGGAATGGCGAAAGTCTAGTCCGCATCGTGCGGCGGCGCTCCGACTCGTGAGAAGCTCGGCTCCACCACCGAACGCAGTACTCGAGAGGACCTCCGATGCTCCCGATCTCGTCGTCCGCATGCCCCGCGTCGGGCATTCGCGCAGCACGGTCTGTGCGCCTGCCCCTCTTCGTCTCGACCCTCCTCCTCTCCTTGGCCCTGCCGGCCGCGCTCCTGGCACAGCCGGTCATCAGCGAGCTCCGGATCGATCAGCCGAGCGCCGACAACGACGAGTACTTCGAGCTCGCTGGCACTCCCGGCACGGGCCTCGACGCCTACACCTACCTCGTGATCGGCGACGGTACGGGCGGCAGCGGCGTCATCGAATCGGTGACGCCGCTCACCGGACTTTCGCTCGACGCACTCGGCTACCTCGTGGCGGCCGAATCGACCTTCACGCTGGGCGTGGCCGACGCGGTCGTCACGCTCAACTTCGAGAACAGCGACAACGTGACGCACCTTCTCGTCGAAGGCTTCAACGGCACGAGCGGCGACGACCTCGACACGAACGACGACGGGATCCTCGACGTGCTTCCCTGGACGAACATCGCCGACTGTGTGGCTCTGATCGAGACTCCCGGCTCCGGAGACCTCACCTACTGTGCGCAGAGTGTCGGTCCGGACGGAACCTTCGTTCCGGCCCACACCATCGCCTGCCCGAGCGGCTTCGAGATCGGCCCGTTCGATCCCGCGAGCGGGAGCGACACCCCAGGCGCGGACAACATCTGCACTGCCGCGACCTCGGCCCGCATCAGCGAGATCCGCATCGACCAGCCGAGCGCCGACGACGACGAGTACTTCGAGCTGGCCGGCAACCCCGTCGACAGCCTCGACGGTCTCACCTATCTCGTGATCGGCGACGGTACGGGCGGCAGCGGCGTCATCGAGTCGGCGACCGACCTCAGCGGGACGGCGCTCGACGCGGCCGGCTACTTCGTCGCGGCGGAGGCCACCTTCACGCTCGGTGTGGCCGACCTCGTCACGTCGCTCAACTTCGAGAACAGCGACAACGTGACGCACCTCCTCGTCGAAGGCTTCACCGGGGCGAGCGGTGACGATCTCGACACGAACGACGACGGGGTGCTCGACCTGATGCCCTGGCTTCTCACCGTCGACTGCATCGCGCTGGTCGAGACCCCGGGGTCGGGCGATCTCACGTACTGTGCCAACGCGATCGGCCCCGATGGGACGTTCGTGCCGGGCCATGTGTACACGTGCCCGCTGAGCCCCAATCCCGGCGGCTTCGACCTCGGCCAGTTCGACCCGGCCGCCGGCGACGACACGCCGGGCGCCGACAACGCGTGCAGCACGCCGACGCTCGGGACCCTGGTGATCAACGAGGTCGACTACGACCAGCCAGGCAGCGACACGGCCGAGTTCCTCGAGATCCGCAACAACGACGCGAGCACGGTCAACCTCGCCGGCTACCAGGTGCAGCTCGCCAACGGCACGGGTGGAGGCGCCGCCGTCTACGGCACGTTCGACCTGCCCGCAGTCGATCTCGCGCCTGGCGACTTCTTCGTGCTCTGCACCGACCGCACCACCGTGCGCAACTGCGACCTCGAGGTGCTGTCGTCGATCCAGAACGGCGCCCCGGACGGTGTGGGGCTCTTCTTCGGCGGCCAGGTGGTCGACGCGGTGAGCTACGAAGGCGACACCGCCGCTCCGTTCACCGAAGGCTCGGGCGCTGGAGCCGACCCCTCGAGCGTCGACAACGTGAGCCTCTCGCGCGCCCCTGGCGGCGTGGACACCAACTCCAACGCGGCCGACTTCGCGGCGGTGTGCGCCACGCCGGGCGAGGCCAACAGCACGGCGACCGCCAGCTGTCCCGACGTTGGCCCTGCACTGCTCGTGGTGAACGAGATCGACTACGACCAGCCGGGGTCGGACACGGCCGAGTTCGTCGAGATCGCAAACGTCGGCGCCGGGGCGGCGTCCCTCCAGGGGATCGACCTCGTGCTCGTGAACGGCAACGGTGACACCGTCTACGCCACCGTCACGCTGCCGAACGTCACCGTGCCGGCGGGAGGTCACTACGTGGTGTGCGCCGACGCCCTCACCGTCGCCAACTGCGACCTCGAGGGCTTCAGCTCCATCCAGAACGGCGCCCCGGACGCGGTCGCTCTCGTGCAGGGCGGCAGCGTCATCGACGCCGTGAGCTACGAAGGTAACGTCGCGGCCCCCTACTCCGAAGGAGGTCCGGCGCCTACCGACGACAGCGGTACGGGCCAGGACAACAAGGGCATCTCCCGCATCCCCGACGGTGCGGACACCAACCAGAACGACGTCGACTTCGCCTTCGTGTGCATCACTCCCGGTGCAGCCAACACCAGCTTGGCTTCGGGCTGCGGCGCCACGGGGCCGGTGCGTGAGATCTGGGAGATCCAAGGCTCCGGCCTGGCCTCTCCCTTCGACGGCACGGGCATCACGACCCTCGGAAACGTGGTCACCGCGGTGGGCCCGGACGGCTTCGCCCTGCAGACCCCCACGGCCCGCTCCGACGGCGACCCCGACACCTCCGACGGCATATACGTCTTCACCGGCGCCGCTCCCGGCGTGGCCGTCGGCGACCTCGTCGACGTCAGCGGGCTCGTCCAGGAGTTCTTCGAGCTCACCGAGATCACCAGTCCGGTGGTGACGGTCGTGGGCACCAGCGCGGTGCCGGCCCCCATCGTGTGGGACGCCACGGTGCCGTCACCGGACCCGACAGCCCCGTCGTGTGCCATCGAGCTCGAGTGTTACGAAGGCATGGTGGTCTCCGTTGCAGCCGGCACCTTCACGAGCGGCAGTCAGTCGTTCGGGAGCGACCCGGTCGCCGAAGCCTACGCGGTGGCCACGACCGTCCGTGCGTTCCGTGAGCCCGGCATCGAGTTCCCGGGCCTGAGCGGCCTGCCCGTCTGGGACGGCAACCCCGAGGTGTTCGAGGTCGACCCGGACCGCCTGGGCCTCCCCAACCAGACGCTCTCCGCCGGAAGCACGTTCCAGGCGACCGGAGTCGTCGGCTTCGAGTTCGGCGGCTACGAGCTGTGGGCCACCTCCCTGACCGTGACCCCGGCGAGCCTGCCCGTGCCCACGTCCGTGCGGCCATCGAAGACACTGGGCGTCGGCTCGCTCAACCTTCTCCGCCTCTTCGACGACGCCGACGACGGCGGCGAGCAGGTTCTCCCCACGGCCGAGTACCAGCTCCGCTTGACGAAAGCCTCGGACTACATCCGCACCGTCCTCCGCGCGCCCGAGGTGCTCGGCGTGCAGGAGGTCGAGAGCCTCGCAGTACTGGCCGACCTGGCCGCTCAGATCGCGGCCGACGACGCCTCGGTGCAGTACACCGCGTCCCTGATCGAGGGGAACGACGTCGGCGGCATCGACGTCGGCTTCCTCGTGCGCTCGAGCGTCACGGTCACCGCCGTCACCCAGATGGGGGCGGCCGAGATCCTGTCGTTCGACGGTTCGCTCCTTCACGACCGCCCGCCGCTGCTGCTCGAGGGAGACTTCGACGGCAACGCATTCCAGGTGCTGGTGGTGCACAACCGGTCGCTCAGCGGCATCGACGATCCGACCGACGGACCGCGCGTGCGCCAGAAGCGCCTGGAGCAGGCCCAGTCGATCGCGACCATGGTGCAGGCAATCCAGACGGCCGACCCGACCGTCGACCTGCTCGTGGTCGGTGACTTCAACGCGTTCGAGTTCAGCGACGGCTACGTCGACGCGGTCGGCCAGATCCAGGGCGTCGTGAACCCGGCGGACAATCTGCTCAGCGGCCCGGATCTGGTGTCACCCGACCTCGAGAATCTGACAC
Source organism: Candidatus Multivoraceae bacterium (assembly GCA_965223385.1). Taxonomy (GTDB): domain Bacteria; phylum Acidobacteriota; class Thermoanaerobaculia; order Multivoradales; family Multivoraceae; genus JBCCLJ01. The sequence continues at coordinate 2,635,062 of CBDCWR010000007.1, read as the reverse complement.
TGCGCCTTGCCGCTCCGGAGCGGTACTCGTTCGTCTTCCGCGGCAACGCCCAGGCGCTCGACCACGCCCTGGTGACGCCGTCGGCTGCCGCCAAGGTCACGCACGTCGAGCTCGGGCGGGGCAACGCCGACGCGGACGCCCTTGCGATCACCGCGCCGGGGGCCCTCCGATCTTCGGATCACGACGGCTTCGTGGTGACGCTCTCCTTCGACCAGGACGGAGACGGAGTGACGGACGCGGCCGACCTCTGCGCCGACACGAGGATCCCGGAGAGCGTTCCCACAGATCGCCTGGGCGTGCTGCGCTGGGCCCTCACCGACGCGGACATGTCGTTCGACACCCGACGTCGGCCCTGGGCACAGGGCCAACCTCACCGGCTCCAGTTCACGACCCAGGACACCGGCGGCTGCTCCTGCGAACAGATCCTCGACCAGCTGCAGCTGCCTCGAGGCCTCGATCGCAACCAGCGGCGCTTCGGCTGCCTGACCGTGGTCATGAAGTACTGGACGCACCTCGTGGCCAGCCTCTAGGGCGACACCCCACGGCGAAGCGTCGCTACTCGCCTGCCGCGGCGGCCACCCGGCCGTCGCGGCAGAAGTCGCGGAGCTTGCCGACGTCCTTGGGCCCGAGGTCGGTGTGGAGCTCCTGGTCCCAGCCTCGAATCACGGTCGCGATCGCCTCCGCCTCGCAGATCAGATCGAGGTGACGCTCCTCGAGAGCCGCCACCACCCACTCGCCCTCTCCCGTCTGCGTCTGGCTCGGCGGCAGCGGCTCCACGGCGAACGTCTGCTCGCCCTCGCCGGTCGTCACGGCCATGCTCACGGTGTGGGTGTGGAACTTCGGACCGGAGCCCAGACGGATCATCAGCACCGTCCCCGGGCCTCCACCCCGAACCAGCTGCATGGTGGCGGTCCGGGCGCGAAGCTCGTCCTTCAGCCGGACGGGGCGGCTGGCGAGCTTGCGCGCCAGCTTGCGCGCTCTGAACAGGCGCCACAGGTCGACCGGGTCGACCCCCATCTGCGCATCGGCGCGCACCGCCGACCATGTGCCGACCAGCAGCCCTCCAAACAGACCCAGGACCGCACGACGTGACCAGCCGTACGCCTTTGGCGATCCGAAGCCGCGAGGTGGCCTCGAGCGCAGGGCGGTTCCGAGCCGTGGCCTGGATGGGATCATCGCCCTACCCTACACAGTGGCGCAACGGCCCACCGACCGGGCAAGCGGCTACGGGTCGCCCCCCTGGAGAACCTCCGCGCCACCGCTCGGGCGCACGACAAAGGCGCCGCCGTAGGCCGCCCCGGCTTCGACGACCGCGCCGACTGTCTCGGGCACCGCGAGGGCCAGCGCGTAGCCGCCGAACCCGGCCCCGGTGAGGCGCGCCCCGAGAGCACCGGCGCCACGCATTCGCGCACAGAGGTCGTCGAGCTCAGGAGTGCTCGCGCCAAACTGCTGCAGGGACGCATGCGAAGCGTCGAGGAGAGCGCCGAGAGCTGGAAGGTCTCCCTGCCCGAGGGCCGCAACCGCCGCATCGACGCGCCGCGCCTCCTCGAGCACGTGCACCGCGCTCGTCCGGACGGGCACCGCAGCTTCGGGGCGATAGCGGCCAGCGGACAGCGCGACGAGCGCATCGAGAGGCACGCCGGTCGCTGCTGCCGCGTCCCGCGCCGCCTCCGTCTCGGTGAGGCCCCGAGCCGCGGCGAGACCGGCGTCGTTGGAGAACCTCGACAGCCGCGGCAGCGGCTCGCTCGCAGCCCCGAGCTGCTGCGCGAGCCGTGCGGCAGCGATGCGGGTCGCGACCACGCGAGCGTTGTAGTGGTCTTTGGCGGCGCCACCTTTCGCAGCCACCACACCGGAGGAGGCCACGACCCAGGTGGCGGCCTCTGGGAGCGGCACCGGAACGACACGAAGTGGCGCAAAGTCGATCCGCAGCGCACAGCTCACGATCGCACGCGCGATGACGTTCTGGTCCATGCCGCCGCTCTCCACGCCGACGATCCTCTCGGCACCAATCGCCGCATCCACGACGTAGTCGACATCGCGCGGAAGGCCCCACGAGGCCCGCAGCGCCAGAATCGCTGCGACGGTCAACGCCGACGACGACGACAGGCCCCCGGTCGTGGGCAGATCGCTGTGAACGAGGAGCGACGCCCCTGCCCGTCGGTCGTCCTCCTGGACGGTCTCGAGAGCACCCTTCAGGTAGCGCCCCCATCCGCTGCCGGGACTCTCTCCCCCGCGCACGGCCAGCCGCACCTCACCCTCGACCGCGCCGGATCGGGCCACCACCAGGCCGTCGCTGCGTGAGCCCACCGCCACCACGACGTCGCGATCGATCGCCGCGGGGAGCACCGGCAGGTGGGAGTAGTCGGTGTGCTCGCCGATCAGGTTGATCCGGCCCGGCGCCCGCGCCAGCCACTCCGGCGCCGCGCCGAAAGCCTGCTGAAACTGAGCGCTCGCCTGAGAGAGGAGGCTCTCGAGTCGCCCTGCGGGCCCCGCGGGAGAGGCATCGATCTTCGAGCGGTTCATCTGCTCTTCGAACGGTTCATGTAGGGTCGGTCGTGCGCCGCGCGAGGCGTTCCCCGGGTCGCCCGGGACCGCAGGAGGAGAGGAGATCGGATGTCCGGAAAGTACTACGAAGAGCTCGAGGTCGGCATGACGTTCGAGCACCAGCCCGCTCGCACGATCACCGAGACCGACAACCTCCTCTTCTCGACCCTCACGCTCAACATGCAGCCTCTGCACATCGACGCAGAGTTCGCCAAGGAGCAGAACTTCGGGCAGATCCTGGTGAACAGCATCTTCACGTTGGGGCTCGTCATCGGCGTCTCGGTGAAAGACACCACCCTCGGGACCACGGTCGGCAACCTCGGCATGGAGAAGACCGAGTTCCCAAACCCCGTGTTCCTCGGCGACACCATCCGTGCGACCACCGAGGTGAAGGAGAAGCGCGAGTCGAAGTCGCGCCCCGAGTGGGGCATCGTCACCTTCGAGCACCTGGGGATCAACCAACGCGACGAGATCGTCTGCCGGTGTCTTCGCGCCGGCATGATGCTCAAGAAGGAGCACGCCGCATGACGCAGCGGCTGCGGCGCTCCGCCCACTTCGTCCCGGGCGCGAGCGAGAAGATGCTGCAGAAGTCACTCGCGCTCCCCGCCGACGGGCTGGTCCTCGATCTCGAGGATGCGGTGACACCCGAGAACAAGGAGAGCGCGCGCGAGGTGGTCGCGCGCTGGCTGCGCGACGTCGACTTCGGCCGTCAGGAGCGCATCGTGCGCATCAACCCGCTCGACTCACCCTGGGGTCGGGACGACGTCGCCGGCATCCTGCAGCACCCGCCCGACTCTCTGCTCGTGCCCAAGGTCAACTGTGCCGACGAGGTCCACGAGCTCTCCGACATGCTCGATGGCCTCGAGAAGGACCATGGCCACCCGGCCGGCGCCGTCGAGCTCATCCTGCTCGCCACGGAGACGGCCCAGGGTGTGATGAACATCGGCTCGCTGGCCGCGCGCGACCGGGTGTCGGCACTCACCTGGGGCGCCGAAGACCTCTCTGCAGCGCTCGGAGCGAAGCGCAACCGTGACGACAGCGGCAAGCTCCTCCCTCTGTTCGAGTACTGCCGCCAGATGACCCTGCTCGCCGCGAGCGCCGCTGGGCTGCCCGCCCTCGACTCGGTCTTCGTCGATTTCCGCGACGCCGAGGGGCTCGAGCGCGAGTGTCTCGAGGCGGCGGACATGGGCTACGAAGGCAAGATCTCGATTCATCCGAGCCAGGTCGAGATCATCAACCGCTGCTTCACGCCGACGGCGAGCGAGGTGGCGGAGGCCCGCGAGCTTCTCGAAGAGCTGGAGCACCAGCAGGCCCAGGGGAAAATGGCCTTCACGTTTCGCGGGCAGATGGTCGACGTGCCGCACTTCGAGCGGGCGCGGGCACTGTTGCGCAAGGCGGACGCTGCGGACCTCTGAAAGCCCGTCAGGGTGTAGGAATCCGACTGCAGGCCTCCGCTTCTGCCGCTCACCGCGAGGTGCGGTGACGACCCGATAGAGGCCTCCCGAGGGTGGGCGTACGCTCCTCTGCGTCCGTCGAACCTCCTTCGGAGATCCGCCATGAAGGCCATTCACCCTGCCAGTTGGAGCCACCTCGAGCTCGAGCTCGAAGCGCGCGAGCGGGCACTGGGAGAGATCGGGTCGGCACTGTCCCACGACCTTCAGGAGCCGGTCCGGAACATCCGCAGCTTCGCCAAGCTGCTCGCACAAAAGCTCGGCGACGAGACCACGGAAGAGACGCGCGAGATGCTCGACTTCCTCGACGGCGCCGCCGACGAGCTCGGCCACCGCTTCCACCAGCTCGTCCACTACACCCGCATGCAGACACGCCCCCGCCTGGTCTGCGATCCGATCTCCACGGAGGAGGCTCTGGCGAGGGTGCTGGAGAGACTCGAAGCGCAGTTGTCGGAGGTGGGTGGCGAGGTGACCCACGGACCGCTCGCCGACGTCGAGATCGAGCCCGAGCTCCTCGAGCAGATCTTCGCCCACCTCCTTCACAACGCCATCCAGTGCCGCTCCGACCGACCGCTCCGGATCGAGATCTCGACCGAGTGGCGCCACGGCGTCTGGCAGATCGGCGTCCGCGACAACGGCATCGGCATCGAGCCCCGACTGCACGAGCGCGCCTTCCAGCTGTTTCGCCAGGTCCACCACGAGCGCCAGGGAGACGGCGTCGGTCTGGCCTTCTGTCGGCAGGCCATCGAGCGCAGCGGCGGCCGCATGTGGCTCGCGAGCCGCCCCGGCCGCGGCTGCAGCGTCATCTTCACGCTGGCAGGCCCCGCCCCCGAGCGCGCCCGTCCGGCGACGCTCCTGCGCGCGGTGAAGTAGGCGGTGGCAGGCAGCGCGACCAGAGCGGAAGCCGGCGGGCATCACGTCCTCCTCGTGGAGGACAACCCGGCCGACGCGTACCTCGTCAGGTTCTGCTGCCGCGACCGCGCAACGCCGATCGAGCTGGAGGTCGTCACCTCCGGAGAGGCTGCGCTCCACCGACTCCGCCAGGCAGCGTCCGGCGTCTCCTGCCCCCGGCTCGTGCTGCTCGACCTGAACCTCCCCCGCCTCTCCGGCCACGATCTGCTGTTCGAGCTGAGCCGGGACCCCGGCGGATTCCCATGCCCGGTGGTCGTCTTCTCCTCGTCGTCCGACGAGTGGGACATCCGACGCTCGAGGGAGCTCGGTGCCGCCGACTACATCGCCAAGCCGAGCGATCTGGCCAGCCTGGAAGCCGTCATCGAGGACGCTCTCGATCGCTGGGTGCTCCCTCGACGCGAGCCGGCGACGCTCCCGCACTGAGACCGGCGCGCCATTACCAGCTAGTGCACGTCGTCCTCGCTGAGGCCAGCCGACGCGAGCGCGAGCCGCTTGGCGTGATCCAGGTCGTAGTGTTTGCGCGTGACGATGCGCTGGGCGTAGAGCCCGCCGCCGGCCTGGATGTTCGTGACCTGCTTCCAGCCTCCGAACGCATCGGCGGTGAGGTCGCGAATGGCGTGAAAGAGCCGCATGCGGTACTCGCCACCCACGCCGTCCATCGTCTTCATGTATTTGCGCACGAGGGAGCCCACCTCGGGGTTCTCGAGGTCGCTGATGGCGGGGGTGGTCAGGATGGCGCCGCCGCCGATGTCGTGGAGGTGCCGCACCATGGCGCTGTAGTTGGCGGCGCCGTGGTACTTCCCGGCGTTCGTGAAGAGCTCGTCGGGAAACGCCGCGCCATCGGGCCCGAAGTTGCAGTTGCTGATGGCCGCCTCCAGGCTCGCCCGGATGAGGGTGGCGTGGATGATCATCTCGGAGATCTTCTCCTTGATGTGCGCGATGTGCGCGAGGCCGTTCGCCTCTGCGATGAGCTGCGCGAAACCCACCAGCTGATCCGCCTCGTCGGCCATGCTCGACAGCCCACCGAGCCTCTCCCACAGCCCGAGCGAGTGCGCGAAGATCGCGGCATAGGGGAACTCGCCGTTGAGGAAGATGCGCTCCTCCGGCACGAAGACGTCGTCGAAGATGACGAACCCTTCGGGGTAGTGGTCCTGTGACGACACGGGAAAGCTGCGGTTGTCGTCGTGCCGCGGCGCGTAGGTGGTGTTCACGATCTTCACGCCCGGCGCGTTCACCGGCACGATGCAGGCGATCGAATACTCGGACTCGCCGTCTTTCATCGCCTTGGTGGGAATCGTCAGGAGGTCGTGACCAAGCGACGCACCGGTGATGTGCAGCTTGGCACCCCGCAGGACCACGCCGTCGCTGCGCTGCTCGACGACGTGGGTGTACACGTCCGGATCGTCCTGATGCGCCGGCGGGCGGCTGCGGTCGCCTTTGGCGTCGGTGATGCACTGCGTGATGCGCACGTCGCGCTTCTGCGCGTCCTCGACGTAGTCCTGGATCCGACGGATGTACTCCGGGTCGATCTGGTCGAGCCGCCCGGCCGCCGTCGTCAGGGTCATGATCGAGGTGTAGGTGACGTGCGCCATCATGCCGGCGTCGTGCAGGAGCGGGATGTGGGCGCGCAGCTCCTCGGCCGAGCGCGGCACCGACATCAGCGGGCTCCGCGCTTCGTCGCCGGGCGCGTAGTACTTGTCGTAGGTTCGCGCCACGACGTCGACACACTGGCCGAGCACCTCGTGCCCGGGAAGATCCTCGACGCGGTCCCCTTCGAAGAAGGTGGCTCGGCCGTCGCGGAGAGACTCACGGTACTCGTCACCCGTCATCATGGCGCGTTCTCCTGTTCTCGTCTCGGGAGTGAGGCGCTGATGTTAACCCCGGTCCCAGGCCCACGCGCGGCGGCTGGCCGCACCCCGCGTGTACCATCCGCCTGCGCGCACGACCGTTCGCAACACGACCTGCCCCAGATCGCGCGCGGCGAGCGGTCCGTTCGCCACGCCAGCACAACGTCCAGCAGGAGACCCGCAATGCCAACCCTCGAGCTCGTCGGAGCCCCAGGCTCCCCCTACAGCCGCAAGGTGCGCTCTGCGCTCCGCTACCGGCGCATCCCCTTCGTGTGGAAGATCCGCGGCTCGAAAGATGCCCAGGACGTTCCCGAGATCCCGGTCGAGCTCGTTCCGATCCTGGTCTACCCGCAGGACGACGCGCGCGGTACGCCACGTCGCGCGGTGATCGACTCGACGCCGATGCTGCGCGAGCTCGAGGAGCTCTTCGACGAAAGGTCGATCGTTCCCGACGACCCTGCCCTGGCTCTCGTCGACGCCCTGCTCGAGGACTACGGCGACGAGTGGCTGACCAAGGCGATGTTCCACTACCGCTGGGTGTACCGGGGTGACATCGACAAGGCCGGGGCCGTGCTGCCGCTGTGGCGCGGCATCACCCGCTCCGGTGGCGAGTACGAGCAGATGAGCGATTTCATCAGGAGCCGGCAGATCGAGCGGCTCTGGGTGGTTGGCTCCAACGACGACACGCACGCGCTCATCGAAGACTCCTACCGCCGCTTCCTGCGCCTCTTCGACGCCCACCTCCAGACGCAGCCTTTCCTCCTCGGAGGCCGGCCCGGAACGTCCGACTTCGGCGTCTTCGGCCAGCTCACCCAGCTGGCGCTCTTCGACCCCACCCCGGTCGCGGTCACCGAGACCGAGGCGCCGCGCGTCATTGCCTGGTGCGACCTCGTCGAGGACCTGAGCGGCCTCGAGCCCGAGCCCTGGGCGGCGACCGACGCACTGGCGCCCACGCTCCGAGCACTGCTCGAGGAGGTCGCCGAGGTCTACGTCCCGTTCCTGCTCGCGAACAACCAGGCACTCGAGAACGGCGACGAGGAGGTGCACTGCACGATCGGCGGCCGCCCGTGGCGCCAGCGGACGTTCCCCTACCAGGCCAAGTGCCTGCGCTGGCTACGCTCCGCGCACGCGACCCTCGACCCGGAGGACCGCCAGCGCTTCGACCGGCTGATCGAGGGAACCGGCTGCGAGCAGCTGTTCGCCTGAGGCGGCGACCTCAGCGCATCGGAGAGGCCGATCCCTGGGTTGCGGGGTCGGTCGAGCTCGTCGCTTCGACGGCCGGAACGTCGATCACGGTGCGCAGGACGCTCTGCCTCGAGCCGAGCTCGTCACGCACACCGAGAGCGATGGTCTGTTGCCCGCGCCGAACCTGCAACGTGACGACAAACGCGTACAGGCCACCCTCCGCCACAACGCCGCCAGGGCCCAGGTCGAGCAGCTTGTGGCGAACGTCCGCGCGGTGACCCCGGTCGCTCAGCGCGGTCATCCAGAGCCGCGCCTGCGACCTCTGCCCCCCTTCGGGCGCCGGCAGTTGGAGAAAAGCCTCTTCGGGGACGAGCACCTCGACATCCACCTCGTGCAGGCGCCGGGAGATCGGCTTCTGACCCGTCACACGGACCCGCGCCCCGAGGGGGTTTTCGGTCGAGCCGACGAAGAGCTCCGCGAGGAGGTCGTCCACGAGCTCGGCTTCGACCGTCTTGTCCTGGTAGCTCCGCCGAAACCGAAGCCGCTTGCCCTTGGCCAATCTTCCTCGCAGTTGGACGTCGAGGATGTGGATCCGGCCCGAGCGGGGGTGCCCGGGCACGAAGCCGAGCGAGTACGTGCCGCGCTCGAGCTCGTCGGCAATGTCCACGAGCGCGTCCAGAGGACGATTCGCGTTGAGGATGGCTTTGCCGCCGGTCTCCCGCGCGATCACGTGATGCGTCGACTGCAGGTTCTCGACCCGTAGCTGGTGGAACTCGTTCGACGGCCGCAGGTCGCCGTTGCCGAACTCGATCAACGACAAGTTCCGGACGCCGCCGGCGTCGAGCATGTAGAACTGAACGCGGTTGCCGTTGGCGTACGCGGTGAGCTCCGAGAGCCGGCGGTTGGAGTCGAACTCCCGCAGGTTCAGCATGACCTCGTTGCGCCCCTGGGGCTGCTCGTGCTCACAGATCTGAGCCACGTACACGAACGTGGAAGTGCCGCCTCGCATCTGGAACCCGTCGCCGACGTAGAGCACCGCCTTGCGGCCCGGACGGGCAGCCAGCGCCGCAGTCAGGTCAGCCAGGCCGCTCACGCCGATCGCCGTCTGCGTCTGCTCCTCCGTGGCGTAGACGCGGGCGAAGCCGAGCATCTCCTGCCAGTTGTCGACGCAGTTCCAACACTGCTCCAGGTCCTCGCAGAACGTGTAGCTGTCGCGGATCGCACTCAGGGTTGCACTCAGCTCGCGTTCCGCCCGAGCTCCCTGCCCGAAGCCACTCCTCGCCCGCGCCTCCATCGTCGCGACCACGGCGTCCACGTCTTTCGTGGGGCTGGTGAGGATCTCGAGCTGGTCCCGGTAGCTTGCCAGCACGAAGCTCGCATCACTCAGGTGCCGACCGCGGAGAAACTCCGCAAGGTCCGGCAACACCCGCGCGAAGTGCGTCGGGAGTGTGTTGCGCTCGTCGAGGACAACCGCAAACGTGAGCGGCGAGTCGACGACGGTCTCCACAGCCGACTCGGCCTCGGCCGGTTCGGCCTGTGACGCCTCTCTTCGTGCACCGCGGCTGGCATAGAAGTGACTGATCTCGACGGGCTCACCATCTTCGAACAGCTCGAAGTCGGCGGCGGTCAGCCCGTCGACCGGCTCCCCTTTGCCATCGGTCACCGTCACGTCGACGTTGACGACGCGCACGTCGAGGGTGTCGAACACGACGTCGTCGTTCGACTGTGCACGCAGCGTGGAGACACCGGCCAACAGGAGCAGAAGGCTGCCCTGGAGCACCGACCCGAGCACACTGCGGCCAGACGCCGGGCGATCGACCGCCGGCACCTCACCGGTCCGGATGGCGTTCGAGACGTTCGCCCCGCGGCGCTCGACTTTCCCGGCAACTCGGCTCGTCACGTCAGTTCCTGTACCTCGAGCGGAGCATCATCAAGAGGTCGTACTCCAGCTCGGCGACACGCCGCCCGCTCGCCGCCATGATGATGTTCGGGATGCTGCCGTCGAGGTGCGCGCGCGCCTGCTCGTGAAGGCCCAGAGCCCAGCGCAGGCTGCCGAAGACCTTCCACCAGAAGAAGGTCTGATCGTCCCAGGAGCCCCCCGCGTCTTCGTACCCACGGCGCAGCAGTGCGCGACTGGCCAAGCCGCCGACCTCGAGCTGGTCTTCGCGGAAGCGCCACATGCGCTGACAGACCCAGGCGACGTCCTCCATCGGGTCTCCCAGGTGGCAGATCTCCCAATCCAGCACCCCAGCCAGACCCGCTTCGCTCACCACGACATTGCCGTTGCGGAAGTCGCCGTGCACGACAGACAGCTCGCCCGGCGCAACCGGGCGGTGGCGCTCCAACCAACGCAGAGCCAGAGTGAGGGTCGGAGACGGCTGGAGCATGTTGGCCACCTGGGTGGCCACACGCTCGAGGGCAATCGCCACCACGTCGCCGCCTGCCGCCGGCCGCGTCGTCTCCGGGTGCACCTCGTCCGGCGACACGCCGTGCAGGCGCGCGAGAGACTCCCCCATCTGCAGGACCACCTTCTCGCCCAAGCCCGGGTGCTCCCGCACGAGCCGCAGGATGCGACGAGGGATGGTCTCTCCACGGAGCTGGCTACAGACGAAAAACGGGCCGCCGACGTACTGCTCGTCCTGCGTGACGCCGTAGATGTGGGGTGCCGGCATCCCGGCTCGCTCCGCGAGCTGAATGTGGCTCGCCTCCACCTCGATGGGCATGATCTGCATCGCAGCCACCGGGATGATCGTGGCGCACAGCTCCAGAGCGTCCCCGGCCCCCCGCTCGGCCCGGAAGAGCGCGTTGCGGCGTCGCGCACCCGCGGAGGCGAACGACAGGTCACGCACGCGCACCTCGTCGCTCCAGAGCTCCGAGAGGTAGCGCTCGAGACCCTCCGCCGTCTTCTGGGTGAGGTCCGAGCTCACGCGTCGTCCTCGCCGAGCTCGGCCTCGAAGGTGTATGCGTCGTGGCCGGGTTTGGCCACGGCGAGCTTGCCGCGCACGATCTCGAGCAGTGCGGGAATGGCCGCAGCTTCCAGCTCCGGGTCCGAGCCGTCGAGCTGGTCACAGAGCAGCTTCGACAGCTCTTCCGACGTTCCCTGGGCTCCCGTGAGACCGGCGAGCAGCTCGACCTCGCGCGCGTCCTGCCCGGGCGCGAGCTGCGACTCCCGCGCGAGGATCCTGCAGAGGTTCGCCGCCACGCGCACCTTGTGCTGCAGGAGCCCCCGCACCTCTCCCTTGACCTCGTCGTCGAGCAGTTCGGCGAGGGTCTCGAGCAGCTCGTGGGCGTCCGGGCGGTCCTGCATGGTGCCGCGATGGTCTCACACCGCGGTCATTCACCACGGGGCTGCTACATTCGTGACATGTCCGGCACCGATCTGGCCACGACGCGCCGCCGCGGCTGCCTGGCGTTGGCCGCCGGCCTTGTCGTCCTGGCGGCGGCCGGCGCCCTGTTCCTCCGGGCTCGCATCGACCCGTCCGCGCTCACCGAGACCCTGCTCCCCGGCCTGGCTCGCCAGGCGGGCTTCGAGCTCGCGCTCGAGGACGTCTCCCGGGTGGGCCTCCGTGGGCTCACGGTGGCTGGGGTCTCGGCCGCCGGACCGATCGGCGAAGGCTGCGTCACGGTGCAGGCGTCGGAGCTGCGTGTCGACTGGCAGCTGCGTCCCTGGTTGAGCGGACGTGTCGTGGTCGATCAGATCGCCGTCGAAGGCCCCGAGATCGCCTGGACGCTGGCCTGTGGCACCGGTGGCTCCGCAGCGTCGGGGCAAGGTACTTCGTCTCCCACGGCCGCCGCCCAGCCGACCGAACCGACCGCCGAGCCCACGAGCCTGCGCCTGGAGGTGCAGGAGATCGCGCTGCGCGACGGATCCCTGCGCGTGATCGACACGGAGACCAGCGCCACGCCGACCCTCGAGATGGGCAGGCTCGACCTGGAGCTCCGCGAGATCACGTTCGACGGGGCGCTCTCGGCCCGTGGCACCACCGAAGGCTCCGCGCTCGTCCTCGCCGACATGGCGGCGGACACCGTCACCGCCGACTTCTCCCTCGAAGGAGGCACCTTCGAGCTGCACCAGCTCGAGCTCGCTCTGCCGCAAGGAGGCGTGACCAGCTCCGGAGTTTTTGCGCTCGACGCCGTACCGCTCACGTACGAGCTCGATGCCGAGGTGGCGCTCGACGTGGATCGGCTCCTCTCCGAAGACCCGGCGCCACCCCAGAGGATGGGAACATCGCAAGTGTTGCTCGACGGCCGGGGAGAAGGCACCGAGCCGAGCGGGTTCACCGCCGCTGGCACCGTCGCCGTGCCCGCAGGCCGGCTCGGCGGTGCTCTCACGGGAACGCTCGCCGCGGTGACCGGCATCCCGGAGCTCCAGGACCTGGCCTACCCTGCGACCAACTCCGCCTTCCGGATCGAGAACAGCCGCTTCGAGCTCGAGGAGCCTCTCCTCTTCCGCGCACAGGACACCACCGGCGAGCTCACCGGAGTGGCCCTCACGGTGCGCGGAGGCGCCGACCTGCCGGCGGAAGGGGAGCCGCTGGCAGACCTGCGCATCGCGGCCCAGGTACCCCGCGACCGCCTCGACATCGACGAGCTCCGGGAAGTTCTCGACATCCTGACCGACGACGAGGGTCTGGTGGAGCTTCCGCTGGAGGTCACCGGGCCTCTCAGCGCGCCCCGCACGAGCATCGACGAGCGCGCGCTGACCCGTGCCGCGGGCCGCGGCGTGGGCCGCGAGGTCACGCGCCGGCTCTTCCGCAAGCTCGACGATCTACTGAACGACAACCAGTAGCCGGGCGACGCTCCGCGGCACTCGGCTACCATCCGACAACCCTCCCCACGTCTCCGGAGCCTCGACATGGCACGTGCGTTCGCCTCCGCTGATCTGAATCAGAAGAAGCCGATCCGGCTGCAGAAGCTCGCGGCGTCCGCATACGCCTACCTCGAAGAGGGCGACCCGACCTCGGGGGTGGTCGTCGGGGACGACGGTGTCATGGTGATCGACGCGCGCGCGACGCCGATCGCAGCGCGCGACGTCATCCGGCGCGTTCGTCAGTTCACGCCTCTTCCAATCCGCTACGTGCTGCTCACGCACTACCACGCCGTGCGGGTGATGGGCGCGTCGGCCTTCGAGGGGGCGCAGATCATCGCGAGCCGCAAGACGCGCGACCTGATCGCCGAGCGGGGCAAGCAGGACTTCAAGTCGGAGGTCCAGCGTTTTCCCCGGCTCTTTCGCGGCGTTCACTCCGTGCCGGGCCTGACCTGGCCTCACGTCACGTTCGAAGAGTCGCTCACCGTGTGGCTCGGCAAGCTCGAGGTCCAGATCTTCCATCCGGGAGCCGGCCACACGGCCGGCGACACGGTGGCCTGGCTCCCCAGACAGAAGATCCTCTTCGCCGGCGACCTCGTGGAGAACGGCGCCACGCCCTACTCGGGCGACGCGCACCTCGGCGCCTGGCCCGCCACTCTGAAGCGCCTGCGCGCCCTCGAGCCGCGCAAGGTCGTGCCGGGTCGCGGCCCGGCAGCCACGACGCCGAAGCAGGTCGAGGCTGCGCTCAGCGGCACCGAGGCCTACGTCCGTGCTCTCCTCGGCAGCGCCAAGCGCGGACGCAAGCGTGGTGAGACGCTCAAGGAGACCTACGATCGCACGGCGTCCACCCTCGAGAAGCGCTTCGGGCACTGGGAGATCTTCGACCACTGCCTGCCGTTCAACGTGTCGCGCGCCTACGACGAGGCCCACGGCACGTCCCATCCGCGCATCTGGACGGCTCAGCGCGACCTCGAGATGTGGCGCGCCCTCGAGAAAGGCAAATGAAACAGCCAAAGGCGCGCTGGGAGTACGAGCGCTCGGCAGACCAGGACCAGCGCCAGAAACGCCACAAGGTGCTGATCGTCGGGGCCGGGCCCGTCGGTCTGACGCTGGCGCTCGACCTCGCGCGCAAGGGCCTCGAACCTGTCGTTCTCACCCGCAACACGGAGCCGTGCTCGGGCTCTCGGGCGATCTGTTTCTCGCAGCGGACGCTGCAGATATGGGACCGCCTGGGGGTGGGTGACGTGATGGTCGACCAGGGCGTGGTGTGGAAGACCGGGCGCGTGTATTTCGGGGAAGAGCAGATCCACCACTTCGACCTGCTTCCCGACCCGGGCTACAAGATGCCCGCGTTCATCAACCTCCAACAGTACGCCGTGGAGGAGACGCTGGTGCACGAGCTGCGGCGGGAGACCGACGTGGACCTGCGCTTCGGGCACGCGGTGTCGGCCGTACGCCCCGAGCCGACCGGCGTCGTGGTGGACGTCGACACTCCGGACGGCCCCTACACCCTCGAGTGCGACTACCTGGTGGCCGCCGACGGGGCTCACAGCACGGTGCGCCGCTCTCTCGAGCTCGACTTCGTCGGCGAGACCTTCCAGGACAAGTTCCTGATCGCCGACATCGTGATGCAGGCCAACTTCCCCGCCGAGCGTCGTTTCTGGTTCGACCCGCCGTTCAACCCCGGACGCTCCGCACTCCTCCACATGCAGCCCAACGACGTGTGGCGGGTGGACCTCCAGCTGGGGCCCGAGGCCGACCCGGAGGCCGAGGTCAGGGAAGACAACGTCCGCTCCCGCGTGAGCGCCATGCTGCCCGGGATCTCCTTCGACCTCGAGTGGGTCAGCGTCTACACGTTCCAGTGCCGCCGGCTGCAGAACTTCCGCCATGGGCGGGTGCTTTTCATCGGCGACGCTGCCCACCAGGTGTCGCCCTTCGGCGCGCGTGGCGCCAACGGCGGCATCCAGGACGCCGATAACCTGGCGTGGAAGCTCGCGCTGGTCGCCGGGTTCGCAGCCGACGACTCTCTCCTCGACTCGTACGAAGACGAGCGCGTTCCTGCTGCCGACGAGAACATCCGCCATTCGACGCGCTCGACCGAGTTCATCACTCCGAAGTCGGAGGCGAGCACCACGCTCCGCGATGCGGTGCTCCGGCTGGCACGCCACGCGCCTTTCGCGCAGCAGATGATCAACAGCGGTCGCCTCTCGACGGCATTCATCGCCGACGGTTCTTTCCTCAGCTCGCCGGACGGCTCCGGGCTCCCCGCGTCGCTGCGCCCTGGGGCGCCGTGCGTCGACGCACCTGTCGGTCGACCGGGCCAGGGTGTCGACTGGCTCCTGCAGCACCTGGGCGACGACTTCGTCTGCCTGTGGATCGGCCCCTTCACGGGTGTCGAGCGCGACGGCCTCGACGCTCTGCTGCAGATGGAGCCCGAGACCCGCGTCGTGCTGGTGGTGCCGCCCGACGGCGACGGCGACGGCGGAGCCGAGCTGCTGGACGATCAGGTGGTGCGCCTGATCGATGCCGAGGGAGTCGTCGCGGCCCGCTACGCCGGTGAGAACGAGACGGCGTGTTACCTCGTGCGCCCCGACCAGCACGTCGCCGGCCGCTGGCGCCGGCTCGACGCGTCGGAGCTGGTCGGCGCGGTGCTGCGCTGCAAGGCCAGCTTTGCGCTCAACTGACCGGGAGCCCCGCCATGCCCCTCAAGCTCGACTCCGATCCCGCCCAGCTCGATCCGCTGTACCAGGCCCTGGTGGAGCTCGAAGAGGGTCTCGACGCCGAAGAGCTGGAGCTGGCACGCAGCGCACTCCTCCTCCTGCTCGCCCATCAGGTTGGCGATCTCGACACGGTGCGTGAGGCCATGGCGCTCGCGCGGACCGCGGCGCGCGAGGGGGGATCTCCGCGCCCCTCCTAGCCGCCCACCTCGCCGATCCGGCTACTGACTGAGAAGCGGCCAGAGCTGATCGCCGCCTTCGGCGACGAGCCGGCGGCCCACGCGCTCTTGCCAGAAGAGCTCGTCGCCGTCGAGATCGCGCCAGTGCCAGAGGCGGCGCGTGAAGCGGTGGAGTGTGTGCTCCCGCGTGTAGCCCAGCGCGGCGTGGATCTGATGCGCGATCTTCGCCACCTTCTCCGCCGACTCGCTCGCGCGCGCCTTGGCGGCGCCAACCTCGAGCCCCGGCTCGGGCTTCTCGAGTGCCTCCGCCGCGGAGTCGGCGGCGACTCCGACCGCCGCCACCTCGGCGGCCATCTGCGCCACCAGGTGCTGCACGGCCTGGAACTTGGCGATGGGGCGCCCGAACTGCTCGCGGCCCTGGGCGTGCTCGATCGAGAGATCGAGCACGCGGTCCATCGCGCCCGCGATCATCTGCGTGCGCCCGGCCGCGGCCACCCAGAGGGCGCGGTCACCGGGCCACATGTTGCTCGAGCGCACCTCGAGGGTGGAGTCGTCGAGCTCCAGGCGCCGTACCGGCTCGCCGCACATGTTGCGGCCGCCGTCGTTGTCCCTGCGCACCGGCATCCGACCGACGAGCGCATCTTCGGCCCGCAGGTCGACCACGACGAAGCTGTTGATCTCGTTGGGCCACGGGATCGTGACGCTGCCGGTGAGCGAGAGCACGCCGGCGTCGAGCTCCGTCTTCAGCCGGCGACGGGTGTCGCAGAACACCAGGCCCAGTGGCCCCTCCGGAATCGAAAGGCCGACATCGGCGAGGAGGCGCCGGCCAACCATCGTCTCGAGCAGCGGCACCGGCAGCGCAAACGCTCCCGCAACCCGCAGCGGCGAGAGCGCGTCGCAGAAGTCGAAGCCGGACCCGCCGACGCTCTCGGGAAGCAGGGCGTCGACGAGGCCGTTCTCCTCGAGAGACGCCCAGAGGTCGTCGGGGAATCTCCCGTTCTCGACCGCTTCCTGCACCTCCGGCTCGGCGGCCTCCGCGAACAGGCGGCCCGCGGTCTCGATCAGCAGCCTTCGAATCTGTTCTTTGCTCATGAATCCCTCAACGCAGCCTCAGACCACGCGCGATGATGCCGCGCAGGATCTCGGTGGTTCCACCCTGGATCGTGTAGGCGGGAGACACGAGGATCGCCTTCTCCACCACCTCGAGGAACGCCGCATCGGAGAGGCCTTCGCTGGCCGCCACCCGGCGTGCGACCGCCGGCAGCTCCTGCTGAAAGGCCGTGCCCAGATCTTTGACCAGCGCCGACTCGACGGCCGGTAGCTCACCCGCCTCGAGCAGGCCCGCCACCGAGAGCGACGCCGTGCGCAGCGTTCGCAGGTGCGCGTAGAGGCGGCCGATCTGGCGCACCGCGTCCGGAGAGGCGTCCTGCGCGAGCACGTCGATCAACCCCTTGAGCACGTGCAGATTGGTGAGGAAACGATCCGGCCCGGACCGCTCGAGCGCCAGCTCACCCGTCACCTGCTCCCAGCCGTTGCCCGGCTCTCCGAGGAGGCACTCGGCCGGAACGAAGGCGTTGTCGAAGACCACTTCGTTGAAGTCGTGCGACCCCGCGATGTTGAAGATGGGCCGCGTCGTGATTCCTTCGGTGTTCTCGAGATCCACGATGAACTGGCTCATGCCCGCGTGTCGCTTCTCGCTGCGATCCTCGGTGCGACACAGCGTGATGCAGTAGTGCGAGCGGTGCGCGTTGGAGGTCCAGATCTTGGTGCCCGTGATGCGCCAACCGTCGCCGTCGCGCACGGCGCGCGTGCGGACGCTGGCGAGGTCGGAGCCGGAGTCGGGCTCGGACATGCCGATACAGAAGCTCACGTCACCGGCGGCAATTCCGGGAAGGTACTTCCGGCGCTGTTCCTCGGAGCCGTAGCGGATGATCACCGGCCCCGACTGGCGATCGGCGATCCAGTGGAAGCCTGACGGCGCGCCCGCCGCGAGGAGCTCCTCGGTGAGGACGTAGCGCTCCAGGTTCGACCGCTCCTGGCCGCCATACTCCTTTGGCCACGTCATGCCGATGAACCCGGCGTCGCCGAGGGCCTTGCTGAAGTGGGGGTTGAAGGCTCCCCACGACTTGCCTTCCGGCGCCCAGGTGCCAGCCTCGCGCTCCCGCGTGAGGAAGTCGCGGATCTCACCCCGCAGCTCGGCGTAGTTGCCGGGCAGCACCTTGAGCGGGAACCGGAGATGTGTCTGCGGTGCCTTCATCAGTACGCCCCGTCCAGTTTGCTGTGATCCCAGGACATCACCTTGTCCGCCTTCACGCGCACGACGGTGCGCTTGGCCGCCACCTGCCGCGCCGCCGGCTCGAGCGCCTCGGGCGGCATGTCGCGATAGCGGCGGATGACAAGGGTGACGAAGGGGTACTTCTCCTCCCCGTCGATCAGCTCGGCGCGCCCCTGAATCGACACTCCTCGCAGCTCCTCGTACGACGCGCCGGACTCGGCGAGCACCGCGATCTTCGGGTCGCGCTGGAGGTTCTTGATCTTCTGCGACTTGGTGAAGGTGTGGAAGACGATGTCGCCACCGGAGACGGCGAACCACATCGGCACGAGATGCGGCATGCCGTCCTTGCCGTTGGTGGCCACCATCAGGGTCTTCTCGTTCTCGAGGAAGGCCTCGATCTCGGCTTCGGTCATGCGGATCTTGTCTCTGCGGCTCGGCATCGCGTGCTCCGGCAGGGTGGCGGCTCTACCGCCCTTGAAAGTCGGGGAGGCGGCGCTCGGACATCGCGCGCACGCCCTCTTTGAAGTCGTCGGTCGCACGCAGGCGGTCCTGCTCTGCCTTTTCGCGATCAGTGGCAGCGCGGATGCGGTCGGGCAGCGAGCCCCGGAACGTCTGCCGGATCGAGTCCACGGCGAGCGGGGCCGACCGGGCAATCTCGAGGGCGAAGGCGCGGGCGTCGTCGCGGAGGCTGTCCTGAGAGACGAGGCGGTCGAGGATGCCGAGCTCGAACGCCTCGCCGCCTTTGAAGCGGCGCCCGGTGTAGAGGAGCTCGAGCGCCTTCTGCTGGCCGACGATGGCGGGGAGTGTCTCGGTGAGACCAAAGCCGTGGTGGAAGCCGAGCCGCGCGAAGTTGGCCGTGAACCTCGATTCGGGGCAGCCGATGCGAAAGTCGGCCATGAGCGCGAGCCCGAAGCCGCCGCCCACTGCGGCGCCTTGAATTGCCGCCACCACCGGGGTCCTCGTTGCAAACAGACGCACGGCCTCGTCGTACAGGTGAGGGCCGTCGTCGGGGCCGGAGCTCTCACCGCCGAGGTTCGCGCCGGCGCAGAAGTTCTTGCCTTCGGCGCAGAGCACCACCGCACGGCAGGCCGGATCCTGGTCGAGCGCCTCGAAGGCGTCTGCGATGTGGCCGATGAGGTCGCGGTCGAAGAAGTTGTTGGGAGGCCGGCGAATCTCCGCCGTCGCGACATAGTCGTCGGACGTGGTGACCTCCAGGTCGCCGTAGCGCGTGGTGTTGCTCATGGAGCCGTCTCCTCCCGCCCCATCTGCTCAGGCAGCGGGTCAGGTGTGTTGGTCGTTCGCGTCCGCCGCGGGACGGATGCGGAGGTAGGCACGCTTGTCGAGCCGCCGTCCGAACCAGGCGGCGACGTCCAGGAGGACCAGCTGCCACCCGTACTTCTTGCGCAGCGCACGGTGGGCGCGGCGGACGTCCTCCGCGCCGTCGATGAACGTCGTCTCGGTGTCTCCCCAAACAGCCCCCTCGGCCACGCCACCGCGCATGTCGCACACCGCGATGCGCGAGCGCGAGAAGTTGCGGAGGCGCTTCACCTTGCCCGAGTCGCCGCCGGTCACCACCACGAGGCTGCCGTCGTCGTCGTGCGCGAACCACACGGGAGTCGCCACCTCGCGCCCGTCCTTGCGGAAGGTGGCGAGGCTCAGGTACGGCTCACGACGGAGCGCTTCGAACGACATCAGGGGTGCTTTCGCAGGTCGGCGTGCGGCATGAGGGCGCCTCACGTCCGGGACCACCAATCGGTAGTGGGGCGGCCAGTGTACCCGTGTCGAGCGAGGCACGCACACACGCCTCTTGGCGTGCGTCGCGTCTTGAGCTCGAGCCCTGTCTACTGACCAGCGCTCTCCAGCTGCTGCACCCGCTCGAGCAGCGCATCGATCGTCTTCTGCTGCTCCTGCACGACCCGCGTCAGCACGCCGACGATGTCGGTCGGTGCCAGCGCCTTGCGGTCGGGCGTCGCCACGAGGTCGGGCACGTCCTCCGCGATGAAGCCCACCTGCGGGTCGCCGGGCTCCACGATGTAGTTGTACTGCACCGCCTGAAGGTCACCCAGCGCGGCCAGAGCATCCTCGAGAGGCAGCGGTTCGATGTTCTCCTTGAGCGCGCGGCTCGAGGCGTTGGTCCACACACCGCCCACCGTCAGACGCGCGCCGGACTGCTGCGCTTCGATGGGATGCCCCGGGTTGAAACCGTTCCCGCTGACCCCGTCCAGATCGACCGCCAGGTAGCCCTGGTTGTCGACGATCAGGCGCTCGACGTTGCCGGTCATGAAGTACAGCGCCGGGTTCGGCGCGGCGGCCCCGGCCGCTGGGCGCACGTTGAAGAAGCCGGACCCCTGCCCGTAGGTGAAGCCGGAGTAGCCGAAATTGAACGCGTCCGTGGTGGCGTTCGGCCCGATGGCGTTGAACACGTCCGCGGAGCCCAGCCCGAAGATGTGCAGGTTGCCTCCCGGGCTGCTCGTACCGATACCGACCCGGCTGTTGTCCAGCACCAGCGTGTTGGAGGAGCTGTTGTGATTCGGTTTGAGCACCGTGTCGCCGTCACGATCGAGGAGCCACATCCCGGTGGAGCCCACGTTGAAGTCGAAGAAATCCGTCGCGCTGGACGACTGCCGGAAGAGACTGCCGCGGATCTCCAACTTTCTTGCTGGCGTGGAGGTACCGAGGCCCACATCTCCGTCCGACGCGACGAAGATGCTGTCGGCAGGAGCGCCGTCGGTCAGCGTCATGACGTTCGTGCCGTCATCCTGCAAACGCAGCGTGCCGGTGTCCACCTCAAAGGCGAACTGCTGGCCCGTCGACTCGCGAATCCGGATCTCCGCGATCCCTCCGGAGTCCTCGACGAGGAGCTCCTCAACACCAAATGTCTTTCCGTCGAAGCAATTGCCTCCCGTGCAGGTTTTGCCGGTCACGATGAGATCGTCAGCGATCACCTGATCGACCGACGCCACATGGTGCAACTCCCCGGGCGACGGCTCCGACCGCGTCCCGCGACGTGCGCGCAGGGAGTCCGGCGAAGCTTCCGGCGCCACGGTGCTGCCGTTGCGGACCACGAACGTGCCCGAGGTCCGGACCGACTTGTCTCCGGTCGAGCCGACGAGAGAGAAGGCGTACTCCCCGTCCGGAAGAGTCTGACCGTCGAGCTCGAGCGGCACGGAGAGGTCCACCAAATCGGCGAACACCTGCGACAGGTAGACGTCTTCTCCCTTGACCTCGAGCTGCCAGGCGTCGGCGCCGACACTCGGTCGCAGAACCAGCGCGGAGTGACCGTAGATGAGGTCGGCAAAGTTCCCGTTCTGGATAGGGCGCGCTTCCTCCTGCAAGCTCGGCGCGGGCGGCGACGGAGGCAACGGGCGCTGGGCCTGTAGGGTTCCCCACGCGAGCGTCAGCGAAGCGAAAGCCAGCGTACGTTTCTTCCATTCCATGCGAATCTCCTTCCTCCGTTGGGCCCGCATCGGAGCCACCCACGGCGACGCCGACACTTGGGCTTCAGTCCATCCAACGCAGAGGGACGTCCGCCACAGACATCGACCGCAGACAAAGATCCGAGCTTCCGCGGATTCTGGAGGCATTTCCCCGCCGTTCCGGCAACAAGAGCCGCGCGCCGGGGCTCGACCTCCCTCGCCGGGACGACCGGCCCCCCGAGGCCACTCCGCGAAACAGGCCCCAGGACGAAGCGTCCTACGGTCAACGAAAGCCCTCTCAACGGCGTTTCCTTCGCTAGAGTCCCCCCAAACGAACTTCACCCTCTCGAGCCAGCAGGCCCGAGACTCGTAGGAGACCTCCATGCACCCAGCCCGACCGCTCGGCTTCGCCGCGGCAGCGCTACTCGTGCTCGCTCTGCCGCTCGCTCCAGCGCTCGCGCAAGCCCCCGAGCCACCCCCCTTCTTCGCCATCCAGGACGCCCGCGTCGTCGTGGCCCCTGGCAACGTGCTCGAGAAAGCCACCGTGCTGGTGGCCGACGGACTGATCGAAGCGGTCGGTACCGATCTCGACATTCCGGCCGACGCCTGGGTGATCGACGGCGAAGGCAAGACCGTCTACGCCGGCATGATCAACGCGCTCACCGACCTCGGCATGCCGCAGCCGCAGCAGGGCGGCGGCCGTGGGGGTGGCAACCCCTTCGCCGCTGGCGCCAACCAGCCGCAGATCCGCGGCCCCGAGGACCGGCCCGCCACCACCACGTGGAAGACCGCGGCCGACGAGCTGAAGGTGGACGAGGAGAAGTTCGCCAACTGGCGCGGGGCCGGCTTCACGGCCGTCGTCTCCTCGCCGAAGGAAGGCCTCTTCGCCGGCCAGGCGGCACTGATCAACCTCGGCTCCGGTGAGGCGAAGGAGAGCGTCGTCGCCTCCCCCATCGCCCACCGCGTCAACTGGTCGTCCCAGGGAGGCTTCCGCAGCTTCCCGGGGTCGCTGATGGGAGTCATTTCCTACATCCGCCAGGTCTTCAGCGACGTGCAGCACTACGGCACGGCGCGTGCGCTCTACGAGGAGTCGCCCGAGGGCCGCAACCGGCAGGACTACGACCGCACGCTCGAGCCGCTGCACCAGGCGATGGAGTCGAACACCCCGTTTCTCATGCCCGCCGTCCGGGCGCAGGAGATCGACCGGGTGCTCGCCATAGGCGACCAGTTCGACCTGAACCTCGTGCTCTTCGGCGCCCACGACGGCCACCGCAGGGCGGAAGAGCTGAAGGCGGCTGGCGCAGCCGTGGTGGTCAGCGTGGAGTGGCCGGAGCGCGAGAAAGACCGCGACCCCGAATCCGACCCCAACTTCCGCGACCTGGCACACGAGCGCCTGGCACCCACCACCCCAGCCCGCCTCGCCGAGGCCGACGTGCCCTTCGCGTTCACGAGCGGCGGCCTCTCCTCCGCCTCGAAGACCTTCGAAGGCGTGCGCACCGCCGTCGAGAACGGCCTCTCGGAGGACGATGCGCTGGCGGCACTGACCGTGGATGCCGCAGGCATCTTCGGCCTCGGGGACCGGCTCGGAACGGTGGAGGCCGGCAAGATCGCCAACCTGGTGGTCGCGTCCGATGCCCCCTGGAAGGAGGACGCCGAGATCTTCGCCGTGTTCGTGGACGGCGTGCGCTTCGCCGAGCGCAAGGACGACGAAGAAGACACCTCGCCGCCCAGCAGCAACGTCTCCGGCACCTGGACGCTGACCCTCGAGACCCCGCGCGGCAGCCAGGACTCGACCGCAACGCTCACCATGGCCGAAGACGGCAAGGTGACCGGCGAGGTCGAGTCGGAGCGCGGCGGCTCCGCCTCCGTCGAGGACGGGCGCATGAGCGGCGACGAGCTCAGCTTCAAGGTCACCCGCGACATGGGCGGCCGCTCCATGACCGCAAGCTATCGCGCCACGGTCACGGGTGAGGCGCTCGAAGGCAACTTCAGCGCCGGGCCGATGAACTTCGAGCTCGAAGGCACGCGCACCGCCGCGGCCACCGAGAGCGAGGGAGCCGGCGAAGGCGCCGGGCCCAGCGTGTCCATTGCCGAGATCGAGGACGCGCTGCGCGTCTTCCAGGGCCCGGTGCGCGAGCTCGATCAGTTCGCCATCACGAACGCAACCATCTGGACCGTCTCGGGCGAGACGATCGAGAACGGCACGGTGGTCGTGGAAGACGGCAAGATCAAGAGCGTCGGTAGGAACGCACGCGTTCCCAGCGGTGCAGACGTCTTCGACGCACAAGGGGGTCACGTGATCCCCGGCATCATCGACGCGCACTCGCACACGGCCATGGCGGGCGGCACGAACGAAGGCACCTTGGCGGTCACCGCCATGGTCGGAGTGGACGACATCGTCGACCCCGACGACATCAACATCTACCGCGGGCTGGCTGGCGGCCTGACCTCCGCCAACATCCTGCACGGCAGCGCCAACCCGATCGGTGGCCGCAACCAGGTGGTCAAGTGGCGCTGGGGAAAGACCGGCGAGCAGATGAAGTTCGAGGGAGCACCCCCGGGCATCAAGTTTGCGCTCGGCGAGAACCCGAAGCGCTCCCGTTCCTTCGGTCCGATCCCACCCCGCTACCCGCAGACCCGCATGGGTGTGATGGACGTCATCCGCCAGGAGTTCGCGGCGGCGCGGCAGTACCTGGCCGACTGGGACGGCTACGAAGCCTCGAAGGCAGCCGGGGGAAACCCCACGCCACCACGCATCGACTACAAGCTGCAGACGTTGGGCGAGATCCTCGAAGGCGAGCGGCTCGTGCACTCGCACTGCTACCGCGCCGACGAGATCCTCCAGCTGCTGCGCCTGGCCGAGGAGTTCGGCTTCAAGATCGCCACGCTGCAGCACGTTCTCGAGGGCTACAAGGTGGCCGACGAGATCGCCGCGCACGGCGCCGGTGCGTCGACCTTCTCCGACTGGTGGGGCTACAAGGTCGAGGCCTACGACGCCATCCCGCACAACGCGGCGCTCATGACCGAGCGCGGCGTGCTGGTGTCGATCAACTCCGACAGCTCGGAGGAGATGCGCCACCTCAACCAGGAGGCCGCCAAGACGATGAAGTGGGGCGGCATGAGCGAGATCGACGCGCTGAAGCTGGTCACCCTCAACCCGGCGATCCAGCTCGGCATCGACCAACGCGTCGGCTCCATCGAGAAGGGCAAAGACGCCGACCTCGTCATCTACAACGGCAACCCGCTGAGTGTGACCTCGGTCGTGCAGCAGACGTTCGTCGATGGCGACCTCTACTTCGACATCGAAGCGGACCGCGAGCGTCAGGCCCTGATCGACGATCTGAAGGCGCGCATGCTCGGCAAGGACGACGACGAGGGCGAATCGGACGCCACGGCGCCCACGGCCGGGGGCGCGACCCCCGCGACACCGCAGACACCTGGAAGCCCGGAGGACGCCTCCGCCAGCAGCAACTCCGTTCTGGAGGCCTTCTGATGACACGCTCGACCAGAAACCACGGAGCTTCGCTCCTCCTGCTCGCTCTCGGCCTCGTGCTCTGCGCCGCACCCGCGGCCGCGGAGTCGGTCCTGATCCAGGGTGCCACCGTGCACACGATGACCGGGGAGCCACGCCAGGCGTCCGTGCTCATCGACGGCGGCACCATCCGTGAGGTGGGAGACGTGTCCGCCAAGGCCGACCGCGTCGTCGACGCCACCGGCATGCACGTCTACCCGGGCCTCTTCAACGCCTACACCACGCTTGGCCTGGTGGAGATCAGCTCGATCTCGGCCACCGTCGACAACGCGGAACTGGGCGGCTACAACCCCCACCTGAGTGCCGCCACCGCCGTGCACCCTGCCAGCGAGGTCATCCCGGTGACGCGTGCCAACGGCATCACCCACGCGGTGACCGTGCCGTCATCGTCGGGTGACGGCGTCATTCCGGGCCAGGCCGTGCTCATGCACCTCGACGGCTGGACCATTGAGGAGATGGCGCTCGAGCCGAACGTCGCC
Source organism: Candidatus Multivoraceae bacterium (assembly GCA_965223385.1). GTDB lineage: Bacteria > Acidobacteriota > Thermoanaerobaculia > Multivoradales > Multivoraceae > JBCCLJ01. The sequence continues at coordinate 2,609,718 of CBDCWR010000007.1, read as the reverse complement.
ATGGTCATCCGCTGGCCTGCCATCCAGACCCGGACGTTCGACCTGACCACCTTCAGCGTGAAGAGCGCGCCGTTCAAGGAGGCACAGGAGAAGGCGGAGAAGAAGGTGAGCGAGCTGCGCGACTGGCTGGACGCCGCCCGCCACTACCGGCAGGCCGAAGGCTCGGACCGGCGCGAGCGCAACCTCAAGCTCGAGCACCTGGTGAAGGTGCTGGACGGCGAGCAGCTCGTGATCATGGAGGCCAACGCCAAGCGGGACATCGAGGCAGCCGCCCTGTTCGCCGAGGAGCAGGGCCTGCGTATCGTGCTGGCCGGCGGGCGCGACGCCTACAAGGTGAAGGAGATGCTCGCCGAGAAGGACATTCCCGTCATCCTCGGTCTCGTCGCCGCGCTTCCCGCGGAGGAGGACCACCGCTACGACCAGCCCTATCGCACCATGGGTGAGCTGGTGGCCGCCGGAGTCAAGGTGGCCCTCGGCACGTCGGTGCCTTCGGGCGGTCGCGGCGGCCCGGACGGGCCCCACGGCGCACGCACGCTCCCCTACGAGGTGGCCATGGCGGTCGGCTACGGCCTCAGCCGCGAGGACGCGATGCGGGCCATGACGGTCAACCCCGCCGAGATCTTCGGCGTGGCCGACGAGGTCGGGACGCTCGAGCCCGGCAAGGTGGCCAACCTCATCGTCACCGACGGCGACCCGCTGGAGATCCAGACGCAGATCAAGCACGTGTTCATCGGCGGCGAGGAGACGTCGCTCGAGAACCGTCACGACGAGCTGTACGAGAGGTACCGCGGCCGCGGCAGGTGACGACCACGGCGCGGCAAGATCGCCGCGCCGCTGGCTCCGCCGACACCGCTCGAGCTCAAGACGTCCAGAGCTTGAGTGGAGCGTGGTTCGCTGCGTTCTCGAAGTCGCCGTCTGACGTCAGCAGAATGAGGTCGTAGCGAATCGCAAGCTGGCCAAGGAGCGCGTCGATCGTGCCGAGTTGCACGCCCCTGCGTCGGCAGTGATTGCGGAGCCGAGCGGCCTCGATGTGGTCCGCGCGCTCGGGCGTGAGCGAAGGAAGCGCAGAAAACCGTTCCACAATGGCGTCTTGCTGTCGCGGCCCGTTGAATCCCTGGAGCAGCTCTTGGAGCACGAACCCGGTTGTGTAAACGGAGTCGCGCTGTGCGAGGGCGGCCCGGAGCCGAAGTACCCTGGGGTCTGCCACGTGTCCATCCCTCCGAAGGGCGAGGGACCAGACGCTCGTATCTACGAGGAGGTTCACTCGCTCACGTCGGGTGCAGGCGGGGACGCCGCTTCGACTCGTGATCGCTCAGCTTTGTAGTCGTACTCGGGATCCCATTCCAAGGTGCCGAAGAGCTCGAGAATCTGTGCCTGCTCCCTCCGAGCGATGAACTCCTGCAGCGCGAGCCGAACCGCGGCCGTCTTGGTCTTTTGTCCGGATGCCTGGACCGCCCGGTCGAGCAGCTCTGGGTCGATCGCGAGATTCGTAGCCATTGTGCGAACTTTCGCACAATGGACCGCACAAGTCAAAGGTGGTGCCGGGACCCCGAAGCTCACAGGGCGATCCATGACAAAGGGCATCTCGACAACCGCACCAGGGCTGGAAGAAGGCCTCGCGTCCAAGTTCGCGCAACCAAGCTACTCGGGCTTCTGAGCGCCCTCGATGACCTCGCGCAGCCAGTCGCCATGCTTCGCGTCGTCACCCTGCCCTTCAATCAGCCGGCCCCGTACGAGCTCGCCTGTGGACACCTCGAAGACCAGCGGCTCGTCGAGCCCGGGAGTGTAGAACCGAAGCTCGGAGCCCACGATCCCGGTTCGTTCACCGTCGTACCAGAAGGCGGTAGAAATCCCGTATTCGACGACAGGCAGGTCTCGCCGGCTCACGAAGCGGATCAGACTTCCGTCGCGTCGATAGAAACGGAGACCCTCTCGGTGCTCGAGGTCGAACGAGATGTTGTGAGCCGATACCCCGCCGAAGACCAGCCAGTTGCCGTCGTCGCTGATGTGAACGTGGTTGGCGCTCCAATAGTCCTCGAGCTCGGACGACCTCTTGGTCCAAAGCGTGACGTCTCCTTTGCGATAGGTCAGGACCGTCTCCTCGCTCTCGTCCTCCCACGACCCATAGTCGACATGCAGGGTGTAGTCACCGTTGGATGAGCGAAACGTGGCCTCTTCGAGGAAGCGAAAAGAGCACCGGGCCACGGCCGGGAGCGCACTTGCAGCCGCGAGCAGGACGACAACGAACGCGACAGACGCCGACCTAGGTCCCGGCCAATCCCGGTGTCTTCTCTCTCCGTCGCTCGACCGGCAGCGCAAGCGACTGGCGCTCGGCCGCGCACGCCCCGAGGAGCGCCTCATCCATCTCCCTCCGACGCAGCAAGGGCAGCCGCGGCCATGCGGGCCAGTCGCTTCGCCAGAGCCGGATTCAAGGGCGCGTGCGCCGTGAGCAGGCGGTACCACATGGTGCCGTAGAGCATGTCGACGACCGCCTCGACATCCGCGTCTGCCGGCTGACTGTGGCGCCGCACGATGTCCGCGAGAGTCGCGCGGCGGTGCGCGATGAACTCCTCGCGGAAGGTCTCCCTCAGGTCGTCGTCGAACTGGGCCTGCGCGAGAAGGTGCCGCAGCGCGTCGCCGCTCGTCTGGAGCGCGGCAAAGAGCCGCTCGAGGAAGAGGGCCAGGTCGCGCTCCAGGCTGCGCCCCCGCGGGACTTCGACCCGGGACTCCGCGTCCTGGAGCCAAACGGCCGCCAGAACGGCGTTCCGGTCGGCGTAGCGTCGATACACCGTCTGCTTTCCGACCCCGGCGCGGCGCGCGATCGCCTCCATCGTCACGGATCGCAGGCCAGACTCCTGCAGGAGCTCCTGCGCAGCGAGGAGGATCGCATGGTCGGCTTGCTGACTCCGGGGGCGCGGCACGGTGTTCTCCAGTTGCGAGACGCTTCGTCTCGAAATAGAATCGAGACGCAACGTATCGTAACCCGATTCCAGGAGAGCCCATGACTCATTCGACGACCGCCTTCGTCTCCGGCGCCAACCGTGGTGTAGGCCTCGGCCTCGTGCGCGCACTCTGCCGACACTTCGAGGCCGGCGCGACGGTCTATCTCGGATCCAGAAGCTCCGATGCGGGCGAACAGGCGGCCCGAGCCTTGGCCCAGGAGGGTCTCGCCGCCGAGCCGGTCCGCTTCGACCTCACGGACCCCGCCACACACGAGGCGCTGGCCCGTCGCATCGCAGATCGCGGCGGGCTCGACATTCTCGTGCTGAACGGGGCCTACGCCCCTCGGCCCGACGCCCCCGCCAAAGACCAGGTGCGCGACATGATCGCGGTCAACAACCACGGCAACCTGGCCGCCCTGCGCACTCTCGCGCCTCTGCTTCGCGAGAACGCGCGCGTACTCGTGGTCGCGAGTGGCTTTGGCACCTTGGACAACCTGCCGGAGGCGGTCCGGGCCCGACTCGGACGCCCGAACGCCACACCCGACGAGATCGAGGCCGTCATGGACGACTACGTCGAGGCGGTCGAAGCAGGCCGCGAGGCCGAGGAGGGTTGGCCCGAGTGGATCAACCTGCCGTCCAAGGTGGCACAGGTGGCCACGACGCGGGCATTCGTCCGCGACTTCGACGCCAGACCGGAGCGACCGGCCGGAGTCCTGATCAACGCGGTCTGCCCGGGCTGGACGGACACGGACGCCGCACGGCCCTACCTCGCGGACATGCCGGACATCGAGGCGCAGACTCCCGACGAGGCGGCCGTCGATCTCCTCTGGCTCGCCACTCTCCCTGCGGGCGAAGCTCGACCACACGGTGAGCTCGTCCAGCACCGGAAGATCCTCGACTTCCGCGGCGCGGACTGAAGGGTCCTACGGCAGGCCGAGGGGCCAGCGCGCCGCGGGCGGCCCCTGACCCACGTCGGGGCCGCGCCGCCGCCAGGCCTCTCCTGCGAGGGCGACGACTACTTCTGGAGCGTCCAGAGGAAGTGCGCGAGGCTCTCGATCTTGGCCATCGCCTCCTCTTCCGTCGCGCCTCCGCTTGCGATCTGGAGTGCGTCGCCCCAGATCGGCATCTGGCCCTGACCGTGTCCCTTGACCTTCCTGCGCCCGTCGATGATGCGAACCACCTTCTCGAGGTCGAAGGAGCCGTTGTTCCCCTCGGCGATGACCGTGAGATTTGCAGGCTTCACCTTGAGCATTTCGGCGATGTCCCCGTCGCCCGTACCGCCGCGCCCGTGGCAGCCGGCGCAGTACGCCTGAAAGAGGCCCGCTCCCTGGGCGGCCTTCGCCGAGCTGGGGCCGGAAGTACCGGGGGACTGCGCCAACAGGGCGCCACCCACCAGAACGGAGGTCACGAGGGTAAGTGTCAGCGTCTGTCGCATCTCGACTCCCTTGACTAGACGGAGCATGGATCGGAACTTGGTTTGGCTAGGACATGAGCAAGCTAGCCGGCACCAGCGGACCGCCACCATCGTGGCTTCCCCCTATTCGGGCCCGCGGGTGCCCCTGTACGAGCCGGCTTGGCCTGGCGCCAGCTCCGATCACGGCACGGTTCCGGTCCATCGGGTCAGGTCACCGGTCTCGAAGTCGTCTTCGAAGATGGGCGGGCCGAGCACCGAGGTGCGAATCTGAAGCATGTCGTCGCTGAGGTCGAGCAGGGTCTCGGCCGCGGCACCTACCGCCGCGTCGACGCCGACGACGTCGGTGCCGGGGGTGGTCGCAGCACCGACCGTGAGGGTGAGGGCCAGCGTCTCCTGGACGCCGTCGCCGAGCGTGCCGACCGTCCACGTGGTGCCGACGTAGCCGCCGGCGGTCGGAACGGCCAAATCGAGCGTTGTCCCCGCGGGGAGCAGTGGTACGACGTCCACGGCCACCTGACTGGCGTCGGACGGCCCCGCATTGTGTGCCGTCACCACGTAGATGAGATTGCCGCTGCCGGAGCCCGCAGCCACTGGATCGGCCGACTCGGTCCCCGAAAGCTCGAGATCGACCTCCCGCGCGATGGTGGTCGCGTCCGATGTGGCGTCGTCTCCGGGGTTGAGCAGCTCACCCGCGGCCGAGGCCACGGAGACGTCGCTTTCCACGACATCGGCTCCGCTGGCCGCGGCGGCCCCGACATCGAGGTCGACCGCCAGGGTGGCCTGGGCGCTCGCCGCGAGCGACGGCACCATCCACGTGCCGGTACCGGCCGACCACGAGCCCGTGGAGGGAGTCACTGAATCCACGGCAACCCCCAGGGGGAGCGTCAGGGCAACCGAGACGTCGATGTCAGCCGCGTCATCCGGCCCCGCGTTGGCGAGGGTGACCGTGTACGTGAGGTTCGGCGGCACGGACCCCGCCACGACGGGATCGACGCTTTCGGTCTGTGTGACCGCGAGGTCGAAGCTCGGCAGCTCGAACGCGCCGAGATCGCACGCTGCGGCCCGCGGTACGCCCCGCTGATCCTGTACCAGACAGGAGACGCCCTGGCCGCGCGCCGGGCTCGACGAGGCTAGGGCGTGGGTCGGCGTCAGGCCCGGGCTGGTGATGGCCAAGGCCGCGAGCTGCGGATCGGCCGACAGCGCCTGCGCAGGGCAGGTGCCCGCAGTCTCCAGCAGCGTGGTTGCGCCGACGAAGCTGGTCACGCCGCCACCCAGGCTCGCGTCGCGGCAGTCGTCGGCCGCCACCGAGTCGGCCAGGATGGTGTTGCTCACCGTCACACTCGCCGTGCCGCCACCGCCACCGATGAGATCGTCGCCGAGGTTGTACAGGGCACCACCCTGGTCGGCCACGTTGCTCGCGAAGGTCGCACCTTCCAGCGTCACCGAGCCGTTGCGGTTGAAGAGTGCGCCACCCGCACCCACCCCCGCCTGGGCACCAAAGGCGCCGGCACCACCCTGCGCGACGTTGCCGCTCAGGGTCGAGTTGGAGATCTGCACGACGCCACCCTCGTGGTTGTAGATCGCACCCCCCAGGCCAGCACCTCCACCGCCTCCCGACGTGCTCCCACTACCACCGCCAAAACCCCCAGCCCCCGCAGCGATGGTCACGAAACCGCCCCCACCCCCGCCGAAGCCGCCGTCACCACCGCTCAGAGTACCGTCGCCGCCGCCACCACCGAATCCCCCCGTGCCGCCGCTCGCATTGATTCCGGATCCCCCGGCGCCACCACCCAGCCCGCCGTCGCCACCCGCAGCAAAACCACTGCCTCCACCCCCGCCGCCGCCGACCCCGCCGTTCGCCCCGCCGAAGCCTCCACTCCCACCGGCGCCACCGCCGGCCGTGCCCCCAGCGCCACCCGCAGCGCCGTCTCCACCGTCACCGCCGAGGTCGCTGCCACCCCCACCCCCGCCGGTGCCGCCACCGCTACCGTCACCACCCGAGCCGCCCGTACCCCCACCGCCGGCACCGGTCGCGCTCCCTCCCGAGCCGCCTGCACCTCCCAGTCCACCGCCGCCGTTGTGCCCACCGGTGGACAGTGCACCACCCGCGCCACCCACGGCCGTGTTCCCGGAGAAGCTGCACTGCAGCAGCACCAGGGTGCCTTCGTTGGCCACCCCTCCACCCAGACCGGCGCCGCCGCCACCACCCGAGCCACCTTCCGCACGCCCGCCTCGCACCCACAGGTCGCGCAGCTCGAGGCGCGCGGTGGGGGCGACGTGAAAGAAGCGAAAGGACGGCGCCGCGGCCTGCCGTTCGAGCACGGCGCCGCCACCCTCCACGACGACGTCGCCTTGGACGGACGGCAGCCCGTTGAAGCCGAAGACGGCATTGTGCCGCGCAGTCACGAGATATGTGGAGGCCTGGAGCACGATCGTGTCGCTGCCCGCCGAGCCGCTCGCGCAGTCGGCGTGGGTCTGAGCGGCGTCGTTCGCGTTCTCGAGAGCTTCGATCAGCGAGCAGGCACCGTCGCCACCGTCGATGACCACGGTGGCAGCAGCCACCTGCAGCGTCGCACCAGCGGCCGGCGCAGCCGTTCCCGCGACGGCAGCCAGGGCGCACAGAGCGAGCCGGCTCCGATGACGCCGAGCCGGTGCAGCCGGCAGGCCACCAGAGCCCCCTCTCGGGAGACCTCTCACAACCCGATCCTGCCGTCGTTGCGTGAACTGAACTCGTCCAGGTCCATCGTGCCGGCGGCCGACCCGTCGATGAAGTCCGTGGCGCCGAGGCGGATCGTCTCCACGCGCAACGTGTCGTTGTCCAGCCCCGTGAGCGCCGCCACCTCCGTATCGTCGACATAGAGACGCAGCTCGCCGTCGTCGGCACCCGACGAGGCGTGCCACTCGATCTCCACGGCGCGCCAACCGTCGGCCACGACGACCGGGGACGCTGCAATCTCCGATGCGTCGTCCGCGACGGCGACGAGGGTCACACGGTTCTGACCACCCACGCGGTCGAGGCGCAGCTGCAGCACGGACCCTCCGGCTCCGGAGAGGGCGTCGAAGTGACGCACGGTGTCGGAGGCAAGGGCCATCTGCGTCAGGTCGAGGTACCAGCGCGCGTGGTAGCTCGACTCCGAAGCAGGGTTGGCGTCCTGCACGTAGGCGACGGTCAGGAGGCTCGGCACTGTTTCGGTGCGGAGCGTCGCCCCGTCCGCTACGCCGTGGCCGTCCTGGAGACGGATGGTCCGTCCACTCCGGAACGTCACGTCGGCCGGTGCCTCGACGCTCACGTCGGCTGTGAGAACGTTGCACGCCTCGAAGACCGCCGACACCGTGAGCGGCGGCCCCGTGACGTCCACGCTCGGAGCGTCACCCGCACAGGCCGTGACGACCAGGCGCAGTCCGAAGCTGCCGCGAAACGCCGCCGCTGCCGAGGCCTGCAGGGTACTTGCCGCCGTGGCGTCGGGGTAGTGGAGCGACAAGAGGAGCAGGCAGGCCACGGCCGACCCCTCCGACCTTCGCCTCGCCCGTCTCCCCATGGGGACAAGCATATCGACCGCAGCCAACGCGGGCGGTCCCTGAGCGCCTGCTCCAGAGCATCGAGAGCGAGATCGGTGCGCAGCGACGAGGAGACTCACCAGCCCACAATCGCCCGTGAGGAAGGCGTCGGCGAAGTTTGACTTCGCTGCGACCATTCGGGCGCCTCACGCATCTAGTGGAGACAAGCAGATTCACTTCCACGGTCGGAGGCCTTCATGCGTGCCCGCCTATCGTCGCTCTTGCTCGTCTCTCACGTGCTCTTCTTTCCGTCGGTGCTGACCGCACAAGCAGCTGAGACCTGGTTGCTTTCCATCGACCATTGGGGAAACGCCGAGTATCAGACGCTGGAACTCCGCGGGGCCAGCGATCTGTACGAGGGGTGGCTAGGCGGCTGGACCGTGCGTGGGAGTCAGGAGGGCCAGAGCCTGGACCTCACTGCGACCGACAGCTCAGGCACCAACCACAGCTTCTTGCTCACGAGGAACGGCGATCGACTCAGCGGAACTGCGACGTACCCGGATCCCAACGACCCTGAGGCGCGTTTCGAGCATGGTGTCACCGGGCACCGTCTGCCGAGGCCACCGAGAGGGCCGATGCGAAGGGTCTTCGAGCCGTCGAGCTTCTCCAACGAGCTCAGCGCACACCGTCAGCCTGCCCTCGTCATCTGGCCGGGTGACACCATCGTCACGAAGACTCTCGACTCAGGCGGCCTCGACGAGCACGGCAAGACACGGGCGCTCTACGGGAACCCTCAGATCGGCCCGTTTTTCGTCTACGGCGCTCAGCCTGGTGATGTGCTTGCGGTTCACATTCTCCGCCTGGAGCTCAACAGAGACTTCGCTGACAGCCTCAAGGGCATCGCTCCGCGCGCGATGACGACGAGGCTCGCAGCGCGGGCGAGCGATGTCTACGGCCGGGTGCGCTGGCACATCGATCGAGACCAGGGGACGGCTCGACTCGAGAATCCGCCCGACGCGCTGGAGGGCTACGTGGTGCCTGTTCGCCCGATGCTGGGTGGGATCGGTGTCGCACCGGGGTTCGGGTGGTCCTCGCCTTCGGCCGGAGACACAGGCTCTTTTGGTGGCAACATGGACTTCAACGGAGTCACGGCCGGGGCAACCGTCTATCTCCCGGTATCCCGCCCTGGTGCGCTGCTCTACCTCGGCGACGGTCACGCCCTCCAGGGCGATGGTGAGACGACACAGTGGGCTCTCGAGACCTCTCTCGACATCGAGTTCCAGGTCGAGGTGATCGGAGGCCAGGGGATCGGAACGCCACGGGTGGAGACGGAGAGTCACACCACGACGATCGGGCAGGCCGGCTCTTTGGATGAGGCGGTCAGGCGAGCGACCTCGGGGATGGTGCAGTGGCTTGGTCAGGAGTATGGCCTCGACATCGAGGCGAGCTCGCACGTTCTGGGCACTGCCGCCGAGTATCGGGTCACTACCCTGGCTGGTCGCAACGCCGGGATTGCTCTCCGCCTACCGAAGGTGCTCCTCGAGCCTCTCACGAAGAAGTAGGAGTGGAACGGGCCGCGTGCGTCGGACGGTTCGGCGATGGTCTCCCTCGGCGTGCTGGCAGGGCTTCAGCCCCGCATCGGCAACGCCGGAGGCTCGCAACGGGCGGCTGGCCGACCTCTGAAGCAGATCCAGCACTGGCCCGTCTCGGAACCCGCCGCCACCTCCAGCACAGCGTGGGCCACTTCGGAGGGAGCCATGAGCTCCTCACCCGTCTGACGGGCGAAAGCCTCCCCTCCGACCTCGAAGATCGCGGTGGCAACTCCCGCAGGGCACACTGCGTTGAGCGTCAGGCGGCGCTCCTCCAGCGAAGGCGCGAGTGACCGGACCAGGCCGACCAGCGCATGTTTGGTCATGCTGTAGATCGGATCTGCAACAAACGGGACGAGCCCGGACACTGAGGCCGTGACCACGATGGGCGACGTCTCTCCAGTCTCCCCCGCCCGCCGCTCGAGTGCAGGGGCGGTCGCGCCGATTCCAAAGACGACGCCGTCCAGATTCACCCCGGACACCCGGCGGTAGGCCTTGGTAGGCAACGACGTCAGATCGTAGACCTCGAAGCCGTCGTCGGCGAGTGGGAGGGTCGTGACCCCAGCGTTCAGGTGGACAAAGTCGATGCATCCGTGGGCCGCCTCGACCTCCCGCACGACTCTCAACCACGCGTCCCGATCACGCACATCCAGGAGCACGAACTCACCCCGAGCTGCGCAGGCAACCTCGCGGCCCTGCGTCTCGTCGACGTCGGCGACCACGACCCGCGCCTCTCGCCCGGCCAGCAGCTCACACGTGGCCCGGCCGATTCCCGAGGCTCCTCCCGTGACCAGACACACCTTTCCAGCGAAGTTCACCATCGGGTCACAGAAGGATCGAGAGGTTCTCGCCCAGGAGCACCGTGTCGTCGACGATGACGGTGCGGCGCTTCAACCGGTAGTCGCCTCCGGCCGGCACCAGAAGATCGCGCCGCTGCGCGGAGAAGCAGCTGCGCTCGTGGGGACCACGGCTCTTGAAGACGACGAGAGCCGAAGCGACCCGCGTCTCCCCGGAGTCTGTCTGTTCGAGGGGCTCGACGTTCGAGACGACGCGGCGCGTCAGGGACGGCGGCATCTCGGACCATCCCATGCCCGAGCTCAGGCGCGCAATGCGGCGCAGGATCCCGTCGTGGTCGTCGTCCACGAGCAGAATGTCCGACTCCCCCGCCAGCTCGCGCTCCACCGCCCAGGTCTCGAAGGCCTCCACGTCGAGCTGCTCCGTGAGATAGCGCGTGGGCACCTGGTAGCGGATCCCCTCGTCGACGAGCTGCAGCCAGAGGTCGTAGCGGCGCTCGTCGAGGTAGCGCGCCTCCCGGGCGTACCAGTAGTTCAGATCGGCCAGGAGCCGCGCGTCGACGAGCGTCATGCCTCACCTCCGGTCATCTCCTGTACCCAGCGCAGATAGAACCCCCTCTGGTTGATGTCGCTCGCGGTGAGCCCCACCTCGCCGGGCAGGCCGGCTTCGTGGCCCTCGTGGCCGAGCCCCATGGCCAGGTTGAGCTTGTGCTTGCGCGCCTGCACGCCGAGAGTGTTGCGGGTCACCCCCGTCCAGTTGGCGGAGTCGTCCTGCTCGAACGCCCCGGCCGGCCCGAACGAGGAGACCGTCGCTCGGATCAGGAGCTCCTTGACTCGCGCAGGCGCCTCCTTGTCGACCAGACAGTAGGACCACAGCTCGACCTCGTTCGGACCGATCGGGTGCACGACCCGGAGCGAGTTGACGATGGGAATGAGGCCAAACGTGGGAAAGACGAGGCCGTGGATCGGGAACATGCGCATTCGTTCCGCGCCGATGCGCGCCTCCATCTCCGCGGCGATCGACTGGAGGTACTCGTTGATCTCCTCGTCGAAACCGCCTCGCTCGCCGGGCGAGAGGTCGTCGGGGATGAAGTCGACACCGATGCCGTGGCCCAGCTCGGGCCGGATCTCCCGCGCCCGCGGAATGGGAGCCGCTCGACTCTCGATCGGCTTCGGCAGCTGCGAGCCGTGGGTGAAGCCCACGTGGTACTCGTCACCCACGTGGTTCTCCGCCACGACCTTCCAGTTGGCGGGGATTCGCCAGCGCTGTACACCGAGCAGCTCGGTGCCCCCGGCACGGCGATCGAGAAGGACGTCCAGGTAGAACGCCATATCGCCCAGGTAGTCGGCGAGCGATACGGCACCTTCGTCGAAGTTGCCGAACACCAGGCCGCGGTAGGTCTCCACGCGCGGCACGCGAACGAGCCCCCACTCTTCTTTGTCGAGCTCCCCGTAGTAGAGCTTCTTCTCTCCCGGCGCGGCCAGGAGCTTGCCGTCGTTGGCATAGGCCCAGCCGTGGTAGCGGCAGTGAAACGACTTCGCCGTGCCTCGATCTTCGTGGCAGAGTGGCGCGCCGCGGTGGCGGCAGAGGTTGAGGAAGGCGCGGATGTGGCCGTCACCCGCGCGCGTGACCAGAACCGGCTCCTCACCCATGTGGGTCCTGAAGAACGAGCCCTTCTCCGGCAACTGGCACTCGTGGCCCAGGAGCAGCCAGCAGCGGCCGAAGATCCGCTCCTGCTCGAGACGGTAGACCTCGTCACTGGTGAAGATCTCCGGCTTGATCCACGACGCATCCGGCGCCACGCAGCGCTCGATCAGGTCTTCGCAGGTGCTCACACGGACACTCCTTTCTCGGTGTCGTCGACGGACCCGTCGACATCGGCGCTGCCTCGACTCCAGTCGAGGCTGGGGTCGTCGTCGCCGAGTAGCTCGATCCTCGTCCGCCAGCCGAGGTCCGGCCCCACGAGCGCCACCACGACCCCTCCCGCGATGGCCCAAGCCACGGGAGACGTCATGCCGCCGTAGGAGCGCCCCACCAGCTGCTCCGCCCCAAACAGGTTGCCGAGCTGGTTGAGGGTGCCGTGGATGATGATGGCGGGGACCACGCTGCCACCGAGGACGTTGACGAAGTAGAAGGCGACGATCGTCATGCCGACGGTCGACAGAAAGAAGACGAGGTGCCACTGCACGAGGCCGGCGAGGGTCTGGCCGCCACTCAGCAGACCGGGGATCTCTCGCGGGAAGTGCCACAGGGCCCAAAGGACACCCAGCGCAACCGCCACCAGCAGCGGACTTCCCCACCGGCGCGTGAGGAGCGGCTGCGCGAAGCCGCGCCAGCCCAGCTCTTCGAGGAGCGCCCCCTGGTTGAAGAAGCTCGCCACCAGCAGGGTCACGAAGAAGGTGCGCCAGTCGAGTAGGCCAACGTGCGCCACGGCGTGCTCCACGCGTGCCGGATCGCCGAAGAGGCGCTCGTAGGCGAAGAGACTCGCTGCGAACGTCACCAGGAAACAGGCCAAAACGGCGTAGCGCTGCAGGCCTTCGCGCCACGTGAGGCTCCCGCGGACGGGCTTGTAGAGGCTGAGCAGGCGGCGCAGGCCCTCCCTCTTCCAGCCGATCCCCACGATGAGCAGAGCGGCCAGGGTCGGCGCAAACGGGAACGAGAACATCGGCAGGAGGATCGGCATGCTCAGGGCCGAATGCAGGTAGAGCAGCACACTGTCGCCGTGGTGATGGAGCACGGGGTGCGCCGCCCGGGTCGCGTCCCGGTACTCGACGAATTGGCCGAAGGCGCTGAAGTCGGCGCCACGGGAGCCCTGCAGCACCACCTCTACGGTCAGGAGGTAGATCCAGGCAGCGAGGCCAATCAGCACCGCGGCCGCGTAGAACGTCAGAAAAGGGCGACGCCGAATCAGGTTGCGCACGAGCTCGTCCTCCGGGTCGTCAGGAAAGGTCGGGAGAGAGGCGCGCCACCAGACCGCGCACCTCCTGCGTGATGGCGATCGAGAGCGCGCGCTCGGCCGGGTGATGCCCTGCGGAGGGGACGACGCGCAGCACGCTCTGCGGCAGGGCCTGTTGGAGGTCGTAGGCGCCGCAGAGTGGCGTGCACATGTCGTAGCGGCCCTGCACCATGTGCAGAGGAATGCCCTCGAGTGCGGCCGCGCGCTGCACGATCTCGTCGTCTTCGAGAAAAAAGTCGTGCACGGCGTAGTGGGAGAAGACCCGCGAGTAGTCGAGGGCGTTGGCCACGTTCAGCGGCGCGAGCGGCGTCTCGAACCGCATGAACGACTCCTCGTAGCGGTACTGCGCCTCCGCCGCCTGGAGCGCCACCTCGGGATCGTCGCTCATGATGCGGCGCCAGTACGCCTGGCGGAGATCGGAGCGCTCCTCGGGCGCAACGAGCGAAGCGTAGTCGCTCCACGTGTCCGGGAAGATGGTGCGCACGCCGTAGTACCACCAGTGCACGTCTGACGGGCGCGCCAGCCAGACGCACGCGATCAGGAGCCCGCGCACCGCCTCGGGATGCGCCTCGGCGTAGGCCAGCGCCACCGTGCTTCCCCAGGAGCCGCCGCAGACCCACCACCGCTCGATGCCCAGCTCGCTCCGGAGCGCCTCCATGTCTCGGATCGTGTGCTGCAGCGTGTTGGCCCGAAGCTGCTCCTCGGCCTCGGACCTGCCGCACCCCCGCTGGTCGAACTGGACGATGCGGAAAACCGCCGGATCGAGGAGCGCACGCTGCTCCGGGCCGTTGCGGCCTCCGGGGCCACCGTGCACGAGAACGAGCGGGATCCCGTCTGGGTCACCCGCCTCTTCCCAGTAGAGGCGGTGCCCGTCGCCCACATCGAGGTGACCCTGCGCGGTGTGTGGGGTGACAGCGAAGAGATGGTCGTCGAGTCTGGGCAACGGAAGAGCCTCAGTCGAGTTGGTAGGTGAGGTACGGGTTGCGATCGGGAGGCCCGGACGAAACCTCGAGCCGACGCTCGGACAGGTGCATCACGAGAGAACCGAGCGTGACGGACCGACCGTTCGACTCCGCCAACGTGCGACAGATGGGGCCGTCGCCGCTCGCGAGGACACGCCGGAGGGCCGCCAGGCTCGGCTTGGTCTCACCGGAGAGGGCACGCTCGAGCGCCGCGGCCCGGGCGACGCTGGTGTCCGTGCCCGCGACCTCGTGCCCCGCCACGAGGTCCGGGTTGCTCCACACGGTGTTCGTGTGGATGAGGTACGGCCCGGCCATCGTGGAGTCGACCACGACGCTCCGGGCGGAGCACTCGAGACACGCGAGCTGACCGTCGGGGCCGCCGATCATGTAGTTCTGGCCCGACGCGTGCGGCACCTCGTGCAGGAACCTCCAGCCCTGCTCCCAGGAAGAGCAGGCGAGGAAGCCGCGCACGACGAAGTCTTCCGGCAGCCCCGATGGCGAGTGCTCGAGTGCACTGAGCGTGTTGCAGCAGATGCCCAGGCCCCGGCTGTTCATGCCGGCCAGGGAGATCTTGCCGGCGACGGTCAGCACGAGGCACTCGAGGTCGCCCCGGCGTGCACGCAGCAGCTGCTGGTGCCCGAGCCACCAACCCGGCACGTCCATGTTCTGCGAGAGGACGGCTGCTCCTCCGTGCTCGTAGCCGATGGCCGAGCAGCGACAGCTCTCTGCATCTGCGGCAGCCAGCTCCCGTCGCAACCACGGCTCCTCGTCGCTCAGCTGACGCGCCAGGGTCCGGCGGAAGTCGGTTCCGGCGCCTTCGCTGATGCCGACCACCTCCTCCCAGAGGTCCGGGGTGAGTCGCTGGATCGTCGCCTCGAAGGAAGTCTGCGTGAACACCCGGTCCAGATACTCCTCGGTGCGCAGACCCGTCGCGCGTCTCAGCTGATCCTCCCAACGCTCGAGGTGCTCCCGCGCGGCGCTCCGACGCTGTTCACCGTGCGCGCGCCCGCGGGCCCGGCCTGAGCCAACGACCACCACCTCGGGCAGCACGTTCTCGGCCCCGACCGTCACGCGATCGCCTCCCGGACGCGCTCGACCAGACCGTGGTGCCAGTCGGCGGGAGCGCCGGAACGATTCACCGTGCCCGCAAAGTAGATCTGAGCCTCGGGATCCCAGAACATCTTGGCTCCCCAGGCCCCGGAGTGGCCCCAGAGCTCACCGCCCTCGGTGCGCGTGCGAAACAGGCCGAGACCCACGCCGGTGCGCGGCTCCGCGAGCCCTCGCGGCTGCACCCACGTGGTCATGGCTCGGGCCCAGGGAGACTTCCCGGACGCCAGGAACTGCTGGAAGCGCACCAGGTCTGCGGCCGACGTCACCAAGCCGCCACCACCCCAGTCGAACGACAGGTCTCGGCCCGCGCTCAGGAGCGGCACCGTGCCGACGTACATGTCGGATTCGGGGTGACGCTTCGGCCCGAGCGCGGGATCGTTGCGGTAGGCCTGGTAGGTGCTCCCCATCCCCAGAGGCTCGACGAGGCGCTGCTGCAGGACTTCGTGAAACGTCGATCCGGTGACGCGCTCGAGCAGAAGGGCGAGCAGAACAAAAGCCGTGTCGCTGTAGTGGAACGCGGTGCCCGCTTCGAAGAGCGCCTCGTTCATCCCGGGCCGGGCGAGGTAGAGATCGACGACACCGCGCTCCTCGGCCGTTGCCTCACCCTGAAGCCAGGGTCGCCAGCGCGTGAGGAAGTGGCGCGTCTCCTCACTGCCGGCCAGAGACCCCGGCGCAGCGCGGCCCAGCTCGCTCGACGTCTGGGTGCCGTCGTCCACCGTGACGTCGCGCATTCCCGACGTGTGGGTGAGCATCTGCCGCAGGGTGATCTCGGAGAACACGCTCCTGCCCTCCCGCACGAGCAGCTGTTCGTGCACCTCGTCGGGGAACACTCCCCACTCGACGTAGCAACTGTCGAGCCCCCGCGGGCCGAGCGCGCCTTCCGCCGCGAGCTGGACCAGCAGGAACGCGGTTGTTGTCTTGCCGATGCTCGCCGTGTGGAATGCGTGCTCGACCGTCATCGCTTCCCCGGTGTCCGACCGCGCCTGCCCCGCCGCCCCGCAAAAGACGAGGTCGACCGCCGGGGCCTCGATGTGAGCGACCACGCCCGGCCCGTCCGGGGTCGTCAGCTCTTCGACCATCGAGCTGAGCTCTCTGTCGAGCGCTGCGCGGTCCACGCTGGCTGCCCCCTTCGTCATGGCGAGCCCGTCGTCGCAGCGGCTCCCCGGGCCAACCGCGCCTCGCGACGACGGAGGAACCGCTGGATCACCGCGTGCCGTTCGGCGGTCAGCGGATAACGGAAGAGAACAAGAGCGCAGAGCGCCAGGAGGACGGGCGTGACGACACCCACGATGATCATGAGACCGAGGTTCGCCGAAGCGCTGTTCTGTTCGAGCTTCGGGTCGTACCGAAACCAGGACATGAGCAGATACCCGAGCGAGTACCCCACGGCGTTCATGCCCTTGAAGATGAGGTGCTGGATCGCGAAGTAGTTGCCGGCGCGCTGCGTGCCGCTCTTCATCTGGTCGTAGTCGGCCGTGTCGGTGAGCATCGCCATCGGCATCATCATGTGAGGAGCCTGCAGCACGGAGATCAGGCAGCCGAACCCCGCCAAAACGACAAACGGCGTGCCGTCCGGCGGCATGAGGAACACCAGCGGGAAGACCAGCGCCTGGCCCAGAACCCCCAACCCCCACGTGCGGTGCTTGCCGAGCCGCACGGCGAGCCAACCGGTCGGCACCATCGCCAACACCTGCACCACGATCACCAGGAGCAGGAAGATCGACAGCCGCGCGCCGTGGCTCCAGTAGCTCGAGAGCGCAATGATCAGCACGGAGTACGACACGCCGGACGCGACGTAGTTCAGCGACTCGGCCGTCATGAGAGACCAGAACGGGCCGTTCCCGCGGACCGCCACGACCGACTCCCGCAGCGTCGACCGGGTCTCCGCGTGACTCTTGCCGATCGGCGCTCCGATGCAGGCGGCCGCGAACAGCACCGGGAGCAGGACGATCCCGATCCAGCCGAAGAGCGCCATGGAAGAACGGTCGAACTCCGCCGTGGCGAGAACACCCACCGACGGATGGGCCAGGAGCGGCGGCAACAGGAAGAACAGCAGGCCGCCGAACAACAGCGAGGTGGTCAGGTAGAGCGCGAGCCTGGACCGCTCGGTGTAGTCGTCGGTGAGCTCGCTCGACCACGCGCGGTGCGGGATGTTCATGACCGTCACCGCCACGTAGTACAGCAGCAGCCCCGCCAGGAAGTACCAGTTCCCAGCGCTCGCCGGAGGCATGAAGAAGACCCACATCGCCAACATGCCGAGGAGCGCACCGAGCACGAGCCAGGGCTTGCGCCGGCCCCACCGCGTCTCGGTGGCGTCCGAGAGGACCCCCATCGGCGGATCCGTCACCGCGTCGGCGACGCGGGCGACGAGCATGGCCGTGCCGATACCGGCGGTGGTCGCGGCCGTGTGCTGGGCGTAGAAGGCGGCCAGCACCGCCGGAAACGGCGGGGCAAAAAGGGCGAGGGGGATCCCCGGGCTCGCGTAGAAGAGCAGCTGCCGGAGAGGAATCCGTGTGGCCAAGCTTCAGGCTCCTTGGGTCTTGCCGAGGAGTATACTCCGAGAACTGACTCACGAGTCAGTTTTGAGAACGGCGGCATCTCCAACGTCCTTCCAGAAGCGGGGGCAAGCGTGCGCATCGAGAACATCGAGACCATCCATCTCTACTTCGAGTATCCGGAAGGCGAAGGCTGGAAAGGCCCCTGGGGCCGCGTCCAGGGTCGCCTGGCCACCCTGATCCGGGTTCACACCGACACCGGCCACGTCGGTACCGGGTCGGCCTACTCGCACCCCGAGCTGATCGAGGTGACCGTCAAACATCTGCGGCCGTTCCTGATCGGCCTCGACCCGCTCCAGATCGAGCGGCTGTGGTGGCGCCTGTTCTTCCGCACCAACTGGTACGGGCGCAAGGGAGTGGCGCTCACCACCATGGGTGGTCTCGATCAGGCGTTCTGGGATCTGCTGGGCCAACACCAGGGCAAACCCGTCTGGGAGCTCCTCGGCGGCACCAACTCGCGCGTTCCCGCCTACGCCAGCGGGCTCCTGTACAGCACCCCGGAGACGGTGGCCGACACCGCGGTGCGCATGGTCGAGAAGGGGTTCAGGCGTGTCAAGTTCCGCACCGGGGTCGACGAGCAGTACGACCGGGACGCGGTCACCCTCACGCGGAAGGCCGTGGGGCCAAACATCGACCTCATGGCGGACGGCACGCGTCGCTACAACCTCGAGATGGCGACCCGGCTGGCCAGGCACCTCCAGGAGAACCAGATCTTCTGGTTCGAAGAGCCGTTCCAGCCTCTCGACATCGACAACCTGGTGGCCCTGCGCCAGGTGGTGGGAGTGCCGCTTGCGGTCGGCGAATGTGAGTACGGGGTCGAAGGCTTCCGCGAGCTCGTGAGGTGTGGCGCCGCCGACATCCTGCAGGCCGACGCCAGTCGCTGCGGGGGAATCAGCGAGCTGGTGAAGATCGCCGACATGACGCGCACCGCGGGCCTCCAGTTTGCACCCCACAGCTGGTGCGACCCCGTGGCCGTGATCGCCAACGCACACGTCGTCGCCGCGTACTCCCACGGCCTCACCGTGGAGGTGGATCAGACCGGCAACCTCTTCATCGAGGGCCTGCTCGGCGCGCCACTGACGGTGAGCGACGGCCTGCTCGATCTCGGGAACCGGCCGGGGCTCGGCATCGAGCTCGATGCCGACTTCGTCGAGCGCTACCGCCTCCCCGACGTCACCCGGATCCCGGACGGCAACCACGGCGACATGATCTTCGGCCAGAACGCCACCCGCCCGATCCCGCCGTACACGACCCTCGACGGGGAGGTGTTGCGCTTCGACTGAAGCGCTGCGCCTCGCCCTACTTGGCCCGGCCGCGCTGGGTCTGCTCGAGGAGGCGCCGATAGCGGGACGACGCCGGGAGCTCCGGATCGCTCCCGAAGACCGCGCGATGGATGATGAGACTGTGGAGATCCACGAACGATCTCCGTTTGGCCGGCGTGTGCTGCCACGCGTCGTCGATGCGGTGGCGCGCGAACAACGCCTGGTCCATGCCGTCGCCGAGTGCGTTCACCAGCTCGCGGAGTGGCCCGCTCGAGCTCGTGCGCACGCCGAGGTACGACGCGACGAACGAGACGATCCTGTCGGCGATCTCGCGGTTGCGGTGCCTCCAGAGCTCCGAGTACACCTCGTGCGTGTCCGTGAGCCGCACGAGGCATCGGATCAGACCGGAGTTGTACCGGAAGACGTCGGCGTACCAGCTCACGATGGTGCGCACCATGACGTAGGCATCCAGGTCGAGCTCGAGGCTCGGAAACGACGCCACTTCGAACTCGACGTACTGCCTGGACAGCTCCTCGAGGAACGCATCTTTGCTGTCGAAGTAGTTGTAGAAGACACCTTTGGCCACGTCGGCGTGACGACAGATGTTGCTGATCATCAGGGAGTCGACGTTCGTCGTGTGTAGCAGCTCGCAGCCCGACGCCATGAGACGAAGCCGGGTCCGCTCGCCTTTGCTCTTGCGTGAGCTCGCCTGGAGCGCGAGCGCTTCACCAAACGTGTTGGCCCGCGGTCGCGGACGGGTCGTCGTTTCGGCTCCGAGCTCCATGGGTTGTCTCTCTCTGCGTGCGCGGTCGAGGGCGGCGCCGCTCTCAGCGGGAGTACACCACGCGGCCACCGACGATGGTGTACAGCACCTCGGCGTCGAGAATCTCACGCGGCTCGATCTCGAGCAGATTGCGGTCGAGCACCGTGATGTCGGCGAGCTTGCCCACCTCGAGCGTGTCTTTGGAGTCGTCCTCGAAGTTGGCGTAGGCCGAGTGGTACGTGTACGCGCGCAGCGCCTCTTCCGCGGTGAGCTTCTCGCCCGGGAACCACCCGCCCTCGGGCTCGCCGCCGAGCGTTTCGCGGGTGACGGCGGCGTACAGCCCGAGCAACGGGTCGATCGGGTACTCGGCCGCCGCCGTGCCCGGCCAGTCGCTCCCGAACGACAGGTGCGCGCCGCTGTCGAGAATGCTGCGGAAGGCGTAAGCGCCCCTCGAGCGCGCGACGCCGATGCGCTCCTCCATCCACCGCATGTCGTCGGAAAGGTGAAACGGCTGCACCTCCGCAATCACCCCGAGCTCGCCGAGGCGCCGGAAGTCGCGCTCTGCGATCACCTGGGCGTGCACCAGACGAAAGCGCCGGTCCTTTTCGCCGTTCTCAAGGCGTAGGCTCTCGAGGTAGTCGAGCAGCAGGCCGTTGGCCTCGTCGCCGATGGCGTGAATCGACAGCTGCAGGTTGGCCGCATCGGCGTCCAGCATGTACTGCAGGAACTGCCCTTCGGCGAAGTTGCCCTCGGCGTCGACCATCAGGCGGCGCCAGCGGCCACGGCTCTGCGGGTCGTGGTCGTACGGCTCGTAGAAGCGCGCAGTGCTGTTGCCCATGATGCCGTCGATGTGCCCCTTCAGCCCGCCGAGTCGGATCCAGGGCGTGCCGGAGCCGATGGCAACACCCTGATCGGCGAGGTCCTTCCAGCGGTCGAGCGGGTAGCGGAAGTGCACCCGCACCGTGAGGTCACCCGCCTCGTGCAGCTCGCGGTAGAGGCTGAGCTGGGTGTCGTCCGACATGTCCGAGACGTTGGTGACGCCAGCTGCAGCAACCACGCCCATCGCGTGCTTCGTCTGCGCCAAGCGGCGGGCGTGGCTCGGCTCCGGGATCAGGTCTTCGAAGAACGCGGCCACGCCCTCGCCGGTCACGATGCCCGTGAGCCTGCCCGCGCCGTCGCGCGCGAACGTCGCGCCTGCAAGGGCGGGTCGTTCGGGATCGAGCCCCGCCGCCACGAGGGCGGCACCGTTCACCGCGAGCTCGGAGCCGTCGAACTTGCGCAGGAACATCGGGTGTGACGCCGTCAGCTCGTCGAGCGCCCGCAGGTCGGGAGTGAACGGCTCGCGCGCGTCCTCCCCAGCGGATCCTTCCGCCCAGGCGTCGTACGCACCCCACAGTCCGCCGGTGATCCACTCTCCGGCGGGCACCCGCTCGAGAACCTCGCGCACCCGCTCTTCGAACGCACCGGCACTTCCAACCTTCATCACGTTGAACTCGAGGAACGAGGCCGCGGAGCCGAAGTGCACGTGATTGTCGTTGAATCCCGGCACGACGAAGGCCCCTTCCACGTCCAGGACCTGCGTCCTGTCCCCGATCAGCCCTTCGACCTCTTCGTTGGAGCCGAGGGCGACGATCTCCTCGCCACGGACAGCCAGCGCTTCGGCACGCGCGAGGGCCTCGGCCCCCGTCCAGATGTCGGCCGAGAGCACGACGAGATCGGCCGCCTCTCCGGCCGGAGGCGTGCCGGTGCAGGCAACGAGCGGGAGAAGTGGCAGCAGAGCGAGAGCGAGAGAGCCAATGCGAAGAGCGGTCATGTGGCCAGCCTACCGAAGCGCTCCGGAGGACGGGACGCCGCTTCGACGGCAGGCGATCAACCGCGCCGCTGCCCCAGCTCCCACAGCGGCTCGGCGTGGCTCGCGCTGCCGCGCTCGCGCGCGAGCAGCAGGTGGTAGCCCCGGCGCGGGGAGAGGCGCACGAAGCCGTGGTAGCCGAGCGACTGGTCCATGCCGAACCAGGCGTTGCTGCGGCCCTGATGCAGGAGAGCGCGATACGCCGCGACTCCACTCTCCTCGATGTCGCGGCCCACGAGAATCACGGCGCCGATGTCCCCTCGCCTCTCGAAGCGAGCCTTGAGCTCCGCAACCGACGAGGTCACCTCCTCGACCGCCTGACGGTCGATCCGCGGGAGGTGG
Source organism: Candidatus Multivoraceae bacterium (assembly GCA_965223385.1). GTDB lineage: Bacteria > Acidobacteriota > Thermoanaerobaculia > Multivoradales > Multivoraceae > JBCCLJ01. The sequence goes on along the minus strand of CBDCWR010000007.1, from coordinate 2,587,681 downwards.
TGGACCAGATGGAGGACCTTCCCTTCGGAGTCGAAGGTGGCCACGTCGAAGGCCCGCGGGGCACCCTCGGGCTGCCAGTAGAGCGAGGCCGAAGCGACCTCCGGGATCCACTGGGCGAGGTACTTCCAGCCCTTCTCGCGCCCCTCGCGTGCGATCGTGTCCGGAAGCGCCCGGAGGAGCCACTCGAGCCCGCGGCCAGCGGGCGCAGAGAGCCCACGCTCGAGCAGCGCCGTCTGCTGCTCCTGCTCCGGGAGCAGCGCGCGGTCTGCGGGGCTCGAGGAGCCCGCGACGCGGACCCGGGTGTTTGCGAGGGCGACTGGTAGGAAGCTCGGGTCGGGCTCGCTCTCGAGCTTCCAGATCGTCACGGTCGCGTCGGCCGCCGCGAAGAAGTCCTTCCAGTTCGCCGACCCCGCGACGCCCGGCCAGTCGCCACCGAGGAGGAGATCGTGACGCTCTTTCCGGATCACCAGCAGCCCACAGCGGTCTGCCGACTGCATCTCGACGACCCGCACGACGTCTTCGGCGCGTAGCGCCACGACGAGACGCGGGAGGTCGACGAAGGCCGGCTGCAGCGCCTTCTGCTCCGGCTCTTCCCGGCCCGACCCGGACACGAACGCTGCGAGTGGTGCCACCAGATCGTCCTCGGGCGAAGGCGGGGTGCGCAGCACGAACGAATCGCGGCCCCTCAGAACCTCCTGGAGCCCCGCAGCCTGCATGCCGAGCCCGGCCCGAATGTGACCCCCGGCGATCAGCAGGGTTCCGGCGGAGGTCTCGAGCGCGCCGCAGAAGGCATCGGCGTGCAGCGGCGCGTCGAGCAGCCGCGGGATCAGGGCCCTCCCCAGACCTTCTCCCAGGTCGCGCGCGTCCCACTGCGCGATGAGCGAGCCGATGAGCTCCCGGGGCGTGCGCGCGTCCGGCACTCTGTGGACGAAGCGCGGCTCGAGATCCACCTCGAGCGGGGTCGGCAGCGCAAGCGTGGGCTCGTCGCCAGCATCCCTGGGGCGTGCCGCGCGAACCGCCGCAGGCGTCGCGGCACTGCGCAGCAGGCCGGCGCCGGGCTCGATCCGGGCGAGCGCGGCGGCCATGGCTGCGGCGTCCGGGAAGCGCTGGTCGCGGTCCTTCGCGAGGGCGGTCTGAAGCAGCGCGTCCCACTCGGGGAGCTCCGCGAGCCCCTGCTCCCGCAAGGGCAGCGGCTCCTCCTTCATCACCTTGCGAAAGAGCTCTGCCAGCGAAGACGCGCGAAAGGGCAGGCCGCGCGAGAGCAGGTGGTAACAGACCACTCCGGCAGAGTAGAGGTCGGTACGCGCGTCCACCGTCTCGCCGGCGAGCTGCTCGGGCGAGGCGTACTGTGGCGTGGCGATCAGCGTTCCGGACTGCGTCTGCACCAACTCTCGCCCGGCAAGCCGCGCGATGCCGAAGTCGGTGACTTTCACCGCACCGTCGGCGAGCAGCATCAGGTTCGACGGCTTGATGTCGCGATGGATCACGCCGGCCTCGTGCGCAGCACCAAGCGCCGAGACCAACTGGTGGCCGATGTCCGCCACCTCTGCCCCGGGCAGCGGACCACGCCGGGCAGAGTACGACTCGAGGTCTTCACCCTCGAGGAGCTCCATCACCAGGTACGGGCGGCCGCCGGTCTCACCCACGGAGAACACCGTGGCGATCCCCGGATGGGTCAGGGCCGCCGCGGCCCGCGCCTCCTGCAGGAAACGCTTGCGCAGGGTCTCCGCCTCCCGCCCGCTCAGGAGCTGCGGGCGCATCATCTTGATCGCGACGGTGCGATCCAGCGCCGGGTCGACGGCCCGGAACACCTCGCCATAGCCGCCCTCGCCGATGAGCTCGGTCAAAACGAACGGGAAGTCGGCCCCCTGGGCGGGCCAGGGGCGCTCGCCGATCAGGGTCTGGTCGAGAGGTGCGTCGGAGGTCATGGAGAGCCCAGCGTAGCGGCCGCGGAAGGGAGCGCGGCTCGCTCTCTTGTCCGCACCGCAACGTCCTCCGGTTTGCTCACAAATCTCTCACGGTGGCGTGCTCGGCGGCGTGCTCGGCTGATGGCTATCAGCCTGCGCTCGCCTCACGTCGAGGCTCCAGCCGCTCCGCGGCTTCCGCGCAGCGCCCTTCGGGCGCGCTTGGCCCGTGCTCGGCTGATGGCTATCAGCCTGCGCTCGCCTCACGTCGAGGCTCCAGCCGCTCCGCGGCTTCTTGACGGGCTGATCGCTTCGCTCCCGAGCCCTCGGCGCTCACTCGGGCACACAGGCTTCGCCTGATTGCCCGAGAGTTCCGCGCAGCGCCCTGCGGGCGCGCTTGGCATGCTCGGCGGATGGCTATCAGCCTGCGCTCGGCACGTGGATACACTGCCGCCGATGTCCGACGCGCCAGCACAGCCCGAGACCGCGCCGGTCGCTGAAGCCCCCGCCGAAGCTGCGGCGCCCGCGGCTCCGCGGGAGCAGAGCCGCATCGACGCGCTCGACGTCGCGCGCGGCTTTGCGCTCCTCGGCATCTTCCTCGTCAACATCGACCTGATGGCGCTGCCGTTTGGTCTGATCGAAGCCCGGCCCGCGGCGCGCGCCGACTCCGCCGTGTGGCTGTTCGTGTCGATGTTCTGCGAGGGCAAGTTCTACCCGCTCTTCTCCCTGCTCTTCGGCATGGGCCTCGCGCTGCAGCGGCAGAACGTCCTGGCCGCGGGCGGCAACTTCGTGCCGCTGTACCTCCGGCGGCTCGCTCTCCTCGCCTGCTTCGGGCTCTTGCACGGGCTGGCCCTCTGGTACGGCGACATCCTCTTCGTGTACAGCCTCGCCGGCCTGCTCCTGCTGGCCGCCTCACCCCTGCCGGGCCGGGTCCTGCTCGGGATCTCCGGCGTGCTGTGGGTGCTTGGGGTCCTTGCCGTCATGAGCCTCGTGTCGATCGCGGCCCTGAGCGGCGAAGGAATCTCCGGCGACACCCCCCGGGAGGAGCTGCTAGCAGAAGCGCTGGCGACGGAGGTGCCCGAGGACCTGTGGGAGACGCTCGGATCGGGTGAGATCGACTCGCCGGAGTGGCTCGCCACCGAGATCTCGGCCTACCGCGACGGCCCGGCAACGCGCGCCTTCGGCTTCCGTGCGGTGTCGTTCGCGCTCTCGGCCGGCTTGGTCCTCTTTGCCGGGCTCGACATTCTCGCCATGTTCGCGCTGGGTGCCGCACTCATCCGCCTCGGCCTCTTCGAGCGCACCGCGTCCGGCGAGCTCAACCCATGGTTTGCCCGCTTCCTCGCCGGCGCCATGCTGTTGGGCATGCCGATGGCCGCGGCGTCGGTGATCCTGCCGGTGGCGATGGGCCCGTGGGGTGACGTGCTCGGGCAGGGGCTCCGCGTGCTCGGCGGCCCCCTCCTCAGCCTCGGCTACCTCAGTGCCCTCACCCTGGCGTTGGAGGCGAACCTGCTCGGCCGCCTGCTCGAGCACCTGGCCGCGGCCGGCCGCATGGCGCTCACGAACTACCTCTCCCAGAGCCTGCTCGCCACCTTCGTCATGTACCACTGGGGGCTGGGCCAGTTCGGCACCTGGAACGGCGTGGAGCGCGCGCTGCTGGTGCTCGGGATCTTCATCGCGCAGCTTTTCCTCAGCCGGCTCTGGCTCCGCCACTTCCGCTTCGGGCCGCTCGAGTGGGTGTGGCGGTCGCTGACCTACCTCAGGCGGCAGCCGCTTCGCAAAGCCTGACCCCGGGGCCGGGAAAAGGCCCCCTACTGCAGTGCCGTCGCGAGGTCGTACTGGCGCGGTGGCTCCTTGCCGGCGAGGTGGCGCACGAAGTAGTCCCACGACCGGCGCACGAAGTAGGGATCCTGCGAGAAGCCGTGATTCGCCTCTGGCATCACCAGCAGGTCGTAGTCTTTGTTGGCCTTGGTCAGCGCGTCGATCAGTTGAAGTGTCAGCGCCTGGTTGACGTTGTCGTCCATCGCACCGTACGCGAGGAGCAGCTTGCCCTCGAGCTGGCCCGCGAGCGAAGCGTTCGCCTGCTCCTCGTAGCTCACGGTCTCGGGGTCGCCGTGGTACGTCTCACCCCACAGCTGGATGTAGCCGCGCTGGTCGTGGTTCCCTGCGGACGACACGGCCACGCGATACACGTCCGGGTACGCCAACAGGGCACGGGCCGAGGCGAAGCCACCCCCGGAGTGACCGTAGATCCCCACGCGATCGAGATCCATCTGCGGAACCCGCCGCCCGAGCTGTCGCAGCACGGCCACGTGGTCGGGAAGCCCCCCCGCCTCCTGCAGGTTGCCCTCCGAGCGCGCATGAAACGCCTTCGAGCGCAGAGGAGTACCGAAGCCGTCGACAGAGACGACGATGAAGCCCAGCTGTGCGAGCGCAGCGTCCATCGGCAGAAAGACGAAAAGCCCCTGGTGCAGGCTCTTGGCAACCCGGGCGGCTTGGGGCCCAGGGTAGATCCCTTCGATCACCGGATACTGCCTCTTGGTGTCTTCCGGATCGAAGCCTGGGGGAAACAGGATCGTGCCGTAGACGTCGGTCTTCCCATCCCGCGCCTTGGCGACGAACGGCTGCGGCAGCGAGATCCCCTGCTCTTCGAGACGTGAGATGTCGGCCGTCTCGAGCTCGACCAGTACTTCGCCCGAGGCCGACACCACGCGGGATCTCGTGGGCAAATCGACGGCCGAGAACACGTCCACGAACGTCCGTCCCGTGGGCGACGCGGTGGTGGTGTGGTCACCGGGCTCTGCCGTGAGCGCCCGCAAAGCCGCGCGCTCGTCGAGATCCGTCACATACAGCTTGCGCAGGTAGGGGTCTTCTTCTCCACCTGCGCCGGAGGCCGAGAAGTAGATCCTGCGGCTCTCCTCGTCCACGTGCACGATGTCGCGCACCACCCACGGGCCCCGCGTGACCTGACGGACGAGCTCGCCGCCGGCGCTGTACAGGTAGAGATGAGCCCATCCGTCGCGCTGGGAATACCAGACGATCTCGCCGCTCTTCAGAACGCGGACGTTCGGACGCGCGCCGATCGTCAGGTGGGGCTCGACGATGTGGGTCGACTCTTCGGTCAAGAGCGTACGGGAGGTCCCTGACTCGAGGTCGATCTCCTCCAAGGTCATCGAGCGCGCCCCGCGCGGTCTCCTCAGCAGGTATGCGCGGTCGCCTTCTTCGCTCAGGAAAACCTGGCCGAACCGGATGAGCGACCAGAACGGGGTGTACGCCGGCGATGTGTCCACGGGGCGCACGGTCAGCGTCGCCACGTCGATCACGATCAGCTGCGACATCGGCACCCCTTCGTCTCCCGGAATCGGCATGCGGAACGAGTGCAGGACGGGGCGATGGCTTTCCCCGAGGTTCGTCGTCTGAATGACGTGCATCGCACCCACCTCCCGCTGATCGAGCCGGTAGGTGACGATCTTCGAGGAGTCGGGCGTCCAGAGCGCCGAGGGCGTCGGGCGAAGCCCCGCCAGCTTCTCCGTGATGGTGGATGTGCGCGCCTCCGGCTGCCCGGCGTAGTCGTTGTACGGCTCTCCGTCGTGGGTGACGCGCCTCTCGTCGCCGCTCTCCTTGTCGACCAGGTAGAGATCGTGGCCGCGAATGACGAGCGCCAGCTTGCCGTTGGGCGCCACGAGCTCGAGCGAGTCCGGCGGCTCGGCTTCTTCGCCGTTCGGTTCGGCTTCAGGCTCCGCCACGTCACCCTCCAGGCGCTGACAGTCGTCCCCACTGGTGGCGCAGTCGTAACGCTTGGCAGGCCCCGTCGTGCTCGCCGCCTCGAACCTCACGCGCCCCTCCGCGCTCAGATCGACTGCCTCGAACGGCAGGTGCAGCGGCTCGTACGGCTCTCCCTCCAGGACGGACAACGATGCCGCCAGACGCTCGTGATCGAAGGCGAGCCGCCTGCGGTTGTTCCCCGCCAGCGGGTCGACCCACCAGAAGCGTGCACCGTCCGCATCGTCGCTGCGATACCAGAAGCGGTCGCTCTCGCCGATGAAGTGCGGTGTGAGCGACTCGTTGGTGATCAGCTCGCCGAGCTTCAGCGCAGCCGCCGCGCGATCGTAGTCGGCGACCGTCAGCGACCCTTCGCCGACCGCAGAAGGAGAAAGCCCGAAACCGAGGAGGAGGGAGAACGCAAAAGCCCGTAGAAGAGGTGTCATCGAGGGAGCGTACCGTGCCGACCCCGCCGCGGACTTCCGCCGCGGACGAGCGCACACACTGGGCCAGCCGATTCGACCTCATCTTCCTCCGGTCCACGACGTCCGAGACTCCCTTCCAGTCGAGGACGCAAGCCCGCCAAGACCTGCCCGGAGCCCCCGCCCGGTCCGACCCCCGATCCCGTTCAACCGGAGCGGAAGAGGTCTCTGGCCGGAGGGTTCAGGACTCGACGGCGCTGGAGGATCGCCCGCAGGCCGGCGGCGGCCGCAGCCGGCGAGGCCCAGGCGAGGACCCCACCCCAAGGCCCGGCACTCCGAGCCGTCCGGAGGCCAGAGACCTCTTCCGATCCGGCCGCGAGATCTCTCCGATCGGTGCCGCGAGATCTCTCTTTGTTGCCGAGGGCGACGCCCGCGCAACTACGCGTTGACGTCGATGACCACCCGCCCCCGCGTCTGCCCTTGGAGGATCGAAGCGGCCAGCGCCTCGATGTTCGACATGGGCTCCACGCTCGTCATGTCGGCGAGCTTCGAGAGGTCGAGCTCGCGCCCGAGGCGATCCCACGCCTCCTGGCGGCGCGCCTGCGGCGCCATGACCGAGTCGACGCCCGCGAGGGTGACGTTGCGCAGGATGAACGGATAGACCGTCGCGGGCAGGTCCATGCCTCCCGCCAGGCCGCACGCGGCGACGCAGCCGTCGTACTTCGTCTGCGCGAGCACGTTGGCCAGGGTGTTCGAGCCGACGGCGTCGACGCCGCCACCAAAACGCTCCTTGCCGATCGGCCGCGGCTTGCCGGCGAGCTCTTCGCGGTCGAGGAAGTCCGTGGCGCCGAGCGCCTTCAGGTAGTCGTGCGTCTCGGCACGGCCGGTCGAGGCGATCACCTCGTAGCCGGCATCGGCGAGCAGCGCGATCGCAACCGAGCCCACGCCACCCGCGGCACCCGTCACCACGATGGGGCCGCGGTCTTTCGTGATGCCGTTCTCCTGGAGTGCCATCACGCAGAGCATGGACGTGTAGCCGGCCGTGCCGATCGCCATGGCGTCTTTTGCCGTCATGTTCTCCGGGATGCGCACGAGCCACTCCGACTTCATGCGCGCCTTCTGCGAGTAGCCGCCCCAATGACGCTCCGACAGGCCGTAGCCGTTGACCAGCACGGCGTCGCCCGGCGCGAGCTCGGAGCTGCCCGACTCGGCGACGGTGCCCGCGAGATCGATGCCACACACCATCGGGAAGCTCTGGCAGATGGGGGCCGATCCCGTCACCGCGAGGCCGTCCTTGTAGTTGAGGGTCGAGTACTCCACGTCGATCAGCACGTCGTGGTCCGGGAGGTCGCCGACCTGCAGGTCCTGGATCTGCACCTGCTGCGCAGCGTCCTCTTCCTTGGTGGCCACCACGGCCTTGAACGAGTCACTCATGGGGGTCTCCGAAATCACGGGTCTTTGGGGGCGCCCATCCTAGCTTCCCCGGTGCGCGGAGAGTAGGCGCAATGGCCACGCGCCCCCTGTTCCAGCTGCTGGTTCCGGGGCGCGGAGCTCCGCGCGCGCGTGCGGACGCGCCTGCCTCCTGACATCGTACTGTCAGGAATGTGCCCTTCTGGTGCCACTCCTGACAGACAGGTGTCAGCAGAGACGCTTCAGTCTCTACGTATCGAGAGACGAGCTCGCACCCGACTCCTGCCACGGCGGGGCGCCACTCCTGACACTCGCTTCGGAAAGACCATGCGACGCGCCGACCGACTCTTCCAGATCATCCAACAGCTCCGGCGCCGGCGTCATCCGGTGACGGGCGACCAGCTCGCCGAAGCCCTGGGCGTCTCCACCCGCACGATCTACCGTGACATCCGCGACCTGAGCCTCTCCGGAGTGCCGATCACCGGCGAGGCCGGCGTCGGCTACGTGCTGAGCCGTTCCTACGATCTGCCGCCGCTCATGTTCGACGAGATCGAGCTCGAGGCGCTCGCGCTCGGCGCGCGCATGGTGCAGAGCTGGGCCGACCCGGATCTCGCGCGCGCCGCCGACTCGGTGCTGGCCAAGGTGGACGCGGTGGTACCCGAGCCGCTGCGCGAGCGCATCGAGCGCGCCACGATGTTCGCGTGGAACTACCGCCAGAGCCACGCCTCGAAGGAGCTGCTGGGCGAGGTGCGCAAGGCCGTCGACAAGCGCCAACGGATCCGCTTCGACTATGTCGACCGGAGCGGCGACGAGACGCGCCGCACGGTGCGGCCTCTAGGCCTCTTCTTCTGGGGGTCCACCTGGACACTCGCCGGCTGGTGTGAGCTCCGCGAGGACTTCCGCAGCTTCCGCATCGACCGTTTCGAGTCGTTCGAGGCCCTCGAGAGTACGTTCGACCCCGAGGAAGGACGCACTCTCGAGGACCTCTTCCGCAGCTACGAGGAGGGATAGGGAGACGCGAGCCCACATCGAGGCTTCATCTCCCCCTGCTCCTCTCCCCGCCAGAGTCCGTCCGTCGGACCTCGGCAAACACGACTAGCCCAAGGAGGCACCATGTCCGCAGCACTCGAGATCGGAACCATCCTCGTCAACTCCTGCAACGAGGGAAAGGCAGAAGAGGTGATGGAGTCGTACTACTCCCCCGCCATCGTCAGCATCGAAGCGCAGGACTTCGAAGGAATGCCCGCGCGCATGGAGGGCATCGAGGCCGTCCAGGGGAAGAGCGAGTGGTGGTTCGCCAACAACGAGGTCCACTCGATGAAGGCCACCGGCCCCTTCGTCGGCGGCCACGAGGATCGCTTCTCCGTGCAGTTCGAGATCGACGTCACGCCGAAGGGCGGCGAGCGCATGCAGATGACCGAGATCGGCCTCTACACGGTCAAGGACGGCAAGATCGTCGAGGAGGAGTTCTGGCCGCTCGCGGGATGAGCCACCTCTCGGGATGAACCGTGGGTCTGGAGGCCCCGGCCGGGTCTGGAGGCGCTGGGCGTCTCCAGACTTCGCTCACCCGTTGCCCAACTCGCGACGCGCCACGTCCATCAGGCGCTCCTCTCCGACGAGCACGTCCTCCAGCACGGCGCGGCCGCTGCGCACACGGACGAGCGCGTAGCTCCGCGGCGCGTCCTCGTCGGAGGTGGCCCGCGACGTGCGCCACACGGCCCGCTCCGCCGCCGGGGCGAGGTGCTCGTCGAGGTAGTAACGGTCGTAGGGCAGGCGCAGACTCGCCGTGCCCGTAGCCGGGTGGAGGACGCGCAGGCGCAGGTAGCTGGCCTCACCCTCGGGTCTCTCCACGTAAAGGTCTCCGAAGCGCGCCAGGCCATCCGCGCCGACGTCGACCGTGACGTACACCCACTGGCCCCGCTCGAGCTCCAGGCCCGGCGGCACAGCCACGCTCCGCTCCTGGAAGTTGAGAGCCACGAACCGGCCGCGCAGCGCGTCGACGGGGTCGACCGGCGCGGTCTCGAACTTGAACGCGATACCACGCTCGAGGGTCGCCTCGCGGGCCACGATCATCGACACGGGCACCGCGACCTGGGCGGCCCCGAGGAGCACGAGCACGAGCAGCCCCTGCCGGGCCTTCAATTTCAGGAATGACATTGTGCTGCCCTCCGTCGACGCTGGAGCGCCACGTTGATCGCGAAGAAGAGGGCGCCGACCACGATGAAGGCGGCGCCACGGATGGTGAAGTCGATCTCACTGTCGAAGAAGCGCACGACGGCGAGGAGCGACAGGATCGCCATGCCGACGTTGAGCTGCAGCAGACTGTCGGAGCGAAAGCCCTGCAGAACTCCGCTCAAGCCGAGCACGAGGAGAATGCCGTTGATCAGCGCAACGGCGGCTCCGACGCTCACGGCTTCCCCGAGGACAAACGCCGCGAAGGCGAGTCCTGGGACCGCAAGCCAGAGTGCGTCCTTGCGCCACGGCGCCCGCAGACGCCAGGCCACGGCAGCCAGACCCAGCCCGACCGCGGTGACGGGCCACAGATAGGCGACGAGCTCCTGCAGCGGCGGTGCGTCGAAGCGCCCGAGGAGGTCGGTCGCCTCTCCGAAGCTCAAGGCGAGGAGCATTGCCACGGTGCCGGCGCGCCCGGCCACCATCCACGGACGCTGAAGGAGGGAAGTCCCCGGTTCCGACCAGACACGATCGACGATCGTGTAGCCCGCCAGCACCGCTAGAGCGGTGCACACGAACCAAGGGCCGTCGAGACCCACGAACGTGAACAGGGCCACCGGCAGAAGGGCCACCGCCAGGGCCCATCCGAGGACGGAGGTCCCCGGGGAGAGCTTGGCTTCGCGCAGGCGCTGCACCACAAAAGGAACCAGCAGGAGCAGAAGGGCGAGACCCCAGTCGGCGCGAGCGCCGCGCCCCAGATCGAAGGCCATGGGCGTCCAGATCGCGATACCCAGCGCGCTGAGTGAAGCGACGCACACGGAGCGCAGCAGGTACGCGATCGGCAGCACCAGGAGCAGCCAACGCAGCATGAGACCCTCGGGCTCCCCGCCCACGTGGTACGTCTGTTCGAGGAGCGCCAGCGCGGTCCCCACGGCAAACGTCCAGAACACACCGACGCTCTCGCGCCACGCCGCGCCCTTGTGCATCAGTAGGGTCCACCCGGCGGGCAGCAGGCTCACCGCAAGCGGCACGAGGGAGATGGCGGCCCGGGCGGTGCGCGACAGCTCCTCCCAGTTGTGCGCCAGAAGCAGGATGATGCCGCTACCGACCAGGGTCGCCGCCAGCGCGCCGAGTGCGACCACCGCGAGCCGACGGCTGCGGCTTCGGGGCTCTGGATAGCGCGCGCGGAGAGCCTCCGCGGCTTCGCTCGAGACGAGGCCCTGCTCCACCCAGTCGGAGAGCTGGCTTCGCAGCCAGACGACGTGGCGGGCGTCGCTCACGACGCCTCCCCGTGGCTGGGTCGCGGTGGCCTGCGCTCGGGCCAGCTGTCATCGACGAAGACCCATCCCGTGGCATCGGCACGGGAGGGTCGTTTGGGGGCCGGGGAAGGAACGTGCATCAGGTGCTCCTCGAAAGACGTCCAGGCGAAGGTGCCCGGACGCCCCTTCAGAGAGCACTCGGCGTGCCGAGGCCGCGAGCCCCTGAAATCAAGGGTCTGCGGCCGCTCGGGCGGTGCCCGACCTGCGACGGAAGTACATCGGACGTACACCCGCGGCGCAGGCGCCGCACATCACCTCTCTACGATCGGGACGGGCTCGGGACCCGACCAGCTGGTGTCCCGCACGACCCAGTCGTTTTGTCGGTCGACGGTCTCTCGACGCGGAGAGGTTCGTAGAGCATGGCCGTCGCGGAGGGATCGCGGCGCGTCGTTCGGGGTCCTCATCGTTGGAGCTCCGGTGGCGGTCCCCTCACGGCGCTGCGCTTCATGAGCCAACGCTGCGAGGGATCCAGTGAGGGGGCGTTCGACGCCAGAACGAGCACGCCGCATGCCAGAGCCTCCTTTCGCTTCAGGAGACGGACCTCGGCCCCCTGTTTTCGGGGATCTCGCGGCGTCGCGGCCCCCCGCCCAGGGCGATGACCGCCCGCCTGGCCGAGACATTTCGGACTGGCCTCCTACAAAACCGTCGTCCCTGGGCGACGCTCTCACGGTCGCGATACTGTGCCGCGACACCAAAGGAGGAGATCGCCGTGCCGACCAACCGCCAAGTGCTCGTGGCCGAGCTTCCCCAGGGCCGCCTGGAAGAACGCCACTTCAAGCTGACCGAGACCGAGGTGCCGACACCCGACGAAGGTCAGGTTCTGTGTCGCGTGCTGGAGCTGTCGATCGACGCCGCGATGCGCGCGGGTCTGCAGGGCAGCGCCAGCTACGCCGGCAAGCCGCAGACCGACGTGGTGATGGGCGGTGGCGCCCTGGCGCGGGTCGAGCAGAGTCGGGCTCCGGGCCTCGAGGAGGGGGACATCGTCCGCTGCCGCAGCGGCTGGCAGGACTTTGTCGTGGCCGAGCCGAAAGACCTCGAGAAGGTCGAGCCGCTCGGCCCGCTCCACTGGGAGCTCGGCATCCTCGGCGGAACCGGCATCACGGCCTACTTCGGCCTCTTCGACGTGGGGCAGCCGAAGCAGGGCGAGACGGTCATGGTCTCCGCTGCGGCGGGCGCCGTGGGCAGCATCGTCGGCCAGCTCGCCAAGATCCGCGGCTGTCGCGCGGTCGGCACGACCGGCTCCGACACGAAGTGCCAGAAGCTGACGTCGGACGTCGGCTTCGACGTGGCCGTCAACTACAAGTCGGACGACTTCCGCGCCGAGATCAAGGCGGCGACCCCGGACGGCGTCGACGTCTACTTCGACAACACCGGCGGCATGGTGCTCGGGTCGGCGCTGTTTCGCATGAACAACTACGGGCGGATCGTCTGCTGCGGCGTCGTCTCGCAGTACGACACCAGCACGCCCGAGGGAGGGCCACGCGGGGTGCCGGGGCTGCTGGTGAACAAGCGTCTCCGCATGGAGGGTTTCCTGCTCTTCGACTACGCGGAGCGCTTTCCCGAGGCGCGCCAGCAGCTCTTCGACTGGACCCAGTCGGGGCAGCTCGAGGTGCTCGAGGACCGCTTCGAGGGCCTGGAGTCGGCGCCCCGGGCGCTGGTCGACCTGCTCGCCGGCGGCAACGTCGGCAAGCGGACCGTCCAGGTCTCGAGCTGAGGCTCGCGGAAGATGTCGCGAGCTGAGGCTCGCGGAAGATGTCGCGAGCTGAAGCACGCGGAAGATGTCGCGAGCTGACGCTCGCGCTGATCTCACCGGCTAGCGCGGCGCGGCGGCGCCCAGCTCGATCACGCGCCGCACGTAGCTCCCCCGCTGCGGCTCGAGCCGAAACTCCCGCACCAGCACTCCGGAGGGCGAGACCTCGGGGTGCTCGAGCACGACGCGCAGGCGCAGCTCGATCGCGGGCAGCCCTCGCAGCTCGAGCACGTTCCCGGCCCAGCGCGACTTGGGCTTCGGCAGCTGGCGAAACGACTCCTCCTCGGGATCGTCCCGCTGCGAAGGTCTGCCACCCCGCAAATAGGTGAGGTCGAACAGCTCCACATCGGCCGTCAGCCGGCCGTCGCGCAGAGCAGTCGAGTTGGCGGGCTCCAGGACGAGGTCGACGGCAGGGTCGCACTCGATGACGTACTCCCCCAGCGCAATCGCGTCGCCGCCCCGCACGCTGTCTCCCTCCACCGAGAGCGCGAGCGCAGAGCTGCGCTCCTCGGCCTCGAAGGCCCACGTCCACCGGTCGAAGCCGTCGGGCCGCACGGCCATGTGGAATGCCCCGGGGTCGAGAGGTCCGATGTCCAGAAGGCCACCCCGCCGCAGCCGCTTCTTCTCCAGCAGGAGCGCCGGCTCTTCGTCCTCCACGCCGAGCGATGACGCCACCGACGACCTCGAGCGCGCGGTAGACCTCGACCGAAGCGGTCTCCGGCATGGCACCGCCGTCGCTGCACACGAGCCGCGTGGTGAAGCGGGCGCGCGGGAGCACCCTCGCCTCCAGCTGCACGAGCTCGTCGGAAGCGACCCGCAGCTCGAGCTCCTCTCCGGGCACCACCCACCTCTCGCTCGGCGTCCGCACGGCCACGGCGCCGAGCGCCGCGTCGGCCCCGGAGAGCTTCGCGCGCACGGCATAGTCACCCGCCACGAAGCCGTTCGCCTCCGCGACGCCGGCCGGACCGGTCGTGAGCGTCCGCGCGTTGCTGTCGGCACGATCGAGATACAGCAGATGAGCGCGCACGGACGCGGTGACTTCCGCATCACGCACGTCTCCGCTCGCGAGCCCAGCCCGCGGATCTCCCGGAAGCGCTTCGCTCCCGTCCAGGTCCCACACCGCTGCATCTTCTCCCTGGGCCAGGAAACGCTCCACCGTCACTTCGACGCCCGCCTGCGGCTGCCCGGCCGCGCCGTGACCCTCGACGGCCAGGCCCGCGCCTGCATGGAGGTGAAGGAGCACATTGTCGGTCGCGCGGAAGCCCGGCGGACCGGACGTGCGGTCTCTGTCGGCGCGCCCGGGCCGGAAGACGATCTCGGTGCTCTGCGCCAGCGCGTCGGGGTGATTGGCGACGATGCGGTACCTTCTCTCGGCTTCGAGCTCGTAGAAGGTGACACGGCCGCTCGCGTCGCTCGAGTCCTCGGCCACGAGGCCGGATGCGTCGTACACCTCGACGCGACTCTGCGGGAGTGTTCCGCCCTCGTAGCGGGCCGTCATGACCCGCAACGCGTCGAAGTCGCGGTCTCCCCCGAGGACCTCCACCTCGAACGCGACCGACTGCTCGTCGCCCACGCCGAGCTCCAGTTCGACGAACTCGGGTGAGGAGTCGATCCCGACCTCGGCGACGGGCTGCACCCGCCAGACTCCCGACGGCACCGGGAGCTCGTAGAGCTGGTCTTCGTTTCGGCCGCGCCTGACGAGGTCCACGTCGGAGCCTCTCCGCACCCTCTCGTCCGCACTCCAGGCACCCGCCTCGACGAGCTGGGCCTCGAGCACCAGGCCGGGAGGGTGCTTCGCTACGTCGATCGTGCCTGTGATCTTCGACTCCGCCACGAAGATCGCGTCCACGTGCCGGGGTGATGGATCTTCCAGCAGATCGATCTTCAGATCGCCGCTCAGCACCGGGGCTCCGTCGAGGATCAGCTCGCGCAGAAGAAACCCGCTGGGGCCTTGCGGGCGGACGGTCCACACGCCGGGAGCCAACATGCGCCGGATCTCCGGGGACGCAGGAGTCCAGGAGAACCAGTCCGCGAGCTCGTCGCGCACCGCGCCATCGGGTAGCAGGTTCAGCCCGAACCGACCCTCCATGTCGCCTTCGACCGTCAACGTGGCACGTAGCGGCACGCCGCGCGCGAGCCGCAGCTCGACCACCTGGGTCTCGCCGGGGGCCAGCACGACCTCCGGATCGGGAACAAAGGGGTTGCGCTCCACCCAGCCGCGGTCGCGCACCCCGTAGGCGTGCACACTCCAGCGTCCCGGAGGCACCTGGAAGACCACCGCACCTTCGGCGTCGGTGACGTGCGACGTGGAGTCGATCCGCTCGAGCACCGCCAGCCGAGCGCGGCTCTGGCGACGCGGACCTTTCGCCTGCGCGGCGACGCGCGCGTTCGGAACGGGGTGGCCGTCGCTTCCGCGCACGACGACCTCCAGCGTGGCCCACTCGGGTGTCTGCGCAGGCCGCACCGCCGCGGAGAGGGCAAGAGCCGCCACCCCCAGGATCATCACGGCACCCCTCGCCTGCGAGGCGGGGGCCGGCCTCGAGCGCTCGTTCACGCGCAGTTCCCTCCTCGGTGCTCTACCTAGAGTACGAAACACCGACGCAAAACGCGGACGTCCGCGCCTCCCGACCGCCCCGAAGGGACAGGCCGCGCCTCCATCGGCCTCGTCGTCGAGCCCGTCGGTCGATTCCCCACTTGGTTCGACGTACACTGCATCCTCCCTTCCCAGTGAACCGCCGCGCACGATCGAGGGCGCCGCGCCGCCCAACGGCGCCCCCTTCGAACGGATCCGCGGCCGCAGGAGACTCCCATGAAGACGTCCATTGGTATCGGCAGCGCGTACTACAACGGCGAAGACTGGGACGGACTGGTCGAATACACGTGCGCCGCCGAGAAGATGGGCGTCGACTTCGCCTGGTCGGCGGAGGCCTGGGGCATGGATGCCGTCGTGCCGCTGGCCTACCTCGCCGCCCGCACCGACACGATCCGTCTCGGCACCGGCATCATCCAGATCAGCTCCCGCGTGCCATCGATGATCGCGATGACCTCGCAGAGCCTCGCGCGCGTCTCGAACGGGCGCTTCGTGCTCGGCCTCGGGGTCAGCGGCCCGCAGGTGGTCGAAGGGCTCCACGGCGCCGCGTTCGCCAAGCCGCTCACCAGGCTGCGCGAGACGGTCGACGTGATCAAGATGGGCCTGCGCGGCGACAAGCTGCAGTACGACGGCGCGCACATCGTCCTCCCGCGCCCCGGCGGCGAAGGCAAGCCGATCCGCCTGTCGCAGCCCCCGCAGCCGGACCTGCCGATCTACCTCGCCACCCTCGGCCCCAAGGCGCTCGAGCTCACGGGCGCCGTCGCCGACGGCTGGCTCGGCACGAGCTTCCTGCCCGAGCAGGCGAACGTCTTCTTCGATCACATGAAGAAGGGCGCGGAAGAGGCCGGCCGGTCCATGGACGACATCGACATCCAGATCGGCGCCCACATCGAGGTGAGCAACGACGTGGAGCGGCTCATCGACGAGCGCAGGCCGGCGATGGCGTTTACGCTCGGCGCCATGGGCTCGCCCAAGACCAACTTCTACAACGCAGCCTTCCGGCGCGGAGGCTTCGAAGACGCTGCGATCGAGGTGCAGAAGCTGTGGGTGGAAGGCAAGCGCGACGAAGCCACGGCCCGGGTTCCCGACGAGCTCGTGCTCAAGACGTCGCTCATCGGCACCGAGGAGATGGTGCGTGAGCGCATCGGCGTGTACAAGAGCGCCGGCGTCGACACGCTCCGGCTGCATACGGGCGGCAAGAGCTTCAAAGAGCAGATCGGCGCGCTCGAGCAGGCGATGGATCTCGTACGCAGCGCCGGGGTTTGAGTCGGTCGGATCGAGGCGCCCCGCTCGGAGCCTCCGTGCTGCTGGGCTACTGCGTGTTCGCCATGCCGGTGACGGCACTGCCTTCGGCGATCGTCAACCTCATTCCGCCCTACTACGCCGAGGTGCTCGCACTCGACCTCGCCGTCGTCGGAACCATCTTCATGCTGCTGCGCTTCTTCGACGGCGTGACCGACTTCGCGATGGGGTACCTGCTCGACAGGAAGCCGTTCGCGCAGCGACACAAGCCGTGGCTCCTGCTGTCGCTCCCTCTTTTCCTGATCTCCATCTGGCTTCTGTTCCTGCCGCGCGCAAACCTCGCCGGCACCGTGTACCTCGTCGTCGCGGGCACGCTCGCGTACAGCGCCTACACCATCGGTCTCATCTCCCACACGGCCTGGGCCGGCAGCCTCGCGCGCACCCCAGCCGAGCTGTCGCGCCTCTTTGGTCTGCGAGAGCTCGCCGTGGTGGTCGGAATCTTCGGCGCCTTCTTCGTCCCGGCACTCGTGGAGCAGCTCGGCGACGAGTCTCTCGAGGCCAAGGTGCGCTCGGTGGGGTTTTTCCTCATCGCCTGCTTCACCGTGTTCACGCTCTGGACGGCGCTCACCGTGCCGGACGACGAGCAGAGGTCCGAGACGACGGAGTTCTCCTGGCCAGCGATCCGTGAGTTCGCCGGCGATCGCTCGTTCCTACGCGTGATCGTGGCCAACTTCGCTCTCAACTTCTCGTTCGTGACCCTCTCGGTCCTCTCCTACTTCCTCGCCGCCTACGGGTTCGAGCTCGGAGGCTCCTACGCGCAAGGTCTCAGCCTGTACTTCGTGGCCGCCTTCGTGGGCATGGCCGCCTGGATGCCGCTGGCCAGACGCCTCGGCGACCGCCGTGCCCTTGTCGTCGCCGGCGTCTACAGCAGCCTCGCCCTGGGTGCGTTGCCCCTGGTCGTCACGCCCGGCAGCCGCACCGTGTACTTCACCTACATGGGTGTCCTCGGTTTCGGCTTCGGTGCCGGGCCCTACCTCGTGCGGGCCCTCACCGGCAACCTCGCCAACCGCTACGAGCACGACACGGGCAAGAGCGTGCGCGGCAGCGCGTTCGCCGCGCTCACCTTCCTCGACAAGATCGGCAGCGGCCTCGCGGCCGGAACGGTCCTGCCCTTCGTGGCATGGCTCGGCTTCGAGGCTGGCGGAGACAACAGCGCCGAGACGATCTCACGCCTGATTCTCACGAACGCCTGGGTGCCGTCGGTCGGCTTTCTGGTCATTGCGCTGCTGATGGCCGCGCGGATGCCAGGCGCCGACACAGCTCACCATCCCCACTAGCAGCCCGAAGAGTCTCCTTGGAGCTTCCCCCTCGGTGAGCTGGCCGAGGGCGCGGCTCAGTCGGGCAAGGTAAAAACCCACAACGTGCCTCCCAGCGGCACGTGGTGCGTCTCGCCCAGGATGCGGTCCATCTCGAGCTGGCCGCGCTGCGCGTCGACGCCCCATCCCGACTGCACGGCGATGTACTGCTTGCCGTCGATCTCGTAGGAGCTCGGCACCCCGGTGACGCCCGAGCTCGTGCGCTGCTCCCACAGCAGCTCGCCCGTCGCGGCGTCGAAGGCGCGGAACTTGCGGTCGTTCGTGCCGCCCACGAACACCAGACCGCCGCCGGTGGTGAGCACCGGACCCCAGAGCTGGTTCTCGAACTCGTGCGTCCACCTGCGCGCGCCGGTCGCGAGGTCCCAGGCCTGCAGCTCGCCGATGTGCTCCGCGCCCTCGCGAAGGATCAACCTGCCCTCGATGCCCATGAACTGGCGCCCCGGCGTGTACTCGACCTCGGTGCCGCTGAGCAGCGCGCACAGGTTCTCGTTGGCCGGAATGTAGAGCAGCTGGGTCTTCGGATTGAACGCCGCAGGCGGCCAGTTCTTGCCACCCCACCAGGACGGGCAGAACTCGGCGGGTTTGCCGGTGCCGGGCTTCTTCGACTCGTCGTAGCTGGGCCTCCCGGTGTCCGGGTCGACAGAGGTGAAGACGTCCTGATGGACGTAGGGCACCGCCTCCACGAACTCGATCGCGTCGGCCTTGCGCTCGAGGACCCACAGGTAGCCGTTGCGACCCGGGTGCACGAGTGCCTTGAACGAGCGGCCTTCACGCTCGAGGTCCATCAGGATCGGCGGATCGACCTCGTCCCAGTCCCACGAGTCGTTCCAGTGGTACTGGTGGTGCCCCACGAGCTTCCCCGTGACGACGTCGAGGGCCAGCACGCTCGTGGAGTAGAGGTTGTCGCCTTGGCGGGTGTCACCCATCCACGGGCCGCCGTTGCCGGTGCCCCAGAACGACAGCCCGAGCTCGGGGTCGTAGGTGCCGGTCACCCACACGGGCACTCCGCCCGTCTGCCACGTGTCTCCGGGCCAGCTCTCGCTGCCAGGCTCGCCCGGAGCCGGAATGGTGAACGCCTTCCAGGCCTCCTCCCCCGTCTCTGCGTCGAGCGCCGCCACGAAACCACGGATGCCGAACTCTCCACCCGAGACGCCGACCATGACCTTGCCTTTCGCCACGAGCGGCGCGAGCGTCATGTAGTAGCCGTTGGCGTAGTCCTCGACCGCCGTCTCCCACACCACCTCGCCCGTCTTCGCATCGAGCGCAACGACGAAGGCGTCCACGGTGGCGACATAGACGCGGTCGCCGTAGAGCCCCACGCCGCGGTTCGTGGGGTGCATCTGCTGGAGGTCCTCGGGAAGATAGCGGCGATAGCGCCACAGCTGGTCGCCCGTGCGGGCGTCGAGCGCGATGACCTGAGCACCCGGCGTGGAAATGAACATGACGCCGTCGTTGACGATGGGCGGCGCCTGGTGGCCTTCGTTGGCGCCGGTCGAGAAGCTCCAGACGGGGCGCAGGTCCTTCACGTTCGCGGGGCGGATCTGGTCGAGGGGGCTGTATCCCCACCCGTCGTAGGTACCCCGATACATGAGCCAGTTGTGCGGCTCGGGCTCGAGGAGGCGCGCATCGGTGACGGCCGAGTAGGCGAGCTCCTGGCCCGCCGCGGAAAGCGCTGCGAAGACGAGAAGCGCCATCGAGGCGCACCGCAGCAGCCCCCGGTTCGGCCCGTGATGTCCCGGAGCCTCTTCGAATCGCGACTGCATGGGGTCTCCTCTTCGTCGTGTCGCAGCCGCGGCGCACCGACGCGCAACCGCGCCTCGTTTCAGCCGGGCCGCTGGTACCGGATCTTCGCGTCGAACGTGTCTCTTGCCCGCAGCTCTCCTGCTTCGAGCACGAGCGGCAGCGACGGCAGTCGACGAGGGGCAGGGCCGCTCATCACCTCGGCCTGCTGGCGCGGGTCGAACTCCGAGTCGTGGCACGAGCACAGCAGATTCTGCGTCTCGGAGCTCCACTTCGAGACGTCGCACCCGGTGTGCGTGCAGATGCCCGAGAACGCCACGACTCCGTCCGCGGCCGAGGCGCGCCCCTCCTCGGAGAGCTGATCCGCAGACACACGCACGAGGAGCACCTGATTGAGACGCGAACCGCTCCGTACCACGCCGCTCGCGGGGTCTTTGGCCCATGCGGTCACAGGCGCGCTCCCCTCCACGAGGTCGTCGAGAGTGACCAGCTCCCCGCGACGCGCACCCAGTGCGTGCACGAAGGTGTCACCCGCCTGCGGTCGCATGCGGCGCGGCTCGGGCTGGGGTGGCTGCGCGAGACCGGCACGCGCGAGCAACGAGCCGAAGAACAGCCCGAGCGATCCGCGGAGCACCGCGCGACGACCGTCGCTGTGCCGCTCCTCCTCGGCGCACGAGGCACAGCACGCGGGCACGTCGGTTCGGTCGGCGACCGGCGCGGGGCGTCGGCGGCGCCCCAGGGACACGAGCTTCAAGGGGAGACTCCTCGGGTGGGAAAGCTGCTCGGACCCTACCACCGGGTACCATGCCCGGATCACCGCCGAGAGGAGACGACATGCCAGAGCCCGCGCCCGGGTTTGCGAAGCGACCCGACCACACTGTGGCTCTCGAGCCCTGCCCGGACGAGATGCGAGCGACGCTGGGCGACACGGTCGTCGCGCGCAGCAGCCGCGCGATCGTGCTGCGCGAAGCGACGTATCCCCCGGTGATCTACTTCCCGCCCGATGCACTGACGCCCGGGCTCTTCCAGAAGACGGAGCACACGACGTACTGCCCGTTCAAGGGTCACGCATCGTACTGGACGGTCGGCGCGAGCCCCGAGGGCGAGAACGTCGCGTGGGGCTACGAAGACCCGTATCTCGAGTGCGAGAGCATCCGGGGCTACGTCGCCTTCTACGCCGATCGCGTCGACGTGAAGCCGACAGCCGCCGAGATCGAAGGCTCATGAGCTACAGCCACGACATCGCACTGCGCATCCTGCACGCACCGCTCACGCAGCAGCTTGGCCTCGAACTGGTCGATGCACAGCGCGAGTCCGTCACGACCCGGCTGCCGTTTCGCATGGAGAACACGACCGTCGGCGATCAGATCCATGGCGGCGCGATCAGCGCGTTCATCGATGCCACGGCCACGGCGGCTGCATGGGTGGGGCTCGACCCCGACGAGCTGCCGTCGTACGGGACCACGGTCAACCTCGAGGTTGCGTTCATGGCCCCGGCGCGCAGCCAGGACCTCGTGGCAACGGGCACGGTGCCGCGCCACGGAAGCTCCATCTGCTTCTGTCACGTCGACGTGCACGACACGAACGGCGAGCTGGTGGCGCAGGGCCGGGCGGTGTACAAGCTCGGCAGGCCCGCCACCGCGCCGGAGCCCTAGGGGGCTGCTGCAGAACTCCCGCGGCAGCGGTTCTCTGCGCACCCAGCCGGCCATAGAATTGCAGGATGAGTCTGCCTCCCGCAGCGCACGCGCTCGCACACCTGCTCCCCGAGGATCTCGGAGGCCTCCTGCCCGGAGAGCTCGAGCCTTACGCACCCGTCGTGCGCAGCGGGCTCCTGACGTTCGTCTCGAATCTGCCGCCAGCACGTCAGCAGGCGATCGCCGAGCGACAGGCGGAGCTCCCGGCCGGGGCGCCGCTCGAACAGCGACTCTTCGCTCTCCTGCACGCCTCACCGGTGCTACACAAGCTCGGGCAGGTCGTCGCGCGGGACGCACGCCTCGACCCCCGCCTACGCGCAGCGCTGCAGCTGCTCGAGACCATGCCCCCCACCACACCCGTGGCAGAGGTTCACCAGATCGTGGAGCGCGAGCTCGAGGCGAGCGGACAGAGGGAGCGCGTGCAGCTCGGCGCGGCCCTGCTCGCGGAGGCCAGCGTCGCGACGGTCCTGCCCTTCCGCTGGCGACCCGCGGGAGCCGAGGGAGACGTGGTGGACGGCGTCTTCAAGGTTCTGCGGCCGGGTGCCGAAGAGACACTCCGGGCGGAGCTCGAGGTGCTGCCGGCGGTCGGAGAGGCGCTCGAGCACGAGAGCCGGCGCCTCGGCGTCAAGGCTCCCGACTACGGCGATGCGTTCGAGCAGGTGCGGGCGCTGCTCGCGCGCGAGATCCGGCTCGACGTGGAGCAGGAGAACCTGGAGCGTGCAGCCACCGTCTTCCGCGACTGGGAGCGCATCCGCGTGCCCGAGCCGCTGCCGCTCTCGACGCCTCACATGACCGCAATGACACGGCTGCGCGGAACGAAGCTGACCGAAGCCGCCGTCAGCCCGCGCCAGGCGCGCACCCTCGCGCGCGCCCTGGTGGACGCCCTGGTCGCCCGACCGCTCCTGGAGCCGCAGGGTCGCGCGCCGTTCCACGCCGACCCTCATGCGGGCAACCTCATGGCCACCGACGACGGCGCGGTCGGCCTGCTCGACTGGAGCCTCGTCGGTGAGCTGGAGAAGCGCGAGCGGATCGACCTGAGCCGGCTGCTCATCGCGACCCTCAATCTGGATGCCGGGCGCATGGCGCGCATCGTCGAGCGCCTGGCCGACGCACCGCTCGATCGCTCCCGCGCTCTTCTCCCCATCCGCAACGCGCTGCAGGCACTCCGCATCGGCGACCTCCCTACCCTGTCGTCGGTGTTCTCCATGCTCGACGACGTGGCGACCGACGCCTCCGTGCGCTTCGGTGGCAACCTCATCCTGTTCCGCAAGAGCGTGCACTCGATCCAGGGCGTCCTCCACGACCTGAGCCCCGGGTTCTCGATGGATCGCCACCTCCTGCTGCGCACCGTCGAGCAAGCGGTTAGCGACCTGCCGAGGCGCTGGCTCTCCGGCCCCTTCAGCCACGGCTACGGCACGCACCTGTCGAACTTCGATCTGGCCCGGCTGATGACCTCCGGGCCATCGACCCTTCTGCGGCACCTGCGCGGCCAAACCCGCCTCGACCGGCGCCGCGCTGGCTCCTGACGCTCGACCCACCGCTCCTGCCGGGCCTCGCTGCTCCCGAAATAGAGCTGCACCCACGCCGGTTGTCGCTGGAGCAGGCCGTCGCCGAGTTTGGCGACGCCTTGCCCGAGCGCGATCCATGAGAGGTCTCCTGCCAGTCGTCGTCTGTTCTTTCCTCGTGCCGCTGCTGGCCGCACCTGGCGCCGAAGCTCGCACGCCCGAGTGTCGGCAGCCCGGGCGGATTCTGGAAGAGCTGCTGCCGGCCGTACGCGACGGTGTCGAGCTCGGCCGCTGCAACTGGCGCCTCGAGCTCGATCCGAGCTTCAACAGCTGGCGGGTGGGAGGCAGCGAGAACCTGCCGGTGATCGCTGCCGCCGTCGAGCTCGCCCTCGCGCCGCCGCACCGGCAAGCGCGGGCATTGGCGTGGTGGCAGACCTTTCTGGAGGCCCAGCTCGACGGTGGGTCGGCCCAACTGCCGGAGAGGCTGCGCTACTTCAAAGGCTCGGAGCCGATGTCCAACGTGTACGACGCGCCCGTGACGGCGGCGGTTGCGGTGGCGCGCTGGCGCGCCCTGCAGCTCGATCGTCCGCGCGCCCGCCGTGTGGCCGCACTGGCGGAGCGCTACCTGCGCGCCACGTTCTACCTCTACGCGCTCGCCGCCGCGGACGGCCCCGCCGCGACGGGGTTTCGCAACGACCGCAAGCAGCCCCTCGGCAACCTGCACCGCAAGGAGGCCGGCTGGACCTACACCGGGCCGTTTGTTGCCCTGGCCGGAGCGCGCTCGAACGCCCTGCACTTCGGCTGGGATCCTCGCGGACCCCTGCTCGCGCGCGCCCTCGACATCCCCTTCCACGGCTCCTCGGAAGAGCCGCCCGAAGAGCCCTCCGTGGGAGAGCTCCTCGACTGGCTGGAGTCCGCCTGGACCCCCTCCGAAGGCGCCGGCCCTTACGGGCTCACGGCGGACGAGCGGCGCGCGCTGCGGCGTCTTCCGTCGACGCAGAACCTCCCACCGCAGCTCCACGAGGCCCTCGGAGGTCTGGCCACGATCACGGCGTTTCACATCGCCGCCTGGGACGGTGTGCGCGTCAGCTGGATGGAGCGCAACTACAACAGCAACACCCAGACGGTGCTGGCCGTCGGCTACTGGCGCGACCCTCGCTGGACGACTTTCGGACGAGAGGTGCAATTTCTCTACCCGTGGACCGACGTCCGAGGACGGCCGCGGCCAGAAGGCATCGCCGCGCTCGACGAGAAGCAGCGCCGCATCGAGGCGGTCGGCGAGCCGGGCCGCAGGGGCGTCCGCCGATCGGCTCACCTGGAGCTGCCTTCCGGGCCCCCGGCCTACTACGTCGTTCTCGGGAGGGATCGGGAGTTGTCACCCGAGACGCCCCGCTGGCCTCTCGCGCCAGCGGCTAAGCCGCCCCGTCGGCCTTAGGCGGGAGTCTCGCTCACCCGGTCCTCTGAACGAGCACGAGACCCAGCACCAGCAGTGCGCTCGCGACCACGCGCCGCCGCCCGAAGGACTCCCCGAGGAAAAGCCAGCCCAACAGCGCAGCGAACAGCACACTGGTCTCGCGGAGCGACGACACCAACGCCAGCGGTGCCCGGCCCATTGCCCACAGCGCCACGCTGTAGCCGGCCGTCGCCATGACGCCGCCCGCGATGGCGCGCCACCACTCGCGGGCCGGTGGTGGTGGGTGTCCGCGACGGCGCTGCGCGGCGTACACCGCGAGCGGCACGCACCCGAAGAAGAACGACCACGAGATGAAGGAGGCCGGGTGATCGACCGTCCGCACTCCCCGACCGTCGGAGAACGTGTACAGCATCACCATCAGGGCGACGCCGCAGGCCAGGCCCAAGGCACGGCGCGAGGTGCGTCCCTCCTGCCCGGCGCGCCCCAGCGCCACGAGGGCGACCGCGGCGAGGGCGAGGCCGAAGCACTGCGCAGGGGTCAGGGTCTCCCCGAGGAACGCAGCCCCGAGCGCGGCAACCCCGAGCGGCGCCATGCCCCGCGCGACCGGGTACACCTGGCTCAGCTCGCCCAGCTCGTACATGCGAGCCAACGTCACCTGGTAGACGAAGTGGATACAGGCCGAGGCGCCGAGCCATCCCCAGGTCTCACCGGTGGGCAGCGGCACGCTCAGCATCACCGGAACGGCCAACAGGCCACCGGTGGCCGACTGGATCGCCACGTTCACGAGCGGGTCGCCGCTCGCCCGTGCAAGGGCGTTCCAGCTGGCGTGAAGGAGCGCGGCCAGCAGGACCAGCGCCACGACGAGGGGCCCGGCGGCGAGCACGTGACCGGAGCTACATCGTGTTCACGATGCCGCCGTCGACCTTGATCGTCTCCCCGACGATGTAGTCGCTGGCGCGCGAGGCGAGGAAGATGGCCGCGCCGGCCATGTCCTCGGGTCGGCCGATGCGCTTGCGCGGGTTCGACTCCCGAATGCGCTCACCGTGCTCGTTGAGCGTGTACTCCATCATCTTGCTCTCGAACGGCCCTGGAGCAATTGCGTTCACGAGGATGTTGTCGGGCGCGAGGTTTCGCGCCATGTGCCGGGTGAGGTGCACCATGCCGGCCTTGCTCGCCGCATACGAGTACGTCTCGATGGCGTTGTTCTTGTAGCCGTCGATCGACGCGATGTTGATCACACGCGCCGGCTCGTCGTACGTGGCCGCCGCGCGCAGTAGAGGCAGGAGCCGCTGCGTGAGGAAAAACGGGCCCTTGAGGTTGATGTCCATCACCTTGTCCCAGCCCTGCTCCGGGAACGAGTCGATCGGAGCGCCCCAGGTGGCACCCGCGTTGTTCACCAGGATGTCGAGCTTGTCCTCGAGGTCGTTGATCTTCTCGGCGAGTGCCTCGCACCCTTCCACCGTCGACAGGTCCATCGGGACGGAGATGCACTCGCCGTGCGCAGACAGCTCCTCTGCAGCGGCGTCACAGACGTCGCTCTTGCGCGACGAGATGTAGGTCTTGACCCCGTTCTCCACGAAGCCCTGCGCGATCATCTTGCCGATGCCGCGCGAGCCGCCGGTCACGACCGCGACTCGCCCTGAAATGTCGAAGAGATTCTTCATCACACGCTCCTTGAGACACCTCGACGCTCGGGGCGACGCGGTAGGGGTTTGGGCGCGCATGCTATCCGCCTCGAGCCACACCCCCTATCTCGTTGAAAAAACGGGCCTTGGGCAACACTCGAGGGCCGAAGCGCGATAGCCTTCCAAGGCCATGTGGTCGACTGCGATCGTGGTCGGTGCTTCGAGCGGCATCGGCGCGACTCTTGCCCAAAAGCTCGCCCGGCAGGGAACGAAGGTGGCCGCCCTCGCGCGCCGCCGGGACGAGCTCGACGAGCTCGCCTCTTCGTCCGAGAACATCTCCGCCTACGTGCACGACGTCACGGACTACGACGCGGCACCGCTGCTCTTCGACCGCATCCACGAGGAGCTCGGCGCGATCGACCTGATCGTCTACAGCGCGGGCGTGATGCCCGAGATCGAAGAGCACGAGTACAACTTCGAGAAGGACCGCGCGCAGCTCGAGGTGAACCTCGTGGGCGCCGTTGCGTGGCTCAACCTGGCCGCGGCACACATGGAGGCGAAGCGCTCCGGAACCATCGTCGGCATCGCGAGCGTCGCTGGCGACCGCGGCCGAAGGGGCTCCCCCGTGTACACCGCCAGCAAGGGCGGGCTCATCACGTACCTCGAGGCGCTGCGGAATCGCATCCACCGCTACGGCGTGCACGTGGTGACCGTGAAGCCGGGCCCCGTGGAGACTCCCATGACCGAAGGCATGAAGATGCCGTTCATGATCAGCGCAGACCAGGCCGCGGAAGGCGTGCTCGAGCTCGCGCGCAGAGGCACCGGCTCGGGCTACGTGCCGCTCATCTGGTGGCCCATCATGACGATCATCCGCTGCGTCCCGTCGTTCATCTTCCGCAAGACCAACATCTGACCCCGTGACCACCTCCGCCCCCACCGCCACCCAGCCCGCGACTGCGGCCCAACCGGCCCCCGCCGGCCCGTCGCTGCGCACGCTTCCGCGCCGTGTCTTCGACGGCTTCGGCGCTGCGCTGCGCGGAGAGGCGGCCTTCGCAGAGCCACGGTCGGCCGAGGAGGTGGCCACGCTCTTCCGCCGCGCCTCGGAAGAGGGAGTGCCCGTGTCCATGCGCGGCCACGGTCGCAGCTACGGCGACGCCGCCATGAACACCGGCAACCTGCTCCTCGACATGCGGCGCATGAAGCGGGTGCTCTCCTGGGACCCGGAGAACGGCATCCTCGACTGCGAGCCCGGCCTGTCGATCGACGAGATGTGGCGCCACGTCCTGCCGGACGGCTGGTGGCCACCGGTCACGACCGGCACCAGCTGGCCCACGCTGGGAGCCGCGGCTGCGATGAACGTCCACGGCAAGAACCACTACAAGGTGGGCGGTCTGGGCGACTGGATTCAGGAGGTCGATCTCGTGACGCCGTCAGGAGAGCTCCTGACGCTCTCACGCAGCGAGAACTCCGAGCTCTTCCACGCCGCGATTGGCGGCTTCGGAATGCTGGGGTGCTTCACGCGCATCCGTCTGCAGCTCGAGCGCGTCTACGGCGGCCGGCTCTGGGTCAAGGAGTGGGTCGAGCCCGATCTGGCCAGCGCAATCCGGTCGTTCGAGGACGCTCCCGACCACGACTACTACGTCGGCTGGTGCGACTGCATCGGCGCCCGGGCCAAGGGCCGCAGCCAGATGCACTGGGCGGACTACACGGCAGAAGGGAATGACCCGGAGGGCGGGGCGACGCTTGCGGTCGACGCGCAGGAGCTCCCGAGCTCGATGCTTGGCGTGCCGGCGCCGCTCGTCCCAGTCGTCCTCGGCATCCTGTACAAGCACAACGCCGGCGTCTGGCTCACGAACACCGTCAAGTGGGTCGCGTCGAGGATCGCCTCCGGGAAGACCTACTACCAGCCGCACGCCGCCTTCCACTTCCTCCTCGACCAGATGCCCGGCTTCCGCTACGCCTACCAGCCCGGCGGCTTCATCCAGTACCAGCCGTTCGTGCCCGCGGAATCCGCTGGCGACGTGTTCCGCGAGATCTTCGACACCTCGCGCAAGCGCGGCATCATGAGCTATCTCGGCGTGCTGAAGCGCTACCGGCCCGACGACTTCCTGCTGAGTCACGGGCTCGACGGCTACAGCATGGCGCTCGACTACCCGGTCACGGCCTCGAATCGCGCCGAGCTCTGGAAGATGTGCCACGAGTTCAACGACCTCGTCCTCGACGCGGGGGGCAAGTTCTATCCCGCGAAGGACCAGGTCCTGCGGCCGCAGGACTTCCGCCGCATGATCGGCGACGACGCGCTGGCGACGCTGCGCAGGCTCAGGTCCCAGGTCGATCCCGAGGGCATCCTGCGCACCGACCTCTCGGCCCGGATCGGGCTCCACGTTGATTGAGGCGCTGCGCGGCTGCCAGACTCCGGGCATGAAGCACATCCATCTGAACCACGTCGCACTCCTCGTAGCCAGCGTGTCTCGCAGCAGCGCGTTCTACGAGAACGTCCTCGGTCTCGAGCCCATCGGACGGCCCAACTTCGACTTCCCCGGCGCGTGGTACCGCCTCGGAGACGATCAGGAGCTGCATCTGATCTGCCAGGGCGGCGACACGCAAACGCGCTCCGGAGCGAACCACTTCGCCCTCATGGTCGACGACATGGACGCGGCCGTCGCCACGCTGGAGCAGCGCGGCGGGCAGATCGCGCGGCGCCAGGTGCGGCCCGATGGTGCGGAGCAGATCTACCTCCGCGATCCGGACGGCCACACGATCGAAGTGTGCACTGCACCCCCGGCGGACGGGTGATCCGGCGCGCGTTCCGGCACCGTGGACCTTGCCTCCGTGCACGGAATAGAACGCGGCACCGAGCCGTACCCAGCACGATCCGTGGCAACCGCCCGGTGAGCTCTTCCTGAGGAGATCCGCCATGTCGCCGACCCCCAACCGCTTCCAACCGCACATCGGGCGTCGCATTGCGGCGCTCCACGTGCTCGCCACGCTCCTGGTCGTTTCGGTCGCGGGCGCCCAGAGTCCGGATCTGCAGGGGCACTGGGAGGGCGAGATCTCGGCTCCCGGCACCCCGCTGCAGGTCATGGTCGACCTGACACGCGACGGCGACACATGGACCGGCACGATCGACATCCCGATGCAGGGGGCCAAAGGCCTGCCCCTCGACGCCATCGAGATCGGCCCGGACACTGCGACCTTCCGCATTTCCGGCGTTCCGGGTGAGCCGACCTTCGAGGGGAAGCTCGAAGACGGCGAGCTCCGGGGCAACTTCAAGCAGGGGCCGGCGACGCTGCCGTTCCGGCTGGGGCGTGACGCCGTCGAGCGCCCCAAGCGCCCACAGGAGCCGGCCTTGCCGCTTCCCTACGAGGTCAGCGAGCACACGTACACGAACGGCGACGTCACCCTGGCCGGCACGCTCACGAAGCCCGAAGGGGACGGGCCCTTCCCGGCTGCCGTCCTCATCACCGGGAGCGGCGCACAGGACCGCGACGAGTCCCTGGTTGGCCACAAGCCGTTCCTCGTGCTCGCGGACCACCTGACGCGCAACGGCATCGCGGTGCTGCGTGTCGACGACCGGGGCGTGGGCGGGAGCACCGGAGACCCGGCAACCGCGACGAGCGAGGACTACGCCACGGACGTGCTGGCGAGCGTCCGCTACCTGCGCCAGCAGAGCGGCATCGACCCGGGTCGGGTCGGCCTGATCGGCCACAGCGAAGGCGGGATGATCGCGCCGATGGTCGCGGCCCGTAGCGACGAGGTCGCGTTCTGCGTTCTCATGGCAGGAACCGGTGTTCCAGGGTCCGAGATCCTCGCTCTGCAGCAGAAGCTCATCCTCGAGGCGAACGGCACTCCCCAGCGCATGGTGACGCAGCT
Source organism: Candidatus Multivoraceae bacterium (assembly GCA_965223385.1). Classification (GTDB taxonomy): domain Bacteria; phylum Acidobacteriota; class Thermoanaerobaculia; order Multivoradales; family Multivoraceae; genus JBCCLJ01. Next base: position 2,557,886 of record CBDCWR010000007.1, on the reverse strand, counting down.
CAACGAGCTTCAGAAGGAGGCGATCGCCGTGGCAACCTCCGACGCCTCCGACGACGAGATCGCGCGGAAACTCCGCACGATCATCGAGAAGCAGCTCGAGGTGAACCCCCAGGGCCAGCCCGAGGGTGACGCCCGCGAGCAGGCGATCCAGGCCGGAATCTCACAGCTGACCAGCCCGTGGTTCAAGTTCTTTCTGTCGTTCGACCCACGCACCGCGCTGCGCAAGACCCGTGTGCCGGTGCTGGCGCTCAACGGCGCTCTCGACCTTCAGGTCGACGCCGAACAGAACCTCCCCGAGATCGAGAAGGCGCTCGGTGAAGCCGGCAACCAGGATGTGACCACGGTCCGTCTCGAGAGCCTGAACCACCTCTTCCAGACGGCGCAAACCGGGAGCCCGAACGAGTACCAGCTGATCGAGGAGACGATCGCTCCCGTCGCGCTCGATCACATGTCGAGCTGGATCCTCGAGCGGTTCGGGAACGGCACTCGATAGGCGAAGCCCGGGCGGCCGCCGGCCGGTGAGCTCTGCGACGCATGTAAAGACGCCGCTCGCTTCAACTTCACCAGAGGTGCGCCAGATCTTCATGCGGACGCGGCGGCCGGCCGTTAGAAGAGCGACATGTGCCGCTCGACCGAAGGGGCGCGGCTGGCCCCGCGCGCGAAGCCGCGCTTCGCAAACGCCACGCTCGCAGCTGCCGCCGCGACCGCCCTCGCCTGCTCACCCACACCCGGGAGCGGGCCGAGCGCCGCGAGCCCGGGTGCGGCGTCGCTGCATCCGGGCGATGCTCTGGTCGTCCAGGATCAGCTGCTCCTGGCGGATGCGCCCTCGGAGAACATCGATTCCCTGGCGATCTGGACGGGCGAGACGCAGGGGCTCCTCCTCGCCACGGCCAAAGAGACCGATCGCCTCTGGGTCCTCGACGTCGAGGGCAAGAAGACCAGCACTCCTTCGGGAGGCCCGGGGGCCCAGGCGGGCCAGTTCGATCGGCCAAACGGCATCGCCGTCGTCGCAGACCTCGCCCTGGTGGTGGAGCGTGACAACCACAGGGTCCAGGCCCTGCGTCTGCCGGATCTCACACCGGTGGGGGTGTTCGGCGGCGACGTGCTCCGACGGCCCTACGGACTCGCGGCACGTCAACTGACCCCGGACCAGATCGAGGTCTGGGTCACCGACAACTACGAGGTTGCCGCCCCAGGTCAGGAGGTTGCGCCCGGGGACGACCCGGAGCCTGCACAGGAGGGAACCGACCTCGCAGGACGTCTCCAGCGGTTCGTGGTGCATCCGAGCACGCTCGAGCTGCAGAGTCACAGCCTCCACGGACCGACCGCCGCACCCACCGCGCTCGCCAAGGTGGAGAGCCTCGCGCTCGATGCCCGCAACGACGTACTCCTCGTGGCCGAAGAGCACACTCCGATCATGTCGGTCCAGGTGTTCGACCTCGACGGCAACCATCGGAAGACCCTCGGTCGTGAGTGGCTCAGCTACGAGCCGGAGGGCATCGGCCTGTGGGAGTGCGGAGCCGGCGGAGCCTGGATCGTGACCGATCAGGGCGACACGTCGACGGTCTTTCACGTGCTCGACCGCTCGAGCTTCGCCCACCTCGGCGCGTTCCGCGGGCGCACGACCGCCAACACGGACGGCATCGCACTCACCTCCACTCCCCTCGCCGGCTACCCGCACGGCGCCCTTTTTGCGGTCCACGACGACTCCGGAGTCGCCGCGATCCGCGGCGAGGAGCTCACACCGCTCCTGCCCGCCGAGTGCACGACCGCCGACTAGAGGCCGCGCACGTTTCACCTCTCGACGACTTCCCTTCACTTCGTTTCTTTGCCCTTTCGTCGGGCCGCGCTCGGCGCAGGCCCACAGAACGGAGCTTCGACATGACCACCACCCGACGATCCATCTTCCTCCTCTCCCTCCTCCTCCTTTCGGCAACGGCCATGCTGGCCGACGGCGGCGTCCGAGGCCTGGTCCTCGACGCGGCCGGCAACCCGCTCCCGGGAGCCCGCGTCACGGCGACCGAAAGTGGTGCGCGGGTCGCCGCTGACGCCGACGGTAGCTACACCCTGACCGGCCTGCCCGCCGGCAAGATCACACTCGAGGTGGAGTACCTCGGTTTCGATCCCGTGACCCAGGAGGTCGACGTACCGGAGGGCGGCATCGCCACCGCCGACATCCGCCTCGAGAGCACCGTCTTCGAGGAGGCGCTCACCGTGCAGGGCAACTGGCAGCTGCAGGGCCAGGCGAGGGCACTCAACCAGCAGAAGAACGCGCTCAACATCAAGAGCATCGTCGCAGCGGACCAGATCGGTCGCTTCCCCGATCCCAACGCGGCGGAGGCTGCACAGCGCATCCCCGGCATCGCGCTCCAGCGCGACCAGGGTGAGGGCCGCTACGTGAGCATCCGCGGCGCCTCACCGGGCGACAGCTCCGTGCAGATCAACGGAGTTCGCCTGCCTTCTCCCGAGGGTGGCGGCCGCGATGTCGCGCTCGACGTCATCCCGGCGGATCTGATGGAGGCCATCGAGGTCACCAAGGCGGTCACGCCCGACATGGACGCAGACGCGATCGGCGGTGTGGTCAACCTCATCACCAAGGTCGCGCCGGAGAACACGCGCATCTCGGCCGCGCTCGGGGCCGGTCACAACGACCTGATGGACGACGGGATCCAACTCGGCAACGTCACCTACGGCGGCCGCTTCGGCGACGGCAGGACGGGCGTCATCCTCGCTGGGAGCGCCTTCGAGACGGACCGCGGCTCGGACAACTTCGAGGCCTCCTACGACGACGGTGAGCTCGAAGAGCTCGACCTCCGCGACTACACCATCACGCGCGAGCGCTACGGTCTCACGGCAGGCATCGACCACAACGTCAGCGACAGCTCCCAGATCCGCTGGAACGGCATCTGGAACGAGTTCGGCGACCAGGAGTTTCGCCGCCGCAACACACGGGTCGTCGCCGACGACGAGGTGGAGCGCGAGCTCAAAGACCGCTACGAGGAGCAGGAGATCCTCTCCACCAGCTTCGGCGGCAACAACCTGCTCGGCGGCAGCACGTTGCTCGAGTACAAGGTGGCCTTCAGCTCCGCCGAGGAGGAGGAGCCTGGCCGGCTCGACACCAAGTTCGTGCAGGAGGACGTGCCCTTCTTGACCAACGTCACACCCGACTTCATCGATCCGAACGACATCATCGCCGACGCCATCGGAGAAGATCCCGACGGCTACGAGCTCGACGACATCGTGCAGGAGGACAACCTCACGACCGACGAGGAGCTTTCGGCGCAGCTGGACGTCAGCCTCCCGCTCGGCGAGAACGGTCTCTGGAAGTTCGGCGTCAAGGGTCGCTTCAAGGAAAAGAACCAGGACGTCGAGGTGAACGTGTTCGAGGCGGACGACGTCACCATCGCGAGCTTCCGCGACAACTCCTTTCGCAATCCGTCGCCCTTCTTCGACGGTCGCTACGCGCTGGGCCAGGTGATCGACCCTGCTGCGCCGCGACGCCTCATTCGCGAGCTCGGCCTGGTGCCCGAGAAGGACATCGAGGAGGACCTGGCCGACTACGAGGCCAGTGAAGACACGCTGGCGGCCTATGCGATGGCAGAGGCGCTCCTGACCGATCGCGTCACGCTCGCGGGCGGCGTTCGTTTCGAGCAGAACGACACCGACTACACGTCGTCCGAGCTCGTCTTCGACGAGGACGGCGACTTCGCCGGCACGACGCTCCAGCGCGGCTCGCGGGACAGCTCCGAGCTGCTTCCCAGCGTCCACCTCACCTACGAGATCGACGACTCGAGCAACTTCCGGGCGGCCGCGAGCCGAACGCTCTCCCGCCCCCGCTTCTCCGATCTCGTGCCCTTTCAGCTCCTCATCCAGGAGGATCTGGAGATCGAGCGCGGGAACCCCGATCTCGAGTTCACCACCTCGATCAACCTCGACCTCCTCTACGAGAAGTACTTCACGTCGGTCGGCGTCTTCTCCGCGGGCATCTTCTACAAGGACATCTCCGACAACGTGTTCCTCGGTACGAGCGAAGAGCTGCGAGGCGGTGAGACCTTCGAGGTGACGAGGCCACTGAACGGCGAAGGCGGTGAGATCCAGGGGCTGGAGCTCGCGTTCCAGAACCGCTTCCGCTCGCTTCCGGGCGCGTGGTCGGGGCTCGGCCTGTACGGCAACGCCACCTTCATCGACTCCGAGGCGCGGTACACGGGCCGGCCGGACACCCGCCTGCCGGGCCAGGCCGACACGGTGGTCAACTTCGCCCTGAGCTACGAGCGCAGCGGCTTTTCGGGCCGCCTTTCGTACAACCTCACGAGCGACTGGATCCTCGAAGTGGGAGGCGACGCGAGCGAAGATCAGATCGTGGACGACCACGGTCAGCTCGATCTGTCGCTGCGTCAGAGCTTCGGCAAGTGGTCGCTCCTGCTCGACGTCATCAACCTGGGCGACGAGGAGTACCGCGTGTACGAGGGGGACGAGCTCCGGACGATCCAGGACGAGATCTACGGATGGTCGGCCACGCTCAGCGCCCGGATCGACTTTTGACCCGGCGCAGGTACCGCTCTTCGATGAGGTCGAGGCGTCCGCGGATCACTCCGCGGCGCACGACCGGTCGCGAGCCGATCACCATCCACGCATCGTTCTCCGCGGTGTACGCGGGCCACTCCGGCATCGCCTCCGCCGCGGGAGCCCCGGTGCGCGCGAAGTTCACGAACGCCTCGCGCAGCTGCGCACCCACGCGCCTCGTCTCGTCGTCGCTCGGCCCGTTGGGCGCGAGGAAGTTGCCGAACAGGGGCGGCACCTCGGCACCGTGCGGTGAGCCGGGCCACTCGACCCGCTTCTCCATCGGCACGAAGTGGTAGTAGTAGAGGTAAGCCGGCGACGACACCGTGTCCATCCTCTTGCCGAGGAACCTCGAGGCCACGAGGTAGCGTGCGTCGCCGAACAGCCGGCTCGCACCCAGCTCGTCGCTCACCGCGAAGTCGTCGCGATAGAGCTCGCGAAAGGCCGCCTCGTCTTCGCCCAGCGACTCCAGAAAAGGGGCGTGGGGGATCCGCGCCATCGGCATGATGGCGCCGTCGTAGCTCGCGCCACCGGTCATGAACGGCACGTCGTGCTGCTTGCCGGCGGCAAACAGGGACGCCGGCTCATCGGGGATGATCTCGCCATCGACGAGTGGCAGATGCAGGCTCACGACGCCCCGGACGAGATCTTCGGCCGGGAGCGCGCGGAGCTGCCGCATCGACATCTTCTGCGGCGCGTCCGGATCGCCGCCGACGGCGCGCGTTGCGATGCGCGCGCCGAGGTCCTCGGCGCGCGGGTGCCCGAACACCGCCTCGCCCGTGCGCGGGAGGGGCCACGTACCGTAGCCGCTCATCGAGATGGCCCGGTGGAAGAGACCTTCGGCCCGTGGCGCCACCATGAGCAATTGCACGGCCATGCCTCCCGCCGACATGCCGAAGATGGTGACGTTCGACGAATCTCCGCCAAACTCGTCGATGTTGCCCCGCACCCATTCCAGCGCGGCGATCATGTCCATCACACCGTAGTTGCCCCCAGGCACGCCGGCGGCCGACTTGCGGATGGCGTCGTGCGCGAAGAAGCCGAGGGCGCCGAGGCGGTAGTTGATCGACACCAGCACCGCGCCGTCCCGCACGAAGTGGGACCCGTCGGCCGCTGCGCTCGCCCCGGTGCCGCCGCGAAAGCCACCGCCGTGGATCCACACCATCACGGGCAGCTCCCGGGACGCTCCGCCGAGCGCGTCTTTGCGGGTCCAGACGTTGAGGGTGAGGCAGTCTTCGCTCATCCGCTCGGCGGGCAACCCGGGTCGCGGCGTCTGCGGGCACGCGGATCCGAAGCTCGAGGCGTCGAGCACCTCCGACCAGCCGGCGGCGCGCGGCGGCTGCCAGCGCAGGTCCCCGACGGGCGCGCTCGCGTAGGGGATGCCGCGAAAGACCGCAAGGTCGCCCTCGACCACACCCTGCACCGGTCCAGACGAGGTATCGATCACATCGGTGGACGCCTGGAGGCTCGCGGCGCCCAGCGCCACGACACCCACCAGAATTGCGAGGACGAGGCGTGGGGTCTTGTTCACGGGGGGCTCCTCAGCTCCCGCCCCGGAGGGCGGATCGACATCGGACGGGGCAACGCGCCGTGGGGGTCGTCTCCTCGGTCGCGACATCGGTTCACGGTCGTACGACGAAAGTGTCCCACATGAGCCCGTCGCAGGTCCTCGACCCCTCCGTGCTCCAGATTGCACGCATCGGCACCGATTCCGGAATGCTGGTCTTGATCTGGCTGGTCCAGAGCATCATCTACCCCAGCTTCCGCTACACCCGGAGGCAGAGTCTGGCCTCCTGGCACGCGAGGTACATGGGTCTCATCTCCCGTTTTGTCGCCCCCCTGATGATCCTGCAGGCTGTGGCGGTTGGCCTGCAGCTCCAGCAGCCAAACGCGTTCTCGGTCGCCTCGGCGACCCTCGTGATCGCCGCCTGGGCCTCCACCTTCGCCCAGGCGGTGCCGGCACACCGGGCGCTCACCCGGATCGCGACGGCAACCCTCGACCCGCGCCCCTACGTCGACCGTCTCGTACGTGCCAACGTGCACCGCGCGGTCTTCTGGACCGGGGTCTGGCTCCTCGCGGTCGTCGATCTCCTCGCGTGACCGACCGCACCATCCGTCCCGATTCGGGAACCGATCCGACACCCTCACAGTCCCTCGGTAGACTCGTCGTTCGACGTCCACACGGAGGCCCTTCGATGTCAAGACTCTCGACGTACTCCTGCGCGCGGTTCCGCACCACTGCCTTTCTGCCGGCGGCGGCCCTCGCCCTCGCGCTCGCCGGCCCCGCTCTCGCCGCATCCGACTGGCCCCAGTTCCGCGGTCCGGACCGCACCGGCGTCTCGTCCGAAACGGGCCTCGCCGATCAGTGGCCCGCCGCGGGACCGCCGCTCGTCTGGGGCGTCGACGACCTCGGTGAAGGCTACGGCACGCCCGCGGTCGTCGGCGACCGGGTCTACGTGCAGGGCACCGAAGGCAGCGACAGCATCATCGTCGCCCTGTCCACGGGGGACGGAGAGCGCCTCTGGAAGCACGTCCTGGGGCCCAAGCTGATCCAGGACAAAGGCAACGGTCCCCGCTCCACGCCGACGGTGGTCGGGGACACGGTGTACGTGCTCAACGGCATGGGCGAGCTCGCGTCGCTGCAGGCGGCCACCGGCGGCGTCAACTGGCAGTTCAACATGCTCGACCGCTTCGGATCGAGCAACATTCGCTGGGGCGTGAGCGAGTCACCACTCGTCGAGGGCGATCGCCTGTACGTCATGCCCGGCGGCTCCAAGGGAGCCATTGCGGCCCTCGACCGCAGCACCGGGGAGACGCTCTGGCGCTCGACCGATCTGAAGGACGCCATGAGCTACTCGTCGCTCATCGCGGCCGACGTCGGCTCCGTTCGCGCGATCCTCGGCTTCACCCAGAAGGCGGGCGTCGCGGTGCGCGCCGACAACGGCGAGCTCCTGTTTCGCTACACGACCCCCGCCAACCGCACGGCCAACGCGGCGGCGCCGGTCTTCGCGGGCGACCTCGCGTTCTTCACGTCCGCGTACGGAACCGGCGGCGGAGCGCTGCGGGTCAAGGCGGCCGGCGACGGCGTGACGTCGGAGGAGGCGTGGTTCCGCACGAACCTGCAGAACCACCACGGCGGGGTCGTCGAGAAAGACGGCTTCGTGTACGGCTTCTTCGGCCCGGCGCTCGCCTGCGTGGAGCTCGCGACCGGCGAGATCCGCTGGCGCGCTCGGAGCGTGGGCAAAGGCTCGCTGTCCCTCGCCGACGGCAAGCTCTACCTCCTGGGCGAGCGGCACTCCGTCGCTGTCGCGAGAGCAACCCCGGACGGCTACGAGGAAGGCGGGCGCTTCCGGATCGACGACCTGGGACTCCCCGCGTGGGCGTACCCCGTGGTCAGCGGGGGCCGCCTCTACGTGCGCAACCAGAACCAACTTCGGGTGTACGACGTCTCTGCGTCCCCCTAGACCGTGCGAGATAGGCTTCCGGCCGCCGCTACGATCGTCCAACGCCCATCGATGCGAGGAGCCCGCATGTCTGACTCCGTCCGCGCGCAGCGCGAACCGAACCCCGTCCTCTTCGGCCGAGGCCACCGCACTCTGGCACTCGCCATCCTGACTCTCGGCGCACTGCTGCAGCTCGGCTGCGCAGACGGCACCGCGGCCGGCGGTGGCGGCGAAGAGTTCGCCCTGGTCTTTCCCATCGAAGGCGGCTACGTCGTCGGCATGCAGTCGGAGACGGAGCCGACCGTCTCGACCTTTCTCGGACTCCCCTACGCGGCCCCGCCGGTGGGCGAGCTGCGCTGGCAGCCGCCGCAGCCGGTGATCCCGTGGGATGGCACCACCCTGGAGGCCGTGCTGCCCGGCCCTTCCTGCATGCAGGCGCCCTACCCCGAAGGCTCGTTCTACGCCCGCCCGCTCGACGAGGTGAGCGAAGACTGTCTGTATCTCAACGTCTGGACGGGCGCGCAGACCGTCGGCGAGGCTCGTCCGGTGATGGTGTGGATCCACGGCGGCGCGCTCACCCGCGGCTCCGGCGCGCTCGCGCCCTACGACGGCAGCCGCCTCGCAGCGCGGCAGGACGTCGTGGTGGTCACCGTGAACTACCGGCTCGGGGTTTTCGGCTACTTCGCGCACCCGGAGCTCAGCGCCGAGTCGGAGCACGGTGCATCCGGGAACCAGGGTGTGCTCGACCAGATCGCGGCCCTGGGGTGGGTGCAGCGCAACATCGAGAGCTTCGGTGGCGACCCCGGCAATGTCACGATCTTCGGCGAGTCGGCCGGCTCGTGGAGTGTCAACGCCCTGCAGGCGTCACCTCTCGCGCGTGGGCTGTTCCACCGCGCGATCGGACAGAGTGGTGGGCGGTTCCAGCCCACCCCGCGGCTCGCCGACGACCTTCCGGAGCTCGCATCGGGAGAGACGCGCGGCCAGAAGCTCGCCGAAGCGGTCGGCGTGGCCGACGGTGAGGGCGCCCTGGCCGCACTTCGCGAGCTGCCGGCGCAGACGCTGCTCGATGCGGCCAGCGCGCCGGGCGGCTTCGGCACGGCCGTGATCGTCGACGGGCACGCGATCCCCGACGACATCCGCGCTCTCTACGAGCGCGGCGAGCAGGCGGCCGTGCCGACCATGCTCGGCTCGAACACCGACGAAGCCACGTCCTTCTTCTGGGGGAACGAGCCTCCGACCCCCGAGGAGTTCGAAGCCCAGGCTCGCGCGCAGTACGGGGACCGTGCCGACGCGTTCCTCGCGGCTTACCCCGTGGAGGACGGCTCGGCGTTCAGGGCCTTCGTCGACTCGCGCTCCGACGGTGCCTTCGCCTGCCAGATGCGCACCTGGGCCCGGCTCATGGCCCCCGTCGGCGAGGGTGTCTACCTGTACTCGTTCGCGCACGCGCCGCCACATCCCGACGCCGCGACCCTCGGCGCGTACCACGCCGCCGAGATCGTGTACGCGTTCGACAACCTGGAAAGCACCGGCTTCGAGCTCACCGACGCCGACCGCGCTCTGGCGGAGACCATGTCCACGCTGTGGGCGAGCTTCGCACGCGACGGCACCCCCTCGGCTCCCGGCGTCACCTGGCCGGCGTACACGGTCGACGGCGGCGAGTACCTCCGCCTGGCCTCGGAGCCCGAGACCGGCTCGTTCCTGCGGCGCGAGGCGTGCGACTTCATCGACGACGCGGCCAGCGCACGGCGGCGCGAGCTGGCGGAGGCCAGCGGCTAGGAGCCCTGGCCGGCCTCGCGTACGGCCGTCGCGACGTCCGCGTTGAGCTCTGCCGAGGCCGTGAGCTACGGCGAGAGCAGACGACATCCCCGAATCGTGCTGCTCGTGTCGCAAAAGGCGCGTGCTTTTCGTGAAGGAGTCCAGAAGGACCTGCACCCGAGGCGCAAGCGACTGCCGCTGCGCCGCTGCACATGCCGACGACCCACACGACACATCCGGTCGCACCCGCCCCATCGCTGGGAGGAGTCCGTGGCTTCTGGAGCCTCTTGTCCCGTTCCGAAGCGCACCGACGCGGCCTGCCAGACCCCATGCCCGACCTTCTGCAGTACTTCGAACGCCTCTTCTGCGCGAGGTGTCGCTTCCCCGTGAGCGGAGAGGCGCGCGATGCGCTGGCCGAGTTCCTGGAGCCGCGCGTGCACGCCTTCGAGCGCGACCGCGATCTCTGGCGTGAGCTCCAACCGGCCATGACCCAGTGGCTCGAGCACGTCGCCGACCAGGCCTCCCTCCTCTGCGAGATTCGCCAGGACGAGGCCATCCGCCCCGAGTTCCTGACGGCGGCCCGCCAGATTGTGAGCGGCTGGTCGTCCGAGCCCAACACCTTTCTGGGCTAAGAGCCCCCGCAGCAGAGCCGCAGGCTCTGCCAACGCGGCCGAAGGCCGCGCCAGATCGTGAGCGGTTGGTCGCGCAGCCGAGAAACTTCCTGGGTTGAGTGCGCAGCAGAACCGCAGGTTCTGCCAACGCGGCCGTCAGGCCGCGCCAGGCCGCGCGTGCCGAGGTATTCTCCCCGCCACCGCCGCTCCAGGAACCTCAAGGGGTCAGATCATGAAGTTCAGCAACCGCATCACCGACATGCTCGGGGTCGACATTCCCATCGTCCAGGCGCCCATGGGGTACATCGCCCGGGCTCAGCTCGCGTCCGCCGTCTCCAAGACCGGCGCACTCGGCATCATCGAGACCTCGAGCGGCGCGCTCGACGAGATCCGGGGCGAGATCGCGAAGATGCGCGAGCTGACCGACGCACCCTTCGGCGTGAACATCGCGCAGGCGTTCATCCGGGATCCGAGCATCATCGACTTCGTCATCGACCAGGGCGTGAAATTCGCCACCACATCGGCGGGTGATCCCCGCAAGTTCACCGCGGTGCTCAAAGACGCCGGGCTCACGGTCTTCCACGTGGTCCCCAGCCTCAAGGCGGCGCTGCGCGCCGTGGAGGCCGGCGTGGACGGACTCGTGGTCGAAGGTGGTGAAGGCGGTGGCTTCAAGAATCCTCGCGAGGTGTCCACCATGGTCCTCCTGCCGCTCGTGCGGAGCCAGGTCGACGTGCCCATCATCGCCGCCGGCGGTATCTGCGACGGCAGGTCCATGGCGGCGGCCTTCGCCCTCGGGGCCGAAGGGGTACAGCTCGGCACGCGCATGGTGTCGGCCGCGGAGAGCCCCATCCACGAGAACTGGAAGCACGCGATCGTCGGAGCCGAAGAGACCGACACCGTCATGCTGCGCGGCGAGCGCGGACCGGCGCTCCGCGCACTTCGCACCAAATGCACGAACCGCCTCGAAAGCGAAGGCGGAGACCCCATGACAGCGCTCGGGCAGGGCATGCGCGACGTCTATTTCGAGGGCAAGCTCGACAACGGCGTCGCGCTGACCGGCCAGGTCGCCGGCCGCATCGACGCGGTCCGCCCCGTGGCCGACATCATCGGCGACATGGTCACGGAGTTCGAGGACGTCGTCGGCGACCTCGCCGAGACCTACGTGTCCTGAGCCGCTCCTTTCCGTCCTCACCCAACGGATCTGCAACCCAAGGAGGGGCTCCGTCGGACCAGTACATGTGGTGGCTCAGCCAGTACGACGGCCGCGACGCCCATCCGCACCCCTACGCCGAGGGCAACTTCGGTCAGTTCCTCTTCCTCGCCCCGGAGCACGAGATCGCGATCGTGCGCTTCGGCAAGAGCTACGGCGCGCTGGGGTCGAGCGACTGGGTGGCACTCTTCGAGGAGGTCCTGGCCTCGCTGACCGAAGGGTAGCCCGCGAGCTCTGGCTTCTCGAGACGTCGTTGAGAGAGGTTCAGGCCAGGCGATCAACCTTTGTCGCGGGCCCGGACCACGCCAGATCGTTGGACCGTCACAGCCGACGTGAAACTTCGAGAGGCGACGGAGTGACCCGTTGTCATGCCCTACCTGCTTCTGCCGGGAGTCCGTGAGGAGTCCCGGCTCTCGCAGGAAGACGAGGTGCAGATCGCAGTGCCTGGCTACCAACCCTTCTTCACGATGAAGGCACCCAGACGCTGATGACTCGGAGCACAGGTTCTTCTGAACAACGGAGTGAGCAGCCAGGCCGGCTCGCAGAGCCAGGCGCTGGATGGTCGAGCGACCGTCGGGGGCTGGGAGCCCCGCGACCAGCCCGCTAGACTCTCGGCGCTATGCCTGACTTCAAGTACCAGCCGCTCTTCGAGCTCGGCCACGACGACACCGAGTACCGTCAGCTCACCTCCGACTACGTCACGACCACGCGATGCGGGGACCGCGAGATCCTCGAGATCGACCCGAAGGCCCTCGAGCTCCTCGCCGAGCAGGCCCTCGACGACGTGACGCATCTGCTGCGCACGAGCCACCTGCAGCAGCTGCGCAAGATCCTCGACGACCCGGAGGCCTCGAGCAACGACCGCTTCGTGGCGCTCGAGCTGCTCAAGAACGCAAACATCGCGGCAGGGCGCGTCCTGCCCGGCTGCCAGGACACCGGCACGGCCATCGTGCACGGCCACAAGGGCGAGAACGTGTTCACCGGCGTGGACGACGAGGAGGTGCTCTCGCGGGGCATCTTCCAGGCATACGCCACGCGCAACCTGCGCTACTCGCAGATGGCACCGCTCGACATGTTCCTGGAGAAGAACACGGGCACCAATCTCCCGGCCCAGATCGAGATTCATGCCGACCCGGGCGACGAGTACCACTTTCTCTTCATCGCAAAAGGCGGCGGCAGTGCCAACAAGATGTTCCTGCACCAGGAGACGAAAGCGCTGCTCAACGAGGCCTCTCTCGAGGAGTGGGTGAGAACACACCTCGGCTCCCTCGGCACATCGGCCTGCCCGCCGTACCACCTCGCACTGGTGATCGGCGGGACGTCGGCCGAAGCCACCATGAAGACGCTCAAGCTCGCGTCGACCCACTCCCTCGACACGTTGCCGACCACCGGCAACGAGTACGGCCGTGCCTTCCGCGACCTCGAGTGGGAGGAGCGCGTGTTCGAGCTCTGCCAGGAGACCGGCATCGGCGCCCAGTTCGGGGGCAAGTACTTCGCCCACGACGTCCGCGTGATTCGCCTGCCACGCCATGGCGCGTCGTGCCCGGTCGGGCTCGGAGTGTCGTGCTCGGCGGATCGTCAGGTGCTCGGCAAGATCACGCGCGACGGAGTCTTCCTCGAGCAGCTGGAGACGAACCCGGCGCAGTTCCTGCCGGAGGTGGAGACGGCCGACCTCGACGGCGACGTGGTCTCCATCGACCTGTCACGCCCGATGAAGGAGATCCGTGAGGAGCTCTCGAAGCACCCGGTGTCGACCCGCCTGTCGCTCACGGGTACCCTGGTGGTGGCGCGGGACATCGCGCACGCAAGATCAAGGAGCGCCTCGACGAAGGCGGTGAGTTCCCGCAGTACATGAAGGACCACGCGGTGTACTACGCCGGCCCGGCCAAAAAGCCGGAGGGCTACGCCTCCGGATCGTTCGGCCCCACCACCGCGGGCCGCATGGACTCCTACGTCGACCTCTTCCAGCAGCACGGCGGCTCTCTGGTCATGCTCGCGAAGGGCAACCGCTCCGCGCAGGTGCGCAACGCATGCGCCAAGCACGGCGGCTTCTACCTGGGCTCGATCGGCGGCCCGGCGGCGCGGCTGGCCGAGCACTCGATCAAGAAGGTCGAGGTGCTCGAGTTCCCCGAGCTCGGCATGGAGGCCGTCTGGAAGATCGAGGTGGAGGACTTCCCCGCGTTCATCGTCGTCGACGACAAGGGGAACGACTTCTACGCCCCGGATCCCGAGACCGGAGGTCTGACCAGGATCGCGACCGCCTAGCTTTAGGGAGCGGAGGAAGCCAGGCGGCGCTCGATCTCGGCCACCAACGCCTCGAGCTGCAGGTCCCGACCGGTGAGGCGCTGCTCGAGAGTCACGTCGATCTCGAGATGGGGTACTGTGCCGTTTCCGTCGAGCGTGGTGCCGTCGCGCTGGTAGCTGGTCATCGTCGACAGGCGGACCTCGAGCTGCGAGTTGGGCAGCTGGTGCCGCCTGGACCTGCCGCTCGACCCGTCGGTGCGCACTCCCGCCAACGTGACGTTGGGTAGGCCTTCGAGCGCGGCGACAAAGACCGAGGCGGCGCTGAAGGTCTGCTCGTTGGCCAGCACGTAGACGCGGCCGTCGAAGGGCTCAGGGCCCGAGTGCAGCAGCATCACGTAGGGAGCGCTGAAGCGGTCGGAGGGCACTGGGCGGCGCGGGCTGAAAGACTCCAGAAAACGCTGCATCACGGCCCGGTCACGGTCGTCGAACCGGCCCGAACCCTGAGGAAGGAGGTAGCGGCTGGTGAGACTCTCCAGCTCCTCGTCGAGCTGCTGGTCGCTGCGTAGGTACGCGACGTTCGCCACCCACGGCGCCACGTCCCTCGGCACCAGGTAGGGCGCCAGGAGCCAGAGGATCTCGCGCGTGCCGCCGCCGTTGCCTCGCACATCGAGTACCAGGGCAGCGAGGTCTCGCATGCTCTCCATCGCGCTGCGCAGTGAACGAGCCATCGCCGGCGTCCGCTCGAGAGAGACCATGTCGGGGATGGCGATGTAGCCGATCCGCTCGCCCAGACGTCGCGCAAGCGCTTCGAGGCGTTCTTCCCGCATCGCGTCGCGGTAAACGGACCAGAGCGTGGAGCCGTCGGTGTGGAGTGGACCCTCTTCGACCAGCTCGACACTCACGTCACGACGACTGGCTGACGCTTCGTCGCCCGCACCGGCCAGAGTCAATTGAACCTCGTCACCGACCCGGAGCGAGCGCAGCGCGCCCAGCCTCCGGAGCGACCGGGCACCGTTCGCCAAGGACGACAACGGCGGAGCGGCGCGATTCTCGGGAGTCCACGCCGCGATCGCCTCTCGAATCGGTACCCCGTCGATCGCCGCGAGGAAGGGGTACTCGGCGTCCAGCGGCTGAAAGCGCTCACCGACCGGACGCAACACGAGAAGTCGCTCGCCCAGGCGAGCCAGCGCCACCGGCAGCTCTCCGTACCGGATCGGAGGTGCGGCCGTTCGTCCACGGGTGCGCGCGGGGCGGATGCCGGAGTGTCGGTCTCCCAGGTCGCCCAGGACGTCGGCGAGCAAGAGACGGAGCGTGTGAACTTGCACCACCGGCTCGCTCTCGACCCTGGTCGCCAGACTCTCGAGGCGGGAGCGCCAGGACTGATCGGCGAGCCGCGCGTAGGACGACTCGACCTCCAGCAGTCGCTGCAGCTCGCGGACGTCCGCGGCGGCATCGGCTCCGGAAATTGCCACCTTCTGACCGTGCGCGGCCGGAGTCAGCAGGTGCGACAGAACGAGGAGCGCGCTCGCGGCGACCGCGGGCCTGCCGCGACGCCCGCCTGACCTCACGCCCATCGTGCTCAGCACCTGCCGACGTCCCATGCCTCCCTCCTACCGCACTGACTCTGACACGTCCTCCTCTCTTCGCGCGAGCGGCAGAGCATCAACTCAGGACGAGCGCAGGCGGGGTACTCACCACGCCGAGACCGTCAAGCGACGCGCAGCACGTTTGGTCCGCCAAACTGCAACGCGCCCGCAGGGCGCGCGCGCAGCGAGCATGGAGCGCGAAGTCCCCACAGGGGACGGAGCATCGACATCAGGCGAGCGCAGGGCTGAAATCCATCAGCCCGAGCACGACCGTCAGCGCTGGGTCCGACGGAGGTGGACGCGCAGGATCACCTTCCGCAGCTCCTCGCGAATGCCCTGGTTCTTGGCCAGGTCGCGCAGGTCGTTGGGGCGCAGGAGCTCCACCAGGCGAATTGCGATGGGCGTCGGAGTCTTTGGGTTGCGGACGAGGGCCGCCTGGATCTCGTAGTTCGACGCAAACCGCTTGTCGCCGGCGACGCGCTGCAGGAGGCCGCTCGGCGCCTGCGTGTTCTTCACCAGCGCCAGCACCTCCTTGGCCTCGATACGCGGGTGGTTGAGGAGCGCCAGCAGCACCTGCGGATTCGGGTCGCGCAGCAGGATCTGCCGCTGGGGGCGGCTCGCCTTGGGCGCCAGGAGCGACTTCTGGGTGACGTTCATCTGGCGGATCTCGAAGATGGGAGACACGCCGCGCGTCTCGTCGCGCCCGACGCCGTCCTGCGTCTCGGTCACCTCCGTGGCGTCCCCCTGCGTGTCCTCGTCGGAGTCCTCTGGCTCGGCCTGCGGCGCGACGTTGGCCTCCGCAGCAGCCCAATCGAGCACCTCCAGCATGGTGCCCCAGTGCGTCTGGCCGCTCCGGAAGACCTGCTTCACCCGGCACGGGAGCACCACTTCGCGAGCCCGCGAGGCGAGCGTGACCCGCAGGGTGCTCCCCTCTTCCGCCCTCTCCTCCAAGCGGAGCCGAGGAAACGACCGCCATTCGGTCAGCTTGGCATCGAGCGCGGCATCGTCGTCGAGCTGGACGCGAACGAGGCCCTGTTGGGGATCGTGGGTGACGTGCACGGCTCGATGCTAGCTGCTCCGAGTCCCGCCACGAGAGCTGCGCGCCGCCAGAAGGCGGCGCGCAGACGATCAGGCCCGAACCGGGGTCATCGGCTCAGCCGAGGCAGCTCGTGCCGCGACGCCCAGGCGAGAACGGCGGAGCTCGCCAGAACCGTACAGGCCAGGGCGAACAGGAGACCACCGTCCCCCTGGACCTCGATGCCGAGGACGGTCAGATGACTGACGATCGCGCCGGCCATCACTCCCAGCGCCAGCAGCGCGCCGAAGACTCGCTTTCCGGGAACGAAGAGGAGAGCGCTGGCGAGCAGCTCCGCGAGCCCGGAGGCCCATCGGCCCCAAGGCTCCGCCCCGAGCTGCGTGAAGATCCACACGCTCTCGGCAGCGCCCGTGAACTTGAAAAAGAGGGTCTGCAGGAGGATGCCGGCCACGACGAGCTGCAGCAGGAAGAGCCCGGCGCGGGCTCCCTTCGAGGGCGCGCGGGAGTCGAGAGCCACATCGGGGGTGCTCATGCTCTCGGCCCTCACTTGTCGAGAACCGCAGGCCAGTTGGCGTCGGCCTTCTCGATGTTGGCGTTGCGGTCCTTCTCCCAGCGCGACTGGATCTTCTTGCTGTAGTTCAGGTACAGCTTGTCGCCCACGACCGTCCATGCATCCGGATCGATGCCCGCCGTGTAGCCCTGGCTCACGGCCCAAGCGCAGTAGCCGCCGTACTGGGGCGCCCACTTCTCGGGATCCGCGGCGAAGAGGTCGCGGTTCTCGGCAGATGCAAAGCGCCACTCGGCGCCCTTCCACTCGAAGGCATGCGCGCTGTCACCCTTGGTCGGTGCCTTGGCCTTGAAGTAGGCGACCGGGTCGTACCCCTTGATCGCGACGTCGCTGAAGCGCGCGGTGTAGATCGGGTCCTCGGCGAGCACGGCTCCCGGGAGGAAGGCGACCGCAACGCAGGACAGCAGTGCGGCGAGAACGAAGCGTCGAGGCGAAATATGTGAACTCATGGTGAGTCTCCTTGAAGTGCCGGGCGCAGCCCGTCGCCGCGCATTCCACCCACTTCTCCGTCGGAGAGCACGCCGCGGATTGGTCGGATCGCCGACCTGCGGGGTCGGCAAAACCGGCCCCGTGCGGGCCGATCTCGGCGCTGGCCGCGGGATGCACACGAGCCGAGGCTCTTCACTCGGCCTCCTGTAGAGTCGCACCCTTCACTTCCACGATCCGCACGCACGACGAGGCGCTCCGGCCGATGCAGCGACCCTCCCCCACCTTCCCCGCCTGGGCCTGGCCTCTTCTGGCGGCCCTGTACGCCCTCGCAATTCCGTGGTGGCTGCCGCAGGAGACGCCGCCGGTACTCTGGTTCGGCGCCCCGCGCTGGGTGGTGACCGCGCTGTTCTTCGGCCTGCTCGTCGCACTGACCGTGAACGCCCTGATGCGGCGGTACTGGACCGACGAATGAGCCCGGGAGCGATCGCTCTCCTCGCGATCTACGCTGGCGCGCTGGCCCTGATCGCGTTCCTCTCGCGGCGTGCCAGCACGGCCGGCTCGCTCTCCGACTTCTACCTCGCCGGCCGCGGCCTCGGCGTGCCGGTGCTCGTGCTCACGCTGTACGCCACGCAATACAGCGGCAACTCGCTCATCGGCTACCCCGGCGAGGCCTACCGCATGGGGTTCGCGTGGATCATGTCGGCCAGCTTCATGATGGCCGTGGTGGTCGTGTACCTGACGTTCGCGCCGGGGCTCAAACAGGCCGCCTCCGAGCACGCCTTCGTCACGCCGGCCGACTGGTTCGACCACCGCTGGGGCAGCCCGCTCCTCACCCACTGCGCCAACCTGCTCCTGATCGTGGCCATCACGAACTACCTGCTCGCGCAGCTCATGGCGATCGGCCACCTCACCGAAGGCATCAGCGACGGCGCCATCCCCTACGCCGCGGGCGTCCTCCTGTTCGCGGTGGTGATCGTGCTCTACGAGACACTCGGTGGTCTGCGGGCCGTGGCCTGGACCGACGCACTGCAAGGTGTGCTGCTGCTCATCGGCCTCGCCGGAATCCTGGCTGCGGTGCTCACCAGCTCGGGTGGGCTGTTCGGACTCACCGAATGGTTGACCGAGAACCGGCCGGAGCTCGTGCAGCGGCCCGAGCCCGATCTCCTGCGCACGTGGATGAGCAACATCCTGACCGTCGGCTTCGCGGCCGCCGTGTATCCCCAGGCCATCCAGAGGATCTACGCCGCACGCAGCGCACGGGTACTGCGCCGCTCCCTCGGCATCATGGCCTTCATGCCGCTCGTGACCATGCCCGTCGTGGTCCTGGTCGGCCTGTACGGCGTGCGGCGCTACGACGGGGAGCTCGGGGAGATTGGTGCCGACCAGGTCATGCCGATGCTGCTGCGGGAGTGGACGCAGGGCTCGCCGCTGTTTGCGATCTCGGCGTCGCTCGTTCTCCTGGGCGCGATGGCCGCGATCATGTCGACCGCCGACTCGGTGCTTCTCAGTCTGTCGTCGATCCTGACCAAGGACGTGCTGGGGCGTGGCCTCCTGAAGGACGCCGACGAGGCGAAGCTCACCCGGTGGGGCAAGACGCTGTCGTGGGCGATCATGGCCGCCCTGGTCGCCGTGGCCCTCGTCCCGCGGCTCACGCTCTGGGGTCTCGCGGAGCTGAAGAACGAGCTGCTCTGCCAGGTGTCCCCCCTCTTCTTCCTCGGGGTCGGCTGGCGCGGGCTGACCGCGCGCGGGGCGCTGATTGGTCTGGCCGCCGGCACGAGCGTCGCCGCGGGCACCAAGCTCCTGGGCTACGGCAAGGTCTACGGCATCCACACGGGCCTGTTGGGGCTCGTGCTGAACGTCGCGCTCTGCGTCGGGGTGTCGTGGCTCGAGCGCCGGCGCGACCCGGTCTAGGGGCCTGATGGAAAAGTCTCGCGGGCCTGGTTGTGGTCGCCGCGGGCGTAGATGCAAGGCGTTTTCTCGAACTCGATGCGGTGCCATCGTGGAGAGAAAAGAACGTAGCAGATGCGTCCGCGCCGGCCACAACCCCTTGGGGCGCAAGGATTTTCGGCCCGTGGACTGCGTTCTTTCTCCTCAACGATGGGCAGTGGCATCGCTTGCGGAGAAACGCCTTGCCACGAACCGAAACTCCTTGCGCCAGGCCTGCGAGACTTTTTCATCAGGCCCCTAGGCCGTCACCGCCGACATCTCGCGCACCATCACGAGAGCACGCAGCAGCGGCTCTGCCGCTCCCCAGAGCAGCTGGTCGCCGACCGTGAACGCCGACAGGTAGTCGTCGCCCATCGCCGGCTTGCGCAGGCGGCCGATCGGTACCTGGAGCGACCCGGTGACCGCGGCTGGCGTGAGGCGCGCGAGCGACTCCTCGGGGGTGTTCGGAACCACCTCGCACCAGGGATGCGCCTCGGAGAGCACCTCTTCGATCTCATCGAGCGGCACGCCTTCGGTCAGCTTGAACTGCAGCGCCTGCGCGTGACAGCGCATCGAGCCCACGCGCACACAGATGCCATCCACGGGGACCGGCGGATCGAGGCCGAGGATCTTGTTCGACTCGACCCCACCCTTCCACTCCTCGCGGGACTGACCGCCACCGACGTCGCGGTCGATCCACGGCAACAGGCTCCCCGCAAGGGGGTAGCCGATGTCGGCGGTCGGGAAGTCTGGGCTGCGCTGCGCGTTCAGCGCGGCGCGGTCGAGCTCGGCGATCGCGCGCGCCGGATCGTCGAGAACGTCGGAGGTGCGCTCGCCGAGGAAGCGGGTCTGCGCCGCGAGCTCACGAACCGCCGCCGCCCCGGCGCCGGACGCGGCCTGGTAGGTCATCGAGCTCAGCCACTCCACCCAGCCCTGCTCGAACAGCGGAGCCGCGGCCATGAGCATGAGCGACACGGTGCAGTTGCCGCCGATGAGGTCGCGCACACCGCGCTCGATGGCCGCCTCCATGCGCTGGCCGTTGACGGGATCGAGAACGATGATCGCGTCCTCGCGCATGCGGAGCGTCGACGCCGCGTCGATCCAGAAGCCGTCCCAGCCGCGATCCCTGAGCTGCGGGTGGACCTCCGAGGTGTAGCCGCCACCCTGGCACGTCAGCACGACGTCGTGCGTCTCGAGGAGAGACACGTCGAGGGCGTCACGGAGAGGCTGGCCGTCCGGGCCCTCGCCTCCTGCAGCCGATGTGGAGAAGTACGTCCACTCGAAGCCGCTCTCGCCCGATTCCGCGAGGCGCTCACGCAGGACGGATCCAACCATCCCGCGCCAACCGACGAATGCAACGTTCATGACCGTGTTCCAGAGGTTGTCGTGCGCCGCGCGGCGCATTCCAAGAAGGCCGTAACCATAGCAACAGCAAGCGGAGGCGAGCGAGGGGGCTCGATCGCCGAGATCTCCCGCGACGTGCAGCGATTTGCACATCCAACCGCGACGTGTGCCGCAGAGCGGCGACGTAAATCCAAAAAAACTAGCAAATCGCGTCTTTGATGCGTAGACTTGCAAAACGCCGTTCGGCGACCGCCCCCGACGTCCGGCGGGCGGGCCTGCCCCGCAGGATCGGCCCATGCGCGATCCAACACGCGCCGGACACGACACATCATGCGACTCCCGTCCTCTTCAGATTCTGTTCTCCTGAGCGCAGTACTCGTCGCGGCAACGCTGCCGCTCGGCGCCCAGGAGCCTCTGCGTCCCGCCGCGCTGTTCGATCTGACCGCTGCCGAGCTGCGTGCGGTCGATCCCGCGACCAGCCTCCAGGCCCGGCTGGTCCTGGCCGATGCACTCCAGGGGGAAGACGGCCCGGAGCAGGCCGCGCGGCTGCTCGACGATTCGGCGAACGCGGCGCAGCTCGCCCTCGACCAGCCCTGGAAGCACTATCTGTCGGGGATCCGCTGCGCCCAGCGCATTCGTGAAGGCAGCATCGACCGGGCGGAGCCCCTCTGCACCTCGGCACTCGAAGGCGTGCAAACAATCGACTCCGCGTTCGTCCGTGCGCGCATCCACTACTTCGAGAGCTTCCGCCAGGTCCGCCTTGGGCACCTCGAGGCCGCGTATCCGCAGACGCAGATGTCGATGGAGGCCGCGCGCCACAGCGGCAGCTCCATGGCCCTCGCAGCAGCGCTCAACGCCAACGGCCTCATCCTCATGGCCAGCGGCAACCACGACCGCGCGCTCCAACGCTTCGAGCGGGTGCGGCAGCTCACGGAGGCCTCTCCCGACCGCGCGATGGCGGACATCCTGAACTTCAACCTGGGCATCGCCCACCTCGAGGCCGGCGACGTCGAGCGTGCACGAGAGGCCTTCCGGGCCGGCACAGCGTGGGCCGAGCAGACCGGACAGGCGCACCGTGTCCTCATCGGTCGAACGCAGCTGGCGCGCGCCGACCTCGCGGCGGGCGACGTGGAGGCGGCGCGCAAGGGGCTCGCTCCCCTTCTCGCAGACGCGACGATCCGCCACGACCCCGACAGTCTCGCGCACGCGCTGCTGATCTACGCGAGGACACACCTCGAGACGGGCGAGCCCGAGGCCGCCATGACCTACCTCACGCGCGGGCTCGAGGCCATCGGAGACAGCGAGAACCTCGTACGCAGCGTTCAGCTCCGGCTTGCTCAGGTCGAGGCGCTCGACACCCTGAACCGCCATCGGGATGCCCAGACGCTGGCCCAGTCGGTGGTCGACAGCCTCGAGGGTCGAGAGAGCGAGCACCTGGACGACGCTCTACGCGCCCTTGCCCGCGCTGCCGCGGCCCGTGGCGACTACGAGCTCGCATTCAGGTCGATGACCCGCGCGGAGCGCGCTGCGGCGGACGCCGCACGCGAGAAGCTCGGGCTCCAGGCGGCGGTCGTCCGCGACTCCCACAACGTCCAACGCGCACGCCACGAGGCGGACGTCGCGCGCGCCGAAGCGAGCCGACTGAGGGCGGTTGCACAGCGCAACACGTTGCTGCTCGCGGGCCTCGTCGCAGTTCTCGGTCTCCTCGTCGTAACCCTCGCGCTCAACCGCGCGCGCCGCGAGCAGCGCGTCATCGCCCAGCAGAAGACCCGGCTCTCCGAAGAGCTGGAAGGCCTCGTCCAGGTGCGCACGGAGGCTCTCGAGATCGAGATGACCGAGCGCATGCGTGGCGAACAGCAGAGACACGAGCTCGAGAAGCAGCTCGCCGAAGCGGACAAGCTCCGGGCACTCGGACAGCTGACCGGCGGCATCGCCCACGACTTCAACAACCTGCTCACCGTGGTCACCTCGGCCTCGGAGATGCTCGCGCTCGAGCCCGACATGTCCGAGGGCGAGCGCCAGGAGCTGATCTCAGCGATCCAGCGCTCGGCCGACAGCGGGCGCGACGTCAACAAGGGCCTCCTCGCCTACGCGCGTCAGCAGCCGCTCAAGCCCGAGACGATCGATCTGCAGGAGCACGTCCTGAGCTCACGGCGGATCTTCGAGCGGACCCTCGGCGAGGGGATGACCCTGCACATCCAGTGCGAGAGCTCGTCGATCCAGGTCGATCGCGGCCAGCTGACCACCGCCCTGATCAACCTCCTCATCAATGCGCGCGACGCCAGCGAGCGCCGCGGCGAGGTGTTCATCGACGTACGTCAGACGCGACGCGCCGGCGAAGAGCGAGTTGTCGTGGAGGTCCGCGATCAGGGCTGCGGCATGAGCCCGGACCAGCTGGAGCGCGCGGTCGAGCCGTTCTACTCCACGAAAACCTCCACCCTCTCGACCGGGCTCGGGCTGAGCATGGTGTACGGCTTCGTGCACCAATCGGGAGGGACTCTCGATCTCGAGAGCAACGAGGGCCGCGGTACGACCGTTCGCCTCGAGTTCCCCCACGCGCGAACCGGCGCCGTCGAGGCGGCCTCAGGCCCCGCACCCACACAGCTGCCGCGGGGCCTCCAGGTACTCCTCGTCGACGACAACGCGGACGTGCGCAACATGATGGAGCTGATGCTGCGCTCGCTCGGCCAACAGGTTCGCGTGGCCGGCGGGGGCGTCGAGGCCCTCGAGATGATCGAGGCCGAACCCCCCGACGTCCTGGTCTCAGACGTGCTGATGCCGGGCGCCCTCAACGGGCTCGAACTCGCCGGCGCGGCGCGGGAGCGGGTGCCGGAGCTGCCCATCCTCATGGTCTCGGGCTTCGCGCAGGCGATCGAGATCGAGTACCCGCTGCTCAGCAAGCCCTTCTCCAAGGAAGACCTCGCGCGAGAGCTCGAGCGCGTTCTGTCGACCGACCAGAGCCGCGGCCGCGCTACGGCCTGAAGCGCCGGCCGCGCGGCGGCAGCCGGCGCCTGCGCTAGGGTAGGCCGTCGCGCCCGTGCCCTCTGCGCGACGTCCGCCCAGCCTCCCGTCAGGAGCCCCCATGGCCACCGAGATCCTCCCCTCCGTCTTCCAGATCGTCGTTCCGCTGCCGGACAACCCGCTCCGGGAGATCAACTCCTTCGTCTTCGTCGCCGAAGACCGCAACCTCGTCGTCGACACCGGCATGAACCGCCCCGAGTGCCGCGCGGCGATGGACGAAGGCCTGGCGGAGATCGGCGTCGATCTCGAGAAGACGGACTTCCTGGCGACGCACCTGCACGCCGACCACTGCGGCCTGATCCCGCACCTCCTGAAGCCCGGGCGAGAAGCTTCCATGGGCGCCGTCGACGCCGCGGCTCTGGGGCGCAAGTTCTCCTGGAGCGCCGAGAGCGACATGGGCCGCTACCTCGCGCGGAGCGGATTCCCGGCCGCCGAGCTGGAGGCTTCGTTCAGGAATCACCCCGCCTCGAAGTGGGGCTCAGGTAGCGCCGTCGACTACCAGCCGCTGGTCGAAGGCGACAGGGTCGAGATCGGCGACTACTCGCTCGAAGTGATCGATACGCCGGGCCACACCTTCGGCCACATCTCGCTCTACGACGCGCAGCACCGGCTCTTCGTCGCCGGGGACCACGTCCTGGGCGACATCACCCCGAACATCCAGGCGTGGTCCGACGAGCACGACCCGCTCGAGACGTTCATGCAGAGCCTCCGCAAGGTCGCCCAGCTCGACGTCGATCTCTGCCTGCCGGGCCACCGCCGCCTCATCCGCGACTTCCACGGCCGCGTCACGGAGCTGCAGGAGCACCATGTCGAGCGCGCGCAGGAGGCCAAGGACCTCCTCGCCGAGCGGCCACGCAACGCGTACGACACTGCGGGGGCCATGCGCTGGTCGATTCGCGCGAAGAGCTGGGACGACTTCCCCATCATGCAGCGCTGGTTCGCCACCGGCGAGGCGATCGCGCACCTCCGCTACCTCGAGGAGCGCGGCGAGATCGCACGCCAGGCCTCCGGCGACGAGATCGTGTACGAAGTCGCAGCCTGAGGCTCTTAGAGCATGTCCGCGTCCGATCGCTCGACCTCGCCGGCACAGCGCGCCACCTTCGCGGCGTTTGCGCTCGCCATGGCGGCCTTCGCGTGGCTGCAGCTGAACGACCCCGACCCGGCGCTCTGGGTCGCGGTCTACGCGCTCACGGCCGGGGTGTTCACCCTCGCGGCGTGTGGCCACTCCCACCGCGTGCTCACCTGGCTCAACGTCGCACTCCTGGGTGCACTTGCACTCTCGGTCGCACCGGGCTTCTTCGACTGGATGTTCGAGCACGACTTCGAGTCGATCACCGGGACCATGAGCCCCGACAAGCCCTACATCGAGGAGACGCGCGAGTTCCTCGGCCTCGTCATCGCGCTCGCGCTGCTGGCTGTCCTCGTCGCGTGGCCGCCCAACGGAGCACGCAGATCCTGATCGACTCCGCGCGCGGCCTCACTTGAAGAGCCGGAGCAGCAGGTTCAGGAGCAGGGTCGCGACCACGGAGATCACGAGCATGGTGACCACCGGGAAGTAGACCCGGGTGCGCTCACCCTCGATCCGGACGTCGCCCGGCAGCCGCCCGAACCAGGACAGCCAGCCCAGGTAGGTCGCGATGCCGACGAGCACGAGAACTCCGCCACCGGCAATGAGCACCAACCCGATCGACTTCGCCGACACGTCTCCTCCTCAAATAGGGGCCGCGGCAAGCGACGCGAGCGCAGCGAGCTTGGAGCGCGCATGCCGCGTCAGCGGCAGGAGCATCAACATCGGTAGCTGACCCGTGGTACCACCACGGAAGTCAGCTACGCCGACCAGCGATCCCAGCGCATGGTCTGCTCGACCGGCAGCCGGGTGACCGGACCGAAGTTGCCCATGGGCCAGCCGACCGGAATGAGGCAGATCGCCTCCATGTCGTCCGGCAGGGCGAGCGCCTCCTTCACCGCGGCGCGGTCGCGCAGCCCCAGCGTGGTCGGCGCGGCGCCGAGGCCGAGCCCTCGAGCCGCGAGCAGCACGTTCTGGATGCCCGGCCAGATCGAGCCGCCCGCCTGCGCGCGCTCGAGCTCCGTCACCTCGCGCCCGAACTTCATGCATGCGATGACGAGCGCGGGGATCTCGTGCATGTGCTCCGCCTGCCAGAGCACGGCGTTGATCATGCGCTGACGCTTGTCGGCATTCTGGTGGGGCAACGACGCACCCTGGCCGTCCATCGGCCCGATGTACTCCTCGACCCCGATCTTGTTGAGGCGGGCGAGCTCCGCCTTCACGTCCGGGTCGCGCACCACGATCCAGCGGGCTCCCTGCAGGTTCGACCCGCTCGGGGCCTGGTTGCCGGCTTCGATCAGGCGCACCAGCATCTCCTCCGGTACTGCGTCCGGCTTGATCTTGCGCATCGCCCGGCAGTGGAACAGGGCGTCGAACAGGCCAATCTCTTCCGTCATCGCGACTCTCCTGGCGTCGCTCGCGGCAGACCCGAAAGCACGACACCCCCGGGGCGCCGTACCCCTCCGCGCGAGCTCGGATTGCGTTGGGGACGCTCAGTGTACTCCTCGCCCGGTCCCCGAGAGGACCTCGGGGACGCCCCACGCGCCGATCGTTCCCGAGCGACACGTCTTTCCCTGGCCCCCCTTCGCAGATCCTGCGAAGATGATTCTGTCGATCGTCGCAACCAAACTGCGTTAGATCTCGTAGGGCGGCCTAATCGAGCCGGCCGAAGGGGACCATGAGCCTGCTCCGAGACGACCGAGCCCCGCGCCAGCGGGAGCCGAGAGCGACCCGCCCCCCTGGGGGCCGCGTCGACCTGCGCCTCGAGCACTCCATCGGGGGACATCCAGGGCACACCTGGACCATCCAACGCTGAGCCGAGGGAAGGAGTTTCTGTATGTGGTGGTACCGGAAAGTCGAACAAGGTCGTGCCCTCGTGCTCACGCGCCCAGGGAACATCAGCGTCTCGTTCACCCCGAGGGTGGTCTGGCCGCTCCTCTACAAGGTGGAGGAGATGGACATCTCGCTCAAGACGATCGAGATCGACCGGCGCGGCACCGAGGGTCTGATCTGTCGCGACAACATCCGGGCCGACATCAAGGTCGCCTTCTTCGTGCGCGTGAACAAGTCGGCCGAAGACGTCATCCGCGTCGCCCAGGCGATCGGCTGTAAGCGCGCCTCCGACCCCAACACTCTCGAGCAGCTCTTCTCCGCCAAGTTCTCCGAGGCGCTCAAGACGGTCGGCAAGCAGCTCGACTTCGTCGACCTCTACACGAAGCGCGAGGAGTTCCGCGATCAGATCATCGGGGTCATCGGCCGCGACCTGAACGGCTACTTCCTCGAGGACGCGGCGATCGACTACCTCGAGCAGACGCCGATGACCGCACTCGACACCTACAACATCCTCGACGCGCAGGGCATCCGCAAGATCACCGAGCTCACCGCCACCGAGCACGTGAAGACGAACGAGTTCGAGAACTTCGAGAAGAAGCAGATCAAGAAGCAGGACGTGGAGGCCACAGAGGCGATCCTCGAGCTCGAGCGGCAGCAGGCCGACGCCGAGGCGCGGCAGCAGCGCGAGATCTCCACGGTGCAGGCCCGCGAGCAGGCCGAGATCGCGAAGGTGCAGTCCGAAGAGCGCCTCAAGGCGGAGAACGCCCGTATCCGCGCCGACGAAGAGATCCAGATCAACGAGGAGAACCGCCTCCGCCAGGTGGAGGTGGCCGCCAAGAACAAGGAGCGCGTCATCGCCGTCGAGGGGGAGCGCGTCGAGAAGGACCGCATGCTCGAGGTGATCTCGCGCGACCGCGAGACCGAGCTGCAGACGATCGCCAAGGAGAAGGAGGTCGAGGTCGAGAAGAAGGCCATCGCCGACGTCATCCGCGAGCGTGTGGCCGTCGACCGCACCGTCGCCGAAGAAGAAGAGCGCATCAAGGAGCTGCGCGTCGTCGAGGAGGCGAACCGGCAGAAGCAGGCGACCATCATCACCGCCGAAGCCGCCGCGCAGGAGAACCTCGTCAAGGACATCAAGGCCGCCGAGGCCCAGGAAGAGGCGGCGAAGTTCCAGGCACGCCAGCGTCTGATCCTGGCCGACGCCGAGCTCGAAGCCTCGGACAAGGAGGCGCAGGCCAAGATCCGCCTGGCCGAAGGCGTGCAGGCCGAGGCTGCTGCCGAAGGGCTGGCTGAGGTCCGGGTGAAGGAGCAGGATGCGACCGCCGTCGAGAAGCAGGGCCGCGCCGAGGCCGCCGTGCTCCGCGAGCAGGGCTCCGCCGAGGCGTCCGCGATCCAGGAGAAGCTCACCGCCGAGGCGGCCGGCATCGAGAAGAAGGCAGCGGCCATGGCCGCGCTCGACGAAGCGACCCGCGGTCACGAGGAGTTCCGGCTCCGCCTCGAGAAGGACCGGGCCATCGAGAGCGAAGAGATCGAGGCGCGCAAGGCGGTCGCCGAAGCGCAGGCCGCGGTGCTCTCGCAGGCGCTGCAGGAGGCCAACATCGACATCGTGGGCGGCGACGGCGTCTTCCTCGATCGCCTCGTGAACTCCATCGCGATGGGCAAGTCGGTCGACGGCTTCGTCGACCGGTCGGACACGGTGAAGGCCCTGCTCTCCGACTACATGGACGGCAAGGCCCGCCTGCCCGAAGACCTCCAGGGCCTGATCGGCGGCGGCACCGACGGCGCCCAGAACCTGGCGCTCTTCGCGATGATCGCCAAGATGCTGCGCGACCAGGGTGTCACGCAGGACCAGCTCGGCAAGCTGCTCGCCGAAGGAGGGGCGCAGCCTGAGGACCGGTCGTAGTGGCTGACGACGCCAAGTCGGCGACCGCGGAGCCCACGGAAGAGTCCGGGCCGCAGATCGAGCGGGCAACCTACGAGATCGTCCGCGACCGCCTGGTCAGCCAGGCGGCGGATCTGCGCGACCGGGCCGAGGCGCTCAACCAGAAGCGCCTCGAGCTCTTCGGAGGAACCCCGTTCGAGGTCACGGGCAGCCTCCGCATCCGCACGGAGAACAACTGCGTCCCGCGCGACATCGCGCAGGTGGGCGACACGCTCGTCTTCGGCTACAACGTCTTCCTCGGGCTGAAGAAGGAGACGGACGTGCACGACGTCTTCTCGTCGCAGCGCTTCGTCGAGAGAGACGACGGCACCTTCGCGTTCGAGGACGCCGAGGCGCCGTTCCTGTCCGACCCCCGCTTCGTCGCCGACTTCCGCGAGCTGTACACCTACTACGCGTCCGCGCGCCTGCTGCAGCTGCGCAACTTCGGCGGCCAGCTGCTGGCCATCTTCCAGACCGGAGCGACGGCGCTCGACGTCAAGGTTCTGCGGTGGAGCGTCGACGCCGACGGGGTCGCCACCTACGTCGACAACCGCGGCGAGCGCGACCACGTCTTCGAGTCCGCCCACGACTTCGAGTGGAAACCGGCGTCGCGGGACGATCACGTGCACGGCGCCCACCCGCACGTGGACATTCTGGGTGAGGTCTTCGTGGAGACCGTCGGCGGCGACCTGACGGTGAAGGTCGAGAACAACACCGAAGACGGCCTCGGCATCTATCGCGAGCCGGTGGACGACGCCGATCAGGCACTCGACGACGCCGAGTACGAGTACGCGCGCCTGGGGAGCCTCATCCTCTTCCGCATCCTTCCCTTTCGCGAGAGCAAGTGGCGCTACTTCGTCTTCAGCTGCCTGACCAAGAAGGTCTTCCGCGTCGATGCGATTGGCCTGGCCTGTCAGCAGCTGCCCGAAGACCACGGCGTGATCTTCCCGGGCGGCTACGCCCTGGCCTCGGGCGAGTCGAAGACCTTCGCTGCGGACGTCTCCGACCTCGAGTACGTCAAGCGCATCCGCTCGCCGAACGGCGAGGACGTGCTCTACGTCTTTCACCACCGTGCGAGCGGGCGCTTCCAGCTGCTGCCCTACAACCTGCTGCGCAAGGAGATCCAGACACCCATCGACTGCCACGGCTACTCGGTCTTCGACAGCGGGCGTCTGATCGTCTTCCGCGCCACCTCCGACGAGCCGACGCGCGTGCACACCATGCAGGTCTGGCAGTCGCCCTTCTGCTCGGAGGAGTTCGCAGCACAGGCGGCCTCCGGTGAAGCCGGCACCTACCTCGAGCAGATCGGCAACGCAGAGCTCGTACGCGGTATCTCCGATGCGCTCGCGATCGAGCGTGCGATCTCGGAGCCCTCGGAGTCGGTCGAGCTGTACGAGGAGCTCATCCGCAGCTGCACGCGGACGCTCGACGCCTATCACTGGCTCGAGCACGAAGACGCGGCCGGGATCGCGGAAGGAGTCGGGGCGGTCCGGGATACGGCCGAGCTCATCGTCGACGAGTTCGAGAAGGTGCAGGCCATCCGCGCCCAGTCGTCGAAGGCACTGGCCGAGGCCGAAGCCGAGATGGCGGAGATTCGCCGCGGGCTGCAGCCCGACTCGTGGTCGGAGGCCACGCAGTTCACCGACGCGCTGGCGCAGCTCCGCCGGCAGCGCGGCCAGCTCATCACGCTGCGGGAGCTGCGCTACATCGACGAGGAGGCGCTGGCCACTCTCGAGGAGCGGTGCGCGGCGGCCTTCGACGACATCAGTGAGCGTACGGTCGCCTTCCTGGCCGACGAGAAGGCCCTCGACCCCTACCACCGGCGCGCGCAGGAGATCGAAACGAGTCTCGAGAGCCTCTCCACCGTCAAAGACGCGGCGGAGACCACCGAGCAGATCGATCGTCTCGACGAAGGCCTGCGCCTCCTGACCGAGATCGTCGGCACCCTGGAGGTGGACGACGCCACGGTTCGCGCAGCGCTACTCGAGCGGATCTCCGAGGTACTTGCAGCCACCAATCGGGTGCGCGCGCTGACGCAGAACCGTTCCAAAGAGCTGCGGTCCCGCGAGGCCACGGCCGAGTTCGGTGCGGAGTTCAAGCTGTACGGCCAGGCCGTCTCCTCCGCCATCGCCCTGGCGACCACTCCCGAAGAGTGCGACGAGGCGCTCGCCCGTCAGATGCTCCAGCTCGAGGAGCTGGAGAGCCGCTATGCCGACTTCGACGAGTTCCTCACCCAGCTCGTCACCAAGCGGGAGGAGGTCTACGAGGCCTTCAGCGCGAAGAAGCAGCTGCTGCTCGACGAGCGGCAGCGCCGCGCCGAGCGCCTCTCCGAGGCCGCGGACCGCATCCTCGAGAGCGTCGCCAGGCGCGGCCAGACATTCGAAGACGCCGCCGAGCTGGGCGCGTTTTTCGCCTCCGACGCCATGGTCATGAAGGTGCGCAGCCTCGCGGAGGACCTGCGCGAGCTCGGCGATTCGGTGCGCGCCGACGAGATCACGAGTCGGATCAAGTCGACCCAGCAGGAGGCGACGCGCGGGTTCCGCGATCGCCAGGAGATCTTCGAGGAGGGCGACGTGCTGCGCCTCGGCAAGCACCGCTTCTCCGTGAACACCCAACCGTTCGACCTCACTCTCGTGCCCCGTGCCGACACGATGGCGCTGCACCTGACCGGGACCGACTTCTACGAGGAGATCGACGATCCCGAGTTCGAGAGTACGCGGCCTTACTGGCAGCAGCCCACCGTCTCCGAGACGGGAGACCTCTACCGCGCCGAGTACCTCGCAGGGTCCATCCTGCGCGCCGCCGAGCATGAGGAGGACGGTCTGAGCCTCGAGCGGCTGCACGAGGCCGTGGAGACCGAAACGGTGCTCGACCTCGTGCGCGAGGTCACCACGGAGCGCTACGACGAGGGCTACGAGCGCGGAGTCCACGACGCTGATGCAGCGCTCATCCTGACGCAGGCGCTGTCGCTCGCATCCACTGGCGGCCTCCTGCGCTACAGCGGCACCGCACGCGCCGCCGCGATCCTCTACTGGACGTACGGCCTCGAGCGCGAGGCTCAGGAGACCCTCCAGACGCGGGCCCAGAGCCTCGTTCGTCTTCGCGGAGCGCTCGGCCAGAGCCGAGCCATCACCGACCTGGCCCGGGAGATCGGAGCCGAGGTCGTGACCTTCGTCGAGGCGCAGGCTCTCGACTTCCCCGCCTTCTCCTCGGTCGCCGCCGGACACTACCTCGCGGAAGAGCTGGGGCGCGATCGGCTCGAGTTCGTGCTCGGACCGGAAGCGCTCGCGCTCCGCGACTCCCTCGATCGGGCGCTGCGCGACCACCAGCTCGAGCGCGAGCTCGACGGCGACCTCCGCAAGCTCTCGTCACTGCGCGAGCGGATCGCGCTGGCGCGGGCATGGATTCGCAGCGTGATCGTGCCGAGCGCGCCGGGCGACGCTGCTTCGGGCACCGAAGCCGCAACCCCCGACACGATCGGACCCGGCCCCGAGCTCGAGCTGGCAGCCCTTCTCGTGACCGCCGGCGAAGGGCTGAGCCGTCTCGAGAGTCACGCGCGCACCCATTCCACGGTGCGCGGGCTCCTGGGTCAGCACCCGCGCGTCGAGCGCGGCGAGCTCGACCTACGCCTCGACCGTTTCCTCGCGCGCATCGACTCCCACGTGGCGGAGACCGCTCCGGGCTTCCGCAACTTCCAGGCCCAGCGCCACGAGCTGCTCGAGGGGCAGCGGGAGCGGCTCCGCATCTCGGAGTACCAGCCGCGGGTGATGAGCTCGTTCGTGCGCAACCGTCTCCTGTCGGAGGTCTACCTGCCGCTCATCGGCGACAACCTCGCGAAGCAGATCGGGGCCTTCGGCGATGCCAAGCGCACCGACCTCATGGGCCTCCTGCTGCTGATCTCGCCGCCCGGCTATGGCAAGACGACGGTCATGGAGTACGTCGCAAACCGGCTCGGCCTCGTGTTCGTGAAGGTGAACGGCCCGGCCCTGGGCCACGGCGTCAACTCGCTCGACCCGGCCGACGCGCCGAACGCCACCGCGCGCCAGGAGGTCGAGAAGATCAACTTCGCCTTCGAGCTCGGCAACAACGTGCTGCTCTACCTCGACGACATCCAGCACACGTCGAGCGAGCTGCTGCAGAAGTTCATCTCGCTGTGCGACGCGCAACGCCGCGTGGAGGGTGTGTGGAAGGGACGCACGCAGACGTACGACCTGCGCGGCAAGAAGTTCGCCGTGTGCATGGCCGGCAACCCGTACACGGAGGCCGGTGAGCGTTTCCAGATTCCCGACATGCTGGCCAACCGCGCCGACGTCTACAACCTGGGTGACGTGCTCGAAGGCAAAGACGATCTTTTTGCGCTCAGCTACATCGAGAACTCGCTCACCTCCAACCCGGTGCTCGCACCGCTGGCCGGACGGGACCCGAAAGACGTCCATCAGCTGGTCGACATGGCCAAAGGAAAGTCGGTCCAGGTCGGGTCGGAACCCGCAGCCATCGACCAGCTTTCACATCCGTACTCGGCTGCAGAGGTGAACGAGATCCTGGCCGTACTGCGCAAGCTGCTGCGTGCACAGGAGGTGCTGCTCGCGGTCAACCAGCAGTACATCGCCTCCGCCGCGCAGGACGACAACTACCGCACCGAGCCGCCGTTCCAGCTGCAGGGCTCCTACCGCAACATGAACAAGCTTGCGGAGAAGATCGTCGCCGTGATGAACGACGAAGAGATGGAGGCCCTCCTCGACGACCACTACGCCGGCGAGGCGCAGACGCTGACCACCGGAGCCGAGCAGAACATCCTCAAGCTGCGCGAGCTGCGCGGCGTGCTCACCGACGAAGAGGCTGCGCGCTGGGAGAGCATCAAGCAGGGGTTCCTCCGCACGCGGGCAATGGGTGGTGCCGAGGACGACCCGGTCACCCGCGTCACCGGCACGCTCGGCCTGCTGTCCGATCGGCTCGGAGAGATCGGCAGCACGATCGGGGCGAGCATCGAGGCGGCGTCCGAAGCGCAGAGAGAGTCCGACACGCGTGAAGACGACGCGGAGCCCTCGCAGGAGCGCCTCTCGCGGCTCGTGTCGGCCCGTGTCGACGCCGCGATCGCCCAGCGCATGGAGCGCCGGGCCGAGGCGGCCGAAGCCTCGTCCACCGAGCCACAGCGCGTGGAGCTCGACCTCGGCCCCTACGTGGACAAGCTGCAGGAGACGCTCGACACCCTGGCACAGGCCACGGCCCAGGCGACGCACGTTGCGGCGAGCCGGGCGCCGGCGCCTGCCCCCGCCGAGTCCCCCGCACTCATGGAGCTGCCCGAGCCGGAGGAGACCGGCGGGAAGCGACGCTCGAGCAGCATGACGCTGCCGCCGACGAGCTCCTCACCCGCCCCGGGCTCGATCTCCTCGGCCCAGGTGGAAGCCGTGACCCGGCAGCTGGACCGGCTCGTCCGCGGCATGCAGGCCATCGGCGGCGCCATCGCCAACGTGCAGCTGCCGCAGGGGAGCGGCGAGACGGTGCGGGTGGTGCAGACGCTGCAGCCCGGCGTCTACGACCTCATCGACGAGCTCTCGGAAAACATCGACACCGGCGTCATGGACGTGCTCAAGGACCTCTCCCGTTGGATGAAGCGCCAGGAGATCGAGCCCGACGCTCGCCTCGAGCAGCTCACGGAGCGGACCTTGAAGCAGGTGGACCGCTTCAAGGACCTCGTCAGCGCGCTGAAGAAGATCGAGACCGGCGGGCACGGCAGCCCGTCGCGCGACGCCGACGAGTGATCATCCCCTGCGCGCCGGCACAGAGGATCTCCCCTCCACTCGCATCTTCAGGAGGGAGCCGGCTGCTGCACGCAGCGGCACTCTTCCGATCACTTGGCTCGGCGGACATCCGCCGTCACGGAGCTCCCAGATGAAGCTCGGAACCGGGCCCTCGAAACCCCTCGTCGTTCTCGTAACGGCCCTCCTCGGCACGACCGCACTCCATGCTCAGATCTGGGAGGACAAGTGGAAGGTGCAGGCCTCGGCCAGCCTCCTCACTCTGGCGAGCGATCCGACACGCATCGAGCCACCCGACCTCCGCGCCGACCACGACACGAGCGGTGAAGGGCTCGCCTTGGGCATCTCCCTGGAGTACGCGTTCTCCCCCCGATTCAGTCTCGAGATCGGTGCCCAGATCGGCGAATTCGACAACGAGCTCACCGGGGTCGGCGCCAGTGCCGGCCTCCGCGAGACCCGGTCGATGAGCACGTATGCGTGGCTCGTCGGCTTCGACTGGCATCCGTTCGCCTCCCGCGACTCCCGGGTCGACTGGACCCTCGGCCCCTTCGTTACCCAGGGCAACTTCTCCGACGTCACCTTCTTCGCGGGGACCACCCGGGAGACCAAGCTGCGGTTCGACGACGATCTCGGCTTCGGTCTCAAGGTCGGGGCGGACATCCCGCTCGGCGACGCCTGGTTCTTGAACACGGAGCTTCGCGCCAGCGCGCTCCTGCTCGAATCGGAGCGAGCCGGCGAGGATCTCGATCTCGACCCGGTCTCGGTCGCCGTGGGCCTCGGCTACCGCTTCTGAGGGCAGGCCTCCAGCGGCATCGTGCTGGGTCAGAGTATACTTGGCGCAACCAAGTACATGCTCATACCGTATATCTAGTCGTGCCTCGAAAACGCGCAGCCAGGCCCCGCGTCGGGCTCGCCCGCGAGCTGCGCCGCGGCACCCTGGAGCTGCTCCTCCTTTCGCTCCTGGAAGAGCGTCCGAAGTACGGCTACGAGCTGGTCTCCGAGCTCGAAGAGCGCAGTGGCGGCCTCGAGCTCAAGGAGGGCACCGTCTACCCGGTGCTCTACCGCCTCGAAGATCAGGGGCACATCGCGCCCGAGTGGTCGAAGCCCGACCGTGGCGTGCCACGCAAGTACTACCGCCTCACCAACACGGGTCACGTCCGCAAACGGCACCTCGAAGACGAGTGGCGCAGCTACCGCGACCACGTCGACCGACTCCTCGACAGCACCCGAAAGGAAGGAAGCTGATGCCCATCGAAGATCGCTATGTCCACAACGTGCTGCGTCGCATCTGGGTCCCGGAGTCGCGTCGCGCGAGCATCGAGAGCGACCTGCGCGCCCACTTCGCGCGGGCACGGGAAGACGGCGAATCGGCCGCCGCCGTCGCGGCGCGACTCGGCGCACCCGACGACGTGGCCGCCGAGCTCATGGAGGATGTCGAGCTGGAGCACGCGGGCTTCTGGCGTCGCGTCGCGGCCTTCTTCGCCGACCTCGGCGTTCTGGTGACCGGAGCTCTGCCGATCTTCGGCCTGGTGCTCCTCCTGCTGCCGCGCCTGCAGGCGCTCGACGGGTCGAGCGACGTGGAGCTCCCAGCCATCTTCGCCGTCGCCGCCATCATGGCCCTCGGCATGGCCTACGTCGGCATCGCCGTCCTGTACTTCCCGGTGTTCGAGAAGCGCTTCGGCAAGACGCCCGGCAAACACCTGATGCGCCTGCGCGTCCGCGACGAGAGCGGCGCGGAGATCGGCTGGGGGCAGGCGATCGTCCGCCGGCTGTCGCTCTACTTCGAGTTCCTCGCGCTCGACGCCCTCTTCGTGCCGTTCAGCGAGAAGAAGCAACGCGCCTTCGACATGGTGGCCGATACCGTGGTCGTGCGGGAGCCCGATCGCAGCCCACCAGGTTGGCGCGGCCTCTTGGCGGTCGGCTTCTTCGTGCTCCTCGCCGCGACCCCGATGCTTCTCGGACTCGCCTTCGTCTTCGGTGTTGCGGGAGCGAGCATCCTGAGCGGCGGCTGAGGCGAGGTGGCACAAGCGCGGCTCCTGCCCAGGCGTAGACTCGGACGATCGTGACCCGCCACGCCTTTCTCGACCACCCCGGCCCGGTTGCCATCGCCCATCGCGGCGGCGCGCTCGAGAACGTCGAGAACACGATGGCGGCGTTCGAGCACTCGGTCCAGTTGGGCTACCGCTACGCCGAGACCGACGTGCACGCCAGCGCCGATGGCCGCGTGGTCGCATTCCACGACGACAACCTCGCGCGCGTCACCGGAGGCAAGCATCTCGGCCACATCGGTGAGCTCACATGGGGCCAGCTCCGCAAGATCCGCCTCGCGGGCGGGCAGGCGATCCCCCTCTTGGAAGAGATCCTGAGCACCTTTCCCGAACTGCGCCTGACCATCGACCCCAAAGACGATCGGGTGGCCGAGCCGCTGATGCGCGTGCTCGCGCAGACGAACCTGGACCGGGTCTGCGTCGGCGCGTTCAGCGACGAGCGGCTGCGCCGCTTCTCCGACCGCTTCGGACATCGCCTCTGCCTCGGCCTCGGCCCCCGCGCCGTGCGTCGCCTGCGGCTGGGCCTTTCCCCCCGGCGCGCCGCGGGCCGCGTCGCACAGATCCCGACGAGTCATCGCGGCATCCCGCTGACCGACCGGTGGATGATCCGCAGTGCTCAGCGGCTCGGCATCGCCGTGCACGTGTGGACCATCGACACGCGCCGCCAGATGGAGCGCCTGCTCGATCGCGGGGTCGACGGCATCATGACCGACAAGCCTGCCCTGCTCCGCGAGGTGCTTGCGGAGCGCGGACTCTGGTCCTGAGCGAGCGCCCCTACTCCATGGGCACGCGATCGTACTGGCGGTTGCCGATCTTCAGAATGTCGCCGCGGCAGGTGTAGCGCACCATCCCTTTCCAGCGCGTCAACGGGTTCTCACCCGGGAGCTCGGACCGCTCGGGCCCTCGCCCCTCGTGGGTGATGATGTTCGTGCGCACCACGCGATCGAAGATCTCGTTCACCTTCATGAAGCCCGGGCCCACGGCCCGAAAGCAGGCCGCGACGACGCCGTCGGTCAGGAAGTCGAGAGCACCTCCGTTCGCGACGAAACGAACCTCGTCGAAGTGCTTCAGCACGCTTCCGTCTGGTGCGATGCGCAGACGCAGCGCCCCTTCGAAGAGCTCGACGTCACCCGAGCCTCCGTAGACCGACGCGATCAACGAGTCTGGGGCCATCTCCCAAACTCCCTCGAGACACCCCCGTACGGCGCGTTCGCAGGCGCAACCCTTCTCGAACTCGACCTCGAGCGTCACGCGGACCGGCTGGTCCGGAGCCTCCGACAGCGCGGTGAGGAGGACCTCGTAGGACAGATCTTCGCAGGCGGCCACGACGAGCTCTCCCGACTGCCAGGTCGAGCTGTTGAGCTCCAGACTCGACACTCGGAAGCTCTCGTTGTCTGCGGTCCAGCGAAGGTGGTACACCCCGGGCTCCCAGAAGCCCAACGCGACGGTGTGCAGATCGTAGGGATCGATCTCGAGCTCCGTCTTGGTCCCGACATCCACTGGAGCGCTTCCGTCGCCGTAGCTCCTGAAGTTCGTGCGATCGCCGAACAGGTCGACCACGTGCCCGTAGCTCGGCTCGCTGAGCGCGATGGAGCCACCCCCCCGTGTCGGCGACGAACCTCTGGGCAAAGCCCTGGCCAAACTCGTGGAAGAGCTCGGGCATCCCCGCCCAGGTCGCCAGCACGCAGGCCCACGAAATGTCGGAGATCAGGCGTCGCTGCAGCTCCATGAGCGCCGCGTGATCGAAGCCCTCCTGGTTCACGAGCGCCTGAAACAGAGCCGCACTCCCGTAGTTCGCGGCTTCAGGCGTCGCGTACTGGGAATACTCCACGGTCTCCGCATGCTCCCAGTTCGCGCTGGGATAGGCCACGTTGCTGAAGTACTCGGCGGTGCCTTCGACCCACCACAGCGTCTCCGAGACGCCGAAGTTCGCCCATTGGAAGCAGTGGTAGACCTCGTGCGCGACGGTCTGCGACGCACGGTCCAGGTCAAGCTCGGCGTTCGCCTTCCACACGATGACGGGGCAGGGCTCTTCGGCCCGGGCATGGCCCAGAAAGGCTGTTGCGGCGGACGTGAGCCTCGGCGACTCCTCGTCGACCAGAATCACGGCCATCTCTGGAACCGTGCCGTACTTGGCGAAGGTCTGGCTCGAGTGCTCCAAAGCGCCAAGGAGATCCTGGAGACCTTCGGCGCCCAGCGGGTCGGTCCCGGCCCGAGGCAGTGTGGACCGATAGAGCTGCCCTGGATAGGCGAGGCCAGAGAGGCCCGCATCGACCGGCTCGCAGGGAAACGACGTGAGATCCGCCAGGAAACCGTGCGACGGAAAGCCGGCCTCCCAGAGGTCGGCGCAGTCGAGCGCGGGGCTCGGCTGCGCCAGCCCGCTGGCCGCAGCCAGAAGGAGCAGCGCGGCCGCAAGGGCAGCGCTCCGGGCGACCCGGGATGACTCTGCGCAGGGCTGTCGGGCGTGTCGCTCGGGCATGGTGACCTCGACACAGTTCACGGAATTCGGATTCCCAGATGGACACGCTGGTCGTCGGAGGAGGCTATTCTGCGGTCGTCGGGAACCGCAGCCTCGGACGATGTGTCGCCATGTCCGAATCGCGGCGAGCCCGACGTTGTCTCGAACGTGAGCCTTCGCGAACGAAGACGGAGTCTCTGCCACTCGGGAGAAACATGAGTCCAACGCAGCGTCGGTTCCAATCTGCACCCCGTCGAATGGCGACCCGTGCCGGAGCCACCCTTCTCTTCGCCCTGCTCGTCGGCAACGCTCCTGCGCGAGCCACCACATCCGAAGGCCCCTGGAGCCAGTTCATGGGCGGCGCGGGCGTCAACCTGCACGTCGAGGGGACCGGGCTCGACCCGGCCCAAGGCCCGCCCGTCGTGGAGACGGTCTGGAGCCGCCCGCTCGGCCCCGGCTACACCCAGGTCGCGCTGGAAGGTGCGCGCGCGTTCCTCGGTTACTCGGACGGCACGCGCGACATCCTCGCGGCGCTCTCTCTCGAAACGGGCGAAGAGCTCTGGACCTACGACATGGGCCCCACGTGGAAGGGGCGCGACGGCTCGGATGACGGACCGATCAGCTCGCCCGCCGTGAGCGACGGCCTCGTCTTCGGCCTCGGCCCGCGCGGTCGCCTGTTTGCGCTCCGAACCGACACGGGCACGCCGGCATGGCAGACCGAGCTCACGGAGGAGCATGGCGCGCGGCCGTTCAGCTACGGCGTCTCCACGTCGCCACTTCTGCTCGGTGACCTGCTCGTCGTGCAGAACGGCGGCGACGACGGCCGGAGCGTGATGGCGTTCGAGGCGAAGACCGGAAAGGTCGCCTGGCAGACGGGCGACGACCGGGTCGCCTACCAGTCTCCGCTCCTCGCCGATCTTCAGGGGCGCCGCCAGCTGGTTGCCGTGACGGGGACGAAGGTGCTCGGCCTGGACTCCAGTGAAGGAACCGTCCTCTGGCAGTCGCAGTACCGCAACGAGCCCGAGAACCACTCCAACACCGTCGTCGTGACGGGCTCGGACTCCTACGCCGTGACCACTCAGATCGACGTCGCCGGCTTCCGGCTGTCGAGCGCGGGCGGCACGACGACCGTCGAGGAGACGTGGCGCAACAGCGATCTCAAGAGGAGCTACGGGATTCCCGTGGTGCAGGGTGGCAACCTGTACGGCTGGAGTCGCGACTTCTTCGTGGGCCTCGACGCCGCGACCGGAGAGCGGCACTGGAAGATCCGCGGCGTGGGGCCCGGCTCGGCGCTGCTCCTCGATCGCATGCTCGCGCTGTGGACCGTCGACGGCCGCCTGCTCTTCGCCGACCCATCGAGCGAAGGCCTGGGTCTCCTCGGCGAAACGCAGCTGCTCGACAACGCCAGTCTGACCAATCCGACCTGGACCGGCGACGGCCTCCTCTTGCGCGCCCCCGATCGCCTGCTCCGCGTCCGCCTCACGCCCGGCAGGGGCGCGCTCGTCACCGACACCGATCCGGCCCTCGTTCCCACAGGCCGGCTCGCCTCGTTCGTCGACGCCTGGGAGGCCGCGCCGGAAGACGCGCGGGGCGCCCTCACGAGCTCGTTCCTCGGGGAGCACGAGATTCCACTGGTCGACGACGACGGCACCGTCACCTTCCTGTTTCGGAGCGACGCCGAAGACGTCGCCTTGATCCCGGGTGGCGTGCCGGTCGAGTCCGCCGTTCCGATGGAGCGGGTTGCGGGTGACCTCTGGTTCCGCACCGAGAGCCTCGACCGACGGGGCGCGTACGTGTACAGCTTCGAGGTCGATGGCGAGCGCTCCACGGTCGACCCGCACAACGCCCGGCGCTCACCGAACATGCTGCCGTCGTCGCTGCTGCTGATGCCCGACTACGAGCCGGCCGAGGCCCTCGCGCCCGGCGCCCCCGAGCCGGCGCAGCGCGGCACCACCGAAGACCACAACTTCGCCAGCGCGATCCTCGAGAACGAGCGCAACGTCACCGTCTACCTACCAGCCGGCTACGACGGGGGGCACAAATACCCGCTCCTCCTGGTGGCGAGCGGCATCGACCGCATCCTCGGGCGCACGCCGGAGATCCTGGATGCCGTGATGGGAGTTTCG
This sequence comes from Candidatus Multivoraceae bacterium, assembly GCA_965223385.1. Taxonomy (GTDB): domain Bacteria; phylum Acidobacteriota; class Thermoanaerobaculia; order Multivoradales; family Multivoraceae; genus JBCCLJ01. The sequence continues at coordinate 2,516,942 of CBDCWR010000007.1, read as the reverse complement.
GTGGAGCCGGCTGTGGCCGTGTTCGTCGACCTCCCGGAGCCGGCCGAGATGAACGTGTTCTACGAGACGCTGGCGAGTCGAGGGCCGCTCTTCTCCCGCATGATCCTCGAGGAGCTGCTGCCGTGGCTCGAGGAGCGCTACAGCCTGTCCACGAAGGCCTCCGACCGCGTGCTCACCGGCACGATGCTGCACGGCGCGCGCGTGCTCGACATCGCGCTGCGGCACCCGGACGTGTTCGGCGCCGTGGCGGCACAGTCGCCGAACCTCAACGCCGCCTTCGAGCGCAACCTCGAGCGCATCCTCGAGAGTGCGACCGACACGCCCCGGGTCTACATCGACTGGTGCGCACGCGACTCCGAGGCGCATCTGGAAGCGACGTCGGTCAAGGAGCCCGTGGCGCGCCTCCTGCCGAAGCTGAGAGGCCGAGGCATCGATCTCTTCGCACAAGAGCTTCCGGGAGGCTACGGATGGGAGATGTTCTCCACGCAGACAGAGAACATCCTGAAGCGGTTCCTGCCGCTCCGATCCGACGCCTAGGCTCTGGGCGCCGGCCCACGTCGAGGCCAGATGTCGACGCTCAGCTGCCCGTGCTCCCGGCGCTATCCGAAGCCTCGGCGAGCCGCTAGCATGACGGCTCCCACGATCCGAACGCCGATTTCGCGCAGGCCGGGGGGCACGCGAGCAGCTCGGCACCCATGAACGAGCCCGCCTGCCGCAAGGCCAGGAGAGGTGAGCTGATGCCTGAATCACGACCGCACTCCCACTCGACCCTCGTCCGTCGCTCCCGGGGCGCCGCCCGCAGGGCGCGGTCCACCCTCGGGCTCGCGGCGGCTACTCTTCTCCTGGCCGGGCCGGCCAGCACGGCCGACAAGAAGAAGGACGGTCTGCCGCTCGAGGACTCCGAGAACCTCCGCTCCTTCTCGCTCGAGACAGACGAGGTCACGTGGCTCTCCGCATCGCTCACGCCGGACGACGCCTACGCAGTGGTCGACATCCTGGGTGACCTCTACCGCATTCCCACGAGCGGCGGTGCCGCCGAGCGCCTGACGGAAGGCATGGGCTTCGACTCGCAGCCTTCGGTGTCGCACGACGGTGAGCTCATCGCCTTCACGAGCGATCGCGACGGGGCCCAGAACCTCTGGGTGATGCCCCTCGAGCCCGACGCCGACGGCGCGCGCACGCCGCGCAAGCTCTCCAAGGCGACGGCCGGATCGTTCACGTCGCCCTCCTGGTCCGCCGACGCGCAGTACGTCTACGTGTCGACGATGGGCAAGGGCAAACGCACCTACGAGATCTTCGCCTTCCACCGCAACGGGGGCAGCGGGGTGCAGGTGACCACGGCCGCGGCAGGTCCGGACACGCCACGGAGCCAGCAGCACAACGCGCTCGGTGCGGTGGCGTCACCGGACGGCAAGTACCTCTACTACGCCCGGCGCAACGGCGGTTTCGCCTACAACCTGGACTTTCCCGCCTGGCAGATCGCCCGGCGCGATCTCGACACCGGCGACGAAGACGTCCTCACGGCGGCGCAGGGCAGCGCGGTGCGCCCGGCGCTCTCCCCCGACGGCAAGCTGCTCACCTACGCCACGCGCCTCGACAACCAGACCGGGATCAAGGTGCGCGACCTCGAGACGGGCGACGAGCGCTGGCTGGCCTACCCCGTGCAGCGCGACGAGCAGGAGTCGCTGTTCTCGCGCGACCTCTACCCCGGCTACGCGTTCACGAGCGACGGATCCGAGCTCATCGTCAGCTGGGGCGGCAAGCTCAAGCGCGTGAACGTCTTGTCGGGTGACGTGGCGGACATCCCGTTCACTGCGCAGATCGACCAGAAGCTCGCGCCGCTGCTCGACTTCCCGCGCCGCGTCGAGGAGGGCCCCGTCCGCGCACGCACCGTCCAGGGCGCCGTCTCTTCGCCCACGTCCGACACGGTGGCCTTCTCGGCACTCACCCGCCTGTTCGTGACCGACGGCGACGGTACGTCACGTCAGATCTCGGCCGAAGGTCAGAGAGCCTTCCAACCCGCCTGGTCACCCGACGGCGCGTCGGTCGCCTACGTCACGTGGGAGCGCGACGGCGGCCACGTGTGGCGCGTGCCGGCTGCGGGGGGCACACCGCAGCAGCTGACCAACCGCCCCGCCTTCTACGCCCAGCCCGTCTGGGCCCCGGACGGCGAGACGATCGTGAGCTTGCGCGGCGGCCGGCACGCGCGCCTCGAGATGCCGGGAGAGTTCGGCCGCTCACCTCTTCAGCTCGATCTCGTCGAGATCCCGAGCACGGGCGGCGCGGCGCGTCTCATCGCTCCGTCGCGCGGCGTCGCCACGCCTCACTTCGGGCCGGAGCCGGACCGCATCTACGTGGTCTCCGGTCAGGGCCTCATCTCCATGAAGCTCGACGGCACGGATCGCCGCACCCACCTCGAAGTGAAAGGGCCGGGCTTCTACTCGGCGTCCGAGCCGGTCTCGGCCCAGGAGATCCAGATTCATCCAGGAGGCGGCTGGGCCATCGCCCGCGTGAGCAACCGCTTCTACGTGGTCGCGGTTCCCCGGGTCGGCAAGGCTCCCGTGGTGAACATCGATTCCCCGAGTGTGCCCGTGAAGCAGCTGAGCGACCTCGGTGCCGATCTGATGCACTGGGCGGACGGCGGCGACACCATTGCCTGGGCCGTGGGCGCCGCCTTCTACTCCACGCCTCTCGCCGACCTCGACTGGGAGCCCAAGACGCCGGGGGACGGCGAGAGCACGGGCGACTCCGCAGACGATGCCTCGGAGGACAGCGAGGAGGCCGAGGAAGAAGCCGACGGCCCGGACTTCCCCGAGGCCACGCGCATCGACCTCGTGGCCGAGCTGCCGCGGGCGGAGCCGTCGGGAACGGTGCTTCTCACCGGCGGGCGGGTGGTCACGATGAACGGCGACGAAGTCTTCGAACGAGGCGACGTGCTCGTCCGTGGGCGCCGCATCGAGGCCGTGGGCGCGAGCGGATCCCTGGACGTCCCCGAGGGCACGCGCCGCATCGACACGTCCGGCAAGACGGTCCTCCCCGGGTTCGTCGACACCCACGCGCACTGGACCGAGATCCGCCGGCGCGTGCTCGACGTCGAGTCGTGGCCGTTTCTCGCGTCGCTCGCGTGGGGAGTCACCACCGGTCTCGACGTGCAGACCATGTCCAACGACATGTTCGCCTACCAGGATCTGATCGACGCGGGCGAGGTGCTCGGCCCAAGGGCGTACTCCACCGGCCCGGGCGTCTTCTCCGACAACGACTTCAAGACGAAGGCGCAGGCCGAAGGCGTGCTGCGGAGGTATCGGGACCACTACGGCGCGCGCAACCTGAAGGCCTACCTCACCGGCAACCGCAAGCAGCGTCAGCTGCTCGCACAGGCGGCCTACGAGCTCGAAATGATGCCCACCACCGAGGGTGGTCTCGACATGGAGATGGACCTCACCCACGCCATCGACGGCTTCACGGGCAACGAGCACTCCCTGCCCGTGGTGCCGCTCTACAAGGATGTCGTCGAGCTCTACGCGGAGGGTACGAGCTACACGCCGACCCTTCTCGTCGCCTACGGTGGGCCCTGGGCCGAGAACGCGTTCTTCACGCGCGACGCGCCCCACGACGACGCGCGCCTGCGGCGCTTCATGCCACACGACCTCATCGACGGGGTCTCGCGCAAGCGCATCTGGTTCCGGCCCGACGAGCACGTCTTCCCGATGCTCGCGGAGTCGGCGGGTCGCATCCACCGCGCCGGCGGGCGCGTCGGCGTCGGCGCCCACGGCCAGCTCCAGGGGCTCGGCTACCACTGGGAGATGGAGTCACTCGCGGCCGGTGGCATGACCCCACGGGAGGTGCTCTACGCCGCCACGCTCGGGGGAGCACGGATCATCGGCCTGGCTCAGGACCTGGGAAGCATCACCCCCGGGAAGATCGCCGATCTCGTGGTGCTCGGCGGCAACCCTCTCGACGACATCCGTCTCACCAACACGGTGGAGCACGTGATGAAGAATGGCGAGCTGTACGAGGCGGAGACCCTCGACCAGGTCTACCCGGAGGAGAAGCCGCTTCCCGCGCAGTGGTGGTGGAGCGCGTGGCCCGGCGTGGAGGTTGGCGCCGGAAACTGACGCCGGGCCGGGCTCCTCAGCGGTTCAGGGCGCGCACGACCTCTTCGAGCTGCGCGTTGTGACGCTGGTTGTGCGCCGCGAGGAGCGCCAGCCAGCCCTCTCCGTCGAGCACCTGGCCGATTGGCGCCTGCGCGGCGACGGTGCGCAGGGCGGCCTGCGTCTCGAGCACGAAGCGCACCGACTCCGCACGTGCCACCACCCAGCTCTCGAGCACGTCGCGACGCGCGAGCTTCCCGCTGGGCTCCAAGGGCTCGGGAGCCTCGAACCTGCGCCCCCGATCCGCCCCGAGCTCGACGATCCGGCGCAGCGGGAGTCGGTCGAGCGTCTGCCAGTCGGGGTGTCTCTCACCCTCGATCAGCCTCTGCACCACGCCCATCACCTGGCCTTCGGCGAGCGCGAGGTGCTCCACGATCTCTCCCACCGACCATCGCCCCTCTCGAGCTCTCACATTCCAGGCATCCTCTGGCACCTGCTGCGCGAGCTCGAGCGTCCGGGCCTGCGACGCGAGCAGCATCTGAACGAGCTCGGTTCGCGTCTCGAAGCTCAGCGTTTCGGGCTCCAAGTCATCACCTGCACCCGCTGACGCAGCGCCGGCCGCGCAGACGAGGCCCGCCCAGACGAGCCCTACTGCGCCGACCAGACACCTCGCCGGTTGCAGAGCGCGCCGCGCACTTCCTGAGGGATGCCGCCGTTCTAGCCACTTCGTCATCATTCCGTGTCTCCTGATCTGCGGCCGCTGCGACACCGGGTCCCGACCCGCCGAATGCGCGCCGGCTCCCGATCGACGCACGCGCGCCCGAGGTTCGGGTGTGACACGCGTCAGGCCGCGCGAAGGAGTCGTTCACCCGTCCCGCGACCGGCACCATTCACCCCAGTCCGGACCGCAACCTCGCGCGGCGTATCTTCCGTGGCCTCTCGTTCGTAGAACAAAAGGCGCTCCCGCACCAGGCGGAGTGCGATCGCGCCCGGCACATCCATCAAGATCCCGGAGGCCTCATGACCCCAGAACCCTCTTCTCGCGCCCCTGGACGGGGAGACCAGGCCGACGATCTCGCCCCGCGCGCGAGCGGCGTGCGTGACGCGCCCCCTTTTCGCGATCCAGCCAGCGCCCAGGCGCGCTTTCTCGCCGAGGTGGAGCCGCTGCGAGGCGCACTCCATCGCTACTGCACCCGCATGATGGGCTCCCCTCTCGATGGCGAAGACGTCGTGCAGGACACGCTCGCGGCCGCCTTCTTCCGTCTCGACACTCTCGACTCCAGCCGCCCCCTCGCACCACTCCTCTACCGCATCGCACACAACCGATGCATCGACGGCCTGCGGCGCCAGCGCTTCACGGCCAACAGCGATGGTCTCGAAGACGAGGCGGCGGAGCCGTGCACCCGCCGGGCCGAGGACGTCCTCGACCACCGTCAACAGGCCACTCGCGCTCTCGAGCACCTCGTCACCGAGCTGCCGCCGCGCGAGCGCTCGTGCGTGGTGCTCAAGGACGTCCTCGACCTCTCGCTCGACGAGGTGGCGGCCAGCGTCGGCTGTACGCGTGGCGCGGTGAAGGCCGCGCTCCATCGGGGTCGCGCGAAGCTCGAAGCTCTCCGCAAGGCGCACCCCGCCGGCTTCCCGCGGACCCACGCCGGAGACCGTGAAACGCTCGAGCTGCTGCAGGAGTACTGCAACCGGTTCAACGCCCGCGACTGGCCCGCGCTGGCCGAGCTTCTCGCCGACGATCTCAAGCTCGACGTGGTCGGGGTGCTCGAAGACGGCACGCGCGAGGTCCTGCTCGACCGCTACGTCGTCAACTACGGCCTCCTCGAGGGCTCGTTCCGCCTGGAACCAGGCTGGGTCGAGGGCGAGCCGGTCCTCCTCTGCTTCCGCTCGGGGCGGCCCGAGGACCTGGGCGGCGAGACACCGGCCTGGGCGATCCGCGTTCACGTCGCGAAGAATTCGGCCGAAGCCGATGCCTCGGAGAGCCGCGTCGTCGCCGTGCGGGACTATGCCCTGTGTGGCCCGCTGCTGGGGAGCTCGCGGGTGACAACGGCTGCGGACTCCCTCGTCTGACCGCGCACCCCGCGCATCTACTCCTGGCGCAGCGCCGACTGCGGATCCACGCGCATGGCCCGCAGCGCGGGCAGGAGCGTCGCCAGCAGAGCCGCCGCCAGGAGCGTCGCGATCACGCCGGCAAAGGTGAGCGCGTCGTAGGGGCTCACCGCGAAGAGCTGCGACGCGAGGAGGCGTGCCGAGCCCAGAGCGACCAGCAGCCCGAGCAGGAGACCCACCCCCGCGAGAGCGGCGCCCGACGCGAGGACCCGGCCGAGCACCTGCCCTGGTGATGCACCGAGCGCCATGCGCAGACCGAGCTCGGACTGGCTCCGCCGCACGGTGAAGGCCATGATGCCGTAGATCCCCATCGCTGCAAGAAGCATCGCGACCGCCGCGAAGCCCACCAGAACGGTGCGCAGCAGCCTCGGGACGGACACCGACTGGCGCACGAGCTCGCGCATGGTCGAGACGCCGGAAACGGCGAGAGTCGGGTCGAGAGCCGCCACGACGGCGGCCACGTGCGGCGCCTGCGCCTCGGGCGGCCCTTCACTGCGCAGGACGACGCTCATGAACCGTCCGGGCTGCTGCGCAAACGGCAGATAGAGCGCCGGGCGGTCGGGCTCGGCGATCCCGAACTGACGCGCGTCACCCAGGATCCCCACCACCTCGATCTCTGGGCCGCTACGGCTCAGGAGAATGCGAGCCCCCAAGGCGTCGCCGTCCGGCCAGTAGCGGCGCGCCGCGGCCTCGTTCACCAGCGCGACAGGCGGTGCCTCGGCACCGTCCGAGGCGGCGAGGAGGCGCCCTGCGACGAGGGGCGGCTGCGCCGCGCGCAGATACCCACTGCTCACGAGGCGGGTCCACGCGACCGGCGGTCGCTCCCCCTGGGCCCGCTGCCGGCCCTGGATCAGGAAGCCCTGGTCGCCGTCGGCCCCGGTGAGTGGAAGGCTGTTCACGACTCCCGCCTCGACCACGCCCGGGAGCCGTTGCACCGATTGCTCCAGGCGCTCCACGAAGGAGCGCACGTCGCCCATCTCGGGGTAGCCACCCGGCGGGAGGAAGATCTGCTGGGTCAGGAGCCCGTCCGTCCGAAAGCCCGGATCGACCTGCATCAGCTCGGCGAAGCTCCGCGCCAACAGCCCTCCGCCAATGAGCAGGACGGTCGCGAGAGCGACCTGGACCACGACGAGCGCGCGGCGCAGCCGGGCTCCCGCACCGAGGCCCCCCCGCGCGGCTGCCGCTCGAGCTCCCGACCGCAGCGCCGGCGCAAGCCCGGCCCCCAGGCCGGTGAGCACCGCCAGACCGAGAGCCAGGCCCAGCGCCTGGCCACTCAGCGAGATCTCCTGAAAGCGCGTCGCGCTGGCGGGTGCCATCTCGCGCAGCAGCCGGACTCCGAGAACGGCGAGCCCCAGCCCGGCCAGGGCACCTGCAGCGGCGAGCACCAGCGACTCGCAGAGCATCTGGCTCACCACACGGCGCCGCCCGGCTCCGAGGGCGACGCGCACGCCGATCTCCTGGTCACGCCCAGCGAGCCGCGCGAGCGTGAGGTTCGCCACGTTCGTGCACGCGATCAACAGGACTGCCGCCACCGCTCCGAGAAGCACCCAGAGACCCGTCCGATACGGCGCTGTCGCCCGCATCCCGAGCGGTTCGAGCCAGATGCCGATGTCGCGGTTGGCGGCGAAGTCCTGCGCGAGCTGCGCCTGAATCGCGTCCATCTCCCCTTGTGCGGCCTCGAGAGACGCCCCGGGGGCGAGGCGCGCCACGCTGCGGAACGTCACGCACCCGTGTCCGCAGGAGTTCGTCGAATCGACTGCCGCAGGCAGCACGATGTCGACCGCACCCACGAACGGCACCTCGAAGCCCGCGGGCGCGACCCCGACCACCGTGGTCGGCATCCCGTCCAGCGAGATCTTCGCGCCGACGACTGCAGGATCCGCCTCGAAGCGCCGGGTCCAGAGCGCGTGCCCGAGCAGAGCCACGCGCTCCCCGCCCGCGCGGTTCTCTTCTTCGGAGAAGGTGCGTCCCAACTCCGGGGTGACCCCGAGGCTTTCGAGTGCGCCATGCGAGACCGCGGCGCCCTGAAGACGCTCGGGAAGGATGCCCGCCGAGCCTTGGAGGGTGGGGGCGGTGCCCCCGATGAGAAACATCCCGTCCAGGAGGCGACTCTGTTCGCGCCAGACGAAGAAGTTGTCGGCCGAAACCCACTCGTCCCGGGGTCCTTCGACCTGTTGGTGGTCCTGCCACACCACGACGAGCCGATCCGGATCGGCGTACGGCAGCGGCTCCAGCAGGACCGCGTCGACTGCGCTCCACATGGCCACCACCGCACCGATCCCCAGCGCGAGGGTTGCGATGCCGAGGAGCGTGAAGCCGGGCCGCCGGAGGAGGCCGCGCACGGCGTAGCGGGTGTCCTGAGTGAGCTGCGTGAGGAACGAGGACATGGCTTTTCTCCCGGAAGTACCCTCACCACTGTAGCGGGCGGCCGCCACGGGCGGGCGACAAGCCGGTGCAAAGCGCCGGGATCCGGGCCGAATCGAACGCGGTGGCGGCGCCGCGGCGGGCGCTCGTCGTAACTCCGAAGCACTTCCCGCGTAGTCTCGTTGGACCCCGTGACCTCCACCGCCTCAGAATCGCAGCCCCCGACCGCGCAGGCGCCGGCCTGGATCGCGCCCGTCGGCTGGGCTCTGTTCGCCTTCTGGGCAACGGTGCTCGTGGCCTGGGGCATCTTCCACCCAGACCCCTACGCGCAGGGCTGGCGGCTCGTCCTCGAGCTCGCATTCCTCGGGCGTCTCGTGAACGTGGCCGACGGCGTGGCCTTGGGCTTCTCGAAGAGCTACCTGCTCTTCCAGTCGGGCCTCCAGGACATCATCCTGCTGCTGGTCGCCTACCCTCCGCTCGTCGCCGTCTGTCAGGGAGCAGCCCAGAAGACCTTCGTCGGCCGGCGGCTCGAGGCGGTGCGGCAGACAGCCGAGCTGCACAAGGCGAAGGTCGAGCCCCTCGGGGCCCTGGGCCTCTGGATCTTCGTCTTCTTCCCCTTCTGGAGCACCGGCGCCCTGATCGGAGGTGTCGTGGGCTACCTCCTCGGCATGCGGCCGTCCGTCGTCTTCGCTTCGGTGTTCAGCGGCCACGTGCTGTCGGTCGTTGGCCTGGTCTACTTCTTCGACGCCATGGCGCAGGTCGCCGAGGCGTTCAACTCGGGCGCCGTGAAGTTCCTGCCGTGGATCGTCCTGGCCATTGTCCTGGTCTCGGCCCTACGGAGCCGCAGGAGCCGTCAGCCTGCGCCCCTCGGCGAAGAAGCTGACGGCTCCAGCTAGGGCTGCACGACCCGGTCGATCGACTCCGAGGTGACCCCGCGGCTCGCGCTCGCGAAGCTCCTCGGTCCGCAATCGGCTGCGGCCACGAGCGGCCGCGCCACATCCTCCTGATCACGCTCGATCCGACGCGCGCGGACCATCTGGGAGCCTACGGCTACGCGTCGGCACGAGCTCCGATCCTCGACGCGCTGGCGGCTCGCGGTGCGTTGTACGAGCGCCCGGCTCGACCGCAGCCAGCGACCCCAAAACCTCCGGTCCCTACGAAAACTCCTGGGCCGCAAGGAAATCGACGGCCCCCTGTCCGGATTTCCTTGGGCACTCCGTAGTCCGAGATAGCCACACGTCAATTCATGACTGCGTCGGCTCGCCGGGCGACCCCCGGCAGTCCGCCACCATGCGCGCCGAGACGAGCGCGGGAAGGAGAGACAATTGAAGGTATCCAAGATCCAGTGCTTGCTGAGTGTCCTCATGGCACTTCTACTCTCGGGCACGGCGTTCAGCGCAGAGGCCGAGAAGCGCCAGTCCGCGACGGCACATCTCGCGGCGACGACGTTCACGGTTCAAGCCGACGCCCGCGGCGAGAGGGCGGTCCTCAAGATCTCCGGCCCGAACGGGTACCGGCTGGAGCGGACGTTTGCCGTCACTGAGAGCATCAACGTCGACCTCCTCGGCGATGGAGCCCGATTCCTCGAACGCGGAGCAGGGGGGGCGTCCGAAAGGCGACAAGGGATCGCGTTGGAGAGCCTTCCCGACGGTCGCTACAGCTGGGAGCTCGTGCACCTGAAGAGCTCCGGCGAAGCCCTCGCGACCGACCGAGGCCTGTTCTTCAGCGTGGCCGGAAGCGCCGTGTCGCGCGACCAGATGCAGCAGAGGCTCGCTGCCAACCGCAGAGAGCTCATCCAGGCAGAGGTCGACGCAGCCGATCAGCGCGCCGCGAGCCAGCACGGGGAGGCCGAGAACGGAGGACTCCACCACGTGGCCATGGCGTCTTACGCCACGGACGACTTCATCCGCATCGACGACAACGAGGCCGACAACCGGACGCTGTTGAGCCTCCGGAACACCTCGGGTACCGGCATCTTCCTCGAGAACGACGGCGACGCCTTTCAGGTTCAGGATCAGACCGGCGCCTATGTCCGCCTCCACATGCAAGGTGTCAACAGCAACGGCATCTACAACGGCATGGGAACGACCACGCCGGGAGGCTCGCTCCACATCATGGACAGCAACGCGCCCGAGGTGATCCTCGAGCAGACCGGTAGCCCTCGGTGGGAGCTCGAGGTCGACAGCAACTCGTTCCAGGTCAAGGACGGCGACTTCGACAATCGCTCTCATCGTCGAAGATGATTCCGGCGCGAGCAACGTCGACCAGCTGGTGCTCGCTGACACCGGTGCCGTAGGCATCGGCACCTCGAACCCCGTCGGCAACCTCCACATCTTCGGCGCGCAGTCGGCCGACACCTTCAACGCCGTCGGCCCCAACGGCGCTTCGGACGCACTGAACTTCGGCTACTCGGGCTCCTCGTTCGGCGCGAGGTCGGGCTTCTTCAACGTGCGCCCGGGCGCCGGAGCGGTCGCGCCGAACCCCGCGATCTACTTCATGACCGGCAACGTGGAGCGCCTCACGATCGACAACCAGGGTTACCTGGCCGTCGATCAGGATGGCATCTTCGCGAACGGTTTCAACCCGGCCCACCCCATCCACGCGCAGCTGTCCGGAGCTCGGCTCACCGCCGCCGGCGTCTGGACCAACGCGTCCAGCCGTGCACTCAAGGAGAACATCGGGCCCATCACCGCGCAGACAGCCCTCCAGGCGCTGGCAGCGCTCGAGCCCGTTCACTACAACTACAAGGTGGCACCTGACGACCCGCAGCTCGGCTTCATCGCCGAGGACGTCCCCGAGATCGTGGCGACGCCCGACCGCAGCGGCATGGCGGCCATCGAGGTGGTTGCGCTCCTGACCCGTGTGGTCCAGGAGCAGCAGCGGCTGCTCGATGCGCAAGTCGAGTCAAACGAAGCCCAGGAGGATCTGATCCAGACACTGCAAGAGCGGATCCTGGCCCTCGAGAGCCAGTAGCCAGCTCCACGGCCGCAGCGGCGAGGCTTCCAGGAAGCCACGCCGTCGCGGAGCCTCACCCAGCCTCCTCGGCCCGATCGGACCGAGGAGGCCTGGTTTGGCCGAACGGCTGGTCTCGAGAGAACATGGGCGGGTACACCGCGACCATGCAGCAGCTCGACCAGCGCTACCTCGACGCCCTCGAGACCCACGACCTCGGGGAGCTCGAAGCCGTCTTCCAGGCCGGCATGAAGCCCGACCACGTGTGCCGCGGGCGCACGCTGTTCGCCTGGATGACGGAGATGTACACGCGGTCGCCGCGCTTCGGCGACTGCGTCCGCTTGCTGTTGGATCAGGGCGTTTCCGACGGCGATCGCGCCCTCGAGCTGGTGCTGCTCGACGACGGGGCGGCGCTCGCTCGAGCCCTGGAAGAGGAGCCGACCCTCCTCCAGCACCGCGTGGATCTGCGCTGCGCGTTCACGCCTCTCTACGGCGCCACGCTGCTGCACGTCGCGGCCGAGTTCGTGTGCGAGGCTTCCGTCCGCACGCTGCTCGCGGCCGGAGCCGACGTCGACGCTCCAGCCGGCACCGACGCGCACGGCCTGAACGGGCACACGCCGCTCTTTCACACCGTGAGCTCGAACGCCAACTATGCGCGCCCCGTCATGGAGCTCCTGCTCGAGGCCGGAGCCGACCCGCAGTTTCGCGTGGCGGGAGTCACCTGGGGCCACGACATGGACTGGGAGACCACGCTGCTCGACCTGACGCCGATCTCGTATACCCAGTTCGGAATGCTGCCGCAGTTTCACCGTCGCGAAGAAGACACGAAGAGCAACGTGCTGCGCCTTCTCGCTGCCGCGGGGCGCGCGGGGCCCGAGCTGCGCAACGTGCCGAACCGCTACCTGCAGAGCTAGCGCCGCACCTCGGTCGCGATTCGTTCTTCGGGCCCCCGGGCCTGCGGAGCGCGGTAGTCTGGCCGTCCACAACCAGCTCGAGAGAGGACCGTCCATGAGTACCCCCTGGGCCTTTCAGTCGGCCACCCAGATCGCCGAAGCCATCCGTCGCGGCGATGCAACCGCCGAGGAGCTCCTCGAGTACTTCCTGGCGCGCACCGATCGCTACAACGACACCGTGAACGCCATCGTCGTCGACGACCGGGAGCGCGCCCGCGTCCGCGCCCGGGAGGCCGACGCCGCCATCGCGAGGGGCGAGATCTGGGGGCCACTTCACGGCGTGCCCATGACCGTGAAAGACAGCTACGACGTCGCCGGACTCCCCTCCACCCACGGGATTCCCGAGCTCGCGGACAACGTCCCCGACCTGGATGCGCTCTCCATCGACCGGGTCAACGCTGCGGGCGTCGTGATCTTCGGCAAGACCAACGTGCCGCTGCGACTCGCCGACTTCCAGAGCTACAACGACATCTACGGCACGACCAACAACCCGTACGACACGGAGCGCACCCCCGGCGGCTCCTCGGGCGGCTCCGCCGCGGCACTGGCAGCGGGGCTGACCGGCTTCGAGACGGGCTCCGACATCGGTGGCTCGATCCGCAACCCGTCGCACTACTGCGGCGTGTTCGGGCACAAACCCACCTGGAACCTGCTGCCGCCGCGCGGGCACGCACCACCAGGTGTTCTCACGCCGTCCGACATCAGCGTGATCGGACCGATGGCCCGCTCGGCGGGTGACCTCGAGCTGGGTGTGCACGCCATGGCGGGCCCGAACGAGATCGAGAGCCGCGGCCTTCGACTGGAGCTGAAGCGCACACCCAAGCCCATCTGCGAGTGGAAGGTGGCCCTCTGGCCCAGTGACGCCGTCGCACCGGTCTCCCAGGAGACCCAGGCCCGCGTGCGCAAGGTCGGCGATGCCTTCGCCGACGCCGGCGCCGAGGTCTCGGACACGGCCCGGCCCGACTTCAGCCCGGCGGAGTCCCACGAGACCTATCACCGGCTCCTGCAGCCGGTGATGGCGGCCCGCATGCCTGACGCCGACTTCGACGTGCTCATCGCGAAGGCGGAGGCCCTCGACCCGAGCGACACCAGCCAGCGTGCGCTCGTCTTCCGCAGCCAGACGGCACGCCACAGGAGCTGGATCCAGGCCAACGAGACGCGCACCCATCTGCGCTGGGCCTGGCATCGCTTCTTCGAGCAGTGGGACGTGATCGTCACCCCGGTCATGGCAACCTCGGCCTTCCCCCACGACCACTCGGCCTTCGGCAAGCGCACCACGAGCGTCGACGGCGAAGAGCGACCCTACTTCGAGCAGGTCTTCTGGGCTGGCCTGACGGGCGTGTCCTACCTGCCGTCGACCGTCGTGCCAACCGGCCTCGACGACCACGGTCTGCCGATCGGCGTGCAGATCGTCGGCGCCGAGTACGCCGACCTCGACACGATCGAGGCCGCCCGTTTTCTCGAGCGGGCCGGGTTCCGCTTCGAGCCGCCACCCGGCTTCGACGACTGAGCCTGGCGCGGCGCCCTCAGGGCAGCGTGAAGTGGGGGTTGTCGATCACTCCCACGATGTTGTTCCACGGGTCGAGCACGGTGGCCACCACGATCCCGTCGCCCACGTCCTGAGGCTCGCTGTGGGGCCGCGCGCCGAGCGCAATCAGCCGCGCGACCGTGGCCGGCACGTCGGTCGTGCCCCAGTAGGTCTCGACGCCGCCCACTTCGGCGGTTGCCCCCTCCTTGCGGGGGGTCAGGCCCAGCTCGTATCCCCCGATGTTCCAGCCCATGTAGAACGGCTCGTCGAAGTAGGGCTCCGCCCCGAAAACCTCGCGATACCAGCGTTTGGCCTCGCTCATGTCGTCCACGGTGTAGATGCACGTGCGGAGCCCCAGGAATGGACCCGCATCCGCTGCTCTGTCGTCGGTCATGACCTCTCCTTCCTAGGGTTTGGAGGATCATCCTCGCGAGCCAGCGCCGGCCGATCTAGGAAAAATGCGTCACTCGGGGTGTCGCGCCCGGGACCGACGCCGAGCTCCCGTAGATCGCGCGCGAGGTGCGACTGATCGTAGTACCCGAGGTCGAGCGCCACGTCGAGGGTCCTGCCACCCGCCTGGACCCGCCGCCAGGCCTCCTGGAAGCGGCCGATGCGTGCGAAGCGCTTGGGCGCCATGCCGACCCGGCGCAGGAAGATGCGCTCGAGCCGCCGGCGGGAGACCCCGAGATCCAGGCACAGCCGCTCCACCCGCGCGTCGGGCACCCTCAGCGCCTCCGCCGCCGCACGGACGAGAGCTCGTTCGCCCTCCGCGCGGCCGCCGTCCGCCGCGGCGGCGCGAAGATCACCCGCCCAGCGCAGCACGTCGCCGAACGCCTGAGGTGCACCGCGGCGCTCCGCCAGACTCGCCGACAGCGCGCGCAGGCTGTGCTTCGCCGGCCGCCCCAGCAGCTCATCGAGGCTGACCGCCCGGTCGCAGACCTCGGTCGCGGGTCGGCGCGTGATCCTGGACATGGCGGCTGTCTCCAGCCGCAGGCCAACCTTCCAGCAGGGGCCTTCGCTCCCGACGATCCGCGGGCTGGTCTTGGGCCCCCACAGCTCGATCTGCGCGACGTCGCGCGGGCGACCCTCGGGATCCAGGGGAAGCGTGCAGAGGATCTCGGCCGTACCTTCGGCGACGAGCGTGAAGGTCTCGGCGGTCTCCGGCACCGTCTGCGACTGGGAGACCGAGATCTCGCGCACGAAGCCCTGAAGGCGCCGCGGCACCCGCCACTGCGTGAAACGGGGCTGGAAGGGGCCGTCGGCCCAAGCCTTGCGGTCGGCGGTCATGAGAGCATCGTCGCGACGTCGCAGTGTGACACAGCCCGCAAACCGATGCGCCTCGCGCGCCGAATCTTCAGAGGCACGCTCACCCTACCGAGGCCTGCGCCCCCCTGCTCCGCAACGCCATGGACCCTTCCTCCTACTACGACCCGTTCCCGACCGTCACCCTCGAGCGTCCGCTCGTGGTGAGCGGAATGATCGGCACGGAAACGCGGCAGGTCGCGCACCGGGTCGCCAGCCTGCACGGCATCCGCTTCACCGACTTCGATGCCGCCCTGGAGCACAGCGCCGGAGCTTCGCGGGCCGCGCTCCGCGAGGCGCAGACCGACGCCCAGATCCACCGACTCGAGCGCCAGGTTGCCGAGGCCCTGTTCCGAGACGAGCCTTTTGGCATCGTCTCGCTTCCCGACCGGCTCCTCTCGCTCCGCTCCGTCAAGCGGGCCGTGGAGCGGCGCGCGAGTTTCGTCGCGCTGAGCTACGACGTCCGCGACGCCTACCGACGGCTCACGACGACCTACCGTGCCGAGGCGCCGCTCTGGGTCCTGCAGGCCCCGGGGCCCGAAGCGCTGCGTGCCGTGTACCGGCAGTGGAACCGGCGCTTCACGAAGGCGGATCTCACGCTCGCCATGGAGCGAACCAGCTGGAGGCAAGCCGCCTCGAAGCTCGTCGACCTCCTCGGCGAGGCCAACTGGCGCCTCTGAGCGTCACGGCGCGCGAAACCAGGCCAGCAGCACGAGCCCCTGGATCAGGACGTTCGTCGGCAGCGCAAACGCAAGCGTCCCCCAAGCGCTCGCCAGAGCACCCTTGCGCACGGCCTCGGCGTCGTCCAGGAAAAGCTGGAGGCCCTTCGCGTGGGGCACGAAGGCACGTCGGCTGGCGGAGTACCAGCCCACTGCCGTGACCTGCTGCCCGGGCTCGAGCCGACGCTCTCGCAGACCCTGGACGTCACCCACGCCCCCAGCGTCCCCCGTCCGCCACTCGAGCCGCGCATCGCCGTCCTCGTCGCCGAGGAGCTCTTCGAGCCGCGCGAGCATGGCCAGGCCGGACCCGATTCCCGACGCATCAGCCGCGTCGGAGCGCTCGGTGAGCGCGCGTGCCGCGCTGCCCCAGTCGGCGCCCCGAGGCGTCTTCCATCGCAACGCGTCCGGCAGAACTCCGCAGCGCACCTCCACGTCTCCGTGGGGCGCTCCGATCACGAAGGGAACCTGACCCATACCGAACCAGCGGCGCGGGTCGGCCGAGCCTCCGGTGAGCTTCTCCTCGAACTCGTACTCCCAGGCGAGCGAAGGCTTCCCGGAGAGCGGCGCCCGAGAAGCCTCCCGTAACGGAGCGACCTGGCCGCTCCAGGCCACCGGTCCGTCTTCCCGGAGCGCTCGGTCGGGCGCACGGCCGAGCAGAGCCCGGAGCCGCATCCCGCGCACGAGTTGAACGGCCCCGCTCACGAGGAGGAGCAGGAAGAGGCTGCCGAGCACCCCGAGAAGGGCCGCCGGTGGCCACCCGATCCGAGGCCCCAGAGCCAGCGTGTAGGCGGCCCAGAGGGTCGCGATCAGAGCCCCCAGAGCGGCCAGCTGCAGACGCAGTCTCACGGGTCGAATCCCCCTCCAGACAGATCCTAGCTCTGGAGCGGCGCGCGGCGCGCCCAAAAAAGTCCACATTGCTGCGTTCGCTCCTGGAGCGTCGCATCGTCCTTGAGGCGAAGGACACGAAATCCACGGCGGACTTCCTCACCGCCCCTCCATAGGAACCGAAACGATGAAGAACCCCATCAAGCTCCAGCGTCTCGCCTCGTTCGCAGTGGCGGCCTGCGTCTTCGCCCTCGCAGCCGCACCGCCCGCAACCGCGGCCGACAAGCCCCGCGTCGCCGTCATCGAGTTCAAGGCCAAAGCCGATCAGGACTGGTGGCACTCCTGGAACCAGGGGGGCGCCGCGGCGGCGCAGGACGTCTTCGTGACCCAGCTCGTCAAGAGCGGCAAGTTCCGGGTCATCGAGCGCGAGCAGCTGGACGCCTTGATGCGCGAGAAGAATCTGGCCCTGTCAGGCGACGTCTCGCCGGCGACGGCTGTTCGCGCGGGTCGCCTGCTGGGGGTGAAGTACATCCTCACGGGCGCCGTCACCGAGTACGGTCAGAGCACCTCCGAGGCCAGCGGCCCCGGCTTCAAGAGGATCCCCTCCTTCGGCGTGAAGCGGAACAAGTTCCAGAGCGCGATGAACGCACGCATGATCGACGCGGAGACCGGAGAGATCATCTGGGCCGACGAGGCGCGCGGTGTGTCGAGCTCCATGAAGGTGCGCGTGGCCGGCTTCGGCGGCGGCGTCGACGACGAGGCGCAGTTCGACCGCGTCCTCAAGCCGGTGGTCAAGGAGCTGGTCGAGAGCATCCTCGCCTCCATGTAGGAGAGACGACGGTCTCTCGCTGGGCGCTGCCTTCGGGCAGCGCCCTCCTTTTTTGGTGGTCTTGGCGGGAACCGGAGGCGCCCTCAGGTCGTCGAAAGCACGCGGGACAGCTCGTCGGACGCCTGCGCAGCCGAGGGACGATCCGCAGGGCGCTCGCTCCAGCACCTCTGCAGCAGGTCGCGCGCCTCGCCCGCCGCCACCGGAGGCGCAGCGTCGCGCATGGCGTCACGCATCTCCTGGCGGCTCGCCCCGTCGAACGGCAGCTCCTCCGTGAGCCAGAACGCGACGAGACTCGCCCAGGAGAAGAGGTCGGCAGCCGTCGTGATCTCCGCCGCGCCGTCGAGCTGCTCCGGAGCCGCAAAAGCCGCAGCACTCAACGGGTAGGCGCCTTGCCCCCGTGGAAGGTGGCCGCCCCTCAGGCTCGAGACGCCGTAGGCGAGCAGAGTGGCGCCCCGTGGCCCGCCGACGATCGCGGCCGGCCGGAGGTCACCCACTGCAACCACGTGGCCGTGGAGGTTGGTCAGTGCCTGCAGGATTCTCCGGCCGTCGCGCAAGGGGTCCTCGGGCCGCCAGACTCCGCCCTCGCAACGCTCCAGGCACAGGAAGGCCACCCCTTCTCCCTCGCCGCAGCGATGGAGCGCGCAACAGCCCGGCGGCTGCTCCTGCGCAGCGAGGCGCTGCAGCCGCTCGAACCGCTCTCGCGCGCCGGCCTCCGCGAGCACGAAGGCCGGGAACACCTTGACCGCGACCCGCGCAGTTGCCGCACCCACGTCGAGGCCGTCGTAGACGTCGCTGACGACACCCGACCCGAGCCGCTTCAGAAGCCGGAGGGAGCCGATCGACTTCCCCACCAGGTCCTTGGCCGGCATGCCAAACGAGCCGTCGAGCTCGTGGTACTCACGGACCAGTGTCTCGAGCTCTGGACGCAGATCGGGAGCCTCGGCACAGAGCTCGGCCAGGTCCGGAGGGAAGCCCGTCTCCAGATGCTGCTCGACGTAGCGATCGAGGAGCTCGTCGACAGCAGTCAACTCTGCGCCTCGCGCAGCAACCGTGTCAGCCGACTCATCGCACGCGCCAGCATCATGCGGCAGGCATCGGGTGACTTCCCGACCCGATCGCCGATCTCGCGGAAGCTCAGCTCCTCGAACTTGCGCAAGAGAACCACTTCGCGGGGCAGCTCGTCCAGCTGATCCAGAGCGTCGTAGAGCCTCTGGGTCTCCTCCTTCTGGGCCAGGAGGGTCGACTGGGTCTGCACCTGCGCCGCGATGTTGCCGTGCTGCGTGGCGATCGCCTCACCCTGGCGCACGTCCCGTCGGTCGCGTCCGTGAAAGACCGCCTGATCGCGCAGCTCGTTCTGGGCGATGCGCGCCATCCACCCGAGCAGCGTCTGCTGGCCCTCCCCGTCGAACTGATCGATGTTGTCGAACGCCTTGAGCATGGCCGCCTGCACGATGTCGCCGGCATCGACCCGCTGCGCGATCGGGCCGTTGATGCGGCACTGCACCATCGCATGCAGCTTGCCTCCGACCTTCTCGAAGACCTCCCCGATGGCGGTCCGCGAGCCGTCGCGCGCTCGCCGAATCAGGGTCACGTCATCTTGTCGCACGGTTCGTCCCTCCCCGCTCGGCCGCCACACCGCCCTTCTCCCCGATCCGCAGAGGGGCTCCGGGGGCCATCGCGGCGGCGCAGCCCCGCGATCGCTGGACTTGCGGTCCGTGCCAGGAATTCTCTCAGAAAGATCTTCCTCACGCGTTCGGTCTGGGGCCGCGAGGTCGTCCCTGAAGTGAACGTCATCCGCCCCCGGAGATCTCGCCATGACCCCACGCCAGCTCGCAACGATCCTCCTGATCTCGACCGTCGCTCTCGGGATCGTCCCTCCCGAGCCCGTCCACGCAGGAGACGGTGGCGTCAAGAAGCGCTTCGCCAAGATCGGCCAGGGCTTCAAGAAGCTGCGTCCGGGGGCCCGCAAGGCTGCCGCCGAGGACCACGAGCACGCCCACGAGGAGAAGGACGAAGGCAAGCTGCGCAGCCTCCTGGCGCGCATCCGCGGCAAGCGGCGCGCAGGCGGTGCCAAGAACTACGACGGCAAGTGGGTCTGGCCGGTGAGCGCCGACGACAACATCGTCGTCTCCTCCGAGTTTGGTCCGAGGTGGGGCCGCGAGCACCGCGGGATGGACATGGCCGGGGCCGTCGGCAAGCCGATCTACGCCGCCGCCCCGGGCACCGTGGTGTACGCGGGCAACGGCCTGCGCGGCTACGGCAACGTCGTGATCCTGCAGCACGACGACTCCACGACGTCGCTCTACGCCCACAACGACCGCCTGCTCGTGCGGGAAGGTGAGACCGTGCGCCAGGGCGAGCGAATCGCCAAGCTCGGCAACACCGGACGCTCGACGGGCCCTCACCTTCACTTCGAGATCCGCCGGAACGACGTCGCGAAGAACCCCCGCCAGTTCCTGCCGAAGAGTGGCCCCATGACCACCGCGGCGCTGCGCGGCGGTGCCCGGTCCGAGGGTGAGGCACGCGCCACGCGCTGACATCGGAGACCGAGCTCGATCGCGAAATCCGAAGAGCCCAAGCGATCGAACTAGAATGCAGAGCGCCCCGACGCTTTCGGGGGGTTCTCCACCTTCGACGACCGTCTCCACGTCATGTCCCTGGAACTCACCGCGCAGCTGCTGCAGGTCAGCGGCCGAACGTATGCCGGCTTTGCCGCCGGAACCCTCCTCGAAGGGGGCAACTCCAAACCGCAGACCGCCGACCTGCCGGGTGCGTTCGATCTCTGGAAGGCACACTTCGAGCAGCGCCTCGGTGAGCTCGCCACGGCCCTGACCTTCTCCCAGCCCGAGCTCTTCGCCGCCGGGATGCGTTGGGCGCGGGAGGCCTTCCTCGCACGCGGCATGCCCGCGGAAGATCTCGAGCTCGGTCTGGAGGCCCTCGAAGAGGTGCTGTCCGACGAGCTGCCGTCGAGCTCTGGCCCTTCACTTCTTCCCTATCTCGAAGCGGCGCGCCGCGCGCTCGACCAGGCCGCGGAGAACGCCGCCGCGCTCGAGCCCACCTCCGAACCGGCGCGCGCCGCGCTCAGGTTCCTGGAAGCCGCCCTCGGCGGGAGCTCGCGCGAGGCGATCCAGGTCCTCGAGGCAGCGCAGGACAACGGCTTGACCGCCCTCGATCTCTGCGACCAGGTTCT
Source organism: Candidatus Multivoraceae bacterium (assembly GCA_965223385.1). Lineage (GTDB taxonomy): Bacteria > Acidobacteriota > Thermoanaerobaculia > Multivoradales > Multivoraceae > JBCCLJ01. The sequence goes on along the minus strand of CBDCWR010000007.1, from coordinate 2,496,074 downwards.
GGCCCCCGCGCAGCGCGAGATCGGCCGCCTCTGGCACGCGAGCGAGATCGGCGTGGCCCAGGAGCACTTCGCGACCGAGATCGCCAAGAAGGCCCTGGCGCTGATGTTCGGTCGCGAGGAGGCCAAGCCGGCCAATGGAAAGACCGCGGTGATCGCCTGCCCCCACGGCAACTCCCACGACCTCGGTCTGCTCATGCTCACCGAAGTCTTCGAGAACGAGGGTTGGCGCACCATCTTCCTCGGCGACAACATCCCGCTCCACGACCTCACCGACGCCATCGGCGTGTACGAGCCCGAGCTCCTCATGCTCTCGGCTTCGCTCAGCCAGCACCTCCTCCCTCTGCGCGAGACCATTCGCGCCGTGCGGGCAGAGACGGCGTTCGAGACCCCGTTCATTCTGGTGGGCGGCAGCGCTCTCGACGCCGTGCCGACCCTCTGGAAGGAGCTGGGCGCCGACGGCTGGGCCGGGAATGCACGCGACGCCGTGCGCGAGGCCGCGCAGCTCGTCGGTCTGTAGCGCAGCAGCCCGGCAGCGCCGCGGGGGAATGCGGGTAGCATGCCGCCACCATGTGGCCCGCCTCCCCTCTCTGTGCCCTGCTCGGCATCCGCCGTCCCATTCTCCAGGCGCCCATGGCCGGCGCCGCCAGCCCCGAGCTCACCGCCGCCGTGTCCGAGGCCGGCGCTCTCGGCGGCTTCGGCGCCGCGGGAGCCACGCAGGACCAGCTGGAGGAGGTGCTCGGGCAGATCCGCGCGCTCACGGACCGGCCGTTCAACGTCAACCTCTTCACGCCGATCAAAGGGGACGCGCCGTCCAACCCCGGAGGCGAGGCGGAGCTGAGGCGGGCCCTCGCTCCGCTCCACCGCGAGCTGCAGGTGGGGAACGTCCCGGAGCCCCGCAAGCTCTTCACAGGCTTCGGTGAGAAGCTCGATCTGCTGATCGAGGCCGGCGTGCGCGCCGTCAGCATCCACTTCGGGGCGGCCGAGTCGGAGCACGTCGCGGCCCTCGAGGAGGCCGGAATCACGGTGCTGAGTACGGCGACGAGCGTCGACGAGGCGCGGCACCTGGAAGCTGCCGGTGTGGACGTGGTCATCGCACAGGGCCTCGAGGCCGGAGGGCACCAAGGCACCTTCCTCGATCCCACCCGCGGGCGGCTGACCACGATGACCCTGCTCCCGGCCGTCGTCGACGCGGTCGATGTCCCGGTGGTCGCCGCGGGGGGCATCTCCAACGGCCGCGGAGTTGCGGCCGCGTTTGCACTCGGAGCCAGCGGCGTTCAGCTCGGCACGGCGTTTCTGACCTGCAGGGAGAACCAGATCGCAGCGGCCTACCGCCGCGCGCTGCTCGAGAGCTCCGGAGCCGACACCACGATCACCACCGCCATCTCCGGCCGACCGGCACGCGCGCTCCGCAACCGCCTCGTGGAGATCCTCGAGCCGCTCGATCGCCTGCGCTATCCCGAGCACTACTCGCTCACCCGCAAGCTGCGTGGAGCCGCGTCCACACAGGGCCGCGGCGACCTCCTCGGAATGTGGGCGGGGATGGGGGTCGGCGAGCTGCGCAGCGAACGGAGCGCGGCCGACGTGCTGGACGAGCTCGAGCAGCATGCCTGGGAGACGTTCGAGCGACTGCGGCCGTCGCTCTGAGCCCGCCCCGGGCTAGAAGAGCGCCAGCGCCACGGAGAACACCACGCCCGTGTACATGAGGGCGATGAAACAGTAGGCCATGATCTTGCTGAGCGGGATGCCGGCGATCGCGAGCACGGGCACCACGGCCAGAGGCTGAACGAGGTTGGTCCACTGGTCTCCGAGGGCCACCGCCATCGCGGTGCGGGGCAGGTCGGAGCCCACCTCAGCGGCCGCGCCCATCATGATGGGGCCCTGTACGGCCCACTGCCCTCCGCCCGAGGGAATGAAGAGGTTCAGGAGACCACCGCTCAGGAAAGCGAAGAGCGGGAGCGTGGTCGACGACGACACACTCACGAAGGCCTGTACGAGCATGTTCGCGAGCCCGGAAGCTGCCATGATCGCCGCGATCCCCGAGTACATCGGGTACTGCAGCAGGAACGGCACCGCAACGCGACCTCCGGTGAGCATGATCTGGACGTACTCGATCAGCGATCCAGCCATCAGGATGCCGCCGACGAGAAAGCAGAAGTTGAAGATGTCGAGAGTGTTGCCGAGTCCTCGCACCACGAAGTGCGTGTACATGTAGGCGCCTCCGAGTGCCACGAACAGCAGCATGAAGACCCGCGACTCGCCCAGACGCTCCGCCGGAGTGCGTGCGCCCCCCGCCTCGGCCGGCCCCTCGGCAGGAGTCATGAGCCCTCGCGGCATCGGCTCCACCTCCTCGGGGTCGCGGGGCGCGAGCGAGGCCATCACGAAGGGCAGCGTGAGCAGAACAAAAAGGGCCAGGCCGCCGTTCCACGCCGTGAAGACGGTCTCCGACGTCGGGATGATGCCGATCGTGTCCTGGAGGAAGTGATCCGGCGTGGCGATTGCGAGACCGATCGACGCGGACAGCCCTTGATGCCACAGAACGAAGCCCGAGAACGAGGACGCCACCAGGAGCGGGTAGTGCACGGGGATGTCGCGCTTGCGACAGTTCTCCCCGATCGCTCGCGCGGTGATTCCGGCCACGATCAGCGACAGGCCCCAGGACACCAGGGCGCAGACCCCGGTGATGAGACTCGAGAAGACGTAGGCCGCGTACGGGGTCCGAATGCGGGACGCGATGTTCTGAATGATCCAGCGCATCGGGCGTGTGTTCGCCAGGACGAAGCCCAGGAGCAGGGTCAGAGTGATCTGGTTCGTGAAGCGGAGGAGGTCCCAGAAACCATCCCCCCAGGCGTCGACGGTGTCGAAGAGCCCAAAGCCTGCGACGGTGACGGAGAGGACCACCGTGAGCAGGGTCAGAGCGACGGCGACCACGAACGAGTCGGGGACCCAGCGAACGAAGAAGCGAGCGAGAAACTGAGCAATTCCGTGCATGAGGCAAGCGTATCGGAGGGCTCCGGTCCACCCCAGTGCCGAGCGTGGGCTAGAGTCACGAGCCTGCTCTGCGGTCCGTCATGTCCTCTCAGCCACGTTCACCCGGCCCCATCGACCTCCAAGGCTCCCCCGACGTCGGGTTCGACCCGGAAGATCTCGAGCGCCTGCTGGAGTGGCAGATGCCCTTCGGCCGATTCGCGGGCAGGGTGCTCATCGATCTGCCCGAGGAGTACCTCATGTGGTTCGCGCAGCGCGAGTTCCCCCAGGGAGACCTGGGCCGGCTCATGCGCCTCTGCTACGGCATCAAGGTCCACGGTGCCGACGTCGTGGTGAAGGAGCTCCGACACCGCCTGCGTGAGCTCGAGGCGGAGCGGCGGGCCACACCGCGCTAGACGGCCTCCTACGGCAGGCCCAGGAGCTTGTGGGTCTGCAGGCTGATCCGCCACCGTGGATGCCCGAGGCAGTAGCGAACCGCCGCTTCGACGTGGGTCTGCGCCTCCGCGGCCGTGCCGCCGCGCGCCAGCGGATCGAGGGGCTGCAGGAAGAAGTGCTCGAACGCGAGCGCTTCGTACCGTTCTGGCTCGGCCCCCTCCTGCGGGAAGACGAGCTTCAGCTCGTCCCCCTCCTTCAGGACCAGCTCGGCACCAGCCTTGGGGCTCACACAGACCCAGTCGAGGCCCGGTGGTGGCGCCAGCGTGCCGTTCGTCTCCACGGCCACCTCGAACCCCGCGAAGTGAAAGGCCTCGATCAGAGCGGAGTCGAGCTGAAGCAACGGCTCGCCCCCGGTGCACACCACGTAGGGTTGTCCGGCCGCTGAGCTCGGGGCGGGCCAGAGCGCCGCCGCGGCACCCGCGAGGCCCTCTGCCGTGTCGAAGCGCCCCCCTCCGTGCCCGTCGGTCCCCACGAAGTCGGTATCGCAGAACCGGCAGACGGCCGTCGCGCGGTCTTCTTCGCGGCCCGTCCAGAGATTGCAGCCCGCGAAGCGGCAGAAGACCGCCGCCCTTCCCGCCTGGGCCCCTTCGCCTTGGAGCGTGAAGAAGAGCTCCTTGACCGCGTAGCTCACTCCACGCCGACTTCCGGCACGTAGCGTGCGGGGTCGCGCTCTCCGATCTCCTCGAACCCGCGAAGACGCAGCTGGCACGCGTCACACGCCCCACAGGCCCGCCCCTCTGCATCCGGGTCGTAGCACGAGATCGTGAGGGCGTAGTCGACGCCGAGATCGAGGCCCTCGCGGATGATCCGGGCCTTGGTCCAGTGCAGGAGCGGGGTGCGGATCTCGAGCTCGGTCACGTCATCGACCCCGACCCGGGTCGCGAGCCGCGCCATGCGTTGGTAGGCATCGATGTACTCGGGGCGACAGTCCGGGTAGCCGGAGTAGTCGAGCGCGTTCACACCGATGTAGATGGCCGCAGCCTCGAGGACCTCGGCCCAAGCCAGCGCGTACGACAGGAAGATGGTGTTGCGCGCGGGCACGTACGTGATCGGAATCTCACCCTCGTCCTCATCGAGGTCGCGGCCCTTCGGCACCTCGAGGTCGTCGGTCAGCGCCGAGCCGCCGAACGCCCGCAGATCGATCTCGACCACGCGGTGCTCGCGCACGCCCGCGGCCGCGGCGACCATTCGTGCCTGGCGCAGCTCCGTCTCGTGACGTTGCCCGTACGCAAAAGACATCGCGTACACCTCACACCCGGCAGCCTGTGCGAGCGCCAGCACCGTCGTCGAATCGAGCCCCCCACTGAGGAGGACCACCACGCGCTCCGCCATCCCTAGTGGCCCTCGGGAGCCGTCGGCTTCGGCTTGCGCGGCAGCTGCTCCTCCCGCTGAGCCGCCAGGTAGACGAAGCTCGCCATCACGACGGCGGCCTGCTTGAGATCGTCGAGGCGCGCGTGGTCGTAGTGATCCAGATCGGTGTGGTGCGTTCGCGACGAGTAGTCCAGACCGTCCTGAATGAACTGGAACCCGGGCAACGCCACCGCGTCGAAGGCCAGATGGTCCGTCCCGCCGGTGTTCCGGTTGGAGACGGTCGTCGCACCCAGATCGTGGAGCGGACGCAGCCACTCCTCGAAGATCGGCTGCAGGGCCGCGTTCGACTGGGTGTAGACGCCGCGAATGCGCCCCGAGCCGTTGTCGAGGTTGAAGTAGGCCTGGAACTTCTCGTGCGCGGGCTTGTAGTCGATCGGCCACTGCTCCGGCCACAGGAACGACGGCTGGCGCAGAATCTCCTCGTCGTCGGGCTCGGGCCGTTCGGCGAAGTGCTGCTTCACGTAGGCGCGGGCACCGAGAAGCCCCTGCTCCTCGCCCGTCCAGAGCGCCACGCGCACCGTCCGACGGGGCGTCGCGTCGATCGCCTTCAGAATGCGTGCGGCCTCCATCGCCACGACCACGCCAGCGGCGTTGTCGTTGGACCCAGGGGCGGCGTGCCACGAGTCGAGATGTGCTCCCACGAGAACGAGCTCGTCTGCCTTGTCGCTCCCCGGGAGATCGGCGAGCGTGTTGTAGGCCATGAGGTCGTCGTCGTGGAACTGCGCGGCGACATCGATCTCCAGCTCGACCGTGCGGCCTGCCCCGACCATGCGCGCCAGCCAGTTGTAGTGCTCGGCCGCCATCACCAGGCCGGTGACCCCAGGGCTCTCGCCGACGTGCCGCGAGCCGCCGGAGGTCACGCGTACGATGCCGGCGTCACGGCTCGAGATGCGGACCGTCGCCACGACTCCTTCTTCCTCCAGGAAGCGGTTCAGGCGCCGCGTGAACTCCCACCGACGTCGCGCGCCGGCCCGAAAGTCGCGGCGGGCCCTGGGCACCGGATACCGCTTCCGGTCTTCGAGCTCGCTTTCGGAGTAGCGCCGGAACTCGACCCCGTCGGGGTCTTCCGCGGTGCGGGTGTCCGACAGCAGGAGGATCTTGCCCGCGAGCTGCCCACGCCACTGCTCGAGATCGCTGCCGCGCGCGAGCTCGACCCGCATGACCTCACCCCGCACCGCACCTTCGGTGCCCGGTGTCCAGGCCTGGGGTAGGGCCGAGAGCGGCGTGGCGTGCGGGTGCAGCATGTGGACCGCCGTGCGCGTGAAGGACCACCCACGCCCGAACGGTCCCCACTCTTCGAGGCGCGCGTCGGTGAAACCCCAGTCGGCCAGGAGGTCACGCGTGTAGCGATTGGCTTCCGCCAGGCCCGGCGATCCGGTCAGACGCGACCCGATGACGTCGGTGAGGTGGCGCAAGGTGGGCTCGATCTGCGAGTTCGAGAAGCCCTCCTGACGGATGCGCGACAGCGTCTCCCAGTCGATCGCCTCTTCGGCCCACGCCACGTGGGGGGTCAAGCGCTGCGACCAGCACGACCATCAGACCGCGTGCCGCGGCGCAGCGCCGGCCGCTTGTCGTCCAACTCGAAATCGCCTTCTGCACGATGGGCTCCTCCCGGAGGGAACCTACTGCAGCCAGGCCCGAAGCGGAAGCTGAGCGCTGCTAACCTCTTGCAATGAGCGACGACGCTCCGACCGACGCTCCCGACGGGGCTCGACAGTCCGCGGCCTTCGGCAGGCAGGTTCGGGAGCGCGCCGACGAGGCGCTCGGATGGCACTCCGAGAGCTCGGCCCCAGCGCCCCCAGCCGCAGCCGCAGCCGCAGCCGAAGAGAGCACCTCGGTCCTCCGCGACGACGTCGACGAGCTCCTCGCCGCCAGCCCGTCCGAGACCGGTCGGCCCCAGCGCAAGCGCCCACCCGGCGGCGGCCCCAGCTGGCGCTCGCTCCATCCGGTGGAGCTGGTCGTGCTGCTCGCGGTGAACCTGGTCTGGGCCTTCGTCGGGCCGGTGCTCTGGATTCCGTTGCTCGCACGGACGTTCGTGACGGCCCTCGGCCGCACCCTGCACGCCGCACTCACCCGGCAAGGGCACCAGAGCGTGTCGTCGCGGGTGCGCGCGGCGGCATCCTTCTACTCCAGCGGCTTTCTCCGGCCGAGCGTGCGCGAAGGGCCCACGTCCGCCCAGCGAGCCTCCCTCGCGCCCCTCCATCTCCTCGGTGAGGCCGCCTGGGCCACCCTCTTCTGGACCGCTGGAGCCCACTTCGCGGGCCTGATCGCCGTGCCCTGGCGCAGCGGGCTGACAGCGCTGCAGGCCACCGCCCGAGACGCAGCGTCCGGAGTCGCGTCCCTGTGGAGCGGCGCGGCGACCCGGGCCTCCGAAGGCTGGGCTCAGGCTCCCGAGGCACTTCGAGCCGCACTCGATCAGCCGCTCCTCGTCTGGGTTCTGCTCGCGCTTGCGCTCACCGTGGCCTTCGTCCTCGGGGTCCTCGCCGGACGCGCCCGGCGCTGAGCTGCCGGGCTCAGCCGCGGTCGATCTCGAGCGGCTCCAGCCCAGGGCCCTCGTGCACACGCGCCCGCGCGACCGCAGCCGGAGTGGCCACGAACTGCCGACTCTCGACCGTGTCCACGTAGACCCACTGCGCCTCCACCCGATCGCGCTGGAGCAGCAGGGTCATGTAGCCCCGCTGGCTCACTTCGGTGTAGCGGAGATGATCGTTCGCCTCCCGCAGCTTGCGCGCGAACGCCTCGGGCGGGAGCGGGAGCAGGCGCTCGATCCCCGGCGAGGTCACCGACGTCGTCCCGAACTCCACGCCGAACTGCCGACCGGATCGGTCGAGCAGGTCGAAGGCCCAGCTGTTGTGCGTGTCTCCTGCGAGCACGACGACGTTGTCACCGAAGGAGAGCACGTCCTGGGCAAGGCGCTCGCGCGCCGCCCCGTAGCCGTCCCACGCATCCAGGTTGAGCGGCAAGCCGTACTCCGCCTGCGCCACCAGACGACGGAGGCGCGCGTCGTCGACCCCGCCGATCAGATCCCTGAGATCCGGCGTGCGCAAGCCTCCGACGAGCAGCTGCTGCCCGAGCACCTGCCACGGAATCCCGGCGGCCTTGGAGGAGGCCAGCTCCATCTTGAGCCACGCCTCCTGCTCGGCCCCGAGCATCGTGCGGGCCGGGTCGTCGATCAGCTCCGCCCGGAACCTCTCCGCGGCCTCGGCGGTCGGAGCGTCGAGCTGTACCGCGTAGTCGAGCTGCTGGTCACGGCCGACCAGTCTCGTGTCGAGCATGATGAGCGAGGCCAGGTCACCGATGCGGACGCTGCGGTAGATCTTGTCGCCCGCAGCGCCAGCCCGCGAGCGAATCGGCATCCACTCGTGGAAGGCCTTGACGGCCGCCGCCTTGCGCTCGAAGAAGTCGCCTTCGCCACCCTCGCCGTCACCCTCGGTGTGGTTCTGGGCACCGGAGTGCCAGGTGTTGTTCGCGATCTCGTGATCGTCCCAGACGGCGATGGTCGGCAAGCTCGCGTGGAGCGCCTGCAGATCCGGATCCGACCGGTACTGCCGGTAGCGCGTTCGGTAGTCGGTGAGATCCAGGATCTCGTGGGCCGGCTCCGGGCGCCTCCCCAGGCGCTCCGCCACCTCGCCCCCGTAGCCCCGCGGGCCGTGCTCGTAGATGTAGTCGCCGAGGTGCAGCACCAGATCGATGTCGTCCCGCTCCGCGATGCTGCGGTATGCGTTGAAGTAGCCGAACGAGTAGTTCGAGCAGGAGACGACGGCGAGGCGCACCTGATCGACGCGCCCCTCGGGCAGGGTGCGCGTTCGCCCCGTGGGCGAGGTCGCCCCTCCGGCACGGAAGCGGTACCAGTACCAGCGGTCGGCGGCCAGGCCCGAGCAGTCGACCTTCACGGTCCAGTCACGCGCGGAGGAGGTCCGTCCGCGCCCCGTCGCGACGACCTGCGCGAACCCTTCGTCCGTGGCGACGTCCCACTCGACCTCGATCGCCCCCGCTGCCTGCTCTGGCACGGCGCGCGTCCAGAGCACCACGGCACGGCTCGTCGGATCACCGCTGGCCACACCCGATTCGAAGGCCACCTCGCCGCCCGCCTGCTGCGCGTGCCCTCGCCGCGAGCCCGGCAAGAGAGCCGAGAGGATTCCCGCCGCAAACACGAAGAACCGACGCGTGATCGCCATCACGTCACCTCCTGAACGTCGAAGACCTGGAAAGGTCTATCTTGCCCCAGGACCGGCTCCGGCTCGGCTCCGGAAACGGTGGAGATCCGTCAAACGATCAGGGGCAGCCGTCGAAGGCCGACGTGTCCCGAATGGCGGGAAAGGCCGTACCGAGCGGATTGAAGTACTCGCGCGAGGTGTTGGTGAGCGTGTCGGTGACCGTCACCCGCACCTCGACGTCGGTCAGCCCGCCGGCAAACACCCACGACTTGCCGTTCACGGCGCAACCGTCGAGCACCTTCACGACCACCTCGAGGTTCGACGGCCCGAAGAACCAGAAGAAGCCGCTGTCGATCGACAACGGGCTCGCCTGGCCGGCGCCGGTCTCTCCCTGCGCCGTACGCCACTGCACCTGCACGTGGTAGCGGCTCCCCCCGAGGCACAGATCGCTGCTGTCCGTCGTGCAGGGCGCGAAGCAGTAGGAGGACTCCTCTTCGCCGCTCTGGCTCTGCCAGGTGTCGAGGCTGTTCGTGTTCTCGTTCACCCAGCGCCACCGCCCACACTGGTAGTAGCCGTTGTCTCCGCCGCGATAGTCGGTGGTGTCCTGAATCCGGACCATCACGTCGTTGGCGTCTCCCGCGTCCGGCGTCGGATTGATGTAGCGGTTGCCGCGGTGGATGATCGTGCCGACGGGGGCTCCGTGCTGCTCCAGCAGACCGGTGCCGCTGCGGTCGATGTCGCTGATGACGACGTTGTCCTGGACGTCCCACGTCATGCCCGAGAAGTCGGAGCCCGCGTTCGACGACTCCATGATGAAGACGGCGCTGGAGATCGCACCGGTCCCGGCGAGGCTGGACGTGTCGATGCGGTTCTCTTTCATCTCGAAGGTTCCCACGAAGCCGTTCGACGCCGGATCGCCCACCGCGGTGCCCGTCGCGCCCGTGCCCACGACAAACCGCCCGTCGAGCGAGATCGGGTCGACGAAGGTGTTCCGGTTCACCTTGAAGTCACTCAGGAACCGCTGCCTGCAGACGCTGTTCGTCGGCTGCACCTTCGGCAGGCCGTCGAAGCCACTGAGGTAGTTCCCGACGAAGTCGATGTCCTGCGGGCAGCTCAGCCAGACGCCGCCGGAGATCAGATCGTTCGCCCCGGCCGGCGGGCTGTCGTACCCCGCCACCACATACCGATTGTCGATGTCTTCCCAGCCCGTGTAGCAGCCCCACTGGCGGCGCAGGCTGCCGCCGCCCGTCGCTCCCGGTGCGAGGTTGGTGCAGGCGTTGCCGTGCCGGTCGATCTGGTTTTCTCCGAGCGCGCGCATGCTGAGGTCGATGCCCCGAAAACGCGTCGGCCCCCGGTCGAGGCACATCGAGGAGTCGTTCTGGTTGAAGCCACCGCGGAAGACGTAGCCGTACAGCCGCGGCAGATCCGCGTACTCGATCGCGAAGTAGCGCGGCCTGAACTGGAAGGTGCTCACGAACATCGTGCCGGTGATGTGGCACTTGCGGAAGTTGACCTCCACAGCCTGGAAGTCGTGCATGTACCAGTATTCGGAGCGCTCGTCGGTCGCGCCGTTGGGAGTGCCCAGGAACCCCCCGGCCGTGGCGTACTGCGTGCCCGGGCGGTGCGAGAGGAAGTGGGCGATCTCGATGTAGTCGGCGCCGTCGTCCGGATCGGTGAGGAAGTTGAACAGGGGAGCGCCTTCACCCTCGTTGTCGAAGACGAAGAGATCGTCCGGATCGAGGGGCGGGTACGCGTCGTCGTCGTCCGTGTCCCAGCCCACGATCATGGCCGGGTTGTCGGGATAGCGGAACTCCCTCTGCTCGTTGGTCGAGACTGTGTCGATCGGCTTCGTCTTGAACGACGCCACGCCAGAAGTCACCGGGAGCACCGTCTCGAAGAAGGTCCCGTGCGCGCACACGATGTCCTCACCCCCGAGGTCCGGGCCGTCCGCTCGCGTGTTGAACGCAAAGTCGATGGTTGCGCACGGTGCCGTGGGCGCCCCGCAGGTCGCGTCGTCGGAGCCGAGGTCGGAATCGACGAAGATCTGATCCTCGAGAACCGCATCGCCGTCGACGTCCTCGACGTAGAAGCCGGTGGCCGCCACGGTACCTCCGACCGAGTCGCACACGAGGGAGTCTTCGGGCTCGCCCACGATGAAGTCGTCGTCCATGTCGAGGCCGTTGAGACGGGCGCCCGACTGCAGGTAGTGCTGGGTCGGCCCCTGCGCCGACGACCCACTCGGTGCGCCGACCACGACGAGACTCAGCAGCATCAGGAGCGAGCGCGCGGAGCGCGACCTACGGGGCGGGCATGAACTGGACGACATTCGAAGACTCCTCTTCGGAAGACGACAGTGTATGTCATCAGCGCATTTCGCCCTCTGCTCGCCGGCGGCCCGCTGTCAGTCGAGGTCGGCCAGGAGCTTCTCGAGGAGTCGCGGAACGTACGACGTGGCCCATCGCCGCCTCTCGGAGCCCTCGGGGAGCGCCTCGAGGAGGCTCCTCACGGGAAGCGCTGCACGGTCGACCGCATCGAGGGCATTGAGCGCCTGCCAGATCGTCTCCTGCGAAGCGACGGCCGGGTCGGCGCAGCGAGCCAGATGCTCGAGGGCGCGCTGGCGATCTTCGGGGGAGCCCTCGAGGACGAGAAACTCCGCCGCGGGCACCGAGGGGGTCAGACTGTCGTCGTCGAGGAGGCCGCGCACGGCAACCCGCAGCGTGTCGCCGACCTCGCCCCCGGCACGAGCCCGCACCAGAACGCCGAGAGCGCCCCAGTAGCGCATCCCGGGCTCGGCGTGGCGCAGGAGCCCCTGCAGCGCCGCCGTGGCCTCTGCGCCCCAGCCTGCACTCGTCGCCTGACGGCTCGCCAAGCGCGCGGCCCGAAGCAGCGCGGCCAGCGGGTAGCGCCCCTCGTCGCGCGCGAACACATACGGAGTCAGGTCGCGGGCTCGGGCGCGAAGCTCCGCCTCGGGAAGGAAACCGGTGTCGCGCGTCTCCACCAGATGTCGATCGAGCGCCTCGGAGAGTCGTCGCCGGGTGCTCTCGTGTGCGGCGGCGGTCGCCAGGTTGCGCACCTCGTCCGGGTCGGTCTGGAGGTCGTACAGCTCCTCCGGTGGTCTCGGCGCCTGCCAGAAAGCCTCCTGGGCGGGCGTCAGCTCCCCTGCGAGGAAAGCCGCGTACCAGACCTTGGTGGTCGGAGTCTCGAACATGTAGGCGACGTGCTGCCCGTGGGGCCGGTGCGGGTGGTAGTTGCGTGCGTAGACGTACCGGCCGTCGGTGACCGTGCGGACGAGATCGATGCGCTCGTCCATGCGCCCCCTGAAACCGAACAGGAGCTCCGGCGCCGGGTCGATCTCGCGCCCGAGGAACGCTCGACCCTGATACTCCGGAGGCGCCGCGACGCCAGCCAGGCGCAGGACCGTCGGCGCGAGGTCGATGAAGCCCACCAGACGATCGGACGTGCCGCCCTGGCGCCACCCGGGCGGCGCCAGGTGGCGCAGCGCTTCCGGGATGGAGACGATCAGGGGCACGCGGAGCCCGCTGTCGAGTGCGGTCCGCTTCCCCCGCGGCAGCCCGATGCCGTGGTCTCCCCAGTAGAAGACGATGGTCGAGTCGGCCAGCCCGTCGGCCTCGAGCTCGGCCAGGATGCGCCCGGCGGCCGCGTCGACCTCGGCCATCTTGTCGTAGTACTGCGCCCAATCGCGGCGCACTTCGGGAAGGTCGGGATGGTAGGCCGGGAGGCGAACCGCCGCAGGATCTTGTATCGCCTCGTGCGGGCGACGACGGATCTGGCTCTCGTGCGAGACGACGAGGTTGAAGACCGAGAAGAAGGGTGAGCCCGCCGGGCGCTTGCGCCAGTGCGCTTCGCGTGACGACGCGTCCCAGACCTGTCCGGGCTTCTCGAGGTTGTAGTCCTCTTTCACGTTGTTCGAGGTGTAGTAGCCGGCGCGGCGTAGCAGCTGCGGAAAAAACGACATGCCCTGTGGCAGTCGCGTGCGGCTGCGCATGTGCTGCGCGCCGGTCGAGGTCGGATACAGGCCGGAGATGATCGTCGTGCGCGCCGGGGCGCAGACCGGAGCGTTGGACCAGACGCGCTCGTAGATCACGCCGCGACGGGCGAGCGCGTCCAGGTTGGGTGTCTTCGCCTGTCGGTCGCCGTACGCACCCAGGTGGGCTCCGTTGTCTTCGCTCGAGATCCAGAGGATGTTGGGCCGCGGCGGCGCTCCCTCCTGGCCGATCCCGGCGCCCGGAACGAGGAGCGCGAGGACCACGGCACAGCGCCGCACGCAATTCGAATCCGGCATCAATGAGCTCCTTCCAAAGTGCGGCGCCAGCATACCGTCGGGTGCTCCCGTGGGGCCGGTTCGGGGGGCGACCGGACCTCCCCGAAACCCCCGTTTCGGTTTCTACGAATACCGCCGTTGTTGGCCCTTGGCGAGACTCCTCCTGTCGCATCGACGCCATCCCAGGAGGATCCGAGCCATGACCCAGAAGCTGCCTCTCGTCGCCATCGCCATCGACGGTGGACCCGATTCCGAGCACGTCGCCAAGGCGGGGGCCGAGATCGCGCGGGCACTCGGGGGCCGGGGCGTGCTGCTGCACTGCATGCCGATCACGCCGACCGTGACGGCGTTCGACCGCGCCGACTGCCGGCTCCGGATCCTGGCCAAGAACGTCGGCGACCTCGGAGCGAAGGTCCTCTCCGGACTGCCCGCCGAGAGCATCAACGCCTGGGCCGAATCCGTCGACGCCGAAGTCATCGTGGTCGGCGCACGGCGCGAGGTTCCCCGCTTCGAGCGCGGGCTCGCAACCATCGACGGCCTGCTCCGGCGAGCGAGCCGTCCCATCTGGGTGGTGCGGCCGGGCATTCCCTTCCCGCCCCAGAAGGCGCTCTTTGCGGTGAGCACCGCCGAGAGCTCCGACCTCGCGGTGGAAGCCGCCATGGCGCTCGAGAAGCGTCTCGGCTGGAACCTCCGTCACGTGGTGGCCTCCGCGGTGACGGATTCGTCCGAGCGCATCCTCGCCCACGCCCGCATCCGCCGGCTGGCCGAGCAGAACGACATCGACGACCCGTCCCTCCGGGTCGAAGAGGGCTCCGCACTCGAGGTCATGGGTCGCGTCGCCGACAGCGAGCAGTGCGACCTGATCGTCGCCGGCTCGGGTGTCCCGCGCGGCTGGGCCCGCCTCCGCTTCGGAAGCGTGGCTTCGGACCTGGCGTACAAGAGCCACTGCCACGTGCTGGTCGTGCCCGAGGACGCCGGCTGGTGCTACCGTGCCACCGAGGAAGGTCTGGCGAGCCGCCGGATGTGGAACGCCGCGCTCTACTCCGAGCCGCTCTTCGCCTGATTCCGCCCCCCCTCTCCCGAAAGGAATCCCACATGACCGCCAAGAACATCGTCATCGCCACGGACTTCGGCGCCGAGGCGCAGAAGGCCGCCGAGGTCGCCGTCGAGATCGCCGACCGCAACGAAGCGGCGCTGCACGTGGTCTGCGTCGACGTCCTGTTCGACGGCAGCGTGTCCGGATCCCTCCGGAAGACGGCCCAGGAGCTCGAGAAGCGAACGAGCCGGCCCATCGAGACGCACGAGGTGCGCTCCACGAGTGCCGCGAGTGGGGTGATGGACGTCGCCCATCGTGTCGGCGCCGATCTCATCGTGATCGGCGTGCCGAATCGTGGCGGTCTCGGCCGCATGATCCTCGGGAGCACGGTCGGCGAGGTGCTCCGCAGCAGCAACCTGCCGGTGCTCGCGATTCCGGGCACGGGGGGCCCCATGTCGTCCACACCGAAGCTCATTCTGGCCCTCGACCTGGACGAGCCTCCGCAGGACCTGCTCCAAGCTGCGATGCGCCAAGCGGCCGCCTGGCAGGGCAGCCTCGAAGTGGTGCACGTGATCGAGCCCTCCGAGCGGGTGGCACTCCTCGCCGCACTGCCAGAGGTCGGCCCCACACCACACAGCAAGACCGCACACGCCCTCGAGCTCCTCGAGAAGGAGCTCGACAAGGCGCGCGAGGAGCTGGGCGACGAGGTCGCAAACCTCGAGATCCAGGTCCGATGCCTGCACGGCTTTGCTCCCGACTGTCTGAGCCAGCACCTCGGCACCACACCGCACGACGCGGTGATTCTGGGCACCCACGGACGGACGGGGTACAAGCGCATCCTTCTCGGCAGCGTCGCGGAGGCGCTCGTTCACCGCTCGGGAACGCCGGTGCTCGTCCTTCCGGACCGCGCGCTGAGTCAGCACATCGAAGCCTCCGCCGTCTGACCCGATCCCCTAGGAGACCCCGCATGTTCCAGAAAGTGCTCATCGCCACCGACTTCTCCCCGGCCTCCAAGGTCGCGATCTCCCGCGGCCTCGATCTCGCACGGCAATTCGGCGCCCAGGTCCACCTCCTCCACGTCGTCCCCGTGGCAGAGACTGCCGGCATCCCGGCTCTCGAGCCGATGCCTCCGGCGCAGGACTGGCTTCCAGCAGCCCTGGCGGAGGCCCGGTCGAACATGCAGGAGCTCGTCTCCAGCCTCGAGCTCGACGGCCTGGACGTGGAGACCCACGTCATCGAAAGTGACTTCCCCGCTCCCGGCATCCTGCGCTACGCCGAGACCCACGACATCGACGTGGTCACCGTCGGCACACACGGCCGCAGGGGGCTGCGCCGGCTCCTCGTCGGCAGCGTCGCCGAAGAGGTGGTGCGGCTCGCCGCCTGCACGGTGTTCACGTGCACGTCCGATGTCGACGAGGTCGCCAGCTGGCCCCGCGAGATCCTGGTGCCATTCGACTTCTCGAAGGCCGCCAAGGAGGCCCTCACGACGGCCCACGAGCTGAGCCGCCTCTACCACTCACCGATCCGCGTGCTCCACGTGGTGGCGCGACCCAACTGGCCTGCCGAATACTCCGGCAGCGGCATGTACGTTCTGGAGAGCCTGCCCGGAATCCTGGAGGCGGCCGAGAAGTCGCTGGAGAAAGAGGTCCAGAAGATCGGTGACTTCCCCGGCGGTGTGGAGACCGAGATCTCGGTCGGAGGCGCGAGCGAGCAGATCCTCGAGACCGCCGCGGCCCGCGACGTCGACCTGATCGTGATGGGGAACCGCGGCCTGAGCGGCATCCGCCACGTCCTCCTGGGAAGCGTCGCCGACCGCGTCATTCGCTCCGCGGCCTCCCCCGTGCTGGTGATCCACTGCTCTCCTGATCCGGAGGAGAACGCGGCAGCCTCGGTGGCCTGAGTAAGATCGCCTCCATGGCGCCGAACCTGTTCGAAGCACTCTTCGACGCAGCCGTGGAGGCGGTCGTCGTCATCGACGAGCAGGGCGAGATCCAGGCCGTCAACCAGGCGGTCGAGCGCCTCTTCCTCTACCCCGAGGACGAGCTCCTGGGCCGGAACGTGCGCGTCCTGATGCCGGAGCCCATGTCGTCGGAGCACGACGGCTACCTGCGGCGCTATCTCGAGACGAGCGAGCCCAAGATCATCGGCAGGGGTCGCGAGGTGGTCGCGCGCCGCCGCGACGGCTCACTCTTTCCTGCGGACCTGGCGGTCGGCGAAGGAGCCTCCGAAGACGGGCGCTTCTTCGTCGGGATTCTCCGCGACCTGACCGAGCGCAAGGCACTCCAGGAGTCGTTGCGTCGTCGCGAGGAAGAGCTGGCCGTGATGATCGAGCACAGCCCGGTCGCCACGGCCGTCCTGTCGCTCGAAGGTGAGATGCTCGAGGTGAACTCCGCTTGCGAGCAGTTGAGCGGCGTGCCACGAGCCGAGATTCTCGGCCTGCGAGTCGACGCGATGCTGGCCGATCCTGCCCCTCACGCCGTGTTCGACGCGCTCGAGGCCGCGGCTCGAGGGAACAGCGCGAGCCTCTCGGCGGCGTGCCAGGGGAGTCACGAAGAGCCGCGCCTCGGAACCCTGCACCTCACTCCGCTGCCTCGGGAGCGAGACGACCGCGGCCAGATCCTCCTGCATTTCATCGACGAGACCGATCGCATCCAAGCCGAAGCGCAGATCTCGCGGAGCCGGGAGACGCTGTCACAGGTCAGCCGACTGAGTATCCTTGGTGAAATGGCTGCCGGAATCGCACACGAGGTCAACCAACCACTGGGTGCCATCTCCAACTACGCCGAAGCAGCCCGGCTGATGTTCGGCGACGCCGACCCCAAGGCAGATTCCATCCTGGCGAAGATCGGCGAGCAGGCGCGGCGCGCGGGCGCCGTGATCGACCGCCTGCGCAACGTCGCAGCAGGAAGGCAGGGAGCCGCATCGACCCACGATCCGAACGAGGTCGCGCACAGCGTGCTTCAGCTTGCGGCCCTGGATGCGCGCTTTGTCGACGTCACTCTGGAGGAGGAGCTCGCGGAGCCACTTCCCAACGTGGTCGTCGACGAGATCTCGCTGCAGCAGATCCTCCTCAACCTCCTCCGCAACGCCGTCGAGGCCACCGCCGAGAACGGTGGTGGGCGCGTCGTGCTGAGGAGCCGTCGCGCCGGTGATCGCGTCCATCTCGAAGTCTCGGACGAAGGATCAGGCGTCGCCCCGGAGAACGCGTCTCTCATCATGTCGCCCTTCTTCACCACCAAGAGCACCGGCATGGGAGTCGGGCTCGCGCTGTGTCAGCGGCTTGCAGAGGCCGACGGCGGCCGCATCCGCTTCCAGAACAACGAGCCCGGCCCGGGGGCGACCTTCTGGGTCGAGCTCCCTGCACGGATCCCCGAACGCGAGCTCGAGACCTCGGAGAGACCATGATCGACATCGCCACCCACGGCACCCTGTACATCGTCGACGACGACGACGCCTTCCGCGACTCGCTCGAGGTCTTCTGCGATGCGGCCGGAATCCCTGCCGAGTCCTTCGACTCGGCGACGTCGTTCCTCGAGTCGCTGTCACCGGAGATGAAGGGGTGCATCCTCCTCGACGTCCGCATGCCGGGCATGAGCGGGATCGAGCTCCACGACGAGCTGCGAGAACGGAAAGTCGATCTCCCCATCGTCTTCCTGACCGGTCACGGTGACGTACCGATGGCGGTCGGGGCCATGAAGAAGGGAGCGTTCGACTTCCTGACCAAGCCGTTCTCCCACACCGATCTCATGGAGCGCGTGCGCGCCGCCCTGGCCGCAGCCGAGAGCGGCTCCGAGGAGCGGCAGCAGTCGGCGCAGCTCGAGGAGAGGCTCGAGCGCCTCACCCCGCGCGAGCGCGAGGTGATGGAGCTCGTGGCGCAAGGCCTCGCCAACAAGGTGATCGCGAACCGGCTCGACATCTCGCAGCGGACGGTGGAGATCCACCGCGCGCGGGTCATGGAGAAGATGCAGGCCGAGTCGCTCGCCGAGCTGGTGCGCATGGCGATTCACCTCGAAGAGGCCGCCGCGAGCGGGGCCTCGTAGCGGTCGCTGGCCCTGGCGCTGCCGTTAGGATGCGCCGCATGCAGAACGACTCCGGCGCACCTCGGGCGGGTCTCCTCACCTCGGCAGCTCACCCGCTTGGCAGCGCCTCCGCTCCGCTTCTCCGGCTCGCGATGCGCAGCGTCATCGTCTTCCTGTGCGCCGCGAGCGTGACGGCAGCCCAATCGAGCTCTCCGAGTGACGCCACATCCGGTGGCTCCGTGGGCTCGGACAGTGCCGTCCGGGAGGAGATCACGGTGGTCGCCGTGAGCCCTCTGGAGGGGCAGGGCCTCGACGAGCGCCGGCTCCCGGCGCTGGCGCGCGTGCTCGGCGACGACCAGCTCGCACAGGCGGGGGCCAGCACCCTCGGCGAGAGTCTCGACTCCACGTTCGGCTCGGTCTCCAGCGAAGAGACCACCGGGAGCCCCGTGCAGCCGACCCTGCGCTTCCGCGGCTTCGTCGCCTCTCCGCTTCTCGGCCTGCCGCAGGGAGTCGCCGTGTACCAGAACGGCGTCCGCATCAACGAGCCTTTCGGCGACACCGTGCAGTTCGACCTGATCCCCGAGTTCGCGCTGCAGCGTGCGCAGCTCCTCCTCGGAACGGACCCCGTCTTTGGCCTCAACGCGCTGGGCGGGTCCCTGGCGATGCGCACCAAGACGGGCGGCACCCACGAAGGCCTCGGGCTCGAGCTGCTCGGCGGCTCCTACGGCCGGGGCGCGGCCACGGTCGAGTGGGGTGCACGCCGCGGGGCCTGGACCACGTACCTGGGCGCCCGCCACTTCGAGGACGACGGTTGGCGCACCGCGTCCGGCTCCGAGATCGACCAGGTCGTCTTCGACCTCGGCTACCGTGCCGAGCGCCTCGCCGCGAGCTTCACCTGGGTCGGCGCCGACACCCGCATCAACGGCAACGGCCCGGCACCGATCGAGCTGCTCGCGGCCGATCGCAGCGCCGTGTTCACCTTCCCGGACACCACCGAGAACGAGATGCAGCTCCTGCAGGGGCGGCTCGAGCTGGAGCTCCTGGAGAACACGACGCTCGAAGCGTCCGTCGCGTGGCGGGAGCTCGACCGCGGCACGCTCAACGGCGACGAGGCCGACTTCGAGGAGTGCGAAGGGGACGTGCCCCTGGGTGCCCCGACCAACGTGCTGTGTGACGACGACGACGTGCTCGTCGATCTGGCCGGGGGCTTTCTCACCGAGGACGACGCCGAGGGTGACGGTGCGCTCAACCGCACGACCACCGAGGCCGAGAGCCTCGCGCTCACCGCGCAGGTGACCCACACCGCGTCACTGGGAGGCCGAGCGAGCCACCTCGTCGCCGGTGTGTCCGCAGACCAGGCCGACGTGGACTTCGGCCTCACGACCGAGCTCGGCTCCCTCACCCCCGACAGGAGTGTCGCCGGCTCCGGGCGGCTGGCCGGGTTCTTCGGCAGTGCGCCGGACGACCTGCTCAGCACGTCGCTGCGCGCCGACAAGGAGACGTGGGGGCTCTTTGTGAGCGAGACCCTGTCGCTCACTGATCGCGTCCACCTGAGCGCCAGCGCGCGCTACAACGAGACCTCGATCGACATCGACGACCGGTTGGGAACCTCACTCGACGGCAGCCACGACTTCGAGCGCCTCAACCCGTCGCTTGGTGTGGTCTTCGAGACCGGCGAGGAGACGCAGGTCTTCTTCCGCTGGGGGGAGGCAAGCCGCGCTCCCACCGTCGCCGAGCTCAGCTGCGCCGATCCGGAGGCGCCCTGCCGTGTTCCGAACGCCTTCGTCGCGGACCCACCCCTCCTGCAGGTCGTCGCGCGCTCGCTCGAGCTCGGGGGCCGCGGAGCCTGGGGCGTCGGCGACGCCGAGATCCACTGGGGAGCTGCGGCCTACCGCACGCGCAATCAGGACGACATTCTGTTCATCGCTTCGACTCGCCTCCTCGGCAGCGGCTTCTTCCAGAACGCTGGCGAGACCCTGCGGACCGGCCTGGACCTCGATCTCGCCGGCAGAACCCGGCGGACCTCCTGGTCGCTGAGCTACGGCTACCTCGAGGCCACCTTCGAGACCCCCCTCGCCCTTCCGGGCGACGAGGAGGTGAACCCGGCCGCCGTCGACGACAGCGTTCTCGTGCAGCCGGGCGACCGGCTCCCCGGCATTCCGGAGCACAGCCTCGACGCGCGGTTCACCTTCCAGCCTACCCAGCGCCTGCGGCTCGCGGCGCTGGGCGCCGCGTCTTCGAGCCGGGTGTTCGTCGGCGACGAAGGCAACGATCAGGACGAGGTGTCCGGCTACGCCGTCTTCGGTCTGCGCGCCTCGTTCGAGCTCCGGCCCGGGCTCGAGCTCTTCGGCAGGGTCGACAATCTCACAGGCCGCGACTACGAGACCTTCGGCGTGCTCGCCGAGGTGGAGCTGGAGCTCCGCGAAGCCCCCGACGCGGAAGACCCCCGCTTCCTCTCCCCCGGCGCCCCCAGGACGTTCCTCGCCGGCCTGCGCTTCCGGCGCTAGCCGCTACGGCTCGGAGCCGCCGCGCTCCTCCGCTTCGCGCTCGGCGAGGCGTGCTCCCCGCAGAATGTTGCCCATGGCGTAGTTGGCCTCGTGGCACGCGTACTCGTACACCTTCTCTTCGGTGACGGGCCACGGATACTCGCCGCTCCACGATGCCGTCCAGATCTTCGGGTCTTCGACCGTGAACTGGTACCGCAGGGTCGCGCCGTCGATGCGGCTGAAGCGCTCCGTCACGCGGAGCTCCTCGCTGGTCAGGAAGTTCTGCCGCGTCCCCGGCGTGGAGAGCGCCGACTCACCCGCCCGGAAGTGGGTCGACTCCACGACCAGGGTGTCACCCTCCCAGCGGCCGACCGAGTCTCCGAGCCAGCGGCGAACGTGCTCGGGAGCGCGCTCGCCTCCGATCGGAATCACCCGAACGTCGTGGATCATCTCCGACAGGATCATGAGCACGTCGTCGGTCTGCACGATGCGCTTGAGGTTGTTGTAGAGCACGGGAAGCATCGGCGGTCCACCCGCCGAGCCGAAGCCGAGCACGCACCGCTCCCCCATCGGCCGCAGCTCGGCGGCGTCGAACGGCCCCACCTGCCGGTCGAGCCACCACGCCTCGGGGTTGTTCTGGTTGAGCACGGGGTCGTTCGAGCGGCCCCAGCGGTCGAGCCGTGCCTGCACCGCCTCTTCACCGTGGGCCGTGTACGGCGGGTACCTTCCGTTCGGCGGGTCGGTCAGGATGGAGGTGCGCCACTTGCCGTCGAGCTGGAAGGACCCCTGACCGGGGTCGAGCCAGAAGTAGTTGTAGCCGCCGACATTGCCCCCTTCCCGCGGCGCGCTGCGATCTGGGTCGCTCGCCTGCGAAGTGAGATCGCTGGTGCGCCGGGCCCGCTCCGCCACCGCGGCCGCCTCCTCGTCGCTGAGCGCGAGGCGCTCCCCCAGTTGTTCCGGACGCTGCGTGGGCGTCAGCGTCGCGACATCGTAGGTGCCCGAGAAGTCCGGATGGCCCCCCGGTGTTCTGGGATCGGCGGACTGGGCGTTTGCCGCGGCCGCCGCCAGCAGGAGAGCAAGAGAGCAGGCGATTCGTCGACGCATGGGGTCTCCTCGAGTGTGCCGAGCGAGGCTAGCAGGCAACCCACGTGCTGCGGTTCACGATCCCCGACGAAGGTCGCCTACAGAAAAGAGGAGGCCGAAGCCTCCTCTTTCCATGCATCGGCCGCGAAGGACCGATGGGTCTAGAACCGTCGACCAGTGGTCTGCTTTCCGCGGGCCATGCCCGCGGAAAGCGACACCTGGGCCAACGCGAGCCAGGGCTCGCCTTGGCCTAGAAGCCGAACTTGATGGACGCGCGCACCTGGCGCGGGCGCTGGAAGAAGCGCCGTGCCGGGAAGACCTCGCCCCGCCCGTCCCAGTCGCGTCGCCGCTGCTGGTCGGTCAGGTTGAGAACCTCCACTCGGATCTCACCGCGCACCGCCTTGTATCCCGTGGGGAAGCCGTAGGCCGTGCTCAGGTTGATCGTGTACTCGTCCTGTGTGCGACCGCCGCGCCTGCCGTTCTGGTAGAGCTGCAGGCTGACGCCATCGTTGGCCGTACCACCCTTCGGGTCGTTCGGGTCGATGTTGACGATCGAGATGCCCTCGTTCCGGGCCCACGGGGTGCCCGTCTGGTAGGTGAAGTGCCCACCGAGGGTGAAGTTCTGCTTGCCGAACGTCCACGTCTTGAACCCGAAGGAGTTGTAGATGATGGAACGGTCGTACGCGTGGTTCGGGCCCCGACGGTTGATCGTGGACACCGGCTGCCCGAGGAACGAGCCCAGCGCGTCGTTGCAGTCGACCGGCAGCGTCCGCGCCCGACCCGTGACCCGGTCCGGAACGGCCTGCGACGCGTCACAGTTGAGGATCATCGTCTCGTCCAGGACCGCCGTGATGTTCTCGCCGTAGGAGCTGTTGGTGTTGTTCCACCAGTCCCCGGCGCCCGTCGTGTCGGTCTCGGACCAGGAGATGTTGTTGTAGAGCGACCAGCCGTTCTGGAATCTCCGGTTCAGCTGCACCTGCAGGCCACGGTACTGATTGCGCGCCGGCTCGATGGCGTCGATGGTCGCATCGTCGATGAGACGATCGATCCCCGCAGCCTCGCGTGCATTCGCCATGGCCCTGGTGATCTCAGGCAGGTTCTTGTAGTTCGCCGTGATGAAGATGTTCCGGCCCTGCTGATCGATCTGCGTGTTCGAGAACATCAGATCGTCGATCTCCCAGTCGATGTACTTCACATCGAGTGCCCAGTTGCGTGCGAACTGCCACTCCATGCCGAGGATGATCTCCTCCTTGTAGTACGTGTCGAGGTCGTGCTCGAAAACACCCGCATCGACCGCGTCCCACATCCGACCCGGAAGCAGCGTGCTCCAAGGGAAGTTGTAGCCCGGAAGCGGCAGGCCTGCGGTGCCGTCGGCGATGGTGTCCGGCCGCGTCGGACGCGGGCAGAAGACCAGAGCCTCGATCGGATCGCAGAAGAGCCACACTTCGTAGCCCTCGTAGCCGTTCCAGAGGTCGTGCATGCCACCCGCGGTCCCGCCGCCACCAGCGATCCAGGCCTGATTCAGCATGGCGTGGTAGTGACCGGCGCTGAGCGAGAAGAGCAGCTTGCCGTCACCCTTCACGTCGTAGGTGGCGTTGATCCGCGGATCGACATAGGTGTCGTCCACGACCTGGCGACGCACATCGTTGAAGCCTTCCTGCAGCTCGGCGCGGAAGCCGAGGTTGAAGGTCCAGTGATCCCCCACCGTGAAGCGGTCGCGGACGTAGAAGCCCGTGTCGCGCATCTCGGCGTCGCCGGAGCCACGGCCGACCACGTTCGGGTCGGAGAGGAGCGGCGAGTTGTAGTCGACCCAGACGCAGCTCCGACCGCGCGTCGTGCGTCCGAAGGCATCCGGGTTGCTCGGGGAGGTCGACACGACCCGCAGCAGCGAGCAGGTGTCGTCTCCCAGACCACCGGCCCCGACATACCCGAACGGGTTCAGCGCGTCGAAGCCGAAGCCCGAGTGGAACGACGTCCGCGAGTTGTCGCCCTCCCACTTCGTGGACTGGTAGTCGATGCCGTACTTGATCTCGTGGTTGGCGCCGGCGAACTGCGTCAGCGCAATGTTGGCCTGGTCGCGCGGGAAGGCGTTGAAGCCAAAGCCGTCGGACAGGATCCAGCCGTTGTGCCACGCGCCCAGGTTCTCGCTGTCCACGTACACGTTGTAGTTGTTGCCCGGCCAGAAGGTGCCCTGGCTCGGATCGCTCGGGAAGCGAAGCGGCAGATCACTGGGTGCCGACACATCGGTGGCCGAATGCCCCGCCTGCGGACCCCGATCCTGCGCCTTCAGGTCGATGCAGGTCTGCACGTCGACGCTGTTGCAGGCCAGGAACTTGTTCTCCTGACTCTCCTGCTGGGCGATCTTCGTCTCGAGGAAGAAGTTGCTCGAGAGCGACCAGTTCCAGTTGACCGTGCTCAGCTCGCTGTCGTTCTCGTGGGGCGTGGGCACCCAGTAGTCGAACGAGGTCTGATCGAAGTAGTTGCGAAACGCGGGGGTGTCGATGAACGACGCCGCCAGCGAGTGCGACTGCGCGGGCTGGAAGTTGAACTTGAAGATGCGTGCTTCGTTCTGCAGCGACACGTCGTACGGGTCGCCGCCGAGGAGGCGTTCCTGGAAGGCGTCGTCGAAATCGCTCCAGCCCACGAAGAACCACGCCTTGTCCTTGGCGAGCGGGCCGCCGAACGAGAACTCGTAGCCGTTGCTGCCGCCGGCCTCCTCGTCGCCACCCACGCATCCCTGCCGGGTCAGACCGGAGCCGAGAGTGAGCGTCTGACGCTGGTTGTCGCGCTCGTCGCCGCGGCAGCGCTGGAACCAGTCGGTCGGGTACGGCACCGACTGCCGGTCCGCGATCGACGGCTGGATGTCGTAGTCGGCACCCCAGCTGACCTCCTGGCGCTGCCAGAGAGCGTCGGCGTGGAACCTGTTCGTGCCCGACTTGACGATGACGTTCGTCGAGGAGCCGATGTAGCGACCGTACTCCGCCGAGGAGCCACCGGCCTCCATGGAGACCTCGGTGACCGCCGTCGTCGGCAGGTACACGCGGCTGCCGCCGAACTTCGCGAAGGTCGTGTCCACGCCGTCGATGTAGACGGCCTGGTCAGCGAAGTGCGTGCCGTTGACGGAGGGACGCGTCTGCTGGATGTCGTCGTTCTGCGCGTCAGCCGTGACGCCAGGCAGGGCATTGATCACGCCGTAGTACGTGCGCGTCGTGCCTGCAGTCTGCTCGCCGACTTCCGCCTGAATGGTCGTTCCGGCCGTGACCGAGAACTTGTCGACCATCGGAGCCTCGGAGGTGACCGTGATCTCCTCCGATGTCCCCAGCGTGAGCTTCAGGTCGATGGTCGTCCGCCGCCCGGCCGTGACCGTCGCCTCACCCGCCGCCTCCTGGAAACCCTCGAGGACGGCCTTGACGTTGTAGTTGCCCGGGACGATACCGGCGAAGCGGTACTGCCCCGAGGCGTCGGTGACTCCGGAGCGCTCTC
The DNA here is from genome assembly GCA_965223385.1 of Candidatus Multivoraceae bacterium. GTDB lineage: Bacteria > Acidobacteriota > Thermoanaerobaculia > Multivoradales > Multivoraceae > JBCCLJ01. Next base: position 2,470,737 of record CBDCWR010000007.1, on the reverse strand, counting down.
CGCGGTCGCCTGAAAGAGTGACGAGAACTCCGGGAAGCGCGCTTCCAGAAGCCTCGGAGACGGTGCCCTGCACGATGCCGGTCTCGGGACCATCTGCAAACGCAGGAATCCCTACGAGGCCCAACACGGCCAGCAAAAGCCAAGCTCGATTCATCTCTCCTCCTCGAGTGGGGAGTCCGCACCTCTCACGGAACGGTGGGAGGGGGCGGCGCTGTAACCCTTAGTTAGTGGCCAGATTATGGAGAGAGCAGGAAGCCGATGTCAAACCGGAATTCTGAACGTCGGTCGCATGGGCGTCGCTAGACTGCCTCGGAACCGCCTCCACGGGAGACCGCGATGCACCTCGAGACACCGTCCGGAACGCTGCACTTCGAAGACACCGGAGGCGAGGCGACGACACTCGTCCTGACACACGGTCTGGGAGGCAGCCTCGCGAACTGGGACGACCTCTGCGCGCGCCTCGAAGGCACGGCGCGCATCGTCCGATGGGATGTCCCGGGCTTCGGGAGCTCGCCGGCGCTGGAGTCGCCGACGCCGGCGGGCTGGGCGCGCGCGCTCTGCGACCTCCTCGACCACCTCGCCATCGAGCAGGCGGTGATCTGCGGCATCTCGATGGGCGGCGTCATCGCCCAGCGCTTTGCACTCGACTACCCCGAGCGCACGCAGGCGCTCGTGCCGATCAGCACGTCGTCGATGGTCGGCGAGGCGGCCGCGGCGTCGTGGCTCGCGCGCGCCGACGAGGTCGAGCGCGTCGGACTCGCCCGCGTCTTCGAAGCCTCCGGCGGGCCGGCTCTGTCGTACGCACCGTCGTTCCGCGCGAGTCACGCGGAGGAGATCGCCGAAGCGGCGGCGCTCACCGCCGAGAGCAACGACCCGCGGAGCTACGCCGCCGCATGCCGCGCCGTCGCGCGGTACGACTACACCGACGAGCTCGCCGCGGTCCGCTGCCCCACGCTCATCCTGCAGGGGCTCGAAGACAGGCTGACGCCCCCCGGAGGCAGCGTCATCATGTCGCGTCAGATCCGAGGCTCCCGCCTCGAGCTGATCGAAGACTGCGGCCACGGCATTCCCACCGAGAAGCCGGAGAGGACCGCCGAGCTCCTGAGCGAGCTGCTGCAGAGCCTCGACGCGTCCGGGCGCTGACGGCTCAGGGCGAAGGCTGCGCCTCGAGGTCCGACATCGCGACGCGCACCTCTTGGGTCTCGGGGGCGTCCGGTCCGTAGGTGCCCTCGCGAATGCGGAGCGCCTCGGCATAAAGATGCTGCGCCGTCGCGAGATCGCCCTCCCGCACCGCCAGCCGCGCCAGCGTGACCAGGGGATGCGACACGAAGGGATGTGCGTCGCCGAACACCTCCCGGAAGATCGAGTCGGCGCGCTCGAGCGCGGTGCGCGCCTCCACGACAGCGCCCTGCGCCTCCAGCACCTCTCCGAGGTTGTTGAGCGCCATCCCCACGTTCCAGTGGCGCTCGCCGTCGTGGGCTTCGAACGACGCGAGCGCAGCACGATGCAGGTCGACCGCCTCGCGGGAGCTCCGATCCGCCTTGAAGAGGGTGTTCGCGAGGTTCGAGAGCCCGGGGCCGAGCTCAGGCATCGCAAGGCGCCGCATCATGGCCAGGCTCTCGCGATGAACGCGCTCCGCCTCCACCAGTCGATCCGACTCGTAGTAGGCGACTCCCAGAACCGAGAGGCTGTTCGCCAGCATGCGGTGATCGCCCTCGAATCTCCCCAAAGCCATCTCCTGCGACCGTTCGAGGTGGGGGATCGCCTCGGCCGGCCTCCCCGCTTCGATGAGCACGACACCGAGCTCGCGGTGCGTGTCGCCCACCATCGGGTGGGTCTCACCGAGCTCCTGCTTGCGCCCCTCGAGAGCGAGCTCCGCCTGAGTCACCGCCTCCTCGTAGCGCCCCTGGATCCGGTAGACGTTCCCGAGGAGCGTCCGCACGACGGGTCGCGGGCCCCCGGGCTCTTCGAGGGCGGCGAGCAGCAGCTCTTCCGCAGCCTCGAGGTCACCGAGACGGGCGACCGGTTTGGAGAGCTCGGCGAAGTAGGTCGCGCGCAGATCGGGGTCGCGGACAGAAGAAAGGTCCGGGTCGGGTACCACGCCTTCGAGCACCTCCTTGGCTTCCTCCGATCCGCCGGCCGCATGGAGGGAGCGCGACAGGTTGAGCGCAAACCGGATCACCTCGTCGGAGCCCGCGTGCCCCTCTTCGTTGCGGACCAGCTCGAGTGCCGTCCGACCGTGCGCGATGGAAACGTCCAACATCCCCTGGCGCCTCTCGATCACCGAGAGCGCATCGAGAAGCGAGGCCCGGTCGTGCGCGCTGCCGGAGAAGTCGCCTTCGAGACGCGCAGCACTGCGCTCGACGATCTCGCGCACGGTCGCGTTGGGATCCGTGCCGAAGATCGGATCCACGTCGCCGAAGATGTCGATCAGGAAGGAGACCGTCTGGCGCGCCCGGTCCCGCTGCTCTTCGGCGAGCTCGGCGGCCGCCTCGGTGGCGCGGCGCTCCACTCCGATCTGGTGGAGGTACCACCACCCGGAGCCCAGGAGCGTCGCGAGCATCAAGAGCGCCATCGACACCGCGGCCACGTTTCGCCGAGCGAAGAGGCGCGCTCTGTAGAGCAGGGAGTCGGGGCGCGCGGTGACGGGCTCGCTCTGAAGGAAACGCCGCAGGTCGTCGGCGAAGCTCGCGGCCGTCGTGTAGCGCCTCTCGGGATCTTTGTGGAGCGCCTTCATCAGCACGAGATCGAGGTCGGGCGAGATGTCGAGCGGCGCCGCACCCTCCACGCGCGCCATGCTCGGCGGCTGGGGCACCTGCTCACACACGAGCCGCACCGACTCGACCGGCGTCGTCCCACCCAGCTCGTAGGGACGCTTGCGCGCGACGAGCTCGTAGGCGAGGAGGCCCAGCTGGTACACGTCGGACGCCACGGTGACCGCCTGACCGAGGTACTGCTCCGGCGACGCGTACTGGGGAGTCATCGCGCGGTGTCCGGTCTTCGTCAGCTCGCCCTCGACTCCGAGCGACTTCGCAATGCCGAAGTCGAGGAGCCGCACGCGACGCTCTTCGTCGATGAGCACGTTGGACGGTTTGATGTCGCGGTGCACCACGAGGGCACGGTGCGCGGCGTCGACCGCGCCACAGAGGTCCAGCACGAGCTGGAGCCGGGCCTCGAGGTCGAGCCGCTCCTCCTCCGCGTAGCGCTCGATCGTGCGCCCCACGACGTACTCCATGGCGAAGTACGGGCGACCGTCGTCGAGCACGCCTCCGTCGAGAATGCGGGCGATCCCCGGGTGGTCGAGCTGGGCGAGGATCTGACGCTCGTGCACGAAGCGCTCGCGCTCCTGCGAAGCCTCGTGAAGCACCTTGAGGGCCACCTTCTGCTCGTACGTGCCGTCCGTGCGCTCGGCCAGGTAGACGACCCCCATGCCACCGCGCCCGATCTCGCGCAGCACCTCGAACGCTCCGACGCGCTCTGGAGGTGATCCGTCGGCAGCCAGCCACGTGACCGGTCGCATCCAGGTCTCCGTGTCGCCCGCCGACTGCCTCTCCGCCGCCTCGAGGAGCAGCCGCACCTCACGCTCGAGGTCGGCGTCGCCCCCGCATTCGTGCCGCAGAAGACCCTCGCGCTCGGCCTCCGCCGCGTCCAGCAGGCGCGAGAAGATCTCGTCCACCCTGCGATCGAAGCCGGGATCAGTGGGCGACATCAGCCCCTTCGCCCTGGGCTCCGAAGCGGTCCCCGAGTGTGCGCGCGAGCCAGGCCCGCGCGCGCACCCAGTCGCGCGTGACCGTGCGACTGGAAACCCCCAGGGCCCTTGCGGTCTCCGCTTCCGTCAGCCCGCTGAAGAAGCGGCACTCGAGCACCTGGACGAGCCGTTCGTCGATCGCGCGGAGGCGGTCGAGAGCTTCGCCCACCGCCAGCACCCGCTCCACGTCCTCGTCGTGGGGCAGCAGAGCCTCCTCCAGCGTGACGTCCTTCTGCCCACCTCCGCGCTTGAGGCGCGCGCGCCGCTTTGCGGCGTCGATCAGGATGTGCCGCATGGCCGTCGCGCAGATCGCCATGAAGTGATCCCGGTCCTGGATGCCGCCCGCACGCTCGAGCCGAAAGAAGGCCTCGTGCACGAGCTCGGTCGGCTGCAGGGTGGCCGCAGCGCCGTGGCGCCGGAGCTGGCCCGCCGCCAGACGACGCAGCTGCGCATACACCGCGTCGAGCAGCTGGTTCCGAGCCGTTTCGTCGCCCTCCTGCCAAGCGGCAAGGAGCGTCGTCACGTCGTCCCGGTCTTTCGTCTCGCGAGCCAATCTTCCCCCTCCGTCGCGCTGCGATCTCGGGTGCACGACGAAAGCCGAGTCTATCGACACCCACCCCACCACCCTCCGGCTCTGAGAGAGTGTGTCCGGGCCCCGCATGACGGAGGCCGACTCCATTTGTCGTGAAATGAGGTGAACCCCGGCCCGCCGGAGCTGAGCATGATCCTACGAAACGACAGCGCGCACCCGACCCAGGCCCAGGGGGCCCGACTTCTGCTGCGCACCACGACCGGATGCGCGGCCATGGTCGTGTCTGCGTCGTTTGCCCTCGTCTTGATGGCCCTCGCCCGCCCGGTGGCGCAGGAGCTGCAGTCGGCACGGTCGACCCTCGAGGAGCTGCGAGTCGTTGGCGACGCCCAGGTCACCCGGTCGTGGTGGGAGCTCGATCTCGACACCGAAGCGCCCACCGCGAGCACCAACTGGATCACCGCGGCGCGCGCCGACCTCTGCGCCACGTTCAGCGACGGCACGGGCTACTGCCAGAGGATCGAGCCGGTCCGCGAGGCGACGTTCTCTTCGTTCCTGAGCGATTGGGGGCCGCAGCTCCCTTGGCTCGATGCGCGGGGAAATCCGCGCGTCGACGTCTACATGAGCGCTGCCACGCGCGACTGGCTCGCATCGCACCCACCCCGGCTCATGCTCGACATTCCCGCCTGGCAGCCGGATGCGTCCGCACTGGACGTGCTCGGTCTGCAGATCGACGCGCCTGCCGATCGCGTTCGTGCAGCTTGGTCTCATCGGGGCCCGATCCCCACCGTCGGCGCCGAGACGGGCTCGACCCTTCGGATCCCCGTGCGCCAGCAGGAGCTCCTCCTGCCGCAGGTCACCTGGCCCCGCATCGTTCCGTGGGTGCTGCTCGCGATCCCCGTGCTCGTGGCGGCGGGTGCTCCCGCCGGCCTTCCGTTCCCGTGGCTCCTCCGCGCTCCCCTGTCGCTCGCACTGGCCTTCCTGTGCTTCGTGGGGGGGCCGCTCCTCCTCCGTCTGCCGGGCCCTCCGGGCCACCTCCTCACGTCGGTGCGCGACACCGTCGTCGGCCAGGTGACCGGAACGGCACGCGTCTACCCGGTCGAGCAGAGCCGGGTCGCGCTCGGAGAGCTCGGTGACGTGGGCGTCGCCTGGACACCCGACACCTCGACGGATGCTGCGCTCTTCTCCGCCTTCGACCTCTTCGAGCCGCCCTCCTCCTTGCCGACGAGCGATCTCGAGGTGCTCGAGATCGTCAGCTCCCGGCTGGTCGAGGGAATGCGCCAGCTCGACGACGACGACGCGGACCGTGTGCTGCAGGAGATCGCGCGCGGCGTCGACACGGATCGGCTGCAGATGCAGCTGCCCCTGGTCCCGATGTTGGACGACGTGCTGCGCAGCAACCGTCCCCTCGCCGCGCGCCCACTCGCCGGCGAAACGCTCCAACGCATCGCAACCACCTACGCGCCGCTCGCAGACGACGACTACTGGGGAGACAAGGTCCGCCTCCTCCTCGAGCCTCACCTCGGGCGTTGAGGCGCGACCGCCGGTCGCGCGAGGACCCCCACCGGTCCCACGTCGCCTCCCAGCCGTCACGGGCGCGCTCGTCACAGGCAACGTCGGCCTGCCTGCGGCGTACCAACGGCCAACACGCTCAGTTTCTTTCCTTTCGCGCGCACCGTCGAGGCAACGGTGGATGGACCTCCGCACCGTCTCGGAAGCGCCGAGAGATCGGAGGTCCGACATGCTCCACGCTCTGCTCCTTTTCGCGATCCTCGCCGGCAGCGAAGAGCCGGCGGTTGCGACCGAGCCCGAGGCCTGCGTGCAGACGCACAACGACAGTCGCCTGCGCTCGGGATCGATCGGCCTCATCCGCGAGGGTGGCCGCGCGCGATGGATTCGGGGAGCGATCCAGGCCTGGAAGCAGTGCGAGAACTATGGGCGCGACTTCCCCGAGTTCGTAGCGGACGGTCCGGGTGACCAGACGATCCGCGTCGTGTTCAAGAACGGATCGAGCGGCGACCGACGCTGCGCAGAGTTTCGCGGTCGCGAGGTCCGCATCTACCGCTTTGCCACCCGCGCGAGCGGCGAGCGCGTGTCGTGCGGCTTTCGCCACCTGAATCTGGCCCACGAGCTCGGCCACGTCCTCGGCCTGCGCGACATCCCCCGCGGGCAGCAGTGCAAGGGGATCATGACCCGCCTCGACGAGCAGAACCGCTTCCACCGCCAGGTGTCTCCCGGCGAGTGTCGCGCGGTGGGCGAGCGCTGGCTGACCCTGGCCGAGATGCCCGCGCACCAGGAGATCGCCCCGGAGGCGACGACAACTGGCAACGTGAGCGTCAGCGAAGACGAGCTGGAGCGAGAGCTCGAGCTGTAGGCGTGCGGGCGCGCTGCGGCTTCAAGCGAGGCGTGCGAGGAGCTGCTCCGCCGCCGCCACACCGCTCAGGTAGGCGCCCTCCACCCGCGCACCCGCACACCAGTCGCCACACACGGTGATGCCGCGCTCGGGCGCGTGCAGCAGACCTTCGTCGAGCGGCTCCTCCGGCAGCGCGAAGCGCCAGCGGTGGGCTGCAGCGTGTGAGACCGTCGGCAGGGGGCGCCCGAGAGCACTCGCGAGCTCTTCGAGGAGCAGGGGGAGAGCCTGATCCCGCTCGAGCTGCAGCCGCTGCCTCGACCACCCCGGGGCCGCGTGCAGCACCCACCGCTCCCCCGGAGGACGGCCCGGCTTGCTGGAGTCGCGGGCGATCCATGAGAGGCCCGAGCGGTGGACGAAGGCGCCGTCGAACGGAACGTCGAGAGGCGTCGCCAGCTCGACCATCGCGGCCCAGCACGGAGCGATGTCGACGGCGCGAGCCCGCGCCTCGAGCGACGGGGCGACAGCCAGAAGCCCCACAGCCTGCGGTGCGGGAACCGTGAGCACGACCTCGTCGAACGGCCCCTCGTCGCCCGCTTCGGTGCGCAAGCTCCAGCCGCGCTCGCCCCGGCGCAGCTCCACGACGCGCGCCTCGAGCACCAGGTCCAGCCCAGCCGCCTGCGCGCGCGTGATCGCACTCATGCGGGGCACACCCACGAAGCGCTCGGTCGCGTTCGCCGTCGGCGAGACGGCCCCTCGCTCGAGCACGGCGACCACGCCGTTCCACGCCGCGGCGACACCGGACGCGATCCAGCGGTCGACCTGCTGACGAAACGACGGGTGGCGCACCGTGAAGTACTGCGCGCCATGATCGAACTGCGCCTCCCCCTGGCGACGCGTCGCCATGCGGCCGCCCGGGCCTCGCGCCTTGTCGAAGACGCGCACGACCACGCCGCGACGCGACAGTGCGCGGGCACACGTGAGGCCGCTGAGGCCGGCTCCCACGACGGCAATGGTGGGTTGTCGAGCGTTCATCGTCTGACGTGGAGGTTCGCGCGGTGAGGTCGCATCGGATGGTCCGGCGGGTCCGCCGGGCACGGCTCTCCGCTTGCCGGCCCGAATGTTGTCAAGAAATCCTGCGGCAACTTTTCAGAGGTCGACTTTTTGTCACGAGGCCGTGCGGAGGCTCCTCGGGCCGCGACCCGCGCCGGGCCCGCGGTCCGTCGCTCTCCCTGTGCACCAGCGGTGCTGGGGCGAAGCTCCAGCTGGTTCAGGGAGATCCGCGGCGCTCGCGTCGAAGCGCCGCGCGCGTCCCCGGGGGGCGCTCGAGCTCGCCCTTGACGGCGCCCCGTCCCGGCATCCCGGCACCAACTCCCGAAATGTGTCCAACCGACACAAATCGTCGCCGAGCGACCTCTCGAAAAGTGGGCGCACATCGACTACCCTGGCTCTCAAAGCCAGCTTGAATGGAGCGATGTCCGTGGACGCGCCCTGGCCGTTGTTTCGGGAGACGTTCCCGAGCGCGGCGAGGCAACGGGCATCGCGCTGAGCTAACCGGGGGAGGTTGGCTGCCCGAGCCGCATCCCTCACAAGGAGAGTGTTCATGAACCAGAGGAGATGGTTCGCCGCGCTTGCGGTCGCCTGTCTTTTCCTCGCGCTCCCGACGGGTGCCACGTTCGTCAAGTCGATGAACCTGGACGCGCTCGCCGGAAACGCCGACGCCATCATTCAAGGCAAAGTTCTCGAGGTCCGCGAGTCGCAGCTCGACGTGCAGGGAGTCTCGCTCCCCGTCCACGTCGTCACGTTCGCCGTGACCGACAGCTTCAAGGGCAGCGGAGCCCTGCAGCGCCGCGGTGGCGGCATCGAAACGCGCACCATGGAGATGACCATGCTCGCGCCGTTCCGCGCCGAGAGCCCTGCCTTCGCCAAGGTGCATCGCATTGGCATGTTCGCGCATCTGCCCCAGGTTCGTGAGGGCGGCGAGTACATCGTCTTCAAGACGGCCAACAGCGTTGCCGGTCTCTCGAACTTCGTCGGCCTCGGCCAGGGCCTTTTCGCCATCCGTGAGATCGCCGGCCGTCGCGTCGCCATCAACGAGGCGGGCAACGCCGGTCTCTTCGAGGGCATGGAGTCGTCGGCCTCTGCTTCCGGCATCCGCCTTCCCGTCGACGTCCTGACCGCCGAGATCCGTCGGTCGGTGAACCGCTAGGAGGCATGAGATGAACCTTCGCAAGACGACCCTTCTCGCACTCGTTCTCCTCCTGGTCGGAAGCCAGGTTGCACTCGCCGCGGGCCCGTTGATCAACTGCTTCAACAACGTCCCGTATCGCTGGGCGCCGAAGAACATTCCCTACAACCCGGACATCGGCAACCTCGGAACGCTCGACAATGCGGCCGCCGTGGCCCTCGTCGACTCTGCGTTTGGTGCGTGGCAGAACATCGCCACCGCGGGCGCCACGTACAAGAACGCGGGCGCACTGCCCACCGACCACGGGCTCGCCGAAGTGCTGGCGATCTTCACCGCGGCCGGCCCGAACGGCCTCTCCGAGATCGTCTTCGACGAGGACGGCTCGGTCACCGACTTCCTGTTCGGACCCGGCTCGGGAGTCCTCGGCTTCGCGGGCCCCGACTGGGCGATCGGCTGTACGCTGATCGAGGGTCTCGCGGTCCTCAACGGCGCGGCATTCTCCGACAACCCGGTGTCGCCGGACACCCTCCGCGCCGCCCTCGACGTGAGCGTGCACGAGTTCGGGCACTACTCGAACCTCGCCCACACTCAGACGAACGGCTTCTGGCTGATCGGCGACGGCACCGGCCCGCAGGCGGATCTGTTCCCGGTCACCAGCATCAACGACCTGACCTCGGTCGCCACGATGTACCCGTTCTACTTCGGGAACTCCGCCGGGATCTTCCTCGGGACGGACTCGCCGGGAATGGACGACATCACCTACTTCTCCGAGCTCTACCCGGCGCGGGGCTATCGCCGCCAGCGCTCGAAGATCATCGGCAAGGTGTTCGACCCGAACGGCAAGCCGATCAACGGTGTCAACGTGATCGCGCGCAACATCAACGAGCCCTTCTTCGACGCGGTGTCGGCGATCACGGGCTTCAACCAGGCGTTCTCCGGCCAGGGCCGTGGCGACGGCACGTTCCGTCTCCACGGGCTGACCCCGGGGGCTCCCTACGTGATCTACGTGGACGAGATCGGCCCCGGCGGTTTCAGTACGACTCCGCTTCAGCCGATTCCGGGTGAGGAGGAGTTCTGGAACGGTGTCAACGAGAGCAACGACCCCACCACGGACATCTGGAACTTCGCCACGATCATCGTGCTTCCGCCCGGTGCGGAGCAGGCCGGGTTCAACATCCACATGCAGGACCCGTTTGCCGCGCCGCCGGCCTCCGGCGGTTCGGGTCCGACCGCGATCGTTCTGTGCGACGCGGACGGAAACTGCGGCAACTAGAGACCGTGAGGCTCCGCTCTCCGCGGAGCTTGGTTGCGGCGGCGCCCGGAGTGATCCGGGCGCCGTCTTTCGTTTTGTCCTTGGCCTCCGCGTGTCAGCCTCGGGCCTCGGCGAGAGGCAGCTTCCAGGCCACGTGGTACCGGGGGCCATCGGGTCGTCGCTCACTCGTCGTGAGGCAGGCGAAAGAGACCTCCCACATGCACCCGTCGACGGCGGCCGCCCGTTCGCGGAGCTCACGGACGTGGCTCCGGGTCCACGAGCCTCTGCAGCGCGCCACCGTCAGGTGAGGGCGAAGCGGCCGCGGGTCCACCGGCTCCTCCGCGGCCTGGAGCGCGCTCCGCACCCGCAGTGAGAGCTCCGCCCAGGCACCTTCGCTCTCTCGGAACGGAGCCACTCCCACCCAGATCACGCGGGGCCTGCGCCCACCAAACGCGCCGACGGTCTGGAGGGTGAGTCGCATCGCGCCAACCTCCGCGACCGACGCGGAGAGGGCGGTCGCAATCTCCTCGGCTCGGCTCTGCGTCCGATCCCCGAAGAAGTGCAGGGTCAGGTGCAATCGCTCGGCCGGCACCCAGCTCGCGCGCGGCAGGCCTGCGCGCGCCGGCTCGAGGCGACGGACGACTCTCCGTGCGAGGTCGGGCGGCGGAAAGAGTGCCAGGAAGAGCCGCTTCACACGCACCCAGGTCCGCCGGGTCGAAACTGTTCCGTGGCCGGCGAGCGGGGTCCTTTTGCTGAGCCACACATGGGCTCCCTCCTCGCAAGCAGGATACTGGAGCGAGAGTGAGCAGCGGAGGTCGCTCCGACTCCGGGGCGATGACCTCGCCCGCATCAGAGCAGGTGTCGTCCTCTTCCGACAGGGCCTGTCTGCCGATTCCTACGGCCTCCCTCATCGCCGTCTGAGTTTCATTCCCTTCACGGCTCGGCAAGCTGGGCTCTCCGAAGGCCGCTCCCGGTCATCGGAGACACATCGGACCGTTCGGCGCACGCAACCGGGGCAGAGCTGGCGGAAGCCAGGCACGTCGGCGACGCGTCGTGGCGCGGGTCGATCGAAGCGAGGCAGTCGGGGAATGACGGGATGATCGTTGGCACACGAGAGTCGGTTCTGGTTGCAGCCGACCTGTCCAGCTCCAACGAGGGGCTGGAGGCGCTCGCCGAGGCCTTCGGGGAGGTCGTGCAGGTGACCTCGGCCGAGCAGACGCTCGAAGCGTGCGCCAGCTCCGAGGCCGACCTGGTCCTCCTCGCCTTGCCTTCGATCGGCTGGGGTGGGGGCGAGACCCTGGCTGCGCTCAAGCGGGAGCCCGCAACGCGCGACGTTCCCGTCGTGATGGTGGCGGATCACTCCGATCGGGCGGCTCTGGTGCGGGCGCTCGACCTCGGTGCGGAAGACGTCCTCAGCCTGCCGCTTGATCCCGAGCTGCTCCTCGCCCGCGTCAGGAACGGGCTGGAGCGACGCCGCATGCAACGTATCGAGAAGCACCATCTCGAGCTTCTCGAGGGGTATGCGCAGACGGTCGACAGTGAGCTCGACGCGGCGCGCAGGATGCAGAGCCAGTTCCTTCCGAAGGACGTCGGGGGAGCTCCCGGATGGCGCTGCGAGGTCTTCTTCCGGCCCGCCAAGCAGGTGGCAGGAGACTTCTACGACAGCTTCGCTCTCTCCGACGGGTCGGTGGTTCTGGTCATGGGTGACGTGTGTGGCAAGGGGTTCGGGGCCGCGTTCTTCATGGCGCTCACGCGCAGCCTGATCCGACTCTTCGCCCACGAAGCGCACAAGACCGGCAGCGATCCCTTCGACGCGATCCGGCGCACCAGCGACTACATCGCCGTGCACCACGACGAGCTGTCGATGTTCGCGACTGCCTTCATGCTCCTGCTCGAGCCGGAGAGCGACCGCCTCCGCTACGCGAACGCCGGCCAGGATGCGGGCCTCCTGCGCGCACGGGACGGTTCACTCCGCGCCCAGCTGCAGACGACAGGGCCCGCCGTGGGCATGCTCCCAGGGCTCACGTTCGAGACCGGCGAGGTCGAGCTGGAGGTGGGCGACTCCCTCGTCCTCGTCACCGACGGCATCTGCGAGGCCTTCGACGGGGCAGGAGAGGCCTTCGGCGTGGATCGTCTCCACGCCACGCTCGGCGAGCCGGCGCGCAACGTCCGCGAGGTGATCGATCACATCTCCGAGGCGGTCGACCGCCACTCGAGCGGCGTGCCGCAGTCGGACGACATCACCCTCATGGCCGTGGAACGGCTCGCAAGGAAAGACCGTCACGAAGATCGAGAGGAGCTGCCATGTCATTGAAGATGAACACACTCCAGGCCGAAGAAGGGCTGGTGCTCGAGCTCGGAGGACGTCTCGACACCGACACGTCGAAGCGGGCGGAGACCGAGCTGGAAGCACTGCTGCGCCAGGGGCACAACGTGATGGCGCTCGACCTCTCGGGCCTGGAGTTCCTGAGCAGCGCCGGCCTGCGTGTGTTTCTGTGGCTGGTCAAGAGAGCGCGCCTCGAGGGAGGCAACGTGGCCTTCTTCGGGCCCCAGGGCGGCGTGCTGGACGTGCTGAACGTCTCGGGCTTCACCAGGATCCTCGACATCCAGTCGGAGTGCCAGCGGGCCGAGGAAGCGCTTCGCGCGATCGCCTCCCGTTAGTCTCGGTCCGATGGACAGCTTCCGCGTGACCGTTCCGGCGGCTCCACCGGTTCTCGGCCGATTCGAGGCCACGCTCGACCGGCTCTGCGCCGAGCAGGGCCTCGTGGCCCAGGACCGCTTCGCCATGGAGCTGGTTCTCGACGAGCTCGTGTCGAACGTGATCCGGCACGGCGGCTTGAGTGATCGCGACGAGATCGAGGTGACCTTCATGCTGGACGAGGTCCGGTGGGGTCTCGTGGTCTCGGACGGCGCGGAGGCCTTCGACCCGCTCTGCCTCGAACCACCGACCGAGCTCGACGCACCCGTGGAAGAGCGTCGGCCCGGCGGCCTCGGCGTTCACCTCGTGCGGCAGTGGGTCGACTCGATCGACTACCGACGCGAGGCGGGCCGTAACGTGGTGACCGTACATCGAGCCCGCGCCCAGGTGGAAGAGGGCGAGCCGGCGACCTGAAGTCGAGGCCGTCGTGCCACGGAGCGACCGCCCAGTTCCCTAGCTCAGCCTCCGGAGCTGCCCGGCAGAGGCCCAGCCAAAGGAGCTTCGGGTGTACTACAGGTAGCCGAGCGCCTTGAGCTGCTCAATGAGCTGTTCGTCGGGGGTCACCTGATTCAGGGGCAGCGGCTCCCGAGCCTGAACCTGCTCGCGGAGCGTGCGGCGGAGGTCCTCGTACCGTTCGCGCTGCGTCATCGCCACGTCCTCCAGCTCGCCGGGGTCGTTGGCCAGGTCGTAAAGCGCTGGGCCATAGAGCTTCCAACCGCCGTCTCGGAGCGACCACATCCGCGCCGTGAACTTGTCCAGACTGCTCACAGCAGGAAGTGAGGGTCTCGTCTGCTCGAGATGTCCCAGAAGTGATGTCCCCTGGAACTCCTCCGGCACAGGAAGACGAAGGGCCTCGAGGATCGTCGGTGCGATGTCGATGCCGCGCACCTGGGACGAGACCTCGGAGCCACCAAAAGCCCCGTCGGGGAAGCGGATGAGCAGGGGCACGTGAAGGAGCTCATCGTGGAGCGTGTAGGAGTGTCGGCCGACCTGACCTCGTTCCCCGAACTCTTCGCCATGGTCCGACGTGATCACGATGAGGCTGTCGTCGTAGAGGCCCTCACCCTTCAGCCACCCGAAGAACCGCGCGAGCTGCTGGTCCATGCGCCGGATGTCGGCGTCGTATGTGCGGACGATGTGCGCGAGGTCCTCGTCGTCGATTGCAAGCTCGCCTCCGTTGATGGCGTCGAGGATCGAGGTGTCGATCTGGTCGGGCAAGCTGCCGGTGTAGTCGTTGCCCAGAACGTCGAGGAGCTCCGAAGGTGACACGTAGGGCGCATGTACCTGGTAGGTGTGCAGGAACAGGAACGCGCGGTCTCGGTTTTTCCGGAGCCAGTTGGATGTCTGCCGCGCAACCGTCCGGAACTGCTGGTTGTTCTTGGGAATCCGGTACGTGTCGAACCCCTGGTCCACACCGTAGGCGGGGTCGAGCTGGCCGCCACCCGTCACGGCGACGGTCTTGAACCCGGCTGCAGAAAACACCTCTGCAAGCGTCAGCGCCTCGTCCGCCAGCGCCGTGTCCTCGGCGACGGAGGCCAGATGATGTTGCGGCAGCAGCGAGGTCAGAATCGACGCATGGGCGGGAAGGGTCGACGGAGCGTGCGAGATGACCTCGCGAAACAGCACGGCTTCTTGACGGAACACGTCGAGGTGAGGGCTCGTGTCCCGCTCGTACCCGTAGGAGCCGAGGTGGTCGGCGCGCAGCGTGTCGATGGAGATGAGGAACACGCGCGTCGGTACGGCAAGACCGAGCTGCTCGGCAACCGGGACCCGGGTCGCACACGACAGCGAGCCGAGAAACACAGCCAAGAGGAGGAGGACTCTCATTTCGTCAACTCAAGCAGGAGCGACCCGTTGCAGGAGACGCCTCCCCTGGATGAGCCGCGTCGCTTCGCGGCCCTCGTCCAACACGGCGACGTATGCGCCGAGATCGCTTCGCGGGTGAAGTATGCCTGACGCCGGACGAACTCGGGTGCCCGTCTCGCGATGGCGATGAGCGCTCCCCCGTTCCGTCGGAAAGACTCCCTCGAAGCTGCGCCCCCGCTCCTGCAGGCCGGTCCGAGATCAGCCTCCGATCCGTGGCGTCGCTAGCGGAGATGATGGACACCAAGAGTCGCGACAAGTGAAATCAGGATTGCGAGTGTGTAGGCCCTTCCAGTTGCACTCGGATCGTGTTCCCGGTGACAGATGCTCCGACGAGATCAGGGACGTTGGTCGTCGGCCAACTTCCGTAGACCCTCACGGAGAGCGAGCTCCCCTGAATTGCTGGTTGGGGATGCAACGGGGCGAGAGCGAAGTTGTCACAGAAGACGGACTGAGACTGCACCACGGTCGGGAGCGCGATCCATGCTGCAAGCAGAAGGCCTCCGGCAATTGCTCTCATCGTGAACCAATCCTGACGCCTTTGGTGTGTTTCTGGACTCGACCCGCGCACCGCAGCCGCAGGTAGCCAACTTGCCCGAATGTCCAGAAGTCCGTGGTACGAAACGGGGAGCACGTCAGCTCAGAGACGGCCGCGTTCGAGCCTGTCTCTGACGTTCGTCCCGGAGGCGAGCGGCGGTTCGCTGCTGCGACAGGAGCGTTCCGGATTTCCGGCCGTCGGATCCGGTGGACTGGCAGTGTTGCTGCATTAGGTATCAGGAACTGAAGGGAGAAACGGGTGGCTCCAGTATCCGAGGAAGCCTGGTTGGAGCGGATCCGCCAGCAGATACCTGAAGAGGGAGACGTCCCAGGTGCCCTGGTTGCGGTAGCGGATCAGGCGCTGGACGCCTTCCCGAGGTCCATGGAGCTCTGGCTCCTGCGTGGCCATCTGATCCTGTTGGGGGACGATGACCCTCGTCGGGAACTGGAGGATGCGCGTCAAAGCTACGAGCGTGCTCTCGAAATTGCGCCCGACGACCCCGAGCCACACAACGAGCTCGGGTACTGGTACGACGTCTGGGACGAGCAGCTGGAGCTGGCGCTCAGCTACTTCGAGCGTGCCGTCGACCTGGGAGGTGACCACGAAGCGCACTTCGGACGCGCCCGGGTTCTCGCTGAGCTAAACCAGCCGGAGCGTGCGCTTGCGAGCTTGGATCCACCTTGCCCCTACGCAAAGCACCCGGAGATCCTCGAACTAGCCAAGGAGATCCGAAATGGTGGCTGGGCTCGCGACTGGGATCCCGAGGCGACGGGGTAGCGCTCTCTAGTGGCGGCCTCTTCGGCCACCGCCAGCGACGCCCAAAAGCACCTCGGGGAGGTCTTCAACGTCTCGGGCACCTGCTCGCGCATGCCTGAGTCCTCAAGCCAGTCCATGACGGCCTGCTTCTCCTCCTCGGAGGCTGTCTTCAGGCGCCCTGACACGTTCCTGAGCGCCAGCGCAAGCCTCGGGTCGTCGTCGCCCACGCCCTGCTCGAGAAGAGGCACCACAGCGCCGCTGAAGCCGCTCAGAGCTGAGTCAAAGGCGCTCTCGACCCAGAGGAGCAGAGGCGAGCTCGGGCAGCCTTCAGAGGCTGCCAGCGTGCGCGTCTCAGGCGAGAGGAAGAGCCGGTCCGCGTTCGTCTGGAGCGTGGCCAGGGTGGTCGGGCAGTAGCGATTCGGGCCGAGGTGCCGCGTCTGCCCCACCTTCTGGTAGCCGCGGAAGAGGAAAACCTCCACCGGCTGGAGCCACTCCGAGTCGCCCGTGTAGGACTGCACCCGGAACCTCGAGTTGTGAGCCGCCATCGCACCCCCGGTCGCTTGGGCCGATGGTGCGGGCGGTGTCTACAGGCGGTCTTGGAGGCTCGCCGATAAGGGGCGATCTAGGTGGCCACCGAGTATTCTCCAGAGCTAATGCTCGCAGGGGGTGAGAAGGCGCACTGGGCGTCCTGCATAGAACTCCTTCGATGCGATCGCTACGTATTCCTGCAGAGGCTCAAGGCCGATAGCTTGGCGAAGGTCGTCAATGCTGCACGGATCTTCTAAGGGGAGAACGTATGGACCTGTGGCGTCTTCGTTGAGCTGACTGCCGTAGCGTTGAAGCTCGCCTGTTCGCACTCTTATGCGATCGAAGAGCAGCGCAAACATGTCCCCTGCCTCTCGACCTCCGAGATTCTCGAGATCACTCTTGATCAGCGGCAGTGCGGAGAGCATCAGCGGCAGGTCATTGCTGTGCTGAACGACCAGAAACGCGTTCATCGCTGCCTCAGGGCCGAATCTGTGGATGTCGATCCAGCCCTGGTTTCTTAGGATCCCTTTTAGTTTTTCGGCATGCCTCTTGCCTGCGCGCCGCAGCTCGTCTGGCGGACGCCGCTCCTTTCGGAGCCGTTGGTCATTCCGGATCATGAGCCTCAGAAGCCCCTGTGCGGCCTCGATGTCGCTGGCGGCAGCGGCGGACGGCTGAGGGATTTGGAATGGAGTAAGGACTTGGAGATCGTCAGGTATCGGCGACACTCTCTCGAAGCTCCGATCCGCGAAGTACAGATGCTCATCTTGGACATAGAAGGCAACCCAAGACTCGGTACCGTTGAATCGGAGCTTGGCCTGCAGCCGGTCGATGCTGAGCAGCTTCCGGACTTTGAGCAGGCCGTTGTGGTGGTGGACAATGTGAGACTCGGTGACGTTCAGACGCTCTTCGCCGCTGTTCCGCGTCCAAGCTCCTCGGCTTCCCGTTGGAAACGCAGCCTCGCTGGACCAGCCGGCACTGGGCTGGCCCAGCGTCACGACGATCAGTACGGTCACGGCCAGTCGTCGGCTACTGACCATCGTTTGGGTTCCTCCTTATCTCGTCTGGCCCCCGGCCAAGCGCCTGCGCCCCGAGCAGCCGCGGCTTTCGCCGCGCTTGCGTAGCCCAATGCTAGCGCTCACCGTCGTCCTGCGATGCAACGCATGGCGGAGTCGCCGAGGGCGCCGCGCCACGGCCAGAGGGTCGCGATCGCGACCCCGGACGAGTAGCAGGCCCTCGGGGACGCGGTCGAGGTGCTGGCCAAGATCAAGCGCGCGCCGCGAGGCTTCTTCTGGGCTTCGCTCGCAGAAGAGGATGCCGCCTAGCTACGTGCCCGGTCGCTTGGGCCGATCGTGCGGGCGGTGTCTAGGGTTCGGAATCTTCGCTCTCGTCGGGCTCGTCTGGACTTTCGTCCGCGGCGCCATCAGCGTCCTCTTGATCGTCGGGTCCCGGCAGATAGAGAACGGGCCTCCCAGCGATGGCGACGTAGGGGGTCTGAGCCGCTAGCTCGGAGATCTTCTCGAGGTGTTCAGCGGACTCGTCCCTCTCCTCTTCCTCCTCTCCGTCCTCTCTCGGCGCAGCTCGAACTTCGACATGGTAGCCGTGGTCGATGCGCTTCATCAGCTCTCCGAGCCAGCGTCGGAGCTCGTTCCTTAGCTCTTCCTTTCTGCCCGCCGGCCGGCGCTTGTCGAATTCCTTGAACAGTTCCTCAACGCCATCCGCTATCGCAGCATCGACCCGCTCCTGAATGTGCGCATCGAGGTCGTCCAGCACCTCCTGAGGGATCTCCTTGTTCGCCAGATCTTGGCGGTTCTTCTTGATCTCCAAGACGTCCTTGTACGTCTGCACCAGCCACCGCACCGAGAAGGCAATAGCCGCACCAACCTCCGGAAGCACCTCCAGGAGGAAGGTGAGATCGGACGAGGAGATCGTCCGGATCTTGAGGTCGGCCCTCTGGCCAGTCGCAACCTCAGCCAGGCAGCCGAAGATCTTGTCCAGCCCCTCGAGATCATCTGCGAGCTCTCCCACCTCGTTCTTCACGGCTGACCGTGGGATTACGACGGCGAGTTCAGCTTCCCCAGGGCCGAGCAACTCGTGGCCAACATGGAAACTCTCAAGAGCATTTACCAAGCTCTTGAGGTGCCCTTCGAGCATTGCGACCTCTGAACGCAGCCGCTCAACCCCCGCCTGTGCCGCCGCTGGAGTGAGATCCTCGCCCGCAAGCGCGCTACGAAGCGCACCGGCAAGTCCTGGTCCTACCAGGCCATCCACTCCAAGCTCTTGAATGCCATCGGCAAACAAGGGACCTTCGTCCCGAAGCGAAGACTCCAAGCCGGCGATCAGCTCGTTCCGCTTCAGACTTACCTGAAGCTGCGCAGTCTCGTCGGAGGGACTTGAGACCAGCGTACTTAGTTCGGACTCGAGTGCAGCCAGTGAGGCGGGCAGGTTCAGCTCTTTCAGGTGTTCCCTCAGCACCAGAGCCAACGCATGCAGTCGCTCAGCGTTCACGTCCCTCCCCTTCTCGTCTGCCCCCGGCTCTCAAACGACGCGTCGAGGTGACCTATCGGTGACCTACGAGACGCAGCGTGTTTTCGGTCGCTCGAAACCCTTGAGTTGCTGGTGCCCAGAGGCGGATTTGAACCACCGACACCCTGATTTTCAGTCAGTGTCCCGCTCTCTTGAACGAGTCCCGCACGGAAGGGTTCAAACTGAGTCATGGCGCCCAAACAATACATTTTGTATGGGTTACAGCTGGTCTCAAGAGACTCCATGATGTAGCATGCTGCCTCACCAAATCGCGATGTCGGCGCGTCCCCCACGTGTCCCGAGTCGCGGAGGAGGCATTCGCAAACATGGCCACAATCCTCCAGGACAGGACTATTCGATCCCTCCTGCCTCGAACACGGCGCTATGAGATCCGAGACGGCGAAGTTCCAGGCCTGGTCCTCCGAGTCAATTGCGACGGCTCCAAGGCGTTCATGCTCCGTTTCCGACGACCTGATGGCGGGCAGCGTCGCAAGAAGCTCGGCAACTACCCTGACCTGAGCCTCTCAGACGCTCGCAAACGGGCCCGCAGGCTCCGCCAGGACGTCGCCGATGGCCTCGACCCCGTAGCGGAGCAGAAGAGCGCTCAGCGCGCCGCTGCGCTTGCCGCTGGCCGCACCTTCGAGGCTCTTGCCTCCGACTACCTCGACAACTACGCCCGCAGAGAAAAGCGCGAATCGTCCTGGCGCGAAGACGAACGCTATCTCCGGTCCGACTTACTGCCTGCGTGGTCAGGCATCCCCGTGGCCGAAATCGGGCGAGTCGAGGTCGCTCGCCTCCTCGATGAGAAGGCCAAGAGAGCACCCGTAGCGGCAAATCGGCTTCGAGCGCTCATCTCGAAGATGTTCAACTTCGGCCTACAGCGAGGCTACGCGGACACGAACCCCGCCTTGCTGGTGGACAGGCCAGCGAAGGAGACTCCAAAGGAGCGCCGACTTTCCGAGGAGGAGATCGAAGCTGTCTGGAGCGCCCTCAACGACGAGCAGCCCGTCACCGCGGCGATGTACCGCGTCCTGCTCCTCACCGCCCAACGGCCTGGTGAGGTCCGGACGATGCGATGGGTAGACATCGAGGGCGCCTGGTGGACAATTCCCGCGGCTGACACGAAGAGTGCTAGAGCGAGCCGCGTTCCATTGTCGGAGCTAGCCATGGAGTCGATCCTCCGACTGGAGGACACGACAGGCCACAACGAGTTCGTGTTCGAGAGTCCCGTAAACCCTGGTCGCCCTATCGGCCGTCTCACTCGAGCGACTAGCCGTCTACGCCAGCGAAGTGGCACACGTGACTGGACACCCCATGACTTTCGACGGACCGCGGCCACGCACATGGCTCGGCTTGGCGTCGAGCCACCGATCATCAGCCGCATCCTCAATCACGCGGACCATTCGATAACTGCCATCTACAACCGTCACGCCTACGACGACGAGAAGAGGGCGGCCCTCGAGCTTTGGGGCGAGCGCGTCAGGGGTATCGCTAGCGGCTCAGGGCTTGCGTCTGTGGTCCCGTTCAGCCAAGGAGCCTAGCGCCGCAAGCCCAAGATCGCCTTGAGCCCTCTTTTCGCGGCACGGCGATCAGGTTCTGACCGACTGGAGTCGTTCAGAAAGCTCATCCCGACTCGAGAAGCCCCTTCCGGGCTCCACTCGCAGCCGCCCCGCACTCAGCGACCTCCGAAGGCACTCCGAAGCGTCTTGAGACGTGATGCATCGCTAAGTACTTCCATGGCCTACGACAATAGGTTGTGCGTCGTCGCGTGGTCGAAAGACACGTCCAACGGAGAGCGGTGGTGACGGCGCCAGCCCCACCGCCAGGAGACTTTGATGACTCACGATTCCGCAGACCTCTCGTTGATGTTGAGGCCCTCCGCGGCAGCCAAACTTCTCGGCGTCTCTGTCCCAACTCTCTATCGATGGGTCAAGAACGGCACCTTCCCCGCTCCTAGAAGACTCGGCCCAAGAGTAAGTGCCTGGCTTCGACGCGAGATCGAGGAATACCTCGAGTCGCTGCCAGCCATCGACGAGCCCGAGACGGTCGCGAGGCACGACGACGATGCTCACCTCAGCAGGTAGCTTCTACGACCAGTTCGTACTTCCGGCGATCGGTCGAGATCCAAACGCGATCGCTGGCGTGATCGGCATGGACCTCGGCTGGAAGCGCCGGAAGGACGGCAAGTGGCAAGCGACCAAGCTTCCACCCAATCAGCCCTGGCGCCTTCATCGTCACGCCGACCGGATCATCTACAAGCCCGGAAAGCTAGGGCCGCTCGTTCTGCCCGACCGGCCTGGAGGGACCTGGCTTGAGCTTGCTGCTGGCTACGGGGTTGAACCCGTAGGAAAGGAACGGTTCGCTGCGATCGTGGCCCTCGCCTCCTGCTACGGTCTCACACCGCCATCAACCTCGTACGCTAGGGTCACCGAGTACGCCTTTGACTCCATTGAAGGACCAGCACTACGGCTTCTCCGCTACGACCTGGAGAGCGGCAAGAAGAGGTTCATGTGGCAGCGTCAGGACGGCCCCAAATGGCGCGCAGCGCTAGACGATCTGTCTCCCAAGCTCTATCGCGAAGAGCGGATACGTCGAGCAGTTGAGCGCCGGGAAGATGTTCACTTGGTGGAAGGCTGCAAAGTGGCAGATGCTGCCGTCAAACTGGGGCTCAACGCCACAACTGCTCCGAACGGCACAGACCTCGATGAGCGTCATCTAGCGTCGTTCGATGGAGCGAGCCGGGTTCTGATCTGGCCTGACGCCGATCGAGTGGGGCGAGACTACGCTCTCGGCGCTGGTCGAGTTCTAGAGGACGTCGCGCAATCGGTCCTCGTTGTCGAGTTCTTTGCTGCCCGTAGCGGCGGAGAGGACCTGGCCGACCTCGTCGAAGAACGCTCACCCACCCAAGAGCAACTCGAGGAGGCGATCCACTTGATTCGGAGGCCGTTTGGCGAATGGGCTGCCGAGTACGTGCGGAACAGGCCATTTCACGGTCTTGGGCCGCACCTCGAGAAACTCACGGACCTACCGGGTGGACGAAACGCCATGACGGTGCTGGCCAAGGAGCTACGGCAAAGGACTGATGCTGTTGGCGAACGACACCCATTCCTCAGCTGGCTACAGGAGCGAAGCCAAGGCCCAATCAAGAGCGTCGAGACGGAGATTCTCGAGGCGGCCCTTTCTTTCGCGGAGGCACACCCGAGCGACTCCTTCAGTACCAAAGAGCTGCAGCAGCACATGATCGGCGAAGCCCCCGAGCGCTGGGGCAACTACAAGGAAGGCAGGCCTATCAGCATTGCGAAGCTTGGAACTACCCTCAAGCGGCTAGGGATTCCTTCAGAGTCCGTCTGGCACAACAACGCTAGCCTGAAGCGCCGCTCGATTGCTGCCGTTCTCCGAGTTGCTCACGAACGCGGCCTCGACCCCCAATCCTCCCCATGCACGTATAGCTCCTTGCGACCTTGCGACTTGGCCAACACCGCCAACCCGCAAGACCTTGCGACCTTGAACGGCTCAGAACCCCGCTCTCGTCAGGGTTCTTGCGACCCTTGCGACCATTCGGAGTCCCTAGGTACTACTAGGGGACAAGAGATATCTAGGGAGACCGATCGCCCACCGCTGCAACTCGAGGCGCCCGACCCTCTGTCGGCTCGCCAGCTAGGCGATCAGCTGTCTCCGGACCTTCGAGAGGAGTTCGAAGAGCGAGCGGCGATCATGCAGCACTCCGGCGAATTCGAGCAGCAGGAGGCCGAGAAACGAGCCATGGCTACCGTGCTCGGGAACCTCTAGGGGCTCATCAAAGATCATCATCGACCTGTACGAATGAGGGCAGCAATCGGGATCCTCGGACGGGACGCCTAGAGCGTACGGCGCATTTCCAGCTCTTGCTCGTTGCCTTTCCCGGTGAGGCGGAAGCCCTCCCTCGTGTATAGGCGAATGGCGCGCTCGTTGGTCCCTCGTACCGAGAGGAGGATCTCTTCGAACCCATCAGCTCTAGCTTCGGCCACGGCGTGCCGGACGATGAAGGTACCAACCCTGAGTTTGTTCCGTTCTGCCGTTTCTGTGGAGCCCATCCACTTCAGTCTCGTCGCGCCCGGCGGGGCCGTGAAGTCGCTGAGACAAAACGCACCGACAACCTCGCGCCCAACGATGACCACTCCAGTCGCGTCGCGTGGCGTTGGACCCTCGTAGCCCATTTCGTTGAGTCTCCTTGTGACATTAGCCACAGCGCGATGGAGATTCTCGGACGGCTCAACTACTTTCAGACTCACGAAGTCCTCCCCGGCCGGGTGATCAACCGAGAGGTGCGCCACCAGTCTCGATGAAAGTCCTGATTAACTCACGCAGCTCTCTGTGTCGCGGCACTCTCCCAAGCATGCGCTCAACGTTGGTATCGAGATGGCGCAGAATCACTACTGAACCGCACCGGGAATCCCGGAGACTCCATTCCTTGGGAGAATCGGAGTCATGGGAAGACGAAGCAAGTACTCGCCAGAGGTCAAAGAGCGAGCGGTTCGACTGGTGTTCGAGCAGGAGAGACAGCACGGCTCGCAGTGGGCTGCGATGCAGTCGATCGCGCCGAAGATTGGCTGCACTGCGGAGACCCTCCGCAAGTGGGTGCGCCAGGCAGAGCGTGACGCAGGGAAGCGTGCGGGACTGACGACGAGCGAGCGCGAGGAGCTCAGGCAGCTCAAGCGGGAGAACCGCGAGCTGAAGCGAGCCAACGAGATCCTGCGTAAGGCGTCGGCGTTTTTCGCCCAGGCGGAGCTCGACCGCCGACCGAAGTGATGGTGCGCTTCATCGACGACCAACGAGACGAGTACGGGGTCGAGTCGATCTGCAGGATGCTGCCGATCGCCCCCTCGACGTACTACGAGCTGAAGGCGCAGCAGCGCGATCCAGAGCGCCGCTCGGAACGTGCGAAGCGCGACGAGCATCTTTGCGCCGAGATCGAACGAGTACATCGCGAGAACTACTCGGTGTACGGCGTGCGCAAGATCTGGCGTCAGCTACATCGCGAGGGGACTCCCGTGGCGCGCTGCACGGTGTCTCGGCTGATGCGACGCATCGGGCTGCAGGGAGCGGTCCGTGGCCGACGCTTCAAGACGACCACGCCGGATGAGTCGGCGTCGCGGCCTCTGGACCTCGTCGAGCGGGACTTTACTGCGCGCCGCCCGAACGAGCTGTGGGTGTCGGATCTGACGTACGTCGCCACGTGGCGAGGCTTTGCCTACGTGGCCTTCGTCATCGACGCGTACTCCCGTGCCGTCGTGGGATGGCGTGTCTCGTCGTCGCTGCGCACGGACCTCGCACTCGATGCTCTGGAGCAGGCTCTCCACGATCGAGGCGCGGCCTCGCCCGCGGGCCTGGTGCATCACTCGGACCGCGGGTCACAGTACCTGTCGATCCGCTACACGGAGCGTCTTGCCGAAGCTGGGCTCGTGCCCTCCGTGGGAAGCCGAGGGGACTCCTACGACAACGCTCTCGCCGAGACCGTGATCGGCCTCTACAAGACGGAGGTGATCCGTCCTCGAGGTCCGTGGCGGCATGTCGAGCCTGTCGAGTACGCGACTCTCGAATGGGTGCACTGGTACAACACGCAGCGCCTCCTCGAGCCGATCGGTCACGTGCCACCAGCTGAGCACGAGGCAAACTACTATCGACAACTCGAACCGGCTCTCGAAGGGGCCGGACTCAACTAAAAAGGTCTCCGGGAAACTCGGAGCGATTCACTTCTGGTGGATGCCCTCGGAGGCCGCTTCTTCGCCGGCAGGTACGTGCGCATGAAGTGATCCGCGAGGTCTCCGAACGTCTCACCTTTGACCCTTCTCCACTCAAGAGCCGGATCCTCTCCGGAGCGGACCTTGAACAGGAGTTCTCGAGCAATGGTGCGCGCTTCATCCGGGGTGAGCTCGCCATGCGCCCCAATCGTCAGCCGCTTGGGCGTCCTGCTTGCCTGCTGCCGCGTTCGGTACTGAAAGATGTAGCTCTTGTGCCCGGACTTCGTCACCAGGCACCCAAAGCCAGTGACATCCGTATCCCACAACCGCTCAGCACGAAGGGCACCATCGGCACCCATTCGCGGAGCCAATCCATCGACAGCCTTCTTGGTGATTCTCCCTCGCATACCGTACCATCACTGTACCATCCACGACACGCAAACCGCGACATAGAGCACACCCCATGCTTCCCCTAGAATTCAGCAGCAACGCGGGTTCGCAAACACGCGCAAAGGCCCACAAACAGACGATCACTGATTCGTAATCAGCAGGTCAGCGGTTCAAGTCCGCTCATCGGCTCCATTTCGCAAGGGCCAGGAGAGGAGGTCTGTCAGCAGATCCAGGACTCGGATCTCACGGTCCGCAGAACCCCCGTCTGCATCGAGGTCTGAGGAGCGATGCCGAAAGCGGCGCCCACCCGCTGGACGAGTCTCCTTCGTGCCGTAGTACGAACTTACATGAGGCTGCTGGCCGGATAAGGCGCCAGACCCGCTCCTGAGTCGACCCAACCGAAAGGCCGGGAAACGCTCCGTCGGCCTGCGTGATCCTCGCGTCCGAGCCGAAAGCCAGCGTGAGTCTTCCAGGAGGATCTCGAGATGGCGCCAACGCCCGATTTGACCGCAAGAAGGAAGGACATGACTCGCCGAGAAGGTCGGCGCTGAGGCGCGGACCAGGACGTACGTTCCTTCACTGTCATTTAGGCACCGTCCAGACGGCGGACCGAAGCGGTCTTCTCAGAACTTGATCGCCAGACCGACCTTTCGCAGGTCTGTGTCCTCGAGGGTCAACTCGGCCCTCCCGTTCTGGTACTCCGCTTCAAGGGAGAAGTGGCCGTCTCGGTCAAGTGAGAGAGCGGCACCGGCGATGAACATCTCGACGTGGTCTGGGCCGTCCCCGCCCACGCGATAGAAGTTTCTCCACTGGGCTTTCAGCGTGAGCCTTCTGAAGCCACTCGGCTGAAGCTCGAGTTGGACCTCCGGTCCCAATCGGGAAAACGTGTCGTCTTCCTCCAACGCCAGCTTCTCGCCAGCCTCACCAATCTCCCCAAGCTCAGCGTGAACGAGAAAGCGCAGGCGGTAGTCCAGTCTGATCCCTCCAACCGGTCGGAACACCCCAAGCCCCCACTGGTTGTGAGTGGGTTCCCACTGCAGCTGAATCGCGTTGACTCCGCTATCGAAGTCGAAGTCCGTCGCGTGCGCCACAAAGATGCGAAAGTTCTGCAGACCCGGGCCTTTCCCGATGACCTCGAAGTCGAAGCCTGCCCGGAGAACGAGTCGGTCGACTTCCTCTTGAGCGTCCTCAGGAGGATCCGGACTCTCTCCTGAGTCACCGGCGGCCTGCGTTTCGTCCGGGCCATCTACTCCGTTCCTTTCGAACTCTAGGCTTGGAACGAAACCAATCGCTGTGAGCGCCTTGTCTGACTTCTCACGAAGTTTGAGCACGCCGATAACGGCACCCTTTGCCTGCCACGACTCCACGTCGTTGGCCTGGTCGTCCGAGAAAGAGAACAGCGCCCCTTCGGCCTTCTTGAAGGACTTCGCCGGCTCACTGAGCGTGACCTGCTGATAGCTCCTCCGGATCAAGACTCCGCCAAGCGACAACTCGCCCTCGAGAGGGAAGAAGTCAGCTAGCTGTTTCACCGTGTACGGTGGCGGACCGTAGCGCTCTCTTAGGTCGAGCAGATCGGGCTCCCAGTAGACCCGAGCTTCTTTCGCAGAGATCGCTCCATCTTTGTTCGTATCGAGGTCCGCGGCCTCGGGCTCGAGAACGCTCAAAAGGCAGAAGCGCAGCTCGTCCTCCTCGACCAGGCCACTGCCATCCTGATCACAGGCGCGGACATCAGCGAGATCTGCAGCTCTTGCGGCACTCGCTGCGGCAAAAGCCAAGGAGAGAAGGAGCCCTGTTCGTAGAAGGTCCATGGCCAAACCTAGCCAAGCTCCTCTTGAATGAGCCGGGCAAGGTCCCGAACCGTCTCCGCGGCTCCCGTTTCGTCAGGTGTCAGCTGCAACTCTTCCGCGGCGAACTCCTGGTTGAGGTCGGAGGCAAGGGCACGCTTGCCAGAGCCGCTGAACCCAAGGTCCTCGCTGAGGTTCTGGTGTGCGAAGACCTCTCGCCAGTCCCGGCCCGTCAGTTGCCCAAGAGTCCTCTTCAGTCGCACATAGAGTTCTTGAAATGACACCTTGATTCTCCCTCAATGGGGCTGGGCGGTCGGAGAAAGGCCGGAGCCCGATGCGCCGAGACGTCGTCGATGCGCGAACGGAGCGTTGCTCTTTCGCCTCCAGACGGACGCGGTTCCGTAATCCTCCGCGCTACCGACTCGAGTCGCTAGGTCAGCCCCCCGCGGACCTCGCCGCTACGAGCGCCTCGGCGCATCTTGACCAACCGAACCCCGTCCTCACGCAATGTCGATGCGCTTGAACGTCACCTCGTAGCCGAGGCGTCTCAGGTCGGTGGCGTGGCGGCGCAGGTTGACCTTCGAGAAGAACGGCAGGCGGTCGACCACGCTGTCGCCGTTCCAGTTGGCCACCACCGCGTAGACCACTTCGATCGCAGCCGGGTCGGGGGCCTGGAAGTCGAGCGCGTTCGTGAAGATCGGCCCGGAGCCCTTGTCTGCCTCGGCAGCTGCAATCTCGGCGGCAACGGCCGTGCGGTACTCGTGGCTGGTCACGAACAGGTCGCCCGACACGTAGCCCTGCGAGAAGAGATGGCTCAGCGACGCGGAGCCCAGCTTGCGCTTCACGTGCACGAACTTGCGGTCCGTCGTGAGCACGTCACAGATCTCGATCGAGCTCGTGTTGGGTGCCACCCTGACGGTGCGCTTGTCGAGCAGCAGATGCGTGGGAAGGTGTTGCGCTGCCTCCACGTTGTAGACCCCCTCGCTGATCTCCCGGCCGTTCGCGTCGATGCGTGAGTCGGGAAGGTCGACGTCGGACTCCGGGATCGCCGCGACGAACGCGTCGAGGTCGGCCAGAAAGTCGGCGGCGACGGCGAAGAACTCGGCCGCGTCGAGCAGCACGGTCTCGCCGTCGTCGTCCAGCTCGCCGAACAGGCAGTCGGAGACGGGCCACCTGTGGAGGAGCTCACCTTGGGCCGACAGCGCGGCGACACGGTGCGACTTCATGCGGTCCCAGGTGAGCGCCGCGAGTCCGCCAGCGTCGAACAGTGCGAGGTACGCGCTGAGAGTGAGGTCGGCCACCGAGACGTCGTTGGCGCCGACCTCGATCCGGAAGGTCTCGATCGCGTCGAAGTCGACCAGTTCCGGTGGTGCCAGTTCGAAGGCGCCCACGGCACCATCGCGCAGCTGCTGCACCACCGCGGAGCGCAGCGCCTCGAGGCGCGCGGGCTCCGCGATCGCCGACAGGTTGTCGATCCAGCTGAAGTGCGTCTCGTAGTCGTCGGCACGCCCCGCCCGCCAGAGCCTCTTGCAGAGGCCGACGAGGCCGGAGAAGTCGATCGGCAGATTGACGCCGACGTGATCGGCACCAAAGACGCGGGAGCCCAGCTCGGTCCGATCACTCGGCTCCCCGGTGACCGTGCTCAGCAGATCGCGCTCGGTGTCCAAGCCGAACTGCTCGAAGGTGGTGTCGCGGTTCGCCTGGCGCCGCGTCCGGAACGTGTTACCCGCGACGGTCCGCGAATCGACCTGGCGCACGCGATCGCTCGACGCGCTGCCGTCGAGGACGTCGTCTTCGTAAATCAGGTTGAGCGCCGCCTTCAGCCCGAACGAGCGCACGTAGGCGTCACGACGCATCAGGTGGCGGCCCGCGCCGAACGCAACCGCGAAGTAGCGGTCGGCGTTGTAGTAGCGAAAACGGATCACGAGCAGTGCGCGGTTGGTCGCCGTGGCGGACAGGTTGAACGTGTCGCCGAAACCCTCGCGCAGGAACGCCCCCCAGCGCGGCTCCTCGGGGGCCGGGGCGATCACATACAGCCGGCCGTCGAAGTCGAAGCCCGCCGGGAGCTCCGTCGTCTGCAGCTGAGGGTCGGTGAGAGCGGAGGCCTGCACGACCTGGTCGAAGCTCGACACGTCGGCACCGTCGATCGAAGGCGTGATCTGGAAGATCGTCAGGGCCCTGCGGTTCGCACTCATCGCACACCTCCCGTGGGCTCACACGATAGCCCGACGAGCGCGCCTCTCGACCTGTAGCATCGAGGCGAGCGATGTGCCCTGCGAGACCGTTCCCAAACCCTCCGCGAGCCGAAAGCAGCCTTGCCGATTGACCTGGATCTCTTCATGCGCCTGGCCCTCGTGGTCGAGATGCTCGGCATGGGCGTCGTGCGGGGCGCGTACGCCGGCATGGCGGTGGGAAAGAAGGAGGGCCGCCGGGTCCAGGAGAAGAAGGTCGTCTTCGTCGTCATGGGCGTTGCGGGCCTGGCGTTCTACTCCGCGTTCTTCGCCTACCTCTTCTCCTGGGACCCGCCGTGGATGCACATCGGGCTGCCCGTCGCGGTGCGCTGGGCCGGTTTCGCCGCGTCTCTGCTGTGCCTCGGTTTCTTGTGCTGGGTGTTCAAGACCATCGGCAAGGCCGGCGCCAAGTACGTGATCACGTTCGACGAGCAGGAGCTGGTGACCACCGGGCCCTACGCGCGCATTCGCCATCCGATGTACACCGGCTCGTTCGCGTGGGGCGTGACCGTGCTGCTCTTCACCGACCACTGGGGCGTCGGGGGAAGCTTCCTCGCGCTCCTCTTCCTGGTGGTGGTCTTTCGTCTGCGCACCGAAGAGGAGGCGCTCATCGAGCACTTCGGCGACGACTACCGCGAGTACATGGCGCGCACGGGCCGCTTCTGGCCCCGCCCACGTGCGTAGAGCCGCCTACACCACACCGTACGCGAGCATCGCGTCGGCGACCTTCACGAAGCCGGCCAGGTTGGCCCCTTTGAGGTAGTCGACGTGGGCGCCGTTGGTGCCCCACGAGACACACTGGTCGTGAATGTCGGCCATGATCGAGGAGAGTCTGCGGTCGACCTCCTCGCGCGACCAGCTGATGCGGAGCGCGTTCTGGCTCTGCTCGAGCCCTGAGACCGCCACGCCGCCGGCGTTGGCCGCCTTGCCGGGCGCAAACAGGACGCCTCGCTCCTGGAAGAGGTGGATTCCGTCGGGGGTGGTGGGCATGTTGGCGCCCTCCGCCACGGCGAGCACGCCGTTGTCGGCGAGGGTGGCGGCGTCCTCCTTCGAGAGCTCGTTCTGCGTGGCACAAGGGAACGCGAGGTCCCCCTCCACGGCCCACGGACGCTTCTCCGGGAAGAAGTCGCAGCCGAAGTGCTCGGCATACTCCTGAATGCGGCCGCGGCGCGTCTCCTTGAGGTCCTTGAGCCAGGCGAGCTTCTCGCCGCGGATGCCGTCCGGGTCGTGGACGAAGCCGCTCGAGTCGGAGGCCGTGATCGCCACGGCGCCCAGGTCCTCCAGCTTCTCCATGCAGTAGAGCGCCACGTTGCCCGAGCCCGAGACGATCGCCCGGCGCCCGTCCATTTCCAGAGCCGCGTGCTCGAGCATGTTCCGCGTGAAGTACACCGCCCCGTAGCCGGTCGCCTCGGTGCGCACGAGGCTGCCGCCGAACGAGAGACCCTTGCCGGTGAGGATGCCGGTGAATCGGTTCTCCAGGCGCTTGTACTGCCCGAACATGTAGCTGATCTCGCGCGCGCCCACGCCGATGTCGCCGGCCGGCACGTCCGTGTCTTCGCCGATGTGCCGGTGGAGCTCGATCATGAGCGACTGGCAGAAGCGCATGACCTCCCGGTCGGACTTGCCCTTGGGGTTGAAGTTGGAGCCTCCCTTGCCGCCGCCCATCGGCAGGGTGGTGAGGGCGTTCTTGAAGCACTGCTCGAAGCCGAGGAACTTGAGCACCGAGAGGGTGACCGTGGGGTGGAAGCGCATCCCGCCCTTGTAGGGCCCGATGGAGTTGTTGAACTGCACCCGCCACGCACGGTTCGTGCGCACGTTGCCGGCGTCGTCCTCCCAGCAGACGCGGAAGATGACCACCCGATCCGGCTCGGTCATCCGCTCGAGGATGTTGGCCTCGCGGTACTTCGCGTGCTCGCGGATGAACGGGATCAGCGTGTGGGCCACCTCCCCCACCGCCTGATGAAACTCGGGCTCTCCAGGGTTCCGACGAACCAGGCCCTCCATGAAGCTCGCGTATTCCTCTTCGGCACTCGGCATCTCGTCTCTCCGGGTCGTTCGATCTCGAGGAGGGAGCCTCCCCGAGGAGCACTTACGTGTCGGTGGTGTGTCGGGATGCCTCCGCGACGACGCGGGTGCGCATCAGCCCGAGGTCGATCACGCCGTCCGAGCTCGTGGCGCGCAGCTCCATCACGTCGCCGTCCTGGAGATAGCGCGGATTTTTCGCCTGGCGCTCGACGAACATCTCGAAGAGCTTCTCCTCGCTGAACAGGGCTCGGGCGATCCGCTGCTGGAGCGCAGACGGCGCCTGGAGCGCCACGCCGCCGGGCGTTCCGGTCTGGACGAGATCACCCGGGTGGAGATCCATGATCCCGGAAAGCTCCGCGAGCGTCTCGGCCGGGCCGTACAGCAGCTGCGAGGTGCTCGCCTGCTGGCGCACCTCTCCGTTCACCCGGAGCTCGATGTCGAGATCGTGGAGTCTCGGAACGTCGTCTTCGTCGAGGAGGTAGAGGAACGGCCCCACGGGGCAGAACGTGCGGAAGCCTTTGCCCTTGAACCACTGCTGTTGCGGGATCTGCACGTCGCGGGCCGAGACGTCGTTCGTGAGCACGATCCCGGCCACGAACTCGTGCAGGTTCGAGTCGGTGATCTCGGTCTTCTGCCGGATCTCGCGGCCGATGACGAGACCCAGCTCGAGCTCGTAGTCGAGCAGGCGCACGCCGTGGGGCCGGACGACGTCCGCGTGGGCCCCGCACAACGTGGACGCAGGTTTGCTGAACACGAGGTTGTACGGAGCTCTCGCCACCTGCCCCGACTCCTCACGGTGGGAGGAGTAGTTGAGCCCCTGGCAGACGATCTGGCAGGGCGCCGTCACCGGGCTCAGCACCTCGAGATCTTCGATCTGCTGCGCCTCGGCCGAGCACAGGCGCAGGCTCGTTTCGAGATCCCGGAGCAGCTCGCCGAGGCTGCCCGGTTGCGCCGTCAGCTCGTAGGCAACGGGCCCCTCCACGAGACCCCAGCGGGCTTCGTCGCCCTTGCTGAATCGAATCAGACGCTTTCCCATGTCCGCTCCCCCTCGTTGGGCGCACGATAGCCTGACCGCAGCCATCACGCCTCGACGTCACGAGATCGGGGCAAGCAAGGAAGGGACTCCATGAACGCTTCGAGCCACATGTCGCGCCGCTCGGTGCTCCGCGGTGCGGCAGGCACCGCCGCGCTGGGCCTGGCCTCGCCCATGCTCAACCTCGGCCGGTCGCGCCTGTTTGCGCAGTCGGCCACCGAGTACAGCACGCGCTGCATCGACCTCGTGGCCGGGTCGCTCGTGATCGACATGCTCTCGCCGCTTGCGATCTCGAGATCGGTCCAGGAGCGGTGGGGGCCTTCCCTCGACGGCCTGACCGACGCAGAAGAGCAGGAGTTCCGCGACTCGGAGATCGACGTGTTCCACATCGCGGTCGGGGTCGGCGGGCGCGACTTCGACGACCTCTACCACAACACCCTGATGTTCGTGGCCGGCTACAACTCCATCATCGCGAACCGGCCGGACCTCTTCGTGCGCATCGACTCGGCCGAAGATCTCGCCGCAGTGCACGGCTCGGGCCGCGCCGGCATCCTCATCGGCACGCAGACCGCCTCCCACTTCCGCACACCCGACGACGTGACGGCCTTCTACGGCCTCGGCCAGCGCGTGTCGCAGCTCACCTACAACTCGCGCAACCTCATCGGCAGCGGCGCCACCGAGAGGAACGACGGCGGCATCTCCGACTTCGGGGTTTCCATCGTCGAGCGCATGAACGAGATCGGCATGGCGGTCGACGTCTCCCACTCCGGCGACCGCACCACGCTCGACGCCTGCGAGGTCTCCAAGCGCCCCGTGCTCTTCACGCACTCGAACAGTCGCGTCCTCTCGGGCGGCCATCCGCGCACGAAGACCGACGAAGCGATCCAGGCCATGGCGAAGACCGGCGGCGTGATGGGCATCACGGGAGTGCGCATGTTCGTGCGCGACCGCGAGCCGACCACCATCGAGCACTACGTCGACCACTTCGACCACGTGCGCGACCTGATCGGCGTGGAGCACCTCGGCGTGGGCAGCGACGTGGACCTGCACGGCTACGACGACATGCCGGCCGACGAGTACGAGGCGCTCAAGAGCGCCTACAAGGCCTCGTACGCGTTCCGCGGCAAGATCGACATCGAAGGCGTCGACCACCCGAAACGGATGTTCGACCTCACCGAAGCCCTGCTGCGCCGCGGCTACACCGACGACCACATCCGGGGCATTCTCGGCGGCAACTTCCAGCGCGTGCTCACCGAGATCTGGGCGGGCTGACTGCGCTGCGCCTGCGGTGTTTTACTCGCAACTCGCCGACCTCGCGGTGCTGCTGCACTTCGGCTTCGTGCTCTTCGTCGTCTTCGGCGGGCTGCTGCTGCTCCGCTGGAGGTGGATCGTCTGGCTGCATCTGCCGGCCGCGCTCTGGGGTGCACTCATCGAGTTCGGAGGCTGGATCTGCCCGCTCACGCACCTCGAGAACCGCTGGCGCCGGGCGGCCGGCGAGCAGGGCTACGACGCCGGCTTCGTCGAGCACTACGTGCTCCCCGTTCTCTACCCCGAGGGGCTGACCCGCAACGTGCAGATCGTGCTCGGGCTCCTGGTGATCGCGATCAACGTCGCGGTCTACGCCTTGGTTCTCGCGCGCCGAAGGAAGCGCGCGCTCTAGAGCTCACGTCCGAGCGCGGCTCAGGGCTCTTCGGCAGCTTCGAACGCGCGCCACGAGCGGTCGATCAGGAAGGCGTGCAGCGCGCGCACGTCGTCCGCGCCGAGCACGTCCGCGAAGCTGCCCATGCCGCGCTCTGCCAGCGCACCGTCGAGGAGAATGTCCGCGAAGCGCTCGTGCACGCGGGAGCTCATCTGTCCGAGATCGGGCACCCCTCCCACTCCGCTCGTGGCGTGGCACCGCGTGCAGTGCTGGTCGAAGAGGTCGCGGCCCGTGCGCACTTCCTCCGGAGTGCCGCGACGGTCCACGGCGGGTCGACCCGGAGGGGGTGCCGGGCGCTTCAGAGGCGGCAGCGGCACCTCTCCTCCGTCGAGCCTGAGAGCGACGATGCGGCCCGCGTTGCCTCGCGCGGCCGCGGCCGTCCCTGGAAAGTGGGCTCGGCCGCCGGCGCCACCGAGACCGGCCATCACCGCCACGTACTGCTGCCCGTCGATCTCGTAGGTCATCGGTGCAGCGATGATCGAGGTGCCGAGGTCCACCACGTGCAGCAGCTCGCCGTCGTCTGCCGCGTAGACGAACAGCTCGCCCGTGGAGCGCCCCTGGAAGACGAGGCCGCCACCCGTGGTCATGACGCCGCCGCCGTTCCACGTGGCCGCGAGCTGCCCTTCGAATGGACCGGACGTGTCCACCTGCCACGCCTGCACCTGGCGCACCGGATCCCAGGCCCGGAGGATGCCGCGCGCGGTCGGATCCGGCTGGCCGCGCCGCAGTGCAGCCCAGTCGAGGCCTCGGGCCGCCAGGCTGTCCGTGCCGATCGGCCCGTCGATGGTCATCGTGTAGAGCGAGTAGTAGTTGAGCGCCTTCGGTGCGCGCTCGAACGGACGCTCCGGAATCTGGAACACGGCACCCATCTCGATGGCGGGGACATAAACCAGACCCTGGTTCGGGTTGAACGCCATCGGCTGCCAGTTGTGTCCGCCGGCCGGCGAGGGGAAGACCAGCCTGGGCTCGTCGAAGTACTCGCCCTGTCCGTTCTCGACCGGCCGCCCGGTGGCCTTGTCGACATGGGAGGCCCAGTTGACGGGAACGTAGGGCTCGGCGGAGATGAGCTCACCGGTGGCGCGGTCGAGAACGTAGAAGAAGCCGTTCTTGGGCGCCTGCAGCAGGACCCGGCGCTCGCGGCCGCCGATCTCCAGGTCGGCGAGGATCATCTTCTGCGTCGCCGTGTAGTCCCAGTTCTCTGCCGGCGTGGTCTGGTAGTGCCACACGAGCCTTCCGGTCGCCGGACGCAGCGCCAGGATCGAGGCGAGGTAGAGGTTGTCGCCTCCCGCGGGGCTCCTCACCTTGCGGGCGTAGGGCGTCGCGTTGCCCACGCCGACGTAGAGCAGATCGAGCTCGGGGTCGTAGGCCATCGCGTCCCATACGGTGCCACCGAGGCCCGCCTCCCAGCGGCTGTTCGGGTCCCACGTCCGGGCAGCCACCTCCAGCTCCGGGTGCTCGTGAGGCCCCTCGGCCGAGGCCGGCACCGTGAAAAAGCGCCAGCGCAACTCACCCGTCTCGATGGAGTAGCCCGACACGTAGCCGCGCGCGTCGTAGTCGCCGCCGCTGTTGCCGACGACGACGACGTCGCCCGCGAGGTACGGAGCACCGGTGACGCTGTAGCCGCGGCTGTCGTCGAAGAGCGTCTCCGCCTGCCACGTGGGCTCCCCGAGCTGAGCGTCGAGCGCGTGCAGGCGGCCGTCGAGCGACGCCACGAAGACCCTGCCGCTGTGCACGGCTACTCCGCGGTTGACGATGCCGCAGCAGGCGTAGCGCCCCCACTGGCCGTCCACCTGCGGGTCGAACTCCCAGAGCTTCTCGCCGGTCTTGGCGTCGAGCGCATACACCACACCCCAGGGACCGCTCGAGTACAAGACGCTGTCCACCACGATCGGGGTGGCCTCGAACCCGTGCGTCGCGTCCGTCTCGAAGTGCCAGGCGTAGCCGAGCCGGCCCACGTTGCCGCGATGGATGCGAGAGAGAGGCGAGTAGTACGTCTGATCGAGGTCGCGGCCGCCGGTGAGCCACTCGCCGGGCTCGCTGGCGACGTTGACGAGGCGCTCGGTGTCGATCGCTCCGAGCTCCTTCGACCCCTCCTGCCGCGACCCCCGCTTCGCCTCCTCCTGGGCAGAGACGGCAACGACGATCGAGAAGGCGGCGAGAGCCACGAGGCTCGACGCCAGTCGAGCGCGGGCGCTCCCGCGCCTCTTCCGACTTCGCTGCAACGACACGGGGGACCAACTCCTCGTCACGATCGAGCTTCCGGTGAAAGTGCGCCGACTCTATGCCCCTTCGAGACTTCCTGCGACGGGGGCCGCTTGACCCCAAACTGTCCGCCCGATACTGTCATTTCGACAGTTTTCGAGAGACACACTTGAGACACACGAAACCAACGCGGCATCTCCCGCTTCATCCACTCGCCTTCCGGGTCCTGCTGGTGCTCACCGAGGGTCCGAGCTACGGCACCGAGATCGTGCGCAGGATCGAGAAGGCGGAAACGACTCTGCGCATCTACCCCGCCAACCTGTTTCGCCGCATTCGCGACCTCCTTGCCGACGAGCTGCTCGAGGAGTGCAGCGGCCCCACGGGCTGCGACCCGCGGAGGTCGTACGTGCGGCTCACGGCGCTCGGCGAGTCCGTGCTTCGAGCCGAGGCCTCCCGGCTCCACACGATGGTGCGCGACGCCCAAAGCCTGGACCTCCTCGAAGATGTCTGACCGTTTCGAGCACACCCTCTGGGCCTACCGCGTTCTCCTCCGGCTCCTACCAACCGCCTTCCGCGACCGATGGGGAGGGGAAATGGAGTCCGTCGCGCTCGAGCGCCTGCGCTCGGCGCCGTCGCGGACCCAGCGCCTCGTGCACGTCTGGCCGCACCTCCTGTTCGACCTTCTGCGCGGAGCTGCGGCCGAGCGCTGGCAGGCGAGGCGCAGAAGCGGCCCGGTGCCCTCGAAGCTGTACCCGACGGATCTTCGGCACGGCCTCCGTGCTCTGCGCCAGTCGCCCGGTGTCAGTGCTCTCGCGGTCACAACGCTGGCCCTGGGTGTCGGGGCGAGCACCACGATGTTCAGCGTCATCGACACCGTCCTGCTCGAGCCCTTGCCCCACTCCCAGCCCGACCGGATCGTCGCCGTGTGGCCCGAGGCGAATTTCAACGTCGCCGGCGTCCGCGAGATGCGGGAGCGCGTTCCGGCGCTCTCCGACGTCGCGGGAATCTCGGTGTGGACCGCCGTGCTGTCGGCCCGGGGGAACCCCGAAGAGATCGACGTGAGTCGCGTCTCGCCGTCGTACTTCGACGTTCTGCGCGCGACACCAGCCCTGGGGCGCACCTTCCTCGCCTCCGAAGACCAGGAGGGCAAGGCCGCGGTCGTGATCCTCAGCCACTCCTTGTGGGCGTCTCGCTTCGGCGGCGACCCGGACCTGATCGGAACGTCGATCGATCTGAGCGTCGCGGGCAGTCACGCCCACACCGTCGTCGGCGTGCTGCCGGAGAGCTTCGATCCTCCGGAGAAGGCCGTCGCCTGGGTGCCGCTGGTGGACAACCGGGCGCTGGGCATCGCCGAGGACAGCTCGTGGTACGTGAACTCGCGCATCGCGCGGCTGGCTCCGGGCGCCACGGTCGAGCAGGCAACGCAGCAGGTGGCGCAGGTGGCCCGCGACTTCGCGCCTCTGGTGCCCAATCAGTACGACGAGCAGCAGGTTGCCGCCGCCGGGGTGGTTCGGCTCCAGTCGCAGCTCGTGCGCAAGGCGAAGGGTGCCCTTCTCCTGCTCCTGGGTGCCGTGGGCCTCGTGCTCGTCATCGCGTGCGCGAACGTCGCCAACCTCCTTCTCTTTCGCGGCGAGAGCCGGCGTCGCGACCTCGACATCCGCGCCGCCCTCGGGGCCGGTCGAGGCGACATCGTTCGACTGTTGCTGGTCGAGTCACTGGGGTTGGGGCTCCTCGGAGGCTGCCTGGGAATTGCCCTGGCCGTGGGTCTCATCGAGGCCGTGGCACGTTGGTCTCCAGCAGATGTGCCCCGGATCGACGACGTTCGCCTCGACTGGACCGTGCTCCTCTTCGCGCTGTCGGTCACCCTCGCCGCCACCCTGCTCTCCGGACTCTGGCCAGCGCTCCGCACGAGCCGGGAGCTCGCCGGACAAGGCCGATCCCGGGCGAGTCGCAAGACATCGCGGGGCATGAGCAGGGCCCTCGTTGCAGTCGAGGTCGCCCTGGCCGCCGTCGTCGCACTCTGGTCGGGGCTGATGATCCGCTCGCTCGATCGCGTGCTCAGCGAGCCCAGCGGCTTCGAGCCGCAGGGGGTGGTGGCCTTCCGGCCGAACCCACTCGGCTCCGGTCGAGAAGGTGCGACCGAGTTCCGGCAGTTCTACGGC
This sequence comes from Candidatus Multivoraceae bacterium, assembly GCA_965223385.1. GTDB lineage: Bacteria > Acidobacteriota > Thermoanaerobaculia > Multivoradales > Multivoraceae > JBCCLJ01. The sequence goes on along the minus strand of CBDCWR010000007.1, from coordinate 2,432,518 downwards.
GCCCTCCTCGAAGAGGTGCGCGCAACCCCCGGAGTTCGCGAGGCGAGTGCGGTGCAGCTGCTCACAGGAACTCGGGAGAACTGGAGCTTTCCCACCGAGCCGGAAGGCTTCGAGCCCCCACCGAGCGGGGCGCTTCCGGACGTCAACTTCCACGCCGTCTTCCCTGGGTACTTCGAGACCCTTCGCATTCCGCTGCTCCGCGGACGGACCCTCACCGCACAGGATCGGGAAGACAGCGCGCCGGTGGTCGTCGTCAACGAGGCGTTCGGCCGCACCCACTGGCCCGGCGAAGATCCCTTGGGCAAGCGACTCCGCGTCGCCATGGGCGGAGCCGAGTGGATGCGCGTCGTCGGCGTCGTCGGCGACATCCGTCAGCACGCCCTCTACCTCGAGCCGCGGCCCGAGATCTACGTGCCGTACGTCTCCTGGCCGTGGGAGATGTCCGCCTGGGTCGTCGCTCGCTCCGACCAGCCGGAGCTGCTCCGCTCGGAGGTGCGGCATCTGGTGGACCGGGTCGACCCCAACACACCGATCTCCGCCGTCGAAGACCTGCATGTCGTGCTGGCGCGCTCGGCCAGCGACACCAGCTTCGTGACCCTCCTCCTGGGAGCGTTCAGCCTGCTCGGAGTCACGCTCGGGGCCATCGGCATCTACGGCGTGGCGTCGTATTCGGTGGCACGCCGGCGCGCAGAGTACGGGGTGCGGCTCGCACTGGGGGCGACCCAGGGGGGAGTGCTTCGGGCCGCGGTGGTGTCGCAGGCGCCCCCCATCCTCGTCGGCTTTCTCGGCGGTGCGCTCCTCGGCCTCGCAGGCGGCAGGTTCCTCTCTTCCTACCTGTACGAGGTGGAGCCGAGCGACCCTCTGACGCTCGCCGGCGTGGCAGCCGTGCTGGGAGGGGTTGCTCTGCTTGCCCTGCTCGTCCCCGCTCGCCGCACCGGAAAGATCGATCCGGCACAGGCTCTGGCGGGAGACTAGCGATCCGCGGGTGGCCCGGCGCAGGCCGCGACCGCTCTTGCTGCTACGGCGGCAGCGCTCCCTCGCTGCCGCCTGCCCCACGCATCTCGCGGAGCCGCGCCCTCGCCAAACCACCTTCTGTCGTCCCTGAGCCGAGGTCGTCGGCACGGCGATAGGAGGAGCGCGCACGCTCGAGTGTGGCGGCCCGCGCCGCGCCTTCGAGCTGCGCGGCGCGCAGTCGGTGGCCCTCGCCGAGGCTGTAGTGAAGTGAGGCGCTGTGAGGCAGAACCTGGATCGCGGCTTCGATCCAGGAGATCGCTCGTTCGAGCTGCCCTCGTGAGGCGAGAGCCAGCGCGCGCGCATTGATCTCCTGGACCATCCACCGCTCCGCCCAGTCGAGCTTGCGAAGCGCCGCGCGACTCGCGCGACGGAGCTCCCGCACGCTCGGCGGCGCATCGCGGCGAGTCATCGCGACGATTGCGCCGAGCCGCTCCTGGGCTTCGCGCAAGCGCGCGCGATGCTGGGAACGGAGCTCGTCGAGCTCCTCCGCAGGGAGCCACCTTCCGCGAGCCATGACGCCTCGAGGTCGCTCGAGCACCGAGATGTCCCCGAGCGGGTTGCCGGCCACGAGCAGCAGGTCGGCGCGCGAGCCCGCGCTCACCGTTCCGATCCGAGCGTCGGCGTCGACGTGCTCGCGCACGAAGACGCCGGCGTTGTAGGTCGCGGCGGCCAGGGCGCGGCGTGCGCTGAGGCCCGATGCCATGAGCTCGCGCAGCTCCAGATGCGCAGAGGCACCGGGAAAGAGGCCCGCGAGTGGCGTGTCGGTTCCAAGGAGCAGCAGGACGCCCGCCTCGTCCATGGCGAGGGTGAGGTCACGCACGGCCTCCAGCTTCAGCACCTCTCGTGCCCGAAGCCACCTGGAGTCGCGCGTCTCCCCGAGCCGCGCGAAGCGCCACTGCTGGCGCACCAGTGGATGAAGGAAGGCCACCTCCGGATCGTCCGGCACGGGCTCCTCACGCTCGAGCAATGCCAGATGAGCCGCGATGAACGAGAGATTGGGGGTCACCACGATGCCGCGCTCGGCACAGGCCCGCGCGATTCTCTCGAGGCGCGCCGAGGCGACGGACCAGCCGTCGACGGGCTCGCCGTCGCGCGGGCCATCGAGCATCGTGAAGAAGAACTCTTCACCGTGCGCCACCATCTGCTGGCGAAGCTGCGTCACCGTCTCGATCCCGAGGTGCCGCGGAATGTGACCCACGGTCGTCAGGCCGAACTTCGCCGCTTCGCTGGCGACGGCGTCGTAGGTCTCGCGCTCGAGCCGCGAGTAGATCTTGACGAGGTCGAACCCGCGCTTCGCCTGCTCGGCCACTGCGGAGCTCACCTCCTCCACGCTCGCCGTCGCACGCGACCAGGCGGGGTGAGCCGGACGTGGCCCGTCGAGCGACGGCCCCGCCACGTAGAGCGTGGGGCCCAGACGCTGCCCGCTGGCGATCTCACGACGCCAGCGGAGCAGGCTCGCGTGCGCAGACGTCGGCGCCCCGAGATGAAAGACGGTCGTGACTCCGTGTGCGAGCAGCGACAGCAGGTCACCCTCGTGCTGCACGTGCACGTGGGCGTCGACGAGCCCCGGCAGTACCGTCCCTCCGCGCCCGTCGACCACGGTGAGTGCAGCGGACTCGGCGCGCGCTCGCTCCAGGATTCGTTCCGACGGGCCAACCTGCACGATGACCTCCCCGCGGATCCAGACCGCCTGCTCAGGTCGCAGATCAGCACTGCCTTCGACCATCGACAGGACTGTGACGGGCGAGAGGACGACGTCCTCCTGGCGCGCGTCGCCGACACTCGCAGACAGCGCGGCCAGCACGGCGACCAGCCGAAGGGAGGCGCGACGGCAGAAGCTCGGCATCAGGAACGCCCCTCCCAGTCGAACACGGCCCCCAGCACCTCGAGATCGCGCCGGGGAATCAGGTAGCGCACCTCGACGAGGTGGGGCGAGCGCCTCTGCTCGGCATCGAGCTGTGACCAGACCCGCTGGCTCACCAGGGTGACCCGTCCTTCGAGGCTGTTCAACAGCTCGTCCGACCGCTCCGGATCCCAGTCGAGAACCTCGAGCTGAGCTCCCTGGGGCAGGAGCGGGAGGAGGTCGGCCGCCATGTTGCGGCCGGCACGGTCCGCCACCAGAGCGGGCGCCTTGCCGTCGTAGGTCTTGGTCAGATGCTCGACCAGGCGACCGACGGCCGGGTCCGCGAGGAGACCGACGAAGTGCGCGTCCGCCGCGACCTCGGGCCAGCGCTCGCGGACCTCTTCGAAGTGGTACAGGGTCGCCACGACCTGCCCCTCCGGCGGCTCGTCGCCGTCGCCGAGGACCCGAAGCTCCGCGTCCACCTTCCAGCGCGCCTCGACCTGATGGGCGAGGTCGGCGCACTGGGCGAGGTTGCACTCCACGACCGTAAGGTGGCCCATCGTCCCTGGACGCGCTCCGGCATGCTGCCGTTCCGCGACCAGGGCGGCCGCCTCGCCCGCAGTGAGCCCAAAGCGGTCCCTCGCGTCGGCGACGAAGCGGTCGACCAGGGCGGCCATCTCCTGTGGGCTCGGTGGCTCGGACGCGTCGCCGCCTGCGACGGGGTCCGTGACCACCAGCCTCCCCGCCTTCTGAGCCCGCACGAGGCCCATGGACTGCAGCTCCTGGTACGCACGGCGCACGGTGTGCCGGTTGACACCCCACTCCGCTCCACCCTCCCGGCTCGACGGGAGCTCGTCTCCCGGGGCCAGCTCGCCGCTCGAGACGGCCCAACGGACGGCCTGCACGATCTGGTGGAAGAGGGGAACCGGACTCGAGCGGTCGAGTCGCTCTTTCATTCTTGGTCTCCTGCGCAACCCTGCAGCGGCGACTGAAGTGATGGTCTAGTATTATAGACCACTAGACCAACCGAGCTCACCTCACTCACGACGCCTTTCTCCAAGGAGCTTCACGTGCCTGTTCCTCGACACCGAGCGTCCGCCCTGTTCCTGACCCTTCCCTTGGCGATGCTCCTCGGCATCCTCCCCTCACTCGCAAGCTCGAGAGCCGGCGCGCTCTCGCCCTCGGAGGTCGACGGCTGGCGCTGTGATCTGCGCCATCTCCAGGTCGAGCTGCCTCGGGTCCATCCGGAACCGTTCACGAAGATCGACCGCGCGACCTTCGAGCGAGAGCTCCTGGAGCTCGAGCGCCGGCTGAAGAGCCTCGAGCCGCACGAGATCGTGGTCGATCTCGCCCGCATCGTGGCCCTTCTCGGCGACGGACACACCCGTCTCACGCTGCCGCTGGACTCCGAGATCGAGTTCTTCCGGGGCCACACGCCCACCAGGCCCTCGCTCCCGGACCTCGTCATGCGCCAGTTTCCCGTGCGCTTCGGCTCGCACGACGATCGCCTCTTGATCACGGCCATCGGCCAAGGTGTTTCGGGCGGGGAGCGCGTGCTCGGCCGCGAAGTGATCCAGATCGGCGGTCTCACGACCGAGGATGCGATCGAAGCGGTGAGTGCGACCATCCAGCGCGACAACGAGTGGCAGCTTCGGTACCACCTCCCCGAGCGACTGGTGCTCCCGGACCTCCTTCATGCCCGTGGCGTCATCGACCAGCGGGAGACCTTGGAGCTTCGCGTCGCCACGGAAACGGGAGACGAAAGCCTGCAGCTCCAGGTCGTTCCCCAGGGGCAGGCCGTGGAGTGGAGGGACCTGACGGTCGACCAGCCCGTCTCGATGCGACCCCTTCCGTCTCCCTTCCTGATGACGCAGATCGACGGCGGCATCCTCTACCTACGCATCGACGAGATCGGGGACGGACCAGGCGAGACACTGGCCGCTCTCTCGGAACGCCTCGAGCAGGCTCTGGGAAACCCCGGGTTCGAGCGACTCGTGATCGACCTGCGTCACAACCGGGGCGGCGACAACTCCCTGAGCCAGCCCCTCGTGCACGCGCTGATTCGCAGCCCTGCACTCCGCGAGGCAGGGTCGCTTTTTGTTCTGACGGGCCGAGCCACCTTCTCCGCCGCCATGATGCTCGCCGTCGACCTCGAGCGGCACACGCGCGCCATCTTCGTGGGCGAGCCCACGGGGTCGTCCCCGAACCACCACGGCGACGCCTCCAAGAGGCAGCTGCCCTACTCGGGGCTCACGGTGAGGATCTCGACCCGGCAGTGGCAGTACTCTCACCCGCTCGACCAGAGGACCGCGATCGTGCCCACGGTCGACGCCCCACAAACCGTCGAGAGTGTCCTCCAGGGTCGCGACCCTGCGCTCGACTGGGTCGTTCGCTTCGCGGCCGCTGCCCCTGGAATCGCGGAAGGCCGCTTCGAAGGGCGCCTGACGTACCTGCGGGCGGAGTACGCCATGGCCATCACCGTCGAAGACGGTCGCATCTTCCTCGACGTCCCCGAGCTTGGCCTGCGTCAGAGGGCGGTGCGCGACGTCGAGCGCCGCGGGGAGCGGCTCGGCTTCACCGTCGCGCTGGGCTCCCAGAGCTTTCGCATCGAAGCGGAGGCGCGGGGAGACGAGCTCGTCGGGTACGTCGACGATCGGCGCAGGGGTGGCACGCTCGCGCTGCGACGGGCAGCGGGGCCCTGAAACCCTGGAGTGACGTCGCGAACCGTCACGGCTTCCAAGACTTGTCCGGGTACTCGGGAGGCGCCGGCACCTCGCGCGGGTCTTCCGCGATCTTCTCGAGCAGCACCTCCACGGCCTTTTCGAGCTGGCGGTCGCGGCCCTTGAAGGTCTCGTGGGGCAGGTTGTCCACCACGATGTCGGGCTCGACGCCCCACCCTTCGATCAGCCACTCGCGCTCCGGCCCGTACACGCCGGTCTGTGGAGCGCGGGCGATGCCGCCGTCGGTGAGGCGGTTGTTGTTGCTCAGCCAGATCTCGCCGCCCCAGGTCCGCGTGCCGATCACGGGGCCGAGGCCCAACCGCCGAAACCCCTCGGCAAACGCCTCGCCGTCGGAGGCGGTGTTCTCGTCGACCAGCACCACCATGTGCCCTCGGAAGGCGTACTGCATGTTCCAGGTCGGGATTCCGGTGCGGCCCTTCCAGTAGAACCACGCCCGGCGCAGCAGCTTCTCGAGGATGATGCTGTCGATGTTGCCGCCGCGGTTGTGACGCGCGTCGATGATCAGACCTTGGCGGTCGAAGACCGGGTAGAAGTTGCGGTACCACTCGGAGAGGTTGCTGCTGCCCATGGCGCGGAGGTGCACGTAGCCGATCCGACCCTCGCCACGCTCCTCCACCTCGAGCCGGCGGCTGTACTGCCAGTCGTGGTAACGCAGACTCGACTCGCGCGCCTGCGGTCGCACCAAGATGTCGCGGGTCTCCTTCTCGCCCGCGTCGCGCAGGGTGAGCCGCACCTGCTGGCCGGCCTCGTTGCGCAGCAGCTCACCCGGCGCACGCACGCTCAGCAGCGAAGTGCCGTTGAGCGCCACCAGAACGTCGCCATTGTCCACGCGGTGGTACGGATCGGCGAGAGGGCCGCGCCACTCGGGATAGTCGGGGTCGGTGCGGTAGAGGTGCTCGATCACGTAGCCGCCATCACCCTCGCTGCGTCGCAGCCGCGCACCGAGGTTCGCCACGTTGATGTCGTCCTCCGCTTCGCGGTGCTCCCCGCCGCGCACGCTGACGTGGAGCGCCGCGAGCTCGGCGACCACCTCGCCGATGAGGTCGGACAGCTCGTCGCGCGTGGTCACCCGCTCCAGCAGCGCCTGGTACTTCTCGAGCACGGCCTCCCAGTCGAGACCGTGCATGCCGGGGTCGTAGAAGTAGTCGCGCTCGAGACGCCACGCGTCCACGAAAATCTGCTCGTAGTCTTCCGCGAGCGACACCGGGAAGCGCCAGCCCGACAGATCGACCTTCGTCTCACCGAGATCGGCCTTGCGGGGCGCCGCGTCCACCACGTGCAGGGCCTGGCCCTTGCGCACGAGCGCCTTCTTGCGATCGCCTGAGATCTGAAACCCGCGCACGTCGGACACCATCGTCACGGGCTTCGAGTCCGGCTTCGTCGAGAGGCCCACGAGGTGCATCTCCGCGTCGGGGCCGCTGTCGCGCGAGAAGTACAGCAGGGCATCGTGCACGGCGCTCAACCCGAAGTAGTTGCCCGAGTCGACGGGCAGCTTCCACACGCGGCTCTCGAGGCCGTGGCGGTCGACGGTGACCTTCACCTCGTCTTTCTCGTCGCCTTTGCCCTGGCTCTCGCTCTTCCCTTCCGATTCCTCCGCCCCATCGGCCGCCTCCTTCTTGGCCTCGGCTTCCGCCTTCTTCGCCTCGCGCACGAGCTCGTCGTCGGACCAGAAGGTCGGGCGCGCGTCCTCCTCGAGGCCCACCTGGTAGATCTCGATGGCGTGGTCGAAGTACGGCTCCGGCTGGCGCGGGCCCCACGGGCTGCCCACGAGCGACCGCAGGTTGCGGTCGGAGAGGAAGTAGAGCCACCTGCCGTCGGGCGACCACGACGGCGAGTACGAGTTGACGCGGTCGCTCGTCACCTGGATCTGGTCGCCCGTCGCCAGCTCGTAGAGGAAGATCTGGACGAACGTGTTGAGCGCCGCGCCCGAGTACGCGAGGAACTTGCCGTCGGGCGACCACTCGAAGCTCTGCACACCCTCGCGATTCTGCGAGACGACGCGCTCGTCGCCGGTCTCGACAACGGCGATGCGCAGGTCGTTGTTCTTGTCGGTGAACGCGATCCGGGAGCCGTCGGGAGACGGAATGCCGGCGAAGCGCAGCGTGGTCGCGCCGCGCGTGATCTGCCGGCGCTCACCGATGCCGTTGGCCGGCACGGCCACGAACTCCACCTCGCGGGTGGCGTCCGAGGCGAGCAGGATGTGATCCTCGTCGAGGAAGGTGGCGCTGCGGTAGCGCACTCCCGGCTGACGGTCCACCTGGAGGCGACGCCCGTGCTTCGCCGGGAAGACGAAGACGCGCCCGCGCGACGTGAGCGCCACCCGCTCTCCGGTGTGGTCCAACGCCATGGCGGTGATCTGACGCCCGGGCGTGTCCTCCCAGCGTTCGGCGAGCTGGTCGAAGTCGGAGCGGAGGAAGAGGTCGATCTCGCGGTCGTCTCCCGTGGCGGGGTCGAACAGGCGGAGGTCTGCGCCGAGGCGGTACACGATGCGCTGGGTGCGGCGGGAGGCGTCCTGCGCCGGCGACTTCACGTCCCACTCTTCGTGGTCGGTGAGCTGGGTCTTGGCGCCCCCTTCGAGGGGCATCGACCAGAGGTTCATCATGCCGCTCGCGTCGTTCACCCAGGTGAGGGTTCCGGCCGACACCATCGGCGAGTGGTCTTCTCCCGCGTGGTCCGGAGTGACGTTGACCGCCTCGGCGTCGCCGTCCGTGAAGCGCCAGAGGTTGCGGGCGGTGCCGCCTTCGTACCGCCGGGTGTTGTTGCGGTGAAAGCCGGGGCGCGCGAACACCAGCGTCCGACCGTCGTCCGAGAAGCTACCGTCGCTCGCCTGTGCCAGCGGAATGCGACGCCACGCCCCACTCTCCGGCGCGATCGCCAGGAGCTCCGGACCGGGCAGGGTCGAGTAGCGCGGCGACGTGTAGAGCACTTCTCCCTGGGGAGTCCAGCCGACCACGGTGGACGGATCGTTGTCCCAGGTCAGCCGCTGCGGACGACCGCCGGCGAGCGGCATCACGTAGACGTCGGGTGGGCCGTCGTAGGCCGCGGTGAACGCCACCTGTCGGCCGTCGGGTGAGATCGCGGGGTGGCTCTCGGCGCCGGCGTGGGCCGTCAGTCGCTCGGCAACGCCTCCGGCCGTGGTCGCGACCCACAGGTCACCCTCCGCGGCGAAGACCACCGTGTCGCCCCAGAGGGCCGGCTGTCGGTAGTAGCCCTTCCGGCCCTGCTGACCGGTCAGGTCCCGTGGCAAGAGGACGAGGAGGAGCAGCGTTGCTGCGAGCACACGCAGCGCGGGGCCGGAGCCCGGGAGGATGGTCGGCATGGGGTTCCCTCTTCGAGGTCGGTCGCGGACGCGCAGACCGAGGCGGTTCGGATCCAGCGATCCTAAGCGAGATCGCGGGCGATCCCTTGGCGGGGTCGCCCCTGCAACCCGCGGCCCGATGCCTCGTACATCTATAGCCAGTGCGGATATAGCCAGAGCGGAGAGATTCTGCCGCGAGCGAGCTCCCCTTCGAGCTCCGGTCGAGGCGAACTGACGGCCTCCGCAGGCACCAGGAGCCGACAATGACGCGAGACCCATCCCCCGACGCACTCCTTCCCCTGCCCACGTCCACCTTTCACATTCTGGTGGCACTCTCCGACTCCGATCTGCACGGCTACGCGATCCTGCAGACCGTCGAAGCGAACACCGGCGGCAAGGTGCGCATGAGCGCGGGAACGCTCTACCGCTCCATCCAGCGCATGCTCGAGCAGGGGCTCATCCGCGAGCTGCGCGAACGGCCCGCGCCCGAGCTGGACGACGAGCGACGGCGCTACTACGGCCTCACCAGCTTCGGCCGCTCCGTCGCCCAGGCCGAAATGGGACGCCTGGCGGACCTGGTCGCTCTCGCCCGACGCGCGGGCCTTGCGAAGGAGGGGGCATGATGGCCTTCTATCGGCTTCTCCTGCGCCTCTACCCCGCCTCGTTCCGGCACGAGTACGGGCCCGAGATGAGTGCCATCTTCCGCGACCGGTGGCGCGCCGAGAGGGGCACGTTGGCGCGGCTCTGGATGCTGCTTGCGGCCTGCTTCGAGGTCGCCGGCAACGCCGCCGCGGTGCACGCCGACCTCCTCCGCCAAGACGTGCGACACACGCTCCGTGCGTACCGACGCGCTCCCGCATTCGCGCTCACCGCGATCGCGATCATCGCCCTCGGCACCGGAGCCAACACGGCCGTCTTCTCCGTCGCCGACTACGTGCTCCTGCGGCCTCTGCCGTTTCCGCAGAGTGACCAGCTGGTGAAGCTCTGGGAGAAGCGGGTCGGCTACAGCCGCATGGAGCTTTCGCCCCCCAACTACGAGGACTGGTCGGAACAGATCACCACACTGCAGAGCTGGGCGCCCTACACGGAGACGGCAGCCAACCTCGTCGGCGGCGAGGGGCGCCCCCGGCGCCTGCAGGGCGCCGTGGTGGGGTCGGGCCTGTTCGACACGCTCGGCGTCCGGCCGGCTCTGGGGCGCGGCTTCGTGCCGGAGAACGACGTGGTGGGATCACCCCCTGTCGCGGTGCTGAGCCACCGCCTCTGGCAGGCACGCTTCGGCGGCGACCGCAGCCTCCTCGGCGAGGTCGTCCAGCTCGACGGTCGGGATCACACCGTGATCGGGATCATGCCGCCCACCTTCCTCTTCCCGAACCGCGAGGTCGACTACTGGGCGCCGCTGCAGATTCCCGAAGAGGACCTCCTCGATCGGAACAACAACTTCCTCAAGGTGGTCGGGCGCATGCACCCTGGCACCGATCTGGCGCAGGTGCAGGCGGAGCTCGACCGCATCGCCGCGCGGGTCGAGGAGGAGAACCCGGTGTTGAACAAGGACGTGGGCGCCAACGTGGTGGCACTCCGGCAGGAGTTCTCGCAGCAGGCGCGCCTGCTCGTGCTCGCCCTCGCCGGAGCCGCCCTCTGCGTGCTGCTGATCACGTGCATCAACCTCGCCAACCTGCTGCTCGCGCGCAGCCTGGCGCGCCGGCGCGAGCTGCAGGTGCGGGCCGTCATGGGTGCGGGGCGAGAGCGCCTCGCCCGCCAGCTGCTCACCGAGAGCCTGGTGCTGGCCGGCGCCGGAGGGGCGCTCGGGGTGGGTGTCGCCGTCGCCTCCCTCCCACTGCTCGCCAGCATGGTGCCGCACAACCTCCCGGTGGACACGCGGCCGTCCGTCGACCTCACGGTGCTCGCCTTCGCCGGCGCGCTCACCCTGCTCACCGGCGTCGCCATCGGGGTGCTGCCGGCGCTGCGCATCGGGCGAGGCGGCTTCTCGGCGCTCGCCGAGCACGACCGCGGAGGCGGCGGCCGACGCGAGGGGCTGCGCTCGGCGCTCGTTCTGGCGGGCATCGTCTGCTCGGTGGTCCTCCTCGTCTCGGCCGGTCTGCTGCTGCGGGCGCTCTGGCGCGTCCAAGCGGTCGACCCCGGCTTCGAGCCCGACCAGGTGCTCACTCTGCGCGTCGCTCTACCCATGCCCCAGTACGCCCAGACCGAAGAGCGGGTGGCCTGGTACCAACAGGTGGTCGACGAGATCCGTGCACTCCCCGGAGTGGACGACGCCGGCTTCATCAGCTTCCTGCCCATGACGATGACCGGTGGCATCTGGCCGGTGGCGACCGAAGAGAACGCCGGGCGCCGCGAAGGCGGCAGCGCAGCCAGCCTCCGCTTTGCCACGTCCGGCCTGCTCGACACGCTGCAGATTCCTCTTCTGCGGGGGCGGGGCATCGAGCCGAGCGACCGCCAGGACGCGCCGCCGGTTGCGGTGGTCAGTCAGTCGTTCGTCGACCGCTTCTTCCCCGACGTGCCGCCGCTCGGAGAGCGCTTCGAGTTCGCCTTCCAGGAGCGCGAGATCGTGGGGGTCGTCGGCAACGTGCGCGTGCGTGGCCTCGAGCGGCCCAGCGAGCCCCAGGTGTACCTCCCGGCGGCACAGGTGCCCGACGGCTCGCTGAGCTTCTACGTGCCAAAAGACCTCGCCATTCGCAGCAGCATCAACCCGGAGGCGCTGACGGAGGTCACACGCGACATCGTGGCGCGTGCCGATCCGTTCCAGCCCGTGTCCAACGTGCGCACGCTCCGCCAGATCGTCGACGCCCAGACGGCATCGCGCACGGGGCAGCTCCGGGTGGTCGTCGCATTCGCCGTGGTGGCGCTCCTGCTCGCAGCGGTCGGCATCCACGGGCTGCTCTCCTTCCTCGTGTCGCAGCGTCAGCGCGAGATCGGCGTGCGCGTGGCCCTGGGGGCGGCCCGCCCCGACATCCTCGGACTGGTGCTGGGGCGCGGGGCCGCTCTCGCGGCCGGTGGTCTCGTGGTGGGAGCGCTCCTCGCCTTCGGCGCCGCGCGGACACTGCGCGCGCTCCTCGCCGGTGTTCCCCCGGCCGACGTCTGGACGCTCGGAGCCGTCGCAGTTCTCTGCGCTCTCATGACCCTGCTGGGGTCGCTGATGCCGGCGCTGCGCGCTCTGCGCATCGACCCCGCGCAGGCGATTCGCGCCGACTGAGGGCCCTCGAGAGGCGTCCCCTCGCGGAGGCGGAGTTGTGGCGTCGCCTCCACTATGATGCCATCGGCATACGTCGATTCGACATCACACGTCCGCAGCGAGGGGGATCGCCCATGCACAACGTCACCGGAGGCCACCCGAAGGCCACGGCTTCCACCATCTTCCTGGTTGCTGGACTCCTGTTCGGCGCCACGAGCCTGGTCGCCCAGGACACCCTGACGGTGCTCAACAACAACGTCGGCATCCGCACGGACACGCCGCTGAGCATGTTCCACATCGCCGGCTCCGGTACGGCCGACCTCTTCGCTGGAATGGGTCCCAATCCCAACGTCGGCCCTGCGTTCAACTTCGGCTACTCGGGCTCGAGCTTCGGACGCTCCTCCGGCTTCGTCAACGTGCGCGCGGATGCCGGCGCGGTGGCGCCGAACCCTTCGTTCTACTTCATGACCGCAAACGTGGAGCGCTTCATGGTGGACAACGAAGGGTTCGTGGGGCTCCACCTCGACTCGACCTTCGGCAACGGCTTCAACCCGGGCCACCCGATCGAAGCGCAGCTGAGCGGGGCCCACCTGACGGTGGGTGGCGTATGGACGAACGCCTCCAGCCGCGCGCTCAAAGAGAACATCGCTGCAATCTCGGCGGAAGACGCTCTGCGCGCGCTCCTCCACCTGCGCCCGGTCACCTTCAACTACAAGGCGGCGCCCGAAGACCCCCGACTCGGCTTCATCGCGGAAGACGTGCCCGAGCTGATCGCGGACCCCGAGCGCAAGACACTCGCCAGCATGGACGTGGTCGCGCTGCTCGCCCGGGTCGTCCAGGAGCAGCAGAAGCAGATCGAGGCGCTGCAGGAGGCCCTCGAAAAGACGCAGCCGCAGAACTGAGGCGGCGAGAGTGCAGTTCCGTCGGACAGCCGTTTTCGTCACCCGAGTGGCGAGCGCGGTTCTCTTCCTTCCGGTGGCCGCCGCGGCCCAGCTCGCGCCGACCGCGCCCCAGCTCCAGCTGAGCCAGGACGCCGTCGTCGTGGCTCCTGGGGTCGTGCTGGCGCCGGCACGTCAGCACGTGTACGTGATGGCGCCGAACGATGCCGTGAGTGCTCTGGATCTCACCAGCGGAACGCAGCTCTGGAGCTCGACCGCCGCGGCCATGCCGCTGGGCCTGCACGGCAACCTCCTCGCGGCGCAGGCGCTCGGAGCCCCGGACACGCTGCAGGTGGTTCTCCTGGACGTGCTCCAGAACGGAGCCACCGCCGCACGGGTTCCGCTCGCGATGCCCGACGGCGTTCGCGCGGTGATCGACGACCAGCTGGGGCACCACTTCGAGGCCTCGTTCTCGACGCGCAGTGGCAGCCCGGAGCTCGACTGGCTCCACCGCGCGACGACGCGAGGCGGCGCCCGCCTCGCTGCGACCGCACCGCCGGCCACGGACGTCACGAACCGCCACACCCTCGACCTCGGCGTGCTGCGCTTCGGGCCGTCGATCGCGCCGGCACCTCCAGCCCCACTCCCCGCCGCAGCCACGGCGTTCGCGCAGAGCGCCCGCGTCTCCACTCCGCCCCGGGTCAGCGGCGCGGTCGTCGCAGCGACGGAGGTTGCGCCAGGCCGCCAGGGCATCACGCTCAAGCGCTGGGACCCGACCACGGGAACCGCGTTGCCCGACGTGCAGCTCACGAATGCACCGTTCATCCTCGACCTGCCCGCGGCGGACGGCCGGACGCTCCTCGTCACGGAGCGCACCGGGGCGGGCCCGACGGAGTACACCTGGCGCCTCTTCGCGCTCGAAACGGGAACCGAGCTCGGCAGCTTCGAGACCGCACGCTCCAACGGCCCGTTTGCCGTGATCGGGAGCACCCTCGTACGCCGGATCGACGCGCACGGCCAGCTGAGTCAGGACCAGCTGGTGCACACCCCGCCCACGGTCGAGGTCCGCGACCTCGGCAGCGGCGCCGTGCTCTGGCAAACAGAGATCCGAGATACCCGCTTCTACGGGGAGGTGCCGCCGTGAGTGTTCGACGACCCTCAAAGCCCGGCAGTGTCCGCCTCCTCCTGCTCCTGTTCCTGAGCTCGTTCTGCGCCTCGGCCGCGCTTGGCCAGACGTGGACCCTGGAGGGCCCGTCCCCCGCCCAGGGAGGCCAGGTGGAGAACGTCCCCAACAGCCCCATCTCCGGTGCCATCGAAGCGATCGCGGCACATCCGACCGATCCCGACATCCTGTGGATCGGAGCCGTCAACGGCGGCATCTTCCGCACCGACGACGCCACCGCCGCATCGCCCTCGTGGACGCCCCAGACCGACTCCGAGCTGTCTCTCTCGATCGGAGCGCTTGCGCTCGACCCCACCGACGGCACGAACAACACGCTCGTGGCAGGAGTCGGGCTCCAGAGCTCGTACGGGCGCCTCGGCGGGAGCCGGGCCGGAGTGCTCCGGACGACCAACGGGGGAACCACCTGGACGCAGCTCGCGGGCGCCGGCCTCTCCGGGGTCAACATCACCGGAATCGCTGCGCGCGGCAACATCATCGTGGTCGCTGTGAACACGACGGACTCGGGCAACCTGTGCTCCACGCTGGGCATCTACCGCAGCACGGACACCGGCGCCAGCTTCACGCAGATCTCGAACAACGCCGGGGTCACGGGACTGCCGTGCGGCTTCGCGTGGGACCTCGCCGAGGACCCCACCGACAACACCCGCCTGTTCACCGTCGCCACCGGTCTGGCCGCCGCCTCCGACGGTCTCTACCGCAGCACGGACACCGGGGCCAACTGGACCCAGGTGAGCTCCGGCACCCTCGACACCCTCCTCCAGTCGACACCGTCCAACGCCGAGATCTCCGTGGGTGAGGCCGGAGGGGCGAATGCGAACGTCTTCGCGGCCGTGTGCACCAGCGGCCAGCTCGCCGGCCTCTTCCACTCACAGAACGCGGGCACGACCTGGACCTCGATGGACCTGCCGTCCACCACGGAGCAGGGCACCAGCTACGGCATTCACCCCGGCGGTCAGTGCGGCATCCACTTCTCGCTGCAGGCGGATCCGGTCGACGACGACGTCGTCTACATCGGCGGAGACCGTCAGCCGGCGAACAACGAGAACGGCCTGCCAGGGGTGCAGTTTCCGAACTCGATTGGCGCCTCCAACTACGGCGGCCGCCTGTTCAAGGTGGACGGCGGGCAGACGCCCGGCAGCCAGGCCACGCCCATCACCAACTGTGGCAGTGCCGCGCTCGCAGGTTGTGGCGGCTCGGCGCGGACCGCCAACGACACGGCGACTCACGCCGACTCCCGCAAAATGGTGTTCGACGCGAACGGCGACCTGCTGCAAAGCGACGACGGCGGCATCTACCGCCACACGAACCCTGCCGGAACCACGGGTGACTGGGAGTCGGTCGTGGGCAACCTGTCGGTGTTCGAGCAGCACAACGTCGTGTACGACGGCACGTCCGACATCATCCTCTCGGGCAACCAGGACAACGCCAACTCGGAGCAGATGGCGACGTCCAACCTCGTGTGGGACATTCCGACCTCGGGCGACGGCGGCGACGTGACCGTGGGCGAGGACGATCCGGTGGCCACGCAGTCGACCCGCTACATGAGCGCCCAGTTCCTCAGCGGCATTCGGCGTCGGGTGTACAACGCGGCCAACGCGCTGCAGTCGCAGGCCTTCCCGTCGCTCACGCCGGCCGGGGGCTCTCCGGCGATCTCGCCGCAGTTCACGACCCCCCTCGCCATCAACGCCGACGATCCGACCCGGCTCATCGTGGGCGGCAGCAACGGCGTGTACGAAAGCCTGGATCGCCTCGACTCGGTGACGCGGCTCTCGGGCACGGCTGCGGCGGCGATCAACGACTTCGGCGGCGGTGGCGTCATCGCCTACGGCATCGCCAGCAACGACGACGCGCTCTACTTCGGTGCGAGCGACGACGTCTGGGTGCGCACCGCAGCCCCTCCGACCGCCCCCACGCAGACCGATCCGAGCGCCGGGTCCAGCGATCTGATTCGCGGCGTGGTGATGGACACGGGGGATGCCACCCACGCCTTTGCGGTCGACCAGAACCAGGTGTTCGAGACCACCAACTCGGGATCGAACTGGACCGACATCACGGGCAACCTCTTCACCTCGTTCAGCCCGGGGACGGTGCGCTCCATCGAGTTCGTTCCGGGAACCAACGACCGCATCGTCGTGGGAACCCAGCGCGGCGTGTTCGTGGCCGACGACACCGACTTCAGCTCGTGGAGTGCGCTCGGGAGTGGCCTGCCGAACGCACTCGTTCTGGAGCTCGACTACGACGGCTCGGACGAGCTCCTGGTGGCAGGAACGCTGGGCCGCGGAGCGTGGAGCCTCGACCTGTCTTCAGGCGGCGGCTGCGCGCCGGACGATGCGTTCGAGCCGGACAACTCGTCCGGAGCGGCGAGCTCCATCAACACCGGCGTCGCGCAGACCCACAAGCTGTGCCCCGCCGGCGACCAGGACTGGGTGACGTTCACCCTCGTCGCCCAATCGGAGGTCACCTTGGGCACGAGCTCCACCAACCCGGACGATCCGCGCCTCACGCTGTACGACAACGGCCTGTCGCAGATCGAGATCGACGACAACAGCGCCGTCAATGGCCGCGACGCGTTCATCGACCGCACCTGCGCGTCGGACCCGCTACCGGCCGGCACGTACTTCGTGCGCGCCGACGAAGCCGCCGGAACCGGAGTCATCAACTCCTACGACCTCACGTACACCCTCGTGGGGGCTTGCGCCAGCTGCCCGACGACGATCACCCTCGACAACCAGTCGATCACCGGGTCGCAGACGGAGACGGCGCAGAACGTCGTCCTGGGAGCGAACCTCACGGTCACCGGGACGGGGAACCTGCGGGTGGAGGTGTCCAACCGGGTCACGTTCCAGGCGGGCACCAGAATCTCGGGCACGCTGCGGGTCGACACGGACCCGACCTACTGCCCCTGACAGGCGAGCTCGCAGTCCGGCGAAGGCCGGGAGGTGACTTCGGTCAACCCTCCCGGTCTCAGCCCTCGAACTCTGCGCAGGGGCAGGCGCCCAGACCGGGAGCACCGCAGTGGCAGCACCTCGGGCCGGCACTTCTCCTGCCGTCGCTCCCCAGCCTCGCGCTGAGGAGTGCCTCCACAGAAAACCGGTTCCCGGCCCGCTGGGCCAAGGAGACTCCCATGAGCATTGCCAAGACGATCGAGATCACCTCCGAATCCACCAAGAGCTTCGACGACGCCATCGAGGGCGGCATCGAGCGTGCCTCGAAGACCGTCAACGACATCAAGAGCGCCTGGGTCGGCGACCAGGAGGTTGCCGTCAAGGACGGCAAGGTGGTGGGCTACAAGGTCCGCCTCAAGGTCACCTTCGTCGTCAGCTGAGGTCGACTCCGGAGCGGAGCCTTGCCTCCGCTCCGGCGCTTCACCCGCGGCACCATGTCCGCCGCGATACGCTGGTGGTCCACCCCACTCGACCCTGGAGCGCCGACATGACCGACCTTCCGTCCTACCTGCCGCAGTGGATCAGCGACCACATCAAGCTCTATCAGGAGGACCCCGAGAAGGCCCACATGTGGGACTCGACCCTCGGCGGCGGGATCGGCGCGCTTCCGACCCTCCTGCTCACCACGGTCGGGCGGAAGTCGGGCGAGCCCCGGCCCCTGCCTTTGATCTACAAGAAGGTCGGCGACAACTACGTGATCATCGCTTCGAAAGGCGGTGCTCCGGCACACCCGTCCTGGTACCTCAACCTCGAGGCGCAGCCGCAGTGCGACGTGCAGGTGGCCTCGCAGAAGATGAAGGCGACCGCCCGCGTGGCCGAGGGTGACGAGCGCAAGGACCTGTGGGGCCAGCTCGCCGAGATCTACCCGCCCTACGACGAGTACCAGGAGCGCGCCGGCGATCGGCTCATTCCGGTCGTGGTGCTCGAACCGCAGTAGAGACGCTCACCTCAGGTCGGCCCAGTTGCTGTCGATCCGGAGCGGTTGGTCCATCGGCTCGTCGCGGAGCCGCACACCACGCCGCTCCTCGAAGCGCACCAGGCTCGCCGGGCGATAGGTCGTGTCGGTCCGCCAGCGCTCGAGCACCGTCGGGTCGATCGACTCGTTGACCGTCTCCACCCAGCCCGGCCTCTTCCCGGTCTTCCGCTGGAGCAGGCGCCCCACGGCGCGATGGTGCCGCACGCCGAGTCGAAAAAACCGATAGGCACCCTTGAGGAAGCGCGCATACGAGTCCACCGGGGTCGCGCTCAGGTGCTCTCCCGATTTGGCCTCGAGCAGCTCCGAGAAGCGCAGGCCCGCCCGGTGGGCCCGCTCCTGGATCCAGGCGAGCGGCGCCAGCGCGAGGCGCCGGTCGGTATAGCCGCCGCCGACGTCCGAATGCGCCCCGACGAACCACCGCTGCTCGATGCCGGAGTGCTCGAGCTCGGCGCGGCGCTCGACGTCGGCGATCCGCTCCGACTCCGGGTCGCGTGCGAGGAAGTTCGTCCACAGGACGGCGTCGTACGCCTTGCGGTGCTCGTCGACCGCCAGGGCCTGACACCCTTCGCGGATTCTCCGACTCGGCCGCGTGTTGTGGAACCGGAAGCGCTTGCGGCTGATGCCCGGGATGTTGCCGAACGGAATGCCCAGCGTGCCTACGGTGTCCCAGATGCCGATGAAGCGGAGGGTGATGCGGCGCGCGTTGCCGAGCAGCCTGGATCGAAGCTCCTGGATCTCGGGCTTGCGGCCGGCGCGCGTGTCGTCGCCGGCACGGTAGACCCGGTACACCTCTTCGGTGGTGAGGGTTGCTCCCTTCTTCAGGAGTCCCTGCCCCAGGAGGAGCCCTCCCAGGCTTCGCGCCGTGAAAGCGCCGCGACTGAACCCGAACACGAAGATCTCGTCGCCCGGCACGTAGCGCTCGCTGAGCCAGCTGTACGCGTCCATGACGTTCTTCGACAGCCCGAGCCCTCCGATTCCGCCGCGCAGCTTCTCGAAGCGCCTCGTGCCGACGCCGGCCACGTAGAGCACCTCCTGCCGAGCATCTTCGACGACCAGCTCGCGAAGTCGGAGGACGTTCGTCTGGTCCTCCGGGTCGTTCCAGGTTCCATCAAAGAAGACGGCCAGTCTCTTCACGCGGTCCTCCTTCCTCCGGGCCTTCTCGGAGAGCGTCCTCCTTTTCCCACGGATCGAGCATGGATTCTGCGCCATCGACACGGTGGCGCCTCGTCGCTCTCCGCCAGGACGTCCTCCCGGGGCACGGCCAGTCCCCCATGTCGGTCCGTCTATGATGTCGAAGGACCGACCGCGAACTGCGAGGGAGTGGAGACGATGCGGTACGAGCGATCGACGCCAGGCGCAGGCGTCGCGTGGGGTCTACTTCTCCTGTTGGGGTCGTGGTCGCCGATCGAAGCCCAGTTCCCGGACGTCACGGCGAGCGAGCTCGCGCTCGACGCGTTCCCCGGAGAGCCGCGGGCACCGGCGATCGAGATCTACCGCAAGGGCGAGCTCCAGCTCATGGACCCTTCGCGCCAGCGCATGTCCTCGCTGTTGCGCGTCGAGCGCCGCGTCAAGATCCTGACCGAGGAGGGCCGCGACGAGTTCAGCGATTTCGCCATTCGACACAGCCGCTTCCTCCGCCTGACCGACCTCGAAGGTCGCACCGTGCAGCCTGATGGCAGCACCGTCGCGCTGGATGCGAGCTCGATCTTCCAGGAGACGGTCTCCGAAAAGTCGAAGTGGTACATCACCAAGGCGGCGTTCCCGGCGGTGCAGATCGGCTCGATCCTGGACCTCAGCTACAGCCTGCGCTTCGAGTCCATCTTCCACCTCGAGCCGTGGGACTTCCAGGGCACGATCCCCTCCCTGCACTCCGAGATCCAGTACTACATCCCCGAGACGCTCGCCATGGCGATCTGGGAGCGCGTCACCCTTCCCGGAGGCAGGATCGGGAGCGAAAGTGACCGCGACGGCCAGGGCCGACGCCTCCGGTTCTGGATGGACAACGTGGCCAGCGTTCCGCAGGAGCCGCTGAGCTTTCCGCTCGAGGACCTCACGACGCGCTTCATGCTGTATCCGGCGCGGATCGGCTTCAGCGGCGAGTTCATCCCGCTCTTCGAGAGTTGGGAAACGACAGCGGGCTTCTTCGGCGACGACTACAAACTCGCGCTCAAGAGGTCGTCCAAGACGCGCAAACAGGCCAAGAAGATGACGGCGTCCCTCGCCTCTCCGGACGCAAAAGCACGGGCTCTCTACGACTTCGTCCGAGACGACGTGGCGAACGAGTTCTACCCCTTCGTCTGGATCGACCAGCAACACTCGATCGACGAGACCCTACAGCTCGCCGAGGGAGACAGCGTCGAGAAGGCACTGCTGCTGTTGGCCATGCTGCGCGCCGTGGGCATCTCCTCCGACATCGTGTGGACCGCCTATCGCAGCGACGGCATGGTCGACACGCGTCTCGCCACCCCCTACGCCTTCGACAACGTCGTTCTCCGGGCCCAGATCGACGGCGAGACGGTCTGGCTCGACCCGAGCGAGCCGACACTTCCCTTCGGGCACCTCCACGCCGAGAACGAAGGCATGCTCGGTCTCCTCGTGGCGGACAAGGTCAAAGACTCGCAGCTGATCCGCCTCCCGGTGGCGCCCGTGGGAAGGCACCAGGAGACGGTCGACCTGGACCTCGAGATCGATGCCTCCGGGACCCTGCGCGGCAAGGTCGAGGTGACCTATGCGGGACACGCCTTCACCGAGCGCGCCATGCTGGACGCCACGGCAGACGACATCCGCGACACCTGGACGTCGCGTGCCGAGCAGGCCTTTGGTCTCCAGGTCGTCTCGATCCAGGTGAGCCACGACACCGCAGCGGGAACGATGCAGATCCTCCTCGACGTGCAGGAGGAAACGTCGCTGGCGCCAGCCGAGCTCAGCGTGCCGCTCGCAAGGCCTCACGGGCCCTTGACCAACGTCCTGCTCCAGCCCGCGGAAGAGCGGGTGACTCCCGTGCTGCTGGAGCCGGGGTCGAGGCAGGCTCTCAGCCTCAAGCTCAGCTGGAGCGAGGAGTGGGCCCTCGACCTGGAGCCCGAGTCCTCCACCGAGATCAACGCGGCCGGGAAGTTCATCGCCACGGTGAGCCTGGACGAGGAGAACCGCAGCCTCGTCTACGGTCGGCTGTTCGAGAGAACACAGCGTGAGTTTCTCGACCCCACGCAGTACGACGCCGTCCGCAACCTCTTCCGTGCGGCAGAGGACCACGACTCCCAGTTCCTGGTGCTGGTCCGCGAATGAGGGGAGCGGGGCTCAGGACGTTGGCCGCTCTGGCGGCACTCGCGGTCGCCCCCGCCGCGGCGCGCGTCGAGACCTACAACGTGCACCACGGAATCGAGGGCGAGGGTCGACACGTGCGTCAGAAGGTCGCGGTGCGGGTTCGCGTCGAGACGGACGAGGAGAGTCGGCTCTGGAGCTCGGTTCCGGTGTACCTCAACACCAACGTGGAGTTCGTCCGGTTCGAGGCGTGGGTCACCTCGCCGAGCGGCGAGCGCACCCGGGTGCCGGACAAGTCGGTCGACCGCGTCGAGGCACTCGACTCCTTCGAGCTCTACTCGTCGTCGAGCGCCCAGGTCATTCAAGTCCGCGACCTCGAGATCGGAAGCCTCCTGGACCTCGAGTACGAGGTCCTCCTCCAGCCATGGTTCACGGCCAGCCGTACCTTCGTGCTGCCGCAGCAGCAGGCGGTCGATCACGTCCGGATCGAAGCCTCCGGATCGTCGACCCCCGTGACCACACTCGTCACGGGTGCACTCGCCGACTACGAACTGCGCGCGACGGATGGAGGCTTCGTCTTCGAGGCGGAGGATCTCGAGCCGGTGGAGCGGCCACGTTGGGCGCCCAGCGAGTCCAACTGGCTGCCGACGGTGCACTTTGCCTGGAACGAGGCCTCGTGGGATGCCGTGGGCAGCTGGTACCGCGGCCTCCTCACGGATCTCCCGCCGACTGCCGACTCGGTGCGGCAGCTCTCTCATCGTCTCGTCGCGAGTCACGAGCAGCCGGCAGAGCGCCTGGAGGCCCTCACCGCCTTCGTCCGGGGCGACGTGCGCTACGTCGCCGTCGAGATCGGGGTGGGCGGCTACCAACCCAGCCCTTCGATGGAGACCCTCGAGCGGCGGTGGGGCGACTGCAAAGACAAGTCGTTCCTCCTCATCGACCTGCTCCGCGAAGCTGGCCTGCAGGCGTGGCCGGCAATCATCCGACTCGCGCCGCGGGGCCGCATCGAGCCGGAGCTCCCCAGCCCCCACCACTTCAACCACCTCATCGTCGCGGTCGAAGCCGAGGGTCTGCAGCTGGGCGACGAGGCACCAATCGCGGACGGCCTCCTGTTCATCGACCCGACACAGCAGATCGGCGGCGCTACATGGCTCCACGCCGGAGTGCAGGATCAACTGGCTCTCGTCGTCGACGACGAGAGCTCGCGACTCGTCTCCACCCCGATCCGCGCAGGCACAGCGCTCCGTTCGGCGCGGGCTGATCTCACGGTCGCCGAAGACGGATCAGCCCGCGGAACGCTCGACGTCACGCTGCGCGGGGACGCCGCGCATGCCCTCGTTCCCGCGCTCGCGGGGGAGGACGACTCCACCGTCGGCTACCTGCTGCGGGCCGTTCTCGGCGACTTCCTCCCGCGTGCCGACTTCGCGCGTCTGGAACATCGCGTGTCCACCGCTGGAGTCCCCGAGGTCTCCGTCTCCGCCGAAGTCTCCCTCCGTCGTCTGCTGCGCGGGCGCGACGAGCGGCGCTCCGTTCGCATCGGAGAGGTGGTCCTGCCGCGAACCGATGCGAACCGCGCGGTGCCTCTCGTGCTGGAGCCGGGTCTGCATCACACGTCCTGGACCCTCCGACTGCCGCCGACCGCCTGCCCGAGCGCCCTCCCAGACGCGGAGGTCCGCACCCAGGCGGGGCACTTCCACGCAACTTCGGAGGTCGAAGGGCAGACGCTGCGGCTCGAGCGCACTCTCGCCCTGGAGCAGCGCTGGTTCGAGCCCGAGGAGCTCGAGCCTCTGCTCGAGCTCCAGGAGGCCGAGCAGCAGTCGAAGGCGACGCGGATCCGCCTCGCCTGCACCTGAGAGGCCCGCCGAATCTCTCAGGAAACGACGCTCGGGTCGTGGCAGATCAGCTCCAGCTGGTTCCCTTCCGGGTCCTCGAAGAAGAGCGCTCGCGCCTCCATCGACACGAACTCCACCTCGTTGGGAGAAAGCCCGAGGCCTTCCAGGCGCTCCTTGTGGGCCGCAAACGACTCCGGCGGAATCTCGAAGGCCAGGTGGTTGAGCGTAGACGCGCTGCGCTCGTGGCCGGAGAACCTCGCACGGGCGAAGTGATGCCTTTCGAAGTCGATGAGCACGAACATCTCCGGGTGGCCGTTCCGGCCGAGCGGCGTGTCCACGTCGCGAATCGACAGGAAGCAGATCGTGGCGTCACCCTCCGGATCGGGCTCCAGGCCGTGCTCGTGACAGGCCTCGTGCAGGAAGCGAAAACCCAGAACCTCGGTATAGAAGGTGCGCATCGCCGGCAGGTCACGTACGCTCAGGACGATCTCGGCGACGCCGGTGATCGGTGGCATCTGGCTCATAGGACACTCCTTTCGCCAGGCTCTCCGAAGCGCGGCGAGCCTGGTCAGGGTTGTCCCTGGAGATACGAGATCGGGGCGGGCGGGGTTCGCCGCGGCGGCGCCTACGTCTTCGGCAGACCCTTCTCGGCCAGCGGGCGTTTCGGAGTGCGGCTGGCCGCCGTGCGGTACGCCTGGACGGCCTCGTCCTGCCGACCCGCGCGGGCGAGCTCTTCACCGAGAAGCTCGAATGCCGGCTTGACCGGCGGCGGCGGACCAAAGCCGAACGGGAGCGACTCCGCGAGCGCGGCGCCCTCCCGCAGCTTGTCGAGGCCCGCATCGGTGCGCCCCGCAGCGATCTCCACCAGCCCGCGCAGCTGCAGCAGCTGTGAGCGCTCCATCTGGTTCGTGGTGCCCGCGTACTTCGCCAGCACCGCCTCCGCGGTCGCAGCACTCCCCTGCTTCAGGGCGGCGAACGCGGAGGTCACGTCGTAGCGCAGGCCAGGGCGGGCCCGATCCGGAAAGTCGGACACCTCCCACTCGGCCACCTCGGCCTGCCAACGCTCGGCGAGCGCCCAGTCTTCGGTGTCGACGACATGGCGCGCGCGCATGCCCACGAAGTACGGCGTCGTCTGCCCCTCCGGCTTCTCCAGCATGCGCTGGTGGCAGGCGTCCATCAGCTCTTCGGCCTCGGCCAGGTCGCCGCGCTGCAGGTGGCCGTAGTGGAGCCACGACGAGTAGTGGCCGCAGAGGTTCGGCTCGCGGCCCAGATCGGCGAGGTAGGCGTCCTGGGTGTCGCGCGCCCGGATGTTGCCCGTGACCGTCTCGTCCCACATTCCCAGCGCGAGGAAGATGTGCGTGGTCATGTGCTGGGCGTGCGCAGCGTTGGGCGCGACGTCGGCGTAGACCTCGGCGGCCGGGAGGCCAAGCGGCGCGTGGATCGGGTCGTCGTAGGAGTGGATGAGGTAGTGCGCGGCGCCGGGGTGCTTCGGGTTGGCGTCGAACACCGGCTGCGCCGTGGCGGCCGCACGCATGTAGGTGGCGAAGTCGCGCTGCCCGTTCACGCTGCCGAGGATGGCGAGCGAATGAAACGCCCTGGCTTCGTGGTCGTCGGGGTAGGCGTCCTGCAGCCGCGCCATCGCCTCCATGTACTGGCGATCGGTCTCCTCCTTGGTGCCCTCGGAGAAGAGGACCTCCACGGCGTCGAGGTACAACTTCTCGCGCTCGGTCGGCGCCTTGGCCCGGCGCTCTTCGGGGGTCGCTCCGAGCTTGCCGAGCGCCGCCAGGGCGTCCTCCCGGCCCTTGTAGCGCCAGAGCGGATGGTTGTAGGTGAGCGCCTCGCCCCAGTACGCGAGCGCAAACTCCGGATCGGCCTCCTGCGCCTCGACGAACGCCTTGGCCGACGCCTCGAACTCGAAGCTGTGCAGCAGCAGGACTCCCCGCAGGAAAGGCTCCTGCGCCGCCGCCGCGCCGGAGTTGGGGAACGAGAGGCTGCCGAGGCCCTCCACGTGCACGAGGTCGTCCGAGCCTCCCGGGTTGGCGGCGGGCGCACAACCCACCGTGGCGACGAGGGTCGCGACGGTCAGGAGGCCCCAGAGACGGAGGGACAGAGGAAAGGGTCGTCGGGACGAGACGGGACGGATGCGCATGCTCACCTCCTGAGGGGCCGCCACGCCCGCGGCTCCAAGGACCTTGATCGAGGGTCTCTGCGTGCACGACGCTCGACTGCCTGATGGTGTTTCGTGAAGCCTATCGCCCCTGCGAGAGCCCGCCAGTACACTGCACCCACCTCTGGACCCCGAACACCCAGGAGCCTCCCGCGATGTCTCGACGCCCGCTGCTTGCTCTCTGCGCCTTTGCCCTCGTCCCGCAGCTCGCCGGCGCACAATCCTGGTCCGAGCGCCCCGACGAGGACTTCTCCGGGATCGCCATGCGGCATCTCGGCCCGGCCCTGATGTCCGGCCGCATCGCCGACATCGCGATTCACCCGCACGAGCGCAACACCTGGTACGTGGCCGTGGGATCGGGCGGCGTCTGGAAGACGACGAACGCCGGCACGACGATCGAGCCGGTCTTCGACACCGCCACGAGCGAGAACGGAAGCTCCTATTCCATCGGCGACGTCACGCTCGACCCGAGCGAGCCGTCGGTGGTGTGGGTCGGAACGGGCGAGAACGTCAGCGGCCGCCACGTCGGCTACGGCGACGGGGTCTACCGGAGCCTCGACGGCGGAGCCACCTGGGAGCACATGGGCCTTGTCGACTCGGAGCACATCTCCCGCGTCGTGATCGACCCGCGCGACTCCAACGTCGTCTTCGTCGCCGCGGAAGGCCCGCTCTGGTCGAACGGCGGCCAGCGGGGCGTGTACAAGAGCACCAACCGCGGACAGACGTGGCGGCACGTCCTCGACATCTCCGAGCGCACCGGCGTGGCCGATCTCCAGATGGACCCGAACGACCCCGACGTCCTCTACGCGGCGGCGTACCAGCGGCGTCGCAAGGTGTGGTCGCTGCTCGCAGGCGGACCCGAGTCGGGGATCTACAAGAGCACCGACGGCGGCGAGACGTGGCGCGAAGTCACGACCGGCCTGCCGCAGGGCGACATGGGCAAGATCGGGCTCGCCATCTCGCCGTTCGACTCCGCCGTCGTCTACGCCACGGTCGAGGCCAAGCTGGACGAGGCCGGCTTCTACCGCTCCACCGACGGCGGCGAGAGCTGGGAGCGCCGCAACGCCTACCACTCCGGCGGCACGGGCCCGCACTACTACCAGGAGATCTACGCCTCCCCGCACCGGCGCGGCCGCGTGTACCAGATGGACGTCTTCATCCACGTCACCGAAGACGAAGGCGGCAGCTTCCGCCGCATCGACGGCGGCGAAGACAAGCACAGCGACAACCACGCGATCGCGTTCGCCCAGGACGACCCCGACTACCTGCTGGCGGGGACCGACGCCGGCCTCTACGAGAGCTTCGACCTCGGCAAAACGTGGAAGTACGTGACGAACCTGCCCGTGACGCAGATCTACAAAGGTGCGGTCGACAACGACTTCCCCACGTACAACGTCGTCGGGGGAACGCAGGACAACGGCACCATCTACGGCCCCGTGCGCACGTTCAACCAGCACGGCGTGCGCGACCAGGACTGGATCGTGCCCTACGGCGCCGACGGCTACGACACCGCGGTCGATCCCGAGAACCCGGACATCCTCTACGTCTCCTGGCAGATGGGGCACCCGCTGCGCTTCGACCGCAGCAACGGCGAGCTCACCGAGATCCAGCCGCAGCCGGAGCCCGGCGATGTGGTCGATCGCTTCAACTGGGACGCGCCCATCCACATCTCGCCGCATGCGGGCAACCGCATCTACTACGGCTCACAGCGGGTCTTCCGCAGTGACGACCGGGGCAACTCGTGGACTCCGATCTCCGGCGACCTGACGCGCGGCACGCTGCGCTACGACATGCCGACCGACGGCAAGGTGCGCAGCGTCGACGCCCTGTGGGGCAACTCCGCGATGTCCTGGTACGCCACACTCACGTCGATCTCCGAATCACCGCTCGCCGCCGGCGTCATCTACACGGGCTCCGACGACGGCACGGTGCACGTCACGGAAGACGGTGGCGCCAACTGGCGTCGCGCCGCCTTCCCCGACACGGTGCCCGAGCGCGCCTTCGTGAACCAGGTGCGCGCGTCGCTCCACGATGCCGACACGGTCTTTGCGGTGCTCGACAACCACAAGGAGGGCGACTACGCGCCGTACCTCCTCGTGAGCCGCGACCGCGGCCGCAGCTGGGAGTCGCTGGCGGGCGACCTGCCGGAGAGGAAGATCCTCTGGGCTCTCGCCCAGGACCACGTCACCGACCAGCTCCTCTTCGTGGGAGCCGAGGGCGGCGTCTACTTCTCGCTCGACGCCGGCAGGCAGTTGGCGGAGGCTGGCAGGTGCTCCCACCCTCGCCTTCCGCGACCTGGACGTCCAGCGACGCGAGAGCGACCTCGTGGCGTCGTCGTTCGGGCGCGGCTTCTACGTGCTCGACGACTACTCGCCGCTCCGCGAGATCGCCAGTGGACGGGTGCCCGGCGACGAGGTCACCCTCTTCCCAGCGCGGCGCGCCTTCTGGTTCCACCCGGCGCTGCTGCTACAGAACCGAGGCAAAGGCGCCAAAGGCACCGACTACTGGGCGGCCGACAATCCGCCGCACGGCGCCACCTTCACGGTCTTCCTTCCGGAAGGCGCCCAGACCCTCGCCGAGCAGCGAAAAGAGCGGGAGGGGGAGCTCGGTGACGGCGCGGACGTACCGTTCCCCAGCCTCGACGACCTCCGGGCCGAGGCGAGCGAGAGGCCTGAGCGGCTCCTCCTCGAGGTCAGCGACACCGGGGGGCAGGTCATCCGCCGCATCGACGTACCCACCGGGGCCGGCTTTCACAGGATCGCCTGGGATCTTCGCTATCCGGACTTCGAGCCCATCGTCCTCGAGCCACCCACGGATCTGCCCCCGTGGTTCGAGCCTCCCGTAGGCCCCATGGCACCTCCCGGGCGCTACTCCGCCCGGCTCGTGCGCGTGCGGGGCGCCGCAACGGAGCCACTCGGCGCGCCCGTCACGTTCGAGGTGGAGCAGATCTTCGACGCGGCGCTGCCCCAACCGCCACCAGGCGACGACCTCCCGTTTCAGCTGGAGACCGGGCGCCTCTACCAGCGGGCCCTGGGCCTCGCCCAGGAGACCGACAGGGCGCTGCGCCGCCTCGAGCACCTCGAGGAGGCGATCCTCTCCGGGCCCGGGGTTGGCCTCGAGCTGCTCCAGACCGTGCAGGACCTGCGCAGCCGGGCGCAGGCGATCCAGCTCGAGCTCACGGGCGACACCGTCCTCCTCCGCCTCCAGGAGCCTTCTCTGCCCTCCGCCCTCGGACGCCTCCAGACCGTGATCGGCGGCCACTGGAGCGCACGCACCGGGCCCACGCAGACCCACCGTCGCAACGTGGAGATCGCGCGGGAGGTGGTCGAGCGACTGCTGCCCGAGGGGGAGCAGCTGCGCACGACGCTGCTGCCGCAGCTGGAGGACGCCGTCGACGCGGCCGGCGGACGGCGCACACCGGACCGAAGGCCCCGCGAGCAGGGCGCGGCGGACGACGCACGGAACTGAGGTCGCGGCTGATGCACGCACGAGCCGAGGACCGGAGCCAGACCGTGGCGCGCGCGTCGCTTTCGGCGGTTCTCCTCAGCCTTCTGTCGTGCGCAGGCGAAACGGTGCTCCACCAGGAGACGTCCGAGTACCAGGAGGTCTGGGTCACCGAGAACTGGCGGGGCCTGCGCACCCTCAAGTTCTCGCGCCGTGGTGCCGTGCAGAGCCTCGTGGAGCCTGGGCGCCCCGAGGCTCTCCACCTCCCCTACGTCGAGACGAGCATGGTCGGCCTGGCCTTCCCGGAGCCGGCGCTTCAGCCAGGCCAGGGGAGTCCATCGGCGACCCCGCGTCGGGCGCTGGTCGTCGGCCTTGGTGGCGGCTCGATCCCGGCCTATCTCCTCGAGGCCTTTCCGAACGTGCAGATCGATGCCGTGGAGATCGACCCGGTCGTCGCCGATGTGGCTCAGACGTGGTTTGGCCTGGGGCCGCACCCGCGCCTCACCGTGCACGTGGACGACGGCCGCCACTTCGTCGAGACGACCCAGAACCGCTACGACCTGGTGTTCCTGGACGCGTACGGCGGCAGCGCGGCCGGAGACGCCGTGCCGCTGCCCCTGACCACCCACACGTTCCACGCCGCCGTGTGCGAGCTGCTGCGGCCCGGCGGTGCGGTCGTCGCCAACGTGTGGGGCGGCGGCAACCCCCTCTACGGCTCCATGGTCCGCACCATCCGGAGCGTGTACCCGCAGGTGCACGTGTTCCCGGTGTCGCGGCGGACCAACCGCATCGTGGTCGCGCGCGCCGACAGCGAAGGGACGCCGCGGAACGAGATCGAGACGCGGCTCGCCAGCCTGGAGTTGCAGCTGCCAGGCAAGCTCACGCTGACACCGCTGCTGCGCAAGGCGTCGCTCCGCGTCCAGATCGAAGACCTCCCGCCTGGCGAGATTCTCCGCGACGCGACCGCCCCGACGCGCCATCCCTGAGAAGGTCTCTCTCCTGCGCGCAGTTCCGATGAAACCGACCAGGAGGTCCGCGCGTACCTACCTATGCATAGGTAAGTTCACGAGGAGAACGCCATGGAGCTCAACGCCAATTTCCATCAGATCGCGGTCCAGCACGACGACCAGCACGAATGGACCCCCTCCCCGATTCCCGGGGTCGACCGCAAGATGCTCGACCGCATCGGAGACGAGGTCGCCCGGGCGACGACCATCGTGCGCTACGCCCCGGAGAGCCACTTCGACGCCCACACCCACGGCGGCGGTGAGGAGTTCCTCGTACTCGACGGGGTCTTCCAGGACGAGCATGGCGACTTCCCCGCCGGAACCTACGTGCGCAACCCTCCCACCTCGAGCCACACACCCGGCTCCAAGGAGGGCTGCACCATCTTCGTGAAGCTGCGCCAGTTTGCACCCGAAGACCGCACCCACGTCGTCATCGACTCGAACAAGAGCCACTTCGTGAACGACGCCTCCAGACCGGGGGTTGCCGTTCTGCCGCTCTTTCGCGATCCGCGCGAGACCGTCGCTCTCGAGCAGTGGGAGGCCGGAGCCGAGATCCCACTCGACACGCGAGGCGGCGCCGAGATCCTCGTGCTCGAAGGCACGGCGACGGTTGGCGGCGAGGAGCTGCGGGAGCGTTCCTGGATCCGCCTTCCGATCGGCGCCGAGGCGATCGCGGTGGCCGGAGACGAGGGAGCCAAGGTGTGGACGAAGCGCGACCACCTCCCCTACGCCCTCGCGACCCTGAGCGAAGCCCGTGGCCAGTGACACGGCCGGTCGCCTCCTCGACCGGGCGCAGACCCTGGTGCAGGAGCGCGGCTACAACGCCTTCAGCTTCAAAGACCTCGCGGCGAGCGAGGGAATCCGCACGGCCAGCGTGCACTACCACTTCCCCACGAAGGCCGACCTTGCGGTGGCACTGATGGAGCGTTATCTCGCCACGCTGCAGGCGGCCCTCCGCGACGCCGCGGAGCTCCCAACCGCCACCGCGAGCCTCGAAGCGCTGGTGCACTTGTTCGAGGAGTCGGAGCGTGCCGGCCTGCTTTGCGCCTGCGGCTCACTGGCCGCAGACGTCGAGACGCTGCCCGAGCCCGTGCGCGAGCTCGTGCAGCGGCACGTGCGCGCCACCCTCGACTTCACCGAGCAACAGATCGCGCGCGGCGCAGCCCGCGGGGAGCTCGCCCCTCGAGCCGCCGCGCGCGACCTCGCCGCCGCCCTGGTCTACGGCCTCCATGGCGCCCTCGCCGTCGGGCGAGCGGGAGACCGTCCCGGGAAGAAGCGGAGCGCGCGCGCGTCGGCCACCGTGACACGAGCCTTCTGGAGCTGTCTGGGTATCGAGCCACCCTCGTGACGCTCGAGTAACGCCCTCCTGCCGCCCCTTCCTCTTCGTCCAGCTCACCGTTTCGAATCACCACCGAGGAGCCACGATGACCACACCCAGCGATGTCGCCTTCAGCCCCGCCGTCAAACGACAACAGGAGCTCCACGGGTCGCGCGACGGCTACGCCCGCATGGAGGAGAAGGGAGGCTGGAGGACCTCGGTCGACGCCTTCCTCGAAGACTTCATCGCGCGCTCCGACTCGTTCTACCTCGCCACCGCGAGCAGCCAAGGCCAACCGTACGTGCAGCACCGCGGCGGCCCCCCGGGGTTCCTCAAGATCCTCGGACCACGCACCCTCGCCTTCGCCGACTACGCCGGCAACCGGCAGTACATCTCGGTGGGCAACCTGTCCGAGAACGACAAGGCGCAGCTATTTCTCATGGACTACGCGCAGCAGCGGCGCGTGAAGATCTGGGGGCGCGCCCGCGTCTCCGACGAGGCAGCGGTGCTCGAGAAGGTGACGGACACCAGCTACGGAGCGCGCGTGGAGCGCGCGATCGTCTTCGAGATCGACGCCTGGGACCGCAACTGCCCGCAGCACATCCGCCCGCGCCCGACGGCGGAGGCGAGCTGAGAGAAGCTCGAAGCGCGAAGAGTGCGTCCGGTCAGGGGCAGTGGGCGAAGGCCTCCGTGTCGACGACCGCGGGGGAGGCTCGCCCGAGCTGGTTGAAGTACACCCGCTCCTCCCCGCTGACCGTGTCCGTCACGGTGAGGGTGTACTCGACGTCCGTGGTCGCCGCAACGGCCAGCCAGTGGTGGCCGTTGAGCGCGCAGCCGTCGACCGTCTTCACGAGGAGCTCCCAGTTCGATGCGTCGAAGAAGTAGAAGATCCCGGAGTCGGCGGAGCGGAGCCAAGCAACACCCCCTTGCCCCGTGTCGCCGCGGAAGTCGCGCCACTCGACGGTGGCTCGGAAGCGCCCGCCCGCGAGGTCGAGCGCAGCGGAGCGACGCTGGGAGCGCGAGCTCCACACAACCTCCGGGGCGGGTCGAGAGGCATCACCACACGTGTCGAAGGCTGTCGTGTCCGTCGTCGCCTCCGCAAGACGTCCGACGGGGTTGTCGTAGGTCCGCACCTCGCCGGTCTCGGTGTCGGTGACGCGCAGCTGGTAGCCGACGTCGGTCGTCGCGGCCGCCAGAACCCAGAAGTGGCCGTTCACCCCACACCCGTCGAGGACCTTCACCATCATCTCCCAGTTGGACGGGCTGAAGAACCACAGCACACCGGAGTCTTCGGTGCCGCCGGCGACCTGCTGCGCCGAGCCGGTGCTTCCCTGGGCCGTCTGCCAGTCGACCTCCACGAGGAAGCGGCCCTCGCCGAGGCACAGGCCGGCTACGCCACCGCACGTGTCCACTTCACCGGGGAACTCGACGACCTGGGCCCTGTAGCCGAAGGTGTTCGGCTGGTAGGGGCCAAGGGCCGCGACCCAGCTGACGAGCACGGGCGTCGGCTCACCCGGCAACCGATCCCGCGCCGCCGGCATGAGGGCGACGTAGGGCAGGCCCATGATGTCCGCCGAGCTTTCCGACCGGAGAGACGCCGGCTGGCCGATCGGAGCGCCCTCCGCATCGATGCCGAGCACGACGACGTCGACACGTCTCCGCGCCGGGTCCGGCTCCAGATTGTCCCGAGCCCAGGCCAGCTGAAGCCGTCCTTCGTTGTCCATGGCCGCAACGGCAAACGAGTCGGAGAACCCTTCGCGTGCAGGCAGCGGCATCGGTGGCCCGAGCGGTACGAGGTCGTCGGAGTAGCGACGCACCACTCCCGCCCTGCGGTCCGTGACGGTGCGCAGCGGTGACTCCACCAGAACCGCAAACCGCCGGGCGTCCGGGTTCGCCACGACGCGCAGCTCCGCCGTCTCGTGCACCGACGGAAAGACGACCTCGCGAGGCCCGACCTCGATCTCTTTCCCCTCGAGAGAGAGCGGGAACGCCTCGACACCTCGGCCACTGTTGACGGCAAGTACGGCTCGACGGCCGTCACCGCTCAGCCATCCGAGAACCGGACCGGCGAAACGTGTGTCGCCGAGACGGAGGGTCGTCCTGCCGAGCTCACGACCCTCGCGGGCAAACCGGCGGACGACGACTTCGGTGCTCGACCCCGGCCGCTGGTCGTGGGCCAGGAGGACCCTGCCCTGGTCGTCGACCAGAAGTCCCGTCGTCGACGAAGAGACCTGGCTGGACGCGGTCCGGCCGTCCGGTGACGTGAACCAGGCCGTAGAGACCACCGTGCCCGCCTCCAGGATCGTCAGCTGCCAACGATCGAACGTTCCGGCCGGGCTCGCCCAGGCGTAGGCCTGGTAGCGCCGGTTCGGCGACACGGCGAGGATCGGACTCCGCGTTCGGTGCCTGGGGTTTGCGATCTCGACCAAGCTGCGATCGGACGGCTCCTCGAGGTTCTGGCGGGTCACCTCGATCCGGGTGTCACCCGCGACACGCACGGTCGACTCGACCGCAATGCTCGTGAACGTGAGGGCCTCTGCATCGTCGAGCGGCTCCACCTGGAACACCCTCGGGTCGAGGAAAAGCTGCGCCTCCGGCTCCACCTGCTGTCCGACGACGCGCACCGGGCCCACGGCCGAGGGTTGTGTGCCCGGATCGGGCTCCGCCTCCGGAGTCGGGTGGCCGGGCTCCTCTTCGGTGGACGGAATCGTGAAGACACGGCCGCGAAACGCGCGATCCCAGCGCGTCTCCTCGTTCAAGCGAACCGCGTCACCGAGCGGGCGCCCGAGCGCATCGAACCCACGGACCCAGATGTCGGTAGACCCCTCCCGCTCGCCCCCGAAGTCGTTGTGCTGCCAGGCGGCCGCGATCTGCCCCTGCTTGTCCATTGCCACGCGGGCGTGGAGAGCACGGCTTTCCAGGTCGGACGCGATCTCGAAGTCGATCCAGGACCTGCCATCCGGCGCGAAGCGTCGCGCGTGCACCCTCTCCGTGAAGGCGTCCCGAGAGCTCCAGGCGACGACATAGGCCCCCGTGCTCGGGCTCGAAGCCACGGACGGCCAGCCGTGGGTGCGTTGGTCGTAGCGATTGAGGTGCTGCGTCTCGAGCGGCGTGACGCCTCCGGGGCCGAGGTCGATCTGAGCCACCTCCACACCCCAGCGCTGCAGGACGCCGACGGCCCGCGTGCCTCCTTCGTCGAGCCACGCCAGCTGCACCGCCGAACTGCCCGAGCCCGGGAGCTCGCCGGGCTCTCCGATCGGAGCGCCATCCTGCGCGAAGCGGCGGAATCGGACCCTGGGCTCCGGCTCCATGTCGTCGTAGGCGAGCAGGACACGGCCGGAATCGTCCACGAGGGGAGCCGCCGTCGACCACAAGACGTTGGAGCCGGTGGCGCTGGTGATCGGGACATCCACGGCGCCGACCATCGACTCTCCGTCGAAGATGCGGAGGCTCACCTCCGCCTTGCGAACCGTCGTCTTTGCGGCGGCTGGAAGGGAGACAAACGCGACCGCCCGGAACCGGCGATTCGGCGACACGCTGATCGCAGGATGGAAGATCGCGACGGGAGTCGCCTCCGACAGGAGGGAGATCGCCTGCGAGGGAGGGTCGATCCGCTGCACGAAGACGTCAATGCCCGTCGAGATTCCGAAGTCCTGGCGCAACGAGTAGGCCACACCCATCACCTCCGTCTCCGAGACGCCGACCGTCTCGACGAACCGGCTCGTGTAGCCGGGAGCCGGCAGGCCGATCGCAAGATCGAGCGGATCACCGTCAGGCCGGACCTGCGCTTCCGCACCGGCCTGCAGCACGAGGGACGCGACGAGCGTCCACAGCAGGCACGGTGTGACGCGCCAGCTCGCGCGAATCGGACGCCTGGAATCGGACATGGCGGAGCCTCCTTTCCGAACGAGGCGCAGGCGGCATCGGGAAGGGGCCACGTCGACGAATCTCTGCAGGCTGCTTCGACGAAACAACGTGAGGGTCCATGCGTCGTACAGTCCCCCAGACCGAAGCCGCGAGACGGCGCGACCCGAGGAATACGAGGAGAGACCATGACTGCTGCAGGCCCATCCAGAGACCGCCACGAGGGCCGTCTCGCACGCTCGAAGGCGGCGCTCGCCGTGAAGACCGCCCTCCTTTTGGCCCTCGGCGCGGCGCTCCTCCCCACCGCTCCGTCGATGGCCGACGACAACCAGGGCTGGACGGCGCTGTTCGTGAACGGGCCGATCACCGACGGGAAGCTGCTGCTCTGGTTCGACGGTCACGCCCGGTTCCGCGACGACGCGGAGGAGCTGGGCGTCACGATCTTCCGGCCCGGAATGGGATGGAAGGTCTCCGACAAGTTGAGCCTGTGGGGCGGTGTGGCACGCGTCACGGTGTACCGCGACGGGCCGGACATCGACGAAGACCGGATCTGGCAGCAGGCGACGTACCGCCTCGGCTCCCCCTTCGGCGGATCGCTGAGCGGTCGCAGCCGGCTCGAGCAGCGCTTCCGCGACGATCAGGGGGACGACACCGGCTGGCGCTTTCGCCAGTTCGTGCGCTGGGCGAAGCCGATCGGAAGCACCTCGTTCGGCTGGCTCGTCTGGAACGAGCTGTTCTGGGGCCTGAACGACGCCGACTGGGGCCAGCGCGACGGCTTCGACCAGAACCGCCTCCTGATCGGCTTCACCTGGCAGCTCGCCCGTCGTGCCCGGCTGGAGGCGGGCTACCTGAACAACCTGCTCGACACCCCGGGCGGCTCGGACCGCACGAACCACAACCTCTCCGTCGGCGTCGCGGTCGGGCTGTAGCGCGCGCCCGCTCGCTGGAGCCGTGGCTCCGCGACTGCGTCGAGCTCGGGCGCAACCGCGGACGGCGGCCGCCGTTCGCCCCCAAGGAGCCCGCGAAAGAGGCGGACGGCGTAGGCTGTCGGCTCGCACCCCTTCCTGCCTCGACCGCATCCCGGCTCCACGCGCCGGGGAGCCGAATGGAGCCGTCATGTCGCCGCGTCGCACCGTCCGTCTCTGCCTCTGTCTCTGCCTCGCCCTGACACTCACCCTCGCCTGCGCAGCTCCCGACCCGGAGCCGGCGGCTCCGGCGCCTTCTTCACCCCTCGCCCAGGCGCAGCAGCTTCTCGGCGCCTCCGACTTCGAAGGTGCCGCCGAAGTGCTGGAGGAGGCGCTCGCCGAAGACCCGGAACAGGCCGCCGGCTGGCAGCTGCTCGGCATCGCCCGGCGAAACCTGGGCCAGCTCGACGAGGCCGCCGAGGCCTACACCCGCTCCGCCACCTTTCCCGCGAACGTCGGCGCCGCTCGCACCGGCCTCCTGCTGATCGACGTGGCACGCGGCGACGTCGACCGAGCCGCAGAGCGCTTCGCGGAGCTGCGCACCACCCCCGGTGTCGATCTCGGAGGCCTGGCGCTGCGGCCAGAGCTGGCCGCGCTCGAGGGGGACGCGCGCTTCGCCGACCTCTTCCCCGGACCGGAGGTCTTCGACCGCTCTCCCTTCGTCGAAGACGTTCAGATCGTGCACGAGTGGCGCGGCAGCTCCGGAGAGGCGTTCGGCTGGGAGGCACGGCGCATCGGCGACGTCGACGGCGACGGCATCATTGACGCGGTGATCTCCGCGCCGGCCAACGCGCCCCCCGGCGACTCCCGCGGCCGCGTCGTGGTCGTCTCCGGGAAGTCGGGCGCCGAGCTCTGGCAGGCCACGGGCACGGAAGGGTCCCAGCTCGGCGTGAGCGTCGAGAAGGCGCCCGACGTCGACGGCGACGGCGTCCCCGACGTCGCGGCGGGTGCCGGCGCAGGAGGCGCCTTCGTGTACTCCGGTCCCACGGGCGAGCTGATCCACCGCTTCGATCCGCCCGACGGCGTGGTCCGCTTCGGCAACAAGGTGACCGGCACCGGCGACCTCGACGGCGACGGCCACGGCGACGTGCTCGTCGGAGCCCCCGGCAATCCCCAGGACCCGGACGATGCCGGCCAGGCCTTCGTCTACTCGGGTCGAGACGGCGCCCTCCTGCTCGAGCTCCGCGGGGAGCGCGGGGGTGACGGCTTCGGCACGTCGGTCGCGGCCGCCGTCCAGGGCGATCGCTTCTGGCTCGTGATCGGCGCTCCGAACGCGGGCGACGGCAACCGCGGGCGAATCGACGTGTTCACCGATCTCTCGGGCGACGCCACCTTCTCCATCGACGCCGAAGAGAGCGGCCAGCAGCTGGGCGCCATGTTCCTCTCGCTCGTCGGCGACATCGACGCCGACGGCGTGCTCGACGTGTACGCCACCGACTTCTCCGACGGCGCACGCGGCCCGCAGACCGGCCGCATCTACGTGCACTCCGGAGCCACCGGGGAGAGGCTGCTCACCCTCACCGGCGAAACCCCCGGAGAGGGCTTCGGCATCGGCCCGGCGCGCGCGGGGGATCTCGACGGCGACGGCGCGGACGACCTCGCGATCGGGGCCTGGCAGTACGGCGCCGGCGCCTTCTCCGGCGGACGGGTCTATCTCTACTCGGGTCGCGAAGGCGCGCTGCTCGGCACGATCACCTCGAACGTGCCCGGCGAGACTTTCGGCTTCGACGCCGACGGACTGGGCGACGTCGACGGCGACGGCGTGCTCGACCTCCTGGTCACGTCTGCCTGGAGCATGGTCGACGGCCCGCGCTCCGGCCGGACGTTCGTGGTCTCCGGCGCCGGCCTGATCGGGCGCTGAAGGCCCGCGCTAGAATCCTTCCAGACCCCGAACAATCTGGAAGGAGGCAACATGAGGACCTCGTTGTCGACCCTCGTCTGGATGTCGCTGTCGCTCTTCGTGGCTGCGAGTGCCACCGCCGTGGCCCAGACTCCACCCGCCGTCGACCGTGACAACACGCGCGCGATGGGCCGGGTGTTCACGCCCGCGGGAGAAGGTCTTTCCAATGTCGAGATCGAAGTGCGCAACGCGAAGTCGCCGGCGCAGATGATCCGGGCGCGCACGCGGAAGGGTGGCGACTACCTGATCCGCAACCTCGGGAACGTCTTCTCCCGGGAAGACTACGACGGCATCGTGATTCGACTCCGCTACGAGAGCCCCGGCTACGAAGTCCTGGAGACCGAGCTCGGCATCCGACGCGACGGACTCGAGGAGCTCTACGTGGTGATGCAGCCGGAAGGCGGCGCCGAAATGGAAGGCATCTGTACCGTCCTCCGCGGCCGCGTGACCAACAGCAAAGGCAAGAAGGTCAAGGCGCCGCAGATCTCCGTGTCGGGCGGCGGCACCGAGCTCGCCCAGGCCACGGGAGAGAAGAACGGCGACTACGAGATCGTCCTCTGGAACGCACCGCCCCAGGTCGAGATGAAGATCACGTCCAGCGCGGGCGACAAGGCCGTCACGCTCGACCTTCAGGCACCTGCAGACCCCCACGCGTTCTTGCCCCAGAGCTTCGACATTCAGCTCGACTGATCGGCGGCTCGGCGGGCCGCAACGGCTGCCCGCCACAAAACCTCTGCCCCATCCCTGCGTACTCCCCGCCAAAGGAGTCACGCATGGGCATCGCACAAAACCTCCGCTTCGGCCTCCGGCAGCTGGTCAAGAGCCCCACTCTGATCGCCGTGGCGGCATTGTCGATCGGCCTCGGGATCGGTGTGAACACCGCGATGTTCTCCGTGCTGCACGCGGCGCTGTTCAAGACGCCCGCCGTGCACGCTCCGGACGAGCTGCTCAACGTGTACAGCCGACGCCTCGAGACGGACGGCTTCGAGACCAGCTCGATCGCCGACTGGGCCGACTTCCGCGCGCAGGCGCAGTCGCTCGACGACCTCGCAGGGCACTCCTGGGCCCTGATCAACGTCGAGATCGACGATCAGCCGCGGCTCGAGGTGGGCTCGCTGGTGACCGACGGCTATTTCGAGATGCTCGGCGTCGATGCCCTGCACGGGCGACGGTTCCTCCCCGAAGAGCAGGTCAAAGGCGCCGCGCCGGTCGTTCTGCTCACCCACCGCTTCTGGACCCGCACGCTCGGCGCCGACGAGAGCATCGTGGGCGACACGATGCGCATCGGCGGCAGTGAGTTTCTGGTGACGGGGGTCCTGCCACCCGGCTTCACCGGCCTGCTCCGCGGCATCGAGGCCGAGCTTTTCGTTCCCGCAGCTCAGGTCGAGCTGGTGGAGCCGGCCGGGCAGATCGACACCCAGGGCCGCTGGCCCGCCGGCGCCGACCGGTACGACTTCCGTGGCTACCGCTTCCTCACTCTCACCGGCCGGCTTGCCGAGGGCAGCACTCCCGAAGGCGCAGAGGCGGAGCTCGCGACCATTGCGGCGAACCTGCGCGCGGAGCACCCGGACACGAACGACAAACTGACCGTGGCCGCGATCCCAGCGTCCAAGGTGCTCGTGAACCCTTCGGTCGACGGCACGCTCCTCCCGGGTGCCGGCCTGCTCCTGCTGATGGTGGGTCTCGTCCTGCTCGTCGCGTGCGCCAACCTCGCGAACCTCCTGTTGGCCCGCGCCGTCGCGCGACGCCGCGAGATCGGTGTGCGTCTCGCGCTCGGCGCATCGAAGCGCCAGCTCGCGCTGCAGCTGCTGACCGAAAGCTCGCTCCTCGCCGCCGTGGGCGCTGTTGCCGGTCTCGCCATCGCGTTCGTCTCGCTGCAGTTCCTGGCCTCGTCGCGCATGGATCTCCCGATCTCGCCGCAGTACGACTTCCAGCTGAGCGGTCCCGTGCTGCTGTTTGCGCTCGGCATCACGGCACTCACCGCGGTCCTGTGCGGGCTGATTCCCACGTTCCAGGCGACGCGCACGAGCCTCGTACCGGCCCTCAAGTCGGAGTCGGGCACGGGCGTGCAGCACGGCGGCCGACGCCTGCCGTCGGCGGGCTCGCTGCTGGTCGTCGGGCAGGTCGCCTTCTCGCTGATTCTGGTAGTCGGCGCGTCGCTCCTCACGCGAAGCGTGGTGGCGGCACGCAGCGTCGACCTCGGCTTCGACGCAGAGCCCATCGGCGTACTCACCCTCGATCTCGGCACGCTGGAGCTCGAGCGCAGCGAGTCGCGTCTCCGCTTCGCGCAGATCATGGAGCGCGTCGGAGCCATGCCGGGAGTCGAAGCCGTCGGCGTGACGACCCGCATGCCGCTCGGACTCAACATGGTGAACGGCGACTTCTTCATCCCAGGTCACCGCGACACGGAAGACGACCCGCCCCTCAACCTCGAGATCACGCGGGTGGACCCCGGGTACTTCGGCGTCATGGGCTCCGAGCTCCTGGAGGGACGCCTCTTCGACGCACGCGACCAGATCGACACGCCGCGAGTGGCCGTCGTGACCCAGGCCATGGCCGAGCGCTTCTGGCCGGACCGCAGCGCCCTCGGCGAGCGCTTTCGGATGAATACGTCGGACTCCGCCGAGATCGAGATCGTGGGCGTGATCCGCGACCACAAGGTGATCACGCCGGGCGAGGCGGCACGCCCCTTCGTGCATCTCGCCTGGGACCAGGGGGGTGGTGAGTACGGGCTCGTGGCCTACAGGTCCAGCGGGCGGGCCGGCGCGCAGCTCGAGAGCGTCTACCGCAGCGTCCAGGACGCCGAGCCCGGCGCTTTCATCGCCGATTCGACCACGATGGAGCGCATGCGCGACACCGTGCTCCTTCCGGTCCGCGCGGGTGGCGTCACGTTCACCGCCATGGGCGCGCTCGCACTGCTGCTGTCCGGCACCGGCCTGGCCGGCCTGATCGCCTACCGCGTCGGCCAGCGCACGCGGGAGATCGGGCTCCACATGGCTCTTGGTGCCGACGCCACGGCGGTGATGCGCCGCGTGCTCCTGCAGAGCCTCGGCTTCGTCGCGGCCGGGTCGGCCGTGGGCCTGCTCGGCGCTCTCGCCCTCGGACGCGCGCTCGAGAGCGTGCTCTACGTGCCGAGCTGGGATCCGCTGTCCGTGGTCGTCGGCATCGCCGCTCTGACCGCGGTGGCGATCGCGGCCAGCCTCGTGCCGGCCCGGCGCGCGGCTGCGATCGACCCGCTCGTGGCCTTGCGCGACAGCTAGGGAGCGGTCACGGGGTCAGCCGCGCGGCCAGCCGACGCCAGGGCTCGTTGCCGTTCTGCGGCGGCTGCTGGAGAGCGTCCGTTCCTGCGCGGCCTGGCACCGTGTAGCGCTCGAAGTGGCTCTCGAGCGCGCGGCGCAGCTCCAGCTCGACCTCGGCGTGCTCCGGTGTGCCGAGCAGGTTGGTCGTCTCCCGGGGATCGCGCTCGAGATCGTAGAGCTCGTCCCCGAACCCGTCGGGCAGCGGCGGGGCGCGCACGACCAGCTTGAAGCGCTCGGACACCACGGTCCGCAAGGTGCCATGTTCGGCGAACTGGTGCCTCCGCCAAGGGTGCTCGGGGCTCTGCAGCTTCGGGAGGACGCTCCGGCCGGGACGGTTGGCCGCGCCCGCATCACCCTCCGACACGGAGACACCCGCCGCGTCCAGCAGCGTCTGGAAGAGGTCGAGCAGATCGAATGGCCCGGAAAAACGACCCATGCCGGGGAGCCCCGCGGGCCAACGCAGCACCATCGGGATGAGCAGGGTCTCCTGGTAGAGGTTCTGCGGCAGGCTCGCGTTCGCCTTCCCGACCAGACCGTGGTGACCCATCATCTGCCCGTGGTCCGAGGCGAAGACCACGAGCGTGTTCTCGAGGAGGCCGCGCTCCTCCAAGCCGTGCAGGAGCTCGCCGAGCTGCTCGTCGAGAAAGGTGACTCCCGCGAAGTACTGCGCCCAGATCTCCGTAGGGTCCGCCGGAAGCGCCGAGCTCTCGTTCGCCACCTCGAGGTGGGTGGTCTCACCGCGTGGGATGTCGGAGAACGCACTCTGCCGGTACTCCTCCACCAGACGCTCCGGGTAGCCGGCGAACGGAGCGTGCGGCTCGGCGTAACCCACGAAGGCGAAGAACGGTTGGCCCGCCGGCTGGGAGTCGATGAACTCGAGCGCGCTCCGGGTGAGGTGCTCGGCCTGATGTCCGTCCACCAGCACGGACTCGCCCTGATCGGAAAAGGCGACCTCCCCTCGGTGCAGGTACTGGTTCTGCCAGCCGAAGCGGAAGACGTCGTAGCTCAGCCACCGATCGAAGCCCCGCTGCGGCGGCACCGGATCAGGTGTGGCGTGCCACTTCCCGAAGAGACCGGTGCGGTAGCCCGCGCCCTGGAGCAGCTCCGGGAGCAGCGTCTCCCCCGCCAGCCACTCCTGCGCGTGGGGGATCGACTCGCTCAGGAAGTCGTGCACCCCGTGCTGCGACGGGAGGCGGCCCGTGAACAGGCTGGCGCGGGCAGGCGAGCAGACCCCGGAGGGCGACATCGCACGCTCCATGACCCAACCCTCCGCGGCCATCCGATCGAGGTGCGGAGTGCGCACCTCACCCCCGTAGGGACCGGCAGACCACTGCCCCTGATCGTCGGTGAGGACCACGAGCAGATTCGGCGGTGGCGCGGCGGGCTCCTCCTCTGGCACCGGGCGACAGGCCAGAAGGACCACGCTCAACGCCGTGGCAAGAAGCGCCGCGCGGTGCCTCGACAGGGTTCGGAACACGGCTCCAGCGTAGCCGAAGCGTGCCGTCGGGCCGAGACACCGCAGGGAACCTCTCGAAAAGGAATG
The DNA here is from genome assembly GCA_965223385.1 of Candidatus Multivoraceae bacterium. GTDB lineage: Bacteria > Acidobacteriota > Thermoanaerobaculia > Multivoradales > Multivoraceae > JBCCLJ01. Next base: position 2,389,853 of record CBDCWR010000007.1, on the reverse strand, counting down.
AAGGCCGACTCCCCGGGTTTCCGACTGAACTTCATGAACGACGCTTCACCCTTCGGGGTTTCATTCAGAACTGGAGAGACCAAGACAATGAGCACCGCCATCCGTCCCACGAACACGAAACGCACCTGGACCACCACCCTGGTGGCCATCACGGTCCTGCTGCTCGCAGCCGGCGCCCTCTCGGCGCAGCCGAACACGGCCAAGGTGAACCGCTTGAGCTTCGACCTCGACGACAACGACGCGGGCACCCTGTCGTCGAACGCGCAGACGCTCACGGTGAACCTGCCGTACCCGGCGCAGATCGGCAACACCTATCCCGGACGCGCCGCGAAGATGCGCCTCGCGTTCCAGAACAACGGCAAGCCGCGCCCGCAGGCCCGCTTCGTCCAGGCCCAGGCCTCGCACTACCGGGTGAGCTGCTACATCCCGTCCGGCTACCAGTCGGCACCCGTCACCTTCACCTGCGCCGCGGATCCGACCTGGCTTCGCACGCTCAAGGCCAAGACCACGGTCCGGATCGAGGTGGGAGGCGCCGGCGTCGAAGGCAAGCTGCAGGCGAACTGGGTCTTCCAGCCGAAGCCGGTGCTCAAGAAGAGGCGCTGACGCGCAGACCATCAACGACCGAACGACTCGAGCGCGAGGCGGGCTACACTGAGCCTGCCTCGCCTTTCGAGGTTTCTGAGGGGGATCGTGAGATGAACGAAGCTTCGCTCTCTCATGTCAGCGAGGTGATCGGAGCGGGAGAGGAGCGCGGGCAGGTCACCGAACTGTTGAGGGCCGCGGCGGGAGGAGACGCCACGGCACACGAGCGCGTCGTGGAGTGGGCCTACGCTGAGCTGGAGAAGCTCGCCGCTGCTCGCCTACGCCGTCGCTACCGAGGAGGCACGCCGACGCTCGAACCGGCGGCGCTGGTGAACGAGACCTTCCTGCGTATGTTGCCCGACGAGCTGGACTTCCAGAACCGACGTCACCTCCTGGCCTTCGCGGGCACGGTCATGCTCCGGGTGCTGGTCGACTACCAGCGCGAGCGCGGGGCGAAGAAGCGTGGCGGCGACGTCGTGAAGGTGACGCTGACCGGTCTCGGGCACGCGAGGTCGTCCAGCGGCGTCGACATGCTCGACTTCCAGAACGCGCTCGACCGGCTCCAGGAGATGGACTCCCGCAAGGCGGAGGTCGTCCGCCTGCGCCTGCTGTGGGGCTGCGAGATGTCGGAGGTGGCGGAGCTGCTGCAGACCTCTCTGAGCACCGTCGAGCGGGACTGGCGCTTTGCGCGCAGCTGGCTGGCCGACGCGCTGGAGACGGGGCGCGACCGCGCCGCAAGCGACGCTCGAGGATGACCGGCGAGAAGAACCAGTTCCAGCGCGTCGAAGAGCTCTTCTTCGAGCTGGTCGATCTCGAGAACGGCGAGCGCACACGGCGGCTCGACGAGCTCCGCGCCGAAGAGCCGGAGCTCCATGCGCAGGTGGAGCGACTGCTCGGGCGCGACGAGCGCGGCGAAGGGCTCACCCGCGAGGCGGTGGCTCTCGACCTGGCTCTCGAAGGTGCGGCCGAGCCGCTCCTGAAGCTCGGGCCCTACGAGCTCCTCCGCCGCATCGGCGAAGGTGGCATGGGGGTCGTGTACGAAGCGGCGCAATCGGAGCCCATCGAGCGGCGGGTGGCGGTCAAGCTCACGCGACGTGGGCTCACGAGCGATGCGGCCGTCGCGCGCCTGGAGGCGGAGCGCCAGGCGCTCGCCCGCATGAGCCACCCCAACGTCGCGCAGGTCTTCGACGCCGGCACGTCGGCCGACGGCCGGCCCTACTTCGTGATGGAGCTGGTCTCGGGCGAGCAGCTCCACGACTTCTGCGACACCCGTCGGCTCTCCCTCGAGAACCGGCTCGACGTCTTTCTCGACGTGTGCGCGGGCGTGCACCACGCACACCAGAAAGGCATCATCCACCGCGATCTCAAGCCGTCGAACATCCTCGTCACGGAAGGTGAAGACGGTACGCCGTTGCCCAAGGTCATCGACTTCGGCATTGCCAAGGCGACGGAGGAGGACGTCGGCGACGGGCTCACGCGCGACGGCGACGCGATCGGCACGCTCGAGTACATGAGCCCCGAGCAGAGCCTCGGCGCCCAGATCGACACCCGGTCCGACGTCTACGCGCTCGGCATCGTGCTGTACGAGCTGCTGACCGGCGAGCTGCCCTTCTCGAGCGCCGAGTTCCGAGACCTCGGTCTCGCGGCGGCCTACCAGGCGATCCAGGACCAGACCCCCGCCGTCCCGAGCCGCAAGCTCACCACCAACGCGTCCGTCGGCACCGCCGCCGCCGAGAAGCGGAGCACGGCACTCAGCACCCTGGCCCGCCGGCTCCGGCCCGACCTCGACTGGATCGTGATGAAGGCGCTCGCGAAGGAGCCCGAGCGCCGCTACCAGGCCGTGACCGACCTCATCGAGGACATCCGCAGGTACCTGCGCCGGGAGCCGGTCATGGCCGGTCCGCCGAGCCGCGCCTACCGCCTGAGGCGCTTTGCGCGCAAGCACTGGCTCGCCGTCTCCTCGGCTGCCACCATTCTCGTCGTGCTCATCGCCGGCGTGGTCGGCACCACCCGCGGCCTGATCCGCGCCAAGGCGGCGGAAGAGCTGGCCGTGGCCGCCGAGGCCGAGGCGCGCGTGGAAGCCGAGACCGCAACGCAGGTGTCGGACTTCCTCATGGAGCTCTTCCAGGCACCGGACACCAAAGGCGGGCGTCCAGGGGAGCAGCGCGGCCGCGACATGACCGCCGAGCAGCTCCTCCAGCTGGGTGCGACGCGTGTCCGCGAAGACCTGGCCGACCAGCCGCTCGTGCAGTCGCGGCTCATGCGCACGGTGGGTCGCGTCTTCCTCAACCTCGGCATGATGAGCGAGGCGCGCGACCACCTGGCGGAGGCTCTGTCCATTCAGGAAGGGCTGCTCAACCCGCAGGACCCCGAGCTGGCCGAGAGCCTGCGCCAGCTCGGCGTGCTCCTACGCAACGAAGGCAGCCTGGAGGGGGCGGAGGACTACCTCCGCCGCGCGATCGCAATCTTCGAGCTCGACGAGGCGGCGAACCACGTCAAGCTCTCGCACGCCTTCAACGACCTCGGGATCCTCCTGCGCCCCAGCGCACCCGAAGAGGCCCTCGAGAGCTATCGCAGGGCGCGCGACGTGATGCAGCAGTACCGGCCCGAGGCGGAGGGGGCCTGGGTGCTCGAGGCCAACATCGCCGTCCTGTCCGGCTCGCTGGGCCGGTTTGCCGAAGCCGAAGACAGCCTCGAAGCGTCCCTCGAGCTCGCGGAGCCTCTGATGGGGCCCGAGCACCCCCGCATTGCAGCGCTTCTCGACAACCTCGCGTTCATGCAGCGCAAGCAGGGCAAGCTGCGAACCGCCCTGACGAACCAGACGCGCGCCCTCGACATCACCGAAAAGAGCCTCGGCAGTGACCATCCCGATCTCGTGATCCAACTCATCAATCTGCTCACCTCACAGCGCATCCTCGGCGAGCTCGAGGACGCACGCAGGCTCGGGGAGCGCGCTCTCACTCTCGCGCAGGAGAAGTTCGACCCGGGGCATCCGCAGATCGCTCTGGTGCGCAACAACCACGCCATGACGCTGATGGACCTCGGCCAGCTCGAGGACGCACGCGACCTGCTGCAGGCGGCGGTCGCGGATTCGGCAGCGCACTCCGACCAGCAGACGGCAACGACTCGGCTGCGCAGCCTCATCACCCTGGCCCGCATCGAGCGCCATCTGGGGCGGCCCCAACGCGCGCTCGAGCTCTTCGGGGTGGTTCTCGCGAGCGATCAGCTGGAGCCCGGGGTCCGCGCGGAGGCCGTTCTGCAGAGACCGCTCGCAATGGTCCAGGCGGGTGATCCGGAGGCCCAGAGCGCGTTCGACCTGGCGCTCGGCGAGGTGGGCGACAGCGAGCTCGTCGACCGCGACCGGCGGCTGGTACACGAAGCGTGCTTCGCCGAGCTCGCCGGAGACCGCGACACGGCGCTCGCGCGCATCGCCGCAGCGCTCGACGCCGGCTACAACCAGGCGATCCTCTTCGCCGAGCCGGACCTCGCGGACCTGCGCCAGGATGCGCGCTTCGCGCCTCTGGCCGCCCGTCTGCGCGCGGCGCTCGACCGCTCCTGAACGCACCCCACCGGACCGTCGCGGCGAACGTCGACGGCGGCTCCGCTCTCGCGGTGAAGGCTGCTCCGGCCCGTTTGCGACTAAACCCGCAAAGGCCGGAGCAGACCGTCCCCAGGGCGACCGCGCCGACAGTTCATGGCGCGCGAACGAGCGCGCATTCCATTCCGAGAGGGGGCCGTGTCCATGACGGCGAAGTTCGTTCGACTGGCGACCAGAACCACACGAGCCGCACTGCTCGTCAGCACGCTGATTCACCCGCTCGCCGGCCACGCGCAGGCGATCGACTCCGCCGAGCGCTCCGAGGAAGCTGGCGCGCAGCCGCTTTCGGTGGTCACCGGACCGCCACAGGACTGGATCTCCCGCACCGACACTCTGGAGATCGAGCTCTCGGCGGCGCCAGGCGCCATGCCGGGACGGATCGCCGTGGTGCTCGGAACCACGGACATCACCGATCTGATCCGCATCGACGGGGTGAGGCTCACCTACCGCAGCGAGCTCCTGCCTCTGCCGAGCGGCCGGCAGAACCTCGTGGTGTCACAGGTCGCCCCGGACGGCACCTGGCAGGAGATCTACCAGACCGAGCTCAAGATCCGACACCCCGGCGGATTCGAAGAGGTGTCGTCCGAGACCGGCATCGACATGCAGGGGCTCTGGCTCGCGGACGAGAGTGACGAAGCGGACGCCGGAGGGCAGGATGCCGCCACCGCGAACATCTCCCTGGGCGGCACCCTGGTGCGAGGCGGCTGGCGGTTCTCCAGCCGTGCCAGCCTCGTCGGCGTCAGCGAGATCGAGCAGGCCCTCCGCTTCGCCGAGCGTGGCGATCGCGCCGATCGCCTCGATCTCTCCGACTACACGCTGCGCGTCGAAAAGGGCCGTGCCCATGCCGAGCTCGGACACGTCTCGTTCGGCGAGCACCAGCATCTCGTGAGCGGCTTCTCGAGCCGCGGCTTCGATCTCGCCGTGCCCCTGGGCCCGCACGGTGCCCTGCGAGCTTCGGTTGCCAACGGAGCGAGCATCGCGGGCTGGGACAACTTCGCGGGCCTCGATCGCAGCGAGCACCGCATTGCGGCCGGATCGATGGGGTGGGAGCTCCTCGCGGCGCGACCGGGTGGCCTGCGGCTCGATGCCGACTGGGTCGACGCCTCCGTGCTGCCGCTGGCGGGCTTCAACCAGGGCATCGTGAACGACGCCGAGGAGAGCGACGGCTGGGGGGCACGACTCAGCGGGTCGACGTCGAGCCAGCGGGTGCGCTTCCAGCTCGGCTTCGCCCAGAGCGACTTCACCAACCCGAGCGACCCGCTGCTCTTCCAGGGCGACGACGTGGTCGCGGTGCAAGGCGAGGCCCGCGACGCTCGATTCGCCAACGTCGAGATTGCGCTCGTCGACAACAAGGAGATCGGCGAAGGCACCTTCGCCTCGCTGCGGCTCAACCTCCAGCACGAGCGCGTCGACCCGCAGTACCGCTCGATCACCGCCTTCACCCAGGCCGATCTCGAGCGCAACGGCGCCGACCTACAGGCGAGCGTCGGCGCCGTCTCGGCCCAGGTTGGCCACAGCCGCACCGAAGACAACCTCGCCGACATCCCGTCCATCCTCAAGACGAAGACCCGCAACAGCAACGGCAACGTCACCGTGCCGCTCGCCATGGTCTGGGACGCGAAGCCGAGGCCCTGGCTGCCCTCCTTCACCTACGGTGTGCAGCTCACCCACCAGTTTGGCGCCAACGACCCGGAGAACGGCGGCTTCAACCCGAGCCACATTCCGGACCAGAAGAGCGAGGACCACTCGGCCTCTCTGGACTGGTCGGGCAACCGCTGGCAAGCCGGCTACTCCTTCGCCGCCTCCGACCAGGACAACCGCCAGCCCGGCCGTGAGACCGACGACTTCACCAACATCAGCCACGGCGCTCGACTCTCGCTGAGCCCCCACGCCAAGCTCGACGTGGGCCTCGACTACTCGCGCAACCGGGCGGCGAGCCTCGGGCCCGGCCGCATCGACCGCAACGAGCGCGCCGGCATCAACACGATGTGGCGCCCCCTCCAGGTGCTCACCCTGTCCGGCGACCTGTCGCGCAACCGCACCTCGGACGAGCCGTTCACCTCCAGCTCGGAGACGACGATCCTCAACCTCGAGCTGTCCTACCGCTTCGCGTGGCGCGAGCAGCGCGCACACGGCGGGAACGGGCAGTGGTTCCTGCGCTACTCGAGCCAGGACTTCGAGTCGCTCGACGGCTTCTTCGGGGGGTTCGTCTTCCGCGACAGCTGGACCCTTCACACCGGATTCAACCTGAGCCTCAGATAGGAGCTCGACCATGGACCTTCATCGCCCACGCCTGCTCTTGGTCGTGCTCCTGCTGGCGCTCGGCCTCACGTCCCACGCCTCCGCCCAGATTCGCCGCGACCCCAACGGGGTCAACGTGAACAGCCAGGGCGCCACCACCGTCTTCATCACCTTCGGAGGTCTCCGCGACCAGGTGCCCGTGGAGGCGACGTGGTGCGGTGAGCTCATCCCGGCGACCCCCGACATCGGCTTCCGCTGCGCACCCGGCTCGGTGTTCGGACGCCTGCCGATCCGCTTCGACCAGAGCCGATCCGTGGGTGACGGCAGCCTCTTCACCGACGTGATGAGCATTCCGCCTTCCGTGGCCCGCCGCGCGTACCAGGCGGCAGCCGCAGGCGACGAGTCGACCTTCTTCTACGTGCGCAGGTTCGTCAGCCGCGTCGGCGGGCCGGACGAGTACGTCTTCGTGACGTGCCGCCTCACGGGCGGCGGCGCGCGCGTGCCGCTGGCGCTGCTGGACGTGCAGCTGCGCTCGCCGAGCCGCGACAACGTGCTTCAGGTGGCGCCCGGCGGCGAACCGGAGGAGATCTCCGCCGAGATCGCGTACAACGGCACCGGTCGCCTCCGCGGACGCTGGGAGGTGGTGCTCCCCGGAGAAGAGCCTCCCAGCTCCCAGGACCTGCTCACCGAAGCCACGCTGCCGCCCTCCGAGCGCGGGCTGCAGCGCAGGTACACACAGGTCAGCCGTTTCGACGTCTTCCTGCCACCCACCGGCCGGGTCACCCTTCCCGGGCCGCCGACCGACCGCCTGCCCACCGAGGTGCAGGGGCTCTACCAGGTCCTTCTGCGCGTGGAGGCATCCGACGACAAGGAGGGCAACTCCAACCTCGGCAACGTGGGCGGCAGTGGCGTCATCCGCAGCGGCGCTGTCGCCGGCTTTCCCATGCCGACCCTGCGCTACGTGGTGGGTGGTGCAGGGGCCGCCTCGGCCTACGCGCCCGGACTCTCGCTGCTCGCGCCCGAGCGCGGCGCCTCCCTCGGCGCGGGCCCGCTCGACTTCAGCTGGAGCCAGGCGCGCAACGCCGCGCTCTACCGCCTGGAGCTGCAGACCGAGACCGGCGACGCCTTGCACCAGGCCCTCCTGCAACAGGGGATCGGAACGTATCGTGCTCCGTCGTGGCTCCGGGACCGCCTCGCGGGGTCGGACCTGCGCTGGCGTGTCGTCGCACTCGACGCCGACGGGGCCGTGGCCGGCGAGACCGCCTGGCGCTCGCTCCTGAACGAGTGAGCCACCCGGCTCGGGTTGAAGGCCGCACCGGCTCGGATCCGACTAAAGGGACAGCGCCACATGAGGCGCGACAGAAACAAAAACACTCGGGCTTCGGCCCGGTCTCTTTAGAAGGAACCCAGCCATGAACCACATCACTTTCACCACAGTCCGAACCTTCGGCGCCGGCATCCTCGCCGCCGCCCTGACCCTCGCCGCGAGCCCCGCTTCCGCCGAGACCAAGGTCAAGAACGCGTACGTCAAGAACGGCAAGCTCGTCCTGGAAGTCGTCGAGGAGCCCGCACGCTCCGCCTCCGTCGAGGTCGAGATCGGCGGCCAGAAGATGACCGTCCCCGTCTCGGGTCTCATCCCGAACCGCACCCGCACGGTGACCACGTCGTTCGACGTACCCTGCGGCAACGGCAGCAGCCTGCAGGCGAGCGTCGAGGGCGGCAGCACGCCCTACTCGAAGACGCTCTCCTACCCCTGCCCGACGACCTCGGGCGGCGGCAGCCGCTCCGGCTCGACCGGCTCCACCGGGTCGGGCTCCGCGCCCGCGCTCGACATCTTCGACCTGCAGGTCGCGCGCACCAACGGCCTGCTCGGCGTCTACGTCCGCACGCAGGGCCCGGCGCCGCGTACCCCGGTCGAGGTGGAGTTCAGCTACGCCGACTTCACCGAAAAGGCCCGCGTGGTCGGCCTCGCACCCAACCGCAACGCCAAGGCCAACGGCCGTCAGCCGTTCCCCTGCAACGAGACGCACCGGGTGCGGGCTCGCATCGCAACCCCGGGCTACGGCGACCAGTACGTCGAAGCGGACCTGAGCCGCACCTGCTCGAAGTCGCAGGGCACGCCCAACCTGGTGCCCTACAAGCTGGAGCGCGCCAACAACATGCGCACGAACGCGTTCGCCGACAACCGCGTCCCGGTGCGGGTCGAGGTCATCAACGACTCGCAGTACGACATGCCCTTCAACAACCAGGGTACGCCGTCCTTCTTCATCCAGGTGCCGGGAATCTCCCAGCGGATGCAGGTGCGGCGTCAGCTGCAGGCCGGTGAGAAGTGGGGCTTCAACGTGAGCCTGACCCTCTCCTGCTGGTCGAACGAGGCCGACCGCTTCCAGGAGGTCACGATGACCGTCGACTCCGCCCGGAACATCCGCGAGTCGGACGAGAACGACAACCAGAAGACGTTCGTCATCGAGGCGAACCGCTGTCGCGACGCCGGCTAGCAGGCCGCCCGTCCCCGACCGCTCAGGCCCCTGGCTCCGTGCGAGCCAGGGGCCTCTTTTCGTTCTCGGCCATACGCAGCCAACGGACAGGTTCGGCCCCTGCTAGGGTCGCTGGCGAGCCCGAAGGCAACGCGGCGGCGGACGCAGGCAGATCGCGACGGGCGGGCGCCGCCACGAGAGGGAGCGATGATCGATCTCTACACCTGGCATACCCCCAACGGCCGCAAGGTCTCCATTGCGCTCGAGGAGCTCGGGCTCGCGTACGAAGCGCACGCGGTGAACATCGGCGAGGGCGAGCAGTTCGAGCCGTCGTTCCTCGAGGTCTCGCCCAACAACAAGATCCCGGCGATCCGCGACCTCGAGACGGGCGTCACGCTCATGGAGTCGGGAACGATCCTCCACTACCTCGCCAAGAAGACCGGGCGCCTCCTGCCTCGGGATCCCGCCGCGCGTTGGCGGGCCCACGAGTGGCTCACCTGGCAGATGGCCGGCTTCGGCCCGGTGCTGGGCCAGTGCCATCACTTCCTGAAGTTCAACCCGGGGAGCTCGGAGTACGCCGAGAAGCGCTTCCACGCGGAGGCGCTCCGGCTCTATGGGGTTCTCGACCGCAGGCTCGAAGGCCGAGACTTCGTGGCGGGCGAGTACAGCATCGCCGACATCGCGCTCTGGCCGTGGGTGGCGAGGTTCGAGTGGCACCAGATCGACCTGGGCGACTTCCCGGCGGTGCGCAGCTGGTACCGCCGCATCCTCGAGCGACCGGCGGTGGAGCGCGGCTATCACGTTCCGGGAAAGGTGCAGGAGATCCCGGTGCCGTGACGCTGTGTCGTCTCACCTGGCTCCCGGATTCTCCAGGGCTTCGTGAGACGCGTCGCGGATGGTCGCCCGGCTGCCGCTCTCATCGTAGCGTGGGTCCTCCCCGCCGCGGTTCACTGCCCGCAGTCGACCGTGTCGCGCTCTCGGCTCCCGGTCTTCGCATGGAGCTCAGCTCCGGAGGCGAGGCTGCCGGGCGCTCTCAGGGCAGTCGAAACTCGCAGCGGGGCCCCGGTGAGTGCGACAGCCGCGTGTCGAGGGTCGCCAGGGGGGCCTCGAGGCCCTCCGCAACTGCGACGTACCAGGCGTCGTAGCTGGTCACGTTGTCGCGTAGCTCCCAGACACGCTCCGCGAACGGTGCGAAGGGAAAAAGCTCGACCTGCAGCCTCGTCAAGTCGACGCGGGCCGCGGACGCCTCGAGCGACTCGATCTCACCGCCCAGCTGTTGCCGGCGCAGAATGTTGGTGCTCTCGACGAGCAGCAGGTGGGGAGCGAGAAGGTCCCCTGAAGCGACCACGTCTTCCGCCCACCTCCCGATCTCCCCGCTGTCGATGAGCGCGGCGACCAGCACCGAGGCGTCGATCACGACGCTCAAGAACGATCGGCGTCCCGGTGGCGCAAGATCTCTTCGGACGCGAGCTCGGTGCCGGTCGCGCCCTTGCGCTCGCGCACCCTCTCCAGCCAGCTCTCGACCGTGGGCTTTTGCACGAGTCGCTCGAGCTCTCCGAGCAAGTACTCCTGCATCGACTTGCGCTGCAGCGCTGCACGCGCCGCGAGCTCGTTGCGTACCTTCTCCGGCACGTTGCGCACCGTGATCTGAACCGGCATGCTGTCATTATGCCATCAACGACATCGTTTCGCCAGCAGATCGTCCCGGCGAGGGTCGGGAGCCCAAGGCCATGCGCCGGCGTTTGGCTGCCGCCAGATCGCGGCCCGGAAGCGCTCTTCCGTGACGGCCCCGGGCGCCTCGACACCCTGTGAGAGACTCCAGCTTCGCAGAAGAACTGGAGACTCCCCCATGATCCGTCGCTGTCTGTTCCTCGCCCCCGCCGTCCTGCTGGTTGCAGCCTGCGCCCCCGAATCCTCTCCCGAAGCGTCGGCGGAGACCGCGGAGGTGCGCGCCGTCGAGGAGAACCCGCTGCGCAGCGCCTACTTCGGCGACCTCCACGTGCACACGAACTTCTCGTTCGACGCCTTCCTCTTCGGCACGCGCCAGACGCCGGACCAGGCGTACGAGTTCGCCAAGGGAGGGCCCCTCGAGCACCCCTCGGGCTTTGTCATGCAGATGAAGAAGCCGCTCGATTTCCAGGCCGTGACCGACCACGCCTTCTACCTCGGCATGATGCCGGCCCTCGCGGATCCCGAAGGGGAGTTCAAGGACCACCGCCTCGCCGAGACCGTCCGGAACGCGACGACGCCCGCAGGCTCCGGCGCAGCGTTCCAGGCGGCCCTTGCGAACGTCCGGGCGGCGGCCCGCGGCGAAGAGGTCGACGACGATCTCGACAACCGCGACGTCGCACGCGACGCCTGGGAACAGATCATCGCATCGGCCGAGCGGCACAACCAGCCGGGCACCTTCACCACGTTCATCGGCTACGAGTACACGAGCTCCGGCCCGCAGACGCAGAACCTGCACCGCAACGTGATCTTCGAGGGCAGCCAGGCCCCGGAACTGCCGTTCAGCCGCCTCGACTCGCTCAACCCCGAAGACCTGTGGGCCTGGATGGACGGCAACCGCGATCGCGGCATCGACTCCATCGCCATGCCGCACAACAGCAACGGCTCCGACGGCTGGATGTTCCAGACCACGAAGTGGGACGGGTCGCCGATGGACGCCAGCTACGCGGACCTGCGCATGCGCAACGAGCCGGTCGTGGAGAGCACCCAGGTCAAAGGCACGTCCGACACCCACCCGCTGCTGTCTCCGAACGACGAGTGGGCCGACTTCGAGATCATGCCGTGGAAGGTCGCCACCACGCAGCCGAGCCAGGCCCCCGGGAGCTACGTCCGCGACGCGTACCTGCGCGGTCTCGTGATGCAGGAGACCGGGGGCTTCAACCCGTACAAGTTCGGCGTGCTCGGCAGCTCCGACACGCACAACGCGGCCGGCTCGTTCGAGGAGGACAACTACTGGAGCAAAACCGGCATCCGCGACATCGAGCCGAAGCAGCGGGGCTCGGTGCCGCTCGACGAGCCGGGGCCCAACGGTGAGCCGTACGCGAACGCGGCATCCAAGTTCTGGGGCGCCAGCGGTCTTGCCGGAGTCTGGGCGGAGTCGAACACTCGCGAGTCCATCTTCAACGCCTTCCGTCGCAAGGAGACGTTCGCCACGAGCGGTCCGCACATCCAGGTGCGCTTCTTCGGTGGCTTTGACCTCGAGCCTTCGCTCGCGAGCGACCCCGACAATGTTGCCAAGGCCTACGAGACGGGTGTCCCGATGGGCTCCGATCTGGTGCAGCAGGGAGAGACCGCCCCGAGCTTCTTCGTATGGGCGATGCGCGATCCGGACAGCGGCTCGCTCCAGCGCCTGCAGATCATCAAAGGCTGGGTCGAAGGCGGCGAAACGAAGGAGAAGGTGTTCGACGTCGCCTGCTCCGACGGCGGTGCGATCGATCCGGTCACCCAGCGCTGCGAAGACAACGGCGCCACGGTCGACCTGGAGACCTGCACGCCGACGCCAGGCAAAGGCGCGACCGAGCTCGCGACGGTGTGGACCGACCCCGAGTACGTGCCGGGACGGGACGCCTTCTACTACGTGCGGGTGCTCGAGAACCCGATCTGTCGCTGGTCCACGTGGGACGCGATCCGGGCAGGGGTCGCACCTCGCCCGGACATGCACGCCACCATCCAGGACCGCGCCTGGTCGTCGCCGATCTGGGTCAGCCCCACGGAGTAGCCTGGGGCTGCGCTTGGCCGGTGTGCTCGGCGCGGTTGGTACCACCCCTGCGCGCACCTCTGATTGACTCTCCAGGCGCTCACGCGCCTTCCGCGCAGCAGCCTCTGGCTGCGCTTGGCCGGTGTGCTGGGCGCGGTTGGTACCACACCTGCGCGCACCTCTGATTGACTCTCCAGGCGCTCACGCGCCTTCCGCGCAGCAGCCTGTGGCTGCGCTTGGCTCCTTGGCCCCGCGCCGAGTGCGTTCCGGGTCGCGGGCCCCGGTAGACTCGCGCGCGAAGGAGATCCCCTCATGAGCCTCGCGAAGCTGCTCGTCGCGAACCGCGGCGAGATCGCCCTGCGCGTCCTGCGCGCAGCTGCCGACCTCGGCATCCCGACGGTGGCGATCCATTCGGAGGACGACAACGCCTCCCTTCACCTCACGGAAGCCGACCAGGTGCACCCTCTGCCTGGGATCGGTGCCCGCGCCTATCTCGACATCGAGCAGGTCGTGGCCGCCGCGCGAGCCACCGGCTGTACGGCGGTGCATCCCGGCTACGGCTTCTTGAGCGAGAGTGCGGCCTTCGCCGCCGCCTGCCGCGACGCCGGACTGGTGTTCGTCGGGCCGTCCACCCGCCTCCTCGAGCTGTTCGGCGACAAGGTCCGCGCACGCAGCACGGCCCATGATCTGGGCGTGCCCGTGCTCCCCGGCACGACCGAGGCGACGACGCTCGCGCAGGCGCAGCAGTTCTTCAGCGACCTGGCGCCCGGGCAGGCGATGATCCTCAAGGCCGTCTCGGGCGGGGGCGGACGTGGGGTCCGCGTCGTGCAGGACGCCGCCGTCATCGAGGAGGCCTTCACGCGGTGCGCGTCCGAGGCTCTGGCCGCCTTCGGCAGCGATGCGCTCTACGTGGAGCAGTACCTCCCCCGTGCGCGCCACATCGAAGTGCAGGTGCTGGGCGACGGTGAGACCACCCTCCACTTCGGAGAGCGCGACTGCTCCCTGCAGCGGCGCCACCAGAAGATCCTGGAGATCGCCCCCGCACCGGCGCTCGCAGACGCGACGCGCGACAAGCTCTTTGCGGCCGCACTGGCGCTGGCGGAGGGCACGAGCTACGACAGCCTCGGCACCGTGGAGTTCCTGCTGGATGCCGAGAACGGCAGCGACGTGTACTTCATCGAAACGAACGCCCGCCTCCAGGTCGAGCACACGATCACCGAGGAGATCTCCGGCGTGGACCTCGTGCAGCTGCAGTTGCGCGTCGCCGGTGGCACGAAGCTCTCCGAGCTGCTGCCCGCGGGCGCTCCCGCACGGCGGGGCATGGCCCTCCAGGCTCGGATCAACATGGAGACCATGGCGCCCGACGGCGAGACGCGCCCCTCCGGGGGCCTCCTCCGCGTGTTCGAGCCGCCGACCGGCCCAGGCATCCGCGTGGATGGCTTTGGCTACGCGGGGTACCGCACGAGCCCGCACTACGACTCGCTGCTGGCGAAGGTGATCGCCTTTCACCCTTCGGGCACGTTCGGTGAAGCGAAGGACAAGCTCGACCGCGCGCTCTCGCGTCTCCGGGTCGAGGGTGTGCCGCTCAACACCAGCTTTCTCCGGGCGCTCCTCGAAGAGGTCGAGGCGGAAGACCTCTCGACCCGCTACATCGACGAGCACATGGAGACCCTGGCCTCGAAGGCGGCCGAGCAGCGCGTCGCGAGCCACGTCGGCGAAGCGGTCGAGGAGAAGGCCGGGCGCGCGGGCGTGGAGGTGGACGCCGTCGACCCTCTGGCGGTGCTCACCTACGGCCAGGAGGCCGCAGCGGACACCCCGTCGTCCGGTGCCGCGACAGAGGACCTCCCCGACGGCCTCGCAGCCGTGCGTGCACCGATGCAAGGCACCATCGTGAGCTTCGACGTCAGCGTCGGGGACGTCGTGCGCTCCGGCCAGCAGGTGCTCGTGATGGAAGCGATGAAGATGGAGCACGAGATCCGCGCCACGGCGAGCGGGGTCGTCGAGCAGATTACGGTGACCGAAGGCGAGACGCTCTACGAGGACCACGTCCTCCTCCTCATCCGCGAGGGTGAGGTCGACGCCGGAGCCGACGACGACGCCGAGGCGGTCGACCTCGACCACATCCGCCCCGATCTCGAGGAGGTGCTGCAGCGCCGCGGGCTCACACGCGACGAAGCGCGGGAGGAAGCGGTGGCCAAACGACACGCCCGCGGGCACCGCACGGCGCGCGAGAACGTCGAAGATCTGGTCGACGAAGGCACGTTCCTCGAATACGGCCCCCTGGTTCTCGCCGCACAGCGCCGGCGGCGCAGCGTCGAGGAGCTCATCGTGAAGTCGCCTGCCGACGGCATGATCACGGGCGTTGGCAGCATCAACGGCGACCTCTTCGAAGAGCCGCACGATCGCTGCGCGGTGCTGTCGTACGACTACACCGTCTTCGCGGGGACACAGGGCACCCAGAACCACCGCAAGACCGACCGCCTGATCGGCATCGCGGAGCGCGAGCGGCTCCCGCTCGTGATCTTCGCCGAAGGCGGAGGCGGGCGACCGGGCGACACCGACCAAGGTGTCGGCGGGCCCGGCGACACGCGCACCTTCTCCCACTTCCCGCGGTTGAGCGGGCTTGTGCCGCTCGTGGGCATCACCAACGGACGCTGCTTCGCGGGCAACGCTTCGCTCCTCGGCTGCTGCGACGTGGTCATCGCGACCGAAGGCTCCAACATCGGCATGGGCGGGCCGGCCATGATCGAAGGCGGCGGTCTGGGGGTGTTCGCACCCGAGGACATCGGCGGCATGGACATCCAGGTCCCAAACGGGGTGGTGGACATCGCCGTCGCCGACGAGTCGGAGGCGGTCGCCGTGGCCAAGAAGTACCTGTCCTACTTCCAGGGGCGCACCCGGAGCTGGGAGTGTGCCGACCAGCGGCGGATGCGCGGCATCGTGCCGGAGAACCGTCTGCGCATCTACGACATCCGCGACGTCATCGAAACGCTGGCCGACACCAACTCCGTGCTCGAGCTGCGTCCCAGGTT
The DNA here is from genome assembly GCA_965223385.1 of Candidatus Multivoraceae bacterium. Taxonomy (GTDB): domain Bacteria; phylum Acidobacteriota; class Thermoanaerobaculia; order Multivoradales; family Multivoraceae; genus JBCCLJ01. Next base: position 2,374,217 of record CBDCWR010000007.1, on the reverse strand, counting down.
CGGGCTCGCGATGGTCACCTCCCTGGTGCGCATCGAAGGCCGCCCCGTGGGCGTGGTCGCGAACAACCCGAGCCACATCGGCGGCGCCATCGACTCGGACGCCGCGGACAAGGCCACGCGCTTCATGCAGCTCTGCGACGCCTTCGACCTTCCCATCCTCTTCCTCTGCGACACCCCCGGCATCATGGTGGGGCCCGAGGTCGAGAAGACCGCGCTGGTGCGGCATGCCAACCGCATGTTCCTGGTGGGCGCCAACGTCGAGGTGCCTTTCTTCACCATCGTCATTCGCAAGGCCTACGGTCTCGGCGGCATCGCCATGGGCGGTGGCTCCTACAAAGACGGAGCTTTCACCGTGAGCTGGCCCACCGGCGAGTTCGGAGGCATGGGCCTCGAGGGCTCGGTGAAGCTGGGGTACCGGGCCGAGCTCGCCGCCATCGAAGACCCCCAGGAGCGCAAGGCGAAGTTCGACGAGATGGTGGCGCTCGCGTACGAGAACGGCAAGGCTCTGCACCTCGCCTCGCAATTTGGCATCGACGACGCGATCGACCCGGCGGAGTCGCGCGCCTGGGTGGCCGGCATTCTCAGCGCGGTGCGTCCGAAGCCGCCCCGCGCCGGCAAGAAGCGCCCCTGGATCGACGCCTGGTAGCGCTCCCTTGCCGGTGCGCCGGCAAGAAGCGCCCGTGGATCGACGCCTGGTAGGCGGGCTGTCGCCGAGGGGTCGCGCCCGGCAGGGGTAGGCTTGCACCATGCGCCGGCTCCGCAGCGACCTTCGACCTCCCGACCGATCCCTGCCCCGCCGTCGGGTCCAGGCCTCGTTGGCGGTCGCACTCCTGGCCAGCGCCTGCGCCCCACCCGAACGCTTCACCTACCCCGACGTCCGCCAGGCCGAGACCGTGGACGACTACCACGGCACGTCCGTCCCCGACCCGTACCGCTGGCTGGAAGCCCTCGGGAGCGACGAGACGAAGGCGTACATCGAGGCGCAGAACGACGTCTCGGAGCCTTACCTCGATCGCCTGCCGGCCCGGGAGTACTTCTTTGCACGGCTCTCCTCGCTGCAGACGGCACCTTCACCCGGAGTCGTACGGAGGCAGGGACCGTTCTGGGTCACACGGACCCAGAGGGAGGGCAAGCGCGTCTTCTCCGCCCAGACGGAGCTCGACGGCCCGAAGCGTGTCGTGCTGGACCAGAAGGCGATCTTCGGTGACGACGACGTCTTCGTCGAGTTCGTGCGCGTCTCGCCCGACGGGCGCTACGCGGCGTTCACCGTCGCACGCGGCGGCACCGACCGCATGGAGCTGCGCGTCTGGGATCTCGAAGAGAACCGCGAGCAGGGCGACCTCATCCCCGATCTCAAGTTCGACCCACCCCAGTGGACGGCGGACAGTCGCGGACTCGTCTACTACCGCTACCTCGACATCGGCGAAGGGGATGGAGTCGATCGCAACAGCACGGTCTTCTACCACGTGCTGGGAACGGAGCCCGCCACGGACCGGGTCCTCGCGCGGTCGGATCCCGAGGACCTCGGAGCCACCACGATGCCCCAGCTGTCCCACGACGGCCGGTTCCTGCTGATCGTCGATTCCTTCAGCCACGAGCAGCGCCTCTCCGTGCTGGATCTCGGAGATCCTCAGTCACCCGACTTCGACGGCACGCCCGTGGCACTCAGCGAGAGCCGCGACGGCAACACGCAGTTCATCGGCCACGTTGGCGGCACGCTGTACCTCCGGACGAGCCGCGACGCGCCCAACTTCCGCGTGGTGGCGGTCGACCTCGAAGACCCCCTGAACTGGCACACCGTCCTCCCGGAGTCGGAGCATCTGTTGCAGCGCGCCTACGTGTTCGGGGGCCGTCTGGTCACCGCCCACCGCCACGACGTGCGGAGCGTGGTGAAGGTCCACGACCTCGACGGCACGCTCCTCGACGAAGTGAGCCTGCCGGGCCTGGGCTCGGCCTTCTACTTCGCCGGCGACCCGGAGCATCCGGTCTTCACCTTCGCCTTCGACAGCTACGCGCACCCCTACACGCGCTTCTCCTACGACCTCGAGTCGCGCACGACGCGGCCCCTGGGCGCCGCCGATACGGGCCACGATCCAGGCGACTACGTGACCCGGCAGATCTTCTTCGCGTCGCGGGACGGCACCCGGGTGCCGATGTTCCTGACCCACCGGGAAGATCTCGACCGGAGCAGGCCCGCGCCGACCTTCTTGTACGGCTACGGAGCGGCCGGGGCGGTGGAGGAGCCGATGTTCCGCGACGACTGGTTCTCCTGGATCGAGTCCGGCGGTGTCCTCGCGGTCGCCAACATCCGTGGGGGTGGCGAGTACGGCGAGGCTTGGCGTGAGGCGGGGCGCATGGGACGCAAGCAGAGCTCCTACGACGACTTCATCGCCGCCGCCGAGACGCTGATCGGCAAAGGTTGGGCGTCTCCCTCGACGCTGGCGATTCACGGCGTGTCGAACGGCGGCATGCTCATCGGTGCGGTGATGACGCAGCGCCCCGAGCTGTTCGCTGCCGCGCTCCCCGCGGTGGGGGTACTCGACGCCCTCCGGTTCCCTCGGTTCACCGCCGGGCCACGGTGGGCCGCCTCTCACGGCGATGCACGCGACCCGGAGGCATTCGCGTGGCTCTACCGCTGGTCGCCACTACACCGTCTCGCCGACGGCACCTGCTATCCCGCCACGTTGGTCGGCGCGTCGTCCAACGACGACATGGTGCACCCGAGTCAGTCGTACAAGTTCGCGGCGCGGCTGCAAGCGGCGCAGGGGTGCGAGCGCCCGACGCTGCTGCGGGTGTACACCACCGGAGCCCACGCCTATCTCGCCACGGACCTCGGATCGCAGGCCGACCTCCTGGCATTTGCCGCACACCACACCGGGCTCGAGCCCGGAGGCACCCCGTGAGAAAGGCGACTGGCCCTACAGCCGGTCAGGGCGCTAGGCTCGGACGATGGTGAGACACCGCGACCCCGGTCGCCTCCTGCCTGCCCTCCTTCTCCTGGCATCGACCGCGTCCGCGCAGCCGGGAAGCCTCGACGCCACCGGAGACATGAGCCCCCTCGCGGAGGCCGCGCTCATCGAGCGTCCGATGCTCTGGGCCGAGCAGGTCCTCGAAGGCGTCGTGGAGGAGGTCGACTCCGCTGGCGTCCTCACGATTCGTGCACGGGAGAGCGTCGTCCGCGTCCGGCTCGTCCGGCTCGTGCTGCCCGGCAGCGAGCACTCACGCCACGAATGGGCGCTGCAGGAGCTCCGGCACCGACTCAGCAGACTCCAGGTCCACGCCCTGATCGAGCGACGCCCCGCCGGCGACGATCCCGGCACGGCGCGCCTCGTGCGTCACGGCACCGACCTTCGCGAACAGGTCGTCGCCGCGGGTGTCGCCTGGTACTGCGCAGGGGCGAGGGACGAGCCCGGGCTCCGCGCGGCACAGCAGGAGGCGCGAGACGCCGCGCGTGGCGTCTGGTCCAGCTCCGAAGCGGACGTCGGCGTCGCCTGCCGCCGGCCCGACGACGTCTGAGCCCTGCATGGCCGCCACCTCGGATCTCGCCTCTGCGGTCGAGCGCGACGACCTCACGGCCGTTCGTCGGCTTCTCGATCGGCAAGCCGGCTGGAAAGAGCCGGCGCGCAAGAGCTGGGAGCCGCCTTTGGTGTGTCGGGCCAGGAGTGCTGCCATGGTGCGCCTGCTCCTCGACGCGGGTGCAGGCACGGAGGACGTGGCCGCGTGGTGGGCCGACGGTTTCGGCGCCCAGGCGATCCAGCGCGAAGCAGGAGAAGCCCTCGTCGAGGCCGGTGTCGAGCTGTCGATCCACGCCGCCGCCGCTCTGGCTCGCACGACCGAGGCACGAGCGCTGCTGCAGGCGCAGCCCGAGCTCGCAGGCGCGCGCGGCGGCGACGGAGCGACACCCCTCCACTTCTGCCGGAGTCTGGGCGTAGCGAAGCTGCTGCTCGCCCACGGTGCCGACTTGGACGCCGAAGACGAAGACCATCACTCGACGCCGACCCAGTGGCGCGTGCACGACGCCCCGGAGCTCGTCCGCTTCCTCCTCGAACGCGGCGCGCGCCTCGACATCTTCGTGGCCGCCGCGCTGGGTGACGCCACCCTCCTGCAGCGGGCGCTCACCGAGGATCCTGACGCGGCCAACCAGCGCATCGGCCACAACGACGGCCCGTTCCCAGGGATCGGCTTCGAGGGGCGCGGCGGCACCATTCTGCAGTGGACCGTCGGTTTCAACATCGCACCTCATCAGGTCGCCGCCGCCCGCGCGAACCGAGAAGCGCGCGAGCTCCTCGAAGCACACAGCTCGCCGAAAACGCTCCTCCTCGTGGCCGCGACGTCAGGTGAGCGCGTGCCGGCGGAGTCGCTCGCCTCCGCCCACCCGCAGATCATGGACGAGCTGTCGCTCGACGACCGTCAGCTCCTCGCCAAGATGTGCTGGGAGACCAACAAGAGCCTGCGCGCGGTGCGGCTCATGCTCGACCTGGGTTGGCCGGTGTTCGAGCCGGAGCCGAATCACGGCTGGAGCGCGCTGCACAACGCCGCCTGGTGTGGGGACCCGGAGCTCGTCGAGCTGCTGCTCGAGCGCGGGCACCCGACCGATGTCCGCGACCCGACCCACGACAGCACCGCGATCGGCTTTGCCCTCCACAGCTGCCTCGTGGCGAAACGGCACCCCGACGGCCGCTTCGCGGAGGTCCTGCAGCTGCTCGTGGAAGCGGGAGTACCGGTCGGCGACGAAGAGCGCGAGACGGGCGTCGAGGAGCTCGACCAAGTCCTGTCGGGCTCGGCGTGAGGAGCCTCAGCGCCGAGCCCTGACAGGTCACTCGCAGATCGCCAAGCGCCCTCCGGGCAAGCGCGAGTCGTGCTCGGCGCGATGCGTATCGCGCCTGCGCTCGACCTGAAATCGCGGACCGCTCCAAGCGCCCTCCGGGCGCGTCGCTTCGGCTTCGCCGCGCTCGCCTGGCGGCTCGCGAGCGCAATGCGAAGGACGCCCGTCGGGCATGGACTGCACGCAGCTCTCAACCTTCGAGCGAAGCACGGAGATCGAGTCAACGTCGACGAATGCGAACACAGCGAACAGGTGGCCAGAACCCGCGCAGGTGGCCCTCGTCTTGAGGCGGCGGAACGCGGAGGATCTAGCCTTCCGGGCAAGCGCGAGCGAAGCGAGCTCGCGCGCAAGCCGCGCAAGCGGCTGGAGCATCGAAACTCTGACGATGGGCATGGTAGGCACCATGCCCAATCGTCAGACGTGCCGGCCCTGCGCCCCGTCGACGTCGATCACCGCTCCACTGACGTACGACGCCGCCTCGGTGCACAAGAAGGTGATGACGGCCGCAACCTCCTCCGCGGTGCCGTAGCGGCCCACCGGCACGCTCTTCGAGTTGGCGGCAAAGACGTCCTCTGCACTGCCGCCGCGGGCGTCGGCGATCTCCCCCGCGGCGCGCTCCCACATCGCCGTGCGAATGAGACCGGGCAGCACAGAGTTCACGAGCACGCCGTCTTTGCCGTACTTGCCCGACAGCGCCTTGCCGGTCGCCACCATCGCCGCCTTCGAGGCGCCGTAGTCGATGAGCGCTGCGCCGGGGAACTTCGCCGCCTGGCTCGCCACCATGACCACCCGGCCCCACTTCTGCTCTCGCATGCCGGGAAGGCAGAAGCGGGTCGAGCGCACGGCCGACAGGAGATTGAGGCGGAAAAGCTCCTCCCAGTCGTCGTCGGTCATGTACAGGAAGTTGCGCGACGGCGAGGCGCCGACGTTGTTGACGAGGATGTCCACCGTCTCGCCTTCTGCAGCTGCGTCGAGAAAGCCGTCGATGCTGTCGCGGTCGGCCATGTCGGCCACGAAGCCGCGCACCAACCCCGCCCCCTCGGGCTCGTAGCCATCGAGCGCGTCCACGGCCTCCTGGCGGCGGGCACAGAAGGCGACGCGCGCCCCATGGTCGGCCAGCATCTTGACGACCGCAGCACCGATGCCGAGGCTCCCGCCGGTGACCACCGCCCTCTTGCCCGAGAGATCGAGGTTCATCATGAGATGTCTCCCTTCCAGGTTGTCGCGCGCTTCAGGGAAGCGCGAGGGCCACCATCATGGGCGGCGTACCACCGCCACCGACGAGCGTGCGGCCGCCTCCCACCGCCACGGCAAGGTACTGCTTGCCGCCGAGGGCGTAGGTGATCAGATTGGACCGCACGGGCCCGGGCAGCTCGATGCCGCCGAGGTACTCGCCGGTCTTCTTGTCGTACACGGCGATCTCGGACGGGCGGTCCGGCTCGCTCCCGCCGGTGGTGCTCTCCGCCCGCGCGGTCACGAACAGCAGCGTCTTCGTGACGAGGGGTGCGGCCGTGTGCTGCGACGCGCCGAGCCTTCCGAGCTCCAGGCCCTCGAGGGCGGGATGATTCCGCGGCCCCTCGCCGTGCGGCACCATCCAGACGTGCTCCCCGGTGGCCAGATCGATCGCCGTGATCCGGGAGTAGGGCGGCTTGAGTAGAGGCAGACCCTGGGGGCCTGCGACCGTCTCGTACCAGAGCTTCGGCGTGTAGCGGATGTCGGAGCGGTTCGGGTCGGGCGAAACGAGCGCAACGCTCGCGGCGCGCGTGTGCGACGGCACGTAGAGAATGCCTGTCTCGAGATCGACGGCAGACCCCGTCCAGTTGGCGCCGCCCCCGTCGGCCGGGAGCTGAATCGTCGGCTTGCCCTGGCTCTCGAGGCGCGGCGGCGTGAAGAACGGCACGAGGTCGTACTTGCTGGTGATCTCGAGAGCCTCCTCACGGAGCGCGGGCGTGAAATCGATGAGGTCATCCTCCGAGACCCCCTGCACGTCGAAGGCGGCGGGTTTGGTGGGAAACGGCTGGGTGGGGGACGCGCGCTCTCCGGGAATCGTGCTGGGGGGAACCTCCCGCTCCTCGATGGGCCACATCGGCTCTCCCGTCCTGCGGTCGAAGACGAACAGGAACGCCTGCTTGGTGACCTGCGCCACGAGCGGGATCGTCTCGCCGCCCTTCTCGACGTCGATCAGATTCGGGGCCGTGGGCAGGTCGTAGTCCCAGATCCCGTGGTGCACGGTCTGAAAGTGCCATTTCTTCTCGCCGGTCTTGCAGTCGACCGCAACCAGGCTCTCCGCGAAGAGGTTGTCGCCGAGGCGGTGCCCGCCGTAGAGATCGGAGGTGGGAGTGCCGATGGGCAGGTACGCCATGCCGAGCTCTTCGTCGACCGAGATCATCGACCACACGTTCGTGTTGCCGGTGTACTTCCAGGAGCCGTTCTCCCAGGTCTCGTTGCCCTCTTCACCCTCCTGCGGGATGGTGTGGAAGACCCAGGCCAGCTTGCCGGTCGGAATGTCGTAGGCGCGCACGAAGCCCGGCGGGGCCTCCTGGTGCGTCGCCAGGTCGGCGACGATCGAGCCGACGAGGACCGTGTCGCCGCAGATCGCGGGAGGAGAGCTGTGCGTGGTCTTCGATTCGGTGATCTTGCGGCCGAGGTCCGGTGTCATGGCAATGGCTCCGCCGTTGCCGAACGTCGGGTCCGGCTTGCCGGTCGCACCGTCGATCGACACCAGCCGGCGATCGTGGGTCGGCATGAGGACGCGCGTGGCCTCGCCCCGCCTCCACACCGCCACGCCGCGATGCTGAAAGCCCAGGTTCGCCGGCCTCCCCGCCTCCCAGCTCTGGGGGTCGTAGCTCCAGAGGGGCGCGCCCGTCTTCGCATCGATGGCCGCCACCTGTCCCAGAGCCGTGCTCACGTACATGTGGCCGTCGATCACCACGGGGATCGGCTTGAAGGCCCCGGGCCGTACGCCACGCGGGAGGTTCTCGAGCGCCTCGTCCACCGAGGTCCAGGTCCAGGCCACCTCGAGCGTGTCGAAGTTGTCGCGATCGATCTGGTCGAGCGGCGAGTACTTCGTGTTGCCCCGGTCGTTGCCGAAGTTGGGCCAGTCGGCATCGGGCGGAGCCGAGGCAACGGCAGCCGAGCCGAGCAGCAGCAAGGCGAGCGGGGTCGTCACGCATCGTGTCCGATGCAGCAGGTCCCAGCGAAAGGTCATCGAGTCCTCCTCGGGTCCACCGAAGCCGCGCGACGGCCGGGCGCCGGGCGCCGCGGCCGCGTCAGGTCTTGGCCCAGTTGAACGTGCGCACCAGGTGCGTGTAGTCGGCCCGACCGCGCTCGATGGTGGTCGTGCCGAGGAAGTCTTCCCGCCCCAGCATCCGGCGCAGCTCGAACGGCTTGCCCTCCAGCCACTCCTCGTCGAGGTGGTCGTAGTTCTCCACCGGCCGCAGCGCCAACCGCGAGAACGTGATGTGCACCACGACCCTCTCCCCTTCGAGCGCACGCGGGTAGTTGCCGTGCCAGACGGAGCCGTCCCACACCGGAACGCAGCCCGCGGGGCACTCGATCGGCATGGCGCCGGGCTCCTCCTCCACCTCCTCCGCCGTGGGGTGGCGGCGGAGCCGATGGGTGCCGGGGATCACCTTCGTCGCACCACCTGCTTCGGTGAACTCGTCGCAGGCCCAGCAGAAGGTCAGGAGCTGGTTGTGCACCGGAAACGGTGCCGGGAACCAGTTCTGATCCGCGTGCAGGGGGAGCTTCGGGGCCCCCTGGGGGCGCACGCTGCTGATGAGCTGTGAGAGCAGGTTGCCTCGACCACACATGATCTCGGCCATCACCTGCAGCTTGGGCTGGAGCACCATCTCCTCGAACACGGGGTCCCGGCCGAGAAGCAGCGCTGCACTGAAGCCTCTGCCCCGACCTTCCGTCTCCTGGGCCAGGCGAAGGCAGGCCTCGCGCACCCGGGCCGTGAATTCGGGCGGCGCCACGTCCCGCAGAACGGTGTAGCCCTCCTCCCGCATCTGCTCGACGTTCGACTCCATCCCGAGCGCACGCACGCGCGCGTGCATCTCCTCGGTCAGCTCGAAAGGCTGCTGCGTCGTCGTCAGCCTCTCCTCCGCGACGGTGCTCTCCGCGATCTTCGACATCACGAGCCTCCTCACAACCGGGCGCCGCCCTGAAGCGGGCCGGTGTGCGATCTCCTTCGGCGACGCGTCACGCGGTCGCCATCGTTGCGGACATGGGTGTCTCCGGATGATGGCGAACTCGGCCCCCGCTTGGCAAATCCGGGTCCCTGCGCCTTCCCTTCGGCCGACAACCCTGTCGGCATTTGCTGACAGCGCGTCGGGGATCGCTCGCACTACCCGAACGGCGGAGCCGGGGCTACCTTGACCGAGGACGCTCGTCCGGAGGACTGGCCTTGCAAGATCGAGACGAACAGCACGAAATCTGCCGACGGCTGATCGAGGCCGGACTCGTCTCCCAGGAGGACTCGGAGTTTGCGCTCGATCAGTACGAGAAGCGTGGTGTGCTCGTGCAGGAGAGCTTCACGCGCAGCCGGAGGGTGCCAGTTCCCGACATGCTCGAGGTATTGACCGAGGTGTACGGCGTTCCCTCGACCGACCTGACGCAGGTGCTCCGCGACCCGTTTGCCGTGGACGCACTGCCGAAGGGCGTCGCACTCGAGCACAAGGTCGCGCCGCTGTTCGTGGTGGCGCGAAAGCTCACGCTGGCCACGGCCAACCCCAATCGACTGGACGAGATCGACCAGCTCCAGTTCGCGAGCGGCCTCGAGATCCTGCCGGTGGTCGTGCTGCCGCAGCAGATTCCGGAGTACCTCGAAGAGATCTACGAGGGCGACGACGAAGACGAGGCGTCCACCCTCGAGCTGTCCTACCAGGACGCGACCGTCGCCGACGAAGAAGAGCTGCCGGAAGGGGACGAGGAAGACAGCCGTCCCATCGTCAAGCTCGTGAACCTCATCTTCGCCCGGGCCATCCAGGAGCGCGCCACCGACATCCACCTCGAGCCCATGCAGGAGACCCTCTGCGTGAGGTTCCGGGTCGACGGCAGGCTGACGGCTCTCGACTACGGCATCCCGGCGTCGCTGACGCGCGCCGTCGTCGCGCGGATCAAGGTTCTCTCCCGGCTCGACATCGCCATCCAGCGGCGGCCACAGGACGGCAAGATCCGCCTTCTGTTTGCCGAGCGCGCGATCGACCTGCGCGTCTCGACGTATCCCACGATCCGTGGGGAGAAGGTCGTCATGCGCATCCTGGACAAGGAGCGCACCAATTTCACGCTCGACAACATCGGGCTCAGCGAGAGCATCCACAGGCGCTGGCTGCACCTGACCCGACGATCGGAGGGCATCCTCCTGGTCACCGGCCCCACCGGCTCGGGCAAGTCGTCGACCCTCTTCGCCTCCCTTCGCGAGCTGCACAAGCCCGAAGTCAACATCGTCACCCTCGAAGATCCGGTCGAGTACGAGCTCGACGGGATCGCCCAGGGGCAGGTCGATCCCAAGGCCGGCTTCACCTTCGCAGACGGGCTGCGCAGCATCCTGCGACAGGACCCCGACATCATCCTCGTCGGCGAGATTCGCGACGCAGAGACCGCCGGAATCGCCGTGCAGGCGGCTCTCACCGGCCACCTCGTGCTCGCGAGCCTGCACACGAACGACGCTCCATCGGCGGTCGCTCGACTCACCGACCTCGGCGTACCCGGCTACCTGCTGTCGGCGGCCCTCCTCGGCGTCATGGCGCAGCGACTCGTCCGGCGGAACTGCAGCGAGTGCTCCGCGCCGCACGCGCTCGGCGCGGACGTGCGCAAGATGATGGGCCCCTGGGTGGCCACGGTCGAGAAGACCGCCCGGCAGGGGAGTGGCTGTGAGAAGTGCACGAACGGCTACGCCGGGCGCACCGCGGTCCACGAGCTCCTGTGTGTCAATCCCGAGATCGCCTCGCTGATCTCCGAGGGGGCGCCACGCGAGACGCTGGCCGAAGCTGCCCTCGAGGAGGGTTATCGGCTCATGTGGGAGGACGCCCTCGGGAAGGTCGCCGCGGGCTCCACGAGCCTGGACGAGATCTTGCGCGTGCTCGACGTGCCCCCCGCTCGGGTACGAAGGAACGCTGAACCGAAACTCGACGTCGGCCCGGACAGGGCCGCTGACACCGGCCCCGAACTGGCCGCGGTCTAACCTTGGAGGTCCCCATGCCCGAGAACACCAACGTACGCATCTCCGGCGCCGGCTCGGCGGATGCGATCGACGCCGAGATCGCGAGTCTCGCGCAGGCCGAAGCGACCGACCGCTCGTCCACGGAGCGGGCCAACACCCCCAACGCACCGCCGGACGGTGCTGCGTCTTCGCCGGCTCGCAAGATCCCCAGGGAGCAGAGAGCGCCTCTCGCGGCAGCCGCCCTGGCAACGCTCTGCGTCGTGATCACGCTCTTCAACTTCGGGCTCTTCTCGACCGGAGACAGCGGGCCGGCGCCTCCCAGCTCCGAAGATCTCGCAGCACTGATGGACGTGGAGGTGTCGCTGCTCGAGAACTACCGCAGCGAGTACGGCTCCTACCCGTCCGAATCGTCCATGGCCGGGGTCGAGACGACCGAGGGCGACTTCTACCTGCGCGTGTCCCCCGATCACTTCAAGCTCACCCTCGAGCGCGACGGCATGTCGATGACGACCGACTCGAGCACGCTGCCGCGGGCAGACGAAAGCAGCCGCGACGGCGACCCCACGGAGGACTTCTGATGAAAGCCACCCACGAGAGGCCACGGCCGCACGAGCTCCCTGAAGACCATGCCCGCGAGCAGGGCTACACGCTGGTGGAGCTGCTCATCGTCATTGCCATCATCGGCATTCTCGCGAACATCATCGTTCCCGTCGTCCTGACCCAGCTGCAGAAGGCGAAGGCCACGCGCCTGGTCAGCGAATACAAGCTCCTGCAGAACGCGGAGGCGAACTACCTCACCGACACCGGCTCGACCCCACCACGGCGCGTGCTCCGCAGGCTGCCGCCCGAGCTCGATCCCTACGTCGTGGGTGATCCGATCGCCTGGGTCGAAGGCACGGGCTCGACGCGGTTGCGGAAGTTCTTCATTCGCGAGACGCGAGCCAACAGCGGCCTCGCGCGGCGCGGAGTGACGAGCGGCCTCATGTTCCGGAGCAGGGATCGAAACCTGCTCGCCCGCATCGAAGACGTCTACAGCGGTCCGATCGTGAAGTGGGGCAACGGCAGGACGATCGTGCTTCTCTTCTAGCGGGGTTGCAGGCTCAGGGGTCTTCCCCGCCCGCGCCCATCTTCTCCAGCCCTCCATGCCCTTTGCCACGTGCGGCGAGGCCTGCGGTGCAATTCCGGAGCGTGCCTTCGCCGCGCCTCGCGGCGTTCGGAACATTTTGCGTGTAAACCCTTGACAACACTTCGCTTCCCCACCGGATAGCCTCGGGACATGCTGAATCTCGACCCGGGTCACGGCGTTGCCGAGGCCACCCAGAATCCGCCCACTTCCGAGCCCGAGTCCGCGACCGATCGCAAGGTCTTCGTCCTCGACACGTCGGTCATCCTCTACGACAGCAACGCCCTGGACAGCTTTCAGGAGCACGATCTCGCGATTCCGGTCACCGTGCTGGAGGAGCTCGACTCCTTCAAGAAAGGCAGCCAGGTCCTCAACCGGCACGCGCGCGAGTTCATCCGCCGTCTCGACCGCCTCTCGGAGAACCACGACCTGCGGAGCTGGCTCCCGCTGAATGGGGAGGGCAGCGGCCGCCTCCGCGTCGTGGGCGAGCGACCGGCGAGCGGCGAGTCGGAGCTCGGCCCCGTGCGTCCCGTCACGGACTGGTTTGCAGGCAGCAAGAAGAACGACCACCGGATCCTCGCCAGCGCAGAGGTCCTCGCCCGCGAGCTCCCGGGGCGGCGGGTCATCCTCGTGAGCAAGGACATCAACCTCCGCGTCAAGGCCCGCTCGATCGGCCTCGTCGCGGAAGACTACGAGACCGTGCAGGTCGAGGACGTCCAGGGCCTCTACCGGGGCAACAGCCTCGTCGGAGCCCCGGCTCGAACCGCGCTCGACGAGCTGTTCGCCGAGGGTCGAGTGCCCCTCGACGCGCTCGACGTGGCTGACGTGCCGGAGAACCACTACGTCATCGTGAAGCACGGCACGGGCTCGGCACTGGCGCGCGTCCGGCGCTGCGAGGACGAGGTCCAGCTCGTGCACAAGAAGCCGGCCTACGGCATCACGCCCCGCAACGCCGAGCAGACCTTCGCCCTGCACGCGGTCACCGACCCCGAGATCCCTCTGGTCTCCATCAGCGGATCGGCCGGCACCGGCAAGACGCTGCTTGCGCTCGCCGGCGCGCTGGAGTGTCGCTCCGACTTCCGCCAGATCTACCTCGCACGCCCGGTGGTGCCCCTCTCGAACAAGGATCTCGGCTACCTGCCCGGCGACATCGACGCCAAGGTGAGCCCCTACATGCAGCCGCTGTGGGACAACCTGAGCGTGATCCGCAACCAGTTCGAGGGCGACCACGGCGAAACCCGGAAGATCGACCACATGCTCGAGGGCGGCAAGCTCCAGATCGTGCCGCTGGCCTACATTCGCGGCCGCAGCCTGAGCAAGGTGATCTTCATCGTGGACGAGGCGCAGAACCTCACGCCGCACGAGATCAAGACGATCATCACGCGCGCTGGCGAAGGCAGCAAAGTCGTGTTCACGGGCGACATCTTCCAGATCGACACGCCCTACCTCGACGCGCACAGCAACGGCCTTTCGTACCTGATCGATCGCATGAAGGGGCACCCCCTGTACGCGCACGTGAACCTCGAGAAGGGCGAGCGCTCCGAGCTGGCGAACGCAGCGAGCGAGCTCCTCTGAAGGTCCTCGGCTCGCTGCGGGCGTGAGAGAGTAGCTCCGTGGAGAGGGCCCCGCGTGTCTGAGCTCGACATCACCACCGCCTGGTGGCAGACGAAGAACCCGCCCGAAGGCGCCTGGATCGAGGGCCGGATCGGGCATCTCGTGCTCGCCCTGCTGCGGCACGGGAACGAGTGGAACCTGGAGCACCGCTACTCCGATACACGGATCACCGAGATCTCCTGGAGCGAGCGGCACACCACGGCGAGCGATCCGAACCCGAGCCGGTTCCTCTTCGAGACGGCCACCGGGGGCATGGAGCTGCGGCCGGCGCTCGCCGATCTCCCGGTCATCGCGAGGCCGCGAGCCGAGATCACGGTGCCCGCGCGCAACACGACGCGCGTTTTCATCGGCACGCCGCTCTGGGTGCAGCTCCGCGAGGAGACGCAGGCGGCACTGATGGCCGAGTTCTGCACGGAGCAGCTCTCCCAGACCTGGTTCGGGCCGAAGGTGAGCGAGGGAGAGCTCTGCTACAGCACGGCCACAGCGGCCCGCCTGCACTTCGAGAACCTGCCCGAGCTGCCCGACTACGCCGTGACCACGGTCCAGCTCCGCAACGAGAGCTCGGAGCCCCTCCGCTTCAACCAGATCAAGCTGCCGGTGCGGGCGTTGAGCGTGTTCCGCGACCGGAACGGGCTCCACGTGACCGAGCCGGTGGCGATGACGCAGCCCTCCGAGGGCCCGACAGAGGTGAGCATCGACCGGGAGGCGCCGCTGGCCGACTGGGAGCGCGTCGGAGCGCCGCGCGACCCCGGGGAGTCGAACCTGTTGACGCAGACGCTCACGAGTCTCTTTGACTGACGCCGATGTTGGACCGGATCCAGAGCGTCGACTGGCGAACCCTCCTGCCCTGGGACCAGGCTTTCCGCGCGCTGATCGTGGCCATTCTCGGTCTCGTGATCACACGGGTCGCGCGCACCGCGATCACCCGCACGACGGAGGGGCGCCTCTCCACCTCGCACGGCCTGCTGTTGCGCCGCTTCGTCACCGTCGGCCTCCTGGCCCTCACCCTGGGCATGGTTCTGCAGCAGCTCGGACTCGAGCTGTCCATGCTCTTCGGCGCGGCGGGCATCATCACCCTCGCCATCGGCTTCGCGTCCCAGACCTCGGCCTCGAACCTGATCGCCGGGATCTTCCTGATCGGCGACGACACGTTCACCGTGGGCGATGTGATCACGGTCGGCGGCGTCACGGGCGAGGTCGTCGCCATCGACCTCCTGGCCGTGAAGCTCCGCAAGTTCGACAACGTCCTGGTGCGCATCCCGAACGAGACCCTCATCAAGACGCAGGTCGAGACCCTCACCCGCTACCCGATCCGCCGCATCACCCTCAGCCTCACCCTGCCGTTCGACGAGTCGGTCGAAGAGCTGACCGAGGCGCTGTTCGCGGCAGCCGACAAGGACCCTCTCCTCCTGGAGAACCCGGCTCCGGTGGTGAGCTACTCGGGCTTCGGAGCGCACGGTCTCGAGCTCAACCTGCTCGTCTGGGCAGCCCGCGAGAACTTCCTGTCGGTCAAGAACAACCTCCAGGCCAACATCCTGCATGAGATCCGGGCACGCGGGCTCCGCCTGGCGGTGCAGGAGATCCACGTCGTGAGCCCGCCCGACGACGACGTCGCCTGACGGCACTTCTGCGCGCCAGCAGGACGACCACAACCCACGGGAGACCCCCCATGAACCTCGATCGACGCACCTTCCTTCGCGGAGCGGCCCTCGGCGCCACCGGCGCGAGCCTCACCAGCATGGGGTGCGCCCCCGGGGAAGAGGCGGGCACGTCGACCGGGCCGGAAGAGGCTTCGCCGGCCCCGTCAGCCCCGCGCTTCCAAATCTCGTTGGCGCAGTGGTCCCTGCATCGCACCTACTTCGGCAAGGCGCTCGACGGTGGCTACACCCCCCTCTTCCAGACACTGCTGGCCAATCCGCGCGGCGTGCTCCAGGGCGAGCGGCAGCCGGTGGAGTTCGCGACGATGGCGCGCGAGCTGGGAGTCTCCGCGGTCGAGTACGTCAACACGTTCTTCTTCGACCGCGCGCAGGACGCCACGTTCGTCGCCGAGCTGAAGGCCCGCGCCGACGCGGAAGGGGTGGAGAGCCTGCTCATCATGTGCGACGCCGAAGGCTCGCTCGGAGACCCGGACGGCGCCCAGCGCGCTGCCGCGGTCGAGAACCACCGCAAGTGGCTGGAGTGTGCAGCAGAGCTCGGATGCCGAGCCATCCGCGTGAACGCGGCGAGCAGCGGCTCCTACGAAGAGCAGCAGCAGCTGGCCGCGGACGGGCTCCGGAGCGTCTGCGAGATCGCCGACCCCATGGGCCTCGACGTTCTGGTCGAGAACCACGGCGGTCTCTCCTCCAACGGCGCCTGGCTGGCCGAGGTGCTTCGCCAGGTGGACCACCCGCGCATGGGCTCGCTCCCCGACTTCGGCAACTTCACCGTGTCGGAAGAGGAGACCTACGACCGCTATCTCGGAGTCGAGCAGCTCATGCCGCTCGCCAGGGCCGTGAGCGCCAAGTCGTACGACTTCGACGAGAGCGGCAACGAGACGACGATCGACTACGACCGCATGATGGCGATCGTCCTCGACGCCGGCTACGGCGGCTTCGTGGGCATCGAGTACGAAGGCGCACGGCTCCCCGAGCCGGAGGGGATCGAGGCGACACGCAGATTGCTCGAGCGCTTCCGAGCCTGAGGAGGCGCTGCGACGGAGGGCGCTGGCTCGCTCAAGGCTGCGCGCGACCGCCCCAGATCGGGCTCAGGAGGTCGCGGATCTCGTTCTGGCGGCGCTTGAACTCCTCGAGGCTGCGCCCGGAGCGCGCGTACCATCCGCGGTCCGCCACCTCGAGGTCGGGATCGTTGTACGCCTCCTCGAGACGCGCCACGAACTCCCCCATCTCCATGCCGGAGCCCGCAAACTCTTCGCCGTAACGCACGAGCTCGGGCCGCATCTCCGCCTGCTCGAACGCGCGCTCCCGCTCCCGATACGCCTCCCGCTCCAGGCCGCCGTACCGCACGGTGCGGCGCGACGCGCGCGTCTCGCACTCCGCGGCATCCCGGGCCAGCGCGTAGCAGTCGCCGCGCGTCCCAAGCGACTCCGAGAACACGCGAATCCGCATCTGGCGCGGCCCGAGGTCGAGCCGCTCCATGAACTCCGTGGCCTCGAGGGTGCCGGCGGCATAAAACCGGCCGAGGCGGTCGGCCTCGCCCACGCCCAGGAGCAGGCCAAAGCCCAGGGCGACACCCACCACACCGCTGAACAGGCCCAGGAACTGCCAGCCGAGCGGCGAGCAGGCGCGCTGGGGCTCCGGCACGTCGACGGTCAGGGCCCGGCGCTCCGCCGCCCGCGCGAAGAGGTATGCCGCACCGACGAGCAGGGTGGCGAAGAGCACGAGCCCGGGCAGTACGATCCCGGCCGCCGCCGCACTGAATCGGACCACGATGAGGGCGAGGGCCGGCAGCGCGATCGAGAAGAAGCCGGCGGCGTTCTCCGCCCCGTCCTTGCCCATCTCGCGATGCCGCGACGAGTAGAAGTAGGACCCGGCGTAGCAGAACGCTGCGACCGGCAGGACGAGAATCAGGGTCTCCGTGCCCCAGAGCGGCGCCAGGGGCTCGGCGCCGAGCGCACCGCGACGGATCACGTCCGGGAGGAGGGACACCAGCCACACCACGACGCCACTGGCGAGGAGGCCGATGGTGACAACCACCATGGCGGTCGCGAGGCCCAGCCCGAGGAGGAAACGCGTGCGGAAGCGGTGTCGTCTGAGGGGTGGCAGTGCGCCCACGAACTCGTCCGTGGAGAAGTCGGTCCGCGCGCCGGCCACCCAGCTGGCCATGGCCGAGAAGTAGAGGACCACCACGCCCAACATCACCCAGGGCAGGTAGGCCCTCGGGATTCCGTCCCCCATGACCGCCAGGAAGGCGGTGGGCAGGATCGCCGAGACGATCAGCACCGACCACGAACCGTCGAGGGTGCGTAGCTCCCCCACTCGCACGCCGCGTCGCAAGCCGGGAGGTCCGAGCAGCGGCTCCAGCACGCGGAAGGCCCAGTGACCCCGTGTGGGTGTCACGGGCGTCGGTACCGGCTTGGACAGGTAGCGCGCCAGACCCCGCTGCAGCACGAAAGGCCCCACGAGCCAGAAGGGGAGCGCCCAGAGCAGGGGCCAGTCCCGCCCCAGCTCCACCCGCTCCGTGCCGGCGAAGGTGAAGAAGACCAGAAGCCACGGCCACAGCTTCGCCAGGTTGTCGTAGCGCGACAGGCGGTTGGAGTCGCTGAAGAAGGCGAAGGTCCCGCACACGAGGGCAAACGCCAGCGAAACGACGTAGAGAGCCTGCGTGCCGTTCAAGGTCAGGTGGTCGCCGTCGTCGCGCAGGCCGCGCACCCAGATCGGCGCGTAGAGCAGGAGCCAGGTGCCGGCGCTCAGCAGTGCCGTGCTCAGAAGAGCCTGGGTCGCCCCCAGCCAGTAGCGCTGCGTGCGGCCGACCGGCAACGCCAGCGTGAACTCCTCTACCCCAAGACGGTGCTCGACGCTCGCAAACCGGAACCCGTAGAACAGAGCGCCGCACAGCGTGGGCATCACCCAGAAGAGAGCACCGGGCGGGGCGACGCGTGGGATCGCGAGCAGGAGCCCGATGATCAACGCCAGCCCCCAGATCCCGAGCAGCGCCCCCCACGCAAGCTCGTGGATCTTGCGGTCGAGCCGCAGCTGGCTCTGGATCCACCGCGGCAGGAGCGCTCCCGAGGCGGCGGTGCTCAAAGGCCCGGCTCCCGCCGCCCGACGAGCTCCACGAAGAGATCCTCGAGATCGAGCGGAAAGACGTCGACCGTGGCGCCGGCCTCCCGCAGCGGCTGCAGCTGCGCCTCGTCGCTCAGACCGACGATCGCCTGCAGGACGCGCCCCTCGGCGCTTTGCTGCCACGCGCCGGCGATCTCGAGGCCACTCGGCACATCGCCCGGAAAGACCGCCTGCACCCGCCGCGCCTCGCTCTGCACCGACTCGATCGGCTGCGACAGGAGCATCCGACCGCCGCTCAGCACGCCGATGGTGTCGGCGGGGCGCTCCATGTCGGACAGGATGTGGGTCGAGAAGACCACGGTGGCGCCGTCTCCCTCGAGGAGGAGATCGATGAGCTCTTCGAGCAGGTCGCGCCTCGACACCGGGTCGAGAGCCGCGGCGGGCTCGTCGAGGAGCAGCACTTCGGGCCTGCAGGCGAGCGCCAGCATCAGACCTACCTTCTGCTGCCCGCCACCCGAGAGCTCTCCCCAGGGCTGGGTCCAGGGAATCTCGAGGCGCTCGGCGATGCGCCGCGCGTAGCCGCCGTCCCATGTCGGGTAGAAGGCGGCGACGTAGTCGGCGAGCTCCTCGGCGCTCAGCTGGGGGTGGAGCTTGGAATTCTGCGACACGTACGCCACCCGTGCACGATGCTCCTCGCTCGCGTCGGCCATCGACGCGCCCAGGATGTGCGCCTTGCCGCTCGACGGCCGCTGGAGACCCATGAGGATGCGCAGCAGCGTCGTCTTGCCGGCGCCGTTGCGGCCCAGCAGGCCGTAGAACGAGCCCTGCTCGATCTGGAGGTCGAGCGCATCCAGAACCGGCGGGTCGTCGCCGTAGCTCTTGCTCAACCGGGAGACATCGATCACCACTTCACTCAAGACGTCGTCTCCTCGCCCCGCTCCTGGAGGCTCTCGTACTCTTCCCGCACCAGGCGCACCACACGCTCGAGATCGACGCCCAGCTGGATGGCCTCCACCACGAGCTGGCGCGCTCCGGCACGGAGCGTCTGCTCCACCTCGTCGGGGGACAGCGCCCCCGGCTGCTCCGCCACGAAGACACCGCGCCCCTGCTGACGATCGAGAACCCCGGCGCTCTCGAGCTCGGTGTAGGCCTTGATGACGGTGGTCGGGTTCACGCCGAGTCCTTTCGCGAGATCCCGGATCGACGGCAGCTTGTCGCCCGTCGTCATCGCTCCGGAGGTGATGTAGTACCGAATCTGATCCATGAGCTGCCGATACGCCGGCACGCCGCTGCTCGAGTCGAGCTGCAGGTGAACCTGCAGCGCCGTCACAGCGCAGGCTCCTGACGGCCGAACGCTCCGCCGACCGCCGCCCACACGGCCGTGCGGTCGTCGCTCGGTTGACCACCGAAGTCGGCGTCGAGAGCGTGCACGAACCGGGCGAGCCGCAGCGCCGAGCACTCGCCGCACAACAGATCCGCAGCGCGCTCCTCGAAGCGCGCATAGCCGAGCAGGTCGCCGTCTCCCGTGGGCGTCTCCGGAAGGCCGTCGGAGACGATCAGCAGCTGGTCGCCGGGGCGCAGGTCGACCTGACGCGCCTCGTAGCTGACGGAGGGGCGGAGGCCGAGGGGTAGCCGCGGCCCAGCGACCTGGAGCGACTGCAGAGCACCCTCTCGAAACAGGAGAACGTCGGGTGCGCCTGCGGAGCAGGCCTGCAGGGTCTTGCGATCGAGGTCGATCTCGAGCAGGGTCAGGGCGACGAAGTCGCGATCACGAGTGCGCTCGCCAACCTCGACGTTGAGATCCGTCATCACCTGCCCGGGGTCGCGGTGCGCGGCACTCATGCGCAGCGCGGTCTGCACCGACGCCATCACCAGGCCCGCCGCGAGCCCCTTGCCGGCGACGTCGCCGACGGCGAGGCTCCACCGCCGCCCCGTGTCGCCCGTGAACCAGTCGTAGAAGTCTCCCGACACCTCGTGCAGCGAATCGGCGTAGCTGACGATCGACAGCTCGGGGCTCTGCAGATCGTCCGGCAGGAGCCGCATCTGCACCTCCCGCGCTCCCTCGAGCTGGGCATCGAGTGACTCGCGCTGACCGACCAGCGGCTGTGAGGCGGACACCCGGTAGCCCGCGTCCACCTTCTCGAGCCAGCCTTCGCGCTCGAGCCGTTCCAGCCCTCGCGCCACCAGCGATGGATGCGCCCCCGCGCCGCGCGCGAGCGAGCGCAGGGCCGGCAACAACTCCTCCGGGCCGAGCTTGGCACCTCGGATCCAGCCTCGCACCTGGTCGGCAACCTGCTCCGGCACGGCCTTGCCCGTGCCGCGCTCGAGGCGGAGGACCAAGGGGAGGTGCGGGGAGCTCATCGTGCAGCATCGAACGGGATGGCGCGCCCGGCCCAGGGCAGAGCGGGCGGACGGGCACTGTTTGGCCCGACCCAAACAGTATACGCCGACTCTCGGAAGAGGTTGCGCCATCGCCACGGCGGGCCCACTTGCACCAAATGACCCGTTTTACTGATACGGTCAGTTCATGCGATGGACGTATCAGGATCTCGAGCGCGTCTTCGAGGCGGTGCAGGCCGTGGAGCCTTCCGATCCCAAGCGCGCACGCAAGCGGGCCCGCATTCTCAGCGCCGCGACCGCTCTCTTCATCCGCCACGGCTACCGGCGCGCCAGCCTCGACGAGGTGGCCCGTGAGGCTGGGGTCGCCAAGGGGACGCTCTACCTCTACTTCGCGAGTAAGGCCGATCTGCTGATTGCCGCGATCACCGAGGAGAAGAAGGAGATCCTCGAGCGATTTCGAAGCGTCCTCGACGCCGACGTCTCGGGGCCGGAGCGCCTCCGGCTCTGGCTGCGAGGTGTCCTGGAGGGCCTCAGCGAGATGCCGCTGAGCCTCCGCCTGCTCGAGGGGGACCGGGAGTTCTCGGCGGTCCTCGACGACATGGACCCGGACCTCGTGCAGCAGACGCTCGATCTCAAGGTGTCGTTCCTGGCCCCGCTGGTCGCCGAGGCGCGGGGGCGCACCGAGCCCGAAGAGGGGGACCGCACGACCGCCCGGGTCCTCATCGCCACGTTTCAGAGCGGTGGCTTCTTTCACGACGACCGGCTGCGTCTGGGCATGGATCTCCGGTCGTTCCAGGATCACCTCGTCGACCTGCTCCTGGCCGGAGTGGTCGCTCCTGCCGCCGTCCCTGCCTCGGAGACTGCCGGATGACCCAGAACCTCCCCCACGTGCGCACAGCCCTGGCCGTCGCCGCCTGCCTGGCCCTGCTCGGCCCACCACAGACGAGCGCCGCTTCGGCCCAGTCCCCACCCGACGTCCTGGAGCTGCTCCGGTCCGTCGACGACCTCATGCGCGGAGACTCGAGCCAGGGGACCATGACGATGCGGGTCAAGACGAAACGCTTCGAGCGGCAGATGTCGCTCGCGACGTGGTCGAAGGGCACCGAACAGAGCCTGATCCGCATCCTCGAGCCGGCCAAGGAGCGCGGCACGGCGACCCTCAAGGTGGGCGACAAGATCTGGAACTACCTGCCCAAGATCGACCGCACGATCAAGGTGCCCGGCTCGATGATGTCGGGCAGCTGGATGGGCAGTCACTTCACCAACGACGACCTCGTCGCGGAAACCCGCTACTCGGAAGACTTCGACTGCACGCTCGGGGAGCACACGCTGGAGGGTGGCGACGCCGGCTGGCTGGTGGAGTGCATCCCGCACGAGGACGCGCCGGTGGTCTGGGGCAAGGTGACGGTTGCGGTCCACGCGCAGGATCTCCTGCCGCGCTCGACGCGCTACTTCGACGAAGACGGCGAGCTCGTCCGCACCATGACCTTCGAGGGCATCCGGAGCGTCGGGGGGCGCATGATCCCCACCACGATGCGCGCGATTCCCGCCGACGAGCCCGGCGAGTTCACCGAGGTGATCTACGGCGACCTCCGCTTCGACGTCGAGCTGGACGATCGGCTCTTCTCCCTCCAGTCGCTCAAGGAGTAGAGGGTGAAACGCCTCTTCAGCCTCGCCTGGCGCAACCTCTGGCGGACGCCGCGTCGCTCTGGAGTGACCGTCGCAGCAATGGCGCTCGCCGTGCTCGCGATGATCCTCTACACGTCACTCATGCAGGGTTACCTGCGCGACCTCGAGCGGGATCTGGTGGACGTGGAGCTGGGCGACATCCAGATCCACGCCGACGGCTATCTCGAGCGCCCGTCGCTCTACACCCGCATCGACGACCCGGAGACGGTCATCGCCTCGCTGGAGGAGTCGGGTCACGCCGCCGCCACGCGACTCCTGTCGGGCGGACTCGTCGCAGCCGAGGAGAACTCGGCGGGCGCACTCCTCAAGGGTGTCGACCTCGCCCGGAACGCCTCGGTGAGCGACGTCGCCGAGCGGGTCGACCGGGGAGAGTGGCTGAGCGCCGACGCCCCCTTGGGCGCGGTGCTCGGCCGCATGCTCGCGCGCACCCTCGGAGTCGAGGTGGGCGACGAGCTCATCGTGCTCGGCCAGGCGGCGGACGGCAGCACGGCGAACGAGCTGCTGCGGGTCCGCGGCGTCCTCCGCGGCGTGAGCGAGGCGACCGACCGCTCGACCGTCTTCGTGCCCGAGGCCACGTTCCGTGATCTGTTCGGCATTCCGGAAGGCGCGCACCAGATCCTGGTGAAGCGGAGCTCCGACGCTCCGCTCTCCGCGGCGGCAGCTGACGCGACCGAGGCTGCCGGGAGTCACGATCCGCGCACCTGGCGGCAGCTCATGCCGTTCATGTCGACGATGATTGACACTGCGCGCGGTGCCATCTTCATGGTGTCGGCCGTCATCTACATCGCGATTGCGATTCTCATCCTGAACGCCATGCTCATGTCGGTCTTCGAGCGGGTCCGGGAGCTCGGCGTTCTCAAGGCGATCGGACTTTCGCCGGGTCGCGTGATGACGCTCATCGTCATCGAGGCCCTCCTGCAGGCGGTGACCGCGGTCGTCGTCGCGCTCCTGTTCGCCACCCCCCTCCTCTGGCGGCTGGTGGGCCGCGGCTTCGACGTCGGCGTGCTCGGCAACGTGACCCTCGCCGGAGCCAACATGCCCGCGGTGTGGCGCGGCGCGCTCTACCCCAGCACCATTGCCGGGCCCACGGGAGTGTTCTTCGTCCTCGTCATGCTCGGCGTCCTCTACCCCGGCCTCAAGGCCTCGCGCATCTCGCCCGTCGAGGCGATGCGACACAACTGAGGCGACCCACCGTCATGCACGCCTCCGAACCCCGACCCGAGAGCAAATCATGAGCCGCTCCAAGAACTCGCTCGCGTCCATGGCCTGGCGCAACCTCTGGCGGAACCGCCGCCGCACGTTGATCACCCTGGCGTCCATCGTGTTCGGAGTGTTCCTGGCCATCCTGATCACCGCGATGCAGGACCAGCAATGGGCCGACATGATCGACGACGCCGCACGCATGGGCGGCGGCCATGTACAGCTGCAGCACGAGGAGTTCCGCGACACGCCGAGCCTCAATCGCACCGTGACCGGCACGGCCGCGCTCACCGACACCATCCGCACGGCCTGGGACGTGACCGCCGTACGGGAGCGCATCACGGGCAATCTGATGCTGAGCACCGCCGGCGAGAGCTTCGGGGCCGGCTTCATCGCCTTCGATCCCGACACCGAGAGCGCGGAGACGCTGGCCCTTCTCGACGACGTCGCCGTGGGGGAGCACCTCTCGGCCGACGACAAGCGCGGCATCCTCCTGGGTGAGGTGCTCGCGCAGAATCTGGGCGCCGAGATCGGCGACAAGGTCGTGTACACCGCGACCGACAAGACCGGCGAGATCACGAGCGCCCTGTGCCGGGTACGCGGCCTCGTCCGCACGGGCGCGCCGAGCGCCGACGCCAGCCTCGCCCTGCTGCCGATCGCCCCCGTGCGCGCCACGCTCGGGTACGCCGACGACGAGGTCACCCAGCTTGCAGTCTTCCTCGAGGACCAGCGCTCCACCGACGCGGCCGTCGCGGCGCTCCGGCCCGCGATCGGCGCACAGGCCGCCGTGCTCGGCTGGGACGAGGCGCGGCGCGAGCTCGCCACGTTCATCGCGATGAAGGTCGGCGGAGCGCGCGTGATGGAGCTGCTGATTGCGATCCTGGTCGCGGCCGGCATCTTCAACACGCTCTTCGTCAGCGTCATGGAGCGCATGCGCGAGTTCGGCATCATGATCGCGATCGGCTGGACCTCGCGGCGCCTCTTCTCCATGGTCATGCTCGAGAGCCTCTTCCTGGGCGTGATCGGGCTCGTCCTCTCCCTCGTCGTCAGCGCCGGGCCGTATGCCTACCTCGCCCGCAAAGGGATCGACGTCTCCCAGGTGATTCCGGCCGACCAGACCGAGATCGCTGGGGTGGCGATGAACACGCAGCTGCGCGTGGGCATCTTCCCGGAGAGCCTCGCCCTCATCCTCGTCGCCGCCATGGCCGCCGTCCTGCTCGCCGGGGTCTACCCAGCGTGGCGCGCGGGTCGGGCCGAGCCCATCGACACCATCCGTCTCGTCTGAGGGAGCCTTCATGAGTCACAGTCACGGCCAGCCCGTCATCCAGGTCGAAGGAGTCCGCAAGGTCTACCGTCAAGGCAAGCTCGACGTCGAGGCGCTGCGCGGCGTCGACCTCGAAGTCTCCGCCGGAGAGTTCATGACGCTGTGCGGCCCTTCGGGCTCCGGCAAGACCACACTTCTCAACCTCATCGGCGCTCTCGACCAGCCGACGGCTGGCACGATCCGGCTCGAAGGCCAGGATCTCTCCGATCTCGATCGCAAGGGCCTGAGCGACCTGCGTCGCGACCGCATCGGCTTCGTCTTCCAGGCCTACAACCTGATGCCCGTCCTCTCCGCCTATGAAAACGCGGAGATGGTGCTCTGGGTGCAGGGCGTCAGCGAAGAGGAGCGCCACCAGCGCGTCATGTCTCTCCTGGCCGACGTCGGTCTCGAGGGCTTGGAGCACCGCCGGCCCAACGAGCTCTCCGGTGGCCAGCAGCAGCGGGTGGCCATCGCGCGCGCGATCGCGTCCAACCCAGCGGTGGTCCTCGCCGACGAGCCCACGGCCAACGTCGACTCCGAGACGGGGGAGATGCTCCTCGACCTGATGCAGAAGCTCAACCGCGAGCGCAGCGTGACCTTCATCTTCTCCACGCACGACCCGATGGTCATGGAGCGTGCCGAGCGCGTGGTTCGCCTCGTCGACGGTCGGATCGCGGAGGACATCGTCAAGACCCACGTGGCGGCCGAAGCTGCACAGCCCGCCGAGGTCTGACGCACCTTGAGCTGCTTCGCGCGCGGCTCCCGACGAGCGGGGCTTCTGAGCGCCGCCGCGTGCGGGCTGTGGGTGCTCGTCGCCCCGGCTGCCGCCACGGGCGGCGGCAGCGTACGAGCACCGGCCGAGCGGCTGTCGGCCGCGGCTCTGTTCGAGCAGATCGAAGACTACGTCCTGCTCGGGCGCAGCAGCACGCGTCGCGGGGCCGCGGCGCCGGCCGCGATCCCTCGCCCAGCCGCACAGCCCTCCACGCAGCGCAGTGACAGCGGCTCCCGCGAGCGCAAGGTCGCGCTCGGCGGCGACGTGCGCTACTTCCAGTTCTTTTCCCCGGAGAGCAGCGCCAATGACAGCGCCGAGCGCGGCGCCTTTCGCCTGAAGCTCGAGGCGGACCTGGGCGGGCGCTGGAGCTTCGAGACCCACGGGTTGCTGCAGGGTGCCTCACCTCCCGCGCTGGGCGGCGGCTTCAGCCTCGCAGCCGGGCGCCCCACCCGCGCCTTCGACCTCGCGCATGACATCAGCTCCAGTGAAGACCGGCTCATCCAGAGCGACCTCGATCGCCTGCAGCTGCGCTACGACGGTGATCACTTCCGCGTGGTCCTGGGGCGGCAGGCGGTCACCTGGGGCGTGAACTACTTCTGGCCGGTGCTCGACCTCTTCGCGCCGTTCTCGCCGGAGCGCATCGACCGCGACTACAAACCCGGGGTCGACGCGGCGCGCGTCACCATCCCCCTCGGTCGCTTCTCCGAGCTCGAGCTGCTCGGCGCCGTGCAGGGCGAGGAGTTCGAGGAGGATCGGAGCTTCGGCGTTCTCGGCCGCTTCCACCTCGGGCGCGCCGACCTCGGTCTGATGATCGGTGACTTCCACCGCGACACCGTGATCGGCGCGTTCCTGACGGGCGACGTCGCCGGGTCGCTGCTGCGCGCCGAGGTCGCGTACACCGAGACGAGCGACCGCGCACGCGCCGGCGGCGACCCCGACGACTTCGTGCGCGCAACCGCCGGTCTCGACAGGCTGCTCAGCCCGAACACCACCTTCATCTTCGAGACCACGTGGAACGGCTACGGCGCGGACGACCCCGCCGACTACCTCGCGCTCGCGATCCGCGAGCGCGTCCAGCGCGGAGAGATCACGTCGTTCGGCGAGCTCTCGTCGGGCGCCACCCTCGGCTTCCAGGTGCATCCCCTGGTGAGCCTGTCCGCGGCGGCCATCTACAACTGGTCCGACCACTCGCTGCTCCTGCAGCCGGGTGGCAGCTGGTCGCTGGCCGACAACGGAGATCTCCTCTTCGGCGTGATCTCCGGCATCGGCGACGACGAGTCCGACCGCGGAATCCTCGCGAGCGAGTACGGCGCGGTCGCCGTCACGGTGTGGGCGGCGCTGCGCTGGGCCTTCTGAGGCCTCCTACTCGAAGCGCAACAGCCGTAGCTGATCGAGATCCTTGACGAGGATGCCGTCCGCCACGACCAGAGGGTGTGCCCAGGTCTCGCTGGAGGCAACCTCGGTGCGGAGTACCTGTTCGAAGGCGTCTCCCCGGCGCTCGAAGACCGCCACCTCGCCGTCGCTGCGCAGGGAAAGCACGCGCTCGTCGCCGAGGGCGACCAGCGCCGAGTGCTCGCCGTAGCGTGGCGTGCCCTTCCAAACCACGGCACCGGACTCCGCATCGAGCGCGACGAGCGTTCCCTTGCCGCGGTCCGAGTGCAGCAGGAGGAGATCGCCCGTGAGCACCGGCGTGCTCATCTCGACGGAGCCCTCGTCGGCGGCCCACACCACCTCGGCCGACCAGACGTCACCGCTGCGCACGATCCGCAGCCGCGTCGCCGGACGCTTCTGGCCGGCGACGAGAACATCGCTCCCCAGAACCAGTGGAGTCGCCTCGTTCTGGGCAAACCCCTTGCCTTCGAACGGGTAGCTCCACAGCAGCTCACCCGTGCCTGCCTCGAGGCCGAGGAGCTCGCGGTCGGCGAGGTGCACGATCTGCTCGACGCCACCGAAGACCGCCACCACGGGCGACGCGTAGCTCGCGCCGGTGTCGTGGCGCCACACCTCGGTTCCCGTGTCGGCGTGCACACAGACCACGGCACCGTGCGTCTCACCCCCCGCGACGACCACGATCCCGCAGCTGGCCGCAACCGGCGAGCTGGCCACCCCGTAGGTGGGGGTCGGCTGCTCGAAGTCGGCCAGGTCGACCCGGTAGAGCAGTTTGCCGGTCTCCGCCTCGAACGAGGACAACACCCCGGTCATGCCGAACGTCACCAGTCGACCGCCGTGAAGCAGCGGCGTCGCCTTGGGTCCCTTGCCGTGCTTGCGCGCGGCGAACGACACCTTCACTTCGGGGGCCGCCAGCGACTTTTCCCAGAGGCTCTCTCCCGAGACGAGGTCGTACGCCGCGACCACCTCGTCGTCGCCGCGGCGCCCGTGCACGAAGACGCGCGGTCCGTCGCTGATCGGAGACGCGTGCCCGATCCCCACCGTGGCCTGCCACACCTGTCGGGCCGTGCCCGCCAGTCGTGGTGCCGCGGTCGCGCGCCCGTCGCGGGAGGGGCCACGCCACCCCGACCAGACACCAGCCTCGTCCCCGGTCGCGCCGGCGGCGGGCGGCTCTGCGGCGAGCGCGCCGGACGCGAGGACCGGAAGACTCAGCGCGAGGAGCACGAGGACGGAACGGGGCTGAAACGAGGATCGGGTCGAATGCATGGCGTTGCCTCCAGGTCGGCGGGTCCGAGGGCACCCGCAACGTTCGGTTCTTGGCTGAAATACGCATTCAACAGGGCATAATTCTCAACCACGAACGAACCCCACCCATGCAACAATGAATGACTTGTCCATCGCAGAGCGCCCCTCGACCGACTGGGCTCTCCTGCAGTCGTTTCGATCCGTCGCCGAGCACGGCACCCTCACGGCCGCCGCGCGGGCCCTCGGTCTCAGCCAGCCCACCCTCGGCCGGCACGTGCGGCAGCTCGAGGAGCAGATCGGCGACGTGCTGTTTCGCCGCACGTCCTCGGGCTTCGAGCTGACCCCGCGCGGAACGCTTCTGTTCGAGCACGTCGAGAGCATGGCGCGGGGCGCGCGCGCCATCGACAGCCTGGTGCGCGGCTTCGAGGAGGAGGTCGAAGGGACGGTCCGCATCGCGTGCGCCAACGTCTTCGCCCTCCAGGTGCTCCCCCACCTCCTCCAAGACGCCTTGGACGAGCACCCCGGGCTAGAGATCGAGATCGCCGTGACAGACGCCGTGCAGAACCTCCTGCGGCGCGAGGCGGACGTCGCCATTCGACACTTCCGCTCCACCCAACAGGACCTCGTCACCTCGAAGATCGGCGAGGTCGACCTCGGCTTCTTCGCCCGCGACACCTACGTGGAGAGGTACGGATCGCCGGCGACGCTCGAAGAGCTGCGCGACCATCGCATCATCGGCTTCGATCGATCGTCTGCCGGCCTCGACGGAGCCCGCCGACTGGGGCTCGAAGCCACGCGGCACGATTTCCGCCTGCGCACCGACTCCATCCCCACACAGAACGCCGCCCTCCACGCCGGCCTCGGCATCGGCAGCGCGCAGGTCTGGCTCGCCGAGCGCGACCCCCACCTGGTGCGCGTGCTCCCGGACGTGACCCTGGGCGTGCTCGAGATCTGGATCGCGGCCCACGACGACCTTCACCGCAGCCCGCGGATCCGCACCGTGTACGACGCCCTGAAGGCGGGGCTCCAGGCCTTCTTCGAGGACAAGCTGATCCAGCCCTGAGGACCTGGCGCGCCATGTAGGCTGCCGCGCATGGAACTCCGAGACGTCATGCGCACCACGTTCGCCGCCCGCGACTTCACCGACGAAGAGATCTCCGACGAAACTCTCTACGACATCCTCGACGTGGCCCGCTTCGCGCCGAGCGGCGGCAACCGGCAGGGCTGGAAGGTGCTCGTCATCCGCGACCCGGCCCTCCGGCGCCGACTCGCGGATCTCTGCCTGCCAACCGTCCAGCGCTACGTGGCCGAGGTGAAAGCGGGACACAACCCGTGGAACACCATCGAACCGTCGCCCTTCTCCGACGAGGAGGTCGCGCAGACAGAGGTCGTGTGGCCCATGCTGGACGCGATCGAGAACCTCCCCGTGCTCCTCGTCGTGGCAGTCGACCTGTCGGTGGTGGCCTCCTTCGACCGGGAGCTCGACCGGGTCGGGGTCATCTCTGGAGCATCGATCTACCCGTTCGTCTGGAACATCCTCCTCGCTGCGCGGGACCGCGGCTACGGCGGCACGATCACGACGTTCCTGACCGGACAGGAGCCGCGCGCGCAGCAGGCCCTGGGCCTGCCGGAGCACTTCGCGATCGCCGCCATGCTGCCGCTCGGCCGACCCGCGAAGCAGCTCACGAAGCTGCGTCGCAAGGCCGTCGAGGAGTTCACCATGACGGATCGCTGGGGCGGCGATCCACTCCGCAAGGGCTGACGACAACCCCACCGAGACCGACCGAACGCACGGCTCGACTCCCGACGTCCGGCCAGCTCCCGGGCCCGATCCATGCTCTTCACCTCTTCGGCGTTCCTCTTCGGCTTCCTGCCGCTCGTGCTTGCGGGCGTGTATCTCGCGCCGAAGCCGAGGCGCAACGCACTGCTGGCGGCGTCGAGCTACGTCTTCTACGGCTGGTGGAAACCGTGGTTCCTCCTGCTGATCCTCTTCTCCACCACACTCGACTATCAGTGCGGACGGGTGCTACACCGCGCAACGCGCAACGAGCTGCGGCGGGCGGCACTGCTCGTCTCGCTCTCGGGCAACCTCGGACTCCTCGCGTTCTTCAAGTACGCGATGTTCGGTACGGCGACGGTCAACGACGTGCTGCGCGCACTCGGGCGGAGCGAGCTCGGCGTGCCGCAGATCGTGCTGCCGGTCGGCATCTCGTTCTTCACGTTCCAGTCGATGTCGTACACGATCGACCTCTTCCGTCGCCGCACGCGCCCTGCCCGATCGTTGCTCGACTTCGTCACCTACGTCGCGCTGTTCCCTCAGCTGGTCGCGGGCCCGATCGTGCGCTACCGCGATCTCGAGGCGGAGCTGCGCTCGCGCCACATGGATGCGGAGCACCTCATGCGCGGCCTTTCCATCTTCTCCGTCGGGCTGGCGAAGAAGGTGCTTCTCGCGAACAACCTGGCGCCGGTCGCCGATGCCGCGTTTGCCGCGGAGGCCCTTCCGCCGGTCTGGGCCTGGCTGGGCGTCACCGCCTACGCGCTGCAGATCTACTTCGACTTCTCCGGCTACTCCGACATGGCGATCGGGCTCGGGGTGTGCCTCGGCTTCACGTTCCCGCAGAACTTCGACGCCCCGTATCGCGCGGAGTCCATCACCGACTTCTGGCGCCGCTGGCACATCTCCCTCTCCACCTGGCTGCGCGACTACCTCTATATTCCTCTCGGCGGCAACCGCGGCGGCACGACCAGGACCTACCGCAACCTCGCTCTGACCATGTTGCTGGGGGGCCTCTGGCACGGCGCCAACTGGACCTTCGTCGCGTGGGGAGGGCTCCACGGCCTCCTGCTGTGTGGCGAGAGGGCGCTCGGTCGCCGCCCGGTCTACGCGGGCCTGCCGAAGGCGCTGCGCGTCGCCAGCACCTTTGGCCTCATCCTGGTCACCTGGGTCTTCTTCCGAGCGGAGACTCTGGGCGACGCTCTCCGTTACCTCGCCCAGATGGTCGGCCTCGGCGCCCCGGCGAGTGCGCTGGGGGGAGCAACCCTCGTCGAACCGTTCACGATCGCTGTGCTGGTGGTCTCGCTCGCTCTTTCGCTCACGCCCTGGCGCACCGAAGACTGGCTGTCGCCGACCCTCCGCGGCGCGACGGTCGGGAAGATGACGCTGGCGCTCGCCCTTTTCGTCTGGAGCGTGGCCGAGGTCTCGGTGCAGAGCTACAACCCCTTCCTCTACTTCCAGTTCTGACTCTGAAACCGTGAGCACCGACACCACGACATCCACGACCGAGGCGCCCCGAAGCCTCGGCGCACTCGTTCTCCTGGCCGCCCTCCTGGTCCCGGGAGCCATCGAGCTGACCCTTCGCGCGTCGGGCGGAGCTGACGCACCCTCCGAGCACTGGACACGGCGGCTGGCTCTCGCGACGTACGCCCCGCTCACCGAACGGCTGCTGCGCCGCGGCACCCTGGAGGTGCGCGAAGGACGGGGCGGCTGGCTCTTTCACCGCGACGCGCTGCGGTATCTGCGCGGCGACCACCGCGAAGATCCCGACCGCGCCGTGGCGGCGATGCTGGACTTCCACCGGCAGCTCACCGAGCGCGGAGTGGAGCTCGTGCTGCTTCCTGTGCCAGCCAAGGTCACGGTACACCCCGAGAGGCTCCACCGCGGGACGAGCGACCGGACTTCGAACTGGCCCGGCTGGGCATCGTTCATCGCAGAGCTCGAGCAGCGCGGCGTCCGCATCGTCGATCCGGCGCCGCCGCTGCGCGCGCTGGCAGCAGAGCGCCCCGCCTACCTCGCGCACGACACCCATTGGAGCCCAGAAGGCGCCACCGCGGTCGCCATACATCTGGCGGCAGCTCTCAGGCAGGGTCCAACCGCGAGCCTCCTCCCCACGCCGCGCGTCTTCGACCACCGCGCGGTCGAGGTGGACGTCCGCGGAGACCTGGCCACCCTTCTTCCGGGAGAGACGCCACGACCGCCGCAGACGGTCCACGTCCGCCAGGTGATCTCCACCGAAGACGGCAGCGTCCCGATCGACCGCAGCTCGCCCCTCCTGCTCCTCGGAGACAGCTTCACCCTGGCCTACAGCGACCCTCGTCTGGGGCTCGGGCAGAGGGCCGGGCTCGCCGAGCAGCTGGCCGACGCACTGGGTGCGCCGGTGGACGTGATCGCCATTCCGGGCGGCTCCTCGACACAGGTGCGGCGCACTCTCGCCGCCCGCGAAGGAGGTGTCACGGGCAAGCGCCTCGTGATCTGGCAGATCGCGCAGCGCGACGTGCTGAGAGCCCGCGACGGCTGGCACGAAGTCGCGCTCCCCGCGCCCGGACGCTCCGACAGACAGCCGACGCGCACGGACGGCGCGGGCCCCATCGACGTTCGCGCGACGTCGGTCGGCCACGCACTACCGGCCGATCTCGACTACGCCGATTGTCTGGCCCTCCTGCCGTTCCGGCTCGACGAGGACGTCCCGCCGAACACTGCTGGCGACACGATCACGGTGGCCCTGTGGGGCTGGCGCGACCACCTGGCCGAGCCGATGCTCGAGGCATTCCGCGAGCCGGCCGCCGCGAGCCGAATCCTCACTCTCACACCTCTCGAGCCCGTCGTCGATCTGGAGTCGACCTGTTGGATGGGCGCCCTCGACGGCGAGCCGTGGTGGCTGGCGCGGCTCGACGGACAGCCGCTGCTAGGGGCTCGATGAAGAAGTCTCGTGGGCCTGGCTGTGGTCGCCGCGCACGAGATCCGTCGCGCGCCACTTCTGGATCCCCACCCAAGCCGGGGCGGCGATCTGCCAGATCACCAACCGCTTCGAGCGCACGTCGCGCCGCTGCGCGAGCCGCGCGAGCTGACCGCTCTGGTTGCCAGACGGCACGCTGAAACGGTCGACACGGAAGCCGAGCTCTCGCAGCAGGTGCTGCGGCAGCGAGTACTCCGGACGCGAGAAGCTGTCGCCGAGCAGAACGATGGGCGACTCCGGGTCCCGCCGGCTCCAGCGCTCCCCGACGATGTGCGAGACGCGGCGCGACCACGGCAGAGGTTGAACCCCCTCCGGCACCCGCTCCTGGCGGCGCAGACCCGCGAAGATCGACCCGACGTTCCGATGCCAGCGCACGTCTTCCACGAGCTCGGCGCGACCGAGGCTCTGGAACAGCTCCTCTGCCCACTCGTACCGCCGGATCCGCCGCGCAATCTCGCGCGCCGCCAGCTCCGAGCCGAAGCTCGACCAGTGGATGTCCTGCCGCAGAACGACGAGCTCGGTCGTCGGCGCGTCCGCGGGAGCCCGGCCACGTCGGACGCGCGCGCGCTCGGCCAGGAAGGCGGGGAGCAGGTCGAGCACCTCCACACCGCGCTCCTCCAGGTGCCGGTAGAGCTCCCGCAGCCCGACGTCGTATCGAAGCCGCGGCGAGCCGCCGTCCACGAGCTCTGGGAAGATCGCCGCCCTGGGAGGCACTGGCACCACGAGGAAGTCGACGCCGAGGCGCTCCAGCTGCCGGGCCGTGTGGACCAACGTCTGCAGGGGGCCGACCACCTGTTCGCTCGCCAGCTCGGCCCATGGCAGCGGGCCCTGCGGCGCCCGCGGGATCGAGCGCAGAGCCTCGAGGTCCCAGAGGCACCTCTGCGATCCTCGCGACAGGCCGATCCACTGCGGGCGCGCCGCTTCCGGCAAATCGAGCGCACCGGCCGGGAGCTCCAGCAGCTCGTGACGTCGATTGCGCTCCGCGAGGGCCACCCCCCAGCGTTCGAGGGCAGACGGATCCGGGGCGCCAAGTGTCTGCACCGAAGCGGGCGCGGGAGCCGCCTCCGGTGCGGGCGCAGAACACGCCAGGACAGCGGCGACACAAGTCAGCGGCACGAGCTTGCCCTGCATCCGCCGTCGAGCGCAGCGCAACGCGCGACGATGTCCCTCCTTCATGGCCCAGGCATGGTAGCGCCAGCGCAGGGCGGCGACGCGCGCGGGGTGCCGGCGTCCACGCGAAAGAGCACGAGGGAGACATCCGTTCGCAGGGCGATGCCGAAGCAAGGAGGCGAACCCGAGAACCGCGGCTTGGCGTTCACTCCCTCCGAGGCCCGCGAACCTGCTGAGCCTCTTTCCAGAATTCCAACCCCAAGGAAAACCAACATGAAGTTCACCCACCGCATTCTCGCCACCCTGACCGTCGCCGCTCTCGTCCTCACGGGCGCCTCGTTCGCCAGCAGCGCCGACACTCCGTCGGCGGACATCGTCGACACCGCCGTCGCCGCGGGCTCCTTCAACACCCTCGTCAAGGCCGTGCAGGCCGCCGGTCTGGTCGACACGCTCAAGGGTGAAGGTCCTTTCACCGTCTTCGCTCCCACCGATGAGGCCTTTGCGGCCCTCCCGGAAGGCACCCTCGAGGCACTCCTCGCCGACAAGGACAAGCTGACGGCTGTTCTCACCTACCACGTCGTGGCCGGCAAGGTCATGGCCTCTGACGTCGTCAACCTCGACGAGGCCACCACCGTCCAGGGTGGCACCGTCGCCATCGACGCGAAAGACGGCGTGAAGATCAACGGCGCCAGCGTGGTCCAGACCGACATCGGCACCACGAACGGCGTGATCCACGTCATCGACACCGTCCTGATTCCCTGACACCTGGCGGGGCCCCGGCTCCGCCGGCGACGTCGGCGGAGCTCGCTCCTCTTCCCCCTGGGAGCGGACTCCGCCGCACGTCACCCTCTCACATCCGAATTCGCACTCTCGCTCGAAGTCCCGACCATGACCGGCCAAGTGCTCCAGCGCCCCCGCACCAAAGCGTCCGAGTCGGCGCCTTCGAAGTCCACTCCGTCCGCCGGTCCTGCGTATAGGATCGCGCCCGAGCGCATGAGCCCCGCGAAGAAAAAGGCCCCGGAACCGATCCTGCCTCGCGTCGCCGCCGGCGACCCGGCCGCGTTCCAGGAGTGCATCGACCGCTACAAGTCCCTGCTGTGGTGGCTCGCTCGCAAGTGGGTGTCCGCCGACGCCGAGGACGCCGTGCAGGAGGTGTTCGTCCACATCTGGAAGAACGCCGGGCGCTTCGACGCCTCCAAGGCGTCCGAGCAGACGTTCGTCGCCATGATCGCGCGCAGACGCCTCATCGACATGTATCGCAGCAAAGGTCGGCGCCCGAAGTCGGACGCGCTCGACGACCACCAGGGGCTCGTCGGCCAGCGCGCCGAGGCGATCGAGGCCAACGCCGAAGCCTCCATCGCGTGGGACGCCATGAACTCCGAGCTCAACGCGAAAGAGCGTGAGATCCTGCGCCTTTCGATCGAGCAGGGCATGTCGCACTCGGAGATCGCCAGCTACTGCGACATGCCCCTCGGCACGGTGAAGACCTACATCCGTCGCTCCCTGGGCCGCATCCGCGGCAAGCTCGAGAGCTCCGAGGAGTCGCCGTCATGACCACTCCCGAGAACCGCGACTGGCTCGAGCAACTGCTCGCCGACGAAGCCACGCAGGGGCTCGGAGAGCTGGAGCGCCGCGAGCTCGAGACGGTCCTCGGCGAGACCGGCACCGAAGATCGCCACGGCTTCGAGCGCGCGGCAGCCGCTGCCGAGCTCGCCTTCCTCGCCGCCCGCCAGAGCGACGACGTGCCGGTCCCCGACAGTCTGGATCGACGGCTCAGTGCGCTCGCCGAGGAGGCGCCGGAAGCGCTCCGCTCGGGCGGCGACCTCCTGACGTTTCCTGCCCCCGACGTCGAAGCTCCCCAAGTGCGCTCGGAGCCGTCGAGCACGGCCTGGTGGCTCCTCGCAGCGGCGGCACTGGTGGCGCTGATCGGCTGGGGTCCGCGGCTCTTCGACCGCCCCGGCAACGCACCCGTCGTCGAGGAGGCAGCGGCGACCGAGACACCGGCACCGAGCGAAGCTCCGGCACCCGACCAGATCCGCCTGGCGCTCGCCGGCACCGAGGATGCCGCCGGCACCGGTGCGAGCGGTGAGCTCGTGTGGTCCACCAGCTCGCAGTCGGGCGTCATGCGCATCGCGGGCCTCGCGGCCAACGACCCCTCCGTCAGCCAGTACCAGCTCTGGATCTTCGACGCGGCGCAGGACGAACGCCATCCGATCGACGGGGGCGTCTTCGACTTCCCCGGTGGCGAGGCCGAGATCGCGATCGACGCCAAGATCCGCGTGCAGACGCCGACGCTCTTCGCCGTGACGGTCGAAAAGCCGGGCGGCGTCGTGGTCTCGGCCCGCGAGCGCATCGTCCTGGTCGCCCCTGTCGCCTGAGCGCAGCCTCCGGGCAGGCTGCAGCCCGGTGAGTCGGCGGCAAATCCGTTCGCAATGCCTCAGCGAAGGCCCTGGGGAAACCGCAAAAGGACCTTCTTCATGCTGCCAACGCGCCTCCCGCTCGGAACGGTGTCTCTTCTCCTCGCTGCCCTCCTCCTCTGCGGCCTCGCGCCACCCGCGAGCGCTTCGACCAACGCCGACACCGTGAGCACCGGCCCGGACGGCTCGACGTGGCTCCAGTGGCGTGGCCCTCACCGCACCGGAGAGAGCGTCGGCCCCGAGTGGCCGGAAAGCCTCGAGGGGCTCGAGCTGCAGTTCCGGCGAGAGCTCGGCAAGGGGTATCCCGGGCCGATCGTGAGCGAAAGCGCCGTCTTCGTCGCCGAGACCTTCGACGAGGAGACCGAGCAGGTCCGCGCCCTGGATCGAACCACGGGAGAAGAGCTCTGGCGCAGCTCGTGGGCCGGCTTCGGCAAGGTCCCCTTCTTCGCGAAGCGCAACGGCGACTGGATCCGCTCGACGCCCGCCTTCGACGGCGACGCGCTCTACGTCGGAGGCATGCAGGAGACCATCCTCAAGCTCGACGCCGCGACGGGAGAGCAGCTGTGGAGTGTGAGCCTGCCCGAGCGCTACGGCACGCGGGCCCCCGACTTCGGCTTCGTGAGCTCCCCGCTCGTCGAGGGAGACGCCGTGTTCGTTCAGGGCGCCAACTCCATCGTGCGCCTCGACGCCGAGACCGGCGAAACGGTGTGGCGCGCGCTCGACAACGACGGCGACATCATGCGCAGCGGCGCCTTCTCCTCCCCCGTCTTCGCGACCCTGGCTGGGGTGCGCCAGCTGCTCGTGCAGACACGCGAGGAGCTGCACGGCCTCGACGCGGAGACCGGTGAGGTGCTGTGGAAACACCAGGTTCCGAGCTTCCGTGGCATGAACATCCTGACCCCGATGGCGGTCGGAGATCACGTCTTCACCAGCACGCACCGCAACCAGTCGTTCTACTACGGCGTGAAGAAGAGCGACGACGGCTGGGAGGCGGAGCAGCTCTGGACCAACAAGGCCCACGGCTACATGTCGAGCCCGATCGTGCGCGACGGCTTCGCCTACCTCCACCTCGGCAACGGCCGGCTCACGTGCATCGCGCTCGAGGGCGGCGAGACGATGTGGACCAGTGAGCCGTTCGGCGACTACTGGAGCATGGTGTCGCGCGGCGACAAGATCCTCGCCCTCGACAGCGACGGCGAGCTCATCCTGCTCCGCGCAAAC
Source organism: Candidatus Multivoraceae bacterium (assembly GCA_965223385.1). Taxonomy (GTDB): domain Bacteria; phylum Acidobacteriota; class Thermoanaerobaculia; order Multivoradales; family Multivoraceae; genus JBCCLJ01. The sequence continues at coordinate 2,336,349 of CBDCWR010000007.1, read as the reverse complement.
CCCGAGAAGCTCGAAGTGCTCGACCGGCGCGAGATCGCTGCGCAGGAGACCTGGGGCTACCTCGCCGTCGCAGGCGACCAGATCTTCGTGCGCGAGCTCGAGGGCATCGCAGCCTATGCGTGGCCCGCGGGCGGTCCCGCTCCCGCGACGGTCGCGACCGGCGCCGGTCGCTAGCCGCTCGGGATCTTCTCGAACGGCACGTCCCGGTCGACCCTGATGTCGCCCGGCAGGCCGAGGACCCGCTCCGCGATGATGTTGCGGAGGATCTCGTCCGTGCCGCCGGCGATGCGTGAGGCCGGACTGCTCAGGAACGTCTTCTGCAGCAGCCCGTCGAGAGGCTGATCCCCCGACATCAGAATGCCACCCTGCTCCTGCAGATCGAGGCCGAAGCTCGAGATCTCCGCCTGACGGGCGGCCGCGACCAGCTTCTGAATGGAAGCCTCGGGGCCCGGCTGATCTCCCCTGGCCAGCGACGTGAGGATGCGCTGGTTGACGAGCCGCAGGCCCTGGGCCTGGACGTACCAGTCGGCCACGAAGTCGCGCACCGCACCGTCCTCGAGCGCGGGCGCGTCTCCGAGCGAAGGCATCGAAGCCAGCTCGAACAGGTGCGTCGAGTCGGGCGGGCTGCTCACCGGGCCGGCCCCCAGGCGCTCGTTCATGAGTGTCGTCAGCGACACCTGCCACCCGGAGCCGACCTCACCCAGACGCCACGCGTCGGGAATGCGGACGTTGGTGAAGAAGACCTCGTTGAAGCCCGTCTCACCGCTGATCTGCCGAATCGGCTGCGGATCGACACCTTCGGCGTGCATGTCGACGAAGAAGAACGTGAGCCCCTTGTGCTTCGGCAGCGTGGGGTCGTGCCGCGTGACGAGAATCCCGAAGTCGGCGTACTGCGCGTAGGTGTTCCAGACCTTCTGCCCGTTGACGATCCAATCGTCGCCGTCGCGCACCGCCTTCATCCGGAGCCCGGCCAGGTCCGAGCCGGCGCCGGGCTCCGAGAAGAGCTGGCACCAGATCTCGTCGCCCCGCAGCAATGGCGGGAGGTACCTCTCCTTCTGCTCCTCCGTCGCGTACTCCATCAGCGCCGCGCCGCAGTAGTTCTGGCCGATGTTGAACAGGGCGCCACGCGGCACGCGGTAGCGACTCTCCTCCTGGTTCCAGATGACGGTGTGGAGCCGCGAGAGACCGCGGCCGCCGTAGGCCTCCGGCCAGTGCAGGCAGGCCCACCCGGCGTCGGCCTTGGCAGCCTGCCACGCCTTCGCGTGGGCCACGGCTTCCGCTCCCTCCGCCTTGCCGACCTCGGCCTCCGGCACCTCGTACCTGGGCGCCTCGCGCTCGAGCCAGGCGCGCGCCTCGGTCCGAAATGTGGCCTGTTCCGCGCTGTCTTCGAAGTCCATCGGGTCGTCCTCAAAGCGTTGGAATCGCACGATGATACCCCCGCCGCGCGGTGCGATCTCGGTCGTCTCCCCGAGGGATCACACGACGGGACACCCAGGCGCTCCGGCCAGCAGGTCCGCCGATCTTCCCCGGTCGAGACCGGCGGGCGAGACCCTCGGCGAAGCGCCCTCCGGGGGCCGAACGCTTGGTACACTGCGCGGCATGATGAAGAACAGCCTCCTAGCCGTGTGCTTGACGTCGCTCGCCGCGTTGGCGGCGCTCTCGAGCTTCTCCGAGCCGGCCGTCGCCGCCGGCTCCATCAACTTCGAAAAGGACATCCTCCCCGCGCTCGACGCGAGCTGCGGCGAGTGCCACAGCGCCCGAGAGTCCTTCTCCAACCTCCGTCTCGACACCGCCGCCGGCATCCTCAAGGGTGGCGACCTCGGAGAGGTGCTGGTTCCGGGCAAGCCGGACGAGAGCTCCCTCTACGTCCGCGTCTCCCTGCCCCAGGACGATCTCGACTTCATGCCGGTCGAGGGTGACCCGCTGACCGAGGAGCAGGTCGAGAAGCTCCGCCAGTGGATCGAGGAAGGAGCCGACTTCGGCGGCTGGACCGGCGAATAGCCTGCGCGCAGGCGACGCCTCCCCGAGCCCCGGTCGCGGCCCTCGTCGCGCCGGGGTTCTGTCGTTCTGGCAGCCGGCGCCCAGTGGCCCGCGCCAGGTGGCGGTGCCCGTGACTGCTAGGCTGCGCCGACACTTCTGAACGCTTTGGCTCCCCTGAGCAGGAGGACACCTCATGGGCTCCTCGAGACGCTTCGTGCACCCCCAGAGACATCCGCAGCGCCCGGCAGGCACCTCGCGCCGCCGCGTGCCGACCCTTGCAGGGGCCGCGCTGCTCCTCACCTTCGCCGCGGCGTGTGGTGACGCGCCGCCGGCACCGGAAACCACGGCCGACGAAGGCCCGGCCGGCGCCCAGGTCCTGACCGAAGGCGCCAAGTTTCGCGGCGCCAACGGCCTCATGTTCGGCCCCGACGGGCTGCTGTACCAGACGAGCGTGGTCACGCCCACGGTGACCGCCCTCGATCCCGAGACCGGAGAGGCCGTGCACGTGTGGGGCCCGGAAGAGGGCGCACGCTCCCCCGACGACATCGCGTTCGGCCCGGACGGCTCGGCCTACTGGACCGACATCTCCATCGGCGAGGTGGTCCGCCGCTACCCCGACGGCACGTGGAAGGCGATCGCCAGCCTCGGTCCTGGCGTGAACCCGATCACGTTCTCGGACGACGGCCGCCTCTTCGTGGCGCAGTGCTTCATGGACACGGGCCTGTTCGAGCTCGACCCGGACGGCGTGGAAGAGCCGCGCTCGATCCGCGACGATCTGGGCCCGGGCTGTGGCCTCAACGGCATGGACTGGGGCCCCGACGGGCGTCTCTACGGCCCGCGCTGGTTCCGCGGCGAGGTCGTCTCGCTCGATGTCGACAACCCGAGCGACATGACGACCGTCGCCTCGGGCTTCGGCGTGCCGGCCGCCGTCAAGTTCGACTCCCAAGGGAATCTGCACGTGCTCGACTCCCTCGCCGGAGAGATCGTCCGCATCGACAAGGAGAGCGGAGAGAGGTCGGTCGTCGGTCGCGCCGACGGTGGCCTCGACAACATCGCCTTCGACGCCTCGGACCGGCTCTTCCTCGCCAGCTTCGCCGACGGCTTCGTCGCCGAGGTCATGAGCCCCGACGAGCTGCGCATCCTCAGCCCGGCCGGCATCAACATGCCGGGCGGGATCGCCGTGCGCGGCGACCAGCTCTTCGTGGCCGACTTCTTCGCGCTGCGAAAGCTCGACGCCGCCACCGGAGAGGTGCTCCACTCCGAGCGGGACGTCATCGGCTTCTCGGACCTCGGCTCCAGCATGAGCGTCTCCGTCTCCGGCAACGAGCTCATCCTCACGTCGTGGTTCGACAACGCGGTGCGGGTCTGGGATCCGGAGGAGAACGCGCTCGTCGCCAAGTTCGACGTACCCGTGCCGATCGACGCACTCGAGCGCGACGGCCGGATCGCGGTCAGCTCCTGGGCGTCGGGTGAGGTGCTCGAGTTCTCCCGCGCTGCTCCCGACGAGCGCACCGTACTCGTCTCGGGCCTTCAGGGAGCGGCGGGGCTTGCTGCCGCCGGCGACGCTCTCTACGTCTCCGACCAGCAGGCGGGCACCATCCAGAAGGTCACGGCGGAAGGTACCCAAGTCGTGGCCGAAGGCCTCGCCGGCCCCGAAGGCATGGCGAGCGGTGAAGACGGCACTCTCTACGTGGTGGAGGCCGGAGCCGGGCGCGTGAGTGCCGTCGACACGGAGAGTGGGAGCACGACCGTGCTGGCCGAAGATCTCGAGCTCCAGGTACCGGCCACCGGCGCCTTCCCCAAGACGATGCTGTTCAACGGCATCGCGGCAGCCGGCGATCGGCTGTACGTGAGTGGCGACCGCGGCATCACCATCTACACCATCGAGCTCGGAGGCTGAGCATGAGGCGCCTCCGCGGTCACGTCGACAGACTGCCTCTCTGCCAGCACCGAAGCCTCGCCGCGCTTGCGGTCGGACTCCTGCTGGTGGCTCCCGGCGCGTCCGCCCAGATCGACTGGGAGGCGACGAGCACGGAGGTGCTCGAGCACTTCCAGGCGATCGTGCGACTCGACACCACCGACCCGCCGCAGAGCCCGCCCGGCGGTGAGAAGCCGGTGGTCGACTACCTGGCGGAGGTGCTGGAGCGGGAGGGGATCCCCTTCGACGTCGTGTGGAAAGAGGAGAACCGCCCGAACCTCATCGCGCGACTGAAGGGTAACGGCTCGAAGCGGCCGCTGCTCATCATGGCGCACACCGACACGGTCAACGTCGACCCGGCCAAGTGGACGAGCTTCGGGCCCTTCAGCGCTGCGCGCGACGGCGGCTACATCTACGGGCGCGGCACGGTGGACGACAAGGACAACGTCGCCGCCGGCCTGATGATCATGCTGCTGCTCGAGCGCCATGGGGTCGAGCTGGACCGCGACGTCATCTTCCTGGCGGAGGCCGGTGAAGAGGGCAACACGCAGATCGGAATCGAGTACGTGGTGAACGAGCACTGGGACAAGATCGACTCCGAGTTCTGTATCGCGGAGGGTGGCTCCGTGGTCCGGTCCGGAGGGCAGATCTCGTTCGCGTCGGTGCAGACCCTCGAGAAGATCCCGTACCGCATCGAGCTCGTGGCGCGCGGGGTCGCGGGCCATGGCTCCGTGCCCCTCCAGACCAACTCCGTCGTACGGCTCTCGAAGGCCGTCGCGAAGGTCGCCGACTGGGCCTCGCCCGTGCGGCTCAACGAGACGACCTCGGCCTACTTCACGCGGCTGGCCGAGATCTCCCCGCCCGAGGCCGCGGCGCGCTACCGGGCGGTGCTCGACCCGGCCCGCATCCGCGAGATCGACGAGTACTTTCGGGAGCACGAGCCGCACCACGCCTCGATGCTGCGGACGTCTCTCTCACCGAACATCGTCGACGGCGGCTACCGCATCAACGTCATCCCGTCGGAGTCACGCGGTTCGGTGGACACGCGCGCGCTGCCCGACGAAGACATCCAGGACGTGCTCGACGAGGTCCGGAGGGTGATCGACGACCCGGCGGTCGAGGTCTCACTCGGCATCCGTAACACGCGTCCGGGCTCCGGTGACGTTCCACTCAACACCGAGGCCTTCGAGGCCATTCAGCGCGCGGTCACCAAGCACTACGACACGACCACCCTGCCGAGCATGTCGACGGGCGCGACCGACATGGCCTATCTGCGCGCCAAGGGAATCCGCAGCTACGGCATCGGCCCGGTACGCGACGTCGAAGACGGGCCGAAGGGCTTCGGTGCGCACTCCGACCAGGAGCGCATCGTGGAGGAGGAGCTCTACCGCTTCACCCGCTTCCACTACGACATCGTGGTCGACCTCGCGGCGGTGAAGTAGCGCCCCGGAAGCCGACCACCCCCTGCCGGCGAAGCACCGGCGCCCTCCCGTCGCCGGTGAGCTCCGCTGCGTGAAGGAGCCTCAGTCCTTCTTCACCGGGGTGTCCTCGTTCTTCGCCTCGCCGAAGATCACGCGGTAGATCGCAAGCAGGATGAGGGCGCCGGCCACCGCGAGACCCAGGCTCCGGAGGTCGAACCCCTGGAACGACCCCAGTCCGAGGAACGTGCCCACATAGCCTCCGACCACCGCGCCTGCGATACCCAGCAGGGTCGTGACGATGAAGCCACCGGGATCGCGCCCCGGCATGAGGAACTTTGCGACGGTTCCCACGACAAGTCCGACCACCAACCAGGAAATGCAGCCCATGGAATCACCTCGACGGTTCGTTGCTGTGGCGCGCACACCGGCGCGATGGCGGCGAGCCCCGGAGGGCCGCCCTGGCCAGCACTTCGACTTCGCGCCCGCTTGAGTTTCGACACTTGATGGACCTCACCCTCTCACGCGAGTCACGTACAATCGCTGCCTTCTTCCGAAAGATCCGTTCCGATGACCCGCCAGGAGACGGCGCGCCGGCAGCGCGCCGTCCCTCGCCCAGGGAGACTGGCCGTGGCCGAAGACGCGTGGACCCTTCAAGAGATCATCCAGCAGGCGAAGCGGAACCTCCCCCACAACGTCTGGGACTACATCATCGGGGGCACCGAGACCGAGACCACGCTGCGGCGCAACCGCACAGCCATCGACGCGCTCGCCTTCAAGCCGCGCGTCCTCAACGACGTCTCGGAGATCGAAGCCGGCGGCTCACTGCTCGGGCATGACCTGCGGATCCCGGTTCTGCTGCCGCCCATCGGCTCCCTGCAGGCCATGCACCCGGGCGGCGGCGCCGAGGCAGCGCGCGCAGCCGAGGAGTTCGGCATCTTCCAGTTCGTGAGCTCCGTGTGCCAGCCGAGCCTGGAGGAGGTTGCGGAAGCGTCCAGCGCACCGAAGGTCTTCCAGCTCTACCTCCACGGCGATGAGGAGTGGATGGACGACATCGTGGCGCGGGTGATCGAGAGCGGCTACGCCGGCCTGGCGCTCACCGTCGACACGGCGGTGTACAGCCGACGGGAGCGCGATCTGATCAAGCGTTGGCAGGTCCCGTCCGGCTCGCTCGGGGCCGACTTCTCGGCTCAGGCGCGCATGAGCTGGGCCACCGTCGATCATCTGAAGAGCAGGTATCCCGAGCTCCCGCTCGTGCTGAAGGGCATCCAGTGTGCCGAAGACGCGGCGAAGGCATGCGACCACGGCTGCGACGTCGTGTACGTGTCGAACCACGGCGGCAGGCAGCTCGACCATGCGCTCGGCGGGCTCCAGATGCTGCCGGAGGTGGTGGAGGCGGTCGACGGACGCAAGGAGATCGTGGTCGATGGCGGCTTCCTGCGCGGCACCGACATCGTCAAGGGCATCGCTCTCGGAGCAACCGCGGTGGGTGTGGGCCGCTTCGAGTGCTTCGGACTCGCCGCCGGCGGGGCGACGACGCTCGTGCGCGCCCTCAAGATCCTCGAGCACGAGATCCGGAGCTGCCTCGGGCTCCTCGGTGTGGCGAACATCTCCGACGTGGGCCCCGAGCACCTGGTGGCGGCAGAGCGCGTCCCGGACCGCGGCAACGAGTGGCACCTGACCAGCGCCTTCCCGCTCCTGCGGCTCAGCAACTCCGACCTCTAGAGCACCTGACCTCGCGACTCGTCCCGCGAGACCCGCGGCCCAGACCTCGTGTAGGGTCGAGGCGCACCACAGACACGGGGAAACCGCTTGACCGACACCACTTCCGGGGCCAGCAGTGCGCTGCGCCGCGCCACCTTCGATCCGAAGCTCAAGGCGTACCTGTTTCTCACCCAGCTGATGGTCTTTGCGGCCACGATCGTCGGCCTGCCGATTGCGCTGCTCTGGGTGCTGGGCTTCGGCTTCTACTGGGCCAACCGCCAGTTCCAGGCGCTGCACTGCGAGCTCACCGAGCGCTCGCTGTCGATTCGGCGCGGCGTGCTCTTCAAGGTCGAAAAGACGATCCCGCTCGAGCAGATCCAGGATCTGACCGTCAAGGAAGGGCCGCTGCTCAACGCCTTCGGTCTGTGCGCACTCAAGGTGGAGACCGCGGGCCAGAGCGGCGCCTCGACGGGGGGCTCCGAGGCGGACCTGGTCGGCATCGTCGACCCGCGCGCCTTCCGTGACGAGGTTCTGGCGCAGCGCGACGTGCTGAAGACCCAGCTTGCAGGCGCGCCAGCCGCCGCGACCGACGACGCCGTGCTGCACGAGGTGCGCGACCTGCTGCGCGAGATCCGCGACCAGCTGGGCCAGGCGCTCGATCGGAGCTCCGGTGGCGGCAGCTGACCCGGTCGCTAGTCCCCGTAGATCCAGGTGCCCCGGGACATCGTCTTCTCGACCTGGACGTCCATCAGGTCGACCGTGTCGCCTCCGCGAGGGTCACGGCTGAGGATCACCAGGTCGGCCTGCTTGCCCGCCGCGATGGAGCCTTTCCTGGCCTCGTCGAACGACTGGTAGGCCGCGTCGAGGGTCATCGCCTCGATGGCCTCCTCCACCGTCAGGGCGTGCTCGGGGCCGAGCTGCACGCCCGATCGCGTGATCCGGTTCGTCGTGGCCCACAGGAGCCGGATCATGTCGCTGGGCACGATCGGCGTGTCGTTGTGCACGGTGAAGTGCATGCCGCGATCGTGCGTCGTGCGGGTGGGGCTGATGCGTGAGCCGCGCTCCGGACCCAGCACCGAGTCGCGGTGCCAGTCGCCCCAGTAGAAGGTGTGGGCGGAGAAGAAGCTCGGCACCATGTTCAGCTTCGCCATCCGATCGAGCTGATCCTCGCGCACGGTCTGCGCATGGATCATCACGGTGCGGTGATCGCGCGGGCCAAACTCCTGCTCCGCCTCCTCGACCGCGTCCACGAGGACCTCGGACGCGGCATCGCCGTTGGCGTGCGCCAGCACCTGAACCCCTTCGCCGTAGAAGCGCTTGACGCGCGCCTTCGCCTCCGCCTCGGTGATCATCGGGTAGCCCGCGTAGTCGGCGCTCTGCCCGGTCGGCGGCACGTGGTACGGCTTCGACAGGTAGGCGGTCTTCCCCTGAGGAGACCCGTCGAGCGTGATCTTGATCCCACCAAACTTGAGCCGCGACACCTCTTCACCCACGGGCAGGCCGTCGTACAGCGGCTCGTCGTCCTGGAAGATCCTCTGGTAGGCGACGACGTCGAGCGGCATCCCTTCGTCGGACGCAGCGATCTCGCCGAGCAGAGCCAGCAGGTCGGTCGTGGCGCCGCCGTCCTGCACGGTGGTGACACCGTACGAAGCGTAGTCGTACAGGGCGCGCCGCACCTGGTCGGCCTCGAGAGCCCCCATCGTGTGGGGGTAGACCCCCTGCAGAGCGGTCTCTTCCAGGACACCGTTCGGGGTCTTGCCGTCGGCCTCCCGCCGCAGGTGGCCGCCGGGCGGGTCCGGCGTTTCGGCGGTGTAGCCCACGATGTCGAGCGCCGCCGAGTTGAGCGCGGCGAGGTGTCCCGATACGTGCGTCAGGGCAATCGGATGCTCCGCACTGACGGCGTCGAGATCGGTACGCGTCGGATGGCGCTGCTCGGCCAGCAGCGAGTCGTCGTAGCCCATGCCCACGACCCAATCCCCCGCTGCAATCGCTCGCTCTTCGATGAAGGAGCCGACCGTGGCCTGGAGATCGGCGATGTTCTCGACGGGGCCCACGGGCGGCGACGAGACGTTGGCCATGTCGATCGTGCGGGCGGTGAAGGTGAGGTGCCCGTGCGCGTCGACGAAGCCGGGGAGCAGAGCTCGGTCTCCGAGCTGGTGCACCTCGGTGTCCGGGCCGCGCCAGGCGTCGGCCTCCGCGCGGTCACCAACCCACACGATGGTGTCGCCCGTGACCGCCACCGCGGTGGCGCCCTCGGCCTCCATCGTGAGGATGTGGTCGCCCACGAAGAGGTGGTCGGCGGCCTCTTCCGGGCCGGCGGCGCAGCTGCCGAGCAGGAGGGTCGCGAAGCAGAGCGAAGCGAGGCGGCGAGCGGGGGCCCCGGCGAGGGGCCTTGCGATCGAAGGCATGTGCGGGCTCCAGGAGTGAGCCCGCACCCTACCAGCCGCCTGCGCGACCCTTTGCCCAGCCGGTCAGGGAGGATCCGCCGCCGCGGACGCCAGCTGGCGGGGGTTGTCGTCGCCCACGAAGAAGGCCGAGTCGCCGAAGCGAGCGCGAAGCTCGTCGATGTGGACGACCATCTGCGAGCGCAGGCGCTCCACGCGACGAATGTCACCTTTGCTGAAGACGTCGCCCAGGATCTGCTGGAGCTCCGACTCCGAGAGGGCCGAGAGCCGCTCCACCAGCGCCTGATCCACGAACAGCGGCGGAGCCTTGTCGCGATTGCGGCCGCGCCCACCGAAGTTGAGCGCGCGCGAGTGATCGATCAGGTAGATCCGATCGGCCTCGGGGTCCACCAGGAAGTTGCCGGTGTTGCGGTCCGGGTTGTCGATCAGGTGATCGAAGAAGCGCATCCGCGCGATCTGCAGGGGCCAGCGCGCCTCGGGCGCGTAGTCGCCGCGCACCGCCTGATACGTGACCACGTCCTCGAGCCACAGCTGCAGCGAGCCGGCCTGTCGGCCGAAGCGTCGCTCGACCGTGGGCGGGACCATGTCGAGCCCCAGGGCCCGACTCAGACGGTAGGCCGCGATCTCGGCGGCGTAGCTCTCCAGCTGGCCGTGCCGCGCACGACTCAGCGGCTTCCAGATGGCGCGCACGTGCTCGCCGTTGTGCTCGAGAACCACGCGGTACGGCTTGGTGATCCCCTCCCCGAGGGGCTCCTTGGAGACCAGCTTGCCGAACATCAGCATGAGCTCGATGTCCTGCTCCTGCCCGAGCCAGGGATGGCCCTGCGCGAGGAGATGAGAGGCGGGAAGGAGAAGCAGGCTCGCCAGGGCGAGCACAGCGGCCCACCCGGAGAACCCCCCGGCGCCGGAGCGCCGGGGGGCGAGGGAGGTGCTGACTTCGATCGAAGGCAACATGTCGGAGGTCCTCAATATCTACAACCGTGGGCTCGCGCCCGCGGGAAGGGCCCGGAGGCCGTGTTCAGTGTCCGCTCCACTCCATGAACGGAATGGACGTGCGGGTTCCGCCAAACGAGTGGTTTTGGCCCCTTCGTGGCGGCAAATCGTCGCAGGAGCGACTCTGCCAGAGAATTGACCAACCGACCAGTTCGTTCAACATACCGACTGGTACGTGTGTCCGAGAGAACGAGTTTCACGAAGATCGAAAAAAGATGCCGGCCACCGGCTCCGAGGGCTTCACCGGATGGCCGACAACGTAGACTTCGCGGGATTCCCGTCAACAGATGAAGCCCCGTGGAGAGTGCCGAAAACCGGGGAGAACCGAGGAGAAACCATGGATCTCGAAGAGAAGGTGGTCGTGGTCACGGGCGGAGCGCGCGGCATCGGCCGAGGCATCGCGGAGGCCTTCGTTTCAGCCGGATCGCGCGTCGTCCTCGCTGATCTCGGGCGCCAGGCATCAACCGCCGGAACCGCGTGGTCCTATGCCCTGGCCGACGACGACACCCTGTCCGCAGCTGCCGAAGAGATCGACGCCATGGCTGTCGAGGTGGACGTCGCGTCGGACGCATCCTGCCGACAGCTCGCGGCGACGGTCCGAGAGCAGTACGGCCGGATCGACGTGCTGGTCAACAACGCCGGCGTCGTACACCAGGGGCCGATCCTCGAGTACTCCGAGGAGACGTGGGACCGCACCTTCGACGTGAACGTGAAGGGCATCTTCCTGATGGTGCGCGCCTGCGTCCCCGAGATGACCTCTGGCGGCGCCATCATCAACCTGGCCTCGATCGCGGGCAAGCGAGGCTACCCGGGGATGGCGGCCTACTGCGCATCCAAGTTTGCGGTGGTCGGACTGACCCAGTCGCTGGCCGGCGAGCTCGCACCGCAGGGGATCCGGGTGAACGCGATCTGCCCGGGCGTGGTCAACTCCTCCATGTGGTTCGACCACCTCTCCGTGTCGGAGTCGCTCGCCGAGCAGATGCAGGCGGCACCCGGTGACGAGGCCTTCCAGGCCTTTGTCGAGGCCCGGATCCCGCTCGGGCGCGAGCAGACCGCGGCCGACATGGGGCAGGCGGCCGTCTACCTGGCCTCGGCCGACAACGTCGCCGGCGTGTCGCTCAACGTCGCCGGGGGCCTCGAGATGATCTGAATCCCGCCGCTAGCGGCCGTTCAGCGTCTCCGGCATGTCGGCGAGCACGTATCCGTACACGCCGAGCACGGCCATCGCGCGACGGAAGTCGTTCGGCTCGATCTTGTCGAGCGTGTCGGCGTCGGTGTGGTGCCAGTCGAAGTAGTGCTCGCCGACCGTTCGCAGCCCGATGCCGGGGACGCCGGAGCGCATCAGCGGGCCGATGTCGGCGCCGCCACCGGCACGCGATACCTGCTCGGCTTCGATGCCTTCGAGCAGGGCACCGATCTGCTCCAGCATCTCGTAGGCCTTCTCCTTCTGCGCGTCGTCCGCCGAGACCGTGGCGCCGATGCCGACCGGGCGCTCGTTGCCGCCGTCCATCTCGATCGCAGCCACATGCTGCTGCACGGCGTCCCCCACGCTCTCGCGATACGCCTGGCCGCCGCGCAGGCCGTTCTCCTCGTTGGTCCAGAGCACGACGCGAAGAGTGCGGCGCGGCCGAAGCCCCATCTCGTGGATCAGCGTGAGAACGTGCCAGGCCGCCACACAGGCGGCGCCATCGTCGTGCGCACCCTGGCCGACGTCCCACGAGTCGTAGTGCCCCCCCATCACGACGACCTCCTCGGGCACCTCGGTACCGGGAATCTCGGCGATGAGGTTGTACGACTGCGCGTCCGGGAGCATCTCGGCCTCCATGTCGAGCCGTACCCGCACCGTCTCGCCGGCCTCCGCCATGCGTCGGAACCAGAGGGCATCTTCGACCGTGATCGCGGCTGCAGGAATCTCCAGACCCTCGGAATAGCTGAGTGCCCCCGTGTGCGGCGTCGCCAGACTGTTGCCCGTGGCGGAGCGTACGAGCGCCGCCACGGCGCCGTAGCGCGCGGCGCGCGATGCGCCCGTCGATCGATACCGGACCGTGCCGCCGTAGCCGTTCCAGTCGACCGCGTACACCACGATCTTCCCGCGCACGGACTCCTCCCCGAGATCGTCGAGCTCCTCGAAGCTGCGCACCACGATCACCTCGGCCTCGATGCCGCCTTCCGGAGTGCCGACGCTGTTGCCGAGCCCCAGCATCGGCAGAGGGCGGGGCCGGGGTGACGTGACGGCGAGAGACTCCGCTCCGCGCACCCAGTGCGGCACCATGACCGGCTCCTTGCGCACGACGAGCCCTTCGGCCTCCATGGCTTCCGCCGCCCAATCGATGGCCTCTTCCAGGGAGGAGGATCCGCTCAGGCGATGCCCGATCTGGGTGGTGAGATACGCCAGCTTCTCCCAGCCGCGATCGTCCGCGAGCGCGGCTCCGAGAATGCGGCTGGCGGGCTCGCGGTACGCCTCGGTGAGGCTGTCCCTCGCAGCAAGCGGGGCCAGGACCCCCGCAAACAGAATTGCCGCGAGCAGGCCTGCACCGCGGCCGACACCAAAAGCACGGTTCGTGGGGTCGATCGATCTCATCTCCGGGGTCCTCTTGGGCGTGGGTCTCGGCGGCGCGTCAGGCAGCGAAGGCCAGAGGCAGCCCGGCACGGGGCCAGGGCAAACTCACGAGCCGGCCCGTCGACGACAGCGTGACGAACGCCGTCTGCAGTGACTCGCCTCCGAAGCACACGTTGGTGGTGAGCACGTCGTCGGTGGCCACGTGGTGCACGGTGTTGCCGTCGGGAGAGATCACCGTGATCCCGCCGTGGGCGATGGTCGCCACGCACACGTTGCCCCCGGAGTCGACGGCGAGCGAGTCGAACAGCTGCAGGCCCGGGGCTCCGTACAGGAAGTACCCCCCGTGCGGTGAGCGCGGATGTGGGTCGATGTCGCCTGGGCCTCGGAGCTCCCAGTAGAAGACACGGCCGCTGAGCGTCTCGGCGACATAGACCCGGTCACCGTCCGGCGAGAGTCCGACGCCGTTGGGCGCGTCGAGTGGGTACACCATCTCGCGGATCTCGGAGCCGTCCGCCTTCGCGTAGTAAAGGCCACCACGATCCCGGTCGCGCGCCCGATTCTTCCCGTGGTCGGTGAACCAGAAGCCGCCGGCTTCGTCGAAGACGAGGTCGTTGGGGCCCCGAAGGCCGTGGACTCCGGTTGGCGTCTCGACCTCGGTGTACAGGGTCTCGAAGTCGCCCGTGTCGAGATCCACGGCCTGAATCGAGCCCCCTTCATAGTCGTCCGGCTGGTTTCCGGGGAAGGTGCGATCGCCACGGCGCTCCCACTCGAAGCCGCCGTTGTTGCACACGAAGCACCGGCCTCCGGGCCCCAGGGCCGCACCGTTGGGGCCACCGCCGAGCTCGGCGATCACGGAGACCTCTCCGGCGGCGGAGACCCGCGAGAGCGTCTGACCCTCGATCTCCACCAGGACGATGGAACCGTCCGACATCCAGATGGGGCCCTCGGGGAACCTCAGACCTTCGGTGATCAGGGTTGCTGTCATCCACGTCTCCCGCGCATTCTCCGCGGACGTACCGCTTCGGAGGCTGTTGGCGAAGGCGTCAATGTACCAGCGCTGCAGGGCGCCGAGCCGCCCTCGAGCCCCGCCGGCCGCCGAAGTCCGAAAAAAGTCCGGCGCGCACCGTCGAAGTCTCTCGATCTGTCCGTCTAACACACAGGGTGTCGGCTCCAGAAGCAGGGAGTGTCGGGGGGCAGGACAGGCTTCTCAGCCGGCACCCTCACTTTCTTTGTCCTGCCCGGGGCGCTCCCCACGCTCTCCGCGCAGCGCGAGCTCCACTCCTCCGAGTCGGTGGGCCCCCTCCACCCGGTTCGCGCCACGCGTGTCGCGGAGGACGAGGTAGTCGGCAAAGGCGGCTTCGACGAACGCGCTGTACCCCTGGGTGTCCTGGGCCTTGTTGACCGCCAGCTTCGACAGACGCAGCGCTGCGGGGCTGTTCTCGGCGACGCGTGCCGCATACGCGAGCGTCTCGCGCTCGAGCTCTTCACGACCCTCGAGCACGCGATTGACCAGGCCCAGGCGATGGGCTTCCTCGGCTCCGAGGAACCGGCTCTCGAACAGGAGCTCCTTTGCGGCCCGAGGGGGGATGTCCCAGGGCACGGTGAAGGTCTCGAAGAGGGAGGCGAGGAAGCGGGCGTCGCGCGACGCGTAGATCACGTCCATCGCTGCCGCGATCATCCACCCCCCGAAGATGCAGTAGCCGTGCACCATCGCCACGGTCGGAATCGGCAGGTTCCGCCACTTCACGGTCAGGTCGAGGTTGTACTTGCGGAATGCCTCGTACCAGTCGAGACCCTCCCACTCGACCAGGCCACGCCCCTCCACGTCGGCCAGCTGCTCCGGCGTGCCGAGATCGTGCCCAGAGGAGAAGTGATCCCCGGCGCCCCGCAGCACCACGACCCGCACGTCCGGATCGGCCACGGCGCGATCGAGCTGCGCGTCCAGGTCGTCGAGCAGCTTCCAGCTCTGTGCGTTGCGAAACCGGGGGCGATCCAGTGTGAGGAGAGCCACGGCGCCGTGGGTCTCGTAGCGCACGTCCATCGGAGTCTCAGCTTCGGTCATCTCGGTCCCTCCTCGTTGCGCCCCCGCGGCTGCGACGGCCGGGACTAGCCCGGCGGCCTACGTGCGACGACGGTGTCCTGGTAGTAGCCCGCCGTGTGGGTGCGCCAGGCGCCTTCCTCCACGGCCAGTACCTGCAGCCCGGAGCGCTCGATGGTGTCGAGCAGCCAATCGCGATGAAAAGCCGTCCCGCGACCGAGGGAGCTCTTGTCCACCGTGTACCCCCACCGGGTTCTGTGTGCGAAGACCGGGTAGGTGTCCTCCGCCTCGATCAGCGCCTGGGACGCGCCATCCACCAGGAAGAAGGTGGCGAACAGCAGACCTCCCGGCCGAAGCACCCGGGCCGACTGCTGCACGTAGCGCTTCGCCTCGGGGCCACTCAGGTGCGTGAACAGGGAGCAGGCCACCACGTGCGAGAAGTGATCTGCCGGCCACGGCAGCCGGTACCACCGTGGGCGACGCGCCCCCTCCGGGTTGTACTGCGAGTTGCGCACCGGCGCGAGGTGGAACCGGAAGCGCGGGTCGAGGCCAAGCCCGTCCCTGCACCACTCGACGTAGGCTGGCGCCACATCGAGGCCCTCGTAGCGGCCCCGCTCCGGCAGCACCTGGGCCAACGGCAGCGCAAAACGGCCGAGACCCGAGCCGATGTCGAGAACGTGCTCGATCGCGTCGGGTCGCGTGTGCCGGAGCAACGCGTCGAGCGACTGCCAACCGTGGTCCCAGAAGTCTCCAGGGCCGATACCACCCGAGAGCTCGTCCGGGGGCTCGGGGTGCTGCGTCTCCGCGCGCAAGGACACCAGGTCGAGGGTCGCATCCACCGGGCAACCGTAGCACCCGACACGGTGCCCCGAACGCCGACGAACGACGCAAGGTGATCTCCCGCCCCCGCGTCTTCTTCACCCAACCGCCGGAGGCACCATGCAATCACCCGAGAATTCCCAGCCGAGGACCGTTCAGGTCCTGATCGCGCTCCCCCACACCACCGTTCACGCCGCCGAGGGTGAGGCCCGGCGGCTCGGGCTGAGCGTCGAGCAGTACATCGACCGGGCTCTCCTGGCCCACTCTGCGCCTGGCTCTTCGGGCCCGCCGTCGGTGCAGGAGGGCGATCTGGAGCCCCTCTTCGAGACCGGCAGACTTCACGAGGTGCAGGGCTATCCGCCTTCTGCGTGAGCTGCGACAATTCGCGGATGCGTTTTGGTCCCGTTCCCCTCGAGGAAGCCGCCGGCCAGATCCTCGGTCACAACGTCATCGACGCCGAGGGACGAAGGTTGTTGCGCAAGGGCCGCTCCCTGACCGATGCGGACCTTGCGACGCTCCGCTCTCTGGGCCGGCGCACGGTCTGGACGGCACAGCTCGACGCCGGGGACGTCCTGGAGAACGAAGCTGCCGAGCGCGTCACGGCTGCTGCCGCGGCGGGTGCGGTCCGACTCACGGGGCCGTCCACCGGGAGGGTCAACGTGCACGCCACACACCTGGGAGTGCTCCGTGTCGCCGCGGAGCGGCTGGTCGAGCTCAATGAGTGCGAAGGCATCACCCTCGCCACGGCGGCAGACCGTTCCGTGGTGCACGAAGGACGCATGGTCGGCACCACGAAGATCCTGCCGTACGCGGTCCCGTCCGCGGTGCTGGAGCGCGCGCTCGCCATCGCAGAGGAGCCGCTCCTCGAGGTGCGCCCCCTCCCGGCGGCCCGCGCCGGTCTCGTTGTCACGGGCTCGGCCGCCACGGTGGATCGGGTGGCGCAGGGTTTTGCGACCGCACTCGGAGAGCGCCTTCGGAACCTCGGCTCGGAGCTGGTCCAGACGCACGCTCTCGTACACGACGACCGGTCGACCGAGGAGACCGTGGAGGAGGCACTCGCGAACGCGATCGCCGCGATGCGCGACACGGAGGTCGACCTCCTCCTGGTGGCGGGAGAGACGGCGATCCAGGACGCAGCCGACCAGGCACCGCGCGCCCTCGAGCTCGCCGGTGGGCGCGTGATCTGCTTCGGGGCGCCAGTCGATCCCGGCAACCTCCTGATGCTCGGGGAGCTCCGCGGCGTACCGGTCGTCGGTGCTCCCGGCTGTGCACGGTCGCCCAAGCGCAACATCGTCGACCTCGTCCTGCCTCGCCTCCTCGTCGGCGAGACCCTGACCCAGCGCGATCTGACCCTCATGGGCCACGGGGGCCTGCTCGAAGACGTCCCCGAGCGGCCGCTTCCCCGCAGCCGTATCTGAAGCGCCCCGGCGCGGCGCGCGCCAGTCGGCACCCCGCCGTTTCTTGACACGGAGCGAGCGGCCTCCCTACGATCCGTCAATTGTCTTCATGACAGGGGTGAGAGGGCTCTCGGCGGTCGCGCGTCTTCCCGTGTGTTCCGCAAGTTCTTTGGCGGCAACCCGTGCCGTTCTTCGTACAAAGAGACAACGAGAAGCCGAGACCCGAGATCGCAAAGCCCGGAAGGGCGTCACAAGGAGGAACGATCGTGTCCGACAACTACCGCTTCGAGACCCTGCAGGTCCACGCCGGCCAGGAGCCGGCCCCGGGCACCAACGCCCGCGCCGTTCCGATCTACCAGACCACGTCGTACACGTTCGACGACTCGGCTCACGGTGCACGTCTCTTCGGGCTGCAGGAGTTCGGCAACATCTACACCCGCATCATGAACCCGACGACCGACGTCTTCGAGCAGCGCATCGCGGCGCTCGAGGGTGGCGTGGCGGCCGTCGCGACCGCGAGCGGCCAGGCTGCCCAGCTCCTGGCGATCACCAACCTCGCGCAACAGGGCGACAACATCGTCTCCACCAGCCTCCTCTACGGCGGGTCCTACAACCAGTTCAAGGTGACGTTCCCGCGCATGGGCATCGACGTGAAGTTCGTCGACGGCGACGCGCCCGAGAGCTTCGCTGCGCTCATCGACGACAACACGAAGGCCCTGTACGTCGAGACCATCGGCAACCCGGGCTTCAACGTGCCCGACTTCGAGGCACTGGCGAAGGTCGCCCACGACAACGGCATCCCGCTCGTGGTGGACAACACCTTCGGCGCGGCGGGCTACCACTGCCGTCCGATCGCGCATGGCGCCGACGTCGTCGTCGCCTCGGCCACCAAGTGGATCGGCGGCCACGGCAACTCGATCGGCGGCGTCATCGTCGACTCCGGCAACTTCGACTGGGGCAACGGCAAGTTCCCGCTGTTCAGCGAGCCGGCGCCGGGCTACCACGGCCTCAACTTCGCCGAGGTCTTCGGCGTGAACGGTGACTTCGGCAACATCGCCTTCGCGATCCGGGCGCGGGTCGAAGGCCTGCGCGACCTCGGCGCGTCGCTGTCGCCATTCAACTCCTTCCTGCTCCTGCAGGGCCTGGAGACGCTGTCGCTGCGCATGCAGCGTCACCTCGACAACAGCCTCGAGCTCGCCCAGTGGCTCGCCAACCACGACGCCGTGTCGTGGGTGACCTACCCTGGCCTCGAGGACCATCCGCACCACGAGGTCGCAAAGAAGTACCTCGACAACGGCTTCGGCGCCGTGCTCGCCTTCGGCATCAAGGGCGGCGCGGACGCGGGCGCCAAGTTCATCGACTCGGTGCAGCTGGCGAGCCATCTGGCGAACGTCGGCGATGCCAAGACGCTGGTCATCCACCCGGCCACGACGACCCACCAGCAGCTGTCCGCAGAGGAGCAGCTCGCCGCAGGCGTCAAGCCCGACCAGATCCGCGTGTCGGTGGGCATCGAGCACATCGAGGACATCAAGGCCGACTTCGACCAGGCGTTCGCGCAGGCGGCGTCGCAGGTCGCCTGAGGAAGCCATGACCCCCAGCGCACCACGACCGGCAGCAGCCGAGCCCTCGCCAGAAGGCCTGCGCGTGGCGCGTCTGGGGAGCTTCCGCCTCGAGTGTGGGGCCGATCTCGACAGGCTCGAGATCGGCTACCGCACCTGGGGCGAGCCTTCGTCGCGCGCGGTCCTGGTGTGCCACGCTCTCACTGGCTCGGCGGACGCCGACGAATGGTGGGGCGAGCTCTTCGGTCCGGGGCGCGCACTCGATCCGAGCCGCGACTTCATCGTCTGCAGCAACGTCCTCGGCGGCTGCTACGGCAGCTCCGGTCCGACCAGCCGGGCCGAGCACCTCGGTCGCCCCTTCGGGCCCGACTTCCCCGAGGTGACCGTACGCGACATGGTGCGTGCGCAGGCGAAGCTCCTCGAATCGCTCGGCGTCACGACGCTCGACCTCGTTCTCGGCGGGTCTATGGGCGGCATGCAGGCGCTCGAGTGGGCCTGCATGTACCCCGACCGGGTGCGCGCACTCGGAGCGGTCGCCACGTCGGCGGCACACTCGGCCTGGTGCATCGGCACCAGCGAAGCGCAGCGGGTCGCGATCCGCACCGATCCTGCGTGGCGTCAGGGCTACTACGGCCAAGGCGCCGGGCCGCGCACCGGCCTGGGCATCGCCCGCATGATCGCCATGCAGAGCTACCGGAGCTGGGACAGCTTCGACGAGCGTTTTGGCCGCGAGCGCCAGGGAGAGGACGACCGCTTCGCAGTGGCCAGCTATCTCGACTACCAGGGCGAGAAGCTCGCCGAGCGTTTCGACGCCAACACCTACCTGATGCTCACCGAGGCGATGGACACGCACGACGTGGGCCGCGACCGCGGTGGGATCGAAGCGGCGCTCCGCGCCATCTCCTGCCCCACGCTGGTGGTCGGCATCGCAAGCGATGGTCTTTATCCGGTGCAGGAGCAGGAGCAACTCGCGGAGGCCATCCCGAACGCGCGGCTCGAGCTGCTGCACGGCCCACACGGGCACGACGGCTTCCTCATCGAGGCCAACCGGCTCGACCGCCTGGTGCGTCGTTTCCGCGAGACCTCGGCCACACGGCCGCACCTGCGCCCCGCGCCTGCGATCGACGACCGCACACGCAGCGTGCCGATCTCCTGCCGCTGCGCCTGAGTCAGCTCTCCAGCCAGGCGGACGCCACCTGAGCCGCGGCGGCCCCTGCCTCGACCGCGCCTTCGAGCGTTCCCGTCCAGGTGGGCGACGTCTCCGCGCTCGACCAGACGATGCGGCTCGGGAGCCGCGGGCCCTCCGCGGGAGTGCGCAGCGTGATTCCGGGTGGCGGCGCCACCGACGGGCCACCACGGCTCCACGGGTCGGCGCGCCAGTCGCGGTCGGCGAACCGCTCCGCGTCGAACGCACGGGCACCCAGAAAGCGTGAGATGTCGTGCAGCACGTGCCGCTGCCGGTCTCCCGGGTCGAGGTCGAAGAACGCGCGCGCCGGTTCGCCGGCGATGATGCCGGCGAGCACACCGTGCCCCGACTCCTCCGGCTGGGCATCGAACAGGACCTGCACGAACCCGGCATCGGAAAAGGCCAGCCCGGACAAGCCCGCCGGGCGCCACCAGGGCGTGTCGTAGACCGCCGCGACACTCCCGATCGCTCCCATGGGCACGCGCTGATCTCTCTCGTACAGGGCCCCGTCGAGCGCCGGAACGAAGTCGATCCGCGACGCGAGGGAGGCCGGCATCGCGAGGATCGCGCCCGCGGCGTGGACCACCTCGCCGGTGGCGAGGTGCACCTCGACGCTGTCGATGGTGTGCTCGATCGCGTTGACGGGCGCCCCGGTCACGACGCTCTCTCCGAGACGCAGCGCCAGGCGGTCGCACAGCTTCTGCGCGCCGCCCGGCACGCGCTGCGCGAAGGCTCCACGCCGGAACGAGACCCGAGCCAGAAGGCCGCCGGACGAGGCCAGAATCCGAGCACCCGATGCGCGCGACACTTCCTCCGGCTCGGCGCCGAAGGCGAGACGGCAGCCGAGCCGGAAGATCCCGCGCGCGCCACGCGTCCGCAGTGACCGCCCGAGCCCAGCGAGCGTGCGCCCGCTCCCGCGCCCCGCGGCGGCAGGCTGCTGCGCCGCGCGCAAGATGCGCCGCTCGAGGAGGTGCAGCTCGAGCCGGGCCAGAGGGTTGAGCCTCCAGCTCAAGTCGGGCGTGCGACGCACCTTGCCCCCGATCTCCACGGAGTGGAGACCGGCCGGCGCCCCCACGAG
Organism: Candidatus Multivoraceae bacterium; assembly: GCA_965223385.1. Taxonomy (GTDB): domain Bacteria; phylum Acidobacteriota; class Thermoanaerobaculia; order Multivoradales; family Multivoraceae; genus JBCCLJ01. Next base: position 2,315,294 of record CBDCWR010000007.1, on the reverse strand, counting down.
GTCGATGCCGACGTCTTCGCAGAGGGTCGCCAGTTGCACCTGACCCGCTCCGATCCAGTGCGCGCCGAAGTCCACGACGCCGTCGCCGAGCTCCCGCGTGAGAACGCGTCCACCGATGCGCGGACGCGCCTCGTACAGGCGGACCGAGCGCCCCTTGAGGCTCAGCTCCCGCGCCGCGACGAGGCCGCTCAGACCGCCGCCGACGACCACGACGTCACATCTCACTCGGAGTGCGCTCCCGTCGTCGAGCCCTGGCTGGAGCGTGCCCTCTCCAGCTCTTCGGGGGTTCCCACGTGCACCCAGCCCGCCACCTCGACCGCCCGGAAGCGTGTCCCGCCGGCGATCATGGCGTCGAGGGCCTGCGGAAACTCGAGCTCGCCCCGGGGGGAGGGCTCCACGGCGCGCGCGGCGTCGAAGGCGGTCAGGGGGAGAGCGAAGATTCCGGCGTTGTTGAACGACGTGGTCGAAGTGCCGCGCGGAGGCTTCTCCACGACCCTCTCGACCAGCCCCTGCGCGTCGAGGTAGACCGCCGCACCCTCGAACGGGTCGTCGACGCGGTTCACCCCGAGCACGGCGTCGCAGCTCGGGTCGGCAGCGGCGTCGATGAGGGCCCTGTAGTCGGACACCGGCAGCACGATGTCGGCCCAGGAGAGGAGGAACCTCCCCTGTGGCCCGGCCGCCGCGCGCAGGAGCGCGTCGGCTGTTCCGCGCGGCTCGGTCTGCAGGTGAAAGTGCAGCTGCAGGGCAAGCCCGGCGCCGCGCAGGGCTCGCTCGATCGCCTCCGCCTTGTAGCCGACCACCACGTGGGCTGCCTCGATCCCGGCCTCGGCCATGCGCTCGAGAATGTGCACCAGCATCGCGCGCCCCCCGATCTCGACCAGGGGTTTCGGAAGGTCGCCGGCCGCGCCCCGCATCCGAGTTCCGCGGCCACCCGCGAGCACCACCGCGTCGCGGATCGGGGTGTCGTCTCTTTCACCCGGGCTGCGCACGCCGCGCATGCTACCTGCTCTCGAAGAAGCCGCTCGCCTCCGCCGACGAACCGCACGAGGCGCGTGGGTCGTAAGATCGGAGCGCCCCCGAACCACCCGACAGCCCGGCGAGCGCCGCGAGGCCCCCGCAGCGCCTGATCCATGCCCGCACCGCTCCTTCGCCATCTGGTCGATCCGCGCTTCCTCCGCCAGGAGACCCGCCGTATCGGCGCCAAGATCGCGCGTCGCGTGCGCAAGACGGATCACCAGGTCGTGCAGGTGCCGCCCGTCGGCACCGAGAGAGGCCGCGCCGTGCTCTCCTACATCGTCGACCCGTTGCTCCCCGGCGCTCCGGCGCCCGGCAATACGCACACGCACTTCTGGGAGTCCCTGCAGATCGCCTCCGCGCTGGCGGAGCACGGGCTGCGCGTGGACGCGGTGCACTGGACCAACCAGAGCTTCCTGCCCGACCCCGGAACCGACGTGCTGATCGACGTTCGCACCAACCTCGAGCGCTGGGTGGACCACGCCCAGCGAGCGCTCAAGGTGGCACACCTCGACACGTGTCACTACCGCTTCAACAACGACGCGCAGGCCGAGCGGCACCGCGCACTCACGGCGCGGCGCGGGGTGACCCTCCGGCCGGTCAAGCTGATGCCCGAGAACCGCGTCATCGAGACCTGTGACGTCGCCACCTACCTCGGCAACGACGTGACCCGCAACACGTACGCCTTTGCCGGCAAGGAGATGCACCGCATCCCAGTGTCCGTACCGGAGACGTACGACGAGCTGGACCGCAACTGGGACGCTGCGCGCCGTCGCTTCCTCTGGTTCGGAAGCGGTGGCCTGGTCCACAAGGGCCTCGACCTGGTGCTCGAGGCGTTCGCCGAGCTGCCGGAGCTGCACCTCACGGTCTGCGGGCCGATCTCCGCCGAGCGTGACTTCGACCGCCACTACCGCAGGGAGCTCTACGGCCTGCCGAACGTCGAGACCCTCGGCTGGGTCGACACCGGATCCCCGCAGTTCGTGGAGCTCGCGCGCCGCACCGGCTTCCTGCTCTACCCGTCTTGCGCCGAAGGCGGCGGTGCCAGCGTGCTCACGTGTATGCACGCGGGCATCGTCCCGGTGCTCACGCCGGAGGCGAGCGTCGACCTCGCGTCCGAGCGCGGCGTTCTGCTCGACGACGTCCGTCCCGACGCGCTGCGCGAGCGCGCAAGAGCGCTGGCGGAGCAGCCGCCGCCGGCTCTCCGGGAGCTCTCCCGCAACGCGCGCGAATGGGCGCGCGCGCACCACAGCCGCGAAGTCTTCACCCGACGCTACGACGCCTTCGCACGCCAGCTGGTGGCGCGGCTCTGAGCTCAGGTCGATCGACCGGCCCGCGGCCGCCAGTAGCGCTCCCCACCCCTGCGCCGGGTGAAAGCCTCGAGCGCAGCGCGCAGGCCGTCTCCGGCGAGGTCTCCGACGAGCTGCGACGCGTACTGCTCGGCGGCCTCGATCTTCGACGAGAGCAGCTCGGCACCCAGCCCTTCGGCGTGCCCCCGCCGCGCCTTCGCCGCCACGAGGGCCCGGAGCCGATTGGCCAGGTGCTGGGCGTAGGGGAAGTCTTCGTAGAGCCAAACCTCCGCACCGCGTCTGGCGGCCCACGCCGACGCGCGGGAGTGCACCAGACGATGATCGACGTGGCCCCCGGCGGCGAGCGGTACCAGCGTTCTCGCCGCGCGCGGAAGCTCGTCGAGAAACGAGTCGAGCTGCGCCGCCGACGGGTCGTCGGGATGCACCTCCGAGCGTAGCGAGCGCAGATCCTGGTACAGCGGGCCACCCTCACCCCAGCGATACACCGCGTCCGGCAGATCACCATGCCGCCACGAAGAGCCCAGGCGGCCAAGCGCGGCGCGATCCTCCTCGCGGCGTACCCGCATTACGTCGTCCTCGTCCCCGAAGCCCCACAGCCGGTGCAGCTCTTCCGCAAACGGGGAGAGCCGTCGAGGGCCACCGGCGAACGGCGTGGCGACGCACACGGTGCGACCTTCACCGCTCCAACGCTTCATTGTTCCTCCGCACGAGAAGACGGCGTCGTCGAGGTGCGGCGACACCACGAGGACATCGACGGAATCGCTCATCGCGCCGCCGGCTCGGAGCCCTCTGCGCGCGCCTCGAACCACGCGAGCGTCTGCTGGAGACCTCGCTCGAGGGGTGTGGCTGGAGCCCAGCCGAGGAGGGCCTTGGTGCGCTCCGTGTCCGCCCGCCGCTCCTGCTCCTGCGCGCGATCGGCGACCGCGCCGAGGCTCGGCTCGAGGCCCCGGCCAGCGAGCTCGCAGAGGGTCTCCGCCACCTCCCGCACGGTGTGGAGACGACCTGTCCCGAGATCGACCTGCTGGCCCACGACGCCCTCCGTCGTGGCCATGCGTACGAGCCCTTCCACGACGTCGTCCACGTAGACCCAGTCGACCCTGCGGGTGCCGCTGCTGATCGTCGGTGCCTCGCCGCGCAGCTGGCTCTGGACGACGTGGGGCACGAGCTTGTTCTCGTCCTGGGGGCCCGGCCCGTACACCATGAAGATTCTTGCGAGGGTCACGGGAAGTCCGTAGAGTTCCGCAAACATCCGGCAGTAGGCCGTTGCAGCCATCTTCGACGCGGCATATGGCGAGCTCGGGGCCGCCGCCGGTGCATCGAGAACGGCCTCCTCCAGCGACCCTGCCTGCACGAACCTCGGGCACCCGCTGGCCAGGCTGGCGTCCAGAAGATGAACGGTACTCAGCAGATTCGAGTGGAGAGCCGGCAGCACCCACTCCGCCTCGCGCGCGCCACGCACCCAGCCGGCAAGGTGGAAGACGATGTCGGGACGCGTCTCCTCCACGAGGCCACGAACCGCGGGCGCCTCGCACAGGTCGACCTCGTGCTGGGCGTCGGCGTCGACGGAGGCGCTGGGATACCTGGAGACCCCGACCACGTGGGCTCCGTCGCTGCGCAGCCGCGCGCACAGGTGGCGTCCGAGGAAACCCGTGGCGCCGGTCACGAGCGCGCGACGTCCACGGACCCCGGCGGCGTCGGAGCTGTGGTCCTGCGAGGCGCCGTTCATCTCGGCGCACAGTATGCCAGCCGTCTCCCGCCGCAGTGCCCCTCCGCCACGGCCCGGAGAACTGCCGTCGCACGATGAGGGAGAGCACGTCCACCCCGTCGGTCGCCGTCCTGATCCTCAACTACAACGGGCGCGACGTCACGCTGCAGACGCTCGAGTCGATGCTCTGCTCGGAGTATCCGGCGGCCACCTTCTTCGTGATCGACAACGGCTGCACCGACGACTCGGTCGCATCCATCGAGCAGCGCTTCCCGAGCGTCCGTCAACTGCACGTGAGCCCCAACCGCGGCATCTCGTGGGGGCTCAACCACGGCATCCAGGTGGCCCTCGACGAGCGGTTCGACTACCTCCTGCTCTGCAACAACGACATCGAGGTCGCGACCGACATGATCTCGCAGATGGTGCGCGTGGCGGAGGCGGATCCCACCGTCGGCTGCGTCGGTCCCAAGTCGTACTACTACTTCGACCGCGAGCGGCTGTGGAGCGCTGGCGGCATGCTGCGCTTCCGGGAGTCGATCACGCGGGAGCGAGGCGACGGTGAGATCGACCGCGGGCAGTTCGACCTCGACGAGGAGGTCGACTACATCAACGGCTGCGCGATGCTGGTGCGCAGTGAGGCCGCCCGCGCGGTCGGCTTCTGGGACCCCGTGTACTTCCTCGGAATCGAGGACGCCGACTACTGCGTCCGACTGAAGAGGGCTGGGTACCGTTGCGTCTACGCGCACAGGGCGCGGCTCTGGCACATGATCTCCCACTCGATCGGCGTGTACACCCCGGGCCGGACGTTCCACACCGGTCGCAGCAGTGCCATCTTCGTGCGCAAGTACGCGCGCTGGTTCGAGTGGCTGTCGGTCCTCGCATGGCTCGGGGCAGCCATTCCGGCTGCCTGGCTGCGCGAGCTGCGGCGAGGCAATCAGGCAGCTGCCACCTCCAAGCTGAAGGGTTTCGTCGAGGGCCTGCGCGTCGAGCTCGCGCCCATTCCCGAGCACTACACGCCCGCGCCGCGCCCGGCCGGAGGCGACGCGTCATGACGCCGCGTACGGCGGTCCGATGGGTGCTGCTGGCCGGACTGGCCGTCGGCCTCGCCAGCTGCTCGAGCGACGCGCCCACTCCGCCGCGACACCTCGTGCTGCTCACGGTCGACACCCTGCGGGCCGATCACATGTCGCTCTACGGCTATCCGCGCGCCACCTCCCCCGCCGCGGAGGACATCGCCCGTACCGGCGCCACGTTCGACCGCGCGATCGCTCAGTGGCCCAAGACCGGCACCTCCTTCGCCTCCATCTTCTCGGGTCTCTACCCACGCACGACCGGCCTCACCCACAAGGCGGCCCTCCAGCTGCCGACCGACCTCGAGACGCTGCCGCAGCTGCTGCGCGAAGAGGGCTTCGTCAACGTGGCGGTGGTCTCCAATCCGGTGCTGTCGCACGAGCTCGGCTGGGACCAGCACTTCGACGAGTACCTCGAAACGTGGAGCGGCGTTCAGAGCGACGACCCGTTCGTGTATCGGCCGCAGCTCGCCGCTCCTCGGGTCGTGGAGCTCTCGAAGGACCTGATCGAGCGGCACAGCAACGCCGACCGCCTCTTCGTGTGGCTCCACTTCTCCGACCCTCACGCACCGTACGTGCTGCCGCCCGGGCGCGAGAACCCCTTCGCAGACGACGCGCTCGCGCGCGAGGCGCCGGACGTGGAGCCGGATCTCACCGGCACCCGAGGGCGCGAGATCCCGGGTGTCTCCAGCCTGCGCGACTACGTCTCGCTCTACGACGCCAACGTCCTCGAGACCGACCGCGGCATCGACGCGGTGCGTGCGCTCCTCGAGGCGGCCGGCATCTGGAGCGAAGCCGCCATCGTTCTGACGGCCGACCACGGCGAGAGCCTCGGCGAGCACGGCCTCTACTTCGAGCACGGGCCGCTCCCGCACAATCCGGGCGTGCACGTGCCCCTCGTGCTCGCGGGCGAGCACATCGAGCCCGGCCTGCGGCTCGCCGAGCCCGTCGACCTGGTGGACCTGCTTCCCACGCTGTGCCCCTGGCTCGATCTGCCGTGCCCCGCGGTGCTCGACGGCGCGAGCCTGTGGCCGGTGCTTCGCCGCGACACCGACCCCGAGACCGCGGCGCTGGCGTTCTCCGAGGCCGGCTACCGCCCGCACCACGTCTACAGCGTACAGAGCGAGAGCCTCAAGCTGGTGTTCCACAGCCGCCGCGGTGCGCCGTTCGACCCCCAGGGGCGCTTCGAGCTCTTCGACCTCCAGCAGGACCCTGACGAGCTGCACGACCTGCTCGAGGCGCAGCCCGACCGGGCGCGCCCGCTCCTCCGTGAGCTGCGCGAATGGCTGGAGCGGCCGCCCCTTTCCGAACGTCAGGAGAGTCCGCTGACGCCGGCGCAGAAGCGGGCCCTCGAAGCCATGGGCTACACCACGAACTGAAGCTGCGGCGCCTCGCGACGTCGCTTCTCTTCAATGCTCAAATGACATATCCTTGATGATCTATGGGCGGCTTGCTAGCCTTCCGGGCCAAACGTACCCACAGTGTCGAACTTCCACACGTAAGTCCTTCAGAATCAACATTTTGGTGATCTCCTCATGAATCTTCGCCGCGCCACACTGCTTGCGCTCATCCCCCTGCTCGCCCTGTCGGCGCTGCCTGCGTCCGCCGGAACCGTATATGTCAGCCTGGCAATGGACGGCGTCATCCGCGGGGTCGAATACACCACGGTCCTCACCGTCACGAACCCGACGGCCGAGGGCAAGAGCTTCACGATCAAGTTCCTCCCCTCCGACTCGGACGGCACGGACCGGCCCGAAGGCGAGGAGCTGCCCGAGACCATCATTCCCGCCAACTCCACCCGCGTGCTCACGGACCTCGTTCCGGCCGGTCAGAGCGGCATGCTGGAGATCACGGGCTCCACGAGCCTCGTCATCCGCGCGTCCCTCAAGCGCAAGACCGGCGGCCCAGGCGGTGAGATCCCGGTGATCGACTCCGACAACGTCTTCAACGCGCAGGAGACGATCTACCTCCAGGGTCTGCACCGCGACACGCGGCGCTCCTCCGCCTTGGGCGTCGTCAACCTCGGCAGCGAGATCGCGAACTGCGCCGTCGATCTGACCACCGCGCAGGGCGGCCGGCTGACGAACCAGATTGTCCTCGCACTCAAGCCGCTGTCGCAGCTCTACTTCCGCGACGCGCTGAACACGGTCGGCAATCAGAGCGGCGCCAACATCCAGACCACGGTGCGGTGCTCCCAGCGCGCCTACGCGTTCGCCAACATCATCGATCCTCAGGGCACGATCGCCTCCATCGACCCCTCGGCGTCGCTGAACTCGAACCTCATCCCGCCGGGCGTCCAGCTGGCCTGCCCGGACGGCTCGGTCTGCCTCGAGAAGCCCGGCCTCTTCCACACGGCAACGGGCGCGAACACCACCTTCAAGGCCGACATTCCGCTCGACCCCAGCGTGAACTGGAGTGCGGTGAAGGTCTCGCTCACCTTCCGCCACGGCGGCTGGTTCGGGCCCCTCGAGAGTGGCATCCACAACTTCTTCTGGATCTTCCACAACGACTGGCAGGACACCTACGGCTACATGAACGCCCGCGGCGGCAACCGCAATGTCGTGACCATGCTCACGAACGCCGGCCTGCCGCGTGGCCAGACGAGCCGCCCGGACCGGAAGTTCGGCCTTTCGCCAGGCGCAACCTACAAGGTCGACTACACCTACGACACCCGCAGCGGCACGGTCACCGGCATCGTCACGACTCTCGGTGGCACCGAGGTCGTGCGCCTGACCGACATCACGCGCGTCAACAGCATCCCGACGAACGGCAAGCTGACCATCTGGGTGGGCAACCCCGACGGTCGGGTCCATGGCGCCTCCGAGGTGCCGTCGCTGAACTGGGACTACTCGGATCTGCGCGTCGAAGTGGTTCCCTGAGCTCCACTGCGATCTCATCGAATCCAGGCGGCTCCCGGTATCTCGCCGGGGCCGCCTTTTTCGTGGGCACTTGACGCGAGACCCGTGCCCCTCACGGAGCTCCGCCGGAATCCCGCTTTCCCCCCAGATGTTTCCTGCCACGTCACGCCCGCGCGCCGGAGCCGACGTGACTCCGCCACCGGATGCCGGTCCAAGCGTGTAGGGAGAGAACCAATGCGAAAGACCACCCCAGACCCGTCCACCACCGCCCGCCAGGGTCGTCGTGCCCTCACCACGCTCGTCCTCGCGCTCACCACCGGCCTCGTGGCTCTGCCCGTCGACGCGCAGCGTCAGCAGCTGAGGCGCGCCGGCGAGCCCGGGCCCGCCATCGCCAGCCTCGAGATCCACGTCGAAGACATGGCCTCCCGCGAGATCATCGCCAAACTGAACCCGCGCGAGACGCTCGAGGTGGAGGTGGGCCAGCGCTTGCGCCTGCGTATGGTCGGTCTGCCCGCCGGCCAGGCGCGCGCGCCGCGCTATCCGAGCACCCGCTTCTACATGGAGAAGAGCTCCCGTCAGGTGCAGGTTGAGCGCGCGAACCAGGAGGTCGGCTCGATCATCGTCCGCGCGGCCCGTGAGCACACCGGTCCCGGCGCTGCACCCATCCTCTTCGAGATCACCGACGCGGTCCGCATGCCGGAGCGAGAGCTCACTGGCCGGGTCTACCTGAAGGTCGTTCCCGCGCGCACCCGCATCGTGCCCGACGAGTCGACCGACCAGCCACGCGAGGAGCTGCGCGGCATCACGCTCTACGAGGACGCGGGGTTTCAGGGTCGCAACGAGACCTTTTACGGAGATCGCAACGATCTGCGGGGAACGATCATCGGCAACGACCGCGCCACGTCGATCCGCGTCGATCCGGGCTGTGAAGCGGTCCTCTACGAAGATACGGAGTACCGTGGCCGCTCGATCGTCGTGCGCGGCGACGCACCCGCGCTGAGCGACCTCGGCATCGGCAACGACCGCGTGTCCTCTCTGCGGGTCGACTGCTCCGATCGCCGCCGCGAGCGCGGCGTGACGCTCTACGAAGGCGTCGACTTCACGGGCGACAGCGAGCTCTTCACCGGCGACGACCCCGGGCTCGGCGACAACCTCATCGGGAACGACCGCGCGCGCTCCGTCCAGGTGGACCCGGGCTGTCGCGCCACGCTGTACCGCGACGGCAACTTTCGCGGCCGCTCGACGAGCGTCGACCGTGACCTCCTGACCCTCTCGGGGACCGAGGTCGGCAACGACGCGGTGACCTCGATCCGGGTCGAGTGTGATCGTCGTCGCCGCTAGCGGTCGAGGAGCTGCTCGAGCCCCTCGAGCAGCCGCCGCGTGGCGTCCCGTGACCCGACGTTGACCCGCGCGTAGCTCGGCAGGCCCGCATCGTCGAGCGGCCGGATCTGCACGCCGAAACGCAGCAGACCACCCGCAATCTCGGCCGCGGGCTGGCCCAGATCGACCATCAGGAAGTTGGTCTGGCTGGGCCAGGTCCGCAACGCCAGCGCTTCGAGCCCGCGGCGGAGCTCCTCGCGCCCCTCGAGCAGGAGGCGCGCGGAGCGGGCCACGTGGTCGGGGTCACCCAGGGCAGCGATGCCTGCTGCCAGGTGCAGCCGACTCAGATGAAAGGCGCGGTGGAGCCTCGAGACGACATCGCCGAGCCACTCGGGAACGAGCGCGTAGCCGAGCCGGAGACCGGCCAGACCGTAGGCCTTCGAGAAGCTGTGCACCACGCAGACGTTCGAGCGACCCGCGGCGACCAGGCCCGAGGTGTCCAGCGCATCCTCCTCCCGCACGAACTGGTGGTACGCCTCGTCCGCCACCAGCAGCACGTCCTCCGGAAGCTCGCGCACGAGACGGTCCATCTGCGCGGCCGAGACCCCGACGCCACTGGGGTTGTTGGGGTTGCAGACCCAGACCATGCGCGTGCGCGGACCCACCGCGCCCAGGATGCCGTCCGCATCCAGCTCGAAGCTCGGCCGCAGCAGCGGCACGTCCACCACGACACCACCCTCGAGCTCGACGATGCGCGGCGAAGCCTCGAACGTCGGGGTGCTCAGGATGCACTCGTCACCTTCGCTCAGGTTGGCGCGCGCGAGCAGCTCGAGCACCTCGTACGCTCCAGCTCCGGTGACGACCTGGTCGGGAGAGATCCCCCTCCCCACGGATTCGGCGATCGCCCGGCGCAGCTCGTCGTCGGCAGAGGTCGGGTAGCGGCCCAGAGCTTCGGCCTCGTCGCGGACCGCCTGGATCACCCGCGGCGACGGCCCGAAGGGGCTCTCGTTGAACGAGAGCCGCTCGACCTCGGGGACGCCGGCGCCTCGAGCGAGTGCCGCGCGGGAGGGCCGGTTCTCGAAGCGTGGGTGGCGACGCAGGCGATCGTGGAGGCGACGGTTCACGGCGGGCCTAGGGGCCTGATGAAAAGGTCTCGCGGGCCTGGTTGTGGTCGCCGCGGGCGTAGATGCAAGGCGTTTTCTCGAACTCGATGCGGTGCCATCGTGGAGAGAAAAGAACGTAGCAGATGCGCCCGCGCCGGCCACAACCCCTTGGGGCGCAAGGATTTTCGGCCCGTGGACTGCGTTCTTTCTCCTCAACGATGGGCAGTGGCATCGCTAACGAGCTCGAAGAGCTCGCACGCCTCTGCCACGAACCGAAACTCCTTGCGCCAGGCCTGCGAGACTTTTTCATCAGGCCCCTAGTAGCGGGCGACCCGTGGCGGCATGGGGCGCGGCAGAAGGCGTCTCCGCACCGTTTCGGCGACACGCTTCGCGATGCGCCCGACGGGCCCCCCCAGAGCCTCGTTCTGTCGGCCCCGGTCGGCCTCCTTGAGCCCCGCGGCGCGGGCCTCGTCCTCCCCGTCGGAGAACTCCGCCCACGTCTGGCGGTACTGCCCCAGATACGGGCTCACGCCGCTGGTCGTCTCCGCGGTCTTCGTCGCGACCATGAAGGTTGCCGCCTGTTTGCCGCCATAGCGGCCGTAGCTCAACGCGTCGAGGCAGCCGGGCTCGTAGGCGTAGATGTCCCAGCCGTCCGCGTAGAGACGCCCCCTGAACCAGTAGGCGTAGTACTCGCACAGGAAGTGGCTCTCGATCGTCCAGCCGTTGGCTGCGTAGTAGTCGGCGAAGAACGTCGGGCACAACATGTAGAAGCCGAGGTCCATGTGGTTGTTCGACGGCACCGCTGCATGGATCACGCGGCCCCCCGGTTTGAGGAGGCGAAAGATGTTCGTCAGCACGTTGGGCAGATGGAAGACCTGCACCGAGGTGCCCGTCTCGAAGACCACGTCGAACTGGCCCTCCAGCTCGTCGGGGATCTCGGCGTTGAGATCGAAGATGTGCTCGGCGCCCTCCCACTCCTCGATGTCGGAGCTCTCGACGCGGTCGAAGCCCAGCGCACCGAACAGGGCCCGGTCGTCGATGCATCCCTGCGCCGCGAGACGTGGATCGTGCGACAGAGTCGCGTCCACCTCGCGCAGCGAAACCCCGTGCGCGCGGGCCCAGGACGCGAGCTCCTGGGCCGTGAAGTAGACCGTCGAGCGGCCGAGCTGCAGGACCCGCCCGGAGAACGGTCTGAGGCGCGCCTCGTCGAGCAGGAGGCGCGCGCTTCCACGAGGAATTCCCATGTCGATGGAGACGTTCTGAGGCGTGCAGTGAAAGGCGCCGCGCCCCAGCTCCTCCGAGGCGCGCGACGGCACGCTATCACCGGCCGAGCGCCCCCGAATGTCGCGCTTCTGCGCCCCTGACGGCCGCCTTCTGCACCACCTTCCCCTTGCTAGACTGACTCTCACCGTGCGCTCCTCTCGCCCCCATCTCCTGCGGCTCTTGGCCGCCGTCGGACTCGTGCTCACCACCCTCCCGTCGAGCGCCCAGTCGCTCGCCGCCCGCAGCGAGTCGCTCGAGGCGCTTCTGCAGGCGCGCGGCGAGCTCGCCACCCTCGTTCTCCGCAGCCCACAGGAGGTCTCCGCAGCCGACCAGCTGTCCAGCCGGAGCGACACGGCGCAGACCAACCGGGCGATCGAGCTCGGCGCTGCAGGCGAAGTGACCTCGCTGGCGGTGACCGGCGCGCAGTGGATCGTGGCCGGCGATCGGGTCACGGTCGACGATCGGCGCGTGGTCTTCGTGCAGCGCGGCGATCGGGAGACGGTCTCCCAGCTCGGGCTCGACGCACCCGAGGCGCCTCTGCAGACCCAGGCGCGTCTGCTCACCCACGGTGACGAGCTGGTGGGTCTCGCGTGGATGCAGGGTTCAGGATCCCGCCGTCTGGTGCCGTGGTTCGCCAGCTTCGACGGCAACAGCTTCGTGGGCGCCCAGCCGATCTCCGAGCCAGGGCGCGGCAGCCAGACAGGCCTCACGGCGACCGCTCTGAACGACGGCTCGGTGATGGTCGTCTGGGTGAAATTCGACGGAGTCGACGACGAGATCGTCGCCCGGCGCTGGGACGGCGCGGTCTGGTCGGAGACCACCACGCTCACGGCGAACGAGGTGCCCGACGTCTCACCCTCCGTCATCGCCACAGAGGGTGGCGCGCTGGTCGCCTGGAGCCGCTACGAAAACCGCGGCTACCGCATTGCGCTGGCACGAATCGAGGGCGGCCGGAAGATCGCCGAGACGTCTCTTGGGCAGGCGGGCTCGCACTACCCGTCGCTGAGCTCGGACGATGCCGGCAGAACACGCCTGCTCTTCTTCGACTCGCCTGGAGATGCCTGGAACCTGCTGGAGCTCGCGCCGGAGGGCCGTGTGCTGCGCTCGAGCCGCATGGAGGGGGACGCGCGCGAGCGTCCCGCCATCGTGGACCGCCGCGATCACGTGCTCTTCGTGCGAGCCTCGGGCGACGACGTGTCGGCGCGGTGGAACGACACGCCGGAGCCGCTTCAGTGGAAGCTCGAGGACCCGCGATGAGCCGCACGCTGCGCGCCTGCGCAGGTCTCTTCGGTCTCCTCGCGGTCGCCGCCCCGCTGGCAGCCCAGCGCACCTACGTCGCCTTCGGCGACTCCATCACGAACGGCTACGGCGACTCCGTCACCGGGGACCAGGCAGGCTACCCGCCTCGCCTCGAAAGGCTGCTCGCCGATGGCTCGGTCGTGCGCAAGCACGGCGAAGACGGCGCCAAGATCTCGGAGCAGGGGCTCGACGAGATCGACGGTGTCCTCGCGCTGGGCGGCGACGTGCTGCTCCTCGCCTACGGCACCAACGACGTGAGCACGATCGCACGAGGCGACTACTCGCTCGAGACCGTGCTCTTCAACTACCGCGAGGTGGTGCGTCGTGCCGAGGCCGCCGGCTTCTCGGTGATCCATGTCACCGCCATTCCCAGACGTCCCGACGCCAAGTTCGACGGGAACAACCTCCTGAATCAGGAGTTCAACCAGGAGATCCGGCACCTGGCCGGAACCACGGGCCGAGACCTGGTGGACAACTTCGAGGTCTTCTCCACCCAGAGCGATCTCTTCGGCAGTCTGTATCTCGAGGGCCAGGACGCGGTCGGACACCCGAACTCGGCGGGCTACGACATCATGGCGCAGACCTACTTCGAGGTGATCCGAGGGCTCGACCGGGTCCCCCCGGTTCCGGGGCGGACCTTCCCGAACAACGGCGACACCGACGTCTCGTCGCTCACGTCGATCCAACTGGACGTGTGGGACTTCGGCACGGGCATCAACCTGAACTCCACGCAGCTCCTGGTGAACGGCATTCCGGTCACCACTTCACCCACGGGCCTCGGCGAGCGCCTCCAGTTCGACTACACCCCCGCCGACGCTCTCAGCGGAACCGTGAACGTCGGCCTGCGCAGCTCCGACCTCGCCTCACCACCCAACACCTACGATCGCCTCGTCACCCGCTTCACCGTCTCCGGCAGCCAGGCGCTGCAGGGTGACGTCGACGGCGACGGCCGGGTCGACGGCGCCGACCTGATCCAGATGGCCCTCGCCTTTGGTGCCAGCTCGGGCAGCCGCCGCTACGACCCCGCCTCCGACCTCAACGGAGACGGGATCGTCGACGGCTCGGACCTCGCCATCCTGGGCTCGTCCTTCGGGCGGGGCCAGTAGGGCCGATCTACCCCTCCGCGATCCGGTAGAGGTACTGGCGACCGCGGAGGTAGAGCGAGTCGCCGAGCACCACCGGTGACGCGTCGAAGCGGTCGTCCAGCACGTTCACAGACAGCACCTTCAGCTCGTCGCCCGCCTCGAGCACCAGCGCCTTGCCCCTGCGTCCGATCAGGTAGATCCGACCCGCGGCGCCGACCGGCGACGCGTAGGCGTTGGCCAGGTCGCTCAGGCGCTCGCTGTAGAGCAGCGCGCCGTCTTCCGCCTTGAGTGCGGTGAAGATGTTCGTGATGACCTTGAAGAAGTAGAGGTTGCCCTGGTAGAGCAGCGGCGACGCGACGTAGGGGGTGTCCTTGTCGTACGTCCACAGCACCTTCTCGGTGCCCGTCAGGTCGCCCTCGGCCCCCGCGAGCTCGATCGCCTGGAGGGCGTAGCCGCGGAAGCCGCTCATGACGTAGACGACTCCGTCCTTGTGCACCGGGCTCGGAATCACGTTCTCGGTCATGCCGGTGGTGGTCCACACCACATGACCGGTCTCGAGGTCGTAGCCGCGAACGTTGGTGGTCGCGTTGGTGATGATCTGCGGCCGGCCGCCTGTCTCGACGATGATCGGAGTCGACCAGGACGTGATCTCGTCGCGGGGCTGCTGCCACTTCACCTCGCCGCTCGCGGCGTCGAGAGCGGCGATGAAGTCGTCTCCCTCGTGGTCCCACTGGATGACAAGTGTGTCCTCGTGGATCGCCGGCGAGCTCCCCTCACCGAACGCGAGACGTGTGTTCATGTCGCCGAAGTCACGCTGCCACTTCACCTCCCCGTCGAGGTCGAGTGCAAAAAGGCCAGCGGAGCCGAAGTACGCGTAGAGGAGCTTGCCATCGGTGACGGGGCTGTTGGACGCCCACGTCGAGTCCATGTGGCTGCCTTCGTGCGGCACACCCGAAGCGACGGTCGTGCGCCACACCTCCGCACCACTGTCGGTGTCGTACGCGAGGACAACCCAGTCGTGCACGTTGTCCGGAGCACGGCCCGCACGATCCTGCTCTCCCGGCGAGCCGTCCGGGGTCTTGCCGGTGTCGATGGCCACCGTGAGAAAGAGCCGCTTGCCCCAGGCGACCGGCGTGGAAGAGCCCAGACCCGGCAGCTCCACCTTGAACTGCAGGTTCTTCTCCTCGGTCCACGAGATGGGAGGCGAGCCTTCGGCCTCGCCGGTGCCGTTCGGGCCGCGCCAGGAGGGCCACAGCGCGTCGGAATCGTTGGACGGAGCCGCACCGATCGAGACCAGCGCCAGAGCGAGGAGGGCAAGAGCCGAGACGTACCGTTGCATCGCAGGAGATCTCCCTGGGAGTTGGAACCGGACCGGCGGCTAGCTTATCCGCCGGTCCGCGAGCGCGGGCAGCAGAAGCCGTCCGCGGCCCGATCCGCCCATATACTCGGGCGCTCATGGATCGCAGTGCCGGGCTCGGGCTGGTCGCGCTGAGCCTCTTTCTCCTGACGTTCCCCCTGACGCTCACCAAGCCGGGCGTGCCGCAGGGGTTGAAGGCCGACGAGGCCGCGTACTACCTCATGGCCATGAGCCTCGCCCACGACGGCGACCTACGGCTCGCCGAGGAGGACACGGTGCGGCTCTTCCACGAGTTTCCGCACCGCGCGACCCGCAACCTGATCGTCATGAGCGACGACGGCTTCGAGACGGCGTTCTACAGCAAGCCCATCGTGCACGCGATCCTGTCGGCGCCGCTCGCGCGGCTGTTCGGCGCGAACGGCCTCCTCCTGTTCAACATGATCCTGCTGGTCGGGATGATCTGGATGGGATGGGACTACCTCCGGAGGTTCAATCCGGGGCCGCTGGCGGCCCTGTTCTCGGGCGGCTTCTTCCTCGTCGGGGCGACGTGGTCCTACGCCTTCTGGATCCAGCCCGAGATGCTCAGCATGTTCGGCGTGATGGCGGCGCTGTACCTCGGGCTCGATCGCGAGTCGCCCGACCGCGACTGGCGGAACCGGCCCGGGCTCGGCATCTTCCTGTCCGGCGTCGCCTTGGCGATCCCCGTCTACAACAAACCCATGTTCGCGCTGCTCGCGCTCCCCGTTCTCGTGGTGCCGTTCCTCGAGCGCAGCTGGCGCATCGTCACCACCTGGTTTGCCGGCTTCGTCGTGGCGTTTGGCGCGATCAGCGGCGCTGGCCTCGGGCTCACGGGCCACGCGAGCCCGTACCTGGGCGGCATGCAGCGCGTCGGGGTGCGCGTGTGCGAGCCGGGCGTGCTGCCGACGACGCAGCTGGCCGAGGCGATGGCGGACGCTGCACCGCAAGGCGTCGAGCCCGCCGTCGGGGAGCCGTCCGACGCGGCGCTTCCCGCAGACCTCGCCACGGCCGACGTCGAGGCGGCCCCGACGGGGGAGGAGCTGCAGGGAGCACTCGCGAGTCGACGCACCTTCGGCTGGATCTTCCGGATCCCGCCGGTGACGTTCGGCGAGCTCTTCGACAACATCGGCTACTTCCTCTGGGGGCGGCACACCGGCCTGATCGTCTACTTCCCGTTTGCGGCCCTTTCGGTGCTCCTCTTCCTTCTGAACGGTCGCGAGTCGTTGCGGCGGTGGGCGCTCCTGGTCTCTCTTGCGGGCGTGGCCTTCGTCTTCCTCTACTGGATCTCCTGGAACTGGCAAGGCGGTGGCGGGTTCATCGGCAATCGCTACTACGTGAGCGTCATTCCGGCCTTCCTCTTCCTGACGACACGCATCGCGCCGACCGCCATGCCGCTGGTCGGTTTCGCAATGGGCGGGCTTTTCCTCGGCCCCCTGCTGCTCTCACCCTTCGGCTCGATGGCGCCCGAGCCGACGCTCCAGGCACACACCCGCAACGCTCCGCTGCGCTGGTTGCCTCTCGAGCTGACGCTCCGCAACGTTCCGGGTTACCACAACGTCCGGCGCGGTGGCGTGCGCTTTCGCGGTCGCACGGATCAGATCGTGCCGCGAGGCGACGGCTTCTGGGTCGCCGGAGCGCGCACCGTGAACCTGGTCCTCAGCACGCGCGAGAAGCTCGTGGAGCCGGTGTTCCTGCTCCGCGACGTGGCGCCCGGCACCGACGTGCGCGTCGCGCTGGGTCGGGGGCGTCAGCGCGCCACCTTCACCGAGCCCGGAGAGGCGCTCCGCGTGAAGCTCCGACCGGAGCGCCCGGACCAGGTCTATTCCCAGTACGGCGAGCGCTGGTACGTGTACGAGCTCTCGATCCACACCGACAACGGTCACGTGCGCCACTGGACGCGGGAGTACCCCCCCAACCCCTGCGACTACTTCGCGCACAACCCCCGGCTCGACCTCTCGTTCTACAAGGGAGCCGAGCTGATCTTCCTGGGAGACGCCTCCGAAGTCGACGCCCAGGTGTTTGCCGTGGAGTGGGGTGCAGCAGACGTTCCCGAGACCGCAACTCCCGGCGAGCGCTTTCAGGTGCAGGCATTCCTGTACAACCGCAGCCAGGCCACCTGGAAGGCTCGCGGCCCCGCCAGCGTGAAGCTCTCGTACCACTGGCGCGCGACCGACGGTCGCCTCGTGGTGCAGGACGGCCTGCGGAGCGAGCTGCCCGGAGACGTCGAGCCCAACGTGCGCACCGCGGTCACGATGCAGGTGCAGGCGCCCGACCTGCCGGGCGAGTACGTGCTCGAGATCGACCCGGTGCTCGAGCACGTCGCCTGGTTCTCGGACCGGCGCGAGGGACGCACGTACCGCCACCGCGTCGAGGTGACGCGATGAGCCGGCCACTGCAGATCGTGCCGCTGGGCACCAACGGCTTCCTCCCCTCGTTCGGCAGGCAGACGATGTCGTTCCTGCTCGAGACCGATGCGGGAGCAGTTCTCCTCGACGCGGGGTCGGGAACGTCCCGACTGCTGGAGCCCGACATCGCCCACCGCGTCGAGCGCCAGGACCGGCTCGACATCGTGCTCAGCCACTACCACCTCGACCACACCTGCGGCCTCACGTATCTCAACGGCGTCTGGGGGAAAGACGTCCGCATCTACGCCCCTGCCCCGCCCCTGGTGGACGCCATGCCGCAGGAAGCGTTCGACCGGCTGATCGCACCACCCGTCTTCCCGATGCCGCTGAGCGTGTGGCCGCACGAGGTCGAGATCGTGGAGTACACCGGGGATTTCCAGGTGGCGGGGCTGGACGTGACGGTGCGCCGCCAACGGCACCCGGGGGGCTCGGCTGGAATGCGCTTCGGCGATGCGTTCGCCTACACCACAGACACCGCCGCGGACCCCGAGACGGTCGGCTTCGTGCGTGGCACCAACCTCCTGATCCACGAGGTGTGGCTCGACGACGAAGAGGCGAAGCGGTTCCCGCGCATGCTCACCGGCCACGCCGCGTCGAGCCAGGTGCTCGAGATCGCCCAGGAGGCCGGGGTCGCCCGGCTCGCTCCCGTGCACTTCCACCCCAAGCGCCCCGCAGCCCGCGTGGAGGAGCTGCTCGCCGACATGGCGTCGCAGGAGCGCGTGCCGATCGAGTGCTTCGAGGAGAGTGTGCCCGTGTCTCTGGCGACCCGCTGAACCGTTCCACGCTTCCGCCGCGGCGGAGCCAGGGCTCAGGGAGGGGTCAGCCCCTCCCACCGCCGGCTGCGCGCCCGCTCCAGATCGCCGGGCGTACCGACGTCGAGGATCCGGTCGCCGCGGCGCGGTAACGCATCGAGCACCATCCCGCGCTTCAGCGCCAGGTTCAGCACGTCGCCCACGAAAAGCTCACGCTCGAGCCCGAGAGCCTCGGCCACCTCCGGCCGACGCGCCGTCTCGCAGAGCAGATCCGTGAAGCCCGGGCCCCACATCGCCAGACCCCACGTGTGCTCCAGCGTGCAGCCAGGCTGCTTCAGCACGAGCTCGGCGGGCATGCCGCGCCCATCGAGCCGCACCATGTCGGCCTTGTCGGGTCTCTCGGAGGGAAAAAGGGCCAACGTGGCGTCCGCCGGGTGCGTCCGAAAACGAGCAGCCAGGTCGCGTGCCAGCGACACGGGCTCGAAGAGCAGGTCCGGGAAGGCGAGAAGCACGGCGTGGCCCGCGACCCGCTCGCGTGCCGTGGCCAGCGTGTGGACCGCGCTCGGCGTCGGCTCCACCTCGAGAAACTCGACGTCGGGCGCGTGCGGCAGGCCACGTACGGCCTCTCGCACGTCGCCTTTTCCCGACCGCAGCAGCACGACCGCGCGCGCGGCCCCCGCGCTCCGGGCACAGGCGAGCGCATGGGCGATGACCGGAAGCCCCCCTTCGTGCAGGGTGAGAGCCTCTTTGCTCCCATGGGAGCGCGGCAGCCGCGTGCCCGCCCCCGCCGCGGGGATGAGCGCCACGATCTCCACGTCCTACGCGTCGACCTCGTCGAGCAGCCCCGCCTCGAGGAGGGCGTCGATCGCCCACTCGAGGGTGGCGGGATCCAGGCGGCTGCGCGCGGCGACCTCCGCCACCGACCGCGTGCCGTCACACTGGTGGAGCACCCACAGCAGCGCCAACTCCCGCTCGCGCCCGCCCTCGTCGCCGCCGATCGAACCGTAGAGGCCACGCCGCCCGAGCTGTGGCTCGCCGAACGGCTCCACGTTGCGCAGGATGCGAGACGACTCGATCTCCTGCACGGTGTGCAGCAACACTTCGAGCGATTCACCCAACGAGCGCTCGTCCACGAAGTCCAGATCGTCGGCCGACGTGTGGTACTCGGGGTACGTGCCCCACGGTGACCTCGACAGCGAGCCCATCGGCAGGTCGAAGCCCGGGGAGCAATACTGCCGTTCGTCGTAGCCGAAGGGCGCGAACTCCTCGACGTGGAGCTGCCGACCCAGGAGTGCAAAGGTGCGCGGCACGGCGACGTCGATGGAGCGCGCCCCGGAGGGGGTCTGCTTGTAGTGGAAGTCGCCCGCGTCTCCCAGATTGGACAGCACCAGACCGTGCCTCACCCGGCTGGCGGCGTCCTGGTTGCGCGCGAGCCAGGTGATTGCACCGATCGTGCCCGGCACGAAGAGGAGTCTGTAGGTGTAGCGAAGGGACTCCAGGCTACTGAGAATCCGCCCGAGTGCCGCAAGCACGAACACCCCGGAGAGGTTGTCGTTGCACATGGACGGGTGGCAGATGTGCGTGCTGAGCAGCACCTCCTTGCGGCTCCTCCCGGGAATCTCGACCTCGCCGTAGGTCAGGGCACCGTCCTCCAGCGAGCTGTCGACTCGCACGTGGTAGTCCCCGTCCGGGAGCGCCTGCCGTTGGGCGTCGGGCAGGCAGAATCCCCACCTCTCCGCGTAGTAGGAGGTCCGATACGGGATGAGGCTCGGTCGATCCGGCAGCGAATAGAGGTGCTCGTCCAGCTCTTCACGCGAGAGCACCGTGTCGACGGGCACGCTGTAGCCGAGGAGGTGCAGGGAGTGATCAGCCAGATCGACGACCCGCCCGTCCGGCCCGTCGATCCAGGCTTCGCGGACGTTCCACTCCTTCGGGACGGTCCAGTCGAGGACCGGGGTGCCGGTCGGCACCTCGTGGACCTCGAGCTCCCCGGTCTCGCCCACCGACCGACGCACCAGCTCGAGCGTCTCACGCACCCCGTCACCGGTGATGCTCCGGCAGATCGGATAGGCCTCCTCCATGTAGGCGCGGATCTGGGCTCCCTCTCGCAGCAGCTCTTCGACGCTCACGGAGCACCTCCTTCGACGTCGAGCGGCTCGATCTCACCGAGGCGAGGAAGCGCGCGGTCCTTGTCGGCGATCACCGCCGGCGCCGCCGGCCAGCGGATGCCGACGTCGGGGTCGTCCCAGCGCAGGCCACCCTCGCTGCCCGGCGCGTAGAACACCGACATCTGGTAGTGCACCTCGCTCCCGGGCTCGAGGGTCAGGAAGCCGTGCGCCAGCCCCTTCGGAACGTAGAGCTGCTCGCCCCCCGCGGCGGTCAACGTCGCCCCGAACCAGTTGCCAAACGACGGCGAGCCCGAACGGAGATCGACGAGGGCGTCGAAGACGGCGCCGGCCGTGCACCGCACCAGCTTGTCCTCAGCGTGTGGAGGCTGCTGCCAGTGCATGCCGCGCAAGGTGTGCCGGTGCTCGTTGAACGACGTGCTCGCCTGCGCCACGTCCGGGCAGAGACCGTGCGCCTCGAACTCCGCACGACAGTACGTCCGGGCGAAGAAGCCGCGCGCGTCGGCGTGACGGTCCGGCCGCAGGAGCCAGGCTCCCGACAGCGGAGTCTCCTCGAACCTCATGCGTCTCCCGGCATGAAGAGCTGGAGCTCGGGGACCGCCACGACGAACTGTCCGCCCCAGTCCGCGACGTGGGCCATCTGAGCGGAGATCTCGGCCTTGAGATTCCACGGCAGGAGCAGCACGAAGTCGGGCCGCGTCCTCGCGATCTCTTCGGGCGCTCGAATCGGAATGCGCGTCCCGGGGAGGCACAGCCCCTGCTTGTGCGGACTGAGATCGGCCGTGTAGGGAAGGAGCTCGGGGCCGACGCCGCAGTAGTTGAGCAGCGTATTGCCTTTGGCGGGAGCTCCGTACGCGACGACCGACCTGCGTTGGTCGTGGCAGTCGCAGAGGAAGCGCAGGAGCCCGGTCTTCACGCGCACCACGCGGGCCGCAAACTCCTCGTACACCGCACTCGACGCGAGACCCGCGGCTCGCTCCCGCTCCAGAATGACGGCCACCGCGTCTGTGGTGTGGTGCGGGCCCCCGGCGTGCTGGGCGAAGAGGCGGATCGAGCCGCCGTGGGTCGGCAGCTCCTCGACGTCGAACAGCTCCAGCCCGTGGCGCGCGAGCTGATACTGCGCCGCCGCCACCGAGTAGTAGCTGAAGTGCTCGTGGTAGATCGTGTCGAACTGCACTTCCTCCAGCAGACGGAGGAGGTGCTGCACCTCGATCGTGAGCACGCCGGAGGGCGCGAGCAGCGCGGCCAGGCCAGCTGTGAAGTCGTTGAGATCGGGCACGTGGGCGAAGACGTTGTTTGCGACCACGAGATCGGCACGACGCCCCAGCAGGCCCGGCTCCGAGAGCTCTCCGGGCTCGACGTCTCCTCGCGCCACCGCTTCGCCCGTCTCCCGGCCGAGAAAACAGTTGAGCGTGGGAACGCCGCGCTCCTGGGCCGCGCGCGCGATGTTGGTGGCGGGCTCGATCCCGAGGGCGGGGATCCCACGCTCCACCGCGTGCTGCAGCAGGTAGCCGTCGTTGCTCGCCACCTCGATCACCAGATTTCCGGAGCCGAGGTCGAACCTGGAGCACATTGCATCGAGGTAGCTTCGCGCGTGCTCCACCCAGCTGCTCGACACCGACGAGAAGTACGCGTAGTCGGAGAAGATGTGGTCCGAAGCCTGCAAGGCCGGCACCTGGACGAGGCCACACGTGACGCACCGCAGGACCGCCAGGGGGTAGAAGGCCTCGGGCTCGCCGAACTGCTCCGGCGCGACGTAGGAGTTCGCGAGCGGCGACATGCCGAGGTCGACGACGACCTCACGGAGCGCCGCGCCGCAGCTCCGGCAGTGGTCCCCTTCAGCGCCCGCGCTCGCGCCTCGAGTCGTCGGCTCGCTGAGGGAGGTGGTCACCAGATCTTCCAGGGTGCATCGCCCTGGTTCCAGAGCTCGTTCAGCGCCAGGTAGTCGCGGTAGGTGTCCATCGGATGCCACATGTCCTCGTGAAGGTACACGGAGAGCTGTCCGTCCCGGGCGAGACGCTGCATCGGCTCGAGCTCGAAGAAGAGCTGCGGATCGTCGTCGAGGTAGTCGAACACCGACGGGTCGAACACGAAGAA
Source organism: Candidatus Multivoraceae bacterium (assembly GCA_965223385.1). Lineage (GTDB taxonomy): Bacteria > Acidobacteriota > Thermoanaerobaculia > Multivoradales > Multivoraceae > JBCCLJ01. Next base: position 2,292,515 of record CBDCWR010000007.1, on the reverse strand, counting down.
CCCGCCACTCACGACTCCTTCCGCCACCGGCTTCTCGTTGAACTCGACGACCTGGCTGCCGTCGACGTGCATCTCCCCATAGCGCGACGTGGGACGCACTCCGGTGACCGTGGCGAGGCGACCCTGCGCGCGGTGAAAGTCGAGCAGGGCCGAGATGTCGACGTTGCCCACCGCGTCACCGTACGTGAAACACACGAGCGGAGCGTCTTGCACGTACCGCTGCACCAGTTTGAGGCGCGCCCCCGTCCCCGACTGCTGGCCGGTCTCGGCGCACGTGACGAGCCAGTCTTCGGACCCTGCGGAGCCGTCGGGGTTCACCGACGGATGGAGCTCGAGGGAGTCGGAGCCATCGAGCGCCAGCGTGAAGTCGCGATGCAGCTCGTTGTAGCGCAGGAAGTACTGCTTGATCTCCCAGCCACGGTAGCCGAGGCACAGCACGAACCGCCGCAGGCCATGACAGCGGTAGATCTTCATGATGTGCCAGAGGATCGGGTAGGGACCGATCTCCACCATCGGCTTGGGGCGGTACTCCGTCTCCTCGCGGAGGCGGGTCCCCTGGCCACCGCAGAGGATGACCACCGGGACATCGGCTGGATCGAAGCTCTCGCTCATGACGACCTTTCGTGCGTTGCCCGCACGCTAACCCGAGACTCCGTCCGTGGAAAGGCCGCCGCCCGGGGCTCTTCTACAGGTAGCCCATGCTGCGCAGCTTCTCGAGCTCCTCGCGGTTGAGCGCGCCGCCGCGGGGTACGTCGGGCAGGCGCACCTGCCACATTCCCTCGTAGGTCGGAATCTCGCGGACGGGGAACGTGGCCACGAACTCGTCGTCGAAGATCTCGGTCAGCACGCGACCGGGAACGTCGGCGGGGACCGGCATGCCGAGCAGGTGCAGCACCGTGGGGAAGACGTCGAAGGCGTGCGCCCCCTCGATCCGCACTCCGGCCTTGACCGGCCCACCCCACGCCAGGAAGACGCCCGGCGGGCCGTGGCGATGCTGCGAGTCGAGAGAGTGGACGGGCGTCGCGACGTGGCCGTGGTCGGAGACCACGAGGAAGACCGTGTCTTCACCCGTGCGCTCGTCGAGACCCGCCAGCAGACGGTCGAAGCCGTCATGCTTGGCCCGAATGCCCGCGGCGTCCGAGCCGCGCTGCCACGGGAAGAAGCGCTGGGGCTCGAGGCCCGCCCACTCGGCGTGCTGCACGGCGTCGGGCTCGTGGGTGTAGATGCTCAAGAAGCGGGGCTGCGGGCGCGCGTCGAGCAGGCGCAGGCTGGCGTCGGTCTGCCAGTCGAGGTCGCCGCCGCGGGGCAGCGGCTCCCCTTCGAAAAGATCGAGCGGTTGCACCATGCGCGCGAGCTCGGCCCTTTCGGCGTCCGAGGTGGCCGCGACGACGCTGTCGAGCCCGGAGGAGATGAAGTAGCCCCCCGGCGTGAGCGGCGGCATCGCAGGGTACGAGTAGAGGTAGCCGTCGACGACCCCGGTCTCGAGACCGAAGCGGTCGGTGATCTCCCACACCGGCAGTCGGCGGAGCTGGTCGCGCGCGATCACCTGCCGCCGCACGATACCCAGCGGCTCGAGCACGTCGGCCATCTCCTTGAACCAGGTCCTGTGCACGGGGAACAGGCCCGGACGAACGAGCGGCAGCTGCACCCTGTAGAAGTCGAGGATGCCGTGGTCCCAGCGGTCGTAGCCCGTGTAGATCGACGCCCAGATGACCGCCGAGTTCGCCCACTCGAGTGTCGCCAACGGTCCCGAAGCACCCGCAGCGACCTTCGCCTTCCAGGTGGGCAGGGCACCCTCGGCCAGATAGCGTTCCAGCAGCTTCGGGTCGGCTCCGTCGATCCCGACCAGCACGACGCGCAGGCCCGTCTCCGCCACCTCGACCTCGGTCTCCGCGACGGTCGCGGGGACCTCGGCAGGCTCTCCGCGCAGCAGCACCAGGCCAAGATGCAGGGCAGCTCCCGCCCCGAGCAGGCCGGCTAGGGTCAGTGCGAGGCGCCCGGAGTGGGCGACGGCACCCACCAGCCGCACCCAGAGCCCGGTCAGCCCCGCGACCGCGGCCACGATGAGGAGGCCAAGAAGCGACAGGTACGCCGTCATCCCGACGATCGTCTGTGGCTGGAAGACCACGGTCTGCTCGTACGTGAGGCCGTACAGGAACATCGCCGAGAAGAAGACGGACGACACGCAGAACGGCCCGGCGAAGGCCGCTGCGCGGGGCCACCACATCCCCACCACGCCGCCAATCGCGGCGCTCCCCGCCGCAAACGCGCCGCCGTAGGCCAGAACGAAGAAGGCCAGAGCCGCCAGGGCACCCACGACCCCGACGTCGTGGTTGTGCCGGGCGTGCAGGAACGACAGGACCACGCCCAGGAGCACACCTGCAAGACCTGCCGCCACGGCGGCCTCCCACGCGAGGGCGCTCGCGGAGATGCGGCCCGAGAGATCGGAAGGTCTCGCCGCGGCGCCAGTGTCGAGGGGCCCAGCCGGCCGAACCTGCGTCATTCCAAAAAAGCTATCAGGCATGCGGATCCCTGTGGGGCTACAATCCTCGGCGTCATGAGGGTGCTCGTCACGGGCCACGACGGCTATCTCGGCGCCGTGATGGTTCCACTCCTTCAGGCCGAGGGCTTCGATCCCGTCGGGCTCGATTCCGGGCTGTTCGCGGGGTGCGACTTCGGCACCCCGGAGCCCCCGGCCATCGACGTCATCGCGCGCGACCTGCGGGAGCTGCGCGCCGGCGACGTGGAGGGATTCGACGCCGTCGTCCACCTGGCGGCCCTGTCGAACGACCCGCTGGGCAACCTCGACGCGGGCCTCACGCACGACATCAACTTCGAAGCCTCGCTCGAGCTCGCACGGCTGGCCAAGGCTGGCGGCTGCAGGCGCTTCCTCTTCTCGTCCTCGTGCAGCACCTACGGAGCGGCAGGAGAGGAGATGCTCGACGAGAACGCCGCCTTCAACCCGGTCACTCCGTACGCCGTCGAGAAGGTGCGCCTCGAGCAGGCGCTCCACGAGCTGGCCGACGACACCTTCAGTCCGGTCTACCTCCGCAACGCGACGGCCTATGGGCTGTCGAAGAAGCTGCGCCTCGACCTCGTGCTGAACAACCTCGTCGGCTGGGCCACGACCACGGGCAAGATCAAGCTGCTGAGCGACGGCTCCCCGTGGCGGCCGATCGTGCACGTGGAGGACATCGGCCGCGCGTTCGTGGCCGCCCTGCGCGCACCCCGCGAGACGATCCACGACCAGGCGTTCAACGTGGGGCGCACGGCCCACAACTACCGGGTGCGCGACATCGCGGAGATCGTCGCGGCAACCGTGCCGGGCGCCGAGCTCGAGATCGCTCCCGACGCCGGGCCCGACAAGCGCAGCTACCGCGTCGACTTCACCAAGATCGAGACCACCCTCCCCGGGTTCGACCCACAGTGGGACGCGCACAAGAGTGCCGCGACGCTCCACGCCGCCTACCAGGAGATCGGACTCGTCGAAGACGATCTGAGCGGGCCGAGCTTCATCCGGCTGAAGCACCTCGAGTCGCTCATCGCGGCCGGTCGCCTGGGCCAGGATCTCCGCTGGGCGCAATGATCGGCCAGGACTACGCGGCCATTGCCGCGCACCACAAGCGTCGGGCGCTCAAGTTCCTCCTCGAGCTGCTCCTCTTCGACAACGGCTTCCAGGCGGTGGTTCTGTACCGCGTCGCCGCGCGCGCCAAACGCATGCGTCTCCCGGGGGTCGCGCCGTTGGTCGCACGGCTCAACGTCCTCCTGACGGGGGTCGACATCAATCCGCGCGCCCAGATCGGCCCCGGGCTGATGATCAGCCACGGCGTCGGTCTCGTGATCGGCGGCGATGTGGTCGTCGGCGAGCGGGTGCTCCTCCACCACGGCGTGACGCTCGGCGCCCCCACGGTCGGCCGCATCGACCAGTGCCCGCGCATCGGCAGCGACGTGACCGTGGGCGCCGGCAGCGCGATCCTCGGCGCGATCGAGGTGGGCGATGGCTCCTTCGTCGGAGCCGGCGTCGTGCTCACCGAATCCGTCCAGGCCGGCAGCCTCGTCACGGTGCAGCAGACTCTGGACGTTCGCACCCGCGACCCCGAGCCGCCCAAGGCTTGAGCAGGACGCGCCTGCAAAGAGGCCGGCCAAACTGCGACGTGCTCGCAGGGCACGCGCGAAGGCCGCACGGAGCGCGGAGCTCTCGGGCTGGCAGCGCAAGCTGCCCGGCCGAGTGAGCCCGAGGAACGTGAGCGCGAGCGAACGAGCCTCTAGAGCCCCGCGAGGGAACGGACCAGGACTGCGAAGTCCAACACGAAAAGGACCTCGAAGGGTCTCCGGCCAAGCGACGCGGCCGAAGGCCGCTTGGAGCGCGGAGTCCCGTGAGGGACGGAGTCATGAGACGACGAGATCTCGCCCGTGGTACAACCACGGGCGAGATCAGTTCAAGTAGCCGAGGGCGCGGAGCTGGCGCAGGGTCTCCTCGTCGAGCTCGGCCTCGGGCGCCTCCACGCCCTTGGCCGCCGCAGCGGTGGACGCGCTCCACATCTCGCGCACCCGCTCCGCGTGTCGCCGCGCCAGGTTGTCGCGCTCCCCGGCGTCCGTCTCGAGCTCGTACGCCTCCCAGGTGTCCCCGTAGGCCGACCAGATCATCTTGAGATCCGGATCGTCCACGGCCCGCATCAGGTTGTGGCGACGGTAGGGGCGCAGGAGGAGGCGACCGCTTCCCGTGTACTCCAGCGACAAATGCCGTCGGTTACGGCTGAGTCCTGTGGCCCACGCGGCCGGGTCGAACGCGGGATCAGCGCTCGCCCCGAGCATCAGGCCGTGGAAGTCGCGCACCTCGAGCCGTGCCGTGACATCGGGCAGCGTCTCCCCTACCGGGCTCAGGTCGCCGAGCGCCATCGGCACGTGGACCACCTCCTGGTAGAGAGAGTGTCCGTGCCCGAAGAGCCCGTGCTCGAAGAACTCTTCGCCGTGGTCCGACACGAAGGCGACCTTCGTAGGCCGCGCGTCGCCGAGGCGCTGCCGGAGCAGCTCGAGGAGCGCGCCGAAGTGCACGTCGAAGTACTCCAGCTCGCGACGGTAGGCGCGCCGATACTGCCCCGCGCGGGGCGCGCTCGGCGCGTCGCCGCTCAGGTACGGGTCGTGCGGATCGAGATAGTGCAGGTAGAGCAGCAGGGGTCGTCCCGACGCCTCCCGCCGGTCGAAGAACGACTCGACGGTCCGGTTCACCTTCTCGGCCCGGGCGTACGGCTCGTCGTCGAAGTGGTGGAACAGCTCGAACCCCTGGGCGAAGCCGGCGCCGGCGCCCGCCGCTCCGATGTTGGTGACGAGCGCCGCGGTCTCGTACCCCCGCGCCGCGAGCACTTCGGGGAATGTGAGATAGCCCTCGTCGAGGACATGGTCGACATCGCGCGCGCCGTGCTCGTCCGGCGACAGTCCGGTCAACATGCTCGCGACGGAGGGGCGCGTCCAGCTCGAGTTGGCGAGGGTGTCGGTGAAGCGGTGGCTCCGGTCGAGCCAGGCGTTGACCTGCGGCATGACCTCGCGGTCCCCACCCCAGGCAGCAAGGGCATCGGCGCGCAGGGTGTCGACCAGCACGACCACGAGGTGGGGGGCATCGTCGCTCGCCGAGGCTTCGCCGACCTGCCCCTCGGCGGAGGCTCCAAACGCACCGGGAGCTGGAGCGACGTCCGCGTACAGCTTCGCCCGCTGCTCCGGCACCGAACGGGCGAGCAGGTAGTACATCGGGGTGCCGAGGAACGTGTGGTGGCGCAGCAGGTGCCAGCGCATGCCGTCGCTCCAGACGAACAGCGCCGCCAGAAGAGCCGCAAGCGCCGCGGCGGCCCCCACGGGCACCACGACGCCGGACCAGCGACCGACGACGGGACGATCGTCGGGATCGGGGCCCCACGACCCGACGATGGACCGCACCGCCAGACCACACACGCCGCCCAATGCCACCAGGGCGATCAGCGCGCCCACCCCGCCGTCGGGCCAACGGGTCTGCTCCCTCGCATGGGCCAGCAGCACCGCCGCGAGGCCCAGCCCAGCGACCCACACGAGGAGACGCGTGCGGCCAGCGAACCAGAGGGCCCCGGTCACCAGTGCCACGGCCAGCAGCAGATCGACGGCGGCGAGTGCCCCCAGCTCGGGCACCGTGTAGGAGGAGCCGATCGGAAAGACCGACAACGCCAGGAGCAACGCCGCACAGACCGCCACGGCCAGGGGAACTCCGAAGCCGCCACGCGGGGGCTCCGGCGGAGAGGTCGTCTTGCCGGAGCGGGTCATCGGTGGAGGGGCATCGTGCAGAGACACGCCAGGGAGCCGCGGGCCTTTGCCGCGAGCCCGCTGCCGCGGCGGGCGCGGAGTCGACTCCGGCTGCCGTTCGGAGCCCCAGTAGTGTAAAGCTTGCGCCCGGCGATGGAACGCACTCCGATCAAGCTCCTGCGCTCCGCGAGCGCGGCGACCGTCTCCCAGGCGTGGCGCATCGGCGTCACGCTCCTCACCTACATGGCGCTGCGCCGCGTGATCCCGCCGGAGGAGATGGGCACCTGGAACTGGGCCCTCGCACTGTTCGTGCTCCTGGCACAGATCCGCGACGTGGGCGTTCCGGGCCACGTGGTGCGCCTCGAGAAGCGGCCCTACGGGAGCTACCTGCGGCTCCAGCTCCTGTGGGGCGGCGTCTTCGCGGTGCTCCTCACCCTCGGGGCTCCCTGGATCGCGCGGATCAACGAGGGGCAGGATCCCGAGCTCGTGCCCATGCTGCGCTGGCTCGCCCTCTTCCTCTTCATTCAAGGGTTGAGCTCCGTGCCGCTGACGTACTTCGAGGCCGAGCAGAAGATCCAGCGCACGATCCCCGCGGAGCTCGCGCGCAACACCCTCTTCGCCGTGCTTGCGCTGGCACTCGTCTGGAACGGCTGGGGCGTGCGCGGTATCGTGGCCGCCCACCTCGCCGGCGCGGCGGCGTACACCGCCATGCTCTGGCTCTCGGCCCGCCGGGAGATGCCACTCGAGCACGAGCCGGGCGGCACGCTCGAGCTCGTCGGGGGTGCCTGGCCACTCGCGATCATGTCGTTGCTCGAGCTCGCCGTGCTCCAGCTCGACGTGCTGATCCTCGGACTCGTGCTGCTCCCCGCCGCCGTGGCGAAGGCCGACCTCGCCATCCTCGCGGTGTTCTTCCTGTCCCGGCAGATCGCGGACGCCATCGGCCGGGCGCTTTACCCCGCCCTCGCGCGCTATCGCAACGAGCCCGAGCGCGCCTTCGAGGCCTTCCGTGTGGTCACCGTCTTCATGGTCACTCTCGTCGCTCCAGGCGCGTTCTTCTTCCACTTCAACGCCGAGGCGGTGGCCCTCTTCCTCGGCGGCGACACGTGGACCGGGGCCGCCGACTATCTCCGTGTCGCCGCGTTCGTTCCCTTCATCCGACCGCTGACCATGTTCGGGCGCGAGTTCCTGCTGGTGGTGCACCGCGACCGGCTGCTGCTCGCCTACACGCTGGTCAACCTCGTCTCGCTCAGCGGCCTGGGCCTCCTGCTCGTGCGCACCAACCTCCAGGAGGTCGGTATGGCGGTGGCCGGCTACTTCCCGCTCGGCACCCTCCTGCTCGCCTGGGGGCTCTACCAGATCGACGGCCGCGGCTTCCTGCGACTCTGCCGCAACTGCATCGTGGCGTACACCGTGACGGCGTGTGTCTTCCTGCCGCTTTTCCTGGTGCAGTGGGGTATGTGGCCGACGCTCGCCGCCTCGATCGCCCTCGGGGCCGCCGCGTTCGGGGTGCTTTCCTTTCTGCACCGCGACGACGCGTTGGCCTTCTTCCGCGGGAGCTGACCCGGCGGCCGTCAGGCCGTTCGCAGATGTACAGTCGGCAGATGATTTCCCCACCGCCGCGCGGCCGCGGCGCCGCCGCCAACGTGCCCAACCGCTTCGAGCGCCTCGTGCTCGAGCCGGAGGAGCTGCCTCCCGACGCCGTCGCGACCGAGGTGCTGGTGGACACCTCGAAGAGCATCATCGCGCGGAACGACAGCCCGGACGTCGAGTTCAACGCCTCGATCAACCCTTACCGCGGCTGCGAGCACGGATGTACCTACTGCTACGCCCGCCCGTCCCACGAGTTCCTGGGCTTCTCCGCCGGGCTCGACTTCGAGACGAAGATCCTGGCCAAGCTCGACGCCCCGGAGCTCCTGCGTCGGACCCTGATGAGCCCCCGCTGGGTGCCGGAGCCGCTCGGCATGAGCGGCATCACGGACCCCTATCAGCCGCTCGAGAAGAGGCTGCGTCTCACTCGCGGCTGCCTCGAAGTGCTGGCCGAGCTCAGGCACCCGGTGCAGATCATCACGAAGAACCAGCTGATCACCCGCGACCTCGACGTGCTCCAGGAGCTGGCGAAGTTCGACGCTGTGGGCGCCACGATCACCCTGACCACCCTCGACGGCGAGCTGTCACGGCGCATGGAGCCGCGCGCCGCGCACCCGCGCGAGCGGCTCCGGACGATCTCCCAGCTCGCGGAGGCCGGCATCCCCACCGCCGTTCTCGTCGCGCCGGTCGTGCCCGCGCTCACCGATCACGAACTGCCAGCGCTGATCCAGGCGGCGGCCGAAGCCGGAGCGCAGTCGGCGGGCTACGTGCTGCTGCGCCTCCCCGGCTCCGTGCGTGAGGTCTTCCTGACCTGGCTGGAGGAGGCGTATCCGGATCGCGCAGGCAAGGTCGTCTCCCGTATCCGCTCGCTGCGCGACGGCAAGCTCAACGACACGCAGTTCGGGCGCCGCGGCCGCGGCGTGGGGCCGTTCGCCCAGCAGACCCACGCGCTCTTCGAGGTGGGGCTCCGACGGGCGGGCCTACGACCCCGTCCTTTTGCCCTCGAGACGAAGCACTTCCGGCGGCCCGGCGACCAGCTGTCGATGTTCGCGGAGAGCAGCCTCGAAGGCGACGGCTAGCGATCCGGGGTAGCCGCCTCGAAGTGCGGCTGGAGGCGCACGAGGAGCTCGGTGGCTCGAGCCTCCGCTTCGTCGACGGCACGCAGGACGTCGACCTCGTAGAGATAGACCGGCCCGTCGGACCACCACATGCGGTGCACTGCACGCCGCGCCGGCCGCAGGTCGAAGGCGCCGCCGAGACTCGGCTCGAGCCCCAGCCGTGTCAAGCGCTCCCGACTGCCGAGCAGCACCGTCGACAAGCCGTCGCCCGGCTGCACGCGGATCGCGAGCGCCTGCCCGTCCTGCATGGGGCCGGGCGCGATCCGCGGGCCCAGCGGCTTCACCCAGAGGCCCGCGTGCACGAAGTCCTCGCGGCCTGCCGGCTTCAGGTGGTTCTGGGTGGTCTCGTGCGGCAACACCCGCTGCGCTGCGGTCGACACGTACCGATAGCCGCCACGCTCGTCGAGCAGGTAGCCGCGCGGGGCGGCCCAGAGCGGAGTCATGAAAAGCGCGGCGCCGAGGAGCGCGGGCACCATGCGCCAGGGGGCTGCCGAGCCCCGGAGGAACCAGAGGGCCGGGAGGGCCGGCAGGAGGTAGCGGTTGGCCAGGGCCCCTCCCCCACCGTAGAAGTTGTACGGCCGCACGAGCACGAAGGCCACCGCAACCGCCGCCACGGCAGCCAGCAGAGCCAGGTTCCGCGCATCGAGCCGCATGCCCCAGACCACGAGGATCCACGGGAAGAAGTAGGGCAGCACCCCCGTGTGCCGACCCGCGACGACGTACACGAGGTTCCACGACGTCTGCGCGGCATCAAAACCGAACGGCAGAGGCACCCGGGTCCACGAGTTGGAGCCGCGCTCCCCCACCGACCGTCGCCAGTCCGTGCCTTCGCCCACCTCCGGGAAGCCCGTATAGCTGTAGAACCCCTGGCGCTCGCCCGAGTAGGCGGACCACGAGCCGCGGACCCACAGATCGCCGAGCAGGTGGACACCCAACGTGGCGGCGAGAGCGACGGCGAACAGCTGCACGGCGCGCGAGCGGAGGGCCGCGTCGGTCGAGCCCTCCCGGAGCACGAGCAGCACACCCAACGCCAGGGCGAGCGGGGCGTAGAACGGGCGGCTGATCGCAACGGTCGCCAGGAGCGCTGCAGCGACCACGAGCGGAAGGAACGTCCGCCACGTGCCACTGCCGTCTCCCTGCTCTCGGCGCTCGACGAGCGCAAAGGCGACCGTCACGAGGCAGGCGAGGAACAGGTCCGAGTGTGCCCAGAAGACCTGCGCGAACATCACCGACCCGAAGACGAGGCTCGCGACGACGAGCGGCGCCGTGGGCCCGAAGCGGCGGCGCAGGGCGCGCGCCGCCAACACGGCCGCGAGCGCGAGCAGTACCGCGTTGGCGAGGGCCGTGCCGCGCACGGGCAGGAGCCGCACGAAGGGCGCCACCGCCAGTGGGTAGAAGAGCGGCTTGCCGAAGACGAGCGAGGCGCCCCCGTCGTCGCTCTGCAGAATCAGCCCTTCGGGCGCCACCCCCACCGTCGCCACGAAGCGCTCGTAGTCGGCCGCCGTATACGCGAAGTCGAAGTCGAAGGCCAGGCTCTGTGCGGCCATCAGGTAGGTGGCCTCGTCGCCCACCAGCCCTGGCCAGCCGGTGCGATCGAAGGTCGCAGCGGAGGCCGCCAGGAGCACGAGGAGGAGGATCAGGGTGCCCCAGGGGAGGAGGCGAGGTGCGCGTGCTGGGGACACGCGCGCAGTGTACCCAACCCCTGATACTCTCTGCCGCCTCAAGCCAGTCCATTCCGAGGCCCGTTCGAGCTGTCGTGCGCGGCCCCGAAGATCAAACGAGTCGACTCTTCGTCGGGTCGGCGGTTGCGACAACCAAGGAGTACGACATGAGCATCGGCGCCGGAGACCAGCTTCCCGAGGCGACCTTCAAGCACATGACCGAGGACGGGATCCAGGACATCTCGACGCGCGAGCTCTGCGACGGCAAGACTGTCGTGCTCTTCGCCGTTCCGGGTGCCTTCACCCCGACCTGCCAGGACGTCCACCTGCCCAGCTACGTCGGCAACGTCGATGCCCTGAAGGCCGCTGGCGCCGACACGATCGCCTGTGTGGCGGTCAACGACGTGTTCGTCATGAACGAGTGGCGGGCCGCCCGTGGCATCCCCGCCGAGATCCTGCTCCTCTCGGACGGCAACGGCGACTTCGCCAAGGCGATGGGCCTCGAGCTCGACGCGTCCGGCTTCGGCATGGGCATCCGCTCCCAGCGCTGGGCCGCCGTGGTCAAGGACGGGGTCGTGCAGACCCTGAACGTGGAGCCCGGCCGCGAAGTGGGCGTGAGCGGCGGCGAGGCGATGATCGAGGCGCTCGGCGCCTGAGCCCTCAGGGGCACTCGGCTGGCCCGAGTGCCCGCGATCGTCTGCCAGAATCTGGAGTCGGGCTGCGACAGCCCGGAGCCACCATGAGCGAGACCCTCTCCCCCTATCTCGAGCTGTCGCGGGACGAGTGGGCGCTACTGCGCGCCGACACGCCGCTGCCGCTGATCGAGCGCGACCTCGCGCTGCTGCGCGGCATCAACGAAGACGTCTCCATGGAGGAGGTCGCCGACATCTACCTGCCGATGTCGCGCCTGCTCAACTTCTACGTCGCCGGCACCCAGAAGCTGTACGACGCCACCGCGAGCTTCCTCGGCCGCCACGAGGACAAGGTGCCCTACATCATCGGGCTCGCCGGGTCGGTGGCGGTCGGCAAGAGCACCACGGCGCGCATCCTGCAGGCGCTGCTCGCGCGTTGGCCGGACCACCCCAAGGTGGCTCTCGTGACCACCGACGGCTTCCTGCACCCCAACGCGGTGCTCGAAGAGCGCGACCTCATGCAGAAGAAGGGCTTCCCGGAGAGCTACGACGTGCGCTCGCTCTTCAACTTCGTCCTCCGGGTGAAGTCGGGCGAGGCGCGCGTCGCGCACCCTGTCTACTCGCACATCACCTACGACATCCTCGACCAGCAGGAGCGGGTGATCGACAAGCCCGACATCATGATCATCGAGGGTCTCAACGTCCTGCAGACCGGGCGCCCCGGCGGCACCCAGAGATTCCTGAGCGATCTGTTCGACTTCTCCATCTATGTCGACGCCGACGCCGAGGTCATCGAGCGCTGGTACATCGAGCGCTTCCTCACCTTCCGCCGCACGGCGTTCAAGGACCCCTCGTCGTACTTCCACCGCTACGCCGAGCTCTCCGACGACGAGGCGATCGCCACGGCGCAGGACATCTGGAACCGCATCAACGCGATCAACCTCCACCAGAACATCGCACCGACGCGCGACCGGGCGATGCTCATCCTCGAGAAGGGCGACGACCACTCCGTGCAGAAGGTCCTCCTGAGGAAGCTCTAGGTGTGCTCGGTGTGGCGAATGCCACACCTCCGCGCACCCGCTTCGATACTCCAGCCGCTCGCGCGGCTTCTTGAGCGTCAGGTCGCTTCGCTCCCCGACCTCGGCGGTCACTCGGACACTCGAGCTTCGCCCGATTGGCCGAGAGTTGCGCGCAGCAGGCCTGCGCCTGCGCTTGCCCAGAGGCTGCGGTGGGTACCACGAGATTCAGAGCTCATTCGAGGCTCCAGCCGCTCGCGCGGCTTCTTGAGCGTCAGGTCGCTTCGCTCCCCGACCTCGGCGCTCACTCGGACACTCGAGCTTCGCCCGATTGGCCGAGAGTTGCGCGCAGCAGGCCTGCGGCCTGCGCTTGCCCAGAGGCTGCGGTGGGTACCACGAGATTCAGAGCTCATTCGAGGCTCCACCGCTCGCGCGGCTTCTCGAGCGTCAGGTCGCTTCGCTCCCCGACCTCGGCGCTCACTCGGACACTCGCGCTTCGCCCGATTGGCCGAGAGTTGCGCAGCAGGCCTGCGGCCCGGCGAGGGACACGCCGAGCACAGCGCGACCGCCTCTGGTCCCAATGGGTGGCTGAGCTCGAGGACCGTTCGACGGAGACCGATACCCTCCAAGGGTGAGACTCAGTGTTCTAGCTCGACGACTGCCCCAAGGGAAGACCATGACCCGAACCCCCAAGCTGCACCTACGGCGAGCCCTCTGCGGACTTCTCCTGGCGACGTGGCTCCCGGCGCCCGCTGCACAGGCCACGGGCCGTGACGGCGCCGACGCGCTCGACTTCTTCCTCGGGCACTGGGAGGTCGACATGCTCGACGCCGACGACCGCATCATCGGGAAGGCGCGGACCCACGCCTACAGAATCCTGGACGGGCAGGCCATCCAGGACGACTGGCGCTCTCTGGACCGCGAAGGCAACGTGATCTTCCACGGCACCAGCATCCGCACGTGGTCCGAGGCGGCCGGGAAGTGGGTCATCCACTGGGTCATGGCGGCCACGCCCGGCCACACCTACATCGAGGCGGTCTGGAACGATGGAGAGCTTCATGGCAATGGCAGGGGCTTCGACCAGCGCGGACAGTTCGAGGAGCGCTTCCGCTACCATGACATCACCGACAGCAGCTACTCCTTCCTGCTCGAGCGCACCTACGATGGCGGCAAGACGTGGAGCTTCATGAACCGCACGAAGGCGCGCAAGGTCGAGGCGCCTTCCGCGTCTGCCAACTGACGTCCACGATCGCAGCCGCGCCCCTTCTCCTCGTGGGCTGCGGGGCTCCCGCGGCGCCGCCGTTCGGGCTGGACCCGCCCGGAACGGTCCCCGACCTGTTTGCGCCCGGCATCGTCTCGACCGAAGGCGAGCACGAGTTTGGCCTCAGCATGTCGCCCGACGGTGCCGAGGTGGTCTGGGCCGTGGCCGACGACCACCATCACCTCCGCCTCCGGCGCTTCGAAGACGGCGCGTGGCAGCCGGAGCAGATCCTCTTCCCAGGCCTCGACAAGACGGTCTTCGACCCCTTCCACGCCCGCGACGGAGAGCACCTCTTCTTCCTGGCGCGCGACCACGGCCCGCTGAGCGCCAACAACTCCGATCTCTGGGTTGCCGACCGCACGGACCGCGGCTGGGGCAACCCGCGGCCGCTCGGCCGCCCACCCAGCTCCGAGGCCAAGGAGTTCTTCGTGTCCGAAGCCGCGAACGGCGCGCTCTACTTCGCGTCCAACCGCGGGAGCGAGGAGCGCAACTTCGACCTCTTTCGCGCGGTGCCGCGAGATGCCGGGTACGCCGAGCCGGAGCGGCTCCCGGGCGACCTCAACACCCGCTGGTACGAGGGCGATGTCTTCATCGCGCCCGACGAGTCGTACCTGATCGTCGCCACTGCGCGACCGGAGGGCCGAGGCCAGTCGGATCTGTACCTGAGCGTGCGGCGAAGCGACGGCACCTGGACCGCGGCCGAGCCGCTCGGCGGCGACGTCAACACCCCAGGCAACGACTTCTGTCCGCACGTCTCGCCCGACGGCAGGTACTTCGCCTTCAGCCGCGACGGCGACATCTACTGGATGAGCGCCGAGCCGGTCATCCAGCAGGTACTGCGCCACCAACTCGACGAGACGCACGCAGCCACTGCCGAGTAGCGAACAGGCCCTGACGAAGGGAGCATGCCGCACGAGATCTGCTCTATCCGAGCGGACCGAGGAGCAGGCTCGAATCTAGCCCGCCAGATGCGCCTCCAGCTTGTCGAGCGCCATCTGCCATCCCTGCGCGCCCGGCGAGTCGGCCGGAACACCTTCGTGGGTCACGGTCATGCGGGTCGCGCCGCCGAGATCCACGAGCTCCACGATCACCCGCGTCTCCATCGGTGCGCCGGGGGGCATGCCCATCGCCTCGGGCGACAGCGGCTTGCCGTCCGCGTCGGCCATGGCCTCCGTGTACACGAGACGCGTCGGTGGCTCGATCTCCACGTACTCGCCCGTGAACCACATCTGCATCACGCCGTCCGGCCGCTCCATCACCATCGCAATGAAGCGTCGGCCACCGGGCTCGACGTCCATGGTGGCGGTCGGGACCTTCGCGCCCATGGGGCCATACCAGGCCGCGAAGTGCTCGGCCTCGGTCCACATCTGCCACACGAGGGCGATGGGAGCCCTGAGGGTGCGCTCGATCACGACGGACTGGGTGCTGGTGGAGTCGTTCATTCTTCGGGTCCTTCTGGTTGGAGGGTGCGGAGATAGTCGGCCATGCGATCGAAGCGGCTCTCCCAGATCGGGCGGTACTGTTCGGCCCAGTTCGACACCGCCTCGAGCGGCGCGGGGTCCAGCGTGCACGGACGGTACTGCGCCCGACGGCCGCGCACGATCAAGCCGGCCGACTCCAGCACCTTGAGGTGCTTGGAGATCGCCGGCAGCGACATGTCGAACGGCGCGGCCAGCTCGTTCACGTGGGCCTCACCCTGCGCCAGCCGGGCGAGGATCGCGCGGCGTGTCGAGTTGGCGAGTGCGGCAAACGTGTCGTCCAGACGTTGCGGGTCCATGCCGTTCCTCTCGAGATATTTAACGTACTGGTTATTTAACCGATTAGGAAACTAATACGACAGTCCGCCGGCGTCAAGGCGTCAAGTCCTCAGCAGGCCTCGACACCGTCTTCCCGATCTCCCGGCAACACCCGTGAGAGGCATGCAGGCTCGGCTGCGTCCCTCCCCACAGGGCGGACCGATCCGCGGTGCCGTCGACACCGATTCGGGAGGGGGCCATGAGACGACTCGGACGATCCGCGACACACGCCGCACGGAAGCCCTGCGATGGAAGAAGCGCCGCCGCAAGGCGTGTCATCCCTCTCACCGTTCTACTGCTGGCGCTCGCAGGAGCCGCCCAGGCCCAGGTGATCGAGTTCGGGGAGGGCCCACACATCGCCTTGGAAGGTGACGTGGTCACGACGCCGCTCAACCAGGTGGTGGTGAAGCTCTTCCGCGTCGGCCCGATGGAGATCTGCGCCAACGTGCGGGTCTTCACCCGCGACGTCACCGCGCGCGCCGGGGAGGACTACACGCCGTTCGACGACCGCTTCCAGTGGTGTCCCTCGCTCAGCGACACGTTTGTCGCACCGGTCATCCTGCCGGACACGGTGGCCGAGCCCACCGAGACGTTCGAGATCGTGCTGGAGGTCAGCGGCGGCGCGAGCGTGGGGACACCGTCGGTGGCGGTCGTGGAGATCCGCGACGACGACACACCCAGCGGCCCGGCCCAGCTGACGCTGGACAAGACCGGCGACGGCCACACCTGGGGCGTCGATCCGCTCATTCCCTACCGCCTCGTCGTGCGCAACGAAGGTGGCGAGCCGGCGGGCGGCACTCTCACGGAGACGGTGCCGATGAACACCCGTTTCGTCGCCAGTAGGAGCGATCCGGGCTGGGCCTGCGCGCACGGTCCGAATGAGGGTGCCACCTGCACTCTCGCGGTGCCTCCCGTGCCGGGGGGTGGAGTCTTCGAGGCCGTCTTCGCCGTGGAGGTCTTGGAGGGAACGCCGAGTGTGTTCGAGGTGTTCAACGAAGCGTCGCTGGCACTCGCGTCCTCTGCTTCGTCCACCACCCTCGTGCGCTCCGTCTCGTCTGCAGACTTCTCCGATTCGGAGCTCTCGTTCTTCAACCTGATCAGCTGCTGCGCCTCCCTCTTCCTCTCGAGTCCCTGCCTCCAGATCGCCGGCAAGCTCAGCGGCCAGGAGCATCCGGCCGGCGGAGCACCGGTGCGCCTTGCACTCGAAGAGCTAGGCAACGGAGTGGACGGCCTCGAGCTCGAGTGGGTGTACCGTCTGCGAGACCGCATTCTCCGGGGCGTCCCCGGGGGCCAGCGCACCACCGAGCTCTTCCACGAGCACGCGCTCGACATGGGACGCACGGCGGTGGCGAGCCCCGCCCTCTACGGCATGGCCCGAGACGTTCTCGTGGAGTGGCTGCCGGTCTTCCAAGCCTGGGTCGAGGGGCGCGGCGCCCAGCAGATTCTCAGTCAGCGGCAGGTGGACGTCTTCCGCACCTACGTCGCCGGTCTCGAGTCTGCGGCCGTCTCCGCGGACCTGCGCGACTTCCTGAGGCGCGAGGACGCGCGCATGCGACCCCAGCGCTGGGTCGGTCGGAGCGCCGACTGGCTGCTCGACGAGATGAACAAGCTCTCCTGCGCTCCCTCGGACACCGTGCTCTGCCTGAACGATGGCCGCTTCCGGGTGGAGGTGGAGTGGCAGGACTTCGATGGCGGTACCGGGCGCGGGCAGGCGACGCCACTCACCACCGACACCGGCACGTTCTGGTTCTTCGACCAGGAGAACGTCGAGCTCGTGGTGAAGGTGCTCGACGCCCGCGGCGTGAACGGCCACTACTGGGTCTTCTACGGCGCGCTCTCCGACGTCGAGTACACCCTGACCGTGACCGACACCACCACCGGCGCGTTCCGCCGGTACCACAATCCCGCGCGCCGCTTCGCCTCGGCCGGGGACACGCAGGCCTTTGCCCCGACCGACCCGCCCGGCGAGGCGGCGCGTGGTGCCCTGCTCCAGCCCGTGGCGGCCTCCGGCGCGATCCCGCTCCCCGGCTTCCGCACGCCGGGAAGCAGCCGTCTCGAACCGGCGCGCGCGTCGAGCTGCACCGAAGGCCCCACGACGCTGTGCCTCGACGACCGCTTCCAGGTGGAGGTGCGCTGGGTCGACTTCGAGGGCGGGTCGGGCGACGGCCGCGCCGCGCCGATGACGCGCGACACCGGCAGCTTCTGGTTCTTCGACGAAGCGAACGTGGAGCTCGTGGTGAAGGTACTGGACGCCCGTGGCGTGAACGGCCACTACTGGATCTTCTACGGTGCTCTGTCCGACGTGGAGTACGAGCTCACCGTCACCGACACCCAGGCCGGCCTGGTGCGCACGTACAAGAACCCAGCCGGCACCTTCGCCAGCGTCGGCGACACGTCGGCGCTACCCGGCGAGTAGGCGTGCTCGGCGTGGTGGCTACCACGCCGAGACGTCAAGCAACGCGGCCGCCAGACCGCTCGGAGCGCGAATGCCGCCGAAGGCGGCAGGAGCATCGAACAGGACGAGCGCAGGCGTGGTACCACGACGCCGAGCACGTCAAGCGACGCGGCCGCCAGGCCGCTTGGAGCGCGAATGCCGCCGAAGGCGGCAGGAGCATCGAACAGGGCGAGCGCAGGCGTGGTACCACCACGCCGAGCACGTCAAGCGACGCGGCCGCCAGGCCGCTTGGAGCGCGAATGCCGCCGAAGGCGGCAGGAGCATCGAACAGGACGAGCGCAGGCGTGGTACCACCACGCCGAGCACGTCAAGCGACGCGGCCGCCAGGCCGCTTGGAGCGCGAATGCCGCCGAAGGCGGCAGGAGCATCGAACAGGACGAGCGCAGGCGTGGTACCACCACGCCGAGCACGTCAGGGCCGCCAGTTGGGCTCGGGGGCGGCCTCGAGCTCGGCGAGCTGTGCATCCAGCCGACCCCAGAGGTCGAGAAACAGCGTCCTGAGCTCTTCGGGTGCTCCCGTGCCGAGTAGCGGCTCGAGCTCCTTCGTCTGCGCGCCTCGAATGCGCGCCTCGACGTGCCCGACCTCGGTGGTCGTGACGTAGTCGCCGATCAGGTTGTCGCGCTCGTGCGGGTCGGCCTCCAGGTCGTACAGCTCGTAGCGGTCCCAGATGCCGTGGTAGCGCATCAGCTTGTAGCGGTCGGTGCGCACGCCGAGCACGGTCGGCGTCTGCGGGAACGCGCGCTCCCAGAAGTACTCGTAGAGGAACTCGGTGCGCCACGCGGTGTCCTCGCCGCGCAGGAGCGGCGCGAAGGAGCGGCCCTGGACCCCTTCGGGCACCGGCGCTCCGGCCAGCTCCAGGAACGTGGGCGCGTAGTCGACGTTGAGGATCATCTCGGGCCGGCGCTCCCCCGCCGCAACTCCCGGGCCGGACACGAGGAGGGGCACCTTGATGGACGCCTCGTACATCGTGCGCTTGTCGATGAGGCCGTGCTCCCCGAACATGAAGCCGTTGTCCGACGTGAACACGAAGTAGGTCTCGTCGAGGACACCTTTCGCCTCGAGCGCGCCGACGAGGCGGCCGACGCTGTCGTCGACGGCCTGGAGCGTCTCCGCGTAGTCGAGCACGAACTGATCCATGTCGACCCGGCCGTTGTACATGCCGTCGACCCCGTGCCAGGAGTTGCGCTGGGCGCGCACCCAGTCGGGCTTGCCGGCGTAGTTCGCCTCGGTGTTCGCCATGGACTCGGGGTACGGGTAGCTGCGGCCCGCGTAGCTGCCGCGGTGGCGCTCGGCCGGGTTGAAGTCGGCGTGGACGGCCTTGTGCGACACGTAGGCGAGGAACGGCGCGCCTCCGGAGCCTTCGATGAACTCCACGGCGTAGTCGGTGATCAGGTCGGTGGTGTAGCCCTCGCGCTGGACGTGCTCCCCGTCGACGTTGAAGCGGGGGTCGTAGTACACCCCCTGTGCAGGGAAGGAGACCCAGCGACCCCACCCCGGGCGCGGTGCGTCGTTGGCACCACCCATGTGCCACTTGCCGAAGAACCCCGTGTCGTAGCCCGCCGCCTGGAGCCCCTGGCCGAAGGTCGGGATGTTCGGATCGAGCGGCGTGCGGTTCGCGAGCACCTGGTGCTTGTGCGCGTACCGCCCCGTGAGGATCGACGCGCGGCTCGGCGAGCACAGCGAGGTCGTCACGAAGGCGTTCTCGAAGTAGGTCCCGCGCTCCATGAGCGCGTCGAGGTGGGGCGTCTCGAAGAACGGGTTCACGGCGCCGAGCGCGTCGAAGCGCTGGTCGTCGATGAGCACGAACACGATGTTGGGAGCGTCGGCTGGCGCCGCTGCGCTTTCCGCTGCGGTGTCTTCCGGCTCGGTCCCCGCCTGGCAGGCCGCCAGCAGGAGCGCCGACAGACCCACGAGGAGGACGGGGCGCACACGGCCCCAGAGGCCGCCTCCCGGTGCTCGGCGGCGCCCCGAGCCGGCAGCAGGACGCGGGCCTGGGACAACTGCGGACGAGTGTGTTCCGGGGTGCCTAGCTCGCATTCTCTTCGAACCTCCATCTCCGATAGGTCCACGCCCACTGCTCGGGCGCACTGCGCACCGCCGTTTCGATGGCCAGCGCCATCCTCTGCGTCAGGACGTCCTCATCGGTCTCCCCGTGGTCCGGGGGAAACAGCTCTTCGCAGACCACTTCATACCGGAACGGCCCGCGCCGAAGGCAGAAGACCGCGATCACCGCCGCAGACGTGCGCGAGGCCAACGCTCCGGGGCCGACGACGAACGGCGTCGGGCGATCGAAGAAGGTGACCACGCGCCCCTGGCCAACCTCCGGCTTCTGGTCCATGACGATGCCCAGCGACTCGCCGGCGCGCAGCGCCTGGAGCATGTCGCGCAGGAGAGACTTGCGCCCCGTCCAGAAGACGTCACGCTGGCCCTGGCTCCGCACGTCTTCGAGCACCTGTGCGAGCCCCGGGATCTTGGGGGGCTTGGCCAGCGCGTGGAACGTTCGCGTCGAGACGCTGTCCATGGCCCGCCCGACCAGCTCCCACGTTCCCAGGTGTGCGGTGGCGATGATGGTGCCCTTGCCCGCCGCCTCGGAGCGCTCGATCAGCTGCTTCAGCTTCTCGAGGCCGACGATCTCGGCGTCACCCGGCCGGAAGGACGCGCGGATCGTCTCGAGGGCACTCGTCGACTGGTGCAGGGTGACCGCCTTCACCATGCGGCGGTGCTCCGGCGCATCCGGTGGATGGTGCAGGACGTGCTCGAGGTTGCCACGCAGAATGCTCATGTCGCGAGGGCTCGTGTGCCGGTGCAGGAAAGCCGCGAGGCGCGCGGTCGGCGCAAACAGCCCCTTGGGAACGCGGCACACCGCGGCCACCGCGCCGGGGAGCAGGGCGCCGATCAACCGGTCGCGCAAGCGGGGACGCTCCGGCAGCTCTGGGTCGGAGGCAGCCGCCTTCGCGGCGTTCTTCCCGGCGTCGAGCGAGTCCACCATCAGAAGAGACGCCTGCGGCCAGGGGGGCGTGGCGTGATGTCTGCGGGGTTCATGAGGGGCCGTACGAGCGGGGCGCCGCTCCTGGAGCAAGGCCAGCATACCCGCGCTCCATGTCGCACACGCGGCTACGGATGTCGTGCCCGGTTGGTAGCATGCGCGTTCCCCTGAAAGACGTGACCCGTTCGGCGGGCGGCTGCCCTGGGTAGCCCCGAGCCGCTGCGCGGGAGGAGAACCGCGATGAGCGAAGCCGAGCGCCGAGACGCGCCCCCGCCCGAGGACGACCTCGAACAGCAGAACGCCTACTGGTCCGCCAACCTGCGCGTCATGAGCGTTCTGCTCAGCATCTGGTTCGTCGCCTCGTTCGTGCTCGGCGTCCTCCTGGTCGAGCCCCTCAACGGGGTCCAGCTCGGCGGCTTCCCGCTCGGCTTCTGGTTCGCACACCAGGGCTCCATCTACGTCTTCGTCGTCCTCATCCTGGTCTACGTCGTCTGGATGGACCGTCTCGACAAGCGCTTCGGCGTGGGCTGAGGGGAGTCGCACCATGGACGTACAGGCCTGGACCTACCTCCTCGTCGGCATCACCTTCAGCATCTACATCGGCATCGCCATCTGGAGCCGGGTGGGCTCCACCGCGGGCTTCTACGTCGCCGGACGCGGCGTGCCGGCCATTGCCAACGGCATGGCCACCGGCGCCGACTGGATGAGCGCCGCCTCGTTCCTGTCGATGGCCGGGCTCATCGCCTTCATGGGCTACTCCGGCACGATCTACCTGATGGGCTGGACCGGCGGCTACGTGCTGCTCGCTCTCCTGCTGGCGCCCTACCTGCGCAAGTACGGCAAGTACACCACGTCTGAGTTCGTCGGCGACCGCTACTACTCCAACACCGCGCGCCTCGTCGCAGCCTTCTGCACGATCTTCGTGTCGTTCACCTACATCGCCGGGCAGATGCGCGGTGTCGGGCTCGTCTTCTCCCGCTTCCTGGAGGTCGAGATCAACACCGGCGTGCTCATCGGCACGGCGATCGTCTTCGTGTACGCGACCCTCGGCGGCATGCGCGGCATCACCTACACCCAGGTGGCGCAGTACTGCGTGCTGATCGTGGCCTACATCGTTCCTGCCGTCGCCATCTCCGCCAAGATGACCGGCATCGGCATCCCGCAGCTCGGCTTCGGCGCAGCGCTCGCCGAAGGCAAGTCGGCCGGCATCTTCCTGCTGGAGGTGCTCGACCAGCTCCACCGCGACCTCGGCCTGCCCGAGTACACCGCCGCGTTCGTGCCGGGTAAGAAGTCGATGATCGACGTGTTCTGCATCACGCTGGCGCTGATGGTGGGCACCGCGGGCCTGCCGCACGTGCTCATCCGCTTTTTCACGGTGAAGAATGCGCGCGCAGCGCGCTGGAGTGCGCTGTGGGCCCTCGTCTTCATCGCCCTGCTCTACACCACGGCACCCGCCGTCGCAGCCTTCGCGCGTGTCAACCTCATCCAGACCCTGCACGAGCGCCCGTACGGCGAGGTGCCCCCCTGGTTCGAGAAGTGGGAGACCACGGGCCTCCTCGGCTTCGAGGACAAGAACGGCGACGGGGTCATCCAGATGAGCGGCGACAGCGCCGCCAACGAGCTCACGGTCGACCGCGACATCATGGTGCTCGCCAATCCCGAGATCGCCGACCTCCCGGCGTGGGTGGTCGGCCTGGTCGCCGCGGGTGGTCTCGCGGCCGCTCTGTCCACCGCGGCGGGCCTGCTCCTCGTGATCGCGTCCGCCATCTCCCACGACATCGGCAAGTCGATCCTGTTGCCGGATCTCAAGGCCAAGAACGAGCTCTGGCTGGCCCGCGTCGCTGCGGGCGTCGCCGTGCTCGTGGCCTACTACTTCGGGGTCAATCCACCCGGGTTCGTGGCCCAGGTCGTGGCGTTCGCCTTCGGGCTGGCGGCCTCGAGCTTCTTCCCCATCCTGGTGCTCGGCGTCTTCAGTCGGCGTACCACCAAGGAGGGTGCCATCGCCGGCATGCTCGGCGGCATCCTCTTCACCGGCGGCTACATCAGCTACTTCAGGCTCATCAACCCGGACGCCGGGGAAGACGCCTGGCTGTTCGGCATCTCACCGGAGGGGATCGGCGCGATCGGCATGCTGCTCAACTTCACCCTCGCGATCACGGTCAGCCGTTTCACGAGCCCGCCGCCGCAGGAGGTCCAGGACCTGGTGTCCGAGATCCGCCTGCCGCGCCAGACCGACGACGGCGAGGTCCACGTCCACTAGGGGGCTGCTGAAAAAGTCCCGTGGGTCCTTCCCTGGGCTCGAGGCCCCGGCGCGCTGGCTCACGCCGGCTTGCGCCCCACCAGGAGCAGCGAACCGCCTGCAGGCCACGATCCTCCCGCCCGGATCCACTGGCGCTCCGTCTTCAGCGCAAGGCCCAGCGCAGCGTTGAGCGGGGCTGCTGGGCGCAGCGCATACCCGCCGGGCTCGGTGCGGGGCCGGAGGCGGCTCACGGCGCGCTGGACGAGCAGGAGGGGCAGCAGAAGGGAGACGAACGATGTGGTGCGAACCACATCGAATCCCGCGGCGCGCACCTTCCCGACGAGCTCGCGCCAGGTGTAGCGACGGCAGTGTCCCGCATAGTCGTCTTCGCTGCTCCAGAGGAACGGGTGCTGGGGCACGGTGAGCAGGAGTCCACCACCCGGCTCGAGGGTCTCGTAGAGCTCCACCAAGACGCGCTCGTCCTCTTCGATGTGCTCCAGCACGTCGAACGCGCACACGAGATCGAAGTGCGCGCGGTAGGGCATGTGTCGCGCGTCCAGCTGAAGGAGCTCGAGCGAGCCGCCGGCTCCAGATTCGCCGGGGCCGAGGTCGTCGAGTCTCCCCTGCGCCTGGCGCAGCCCCTCCGTGAAGACCTCACAGCCGACGATGTCCGCTGCGGCCCTCGCCTGCCGGAGAGCGCGAAGAACAAACGCCGTTCCGCAGCCGATCTCGCAGATGGCGCGGGCCTGCGGGAAGTAGCGCTCGAGCGCCCAGAGGATGTTGCGGTTGCGCTCGACGAACCAGAACGAGTGCGGTTCGATCGCCGCCAACGCCTCGAAGGCCTCCGCGACGAAGTGCTCGTTGTCGTCCGCGAGGTCCGGTGCGAAGTGTGGGAAACCCGCGCGCTCCTGCGGCTGCCAGCCGCAATGGGGGCAGAGCCACCCCTCTTCGAACAGGCCATCGCAGTGCAGCAGGACTTCATGGCTGCCGGGCATGTTGAACCAAGCACGTCTGAGCCTCAAGGGTGGCGCGCACCTTTGCCGAGACCCTCCGTAGTTCCGAGTACGAACGACAACATTCGTCGCACCGCCGCCGCTCGGCGGGCGGCCCACGGAGGAGCACGGCATGGCGAAGTACATGATCCAGGCGCGGTACTCGCGCGACGCGATGAACTCGATTCTCAGCACAGGCAGCGACCGGGAAGCGGCAGCGCGCGCTTCGGTGGAGGCGGCGGGGGGCGAGCTGCTCGCCTTCTACGGCATGCTCGGCCAGGAGCACAACCTCTGCCTCATCATCGACGTTCCGGGCCCGGCGGAGTACATCGGCGCCATCGGCCCGGCCATCGCCAGCGGGACGCTCGAGTCGTGGCGCACCATTCCGCTCTTCGAGCCCTCCGACATCCAGAAGGGTAGCGAGATCGCGCAGAAGGTCAGCGCCGCGTACACGCCGCCGGGAGGCTGAGCACGATCGCGCTCCGGGTCGCTCGCCCCCACCGGCGACCCGGAGCGCCCTGCGGTACGGTTGCCGGAGCATGAGATCCCCACGCAAGCGCCGCAGTCGCACCTTTCTCTCCACCCTGCCCGGCCCGGGGCGCGTCGTTGCGCTCGCGCTCCTCGCCGGGCTCGCCCTCTGCTGCGCAGACGGCGCGCCGGACGACGCAGCCGACATGGTGCTGATCGGCGGCCGAGTGTTCACCGGGGTGGTGGGGGAGCCGTGGGCCGACGCCCTCGCAACGAAGGGGGATCGCATTCTCGCCGTCGGCAGCCGGAGCGAGATCGAGGCCCTGCAGGGGCCCGGCACCGTCGTCCACGACACGACCGGGGCGCTGATCGTCGCCGGCTTCATCGACACGCACGTCCACTTCCTCAGCGGTGGGATCGGGCTGTCCTCGGTGCAGCTGCGTGACGCGGCGACGCCCGAGGAGTTTGCCCGGCGCATCGGTGCCTTCGCGCAGTCCGTTCCTGCCGGCACGTGGATCGTGGAGGGCAACTGGGACCACGAGCTCTGGGGAGGCGAGCTCCCCGACCGCGCCTGGATCGACGAGGCCACACCCGACCATCCCGTCTGGGTGATGCGGCTCGACGGCCACATGGGGCTTGCCAACAGCGCGGCGCTGCGCGCCGCGGGCCTCCTCGAAGCGACGGCCACTCTCGACGTCCCGGGTGGGGAGGCCGTGCGCGACGGCGATGGCCGCGTCACCGGAGTGCTCAAAGACAACGCGATGAGCCTGCTGGCTTCAGCCATCCCCGAGCCATCGGCGGAAACCCTCGACCGGGCGCTCGCCGCCGCTTCGGACTACGTGCTCGCGCAGGGGGTCACGACCGTGCACCACATGGGCACCTGGGCCGACCTCGACGTGTTCGAGCGAGCCGAAGCCGCGGGTGAGCTGCAGCTCAGCGTGGCCGCCTGTGTGCCCATCGACACCTGGCAGCGCCTCGCCGAGAAGGTGAAAGCCGAAGCGCCGGCCGACAAGGCGGCGCGTCTGCGCAACACCTGCCTCAAGGGCATGGTCGACGGCTCTCTCGGCTCGCACACCGCGCTTTTCCTCGAGCCGTACACCGACCGCCCCGAGGACGGCGTGGGCCTCTACGTGATGCCCACGGACGAGATCGAGCAGCACGCGCTCGGCGCCGACGCCGCAGGGTTGCAGGTGAACGTCCACGCCATCGGCGATCGCGCAATCCGCGAGCTGCTCGACGCCTTCGCACGCATCGAGCAGGCGAACGGGCCGCGCGATCGGCGCTTCCGTATCGAGCACGCGCAGCACATCCATCCGAGCGACATCCCACGGTTCGCCGAACATGGTGTCCTCGCCAGCATGCAGCCGTACCACGCCATCGACGACGGCCGTTGGGCCACCCGAGTGATCGGCGAGGAGCGCTCGGAGACGACCTACGCCTTCCGCGCGCTGCTCGACAGTGGCGCCGACGTCGCCTTCGGCAGCGACTGGGCCGTGGCCCCCGCCACGCCGCTCGAAGGGATCTACGCCGCGGTCACCCGCCGCACCCTCGACGATGCGAACCCCGAGGGTTGGGTTCCCCGCCAGAAGATCGGCATCGAAGAGGCGCTGCTCGCCTACACCACCGGCGGCGCGCGCGCCGGCTTCGAGGAGAACGAGAAGGGGACGCTCGAGCCCGGTAAGCGGGCCGACGTGGTGGTGATCGACCGCGACATCACGGCGCTCGCGCCCGGCGACCTGGAGCAGCTCAGGGAAGCCGAGGTCCTGCTGACCGTCGTGGGTGGCGAGGTCGCCTACCAAGGGGGCGCGCCTTGAGGCCAGGCCCCGGCGATCGCCCCGATCGCGACTCCCGGGACCTTTCGTGCTGAGCTCCATCGACCACGTGCAGCTCGGCATGCCCCGAGGCGGCGAAGACGAAGCGCGAGCGTTCTACGTGCAGCTCCTCGGCATGCGCGAGCTGGCGAAACCCGAGCCGCTACGCCCACGCGGCGGCGCGTGGTTCCGATCGGGGCCAGTGCACGTGCATCTGGGGGTCGAGGAGCCGTTTGCGCCCGCGAAGAAGGCGCACGTCGCCTTCCTCACCGCCGATCTCGAAGGCCTCGCGAAGCGGCTCCGAGACGCCGGATGTGACGTGGCCTGGGACGAGACGCTCCCGGAGCGCAGGCGCTTCTACTGCGCGGACGCGTTCGGGAACCGCCTCGAGTTCCTGGCTCAGGGAGACGGCTTCTCGCAGCGCAGCTGAAGACCCTGCGCATCGACTACGCTTGGCCCATGACCACCCGACGCGCCCCCCTTTCCGTGACGGCACTCGTCGTCGCGAGCCTTTTCCTCCTCTCCCCCAGCCTCTTCGCCGACGACATCGACACCTTCGTCGAGGCTTCGATGAAAGAGCAGAACGTTCCCGGGCTCGCCCTGCTCGTGATCCAGGGCGGCGAGACGGTCAAGCTCCAGGGCTACGGCATGGCCAACCTCGAGCACGAGGTTCCGGTCACCCCCGACACGATCTTCCAGTCGGGCTCGGTGGGCAAGATGTTCACCGCCGCCGGGCTCCTGCTCCTCGTGGAGGAAGGCAAGCTGTCGCTCGACGACCGCCTGGCGAAGCACTTCGGTCGCGCGCCCGCCGCGTGGCACCGCATGACCGTGCGCCACCTGCTCACGCACACCTCGGGGATCAAGGACTACGGCAACGAGTTCGACTATCGGAAGGACTACACGGAGGACGAGTTGCTCGAGACCGTGATGAAGCTGCCGGTGCAGTTCGAGCCCGGGACGCAGTGGAGCTACAGCAACTCGGGCTACGTCGCGGCCGGCGCGCTGCTGTCGAAGTTGGCCGACGAGCACTGGAGCGACTTCCTCGAGAAGCGGG
Source organism: Candidatus Multivoraceae bacterium (assembly GCA_965223385.1). GTDB lineage: Bacteria > Acidobacteriota > Thermoanaerobaculia > Multivoradales > Multivoraceae > JBCCLJ01. The sequence continues at coordinate 2,265,172 of CBDCWR010000007.1, read as the reverse complement.
TCTTCGCGCCTGCGGGGATGAAGACGGCGCGCGAGATCTCCGAGCTCGACCTCGTGCCGCACCGTGCCGACGGCTATGAGCCGCAGCAGGACGGCACGCTGCGCAACCAGGAGTGGGTCTCCCCCACCTGGGGCCGTACCGCCGATGGCGCGCTCTACTTCAGCGCGCGCGACCTCGAAGCGTTCGGCAGGACCCTCCGCGCGCGAGGCCTGCTCAGCGAGGAGAGCTACGACCAGTGGTGGACACCGGTCCAACTCGAGGTCGGCACGTACCCGTACGGCTTCGGCTGGGGTGTCGGAGAGCAGCGCGGTCGACGCGTCGTCGAGCACGGCGGCTCCTGGCAGGGCTTTCGCACGGCGATCGCCTACTACACCGAAGACGACCTCATCGTGGCCGCGCTCTCCAACTCGAGCAGCGGCCAGCCCGAGCGCATCCTGACCCACGTGGCGGGCATGGTGAACGAGTCCCTTCGGCTGCCCTCCACCAGCCTCGAAGTCGACGACCCCGACGCCGCCCGGACTTCCAGGCTCCGCGCAGTGCTCGACGACTACGCGAACTGGCGCACGTCCGACGACATGGGGCCGGCGCTGGCCTCTACCGCGTCGGGGAGCGCCCGCGAGGCCTTCAGCCGCATCAGCCTCGGCCGCGCACTGGAGCAGGCGACAGCCTTTCGCTACCTCGCGGAGGACGACGTCGCGGCGCGCGGGCTCACGGCGCGTGGCGCTCCGGTCGAGCGCATCGTCTACTACGCCCTGGTCTCCGAGGAGCGCACGAGGCTCTTCCGCTTCCACCTCACCCCGGACGGCCGCGTGGCGCACTTCGAGCGCGGCTGACCAGCTAACCCACGTCGGCCGGCAGCGCCGGGTCGGCGCCCCACTCGCTCATGGAGCCGTCGTACACGCCGACGTCGGGGTGACCCAGCTGGTCGAGGGCAAACGCGGCCAGGGTGGCGGCGATGCCACCACCGCAGTACGTGACGACCCGGTCCTTCGAGAGTGCGCCGACCCGATCGAAGTGCTCGCGAAGCTCCGCCTCCGGACGCACTCGCCCTCCCCGAACGAGGTCGCCGAAGGGTACGTTGACGCTGCCCCGGATTCGTCCGCGGCGCCCGTACACCAGATCGCCCTCCCCGCGGTACGTTTCAGCGGGTAGTGCGTTGAGGGTGCAAACGGCGCCGCTGCCGACCGCCGCGGCGACCTCGTCGCGGTCGGCCCAGCGCGCCGCGTCGAAGCGAACGCGGACATCTCCCGGAATCGGGGTCGCCGCGGTCTGCGTCACCGGATGCCCGGCGTCGCGCCAGGCAGCCAGCCCGCCGTCCAGCACGTGCACCGCCTCGATTCCGCAAGACCGCAGGACCCACCAGAGGCGGGTCGCCCACATCATGTGGCTGGTGCTGTACACCACGATCTCGCTGTCGGCCGACACGCCGAGTCTCCGGAGGGCCACCTCGAGCTGAGCCGGTGGGAGAAGCGTGTAGTTGAGGGTTGTGTCGGCGCTCGACAGGTCCGCCTGGTGGTCGACGAACTGCGCAGTCGGCACGTGCCCCGCCTCATAGTCCGAGCGCCCGGGAGACGCGCGGAGGCCCTGCTCCGACCGCTCGAAGACGACGGAGGCGTCGTAGACCCTGAGCTTGCGCTCCTCCGGGGCCTGGGCCAACGCCTCCTCGACGCGCGGCGCCAGCTCCCCCACCTGGATCAGTCCCTTCCAACCCATCCGAACGCCTCCTTTGGTCTTCCGCACGCAGCGTACCTGTTGAGCGGAGAATCCGGCTTCAGGGCAGGGCGCCGGATCGGCGGTGCCTGGGACGAACGACGGAACCGGCGACGATCCTCGACGTAGCCTGTGGCATGCGCACTCCGTTGCCAGCCCACGAGCTCCCGGGCGCCCGACGCGCGCTCCGTGGCGCATGGCTCCGGGTGGCTCTGATGGCGGGGCTCGCCGCCTCGAGCGGAGCGACGGGCTCTTCCACGCCCGAGCAGCCGGCGGAGGGGGCTTCGCGCCCCACGCCGGAACCCCGGGAGGCTCCACGGCCGTACTTCTCCGAGCGCGCCGAGGCACTCGGGGTCGACTTTCGACATGACGCCGGGCACACGGGCGACTACTTCATCGCCCGGATCAACGGCTCCGGGGTGGCCCTGTTCGACGCCGACGGCGACGGCGACCTCGATCTCTTCCTCGTCCAGGGAGGTCACCTCGAGGAGGGCGAGCGCTCCGACGCGCCCTCCGACCGCCTCTTCCTCAATCGTCTCGACGGCAGAGCGGGCACCCAGGCGCTGGCGTTCGAGGCCGCGCCGCAAAACGGCGGCATCGCGGAGCGGGCGTTCGGCTTCGGGGCCGCCACGGGCGACATCGAAGGCGACGGCGACGTCGATCTCTACGTCACCAACTTCGGTCGCAACCAGCTCTGGCGCAACCGGGGCGACGGTACCTTCGAAGACGCGACGGCGGCAGCCGGGCTGGTGCAGAACCGCTGGAGCGTCGCCGCGAGCTTCTTCGACTACGACGCCGACGGCGTCCTCGATCTCTACGTCGGCAACTACCTGGCGGTCGCGGCAGACGAGAACAAGGTCTGCCGCACGAGCTCCGGCGCGCGCGACTTCTGCGGCCCCACCGCCTACCCCGGCGCCGGCGACCATCTGTGGCGTGGCAGAGGTGACGGCACCTTCGAGGACGTCTCCCTCGCCACCGGAGTGGGTCGCCCGCGGGGCCGATCGCTGGGGGCGGTGACCGGCGACTTCGACGAAGACGGCCGCCTCGACCTGTACGTGACCAACGACCAGGAGCCCAACTTCCTCTGGCTCAACCGCGGCGCGGAGGGCTTTCTCGACGACGCGCTCCTGGCGGGCGCCGCCGTGAACGGGCGCGGGCGCGCCGAAGCCTCGATGGGGGTCGATGCGGCCGACCTCGACGGCAACGGCACCGAAGATCTGTTCATGACCCATCTCGTGACCGAGACGAACACCCTCTTCCTCAACGAAGGCGGAGCCAGCTTCCACGACGCGACCGCACGCCGCGGACTCGGAGCTCCCAGCCTGCCGCGGACCGGCTGGGGGACCCGCGCCTTCGACGTCGACAACGACGGCCACCTCGATCTGCTCGTCGCGAACGGAGCGGTGCGGGTCATCGAGAAGCTCGCGGAAGCTGGAGACCCGTTCCCCTTCCACGAGCCGAACCAGCTCTTCCGCAACACGGGCACCCGGTTCGAAGACGTCTCGCCACGATCAGGGAGCGCCTTCGCGCTGTCGGAGGTGAGCCGCGGAGCCGCGTTCGGAGATCTCGACAACGACGGCGACACGGACGTGGTCGTCACGCAGAACGACGGGCCGGTGCGTGTCCTCATCAACGACACCGGGCAGGACAACGCCTGGCTCGGCGTGCGTCTGACCACGGCGACGCGAGGGGCGCTCACGGACGCACTTGGTGCGGTGGGCCTCCTCGAGCGACCGGGGCGGCCGCCGCTCGTCCGGCGCGCGCGCACCGACGGCAGCTTCGCCTCCGCCAGCGATCCACGGCTCGTCTTCGGCCTTGGCCCCCTCGAAGGCAACGCGGAGCCGGCCACACTCCGTGTGCGGTGGCCCGACGGAGCGGAGGAGACGTTCGAGGGCCTCGGGCTGCAGCGCTACCACACGCTGGTGCGCGGCGAAGGAACCGGAGTCGAAGCGCCACCCTGAGCGCCGGCCGTCGACGCGCCGCCCCGTCAGCGGCCCTAGGGCTCTCGGAGTGTGAGCCGCTCGCCGACCTCGATGCCTTCACGCACCACCTGCGTGGCGCCGCTGGGCCACAGCACCTCGACGCGGTCGACGCGCTCGTTCCCGCCCAGGCCGAAGTACAAGGGCAACGAGCTTTGCGAGAGGTAACCCGACTTGCCGTTGTGGAACTTGGTCTGGCGCAGGTCTCCGGCCGTCACGGTGACAAAAGCACCCAGGCCGTCGCGGTTGGACCTCGTCCCCTCGAGCTCCACCTCGATCGAGCGCAGGTTGGTCTGGCGGCTCAGGTCGCTCACCAGCACGCGGGGAGCGGTGTGGAACTCCCCCGTCACGAGATCGAGGTCGCCGTCACCCTCGAGGTCGAGCAGCACCGAGGCGCGGCTTCCCTGAGCGCCCCAGACGGAGAGCGCTCCGCGGCGCCCTTCGCACAGCGTGTGCTCTCGATCGGCGGCGTCGCAGTCGAGCTCGAACCACGGCGCCGAGACCCCGTCCGGCCTCGGCTCGGCGCCCAGCAGGAACTCGCTGGCCACGAAACGACGCCCGCGATCGTTGAGGAGAATCGAGCTCGGGGCGTAGCGGAACTGGTAGTTCATGCTCGCCGTGATCACGAGGTCGTCCCAGCCGTCGGCGTTGAGATCTCCGGCGCTCGCGCCCCAGGGCCAGTAGTTCTCCACCCCGATGCGATCGGAGATCTCGGAGAAGCTGCCGTCCGCCTGCCCCTCGAAGAAGGCGTTGCCGAAGACGTTGTCACTGCCTCCCTGGAGATGCTCGTCGCTCCAGGTGCGGAGAACCGACTCGGTCGACTTCAGCTGTTCGCGCTCCGGACCGATTACCTCCGTCATGTCGGAGTGCATGTCGGTCACCAGGATGTCGAGCCGGCCGTCCTGGTTCCAATCGAGCGTCGCGATGCCCATGGCACCCCAAGGCGTGCTGCCCACGGTCTCGGCGGTGCGCTCTTCGAACCGCCCCCCTCGGTTGAGGTAGTAGTGATCGTTTCCCTGCATGTTGAGCACGTAAAGCTCCGGGAAGCCGTCGCGATCGACGTCGGTGAAGGCGGAGTCGCCCGTCCACGAGAGGTCGACCAGCCCCACCTCCTCGCTCACGTCGACGAACCGGCGCCCGCGCTCACCCGCGACGTTGCGGTAAACCAAACTGCGCTCCGACCGCTCGGGGAACAGGTGCCCGGAGAACGCCGAGTCGACACCCACCCAGTAGCCGCCGCGGCCACGCTCGTCCGTGGTGTACACGCCGACGTTGCTCACGAAGAGGTCGAGAAAGCCGTCCCGGTCGAAGTCGAAGAACGTCGCGCCGGACGAGTGCCCGCTGTAGGACAGGCCAACCGCCTCGGTGACGTCTTCGAAGCGCCCGCCGCCGTCGCCCAGAAAGAGGACGTTGCCGCCACGCACGGTGGTGACGAAGAGGTCCGCGTCACCATCGTTGTCGACGTCGGCAAAAGAGGCCGACACGCTGATGCGATCCGCCAGGCCCACGCCCGCGGCCGCCGTGACGTCCTCGAAACGCCCGCCGCCAAGGTTGCGATAGAGCGCATTCGATCCCAACTGCGAAAGGAAGTAGAGATCGGTGAGGCCGTCGCCGTCGACGTCGGCCGCCGCAAGCCCGTTGCCGTGGTCGTAGTGCACCATCTTGTAGTCGCGGGCCGCGTCGTCGGTTGCACGATGCACGAAGTCGATGCCGCTCCGCGACTGGCGGTCGCGGAGCTCGAAGAAGTGAAACGCCTCGAGGCTCTCGGCCGCGGCGAACTGGGCATCGCGCCGTGCCTTCAGCTGGCTCTCGCCCAGGTCCGCCGGAACGGTGATGCGTGTCGCGGACGGTGGCCCGTTCTCTCCGGCTCCGAGCAGCACGAGAGCCGTGCCCGCGCACAAAGCGGCCCTGAGGGTCCGCGTGGGAAGGCTCTGCCTCATCTGGAATCCTCCGGAAAGCAGCACGCACGTCCGTTCTGATAACCCTGCAGCAGCGCCTCGAGCCGACGCACGTCGGCCGCCGACGCAACCTCCCGCAGCTGCTCCACCAGTCGCTCCTGGACCGCTGCGGCATCTTCGAAGCGGCCGGCTGCAGCGAGGGCCATGGCGAGCGTCTCCACGTGCTCGGGCGCCGGAGCAGCCTGCACGACTCCCTGCGCGAGAGCCGCCGCGCGCTCGCCGTCGCGGACCGCCGCGTCGGGGGTCGACGCGAGCAGGCGGGCGAGCGCGTGGGCGAGCACCAGGCTCTGCGGCAGGACCCGCGCGCCCTCTTCGAGGCTCGCTGCCGCAGCTTGTGCGTCGCCGAGAACGGCGAGCGCCGTCGCCCGGCCGAGGTAGGCCTTCTCGTGCCGTGGATCGAGCTCGAGCAGGTCTGCGTAGCCGGCGGCCGCCTCGCGAAACCGACCGAGGCGTCCGAGGAGCGTGGCGCGGTCGAAGCGCGCCGCGTGAAGCTGCGGATCGGCTGCCAGCGCGAGGTCGTAGCGTTGCAGCGCAGCCTCGGCCTCTCCCCCGCGCTGATCGAGTGCTGCCAGCTCGTAGTGCATGGCAGCCGTCTCCCGCGCCTCGAAGCCGAGCTCGGCACCACGCTCGTACAGCCTGCGCGCCCCGGCAAGGTCTCCCAGGCCTTCCCGCACTCTGCCGAGGCGGAGCAGAATCTCCGGATCGTCCGGTGCGGCTGCCTGCGCCTGCTCGAGATCCACCCGGGCCTCCTCGAGCCGGCCCGCGGCCATGCGGAGCGCACCACGTTTGACGCGGACCTCCACCGCGTCCGGGTGGGCCTCGAGCACGCGCGTGAACTCACGCTCCGCGGACATGGGATCACCAGCGCGTACCAGGAGGTTGCCGAGCTTGACGCGCGCATCGCGTAGTGAAGGCTCGAGCTCCAGGGCACGCTCGAGCTCCGCCCGTGCCTCGGTATCCCGGCCGTGCTTCACCAGAAGGCCCCCGAGGCCGTAGTGAATGCGCGCTCTCGCGAGCTTCTCCCTTGCGGCTTCGTCTCCGGTCAGACCACTGGCCTCGCGTGCGCGCTCGGCGAGCGCCTCGCGGAGCGGCTCGACGGCGGACTCCAGCGCGCCGAACTGCGCCAGCACGAAGCCCAGGTACGCCTGCTCGTCGAACGCGTCACCGATCGCCGCAAGCGATGCCACCGCCTCGAAGGCTCCTGCAACCGCCAACGAAGCGATCTCGCGCGCCAGCGGGTCCGGGAACGCGACGAGGCCGTCGCCCCGCAGCCCGAGGTGCTCGCGCGCCGCATCCCGCTGCCCGAGCCGGCGGTAGGCCTGGCCCAACGGGTACTGCACTTCGGACGCGCTCGGCTGAGCCGCCAGCACGCGCTGGAAATCGGCGACGGCCTTCTCGTGGGCTCCCCGGGCCGCGGCGACCTGCCCGCGCCCGAAGAGCGCTCCGGCGTGGTCGGGGTCCTCCGCGAGGGCACCTTCGAAGGAGCTCTCCGCAAGCTCGAGATCGTCGAGCTCGAGCGCCACGCGGCCACGACGGACCAGCGCGGCGGCCCGCTCCGCCGAGGTCCGCTCGCCCTCCAGGAAGGCGCCGAAACTCTCCGCCGCGGCCCGAAGGTCGCCCCGCGCTGCGAGGCACACTCCGAGGAAGTACTGGGCTGAAGCCCTCGACGGGTCGAGACGGACGACGTTCTCGAACGCCGACGAAGCCGCATCGAAGAGCTCGAACGCGAGATAAAGCCGTCCGAGGTCGTCGAAGGCCACGGCGAGGTCACGGCGCGCCAGCTCGCCACCTCGCTCCTGCAGCTCGCGGACCCGCAGCCGCGCCGACGCGATCCGGGCCCGCGCTCCCGGCTCCATGGCATCGATCGCCGGCACGGCCACCTCGACGAGCGCCACCTCCTGGGCCCACGCCGCGTCGGTTCCGACGCCTGCGACGAGCAGCGGCAGCAGCACCAGAAGGAGGTCACGCACCCCGGTCGATCCCCGGGAGGACGCGACTCGCCCTCGCTTTGGACGCGCGGAGACGTCCGCCTGATGCGACGTCTTTCGTGCGGAATTCAAGAGAGCGAACGGACCGGGTTCGGGTTTCTGTATCGGCGGACGGGGCGTGACGCCCTCCGTCCCTGTGTGGTGCGTGCTCGTCCCAGCCAGGGTTTCGGTCGGGGGACGAAGCCCTCACGTGAGGTGACGAATGCAGAAACGCTGCCGCACGGCAACGTGGCTCGCGCGTTGCACTTGCACTGCTCGACCTCCATGTCGAGCTCGCACGATGGCGAGAGAAAGGGAATTCCAGATCGGCATGACTAGAAAGCAGCCATGGCTTGCGTGCGTCCTGCTCTTCCTGAGCACCGGTGCACTCCTTGCACAAGCGAACACAGGCAAGATCACGGGACGGGTCACTTCGGGGAGCGACGGCCTTCCCGGCGTGCTCGTGACCGCCACCTCCCCCGCGCTCCAAGGCGAGCGCACCGTGATGACCCGAGCGACCGGCGACTACCTGCTGCCGCAGCTCCCGGCAGGCGACTACCGGCTCACCTTCAGTCTCGAGGGCTTTTCGACTCTCGTGCAGGAGGTGAAGGTCAACGTCGATCAGACGACGACCATCGATCAGGCGATGAGCCTGTCCGACGTCACCGAGGAGATCGTGGTCACGGCCGAGGCGGCGACCATCTCCACGGACACACAGTCGCAGACGACCTACGAGCTCTCGACCATCGAGAACCTGGCGATCACGCGCAGCATCGAGGACACCGCCGTTCTCGCGCCCGGCGTGCATCAGACGGGCCCGCAGGCCGACTCGAGCCTCAACGGCGCTGCCATCTCGATCTCCGGCTCACAGACGTACGAGAACCTGTTCCTCGTGAACGGCGTCGTCGTGAACGAGAACACGCGCGGCCAGGCGATCGAGTTCGTCATCGAAGACGCGATCCAGGAGACCACCATCAGCACGTCGGGCGTTTCGGCCGAGTTCGGTCGCTTCAACGGCGGCGTGGTGAACGTCATCACCAAGTCGGGTGGCAACGAGTTCCATGGCTCCTTCCGCGACAGCCTCTCCAAGGAGGCCTGGGAGGGTCGCACGCCCCTCTCGCCTGCGGATCAGGACAACACGACCAACGAGACCTACGAGGCCACGCTCGGCGGGCGGATCCTGCGCGACAAGCTGTGGTTCTTCCTGGCTGGCCGCGATCTCGAACGGTCGGAGACCGAAACCCTGGACCAGACGCTGATTCCGCTCAGCACCGGTCTGGAGCGTGACCGAGCCGAGGTCAAGCTCACGGTCTCCCCGACGAACAGCCACCGCGTCATCGGCGCGTACAGTGAGCGGAACTCCTCCGAGTTCAACGATCACTTCTCCGCCATCGACCTCTCCACGGTGAACCCGGTTCGCGAAGATCCCGAGGATCTGACCTCGGTGAACTACACGGGCGTCCTGACCCCCAACTTCTTCGTGGAGGCGCAGTACTCGGAGCGCACGCTGATCAACGGCAAGGGCGTCGGCGCGCAGACCACCGAGCGAATCGGCGGCACCTGGATCGTCGATCTCCCGAACTTCGTGTTCCTCGCCTCACCGGTCTTCTGCGCGGTGTGCGTGGACAACGAGAGGAACAACGAGAACACGCTCATCAAAGCGTCCTGGTTCCTGGCCACGGAGAACGCCGGAACCCACGACATCGTGGTCGGCTTCGACACCTTCGACGACATCAACGTCATCGAGAACCACCAGTCGGCCAGCGACTTTCAGGTGTGGACGTTCGAGCCGTCGATCATTCGCGGGAGCCAGGCCTTTCCTCAGATCACCAACAACGGTGCGAACCGCCTGCGCTGGGATCCGGTACTCGAGGCCACCCGCGGCATGAAGTTCCAGACCGACTCGTTCTACGTCAACGACACGTGGTCGGTGGGTGACCGCTGGCGCTTCAACCTCGGGCTCCGCTACGACGACAACGAGAGCTCGAACGGCTCCGGCGAGATCATCTCGGACGACACCAAGCTCGCACCCCGACTCGGAGCGTCGTTCGACGTGAAGGGTGACGGCGACTGGGTGGTCAACGCCACCTACGCCGAGTACGCCTCCTCGATCAACACAGGCGCGAACATCGGCGGCACCACGGGCTCTGCCGGTGCACTGGGGAACTGGACGTGGCTCTACAACGGCCCGGACATCAACCCGGACCCGAACGCGCCCACGGACCAGCTGCTCACTGCCGACGAGGCCCTCGAGGTCATCTTCGCCTGGTTCGACTCCATCGGCGGCATCGACAACGTGTCGCAGCGCATCAACCTGACCATTCCAGGCCTTGGCCTGCAGGTGCCGCGCTCGATCACAACGCCGAGCGCCGAGGAGTTCACCGTGGGTGTCATCAAGCGCCTCGGCACCAAAGGTCTCGTGCGCGCCGACGTGGTGCGTCGCGAGTTCTCCGACTTCTACTCGGAGCGTGTCGACCAGCAGACGGGCCAGGTGCAGAACCCGGACGGCAGCTTCTCGGACCTCACCCTGTTCGAGAACACCAACGCGCGCGAGCGGATCTACGACGGCCTGCACACGCAGTTCTCGTACCGCTTCAACCGTCGCGTTCAGGTCGCCGGCAACTGGACGTGGTCGCACGCTCGCGGCGACTTCGACGGGGAGACCGAGGGCCAGGGCGCACTGCCGTCCGAGCTCGCGTCCTACCCGGAGATCAAGGCGTTCGATCGGCACACCAACCGCGGACCCCTGCTGCTCGACCAGCGGCACAAGGTCTCCCTGTGGGCGATCTACACGCCGGTGATCACCGATCGGCACAACCTGTCGATCAGCCTGTTGCAGCGGTACGGCTCCGGCCGGCCGTTCGTCGGCACGGAGCTCACCGGGCCGGGGCAGGTCGCGGCGCGCAACTTCGTCGACCTGAACGCACTCGGGTATCTCGAGTCCGATCCGACGGTCGACTACTGGTACTTCGGTCGCGGCGAGTTCCGCACCGACGACATCACGAGTACCGATCTGGCGATCAACTACTCGTTCACCATGGCCTTGGGGAACCGGAAGGTGGAGCTTTTCCTCCAGCCGGAGGTGCTCAACGTCTTCAACGAAGACGGCGCCTTCTTCGTCGACGCCACGGTTCTGGACGCCACGAGCAGTAGCCAGTTCCAGTCCTTCAACCCGTTCACCACGACGCCGGTGGAGGGCGTGCACTTCGGCAAAGGGCCGAACTTCGGTCAGCCGACGAGCGCAGAAGACTTCCAGACGCCGCGGACCTTCCGGTTCTCGGTCGGCGTGCGCTTCTAGCGTCTTCGGAAGAATGGGGCGCAGGACCACGGGTCCTGCGTTCGCTCCTCGGGCCCCGGTGCTCTGCGCCGGGGCCTTTTCTTCTGGCACCCGGCCGGTCTCACTCCCCGCGGCTCCCGGTGGCGCGCCCGTAAGCCGACGGACTGTGAAGCCCCACACAGAGGCGCGCCGCCTGCCGCACGGTCTCCACGTGGATGTCGACGATGTCCTCGACGTCCTCGGCGTAACCGCCGGCCATGGCGACCGCCACCGGCAGGCCAGCCGCCGCGAGGGCGCCAAAAACTGCCGCATCGCGGGCCGCCAGGCCCTGTTTGGTCAACGCGAGCCGACCGAGACGGTCCCCTTCGAAGGGATCCGCCCCGGCGAGGTAGATCGCCACGTCCGCGTCCGCCGCGCGCAGCGCCTCGGCCAGCGCCGGCTGCAGCGCAGCCAGGTACGCCTCGTCACCGGTTCCGTCCTCGAGCTCCACGTCGAGGCTGCTCGTCTTCTTGCGAAACGGGTAGTTGCGGCGACCGTGCAGGGACAGGGTGAACACGGATGCGTCGCGCTCGAAGATCACCGCCGTGCCGTTCCCCTGGTGCACGTCGCAGTCGACGACGAGCGCGCGCTCGATGTGCCCTTCGGCCTGCAGCCTGCGCACTGCGATCGCCACATCGTTGAGCACGCAGAAGCCCTCGCCGTGGCCGGGGAACGCGTGGTGCGTGCCGCCGGCCAGGTTCACGGCGGCGTGAAGGCACGGGGCCGATCCGACGGGGGCCCCTGCGGAGGAATCGAGCGCAGCGCGAGCTGCGAGGTAGGTCGCGCTCGCGGAGCGCCGGCTCCGCTCCATCAGCGCGGGAGACCACGGGAATCCCATGAGCCTCACGGCCGCCTTGTCGAGGGTTCCGTCGACGAGTGCCTCGAGATAGTCGCGCGTGTGCACGCGCAGGATCGACGCGTCGTCGATGGGCTCCGGTACACGGATCTGCGCGGCAGCCAGAATGCCGTCTTCGAGGACCCGCTCCTTGAGGCGCGCGTACTTGCGCATCGGGAAGCGGTGTCCCTCCGGGAGCGGCAGCGTGAACTGATCACACGTGAAGGCGACCAGGCCGCTCGAGCCCGGCACGCCGTCTCGTGACTCGCGTGCCCGCGCCGCGGTCGCGGGGTGCGTCGTCACACGATCTCCGGGGGCCCATAGACGCGCGGCAGCGGAGCATCACCCTCGTAGTGCTCCACCTGCACCATGCAGGTGTGCGCCGACGGTCCCTGGGCGAGAGACGACGTGCCGACATCGCGGGTCAGGACGTTCGGGTTGCCGGCCAGCTCGAGCACGTCGCCGTTCGGGAGCTCCCAGGGGTCGAACCAGGCGCCCGTCGGCAGCTCCACGACGTCGGGCAGCAGGGTGTCGTCGACATGGGCTCCCGCCAGGCACTGCCCCCGCGCGTTGAACACCCGCACGGTGTCGCCGCTCTGGATGCCGCGCGCCGCCGCGGCGTCCGGATGCAGGCGCAGGCGCTCGCGACCCGCCACCTTTCCCCCTTGGGAGTAGCCGCTCTGGTCGAGCTGGCTGTGGAGCCTCCGCGACGGCTGGTTCGACACGAGGTGCAGCGGGTGCTGTGGATCGGGAGCGCCGAGCCACTCACTCGGCTCCACCCAGCGGGCGTGGCCGCAGGTGTCGGCGTCACCGAAGTCGCGGATGGTCTCCGAGAAGAGCTCGAGCTTGCCACTGGGCGTCGGCAGAGGATGCGCCTCCGGATCGCGTCGAAAGTCGGCCAGCCAGGGCCGCCGGTCGTCCGCCTCGGGCAGCTCGGCCACGCCGCTCTCCCAGAATGCGTCGAACTCCGGAAGCTCGAAGCCCTGGCGGCGTGCCGTCTCGGCCGAACGCTCCCACATGGACCGGATCCACTCCATCTCGGTGCGGCCTTCGGTGAACTCCTCCTCGAAGCCGAGCTCCGCCGCGAGACCCCGGTAGATCTCGTGGTCCGAGCGCGACTGAGCAAAAGGCTCGAGCGCCTGGCGCATCGCGTGCGCGTAGGGGTCGTGGCTCGACGCACAGAGGTCCTGGCGCTCGACAGCGGTCGTCGCCGGGAACACGACGTCGGCATGCCGAGCGATTGGCGTCCACCAGGGCTCGTTCACCACCACCGTCGCCGGCCGCTTCCACGCGCGCACCAGACGGTTCAGGTCCTGGTGATGGTGGAACGGGTTGCCGCCCGCCCAGAAGATCATCTCGATCTCCGGGTAGGTGATGTCGCGTCCGTCGTACCGCACCGTCGTCCCGGGATGAAGAAGCATGTCCGCGATGCGCGCCACCGGAATGGCGAACCCGGTCGGGTTGCGACCCTTGGGCATCGTGGCCCACGGAAAGCGTCGCCAGTCGCTGCCCACGAAACCCTCCGCGGCGTAGCCGAAACCGAAACCGCCGCCGATGCGTCCGACGTCGCCCCTGAGCGCCGCCAGCGTCACGAGCATCCAATACGGCTGCTCTCCGTTCTCGGCGCGCTGCAGCGACCACGCCGCGTTGAAGAACGTGCGGTTCCGCGCGATGCGGCCCGCGAGGTCACGGATCTGCTGCGCGGGCACGTCGCAGATGGAGGCCGCCCACTCGGGCGACTTCGGCGTGCCGTCACTCTCGCCGAGCACGTAGGCCCGCACCTGTCTCCAGCCCACCGTGTGGCTCTCGAGGAAGCCGCGGTCGACGCCCTCCGTCTCGAAGAGCTCGTGCGCGAGCCCGAGCATGAAGGCGGTGTCGGTGCCCGGGCGCAGGCCGATCCACTGGTGGTTCTCTCCATCCACCAGCCCCTCGGGCGCATCACCGCGCTGGGGCCCGATCGTGACGAACTGGACGCCCCGCTCGATCGCACGCGCCACTCCGGGTGCGGTCTGATGCACCGTGATGCCGCCGTACGAGACCTGGGCGTTCTTGAGCGGCGCGCCGCCAAACGCCACGAGCAGCTCACATCCTTCGGCGATCTCGGTCCAGGTGGTCTGCTGCTCCTCCATCTGGTGCCACGGCTGCACCACGTGCGGCAGGATGACCTGAGCCGCCGCGGTGCTGTAGGAGTTCATCGAGCGCGTCGCACCCCCGAAGAGGTTGAGGAAACGATGGAGCTGCGACTGGGCGTGGTGGAAACGGCCCGCACTCGCCCAGCCGTAGGAGCCGGCGTAGATGGCCGTTTGGTCGAAGTCGGCTTTCACGCGGCGTAGCTCGTCGGCCACGAGCTTCTGCGCCCGTTCCCAGCTCACGGCCACGAACGGCTCGGACCCGCGCCGCTCCCTGGCGCCGCCGAGGTCGCCGCGCTCGCGTGCCTCCAGCCAGCCCTGCCGCACCATCGGCTGCGGAATCCGCGTCGCGTGGCGATTCGTGTCGACCAGCGCTTCGCCGATGCCAGACGGGTCGGGATCAAGGTCTACGGGCGACACCGCGACCACGTCGCCCTCCTGGACGTGCACGTCGTAGACACCCCACTGCGTTGCAGTCCGGGTGGTCACCCGGTCTCGAGTGGAGCCCTCTTCTTTGGCGCGGCCTTCAGGGTTCTGGACGTTCATCTGAGATCTCCGAGAGTCGAACCGTGATCAGCGCAGGCCCAGCTGGCCGTCTGCGTCTTCGGGCTCACCGTCGCGCAGCCACTGCCGGAGCCGCGTGAAACGACGGCTCGCGTCGTGCTTCTTCACCGCCATGGCCAGCGCACGCGTCTCTCCCACCAGCACCACGAGCTTCTTGCCTCGCGTCATGGCCGTGTAGAAGAGGTTCTTCTGCAGCATCACGAACTGCTGCATCGACACGGGCACCATCACCGCAGGGTACTCCGAGCCCTGCGACTTGTGAATGGTGATGGCGTACGCCAGCACGAGCTGGTCGAGGTCGTCGAAGTCGTAGGCGATGCTGCGGCCGTCGAAGCTCACGACGAGCTCCTTGTCGTCGAGGTTGACGGTCTCCACGATCCCAGCGTCGCCGTTGAAGACGTCCTTGTCGTAGTCGTTCGAGGTCTGCATCACCTTGTCGCCCCTGCGGAACGTCCAACCGAATCGCTCCACCGTCGGCTCGCCGGCGCGCGCCGGATTGAGCGTCTCCTGGAGGTGCAGATTGAGGGCGCGCGAGCCGAGTGTCCCGCGGTTCATGGGGCAGAGGATCTGCACGTCGCGCACCGGATCGAGGCCAAACCTCTCGGGGATCCGGCTCTGCACCATCTGCGTCATCTTGCGGACCGCGTCCGGGGGCTCCAGCGCCTCCACGAAGTAGAAGTCACTCAGGTCGCCACCCTCCACGCCCTCGATCTCGGGCATGCGCCCCTCGTTCACGCGGTGCGCGTTGGTGATGATTCGGCTGCTCCCGGCCTGCCGAAAGATCTCGGTGAGGCGCGCCACCGGCACGGTGCCGGCGTCGATCACGTCGCGCAGCACCTGCCCCGGGCCCACCGACGGCAGCTGGTCCACGTCGCCCACCAGCAGCACGGACGCCGCCTCGGGTACGGCGTCGAGGAGCGCCGCCATGAGCTGCGTGTCCACCATGGAGGTCTCGTCCACCACCAGCGCGTCGCACTCGAGCGGTGCCTCCCGGTTGCGCTTGAAGCCACCACGCTCGCGCGGGCTGGGCTCGAGCAGCCGATGGATCGTCTTGGCGACCCGCCCCGTGCTCTCGGAGAGTCGCTTTGCGGCACGGCCCGTCGGCGCGCAGAGCTGAAGGCGGACGCGGCGGCCTTTGACCTTGCGCGTGCTCAGGATGTCGAGGATCACGTTGACGAGCGTGGTCTTGCCGACACCTGGGCCACCCGTCACCACCGCCACCTTCGACGTGAGCGCCAGCTCGACGGCACGCTTCTGCGACGGCGCCAGCTCGATGTCCATGCGCCCCGCGGCCCACGCGAGTGCCGCCTCGACATCCATGTCGCCCCACGGCAGGCCCCGCTGCTGAAGCGCTGCGATCCGGGCGGCGATGCGTCGCTCGGCCCGGTGCAGGGTCGCGAGGAAGATGGCGGGCACTCCGTCGAGGTCCGAGCGCAGCACGTCGCCGGTCTCGAGCTGGCGCTCCAGGGCCGCCCGCAGGATGGCTTGCGGAATCTCCAACTGGTCCTGGGCGAGGTCGAGCAGCTCCTGCTCCGGGAGCGCGCAGTGCCCGCGGCCCGTCGCCTCGAGGAGGGTGTAGGCGAGCCCGGCCTCGGCGCGGACCGCCGAGTCCCGCGCAATGCCCAGGCGGCCAGCGATCTCGTCGGCGGTGAGAAAGCCGATGCCGCGGATGTCGTTGGCGAGCCGGTAGGGGTTCTCGGTGATCAGGCGCACGGAGTCGGCGCCGTAGGTCTTGTAGATGCGCGCTGCGCGCGACGTACCGACGCCGTGCGACTGCAGAAAGACCATGATGTCGCGCACGGCGCGCTGGTCGGCCCAGCCTTCGAGGATCTGCGCGACCCTCTTCGGTCCGATTCCGTCCACGGTCTTGAGACGCTCCGGGTGCCGGTCGATCACGTCGAAGACGTCCTGACCAAAGGCGTCCACGAGACGCTTCGCGAGCTCCTTGCCGACCCCGTGGATCATCCCGGAGCCGAGATAACGCTCGATACCCTCTACGGTGCTGGGCGGGCTGAGCTCGACCGCCTCGGCGCGGAACTGCGGGCCGTGCTGCGGGTCGTTGATCCAGGTTCCCTGGGCACTCAGGTGCTCTCCCGGACTCACCGATCCGGCGCTGCCGACCACGGTCACGGCATCGCGGTGACCCTCGGCACGCACGCGGAGCACACTGAAGCCGTTCTCCTCGTTGTGGAAGGTCACACGCTCCACGACCCCGCTGAGCTCACACGGCTGCCCCTCGGGAGCAGGCAGCGAAGCAGGGCCGCCCGCCGCCCGACCACCGCCAAAGCGCACGCCGTCGCGGGGCGCTGTGGGCCGTCCACCGCGGCGTCCTCTGGGCCCGCGCTTCGGGCCTTGCCTCTTCACTCGAAGACTCTAGCAACGCTCCTCCCTCGTGGTGCCGCACCCGGGTCCACCGGGCGAGGCTCCAGACCCCGGGACATTGCCGAGAAAGCCCCTAGAATGTGGCGCCGCCTCTTCCGACCGGCACGCCACCACGCGCAGGAGAAACGCCCGATGAGTGCAGCCCCGACCCTGGCTTGGGACCACCTCCATCTGAACGCCCCCGACGCGGCCGAAGCCGCCGCCTGGTACACCGAGCATCTGGGCGCTCTCGCAGCCCCGGGCGACCCGGCGGCGCACGTCCAGGTGGCCGGGCTCGAGGTGGCGCGCATCGGCACGCACGAGTTCCGCTGGTTCTCGAACACCACCCCGGGCTCGGTGGGCAGCGTGATCGACCACTACGGCTGGTCGGTCGAGTCCACCGACGACGGCTGCGCAGCCCTCCAGGCGGCCGGGGCGAAGGTCCTCGAGGCGCCGAAGACGGTCGCCGACCGCCTCCGGATCTGCTTCCTCGAAGATCCCTTCGGAGCGAAGCTCGAGCTTCTGGAGGATCCGGACCACCGCGGGTTTCACCACGTGCATCTGCTCGTACCCGACGTCGAGACCCACCGCCAGTGGATGGCGAGCGTCGTGGGCGGCGAGCTCGCCACCTACCAGGACCTCCTCCCCGGCATTCGGCGCGATGGCATGTGGCTCCTGTACCGGCCCGGCGGCGATCTCGCTCCGTCTCTCGGGCGCGCCATCGATCACTTCGGCTTCCGTACCGAAGACCTCGAGGGGGGCTTGGCCCGCCTCGAGGCGGCCGGAGCCGCCATGGAAGGCCCGCCGCGCGAGATCCCGGGCTTCCGCATCGGCTTCGGGATCGCGCCAGACGGGGTCCGCGTCGAGCTGGTCGAGCCCACGTGACGGAGGCCCTCTTCCCGCCGCCCCGAAGCGTCCGCCGCGGGGACGACACGTGGCGCCGCCCGCACGGGCCGTGGCGGGTCGCCGGCGCTGCGCCGCCCGTCGCGGCACGACTCACGTGGGCGCTCGGCCCCTGGAGCGAGTGCACCGACGACCCGGAGCTGCGGCTCGAGCGATCCAGCGAGCTGCAAGGCGGCGCCTACCGGTTGAGCGTGGGTGCAGACGGTGTGGTCCTCGAGTCTGGCGCCCTCGCCGGCACGATGAACGGCCTCGCGACGCTCCGTCAGTGGCTGCGCGCGTCGGGTGAAGAGCTTCGCGCGGTAGTGATCGACGACGCACCCAGCTTCGAGATTCGCGGAGTGATGCTCGACGTGAGCCGCAACAAGGTGCCGACCCTCGCCACGCTGCTCGAGCTGATCGAGCTCCTCGGGGCGCTCAAGATCAACCACCTGCAGCTCTACACCGAGCACACGTTCGCGTACGCCGGGCACGAGCGGGTGTGGCGCGGCTGGAGCCCGCTCACGCCACGGGACATCCGGACACTCGATGCCGCGTGCCGTAGCCACGGCATCGAGCTGGCACCGAACCAGAACAGCTTCGGTCACCTCCATCGCTGGCTCGTCCACCCCGAGTACCGCGATCTCGCCGAGTGTCCGGGCGGAATCCTGCACCCCTTCGGTTTCGAGCGCGAGCCGTTCTCCCTCAACCCGCTCGACCCGCGCAGCCTGTCACTGCTCGAGGATCTCTACGACCAGCTCCTCCCCCACTTCTCGAGCCGCAGGATCAACGTCGGCCTCGACGAGACCTTCGACCTGGGCGAGGGGCGCTCGCGCGACGCGTGCCTCGCCCGCGGAAAAGGTCGGGTGTACGTCGACTTTCTCGAGAAGGTCCACCGCCTCGTGCAGAGGCGCAACCACACCATGCTCTTCTGGGGCGACATCGTCCTGGAGAGCCCCGACCTCATCGAGGAGCTCCCCCGCGACGTCGTGGCGCTCGAGTGGGGCTACGAGGGAGATCACCCCTTCGACGAGCACGGCCGCCAGTTTGCGGCCTCCGGCCTCGAGTTCTGGGTGTGTCCCGGAACCAGCAGCTGGAACAGCCTCTCCGGCCGCACGGAGAACGCACTGGAGAACCTCGCCCGCGCGGCCGCCGCCGGGCACCAGCACGGCGCCCGGGGCTACCTCATCACCGACTGGGGCGACTTCGGTCACCTGCAGCCCCTCCCCGTCAGCCTCACCGGCTTCGTGGCAGGTGCCGGCTGCGCGTGGAGCGCCACGGAAGCCCCGCAGCCGGCGCTCGTCCAGCGGTCGATCGACAGCGAATGGCAGTGTGAAGGCCTGGGCGAAGCGCTGGACGCTCTCGGCCGGACGCACGAGCCGTCCGGAGTGAAGCTCCAGAACCACACCGTGCTCTTCCAGCTGTTCAACATGCCGCACCGCGAGATCGACCACCCGGTCTGGGAGAAGCTCACCGAGGCGGGTCTCGAAGCGAGCCGCGACGCCCTCGGGCGCTGCGCCGACGCCGCCCGGGCGCTCTCCGACCCCCTGGTGCGCGCGGAGCTCCTGTGGGTGGCGGACACGCTCACCTTCGCCTGCGACCTCGGCGTCGCCCGTTGCAAGGCGCGCTCGGCCACGCGCGACCTGCCCGGCCCCGTCCGGCAGGATCTGGCGCGCCGCCTGGGAGATCTCGACGACCGCTACGCGCCGCTATGGCTGGCGCGCAACCGCCCGGGAGGCCTGCAGGCGTCGCGGGACCGATTCGCCACCCTCGAACGACACCTCTCTCCCCACTGAACTCGCCGCAGACCGCATGTCGGCCTTCCCTCGTGCGAGCGGAGGTCGCCGCCTGCGCGCCTCATCGCCATCTTGACCAACCCGTCTCCGCTGAACGTCGCCCGCAGGCGCGTGGACCCGCAGCCCATCGTGGAGCGCCGACGTCGGCAGAGCCACCACCTGCTTCGCCGGCTGCTCGAGCTCGAGCGCGATCTCACACACCTGATGGCGCGCCACGTGCTCCCCTGGGTCCCGGGCACACACCTGCCCTACGATGCACAGCTGCGCCGTCGCCTCACGTTGACCTCGGCCGAGGTGGAGATCGAGCGCCTGCCCGGAGGCTGGCACGACACCCGGGTGCTGCTGCTCACCGACCTCCATGCCGGCCCTTTCGTGAGCTCCAGGCGCCTCGTCGAGGTGGTCGAGTCGCTCCTCGCAGCCGCCGAGCCCGACCTGATCCTCGTGGGGGGCGATCTCGTCAGCTCGCACGTGCGGGAGCTGCGGGACATCCGGCCGGCCCTGGAGCGCCTGCGGGCACCCCTGGGAGCCTGGGCGGTCCTCGGCAACCACGACCACTACACGCTCGAGCCGCAGCAGGTCGCCGAGGCGGTGGAGGCTTGCGGGGTCGACGTGCTGCACAACCGCGCCGTCCGCCTCGAGCGCGACGGTGATGCTCTGCTCCTCGCCGGCGTGGACGACCTCCTCAACGGCACCCCGGATCTCGATGCGGCTCTCGCCGCGCGCCGACCGGGCGACGTGACCCTCCTGCTCTCTCACAACCCCGACCTCTTCTTCGACGCCGCACGGCGCGGCGCGCAGCTCACGCTGTCGGGCCATACGCACGGCGGGCAGATCCGGCGGCGCGGCCGCGCGCCCCTGATGAAAGCCAGCTCGTACCCCCTCGTGAACGGTCACTACACCTTCGAGGCAGAGGTCGAAGGCACCCGGGCCACCAGCCAGCTCCTGCTGAGTGAAGGGCTCGGCGTGGTCGGACTGCCGCTACGGATCACGTGCGCGCCGGAGGCCATGACCTTCGTGCTCCGAAGGCCGGAGAAGGCCTAGCCGACGAGCGTTCCGGTCACCACCGTGACTGCGTGCCCCTGCAGCAGCACGCGCCCCGACTCCTCGTCGAGCGTCACGTCGACCGCGCCCCCGCGCGGCGACGCCTGGTAGGCCGACATCGAGCTTTTCTTGAGGCGGGGCGCCCAGAACGGCCCGAGTGCGCAGTGCGCCGAGCCTGTCACCGGATCTTCGTCGATTCCGACCGCGGGGGCGAAGAAGCGCGAGACGAAGTCGCTTCCCGCGCAGCGATCCGGCAGGTCGCCCCGCGCCGTGACGGCCACACCGCGGCACGGCACCTGCGCCAGGAGCGGAAAGTCGGGCTCGAGAGCGACCACGTCCGACGGGGTCGCCAGCTCGATGAGCCAGTCGCCTTCGCCCGTCTTGTAGCACCCCAGCGGTTGGATGCCGAGAGCCTCGATGAGCTCGCTGGGTGGCTGTTTCGGCGACACCACACGCGCGGGGAAGTCGAGCGCGATCCGCCCGTCGTCCTTCCTGAGGGCCTGCAGAGTTCCGGAGCGCGTCTCGAAGGCCAGCTCGGATGCCGCTGCGAGGGCCGAGCTCCACAGAGCGTGCGCCGTGGCGAGGGTCGCGTGGCCGCAGAGATCCACCTCCACGCGCGGTGTGAACCACCGCAGCGGGTGGGAGCCGTTCTCGCCGCTCCACCACACGAAGGCGGTCTCGGAGAGGTTCATCTCCGCAGCCACTCGCTGCAGCCAAGCGTCGTCCCGCGCATCCCCTGCTTCGAGGACGACGACGGCGGCCGGATTCCCTGCATACGGGTCGCACGTGAAGGCGTCGATCTGATGGAAGTCGAGGGTCACGTTCCAGCTCCGTGGGAGGCACCCCTCAGCAGGGGTCAAAGCGCGCAATCTCGGGGACTTACGCCGATTCGAAGGGCCGGCGTTATGCTACCCTGCAGGGTCCGGCGGGGTGCGCTTCGACCCCGCGCCCGCGCGACCGGCTCCGCACTTTCGTGGGCCGGCTCCCGACCTCTCCTCTGCCTTCAGCTCTCTCTTCTCCAGGCCCGATCTCCATGGGTGATCTCAACCAGATCAAGCGCGACCTCCTCGACGGGGCCGTGGTGGAGAACGTGGAGAATCTCAAGGGCCGCGTTCCGCAGAGCCCGCGGCGCGAGAACAAGAGCCCGCGACGCAACGTGCAGGTGTTCGCCACGCTGCTCGTCCCGCTCGTCCTCGCCGGGGTCGCCTTCCTGATCTGGGGTCGCGGCTCGGCCCCGGCCGCCGACCCGGGCACGGTGCAGGCTCCCGTCGAGCCCGCCGAAGACCCGGCGTTCGCCGCCGACCAGCTCCGCTTCGCCGAGCCGTCTGCGATCGACCCGAACGCGTTCCCCCTCGAGATCCGCAAGATCGTGGTCGACGCCGGCCACGGGGGCAGCAACATCGGCACGACGGGCTACGGCCTGATCGAGAAGGACCTCACGCTCGACATCGCCCAGCGTCTCCGCGACGTGCTCGTCCAGGACGACTTCGAGGTGGTCATGACGCGCGAGGAGGACGTCAGCGTCGAGCTCCGTGATCGGGTCGACTACGCCAACGAGTCCAAAGGCGACCTCTTCGTGTCGATCCACATCAACTGGATCTCGGACCCCCGCGTGCGCGGCGTGGAGACGTTCTACCTGGGCGCAACCGACGATCCGGAGCTGAGCGCGCTCGCGCGCAAGGAGAACGTGGAGTCGGGCTACTCCATGACCGACTTCAAGACCCTGCTCGAGGGCATCTACGTCGACCTCCAGCAGCACGAGTCGCGCTCGCTCGCGGGAGACGTGCACCGGTCGATCTTCACCTCGCTGCTCAGCTCGAACCCCTCGCTGACGGACCGCGGCGTGAAGACGGCCCCCTTCGTGGTGCTCATCGGCAACGACATGCCGGCGATCCTCGCCGAAGTCGCGTGCCTGTCGAACAAGGAGGACGCCGAGCTCCTCCAGAAACCGCGCTATCGTCAGTTCATCGCCGAATCGCTCGCCCAGGGCATCCGTTCCTACGCGGACTCCCACACCGACTCCTGACACTCCCCCCGATTTCCCAGACGCCCGAGCCTCGAGCTCGCCGGTGAGGACCCAGAATCGTGAACGAAACCACCGACGAGAAGCCGTCCGCGTCCGCGCAGGACTCCCAGTTCATCCACGTCGGCATCGACCTCGGCACATCGCGGAGCGCGATCTCGGCGTCGAATGGCGACCGTCACGTCATCGAGAGCTACGTCGGCTGGCCGATCGACATGGTCGCGCGCAAGGTGCTCAAGAAGGACGTGATGATCGGCACCGAGGCGCTCGAGAACCGTCCGATGCTCGACCTGCACCGCCCGCTGCAGCGCGGGCTGATCAAAGAAGGCTCCGAGAAGGACGAGGAGGCGGTCCGCGAGCTGCTCAAGGAGCTGCTGGTGAGCGCCAAGGTCGACGGCGAAAGCGCGTCGCGCGTGCGCGCAGTGGTCGGCGTGCCGGCCGAGGCGCTGCGCATCAACAAGCAGTCGCTGCGCAAGGCGCTCGACGGCCTGGTCGACAAGCTCATGATCGTCTCCGAGCCGTTTGCCGTGGCGTACGGCCTCGAGGCCCTGCTGCACACGCTCGTCATCGACATCGGCGCCGGCACGAGCGACCTCTGCGTCATGAACGGCCGCTACCCCACCGAGGAGGACCAGCGCACCCTGACAACCGCCGGTGACTCCGTCGACGAGCACCTCTTCGCCTCCGTCAAGGAGAAGCACCCCGAGGCCGCGATCTCGATGCACATGATCCGCGGCTGGAAAGAGGCCTTCTCCTTCGTGGGCGAGGCGACGGAGGAGGTGACGGTCGAGGTGCCCGTGCACGGGCGCCCGACCAAGATCGACATCACGGAAGAGATGCGGGCCGCCTGCGAGACGCTCCTGCCGCCGATCAGCGAGACGATGATCGACCTCATCTCGCGGGTCGAGCCGGAGTTCCAGAGCAAGGTGCGCAACAACGTCATTCTCACCGGCGGCTCGGGCCTGGTGCGCGGCCTCGGAGAGGCCATCCAGCGATCGCTCAGCGAGATCGGCGGCGGCCGCGTACGCGTGGTCAAGGACCCGGTCTACGTGGGCTCCGACGGCGGCCTGGCGATCGCCACCGACGCGCCCGAAGACGACTGGGACCGCCTGGCGATCTAGGCGTCCCCGGCCGGCCCCGTGCCCGCTTCCCCGCCCTCTGGGGCGTCCGGGTGAGCCGCGGCACCCAGAAGTCCACCGAAGTTCTCCAGCAGCATCGCCGCGGTGGCGCGCGCGGCCAGATCCTGGCCGCGCTCGTTCCAGTGGTCGTTGTCTCTCGGGAAGTAGAGCGAGCTCGGGTCGTTCTCGAGAAACAGGGGAAACAGGTTGATCCGACGGATCGAGTTGCGCTCGCAGATATCGTCGACGGTCGACGTCAGGCGGTCGCGCCGGTAGCCGGGGAAGGCCTCGAAGTGCTCGTAGTGCGGCTGCTTGTTTGTCGCCACGTCACGCACGGACGGCTGAATGAGGACGACGAGCTCCACCGCATGGGCTGCGGTGACTCGCGCAGTCTCCCGGAGCACGGCTTCCATGAGAGCGACCTTCGAGCGCGCGGCTTGGCCTTCCGGCTCCAGCGCGATGTCGATGTCGTAGTGATCGGCGAAGTGCGAGAACTGACGGCGACGGCCGCGCTCGTACGCGGCGTACTCCCTCTGGGACGCGGCCTGCATTCTGGCGATGGCGCTCGCGACCTCTGCCGGCAGCGCGGCAGGAAGGTGATCGGGAAGGCGCGGGGCCCGGCGTGTCGCACGCTGCACACGCCGCACGAGCTGCGACGCGGCGCGCACGGTCAACAGGCGCGAGCCCACCGGCCGCAGGGAACGGTCGACTGTCCGTTCGACGTCGGTGGCCACCAGCTCCCCCTCGGGGTCCAGCTCGAAGAGAAGGTTGCGTACGAGGTCTCCGAAGTCGTTGTCCGCGAAGACGTGGAGGATCAGGAGATCCGGCGCATAGCGATCGAGCCCCGCCCTCATCTTGAGCAGATTCTGGTCGGGGCCAAAGCCGATCACACCGGCATTGACCACCTCGACATCGCGCGCCTCCGCGTTCAGCAGGTGCGCCAGTCTTCCGGTGAACGACTGCTCGGTCGAGGAGAACCGCGCCTGGATGTTGGAGTCGCCGTACACCATGACGCGGAACGTCGGCTCCGGCACGAGAGCGTCACCCATGAAGCCATCTGCGTTCGTCTTCCACTCGATCGCGCGGCCGCCATTGGCTTCGTGGTGAACGAAGGTCTTGCGCATCCCGGGCTTGAGGTCGACCAGATAGTCGGGGTGGTAGCCATACGCGAGCCCTTCGACACGCTTGAGGTCCTCCGCCATGTCCCGGAGCGTCCCGGGAAACGCGAGGCGAAGTGCCAGCTCCGCGGCGAGAATCAACCCGAGGCCCGCAAGGAGATTGACGAGGAGGAAGCGCGTTCCTCGCCACAAGCTGCCCGTACGCAGGCCGGGGCCCGACGTCACTTGAACGCCACGACGTAGGCGATCCAGGAGCCGCCGTTGTCGAACTCGGAGGTCTCCTGGAAGTTGCCGTCGGCCTCGTCCGTCTCGTCGTCCCAGCCTTCGGTGTAGACCTTCGTGCGATCGAACCCGGCTTCCGCCATGAGCTCTCGCAGCTCGGCGATGGTCCACAGGCGCCACTCGTACGTGAAGGCCCGCCGGATGCGACGCCCCTTCCTCAGTTTGAAGTGGATGTGACAGGTGATGCTGTGGTCGATCGGGTTGAACCTCGCCTGGTCCCAGACATAGGTGAAGGCGGGCAGCTCCGTGCCGTCGAGGTCGCGCTGTGCCTCGATCTTCGTCTTCTCCTCGAGCTCCACGCACGACTCGGCACCTCCGAACAGATCGAGGGCGAAGAGGCCATCGTCGACCAGAGACTCGCGGACACACTCCAGGTAACCGCGAAGAGCGTCGCGGGTCGTGAAGACGCTGAACGAGAAGTTGAACGCCACCTGCACGTCGACCTTCGTGTCGTGCACCTGCCGCACGTCCGTGCAGCTCGTGTGCACGCGATCCCCGACCCCGAGGGGGTCGATCCTGTGGACGTGGCCCCAGTCGAGCGTGGGCTGATCGAGATCGACGCCCCAGGCGTGTCGTCCGACATCGCTGTTGCACCAATGGGCCGCCAGGGACGCCGTTCCGCAGAAGTCCTCCCGCAGGGTCATCGGGCGACGCCCGCACTCCTCTCGAAAGATGCGCTCGAGGAACTCGATGTCGGCCTCCACGTTCTGGACGGAAGCCTCATAGAGGTGATGAAGGTCGTAGGTGCTCAAATCGCGCTCCGGGACTTCGAGGAGCCCCGGCCTGCAGGTGAAGAAGGGCGCAGTCTACTGCCGCCTCTCGCGGCGTCCAATGGGCGTCCCGCGAAGTGAACGACCTCTCGCCGACGTCCTGTCGAGACCGCAAATCCTGGGCCACGCTATACTCGTGACACTTCCATGACACGTCAGAACGAAGATTCCATCGGAGGGAATCGAACAATGCGCAAGCACTCCTGGACCCAGCTTCTGCTCGTCGCCGTCGCCGGATTCGCGCTGATCGCTGCCGCGAACTCGGCCGACACCGCCGAATTCACGCTCGGCGGCAAGATCGTCGACGAGAGCGGCAAGCCGCTCCGCGGCGCCATCGTCTCGGCCGTCACCGACGGCGGAGCCCACAAAGTCACCGTCTACAGCCAGGACGACGGCACCTTCAAGCTCGAAGGCCTCCCCTCGGAGAGCTACGAGCTCAAGACCCGCCTCCTCGGCTACTCGGACCAGTACACCGATGCCGGCCACGTCCACGAGGACAACACCGGGCTCCAGATCCAGCTGGCTGCGGCCTCGGCCGCCGAGCTGCAGCTGCAGCGCCCCGGCAACAACCTCCTCGACATGCTCCAGTGGGAAGACGAGAAGGACGCACTCAACTTCAAGATGATGTGCGCCTACTGCCACCAGGTTGGCACCCTCGGCTTCCGCTCGCCCGAAGAGCCGGTCGACTGGGAGGTCATGCTCACCCGCATGGACGGCTTCCAGGGGCTCTACGAGCACACCCAGGAGAAGCTGGTCGACAAGATCTACGGCACCTTCGGCCGTGAGGCCGAAGCCGACTGGCCCACCTACGAGCCGCCCGAGGCACCCTCCGGCGACGCCCTCAACGGCAAGCACTGGGAGTGGTCCATGGGCATCGAGAACGCCTCCATGATCCACGACCTCGAGCTCGGCAGCGACGGCAAGGTCTACACCGTCGACATGGTGCAGGACGCCATCGTGACGCTCGATCCGATGACCGGCGACCGCTCCACGCACCCGATCCCGGGCGGCAAGGAGTACGGCTCCGAAGAGCCTCCGATCAAGGGACCCCACTCCCTCGAGATGGACGCCGAAGGCAACATGTGGGTCACGCTCGCCCTCTCCGGCGAGATGGGCTTCTTCGACACGAAGAAGAAGGAGTGGCGCGTGGTCTCTGGCCACGAGGCTCCCCGCCCGCGCGCCGGCTACCCGCACACGCTGCGCATCGACACGAAGGGCACCGTGTGGTGGACCGACGCGGCGCTCGGCGTGTTCAGCCTGAACCCGTCGAACTACGACGCGGAGAACAACCGCTACGACGTGAAGTTCTACAAGCTGCCGAGCAAGGACCAGGTGCAGGGCGGCGGCGCACGCGGTGAGAGCCGCGGCATCACGCCGTACGGCATCGACATCGCTCCCAACGGCCACGTCTGGTACGGCAAGCTCAACGGCCAGCGCATCGGGCGCATCCAGCCCGAGCTCGCCGACGACGACCCGAAGAAGATCATGGAGTGGCAGCCGCCGGTCCACGGCCCGCGGCGTCTGCACGTGGCTCCCAACGGTCTCGTCTGGGTGCCCGGCTGGGCCAGCGGCGACATCGCCTCGTTCGACCCGACCACCGAAGAGTGGGCGGTCTACGAGCTGCCGAAGGGCCCGAACTCCCTCCCGTATGCGCTCAACATCGAGCCGTCCACGGGCCACATCTGGATCACCGGCACGGGCACTGACTCGTTGGTGCGCTTCGATCCGGAGAGCAAGGAGTTCACCGAGTTCGACATGCCGACGCGTGTCACCTACACCCGCGAGATCGAGTTCGATACCGAGGGCAACGTGTGGACCGTCAACTCGAACTGGCCCACGCGCCACATCGAGAACGGCATGGGCTCCGTCATCAAGCTCGCTCCGACCCCGGTCAAGCACACGGCTCCCACGCCGGTGCCCGAGGTCATCACGGCGGGTGGCGGCGGCCGCTAGCACCCGACACCACTCCGCGCACGCCGCGGAGTGAGCTGTCTCGAAAGGGGGTGGGTCCGTCGGGCTCACCCTCTTTTTCGTCGCCTGCTCCCCGTCTTCTGCTCTCGTCGCCCTGAACGCTCCACGAAAGAGACTCCCCATGCTCGAACGTTCCACCTCGAACCGCATTCCGCGCAGCCTCAGGCGCGCCGCACGCCGCGCCTCCGGTCTGACGCTGGCCGCGTCTCTCCTCCTCGCACCGCTCGCGGGCGCCCAGGAGGAGATTCCCGAAGGACGGGCGGCCCTGGGCAAGCGGCTCTTCGAAGACCTCAACTTCACGAACCAGGCCGCCGACTACGGCGCCAGCTGCTCCGGCTGCCACGCGTCCGGCAGCGAGGTGCAGGGCCGCGAGCCGCGGGTCTGGGCGGACTACACGCCGCAGAGTCTGACGGCCACCAAAAACACGACGTTGCGCAACACGCCGTCGCTCCAGAACGCGGGCACCGCCGACCATCTCGGCTGGGACGGAGCCTCGACCGACCTCGAGCAGCTCATCCTGGAGAAGCTCGTCGGCGACATGATGGGCTGGGAGCCGAAAGACCGCGAGCGCGCCCTCGCCGCGATCCAGTTCACCCTGCTCGAGGAGGGCAGCGGCGGCGGGACCGGCCCCTCCTACGCCGAGGAGTACCAGGCCGCGTACGGCGAGGCGTTCGACGCCGCCAGCCCGGAGGCCACGGTGAAGCAGGGCGCGCGGGCGATCGCCGACTTCGTGCGCACCCTCAACACGAACAACAAGGCGCCGTGGGACGCGTTCGCCGAAATGAACCGTCTCGACGCTCCGAACGACGACGAGGACCCGAAGGCGTACGCCTATGGCGTCTGGTCGCGCATCGGTAACCAGGAGGGGCGCCGCCTGATCAAGCGGCCGCGGGGCTTCTCCGCCGACGCCTACATGGGCTTCCGCACCTTCTTCCGCGTCGACGACGTCGAGCCCGGAGCGGTCGGCAACTGCGTTTCCTGCCACGTGCCCCCGGCATTCACCGACGGCAAGTTCCACAACGTCGGCATCTCGGAGATGGAGTACGACGGCGTCCACGGCGAGGGGGCGGCGGCCAAGCTCGGCGACCTCGACCCGGCCGGGACGAAGGCGGCCACCCCAACCGCCTCGGACGCGCGCGCGATCGACCTCGGCCGCGCACACGTCGACGGCGACCGGGCCTCGCGCGGCGCCTTCCGCACGCCGTCGCTGCGCAACAGCGCCGGGACCGACCCCTACATGCACAACGGCAGGTACGAGTCACTGCAGGCGGCCGTCGAAGCACACGCGAAGGCGTCCGAGCTCGCCCGTGCGGGTCAGCTGCCGTGGGCCTCACCCGAGATCGCACTCATCCAGCTGACACCGGAGGACATCCAGCAGCTGGTCGCCTTCCTCCAGCAGCTGAACGAAGGGCCTCCCGAGGAGTTCCGGAACTTCCTGATCAAGCTGGCGCGCGACGAGCTGACCTACGACTGGTAGCCGCCTTACAATCTCCCGCATGCTGCTCCGGAGCTTCGCCCTCTCTCTGCTCTGCCTCGGAGCCAGTGTCCCCCTGACCGGCGACCCGACGCTGTCCGAGGAGCGCAAGGCCCTCGCCACGGACGAGCTCCCCGACTGGCTGGCGCCGCTCCTGCAGACCGAAGGGCTTCACGTCGTCGACGGCGGCGAGCCGATGGTCACGTTCTGGCTCCGTCGCGAGCTTCCCACTCAGGAGCCGAGCAGCGAGTTCGGGGTCGACTTCCAGAAGTTCCCTCCCGGCGCCGTCATCGGTCTCGTCTCCTTCGAGCGCGACTGGAGCGACTACCGCAAGCGCGTGGTCGCAAAGGGCCTGTACACGATGCGCTATGGCGTTCAGCCGGCAGACGGCGATCACACAGGCCAGACCTACTTCCGCGACTTCCTGATGCTCCTACCCCTGGCGTCCGACGAGTTCCCTCCCGAGGGCCAGGACGACCCGGAGCCACTCGTGGAGGTGAGCAAACTGGCGACCGGCACCGAGCACCCGGGGGTGATCGCGCTCTACCAGATCTACGATCCGGTGGAGAGCGCAGGCATCGTGCGCAACGATTTCGACGAGCCTTGTCTGGCACTCCCACTCCCCGAGCTGGTCATGGGTATGGTGCTGTTCGGACACGGGCAGGAGCTCCCCGTCTGACATGGGCGACGCGTCGGAGCCGGAGACGCAGACCGGGGAGCGGCGGGTTCTGCGATGGATCGTCGTCGGCCTCGTCCTCCTCTGGCTCGCGGGCTCGCTTCCCCTGCTCTCCGGGCAACGCACGCTGTTCGAGCGCGACGTCTTCTCGCTCCACCTGCACCAGAAGCTTTTCGGCGCGCGCGAGCTGGCCGACGGACACGTGCCGTACTTCCGCTCCGACTGGGGGTTGGGCCAGGTGTTCCGCGGCAACCCCAACGTCCTTCCGCTGTACCCCGGCAACGTGCTCTACCTGGTGCTGCCCTTCTGGACCGCCTTCAACCTGCACTACCTCGCCCATTGGCTGCTCTCCCTGTTCACCATGCGTGCGCTCGCGCGAGCCCTCGGGTTGGAGGAGGGCCCCGCGCTCTTCGCCGCGGTGACGTACGCAACGAGCGGCTTCCTCTTCGGCTCCCTGACCTTCTACAACCTCCTGACCATCGCCGCCTGGTGGCCCGCGGTCATGGCCGGAATCCTGCGCGGCACGAAGCCCGCCATGGTCGGAGCCGCGCTGGCGTGCGCCATGTGCGTGTACGGGGGCGAGCCGTTCACCATGCTCATCGGGGTCCCGCCCCTCCTGCTGCTCGCCACGCAGCGCTTCGGCGTCGTCCGAGGCATCGCGCGCAGCGCCGCCGTGGGAGCGGTCGGCCTCGCTCTGGCCGCTCCGCAGATCGTGCCCGTGCTGCGTACGGTCGAGTTCACCACCCGCTCAGCCCTTGGCGCCAAAGGCACCCATCTGTACATCCTGCACCCCCTCCGCCTTCTCGAGCTCCTGGCGCCGTTGCCGTTCGGCCGCTCGATCGAGTACGGCGTCGACCGCTATCTCCTCGGCCGGCTCGGCGAGCAGGAGCCGTTTTTTCTGACGCTGCACTTCGGGGTGGTAGCCCTACCACTGGCGGTCGCAGCCGCGAGGCGACGCCTCGACCTCGCTGCCTTCTGCCTCGCAGGCCTCGCACTCGCCATGACCGGCGGCGTGCTCGAGCGACCGCTCGCGATCCTGTCGTTCGGGCTCTTCCGTTTCCCCGAGAAGTTCCTCTTCCTCGTGGCGCTCACGCTGCCGCTCTTGGCGGCAACGGCGCTTCAGCGTCGAGAGGAGAGCCTCGGCACCGCGGGTCGCTGGGCCTGGCGTCTGGCGGCACTTTCTCTCGCCCTGGCACCTCTCGCGTGGTGGCTCGGGCAGCCCGTGACCGAGTGGCTCTCCACCGAGCTCCTGCCCTCCGAGGTGGCACTCATCGGCAACCGCCGGGCGACCCAGACCGCTGCGGCACTCACGCTCACCGCGGCCCTCCTCGCAGCCACCGCCCTCCTGGCGCGGCGGCAGCGCACGACCGCCCTGCTGCTGCTCCAGATCGCGGTACTCGTCCGCCTCCTGGGCACCGTCGAGACCGACACCACGGCACCTTTCCTCCAGGCGGCCCAGTGGCGGCCCCTGCTCCCCGAGAGAGCGCGCGTCGCTCCCTCGACCTACGCACCACTCTTCGGCGAGATCGAGCCGACGTACCTGTCGGAGATCTCGAACAAGCGGCTCTTCCACCGCGTGGCGCACGAGGACATGGACTTCGAGACCGGCGGTCTCTATGGCCTGGAGTATCCCCTGACCCCCGACTTCGAGGGCCTGGCGTCTCCGTTCCAGCTCCTGCTCTTCGAGAACCTGCCCCGGATTCCGTGGTCGAGCCGGGTCAACTGGCTGCGGGTGACCGGGACGGACGCGGTACTCCTGCTCGACGGCGCCGTACCCGAAGGCCTCGTGCCCATCGCCGAGACGCTGCGCTACGGCGTGCCGACCCGTTTGCTGCAGGTCGAGCGCCCCGCCCCGCTCGCCTGGTGGCCGCTGCACATCGTGCCCAACACGAGCCCCATGCACGCGCTCCAGGTGGTGAGCACGAGCGACGACCCCGTCGCGAACATCACGGTCGGCGGCGAAGCTCCGCCGCACGGGGCCGGAGAGGTCGAGGTGGTGGAGTCGGGCAACGACCGGCTCGTTCTCGCCGTGCGCTCGGAGCTCGGCGGGGTGCTCGCCGTGCGCCGGAGCTACCACCCGCTCTGGCAGGCTTCGGCCAACGGCGAGGCGCTTGCCGTGCGGGTGGTCAACCTGCTCCTCGTCGGCGTGCAGGTGCCGCCCGGCGAGCACCGCGTCGTTCTGGAGGTCGACAAGACACCCGACCGCTGGGCCGCAGGGCTGGCCGCGGTGACGCTCGCCGTCTGCTGTGTCGCCGTCCTGCCGCGCCGGCGCGAGCACGACGCAGAGGGGGAGCGGTCACCCGCTCCCCCTGAATCGTCCGCTTGACCCGCGCGACTCAGGCGACCTCGAAGAGGCCCGCGGCACCCATGCCGCCACCGACGCACATGGTGATGACCACGTACTTCTCGCCGCGTCGCCTACCCTCGATCAGCGCGTGGCCGACCATGCGGGCGCCGCTCATGCCATAGGGGTGGCCGATCGAGATGGCACCACCGTTGACGTTGAGCTTGTCGTTCGGGATCCCCAGCTTGTCGCGGCAGTACAGTACCTGCACGGCGAACGCCTCGTTGAGCTCCCAGACGCCGATGTCGTCCACGGTCAGACCGTTGCGCTCGAGCAGCTTGGGCACCGCGAAGACGGGGCCGATACCCATCTCGTCCGGCTCGCAGCCGGCCACGGCCATGCCACGGTAGATGCCGAGCGGCTCGAGCCCGCGCTGCTCGGCGAGCTTCGAGTCCATGAGCACGGAGGCCGACGCGCCGTCGGACAGCTGGCTCGCGTTGCCCGCCGTGATGCAGCCGCCCTCACGGACCGGCTTGAGGGAGGACAGACCCTCGAGAGTGGTGCCGGGCCGATTCCCTTCGTCCTGGCTGAGCTCGGTCTCTTCGTACGAGACCTCCTGGGTCTCCTTGTTCAGCACCATCTTCGTCGCCTTGACCGGCACGATCTCGTCATCGAACTTGCCGGCCTCTTGCGCGGCGGCCGTGCGCTCCTGGCTCTGCAGACCGTACTCGTCCTGGGCCTCACGCGTGACGCCGTAGCGCTTGGCCACCACCTCGGCGGTGTCGATCATCGGCATGTGCAACGAGATCTTGTGGTCCCTGATCCAGGGATCCGGCGTGCGGTGCGCGTTCATGTGCTCGTTCTGTACCAGGCTGATCGAGTCGAGTCCGCCGGCCACCACGACCGGCGCACCATCCTGTGTGATCTGCTTGGCCGCGGTCGCGATGCTCATGAGACCCGAGGAGCACTGACGGTCGATGGTCATGCCGGAGACCTCGACCGGGAGCTCCGCCCGAATCGCGCACTGGCGCGCCACGTTGAAGCCCTGGCTGCCCTGCTGCATCGCCGCACCGATGATGCAGTCGTCGATCTCGGCGGGATCCACCCCGGCTCGCTCCACGGCTGCCTTGATGGCATAGCTCCCCAACGTCGGCGATTCGAGGTTGTTGAACGCTCCCCGATAGGCCTTGCCGATGGGGGTGCGGGCGGTCGAGACGATGACGGCTTCTTTCATGAGGCACTTCTCCGAGGTCGAAGGTGGTCTTGCCTCGCGATTCTACCGAACGTTCGGTCAGGAAAGGTCACGGGGCCGCCGCAGGCGGACACACGATCCCCGCGCGCGGCCCTCGTCCTCTTCCTGCGACGCCTTGCCTTCGCGCCGGACACCGCCCACCTCCACTTCGACCGTGGCTCCCATCTGCTCGCTGAGAAGGTAGACGAGACGCATGCCGAGGGAGTCGGTGTCGCGCCAGTCGAGGTCTGGCGGAAAGCCGACGCCGTCGTCACGCACCTCGAGCGTCAGCTCGTGCGCCCGGACCTCGAGAACCACTTCGATCTGACCGTCCGCACCATCCGGGAAGGCGTGCTTGAGCGCGTTGGACACGAGCTCGTTGACCACGAGCGCCAGCGGGATCGCCTGGTCGAGGTCGAGCTCCAGGTTCGCGATGCGCGAGCGCACCACGATCCGGGCGTCCGGCGGCGCGTAAAGGCTCTCGAGCTGCCGCACGAGCGACTCGAGGTACTCGTCGGCGCCGACCCGTCCGACGTTCGAGCGATAGATCGCCTCGTGCACCATGGCCATCGCGCGAATACGGTGCTCGCTCTCTTCGAGGATCCGCACCGCCTCCGTGGACCCCGCCAACCGCGACTGCAGACGCAAGAGACTCGACACGACCTGCAGGTTGTTCTTGACCCGGTGGTGGACCTCTTTGAGGAGGAGGTCCTTCTCGTCCAGCGACGCGCGGAGCTGCGCTTCGAGGTGCTTCTGGTCTTCGATCTCGGTGCAGACACCCATGAACCCGGCCAGCGTTCCGTCGGACCTGAAGCGCGGTCCGCCGCGGAAGACGAACCAGCGATCGACGCCCCGACCGCTGCGGAAACGACACTCCACGGCAAACGGGCGACGCTCGCGGATCGCCGACGCGTACTCTTCGATGCAGTGCCGTCGGTCGTCCGGATGCAAGACGCTGCGCCAGCCCTGGCCGAGCTCTCGCTCCATCGCCCGCCCCGTGAACTCGAGCCAGGGGCCGTTGACGAAGTCGAACTCGCCGTCGGGATCGCTCATCCAGAACAGGAACGAGGCTGAGTGCGTCACCTCGCGGAAGCGGTTCTCACTCTCCTCGAGCTGCGTGGCGATCGCCTGTCGCTCTCCGATGTCCGTCGCCGAGACCACGACCGTGGTCACGACCTGCTCGTCCCGGATGGGAGTCAGCGTCACCTCCATGAGCTGCGACCGCTCGCGCATCTCGAGATCGGCGTGAAAGCGCGACTGTTCTCCGTGGAGCGCACCGCGGAAAGCACGCTCGAGGCGCACCCTCGACTCCGGCGACGGCGCCCACCAGGGGGTCTCCGAGAAGCTGCAGCCGATCAGAGCCTCGGGCTGGAGCGACGTGGTCTCGAGGGCCGCCCGATTGACGAGGAGCACCTTCCCTTCGAGATCGAGCAGGCAGCCGAAGGAGAGCCCTTCGAAGAGCCCTTTCAGAACGGCCCCCGAGGCCGGATCCTCGGTTCTCACCTCCGGCCCTCCGGAGCTGGCTCAGCTCTCTCGACGAAAGGCAGCCGGAGTCGTGCCCGCGATCTTGCGGAAGGCACGGTTGAACTGGCTCTGCGAGTTGAAGCCCACCTTGGCCGCAATGTCGCCGATGGAGTCGTCGGTGCTGTGGAGAAGCCGTTTGGCCCGATCAACACGCACTCCCAGGAGGTACTGGTACGGAGTCACACCCGCCGACTGCCGAAAGAGCCGGCAAAAGTGATACTTGCTCATTCCTGCGACTTCGGCCATGGCGTCGAGCGACAGGTTCGTGCCGTAGTGCTGATGTACGTGCGCCTTGACGCGCCGGAGTCGGAAGGCGGGAAGGCCTCCGACGTCGGGCCGTTGGCCGTCGACGGGGTCGGCGTCGTCGCGCACGGCGTCCGGCGCGCTGTCACTGGCGCGCGCCAGCGCCATCTCGACCGCCGCGAAGACGTCCTGCTTGGCGAAGGGCTTCACGAGGTACCCCTCGGGAGTCACCGCCCGTGCCCGTCGCACCGTGCTCGGATCGGCATGTGAGGTCAGGAACACCAGGGGGAGGCCAAACCGCCGTCGCACCAGGTGGGCAAGGTCGATCCCGTCGCGCTCCCCAGCCAGGACGATGTCGACGAGGATGAGGTCGTACTCCTCGCGCTCGAGCTCGCGCTCCGCATCGTGGACGGACGCGACGGTGCCGCCAACCTCGTAGCCGAGCTCCTCGAGGAGCTCACGCAGGTCCGCGGCAATGATCGCTTCGTCTTCGACGATCAGGATCCGCACTGGGCCACTCCAAGACAGTTTCGCGCGCGCGCCGATGGCAGGGAAAATCTGGCGCAGGTTACCTCGGTCGACTCGTCCCGCCGCGAAACTGCCGCAAGAAACGCAGCCCAGGAGCAACGTCCCTCACGCGGACGCGTAGCTGGGAGCCGTCGTCGTGGCGCTCGTCGCACGGCTGGAGGTCGATGGGGTCGTCGAATCAAGCTCGTCTCGTTTGGAGGCCGGGTTCATGTCCATGGACCGGAAACGTCGTTCGGGGTCACGTGAGGCGGCGAGTTTTTGGACAACCCGAGATTCCCGAGACTGAGCTTCAACGAAGCGAAGACGGCGACGGACTGCGTCTCCAACCCTCGGCACGCCGACGGAATCCGATAGTCTGACGTCCTCAGACAAGGACACTCCGAGCGTGCCGCGCCGCCTCGCGCCGGCCCGACGAGTCCAGGCGGTCATGGACCCTTCGAAGCAGATCACCCGACCCGACGGCCCCCTCCGGGTGATGCTCTGCTTCCTCTGCAACGAGCGGAGGGCGTCCAACCTCGACACGTGCCCGGACTGCGGTGGAGCCCTCGAAGAGGTCGGCTCCGTCGATCTGCTCGAGACCCAGAGTCTGTCGGAGACCACCGCGCCCGATGCGGCGTGGTCGGACGACGATCTGGTCGGGAAGGAGTTCGGGCCTTACGAGCTGCAGGCGCTCGCCGGCCAAGGCGGCATGGGTCGGGTCTATCGCGCCCACCACTCCGGTCTCGGCAGGCCGTGCGCCGTCAAGGTGCTCAATCCGGAGCTGGTGCGCAAACGGCCGAGGTACGCCGAGCTCTTCGTCCAGGAGGCGAGGTCCGCGGCCGCGCTGATCCATCCCAACGTCGTCACCGTGCACAACATCCTTCGCTCGGGCGAGCTGTGGATGATCGAGATGGAGTGGGTCGACGGCTCCGCCCTCAACCACGCCTGGGCCAAAGACTTCCAGACTTCGTACCGCGCCACGCAGATCATGCTGATGATCGCGTCGGCCCTGGCGGCCGCGCATCGGCACCAGATCGTGCACCGCGACCTCAAGCCCTCGAACGTGCTGGTGACGCGGGAGGGACAGGCGAAGCTCGCCGACTTCGGTCTCGCCAAAGGCGTCGTCGCCCGCAGCGCCGAGGAGCCCGTTCCGGGGCTCGCAGGAACTCCCTACTTCATGGCTCCCGAGCTCTTCGTGGGCAAGCCGGCGACTCCGAGGTCGGACATCTACGCGGCCGGCATCACCTACTACTACCTGCTGACCGAGCAGTATCCGTACCGGTCGGATTCGTTCCCGGAGCTGCTGCGCATGCACCGCAACGCCGAGATCCCGGACGTCTCCACCGAGGTCGGAGACGCTCCACAGCGAACCCAGCGCATCATCGATCGGTGCCTCGCGAAGAAGCCGGACGACCGCTACGAGGACGGGCAGGAGCTGTACGAAGATCTGCGCACGCTCCTCGGCAGCCTGCGCCGGCTCGAAGACCTCATCGAGGAGGCGCTGGAGGGGCTCGACCTCACCGTGCGGCGCGTCGACAACGGCTTCGAGGTGGACGTGTCCCTGGAAGGCGACCGCCACCAGGTGGTCACCATCGAGGAGACGCGCAGCGAATATACGGGAGAGCGCCTCCTCCGCGTGTGGAGCCCCTGCGGCCCCGTGGACGACGCGTACCTTCAGCGGGCTCTCGAGATCAACGGCGAGGTGTACCACGGGGCCCTCGCAATTCAGGATCACCACGGCAGGCGCTACTTCGTGATGCGCAACAACTACCCGCGCGCCACGTGTGATCCCGAGGAGATCCGCAGCTCGGTGCTCGCCATCGCGCAGCGCAGCGACGACGTCGAGTCGATGCTGATCGGCAGCGACATGCACTGACGCGTCGGAGCTCCTCCGCTCGGGATCCGGCGGGTCCAGCCGGCGCTCACTTTCTCCGCGAGCCACCGTTCTGGCGTATGGTCTGGCGATGCGACAGAGGTCATACGGCCGCGAAATGTGCTGTGGGGTGGAGGGCATCCGGCGACGACTCGCTCTGTCTGTGCTCGTCCTCGCACTCGCCCTCCTCCCGACGAGCGCGCCGACGGCTGGCCAGCCCGTCTCGCAGGAGCCCTTCCGTGTCGGCGTCCTGAAAGACGGCGACTGGGAGCTGCTCGATCGGCTGCTCGACATGGCACGCGCCGAGCTCAGGGTCCTCACGGAGGGCGAGTTCGACGTCGAGTTCCGCGCCTCCGACCTCGTCAACGCCGACTGGAGCCTGAGCGCCCTGGTGGACGGCTTCGAGGCGCTGCTCGCCGATCCCGAAATCGACATGGTGCTCACGCTCGGTCTCGCCGGCTCGCAGGTGGCGACGTCGCGCACGGGGGGCTACGACAAACCCGTTCTGGCGCCGCTCACCGTGGACGCGCGGGTGCAGGCACTCCCCCTCGAAGGACTCGGAAGTGGCGTGCGCAACCTCACGTACGTGGCGCTCCCGGACGGCCTCCGCGAGGATCTCGAGGTGTTCCAGGATCTCGTGCCCTTCGAGCGCCTCGCGCTGGTCGTGAATCGCGAGTTCCTGAGCACCGTTGCCGAGCTTGCAACGCAGGACATCGCGGAGGGTCTGGAGATCACCTACGTCGCTGCCGACCGGTCGGCCGACAGCATTCTCGACCAGCTCCCGGCGGACACCCAGGCGGTCTACGTCTGGCCTCTCCTGCTCGAGAAGGGCGAGCTCGACGCCCTGTTCGAGGGCCTGAGCGCGCGCGGCATCGCCTCGTTCAGTGCCCTGGGTCGGGAGCATCTCGAAGCCGGCGCACTGGCCACCCTGGCGGCCGAGGAGTCCCAGCTACGGCTCGCTCGGCGTACCGCGCTCAACATCCACCGGGTGCTGCTGGGCGAGGACCCCAGCCAGGTCCCGGTTCTCTTCCGGCAGCCGCAGCGCCTGCTCCTCAACATGGCGACCCTGCGGGCGATCGACGCGTCGCCGCGCTGGAATCTTCTCCTCGAGGCGGAGCTCCTCAACGAGGACGACCCGGCGACGCCGAGTCTCGAGCTCGCCACCGCGATCGAGCGCGCGGTGGCGTCGAACATGGACTTTCTGGCGGAGCGGCTCAACGTCACGAGTGGCCAAGCGCTCGTGCGCAGTGTGAAGAGCCGCCTTGGTCCCCAGGTCAGTGCCGGCATCACGGCTCTACAGGTCGACTCGGACACCGCGGGGTCGAGCTTCGGCAGCCAGCCGGAGCGCACCGTGGACGGTTCGTTGACCCTGCAGCAGATCCTCTACTCGGACGACCTGCTCGGGGCACTGCAGGCGGAGCGGAACCTGCAGATCGGCCGCCAGGCGGCCCTCTTGACCACGCAGCTCGACACGGCCCTCGAGGCGGCGACCGCCTACATCAACCTCCTCCGCGCGCGGAACCTGCAACGGGTGCAGCGCGAGAACCTCCGTGTCACCCGGGCCAACCTGGATCTGGCCGAGGTCCGCCGCGAGGTCGGCGCGGCGTCGAGCGGCGAGCTGCTGCGCTGGCAGAGTCAGATCGCGAGCGACCAGCAGAACCTCGTGAGTGCCGAAGCGGACGTCCAGACCGCGTTCGTGGCGCTCAACCGCATCCTGAGCCTGCCCTCCGAACAGCAGTGGGTCCTCCAGGACCTCTCCCTCGACGACGAAAGCCTCCTCCCAGGCCAGGATCGCTTCGAGGGCTATATCGAGACGCCGAAGCACTTCGCCGTGCTGCGCGAGTTTGCGGTCGCGACAGCTCTCGAGCGCGCGCCGGAGCTCGCCGAGCTCGACGCCTCGATCCGCGCCCAGGAGCGTCGGATCAAATCGCTGCGGCGCGACTTCTGGCTGCCGGACGTGGCGGCGCAGGCGAGCCTCGACGACCGCTTCTCCGAGTCTGGCGCGGGCAGCGAGATCGACTCACCCGCCGACGACAGCTCGTGGTCGGTGGCGCTCAACGCGACGCTGCCGCTGTTCGCGAGCGGCGGCCGCCGCGCCGAGGTCGACCGCGCCGAGGCGGATCTCGAGCAGCTGCGCACGTTCCGGGTGGCGACCGTCCAGCGCATCGAAGAGGCGGTGCGCTCCACGATGCTCGCGACACGCGCCTCCTTCACCAACGTCGACCTCGCGCGCCAGGCCGCAGAGGCCGCCGCGGGGAACCTCGCGCTCATCCAGGACGCCTACGCCCGTGGCGCCGTCTCCATCCTCGAGCTCCTCGATGCGCAGAGCGCGAGCCTCCGGGCCGAGACCGGAGCGGCGGACGCGGTCTACGGCTTCTTCACCGACCTGATGCGCTTCCAGCGCACTCTCAGCGAGTTCGACTTCTTCGTCTCCGAAGCGGCTCGCAGCGAGTTCTACGACGCGCTCGAGGCCTTTTTCGCCGAGCGCAACCTCGAACCCTGGCCCCGAGAGGGCCGCTGAGGTGCCCATGAACGACACGTCCCGCCTCCACCCGTGTGGCCCTCTCACCCTGACCCTACTGGCTGCAGCCCTCGCGTGCGGCGGCGACGAGACGCCCACCGAGGTCGTGGCGGCGCCGCGACCGGTGCGCAGCGCCATCGCTTTGCCCGCCTCGGGGACGGTCGAGACGGCGATCGCCGGCGTCACCCAGGCGAGCACGGAGTCGAAGCTGAGCTTCCGCGTCGGCGGCTCCATCGAAGAGCTGCCTGTGAAGGTCGGCAGCAGCGTGCGCCGCGGGGATCTCATCGCGCGTCTCGACCCCGCCGACCTCGAGATCGCTGCGGAGCAGGCCCAGGCCTCGCTTGCGCAGGTCGAGGCCCTCCTCCGCCAGGCCCGCGCCGACTTCGAGCGCGTGCGCGGTCTCTACGAGAACAACAACGCTTCGAAGAGCGATCTCGACGCCGCGCGCGCGGCGGCCGAATCGGCAGAGGCACAGGTTGGTGCAGCCCGCAAAGCGGTCGAGCAGGCCCAGCGTCAGCGCGACTACGCCACACTGCGTGCACCGTCCCCCGGCTCGATCGTGAGCGTCGACGCCGAGATCAACGAGACCGTCGGCGCCGGGCAGACCGTCGTCCTGCTGGCCTCGGGCTCCCGCCCGGAGGTCATTCTCGCCGTGTCGGAGGTCAACATTCCTCTGATCGAGGTGGGTGACACGGTGTCGGTGGTCGTCGAGGCAGTTGGTCTCGAGCGCCTCCGCGGCACCGTCACCGAGGTCGGCGTCGCGCTGTCGCCGGGCTCGGCCACCTACCCCGCCGTCGTACGTCTCGACGACGCTCCCGCCGCCGTGCGCTCTGGGATGGCCGCCGAGGTGTTTCTCGACCTCGACAACCCCGAGCAGGGAGTGGTCGTGCCGCGGGTCGCGGTGGGTGCCGACACCGAAGGCAACTTCGTCTTCGTGGTCGAAGGCGCAGCAGACTCCGCGACGGTGAGCCGCCGCGCCGTGACGGTCGGCGGTCCCTCCCCCACGGAGATCACCATCACCGCGGGCCTCGACGTCGGAGAGCGGGTCGTCACCGCCGGAGTGCGACGCCTCACCGACGGGATGAAGGTGCGCATGATGAGCGGCGACGAGAGCTGACGCAGGGGACCTCCGTGGACATCACGCGCTACGCCATCGAGAAGAACCGCGTCACCCTGGTGCTCGTGCTGGCCCTCGCCTTCGGGGGGTTGTCGTCGTACTTCTCCATGCCCAAGGCCGAAGACCCCGGCTTCCTCATCCGCATCGCCGTGGTCATCACCCAGTTTCCCGGGGCGAGCCCCGAGCGCGTGGAGCAGCTCGTCACCGACAAGCTCGAGAAGGCCATCCAGGAGATGCCCGAGCTCGAGTCGCTCGAGAGCACGTCCAAGAGCGGCATCTCGATCATCACGGTGAACGTGCAGGAGCGCTACACCGACCTGCAGCCCATCTGGGACCGCCTGCGCCGCAAGGTGGAACGGACGACACCGGAGCTTCCGGACGGCATCCGCGGACCGTCCATCGACGACGAGTTCGGCGACGTCTTCGGCACCGTGGTGGCGCTGAGCGCGCCCGACTTCACCGACGCCGAGCGCAAGGACATCGCCGATCAGGTCCGCGACGAGATCCTCCTCCTCCCCGACGCGGCGAAGGTGGAGATCTACGGCGCGCAGGAAGAGCAGATCTTCGTCGAGTACAACAACTCCCGGCTCGCCGAGATTGGACTCTCCGCCGGCATGCTTCAGCAGATCCTGAGCAGCCGCAACATCATCAACCCGGGCGGCACCGTGCGCGACGCGTTCGAGACGCTGGTCATCGAGCCCAGCGGCAACTTCGAATCGGTGGACGACGTCGCCACCACCCTCATCCCGCTGCCCAACGGCGACCTCGTGCAGCTGCGCGAGATCGCCGACATCCGCCGCAGCTACCAGGACCCCGCGGAGGTCCGAACCCACATCGACGGCGAGCGCGGGCTGGTGCTGGCGGTCTCCCTGCGCGAGGGCGGCAACATCCTGACGCTCGGCCCGCAGGTGCACGAGACGGTCGAGCGGCTGCGCGCCGACCTGCCGGTGGGCGTCGATCTCGACGTGGTGCTCGACCAGGCGACCATCGTCGACAAGAAGGTCAGCGACTTCGCCAGCAACCTGATCCAGGCCGTGACCATCGTCATGGCGGTCATGCTGCTGAGCCTGGGCCTGCGCACGGGTCTGGTGGTGGCGTCGCTCATCCCGACGGCCATTCTGCTCGCCATGTTGGCGATGCCCTTCTTCGGGGTCGGCATCGACCAGATGTCGCTCGCCGCGCTCATCATCGCGCTCGGGCTCCTGGTCGACAACGCCATCGTCATGTCCGAGAGCATCCTCGTCCAGATGCAGGAGGGCACGCCGGCGCTCGAGGCGGCGGTCTCCTCCTCGCGCGAGCTGCGCATGTCCCTGCTGGTCTCGTCGCTGACCACCGCCGCCGCCTTCCTGCCGATCTACCTCGCCGAGTCGGCGGTCGGCGAGTACACGGCGTCGCTGTTCAAGGTGGTCACCATCACCCTCCTGGCCTCCTGGGGGCTGGCGCTGACGCTCATTCCGCTCCTCTGCGTCGCCTTTCTGCGCGTGAAGGAGAGCGCCGGCGAGGGTGTCTTCGACGGGCCTTTCTACGCCAACTACCGCCGCGTTCTCTTGAACGCGGTGCGCAGGCCGTTGGTTGCGCTTGCGGTCATCGGCATCGCCTTCTTCGCGTCGCTGCAGCTCTTCGGCCTCGTGCCGGTCATCTTCTTCCCCGACAACGACCGCGCCACGTTCACGGCATCGTTCAACATGCCCACCGGCACGCCGCTGGCGACGACCGAGGAGGTGGTATGGCAGGCCGAGCGCTTCATCTCCGAGGAGCTCATGGTCCAGGAGGGGAGCGACGCGCCGGGCGTGACCGACATGACGTCGTTCATCGGCGACAGCGCCCCGATGTTCGTGCTCGGCTTCTCGAGCCCCCAGGCGTCTCCCGAGTCGGCCGTTCTGGTGGCCAACACGAACGACTGGATCGGCCAACGGGAGCTCATGGAGAAGCTCCGACGCTTCTGCGCCGAGATCCCCGGCCTCGAGGCGACGGTCGAGCCCATCGGTACCGGGCCCGGCGGCGGCACGCCGATCGAGGTGCGCGTCAGCGGGCGCGACTCGGATCAGGTGCGCGCCGCGGCCGAGGAGGTGAAAGCCCAGCTGCGCCAGGTCCCCGGCACACTCAACGTCCGCGACGACTGGGGCGCGCAGTCGAAGAAGATCGTCGTGCAGGTGGACGAAGCGCGCGCGCAGCGCGCCGGCGTCACCCACCAGGACGTGGCCACGTCGCTGCAGACCATGTTCAGCGGTCTCGAGACCACGACCTACCGGGAAGGCGAAGACCAGATTCCCGTCATGCTCCGCTCCCGTCAGGTGATCGACCAGGGGCGGTTCGGCAGCGTCAACGTGTTCTCCCAGTCGACCGGCACCTCGGTGCCCGCCGACCAGGTCACCGACATCGAGATGGCGTGGCAGCCGTCGAAGATCCTCCGCCGCAACCGACTACGCACGATCACTGTGCTCTCCGACCTGCAGCCCGGCGTCACGGCCAACGAGGTGAACGGCGCACTCACCCCCTGGCTCGAAGAGACCGCCCCGACATGGGGCACCGGCACCTCCTGGTCGTTCGGCGGCGAGAACGAAGACTCCGAGAAGGCGAATGCATCAATCGGCGCCAAGCTCCCCATCGCAGGCCTCCTCATCGTCTTCCTGCTCGTCTACCAGTTCAACTCGCTGCGCAAGCCGACGATCATCCTGACCACCGTTCCGCTCGCCTTCATCGGCGTGGCGATCGGCCTGTTCGTGATGCGCTCGTACTTCGGCTTCATGACGATGCTGGGCGTCATCTCCCTGGCCGGCATCGTCATCAACAACGCCATCGTGCTGCTCGACCGCATCGAGATCGAGCAGCAAGACTTCGGGCGCACGGTGCAGGCCGCGATCGTCGAGGCGTGTCAGCGCAGGATGCGCCCCATCCTGCTGACCACTCTCACGACTCTCGGCGGCATGATCCCGCTCTATCTGGGCGGCGGTCCGATGTTCGAGCCGATGGCGGTCGCCATCATGTTTGGCCTCGTCGTCTCGACGCTGCTCACCCTGTTGGTGGTGCCGGTGCTCTACACCCTGCTGTACCGCGTCAGCTTCCGCGGCTACGACCACGGAGCAGCCGCCGCCGAGACGGCCTAGGGTCACTCCGTCGCGCCTCGAAGCTCCGCGTCGGCCATGGCGGTCCAACGACGACGGCTGATCCTGCAACGGCGGAGTCGTCCCTCGACCCCGAACCTCTCTGAACAACGTCTCGAGAAACCACACCTGGTCGGAGCGGGTGCCGCACCACCTCTACGGCTCATCGAGGCGAAGAGTCGCCGCGCCGACCAGGACCGCACCTCCCAGCGGGTCCTGCACGCTGAGGACGATTCGGTGGTCGCGGTGCCGCAGCTCCAGCGTCGACCG
Source organism: Candidatus Multivoraceae bacterium (assembly GCA_965223385.1). GTDB lineage: Bacteria > Acidobacteriota > Thermoanaerobaculia > Multivoradales > Multivoraceae > JBCCLJ01. The sequence continues at coordinate 2,220,531 of CBDCWR010000007.1, read as the reverse complement.
GTAGACAAAAGAGGCTCCATCTTCGGCGGGGCCATCCAGCACGACCGGGACTGTCTCTGCTTCGGTGTCTCGACGGCGCCCCGTCGCATCCTGGGCCGCGACACGGACGTTCAGACTGCCGACGAAACGACCTTCTTCCGAAGGCAGGAGCACGACCTGGTCGAGAGGTACGCTCGCTTCGAACGGCACGGTGACCCGTCTCCGACCGCTCCTCGAGGGGGTGCCGAGCCGAACGACGAGTCCTCGCGTCTCGATCTCGTCCCGGAACAGCATCGCAGCGTCCATCGCGACCGAGGCCTCCGTGGACTTGCTGATGTCTCGGAGCTCGGGGCGATGGCGAGCCTTCAGACCGGGTCGGGCCAGTTGGACTTCGACCTCGTGCTGCGCATCGTCGGGCAGCTCGTCTCGGACGAAGCCGATCCAGTAGAAGTCCTGTACGTCTGCATGAACGAGCGATAGCGCAGAGAGGCGCTGCTGGTTGAGAAGCGCACGCCCCGCTGTGCCTCTTGCCAGGTCTTCGAGGGTGTGGTGGAGGAACGTCTCGCGACGCGCTCGCGGGACGACGACACTCGTTGCGCTCCGCCGACTGGGGACAAATGGCGAGCTGACGTTGTCGGCGGCCCCAGGCGACCATGCGCCCGGCACGTCGACCGGGTAGATCGTGTAGCTGAGCTGATTCGCCGTATCCACCAGCGGCTCGAGACCGTTCCCCCACACTCGCATCGCAGATGCGAGGGCCGCCTGGACGGCGAGGTCCATTCCCTGCAGCCCGTCGCTGATCACGAACTCCTCTGGGCTCGAGGGCCAGCCTCCCGAGAGCAACATGAGGATCTTCCGCCCCTCTTCGCTCGGCAACATGCCCCTCATGGCGGACGCGGCGGCCAGGGCCGACGCTCTCAGCCGAGCCACCAGCAGCTCCGCGTAGGTGGTCTCGGCAGGGCCGACGCGATTCAACAGGAACTCCTCGAGCGCCCGCGCTCCTCCGGGCAGTCGCTCCTCGATGCTCGCAGCCAGATCCCGGATCTGAGCCCGCATCGAATCCAGGCCCTGAAGCTCGGTGATGCGATGAAGGCCACCCGTCTCGGCGACCTGCGCCTGCGCCAGAGCATCCGCGAGGAGCTGCACGTCGTGGGTCCAATCGGCAACGAGCTCGAGACGAGCTCCATCGAAGGTGACGATCGCCATGCGGTCCGCCGGGCGAAGGTCACGCGCCTCCAGGGCGAGACTCCGGAGAACCGCGTTGCGATGAGGAGCGAGCGAAAAGACGTTGTCGATGTAGACGAGGTACCACGCGCCAAGCGTGGAGCCCGGCGCCAGAGGTGCCTCGGCTCGCGAAGGAGCGGGAGGAGGATCCGTCGCCCTAACGCGGCCACCAGCGACCTCCGTGAAGAAGCGGATGGGAACGCCTCTGCCATCGACGCGGAGCTCGAAATCGTCGGCGACGAGCCCTCTGACACGTTTCCCCGACGAGTCTGTGACCACAACCTCCAGGTTGACCACTCGAACGTCCAGCTCGTCGGTGACCACCACGTCGACCTGTCGTCGCGGACGCTCCTGCCCCGACGCCCCGCCGCTCCAGAAGACCACGACGAAGAGGAACCCAGCGGCGACCAGGCGCCGCCAGCTCACCACGGTTCTCGCACTTCCAGAACTGGACATCGAGACTCCCGGCTTCTGTTCGCGAAGCCTCGGCAGCACCGTGGCTCGCGATTCAGATCGCGCTCAGACGTTGAGGCTAGTGCCCGTGAGAACTTCCGACGACGGCCGATGATTCCGTCGCGTCCGTTTCAACGGGGCACTCTCACCTACCTGGCGCCTGCTCGAGCTGCCGCGTGACGGCCACCCGACGACGCACTCTGGGATCGGGGCGTCGAGCCTACGCCGAGTCGGAGCCGATCCAGCGAGCTGCCAACGCCGGCAGCGCCGTCACCGAGGCGACGAGGCACACCGGCAGGCCGATGAGCATGACGAGCGCCATGCTCTCGATGCCCGGATGGTCGCTGAACATCAGCACGCCGAAGCTGGAGCAGGTGGTGGCGGTGGTCATGACGATCGCTCGCCCGACGGCCGCGGTCGCGTCGCCGATGCCGATCCGCCGGTCTTCGATGATCCGGTGCACCACGTGGATGCCGTCGTCGACTCCGAGGCCGATGATCAGCGGCGCCACGGTGATCGTCATGATGTTGAACGCCACGCCGGCCCAGCAGAGCACCCCGACGGTCACGCCGAGGCCGAAGACCACGGGCACCAGCGCCAGAATCGCGAGCCGCGGGTCGCGAAAGTCGAGCAGGAGGATGCTCCCCACCACCAGCACGATGCCGGCGCCCACCCAGAAGATCCAGGGGCGGTCCCCCAACATGATCGCCTCGAGGAGTGCCGAGATCCCGGTGGCGCGTGGCGCGATGGCCTGTGCCGCCTCGCGGTCGAGCCGCGCACCACGCGAATCGAAGGTGTCACCCCGGGCGTACGCCAGCACCAGGAAGTCACCGTTGGGCGCGATGAAACGCTGGCGCAGCCCCTCCGGGAGCGCATCGAGGGTGGGCGGCCCCACTGACGGGGCCCGCTGCAGCGGCTCCAGACCGAGCCGCAGGAGATCGGCACTCCCGCCGAGACCGGCGAGCAGGCCGATGCCCTGGAGTCGCTGCGCCACGAGCGGTTGAATGCGGGCGAGCTCACCGTGCCTGCGCTCCACCTCCGCGGCGTCCTGCGGCACGAAGCTCGCCGCACTCACCGTCCGGTGGAAGCGCTCCGACGCCGCGAGCTCCCGCTCGATGTGGTGCGCCTCGGTCAGCGACGTGGTGCCCACGAGCCACGGCGCCCCGCTCAGCTTGAACATCTCGCGCACCCGACGCACGGTCTCCACCGACGGCACCTCGCGGTTGAAGACCTTGTTGATGTTGGTCTCCACCTGAAGGCGCGGCAGACCGGCCAGGGCCAGGGCCAGGGCCGCCGTGCAGAGCACCATGCAGACGCCGGACCGACGCACCGACCACTGCGCGACCTCGGTGAGGTACGGCACCTGCAGCGGCTTGGCCAGCGGCCGCGCGGTGCCGGCACCGCGGCCTCCCCAGCGCTCCAGAAGCGCCCACAGCGCCGGCAGCAGGGTGACCATGAAAAGCAGGCAGAAGGCGAGCCCGGTCCCACCCGAAAGACCGAGGTGCAGCGCGATCGGATCGGGTGCGAGCGACACGACAAAAAAAGCGGCCGCGGTGGTGATGCCGCCGGCCACGATGCCCCGCCCAGTGCCGGCCAGGTTGGCCTGGAGCGCCTCCTCGAGGCTCCGCCCCCGGGCGCGCTCCTCACGCTGGCGCACGAGCAGATGCACCGCAAAGTCGATCCCGAGCCCGAACACGGTGACGCCGAAGAAGGTCTCCATCACGGTGAGGCGCCCGGTGACGAGGCCGATCACTCCGAGCGTCGCGACCACCGAGAAGAGCAGCGGCAGCGCCACCATGAAGAGCCCCACGAGGCGCCGCTCCACGAAGCGGAAGAGCACCAGCACGAGCAGGAAGCTGAGCGGCGTGAGCCGCCGGATGATGCCGAGGGTGCGGGTCTGGTCTTCCGCGCCGACGGCCGGCATGCCGCCGTAGGAGAGCGAGATGCCTCCACCCGGCTCGGCGCTCACCCGCGCCGCCTCGTCCTCCAGCAGATCGCGCAGAATGAAGAAGGTCTGGCTGGCAAGGCCTTCGTCGAGGGGGTCCTTGACGAGTGCAACCTGCAGCAGCCGCGCTCCTTCGACCTTGGCACTCTGCCACTCGGAGCGCAGCGCCTCCAGATTCGTCTGCAGCGTCTCGCGTGCCGCCGCATCGCCCGGAGCCTCGACCGCGCGGACCCACGCATCGAAGGTCTCCCGGTCCACGAGCCAGGGTGCCCGATCGACGAGCCAGTCGTCGGGTACGGGTGGGAGCACCGAGCGCACCTCGGGGTGCCCTTCGAGTGCATCGGTCAAACGGTCGGCCGCGAGGTCGAGCTTCTCCTCGGTCGTCCCGGGGAGTGCTTCGATCAGAACGATCAGGGTGCCGCCGAGCTGGTACTCCTCCGAGACGGAGAAGTAGAGATCGACCTGCGGATCCTCCCGGTTCATGATCCCGGTGAAGCTGAGGTCGACCTGCACTCGCGCAAGGGTCAGCCCGAGCAGCAGCGGCGGCAGCACACACAACCCCACCACGACCCAGGGCCGCTCGACCGCGTGGCGCGCAAAGGCCCTGAGTGCGTTGCGAAGCATGCCGCCGAACACTACGTGCTCGGCGTGCTTTTGGCACGCCTCCGCGCAAGATGCTCGGCGTGGTGATACCACGCCTCCGCTCTTTCATTCGAAACTCCAGCCGCTGACGCGGCTTCCGCGCAGCAGCCTTCGGCTGCGCTTGGCCGTGCTCGGCGTGGTGATACCACGCCTCCGCTCTTTCATTCGAAACTCCAGCCGCTGACGCGGCTTCCGCGCAGCAGCCTCCGGCTGCGCTTGGCCGTGCTCGGCGTGGTGATACCACGCCTCCGCTCTTTCATTCGAAACTCCAGCCGCTGACGCGGCTTCTGCTGCGGTCTGGTCGCTCCGCTCCCAGCCTTCGGCTGCGCTTGGCCGTGCTCGGCTTTGTGGCGCGAACACACTTCCGCGGGGTCCTGACCAAGGTCTCACCGTGACAATGCACCACGAAGGGCCGCCCCGCTCGCACGACGAAGTCAAGCGACGCGCAGACGAACGCCAAGCACGGCCGAAGGCCGTTGCGCGGAAGCCGCGCAAGCGGCTGGAGAATCGAACAGGACGAACGCAGGCGTGCTATCAGCACGCATACGTTCGTCAGTCGGATTCGTTCTCGGAGGCTGCTGCGAGCGCCGTCTGGATCACCGCAAACGTCAGCGCGGTGCTCCAGCCGAGGAGAAGGACTCCGTTCAGGGCCTCGATCCCCGTCATGATCCGCCACGGCGCGTCGAGGGTGATGTCGCCGTAGCCCAGGGTCGTGAAGGTGACCAACGAGAAGTAGAGGGTTTGCTCGACCGACATCACTTCGGCATTCGGCAGCCACCGGTAGGCGAAGGCCCACAGGCTGACTTCGAGAAGGTGCATGACCAGAAGCACATGGGCCGTCTGAACGAGAACGGGGAGCAGAGTCCGAAATCCCGGACGGCGACGCAGGCGGGTCCGCGCCAGAAGTCGCAAATGTGCGATCCAGAGAACCGTTCCCGTCGCGTGGATCACGATCGTGACGGAGAGGAGAGCTGTTCCGAGTAAGACCGCGAGCAGCATCGCATCCTCTCCTTTCCAGAACGCACTGAACGACTGAGGAACAGGACGTCCACGAGACTCTTGGCCTTAGTCGCCTCGAGATTGCCGAAGCTCGAAACGAACCTCCGAGACACGACACACTGCCAGGTCGTTCCCGCGCGCGAGCAGAACACAGTCAAACGGAGGCTGCCGCTCCGCTCCCGGCGTTTCCGTCCAAGCCATGAACTCCTCGAAATCCCAGTCTTCGGGCGTCAGCTCGCCAGGTGACCAGAGATTCTGGACTGCGCGATCCGAAACACAAGCGACACGATGTGTTGCACGCGCGCCTGGTGCCCACACCCGGCTGCTCGCCCCGTTGCAGTCGGCCCCGTCTCCGTAGATCTCGAGAAAGACGCCTCGGTCCAAAGCTCCTTCGACCAGGATCTCCCACGTCGCCTGCAACCAGTCGAGAGCGAGGGCCTCCTCGGCAGCAGCCGTTGCAACTGCCGGCCAAGATGCGTTGAGCACCTCGCGGAACCGTCGCAGGAGTCCATCAATGTCCAAGGCTTGCTCCAGATGCAAACGTCATGAGCTCACCCGTGCAACGGGCGACTCATTGCGAGTCTCGCATGAAAGAAGCGGCTAGCAGGGCCTGGTGGCGAGTGAGCGTGCGCGGGAACGAGCAGATACGTTCTGCAGCAGGCTTCTTCTCCGGCCAAGCGCAGCCGAAGGCTGCTGCGCGGAGGCCGCCCAGGCGGCCGGAGCATCGACATGAAAGTGATCCGGCCGTGCTACTGAGCACGGCTGGATCACTTGACATTACGCTCTGTTTACGCCTACGCTCGATGCCCCACTTTCAGCCGAAAATCGCCCTCTCATGCCCCGCACCGACACCGCCACCATGCTCCTCAACGAGGAAGCCTGGGCAGGCGCTCGGGTCGAGAACGACGGCTTCGAGGCGGAGTTGGAGGGTCCGGCGGGGCTCGAAGGAGAGTTCGACCCGGACGCGAGCTTCGTGCAGCTGCAGGCTGATGTGGACGACGTGGACCCCTTCGAGGGGCAGATCTTCGCCGCACGGCAGCTGGTGCGCCCCCTCGCACGCGGCCCGCAGTCGGTAGGGATCGACCTCTTCCCCACCGGCGTCGCGGCACTCGACGTGCTGCTGCAGGGCGGAATCGCCCGCGGCGAGATGATCGAGGTGATGGCGGCGCCCGGCGCGCGCACGTGTGGCCGCTTCTCCACCGTTCTGGCGCTGCTCGCCATGGCAACCCACGCCGGCGAGCAGGCCGCACTCGTCGACCTCGGCGACCATCTCGATCCTCAGATCGCCGAGCGCACCGGGGTCGTGCTCGAGCGGCTGCTGTGGCTACGCCCCGAGCACATGAAGCAGGCCCTCGGCGCCGCCGAGCTCCTGCTGACCACCGGCTTCCCACTCGTCGTGCTCGATCTCGGAGCACCTCCCGTGCCGGGAGGGCGAGGCAAGGAGGCGGCGTGGCTGCGCCTCGCACGTGCGGCCCAGAGCCATCGGGGTGCCCTGTTCGTTTCGAGCCCCTACCGGTCGAGTGGCACGGCCGCCACCGCGGTCGTCGAGGCCGCGCGCGGCCGTGCCGCATGGTGGAGGGCACCCCGACACCTCTCCGAATCGGCGACACCCGACGAGCCCCGGCCCACCCCTTCTCCCAACCTGCTCGCCGGCGTACGCGGCAGCGTGCACCGCGAAAAGGGCCGCGGCCGGCTGAGACGACACCTCGCTCACGAGGGGCCCCCTGGGCGCACGCGCCAAGACGTCGAGGAGGCTCTCCTTTCCGGCAGCTTCGGATTGAGTCTGCCGAGCGAGGGGATCGCCGACCTGGACGTCGAGAGTGTCGCTCCCGCGAAGCGCCGCACCCCCTCGTCGTGGCAGGGCCCCCGCCTGGTGAGGGCACGGCATGCGGCGCCCCCGCGCTCGGTCACGTCACGGCGGAGGCGGGGCTGATGCCGGCGAGCCGCCCCCCCAAGCCGCTCCCGGTCCGCGATGCGGCGCGGCACGAGCTTCCCCCCCAGCACACAGCCAGGCGCCCCTCCAAAAAGACCCTCCAGGGCCCCCAGAGCCGCATCGCCTGCGTCGCGATCCCACTTTTTCCCCTGGCAGCGCGTCTGCGGTGCGAGCCCGAGCTCGCCAGCGAAGGCATCGCCATCTTCGAGGGCAACGGCCATACGGCGCGGCTGGTGGCCGCCTCCCGGCTCGCCCGCAAAGCCGGTGTGCGCCCAGGGATGACGCTGCCGCAGGCCCGAGCACGCCTGCCCAGGCTGGTGGCCCGCGCGCGGGACGCGGAATCGGAGCACACGGCACAGGCGGTGCTCCTCGAGGTGGCCGATCGCTACACGCCGCGCGTCGAAGACGCCCGCGAGGGGTGCGCGTTTCTCGAGCTCCGCGGCATCGAGAGGCACTTCGCGCGGTCGCTGTCCGCCAAGGAGGCGGCGGCCGCGCGCTGGAGCCAGGAGACCGAAGAGCGGTTCGGCGAGCACCTCCTCCGCACACTGGCGGGTGCCGGTCTGCCCGCACGTCTGGGCATCGCGTCGAGCAAGATGTCGGCGCGGGTGGCAGCACACCTGCCGCCGAAGGCCGACCTTGCCGCCACGATCGTCCCCCCCGGCGAAGAGGCGCTTTTTCTCGCACCACTCCCCCTCCACCGCCTCAGCCCCGAGACGGAGATCGCCGAGACCCTGCACCGCTGGGGGATCGGCTCCATCGGCGAATTCGCGAAGCTGCCGAGCTCCGAGGTCGCGAGCCGCCTCGGAGAGCTCGGCCGGCAGCTGCACGCGATGGCCCGCGGGTTCGATCCCAAGCCGCTGATCGCGCGCGAGCCTCCGCAGGTGTTCCGCGAGGGTATGACCCTCGAGTGGCCGATCACCAACGTCGAGGCGTTCCTGTTCATCGCCCGGACCGCCCTCGAGCGCCTCGTGGAGCGCCTCGATCGGCGGGGGCTCGGCTGCCGCCGTCTCGAGCTCTCGCTCCAGCTCGAGCCCGACGGCTTCTGGGAGCGGAGCATCGATCTGCCGTCGCCCACGCGCGAGGTGAAGACCCTGCTCACGCTCCTCCGTCTCGATCTCGAAGCCAACCCCACGGGTGCTCCTGTGGTGGGTTTCGCCTTCACGGCTCATCCCGACACACCAAAGCTCGCACAGCTCTCCCTGCTGGGGCCGGCTTCACTCTCACCCGACCGCCTCGCCACCACGATCGCGCGCCTCTTCGCACTGCTCGGCCCGGGCCGGGTCGGGTCACCGCGCACGAAAGACGGGCACCTCCCGGAGCGGTTCCACCTCGTGGAGTACACCCCACCCCCTCCCCCGAAGGTGCGCGAGCGCATCGAGCCCGGCCGCGGCCTCCTCGCGGTCCGCGTGCTGCGCCCGGCGATCGAGGTGGAGGTGCTGACCGATCAGGAGCCCGAGCCGGCCGCGCCAGAGGAACAAACGCCTCGCGACACCGACGCGGCCTCCGGATCGTCCCGTGAGGAGCCGCCCGACCGCGACGGCCTCACCGCGTCTCCCGCGGCCACGGCCGAGACTCTGGGCCTCGACCGTCAGCCCGGTCTCTTTCGCCGTGCCCTGACCCAGAGGGGCCGCCCTCTGGAAGTCCGCGAGATCCCGACGGAGGAGAAGCAGCTCCGCATCCAGGGCCGTGTCCGCATCGCCTCCGGCCCCTGGGAGCTCGAGGAGCAGTGGTGGTCCGAGGACCGGGTCGAGCGCGACTACTGGGACATCGAGCTCGCCGACGGGGGCCTCTACCGGCTGTACCACGACCGCCAGATCGGCCGCTGGTACGCCGACGGCGTCTACGATTGAGGAGGAGAGACGTGGTGCATACCACGTCTCTCCTCCTCCTGTTCGATGCTCCAGCCCCCAAGGGCGCTTGCGCGCAGCGGCCTTCGGCCGCGCTTGCCGGCGTACTCGGCGTGCGTGCCTCTCATCTAAGCGACACACAGCACGTTTGGTCCGCCAAACTGCCAACGTGCCCGCAGGGCACGCGTGCTCGGCGTGGTGACTACGCGACGCCTCCGCACGGGCGAGTTCATGCGGGCAGCCGAAGCGACGGCTTGCGCTGAAGGGCGCTTCCGAGCGGTCTGCGAATGCCAGGACGAGCGCAGGCGTGGCAGTGCCATGCACGCCGAGCGCGGCGCAGCTCATGAAGGCGACGCGCCCGAAGGGCGCTTGGAGCGGTCTGCGAAACTGCCAGACGAGCTCGCAGGGCGTGCGTAGCCACGCACGGGCGAGCGCGGCGCAGCCGAAGCGACGCGCCCGAAGGGCGCTTGGAGCGGTCTGCGAAATGCCAGGACGAGCGCAGGCGTGGTAGCCACCACGCCGAGCACGTCGCCGCTCAGCTCCTCAGAATGTCGTGGGCGGGGGTGGCAGCCGCCTTGCGGGCGGGCAGCCAGCAGGCGAGAACGGCGAGCCCCAGCAGGAGCACCGCCATTCCCGCGTACGTGACCGGGTCCGTGGCCGACGTGGCGTAGAGCAGCGACCGCAGGAGGCGCGACATGCCGAGGCTCAGGCCGACGCCGAGTGCTACGCCCACGACCGCCAGCCAGGCACCTTCGCCCACGACCTGCCGCAGCACGTCGCGGCGGGTCGCCCCGAGCGCCCGTCGCAGCCCCATCTCGCGCCGGCGGGCGGCCACCAGAAACGAGAGCACACCGTGCACCCCGAGACCAGCGAGCAGCGTCGCCGCGAGGGCAAACAGCACGAGCACCAGGGCCACGAAGCGCTCCCGCGCGAGCGACTCGCGCACCGTGCTCGCCATGGTCGCCGCGCCGAAGAGCGCCACCTCCGGATCGATGTCGCGCACCGCGGCGCGCAGCGGCCCGAGCAGCTGCTCGGGATCGCCGTCGGTGTGCACCATCAGGGTGATGCGGCCCCGCTGCGGCGACTGGAGCACGGAGAGGTACATCGCCTCGGGCGCCTCTTCGGCCATGCCGTGGATGCGCTCGTTCGCGACGATGCCGACCACCTCACGCTCCACTCCCCAGAAGGCGATCCTCTGCCCGAGAACCGCGCCGTCAGGGAAGTAGCGCTCGACCGCGCGCTCGTTGAGCAGCAGCACCGGCGGCGCCTCGAGGCTGTCCTGCGGGCCGAGGAGCCGACCTTCGCGCAGCTCCAGACCGTTGGTCTCGAAGTAGCCCGGGGAGACCATCCGCGTCTTCAGCTCACCGAGGTCCGCCGTCTCCTCTTCGCGCCCCACGATGATGAAGCTGTTGGTGAAGCCGGGGTCCAGCGGATGGCTGATCGTCAGGCCCGCGCTGCTCACTCCCGGTAGCGCACGGGCCGACTCCAGCACGGCGCGGTTGAACTCGTGCACCTCGGTCCAGCGGGGATAGTTGGACATCTGTTGCGGGTAGCGGCTGGTCGGCAGCTGGTAGTCGGCGCGAAGCACCCCTTCGGAGCGGAAGCCACGATCGACCGAATGCAGGCGATCCAGCGACACGACCAGCAGCACCGCACTGCACAGCAGCGGGAGCGCGAGCGCAAACTGCGCCACCACGAGAGCCCGGCGCCCCAGACTCTGCGCTCCGGGCACAGCGGCGGCGGCCGACCGTCGGAGAGCGCTCTGGAGATCGATCCGCCGCGACTGCAGCGACGTCAGCAGACCGAAGAGAAGGGCGGTGAGGAGCGCAATCGACGCAGCAAACGCCAGCAACCGGACGTCGAGAACCCCGCCTCCCAGCGCCTGGCGCTGCACACCGTCCGGAGCCAGCCGCAGCAGGAGCTCCGCCGCCTGGTAGGCCAGCCACCCTCCGAGAAGCGTCGCGGCGACGGTGAGGAGGAGGCACTCCAGGGTCAGTCGCCGGGCGACCCGCCAGCCGCTGGCGCCGAGGGCCGCGGAGAGGGCAACCTCACCCGAGCGCTCGGCACCCCGCGCGAGCATGATGTTGGCGACGTTCGCGCAGGCGATGACGAGCACCACGAAGACGGCGGCGAGCAGGAGCAACAGGGCACCGCGGGTCTGGCCGCGCAGCGTGGTTTGCAGCGACTCGACGAACGCCCCGCGATCGGCGTTCTCGCGGTACGCGGCCTCGAGATCGGCTGCAATCGCACTGATCTCCTCGCTCGCGAGCTCCACGCTCGCTCCGTCTGCGAGCCGCCCGACGACGCGGGTGCCGTGGGTCCACCGCGGCGACGTCTCCGGTGATAGCCGGAGCGGCAGCCAGAAGTCGACCTCCGCCGAAGGGATCTCGAGCCCGGACGGCACGACACCCACCACGACGACCGGCTCCTCGCCCAGCTCGAGTGTGCGCCCGACAACGTCCGGATCAGCCTGCAGGCGCGCGCGCCAGAACGACTCCTCGACCAGGGCCACGGCGGACGCTCCCGGCTGGTCCTCCTCCGGCGCAAATGTGCGGCCCAGCACCGGCGCGCGCCCCAGCACGTCGAGCATGTGGTGGCTCACGAGCGCGACGCTGACCCGCTCGGCCTCGGGCTGTGCCTTGCCCTCGCCACGTAGCACGAGGTTGGCCCCCGTGAGCGCGTAGGCGGCGGCGTCCTGGAGCTGCGTGCTGCGCTCCCGGAAGTCGAGATAGTCGGGGAACGAGGCCGGCTCGCGCACGGTGCCTGTGACCCGGTCGAACTGCCACAGGTGCACCAACTGGTCCGGCTGACCAAACGGCAGGGGCTGAAAGAGGACCCGGTCGACCACCGACCAGACGGCGGTCGTCGCGCCAAGCCCCAGCGTGAGCACGGCGAGCACGAGCAGGGCGTAGCGCGGGCTGCGCACGAGAGAGCGCAGAGCCAGGCGCGCATCGTCGCGCACCCCCGCCACGGCGCCCCGCCACTCGATGCGCCGGTCGCGCTGGCGGTCGAGCTCGAGACACTCGCGACGCACCCGCGAGAGGTCGCCGAAGCGTTGATGGACCTCGCGACGCGCGTCCTCCGGGCTCGCGCCCTCCGCGACCAGCTCGTCGATGCGCTCCTGCAGGTGGAAGTCGAGCTCCTCGTCGACCGCGTGTCGCCGGGAGCGGGGCGGAAACGCCGTGCCTTTCAGCTCGCGCATGCTGCCGCCAGGTCGAGGTCGAGGACGCGGGCGACGGACACGGTGTGCTCGAGCCATCGGTCGAGCTCCTGCGAACAGCGAGTCCGGCCACGCCCGGTCAGCTCGTAGAACTTCGCGCGGCGCTGGCTCTCGGAGACACCCCAGGTGCCGCGGATCATGCCGTCGCGCTCGAGGCGGTGGAGCGCCGGATAAAGCGCACCCTCCTCCACACGCAGGCCGGGGCCAGCCGCCTCGATGGCGCGGAGCACACCGAGCCCGTGCCGGGGCTCCTGCTCGAGAGTGCGCAGGATGAGGAGATTCAGGGTTCCGTAGAGACGGTTCGCATCGACCGAAGGCATCGGGGTCCTCCTTGACCTAAGCTGCTCAGGGAGGCTCACCTTAGCAGCTTAGGTCGAGGTGTCACCAAAACCTGGGGCGAGTCGCGCGACGACGCCGAGCACCCGCTCAGAGTCGGTCGAGCAGAGCTTCGTGGCCGCCCTCACGGGCGAAGTCGGCGGCCGTCTTGCCGTCGTCGCTCGCGAGCGTCGCGTCCGCACCGCGCTCGAGAAGCAGTTGGGCGAGCTCCTCGTGCCCGTGCATCGCCGCCGCCATCAGCGCGGTGAAGCCCGCCTGCTGGCGCGCGTCGACCTCCGCCCCAGCGTCGAGAAGAGCGCGGCAGATCGGCACGCTCCGGGCGGCCGCGGCCGAGTGCAGCGGATGGACACGCGTCGGGTTGTTGGCCGGCTCGGCCACCAGCGGTCGGCGCGACAAGATCGCCGCGGTGGCGGCCTCCTGCCCGAAGAACGCGGCGTAGTGCAGCGGGCGGAAGCCGTCGGGCGACTCTGCCTCCAGCAGCGCCTCCTCGGCGTCGAGGAGCTCACCCAGGCGGCGCGTGTCACCCAACGCAATCGCCTCGTACACGTCGAGCTCCCCCTTCGCGGCGCCCAGCAGAGCCGCGATCTCGGGCTGCTGCATGTACCTCGCCAGCATGACCATGGACACACCCTGCTCGTTCGTCGCGCGCGCAATGTCGGGGCTCGCGTCGATCAGCGCCTTCGCACCCTCGACGTCACCCTCCTGCAGCATCTGCATCAACGACTCTTGTGACATGGCAGGGCCTCACTTCCCTCGACGGCCGACAGCTCATCTGCCTTCGGCTCGCCTCGAGCATCCATTCTCGACACTTACTTAGCTACGCTAAATAATACCCTCCCGTGAGCACCCGTCAAGGCAAGCCGCAGTCGGGCGATCTCGAAAGCCTCGCCACGGAGCTGCACTCCGTCGCCATCCACCTGCTGCGTCGAGCACGTCAGGACGACGCCAGCTTCGGTCTGAGCGCCGCGCGGCTCTCGGCGCTCTCCGTCCTCGTCTTCGGCGGTCCGCAGCGGCTGACGCGGCTCGCCCAGGTCGAGCAGGTGAAGCCTCCCACCATGACGCGCATGGTCCAGGGGATGGAGCGCGACGGCCTCGTCCGGGTCGACGTCGACCCGCGCGACGCCCGGGCTCGGAACATCTGCGCCACGAGCAAAGGGCGGCGGCTCCTCGAGCAGGCACGTCGAGCGCGCGTGGCGCACCTCCGGCGCGTTGTGGCTCGGGCGAGCGCCAGCGAGGCGAGGCAGATCGAGCGCACCACGGCCACCCTTCGCCGCCTCCTGTCGCAGGACTCCAGCTAGACCTCGCCCGTCGTCGGCCGCTGGCCGCGCGGAAGCTTGACGTCGGGCTCGCCCGGCTCGAGCGCACCGCCCGGGAGCGGACGCTCCAGCAGGCGATACTCCTCGACCGGAGCCCCACCCAGGACGTGCTCCTGCAGGATGCGCTCGAGCACCGGCGGGTCGCAGCTGTGGTACCAAACGCCCTCCGGGTACACGACCGCCACCGGGCCGCCCGAGCAGATGCGCAGGCAGTCCGCGCGCGTTCGCAGCACCTCGCCACTGTCGAAGAGCCCGAGCTCGCGCAGGCGGTTCTTGAGATAGGCCCAAGCTTCACGCCCCCGCTCCGGGTCGCAGCACTTGGGCTTGGTGGGGTCGGCGCAGAGGAAGATGTGGCGGCGGGCGTTGCGCACACCGATCAGCTCGGCTTTGGCGAGGGCCGCCTGCGGTCGGGACGTCATGACCGGCGAACGGTATCAAGGAGAGCAGCAAAGAGCCGGGCTCCGACCCACAGGCTTCAGGGCGCGGCGGCCAGCTCGCTCCCATAGACGCTGTCGATCTGAAAGCGGGTCACACCCATGCGGCGGAGACGGTCGAGATCGGCCGCGGCCGCTTGCCTTGGCGCCTCCGGCGCGATCTCGGCAAGATCGGCATAGTGGAAGAGGTTGACCGAGGGCACCACCTCTACTCCGAGCTCTCGCGCCCGCAGGAGGGTCAGGCCCGTCAGATCGCGCCCGTGGGCGAAGAGGAAGAAGCTCTCGACGCTCTCCCCCGCCGCGGCGCGCTCCTCCAGCCGCGCGCGCGAGGCACCGACGAGAGCGCGGCCCACGAAGAAGTCTCGGGACGCTCTCGACCCGATCACGTAGGCCTCGGCGAGAAGCCCCGCTTCGTCGAGCTGCTGCGCCATGGCCTCGAGGGTGTCGGCAGGCGGGTCGTCGGGCTTGAAGTCGAGCATCACGCGCGCCCGTCCCCGGAGGAGGTCGAGCAGCTCCTCGAAAAACAGCGGGGGCTCACCCGAGAGCGTCATGCGCAGCTCTTCCATCTGGGCCCTCGTCAAGTGGGCAACGGACCTGGGGTCGCCGTAGATCCGCTCGAGCGACGCATCGTGATGCACGACCACATGGCCGTCCCGCGTCACGCGCAGGTCCGCCTCGATCATCCAGTACCCCTGCGCGACGGCAGCCTCGAGCGCCGCGCGACTGTTCTCGGGGGTGCTCTCGCCCACCACCCCGCCCCGATGCGCGATGAGACGCAAGGGCGCCTCGCGCGCCGCGACGCCATGCAGAGTGCAGGTCCGCTCTTCGATCTGCGGCAGGCAGCGCGCCACCACAGGCTCCTCGGCCCCGGGCGTAGGATCCGCCGGCAGAGCGACGAGATAGTTGCTACCCACCATCTGCTCCGCCAGGTAGTAGTCGGTGCTCACGAGGTGCGCTCCGCTCGCGAGCGCGGCCTCGCGCCTGGTCACATCGCCCGCGCGGGCCTCCACGGTGTTGGCGTCGGCCCGGGTGCGCACGAGGTATCCCGCCTCCACGCTCGACGCGATCTCGTCGGCCTGGCGCAACGGGTCGTTGAGGATTCGCACGGCGGCCGCAGGATGACCCGGCTCGACGTCTACGAAGAACACCCTTCCTTCGAGTGTCTCGTTGCCCTCGAGGTAAGCCTCGCGGATCGCGCCACCCTGATCGAGCACGAACAGGAATCGACCTGCCGCCTCGCCGAGTGTCGGCCAACCTCGCTCCGTGACGGCCTCCTCGAGCGTGGCTGCGTCGCCTCGCACGTCGTCGGGAGTGAGCAGCTTGCCTCGACCGAGCGTTCGGACGATCTCCTCGTCGAGCGCGCGCAGCGCCTCGCGGTCGAAGGGCAACGGTCGCACCCAGCCATCCCGCTCGATCACCTGGTCTTTCGTGTTCATCGTGATCACGACGGGAAGGTGCCCGGGCCGCCGCTCCGACCACGCGCGCAGCTCGAGGAGGCACGCCACGAGGGTCGGGCAGTTCGAGCGGAAGTCGAGGTCCTGCACGTGCAGCACCTTGAACCCGGGGCCGGTCAGGGAGCGCGAGAGGTCGAAGAGTGACTCCTTCGCCATTCCCTCCTCTTCCGCGAGCCGGAACCCGGCCGGCGCCTGGAAGAGACCGCCCTCGGGGTCGTGGAACACATCGAGCTCGAGCTTGCGCAGGCCGAGGTCGAGCTGCGCGGTGAGGGACGGGTGCCAGTAGTCGAGCGACCGTGCGCTGTCCGGGCGCTCTGCGGAGTACGCAGCGAGCAGGGCCGGCGCGATGGACTTTTTGTAGCTGTTGTGGCTCCCGAGCACCTGAATCTCGTCCATGCGCAGGCGTGCGCGCGGCGAGCCGGTGTCTCCCTCCCTCTCGGCTGGATTCGGGCTGCATGCAACCGCTGCCGCCATCACGAGCGCCGCGGCGTAGGTCGCCAGGCTGTCGGAGGGCCTCGTTCTGTTCTGTCTGTGCATCTGGCCCTCCGGCTCCACTCGGCCCCCGATTCCGTTTTACTGCATGCTAGTGGCGTCGCTCAGCGGACGCCAAAGCGTCGCGGCCGTCGGGATGCGCGAGCAAGCGCAGACCGGTCCGGGGCGTCCCCGAGCGCCCGTTCGATCGCGACATCCGCGAGCCCCGGAAGAGCGAATCTTCTGACGACTCCATTCGGCGTTGCGCCTCGGCACCACCCCCGGCTCACCCTCTCCGAGCCGGCGCGCTCCCCCCAACACCAACAGACGACCTCAGGAGCCTCAAGATGACGACTCCGTCGACGATCTCCGTCCGCCTCGCACTCCCCCTCTGCCTCGCTCTGGCCTTGGCCTTCACTCCCGCATCGGCCAGTGAGCGCGACCTGACGGCGCCGCTCACGGCGGAGACCCAGGCGGCTCTGAGCCCGATGGACGTGCTGCAGCTCCTCAAGGACGGCAACGAGCGCTTCCTGGCGGACAAGGCGGTCGAGCGCGACTTCATGCAGCAGGTTCGAAGGACGGCCGACGGTCAGTTCCCCATGGCCGCCATCCTCGGCTGCATCGACAGCCGCGTCCCCCATGAGATCGTCTTCGACAAGGGCGTCGGAGACGTGTTCTCCGCTCGCGTCGCGGGCAACTTCGTCAACACCGACATCCTGGGCAGCCTCGAGTTCGCCACCGCCGTGGCTGGCTCCAAGGTCGTCGTGGTCCTCGGACACACCAAGTGTGGCGCGATCAAAGGCGCCTGCGACAACGTCGAGCTCGGCAACCTGACGAGCACGCTCGCGAACCTCGCGCCGGCGGTCTACGCCGTGACCGATGTGGCGGGAGAGCGGAGCTCGAAGAACGCCGACTTCGTCCACGCCGTCGCACATCAGAACGTCGACGCCACCGTGCAGAACATCCTCGACCGCAGCCCGGTGATGCGCGGCCTGGTCGAAAAAGGAGAGCTCATCGTCGTGGGCGCCATGCACGACGTGGCCACCGGCCGCGTGACCTTCAAGGAGCCGGTCACCTCGATCGGCGGCTAGCGCACGCTGAAGTCTCGAGGCCGTCGCCTCCGGACGCGCGGCACCACCTCCTTCCGACCGCCCCCCGCTGTAGAACCGCAGCGGGGGGCTTGCCGTTCTTCCGACGGGTGCAAGTGGCCTGCTCCAGTTCTCAGCACGAGCGGCTTCGAATACAGTCGATCTCCAACCAGAGAGGCCCAAGCTGATGCAGACCGGAACGCAGACCGCCCACTATCTGTTTGCCATCGTCGCGGCCGCACTCGCCCTCGTGGCGCCTGTCGCCGGGGCCGAAACGTCCGACCCAGGGCAGGCAAGACCGACCTTCTCCCCCCGCGACGTCTTTGAGCTCGAGTACGTCGCGAGTCCACAGATCTCGCCCGACGGCAGCCGCGTCGTCTACGCCCGCACGCGGCTCGACATCATGAGCGACCGGCCGAAGTCGGAGCTCTGGACCATCGACTGGGACGGCTCGAGGCACCGGCCCCTCGTCACGGGATCCGCCAGCTACCGCTCTCCCCTCTGGTCGCCCAGCGGCGACCGACTGCTCTACGTCTCCTCCGACGCCGACGGCCGGAGCCAGATCTTCGTGCGCTACACCGACACGGGGGAGACGGCCCAGTTGAGCCGCCTCGAGAGCGGCCCCGGAGGCATCCGCTGGTCGCCGAACGGCCAACACATCGCGTTCACGATGTTCGTCCCCGAGCAGCCGCCACCGTTTGCCGAGCTCCCCGCCCAGCCCGAAGGCGCCGACTGGGCACCGCCGGCGCGCGTCTACGACGAGCTGTTCTACAAGTCGGACGGCGGCGGCTTCTCGCGCCCGGGCTTCAGGCACCTCTTCGTGCTGCCGGCCGAAGGTGGCACCCCGCGCCAGCTCACGTCAGGCCACTTCAACCACAACGGTGCCCCAGCATGGAGCCCCGACGGCAAGACGCTCTACATCTCTGCGAATCGTCACGACGACTGGGAAAAGGACCCCAGCAACTCGGAGATCTACGCCCTCGAGCTCGAGAGCGGCGACCTGGAGCAGCTCACGAAGCGCCACGGCCCCGACCAGAGCCCGGCGGTCTCTCCCGACGGCACGACCATCGCCTACCTCGGTTTCGATCAGAAGTACCTCGGGCACCAGAACAGTGTCATCCACCTGATGAACCGGGATGGCAGTGGCGTCCGCGCCCTCGCCGCCGAGCTCGACCGCTCGGCCGGCTCCCTGCGCTGGGCCGCCGACGGGCGCTCGCTCTTCTTCACCTACTCCGACAAAGGCAACTCCAAGCTCGCCAGCGTCAACCTGGACGGAGAGGTCGAGATCCTCGCCTCCGACTTCGGCGGGTTGTCACTCGGCCGCCCATACGGTGGCGGCGCCTACTCCGTGGCGAAGAACGGTCGCGCGGCCTTCACCCTGACGCGCCCCGACCATCCCGCCGACCTTGCGGTCGTCGAGCGCGGCAGTGCACCCCGCCGACTGACGCGACTCAACGACGACCTCTTTGGCCACAAGCAGCTGGGGGAGGTCGAGGAGATCTGGTGGAAGTCGTCGCACGACGGGCTCGACGTGCAGGGCTGGATCGCCCGGCCGCCGGACTTCGACCCCGCCAAGACCTATCCGCTCCTACTCGAGATCCACGGCGGCCCGTTCTCCGACTACGGCGACCGCTTCGCCGCCGAGATCCAGCTGTACGCGTCGGCCGGCTACGTCGTGCTCTATACGAACCCGCGCGGCAGCACGAGCTACGGCGAAGCGTTCGCCAACGAGATCCACCACAACTACCCGAGCCACGACTACGACGACCTCATGTCGGGGGTGGACGCGGTGATCGCGCAGGGCTCCATCGACACGGACCAGCTGTTCGTCACGGGCGGCAGCGGCGGCGGCGTGCTCACCAGCTGGATCGTCGGACACACCAATCGGTTCAAGGCGGCCGCCGTGCAGAAGCCGGTGATCAACTGGTACAGCTGGGTCCTCACCGCCGACATCCCCACGGCACACCTGACGTGGTTCCCGGGCCTCCCCTGGGACAACCTCGAGCACTACATGAAGCGCTCGCCCATCTCCTATGTGGGCAACGTCACCACGCCCACCATGCTGATCACGGGCGAGGTCGACTACCGCACCCCGATGTCCGAGAGCGAGCAGTACTACGCCGCGCTCAAGCTCCAGGGCGTCGACTCCGTGCTCGTGCGCATCCCGGAGGCCAACCACGGCATCGCAACCCGGCCGAGCCACCTCATCTCGAAGGTGCAGCACATCCTGGCGTGGTTCGAGCGGTATCGGTAGAGGCCTCGCCAGGCGTCCTCGGGAAGATCAGGGCGGCAAGATCCGCAGGCCGGGTCGTTCGGCGAGCTGGGCCATGACGCCCCACCCTCCGAACACCTCGGAGACGGCAAACCAGAGCTCGTTGTCTCCCGCCTTCAGCGGAAGCACCACCGCATCGAACAGGCCCACACTCCCGAGGAACTTGTGGTCGCGCGACTGAAAGCCGTCCGACCCGAAGAACAGGAGCTCTCCGTTCAGGAAGACGCGCACCTCGTCGCTGAAGCCGAATCGAAGCTCTCTTCTCTGATCTTCCGCAGCGTGGAGGCGAAGCCGCACGAACACCGTGTCGTTGCTGTCCGTCTTTCGCGCGACGCGCGCGATGTTGGCCAGTCCGCTCGCCTCGGCTTCGAGCTCCTTCCAGGCGTGCCCCGAGGCATCACTCTCGACAGAGAAGACCCCTTCGACCACGCCCTTCGGAAAGGGCTCGGACACCCACCACTTCTTCACCATCCCCTCCGGAGGAGGTTCGACTTCTGCGGGTCGTCCGACGATCTCGGTCCCTTGCAAAGAGCGATAGGACAGGTTCGCGAACCAAGCGGGCGAGAGGGAGCTCTTGAAGCCGAGGGTCCCCGCTTCCGTCGCACGCAGGAGCTCAGGGATGTGAAGCACCGGCTCGTCGCTGTCGACGTAGACGTCTGCCTGGTTCTGACGAATGACCAGCTTCACGTGGATCCACGTGTTGGCAGGAAACTCCACGGGCCCTGCGAAGTGCGGCCCCGTGTAGAGCTGCCACCCGCGAAGGCCGTTGAACACAGGGGTGTACTGGCTGGCGTCCGGCTGACCGCTCAAGTGATGCCGAAGGTAGAATTCCTCGTGGTTCTCCGCGTCGACGACTCGCCAGAGCACGCCGGAGAAGCCACGTTGGTCACTCAGCGCGAGATCGAACTCGATGACCCCGTCGCGGAAGACCGCTCCGTCGACCGTCGCCATTCCCCGGTCGAGCCGGAGCGCGCGTTGGCCGAGGTACTCCTCGAAGCGATGATCCTCCGCATCGACGCTCCACCGTGCCGGCTCGAATGGCACCTCCACCGAAAAGACGGGTGCGCCCACCACCCAGAACGCCATCACGCTGCACCAGATCCACGTTCTCATCTCTCACCTCACAATCTCGTCGTTTGCGAGAGTGTCGGCGTTCTGGACTAGAGAGGATTGGAAAAAGCGGACTCCCGCCGACGCTCGTGATGAACCACGGCAGGCGGGGACCAGGCGAACTCCTGAAAGTCCCGAATGAGGTGGGACTGATCGAAATAGCCGAAGTCGCAGGCCAGAGCCGCCCACTCCGGCTTCGCCTGGTGGTCTGCAGCCGCCAGCACCGACTGAAAACGCAGCAGTCTGGCGTAGCGTTTCGGCGTCATCCCGGAGGCCTCCCCGACCCACCGGCGGAGCGTGCGCGGAGAACAATCCAGACGTTGCGCAAGGTCTCGGATCGCCACCGTTCCCGAAGAGTCGCGGAGGAAATGCATGGCGCGAAGGACCCGCACATCGGGTGAGCTCGAGGCCCGTTCGGCCAGCCGGGCGACCATCCCCTCCAGGGTGCGGAGCGCCTCGCCGGTGGAGCGTGCCCTGCATAGACGATCCAAGATCGGCCGCGCCATGCGTGGGTCCACCTCGAAGTAGTCGTCTTTGGCATCCACATGGTCACGGGGAAGAGCCTTGAGCAAGTGGGAGACCCACTCGAGCTTCGGCCGGACGCAGACCATCTCGAAGCCAGGCTCCCCTTCGAACTTCCGCTGGCTCTCGACGGGCCCCATCAGGCGTAGAGACGCACCCTCCACCCGCCCGTTGCGACGACGGCAGGTGAAAGCCAAACTGACGCCCGGGTCGGCCACGACGCGATGGGGAGCCGGACGGTTGGACGCAATCGGCGTCGTACAGACCCAGAGGTACTCGATCCATCGCCGACTGGAGCGCCGCGGCAGGATCTCCACGTAGCCTCCCACCGCGTGGCGCGCGATGGGGCGTGCTTCGTCTCCGGCTCGGTCAGGAGGAGATTCGCTCTGCCTGCCGACGACGGTCATCGGGACACCGTATCCCAGGGCTCCCCTACTCGGGCTTCCTGCACGACGGCGAGACCTCCGGTCGCTGCAGGTCCGGCTCCGCACAGCTGTCCGCGGCCTGTCGCTCTTCCTGGATGAGATCGGCCAGATAGTCGTGCGATGCGCGCTCGGACACGTAGAGGAGGCCGAGCCAGGCCAGGAGCACGCTCGCGGCGGTCGCAGAAGAGCCGATCCGAGGTCGGGACCACTCCTGTCTGCCGGCAGGGTCGGAGTGCACCCTCCCTCGACCGAGCAGCATCAGCAGGGACGCAGCACAGGCCAGAGACACCAGCCCCGCGGCCATCTGGTGCCACACAAAGTAGCCGACGGAGGCCGGCTGACCCCAGCCGAAGAAGAGCCGCAGCTGCGCCCACGTGGCCTCGAGACCCCAAACCGGCAAGAGGAGCGGCCAGGCGAAGGCCACCCAGGGCGCGGTGCTCCGCCGCCGGAGACGCCAAACCACGGTCAGCGCGACCACCGTCGCCGAGAGCCCCAAGGTCAGACGAAAGGCGAACGCGGCCTCCAGAAGAACCGGCCCCAGCGTGAAGGGCCCGAAGTCTTCACGAAACGTCGGACTCCAGGCGCTCCCTACGAGGAGGATCACCAGATTCGCCGACGCGACGAGAGCCACGCAACCCAAGACGTCTTCACGCGGCGAGGTCACGCCCCGCGCGAGGCGGAGCCACCACTGCGCCATCAGGGCCTGGAGCGGCGCCGACCACAGCATCGACCACAAGACGGGATCCTCCCACCTCGAAACGTCGGTCTCCGAGAGGGCCGCGAGCCAGACCGTGAACAGGAGAGCCCACGAGTAGCGTCGGCGGGCCGAGCCGGGCGAGCGCTGGAGAAAGTACGGGATCGATCTCACCTTCCATCGGACTCGCGCCGGCGCGTCGGGTTCCCGCGCGGGTGCGCGGAGGTACTCCTGCATCGAGCGGCCTTCGAGAGCGACTCGGGCCGCCAGTTCGTCACGGACTTCGGGAGGAACGTCGCGCACGGTGATCTGCGTCATGCTGCGATCGGCGGGCCGACTCACTCTGCACTCGCGGCTCCGCCACCGGGAGCGCTCTGTCGCCAGAAGATCGCGAGCAGGAGCGGCGCGATGAGCAGCGGCGGCGACATGCGCACGGCGAGGAGAGCCAGGGTCGTGAGCACGACGACCGCCGTCGACGCCATGAAGGTGCGCCCCGCCCAGACGTGGATCGGCCCTCCCTTGCGCGAGAGCAGCGCCGTCAGTGCCGCCAGCCAGGCAAGGACCCCGATGGCGATGTGGGAGTAGTAGCTGAGCGGCCCGAACGGAAGCGAGCTCGAAAGATCGACGGGGTCGAAAGGTAGCACTGCAGTCTCCTCGGAGTGACGGCGAGCGGCAGGGCGTCCTTCGCGTCCTGGCCGCTGCGGCAAGAGAGCCTGAAGGGGGTGGGTTCTACCTTGCTCCACGCAAGGGAGAGAGAAGTCACGACACAGGGATGCATTCCAGCCGAGAATTTACGCTCTGTTTACGCTATTCTCGCTCGATGCGTCGCCGTCGCGGCCCCGGGCCGCCATCACCGCCCGAATCTCCGCCTTCCCGGAAGCCGCCCGGGCCCGGTGAAAGCGCGCGCCCCCCGAAGGACACAGGCCTTTCGACCGACGATGGACCTGGCCCCACAGACGTCGGGCCGAGCCGGGCTGCAGACGTCGGGCCTCGGCGGCCCGCAGATGATCCCATCAGCATGGACAACCTCCCCGACAACGTGCGGGACATGGGCTGGGGCGCGGAGTGGGGGCGCGGCTCGATGGACGAGCAGATCCGCCGCGGCAACTACGTCTCTCCCGGGGCGCGCAAGCTCAAGCTACGCGAGCGTGCGTTCCAGAAGGCGAAGCGGCACGCTCCCGCCCGCTACTGCGAGCTGCGCGCCTGCTCGTCGTTCTCGTTTCTGCGCGGCTCGGCGCACCCGGAAGATCTCGTCGAGCGCGCGGCCGAGCTCGGCCTTCCCGCCGTCGCACTGCTCGACCGCGGCGGCGTCTACGGAGCGCCGCGCTTCTACAAGGCCGCCAAGGAAGCCGGCATCAAGGCGCTCGTCGGCGCCGAGGTCGTGCTCGATTCCTCGACACTCGCGGCGTGGGATGGGGAGCTCTCCACCGTGCCGGCGCCTCCCGTCGAGGAGAAGGGCCCGCAGCGACACCTGCTGGACGACACCCCCGACCACGTCGTCCGTGCCGTTGGCCCCCTGCCGCCGACCGGGGTTCCGCTGCCGCCGCCTCCCGGCAAGCGCAAGCCGGCCACACCTCCCGAAGTGCGCCTGAGCCTGCTCGTGCGCAACCAGACCGGCTACCGCAACCTGTGCAAGCTGCTGACCGCCAGCGCACTCCGGCACCCCAAAGGGGAGGCCTGCACCGATGCCCAGCTCCTCGCCGAGCACGCCGAAGGTCTGCACTGCCTCGTCGGTGCCGACGAAGGTCCGCTCGCCCGTGCGCTCGCAGGGGGCAGCCGGGCGCTCGCGCACCGTCGCCTCGAGCGCATCTGCAGCCTCTTCGGTGGCCCGCGATCCGGCCGGGTACACGTCGAGCTGCAACGCCACGGCATCCGCGGTGAGGAGCACCGCAATCGTGCCCTCCTGGGCCTCGCGGAGTCGCTGCAGCTCCCCCTCGTGGCCACGAACGGCGTGCGCTACGCCAAGCCCTACGGCAAACGCCTGCAGGACGTCATGAACTGCATCCGCAACCACACCACGATCGACGAGGCGGGTGCGCTCCTGGGCGTGGAGCGGCAGCGTTTCCTCAAGCCAGCCGTCGAGATGCACGAGCTCTTCGCCGACCTGCCGGAGGCCACACGCGAGACGCTCCGCCTCTCGGACGAGCTCGACTTCACGCTGGAGGACCTCGGCTACCGTTTCCCCGACTATCCGCTGCCGCCCGGGGAGACCCCGATCTCCTACCTGAGCCAGCTCACGTGGAACGGGGCGCGCGCACGCTTCCGCCCGTTCACGGCCAAGGCCCAGGCACAGATCGAGAAGGAGCTGCGCATGATCGACAAGCTCGATCTCGCCGGCTACTTCCTCATCGTCTGGGACATCGTGCGCTTCTGCCAGGAGCAGAAGATCCTCGCCCAGGGCCGGGGCTCTGCGGCCAACAGCGCCGTCTGCTACGCGCTCTCCATCACCGCCGTCGACCCCGTGAAGATGGAGCTCCTGTTCGAGCGCTTCCTGTCCGAGGAGCGTGGCGAGTGGCCCGACATCGACCTCGACCTGCCCTCGGGCGACCAGCGCGAGAAGGTCATCCAGTACGTCTACCAGCGCTACGGCCAGCACGGCGCCGCGATGACCGCCAACGTCATCACCTATCGCGACCGCATGGCCGCGCGTGAGGTGGCCAAGGTGCTGGGCTACTCCAATCAGCAGGTCGACAAGCTCGCAAAACGGCTCGGCAGCTGGCACTACGACATCAAGCGGGGCGACGAAGACCACCTGCACACCGAGCTCTCCGCGATCGGCTTCGACGCCACCGACGCGCGCATGCAGCTGTTCCTCGAGACGTGGCTCACGATGCAGAACCACCCGCGCCACCTCGGCCAGCACTCGGGCGGCATGGTCATGTGCTCCGGCCGGCTCGACGAGGTGGTGCCACTCGAGCCCGCGGCCATGGAGGACCGCGTCATCGTGCAGTGGGACAAGGACGACTGCGCCGATCTCGGCATCATCAAGGTCGATCTGCTCGGCCTCGGCATGCTGAACGCCCTGGAGGAGGCCGTGCCTCTCATCCGTACCCACGAGAAGACGAACCTCGACCTCGCGCACCTGCCGGTGGACGACCCGGAGACGTACGCCATGATGCGCCGCGCCGACACGGTGGGGGTGTTCCAGATCGAAAGCCGCGCGCAGATGGCGTCGCTGCCGCGCAACCGTCCGGAGAAGTTCTACGACCTGGTGATCCAGGTGGCGATCATCCGGCCGGGCCCGATCGTCGGCAAGATGACCCACCCCTTCTTCGAGCGACGCCTCGGGCGCGAAGAGGTGACCTATCCGCACCCCGCGCTCAAGCCCACCCTCGAGCGCACCCTCGGGGTGCCGATCTTCCAGGAGCAGATCCTCAAGCTCGCCATGGATGCGGCAGGGTTCACGGGTGGCGAAGCCGAGGAGCTCCGCCGCGCGATGGGCTTCAAGCGCTCGATGGAGCGCATGGAGAAGATCGAGGATCGCCTTCGGGAGGGCATGCAGGCACGCGGCATCAGCGACGAGGGCCAGGCGCAAATCATCCAGGCGATCACCTCGTTTGCGCTCTACGGCTTTCCCGAGTCGCACGCCGCCAGCTTCGCGCTCATCGCCTACGCCAGCGCCTACCTCAAGTGCCACCACCCCACCGCGTTTTTCCTCTCGCTCCTCAACGCCTGGCCCATGGGCTTCTACCACCCGGCGACGCTGGTCAAGGAGGCACAACGCGCCGGTACCGTGGTGCTCCCGATCGACGTCAACCACTCCGACTGGCGCTGTCTCTGGGAAGAGCCCACCGCCGAAGACCGGAGGCGTCTCGCCGAAAGGCGGTCCAAGGCGTCGCCGTCCCGGCCGGCCGCCCAGCGCAGGGAGTGGCGCCCGGGGTCGGATGCGCCCTACGCGGAGCTCGACCTCCCCCACGACGACGAGCGGACCCCCACCCGGGAGAAGCCGACGGCCGGAGCCATCCGCATCGGCCTGCGCTACGTGAAAGGCCTGCGGAGCCAGTCGGGAGAGATCATCGAGCAGGAGCGCCGCAGGCATCCTTTCACCAGCACGGAAGACCTCATCGAGCGCTGCGGCCTGCACGAGGACGAGGCCACGAGCCTCGCCGCGATCGGCGCCCTCGGATCTCTGGCACCCCCTCCCGCACGCGGGCGCCGTCGCGCGGCGCAGCAACCGCCTCGCGACGCGCACGGTCTCACGCGGCGCGAAGCCCTGTGGCAGGTGGCCCGGGCTGCCAAGCACCGCGGGCCACTCTTCGTGGAGCTCGCCGACACCGCCCCTTCACCACTACCCGAGATGAGCCTGTTCGAAGAGACGCTCACCGACTTCGCCATCACCGATCTCACGGCCGGGCGCCACCCCATGGAGTACTACCGGGAGCAGCTGAAAGGGCGCGGCATCCTCTCCGCTGCCGAGCTCGACGACGTTCCGGCCGACCGGCGCATCAAGACGGCCGGGTCCATCATCGTGCGGCAGCGGCCGGGAACCGCCAAGGGGCTCCTCTTCATCACCCTCGAGGACGAGACCGGCATGTCACAGGCGGTCGTCATGCCGGACGTCCTCAAGGAGAACCGCACCGTCATCGTCGGGTCCGCGGGTCTGATCGTGGAGGGGGTCCTGCAGAAGCGTGACGGCTCCCTGTCGGTCAAGGCCGACAGGTTCTGGCCCCTCGAGCAGCTCTCGCGCGTGCCGAGCCACGACTTCCGGTAGAAGGCGTCACCGCAACGAAGCCTCAGCGACCCACGGGGAAGCCGGGCACCATCCCGTCGGGACGCCCCGACTCTCGCGGCTTCGGCGAGGCCGAGCACCCGCTCAGTCCATCGGTGTCGAGGATCGGCTGGAACGGCTGCCCGAGGGTGTTTCGGTACACCCTCTGCTGGCCCGTCGCCGAGTCGGTCACCGTCATCGTGGTCTCCACGTTGGTCAGACCACCCGCAAAGATCCAGAACCGGTCGTTCAGTGCGCAACCGTCGAGCACCTTCACCACCACCTCGACGTTCGCTGCGTCGAAGAACCAGAAGTAGCCCGTGTCCGTCGTGAGACCCGTCGGCATGCCGACACCGCTGGTTCCCTGCTCCGTACGCCAGTCGAGCTTCACGCGGAACCTCTGGCCAGCACCCAGACAGAGCGCCTCGGAGTCGTCGGCACAGACCGGCAGCGCCGACTGCTGCGCCACGAGCTCGGGGTCGAAGACGAGCGCGTCGTCCTCCGTGCAGGCTTCGAGCGCGTCGGTGTCCTGAATGGGCGCAAAGTCGGTGCCGAGACCGTTCACGTAGCTCCGGCTGGTACCGGTGACCGAGTCGTTCACCGTGAGCGTGACGCCGACGTTCGTGAGGCCGCCGGCAAACACCCAGAACCGATCGTTCAGCGGGCAACCGTTGAGCACCTTCACGACCATCTCCACGTTGCTCTCGGAGAAGAACCACATGTAGCCCGAGTCGGTCGTGAGAGGTACCGCCTGACCTTCGCCCGAGCCCCCCTGAAAGTCCTCCCACACGACGGTCACGCTGAACCGCTCGTTCTCGAGGCAGAGCTCTTCGCTGCCGCCGTCGCAGACACCGCTCGACAGACTCGGCGAAAGCTCGGTCTGGAAGATCTCGTCGGGCTGGCCGCCCCCACGGCGCGTGTACACGACCGTGGTCTGGTCGTCGTCATCGAGGCTGACCTCGGGCTCGGTGGGAGCCGCGCCCGACTCGGTCTGAGCGACGGGTACCTCGTCGGTGGTCTCGTCGAGACCCTGATCCAGGAACGCACCCACCACGTCACCCGACGCCTGGCTTCCCTTGGCGCTCGCCCCGTTCTCCCACACGACCACTGCCTCACCCACGGAGTTCAGCGCGACCGATGGGTTGGTGTTGTTGCCCGAGACGCGGTTGATCTTGCGCGGGGCAACAGCCACCTCACCCCGCCGGTTGTAGCGCACGGCGTAGATGTCGGTGCCGCTTCCCGAGCCCTTCTCGTACGTCACCACGTAGGCGCCGTTCGCGGCCATGGAGAGACTCGGATTGTCGACGCCGAAGCCCTGATCGACCACGCTGGCCGGGCCTCTGGCGCGACCTCCCTTGTTGTAGCGCCGGGTCATGATGCGGGCGCTGCTGCTCCCCGTCCGCTCACGCCAGACGGCGGCATAGGCGCCGCTCGCGGAGCTCGCCACCTCGGGCTCCGAGTCGCTGTCGGCCGAGCCGATCGAGAACGGCCCCGAGGTCATGCGCCTCTCGTCGTCGAACTCCTGGCCCTTGAGCTCGTCACCTTCGTTCCAGGTGGCGACGATGTTGCCGTCGCGATCAGCCGCAACCTTGGGGCTCGAGGCATTGCCTTCGTCGCCCAGCGGCAGCGACTTCGACGACCCGGCATCGCTCGGGTTGGTGAGGAAGGCGCCCACGGCGTCGCCGTTGGCCTTGCCGGCACTGCCTGCGGGAAACTGCTCGAAGACGACGGCGAGCCCACCGTTGCCGGAGAACGCGCCCGAAGGGCGGACCTGATCGAAGCCCGGGTTCGCCGCCACCAGGAACACCGGACTGGCCGCTTCGCCAGCCGCGTTGAAGAGCTGGGCACAGATCTGCCGGACGCCGCCCACGATCTGATCCCAGAGAACGACCTTTCGTCCTTTCGCGTCGTAGATCACGAGCGGTGCACGTGCGGTACTGCCTCCGACCCGTTTGGGCGCGCCTCGGCGCACGTCGTTGTCGAGAATCACGATCTGCGACTTGGAGCGTTGCCCGACGCTCCCCCCGCTGGGGTTCACGAGCCCGAGGTTGATCGTCTCCTGTCGCTCGGCCTCGGCGTCATCGACGATGTCGAAGAAGATGTCGACGCTGGTCTGCCCCGAGGAGAAGTCGGCTGTCGACGGGGTTGGCCCCGTGTAGTCGCCTTCGGAGGTGAACGGCGCCCCGAACGTCGCGGAGCCACCCGTCACGATCACGTCGACCGAGGCCGGCGGCAACGCACCGGCGGCAACTCCGCGCGCGGCGGCCGGAGTGCGGCGTACGGTCACGCCAATCGACTCCTGCGACTCGCGCACTGCGTCGCGGAACATCGTGAACTCGAAGACGTCGTCGACACCACCGCCTGGGCCCAGCGTGATCTCGCGGGCCGGATCCGGCGCGGCATCCGAGAAGAAGCTGCAGAACGTCGGCGCGGCCGACGGGCTGACGCATCCCAGGCCGCCGTCGCCCCCGAAGGTCGCGGACACGATCTCGACCGAGATCTCGGGCCCGAGGGAGAGCGCCGAGCGCGGGATCGTCATCGAAAAGCCGCTCGACGTGCGGTTGACCGGGAAGTTGACGATCTGGCTGGTCTCCGCGCCCGAAGGCGAGTACATCCGCTGCAGGGCGATCAACGGGCTCGCCAGGGAGACCCCGGCCGAGAAGTCTCCCGGCACGACCGGGGTCACGCTGAAGGTCACCTCGAACGAGTACTCGAGCCCGAAGAAGCCCGTCGACGGATCGTTGTCGGCGTCGATGAGCAGCTGGTAGAAGGTGCCGAGGTACTGCTCGCTCGCGCCGGGGAGCACCGTTGCACCACTCTGAAAGAGGGAGTCGAAGATCTGGATGGGGCCGGTCAGCGCGCCTCCGAAGGCGACGTCCAGTGCGTCGATGTTCAGGAACGTCGACGCCAGATCCGGCGCGACGCCGCCCAGCGGGAAGGCATCCCCCGCGGGATCGGAGAAGGTCTCGGAGATCGTCGTCTGCGACGCGCTCGGGGCTGCGCCGAGGAGAAGCAAGGCTGCTGCACCGGCGGCGAAGCGGGTCATACGGGCTCGAGAGTGGCTCATGGTCGCCCCCAGGTTGGGCCAATGGACGGCGGCGCGGTCTCCGCCTGTGAATCTGCCGCCGGCGAGGCGGCCGCGCGACCAGCTCGCGCCAGTTGATGGTACTGCACCATGAACTGTTCGGGGGAAGACGCGCGCGTTCTCGGCTACCGCAGTCGGCGTTCGAGGCGGTCGAGCTGCTCGGACAGGGCACTCTGCGAGCCGCGGAGCAGCGCGCGGCTCTCTTCCATTCTGGTGCGGGCCTTCGCGTCCTCGGAGCGCTCCACGTGCAGAAACGCCAGCTCCGCGAGCACCTCCGCCGCCACCCACGGCGCCGCCCCGCCCCCCGACTCCACGTGCACCCGCGCCTTCTCGAGCGTCGCCCACGCGTCCTCGACAGCGCCTCGGCGTCGCTGCGCCGCCCCGAGACCGGCCAGTGCAAGAGCACGCCAGTCGTCTGTCAGCGCCGGCTCCTCGAGCGCGCCCTCGAGGCTGGCCTCTGCGCTCTCGTCGGCCCCACGGGCGAGGACGGCGCGCGCGAGGAGAATGCGATGGACGGCCTGATCGGGGCCGCCCCCGAGCTCGGACTGCAGCTCGGCCGCCAAGGCCGCGGCACGCTCCGCCGACTCGTACTCCCCGAGCAGGTGCTGCACCCCGGCCAGGCGGCGCAGAGCCCGGACACGAATCGGCTCCGGCGTCGTCATGTCGGCGAACATGGCTTGCTGCACCGAGCGCAGGATCGACTCCGCCTGCGGCAGATCACCCAGTCCAACCAGGTTCTGGGCGAAGTCGCTCTGCGCCTCGAGGGTCCGCCAGTGGCGATCTCCGAACCGGGCGCGACGAATCCCCAGCACGCGGCGCGACGCCTCCAGCGCATCCTCGTGACGCCCCTCGAGAGACCGCGCCTGCGCGAGGATGCGCAGTGTCTCCGCCACTTCACGCGGGCTCGTCGCCTCCTGCTCCATGACGCCGATGGCGTCGACGAGCGTGCGGCTGGCGTCCGCCGGACGCTCGACCTCGAGATAGTGCACGCCGAGGGCGCGCATGGCCGCGCCCGCAGCAGAAGAGTTGGCCACCGCGTCCTGCAGAACGCGCTCCGCCTCGTCGAGCTCCCCCAGCTTCCGGAGAGCGGCTGCGAGTGCAAACGTGGCCTCTTCCCGCTCCGCGTCTCGAAGCCACGGGAGGCTCCGCTCGAGCTCCTCGCGCGCCGCGGCGGGAGCCTCCATGGCCATGCCGAGGGCCGCGCGGGCCTGCCAGAGCACGTCGGGAGCTCCGGGGAGCTCCGACGCCAGCGTCATGGCCTCCTCCGCCGTTGCCAGGGCGCCAGGCTCACCTTGCGCGCGTTGGTAGCGGGCGAGCGCGACCAGGCGTTGCGGCAGGATCTCCTCGCGTACACCCTCGACGCGCGCGTGGGTGACCGCCTCCCGCTGCATCCGCAGAGCGTCTGCACCGCGACCGACGAGGGCAAACGAGCGCGCCAGCAGCGCCTCCTGGCGCGAGAGCACCTCCGCCTCGACGGGAGGGATCTCCGGCAGCTCCGCAGCCGCTGCACGACGCGCTGCCAGAAGACGGTCCCAGCGTGCGAGCAGCGGCCGCGCCGCGTCTGCCTCGTCGTCGCGCGCCCCACGGAAGAGGCTCTCCACGAACTCCTCGAGTCGCGGTTCCGAACGGTTCGCGTCGTCCTCGCCGAACCACCGGGGCGCCAAGGTGCCGAGGCCAAAGCCGACGACCAGGAGCCCCGCGGCCGCGAGGGTGATCGGCAGGAGCTGACGCCGCAAGAGACCAAGCGCGCGGCGCATCGCAGTGGGGCCGGAAGCATCGGGCGTATGGCCGTCGAGATACCGACGCACATCGCGCGCAAGCTCTCCCGCGCTGAGGTAGCCGCCGGTCGCATCCGACGTGACGGCTCGCGTCACGATCGCATCGAGATCTCCGCGGAGCTTCTTCTCCAGCCGGCTGGGTGTCAGACCTCGCGCGCGAGCGAGAGCGGCGTAGACCACCTCGTCGTCCTCACCAACCCGGGAGCTCGCGGGCACCCCGGCGTCGCGGTCTTCGTCGTGGAGGCGACGCCCGGTCAGGAGCGCCAGGAGGATCTCACCCAGGCGAACGATGTCGGGCCAGACTCCGGCGTGTCGATCGCGCGCACGCAGGATGCGGGCGGAACCGCTGCCGAGGAGCTCGACGAGACCAATCTCGAGCACCTTCGGATGGCCCGCCTCGTCGACCAGGATCGACGACAGCTCGAGATCCCCGTGAACGACCAGGTGGGCGTGCGCATGCTGCAACGCATCGCAGACCTCGGCGAAGAGGCGCAGCCTCGAGTCGAGGTCGAGTGTGCGGGAGTCGCAGTACTCGTCGATCTTCGTTCCTTCCACGTGGTCCATGACCACGTAGATCCGACCGTCCTCGAGATGGCCGGCGTCGCGGAGGCGGACGATTCCCGGATGTGCGATGGGGAGCAGCTCGCCGTCGACGCGTGCCCCGGACGTCTCGGCGTGCCCGCGCTGGGACGCGATCCAGTCGGCGATGGCCGACTCGGCCTCGGCGTGGAACAGCTTGACGACCACCTCTTCACCGAACTCGTCGTCGACCTGCGCCAAGAACACGACGGCAGCCCCGCTCGTACCGATCTCGCGCAGGAGTCGATACGGCCCGACGTGCGTCCCAGGCTTGCGCGCCTCGCTGTCCTCCAGCTTGAGGAGCAGCTCGTCGCCGAACGTGCCCAGCAGGGCACCACCCGGCTGGATGCGAGACGATTCGGTGGCCTGCAGCAGCTTCTCCACCGCAGCGCGGACATCGTCGCTCTCGCACTCGCGGTCGAGCAGCTCCTCGCGCCCCTTCGGGTCCAGGTCGAGGGCCTGGTCGAAGAGGGCGTCGATGCGGCGCAGCCGCTCCAGGTCTGCGCTCAAGCCAGCTCGGATTCGAGCCAGGCGCGCGCCCGGATCCAGTCGCGATCGACCGTTCGCCTCGAGACCGCAAGAGCCTCAGCCGTCTCGGCGGCCGTGAGCCCCGTGAAGAAGCGGCATTCGACCACCTGCATGAGCCGGGTGTCGATCTGCGCGAGACGCTCCAGAGCCTCGTTGATGGCGAGAACGGTCTCGACATGCTGGTCATCAGCCACCTGAACGTCGTCGAGGTGCACGGGTGCAATGCCGCTCCCTCGCTTCGTGGCCGAGCGCTCGCGGGCGTAGTCCACGATGATGTGGCGCATTGCGCGGGCCGCAACGGCGAGGAAGTGGGCGCGGTCGACGGGCCGGTTGTTCCGCAGCCGGTTCAGTCGAAGGAACGACTCGTGAACCAGCGCGGTCGTCTGGAGAGTCTCGCCCGGCCTCCAGCGACGGAGCTGCTGACGAGCGACTCGCCGCAGATCGTCGTAGATGTGCGGGATGATCTTCTCGAGCGCGTCGTCTTCGCCACGTGCGAGCGCGGAAAAGAGCTCCGCAACTTCGTCTTCACCGAGCGACACGGGGATCTTCCTGGTTGTCTCCGGGCAGGCTCACACACGAGCCGCCACGTCTTGGGGGAAGCCACTACAATAGCAAAGCCTCCCCCCGGATTCCGACGGACGAAGCTCCCCTTCGTCCCACAGGGGCGGGCCGCGAACGACAGCTGCAACCCCCTTTCTGGAGACCGCGACGATGGGCCTGTTTGGAGTCAAGACCCGCATGCCGACCCCGGAGGAAGCCCTCCCAGGGCGCGAAGAGACGATGCCGGTTCCCGAAGCCCACTTCGTGAACGGGGCCCCGATGCTCCCTCCCTTCCCTGCGGGCTCCCGGAAGATGCTCTTCGGCATGGGCTGCTTCTGGGGCGCGGAGCGCAAGTTCTGGGAGGCCGAAGGTGTCCTGACGACCGCCGTCGGCTACGCCGCTGGATCCACTCCCAACCCCACGTACGAGGAGGTGTGCAGTGGACGGACCGGTCACAACGAAGTGGTGCTGGCCGTCTGGGACGACGCTGCCATCTCCCTCGACGAGATCCTGCGCATCTTCTGGGAGAACCACGATCCCACGCAGGGGATGCGCCAGGGGAACGACATCGGCACGCAGTACCGCTCCGGAATCTACGCCTACAGCGCCGACGACCTGGCGGCGGCCGAGGCGAGCCGCGACTCCTTCCAGCTCGCGCTGCGCGAGGCAGGCTACGGCGAGATCACCACCGAGATCCTGGAGGCGCCGCCGTTCTACTACGCCGAGCACTACCACCAGCAGTACCTGGCCAAGAACCCGGCCGGCTACTGCGGCCTCGGCGGCACCGGCGTCAGCTGCCCGGTGGGCGTCGTCGCGACGCCCTGAGCCACCCTCCGGCCGAGGGCGTCAGCCCGCCTCCTCATCGAACGCCATGGCCCGCGCGTAGGCGGGACGCGCAGCACATCGGTCCGCGTATGCCTCCAGGGACGCGCTCGCAGGCAGGGCCTCGAACATTCTCAGGAAGAGGACGCTCGACCCCAGCATGACGTCGGCTGCCGTGAATCGGTCCGCAGCGATCCACTCCCGCCCCTCCATCCCCTGCTCCAGGGCGCCGACCATCCGGTCGAAGTCACCCCAGCTGTTGGACATGGGGTTCGGTTCGGACTGCACGAACCGCTCGGACATGGCCGGCTCCACGACGCTCGGCGTGTACAGCGTCCAGAAGAGGTATCGCGCACGGTCCGGGGAGTCGAGCTCCGGCGCCAGGTCGCCGAGCGCGTAGCGATCCGCGAGATACAGGCAGATCGCCGCAGACTCGGCCAGCCCCACGCCTCCGTCGGCGATCGCCGGGACCTTTCCGAGGGGGCTGGCCCGCCGGAACTCCTCCGGATCGTCGCGCTCCGGGTCCCGGACGTCGACGAGCACGCGCTCGTAGGGGCGGCCCAGCTCCTCGAGCATCCACGCGATGCGAGAGGCCCGCGTCTGCGGACACCAGAAGAGCTTGAGAGCTGCGTCGCTCACTTCGTGCGCGCCTTGAGCCACCACAACATGGTCTCGCTCACGATCTCCGCCGCGTCCTGCTGCACGAAGTGGCCAGCGCCCGGCACCGTCACCAACGTCAGATCCTGCTCGAGCCAGTCCCACGTGTTGTTGAGACCGTCGGAGTGCAGCGCGTCGTCCTCGAGGCCGTGGAACTGCAGCACGGGCATCTTCACCTTGGGCGGCTCCGCACCGCCGCCGATGCCGCCGTAGTTCTCTTTGTAGTAGGCGAGCATGGCGTCGAAGTCGGAGCGCTCGAACGCCTCGTGATAGAGCGGCCGGGCCTCCGGGTCGGTGACCCAGCCGGCCAGGGTCATCTTGTTCATCGGCATGCCGAAGAAGATGTCCGGATCGCTCGGCTTCCCCTCCTGGAACTTGCGCGCATAGCCGCTGTTCTCCTGCTGCTCGGGGTTGTTCGCGAGCTCCCGGCCCATACCGTTCGGATGCGGCAGATTGAGAATGACGAGGTTCTCGACCACGTCGGGCACGTTCATCGCCACCTGCCACGCGACCGCTCCGCCCCAGTCGTGCCCGACCACGGTCGCCTTCTCGTGCCCGAGGCTCTTGATCACGGCCACGACGTCTCCGACGAGGTAGCGCATGCCGTAGCTCGACTGCCCCTCGGGAGCGTCGCTCTTGTTGTAGCCGCGCTGATCGATCGCGACCACCTGGAAGTCGGGTCGCCAGGGTCTCCATCTGGTGCCGCCAGCTGTACCAGAAGTCCGGGAAGCCGTGGATCATGACCACGAGCGGACCCTCACCCATGGAGGCGTAGTGGATCTTGACGCCGTTGCTGTCGGCATAGCCGTGCTCGATCTGAGACAAGAACTCTTTGTCTCCGGCGGCGCCGAAAGCGGGCGCGACGGCCAACACGAAAGGCTGCAAGAGACAGCAGGACGATCGCTGCGTGTCGGAGGGGGGAGCGGAACGCGGGGGTTTCTTTCGTCGACGACACTGGGAGTCTCCTTGGAGTCAGAACGAAGAACGCCGGCCTTCCACGGAATGGATAGCCGGGCAGCGCGAGGCGTCGTACGGATCTCTAGATCCTACGCCGTGCGGCTCTGCAGGTTGCTGCCGAGACCGTCAGGGTGCCGCCGCAGCGCGCTCCGCGGCGGCGTCGGCGCCCAGATGGCGCTCGAAGAACCTCTCCGCCGCCCCGAAGAGGCGGAGCCAGCTGTCGTGGAGGAGGAAGCCGTGCACCTCGTCCGGGAAGACGAGGAGCTCGTGCTCGACCCCGAGCTCGCGCAGCCGGTCGACGAGCTCGATCGACTCCTCGAACGGCACGTTGCGGTCGTCGTCGCCGTGGATGAGCAGAACAGGCGAACGCCAGCCCTCGACCGAGCCGAGAGGAGACGACTCGAAGGCGCGGCGCGCGCGCGGGGGGTCCTCCAGCGGCTCGTAGCTGGGCACGAAGTTCTTGATGGTGCGATTCCAGTCGTGCACCCCGTGGATGTCGACACCCGCCGCAAACAGGTCCGACGCGCGGGCAAGGCCGAGGGCGGTCAGGTACCCCCCGTAGGACCCGCCCCAGAGGCCGATCCGATCGCCGTCCACGTCTTCTCGCCCCCGCAGGTAGAGCCCCGCCCCGACCACGTCGTTGAACTCGGACGCTCCCGCGGCCCCGTAGTTGGCCGCCTCGCGGAAGTGCAGCCCGTAGCCGATCCCGCTGCGGTAGTTCACGGAGAGCACCACGTAGCCGCGGCTCGCGAGGTACTGATGGAAGGCGTAGCAGTGGTGGTAGTACGGGCTCTTGTGCCAACCGAGCAGCATCTGGCGCCTCGAGCCCCCGTGGAAGAAGATCGCCGCGGGCCGTGGCCCCGCGTAGGTCGCCGGCGGGAGAAAAAGCTGACCCGGAACCGACTGGCCGTCTGCCGCGCGGAAGGTCACGGCTTCCGGCTCGACCATCGAGCTCAGGGGGAAGGTGGCATAGAGGCTCTCGGCGAGACGCCTCTGTGTGCCGTTGGCCCGGAGCACCACCGGCTGCAGCGGGCGCGCCGCGTCGGAGGCCATGTAGGCGATGGCACCCCCCTGCTGTGCGGGCACCGGAATCCGCTCGATTCCGCTACCCCCCGACAGCGCCTCCGGAGGCGAGTCGACCGACGCGATGCGCCACAGGTGGCGACGCTCCAGATGCCCCTGATTGCTCGAGAACACCACGCCGCGGCCATCGGGCGTGGGCTCCACGTGCTCCACCTCGAACTCCCCCTGGGTCAACGCGCGCGGCGCGCTCCCGGAGATCGAGACCGCATAGAGGTGCAACCACCCCGTGCGCTCCCAGGGGAAGATCAGGTGGCCGTCGCGGGTCCAGACGATCTGGCGCGCACCCTCGAGGGCTCGGAACGCGCTGCCCGCGCCCGCCTGTGCGCGAAAGACGCGCGTGGCCTCACCGCTGGAGGCGTCACCCACCCACAGACTCCAAGGCTCGTCCACCTCGACCCGGGGCTCGAAGATGTTGCCACCCGTTCCGGTGGGCTCGCGGCGGAAGGCGACGCGCGTACTGTCGGGAGACCACGTCGGGCTCGCATCGGAATCGACGCCCGGCGACAGGAAGCGCACCACCTTGCTCTCGAGGTCGAGCACGCCGACGAAGGAGTGGGTTCCCCGACGGCTCACGAAGGCGAGCCGTTTGGCGTCCGGCGACAGGGTCGGCTGCCCCACCCGGCCACGGATGCGCAGCAGCGGCTCAGGCTTGTACTCGGCGATCGGCGTCGAGTGCAGCGTGCCTCGCCGGAAGAAGGCGAGAGTCTCACTGCTGAGGAAGAGGGGCTGGGAGCCTTCGCCCAGGAGCTCCGCGTCGCTGCCCAGCGTCAAGCGCCACAGGTGTGAGCCCACGCCCTGCGCGAACGTCCGGGGGTTCGGCAGCTCCCCCTGCGCGTTGGGCGGCCCGCCACGCACGAACACCAGCGTCCGACCGTCGGGCGAGAACGCGAGCTGGCCGAGGTCCTGACCGTCGTCCTCATCGAACGTCGTCACCTGGCGCGCTTCGAGCGCGGGGCCTTCGGCCACCCAGACGTTGCGCAGACCGCGGTGATTGAACACCCACGCGAAGGTGCTCCCCGTAGGGGACGCCACCAGGTTGGACGGAAAAGGGGAGCCAAGGACGTCGGCCAGATCGAACGCCGGGCGCACCTCGGCGCAGACCGGGGCCACAGACGCACAGAGCAGACCGACGCCGACGATGCTCGCCCTGGCCGCCGAGCGAAACACGGCGAAGTTCACGAGACGCATCCCCGACTCCTCAGAAGTTCGGCGCCGCCGCCAGCCGACCGCTCAGCTCGAGCAGCCGGATCAGCGCCCGATCCACGAGCTTCTCTCCGGCGCCCACCTCGACGACAGTCGACTCCGTGGCGCCGTAACCCCCTTGACCCGCCGCACGAATGGTCGGGAAGTAGCCCAGCTCGCCGTTGGTGTATCCCACGAAGAACGTGTGCGGCACGTTGCTGTGCTCCTTGAGCCGCAGCGCGTGCTCCACGAAAAACTCCCCGGGGAAGGTCGCCAACCCGACGCTCCGCCCCAGCACGACCACCGTCGTCTCCGCCACCCGCTCCGAGAGGTAGCGGTCACGGTAGTAGTCGAAGTACGTGCCGGCACCTGCATCGTCGAACGCCTTGCGCAGCTCGGCCGACTCGAAGTCCCAGCGGGAATCGAGGGTGACGGTCTCGGACGACGTCGAGATCTGGTCCACGGGGACAGGCTCACCGCGGCGGCGCGCGTCCAGAGCCACCCGCGCGATCTCCTCCCCCATGCGCTCGACCTGCTCGAAGGCGCCGTCCGCCGGGGCCGTCTTGTCCCAGAACGGGTTGATGTCGCCGGCGGCGCCCGGCATGAACAGCGACATGCCTCCCCCGCCGCGCTCGATCGCGGCGTTCATGGCGCCGGGGAAGTCGGCGGAGATCTCGAGGTTCTCCGGCCCGAGCACCACGGGGTGGCACGCGAAGCTCACGACCGTCGCCAGGGCGTCGTCGCCCCGATCGACCGCAAGAACCGCCACGGTCTTGTCGACGGGCTCCGTCGGCACGCCTTCGCGGTTGGCCCAGCGCATGCGCACCGAGCCGTCAGCCAGAACCTCGCGGCGGTTGTGACAGGTGTCGACCTCGCCGTAGCCCACGCGCAGGGCCGCCGTCTCCTGCGAGCGCGCCGCGTCGACGACGGCCGCCGCGATCAGGTCTTCCGCACGCCGGTACCACGGCCGTCCCTCCACCTCGAAATCGCTGTACGTGAGGGTGGAGTGGCTGTGCGAGGCCATGAGCAGCACCTCACTCACGTCCACCTGCGCGTCGATCTGCTGGCGGATGCGACGCACCGACTGCTTGCGCACGGAGCCCATGTCGAGGGCGACGAGGGCCACCGAGCGATCGCCTGCGGACAGCACGAGCGCCTTGGCGAAGAGCGGGTCGTGGGTGCCCGAAGCCACGTTGTCGCCACGGGCACCGTACCCGTACATCCGTCCCCCGGGCGGTGGCGTGATGTCACGCTGGGCAATGCCGGCACGCAGCTCCGCCGAGGCGGGTGCCGCCGCGAGGAGCGCAAGCGCTCCCACCGAGAGGAGCCGTCGCACCTACTTCTTCTGCAGCGGAATGTCGAAGTTGCCCTGGGCCGTCGCCACCGAGATGGTGAACGTGTCCCCGGCGAGGCTGTAGCCCAGCTTCTGGAGCGCGCCCTCGGAGATGGCCTCGAACTGCACCTTGTTCGGCTCGGAGCTCACGAGCTTGAACACCTGCGGCCCTTCGGTGCGCGGAGCAAAGCCCGGGTTCCACTGCTGCAGCCGCAGCACGAGGGAGCCCTCCTCCTCTTCGATCACGATGAGCTCGATCATCGCGGTCTTGTCACCGGCGGTCTGGCGGACCAGCGCGGCCATCGAGCCGGCCTTCGGCTCGGCCCAGTTCTCCTCGAGCGAGCCGCCGCCCATGTTGCCGGCATAGGAGCCGGTCATCCAGGAGAGATCGGAGACCTTGGCCGCGGGACCCGCCGCGAGGGCGGTGTGGGCGACGAGGGTGCCGCAGGCGACGAGGGTGAGGGCGACGAGCGCGAGGCGCAGGGATCGGGGTCGGACGAACGGGGTGGACGGATTCATGACTCTCTCCTCCAGGGGTGGTCTCGACCGGGCTCGCGCTCCGGGCGAGGAAAGACGGCGACGACACGTTGCTTTCGAATGTGGAGCCGTCAGACTACCAGCGCGCGGCCACCGGGCGCACGCGTCAGCGGCTCGGGCTCCCCCCGGTCTCTGGCGGCATGGGGCACCGCTCCGGCGTGCCGCTCCCAACGAGCGGTCAGTCCTCGACCCGGTCCGGCCTCTCCTGCAGCTTGATCCAACTGCCGAGACCCAGCAGCCCGACGCCGACGAGGAGCACGAGAGCCGGCCAGCCCGCGCGGTCCCACCAGTCGCGGTGACCGGTGAGCAGCACCAGCGCCAGCGCCGCGTGCAGGAAGCCGGCGATGTAGAAGCTGCGCCGCTCCCGGATGCGGCTCGCGAGTGCGACTCCGACGGCGAGTACGAGGTAGAGCCAGTCGAGCCGGAGGGAGTACTCCTCCATGGCCACGAGAACGAAGACGGGCCCCAGAGTGGCAAACGGAGACACGACGAGGAGGAGCGTCGCCGCGAGCTGCGGATCGGGGCGCGCACTGCGCTCCACACCGTGGCCGATCAGACCAGCCAGGGCGCCGAGCAACGCGAGCGGGAGGCAGGTCTCGAGCAGCGTCTCGTTCGACACTTCCTCCGGCTCGAGCGGCGCGAGGGAGATGCCCAGGTGGCGGAGGAGCTCGCCGTCGAGACAGACGAGGAAGCCGAGACCAAGGGCGAGCACGGCGCCGGCCACATAGATCGGACGGGCCGCCCAGGACGCGCCCCTCCGCTCGAGCACCAGCGCAGCTCCCAGGACGACGAGCAGGCTCGGAGCCAACGACCAACCGACGCGGTCCCAGTTGGCCTCTTCGAGCCACGTCTGGAGACCCAGATCGCCGAGCACGAAGAGGCACAGGAGCACGAAGGCACCCACGGCCATCGACGCGAGCGCCGCGGTGCGCGTGCGCACGGCCAGGGCCACCGACCACAGCAGCGCCGCAACGGCGCCGAGCTGCAGGTGCAGGTTCTCGAACCCGGCCTCGGCGAAAAGCGGCGGATGCCGAGACCCGAGACCCGGCCAGCCGAGCTCTCGCAGGACGAGCGCCACGAAGACCGGGAGCACGAGCACCGAAGCCATGAGAAACGCCGTGCCGATGCCGCGCGACCCGCGCCGGTCGAGGAACAACCCGCAGCCGGCCAGCGCCACCGTCGGCAGCCCGAGCGACAGCAGCGGCCCCAACACGCCGTCGGTCGCGTCGCGGACCGCCGAGACGAACGCGAAGAGTGCGCCCGCTCCCACGGCGAGAACTCCCAGGTAGAGGACGATCCTGGCCCAGGTCAGACGCCTCGAATCGACGATCCAGTCTTCGCCGCGATCGAGGAGCTGCCGGTAGCTGCGCTCGAGGCGCGCAGCTTCGTGAGGGTAGATCAGCTTCGAGCGCCGCCAGTTCTCGAGCTCTCCGAGGTGGCCTGCGATCTGACTCTCGAGGCGGGCCCGATAGCGCCGCGGGCGCGCACGGACAGGCTCCCCGCGTACGAAACGGTCGAAGTCGTCGGCCATCTCGTCCAGGCTGGAGTAACGGTCGTCCGGCTCCAGCTCCATGGCTCGGAGCGCGATCGCTTGAAGGGGCTCCGGGACGGCTCCGTCGAGCTCCAGCGGGAGCGGCGGCTCGCCCTGATGCTCCTGCCCCGCCCGATACGGCAGGGAGCCGGTCAGGAGCTCGTACAGCGACACGCCGAGCGCATACACGTCGCACCGTGAATCCACAGGGCGGTCAGGATCGAGCAGCTCCGGAGCCATG
Source organism: Candidatus Multivoraceae bacterium (assembly GCA_965223385.1). GTDB lineage: Bacteria > Acidobacteriota > Thermoanaerobaculia > Multivoradales > Multivoraceae > JBCCLJ01. The sequence continues at coordinate 2,178,606 of CBDCWR010000007.1, read as the reverse complement.
TACGCCGGTGTCCCCCGGAAGTGCCCCGCTTCGGAGCTCGACGTGCTGAGGCCAAAGTCGAGCACGCGCGGCCGCATGTCGGCACCAACCACGACGTTGCTGGGCTTGAGATCGCGATGCTGCAGGCCGCGGGCGTGCAGCGCGCCGACCGCACGCGCGACCCGCGCGAGGACGCCGGCCAGCTGCGTCGCGTCGAGCGAAGGGCCGAGCTCTCCGAGCGAGAAGCCCGCCACGAACTCGGTGAGCAGCAGGTCTCCCTGATCGGTCGCGCGAACCTCGAGCACCGGGACCAGACCCGCGTCGGCCGAAGACGCCTGCGCGCGGGCCTCCGCGAGCGCTGCGTCCGGATCGCGGTTGAGCGGGCTGTCCGGGCGCAGGAGCTTGCCCGCGACCACCCGCTGCAGCTGGAGGTCCTCGAGCTTGTAGACGTCGCCGCTGCCGCCGGAGCCGAGGCGCTCGAGCGTGCGGAACCCCTCGAACTGCGGGAGCTCCACCGCCGCGCCGTCGGCGCGCCCGACCTCCGGGCTGGTCGTTGGCCCCGAGAGCTCGGCGTCGAGGTCGCCATAGCTCGAGATCCAGCGCCTCAGCTGCTCGAGGTCGGAGCTCCGGGCGGACCCGGCGTCGTGCAGGAGCTCCTCGGGATCGACGTCACGCCCCTCGAGGCGGGCATCGATCCAGAGCTCCAGCGCTCTCTGTGCTGCCTGGGTCACGGCGCGTCTCCGGAGAAAGCCACGGTGAGCGCCGACATCGCGCGTCCGAGCAGCATACGCGCCGCGTCCGGGCTGCGGTCCATACGCTCGCCAATTGCGGCGAACTCCAGCTCCAGGCCGTAGCGCAGGAAGATGACCTCGCGATGCTCGTCACTCAGACCACCAAGCGCCTCCGCGAGAGCCTCCGACCGTTCGCGGCGCCCGAGACGTTCCGTGATCGACGTGACCCGGGCGGCAACCTCGTCGGGAGCCTCGGCCGCCGTCTCCACCGCCATGTCGCGACGCTGCCGACGATGGTGCTGCCACAGGTCGCGGATCTCGAACTCGGCAATCTGCGACAGCCACGCGCCGAGCGCTCTCGACGGGCCCGAGAACTGCTCGAAACGGGAGAAGGCCTTGAGCAGCACGTTCTGCAGGACGTCCTGCGACTCCATCCGCGCACGGAGTGTGCCCATCCGGCCGCGCACGAGCAGCAGGAGGCGCGGAGCGTGCTGCAGCAGCAGCTCCTCGAGTGCCTCGACCTCCCCGCCGCGGGCGGCGACCAGCAGACGCTCCGCCTCGACGCGCCCGGCAGACGTGGACGACGTCGAGCTGGCGGAGGCCGGCGTTCGAGGGCCCGGTTCCATACAAGGGAATGTACTCCAGCGCTGCTCCGGGGGGTGTTGCGAGCCCCGATTCCCCGGCGCGAGCACGAGCTCCGGGTGATCCCGCGTTCGCTGGTGGGGGCGTTCACCGTCTGAGGAAGACGGAGGCTCGTGAAGCCCTCGCGCTGCACGGCCAACCGAACCAAACACCCGGGAGGATCCGTCATGACCCATCCGATCGCCACGCCTCGTCCGCTCGTCCTCGCGCTCACCCTGCTCACACTCGGCGCCGGTTTGTTCGGCTGCATGGATGGCGAGGTGCGCCACACGATCTACTTGGAGCCCGAGGGCCGCATGAGTTGGCAGGTCGACGAGCGCCTCCGGGCCTCGACGGCCGACACCAAAGACGAGCAGCGGGAGGAAGAAGCGCACTGGGTGCACGCGGTCGAGACGCGGACACACGCGGCCCACATCGCTCTCGACCATCTCGGCGCTCGCGAGAGCGTGACCCACTGGCAGCGGAGGCAGCAACCCTACGCCGTTTCGACCGACGCGGAGTTCGACGATGCCACGGACGCGCTGGAGCGTCTGATGTACGCCCTCGGGATCGTCGGCACCGTCGACTCGGAAGCCACGCGACGTGGGGGCTGGGTGCGGGTCACCGTCGACGTGGAGGCGACGAGGGTGAGCGAGCCGTTCGAAAGTGAGGCCACCGACGCCATCGCACACCTCCTCCTCTTCACCGAGGAGGTCGTTTTCGTCGCCTCGCGTGGACGTTTCGTCTCCGCACGAGGCTTCGAGCTCGAGAACGACGGACGCTCCGCCCGGCTCGACCTCGACGACACGCCCGGCGGAGGCTTGGCGGTGTACGAGCTGGCGTGGCAGACGGACTGACGCCCTCCGGCTCGACGCCGAGCAGCCGCTCGAGGCCACCCGGCTGCTGGATGGCGCGCGCGATCGCCGCACCGACGAGCCGGGCACCTGCCGCGGAGAACGTTCTGGCGTTCAGAGCGCGCCTCCGCGGTCACCCGTCCTTCTTGGCCTCGAGGGCGCCGAGGACGAGAGACAGGGAGCAGAGGCCACTGAACACATACACCATGGGCAGGCCCAGTCGGTCGACCACCGCGGACGCAGCCCCCGCGAGGAGGAACAAGATAGAGAGCAGGAAGTACGAGTGAGCGGCGGTCCAACGCACGCTGAGAGTGTATGTCGTGCTCGGCGTGGTCGTTACCACGCCTCCGCGCGCCCTGATCGATGCTCCTGCCGCTGGCGCGGCATCCGCGCTCCAAGCGGCCTTCGGCCGCGTCGCTTGGCGACCGGGCGAAGCCCGGGTGGCCAGGTGAGCGCCGAGAGCTCCGAGCGAAGCGACGAGCCCCTCGAGAAGTCGGCCCCCCGGCTGGAGCATCGAACAGGGCGAGCAGGCGTGGTATCACCACGGCGAGCACCCGGCCAAGCGCGCCCGAAGGGCGCTGCGCGGATGCCGCGAAGCAGCAGGAGCATCGAATCAGGACGCGCGCAGGCGTGGTGTCACCACGGCGAGCACCCGGCCAAGCGCGCCCGCAGGGCGCTGCGCGGATGCCGCGAAGCGGCAGGAGCATCGAATCAGGACGCGCGCAGGCGTGGTATCACCACGCCGAGCACCCGGCCAAGCGCGCCCGAAGGGCGCTGCGCGGATGCCGCGAAGCGGCAGGAGCATCGAATCAGGACGCGCGCAGGCGTGGTATCACCACGCCGAGCACGTCAATCGTCCGAGTACCGGATCTCCATGCGCCGCACGACCAGGTTCGCGACCACCAGCGCCACCGCCGAGAACGCCAGCAGCCCGAGCACCGACACGATGAACGGTGGCGGGTCGGCAACCACGGCAAACGGCCCTTCGGAGATCGTCACCGGGAAGATCCCCTTCAGGTAGTGGATGACGCTCACCTTCTTGAGCATCGGCGGCAGCAGGAAGTTGATGAGCTCCCAGCCGAGCACGATCGCCGCCGGCACGATGGGGTTGCGGAACAGGATGCCGACGATGAGGAAGACGGCGCCGTAGCCGAGACAGGCGAGCGCCGTGATCGTGAGGTAGGCCGCCAGCTGGCTCAGGCCCGTGCTGCTCAGGAGGTGCTCGGTGGCCATGGTCATGCCGAACGGCACGTGCACCAGCAGGTAACAGGCGGTCACCGACGCCATGAAGAGGATCATCACCAGCGCGAGCCCCGAGAGGAACTTGCCCGCGGTCAGCACCTGACGCCTCACCGGCGACAACATGTAGAAGTGCAGGCTCCGGTCGAGCACCTCTCCACGGAACAGGTTGGTGAAGATACCGACGCAGCCGAAGAAGATCACCGCGCGCAGCACGAAGGTCTGGAAGAACATCCCGTAGATCATGCGCGCCTGGTTGATGCTGTCGAACAGCTCGTCCTCGTCGAAGAAGCTGGACACGACCAGCGCGAAGACGAGAACTGCGACCGGCAGGAACGCGAGGAAGTAGACGGCCAGCGAGTACCGGCCAAAGAGGTTCTTGCGCAGCTCGAGGCGCATGAGAGCCAGCACCTGGCGCAGCCAGAGGGTGCGGCCACCAGGCAGCGACGGCCGATCGACCTGTCTCGAGCTGGGGACGTCCGCGACGCTCATGAGGAGGCTCCTTCGTCACCGACCAGGTACTGATACACCGCCTGAACGTTGTCGTCCGCAGGACCGACGGCCTCGACGTCGAGACCTTCCTGCACCACGAGCTGGTTCATGAGGCGGTAGAAGCCGTCCGCGTTGCGCGTGCGCAGGTGGAGACCGCCGCCGTCGTCGTGGATCTGCACCTCGGTGACCGAATCGCGCGAGAAGATCGCCGACGCGAGGCGCGAGGGGTCGTCGCAGCGTACGTAGATCTGCAGTGGCTGCTCTTTCACCTCGGAGCGTACGCCCTGGATCTCCCCCTCGGCCACGATGTAGCCGTTGGAGATGAGGATCACGCGGTCACTCAGCATGTCGACCTCGTGCAGGATGTGGCTGGAGATGAGGACGTGGAGGCCCTCCTCCGCGAGCTCACGGAAGAGACCGAGGATCTCGGCGCGCGCCATCGGATCGAGGCCGTTGAGGGGCTCGTCGAGCACCATCACCCGCGGCTGGTGGGCGATCGCCTGCGCCAGCTTGATGCGCTGGCGCATGCCTTTGCTGTAGCCCGCCACCTTGCGATCGGCGGCGCTGACCAGGCCGACGCGCTCGAGCGCCACCTGGGTCAGGCTGCGCGCTGCGGAGCGCGAGTAGCCGTGCACCTCCAGATAGGAGCGGATGAACTGACGCCCCGTGAAGCCGCGCGGGAAGCTGTCGATCTGGGTGCAGTAGCCCACCTGGCGGAAGAGGTTCTCGGGATCGCTGGGGGTCATGCCGAGGATCTGGAGGCTCCCCTGCGTCGGCCGCAGCAGCCCGGCGATGAGGTTCATCAACGTCGACTTGCCCGAGCCGTTCGGGCCCACGAGGCTCGTGATGCCCGGCTCGATGTCGAGATCGACGCGGTTGACCCCCAGCACCTCGCCGTAGAACTTGGAGACGTTGCGCAGCGTGATGTTCGAGCTTCCAGGCATCAGGACACCACCTCGAAGGCGCGCAGGCGCCGGTACAGGATCGCGGTACAGACCCCCGTGAAGGCCAGCAGGGCGAGCCACGCGAGAAACGGCGAGAGCTGCTCACCGCCGCTCGCCTCGATGCCGAAGAGCTGATCCCAGACCCGGTCGGCGAGGTCGAACAGCGAAAGCAGGCTGCCCATGGGCGACTCGAAGATGAGGCGGAAGACCTGCCCGACGGCCGTCATGATGAAGGTGAGGCCGAGGAACACGATCCGGGCCCAGGGTTTCCACTTCACCCAGGCCGAGATCGCCAGCGCAAAGGCCGAGAGCACCACGATCCACATCCACGAGCCGACGAACATCGCCAAGGCGAGCCGCAGGTGCTCGGTGACCCAGCTGACCCCGGCCAGGTATCCCTGGAACGTGAAGAGCAGCAGGCCCGGAACCCAGGTGATGGCGGACGTCAGCAGCGCCAGCACGAGGAACTTGCCCGCGATGTAGTCGGTCTTGTTCAGCGGCCTCGAGAGAATCAACGGCAGCGCGTTGTTGCGCAGGTCCGGCGACACCAGGGCCGGGCCGACGATCAGCACCAGCAGGAACGCCATGAGCGTCTGCGGGATCATGAAGCCGTATCTGAAGAACGTCGTGTCGATCTGGATCAGCTCGAGCGCCGAGAGGTCGAGGATCGACAACGCCTCGAGGTTGTAGTGCAGGTAGATGACGATGGCGCAGGCCAGAGGCCACACGAGGCACGCCACGAAGAAGGCGAGGAAAAGCCGGGAGCGGAACACCTCGAGGAGGGCGTAGCGCGAGACCACGGCGAATCTCGACCAGGCTTGGGCCGAGGGCCCGGTGTAGCCGCGATAGGCGCGTTCGTAGACCGCCATCAGTCGCCCTCCATGGCCTTGAGAAAGATGTCTTCGAGCGAGTCGCGCTTGAAGTCGAGCTTGCGGATCTGGATGTCCTTGGACGCCGCGATCTCGTAGAGGTCGCGGATCTCGATGCCCTCGGGCAGGACCGCCTTCATGCGCCGACGGTTCTGGATCGCCACTTCGCAGCCGCGACCGCGCAGAGCGTCCGCGAAGAAGGTCTGGTGCTCGGGGTCGTCGCCCGAGGTCTCGATCTCGAGGAACTTGCGGTTCGCCTTCCGCTCCTCTTCGAGGTTGCAGTAGGTCGCGATGCGCCCGTCCTTGAGCACGAGGACCTCCTCGCAGCACTCTTCGACGTCGCGCAGCAGGTGCGACGAGATGAAGATCTTGGCCAGCCCCGAATCGCGGATCTCGCGAATGAGGCGCAGCATGCGAATTCGCGCCGGTGGGTCGAGACCGTTCGTGGGCTCGTCGAGAAACAGCAGCCGCGGACCGTGCACGATCGCCTGGGCCAGCTTGACCAGCTGCTTCATGCCCAGCGAGTACGACTCCACCTTGCGGTACCGCGCCTCGCCGAGGCCGACGTAGAAGAAGACCTCGTGCGCGCGCTCGAGCGCCTCACGCGGCGGCAGACCGTTCAGCTCGGCCATGAAGCGCACGAAGTTGACCCCGCTCATGCCCGCGATGAATGCATCACGCTCCGGCATGAAGCCGACCACGCGCCGGATCTCCTTGCCGTCGGTGCGGATGTCGTGACCGAAGATCCGCGCCGTTCCGGCCGTGGGCTGTACGAAGCCGAGGAAGGTGTTGATCAGCGTCGTCTTGCCGGCGCCGTTGGGCCCCAGCAGGCCGATGCAGCGGCCACCGAGATCCCCGCGCAGATCGTCGAGAACCTGGTTGCGTCCGAAGCGGACCCCGAGCCCGTCGAGCTGCACGACGGCGTCGCTTGCTGCGACGGTCGGAAGCTCGGTGGAAAGACCTTCCTCGGACCCTTTGTGGGTGTCGTCTGCCGGTTGCGTATCAGCGATGGTCAAGGGCTCCCCCTTCGTGTTTGGACGAGACTACGGGATCGCGGCACCGCGTGTTGCATGCGAAACGAGAGCGTCTGACGCGTCCCGCGACCCGGCCCCGGGCACGCTCCAGGCATGCGGAATGCCCCTGCGCCGAGACCTCGGCGAGGGGCTCTTCCGGCACCACCAAGGGCGCATGTCGAGGTCAATCGAAGTTCGCCGCGATCTCCGAGTTGGCGAACATCGCACCGAGACCGAACATCGAGCCGAGACCCTCGAAGGGGGTCAGCGTCGGGCTGTTCGAGACCACGCGGATCCGGTCGTTCTCGCCGTACACGAGGTAGAGCGAAGGGCCGGAGTCGGCGGTCATCTCACTGATGAGCGACTGCGCCTGCTGCTGCTGCTCCTCGGTGAGGCCCTCGGGCAGCGGCAGCGAGTCGGCGATGCCAGCGACCATCTCGCCGATGCGGTTGAACGCGACGCCCGAGAAGTCGATGTAGCCGTCGGTCGGCAGCAGGTTCCGGAAGTCCTCGGAGGTCACGACGGTGACGCCAGAGTCCCGAATGGTGAGTGCGCGGTCGACCAGCGCCCGGGTCGGGCCAGCCACCATGTAGCCGCCGTCGTAGACGTAGTGGATCTCGGCACCGAGCCCCAGCTCGTCGCCCGCCTGAATGTCGCCGGTGAGCTGATAGTAGGTGCGGCCGTCGAGCTCGGAGCTCTCGAGCGCGACGGATGCCGGGTTGCCGGCCTCCGCCAGCTCCTGGTTGACCCGCGTCACCATCGACTCGATGACGTACTGGAGCGTACCTTCGTCGTAGACCTCGGCCACCAGGCGCCAGGAGGGCGTCGGCAGGGCCGGGCCGTCGACGCCGAAGGCGAACTCGCCGCCGAGAGAGGCGAGCAGATCGTCGCGCACGCGGATGCCTGTCTCGGCCTCCATCTCGTCAAAGCCCTGACGGGCCTCGGCGTCGGTCGCCACGATCAGGCCGAAGAACTCGTCCCAGAGCTCGGCCGGGTCGCGCGACAGGCCACCGGCCACGAAGGTCGACTCGGGCGAGAAGAAGTCGAGCGAGCCCATCGGCGCCGGCGCGGCCAGCCACGACGCCAGGCCCTGGCGGTCGCCGTCGAAGCTGAGCGTCGCCGCGGTGTGCGCCCGCTCTTCGTCCTGCTGACGATCCACGATGAGGTAGCGCGCGCTGCTGAAGCCGGTCATGGCGAGCGCCATGGCCTCTTCGCCTTCGGCCTCCTGGGAGATCTCGTCCCAGATCATCGCGAAGTCGATGCCGGCGACGAACTGAGCGCCATCGGTGTAGCCCTCACCCAGTGCGGAGTGGAAGCCGGTGCCCACGAAGGGGTTCGCACCGCTGGTGGCGGCGATCACCTGCTGCAGCGCCGGCCAGGACGGCGTGGCCGCCATCACCGAGCCTTCGATCCAGACCAGGAGGTCTCCGGTGCTCCCTGCGAACGAAGCCGGGTCGTCGACGAAGGTCAGCGTGGGAACGTCGTCACCCTCGATCTGGGCCTCGGCCAGCAGGTCGTCGAACTTGGCCTCGAGCGCGGAGCGGAAGCCGAGCGCGTCCTCGACCTCGGCCAGCACCAGCGGAATGCCGAACTCGTTCGGCGCCGGCGCCAGCGCCACCACGGTCTCCGCGCCGAGGTACTCACCGAGCTCACGGACGTGTCCGACGAGCTCGTCCACCTTCGGCGCGATGCCGTCGGCGTCGAGCTGCTGCCACCAGGAGTAGTAGGTCGGGTTCGAAGCGACCCGCTCCCGCAGCAGAGCGTAGGCGTCGGCGAAGGTCGCCGTCGGGTTGGGCAGCGCGACGTAGACGGACGTGCCGTCCGGCACGAGGTCGAGCAGGTTGCTCGAGTAGCGCGTCGGCGTGGCCGCCATCAGCTGGTTCAGGCCCTGGCGGATCGCCCGGAACTCCTCGAGCATCGCCAGGTACTCGTCGGCGTTCTGGCTCCAGGCCAGCTCGCTCTCGAAGGGCAGAGCCGCCAGCTTGGCGCGCGTGGCGAGCTGGTCTCCCGGCAGCAGCGACGTGCGCTCGCGGCCGTGGTTCACCTCGACCTCACCTTCGATCACCGACACCCGCGACCCCTTGGCGCCGTGGCTGACGGAGAAGATCGTGCCTTTCACCGACACCAGGCACTCTTCAGTGGAGACGCCGAGCGCGCCGGAGCCCTGCTCCGAAGCCTCGACGATGATGTCGCCACGACGGACGCGGATCTGGTGGCCGGAGCGCCGCTGGGTCACCTCGAAGGTGGTGCGCTCGTTCATCTCGACCAGCGAGTCGTCGGCGAGCCGCACGACGGCGCGGCTGCCTTTGCCGGTGCGCACCTCTTCGCGGCCGTCGATCCAATCGCCGGGCTGCAGCCTCACCTGGCCGGCGTCCGACATGTGGAAGAGAACACCGTCGACCGACTGCACCTGGAACAGATCGTCCTGCGAGCCGGGCCAGATGCCGCGCGAGAAGAACCAGCCACCGAAGATCAGCGCCAGGATGCCGGCCGCCACGGCGCCCTTCTGCATCCAGCTCCTCTCTTCGGCGACCTGGGCCGGCGCCACGGCGTCGACCGGACGGCCCTCGCGGACCGCCTTGAGCACCCTGCGACAGGGCAGACAGTGGCGCACGTGGTCGTCGACCAGAACGCGACGCGCTTCCGGCAGCGTCCCCGCCACAAAAGCGGGCAGCTGGGCCTGGACGTCGTCGCAGCCGTCGAGGGCACCGCTCGCGGCGGTCTCCGACGACGCGCCGGCTTCGGCGCTCAGGCGCGCGAGGACGCGCGCAGCGGAGTCTTCGATCTGTTCGGCGCTGGGTGCGTCGCCCTGCACGGCACGCACGGCGCGGTCGAGACGCTCTTCGTGGATGTCCTGGGTCATGATGCTTCTCCTGCCACGCTGGACATGGCTTCCTTCACCTGGGCACGTGCCCGGTGCAATGTCACTGCAATCGAGGAACGGGATGTGCCGAGACTCTCGGCGATTTCGGTGTTGCTGAGCTCTTCGAAGTAGCGCAGAGCGAAGATCTCGGCCGAGCGCTCGCTCAGGGTCGAGACGGCCTGCCGCAGCTCGTCGCGAAGCTCATGGCTGGCGAGCCGCTGGTCGGCCTGCGTCGTGCGATCGCTCTCGATGGCTTCCGCCTCGCTGCCGACCTCGATGGGCACGGCGCGGCGGCGGCCTTTGGCACGGAGCTGATCGAGCGCCGCATTCACGGCGGCACGATGGAGATAGCTGCCGGCGCCTTCACCGAGCTGCGCGGGCTCCTCGCGCTTGAGCAACCGCAGGAAGATCGTCTGCAGCACGTCCTCGGCGTCGGGCATGTTGCCCGTGACGCGGTAGGCGGCCCGGAGAATGCGGGCTTTGTGCTGATCGAAGAGCTCGAGCAGCGGGTCGGGAAGGGCCCCTGTATCGGACCCCGGGCCTGCGCCCGATGGCCCGCCAGACCCTGGATTTCTCGCTTCCATCAGTGTCTGCACCTCAATCCTCCTACCCTAACAACGGCCTCTGAGGCCCGGGATTAACAGCCTTTCCCCTCGTCTGGTCGAATCTCGTACACTGGCCCTCCATCTCCCGCCCCGTCTCGACTCACAGCCCGCGAGAACCTCGCAGGAGGCCCCGTGAAGGTCACGAACGCGATCGCCGAGATCCTCAAGAGAGAGGGTGTCGAGTTCCTCGTCGCCTACCCCGTGAACCACATCATCGAGGCGGCCGCCGAGGCCGACATACGGACCGTCATCGTGCGCCAGGAGCGCACGGGCCTGCACATGGCCGACGCCGTCAGCCGCCTGTCTTCCGGGGAGAAGATCGGGGTTTTCACCATGCAGCATGGCCCTGGCACCGAAAACGCGTTCGGGGGCGTCGCCCAGGCCTACAGCGAGTCGGTGCCGATGCTGGTGCTCCCGGCCGGCTACCCGCGTCGCAGTGCCCACGTGGCGCCCAACTTCAACTCCACGACCAACTTCGCCCACGTGACCAAGTCGTGCGAGCCGCTGACCTCGGGGAAGGCGGTCTCCGAGGTCATGCGGCGCGCCTTCACCCGCATCAAGAACGGTCGCCCCGGGCCCGCCATGATCGAAGTTCCGGTCGACGTCCTCGGCGAGGAGGTCGGCGACGAGATCGACTACCGCCCCGCACCGCGGGTCCGCGTCGGCCCGGATCCGGATGCGGTGGTCGCCGCGGCGAAAGCTCTGGCGGCGGCCGAGCGCCCGGTTCTGTACGTTGGCCAGGGGGTGCACTACGCCAAGGCGTGGGACGAGGTCCGCCAGCTCGCCGAGCTGCTGTCGATGCCCGTCACGACGAGCCTCGAGGGCAAGAGCGCCTTCCCCGAGTCGCATCCGCTGGCCCTCGGCTCCGGCGGGCGCGCCATTCCCGGCCCGGTGCACGAGTTCCTCGAGGATGCGGATCTCGTGTTCGGCATCGGCTGCAGCTTTACGATCACCGCCTTCGGGACGGCCATGTTCCGCTACCGGAAGGGCAAGACGTTCATCCACTCGACGATCGACGAGACCGACATCAACAAGGAGATCGAGAGCGATCACGTCATCCTGGGCGACGCGAAGCTCGTGCTGCGCGCACTGATCGACGAGCTCTCCGACCACAAGAGCGCGAGCGCCGCGACGCGCAAGACCGAAGCCCCGGCCGCGATCGCGAAGTCGAAGAGGGCGTGGCTCGACAGCTGGATGCCCAAGCTGACGTCCGACGAGAAGCCGATGACCCCGTACCGCGTGATCTGGGAGCTGATGCAGATCGCACCCGAGAACACGATCATCACGCACGATGCCGGCAGCCCGCGCGACCAGCTGTCACCCTTCTGGGAGTCGAGCACGCCGCTCAGCTACATCGGCTGGGGAAAGACCACCCAGCTCGGCTACGGCCTCGGCCTCGCCATGGGAGCCAAGCTCTACAAGCCGGACCACCTGTGCATCAACGTCTGGGGCGACGCCGCGATCGGCTTCACCGGCATGGACTTCGAGGTGGCGGCGCGTGAGCGACTGCCGATCCTGTCGATCCTCTTCAACAACTTCTCCATGGCCATCGAGCTGCCGATCATGAAGGTCGCCACCGAGAAGTACCGCAGCACCGACATCTCGGGCAACTACGCCGACTTCGCCAAGGCCCTCGGCGGCTACGGCGAGCGCGTCGAAGACCCCGGGGAGATCCGGGCGGCCCTCGAACGGGGCATCGAGGCGACCCGCAACGGTCAACCGGCACTCCTCGAGTTCCTCACCAGTCAGGAGCTCCAGATCTCCCAGGGCGGCCCTCCGGGCTGAGAGCCCTCAGGTCGCCGCTCTGTCCGCGACGCGCGACTCCCACCACGCCTTGAGAGCCGTTGCGGCCACGATCAGCGCTCCACCGGCGAAAACGAGCGCCGGCGGTCGCTCGCCGTGCAGCCAGAAGGCCCAGACAGGGCTCAGCACGGGCTCGAGCATCAGGATGAGCGCCACCTCGAGTGCCGTGAGCTCGCGGGCGGCCCGCAGGAGCAGCACGTAGGCGCCCGCGATCTGGAAGGCACCTAGGAAGACGACCACGCCCAGGTCCAGCGGCCCTCCAGGCTCGAGTGGAAACAGCCACGGTAGGCACATCGCCGCAGCAAAGACGTTCCCGAGCGCCACCGCAGAAGCCCCCGCGCCGTCGCCCGGGCCGCTCTGCAGGCTGCGGATGCCCATGACCGTGAGCGCGTAGCTCAGCCCGCTGAGCGCCGCCAGGAGACTTCCGAGCGCCGGGTTGGTCGAGACGCGGGTTCCGTCCCCCGCCGCCGTGGACAGGAGCAGGAGCAGGAGGCCCAGCGCAAACGCCGGCAGCAGGAGCTTGTCGCTGCGACGCATGCGCTCGTGCAGGAGGAGCGGCCCCAGTAGTGCCACGTAGAGGGGTGACGTCGCCTGGAGAAAGGTCGTGGCGGCCGCCGTCGTCAACTTGTTGGCGTGCACGAACAGCACGAGCGTGAGCCCGTAGGCCAGGCCCACGAGCAGGCAGGCGGACCGAAACTCGCGCCGCGCGGCAGGCAGAACGAGAAAGAGAACCGCGGCTGCCACCAGCGATCTGGAGCTCGCGACCTGCCATGCGCCCCACTCGGTGAGCTTCACGGCGGCTCCCCCCGTGGAGAACAGAATGCCGGCGGCAGCCACCGCGGCGACCGCCCAGAGGCGCGTCACGGCCGCAATCCCATAGAATGCCCGCTGGGGACGCTCTGCCCGCCTGTTCCTGTCTCAGCCTCTTGCCCGGAGGCGTTGCTCTCTTTTCTGTTGTGATCATGACCACCCGCGAAGACGCGAACCCCGCGCCTGCCGTGACCACGGCTGGTGCGATGGTGCCGAGCGAGCCCGGCCGTATGGGCGCCGTGGTGGGACGGCCCTACTCGGAGCGCACGACGTTCGCCGCCGGCGACCTGCTGCAGGAGCGCTTCAAGATCCTGCGCTTCATTGCCCAAGGCGGTGCCGGAGAGGTCTACGAGGCGCACGATCTCGAGCTGCGGTGCCCCGTCGCCCTGAAGGTGGTTCGCCGCGAAGTGGCCGAGAACGAGCGGGCCATCGAGCGGTTCCGGCGCGAGATTGCGCTCGCCCGCCAGGTGACACACCCGAACGTGTGCCGCATCTTCGACGTCTTCCGCCACGAGCTACCTCCCGAGAGCCCCGGCGGAGAGCCGGTGCAGAGCCTCTTCCTCACGATGGAGCTGTTGGTCGGCGAGAGTCTAGCGGCCCACATCCACCGCCACGGTCCGATGAGCGAAGAGGAGTGCCTGCCTCTGGTCGACGACATGGTTGCGGGCCTCACCGCAGCACACCGTGCCGGAGTGATCCACCGCGACTTCAAGAGCGCCAACGTCATGCTGGCGCGCGACGCCACCGGCCTGCGCGCGGTCGTCACAGACTTTGGCCTGGCGCGTGCCCAGGATCCGGACGATCCCGCTCCACTGACCCACACGGGAACGGTGGTCGGCACGCCGAACTACATGGCCCCCGAGCAGCTCACGGGCGAAGAGGTCGGCCCAGGAGTCGACACCTACGCGCTCGGCATCGTCATGTACGAGATGGTCACGGGGAAACGCCCGTTCCGCGGTGAGACCGACCTCTCGACGGCCGTGAAGCGACTCACGGAGAAGCCCGCGTCTCCTCGTCTCCTCGCCCCCGAGCTCGCCTCGAACTGGGAAGAGGCCATCCTCCGCTGCCTCGAGCGCGAGCCGGAGAACCGCTTCGTGAACCTCGCGGACCTGGTCGGCTTTCTCGCCGGCAAGCAGGAGCTGCCGCCGACCGTCAAGAAGCGCGAGCTCCCGAGCAAGACGTTCTGGGTGGCCGCGACCGGGATTGGTCTCTTCGTGCTGCTGTCGGCGGCACTCCTCTTCGCCAGCCTTCGCAGCCAGCCGAACGAGTCGTCGGTGGCGCTCCTTTCGGCCGACGAGACCACGCGCAAGCCGCGCATCGCCGTGCTCTCGGTCCGCAACCTGTCGGGCTCCACGGAGACCCAGTGGCTGTCCAGTGCACTTGCCGAGATGATGGCGGTGGAGATGGAGATCCCGGGCGACGTGGAGATGCTGCGGCCGGAAGACGTCCGCGCCGCCGCATCCGAGCTCGAGCTCGACATGGGCCAGTCGCTCGGCCGCGAGTCGGTGAGCCTCCTCCGCCGTCAACTGGGCGTCGACCTCCTCCTGGAGGCCTCGTACCTCGCCCGGGCCACGCAGGACACACTTCGTCTCAACCTTCGGCTCCACGGCGACACCGAGCCACAGGTGGTCACGGTGGAGGGCTCACAGAGCCAGCTGGTGGAGACCGTCGACGAGGTCACCACGCAGGTACGTCGTGACCTCGGCATCGATCGCGTCGCGAGCGGCGAAGAGCTCGACGCCGAGAGCCGCCTGCTGCAGGTGGCGCAGAGTGCGCTGGCGAACGGCGATCTCATGACGGCGCGTCAGGTGCTGCTGCAGGTGCTGGAGACCCGGCCCGACCACCTCGAGACGCAGATGGCCCTCGCGCGCACCCACCTGCTGCTCGGCGAGCTGGCGCTGGCAAGGAAGGCCGCCGTTCTGGCGACACAGATCAGCCGCGGCGCGTCCCGCGAGATGCAGCTGCTCGCCCAGGGCCACCGCGCTCTGATCGAGCGTGACCACGCCGACGCGGCAGAGATCTTCCTGTCGCTGCATCGGTTCTTCCCGGGCAAGTCCGACTACGCCTTCCTCCTGGCGGAGACGCTGGCGGCCGCCGACGCCGCCGACCGCGGCCTCGAGGTGCTCGACGCGATCGAGACAGAGGCCCTGACACCGGTGGCGCACGCACGGCTGGCGCTGCTCAAAGCAAAAGTGGGAGCCGAGACTGAGCGCTCGAGCGAGCTCGTCACCGAAGCGGTCTACCGCACGGAGATCGCGGGCGCCGGCACCCTCCTGGCCCACGCGCGGGTCCTGCAGGCACAGAGCCAGCTGGGCGAGGGTCGGGCGCGGGAGGCGCGCGAAGCCCTCCTTCTCGCCGAGCGGCGTTTCCGGGAAGAGCGCCTGGAGCCGTCGCTGGCGCTGGTCCTCGACCTGCGGGCCGACGCCGAAGCCCGACTCGGCGGCACGGCGCAGGTCATCGACACCCTTCGGCGCGAGGCCGCGTCGCTCCGCGGCTGAGACCGCGGTTCAGGACCGCCGGAAGAGCCCTCGCTTGCGCTGCAGCGCGGCGACCAGCTCGCGCACGCGGTCCTCCAGCATCTGCGCCAGCTCGGGGCGCTCGCCGTTCTCCTCGATCAGGCGCACGAGCGCGCTTCCCACCACGACCCCGTCGGCGATCTTCGCCACGTCGGCCACGTGGTCCGGAGTGGAGATGCCGAAGCCGACGGCGACCGGCAGCTTGATCTGGCGCCGAACCCGCTTCACCTCCGCCTTCAGACCGTCGCGCAGCTCTGCGCGCTCGCCCGTCACCCCGGCACGCGACACGTAGTACACGAAGCCGCCGGACGACGCACCGGCAGCCTTCACCCTTTCGCGGGTGCTCGTGGGTGCCAGCAGGAAAACGGGGTCGATCGATCGCGCACGCAGCGCCGGGACGAGACTCCTCTCCCCCTCCTCCGGCGGCACGTCCACGCAGAGGACACCATCCAGGCCAACCTCGGCCGCACGATCGGCGAAGGTCTCGACGCCCATCCGGTGGATCGGGTTGAAGTAGGTGAAGAGCACCATCGGTACCTCGGCCTGGGGCCGCTTGCGGCCCACGAGATCGAGAACGTCCGACAGCGTCGTGCCGTGCTGGAGGGCCCTGAAGGCCGCCCGTTGATTGACCGGGCCGTCGGCGATCGGGTCACTGAACGGCACACCCAGCTCGATGATGTCGGCGCCGCCCGCCACGAGGGCGTCGATCAGCGACTCCGACGCCTCGAGCGTGGGATCTCCCGCACAGATGTAGGGGATGAAAGCCGCGCGCTTCTCCTTTGCCGCCCGTGCGAACGCGTCCGCGAGACCACTCATCGCACTGCCTCCAGCGGAGCCTCGCTCTGCTCCATGTACTCGAGCACCGACTCCACGTCCTTGTCGCCTCGGCCGGAGAGGTTCACCAGGATGAGCTCTTTCGGCGACAGGGTCGGCGCGAGGCGCTTCACCTCGGCGATGGCGTGCGAGCTCTCGAGGGCTGGAAGGATGCCCTCGGTGCGGCTCAGAAGGTGGAACGCCTCGATCGCCTCGTCGTCGCTCGCGCGCGAGTACTCGATCCTGCCCTCTTCGTGCAGCTTCACGTGTTCTGGCCCGACGGCCGGGTAGTCGAGCCCCGCCGACACCGAATGTGTGGTGGCAACCTGGCCGTGATCGTCCTGCAGGACGAGGGTGCGCGTGCCGTGGAGGACGCCGACCGAGCCGCCGTCGAAGCGCGCGGCATGCTCGCCCAGCCCCGCGCCGCGCCCACCGGCCTCCACCCCGATCATGCGCACCGAAGCGTCGTTCAGGAAGGCGTAGAAGAGACCAATCGCGTTACTGCCACCACCGACACAGGCGACCGCAACGTCCGGGGTCGCGGAGCCGGCCTGCTTGCGCAGCTGCTTGCGGGCCTCGTCTCCGATCACCCGGTGGAAGTCGCGCACCATCCGCGGGTAGGGCTCCGGGCCGAGCACGGACCCCAGGACGTAGTGCGTGTCCTCCACCGTCGCCACCCAGTCGCGAAGCGCCTCGTTGATCGCGTCCTTGAGGGTCCGGCTGCCGGCATCGACGCCGACCACCTCGGCACCGAGGAGCCGCATCCGCTCCACGTTCAGCCGCTGGCGACGCATGTCCTCCTCACCCATGAACACGGTGCAGTCGAGCCCGAGCAGCGCGGCAGCCGTCGCGGTCGCGACCCCGTGCTGGCCAGCCCCTGTCTCGGCGCTCACCCGCCGCTTGCCCATCTCGCGCGCCAGTAGACACTGGCCGATCGCGTTGTTGATCTTGTGGGCCCCTGTGTGGAGCAGGTCTTCGCGTTTGAGGAAAATCCTGGCGCCGCCGAGCTCCTCGGAGAGGCGCTTCGCCTCGTACAGCGGCGTGGGGCGGCCCGCAAAGTGCTCGAGCAGGCTCGCGAGCTCGCGCTTGAAGGCGCGGCGCCGGCTCAGCTTGTCGTAGGCCTTGCACAGCTCGGCGAGGGGTGCCATGAGGGTCTCGGGCACGAAGCGCCCCCCGTAGTCACCGAAGCGGCCGTGGGCATCTGGAAGGGCTGTCATCTCGAGGCTCCTGTTGATCGGCGCAGCGCGCCGGAGGTGAGGATCGTTCATGCCGCCGCGGCGATCTCCTCGAAG
The DNA here is from genome assembly GCA_965223385.1 of Candidatus Multivoraceae bacterium. Lineage (GTDB taxonomy): Bacteria > Acidobacteriota > Thermoanaerobaculia > Multivoradales > Multivoraceae > JBCCLJ01. The sequence goes on along the minus strand of CBDCWR010000007.1, from coordinate 2,161,162 downwards.
AGGGACTCGACGAGGCGTGGGTCTTTGACCCCGGGTCGCTCCTCGACGCCGGAACAGACGTCGACCGCGTGGACTCCGGGCAGCGTGCGGGCGACCGTCGCGACGTTGGCGGGGCTGATGCCACCCGCCACGAAGATCGGCTGCGGCGCTCGAAGGAACGGCTGGACGGTCTCGTAGCGCCAGCTCGTGCCGGTGCCGCCGTAGAGCTCCTCTCCCAGCGCCCCTTTGGCCGCAACCGCGGAGGGGGTGTCGAACAGGAAGGCGCCCGCGCCGGCGAACGGCTCGACTGACGCCTGGGAGAAGCTCTCGCCCATCCGGAAGGCCTTGATCGCGCTCGAGCCGAAGTGCTCGACGTCTGCCGGAGCCTCGTTGCCGTGCAGCTGCACCCAGTCGAGATCGAGCTCGTCGCGAAAGCGCTCGATCTCGGGCCGCGGCGTGTCCACGAACACTCCGACCACCTGTGCGTCGCTGCCGATCGCAGCGCGCACGTCGCGCGCGGCGTCGAGGCTCAGCGAGCGCGGACTGGGGGCGTAGAAGTTGAGGCCGACGTAGGTCGCCCCACAGCGCACCGCGCCCGCTGCGTCCGCCGGGGTGGTCACGCCGCAGATCTTGACCTTCGGCCTCATCCGCCTCAGGCCTTCCCCAGCAGCTCGCGGAGCTGCCGCCTCGGATCGTCGGCGAGGAGGAGCGACTCCCCGATCAGGAACGCATCGAAGCCGGCTGCCGCGAGCGTCTCCACGTCGGCACGGCTGCCGATGCCGGACTCGGCCACCTTGACCGTTCCCTCGGGGAGGGTCTTGGCGAGACGGGCCGAACGCTCAAGATCCACCTCGAAGGTCGCGAGGTTGCGGTTGTTGATGCCCACGAGATCCCACTCGGCGTACGCCAGTTTGGCGATGTCCTGCTCACTGTGCGTCTCGACGAGCGGCACGAGGCCCAGCAGCGCGGCCGACTCGGCATAGGTGCGGAGCTCGTTCCGCGACAGCATAGAGGCGATCAGCAAGACGGCGCTTGCCCCGGCATCGGCGGCGAGCTGGAGCTGGACCTCGTCCACGATGAAGTCTTTCGCCAGAGCCGGCAGACCGGACGCCTCGAGGCAGCGCGCGAGGAGCTCGTAGCTGCCGTGGAAGAACTCGGGCTCCACCACCACCGAAAGGGCGGCCGCGCCGGCCTCGGCGTAGGCCTGAGCCTGCTCGACGGGGTCGAAGCGCCCCTCGAGGGAACCGAGCTTCGGCGAGCCCATCTTCACCTCGGCGATCACCGCGTTGCCGCTCTGAGCGCGCAGCGCCTCCACGAGCGCACTGCTCTTCTTCCCCGTGCGCAGCGGCACGGTCGGAACGTCGTCGGTGCTCACCTTGGCCATCGCCGCTCTGCGCGCCGCGACGATCTCCTCGAGAATGCTCGCTCGATCGCTCATCTCCGTCCCCCTGGTGCCGCTTCCAAAGTGCCTCGAAGTGTCATGTCCCGTATCCGATGTTCTGGTGCCGCCAGACCCTACTCGACTCCGAAACCAGCCAGCCGTGTCATCGTCTCGGCCGCGGAGCCGTTTGCCAGTGCCTCTCGGGCAGCCGCGATGCCGCCGGCCAGATCGTCGGCACGCCCCCCCACGTAGATGGCCGCGCCTGCGTTGAGCACGACCACATCGTCGGCGGCTCCACCCTCGCCGGCAAACACACGACGCAGGACATCCGCGTTCTCGGCGGGCTCCCCGCCCGCGAGCGCCGAAGGGTCCTGGAGCTCGAAGCCGAGGTCGCGCGGATCGAGCGTCCAGGTCTCGACTCGGCCGCCACGCACCTCCGCGACATCGGTGGTGCCGGTGGTCGTGATCTCGTCGAGGCCGTCGGAGCCGTGCACCACCAGCGCATGGTCACAGCCGAGGGTCGCCAGCACCACACCGAGCTTCTCCACCAGAGCCGGGTCGAAGACTCCGAGCACCTGACGCCGCGCGCCGGCCGGGTTCGTGAGGGGTCCCAGCACGTTGAACACCGTCCGTACGCCGAGCGCCATGCGCACCGGCATGACCTCTTTCATGGCGGGGTGCAGCTGGGGCGCAAACAGAAAGGCGACCCCAACCTCCTCGAGACACCGCCCGACCTGCTCAGGCGTCAGCTCGAGCGACACGCCGAGCGCGGCCAGAACGTCGGCACTCCCGGAGCGGCTCGACACCGAACGGTTGCCGTGTTTCGCCACCTTCACGCCCGCCGCGGCCGCGACGATCGCGGCCGCCGTGGAGATGTTGAAGGTGGACAGACCATCCCCGCCAGTTCCGCACGTGTCCACGACGTCGTTCAGGCCGTGTGGAATGCGCGTCGAGCGCTGGCGCATCGCTGCAGCCGCGCCCGCGATCTCGTCGGCGCTTTCGCCCTTCGTGGCCAGGGCCACCATGAAGGCGGCCTTCTCGGCGTCGGAGAGCTCTCCGTCCATCAGCTGTCCCAGCAGGCCCTCCGTGACCTGCCGCGGCACGTCGCCGCCCGCCATCCAAACGCGGAGAGCTTCGGTGAGATTCATGCACCACCCCCGGCCGGGCTGGCCAGCCCGAGAAAGTTGTTCAGCAGCTGAGGGCCGATCTCGGTGAGGATCGACTCGGGGTGAAACTGCACGCCCCAGTAGGGCAGCTCGCGGTGCCGGAGCGCCATGACGACGCCGTCGTCGGTCCACGCCAGCGGCTCCAGCTCGTCACCGAGCGTCTCGGGAGCGACGCAGAGACTGTGGTAGCGAGTGGCCTCGAACGGCGACGGAATGCTCGCGAAGATCTCGGCCCCCTCGTGGCGCACCATCGAGGTCTTGCCGTGCATCAGCACGGGAGCCCGGTCGATGCGGCCGCCGAACGCGAGCCCGATCGACTGGTGACCGAGACACACTCCGAAGATCGGCAGCAGCGGGCGTTCTCGAAGCAGCTCCACGCAGATGCCGGCGTCCTCCGGCCGCCCGGGCCCTGGGGAGATGACGAGTGCATCCGGGGGGCTCTCCAGGACCTCGCCTGGAGTCAGAGCGTCGTTGCGCACCACCTCCACGTGCGACGCCTGGAGCACGAGCATCTGGACCAGATTGAAGGTGAATGAGTCGTAGTTGTCGATCACGAGCACCCGACGCACCGTCGACGCCGGGTTCTCGAAGAGCCTCCGCGCGACGTAGCTCATCGCGCACCCCCCTGGCCGGCGGCCGCCCCGGAGGTCCGGCCCTTCGGCGACGTGGTCGAGAGCTCCGCCGCGAGGCCGATCGCCTGCAGCATCGCGGCCGCCTTGTCGCGCGTCTCCTGCGCCTCACGTACCGGGTCGGAGTCGGCGACGATGCCTGCCCCGGCCGTGACACTCGAGCGGCCCGGCTCGACCACGAGGGTCCGGATCGTGATGCAGGTGTCGAGGTCACCGCTGAACGACAGGTAACCGATGGCCCCGCCGTAGGGGCCCCGCGCTTCCGGCTCGAGCTCGTCGAGGATCTCCATCGCGCGGATCTTGGGAGCGCCCGACAACGTTCCAGCCGGGAAGCACGCGAACAGCGTGTCGAGCGCCGAGCTGCCCTCCGCCGGCTGTGCGGCGACGCTGGAGACGATGTGCATCACCCGGGCGTAGTACTCGACCTGCATGAAACTGTCGACCCACACGGAGCCCGGGGCCGCGACTCGCCCCAGATCGTTGCGGCCGAGGTCGACGAGCATCACGTGCTCGGCGCGCTCCTTCGGATCGGCGAGCATCTCGGCCGCGAGCCGACGATCCTCCTCCACCGAGCCGCCTCGCGGGCGCGTTCCCGCAATGGGACGGGTCTCGAGCCGACCTCCGGTCTGTCGGACCAGCATCTCGGGCGACGCGCCGACGAGCGACACGTCCGGCGACTCCAGCAGCACCATGTACGGGCTCGGGTCGACCATCCGCAGCGCGCGGTAAAGAGCCATGGGCTCGACGTCGCCTTCGACCTCCCAGCGGCGCGCGAGCACGGCCTGGAAGATGTCGCCGGCTCCGATGTACTCCTTGATGCGCTCGACGCCGCGACCGTACTCCTCGTCGGAGAGCGTCGGCGGGCCGGTCGTGGCCGCGGGTGGCAGCGCCGGCGGCATGGACACCACACCCGCCGCTTCGACGTCACCCGTGAGTCGAGCGCCGATGCGCTCGATCCGCTCCTCGGCTTCTTGGGAGCTGCGCACCCCGTCGATCGCGTTGGCGAGCACCACCACCCGCTGCCTCGCATGATCGAACACGATCACGTCGTCGTAGCGCGCCAGCATGACCACCGGCAGATCGAACGGGTTGGGCGGTTGATTCGGAAGGCGCTCGAGCAGGCGGATCAGGTCCCAGCCGAAGAAGCCCACCCAGCCGCCCGTGAAGGGCAGCGGCTGGGGCTCCGACGCGACGGACGCCACGCGCCTCTTGAGCGTGTCGAGCGGCTCTCCGGGAAGCCTCTCGCGGCCACCACCCCCCTCGAGGTCGACCACCTCCAGTCGATCCGGATAGACCAGCAGCAGCTCCGCCGGATCGGCACCCATGAGGCTGTACCGGGAGACCTGCTCGCCGCCGGTGACGCTCTCGAAGAGAAAGCTGTAGGTCGAGTCTTCCTGGAGGCGCTGGTAGACCCCGAGCGGGGTCAACGAGTCGGCCAGGAACTCGCGCAGAACCGGTGTTGCGCGCCGGGGTGTGGTCATGAGGGGCTCTCCGTGGGAGCGGTGGGCGCGGCCTGCGTGCGCTCGGTGTGTCGACGCTCGAGCTCCCGCGCGACGTCGAGGGGCTCGACCTCGGTTGCGACGAGGAGGGCGGCCACGTGGTACATCAGGTCGGCGACCTCGCCGACGAGCGACTGCCGGGAAGCTTCGGAACCGTCGTAGAGCGCCGCCGCGAGCGCCACCTCGACGCCTTCTTCCCCGACCTTCTGCGCGACGCGCGGCGTACCCTTCTTCAGCAGGCGGGCCGTGTAGCTCGACTCGTCGCCGGCGTCGCGACGCGCCCGCAGGATGCCGTGGAGCCAGCCCAGCTCGAGCTGCGCGTCGTGCGCATCTGCGAAGCACGTGCGCGTGCCTTCGTGGCAGGCGGGGCCCGCCGGGAAGGCACGCACGAGCAGCGTGTCGCGGTCGCAGTCGTACGCCACGCTCCGAACCCGCAGCACGTTGCCGGAAGTCTCGCCCTTCTTCCAGAGGCTCTGCCTCGAGCGGCTGTAGAAGTGGGCCATGCCCGAAGACAACGTGAGCTCGACCGCCTCGCGGTTGGCCCAGGCCACCATGAGCACGGCGCCAGTGGCGACACCCTGGACGACCACAGGCACGAGACCCCGATCGTCGTAGCGGATGTCCTGAACTGCAGACGCATCGAGGGCTGGCATCACGACTCCTCCTGGGCGGCAGCGAGGCGCATCGGGAAGGAGCTCGCGAGCTGCTGCTTCACCTCTTCCACCGTGAACGTGCTCTCGTGAAAGATCGACGCCGCCAGAACGGCGGACGCGCCGGCGTCGAGGCCATCGGCCATGTGCGCCACGGTGCCGACGCCTCCCGAAGCGATCACAGGGACGTCGGTCTCGGCCACGATGGCGCGGATGAGCTCGAGGTCGTAGCCGTCTTTTGTCCCGTCGCTGTCGATGCTCGTCAGCAGGATCTCGCCCGCTCCGCGCCGGACGCCTTCGACCGCCCAGGCCACCGCGTCGGCGCCGGTGCCCTGACGGCCGCCGTGCGTGACGACCTCCCACGAGGCCTCGGGCCCGGGTCGGCGCTTGGCGTCGATCGAGAGCACCACGCACTGACTCCCGAACTGCTCGGCGAGTGCGGTGAGCAGCTCGGGCTCCGCAAAAGCCGCCGAATTGATGCCGACCTTGTCGGCTCCGGCCAGAAGTAGATTGCGCCCGTCCTTGACGCTGCGCACGCCCCCGCCGACCGAAAGCGGAATGAACACCTGCTCCGCCACCCGCTGCACCCAGTCGAGATCGGTATCGCTGCGCTCCGGCGCCGCGGTGATGTCGAGGAAGACGATCTCGTCGGCGCCCTGATCCGCATAGCGCAGCGCCGACTCCGCGGGATCACCCAGATCGCGCAGGTTCTTGAACTGGACGCCTTTCACCACGCGCCCTTTGGCCACGTCGAGGCACGGGATGATGCGGCAGGTGAGTCCGCTCTGGCCGTTGCCGCGTGCGGCCGCACCGCCGTTCGAAGCTCGTGTCATGTGTCCTCTCCCGAGGCTGCACCGGTGCGCGCCTCACAGATTCCGAGTGCCTCCGCGAGGTCGAGGGCCCCGTCGAGGAGGGCCCGACCGACGATCGCTCCCCCCACGGCAGGCTCCGCCACGGCCGCTTCCAGATGCGCCAGCTCACGCACTCCACCCGAGACGAGCGACGGCGCGGCGCAGGCCCGGCCGATGCGGGCCGCGAGCTCGACGTTCGGACCATCGAGCATGCCGTCGCGCTCGATGTCGGTCACGAGGACGCCGCCCAGCGGTAGGTCCGCGAGCCGCGCGCAGAGGTCGTCGAGGTCCACGGGCGCCGACTCCGTCCATCCGGACATCTTGAGCACGTCGCCGCGGATGTCGAGCGCTGGAATCAAGGCGCCGGGTACGCTGCGCGCAAAGCTCGCACACTCCTCGGGCTCACGCACCAGAAGGGACGTGACGACCACACCCCGGAACCCGGCCTCGACGGCCCAGTCGAGCGCTGCGCGGTCGCGCAGACCACCGCCGGTCTGCACCACACACCGCCCCTGCGCCATCTGGCAGAGCTCGGCGAGCAGCTCGCGCTGCGGAGCTTCTCCGAAGGCGGCGTCGAGGTCCACCAGGTGGATCCTGCGGGCGCCGGAGGCCGCGTAGCGCTCGAAGACCGGGCGCGGGTCGGTCTCGTACACGGTGCGCCGCGCGTCTTCGCCCTGCTTCAGGCGCACCACCTCCCCGTGGCGAAGGTCGATGGCCGGAACGAGCTCGAAATCCACGGCGCTCACGCCGACACCTCCTGTTCGCGCTCGGCCATGCGCAGGAAGTTGCCGAGGATGCGCAGCCCCACCGCGCTGCTCTTTTCCGGGTGGAACTGCGTACCCATCACACGACCGGAGCCGGAGACCGCAGCAAAGGTGCGGCCGTGGGTGCACGTTGCGAGAGTCGCCTCCGGCGACGCGTTCTCGGGGGCGAAGCTGTGCACGAAGTAGGCGTGGGCTCCCTCGTCCACCCCTTCGAGCAGCGGGTGCTCCGCGCGGAGAGCCTCGAGCCGATTCCAGCCGATGTGGGGCACGGGCACGACGTTCGGAAGCGGCACGATGTGGCCCTCGAAGAGGCCGAGACCGTCGGTGTCGCCGAACTCGGAGCTCGACTCGAACAGCAGCTGGTAGCCCACGCAGATCCCCATCAGGTAGCCGCCTCCGCCCACGACGGAGCGGATCGCGTCCTCGAGTGGACCGCGCAGGGTCTCGCGTGGCGGCCGGAAGGCACCCACCCCCGGCAGGAGCAGACACGACGACTGCGCGACGACCTCGGCGTCCTGCGTGACCGTCGCTGCGACCCCCAGAGAGCGGACGGCGCGCTCGATGTTGCCGAGGTTGCCCACCCCGGCGTCGATGATGGTGGCTTGGAGAGTCATGGACGTTCCCTGACCGGCGACCCGGCCTCAGTCGGTGAGAGTTCCTTTGGTGCTGGGAACCGCCTTGTCCCCGGCGCGCACGGCCACCGCCTGGCGCAGCGCCAGCGCAACCGCCTTGAAGGTCGCCTCGGCCGCGTGATGCGGATTGCGGGCGCGGAGCACGTCGATCTGAAGGGTCAGGCGACCGCGGTCGGCAAACGCCTGGAAGAAGTCGGTCATCAGCGTGAGCGGAAAGTCGCGGGTCACCCAGCTGGCCTCGAGCCCGGACGGCATCTCGATCGAGAAGAAGCCGCGCCCCGAAAGGTCGACCACCGCCCGTGAGAGCGCCTCGTCGAGAGGAGCGTAGGCGTGCGCGAACCGCACGAGCCCCTGACGCTCTCCCAGTGCCTCCCAGAGGGCCTGGCCGAGCGCAATTCCGACGTCTTCCACCGTGTGGTGCAGATCGATGTGGGTATCGCCTTCGGCCCGCAGCTCGAGCCCGAGACCACCGTGCTTGCTCAGCGCGTCGAGCATGTGTCCGAAGAAGCCGTCGGGCACCTCGAGCGAGCGCGGCCCGCCGTCCAGAGAGAGGTGCAGGTCGATCTGCGTCTCCTGCGTTCTCCGCTCCACCATTGCGGAACGATCCGCTGTGTCCGTCATGTCGTGACCTCCTCCAGAATCTCCTGCGTCGCCGCACACGTCGCCCGGAGCGCCCGCCCGTCGCCGACCGCAAAGCGCACGCAGCCTTCGAGGCCGGGGTAGTGACCCACCTCGCGCACCAGGATGCCGCGGTCGCCGAGCCCCCGGCGCAGTGCCTCGGCGTGCGGAGTGCGCACGAGAAAGAAGTTGCCCTCCGAATCGAGAACCTCGAGCCCGAGCGCACGGAGCGCGTCGATCCACTGTGCCCGGCGGCCCAGCAACACGCGCACCGCGCGCGCCGAGACCTGCGGGTTCTCGAGAACCACCTCCCCGATCGCGGCCGCCGCGTGCGACATGTTGTACGGCAGCTTCACCTTGATCAGCTCGTGTACGAGCCGCGGGTCACCGAGCAGGTATCCCAGGCGCATGCCCCCCAGCGACCACGCCTTCGAGAACGTGCGGAAGATCACCAGGTTCGGGTGGCGACGCAGCAGCGGCCGGTAGTCGTGGCGACAGAACTCCCCGTAGGCGTTGTCCAGGAGGAACGGCGCCTCGAGCTCGCCCAGAAGGCTCTCGATCTCCTCCGGTTCGAGCGCGTCGCCGGTGGGGTTGTTCGGCGAGCACAGCAGCACGGGGCGACGCGGGTCTTCCGCGATCTTCGCCTTCAGCTCCTCGAGCGGAATCTTCAGATCCGCGCGCGGCGGGAGGAACTCTGGCGTGCCGCCCGCGCGCACCACGAGCATGGGGTACAGCCCAAACGAGGGCTCAGCACCGAGGACGCGGACGCCGGGGCCAACGAGCGCCTCCAACGTGATGCCGAGCAGCTCGTTGGAGCCGTTCCCGACCAGCACGCCATCCGTGCTCCAGTCGTGGGCCTCCGCCAACATGGCGCGGAGGCGGTCGGCGTGGAAGTCGGGGTAAAGCGCCCAGTTGCGTGCCTCGACACGCGCGAGTGCCTCGCGCTTCAGCACCTTGGGAAGGTCCCAGGGAACCTCGTTCTGGTCGAGCTTGAAGCGACAGTCGACCTGGTCGAGCGTGTAGGCCTTGAGCTGCCGCAGCTCCGGCCGCACGAAGGTGGCAGGGTCGAGAGAGCTCACGCGCCGCCTCCGTCGTCTGCCCCGGTGGCCCGCAGGCGGGCCGACGCCGCGTGAGCCGCAAGGCCTTCCACGTCGGCGAGCACGGCTGCGTCGCGCGCGAGCCGCCGCGCCGCCTCGGGGCTACATCTGACGGTGTGTGACCGACGCACGAAGTCGTCGGTACCGAGCCCCGACGAGAACCGCGCCGTGCCGCCGGTCGGAAGCACGTGCGAAGGCCCAGCAACGTAGTCGCCGAACACGGTTGGCGTCGCGCTTCCCACGAACGTGGCGCCGGCACAGCGGAACCGGGGGGCAAGAGCCTCCGCGTCCGCGCCCATGAGCTGCAGGTGCTCGGGTGCGATGCGCTCGGCCACCTCGAACGCCTCGTCGATGCCCGGCGCCACGAGGCACAGGCCGCGGGCCGCGAGCGACGCTTTGGCCACCTCCGGCGAGGGCAGCTCGGCCAACTGGCTCTTCAGCTCGGCGGTCACCTTCTTGGCGAGAGCACCATCGGTGGTCACGAGCACCGCCATGGCGAGCGGATCGTGCTCCGCCTGCGCCAGGAGGTCGGCCGCGATCGGGCGCGCCAGCGCTCCCTCCGAAGCGACGATCACGACCTCGGAAGGCCCCGCCTCGCGGTCGACGGCCACGGTGCCACGGACCAGCTCCTTCGCCGCAGCCACCCACACGTTGCCAGGGCCGGCGATGAGGTCGACGGGGCGGACGGTGTCGGTTCCGTAGGCCAGCGCGGCCACCGCCTGCGCGCCGCCCATCGCCCACACCTCATCCACACCGAGACGAGCGATCGTCGCGCGCAGAGCGACGGAGTCCTCCCAGGCCTGTGGCGGCGTCACGACCACGATCTCCGACACCCCCGCGAGCTGCGCGGGGACCACGGTCATGATGACGCTGGACGGATATACGAACCTGCCGCCCGGGACGTAGAGACCGACGCGCTCGAGCGGCAGGGTGCGCTCCTCGAGCAGCAGGCCGTCGTGGTCGATGCGGTAGCCACCGTGCACCTGCGGCTCGTGGAAGCGCCGCACCGCCTCGATCGACCGATCGAGCGCTCCCTGCAGCTCTGCCGGAGCCGCGTCCCAATCACTCGGGTCGGGCGTGCGCGCGAGAGCTGCCACGCTCTTCGCCTCGAAGCCGTCGAAGCGCTTCACCGCGTCGAGCAGCGCCGCATCCCCCTTCGAGCGCACGCCCTCGGTGATCTTGCGCGCCTGTTTGAGCGTCTTGGCATCGACCCCGGCGGTGCCGCGCGCGCGCAGCCGCTCCAGCGCCTTGGCCGCACCGCGCGAGCCGAGCTTCACGGTCTTCCACTTCATCCGACCACCCCCGCGCCTTCGAGGCGCTGCAGCAGGTCTCCCAGCGGCCCACGGAGTCGCTGGTACGACGCGCGGTTGATGACGATGCACGGCGCCACCTCCGCCAGGATCTCGAGCTCGGTCAGGCCGTGGGCACGGATGGTGCCGCCGGTCTGCACGATGTCGACCGCGAGCTCCGCGAGGTCGAGCAGCGGGCCGAGCTCGACGGAGCCCGACAGCTTGAAGATCTCGGTTCCCCAGGGGCGGGACGCGAGCAGTCGCTTGCTCCACTTCGGGTACTTCGTGGCCACGCGGATCTGGCGACCTGGCTCCGGCAGCGCGGTCTGCACGCCGATGAGCGAGAACCGGCTGCGGCCATCGATCAGGCGCAGCGGCGTCAGCAGGTCGGCCTGCACCTCCTCGAGGACATCGGTCCCGACGACACCGCAGTCGGCGATGCCGTACTCCACGTACAGCGGAACGTCCCAGTCTTTGAGCAGGAAGACTTCGATGCCGCTCTCGAGCTTCTGGCGGAGAAGGGTGTCGTCGAAGCCATCCAGGCCCAGATCGGCAGCGCGTAGCGCGGCGAGGGCCGGGCCCAGGTTGCGGCCCTTCGGCAGCGCGAGCCGGATCACGAGCCACCCCCTTCGACCCCATCGGGCTGCTCGAGGAGACGGTCGAGGCCCAGGAAGAAGCCGAAGGCTCCGACCGCGCCCTCGCCGTTGCCGAACAGCCGGTCGTAGCGACCCCCGCCGCCAGCCGGCTGCGCATTGCCACGGAGGAACGCACGGAAGACCAGGCCGTCGTAGTAGCCGCCGCCGAGGCCGCGCGCCACGAGCTCGTCGTCGAGCACGCAGTCGGCGAACTCGGCGAGATCCACGGTCACGCGGGCGCCTCGCGGTGCGTACCGCGTTTCCAGTCGCGCCGCGAGCTCGAGCGCACGCCCCACGTCCCGGGCAGCCCGCTCTCCCAGCACGTCGAGCACCTTCGGCCTCCCGGACTCCACCGTTTCGAGCAGCGCGGCTCCAGCGCTGCGCGCGGCCTCACGATCTCGCGTGCGCAGCGCCTGCACGAGGTCCTCCGCCCTGGCCTCGTGGGCGAGGAGGAGCGCATCCAGCGCACCGCTCACTCCGAGCACCACCTCGAGATCGGGCTGATCGTCGGCGCTCGGGCGCGCCTCGGCGACCAGCAGCTCGAGGAAGAGGTCGAGCATCATCTCGTCGTCGCCGGGATTCGGAGGCGCGATGTGCTCCGCGCCGAGCTGCGAGTACTCCCGCAGCCGGCCGGGTCGCGCCTCCTGGTAACGCACCACGTCGCCGCGGTAGAAGAGCTGCAGCGGCAGCTCGAGATCCCCCAGGCGCGGCTTGAGGAGGCGCGCCAGCATCGGCGTGAAGTCGCCGCGGAGCGCAAGCAGCTGCCCGTCGCGGTCGACGAAGCGGTAGAGCTGGCTCTGGACCTCGGGGAGCAGCACGTTCGCGTACGGCTCGAAGTAGTCCATGATCGGCAGCAGCATCTCCTGGAAGCCGCGCGCGGTGAGCCGACCGCTGAGGCGTGCTTCGAGCGCACGGCGCCGCTGCGCCGCGTCGAACATCAGGGCAGTCACGCCGGTCGGAAGTCCGGCTCGAATCCTCATCTGGCGCTCCTCACGTCGACTCCTCCAGCGACAGCAGCTCCATGCCGAGCTCGGGGCGCAGCGCACCACCCACCATCAGTCGGTACTGCTCGATCCCCTGAAAGAGCAGGACCTCCCGACCGCTCACGGTCTTCAGGCCGCGCTCGCGCGCCACGCGCTCGAGAGGCGTGGCGCCGCTGCGATAGACCATCTCCACGAGGATGGCCTCCGGGCTCATCTTCGTCGCGTCCCAGGGCATCGGGTCGTCCGGGTCGCTCCCGAGGGCCGTCGCCTGCACCATGACGCCGTAGTCACGCGGCTGAATGGCACTCAGCGGGAGGAAGTCCACGCCGATGCGCGCGGCGGCCTCCCGGCCTTTGTCCTCCGAGCGGTTGAACAGGGTGACCTGAGCGCCCGCCTCGCGGAGGCCGAGGGCCGCAGCCCGCCCCGCTCCGCCGCACCCCACCACAGCCACCGGCATGTCCTCGAGCTCCGCTCCGAGACGCTGGAGAGGCGCGACCACTCCTTCGGGGTCGGTCGACACGCACTCCCACACGCCGTCGCGCAGGAGCAGGGTGTTCCCGGCACGCAGGGTGGCCGCGCGCGGGCTGCTCGCGCCGGCTACGGCCAACGCTGGCTCCTTGTACGGGGTGGTCACGCTGAGACCACACAGCGGCGCACCGAGGCGATCGAAGATGCCACTTTCGAGCGTGTCCATCCAGAAGTCGGCGAAGCGCTCCGCGTGCAGCGGCAGGTAGAGCGCCGCGACACCCTCGTCCCGGTAGCCGCCATTGTGCAGCCGGGGGCTCAGACTGTGCTCGACCGGGCGACCGAGGATGCCGTAGACCTGCTCGACGGGGCGGAGCTCCGGAAGCCCGAAGTCGCGCACCAGACGGCGCAGCGTCAGCTGGCCGGGCGCCGCACTCCCTTCGATGGCGGCGTAGACCCAGGGGCAGCCGACACGCGGCGCCATGAGACGGGTCCACACACCGCACGCGCCCGCGCTGAAGGCGACGACGTCGGAGCGCCCGCAGTCGAGCAGGAACTCGAGGGTCGGCACCTCCTGACCATTGCGCTCCGCGAGCGTCACGAGCTTCCGCACCGCGGCGTCGTGGACATCCATCTCGGCCAGCAGAGCGTGCAGGTCGCTGCTCCACGAGCCGTGCCACGACAGCACGCGCTGCGCCGGAGAGACCACGTCCAACGTCTCCGGCGAGAGGTCCCGCGCAACCTCGAGATCGACGAAGTCGTACGTCTGTGCCGCCTCGCGCAGACGCGCTCCGCGGTCCGTCGCTCCCCCTTCGAACTGCCCCCACTCGTCGACGGAGCGCAACGTGTACAGGAGCTTCCCGGAGAACCGCTCGCGGAGCAACGCGGCGTCGAGGTCACCGACGAGGTCCGCCCGCACCTCGAGCACGTCCAGCGCCTCGAGGTCCGCCAGGCCTTCTGCACCGAGCTGGTCGAAGGGCACGACGAGACACCCGACCAGGGTCGCTGCTGTGGAATCCGCCGTCCGCGCGCTCAAAACTGAAAAAGCCTCCATTCCGATCCGGAAGGAGGCGCCTTGCTCGCGCTGGAATCCCTCGTCCCGGACCATGCCGGGAACATGCCCCGGCTACTCTCCGTGAAGATGATGCAGCCAGGCCCACCAGGTCTGCACGCGAGGCTCGCGCACGGTGCCACCGCTCTCGACTGCGAGAGTGGTGCGCGCGGACGCGGGGCGGAGCGGGAGACCTGCGGATTGCATCGCGCGGGATTACAACAACCGGCTCCCCGGCTGTCAAGGCGACCGAGCCTAGGGGCCTGATGAAAAAGTCTCGCAGGCCTGGCGCAAGGAGTTTCGGTTCGTGGCAGAGGCGTGCGAGCTCTTCGAGCTCGTTAGCGATGCCACTGCCCATCGTTGAGGAGAAACAACGCAGTCCACGGGCCGAAAATCCTTGCGCCCCAAGGGGTTGTGGCCGGCGCGGGCGCATCTGCTACGTTCTTTTCTCTCCACGATGGCACTGCATCGAGTTCGAGAAAACGCCTTGCATCTACGCCCGCGGCGACCACAACCAGGCCCACGAGACCTTTTCATCAGGCCCCTAGGCGCCGGCGCGACCGAAGATCAGGCTGCCGTTCGTGCCACCAAAGCCGAACGAGTTCGTGAGCGCCACGTCGACCTGCTGTTCCCGCGCCTCGTGCGGGATGAAATCGAGGTCGCAGCCTTCGCCCGGCTCGTCGAGGTTGATCGTCGGCGGCAGGATGCCGTGGTGGATCGACAGGGCGAGGAGCCCCGCCTCGAGCCCACCCGCGGCACCCAGCAGGTGCCCGGTGCAGGACTTGGTCGACGACACGCTGAGCTCGTAGGCGTGCTCTCCGAACACCCGCTTGATCATCTTGACCTCGGCCAGGTCACCCAGACCGGTCGACGTGCCGTGGGCATTGATGTACTCGATCGCCTCGGGCTCGAGACCGGCGTCGGCGAGGGCCGCCCGGATCACGCGCACGCCGCCGTCACCTTCCGGATGAGGGGCCGAGATGTGGTGCGCGTCGCCACTCATGCCGTAGCCGAGGATCTCCGCGTAGATCCGGGCGCCGCGGGCCACGGCGGCGTCCCACTCTTCCAGCATCAGAACTCCGGAGCCTTCGGCGAGCACGAAGCCGTCGCGATCCTTGTCCCAGGGGCGGCAGGCGTGCTCCGGATCGTCGTTGCGGGTGGAGAGAGCGCGCATGGCGCAGAAGCCGGACATGGCGAGCGGCGCGATCGCACCCTCGGTGCCGCCCGCGATCGCCGCATCGGCGTAGCCGTGCTGAATGAGCCGATAGGCGTCGCCCACGGCATGCAGCCCCGTCGTACACGCCGTACAGGGCGCCGTGTTGGGCCCTTTGGCGCCGAGACGGATCGACACCTGACCGGCAGCCATGTTGGCGATGAGGCCGGGGATGAAGAACGGCGACACGCGGCCCGGCCCACGCTCGAGGAGCACGGTGTGCATGCTCTCGATGAGGGGCAGGCCGCCGATACCGGCGCCCAGCACGACGGCGACACGCTCCGCGTTGTCGTCGTCGATGGCAAAGCCCGAGTCCTCCACCGCCAGCATGCTCGCAGCGATGCCGTACTGGATGAAGAAGTCGCACTTCTTCACCTCTTTCTTCTCGATGAAGCGCGTCGGGTCGAAGTCTTTGACCTCGCCGGCGATCTGACTCGAATACTGATCGACGTCGATGCGCGTGATCTTGGCGATCCCGCTTCGCCCCTCGACGACGCCACGCCAGGTCTCTTCGGTCCCGACCCCCAGGGGGGAGACGAGACCGACACCTGTCACCGCCACGCGTCGCCGGGCGACCGGATGCGTCAAAACGTCGCTCGCTTTCGAGTTTGGCCCCGACCGGCCGGGGCCCTCGAGTCAGCTCTGGTGCTGCTCGATGTAGCCGACCGCCTCGTTGACCTTGCTGATCTTCTCGGCGTCTTCGTCGGGGATCTCGATCCCGAACTCTTCCTCGAAGGCCATCACCAGCTCGACGATGTCGAGTGAATCCGCGCCGAGATCGTCCGTGAAGCTCGCTTCCGTCGTGACCTCGTCGGCGTCGACACCGAGCTGTTCGACAATGATCTCTTTCACTTTGTCTGCAACAGACATTGAGTACCTCCTGTCCTGCTACATCCTGGCAATGCCGCGAGGATTTCTAGCACAAGACCCAGGGGTGGTCCATGGAGAACCACCCGTCAAATGTAGAGCCCACCGCTGACGTTGAGCACTTCGCCGGTCACGTAACCGGCCTCTTCACTAGCCAAGTAGACGACTGCCGATGCGATGTCTCCCGGATTTCCCATCCGGCCGAGCACGATCGCAGAGACGAGCTCCTCCCTTGCCTTGTCTGAGATCTGATCGGTCATCGCGGTCTCGACGTAGCCGGGTGCGACCACGTTGACCGTCACTCCGCGCGCACCGATCTCGCGCGCGAGCGATTTCGAGAAGCCGATGAGGCCGGCCTTCGACGCCGCGTAGTTCGTCTGGCCGGGGTTTCCCATCAGAGCGACGACGGAGGAGATCTGGATGATGCGGCCGTAGCGCCGCCGGATCATGCCCTTGGTGATCTCCTTCGTGAGCGCAAAGGTGCCGGTGAGGTTGGTGCGGAGGACCGACTCCCACTGCTCGAGCTTCATCCGCAGGAACAGACCGTCGGCGGTGATGCCGGCGTTGTTCACGAGGATGTCGACCGCGGTCAGGCCTTCGGGCAGCGTGCCGAGCGCCTCCCCGAACGACTCCGGCTGCGACAGATCGAGAGCCAGAGCGTGCGCCGTGCCCCCGGAGTCGCCGATCTCGGCCACCAGGTCGTTCAGCTTGCCCTCGCTCCGCGCGGCAACCACGACGCGTGCACCCTGGGCGGCCAGCGCCTTGGCGATCTCGCGGCCGATCCCCTGCGACGCGCCGGTGACCAGCGCGGTCTTCGAGTCCAGCGAGAACATCATGCGGACACCACCTTTTCGAGATCGTCGGGCGAGCCCATGGGGAGCACCGTCGCTCCCTTGTGAATGCGGCGGATCAGCCCACGAAGCACGCCTCCCGCCCCGACCTCGACAAACGAGGTGAGGCCGCTCGCCACGATCTGCTCGATGCTCTCGACCCAACGCACGGGGCTCTCGATCTGGCGGACCAGGGCATCGCGCAGGGCCGCCCCGTCCTGAACGGGGACGGCGTCCACGTTCACCACCACCGGAACCGTCGCATCACGGAACTCGGTCTCGGCGAGCAGGGGCTCCATACCCTCCCGCGCGGGAGCCATCAGGGCGCAGTGAAACGGTGCCGAGACCGGCAGGAGCACGGCCCGGCGCGCGCCCTCCTCCTGCGCCACCTCGGCGGCCCGCTCGACCGCGGCGCGGTGCCCCGCGATCACGGTCTGGCCAGGTGCATTGAGGTTCGCGACGTCGAGCACCTCGTCGCCGCGGCAGCGCGCCACCACGGCGCCCACCGCCTGGTCGTCGAGGCCGAGTACGGCCGCCATGGCGCCCTGGCCGACGGGGACGGCCTCCTGCATGAGCTCGCCCCGTCGGCGCACCAGCCGCACGGCGTCGGCGAAGGTGAGTGTGCCGGCCGCGACGAGGGCCGAGTATTCGCCCAGGCTGTGGCCGGCAACCACCGCGGGCTGTTGCCCGGCGTCCTGCAGCACACGGAGCGCGGCGACAGAGGCCGTGAGGATGGCCGGCTGCGTGTTGGCCGTCAGCTGCAGGTCCTCTTCCGGACCCTGCCAGCACAACTCGCTGAGTGAGAAGCCGAGCGCCTCGTCAGCCTCGGCGAACACGTCGCGCGCCACCTCGTGCGCATCCGCGAGATCGCGGCCCATGCCCACCGTCTGCGAGCCTTGGCCCGGAAACACGTACCCGACCTGTGAATCACTCACGGAAAATCGACTCCCACCGCGGACCCGCTAGAAGCGAGCAGCCGCGGCTCCCCAAGTCAGTCCAGCGCCGAAGGCCGCCAGGAGAACGACATCGCCCGATTCGATGCGTCCCGCACGGTAAAGCTCGTCGAGCGCGATCGGGATCGATGCCGCCGACGTGTTGCCGAAACGATCGACGTTGACGTACACCCGATCCGAGGCCACCCCGAGCCTCTGGCCCACGGCTTCGATGATGCGGCCGTTCGCCTGGTGCGGAATCAGCCAGCGCACGTCACCGTCGGCCAGGCCGCAGCGCGCCATCATGTCGTCGCTCGCCTCTGCCAGCGTCCGCACGGCCACCTTGAACACCTCGTTGCCGCGCATCTTGATGAACGGCAGACGAGCCTCCACGAGGCCCTCTTCCGCCGGTGGGTGGAGGCTCCCTCCACCGGGCATCTCGATCAGGCCCGCATGTGCCCCATCGCTGTGGATGGAGGTGCCGAGGAGCCCCTCCTCGTCGCCGACGTCGGCCGCCTGCACGACGGCAGCGCCAGCTCCGTCGCCGAAAAGCACACAGGTCTTGCGATCTTCCCAGTCGACGAACTTGGTCAGGGCCTCCGCGCCGATGACGAGCACGTTGCGCGCACCGCCGCCCGCGATGAACTGGGAGGCGATCTGCAGCCCGTAGATGAACCCCGAGCAGCCCGCCGAGAAGTCGAAGGCCGCCGCGCGTTTGGCGCCGAGGGCCTCCTGCACGAGGCACGCAGTCGAGGGGAAGAGCATGTCCGGAGTGACGGTGGCGATCACGATCAGGTCGAGGTCGGCCGGCTCCACGCCAGCCATCTCGAGCGCGCGCTGGCCCGCCTGGGTGGCCCAGGTCGACGTGGTCTCGTCCTTCTCCGAGATCCGTCGCTCCCGGATCCCCGTGCGCGTGGTGATCCACTCGTCGTTCGTGTCCACGATCTTCATGAGATCGTCGTTGGTCAGCAGGCGCTCCGGCACGGCGTGGCCGGTGCCGGCGATGCGGCAGGCACCCCCGCGGACGAAAGAGCGACTCGAGCCGCTCGACGCGTCAGACAATCGCCGCCTCCTGCGAGTGCAGCTCGGCGAGGCGACCTCGGATCTTGAGGCCCACCTCGGCATCGCAGTACTCGGCAGCCCGCAGGATCGCGTTCTTCATGGCCTTCGGGTTCGACCGACCGTGTGCGATGAAACAGCCGCCTTTGATTCCCAGGAGAGGTGCGCCACCGTACTCGTCGTAGTTGGTGCGCCGCCTGAAGCCGACGAACGCCGGCCGCGCGAGCCATCCTCCGAGCCGCGAGACCCAGCTGCGCCCGATCTCCTCCCGGAGCATGTTCATCACCATGTCGGCCATCGACTCCGCGCTCTTGAGCACCGCGTTGCCGACGAAGCCGTCGCAGACGATGACGTCGGCCGTGCCGGCGAAGACGTCGCTGCCTTCCACGTTCCCCACGAAATTGAGACCTTCGTCCTCGAGCACCTGGAAGACCTCGCGCGTGATCTCGGTGCCTTTCGACTCCTCCTCGCCGATCGAGAGCAGGCCCACGCGCGGCCGGTCGACGCCGACCACTTCCTGCGCGAACAGGCTTCCCATGACGGCAAACTGGCGCAGGTGCTCCGGCTTGCTGTCGATGTTGGCGCCCACGTCGAGAAGCACGGTGCGACCGACGCGGTTCGGGAGGGTGGCCGCGAGAGCGGGTCGATCGACCCCGTCGAGCGTGCCGATGACCATCTTCGCAGCGATCATGGCCGCACCGGTGTTCCCGGCGGACACCACGGCCTGGGCATCGCCGTCGCGGACGAGCTGCGCCGCGATACGAATCGACGACTTGCGCTTCTTGCGGATCGGCGTGATGGGTGGATCGTCCATCGCCACCGTCTCTTCGGCGTGCACGATCTGCAGGCGGGCCGCCTCGTCCGCCGAGAGCCGGTGCTTGGCCACCAGCCCGCGGAGCTGATCTTCGTGACCGACCAGGGCGATCGAGCAGCCCTCGCGCACCGCGAGAACGGCGCCCTCGGTGGGCGCGTCAGGGGCCTCGTCACCGCCCATGGCGTCGACGGCAATCACGGTCTTGGTGCGCACGAAGATCTCGACTCGGTCCAGCGAGAATGCCGGCTCGGGCAGGGCATCAGGGACCCTCTAACGACGGGGAGCCTCTGCGAAATGGAACCCGAGGATGCTACCAGAGAGGTCACCCGGGCTCTCGACATCCAGATGGGACGGACGAGGCCCCGAGGTTCCGCGGCGCGGGCGCGCGGAACGAGCCCCGAACTGCGGAATCGGCGGCGCCTCGGGCGACCTACAGCGAGTCCTTGCCGTCGACGACCTCGCGCCCTTTGTAGTAGCCGCAGGAGGGGCAGGCGCGGTGCGGAAGCTTGGTCTCGCCGCACTCGGAGCAGGTCGACACTGCGGGGCGCGCGAGCGCGTCGTGGGAGCGCCTGCGATCGCGGCGCGCCTTGGAGTGGCGTCGTTTCGGGTTGGCCATGGTGTGGGTCTTTCAGGTCGGAACGGCCATGCACAGAGCAGCTGCGTGGCCGGGTGATTCGGGCGGTGCCTCGAGCGGAGGAGAGCGTCGCCAGGGCGCAGCCTCGAGCGGAGGCGCGAGCTTCGCTCGGACCGTCGTGCGGAAGCACCGTATTCTGGCACCGGTCCTGCGAAAGCTCAAGACTCCTCCTGCTCCGAGAGTCGGCGCTTGAGATCGGCCAATCCGGCGAACGGCGAGTCGCTCCTGGCCTCGCAGTCGCAGGTGCGATCGTTGAGGTCCGCGCCACAGCCGGGGCAGAGGCCCTTGCAGTTGGTGCGGCACAGCGGCTTCATGGGCAGCTGAAGCTGAACCTGCTCCGCCACGATCGGATGCGTCTCGAGCAGCGGCTCGGAGACGAGAACCACGTCGAGATCCGACTCCTCGAGCTCGACCTCGTCTCCCATCGCCACGTCGGAGCTCACCTGGACCACGAGCTGGAACGACGTCTCGATCTCCTCGTCGTAGTCGCTCATGCAGCGGAAGCACTGGAGCCGCTGGCGATACACGAGGTCGCCGTTCAGGACGTAGTCGGGTGACGTGAACATCACCGTGCCACGGCACTGCACGCCGCCCTCGAGCCGCACGCCGGCCGCCCTCAGTTCGTCCTTCTCGAGCTCGAGCAGCTCGTCCCAGCCCAACGGCTCCTCCTGAGCCGCCAGCAGATCCAGGCGCATCCTCGCCACCTCCAGGAGTACTGCGACCGCAGGGAGCCGCAGGCAGCCGCGGACGCTATGGGAGGTCCACGGAGCTGTCAACGAGCTACGGAACGCCCTCGGAGCGCCAGCGCGCGGTCACCCGCGCACCGGTCTCGCCCGTGACGAGCTCGATCTCTTCGAACAGCCGCAGACCGTGCATCACGCGGCGCAGTTGGCGGGCGTCGTCACCCTCTCGACGCGACAGCAGACGCGCCTCGGCCGCCGCGACGGCGTGATCCGCAGCAGCTTCGACCCGTGCCGGCACGAAGAACGTGTGCGCGAGCTTCGGCGCCTCCTGGAGGCTCGGGGTGCGCTCTTCGAGCTCGACCATCGCGGCGGCAGCCTCTGGATCAGTGGCCTCACACCGCCAGACACGGCACGCCGACCGCGGCGTCTCTCCCGCCAACGTCGCCCAGCCACCCTGCAGTGGCATCTCCGGGGCCGGCGCGCTCCCCCACGAAGCCGCGCCGGCCCGTGGCAGCCGGATCTCACCTCGGCGCGGGGCCTTCTCGGGAGCCCAAACGGCGAGCAGCGATCCCCCATCGGGCTCGATTCGGGCCTGGTACCACGCGGCCCGCTCCGGTACGCGGATGTGAGGCGCGACGGGCTCCTGGGGCGGTTCGGCGCTCTCGAGCGCGACCCCTCCCGGCACGGCGTCGAGTCGGTAGTGGCCCGCGGGTAGCAGTGCGGAGAAGCGATCCGACAGTGCGAGCCAGCCGAACGCCGGCTCGAGCGAGCTCACCCCGCGCGGCTCGAGGCGCTCCGGAACGTCGGTCGTGAGCCCCCGCAGCACCCAGGTGCCTGCGCGCCACTCCACCAGCACGTCTCGCCCGTCGAGAGAAAAGGGGATCTCGCCACGCAGAGCGGGGTTGCCCGAGAGGAGGCCCGCCAACCGGGCCACCGCACGCCACCCGGCCGAGAAGTCGAGTGCAACCACAGGGCCCTCCGCCACCAGGGCGACCGTCGCCGCGCGTGCCGGCGGCAGCACCCTCGTGCCGAAGCGGACGCCACCGAGGACCTCTTCCGCGAGCTCTCCGGCCCGCAGTGCGTCCGCTCCCAGGAGAGCCGGCAGCGTCTGCGCCGGGCGGTGCAACCAGAGCTTGACATCCGCCTCGAGGTCGAGGAAAAGCCGGCCGGCGAAGGCGTCGCGCCCCGGTACACCGGTCTCCTCCGCCCGCGGCCAGAGGAGTACCACGGTTGCGACCACCGCCACCGCCACCAGGAGCCCAACCGCCCACCAGCGCGCCTTCATGGGCCTTCGGCCGCTTCGCGAAGCACCCGCAGGGTGGTCGCGGCACAGACGTCCCAGTCGAACGCGGCGGCGCGCGCCGCGCCTTCCGCTGCGAGCCGTTCGCGCGCGGCGGGGTCGGCCGCGAGGCGACGCACCTCCCCGAGCCAGGCTGCGGGATCGGTCGCATCGACGTAGCTCGCGGCGTCGCCCGCCACTTCTCGGAAGACCGGGATCTCGCTACAGACCAACGGCACCCCCGCAGCCATCGCCTCCACGAGGGGCAGGCCGAAGCCCTCGTAGAGGGAGGCCTGCAGCACGACGGTCGCCTCCAGATAGAGCTGGCGGAGCTCTTCGTCGCTGACGTAGCCCGGAACACGCAGCCAGCCGTCGCGCATGCCGGCCTCGAACACCGACTCGAGGTCGTTGTTCTTCCAGCCTTTCGCCCCGCACAGGACGAGCACGGGGAGCTCCGCACCTTCCGCGTGCCCCGTGGCCCACGCCTGGAGCAGCGACTGGAGGTTCTTGCGCGGCTCGAGAGTGCCGACGCTCAGAGCGAAGTCGCCTTCGATTCCCAGGCGCCCGCGCAGCGCTCCGTCGCGCGGCGTCGCGGGGTCGAACTCGAGGTGGCCGGGGCCGTGATGTATCGCAACCACCCGCTCGGGCGGAGCGAGCTGCGCCTCGAGGATCTCCTCGCGCACGGCCTCGCTCGGCGTGAGCACCCGGGCAGCAGCGCGCACGCTGTCGCGCAGCTCACGCCTCAGGTCGTCCGCCGTCTCGTCCTGCAGGGTCCACTCGAAGTGCAGCGAAGCGAGATCGTGCACCATGAGCACGACCGGCCCCCGGCTCCAACTGAACCGACGCGGCAGGAAGAAGTTCGGGCCGAAGGAGACCGCCGCTGCTTCTCTCCGGATCATGAGAGGCACCAGTGCTCGCAGGACCAGGCGCAGTGCGCCGGGAGGCAGACTGAGGTCTTCGGGGACGTCGAGCACGACGTGCTCGATCGCCGGACCCTCCGGCGGCGCGACCGCGGGCTCCTCCCCCAGCGGCCCGAACAGCCGGAAGGTCACGTCGGGCGTTTCGCGCAGCGCGTCGAGAACCGAGTGGAGGTACCAACCGACGCCGGTCACCGAGCCCCAGAGGGGCGTCGCATCCACGGCGATCACCAGACCCGCGCGCCGGCGGCGGCGCCGCGACGCGGACCAGAGCGCCGAGAAGTAGCCGAGCGTCGCCCAGATCCGTCGAGGGCGCATCCTGGAGGCGATCGAGCGCGCGCGGCCGAGGCCACGGCGCACGGCATCCACGGGGCCGCGTGCAGGCTCGCGCACGGCAGGTGGCAGACGATCGAAGCGACCGCTCATCGCGCGGCAGCGTAACCCAGGGCGCGGCCGAAGAAGCGCCCCTCGGACGACGCGGGAGGCAGTACACTGCGATCGAGGCTCCTCGCGCGGCCCCGATCTCCGATCTCGCCGGTCATGTCCAAGGTCATCGCCATCGACGCGCGCAAGCTGGGCGACTTCGGAATCGGCACGTATGTGCTGAATCTGATCACCCAGCTGGCGCAGCTGGATTCCGACGCCCGCTACGTCCTGTTCGTCTCGCAGAGCGGCCAGAACGTCCTGCCCGACCTGCCGGAGAACTTCGAGCTGGCTCTCGAGGAGTCGAAGCCGTACTCGCTCCGCGAGCTGTTTCGCGTGTCGCGCCATCTGAGGCGCCGACGGGTCGACCTCTTCCACTCCACGCACTACGTTCTCCCGTTCTCGCTGCCCTGTCCCACGGTGGTCACGATCCACGACATCATCCACCTGCTCTTCCCCGACTTCCTCCCCAACCGGCTGGCCTTCTACTACGCCAAGGGCATGATCCGGCGCAGCCTCCTGCGGAGTGACCGCGTGATCACCGTCTCCGAGAACACGCGCTCCGACCTGCTCAAGACCTTCGGCATCGGCCAGGACAAGATCGAGGTGATCCACAACGGCGTCGAGCCGTGCTTCTTCGAAGAGGTCGACGACGAGGCGCGAGCCGAGGTTCTCGCGGCGCACGACCTCGAGCCGGGCTACGTCCTGTTCGTCGGCAACCCCAAGCCCCACAAGAACCTCGATCGGGTCCTCCGCGCCTTTGCGAAGGCGCGCCCCGAGCTCCAGCGGCCCGTACCGCTGGTCTGCGTCGGAGCCCGCGACGGAGCCGACTTCAAGGCACGGCAGCGCACCCGTCAGCTGGGCCTGGACGAGCACGTGCGCTTCATCGCGCACGTCGATCAGGAGAGCCTGCGCGCGCTGTACGGTGCAGCCTCGCTTTTCGTGTACCCGACCCTCTACGAGGGGTTTGGCCTCCCGGTCGTGGAGGCGATGGCGTCGGGTACGGCGGTCGTCACCTCGAACAGCTCCGCGCTGCGCGAGATCGCGTCCGGCTACGCCCACCTCGTGAGCCCCCTCGACACCGACGAGATCGCCAAGGCGATCACACACTGCCTCAACGACGCCGAGCACCGGATCTCCCTGGAGACGCTCGGGCGCCGGCGCGCCTCCGACTTCGAGTGGCACGTTGCGGCCCGCCGCACCCTCGAGGTCTACCGCGACGTGCTGAGTGAGGCGCCATGAGCGATGGCCCGGACGCGACGCGCCCGCGGGTCGCGCTGATTCACGACTGGCTCACCGGCATGCGGGGCGGCGAGAAGGTGCTCGAGTCGCTTTCGACCCTCTTCCCCGACGCCACGCTCTTCACCCTGTTCCACTTCCGCGGCTCGGTGTCTCAGCAGATCGAGTCCCACGAGGTGCGCACGACCTACCTGCAGCACCTGCCGCTCCTGCGGCGGGCCTACCGCTACTACCTCCCACTGTTCCCGCGCGCCATCGAGAGCTTCGATCTCTCCTCGTTCGACCTCGTCATCAGCAGTAGCCACTGCGTCGCGAAGGGCGTTCTCACCGCACCGCACGTGCCGCACGTCTGCTACTGCCACACACCGGTGCGGTACGCCTGGGATCAGGAGGAGTCGTACTTCGGAAGCTCGACCGGCCTCCTCGGGACGACGCGCGCCCGACTGCTCGCGCGACTGAGGCAGTGGGACCGCACGACCGCTGGACGCGTGCAGCACTACATCGCGAACTCGCACTTCGTCGCGAAACGCATCGGTCGCTACTACGGCCGCTCGGCGCGCGTGCTCGCTCCGCCGGTCGACGTCGAGCGCTTCACGCCCGCGGATGCCGGGCGCGCTTCGCCCGCCGAGGACGCGAGGCCGTTCGCACTGAGCGTGGCGGCGCTCGCGCCCTACAAGAAGCACGACGTCGCCATCGCGGCCTGCGAGCAGCTCGGCCTCGAGCTTCGCATCGTGGGAGCCGGCCCCGACGAGGGGCGCCTTCGCGAACTGGCCGGGCCGAGCACGCGGCTACTGGGGCGGGTCCCAGAGGAGGAGCTCGCTCGCCTCTACCGTGAGGCGGCGGTCTTCGTGCAGCCGGGAGTCGAAGACTTCGGGATCGCAGCGGCCGAGGCACTGGCCTGCGGCACGCCCGTCGCCGCGCGCGGACGCGGAGGCGTCCGCGACATCGTCGTGGAGGGGGCGCACGGCTTCCTCGCCGAGGCGGAGGGACCCGAGGCCCTCGCCGCGGCGATTGACAAAACACGGAACCTCCGGTTCAATCCGTTGGATCTCAGGTCGCAGGCGATGCGCTTTGCCGAACCGCGCTTTCGGGAGGAATTCGTGAAACTCTTGCAGGATCTGCTGCAGGGTCGCCACGAGGCTCTCTCGACAGCGCTCCGGACGCTATAATGTGTCGTCTTCACTGCTTTTCCATGATCTGACACGACGGGTTCCGAGGTAGTCCTCTTGATCGATCAGCGACTTCGCGCCACCGCCGCGCTGTTCGTGCTCGGCGACGTGGTCGCGATCGTTCTCGCGTACTTCACCGCCTGGTTCCTCCGCTTCGAGCTGGAGGTCATTCCGCTCGTCAAGACGGTGCCGGACTTCGGGCCGTACCTCCTCCTCCTGCCGCTGGTGGTGGTGACGTTCCCGCTCGTCTACTACTTCCACGGGCTGTACCAGATCCGCCGGGGGCAGAGCCGCATCGAAGAGCTGACCACGCTCATGCTGGCGCAGTTCCTGGCGACGCTCCTCCTGGCCGGCTTCACGGCCTTCTACCGCCCGCTGCTCGAGCCGGGCAGCGTCGAGTTCTTTTCGTACTCGCGCTGGTTCCTCGCCCTGTTCGGAGCGTGCGTCGTGTTCTTCATCACGCTCCAGCGTCTGCTGCTCCGCTCGGTCCTACGCTGGCGCCGCCTCCGCGGGCACAACAACAGGCGCATCCTCGTCATCGGCGCAGGCCAGGTCGGCCGCGACGTCGCGCGCAAGATGGTCGAGCACCGCGAGTACGGCCTCGAGGTCGCCGGCTTCGTCGACGACAACCCGACTCTGTTGGGCCGTGACCTCGGCGGCGTCTCCGTGCTCGGCCGGCTGAACGACGTGAACGACCTGATCGAGTCGGAGCGCATCGACCAGGTGATGATCGCTCTACCGCTCGAAGCACACCGCAAGATCCTGCGCATTCTGAGCCGCATCGAGAACGAGTGCGTCGAAGTGCGGCTCGTGCCGAGCATCTTCCAGTTCGCCACCATGCGCGGCGGGCTCGAGGATCTCGACGGCACTCCGATCATCAACCTGTCGCAGCTGCCCCTCCAGGGGTGGCACAGCATGGGCAAGCGGCTGATGGACCTGGCCGTCTCGTCCATCCTCATGCTCGCTCTGCTCCCCGTGCTGCCTTTCGTCGCGCTGGCGATCTGGCTGGAAGATCGAGGGCCGATCTTCTACCGTCAGGAGCGCATGGGCCTCGACGGTCGCCCCTTCGACATCCTCAAGCTGCGGTCCATGCGCGTGAACGCGGAGGCCAGCACCGGCCCGATCTGGGCGACCAAGGACGATCCGCGCCGCACGCGGATCGGCAGCTTCCTGCGGCGCACGTCGCTCGACGAGCTGCCGCAGCTCTGGAACGTCTTCTGCGGCGAGATGTCGATCGTGGGCCCGCGCCCCGAGCGCCCCGCCTTCGTGAGCGAGTTCAAGCACAAGATCCCGAACTACATGCTGCGCCACCGCGTGAAGTCGGGCATCACCGGTTGGGCGCAGGTCCACGGCTGGCGCGGCAACACGTCGATCCGCAAGCGCATCCAGTACGACCTCTACTACATCGAGAACTGGAGCCTCCGCCTCGACGTCAAGATTCTCTGGATGACCCTCCGCCAGGGGCTCCTGAAGAACGCCTACTAGGCAACGCGCGCCTCACAGGAGCTCGCGGAAGCACGCCGCCAGACGCTCGGCCGCCGTGTCCCAGCTGAACCGAGCGGCTTGTGCGAGCCCCTTCTCACGGAGCTCGGCCCGCCGTGCGGGGTCACTCCACACGCGCTCGATGGCAGTCGCCAGTGCACCGGCGTCGGTGGCCGGAACCCGGAGCGCGGCATCCCCCGCCACCTCCGGGAACGGCGGCGCGTCGGAGCACACGACCGGCACGCCGCTCGCCATGGCCTCGAGAACGGGCAAGCCGAATCCCTCGTAGAGCGACGGCAGCACGAAGAGCTGGGCGCCGCGGTAGAGCGCCGGCAGCTCCTCCTCCTGGACATAGTCGAGAAACCGGACGCGGGGCTCGAGCAGAGGGTGGCGCAGACGCTCGCTCAGGGCATCTGCTCCCCAACCGCGGAGTCCGGCGAGCGCCAGCTCCCCATCCCAGACATTGCGCTCCAGCAGGAGAATCAAGGCGTCCAGGAGCACACCGAGGTTCTTGCGCGGCTCTCGGGTGCCGACGAAGAGGAGGGTCCGCGACGCAGCGTCGGGGTCGCCCGGCGCGAAGCTCGGCGCCACACCGTTGGGCACCACGCGCAGCTTCTCGCGCGGCACGCCCAGCTCCCGCTCGACGTCAGCCGCCGTGGTCTCGGACACCGCGGTCACCAGGTCGGCTCGTCGGAGCGACGGGGGCACGAGCCGCGGAAGAAGTACCCGGTTGCGCCAGGACATCGTCTCCGGGAAGCGACGGAAGACCAGGTCGTGCATCGTCACGACGAGTCGGACGTCGCGTGGCAGAAGCAGCGGCAGGACCTGGAGAGGCCCCCAGAAGAGGTCCAGGTCGTCGCGCAGCACGTGACGCCGCAGGCCGGTCTGGAGCCAAACCGAGCCCCAGCGCGCCGTCGGGCCGCGTCCCACCCGGACCTCGATCGATCTCGGAAGCGCACCCGCCGTGGGCGCACGGGTGCTGTAGCCGACGAGCTCGAAGTCGTACGGGGGTGCCGCGAGTCGACGCAGGAGCTCCCGGGCGACGACACCGGTCCCGGTGATCGGTGGGGCCAGCGAGCGCACGTCGATCCCAATCCGCGGCCGAGACATCGCGCGATGTTAGCGTGCGCCGCGATGAGGCCCGTCGCAACGAAGCGCACCACGCCACTCGCTCTGGCCCTGCTCTCCGGCCTCTCCTGCGGGACGCCGGAGGCGCTGCAGACGTACGACCTGGTGCGGATCCTCCCTGCCGCCGACGTGCTGACCGAGACCACCGCACTCGACATCGGCACCGACACCGCCCGCGCGGCGTGCACCGGCCTGTCATGGAACGAGACGAACGGCGAGGGGCGCACCTTCGCCTGGAGCCGAGGGCCCACCACGACGTGCGAGCTCGTGCTGGCGACCGCACGGTCCGGCGCCCTGGTCCTCGAGGGGTTCGCCTGGCCCGGGGCCCAGAGTCAGCGCGTCGACGTGGCGCTCAACGGCGCCGCGCTGGGCTCCCATCCCCTCCAGAGCGGATCGGTACACCGCTTGGAGGTGCCTGTCGACGCGGCGCAGCTCGTCCTCGGCCGAAACACCGTCTCCCTGCGTTACGCGGAAGTGCGCCAGCCCGACGAAGAGACTCCGGACGCCCGGCCGATCGCGGTGGGTTGGCACACCCTGGAGCTCGTGACCCCGCAGCCCGCCGCTTCGCCGGGCGCACCGGTCGCGGACCTCCTGCGCGACCGGCTCGACATCCCCGTGGGCGGCCTCGTCGAATACCCGCTCTACCTGGAGGAAGGCACGCTGCTCGTTGCACGCCGGGCACGGGCGACGGGCGACGCCGCGCTGCACGTCGCACTACGCCGGGCCGACGCGCCGATCGAGAGCGTTCCGGAGGCGACGGGGAGTCGGGCTCTCGAGGTGACACTCCCGATCTCGGTCACCGGGCCGCACGTGCTCACTCTGGCGGTCTCCGGCACGCAGGGCCGCGTCCGGCTGCAGAACCCGCGCCTGGAGCTGCGCCCCTGACCAACCGCAGGGCTCAGCTGGCCCGCTTGAGCTCGCGCGAGACGCTGCGGTAGAGGCGGGCGACCTCGAGATTTTCGGC
This sequence comes from Candidatus Multivoraceae bacterium, assembly GCA_965223385.1. Classification (GTDB taxonomy): domain Bacteria; phylum Acidobacteriota; class Thermoanaerobaculia; order Multivoradales; family Multivoraceae; genus JBCCLJ01. Next base: position 2,131,840 of record CBDCWR010000007.1, on the reverse strand, counting down.
GTCGGAGAGCTCGTCCTCCCGGTAGCTCTCCCGCAGGTAGAACGCCACCAGCTTCTCGGACGCTGCGCGTGAGTCGGGGTACTTCTCCACCAGCCCGGACTGAAAGTCCTCCACCGACACGGAAGCTCCCGCCTCGATCCCACGCTTGCCGGCCAGGCGCTTGAGCCGAAGGTAGGCCACCGTTGCACTGAGGCGGCGCGACCTGCGCACGAAGATCCACAGACCGAGTGCGAGCGCAACGAGGAGCACCGGCCCGAGGATGGGCCACGGGTCACGTGAGGCGGCGCTCGCCGCAACCTCCGGGGCATCGGCCGGCGGCACCTCCTCGTCGTCGGAGCGCTCCCAGAGCGAAGACCAGAACTGCACCAGCTCCCGCAGGAGCCGCTTCTGGTCGTCGGCGCCGTAGGAGATGACGTACCGGTCCCACCGAAACTGCACCCAGTCGTAGGCCTGTCGTGCGAAGGTGAGCAGCGACCTCTCGAACGCCCCCGGACGGCCGGCCGCAGGCGTCGGGTCGAACACCCGCCACCCCTGGCCCGGAACGTAGGCCTCCACCCAGGCGTGTGCGTTGTTCTGGCGGATGACGTAGTAGCCCTCGAGGGGGTTGTACTCGCCTCCCAGGAAGCCGGTCACGTAGCGCGCGTGGATCCCCTGCGAGCGCAACATCAGCACCATCGCCGAGGCGAAGTACTCGCAGTGCCCACTCCTCGAGCGGAGCAGGAAGTGCTCGATCGGGTGCTCGGCGGGAAAGCCGAGGAGGTCGAGGCTGTAGGCGTACTCGGTGCTGAGGTATCGCTCCACCGCGCGGATGCGATCGAGCGGCGAAGCTCCGACGGCCACGGCGCTCGCGAGCGCCGCGATCTCGGACGTGATGCCGCCGAGGTCGATCTCCGTATCCGGTGCGGGCTCGGCCGTCAGCTCCGGCACGCCCGGCGCTCCGAGGCCGAGCTGGTACTCGGTCACCGAGGTCGGCGGAGCCGGCAGGAACACCGACCCGCCCGGGCCCGTGGCCAGGTATGCGGGAGCGGGCGTCATGAACTGCGCAGCCCGCGTCTCGGCCGGCCCGACGAGTGCCAGCGAGCCGAGCGGTTGCAGCCAGATGTGCAGGAAGCGCTCTGGCCGCTTCTCGGAGAGTCGGAAGCTCCCCTGGGTCTGTCCGAGGCGCCGCCAGCGCGCGCGGTCGCTGCGCAGCCAGCGCTTGTCGGAGTAGCGGTCGTAGGACACCGCCTTGAGCCGCAGCTCGTCGACACTCTGGCGCCCGCCTTCGAGCTGGGCGCGCAGGGCCACGGCGTCGTTGTTGCGGACACTCCCGATGAGGTCGAGGTTGGCCTCGTCGCTGAAGCCCGTCGCGAAGCCGGTCCCGCCCGGGCTCGCACCCGCTCCGAGAATGTACGGATCGCGCAGTCGGGGCAGAAAGACGAACAGAGGCACGGAGACGAGCACCGTGAACATCGTCAGCCACACCAGGGCGGGGCGTTGGTGGCGGGTTCCCAGGACGGTGCGCACCGCGGACTCGCCGCTGAGGGTCCGCACGTGGAACATGGAGAAGCGCGAGAGCACGGCGATCGCCAGCGCGAGGAACACGAGCAGGTACACGATGATGCCGGGGCCGGCGCTCGTCGCCATGGACGTCAGGAAAACGAAAAAGACCCCGACAAAGACGTGCCACTTGTCGCGCTCACGCTCGATCGAGAAGAGCTTGGCGACGAGGGCGAAGAGTGCAAGGTGCATCATCGGCCGCACCAGGTGGCCCGAGTACAGGACCACGAGGTCGGCGTAGAGGAACGGCAGATACGCCAGAGCCAACAGGTTGAGGGGCGCTGGCCCCAACCACCGCACGGCGTTGCGCGACGCACGGAACAGGAAGAAGACGACAAACAGCGAGTAGACGAAGAGAAAGGGCAAGCCCACGACGCCTTCCGGCCGAGGCTCGTTGAACGGCAGGGGCAAGGGCGCCACGAGTGCCAACAGCCCTAGGAGCATCCGCTTCTCGCGCAGGAACGTCACGCCGAAGCTCCCCAGGTGACCTCGTCCGGGGGCGAGCTGAGCGAGAAGCGCAGCCGCGGAGAGCTCGGCTGCGAGGACTCGAGCGCCCCGGCGGGAGCGTCGACCGGCTGCACGAGCGCGAGCGCCTCCAGAATGGCGAGCTTCTGACCCTGGCCGGCGCCGAACGGAACACGTTGGTCCTGACAGACCAGCTCGACCTCGTACCCTCGTCCGAGGTAGTCCACGGCGGCGGTCGCCGCCTCACTCACGAGCTGCTCGAAGCGGGGGCGGATCTGCTGCACGGTCTGCGCGGGCGGCACCGCGTTGTCGAGCACCAGCGAGAGGCGGCGGCAGTCGTCTGTCTGGCGGTCCTGCACGATCACCCGGCCGGTCCGCGCGGTCTGCTTCCAGTGCACGTGGCGCGGATCGTCTCCGGCCCTGAAGTCGCGCAGGGCGTGCAGCTCGAATCCCCGACCCGGCTTGTCCTTGGAGTCGTCTCCGTGGGCTCCCAGGTCACGGATGCGCAGGCTCGCAGCTTCGAACAGCTCGGGGAAGACGATCAGCTCCGATGCCGACGGCAGCCGCTTCGAGACCCGGAAGAACCCCAGCGGATAGAGGCTCGAGATCTGCACCGAGTCGATCCGGTGTCGGCCGCGCTCCGGGAAGAGCACCTCCTGCTCGCGATGCTGCACCCCATCGGCGCTCCCTCGGCCGCCGACACGCGTCAACACCGACGGGCGGCTCTGCTCCCCGAGGCGCAGCACCAGGAGCCACGCCGGGAAAGCACCCCGCTGCCGCACGGTGACGCCGACGGTGGCCGGTGAGCGCGCGTAGATCTCGCCACTTTCGGTCAGCTCGAGCTCCAGCCGACGCACGTTGGCGAAGCCGACGATCGCGGCCATCGCTCCGGTGCCGAGCAGGCCCGCGAGCGTCATGTACAACGCGTTGTTGCCGGTGTTGGTCGCGGCCAGCCCCGTTATCAGGGTGAAGACCACGAACCAAAGACCGACCTTGGTGATGCGCACGGGCCGAACCTAGGTCGGAATCGGGGTGTCTTGGAGGATCTTGTCGAGGATGCGGCGGGCAGCGCCGGCCTCACCCGTGCGCTTCGGGACGATCCGGTGCGCGAGCGCCGGAACGCTGAGCTTGAGCACGTCGTCCGGGGTGGCGAAGTCGCGCCCGCTGCACAGCGCCATCGCCTGCGTGGCCCGGTAGAGGCCCTGCAGGCCGCGGGTCGAGACACCCAGAGCGAGCTCCGACGACGTGCGGGTCGCCTGCGCGATCGCGAGCATGTAGTCGGCCAGCTTCGCAGCGACGTGCACCCGTGCCACGTGGCGCTGGAGCTTCACCAGGCCGTCGGCGTCCAGCACCGGCTCGAGCGCACTCAACTCGTCCTGGGCCCCTCCGGAGAGGAGCAGGTCGCGCTCGTCGGCGGCCGTCGGATACCCGACCTCGAGCGACAGGAGGAAACGGTCGAGCTGCGACTCGGGCAGCGCGAAGGTGCCTTGGTGCTCCAGCGGGTTCTGCGTGGCGATGACCAGGAAAGGCCGTTGCAGCTCGAACCTCTGGCGCTCCACCGTCACGGCGCTTTCGCTCATCGCCTCGAGCAGCGCCGACTGTGTCTTCGGCGTTGCGCGGTTGATCTCGTCGGCGAGGAGGACGTTGGTGAACAACGGTCCGGGGCGGAAGCGGAAGTCGTTCTCGTCCCGGTCGAAGACCGACACACCGATGATGTCCGACGGCAGGAGGTCGCTCGTGAACTGGACGCGCTGAAACTGCAGGTCGACCGACCGCGCGAGGGCTCGCGCGAGCGTGGTCTTGCCGACGCCGGGCACGTCCTCGATCAGCAGGTGTCCCCCGGCCAGCATGCCGACGACGGCCTGGCGGATGACGTCCTGTTTGCCACGCACGACGCGGGCGACGTTGTTCTCGATCTCAGCCACCGCCTCGAGTCTCGGGAGCGCGACGGCGGCAGATTGCCGAGCCTCGGCTCGGTCGGGGCGGGACGTGGGCACTGGCTTCATGGGAGGCACCAAAAAGAGAGTTCAAATCAAAACAGAGTGAGAGCTGGGCGGACGGTTTCCGGGGCGCCCAGGGAGCGGGCCCCCGGTCGACCTCAGGGAGCGAACTCCGCGTAGTCGCCGCGCTGGTCGGCGGACGGGTTGCGGATCTCGACCGAGAAGAGGTCTCCCTCTTCGAAGCTCTCGACGTTCTCGAGCTTCGCAGTGATCTGTGAAGGTGCACCCTTCGTGATGCCGGACGTGTCGAGGAAGACGCGAAACGTCTGCTTCTCGGCCTGCGTCGCTGCGGCGTGGGTCACGTCGACCGTGAGGCCATCGAGCACCTCCGCGGAGCTCGTGCCCACCAGGATGTCGAGGAAGATGTCGTTGATGAGGTTCGTCGCGAGGTGCTCCGGAACCTCGACCTCACCACCTCCTTCGGCCTCGGAGCCGTCTTCGGCTCCTTCGCTGACCTCGGCCGCAGCCGGGGTCTGCTCGACGCGCCACGAAACGAGCTCGGCCGTGTACTGACCGCGAAGATCGGCGACCTGCTCCTCCGGCGACTTCTGTGCGCAGCCGAGCGTGGTCAGCACCAGCAAAATTGCGATCGCCAGCACTGCGGCGCGGGAAAGGTCGTGGCGGCGGTCTCGATTCACGGCGGAAACTCCTTCGCGGACGGCCCGATCTCCCGGGCGAAGAGATGATTGTAGCTCATTCGGGGGCTCGTTCTGGAGGCGCTTCACCCCTGCGCGCGTGGCGGGGCGCGCTCCCGGTGCGCTCCCACCAGGCCCGGCGCAGGGAGCCGGTCAGCACCACCTCCGGCTCGAGCTGCACTCCAAACTTCTGCCGCACCTGCAGAAAAGCCTCGACCATGAGTCCGAGCACGTCCTCGGCGGTGGCGCCGTCCTCGTTCGTGATCACGTTGGCGTGCTCGACGCTGATCGCGGCCCCGCCGAGACGATGGCCGCGGAGCCCGCACTCCTCGATGAGGCGGCCCGCGTAGTCGCCGTCCGGGTTGCGGAACACCGATCCCGCGGTCGGCCGCCCGGACGGCAGCGCCTTCCACCGCTTCTTGTTGAGCTCGTCGATGCGCGCCATTGCCGCATCGGCGTCCCCCGGCTCCAGCCGGAAGCGGGCGGAGGCGACGACGAGGTCGAGCTGCTGGAGTCGGGTGGACCGGTAGCCGGGCTCCAGCTCGTCCACCGTGAAGCGCACCAGCTCGCCGCGTGCGTCGATGCACTCGCAGTCGATCAGCACGTCGCGGATCTCGGTGCCGTAGCACCCGGCGTTCATCACCACGGCGCCGCCGACGGTCGACGGGAAGCCGGACAGCGCCTCGAGGCCCAGGAGGCCGGCCGAGCACGTGGCGCGCGCCAGCTTGGGAAGGGCGACACCGGCTCCGGCCACGAGCTCGTTGCCGCGGATCTCGAACTCCTGGAACTCCCCGTCGAGCCTGCACACCAGCCCCGGGAGACCGTCGTCCGGCACCAGGAGGTTCGACCCCAGGCCGATCACTTCGAACGGAACGTCGTGCGCACGGACCTGCTGCACGACCGCAGCGAGCGCCTCCCGACTCCGCACGACCGCCAGGAGCTCGGCGACGCCGCCCACCCGCAGGGTGGTCCGGCCACGCAGTGGGGCCCGCGCGGTGAGCTCCACACCCTCGACGCCCGCCAGTGGGGTTGCCCAGCTGGGCAGCGGATGGGTCCTCCCAGAGCCGTTCATCACCCTCGAAAATAGCAGTCTCCGCCTCTGGGTGCGGCCCACCTTGACGCTGCCGAGACGATTTCTGTACCCTGCCGACAGCCCTTGGATGACTGCCCGATCAGCGGTCGAGTACCCGGTCTCGAGGCCGCCTAGAGGCCACGCACGAAGCGTTGTTCAGCACGTGGGGTCCGATTCAACCCTCCCGCGTTCGGCCGCTCTCCTACCCAGGTGAACCGGTAGCAGGATTCCCACGTGAGTCGACGCTTCGATCGGCTCGAGGAGACACCATGTCCAAAACCAAGACCATCCGTAACGACACCCTCGACAAGGGCAAAGCGATCGACGAGACGCTGTCCCAGATCGAGCGCCAGTTCGGCCAGGGCGCGATCATGCGCCTCGGCCAGTTCGAGCACCTGAGCATCGACTCCATCCCGACGGGCTCGCTCGCCGTCGACTACGCCATCGGCACCGGCGGCTTCCCGAAGGGCCGCGTCGTCGAGGTGTACGGGCCGGAGTCCAGCGGCAAGACGACCCTGGCCCTTTCGGTCGTGGCCGGCGCCCAGCGCGCCGGCGGCTCCGCCGCGTTCATCGACGCCGAGCACGCGCTCGACGCCGAGTACGCCGAGAAGATCGGCGTCAACATCGACGACCTGCTGGTCTCCCAGCCCGACAGCGGCGAGCAGGCGCTCGAGATCTGCGAGATGCTCGTGCGCTCGAACGCGATGGACATCGTGGTCGTCGACTCGGTCGCGGCCCTGGTGCCGCGGGCCGAGCTCGAGGGCGAAATGGGCGACTCCCACGTCGGCCTCCAGGCCCGCCTGATGTCACAGGCGCTGCGCAAGCTCACCGGCATCGTCTCGAAGTCGGGCACCTGCGTGGTCTTCATCAACCAGATCCGCGAGAAGATCGGCGTGATGTTCGGGTCTCCCGAGACCACCACCGGCGGCCGCGCGCTCAAGTTCTACTCCTCCGTGCGCATCGACATCCGCCGCATCGCCGCGCTCAAGGACGGCGACGAGGTCGTCGGCTCGAGGGCCCGCGTCAAGGTGGTCAAGAACAAGGTGGCGCCGCCGTTCCGGCAGGCCGAGTTCGACATCGACTACGGCGAAGGCATCTCGCGCCCCGGCGAGCTCATCGACCTCGGGGTCAACCACAAAGAGGTGCTCAAGAGCGGCGCATGGTTCTCGTACGGCGACGTCCGCCTCGGCCAGGGCCGCGAGAACTCGAAGCAGTTCCTCCGTGACAACCCCGACGTCGCGGAAGAGATCGAGATGAAGATCCGCGCCAAGATGGGCCTGCCACCCCTGCAGGTTCCCGCGGGCCAGGACGCCGCCGTCGGCGAAGAGGCCGAGCCCGAAATGGCGGAGGCCGACTGATCTCGAGAGTGCTCCCACTTGCCCTCGGCGGCCTGCTGCTCGGCAGCGGGGCCGCCCTGGGGCAAGGCGCAGAGGCGGCAGTGCAGAACAGCGGTTGGCTGTCGCTGCTGCCTCCCGTCGTCGCGATCGCCTTTGCGCTGCTCTTTCGCGAGGTGCTGCTGGCGCTCCTCCTCGGCATCTTCAGCGGCGCCATGGTCGCCACGGGCTGGAATCCGTTCGCTGCCTTCGGTCGCACGATCGACACGTTCGTGCTGCAGGCCCTCGCCGACTCGGATCACGCGGCGATCCTCATCTTCTCCGCCCTCCTCGGCGCCATGGTCGCCGTCATCAGCCGCAGCGGCGGCACACGTGGGGTCGTGGAATGGTTGAGCGGACTGGCCACCTCGGCACGCCGCACGCAGCTCGCGACGTGGTTCATCGGCGTCAGCATCTTCTTCGACGACTACGCCAACACGCTCATCGTCGGTCCGACGATGCGCCCGATCGCCGACCGTCTGCGGATCAGCCGCGAGAAGCTCGCGTTCATCGTCGACTCGACGGCCGCGCCGATCGTGAGCCTCGTGCCGATCTCGACGTGGATCGGCTTCGAGATCGGGCTCATCCAGGGAGCGTTCGACGATCTCGGCCTCGACCGCAACGCCTTTGCGACCGTGGTCGAGTCGATCCCGTACCGCTCGTACCAGATCCTGGCGCTCCTGCTGGGCCTGGCCATCGCGTGGTCAGGCCGCGACTTCGGCCCGATGCTGCGGGCCGAGCGTCGGGCACGGTCCACGGGAGACGTCCTCGACCCGGATCAGGTGCCTCTCGCCGACTTCAGCTCGGAGCTGCTGCAGCCGCCGGAGGGGTCACCCCGGCGCGCGATCAACGCCGTGCTGCCCATCGTCACCGTCGTGGCGGTGACCCTCCTGGGGCTCGTGGCGACCGGGTCGTCCGAGGTGACGCGGACGGCCGGCATGAGCACGTTCCACTGGCTGCGCGAGGTGCTCTCGAACGCGAACAGCTACACCGCGCTCCTCTGGGCGAGCTTCGCCGGGGTCACGAGCGCCATCGTCGCCCCGGTCCTCCAGAGAATCCTCTCCCTCAAGGAGGGGATCGAGGCTGCCGTCGAAGGCTGCAAAGCCACGCTGGTGGCCTTTCTGGTGCTGATTCTGGCCTGGGCCATGGGCGGCGTCTGCGGCGAGCTCGGCACTGCCAGCTTCCTGGTTCAGATCACGGAGGGGCGCCTCGCAGCGGAGCTCGTTCCCACCATCACCTTCGTACTCGCGGCCGCGGTGTCGTTCTCGACCGGTACGGCGTGGGGCACCATGGGCATCCTCAGCCCGCTTGCGATCCCGCTGGCGCACTCGCTCGCCGTGGGTGGCGGCCTTACCGCGGGCGGCCAGGGCTACACGGCCGTCCTGCTCGGCACCGTCGCCGCGGTGCTGGCCGGCTCCGTCTGGGGCGACCACTGCTCGCCGATCTCCGACACCACGATCCTCTCCAGCATGGCGGCCGGGTGTGACCATGTCGCACACGTGAGGACCCAGATTCCGTATGCGCTGCTCGCGGGAACACTCGCCGTTCTGCTCGGCTTCCTGCCCACCGGCTACGGCATGAGCCCAACTCTGGGCCTTGTCGTGGGTGCGCTGCTGCTGCTGGCCGCCGTCCGGTTCGTGGGCCAGCCCGTCGAGATCGAAGCAGGTCTACGCGAGCCGTCGGGCTAAGGCGCGCGCCCGGAATTCGGCTTCGAGCGAAGCGGTTGCCTCGCGGAGAACCAGTTCCCGCCTTTGCCGTACCTCGTCGTATCGTCTGGGTGTCGGCCGCGGTTCCACGTCGCCTTCTCTCGTCTCAGGCTCCCTCCTGCCGCTCCCACCTCAAAGGAACGTCCCATGTCCGCAACCGCACCCCGGGGCGAGGTTCTTCGCCCGCTCTTCCGGATGCCCCTCGCGCCGCTCCTCCTGCTGCTGGCGCTTCCCAACGCCGCCCCGGCACAGGACGAGGCCGGAGAGAGCAACTGCCGCCCGTGCGTGGTGCTCGAGAACGATCAGCCCGCAGCCGTCGCGCAACTCCTAGGCGACTCCCTGACGGGAGAAGAGGGAGGCACGCTCTACCTGGCCTCCCGCGAGGATCTCGCCGCACCGCGATCCGACGACACGTGGCAGGCGATCGAAGCCGCCGGGGCGCGACCCTGGGTGCGGGTCCGACTGGAGACCTCCGCGCCGCTCCTGCAGAACGCGGCCGCACTCGAAGCCGAGCTCGAGCAGCTGGCCACCCTCGCTCGTCGCGTGCCTCGCGCAACGTTCCAGATCGAGTGGCCTGGCCTGGCGGACCCGACGTGGCCCCAGGAGTACGCCTTTCTCATCAAACGCGCCGGCGTCGTGATCGCCGGCGCTGCACCCGACGCCAAGGTGATGTCTGCGACACTCCAGGACCTCGATCTCGAGGCACTGGAGGCGTTCTTCGCAGAGGAGACTGCGGCCTATATCGACGGCTTCGTCGTTCGACGGCTCACCGACGTCGCGCCGCTCGCAGAGGCGCTCGGCCGCCTCGACCCTGGCGCGGGGGCCGTGCTCCACGCAGGTGATCTCCCCGCAGATGCCACCGAGGTGATGGCCCTGGTCGCCGAAGGCGCCGCCAGCGGCGCGAGCCACGTCATCGTGCGCGACGCGGAGGTCGACGCCGAGGAGCTGCGGCCGCTGCAGCTGCTCGCGCGCGAGCTCCGCGGCGACATCGAGGTGGACCCCTACTCCAACCCGGAGGGCGCTCCGGCCTGGACCTTCGTGCGCGGCGAGGACCTCGCACTCCGAGTGATTGCGCGCACCGGACAAGGTGCGACGCTGAGCTTCTCGGATCGCCAGCTCACGTCGCCGGCTCAGTACGCGCCGAGCTCGCTCACGGCGGAGCCGCTCTTCTCCGGCCGACGCACCCAGCGCGGGTACGAGCTCGACCTCGAAGGTGGGCAGGGGGTGGTGATGCTCCGCCTGGAGCGCAACCTCGCCCAGCTCGAGGGGCGCGAGAGCGAGTTCGAGAACCTGACGGTGGAGACGGTCCGCCAGATGCCGGTCGAGGAGATCCTGCGCCGGCTTCAGGCGAGCGAAGACGCGCAGGGGCGACGGCTCGACTCGTACACCGGCTACAACACCATGTCGATGCGCTTCCTCCTGGGGAACGCGCAAGCCATCGACGTCCAGTTCGAAGGCCAGCTGTACCAGGCCCAGGGCCAGCCGGCGGACTGGGCCTGGCAGGAGCTCTTCATCAACGGCGTCCGGTGGCGCGGCAAGCGGCTGCCGGAGATCCCCCTGATCCAGCCGGAGAAGGCCGCCGCTCTGCCGTTGCTCATCTCGTTCACGAAGGAGTACCGCTACCGCCTGCGCGGAACGGCCACGGTCCAAGGTCGCGACTGTTGGGTGGTGGACTTCGAGCCCGCAGTGGCCCTCGAGGAAGGCCGGAGTCTGTTCCAGGGCACGGTCTGGGTCGACCGCGAGCTCTACGTGCGCGTGAAGACCCAGGCGGTGCAGCTCGGTCTGACGGGTGACGCCATCTCCAACGAAGAGATCATCTTCTACCAGCCCGTCGACGACGACGGACAGGCGACGGAGTGGAGTCGGACGGCCTACGTGCTGCCGCTGCGCCTGGTGGGGCAGCAGCTGTTCTCCATCATCAGCGCAACCACCGTCGTCGAGCGCGAGATCAACCTCACGCAGCTGCAGATCAACCCCGCCGACTTCGAAGAGCGCCGCCAGGAGCTGCTCGCCTCCGACACGACCATCGTGCGCGACACCGCCAGAGGCTTCCGCTACCTGGTGGAGGACAAAGAGACGGGCCAGCGCGTCGTGCAAGAGGAGCTCGACCCTTCGCGCTTCTTCCTGGTCGGGGGCGTCTTCTGGGACGAGTCACAGGACTTCCCGCTGCCGCTGGCCGGGCTCAACTGGCTCTCCCTCGACTTCCGCGGCACGGGGGCGCAGACCAACTTCTTCTTCGCCGGGCCGCTGCTCATGGCCGACATCGCCAAGCCCAGCATCTTCGGCAGCAGGTTCGACGTTGGCCTCGACGTGTTTGGCCTGTTCGTCGCGGGGACCGACTCCATCTTCCGCGATGATCGGGAGGCCGAGGAGGAGGACATCGAGACCCTTCGGCCGAACCTCGAGCTCACGGTGGGGCGCCGCTTCGGCAGCTTCTTCAAGCTCGACTTCGAGTACCAGCTCGCCTCGAACAACTTCTCGTCTGCGGACGACACGGCCGAAGACTTCGTGATCCCGGAAGATCACCTGAGTCACGCCTTCGAGCTGACGGCCCGCTACAACCGACGGGGCTACCGCTTCCGGCTCGGCGGCTCGCATCACCTCCGCGGCGACTGGCAGCCCTGGGGCTTCGAAGGGAACCCCGACTTCGCGCCGGACAAGGACGAGTACCAACGCTGGGGAGCGGCCCTCCAGAAGATCTGGCACCTTCCCAAGTTCCAGAAGGTCGGCGCCGAGATCGAGTACGTCGGCGGGAACAACCTCGACCGCTTCTCGAAGTACCAGTTCGGCTTCTTCTCCGGGATCCGGGTCCACGGCTACCGCCAGGACCGCATCCGTGCCGAGGAGGCCTCGGCGCTTCACCTCAGCTACGGCTTCGAGCTCGGAGAGCTCTTCCGGCTCGACCTCGTGGGCGATGTCGCGTCGGCGACCGACGAGGCCAGCGGCCTCGACAACGAGATCCTCGCCGGCGTCGGCCTGGTCGGTACGTTCATCGGCCCCTGGCAGACCGTGGTCAACGTCGACGTCGGAGTTCCGGTTGCCGGCCCCGACGAAGGCTTCTCGGCGTTCATCGCCTTTCTCAAGCTCTTCCGCTGACCATGTGCGAAGACGACACCTTCGAGCCTGAGCCGGTCGAGCTTCCGGTCGAAGACTTCATCGATCTGCACCCCTTCCACCCACGCGACATTCGCGAGGTGGTCGACGCCTATCTCGAGGCCGCCACGGATGCCGGCTTCACCGAAGTACGCATCATCCACGGCCGGGGAACCGGCACGCAACGCGAGATCGTGCGAAGTGCGCTGGGCCGGGATGCGCGCGTTCTGGAGTTCGCAGACGCCCCTCCCGAGCGGGGCGGATGGGGCGCAACAATTGCCCGGTTGCGGCCAGCAGAGGAGACTGTATAGTCACTCGCGAATGCGTTTTCTTGCGATGACTCTCGTTCACCAGAGGGACCGAGTTTCTCCTCATGACACTCTCCTCGTCGCCGTCGGCGACACTCTCCCACCGCGCGCTCTCCACACCCCCTGATCGACAGCAGCTTCGGACCGGCCTCGTCGCCGCAGCCCTCCTGATCCTCGCGGCGAGCCTGGGCTCCGCGCAGACCACGTACTATCCGCGCGGCAATCCGATTCGAGACAACGGTCTCGACATGAACGACGACTTCGTCGTGGGCGAGCCCGGCGTCGATGACAAGGTGTGCGACAGCTTCGGCGGCTCGAGCTCGTCCGGCCGCTTCATGGAAGACGTCGACGGCGACGGGGTGCTCGAGGAGCAGGTGTTCGTCGACAGCGTGATCGGCATCGACAACGGGAGCTGCGGTCTTCCCGGATCTCCCTGCCGCACGATCAGCCATGCGCTGGACAACCGGATCGACGGTCCGGGTGATGGCGCGGAGGACATCGTCTGTTTCAGCGGCGTCGACGTCGGGGGATTCCAGATCACCACCTCCGGCCTGCCCGGGATCAAGGTCCGCCCCCGCAACACGCAGTCCAGCAACGAGGCGCAGTCGTTCGAGTATCCGAGCGACCCCCTCCTGCTCATGGGCTGGGACAAGGACGACGACGGCATCTACCCCCCCAACGATCCAGGGGAGACCGCACGACTCTACGACCGGACCGACTTCCAGTTCCGTGTCTCCGGTGTGTACGACAACGTCGAGGTGGCCCATCTGGAGTCCGTCGAAGCCGGCCGCAACTCCCACAACAACGGCGGCTTCTTCCGCCAGATCAGCGGCACCGGTCCGCTCTCCCACTACTACTTCCACGACATCGACATCCGGCGCCCCAATCATCGGAACTGTCTGAACAGCGGCGAGACGCTCTGGAGCTTCTTCTCGTTCTTTCCCGACTGGGTCGCGGCGGAGCACATCAACGTGGAAGACGGCTACGGCTACGTCTGGCGCGGCGGCGTCACGGGCAGCAACGTCCGGTTCGCGAACTGGGCCGTGCGCCTCCGTGCGCTGGGCGGCCCGAACAGCACGCGGAACCACGCGGGCACTCCATGCTCCGAGCTCAACGCGACCTCCGGCAGCAACATCATGCGCATCTGGGCCAACAACACCGGCGATCACAACATCGAGTGGATCGACAGCCGGTTCGAGATCGGCGGCTACGACAACGCACCCACCGGGGCCGGAATCGATCCCGGCATCACCCTGACCTGCTTTCGAGAGCTGACGTGGGGCGGCAATCTGATGCGCAACTTCCGCGGTATGCCACTCATGGACCTGAACGACGGCATCTGCAAGACGCAGTCGGTGCGGGGGCGCTACTGGAACAACAACACGGTTCTCATCGACGACACGAGCCTCCTCCGCCATGGCGACTTCTACAACGGCGCTGGCTGGATCGGCACGGGGGGCGGGCCACAACCCTCCGACGTTCTGGACGGCCTCGTCCAGTTCAACAACAACCTGATCGACTACACGAACGTGACCGGCACGAACGGCTTCGTCTCGTCTTTCATCATCCTGCAGAACACACCGACGGCGGACATGGCCAGCGCCACCGTCGAGATCCGCGACAACAAGTTCATCGGCGACTGCGACCGCGGCAACGACTGGGCCTGCATGATCGAGCAGCAGGTGCACGCCACGGCACTGCCGACGTTCCGCATTCGCGACAACGTGGTGTACAACCCCTTCTTCGATCCGGCCACCGATTCCAACCGGCTGATGATCGACACGGTGGCGCCCATGGGTCTCCTCACACCGGACTCGAACAACAACAGGTACTACGCCTGTAGGTTCCGCGAAAACGCTCCCAACCCCGCCAGCGGCACCATCTACACCACGATGAGCTCGTGGGCCGGGCAGGTCGGAGAGGGCAACGGCTCGGCGTGCGGGATCAACATCGACCCGCTCCAGGTCTTCGGAGACGCCTTCGAGTCGGGCTCCCTCGGGGGCTGGTCCATCACCACTCCCTGACCGTCCGGCAACGGCCCGCGTTGCCTGCGGTCGCGCCGTATACTCCGCGTCCTACGACGGAGCGAGTCATGGTGCATTCGATCGGACGGCTGAAACACCTCATCGACTGGAAGTTCTGGGCGGACGACGAGGTCCGCGCAGTGCTCGACCTCGCGCGGAAGGTGAAGCACCACCGCTGGGAGTACCAGGGACACATGCAGGGCAACACCCTGGTGATGATCTTCCAGAAGACCTCGACGCGCACCCGCGTGTCGTTCGAGGCCGGGATGACGGAGCTCGGCGGTCACGCCATCAACCTGGAGTGGGCGAAGAGCAACTTCACGTTGAGCAAGGTCGGCATGGAGACGAGATACCTCAGTCGGAACGCGGCGCTGCTCATGGCGCGGCTGCGCGACAACGCAGACCTGGTCGAGATGGAGCAGGCGGCCACCGTGCCCGTGATCAACGGGTGCTGCAACCTCTACCACCCGTGCCAGGCACTGGCCGACATGCTGACCATCGCCGAAGACCGCGGCGTCTCGTCGCTCGACGACCTCGAAGGCACCCGGCTCACGTTCATCGGCTCGTACAACAACGTCGTCAACTCGCTCGTCTCCGCGTCCAGCGCGCTCGGAGTGCACCTCACCCTGGTGTGCCCGCTGCGCGACGAGGAGGGCATCGACCACGAGTCGCGGCAGAAGCTCATCGACCGCGGCCTGCTCACGGAGACGCTCGACGCAGACGAAGCGGTCGCCCAGGCGGACTACGTGTACACCGACACCTGGCTCGACATGGAGTTCTTCAACGACCCCGCCTTTGCAGAGGAGAAGGACCGTCGGGTGGAGCTCATGCTCCCCTACCAGGTGAATCACGATCTGCTCGCGAACAGCTCGGCCAAGGTGATGCACGACATGCCCATTCACCCGGGCTACGAGATGTCGGAGGAGATCGTCGACGATCCGCGGTCGATCATCTACGACCAGGCGGAGAATCGGCTCGACGCGCAGAAGGCGATCATGCTGTACCTGCTCCACGAGCTGAAGTAGACGTCCGGCGACCAAGTCGGCGGATCATCCTGGCATCGCGGATCGGGTCATAGCCCTCCCGGAACGACTCGAAGGGTTGTCGTGGCCCGGAGCGGGGTCAGGTCGAGTCGGGATGGGTCATCGGATCGCGCGGGAGCCAGATCATCACGGCTTCACACCAGCTCGACCGGCCGCAACGGGCCGGGGCTAGCGTTGCGGCTCAACTCACCTTCCTACCTGCTTCTGCCAGGACCACCGCTGCAGGCTGGCTTGCGGAGCGAAACAGAAGGCTGCCAGCAGTGCCTTTTGGCTACAAACCTCCCTCGAGCTGACTCAGTCACCGCTTCGGCGCACGAAGCACGACATCCGATACAGCTACCCCCCAGCCACGAGTCGCTCGAGGGAGGGAGTCTCAGGGATCCCGGACCTCCGCCGGCCAGCGGCGGGCTCCGATCGGCAGGCCGAGCATGAAGCCCACGGCGGGGCTCACGATGAGCAGCTCGGCGGCAGAGAACTGCTCGGGGTCTTTCAGCTGGTACGCGAGCCAGCCGCCGACCGAAATGGACGCCAGCAGGAACACCGTGCCCGCGACCCGGATGTTGCGGTCTGCCTCGCGATGAGCGTAGCGTCTCTCTCCCGCCGTCAGCGTCTCGTCCTCCACCAGAATCCAGCGCTCACGGTCGATCTCCCGCGCCCGGAAGACAGTGGCCAGCCCGCCTACGAAGCCGAGCGCGGCGACGAAGGGGTGGAGGAACGGCGCGAGGTACGCGGCTCCGCGGGGAAGCGGCGTGAAGCCGGTCGACGCGCCCAGTCCGAGCACACCACACACGAGGAGCACACCGCCGGCGATGCTCTGCCAGCGTGCTCCGCGCGTCCGCGTGGGCCCGTCCGTTTCGTGGTCCATGCCGGCTTAGACCCTTCCGAGCCACTCGAGGATCCCGAGCGTGAACCACGGGACGTACGTGATGAGTAGGACACCCACGCCGAGAATGAGGAGCATGGGGAGTGCGGCCCGATAGACGGCAACCAGCGGTCGCTCGAAGCGGTACGACGCGAGGAAGAGATTGAGCCCCACGGGCGGCGTGAGATAACCCAGCTCGAGGTTCGCGATGAAGATGATGCCGAGGTGCACCGGGTGGATGCCGAACGCCACACCGAGCGGGATGATCAACGGCACCACGACCACCGTCGCCGAGAAAATGTCCATCAGACAGCCCACGAGGAGCAGGAAGACGTTGAGCCCGAGCAGGAAGAGGAACTTGCTGCTGACGTTCTCGCTGACCACCTCGAGCAGGCTCTGCGCCACCTGCGCGTCCACCAGGTAGGAGGTGAGTCCGGTGGCGACGCCGAGAATGATGAGCACGCCACCGACCAGGACAGAGCACTGACGCACGACCTCGAGCAGATCGCGCCCGGGCTTGAGATCCCGGTGGATCACCACCTGCACGACGAAGGCGTAGAGCGCCGCAACCGCCGACGATTCGAGGATCGTGGCGAAGCCACCGAAGATCGAGACCAGGATCACGACGGGCAGGAGCAGCTCCCACTTGCCGACCCAGATCGCGCGGCCGGCACGGCCGGCGTCGAAGGGGGTCCGCTGGGCGTCCCCCCGGATTCCCTCCCGGGCACCCCACGCCGCCACCAGACCCAGGAGAATGAGGCCCGGGATGAGGCCGCCGACGAAGAGATCGCCGATCGAGATCTCGGCGACGATGCCGTAGAGGATGAGGGGCAGCGCGGGGGGAAACAGCAGCCCCAGCGATCCGGAGGCCGTGAGGAGCCCGAGGCTGAACGTCTCGCCATACCGGTCGGAGCGCAACGCCTGGAAGAGGAGCCCGCCGAGCGCCAGGATCGTCACCCCGGAGCCGCCCGTGAAGACGGTGAAGAAGGCGCACACGACGGCACAGACGACGGCGGTCCCTCCCGGAACCCAGCCGAAGAGGGCGCGGAACACCTCGAGCAGGCGCTCCGACGACTTGCCCTCCGCCAGCAGGAACCCCGTGAGCGTGAAGAGGGGGATGGCGGCGAGGGTCGGCGACACCGCCAACCGGTAGGTCTCCACGGGGATCGCGGCCGCCGGAATCCCGTCGGTGAGGAAGAGGAACGCGGCCGCACCGCCGATCGCAACGAAGATCGGGCCACCAAGCACGGTCGTCACGAGGAGCAGAATCAGCCAAGGCCACGGCGACGTGCCCTCGAGCGCGTAGGGGTCGCGCGCCACCATCTCCCCCACCACCAGGCCAAATGCCGCCACGGCGCGCCAGCGCCAGCTCGGGCTGGCGTGCAGGACCAGGCGCACGGCCAGCAGCGCAAACGCGACCGGCATGACCAGCTGCCCCACCCACACCTTGATGGGGCCGACGATCGAAAGGCCTCCCTCCTGCTCGATGACCACCAGCTCCCAGCTGGCGCGCGCCAGGATCACGCAGACGGCGGCGCCGACGGCCCCCGTGAGCACGCCCGTCGCCATGCGCCAGCGCCCCTCGGGGATGAACTGCCCGGTGGCGAGCTGGAGCAGGCGGCCCTCGCGGGCGGCCAGTGCCGCGCCGAGGAAGCCGACCCAGAGCGTCAGGTGCTGAACGATCGGCAGTCCGCCGGGAATGCCGCGGCCCAGGCCGGCTCGCCCCAGGATCTCGAAGATCGGGAGGAGCGCCATGACCGCCAGACAGAGCGCCGCGAAGGCGTTCTCCACCTGGTGCAAGGCGCGAAGTGGGCCTGCACTGGCCTGCTGCGGAGGCCGGGCCTCACTCGGGATGACGTCGCTCATGGGGGAACCGGATCGGTTACCGCGACACTATCGCGGACGACACCTCGCCTCCGGGGCGCTACGGCAGGACGCACCCCTCGGCGAGCTCGCGCGGGCCAGAGCGACCCGCGGCTCAGGGAGAGTCGGACGGATTGGCCTTACGGTACCGGCCGCGCGACGCGAAAGCCTCGTCGAAGATCGGCTCGGGCACGATGTCGCCGCGCATCGCATCGGCGAACTGCTCCGCCGCATCCACCCACTCCTGCGAGTTCTCGGCGTCCTTGATCTTGACGATGCTCATGCCGCTTCCTTCCATGAGCTTGATGGCGGTCTCGTCGAGCTTCGGGATGCGCTCGAAGACCTGCTTCTGCGCGATCTTTCCGGCCTCCAGGATCTTGGGGCGGTCGGCTGCGTCGATGCGATTGAACGCGCGCTTGGACACCAGGATCGCTCCGACGAGCGGCGCGAGCCCCAGGTCGGCCATGTACGGCGTCTGCTTGTGAAACTGCATCTGCATCGCGTACAGCGGCGGCACGGAGATCGCTTCGATCATGCCGGTCTCGAGCCCGGTGACGATGTCGGTCGCGGCCAGCGCCACCGGCTTGAAGCCGTTGCGCCGCCACCAGTCTTCCATGGTGTTGTCGCCGGCCCACGTGAAGATCTTGAGCTGCTTGAAGTCGTCGAGCGACGCCACCTGCTTCGACGTGAAGAAGTGCACCCAGCCGACGTAGCCCCACCCGAGCAGCACGTAGCCTTTTGCATCGAGCTTCTGCTCGAGCGTGGGGGTCAGCTCGTCGAGCACGTGGCTCATCTCGGCGAAGTCGCGAAAGAAGAGGGGCACCTCGAAGACGGTGAACGACTTGTCGATGTCGGCGAGGCCGGAGATCGTGATGGCGGCCGCGTGGAGCTGCCCGATCTTCATCTTGCGCAGGATGTCGGCCTCGTCACCGGAGACGCCACCCGGGTAGATGGTCATCGAGACACGCCCCGCCGTGTCGCGCTCCCACGCCTTGCCCATGTCCTCGAGAATCTTGTCCCAGGGGGAGTTGTCCGGGCTCAAAGTCGCCATCTTGACGTTGAGGTTCTTGGCGCTCGCGGCCGGAACGAGGAGGCACGCTGCCAGCAGGGCGGTCCATCCGAGCTGCAGAAGTCGCCGTGCGGTGCCGTGTTGTGCACTGGTCATGTGTCCTCCCCTCCTGGGGTCTGGTGGCGTCCTGGGGTCTGGTGGGGGGAGAGGCGGCGCCGTCGCGTCCGGGCCCTCCCTTGGAGAGTACGGTTCACTGTAACCACGGGTTTCCTCCCGCGCAACGCGCCGCGCCTAGGGGGCTGCTGAAGAAGTCCCCTAGGCAGGACCGGCCGCCGCCACCACCTCGAAGCCCAGCGACCCGGCCAGCGCACGAAGAGTCGGCTCGGGCTCGAGCCCCACGCAGAACACCGTGTGCAGACGATGCAAGAGCTTCCGATGCGCCGCGGGCGTGGAGCGACGGGCAAACTCCAGGATGCGGGTCACCGCCGCACCGGTTCCGTCCGCCGAGAAGATCGCGGTGGGCCGAGCCCACGCGGCGGCGGCCGGCAGCTCCTCCGTCCGCACAACGACCGCGGCCGCGCCGACGGTCCGAGCCCACTCCCAGGCGAGCCTGCCGCAGGCGCGATCGAGCCGCGCATCCAGCACGACGACCTCGCGCCCCGGAGCGCGAGCCTGCAACCGGAGCGGCTCCACCGCGAGCGCAAGAGAATCCCAGCTCCACCGCCGGCTCTCTGACGCACTGCCGACGTCGCACCCCACCGCCCCACCCGACGCGTCTGAGGCCCAGGCAACCTCGAGCGCGACCTCCTCTGGAGCTGCGCGGCGTCGCCAGATGGGCCGCGCGCGGGGTGATGCCTCGCGGGCGACCACGAGGGGGGTCGTCGGCGAAGCGAGGTCCTGCGCGGGGTCCGTCGGACGCGCGGTGGCACCGGCCGACCGCAGCGCCTCGTCGAGCAGGAGTGTCTCCACGCGCGGCTCGGCCCGGAAGCAGCCGACCCGAGAGCCGCCTTCGGTCGGCATCTGGTCGACGAGCTGCGCTAGCCGCTGGCGCTCGTCGCCGACGGAGCCCCAGCGCCAGTCGAGTCCGTCCGGGAAGAAGAAGAGCGGGTCGGAGGGTGATGGCTGCGTCACGCTCACGGCGGCCCGGCCCCCCACGCCCACGGGCGAAGCTCCGGGCCGAGGAATTCGCCGCGACTTCGGCTGGTTGCTCTTGTCGGACGCGCTCGTCTCCGGCCGAAGGCTCTCCGGAGCTCGGCCATCTCGCACCCGAGGCCGCAAGGCCCGCCCGAACGTTCGAGGTCACATTCGAGCATGCGTCACGAGATACGATGCGGACGGCACATGTCGGCACCAGACTACATTCTCGCGGCCCACCGAAGACGCCGCTCCCTGCTCTTGCTGGTCGCCCTGCTCCTGGGGGCGATGCCGAGCCAGGCACAGCGGATCGCGAACCCCGACCTCTTCCTCAAGAGCCTCCAGGCGGCCCATCAGGCCGTGGCGCAGTACGGCATCATCGAGGACACGGAGGACGCGGAGCGCGTCAACCGGATCGGCTACGCGCTGGTGCAGGCCTCCGGGTACGACGAATACCCCTTCACCTTCGCCGTGGTGGACATGCCCATCCCGAACGCCTTCGCGCTGCCCGCAGGCCAGATCTTCGTGACCCGAGGAATGCTCGACCTCGGCCTCAACGACGACATGCTCGCCGCCCTGCTCGGCCACGAGATCGCGCACGTCACGCAGAAGCACTTCCTCAAGACGAAGAAGCGGGCCACGTTGCTCAACGTGCTGAGCCAGCTGGTGGCGGTCGGCGCCATCGCCGCGTCGGCCAACAACCGGCGCGACGCCTACGTGGGGCCTGGTGGCCTCGTGCAGTACGACAACAGCACCACGGCGAGCCTGGCGCAGGGCGCAATGGCCGCCAGCATGGTGGCGTCGGAGCTTTTCCTCCGCGGCTACAGCCGCGACAACGAGGACGAAAGTGACGAGGAGGGGCAGCGGCTCGCCGCGCAGGCCGGTTTCGATCCGGACGGGGCGCGGCAGCTCATGGCCAAGATGCAGGCGCGGATCCCCCAGACCAAGAGCTACGGGTACTGGCAGACGCACCCCTTCTTCGACGAGCGACTGCAGGCCGCCCAGGCGCGGGCCAAAGGGCTCACCGCCCAGGACCCACCCACCGAAGAGGAGCTGGCAGCGCTGCGGAAGACGAGCCAGGAGGTCTTCCTGCAGTTCCTCGACGAGAAGGAGAAGAAGATCCCGCCCAGCGCGCTCGGCGCGCTGCGCTCGGCTGCACTACCCATGTGGCCGCGAGGGGAGACCGCCGACGGCATCCGCCTCGAGCAGCTCCACGTCGCGCGGGACGCCGAGCTCGAGCGCTTGCCGCTGTCCCGCAACTATGGCCGCCTGATCGCGGCCTACGGCGTCGAGATCGACGAAGTCGCCGCGCTCGACCCCGACTCCGAAGTGCTGGGCACCATGCGCCAGGAGGTGGGCGCGCTCCGCGCGGAGGCAGAGAAGCAGTACACCGAGGCGGTCAAGATCCTCGACCGGGGCGTGTACGAGATCCCCTTCCTCGAGAGCTTCTTCGAGACCTATCCCCAGAGCGAGCGCACGACCCGCGTGGCTCTCGACCTGGGTCTCGCCTACACCCGCATGGGCAAGGAGACCGAGGCCGTCGAGATGTTCCTCGAGGCCTGGGGCCGCGATCCGGGCTCCGAGCCCGCACGGGAGGCCATCCGCGGGCTCAAGAACCTCGCCCCCCATCTCGAGCAGTTGGGAGCCCTCGAGCAGTTGGCGACGCAGGAGCGCGACGAGGAGCTGCAGGAGCTGAGTGCCGTGCGGCTCGACGACATCGCGGGGAAGTTCGAGTCGATCGAGAACGGCGCCGCCTACCTGGAGCGCTTTCCGGACGGCTACTACGTCGAGACCGTGACGCATCGCGTCCACCAGCTGGCGGACAACCTGTACCGCGAAATGGTGCTCTACCAGGAGCTGGGCGACTCGACGAAGGCGATCGAGCGCGCCAACCGGATCCTGCGCAACGCACCACTTTCGCCGGCGGCAGAGCGATTGGGTCGCGAAATGGAGAAGCTGTCCATCACCGAGGCTCCGTGACGGCGGCAGCGAACCGCCTCACATTCCTGCGAGCTCGCCGAAGCGTCTGGCCGCTGTCTGCCGCCATCGCGTAAAATGGCACACCCTCTCGGGCTGCGTTCTGCGGCTCGCCCTCCCGCGCCCGCGATGATCCGTGCGGTGCGGAAGCCCCACCTGCCGACCATGACTCCAGCATCCAAGCAATACGGACGATTCGTCGTCGACGAAGAGCTCGGCCGCGGCGGGATGGGGGTCGTGTATCGCGCGGAAGATCCCGTCATCGGACGCTCGGTGGCGATCAAGGTACTGCACCCGGACCCGTCCCTGTCGCCCAAGGCACGCGGTGAGCTGCAGACCCGCTTCGAGCAGGAGTTCCGCTCAGCGGGCAACCTGATCCACCCCAGCCTGGTGACCGTGTACGACGTGGGGCAGGAGGCGGACGAGAGCTTCATCGCGATGGAGTGTGTCGAAGGCGAGAGCCTCGAGGCCATGCTGCGCTCGGGGAAGGAGCTCTCTTTCAAGGAGGTCTCGGAGCTCGCCGAGCGCCTCTGCAGCGGCCTCGACTACGCCCACGACGCGGGCATCGTCCACCGCGACATCAAACCGGCCAACGTCCTGCTCACCGACTCCGGCCGACCGAAGATCACCGACTTCGGGGTGGCCAAGGTGCGGAGCGCGAACCTCACGCTGACCGGCACGGTCGTGGGCACGCCGGCGTACATGGCTCCGGAGCAGATTCTCGGAGAGCCGATCACGGGCGCCGCTGACCAGTTCTCCGTGGGCGTCATCCTCTACCAGATCCTCACCGGTGAGCTGCCGTTCATCGGCGACCTCCCCACCACCACGCTCTACAAGATCGTGCACGAGGATCCGAAGCCGCCGTCCGAGGTGAATCCGACCCTTCCGGTCGAGGTGGACGCTCCACTGCTGCGCGCGCTCTCCAAGAAGGCGAGCGACCGCTACCCCGCATGCACCGACCTGGCCAAGGCGCTGCGCGACGCCCTCGGCACCACACCCCACATCTCCGCCGAGAGTGCCAACCGCACCGTGACCCTCTCTGGAGCACAACCATTCGACGCCGAGATTGCGCATGCCGGGAGCGGTTCGTACGGCGGCGCCGTCACCTGGGCCAACCACAAACCGACCCCCCGCTACGGCCTGCTCGCCTTCGGCGCCATTGTCGTCGCGATGCTCGGCTGGTTCGGCGCCGAGAAGGTCTTCGAGCGGACCCAAGGGGGCCAAACCGACGAGCTCGCGGCGACCGACGGCGAGAGCCCGGATGGCGAGGAGGTGGAGACGGACGCGGAGGGTGGCGCGGCAGACGCGGAGGCCTCGGCACAGCAGGAGACGGCGCCGTCGTCCGCTGCCAGCGGCGTCGTGGAGCCCGCGGAGGCTCCACCGCCACTGCCTGTGACCCTCATGCTGTCGAGTCAGCCCGCTGGTGCCCGCGTCGTGCTCGACGGCGAGCCTCTCGCGAACGTCACCCCGCTTCTGATCGACCTCGTGCCCGAGCAGGAGTTCGAGCTTGCGCTGGAGCTCGACGGCTACAAGCCAGCGAGCATCCGGGCCATGCCGAGCGACTACGACGAGCAGATCTCCTTCACGCTGGAGAAGAAGATCGTCTACGGCGCCGCAACCCTCTCGGCGCCCTATCCGGTCGTCCTGCGCTCCGGAGGACAGCGTTCCGACATGGCGCGCGACGCGCGCTTGAGGCTCGCGCCGGGGCGTCACGAGGTGGCCATCACCGCTCCCTCCGTCTTCCTGGAACGGGTCGTCACCATCGACGTGGGCGATGGGGAAGAGGTTGCGCTGCCCCAGCTCCCCGCCACCGTGAGCATCCGACTCGCCTCGATCCCAGGCAACAGCAGGGTCTACATCGATGGCCAGTTCGTCGACGAGGCGCCCGTCAGCCAGGACCTGACGCTCGGCTCGAGCCACGAGCTCCGCTTCGAGTGGCCCGACGGCACGCAGAAGATCGAGCAGCACCGGATCGAGCGCGACACCACACGCATCGTGGTCGCCAAGGACTGACGGTGGCGCGGGCGCGGCAGGTGCGACGGCCGAAGCCTCGTTGTCACCGGCCCGAGCGCCGGTCAGAATAGGTACGCCATGGCGTGTTCCCCCGTCCAGGCCTTTCGAGGTCTCGTGCTCCTTCTGCTCGTCTTCGCCCCGGCGGCGCACGCGCAGGACAACAGCGCCCAGCGCCTGCTGCTCGAGGCCGAGCGTCAGATCCAGAACGGCAACGTCGAGGAGGGCCTCGCCGAGTACGCAGCCCTCGTGGAGCGTTATCCGCAGAGCCCACTCGCACCGCAGGCGCTCTTCCAGGCCGCCTGGGTGCAATATGGCGCCAACCTGCCGCAGCAGAGCCTGGCCACCGCCGAGGCGCTGATCGAGCGCTACCCGCAGTCTCGCGAGTCGGCGGCAGCTTTTGTCATCCAGGGGCGGATCCAAGAGGAGCTCGCGAGCTCGCCTGGCGGGCTCGACCAGGCCCGCAACAGCTTCAATCGCGTACCGCTCTTGTACGGCAGCGAGCTTTTCCCCACCCTCGAGTCCCGCACCGAGGCCAGGGTCCGGAGCGCCGAGATCAGCCTCCTCCTGGGCGACCTGGACGAGGCGTCCGCCGGCTTTCTCGAAGCTCTCGAAGACGAGCCCAGCGGGAGCTCGACGGCGGCAGCGCAGCTCGGTTTTGGCCGCGTCCTCCTGTGGCGGGGCGACTGGGTCCCCGCGATGCAGGTCCTGCAGAAGGTGTACAGCGCCACGGCCGACGACCCGTTGCGCGCCGAGCTCAATCGAGCTGCCCGGCAGCAGATGACCCTGGGACACCGGATCTTCCTCCGCGCACAGGCGGGCGAGTCGCCGTGGAAGTCGAGCCGCCCCCTCGCATTCACGGGCCTCGAGCTGAAGCGCCCGCGCTGGATCGCTGCCGACGACCAGGGCCGCCTGCTCTTCACCGACGCCGACGGCGTGGTGTTCGTGGACGAGAACGGCGCGTCGAGCCGGGTCAGCCAGGCAAAAAACCCCGGGCGCCCTTGGTTCACCGGTTCGCGCGGCTACCTCTCTCTCGCCAGCGTCTTCCAGCACGCCTTCAACCGCCAGACCACCGGCCTGACCATCGCGGGAGAGAAGCCGCGTGCTCTCGATCGTCTGATCGCCGGCGCCGTGGGGCTCTTCGGCGAGTGGCTCGCGCTCGACAGTCGGAGCACCGACGGCGTCGCGAGGTTCGACCGGGCCGGCAGGTACCTCGGGAGCCTCACGACACCGGGCGCCAAGGTGGTGGACCTGACGGTGACCCACTCCGGCGACACCCTCGTCCTCGACGAGAAGAACACCCGCTGGATGCGCTACGCGACCGACGGCACTCTCGTCTCGGTGCACCCGGTGCGACTCTCCCGCCCCAGCAGCCTCGCAACCGACGCCCTCGGCAACGTCTACGTGCTCGACTCCTCGAGCCGGCAGCTGGTCGTCCAGGACCGCGACGGCCAGGAGATCGCCTCACTCGGGCCGGTCCTGCCCGGGGGGCTCGAGCCGCGCTCGCTCGACGACGTGGCGGTCGACGGCTTTGGCCGCATCTTTCTCACGAACCGACGCGACTCGACTGTTCTGGTGGTGGAATGACGATCCTACGTTTCGCGAGCTCGATCCAGGCGGCCGTCACCCCGCTGCTGCTGGTCCTCTTCACCGCCGGGGCGGGGGCCCAGGTGGCGAGTGAGGACATCGACCTCGACGAGCCCGTCGTGCCGCGGGAGACGGTTCTCATCTTCGAAGAGGCCGAGGCGCTCTTCCAGACCGTCGACCAGGCCGAGACCGTGCCGCTGTTTGGCCAGGTCATCGACGCGCTCGAGCCGCTGCGGCCGCTCGGCGACGTCGAAGTTCTCGGCCTGTTGCGCAACAGCCTGGTCTACCGTGCGCGGGCGAACTTCAACCTCGGCGAGAACGAAGCGACCGAGCTCGACCTGGAGCGCCTCCTCCGCATGGATCCGAGCTACGACGTCGATCGTACGGTCGTCTCATCCAAGCTCTCGCAGCTCTTCGACGGCCTGCGCGATCGGCTGATCGGGCAGGTCGAGCTCGTCGTCGAGCCTCAGGACGCGCGGGTCACCGTGGACGGGCAGCCGCTCGAGGCCGGAATTGGCGCCATCCCCTTTCTCGCCGGAAGCTATGTCGCCGAGGTCGTCCGCGCCGGCTACACACCCACCACGATCGCCTTCGACGTGGAAGCGGGTGAGACCGCCTCGCTCGAGGCGCTCCTCGAGCGCACGAGCGCTGTCGTCTCCATCCGGACCAGCCCGCCCGGTGCACAGGTTCTCATCGACGGCATCCTCCGTGCGGAGACGGACGGTCCCGCGGAGCCCACCTTCGTGCCGCCGGCGGGCTCGACGCGCTCGGACTTCTCGATGATGAGCATGCTGGACGAGGTCTCGCCCGGTCAGCACGTGATCGAGGTGCGCTACGAGGGCTTCCGGACGTACCGCGCGTCCCTCGACGTGACCGAGCCGCGCGACTTCGTGCTGCGACCGGTTGTCCTCGAGGCGCAATCGGGAACGGTCATCTTCAAGAACCTCGAGAGCGGCTCGGTGACCACGATCGACGGTCGACAGGTGCGCCCGCGACCCAGCTCCCAGGCGGGAGAGAGTGAGCTCGTGCTCGCGCCGGGGAGCTACCGGATCTCCGTGACGAAAGGCTCGCTCGGGGTCTTCGAGACTCAGATCGACGTCGCCGACCGCGAGACGGCACTCGTCGACGTGAAGCTCCGCCCGGCGCTCGTGCTGCTGGGGGTCCTCGGTGGCGACGAGGTGGGGGCAAGACGTCTCAAGGACTCGCTGCTCGCCGCCTTCTCACGCTCCGGGCACTGGGCACTTCTCGACCGCTCGCGCGAGGGCGAGCAGGCGCTGCGCGAGAGCAACGTCGAGATCGGGGTGCTGCGCCGGCTCGCCGAGCTCGGAACTCCGATGGGGGCCGGCATCGACTGGCAACGCCTTCAGCAGCTCAGCGACGCGCGCACCCCCGGCTCCGTGTACCTCCTCGCCGCTCTCAACGACGATCTCATCGCACAGCGCGCCAGCATCTGGACATGGCCCGCGGCACCCGGGCCTTCGAGGCCAGATCTGAGGAGCATTTCGCTCGACGATCCCACCGCCTCGGAGGAGCTGGTACAGGCGTTCCGGCCCGCGCTCGATACGCGCCACGTGCACATCGGAGCCGTGCTCATCGACTCCGCAGCCGGAGCCGGTCCAGTGGTGGCACAGCTCACCTCCGACGGTGCTGGGGCCGCAGCGGGCCTTCGGATCGGTGACGAGATCACGGCCATCGACGGCGCTCCGGTGTTCAGCGTGGCCCAGGTCGAAGAGAAGCTCACGGGAGCCGCTGGCAGCACGCTGCGCTTCGAAGCCGTCCGCGGCGGACAGACGCTGTCGCTGGACATCGAGCCGCAGAGCTCGAACACGGTGATCGACGTCACCGACCCGGACCTGATCCGGGCGGCGGCGGCGGCCGAGCTGAACACCGAGCTCGCGCGCGAGAGCGACCGGAGCCCACGCTGGCTCCTGCAGCTCAACCACGCTGCGATCCTGCTCCGTTCGGGCGACTACGAAAGCGCCGTGCGCGAGCTGCGCCGCATCGAGACCCCGTCCACCCGAGGCCTCGGGCGCGCCACCGTCGACTACTGGATCGGCCTTGCACTCCTGCGCCTCTCCGTCGAGCAGGCGTCGTACGTCGAGCCGGCCAAGAGCTCCTTCGAGAAGGCGGTCCAGGCGGGGGACGGTCGCCTGCTGCACGACGACGGTCCGTTCGTCGCAGCGAGGGCGCGAGCTCGCCTCGCCCGGCTCGGAGCCGGCTCCAACTGACGGGAAACCGGCGCCAGCGAAGTGTGCAAGACTCCGTCTGCGCTCGGCCCTCAGGCTCGGCGCGACTTCGAGGCTACGCGGAGTGAGTGACTCACCCATCGTCTACCCGCGGCGGATCAGCCAGTCTCCTGACGTGGTGGTCATCGGAGGCGGAATCATCGGCCTGAGCGTCGCACGCGCGCTCCAGGGTCTGGATCTCAACGTCGACGTCATCGAGGCGCACAGCCCCGGCGCCGGCGCTTCGTCCGCCGCGGCCGGAATGCTCTCGCCGCTCGGCGAGTCGCACGATCGCCCCGAGCTCGCCCGCACGCTCCTCGAAGCCAACCGGCTCTGGGGCGCCTTTGCCGAGGGCCTCGAGTCGGAGACCGGGATGGGCGTCGGCTACGCGGCGTCCGGCAGCCTGTTGCCCGCCTTCGATACCGAACAGATGGAGTCGCTCGACCGGATCCAGGCTGCAGCCGACGCGGTGGACGAGCCCTTCGAGGCGATGGAGCCCGCCGACGTGGAGAGGCGCTACCCCGAGCTGCGTGGAGGCGTGCGCCGCGCGTTGCGTCTCCCCACGGACGCGATCGTCGATCCGGTACGTGCGATCGAAGCGCTGTCCGAATCGCTCTTTCGCCGCGGCATCATCGTCCACCGCCAGCGGACGGTCGAGCGCATCTCCGAAGAGGGTGACGGCCTCGTGGTGCAGGGTGACGGCTGGAAGGTCTCGGCCCACTCCGTCGTGCTCGCGGCGGGCGCTTGGACCAATCGCATCGCGGGGATCGGCAACGTCCCCGTGTCACCGGTTCGGGGTCAGATGATCAGCTTCCTCACTCCGGACTGGAGCTGGCAGGGAGCCATTCGCACGTCCAGGCGGTACGCGGTCCGTCGAGACACCGGCGAGCTCCTGGTCGGCGCCACGGTGGAAGACGCCGGATTCGACGCGTCGACCACCGAGTCCGCGCGCAACGAGCTCTCCGACTTTGCTCACTCCCTCTTTCCCAAGCTGAGGTGGAAGGCCGTCGCGCGTCACTGGTCGGGGCTCCGCCCCGCCATGTCGGACGGAATTCCGGTGCTCGGGCGGCTCGGCAGCGAGCGCATCGTGGTGGCCACGGGGCACTATCGCAACGGTGTGCTCCTCGCCCCCTGGACGGCAAAGTGGATCCGCAGGCTCTTTCGCGACCAGCAGATCGACGACCTGCCGGAGGCCTATCGCCCCGACCGATTCGGGGCACCGCATCCGGTGTGACGCATCCCTGAGTTGCTATACACTCTCCCCGCCAACTGCAGACCCTCGAAGGAGTTGCCGCTAGATGACCCACATCATTGCTGAGCCTTGTATTGGAGTGAAGGACACCGCGTGTGTCGATGTTTGCCCGGTCGACTGCATCTACGGCAAGGACGAAGAATCGTGGGACATGCTCTACATCCACCCCGAGGAGTGCATCGATTGTGGTCTCTGCGTCGACGCCTGTCCGGTCCAGGCGATCGCCCCGGAGGAGGAGATCCCCGAGAAGTGGCACGCGTTCATCGCGAAGAACTACGAGAAGTTCGATCTGACCCCTCCGTGACGCCCGTGCGGCAGCGCGGTCGATCGGGCGCCTGAGCGCGGTTCGCTCCGCACCCGCGCGACGCCATCGCCCGGCTGGGCCGGTCGCGCCCCACAGCCACCCAAAAACCCCCGGTCTCCCGGGGGTTTTTTTGCGTCTTTTTGAGCCCCAAAGGGAATGTCGTCACTCTTCGCTTGGTTGAAAAGTTGCGTGTGATCGACTAAGATCATGGCTGCAATCGCCGAAAACTCGGTAAAAATCGCAGTCAGCCACACTCAGTTCATGTTCACAGCGAGCGTCCCGCGCTCGTGGAGGGTCTCGCGGTGCAGTTTCAGGACTATTACGGAACGCTACAGGTCTCGCGCAAGGCTTCGGCTGCCGAGATTCAGAAGGCGTATCGCAAGCTCGCCCGCAAGTACCACCCGGACGTGAACAAGGAGGCCGACGCGGAGACGAAGTTCAAGGAGATCGGCGAGGCCTACGAGGTCCTCTCGGACCCGGACAAGCGCGCACGCTACGACCAGTACGGCGCAGCTTGGGACACGGCGCGCGCCAGCGGACAGACCCCTCCCGGGTGGGAAGGCTTCGAGTTCGGCAACGGCCCTGGCACCACGGCAGGCTTCGACTTCGGCGGCTCCGGCTTCAGCTCCTTCTTCGAGATGCTCTTCGGAGCGCAGCAGCCCCGCGAGCACAACATCCGCTGGCGCTCCCAACCGGGGCCGCAGACCTGGCCCGACTCGAGGGCCAGCGCCGACGTCGAAAGCCGCATCACGGTCACGCTGCACGAGCTCGCCGCGGGGGGCAAACGGCAGATCGAGGTCTCGGACCCGTCCACCGGCCAGCGCCGGCGGATGACGGTCGGGATTCCCAAGGGCATCCTGCCCGGCAAGAAGATCCGACTCGCCGGCCAGGGAGCACTCGCGGGGGACGGACGGCGCGGTGACCTGTACCTCGTGGTCGACCTCGCACCGCACCCCAGGTTCCGCCTCGAAGACCGCGACCTGCACACGCACCTCGAGATCCCACCGTGGACCGCGGTCCTCGGCGGCACCGCGGAGATCGACACCCTCTCGGGCGCAGTCCGCCTCAAGATTCCTGCCGGAGCCGAGTCGGAGCAGAAGATCCGACTTCGCGGCAAAGGCATGCCACAGCCCTCGGGGCCGCCTGGCGATCTGTACGCAGAAATCCGGATCGTCGTCCCCAAGGACCTCACACAAGATCAGCTCGAGCTGTTTCGCCAGCTGGCGGAGCTCGAGGAGACCAAGGAGGGCACCTCATGAACCCCAACAACTTCACCCTGAAGTCGCAGGAGGCTCTCCAGCGCGCACAGGGTCTGGCCACGAGCCTCTCCCATCAGGAGGTCGACGCACTGCACCTCCTGGCATCTCTACTCGACGCGAGCGACGGCGAGTCGCTGGCGCGTCGCGTTCTCACGCGACAAGGCAGTGAGCCCGAAGCGATCACCCAGGCGGTGGACGCCGAGCTCGCCAAGCGTCCTCGCGTTCAGCTCCAGAGCCAGGAGGCCGGCAAGCTGTACGTGACGCCAACGCTGCAGAAGGTGCTCGAGCGCGCAGCCCAGGAGGCCACGCAGCTGAAGGACGAGTACGTGTCCATCGAGCACCTGCTCCTCGCACTGCTCGAAGAGGGCGACCAGGCCGGCAACGTACTGACGTCGGCCGGAGTCGACCGGAGCGGCCTGCTCGACGCGCTGCAGTCGGTGCGCGGGAACCAGCGCGTCACCAGCGCCACCCCCGAGAGTTCCTACGAGGCTCTCGAGAAGTACGGCGTGGACCTCGTCCAACAGGCACGAGACGGCAAGATGGACCCCGTCATCGGGCGCGATTCCGAGATCCGGCGCGTCGTGCGCATCCTGTCGCGGAAGACGAAGAACAACCCCGTGCTGATCGGCGAGCCGGGCGTCGGCAAGACGGCCATCGTCGAGGGGCTCGCACAGCGCATCGTGCGCGGCGACGTGCCGGAGTGGCTCAAAGACCGCTCCATCTTCTCGCTCGACCTCGGGTCGCTGCTCGCCGGAGCCAAGTACCGCGGCGAGTTCGAGGAGCGTCTCAAGGCTGTCCTCGGTGAGATCAAGAGCGCCGAAGGGCGCATCCTGCTCTTCATCGACGAGCTGCACAACATCGTCGGCGCCGGGAAGACCGAAGGCTCCACCGACGCCGGCAACCTGCTGAAGCCGATGCTCGCGCGCGGCGAGCTGCACTGCATCGGCGCCACCACGCTCGACGAGTACCGCAAGTACATCGAGAAGGACGCTGCGCTCGAGCGTCGCTTCCAGCCCGTGGTCACCGACGCCCCCAGCATCGAAGACACGGTGTCGATCCTGCGCGGCCTGCGCGAGCGCTTCGAAGTGCACCACGGGGTGCGCATCCAGGACAACGCCGTGGTCGCCGCTGCGACGATGTCGGACCGCTACATCTCCGATCGTTTCCTGCCCGACAAGGCCATCGACCTCGTCGACGAAGCGTGTGCGCTCATCCGCACGGAGATCGACTCGATGCCCGCCGAGCTCGACGAGGTCACCCGTCGGGTGATGCAGCTCGAGATCGAGGAGGCGGCTCTGAACCAGGAGACCGACTCCGCCAGCAAGGAGCGTCTCGATTCGCTCCAGCGCGAGCTCGCGGACCTCAAGGAGAAGGCGGCCGAGATGCGCACACAGTGGGAGGACGAGAAGCGGGTCATCGAGCAGGAGCGCGAGGTGCGTGAACGGATCGAGCAGATCCGGCACGAGATCGAGATCGCCGAGCGCGACTACGACCTCCAGCGCGCCGCCGAGCTTCGCCACGGCGAGCTACCCCAGCTCGAGCAGCAGCTCGAGGCCGCAGAGAGCCGCAGCGAGACGCAGAGTCGCCTGCTGCGGGAGGAGGTCACCGAAGACGAGATCGCCGAGATCGTCGCCAAGTGGACCGGAATCCCCGTCGCCCGCCTCGTCGAAGGCGAGCGCGAGAAACTCCTGCGTCTCGACGAGATCCTGCACGAGCGCGTGATCGGACAGGACGAAGCCGTTCAGCTGGTCGCCGACGCCGTCATCCGGGCCCGCGCCGGAATCAAAGATCCGCGTCGCCCGATCGGCTCGTTCCTCTTCCTCGGACCAACCGGCGTCGGCAAGACCGAGCTGGCGAAGACACTGGCGAACGCGCTCTTCGACTCGGAGGAGAACATCGTCCGGATCGACATGAGCGAGTACATGGAAAAGCACAGCACCTCGAGGCTCCTCGGAGCGCCCCCCGGCTACGTGGGCTTCGAGGAAGGGGGGCAGCTCACGGAGGCCGTCCGCCGCAAGCCGTACTCGGTGCTGCTCTTCGACGAGATCGAGAAGGCACATCCGGACGTCTTCAACGTGCTGCTGCAGCTCCTCGACGACGGGCGCCTGACCGACGCCCAGGGCAGGACCGTGGACTTCAAGAACACGGTCGTCATCCTCACGTCGAACCTCGGCTCCACGCACCTCCTCGAAGGCATCGGCCCCGACGGGCAGCTGCAGGAGGCCGCGCGGGACAAGGTTCTGGGTGAGCTCAGACATCACTTCCGCCCCGAGTTCCTCAACCGCATCGACGACGTCGTTCTGTTCAAGCCGCTTCTGCTCGAGGAGATCCAGCAGATCGTCGACCTGCTCGTCGCCGAGCTGCGCTCGCGCCTGGCAGAGCGTCAGCTCTCCCTGGAGCTCACCGATGCCGCGAGGGAGCACGCGGCACGCGAGGGCTTCGACCCGGTGTTTGGCGCGCGCCCACTCAAGCGCTACCTGCAGCGAGAGCTGGAGACGCGCATCGGCCGCGTTCTGCTCGAGGGCAACGTGGCGGAAGGCTCGACCCTCCTGGTCGATGTCGACGGCGACGAGCTCAAGGTTCAGATCGCCGCAGGAGACGTCATCGCAGCATAGGATCCCGGCATCTTCGGAAATGCCATGGGTTCACTCGAGAGATCGGTCCAAGACGACATCCTGGTTCTGACGCTGAACCGGCCCCAGGCCCACAACGCGCTCGACCGGGACGTCGTGAGCGAGCTCCTCGACACCGTCGAGGAGCTCGCGCAGCCGACGAACGTCCGCGCCCTGGTGCTCACGGGCGCCGGCAGCGATTCGTTCAGTGCCGGGGCCGACATGCGTTTCATGAGCGGCCTCGAGGAGACGGAGCTCCAGCGCTTCCTCGCCCGGGTGCGACGCGTCTTCCGGCTTCTCGCAAGCCTGCCGATCCCGACCCTCGCCGCGGTGAACGGCCACGCCCACGGAGGCGGAGCCGAGCTCGCCTGCTGCTGCGACCTGCGCGTGGGAAGCGCCATGGCCACCTTCTGCTTCCCCGGCGTGCGCTACGGCATGGCGGTGGGCAGCTGGCACCTGGCGACCGTCGTCGGCCTGCCGAAGGCGAAAGAGCTGCTTTTCACGGGCATGGAGATCGACTCGGAGGAGGCGCTCCGGCTGGGCCTCCTGAACCGGGTCTCGACCTCCGCCGGGCCGCTCGAAGAGAGCTTGGAGCTCGCCCGGGAGATCGCAGCGCACCCGCCCGCCACCGTTTCGGCCATCAAGGGCCTGCTCGATCAGGGAGTGGGAACTCCGCTCATGCAGCGCTTCTACCGGGAGCTCTACTCGAACCGCGAGCGCAGCGTCGGGAGCTCCGCACAGACGGCCTTCCAGGAGTGGACAGACGCCCGAGGAGGGGACGAAGAAGGGTGACGGAGCCGCTGCTACACTCCGCGCCATGAAGATCTTCGCCTTCGCTGGATACCGCTTCGGAGCACCTGCAGGGGAGCCGGGGCTCCTCGCTGCGCCGCCGTTCGACCAGATCGACGAGAGCCTCCGGGACCAGCTTCACGCTCAGTCTCCGCACCACTTTGCGCACCTCACGCGGCCCGTGGCGGCTGACGGCGGAGATCCTCACGACGCCGCACGCGACCTGCACGAGGCCTGGCTGGCGGACGGCTCGGTGGCCCGCGACGGGGAGCCTTCGATCTACCCGTACGCAGTCGAGGCACGGGGTGGCGCGCGGCGCCTCGGTCTGTGCTGCCTCGTCGGGGTGGACCCCTCCTGCGACGGCGATCTCAGGCCCCACGAGCACACCGTCGACAAGCCGCTCGCCGAACGGTTGGCGCTGCTCGAGCGCATGCGCATCGATCTCGAGCCGGTGCTGTACCTCTCGGACGACGACGGCAGCCTCGAGCAGATGCTCGAGGAGGACGTTGCCGGCGCCGACGAGCTCGTGCGTCACCACGACCCGGCCCGCGGCGACCATCACGTCCTCTACCGGGTGACCGACCCTCAGCGCATCGAGCGCTATCAGCAGGTTCTCCGGCCGTGCGGCGCGGCGATCGCGGACGGCCACCACAGGACGAAGGTCTCGCAGATGTTCGCCAGAGAACGACCGCAGGCGGTCGGCACCGCCGCCGGCGCCAAGCTGGCGGTGCTGACGAGCCTGGCGTCCGAAGGCCTCAAGATCGACCCGATTCACCGAGCGATCGACGTGGCGCTCGATCTCGAAGCGCTCCGTGGCGCGGCCAGAGACGTCACCGCATGGGACGGGGCCGACGGCACCGCCTTTGCCAAGGCAGTCGACGCAGCTCCACAGCCCACCCTCGGCGTGTACGCCCAGGGCGGCTCACCCGAAATCTGGAGCCTCGACCCCGAAGCGGCGCCGGCCGACACGCCGGGGCGCAAGGCGGGCCTGGCCGTTGTCCTCTTGCACCACCACCTCTTGCCCCTCTGCGGACTCGATCTCGCCGCCGCCAGCGACGGCTCGATGCGCTATCGCTCCGATCCTGCCGAGCTGTTCGACATGGTGCGTGCCGGCGAAACGGAGGTGGCGGTCTTCCTGCCGTCCATGAGCCCCGAGGCCTTCGGGCTGGCGACCGAAGACGGCGACGTGCTCCCACCCAAGTCGACCCGCTTCCTGCCGAAGCTCGTCAGCGGCATGGTGTGGTGCGGCCACGACAGCGCCGTCCGTTGACGCGCGGACCCGCGTAAGCCAGCCCTCACGCGCGAAACAGCGCGCACGAACACCGCCTCACGGGACTGGCGAGCCTCGCTCCATTCAGGCCGCGTCGACCATGGGCAGGATGCGCTCGAAGAAGAGGTCGTAGGTCTTGGGCGGCTCACCGAAGATGTTCCAGCCGGTGAAGACCACGATCAGATCGAGCTCTGGAGCAACGAGGAGGAACTGGCCCCCGTAGCCCCGACCTGCAAAGACCTCGACCTCTCCGTCCCGCCCGTCGCGCGGGATCCACCACTGGTATCCGTAGCCCGTGTCCCGACGGTCGTTGTCGGGCAGGATGTCCTCGACCCAGGGCTGGACAGACTCGGCGACAAAACCCTCCGGCAGCAGGCGCTGGCCCTCCCAGACGCCGTTCCGGAGATAGAGGAAGCCGAGCTTCGCCAGATCTCCGGCCTCGAGATAGAGACCCCCTTCGGTGTCGGCCAGCCCCAGGGGTGTCGTCTTCCAGTGAAAGTCGTCGATCCCCAGAGGACCGAAGAGGTGCTCCGCAGCGTAGTCGTGAGCGTGCTGGCCGGTGGCCTCGTGGAGAATGCCCGAGAGCAGCGTACTGACACCGCTGTTGTACACCCAGTGAGTCCCAGGGTCGTGCGAGAGCGGCTTGTCCAGAACAAACTGGATCCAGTCTTCGCTCGCCTCGAGTCGAGCGCAGTCGTTGCGCGGATCGGTGTACGGCACGGTCGACTCGTCCCAGGCAAAGCCTGCACGCATGGTGAGCAGGTCCTGGAGCGTCATGGTCGCCTTACGCCCATCGGGGTCGTCGAAGGTGCGATCGCCGAAGAAGGAGAGCCCTGGCACGTCGACCCCATCGATCTCGCCCCGCTCGATGGCGAGGCCAATCAGCGTCGCCGTCCAGCTCTTGGTCACCGACTGCATCGTGTGGACTTCGCGGCCCTGGTAGAAGGGGTGCCAGTCGGGGTGGTAGTAGTTGTACTGGTGGGGAGTCTGGTCGAAGTCCCGGCTCGCCTGCACGTAGTCGACGGAGTAGCGACCGTCGAACACGAGATGCCCGTTCCGCACCACGAGGAAGGCGTCGACGTTGCCGTGCTCCCCCGCCGCGAGCTCGCTCGACAGCTGCTCCAGTACCGCTGGATCGAGACCGTGCTCGTCCGGCGTCGCCGTGCTCCAACCGCCCGTCGGCCAGGGGATTCCACTGGCGGCTGCAGGATCGGACGAGGCGGGCTCGCCCTCAGGCGGCGCACAGCCGAGCAGCAGGATCACGAGCAGCACAGCGGGTGCGGTCAGTTCTCGCACGGACACGTCTCACGGAGAGTCTACCTTCGGGTAGCACATGGGCTCTCCGCACATTCGATCACGCGGCGCGCACCCGGCCCAGGCTAACTGCGGCCTGCGACGCAACAGGCCGAGCACCCGTCAGGCCCTCCGGAGCGAGGCAGGGCCGAAGGGCGCTGCTTCGAGCGGAGCAAAACAGCCGTAGGGCAGGCCTGCTAGCCAGCAGACCGAGCACTGGCCCGTCAGCCCTCCGGAGCGAGGCAGCGCCGAAGGGCGCTGCTTCGAGCGGAGCGAAACAGCCGTAGCGCAGGCCTGCTAACCAGCAGGCCGAGCAGCGGGGAGCGTAGAGACACGAGGGAGCGCAGGCCTGCTACGCAGCAGGCCGAGCAGCCGTCAGCCCCTCCGGAGCGAGGCAGGGCCGAAGGACCCTGCTTCGAGCGTAGAGACACGAGGAGCGCAGGTCTGCTATCCAGCAGACCGAGCACCGGCCCGTCAGCCCTCCGGAGCGAGGCAGCGCCGAAGGGCGCTGCTTCGAGCGTAGAGACACGAGGGAGCGCAGGCCTGCTACGCAGCAGGCCGAGCAGCCGTCAGCTCGAGACGACCTTGCCGTCGAACAGCTGGACGCTGCGATCGGCCAGCTCGGCGTAGCGCGGATCGTGCGTCACCATGCAGATGGTCGCGCCGCCGTCGTGGAGCTCCTTGAGGAGGTCCATCACCGCTTCACCGTTCGTCGAATCGAGGTTTCCGGTCGGCTCGTCCGCGAGCAGGATCGACGGCTCGCCGACGACCGCACGGGCAACCGCAACGCGCTGCTGCTGACCACCGGAGAGCTGCGACGGGTAGTGCTTGAGGCGATGGGACATCTCGACACGCTCGAGCGCGGCCTGCACGCGCTGCTTGCGCTCGGCCGAAGGCATGCCGCGGTAGGTCAGCGGCAGCTCGACGTTCTCGTAGACGGTCAGATCGCCGATCAGATTGAACGCCTGGAAGATGAAACCCACCTCACGATTCCGGATCTTCGCCCGCTGCGACATCTTGAGGTTTGCGACCGGGGTGCCATTGAGCGTGTAGGTGCCGCTCGTCGGCGTGTCCAGAAGCCCGAGGATCGACAGCAGGGTCGACTTGCCGCAGCCCGACGGGCCGGCGATGGAGACGTATTCTCCGCGCTCGATCGACAGGTCGATCTCCGCGAGCGCATGTGTCTCGACCTCGTCGGTGAAGAACACTTTGCTCACACCTTCGAGATGAATCAACGATTCGGTCATGCCTTGTCTCCTTCGTTCGGCAAACCTATTCGGTTCGAGCGTTCACTCTTTCAACGCAGGAAGCGAGGTTCGGTTTCACGCGCGGCCTAATTCAGCCGAATTCGATCGTATTCGTCGTGCTGCGACGTGTCCGAGAGGATCACGGTATCGCCCTGCTGGAGCCCCTCCACGATCTCGATCGTGGTCACGGAGCTCCGCCCCAGCTGCACCTGCACACGGCGCGCCGTCACGCCGTCCTCGTCCAGACGGAACAGCCCGATCCGGCTGTTCGCCTGCCCGTAGGCGGGGCGATTGACGTAGAGGACGTTGTCGAGGCGCTCGAGCTCGACCACTCCGTCGACACTCAGATCGGGGCGCGCACCACGCGGCAGCTCACCGGTGAGCGTGACGTCCACCGTGACGGAGCCGTTGCGAACGGCGGGGTCGATCCGCACCACGCGCCCTTCGATCACACCGTTGCGGGTGTCGATCGAGGCGAGCTGCCCTACCGTCACGTCTTTCGCCTGCGTCTCGGGAATGCGCAGCTCCGCCTTGAGCTTGTCGGGCTGAGCGACGCGCGCGAGGTTGGTCCCAGGCGTCACCTGCTGCCCGACCTCCACCGGGATCTCCTGCAGGACACCCCGGATCCCGGCCTTCAGGGCGAGGCCCTCCAGCTGATCCTGGCGGAGCTCGTACAGGGCGCGCGCCTGGTCGAGGCGCGCCGCGGCGGAGTTGAGACGTGCCCGGTTGGCAGCCTCGATCTGTGACAGGCGCTCGCGCTCGATCTCGTTCCGGTTGGCGGCCTCGTCGGCAACCAGCTGGGAGAGCTTGGCGGTCAGCTCGGGAATCAGGCCTTCTTTGTTGAGCGTCTCGTCCGCCTCCGCCTGCAGGACGGCCTGCTTCCAGGCCGACTCGATGCTGGCCGCCTGTGCGCGCTCGTTCAGCAGCTGGCGCTGCAGCTCGACCTCGGTGTCGCGGTAGTTGGCCTCTTCCTCGCGCAGCCGCAGCTCCGCGTCACGCGCGGCCTGCTCGACCTCGGGGTTGCTGAGCTCGAGGATGACGGTGTCGGGATCGACGTTGGCACCCGGCAGCACCACGCGCCGCTCGATGCGGGCGCTCGTCTGGGCCGGGAGCCAGCGAATCTCCTCGGGAACCAGGGTGCCGGGGCCGCGCACCTGCCGCAGCATCTCTCCGCGCTCCACGGTGCCGAGATAGACGGAAGCGCGCGACACGGACGGCGCAGCCGGCTCGAGGCGCATGAGCCACCACGTGAAGACCACGGCAAAAGCGCCACCGACGACCCAAAAGATCAGTTGGCGCCGCCTCCGGCGCTCGGCGACTCCTTCCCGTTTGACGTCTACCATTCGCTGTCCTCACAAAAACTGCTGGGCCGCTCCTCGTGGGGCGGCGGGCCTTGGGGGAACGCCCATCCTAGCGAACCTCGATCTCCCCAGGGGCTCAGGCCCGGCAGAATCGGGCTCCTCCCGGGGCCTTCTCCTGGCTCTGGGTCCTAGAACAGCTAGTACGGGCTGGT
This sequence comes from Candidatus Multivoraceae bacterium, assembly GCA_965223385.1. Lineage (GTDB taxonomy): Bacteria > Acidobacteriota > Thermoanaerobaculia > Multivoradales > Multivoraceae > JBCCLJ01. The sequence goes on along the minus strand of CBDCWR010000007.1, from coordinate 2,092,376 downwards.
GAGGAACAGGTTGCGCCGCGGTACCGTCGCGGCGCAGGAGATTAGCCCACCTGCCAGGTGTCGCCCGAGTACAGCAGGTCCTGGAGCGTCGCGTCGTTGCGGCGCTCCTCCTCGGCGCGGATCTGCGAAAGGACACCCTGCTCGTAGTTCGGTGCGTCGACGCAGCGGAACACGCCCAGCGCCGTGGGCATGCCGTGGCCGTCGAGCTGGGCCAGCTGGAACGCGAGGGCGGGGTTCGCCCGTGCCTCGTCCCAGGTCACGCAGTCTTCGGCGGTGGCGCCACCTTCGCCGAGTCGCACGACCTCGAGCTCGCCGTCGCCCAAGCGCAAGCCCTTGTCCTTCTCCTTGCCGAAGAGGAGGGGCTCACCGTTCTCGATGTACACGACGTCTTCCTGGCGGGCCTCCTTGTCGGAGACGTAGGAGAAGGCCTTGTCGTTGAAGATGTTGCAGTTCTGGTAGATCTCGACGAACGCCGTGCCCTCGTGCTCGGCAGCTCGCTTCAGGGTGGCCTTGAGGTGGGGCTGGAAGACGTCGACGCTGCGCGCGACGAACGTGGCCCCCGCTCCGATGGCCACCGACAGCGGGTTGAAGGGCGCGTCGAGCGAGCCGACGGGTGACGACTTGGTCTTCTTGCCGACCTCGCTCGTCGGCGAGTACTGCCCTTTCGTCAGCCCGTAGATCCGGTTGTTGAACATCAGCACCTTGAGCCCGACGTTGCGGCGGATGGCGTGAATGAAGTGGTTGCCGCCGATGGAGAGGGCGTCACCGTCTCCGGTGACCACCCAAACGCTCAGCTCGGGCCGTGTCATCTTGAGGCCGGTTGCCACTGCCGGGGCCCGCCCGTGGATCGTGTGGAACCCGTAGGTGTCCATGTAGTACGGGAAGCGGCTCGAGCAGCCGATCCCGGACACCACGACGAAGTTCTCGCGTGGAATGCCGAGCTCGGGGAAGACGGCCTGCACCGCCGAGAGGATGGCGTAGTCGCCGCAGCCGGGGCACCACCGGACCTCCTGGTCCGACTGGAAGTCCTTCTTGGTGAGCGTCGTGGTCTCAGTCGACATCGTCTCAGCCCTCGAGAATCTGTTCGATGCGGGCCAGGATCTCCTGACGCGCAAACGGCTTGCCTTCGACCTTGGAGTACACCTGAGCGTCGACGAGGTACTCGGCGCGGAGCAGCATGGTGAGCTGGCCGAGGTTCATCTCCGGGACGAGCACCTTCTCGAAGCTGCGGAGGACATCGCCCAGGTTCTTCGGGAACGGGTTCAGATGCGTGAGGTGCGCGCGGCTCACGGAGAGCCCTTTGCCGCGGGCTTCGTTCACGGCGCCGGTGATCGCGCCGAGCGTGCTGCCCCAACCCAGCACCAGGAGGTCGCCCGCCCTGTCGCCGACCACCTCGACGTCGGGGATGTCGTTGGCTATGCGCTGCACCTTCTCGGCGCGGAGGCGGACCATGTGGTCGTGGTTCGCGGGGTCGTACGACACGTTGCCCGTGACGTCTTCCTTCTCGAGACCACCCACCCGATGCTCGAGCCCCGGCGTACCGGGAATCGCCCAGGCACGCGCCAGGGTCTCGGGGTTGCGCACGTAAGGCGTGAAGTCTTCGGGATCGGTGCGGAAGTCGACCCGCAGATCGGGAAGACCTTCGATCTCGGGCAGCTTCCAGGGCTCGGAGCCGTTGGCGATGTAGCCATCGGAGAGCAGGACCACGGGCACCATGTACTGCGTGGCGAGGCGGACCGCCTCGAGTGCGGCGTGGAAGCAGTCGGACGGGCTCGATGCCGCGACCACCGGAACCGGGGCGTCGCTGTTGCGACCGAACATCACCTGCAGCAGATCGGCCTGCTCTGTCTTGGTCGGCAGACCGGTCGACGGACCGCCACGCTGGATGTCGCAGACGATCAGCGGAAGCTCGACCATCAGGGCCAGATTCATCGCCTCGGACTTGAGTGCGATGCCCGGCCCGCTCGAGCACGTGACGCCGAGGCTGCCGCCGAAGGAGGCGCCGATGGCGGCACACACGGCCGCGATCTCGTCCTCGGCCTGCAGCGTGGTCACGCCGAAGTGCTTGTAGGTGGCGAGCTCGTGGAGCACGTCGCTCGCAGGCGTGATGGGGTAGGCCCCCAGGAACATCGGCAGGCCACTGCGCCGCGAGGCGGCGACCAGGCCCATGGCGAGGGCCGAATTGCCATGGATGTTGCGGTAGATCCCGGGCTCCAGCTCGGCCGATTCGACCTCGTAGCGGACCTGGAAGACCTCGGTGATGTCGCAGTAGTTCCAGCCGGCCTTGAGGACCTTGATGTTCGCTTCGGCCACCGCGGGAATCCGCTTGAACTTCACCTGAAGCCAGTCGATGGTGGCTTCGGTCGGCCGGCTGAACATCCAATAGATCATGCCCAGGGCAAAGAGGTTCTTGCAGCGGTCCTGCGATCGGACGTCGAGCTCGGAGTCTTCGAGCGTGCGCCGCGTCAGCGTGGTGATCGCCGCCTCGTAGACGCGGTAGCCGTTGAGGGTGTCGTCCTCGAGCGGGTTCGACTCGATTCCCGCCTTGGCGAAGTTGCGGTCGGTGAACTCGTCGGTGTTGACGATGATCACGCCGTTGAGCGGTACGTCGGCGAGGTTCGCCTTGAGCGCCGCGGGGTTCATCGCCACCAGCACGTCGGGCTGGTCTCCCGGAGTATGGATGTCGTGATCGGCGATCCGCACCTGGAAGGCCGAAACGCCGGCCAGGGTGCCGGCAGGTGCACGGATCTCGGCCGGAAAGTCGGGCAGGGTCGAAAGATCGTTGCCCAGCAGCGCCGACGTGTTGGTGAACTGGGTTCCGGTCAGCTGCATGCCGTCGCCGGAGTCCCCGGCGAAACGGATGACGACGTCCGAAACTTTCTCCGGAGGCGCAGCGGCCTCCGTCTCGTCTTTACCGGAAGCAGGCAGCGTCATTCGCAGGCTCCTCGATCCGAGGCAGGGTAAGGGAGGTGTCTCGGGGGGTGGGCGGTAGGAGGAGGGTCGGGTCGCTGATTCGCGGGCCGGGAGGTGCGCGGTGCGGCAGGAGTACGGGGTCTGCCGGCCGAGGCGATCCCACGGTCCGTCGCAAAGTTTAGCAGAGCACAATCCGCGGTTGGAAGCGTTTCTTGGAGCCGAAATCCGGCTGCTAACCTCGTCCTCGTGGCGGATGTGAACGCACGGATTTCCAAGCCGTGGTGGGTGCTGGCGGGCGTCGCTGCGATCAGTCTGGCAACTGCTCTGTCCGGGCTGCCACTCCTCGCCGCGTTCGGTCGTCTCGCCTGCGCAGCACTACTCCTGGGGCTCCTGCTCGTGCTCCTCGTGCGCGCCCTGCGCGCGTTCCTCTGGAGTGTCGGGCGGCGCTTGGCGTTCTCCTACTTCCTCATCGGGGTCCTGCCCGTGCCGATGCTCGCCGTCATCCTCTCGGTGGGCCTCTACCTCATGTCCGGCCTCTTCCTCGCGCATCTCTTCCGCAGCGCGCTGTTCGAGATGTACCGCGAGACAGCGGCCGTGGCACAGTCTTCCGGCCGGAGCGAGGCCACGAGCTCACGGGTGCAGGTGGCCTGGTACGAAGACGGAGTCCGCCAGGGCGGAACGGCCCTGGCTCCGGAGCAGTTTCCCGCCTGGTTGGCGGAGGAGACGCGCTACGTCCTGGCACCCGAGAACCTGGCTCCTCAGCCACCGCTGGTCGAGCTGCCGAACGGAGCGCTGTCGATCGCGGCAGCGGTCGAGGGTGCAGACGGTCGCGGCACGGTGGCCGTCTTCACCGAAGACCTGGCTCCCGCGCTCAGCGCGAGGACCTCGGCCTGGGTGGAGCTGATCCGCAGCGACGATCCGGAGCTCGAAGCCGGGGCGACCCTCGAGATCTTCGACGAGACGTACTTCCTGGTGCCACCACGGCTCCAGACGTCCGACGCGCGACAGGCTTTCCTCGAAGAGGCCGGTCTGGCCTCGGACGCGCTGCGCATTCTCGGCTTCGAGCGCATCGGCACGGTCGTCTCCCTCGAGGACGGGTCCAACGCGACGAACTTCGTGTCCGCGAACCTCTACGGGCAGCCGCGCTCGGTGTACCGCGCGCTCCTGTCGAGCGCCTCGAAGATCGACACCTTCGCCTGGCTGGCCTTCCTGATCCCGGCGTTTCTCCTGTTCGACCTCTATGTCATCGCCGTCCTGATGGCGATCTTCCTCATCCTGTCGCTCAGCCGCGCCGTCAACCGACTCACCTCCGCCACCGAGAAGGTCAAGGCCGGCGACTTCGCGGCGCGGATCCCGGTGCGTCGCACGGATCAGATCGGCGCCCTCCAGCAGTCGTTCAACGAGATGGGCGCGAACCTCGAGAGCCTCGTCGATCAGGCGGCACAGAAGGAGATCCTCGACAAGGAGCTGCAGATCGCGCGCGAGCTGCAGATGAGCCTGATTCCCAGGTCGAACATCGAGACCGAAGGCGCCGAGTTCGCCACGTCGTTCGAGCCGAGCCTGGCGATCGGTGGCGACTACTTCGACATCGTCCGCCTCCAGGAAGCTCAGGGACGGCTCGCCGTGGTGGTCGCCGACGTTGCCGGCCACGGGATCTCCGCCGGCCTCCGCATGGCGATGCTCAAGGCTGCCGTGGGCGTGCTCGTGCGCGAGCGCAAGAGGCCAGAGGACATTCTCGAGAGCCTCGACGACATCGTGCGCGCAGAGCCCAGCCGGGCCTTCGTGACGGCCACTCTCGGGCTTCTCGACCTCAGCACCGGAGAGGTCAGCCTGACCAACGCCGGGCACACGCCCGTGTACCACCTCTCCTCCACCCGAGGCGCGCACGAGATCATGCTCCCGAGCACCCCCCTCGGCGCTCTCGGGCGCGACTACGCTGCCGAGACGCTGCAGCTCCAGGGCGGCGACTTCCTGGTCTGGCTCTCCGACGGCCTCGTCGAGGCGACGGACGAGGACGACACGAGCTTCGGCTTCGAGCGGACCCGAAGCACCCTCGAAGCTGCCGCACGGGGCCAAGCGACGGCGGCCACGGTCCGCGACGCGTTGATCGAGGCCGTCCAGGCGCACACCCGGGGTCGCCCGGGAGACGACGACCGGACCCTGGTCGTGATGCGCTACCGCCCCGGAACAGAAGGCCCGGCCGACGCCGCCGAGGGGCGCGCCGACTCGTCGAGCCCGAGATAGCCGAGGATCCGGCTCACGTAGGTGCGCGTCTCGCGGTAGGGCGGCACGCCGCCGTAGCGCCGCACGGCGCCTTCGCCGGCGTTGTAGGCGGCGAGCACCAGGCGCAGGTCGTCCTCGAACTCCCGACGCAGAAAGACCAGGTAGCGCGACGCCGCCTCGAGATTGCGCTCCGGATCGAAGAGCTCGTGGGTTGCCACGCCAAACCGCTCGGCAGTGGCCGGCATGAGCTGGAGCACTCCCCGAGCACCCTTGTGCGAGACGGCGCGCGCATCGAAGGCCGACTCGGCCCGCATCATCGCCTGCAGCAGCTGAGGGTTGAGGGAGAAGCGCTCGGCGGCGGCCACGATGAGGTCGGCGTACTTCGACGAGCCAATCGCCTGGCTCTGCCACCCCAGCTGGAAGGGCTCGGGCTCCGGGAGAGGCTCCGGCTCCGGCTGGATCTCGTCGTCCACGATGCGCTCGATCCTCCCGATCGGAAGCGTCAACGAGCCGCCGGCCGCGAGCTCGAGGTGCATCTGGTCCTCCCCCTCCAGCATGTAGGAGCTCACCTTCAGCACGGAGCCGTTGGTGAGCACCGCCAGGTCGGCGTGACCTGGCACCGCCGGAACGACGAGGGTGAGAGTCGCGAGAAGGCTCCGCAGAAAGCACCGCGGGGCACGATGCGAGCCGTCAGGCCCGAGGGTGGTACTGATCGTAGAGGCTCCGCAGACGGTGTTGGTGGATGTGGGTGTAGATCTGCGTCGTCGAGATGTCCGAATGGCCGAGCATCATCTGCACGGACCGGAGGTCCGCACCGTGCTCCAGCAGGTGGGTCGCGAAGCTGTGGCGCAGCACGTGCGGGGAAAGCCATTCCACACCCACCGCAACGCCGTAGCGACGCAGGATCTTCCAGAAGCCCTGACGGGTCATGCCGCGCCCACGCGCGTTGACGAAGACGGTCTCGTGGTGTCCGCGATGGAGGTCCGGGCGCACCTGAGCCAGGTAGGAGCGGAGCCAGTCCTCCGCCCCCTGGCCCACGGGTACGATGCGCTCCTTCCCGCCTTTGCCGAATGCGATCAGGAAGCCGCTGTCGAGCCGCAGCTGGCCCAGCTGGAGCCCCACGAGCTCACTGACACGAAGGCCACCGGCGTACAGGAGCTCCAGCATCGCGCGGTCGCGGTGCCCGAGTGGCGTGGTGGTGTCGGGGCAGGCGAGCAGCGACTCCACCTGAGCGGCCGAAAGCACCTTCGGGAGAGCGCGCGGCAGCTTCGGGGACGACAGCCCCTGCGTCGGGTTGTCGTCACGCTCGCCTTCCTGCAGGACGTGCGCGTAGAAGCGACGCATGGAGACCAGGCGGCGGGCCTGCGTCCGCGCACTCGAGCCCTCCTCGCGCTGCTGTTGCAGGAAAAGCGACAGCGCACGGCGGTCGGCGTCGAGCAGGGAGCGACCGAGGGAGGCGAGGAACGCGCGGAGCTTCTCGAGGTCCGACCGATACGCCGCGACCGTGCGCGGGGAGAGCCCACGCTCCACCTGCAGCACATCGAGGTAGGCATCGAGAAGACGCTCGGAGCGCGTGACGGTCACGCCCCGGCGGGCGGTTGCAGTGGCCTCGGACATCACGTCGGAAACCTAACAAAACGCAGGCGGTTGCGGCCGGCGCCGGGTGTGCCCGGGGTCCGCGAGGCAGGGGCCGGCGGCGCCGCGCTGAGGGCCGGGCGACGCCGGCGGCGCTCGGGAGAGCTGATCGACCGGAGCTGAAGCCGTCTCCGGCCGGAGGGTTCAGGGCTCGGCGGCGCTGGAGAAGAGGGTCGATGAAAAGGAGCGGTGGCAGCCGACGAGAACCCAGGCGAGGGCCCCCTTCCCAGGAGGACTCCTCCCGAGCCGTCCGCAGGACGGAGATGGCTTCAGATCCGGCCCGCCACAACGCTTCGCCGCCTTCGTTTTTATCCACTTGGGTGCACCGAAGGGGCATGGACGACTGCTAGGGTCGCCGGATTCGCAAGGACCAGCTGGAGACTCTCGATGAACGTTCCCGTACGCCGCCTGCACCTTCCGACCTCCCTCACCCTGGTGCTGCTGACCCTCACGACGCTCCTCCCGCTTGCCTGCACTCCGGCGGCAGACGCACCCGAGAGCAATGCCGGCACCCTTCCGGTCGCCGGTTTCGAGGAGGCTGCGGCCACGATCTCCGCCGACGACCTGCGTCGCCACGTGCGCGCGCTCTCCGACGACGCCCTCGAAGGGCGTGCGCCGGGCACACCGGGAGACGTGGCCGCCCGCGAGTACCTGATCGCCGAGATGCAGGCCCTGGGCGCGGAGCCCGCCGGCGCGGACGGCACGTGGGAGCAGCCGTTCGACATCGTCAGCGTCACGGCCACGATGCCCCCGACCTGGTCCTTCCGAGGGGCAAGCGGGAGCGTCTCCCTCGACCGCATGACCGAGTACATCGCGACCAGCGGCGTCCAGGGTCCATCGGCCGCGATCGCTTCCTCCGAGCTGGTCTTCGTCGGCTACGGCATCGAGGCCCCCGAGTACGAGTGGAACGACTTCAAGGGCGTCGACCTCACCGGCAAGACGCTCGTGATGCTCAACAACGATCCGGACTGGAGCGACGACCTCTTCGAGGGGGAGCGCCGGCTCTACTACGGCCGCTGGCGCTACAAGTACGAGAGCGCGGCACGCCAGGGTGCGGCCGCGGCCATCATCATCCACACGACACCTTCGGCCGGCTACCCGTGGCAGGTGATCGAGACGTCGTGGACCGGCGCCCAGATCGAGCTCCCCGCACAGGGTACGCGGCGCGCGACGATCGAGGCGTGGGTCACCGATGAAGCCGCCCGGAAGCTCTTCACGCTCGCGGGTGTCGACTACACCGAAGCCATGGCCGCCGCACGCACGCGCGAGTTCGAGCCTGTTCCGCTCGGCATCGAGGCGTCGCTCGAGCTGAAGAACGAGATCGAGTCGACCCAGACGGCCAACGTCCTCGGCATCCTGCGGGGCTCCGGCGCCAACGCCGACGAGGTCGTGGCTCTGAGCGCCCACTTCGACCACCTCGGAGGCGAAGGGAGCAACCCCGACGACCCGATCTACAACGGTGCTCTCGACAACGGCGCCGGCTGTGCCCAGGTTCTTTCGCTCGCGAAGGCGATCGCCGCGCTCCCGGAGCGCCCCTCACGCTCGATCCTCCTCGCCTTCGTCGCCGCGGAGGAGTCGGGGCTGCTGGGCTCCGCCTTCTTCGCCGCCAACCCCACAGTGCCCCCGGGGCGGATCGCGGCCAACATGAACTATGACGGCGGCAACATCTGGGGCCGCACCACCGACGTCACCTTCATCGGCTACGGCAAGTCGACCCTCGATCAGGTGGTCGAAGCGGGAGCAGCTCTGCAGGGCCGGCAGGTCTTTCCGGACCAGTTCCCGGATCGCGGCTTCTACTACCGCTCGGATCAGTTCAGCTTCGCGAAGATCGGTGTGCCGGCCGTCTACCTCGACACCGGCACCCGGTTCCGCGACCGGCCAGAAGGCTGGGGCGCGGAGCAGATCGAAGCATGGGAGGCACAGCACTACCACCAGCCGAGCGACGAGCTGCGCGACGACTGGAACTGGGACGGCATGATCGAAGACGTGTGGCTCGGCCTCTACAACACCCTCGCGGTGACCGAGGCCGAGGAGATGCCGTCCTGGGTGCCGGGCGACGAGTTCGAGGCGGCCCGCACGGCTGCGCTCGAGGCACTGCCGTAGGCGAACCGTGAGGCCCGCGACCGAGGAGAGCGAGCGACCTCGAGGGTTGGCGCGCCGCCGCTCTCGCCGTGCCCGTGGGCCTGACACCCAGCGCCCTGATCGCGCTGTCCGGAGTGGCGGGGCCGGAGGAGTGTCCAGCGGGAGGAGTTCGTGACCATGTCGTACTCCCAGACACGCTCACCGCCCGCGGTGTAGGCGAGGAGCATGAACTCCGAGTGGTTGGGGAAGCTGGTTGCCCGCGTAGTCGTACACGAACTTCGGGTTGGCGGGGTTGTGAAGTCAGGACTCAGTTGCTCCGCAGCAAGCGTGCAAACAGTCGATGACCCAGGCAGAGACCCAGGTCGGTGTGGCTCACTGAACCGATGGATGTCCGCAGTGCCCCTCCTCGAATTCCCACACCGAGTCGGCTTCCCCTGCCTCCAACAGCGAATACACCGAGTAAATGTCGGACGACGCAGGTACATCAACCGCGACCAGCTTGCCACTGGACTCGTAGGTGCATCCCTTGGCCCCAAGGGGCTGCCAGTACTCCTCGAACCGGTCTTGATCGTCGACAAGAATTCGGTACGTTGACCGTCCAGATCTGCGGAGTACCCTCACGAAAGGCCGGGCCCCGCTCTCATCGATCTTCCCGCCTAGCACTACGTCGTCCAGGCTGAGGCCGTAGGCAAAGAAGGGCGAGTTGAGCAGCCTGAACTGGCGGTCGCCTACCTCCTCCGCCCAGAGCCGCTCGACACCACCTTCGTGATCGAAGCAGATTTTGGTTCTCTTAGCTCCGCCGCTCACTTGTTCTCCCGAAGGAACTCCTCGGTCGTCTTGGCTCGCTTCTTCAAGTTGCACGTTCTGCAGGTGTTCTGCGCGTTTTCCAAGGTGTTGTTGCCGCCTCGGGACTTGGGGACAGCGTGGTCGGTGTTGCGCTGCGTTGGGCCAGCAGAACGACTGGTCTCGGTGCCACAGAATACACAGGTCCCGCCCGCTTCGGCTTCTGCCTTGTCTTTTGTTGCATCAGAGAACCGCTTCCCAGCTCCCGGCCCGCCCGAACTCCCTGGCTTCGGGGAGGCGCTGACCCTGCCAACTCTGCTGCCGTCGCCCAAGTGACTGGCACTGCGACTAGCATCTACGAGGGTGTCAGCTGTTCGACCTGCCTTAACTGCAGTCGAGAAGCCACCCGGAACGAACGGCACGGCCGCTGCTAGTCCGTCGAGCGCTGCAGCACCTGCGTCGATGAGCCCAGCGCCGACGTTGCCGGAACTGAAGTTGGAGATCGCGCTTCCAACGCCCAGCACCGCGTTACCTAGATCCCATGCAGTCTCGAGAATTCTCCCGTCCGGGTCCGAGTACGTCAACGGGTTGTTTCGCACGTACGCGTACTTGTTCCAGCTTTGCGGCATCCCCGGATCCGCCGACTCGATCGGATCTGGACTCAGAAACCTCGAATACCTCGGCGCCTGGTACCGCGCAAGCATGTAGTCGACGTCGTCCCCTGCTCCGCTCAGGTGAAAGTCCCTCTCATGCCCGGTGTAGAGGAGCCGCCGTTCATGGTTGCTCGACGGGGGGCTGGCTTCCTCACCAAAGGGCAGGAAGACGTTGTGCTCCTTGCTCTGCCCGGTCGCACTCGTCACGAATCTGGGCGTGCCCAGGTGGTCCGTGTGCTGATGCAGCAGGCCGTCGGTCGCCGTGTCGGACATCACCAGGGTCGTACCACGGTAGAGGTGGTCGACCTCGCGGCTCCACTGGCCGGCATCGTTCTTGAGCACCGCAAGCGGGCGGCCGTCGAGGTCGCGGAGCGTCCAGCGGGAGGAGTTCGTGACCATGTCGTACTCCCAGACACGCTCACCGTCTGCGGTGTAGGCGAGGAGCATGAACTCCGAGTGGTTCGGGAAGCTGCCGCGCTCCATGTTGACGACGGCTCCCAGGCCGTCGCGGTGGTAGAGCGTGCCGTCGAGCTTGGTGAGGTTGCCCGCGTAGTCGTACACGAACTTCGGGTTGGCGGGGTTGTGGGGATCGTGGGGCCACGGGCCGGTCGTGTCCTTGAGCATGTTGCTCCCCGAGTGGACCTCCGTGACCACGCCGCCCCCCTGAGAGGTCATGTTGCCGTAGATGTCGTACGTGTAGGTGCGGAGGACCATGCTGCCACCCCCTTGTTGGCCGAGTCTCACCTTGGCGTCGACGAGGCGGCCGGCATGGTCGTACGTGTACTCGGACAGGCCCTCGCGCTTGACGTTGCCCGCGCCGTCGTACTGGTATTGAAAGGCGCTCGGGTTCCAGTTGGAGGAGGCGCCCACGGTGCGGATGTACGACGGGCGGCCCATGCGGTTCTGGTCCTTGCCGTACTCCGTGCTGACGCCGTTCGCGTGCGTGACCTGAAAGGGCTGGAGGTTGTCGTGGTAGCTGATGTTCGAGATGTAGTTCGAGGTGTTGCCCGAGATGTAGCCCGTGATCTCGTCCAAGAAGCCGAGGTCGTAACGTGGCCGGTAGTAGGAGAACCGGTCACTGGCAGCTGCGCTATAGGTGGATTGCATCGGATCCGCGCAGGCGGCGTGTGTGCACCAGGGGCGATAGATCTTGTCGTTCTGGCCGATCGGCGTCAGGTCCCATCGTTGGTCGAAGAACTCGTTGAGCACCCCGTTGACGTAGAGACGAGTTTCCCGGTTCCTGAGACGCCCGCCTCGGCCCTGATAGACGAGGACCTGATCGATTCGGGCCTCGGACGTAGTGCCATTGGGCAGCCTGACGTAGTTGTGTTTGCGGGTCCAGTAGAGTTTGCCTTTGCGCTTGTTGACACCGCCGGTACTGCCGTTGGACGTCTTGTAGAAGAAGCGTTGCAGGTAGCGGTTCTCGGGCTGCTCTCTGCTCTCGACGATCCGGCTCGCACGGTCGTAGGCGTAGGTCGTGTCGTACGTGTAGGCCGAGCCGTTCCACCCCGCCCTCTTCCGTCCGACGTTGCCCATTGCGTCGTAGTCGCTGTAGGCCGTGGGACCTGTTTCCGGTTGCTGGTCTGAGAGCAGGAAGCCGCGGTTGTCGTAGGTGAAGCTTCGAGTCTGGCCGGGCATGGAGACCGACGCGAGATTGTTGGTCACGTGGTAGCTGTAGCTCGTCGTGACGTTGGAGTTGCCGGGCCCCGAGGACTCGTCGACCTCCAAGAGCCGGCCGTGGCTGTCATAGCGCTCGAGTCTGCTGGTTGCGGTCTCCGCAGTGGATCCGGGAGTCGTCGCCACTCGAACGATCCGTTCCACCGTGCGGTCGCCGCCGTAGTTCAGGGTGGTGATCTTGTTGTCGGGGCTTCGGATCTGCGTGGCTCTTCCGAATGCGTCGTAGTTCTCGAACCTCGTGCGCTCCGAGATGAAGGCATTGTCCTCCGAACCATCCGGGAAGGTCTCGAGCTCCGAGATGCTCTCGACCCGGCCCAGTGCGTCGTAGATGGTCTGCTTCATTGCCCAATGAGGGGTGCTGTAGCCCGGGGCCCGGCGCTGCTCCGCAGCCTTGCGTCCGAAGCCGTCGAGCTGGACCTTGCTGATGGCCCGGATGTTGCTGTAGGGCGAGTGGAAGCCCCAGAACCTGAGCTCCACCTCCGTCGGTCTCGAGGCCGTGGCTTGGCGGTGGACCAACTGGATCGCTGCGTCCGGCTCAAAGGCGCCTGAGCCGTCCACGTCGTACGGCTTGACGGCGGTGACACGGCCCAGCAGGTCGTACTCGAAGTCGACGCGGACATCTGCCACATCGAAGCTGCGTTGCACGATGCCGGTGGCCGAGTCCAGAACGTAGCGCTGATTGTAGAACCCCAGGTTCGCGGTGCCGCCGCCGGCCTCGACATAGCGATCGGTCTCGAGCACACCGTAGAGAAACGTCTTGTCGAGGCGGTAGCTTGCGCTGGAGTTGCCGGCACCACATCCGGTGCTGCCCGGAACCTGCGTGGTGTCGCCCCCGTAGTAGCACTCGCGGATCTCCGTCTTCGCCCGGTTGACCTTGTCCCGGGCGAAGGTCGTGAGTAGGTCGAAGGCGCCGGCGCTCGTGCCGTTGACCCTCAGGCGCCGGACGCTTTGCAGGAAGCCAGTCGAGTTGTTGAAGGAGTAGAGGGTTGTGGCTTGGTTCCCCTGCTCGGTGACCGACTTGCGGTCGTAGAGGTTGAGCAACCAGGGCGAACTGTTGCCGGGAAGTCCGTTTCCTGGCCCACCGGTCGGAGCGACGTAGTTCGTGAACTCCTCTCGCGTGTTGCCGAAGGTGTTTCCCGTGCCGAGGTTCCTGAATCCGCTCCGTATCACCTTCCTATAGTGTCCGCGCCCATCCCACTGGCTTCGGGTCGTGTCCACGACACGTGGCTGCCCGGTGGGGCCGTGGCCATCGTCGTCGTAGGCGACGGTGTCGTGGCGCAGGCGTCGGTTCACGCCCGTGCATCCTCCGCCGCTGCTGCAGCTCGCGCCGTCCTGCTCGTAGAGCACGTAGAAGCCGCGTTCACGTCCGCCGCAGGGCGGTTGCCAGCCTGCGAAGCGTGCCAGCTGGAGGGGCGTCACGACGCAGTCGTAGACCTCACGCGAGATCGACAGGCTGCCGTAGGTTTCCTCTTTGCGAAACGGAGCGGCGTACCAGTCCTTGGTGTATCCGGCGAGAGAGGGGTTGTCTCCGTCCCAGACGGAGAAGTAGTTCGCCGTGGTGTTTCCCTCCGGGTCCTGCACGGTGGAGGTCAACACCTCGAACCTGCCGTTGGCCGTTGGGTTCTGGGGATCGCAGACCGACCCGCCGATCGGTGCTTCGGGCATCGAGTCGTAGGTCCAGGTGCCAAGGAAGCCTCCCGTCCGGGAGTAGTGAGATCTGGTCTTGACCCCCACCGACTCGGAGAACGGGTGAACGGGGGAGCTCCCCGTGGGGCAATGGCGAGCTGGAAGCAGCCAGGTGTCGTAGGTCCACTCGATGCGCCCGAGAGTGGGCAGCTGCATGGAGAGCAGCGAGCCTTCCTGGGCATAGGGGCCCGGGTGCGGCTCGTAGATCGACGCATCGTAGGTCATGCGGAAGTCGGAGCCGTGGGGCAGCTCGATCTGCTTCAGGAATTGGGCCGTGTACGACGTCGGCCCTGCGTTTGCGCCCTGCGGTTGGCCGATCTGGCCTTGCTGATAGAGGAACTGGTAGACGGCACTCTGGGTGCCATACGGATCTCCGAACGCGGCCAGGCGAACCTCGTCGACGTAGTAGATCGTTTGGCCGTCGACCGTCTTCGGCACGAGGGTGACCTTGTGCTGGCGGTGTCCGTCGTCGATCGTCCAGAGGTTGCCGGACGACGAGTACGAGATCGTCACCTTGTTCTCCGTAGCCGCAGGATCGGCGTCGGAGAGTCGATCGCGCATCTCGATGAGTCGTCCTTGCGCATCGAAGGTGTGGATGTCGCCGTTCGGAAACTCGATCGTGAAGCCACCGCCGCTCAAGCGTTTCCTGCGGAGGTAGGTGCCGTCGCCCGAATTGGCGGTCGTGGCGGAACCGCCGACCTTGGATGTCCCGCCGCTGGGCGAGACGTAGTAGTCCCGGTTGGCTTCCATGGAGGGATCCGAGTTCGCGGGAATCATGTGACCGAACCCGAGCCGCCAACCGAGACCCGCGTTGGACTGCTGGTCCGGGCTGGCAGTGACCTGTCCTGCGAGTCCTCCGGCGCCGATCGCCTCGAAGTCCCAGACCTTGGAGTTGTAGGAGAGAACGAGCTGGTACGAGAGACCGTCACCCACCGGGTACTCGATCCCGATCGGGATCTGGAGGGTGAGGTTCCCGTTGAACATGTTCACGCTGTCGATCTCGCCGAATTCGTAGACGCGCTCGGGCACGTAGCCGTGCTCGACGTTTGGGTGCTGTGCCGAAGACGGAAGAGCGAGGAGGACCAGGAGGGCCAGGAGGAGTGTTGCTGTGTGCTGTGTCTTCATTCAGGTCTCCTCCTCTCTAGGGCGACTGCGCCACGTAGAAGTTCAAAGTGCGGGCGTCGATGCCGAAGACGAGATCGCCAGGTTCAAAGTCTCGTGGAGGTGGGATCGAGTCGTCGAGCGGCTTCATCCGGTCGATCTCGATTGAGGTCTTCCCGTCGAGACGACCGTCGCGGTCTGTGGTGTCGCCATCTATGCCTACGAAACTCCAGGCGCCAACCTTCTGGCGGATCAATGCAAAGAAGCCCAAGGAGAACGGGTGCTCGAGCCGTCCGCTGAGGCGGTCTGGAGCTTGCCTCACGACCCTCCTGGGGCCTGGGATGTTCCTGGCCGCGGATGTCCTGGGAGCAGCGGCGCCCCAGCCTCCGGTTTCGAGGTCGATGGCGATCCAAACCGAAGTCGGGGCGACGTGCGAGACCTAAAAGGTCACTTCCTGGTCGCCGTCGTCGTCGACAGCGAGCTGATCGTGGAGGATCGTGGAAGGCAGGAGGTCTCGGGTCTCCTTCGAGGCCCCAAAGAGGAAGACCGCGCCACCCTTCGTCGTGCCAGCCACCCTGAGCCCCGACGCGCTCAAGTCGATCTTCAGAGGCCTCACGTTCGGAGGATCGGATGCGTTGGCAGCTGAAGCCGCCAGGGTCCACTTCTGGGACTCCTCGGCTCCCGCCATCCCGGGGAGGAAGAGCGCAGCCAGCACGAGCAGGGCCAGCCCTCGCCCTCTTCCGAAGCCACGCCACATCCTCCGTGCACTCAAGCTCTGTGCACCAAGACCCTGTTCACCCACACTCACCTCCTCGTGGCCGCCGACGCAGAGTCGCTGTCGTAGTCCTCCACCAATAGCGGCAACTCCGGTGACCCTGTCAAGCACAGGGTTGAGCCGGCTACGGAACGTGGCGGCCTCAAAATCAACAAAGCGTAGATACCAGGACCGTGGATGCTACGAATCTCCTCGCCTTCGAGCGACCATACCGGCCGAGCTCTTGGCAGATCGTTGACAGAAAGAAACCGCAACAATGCTCAGACGCCGAAGCCAGGGGCCGAGCGGCGGCCACGCCTCCTCGCGCGTCGCTCAGAACCCGTGGGGCGACCGCCCTACTCGCTCTCCTCGAGCTTGGCGTGAGCGCCGTCGCAGAGCGGCGCGTTGCCCGTGCGCTTGCACGTGCAGAGGGCCACCCGCCGATCTTCCTCGAGGGTCCAGCGCAGCGGCTCGAACGACGAGCCTTGGTGCGAGCCGTCGCAGAACGGCTGGTTCGAAGATGCGCCGCAGCTGCACCAGAAGTAGGTGCCGGCTGCCAGCTCGGTCACGATGGGCTTGTCTCCGCCGATCTTCGGCTCGCTCATGTTTGTCCTCCTGCCGTGGGCTTCGTGCGCTCTTCGAGAGTGGATGTCCGGAGACGCGGAGCTCAGGACGGGCCCAGCTTCGACTTCAGCGCGCCGAGAACCTGGGGTGGTACCAGCGCGGACACGTCGCCGCCGAGGCTGCAGACCTCCTTGATGAGGCGACTCGACAGATGCAGGCAATCCTGACGCGGAAGGAGGAACATCGTGTCCGAAGACGGCTCGAGGTGCCGGTTCATGAAGGTCATCGGCAGCTCGTAGTCGAAGTCGGTGTTGGACCGGAGGCCCCGGACGATCATCCGGACGTCACGCCGACGCACGTAGTCGACCAGGAGCCCCGTGAATCCCTCGACGACGCAGTTGCCGAGCGGCGCCACGAGCTCCTCGATCACCGCCACCCGCTCATCGACCGAGAAGGTCGCCTTCTTGGTCTCGTTGTAGAGCACCGCGATGTAGTACGTGTCGAACAGCGGCGCGCTGCGCTCGATCAGGTCGAGGTGGCCGTTGTGAATGGGATCGAACGAGCCCGGGTAGCAACCGATGGAGCGTGCGGACATGGGTTCTCCTTTGCGCGCTGACGCCTAGGGCACGGAGCTGAGGTCGATGGTGCGCGAGTTGAAGGCTGCGTCCATCACGCGAAGGATCACGAGCCCCGCATCTTCCGGAGCCGTCACCTCGAGGGTCTCGGCCAGGCCGTCGAGGAGACCGTCGGCAGCGGGGACGGGCGACCACGACTTGGCGTCGACGCTCACCTCCGCTCGACGGATCGGGCTCAGGGCATCGCGGATCGGCACGCGCACCGTGGTGCCCGCCCGGGTGATGGCACCAACCTCCGGCGCCGTGTGGTCCACCACCACAGGCTCGGTCGTGCGGTCGGCCTCGAGGGCTTCGCCTTCCGAGTTGGCCTTCACGTCGCTTGCGGTCAGGCGGAACTCGTAGCGCCCGTCGGGGAGGACGCTCGAATCGAAGCTCAGGTGGTCGGCGTCCAGCTCGTCGGCAACCGTCCGCCAGGCGTCGTCCCCGCGCCGAAACTCCACCCGGTAGCGCAGGTCGTCCTTGTTGGGATCGGCTGCGGTCCATCGGAGGGTGCGGTAGCCGTGCTTGAACAGCGTCTTGGACCGCTCCTTGCGGTCACGCGCCGGGCGCAGCGTGGTGAACACGCCCTCCTTGTTGGGTGCCAGCGGCTCGAAGACCTGGTTCGACGCGTTGAAGTTGGCCGGCACGAGGACCTGGCCCGGAGACATGACGTCGAGCGCCGTGATCTCAGGCCGCCGATTCAGCTGCCGGTAGCTCAGCTCGACGCTCCGCACGGCCGGTGAATCGGAGCCCTGGAGCTTCGCTCGCCATTGGACGTAGCGCGCCGCGGGCAGGTCGGCGATGCGCAGCTCCCGGGGCTCCGCACCGGGCTCGCCGGAGACCCAGTCGGACCAGGTGGAGTTGGGAGCCGCGCTCATGCCCGAGCGCACCTCGAGGTCCACCGCCGAGCCCGCCGGCACGTCGCCCGCCCAGCGCAGGACGCCAAAGCGCGATGGCTCGCCCGTGTCGAACGGCTTGCTGGTGTAGGTGCCCTCCGATTCGGACCGGCCGGAGAAGAAGTAGACGCCGCCTGCGTCCGTGCTGGCAAGCACCGGGCCGGGATCCCCCGCGACGAGAGCAATGATCTGGCGATCCTCGAGGTCCTTCTCGAGGATCATCTGCCGATCGCGGTAGCTGTAGAGCTGGCCGTCCATGCCGGAGCCCACCCACAGACGATCGCGGAACCACCCGATCGCGAAGAGGGTCTCCTTCTCGAACCGCCACAGCGTGTCCACGGCGCCGGAGGGCGAGATCTCGAGCACGATGCTGCGGGCGCCGGAGAAGCCCGCTCGGCGGCTGCCCGCGGAGGTCGAGCCCTCTTCCACCGTGACCGTCGTGCTCGCTTCGGTGGTCGCCGCAGCCGCGGCTCCGTTGGGCTGCGGCTGCAGGTTCACCAGGCTCGCCTCGGATGCGAGAGCTGCAACGTAGACCGACCCGGAAGGCGCCTCCGTGAAGCCCACGATCTCCGGATGCGCGGCGTCGTAGAGCGTGCGCACACTCTCGCCTCGCAGCTCGAGAACGAGACCATCTCCGGCCGTCCCGAGAAGGGCGCTCCCGTCGGTCCGGGCGAGAAGGCTACGAACGTGAAGGTCCTTGTCGTCGTGCACCAGGGAGGAGCTGCCGTCACGCGCGACGCGGAAAAGCTTTCCTTCGGTGCCCGTCGCAACGAGCAGGTCTCCGGACGCCTCCACGGCGAGGTCCCAGATGTAGCGCTGTTCGGGGTCGAACCAGATCTCGCTCTGCTCCCCGCGCATGCGGTAGACCTTGCCGTCGGGTGAGCTCGCGGCATACACGTAACCCTCGGAGTCGGCCGCAACCGCGTAGATCTGCTCCTCCTCGGCGTCGTAGAGAGTGCGCACCGTCCCGTCGGCCTCGACCAGGAGAACGCGCCCTTCGTTGCCCGTCCCGAGAACCAGGCCTTCCGGGTGCGCTGCGGCGTCGAGCACGAAAGGCTCTTCGAGCGTGGCCACCCGATCTGCCTTCTCGGCGAGGCGGAGCGCCCCCCGCGACGAGATGCTCAGGCCGTCGAGCGTGCCGGCGCGGAAGTCGGCCTCCGACTGGACGCGCAGGATCTCGACCTCCGATGCCTGGACGCCTGTCGACACGAGCAGACCCAGAGCCATCAGGGTGCCCATCCGCCGGGCGATCGGTGCCCGTCCCGTCCTCGAGCTCATCTCGTCTCACGCTCCGGCAGAATCTTCAGATCGACACGTTGCAGACCATCGAGCGGCCGGCCCAGTGCCACCTTTTCCGAGGTCACGATCTCCAGCTGCAGACGCTTCGCCGCCACCCCGCTGCCCCCCGCGAGGGTCGAGCGGACCGAGCCGGGGAGGCTCGGAAGCGCGCGTCCATCCCGGACCAGGCCCGAGCCTCGGCGCACTCCGAGCACGACGAGCTCGTCCTGCGCAGAGAACGAGCGCAGCAGCGACAGCGAGTCGTCGAGCCCCTTCGACTCGTTCGGCTCGATCTGCAGGCGCGCCGAATCGATGCTTGGTCCGTCTCCCACGAACAGGTAGTACGACCCTTCGCGCGCATCCGATGGAATCGTCACTTCGACCTCGTCGCGCACCCGCCCACCGCGGTACTCCTCACTCTCGACGTAGAGGGTGACCGTGTCGCCCGGGTGCAACTCGCGGCGCGAGGGCACGACGCGCCGCAGCCGGTGCACGCGCGGCGTCGACCACTGATCGAGCTCCACGTCGATCGAGCGCACGTCGACGTCTTCGAAGCGATTCGTCTCGAGGAAGCCCACGAGAGAGAGGAGGTAGATGGCGGCGCTCGTTCCGGCGCCCGTCCCTTCGAAGCTCTGGGAGACCGCGATGGGGTCGTGGCCCTCGAGATCGACGCGCAGCCGCATCTCCAGGCTCTGGTCGCCCGACGAGCGGCTCCCCGACTCGAGCGCCTGCAGCATCGCGACGGCCACCATCGACGGCCGCAGGATCGGCAGGTCGGCCAGCTCGAGGTCGTAGGCGGCGGTCACCGCGGCAGCCCCGGTCGCGTCGCGCTGCGACACCTTCACCGTCATGGGCGTCGTGTTGGCCTGCGCTCCGATCTGGCCGCGCATGCCGGCGAACCGGTCCTGGTCGAAGGCGCCGATCACCGGGCCGGTGTTGCTCACCTTGAACGAGCTGCGTCGGCTTGCAACCACCGTGACGACCTCGGCGGCCGCCATCGGCACCGAGATCTCGCCGATTCCGAGCCACGGATGCCCGAACGCAACGAGCTCGTCCCCGTTGCGCTCCGTCACCGTGCCGTTGACCGACATCTGCAGATCGCCACCAACCATGATCGCCGAGACCGCACTGCCGCCTGCAATCTCCGGGGGCGACTCCGTCTCCGCCATGCGACCCGCGGGCGCCAGACCTCCGACCAGGCGCTCCAGACGGCCCCGTGTCTGGGCCCCGAGACCCGCCGCGGCCAACGTGAGCCCGGCCTCCGCCCCGGCACCGAGCTGGGTGGGCGCGAACCGGGAGAGCGCCTCGTCGAGCGCGCTGGCGTCCACCTTCTGCGGGTCGTCGCGCAGGTCGAGCAGGCGTTGCCAGTGCGCGCCTGCTCGCCCGAGCGCCGGCGAGGTTGCTGCCGGCGCTCCCCCAGGAAGTGCACCGAGGTCGCGCATTGCGTCGATCGGCGTGATGCCCGCGAGCGCACCCGTCGAGAAGTCCCACGAGAACGCCACCGCACCGGCGAGCTTGCCGTCGAGGTAGACCGGGCTGCCGCTCATGCCCCCCGCGACGCCACTCTCCTCGAGCCCGCGGCCGCTGAGCCGCGCCAGAATGAAGCTCACTCCGGGGTTGAAGTTGCGGAGGACTCCCACCACCTCCACGTCGAAGCGCTCGGTCTCGGTGCCTTCGAAGACCGTGACGCCGTAGCCCGTCTGCCCCCGCGTCACCTCGTCGACCGAGATCACGTCGCCGCCCGCCTCGGCTTGCGCTCCTCCCTTCATGGGAAGAGCAATGGCCAGAGCAAGGAGTATCCCGAAGGCGCGAAACGCCGTCGTTGGGAGAGTCCGATGTACGTCCGAGTTCATGCTGGAGAACGACCTTCGGCCGGGATTTGCGCTCAGATCGTCGTCCTTCCAGCCCTCAGGACCTGAAAGGAGCCGTCTCGCCAAATTACCATGGTGGACGGCTCTCCTCCTGGCTGTTGCCCGTCGTCGACGACCCGGTGGGGCACCCGCGCGCGCAGCAGCATGGCTGTCAGCTCGCTCGGCTCGAGGAGAGGAGGCTCGCCACTGACATTGGCACTCGTCGCAGTGAGCCCTGTCCCCAGCTCCCCTAACAGCGCGCGCAGCCGCGGATGTTCCGGGATGCGCACCGAAAGCAGCGAGGCACCGCACATCGCCGGCAGCGGCTCGCGCACCTCCACGAGCACGTTCAGCGCGGCCGGCCAGTACGAGGCGGCAGCCTGGAAGGCCGGCGACGCCACGTCGACCCCCAGCGCCTCGGCCTGTGCCGCGCCGGCCACGACCACCCCGAGGGGCTGATCCGGCGCGCGCCCTTTGGCCTCGAAGACACGCCGGACGGCGATCTCACTGCGTGGATCCACCCCCAGACCGTAGCTCGACTCGGTCGGGATGCCGACCACACCCCCGTCGTCGACGCACCTCCGCAGCTCGGCTACCGGGTCTCCCCACCGCCACAGGCCCTGATGCTCCATCTGCCGGGGCCTCAAGCGCCGTCGCGCGCCGCCTCGGCGATCATCTCCTGCGCGTGCTCCCGCGACACCGCCGAGGCGGTCTCACCCAGCATGCGGGCCACCTCCTCGACGCGCGCGTCCGCTCGGAGCGACTCCACCGCGACACGGGTGCGCCCCTTCTGCGTGCCCTTGCGCACGCGGAAGTGCTGGTGTGAGCAGCTCGCCACCTGCGGCAGATGGGTGACCGCGAGGAGCTGGCCACCTGAGGCCAGCTGCCGTAGCTTGCGGCCGACCGCCGTCGCTTCGTGGCCGCCGATCCCCGCGTCGACCTCGTCGAACACGAGCGTCGCGCCTTCAGCCTCGCCTTCTCCTCGTAGCACGATCTGCAGGGCGAGGAAGACGCGCGCGAGCTCGCCGCCGCTCGCGATGCGCGCCAGCGGACGCATGCCCTCTCCTGGGTTGGGCGAAAAGCGGAACGTGACGCGGTCGTAGCCGAGCGGTCCGAACTCGGCACCACCACCGTCCACCTCGAAGGCCGAGCCCTCGCGGCGCCGGACGTCCAGATCGACGCCAAAACGCGCATTCGGCAGCGCAAGATCGGCCAACTGCGCCTGCAGCTCCCGTTCGAGCCGCTTGGCCCAGCGGCGGCGATGCTTCGAGAGGGCCTCTGCTGCCACGCGATAGCGGGCCAACGAGTCCTGCACCTCGTGCTCGAGCTCCTCCCGGCGCGATTCGTCGGCGTCCAGCTCGAACAGCTCCTCGCCGATGCGCTGCGCGTGCTCGAGGATCTCCTCGCTCGTCTCGCCGTACTTGCGCATCAGCCGCTCGAGCAGCACGAGACGATCTTCGATGGCGTCGAGCTCTCCCGGCTCGGCCTCCACTGCGCCCAGCCGCGAGCGGAGAGTCGCCGCCAGATCGTCGAGCCGGATCCGCACCTCTTCCAGCTCTCCCAGCCAGTCGGGAGCCTCCGGATCGAACCCCTCGAGCTGCCGGAGCTGGCTCTGCACCGACCCGAGACGCGAAAGGGCCCCCTCGTCGCCGTCGAGTGCCTCGGTGGCCTGGTCGAGGGCTCGCCCGATGGCCTCGGCGTTGCGCAGCGTCTCGCGGCGCGCGCGCAGGGCCACCTCCTCCCCCGCCTGGATCCCCGCGTCGTCGATCTCGGAGCTCTGGAAGCGCAGCAGGTCGATGCGCTCGGCGCGGGCGCGATCGTTGCCCACGACCAGCTCCCAGCGCTCCTTGGCCTCCACGTATCGCTGGTACGCCTCCGCACAGCGGGTGAGCGGCGCTTCGGCCTTCTCGGCTCCGACGCGGTCGAGCCACCGCCGCTGCAGCTCGCCCGAGAGCAGCTCCAGCTCCTCGCGCTGACCGAGGATGCGAAGCAAGGAGTCCCCCAGCCGCGAGAGCAGGGCGAGAGTGACCGGCTGGTCGTTGAGGAAGACGCGGTTGCGCCCGCTGCGCGTCACCTCGCGCCGGACCACGATCGTGGTGTCTTCCAGCGTGATCCCCGCATCGTCGAGCAGGCTGCGCACCCGCGCCAGCTCCGCCCCCTGCAGTGCAAAGCCACCGCTCACGACGAGCCGATCCGCGTCCTCCCGAATGAGGTCGCTGCTCGCCCGCGCCCCCGCGAGGAGGGCAAGCGAGTCGACCACGAGCGATTTTCCGGCTCCCGTCTCACCCGTGAGCACGTTGAGCCCCGGGCCGAGCTCGACCGAAGACTCCTCGACCACGGCGAGGTTGCGCACATGCAGGTCGGTCAGCAACGCGCTCGACTCACTCGTCGTTCACGAGCTCGCCGGCGCGCGCCGACGCCTCGACGATGGCCTTGATGAGGGTGACGCGCAGGCCCCCTTCTTCGAGCTTCAGGATGCCGTCCACGGTGCACCCGGCAGGCGTGGTCACTTCGTCCTTCAGCAGTGCGGGGTGGTTGCCCGTCTTGCCCACCATCTCCGCGGCCCCGAGGCAGGTCTGCGCCGCGAGCTCGATCGCGACCGAGCGCGGCAGCCCGGCTTTCACGCCGCCGTCGGCGAGCGCTTCGATGACGATGTAGATGAACGCCGGACCACTCGCCGAGAGACCGGTGATGGCGTCCATGTGCTTCTCGTCCGTCACGATCGTCTTGCCCATGGGCTCGAAGAGCCGCTGCACGTAGTGGACGTCGTCCTCGGGTGCACTCTTGCCGGCACAGATCGCCGTCATTCCGGCGCCAACGAGCGTCGGGGTGTTCGGCATGGCGCGCACCACGGGCACGTCCGGCTTCAGCCGGCGCTCGAGGTAGCCGGTGGTGACCGACGCGAGAATCGAGACGAGGACCGTGCCGGAGTCGAGCGAGTCGTGCAGCTGCGCGAGCACCCGCTCCGCCACCTGCGGCTTCACGCAGAGCAGGACGATCCCCGCCTCCCGCACGGCCTCGCGGTTGTCGAGAGTGGTCTCGATGCCAAAGGAGTCGCCGAGGGTGTTGAGGCGCGCCTGGTGCGCGGCCGTCGCCACGATCTTCTCCCGGGGTACTCCGGCGCTGAGCATTCCCTGAATCAGGGTCTCGCCCATCTTGCCGGCCCCGATGACCGCAACCCGTCGGTCCAAGCTCATTCGACCTCTCCCTGCATCTCGGTGTGGTGCGAAGCCGGGCTCCGCGGGCGCCGCGCCTCATGACCGGCGCCGTGCGGCCGAGCATACGACGATCCCGCAGCGCCGAAAGACGCGTCGGGGCAGCTCGTGCGCTGCGCCTCTACGTCCGACCGAGCATCGCGCGCATCACGTAGATCGCGATCTGCGGGTTCTCGCGCAGACGCCGCACCGAATACGGGTACCAGTCGCGGCCGTACGGCACGTACACGCGCACCCGATGCCCCATGTCGCGCAGCGAGTCGCGCAGCTCCTCGTCCACCCCGAGCAGCGTCTGGAACTCGTACTGATCCGGCGACAGGCCGCGGCGCTGGATCGCGCCGAGCGCAGCTGCCACGAGGTACTCGTCGTGGGTTGCAATGCCGACGTAAGCGCCCTGGTCGAAGAGCTGCTCGAGCGCCTGGACGAAGTTGAGGCGCACCGACTCGTAGTCTTTCCATGCGATCTTCCGCGGCTCGATGTAGATGCCTTTGCACAGGCGCGCGTTGATGCCACCGTCGAGCTCGGCAATGTCCGACAACGTCCTCTTGAGGTACGACTGGAGCACGATGCCGACGTGGCCGGCGAGCTCGCCCGAGCGGGCCTCCTGGTACAGACGCAGCGTGTCGTCGGTCGTCGTGTGGTCTTCCATGTCGATGCGCGCGAAGCTGTCCGCCCTCGCAGCAGCAGCCAACACCGTCTGGAGGCTCTCGCGACAGAAGTCGAGACCGATCTCGAGCCCGAGCAGGGTCAGCTTGATCGACACGTTGGCGTCGGCGCCCCTTTCGCTCAGGGCCTCGAGAACCCGCACGTACTCGTCGGTGGCTTCGCGCGCCTTCGCGGGCTCGGTGACCTCCTCCCCCAGCAGGGCGAGCGTGACCGCAAAACCCTGGCGGTTCAGCTCGTCCACGCAGGCGAGCCCCTCTTCCGCCGTCTCACCCGCGACGTAGCGCTTCGCGACCCGCCCGACGATGAACTTGGGGACCAACGGCAGCCCCCACGAGATGGCCGTTCTCAGCACGGCGGACTCCCGCCACGGCGCTGCCTGGCCGGCCGCGCCCGGACCGGGGTGGAGGTCACGCTGCTCATGTCAGCGGACGTGCTCGTGGGCGTGGTAGCTGCTGCGCACCAGAGGCCCGGCCTCGCAGTGCCGGTAACCCAGGCCGAGCGCCAGCTCGCGGATCTCCGCAAAACGCTCCGGGGTGACGAAGCGCTCCACGGGCATGTGCTCTTTGGTCGGCTGCAGGTACTGGCCCACGGCGAGGATGTCGGTGCCGGCGTCGCGGATGGTGGCGATCGTCTCTTCGAGCTCGGAATCCGTTTCGCCCAGCCCCACCATCACGGCAGTCTTGACGCGTCCCGCGTAGGTTCCGGCGTCACGACGCCGCGCCGCCTCTTCGAGCAGGCCGAGGCTGCGCTCGAACGAGCTGCCGGGCCGGGCCCGGCGGTACAGCCGGGGCACCGTTTCCATGTTGTGAGAGAACACCTCGGGGGCCGCTTCGAGCACGGTGTCGAGCGCCGCGCGCTCCACGCTGCGGAAGTCGGGTGTGAGCACCTCCACCGCGCAGCCCGGAACGCGGGCATGGATGGCGCGAATGGTCTGCGCGAAGTGCTCGGCACCGCGGTCAGGGAGGTCGTCGCGGTCGACCGACGTGATGACGGCGTGCTGGAGCCCCATGATCTCGACCGCGTCAGCGACGTGCTCCGGCTCCTCCGCGTCGACCCCCGCCTGGGGCCGCCCCGAGTGGACCGCGCAGAAGCCGCAGCGCCGGGTGCAGGTGTCTCCCAGAATCATGAAGGTGGCGGTGCCGTGCTGGCCCCAGCACTCGTAGATGTTCGGGCAGCGCGCCTCCTGGCACACCGTGTGGAGGTTGAGCTCGTCCACGAGCGCGCGCACCTTGCGGTACTGCTCCGGGGTCGCCAGCTTGATCCGCAGCCAGTCGGGTCGCTTCTGGCGTCCAGGCTTCGTTTCGATCGGGCTCTCGGTGCCCAGGGAGACCAGCTCGCTCATCCCAAAATTCTATTCTCGAGGCGCGCTTTGGGTAAGGGGTCCGCGTCACCTCACGAGCGTCTCCGGACCCTCGACTCGCGCCTCGCTAGACAGCGGGCTCGATGTCGATGTCGAGCCCGATGTCGAGGCAGGGAGCACTGTGCGTCAGCCACCCGACGGACATGAGGTCGACGCCGCAGGCGGCCACCTCGGGGCCGCTGACGAGGTCGATGCCGCCGGACGCCTCGGTGACGGCACGCCCCTCGCAGCGACGCACCGCTTCCCGGAGATCGTCACCGCGCAGGTTGTCGAGAAGCACGACGTCCACTCCGAGATCGAGCGCGGCGTCCAGCTGCTCCAGGGTGTCGATCTCGACTTCGACCTTCACCATGTGTCCCGCCCTCGCGCGGGCCCGCTCGACCGCGCTGCGCAGGCCGCCGGCGAGGGCGATGTGGTTGTCCTTGATGAGGATGGCGTCACACAGTGCAAAGCGGTGGTTCGCCCCGCCGCCGCAGCGCACGGCGTACTTCTCGAGGCTGCGAAGGCCCGGAGTGGTCTTGCGCGTGCACACCACCTGCGTCGCGGCGCCCGCCGCGCGCACCGCGTCGACGAGACGCTGCGTTGAGCTTGCAATGCCGCTCAGGTGGCCGAGGAAGTTGAGGGCCGTCCGCTCGGCGCTCAGGAGCGCACGCCCTTCGCAGCGCACGACGGCGAGCACGTCCCCGGGCTGGACCCGTGCTCCGTCCCCGTGGTGCACCCGCACCTCGGCTGCCGGATCGAGGCACTCGAAGGCGTACAGGGCGACCGGAAGCCCGGCGACGCAGCCTTCCTCGCGCACCCGGAACTTGGCCTCCCCCAGCGCTCCCGCAGGCACGATCGCGTCGGTCGTCAGGTCGCCCGCGTCCCCGAGGTCGCCCTGCAGCTCCGCGCGCACCGCCTCGGCCCAGATCAGCCGCGGCGGGGTGTCGCTCCGTTCGCCGAGTGCGCTCACCGCCGCCCCAGAGCCGAAGGCCTTGCCACCAGCGCAGCCTCGTCTCGCGGCAGCTCCACGAACTGCCGGCGATCCCACCCCGACGCGGGCTGCGGATAGTCCTGCCGGTAGTGGCCCCCGCGGCTCTCCTCACGTCGGAGGGCCGCGCGGGCGATCAGACGCGCAACCAGGAGCATGTTCCGCAGCTCGCCGAGCCTCTGCGACGGTGCGCTCTGAGGCACCACCCCTTGCAGCCGTTCGAGCTCGTCGAGCGCCCCCTCGAGGCCTTCTCTGGAGCGCACGATGCCGAGCCCTTTCCATGCCGCAGCGCGCAGCGTGTCGAGCAGCGTCTGGGCGCGCTCCTCCGCGTCGGCGACCCGCAGACGAGACGCGGCAAAGCCGGCGTCCGCAGCCAGAGCATCCGCGAGGTCGGAGAGCCTCCGCGAGGGCCGCGCTGCGAGCGTCTCTCCCACCCGCAGTCCGAAAACGAGCGCCTCCAGCAGCGAGTTGCTGGCCAGGCGGTTGGCACCGTGGGCACCGGTGGACGTGACTTCGCCGCAGGCCCAGAGCCCGGAGAGCGACGACCTGCCGGAGCCGTCCACCCAGACGCCTCCCATGTGGTAGTGCGCGGCCGGGGTGACCGGGATCAGATCCTTCATCGGGTCGAGGCCTGCGTCGCGACACGAGCGGTCCGCCGTCGGGAAGTGGGCGGCAAACTCCTCGCTCGAGGCGGCGACCGGACGCAGATCGAGGTAGTTCGACCTGCCGTCGAGCGATCGGAGGAAAAGGGTACGTGCGACGACGTCGCGCGGCGCGAGCTCGCCGGCGTCATCCACGTCGAACATGAAGCGGTGACCCGCCTCGTCGACCAGCCACGCACCGTCTCCGCGCAGGGCCTCGGTGAGGAGGGGCACCTGCCCGGCGCGCGTGCGGTCCGCCGCGAGGGTCGTCGGATGGAACTGCACGAACTCGAGGTCGACGAGCCGCGCCCCGGCGCGGGCCGCCATGGCGATGCCGTCCCCGGTCACCGCGTCGGGGTTGGTCGTGTAGCGGTAGATCTGACCAACGCCGCCCGAGGCGAGGACGGTCTCGGCTGCGAGGATCGCGACGCGGCGCTCCCCCTGCAGACACAGCGTGCCGACGACCCGGCCCTGCCGGTCGAGAAGCAGGTCCCAGACGAAGACGTCGCTTAGCAGGTCGACTCCCTGGCGCGAGAGGACGACCTCGGTCATGGCGCGCACGACCTCGCGGCCGGTGGCGTCACCCCCGGCGTGCAGGATGCGGTGCCGCGAGTGGCCCGCTTCGCGGCCGAGGTCGAGCTCGCCGCTCGCGTTGCGGTCGAAGGCGGCGCCCCAATCGATCAGCTGACGGATCGCGTCCGGGCCGGCGTGGGTGAGGATCTCGACGACTCCTGCGTCGCTGAGGCCGCGCCCGACGCGCTCCGTGTCCTCGGCGTGCAGGCTGGCGCTGTCGTCGCTTCCAACGGCCGCGGCGATGCCACCCTGCGCATGAGGGCTCGACCCGGACTTGCCAAACTCTCCTTTGGTGAGCAGGACCACGCGCACGTCGCGGGCTTCATCGGCAGTTGCCGCGAGGGCCACGGCCAGGCCACCGACTCCGGCACCGACGACGGCCACGTCGACGTGGCGCACCTCGTCGACGCACAAGGTGCTCCGCAGGTGCCTCTGCAGCGCGCTGTCGAGGGAGCGCACGCTCATGAAACGGCCTCGGCCATGTTGCGGCCTTTCACCTCGAGCATGCGCTCGACGGCCCGCCGCGCGCGCTCCGCCACCGCCTCGTCCACCACGACCTCGTCGGTCATCGTCTCGAGGGAGCGCAGGATCTTCGGCAGCGTGATGCGCTTCATGTGCGGGCAGAGGTTGCAGGGGCGGACGAACTCGACGTTCGGATGCTGCACCGCCACGTTGTCGCTCATGGAGCACTCGGTGACCATCACCACGCGCTTCGGCTGCCGCTCCCCGACGTAACCGATCATCCCCGAGGTGGATCCGACGAAGTCGGCCTCCTCGAGCACGTCTTCCGGGCACTCGGGGTGCGCGATGATCACGATGTCCTGGTGGCTCTCGCGGTAGCTGCGCAGCTCCTTGCCGGTGAAGCGCTCGTGCACCTCGCAGTGCCCGTGCCAGGAGATGATCTCGACGTCGGTCTGGCTGGCGACCCAGCTCGCGAGGTACTCGTCCGGCAGCATCAGCACCCGCGGGACTCCGAGCGACTCGACCACCTCCACCGCGTTGGAGGAGGTGCAGCAGATGTCGGTCTCCGCCTTCACCTCGGCGGAGGTGTTGACGTAGGTCACCACCGGGACGCCGGGGTACTTCTCGCGCAACAGGCGGATGTCGGCACCGGTGATCGATTCGGCGAGCGAGCAGCCCGCCTTCTCGTCGGGGATGAGAACCGTCTTCTCCGGGTTGAGGAGCTTGGCGGTCTCTGCCATGAAGTGGACGCCGCACAGGACGATCACGTCGGCCGCCTGATCGGCGGCGAGCCGCGCAAGCGCCAGCGAGTCGCCCGTCAGGTCGGCCACGCCGTGGAAGATCTCGGGGGTCTGGTAGTTGTGCGCGAGGATGACGGCGTTGCGCTCCTTCTTGAGCCGCTCGATGGCCTCGATGTACGGCGCGTGCACCGCCCACTCGACCTCCGGGATGACGCTCTTCACCCGCTCGTACAGACCCGCGGTGGCACGGGCGATCTCCGGCGTGTACACGAGCTCACTGTTCTCAAGGCTCATCCAGTCCTCCCCGACGTCCGCAGCGATCATTGCCGCCGCTTATGCTCTAACTGAGTATTAAAGGGCTCTGAAAAACGCAGGCAGAACCTGACTCCATCGCGGGTCTTCTACCTGCGGCCTTTATGCTACATATGAGCATATCGACTGTCAAGGGTCTTCGAAAAGAAATCTCGCCCGCCTTCGGAAGACGGCTCCGAGCTTCGCGTCAGCCCGGCTGTGGCAACGACGGCAGACCGACGCCGGGGGCGGGGCGCTCACGCACGACGTCGCGACGGAAACGGAAGAGCTCGGCGGGGCGGCCACCCGTGTGGGTGTCGACGCGCCCGGTGCCCTCCACCAGGCCGCCCCGATCGACGAGACGCCGGAAGTTCTGCTTGTGCAGGCGCACTCCCGAGAGGGCCTCGACGGTGCGCTGGAGCTGGAAGAGCGTGAACTCCGGTGGCATGACCTCGAAGACCACGGGCCGGTACTTGAGCTTGCCGCGCAGCCGGCCGAGGGCGGTGGCGAGAATACGCCGGTGGTCGAGCGCCATGGCGCCGGACAAGAGCCCCCCGTCGCGTGCTTCGGGAGCGGCCGAGCCACCTTCCGCGACCAGACCCGATTCGTACAGCAGCTCGTAGCGCTCGAGAACGCGCTCGCCGTCCCACGGGGCAGGTCCCGTGCCGAACGCAATCTCCACACGCTCCTCCCTTTCGGCTCTCTGCGCGCCCTCCGAGCTCGCCCAGGTCTGGAGCGCCGGCAGGATGGTCTCGTCGATGGACCGGGGCCTCCCTCTACGCCAGTCCTCCCAGCGCAGGAAGCCGTAGACGTCGCGCCACTCGGCCTGACTCTCGAGCTCGACGTCGCCTTCGCGCACGAGCGCGAGATAGGCCACCGAGATCACGCGCTGAAGCTCGTCTCCCGGGCCGTCGCCGAGCCGGTCCCGATCGCCGAAGGTGTAGAGCTGCTCGACGTAGCCGAGGTCGAAGCCGGTCTGCTGGCGCACCCAGCCTCGCAGGCCCAGCTCCAGCGTGCGATCTCCCTTCGGGTCGAGGGGTCCGAATGGCAGCGAGCGACGCATGGCGTCGCCGACCTCACCCCGATCGACCGTGAGCACCCGCGGCACCTCGTCGGTGACGGAGACGATCACGGCCGACAGACCGATCGTAAGCCCGGCTCCTCCTCCGCTCAACGAGCCACCTGCGCGGGAGCAGGAGCGCTCAGCCCGTGGCGGAGCCGTCGCTCGAACCTGCGCGCAAACGCCTCCGCCCACAGCTCGGCCGCGTCTCCGAGAGAAACGCGTCGGCCCGTGAGCGTCTCCACCGAAGTCATCTGCACTCCCTGCAGACCACAGGGCACGATGCCCGAGAAGTACTCGAGGTCGGTCGAGAGGTTGAGGGCAAACCCGTGCGTGGTGACCCAGCGCTTCACGTGCACGCCGATCGAAGCGATCTTCGCCGCGCCGACCCAGACGCCGATGCGCTCGCGATCGGGCGAGCCGGTGGCCTCCACGCCGAGCTCACGGAGGACGTCGATCAGCGTCGCCTCGAGGTCTGCCACGTACCGCCGTAGGTCGCGGCGGTCCGGGTTGAGGTCGAGGATCGGATACCCCACGAGCTGACCGGGGCCGTGGTAGGTGACCTGGCCTCCGCGGTCCGACTCCGCCACTTCCACCTCGCGCTGCGCGAGCCAGGCGGCGCCACCCAGGACGTCGGCCTGATCCGCGTTGCGCC
Organism: Candidatus Multivoraceae bacterium; assembly: GCA_965223385.1. Taxonomy (GTDB): domain Bacteria; phylum Acidobacteriota; class Thermoanaerobaculia; order Multivoradales; family Multivoraceae; genus JBCCLJ01. The sequence continues at coordinate 2,061,034 of CBDCWR010000007.1, read as the reverse complement.
CGAGCGTGTAGGTGTGGGGGTGCTCCACGAACAGCAGGGTCTCCGGACCCTCGCCGGCCAGGAGGCGCGCGCGGACCTGGTCCTGCAACGCGGTCGACTCGGCATAGCCCACGCGCCCGAGAAACTGCCATTCGACGAGGCGTCCGGCAGAGCTCTTCGGATCCAAGGCCATGGCTCGATTGTAGCCCCCGGGCCGCGCTCTAACTGTAGGCGTCGAGCTCTTCCCAGGCGGAGGTCTCGAGCGTCTCTTTGACCCGACCCATGAACATCTCGGCGTCGGCGCCGTCGATGAGGCGGTGGTCGTAGCTGAGCGCGAGATACGCCATCGAGCGGATGGCGAGCGAGTCGTTGCCCTCGGCATCGGTCACCACGACGGGGCGCTTCTCGATCGTGCCGACGCAGAGGATCGCGACCTGGGGCTGGTTGATCAGCGGCGTACCGAACAGGCTACCGAAGACGCCCGGGTTGGTGATGGTGAAGGTGCCGCCGGCGACCTCTTCCGGCTTGAGCTGCTTGGAGCGGGCGCGATCGGCCAGGTCGTTGGCGCGCGTGGCGAGGCCCGCGAGGTTCAGGTGATCGGCGTTGTGGATCACGGGAACGATGAGCCCAGTGTCCATGGCCACCGCCATCCCGAGGTGAATGTCCTCCTTGAACACCACGTTCGTGCCGTCGATCGACGCGTTGAACTTCGGGAACTCACGGAGCGCCCCGGTCACGGCCAGAAAGATGAACGGCAAGAAGGTGAGCTTGGTGCCGTTGCGCTCGCCGAAGGCGTCCTTGGCGCGCCGGCGCGCAGCCACCACTCCACTCATGTCGAACTCGAAGACCGTCGTGACGTGGGCCGACGTCTCCTGCGAGTAGAGCATGTGCGCCGAGGTGATCTCCCGGATCTTGCTCATCGCCTCGATCCGGACCCGCTCCGACGGCTGGTACGGCGCGACGGAGAACGAGCGCTTCGCCGGCACGGAGGTCTCGGCCGCCCCATGGGCCACCATCGACGTGCTCTCCGCGGCAGCCGGCGCGGGGGCGGGCGCGGCCGCCTGTGTCGGGCTCGCCGTTGCGGGCGCCGCCGGCGCAGCCGCCCGCTCCGCCAGGTGCGCCTCGATGTCGCGCTTCGTGACCCGTCCGCTGAGGCCCGTCCCCTCCACCTGGGCGAGGTCGACCCCCTCCGCGGCCGCGATCTTGCGCACCACCGGGCTCGAGCGGGTGCGCAGCCTCTCTCCCTCCGATGCTGGAGCGGCAGCGGCGGGCTCCGCGGCCGCGAGCGCCGGCGCAGGCGCCGCCACCTCCACGACCGCGGCACCGGCCTGGGGCTGCTCCCCCGCCTCGCCGATGCGCGCGATGACCGTGTCCACTTCGACCGTGTCCCCTTCGCCGAAGAGGACCTCGAGCAGTGTCCCGGAAGCGGGCGCCGGAATCTCCGCGTCGACCTTGTCGGTGGAGATCTCGAGGAGCGGCTCGTCGCGGTCCACGTGCTGCCCCACCTCCACGAGCCACCGCGTCACGGTGCCCTCCGCAATCGACTCGCCCATCTGGGGCATGATGACGTCCGTTGCCATGTTGCGTGGCCCTTCCCGTTCCGGCGTCGCGCGCGGCGACGCGTCCGTTCTTCAGATGTGGATCGGCGCGCCCACCGCCGCGTGCGCCGCTTCGGCGACCGCCTCGGAGAGCGTCGGATGCGCATGCACGGTGCGGATCAGCTCTTCCGTGGTCGACTCGACGCGGAGTGCCACGCAGGCTTCGGCGATCAGGTCCGTGGCATGCGGCCCGATGATATGGACTCCGAGCAGTTCGTCATAGACCGTCTCGCGCACCACTTTGACGAAGCCGTCCGTGTCGCCGAGGATCGCCGCCTTGCCGGAGGCCTGGAAGGGGAAACGCCCCGTCTCCACTTCGTAGCCCGCCTGCTTCGCCTGCGTCTCGGTGAGACCGGCGCTGGCCACCTCCGGATGGCTGTAGGTGCACGACGGGATGTTGGGGTAGTCGACCGGCGATGGATCGTGCCCGGCGATGTGCTCCACGGCGACGATGCCCTCTGCCGAGGCGACGTGCGCCAGCCAGGGGGTCGGCACGAGGTCGCCGATGGCGTAGACCCCGGCGCAGGTGGTCCGCATCATCTCGTCCACCACGACCCGTCCGGCGTCGAGCGTCACTCCGACGCCCTCCAAGCCGAGGTCCTGCACGACGGGGGTCCGGCCGACGGCGATCAGGATGCACTCGGCTTCGAGAATGCTCTGCTCCTTCTCGCCCTCGAGCCGAAGGGACACACCCCCCTGGCGCCGCTCGACCGAGCCCAGGCGGGTGCCGAGGTACATGTCGATGCCCCGCTTGCGCAGCGACCGCTCGAGGTGCGCGGAGACGTCTTCGTCCTCCTGGGGGAGCAGCCGCGGGAGCATCTCGATGAGCGAGACCTCGGCCCCGAACGAGCGGTAGATCGAGGCGAACTCCACTCCGACCGCGCCGCCACCCAGGATTGCGATGCTCTCCGGCACGCGCGTCATGCGGAGCGCGTCGTCCGACGTCAGGATGGCGCGGCCGTCGGCGCGAGCAATGGGGATCTGCGTCGGTATGGAACCGGTCGCGAGCAGCACGGACGCCGCCTCGTAGACAGCCGAGCCTTCAGGACCGACCACCTCGACGCGCCCCGGGGCCAGCAGGCGACCGCGGCCGTGGACCGTGTCGACTCCGTTCTTGCGCAGGAGGTGCGCGATGCCGCGCGCGTTCTTGTCCACCACGCCGTCGCGATAGCCATGAAGGAGGTCGAGATCGAGTGCGGCGGAGCCCTCGAGCCGCACCCCAAAGCGCTGCGAAGAGGCCATCTGCTCCAGGACCTCGGCCGAGTGCAGCAGGGCCTTCGTCGGGATACAGCCGCGATGAAGACAGGTCCCACCGAAATGAGGGTCCTTCTCGACGAGCAGCACAGAGAGGCCCAACTGGCGGGCGCGGATGGCCGCGACATAGCCGCCCGGGCCGCTGCCGATCACGATGAGTTGGTACGCCTGCTCTGCTTCGGCCACGGGACTCCCTCGCTGGTCGCGCAAGACGGCGCGACCCGATGGCTCAGCTTATGCCCGTTTCCGACGGGCCGGAAGGCGCACCTCGTCTCGCCGACGTGGGAGCACGAGTGTCCTGTGTGGGAGGTTCGTTGCGCGAGTCTCGAGGTCATTTCGTGCGCTGGCAAGGCGCTTCGACGCTGGAAGATCGGGCATCTTTCGAGGAGAAGCAACGCGGGCAGCGCGCGGAAGGGGCCGAGAATCGTGCGACGAACCTCCCGCACAGGACACTAAACTGCGTTCCATGGCAGATCGAGGTGCCCCCCACGAGGGCTCTCCCGAGGTCGAGCGCCCCCGCAGGATCGGTCTCGTTCTCACGGGTGGCGGGGCCCGCGCGGCCTACCAGGCCGGCCTTCTCTGCGGCCTGACCGAGGAGATCCCCGACCTCGAGTTTCGCGTCCTCACGGGTGTCTCCGCCGGCGCGATCAACGCAGCTTTCCTCGCCCGCCAGAACTGCGATCTCGCGGAGGCGGCGCACGCTCTTTCACGTCTGTGGTCGGGCCTCGACCCGCGCGACGTGTTCGAGGTCTCCCCGTGGGCACTGTTCGGCGGCGCGGGGCGCTGGATGCTCAAACTGATCAGTGGAGGCAGCCGACTCGCGCCCCGCACGGGTGGCCTCGTGGACACCGATCCGCTGCGGGAGCTGCTCCAGCGGGAGCTCGAGGCCGACCGCGACGGCACGATCCCCGGGATCCAGGAGAACCTCGATCGCGGACGCCTCGACGCCGTGGCCATGACGACCGTGGAGTACGGCTCCGGCAAGACGGTGACGTGGGTGCAGAGCAACGACTTCGAGCCGTGGCAGCGCCCGAGCCGCATCAGCCAGGAGACGGAGCTGGGCGTGGAGCACGTGATGGCGTCGGCGGCCCTGCCGCTGCTTTTTCCGGCGATCGAGATCGGCGGCCGCTGGTTCGGGGACGGTGGGGTGCGGCTGACCGTACCGCTGTCGCCGGCACTGCACCTCGACGTGGACGGCATTCTCGCACTGTCGACCCGCCACCGGGCTCCGGGCCAGCCGGTGCTCCCGGACGCGACGACCGGCTACCCTCCGCCCGCCCAGGTCGCGGGCGTGCTCATGAACGCGATCTTCCTCGATCAGCTCGATCAGGATGCCCGGCGCCTCGAGCAGTTCAACGAGTGGCTCGAGAAGGTCCCGACCGGCGAATGGCACGGCCTGCGACCGATCGACCTCGTCGTCCTGCGGCCGTCGGAAGACCTCGGCCGCCTGGCGTCCCGGTTCGAGAGCCGCCTTCCACGCACCTTCCGCTTCTTCACGCGCGGCCTGGGCACGCGCCAGACGGCGAGCCCGGACATTCTGTCCATGCTGATGTTCCAGCACGACTACCTGCGCGCCGTCATGGACGTCGGCCGCCGCGACGGTGCCGCGGCTGCGCCCGAGGTGCAGCAGCTCGTACGCCCTTCGTAGGGAAGACCGCACGTGCCATCAAGCGGCGAGCGACGATCGGGCCTACTCTGCCTGCCAGGAGAACGATCTCGATGGGACTCGTAGAGAAGGCCGTCTGGTACGTCGAAAGCCACTCCGAGGGTGAGCTGAGTCTGGAGGACATCGCGCGCGCCTGCTGCGTCTCGCGCTTTCACCTGGCGCGCACGTTCAGCTTCGCCACGGGAGTCTCCCTCATGGGGTACGTCCGGCACCGCCGACTGTCGATGGCCGCCAGGGCCCTCGCCGCCGGAGAGCCGGACATCCTCGCCCTCGCGCAGCGCAGCGGCTACGGCTCCCACGAGGCGTTCACGCGGGCCTTCCGCGAGCACTTCGGGACGACACCGCGACAACTGAGGGAGCGCGGCAAAACGGCCACCCTTCCACTCACGGAGGCACTCGAAATGAACCACAAGAGCCAGACCGACCTGACCGCCCCCACCTTCCAAGACACCGAGGCGCTGTTGCTCGCAGGAGTTTCCGGCAGCCACTCCGGCAGCTCGAACGCGGAGATCCCGAGTCAGTGGCAGCAGTTCCACCAGGTCGCGCCGAGCATCCCCGACCAGGTCGGCGCGCGCGCCTTCGGGGTGGTCCACGGGGGGGACGACGACGGCAACTTCGAGTATCTCTGCGGCGTCGAGGTCAAGAGCTTCGCGGAGCTTCCCAGGGAGCGCGACCGCCTGCGTCTCTCCCCCCAACGTTATGCCGTCTTCACGCACCCTGGGCACGTGTCCGAGATCCGGGCCACCTGCCACGCGATCTTCTCGGATTTCCTGCCGGCCTCGGACCTCGAGCCGGTCGACGCGCCGTTCCTCGAGGTCTACCCCGAAACGTTCGATCCACAGACAGGGCGCGGGGGCCTCGAGATCTGGGTCCCGGTCGCCGGCCGGGCCTCCGAGTAACCTGCGCGAAGGACCGTGGCCCCTCTCGCGAGAGATTTGACCTACCGGCCGGTCGGAGCCGAGAATCGAGGAATCCCGACGTGCTCCCCCGATGGTCCGCAGGCTCTCGCGAAAGGAAGTTGCGCTGGCCACTCTGCCGCCCGATCCCCCGTGTCCGCGCCGAGGTCTCTCGGCGATCTGTGAAGCGCCACTCCGTGCGCTCACGGCCCTCGCCGCGCTGCTCCTGATCGCATCGGGTCTCCAGGCGCAGCGAACCTCGGACGACCCCATCTCCAGTGCGCGGCGAACGGTGGAGCTGCCGGAGCCTCTCCGCGACCAGGCCCCGGGCAGCACGCTGCAGCTGACGTCCTCGCTGCTCGCGAACCAGCTCGACCTCTCCCTCCTCGCGGGTGTTCCTGCGGGCGAGAGGACGGAAGAGTCGCTGCCCCTCGGTCTGGTGGCTGCGCTGGAGCGTGCGCTCGAGCACAACCTGGGAGCTCAGCTGCAGACCTCGCGGGTCCGGCACCGGGAGTCCCGCAGCCGCGTCGCGCGCAGTCTCCTGCTGCCGTCGTTCGAGCTCGTCTTCGAGCAACGGACCGACGAGCTCAACTTCGACGCATCGGCCTTCTCGCGCTTTCGCCCGGAGCCGCTTCCGGGCGAGGAGGTGCCCAGCGTCTCCGCGTTCCAGTTCTTCGACGCCCGCGTCGAGGCCCGGTGGCGCCTATTCGACCGCCGGGCGCAGCTCGAGCTCCGCTCCGCACGCGCCCTGCAGCGGGCCGCCGCCGCCAACGAGACCGCGGTGCGGAGCTCTCTGCTCCTGGTCGCCGGGAACCTCTACTACCGCGTGGCGCTTCTCGAGCGTCGCGCGCAGGTGGCGGCGCAGCGGCAGAGTCAGGCGGCGACGTTCGAGGCGCTCGTGCAGACCGGGCTCGAGAACGGTCTGCGGACCGCGACGGAACATCTCGCCGCAGAGCTCGCGCGGGTCGGCGCCGAACGTGACGCCGACGCCGCACGCGCCGAGCTCGAGAAATCGAAGCTGCGCCTGGCCCGGATCGTCGGCCTGCCCCTCGGGCAACGGTTCCACCTGCTCGACTCGGTGCTGTATACGCCCCTCGCCCCTCTGACCCTCGCCGAGGCTGTCCGCCAGGCGATCGACGCGCGCGGCGATGCGATCGCGGTCCGCGAAGAGCTCCAAGCAGCGCGCGCCGAGTTGGCCGCCACGAGAGCCCGGCGACTCCCGAAGGTGGAGATCGAGGCCGACTGGGGAGAAATCGGCCCCACCGCCTCCGATCGCCGCGCCACCTACGGCTTCGCGGCTCTCGCGACGTTGCCGTTGCTGCGCGGGGGCGAGTTGTCCGCGGAGCGCCTGGCGGCCGCCGAGCGGGTCCGAGCTCTCGAGCTGCGCGCTGCCGCTCTCGAGGCGTCGATCTACTACCAGCTCGCCGAAGGCCTGATCGATGAGCGCACCGCCGACCGAGGCGTGCAGCTCGCCGGTCGGACGGTGAAGCTCGCCGCCCGCAGGGTCGAAGAGGCGCGCAGCCGCTTCGACGCCGGGGTCACGGACACCCTCGAAGTGCTGGAGGCCGAGGCGGACCTCAGCTCGGCCCAGGCACGGGAGCTCGACGCGTTGCTCGCCCACCGCACCGCCAAAGGTGCCATCGCGCGGGCGCTCGGCCTCGGCGAGCGCGACATTCTGGACATCCTCCGTGCCGAGGTGTCCGCAGCCCCGCCACGAAGCGACACAGGGGCCGACGCGCGATGAACGAACCCGAGCGCAAGAGCGAGGGGGAGCCGCCGCGCACCTGGCGCTCGCGACGCACCCTCTGGTCGGCAGCTGCCGTGGCTCTGGGGCTCCTCGTGGTCTGGTGGTGGTGGTCCACCGGCCGGGCCGTCACGGACAACGCGCGCTTCGAGAGCCCGGTCGTTCCCATCTCCACGCGCGTCGAGGGTGTCGCTCTAGAGGTCTTCGTGGAGCTCCATCAGAGCGTCACCCGGGGCGAGCCGCTCCTGCGCCTCGACCCGCGCGACTTCGAGGTTGCGGTCGCGCGCGCCAAGGCGGCCCTCGCCGCGGCAGAGGCCGCAGCACTCGTCGCCGAGCGCGAGGTCCCGGTGGGTGCGACCGGCGCGCGCTCCGAGCAGACCGGCGCCCGCGCCAACGAGCAGGGCGCCCGGACCGGTGTCGAGGTCGCAGAAAGTACGCTGCAGCGGGCGCGCGCGCAGGAGAAGGCGTCGCAGGCGTCGTTCGAAAGGGCTCGGGCCCGCGCGGCCACAGCCGCGCGCGACCTCGAGCGCCTGGAGCCGCTCGCGGAGAAGCGGCAGATCTCCGCGCAGCAGCTCGACGCGGCGCGCTCCGCAGCGCAGAGCTCGGCCGCCGAAGCGTTGGGCGCAGAGGCCAAGCTTGCGGCCGCCCGTGAAGACATCGCCATCGCCGAAGGCGCACTCGACCAGGCTCGCGCAGCGCTCGAGCGGGCGAGCGCTCTGCGCACGGCAGCGGAGACGGCGCCGGAGAAGGTGGACGCCATCGAAGCACGGGCCCGTCTGGCGCGCGCCGAGCTCGAGGCGGCACGGGCTGCCCTCGCACGCGCCGAGCTCGATCTCGCCGACACGACGGTCCGGGCTCCGGCCGACGGCATCATCGGCCGCAAGTCGCTCGAGCCGGGCCAGTTCGTGCGCCGCGGCGAGCCGCTCCTGGCCCTCGTCGGCGACGACGTGTGGGTGGAGGCGAACTACAAGGAGACCCAGGTGAGGCGCATGCGCGTGGGCCAGAAGGTCACGGTGCACGTCGACGCCTATCCGGGGAAGCTCGCGGGGCGGCTGCAGAGCCTGGGCCCGGCGACCGGCTCACGCTTCTCCCTCCTCCCCGCCGACAACACGAGCGGCAACTTCGTGAAGGTCGTCCAGCGCGTGCCGGTGAAGATCGTGCTCGACGACGTCGACGAAGCGGAGCTCCCCGGACCACTGCGCCCGGGCATGTCGGTCCACGCCGTCGTGCATCTGCGCAGCGAGCCCGATGGCGCGAACTGAGGCCGCGGACGCCCCGCGCGACCGACCGGTCAATCCCTGGCTCACCGCGGTCGCGGTGATGTTCGGCTCCATGATGGTCTACCTCGACACGACCGTCGTGAACCTGGCCCTGCCCCACATCGCGGGCTCGTTGTCGTCCTCCGTGAACGAGGCCACGTGGTCTCTCACCTCCTACCTCGCGGCCAACGCGATCATCCTGCCGCTCTCCGGGTGGCTCGCGAACCAGGTCGGCCGCAAGCGGCTTCTCCTTCTGAGCATCGCCACCTTCACGGTGTCTTCGGCCCTCTGTGGAGCTGCACCCACGCTCGCGAGTCTCATCGTCTTCCGCGTGCTGCAGGGCCTCACCGGCGGCGTCATGCAGCCTCTGTCGCAGGCGATCATGCTCGAGAGCTTTCCGCTCGAGCAGCGCGGACGCGCCATGGGCATCTGGTCGCTGGGGATCGTGCTCGCACCCATGGCCGGTCCCCTCATCGGCGGCTGGCTCACGGAGCACTCGTCGTGGCGCTGGGTGTTTTTCATCAACGTCCCCATCGGCGTGGTCAGCCTGTTGTTCGTGGTGCTCTGGGTCTGGGACCCGCCGTACATCCGGCGCGTGGCCGGGAAGATCGACGTGGCCGGGATCTGCCTCCTCGCGTGTGCCATCGCCGCCGTCCAGATCGCGCTCGACCGCGGACACGACGAAGACTGGCTGCACTCCGGGCTCATCCGCGTTCTGCTCGTCACCTCGGCGGTGGCCGGGGTGTGGTTCGTCGTCCACGCCCGACGCGTCGAGCGTCCGGTAGTGGACCTCGGGGTGTATCGCGACTCGACCTTCGCGGTCGGCTCGCTGCTCTCGGCGCTCGTCGGTTTCCTGCTCTACGGCTCGATCGTTCTGCTGCCGCTCATGCTCCAGACGCTGCTCGGTTTCCCCCCGGTCGACGCCGGTTGGGTGCTCGCGCAACGTGGGCTCGGGGCGTTCCTGGCCTTTCCCATCGTCGGTCTGCTCGCCGATCGCTTCGACCAGCGCAAGCTGCTGGCCCTGGGCCTCGTGCTCGGCACGGTCACGATGTTCGCGTTCGCGAGCCTCAACGCGGACCTCGGCGCGCGCGATCTCTTCTGGCCCCAGTTCATCCAGGGCATCGCCCTGGGCTTCCTGTTCGTGCCCATGACGACGCTCAGCATGGCCCGCATCGCGAACGAGCAGATGGGCAACGCCTCGAGCCTCTTCAACATGACCCGCAACCTCGGCTCGAGCCTCGGCATCGCCCTGACCTCGACCTACCTGCAGCGCGCGACCACCACGCACCACAGTCAGCTCGCCGAGCGCATGTCACCCTACGACCTGAAGTGGCGCGAGCGCTTCGGCCCTGACCCCAGCGGAGCCACGGAGCCCATCCCTCCCTTCCGAACGATCGATCCGATCGAGCCCGACGCCTCCCTGCAGGCGCTGCGAGGAACGCTCAGCCAGGAGGCCGGCCTCCTCGCTTTCCTCGACAGCTTCCGCCTCTTCGCCATCGTCTTCGCGCTGATGGTCCCGCTGGTGTTCGTCATGCGGAGGAAGTAGGCGAGCCCATCTTGGGGCGGTGCGCGAGGGGAGCGGGGTGAGGGTCTGTCCTCCGGGGCTCACCATCTCCGGCGGAGGAAACGACCCTGCCCGAGACGCCCTGATTCTCCGGACAGACCCTCACCCCGCTCCTCAGCACATCCCAGGCACCAGGATCATCCGAGGTCCGATTGTCGGTGGCTCGCGGAGGAGGGAGTTGGAGGTGGTGCGAGCGAGCGCGACGGCTTGGAGCGTCCAGCTCTCGGGTAGCCAGCGAATGCTGGCTGCACGAGTGAGCGCCGACGCCGGGGAGCGCAGCGACCTGGCGATCAAGAGGCCGCCCCAGCGGCCGGAGCATCGACATCGGTGACGTCTGGGGTGGCACCACCACCCCAAAGACCGGCAAGCGACGCCGCCGCAGGCGGCTTGGAGCGCGCAACTCTCGGGTAGCCAGCGAAAGCTGGCTGCACGAGTGAGCGCCGACGCCGGGGAGCGCAGCGACCTGGCGATCAAGAGGCCGCCCCAGCGGCCGGAGCATCGACATCGGTGACGTCTGGGGTGGTAACCACCACCCCAAGGACCGGCAAGCGACGCCGCCGCAGGCGGCTTGGAGCGCGCAGGCCGCGTGAGCGGCCGGAGCATCGACATCGGTGACGTCTGGGGTGGTAACCACCACCCCAAAGACGTCACGCGATGGTGATGTCCTCGCAGAGGTAGACGTCCTGAATCGCGTTCAGGAGCTCGACGCCCTCCGCCATCGGCCGCTGGAACGCCTTGCGCCCGGAGATGAGGCCGGCGCCCGCGGCGCGCTTGTTGATCACCGCCGTGCGCACCGCCTGCGCGAGATCACTCTCGCCGCCGGAGGCGCCGCCCGAGTTGATCAGCCCGACGCGGCCCATGTAGCAGTTGGCCACCTGCCAGCGCACCAGGTCCACCGGGTGGTCGGTGGTCAGGTCGCTGTAGACGAGATCGTGGGTCTTGCCGAAGCCGATCGCCGGGTAGCCGCCGTTGTTGGTGGCCATCTTCTGCTTGACGATGTCGGCCTCGATCGTCACGCCGAGATGGTTGGCCTGGCCAGTCAGGTCGGCCGCGGCATGGTAGTCGGTGCCGTCCTTCTTGAAGTCGCTGTTGCGCAGGTAGCACCAGAGGATCGTGCCGAGCCCGAGCTCGTGGGCCTTGGCGAAGCACTCGGCGATCTCGACGAGCATCTCGTCGCAGTTCTCGGCGCCGAAGTAGATCGTGGCACCCACGGCGGCGGCGCCGAGGTCCCAGGCCTGTTCCACCTGCGCGAAGAGCACCTGCTTGTAGCGGTTGGGGTAGGTCAGGATCTCGTTGTGGTTGATCTTCACGACGAAGGGAATCTTGTGCGCGTACTTCCGCGACACGATGCCGAGCACACCGAGGGTCGAGGCGACGGCGTTGCAGCCGCCCTCCATCGCCAGTTCGACGATCTTCTCGGGGTCGAAGTAGATCGGGTTCGGCGCGAACGACGCGGCGCCCGAGTGCTCGATGCCCTGGTCCACGGGAAGGATGGAGACGTAGCCGGTGCCGGCCAGACGGCCGCTGCCATAGATGCGCTGCAGGTTGACCAGCGTCGGCACGTTGCGGTCGGAGATGCCGAACACGCGGTCGAGGTGATCCGGACCCGGCAGCGACAGCTGGTCCTTCGAGATTCCGGAGCACGTGTGGCCCAGGAGGCTCTCGGCATCGGCACCGAGGTGGCTCTGGATGGCAGAAAAGTCAGGCATGAGAATCCCTCCGGAGGAAGCGAATCGTCGCCTCGAGCGAACGACGCGGGCGCGCAGATCTTACCCGAGCCAGCGCAGGTTCGCCGCCCCGAAACCCCACCCGCCGAAGCTACCGTAGGCGCCCCGGGCGCACGCTGAAGCCCCACGAGCCGGGGGCATCGATCCGGACGCGCAGCTCGTACCAGGACACCGCCTCGTCTCCCCACCACACGCGGTGGCGACGGGCCGGCTCACCGAGCTCCAGCTGGAGTGCCACCGTGTCATCGGGGCGGAGCATCAGCTCGCCAACCTCCGCCCCGCGCACGTCGACCTGTGCCGGAGCCCCCCGCGAGAGCTCGAGCACCAGGGCGTCGATGTCGCGGGGTCGTGCCAGAGAGATCCGATTCGTCACTCCACCGCCGCGGAGACGCAGGCCGTCCTCGCCCCAGGCTCGCACCCAGACGCCGGTGGGGAGCATCACACCCTCGCTGGCACCGGCCAGACTCTGCGTCGTCTCGAGCGGCAGCAGGTCCCGCGCAGTCGGCAATGCGCCGGGCATCGCCTGCCCGAAGTAGAGCCACGGGGCCGGCACCAGCAGGCAAAGCCCAACGACGAGGCAGGCCACGCTCCAGCGTGCCGCTGGGCGGGGAACCAGCAGGATCGCGAGGAAGCCGAGAAGCGGGAGAACGGTGCGGTGCCCGACGAGGACGGGAGCGCCGGCGAGATCGAATGGGCGCCAGACCATCCACGCTGCCGAAGCCATGAGCATCGCGAGGCGGGCGCTTGTGACGCCGAAGCGAGGTCCGCCACGGCCCGCGAGAAGGGCGACGAGGAGCGGCAGTGCTCCCACCACGAGCCCGTGACGGCCTCCGGCCACCAGGTCGACGGTTGCGCTCCAGCCCGTCGCGAGATCGATCGTGTGCCCCGATCGGGAATCGATGTCACGGCCCACGTCCGAGAGGTCGAACCCGCGGCCGACCGGTACCGGCTCTTCCGCTGCAAGCCAGGTCACGGTTCCAGACCACGGCGCGCTTCCCGCCAGCAGCGTGGTCGACCCGACCACGAGAACGAACGGCAGGGCGGCGGCGGCCAGGAACTTCGCCTTCTGCGACCAGGTCCCGGAGACCCAGCAGAGGGCCGGCAGCAGCAGCACCGCCGCGGCGATGTCGTCGGCGGCCACCAGTCCGAGACAGGCGGCGGCCAGCCAGATCGTGCGAGGCGCTCGTGTCGGCCGCGGAACCCCCGCGTCGTCGTCCGGGTCGAGCGCCGGGCCCCCGTAGATCTCCTGTGGGCCTTCGGGCTCCTTCTCGCAGAGCAGACACGCTGCAGCAGCCAAGGCCAGCGCCGCGCGCAGACCGTCACCCGAGCCCGTGCCGCCCACGAGCCAGGTGGCCGAGCCGAAGACGACGGCGGCTGTCCAGAGAGCCCCTGGATCGCCGCGTCGCCGCAGTGCCTCGGCGGCCAAAAGGGCCGCAGCCGCGAGCAGGAGCAGCTCGAGAGCCCGGATGGCCACCGCGAGCGCGGGCTCCGGGAGGATCCACGCGAGGGGCGCGGTCAGCAGTGGAAGGAGTTGCGACGCCGGCACCGGAACGAGGCCGTCGGACGTCCGACGCGCCCACAGCGGCCCGACGAGCTCCCCGGCGCGCTCCCGATCGGCCTCCGTCAGGCGCAGGTCGAGATCGCGCGCGACGCTCTGCGCGGCAACGACGCCGGCTCGCGCGCGCGGTCTTTCACCCTGCGCGCCACCCCAGAGGAGCGAAAGCACCATCCACACGGCGAGGGCCACCGCGAGGGGAGCGTGCGCCTTCAAACCTCCCCCTCCCACGAGCCGCCGCCGAGGCTACGGAAGCCCGCCCCTCCCAGCACCTGAGGCTCCACGTCGAGGCGTGCCACACCCGGAGGCCGGCGGATCCAGACGCGGAGGTCGCACGATTCCCCCGGCTCGAGCCGGCGCGGGAGGGGCACCCACGGCTCCCCCGCACGGCGGTCCTGCCTCCCATGCAGCAGGCGCACCGCAACCGCGACGCCCCCGGGCCCCGCTTCCGCGGGCAGCAGGGAGGCGAAGCCCCGGTTGGTGAGTCGCACCGTGATCTCGCGGCGCTCCCCGGGCGGCCAGTCGCTCGCACCGAGCACCTCGACGGAGCTGGGGAGCTCCCCCCAGGTGCGCGACGTCGGCCGGCGAGGGCGATGTCGAAAGGTCGACTCCTGCGGGCGTTCCGGGAACGTCCGAGCCACATCGAGCATGGCGCGGGCCGACGAAGCCGGATCGTGCTCCGCCAACATCAGGGCCCGCGCACGCGCACCCATCTCGCTCAGGCGTGCGGCGGACAGGGGCCTCAGGAGCGCTGCGAGGGCCGCAGCCTCTTCGGCCGACGGGCCCACCGGCACGCGCAGCGCCACGTCCTCCCCGAAGTCGGCGAACTGTGCGTAGTCGGAGACCACGGCGGCTCGACCGCGGGCAAACGTGCGCAGCAGCGACGCCGACGTCTCCCCCGCCGTCGGGTAGCGCAGGTTCACGCAGAGGTCGCAAGCCTGGATCGCCGCCTGGAACTCGGGCTCGTCGAGGAAACCCACCTCGTGCACTCTCTCCTCCACGCCACACTCCGCAGCTGCCGACTGGAGATCGACGGCGGGAGAGGCCTCCCCGGCCACGAGCAGGTGCACCTCCTCGAGCCCCGGTTCGGCCAGCGCGCGAATCACCGAGGTCGTGCGCTTGATCGGCGTCTGGAAGCCGAACGAGCCGAGCAGGCGAGCACCTGGCGGGACACCCAGGCGCACGCGCAGCGCCTCCGCCTGCTCTCTCGCAGCGAGGTCGTCTGCGGGAACGGGCATCGGCATGGGCACGGTGCGCACGGGCACCCGCAGGCCTTCTTCCGCGAGGAGGCGCGCAGCCCACGTGCTGTGGACGAGTACGCCGCGCTGGGCCTCCAGGAGGGAGCGGTGCGCCGGAAGGGCGAACACCGCCGCCTGGGAGTAGCCGCTCCAGCGCGGCGGCAGCGCCACCGCGCCACCGATGTACCCGTGCTCCTCGGTCAGTCGGTCGACATAGGCCCCGACGTCACCGCGTGCCAGCGTCTCTTCGACCAACAGGTGGTGGAGCCAGATGTCGTGCAGGGTGACCACCCCGGGGAACGTGCGCGCCAACCGCCCGATCTCCGAGTGGTACGGGTTGTTGCCCATCTGGTACCAGGGCACGATCTCACCGGCCACGACGCCCGCTTCGACGTCACTCCACGGGACGACGCCCAGCTCACGCGCGAGCTCGGGGGCGACGTCCTGCCCGGGAACCTGCACGACGCACAGCTCCGCGCCCTCTCCCGCCGCGCGCAGGCCGCGTAGCAGATCGACCGAGTAGTCCGCGATGCCCGAGCGCACGGGCGGCAGCGGCGACAGGTAGGCGAGCCGTCTCTCGCTCATTGGCGCGGCTCACAGCTCCTGGGGCGCGTCGTCGATCTGGCCCTTGAGAAACGACTCGATAAAGGGCTGCAGGTCGCCGTCGAGAACGCGGTCGGTGTCACCGATCTCGATTCCGGAGCGATGATCTTTGACCATGCGGTACGGATGGAGCACGTAGCTGCGGATCTGGCTGCCGAAGCCGATCTCCTTCTTCTCGCCCTCTTTGGCGGCCTGCTCCTCCCTACGCTTCTGCATCTCGAGGTCGTAGAGGCGCGCCCTGAGGATCTTCATCGCCGTGGCCCGGTTCTTCAGCTGGCTACGCTCGTTCTGACACGTCACCACGATGCCGGTCGGCTCGTGGGTGATGCGCACGGCGGAGTCGGTCACGTTGACGTGCTGGCCGCCGGCCCCGGAAGAGCGGTACGTGTCGACGCGGAGGTCTTTGTCCTGGATGTCGATCTCGACATCGTCGTCGATCTCCGGGTAGATGTAGACCGAAGCGAACGACGTGTGGCGGCGGCTCGCGGCGTCGTACGGGCTGATGCGCACGAGACGGTGCACCCCGCTCTCGCCCTGCAGGTAGCCGTAGGCGTAGGCGCCGCGGATGATGCCGGTGGCGCTCTTGATGCCGGCCTCTTCCCCGTCCTGACGCTCGAGCAGCTCCACGTCGAAGCCGTTCTGCTCGCCCCAGCGGAGGTACATGCGCAGCAGGATCTCGGCCCAGTCCTGCGACTCGGTGCCGCCGGCGCCCGGGTTGATGGCAAACAGGGCATTGCGACCGTCGTCGGGGCCGGAGAGCTTGAGCTCGAGGTCGAGCTGGTCGAGGTCCTCCTCGACGCGCTTCACGAACGGTCCCAACTCCTCGCCACTTTCGCCTTCCGCGAGGAGCTCCTTCCAGACCTCGATCTCCTCCGCGTCGGAGTCCATCTGCTCCGCGGTCTTGAGGCGGCGCTCCACGACGCGGCGCTTCTGCAGGACCTTTGCCGAGGCGGCGGGGTTGTCCCAGAAGCCGGGTGCCTGCATGTCGTGGTCGATCGCGGCGAGGTCGTCTTTCAGCTGAGCGTCGTCAAAGATACCCCCGGAGGGAGCGCACGCGCTCCAGGAGGCGGTCGAGACTCTGCTGGCTTTCCTGACTCATGGGTACCTCGCTGGCCGCTGGGGCCCTTCGCGCATGCCCTTCTCGAGGCCGTCCGCGGCGCTCGCAGTATGGCAAAGGTCCCGGCCTCCGTATAGGAGACACGCCGCCGCAGAAGGCCCTGCAGAGGCTGTGTCACCATCGCCGCCATGGCTCGCGGAGGAAAGATCTCGCTCGCGCTGCTGGCACTCCTGCTGCTCGCCAACTCGGGCGCCGCGGGCCAGCAGATGCAGGGCGTCCACGGTTCCGATCTGACCGTCTCGCTGCTCACCTTCGGGGTGGGCGACGAGGTGTGGGAGGGCTTCGGGCACAACGGCCTGCGCTTCCGCAACGCCAGGAACGGGCGCGACGACGTCTTCCACTGGGGCGTCTTCTCGTTCGAGCAGGAGGGCTTCGTGGCGCGCTTCCTGCGCGGCGAGATGTTGTACTCGATGGGCTACCTCACCTGGGCCGAGACCAAGCGCACGTACCGGCACGCGCGGCGGTCCATCGAAGAGCAGGTGCTCGACCTCACGCCGGAGCAGCGGGAGGAGCTCTGGCTTCTCGTCCTCGAGAACGCGCGCGACCCCGACTACCGCTACGAGTACTTCCTGAACAACTGCTCGACGAGGATCCGCGACCTGCTGAACGAGGTCAGCGACGGCGCCCTGCGGCGCGATCTCGAGCAGATGCCGGGGCAGACGTACCGGTTCCACACCCGCCGGCTGACCCAGGACGCCTCCCGGATCTTCTTCGGCATGGACGTGCTCATCGGCTGGCGCGCCGACCGCCCCATCTCGACCTGGGAGTCGGCCTACATCCCGATGGTGCTACGCGATGCGCTGGAAGGACTCGAGCTCCCCGCGACAGCCGACATGCCGGCGCGCCCCTGGTCATCCGAGACGGTCGTGCTCTACGACGCGGGGCGACCCGCAGACCGTACGGAACCGCGCTTTCTACCACCCACGGTCGCACTCCCCGCGTGGACCCTGACACTCACGCTGGTGGTGTGCCTGGGCGCAGTGGCCAGAGGCTCCCGCCTCGCACGCACCGTGGCAGGCGTCCTCGCCTTCGCGCTCGCGGGCATCGTCGGTCTCCAGGGGGTGGTCTCCCTCTTCCTCTGCTTCACCGCACACCGGTGGGCCCACTGGAACGAGAACCTCCTGCAGTTCACTCCGCTCACCCTCGTCGCCGCGCCGCTCCTGCTCGCGGCCCTGCAGTTGAGCCGCAGGATCCGGCTCGCCGAGCGCCTGACCGCAGTTGGCCTCCTGCTCTCCGTCGTGGGATTCATGCTGCAGGCACTGCCCGGGATCGACCAGATCAACGGCGCACAGATTGCCGTCGCGCTGCCCATCCACGCCGCGCTCTGGCTGGCGGCGCGCGCCCCGGAGCCCCTAGTTCGACGTGATCCAGGTCTCGAGTCGGAACTGGCGCCGTAGCTCGTCGGCGGCCGTCTCGGCCTCGGGACGACTGCCGTACGGACCGACCCGCACGCGATACATGGTGCGCGTGCCGTTGTCGAGCGGATCCAGGAACGACTGGTAGCCGGCGTCACGGAGCCGACCGAGGAGCGCGTTGGCCTGCCCTTCGTCGGCGCTCGAGAACACCTGGATCACGGCGCCGCCTGCGGCGTCGGAAGACGCAGCTCGCTGCGAAGGCGGATCAGCGGCCACGACCCGCGCGGGAGCCGGGTCCTGCTCCACGGTCTCCGGCGCCTCCGGCTCCGGTTCGTCGCGCTGTGGCTCTTCGCGCGACGGCTCCGGGCGCGGAGCCGGCTCCTCGTCGCGCGGCGGCGCCGTGGCCGGCGTCTCGGCCTCGGGCTCGTCCGTCCGCACCCTCTGCACCGGAATCTGGGGGGCGTCAGCAGGCGCCACGTCCGATGCCGGCTCTTTCGGCGCGTCGCCGAAGAAGTCGAAAGGCTCTTCGCCGCCACTGTTCTGGGCCACCTCCGGGCCGGCCACGACACCCCCGCCGAGGGCTTCCCGGGCCACCCACAAACCGGCGACGAAGGCCCCCACCACGCAGAGGAGAAGAGTGCCGATCGCAAAGGCGACCTGACGATTCGTCAGGGCGATCTCGTAGTAGCTGCGCTCCTCGCTCACGCTCAGGTCTCACTCTCGGAGTCCGAGGCGGGCGAGGCCGGTTGCGCGGAGGGTGGCTGCGGGGCACCGGCGAACGCACGGAAGAGCTCGAGCGGCAGCGGAAAGAGAATCGTCGAGTTGCGCTCGGTGGCGATGTCGGCCAGCGTCTGCAGGTAGCGCAGCTGGAGCGTCGTCGGGTTCGCGGAGATCGTCTCGGCCGCCTGCACGAGCGACTGTGACGCCTGGAGCTCGCCGCTCGCGTGGATCACCTTGGCGCGCTTCTCACGCTCGGCTTCGGCCTGCTTGGCCATCGCGCGCTGCATCTCCTGGGGCAGATCGACGTGCTTCACCTCCACCATCGAGACCTTGATGCCCCAGGGGTCGGTCTGCGCGTCGATGACCTCCTGCAGCTGCTCGTTCAGCTTCTCGCGCTCGGAGAGGAGCTCGTCGAGCTCGGTCTGGCCGAGGATCGAGCGCAGGGTCGTCTGGGCGAGCTGGCTCGTCGCGAACAGGTAGTTCTCGACCTCCACGATCGCCTTCAGAGGATCGAGCACGCGGAAGTAGACGACTGCGTTGACCTTCACCGAGACGTTGTCGCGCGTGATGATGTCCTGCGGCGGCACGTCGAGCACGACGGTCCGCAACGACACCTTCACCATCTTGTCGAGCGGCCACAGGATGAGCACGAGGCCCGGCCCCTTCGGCTGGGGGAGGAGACGGCCCAGACGGAACACCACGGCCCGCTCGTACTCGGCGAGCACACGCACCCACTGGGAGAGAAAGAAGGCCGCAATCAGTAGAGCGGCGGCAAAGACGAATAGCGGTGCCATGGGGGCTCCTACGACCGGCGGCAGCTCATGCCGGCTGCGCTCCGGTCCGTTCGTTGTCTCTGGGGGTCACTTCGAGCGTCAGTCCGCGGACGCGAACCACCTCGACCGCGTCTCCCGATTCGATCTGCTGCGACGCGCGCGCGTTCCAGAGCTCGCCGTGCACGAGCACGCGCCCAGCGAACCCCTCCCCCGCAGCGGAGAAGCTGCCCTGCGCGGTGCCGACCTCCGCCAGCATGCCGGCGGACCCCGTCGCCACCGGCGTCTTGCGGGCCCGGAGGGCCAGGAGAGAGAGAGTGGCCACAACGGCGGCGATCGCAATGGCGCTCGTGATCACCACCCCGGTCGAGACGCGCACGGCGGGATCGGGGCTCCGGAAGAGCATCAGCGAACCGAGGACGAAGCTCAGTACGGCCCCGAGCCCGAGGGCCCCGAAGCTCTGCACCTTGATCTCGGCGAGCGAGAGGACCACGGCCAGCACCATGAGGGCGAGGCCGGCGTAGTCGAGCGGCAGCACGGACGCTCCGTAGAAGCCCAGGAGCAGGCAGATCGCACCGAGCACGCCGGGAAACAGGAGGCCCGGATTGTTGAGCTCGATGAACAGGCCCGCCGAGCCGAGCGACATCAGGAGCAGTGCGATCTCGGGGTGCGCGAGCGTGGAGCGCACCTTCTGGAACGGAGCCATCTCGGCCCGCACCACCTGCGCCCCCACAGTGCGGAGGGTCCGCTCCTCGCCGCCGCCCGTGACGACCGTACGGCCGTCGAGCGAAGCCAGCAGCGTCGGCAGGTCGGGTGCGATGAGATCGACGAGCCCGGAGTCCAGCGCCTCCTGGGCGGTGAAGGCGCGGCTCTCGAGCACGGCCGACTCGGCGAGCTTCTGGTTGCGCTCGTTGCGCCCCGCGAGGCTTCGAATCGCGGCCGCGGAGTCTTCCTCGATCTTGTCTCCGATGTCGCCTTCGATGTTCTGCCCGCCCCCTCCGACCGGGTGGGCCGCACCGGTGTTCGTGCCGGGAGCCATCGCCGCCACGTCGCCGGCCATGAGAATGAAGAAGCCGGCCGACGCGGCCTGCGCCCCGCGCGGAGTCACGTACACGACGACCGGCACCGGGCTCTGCAGCATGGACGTCCAGATCTGCCGGGTCGACTGCAGCACACCCCCCGGCGTGCTGAGCTCGAAGACCACGGCCTCCGCCTCCCGCTCGGCGGCGTCCAGGAGCACTTCCTCCACGAACTCGGCGACGACCGGCTGTACGATGCCGCCGTCGAGGGTCAGCACGACGACCTCCGGAGCCCCCGCCGGCACCTGGGCAGCATCGACGGCCACCGTCGGCTCGGTCTCCGCGGCGAGCGCCAGGGCCAGACCCGACCCGAGCAGCGCGGCGAAGATCCCCCGACGCACACCTCGACGCTCCACGCCGCGGCGGCTCCGCGGCCCGGAATGACGACCGGACCTGCTCCACGGGTTCAAGGTGTCGGTGCCCCGCTCAATCTCCTGCGGCGAGTGCCGCGAGGTCGACGGACTCCGGGCTCTCGAAGACGGTTGCAGGGAGCTCGTCGAAGACGTGGATGTCGCTGAGCTGGTACTGGCCCCGGTCGCCGGAGAGCATGATGTTGCCGTGACGCGCCCAGTTGCCCCACGGAGTCTTGAACTGCGGCTCTGGCGCGTCGGCGGTCGGGAAGAACGCCCACTGCTCGATGAGGCCGGACTCCTTCGCCACGTACACGTGGTACTTGTTCTCCGGCGTGACGCCGACGTCCTCGAAGGTCATCTGCAGGACCTCGGCCGCGCGCCCGTCCTCGAGCTCACCCTCTCCGACATAGCGCAGAGTGACGCCGGTGTCCTTGAGCTTGTAGGGCATGACCAGCCAGTAGGAGTCGTTGATCCAGGCCTTGTAGCCGCCGTCGAGATCCGCGGCGACGGCCTCCGCGTCCGCGACCTCTTCCCCTTCGACGAACACGCGCCCCTCCTTGGAGTGGATGTTCATCAGGATGACCTTGCCGGCCTCGGGCTCGTAGCGGATATTGCCGGTCCACTTGTCCCAGACGTGGGTACGTCGGCCGAAGAAGTTCCACGCGATGTAGCGCGTGTTGTCCCAGTTCTCACGCCCGCCCATCGCCGCCATGACGCCGTCGGCGAGCTCGATCGCCTTGGCGTCGGATGCCGACGAGTTGAAGCCGGGGAGGGCGGGATTGTCGTCGGCCGACTGGGCCGGGGAAGCCCCTGCGGGGCCCGTCGCGAGCCCGCAAAAGGCCACAACGGCGAGGACGGTGAGCCACCGTGCAGTCATGAGGATCTCCTGGGTTGGCGTCGCGACAGCGGAGACAGCCGGGGCGCTCTCCAGACCCCTCGGGGGGCCTTTTTTTCGCGGATCGGGGTGGGGCCGAGCCCTCCGGAACGTGCCAAAATCCTAGCACGGGTGGCAGACGCCATCTGCCAGGAGAAACGGGGTTTAGGGCGGCCCGTGGCGCGAGGTCACGGCCCGTCGGACGCGGTGTCCTCCACCTCCACCTCGACCTCGCGGGCGCCTTCACTGCCCGGCTCGCGCGCCCGCATACGGACCCGCGGCCCGGACGCCGCCAGCTCGAGGCTCACGCGCACCCGCCCGTCATCATCAGCCTCGAGCCGCTGCCAGGCCCCGTCCGGGCGGCGCAGTTCCAGGACGACTCCGGAATCGAGCTTGGCCGAGATCAGAGTGGAACCGTCCCGCTGCCGGACGACGCGCAGTCGCTGCACCCCAGGAAGCGCTGCCGCGTCGCCACGCGCACCATCTTCCTTCTTGGCGTCCGCCTCGGCCAGCTCCGCCGCATCGGCATCGCGGAAGGTCGGCGCGGCCGCCGCGCGCAGCCTCTCGGCCTGGGGAGCCGGGTCAGGGGTCGTCGGAGGCGGTTCGAGCTGCCGCTGTCGCCGCTCGAGCACGCGCGCGGGAGCAGGGGCCTGCTTCGCCTTCGACGCAGCGTTGCGCACCGGAGCGGGTCGCGGCTGAGCCGCGGTTTCGCCCGGGACCGCAGCTTCGGCCCGCCGGTCCTCCGGCGGAGCCTGGGGTGCCACCGAAACGGCGGGCTCCGGCCGAAGCCCGGCCTGATCGGCCACCCGCGTCTCGAGCTCGCGCACCGCGGCCGCGCGGGCGTTCTGAGCTTCCGGAGGGGCCGCTTCGTCGGACTGCGCAAAGCCCACGACCGCCGGCTGGGCTTCCGGGACGGCCGCTTCGGAGAGCGCCGGCACCGACTCCTGGCTCGGCGCCACCGCCTCCTCGAGCTGTGGGGCGGCGCTCGGCCGAGCCATCTCGACGTCGTCCGCGCGTACCACGGTCTCCGCCGGCTCGGGCAGCCCTTGGCGCATCAGCGCGACGCCGAGGAGCCCGACGAAGGCGACCGAGGCGACGGACGCGGCCAGCGGCACCCAGCGCTGCCATCCGGAGCCGTCCCGCGGCGCGTCACTCTCCGTTTCGCCCTCACCGAAGAGGTCGTCGGGAATGTCGGCCTTCAGAGCGTCGAGCAGGCCGGCCGGCGGCTCCGCGGGGGCACCCTGGGCGAGGCGCTTCTTGATCTCACGCTCGCGCATCAGTCGCCCTCCATCGACAGACCGAGCATGCGGTATGCCTTCTTGAGACGCTTGCGCACCGCCACCGTCGAGATGCCTTGGATCTTCGCGATCTCCCGCACCGACGTGCCGGTCCAGTAGCGCGCGGTCACCGCAAAGCGGAGCTCCTCCGGCAGATCGATCACGGCGCGGCGCAGAACCTCCTGCTGCTGCCGCTCCTCGGCGGTCTGGCGCTGGTCCTGGGACGGGTCGACGGCGGCATCCTCCTCACCCTCTTCGAACGGACGCACGCGGGCGGGGCGCCGCACGTGGTTGAGGAAGGTGTTGTACGCGATGCGGTAGAGCCAGGTGCCGAAGCGCGACCGCTCGTCGAACGAATGCAGCGACTGCCAGGCCCTCCGGTACGCCTCCTGCGTCAGGTCGGCCGCGAGATCACGGTCTCCGCCCGTGAGCTTCACGAGAGACGCGAAGATCATCTCGTAGGTCTCGGCCACGAGGGCTTCGGCCGCCGCGCGGTCGCCGCCTTTGGCGGCGCCGACGAGACCACCCCCTTCGCCGCGGCGCGGCCTCGGCGCGCGACGTGCAGGTTCTTCACGCAAGCTCGGCATCGCTCCCATACCCATGAGACACACAAAGCGCCCTGAAGGAAACCACGCCGGGGATCTGCACTCTCAGCTCCGCTACTTGACGCCCGCCGCCATCCGGTTGATCAGGGGCGCAAACACGGCGAACAGAACGCCGGCACCGATCACGACGGCCGCAACCGTACTGAACAGCTGCGGCATCGGCATGCTCTCGATGCGCCCACCGATCAGACCGGCGATGAGGTTGCCGAGCGCGGCGCCCATGAACCAGGTGCCCATCATCTGACCGACCAGGCGCGGCGGTGCCAGCTTGGTCATCGAGCTGAGGCCCACAGGGCTCAGACAGAGCTCGCCGACGCTGTGGAAGAAGTAGGTCATCACGAGCCAGCGCATGCCAACGGTCTGGCCGTCTTCGGTCGGTGCACCCCAGGCGAGCACGAGGAAGCCGACACCGAGAAGGATGAGCCCCATGGCGAACTTCATCGGGATCGAGGGGTTGCGGTTCTGCAGCCAGATCCAGAGCTGGCCGATGACCGGTGCGAGCAGGATGATCAGGAGCGCGTTCACGTTCTGCAGCCAGCCCGCCGGCAGCTCCCATCCCATGAGCACGCGGTCGGTGTAGTCGCGGGCGAAGATGTTCATCGACGACCCTGCCTGCTCGAAGCCGGACCAGAAGAAGGCGGCACCCACGAACAGGCAGGCGCAGACGGCGATGCGTCCGCGCTCGATCTTGTCGCGACACACGAATGCGATGACGTAGATGAAGTAGGCGGCCGAGAGCGCCACCGTGATGTAGCCCGTCAGGTCGACGAAGCCGGGCGGGCCGTCGCTTCCGGGGAGCTTCACGAACGGGAGGGTGCCGCTCCGGATCAGGTAGATGACCGCCACGGCGATCGCCCCGAACACCGCCAGGCCGACCCACAGCCCGCGCCACCCGGCCGCCAGCCGCGAAGGCTCGGCCTCCTCCGCGCCGAGGTCACCGGCCCCTTCGAGGTGCTTCTGGCCGAGCACGTACTGGATGACGCCAAAGGTCATGCCGATGGCGGCGGCGCCGAAGCCGAGGTGCCAGTCGTACTTCTCACCGAGCCAGGGGCAGACGATCTGACCCAGGAAGGCGCCGATGTTGATGCCGGAGTAGAAGATCGAGAAGCCGGCGTCGCGGCGAGCACCACCCTCGGGGTAGAGATCGCCGACCACTGCGCTCACGTTGGGCTTCAGCAGCCCCGTGCCGACGGTGATGATGAAGAGGCCGATGAAGAAGGTGGCCTGGCTCTGGAGCGCCAGGGCGTAGTGACCGAGCGCGATGATGATGCCGCCCCACAACACCGCCTTCTTCTTGCCGATGAGCCGGTCGGCGACCCAGCCTCCGGGAAGGGCGAGTGCATACACACCAAACGTGTAGAGGCCGTAGATCGCCGACCCCGTTGCGACATCGAGCCCGAAGCCACCCGTGGCCACGTCGGTGAGGAAGAGCACGAGCAGCGCGCGCATCCCGTAGTAGCTGAAGCGCTCCCACATCTCCGTGAAGAAGAGGGTCGAGAGGCCCCTCGGATGGCCAAACCACTGGGCTCCGCCAGCGGGTGCGGTGCTCTCCATCAAAACTCCTTTGCGCTCGTCCGGTCGCGCCGGGATCACTGAAATCGGAAGTCCCGCACTGTAGCAGGGGCCCGCGGCGCCTCAGCGCGACGAAGAGACACAGCCCAGCCAACGAAGACGAGGGCCCGGCGCATTCCGAAAGCACCTTCTGCGCGGCCCCGAGTCCCTCGGATCGGAGGCGTCACCTCGAGCGCAGGTCGGCAAAAGCGCTCACGACATCGACCCCCGACCGACCAACGCGAGGACCTGAACACGACCGGAGGCAAGCGTCGCCGCGAGCGCCGGAAGACGGTCAGAGTCCCCCCGAGGGAGCGAAGCGACCGAGCGCCCGCGGGCGGAGCCCGACGGGCGGGGCGACGCGGCGCTCGCGCCGCTTGGAGCCCCTCCCCCTCCGGGGGACCGAGAGGGAAAAGGCGCAGACCGACCCGATCACGCCACGAGGAAGCGAAGCGACCGAGCGCCCGAGGGCAAAGCCCGACGGGCGGGGCGACGCGGCGCTTGCGCCGCTTGGAGCCCCTTCCCCCTCCGGCGGACCGAGGGGGAAAGACGCGGACCGATCCGATCACGCCAACGAGGGAGCGAATGCGACCGAGCGCCCGCGGGCGGAGCCCGACGGGCGGGGCGACGCGGCGCTTGCGCCGCTTGGAGCCCCCTCCCCCTCCGGGGGACCGAGGGGGGAAGGAATCATCTGGAAATGCGTGCTACGCAGCACGCATTTCCAGATGGTCGGGGCGAGAGGATTCGAACCTCCGGCCTCACGGACCCGAACCGTGCGCTCTACCAGGCTGAGCTACGCCCCGACGGCACAGAGGAGCGCGCGCTCCGAGAGCGACGCAACCGCTGCGCGAAGGGCAGAGGATACCCCTGCCTTCGAAGGAGCGTCAACCAGAACGCCGGGGGTGCCGGCTACTCGTCGGCGTCGTCGGAATCGACGACTTCGAGCAGGATGACCGTGACGTTGTCGAGGCCGCCCCGCTGGTTGGCTTCGTCGATGAGCGCCTTGCACGTGTCGTCGAGGGGGTCGCCCTTGCGCACCATCTCCTCGATGTCGCGGTCTTCCATCATCGTCGTGAGGCCGTCGGAGCAGATGAGATAGATGTCGCCCACCTGCAGGTTGATCTCCTGCAGGTCGACCATGACCTCCTTCTCGCTGCCGAGAGCGCGGGTCACGACGTTCTTGAGCGGATGGGTTCGCGCCTGGTCCTCGGTCAGGTAGCCGGCGACGACCTGCTCGTGCACCCAGGTGTGATCCTGCGTGAGCACTTCGAAGGTGTCGTCGCGCAGGCGGTATGCGCGGCTGTCACCCA
This sequence comes from Candidatus Multivoraceae bacterium, assembly GCA_965223385.1. GTDB lineage: Bacteria > Acidobacteriota > Thermoanaerobaculia > Multivoradales > Multivoraceae > JBCCLJ01. The sequence goes on along the minus strand of CBDCWR010000007.1, from coordinate 2,034,940 downwards.
CGTGCGCCAGGGCGGCGATCCCGTCTTTCACGAGGAAGCCGACCACCGTGGTGCCCATACCCTGGAGGGCGGTGTCCTGGTGGATCGCCTTGAGCACCGAGTCGTGCGCGCTGCGTACGGCGTTCTTCAGCTTGCTGGCGTGGTCGCGCACGGAGATCTCCTCCGTGAAACGCGGTGCCGCCTCATCCGTCGGCCCATCGTTGCGGATGAACTCGCGGATGCTGTCGACCGCGATGCGCGAAGCAACCTCGCCGTGGCTGTGACCGCCCATGCCGTCCGCGACCACGTAGAGCCAGTGCTCACGATCGATCTCGTAGCAGTCTTCGTTGTGCTTGCGAGCCATGCCGACATCGGTCATGCCCGAAGCGCGAACAGCAATCCCCATCTTTTCCTACAGAGCTCTCAACTGCGGTGATCAGCTACTTGAGCTGCTTCATCGCGGCCTCGACCTCCGCGTCGTCCCCTAGCCATTTCAAAGCCTGACGATAGTACCTCTCGGCCCGAAGCGGCATGCCATTGGCAGCGAACATCTTGCCGGCCTGCTTGAAGTACTTCCCGTTCATACTATCGATCTCACACGCCTTTGCGATAGCGCTCAGTCCTTGTGATCTGAGGCTCGGACTGTGGCTACAAGCGAGAGCGAGCCGATACCAGCCGTCCGCATCCGTTGGATCGATGCGGGTCGCCCGATCGAAGCTCTCGACGGCGGACTTGAAGTCTCGCTCCCTGTAGGCCTTCGTTCCTCTCTGCAGATGACTACGTGCCAGAGTCCGATTGTCGGCCACCTGTCGACTGGCCTCGGGTTTGGACACTTCGATGTCGTGCTGGCGCCGACGATCCGGATTGGAGAGTACGTTGAACGCCTCCGTGATGTTCTGGAACTCCTCCTCCGCGGCGGCTTTGTCCACACCACTGAAGAGGTCCGGGTGGCGTTTGCGGGCCAGCTCGAGGAAGCGCGCCCGGATCTGCTGGTGAGTCGCGTCCTGGGGTATCGCCAGAACTGCGTAGTAATCCTTCACAACGGGTGATCCTAACGACTCGGACGCGCCGTGGCGACCCAGCGCGATGCGTCGTCCACTCTAGCAGCGCCGGGGCCACCGGGACCTACTGGCTCTTCACTGAGTGCAGGCGTCGCGCGGTCTGCCGCACGGCGTCGGACACCCCCCGATCCGTCCTCAACAGCCCGAGGTCGCGCACCGAGAGCCGGGAGGCCATGCGCACCGCAATGCCCACAGGAGTGCGCGGGTTCTTCACCAGGTTGTGCACGATCACGTACTTGGAAGACCACTCCCGACGCTTGGAGATGGCGAGAAGGACGTCCTCGACCACGTAGCGGTTGGCCGACACCTGCTCGATCTCCGATTCGGACACCGCACTACCCGTGAGCACGGCGGTCGCCACCTGCGGATTCTGGTCGCGCAGCAGGATGCCGCGGAGCGTGCGGGAGGCGCCACGCGCGAGCTTCACGCGCATCGGAGTGGGCATGGAGCGGATCTGGCCCTCCGAAAGCCCAGTGCGCTCGTCCACCTCACCTTCGGGATCTTCCTCGAGGGCTTCCTCGATCGCCTCCATCAGATCGGCGTCGTCGTCCTCGAGGTCTTCCTCGGACTCCGCCTCGATCTCCTCCACGTCGTCGGGCCGCGCCAGGAGGTGCTCGCGATACTCCAGGATGCGCCGCTTCGAGTAGCTGCTGAGAGACGCGTTCTTCTCCAGCGACTCGAGGATCGTGGGCTCCTCGACGATCAGGTCCTGCCGCAGGAGGAGGACCTCCTGCACCGACGGCTGGCCCCGCTCGGCGAGGTCGTGCACGATGTCGAGCGGAATGTCACGCCGCTGCACGATCACCTCGAGAATGTCGGCAGCCACGGAGTTCTTGGCGAACCACCGCGCCACGTCGTCGTCTTCCGAGTTGTCACGCAGCACGTCGAGCACCACGCGCGAGTCGGCGTTGCGCAGCGAGTTCTCTGCAGCGGCCGCCACGTCCTGGTCGTCGGCCGCGGCCAATTGGACCTGAAGAGCCAGGAGCTCCTCCTGCGGCACGGGGAGGACCCCCTCCGCTGCGAGCTTCATCAGGCCGGCGTTGCCGCCCTCGAGGACGCGTTGGGCCAGCTCCGAGAAGGCCACGGCCTAGGCGCCGCCTCCCAATCGTCGCGCGGTCTCGAGATCGATCTCGAAGATTTCGTCGTCGGCGGCTGCCGGCTGGAAGGTGCGCCCGTTGATCTCGAAGCGCACGCCCTGGATGTTGCCGAGCTTGAGACGCACGAGGCGCTCCGCCTCGATCGACAGACTCTCACCCTGCACCCGCAGCTCGCTCAGCGTGCGATCGCCGTCGACGAAGACGTCGACCCAGCTGTTCTGGTTGAAGTCGAGGGTCACCTGCAGGGGCAGGCGCTCGCGCTGCGCCACGGGCTCGGTGGGGGCGGCAGCGCTCGGCGCCGGCGCGGCGATCGCGGGCACTTCCTCCCCACCACCGCGACGTGAGAGCCAGCCGAAGACCGCAACTGCACCGAGGAGAGCCAGCACGCCGACCGTGGCGAGGCCAAACGGGAAGCCGTTGGGTGCCGTGGTCGTCACGGGGCCGGGCTCATCGGCCTGGGAGTCGCTCGCGGGAAACGAGGAGATGTAGCGGTTCACGACCTCGTCCGGGTCGAGCCCCACGAACTTGCCGTACTCACGCAGGAACCCCTTGGCGAAGACGGCGGCGGGCAGGATCTCGTGACGGTCCTCCTCCAGGGCCTCGAGGTACCGCAGGCTGATCTTCGTGTCTTCAGCGATCTCGCGCAGAGAGATCTCGCGCGCCTCGCGCTGGCCGCGAAGCCACGTTCCGAAAGAGCCTTCGCCCTCGGACCCAGGCTCCCACGGTCTGGGCTTTTCCTTCTCTGACAACGCCACTCCTCCGACCCGCGACTCTACCAAGCGACGGAGAGCTTTCGAAGCGACTCGATCGCTCTCAGCCCAGGATCTCGCGCGCCTTGTTGCGCACCACCAGTGCGAGGCTCGGCTTCTGCGACACGGCACGCACGTCGACGCGTTTGAGCGTCCCCAGGAGCGACATTGCGAGCGCCGGCGGTGTCCTCGGATTCCTGCACACGGCCGACCGGATCTCGTACCGGTTGCCCCACTTGCGGTTGCGCGCGATCAGCGCGAGCACCGAGCCCGGGGTCGACTCGCGCGCGACCACGGGCACGAGAATGCCCTCCGTCATGCGCGGATTGTCGAGCAGCGCCTCGAGGACCTGGGCGTGGGTCTCCCAGCGCATCTGCTGCAGGAGGAGGCCCCCTGCAGTGCGCGCCAGGGAGATCTTCTCCCCCAGTGCCAGACCGGGAAGGCGCTGAGCGAGAGCCTGCTCGGCGGCGCGCCGCACCCTCGGCCGCACGCGGACGTCCACCGTGGCGCGGGCGAGATCCCGCCAGAAAAGACCCGCCACGTGTCTCACCGCATGCACTTCGGGGGTCCTGGGGCTCAGCGCCACGTCGCGCCGCACCTCGTAGGCCTGCAGCAGGTGCGGCAGGTCGAGGAGCACCTCGATGGCGCGCTGATCGGTGTGGGGGTTGCGCAGCACCTGGCGCGCGCAGGCCACGTCGAGCACGTCACGGTGCTCGGTGAGGAGCTCGAGCAGCTCCGTCGGACCCGCTTCGCGCAGGCGGTGCGGCAGTTCGGTCGGCGCCTGTCCCTCAGCCATCGTTGAGGTCATTCTGGCGCAGGTCGGATGCACCGGAAAGGCAGCGCGCGACGGGTCCCCCTGTCGCGGTGGTGGCTGATAAGTTCACGCATTCCGCCCGGCAAGAAGACGGACGATTGCCGGACCGACTCCCCGAGGAAACGTGATGCAGACGACCGAGCGCATTCTGGACGCCCTGAGCGAGGGCGACTACGAGACCGTCGAAGAGGAGTGGATCTCGCTCGCCAGCGAACGCCCCGACGAGATCGAGCTCTTCGTGCGGGTCGCCGACGCGCTCGAGAAGCGCGGCCAGGGAGAGCGCGCGCACCCTCTGCTGCAGATCTTGGACGAGCAGCTCGTGGAAAGTGGAGCGTTCGAGGCCCGCCTGCGCCTCATTCGCAGCATCGGGCAGCGCTACATCGGCGGTGGACGGGTTCACGAGACCGTGATCGACACCATCGAGAAGCTCTTCGCCGACCGGAGCGAGCAGCTCGACATCCTGATGCCCGCGGTGGGCCTGGACAAGGGCAAAGACGAGACGCCCAAGCTCTGGGACAAGGTGGAGCGTCTGCGGAGCCTCCTCGCCTACGAGATCGGCGCCATCGTCGAAATGAAGGGAAAAGGCGTCGGCGAAGTGGTCGACGTCAACCTGCAGCTCCAGACGCTCAAGATCGACTTCGAGAAGATCAAGGGCCTGTCGGTCGGCTTCCGGGCCGCGGGCAAGATGCTCACCCTGCTCGACGAGGAGCACGTCCTCTACCGCAAGGTGAAGGACCTGCCGACACTCGAGGCGATGAAACCCGCCGAGCTCCTCCAGGCTGTGCTCCAGAGCTACGACGAACCGCTCACGGGCGCCGAGGTGAAGGCCGCCGTCTCCGGAATCGTGCCGACACAGAAGTGGAGCAGCTGGTGGACCGCAGCCCGCAAGCATCCGCAGGTGCTCGGCAGCGGCGGAAGCCGGGCCACCTACTCCTGGGCCGAGAGCAGCGATGCCGCCCAGGACGTCGTGTGGGAGGCGTTCGCCGCAGCCGGAACGCGCGAGAAGATCGATCACTTCCGCCGCTCGGCCAACCAGGACCCGGAGCTCCGCTCCCGCATGGCGCAGGCACTCGACGAGATCGCCGTCGCTCTCCAGGACGAGAACCCCTCCCTCGCCTACGAGCTGCACGAGACCATCGTGCGCCAGAGCGAGCCCTCGAGCCTGAAGCCGCCTCAGCTCCTCTCCGAGCTCAGCGACGTCGCCGGTTTTCTCTCCGGGATCGAGGCGCGACAGCTGCGCGAGAGCGCCTACGGCGCCATCCGCGAGTGTCGCGAAGACTGGGCCGAGATCCTCCAGCGTCGGTTCCTGCTCGAGCCGGAAGGGCGTGCTCTGGGCGCGCTGGCCAGGGCGTTTCGGGACGACCCAGAACAGATCGAATCGCTGCTCGACCAGGCGCTGGCACAACCCGCCAAGACACCGGCAGCCTTCGTCTGGGCCGCCCAGGAGGCGGGCAAGCACGAGGACTACCTCAGCCGCCGCGGCCTCCGGCTCCTGCGCCAAGCGCTCCTTGCGCTGGGCAACGACGCCTTCTCCGCGCACCGCAAGGCGCTGGAGTCGATGTTCGAATCGGGCGGCATGGGCCCCAAGGTGCTTTCGGTGCTCGACGCCATGGAAGCGCCGGACGCGGAGAAGGCGATCCAGGAAGCCTCCGGCCTCGCCGACTATCAGAGGGATCCCCTCCTCGAATCGCTCTACCTCAAGCACCCGAGCTTGAAGCAGGAGGACGACTGGGTTCTCTACACCACGGCCGAGTCGCTCGACAGCAAGCAGAAGGAGCTCATCGAGCTGGTCGAGCAGGAGATCCCCGCGAACCGTACGGCCATCGAAGAGGCCCGTGCACACGGCGACCTGCGCGAGAACTTCGAGTACAAAGCCGCACGGCAGCGCCACGCGTACCTCACCGCACGCGCCACCGCGCTCAACGGCGAGGTCAATCGGGCCTCGGTCCTGGACCCCGCGACCATCGACACCTCGGAGATCCGCATCGGCACGAAGATCGACATGGTGGCCGCCGACGGAGCACAGCGCAATCTCACCATCCTCGGCCCCTGGGAGAGCTCTCCCGAGAACGACATCGTGTCGTACGAGTCCGAGCTCGCGCAGAAGATCCTGGGCAGCCGCGAAGGCCAGGAGATCGAGGTCGAGGGCACGTCGTACACGATTCGCGGCATCGGAGTCTGGACCGACTGACGCCCGCGACGCGCCGGCGTCACCGCGGTTCGACGGGCTGCGCGGTGTGTCGAAGGCGCACGGGCTCACCCTGCCATTCGAGCACCACGTCGCGCCCTTCGGCCAGACGCGCCTCGAGCTCCGGCAGCGCAGCCAGCACCGCCAGCCACTCCTCGGACGCAGGCTCGATCGACCGCGCCTGGGAGGGGGTCATGCCGCGCTCGACCCACATCTGCGCCGCAGATGCCAGCTCGGAGTCGACCCCCGGGCCCGTGAGCGACGCCGGCTGGGCGAGCTCGAAGGTGCGCCCGTCCAGCTGCATCTGGGGATAACCCGGCGGCGGCACGATCACGTCCACGGGCGGGCGGGAAGCGCGCTCGAGCCCGATGCTGTACATCATCATGATCACGGCGAGGGCCAGCACCAGAGCAAACAGGGGCCCGACCAGATTGCGCGGACGACCGATCCACTCGAGGCGCTGCCAGAGGGCGCGCTTGCGCTGCGAGAGCATCTGAATGTCGTGACGCAGACCGTCGGCCACGAGGTCCGGGGCCCGCAGCCGCTCCAGGTCGTGCATGCCGCCGATCACCGACCGCAGGCCGTCGAGCTGGTGCCGGCAGTGCTCGCACCCCGAGAGGTGCTCCTCGAGCTCACGCGACGCGCCCTGCTCGAGCTCGTCGTCGAGGTAGGCCGAGAGCCACTCGACACTCACGTGGGGCGACGCCGCCATGCCCTGCCCCGTCACTCTTCCGCCTCCAGCGCGCCGCGCAGCTGCAGACGACCGCGCGCGATGCGCGACCTGACCGTGCCGATCGGGATTCCGAGCACCTCCGCGATCTCCTTGTAGGAGAGCTCCTCCAGATCGCGCAGGATCACGGCCTCACGATAGGCGTCGTCGAGACGCGGCAACGCGCGCTCGACCCTGGCAGCGGCATCCACCGCCATGAGATCCTCGGCGGGGCCGGGTGCGGGGTCGGGAAGATCCCGCACCGTACCCTCCTCGGTGGTCAGCGACCTCGTGTCGAGGCGCTTGCGGCCGAGCTTGCTCCGGCAGTGGTTGAGGCACACCCGATACGTCCAGGTCTTGAGGCTCGAGCGCCCGCGGAAGCGGCCGAGGCTCCGGAAGATGCGCAGGAAGACCTCCTGGGTGAGCTCCTGCGCAGTTTCCACCTGCCCACACTGACGCAGGGTCAGGTTGAACACCATGCCCGAGTACTGGGCATAAAACTCCTCGAACGCCGTCTCGTCGCCGCGGCGATGGCGAAGAACGAGCTCGCGCTCGCGCTGTGCGGCAGTGGGCGCCTCGAGGAAAGAAGTGGCAGTCAAAGCAGGATCTGTCATCGTCCGAAGGGGCCCGACCGCGGGGGATCCGGCCTCGACCAGTTTAGACGGGCCGACGTGCCAAGAAGTTCCCGAGCGCGTCGCAAGCAGCCTTCACGCGGGCCGCGACTCAAGGGCCTGCAGACCGCGGGGAGGAAGACGACCCGTAGTAGTCGACGATCCCCTGCACGATCGCCTCGGCCACGGTCTGGCGATAGCTCCGCGTCTGAATGAGCCGCCGATCCTCCGGATTCGCCAGGTTGCACACCTCGACGAGCACCTTTGCGGGCACCGCGTTATAGCGGAGGACAGCCGGCACCCAGGGGCGGCCACGCCGACGCACGATCCGGTCGCGCACCGGCTTGTTCGGGTGCACCGACAGCTTCTGCGCGCGGAAGCCGGCGATAATGCGCTGCGCCAGATCCCGGGACAAGCCTTCGCTCTCGATCCTCTCGTTGCGCGTGAACGAGACGGTCGGACGCTCGCGCACCTCGCGCCGGGAGGCATACACCGAGCCCTGGAGACCGTAGCTGTTGGGGATGGGCAGCAGCCCCGGGACGTAGACCATGGCCCCACGCACGGACGGGTGCAGCGAGTCGGCGTGGATCGACACGAAGACGGTCTGCTCCGGGGCCTTGGCGTCCACGATGCTGTTGGCCAGGTACCACCGCAGGCCCACACCCACCCTCGAGTCGGTGATGCGGTACGGCGGCGACGTCAGGACCACGTGGTCCTTCGAGAACTCCAGCACGTCCGACTCCGCGATGCGGAACTCGTCTCCGTCGCGGGTGGTCGGAACGACGCGCGCAGCGGTCCGTTGCTGGAGCTCACGCCGGACCCGCAGCATGATGTCGTAGACGTAGAGGCTCTCCCACACGCCGGCCTGCGTCGCCCCGACGTCCTGGCCACCATGGCCGGCGTCGAGCACGACGGTGATCCCCGCGAGATCCCGGGAGCGGAGCTGGTTGCTGAACTGCGCGCTGCGCACGAGCCCCTGCTCGTACTCCACCCTGCGCGGGTGGCCGGGCGGGAGGAACTCGGGCTGGAGAACGTCGAACGGGATCTTCACCTCGTAGCCGACCGGAATGTCGGTGACGTCGGCGATCCCCGAGCGGCGCGCGATCTCCTCGGCGAGCGGATTCACGTCGGCGGCGAAGAGGCGCCCGGTGAAGCGCACGACCACGCTCGAATAGAGAGCCTCCCCGGGCTTCAGCCGGTAGATGGCGATGTCACCGCCGGCGTCGCGGCCGTAGTCGAGATCGGTGGTCACCGCCTGGGTCCGCGCCACCTGCACGGCACTCCGGAAGGGCTCCACGAGCACGGCGGAGGGCACGACGACCTCCTGCCCCATCGCCAGCTCCTCGTCCTCGAGCCCGTTCTGCGAGCGCACGACGCGGAAGTTCGCGCCGTCGCCGGTGAACCTCTCCGCAATCAGCCAGAGGGTCTCCGCTCCACCCTGAGGGCCAGCACCCACGACGTGGAGCCAGCCTCGCGGATCGGGCCGATCTCCGGGGTAGAGCGCCCGGAGGAGCTGCCCCTTGAGGTCGGGGGTCAGGCAATCGTACGGAACGCGGTAGCGCACGCCGGCGAGCATGCGGGAGCGACCGTTCGCCTGCCGCACCATCGGCGCGCGCGACACGGCGCCGCAGTGCCGCTCCGTGAACGCGTCCCAGCCCTCACGGCGCAGTGGCATCGCCTCGAGAAACAGCTCGCCGCCTCGTTCGAGGGCAACACTCCCCGACGCGAGCGCGACGCGTCGGGAGGGCTGGGCTCCCGCCGGCGCCGCGATCGCCAGGATCAGCCCTGCGACGACCCACCTCACGGCCCCGAGCGAAGGTCTCATCAGGCCTCTACAGCTCCGGCAGGGAGCCGAAGGCCACCGCGCCCTCGAACGCATGGGCAGCCTGGAGAAGACGGTCTTCGGCGAAGGCCGGCCCCATCAGCTGCAGCGAGAGCGGCAGGCCGTCCGCATCGAGCCCCGAAGGCACCGCAATGCCCGGCAGCCCCGTCAGGTTCGCCGGCGTCGTGAAGATGTCGGAGAGGTACATCTCGAGCGGGTTCTCCGTGCGCTCGCCCAGCCGAAAGGCCGCCGTGGGGCTCGTCGGGGTGGCGACGAGGTCCACACCTTCGAAGGCACGCCCCAGCTCGGCGCGGAGCGTGCGGAGCACACCTTCGGCCCGCCCGTAGTACGCGTCGTAGTAGCCGCTCGACAGCGCGTAGGTGCCGAGCATGATCCGACGCTTCACCTCCGGACCAAAACCCTCGCTGCGGCTCTCCGTGTACACGGCCCGTAGCGTGGTCGCGTCACGAGCACGCGCGCCGTAGCGGATACCGTCGAAGCGCGCGAGGTTGGCGCTGGCCTCGGAGTTGGCCAGCACGTAGTAGACGGCGATGGCGGCGTTCATGGCTGGTGCGCTCACCTCGACCAGCTCGGCTCCGAGCCCCCGCAGCACGTCGAGCGATTGCAGCCAGCTCCTGCGCACGTCCTCGCGCAGCGTGGACAGGTCGACCTCGGCCAGAGTGCCGATGCGCATGCCGCCCAGGCCTTCGTGCAACCTCGCGCCGTAGTCTCCGACGAGAGCGGAGGCTGCCGTGGAGTCGCGTGGATCGTGGCCGGCCACGACCTGGAGACCGAGTGCGGCATCTTCGACGCTGCGAGTCAACGGCCCGATCTGGTCGAGAGACGACGCGAAGGCGACCAGCCCGTAGCGCGAGACCCGGCCGTAGGTGGGCTTGAGCCCCACCACGCCGCAGAACGCGGCAGGCTGACGAATCGATCCGCCGGTGTCCGAGCCGAGCGCCAGAGGTGTCATCTGCGCGGCGACGGCGGCCGCCGAGCCGCCACTCGAGCCACCCGGGACGCGCTCGAGGTCCCAGGGGTTGCGCGTCGTCTGGAGTGCGGAGTTCTCACAGGAGGACCCCATCGCGAACTCGTCCATGTTGGTTCGCCCGATCGGCACCGCGTCCGCGGCGAGGAGCTTCTCGAGCGCGGTGGCCGAGTACGTCGCGCGATAGCCCGTCAGGACGCGGGAGCCACACGTCAGCTCGTGCCCCTCCCAGGAGATGTTGTCCTTGAGACCGACCGGAACGCCGGCGAGGAGGCCCAGCTCATCGCCTCGGTTGCGGCGCACGTCGATCGCCCGGGCGCGCTCGAGCGCGCCGTCGTCCAGACCCAGGAAGGCGCCGATCGTGCCGTTGACCGCCGCGGCTCGGTCGAGGTGCGCCTGCACCACGTCCTCGGCGGAGAGATCTCCCGCCCGCACCGCGGTTGCGATCTGCCCTGCCGACAGCTTCCACAGATCGGTCATCACCCCGGCCCCTACTGGCCGTCCGACTTGACGCGGGGCACGAGGAGGAAGCGGTCGAGCGATTCGGGCGCATTGTCGAGGAAGCGCTCCACGGCGAGCCCCGGAGCGACGACGTCGTCCGCCTCGGGAAGACCCGCACTCTCCGGGTCTTCCGCGGTCACCTCGAACGACTGCAGCTGGTCGATGTAGTCCACGACGTCACTCAGCTGACGCGCGAAGGCCAACTCCTCCGCGGCAGTCAGCTCGAGTCGCGCCAGCTCTGCGATCCTGCGGACCTCTTCGACGTCAAGTGCCATGCTGCGCGCAGTTTAGCCGCGCCCGAGGCCCTGACCAACCGATTCGGGGCAAACACGACGAGCCCGCGGCCCTCTCCGATCGAAGGCGCTCCCCGGCGCGCAAACGCGCTGCTCAGCGCGAGGGCGCTTCCTAGCGCGCGAACGCGCTTCCTAGCGCGCGAGGCGCTGGTTGAGCTCCTTGATCCGCTCCATGAGCTTGTCGATCTTCTGCTGCGCCTCGGTCTTCAACCGACCGTAGTCGCCCCGCATCCGTTCGATCTCGCTCGCGTGCTGCTGCAGGTTCTCGCGCAGCTCCTGGATCTCGCCTTCGCGATCCTCCACGGTCTGCTGCATGCGCAGGATGTCCTCGTCCTTCTCGCGCATCTGGATCTTGCTCTTCTCTTCCTGCTCTTCGTACAGGCGCCGGAACTGCTGGAGCTCGAGAATCTCCGAGAAGTCTGCGGGTGAGGGCATTTCGTCGTCTCCGTTCTGTTCAGCGATCCGGGGGAACATGCGTCGGATCTTGAGCGAAAGATCTTCCGGATCAGGCGAGCTCTTCTCGGCTTCCTGGTAGGTGATGACGCCGTGCGCCAGAAGGGCGAGCAGTGACTGGTTCATCGACTGCATGCGGTTGTAGGTCACCGAGCTCTCGACCTGCTCGTGCAGCTCCGATGTCTTGCCCTTCTCGATGAGCTCGCCGATCTTCGGCGACCAGCGCATGATCTCGAGAGCCGCAATGCGGCCCTCACCATCGGCGCGAGGCAGGAGCTTGATCGAGATCGCGGCCCGGAGCACCTGGGACAACTGCGACCGGATCTGCGACTGCTGTGACGCCGGGAAGCTGTCGAGAATGCGGTCGACGGTCTGCGTGGACGAGTTCGTGTGCAGCGTGGAGAACACGAGATGCCCCGTCTCGGCCGCGGAGATGGCGGTGGAGATGGTCTCGGGGTCGCGCATCTCACCGACCATGATGATGTCCGGATCCTGGCGCATGGCGTTTTTGAGCGCCTCGGCGAAGCTCGGCGTATCCGTGCCCACCTCGCGCTGCGAGATGGTCGCCAGGTCGTCCCCGATGAGGAACTCCATCGGATCTTCGATGGTGATCAGATTGACGGCGCGGGTGTGCGTGATGTGCTTGATCATCGCCGCCAGCGAGGTCGACTTACCGCTGCCGGTGGGCCCCGTCACCAGCACGAGGCCCTGGGGCAGATCGCAGAGCTCGAGCAGAACGTCGGGGAGCTCGAGCTCCTCGATCGGCTTCACCGTGTAGGGGATGAGGCGGAACGACGCCGCGAGCGTGCCGCGCTGCAGGTAGATGTTGCAGCGGAAGCGCGCGAGGCCCGGAACGCCGTAGCCGAGATCCACCGACAGGTCGCGCTCGAGGCGAGCCTTCTGGTGCGGCTGGAGGATCGCCGAGAGCATCTGGCCGATCTGATCCGGCTTCAGATCGTCGCCCTCGAGCGGAGTGATGCGGCCATTGACCCGCATCAGGGGAGGGCGCGCCGGCTTCAGATGGAGGTCCGAAGCGCCGCGCTCCGTCATGACCCGGAGTAGCTCGTCAACCTGCATGGCAAGAGAAAAAAGAGAGCAATCAAGAGAAGACGGGACGACGAGAGCGTCCCCGGAAGGACCCCGGCGGGAGAGCTGGCTCGCGCCGCGGACCCTCTAGTCTAGCAGGAGTCTGCTCTGAAAGGGCTGAGCCGCAGTTTGCGGAGCAAACTGCCAACGAACGCCGGAGGCGCTCGCGCGGAGCAAACTGCCGACGAGTCCCGGAGTCTGCGAGCAGCAGTTGCGCAGCAACTGCCAACGAGCCCGAAGGGCTCGCTAGTACTTGCGCATCAGCCCGACCACGACACCCTGGATCCGGAGCCGCTCCGACTCCACCCAGATCGGCTGCATGGCGGCGTTCGCGGGCTGCAGCCGCACCTTCTGCCCTTCGGGGTAGTAGCGCTTGAGCGTGGCCTCACCGTCGATCAGGGCGACGACCATCTCACCCGACTCGGCGACCTCACACCCCTGCACCACCACGAAGTCGCCGTCGTGAATGCCCTCTTCGATCATCGAGTCGCCCGCGACCCGCAGCACGTAGTGCGGCTGGCCACCCCCCAGGAGCTGTGGGGGAACTCCGAGCGTGTCGGTTCCCGGGAGCGCCTCGATCGGCCGACCGGCGGCGATGCGCCCATGAAACGGAAGCTCGCGGACGCGGTCTCCGCCCTGCGGCGGGACAGCGGCGCTCGGCACGGCCTCCTCCGGCTCTTGGGTGACCACGGCGATGCCCCGTTTCTGGTGCTCGACCCGCCGCAGGAAACCCTTCTCGCGCAGGAGCTTCAGGTGCTTGTGCACGGTGCCGTACGACGAGTATCCGAAGTGGTCGCAGATCTCGCGATGCGTCGGGGAGATGCCTTCGCGCGCTCGGAAGTCCAGGATGAAGTCGAGGATCTGCTTCTGCCGGCGGGTGAGGAACGCGTCCATGACGCGGAGCATAGAACGTAATCTAGGCGTAAGACAAGCGCAATTCGAGCGGTAGCCCGCAAACACTGCTAGCCTGCGCGCGATCCGCCCCCGGGAGACCCAGTGCAGCTCGACCTCGATCTTCTGCAGCGCCATCGGCTCGACAACGGACTGCAGGTGAATCTCCTGCGGGAAGGCTCGCTGCCGCTCGTGGCGGTGAACCTCTGGTACCACGTGGGCTCCAAGAACGAGCGTCCCGGGAGAACCGGCTTCGCGCACCTGTTCGAGCACATGCTCTTCCAGGGATCACAGAACGTCGGCACGAGCGAGCACTTCGAGCACGTGCAGCGGGTCGGCGGCGTTGCCAACGGCTCCACCTGGTACGACCGCACGAACTACTACGAGACGCTCCCGGCCCACGAGCTCGATCTCGGGCTCTGGCTCGAGTCGGACCGCATGGGCTTCCTCCTCCCCGCCATGACGTCGGAGAAGCTCGAGAACCAGCGCGACGTGGTGATGAACGAGCGGAAGCAGCGGGTGGACAACCAGCCCTACGGGCGGGCCGGCGAGCGGGTGCACGAGCTGCTCTACCCCGGAGACCATCCCTACCACTGGCCGGTCATCGGCTACATGGAGGACATCGAGGCGGCGACCCTCGACGACGTGCGCGAGTTCTTCCGCGCCTTCTACAACCCCCGCAACTGCGTGCTCACCCTGGTGGGCGACTTCGAGGAGAGTGATGCACTCGACCGCGTCGGGCGCTACTTCGGTGACATCGAGCCGGGGCCGACGCCGCGGCCGGTCGCAGCGGGGAGGCCCGCCGTCACAGCCGCGCGCGAGGAGCTCACCGACCGTGTGCAGCTCGGGCGCGTCTACCTCGCCTACTGCATCGAGTCGACCCAGACCGACGAGTGGTATGCCGCGACGCTCCTGAGCGACATCCTCACCGCTGGACGTGCAAGCCGTCTGCACCGCCAGCTCGTCTACGAGCGCCAGCTCGCGCAGTCGGTCGGCGCGTTCGCCTCTCCGACCGAGGAGTGCTCCACCTTCATGGTCGCCGCCACGGCGAAGCCCGAGGACGACGCGGCGGAGCTGGAGGAGGCCCTCCTCCGTGAGCTCGAGAGCGTCTGCGACGCCGGGGTGACGCGCGCGGAGCTCGAGCGGGCACGCAACGGGCGACTCCTCGCGCACCACAGCCAGCTCCAGACACGGGATCGCGTGGCCGACCTCCTCTCACAGGCCAGCACCTTTCTCGGCGACCCAACCCGCGCCTTCGAGGCGCCCGACGCCTTCGAAGCGGTGACCCCCGAGCACATCCAGACCTTCGCCCGCGAGAGGCTACGTGCCGACCAGGGAATCCGCATCCTGGTGCGGCCGGAGTCCCCGTAGTCAATGGCGCTCGATCGTTCCCAGCCACCACCCTCGGACGAGGCGCGCGGCGTCCGCTTCCCGCCATTCGAGCGGCGTCAGCTCGGCAACGGCCTCACCGTCGTCCTCTGCCGGCAGACCGCCGTCCCCCTCGTCTCGCTGCAGCACATCGGCACGGCCGGTTCCGCCTTCGACGCCGATCTCCCCGGCCTGTCGGTCATGGCGACATCGCTCCTCGACGACGGCACACGGCATCGGTCCGCCACCCAGATCGCCGACGAGATCGAGCAGCGGGGTGGCTCCATCGGCGCGAGCTGTGGTTGGGACTCCTCGCACCTGAGCGTCGGCCTTCTGCGTCGCGACCTCGACTTCGGCGTCACGCTCCTCGCCGAATGCCTGCTCGAGCCCGCCTTCGAGAGTGGCGAGATCGAGCGGCTCCGCGGGCGAACGCTGGCGGAGCTCGCTCGCCGACGTGATCTTCCCGATGCCTGGGCGTCGAACCAGTTCGCGGAGGCGCTCTGGCAGCCCGGGCCGTACGCCCACCCGGTCCTCGGGACCGAGGCATCGGTTCCGAAGATCGAGCGCGAGGACATCGAGAAGCTGGCCGCCGCCCACAGAACCACCGATGCGTCGTTCCTGCTCGCGGTCGGCGACTTCGAGCCCGACGAGCTGTTGTCGCTCCTCGAGCGCGACCTCGGCCACATCGCGCAGACCAGTGCGCCCGTGCCACCCGCGCCGGAGGCGAGACCGGCCGGCCGACGCATCGTGCTCGTCGACCGCCCGGGCGCACAGACCTCCCTGCGCGTCGGCCACGCCAGCGTGGCCTGGAGCCATCCGGACCGGCCCGCACTGACCCTCGTCAACGCCCTCTTCGGCGGCAAGTTCACGAGCCGGATCAACCTCAACCTGAGGGAGCGCCACGGCTTCACCTACGGAGCGCACAGTTCGTTTCAGTACCGCCGCAGCGGCGGGGTCTTCGTGATCTCCACCTCGGTCAGCAACGACGTGGTGGGCCGATCCGTCGAGGAGCTGCTGCTCGAGCTCGAGCGCGTCGTCGACGCGCCGGCGACGGCGCAGGAGGTGGACGACGCGCGCCAGTACCTGCTGGGGGTCTTCCCCTACGGTCTCCAGACCATTCAGGGCCTGGCAGCCCGTCTGGAGGACATGGAGCACCGCGCTCTGCCCTCGGACTACTACGACACGATGAAACAACGCCTCGATCTCACGCCCCAGCAGCTCCTCGAGGCGGCCCAGCGACAAATCCACCCGGGCGACGCGGTGATCGTCGCCGTGGGGCCGCGCGACGTTCTTGAGCCCCAGCTGAGCCCGCTGGGCGCGCTCGACGTCGTCTCCTGAGCACGACAGTCTGCCCGGAGACCACCGGCACACGACCGGGGGTTGAGCCCCCGTTCGACACGGCCAGAAGGGGCTCGACATCACCGTGCTCGGGGGCGCCGGAGAGCCGTCGTGCGGCGCCTCCGAAGGGCCGAGTTCCGGGTTTTTCCTGTGCTACATTCGGTGAATTCGACACAGTGACAGGAGGTGCACCCGATGCAGGTGGATAGTGCGAGCCGTCTTCGAAATGTGGCCGTTGTGGGACACAACGACACGGGCAAGACCAGCCTGATCAGTGGCCTTCTGTTCACGGGCGGAGCCGCGACCCGGCTCGCAAAGGTCGAAGACGGCAACACGGTCACGGACTTCGACGCCGAGGAGATCAAACGTGGGCTCTCGATCGGTCTCGGAACCTGCTTCGTGCCGTGGAACAAGCACAAGGTCAACCTCATCGACTGCCCGGGCATGGGCATCTTCTTCGCCGAGACGCGCGGCGGCATGCGCGCCGCCGATGCGTCGCTCCTCTGCATCCACGGTGTCGCGGGAATTCAGGTGAATTCGGAGAAGGTCTGGGAGCACGCCGAGTCTCTGGGCCAGCCGGTCGCGATCCACCTCACGATGATGGATCGAGAGAACGCCGACTTCGAACGCTTGGTTGCGGAGCTGCAGGATCAGCTCGACCGCTCCGTGACGCCGGTCCACTACCCCATCGGCAAGGAGGCCAGCTTCTCGGGCGTCGTCGACCTCGTGTCCCTCAAGGCGATCCAGTTCGACCAGGACGGCGACGGCAAGGGCAAGGTCTCGGACCTTCCCGACGACGTCCGTGACGAGGCGAACGAGTACCGCGGCAAGCTCGTCGAGGCGGTCGCGGAGTCGGACGAGGAGCTGATGGAGATCTACTTCGACGCCGGCGACCTCGACGAGGAGCAGCTCCGCAAGGGGCTGCGCAGCGCGGTCGCCTCCCGCTCGCTGTTTCCGCTCACTCTCTCGTCCGGCCTTCACGGCATCGGCAACTCGGCCCTGCTCGACTCGATCGTGGACACCCTGCCGGAGCCGGGAGCGCTTCCTGCCACCAACGGCGAGGGCGAAGAGATCGAGCTCGGCGACGGCACCTCCGTGCTGGTCTTCAAGACCCTCAACGATCCGTTCTCCGGAAAGATCTCGATCTTCCGCGTCACGAGCGGCGAGCTGTCCTCCGACAGCACGCTCTACAACCCGACGTCGGAAGAGGACGAGCGTCTCGGAAACATCATGCACCTCCAGGGCAAGCAGGGCGACAACGTCCCCAAGATGCTCGCCGGCGACATCGGCGGCGTGGCGAAGCTCAAGGAGACCCACACCGGCGACACGCTGTGCGCCAAAGGCACCGACGTCCGCATCGGCTGGGTTCGCCGCGCCAACCCCGCGATCTCGTTCGCGGTGGAGCCGAAGTCACAGGGTGACGAGGAGAAGATCGGCGAGGCCCTGTCGAAGCTCGTGGAGGAGGATCCTTCCCTCAAGGCCGCGCGCGACCCGCAGACCGGCGAGTTCCTGGTCTCGGGAGCCGACCAGCTGCACGTCGAGATCGCGGTGGCGAAGCTCAAGGACCGCTTCAAGGTGGAGGTGCTCCTGCACCAGCCGAAGGTCCCCTACCGCGAGACGCTGCGCAAGCCCGCCGACGGCCACGGTCGCCACAAGAAGCAGAGCGGCGGCCGCGGTCAGTTCGCCGACTGCAAGATCAAGATGGAGCCGGTCAGCGACGGCGAGTTCGAGTTCATCGACGAGATCTTCGGCGGCTCGATTCCGCAGAACTACCGGCCGGCCGTCGAGAAGGGCCTCCTCGAAGCCGCCGAGCGCGGCTACCTCGCCGGCTACCCCGTGGTGAACTTCCGGGTGCGCCTCCTCGACGGGCAGTACCACGACGTCGACTCCTCCGAGATGGCCTTCAAGGTGGCCGGCTCCCTCGCGTTCAAGGACGCCATGGCCAAGGCCAGCCCCACCCTGCTCGAGCCCGTGATGCACGTCGAGGTGACCACGACCGAGGAGTTCATGGGCGACATCATGGGCGACCTGTCCCAGCGCCGCGGCAGGCCCCAGGGCATGGAGGCCAAAGGCACCAACCAGGTGGTCACCGCCACGGTGCCGATGGCCGAGATGCTCAACTACGCCCCAGCCCTCCGCTCCATGACCCAGGGCCGCGCGAGCTTCTCGATGGAGTTCTCGCACTACGAAGAAGTGCCCAAGCAGGTGCAGGACAAGATCATTGCCGAGGCCAAGCAGACTGCCGAGGCGTCTTGAGCCTTGACGCTGTGGCGGCCCGGATCGGACTCAGCCCCCGTCCAGGGGACGCCTCGGGATTCTTGGCCTGAAGGGGTAACCCTCGGCTGGACGTCGCCGGCTGGAGCCGATCCAGGCCTTCGGACGAGTTCCTGGCGCCGCCGACGTCTGAACCCCCTGGACGGGGTCTGAGCCCGCTCCGGTCGTCCGGTCTCGGGACCAGGAGAGACCCGGGAGCTTTCGGGGCTCTTGGCCTCTAGGCTAGGGGGTGGTACGTAGGAGGAGTCAGGCCACGCCTGAACGGGTGAGGGGACGTGACTTCGCCCGACCCGACCAGCTGAAGCACCTTGAGCTTTGCGTGGTGATTACCACGCGCTCAAGACCTGTGTTGATGCACCAGCCGCTGGCGCGGCTGGCACGCAGCGCGCCTTCGGCGCGCGCTTGCCCGGGAGGGGGCCTGAACTGCCAGCGCGCCCGAAACAGCAGTTGGGTGAGCAGCCGTTTGGTCTTCCAAACTGCAAACGTACCCGCAGGGTACGCGGCCACGCCGTCAGTAGGGAAGGTCCTCGGGCTGGCAGTTCCGGTAGTCCGGCTCGGGGTCTTCGTTGAAGCGCCGGGCCTCGATCTCCGTCTGGCCCTCCGGGATCGCGCGCACGACGCGGTGCATGCCGTCCATCAGCCGTCCGTCACAGCCGAGGAGGATCGGGTACTGCGGGTCGACCTCGCGGACCAAGTGCATGTGCTCGATCACCGCGCGCACGGTCGGCGGGTTCACGCCGTCGAACCAGTAAACCTCGTCCACCTCGTGAATCGCAGACAGCGGCACCCGCTCGACCTGGAGCCCGCGGCTGAGCTCCACGAGCCGGTCCACGTCCCAGGCGTCGAAGCCGTCGCCTGTGGCACTCCGCCGAAAGTGATACTGCTTCCGCATGCTGGCTCCTCAGGCTTGATGAATATCAAGCCCTGCGTTCACCAATCACTCGCGGACCCCTCCAAGCGCCCTCCGGGCGCGTCGCGCGTGCCCACAGGGCACGCGGGCTGCCAAACTGCAAACGTGCCCGGAGGGCACGCGCGTGCTTGGAGCGTTCCGCGATTTCAGTCTGAATAGTGGGGTGCTAACCAGCACCCAGCCAAGCGACGCGCCCGAAGGGCGCTTGGAGCGCGGAAGCCGCGCAAGCGGCTGGAGCATCGATACGAGGCAACTGCCGGCGTGGTATCACCACGCCTGCAGTCAGCCGTCAGACGGAACGAACTCGTAGTCGACGAACTCGAGGATCGCCCGCTCGGCGCCGTCTCCGCGACGGGGGCCGAGCTTCACGATGCGGAGGTAGCCGCCCGGGCGATCCGAGAACCGCGGTGCGATGTCGTCGAAGAGCTTGGACAAGATGGTCCGGTCCTCGACCCAGCGCCGGGCGAGGCGCCGCGCGTGAACGGAGTCGTCCCGGCCCTGCGTGACCAGCTTCTCGGCGATCGGACGCAGAGCCTTGGCCTTGGCCAGGGTGGTCTCGATGCGCTCGTGCTGGAACAGTGACGCCAGCTGGTTGCGGAACATGGCCCGGCGGTGCGACGTCGTGCGGCCGAGCTTCTTGTTCTTGACGCGCTTTCTCATGACTGCAGTTCCTTCCCCCGCCTACATCGAGGCCGGAGAGCGCTCGGGCACGTCCATGCCGAACGACAGACCGAGCTTGCTGAGCAGCTCCTGGAGCTCTTCGAGGGACTTCTTGCCGAAGTTCTTCGTCTCCATCATGTCGCGCTCGGAACGACGCACGAGGTCGCGCAGGGTGTTGATGTTGGCGTTCTTCAGGCAGTTCGCGGAGCGCACGGAGAGATCGAGCTCGTCGATCTCCTTGTCGAGGAGCGCATCCATTCCGGAAGCGTCCGACTCCTGCTGCACGGGCGGCGCCTCATGCAGGCTCTCCTCGGCCGAGATGTAGATGGTGAGGTGGTCCTTGAGCAGCATCGCGGCGCGCGACACGGCCTCTTCCGGGGTCACCGTCCCATTGGTCCACACCTCGAGAACGAGCTGCTCGTAGTTGGTGCTGCGGCCGAGACGTGCGGCCTCGACACGGTAGTTCACGCGACGCACGGGGCTGTGGGTGGAGTCCAGCGGAATCCAGCCGATCCCCATCGATTCGTCGAGGTTCTTCTCGGCGCTGACGTAACCGCGACCGTTGGTGATGCGGGCCTGCAGACGGAGCTTGCCCTCCTCGTTGAGGGTCGCGACGTGCACGTCCGGATCACAGATCTCGATGGTCGGGTCGACCGCAAACGCCTCGGCGGTGACCGTGCAGGGACCGTCGACCTCGACCGAGATGATGCGGGGCTCTTCACCCTCGTAGCGGATCGGGATCTGCTTCAGGTTGAGGATGATGTCGGTGACGTCCTCGACGACGCCGGAGAGCGAGGAGAACTCGTGGAGCGCTCCCTCGATCTGAACGGCCGTGATCGCCGCACCCTCGATCGAGGAGAGCAACGAGCGCCGCATGGCGTTGCCGACGGTGGTTCCGAAGCCGCGCTCGAAGGGCTGCGCCGAGAACTCGCCGTACGTCGGGGTGAGCGTGTCGAGGTCGGCCTCGATCCGCTTGGGACGCTGAAAGCCTTTCCAAAGCATAGTGGGAGACTCCTTGAAACGAAGACAGATTGGAACTTGAGGGACTCACCCAGGACGGGTGAGCCGAGAATCAGACGCGGCGCCGCTTGCGGGGGCGACAGCCGTTGTGCGGGATGGGGGTGACGTCCTTGATCGACTTGATCGAGATTCCGGTCGACTGGAGGGCGCGCACCGCAGACTCACGGCCGCCGCCGGGGCCCTTCACCTGCACGTCGACGGTGCGTACACCGAAGTCGCGCGCCTGGTGACCCGCGTTCTGGGCCGCGACCTGTGCCGCGAAGGGAGTGCCCTTGCGGGAGCCCTTGAAGCCCGAGCGCCCCGCCGAGGACCACGTGAGGACGTTCCCCTCCGGATCGGAGATCGACACCATCGTGTTGTTGAAGGAGGCGTGCACGTGCGCCACCCCGTGAGAAACCGTGCGCTTCTCGCGCTTCTTCGAGGAGCGCTTCTCTTTGCCTTTGGCCATGACTGGGTCTTCCTATTTCTTGACTTTCTTCTTGCCCGCGATGGTCGCGCGACGGGGACCCTTGCGGGTGCGCGCGTTCGTGGAGGTGCGCTGGCCACGGACCGGCAGGCCCTTGCGATGGCGCACGCCGCGGTAGGAGCCGATCTCCATGAGGCGCTTGATGTTCTGGGTCTCATCCTTGCGCAGATCACCCTCGACCATGCCCTCGTCCTGGATCACCTTGCGAAGGCGCTGGGCCTCCTCTTCGGTGAGGTCCTTCACCTTGATGGTGGGCTCCACTTCGGCCGTGGAGAGCAGCTTCTGGGAACGAGACCGGCCGATGCCGTAGATGTACGTGAGTCCGATCTCGATCTGCTTGTTCTGGGGCAGATCGACGCCTGCAATTCGTGCCATGACTTATCCCTGCCTCTGCTTGTGCTTGGGGTTCTCGCAGATCACGCGGATCACGCCGCGGCGACGCACCACCTTGCACTTGGAGCACATTTTCTTGACGGAAGCTCTGACCTTCATGAGAGACCTCTCTAGCTGCGGAGACGGTAGACGATGCGGCCGCGGGAGGGATCGTAGGGCGACAGCTCCACGATCACCTTGTCGCCGGGCAGGATCCGGATGAAGTGCTTGCGCATCTTTCCGGAGATGTGCGCCAGCGCCTGATGCCCGTTCTCCAGCTCGACCTTGAACATCGCGTTCGGCAGCGTCTCGACCACGGACGCTTCGACCTCGATGGCTTCTTCTTTCTTCGACACAAAAACCTCGTTTCTTGGGGCGGGCAATCAGACCGCTGCGGCCGTGCCCAGCACCTGGGGACCGGAGTCCGTGATGGCGACGGAGTATTCGAAGTGAGCCGACAGGGACCCGTCCTGCGTGCGGGCTGTCCAGCCGTCGGCATCCACCGACACCTTCCGCGTGCCGACATTGACCATCGGCTCGATGGCCAGGACCATTCCAGTCTTCAGTTTCAATCCTCGTCCAGGGTGACCAAAGTTCGGCACGTTGGGCGCCTCGTGCAGCGAGGTCCCAATCCCATGGCCGACAAACTCTCGCACGACCTCGAACCCGTGCGCT
Organism: Candidatus Multivoraceae bacterium; assembly: GCA_965223385.1. Taxonomy (GTDB): domain Bacteria; phylum Acidobacteriota; class Thermoanaerobaculia; order Multivoradales; family Multivoraceae; genus JBCCLJ01. The sequence goes on along the minus strand of CBDCWR010000007.1, from coordinate 2,012,615 downwards.
TCGACGTGACTCTGCACCGCATGCCCAATGTCAGACAGGCGACCGCCCGGCCGGGCTTCCGCCACGGCGAGATGCAGGGCCTCGCGCGTCACATCGAGGAGCTTTTGAGCCTCGTCGCTGATGTTGCCGACCCGGAACGTCCGAGCCGAATCCCCATAGTATCCCTTGAAAGCCACTCCGCAGTCCACCCCGAGGATGTCGCCTTCCTGAAGGGGCTCACTGTTTGGGATGCCGTGCACGATCACGTCGTTGAGCGACGTACAGAGCGTCGCCGGGAACCCCCGGTAGTCGAGAAACGCGGGCACACCGCCGGCCTCACGGATGAGGTTCTCCGCGAAGGCATCGAGCTCGCGGGTGGTCACCCCCGGCACGATGCGGCTCTCGAGCTCATCCAGGACCCTGTGCACAATGGCGTTGGCCTGATCGAGGAGCTCGATCTCTCCGGCTGTCTTCAACACGACCATGGACGTCCGGGAGCCGTCAGACCCCGAGAACCTCACGCAGCGACTGCGTCACGTCTTCGATGGAACGGTTGCCGTCCACCTCACGGAGAAGCCCCTGGGCGCGGTAGTAGTCGATGAGAGGTGCGGTCTTCTCGCGGTACACCCGCTGGCGCTCGCGCACCACCTCTTCCTTGTCGTCCTCACGGCCGCGTGCCACGGCACGCGCAATGAGCTCTTCCTCGGGCACGTCGATCAGGATCACGTGATCGAGGTCGATGCCGCTCTCTTCGAGAATGGTCTGCAGCACGGCGGCCTGCGGCTCGGTCCGCGGATAGCCGTCGAGCAGGAAACCCCGCTGGGCGTCGTCCTGCGCGAGGCGGTCCTTGACCACCTCTGCGATCAGCTCGTCGCTGACCAGGGCGCCGGAGTTCATGATGGACTCGACCTTCTTGCCGAGCTCCGAGCCCGCGGCAACGGCTGCGCGCAGCATGTCACCCGTGGAGATCTGCGGAACCCCGAGGGCCTCCACGAGGAACTCCGACTGGGTGCCCTTGCCGCTTCCCGGAGGGCCGAGGAGGATGATGTGCGAGCCTTTAGCGGCGGCGGCCACGGATCCGTCCTTTCTTCATGAAGCCGTCGTAGTTGCGCATCACGAGCTGGCTCTCGATCTGCTGCAGCAGATCCATGGCCACGCCGACGACGATGAGCAGCGACGTTCCACCAAAGTAGAACTGCACGCCGAGACCCTCGGTGATGAAGGTCGGCGTGAAGTTGTCGAGAGTGGAGCCGATGAACGGGATGCCCGAGACCTTGAACCCGGTCATGAGGAACTCGGGCAGCACCGACACCGCAGCGAGGTACAGCGCACCCACGAGCGTGAGGCGCGTGAGGATGCGGTCGATGTACTCCGCGGTGCGGCGGCCGGACCGGATGCCGGGGATGAAGCCGCCGTACTTGCGCATGTTCTCGGCGAGGTCTGCCGGGTTGAAGATGATCGACACGTAGAAGAAGCAGAAGAAGATGATCGCGCCGACGTACAGCAGGTAGTAGATCGGCTGCCCCCAGGAGATGGTGTCGGAGATCGTCTGCATCCACGGGTGATCGACCAGCCCGGCCAGGGTCGCGGGGACCGTGACGATGGAGCTCGCGAAGATGACCGGAATGACGCCGCCGGTGTTCACCTTGAGCGGGAGGTAGGTCTGCTGACCGCCAACCTGACGACGGCCCACGACACGCTTCGCGTACTGCACCGGGATGCGGCGCTGCGCACGCTCCATGTAGACGATCGCCGCGACGACGGCGATCATGAAGACCGCCAGCAGGATGATCGTGAGCAGGCCCATTTGGCCACGCTGCACCTGGCCGTAGGTGTTGATGAGCGCCCCGGGCAGACCAACGACGATGCCCGCGAAGATGATCAGCGAGATGCCATTGCCGATACCACGCTCGCTGATCTGCTCGCCGAGCCACATCACGACGGCGCAGCCGGTGGTCAGCGAGAGGACCGTCATGAGGCGGAAACCCCAACCGGGCTCGGGCACCAGCGGTGCGCCACCCGGGGTGGTCATGTTCTCGACGCCCAGAGCGATGATGGTCGACTGGATCAGCGAGATGACGACGGTGCCGTACCGCGTGTACTGCGTGATCTTCTTGCGGCCGAGCTCACCCTCTTTCGAGAGCTTCTCGAGGTAGGGCCACACCACAGTCAGCAGCTGCAGGATGATGGACGCGGTGATGTAGGGCATGATGCCCAGCGCAAACACCGCGACACGCTCGAAGCTGCCGCCCGTGAACGTGTTCACGAACCCGAGGATCGTGCCCTTCATCGACTCCATGAACTCGGCCAACGCGGCCGGGTCGACGCCGGGTGTCGGAATGATGCACCCGATGCGGTAGACGGCCAGCAGGCCGAACATGAAGAGGAGTCGCTTGCGCAGGTCCTCGATCGCGAAGATGTTGCGGAAGCTGTCGACGATCACTTCCCGAGCTCCTCGCAGGATCCGCCGGCGTCCTCGATCTTCTTCTTGGCGGTGGCAGAGAACTTGTTGGCCTGCACGTTGAGTGCCTTGGTGAGCTCACCGTTGCCGAGGATCTTGACGGGCCGCCCCTTGCGCACGAGGCCGCGCGCCAGGAGCTCCGCCGGGCCCACGGCGCCTTCGAAAGCCTCCAGCTGGGAAACGTTGATCACCGAGTACTCGGTGCGGAAGATGTTCGTGAAGCCCCGCTTCGGGACCCGACGCACGAGGGGCATCTGGCCACCCTCGAACCCGGCCCGCTGGCTGAAGCCCGCACGCGACCGCTGACCCTTGTGGCCGCGACCGGCGGTCTTCCCGTTTCCGGAGCCCGGCCCACGGCCAATTCTCTTGCGACGCCGGCGGCTTCCGGGTGCTGGACTCAGTTCATGCAGTTTCATGGCTTGATCGCTCTTTGGAACTCGGATGGGGTTTTCGAATGCGGTCCTTCAGCTCAGGCCTACGGGGCCATGCCGAGGTGGTGTTTCAGCTCTCGTCTCCGACGATCTCGACTAGATGCGGGATCTTCTTGACCATGCCGCGCACGGCGGGCGTGTCCTCACGCTCCACCACGTGACGGATGCGGCGCAGCCCCAGGCTCTGAAGCACCAGGCGCTGCGGCTTCGGGCGGCCGATGCCGCTCCTCACCTGCCGGATCTTGATGGTGTCTGCCATGTCATGCTCCCTCGGCCTGATCGACCTCGAGCGGCGGCAGGCCGCGGAGCTCGCGCACCGACGCGATGTTGCGCAGCTGACCGAGCGCCTCGAAGGTGGCCTTGACGACGTTCTGCGGGTTCGTCGTGCCGAGCGACTTCGTGAGGATGTCGGCGATGCCGGCACTTTCGATGACGGCACGCACCGGGCCGCCGGCGATGACGCCGGTACCCTCGGAGGCGGGCTTGAGCAGCACGCGCCCTGCGCTGAACACGCCGAGCACCTCGTGCGGGATGGTGGTTCCAACCATCGGCACGCGAATGAGGTTCTTCTTCGCCTCCTCGATGCCCTTGCGGATCGCCATGGGCACCTCCTTCGCCTTGCCGGACCCGTAGCCGACGCGACCGTTGCCGTCGCCGATGACCACGAGGGCCGAGAAGGAGAAGTTCTTGCCGCCCTTGACGACCTTCGTCACGCGGTTGATGTGCACGACCTGCTCGAAGAAGTCGCGGTCCAGCTGTACGTCTCGCCTTGCCATGTTGCTCTCCGTCTTCGCTCTAAAGTTCCAGACCGGCCTCGCGCGCGCCTTCGGCCACGGCCTGCACCTTGCCGTGGTAGATCGAGCCGCCGCGGTCGAAGACCACCTGCTTGATGCCCTTCTCCTGAGCCCTCGCGGCGACAGCCTTGCCGACTTCGCGGGCCGCCGACACGCCGGCCGCCGATCCCTCGGCGGCACCGGCGATGTCCGACTCGCGGGAGTTGGCCTGCACGAGCGTCGTGCCGGTCGCATCGTCGATGACCTGCGCGTACACGAAGCGCAGGCTCTTGTGCACGGCCAAGCGCGGCCGCTCGGCCGAGCCGACGACCTTCTTGCGGATGCGGTAGCGGGCGCGCTGCTTGCGGCCCGCCTTCTCCATCGTTCTCTTTCGACTGAGATTGCTCATCGCTTGGTTCGCTCCTAGGCGCCGCTGCCGACCGCGGCCTTGCCGACCTTCAGACGGATCTGCTCGTCGGAGTAGCGGATGCCTTTGCCCTTGTAGGCGTCGGGCTTGCGCAGGTTGCGCAGCTCCGCCGCCACCTGCCCGACGCGCTGCTTGTCGGGACCGGTGACCGTGATGTGGTTGTTCTTGTCGATGTCGACGTCGACGCCTTCCGGCACCGCGTACACCACCGGGTGGGAGAAGCCCAGCGCGAGGTGACACTCGCGGCCTTTGACTTCGCCGCGATAGCCGACGCCGACGATGTCCAGCTCCTTCTTGAAGCCTTCCGTGACGCCGATGACCGCGTTGTTGAGCAGGGCGCGCACGAGACCGTGCTTCGCCCTCTCAGGGCCGCTGTCGCCGTTGCGCTTCACCTGGACCGTCCCGTCTTCGACTTCGACATCGATGCCGTCGATGGCTGCCTGCTGCAGCTTGCCCTTCGGGCCCTCGATGTGGAACACGCCGTCCTTGAGCTCGATCTTGGCTCCCGACGGGATGGTAATGGGCTCTTTGCCTACGCGAGACATGTGGTTCTCCTTCGCGCTTCCTCAGCGACGCGCCTAGTAGATGGTGCAGAGCACCTCACCGCCGACGCGGCGCTGACGCGCCTGCTGGTCGGTCAGGAGACCCTGAGGAGTGGAGAGAATGGCGACACCGATGCCGTTGAGCACCGGACGGATGTCGTCGACGCCCGTGTAGACCCGGCGGCCGGGCTTGCTGACGCGCTCGATCTTCGTGATCGCGGGCGTGCCCTGGTGGTCGTACCGCAGGATGATCTCGATGTTCTTGCCCGGGGGATCGTCCTCGAGCCGGAAGCCACGGATGTACCCCTGCTCCTCCAGCACCTTGCACAGGGCGACCTTCTGCTTGGACGCAGGCACGTCGAGGCGATCGTGCTTCGAGATCAGGGCGTTGCGGATCCGGGTCAGCAGGTCCGCAATGGGATCGGTCATGGTCATGTCAAAACCTCTCAGATGGCAGATCAGTTGCGGAACGGCATGCCGAGCTGCTGGAGCAGGAAACGCGCCTGCTCGTCGTTCGGCGCACTGGTGACCACGGTCACGTTCATGCCCTTGGAACCGTCGGTCTTGGTGTAGTCGACTTCGGGGAAGATCAGGTGGTCGCGAACGCCCAGCGTGTAGCTGCCGCGCCCGTCGAAGCTCTTGCGGGGGATGCCGCGGAAGTCGCGCACCCGGGGCAGAGCCACGGAGATCAGGCGGTCGAGGAAGTGCCACATGTTGTCGCGGCGCAGCGTCACGCGGCAGCCGATGGGCATGCCGTCGCGCAGCTTGAACGCAGCAATCGACTTCTTCGCACGGGTGGTCACGGGCTGCTGACCGGAGATCGCGGCCAGCTCGACCAGCGCGTTCTCGAGGATCTTGATGTTCCGGCTCGCTTCGCCGAGGCCCATGTTCAGGACGACTTTCTCCAGACGCGGCACGGCCATCGGGTTCTCGAGCGAGAACTCCTTCTGGAGGGCAGGGATCACTTCCTCGTGATACTGCGTCTTGAGCCTGGGTTGGTATGCGCTATCGCTCATCTCTTGCTCCGACCCGCGGAACTGCCGCGGTCAACTTCGCTTCGGTGAAATCTGGGGGGTGGCTCAGATGGTGTTTCCGCTCTGCTTGCTGACCCGGGCACCACTTCCATCCGCCAGCCGGGTGCGGCCGACGCGGGTGGGGTTGCCGGTCTCGGGGCAGATCAGCTTGACGTTCGACACCTGCAGAGGGGCTTCGCGCTCGACGATGCCGCCCTGGCTCTGCTGGTTGGGGTTCGCGCGCGTGTGGCGCTTGATCAGGTTGACGCCTTCGACGACCACCTTGCCCTCGGCGGGCAGAACACGCAGGACGCGACCACGCGCACCCTTGTCCTTTCCGGCGGTCACGAGGACCTGATCGTTCTTCTTGATCTTCAGCTTTGGCATGAGTGGACTTCTCCGTTCGGGGCGGTCAGATGACCTCGGGTGCGAGCGAGACGATGCGCATGAAGCGCTTCTCGCGCAGCTCACGGGCGACCGGACCGAAGACGCGGGTGCCCACCGGCTCCTGCGCCTCGTTGATCAGCACCGCGGCGTTGTTGTCGAAACGGATGTAGCTGCCGTCGCGGCGGCGACGCTCCTTGCGGGTGCGGACGATGACCGCACGGACGACATCGCCCTTCTTGACGGTGCCGTCGGGCGAAGCTTCCTTGACCGCGGCCGTGATGATGTCCCCCAGGGTGCCGTAGCGGCCCGTGGAGCCGCCGCGCAACTGAATGCACGAGATGCGCTTGGCTCCCGAGTTGTCGGCCACCTCGAGGATGGTTCCCATCTGAATCATTGCTTCGGATCCTTGTACTCAGAGTCTCTCTCGACGCTCCGCGTCGAGACTTGGTCCCGCAGGGTCAGCCCTCGGCGCGCTTGACGATCTCGCGGACGCGCCAGCGCTTCCGCTTGGACAGGGGGCGGCTGGAGACGAGCTCCACCACGTCACCCTCGCGGCAGCCCAGCTCGTCGTGCGCCATGAAGGTCGACGACCGCTTGAGGCTCCGCTTGTACAGGCGATGCATGACCGGCTTCTCCACCTGGACGGTCACGGTCTTGTCCATCTTGGCGCTCGTCACCTTGCCGACCTTGACCTGCCGGGCGGGAGCTTGTGTCTGTTCTTCCATGGTTCAGTCTCTCGATTCGTATCCAGGTTCAGGCCGACTGGCGCTCACGCAGCACGGTGAGCACGCGAGCGAGGTGCTTCTTCGTCTTCTTGACCTCGCCGAAACGCTCGAGCTGCCCGGTCACCTTCTGCAGGCGCAGCGCGAACAGCTGCTCGGAGAGAGTGGTCTCTTTGTCCTTGAGCTCCTGATCGGTGAGCTCTCTGAGTTCAGATGCCTTCATGATTCACCTCAACTCTCGTGGCCCGGACGGGCGATGAAGCGGGTGCGTATGCCGAGCTTGTGGCCCGCGAGGCGCATCGCCTCCTTGGCGAGCTCCGGCTCGACGCCCTCCAGTTCGTACAGGACGCGGGCCGGCTTGACGACAGCGACCCAGAACTCGGGATTGCCTTTACCCTTCCCCATTCGAGTCTCGAGCGGCTTCTTGCTGACCGGCTTGTCGGGGAAGATGCGGATCCAGACCTTGCCGGACCTCTTGATGTGGCGGGTGATCGCGATACGGGCGGCCTCGATCTGGCGGGAGGTGACCCACCCCGCGTCGAGCGCCTGCAGACCGTAGTCGCCGAAGGCGAGCGTATTGCCACCCTTCGCCTTGCCCGCACGACGACCGCGATGGCTCTTGCGGTACTTGACCTTCTTCGGCATCAACATGGTTCGTTCTCCAACTCAGCTCACGCGATGCGGTGGCCGCGCTCGCGCGAGACGTCACCCTTGTAGATCCAGGCCTTGACGCCGATGACGCCGTAGTTCGTGTGCGACTCCGCGAAGCCGTAGTCGATCTCGGCCTTCAGGGTGTGCAGCGGCAGGCGCCCCTCCTGATACCACTCGGTGCGGGCGATCTCCGAACCGCCGAGGCGGCCGGACACCATGATCTTCACGCCCTTCGCACCGAAGCGAAACGCCGACTCCATCGACTTCTTCATCGCACGGCGGAAGGCCACGCGACGCAGGAGCTGACCGGCGATCGACTCCGCGACGAGCTGCGCGTCGAGCTCGGGGCGCTGGATCTCCTGGATGTTGATGTGCACGTCCTGCCCCATCTTCCGGGTCAGGTCGTCGCGCAGCTTGTCGACCTCGGCACCCTTGCGGCCGATGATGATGCCCGGGCGCGAGGTATAGATCGTGACGCGAAGCCGGTCAGCCGCGCGCTCGATGTCGACCTGGCTCACTCCAGCGTGCGACAGACGCTTCTTGAGGTGCGTGCGCAGATCGATGTCCGACGACAGGACCTTGGCGTAGTCCTTGTCGGCGTACCAGCGCGAGTGCCAGTTCTTGTTGTAGACCAGGCGAAAGCCGTAGGGATGTGTTTTCTGACCCATCGTGTACTCCTTGGGGCGACTCGCCCTACTCCTCGCCTTCCGCTTCCGCGTCTTCCGAACGCCGGTCCAGCTTGATGGTGATGTGGCTCTGCCGCTTGAGGATCCGGTAGGCCCGGCCCTGCGGCGCCGGACGCAGACGCTTCAGCGTGGGGCCGCCGTCCACGAAGATCTCCTTCACGAAGAGCTCGTCCACGTCGACCATCTCGTCGAGGTTCTCGGCGTTGGCGATCGCCGACTTGAGCAGCTTCTCCATCGGACGCGCTGCGTACTTGTTCGTCGACGCGAGCGTGTTGACCGCGTCCTGGACACCCTTGCCGCGGATCAGGTCCGCGACCAGGCGCACTTTCTGCGGCGACGCCTGCAGGTGCTTCAATCGTGCGATGACTTCCATGAGCTCTCTCCTCGGTCAGGCAGGGCAGGGCCTAGCGGCGGCCGCCGGCCTTCTCCTTCTTGCCGATGTGCCCGCGGAACGTGCGCGTCTGCGAGAACTCGCCGAGCTTGTGGCCCACCATGTTCTCGCTGACGTACACCGGAATGAACTTCTGCCCGTTGTGCACGGCGATCGTCTGACCGACCATCTCCGGGATGACCGTGGAGCGACGGGACCAGGTCTTGATGACCCGATGGTCGCCGGACGCACTCTGCGCCTCCACCTTCTTCTGCAGGTGGTGGTCGATGAAGAAACCCTTCTTGAGTGAGCGAGGCATCGTCTACTTCCTCCGCTTGCGGCCGCGAACGATCATGTTGTCGGTGCGCTTGTTGCGCCGGGTCTTGTATCCCTTGGTCGGCTTGCCCCAGGGGGTCGTGGGATGGCGACCGCCGCTCGAGCGGCCCTCACCACCACCCATGGGGTGATCGACAGGGTTCATGGTCACGCCGCGGTTGTGCGGCCGCCGGCCGAGCCAGCGCTTGCGGCCGGCCTTGCCCAGCGAGATGTTCGAGTGATCGAGGTTGCCGACCTGGCCGATGGTGGCGTGGCAGTCGAGGTGCACGCGGCGAACCTCGCCGGAGGGCAGTCGGACCTGGGCGTAGTCACCCTCCTTGGCCATCAGCTGGCAGCTGGCGCCGGCGCTGCGCACCAGCTGGCCACCCTTTCCGAGCTTGAGCTCGAGGTTGTGCATCACGGTACCGAGCGGGATGCTCCGCAGGGGCAGCGAGTTGCCGATGTTGATCTCGATGTCCTTGCCCGAGACCACCGTGTCGCCGACCTTGAGGCCGTGCGGCCAGAGGATGTAGCGCTTCTCGCCGTCGCGGTAGTGCAGGAGCGCAATACGGGCCGAGCGGTTCGGGTCGTACTCGACGGTGGCGACCTTTGCCGGCACGCCGTGCTTCTCGCGGCGGTAGTCGATCTTGCGGTAGCGCTTCTTGTGGCCACCGCCGCGGAAACGGACCGCGGTCTGACCGCCGCCGGTGCGGCCACCGATGCGCTTCTTGCCGCTCGTCAACGCCTTGTGCGGAGAGCTCGCCGTGATCTCGTCGAAGGTCGCGTACTCCTGGAAGCGACTCGCTGGATTGGTCGGCTTGCGTCGTTTGACTGCCATCTCAGATTCCCTTTTCTACTGCGAGGCTGCGGAGCCTCAGACTCCGTCGAAGAAGTCGATCTGACCTTCTGCGAGGCGCACGTAGGCCTTCTTCCAGTTCGGGCGATAGCCCACGAACTGACCCTGCCGTCGCTGCTTGCCACGGACACGCGCAGTGCGCACCTCCGCCACCTTCACCTTGAACTGCGCCTCGACCGCCTGACGGATCTGGACCTTGTTGGCCCGCACGTCGACCGCAAAGGCGACGATGTTGCGGTCGTCGCGCAGCAGGGTCGACTTCTCGGTGATGAGCGGTCGCCGGATGACGTCTTGAGTTCTCATTGCAAAGCTCTCTTTCGAAGCGCCGTCGCTACTTGCTCAGCACCTCGACCAGCCGGCCGAGTGCGTTCTCGCTCAGGATGACGTGCTCCTGTGCGACCACGTCGTACACGTTGACGCCCATCGCATCCACCGCCTTGAGACGCGGGTTGTTGCGCACGGCGAGCGCCAGGTTGTCGTTGTTGAAGTCGTCCACGAGCAGCGCCTTGCCGGCGATGCCGAGCCCCTGGAGCCTCTGATCGAGATCTTTGGTCTTGTGGGTCGCGAGCTCGAGGCTCTCGAGCACCACGATCTGCTCCTCGGCGAGCTTGCGCGACAGGGCCGACTTGAGCGCGTTGCGCTTCTCGCGGGGCGTCAGGCCCTTCTCGTAGCTGCGGGGCTTGGGCCCGTGCACGACGCCGCCCTTGCGCCAGAGCGGCGAACGAATGCTGCCCATGCGCGCGCGGCCGGTGCCCTTCTGGCGCACGAGCTTCTTGCCGGAGCCCTGCACCTCGCCACGGCGCTTGGTGTTGTGTGTTCCGGCACGCGCCGCTGCACGAATGGCGACGACGGCCAGGTGGATCAGGTGCTCCTTGTACGGATAGTCGAACACCTGCTCCGGGAGATCGATGTCCCGGACCGTCTGGTTGTCGAGGTTCTTGAGCTCTAGCTTCATGGTTTACTCCGCCGCCTCGTCGCTGTCGCCCGCCGGCTCTGCCGCAGGCGGCTCGGTGTACGTGCTCTTGTACGACCGGCGAATCTCGACGTAGCTGTTGCGGGCCCCGGGGACCGCACCTTTGATGAACATCAGGTTGTTCTCGCCGTCGATCTTGACCACCCGCAGGCCACGCTTGGTGACGCGATGGTCGCCCATGTGGCCGGGGAAGCGCATGTTGGGGAACACGCGCGACGGGTAGGCCGACTGACCGACCGAGCCGGGCGCCCGGTGGAACATGGAGCCGTGGGACGCGCGGCCACCGCCGAAGCCGTGCCGCTTCATGACGCCCTGGAAACCCTTGCCTTTGCCGGTACCCACCACGTCGACGTGGCTCTCGCCCGCGAAAATGCTGACGTTGATCTCGTCGCCAGCGCTGAGCTCCTCACCCTCTTCGCAGCCGAACTCCACGAGGCGCCGCAGCGGCTTGGAGCCGGACGCCTTGTGGTGACCCTGCTGGGCCTGGTTCGAGCGATTGGGCGCGTCGCCGACGATGCCGACCTGTGCGGCCTCGTAGCCGTCGGTCTCGGTGGTCTTCCGCTGCACCACGACGCACGGGCCGGCTTCGATGATCGTCACCGGCACGGCGGCGCCGGAGTCGTCGAAGAGCTGCGTCATGCCCAGTTTCTTGCCGAGAATGCCTTCCATGGTCGTACTCCCGTTTGGCGCCTACTGGCCGAAGGCCTTGATCTCGACGTCGACGCCCGCCGGAAGCTCGAGCTTCATCAGGGCGTCGACCGTCTGACTGGTGGGCTCGAAGATGTCGAGCAGACGCTTGTGCGTCCGGATCTCGAACTGCTCACGGGACTTCTTGTCGACGTGCGGCGAGCGGTTCACCGTGTACTTCGAAATGTGGGTCGGCAGCGGGATCGGGCCGACGACACGCGCACCGGTGCGGCGCGCGGTGTCGACGATCTCGTGCGTCGACGTGTCGAGGATCCGGTGATCGAACGCCCTCAACCGGATGCGGATCTTTTCGTTGATCATGTTCATGACTGTCTACCTCTGCCGATCTGCGGATCGCACGCGTTCTGAACGCCCTTACTCGATGATCTCGGTGACGGTGCCTGCACCGACGGTGCGGCCACCCTCACGAATGGCGAAGCGGACACCCTTCTCCATCGCGATCGGAGCGATCAGCTCCACCTCGAGGGCCACGTTGTCTCCCGGCATCACCATCTCGGTGCCCTCCGGAAGCTGCGCCACACCCGTCACGTCCGTCGTACGGAAGTAGAACTGAGGACGGTAACCCTTGAAGAACGGAGTGTGACGACCACCCTCCTCCTTCGTCAGCACGTACACCTCGCCCTTGAACTTCGTGTGAGGAGTGATCGACCCCGGCTTCGCCAGACACTGACCGCGCTCCACCTCATCCTTCTTCGTGCCACGAAGCAGAACGCCGATGTTGTCGCCCGCCTCACCCGAATCGAGAAGCTTGCGGAACATCTCCACACCCGTCACGACCGTGTTCGACGTCTCGCGGATCCCCACGATCTCGATCGTGTCGCCCACGTTCACCTTGCCGCGCTCCACACGACCCGTCACCACCGTGCCGCGACCCGAGATCGTGAAGATGTCCTCGATCGGCATCAGGAAATCCTGATCCACCGCGCGCTCAGGCGTCGGAACGTACTCGTCGACGTTGTCGATCAGCTCCACGATCTTCTTGCCCCACTCCGACTCCGGGTCACCCGACTCCAGAGCCTGAAGCGCAGAGCCGCGGATGATCGGAATGTCGTCGCCCGGGAAGTCGTACGTCGAAAGAAGCTCGCGAAGCTCCAGCTCCACCAGGTCGAGGAGCTCCTCGTCGTCCACCATGTCGCACTTGTTCATGAACACGACGATGTACGGAACGCCCACCTGACGCGCCAGAAGGATGTGCTCCCGCGTCTGCGGCATCGGACCGTCGGCAGCCGAGACCACCAGGATCGCACCGTCCATCTGCGCGGCGCCCGTGATCATGTTCTTCACGTAGTCGGCGTGGCCCGGGCAGTCGACGTGCGCGTAGTGGCGCGCGTCCGACTCGTACTCCACGTGAGCCGTCGCGATCGTGATGCCGCGCTCGCGCTCCTCAGGAGCCTTGTCGATCTGGTCGAACGGTACGAAATCCGCGCCGCCCTTCGCGGCCAGGATGTTCGTGATCGCGGCCGTCAACGTCGTCTTCCCGTGATCGACGTGACCGATCGTCCCGACGTTCACGTGGGGCTTTGTCCGCTCGAACTTTTCTTTCGCCATGTGTCTCTTTCCTTCTGGCTCGATGGGCCTCGTGGCCCGTCAGTCTCTGAATCTGTTGAAGCTGTGGTCTCGATTCGGCGCGTCAGGTCTCGGACTTCTTGACGATCTCGTCGCTGACGTTCTTCGGCGCCTGGTCGTAGCTGTCGAACTGCATCGTGTAGTTGGCGCGGCCCTGCGTGAGCGAGCGCATCTCGGTGGCGTAGCCGAACATCTCGGCCAGCGGCACCTTGGCCGTGATGACCTGCGCGTTGCCCCGGGCCTCCATGGACTGCACCTTGCCGCGGCGGCTGTTCAGGTCGCCCATGACGTCGCCCATGTAGTCCTCCGGCGTCACGACCTCGACCGCCATGATGGGCTCGAGGAGCACGAGGTTCGCCTTCTTGGCGGCGTCCTGCCACGCCATGGAGCCGGCGATCTTGAACGCAACCTCGGAGGAGTCGACGTCGTGGAAGCTGCCGTCGTACAGATCGACTTCGATCCCGGTGACCGGGAAGCCGGCAAGCGGCCCCGACTCGAGCGCCTCGAAGATGCCCTGCTCCGTCGGCTTGATGAACTCGCGGGGGATGACACCGCCGACGATCTGGTTGTTGAAGACGAAGTCTTCGCCTTCCGTGTTCGGGCGCACGCGGATCTTGGCGTGGCCAAACTGACCGCGACCACCCGACTGACGCACGAAGCGCCCGTCGCCTTCCGCCTCCCGCGTGATCGTCTCCTTGTAGGCGACCTGCGGGCGGCCGACGTTCGCCTGCACGCTGAACTCGCGCACGAGGCGGTCGACGATGATGTCGAGGTGGAGCTCACCCATGCCGGCGATGATGGTCTGACCCGTGTCCTCGTCGGTGTTGACGCGAAAGGTCGGATCCTCCTTCATCAGCTTGGCGAGTGCGACGCCGAGCTTTTCCTGATCCGACTTGGTCTTGGGCTCGATGGAGAGCTTGATGACCGGGTCGGCGAACGTCATCGACTCGAGAATGATCGGGTTGCCCTGATCGCAGATGGTGTCGCCGGTGGTGACGTTCTTGAGGCCCACGGCGGCGGCGATGTCGCCAGCACCCACCGAGCTGATCTCGTCCCGCTTGTTGGCGTGCATCTGCAGGAGACGACCGACGCGCTCCTTCTTGCCGGACGTGGCGTTGAGCACGGAGGAGCCGGCATCCAGCACACCCGAGTAGACGCGCAGGAAGGCGAGCTGACCCACGAACGGATCCGTCATGATCTTGAAGACGAGGGCCGAGAACGGCGCGTCGGGCTTCGGCTCGCGCTGATCGGTCTCGCCGCTGTCCGGGTTCGTGCCCTCCGGGGTCGGAACGTCGAGCGGCGACGGCAGGAAATCGACGACCGCGTCGAGCAGGGGCTGCACGCCCTTGTTCTTGAACGCACTGCCGCAGAGGACCGGCTGCACGAGGTTGGCACAGGTGGCTTCTCGGATCCCGGCCTTCAGCTCCTCGACGGAGATCTCCTCTCCACCGAGGTACTTCTCGAGCAGTGCGTCGTCGGTCTCTGCGACCGTCTCGATGAGCTTCTCGCGGTACTCCGCGGCTTTACCTTGGTACTCCGCCGGAATCTCGGTCACCTCGTACTCGGCGCCCATCGTCTCGTCGCGGTAGCGGATGCCGCGCATCTCGACGAGGTCGATGACACCTTCGAGCTGGTCCTCTGCGCCCCAGGGCAGCTGCAGAACGAGAGGATTGGCGCTGAGACGGTCCTTCATCATCTCGACCGTGCGCTCGAAGTCCGCGCCGACGCGGTCCATCTTGTTGACGAACGCCATGCGCGGAACGCGGTACTTGTCGGCCTGGCGCCAGACGGTCTCCGACTGCGGCTCGACGCCGGCCACCGAGTCGAAGCAGGCCACCGCACCGTCGAGAACACGGAGCGAGCGCTCGACCTCAGCCGTGAAGTCGACGTGACCCGGCGTGTCGATGATGTTGATGCGGACGTCGTTCCAGAAGCAGGTCGTGGCAGCCGACGTGATGGTGATGCCGCGCTCCTGCTCCTGCTCCATCCAGTCCATGGTGGCAGCGCCGTCGTGGACCTCACCGATCTTGTAGTTGACGCCTGTGTAAAAGAGGATTCGTTCCGTCGTGGTCGTCTTGCCGGCATCGATGTGGGCCATGATGCCGATGTTCCGCGTCTTCTCGAGGGGAACGTTCTTGGTGGCCATGATGAAAGGTCTCTGGGAAGGATCGCGACCGAGCGGGCAGCGGCTGTGGGCTGCAGAAGAGGGGCGCCGACGCACGGCACCGGATGTGGCTCGGATCTCGTTGAAATCGGATGAGTCGGGGTCTCGGAAAGTCAGTCTCGTTGCGACGCGCTTGCGCGTCGCGGGAAGCGGCCGCACACGGCCCGGCGCGCACTACCAGCGGTAGTGGGAGAACGCCTTGTTCGCATCGGCCATCCGATGCGTGTCTTCCTTCTTCTTGATCGCGTTGCCGCGGTTCTCCGCGGCATCCATGAGCTCGCCCGCGAGGCGCTGCTTCATGGTCTTCTCGTTGCGGGACTTGGCAGCCTGGATGACCCAGCGCATCGACAGGGCGAGCTTGCGCCCGGGACGCACCTCGATGGGCACCTGGTACGTGGAGCCACCGACGCGCCGCGACTTGACCTCGACGGCGGGCTTGACGTTGTCGATGGCGCGCTTGAAGACACCCAGGGGATCTTCCTCGCCGCGCTCTTTGATGATCTCCAGAGCGTCGTACATGATGCGCTCGGCGGTGCTCTTCTTGCCGTCTTTCATGACGACGTTGATGAACTTGCTCACCAACTGGGAGTCGTACAAGGGATCCGGCAGGATCTGGCGCTTGGGAACTTCTCTACGTCTCGGCATCGTTCAAATCTCCCGGGGAGGCCCAGGCTGAGGCTGCAACCCTGATGTCGTGCAGGGGGTTGAAGGCTTGGTAGTGGAGGCGGCGCCCACGCGGGCCACCGACAGGTTCATCCCTTGGGCCGCTTGGCTCCGTACTTGGACCGGCCGCGCCGGCGATCTTCGACACCCACGGCATCAAGGGTGCCGCGAATGACGTGATAGCGAACTCCCGGCAGGTCCTTCACACGACCGCCACGGATGAGCACGATGGAGTGCTCCTGGAGGTTGTGGCCCATCCCCGGGATGTAGGTCGTGACCTCGATCCCATTGGTCAGGCGGACACGCGCCACCTTGCGGAGCGCGGAGTTCGGCTTCTTCGGCGTCTGCGTGTACACCCGCACGCAGACTCCCCGCTTCTGCGGACACGACTGCAGCGCGGGGCTCTTGGTCTTGGCGACCTGCTTCTTGCGCCCTTTGCGGACCAGCTGGCGAATCGTCGGCATTTCTTCTCTTCCTCGTGTTCGAAGCTCTTCAGGGCACCATTTCAAGGAGCAGGAGCGTGGTGAAGCGGGTGTTCTCTTCGCATCCCCAACCGGAAACCCGAGCCAAAGACGACCACGACCAGCAACAAGAGTCCCAGCAGGTTCCGGGGAGGTTGGAAGGCCCCGGGACCAGACAGGCGCTGGTAAAGGGCGCGGTTGAACTCGATCAGGCGACCTGACGTGTGGCCAGCCCGATCCGACGACTTAGGCTCGGAATCCCGATCGAACGGGGAAATTCCACGCGAAACCCGCTGACTCTAACAACGGTTCGGGACCCGGTCAACCACTGAAGTGGTCACAGACGCGGGTCCCGGAGTGCGAGGCGAGAGCCGTGGGAGACGGGAGGCGCGATACCTCCGCGAGCCGGCTCGGAAGCCCGCGGAGGCTCGGATCGACCGGTTAGTCGGACGACTCCAGTGCCTCGGTGGGCAGGGTGCGGATGTCGTCGTCGCCGAACTCGAAGAAGAGCTCCTCGGCGGCCTCGCTCTCCGTCTCCAGCACCTCTTCTTCCATGTGGAAGTCGTGGTAGTGCTGCATGCCCGTACCGGCTGGGATGAGGCGGCCGACGATGACGTTCTCCTTGAGGCCGAGGAGGAGATCGACCTTGCCGCTGATCGCAGCCTCGGTGAGGACGCGGGTGGTCTCCTGGAAGCTGGCTGCGCTGAACCAGCTCTCGGTGGAGAGCGACGCCTTCGTGATGCCGAGCAGCAGCGGCTGGCCAACGGCCGGCTCGCCGCCCGCGGCGATGACGCGGTCGTTCTCTTCCTGGAAGCGCCACCGGTCGACCTGCTCGTCGATCAGGAACTCGGTGTCTCCGACCTGCTCGATCTTCACCGAGCGCATCATCTGGCGGACGATCACCTCGATGTGCTTGTCGTTGATGGCAACGCTCTGCGAGCGGTAGACCTCCTGGATCTTGTCCACGAGGTAGCGCTGCAGCTCGTTCTCACCGAGCACCTTGAGAACGTCGTGCGGGTTGATCGGACCGTCGATGAGCGGATCGCCAGCGTGGACGATCTCACCCTCCTGCACGTTGACGTGGATGTACCGCGGAATGAGGTACTCGCGCGCCTCGCCCGACTCGTTCTCGACGAGCACCTTGCGCATACCCTTGACGATGTCGCCCAGCCGGACCACACCGTCGATCTCGGTGATGATCGCAGGCTCCCTCGGAGTCCGGGCCTCGAAGAGCTCCTGGACACGCGGCAGACCACCGGTGATGTCCTTGGTCTTCGTGGTCTCGCGCGGGATCTTGGCCAACGTGTCACCGGGGTGCACCGTCTCGCCGTCGCCCGCCACGAGGTGGGAGCCGGACGGCAGGAGGTAACGCCGCTCGCCGGAGCGGCCGTTGACGACCATTGCCGGGGCACGCTTCTCGCTCTGCGACGCTTCGACGATGATGCGCTGCGACAGACCGGTGACCTTGTCGGTCTCCTCGCGGACGTTCTCGCCTTCGACGATGTCCTGGTACTCGACCTTGCCGCCGATCTCGCTGAGGATCACGGAGGTGAAGGGGTCCCACTCGACCAGCTCGGTTCCGGGGTTCACCTCGCCGCCTTCGCGCACCAGCAGGTGCGAGCCGTAGGTGAGCGCATAACGCTCGCGCTCGCGGCCCGCCTTGTCGAGAATGAGCAGCTTGCCGTTGCGGTTGATGACGACCAGCTCACCTTCTTTGCTCTCGACCGTCTTGACGTTCAAGAACTTGACGAAGCCCGGGTTGGTCGCGGTGTGCTTCGACTGCTCGGAGACGCGGCTCGCGGTGCCACCAAAGTGGAAGGTCCGCATGGTGAGCTGCGTGCCCGGCTCGCCGATCGACTGTGCAGCAACGACACCAACTGCCTCGCCGATCTCGATCGTGCGACCCGTCGCGAGGTTGCGGCCGTAGCATTTGGCGCACACGCCGCGGCGGGTCTCGCAGGTGAGCACGGAGCGAATCCGCACCCGCTCGATCCCCGCCTCCTGGATCGAGTTGGCGACCTCTTCCGAGATCTCCTGCCCGACCTCGAGCAGCTGATCGCCGGTCATCGGATCGAAGATGTCGTCCTGGCTGACGCGGCCGACGATGCGGTCGCGCAGCGGCTCGAGGATGTCGCCACCCTCCATGATCGCGGTGACGTAGATGCCGTTGATCGTGCCGCAGTCGATCTCGTTGACGATGACGTCCTGGGCCACGTCGACGAGGCGACGCGTGAGGTAGCCCGAGTCGGCCGTCTTGAGAGCGGTGTCGGCCAGACCCTTGCGGGCGCCGTGCGTCGAGATGAAGTACTGGAGTACCGAGAGCCCTTCACGGAAGTTCGCCGTGATGGCCGTCTCGATGACCTCACCCGAAGGCTTGGACATCAGACCGCGCATGCCGGCGAGCTGGCGGACCTGCTCGCGCGAGCCGCGGGCACCCGAGTCGGCCATGAGCGAGATCGGGTTGAACTCGTTGCGCTCGACCTCGACCTCCTTGATCTCGCGGAACATCTCCTCCGAGACCTTCTCCGTGACGCGGTGCCAGATGTCGATGATCTTGTTGTGCCGCTCACCGGCGGTGATGACACCGGCCGAGCGCTGACGCTCGATCTCGACGACCTCGTCCTGCGCGTTCTCGAGGATCTGCTGCTTGTTCTCCGGGATGACCATGTCGTCGACGCCGAAGGAGATGCCGGCCCGCGTGGCGTACGCGAAGGTGATCTCCTTGATGTCGTCGAGCATCTTCACCGTCAGATCGTTGCCGTGCTTGATGAAGCAGTAGCCGACCAGGCCCTGCAGGCCCCGCTTCTTGAGCAGGCCGTTCACGAACGGCAGCTCCTCCGGGAGCGCCTGGTTGAAGATGACGCGGCCGACGGTCGTCTCGATCGTCTTGGCCGAGAGATCCTCGACCTCCGCGTGCACGATGTCCTGGTCGTCGAACTGCGTGTCGAGGTTGATGTACTCGCCGCTCAGGCGCAGGCGGATCTTCGACTGCGTCTCGACGAGACCCTCGTGCAGGGCCAGGAGCACGTCGTCGGCGCTCGCGAACGTGCGCCCCTCACCTGCCGAGCCGTCCTTGGCCATGGTCAGGTAGTAGCCCCCGAGAACGAGATCCTGACTCGGCACCGCCAGCGGACGGCCGTGGGCCGGGCTGAGGACGTTGCGCGAGCTCAGCATGAGCACCTGGCTCTCGATCTGTGCCTTCGGCGACAGCGGCACGTGGACCGCCATCTGGTCACCGTCGAAGTCGGCGTTGAACGCCGAGCAGACGAGCGGATGGATCTGGATCGCCTTGCCTTCGATCAGCACCGGCTGGAAGGCCTGGATGCCGAGTCGGTGAAGCGTGGGGGCACGGTTGAGGAGCACGGTGTGATCCTGGATGACCTCTTCGAGGGCATCCCAGACCACGTCCTCCTCGCGGTCGACCATCTCCTTGGCCGCCTTGATCGTGCCGACGTATTCGCGCTCCTCCAGCCAGCTGTAGATGAACGGCTTGAACAGCTCGAGAGCCATCTTGGTGGGCAGACCACACTGATGGAGCTTGAGGTTCGGGCCAACCACGATGACCGAACGGCCGGAGTAGTCGACGCGCTTGCCGAGCAGGTTCTGACGGAAGCGACCCTGCTTGCCCTTGAGGGTGTCGGACAGCGACTTGAGGGGGCGGTTGTTCGAGCCCTTGAGCACGCGACCGCGGCGACCGTTGTCGAAGAGGGCGTCGACCGCCTCCTGCAGCATCCGCTTCTCGTTGCGGACGATGACCTCGGGAGCGCGCAGCTCGAGCAGCTTCTTGAGACGGTTGTTCCGGTTGATGACGCGGCGGTAGAGATCGTTGAGATCGCTCGTGGCGAAGCGCCCGCCGTCGAGCGGCACCAGCGGCCGGAGCTCGGGCGGAATGACCGGGATGACGTCGAGGATCATCCAGTCGGGGCGGTGACCGGAGCGGCGGAAGGCGTTGACCACCTTCAGACGCTTGGCGGCCTTCAGCCGACGAATCTGGCTGGTGTCGGTGCGCATGACGATGCGCAGCTCCTCCGCCAGCTCGTCGATGTCGATGCGCGCGAGCAGCTCCTTGATCGCCTCGGCGCCCATGCGCGCGTCGAAGGCGTCGACGCCGTACTCGGCGCGCAGCTCACGGAACCGCTCCTCGGAGACGAGCTCCTTCTCCTCGAGGTCCGCCTCACCGGGATCGATGACGACATAGCTCTCGAAGTAGAGGATGCGCTCGAGGTCGCGCAGCGAAAGATCGAGCAGGTGGCCGATCCGACTCGGCAGGCCCTTGAAGAACCAGACGTGGCTGACCGGGCTGGCCAGCTCGATGTGGCCCATGCGCTCACGACGCACGCGCGACCGCGTGACTTCGACGCCACACTTGTCGCACACGACACCGCGGTGCTTCATGCGCTTGTATTTGCCGCAGAGGCACTCCCAGTCCGTGATGGGACCGAAGATCTTGGCGCAGAAGAGACCGTCACGCTCCGGCTTGAAGGTCCGGTAGTTGATGGTCTCGGCCTTGGTGACCTCACCGTGACTCCAGGAGCGGATCTTCTCCGGCGACGCCAGAGAGATCTTGATCGCATTGAAGTCTTTGATGCTTTGCGGCTTTTCGAAGGTGGAAAGAGGTTGCAAGGGGTGCCTCCTTACTGGCGCGATGTCGCGCCGCCGACCGATGGATGCGAGATTCGAAAGACGGTGTGTAGGTCGTAGGGGGTGCGTGCGTCAGGCTTTGATCAGCTCGACGTCGAGGCAGAGACTCTGCAGCTCGCGCACGAGGACGTTGAACGATTCCGGCAAGCCCGGATCCTCCGGCACGTCGCCTTTGACGAGTGCCTCGTAGACCCGACTCCTGCCTTCGACGTCGTCACTCTTCACGGTGAGCAGCTCCTGCAGGGTGTAGGCGGCGCCGTAGGCCTCCAGAGCCCAGACCTCCATCTCACCGAAGCGCTGACCACCAAATTGCGCCTTGCCACCCAGCGGCTGCTGGGTGATCAGCGAGTACGGGCCGATCGAGCGCGCGTGGATCTTGTCGTCCACCAGGTGCGAGAGCTTCAGCATGTAGATGTAGCCCACGGTGACGTTCTGCTCGAAAGGCTCGCCGGTCATGCCGTCGAAGAGAGTCGTCTTGCCCGACGAAGGCAGGTTCGCCTCGTCGAGGTAACCCTTGAGATCCTGCTCGTCGGCGCCGTCGAAGACCGCGGTCGCGAAGTTCACGCCGAGCACCTTGCCGGCCCAACCGAGGTGGGTCTCGAGGATCTGCCCGACGTTCATGCGACTCGGCACGCCGAGCGGGTTGAGAACGATCTCGACCGGGCTGCCGTCCGGCAGGTAGGGCATGTCCTCCTCGGGCAGCACCCGGGAGATGACGCCCTTGTTGCCGTGGCGGCCGGCCATCTTGTCGCCGACCTGCAGCTTGCGCTTCATCGCGACGAAGACCTTGACCATCTTGATGACGCCCGGAGCGAGCTCGTCGCCCTTCTGGAGAAGGCCGATGCGCTCCTCGTTCACCCGATGCATCACCTCGATGTGCGAGTCGGTGCGCTTGTAGATCGCCTCCACCTCGCGAAGGAGCTTCTTGTCGCTGATCGACAGCTTGAGGATCTCTGCGCGCGTGAGCTGCTCGAGATGGCCGTGGCGAATGATCTCGCCGGAGCCGACGAGCTTCTCGCCGTTGCGGTCCTTGATGACCGCGGTGGCCTTCTGGCCGTCGAGAAGCTCCGAGATCTTCTTGTTCCGCTCCTCGGTCATGATCCGCGTCTGGTCGCGGATGTTCTTCTCGAGACGGTCGATCTCACCCTGCTCGATCTCGAGCGCGCGGGCGTCCTTTTCCACGCCCTTGCGGGAGAAGATCTTGACGTCGACCACTGTGCCGTCGATGCCCGGAGGTGCCTTCAGGCTCGCGTCGCGCACGTCGCCGGCCTTCTCACCGAAGATCGCACGGAGCAGCTTCTCCTCTGGCGTGAGCTGCGTCTCGCCCTTCGGCGTGACCTTGCCGACGAGGATGTCGCCCGACTTGACGCTGGCGCCGATGCGGATGATGCCGCTCTCGTCGAGATCCTTGAGCGCTGCCTCCGACACGTTCGGGATGTCGCGCGTGATCTCCTCGGGCCCGAGCTTCGTGTCGCGCGCCTCGATCTCGAACTCGTCGATGTGGATGGACGTGTAGGCGTCCTCCTTGACGAGCTTCTCGGAGACGAGGATCGCGTCCTCGAAGTTGTAGCCCCGCCACGGCATGAACGCCACGAGGACGTTGCGGCCGAGAGCGAGCTCACCGTTCTCCGTGGACGGCCCGTCGGCGAGCACGTCCCCCTTTTCCACGCGCTGGCCCTCGTGGCAGATGGGCTTCTGGTGCACGCAGGTGTTCTGGTTGGAGCGACGGAACTTCGTGAGCTGGTAGATGTCGGCGCCAAACTCGCGCTGGTCGCCAGCACCCTCACCTTCGCCCTCGACGCGCACGATGATGCGGTCGGCGTCGACCGAGTCGACGACCCCCGCGCGCTTGCAGAGAACGACGGCGCCGGAGTCGCGCGCGACGATGCCCTCGAGCCCGGTGCCGACGACAGGCGCATCCGCCTTGAGGAGCGGCACGGCCTGGCGCTGCATGTTGGAGCCCATGAGTGCGCGGTTCGCATCGTCGTTCTCGAGGAACGGGATGAGCGAGGCCGCGACCGACACCAACTGCTTGGGGTTGATGTCCATGTGATCGATGCGCTCGCGCTCGATGCTGATGAAGTCGCCGCCTGCACGCGCCGTCGGGCGCTCGTTCTGCAGGTTGCCCTTCTCATCCACGCGCGCGTTGGCCTGCGCGATGATGTACTTTTCCTCTTCCCAGGCCGTCAGGTAGAAGGCGTGGGGCTCGCCGAGCACCTGCCGCTTGCCAGACTTCTTGAGCGAGCGGTTGGTCTTCTCGAGCTCGTCGCTGGAGACGATGTCGCCCAACTGGTACGGACCGTCGCCGACGCGCACGACCTTGAAGTGGTCGAGCACGCGGCCCTCCTCGACCTTCTTGTACGGGCTCTCGATGAAGCCGTAGTCGTTGATGCGCGCGTAGGTCGCGAGCGACGAGATGAGGCCGATGTTCGGCCCTTCCGGGGTCTCGATGGGACAGATGCGACCGTAGTGCGAGGCGTGCACGTCGCGCACCTCGAAGCCGGCACGCTCGCGCGACAGACCACCCGGGCCGAGCGCCGAGAGGCGCCGCTTGTGCGTGACCTCCGACAGCGGGTTCGTCTGGTCCATGAACTGCGACAGCTGCGAGGAGCCGAAGAACTCCTTGATCGCCGCGATCACCGGCTTGGAGTTGATCAGGTCGTGCGGCATCGCCGAGTCGATGTCCTGGTGCACGGACATCTTCTCCTTGATGGCGCGCTCCATGCGCACGAGGCCGACGCGGAACTGGTTCTCGAGCAGCTCACCCACCGCACGCACGCGGCGGTTGCCGAGGTTGTCGATGTCGTCGACCCGGCCCACGTCCTTGTGCAGCTGCAGGAGGTACTCGATGACCCGGAAGAAGTCGTCGGCAGACAGCGTCTTCTGCTCCACCGGCACTTCGGTGTCGAGCTTGATGTTGAACTTGAAGCGCCCGACCGGCGAGAAGTCGTAGCGCTTCGCGTCGAAGAACATGCCGTAGAACAGGGAGCGCGCGCTTTCGAGCGTCGGCGGGTCGCCGGGGCGCATGCGCCGGTAGATCTCGATCAGCGCATCCTTGGTGTCCTGCGTCGTGTCCTTCGCGAGCGTCGTCGTGAGGATCGTTCCGCAGAGATCCCAGTCCGGGAAGAAGAGCTCGAGGTCGGTCGTCTGACGACCCGCCATACGCTCCTCGATGTCTTCCGGAAGCGGATCGTTGGCTTCGAGGATGACCTCGCCCGACTCCAGATCGACCACATCGGCGATGACATGAGCCCGCTCGAGCTCGCCAACGTCGATGCTGACGTCGACCGACTGGTCCTTGTCGAGCGCGTCGATCATCTGGCTCGAGAGCGCGATGCCGCCGAAGATCGTGTACGCGTCGCGACGGCCGCGGTTCTGGCGGTCCTTGAGGCGCTCCTGCTCGAGCACGGCGGGGGGCAGCGAAAGGGTCGCCTTGCCTTTGCCGGTCAGCGATGCGGGCACCGCGGCGTAGAACTTCCGCAGGATCTCTTCATCGGTCTCGAGACCAAGCGCCCGCAGGAAGATGGTGCCGTGGAACTTGCGCTTCCGGTCGATGCGGACCGAGAGGATGTCCTTCTGGTCGTACTCGAACTCCACCCAGGAGCCGCGGTAGGGAATGATCTTCGAGAGGAAGGTGCGCGGGCCCTCCTTCGTGAAGAAGACGCCCGGGCTGCGGTGCAGCTGACTGACGATGACCCGCTCCGTGCCGTTGATCACGAAGGTGCCGTTGTCGGTCATCAGCGGAATCTCGCCGAAGTAGACCTCTTCCTCCTTGGCGTCGCGCATCATGCGCGTCCCCGTCTCCGGATCCTTGTCGTACACGAAGAGCCGGAACGTGACCTTGAGCGGAACGGCGAAGGTCATGCCGCGCTCCTGGCACTCGGAGATCGTGTACTTGAGCTGGAGCTCGACCGGACCGCCGCAGGTGTCGCACTTCGTGACCCGGTTGCGCTCCTCCGAGCCGCAGTTCGGGCAGGCCACCGTCTCCTCGAGCGGGTGGTCCGTCATGATCGTGGCACCGCAGTTGGTGCACGGCATGCGCAGGTACTCGAGACCCTTGAGCTCGCCGCACTTGCACTGCCAGTCGCCGATCGAGTACTTCACGAAGTCGAGCGAGCACGTCTCCCGGAAGTCGGAGAACGGGAAGATCGACGTGAAGACCGACTGCAGGCCGGTGCTGGTGCGCTCTTCCGGCAGCAGGTTCATCTGCAGGAAGCGCTCGTAGGAGCGCCGCTGGACGTCGATCAGATTCGGAATCGGCAGGCTGGTGCGGATCTCCGAGAAGTCGACGCGGGTCGGGTGGTTTCCGTTGCTGGAGTGGTCAGCTACGCTCATGATCTAGATCCCTAACTGAAGAAACGGGGCCCATGGCTTCAGGGCGTGAAGCCCTGGCGGGGGAGGGTGGTGTCAGCGCGGCAGGGGCGCTGGATGGACCGGGTGGACGAGGCGGGGAGGCCATTTGCGCGCAGAACGCACTGCAGCGCGTAGCTGCACGAAGGCAGCACGCGCTCGGTGCGGAACTTCAGTCTGCAAGCGCCGGGCAAAGATCCCAGGATGGCTCCTCTAGGCTCGAGCGAGTCTAGCTCGAACCGTACTCTATCCGATTCTTGGAATCCTGGCCAAGCCCCCCCGACAGCTGCCGGGTGCTCGACCAGGACCAGATCTGAAACTCGCTCGAGACGCTACTTGACCTCGGCCTGCGCGCCGGCCTCTTCGAACTTGGCCTTGATCTCCTCGGCCTCTTCCTTGGAGACGCCTTCCTTGACGGCGCAGGGAGCCGACTCGACGAGATCCTTGGCCTCCTTGAGACCGAGGCTGGTGACCTCGCGGACCGCCTTGATGACGCCGATCTTCTTGTCGCCGATCGAGGTCAGGTGCACGTCGAACTCGGTCTTCTCCTCGGCTGCGCCGCCGGCGTCGCCGCCCGCCGCACCGCCGACCGCCATCGGCACCGCCGCAGCGGCAGCGGAGACACCGTAGTGCTCCTCGAGGGCCTTGACCAGGTTGTTCAGCTCGAGAACCGTCATCTCGTCGATCTGCTGGATGAACTCTTCAGTTGCGATTGCCATGGTTACTTCCTTTGTCCAACGCCCCGTGGGAGGAGCGGTACTTCATGAGATCTCGAAACAGTGAAAACGAATCGTCGAGGGTGTGGCCTAGTCGTCCTTCTTCTCGCCCACCTGGTGCAGGACGGAGACGAACTGCTGCGGAATGGCGCCGAGAGTGCGGGCCAGGCCGCTGATCGGCGACTGCAGGAGGAAGAGGAGCTTCGCGATGAGATCTTCACGCGTCGGGAGCGACGCGATGTTCTTGATCTCTTCACCCGAAACGGGCTGCCCTTCCACGAGACCGGCCTTGAACTCCAGGACCGGCTGGTCCTTGGCGAACTCGGTGAGCGCCTTGGCGAGCCCGACCGGGTCGTCGCTGTAGGCGACGGCCGTGGGCCCGACGAAGTGCTCGCCGAGCTCCTCGTATGCAGTGCCCTGCACGGCTCTCTTCGCGAGACGGTTCTTGACCACCTCGTACTTGCCGCCCTGCTCACGGATCTTCGAGCGCAGCTCGTCGACCTGCGCCACCGTGATCTTGTCGAAGCCGACGAGGAACGCGTTCGCCGATGCGCCGAGCCCCTGCTCGTAGCCGGCGACCATCTCCTCTTTTCTGGCCTTGGTGATTGCCATCGGTTCTCTCCAGTCTTCCCTGACCTTGAATCGATCTCGCGCCCTACAGGCCCGTCGAGCCGATCGCGATCGTGTCGAGCGGCACGCCCGGCCCCATCGTCGACGACAGGGTGGCGGAGATGAGGTACTTGCCCTTCGCAGCTGCGGGCTTCGCACGGTTGATCTCACCGACCAGCGCCTCGGCGTTGGCGACGAGCTGCTCTTCGCTGAACGACACCTTGCCGAGCGGCGCGTGCACGATGCCGGCCTTGTCGACGCGGAACTCGACCTTACCGGCCTTGATCTCTTCGACCGCCTTGGCCACGTCCGGCGTGACGCTGCCGGTCTTCGGATTCGGCATCAGACCGCGGGGGCCGAGGACACGGCCCAGACGGCCGACGACCTTCATCATGTCGGGGGTCGCGACCACCGCGTCGAAGTCGGTCCAGCCGTCCTGGATCTTCTGCGCCAGATCGTCGCCGCCGACGTGATCGGCACCGGCGGCCTCGGCCTCCTGCATCTTCTCGCCGGAAGCAAAAACCAGGACCCGGGCCGAGCGCCCCGTGCCGTGCGGCAGCACGACCGTGCCACGCACCATCTGGTCCGCGTGCTTCGGGTCCACACCGAGACGCAGAGCGATCTCGAGCGTCTCGTCGAACTTCGCGAAGGCCGCAGCCTTCACACGACCCACCGCCTCGGGGATCGTCGCCGGGGTGCGGTCGATCTCCTCGGAGGCCTTGCGATATTTCTTGCCTTGCTTCGCCACGTCTTGACTCCTGGTTCGTCTCTCGCCGGGCTCAGCCGTCGACCTCGATGCCCATGGAGCGCGCCGTGCCCTCCACGATGCGCATCGCCGCCTCGATCGAGGCCGCGTTGAGGTCGGGCATCTTCGTCTTGGCGATCTCCTCGACCTGCGCCTGGGTCACCTTGCCCACCTTGTCGCGGTTGGGCTCGCCGCTACCCTTCTCCAGACCGGCCGCCTTCTTGAGCAGCACGGCCGCGGGCGGCGTCTTGGTGATGAAGCTGTAGCTCCGGTCGGCATAGACCGTGATCACGACCGGAATGATGAGACCCCGGTCCTGCTCCGTGCGGGCGTTGAACGCCTTGCAGAAATCCATGATGTTGAGGCCGGCCTGACCGAGGGCAGGGCCGACCGGGGGCGCCGGAGTGGCCCCACCCGCTGGAATCTGCAGCTTGATCTGTCCTGCGACTTTCTTCGCCATGTGCGTCTACCTCTGAACCTCGACCCGACTGTTGGTCAGGGCTTCTGTACCTGCAGAAAATCGAGCTCGACCGGCGTCTGGCGACCGAAGATGGTGACCATGACCTTGAGGGTGCTGCGATCGAGGTTGACCTCCTCGACGACGCCGGTGAAGTTGTTGAAGGGGCCGTCGATGATCTTGACCGTCTCGCCGCGATCGAAGATGTACTTCGGCTTCGGCTTCTCCTTGGCGGTCACGACCTGCTCGACGATCTGGTCGACCTCCTCCTGATCGAGGGGCGTCGGCTTCTTGCCGGTGCCCACGAAGCCGGTGACCTTCGGCGTGTTCTTGACCACGTGCCACGCCGCGTCGGACATCTCCATCTCGACGAGGATGTAGCCGGGAAAGAACTTCCGCTGCGTCTCGCGCTTCTTGCCGCCGCGCAGCTCCACGATGGTCTCGGTGGGAATGCGCACCTCGCCGAACGCATCGGCCATGTCGAGCGCCTCGGCCCGCTGTTTCAGCGTCTCTTTCACGCGCTCCTCGAAGCCCGAGTACGTGTGAACGATGTACCACTGTTTGGAATCGCTCATGCCCCGAAGAACCTCGTGATCTGCGTGTACACCTGGATGATGACCTGGTCGGCCGCCCACAGAAACAGGGCGAAGATGACGCTCGCGATCAGAACGACGATCGTGGTGCCCACGACCTCGTCGCGCGACGGGAAGGTCACCTTCTTGAGCTCGGAACGGGTCTCGGCGAGAAACGTCCTGGATTTCGAGATCCAACTCATGTCGTCATTCCAAAGTCACTGGTCAAGCGGACACGTCGTGGCCCGGAGGGCCGAACTGCGTTTTCGAAGCGGTGGTGCCGAAGAGGGCGCCGGGGCAGGTGGTGCATCGCACCGAGAGGTTGGCAGGCCAGGAGGGACTCGAACCCCCAACCCCCGGTTTTGGAGACCGGTGCTCTGCCAATTGAGCTACTGGCCTAGATTCCCGGCGCCTCCTCGTTTCGGCTACTCGATGATCTCGGTGACGGTGCCTGCACCGACGGTGCGGCCACCCTCACGAATGGCGAAGCGGACACCCTTTTCCATCGCGATCGGAGCGATCAGCTCCACCTCGAGGGCCACGTTGTCTCCCGGCATCACCATCTCGGTGCCCTCCGGAAGCTGCGCCACACCCGTCACGTCCGTCGTACGGAAGTAGAACTGAGGACGGTAACCCTTGAAGAACGGAGTGTGGCGACCACCCTCCTCCTTCGTCAGCACGTACACCTCGCCCTTGAACTTCGTGTGAGGAGTGATCGACCCCGGCTTCGCCAGACACTGACCGCGCTCCACCTCGTCCTTCTTCGTGCCACGAAGCAGAACGCCGATGTTGTCGCCCGCCTCACCCGAATCGAGAAGCTTGCGGAACATCTCCACACCCGTCACGACCGTGTTCGACGTCTCGCGGATCCCCACGATCTCGATCGTGTCGCCCACGTTCACCTTGCCGCGCTCCACACGACCCGTCACCACCGTGCCGCGGCCCGAGATCGTGAAGATGTCCTCGATCGGCATCAGGAAATCCTGATCCACCGCGCGCTCAGGCGTCGGAACGTACTCGTCGACGTTGTCGATCAGCTCCACGATCTTCTTGCCCCACTCCGACTCCGGGTCACCCGACTCCAGAGCCTGAAGCGCAGAGCCGCGGATGATCGGAATGTCGTCGCCCGGGAAGTCGTACGTCGAAAGAAGCTCGCGAAGCTCCAGCTCCACCAGGTCGAGGAGCTCCTCGTCGTCCACCATGTCGCACTTGTTCATGAACACGACGATGTACGGAACGCCCACCTGACGCGCCAGAAGGATGTGCTCCCGCGTCTGCGGCATCGGACCGTCGGCAGCCGAGACCACCAGGATCGCGCCGTCCATCTGCGCGGCGCCCGTGATCATGTTCTTCACGTAGTCGGCGTGGCCCGGGCAGTCGACGTGCGCGTAGTGGCGCGCGTCCGACTCGTACTCCACGTGAGCCGTCGCGATCGTGATGCCGCGCTCGCGCTCCTCAGGAGCCTTGTCGATCTGGTCGAACGGTACGAAATCCGCGCCGCCCTTCGCGGCCAGGATGTTCGTGATCGCGGCCGTCAACGTCGTCTTCCCGTGATCGACGTGACCGATCGTCCCGACGTTCACGTGGGGCTTTGTCCGCTCGAACTTTTCTTTCGCCATGTTTCCCTAGTGCCTCCTGAGATGCGGCCCGATGGCAGACGCCCGACACACGAACGCCCCCGCGCACTCCACCGCCCGCGGGCGACCGAAGTTGGCGGACCGAGTCGATCCTTAGTCGACGATGAAGAGTTTTCGCCTCGAGTCTTTGCTTGGTTGATCTGGGTCGGTCCGTGGGGACCTTGCTGCCGGTCGGCTGTTTTGCTCGCAGCAGGATTCTTGAAACGCGCAGCTCTCGGATCGGCCTGTCTCAGCGCGGGTTACGGACGAACGGAACGGCACGCGTTCCCTGTGTTTCGGGGGCGTAACCCTGGAGCCCACGACCGGATTTGAACCGGTGACCCCTTCCTTACCAAGGAAGTGCTCTACCCCTGAGCCACGTGGGCTGAAGACAGACAGTTCTCTGCCCTGAAACGCGGACGTTCCAGAGCTGACCGGCAGAGAAACACGGATTGTAAGTCAGAGGGGCAGGGCTGTAAACCCCTCGAAAGGTCCAATGCACGGGGCCCTCCGAACGCCCTCGAGGCACCCTTCCGACGCCCCGAATCGGGGCGCCCGACGGGCTCTTCGGACCCTCCCGGGAGCCCTCCTCATGCCGCCGATCCGGCCTGGCCCGCGTACTGCAGACGGTACAGGCGCGCATAGAGCCCTCCCTGCGCGAGCAGCTCCTGGTGGTCGCCCTCCTCGCAGATCCTGCCCTGATGGAAGACGAAGATCCGATCGCAGTCCTGGATGGTGGAGAGGCGGTGGGCCACGACGATCGACGTCTTGTTCTCGAGCATGTGGTGAAGAGCGTCCTGAATCAGAGACTCGGTCTCGCTGTCCACACTCGAGGTCGCCTCGTCGAGCAGCAGGAGATCCGGCCGACCGGCGAGCGCCCGTGCGAACGAGAGGAGCTGACGCTCCCCGCTCGAGAAGTTGTTGCCACGCTCGCGCACCAGCTCTTCCAGGCCCCGCGGCAGGCGGTCCACGATGGAGCGCACGTTGGCGGTCTCCAGTGCGCGCTCGAGCACCGCATCGTCCACGTGGTCGCGCCCGAGATCCAGGTTCTCGCGCACGGAGCCCTCGAACAGGAAGACGTCCTGCAGCACGAACGCCATGCGGCGCCGCAGCTCGGATCGCGGCCATTCGCGCACGTCGACGCCGTCCACGAGGATCCGACCCGAGCCGATCTCGTACAGACGCGCCAGGAGCTTGAGGGTCGTCGTCTTGCCCGAGCCCGTGTGCCCCACCAGGGCGACCCTCTCCCCGGGGGCCACCCGGAAGGAGACGTTCTGCAGCACCGGCTCCTCGCCGTACGAGAAGGAGACGTCCTCGAACACCACCTCGCACCCCTCCGGGCTCCGCTCTCCGACCCGTGCCGTGGGCGCATCGGCTGGCCTTCGCTGCTCGTCCAACAGCTGGAAGGTCCGCTCGGCGCTCGCCATCGACGACTGCATCACCGAGTACTTGGCACTGAGATCCATCATGGGCCGGAAGAAGCGCACCATGTAGTCGGTGAACACGTACACCGTGCCGATGGTGATGCTCTCCGCTCCCAGCAGCCGCGCTCCGAGGTAGAAGATGACCGCGCGCGTGAGATTCGTCGCCAGGTCGATCGACGAGAAGAGCAGCGCGTCGTAGTGGATCGACTTGAACCACGAGTTGCGGTGCGACGCGTTCTCGACGCTGAAGCGCTCGGCGTTCTCCCGCTCGCGCGCGAACAGCTGCACCACGCGGATTCCGGAGATGGTCTCCTGCAGGTGGGTGTTGAGACGCGCGATCTTCACCCGCACCTCGCGGAACGCCTCGCGCACCTTGTACCGGAAGACGATGGCCGCGATCGCGAGCACCGGTACCACGGCCATCGCGGCGCCGGCGAGGCGCGGGTCGACCGTGAAGAGCAGGTAGGCGAAAAAGACCATGATGAAGAGGTCCGCCACCAGCGCGACGACGCCGGAGGCGAACATCTCCGCCAGGTTCTCCATGTCGTTCGTGAGCCGCGTGACCAGGCGACCGATCGGATAGCGATCGAAGAACTTCATGGGCAGGTTCTGCACGTGATCGAAGAGCTCGGACCGCACGTCACGGACCGTGCGCTGGCCAAGCACCACCATCGAGAAGATCCGCAGCCACTCGAGCGCGAGGGTGGCCACGGCGATCGCAAGCGCCAGGGAGAACAGCCAGCTCAAGGTGCTCAAGCCGAAGTGGGGCTGCAGGAACGGCTGCATCCAGGGCACCTCGGACACGACGTCCCCGTGCACGAGGAAGTTGATCGCGGCACCGACGATGAGCGGCGGCGTCACCTCGAGCAGCGCGCGCAGCGGAATGAGGACCATCGACAGCGCGATCCACGCGGAGTGTGGGCGCACGTAGGGCCAGAGCCGCGCGATGAGGCGCGTGTCGTAGATCTTGCCGAGCGCCTTTTCTTCGAGATCGTGCTCGCTCATGACTCGCTCGCGATCATCTCTGGCGTGGCCGGGGGCGTTCCGGGCGAGGCCTTCGCGGCGGGATCCTCCGCGGCGACGGGTGTCGCGCTCTCCTCGATCTCGGCCTCGAGCTGCTGGAGGCGATGGAGCTCGGCGTACAGTCCACCGAGCTCGAGGAGCTCGTCGTGGGTGCCGCGCTCCGTCACCTTCCCCTCCTCGAGCACGAGGATGAGATCTGCCTTCTGTACGGCGGAGAGACGGTGCGCGACCACGAAACAGGTCCGACCCTGCTGCGCCGAGTCGAGATCACCCAGGATCGCCTCTTCGGTCTCGTGGTCGACGCTCGAGAGGGAGTCGTCGAGAATGAGGATCGCCGGGTCGAGGAGGAGCGCCCGGGCCAGGGCCACGCGCTGCCGTTGCCCCCCGGAGAGCGTGATGCCGCGCTCCCCCACCACCGTGTCGAAGCCGTTCTCGAAGCTCTCGATGTCGCCCAGCACGTGCGCTCGCGCCGCGGCACGGCGCGCCTCGTCGAGGCTCGCTTCGGGCCGGCCGAAGCGGATGTTGTCGAGGATCGTCGTCGAGAAGAGGAAGCTGTCCTGCGGCACCATGGCGATGCTCTCTCGAAGCTGGGCCAGCGAGACGCGGTTGAGGTCGACCCACGTGCGCTCGCCCTGCGCCGTCTCGCCTTCGAACGACACCACGCCGTCCGGCACTTCGAGCAGCCTGGGAATCACGGACACCAGGGTGCTCTTGCCCGACCCGACCGGCCCGACGATGCCCACGGTCTGGCCCGGGCGGACGTCCACGTCGACACCTGAGAGCGCCAGGGCGCTCGCGGCGGCTCCGTCGGTCGCGGGCGCTTCCCGAGGCTGGGAAGGCGCGTTCTCCGCGCTCGCGTAGGCGAAGTCGAGGTTCTCCACCCGAACTCCGCCGGTGATGCGGGTGAGCGGCGCGACGTCCTCCGCGTCGCGAATCGACGGCACGATGTCGAGCACTTCACCCAGGCGCACCAGGGCCGCCATGCCCCGCTGGATGATCGCGATGACAAAACCCAGCATGACGGTCGGGAAGGTGAGCATGCCGATGTAGATCCAGAAGACCCAGAGATCCTCGGCGAGCAGACGCCCCTCCTGCACGAAGCGCCCTCCGACGAGCAGCACCAGACCCGCCGAGAGTGCGGGCAGCAGCCCCACCGTGGAGCCCATCGTCGTCTGCGCGATGCCGACCCGCAGCATGCGTCGGTACAGCTCTTCGTTCTCCTGGCGAAAGCGCTCCCGCTCGAGCGGCTCCAGCTCGTACGTGCGCACCACCAGCACCCCGGCGGCGTTCTCCTGCACCACGGTCGACACTCGCCCTAGCTGCTCCTGGCCCGCGAAATTCGCCTTGTACATCCAGCGGCCGAAGTAACGGGCCACGAGGATGAACAGCGGGAACGGCAGCAGCGCCCAGAGGGTGAGCCACGGGTCGATCGACGCCATGACGACCACGGCCCCCAGGTAGAGCACCGGCGTCTGCACCATGTTCAGCAGCCCCATGCCCAGGAACAGCCGGATGCTGTTGATGTCGTTCACAGCACGCGACATCAGGTCGCCCGTCCGGTGCTGGTGGAAGAACGACTGGGGCAGCCGCTGCAGGTGGTGGAAGTAGTCGTTGCGGATCTCGAACTCGGTCTGGCGGCCGACCCGGAACATGATGACCCGCGACGAGAAGCGCAACAGGGCGAAGACCACGGACACGCTGAGGAGCACGACCACCGGACCGTCGACCGCGGCGGCGGGAAGATCACCCGCGGCGATGTCGTCGAGGCTCGCCACGATGTCGCGCACCGCCAGCGGAATGAGCTGGAAGACGACCGCATAACCCAGCGTCATGGCGATCCCCAGCGCGTAGCGCTTCGGCGCGCGGGCGGTGTAGCCGAGAAGGCGGCGCCAAGGCGACGGCGGAGGTGCGGGCGAGGAGCTCAAGGTCGTGCGGCCCGGCGGGACCCGGGAAGTGACGAGGCAGACGGAGCGGACGGCAGGAAGGGTCCGGGCGTGTGCCCGGCGAACGTAACACGCCGCTCCGCGCGCGGCGCGACGACCCTAGCGGAGGTCGAGGTCGTGCCGGATGAAGGAGCTGCGCCCGGAGTTCTCGTCCCAGAACCCGACGGCGATCTTGTGCGGCCCCCGCTGCAGCGGGAACTCGAAGCTCATGGCGAAAAACTCACCCTTCGCCTCGTTCCAGTCGGTCACCGGGATCTGCAGGGGCAGCACCACGTG
Organism: Candidatus Multivoraceae bacterium; assembly: GCA_965223385.1. Lineage (GTDB taxonomy): Bacteria > Acidobacteriota > Thermoanaerobaculia > Multivoradales > Multivoraceae > JBCCLJ01. The sequence continues at coordinate 1,978,095 of CBDCWR010000007.1, read as the reverse complement.
CGAAGGCTCGAGCTGGCGTCGATCTTCCGTCATCACGGCCGCCACGCAGCGGACCTGGCCGCGCCGGAAGCCGCGCTCCTCGAGCAACGTCAGCTCGTCGAGAGGGACCGACACGGTGATCTTCGTGGGGTGGACGCCACCGTCACCTTCGACCGCCTCGACGGTGTCGATGCGGAGGCCGTGTCCGTTGTCGACCCAGCCCAGGAGGAGCGCTCCGTTCGTGCGGTCGCGCAGCTGCCGGTCGAGCGAGCGCGCAACGTAGCTGGTGCGATGCCGGATCTCCATGCCGCGCTTCCCCTTCACCCGGATCTTGCGCATCTCACCGTCGACGAAGTCGTCGAGCACGTAGGAGACCCTGTAGTAGGTGTCGAAGTCGCGCCGCAGCTCCGTCAGCAGCGCCATCGCGTCGAAGCCACTCACCATCGCCGCTCCACCCGTGTCTTCGGCGAGGAGGTGCAGAACGGCGCGCAGGTCGCTGAGGTAGGCGTGCGACTGGGCCTCACCGACGCGCTCGTCGAGCGAGGCGAGTGCAGCGTCGCGATCGGGCGGCTTCAGCACGTAGAACGCCGTGCGGTTGGCGCTCGCCTGGGCGGCGACCGCGCGAAAGCGCTCGAGGCTGTCGAACTGGGCCAGCGTCTCCTGAAAGCCCGTGGAGCGGAGCTTGGCGAACTCGAGGGCGAAGCTCGTGCCGGTCAGCAGATCGTCCTCCACGGACTGCCCACTGTCGGAGTTGCCGTTTCGGAGCTGGTCGCGCCCCTGCGTGTCACGCACGCCGCCGATGCGCCGCTGGAGGTTCTGCAGCAGGCGGTCCATCGGCCGCATGGCAAAGCCGTCGCTCAGCAGGAGGATCGCCTTGCGGCCCGGCAGGAGAGCCAGCGAGTCGATCATGCTGGCCAGAGCGTCGGCCGTCTCCTCCGCGTCCTCGGCGAGCACGCGGGCGTAGCCCTTGAACTCGTTGAGCGTCGACTCGAGAGATGCGAGCCCCTGATTCGCGTTGGCACCGTTGATCTGCTCCATGAGCAGCGTGAACGACTCCTGCGCGCGGCGCTTGAGGCGGTTCGCCTGGCTCGGAATCGGGCCCTGCACCTCCACCTGGCGCAGCCCGGCGACGAGGGACGTGTAGTCCGACGTGAGATCGTGCAGCATGCGCAGCTCGCCGTCGAAGCCGACGGCCATGGCCTGGCGCTGCTCGGACCGAGCCTCTTCCAGATGCCAGCGCAGGAGCGCCTCCACCTCGGGCAGAACCGCATCGCGGCTCTCCGGCTGGAGATGGAGATTGTCCAGGAAGACGAGGATCGTCAGAGGCTCTGACTCGTCGTGGTACGTCTCGAACTCACGGAAGCCGAGCACCTCGACCCGCTCGTCGTTGTCCCACACCTTCAGGTCCGACTTGCGGAGCGGCACCGGCCTGCCGGAGCGGCCGCGCGCCACCACATCGACGTTGACCACGGTCACGTCCACGCTTTCGCTGGCGACCCCCCGATTGAGCAGCTCGTCCAGCGGCGTATCGGACTCGGAGGCACCAGCCGCGGCGCAGACCGCCAAGGCGATCGCGACCGCGACCCACGTCGTCTTCGAAGGTGGGGCGTTCATTGCACCATCCTAACCGCCGCCAGCTCACGAAAATGCCCGCCGCGTGCGATTCGTCCCCTACGGGCAGCCGCTGAACGCCTGGATGTCACGTACAGGGGTGAAACCCTGCCCCTGCGGGTTCGAGATCACCATCGTCGCGCCGGTCTGCGTGTCGGTGATCGTCGCCGTCACCTGGACGTCGGTCAGGCCGCTGCCAAAGACCCAGTAGTGGTCGTTGAAGCTGCACCCGTCGAGCACCTTGAAGATGAGCTCGACGTTGTCGGCGCTGAAGAACCAGAAGTAGCCGGAGTCGTCGGTCAGCTGCTGGGCCATGCCAACTCCGGACGTACCTTGCGCAGTCGCCCAGTCGACGTCGATGCTGAAGCGGCTGCCGTTCAGGCAGAGAGACTGGGTGGTCGTCTGGCAGACGAGCGCGGACGACGCGGTGTCGAAGCTCGGAGTCTCCGGCTGGACCAGCTCGGCAGCAAGCTGCTCGAGGCGGTCTGCCCAGAGATCGGCGACCCGCTCGGCGGCGACCTCGGAGGCCTGTACCCTTCCGCGTGACGCGGGCCGGCTCCCCTGACACGGGAAGGCCTGCACGTCGCGAATGGTCTCGAGCGGCGAACCGGAGCTGTGGAAGTAGCTGCGCGTGAGACCGACCGCCGTGTCGTCCACCAGCAGCTCCACCTCGACGTCCGTGAGGCCAGCCGCGAACATCCAGAAGTGGCCGTTGATGGCGCAGGCGTCGAGCACCTTGACGATCAGCTCGATGTTGTCCGGGCTGAAGAACCAGAAGGTGCCGCTGTCGGAGGTGAGGGGCAGAGTCCGGCCGGGGCCGTTCGTACCTCCAAAGTCCTGCCACCTGGCGCGCACCTCGAAGCGATCCGCCTGGAGGCACAGCGCCTCCTGACCGGGAGCACACGCGCGGACGATGCTCGGCTGCAGAACGGTCCGGAAGATGCCCTCGGACGCGCCACCCGGACCTTCGCGCTGGTAGACCACCGTCGCTTCGTCGTCGTCGTCGATCGAGACCGACGGCTCGGTGGGCTCCGAGCCGCTTTCGGCCTCGGCCACGGGAACCTCACCGGTGGCCGGCTCACCACCCGGGTCGAAGAAACGGCCGACCAGATCGCCGCCCGCAGCCCGCGCGGCGAGCCCGCTGCGCCAGACGACCACGAAGTCGCCGCCGGCGTTGATGTCGATCTGCGGCTCCCGGTGGATGCCGCCGCTCAGGTTCACGGCTTCGAGCTCGGTGGCTGGGTCGCCGTTCTCGTCGTAGATCTTGCGCACGATGTCGACGCCGTTCGAGCTCGGGAGCTCGTACACCACGACGAACCCGCCGTCGTCCCGCGCTGCAACGTCCGGGTTGGAGGCTGCGGGATCGGTCTCCACGCGGATCAGAGAGCCGACGAGCTTGCCGTCGTCGGCATACCGTCGCGCGAACAGGCCCTGTTGCCCGCCGGCACCCTCGAAGACGATGACGGATCGTCCACTGCTGTCCGAGTCGAGTGCCGGGCGCTCCGCCTGCGGCGAGCCCGTGCCGCCCACGTCGGCCTGGCTCCGACGCGGCACACCCTGGCGGTCCAGAAAGCGAGCTCGAACGCCGCCGCCGTCTTCCCACACGACGACGATCTCGCCGTTCTTGTCCACCTCGACGTCCGGCTTCGAGATGCCGCTCTGTGTGTCCTCCGAGATCACGATCTCTTCGCTGGTCGCTTCACCCTGCGGGTCCAGGAACTTGCCGACCGCGTCGTCCTCGGGCGCACCCTTGGCTGCTCCCGGGCCCCGTCGCGGCCAGACCACAAAAAGCTGCCCGTCCGGCGTGAACGCGGCCACCGGCTCGTCGTTGATCGAGGTCGCCTCGCGGGAGATCTCGAACGGGCCCCCGCGGGGCACGTCGTCGGCATCGAAGTACTGGCCCATCACCTTGAAGCAGATCGCCGGGCAGGCGCTCGCCTCGATCCACACCACCGCCTTCTCACCGTTTGGTCCGTACACGACGTGCGGATTGACCGGCGCTCCGGACGTGGTGATCTGGCGGGTGGGGCCTCTGGAGAAGTCGTCGTCGAGAATGACGGCATCCGCGCTCGCGTTGGCCAGGGTGGCCCCGACCGGGCGCAGCAGCGCCAGAGAGAAGCGCTCCGTCTGCTCCTCGATGCCGTCGTCGATCAGCGGAATCTGCACCACCTGCTGCTCGGGGTCACCCATCGACCAGTCCACCTGCGTCTGCAGTGGAGCGTTGAAGTCGTTGCCGTTCGTGGCCGAGCCGTCGGCGACCTGGAGGGTGACCGAGGCGGCGCCCGAGCCCATCCGTTCGAGCACGACGTCCAGCGTGCCGGCCGACTCGGACGCCGTGAAGGTGGGCTGCACGAAGCCGATCGTGCCGCTGGGACCAGCCGTGTCGTCGTTCTGAATCACGATCCGCGTCGAGGTGAGCTCGGGGCCCGCTGCGCTCTGGCCGAGGCCAACCCCCTGCGCCGAGACCAGCGTCAGGTCGAGGGTCTCGTCACCTTCGACGTCTTGGTCGTCGAGGAGCGGAAAGCGCAGGACCTTCGGCGAGTTGTCTCCGGCGGCCCACGAGACCAGGATCGGGTTGCTGGTGCCCGCGGGCAGGGCGATGTCCGTGCCGAGGGTCGCGTCGCCGCCGCTCACCTGGACCAGGACCGAGGCTGGGATCTCCGTCGCCCCCGAATCGGTGCGCTCCACGGTCACCAAGGCTTCCGTCGCATCCTCGAGCACCTGCGTCTCGACGGAGGCGAAACGGACAATCCCCGTCTGCGCGATGTGGATGTTGTCGATGCCCACGTAGTCGGGCGTCTGAACCCCATTGAGGTCGACGAGAATGCGGAGCGCGCCGAAGTCGGCGAAGTTGTCCGGAGACATCAGCGGCGGGTTGAAATCGAAGCTGACGTGCCCACCGGCACCCACGGCGACGTTCTGAGCCGACGCGAGGACGGTCGGGAAGCTCTCGACCTGTGTGGACTGCTTGTTGCCTGCCAGCACGGTCACGCTGGGGATCACCGTGATGTCCGGGCCCGTGGTGGCACCGTTGTCCCAACCACCCAGATCGAAGCCATAGAGCGCAACACGATGATCCGCACTCTGCGGACTGAACGTGTAGGTGATGTCGATCATGAAGGTCGAGCCCGTGTACGCCACGTTCACGAGATCGTCGTAGTTGTTCGTCCAGTGCCTCAGCACGCTCTCGTTGCCCCAGGTCGCGATTCCCGGGGTGTCGCCGCCGCAGTAGTATTCGGCGCCGGTCGGGAAGGTCCTCACGGGTCCGGTCACCAGAGAGCCGTACTGGCCACTGATCTGATCGCCGTCGCCGAGAGGCAGGATGCCGACGTCGATCACCTCGCGGTCCTCGCGGAAGATGAGCACCGTCCCGAGCGGCGTCCCGGACGCACACGGGTCGACCGCGGCGCCACCGTGCGAGACCACGCGGAAAGCGTCGTCGGAGCGCTCCGGCGGTCCCGCCAACGCGGGGAGGGTGGCCAACAGCAGGGCGAGGGCCGCGGCGGAGCACGCGCGGCGTGGACGGGAAGGAGCGTGGGAGCGGGGGGCGACGTGAAGGGCGTTCATGCCTCGGACCTCATCGGGTTCGTGCAGCGGGACCCGGGCGCGGGGCCGAGCCCGCGCTCCGACGTCCGCAGTTCATGCAGACTCATAAATGTATTACGGAATCGCAGAGCTGCGTCAGACAATCGGGACGGACGGCAAGGCCCGCCCTCCTCCGCGCGCGTCGCGCTCCGGGCTCAGAGGGCGAGGACGCCTTCGATCTCGACGCGCAGACCCGGCCGGCACAGATCGCTATGCAGGAGCTCGAGCTCCTCGCCGACCTCGTATCTCTCGCGGGCGTCGGCTGAGATCGCCGCTTCGTCCTGTGCCTGCGGGAAGTAGATCCGCATCGACCGGAACCGGCCCGCGACACTCGCCTCGGTGACGCCGTCCGCAGCTCCAACCAGAGCTCGCAGGTTGCGCTCGACCTCCTCGAACTGTGCGTTCAGGTCACCGACGTGCAGGGTGTTCTCGCCCACGATCGAGGCCGTCCCCGAGACCAGCAGGTAGCGCCCCTGCTGCCCGAAGAGAGGCGCTTCGACGACGCGGGCACGCGCGAAGCTGGGAGGCCGTGGGCCCCAGAGCTCGGAGTAGTGGTACGCCGAGACCTGGCGAGGGTTCTCGACCGCCTCTCCTTCGACCGACGCATACAGGCAGTGGATCACGAGATCGTCGCCGCCCGTACCGGTGCCGGAGGCGACGGGGATCAGGCCGGTGCGCGCGCCCAGGCTCTCCTCGTAGGCGCGGTGGCGGCCTGCGTTGAACGCCATGTAGCGATGACGCAGGTCGTCGAGCGGCTCGAGGATCGCCGGGATGAAGTTCCAGATGCGCAGCGGATGCAGGCCACGCGAGGCGCCCGCAGAGAGGAGGTCCGCGTAGGTCGCCGCAACCTCGGCCTCGAGGTCCTCGGCAGACCAGGCGGCGGCTCCGGACAAGCGCACGGAGCGCAGGGCGAACGCGTCACCCGAGGTCGTCCCCAGCTCTTCTGCCCAGGCTGCCGGCCGACAGAGATCGGCCCTCGAACGTGTGGCAGGCGTCGTCATCAGCCCGGCCACCTTAACGATGGTCTACCCAGGATTCAACGGTCCAGCCGCCACCGTCACATCCGCTTCCGGGGCCAGGAGCGGAGAGGTTCTAGGGGCTCGCCTGGGACCAGTTGCGCGTGTCGCCCGTCTCGAAGCCGTCGAGGAAAGGCAGCGAGCCCAGGGGGACCACGGCGAAGTCGCCGTCCGAGACGTCGAAGAAGATGCTCTGCGCGCAGCGCACCAGCAGCCGAGCCTGGGAAGCGCTCACCTGCGGGAACACCACCACCTCCGAGCCGTCGTTGGGGGTCGCGGCGAGCAGTACCTGGTCGAAGGTCGCCCCGGCGTCGCTGGAGAAGACCACGTCGACATCTGCGCAGGAGACCGGTGCAAGGTCGGTCCCTGCCACGTCCCAGGTGACCGTTGTGGCGCCCTGGATCGTCTCGCCCCCGTTCGGCGAGGTCACCGCGAACGGCCCGGAGCCTCCATCCACCTCGATCTCCATCTCGTCGATCCCCCAGCCGCCACCGCGCGGGTCGGCGTCTCGTGCCACGAGCTTGAAGGTGAGCGCATTCGGTCGCGGGCGCGCCAGGGCCGGAAGCACCTCCGCGGGGTCGTTGGCTCCGCTGAGCACGTCACTCATCTTGGGAAACGTCCGGGTGGCGGCCCCTGTCGGCGGGTACGAGCGAAACAGCGGTCCCTGGCCATCGTCGCTGCCGAAGCTGCCGGAGCTCGAGGGTGGGCCCAGGTCCGCCTGCTCCCAGACGTAGCTCGAGACGCTCACGTCGTCGGTCGCGGACCCGGTCAGCTCGAACGGCGTCTGCAGCGGTATCGTGAAGTCGGGGCCCGCATCGACGTCCGGCGTCTGGTTACCCGTGACCGTCAGAGCGACACAGGCTGGATCGCCACCCCAATCGGGCCGATCGTCGGCGACGTAGGCCTCGATGTCGCTGAGGCTGCTGAAGTGGAAGTAGGGGTCGCTGTTCGACTGCAGGTTCTGCGGCGCGCAGAGCCCCGCGTACCCCATGATCGTGCTTCCAGATCCGGGCTCGAACGCGGTCACCGCGGAACGCTGACCTGCGCTCATGCACAGTCCGCTGTCGGCGTTGAAGGTGTGGTCCGCACCAAACTGGTGCCCCAGCTCGTGGGCGACGTAGTCCACGTAGAACGGATCGCCGACCGGATTCGGAAGGCCGGTGCTGCCGCGCGCCTTGTTTCCCGTCCAGCACACCGACTGAACCCACGCGAGACCGCCGTTCCCTGTCGTGAAGAGGTGGCCCACGTCGTAGTTCGCGTTGCCGATGGTCGCGTCCACGTTGGGCTGGTGAACATTGGTCAGCTGTTCTGCATTCACCTCGTTGCTGTACGGGTCCGTCGAGGGGTTGGTGTAGATCAGCTGGTCCGTGTTGGGGTGCAGGACCAACGTGACTCCGGTCTCGGCCTCGAAGATCGTGTTCACGCGATCGATCGCGGTCACCATGGCAGCCAGCGCCCCGCCGACGGTGCCCCCGTGATACTGCGTGTACTCCCCCGTCGCAGCGAGTGCAAGGACGTAGCTCCGGGCAGGAGCGGGAATCGAAGCCTGCTGCGCGACGATGTGGAGCCCGTGCAGGGCCACCTCGGGCTCCGGGGCCCCGCCGCGCGGCCGCCGATGGACCTCGCAGGCGAATGGCTCACGGCCCGGGAGCGCGGCACGCCGGTACACGAGATGTACACCCGACGCCGAGCCATCGACCGGCTCGACGAGCACCAGGCCATCCGGGGTACGGATCCACGCTTCGATGCCCGACGCTCCTTCCGTGACGCTCGCCACGAGGCTCGGATCGTCGACGCCTCGAGCGCGGAACACGCGCACCTCCGAATACCTGGCGGCCAGCGTCGCCGGCAGCACCGAGCTCGGCGTCAGGCCAAAACGCTGCACCGACCCGTCCGGCAGCGGCAGCGTGACCGTGGAGTCACCCTGCTCGGCGTGTGCGATGTAGTCGCGCATGGCACCGCGATCGAGCGCGAAGAGCTCGTACGCCGCAGGGAGCCGCGGGCGGGAGGCCAGGGCCTGGGAGACGGCCGCCCGCAGACCGGCACCCTGGCGAGCTGTCGCCCCATCGATGGGCTCGGCCTCCGCCGCGACGCGAGTCCACGGGTTGGTCTGGGCCAGAGCACGCATCGGGAGCGCCGCGCAGAGAGCGAGAAGCGCGCACGACACGCCGCGGAAGATTCGGGGATTCATGGGCACCTGGGCAGAAGAATGGAGAAAACGAGAAGTCCAGCGGCTCTCGCTCGAACGACTCCCCCGGCCCCGAGCGCGGCTCGCCCATTGGCGTGGCCCAGCCTTCTGGAGGGCTCAGTGTATCGGACCCGGCTGCCATGACGTGGTGCGCGCAGCCGCTCCCGGCGCGCCGGCATTCAACTGCCGAAGCGATAGGTGCGCGCCGCCGTTTCGAAGAACAGCGCGGCGCGTTCTTCGGGGCGCCACTCCGCCGTCAGCAGCTCGAACGACCTCCAGAAGACGGCGTAGGGTGCAGAGACCTTGTCGACGGGGAAGTTGCTCTCGAACATGCAGCGCTCGGCCCCGAAAGCTCCGAGGCAGTGACGGTAGTACGGTGCCGTGGCCTCCGCGAGCTCTTCCGCGCTGGGTGGAGCGTCGCGCTCGTGCCAGCCGAAGCCGTTGCGCGGCATGGCGAGACCGCCGAGCTTGACGACCACGTTGGGGCACTCGGCGAGGGCGGAGATGCTGGCCTGCCAGCCCGGGAAGACCGTTTCGCGATCGTAGGGGCCGACACCAACGGGCCCACCGAGGTGATCGAGCACGATCGTCACCTCCGGTACCGCGATCGCCAGCTCGCGCAGCTCGTCGATCTGCGGGTGGTACTGCCACGCCTCGAGCACCCAGCCCCGCCGCGCCAGGCGGCGCGCACCGTCGCGGAAACGGGGATCGACGTACAGGTGTCGCGGCGGCTTCGTGTGGGAGTTGGGCACGTCGGGGTGCGCATCCCAGCCGGCGGCATGGCGGATGCCCCGGAAGCGGCCCTCGCCAGCCTCCTCGTGGGCGTCGAGCACCTCTTCGAGCTGCTCCTCGAGGCGCAGGTCCGCAAAGGAGACGACCGCGGCGATCTCGGGCCCCCCGAGGCGCTCACTCGCACGCGCCTGGGCCAGCACGAATTCGGTCTCGCCGACGGGTCGGAGGTGCTCCGGGCCGTCCGTCCGATAGCTCGCCATGCACTCGACGAACACCGTGTGGGTGACCTCGAGGTCGCCGATGTCCTCGATCAGGTCGGGAACGGTGTAGCGATTGCCGGGACGATCCCAGAGATGGTGATGGGGGTCGCAGATGCGCACGGATCAGGGCCTAGGCGTGCCCTTCGCTCTCCGCCCGGGCGTAGGACGCCCGCGCGGCTGCGGCGGCGGACAGGCGACGCTTGTAGCGCGACTGCACGAGCTCCGTCAGCACGAGGCACGTGATCACGAAGTAGAAGGTCGTCTTGCTCATCGCCACGACTTCGTTGCCGAACAGCTTCAGATGCGCCAGATGACCACCTTCGCTGATCAGCATGATGCCGACGACGAAGAGGATGAAGAGGCCCAGAACCTCGTACATGCGGTTCTTCTGGAGGAAGTCGGACACCCGGTCCGCCATCCAGATCATGAGGACCCCGCCGGTGATGATCGCGGTCGCCATGACCGCGAAGACGTTCGTGAGCGCAATCGCGCTGAGGATCGAATCGAACGAGAACACGAGGTTCATGAGCACGATCCAGAAGAGGACCTGGCCGGCCGTCTTCTGCCCCTTGTCCTGGCCGTGCCCTTCCACCTCGAGGTTCAGCATGTGCCAGATCTCCTTCATCGCGGTGTACATGATGAAGATCCCGCCGGCGAGCACGATCAGGCTGTGGAAGTTGAACTCACCCTCGACAGCGGAGCTGTGCAAGGAGAAGAGAGGCTGCTGCACCCGCTCGATGACGTTGAGCAGCACGAAGAGCAGGATGATGCGGAGCGCAATCGCCAGCAGGATGCCGTTGCGCCGCACCGAGGCCTGCTGTGCCAGCGGGGCTCGCTTCGACTCCAGCGAGATGTACAGCAGATTGTCGAAGCCGAGCACGGCCTGGAGCAGGACGAGAAAGCCGAGCGTGACGAGATTGTCGAGGGTGAAGAGTTCCATGCGGCGCAGTGTACCGTTGGCCGAAACCCCTCGTCGGCCGCATCCGATGCCTCGAGAGCGGCGAAGACGCACCAAGACCTCCAGCCCGTACTAGGATCCGCCCGTGCTCCTCTTTTTGCGAGCAGCGCTCGCGCTCATCGTCCTCTCTGCGCTCGCCGCCACACCCGCCTGGTCTCACGCCCAGGGGGAGGACTACGTCTTTCTCAACTTCTACGAGAGCTCCATCGAGGGCCTTTTCGAGGTCCACTTCGAAGACCTCCGGGAGAAGCTCGGCCTCGACCTCGGCTCCACCGACGAGGAGGCGGAGCGCCTGCTCACCCAGCACGTGCAGACGATCTGGAGCCACAGCCTCGACGGGTTCGACATCGGACCGGTGGGTGGGCCAGAGTACGAGCTCGAGTTCGTGCGTCACGAAGTGGGCAGTCTGCCGCAGGGCCGCTTCGCCGTGCTGCACTTCCGAGCCGACACCGGGCCGCTCCCCGACGAGCTCGCGGTGCGCCACTCGATGTACTACGAAGGCGACCGCCTGCACCGCGGTCTCCTGCTGATCCAGTACAACCAGAAGACCGACACGACCTACCCGGGTGAGTACACGGCGCTCGTGTTCAGCCCGGGGAACCAGGAGCAGGTGCTCGACCTCATCGACGTCCCGGGCCTCATGACTCCCTGGGACATGATTCCCCAGGGCGTGCTCCACATCTGGATCGGCATCGACCACATCCTCTTCCTGCTCGCCCTCATGCTGACGACGGTGCTGGTGCGCAAAGACGACGGCTGGGAGGGGGTGGACGGTTTCCCATCGGCGCTGTGGAACCTGCTCAAGATCGTCACCGTGTTCACGGTGGCGCACTCGGTGACCCTGCTGCTGGCTGCGCTCGACTTCATCAGCCTGCCGTCGCGGCTGGTCGAGTCGGTGATCGCGCTCTCGATCGTGCTGGTCGCGCTCAACAACGTCTTCGCCAAGGTCAAAGAAGGCTCCCTGCTCATCGTCCTGCTCCTCGGCCTCTTCCACGGGCTCGGATTCGCGTCGGTGATGGGCCACCTGCCCTTCCGCATGCTCGACATCCTGAAGACCGTGATCGGGTTCAACATCGGCGTCGAGCTCGGCCAGATCGCCATCGTGGCCGTGGTCTTCCCGATTCTCTTCGCGCTGCGCAAAACCGAGGCCTACCGGACCTGGATCGTCACGGGCACCTCGCTCGTGCTCGCCGCGATCGCCACCTGGTGGTTCGTGCAGCGGGCCTTCGATCTGGGCTGAGACCGTCATGACGACCGCAGACACGCTGCGCACCCTCGTGGCGAAGATCGCCGAGATCGACGAGGCCGAAGTCGACCCCTCCGAAGATCTGCTGTCGGGCGGTCTGCTCGACTCGATGGGTGTCGTGCGTCTCATCGAAAGCGCCGAAGGCACGTTCGGCGTCCAGGTGCCCGACACCGACCTCGTGCCGGAGAACTTCCGCAGCGTCGAGGTGATGGCCCGCTACTTCGACGGGCTCGCCGCCGACACCTGACCCCGACCAAGCCCTGACCCGCGGCTCACAGAGCCTGTGCGAACTCGCGGGCCAGTGCCGGGCGGTCGATCTTCTGGCTCCCCGTTCGCGGCAGGCTGCTGCGCACGTCGACACGCCGGGGAACGGCGTAGGGAGGGAGAACGGTCGTCAGGATGCGCCGCAGAGCAGCACCGTCGAGCGCCGCGCCGTCTTCGGCGAGCACGGCGGCGAAGATCTCCCCCTCCCCCGCCTGCGCGCGCACGGCAACCGCAGCGGCCTCGGCAACGCCGTCCTGCTGGCAGAGGAGCGCTTCCACCCCGTCCAGCTCGACGCGGTAGCCGCGCACCTTCACCTGGCGGTCCAGGCGCCCGTGGAACTCGAGCAGGCCGTCCTCGCCGCGCCGCACGAGGTCGCCCGTACGGTAGAAGCGGCGACCACCACGCGCCACGAACGCCTCGGCATCGAGATCCGGTCGCCCCCAGTAGCCCTTCATCTGCGTCGGGGCCGCCACCCACAGCTCGCCCGGCTGACCATCGCCGACCTCGTTGCCGTCGTCTCCGATCAGGAGCCCCTCGGCCCCCGCCCACAGGTCTCCGAGCGGCACCGGGCGGTCGGCGTCGACGTCGGCGGCGGACAGGTGGAACGCCGTGCACTGGTTCACCTCGGCCGGCCCGTACGAGTTCGAGAACCGCGCCTGGGGCCAAAGAGCGGCGAGGCGCGCCAGGTGCTTCGGCGGGAACGGCTCTCCGCCGAAGATCACCCAGCGCAGAGAGCTGCAGTCACGATCCTCGAGGGCACCGCGGTCGAGCAGCTGGATCAACGCCAGCGGCACGGAGTACCAGAACGTGAGGCGCTCCTCCTCCACGATCTGGGCGAGGCGGCGTGGGAAGAGGGTGGCCTCTTCGGGGATCAGCACCGTCGTTGCGCCCACGAACGGACCGCTCAGGAGCTCGAACGTCGACATGTCGAAGTGCAGCGGCGAGTGGTTGCCGAGCCGGTCGCTGGGCAGGACCCCGTACTCGCGGGTCGACAAGCGCGCGTAGGCGAGCCCGCTACCGTGCGTGTGCATGAGGCCTTTCGGCACCCCGGTCGACCCCGACGTGTACATGACGTAGGCGAGATCGTCCTCGCCCACGTCGGTGGCAGGGGCCGTGGCGGCACCGTCGACTTCGTCCCAGGGCACGCCACGCTCCGCCTCGGGAGCACCCACGAGCTGGTCCAGAGCGACGCGCTCCTCGAGCTCCCCCGCCCTGCCGGACCGCGACGCGTCGGTCACGAGATGCCGCACGCCGCAGTCGCCGAGCATCGTCTCGATGCGAGACGGCGGCGCGGCCGGGTCGATCGGAACGTAGGCCGCACCCGCCTCGAGCACGCCGTACACGGCGACCGGGAGGCGCAGGCTCTTGGTCATGTAGATGCCGACGCGGTCGCCACGCTCCACCCCGCCGTCGCGCAGCACCGCGGCGAGCCGTGCCGACGCCTCCGCCAGCTCGCCGTAGGTCAGGGCCTCACCGCCGAAACGGAACGCCTCCGCGGCCGGATCACGCTGCGCCGCTGCGTCGACCGACTGGTGCAGTGCAGCCACGGCGCTCCTCACTCGGAGCGCAGGAGGGTCGCGATCAGGTTGCGTTGAATGTCCGAAGTGCCCGCGTAGATCACGCCGCCCAGCGAGTCTCGGAGATGCCGCTCCACGCCAAACTCCTCCAGGATGCCGCGGGCGCCATGGATTCGCACGGCGTCTTCGGCCGAGGAGAGGAGCGACTCCGCGATGTGGAGCTTGGCCATCGCGCACTCCATGCGCGCGTCCTCGCCCGCATCCTTGAGCGCCGCCGCCTTGTACATCAGCAGCCGCGACGTCTCCTGCCGCACCTGCATGTCGGCGAGCCGGTTCGAGACCGACTGGAACTCCTGGATGGCCTTGCCGAACTGCTTGCGGCCGCGCGCATACTCCACGCAGCGCTCCAGCAGCGACTGCATCGCACCCAGGTGGCCGGCGTGAATGAAGGCGCGCTCCCAGGCGATGGAGCGCGTGAAGAGGGAGAGCCCGACGCCCTCCTTGCCGAGCCTCTGCGACGCGGGCACGAAGCACTCGTCGAACACGAGATCACCCATGGGGTTGGTCCGCGGTCCGGTCTTGCGTCGCGGCGCGCTCTGCGTGAATCCCTCCGTTCCGCGCTCGACGAGAAACGCCGAGACGCCCCACTTGCCGGCACTCGGATCGACATTGGCGAGCACCAGGGCGAGGTCGGCCTCCGGTGCCATGCCGATGTACACCTTGCGCCCCGAGAGCACGTACCCGTCCCCCTCGCGACGCGCCGTCGTCTGCAGGCTGAGCGCGTCGGAGCCCGAGCTCTCCTCGCTCACGCCGTGGGCGCCGATCAGCTCACCGGAGCAGAGCCGCGGAAGGTAGCGCTCCCGCTGCTCGTCGCTGCCGTACACCTGGATGGGCTCCTGCACGCTCCAGATCTGGCCGCCGAGGGCCAGCGTGAGACCGTTGTCGCCACAGCCGTAGCCGAGCGCCTCGATCATGCGCACGGTGTCGAGCGCGGCCAGCCCCCGACCACCCCAGGCGGGGTCGACGTGACTACCCTGCACACCCTCGCGTGCGCAGGCGACCCAGTGGCTCCGCGAGAAGATGCCTTCGCGGTCGCGCTCTTCGACGTCGCTCGCGAGGTGGTCCTGCGCGAAGCGCGCCCACGTGGCGAAGCTCTGGCGCTCCTCGTCGGTGAAGCTGAAGTTCATGGGTCTCCGAGGGGATGACAGCGGTGGTCGACGGTGCGCGATTTTCGCACACGGTTCACAGGCCCCCTCGGGCGGAGCTCGTCTTCGGATCCCACGTGCCGAGCAGCCTTTCGCACGCGCCTCTCAGCCACGCAGGACCGCCCCGACGAGGATCTGGATCCTCTGCACCACGGACAGCTCCTCGAAGCTCTGGATCTGGGTGTTCGTCTGAGAGTAGAGACGCAGACGCGCGGCGCGCGCCTTCGCGCGCGTGAACTCCAGGTGCGTCACCCGCAGCTTCGGAGCGAAGGCCAGGCGGAGCTCCGGAGCCTCGGAGGTCATGCGGTGAACGAGCTCGCTGTCGGCCGCCCGCTTCCACTCCCTGAACGGCCCGAGCCGCTCGAACACCTCCCGCCGCACGACCATGTTGTTGCCGTACGCAAACTGCTGGCGCGCGCGACCGCGGCGGGCGACGAACCGCGACTTCGAGTTCTCGTACCGCTCCAGCAGTTTGAGCCCCGGCGTGGCGTGTGACGGATACCGACAGTGTCCGATCGCAATGCCGACGCCCTTCTCGGTGAGGGCCTCCCGCGCTCGGCGCACCCAGTCGGGGTCGACCATGCAGTCGGCATCGGTGAACGCGACCACTTCGCCCTGCACCCTCGCGATCCCCGCGTTGCGCGCGGCGTAGGCGCCCTCTTTGGTCTCGCGCAGATGGATCACGTCCGGGTAACGCTTCACGACCTCAGGGGAGCCGTCCGAGGACCCGTTGTCGATGAAGAGAAGCTCGTAGCTCGACCGCTCGATGTCCTGGGCGTGCAGAGATTCGAGGCACCTCTCGATGTACGCCTCGCTGTCGAAGTAGGGCACGACGACCGAGACGGCAGGAGAGCTCACGCTTTGGCCTCCGCGGCACGTGCGGCAGGAGGCTTGCGCGCGACGATGGTCTGAAAGGGCCTCCAGGACGGCAGTGCCCTCTCGGCGAGGCCCACCACGCCTCGACCGTGCCCTCCCCGGCCGATGACCTGCTCGACGCGGAGGCCGAGCCGCTCGAGGAGCTCGACGATCTCGACGGCCGTGTACTCGCGGACGTGACCCATGTGGCCCAGCCGCCGCAGCTTGTGGTACTGCTCGTAGATGTCGCCCGACACGGCATGAGCGTGCCCGTGCAGCAGGAGGTTCCGCAACCCGCGCAGAGACCGCAGATTGGGGGTCGAGAGGAGGAGGATCCCTTCGGGCTCGAGCACGCGGACGACCTCGGACATGGTGTGGATGGGGTCGATCCGTAGATGCTCGAACAGCTCGTTGAACGTGACGAGTGCAAAGGCCCCATCGGCAAAAGGCAGCACCTCCCGCTCCACGTCGCACGCCGCGACGCGCAGCCCACGCCGGACGAGTGCCGAGCCGAAGCGCTCGGGCGCGAGGTCGACTCCCTCCACCTCGTAGCCCAGCTCCTGCAGGGCGGCGAGAAGCAGTAGCGGCACCGCGCCACAGTCGAGGACGCGCGCCGGCGGGGAGGCGAATCGGCGCACGTACCCGACGTCGTGGGCGATGCGCTCCCGGTGGTTGCGCACATAGCCGTCGAACCACTCGCTCAGCCCGTCCTCGTCGGGCACCACGTCGACACGAACCCGGTCCACGAGCTCCAGATCGTCGGCCCGAGGCAGCCGATCTTCGGAGCGGGCCCGCCAGCCGGGCATCAGTCGAGCTCCTGGAGACATTCGCGGAGGAGACGCCTGGTCTCGACCACCTCGGCCTCCCCGTGGTGCGGGTCCGGCGTCGGTCGGATGTCCACCGGGCCGGCGAAGTGTGGCGCCCACGTCGCGGCCGCGTCCGTCTCCCCAGGCCCGACCTCGGGGTTGAGCACCACCACCGGGCAGGAGACCGTTCCCGGTCGGAAGGCCCGGTGCAGGCGGAAGCGCTCGAGACGCACGTCGGCATGCTGAATGCGCGGCGGAAGGGGCCGGCCCGCAGCGCGGTGAAGAGAGCCCACCCGGCAGAGCACGCGCCGCCACGGTTGGGTGACCCCGTGCCACACCGCGGCTCGAAGCAGGCGACGAAACGGCGGCCCGTAGGTTCTCCACCACAGGGCGCGCAGATCCGCGGAGGAGTACGTCGAGAGCGGCGCGCGGAGACCTTCCACCTGAGCCCGCAGCGGCCCGAAGCGGGCTACATCGAGCGCCATCGGTGCGATCAGCACGAGACGCCGCACCTCCACTCCCGCACGCTCCAGTGCGGTTGCGGCCGCAAAAGCCATCGACGCGCCGAACGAGTAGCCGCCGAGGTCGACCGGCGCTTGGCCAAACCGTCGCTGAACCTCGGACGCGAGCTCGTCTCCCAGCTGCTCCATCGTGCGCCAGCGGCCGCGGTTGCCCTCGGCCCGCACACCCACGCCGCGCAGGCCGTACACCGGACGCTCGCTCCGGAAGTGGTCGTTCAGGGTCTCGGCGAAGAAGTGGGGGATGGCCATCACGAACGGCGTCCTCGATCCGACCGGCTGGAGGGGGAAGAGGTGCTCGTAGGGTGGCGTCGCGGGCTGCGACCGCTCGATCCGCGCAGCCAGCTCCCGGATCGTCGGGCGCTCGAAAATCTCCGCCGGCTCGAGCCGCACCCCGAGATCCTGCTCGATCAGGTCCGCCATCATCGCCACCAGGAGGGAGTGCCCTCCCAGCTCGAAGAAGTTCACGTCGGCGCGGGTGACCGGCGCCTCCAGGAGGCTCTCCCAGAAGGTTGCCAGCGCCGACTCCAGCGGGAGCCACGGCGTCTCCGCCTGCTCCGCCTGGTCGTCGGTGCGCGCGGCGAGAGCCACACGATCGACCTTGCCGTTGGTGAGCCGCGGCAGCTCGTCGAGAACCAGAACGCGGGCCGGAACCATGGGCTCGGGCAGTCGCGAAGCGATCATCTCGCGCAGCTCCGCGCTGTCGACCCTCCCCGCGCCCGTGACGAACGCCGCGAGGTGGCCGCTCCGCGGGGCGCCTCTCACCACCACCGCCGCTTCCGCCACCCCCGGCAAGCTCGACAGGGCACTCTCCACCTCTCCCAGCTCGATGCGGTGACCCCGCACCTTCACCTGGTCGTCGGCGCGGCCCAGAAACACCAGGGAGCCGCTCTCGTTCCAGCGCACCCGATCGCCGGTGCAGTACGTCCGCGCCCCCTGGGTCTCGCCGAAGCTTCGGGCCGTGGCGTCGGGCGCGCGCCAGTAGCCCTGTGCCACCGTGGGCCCCCGTACCCAGGCCGTCCCCGCGAAGCCGGGGGCCACGGGGCGCTCGAGGGCGTCGCAGGCGTAGACCTCCACGCCGGCGATCGGACGTCCGATCGTGATCGGATCACGCGGCGGTTCTTGCCTCCACCCCGGCTCCACGAGCACCTCCGACGTGCACCAGACGCTGGCCTCCGTCGGCCCGTACTCGTTGACCAGACGGACCCCCGGAAGGTGCTCCTGGTGTCGCTCGACCAGGGCGGCCGGGCAGGCCTCGCCAGCCACGATGACCGTACGCAGCGCGTCGAAGGGGCCACGCTCCAGCATCTGCTCCCACAGTGCGGGCACGCACAGAAGCGTGGTCACGCGCTCCCTCGAGCACAGCTCGGCGAGTCGCCGCGGGTCGAGCATCTCGTCCTCGGTGGGCACCACCAGGGTGCCGCCGGTCGAGAGCGTCCAGAAGATGCCCGCGACCGAGCTGTCGAACCCGGCGCTCGAGAGCAGAAGGAACCGCTCCGGGGGCTCGGGGTAGACCTCCGCGCGCGCAGCCGTCGAGGCGCGCAGGTTGCCGTGGGAGACCACCACCCCCTTGGGGCGACCGGTCGAGCCCGACGTGTACAGCACGTAGGCCGCATCTTCTGGCGCGCACTCCGCCGAGGCCACTGCCGAGCCGGTCATGGACGGGGCGTGCACCTCGAGCAGAGGCACCTCCAGAGCTGATGCCTCGCGGGTGGTCGGACTCACGAGCACCGCGCAGACGTCGGCGTCTTGGGCCACCTGCACGTGGCGGGCCTGCGGCGCGTTGGGATCGAGAGGCACGTAGGCCGCCCCGGCCCAGTGGCAGCCGAGAATGGCCACGAGCAGCTCGGGCGAGCGCTCCACGAGCACCCCCACGCGCTCGCCGCGCGTGGCACCCGCCTCCCGCAGCCGCCGCGCGACCTCCCGGGCCGATGCGGCCAGATCCCCGTAGCTGACGCTCCGACCCCCCGAGCGCACGGCGAGCTCGCCAGCGCGCTCCTCGGCCGTAGCGGCGATCTGAGGGGGCAGCAGCGGCCCGTCCGCGTCGGCGAGAGCCGGGCCGCGCGACCAGGTCGCCACCGTCTGCCGCTCGTCAGCCAGGAGCCCGGAGACTTCACGCAGAGGGGGATCGTCGGCGGCGCGGTCCACCAGCTCCTGCAGCAGCGAGGCGTAGCGTGCGAGCAGTTTCTCGACGGCGCCCGCCTCGAAGAGCGCGGTGCGGTACTCGGCACCAAGCTGCGGCGGCACCGCGCCGTCCTCGTTGCCCTCGGACACGAAGACGGTCAGCTCGAACTTCGCGCTCCCCGCGTCCACGAACCGAGGCACCAGCTGTACGCCCTCCAGCGCGGGCGGGGCTGGTGGTGTCTGCAGCACGAACAGCGACTGGTACAGCGGATGGCGCGCCGAGTCGCGGACGACCCCCACCTCGTCGAGCACGCCCTGCAGCGGCGCAGCCGCGTGGGGCCTCGCGCGGCGCAGCGCGTCGGTCACCGCGTCCAGCGCCTCGCCGAGGCGCATCGAAGCCTGCAGGCGCGGCCGCACGGGCACCACGTTCAGAAGGTACCCGATCACGTCGGTCAGCGCGCCTCGATCGCGCAGAGAGACCGTCGTCGCGAAGATGCAGTCGCCCTCGGCGTGGGCCCGCAAGAGGAGCTCGTAGGCGAGGGCGTACACCCCAAACGGCGTGGTCGCCTTCGCAGCGGCAAGAGCACCCACCTCCTGCACCAGGCGCGGCTGCAGGTCGAGCGTCAGATGTGCTCCTGCGCTGCTCGCCGCAGGCGTTGCGATCGCACCCATCTGCCAGGCCGCGTCGTCGGGCGGCGGGTCGAGCTCTTGTTCGTAGTAGGCAACGCTGTCCGGTTCGAGGCGGTGGTCCGCGTTTGCGTAGGCCCAGTCGTCGTACTGCGCCGCGGGAGGATCGAGTGCCGCGCCGGAGGCGGCGGCTCCCAGGTCGCGCCAGAGGATCTCGAGCGACGCCTCGTCGCCCACCAGGTGATGCACCACGAGCACGATCCAGGTCTGCGCGCCGTCGTCCACGAGAAGGAGCCGGAGCGGCGCCTCGCGCTCCAGGTCGAACGGTCGCCGCGCTTCCTGCTCCGCGCGCGCCGCGACGCCGCCATGCTCCACGACGAGTCGCTCGAGCCGCGCGAGGGGCTCCGCGGCGAACTGCGGTCGCACCTGTGATGAGCTCGTGCGGAGGGTCGTGCGCAGGATGCGATGGCGCCTCTGGACGGCGGCGAACCCGTCGTCGAGGCGCGAAGGGTCCACCACCCCGTCAGCGACCTCGAAGGCGCTCACCATGTTGTAGGCCGGCGACGCGGGATCGAGCCGCTGCGCCAGCCAGATTCCCTGCTGCAGCCCGCTCAGCCGCGGGGGTACGCTCTCCGGGCGCCGGGCCAGTGCGGGCGCGGCTTCGGGACGAGCTTGGCGCAGCAGAATCGCCTGTCGCAGGCGCTCCGCGCGATCGGTGGGCTTGGGGGACATGCCTCGTCGCAGTCTACTTTCGCGCCGCCCGGTTGCGGGCAGCCGGCTGAGCGCAGATCACCAGAGATTCGGTCGCAGAGCCAGGGTCGGATGTCGCCGCGTCTTGACTCACTCGACGGCCCACGCCACGCTTGCCGCGCATGCGCCTGGTGGAGATCGAGACGTTTGGCCGCGGTGGCCTCGCCCACTACGTGGAGAACCTCTCACGCGCCCTGTCGGATCGCGGCCACGAAGTGCACGTGCTCACCGCACGACGCGACGAGCTGGCCGGCTCCTCGCCCCTGACGCGCCACGGCGTGCTCGCGCGGATCGCGCCCGGCCTCGAGGAGCGGATTCCCCACCTGCTGGCTCGCCTGGTGCGCCAGGGGGAAGCGCTGCTCGACGCCTTCCGCGCCGCACGGCTCGCCACACGGCTCCGCCCCGACGTGGTGCACCTGCACTGTACGAACCAGATCGCGATGGCCTACGCCTTCTGGCTCCGCGTCTTCCGTCAGCGGCTCCTCTACACCGCCCACGTGGTGACACCCCACGAGCGTGTGGCGCTCCAGGGGTTCATCTACCGCAACCTCTACGGGCGCTGCCAGCACGTGATCGCCCACTCTTCCTTCGACCGCCGCCGCCTGGGCGAAGAGTTCGGGCTCGACGCCGAGCGGGTGACCCAGATCCCACATGGCGAGTACAGCTTCTTCGACGTGGGCACGGCACACGATCGCGACGCCGAACGCGAACGGCTGGGGCTCGCGCCGGGTGACGAGGCCGCCCTCTTCTTCGGCTACATCCGCGAGTACAAAGGTCTCGACCTGCTGCTCGACGCCTGGCCGCGCGTGCTCGAGCAGCGCCCCAACGCCCGGCTGGTGATCGCCGGCGACCCGGTCAACCTGCCCGACGCGCGGAGGGCCGAGCTCGAGCGGCGCGCGGACAGCCTCGGAGCGATCACCCACTTCGGCTACGTGCCCTTCGAAGACGTGGCGCGCTACTTCGCGGCGGCGGACGCCCTCGTCATGCCGTACCGCGCGATCAGCCAGTCGGGCGTGCTGTTCCTCGCCCTCGCGCTGGGCCTGCCCGTGGTGGCCACCGAGGTGGGCGCGCTGCCCGAGATGCTGACCTCCGGCGAAAGTGCCGTGCTGGTGCCGCCGGAGGACACCCAGGCGCTCGCCCGGGGCGTCGTGGACGTGCTGGCATCGGAGGACCTCCGCGCACGCCTGCGGGCCAGGGGCAGGGAGGTGGCCGCCGATCACTCGTGGGAGAGCATCGCCGAGAAGACCGAAGTCGTCCTGAAGAAGATGCTGAGCGCTACCGGCTGAAGCGCTGCCTCAGAACGTGGTGGGCGCGGCCCTCGGCACCGCGCGGACGGCCCTGCAGCTGCCACAGCAGGAACAGCACGGCCAGGAAGACCGCGGCCCCCACCACGACCTTCAGGGCGAGCAGACCCCAGCTCCCCGCACCCAGCGCCGCGGTTGCCGGCGCGCTCCCGAGTGCAAGAACCGCTGCCATCGCCGCGGCCGCCAGCCCCGGACGCGCGAGCTCGCGTGCGAGGTCGCGCAGCCGGACGCCCACCGTCACGCCCAACATCCAGGCGTTGAGCGCCGTGTACACGACCCCCGCCAGCACCACTGCCCCGATCGCTCCCGGCAGACCGTAGAGAACCGTGCCCGCGATGAAAAGCGGCAGGTGCACGAAGGCGTAGGCCGCGCTGACACCGGCGAGAAGCTGCGTGCGGCCGAGGGCGAGCACGCAGGGCAGGGTCATCGAGAGCACCGCACGCACGCCGAGGTACGGCACCAGGACCTGGAGGAGCGGAACGAGGTGGAGCCAGCGCTCGCCGAGCAGGAGCGGAACCACCTCGGGCGCCACGAACGCGAAGCCGACGCCGGCAGGCAGGCTCATCGCTCCGTGCACGTTCACCATCTCGAGCACGGCCCGCCGCAGCCGCTCGGCGTCGTCGCTCAGCTCCCGGAAGGCGGGAAAGAGCACCCGCTGCAGCGGGCTGATGAGCTCCGCCGTCGGCAGGCTGCCCACTCGCTGGGTCATGAAGTAGGAGCCCGCCTCGGCGACGCCCGCGAGGCGCCCCACCAGGATGCGATCGGTCTGCATGGACAGGGTGGTGATGGCGGTCGCCACCGACATCCAGCCGGTGAACGCGAAGAGATCGCGAAAGCGGGCAAACGTCGGGCGCGGCCAGTGCGGAGCGAAGACGTAGGTGAGGGCCGTGGTCGCGAGGGCATTCGCCAGAATGCCGAGCACCAGGGCCCAGGCGCCGGCGCCCGCGAACGCCAGTGCGATCGTGACCACGAACGACACGAGCTTCGCCGACAGCGTCACCCAGGCGACGCGCGAGTAGTCGAGGTCGCGCTCGAAGGTGACGAAGCGCGGGCTCGCGAGACCCGTGAGCACGGGAGCCGCCGCCAGCACGATCAGGATCTCGCGAATGCGCTCGTCGCTCACGAACGGCGCCGCCGCCAGCATGAGCGCTGCGGCGGTCAGGCCGCGCAGCAGGGCGAGCGTCCAGGCCGTGTCGAGAAGATCGCGGCCTTCTTCGCGCAGGCGGATGATCGCCTTGCCGACGTCGAAGTCGCTCAGCCCCTCGAGGATCGCCACGACGGAAGCCGCAATGGCCACCACGCCGAAGTCCTCCTCGGACAGGAGGCGCGCCAGCACCACCACGGAGAGGAAGCCCAGCACGCGGTCGAGCCACCGGAAGACGTAGAGGAATGCGGCACCGCGGGTCGCGCGGTCGGCGGTGGACGCCTGCGGCGGAGCACTCACGCGGCCGCCCCTTCGAGCAGCGCGTCGACCGCGCTCTCGAGTACCTGCTCCCTCGCGTAGCCCTCATAGCTGCGAGCGAGGCTCTCCAGAGCGCCCGTGAACGACTCCCCCGCCAGCAGCCGGTCGAGATGCGCACGAATGCTCTCGGGAGCGTCATCCGGTGCGCCGACGATCCCCACGCCGTGGTGGAGGACCCGGGCACAGTTGCCGGCATTGTCCGTGGCGCCACCCGCGTAGACGAGCACGGGCGTGCGCGAGAGCACGGCCTCGTCGAGGGTGTTGATGCCGCCGTGCGTCACCACCACGTCGCAGGCTTGAAGCACCTCGAGCTGCGGCACCCATGACGCCACGTGCACCGCGTCGTTCCCTTCACCGAGGTGCTGCGCCCACGCGGGCACCTCGCCTCGGCCAACACCAATCAGCAGCTCCCATTCCGGCCGCAGAGCCCGCACAAGGCGCTCGAGAAGATCGCGGCGCGTGGTGAAGAGCGACCCGAAACCCGCGTAAACCAGCCGGCGCTCGCCCCTCTGCGCCCGTACCAGGACCGCCTCGACGTCGGCAGCCTCGTCGGACGCCGTGCCCCTGGGCCGGCTCGAGGGAACCATCGGGCCGACGTAGGTCACGTGCGGCGGCGGCTCGTGGGGGAACTCGAACTCCAGCGCGTGCAGGCTGAGAACGGGGAGACGACGCCACGTGAAGGGGATGAGCCACTGCGACGCGTCGGTCTCAGCCTCCAGGTCGACGCCGTGGCGGCGGGCGAGCTCCCGCAGCAGGCTCAGGCGGTCGCAGCCCGCGTCCCGCACGAACAGGCGGGCCGCGCGCAGTGCCTTGCGCAGCCGGAGCTGCCACCACAGTGCGGCCATACCGGGGCGGCTTCCCCGCCACCCGAGCCCCGGCCGCGCGAAGTGGTGCGCGGGGGGAAGCCCCGGCCGGCGCCAGATCGAAGGAAAGGTGTTGAGGAGCGCCACCGGCAGGCCACACCCGAGGGCCACGACCACCTCCTCGTGCAGCTCCCCGTCGAGGAGAACGAGATCCGGCCGGAGCCCATCCAGCGGTGCCGCGAACGCGTCGAGGTCGAGCGCGCCGAGCGCCGCATCGACGCGACGCTTGCGAGCCGCCATGCGGCCGAGCCACCCCCCGGTCTGCTGGAGACGCCGGAGCTCTTCGGGGAGCCCGCGCGAGAGCTCGAGGAACGGGAGACCCGCCGCCTCCACGGCCTCCTTCGCGGAGGCTGGGCTCACGTGGGTCACGTCGTGGCCCCGCACGCGCAGCCGCCGACACACCTCGAGGCTGGCCAACAACATTCCCGGCAGCGCCTCAGTGACACAGACGATCCGGGCCAACTACGTGCCCTCCGCGTAGCCGAGGTGCTCCACCAGCCCAGGGAAGCGCTCGTCGAAGGCGCACGTCAGCCGCGGCGTGAAAGCCTCCCGCCACTGCCCCGACGACGGGTTGCGCACGTGCGCATCGAGGCGCGTGGTCCGGCCCCCGAGCGCGTACCGACGCACCAGCGCCCGGCCCACGATCCGCTCGAGCGGGCCGAAGCCGTAGAAGCGGAAGATCTCGTCGAACGCGGCCTCCTCGTCCCGGAGCACGTCCTCGTAGCGCAGCACGAGCATGCGCGGGTGGAGCTTCGGCCACTCCATCATCGAGTCGAAGTGGGCCGCGCGGAACTGCATCTCCGCCAACAGGCCGTCCTCTTCCGGAAGGTCCTGGAGAAACTCGGCGAACGAGCCACCGTGATCGGCCAGACCGTCGGGGAGAGTGCCGTTCGCGAAGTACCAGTCGTCCGCTGTCGGGGCGCGCTGGGAGGTCCACGCCTCGGCACCGCGACGGTGGTAGTGGTAGCCAGACACCACCAGGTCCCGCGGGTCGCGCACGAACCGCGTGATGCGCACGTCGCCGAGTGCGTCCGGGTCGAGCGCCCGGTTGTTCACCGAGGCCAGCCGCAGGCTGCGGTAGCTCTCGAGGAACTCGGCCAGGTGGCTGTTGAAGTGCCGGTAGCGCCCCCGGAACGGCAGGCAGCGGTTCAGCAGCGTCCCCATCACGCGCCCGAAGTAGACGGTCAGGCACTTGTGGTACGAGCAGTGGATCAGCTGCGGCCCCGGCATGACGCGTATCGTCTCATCGTCGCCGCGCGCTGTCGCTGCCTAAGGCGGCGCCCCAGGGCGCACCGGAGCGCCCCAAAAGCTCGTGATGTCGAAGCAGAGGCTCTTCTTGGAACCGTCGGCGAGCTGCAGCTCGATGTGGTCGTAGCCCCGGCCGCCTCCGTCGGGAGGTGGCGGCGAGACGCTCTGCTTGACCATCTTGCTCCCGGGGTACTCGGTGCGCCACCAGGCGCGCTCGGCTGCAATCCCACGCTGCACCGACGCCACACCCTCCACCACGATCGCCTCTTCGCAGGTGTGGCCCGCCCCACCGGAGTACCACGGGCCCTTCTCCGGTGGCGGCACCGACTCCCGCGGCGGCTCCGTTCCACGCCCGTACACGGCTGGCTTCAGCGCGTCGACCATCTCACCGGCCCCCTCGGCACCCGGCGCGCGCTGGCGCACGACGAACCGCAGCTGGAGCGGCTCCTTCGACCGGTCGAGCAGCGCCTCGTCGAGCGTCGCCTCGATCGTGACCGCCTGCGTGTCCCGCGTGAGTGCGCCCGACGGCGCGGCTGCGCCCTCCGGCTCGAGCATGCTGCCGTCCTTGCCTTCGAGCATCATGGCGAAGTGCCACGTCGTCCCCTCCGCGGCGTCGGCGGGAAAGCCGTCCCACCAGAGACGCGCGCGCACCTTGCTTCCCGGGTCGAGCAGGGCCCCCGGAGCCGGGTCGAGCGCGATCACGCGGAAGCTGGGCGTGTCCAGAGACCTCACGGCGCCGCGCGACCCGCGCACGCCGACCCGTGGCGTGGCGATGCGCTCGATGTGGAACTTCGCCGACCGGATCCACGGCAGGTCGCGCGCGAGGCGCACGTTGCCCTGCCAGTACGGCGGAATCCAGCCGTCCTCTACGGTGAGGCCGGCGCCGCCGCGCAGCACCCGCCGCGCGGAGCCGGCCACCCGCCACCGACTGCGCACCTCGGGCCGCACCTTCAGCCAGCACGCCGACGGGTTCTTGGCGGCGAGCATCACGTCGTCGAGCCCGTCCTCCGCGGTGCCGTTCTGACCCACGTGCCACTCGACGTTCTCGCCCACGGCCGGAGCCGCGAACTTCGTCCACTGGCCGGGAGTGAGGGCCACGGCCGCGTCGTTCTGCGGCGTCTCGTTCGGCAGACACCACCGCCGCGACCGCGTCACGTCTCCCAAACGCTGCCCGAGCTCTGTGCGCACCAGGTCTCTATAGTCGACCTCCCTTACCGGGTCTCCGAGCAGGGTGAGCGCCTCGCCGAAGTCGTCGAGCGGCTGCACGGCTTGGCACCCCGCCACGGTGACAGCTTGCACCCCGCCGAGCGACGTCGCCTGCGGATCCAGCTCCTTCGGCAGCGTGAACACGTAACGCCGGCTCGGTTGCAGCACCGACCCGCAATTGCCCCAAGGCCGCTCTACCCACAGCCAGCGCGCCTCCTTCTTCCAGCTCTTCTCGGCGAGCACGAGGTAGCGCAGCCAAGGGTACGGGTGCTCCTGCCGCGGATGGACGCCCGGCCCCTTCTTGCGCGGGGAGCCCTCGACCACCCAGACGCTGCCGACGACGACGCTGCCGACGCGCTCATCGCTGAGCGCCCCGGCCGGTATTACCGACGCACCGCTGCAGCCGCAGTCGGGGTTCTGCGCGGCCAGCGCGCTCGGCGCGAGCCACAGGAGACCCAGCAGAAGACCAGCTCCCGCCCACTGGAACGCCCGTCCCGAAGTCGCCCCCTCGCGGCCCATCTCACCTCCCCGCCGTCGCCCGGGACGGCTCGTGCGTCGTGATCTCCGTCCCAGTATCGCTCAGACCCCCGAGCCGGAGGTGCGGTTCCGCTGCAACGGCTTCTTCGCTACACTTTCCGAACCCTCTGCCGGCCGCTTCGGCCTGCCGGCAGACCCGAGCGGGAGTAACTCAGGGGTAGAGTCACAGCCTTCCAAGCTGTTGGTCGCGAGTTCGAATCTCGTCTCCCGCTCCACTCAAACTCCTCTTGAATCCGAGCAAATGAGGGGATCTCGAGGTCCGTCGAGTACGTCCACATACGATGGAGTACACTCAGAACATGCTCTGAGATGATGCCTATTTGTTGCCTGCGGGCCCCGTAGGCACCAAGTGGCAGCACCCCTACCGGAATCGCTCCGTCTCTCCACGAGGCTCCATGCGGATAAGGGCAGCCTTCGCCGCAGGGCGCTGACGGTCCCGAAAAAGCGCAGTTAGCGCTGCGCGGTCAGGAGCTCGAGTGCCAAAAGGCCAGTCCAAGCGACTGACCAAAAAGCTGGTTGAAGCGCTTCAGTGCGAGCGATACGTGGACTCCCTGGGCCGCGAGCGCTACAAGGACACCAAGGTCTTCGACAAGGAAGTGCCTGGTTTCTTTGTACGGCTGCAGACCCCAAAAGGCGGACCGAGGTACTACCTCCAATACCGCAACAGCGCTGGCCGCGTACGACGTCTACCGCTAGGCCCACACGGACCTAGCTTCACGGTCCAGCAAGCCAGAGTGCGCGCCTCGCAGGAGCTTGTGCGCGTGTACGCGGGTAGTGACCCAGTTGAAGAGCGTCAGAATGCCCGCAACGTTCCGAGCTTCAAAGAGCTCAGCGATCTGTGGCTGGCGCGTCTTTTGGAAACGGGCAGAAGCGAACGAGGGATCAAGGAGGCACGGAGACTACTCGACACGAAGCTCCTGCCTGCGTTTGCCTCACGCGAGTGGCCCACGATCTCCGTAGCTGAGGTAACTCGCTGGCATGGCCAGATGAACGACACTCCCGTCGAAGCGAACCGAGCTCTGAGCCGTCTCTCAGCAATCCTGAACTTCGGCCAGAAGCGAGAGTCTCGCGGAGACTGGCTCAACCCCTGCCTCGCGGTTTCGCGCTACCCCGAGAAGCGCCGCGAGCGCTTCCTCAGCGACAAGGAGCTCGCTGACCTCGGCCACGCACTGATTGAGATAGAGCAGGAACGAACCACGCTCCCGAGCGTGCCACCCCTCTTTCGTCTCCTGATCCTGACTGGTGCACGAGTTGGGGAACTCCTGTCGCTCCAGTGGGAAAACGTCGACTTCGACCACGCTTGCCTTCGACTGCCAAACTCGAAGACTGGGCAGAAGATTGTCCCGCTTGGGGCGCCGGCGGTGAAACTGCTCGCCGAGTCGATTCGGCCCGACAACTCCCAGTGGGTGTTTCCGGGAAGAAGGCCCGCCAAACCACTGGTGAACGTCGCGAAGCCGTGGAAGCGAATCTGCCGGCGTGCCGGTCTCGAGGGCGTTCGCATCCACGACCTACGGCATTCCTTTGCCTCAGCCGGCATCCGCCGGGACATCCCTCTCCCCGTCATCGGCGCCATTCTCGGTCACTCAAGCGCAGCAACGACGGAGCGTTACGCCCACCTCAGCAACGATCCGGTTCGGAAGGCAGTAGAAGACACTAGCGCAGCGATCGCAGAAGTTCTGATGTCGAGCGAAGCCGCATCCCATCCAACAACGAGCGCGAGTAGGAGGCGTGAGCGGGATGGAAGCTCCAAATGACGTGGACCGCCGCCCAGCCGGAGGTTTTCTTTCCACTCCTGCTTCTGGCCTTGCTTTGGATCTCAGTCCTCCGGGGAGTCATTAGCGGCCGGCGGCAAGAAGACAAGTCCTCGAACCGAGAAAGAGAGACCTCACTCCGAGGAGGGGGTTCAAAGCCGCCAGATGTCGCGGGCCTTCATGCGCTTCAGAGAGATCCAGAGACTAGGTTTCGCTCGGACGGCTCTTCGATTGCTGACGCGATAGAGAACTCGGTGTTCTCGTCCGAGGAGAAGCAGGTCCTCTTGGGCGCATGGCTAGCACTCGATCAGCAGAGCCGGCGGCAAATCCGAGCGGAGCACGGAGGCTATGGCGGGCACGGCCACCTCGTCTCGCTAGGCACGAAGCCCCCCGAGAAGGGGTCGCGCGGGCGCCTTCTCATCCCTAACGAAAGAAGTCTCGCCACGAAGATCAAATCCACTGCGCTACGAAACCCTGTCTCGAAGAGACTTGCTGCAGCACAAGTCTGGGGGTACCTAGCGGCGGTATCCATGCTTGCCCTAGGCCTTGCCGCGATGGGAATCTCTGAGTCGTACCTCGACAGCGCTGGGCTTCTACTTCTGGGGCTGGCTGTGGCCATCTGGTTCCTCTGCCTACTTGCCGGAAGGGGTGAGGACCTCTGGGCTCGCAGACACGTCGCGGAAGCGAGGCTTCTTTGGGAGCAAGAGGAGCGACCGCAGCTTGCAAGCGCGCTTCACCAGGCACTCTTGGAGGTATCTCGCGACCAGAGCCGAAGACAGGCTCAGAGGCAAAGAGAAGTCGAACAGAGGCGGAAAGTCGACTATTGGCGCGGCTTGAGGGGCGGCGACGGCACTCGTTTCGAGCGAGCTGTAGCGGCTGCGTTCGAGGAGGTCGGCTACTCGGCCCGAACGACGACTGCCTCAGGCGACGAGGGCGTAGACATTTGGCTCGACGGCAACATCCCGGTCCAATGCAAGGCCTACTCGGGACGGGTTGGCAGGCCGGACTTGCAACGGTTCTTTGGGGCCACGGCAAAGAGTACCCGAAGGATCTTCGTTTCTACCGGAGGCTTCACCAAGCAAGCCGCCGCATACGCACGAGAGCACGGCATCGAGATATGGGGACCTAAGCGACTCGTCGAGCTCGCCGAGGGCAGTCGCCGTTGAGCAACCCCCTTCGAGCCAAGCGCGGGCGAAAAGCCCAAAAAGGCGGCGATCGACTGTGAGTGCGACCGCTCAGAACTCTAGTCCTTGGGAGACGGGGCTACTACCTCCATGGAAACCTCGCCCAGCCGGCGAAATCCCGTCACTGGACCTTGCCGACCCAGGCAACTTCGAGGAACTGCTCGGCCTCTGCCACTACGCTGATCAGATCGGCAACCTCGCAGGCATCTATGAAGCCCACCTGGCTTTCGCCGCCTACTACGGGCAGCAGCGGCCAGATGAGTTAGACCTCACGAGATTTGTGGTTGAAAAGCCAGCCGGACAGCCGACGGAGCTCGCCAACCCAAGGGAGGTGCCAGAAGCCTGCTTCATCGCTCTCCCCAGATGGATGTACGACCGCTACTACTGGCTGCTACGCACCTACTTTGACGAGGAGTCGAATGGCCGACAGTGGTTCAGATGGTGGGACCGAGTCCAACGCGAGTCGAACAACATCACACCAGTGACGCTGGCCCGCTCAGCCCCAACGCATCGACCAGACTTCGACGGACCACCGTGCCTGCCCAGGCGGATGGGCGTGGGAGAGTTTCTCGTCGAGGTGAACGCCGGTCGAAACAGCTTCCTCAAGGTGAGCTGGCCCAGCGGCATAGCCAACAGCCTGAAGCTCTTCGAGGAGCATCACCTCCAAGTGGTTCCCGGTCCCGAGCCCACGAGGCCGCTGGAGGCGACGTACTTGCCTCTGCCACACTGGCTAATGGACGGGCTTCTCGGACTCTTCTGGGCTGTTCTAGAACGAACCGAAACCGGGCGCACCAGGCGACGGTGGTTCCTGCAACGTCAGTTCGATCTCCGTCGCCATCTCGCCTACGAGCGCCAGAAATCCAAGAAGAGAGCCGCGCAGGCGCGCGTTAGGGAACTCGAACAGAGACGCACCAGCAAGCAGGACCTTCTGGCCGCCCGGCAGGAGCTGGCTGCAACTGGCCACCTGGACAGGACTCTCGGACACATAGAGGGCTATCGAGACATCGACACTTACGTGGCTGATGAGTTCCATGGCAGCGGAGACGACTTTCACCAGCACGTTAAGCCGTCCGCCGTCAGGGAAGCGAACCGACATATTCGGAGAGCGCTCAAGGCGCGGGACGAGACCATTCAGTCCGCAAAGCGAAGTGGGCGCTCACCGCGACCTCCGTTGGCTCCTAGCGCTAGCCCCGAGCCGATCTCAACATCGGTGAAACCATCAAAAAGGCGCCACGAGACTACCGTCGAGATCGAAGTACCGATCGAGAACGATCCGCGCTACTTCAGCAGGTCGCTGTTTCAAGAGCTTGAACGGCGCGCCCGCGAGCTACACCAGTAACTGCGTTTGGGGTAGTGATGTCCCAGCGTCTCGCTACCCTGCCGAGAAACAGGAGAAGTTCCTAGGGTTCCTGCCAAAGGCCACGGAGTACTGCCACTTCCGGCGTACTAGAAGGGCCTCGGATAGGAAGCCAAGAGTGCACGCGACCAGACTCCTCAACACCAGGGAAGCAGCGAGTTACCTGAAGCTCTCGAGAAAGACGCTCGAGCGCTGGCGCTGGGAGGGAAAGGGGCCGCGCTTCGCCAAGTTCGGAGGCGCGGTTCGCTACGCCCGCGGAGAACTCGACGACTACGTCGAACGACAGACCCGCCAATCGACGTCGGCTAGGTCCTGAGAGCCGGCAGTGACCAGAAAAGAGAACGCCCCCGGGGAAGGGGGGCGCTTTCCGCTGACATCGAGCGTAGACCGCATCGACCAAGCCCATTGTAACCAGGCCCTTCTTCGAAAAAGAGTCCGCACAACCGCAAATCTGACTGAGATCGCAAACGATCTAGGATGTCGCCTTCAACTCCTAGGTGGCGAGCATAGGGGCAGGTGCCCATGGTGTAAACGGGACAAAGCGCTCCGTGTGTTCCGAAGGTGGTTCGCCGACCGCTTCGAGTGCAGAGACTGCATTCCGCCCCGGGCCGGCGACTCCGTCGGCTTCCTAATGGAGACCCTGGGCCTAGGTCTTGATCAAGCAACCCAGTTGCTCGCTCAGCGGTTCGGCATCGACAACGGCGACATCGACGCAGAGCAGCGACCCCATGCCGAAAAGCCGGAGTCATGAGCGGAGCGGCTGATCGTCCCTGTGTCCTGACCTATCCGCGAACAAGGACCGGGCTAGAACTGGCTCGTCTATCGGTGCCTGCCTGGCCCGATCCGCAAGGGATTGCCTCGATCATCGAGCGCGCGATCTCTTATGGTCGCCACCTGGCCACGACCGACGAAAGATACACGGAACCAGAAGACGGTGGCCACGCCCAACAGGTCGACCCCGCGCTGTTTTGCGCGGCAAGAGCCTTGCTTGCGCACCCCGCGATAGCGCCACTAAACCCGAGTGAACTGAAAGGGCTAGTCCAGGTGGACCTGATGCAATCGAGCCGTTCCGACCTCGACGCCCTGTGCCTCCGAGCATGGCCACTCGTTGAGTGGCCCGACTCGAAAGACGGTAGGGCAAGTCTCAGCCGAGCAATCAGGGCCGTGGGCAGGCCAGCACGTCGGAAGTCCTTCGAGGACCAGCTGGTTTGGCTGCAGCGCTTCTGCCTAGAACTGCAGCGCCAGCATGGTCGCCATGACTTCGCGCTCCCAGTACACATCATCGAGCGCGCTCTTGGCTACAAGAAGCTCTCAAGAGGTGCTCACGGCCGCGGCAGCAGGTTGCGTCGTGCGTTGGAGGCCAGCGGTTTTCTGATCCGCACCCGGAAACCAAGTCGCCCCAAGAGAGTCGCCGCTCACTTCGTGGTGGCGGGCTGGTACCTGGGCCAATCCGAGACCGACTCTCAGTCCCACAATCTGATAGCTCCCCAAATCCCCTAATCAGAGACAATCGGAAACGATCGGAGACCTTGCAAAGCCGCGCGGCGCTCGGCTCGCTGCGCGGCGCTGTGACCGGCCAAGTCCTGCTGGCACCTGCCCTGCGACAGGCGACGGCTCAGTTGCGTGAGACGGGGGGGGGGCGGGCCAAGAATTGAGCACGCCAGAGTAGAAGAACGCTTTGCCTCACCCCCGCGCATCCGCAAATAGAAAACCTCCCCGGGGGGGGGTACCACTACCGGGGCGGGGAAAGCGCCCGGCAAGTCTGTGGAAAACCGGCCATGAGTCACTCTCTAGAGGCTTCATCGTGCGCCCGAGGCGGGGTCGATCCGTCGGGGTCTTTGGTACGCCCTCTGCACGCCGTCCTCCCAGTCATCGGGCCAGATCTCGGGAAGGGGAAAGCTTCCCTCTAGCGGGATCGGTGCACTGCCGCTGGTGCCCCAGCCGTTCGCAATCGCGAAGGCCAGAGAACCGGCGACGCCCTGCCCAAACCACGACAACCCAGTCCGGGCGCCCCTCATAAGACCCGCCCACAGGTTCACAGCCCAAGGCCGCGCACCAAGACCGTGGCCCCCCGACTACGATCTTCGAGAGGTCGCCACGTCAGTGATGACGTCCTGCGCGACTCCTTCGTAGGACGGGCGCAGGCGAGCCCCATCTATCCCTTGGTTCCGAAGTCGAGCCAAGAGGTCGCCCGCCTCCGCACAAGGTAGGGTGAGCTTTCTTAGCTTGAGGGCAAAGGCGGAGGAAGCCGGGAGCTCCTCAAACGCCGGCCAGTCGCCATGCTCCAGGAACCATTCATCGGCACGCTGCTCCATCCGCAGAAACAGCGCTTCTTGATGATGGAGAAACACGTTCGGGTAGCGGGGCACTGTTACTAGCCGAAACGGAGCTCCTGGAAGCGACCCAAAGTCATGTCCCGGGACGTATCCGAGTTGGCAAGCCCAAACTGCCAGTTGGCCTTCAGAGTTGCCTGCGCGAGCAACGCCTTCAGCGGCAAAGAAGGCAGCGATCCTTGCCTCGCGCGTCCAATCCAGGAGGCGAGTGGGTAGGCCATGGTGCTGAGCCAGCGCTCTCGCCTGTTCGTCGCCGAAATCCTCCTCAGCGAACGCGCCTTCTCCCACACCGCTCCACCGAGGCACGTCTTGAAGTGGGAGCCCGGCTCTGTCCGCCTGAGAGAGAAACCTAAGGACCGTCTGCTTCTCCGCCCAGAGCTGGGCACAGTGATCTACGAGCCGGTCTGGATCGACGAAACTGCCGTTGGGCAGGATGGCTCCTCTTCGAAAGCGATACTCGTAGATCCCGCGATCGAAATCGCCTCCGAGGCCACAGAACCAAGCACGCCACTGCTCCCGCCAAGCCGAGGGCACGAGCCTCCACGACGCACAACTCTGGCCCCTGAAGATCCACGGACGCTCGCCTTCTTGCCCGGCCCAGAGAAGGCCGGATGGCTCAAGGGCTTGCAGTAGCTCCAGTGCCGTTTCGAACTCCAGTTCCTTGACTGGGATCGTCACGTGATGCGAGTAGATCTTGCTCAAAGTCTCAAGTCCTCCCGAACGGCCACGGCTCTGCTTCGCTATCCAAGCCCACCGCGACCCGCTAACAGCTCACGCCTCTTCGCGCCCTCGCCGGTATCCGAAGAGCGGCAGGCCACGCTCTCCGACCTCCTCCCGGATCATCTCTTCTAGACGAGGAAGCATCGCGGCGCTCAACTTCCTCACGGCCGTCGCCAACTGCGTGTTGCTCTCGACGCTAGAGAGCGGGTTAACCCAGTGGGTTGCGACTCGGTCCCCCAACTCGACGGTCTCGAATTCATGAGCACTCGCATCGGAGTGGGCATACAGCCGGTTGCGAGCTCGACCTACCATCCTGTGGAGTTCGCGCTCCTCATCATCTAGCGCATCTTCTAGGCCTCGCGCCAACCATCGCTCTTTTCGCCCGTCCCGATCTCGATTGCCACTAAAGGGGCGCCAGTAGCCAACGACCATCGCGATCGCGAGGGCCATCGCAACAGGGTCGTCCGCATCCCCGCAGGTTCCATAGACCCGCTGAAGGAACTCCGTGGCGTACTTGTTGGCCCACGTCAGATCGGCGACGGAAATCAGCAAACGTTGCGATCTGCTTAGGCTGCTCATAGGTCCTAGTCATGGCGAGCGGTTAAGCCAAGGCCGGCGGCCAGCGGAGATTCGCAGACGACTCCAAGCGAGACCTGTACTGGCGAAAGAGGTGCTACTTGAACGACACCAAAGGTCTACCGCCCCCTCTGCCCCGGAGCGGAGCTACCTACGACACTCTCGGCCATAGATTCAAACATGACTCGAAAGGTATGGCTCGAAGGGTGTAGTCCGAGAGGGTTCATGAACAGCAGGTTCCTCATGTGGTCTCGAGTCTTGGGCTCGAGGCATGAGAGCACGTGATCCACAAAGGTCCTGACGCTCTCAACCGCTCGCCGGGCCCTCTGTGAATCGACATCACGAAAGCTGTGTTGAGCTACGACAGAAGCTAGTGATTGCTGTTCTCTGAACAGTGGGACGGTCCCATCAAGGTAGAGCCTATCCACGGCAAGTCTCTGGGGATCGACGTTCCCATGAAGGGCGTCGTTTCTCTCGTTCATGAGCGAGTGGAAGTCTTTGTAGGCCGTACATTCCGTGTCGACTCGTTCCCGAAAGTGCTCGCAAGAGATGTGGAGTCCTCGGATTCTCACGTCAATCGGCCTCCTGATGACGTCGCCGTAGAGCCGGGAGTCTTCTCTAATGTCCTCTCGGCCGAGAACTAGGATCAGCAGGTTGACGAACGACTCACCCCAAATCGGCGCAAATGTGTGCAGCCGCACTGTCAGATTAAAGGCCAAACCCATCCTTCGGAGCCAACTCCTCCTCCGAGATGCCCCGCTTTCGAGACCTTCATCCAGGAAGAACTCCAGGCTTTCCGGAGGCCTTGAGAGAGAGAGCAGGGACAACTCCGTCTCGGCCTCCTCTATCTTCCTGGCCATTGTCGCGAACGGATTGCTAAAGAGCGTCCACTCCTCGAACTCCTGCCGCACCTTGCCGATGGCCCCCGCATGTTCCTGGAAGTCTCCCTTAATCGCATGTGCGATCAGCTTCTGGTCACCCAGGCTCAAGGACTGCTTCGTGGCGGCGCTGCACTCGATTCGCGTTGTGGAGCTACGAACACAAAGCAGATCTCCGCCAGCCACAACGTTGTACTGCCAATGAAATAGGTTCGTCGATGCCTCTTGCCGAAGCACGCTCATCATTCCGTTTGGTTGCCCGAACCGTGCCTTGAAGTATGCGTAGAGGTCGCTCGGTCTCAGTCCGTCCATTACCCAGTGCGAGTGGCGGTAGCAGTCGCGCTGACTGACGAATCTCTTCTCTTCCTCCCGGGCATCGGAGGCAATCCACTCCGCCGGCGTCAATAGCGCGCTGTCGCCGACACTTCTCAACTCGCGGATGGTCTCAGCGATGCTGAGCCTCGCCTCCGCCACAAACTGATCGACTGCCGGCATCTCTACGCTCGGAGCAAGCGCTCGAACGTCGGGCGTCGCCCAATTACCAGTAGCCGGATCAGCCGCGAAAAAGGCAAACTCTCCATCGAGTGTGCGCCAGACGACTAGCACGTCACCCGGTGTCTGAACGATCTCTGCAGTAGCAAACGGCCCGCACCGCAGAGGTACGACGGCTCGCTCAACGACCTTTGCTGGGCTCAGACTTGCGGCGTCGCGTAGAGCCTCACTTGTTCGACTCCTCACTTCCGCGATCGGCGCCGACGCTCTTACGTCAGCAACGCCCTTCTCTAGAGTTTCAGGGGAAACTGGGGCGTCGCTCCCGACGAGTAGGTCGCCCCAGTCAAGGATGAGCGGTCCTTGCAGCTTGTACAGACGCTCCCAGTAGTCAGCAGCTGCTCCTTGTGCATGTAGCGCCTCTGCATCCAGATCCACGAACTTCAGAGATTGGTCCTCGTCGCCAATCCAGGGAAGACGTAGGCCCTGCATCGAAACCTCAGAAGACCAGAGATAGGCCGACAAAATCTCCAACGGCAGCCAAGCCAGGTCGGGACTGGATATCGCGGATAGTTGGCGCCAGAACCGCTCACGTTCTTGTTCTGACTCAAAAGCCGAACCAAGGATCTTCGTCGCGGAAGCGACGACCTCTGAAGGGTCGTCCGCAATACCGAAGATCGATAGTAGTGGCTCGTCAAGCCCGTCAGGTATCCGTCCGCCCCCCTCTTTGTAGGCCCGTAGATTGAGGAGAAGATCTCCCAACCTCCGTCGGTACGCCCGCATCCAAGAGCCGGAGAGCAGGTGTTCGGGGCCAAACTGAGGTGTCCAGTTTCCTTCCAGGGTCTCCCAGTAGTGCGCTCCCTGGTCTGCGACAGCTGGCTCCGCATCTTGAAAGGACTTCTCTAGTTCGGCGAGTGAGAACTCGGAGTCTTCGCTAGAGGGCACTGTCACCTCGAACGCAACCTCAGGCGCACCGCGTCGCACGCAAACAGCTCTGAAGCGTCCAGTCCGCAGGATCGTCTCCGCCACCTTCGACCCCTGCGGCAGCCACACCCGAGCCTGCGAAGTCGGAACGGCGCCGCGCATCATGCAGCTAACCGTCAGACTCGTGCCAAAGAAGCCCGGCCAGACCCAGGGCCAGAAGAACGTCTTCGCGTGGGGAATTGCCCTCGGGTCTCGAAGCCGAAACGCGAGTGTTGGCAAGTCACCTTCGATGGCACCGCCATCGAAGAGTCGCTTCCTCCGGTGATCCTCGAGCAAGTCCAAGAGCTGATCCTCAGGAATCGAGTCGAGTTCGACGGGCTGGACTTCGAACCTCCCTGCGTAGTTCACAACCTCCCTGGGGTCGAGAGCTTCCTCTCTATCCTCGTGCGGTGTTGGCTCGCGCCGCTTCTTGTCCTCGCCTGACTCTTCCGTTTCATCGGTCATCAGCAGCCTCCTTCCTAGAGCCTGGCTCTGCACTGCAGGCGGGCAGGCGCTGGGGCTCGATCGTCGTCGCTGTTCTTGGAACGCGATCGTAGTGGTTAGAGCGATTGAGTTCTGTACAGGGACGGTCTGAGGAGAAAGGCATGGCACCGCTTTTGGACATCTCGCTCGCGAGAGCGAAGAGCCGCTTCCGACCTTGTTGTCGCGCCAAGCAATTGTTCGATCAACGCCAAGATCTAGGATTCGCCGATCGAACTCCAGAACTGGCCGGACGATCAGCTGATCTGCTCGGCCTGTTGCAGCGAGCGAGCCACTCGGCGTGACGTTCGTCGCTGGCCTCCCGAAGCTCGGCAAGGCGGGCTGAGTGCAGCGTCGATGATGCCTATTTGATGCCTTCCATCACGATGAGCCTCGAAAGCTCCAGAAAGAATAGGTCTGGATAGAGCTCAAGCAGCAGCCTTCCAAGCTGTTGGTCGCGAGTTCGAATCTCGTCTCCCGCTCCACTCTGCTCGCTCTCGCTCGCCACGCGGCCGGGAGGCGAGATTCAGCGGGCGCAGCGGGCGCAGCGTTCGCCTTCGGCGTCCGCTGCTTGGATGACGAATCTCGTCTCCCGCTCCACTTACCCCTTCGGCTCCAGCAACCTAGTCGAGGAGCCTCCTCTCATTGGCTGCAACGTGGGACTCGGAGCAGCCAGGAAGCGCCCACTTGAAGTCGGAAGCCGTGGTCGACACTGTCTACGCTGAGAGGGTGGCGCCCTTCGTTCATGTGAACCTAAGGGGTAGACGATCCTTCCCGCAAACGAGTCCGAGGGCCCTTTGAATCTTGAACATTCGCGAGATCGCCTTCGACAGCGCCCTTCATGCCGACATTCCGGTCGAGGTGGTTGGCTACCGGGACCTCGTCCGTCGCATGGGGCGCGATCACTTCGCTGCCGCGCAGCGCCCCGACCTCGGGCTGATGTTCGTCGTCTTCGATGGTCGAGGGAGCCATCAGGTCGACTTCGAGACCCTCGAGCTGCGGCCCGCCCGAGCTGTCCTTGTTCGCCCCGGCCAGGTGCAGCAATGGGATGTCAGCAGCGAAGTCGAAGCGGCCGTGATCCTGGTGCGGCCGGAGCTCTGCAGCATCGGGCGTTGGTTCCCCGGCCACGCTGCCTACCGTGATTTCGACGCCACGTCGATGACGACCGCGAGCGACCTCGTGGCTGCAGTTCGTCGCGAGCAGGCGCGCTTCCTGCCAGACGAAGCCATCGTGCGGTTGATGCAAAGTCTGTTCACCGCACTCCTCGCGCTCTATGAACGGGCTCAATCGGCGCCGCCGGCCACGGTACTTCCAGACGCCTATCTCGCCTTCTGTCGGGCCATCGAGGGCGACCTCGTCGCGAGCCGCGACGCACGCACCTACATCTCTGCTCTCGGCTACTCCGAACGCACCGTGAACCGAGCGTGCAAGAAGGTCACCGGGCTGAGCGCCAAAGCGGTGCTAGACCGGCGAATCGTGCTCGAGGCCAAACGTATTCTGGCCCACACAGACCTCGCTGTCGCCAACGTCTCGGCCGGCCTGGGGTTCAGCGAGCCCTCCAACTTCAATCGCTTCTTCCGGCGAATCGAGGGCCGTCTCCCAACTGAGTTCCGAGGGCAGCTCCGCGCGGCTGGCTACGGCGTCGGCACCGTCTAGCCACGCGGAAGGGTCTGCAGTCCTGAACACTCTGTCCACTATCGACCAAGTCCCGTCCAGCCGTGATCTTTCCTCTTTTGCACCACCGCGTGACGATCTCCTCGTCGTTCGGACGACCACCAACTCGAACCCGTGGAGACTTCCCCAATGGCTGCAAATCACGACGAGCTCAAGAACAAGGCTGCGGTGCTCCTCAAGTCCATCGAAACTGGCGACCAGAACGCCGCGTCGGTCCTGAATGCGGCGAACTACAGGCAACACAACCTCGCCGTCGCTGACGGAGTGGAGGGGTTTGCCTCGGCCCTCGCCGCTCTTCCCAAGGACTCGGCACGAGTCGACACCGCGAGGGTCTTTCGCGATGGTGACTTCGTCTTCCTCCACACCGACTACGACTTCTTCGGCCCCAAGATCGGGTTCGACATCTTCCGATTCGAGGCAGGGCAAGTCGTGGAGCATTGGGACAACCTGCAGGAGACGGCCGGGCCCAACCCGAGTGGCCGGTCGATGATCGATGGCCCGACCGAGGCGACGGAGCTCGAGCAGACCAAGGAGAACAAAGCTCTCGCGCGACGCTTCGTCGAGACCGTCCTGATGGGTGGCGACTTGGATCACATCGCCGACTTCATCAACCCCGACCACTACCACCAGCACAACCCGCAGATCGCTGACGGGCTCGACGGACTGGGCGCAGCGTTTCAGGCGTTTGCCGAGCAGGGCATCGTCATGGCCTACGACGAGCTGCACGCGGTCCTGGGAGAAGGCAACTTCGTCCTGACCGTCAGCGAAGGTTCATTGGGCGGCGCCGCGAGCTCGTTCTACGACCTCTTCCGGATCGAGGACGGACTCATTGTCGAGCATTGGGACGTGATCGAACCGCTCATCCCAGAGTCAGAACATGCCCATCAGAACGGCAAGTTCGGTGATCTGGCGTCCTTGTCGGGCACGCGCTGACGACTCACGTCAGCACGACAGCCAGCCATAGGGAGGGATCAAGTGAACGACTCCATCAGGATCGCCGGCACGACGGTTCGCCACGCGTGGACGACCAACCCTTGGGCACCCGGCGGGCCAAACCCCACCTTCGTCACCGTGATCTGCGACGACGAGACCCTGGTCTGGAACAACGTCACCGATCCGGACCATCCCACCTTCGAGAGGGAGCACTACGTGCGCACAGACCTCGCCGAGGGGATCGTCCAGGTGGCATGGCGGGAGTCACCCGAGACCACCAACCTGGCCGTCATCTGGACGCTCGACTTCAATACGAACCGAATCCACGGCGTCCTCGTGAACGTCGTGCCCACCCGGAACGACCACCTCACTGGTGAGTTCTCCCTGACCGAGGGAACTTCGGTCGAGCCGCCGCTGCAGGGATGCTGACAACCTCTGAGGGGAGACGATGGCGACAAGCGACGCACCGATCTCGATCGGCACGGTCACTCTCAAGGTCGTTGACGGTGAGCGGTCGGCGGCCTTCTACGAGTCGAAGCTTGGTCTCGACAGAATCTCAGGATACGGGGAGCGGACTACCCTCGGGCGAGGCGACACACCACTTCTCCACCTGTTGGAAGATCGAAGCGCTCGGCGTCGTCCGAAAGAAGCCGGTCTGTTTCACACCGCTTTCTTGCTGCCCTCTCCATCCGACCTAGGTGCATGGCTCGAGCATGCGACGA
This sequence comes from Candidatus Multivoraceae bacterium, assembly GCA_965223385.1. Taxonomy (GTDB): domain Bacteria; phylum Acidobacteriota; class Thermoanaerobaculia; order Multivoradales; family Multivoraceae; genus JBCCLJ01. The sequence continues at coordinate 1,937,174 of CBDCWR010000007.1, read as the reverse complement.
GAGCCGGAGTGAGGCTCGACGGAGCGGCCGATCACGGAGTCAGCCAGGCCCTGTACCTTCACGACCCGGAGGGGAACGGCATCGAGATCTACGCAGACCGCAGCCGCTCAGAATGGGTGCGATCTGGCAACGAAATCCAGATGGGCACGCAGCCTCTCGATCTTCGGCAACTCCTCTCAGGCAGCGACGGGCCCTGGCGTGGCCTTCCAACGGGCTCGGTGATTGGCCACGTCCACCTCCAAGTCGGCGACCTGGCAGGGGCAGACAGCTTCTACCGTGATGAGCTCGGCTTCGATCGGACGGCACGCGCTGCGGGCGCGAGCTTCTACGGTTCAGGGGGCTACCATCACCATCTTGCCGCCAATACCTGGAACAGCCTAGGCGCCGGCCACCGCACACAGGGAGCTGCAGGGCTGGTCGACGTGGAGCTCCTCGCGTCGAGCGACGCTCTGCAAGGCCCTGAGCACATCGACCCTTGGGGAATCAGGTTTCGGGTCTCTGAAGTCCCTCGGCCGGTAGCTTGAGCCGCTACGGTAGGCGCTGCCCCGTGCACAGGAGGTAGGGTGACCTGTGCTGAGAGAGAGGACAACTGACTGCACGCTCGTCGAAGAGGATTGGTGGCGCATCGAAGGATGCGTCAGCTGCCCGCTTCCTGGCTACCTCATCCTGACGCCGAAACCCGAGGCGATCTCCTTCACGGAGCTCCCGGCGGAGTCACTCGCAGCGCTGGGGCTGGGATTGAGCGTGGCGACGCGACTCATCGAAGAGACGCTCGATCCGGAGGTCGTCTACTGCGCCCGGTTCGGCGAGGAAGATCGAACTCTGCACTTTCATCTCTTCCCGCGTACGGCCTGGATCACCGACCAGTACCGTCGAGCCTTCCGGCTCGAAGAAGACGCTCCAATCCACGGACCGGTCCTGCTCGACTGGGCGCGGGAGGAGCTCGCCGCGGGCGAGGCTGCAACTCGAGAGACCCGCGCCGTCCTGGTCGCCATGAAGGAGCTGCTTCGCGCCTGGAGGCAGACCGAGCAACTCTACTGACCGCGACCCTCAGCCCGGAGCGAGGGTCAGAACGTCGACTCGCCTCCCGCCCTACCGCATCTGGTCCAGGAGCTCGAGAAACCGAGGGTCGTCGTGCAGGGGAGCCAGGTCGAGGTCGTGCTCGAGCGCCCTGCGCGAGAGGCCACCCGCACGGATGGCCTTGGCCAGACAGGCGAGGGCCAGGTCCAGCTCGCCCATGCGGCAGTACGTGCAGGCACAGGTGTAGAGGTTCATCGGGTCTTCGGGGTCGAGCTCGAGGGCCCGCTCGAGGTTGCGCCTTCCCTCCTCCACCGCTCCCGTCTCGACGAGGCTGATGCTCGACATGCTGAGGGCGCGGCCGTCGTCGGGGAACAGCTGGAGGTGGCGGCGCGCGGCGCGCACGGCGCCCTGGTGCGCGGCCTGCTGATCCTCGGTGCGACCGAGGGCCTCGTAGGGGACGCTGATGATGCAGTACGCCTGGTACTCGTCGGGGCCCACCTCGATCGCCTTCTCGAGCTTCTGCGCCGAAAGCTCCATGTCGTTGAAGTTGAAGGCACTCCGGCCCCAGAAGTAGAAGATCTCGTACGACGTCGGGTCGAGCTCCCCCGCGGTCTCGAACTCGCGGTAGGCGTTCTCCTTTTCTCCCTGAATGGCCCAGGTCATGGCGCGGGCCAGATGCGCCTCGGCCAGCCGTGGACGCAGCTCGAGCGCGCGCTCGCTGGCCGCCACGGCCCGCAGGCAGTTGTCTTCGCTGCGATCGAACCAGTAGAAGATCTCCGCCGACGCGAGCCCAATTCCTGCGTGGGCCAGCGCGTAGGTCGGATCGATCTCCACCGCGCGCTCGAACATGCTCCGCGCCTGCTCCTGATCGGCGTGCCGGAAGCGATGGAGGAGGCGCTTGCCCCGCAGGTAGTGGTCGTAGGCCAGGAAATCGGGTGACGGCGTGGACCGCCGCGCCGCCGAAGAGGTGAGGCGCGCGCCGAGCGCCTCGCGCACGTTCTGGGCGATCTCGTCCTGAATGGCGAAGACGTCCTGACTCTCGCCGTCGTAGCGCTCCGACCACAGCTGATCACCCGTCGAGGCCGAGACCTGCTGCACCACCACACGGAACCGGTCGCCCGCCTTGCGGACGCTTCCCTCGAGCAGCGTCTCCACGTCGAGCTCGCGGCCGATCTCCGCGGCACTGGCCGACTCACGGTGCAGGCGTTGGGCCGACCTCCACGACGCGACGCGCAGACCCTGCGCCTTCTGGAGGGCGTTGCGGATCTCCTCCGCCACCCCATCGCAGAAGTACTCCTGATCCCCGTCCGGGCTCAGATCGCGAAACGGCAGCACGGCGATCCGCCCCCCCTGAGCCGGGGGCGGTGAGGGCGCCGCCACGACGGGGCCGGCATCGCTCGCGCCGTCCACCGAGCGCAACGTAGCCAGTCGGGCTTCGAGTACGCCTGCGCTGTCGGGGCGTTCCGCAGGGTCCTTCGCCAGGCACGCCTCGATCAGCTCCAGCAGCTCGGCCGGCAGCGAACGGAGCTGGGACAGGCTCGGCGGAGGGTCGCGCAGAATGGACGACACCAGCTCCGCGGTGCTGTCGGCGGCAAAAGGGCGCCGGCCCGCCAGGAGCTCGAAGAACAGCACCCCGAGCGAGTAGACGTCGGTGCGGGCATCGGTGGGATCGCCGCGCACCTGCTCCGGCGCCATGTACGGCAGCGTGCCGCCGCCGCGGCCGGGGCGCCAGAGGGTGGTCGCACTCAGGCTCACGTCGTCGGTGATCGGGCCGGCGCGGCGACAGCGCGCCAGCCCGAAGTCGAGCACCTTGATCGACCCGCTCTTCGGGCAGAGGACGTTCGCGGGCTTGAGGTCGTGATGCACCACGCCCGCCTCGTGCGCCGCCGCGATCGCGCGGGTGAGCGGCAGCGCAACGCCGAGGAACTCGGACAGCGGCAGACCGACATGCGAGAGCAGCTCCTCGAGCGTCGGCCCCTCGACCATCTCCATCACCAGGCAGGGGCCGTAGTGGGTCTCCTCGATGCCGTAGAGGGTGACGATGTTCGGATGGTTGAGCGCGGCCACTGCGCGCGCCTCCTGCTGCATGAGCCGCAGGCGCTCCTGGTCGTGCAGCGCGGCGGGCCGCAGGAGCTTCAGCGCCACGGAGCGCTGGAGGCGACGGTCCACGCCGCGCCATACGACACCCATGCCGCCCTCCCCGAGCACCTCCTGCAGCTCGTAGTGAGCCACCAGGGTGCCCGGCTCCGGCTGCCCTCGGAGAGTCACACCGCGGCGGGTCGGCTGTACACGTCCTTGACGGTCAGCTTGCCGTCGCGGAACACGTAGCGCTCCACGCCGACGTCCGCGAACGACTCGCCGGTCGCCACCTCGACGCCGGTCCTGCGGTAGGTCATGAACGTCGCGTCCGGCGCGTGGTGGAACACCACGTCTTCGAAACGCACACCCTCGAACCGGCCGCGTCGCTCCTCGAAGAAGGCCGCGATCTTGTCGCGGCTGTCCAGCACGCGGACCTCCTCGCCATCGTGGACCGTCCACGTGAAGTCGTCGGTGACCACCTCGTACATGAGATCGAGGTCCTGTCTGAAGAACGCCCGACCAAACGTCTTGAACGTCGCGTCGCGCTCTGCCGCGGATGGGGTCATGAGGTCGCCTCCTGGTCTCGAGTGGTTGACGCGCGAGGCTAGCACTCGTCCGAGCGCACAGGCGCCGACATGGCGTTAGTGTGGGCGGGCCGCACTCCAGTGTCTCGTTGGTGGTCCACGAGCCCGCACGAGCCTCCGAGAACTTCCATGAGAGAAGAGTCACTCCAACCCGGAGAGGTCGAGATCGCCGCGACCGCCACCGACGCCGCACGAGCCACGGTCTCGGCCTGGCGCCGGGAGATCGAAGACGAGATCGCGCCCTTTCGCGAGCACCAGTGGTCGGGGTCGCTCGAAGGACCGGCCCTGCACCTCGACGACGTCTCCGACATTCCGTTTCTCGTCGACATCCAGGGGGTCGAGCAGTACCAGCACCGCGCACGGCTTCGGGCGCGCAGTGGCGACTTCCTGGCTGCGGTCACCGAGCTGCCACCGGGCTACGAGGACTACTGCCGTGATCGGCTCGGCATGGGATCTCCCAGCCAGCTCACGCCGCAGCTGGCAGGCAACGCACTCCAGGTCGCCGAAGCCTGTCGCCTGGACGAGTCGACGTTCGAGACCCTCACGGCCGCTGCCCGGACCAGCGGCCGCCTGCTCGTCCACCCCTACATGGCCATCAAATCCGTCTGGAGCCTGGCGGCGGAGATCGCGCGCCAAGCTGGGGCCCGGGTGGAGGTCGTGGGGCCACCACCCCCCGTCACCTGGATTGCAAACGACAAGGCCCGCTTCGACGACCTCGTGGAGCGTGTGCTCGGCGCGGACTGGCTCGTGGACAGCCGGCGATCGAACGACCCGACCGAGCTCTCGAGAGCCCTCCTCGAGCTCGCGCAGCTCCATCGGCGGGTCGGGCTCAAGCGGCTCCGTTGCGCATCCGCCATGGGCAACCTGGTGCTCGACTCGACGGAGCTCCCGAGCGCCGACGCCGCGGAGCTCGTCGTGCGCGGGTTCCTCGACCGAACGCAGTGGCAGGGCGACGAGGAGGTGCTCGTCGTCGCCTGGGAAGAGACCCGGCTCTCGCCCTCGACCCAGCTCTGGATTCCTCCCCGCGGCCAAAGCCTGCCGACGCTCGACGGCGTCTACGACCAGATCCTCGAGGGAGAACAAGGCGTCTTCGTCGGCTCGCGACCTTCGAGCCTTCCGCTCGTCGTGCAGCGGCGTCTCGGGCGGGCCGCGCTCGCGGTCGGCACCGCGCTTCAAGAGCTCGGCTACGCCGGTCGCTGCTCGTTCGACCACCTCGTTCTGGGAGACGTCGCGCACGATCCGGAGAGCTGCGAGCTCCGCTTCACCGAGTGCAACGGACGCTGGGGCGGCACCAGCCTTCCCATGAGCTTCATGGACCGGCTGGGGGTGGGTGGCCAGCCCGGTCGACGACCTCCTTACAGGGCGCAGGATTTCGTCGACGAGCGGTTGGTCGGAGTCAGCTTCCCCGAGCTGCTGCGCCTGATCGGCGACGCGGCCTACGACGCCACCACCGGGCGCGGTCGCTTCCTGTTCTACAACGTCGGTCCGCTCGTGGCCTCGGGCAAGTTCGACGTGATCGCCTGGGGGAGCTCCCAGAGCGACGCGGAGCGAGCTCTCGAGCACGAGCTGCCCGGCCTGCTGGGGCTGAAGTAGGCTGGGCGCCGCCCCTCTGGTTCCCAGGAACGGCTGATGATTCAGGACCCGATCGCCATTCTCAGTGTCCTGTTGGCCACCGTACTCGTGTCGCTCCACCTCGCGGCGCGCTACGAATGGGCCAAGAAGGCGTCGCCGGTGATGCTCATCATCTTCGGGGCTGCCCTCTGCTCCAATCTGGGCCTCATCCCCACGGAAGCCCCGCTCTACGGCGCGATCGCGGGCTTTGCGGTGCCCTTCGCAGTCTCGGTCATCCTGTTCACGGTCAACCTGCGCGACGTGCTCGCGGCCGGGCGCCCGATGCTGGCCGCGTTCGTGCTCGCTGCCCTCGCGACGGCGCTCGGCGTCGTGCTCGCCACGGTGTCGCTGGCACCCCTGCTCGCGGAGGTGCTGGGCGACGACAGTTGGAAGCTCGCCGGCCCCTACACCGGCACCTATGTCGGCGGCAGCCTCAACTTCGTGGCGCTCTGGGAGGGGCTCGAGATCGACAGCCCGGATCTCTTCGCCGCGGCCAACGCCGTCGACAACCTGAGCCTCTTCCCGCTTTACGCCCTCTGGGTCGCGGTGCCGGTCTGGCTGGCCGGGCGCTGGAAGGTGGCGGACCGCTGGGCCGTCGAAGAGACCGCCACAGCGGGTGGCGGCAAGCACGAAGAGACGCCGCCGTTCGATCTACGGCACATCGTCACGATCTGCTTCCTGGCAGTTGCCGTCGTCGCCGCGAGCAACTGGCTGAAGGTCACCGTGGTCGACCGCTTCCTTCCCGCGCTGCCGACCATCCTGATCGTCACGACGCTGGCGCTCGCGCTCGGTCAGATTGGTACCGTGCGTCGTCTCCAGGGCGCCTGGCAGGTCGGCGACCTGGCCTTCTTCCTCTTCTTCGCAGCCATCGGCGCCCTGATCGACTTCTACAAGGCCGTGGTCCTGTCGCCGGTGCTGTTCGCCTACGTGCTGATCGTGATCCTGGTCCACTTTGGCGTCCTCTACGGCGTCGGCGGACTGTTGAAGATGGACCTCGGCGTCCTGACGATCGCATCGGTCGCCACAAAAGCAGGGCCGCCCCTGGTGCCGCCGATGGCAGAGGGTAAAGGCTGGCGTCACCTGGTTCTGCCGGGCATCGTCATCGGCATGTTCGGCTACGCGATCGGCAACTACGTCGGCCTGGCGACGGCCCATGCCGTGCGCTTGATTCTCGGCGGCTGAGCGGCAGCTCGTCCGCGACCCTTCTGACAAGATCGAGCCAATCAGCCCGCAAGACCCACCGCTCTCGAGGAGATCGTCATGAAGAAGCCAGATCGCGCGTCCCGGACCAGCGGCCCCTCATCGCTCATGCTTCTCGCGCTCGCCGCGGTGTTGGCCCTGGCTGGCCTTCCCGCCTACGCCGCCGAAGACGACATCCCGCGTCTGCCGAACGGCAAGCCCGATCTCTCGGGCAACTACGACCTCGCGAGCCTCACTCCCTTCGAGCGCCCGGAGAAGTACGGCGACCAGGCGTACATGACGGCTGACGAAGCAGCACAGATCGAAAAGGCCGCCGCGGCAGGCATGGCCGTCGCCGACAGCGCCAGCAATCCCGATCGCGAGGCGCCGCCCGCCGGCGGAGACGGCTCCGGCGGAGCCGCCGGTGACGTCGGCGGCTACAACGCCTTCTGGGTCGACCCGGGCACCAAGACCTACAAGGTGGACGGCAAGTTCCGCACCTCCATCCTCTACGACCCGCCGAACGGGCGGATGCCCCCGCTCACCGCGGAGGGCAAAGCCAGGCGGGCGAAGGCGCGGCCCTACGTCTTCAAGAACACCGGCACCGCGTGGTGGCTCGACGAAGGGGTGGAAAAAGGTCCCTACGACGATCCGGAATCGCTGGCCGTGATCGAGCGGTGCCTGTTTCCGAGCGGCCTCCTGCCCTCGAGGCCGGTTCTGTACAACAACCTCCACACCATCGTGCAGACCGACACGCACGTCGTGATTCTGGTCGAGTGGATGCACGAAGCGCGCGTCATTCGCCTCGACTCCGAGCATTCCCCGGGCGAGCTCGCATCGCTGAGCGGCGACTCGATCGGTCGCTGGGAGGGCGACACCCTCGTGGTCGAGACCACCAACTTCCTCTTCAAGCCCGAGGCGCACCGCAACTACCGTCTGGTCGAGCGCTTCACGCGGACCGGCAAGGACACCCTGCTCTACGACTTCACCGTGCACGACGAGGACTACGAAGCTCCGTACAGCGGCCAGTTCACGTGGCCGCAGACGCAGGACCGCCTCTACGAGTACGCCTGCCACGAGGGCAACTACTCGATGGGCGGCATCCTCCGCGGAGCGCGTCTCCTCGAGAGCGAGGCGCGCCAGTAGCAGCCGGCCGGTCGATCGGACACTCTGCGCACCGGCACACGATCGCGAACCTCCCTGATCATGAAGTCCCTCTCGTTCGAAGGCGAAGTACCCAAGATCAAGGCGGTGATGACGCCGTTTCCCCACTTCATCGAGCAGCGGTCGACGGTGGCCGAAGCTCGCGAGATGTTGGCGGCGCAGGGCATCCGGCACCTGCCGGTGCAGAGCAGCAACGAGCTGGTCGGCATCGTGACCGATCGGTCTCTACGCGCCGCCACCGACCCCGAGCTGCTCGTGTCCGAGGTCATGAGCGAGGACGTCTTCGTGGTCGACATGGACCGCCCGCTCGACGTGGTGTTGGAGCACATGACGGAGGAGCGTCTCGACTGCGCGCTGGTGCGCCACCAAGGCAAGCTGGCTGGCATCTTCACCACGTTCGACGCGTGCAGGCTCCTCGGTGAGGCGCTACAGCGCTCCGGACCGCCTCCGAGCGACGGCGTGGCGTGAGGTACCTCCCACGCGTCATCACTGCGACGCTCGTGGTCGCGGTCGTGACGGCGATGTTCGCGGCGTACTTCGCCAGCGTCAGCCATGGCCTCCGGCGCGTGGACTTTCACTTCGAAGGCGACTTCCCTCTCGCTGCGGACGAGGCACTCGGGTTCATCGCGACACCCGAGGCCGTGACGGTGCGCGAGAACGAGAGGTCCCCCTTCAGATTCAACCTCTACACCGATTCGAGAAGCGCCCGCGTCAACGCGCCGGGAGACAGCACGCCGGAGCGCGTCGACATCCTCACGGTCGGCGGGTCCTTCAGTTGGGGCCATCGACTGGAGAACGAGGAGACCTTCACTCAGATCCTCGCGCGGCGCTTCGACGTGCCCGCGGCCAATCTGGCGATGGGCAGCTACGGCACGGTGCAGTCTCTCCAGCTGCTCGAGCGCAACCTGGACCTCCGTCCGAAGGTGGTGATCTACGGCTTCATCGACCAGCACCTCGATCGGAACGTCAACCCCTGCGCACCGAGCCATGCCCCCGTGTGTCTCGCCGTGTCGTACGTCGAGCTCGATTCTGACGACCGACCGTTCATCCATCGGCCGCTGAGCCGCTACTCGGCAGCCCTTGCACGGCGTTTTCTCGACCAGGTGGTCCGGGACGACCTGGGCCTCGACGACATCGTCTGGGGGGCGCGCATCAGCTGGTTGCGCCTGACCACCGCCGACGTCCTGGAGACGAAGGACGACCAGCGCCTGCGCACGGCGGCTCTCGAGTTCCTCCTCGAGAGGATGCGACTCGCCGCCGCAAGTGTCGACGCCACTCTGGTTCTGGTTCACATCCCGAACCTTCGCCCCGGTGCAGAGACCCAGCCCCCACCGTCCGCGCTCGTCCAGGCGCAGGGCGACGGCGTCGTCCTCGTCGATCTGAGCAGGGCCGTCGAGAGCCACTACCGGGCCGGCGACGAGCCGCTGATCCTCAGCAACAGCGATCCCCATCCCAACGAAGCCGGGCACCTCTTGATCGCCGACGCCGTGGCGACCCAGCTCCAGGAGCTCGGGCTCTTCACGGATCCCTAGAGGGGCCTGAACGTCGGCCTCAGCCGTCTGCTTTCTTCTCCGCCGCCTCTCGCTCCTCGAGGCGCGCGCCGCGCAGGATGCCGCCCATGCCGTAGTTGCCTTCGTGGCAGGCGAACTCGTAGATCGGCGGCTCCATCGCCCGCAGCGTGTTCTCCATCGTCCACGGCTGCGTGAACGTCGCGGGATCTTCGAACGTGATCTGGTGGTCGATCGTCTCCGCGTCGACGCGCGTGAAGCGCTCCACCACGCGCAGGTTCTCGGTGGCGCCGTAGTAGTCGCCTTTGCCGTTGAAGTTCTTCGTCTCGACGACCAGGGTGTCACCCTCCCACCAGCCGCGCGACGTGCCGTTCCGCTGCGGTAGCGCGACGGCGCCTGGCGCCCCGCCCAGCGGGATGATCCGCGTCTCCATGAGCTCGCTGCGAATCACCACGTGGTCTTCCGTCTGGAGGATCGCATGATGGTTGAGGTACACCGGATTCGGAGCGTACAGGGCACCGGTCATGAGGCAGCGGTTCGCGTTGCTTCGTACCTCGGGGCCATCCGTCGGGGCGGTTGGCGCGATGAAGATGAACTGATTCCACATGTGCCGCTTCCGGCCCTCGTCCGTGAACGGAACGCGGCCATTGGGCGGGTCGATGACGAGCGACGTTCTCAGAGTGCGCACCACGTCCTGGGGCGGGCCGAGCCAGATCTCGTTGAGCTCGCCTGTGAGCTTTCCCTCGAGCGTGGTCGACGCGAGATTCAAAACGCGCTCCAGACCCGTTCCTCGGATCGCCTCGGCCTCCTCTTCCGTGAGGTACTCCCGGTCTTTCATCGTGGACGGTCGCTCGAGCGGGGTCAGCGTGCCGGAGTCCCACACGCCGTTCAGATCCGGGGCTCCCCAGGGAGTGCGCTTCGGCCCCTCGGCAAAAAGCGTGGTCGCCAGAAGAGCGCCGAGTGTCGCCGCGATGATCCGGCGATCCAGGTTTCGTGTCGTCATGGTGTCTCCAGATCGGTCTCGTGCCGTTCAGGGGTTCGGTTCTGTGACTCGGCGCGGAAGCCCTGTGCGAGGAACGGCATCGCGCGCGCGATGTCCTCCACCGACTTCCCCTGGTGGAGCTGGCCCGCGAGCTCGAGCGACGCAAGCCCGTGCATCGCCGCCCAGAACAGGTGCGCGATCAGCTCAGGGTCGCCGTCCAGCGCGCCCGTGGCGTGTGCATCTCGGAAGGGCTGGGTGCACACGCGCCACGCCCGTGCCTGGGCGGTCCGCGTCTCGGGGGAGACGAAGTCCTGGCGCAGCTCGAACATGACCCGATACACCTCCGGGTGGTCGAGGGCGAATCGCAGGTAGGTGTCGACGCCGAAAGTCTCGGCCTCGGTGGCAGCCACCACGTGCTCGGCCAGCCGTTCGAACCCCAGGCCCCGTACCGCGTCGATCAGATGGGCCTTGTCCCTGAAGTAGGAGTAGGGCTTCGCGTAGCTGCACCCGAGGCGGTCGGCCAGGCGTCGGACCGTCAGGCTGGGAACCCCGTGCTCCTCCACCAGGTCGAGCGCCGCCCCTGCGGCGGACTGGCGAAAGCGTTTGATCTCGGTCGGGCTGAGCTCCGGGCGTGCCACGGGGTCCTCCAAAATTGATCGCCGTTAATTTAACATCGTTTGACCCCAATGTCGACCTCGGCGAGGCGGCGGTACCGCCCCAGTGCGGCCACACCGACGACCGGAGGATCGCCCGCTTCTCGCGGGCACGACTCGCAAAAGACGTCACTTTCGGGGGAGGCGCCAGCCGACGCGCTCGCGCGCCGACGGTCGAAGCGGCCCCGGGCGAAGGGCCTCCCTCCCCCTTGCGAGGCCTAGCCATGCTTGGCGCAGAACACGGCGAGGCTCCACCGTCGATTCGCGTACCCCTCCACTGCCGGCCCGCGCGTCGTTGCGGCACGCATCCTGCACGGAGAGCTGCCGAGGGGGCATCGCGAGAAGGCGTCGAGCGCTCGCACACCCGGAGTACCAAACCATGAACAAGTTCAGCCGTGGGACCTTCACCAACCGATTCCTTGCGCTGGGAGGCATCCTCGTGGTGCTGGCCCAGACCATCTACGCCGGTTCGCGCGCGGCGACGAACACGGTCGCACCAACGGCGCTCCAGCTGCAGATCTGGTTCGGCGTGGTGCTGCTCGGCGTGGTCCTGAACCAGATCGGCGTCTGGGGTCTCGCGAGCCGCGTGTTCGGCGGACGCCGCCGCTACCACCAGCTGCGCGCAGAAGTGAGCTTCTTCCTGTCCAAGGTGAGCGAGCTCAACACCGCGCGCGTCGAGGAGCGAGCCGCGGACGTGCAGAAGCTGACCCAGGAGATGCAGGCGTCGGTGGAGCGCATGCAGACGGTGGCCGGTGTGGAGGGTACACCCGAGCCGCTCGCGGAGCCGGCCCGCTCGGGAACCTAGCTCGACCAGATGCTGCCCTCGTCGAAACCGAGGGCTTCGAAGTCGATCCGCCGAAGCTCCCGCTCGCGCTCGTCGCCGAGGAAGAACTCGTCCAGCTGCGGCGGCGCGACTCTCGTGCCGGAGAGCATCGCGTGCACCTGGCCACGGTGGTGGATCTGGTGCTGGAACAGATGGAGCAACGTCCGATCGTTGCGCTCGACCTGCACTCGTGACGCGCGGACGAGATCGACCGGCTGGCCCAGGCCGCCGGAATCGAGCGCCTCACACACGTCGATCAGCCGCTGGTCCACGGCGCGCTGCTCGCGCTCGAGGTGGGAGAACTCTCGGCACGGGATCTCGGGCTCGAACGCCGCGTAGCCGACACAAGCACCCTCGAGCGCGCTGACGTAGAACCAGTCGACCGTGAGGTTGTGGTTGAGCGTGTGGAGGATCGAGGGAAAGAAGCTCACCCGTTCGCACTCGAGCTCCTCGGTGGTGAGCGCCCGACATGCCGAGAGCAGCCGGTGATTCGACCAGGCGTTGTTGTACGACTGCGCTTTCAGGTACGTGAGGGCGAGCGCCGTGGGATCGGGCATGTGCCGGACTCGAGCGCTACCCGCCGTAGCCCGGTGGCGGCACGAAACCGCCGATCTCCTCCGCCAGTAGCCGCGCGAATTCGATCGTGGTGCGGTCGTCGAGCTCCGCGCCGATCGCCTGCAGGCCGATCGGCAGCCCCTCCTCGGACGGGCCGGTCGGGAAGACCGTGCTCGGCAGATAGCTGAGCGTGGCGAGCCCTGCCCAGAAGATCTGCTCCATGTAGGGCCGCTCCTGGCCGTCGACCGTCAGCATGCGCTGCTCCATCGGCCCCTGATCCTGCGGGAAGGCCGGGGTGGTGGTGATCGGGCAGACGAGCACGTCCCACTCCTGGAAGAACTGCTGCCACTGCACGCGGAAGCCGCCGCGACGCCCATGGAGCACCATCCAGTTGCCGAAGGTGAGATCGCCGTCGGGCACGGTCATCATCGCGTTCAACATGGGCATGTAGACGCTGTGCGACGACTCGCCCCCGAACGCAGGACGCGCGCTGTCCGAGACCTTCGCGCCCGCCTTCGACAGGGCGTCCGCCACCTTCTGCACCCTCGCCTGCACTTCGGAGGAGACCGGAGCCACGTCGTCGGTGGCCCACAGTGCGACACGCAGATCGCGCAACGAGGTCTTGCGCGGCGGCGGCAGCTCCAAACGCCAGCCAGGGGCCTGCAGGAAGTCGGGGCCGGCCACCACGTCGAGAGCGAGCGCCAGATCTTCGGCGCTGCGGGCCATCGGCCCGACCACGGCGAGATCGGGATGCTGCGGGCCCGGAGGAACACCCGGAGGCTGGTGCCCGCGCGCAGGAACGACACCCAGGGTGGGCTTGTGGCCGTACACGCCGCAGAAGTGGGCCGGGTTGCGAATGGAGCCGCCGATGTCGGAGCCGCTCTCGAGCCCCGTCATGCCGGCGGCGAGCGCCGCCGCCGACCCACCGGAGGAGCCACCCGGCGTGCGCGACGTGTCCCAGGGGTTGTGGGTCGTGCCGTAGATCTCGTTGTAGCTCTGGAAGTCGCCGAGCATGAGCGGCACGTTGGTCTTGCCCATGAAGTGCGCCCCGGCTGCCTTGAAGCGCTCGACCACGGCGGAGTCGCTCTGGGCTTTGCCCCCCTCCGTACCGGGAAGCCCCCATGTCGTGGGCAGCCCGGCAATGTCGTACGACTCCTTGATGGTCATGGGCAGCCCGTGCAGCGGGCCGAGGTCTTCTCCACGCGCGAGCGCCGCGTCCGCTGCGCGTGACGCCTCCAGGGCGCGCTCGAAGTCGCGCACGACCACCGCGTTGAGCTTCTCGTCGTACCTCTCGATGCGCTCGATGAAGTAGCGCGTGAGCTCCTCGGAGGAGAGCTCCTTCGAGCGCACCTTGGCCGCGAGGCCACGCGCCGTTTCGAATCCGAGCTCGTCACGAGAGCCCGCGGGTTGAGCGGTCGACATGCCACCTCCTAGGACCGCCGCCGAAGCGGCGAGTGTGCCGGTCTGCTGCAGAAACTCACGCCGGGTTCGGGAAGCCATTGAGGCACCTCCTGACCCGCCAGTCTAGCTCTGTCGGCAACAGGCTCTGGAAGCTCTGCCGGCAGGAACTACCCATCCCGTCGAGCTGCGGATCGTCGACGCGCAGCCCGAGCTCGGCGACGAGGGACTTCACTTCCGGCTCCGCCTCGAGGGCGAAGACGCGGGGCACACCCCGGTCGCGTCGTTCTGGTACCAGAACTGCTGCCCTTCCTCCTGGTAGAAGGGCCGCCCCCTCAAGTGGTCTGCCACGCGGTCCTGCGTCAGCGCCTCCGACGCTCGATCGCGGAGGAAAAGGAGGTCGTAGCTCATGGAAACGCCTTCGGCTGGCCCGCGACCGCGCTGTTGGGGTCTCGACCCTCTCGCCCTCTGGAGAAGGACGCGCGCGGAGCCGGGCTCTCGATGCTATCGCCACGATCGGAGAGCCCTGAGTTCAGATAAGTTCATACGATAAACTAATTCACGCAATGAACGTACTTCCAAGAGACACCGTCGGTCACGTTGGCCGGCGTAACCGGCGAGCGAAGGAGGTTCTGGCATGAAGGAGAGGACGCCCATGGAGTCGAGACTCGTCCAGATCTACTGGGACGACGGCCTCCTCGATCTTCTCTCCGGGCTTGGCCTCGTGCTGATCGGGGTCGGCTGGCAACTCGACCTGGTCCCGCTCAGCGCGTTGGCCCCGGCCCTGCTGATCCCGCTCTGGAAGCCGCTGCGCGAGAGGCTCACCGAGCCGCGCCTGGGGTACGCGGAGCTCGCCGGCACGCAGACAGCGCGCACGCGCTCCTTCCTCCGGTCCGCCGCCGCGGCCGGCGGGGTCACCTTCCTGGCCGCCACCGGCTTCTATCTGGCGTTGACACGCAGCGGCGCGGGCGAGCCCGGAGGCCTCGCCGCGATCGTCCCTGCACTCCCTGCAGTGCTGCTCGCCGCACTTGCCCTCGCCACGTCTTGGCTCGTCGCGCTCCCGAGGTTTCTGCTGTACGCCGCGGGGCTCGTCGCCGCAGGCCTGGCGGTTGCCGCCTTCGAGCTGCGCCCGGGATGGTCTCTCCTCGCCGGCGGCGCGCTCACACTGCTCGGCGGAGTCTGGGCCGCGCGGCGCTTCCGCCAGCGCTACCCGCAGCCTTCGGAGCCCACGCACCCGGATGTTTAGCGACGGCGACCTGCTCTTCCTCCACGAGCCCGCACGACTGCTCCTGCTCGTCACGCTCTGTTCGGTCAAGGAGGCCGACTTCATGTTCCTCCTGAACGCAACGGAGCTGAGCCGGGGCAACCTGTCGGTCCAACTGCGTCGCCTCGAAGAGCGCGGTTGGCTTCGAATCGAGAAGACCATCCGCGGGCGGCGGCCCCACACGCTCTGCGCCATCACTCCCGCTGGCCGCAGGACCCTCGGCCGCTACCGCACGGAGGTGCTGGGAGCGCTCGAGCCGCTCGACCTCTGAGCGCGGAGGCCAACGGCATGCTCCACTCGCCGGCCCCGCGTGGCTCAGCCGGCTGGCACCACCTGACGCCGCCCGTCCGCCGACTCCACCACCAGAGCACTCGGCTGGCCTTGGGCATCGCGCTGCACGGTGAGCCTCTGCCCCTCGAGGTCGTCGAACGAGAAGCGATCGTCACCCAGCGCGATCAGCCGTGCGGGAGGCCGCTTCGCGCGCTGGTAGAACGTGGCGCCGTCCCGGCTGAACAGCCGCCGCTCTCCGAACGTCGCGTCGATGGGCATCTGTTTCGCGCCGCCGGCCTCGAGCGCTTCCCTTGTCCACTCGAGGCGCTGACGGTGCTCCGCCCCGAGATCTTCGCGCCCGAGCAGCTGCGACACCGCGTGCAGATGCGCCACCTGCAGCGCGTCGTCCGAAGCCGCTTCGACGTGCGGCGTGACGCCGGTGCCCTCCCAGTTCGTCTTCGTGATCGGGTTCACCGCCCGGCCGAAGGGGATGGACACCCCGAGGCCAAACTCCGGAAACCGCCGCGTACGCACGGGGTGAGCGCCGCCGCCGGTCGTTTCGCCGACGAGGGTCGCGCGCTTGAGGTTCTTGAGGTTGTACGAGAACTCCTCCGCTGCCGAGAAGGTGTAGCCGCTCGTCAGCACGTACACCGGCTGGGAGGTCATCTTCGGACCTTCGACCTCCTCCTCGGTCCAGAACTGCTGGTCCTGCGATGCGCCTCGCACCGAGAAGCTGTTGAGGTGAACGCGCTCCTCGAAGAGGTAGCTCGACAACAGCTGGATCATCGAAGGGGAGCCGCCTCCGTTGCGCCGCAGGTCGAAGATGAGGGCGTCTGTGCTGGCCAGGAAGTTCATTGCCGCCACGGCGGTTGCCCGGCCGCTGCGCGCGTCCACGAAGCCGCGGAGGTCGAGGTAGCCCACGTTGCCCGGCAGGCGCGCGACCTCCTCGAAGCCGAAGTTCCGCAGTCGGCTGCGCTCCTGGGCCTGCTGGCGCCTTTCGGCCGGAGAGATCTGCGGCGCCTCCGGGTCCGGCGGCGGCAGCGTCCGCACCCGGAGGTGCAGATCGCCGTTGACCGACTGCAGGTCCGCGGTCAGATGGTCCGCCAGCGCGCCGAGGTCGCGAGCATCATCGTAGCTCCCGGCTTCGAGGTGCTTCAGGAGGAGCTGCTTCATGACGTGCGCCTCGTCTTCGAAGACGTACCCCTGCTCCACCGCGTCCGCGACCCTCGTGACGACACTGCGGATCTGCTCCGACTCGAGGTCGGCCGCCGCGAGAGTGAGCGCGGGCGCGCCGACGAGGGCCAGCGCGAAGAGGGTGACGGTTGCAAGACCCCTGCTGCGTTGCATCGGTTCTCCTTCGGGTGAGCGACGACCGAGGTACGGCGCGCCGCCTCCTCGGTTGCACGGACTGACGCGAGCCGTGTTCGCCAGGTTCCCGATCGAAGAGGAGGCCTCACCGGACGTAACCGAGGGCCCCGGCGTGCGTATATCTGTTTGTAGTGTTAATCGGGCCCAGGCATGAGATGGGCGCCCATGGACCGCGGAGACCGCTTTGACCCGACCTTTCCTCGCCGAATTCGAGCTGTACGTCATGCTGGCCGTCGCCCGACTGGGTGACGGTGCCTACGGCGCGGAGATCCGCCGCGAGATCGAGAGCCGCACCGGCCGCTCGGTCGCCGTGGGTGCGCTCTACACCACACTCGCGCGCCTCGCGGAGAAGGGACTGCTCCGCCAGAAAGCGCGTGAGCCACAGCCAGGCGAGCGCGGACGACCCCGCAAGCTGTGCACGCTCACGGCAGGCGGCCGGCGCGCGCTCGAGACCACGACTGGAGCACTCCACAACATGATGGACGGCCTCGAACTGGCCGGGGGAGGTGCCTGATGGCCCGCGCGACCAACTCCCTCGCCGTGCGCGCTCTGCGCACCCTCCTCTCCCATGCGTTCCACGCGGAGGACCGCGAGGTAGCGCTCGCCGACCTCGACGAGGAGCTCGAGCACCGTCGCAGCGAGCAGGGCGACAAGCCGGCCGAGCGCTGGTTCGCAGCACAAGCGCTGCGGTCGCTCGTTCCGGCTCTGCGAGGTCGTCGCGTCTGGGCGCGCGTCGCGCGCCGCTCCGGCCGGCTGGAGAGCGACAGGCCGACCCTCGCGCAGAGCCTTCACACTGCGCTCAGCGACTTCCGCAGATCCACCCGCGACGTCGCCCGCCGCCCGCTCTCGATGCTCGTGACCGTGGTCTCGCTGGGCCTCGGCATCGGCGCCGTCACCGCCACCTACAGCATCGTCGACGAGCTCCTGCTGAGCCCGCCCGTGGGCCTGCGCGACGCCGAACAGCTCGCCACGATCTACACGCACGACCCCGGAGAGCGTCGGCACGGCACGTCGTCGTACCCTGACGTCGAAGACCTCCGACGCCATCTCCGGGGCGCCGACGGGCTCGCGGCGGTCACCGTCCGGTCCGTGGCCCTCGGCGAGAGCCCCGCCAGACCGCTGCTGGCCGAGGAGGTCTCCGCGAACTACTTCGAGCTCACCGGCATCCCCGCCGCGCTGGGCCGCACGTTCTCGGGCACCGAGAGCACGCCGCACGCCCCGGCGCGCCTGGCCGTGCTCGGGCACGACCTCTGGGTCGATGCCTTTGGCGCCGATCCAGACACCGTCGGGCAGGAGATCCTCCTCGACGGCCACACCTACACCGTGGTCGGCGTAGCCGTGCCCAACGTGCGTAGCCGGCATGTCCCGCTCGAGCCGCAGATCTGGGTGCCGCTCGGCTCGCTGGAGAGCGCCAGGCAGCGCGCCGTGGCCCGGGGCCGCTTCGACCAGCGCGGCGACCGCGCCTTCCTCGTGATGGCCCGCCGAACCGAAGGGACCACCCTCGAGCAGTTCCGCAGCGAGGTGGACACCATCGGGCGCTCTTTCGCCGAGGAGCACCCCGAGTGGCGCGCGAGCGACGGCCGTACCCGCGCCCTGGTGACGGTGTCCGAGAGGGCCTCGAGGATCAACCCCGACGCGCGCGGTCTCATGGCTGCCATCGCCACTTTCCTGCTCGGCACAACCGGAGCCGTGCTGCTGATCGCCTGCTCCAACGTCGCCAGTCTGCTGCTGGCGCGCGCCGCCGAGCGACGCACGGAGCTGGCGCTGCGCATCTCTCTCGGCGCCAGCCGCGTCCGGCTCGTTTCCATGCTCGTCACCGAGAACCTGCTGCCCACACTCACGAGCGCCGTCCTCGGGCTCGGCGTCGCCCACTGGGCCACGAGCGCACTTCGCGCAGCCACGCTGCCCGGCGGCTTCAGACTGCCGCTCGACGTGCGCGTCGATCTGCCCGTGGTGATGGTGACGCTCGGCGTGGCGCTGGTCAGCAGCCTGGCCTTCGGGCTTCTTCCGGCCCTCGCCGCGACACGCTCGAGCCAGACGTCCCTGATGCGTCCGGAGAGCGCGTCGGCTGGACGCCCACGGCTCCTCCAGGCTCGCAGCCTCACCGTGGTCGTCCAGTGTGCGGCGTCGCTCGTCCTGGTTGCCGGGGCGACTCTCTTCCTGCGGTCTCTGCAGAGCAGCACCACCCTCGACCTCGGCTTCGACGCGCGCGGGGTTGCGCTGGCCACCAAGTCGCTCGATGCCGAGGACTTCACCGACGAGCAAGGGCTCGCGTATCTCGATCGTCTCGAGCAGAGGCTGCGGGCGCGCCCGGAGATCGACCGGGTGGCGATGTCGCGCGGCATCGAGCTGACCCTGCTGCAGATGGGGAGCGAGACGGAGATCGTGGCCGACGACAGCGAGACGGGTGACGTCGTGTTCCACAACGCCGTGAGTCCGGGGTATCTCGAGATGCTCTCGTTCGACCTCCAGCGCGGGCGCACGATCGGGCCACAGGACGTTGCGGGCGCGCCGCGCGTCGCCGTGATCAACCGTGCCTTCGCCGAGCGCTACTGGCCTGGCCGGGACCCTCTGGGGGCGACCTTTCGCGTTGCCGGCGCACAGGACGCAACGCTCACGGTGGTCGGCGTGACAGGCACCGGGAAGTACCTCGACTTCGACGACGAGCCCGCGCCGTACTTCTGGAGCGCACTCCGGCAGGAGCTGCCGGGGCAGGTCGCCGTTCTCGTGAAAGGCCCCGGCGCGACGGGCCCGCGGCTCCAGGCGCTGCGTGAGGAGATCCAGCCGGCCGCGGACGAGGTGCAGCGTATTGCGCCGTCCACCTTCGAGAGCCATCTGTCGCTGCAGTTCGTGCACCTGCGCGTCGCGTCCACCCTGCTCGGCTTCGGCGGCGCGTTTGGCCTCTTCCTCGCCGCGATCGGCATCTACGGCGTGGTGGCGCTCTCGATCAGCCGACGCACGAAGGAGATGGCGATCCGCGCGGCACTCGGCGCGAGCCGCGGCGAGCTTTTCCGCACCGTGCTGTCCTTCGGCCTGCGCCTGGCATCGCTGGGCCTGCTCGTCGGCCTTGGCCTCGCCATTCCAGGGGCGCAGGCGCTCCGCACGGTGCTCGCCGGCGTCAGCCCCAGCGACCCCCTGGCGTTCGCTGCGGCGGTGGTCGTTCTGCTCGGCACTGCGCTGGGCGCCAGCGCACTCCCAGCACGGAGGATCAGCGCCGCCGTGCCGATGAAGGCGCTGCGCGAGGACTAGCGGATCAACCGCTCCCCTCCGCGCGGTGCGGGGAGGACCGCGTCCGGGTCCTGGTTCGTCCGTCGCCCCAGGGGGCTGCTGAACAGGCCCCCTAGGCAAGAAGGAGTGCCATCCCCTACGCTGGCACCACCTTCCACCACGCAACCTGCGAGGTCGACATGCCAGAACCCACCGTCGAGTTCCACTTCGATTTCGGCAGCCCCAACGCCTACCTCTCCCACCTCGTGATCCCGGGCATCGAGCGGCGCACGGGCGTCACGTTTCGCTACGTGCCGATCCTCCTCGGCGGGGTGTTCAGGGCCACCGGCAACGTGTCGCCCGCCGTGTCGCTGCAGGGCATCCAGAACAAGCCCGAGTACCAGCAGCTCGAGACGGAGCGTTTCGTACGGCGCCACGGCATCACGGACTACGCATGGAACCCACACTTCCCGGTGAACACGGTGCAGGTGATGCGCGGCGCGATCGCCGCCCAGCGAGAAGACTGCTTCGACCGCTACGTACAGGAGGTCTACCGCCACATGTGGGCCGACCCGAAGAAGATGGACGACCCCGAGGTGATCCGCGCGGCGCTCACGGAGTCCGATCTACCGGCCGACACGCTGATCGCGGCCATGCAGGACCCGGAGGTCAAGGCCGAGCTCTTCAGCAACACCGAGAGCTCGGTCGCCCGCGGGGTCTTCGGCTCCCCCAGCTTCTTCGTCGGCGACGAGCTCTTCTTCGGCAAAGACCGGCTGCGCGACGTGGAAGAAGAGATCGAAGCACAGCGAGACGCCAAGTAGAGAGCGTCTACCGAGGGGCCGCCGCTTCAGGAGTCCGAGGGCCGTGGACGAGATGCCGGAGGGCCGATGGGCGTCCCTTCGGTGAAGCCCGGCCCTTGGACCCACTCGAGTTGGCGGGCGTCGATGGGCTTCCCGTCACGGTCCACCGCGAGGAGCGCGGCGACCTCACGGCCCGTGTCGCGCTCGCACACGATCGCCGGGACCTTGTCTTCGCCGAAGACCCACTTGTCCGACCAGAGGCGCATCGCCGTGAGCATGAGCCAGAGATCGCGTCCCTTCTTGGTGAGCGAGTATTCGAACTGCTGTCCGCGGCCCGGAATCCGCTTGCGCTCGAAGATGCCGTGCTCCACGAGCTTTCTCAGACGATCGCTCAGGATGTTCTTGGCGATCCCGAGGCTCTCTTCGAACTCGGAGAAACGCTTCCGCCCGAAGAATGCATCCCGCACCACGAGCAGCGTCCACCAGTCGCCAATCTGCTCGAGCGCCTGGGCGACGCCGCAGTTCATCTGGTCGAAGCGTTTTCTGGCCACGGAGGATCTCCCTGAAGTTGCATGGCGCAACCATAGCCCCTATACTCCGGACATTCAAGTTTCATCACGCCACTTCAAACGTCCATCCCACGGAGAGACCTGCCGATGACCACGACCACCAAGTACTCCGTCTGCACGATCTGTGACATCGGCTGCCAGCTGCGGACCGTGGCTGAGGACGGCAAGGTCATGCGCGTGCTCGCGCACGACAACCCGATGCTGGCGAAGAACATCTGTTTCAAGGGAGTGGCCGCGCCCAGGATCCACAACCACCCGGACCGTCTCCAGAAGCCTCTGAAGCGGGTCGGCGAGCGCGGTGCAGACGAGTGGGAGGAGATCACCTACGAGCAGGCGATGGACGAGATCGCAGAAAGGCTGAAGAGGGTCGTGGACCAGCACGGCCCGGAGGCGTTTGCCGTGTCGACCTCGGGCTGGAACACCCAGACGACTCACGCCATGGACCGACGCTTCATGAACCTGCTCGGCTCGCCCAACTGGACCAGCGGTGTCGCCCTGTGCGCTGGCAACACTGCGGCGGTGAACAAGTTCACCTACGGCTGGTTCCCCATGGGCGACTTCGCCAACACCAACTGCATCGTGCTCTTCGGCCACAACCCACGCAAACACTCCTGGAGTCCGGTCTACCACTGGATCAAGGACGCACAGGCGCGCGGCGCCAAGCTGATCGTGCTCGACCCCAGAGTGTCCGATCAGGCGGAAGTGTCGGACCTGCATCTGCGGCTGCGTGCCGGCACAGATGCGGCCATGTGTCTCGGATGGCTCAAGGTCATCTTCGACGAAGAGCTCTACGACAAGGACTTCGTGCGCACATGGTGCACGGGGTTCGAAGAGCTCGAGGCCCGGGTCGACGAATACCCGCTGGAGCGGGTCGAGGAGATCACGGGCGTGGACCGGGAGCTGATCGCCGAGGCCGCGCGCATGTACGCGAGCGCCGACGGCGCCATCATCCCGTGGACACCGATCACCGACATGCAGATCTCCAGCACTTCGGCCATTCGCCTGCACTCGATCCTGCGCGCGGTGACCGGCAACCTCGACGTGGTGGGTGGCGAGACCATCAGCGGGTTCAACCCGAGCTACATCCCCGAGTCGGAGCTGGGGCTGCACGAGGTGCTCTCACCAGAACAGAAGGCCAAGCAGCTCGGCTACAGCAAACACCCGGCATACACCTATCGCGCCGCAGAGATGCTGAAGGAGCCCGCGGAGAAGGTCTGGGGTTTCCCCTACAACGACCTCGTCATGGGTTGCCACATGGCGAATCCGTCGGAGGTGTTCCGCGCCATGGCCACCGAGGACCCGTACCCGGTCAAGGCCTTCTTCGTGCTCGGCAACAACGCACTGATGAGCTACCCCAACCAGCACCAGATCCTGAAGGGGATGATGAACCAGGACCTCATCGTCACCCACGAGATCTTCATGACGCCGACCGCCATGTTGTCCGACTACGTACTCCCCGGCGACGTCTTCAGTGAGCGCAACCACATCGCGGACAGCTGGAGCTGGACGGACCGACTGACACTCTCGCAGAAGGTGGTCGAGCCCCCGGAGCAGGCCAGCAGCACCTTTCAGTTCTGGCGCGACCTCGCCTTGCGGTTCGGATTCGAAGATCACTTCCCCTGGAGCACCCTCGAAGACCTCCTCGACCACCGTCTCTCCCGCTCCGGCCGGACGTTCGCCGAGTTCGAAGCGCAGGGGTACATGGAAATGCCGACGCCGAAGTTCCGGAAGTACAGAAAGACGGGCTTTGCGACGCCGTCCGGCAAGGTGGAGCTGGCGTCGTCGGTGCTCGATGACCTGGGTTTCGATCCCGTGCCGTACTACCGCGAGGCACCCAGGCCCACTGCGGACTATCCGTACGCCGTGTTCTCCGGGGTGCGCGAAGATCCGTTCTTCCAGACCGGCCAGCGCAACATCCCGGAGCTACGCAAGCGCTGCCCGCTCCCGAGCATCTTCGTCCACCCCGAAGATGCGCAGAAGGAAGGGCTGAGCGACGGGGACTGGGTGAAGCTCGAGACGGCCTACGGCCACGTCACGGCCCAGCTGGCCGTGCAGGAGAGCATGAAACCAGGCCACCTGCGCGTGCCCCATGGCTGGTGGTACCCGGAGCTTCGCGGCAAGGTGGAGCTGGGCGGCGCCTTCCTTTCGAGCGATGCCGTGCTCTGCTCCGACGACGACGAGCTCCTCGACCACGAACAGGGAATCCCCCACTTCAAGGGCTACCCCGGGCGCCTCGTCAGAACCGAGAAGCCCGCTCTCCTCGACGAGCTCGAAGAGGCCTCATGACGCAGCGCACGGCGTTTCGGCACTGGGTGCTCGAGACCCGGGCTGCAGCAATGACCTGGGTGGCGAGCAAGCTGTTCACGTTCAAGCAGACAGGACTCGACGGCTTCCTCAAGCGAAGGATGCTGAAGAAGCCGTGAACGTGGGTGGACCCCGACGATTGCTGGAGGCCATCGCGGAAAGCCCTGATGGCGCCCACCGATCGTGGGCGTGACACTGCTGCGATGTCCCGGAACGACGATCCGTTCGACCGCTTCGCCGACGTCTGGAAGCGCGCAGCAGAGACGGGGATCGACTACCCCGACGCCATGGTGCTGTCGACCGTCGACGCCCAGGGCCGCCCGTCCTCGCGCGTCGTCCTGCTCAAGGAGTGGGACCCCGCAGGCTTCGTTTTCTACACGAATCTCGAGAGCCGCAAGGGGACCGAGATCGGCACCAACGAGCACGTGTCACTCAACTTCTACTGGCGCGAGCTCGGCGAGCAGATCGTGATCCGTGGACGTGCGGAGCCGGTCACCGACGAGCAGGCCGACGCCTACTTCGCCAGCCGCGACCGCGGCAGCCAGCTTGGTGCCTGGGCCTCGCGGCAGAGCCGGCCCCTCACCAACCGGGCGCAGCTCCTCGCCGAGGTGGCGAAGGTGGAGGCCCGCTACCTCGGCCGGAGAGTCCCACGCCCTCCGCACTGGTCCGGCGTCCGCGTGGTGCCCGACTGGTTCGACTTCTGGGTGGAAGGTCGGTTCAGGCTCCACGACCGGACGGTGTACGAGCTGGTGGACGTAGAGGACGACCCACGGTGGGCTGTGTCCAAGCGCTTTCCGTGACCTCAGCTGGAATCGCGCTCGACCAGCCGCCCGTCCTCGACCGCCTTCAGGAGGTCGAACGTGGTGAGAACGCCCGTGACCTTGCCGTCCTCCACGACGAGCAGGCGATGGATGCGCTGGTTGCGCATGACCTGGGCGGCCAACTGGAGCTCGAAATCGGGCTGGACGACGTACACCCCGGTGTTCATCACGTCTGCGACCGCTGCACTGCTGTCGAGGTCGGCCGAGAGATCGATGGCCGAGACGATCCCGCGAGCCTCCCCCGAATCGCCAACGACGGGGACCGCACTCACGTCGTGCTCCCGCAAGAGCCGCCGTGCCTGCTCCACCGTGTGGTGCTCCTTCATCGTGACCACCTGTTTCGTCATGAGGTCTTCGACGTACATTCGCGACTCCTTGGTCTCCGGGGTGTACAACGCCGCGCCTGCGGCACTCGGGTGCTGGATCGCCCCCGACTCCGGACCATCGTAGGTGCCGCGAAGGCACCCGGCGACTCGTGGTTTTCCACGACTTCGGCACCCCGCACGCGAGTGAACATCGCGCCCGTGACGTGACATCCTCGACCGACGCCGACCCTGGCCTCTCAGCCACGACAGAGATTCCATCGTGAACGCGCAAGCGCTACGCCGGCAGCCGTACAGGATCTTCTTTCCCCTGGGCTTCGTGCTGGCCTGGATCGGAGTCGGGCAGTGGCTGCTTTTTGGCCAGCAGGTGATCGAGGCCTACCTTTCGATCTTCCACGCCATGGTGCAGGTGCAGGGTTTCCTCATCTGCTTCGCCCTCGGGTTCGTGCTCACCATGTTGCCGCGGCGCACCGAGACCGACCCTCCAGGGCTCGGGCTCCTCGCGGTGTGCGCCGCCTGCCCGATCGGCACCACGTGCGCCGCCGCGCTCGAGCTCTGGCCCCTCGCGCAGGCGTTCTGGATCGTGCTCCTTGTGACGCTCCTGCGCTTCAGCCTCCCCCGGCTGCTACGCGGCGCGCGGCGCCCACCCGCGGGCTTCATCTGGCTGCCCACCGCGTTCGCCTTCGGGCTCGTCGGCAGCGTCCTGACCGGCGTCGGCGCGTTTGTTCCCGGCCTCTGGGCCCTGCACGAGATCGGGCGCGGCCTGGTGCTCCAGGGAGTCTTCGCAAGCCTGGTCGTTGGTGTCGGCGGATATGCCGTGCCGCTCATGACGCGAGGCGTCGCGCCTCCCGATCTCGGCGCCGACGACGCTGGCGGTGGCCACCTTCTGCTGCACGGGATCGGCGTCCTGCTGATAGCCGCGAGTTTTCCAGTGGAGCACTTCGTGTCGCTGCAGTGGGGGCACGGCCTTCGCGGGGCCGTCATGCTCGTCACGCTGTGGGTGGCCTCCGAAATCTACCGTCCCCCGACGAGGCCTGGAGTCATCCGGTGGCTGCTCTACCTGGGGGCGTGGTGCGCACCGCTCGGGTATCTTGTGGCGGCGGTGGCTCCCGGCCTGGGGAAAGGGGCCCTGCACATCACCTTCGTCGGCGGCTTCGGCGTTCTCGCCCTGGCCGTGAGCGCCCAGGTGATCCTCGGGCACGGTGGCTACGAGGAGCTCAAGAAAGGAACACCATGGCAGCTGGTGGCAATGGGCCTCCTGCTGGCGCTGACCGTCGCGGCGCGCCTCCTCATCGAGACCCGCCCAATGGAGGTGCTCCGTTGGATCTCGGTCGCCTCCAGCCTGTTCCTTCTCGCGACCCTGTCCTGGGCAGCATTCCTGGTGCCCAAGCTTCTCCGGAGGCCTCGACACGGGGAGAACTGACGCAGGCCGCGTCAGTCGTTGCGCAGCATCTGCCGCAACGCCCCCTCGCGAGGTCACTGGATCTGAAACGTGATCGTCACCGCCATGATCACGGCCACCGGCTTGCCGTCCTTCAGCGCGGGCTCGTACTTCCATTGGAGGACGGACTCGATCGCGTTCTCCGTGAGACCCAGCGGCTGCCCCAGGATCACGCCAACCTCTTCGACATCGCCTGCAGCGGTGATCACCGCCTCGAGCACCACGACACCCTGGATGT
Organism: Candidatus Multivoraceae bacterium; assembly: GCA_965223385.1. Taxonomy (GTDB): domain Bacteria; phylum Acidobacteriota; class Thermoanaerobaculia; order Multivoradales; family Multivoraceae; genus JBCCLJ01. Next base: position 1,911,013 of record CBDCWR010000007.1, on the reverse strand, counting down.
CCGCCTTGCGGGCCTCCTCCGTATAGCGAACCGGAACGGCGTGAATGCGAACGGGCTTCTGGATGTCTCCCGACAGGCGATAGGGCCCCTCACCGTCACCCCCGCCCCGACCTCGGAGACCCGATCCGACGCCACCTCTCCCGCGGCCGGTCCCGGGTTCTGGAGCCGGCGGCAGGTCGAACATCACGTTCTCGACTTCGAGGTCGTCGACAAAGTCGAGCTCGATGTCCAGCTCGCGCTCGATGGGCTCGGGAGCGTCCGGGGTGGGGTCGGGGATCGGAATACGCCGGACCTTCTTCTTGCGCGCCGGTGGCGCCGCCGCGGGAGCCGAAGGAGGAGCCTGAAACCGGACGTTCTGGAGGAGGTGCACCGCGCGCGCCGTGCCTTCGTACGTCAGCTCGCGCGGCCGCGTGGCAGGCAGCGTCACGAGGAGAAGGAGCGCGTGGAACGTCACCGCCAACACGAGCGCGAGCTTCCGCCCCCGGCGATCTGCCGCAGCGTCCTCGACGACCGACGGCACGTGTCCGAGGTGGACCCGGAGCACGCGCTCGTGATGCGAGCCGAGCTGGATCTCGCGCCCCGAGGAGGTGATGGGCCGCCACGCCTCGCCGACGCGTGGGCGCCGCTTGTTGCCACACAGACGCTGCCACGTGGAGCTCTGATCGAACATCTCAGCAGATTCTCGCCGACACCTCAGGCCTGCCTCGGACGTGCGCGTCGGAGGCTCTCGTCCGCGTTCCGGCGACGCGCGCTCAGAAGCTCACCGAGGTCCAGAGCATGGCCTTGAAGACATCGGCCGAGTGGCGTTCGGCATCGTAGTCGGCGAGTTTCAGGCCAAACTGCTGCTTCCACGGCGCATCCCACAGCAGCTGCGCATCGAGCTCCGAGCCGAGCTCGACAGAGACGTTCTCCGCGTCGAACTCGTGGTACGCCACCTGCGCTCGCCAGCTGCCGCGACGAAAGAGCACTTTCAGATACCGGTCTTCCAGACCATCCGCCGGAGTGGTCAGGAAGCGATCGGCCCAGCCGTTGAACTTGTGCAGTGTGGCGAGCGGCGTCTGGAACGCCGTCGTGCCGTCGCCTTCGAGCACTTCTTCCCCCATCCGGAGGGTCCAGCCCTGCCAACCGATACCCCACTCGAGGCGGCGGAAGGCGTGCGAGAGGTCGTCGGGGTTGTCCCCATGATCCGTCTGCCACGCGACCCCCACGTCGTACACCCAACGCAGACCGGAATCGAACTCCTTGCTGCCGACGAAGCTGAGCCCGTGCGTCGCCGTCGACCGCCCCCAGAGAGGCTCCGCATCGTAGTCCAGCACCTGCGACGACAAGCCCGCGGAGCCGAGGTCCATCTCGTAGCGCAGATCGAGCAGATGACCACTGATCTCCTGACGCGCACCGGTGACCGTGTGGATCTGGTCCAGGTAGAGGTAGACGGCCTTCCACGCTTCGAGGGCCTCGGCGCCGAGCTCGAGCTGCAGCGCATCGAACGACTGGTGGTTCTGCCTCCAGCCGACCGTTCCGACGAACCTCTGATCCCCCAGGTTGCGCCCCAGTCGGCCTACCTTGAGTACCACGCGGCCGCTGAAGTCGTAGCCGAGCCAGACCTGGTTCACCTCGGTGAGGTCGGGATCCGCCACCACCGGTCGATCAGTGACGCCGTTCGCCAGGGACCCCGAGCCCGCGTTGTTGTAGCGCTCGGTCCCGATCGTGGTCACGTCCTCCACCTCCAGTCCGAAGCTGAAACCGCGGTAGACCCCTGACATGAAGGTGAACGAAGAGCGAAGGGTCCACGCCTCCGCGTCGCGACCTGCGAAGCGTGTAGCGTCGTCGTCGACCAGCTCGATCCTGGGCCGCAGACGCACGGCCCACTCCCCCTGGGTGATCGCTTCACGGAGGGAGTCGACCTCCGCCGCTCCTGCCGGAGACCCGATCGTGGCTCCCGAGAGCAGGAGACCGGCCCCGACCAGCCCGGCCACACCGATCCTAGATGCCTGCATCACTCACCTCGCCTTCGTGGTCACACTCGAGAAGCTGAGCACCTTCTACCCCTCCTGGCAGTCAGGGAAAGCCGAGATGCAGTCCGCGCAACCACTCGAGCTACCACGGCCGAACCACCAGCTGGCGGCTCGTGGGGAGGGCGCGCAGAGCACGACGGGCGCGTCCTGGCGCCTGGAGAGTCACCTCCACCCGCTCCGCCGCTCCGAGACCGAACGTCTGGGTCCAGGAGTGGCCTGACGCGAACGAGACGTCAGCCCCGAGGAAGCGCGTCTGCGACCGGCCGTCGCTCGTTGCGGTCACTACGGTGCCCAGGGCCCACGCGGAGGGTGAATCGAAGCGCACGCCGGCCCAACTGGCCGCAACCCCTCCGGTCTGCCACAACACCGCGTCGCCACGGTTCACGGACACGGCGACGTCGACGTCCCCGTCGAGGTCGTAGTCGGCGACCGCCAGGCCCCTCGCGACCCGCGGGGCGGCGACGTCGGCGCCGAGCCCGGCGGTCACGTCCAGGAATCGATCGCCCTGGTTCCAGAAGACGAAGGGGGGTTGCGCCTCGAGCTCGAGGGCCGCGTTCTCGAGAGTGCTGCCGTTGGCCACCAGCAGCTCCGGCAGGCCGTCGAGGTCGAGGTCCGCCACGGCGGTGCCCCAACCAACCCGGTCCGTGGAGATCTCCCCGAGCCGGAACTGGCGCACGCGATCCCGATACTCGAGCCTCCCCGAGGGTGCTCGCGTCGCGACGTACAGCGCGTTCTCCTGGGCGATCCAATGACTGACGAAAAGATCCGGAAGGCTGTCCTCCCCCGCCAGGTCCGCCACGGAGATGCCCATCGAGCCGCGCTCGTCGGCAGTGCCCGTGAGCGCGCTCCAGTCGTCGAACAGGAGCGCACCCGCCTCGCCGGTCCGGTTGCGAAAGAGCGCGTTCGGCGACACGTCATTGGCGACGTAGAGATCCAGCCAGCCGTCGCCGTCCAGGTCGACCACGGTCGCAGCCAAACTGCGCCCGCCCCCGTTGTCGACTCCGGCGAGCAGGCCGATCTCCTCGAAGCCACCTCCCGACAGCTGCCGGTAGAGGCGATTGGGGACCGCGTCGAACGAGTTCGGATTCAAGGTGAACGGGACGCCCTGCCATGCGTCGTCGGCCACGATTTCCGCGGCCGCGGCGTCGTAGTCCACGTAGTTCGTCACGTAGAGGTCGAGCCGGCCGTCGCGATCCAGATCGCCCCAGACCGCGGCCACGGACCACTCTGCGCCGGCGACGCCCAGCGCCTGCGCGACCTCCTCGAACGTGCCATCGCCGCGGTTCGCGAAGAGGCGATTGGGGCCGAAGTTCGTGACGTAGAGATCGAGGTCGCCGTCGTCGTCGAAGTCGGCGAAGCTGGCCCCCATCCCGAAACCTCCCTGGTCTCCCACGCCGGCCTGGTCCGTGACGTTCACGAAACGGCTTCCGGTGCTGGTGAGGTCGTTGCGGAAGAGACGGTTCGCGCCCGCCGCGCCACCCGCTCGCACACCGAAGTTGACGAGGTAGAGATCGTCGTCTCCGTCATCGTCGTAGTCCCCCCAACAGAGCCCCGAGCCGGTGTCTTCGGTGAGCTTGCGGCTCCGGTCTCCCGGGCCGTGCCGGAAGCTCACTCCGACCTCGCGGGCCACGTCGCGCAGTACCAGGTCGCCGGGTCCCTCGGACGAGCGAGCCGCGTGCTGGAACTCGGCGGTCACCCCTGCAGTCGGATCGGCCAGGTCGGTGTCTTCGCGCAGCGCTCGCCAGCTCGCCAGCGCAGCCACCGCCACGATCCCGACGACGGTCGCTGTCACCGCACGGGTCAGCTGGCGCTGCCGCTTGGTCGCCATGTCAGGGCGCGACGACTTCGATGGTCGTGGAGGCTCGACTCTGCGTGACGAGCGGTTGGAAGACGCCGGTGCGCTCTTCCAGACCCGGGACCACCAGATCGAGGAACTCCTGGCGGTAGCGCCGATAGTTGAGAGCGGCCTCGACCCGGATCGTGCCTCTGGCGTCGGGGGGCAGGCGCACGCGGTAGCGCTGTGAATCGGAGTACATGGGGAAGATGACGCGCTTGCCGGTGCCGCCCGCCTTGCGCCAGAGCTCGTGCTGCCGGAGCACGCGCCCGTCTTCGTCGATCGGCATCGACTCGAGCACCAGCGTGCCCTCGTCGCGGGCGTTGGCGGTCTGGTGCTCGACTCCCGCACGATCCATGATGCGGCGGGTCTGCGGGTCGATCTGGCCGAGCTCGTCGAGGACCCTCCCCTGAGCGTCGACGAAGCGCAGGTGCACCCACGAGCGCACGAAGTCGAGCGGCCCGGTGATGAAGTTGTGCCCCGCCTTGCGGTTGGTCACCACGACCCGCACCTCGATCTCCTCCCCGGCCACAGCCTCCTCCGGCGCCGCCAAGGTGAGCGAGGCGACGGGACCGGCCGGCCAGAGATCGCCCAGCTCGGGGAGCACGGTCTCGCCCCGCATCCACGCGTTGGTCGCCTCGACGTGCGTGCCCCAGTGGGGCAGGTCGAGCAGCGCCGGCATGAAGTTGTTGGTGGCGATCGTGCCGTGGTGACGGTGGGCCCGGTCCTCCTCGCTACGGCGCACGTCCCCCGACTCTCCCCGGCCCGGGTCTTCTGAAGCCACGAGCCGCATGTGACAGTCGCGACACGAGAGGTCGACCTCGACGTCCTCCGAGTGCCAGTGTCCGTTCTTCCACTCGTCGTACTGGTTCTGGCTGGCCACCATGCCGAACCGGTTGAGTGCCTCCGGAATGAACTGCTTGTGGCACGACGCGCAGAACTCCGGTGTGCGCAGGAGCGCACGGTCGTAGTCGGCCAGGTGCTGCCGCGGGTAGGCACGGATCAGGAAGTCGGACACCCGCTTGCGCAGGCCGGTCGTCGCCTCCCAGAGATACTTGCTCGGCGGCGTCAGGACGTAGTCGGCGTTGCCTCTCTGGTCGACCTGCGAGATGGAATGACACACCGCGCACGAGATGCCCTCGTCGACCCCTTCGGACGCCAGGTCGAGGTTGTGAAGATCCTTGGCGCCAGCAAACAGAGAGATCGGGTCGTGGCAGCCAGCACAGTAACGCGTCTCCGCCGGCTCTCGATCCGCCGCGAACCGGCGCTGAATCTCGAGGAACGGAGGGTTCATCGCCGAAAAGCGGTGGGCGCTGGGCTGCCACTCCGCCAGGATCTGCTCGTGACACCCAGCGGAGCCACACGAGGCCGAGTTGGCGAGCACGGACGGCTCGACCATCTCCAGGTCGACGGTGCGCGCGAAGGTGGGCGCGAACGGATTGCCGCGGTACTCCTCGAACTGCTGAGCGTAGGCCGGCAGCGTGTACTCGTCCGGCACCGGAAACCGGCCGTCGGACACCGGGAGGAGAAACGAGCCGACACCCACCGCAGCGAGCCCTCCCACGGTCAGTACCGCGAGTCGACGCCCGAACGTGGTCATGGCAGCGCGCAGGCCATCGGTCTTCCTGGCGGCCGGCCATCGGCGCAGGGCAGCCGACGCCAGGTGCCCGAGGAGCAGCGCGAGCGCGGTCACCCCGGCCACCAGGTGCACGAAGTCGACGCCGGGCTGAAGGCGGTTCGCAAAGAGCGCGAGCCCGGCTCCCAGCACTCCGGTGACCAGGGCGACCACCACTGCCGCGAGAAGGGCAAAGCCGAAGAACATCGACGCTGTGACCTTCTGGCGCAGCCAGACTGCGACGTGGCGCCGCAGGTACACGGCCACCGGGAGCATGAGGCAGGCCCCGAGAACGACGTGCGCGAGCACGGTGAGCTGCGTCCATCTCGAGAACGGCGCGAGGTAGATCACGAGCCCACTGACGGAGAGCACGGCGAGGCCTCCGCCCACGAGAGCCGCCAGACGCGAGGCCCAGCCCTCCTCGGCCAGAACGGCCGGCGATCGGCTCCGCGCCGGCTCGGCGGCGGCGGAGGGGCTCAGGGAGCTTCGGTCTGCCATGGCTCGATCTGCCGCATGAGCTCAGGCTCTTTGGCATGCATCATCTTCTCCACCACGCGGTGCATCCAGAGCAGACAGACGGCGGAGAGCAGGAACATGAACATCCAGCAGCTCGTCCACAGACCGGTGGCCTCGAGCAGGTAGCCGAAGATGATCGGGCAGAAGAAGCCCCCCAGGCCACCCAGAACACCGACCATGCCACCGACCACGCCGACCTCCTCGGGGAAGTAGTCGGGGATGTGCTTGTACACGGCCGCCTTGCCAATGCCCCAGATCGATCCGATCAGAATGACCAGGACGGCGAACACCCAGACGTTCGCCTGAAAAGAAATGCGCGTCACGCCCTTGGCGAGCAGCTGCTTCTTGGTCACCGTGTCCCCGACCTCGACCACGGGCTCCTGCCAGGCTTCCTTGTCCGGAAAGAGCATGAAGCGGCCGTCGAGAACCTCGTCGGCAGACGCCGAGGTCGGCTCGATGAGCGAGTAGCTCCGGTCGTCCACCGCGATGGCGGAGCTGCTGGCCGCAGTCACCGTCCCCGCACGGGCAGCCATGATGCCCTGCCCAGGAGACAGGATCTCCATGCGGGGCACGGTCAGCGCCAGACTGATGATCACCGACGAGCCCAGCACCCAGTACATGACGCGTCGCGCCCCGAACTTGTCGGACATCCACCCGCCGAGAGCCCGGATCACCCCCGAGGGAAAGCTGAACAGCGCCGCGAAGATACCGGCGGTGACGAGCGACAGGTAGTAGACGTTCACGAAGTACGGCACCAGCCACTGCGAGAAGGCCACGAAGCAGCCGAACACCAGGAAGTAGTAGAGACCAAACCGCCACACGCGGACGCTCCGCAAGGGCGAGAGCATCTGGCCGAGGGTGCGCGCACTCGTCGCGGGCTTCTTGTTCTCCGTGAACAGGAAAAAGACAATGCCCATGACGAGCAGGATGGCCGCATACAGCCGCGGCAGGTTGCGCCAGCCCTCGAGGTTGGCCCCGTCGTTGGTCAGCGTCTTCAGCAGGGTGGGAGCAAAGAGTGTGGTCAGCGCTGCACCCGCGTTGCCCGCACCGAAGATCCCGAGTGCCGTCCCCTGCTGATGGCGCGGGTACCAGACCGAGGTGAAGGCGATCCCAATGGCGAAGCTCACGCCGGCGAAGCCGAAGCCGAAGCTCGCCAAGGCGAAACCGGCGTAGCTGTCGGCGTAGGAGAGCAGGTACATCGGCACCGCACACAGCACCAGCAGAGCGCTGTAGACCGGCTTGCCGCCGTACTTGTCGGTCAGAATGCCGGCCGGTAGACGGAAGAGAGATCCCGTGAGCACCGGGATCCCCATGAGCCACCCGATCTGCACCGGGCCCCAGTCGAACACCTGGTTATCGACCAGGAAGGTCACGAGAACGCCATTCAGCATCCACGCACCGAAGCACACGGTGAAAGCAAGGGTGTTCAGAAACAGGGCTCGGTGGGAGCCGGAGGTCGCTTTCTCTTCCACTTGTCGGTCCTCGTGCGTCGAATCAAACGTGGTGGTGCAGGCTCTCGCTCAGGTAGGGGTCGCCTACCGGAAGCAGAGTCAGGCGGCCGAGCTGGCGCGCGGAGAGCAGGAAGATCAGTGCAATGGCGGTCAGCCCAGCGCCGAGATCGGCGAGCGCCAGCCCCCCTCCGGCAGCCTGCCCGCCGGTCATCAGGAAGAGATCGAGCCAGTGACCGAGGAGGATCACGACACTCACTCGCCCCATCGTCGGCGCCGAGCGCTTCGCACGCTGCGACAGCAGAGTGAAGAACGGCAGCACCCACATCAAGAGAGGGAGCGCCACGAGGAACGGCGTCCGGCCTTCGCCCAGGCGAGCGGTGAAGTACATCGTCTCCTCGGGGATGTTGGTGTACCAGATCAACATGAACTGGCTGAACCAGATGTACATCCAGAAGGTCGACATCGCGAAGAGCAGCTTCCCCAGGTCGTGCAGGTGATGCGGGCCGAAGCCGGGCAGGAGACCCAGGCCGCGGAGGACGAGCACGAGGAGCACGATCACCGCGAGTGCGGTCACGAAGTTGCCGGCGAAGTGGTACACGATGTACATCGTCGAGTACCAGGCTGGCTCGAGCGACATGAACCAGTCGATGCTGGCCACCGAGAGCAGCACGCTGCCGAAGACAAGGAAGCCGATGGACCATCGCCGCAGCGCGATGGAGTGCGTCATGCCCGGGTCCTGGTCCAGGTCCTGACGCAGCGAGCGCGTGCGCAGCATCAGGGCGAAGAGCGAGACGACCGAGAGCACCACGATCGTCCGCGCATAGAAAAACGCGGGCTGTAGCCAGACATCCTTGAAGCTGGCCGCGTGGGCGCCTCCGTGGCCCTCGTCGGCAGCCATCCAGGGGTAGAGTCGCAGCGAGTCGCTGGCCAGCTGACCCTGGATCGCGTCGCCGAGGAGGGCGACTGCGATGCAGCCCCCACCCACCGGGACGAGGAGCAGCATGGCCTCGGGTACGCGCTTGAAGACCGTGGCCCAGCCGCCGCTCGAGCCGTAGTGCATGGCCAGGAAGTACAGCGCGCCCACGCCCGTTCCGAACACGAAATAGCCGAGCGTCAGCAGGCTCGGCCAGAGCCGCTCCGGAGCCGCCACCGACCCGGCGACCAGGAGAACGAGTCCAGAGGCCGCGACGACCCGCAGCCAGGTGGACAGAACGGGCGGCAGCTCCGCAGCGCCCGGACGAGAGTCGACAGATAGGACCGTCACGGCGGGGCCTCCTGCGGGGCAGCGGCAGATTCAGCGTCGGCAGAACCCTCGGCGAGGTCCGCCAGCAGATCGGCACGAAGCGCCCGAACGTGCTGCACGATCCGCCAACGATCGTCCGGGTCGATCTGTGAAGCATGCCCCGGCATGTTGTTCTGGCCAAACGAGACGATGTGAAAAATCTGGCCCTCGGCCAGCGCTGCGGAGGTCTCGCTGTCGAACGATGGGGGGGCGGGGAAGCCCCGCTGCGAGACCGGCCCGTCGCCACGTCCTTCCGGCCCGTGGCAGAGCAGGCAGTAGATGCCGAACATCTCGCGGCCACGCTCGAGGTGCTCCTCACCGTCTTCGAGCGGGCTCTCGAGCTCGGCTCCGGCCCGGGCCGCCTCCTCCGGCCCGGGACCGAAGTGCAGCGGCAGCCGGCCACGCGCGATGGTGCCCGGCGGCGGAGTCTGCATCGTCATCCCGCCCGGCAGCTGCGAGTGCGCCGAGTACGCGTCGTACGGCACCGAGTGCACCATGGTGGGCAGGAACTCCACGTTCCGCGCCTCTTCATCGAGGTCGCCGTGGAAGAACCCCCCGGCGAGCAGGGCCACGAGAAGGGCCGCCAGAGCACCATTGACGAGGCCGCGGCTCATGACGCCAGCCTCCCGTCGGCTCCGACGATCGTCTCCGCGATGTCCTCACCGCGACGCTTTGCCAGCAGCTCGCGGGCCGCCTGCACGTCGAAGTCGGGGCCCGAAGCGTCGAGGAGAACGACGAACTGATCGTCCGTCACCCGGCCCCCCGGCAACTGTGCACGCTTGCCCGGGTAGAGGCCACTCACCGCGAACAGCGCGAGCACCGAGCCGATGCCACCGCACAACACGCCGACCTCGAAGACCACGGGAACAAACGCGGGCCACGAGTTGAAGGGTTTGCCACCGACGTTCAGCGCCCAGCTCTCCGCCGAGGTCCAGAGCTGAAAGAGGAAGGCGAAGGCCGCTCCCGACAGCCCGAGAATCGCGCACACCCAGCCGATCCGCGTCGGCCGCAGCCCCACGGCGTCCTCGAGCCCGTGGACCGCGTACGGGGTGTAGACCTCTTCGATCACAAGTCCCCGAGAGCGCACCTCACTGACGGTCGCCAGGAGGTCGTCCTCGTGGAGGTAGGCGGCGCGTAAAAGCCGGCGACTCATGAGCTCTCCTCCGTGCTTCGACCGACGCGCAGGACTCCCTTCACCTCACCGATCGCGATCACCGGCAGGAAGCGGCAGAACAGCAGGAAGCAGGTGAAGAAGAGACCAAAGCTGCCGATGAGGGTCGCCCACTCGATCGATGTCGGCACGTAGCTGGTCCAGCTCGAGGGCAGGAAGTCCTGGTACAGCGACGTGACGATGATCACGAAACGCTCGAACCACATGCCGATGTTCACGAAGATCGAGATCGCGAACACCAGCGGCACGTAGCGCCGGACCTTCCGGAACCACAGCAGCTGCGGAACGAGGACGTTGCAGGACACCATGATCCAGTACGCCCAGGCCATCGGCCCGCTCGCTCGATTGAGGAAGACGAAGCGCTCGTAGCGGTTCTCGGAGTACATCGCGATGAAGAACTCCGTGGCGTAGGCGAGCCCCACGAGACACGACGTCAACAGGACCAGCTTGCACATCACGTCGATGTGGTCGTCGGTGACGAAGGCCTGCAGCTTCATGGTCACGCGCGCGATGATCATGAGGGTGAGCACCATCGCCATCCCGGAGAAGATCGCGCCCGCAACGAAGTACGGCGGAAAGATCGTGGTGTGCCAGCCGGGGACCACGCTGGTGGCGAAGTCGAAGCTGACGATGGAGTGCACCGAGAGCACGAGAGGTGTGGCGAGGCCGGCGAGCAGGAGATAGACCTTCTCGTAGCGCTGCCAGTCGCGGACCGTGCCGCGCCATCCGAGACTGAAGAAGTCGTAGAGGCGCTGGCGCACGGTCGTCTGCCCGCGGAACCGGTCGCGCAGGGTGGCGAGATCCGGTACCAGCCCGACATACCAGAAGACTGCCGAGATCGTGAGGTACACGCTGATCGCGAACACGTCCCAGAGCAGCGGAGAGCGGAAGTTCACCCAGATCGGGCCGCGGGTGTTCGGATACGGCAGCATCCAGAACGCGAGCCACGGCCGGCCCATGTGGATGATCGGGAAGATGCCGGCGCAGATGACGGCGAAGATGGTCATGGCCTCCGCCGAGCGGTTGACCGCCGTACGCCAGCGCTGTCGCAGAAGGAAAAGCACGGCCGAGATCAGCGTTCCCGCGTGACCGATGCCGACCCAGAAGACGAAGTTGGTGATGTCGAAAGCCCAACCCACCGTCTTGTTGAGACCCCAGGTGCCGATCCCCGTGGCGATTTGGTAGCTGACCGCCGCGATGCCGAGTGCCAGGGCGGCGAGCGCAGGCAGGAACGCTGCCCACCAGAGCGCCCCGGGCTTGTGCTCGAGCGGCCGGGCGATCTCGGCCGTGACATCGGCGGGAGTCCGCGCCCCTTGAACCAGCGGCCGTCGCAGAACCAACTCAGCCATGGTGCACCTCACTGTCGTCTGAACCGCCGCCGTGGCCGTCGTCGGTCGGTTCCGCCGCGCGGTTCCGGACGCGCCTCAGGTAGCCGACGGACGGCTTGACGTTGAGCTCCTCGAGAACCCGGAAGTGTCTTCCGCTTGCCGCCAGCTTGGAGATGCGGCTGTCCGGGTCGTTCGTGTCGCCGAAGACGATGGCCTTCGCCGGGCACGACTGCTGACATGCCGTCTGCAGCTCGCCGTCCGAAAGCTCCCGGCCCTCGGCCTTGGCCGTGATCTTGGCGTCTTCGATGCGCTGCACGCAGAAGGTGCACTTCTCCATCACGCCGCGCGTGCGCACCACGACCTCCGGGTTGAGCACCAGATTCTCGAAGGGATCCCGGTGCGGGTAGTTGAACCAGTTGAAGCGCCTCACCTTGTAGGGGCAGTTGTTGGCGCAGTAGCGCGTTCCCACGCAGCGGTTGTAGACCTGCTGGTTGAGCCCTTCCGAGCTGTGCACCGTCGCGACCACCGGACACACCGTTTCGCAGGGTGCGTTGTCGCACTGCTGGCAGAGCATCGGCTGGAACTGCGTGTCGCCGCGTTCGTCGTGGTAGCGATCGATCCGCATCCAGTGCATCTCGCGGCTGCGCTGGACCTCGTCGCGGCCGACCACCGGGACGTTGTTCTCCACCTGGCACGCCACAACACAGGCGCTGCACCCGGTGCAGGCGTTGAGGTCGATCGCGAGCCCCCAATGGTGGCCTTTCGATTCGTGCTCGGGCCACAGATCCGAGTCGAAGTGATGCAGCACCGGGGTGCCCGCCTCCGGGTCGTCGAGGTAGGCGCCGAGCGTCGTCTCCTGCACCAGCGGCCGCGGTGAGCCGTCGAGAGGAGCGCGGAACCCCGACGGCGTGAGCGATGCGGTCGTCTGGGTGAGAGCGAGGCCCGCGCCGCCGTGGGCGCGCCCGCCCAGCCTCGTGACCGTGACCCCTGTACGCACCGGGGACAGAACGCCGCCCGCGAGCCTCGCGAGACCACCTGCACGTACCCCGACCGTGCCTTCGGAGTCGACCGTGGGCTTCGCCTCGAACCACTGCGGTCCCACGTCGGAGTAGCGACCCGTCCCGTGGCGCCCGTAGCCGATCGCGACCGCCACGACGCCGTCGTGTTGGCCCTGCTGCACGAAGGCGGGGAGATCGAGGGCCTCGCCGTCCACCTCGACGCGCACCAGGTCGCCGGTCTCCACCTCGCGCTCGGCGGCGGCCGCGGGCGACAGGCACGCGTAGTTGTCCCAACAGGCCTTCGTGATGGGATCCGGGAGCTCGTGAAGCCACGCGTTGTGCGCATGACGACCGTCCAGCTGGGAGATCTTTGGATAGAGCTCCAGCGTCAGGCCCTCGCGCGCTTCTGCGCCCCGGACCGCGCGCGGAACGTCCTGCGCCGCGACCGGGGTCGTTGGACGGGCTATGAGCGCAAAGCCGTCGTGCACCGACTGCTCCCAGAAGGACCGGAAGTCTGCCGTCGAAGACAGCTCCGTAGCGAGCGGCCAGACGCTCTGCTCCCAGGCCTCCCGGTGGAGCTCGTAGCCTGGAACGAAGCGACCGCGCTTCCACGCAGCGAGGCACTCGGCCTGGGTGCGCGACTGGAAGACCGGGCGGATCACGGGCTGCGTCAAGGTCAACGTTCCCACGATGGGCTCGGCGTCGCGCCAGCTCTCGAGGGCGTGCGAACTGGGGCACACGATCTCAGAGTGCGCCGTCGTCTCGTCGCGGTGGGAGCTCAGGGCGACGACCATCGGCAGGCGGTCGAGCGCCTGCCCCAGGGCTTCGCCCATCGGCAGGTCGTAGACGGGGTTCACACCGGAGATCACCAGCAGGTCGACGGCGCCGGACTCGATCTCACGAATCAGCTCCTCCAGCGCCGAATCGCTCCCTCGCCGCTGCTGCGAGGGATGATCGATCTCGAGGACGCGGCCGTAGCCACCCAGCAGGTCGTTGATGCGGTTGCAGAGGAGCTGCTCCTCCACGCTCTGACTGCCACTCACCACGAGGCTGTGACCACGGGACCGCCAGAGGCGCTCCGCCAGCTCCCCGAGCTCGGTCGTCAGTTCGTCCAGGGCATCGTCTGGGGTCGCCCCGGCCTGCGAGGCGGAGCCGGCCCGCCCCTCCAGCTCGGCAACGAGCCAGGCAAGAGCCTGGGAGCGCTCATGCGGATCCGCTCTCACACGATGATCCGCGTTGGCCCCTGTCAGCGACAGCCGCGACTCGAAGTGCACGTGCCGGCTCAACCTCGGCGGGCTCCCTTCGAGGGATCGACCGTCGCGGTAGGCCGCGGCGAACTCGACCGGTGAGATCCACGTGCCCAGAAAGTCGGCCCCGAAGCTCGCGATGACCTCCGCACGATCGAAGCGGTAGCGCGGCAGCAGCCGTACGCCGTGGCTCATCTCGTGCGCTCGGAGAATGGCCGAACAGGACATCGCGTCGTACATGACGTGCGCGGAGTCCTCGACTCCGGCGAGCAACGCGTCGATCAGCGCAAGATCCGTGGGACCGTTCACGGTGTCGGTGAGAAGCCGGAGCCGTCCACCGCGCTCGGCAACTTCGGCGAGGGCCTCTCTCACACGCTCGTCGACCTCTTGCCACGGCACCTCCTCACCACCAACCTCGGGGGCGCGAAGTCGTCGGGAGTCGTACACACCCAGGACGGAGGCCTGACCCACGGCACACAGCCCACCACGGGACACGGGATGGTCCGGGTTTCCCTCGAGCTTGATCGGGCGCCCCTCGCGGGTCTTGACCAGCGTTCCGCAGCCCGCGGCGCAGCCTCCGCAGGTCGACGCATACCAGTCGGGCCGCCCCGGGATCAGTCCCTCGGGTTGTGCGAGGTACGGGATCGCGGTATCGATCGGGCCCGGAGCACAGCCAGTCGCCGTGACCGTCGCGACCGAGAAGCCGGCAGCCTCGAGGAAGGCACGTCGGGACACTCCAGTCCCGGCGGCGTCCGGCGGTTCGCCCGGTGTCTTCCTCACGACGCCTTCGGCAAGGTTCTCAAGAGCGTTGCGCTTTGGATCTCGGCTCATGGTGGGCTCAGTAGTGGCAGGTCAGACAGTCGGTCGATGCCTGGTGGGCGTCTGCGGCACCAGCTGCTGAGCCGGGCACCACGGCGGGCTGGCGGTGGCACTCGATACAGAAGCCCATGCTCAACGACTCCACCTGGCGCACGCGCTCCATCGTCTCGACGGCTCCGTGGCAGGCCTGGCACGGCACCTCCGCCGCAACGTGGGGTCGGTGATCGAAGGTGGCGAAATCGGGCAGCTGATGGATCCGCACCCACTCGATGGGCTGCTGGGGCTCACCGGTCGGCTGGCCGTCGAGGCCAATGCCCAGCGCGTCGTAGAGCTTGCCGATCTCGGGCGACAGGACCCGCGTCGGCGCCTCGCCGCCGCGGGACTCGGCCTCCGCTTCGGCAGCCAGCATCTGCGCGCGCGTGGAGGTCACGTAGCTGTGGCAGTTCATGCACACCTCGACCGCGGGGATTCCGGCCAACGGACTGCGCCGCGCACCCGAATGGCAGTACTGACAGTCGATCTGCAGCTCGCCGGCATGCAGGCGATGCGAGTAGGCGATCGGCTGCTCGGGCTGGAAGTCCCGATGGTTGTCGGGAAGCCTGACCGTGCCGAGTCTCGACGCCAGCACCAGCGAGGCGTAGGCCACGCCGATCAGGAGCAGCAAGGTGACCATTCGACTCTTCATCACCGATCCCCGCGACTAGCGCCGAGCCGCGGCTCGAGCCGCCGGGTTTGCGTTCCAGCGCACGACTTGACGTTTGCGCCACAGGTACGGGTTCGGCGTCACCAGCACGTGCACGAGGCGCGTGAACGGGAAGAACAGAATCAGAAGGTAGGCGTTGACGACGTGCAACTTCACGAGGTGCGGCATTCCGACGACGTACTCCGGAGCCGGCGAGAGCTTCACGATCGACCAGAGGTAGGGCGTCATCGACGTCGCGAACCACGACGAGCCCCAGGGATACGCGAGAGCCAGCCAGATTCCGGTCGCGATCTGCACGAGGAGCAGGAAGTAGAGGATCCAGTCGGCGACGCTCGTGACGATCCGTACTCTCGGCGTGGCATGCCGGCGCACGATGATCGCCAACAGGCCGACGAGCGACAGGATCGCGAACACCATGCCCGTGATCTCGAGAGCCCACAGCCGCACCGGCACGCTGTTCCAGAGCAGCAGCTGACGAGGGATGAAGAAGGCCAGGAGGTGGCCTCCGAGTACCACGAGGATGCCGTAGTGAAACGGCACGAGCGCCCAGAAGTGGTGCCGGTTCTCGAGGAACTGGGACGACAGGCTCGAGTAGCTGAACGCCTGCATACGGTACCGATAGATCGTGGCACTGAAGAAGATCGCCAGCGCCAGATAGGGAAGCACCGAGAAGAGGAAGACATCGAGTCCGGCCACCCAGCTGGTCATCGCCTACCGCCTTTCAACTTCGAGAGGGACAGTCCGTGCACTGCGCCCGAGCGCGGCGCCTGGTTCACGCCGAGCGGGGTCAGGCCGCCACTCGCGACCATCGGAAACACGCCGTTGGGGCCCGGTTCGATGCCCCGCGCCATGCCCTCGCCACGGTTCGGTCGGAAGCGAGACTCCGCTTCGTCCACGAGCTCCTGCGGAACTCGTGCTTCCAGAACCTCGCGCACGGCGTCGAGAACCGGAACGTAGAGCGCAGCGCGGCCCTCGAGGCTCTTGTCTTTCATGGCGCGACACATCGTGCGCACGGCAGGCAAGAGGTACGACGCCACGTCGAGGGCGCGCTCCTGCTCCAGGCGAGCCACGGCCAACAGCAGCGACGGCAGGAAGTCGGGCAGCTCCCCCGCCTCGTCGACCCCAGCCTCATGGAGAAGATCGCGGCAGCGTACGAGGAAGCGGCCACGCTCGTACTGTTCCCCGTAGAGGTGCCAGCCGACCTCGAGCGTACAGACCGGGTTGAGGTCGAAGGTCTGGGTGTAGAGCTCCTCGAGCTCGTGGGCGGGCCACGACGCGAGCGCGTCCAGTGTCTCTGCGAGCCGGTCTGCGAGAGGAGGTGCCGACGCGGCGAGCCGCAGACCCGCCGCCGCGGCGTGCGCGGGGAGCGTGTCGGTCGGATAGACCAGCAGCGGCGCCAGCGCGTCGAGGGGAGTCCAGTCGGCCACTTCAGGAGCGGTGGTCATGACTAGAGCCCCCGCCGCGGCGCCTGGACGAAGCCGAAGCCGGTCGACGCCTTCGCCTCGTGCGGGTCCTCCATCATCTGGATCGCCTCTTCACGATGCATCGGCGGAATGACGAAGCGATCGTCGAAGGTGCACAGGGCGGTCATCTTGTAGATCGCCTCCGCCTCTTCGGGCGAGCAGTCGGCCTCGCGGAGCGCCCGCGCCGCCCACTCGTCGTTCACGTCGCCCACCGTGAGAGCCCGCCGGTACATGCGCACCGCCTTCTGCTTCTTGAGTGCGTAGCGCACCTTGCCCTCGTGCCCGGCTCCGAACAGGTTCGCCAGGTACTCGACCGGCACCCTCGACTCGTCGATGTCGTGGAAGAGGTTGCCGCTGATGTGCATCACCACATCTCCGTCGCGGCTCGCCTGCACCGGCGACATGGGCGGCACGTAGAAGAGCATCGGGAACGTGCGGTACTCGACGTGCGGCGGCAGAGCGATCTTCCACACCTTGACGAACTGGTACACCGGCGACTTCTGCGCCGAGACGATGACGTCGTCAGGTATGCCGTTCTTGCGCGCCGCCTCGATCACCTCGGGGTCGAACGGGTCGAGGATCATCTCGCGCTGCGCCTCGACCAGCTCCTCGTCGGGCCGCGCCGCGGCCTCCTCGATCTGGTCGGCGTCGTAAAGCAGAACTCCGAGGTAGCGGATGCGACCGACGCAGGAGTGAAAACAGGCCGGCGCCTGCCCCGTCTCGAGGCGCGGGTAGCAGAGGATGCACTTCTCCGACTTGCCGGTCTGCCAGTTGTAGAAGGTCTTCTTGTACGGGCATGCGGCGATACACGAGCGCCAGGCGCGGCAGCGCTTCTGGTCGATCAGCACGATGCCGTCTTCGCCGCGCTTGTAGAGCGCGCCCGACGGGCACGAGCCGACACACGACGGATTCAGGCAGTGGTTGCAGATCCGGGGGAAGTAGAAGAAGACCAGTCGTTCGACCGCCTTCAGCTGCTCGCGCTGCTCCTCGGACAGCCCTTCCAGGTTGGGGTCGTTCGAGGCGTAGACCTCCGAGCCGCCCAGGTCGTCGTCCCAGTTGGGCCCCGCTTCCACCTCCATCGGCTCGCCGGTGACCATCGAGATCGGCCGGGCCACTGGCTGGTCGTCACCTTCGGGGGCGTTGAAGAGGTTCTGGTAGTCGTAGGTCCAGGGCTCGTAGTAGTCGTCCATGCTCGGCTGGTGGGGGTTGTGGAAGATGTTGGCCACCACCTTTGCCGGGCTGGTCGACTTGAGCCGGACCTTGCCGTTCTGGTTCTCCCAGCCGCCCTGGTACTTCTCCTGGTCTTCCCACTTCGTCGGGTAGCCGGTCCCCGGCTTGGTCTCGACGTTGTTCCACCACATGTACTCGGTCCCACGGCGGTCCGTCCACACGTTCTTGCATGCGATCGAGCAGGTGTGGCAACCGATGCACTTGTCGAGATGGAACACCATCGAAACTTGCGAACGTACGTTCATGTCTGTCTCCGTTCCTCGTCCTGCCCGGTTACCAGTTGAGCTCCGACAGCTTGCGCACCAGGATGTGGGTGTCCCTGTTGCAGCCCGTCGGCCCCCAGTAGTTGAAGTGGTAGGTGAACTGCCCGTACCCGCCCGCCATCAGATTCGGCTTGAGCCGCGTCCGCGTGAGGCTGTTGTGCCCTCCTGCACGTCGGTTCTTGCGCAGCGGCGAGCGCGGCACCGAGTACGTGCGCTCGGGCGAGTGGTACTGAATGCAGATGCCCGGCGGAATACGCGCCGAGACCGCAGCCCTCGTCACCACAACGCCGTGGTCGTTGTAGACCTCGACCCAGTCGTTGTCCTCCACCTCGAGGCGCTCCGCGTCGAGGTGGTTGATCCAAAGCGGCTCGCAACCGCGCGACAGCGTCGTCATGCGCTGGTTGTCGCCGTAGGTCGAGTGGATGTGCCACTTCCCGTGCGGCGTGAGGTAGTTGAGCATCATCGAGTTGTCCTGGTCGGTCTCGCCGCGCTGCTCGATGAACTGCAGGTCGGCGTACTGGTGGGGCAGCGGCTTCGGCTTGTAGGTCGGCAGGTGCTCCCCAAACTCGAGGTAGAGCTCGTGATCCAGGTAGAAGTGCTGTCGCCCCGTCAGGGTCCGCCAGGGAACCAGGGTCTCGACGTTGTATGTGAACGGTGAGTACGCCCGCCCGTTCTCCGTGAGGCCCGACCACATCGGGCTGTTCAGGAGGCGTTGGACCTGCGACTGGAGGTCTTTGTAGGTGGCACGCACGCCCCGGTTCTTCTCCGCGAGATGAACGAGCGGCAGCCCCGTGCGCTTTTCCATCTCCTCGTAGGAGCGGTAGGCCAGCTCACCGTTGGTGACCGAGGCGAGCGAGAGGATCAGGTTGCAGGCTTCCTCGTCCTCCTTGACGGACGGGTACTTCTCTCCCGGCCATTCGAGCGACGGCTGCTTCTCGGCGAGCTCGTCGTAGAAGTCCTCGATCTCGTAGTGCGTGCCGTGCGCGCCGAGGCCGCCGCTGCGCGGGGCTGGCCCGAACGCACAGAACTGCCGGTACAGGTTCTTGTAGTCGCGCGTCATCACCTTGAAGGCAGGCATCGTCTTGCCCGGAATCGCCTCCACCTCGCCCGACTTCCAGTCTTTGATGCTCCGCTGCGCGATCTCGGCGGGCGTGTCGTGCGCCAGCGGCACTGCGACGATGTCCTTCACCGGCTCCGGGAAGTGCGGTGCCGCAACCTCGGACTGCTTCTCAGCCAACGCACGGAACGTCTGCCAGTCGCTCTTCGACTCCCAGCACGGCGGCACCGCCTGCGACAGCGGGTGGATGAAGCTGTGCATGTCGGTCGAGTTCAGATCGGCCTTCTCGTACCAGGTGGCCGCCGGCAGGACGATGTCGGAGTAGAGGGCCGACGTGTCCATCCGGAAGTTGATGTCGACCACCAGGTCCATCTTCCCGGTCGGTGCGTCCCGCCAGAAGACGTCCTCGACGGAGTCTTCCGCGAGGTCCTCGGAGACGGTGTTGGTGTGCGTGCCGAGGTAGTGCTTGAGGAAGTACTCGTGGCCCTTGGCACTCGACATCAGGGCGTTCCCGCGCCAGATGTACCAGACGCGCGGCCAGTTCTCCGGGGAATCCGGGTCCTCGACCGAGAACTTGACCTCGTCCGACTTCAGCTTCTCCACCAGCCACTGCGAGATCTCCTCGTCGGTCTCGCAGCCGTCCTCCATCGCCTCGCGGGCGAGGTCGATGCTGTTGCGGTCGAACTGGGGATAAAACGGCAGCCAGCCGTTGCGCACCGCCTGCACCTGCATGTCCATCGTGTGGCCCTGCGCGCGCTGGCTACCCTCCGGCACCGTGTGGTAGTCGGTGAACGACTTCTCGTAGCGCCACTGGTCGGTGTGCACGTAGTGCCAGCTCGGGGCGTTCTGGAGACGCGAAGCTCCGGCCCAGTCTTTCGCCAGGGCCAGCGCGCCCCAGGACTCACCGGGCGCCAGCTTCTCCTGGCCGACGTAATGTGCGAGGCCGCCGCCGTTCACGCCGATGCAGCCACCGAGCATGAGGGCGTGGATCCCTGCGCGATACATCAGGTTCGCGTGGTACCAGTGGTTGATGCCGGCGCCGATGATGATCGTGCACCGCCCGCCGGTGCGCTCGGCGGTCTCGCCCCACTCGCGCGCGAACGACAGAACCATGTCGCGGCTCATGCCGGTGTACTTCTCCGCCCAGGCCGGCGTGTAGGTGGTGTCGTCGTCGTAGCTCGTCGGGTACTCGCCTTCGAGCCCGCGCGGCACGCCGTACTGGGCCATGAGCAGGTCGTAGACGGTGGTCACCGGCACCTGGCCGTCCGTCGTCTCGACGTACTGCACCGGCACGCCGCGGGTGAGCGTGCGCCCCTGCCCGAAGTCGTCGAGCCGCACCTGTAGCTGGTCGACGTCGGCGGGATCCTGGTCGTCGAGGAAGCTGAGCACGGGGTCGATCGACTCGCCTGTCTGGCCGTCCTCGAGCTTGAGGTTCCACTTCCCGGGCTTCTCGGACCAGCGGTAGCCGGAGCTCCCCATCGGCATGCGCGGCGCGCCGCTGCGGTCCCACATGAGGAACTTCCAGTCGCCGTTGTCCGTGTCCCGGTACTTCGCCAGGCGGTTGGCGCGCAGCATCTGCCCGGGCTTGAAGTGGCCGTTCTCGGGCAGAAGCTCGATGAGGTGCGTGCAGTCGGTGTACTTCTTGGCGTAGTCCAGGAAGTACTTGGTCCGGCGCTCGTGGTGGAACTCCTTGAGCAGCACGTGGTTGACCGCCATCCACCAGGCACCGTCCTGGCCTGCGTTGATCGACACCCACTCATCGGCGTACTTGGCGACCTGGTTGAAGTCGGGCGAGAAGACCCACATCTTCGAGCCGTTGTGCCTCGCCTCGGCGGCGAAGTGGCAGTCGGGCGTGCGCGTCATGTTCAGGTTGGAGCCCATGACGGCCAGCAGCTTGGCGTTGAACCAGTCGGCCGACTCCTGCACGTCGGTCTGCTCGCCCCAGGTCTCGGGCGAAGCGTTCGGAAGATCGCAGTACCAGTCGTAGAACGACAGCGACACACCGCCCCCCAGCTGCAGGAACCGCGAGCCGGCGGCATAGCTGATCATCGACATGGCCGGGATGGGCGAGAAGCCGACGACACGGTCTGGGCCGTGCTCCTTGATCGTGTGCACGTTGGCCGCCGCCATGAGCTCGAGCACGGTGTCCCAGTCAGTGCGCCTGAAGCCGCCCTTGCCGCGCGCCCTCTGGAAGCGGGAGCGCTTCTCCGGATCGTCCATGAGCGACTTCCAGGCGTCGACCGGATCCTCGTGCTGCTGACGCGCATCTCGCCAGAGGTCCAGCAGGGCCCCACGCGCATACGGGTACTTCACCCGTAGCGGGCTGTACAGGTACCAAGAGTAGGAGATTCCGCGTTGGCAACCGCGCGGCTCGTAGGGCGGCAGGTCGGCCTGCAGCGAGGGGTAGTCGAGACCCTGCATCTCCCACGTCACGATGCCGTTCTTGACGTGGATCTGCCAGGTGCAGCCACCGGTGCAGTTCACGCCGTGCGTCGAGCGCACGACTTTGTCGTGCTGCCAGCGGTTGCGGTAGAACTCCTCCCAGCTGCGCGACTGCGGATCCACCTCGTCCTGGATCCAGCTGTTCTTGCTCTTGATCTTGCTCATCGCTCACCCCTTACCAGCGGAATGCGAACGCCTCTGAAGCGCCCCTTCCAGATCGAGTCGGCGGCGAAGAACGCAAGCGCTGCGCCCACCAGGCCCAGAACCAGCACGGCCGCCTGAAAGGTCCTCGGCGCCTCGCCCCCCGCCTGGGCGCGGTCCTCGAGATACGCCACCATCGCCACGATCTCCTCGTTGGTCAGCGCGTGGTCTTTGAAGACCGGCCGCATGACCTCGGTCGCAGGAGACTGCAGCCAGGCGGCGAGACTCTTGCGCCCCTGGAGCCGCTCGTAGGCGCGGCTGAGATCCGGGCCCAGCCGGCCGCCGCCGAGCCCGCCGATCTGGGTGGACGCGTGACACGCCATGCAGGCCGGCCCACCGTTCTCGAGGGCCTGAGTCCCCAGGAAGAGCCGCTCGCCCCGGTCGATGTGCGCCTGCGTGAACGGCTCGTCGCCGATCGACAGGCCCGCGAAAGCCGACTCCTCGAGCAGCGACTCTGCGTCGATGAGATCCATCAGACGCTCGGCCTGATCCCTCGACATTCCGGCGATGTTCGGCATGACCGCGCCCGAGGCCTCGTCCTTGAGCTTGGCTGCGTAGGCGTCGCCGCTCCCGAGGACCGCGGTCGGATTCAGGATGAAGTCGACGAGCCACTCCCGGTCGACCCGGTCGGACACGTGCTTGAGATCCGGGCCCACCAGCCGGCCGCCGCCGATGGTGTGACAGCTCATGCAGTTGGTGCGGAAGTAGTCGGCCGTCTCCTGCGCACCTGCAGGCAGCGCCGATCCACACAGCAGGCCGAGGAGCACGAGCCCGGCTCCGAGGCTTCGAACGCGTTCGACAGCTCTCACGACGATGTCTCCTTTGTGCTCAACACCTCACCTCCGCGCCCCGGCGGGCGTAGAACCACCAGTTGAGAGCCAGGCACACCGCATAAAACGCGGCAAACCCGACCAGCGCTCGCTCCGGCGTTCCCTCGCGGATCTGCTCGCCCAGGATCTGGGGGATCAGGAACGCGCCGTACGCGGCTACGGCCGAAGTCCAGCCGAGAACGGGCCCCGCCTGCTCGCGATCGAACATCACGCCCATCGAGCGGAAGGTCGAGCCGTTGCCGGCTCCCGTCGCCGCGAAGAGCACGAGGAAGAGGATCAGGAACGGCGCGAAGTGCACCTCCGGCGTCTCCGACCGGTACGCCTGCACCATGAAATACGAGACGCCCAGGGCCGACACGATCATCACCACGGTGACGATCTGGGTGACGCGGGCCCCGCCGATCTTCATGTCGGAGACCCAGCCGCCGACGGGCCGCACCAGCGAGCCCACCAGCGGCCCGAGCCAAGCGTAGGCGAACGGATTCGGAGCGTTGGGGTTGACGCCCAGCTCAGCTCCTGTCGGATCGTGGGCAAAACCGAAGATCACCTTGATCGCCAGCGGAAAAGCCGCCGAGAAGCCGATGAACGAGCCGAAGGTCATCGTGTAGATGACCGTCATGATCCAGGTGTGCTTGTTTCCGAAGATCGCGTATTGGCGCTCGAGCGCAGGCTTGATCTCGCCCGGGACGAGCTTCATGCCGAAGACCGTGGCCGCGATCACGAGCGGCAGCACGATCCACTTGGAGACGCCGACGACGAGGAGGAGGTAGAGGCCCGCGGAAGCGGCGGCCAGCCCGATGGAGAGCAGGCTCAGCACCTTGGCGAAGGAGGTCAGGGTCGAGCCCAGGCGCGGCGACACCCACTCCGTGGTGATGTTGTTCATCCCGAAGAAGGCGGCCACGGCCAGGGCGATCAGGATGGGCACCCACACGAGCCCGGCGTTCTGGATGAAGCTCGCCGAGGCCCCGTCGGCACCCCTGTGCGCGGCACCGCCGAGAGCGCCGAAGAGGCCAAAGGTCATCACCCAGGGAAGGAGCACCTGCATGACGCTGACGCCCAGGTTGCCGAGGCCTGCGTTGAGGCCGAGCGACAGACCCTGCATCCGCTTCGGAAAGAAGAAGCTGATGTTCGACATCGAGGACGCGAAGTTGCCGCCGCCGATCCCGGACAGGGCTGCCAGCACCCAGAACACCCACAGGGGGGTGTTCGGATCACGCAGTGCGAAACCCGTACCTGCTGCCGGCAACAGAAGGAGCAGCGTGGTCAGGAAGATCGTGTTCCGGCCGCCGGAGATCCTGATCAGGAACGAGCTCGGGATGCGCAGAGTCGCTCCGGTGACACCCGCGATGCCGGCCAAGGTGAAGAGATCGGCCTGGGTGAAGGGAAAACCCAGGTTGAGCATCTCCGTCGTGATGATGCTCCAGTAGAGCCACACGGCGAAGCCGCACAGGAGACAGGGGATCGAGATCCAGAGATTGCGCATCCCGACCCGCTGGCCGGTCGACTGCCAGAACTCCTCGTTCTCGATCTCCCAAACGGTTAGGTTGACGCCTGACACCTGGCTCCCTCCAGCCAAAACTGCTTGTCCCAGAGATCCCGTCTGTTGCTCGACTTGGGCTACCCTACCCTATTAAGGAGTAAAAGATCACGATTTCGTCAATTGTCCGTATAAGTCCCTAGATCGAGGAAAAGGGCCGTCCCAGAGGCCCGGGTTCCGTTTGCCGCTAGAGTCCATCTCCGAATCGACCATCGAGAGGACGGCTCCATTGTCGACGCCCTTCAGCAAGCCTTGTCAGTACGCGATCCTCGCCATGACCTACCTCGCCAGGAGCGAGCCTGACCGGCTGGTGTCCATTCGAGAGATCAGTCAGCAGGCGGACATCCCTCTGCCCTTCCTCGGCAAGATCGTGAGCCAGTTGGGCCGCCACGGGCTCGTCCTCTCCCGCCGCGGCCCCCACGGTGGAGTGGCGCTCAAGCGCGAGCCCGGCCAGGTGACGGTCGGCGACATCGTCGATGTGATCGATGGGCCTCTCATGGACGGCTCATGCGCCCTCGGCTTCGCAGAGTGCAACGATGTGACACCCTGTCCGATCCACGATTCCTGGAAGAGAGCACGCCTGGAGATCGAGAGGACGCTTCACCTACGCACACTCGAAGATCTCGTCGAAGCACAACCCCGGGAGTAGAGACCTACGACTGGCTTCCCGGCGGCGGGGCGTCGTCGCTGCCGGAGAACACGGCCTGTTTGGGCCAGGCGCACAGCGAACGCCCCTGTCGCCGGTCTCGGACTCTTGCGCCGGCCTCAGGCACCCGCTGCCGGGGCGGCGTCGACCTCGACGGTTCTCGCCTCTCGTGCGGTCCGGAGTGCCGGCGCCTGGCCGCCGCGCGGGGTCTCCGCAATGACGTAGGCCGTCGGCACGAGCACGAGCGTGATCAGCGTCGCGAAGACGATACCGAAGCCCAGCGAGATCGAGATCGGTACCAGCGGAAAGACCACCGGGTTCCGATTGAACATGAGCGGCAAAAGACCCACCAGCGTCGTCACCGAGGTCAGCATGATCGGCCGGAACCGCTCGCGGCCACCGTCGATCACGGCCTCCATGAGCTCTATGCCCTCACGCCGCTTGCGGTTGATGAAGTCGACCAGCACCAGGCTGTCGTTCACGACCACTCCCGACAGCGCGACGATGCCGAGCATCGAGAAGAAGACGAGGTCCCAGCCCATGATCATGTGGCCGATGGTCGCGCCGATCGCGCCGAACGGGATGGCGCTCATGATGACGAGCGGCTGCTTGTACGAGCGCAGCGGAACGGCCAGCACGCCGTAGATCACGATCATCGCGATGCCAAAACCCTTGAAGAGCCCACCAAACGACCGGTTCCGCTCGCGCTGCTCCCCTTCGAGGGAGTACACGACCCCTGGGTAGCGCTGCAGGATCGCGGGGATCTGGGTCGCTTCGACGGAGGCGAGCACCTCCTCGGGTGTGGTCACCGAGCGGTCGACGTCGGCGATCACGCTGACGATACGCTTGCGGTCACTGCGGCGGATGGCCGCGTAGCCGTGCCCCAGCTCCGCCCGGGCCACCGTCGAGAACGGCACCTCGGCACCGTCTGCCGTTCGGATGCGCAAGTTCTCCAGGTCGCCGATCGACCTCCGCTTCGCCTCGGGGTAGCGGACCATCACGCGGATGTCGTGACTGCCGCGCTGAATGCGTTGCACCTCGGCCCCGTAGAACGCCTCGCGCACCTGGCGTGCCAGGTCGTTCTGCGTGATGCCGAGCAGCTTGGCCTCGGGCAGGATCGACAGCTGGATCTCGCGCTTGCCGGCACGGAAAGAGTCCGAGATGTCGAAGACCCCTTCGAAGCCGCTGAGCTCACCGCGCAGGTCGCGGGCTGCGCTGCGCAGCTCTTCGATGTCGCGGCCGGCGAGCTGGATGTTGAGCGCGTCACCCGCACCGAACGAAGCCGCTGAGAAGCGCAGCTCGACGGCCTCCGGAACGTCGCCGGTCAGCTCGCGCCAGCGCGCCACCAGGTCGAGGGTGTCGATCTCCCGCTCGGTCGCCGGCGTCAGCGCCATGACCACCTCACCGAGGTGCGACTCGGCCGGAATCTCCTGCACCGGATTCGGACCGCCGTCGCCTCCGTGCCGCCCGACCGCCGTCTGGAGCGACCGCACGATCGACCCGTCACCGTAGGTCCCTTCGGTCTCTTCGCGCAGGCGGTTCGCCGACGCTTCGATCCGCTGCACGATGCGCTCGGTCTCGGCGACGGGTGTGCCGTACGGCATGGTGAGGGTCGCCTGCAGCTGGTCGCGCGCGATCGCGGGAAAAAACTGGAAGACGATGCGACCGCTGGCCACGACGCCACCCGCGAGAATGAGCGCGCCCAGAGCGACGGCGACCGTGGTGTAGCGCCAGTCGATCGCCCAGCGCAACAGGGGCTGGTAGATCTTCTGGGAGAGCCGCTCGAGCGCCTGGACGGGCTTGTCGCGCAGCCGGGTGCCCGGCTCTTTGGCCTTGCCGAGCAGAGCCTCTCGGGCCCGCTGGCGCAGACGCCGCCGATGGCTGTGGTCCAGATGGCTCGGCAGGATGAGCTGCGACTCCACGATGGAGAAGAACAGCGCGATGATCACGGTCCACGCGAGCGCCCCGAAGAACCCGCCCATACGCCCTGGAATCAGCACGAGCGGCGTGAACGCGATCATGGTGGTGAGCACGCCGAAGATCACAGGGATGGCGACCTCCTGCGCTCCGGAGATTGCCGCCTCGGTCGGATCGCCGCCCCGCTGCTGGTGGGTGTGGATGCGCTCGGCGATGACGATGCCGTCGTCCACGAGAATTCCCAGCACCAGAATGAAGCCGATCAGCGACAGCGAGTTGACCGTGAGCCCGAGGATCGGGAAGAAGATCAACGTGCCCAGGATGGCGATCGGGATCCCGATGGCCACCCAGATCGCGAGCCGGAACTGCAGAAAGAGCGTGAGCAGCAGGAGAACCAGCGCAAGGCCGCCCAGCGCGGAGCCGAGCACCGTCGTCAACCGCTGGTTCAGATCGTCCGACCGGTCGCCCCAGATGGCGAGCTCCACCCCTGCTGGGAGCTCGGACCGCTTGGCCTCGACGTAGGCTCGGACGCTGGAGGCGATGCCGAGGATGTCCTCCTCGCCCACCTGCGAGATCTTGAGCATGACGGCGGGCTTGCCGTCGAACGTGGCGCGCATCTTGCCGTCGGAGAAGCCGTCGATCACCGTGCCGATGTCGCCCACGCTGATCGAGGTACCGTCGGCGCGCGTCAGCACGACCACGTCCTCGAACTCGCGCCCGCGGTACGCCTGGCCCATCGCCCGCAGCAGGATCTCGCCACCGTCCGTCTTGATGGTGCCACCGGGCATGTCGAGCGACGAGCGCCGCACGGCCTCGGCCACCTGCTGCAGGGACAGTCCGTACCGGCGCAGCTGTTCCTCGGAGACCTCGATCGAGATCTCGTAGGGGCGCGTGAAGTCGATGCCGACCTGGGAGACGCCGGGGATCTCGACGATCTCGTCGCGCAACGTGTTGGCGAGCTCCTTGAGGGCGACCTCGGGAACGTCGCCGGTGACGGCGATCGAGAAGACCTCCTGCCGGATCGTGATCAGGGAGACCTGTGGCTTCTCGGTCTCCTCCGGGAAGGTGTCGATGGCGCCGACGCGACTTTCGATCTCACCCAACGCCCAGATGCGATCGGTGCCCGCCATGAGCTCGAGGTTCACGTTGCAGGTGCCTTCGGACGCTGTTGCGCTCATGCGGTCGATGCCGACCGTGCCGTCGAGCGCCTCCTCGATGCGCAGGCAGACGCCGCGCTCGACCTCTTCCGGCGCAGCACCGAGATACGGCACCACCACCTGCACCATGTCGATCTGGATGTTGGGGAACTCCTCCTGCCGGATGTTCGGCAGCAGGAAGAGGCCTCCCAGGAGGAGCGCCATCATCAGGAGGTTCGCCGCGATCGAATTGCGAACGAACCAGCCGATCAGACGCTTCATTCGCCCGTCGCCTCAGCGACCGGCGCGGGTGACGGGCTCACGTCGTCTTCGCCGTAGGTCTGCACCTGCTGGCCTTCGATGAGATCCCCCGGAGGTGCGGCGCAGATCCGCTCGCCCACCGCGAGCCCCGACGACACGATGACCTCGTCGCGCTCCACGCGGAGCACGGAGACCGGCCGCACGCGGAGGCGGTCTTCGGCATCCACGACCACCACGTTCTGCTCGTCGTAGAGCGCCGCCCGCGGCAGCACGAACACGTCGCTCGCGCGACGCGCGTCGATCTCGGCCTGCACGAAGAGGCCCACCGGTATGGGGATCTCCCCGCCGCTGCTCTCCCGCGGGTTTTCGACCCGCGCGATCACGTGCACCATGCGACTCCTCGTGTCGATCTCACCTTCGGTGCGCACCACGCGACCCCGCCAGCTGCGGTCCTCCCCTGCGAACCGCGTGTAGAGACGCACCGCCGGGAGATCGGAGTGGCCCTCCTCCCAGAGCGGCACGTCGAGGTACGCCAGCTCGTCGTCCGGAACCGGCAGACGAACCTCGAGGTAGTCGGTTGCGTACAGCGTGGCGAAGGGCGTGCCGACATTCACGAACTGACCCACGTCCACGGTCTCCTCGCGCACGCGGCCCCGGAACGGAGCTTTGATCTCGGTACGCTGCAGGTCTCGGTGCGCCTCTTCGAGCGCCGCCTGCGCATCACGCAGCGAAGCGTCGGCAACGCTCAGCTGTCGCTGTGCGTCTTCGAAGAGGTTGGCGCTGACGATCTCCTCCGACGCGAGCTGCTGCTGCCGGCGGAGCATCGCCTGCGCATACTCGAACTCGCCTTCGGCGCGGCTGAGCGCGGCCTGCGCGCGTCGCGCGGCCGTCTTGTAGCGCGAGGGGTCGATGCGCGCGAGCAGCTCGCCCGCCTCGAAGTAGCCACCGGAGGCGAGCGACGGCGATGTCCACACGACGGGGCCGGACACCTCCGGGATGAGCTGGCTCTCGGTGCGCGGCATCACCGTCCCCTGCGAGCGCACGTTGAGCTGCACCGAGGTGGTCTCGGGCACGATCACGCGCACCGACGGGAGGCGGCGTTCTTGCGGCTTCGGCTGCACGGTCTCGCGCGTCGCCATGAGCGCAAAGGCGCCCCCGATCGCCACGGCGATGACGAGAACCGGCAGGATGGCTTTGAGACGCATGAGGGTTGGACGCAGAGAGGCTTGCAGCCGCGGAGGGGGGAGACGCGGCGTTTGCCCTGTGGGAAAGACGCAGGGCACCCTGGATTGTTTCGCAGAACTGACCGACCGGCCAATTCGACGCTCGAGGACGGGCGGCTCGGGTCGTGAGCGGCTGCCCTTCTGCGCTGCGGGCCAGGAACTCCCGGGCGCTGGTCCTGTACTCTTCGAGCCGGCTCGGACATCCGACCGCCCTCCAAAACGTGCGCGGCGACCTGCCCGCGCAGCCCCACCACCCAGGAAGCCTCGACCATGGTCCAACATCGAAACGGCACGCGCGTCGGCCACCTGAAGCTCCGCAGCGCGGCCCCCTGCCTGCTGATCCTCGCCGTCGTGGCGGCAGCAGTCCTCGCGGAAGACTCCCTCTTCTCCGACGAGGCCAACTTCTCTTCGCAGTCCCTCGAGTACCTCGGCTTCGACGAAGCCAAGCTCTCACCCGAGGCGCGCGACGGGCTGCGGGAGATCTACTCGGGGCGCATGTTCTACACCGCAGTGCCCCTGGCTCTCGCGCGCGCGATGGACGCCGAGTTGGCGAAGCGGGAGGGCGAGCTGGGGTACGACCCGCTCTCGGACAAGGGCAAGTTCTACCGGAAGGGGAGCCTGCCGTCGCCACCGACCCGCGACATCGAGCCCGGCACCTCCGTGGGCGACGTCATCTTCGAGCGTGACGGCGTGACGCTCACCGGCGGCAACTGCTTCTCCTGCCACTCCGGGGTCGTCCACGGCACCGTGGTCGCCGGCCTCGGCAGCAACGCCGTCATGCAGCGCCCGCCGCGGCCGGAGGGCACGGAAACGCCGAACATGATGCAGCTCGCCGCGGCGCTTTCCCCTGCGGAGAAGCAGGTCGTGGCCGAGGCGGCACAGACCGGCTACGGCGTGCGCTCCCCGACCGAAGAACGGACGAGTCGCGGCGACAACTTCGGGCCCTTCGGCGTATGGGCCCACGGCGCCCAGCTCGAGGACCCGGCGAACAAGGGCCTGGCTGTCAGCCGCGCCAAGACCGCGCTCACCGACATCATCGAGAACACCCTGGTGCCACCGGTCAACCCGATGCCGTGGTGGCTCATGAAGTACAAGCCGAACGACTACTGGTACGGCGACGGCAACCCGTATGACGCCGGCCACTTCTCGTTCAACTTCACCGGCTCGCAGGCGAACGCCAACGACATCCACGAGGCCCACGTCGCCTCCACGGCCAAGGCGCTGGCTTTCGCGCGGGAGACGATGTCGCCGGTCTTCCCGAGCGCGCTCGACGGCGAGCTCGTGCAGAAGGGCGCCGACCTCTTCCACGGCCGCACGAAGCCCGCTGACACCGCCGGCTTCATCGCGTGCACCACCTGCCACGGGACGTACACGAAGATCGGCTCGGAGCCCGACTACGGCCAGCCCGGCTCGTGGACGGTCGACTACGACGGCACGGCGCTGCGCAACGTGGGCACCGATCCCGCCTACAACGAGGTCGTGCAGACGCTCGCACCGGTGAACGAGCACGTCACCCAACTGCAGGCCTACTTCGAAGCGCAGGGTCGGCCCGACCTCGGCACGATCTACGAGCCGCTCGAAGGCAAAGGGTACGTGCCGCCGCCCCTCGTCGGCGTGTGGGCCACGGCGCCCTACTTCCACAACGGCTCCGTGCCCACGGTGGAGGCGGTGCTCGACTCGAAGCTGCGCCCGGAGATCTGGGCACGCGACCAGAACCCCAACGCGTACGACCTCGAGAGCCTCGGCATGGTGTTCCGGACGGTGACGCGCGAGGAGGTCGAGGCGAGCGACCGGACCATGGCAACCGCGCCGTACCTGAGTCGGGAGTCGCTCGACCAGCTTTTCGTGTACGACACGTCGGGCTTTGGCCGCGGCAACTCCGGGCACCAGTTCGGCGACAACCTGACGAAGCTCGAGCGCCGGGCCGTCATGGAGTTTCTCAAGAGCCTCTCCGGCCCGAACATGCCGTCTGCGGATCCACCGAAGATCCCGGAGCGCCTGGGGCAGCACACGGCGCCGTAGGGGGCGGCCGGGAGCTGGCGAGCCGCCGCCACCCGTCTAGCGAGCACGACGCGCGAGGGCGCACCGTCGGCAGCGGCTGGCGGAGCAGCGCACCGCCTGCACGTCACGAGGCGTCGCCCGAGCCGGTCTGGGGTCCACCTCGTCTCAGCCAAGACGACGATCGCTCGACAGGGTGCAACCCACTCGAAGTTCTCCCGTACTGTATGCTGCACAGTACTGTGCGACAGGCAGTAGGAGGACAGATGTCGAACGACTGGAACTCTCAGATCAGGCGTGGGCTCCTCGAGCTCTGCGTCCTCGCGATCCTCGAACGGCAGCCGGGCTACGGCTACGAGATCGTGTCGCAGCTGAGCGACGAATCCCAGCTCGCGGTCCGTGAAGGGACGGTCTATCCGCTGCTGCGGCGTCTCAAGAGCCAAGGTCTGCTCGCCACCCACTGGCAGGAGTCGGAGGCCGGTCCGCCGCGCCAGTACTACCGCCTGTCCAAAGCAGGTCAGGCACGTCTGGAGCTGCTCCGTGCCCAGTGGCGGGAGCTCGCCCAGTCGGTCACCAAGATCGTCGACGGCCGCGCGGACTCCCTGGAGATGGCGCGATGACGGCAGTGACCGACGACCAAGGTCGATCCGATTGGCGCAGCCCCGTGACACAGGCCTACCTCGAGAGCCTGCGCGCGGAGCTCTCTGCGCACGTCGCGCCCGGTGAGATCTCCACGATCGTTCTCGAGATCGACAACCACATCGCGGAGGCCACGCGTCAAGGGAGCTCGTCTGCGGCCGCCATCCGGTCGCTCGGCTCGCCAGGTGAGCTGGCTGAGGCTTACGGCGTGGCGCTGACCTTCGAGCCCTCCCCAGGGCAGGGCCGAGGGCGATGGCGCGCCACGCTCCGGGGTGTTGCGGCGACAGCGCGGCTGGCCGCGTACTGGCTCCTGCAGCTCCTGGGCAGCACACTCGCACTGGCACTCGCACTCTCCGGCACGGCGGCCGTTTTCGCAGCCCTGCTCCTGCCTCTGGTCCCTCCGCGGCTGCTCGACCCGACGCTGCGGGCAGGCCTACCCCAACTGGTGGTGCTCACGGTCGGCGTCGCCTGTCTGGCGCTCGCAGTACAGATCGCCAGGTGGCTTCGCCTCTACGCGCGGCTCTCACGGCGCCGCCCCCCCACCGGAGCACCGGAGCAGGGTCCGTCGAACGCCTCCCTCAACCCCGAGTCCGCGGCGGACCGTTCCGGGTCCGTCACGGCCTTTCCCCGACCTGCGTCAAAGACTCAACCAAAAGGAGAGAGTTCATGAAGGCGACCACGACCGCCATCCTCATCTGCGCCCTCACGGCCTCGGCCGGCGCAGCACTCGAGCGCGAGATCGAGCAGATCATCCCGGCCCGCGACTTCGAGACGCTCCGGCTCAAGACCGGCAATGGCCAGGTGAATGTGGAGCCTTCGCCCGACGACAGCGTCCATCTGCGGATCGTCTTCTCTCCGCGCCGCGGCGGCTCGGGAGATGGGGGTGGGTTGCGCAGCTGGTTCGTCAGCTCGCGGCTCGACCGCGAGGAGCTGCTCGAGTCGATCGAGCTTCGCGTGAAGGAGAACGGCAAACAACTGACGATCACACCCCTGCCGATGGGCAGCACTCTTCACGACCGGGTCAACGAGCGCTGGATCGTTGCGGCGCCAGCTCGGCTCCGCGTCGAGGTGGACGCCAGCTCCTCGGAGGTGGACGTGCGCGGAATCAAGGGAGGCGTGCGTCTGCGCCAAGGCCATGGCGGAGCCAACATCGAAGTGCCGGAAGGTGATCTCGACGTCGTACTCGAGGTGGGAGACGTCCATGCCACCTCGGGAGCCGACGAGTATGCGTCGGTCGACGTCGAGGCCCAGGTGGGCAAGACGAAGGTATGGCTCGACGATCGTCGCGTGCGCACCTCCAAGCCTCCGGGGCCCGGCAGCTTCTTCAAGATGGACGGTGGCCAGGGAGACACCGTCGACGTTCGAGTGACCGTGGGTAACGCCACACTGAGGCTGGGAGAGTGAGTCCCGCGGGAGCCTGGCGACGCCCGGAGTGCGCGCTGATGCTCTGGGTCGCCTGGCTCGCGCTCGCAGTCCCGGCAACAGCGCAGAAGCCTCTCGCCATTCGCAACGTCTCTGTTCTGGTGCCCACCGGCAATCAGATGTTGCCTGGTCAAACCGTCGTCGTCCGCGACGAGCACATCGTGGAGGTGGCACCGGTAGGTGACGCCAAGATTCCGCGGCGCGCCCGAGTGATCGACGGTGAAGGTCTGTTCCTCATTCCGGGCCTCAACGACCTCCACGTCCACATCAAGAGGTCGCGCGACGACGTCGAGAAGCTGTTTGCGCTTTTCCTCCAGCACGGAGTGACCACAGTCCTCAACCTGGACGGTGGCACTCAGGTCCTGAAGCTTCGCGACGAGGTTGTGGCGGGAACCCTCTTGGGGCCCACCATCTACACCTCCGGTCCCATCCTCCGTGGTGGCGCCGAGCTCTCGCGCGAAGAAGGCGCCCGGCTCGCGGAGGAGCACATCGACGCCGGCTACGACATGATCAAGGTGTACAACGGAGTCGGAGCGGACGCCTACGACGGGATCGTCGACGTGGCGCGAGCTCAGGACGTTCCGGTCGTGGGCCACGCGGTGCGCTCTGTCGGTCTGCTCGCCGGCATTGAGCGAGGCCAGCACATCGCTCACATGGAAGAGGTGGTCTACGGCTACTTCACGTGGTCCGGCCGGGAGAGAGGCGAGCTTCCAGAAGATCCCGCCGCGCGTCTCGGGGCGTTGCTCGATCGCTCCGAGATCGGAAGAATCGCCGAGCGCGTTGCACGCGCCAACGTCTTCGTGATCCCGAACCTGATCGCCTACCACCAGATCGAGTCGCAGCTCCTCGACCTCGAAGAGATGCTCGGCCGCACAGAGGTTGCTGCCATGCCGGCGTCCATGGTGCGCAGCTGGCAAGCCGACCGCAACTCGTACCTCAAACGTCGCGACCCCGCGCGTTTCCTCGCCAGCGTGCAGCAGACGTTTCCTTTCCTTCAAGAGCTCACGGCCGCCTTCGCGGACCGTGGTGTTGCGCTCGTCACCGGTACCGACGTCGGAATCCCCGCCGTGCTCGCCGGCGTCTCACTCCACGAAGAGCTGGAGGAGCTCGTCGCCGCCGGGCTGACGCCGGCGCAGGCACTCGCAGCCTCGACCTCTGCGGCCGCCGCGTTTCTCGGACGGAATGACATCGGCACCGTGAGCGTCGGCCAGGTGGCTGACCTCGTACTGCTGGGTGGCGACCCGCTGCGAGACATTCGCAACACACGGAAGATCGAGCGAGTGATCCTGCGCGGCAAGCTCCTCGACTGATCACCGGTCGCCGGCCATGTCAGCCGGAGGCCGCACCTCGGTCACGGTCGACGCTCAGCGCGTGACGCCTGAGCCGTGGAGGCCAGAAACGTCGTCTGGTGAGGAGAGACGCATCCACGCTCACCGACCCGAGGACTCACCATGGCCGCTCTTTCGCGCCGCCGGCTCGCAACCAACCTCCTGGCGCTCTCTCTCCTCGCGCAGACTGCCACGGCCCAGATCTGTGGGCCCCGCCAGAACCTCACGAACAACCTCGTGCAGGAGACCCGCGCCGCCTGGGCTCCGAGCGGCGAGCGCATCGTCTACATGCTCTCCGCGGGAACGAGCGGCAGCGGCATCCCGTTCCACCTGGGCTGGGTGAACGGCGATGGGAGCGGCGGCGGAGTTCTGGCTGCACAGGCATCGGCGTGCGGGTTCGGGCTCGGCTGGACACCGTCGTTTCTCGGCACCAGCACCGTGCTCACGCTCGAGCAGTGCTCGCTCTGGGAGTACATGAGCGTCGACGTCTCCCAGGCGCCGATCACGCGCACGTCGACCAACGACGACGGCCAAGGCATGAGCCGCCTTCTCTTCGTTCCCGGCGGCGGGGGCGGCGACTTCATCAAGGCGTCGGACGACGGCAGCACCTTCATCTGGACGGTGACGGTCGGCGGCACGTCCGAGCTGCGCCACGGCACGGCCGCCGACCTCGACGGATCGGCCGCCGATGAAGTGGGCACGGTGCTGGCGTCGAAGGCCCCGGGCGGCTCCGGGTTCCCGTGGGACCGGGGCGCGGCCCTCGCACCGGACGGCAGCTACGCAATCGTCTCTCTCGCGTCGGGCGCAGGCAACGACCTGTTCGCATTCGGCATTCGCGGAGCTCCTCCGGTTGCCCGCCTCACCACGAGCGGCGAGGACGAGGGGCGTGTCAACGTCTTCCCCGACATCTCCGCCGACGGCACGAAGGTCGCGTTCCACAGCGCCCTTCCCGGAGACTTCGCCGACATCTGGCAGATCGGCACCGACGGGGCCGATCTGGTGAACCTCACACAGACGACCGACTTCTCCGAGGGTGTCCCCACCTGGTCGCCCGACGGCAACCGGATCGCGTTCGAGGGTGGCGACGGCTCCAAGCCGGGCGACCTCTTCGTCATGGACTGTTCGGGCAGCACCAGCGAGCCCGAGACCTCCCCCGAGATCACGGTCTCCAGCCAGGGCTCACCGGAGTCGGCGGTGGTCGCCCAGGCGCCGGACGGATCGTCCGCTGTCATCTGGCAGGCGCGCGACGGAGACGACAACGGCATCTTCGCCCGCATGTATGCACCCGACGGGTCACCCGCAGGGCCGAGGTTCCAGGTGAGCAGCGGCAGCGGCAGTCAGACCTTGCCGAGTGCGGCGATCGACGCCAGCGGGAGACTTTTCGTGGCTTGGTCGGAGGAGACCGGCCTCGCACTCAAGCAGCCGGGGGGCGGCATCGCCATGGTCGGCGTTACCGACAGCGCGGTGGTCGGCCGCTTCTTCGAGCCCAGCGGCGCGCCTGCAACCGGGGAGATCGAGATCGCGCGCGGCCCGAGCGGCACGTCGCAAACTCCACAGGTCGCGACCGACGACGGCGGCGACGCCATCGTCGTGTGGGACGACGGCGACCGCATCCGCGGCCGACGCGTCGACCGGCAGGGCCGGCCGGCACCGCAGGTCATCGAGCTGTCGCCCGGCCCGGCGTCGGCACCGCGGACGGCCGCGTCGTCGTCCGGCAGCTTCGTGGTCGTCTACCAGAACAGCACCGGTGGCCTCGTAGGGCGCCTCTTCGACCCGCAGCAGCAGCCGACCTCCGGCGAGATCGAGATCAGCTCGGCGCCCGGGGCCGCGAGCCCCGCGGTGGACATGGCCGACGACGGCAGGTTCGTCGCCGTGTGGGAAGAGCCTGGGGCGGGGGGCGGAGACGTGAAGGGGCGGTTGTTCGACCCCGACGGCGAGGCCCAGGGAGGGCCGTTCCCGCTGGGCCAGGACAATTCGCCGGACCAGCAGGACCCCGACGTGGCCATGAACGCGGTGGGCGATTTCGCCGTGACCTGGGTGGCCGACCGCCTCGCGGCGCGTGGCCGTGCGGCGGGCGGCAACATCGTCGGACGGTTCTTCACTCCGAGTGGCCAACCGGCGTCGGGAGAGGTGGCCGTTGCGGGAACCGAGGGCGGTGACGAGCCGGCCGAGCCGCGAATCAGCTTGAACGATGCCGACGACGCCACGGTCGTCTTCACGCGGCGCGACGGCGGCGGCCGTTCACAGGGTGTCTTTCGCACCGACGTCGACGGCGCAGTGCGGGGGCCGTCGTGCTCGCAGAGCGACACCGTGCTCTGCGTGCAGCAGAACCGCTTCCGCGTCACCGTGAGCTGGGAAGACAAGGCGGGCGCCACCGGCCAGGGCCGTGCCGTGGCTTTGACGTCCGACACCGGCTACTTCTGGTTCTTCGACCAGAACAACGTCGAGATGGTGATCAAGGTGCTCGAAGGCTGCCCGCTCAACGGCAACTACTGGGTCTTTGCGGGCGGGCTCACCGACGTGGAGGTGAAGGTGCGGGTGGAAGACACGCGCACGGGTGAGGTCAAGACCTACTTCAACCTCCAGGACCGCCCGTTCGCCCCGATCCAGGACACCTCGGCCTTCGCGACGTGCGAAGAGAACCGGCCCGGCGCGCGCGCAACCGATCTGCAGATCGAGCAGAGCGCCGCGCGCGAGTGGACCGAGGTCCTCGCGCTGGCCTCCGGATCTCCCATCGGTTCACGAACGTCCGCGCATTCCTGCGCAGACACGGACACGCTCTGCCTCGGTGGCTCCCGCTTCGAGATCCGGGTCGACTGGGCCACCAGCTCGAGCACGGGCACCGGGCAGGCACAGCAGCTCACCGCCGACACCGGCTACTTCTGGTTCTTCGACCAGAACAACGTCGAGATGGTGATCAAAGTGCTCGACGCGTGTGGCCTCAACGGCCACTACTGGGTGTTTGCGGGCGGGCTCACCGACCAGGGCGTCACGATCCGCGTCCTCGACACGCAGACGGGCACCGAGACGACGTACTCGAACGAGCTCGGCGTGCCGTTCCAGCCGGTCCAGGACACCGAGGCCCTCATGACCTGCCCCTGAGGCGTGTCAGCCTTCCAGGCACTCGCGTGCGAAGTCGAGAATCGCCTCGGTCGCGCGCGGGCCGTCGAACAGTTCCCGGTCGTTGTGATCGACCTTCGGCAGGAGAAACCAGCGTTTTGGTGCGCTCGCGGCGTCGAACAACTTCCGACTGAGCTTCGCGGGAACGACGCGATCCTCTTCGCCGGCCAGAACCAGGAGCGGCGCGCGGAGGGATGTGATGCGCTCGTCGGAGGGATAGCGATCTCGCAGCAGGGTCCGCACGGGGAGAAAGAAGTAGTGGTGGCGCGCCACCTCGGCCATGGAGGTGAACGGGGACCGCAGAACCAGGGCCGCCGGCTCACGCACCGTCGCCAGGTAGACCGCCGCCGCGGAACCGAGCGAGCCGCCGTAGTAGACGAGCTTCTCCGGGTCGACGTCGGAGCGGGCCAGAACATACGCGAGCGCTGCGCGCGCATCCGCCTCGAGGCCACGCTCTGTCAGTTGGCCGGGATTGCCACCGTAGCCGCGATAGTCGACGCTCAACACCGAAAAACCGGCCGCGGCGAAGACCTCGGTCAGTGTGCCTCGATGCGAACGGTTGCCGGCGTTGCCGTGGAAGAACAGCACGGTGCCAGCCTTCTCTCCCACCGGGTCCGTCCACCAAGCTTCGAGGCGGAGGCCGTCATCGGTCTCGAGAACCACCTCGGTCGTGTGGGGCGGCGGCGTCAGAAGCTCCTGTGTCGGGAGGTACATCAACCGACGTTGGAAGGCCCAGACCACCACCACGAGCACAAGAAACGCGACGGCCAGAGCGAGAACGGGTGGGAGAAGAGCTCGCATCTCGGGTTTCTACGGGCACCCAGAGGCCACCGTTGCTCCACGGTCCGAAGGCACAGACCACCGGCACGCAGCGATCGTGGACGGGGATGGTCGCCGGGGCGGTGGGAACAGGTGCGCTACGCCGCGATCCTGCGCACGAGAGCGCCCACGAGCAGCACGATCGGCAAGAGCAGGAGCGTCGCACCCAGGGCCAGGAAGGCGACCGGCCACCCGATGGCGGCCACCACGTTCTGCAGCGGCGTCAGGGTCATGGCCAGACCTACGACGCCGGTTCCGATGCCGAGAAACGCGGGCACGAGGAGGCCGGTGTAGCGCAGGCCTGCTGCAGCCCACATCGCGACGAACGCGAGGCCGAGGATCATCGGAAAGACCGGCCACAGCTTGACCATCAGATCCCACGACCACCAGCCCAGCGAGAACGGGAAGAAGAACAGGGCCACCAAGCCAAACATGACGCCCGGCAGCACGAGCCCGTAGTTGCGGGGGCCGAGCACGAAGCCGACCAGGAAGCAGACGCTGCCGAACAGCGGGAACACCGGCCACATCTGCTCGAGGCCCGGCAGGCCAGCTCCGAGCTCACCGAGGGCGAACCAGCCCCCGAGCAGCACGAAGAAGCCACCCACCAGAAACAGGTAGACACAACCGCCCAGTTTTTCCCTCATCGGAATGGCCCTACGGAAGCTGTTCGCGCTGAGTTTCGCTCCCCGATCATTCTCCGGGGATCGTGCCGAAAAACGGTCGAAAGCGCGCCATCGGCAGAGCCTCTGGATCGACCGGCGACGCCCCTGGCTCCCCTTCGGCTCGACGCTGAGCCAGCTCCTCGTCGGGGGAGCGCCCGTAGGGTGTGACGTGCCACGGAGGTCATGTGTGCAAGCCCCACCTCGCGCGGACGTCTGCCGGTCAGGAGGGTCGCTCTCGAAGGCACGCAGCGCCCCTGCGTCAGGAAGCGTGTGTAGAGCCGGCCAGTTGGGTCACGAAGCCGTCGAGGTCGTCCGGCAACTGGTCTCCTCTCCACGCGATGTGCTGGTCGGTGCGCGCGAGGATCAGGTCATGCGTGTACGGCGCGGGCCGCTCGGAGAGGTCGAGCACATCGAGCGGGATCCGCCGCGACTCGAACGCGTGCGCCAGACTCTTTCCGACCCCGTTGCCACCGAAGTCGAGGAGGGTGTAGCCGAGGCCCAACCGGTCGTAAACCGAGACCTCGTCGTCGAGCCAGAAGTGCGGCAGCCGACAGCCTGGAACGGTGCTGGGGGTCGCGGACCCCATCTCGTACGTGGGTGCACTTTCGCCGTCGTAGTGGATGACCGGCGAGTCGTCGTAGTAGTAGCCGAAGTTGAGACCTTCCGGGGCGAACTGCGGCCAGTTGATCTCGTACAGCTGCCGACCGAGGCGCTTGCGGACCATCCGGCCGACGAAGCCGTCACTTTCGAGAACCTTCGGGATCCTGCGCCGCTGCGACTTCTGCATGTACTCGAGCGCCTTGCCCATCGCAAGGCGGCTCACCTGCTCGGTGATCGGATGGCGCTCGCGCTCGTGCGCCTCCAGCAAGGCCTCGTCGGCCTGTCCTTGGAGGACGGCCGCCATCATCCACGAGAGATTGGTGCAGTCGGCGATGCCCGCGTTCATGCCGTAGCCCGCGAACGGAATCCAGATGTGCGCCGCGTCGCCACACAGGAAGACGTTGCCGTCGCGAAACCGCGACGCGACCATCCGACGGCCGGTCCAGTCCTGATGTCCCTCCACCTCCCAGGTGAAGTCGTCGCCGACACCCAGGACATCGCGAATCGACTGATCCCGGTCCACCGACTCGAAGTCACGCTCGAGAGACATGGACCGATGGATGAGCCAGAGCTCGCCCCCGTCGATGGCCACGACCACCCCGGCCTGACGCGGGTTGATCACCCAGCTCATCCACGCGGGCTTGCCGGGGAACAGGTCTTTGATGGCCGGGCATCGCACCAGCGACGAGCGCTGGCGCGAGATCTCGGCGTCTCCCAGGAGGCGCACTCCCATCTGCTTGCGCACCGGGCTCGTCGCCCCGTCGCACCCCACGAAGTACCGGCTGCGGATCTCCAGCTCCTTGCCGCTCGCGGTCTGGCAGGTCGCGGCGACGCTGCCGCCATGGTCTTCGTAGCGCAGGAACGTCGTCTCCGGCAGCAGGGCCACGCGCTCGAAGGTCTTGGCGTGCGCGTAGAGGATGGGGTTCAGGTAGAGCTGGCTCACCCTCACCATCGGCTCGGGCGTCGCCCAGTGGCTGTCGATGTAGCCCTCGGCCGAGCGTGCGCCGGCGCCAAAGCGCTCGTTGCGGCTCGGCAGGGGGATGCGCGTGATCTCGTGGCCGGCAACCGACGTGCAGAACCGGACGTCGGTCGGAAAGTCGTCGGCCAGCCCCGCCGCGCGCACCTGGTCGGCGACACCCAGGCGACGGAAGATCTCCATCGTCCGTGCCGCCACCGTGTTGCACTTCGCGTCCGCCGGCTCGTCTTCGGCGCGGCTCTCGACGACGATCACGGAGACCCCTCGCCGTGCCAGATCCATGGCCATCGTCAGACCCACAGGGCCCGCTCCGACGATCGTGACGTGTGCTTCCATCGGGGATTCCCTTCCGTGAATGGGGCGTCGCCAGCATCCTCCCACCGCTGCGAGCCTTCGCCCCAGACGATCTTTCCGAAGTAAAGTATCGACAATGTCGATAGACGAGAGGTCCGGCGCTCCGGTCCGTCCGACCTCGCTTCGTGCGAAGAACCTCAACCTGCTGCCGGTGGTGCTCGAGCTCCTGCAAACCCGCAGCGTGACGCGCGCGAGCGAGCGCCTGCACCTGAGTCAGTCGAGCACCAGCGAGGGTCTGGCGAAGGCGCGCGCCCTCTTCGGCGACGAGCTCCTGGTCCGCGTGGGGCGGTCGATGGTGCGCACGGAGTTCGGGGACTGGCTCGAGCCGCGCCTGGCCGAGTCGCTCCGCAGCATCCACGACCTCTTCACCGAGCACCCCCTCGACGTCGAGTCGATCGACCGCCGCTTCGTCATCGCCACGGCCGACTACAACGTGATGCTCCTCGCGGGCCCCCTCATTCGCCGCCTACGCGACCAGGCCCCGAACGCCCGTGTCCAGTTCATCGATCTCCGGCGCCAGTCTCCGCGGGCACTGGAACGAGGCGACGTCGACGCCCTCATCATGCCCGCCGGCGTCATCGAGCTCGGCGAGCTGCCTTCGATGAGCCTCTTCGAGGAGCGCTACGTCGCGATCGCGAAGCGGGGGCACGTCGCCTCGAGGGGTGCACGCGACCGGCGATCGGGGCGCGCGCGACTCACGAAGAAGAAGCTCGAGAGCGCACCCTACGCCGCCTACAGAGCGAGCGCCGATCTCGTGACGTCGGCCGCGCGAGAGGCTCTGCAGAGGGCAGGCGTCGAGACCCACGAGGTGATGTCGATTCCGCAGTTCACCCTTCTCCCGAACATCGTCGCAGAGACCGACGCGCTGGCACTCGTCCAGGAACGGCTGGCCGTCAGGTTCGCGCAGCAGGCCGAGATCGAGATTCTCGAGCCCGGCTTCGAAGTACCGACCCTCGACATGCGGGCCTACTGGCCCCCCCTGTTCGAGTCGGACCGCGAGCACGAGTGGTTCAGGAACCAGCTGCTCGAGATCGCCGCGACCGTCTGAGATCATCGCACCACTCGTGACCCGTCCCGCGCTGTGACTCGCAGCGGGCCGAACCACTGAGTCATCGCACACTAGTTTGTGATACAAACTAGTTGAGGTGATGAGTATTACAGAGCAGTTCCACACGAGTGCCGTTTCGCTGCGCGAGCTTCCGGGGCGCGTTTACTCCTGCAGGGGGCTTCGCCTCGTGCCGGTTGGCCTGTGGTTCGTGGTTCTGGCACTCCAGATTCCCCCTGCGGCCCACATCGTGAGCACAGACGCAGAGACCGCCGAAGATCGCTACCTGGCCGTCGAGCCGAGCGGCCTCCTTCCCGAGTGGACCACGTGGGCGCTCCTGCCGTTCGTTCTCGGCGCGATCGCAATCATCGACGGTCGCTACCGGCTTCACTTCGGCGAGGTTCGACCTCTCTCCCTCGCCGTGGGCACGAACGTCCTCGTGCTGGGCCTTGGTCTCCTGGGTGGCTTTGCGCTCCTCGATCCGGCCTTCATCGCATGGGCCGGAGCGGCGGCCCTCGCCTGGGGCTCCGGCTGGGCCGCGGCACTGGGCACGTTGCTCGTGCTCGCCCCGTTCGGGCTGCGGCCAAGCCTCCGCACGGGGCTCGTGACCCTCGTGCTCGGGGTCGGCGCCGGTAGCCTCGTGCACCTGCTGCCGAACGCTCTCCTGGTGGAGAGCGGGCGCTCGATCGCCGCGCTCCTCACCGGGGTGGCGATCCTCGCCCTCGGAATCTTCGATCATCGCTCGATGGTGGCCGATCTGTCTTCGGCCCGCGAGCTGATCGCGGGCACGGCCGAAAGGAGCGAGCTCCGATGAGCGACGTCTTCCGCCAGATCTCGGACCTCAGTCCTCTCATTCACGCTCCGTCACGCCTCGCGATCCTGACCGCTCTGCGCGGTTGCCGGAGCGCAGACTTCATGCTTCTCATGTCCCTTACGGGGCTGACTCGCGGGAACCTGTCCGCCCACCTGCGCAAGCTCGAGACCGCAAAGCTGGTCCAGATCTCGAAACGCTTCGTCGGGAGGAAGCCCAAAACCACGATTGCTCTCACACCGGGCGGGCGACGAGCCGTCGACGACCACTGGAAGGGGCTCGAGGAGCTTCGGGTCTCTGCCTCCGCGTGGCGGCCGGGCACCCCGTCGGAGCAGACCTAGAGCCTCGTGCGTCTTCCTCGCCGAGCCGTCCGCCGAAGGATCCGGCGCGACCAGGAGCGACTCAGGGCACAGGCCACGGTAGGCGTCGCCGTGGGGATCAGCGCGGCGCTGGTGATGGGGGTTCTCCTGCATGCCGTGGTGCTGCGTCCTCTTCCGTACACGGACGCGGACCGGCTCCTCGAAGTGTGGGACTCCTGGGACGGCGTTCCGCGCGCGCCGCTGACCGCACCGGAGTTCTTTGCCCTCCGTGAGTCCGCAGCGCAGCCCGGCTCGACCCTGGCCTCGGTGTGCGCCTGGGTGAACGACTCGCTCGTGCTGGACGTGGCCGGCGAGCCGAAGAAGCTCTCCGTGCTCGCCGCATCACATGACCTCTTCCGTGTTCTCGACGTCGAGCCGGCGTTGGGACGAGCGTTCTCGGAGGCCGAGGACCAGCCCGGGGCGGATCCAGTGGTCCTCCTGAGCCATCGCCTCTGGAGGCAGCGCCACGGAGCAGATCCCGACATCCTCGGGAGACGGCTCCTGCTCGAGGGAGTGCCACGGACCGTCATCGGAGTCCTGCCGAGAGGTTTCCGCATGCCTCGCACTCTCGTCGAGGGCCCGCAGGCCGACCTGTGGGTCCCAGCCCAACTCCAGCCGGAGTTCCGCGTCCACTACTTCAACGTGCTCGCACGGCTCGAGGAGGAGCGACCCCTCACGGCACTTCAGAGCGAGCTCGATCGCGTGGGCCAGCTCTCCGGAGCTTCACCCACGCGGCCCGGCTACAGGGTCTACGCCGTACCGCTCCA
The DNA here is from genome assembly GCA_965223385.1 of Candidatus Multivoraceae bacterium. Lineage (GTDB taxonomy): Bacteria > Acidobacteriota > Thermoanaerobaculia > Multivoradales > Multivoraceae > JBCCLJ01. Next base: position 1,866,928 of record CBDCWR010000007.1, on the reverse strand, counting down.
CCTCGAGATCGTGGGTGAGGCAGCAACGGCGGCTCCAGTCCTTGCGATCGCGACCACCGTTCTCGTGCTCGCCTCCACCGTCATCTCGGCGCTGCTGTGGGCCACCTATGAGCAGCATCGCGCCGCCGATACCCGCACTCGCTGGGCCCTCGGGGCGACCGTCGCGCGGATCTCTCTCCGGTCGGCGCGCGAGATCCTCTGGGTTGCTGTCACCGCGCTCGCAACCGGCGCTCTGACGGCGGCCGGGCTGCTTCGCTGGCTGCGGCATGTCGGAGCGGATCTGATTCCACGACTCGAGCAGGCACATCTGACGGCGACCTCGATTGCCGCGGCAGGCGGCATCGCCGCAGCTGCGGGGCTCATCCTCTACCTGGCTGGCTTTTCGGCCATCCGGAGGTGTGCTCGCGTCCCGGTCGGTGCATCACCCTCATTCCGCGTGCTGGGCGGAGGCTCGAACCTCGGCACCGCCGTCGTCGCCGCCCTGGCCACAACGCTGCTCGTCTTCGCAGGCCTCGTCGGTCGAAGCCTGGCCCGGCTCGAGCAGGTCGAGCTGGGGCTGCCGTCCCGGGGGCTGATCACGGGAACGCTGGAGCTGCCGCGGCGACTCTCCAGTGACGCGGCCGCCGCGGGTGAGCTCATCAGGAGTCTCGAGCGCCGCATGGGGCAGCTTCCCGACGTCGTCCACTTTGGTGTCACCTCGTCGGTTCCCCTCGCCAGCCAGGCGCAAGGGCCGGGCCGGGACATCGCGATCGAAGGTGAGGCGAGGCCCATCGAGCAGGGTGCTGCACGCCTCGTCACGCTCTCACCGGGAGCCATCCGGGCCCTGGGCCTCGAGGTTCTCGAAGGCAGGCCGTTCCTTGCGACCGACACGAGACAGACCACGGACGTGGCGCTCATCAACGAGGCCATGGCCAGGACCTTCTTCGCAGAGCGTCGGCCCCTGGGGATCCGCATCGACCTGACGCGCCAGCAGCGCGCGAGGCCCGGATCCCGCACCTTTGTTCCAGTGCCGGCGTGGACCGACATCGTCGGGGTCGTGGCCGACCAGCGCGTGTCGATCCGCGAGCCTCCTCAGCCGACGATCTACGTGCCACACGGCCAGCGCGGTCGAGGCGCCACGTCGTTCGTCGCTCGCCACACCGGAAACGAGGCAGCGGCCGTGCGAAGCCTTCGATCGAGCTTCCGCGAAATGGTGCCCGGCCTTCCGCTCGGCTCGTTCACGAGCCTCGAGGAGCTGCGCTCCCGCAGCCTCGCCCTGCCCCGCTTCCTCGCGACCTTGGGAGCCCTGTTTGCGCTGCTGGGAGTCTTGCTCGGTGCGCTCGCGCTGCGAGCGAAGGTCCGCCATGACCTCGCGGCCAGGCGACGGGACATGGCCATCCGACATGCACTCGGCGCGCGACCGACACAGTGGCTCTCGCCCGTGCTGTACTCCACGCTTCTCTCCGCCACGGCCGGGTCGCTGCTCGGACTGGCCACAGGAGCGCTGGCGTCCGTCCTGGCTGAAGCGTCGCTCGAGGGAGTCCAGGCGGCAGACGCCGCCATCCTCGCCTTCGCGGCCACTGCAGGATCCGTCGCGTGGGCGAGCGCCACCATACCCATCGTGGTGGCTTCGATCCGACGCTTCACAGCCGCCGAGCTCCTTCGAACGGGCTGACCATCCCTGACCTGCGCCTGAGGACTGCTGTGAAGCACCCTGCGCTGCTAGGCTGCCAGGTGCACCCTCGCACCGGAGAACGACCGCCCGCATGCGCACTGCTTCTTCCAGCGGCAGCATCGACTTCCGCACCGCTCCCGACGCCTACCGACACTGGCGTCTGAGGATCGAAGCGCCGGTCGCGTACCTCACGCTCGACGTCGACGAAGGCGAGCCGCTCCGGCCGGGCTACCAGCTCAAGCAGAACTCCTACGACCTCGGGGTCGACATCGAGCTCTACGACGCCACCCAGCGGCTGCGCTTCGAGCATCCCGAGGTGCGCTGCGTCGTGGTCGAGTCGGGCCGCGAGCAGATCTTCTGCGCCGGCGCCAACATCGGCATGCTCGGCGGCTCCTCGCACCAGCTCAAGGTGAACTTCTGCAAGTTCACCAACGAGACGCGTCTCGCCATCGAAGACGCCAGCGCCCACTCCGGCCAGCGCTACCTGTGCGCCGTGCGCGGCACGGCGGCTGGCGGCGGCTACGAGATCGCCATGGCGTGCGACCACATCGTGCTCGCCGACGACATGCGATCGACGGTCTCCCTACCCGAGGTGCCTCTGCTCGGCGTGCTGCCCGGCACCGGAGGCTTGACCCGCCTCGTGGACAAGCGCCAGGTGCGGCGCGACCGCGCGGACGTGTTCTGCACGCTGGAAGAGGGCGTCAAGGGCCGGCGCGCCGTCGAGTGGAAGCTCGTCGACGAAGTGGCGAAGCTGGCGTCCTGGGACGAGACCATCGCCGCGCGTGCACGCGAGCTCGCCGCCTCGAGCGGGCGGCCGGAGGGGGAGACCGGCATCACGCTGCCACCGCTCGAGCGTGAGGTGAGCGACGACACGATCGAGACATGCCATGTCACCGCGCGCCTCGACCGCAAGCTCGGCCTCGTGCATCTCGACGTGCGCGGACCCTCTGCCCCACCTCCGGCTCGCCTCGACGAGCTGAGTGCACAGGGTGCCGACACCTGGACCCTCGCGCTCGCGCGCGAGCTCGACGACGTGCTCCTGCATCTGCGGCTCAACGAGCCGGAGCTTGGCCTGCTCGTGCTCCGCACCGTCGGCAACGGCGAGGCCGTACTCCAGCACGACGCGTTCCTGCGCGAGCACGCGGACCACTGGCTGGTGCGCGAGATCACGCTCTATTGGAAGCGGGTCCTCAAGCGGCTCGATGTCAGCTCGCGCACACTCTTCGCCCTCGTGGAGCCCGGGAGCTGCTTCGCCGGTCTGCTCTTCGAGCTCGCGCTCGCGGCAGATCGGACCTACATGTTCGAGGGCGAGCGCGAAGACGACGGCGCCGCAGCTCCCGACGTTCGCCTCAGCGCACTGAACTTCGGCCCGCTGGTGATGCCCAACGGCCTCCCGCGCCTCGCCACCCGCTTCCTCGGGGACGACGAGGCCCTGGCCGCGGCAGAGGCTGCCACCGGTCAGACGCTCGATGCGGAGGCGGCCCTCGAGCTTGGCCTCGTGACCGTGATCCTGGACGACATCGACTGGGACGACGAGATCCGCATCGCACTCGAGGAGCGCACCAGCTTCTCCGCCGACGCCCTCACCGGGCTCGAGGCCAACCTGCGCTTCCCCGGTCCGGAGACGATGGAGAGCAAGATCTTCGGCCGGCTCAGCGCCTGGCAGAACTGGATCTTCCAGCGTCCGAACGCCGTCGGCGACGAGGGCGCGCTGCCCCTGTACGGCACCGGCAGGAGACCCACCTTCGACCGAGAACGCGTGTGAGGACATTCCCATGAGCCTGGACACGAGCGTCGACTACGACGCCCTCATTCCCAACAACGTCGGACTCGCGTCCGACCCCAAGATCCGCCGCGGCCTCGAGAAGTGGCATCCGGGCTACATCGACTGGTGGATGGACATGGGGCCCGACGGCTTCCAGACCTCGGACGTGTACCTGCGCACCGCCGTGCGGGTGGAGTCGAAGGGCGCCGACAAGTGGGCCGTGTTCGACTACGTGAAGATGCCGGACTACCGCTGGGGCGTCCTCCTCGCGCCTCAGGTGGAAGGCCGCACCATCCCGTTCGGTGAGCACTACGGCGAGGTCGCGTGGCAGGAGATCCCGGGCGAGTACCGCGCAGCCTTTCGCCGCATCGTGGTCATCCAGGGCGACACCGAGCCGGCGTCGGTGGAGCAGCAGCGCTACCTGGGCAAGACCGCGCCGTCGCTGTACGACCTGCGCAACCTCTTCCAGGTGAACGTGGAGGAGGGGCGTCACCTCTGGGCCATGGTCTACCTGCTGCAGAAGTACTTCGGGCGCGACGGGCGGGAGGAGGCTGCCGAGCTGCTCCGGCGGCGCTCCGGCTCCGACGAGGCGCCCCGCATGCTCGGGGCGTTCAACGAGGAGACACCCGACTGGCTGTCGTTCTTCATGTTCACCTTCTTCACCGACCGCGACGGCAAGATGCAGCTCGAGTCGCTCGCACAGTCGGGCTTCGACCCGCTCTCACGCACCTGCCGGTTCATGCTCACCGAAGAGGCCTTCCACATGTTCGTGGGAGAGACCGGGGTCACCCGCATCGTGCAGCGCACCTGCGAGGCCATGAAGGAGGCAGGCGTCGACGATCCGACCGACATCGAGCGCGTGCGCGCCCTCGGCGTGATCGACCTGCCGACCATCCAGAAGAAGGCCAACCTGCACTACTCCCTCACGCTCGACCTCTTCGGCTCCGAGCTCTCCACCAACGCTGCGATGTTCTTCAACGCAGGCATCAAAGGCCGCTATCGCGAGCACAAGCTCGACGACGACCACCGGCTGCACGACGCGACGTACGGTCTCCTCGAGCTGCAGGACAGCCACTGGCAGACCGTGCAGCACCCCGCTCTGAACGCTCTGAACGGGCGCCTGCGCGACGACTTCACCGCCGACTGCAACCTGGGCGTGCAACGTTGGAACAAGGAGATCGCGTCGCACGGCATCGAGTTCGAGCTGCGGCTGCCGCACGAGGCGTTCCACCGCCAGATCGGCATCCACCGTGGGCACCACGTCACTCCCGACGGTACGGTCCTGAGCGAAGACGAGTGGAAGGCTCGACAGTACGAGTGGCTCCCCTCCAGCTCGGATCGCGACTTCATCGAGTCGCTGATGCAGCCCGAGATGCGACCGGGGCGCTACGCAAGCTGGATCGCCGAGCCGCGCGTGCGCATCAACCACAAGCCCGGCGACTTCGAGTGGGTGCGTCTGGCGGACGCGTGACGGCCCAGGCGTGAAGCCGCTGCACATCGAGACCCCGCTCTTCGAGTCGAGGCCTCTTTCCCTGGGGGCCGATCGGTCCGTCTGGCTCAAGCTCGAATCGGCACAGCCTCCCGGTTCCTTCAAGATCCGTGGCATCGGCCTCGCCTGCCAGGAGCACGTCCGCCGCGGTGCAAAGCGGCTGATCTCGTCGTCGGGTGGCAACGCCGGCATCGCCGTGGCCTACGCAGGGCGCGCCCTTCTGGTCCCCGTGGTGGTGGTCGTGCCGGAGACGACCACCGAACGAGCAAAGGCGCTCATCACCCAGGAGGGCGCCGAGGTCATCGTGCACGGCGCGTCGTGGCAGGAGGCGAACGACCTCGCCCTTTCGATGGTGGGCACGACCGACGCGTTCCTCCACCCGTTCGACGATCCGCTCCTCTGGCAGGGCCACGCGAGCCTGATCGACGAGGTGGCTGCCACGGGCCTCACACCCGAGGTGGTGGTTCTCTCCGTGGGTGGCGGCGGGCTGCTCTGCGGAGTGATCGAGGGGATGCGGCGCCACGAGTGGCACGACGTACCCGTCGTCGCGGTCGAGACTCATGGCGCCGACTCCCTGGCGCAGTCGATCCGGACAGGCGACCTGGTCGAGCTGGAGGCGATCACGAGCCTGGCAACCTCACTCGGAGCGCGTCAGGTGTGCCAGCAGGCGTTCGACTGGACGACGCGCCACCCTTGCCGCAGCCTCGTGGTATCGGACCAGGCGGCGGTCTCTGCGTGCCATCGCTTCCTCACCGACCATCGCGTCGTGGTGGAGCCTGCCTGCGGCGCTTCCCTGGCCGCCGTCTACGACCTCGCGACGGAGCTCGAAGACTTCCGGTCGATCCTGGTCGTGGTCTGCGGAGGTGCGACGGCGAGTGTCGAACAGCTGAGAGAGTGGTCGGAGAAGTGAGGGGCTCTGTTCGATACCGTCGGTCATGGAAGCCGACATGCTCGGGTGCAGCAGTCAGGTAGGGGTGCGATGCCTTCATTCGCAGTGTCGATCACGGTTCCGGTCCGTTTCGAGACCTGGAGGACGGCCAACGGTTCGACGGGGCGTACAGCCAGCGATTCGTTTCCGCCCGACACCCGCGGGACGCCGGGCAAAAGGCGGTCGAACTGCTCGAGCGCGAGCCGCAGTACTGTCGGCTCAGGATGCTGGGCGGGAGTGGCCCCCCACGTCCCGAGATCGACGAAGTACGCCCGGCCCGCTGGTACGAGCGCTTCTTCGGGGGTGCGCCCCTCGTCTTCTACCGAGGCCCCCGCGACGCAGACCGCTAGGCCGGGCGACGCCGAGCATTGCTCCTGATCGGCGACTAGGGGCCGAGCCTCCCGCCGCCGGTCTCCTCGAACACCTCCGCGTCCTCTTCCTCGTCCAGCGCGGCCAGATGCTCGGGGTCGAAGAACCGCGGCAGCGAGCGGCGAATCGGCACGAGCAGGGCGATGAGGACGGGGAAGAGCAGGCCCAGCGCACTCGACTTCAGGACCCACAGCGCCGCAAGGCAGGCCACCTGGATCGCCGTGAACGCATGGACGACCTTCATCGGCACCTTGCCGACGAAGTGGTGCGTCTCGGGATACAGGCGCGGGTCCATGAACCACATCCGGAATCGCTCGAAGAGCTCGTTACCGGCAAGCGTCGCGAAACCCATGAACAGGAACAGGCCGAACAGGACCGACATCGGGATCTGGGCGACGAGCGGCAGGAACATGAGTGACGCGCCGATCAGGATGTGGACCAGAAGGGGCGAAATGCGGTTCTCACGCACCGACACGATCTCCTCCTTCGCCTGGCCACCACTCTCGACGACGCGATGTGTCGCGAGGCTGCGGACATGGTTCAGCGAATGGACCGTCGCGGCCACGATCCACGGCAGCGCAAAGAGTGAAGACACGAGAACGATCAGACCGACGATCAGAAGATCGAGGTGATACCCGCTGCCCTTCTCCAGCTTGTGGTGCTTGGCATTGACGAGGCGCGTCGTGATGTTCTGGTCGAGGAACAGCAGCACCACCGCGAGGAATGCGGGAATGGCCGCCGCGAACATGATCCAGGTCGGCACCGAGAGCATGTCGACGAGCCAGGGCCGTCCCGTCGTCGTGCCCAGCGTTTCCGGCACGTCCGCGTGGTTGCGCGGCACGCCTTTCATCAGGACGGCGACGATCGTCATGACGACGATGGAGATCGCCGGACCAAAATCGGCCAGGAAATCGCGCACCCACCAGCGCAGGTACGCGGAGTTCCGGAACCACTGCAGCGTGCGGGCAACCACGAAGGTGCCGATGGCCAACACGAGGCCCAGCAGCGCCTGGTCGTACGGCGTGTTCGGGTCACCAAATCCGGCGGCAATGTCTTTGGTCGCCTCCACGATGAAGATCACGGCGATGAGCGCAGCGAAGATCTCGTCCGTGAAGCGCGTGAAGAAGCGCATCAGGGCGCTGGCATCGGTCACGGCGAGCAAAACGAGGAGGACGCCGGACCAGACGCCGACCCAGGCGTAGACCGGCAGGAACGGGAGGCCGAGATCGTTCGACGTCTGGTAGAGCAGCGCCGTGAAGATCACGATGGGGCCGGTGCCGCCGAGGATCGTCAGTGGCTGGCCCGAGAACAGCGCGAATGCCACGCCGCCGACGGCGGTGGCCACCATCATCTCCGACGTGCCGATCTGGCCGTCGGTCATGAAGCCCATGAGGGCACCGAAGGCGATCGCGTTGGCGAGACACGCGAAATACAGGAACAGCGTGGAGCCGAGCACCTTCGCGTGCAATCCATGGGCAAAGTCGTCGGCGTAGTGCGGAAGGCGACGCTTGAGATCGTCCACCAGGCCGCCCGCAAATCGGCCCGTTCGCTTCAGGCCGTCGTCGTTCACGGGATCCGGCGCGTTCGCCTGGCCCGCTGCTACGTCAGTTGCAGTACTCATGGGTCTTCTACCTCGCTCGTGCTTCCGTTCGGGACGGAGGAATCGGACGGTCCACGGGATCAGGTCTCGAGTGCCGGCCGCGAAGCGCTCGAAGGCCAGCGACTGCGACGAAGCGCTTCGACCGTCCCGCCGGCACCTTCAGTTCGCGGAACGGACCTGCACACAGCCCTTGCGGCACGCTGCACAGGGTATCATGATTTGTGTATCATGTTATAATATTCGCGAATCTGGATGCAATCCCACGGAAACGGACACGGGCCCGACCTCGTGAAGGAGGCGCGAGGCTGGGGGGCCTCGGGAGCCCGGCTCCTCGGAGGATGCTGCGGCACGTCCCCCGAGCACATCCAGGCGCTCCACGCGGCACTGCCGGAGCGCGCGGCCTCGCGCAGGCCGGGGTGGCGCCCGACGCCGTCGGGCTTCGTCTCCCCGAGCCGCGCGAGGCCAGCAGCTTCGAACGGTCTACCCGAGCTGTGAGCGACGGCGGGGCACCTCGTCGGCCGGGCCCTGGCTGTAGTCGTTGAAGGGCGCGTCGCGCTCGGTCACCGCGCTCTTGACCCCGTGCTCTTGCGCGTGGCGCACGAACTCGCGGCCTTCCGGCGTGTTGCGCATGATGCCGTCGAGGATCGGGCCGAGGGTCTGCGTGCTCTGCAGACCCATGTTGTCGTAGGCCTGGTTCACGACGAGCTTCATCGACGCGAGCTGCGTGAACGGAATGCGCGTGAGCTTGGCCGCGAGCTCCGCCACCTTCGCGTCGAGCTCCTCGAGCGGCACGGCGAAGTTGATGAGCTCGATGTCGGCGGCCTCGCGACCGCTCACCCACTCCCCCGTGAGCGCGTAGTACTTCGCCTTCGCAAGCCCCAGGCGGTAGACCCACATGCCCGAGAGGTGGCAGCCCCAGACGCGGGAGTACGGCGTGCCGATGCGCGCGTCTTCCGAGGCGACCACGAGATCGGCACACAGCGCCATCTCGGAGCCACCGCCGACGCAGTAGCCGTGCACCTTGGCGATGGTCGGCTTCGTGCCGCGCCACAGACCCATGAACTTGGTCAGGTAGCTCGTATACGGGTTGACCACGTTGCTGACGTCCATGCCGGGGTCGTAGCCCTCTTCGCGCGCCGTGGCGTAGTGCTCGATGCCACCCGAGAAGTCGAAGCCGGCGCAGAAGCTGTCGCCGTTGCCTTCGAGCACGATCACCTTGACGTCGGGGTCGAGGTTCGCCTTCTCGAGGGAGGACCCGAGACCTTCGAGGACCTCGGGGCGCAGGGTGTTGAACTTCTCGGGACGGTTGAACGTGATGGTCGCGACCTGGTCGCGCACGGAGTACAAGACGGCGTCGGAGCTCATGACAGGGGCCTCCTGGGTCTGTGGTTCTCGATTGGATCTCTCTGCGGCGGGCTTCACGCTCCGTGAGGCTCCCTCGAGCGTCGTCTCGCAGCGGGCCGCGGCGTGAGCCGGCAACTTACCGATCGGTAAGTATCTTCGCTTACCGTTCGGTAAGCTGTCAAGCCCCATGAGTCCCAGAAAAGCCAGAACCCGCGAAGACTTCCTCGCAGCTGCCACAAACCTCTTCGCGAAGCGCGGCTACTACGGCGCCAGTCTCGCCGACGTCGCCGCCGAGCTCGGAGTGAGCAAGCAGGCCGTCCTCCACCGGTTCTCCACCAAGGAGAAGCTCTACGGCGAAGTGCTGCAGAGCACGGCGGCGCGCCTCGAGGGCCAGCTCGGGGATGCGACCTCGGGAGATGGTCCGGCGGCGGAGCAGCTGCTGGCGTTCTTCACGGCTCTCTCCCCTGGACCCGAGCCGGCACCTTCGACGCGCCTCGTCATGCGCGAGCTGTTGGACAACCCGGAGCGAGCGGAGACGGCCGGCGTCTGGTACCTGAAAGACCTGCTCGATGGCCTCGTCGATCTGGTGCGCACGGCGCCCGGGTGGGAAGAGGCCTCGCGGCCGCGCGCGCTCGCCCTCGTGTACCAGCTCCTCGGCGCCGTGAACTACCACTCCATCTCCCACGCCACGCTGCGGGCGATGTTCGGAGATCGGACCTACCGCTCACTCGAGCGCGAGTTCCCGCAACAGCTCGAGGCCACCGTCAGGGCCGCGCTGGCTGCACCACCCGCCAAGAGCTGACCCTCGGCCCGAGGCTTGCGATCGGTCCCCGCAACGGGGACGGATCCGAAGATGATGCACGTCACACCCGGCAGGCGAATCGCTCTGGCCGATTCCGGCATTCGGAAAGATCGTGTCTGCCGATCACTCGAGCCGTGGGAACATCGTCCCAGCTCCAACGTCGAACCTCCACCCAACCTTCGGGAGACATGCGATGAATCTCTCCGCACTCGCCTACCTCGGTGTCCGCTCCGACAAGCTCGACGACTGGAACGACTTCGCCTGCAAGCTGCTGGGCATGCAGCGGGTCGACCGCGGCGGGAAATCGCTCTCGTACCGCATGGACGATCTGGAGCAGCGCTTCCTGGTGTCGGACGAGACCGGGGACACGTTGGCCTTCATGGGCTGGGAGGTCGAGGAAGAAGACGACCTCGAGGCCTTCGCGGCGAAGCTGGACGACGCCGGTGTGGAGGTCACCTGGGGCAGCTCCGAGCTTGCCGACCGGCGCTTCGTCGAGCGCCTCCTGGTGTGCCACGATCCCGACGGCAACCGGGTCGAGCTCGTGTGGAAGCCGATGCGAACGGCCGACCCATTTGTTCCCGGCCGCACCATCACCGGCTTCAAGACCGGCGCCCTGGGCATGGGCCACGCGGTCTTGGAGGTCACCGACATCGAAGAGCAGCTCGCGTTCTACCAGGACCTTCTCGGCTTCCAGCTCACCGACTTCGGCAAGATGCCGGTTCTGCCCATCCACTTCCTGCACGTCAACGGAAGACACCACAGCCTGGCACTGGCGGCGTCGGGCAAGAAGGGCTTTCACCACTTCATGGTCGAGTTCCAGTCGCTCGACGACGTCGGCCAAGGGTACGACCTCGCCGTCGCCGGTGAGGATCAAGTTGGCCTGACCATGGGTCGTCACACCAACGACTTCATGACGTCGTTCTACGCGCGCACACCCTCCGGCTTCTTCGTGGAGAACGGCTGGGGAGGCCGGGTCATCGATCCAGCGACCTGGACACCCGTCGAGATCCACGACGGCCCGAGCCTGTGGGGGCACGACTTCCTCGACCTGCCGGAGGACGCACTCGACATGGCGCGCCAACTCCGCTTCGACGTGGCGGCCCGTGGTGTGCAGTCGCCGCACTTCATCGACTGCCCGTGGCTCTTCGAGCAGGTGGGGATCGCGGCACAGAACAAAGGGTAGGCGATGGCAGCGTCTCGGGAGCGGCTCCTGCCGTTGGCTCTGCTTGCCGCCATCCTCCTGGCAGCCGTCATCGTGGTGCCACGCGCCTGCAGCCCCGAGATCGAAGGCACCTTCACTCCGTCGCCGCCGCCGTCCACAGCGCGTGAGACCGGTGGGGCGGAAGAAGCTCTCGTGACGGCGTACGTCGGCGCCACTCTGCTCGACGGCACCGGCGCGCCACCCGTCGTGAACGCCACCGTCCTCGTCGAAGGCACGCGGGTCGCTGCAGCGGGAACCGCGGTCGATATACCCGAAGGCGCCGACGTCGTCGACCTCACCGGTCAGTGGATCGTGCCCGGGCTCATCGACGCCCACATCCACTTCATGACCTCGGGGCGCATGTACACGCGACCCGCCTTCTTCGACCTGACCGACAAGGTGCCCTACGAGGAAGAGGTCGAGTGGATCCAGCGCCACGTCCCCGACACGCTGCGGGCACTGATGTGCTTCGGTGTCACGAGTGCCTTGTCTCTGGGTGGCCCGAGCCTCGAGTACGACGCTCGCGCGCTCGCCGCCAGCACGCACGACGCACCCACCGTGTTCATCGGCCACGGTGTGATCGCGCACGCGCCGAGATTTGTCGCCGAGCGCACGATCCCTCCCTGGGACGGCGAGCTGACGATCAAGCCCACGATGTCCGAAGAGCAGGGAGCCGCCTACGTGCGAGAGGCGGTCGCACTCCACGCGGATCTGGTGAAGACCGCAGTCGACGACCGCGGCAGCTTCCTGCTCTCCAACATCCTGCGCTTCGCCAACTGGCGCAAGCTCGAGGGCGCGATCATCGACGAGGCCAAGAAGCACGGCCTTCGCGTCACGACGCACGCACACGCCCTCGAGTACGCGCGCGGCATGATCGAGCTGGGAGCGGCGAGCCTGCAGCACATTCCCGCCGACCAGCCGGTGGACGAGGAGTTCATCGCGCTGGCACGGGAGCGGGGCGTGATCGTCGTTCCGACGCTTGCGCTGCGCAAACGCACCTTCGTCGAGCTGGTCACGGGCAACATCGATCTGCTGGAGATCGAGCAGACGTGCGCCGTGCCCGGAGTCGTGAGCTCCTGGAACGAGGACATCCCGGCAGAGGCCCAGGACATGGCCGCTGTCTGGGCGCAGCAGGGGGAGGTGGCCCGAGCAAACGCCAAGGCGCTGTACGACGGCGGCGTCCTGCTCGCAGTTGCGACCGACGCCGGCATGATCGGACTCGCCCACGGACCTTCCATGCACCTGGAGCTGCAGGCCATGCACGAAGCGGGGATTCCCGCGGATTACCTTCTCCGCGCCGCGACGCTGCACTCGGCGATGGTCGCGGGCAAAGAAGGCGACTTCGGCACGCTCGAGGCCGGCAAGTTCGCCGACTTCCTGATTCTCGAGGCCGATCCCCTGGAAGACATCGGCAATCTGCAGCGGATCGACCGCGTGGTGAAGTACGGGAGGGTGTTCCCGCAGGCGGAGCTCACTCCGACGCTCCCTGCTGCGAACTAGACCGCGGCTGCGCGCGCCCCTGCCGAGGGGGGCCGGCTGCGTGCGCCCGAGCGGTGTCCACGAGGTCGGTGACGCAGGCGAGAGCTCCCGCGAGGAGCGCTCGAGATGTACGGCCAGCTCCCGGTCTACCGCACGGAAGTGTCCCTCATGCATCCCAAGCTGCAGGAAGAGATCTACGGCGAAGACCCGGACACCTGGACCGCCTCTCCGTACATGCCCTTAGGACGCGCCGTCAGACGTGCGCCACTTCGTGCTTCCCCGCAGCGACTACGAGATCGTCGAGGGCACCTGGAACGTCACGGGACTGCAGGGCACGGGCAGCAAGAACGTCCGCATGCTCAGCTCTCGTCGGCTCCGGAGAACCGGCCCGCCGCCGCCATGAGCTCCTTCGCTTCGGCCTCCAGCGCGTTGCGGTCGAACTTGTGCGTGCCACCGACAGGCAGCTCGTCCACGAACACGACACGCCGCGGGTGGAGGTACGCTGGAGCGCGCTCGATGCAGAAGGACTGGATCTCGTTCTCGTCGGCCTCGTGCCCCGCGCGCAGGACGACGAACGCCACGGGCACCGCCCCTTTGACGTCGTCCGGCCCGGCGACCACGACCGACTGCTGCACCGCGGGATGGCCGTCGACGAGCTTCTCGACCTCCGCCGGGAAGATGTTCTCGCCGCCGCAGACGAACATGTCGTCGGCCCTCGAGACGAAGTAGAAGAAGCCGTCCTCGTCGTGGCGCACGATGTCGTTGGTCTTGTACCAGCCGTCGTCGGTGAACCTCTCCGCGTCGGCGTCGGGTCGGTTCAGGTAGCCGCGGGTGAGAGCCTCGGTGCGCAGCTCGAGAGCCCCTTCGTTCGCCGACGCCCTGCCGACCAGCCGCCACTCGACATCCGCGTAGGGGTGGCCGATCGAGAGCGGTGGCCTGGGCTTGCCACCGGGATGCGGGCCAAAGACCGCCGGGCCCGCCTCCGTCGTGCCGTAGCCGTTGGCGATGCGGGCGCCTGGGAAGAGCCCACCCACCTGTTCGAGCACCGTGTCAGAGAGCGGAGCCGAGCCGATGAAGACCATCCCCACGGAGGACAGGTCGGGCGGCAACGTCTCGCGACCGAGAGCCGCGACCATGGCGAACATCGTGGGAACGCCACTCAGCAACGTACAGCGGTAGCGACCCACCGCATCGATGTAGCGCCGTGCGTCGAAGCGCGGCTGGAGCACGATGGTCGTCGCGTTCAGGAGGCAGACGCTCGAGAAGAAGAGCGCGTTCATGTGGTAGAGCGGCGCCACGATCAGGCTCGCTCCCGAGGCCTCGTCGTCGCCGAAGGGCTCGAGGTACTTCGAAAGAGCCCAGAGCTGGCCGTGGTGGTCGAGCGGCACTCCCTTCGGCGGGCCCGTCGACCCCGACGTGTAGAGGATCTCGGCGAGATCGCCGGGCGCCGGCTCGAAAGGTGTGGCCTCCGGACTGTCCATGAAGCCGGCAAAGCCCGGCGCGTCGTCGAAGCTCATCGTGACGACATCGCGCGGAGCCAGCTCACGACGTGCCTCGTCGTGGAAGATGAGGTCGATCTGCGCGTCGGCTGCAATGTGCTCGACGGTCGAGGGCGCGAATTTGTGGTTGATCGGCACGGCCACGCCGCCCGCCACCATCGCACCAAGGTAGCCCACGAGCATCTCCCACCGGTTGTCCGAGAGGAATCCGATGCGCTGGCTGGGCTCGATGCCACGCCGCCGGAGGCCGCCGGCGAACGCCGCGACGCGTCGTCGGAGCTCGGTCGCGGAGAGCTCGACGGGAGCGTCCCCCTGGCGCAGGTCGACGAGGGCGAGGCGGTCGCCCGCACCCGCGCGCTGCAGCAGGTCGCCCAGGTTCGTCGGGAAAGGGTCGGCTGACATGGTCTCAGCCCTGCCACGTACCATAGGTGCCCCGCCCGACGGCGACCAGCCGATCCTCTTCGTCGAGCACGTCGATGTCGACGACACCCACGGTGCGGCCCGCCTTGCGGATGTGCGCCACCGCGCGGAGAGACCCGCCGGTGCCCGGCCGGAGATAGTCGGTGCGGAAGTTGATCGTGGGCACGCCGTAGCCGAGCATCCAGATCAGAACGAAGTCGCCGGCGACGTCGATCAGGCTGGCGATCGGGCCACCGTGGAACTGACCGGTGCCCTGGGAACGCTCGAGCTCGGGGCGAAACGGCATCGTCATCTCGAGCGTGCCGGCAGCGGAATCCGTCGCTCCCATCGCGAGGCCCAGGGAGTGAATGAACGGCGACGACGCGATCATCTCCTGCAGCTGCTCGACACTCATGGCGGGCTCTCGGCTCATCGTTGCGCACCTCCTTCGTCCCTTTCCCGGGTCTGCGCCTGCTCTTCGAGCCGCGCCTCGAGCGTCTGGCGCGACAGCCAACGTCCCTGATGCACGACGCCGCGCAGCGACCAGAGGTGCTCGAGATCGTCGAGTGGGTTGTCGCCGAGCAGGATCAGACTGGCTCGCTTGCCGACACTCACCGTGCCGCGCTCCGCTTCGATCCCGAGCACGGCGGCTGCGTCCCGGGTGGCCGCCTGCAGAACCTCGAAGCGGGACACTCCAGCCTGCTCGATCAGCTGCATCTCGTCGATCGGCGTGAAGCCGGGCACCCAGGCGGGCACCGTCGCGTCGGTGCCGATCAGGATCCCCGCGCCCGCCTGGTGGAGCCTCCGGATGAGCTTCTGCTGATCCGGTAGAACGTCGCGCAGAGCGGCCTTGGCCTCCGGCGAGAAGATGGCGTCGAGGGCGTTGGCATTCAGCACCATGCCCTGCAACGTGGGATGCACGTGCCGGAACCGCGGATGCTGCGCAAGCGCTGCGCGCGCCTCGGCGTCGAAGAGGAAGCGATTGACCGCGAGCGTCGGCGTGTTCCACGTTCCCGCCACGAGCGTCTGCTGGACGAGCTCCTCCATCCGCTCGTCGCTCATCTCCGAGATCACGCGGAAACGCTTCGCCGAGCGACCGCCGTCGGCCGTGAGCTCCTCCGGGCTCAGGCCGTCGAAGTCGTACCCGCGGAGGTGCTCCACCGTGGTCATCCCCAGCTCGAGAGCGCGATCAATGCCCACTCCAAAGGGCACATGCCCGACCACCGGCAGGTCGTGCTTTCGCGCGGCACGGACAACCGCCTCGAAGACGCCGGCCGACAGCGTGTGGTACGTCTTGACGCCCCAGTAGCCCTCGGAGCGATAGCGGGCGATCTGCCGCTCCACCTCCGCCGGGTCGAAGAGCTTGACGGAGAAATCCCAGACCGCGTTCTCACCCTCGAGCACCGGCGTCGTGAAGTGGAGCTCCGGCCCGAGCTCCTTCCCCGACTCCAGCAGGCGACGGTAGCCGCGGTGGGCGTCGCTGCCCGAGGTGTCGCGCAGGAGCGTCACACCGGTGGCGAGGTAGAGCAGGAGCTGGTTCGCGGCAACCTGGCTCAGACCTTCCTCGCTCTCACCGAGCGCGTAGCCCGAGATGTGCGCGTGAAGGTCGGAGAGGCCGGGCATGAGGTAGGCGCCCGTACCGTCGATGACCTGTGCGTCGGGTGGCGCGCGCACCGAGCCCGTCGCACCGATGGCGCGGAGGACCCCGTCTACGACGAGCACCGACTGGCCCTCCAGCACGCGCTCGGTGTCCATGGGGAGGACATGGACGTTCGCGAGCAGCAGGGTCTCCGCGGAAGCCGGCGCGAGGATCACGGTCGCTGCGAGCAGCGCGAGCCACAGGGGCCTCACTCGGCCCTGTCGATTCCTCTCGCGGGTCGACACCTGCAGCCTCCTCTCTCGCGTTCTGCCTGGAGAAGGAGACAGCGTACACCTCTCGGCCATCTCGAACGCGTGCGCACCTGCGTACGCCGGGCGCGGGCCGCCACGATCGAAGACCCTTCAACCGAGCCCAATACTCTCGAATCCGGTTGCTGCCCCGCGCACGATGTCATCACCCGCGCGCGACGCTCACTCAGCGACCGGAGCGCCGTTGCCGCACCGACCCAGGGTCCTCCGACTCCTCCTGCGCGGCGTGAACCCTCGCGAGGCCCCGATTGCTGCTCTCCACGAGCGGGTGCGACGCGCCAAGTGCTGCCACGCGCAGCGCGCGCGCCTGGCGCATGAGAGCTTCCGCCCGGTCGAGGTGGCCGCGCTCGAACTCGATGTAGCCGAGGTTCTGGATCGCGCTCGCAGTGTCCGGATGTTCTGCGCCGTAGTGCGCCTCGCGCACGGCGATCACCTGTTCCTGGAGCTGCGCCGCCTCCTCGAACCCGCCGGTCTTGCGCAGCAGCGTTCCCAGGTTGTTCGCCGCCGTCGCCCAACGCGGGTGGTCGGGTCCAAAAACCTCCGTCACGCCTTCGAGGGCCAGACGATGCAGCTCCTCCGCCTCGGTCCTCCGCTCTTGGCCCTGGAGGATGAGAGCCAGGTTGGAGGTCGCGGAGAGGGTGCCCGGATGGCGAGGACCGAGGGTCTTGCGCGCCACCTCGAGCGCCGCACGCAGGTGTGGCTCAGCCTCGACGAAGCGGCCCTGCTCCCAGATGACCAAGCCCAGGTTGTTGTGGGCCATGGCCGTGTCGGGATCGCTCGCACCCAAGAGGCGGACGCGCACGTCGAGTACCTCCTCGAAACCCGCTTCGGCCCGCTCCAGATCACCCAGACCCTGGTGGAGCGTGGCGAGCTGCTCCAAACTCTCCGAGCGTTCCAGACTCCGCTCACCGTAGGCCTCGGTGCGTAGCTCCACGGCGCGTTGCAGGAGCTCTCGGGCCTCGGCTTGCCGCCCCAGCTCCCGCTGGACCACGCCGAGGGCGTGTAGCGAGCTGGCCGTCGAGGCCGGGTTGGCCTCGACCACGTCGAGCCTGGCCCGGTACTCGGCCAGCAGAGCGTCCACTGCTGCACGTGCCACCTCACCGCCGGTGGCCTCGCTCTGCTGGAGGAGCCGCAGTGCGATCTCGGTCATCTGGTCGGCCTCTGCACGCTTTGCCTGCGCCAGGTCGCGCTGACGCCCCATGCGCTCGCTCGCAGCCAGCGACTGCCAAACGGCAAAAAGCAGAGCGGCTCCCACCACGAGGAGGGCACCCACGCCAGCGCGGTGACGTCGCGCAAACTTGAGCGCCAAACGGAACGCGTGAGGCCGGCTCGCCTCCACGGGTCGGTCTTCCAGGAAGCGACGGAGGTCCGCAGCCAGATCGGAGACCTGGTGGTACCGCTGGTCCGGTCGTTTTGCGAGCACCTTGCTCAACACCGCATCCAGGTCGCCCCGGAGGGCGCGCTCGAGATGAGCCGGCTGGCTCGACCGGGCCAGAGCGCGCGCAGCCGCTCCTGGCACGGCCGCTGCGAAGGTCTGGCTGGGCGGGACCGGCTCGTCGTCGACGATGGCGCGCTCGAGAGCGTGCCCGGAGTCGCCAGGATCACCGCAGGGTGCGACCCCCGTGAGCAGCCAGTAGAGCAGGACACCCAGCGAGTACACGTCGCTCGGCGTGGAGACGGGCTGTCCGCGGATCTGCTCCGGGCTGGCCCAGGCGACCGTCATGGGCTGCACCCCGGGCACGGTCGCGGCGGCGTCCCCGTCGAGCGCCTTGCCGATGCCGAAGTCGAGCAGGCGCGGTCGGCCCTCGGAGTCTACGAGCACGTTGGCCGGCTTGATATCGCGATGCACGACCAGGTGGCGATGGGCCCAGGAGACCGCCTCGGCAAGCTCCAATACGAGCTCGATGCGCTCCCTCAGCTTCAGTCGAAGGCGATCACAGTAGGCGTCGATGGGCTCCCCGTCGACCCACTCCATCACCAGATACGGAACCCCGTCGTCGGTGGTCCCGCCGTCGTAGAGCCTCGCGATCCCCGGGTGCTCGAGCCGCGCGAGTAGGCCCCGCTCCACATCGAACCGCCTGCGCGCGTCGGCGTGGAAGGAGCGGCCGAGGAGCTTGAGCGCCACCGGCCGATCGAACGAGCCGTCGATGCGCTGCGCTTTGAACACGGTGCTCATGCCGCCGGATCCGAGGACCTCCTCGATCCGATAGGCGCCGACGACCCGGCCGAGCCACTGGTCCGGGGTACCCAGCTGCCGGCCGTCGAGCAACTGACCGATGGGCCCGCTGTCGGCGCCCGAAGAGGTTCCGCGGTCCGCTCGAAGGAGGCTCTCCACCTCGCGAGCGAGCTCAGGATCGTGTTCGGCGAGCGGCTCGAGCACCTCGCGCCGACGGGCGCTGGTTGCATCGAGCAGCTGCTCCACCCACGGGGCAGCCTCCTTCCAGCGACTAGGTTGCACGCTCTTCCTCGCCTTCGAGAAGGCGCCGCAGCATGGCCCGTGTCACGCGCCACTGACGGGTCAGGGAGCTCACCGAGGTGCCCCATGCTTCGGCGATCTCCTCGAGCGTGAGGCCGGCGAAAAACCGCAGCTCCACCAGCTCGACTGCTCGCGGATCGACTTCGCGCAACGCCTCGAGGGCGTCATCGAGATCGACGAACTGCTGCGGCACCGTGAGCGCCACGTGCGCCGCCTCTTCGAGTGGTCGCGCGGGCTCACGCCCCCCACGCTTGGCCGCAACCTTGGCACGGCTGTGGTCGATGAGCGCCCGTCGCATGAGCGTGGCCACGAAGGCGAACAGCTCGCCTCTGTGCGCGAACGTGCGATGGGCCTCACGCTCGAGCTCGAGATACACCTCGTGAAGCAAGGCCGTGGGCTGCAGCGTGTGGTCGGAGCGCTCGCCGGCGAAAATGGAGGACGCCAGACGACGCAGGTCTTCGTACACGAGAGGCAGAAGATCCTGAAAGGCCTCCGGGCTGCCGTCGCGCCAGCGTTCGAGGCACTGCGTCACGTCGCTCGGCGTTGCGGTCAAACCGTCCGCTTCCACTCCGCGGACAGACGGTGAGCGGTGCCGGGACGGTGGATCGTTCATGTGCATGGATGTCCGCGTGGGTCGCTTCTCGGCGCCGGCGGGCGAGCACGGCGTCGGCAAGGCCAGAAGGCTATCGTCGTCGCCGAGCGCCACGAAGCCGCGAGTCGGGAAACGAGTCCTCGCCGAGACCGCCGAGTCTCCCAGGACAGGAGCCGGGTTGGGCCCTGACGGGAAGGCTCCACTCGAGGAGCGCAAACGACGCGCAGAACGCGTCAAGAAGGCATGGGTCCTTTCGTCACAGCCGCCAGGTGGTTCCACCCCTCGAGCCGCCGTTGACCAGAAACGTGCTGCGACTGCGCTCCTGGGGTGAAGACCGGAGACCGGGCCCTGCCCAGCCGGCTGCCGACACGTCACAACCGCGAGGATCCGAGATGTCGACATGCTCCCCCGAACCCCGACTTGCACACCAGCCAACGCGCGCTCACAGGTTTGGGCGGCTCATCCGCGCGTACGGGCTCACGGCGATCTTCGCTGCCACCTCCTTCGCGGCCCAAGCCTCTGATCGCCACGGCGGCACGCGCCCCGCAGCAGACGCCGCGACCGTCACCCTCGACGTCGTGGTGACTGGCGGTCGCGGGCACGCGGTCGAGGCACTCACCCCGGACGACTTCGTCGTCGAAGAGAACGGCGCTTCCATGGAGATCAGTGGCTTCCGCGCGGTCACCGCGGGACGCTCCGACTACCAGGGCGCCGAGCCGTTGACGGTGGTCGTGTACATCGACGAATCTCTCCTCCTTCCCGTAGACCTCGTTCGCATCCGCGACTCGGTGGCCTTTTTCGTGCAGAATCGCCTGCCTCGAGGTGCGCAGATCGTGCTCGCGCGCCACTCGAACGGTCTGCAGGTCGTGCTTGCGCCGACTCACTCGGCGGAAGAGTTCACTCGCGCCTTCGACAGCATCCTTCCCAGCCGCGGCGCCGTGAACGACGCGGGTGCGGTGCGCGAGGCCAACGACCGGATCGACCTGCAAGAACGACTCTTCGGCCAGGTGCGAAACTCCGCAGCCGACGAATCGGTAGCGTGCCGCGCCGGCTGGAACCTCATCGTTGCGGGAGCCCGCGTGCACGCGGCCGCAGCCAACGACCGACTCGACCGCTCTCTGCGTTCCTTCTCCACTCTCGTCGCCGGGCTGCGCGACATCCCCGGGCGAAAGGTGCTCCTCTTCCTGAGCGGCGGTCTGCAGATGAAGCCCGGCACCGACCTCTTCACCGCGCTGGCGGATCTCTGCCTCGACCGACAGCTCGAGACCGCAACTCTCATTCGCGAGTACGAACAGGTGCGCGCCGTACAGCAGCTCGCAACGCAGGCCAACGCCAGCCGCACGGCCATCTATGCGTTCGACGCAGCCGGTACCGCAACCGAACAAGACGGATCCCGCGCGTTTTTTCACATCCGCTCGGACCTCAACGAATCGCTCGAGCTGCTGGCCACCGAGACCGGCGGACGTGCCACGCTGAACGCCAACTTCCCCGATGCCGCGCTCGCTGACTTGAGTCGCGACCTCGCGGCCTTCTACACGGTGAGCTACGAAGCGCCAGCGAGACGCTTTGCGCAGACGAACCTGCTCGAGGTGAAGCTGCGTGGGCAGCGCAAGAAGAAGCTCCTCTACCCGCGGAGCATGCCGCCCATGCGGGCGCTCGAGTCCGAGCTGGGCGAGCGACTTCTCTCCACGCTGCTCTTCGGCACGGGAGACAACCCCCTCGGGATCGAGGCAAGAGCTGGCGGTGCCAAGGCGTCCGGCCTTCCCGTGCACGTACGCATTCCCGCAACGCTCGTCGCAGACTCCACGGGTACGCGCGAGGCCGTGCTGCGCCTCTACCTCGTCGCCCGTGACCGCTTCAACCAGGGTACGGAGATGCGCCAGCACCTGGTGCGCGAAGGCGATCTGCACCTGAACGACGGTCATTTGGAGCTCGTGGTGCAGATGGACCTCCCGCCGGAGAGCTATACGCTCGCTCTGGGCGTGCGGGACGAGGCCACGAAGGTCATGTCCCTGCTGCAGCTGCACGCAGAGGTCCCGGGGGAGCTCGCCCCGCGGCCACTCCTTCCGGC
This sequence comes from Candidatus Multivoraceae bacterium, assembly GCA_965223385.1. Lineage (GTDB taxonomy): Bacteria > Acidobacteriota > Thermoanaerobaculia > Multivoradales > Multivoraceae > JBCCLJ01. The sequence goes on along the minus strand of CBDCWR010000007.1, from coordinate 1,845,352 downwards.
GGACGCAGTGCGCCCGGTGCCTCGGCGAGGCGAAGCGCAGCGCTCCGCGAAGAGCTGGTGAAGCGTGCGGGAGCTCAGCCGAACTGAAAGCCCTCGTAGCCCGCCGCCGCGACCGCGTCACAGCGCTCGCGGTAGCGCGGGAGTCCTCCTGTGTAGATGACGGTGCGACGGCCGCGCTGCGGGAGATTGGCGTTGTGCCCAGTGAACCAGGAGTCCACCTGGCTCATCAGGAGTCGGCTCTCGCGCTCGCGGGTGTGCTCGGTCCACTCTTCGGCGGCGATGTCGGTCGCTTCGATGCGCGTGTGACCCGCGTCACGCATCCACGCCAGGCACTCGCTCACCCACTCGACGTTCTGCTCGATGCAGCGCGGCATGTTGCAGTTGGTCGAGACGTTGTGTGGCCCCACCAGCGTGAAGAGGTTTGGAAAGCCGACCGTCTGCATTCCCAGGTACGTCACCGGACCGCCGCGCCACGCGTCTTCGAGCTTCTTCCCACCGACCCCGGTGAAGTCGATGCGATCGAAGGCGCCCGTCACGGCGTCGAACCCTGTGGCGTACACCAGGAGGTCGAGCTCGATCTCTCGCTCCGTCGTGCGCACTCCCGCGGGCGTGATGCGCTCGATCGGCGTCTCCAGGAGATCGACGAGGGTGACGTTGCTCTGGTTGAACACCTCGTAGTAGCCCGTCTCGAGCGGCACGCGCCGCGTCCCGAAGCCGTGGTCCTTGGGCACGAGCTTCTCCGCAACCTCCGGGTCGCGCACGCGCTCGCGGATCTTGCCGGCGATGAACGCCGACAGCTCACGGTTGGGCTGCTCATCCACGAGCACGTCGCGGTAGTTGCCGAACCAGATGCCGAAGCCCGGCTCCGAGTAGAGCTTCTCCCACCGTGCCTCCCGCTCCTCCGGCGTCACGTCGGTGGTCTTCAGCTCGCTCGCGTCGTGCAGGAAGCCGCCGAACGACTCCCGGCAGGTGTGCAGGATCTCCGCCTGGCGCTTCTGGATGTCGCGCCACTCGTCGTCGGTGATGGGCCGGTTGCCGAGCGGCGCGCACCAGTTGGGGTGGCGCTGGAAGATGTGGAGATGATCAGCCGTCTTCGCCACTTCCTGGATCACCTGGACACCTGTGGCCCCCGTGCCGATCACGCCCACCTTCAAGCCGTCGAAGCTCACGGGCTCGTGGGGCCAGCGGGCCGTGTGCCAGGCGCGACCGGCGAAGCTCTCGAGGCCCGGGATGGCCGGAAGCACCGGCGCCGACAGCGGCCCGAGAGCCGTCACGAGAAAGCGCGCCGAGACCTCGGATCCGTCGTCCGCCTCGGCGGTCCACAGGCGCTCCTCCTCGCTCCAGGAGCACGCGACGACGCGCGTGCCGAAGCGGATGCTGCGCCGCAGGTCGTGGCGGTTGGCGACGTGCTGGAGGTAGCTCAGTGTCTCGGGCTGCGCCGCGAAGTGCTCCGACCAGCGCCACTCGCGCAGCAGCTCCTCGTCGAACGAGTAGCTGTACGAGTAGCTTTCGGAGTCGAAGCGCGCTCCTGGGTAGCGGTTCCAATACCACGTGCCCCCCACGTCGCTGCCCGCCTCGAGGCCCCGCACCGAGAAGCCGAGCTCGCGCAGCTTCCACAGCTGGTAGAGCCCCGACACTCCCGCCCCGATCACGAGGACATCCGAGGGCACGGCAACCGAATCGTCAAAAGGACCTGGCGTTGCTCTTTCGTCCGCAGCCATACGGTCGGAGAGTGTAGCCGCGCCTTGCGCTACCCTCCGGGGGAGCTCCAACCGAGCCGCGAGTCGCTCACCCACGGAGCACGGCTCTGAACGACAAGGAGGACGCATGAGAATCCTCGCGTGGATCGCGCTGACCATGGCCTTCCTCGGAGGTCCCGTCATGGCCCAGACCAAGTCGCCCGACGCAGAGACCTTCGCGAAGGTGGCCGCGCTCCCGGACCAGCCGTTCGTCATGCTCAACCTCCTCGCCTTCAAGCCCGATGGCGGCGCGGAGTCGTACGCGAAGTACGGCCAGGTGGCGTTCGGACACATCCAGAAGCGGGGCGGCAAGATCCTCTATCGTGGCCGACCCCTGGTGAGCGACACGGCAGCAGGGCGGTGGGACAGTATGGTCCTCGTGTACTACCCGAGCCCTTCGGCCTTCCTCGACATGATGCAGGACGAGCACTACCGCTCCGGCCTCGCCGACCGCACGGAGGGCCTGGAGCGCACCGTCGTCTACGCCTTCTCGCAAAGCAAGAGACCCGGGGCGCCGCCGCTCGAGCCGGTGGAGACGCAGGGCGGTGACGAGATCTTCGTGCTCAACCTCATGCGCTTCGAGCCCGACGGCGGACGCGAGGAGTACGGCAAGTACGGCGCCGTGGTCCGGCCGATGCTGCTCGAGCGCGGTGCTGGGCCGGTGCTCGTTCTCGACGGCCTCCTCCCGGTGGTGTCGGACGAGGAGTGGGAAGACCTCTACCTCGTGCGCTACCCCAGCCTCGAAGCGCTCCAGGGCATGGTGGCGACCGAAGCCTGGCAGAAGGCCAACGAAGACCGTCAGCGGGGGCTCGATCTGACATGGGCCTTCCCAACCCGCCCGTAGCGGCGCGTCCCGTGACTCTCCGCACCCCGACCATCGCCACGTTCGCCGCACTCCTCACCCTGCTGCTGCCGGGCAGCTCGCAGCCGCAGCCAGCAGAGCTGGTCGAGAACTACGCCGAGTCGGTCATGGTGGTCGGCATCTCCGACGACGGATCGACCGAGCTCTCCGTGCGCGTCGCGCGCTTCCCTCCGCGCGCCGAGGGCGAGCTCTGGGTCACGGTGTCGGCCGGAGGGCACGTCTACTCCTTCAGCCAGGGAGGACTCACACTCGCCGACGACGGGGCCACCCCCGTTGCGGGGGACCAGGTTCGCTTCGCGGTCACGGGAGCTTCGAGCGCCACCCTCGCCGCCTCCGATCGAAACGGCCCCTCCATGCGGGCGACACTGACCGGAACGGCGAATACTCACGCGGCCCTCCACCCACCCCCTGGCGCGGGACCGGAGCCCCTCTCGTTCGAGGCGAGCTTCGTGGCCGAGCACGAGGGGATTCGCGTCCGCCCCGGCAGACTCGAGGTGTTCGGGCGTCTCCGCGCCACGATGGAAACCCCCGGCGGCACCTTCACGCTCGACGCCCCTGCGAAGTGGCACGAGCAGACCGGCCCGCGGCCACGCTTCGCGGGCACGTTCACCTATTTCGCGGCGCAGAACGAGACCACCGCGATCCTGGCCCGAGGCCGCGGGGGAATCGAGTGGGGCTACGTCCGGGAAGGCGACCAGATCACGCGCGTGCGCTCGGTCCGTTTCGATCCACTGGGAAGGGAGCCGCGCTCGTTTCTTCTCGAGCTCGAAAACGGACGCACGGTCCGTGGCCGCGCGACGGTCCTTCGGCAGGGCTCGATGCCGATCGAGGGCCAGAGGCGTCCGGGTGCCACCGTACTCGTCGAGTCGAGCGTGGGGCGCATGGTGGGCCACCTGAACGACTGGGATCCCGAGCCCGCGGAGTGACCGCCTCGCCGTCGCACCAGGCGCCGTGCGGTACCGTGAGCCCATGCAAGCACCGCCTCTGCCCCGCGACAAGAGACTGAGCGACAAGGTGATCGTGGTGGTCGGCGCAGGCCAGACACCCGGCGAGACGCTGGGCAATGGGCGCGCGACGTCGATTCTCTTCGCCCGCCACGGGGCACGACTCCTGCTCGTCGACCGCGACCCCGAGTCGGCCGAGGAGACCGCGGAGACCATCCGCGGCGAGGGCGGCACGGCCTGTGTGCTCGAGGCAGACGTACTCGACGAAGACGCGTGCCGGCAAATCCCCGAGCGCTGCGCGCAGGAGTACGGCCGCCTCGACGTGCTGCACTACAACGTGGGTGTCGGAGGCGGCGGCAACGGCATGTCGGCCCTCGAGGCCGCCGACTGGGAGCGCATCCACGACGTCAACGCGCGCGGCGCGTTCTTCTGCGCGAAGCACGCCCTTCCCGTGATGAAGGAGCAGCGATCCGGCTGCCTGATCTTCGTCTCGTCGGTGGCGGCAAGCGCGGCGGTCGGCATGATGGCCTACAAGACCTCGAAGGCGTCGCTCAACGCGCTTGCACATGGCATCGCCGCAGGGAACGCACGACACGGCATTCGGTGCAACGTGATCTCCCCCGGCCTGATGGACACGCCCATGGCGATCGAGGGCTTCTCGAAGGCACGCGGCTTGCCGCGCGAGCAGATCCGCGCCGAGCGGGACGCGCTCGTACCCCTCACCGGCGGCATGGGCAGCGCGTGGGACATCGCCCACGCCGCCCTCTTCCTCGCCAGCGACGAGGCGCGTTTCATCACCGGCGTCGACCTCCCCGTCGACGGCGGACAGCTCACGCAGATCGGCTGACGAGGACCCGCGAGCGTAGGGACCGTCGCCCGTCGAAAGCTCCTCTGCAGAACACTGAAAAGACCGGAGCCCGCCATGAACTCGAAGCGCAGCGCCTCCACGTGGGTCGTCGCCCTCATTTTCTCTTCGGGTCTCGCCCTGGCGCAGCCACCTCGGCTGGTCGAAGGCACGCTCGCGTCCGACCTCGTGCCGCAGGCTGTCGAGTACTACGCCCTCCTTCCCCCGGGCTACGACGCCCTCCAGGAAGAGATCCCGCTGGTCTTCAACCTGCACGGCGGCGGGGGCAGTCGCGACGTGCTCGAGCGGCTGCAGCCTCGCTTCGAAGGCCTCTGGGAGCGCGGCGAGATCCCGCCGATGGTGATCGTGAGCCCGAGCGTGACACCCCGCAGCTTCTACATGGACTACCGCGACGGGTCCGAGAAGTGGGAGTCGTTCCTGATCGGTCCGTTCCTGACGCACCTCCGCGACCGCTTCCGCGTGCGCTCGGACCGCCGCGGCACGCTCACCACAGGCGCCTCGATGGGCGGCATGGGCTCGCTGCGGCTGGCCTTCAAGCACCCGGACGTCTTCGGCGCCGTCGCTGCGCTCGAGCCCGGCATTGCTCCCATCGACGACTGGCAGGACATGCGGCCCAAACACCGCTTCTGGCGCGCCGACCGCCTCATGGAGCAGATCTACGGCAAGCCGGTCGACCGTGAGTACTGGAACGCCAACAACCCGGCGACCCTCGCCCAGAGTAGGAGCCAGGAGCTGCGTAGTGCTGGGCTCCGCATCTTCCTCGAGGCGGGCGACGCCGACATGTTCTGGCTGTACGAGGGAACCGAGTACCTGCATCAGGTGCTGTGGGATCTCAAGATCCGGCACGAGTACCGCCTGTACTACGACCAGGACCACGTCGGCCGGACCCTCGGGCCTCGCACCGAAGCGGCGTTCCGCTTCCTCGCGAGCACGCTGACCGACCCGGAGCCCGATCCGCGGGTCGAGGCGGCCCGCAGGCGCATCGACCCGCTCAAGCGTCGTCTGACCGAGGCGGACCACTACGACGTGGACCGCGCGCTCGTCGCCGGGCCGCCGAAGGTGATCTTCGAGACCCACCTTGGCAACGTCGAGATGGAGATCTACCCCGCGCGGGCACCCCTCTCGGCAGCCAACTTCCTCGCCTACGTCGACGCGGGCCTCTACGACGGAGCCACGTTCTACCGCGCCGTGCGAGCGGAGCACGGAGGTGGAGACCCGAGCGCGATCCAGGTCGTCCAGGGTGGAGTGCTCGGAGCGTCGATGTCGGGCGGCGGTTCCAGGTCGACCGACCCGCCGCGGCCCCCCATCGCCCACGAAACGACGGATCGCACCGGCATCACCAACGAGCGTGGCGTGCTCGCCTACGCCCGTCTCGCTCCGGGCACGGCGGGCTCCGAGTTCTTCATCAACATGAAAGACAACCCGGCCCTCGACACCGGGGACGCGCGACGACAGCCGGACGGCCAGGGGTACGCGACGTTTGGCCGCGTCGTGGCCGGCATGGACGTCCTCGAGCGCATTCAGGCGATGCCCACGAAGCAGGACGCCAGACTGGAGATGCTCCGTGGCCAGATCCTGGAGCAGCCGGTCACCATCCGCACGGCACGGCGCGTGAACTGATCTCTGCCTCCGGCGACGCGCCCGACGGCACGTCTAGCCGATGCCGAAGTCGCGGAAGTCCTTGCTTCGGCCCTCGGCGATGTAGTCGCCCGAGTCGCGCTCTGCGACGGCGCGCTTGAAGCCGTGCTGTCTCGCGCGCTCCTCGAACCACTTGCCTTCGGGAGAGTGCCGCGCGACCCCGTCGAACATGGTCGCGAACATCTGCGTGTGCTTGAGGCCCATGTTCTCGTAGGCCTGGTTGACCGACATCTTGGTCATCATGAGCTGATTGCGTGGAACTCCCTTGATGCGGTCGCAGAGCGCCTGCACCTCTTCGTCGAGACGGTCTCGGGGAACCGCCTTCAGGATGAGACCCTTCTCCTCGGCCTCCCGCCCGGTCAGCAGGTCGCCGGTGAAGAGCATCCGCTTGGCCTGCTCGATGCCGAGACGGTAGACCCACATCATCGTCGTGGGCACGCCCCAGACCCGCGCGGGCGGGTAGCCGATGCGCGCCTCTTCGTCCATCACGATGAGATCGCTGCAGAGCGCGATGTCGCTGCCCCCGGCGATCGCAGCGCCGTGGATCTTGGTGACCACCGGCTTGTTGCAGCGCCAGAGCGACATGAAGTTCTGCGTGAACCCCCACATCGCCTGAAAGTCGAGGGTCGGGTCCCAGGGCATGACGTCCTGGGTGCACGGGCCTTCCGTGTGCTCCTCGGCGGCGCTCAGGTCGTAGCCGCCGCAGAACCCTTTGCCGGCGCCCTGCAGGAGGATCACGTGGACCTCCGGGTCCCTTGCCGCCTCGTCGACCGCGCGCTCGAGGTCGTGGGCCAGCTCCCGGGTGATCGCGTTGTAGCGCTCGGGCCGATTGAGAGTGATGGTCGCGACCCGTTCGGACGCTTCGTAGAGCACGTTCTCGGTGGTCATCGCAGTCTTCTCCTGTTGCGCTCGAGTTCTGGAGTCGGCGCAGGGAGCACGTCCTCCGTGACGCCGACCTCTAAGGTACGTCGATCGTGGCACCGACACCACGCAACCTCGCGGCAGGTCGCAATTCCCCGCCTCATCTCCCCATTCACCCTCTCCGGGGGGAGGCCGAGGGCCCGGGGTTCCGTTGCATACTCGCTTCACCTCCCGATGCAACCCACGGGAACGTCGCGAAACGATCCATCACTCCCTGCGGAGACAGGACGATGCACCCGAGCCTCGACCGACGACAGCTGCTGCTGGCCGGAGGGGCACTTGCCGCCTCCGTCGCGTGCCGCAACCCCAAAGAGGACGTGCCGATGCCGTTCGAGCCCACACGCGAAAGCCTGCAGGCGCACCGCGCGCCCGCCTGGTTCAAGGACGCCAAGTTCGGCGTGTTCATCCACTGGGGGCCCTACTCCGTCCCGGCCTTCGCGCCGGGAAGCGACGCGGGCGAGGTCGGGAGCCCGATGGACGGCTTCCGGCTCAATCCGTACGCGGAGTGGTACCTGAACACGATGCAGTTCGAGGACAGTCCGACCGCCGAGTTCCACCGCAGCAGCTACGGGGAAGGCGCCTCCTACGACGACTTCGGCGCCGCCTTCAACGAGTCGCTGGTCGGGTGGAATCCCGACGAATGGGCCCGTGTCTTCAAGAAGTCGGGCGCCCGCTACGTCGTGCTCGTCACCAAGCACCACGACGGGTTCCTCCTTTGGCCGAGCGCAACCCCCAACCCCCACAAGCCGAACTGGGGGACCACCCGCGACGTCGTCGGCGAGCTTGCGGAGGCGGTGCGGGCACAGGGCCTCCGGTTCGGGGTGTACTACTCGGGCGGCATCGACTGGACGTTCAAGCACCAGCGAATCGCGAGCCTGCAGGATCTCTTCGTCAACATCCCGGGAGAGGCGGACGGATACCCCGCCTACGCCAATGCCCACTACGACGAGCTGATCCGCCGCTACCGCCCGGACTACCTGTGGAACGACATCGGCTACTCGAGCGACGCCGACGCCTTCCGCGTGATCGCGAGCTACTACAACGCGGTTCCCGAAGGCCTCACGAACGACCGCTGGATGACTCCAGACGGCCCGCCGAGCCCCGAGGCGAGCGCGCGGCCGGAAGGCGTCGAGGGTCTCATCCCCCCCGAGCCTCCGGTGTGGGACGTGCGCACGCCGGAGTACGGCAAGATCAGCCAGCTCCTGCCGTTCGACTGGGAGGCGACGCGCGGCCTGGGGCGCTCCTTCGGCTACAACCGCAACGAGACCGAGGGTGATCTGCTCGACGGCGGAGAGATCGTGGCCATGCTGGCTGGGTCGGCGGCCTACGGCGGCAACGTGCTGCTGAACACCGGCCCGCGCGGCGATGCGCAGCTCGATCCACCCCAGGTGGAGCGTCTGCTCCAAGTGGGCGAGTGGCTGCAGGCCAACGGGCGCTACGTCCAGGACACGCGCGCAGTGGCACTGGCGACGCGCGAGGTGGGTGGCGTCCAGGTGGGCGCCGTGGAGAACGACGACGAGCTCATCGTGCACCTGATCGGCACACCGGCCGAGCAGAGCGTGGAGATCGCCCTCCCCGCGGGCACAGGACACGGAGCCCCGTCTCTGTTGGGCGGTGGAGACGCCGACGCCGTGCTCCAGGACGGCCAGCTCGTCGTCTCTCCTGTGCAGTGGCCGCGGTCACCGATCCAGACGGTTGTCATCCCCAGGGCGTCTCGAGGCTGACTCGAGACGATGAGGAGCAACTGCACGGCCCAGTGGGAAGCGAAGGCGATCGCGTCCCTCCTCGCCCTGTCCCTGTCGATCGGCTGCAGCGCAGAGAGCGACCAGGCCGACCTGATCCTCACGGGTGGACGCATCTACACGCTCGACCCTGGCCAGCCTTGGGCAGAAGCCGTGGCGATCGCAGGCGGCCGGTTTGTTGCCGTCGGCACGGACGCCGAGGTGCTCCACTACCGTGGCCCGGAGACGGAGGTCCGCGATCTCGCCGGGCGGATGGCGATGCCGGGCATCTACGACGCGCACGTCCACCCGGTCCTGGGCGGCACGGAGATCCTGATGCAGTGCCTCTTCCCGCCCACTGCGACTCCTGCAGAGATCGAGGCGACCCTCTCCGGCTGCGTCGAGTCCGAGCCTGCTGGATGGATCGAGGGCGGCCGCTGGACGAGCAGCTTCTTCGACCTGCACGACATCACCTCGCCGAGGGAGTGGTTGGACGCCTTCTCCGGCGACGCCGCGATCAGCCTGGCCGACGACACCGGGCACAACCGCTGGGTGAACAGCCGCGCGCTCGAGCTCGCGGGCATCAACTCGGACACGGAGATCGAAGGTGGTGAGGTCGTGCTCGACGAGGGGACGGGAGAGCCCAACGGGCTGCTGCTCGAGGCTGCGATGGGCCCCGTGCTGCGCGCGATGCCTTCGACGACGCCGGAGCAGGTGCGGCGCGCGGCCCACGAGTCGATCCGCACCGCCAACCGCTTCGGCATCGTCGGAATCAAGGAGGCCGGCGACGCGGAGACCGGGGTCGCCGCCTACAAGGCTCTGGCCGACGAGGGTGCACTCACGGTGCACATGGCGGCGTCGATCGCGATCCCGCTCGTCCGCGGCACCCTCGACCTCGACGGAGACGCGCTGGCCCGGCTGCGCGACGAGAACCGCGCCCCGAATCTCGACACCGACCACGTCAAGATTTTCCTCGACGGCGTGCCGTCGGTGGCACGGACGGCGGCGATGCTCGACGACTACGAGCCGGAGGTGCCAGGAGGCCCGCGCCACAACGGCAAAGTGCTCGTGCCGCCGGAGGCGCTGAACAGGTGGCTGCAGCAGCTCGACGCGTTGGGCGTGACGGTGAACGTCCACACCGCCGGCGATCGGGCCGTGCGCGTGGCGCTCGACGCGATCGAGCATGCGCGCGAGCAGAACGGCGACTCGGGGCTCCTGCACCAGCTCGCGCACGCAGGCTTCGTGTCACCGAACGACGTTCCTCGGTTTGCCGCGCTCGGTGCCGTGGCCGACATGTCGCCGGCCATCTGGTATCCGTCGCTCATCTCCGACTCGATCCGTGCCGCGGTGGGAAGCCGGGCCGACCGCTCGTGGCCGGTGCGCGAGCTCCTCGACGCCGGCGCCCACGTCATCGTGGGCTCCGACTGGCCGGCCGTCATTCCCGACATGAATCCCTGGCCCGGCCTGGAGGCCCTGGTCACACGGGCCGACCCGAGCGGCAGCGCGCCAGGAACGCTGGCGCCGGAGCAGGCGGTGAGCCTCGAAGAGGCGATCGAGCTCTACACCCTGGCCGGCGCTCGCCTCCTGGGCCTTGAAACGCAGGCGGGGTCCATCGAGGTGGGCAAATCGGCCGACCTGATCGTGCTCGACCGCAACGTCTTCGAGGTGCCGATCGAGGATGTGAGCGAGACGACGGTGGAGTTGACGGTGTATGCAGGGGAGGTCGTTCATGAGCGGTAGCTCCACTGTGCCACCAGCCAGCGGCCCAGCGCCGAAGGCAACGATGGAGACGGGCTTTCTGGCTCTCTGTCTTCTCGCACTCGGGCTCGGAGCGGGCTCGCTCGCCGCCGCCGAGCCCGATGCCCCTGCCCTCTACCGGCAACACTGCGGTGGCTGCCACGGTCAGGGGCTGCAGGGCGGTCTCGCGGAGCCACTCGTCAAGTCGCACTGGCGCTATGGGCGGGACGGCTTCTCCATGGAGAGCAACATCCGGCACGGCATTCCCGGCACCGACATGCCGGGCTATCTCGGCGAGCTCACCGACGAAGAGATGTCCGCCCTCGTCCGCTTCATCTACAGCCGCCAGTCGGGCGAGATCTGGATCGCGCAGCCGCTACCGCCCACCGTCACGACCGAGCACTACACCCTGAAGGTCGAGACCCTCGCGACGGAGGAGCTGCAGAACCCCTGGGCCATCGAGCTCATCGGTCCGGACGCGGGGTTGATCTCGGAGAGCGCGGGGCACCTGCTCTGGCTCCGGGACGGGAAGGTCGACTCGCGCAAGATCACGGGTCTGCCGCCCGTCGACCTCGCCACGTCGACCGGCGGCTTGATGGACGTCGCGCTCGACCCGGCGTACGCCGACAACGGCTGGGTGTACCTGGCGATCAGCCACTCGGAAGACCCGAGCGACCGCTATGCCCGGGGCCTGACGCAGATCCTTCGCGGCCGGGTCGTAGGCCATGAGTGGCGGGACACCGAGTACCTCTTCCGCCTGGGTCCGGAGCACCACCTGCCCGACAGCAAACACTGGGGCGGGCGACTCCTCTTCGATCGTGAGGGGGATCTCTACTTCTCCATCGGCGACATGAGCGCACCCGAGAGATCACAGGACCCGGGCATGCCGTCGGGGAAGGTGTTCCGGATTCACCCGGACGGCTCCATTCCCGACGACAACCCCTTCGTCGGCGTCGAGGGAGCGCTAGGCGCCACCTTCACTCTAGGCAACCGCAACGTGCAGGGGATGGCCCAGCATCCTGTGACGGGAGAGATCTGGGCGAGCGAGCACGGCCCCCGCGGCGGCGACGAGCTCAATGTGCTCCGCAAGGGGCACAACTACGGCTGGCCGGTGGTCACCTTCGGGGTCCACTACGGCGGCTCGACCATCAGCGACCAGACGCACGCGGAAGGCATCGAGCCTCCCGTCACCCACTGGACGCCGTCTCCCGCGGTGGGCCCGATCGAGTTCGTCAAAAGTCCGAGCTTCGAGGCGTGGCGCGGCGATCTCCTGGTGGGCTCGCTCGCGTTCGAGGAGCTCCGACGCCTGGAGATCGAAGACGGGGAGGTGACGCACCAGGAGCTCCTCTTCCAGGGTCACGGTCGCATCCGCGACATCAAGACCGGGCCCGACGGAGCGATCTACCTGCTGCTCAACAACCCGGGTGCCTTGGTGCGTCTGACCGCGGCCCTGTCGCGGTGATGGAGACCACCAGCTCGGCAGCCGCGCCGGTGCGGCCCCGGCCGAAGGTGAGCGTCATCTCTTGACGCCGGTGAAGCCGCCGTCGATCATGTGGTTCGAGCCGGTGAGGAAAGACGCCTCGTCCGAGCACAGGTAGACGGCCAACGCCGCAACCTCGTCCGGGCGTGCCATGCGACCGATCGGCTGCGTCGCCGCCAGCCGGTCGAACATCTCCGACTCCTGGCCGGGGTAGTTGTCGGCGAGGAAGCGGTCGACAAAAGGCGTGTGCACCCGCGCGGGGGAGATGCTGTTGCAGCGGATGCCCCGATCGATCAGGTCGGTGGCGATCGAGTAGGTCATCGCCAGCACGGCGCCTTTGCTCGCGCTGTAGGCCAGGCGATCGGGAATGCCGATCACAGAGGCGATCGAGGCCAGATTGCAGATCGCGCCGCCGGCCTCCATGTGCCGGATCGCCGCCCGGATCGACAGGAACATGCCTTTGACGTTCACGTCGTAGACCCGGTCGAAGTCTTCGACGCTCGTGGTCTCGATCGTTCCGATGTGCGCGATGCCGGCGCTCGTGACGAGCACGTCGATCCGCCCGTGCTCGGCAGCAATCGCGGCGAACGTGGTGTCGACAGCGGCTTCGTCGGTGACGTCGCAGACGTGGTCGGCACCCTCGGTGAGGTCGACGACGACGCACGTGGCGCCCTCGTCGCGGAACCGCGCGACGGTCGCCGCGCCGATTCCGGACATGCCCCCGGTCACGACGGCGAGCTTCCCCTCGAGTCGTCCGCTGCTCATGCCCCGGACCCTAGCGCAGCTTCGGCGGCGGCCTGCATCCGCACGGCGGCGTCTTTCGGGGTGATCTCGCCGAGGATGGCGTCGTGGATCGCCTCCCAGGCGGCGTCTTCGACCTCGGGGAAGCGAGCGAGGGGTGGGTAGGTGAGCATGGCGCCATCGATGGTGCGCCTCGTGATGGCGAGTCGCTCGGCGTCGACGTCGTCCGTCGGCACGTAGCCCGCCAACGCGCGCACGTTGGCGGGTATGGTCCCTGCCGTCGCGTCGAGGCCACCCGCTTCGGCGCCCACCAATCGCAACAGGAGCGCAGTGGCCGCGTCGAGGTCCGCGCAGGTTTGCGGAATCGCCCACCCGTGGCACCCCGAGTAGGAGCGACCTCCCGGATACATCGCCGGTCGGAGCCGTGGCCCAAGGTCGCTTTCACGGATCCGCCCGGTCCCGCCCGGCCAGGCCGCGGCCATGGCGACGCGGCCATCGACCAGCGCCTCGTCGACCTCGTCGTAGTGCCAGTGCGCCATTTCGGGAGGCGCCGCCGACGCCATGGCCACGATGCGCTCGATCGCCGCAACGGCGTCGGCACCTTCGAGCGTCGGCGTGCCGTCCAGAGCGAACGGCGCTCCGCCGGCGGCCGTGATCACCTCGAAGAACAGGCCAAAAAGCCCCGACTCGCGCCCGGTGAACCCGAAAGGCGCCGGCGCTGCGATCACGTCGTCCCAGGTCATCGGCGGCCCCTCGAGTTGATCGGTACGCCACCAGAGCACACGCACGTCGATGTTGCGGGGCGCACACAGCAGCTCCCCATGGAAGCGGCAGAGAGCCACGGCGGGTGGCGCCAGATCGTCCAGCACGGTCTGCGGTACGAGATCGTCGAGAGCGTGCAGCCACTGACGCTGCGACGGCGTGTACTTGCCGTGAGTGGAGATGAGGTCGAGGCGCTCCCCTACCGCCAGCCGCCGCGCGATCTCTCGGTTGAGGGTCGGGTGATCGGCGCGGACGACGATCTCGACGTCCTCGTCGTCGAAGACCGAGTACAGCGCGTCGTACATCGGTCCCCCGACCAGGGCCAGGCGCAGGGTCACCGGCTGCTCCAATAGGTGCCGTTCGGGAACTCGTAGGTGGCGATCGCGTCACCCTTCAGCTCCACGCCGAAGCCCGGACCGCGCGGCGCCCAGTAGCGCCCGTCGTGCACGTCGAGCGGTTGGACGAGCTGGTCGTGGAGGTGGCCGGCGTACTCGGTCATCCGCTCGTCCAGCTCTCCCGTGACCGCGACGTAGTCGAACATCGAGTAGTGCTGGACGTGCTGGCACAGCCCGATGCCACCCGCGTGCGGGCAGATCGGCACGTCGAACGCCGCGGACAGCAGGATCACCGCGAGAACCTCGTTCACCCCGCCGAGCCGGCAGGCGTCGAGCTGCACGGCGTCGATGGCGTCCGCCTGCAGGAACTGCTTGAACATCACCCGGTTGTGGGCGTGCTCCCCGGTCACGACCCGCGGCCCGACTTCGGCCCGGATCCGAGCGTGACCGAGCACGTCGTCGGGGCTGGTCGGCTCCTCGATCCACCAGAGGTCGAACTCGGCGAGGGCGTTCACCCAGTCGATGGCCTCGGAGACGTCCCACACCTGGTTGGCGTCGACCATGATCCGGAACTGTGGCCCCAGCTCGGAGCGGACGATCGCCAGCCGCCGCCGGTCGTCTTCGAGATCTTTCCCGACCTTGAACTTGAGGGCGGTCCAACCCTCTGCGACCGCGGCGCGGCAGAGGCTCCGGATCTTGTCGTCGGGATACCCGAGCCAGCCGGCCGAAGTCGAGTAGGCCGGGTACCCGTCGGCCAGCAGCGTGGCCGTGCGCTCGGACCGTCCCGACTCGGCCTGCTCGAGGATCCGGAGCGCGGCGTCGGGTGCGAGCGCGTCGCTGATGTGGCGGAAGTCCACCGCCGAGACGAGCTCGGCGGGCGGCAGCTCGGAGAGAAATCGCCAGAGCGGCTGGCCCGCGCGGCGGGCCAAGAGGTCCCACTGCGCGTTGACGACTGCCGCTGTCGCGAGGTGGACGACCCCCTTCTCCGGCCCGAGCCAGCGCAGCTGGCTGTCGCCGGTGAGCCGGGTGGCGATGGCGCCGAGATCGCCCCTGAGCTCGTCGAGCTCCAGCCCCACGACGAGTGACGCAAGCGACTCGATCGCGGCGCAGCACAGCTCGTTCCCCCGGCCGATCGTGAAGGTCATGCCCTGGCCCCGCAGCGCGGGGTCGTCGGTGCGCAGCTCGACGTACGCAGCTGAATAGTCCGGGTCCGGGTTCATGGCGTCGGACCCGTCGAGCAGCTCCGAGGTCGGGAACCGGACGTCGTGGACGGTGAAGTTGGTGATGTGCGTCATCGGCTCAGTCGACGTCGCCGAAGGCGAGAATCTCGTCTTGGCTGAAGTAGCGCCCGCCGCGCGCCACACCGACGATCTGCTGCGCGTTGCGGATGTCGATCGTCGGGTCGGCCCTGAGAACGACGAAGTCGGCGAGCTTGCCGGACTCGAGCGTGCCGAGATCGTCCTCGCGTCCGAGGAGCCGGGCGCCGTTGCGGGTCGCGGCGACGACGAGGTCTGCCGCAGGGATTCCCGCCTCCTGGAGCGTCAGGAGCTCGTAGTGAAACGACGCGCCGTGGAGCTGGCCCACGTGGGCGGCGTCGGAGCCGACCGCCATCTCGACTCCTGCCTCGTGCAGAAGGCGGACGTTCTTCGCCAGGGTCTCCGCCTGCAGGCCAAACGCCGCCGCCATCATCTTCGCCATGGGTGGCACGTTCTCCGGCTCGATCTCCCACGTGGCGATGATCTCCGGGTCACCACAGGTTGCTTCGATCGGCAGGAGCTCCCGGCTGCCATCGAGCACTTCGGCCATCGGCTCGAAGACGGTGATGGTGCCTGTGATGAGGATCTCACTTTCGCGGAAGCGCGCCACGAGCTCCCGATCGACCACGCGATCGAACGGGATGTGGGCAAACGCGTCGGTCTCGAGGCCACCGGGGAGAGCGCCGAGGTAGCCGAGCTTGATGAGATCGGCACCGTCCTCCGCAAACTCCGCGACGCGCTCGCGGACCTGCGCCGGCGTCGTCGCCTGGAAGGTGCACATCTCGCCGCCGAAGTCGGGGAAAAGCGCCTCCGGATCCCCCTCTGCGAGCGGTCCACCCGCAACGGCCGCTCGCGGAGCGATCTCCTGCTCATCACTCAAGCGGCGGGCGCCGTACTCGAGACTCTTGGGCCCACCGAGGGAGACGGCGGCCGTCACCCCGGCGCAGAGGGTGCGCGCGAGGGTGACGGGCAGACGCTCGCGAAACCACTGCTCTTCGGCCTCTTTCGACACCTCCACTCCCGGAATCTCCATCCGGTAGTAGCGCAGGTCCTGCAGGCGACCCGACTCCATGAAGTGCACGTGCGTATCGATGAAGCCGGGGACCAGGTACGCGCCGGAGAGATCCACCTCGTCCGCACCCACTGGCGTCGCCACCTCGCCCGAGGGCCCCACGGACACGATGCGCTTCTCTTCCACGACCATCACCGCGTCGGAGACCGCCGGCCCTCCAGTGCCGTCGATCAGGGTTGCGCCTCGGTACACGGTCACCCGTTGAGCTGCGGCCGGGACCATGCCCAGCTGTACCGCGAGCAGTGCAGAAACGAGGGTGCGTCGCGGCGTCATCGTGGAGCTCCGGTCAGGCCGAGGGACTCCACCTTCTTCCGGCGACAGGCCGAAGGCGCGGTGGAATCTGCACATTGCAGGTGCCGAAGGGGAGGGCCCAGGTTCTCACAACAGGTCTCCTGCGACCGACCGGCACCTCTGGCTGCCATGGCCCCTCCGCCGTGGGACAATCGCCTCGACATGTCCACGCACACGAAGAAAGGCGACCGCATGACCCAGAGCGTGACCGTGGCGCTCGCCGCGCTCGTCGCCGGCGGCCTCCTCCTCCCCCTCGCCCCGTCGCAGGCCCAGCCCTACAAGGCCGAGCCCGGCACGCACGACGTGACCGTCGTCGACGGCTCCTGGGTCGACGCCAGCCGAGACGGTCGCGAGGTCCCCTACCGCCTCTACCTTCCGAGCGGCGACGGGCCCTTCCCGGTGGTGGTCTGGTCACACGGAGCCGGCGGGTCGCGGCGCGGTGCCGAGTACCTGGGGAGGCACCTCGCCAGCCACGGCTTCGCCTGCTTTCACGTACAGCACGCCGGCAGCGACACTGCAGTTCTACGCGAGCACGGAGTGCAGGGCATGCTGCAGCGCATGCGTGGTCCCGAGGTGTCGCGGGCGCGCTTCGGCGACATCCCGTTCGCCGTGGCGCAGATTCGCGCGCTCAACGAAGGCGGTGGTCTCGCCGGCCGCCTCGATCCGGAGCGCATCGGAATGTCGGGGCACTCGTTTGGTGCCCTCACGACGCAGGCGGCTGCGGGCCAGACCTTCCCGAACGAGAGCCAGACCTTTTCCGTCGACGCCTTCCTCGGCGGCTTCGCCATGAGCCCGTCGCCGCCGCGGCGGGGCTCCGCAGAGGTGGCCTTCGCCGCGATGAAGATGCCGCTGTTCCATCTGACGGGCACGGGCGACGGCTCTCCGATGGGCGACCTCACGCCGGAGGATCGTACGCGGCCCTTCGAGATCATCTCCGGCGTGGACCAGTATCTGCTCGTGCTCGGCGACGGCATCCACATGACCTTCTCCGGGCGCGCGATTCCGGCGCGCGAGGCGGCCGCAGCGGAGAACGACCCGCGACACAAGCGGCTGATCAAGATGGCCGCGGTGGCCTTCTGGGACAGCCTGCTGTCGCGCGACGATGCCGTCCGGGAGGCGGCCACCCGCTGGCTGCGCGAGGGTGGCATGGCGAGCCAGCTGGCGTCGAACGATCGGTTCGAGAGCAGGCTCGGAAGTCCCTAGCGCCGCGCGGTCGACGTCAGCGCAGCGGGAGTACCCGAACGCCCCGCGCGCCGCCCAGCTCGACGTAGCCGTCGGTCTCGATGCGCGCGTTGAGGTTCTGCGTCTCGCAGCCTTTCCTCACGTAGTCGACCACCTCGCGGCCCTCTTCCGACTCCGGGTCGGCCACGTGCACGGCGCCATCGGGCGTGAGGCGGCACGGAACAAACCCGAGCCCCGTGGTCTCGCCACCTTCGATCTCGACAAACCCGAACGCGGTCATCCGCGCGTCGCGGTGCAGGGGCATCAGCGGCCAGCCCTTGCGCGGGGCGACGCCGTAGTAGTCGGAGGTGTCGTCGAGCACGGGCAGCTGCGCCACCATGTCCTGCGGCCACTTGTCGAGACGGATGTCGAAGACCCAGTGCCCGAGGCCGTAGAAGATCGGCTTGCCTTCGTACCACTCCAGCCCCCGGAGGACGTGCTGATGGTGGCCAACGACGATGTCCGCACCGTGGTCGATGCAGAAGCGCGCGGTTCGCGGCTCGTGGTCGCTTAGGTGGAAGGCCTTGAAGTGGTCTCCCCAGTGAAAGCTCGTCACGACGAGGTCGGCGCGCTCCGCGGCACTTTCGATGTCCGCCCGCAGGTTCGCGTGATCCTGCTCGTCCGGCACCGTGGACACCCTCGGGTCGCCCCCCGGCGTGTAGTAGTCGTCGATCTGATCGCGGTAGAAGTTGTGGGCGCGCAGCGGGGCGAGGCCCGGTTCGCTCCCGAACGCCTCGAAGCCTTTCGGAAACACGGAGGCATAGGCGAGATAGGCGACCCTCGTGCCGTTGGTCTCCAGAACGGCCGGGGACCGGGCCTCGCTGAGGGAGGCACCCGCCCCGCAGGTAGCCACCCCCTGCTCGTTGAGCCTGCGCTTCGTTTCGAGCATGGCCTCGTGACCGGCGTCGAGGATGTGGTTGTTGGCGAGCGACAGTACGTCGAAGCCGACCGGCGCGAACACGTCGAGGTTGTGGGCCTCGGCAACGACCGCTGCCGGAGCGCTGGGGATCGGCTGCGGATGGTCGGTGTACGGGCCTTCCAGGTTTCCGAACAGGAGATCAGGCGCCGCGAGCAGCTCGCGCACGGGCTCGTAGGCTTCCATCGGCTCGTCTCGGTCGGAGAGGAGGTCGCCGACGAACCCGAGGAGGGCACGACGCTCCGAGGTCTGCCCGACAGCGGGCACGCGCAGACCATAGGCCGCGGCGACCGCTGCCGCCGCAACGACCTCCCGCCGGCTCAAGCCAGGCTCGAAGCGGGGGCTCCTCTCCCGCCCATCGTTTGTCACGCGTCTCGGCATGGGTTTCGCTCCTCGGCTCGGTTCGGGTGATGCCGGGCCAGCCTACCGAACCCGCAGCGCGCCTCACCCGAGCGTGCTTCGCCCGAGGGCACGCGCGATGGCAGCAGTGGTCTCGGGCGTCGTGCCGCAGCAGCCGCCCACGATCTGCACGCCTTCCTCGGCCCAGGCACGGCAGCGCTGCGCAAACTGCTCCGGCGGCACGTGGTGCCACGCCGTGGCCTCCGGGTAGGCCATCAGTGGGCCGTCCCAGCAAGCGCGCAGCTCCTCGAGCGCAGGGCCTGTGTTCTCCACCGACGTGTGCATGACACCGGCCGCCTGGGGACGCGTGGCGAGCAGATGCTGGGCGAGGTCACCAAAGGCGAGCTCGGTGCGCTCCACCGTGTCGTCCGCCAGGCGGTCCGCGGGCTCCTCGTGCACCTGACTCCACGCGACGACCCGCCCGTCGACCACGGAAGCGCTCATGCCGATCCAGAGCGGCAGCCCGCTCTCCGCCGCAGCGGCGATGGCGCGGCTCGCCCGCTCCGTGTCGAGCATCATCTCGAGCACGATCACCTCCGCTCCCGCTTCGACGAGCGCCTCCGCCACTTCCCGGTAGCTCGCCACTTCCTGCTCCGGGGTGGGGAAATACTTCGGATCGGCACTCAGAGTGCCGGCGTGCCACGCCACCACGTTGGACATGGAGCCCGCCACCACGACGTCGCGCCCTCCGGCAGTGCGGTCGCGTGCCGCCAACGCCAGCTCCACCGAGCGACGCGTCAGGGCCGTCGCATCGTCGCCCGCACCGACGGCGTCGAGCACGTGGCGTGCGGTCGAGAACGTGTTCGCCGTGACCACATCGGCGCCCGCACGGAGGTAGTCCTCGTGGATCTCCTGCACCACCTCGGGATGGGTATGGGCCGCCATTCCGCTCCAGACGATGGGATCGACGCCGACCCGGCGCAAGATCTCCGTCCCGGTCGCGCCATCGAGGAGCAGTGTGCCGCGATCGGCGAGGTTGGAGAGAGTGGGCATCGTCACAGGCTGCGCGTCCCGCTCGACCGCTCGGACGAGCTCGGCCGAGTCAGCGTATCGCGCCCTCCCACACATCCGCAGCACGGTCCGGTTGGCTCTGGCGCCATCGAGCGACCGCACTGAAGGCGAGCTGTTGGCACCACATTCGTGGTTCTTCCGCCTCTCGTAGTGACGCCTCCCCACCATGGGCGCTTCGTGCTTTTGGAGCAACGGCGACTCAAGGGGACCCACGCAGCCTTCAAGAGGAGAGCCCGTATGAAGTTCCGAACCATCGCCAGATCAGGAGGCCCGGCCCTCGCACTCGTCTTTCTCATCGGGGTCGCCAGTCCTGGCTGGGGCCAGTCGTTCGGCGGGAGCCTCGTCGACGGCCCGGGGACCGCCCGGACCACACCACAGTTCTACGTGAAGCTGCCGTTTGCAGGCCCGCTGACCATCGCCGGGTCGCAGTTCGACGTGGAGGTGCCGGCAGCCTTGCTGCCAGCCGTCACGACAAACTGGCGTGGCTGTTCCTTCGGCGGCGGCACCACCTGCTTCGACTTCCTCGCCAATCCCACCGACGGTGGCCACATCCAGGGGACCGGCGGCACGATCGCCGACGCCAACGATCCGGTCTCGTACCCCGCCAGCCAGGACATCGTGCAGGCGATGATCTTGGAGGGAGCTGCCTCTGATCGCCACTTCGCGCAGCTTCGCTCCATCGGCGGCACCGGCTTCGTGTGGTTCCTGAACTACACCACCCAGTCGGTCAACTCCGTTTCGTGGGTCGTGGGCGCTCATCCGATGTCGCCCTCCGCCAACGGCTTCTACGAGTTCGTCAACGCGAGCTTCAGCAACGGCCTGAGCATGTCCGCCGCGGGCTACTACGACATCCTGAGCGGCAGCGTCGATGCTTCGGACGCCACCCGCCTCGGCGTCTCCATCCAGCTCGGAGCAAATCCAGGTAACGCTCCCGAATCGACGAGCGCACGCCCCTACTCCCCCGTCTGGACCTTTTCGCTCGACACCGACGGCAACCCCGCCACGGGAAACAACCTGGGCTTCGACACCTTCTACAGCGTCTTCTTCGTGGGTGGAACGCTCGTCACGGCTCGTGAGATCTGGAACGGGAGCCACCTCCAGATCGCCGGCCAGCAGGCCTTCGTGGTGAATCGGTCGAACGCCACCCTGCTGCTCGACATCCCCGCCGCCGGCCGCAGCGACAGCTTCCGCTGGTCTGTGAGTAGCGGCCTGCTCGTCAACCCGGGCTCCGCCAACCTGGCCTGGTTCGCCCAGATCGATCCGACCTCCATCGTTCAGGCGACTCCATTCACCACGCCCATGGGCGGCGGTGGCACTCAGGTGACGACCGCTGGCCAGCTCCCGCAAAATGCCGTCGTGTCCACGGCACCCGGCTTTCCTCTTCTCACGGCCGCTGCCTGGGACGAGACCGTGGGCGGCCAGAGCGTCGTGTACGGCGCACTCTTCGACGCCAGCGGCAACGCCAAGCCGGGCTCCCCCTTCCCGCTGCAGTCGCCCTCCGGCGGCGCGCAGACGGTGCCCTCCATCGGGTGGGTCACGGGCAGTCGGGTCATCTTCGTCTGGAGCCACCAGGGTCCCTTCCCCAAGGGAGCCGTGGCCGGCAAGGCCGTCGGCAGCTCGGTGGTCGGCCGCTTCTTCGACGGTGACGGCAGCCCCCTGACCGAGGCCACCCAGATCACCGAAGGCAACCCGGGAGAATCGCTCGAGCCGGACGTCTCCGTGAGCCAGGCGGGGGACGTCCTCGTGACGTGGCAAGACTCCGGCCAGGTGCGCGGCCGCGTACTCGACTCGGGCGGCACACCCAGCACCCCGGTGCTCGACCTCAGCGAGGCGTCGGCTGGTGCCCAGGACGTCGTCTCTGCCTCCGCGGCAGGCGGTAGCTTCGTCACCGCCTGGACCACGAGCTCCGGCCTCCAGATGCAGTTCTTCGAGAGCGACGGCACGGCGGTGGCGGCAGCCTTCGAGGTGGCTGCGGGCGACGTGGCCAACCCGAGCGTATCGATGTCGGCGAGCGGCAGCGCCTTCCTGGTCTGGGACGCACCGGGTGCCTCGGGCCGGGACGTCTTCGGCCAGCGATTCAGCCCTAGCGGCGCTGCCATCGCACCCGCCGCAGTGTTGCCTGCAGACAGCGCGGGGAACCAGCGCAATCCTTCCGTGGGCAGCAACGACCGCGGCGAGTCGGTGGTGGTCTGGGAGAGCGACAGCGGCGGCATCGACGCCCGCTTCTTCGACGTGCTCTCCGCCCCCGTGTCCACCGACGTCGTGGTGGTCGGTGGGAACGTCGTGGCCGAGAACCCGGACGCCTCGCTCAGCAACGACGACGAAGCGACCGTGGTCTACACCGTGCGCAACGGCGGCGACACGCAGCTGTTCACCGACACCATCGATGCGACGATCGCTGCCAACGGCTGCACCACCAGCGAAGGTGTCTTCTGCGCCCTCGGCTCGCGTTTTGGCGTCACGGTGAACTGGCGGGACCAGTTTGGCAATCAGGGCACGGGTAACGCGGTGCCCCTCACGTCCGACACCGGCTACTTCTGGTTCTTCGCACAGGAGAACGTAGAGCTCGTCGTGAAGGTGCTCGATGGCTGCGGTGTCAACGACAGCTACTGGGTCTTCGCCGGTGGCCTCACCGACGTGGAAGCGACGATCGTGGTCGACGACTCGGTCACCGGCAGGAGCCGGACGTACTTCAACCCGCTCAAGACGCCGTTCCTGCCGATTCAGGACACGAGTGCGTTTCCCGGCTGTACCGGCGCACGCCCTGCAGCCATCGCACCTGCACGGAGTCCCGGTGAGGTGTGGGCCGACCTCATGTCCCAGGTGGGCGCGGTCGACGCTCCCCAGCCAGGCACCACACATGCGGTCGCCAGCGCGGCTCGCCGGGCGTGCGACGACGAAGGGGTCCTGTGCCTGAACCAGGACCGGTTCGAGGTTCGGGTCGACTGGACGACGTCCGACGCCTCCGGCACGGGCCAGCCCGCGGAGATCACGTCCGATACCGGTTACTTCTGGTTCTTCGACGAGGCCAACATCGAGATCGTGGTGAAGGTGCTCGACGCCTGCACGATCAACGACAGCTACTGGGTCTTTGCCGGCGGCCTGACCAACCAGGGCGCGACGATCACGGTCACCGACACCCTGAGCGGTGAGGTGAAGACCTACGGCAACGCCCTCGGCAACCCGTTCGCTCCCATCCAGGATACGGGCGCCTTCGGCACCTGCCCCTGAGGCGATCGCTTCGTTGGGCTCGGCTCGGCACCGCCGCCGCGGTGCCGAGCCTCTTCTTTTTGCCGACGAACCGGGCAGCGGCACGGCTCGGTCCGTGTCGCACCCCGGCGGGCACTCGGCAGGTCCATCCGCTGCAACACATCCGGTGGTGGGTTACATTCGGCCCTGCGCGACGGGCAACAGAGCTCGCCGACGTTTCTCCCGCACGACTCCTTGCCTTCGCGACCCGTCGCCCTCTTCGTCTGCCTCCTGGCACCCGCGACGTGGGGCCTTGCACAGCCACCCATTGAGCGGCCGCACCTCGACACGGCGCGCCTCGCCGAGCCCCCCGTCATCGACGGCCGGGTCCTCGACGATGAGGTCTGGGAGTCGGTCCCGGTGGCCACCGGGCTCTGGCAGGTGGAGCCTCTGGAGGGGGTGCCGGCGTCGGAGCGCACCGAGATCCGCGTCGCCTTCGACGACGAGACCCTGTACGTGGCCGTGGTCTGCTTCGACTCCGAGCCCGACGCGCTCATCGTCGGCGACACGCGCCGCGATTCGCGGCTCAACGAGTCGGACAGCGTGCGCGTCATCTTCGACACCTTCAAGGACGAGCAGAACGGCTTCCTTTTCGGCACCAACGTCGCCGGGATCGAGTACGACGCCCAGATCACGGAACAGGGCGGCCAGCGCAGCCGCCGCGGCGGCCCCTCCGGATTCAACCTCGACTGGAACACGTCGTGGCGGGTGGAGGCCGAGGTCGGCGACTTCGGCTGGAGTGCGGAATTTGCCATCCCGTTCCGCTCGCTGCGCTACCCGGGGAGCGGCGAGCAGGTCTGGGGCTTCAACGTGGAGCGCTCGATCGGACGCAAGCTCGAGCGCTCCTACTGGGCCCCCATCGACCGGCGCTTCCGCATCTCGCGGGTCTCCGAGGCGGGAACCCTGGGAGGCATCAGCCCGCCCAAGCAGCGCAACCTCAACGTCACGCCGTACGTGCTCGGCTCCGCTCGCGACACGGACGGCAACAGCACCTCCAGCGTCGATGCCGGGGTGGACCTCAAGTACGGAGTGACGCAGAGCCTCGTTCTGGACTTCAGCTACAACACCGATTTCGCACAGGTCGAGGCCGACGAACAGCAGGTAAACCTCAACCGCTTCAACCTCTTCTTCCCCGAGAAGCGCCCCTTCTTCCTGGAGAACGCCGGCCTCTTCTCGGTCGGCAGCCCAGGCGCCGTGCAACTCTTCTTCAGCCGGCGCATCGGCATCGAGAGCGGCGTTCAGGTGCCGATCCTCGGCGGCGTGCGCCTTTCGGGCAAGACAGCCGGACTCAACGTCGGCTTCCTCAACATGCAGACGGAGGAGGCCACCGACTCCGGCGGTGATCCGCTGGCCGCCACCAACTTCACGGTGGCCCGCGCGGTGAAAGAGCTGCCCAACCGCTCGGCCGTGGGGGTCATTGCCGTGCACCGGGAGGGTACGGGGTCTTTTGCCCTCCCCGACGACGAGAACACCGCCTACGCGGTGGACGGTCGCTGGGGCGTTGGCCGCAACGTCGACCTGCAAGCGTACGTGGCCGGCACCGAAAGTCCGGACATCGACGGCGACGAGTACTCGTTCTCGCTGAGCGCCAACTACTCCTCGCGGAGGTGGCGCGGTGGCTTGGGCTACACCGAGGTCGGCGAAGGCTTCAACCCCGAGGTGGGCTTCCTCAGCCGCACGGCGTACCGGCGCCCGTCGCTGTTCGTGCAGCGCAACATCCGCCCGGACGACAAGTGGGGCCTGCTGCAGATCAGCCCGCGTCTCTTCTTCCTCACCTACGAAGACTTCGAGGGCTTCGAGGAGACCACGTTCGTCTCCTTCGGCACCGACTTCGAGTGGCAGAACGGCTTCGAGATCGGGATGTCGCTCGGGCCCACCACCGAAGGCGTCAAGAACGCGTTCAGCCTGGCCGACGGCTTCGAGATTCCGGCCGGAACCTACGACGAGTTCGACGGCCGACTGAGCGTTCGCACGAGCCGCGCGCGTGCATTGAGCCTCCAGACCACCCTGCGCGGCGGCGGCTTCTTCGGTGGGGAGCGGCGCGGGCTGGAGCTGGGCGTTGGCCTGCGCCTCGGGGACCGCTTCACCTCCGAGGTCGGCTGGAGCCTCAACGACATCGAGATCCGTGGCCAGGAGCTCAGCACCAGCCTGGGCCGGCTCCGCGCGACCTACTCGTTCACCAACGAGCTCTTCCTGGAGGCGCTCGTGCAGTACAACGACGTCAGCGCACTCATCTCCACCAACGTGCGTTTCTCCTGGCTTCAGCGCTCGAACACCGGCCTGTTCGTCGTGTACAACGACAACCGTGGGATCGGCGCACTGGGGGAGCCCCCCGACCGCTCGCTCATCGTCAAGTTCTCGAAGATGTTCGATGTGTTCAGATAGGTGCGTACCCCGATGAGACGCATCTTCGCACTGGCTCCCCTCCTCCTGGGCATCTGGCTCGGAGGGGAGGCTCCGCTCGAAGCCCAGAACAAGTGCTTCGACTGCCACCTCGCGCAGCAGCGGGACGAAGACTCCAACCACCTCGAGGCCTGGCAAGACTCGGCCCACGCGCGCGGCGGGGTCGGCTGCCAGGACTGTCACGGCGGCGACGCGAGCACGCTGGTGCAGGTGCAGGCTCACCGCGGCGTGCGCCACAGCTTCAGCAAGAAGGCGCCCACACACTGGCGCAACCTGCCTGCCACCTGTGGCTCGTGCCACAAGCGCCTCTACGGCTCGCTTCTCGAAAGCGAGCACTGGCAGCTGTTCGAGCAGGGGCAGCGCAGGGCGCCCACGTGCGCCACGTGTCACGGCCCGTTGGCGGTGGTGGGCCTCGGGCCTGGAGGCCTCGACGCCGAGTGCTCGAGCTGCCACGCGGAGGGCAAGTCGGCCGAAGGAGTCCAGATCGCCGGGGTCGACTACCTCGGGCGAATCCGGGCGGTCACGACGCAGCGCGAACGGATGGGCCGCCGCGTGCGCCAGCTGGAGAACGCCTCGCTACGACACAACGCCGCCGACGCCTTCTTCGACGGCTCGCAAGCGTGGGAGGAGGGCCTCGAGGCCGGCCACGCGTTCGAGCTCGACGCCATGCTCGAGCTGCTCTCGGCGGCGGAATCGACCTTTCTCGAACTGGAAGCGGCGCTCGACGAGGCGGAAGGCGCCGCACGAAACGACGACGCGCCGCGCTGACCGGCAGCGTGCCGAGGATCGACGGAGCCCCTTCGACCTCTCGCGCCCATCGAAGGATCCCTGCAGCAGACGTGCCCGCCAAGAAGACGATTCACCCGCCCCAGCTCTTCGACTCCCGCGCCTACGGCTTCTCCCAGGTAGCCACCGTCGACGGCGGACGCCCGATCTTCATGTCGGGCCAGGTCGGCTGGGACGAGAACCAGCAGATCGTGGGCCCCGGCGACCTGCGGGCACAGACCTGGCGCGCCTTCGAGAACATCGATGCAGGCCTCAGGTCGGCCGGGAGCTCGCTCGCCGACGTCGTCTCGCTGCGCATCTACATCGTCGCGTCGCAGCTCGAGCACAGCGCGGTGGTCAGCGAGGCGCTCCTCCACTTCTTCCCCGGCGACGACCCGCCCGTGTCGACGTGGATCGGTGTGGTCGCGCTCGCCAACCCCGACTTCCTCATCGAGATCGAGCCGCTCGCCATAGTGAACGACGACCGCCTCCGAGAGTGAGCCCAACACGTCCGATAGATTGGGTCCCATCCAGCGCGGTAGGTGGGGTCGGGAGCGGGGAACCGGCTGGCACGCGAAAGACGGGGGAGACATGCTCTATCGCAAGGAGAGGAAGGTTGCCGCTGCGCTGCGCTCCCTGATGTCGCAGACCCGCGACACGATGGTGTGTTTCGAGTTTGCTACGCCGATCGATCCCTCCGACCCGCAGGATGTGATCGATGCACAGCTCCGCGACGCGCACGTGATCGAAGCCAGCACCTCTTTCGCCCGCTACTTCGGCCACGAGGATCGCGAAGCCGTTCTCGGCCAGCACCTCATGGACCTCTTCCACCACGAGATTCCCGAGTGGTTCGTGCACTACGGCCAGGAGGTCGAAGACCGGAATTTCGAGAACCTGGAGCGTCGCGTCGAGATTCCCGTCGGTGACTCCGTGCGGCCGATGCGGGTCTACATGCAGAACATCTTCGAGGGCGACCTGCTCACGAGTCAGTGGATCACGATCACCGACGTCTCCGAGCAGGAGGAGCAGGCGCGCGTCATCGCCGAGAACGAACAGCTCGAGCGGCTCGCGTTCGATGCCGTCGGGCTGCAGACGTTCGTTCTGAGCGATGCGTCCTCCACGACAGGCGAGGGCCTGGTCGCGACGATCCTCGAGACCGGCAGCTACGAAGCCATCCACTCCGACGACGTCGACGCGCTGACGGAAGCAGCTGACCTCTTCTGCTCCGGCGCCTCACCCGGCCTCCACCATCTCTTCCGATCGGTCTCGCAGAACCGGACGATCTGGTTGGAAACTTGGGCAACGAGCAGTTCCGACGGCGCGATCATCGGGGTGCTGATGGATCGCACCAACAGCAAGCGGATGGAAGAAGCCATCTTCGCCACCGAGCGGCTCGAGAGCCTCGGCGTGCTCGCCGGCGGAATCGCCCACGATTTCAACAACCTGCTCGTGTCGATCCTGGGCTCCCTCGATCTCATCTCGTTGCGCATCCCAGAGGCCAGGCAGGAGCTGGAGGTGATCGACGAGGCGGCGAGCCAAGCCGCGGATCTCTGCGATCAACTCCTGACGTACGCCGGCCGCGGCACGGGGAACCTCGACTCGATCGACGTCGGCGAAGCCCTCGATTCCATGCGCGAGCTCCTCGCCGTTTCGATCCACAAGGACGCCGATCTCTTCGTGTCGGCGGAGCCGAACTGCTGGATCAAAGGAGACGCGAGCCAGCTGCGGCAGGTGGCGTTGAATCTCGTCAAGAACAGCTCCGATTCCATGAACGGCACGCCCGGAGAGATTCGCGTCACCGTCGCGCTCGAGGACTACGCCGATTCTTGGCGGTCCGAGTTCCGTCTGAGCGAGAACCTCCACGACGGCCCCTACGTCACACTCCGTGTGAGGGACTCCGGGTGCGGGATGTCGGCGGAGGAGATCGACCGGGCCTTCGATCCCTTCTTCACCACCAAGTTCACCGGGCGGGGCCTGGGGCTCGCGGTCGTCGTCGGAATCGTGCGCGGGCACAACGGTGCGATCAAGGTGTCTTCGCAGCCGGGGACAGGCACCGAATTCGTGGTCGTGTGGCCTCACGCTCGACCCGAAGGCCAGAGCGCAGCTGATGGCCATGCCGAGGGCGACGAGCTCCTGTCCGGGCGCGTCCTCGTGGTGGACGACGAGCCGAGGGTGCTCGAGACCGCGACGCAGCTGCTCTCGCAGCTCGGCCTCGACGTCATCGCCGCGGACTCGGGGTCGGAAGCACTCCGTCTCGTCGACGAGGAGGCCGCCTCCATCGACACGGTTCTGATGGACGTGACCATGCCGGAGCTCGACGGCGTCGAAACGGCGAGTCGCATCCTCGCGGCGCACCCCGAGATGAACGTCGTACTGTGCAGCGGCTACTCGAACGTGGCGCTGCCGGACAGATTGGGCGAATCGGTCGGGTTCCTCCAGAAGCCGTTCCGGCTCGGCGAGCTGCGCGCCGCCCTCGAACCGTTCTTCGCGCCCGCCTGACGAAACGACAGGCGAGGCTGTGCGCCAGGCTACATCTCCCGGGTGTCGTCTTCGTAGTCCGCCTTGTTCTTCCAGTACACGGCGGCGAAGGCTTCGGCCTCCCTCGGGAACGGGATCTCGCCACCCAGCCCGACGCCGTCGGACAGGAGCCACTCGACATGTCGCTCGATCGCACCTCGCCGGTCGCGAACCGAAGCCCGCCGCAGGTCGACCATGGCCCGCTCGATCTCGTCGTAACGCCGAGTCCAGATCGCCGCCCAGACGAGATTCTGGCTCGCAAAGCGCCGAATCCAGCCTTCGACCTTGTCCGCCGGCGTGTCGCTGTACATCACGTCGCGACGACGCGCCGTGAGCTCGGCGAGAACCCGGCGGGGCTCGGTGGCCCACCGCTCCTGGAGCTCCTGGTCCTCGAGAAAACGGTCGGCGAAGATGCCGTGATCGAAAGATCGCGCCCGCAGCCCCGGCAGCTCGAAGTAGGCACGGATCTCCGAGGTCACGCTCGCCAGGAGCTCGTTGTCGAACATCTTGCGCGCGAAGCCTTCGTGCGAGAGGTCTGGAAGGTAGACCATCTCGGCCGCATGTGTGATCTCGTGAAGCCAGTAGAGGTCGTGAACCTCGTCGGACCGGTAGTCCCGGTGTGGAATGGCGCCCCACCATGCCGAAAAGTGCGCGTGCTCCTTGCGCTCGTCGGACATGGTGAAGGCGACCCTGGGAAGCGAGGCGTAGCTCTCGACGACGTCGAACACGAAACCGCCCTGCTCGTGGGAGGTCTGGAACAGATCGGTCCGCCAGAGCCCACCCAGGAAGTCGTGCACGTCGTCGCGACCGATCAGGAGCTCGACGTCTTTCACGCTTCACCCCCTTGCGCCGACCGCGAAGAGACGATCCGGCTCATGCGCGGCGACAGGCAACAGCGCACCTGAGAGTGCGAGCCCGCGGCGCGGGTCAGGTACTGCTCGATCGAGCTTGGCTCTTCCGTTCTTGGCGCCGTCGCGAGGAGGAACACGTCGCTGGGCCGGAGGTCCAGGCCCAGAGGCTCTCGGACGAGCTCGATCGCGGGAATCTGTGCCTCGTCGCGGTACCGCGCCGGAAGCTCGTGTACACCGTGAGAGCGCATGAGCTCGGTGGCCAGCGCCAGGGAGAAGAGGTTCTTGAACCAGCGGTTGCCGTAGAGGCCCGGCACCTCGGCCGTCGACAGAAGCCCGCCGGCCCGGTGGTAGTAGATTCCCATCGGCTTGCTCAGGCTGAACAGCACCGACCGTACGTTGGGAGCATCGAGCGCCACCTCGAACTCGCGCGCGACGCAACCGACGTACGTGAGGTCGACGTGCACACGGCAGTTCGGAGCGTGCCGCGACAGGGCCAGACACAGCTGCTCCAGCTGCCCCCAGACCCGTCCGTCGATGGCGGAGGGCTCGCTCAGAAAGAGCTCGTGGTGGTCCTCGACCGAGCCGATGCTCTCCCGCCAGCGGCCGCGGTCGTGGAGCACGACGGGCACCCCGACCGCTTCGGCGTAGGCGCGAAAGCCCTCGTACTCGCCTTCGAAGACGTGCACAGCGGGCTCGAACCCCTCGCGCCGGGCGCGATTGCCGTACGAGTACACGAGCTCTTTGATCCCTTCGCTGGCACCCGCAGTCGGATAGGAGAACGCGAACCGCGCAGGGACCTCGGCGACCGGGCGCACCCAGGACCGCCACTCCTCGAACATCTCTTCGTGGACGTGGTCCTGCTTCCTCGTCCAAGCCTCACGGTACATCGCGAGGAAACGCTCTCGCCCCTCTCCGGCCCGCTCCGTCGCCACACCATCCACGACCCGCTCGACAGCCGCCTCCGTCTCCGGCATGACCAGCGAGTAGATCGTGCGCTCCACCCCGAGGTCTGCGAGGAGCTGTTCGATCTGAGCCGACACGTCAGCACGCCTAGAAGTTGAGGATGCGGTCCATCATGGCGGTGAGCTCCTCCTGCTTCCACGGCTCGTAGGACCCGCGCCGCTCCACGCCGCGGCTCACCATCATCTTGTAGATGAAGAGCTTGGTTCCGCCCACCCCGAACGTCTCGCCGGTGACGTCTTCTGCGGCGTCCGACGCCAGGTAGCAGACGATCGGCGCGATGTGCTGCGGGCCGTTGATCTCGAGGGCGAGGTCTTCGTCGAGCTCGCGGTAGCCCGGTAGATCTTCCGTCATGCGCGTGTGCGCGATGGGAGCGATCGCGTTCACCGTGACACCGATGCGCTTGAGCTCCATCGCGCCGATGCGGGTCAGCGCCTGAATGCCCATCTTCGCGGCACCGTAGTTGGCTTGGCCGAAGTTGCCGAGCAGGCCCGAGCCGGACGACGTATTGATGATGCGGCCACCCGTGCCCTGGCTGCGCATCTGGAGCGCCGCGGCCTGCATCATGGAGAAGGTGCCTTTGAGGTGCACCTGGAGCACCGAGTCCCACTCTTCCTCGGTGGTCTTGAGGATCGTACGGTCGCGCAGGATCCCCGCGTTGTTCACGACGATGTCGACGTGACCGAACTTCTCCACCGCCCCGGCGACGATGGTCGTGGCGTTCTCCCAGGGCCCGACCGGGTGCACGTCGGCGACCGCCGTTCCGCCGGCCGCCTCGATCTCGTCCACCACACCCTGCGCCGCGCCGCCGCTCCCAGAGCCGTGGCGGTCGCCGCCCGGGTCGTTCACGACGACCTTCGCGCCCTGGTCCGCGAAGAGGAGCGCGTGCTCGCGTCCGATGCCGTTGCCGGCGCCCGTGATGATCGCTACCTTGCCGTCGAGTACGCCCATGCTCGTCTCCTCTCCTTCGGATCGTCTGCCGTGCTTCTGGGGTGGAGCCGACCCTACTCGATCGGCGCGCAGCAGCTGAGCTCGCCGAGCCTCGGGCGCCGTGCATCCTGGCGTCGCGGAGCGCGATCCGGATGCGCCGCTCCGCTACACTGCCTGGCACGCACCCATGAGCGACACGACCGGGATTCCCTCCGAGCCGGAGCCCGCGTTACAGGCGGCCGCGGCGTGGATCAACACAGAGCGCAGCGAGCCCTCGCTCGCCGAAGGGTGACGATCCCGATCGGGCCGTCGGGTGATCGAGGTCGAAACCTCGGCTCCCGGGCGACGTTGCTTGGGGCGGAGTCCGTCGATGCGAGCGATCACCTACCAACGCTACGGTCCACCGGAGGTCCTTCGGCAGGAGCACCTTCCGAGGCCCGCGCCCGGGCCCGGCGAGGTTCTGCTGCGTGTGCGTGCTGCGGAGGCGACGAAGTCCGACTGTGAGATGCGCGCGTTTCGCTTCTCCGTGCTCTGGTTCTGGCTGCCGCTGCGCCTCGCGCTGGGTGTTCTGCGACCTCGACGAGGCGTTCTCGGCGGCTACTTCGCAGGAGAGGTCGAGGCCCTGGGTGAAGGCGTCGGGAACGTCGCCCCTGGCGACGAGCTGATGGTGTGCGCTGGCCTGCGCATGGGCGGCTACGGCGAGTACGCCACCGTTCCCGCCAAGCTCACCATGAGCCCCAAGCCTCGGAACTTCAGCTTCGCCGAGGCGGCGGCCGTTCCCCTCGGCGGCCTCAACGCCCTGCACTTCCTGCGCCTGGCCGAGATCCAACCAGGAGAGGCGGTTGCCATCAACGGCGCCGGTGGCGCCATTGGTGCGTGGGGCGTGCAGATCGCGAAGTCGATGGGCGCCGAGGTCACCGCCGTGGACGCGGCGCGCAAGGAGGCAGGCGTCCGGCGCCTCGGCGCCGACCACTTCGTCGACTTCCAGACGTCCGACTTCACGGAGCACGGGCCCTACGACGTGATCTTCGACATGGTGCCCTCGAGCTCTTTCGCACGCTGCATGCGGGCGCTGCGCCCGGGCGGCCGCTACCTCGCCGGCAACGCCCGGCTCCTCACCATCCTGCGCTGCCTCTGGGCGAACCGATTCACCGACAAGACCGCCCGCGTGACGCTCGCCCGAGAGACGCGCGAGGAGCTCGACAGCCTACGACGAATGATCGAGGCCGGCGAGGTCGGCTCGACCGTGGATTCGATCCTGCCTATGGAGCAGGCGGCGGAGGCCCACCACCGCGTCGAGGCCGAAGATCGGGTCGGCGCAATCGTGCTCGAGCACTCCTTCGAGCGCGAGGCGCCGCGCTCGGCCACCTAGGCCAGAGCCTCGGCTACCGTGAGGCCTTCGGAGCCGGCTATACAGACGCGATTCGCGAGGGAGACACCACCATGACCCCCAGCCCGACACGACGTGACCTCCTCGCCGCCGCGCTCTCGGCCAGTGCAGTTGCAGCTGCACCGGGCAGAGCCCTGGCGACGCGTCGCAGCCGAGCCCAGGAGACCGCAGCCGCGGGGGAAAACCTGCAAGCCGAGCTCGAGACGGCGCTCGAGCGTCACGACGTGGTGGGCGCCAGCGTCGCCATCTTCCACGCCGGCCTCATGACGACGGCCGCCGCCGGCGTGGTCAACCTCGAGACCGGGGTGGAAATGACGGCCGATACCGTGATGCACATCGGTTCCATCACGAAGCTCCTGAACGTGAGCTTGGTGATGCAGTTGGTCGACGAAGGCAAGCTCGATCTGGCGGCGCCGGTGGTCGACTACCTGCCGGACTTCGCGGTTCAGGACGCCGCAGCAACCCGGGCGATCACCGTGGGCATGCTGCTGAATCACACCAGCGGGATCGACGGCGAGATGATCCCCGATGCCGGCCCGGATCAGGAGTCGATTCGGCAGGCGGTCGAGCGCTGCGCCGACCTCGGGCAGATCCACGCTCCGGGCAAAGACTGCTCGTACTGCAATGCTGCGATGGTGGTCGCCGGGTACCTGGCAGAGAAGATCGAGGGCAAAAGCTGGTATCTCCTCATGGAGGAGCGCATCTTCGAGCGTCTCGGACTCACCCAGTCGATCGTGCAGCCTGCCGACGCGCTCCTACACCGGGCCTCGGTGGGTCACTTCCGCAACCAGTTCACGGGGGCGCAGAAGCGCACGTCCCACGTGTTCCTGCCGCTCAGCTTGGCTCCCGCCGGCAGCACCGCCATGATGTCGGCGCGCGACCTGGTCCGCTTCGCGGTCGCCCATCTCCATGGCGGCCTTGGTCTCAACGGGGAGCGTCTTCTGTCTGAAGAGAGCACCACCGCCATGCAAACTCGTACTGCTTCGATGCAGGGCTTCGGTGCCGACCAACGGAGCTTCGGCCTGGGCTTCATGATCGGCCCGGAAGGCGATCTGGGACACGGCGGGGGCGGACCGGGGATCCTCTCCTGGGTGACGCTGATCCCGGAGAAGGACTTCGCGATGGCCGTGCTCACCAACTCGTCCCACGGGATGACCGTCGGTGCGGAGCTCACGAACGCATGGACGAAGAAGGCCACCGGAATCGAGCCACTCCCGTCGGTGCGCCATCCCCCCGTCGAGAGAGCCTTCGATCCGGAACGCTACGCCGGCATCTACGAGAGCGTCGCGGCGGAGTTCGCCTTCACGAAGCAGGGGGACGACCTCGCGCTGAGTGCTCGGGCCAAGCTCAAGGCCTACGACGACACGTCGACCCTGCCGTCGCCACGTATCCCGCTCGACCCGGTGGGCGAGAACGCCTTTGTGCTCCGGCTGCCCGACTCGGTTCCGGACTCCGTGCCTCGAACGCTCGTGACCTTCGTCAACCCCGACAGCCAGGGCCGCTTCGAGCACATCTCTTCCGGGGGCCGGCTCTACCGACGCCGCAGCTAGCCGACCGCCTTGGCCTGCGCCGTGCGCCGCGGGTCGCCACACGCACTCGCCGTGCCGTCCTCGTGCAGCACGACGCCGTCGAAGGAGCCGTGCGTCCAGTTCCACGGGTTGACCTTCTCCAGGTTTGCTCCAGCGGCCCGCAGAACCTCGAACGTCTCCTCCCCCATGTCCGCCTCGACCATGAGCGCCGTGAAGTCGTTCATGGACGAGCCGCCGAAGCGCGGCTTGTGCACCGACTCCTCGATGTCGATGCCGAAGTCGAGCACGTTCACGGAGTTCTGCACGATGTTCTCGGTCAGCGAAACGCTCGGCGACCCCGACGCGAGCACGGGCCTACCGTCCTTGGCGAAGATGTTGGGGCAGATGCGCGCGTGCGCACGCTCACCCGGGCCGATGGGCCCCGAGCCCAGGTGCACGCCGCTTGCGCACGCGTACACTCCGTCCACCCAGACGCCCGTCGTGAACGGCAGCGACATCACCGAGTGCAGCACGGTGGCCACGTTGCCCGCGCCGTCGACCACCGTGACGTGGTTGGAACCGGGAGGAGGCGACAGAACTGCCGGTGGGAGCGCGTCGGCGAACGCGTCGTAGGTTCCGCGCGGCCTGCCCTCGAGCTTGGCGAAACGCTCGGCGGCGTAGTCCTTCGAGAGCGCTTCCTCCGGTGCGGGAAGGTCGCCCTTGAAGCGCCCGCCGACGGCATCGGCGTAGACCGTGCCGATGATCTGCATCATCTTGAGGGTGGCCTCGGGCGACTCGAACGCCGGCCCGGAGCTCTGGAGATCCATCAGCTCGACCATTTGCATGATCTCGATGAACGCCTGGCCGCCGAAGTCGGGAGCGGGAGACGCAATGACCTCGTAGTTGCGGTAGGTGCCACGCGCCGGCTCCTGCCAGATGCCTTCGTATGCGGCCATGTCCTCGGCCGAAACGAAGCCGCCAGCGGCCGTCACGGCCTCGGCGAAGCGACGCCCGAACTCCCCGCGGTAGAAGTAGTCGCCCCCCTCTTCCCCGAGGCGATCGAGAGTGTCGGCGAGCGCGCTCTGAACCAGAAGGTCTCCGACGTTCTTGAGCGCGCCGTCCTGGAAGTACACGTCGCGGCTGGCCGCGACGGCGCCGAGGGCCGCAGACTCGACGAACATCTCGCCCCACAGGAACGGGTGGATCTCGAAGCCGTCCCGGGCGTAGTGCATCGCGGGAGCCATCACGGTCTTGCGATCGAGCCGGCCGTGGCGCGCGTGCCCGGCTTCGAAGCCGCCCCAGAACCCCGGCACGAAGCAGAGCCCTCCATCGCGGGTCATCGACATCAGCTTGGTGAAGTCGGGCTCCCTGGCGAACGGGTGCGAGCTCGGTGCAGCCATCATGCCGTTCACGTAGCTGTACTCGCCCGCCTCTGCGTCGAAGTACAGCATCGACAGGCAGCCGGACAGGGTGGTCATGTGAGGCTCCACGACCGCCTGGGTGATGCTGGCCGCGAGGACGGCGTCGCATGCGTTGCCGCCGAGGGCCAGCATGTCCGCCGCGGCCTGGCTGGCGAGAGGATGCGTGCAGATCGCAACACCCTCGCTCGAGGTGCGCTTCGTCTTGCGCCCGAAGCGGGCCTCCGCCACCAGAGCCTGGCGCGCCGCGGCGTCGGGAGGGGTCCACCCGTGAACGCTGGTCGGCGCCGTTGCGGCATCTCGTGCCCTGCAGCCCTGCAGGGCCGCGGCGCCAGACAGTGCCGCGGCTGCGCCGAGGAAGGCGCGCCGATCGAGGTTCTTCATGGTGAATCTCCTGTGACGGGGTAGGCCGACAGGGTACCGCGCGGTGCGCTTTCAGGTCGAGCGCCTCGGCGTGAGCACGGCCAGACCCGCTGCCGGAGCGCGCGCCGACGCCACACGCTTCGAAGTGTAGTACCAACTTCGGTACCACTATGGTACCATCGCTGGCACCATGAAAGCCCGAGTCACACTGGAACGACTCTTCGAGCAGCCGCCGCCCACGGACCTCCCGTGGGCCGACGTTCTGAACATGCTGCGCACCTTCGGCGTCGACGTCCGCCAGCAGGGCGACGTGCGGATCGCGCTGTGCCGCGAGGAGCACGTGATGATCGTCTCCCGCCCGCTCCCCGAGCCCCTGGCGGTGCGTGCGACGGTCCAGGACCTGGCCGCCTTTCTCAAGACCGTGGGGATGAAGCCATGATCGAGTACCAGGGCTACGTCGCGCGCGTCGAGTTCGACGCCGAGGCCAGCGTCTTTCACGGCCGCGTCACCAACAGCGGCCCGTACCCTGTCGCAACGTTCGAGTCGACGCGCGCGGGTAGCCTGCGCAAGGAGTTCGAGCAGTCCATCGACACGTACCTCGCCGTGTGCGAGGAGCTCGGGGTCGAGCCGCGCCGGCCGACCTCCGGCACCCTCAACGTCCGCCTCGGGTCCGAGCTGCACGCGCGCGTCGCCATGGCCGCAGAAGAGGCTGGCCTGTCGATCAACGCGTGGATCGTCCGCACCCTCGACGCGGGAAGCCGCACATGACGGCACCAACACGCGACTTCGGCCAGCGCAACCCCGACGCCCCACCGGAGCTCGAGCGCTTCGCCTTCCTCGTCGGGCGCTGGCGCGGTTCCGGCAGGACGCTCCAGGAAGACGGCACCGAGCAGCCGTACGAGCTCGAGTGGGTGGGCCGCTACGTCCTCGATGGCCACGCGATCGTCGACGAGGCGCGCCTCCTCACGGACCGTGGCGAGCTCGACCGGGTCTTCCTCTCCTTCCGCTTCTACGACCGGACGCGCGAACGGTGGATCACCGAGGTGCTCGACGTGCGCGACTCGGCGCTCACGCCGCAGGGCCAGGAAGAGGCCGGCGGCGTGCACTTCACCGACGACTCGGTCACGTGGATGACGCGCCAGGGAGAGATGGTCGGCCGCGAGATGTTCCGAGACATCGAGCCCGATCGGTTCACCTACCAGATGGACGTCTCCAGCGACGGCGGCGCGACATGGGCCCCGGCCGTCGACCGGATCGAGGTGCGACGGCTGGCCGAGAAGTGAGCCTCAGTCGTCGTCGGTGGCGCCACCCTTCTGCTTCTGCCACTCCTTCTCCAGCAGACGCGCGCCGCGCAGCTGGCCGCCCATGGCGTAGTTGCCTTCGTGGCAGGCGTACTCGTACTGCTTGGCTTCGGTGTCGGGCCAGAGCATCTCCCCCGTGTACGGCCCGGCATAGCGCGGGTCTTCCACGGTGAAGTGATAGCGAAGGTCGCCGTTCCCTTCGTGCGAGAACGTCTCGCGCACCTTCATGCCATTCTGTGGAGCGCCCAGCATCGACCGGAAGTTGGAGGTCTCCACCACGAGCTTGTCGCCCTCGAACCAGCCGATGGAGTCACCCGCCAGACGCTGAATCTCTTCGGGAGGGTGCTCGCCCTGGAGCGTGATGACCCGTGCCGTGTGCATCCACTCGACGTTCAGCACCACGTGCGTTTCCGTCTGCACGATGCGGTAGACGTTGTTGTACGGCAACGACCGGATCGGGATGGTGGTCGCGTCCTGGTAGATGCAGCGCACGCCGAGAGTGTTGAACTCGGGGTCGTCGTACGGCTTCGGACCGTCGGTCTCCATCCACCAGGCGGTACCGTCGTTGCGGCCCCAGTCGAACTTCGGTCCGTTCTGGAAGTTGTCGATCGCGACCTGCGTCGGCTCCGGCATGCGGCCGTTGGGTGGGTCGATGATCACCGAGGTGCGGTACTTGCCGTCGAGCTTGAAGTTGCCGGTGCCCCAGTCCATCCAGAAGTCGTTGTAGGCGCCGACGTTGGCACCCGCCGGCGGCGCACCTCTCTCGGGATCGCTGTTGGCCTGTAGGGCCTCGGCGCGCTTCCTACGGCTCTCGACGATCTCGGCAGCCTCTTCGTCGGTGAGCGACATCCGCTCGCCGTAGGCCTCGGGGCGTGCCCAGGGTGTGACGGTGCTGATGTCGTAGGTGCCGGAGAAGTCCGGCTTACCCGAGGCGGTGCGTGGAATCTCCTCCCCCAGGGCCGGAGAAATGGCGAAAGGCAGCGCAAACAGCGCGACGAGAACGAGCGAGCGGCAGAGCGACTTCATGGCGTGGCTCCTCTCTGTCGAGAACCGCCTCGTGACCGGCGGGCCCGAAGCATCTTGGATCTTGGTCTTCTCCCTAGTGTACGGGAGTCTGCGGGACGGGCACGTCCGACGCCGGGAGAGAAGACCGGACGATGCCGCGCGAGCCCACTGCACAGGGCCGCCCGAGAATCGACTGCACGCGGCGGCCGGTCCGGAACATGGTGCCGTCGTACCGCAGGTAGTGGTGACAGCGCGGCTCCATCTCGCCCGGTGAAATCTCCACCTCACATCTGCCGTGGCGGGTCTCGGCCACGAAGGCCACCCGTTCCCCCGCCGTCCGGGTGCAGCGCAGACCGTTCTCGGGATTGAAGCGCATCGGCACACGGAAGCCGGCACCCCAGTCGGCCCCGGATCGACTCCGGTCGCACGTCGCACCCTGCACCTCGACCGCCTGCGTGAGATGCCGTCCAGGGGCAAACACCTGGTGCACGAGGACGTCCGGCAAGCTCATGTAGACCTCTTCGACCTTGTAGGGAACGGCGCTCGCGAAGAACAGGAGGTCGGGGCCTTCGCCCGCACCCGGGCGGTACTCGACACTGCAGTAGAGGTTGCGCTGCGCGCCGGGAACCGGGCGCGTGCTCTTGGCGACGAGCGAACAGCCGGTACATAGGAGCGCGACAGCCAACGGAGCCAGTCTCCGACCCCCGTGAAGGAGGGCCGAGAGGACGGCGTGGTGGAGAGACGAAGGGGAGAGTCCCAGCGGCCGGAGGGCCTGGCGGTGGTCATGCTGGCAGGCGGAGCAAGTCTCGCGCCACCGCCGTCACGGCCTCGACGAGAGGTGAATCCACCGCGCCGGTCCGTCGGTCTGGCCTCGCACCCTGCACACTCCGTGACCAACGCTGTGCCCTCAGCGCACTCCATCCGCGCCGCGTCGTGCGTCGCGACGACGCTCCCGCACGCGGTCACTGCCTTCGAAGCGTGGCCTGCCCGCCCTACGTCTGGAGCCGAAGCTCAACGACCGGGCCAGAGGCGGACCAGGCCTGCGAGAACCAGGAGGGAGGCGAATCAGCCCGAGTTGCGACGCCGACGGGACGCAAAACCGTTGTGCGACTGCGTCGTCACGAGGACTGTGGTGGCGAAGTTCCCCGCGTCCGCTGCCGATCGGAAGCCGAAGGTACTCCCCGCGGGCACGACCACCGATCCGGTGGCCGTCAACGGGCCTGTGTACCCCGCGGGAACCTGGACCGAGACCGCCGTGAGCGCTCCGTCGACGACCAGGGTGACGCGGCCATTGACCGCCGCCTTGTTGCTGGTCACATCCACCCCCAGCCCGGTGATCACGAACGACTGTGGCGTGGGCCACTCCCGCTGCCCAAGTCCGAAGACGCCCAGTACGGCCACCTCCGCCTTCGCCGCCGGGGCGACGAACAGAAGGAGAACCGCTGCGCTCCGCCAAACCAGACTCCGAGACCGACCCTTCCGCTCTGCGCTCATGACGACAGCCCTCCCTCACGTTCCATGTCACAACAGCATACCCTCTACGGTCGACGCGCGCTCGAGCAGAGCGCCTGGCGCCTGCAATCGGTTTCCCCCTATGCTCCCGAGGTCCCCTGAGTCCCGTATGAGCGAAGCTCCCAAGACCTCCGCTGCCGTGTGCCGCAACTGCGACACCCCCTCCAAGGCGCCTACTGCAGCGCCTGCGGCCAGCGCCACGTGGAGGGCGACTCGACATCCGTCACGTCGCCGTCGACTTCAGCCGTCGCGTGCTCCAGCTCGAGCAGGGCTTCTGGTTCACCTTCCTCTCTCTACTCCGCAACCCCGGACGCGCCCTTCGCGACTACCTGAACGGGCGAAGGCAGCCGTACATGACCCCGTTCGCCTATCTGCTGATCGGCGCTGCGATCTCGTATTTCGTGTACCAGCAGATCGGCGCGCTCTCACGCGACGACGTCGAAGCGATGCTCCGCACGCAGTTCCAGGAGCAGGACATCACGCCTGAGGCCTTCGAGGTGAACGCCGACTTCACGATGATCGTGATGAGCCAGCTGGCGCTGCTCAGCGTCATCATGGCCGTGCCGTTCGTGTTCGCCGTGCGCCTGTTCTTTCCGAAGACGCTCAATCTCGCCGAGGCCACGGTGTTTGCGATCTACTGTTTCGCGCAGGTGATCTACATCGATCTGGCCTCGGTCTCGCTGCACTTCCTCGGCATGAGCTTCTTCGCGCAGATCGTCTTCACGCAGATCACCTACGTGGTGGTTCTGATCTGGTTCGCCGTCACCTTCTTCCAGCGCCAGCGTCTCTGGGCCGTCGTCCGGGTGCTCCTGGCCTTCGGAGTCTCGGTGCTGGTCGTGCAGTTCCTGATCGGCGTCGCACAGGGCATCTACGTCTCCACGCACTCCGGAGGCTGAGCTCCTCGGGGCTCGAAGAAGGCGCTCAGGGGCTGCAGGCCGAGCCGTCGACGCGACACAGGTAGATCTCTTCGATCTCCTGATTCGTCAGCGGCCGGTTGAAGACGAACGACTCGTCCATCAGCCCGTCGAGCGCGCCGTTGCCGAAGATGTCGGAGCCGAGAGAAAACTGCGCCGTGTCGGTGGCGAGATCGGCCGGATCGGAGGCGCCGTAGGCTGCCACCTGGCCGTTCACGAAGAGCGCGAGCTTCTGGCCGGGGTCCGCTCCGCGATCGAAGCGCACGACCACGTGCATCCACTGGCCCAGGGTCGGCGCCCCCGACAGGGTGGCGAAGTGATTGCCGGCCGTCGACTTGTGGAGCATGCGGATCTCCGGAGTGGACGTGACCTCGAGGCGCAGAACCCGCATGTCGATGATCTTCTGTACCGTCGCCGCGCGGAGCAGCACCCACGTCCCCAGCGTGTAGTTGCTGTCCACCACTCCGGGGAAGTCGGCCGAGAGGAACGGGGGCGCGAGCGCGCCGTTGGGGTTGTGCCGATCGAGATGTGCACCCGTCGTGCCCGGAAAGTCGGCCGCACCCACCCCCTCGACCGGGCTCGCAATGCTGAGCGTGACGTCGAAGTCGGTGGTGAGATGGTTCGCGGCCGCAGACGCGTCGAGGCGGGTGTCCACCTGCTGCGCTCCTCCCCCTGCCGGAACGTCCTCGTCGAGCGACCAGACGCCGCGGGCACTCGCGTCGTGCGTGTAGTTCGGCGCTGGCTCCACGGTGATCGACACCGACACCACGTCACTGAGTGCCGACTGATCGGTGACGCGCAGATCGAAGGCATCGTTGCCCGAGAAGGTGTCGTTCGGGGTGTACGTGACCTTGGCCGAAGTCGCGTCGAGCGTGGTGAACGCCGACAGCACTCCGTTCTGGGGCGGTGTGTCCGCGGAGAAGACCAGCGGCAGGTCGTCGACGTCCGTGGCCGTCAAGGTCAAGGTGACCGCAGCGCCACGAGGCGTCGTCGCCGAGCCGCCGATCGCCGTGGGAGCGTCAGCGACGCTCTGCACGGTCACCTGCGCCGTTCCGAGATCCGTGCCGCCGTTGCCGTCGTCCACCCGAAACTGGAAGCTGTCCACACCGAACCAGTCGGGAGCGGGGGTGTACGTCACGCTCGCGCTCTGCGGCCCGGTCGCCGTGAGGCCACTCAGAGTGCCGTTGGAGGGTGCGCTGACCAGCGTGATCACGAGCGGGTCGTTCTCCGCGTCCGTTCCAGCGAGGGCCACCACGACCGCCGTGTCCTCCGGAGTCGTCGCCGAGGCGTCGGTTGCCACCGGCGCCGTCACCGTCACCACCTGCACGTCGATCACCGCCGCGTTCGGGTGAATGCCGTCGTCCACCTCGAATCGAAACGAGTCCGGGCCGAGAGCAGCCGGCGCGGTGTAGTCGACCGTGGCCGTGGTGGGCCCGGTCGCCGTGATCGGGCCGAGCGACCCCGTCGCCGGGGCCGTCACGATGCGGAAGCTCAGCGCCGGCCCATGAGGTGAGGTTCCGGTGAGAGTGATGGTCTTGGTGGTCGAGATCCCCACGTCCACCTGCTGCGGCTGCGCGAGAGCCTGCAGCCAGGCCGCGTCGTCGCCGCTCTCGAAGTCGTCCGCAAAAAGAGGCGGGGAGGCGCTCGCCTGGGGCGGCTCGATGGCGCCCACGGGAGCCCACGCAAGACACAGCCCAAAGGCCAGCGCAGCCTGGCAGGAGAATCGGGGGCTGCGGTCGTTTGGTCTCTCGGAACGGAGACCCCGACGCGCGCCTTGGGGGGGCGACATGGGCATGGCAACAAAGAGAAAAGAGGCGAGAGGACGGAGATCCTGCCCCCGCGGTCATTCTATCCGAAGCCTGACGTGCCCTATGCTCGGCCCATGACGAAAGCACTCATCGTGGGAGGCGGGATTGGTGGCCTGACGCTGGCCGCGCTGTTGGAGAAACGCTGGCCGGAGTGCCAGGTGCTCCTGGTCGAGCAGACGAGATCGTGGGAGCCCCTGGGAGCCGGAATCACCCTCACGGGCAACGCCATGCGAGTGCTCGATCAGGCCGGCCTGGCGGAGGACGTCCTGGCGCACGGGCTGCCGCTCGAGTGTGCGCACATGGCCGATGCGCGAG
Organism: Candidatus Multivoraceae bacterium; assembly: GCA_965223385.1. Lineage (GTDB taxonomy): Bacteria > Acidobacteriota > Thermoanaerobaculia > Multivoradales > Multivoraceae > JBCCLJ01. The sequence goes on along the minus strand of CBDCWR010000007.1, from coordinate 1,802,232 downwards.
GCAAGGTTCTCTTGCGCGCCGAGGCCGGAGACGCGGTGGCGGGCCGCGATCGCTGGACCGGCAAGGTGGTCGCCATCCACCGAGCCGAGCTGCACGACGTCCTCCGCAGGGGGCTCGAGTCGACCGAGGTGCTGCTCGGCCAGACGCTCCACGGCGTCACGACCGAGGGAGACGTAGTCCGGGCGACGATCGGCGACGCCGAGGAGGAAGGGGCCGGCGATCCGCAGGCGAACGAGACGCACGAGATCGACCTGGTCGTGGGCGCTGACGGCGCGAGCTCCCGCGTCCGCGACCTGATTCTCGATGGCGACACGTACGCCCCGCGGTACTCCGGCACGACCTGCTGGCGTGGCGTGGTGGACATGCCCGGAAGTCCGGCCGTCCAGGCGGCCGCATCCTGGGAGATCTGGGCCGGTGCGCGACGCTTCGGAGTGGTGCCGCTCCCCGGCGAGAGGATGTACTTCTACGCCTGCATCAAGGCTGCGGAGAACGACCCGCAGTACCGCACCCTGGACCACGGCGCCTTTGCGGATCTCTTCCAGGGGATCGGAGGTCCGGTCGCCGAGGTTCTCGCCGCGGCGAGGCGCGGCTGCTCGCTGCACCACGACGATCTGAGCGATCTCTCCCTGCCCCGCTGGCACAGGGACCGCACCGTCCTCGTCGGCGACGCAGCACACCCGATGACGCCCAACCTGGGCCAGGGAGCCGCCATGGCCATGGAAGACGGCCTCGTGCTCAGCGAGGAGCTCGCGAGGTCACCCGACGACCTGCCGGGTGCACTGCAACGCTACGAGGAACGGCGGCGCCCACGGGTGGCGCCGCTCGTGGCCCGCGCCTTCCAGCTCGGCCGCATGGCGCACTGGACCTCCGCCCCGGTGTGTGCCCTGCGCAATGCCCTGCTGCGGATGACTCCAGCCAGCGTCGGACTGCGCCAGATGCGCAACATGGTCGACGCCACGCTCTAGCCCGAGCGGCGGCTCACCGGCGGCGGGGCGGGGTGAGGGAAGGTGGTGGAGGTGGCTGGATTCGAACCAACGTAGGGCGTTGCCCGACAGATTTACAGTCTGTTGCCTTTGACCGCTCGGCCACACCTCCGGACCTTCGCCGGGCCTCGCTGCGGGGAGCTCTTCGAGCCTCTCGCGGGCGGACCCAGGTCACGCGACGGTCGCGCGCGAGGCGGAAGGATAGCACGCGATCTCAGCGCTGGACACCCTCGCGGAGCGCGCTTCGGATCGCTCCGAAAGGGCGCCGGATCCGCCCCTCGAACCCCAGCCGAATCAGCCTTTTCCGCCTTGGCGCAACCAGGACAGGACGGCGCTCAGCAGCACCACGGCGAACACCAGACCCAGAACTGTGATGAGGGCGAGCGACATGCGTTTCTCCCGACGTGAACCGTTGCCCTACCCTACGGCACGAGGTAGCCGGAGGTTCCGCCACGCGCCGCGATCGCCCGTAGGATCACCCGCCGCGAGGCGGCTCTTCCGAGGAGAGGTCGCCTTTCCCGTCCTCCTCCGCGCGCGGCGCCGCCGACGGGTCCGGTAGGCGGCCGGCTCGGCGCAAGGCGTCGCGCAGCACGAACTCCAGCTGGCCGTTTGCGCTGCGCAGCTCGTCGCTCGCCCACCGACGGAGCGCATCGAGAAGCTGAGGATCGGTGCGAAGTAGAAAAGAGCCGCGCGCCACGGGAACGATCCAGAAAGAAGGCGCGGGCCTCGTCGAGGCCCGCGGTGTCGGTCAGCTGTAGAGGCTTCCGGTGTTGACGACTGGCTGGGTGTGCCGGTCACTGCAGAGAACCACGAGGAGGTTGGAGACCATCGCCGCGCGACGCTCGTCGTCGAGTTGGACGATGTCGTCCTTGGCCAGGTGATCGAGCGCCATCTCGACCATGCCGACAGCGCCTTCGACGATCTTGGTGCGGGCCGCCACGACTGCCTGCGCCTGCTGACGCTGCAGCATGGCTGCCGCGATCTCGGACGCGTAGGCCAGATGGCTGATCCGCGCCTCGATCACCTCGACGCCGGCCTTGTCCAGCCGCTCCTGAATGTCGGACTTCAGCTGCTCGCACACCTCGATGGTGTTGCCCCGCAGCGAGGTCTCGTGATCTTCGCTGTCGTAGGGGTGGCGGCTGGCGAGATTGCGCAAGGCGGCTTCGCTCTGCACCGCCACGAAGTCTTCGTAGTCGTCCACCTCGAAGACCGCCTCGGCCGTGTCCACGACACGCCACACGACCACCGCGGAGATCTCGATCGGATTGCCGTCGCGGTCGTTCACCTTGGACGGTCGGCCGGCGGAGCGACCTGCGTGCTGCACGACCTTGCCCGCCGAGTCCTTGACCTCGGGGCTGCTGATCGACCCCGTCTCGAAGTTGCGGATGCGCAGCGACACCTTCTGCTTGGTGAAGAAGGGATTCACCCAGAAGAAGCCCGACTCGCGGGCCGTGCCCTTGTAGTTGCCGAACAAGAGCAGAACGCGACCCTGGTTCGGCGGAATGGCCATGAAGCCGAAGGCGCAGATGAAGCCGACCAGTGTCAGGAAGCCACCCACGATCGGGAGCAATGGGACCATGATCTCGCGTGCCGCGCTCACCGCGATGAGGATGGGCCCTCCCAGGAGCAGGCACAGCACCACGAGGAGCGGCAGCCAGCCGGAAATGGGTCGGTAGGGCGTTTCTCTCGTCATCGTTGGAGTTCCTTTCAGTAGATATCGATATGATATCACTACGATATCTAGTTGCACCTGGTTTCACGCAAGGCCGGTGTGTCTTGCGCTTTGTTGCCCCCTCGGCTCCCGCCGTGGACCGGTTCGGGGTGACTTTCGCCCGATGCGCGGAGTCCATCCTCCTGAATGCCCGAGCTCCCGCCTCCCGTGACGGAGGCTGCCCCCCGACACGTGGTGCTCGTGGTCGACGACGATCTTCTGGTCGCCTGTCTGACCGCGCGCATGCTCGAGAACCACGGCCTGAAGGCGCACGTCGCCGAGTGTGCCGAAGGGGCGCTTCGCGTGCTCGAGCGCGAGCACTGCGACCTGCTCCTCACCGACCTCCAGATGCCGGGTCACACGGGGGTCTGGCTCGCCAATCGCGTGAACCGACTCCACCCCCACATGGCCGTCATCACCATGAGCTCCGCCTTCCGGTTCGACCCCGACCTTCGCGTCGGCATCTGGCCGCAGCTGGCCAAGCCCTTCGACCGCTTCACGCTCCTCCGCGAAGTGGAAGGGGCACTCGAGCGCGCCGCGTCGACCGGGCCGTCGTCACCCCGTCGCCACGAGCCGGAGAGACGGACCTCCAGCGGCCGCGGCGAGCGCTGACGGCCTAGCGCTCCCCCTTTTCCCACGACGCGATCGCCTGCGCGAGACGTCGGGCGCGGGTCTCTTCCTTCTTGGCGCTCGCCAGCCAGAAGAGCGCCTTCTTGCGATACGACGGGGGCTGGGCTTCGAAGAACTCCCACGCTTTGCGGTTCTTGCGCACCACCTTCTCCACGTCCTTCGTCATCGGAACGGGCTTCTCTTCGTAGGCGTAGCCGGCGCGACGACCCACCACGCGGCGCTCGAACGCGGCGACGCCCGCCGGCATCATCAGACCGTCTGCGGTCAGCTGCTCGACCTTCTTCAGGTTGACGTCGCTCCACTTGCTGCCCTGCCGCCGCGGCGTGAATCGGATGCTGTAGCTCTCGTCGTCGATGCGCCTGCGGATGCCGTCGATCCAGCCGTAGCAGAGCGCCTGGTCGACCGACTCCGACCAGGTCATCGACGCCTTGCCCGAGCCGACCTTGTAGTAGCCCACCAGCAGCTCGTCCTTCGATGCGTGGTAGCGATCGAGCCAGCGACGGAAGGCCTGCCCTGTCTTGAAGAACTTCGGCTTCGACGTCATGGCACGAGGGCGACGGCGCGCACCGGACCACCCGAGCCACCCTGGATCTTCATGGGGAGCGCGATGAGGAAGGCGCCGACCTCGGGAAGGCTCTCGAGGTTGGTGGCGTTCTCCAGCGCCGGCACTCCAGCCGCAGCCGTGACCTGGTGCACGATGAAGTCCTTCGATGGGCCGTAGTCGATGCTGGCCGTGTCGATGCCGAGCAAGCGCACGCCGCGCTCCTCCACGAGGAGTCGAGCCGCGGCCTCGCCGTACGACGGGAAGTGCAGGTTCGACGCGTCTCCGGGGGTGTCGTCTCCGAGGTACCCCAGCGCATCGGGCCAGCGCCGGCTCCAGCCGGTGCGCAGCAGAACGGCACTCCCTGCAGGGACCGTCCCGTGCTCCGCCTCCCAGGCCGCGACATCGGACGGTTGGAGGCGATAGTCGGGGTCGGCCTCCGCCTGGCTCCGCACGTCGACCACGACGGCGGGAAGGAGCAGGTTCTCGAAGCCGACCTCGTCCAGAGTGGCGCCCCCCTCTGCGAAGTGGATCGGCGCATCGAGGTGGGTTCCTCCGTGCTCGGCCGTGCAGAACGAGTAGGCCGAGTAGAAGTAGCCCCCCTCGGAGGGCCCGTACGCGAGCTCGTCGTGACGAAAGCCGGCCGTGTCGGTGGGCCAGTAGAGCGTGTCGCTGCCGTAGGCGTAGGTGAGATCGACCACTTCGTAGCTCGCGAGGTTCACGGCTCCTGGCTCTCCGACCGGCCCTCCGCCTCCGCACGCACCGAGCAGCGTTGCAGCGACGAGGCTCGCGAGAAGGGCCGTGTTCGTGTGTCTCATGGTGCTCCTGCGCTCACTCGGCGGCTGTTGTGAGAAACATGTGAACTTTTTCGGGGATCCGGACCGCCTCGCCCAACGGACCACGCGTGACCACGCCGAAAGGGCGCGCGTCACATCCCACAGATTCCCGATTGGAGACGATCATGACAGCTCTTCGAACCCGGTCCTTCGGCGCAGCACTGGCGCTGGCAGCGACCACTCTCTTCACCGGCGCGGCCAGCGCCGAGCAGGTCCAGGTGACGATCGAGACCGTCGCCCCGGCCGACGGCGTCTTCCTCACCCCACTCTGGGTCGGCTTCCACGACGGTAGCTTCGACGTGTACGACCGCGGCGCAGCCATCTCTGCCGGCCTCGAGCGCTTGGTCGAGGACGGCAACACGGCACCGTTCTCCGACGAGTTCACCGTCGGAGCACCCACCGGCGCACAGGCGACGCTTGCTGGCCCGGGAGGGCCGATCCCAAGCGGCGACTCCGCGTCCGGCATCTTCGACCTCGATCCTTCGGTGCATCGCTACTTCTCCTACGCCTCCATGGTGATTCCGTCCAACGACGCGTTCGTGGCCAACGGCAACCCGCTCGCACATCGCGTGTTCGACCCGAACGGCAACTGGAGAGCAGCACGGCGGCCCTCGGCCAGTCGACACCGGACACCGGCACCGACGAGAACGGCGTGGTGACACTGCACCCCGGCTTCATTCCCGGCGGGCGCATCCTGACGGCACGCCCCGGTGGCGACTTCACGGCCCCCGGCTACATCCTGGCCAAGGTGACCGTGACCCGCGCACCGCAGACGCGCGTCACCTTCCGCGGCTCCGGCGCCCAGGAGGTGCCTCCGGTCGCAACCGACGCCACCGCCGCCTGCAGCGCCACGCTCAACGCCGACTCCAGCCAGCTCACCGTGGCGTGCGACCACGATGTCGCCGACGTCCAAGCCGCCCACGTGCACACGGGTGCCGCCGGCGAGAACGGCGACGTGCTCTTCCCATTCGCCGATCCGGCGTCGCCCATCCGCGAGACCTTCGACGTGACCGAGGGTGATGTGGCCGCGGTGCTCGCAGGTGGTCTCTACGTGAACATCCACAGCACGACGGTCCCCTCCGGTGAGGTGCGCGCCCAGATCGACGGCTGCTTCGAGGGCCCGACGTCGCTCTGCCTGCTCGGCGAGCGCTTCCAGGTGGACGCCTCCTTCTCGGCGGCTGGAGACAGCGGCACGGCGAGCGCCGCCCCCGGCACGGCCGACTCCGGCCAGTTCACTTTCTTCGACCCCGACAACGTCGAGCTCGACGTCAAGGTGCTCGACGGCTGCGGAGTCAACGGCAACTACTGGGTGTTCATCGCCGGCCTCACCGACGTGGGCGTGGACATCACGGTCACCGATTCGGCGACCGGTAGCACGCAGAGCTACGGCAATGCCGAAGGCACGCCGTTCCAGCTCGTGCGCGACATCAACGCATTCAGCTGCAGCGGCTGATCCCCCAGGCCGCCCGCGCAGCTGATCGCGCCCCGCTCGGACGTCACCGGGCGGGGCGCTCTTTTCTCGGGCTACTCGGCCTCGTACTCGGCGAGGGTCCGCTCGAGCGCAGCCTTCACTGGCGGCGGCATCGGCAGGCCACTCGCCTTCTCCACCGCCGCGCGCTGGAGCTCGACCGCCGTTTCGCGCTCGCCCTGCAGGAAGTGTGCGCGAGCCAGAGCCGCCAGAGCCTCCGGGTCGCTGCGCTCGGTGAGCTCCACCGCCCGCGCCGCGAGCTGCTGCCCGAACACCAGATCGCGGTGCGTGTCACTGCCGAGCACGGCGTTCGCCAGCGTCGCGAGTGCCACCGGCCGGTCCTGGATGGTCGCGGCGAACTCGCGAGCGAGCGCGTACGCAGCCCCTGTCTGCCCGAGATCTTCGAGGAGCGTGGTGAACCGGCTCTGCTGGAGATACTCCTGCTGCGAGTAACGCTGGTCGAGCGTGCGCTCCACCTCCGTGTTGTCGAACGCCAGGAACGCATCCACCTCGAGAACGTCGCCGAACAGCCCGTCCATCTGCGCTGGCAGCTCCACGCCCATGTCGGCGAGCGGCACCTCGAGGCGCCAGCTCATCACCGCCAGATCGGCAAAGGTCTTTGCGAGGGCCGCCTGCGTGAAGTCGTAGTAGGTGAAGGTGGCGTCCACCTCGAAGGGCAGCTTCTTGTCGCGGATCTCGAGATGGCCGCTGACCTTAGCCTCGTAGGTGGTGACGTCGCTGCCCCCCTCCTCCTTCTTGGTCCACTCCGACACCTCCTGCAGGAGGATGCCGATCTCCGGGTGGTTGGCCGCGTCGAGGAACTGCGGCCCGCGCATCATCTGGTCGGCACGCTCGGCGGAGGTGCTGAGGGAGTGCACGGGAATCCGGATGCCGCCGCCGAGGAACGGCGGGGTGTCACCTTCGAGGTCGTGCGGGCGCACGAGGTAGCCGACCGCGCTCCCCGTCGTGGCCACGAGGCGCTGCAGCGCGGCACGCGACGTGAACGTGATCTGGCTGTCCATCCCGGTCATCAGGAAGTAGGGCGAGCCGCGATCGAGCTGCACGTCCGGAATCTGGAGGGTGCGCATGCTGGCGCTCCGCGGGGGAACCGCCGTCACCTCCGTGGCCAGCGCCGCCTCGCCGGCGTCGGTGATCCGGGTGCCCGACGCGTTGGCGGCCTCACTCAAGTCGTAGGCCACGATCTCATCCCGATTGGCGGCAAAAAGCGTGGTCCCGACCAGCGTCGGTGCGGCCCACGCGGTCGCCTGCAGGATCTCCGCCGACGCCAGGATCTCCACTCCGTCGTCCTTCGGGATGCCGAGCGCGAGCTCGCCGTCCTCGTCGAGGATCAGCAGGCGATCTTCGCCGACCGCGAGGACGTTCGCCTTGGCGAAGCCACGCTGCTTGAAGAGCGAAGTGCCGGTGTCCAGGTCGAGCGCCGTGAGGAAGGCCGGACCGAAGTCGCCGCTCGAGCCGTAGAGGCGGTTGCCGATACGGGCCGTCGCGCCGTGCATCACCTTCATCTTGCGGCTGTAGAACACCTCCCTCGCGGAGAACTGCCCTCCCTGCTCGTCGACCTCGAGAAGACGCGTTCCGTCCTCGTAGGCCTGTGAAGCGACGATGCGATTTCCGAAGGCCGTCGGCGTCGACATCTGGGTCCAAGCGGTCTGCGGCAGCTCCAGGCTCCAGAGCACCTCGCCCGTCTCGGGCACGAGCCCGGCGCGCTCGCGACCCACCGTGACCACGGCGTGGTCGCGCCCGCCGATGCGCGCGAGGAGCGGCGACGCGTAGCCGGCCGCACCGTCCAGTGCCTTCCAGACGACCTCGCCGTCCTTCTGCCGAAAGGCGACGATCGCCTGACCGTCGCCACCGACCGGAAGGATGAGGAGGTCCCCGTGGAGCAGCGGGCTGGCGCCGAAGCCGCGGCCCGGCACCTCCGCGCCGAGGGTCTCCTTGAGGTCCTGGCTCCAGACCTCCTGCCCCGTCTTCTTGTCCCAGGCCTTCAGAACGAGCGTGGAGCTGGCGGTGAAGATGTGGTCGCCGCCGATCGAAGGTGTGGAGTGCGGGCCGGGACCAAACTGCGTGTTGAAGCCCGGGGTCAGCGGCGCGTCGTACGCCGACTCCCACACGGTCTCGCCCGTCTCTCCGTCGAGCGCGCGCAGAACGTCCTGCTCGCCGCGGCGAAAGAAGATGTAGAGCTTGTCTTCTTCGGCCAGCACCGTGCTGTGACCGTGATCTCCGAGGGGCTTGCGCCAGAGCTCCTTTGGTCCACCTTCCGGCCAGCTGTCGGCCAGACGCGTGGCGGGGCTCGAGAAGTCGCGGTTCGGACCGCCGAACTGCGTCCAGTCGTTGCTCGCGGAGGCCGCAGCCGCGAGACAGATCGAGAGGCCAAACGCTCGAACGAGACGCCCGGCAAGACGGACACGGGAGGGGGCCAGCTGCTGCATGAAAAACCTCGGCTGCGTGGGTGATGGCTGGGAGGCGTCCCAGTTCAGGGCGGGAACCGCCCCCGGACCCTAGCCGAAGAGCGCCGAGGTCTCACCCCCCAGGGACGAGACGCACGCAGACTGGCCCCCTCCGCGGCTGCACCTACGCCACCTTCACGCGGCGCGAGGTGCGCCCCCCTTCCCGTTTCTTCAGCTCGACGCGCAGGACGCCGTTTTTCATGTTGGCGTCACAGCTGTCGACGTCCACCTCACAGGGGAGCCGGAGGGTTCTCGTGAACGATCCGCTGATGCGCTCCCGGCGCACCCAACCGTCCTCGTCCTGCTCGCGGCTCGTCTCGTGGCTCGCACCCAGCATGAGGCGGTTGCGATCCACGTGCACGTCGACATCGTCCTTCGTGAGGCCGGGCAGATCGACCGTCACGGTGAACTGGTCGTCCGTCTCCTGCACGTCGACCTGCGGCCACCCGGGCCACGTCCACTGCGCGAGCCCGGTCTCCTCCTCGCTCGGCGTGTCGTGTGCGTCCTTCTTGCGCCGGATCAAGCCCTGGACGTGATCCTTGAGGTCGCGGACGTCCTCACGGAGTGCGTCGAGGGAGCTCTGGATCTTCTCGCTCATCGTCATGGTCTGTCTCCTTGACGTCTCGTCATGGCGAAGTGCCTGGATCTGTCGTCGAAGGGGCCTTTCGGGGCTCCAAGACAAGCGTAGGGAGGCGCCCCTCGCCCTCCCATTCGGACAAGTACGCATCGCCCGCGCGGGGACGAATCGCGAAGATTCGTTTTCGAAATCTCTTGCTTCGATTTTCGAACTCACGTACCCTGCAAACGATGCCACGCCGCTATCGCCAGACCTGTCCGATCGCGCGCGCCGCCGAGATCCTCGGCGAGCGGTGGAACCTGCTCATCGTGCGCGAGCTGCTTCTGAGCCCGAAGCGCTTCGGCACGCTCCGCAACCGACTGACGGGCGTCAGCACGTCGGTTCTGGCCCAGCGACTGGAGGTGCTCGAGGAGCACGGCGTGGTGCAGAAGAGCGACCAGCCGCCCCCGGCGTCCACCACGGCGTACACCCTCACACCCCACGGCATGGGGCTGCGTCCGGTGCTGGAGGCGATCGCACGTTGGGGCCTCCGCTTCGCCTTCCCGCCCGACCCGGAAGACCACTTCGAGCCCGAGTGGATGCGCTCAGCCCTCTCCACCTTCGCCAGCCGCGAGCCGACTCCCGACCTCCACGTCGCCGTGACGATGGAGATCGACGGCGTGCAGCACACGTACGACGTTTGCGGTGGTCTCGAAGGCACTCGCGTGGAGCCCGGGCCGAGCGACGCAACGGACAGGATCGAAGTGGCGCCTGCCCTGCTGCCGATGCTCATGGCCGGTCTCGCCGACTGGGACGCGTCGCTCGAGGCGGGCGTGCTCCGAGCCCAGGGCAACCTCACGGCGCTGCGCGAGTTCCCGGCTCTCTTCGAGATGGACTTCGGGCCTGTCGCCCTCGACTCACCAGCCTCCGACTGAAGGACTCCGATTCACCCGCGAGCCTCGCCTCGCTTCGGCTGCCACGACCTCGGTCTCCGCGGCCTCTATCGAAAGGAAAAACCAAAGATGCCGACTGTCTACGGTGTGCCTCTCTCCCCGTTCGTCCGCAAGGTCCGCCTCGCTCTCGCCGAAAAGGGCATCGAGTACGACCTCGAGCCCGTCATGCCCATGGCGCCCCACAACGAGGCGCCGGAGTTTCGAGCCATGAGCCCGCTCGGCAAGATCCCCGCGCTCCGCGACGGAGACTTCGCCATCTCCGACAGCTCCGTCATTCTCAACTACCTCGACCGCAAGCACCCGAGCCCGAGTCTCGTGCCGAGTGGCGCGGAGGAAGCGGCGCGTGCCCTCTGGCTCGAAGAGCTCGCCGACAGCAAGGTGGCCGAGTCGATCGGGCCGATCTTCTTCAACCGCATCGTGAAGCCCAACATCATGGGCGAAGACCCCGATCAGGAGGCGATCGCCGCGGCCCAGGAGGCCGTGCAGACTCACTTCGACTACGTGGAGAGCCAGCTCGGCGACAGCGGCATGCTGGTCGGCGACGACCTCACCGTGGCGGACATCGGCTTTGGTGCCATGCTGCGGCTCTACCAGATCGCCGGCGAGGAGGTGGACGCCGAGCGGTGGCCCAAGCTGGCGGCGTACCACCAGCGCCTGAACGAGCGACCAGCATTCGCGCAGGTGTTCGAGACCGAGAACGCCTTCATGGCGTCGATGGGCGGCTAGGTCGGGGCAACGATGACGATCCAGCTCATCTGTCTGCTCGGTGGAGTTCTCCTCCCCTACGTCTGGGCCGGCTCGTCGGTGCCGTTCCGCAACAAGCAGTTCGGACGCATCGACCTCGTGCAGCCGCGCGTGCAGGCCGACGGCCTCGTCGACAACGGCGCCTGGGCGGTCGGGGCGCAGATGAACGCCTGGGAGGCACTGAACGTGTTTGCCGTGGCCAACTTCGCGGCGTTCGCCGCGGGCGCCGACCCGGCCGGAATCTGGGCGACGTCGTGCGTCGTGTGGCTCGTGTCGCGCGTTGCGCACGGCATCTTCTACATCGCCGGAAACGCGCCTCTGCGCGTGCTGGGCTTCTTCGGAGGGGCGATCTCGAGCCTCGTCATCTTCGCGCAGGCGTTCCTCGCCTGACCCGGGAGCGCCGGCCCCGTCCCGGGTCGGCGCTCTCCGATGCAGCTCGGCGGCCCGCGGGCTGCCCGCCGCAGGTATGCTGTCCGGTGCTCACCCACCGCACAGGAGACCCACGATGCCCGCGAACCTCCCCAGCAGCCACGACTGGGCCGCCCAGTGCCAAGAGGACGGAGAATTCCTGCTGGCCGCTCGCCACTGGAACGGCGGCCTGCGCCTCCACATCGGCGACCAGACGCTCACGCTGGGTGTGTTCGACGGCCACCCGTCGGCGGACGCTCCGACCGGCAACGACATCCTCGAGTTCACCGGCGACGTCGCGCTGTGGGAGGGCCTCCTCGCCGCGGTGCCGCCCCGCTTCTACACCGACATCTTCGCGGCCATGAGCACCGGCAACGGTCCGGAGCCCGGAGGCGATCCCGTGACGCACGCGCAGTACTACGGCGCCGCCATGCGCGCGATCGAGCTGCTGCGCCCGGACGCCTCCACCGAAGCGGTCCTCCCGGAGGCGAAGTCGGGCCACGACTCTCCCGTCGGCCGCTACGTCCACGTCGATCTCCAGGGAGAGAGCTACCGCATCTACTACGAGGAGGCGGGCCAGGGTATCCCGGTCCTCCTCCAGCACACGGCGGGCTGTCACGGCTCCCAATGGCGTCACCTCTTCGAGGAGTCGGCCATCACCGACCACTTCCGGCTGATCGCCTACGACCTGCCGTTCCACGGCAAGTCTCTGCCGCCGGTCGGGCGGGAGTGGTGGGCCGAGAAGTACGACCTCCGCGGCGACTTCCTGCGTGCGGTCCCCGTCGGGCTCGCCCAGACCCTGGAGCTCGATCAGCTCGTGTTCATCGGCTGCTCGGTGGGCGGCCTGCTTGCGCTCGACCTGGCGCACAAGCACCCGGAGCTCTTCCGCGCCGTCGTCTCGGTGGAAGGCGCCCTGAACATCGAAGGCAGCGTTTCCAGCCTGACCGCGCTCTGGCACCCACAGGTGAGCAACGAGTACAAGGCGCGCGCGATGGAAGGGCTCACCGCGCCCATGTCACCGAAGGCCTACGTCAAGGAAACGAGCTTCGTGTACGCGTGCGGCTGGCCTCAGGCGTTCCTCGGCGACCTCTACTACTACATCGAAGACTTCGACCTGCGCGACCATGCCGACGAGATCGACACCGGCCAGGTGGGCGTGCACATCCTGAGCGGCGAGTACGACCACAGCGGCACGTCCGAGCTCGGCCGCGCTGCGCACGAGGCGATCGCGGGCAGCACGTGGGCCGAAATGAAAGCGGTGGGGCACTTCCCGATGTCGGAGAACCCGGAGGCCTTCCTGCGCTACCTGCTCCCGGTGCTCGAGACCATCCGCGGGGCGGCGGGCGACTCCGCGCGGCGCTCGGCCTGAGCCTCCCCTCGCCGGTCTGAGCACCTGCGCCCGGACCAGGGAAGCTCGGCGTCGGCCGCGATAAGTGCCGTTTATTGGCATCTGGAGGCCCACAGAATCAGCGTTCTGTTGATTCGAGGGGTGACAGACCGCCGAGAAACGGAGATCTGTGCCCTCTGGCAGCAAGATTGCAGTAGCCGCGGCAAGGGGAAGATGCCGCATGCCCAGCACATCCACAGGAAGCTCCGGCCTCGCGCGCAGCGCAGCGCTCCTCGCGGTTCTCGTGGTCATGTGGACCGTCGTTGCACTGCGCTCGGCCGAGCCCGGGCCGGCCATCGTTCCGCCCGCGGTGCTCGGCACGTGGGAGTCGGACGATCCGCGGTACGCCGGCCGACTCCTGCAGATCACGCCGAGCGCCATCGTCTGGGATCAGGGAGACGACACCGAGCTCGCGGCGAAGATCCTGGCCTGCGAGACCGTGGGAACCGAAAGCTACGACCAGGTGCACTTCACGTACGGTGAGAGCTTCGAAGAGTCCCGCACCACTGCATTCATCTTCGACGGCATGGACAGCCTCTTTCCGGTGAACCGCCGGGAAGTGGAGTGGAAACGGGTCGACCCCGACGAGCGGCGCGATGCATGACCCCACCTCCCATCCGAGGGAGGGCGAGGGGGGATTTACGCTGATCGAGCTGCTGATCGTGGTGGCCCTCATCGGCACGGTGGCCGCCCTGGCGGTGCCCGCCCTGCTTCAGACCCTCGCCGAAGGCCGTGAGACGCGTGCGGCAGAAGACCTGCGGATGATCGCGTTCGACATCTCGCTCTACGTGCAGTCCAACGAGGATCTCCCCGACTCGCTCGCAGATCTCGGGCGGCACATCCCGCTGGATCCGTGGGGCAACCCCTACGTCTACATGAACCGCGACGAGCCCGGGTGGCAGGGCCAGCGGCGCAAGGACCAGTTCATCGTCCCGCTCAACTCCGACTACGACCTCTTCAGCACCGGCCCCGACGGCGTGTGGGTGCCCCCGCTCACCGGCAACGCCAGCCGTGATGACATCGTGCGGGCCTCCGACGGGAGATTCTTCGGTCCAGCGCGAGACTTCTAGTGGTCTCTCTGCGAGGAGCCGTGTCTGCGCTGCCCGCCAAGCGGGTCGCGCGGCGCATGGCGCTCGGCTTCATCGTCAGCGCGCTCGTGCCTCTGCTGATGATGGCGTTCCTCTCGTATGGGCAGGTGCGCTCGCACCTCGACGCCCAGACCGAAGATCAGCTCAAGTGGCTGAGCAAGAGCTACGCGCTCCAGCTCTACGACCGCGTCCAGCAGCTCTCACGTCAAATCGAAGTTCGGGCGGAGCTCGCGGGCACCAACGAGGGGCGCGAGGGGCCGATCGACTGGCGCATCACGCAACGCTCCCACGTCGCGCAGAGCCCTTGGAGAGGAGCCCAGCCGTCCCTGGATGTCGACGTCCGGAAGCGCCTGGTCCGGGTCACGCTCGAGTCGGAGGCCAAGACGGTCTCCGCAAACGTCAACTGGGACTACTTCTGGTGGGGCATGGCCGGTGAGCGCACCCTTCCGGCGGCCACCGAGATGGCCGTTCTCTCCTCCTCGACCGGAGCCCTGCTCTTCAGCTCCGTCTACCCTCCTCTCCACGCCGCCGACCTGCGACCGCTGAACACGAGCCAGCACTCCGAGGAGATCGAGATTCGCGGAACGAAGTTCCTCGCCCGCAGCTACCCCATTCACCTGAACACCGTTCACGGCTCGCCAACGTTCGACGTGGTGCTTGCGGTGCGCGCCGACCAGGCCACGATCGACTTCCAGCGCTTTCGCCGGAGCTTTCCGCTCCTCGCCCTCGCCGTGCTCTGGTTGATCATCCTCGTCAGCCTGGTCCAGATCCGAAAGACCCTGGTCCCTTTGCGCCTCCTCCGCGAAGCGACGCAGCGCCTGACCCAGCGCGACTACACCGCGCGCGCGAACGTCGAGAGCAACGACGAGTTCGCCGACCTGGCTCAGGCCTTCAACGGCATGGCCGAGCAGATCGAGTCTCACCTCGAGACCCTCAAGAAAGAGAGTGATCTGGACCGCGCCGTCATGTCGACGATCGAGGCCGCGGAGGTCGGTTCCACGCTGGCCCAGCGGCTGCCCGACCTGCTTCCCTGCTATGTCGCCGCGGTGGCCTTGCTCGAGAAGGACGGCGGCGAGCCTTCGCTGTTCGTGCGCGAGCACAGTGCGGACGTGGCGCACCACCGGGCTCTGGCGAAGTCTCCCCGCAACGAAGAGCTCGAGCTCCAGGAGATTCTCCGCCTCACGCCTGCGGAGGCGCCGCCTTTTCTCTCCGACCTCGGTTTGAGCGCCGTGTCCCAGTGGACCCTGGCGCCGGTCGTGGTGGACGCCCACGTTGTCGCATGGCTCGCGCTGGGCCATACGAGTGAAGAACCTCCTGCCCTCGGCATGGGCGCGCACCTGCGGCGTGTGGCAGACCACGCGGCGGTGGCGCTGTCGAACGCCCGACTGGTCCAGAACCTCGACGAACTGAGTGTCGGCACGCTGGTCGCACTGGCGCGTGCCGTCGACGCGAAGTCGCCGTGGACGATGGGCCACTCCGAGCGGGTCGCGGTGCTCTCCCGACGGATCGGCGAGGCCATGGACCTGCCAGCAAGAGACCTCGAGATTCTCTACCGGGGCGGCCTCGTGCACGATGTGGGCAAGATCGGAGTGCCGTCGGCAGTGCTCGACAAGGACGGCCCCCTCACCGACGAGGAGATGGCTGCC
The DNA here is from genome assembly GCA_965223385.1 of Candidatus Multivoraceae bacterium. Classification (GTDB taxonomy): domain Bacteria; phylum Acidobacteriota; class Thermoanaerobaculia; order Multivoradales; family Multivoraceae; genus JBCCLJ01. The sequence continues at coordinate 1,786,816 of CBDCWR010000007.1, read as the reverse complement.
ATGCGCGAGCACGTGGTGATGGGAGCCCGCATCATTCAGCCCATCACTACGCTCCACGACGTTCTGCCCGTGGTGCTCGAGCACCACGAGTGGCTCAACGGCAAGGGCTACCCCAACGGTCTGAAGGGTGACGAGATCAGCCAGCTGGGGCGGATTGCTGCCGTCGCCGACGCCTACGACGCCATCACGTCGGCGCGCCCCTACCGCGACGGACGCCCGCCTCTGGTGGCTCTGGAGATCCTCAAGAAGGACTCCGGCACGCAGTTCGATGCGCAGGTGGTCGAAGCGCTGCAGCAGGCTCTGTCGTCGGAGCTGGGCATCTCGTCGAGATTCATCGCCTAGCTCCGCCCTCGGGCTGCCGCGCACTGCACAAGAATCGTCCAACGGCGACCACTCGGAGGTCATAAGCTGGAGGCGGACCTCCGCACCCGCCGTCCGATGACCGACCCCAACGAAGAGACCCGCTCGCTCCCAGACCGCGCCACGCGCAGCGAGCTCGACCTCGCCGGGCGCACGATCGGCCCCTACAAGCTGCTCCAGGAGATCGGCGAAGGCGGCATGGGCGTCGTGTACATGGCCGAGCAGACAGAGCCCGTGAAGCGGCGCGTCGCGCTCAAGGTGATCAAGCCGGGCATGGACTCGCGGCGTGTCGTGGCCCGCTTCGAGGCGGAGCGGCAGGCGCTCGCCCTGATGGACCATCCCAACATCGCCAAGGTGCTCGACGCGGGAGCCACCGACCAGGGTTACCCCTACTTCGTGATGGAGCTGGTGAACGGCATCCCGATCACCGAGTACTGCGACCAGGAGCACATGCCGCCGCAGGAGCGCCTCCGCCTTTTCACCACCGTGTGTCGGGCGGTGCAGCACGCCCACCAGAAGGGGATCATCCACCGCGACCTCAAGCCCAGCAACATCCTGGTCGCGGAGTACGACGGTCAGCCGGCTGCGAAGGTCATCGACTTCGGCGTGGCGAAGGCCACGGCCACCCAGCTCACCGACAAGACGCTCTTCACCGAGTTCGGGCAGGTGATCGGCACGCTGGAGTACATGAGCCCCGAGCAGGCGCGGCGCAACCAGCTCGACGTGGACACGCGCAGCGACATCTACTCGCTCGGCATCGTGCTGTACGCCCTGCTCACGGGCGAGACACCCTTCGGCTCCGAACGGTTCCGGCAGGCTGGGTGGGACGAGATGGTGAAGATCATCCGCGAGGAGGAGCCGCAGCGCCCGAGCGTGAAGGTGGGCAGCAGCGCGTCGCTCGAGCAGGTGGCCAGCGATCGTGGCACCGACCCCGGCAAGCTGCCCGGCCTCGTGCGGGGCGACCTCGACTGGATCGTCATGAAGACGCTGGCCAAAGACCGCAACCAGCGCTATGCGTCGGCGAGCGAGCTGGCAGACGACATCGGCCGCTACCTCGCGCGGGAGCCGATCCAGGCCCGCCCCCCGTCGCTCGCGGACCGCGCAGCCAAGTGGGCGCGGCGCAACCGCACGCTGGTCAGCGTGGCCGCGGTCGCGACGGCGGCACTCGTGCTCGTCGGTGCCTGGACCTTCGACCGAGCTCGTGCACGCGTGCTGGACACAGCGGAGCGCACGGCAGCCCTCGAGCGCGCCGTCAGCGACACGACGGTGGCGCTGACGCGGGCCGAGCTCTCCGCCATTGGCGACGACGCCGCCTGGGATGCGGCCCGTGCGCAGGCCGCCCGCATCGAGGACGTGCTGGCGCAGGGCCCCGCCACCGAAGAGGCGGCTGCGCGCGCCGAGGCCCTGCTCGACCGTGTCCGGCATGCCGTGCAGGAGCGAGCCCTCGCGACCCAGATCGAGGAGGTCGTCATCGCCGGCGCCACGCGGCCCGACCTCGCGAGCTGGCAGGCCATGGAGGAGGGGATGCGGGCCTTCTTCCGCGAGAGCGGCTTCGATCTCGACGAAGAGGAGCCCGCCGCGATCGCGCAGAAGATCAAGGCGAGCCCTTTTGCCGTGATGTGGACTGACCTGCTCGAGCTGTGGATCGGCACCCGCGGGCAGATGGCGTCGATCGGCGGTCCGCGGCTCACCGCGGCCACAATGCAGCCCTGGGCCGACGCGATTTACGCGGCCGACGACGACCCGCTCCGCACGGGCATCCGCCGGTTCATCTACGAAGGCCGGTGGGAGCGCGAGCGCCTCGACCGGCTCATGACCGACGTCGACCTCACGACGCTTTCGCCGCGCGCGCTCTCCTGGCTCGGCAACGCCTACCTGCTGGCGGGTGCCGTCGAAGAGTCGAACCGCATCCACGACGTCGCGCTGGCGGAGCATCCCCGCGACTTCATGGCCACCTTCGACTACGCCCTGAGCCTGATCCGGCAGAAGGAGTGGCAGCGGGCGGCACGCATGCTCCACCGCTGCCTGGCGATCCGCGCGGACGTGGCCGGCGCGTGGAGCTACCTGGCGACGGTTCTCGACGAGCTCGGCGAGACGGAGGGCGCGGCCGCAGCCCGGGCGCGGGCCTCGGAGATCGAGCGGGCGGCCGGCTGAGGCGGCGCGAAGAGCGACCCGGACGAGCTCTACGCCTGCTTCGACGCCTTTTCTCGACGTGCTCCAGGGGCGGCGCCAGGCGCCAAGCGCACCGAGGGAAAGTACGTATTCGCACGATCCTGGCGCGCGGACATATCCTTGGGTCTTCGAGACATCCAACTCACGCCCCGCGCGGCCGACGGTGACTGCCAGCCGATCTCCCTCCGCGCCTCATCCCCGCGAAAGGCACCCCATGATCGAGGAGCGCACCCCCGTCGACGCCGAGCCTCCAGATCTCGTCACCGAGCTCTGCGCCCGAGGCTTCGAGCATCTGGAGACGCACATTTCGCACGTCTTCCTGACGGACAACGATGTCTTCAAGGTCAAGAAGAGCGTCGACCTGGGCTTCCTCGACTTCTCGAGTCTGGAGCTGCGTCACGAGGCCTGCATCTCCGAGGTGGAGCTCAATCGCAGGCTCGCTCCCGACGTGTATCTCGGGGTGGTGCCCATCCTGCAGCGCGACGGCCACTTCGAGTTCGGCAAGGGTGAGCTGGGCGAGGTGGCGGAATGGGCCGTGCACATGCGGCGGCTGCCCGACGCCGACCGCGCCGATCAGCTGCTGGCCGCGGGCCGCTTCACGCCAGCCCACGCGGCGGCGCTTGCCTTGCGGCTCGCACACTTCCACGCCGAGGCCCAGACGAGTGACGACATCGCGAGCTTCGGCAGCTACGACGTGATCCAGCGCAACGTCAAGGAGAATTTCGACCAGACACGCGACCTGATCGGCAACTACCTCGACGGCAGCGCAGCGCGTGAGATCGAGAAGTGGCAGACCGACTTCCTCGCCTCACACCGGGAGCTCCTCGCGAGCCGTGCGACCGAAGGCAGGGTGCGCGACGGCCACGGCGATCTCCGGCTCGAGCACGTGTACTTCGCAGACGGACGTGCCGACGGACACATCGACATTCTCGACTGCATCGAGTTCAACGACCGCTTCCGCTACGCCGACGTGTGTGCCGACGTGGCGTTTCTGGCCATGGACCTGACGTCGGCGGGTGCGGTGGGGATCGCCGAGCAGCTCCTCGCCGACTACGCCAAGGAGGCCCACGACTACGGCCTCTACTCGATGATCGACTTCTACGAGAGCTATCGCGCGTTCGTGCGCGGCAAGGTGTGCGCACTGACCGAGAGCCTCGCCCCGCAAAGCTCAGCCGATCGAAAGAGCCTGCAGAAGCAGGCCCGGCACCACTTCCTGCTGGCGCAGGCGTCCGAGCGCCGGCCGGCGCAGGTGCCGCGCGTGATCGCCGTGGGCGGTTGGATCGCCACCGGCAAGAGCACGGTCGCCCGCGAGGTAGGGGCCATGATGGAGTGCCCGGTGGTGTCGGCCGATCTCGCCCGGAAGTGGCTGCTCGACCGCGCACCCACGGAGCAGGCCGGCGAGGCGGCCTTCGAAGGCGGCTACTCCGAGTCGGCCACCGCCAGCACGTACCGCGAGGTCTTCCAGCGCGCCGAGCAGGTTCTCGCGTCGAGCCGCAGCGTGGTGCTCGACGCCTCGTTCCGGTCGCGTACACATCGCCAGCTGGCGCGGCGCCTGGCCAGCGAGCGCGGCCTCGAATTCCTGTTCATCGAGTGTCAGGCACCACGCGAGGTGTGCATCGAGCGGCTCGAGGAGCGCGCCAAGAGCGCACACGTCAGTGAAGGTCGCGTCGAGATCTTCGACCAGTTCGTCGCAGCCTGGGAAGACGTGAAGGCGATCCCGCAGGGGCAGCACATCGAGCTGGACACGGGGGGCTCCTACGAAGGCGTGGTCGCGACACTGCGCGACCGGCTTGCGGCCCTGGATGGCCATTCCCGCGTCGTCCGGTTAGCGGGCTTCACCTCGTCCGCGGACGTGGTCACCCGGCACACGGACGGCACGCGGAGCCCGCGAGGCGACCCTGGGGCGGGGATCCAGTCTGCGCGGATTCGAGCCTGGGGTCTCGGTCAAGGCAAGGTGAGGTCGAGCCGGAAGAGCTAGTACCTCCGAGGCTTCCCGCCCCTTGCCGAGTCGAGTCGGCCCTTCGGCACGGAAACCGAGCTTCTCCAGCACACGCTGCGACGCCAGGTTGCCTTCGCTCGTGATCGCGAGCACCGTCGGCAGACGCAGCCGGCGCGCCGCATCCTCGAGCACGGCTACAGACGTCGCGGTGGCGAGGCCGCGCCCCCACGCCTCGGGCAGAAAGGCGAAGCCGAGGTCGGGGTGCTCGAGGGTGTCCCGATCGACCAGGCCGCAGATGCCGACCGGGCCGGGAGTCGCCGCGTCGTCCAGCTGCACCGCGAGCATGCCGAAGCCGCGCTCCCGGTAGTCACGCAGCGGGCCACCTTCGAGGTAGGCGAGGGCGTCGCCCTCGTCGCGGATCCCTCGATCGCCGACATTCTCCAGGAAGGCAGGCTCGTTGAAGAGCCGCACCACGAAGGCGGCGTCGGCCTGCCGGAGCGGCCGCAGAACCGTGCCAGGGGCCGTGAGAAGGAAGTTGGACTCGTCGAGGTTCACGTCAGATCCCATTCTCGGAACACAGCGACGGTGTGCCGCAACCGTGCACCCCCGAGTCGACCTCGGGCCTACGCGGACACCAAGGTCCGCAACCGAGTGCTCCACCACGCGTCTCGCCACGCAATGCAGCCGAGCGCCGAGCTCGACCGTTGCGGTTCGTTGCGTGGATCCCCATCGCCGGGATCGTAGCGTCGAAGGTTCGTCACACGCACGGACCGCTCGGAAGCGCTGACGACGACACGAGCGCCGCGCCCAGTAGAGTCGAGACACACGATCACGACACATGGGAGGTGGACCGATGAACGCCGATGCCGTCTTCGATCGCTACGACCGCGGAGAGATCAGCCGCCGCGAAGCCCTCGCCGCCCTGGGCGCTCTCGCCGCGCCGGCCCTGGTGGGCGCACAGGAGTCGTCCACGTTCGAGGTGACGGGCCTCCACCACATCGCGCTGCAGGTGACCGACATCGAGCGCTCCGTGGCCTGGTACCGGCGCCATCTCGGTCTCGTCCCCACGAGCCAGTCGGAGAGCTCGGCCTTCCTCGACTGCGGCCCGCACTTCCTCGCACTCTTCCGCAGCTCGAGCCCCGGCCTCGCGCACTACAGCTACGGCCTGGAGAACTACTCGCAGAGTGACGCCGCGCGGCGCCTCCGCGCCGTGGGAATCGAGCCCAAGCTTCGCGGCAACCGCATCTACTTCGACGACCCGGACGGCATCGAAGTGCAACTCTCTTAGAAACGCCACCACGGCGACGGCCGTCAACCCGAACGACGGGGCCGACTCTCCATGGGCACAGCACGACGTGGAGAAGACCCCGCGCCGCGGCTCAGCTCAGCACACGGATCCTCGGGCGCTCGGGCGTCGCCCACTCGTGGCAGAGGTCTTCGAGCGCCGCTACGAGCTGCTCCCGATCGAGGCCCGGTCCCACTTCGAGCTCGGCTGGGCGCAGGGTGCCTTCACCCGCCCAGAAGAGGCACCAGTGCTCACCCTCGAGGCGTGCCACGAGGATCCGACCGAAGAGATCGAGGCGAACCTGCTCCGGCAGCCTGTGGCCGCGCGCCGGCGCGGAGCTGGGCACGGTTTCAGCTGGCGCAGAACGGCTGCCGTCTGCGAAGAGACGGAACTTGGAGTCACCGGGGAGCGGCATGAAACGAGTTTCGCAGCGAGGCGCCGATTCGACCTCTCGCTCGCGAGATAGACACACAATCAACCGATCACGGGAGGCAACATCGGCTCGAGCGATTGCGATGATCTCGTTCGCTGATCCGTCTGATCCTCCTCCCGCTGACTCTGCGCGCCGTCCCGCAGCGCGATCGCTGTCGCCGCGAAGCGCGAGCTCATGCAGGAGCTCCAGCCGAAGCTGAACGCGCTGCAGAAGCGCTACAAGAACGACGCGGGAGGCAAGCGCCTCGCGGAGGAGATGGCCTCACCCTCATGAAGGAGCACGACGTGACGGATTCTTCGACGTTCGCACGACGGATCAGGCTCCTGCTGGAGCTCTGGCTCCTGCGATGGGTGTGCAGCTGGAGGACCGATCTTCATGTCGATCTTGGTACCGGCCCTGCAGTCGCTCAGCTGGCGCCTCGGGCGGGGCGTTTTCTCTGGATCCAGGATCTCGGGAAGCCGGACGTCGTGCTTGTTGGCACCGGCCTCGTCGCCGCTCTGGTCGGGGCGGGAGTCTCCCTGTCACCGACGACGTCGGCGAAGAGAACCGAGCTCTGGCGGTGTGGCTTCCCACCGTCGCGGAGGAGATGGCCGCCCTCATGAAAGAGCACGACGTGACCTTCTTCGACCGCACGACGCTCCTGGATGGGGGTGCAGCTGCCGATCTTCATGTCGATCTTCCCGGCCCTGCAGCTGGCGTCGGCCTGTACTGGGCCGCCTCGAGCGCGGTGGGCGTCGTGCAGTCGGCGATGCTGCGACGCTCCCGCTGAGCCACTTGGTCGATGCGCACAGCTCGCGTCAGCAACGATGACAGCTCTCGCGCCGGTGGGCGGTCGTCCCTTGTGCTGGGCTTCACCTGTGTGCTCTTGGGTGCGCCGGAGCTGGGCGCTCAGGTCCACGGGCAGAACACGAGTGAATGCTCCAACTGTGAGCTGCTGGCCGGTCCGCTCATCGAGGTGTCGAGCGCAGATCGGATCGACTTCGATCAGATCTCGCCCGATCGGCGCCTCGAGTTCCTTCTTGGGGACTGGGTCGTCCACTTCCCGCGCGAAGCGCGCGGAACGGAGACGTTCCGTTGGCACTATGAGGGCGAGAGCATTCATGGTCTTCAGCGTCTACCAGGGCAGGCTCCGGCAGAGGACGACTTCCTCGCCCACTCGTTCTATCGCTTCGTGGCGAACGAGGAGCGCTACGAGATGGTCTGGATCGCGAGGAACACCTGGACCGTCTTCTCCGGTGCCTTCGAGGGACGGAACACGTTGGCTCTGTACAAGCATGAATGGGCGGGGGACGCCGAAGGGCTGTCCCTTTCCCAGCCGAAGGTGCGCCATGTCCTGAAGAACATCTCCGACGATCAGTTCCTGGTGGAGGTGCAGGAGGATCGTGACGAGGACGGTGCCTACGAACTGGTCAGGTGGCGAGCGCTCATGAAGCGTTCCGAAGCCCCGTGAGCTCGAGGCAACGCTCCTGACGATGCCTCGTCTACGACCTCCTCGAAAGGAGCGACTCCAACTCGATCGCTTCATTGACCAGCTGACGGACCTGTTCCTCTTCCAATAGGCCATGTCCAAACCCATCGCGCTGAGCCGGAGGGGCACCAACGTAGCGGCTGAACAACAGCCACTGACCCTCTCCGGCAACGATGAGGCCGGGGCTCCGGCCAACAGCGCTCCTCGCCTCAGGCCCGAGCGCCGCCTGCAAGCCCTGGGGATCCTGAGTGTGAATGGCGTGGTGTTGCTCGAGCTCCTCCCATCCCGCGATCGAGACGCGATTCGGACGCTGCCTGGTCGCCATCACCGCACGACTGAGCGAATCGACGAGATCAAGACCAACCTTGGTCACTGTCGCACTCGCTCCTTGTTGGTGTCGCGCTCGAGAGCGCTCAGCCTCGGTTCGGCTGGCGACATCAGCGTCCAACGGGTCGCCTACGTTGGGAAGGAGCTCGAACCGCGGGCAAGCCAGCTTCGGCGAACGAATGCAAACGACAGAGTGCCTCGTCGCTTCGCTTCTGTCGTCACCCACCGTGATGATCTCGAAGTTGGTGCCGACCACACCCTTTTGACGTGCGCTGTGGTCGAAGACCAGGTACGTCCTCCCATCCTTGGTTCCCTGGACCAAGCGGCCCGGGAGCTTGGGCTTCAAGAGGTCGAACCCAGGCAGATCGCTCGGCGGTGCTGTCACTACGCTGGGGTCTGCTCCGTGACTTGCCAGGAAGTGCTCGAACGAACTGAGTCGTGCCTTGGATCGAGCTCTACTTCTCTTCACCGCGCGCAGAGCGGCGTAGGCCGCGGCCGCCATTCCGAGGGCCACGAGGATCCAGCCGAAGAGACAACCGGGTGAGAATTCGTCCATTGTGGGTGGTCCGCCCGCTTTGCGGGGTTGCAGGGCGCAAGAGTACATGCCGCCATGTCCACTGAGTCTCGTAGACTCAGATGAGGCCGGCGGCCTTTCGTCGCTGGCCGAAAGACGATGGACGTCCTGCTCGTCATTTCGTTTTGCATCGGTGTCGTGATCCTCGCCGGCGTGCTCGGGTCAGGATGCCCTAGCTGCAAGAAGCCCATCGCCATGCGGTTCACCGACGACTACCGCATGAGCAAGAGGCTGGGCGTCGACGTGAGGCAGCGCAAGGTCCGCTGCAAGTACTGCAGTCACTCCTTCTGGCGTAGCTATCCCGACTCCGCCCCGAGCGGCGGCGAAGGGCCGTAGAGGAAGACGTTCGGCAGCGTCGCACGAGCGAGGACAGGCGTCGGGCAATGCTGACACTGCTCGAGGACGAGGAGTGGTCGCGTGGAGCAATCGGGAATCGCGAACCGTCTTCGCGATGGTCGCAAACACCCGAAGACTTGGAGCCGGCAGCCGGAGTCGAACCGACGACCTACTGATTACAAGTCAGTTGCTCTACCAACTGAGCTATGCCGGCTGCCGAGGCCTGATGCGCCCTCAGAGGGGCCGCTTGCCGCCACGGCGCTGGACCGTGGTCCAGACCGCGCGCGGCTTGCGAGCCGGGAGTGTAGCCGCTCTCCCCGGTCCGCGCCAACGAGGAGACGATTCGTCCCATCAGATCGTCAAGTTGCTTGACTTTAAGTCGTCAAGCGACTTGACTATCTCGCATGAACCTGGCGATCCGGATCTCTCTCGTCTCCCTCCTCCTACCCACCGCCGGCTGCCTGCCTCAGGGCTGGGACGACACACGCTTCGTCGACGCACCCGCCGAGCTTCGCGTGCAGCGCCTCGAGCACCCCGAGGGGACGGCGCTCAGCCTCGTCTGGGGCGAGCTCGAAGGACAAGGCGGGTGGTACCTGCTCGACTCCGGAGCCCAGCCGGCGGTGCTCGACGCAGCGACCCGCCCCGCCGGCGCCGCGCTGCTCCGGAGCGTGCCGCTCAACGGCTCCGTGAGCGCGGAGATGCTGCGTACGGGGACCTTCCGTATCGGCCGGCTCGAGGTGGCGGACCCGATCTTCTTCCGCTTCGACCTCGACCGCTTCCTGCGTCGCGGAGGGCTGCCCGAAGGCACCACCCTTCCCGGCGGCGAGCGCATCGCCGGAGTGCTCGGCTACCCGATCCTGCGCCACGTGTGCCTGGAGATCGACTACGGCGCCGCGGTCGATCGCGTGACGCTGCTAGCGCCCGCCGACTGCGCCGACGCGCCGGGGCCCTGGCTCGACGCGCGGATCGCGGACGGCGAGGTGAGCGTCGACGGCGTGGTGGAGGGGTATGCGGGGCGATTCGTGCTCGACACCGGCAAGACCTACACGGCGAGCCTGGCGTCACACTTCGCCGCACATGCCGACCTCCATGACGGGCGCCCCTACGAGGTGCGCGACAACCACCGCATCGAAGGCGTCTCCAAGGAGCACTGGACCGAGGTGTCGTCGTTCGAGCTCGGCGGCATGGAGCTGGGCCCCGTGCACGTCGGGCTGCGGCTCGAGGGGACGGCGGCCGCGCGCCAGGAGGGCAGCCCGGCCGGCACCGTGGGCCGCGACCTGCTCCGCCACTTCGTGGTGACCTTCGACTACTCTCGCAAGCGGGTCTCGCTGCGCCCGCGCGACACGACGGCCCCGGGCGAGTGACGGCCAGCATCGGCTAGTCTCTCGGCGTGCCCCTGCGCCACCCACCCGTCGACGACGGGCTCCGCCACACGAATGTCGGCCGCAAGCTCCTGCTGGCGTTCGACGCCTTCGAGCAGCGCATCGTGGAGGGCATCCGCGCCCGCGGCTTCGAAGACTTCAAGCCGTCCGATGGCGCGGCGCTGCGCAACGTCCCTCTCGACGGCTGCAAGCTGTCCGAGATCGCGGCGCGCGCCCACATGACCAAGCAGGGGATGAGCCTTCTGGTGCGCGAGCTCGAGGGGCGCGGATATCTCGAGGTCATGCCGGACCCCGACGACCGCCGCGCGCGCCGTGTCGCCCTCACATCGAAAGGGCGTGGCTTGCTCAAAGCGGGGCGGGAGACCTATGCCGAGCTCCGGGAAGAGTGGATCCTCCGCCTCGGCGCACGCGGATTCCGCCAGCTGGAACGCCTGCTCGACCGCGTCGTGGAAAGGGGAGACCAAGCTCCAGCGACGACCCCCAGGGCCGAGGGCTCCGAGACACCCTCGGGCACTCCCGGGGGCTAGCAGCACTTCGTCGCCAGACGAAGGCGAACCGAACCTCATCCGCGGATCGCGTCGTTCCGCGCCGCGTCGTCGGCGCTCGTGAGTCGCCTGGGCGATGGCCGCTCTCCACTGCGCCTTCGGTCTGCGTCTCGGCGGCTGCAGATCACCTTCAGTTAAAGTGACATTGCTACTAATATGAGATCCAACGACTCGGAGTGCAGGTGAGCAGAAAGACCCTCGGCGAGTTCGAATGCCTCGTGCTCCTGGCCGCGATCCGGCTGGGAGAAGACGAGGCGTATGCCGTGTCGATCGTGGACGAGCTGCGCGAGCGCGCGGAGCGGGTCGTGGACCGGGCGGCCGTGTACGTGGCACTTCAGCGCCTCGAGACACGCGGCTACGTCTCCACGCGTCTCGGCGAGCCGCGCGCGGAGCGCGGTGGCAAGGCACGCCGCCTGGTGCGCGTGGAGGCTCAGGGGCTGGCGGCTCTGCGCTCGACCTATCGCTCGATGCACCGCATGACCGCCGGCCTCGAGTCGCTCCTGGAGACGCCGTGATGCACCGCCTCGCAAGCCGCCTCCTCGCGGCCTCCGTCCCTGCCGCGCGGCGCGACGACGTGCTCGGCGACTTCGAGGAGCTCTGCCAGCGCACCCGGCGGACGAGGCGCGTGGTGCCGGCGGCCCTACGCTGTGCGGGCCTGGCCGTCGCCCTCTCTCTGGCCTGGCTCCTGATCCGCTGGCAGGAGCGACTTCCCGCAAGGCCGCTGCTGTCCGCGCTCGACCTGCGGCTCGCCGGGCGCCTCATGCGCAAGCAGCCGCTCCTCACCGCCACCTCCGCTCTCGCGCTCACGGTCGGCGTGGCGCTCGCATCGATGGGCTACACGATGCTCCACGCCACCCTGTGGAGCCCTCTGCCGTTCGAGGGTGGTGCGCGCTACGTGACGCTCGAAGCCTCCGACGCGACCGGGCCGGTTGCGATCTCCGGTGATCTCCGGGCCCAGATCGCTGCGGCCAGCAAGACCCTCGCGCACGTCGGCGCGCAGCGCGTCACCCGTGCCAACGTCGAGCTCGAGAGCGGCGTGGTGGAACAGGCCGTCGCCGGCCGCATCACGCCGTCGACCTGGCTGCAGTTTCCGGGGTCACCGCTCCTGGGACGGGGCCTGGTCGAGGCGGACGGACTCCCGGGTGCGCCACCGGTCGCAGTGGTCGGCGAGACCTTCTGGCGCCGCAAACTCGCCGCCACCCCGGACGTACTGGGCATGCAGCTCCGGGTGGCCGGCGAGCCCGTCACCGTGGTCGGGGTCGCCCCCGCCGACCTCGGGCTCGCCGCGGCAGGTGGCGTGTGGACAGCGCTCGAGGAGCGCGGTCTCGGCGCGTCGAGCGGCGCAACCGTGGTCGCCGGGCTCCGCCTCATCGGAATTCGAGAGCCCGGCGCCACGCTCGCCGACGTGAACCTGGAGCTCGGCACTCTCGCGCACGCGATCGAAGCCGAAAGCCCCTCCTTCGACCAGCTCCGCTTCGAAGCGCGGCGCTTCACGGCACCACCACGTGGTGCTTCGGCCATGGGAACCGTGATGGTGACCGTGCTCGTGCTTCTCCTCCTCGTCGTCGCGGCGAACATCGCCAACCTCTTCCTCGCGCGGACTGTCGCTCGCGCCCGCGAGCTGGCCATGCGCACCGTGCTGGGCGCACCGAGATCTCAGCTGGTCGCGCAGCTCACCCTCGAGGTTGCCGCGCTCGGTATCTGCGCCACGGTGCTCGGCTCGCTGGCGGCGCTGGCGGCTCTGCGGCAGCTCGACGCCGCGCTCACGGAGCGACCGTTCTGGCTCACCTTCGAGGGTGGGCCGCGCACCGTGATCTTCGCGGCCGCGGCCTCGCTTCTCGCGTGCGCACTGTGCGGCGCGCTCCCGGCTCTGCGAGCCACGCATCGAAGCCGCGTGCAGGGCCTGCAGCCGGGAGCCCAGATCGCAGCCGGCATGGACCGCACGAGCGTCGTTCTCATGGTGGTGCAGATGAGTCTCTCCATTGCACTCCTGAGCGGCGCACTGGTCATGGCTCGGAGCTGGGCGAGCTCACAGAGCACCGAGGTGGAGCTCCCCGAGGGGCGCGTCGCGACGGCGCGGGTCTTCCATCAGAACGCCCTCGCGGAGGAGCAGCTGAGCCTGAGCCAGAGGGCGCTCGAGCTGGCGCGCCGTATCCCGGGCGTCGAGGCGGCCGGGGCGTCGACCCACCTCCCGCGAATGGACGCGCCCCTCGTGCGCATGGAGACCCCCGGCGGCGCAGTGGCCAACACGCCGCGTGCCGCCGTGCTCCCCGGGTTCTTCGAGAGCCTCGGCGCGAGACCCCTCGCAGGCCGCTCCTTGGTCGAAACAGACCTCGAGGAGAGCGCCGCACCGGTGGCCGTGGTGAATCGGTCGTTCGCCGAGCGCCACTTCGGCCGCCACGACGTGGTGGGCGAGCGAATTCGAGAGCTCGGCGCTCTGGGTGCCGATCCAGGACCCTGGCGCGAGATCGTGGGCGTGGTTTCCGACCTCGGCCTCAGCCTGAGCGCGCCCCAGTACGCCGCCGGCTACTACGTTCCGCTCCCCCAGGAGCCTCGCTTCTTCTACGTGTCTCTGCTGAGCCGGGGAGAGCCGCTTCTGCTGGGCGCCGAGCTCCGTCGAGCACTCGTGCAGGAGGACCCACTGATCCAGGTGCGCGACATCCAGCTGCTCGAAGACGTCGCGCGCGAAGAGCAGACCTTCCACGCCATCTTCGCCGGGGCCCTCAGCGCGCTGGGTCTCGTAGCGCTCCTCCTCTCGCTGTGCGGGATCTACGCCATGGTGTCGATGAGCGTCACGCGCCGGACGCGGGAGATCGGAGTGCGGGTCGCCCTTGGCGCAACCCGCGTGCGGCTACTGCGCCGCCTCACCGCACAGTCTGCGGTCTACCTCGGCGCAGGCGCGATTCTGGGTGCCCTCCTCGGGGCGGCCGGACTGACCCTTCAGCAGAAGATGCTCGTGGTGCGGCTGCCGGTGGCCGAGGCGTGGATCCTTCCAACCACGCTGGCGGCGTTCGCCCTGGCTGGCGCCGTCGCCTCCCTGGTCCCTGCATCCCGAGCGCTCCGCATCGAACCGACCGAAGCGCTCCGCGCAGACTAGGCAGAAGCCGGGGCCGGCGAGCTCAAGACGGCGGGCTGTCGCTGTTCCACATGTTGCGCGCGATGCGCCAGCGGCCGTCGGGCGAGCGACGCATGAGGTTCATCCAGCTTCCCACCAGCTCGCCGCTGGAGCCGTCCGGGGTGGTCTGGGTCACTGCGAACGTGCCGCGCACGAAGGCCAGGTCACCGGTGAACTCGCTCTCCTCGAGGCGAATCGTGATGGCCTGATCGACGTTCTCGAACTGGCGCACCATTCCGGCCCGGATGGCGTCCATTCCGACGATGGGCGCAGCCTCTGGGGGAAAGCGGATCGCATCCTGCGTGAAGAGGTCGGTGAACTGATCGAGATCCTCGGCCATCAGGTGCGTCGCGAAGTCGGCCACCGTCGCGTTCAGGGCGCGCATGTTCGCCTCCTGCGAGAACTCCTGCGAAGACGGTATCTCCTCTTCGGCGCCCGCAGCATTCTCCGTCGTCGGGCTTCCTTCCTCGGCGGGGGCACATCCCAAGAGACCAACACACAGCACAGCTCCACTGAACCAGGCACACGTGCTCCGGCTTCTCGTCATCGAGCGTCTCCTCGAATAATGGGACTTCTTCGGGTTGATGAATGAGCCTACCAAGGGTCCTTCTGCGGCGGTCGCGTTTTCGACCGAACGGAAGGTTGTACTTTCCTGCACGAAGTGCAGCGCAGGTGCCTCGCCGGCACGACCTCCGTTCGTCAGGTCGTGCCGCGCCGGCCGAGCCGCTGGCGCACCGCCTCGTACAGAACGGCGCTCGCCGCCGTCGCGACGTTGAGCGACTCCACCCGGCCGCGCATGGGAACGCCGATGAGGCCATCACACAGATCGCGCGTGCGCTGACGCAAGCCACGGTGCTCTCCACCCAGGCAGATCACCACCGGGCCCGACAGATCGGTCTCCCAGGCCGGGCCGCCGTCGGCATCGCAGCCGTACACCCAGTAGCCCGCGTCCTTGAGGCGGGCGATCTCCTGGCCTGAGTTGGTCACGCGCTCCGGGGGCAGCCACTCCGCGGCGCCGGCCGCCGTCTTCTGCACGGCCGCGTTCATCGGCGCCGACCCGCGGTCGCGCAGCAGCACGCGGCCCACTCCGGCACCTTCACACACGCGCAGCAGTGCACCGAGGTTGCGCGGGTCCTGGATGTCCTCGAGAAGAACGACGAGGTCGCCGTCGCGCCCCTGGCCGGGTGCCGCACCCTCCTCCGCCTCCCGCAGCACGAGCGCAAAACCGTTGTGTGCCGGCCCGGCACTCTCGCGCAGCTCCGCCTCGGTGAGCTCCCGCACGCGCACTCCGTGCTGCGCGGCCAGCCCCTCGAGCTCGGCCCGCCGCTTCCCGGGCTTGGCCGAAACCAGCAGCT
Organism: Candidatus Multivoraceae bacterium; assembly: GCA_965223385.1. Lineage (GTDB taxonomy): Bacteria > Acidobacteriota > Thermoanaerobaculia > Multivoradales > Multivoraceae > JBCCLJ01. The sequence goes on along the minus strand of CBDCWR010000007.1, from coordinate 1,771,525 downwards.
CCTGCGCCGCGTGCGCACGGTGCCGCAGCGCCTCGCGCACCGGGTGAAAGCCGAAGATCAGCTCGCTCATGAGGCACCCTCAGCCACACCTTCGCCTTGGCTCGTTCCGAAGCTACCTTTCACCGCCCCCAGTGACGCGCCCCACACCTCCCCGAGCCCCCGCTCGGTCCGCTTTCGGGAGAGCGGTCGACCGGAGCTCGTGCGGTCTCTGTCCGTAGGGTTCAGGGCTCGGCGGCGCTGAGGGGCCGTCCACAGGCCTGGACGGGGACAGCCGACGAGACCCAGGCGAGGGTCACCACAACAGGTCCGGCTTCCCGAGCCGTCCGGAGGACAGAGACCGCACGAGATCCGGGCCGGACCACCTCTGACTTCCCAAGCGACACGCACCGCCCTGGCTCTCGCCAGGGCGCGACACTCCCTCAAATCTCGAGGATGTCCTTCTCTTTCGCCTCGAGCGCCGCGTTGATGTCCGCAATTGCGACGTCGTGCAGCTTCTGCATCTCGTCGTGCCCGCGCCGCTCGTCGTCCTGGGAGATCTCCTTCTCCTTCTCCATCAGCTTGAGATGGTCGTTGCCATCCCGACGCGCGGCGCGAATCACGTTGCGGCTCTTCTCCGCCATCTCGTGCGCCTGGCGCACGAGCTCCTTGCGGCGCTCCTCGGTGAGCGGCGGAATGGGGATGCGAATCAGCTTGCCGTCGTTGCTCGGGTTGAGGCCCAGCTGCGCAGCGTGGATGCCACGCTCGATGGCGTCGATGGAGCTCGGGTCGAACGGCTGGGCCACGAGCAGCGTCGCGTCGGCCACCGAAAGGTTCGCCACCTGGTTGATCGGGGTCGGCGTGCCGTAGTAGTCGACCATCACGCCTTCGAGAACGGAGGTCGACGCGCGACCGGCGCGCACCTGCCGCAGCTCGCCGCGGAAGAACTCCACGCCTTCCTTCATCTTGGCCTCGATCTCCTTGAAGAGCTCGTCCATGGCTGTCCTCCTCTCAGTTGGTGACGACGGAGCCGACCGCCTCGCCGCAGACGACGCGGCGGATGTTGCCGCGCTGGCCGAGGTCGAAGACGACGATGGGCACGTCGTTGTCGCGGCACAAGCTGATCGCCGCGGCGTCCATCACGCGCAGGTTCCGCTCGAGCACCTGTTGGTACGTCACGGTGGGGAGCAGCTCGGCGCTCGGGTCGACCGCAGGGTCGGCCGTGAAGATCCCCTCCACCTTGGTCGCCTTGAGCAGCACGTCCGCGTGGATCTCGTTCGCACGCAGGGCCGCGGCGCTGTCGGTGGTGAAGAAGGGATTGCCGGTGCCCGCCGCGAAAATGACGCAACGGCCTTTCTCCAGATGCCGAATCGCGCGCCGCCGGATGAACGGCTCGGCGACCTCGCGGATGTCCATGGCGGTCTGGACGCGGGTGGTGACTCCCGACTTCTCGAGCGCGTCCTGCACGGCGAGCGCGTTGATCACCGTGGACAACATGCCCATGTAGTCGCCCGTCACCCGGTCGATGCCGCGGTGACTGGCGGCCACGCCGCGGATGATGTTGCCCCCACCGATGACGATGGTGATCTCGACGCCGAGCTCGTGAACCTCACGAACCTCTTCGGCGATGGCCGAGACGACCGACTCGTCGATTCCGAAAGGCTGGTCGCCCATCAGAGCCTCGCCCGAGAGCTTCAGCATGATGCGTTTGTACTTCGGGTTCATGGGCTCTGCGCTCTCGGATGTCGATGGAATCGGCCTCGGCAGTCTACTCCTCGTCTCCGCCCTCGCCCAGAGCGAAGCGCACGAAGCGGTTGACCTGCATGTTCTCGCCGATCTTCGCGATCTTCGCGGTGATCAGCTCCTGCACGGTCATGTCCGGGTCCTTCACGAAGTCCTGCTCGAGCAGACAACACTCGGAGTAGTACTTGCCGATCTTGCCCTCGACGATGCGATCGACGATGTTCTCGGGCTTTCCCTCCTCGAGAGCCTGCTCGCGGAAGATCTTGCGCTCACGCTCGAGATCCTCCTCCGTCACCTCCTCGCGGCTCACGAACTTCGGATCGGCAGCGGCCACGTGCATGGCGATGTCGCTCACCAACTCCGCGAACTCGTCGGTGCGGGCGACGAAGTCGGTCTCGCAGTTGACCTCGACGAGCACACCGATCTTGCCGCCGGCGTGGATGTAGGAGCCGATGAGGCCCTCGGCCGTGGCACGGCCGGCTTTCTTCGCCGCCTTGGCGAGGCCCTTGGTGCGCAGGCTGTCGATCGCCTTCTCGATGTCGCCGTCGGTCTCCACCAGCGCGTTCTTGCAGTCCATCATGGGAGCGCCAGTGCGCTCGCGCAGCTCTTTCACCATCGAAGCAGTCACAGACATGGTGCGGATCTCCGTCCCTCGCCTCAACATGGGCGTAGGGTCTGATTGGGGTTGTTCCCGGCGTGAATCTCTGTCTTGGAAAAAGAGCCCGGAGGAAACCTCCGAGCTCTCAGGATGCATGGGACGCGGTGTCGGCGGTCTTGCGCCGCCCGCCTCAGTTCGCCTGTTCGGTCTCGGCCGCGGCGTCTTCGGCGGGGGCTTTCTCGGCCGGAGCCTCGGGTGCCGCCTCTTCCGCAGGCGCCTCGGCCTCAGGGGCTGCCGCTTCCGCCGGCGCCTCCTCGGCAGGTACCGCTTCGGCAGGAGCCGCTTCCGCCTCGGCCGCCGGAGCTGCCTCTGCCGGAGCTTCCTCCTTGGCGGGCTCCTCGGGGAGTGCGTTCACCGGCTTGCCGAACGCACCCGCGCCGGAGATGTAGGCGTCAGCCACCTTGGAGGCGAACAGACGGATCGTGCGGATCGCGTCGTCGTTGCCCGGAATGAGGTAGTCGATCTTCTCGGGATCGCAGTTCGTATCGACGATGGCGATCACCGGGATGTTGAGCTTGTTGGCCTCGGCCACGGCGATGTGCTCGCGCTTGGGGTCCACCACGAAAAGCGCCGCGGGCAGCTCCTCCATGTCGCGGATGCCCTCGAGGTTGCGCGACATCTTCTGGCGGTCACGCTCGACGCGGAGACGCTCCTTCTTGGTGGCCAGCGAGTCTTCGTCGGCCAGCTTCGCCTCGGCGTCCTTGAGACGCTGCACGGAGGTGCGGATCGTGACGTGGTTGGTGAGCGTGCCACCGAGCCAACGGTGCGACACCCAGTACTGGCCGCAACGCCGCGCTTCGCTCTCGATCACGTCCTGCGCCTGCCGCTTCGTGCCGACGAAGAGGATCCTGCGGCCGCCACGGGCCAGGCTCTCGATGAACTCGCAGGCTTCGGCGAAGTGGCTCTGCGTACGCTGCAGGTCGATGATGTAGATGCCGTTGCGGCGACCGAAGATGTACGGCCGCATCTTGGGGTTCCATCGACGCGTCTGGTGCCCGAAGTGCACGCCGGCCTCGAGCATCTCTTTCATGCTGATCTCGATCAAAACGCCACTCCTTAGCGCTTGCTGAACTGGAAGCGGGCGCGCGCACCCTTCTGTCCGTACTTCTTGCGCTCCTTCTTCCGCGGGTCGCGGGTGAGGAGGCCGGCCGCCTTGAGCGACTCGCGATAGGCGCTGTCCACCTTGAGCAGGGCGCGCGACAGACCGTGGCGGATCGCTCCCGCCTGGCCCGACGGACCGCCACCGCGCACGGTGACCCGCAGGTCGAAATCACCCTCGCGCTCGATGATGTTGAGGGGCTGCTTGACGATCATCTTGAGCACGTCGCTCGGGAAGAAGTCGTCCATGGTGCGGCCGTTGATCGTGATCTCGCCACTGCCGGGGGACAGGAAGACCCGAGCGACGGACGTCTTGCGGCGGCCGGTGCCGTAAAGCTGTTCAGTCAACGTGCTGTTCCTTCAGATGATTCGAAGCGGAGAAAAGAGGTGCGTCAGGGCAGGTTGACGTCGAGCGGTTGCGGCTGCTGCGCCTGGTGCGGGTGCTCGCCACCTGCGTAGATCTTGAGCTTGGTGAGCTGCTTGCGGCCGAGGCGGTTCTTCGGGAGCATGCCGCGCACTGCGAGCTCGATGAGACGCGTGGGGCGGCGCGCGCGCAGCCGCTCGGCCGTCTCCTCCTGCAGCTTGCCGGGCTGGCCGGAGTGACGGTAGTAGATCTTGTCCTTCTCTTTGTTGCCGGTCAGGACCGCCTTCTCGGCGTTGACGACGACGACGAAGTCGCCGCTGTCCATATGGCGCGTGTAGGTGGGCTTGTGCTTGCCGGTCAGAACCCGGGCGACGGTCGACGACAGACGACCCAGAGGCACGCCCTCAGCGTCCACGACGTACCAGTTGCGCTCCACCTCGCCGGCTTTCGGACTGAAGGTCTTGGTGCTCATGCGTTGATCCCTGGAAATCTCGAAACGTGGGGGGCGCCCATTCGAGGCGCGATGCGCCCGCGGGCCGGCCCGGCCCTGCCCTCGGAGCTCGTGCTCGAGGGCTGCAAAACAAGAGAACTCCTTGCCGGGCGCTCTCCAACGAAGCCCGGGACCGGCCCGGGAGCCTTCTCAACCCGGCCTGCAGGTGCCGCTTCGGTTGAGCCCCCGACGTCGAGACCCCAGGGGGAGAGAGCGCAGGGCGGGCAGCCCTTCGCCAAGCAAAGAAGGGGAAGTCTAAGGCTGGCCTCGCGAAACTGTCAAGGCAAAGAGCGGTAGGCTCGCTGCCCATGAGCGTTCTGCGAGTAGGCCTCACCGGCGGCATTGCCAGCGGCAAGTCGACCGTGGGCAAGATCATGGCAGAGGCGGGCTGCGTCGTCACGGACGCCGACCGGATCGTGGCCGAGCTCTACGAGCCGGGAGAGAAGGGAACCGCCGCCGTCGTCGAGCTCTTCGGCGACGAGGTCCTCGACGCACGCGGAGCCGTCGATCGAGAAGCCGTGGCCCAAGTCGTGTTCGGCGACCCCGAGGCGCGCAAACGCCTGGAGCAGGCCATTCACCCCCTCGTCGGCGAGCGGTATCGCCAGATCCTCGAGGAGTCGGAGGGGGTCGTGGTGTTCGAGGCCACCCTCCTCGCCGAGACGGGAGGGCACGCGAACTACGAAGCCGTGGTCACCGTCGAGGCCGACGACGCGCTGCGCCTCGAGCGCGCCGTGGAAAGGGGGCTCGAGCGCGACGCCGCAGAGGCCCGCATGGCCGCGCAGGCCACGTCCGCGCAGCGCCGGGCGGTCGCCGACTACGTCATCGAGAACGAGGGCACGCTCGACGACCTCCGGCGCGCAACACTCGACGTGGTGGCAGCCCTCCGAAAGCGCCTCGAGCCAGCAGACTGAGCACCGGCTCAGGCAAAGTGGCGTGCGAAGTCGGCCCACGCGCGGCCGCGGTGCCCGATCTCGTCTTTGACGCCGACGCCGAGCTGCGCGTAGCTGCGCTCGCTCCCCTCGGGCTGAAAGACGGGGTCCCAACCAAACCCCTCGCCGTGGCGCGGCGGGAGCGTGAGGTGGCCCTGCGTCTCGCCCTTGCCGAGCACACGCTCGTCGCCGTTCACATAAAGCACGGCGCAGATCGCCGTGGCGTGCGGGTCGTCGAGAGCGATGGCCGTCTTTGCGATGCCCTCCGCCGAGACGGCGTCGAGCATCCACTTCACCAACGGGCCCGGGAAGCCGTTGAGCGCACGCAGCTCGAGCGCCGTCTCCTCCACGACGAGCGGCCGCTGCAGGCGCCGATACGCCTCACGCCCCTTCTCCTCGAGCACCTCAAGCACGTCGCCGGACTGGAGCTCCGGAAGGTCGAGGGGCTCGGTCTCGACGGGGCGCCCGAGAATGCGCTCGGTCTCGCGGCGCTTGTTCGCGTTGCCGGTGACCAGTACGAAGTCGGGAAGGCGCGAGAAGTCGGGCATGGCGCGAGCGTCTCCCATCGCAGGCAGGAGCGCAAGCGCCGCAGGAGCGCCGGAGATCGCCTGCGTCAGCGGACGACCCGGTAGGCACCCACCTTCTGCTGCAGACCTTTGAGCGCGAAGTCGCCGAGGTAGTCGAGCTCCATCTCCGTGCCCTGCGCCGACATGGCGGCCCGCGTCGCCTCCCCCACCACGATCTCACCGGGCTCGGCCACCGTCGACTCCAGGCGTGCCGCCACGTTCACCGTGTTGCCGAGGACGGTGTAGTCGACCCGTTGCTCACTGCCGACGTCGCCCACCACCACCGGGCCGCTGTTGAGCGCAATGCGGCAACGCACCTCCGGCAGATCTGCCGCACGGCGCTCCACGTTCCAGGCCTGCATCGCCTCCTGGATGCGCATTGCGGCCCGGACCCCCCGCACGGCGTGATCCTCCTGCGCCATGGGGGCGCCGAAGAAGGCCATGACGCAGTCGCCGATGAACTTGTCGAGCGTTCCACCCTCGCCGAAGATCGCCTCCACCGAGCGCGAGCAGTAGCCGCCGAGCAGCTGGGCCACCTCTTCCAACTCGGCGGTCTCCGAGAAGGCGGTGAAGCCGACCAGGTCACCGAAGAGCACGGTCACCTCGTCGCGCTTCGACAGCCCACGCCCGCTCGCATCGTCGCCGGCCATGCCCTGCCGCATGACCTCGTCGAGAACGCCCGGCGAGTGGTAGCGCTCGAGGCGGCTGCGCACCCCGCGCTCGCGGATGCGCTCGACCCCCACCGCGGCGTAGTTCGCCAGCGTGATGAGGAAGTCGAGGTCCTGCTCTTCGTAGGTGCCGGCCTGAAACGGAGAGTCGACCTGAATGAAGCCGATGACACGGCCGTCCGACCAGAGCGGTGCACACATGGCTGCGCGGATGCCGTGGATGCGGATCGACTCGCCACCCATGAAACGCTGGTCGTCGAGGGCGTCGAGTGTGAGCATGGCGACCTGCTGCTGCAGGACGGCGTGGAGGATGGTGTGCGACACCGGCACCTCCCCTTCGGGCCGCCACACCAGCTCTTCGCCCTCGCGCGCCAGCTCGCAGACCGCGCTGGCGGCCCCTTCACCCAGCAGGATGTAGCCGCGGTCGATGCGCAGACCCTCGAACGCGATGTCCATCACCTGGCGCAGCACGTCGTCCACGGTGTTCGCGTTGATGATGTCCCGCGCCAGCCGGTTGAGCAGACGCAGGAAGCGCGACGTCGCTTCGAGGTCTGCTTCGACCACCTCTTCCGCGGGCTCGGGAGCCTCGAGCCCGGCCGACGGATCGATCACGCCGCTCCGCGGCGACTCGAAGTCGAAGTTGAAGTCGGAGAGGCGACGGACGATGGTGGCGTTGGAGAGGATGTCCTCGTCGGCCTCCTCATCCGGCGCGTCGCCGCTGACCTTCAGCTCGAAGACCCCCATCTTGAGCACGTCGCCGAAGCCCATCTCGCCGCGCTTGGCGGCCGCCCCGTTGATCTGCACGCCGTTCGTCGACTCGAGGTCGTAGACGAACCAGGAGCCGTCCTCGAAGCGCAGCACCGCGTGCTGCCGGGACACCGACGAGTCGGGCAGCACGATGTCGTTGTCGGGGCCCCTCCCCACGCGAACTTCGGCGGCAGAGAGGGGAAACTCCTGGTCTTCGCCGGCGATGGAAACGCTGATCCGGAGCTCGCTCACAGGGGATCGAGTTTAGCGTTTCGAGGGCGAACGGAACTTCCACCGCGTGCTGCTATACCCCTTGCTAAGCTGCGCGCCATGACCGGATCGCCCGAACAGCCGTTCAATCCGCTCCACGAGCGCTACGCCTCCGCCGAGATGGCGAGCCTCTTCAGCGCCCGCCACCGCTACGGCACCTGGCGCCGCATCTGGATCGCCCTCGCCACGAGTCAGTCGGAGCTGGGCCTGCCGATCTCCGAGGCGCAGCTCGAGGCTCTCCGGGCCGCCGAAAGCAGCGTCGACCTCGACCGGGTGGCCGAGATCGAGCGCGAGACCCGCCACGACGTGGTGGCCCACATCCGCCACTACGCCGAGCAGACGGGCGACGCGGGGGGCATCATCCACCTCGGCGCGACCAGCGCGTTCATCACCGACAACACCGACGCCCTGATCACGCGCGAGGCCCTCGAGCTGACGGCCCAACGCCTCGCATCGGTGGTGCACGAGCTGTCGGAGTTCGCGCGTCGCACCCGCGAGACCCCGTGCCTCGCCTACACCCACTTCCAGCCGGCGCAGCTGACCACCATCGGCAAGCGCGCCTGCCTCTGGATCCAAGACTTTGCGACGGACCTCGAAGAGGTTCTGAGCCGCGCCAAGAACCTCCGCGCACGCGGCGCCAAGGGCACCACCGGCACGCAGGCGAGCTTCCTCACCCTGTTTCAGGGCGACCACGACAAGGTACGCCAGCTCGACGCCAAGATCGCCGAAGCGCTCGGCTTCGAGGCGAGCTGGCCGGTCACCGGTCAGACCTATCCGCGCAAGCAGGACAGCCAGGTGCTGGCTGCGCTGAGCGGCGTGGCCGAAAGCTGCCACAAGTTCGGCACCGACCTGCGCCTCCTGCAGGGTGTCGGCGAGCTCAGCGAGCCGTTCGGATCCAGCCAGGTGGGCTCCTCCGCCATGGCCTACAAGCGCAATCCGATCCGCGCCGAGCGCATGTGTGGCCTTTCGCGCCGGCTGCTCACCGACGCGATCAACGCACCGCTCAACGTGGCCACCCAGTGGCTCGAGCGCAGTCTCGACGACTCGTCGAACCGCCGCCTGGTGGTCACCGACGCCTTCCTCGTGTGTGACGCGATCCTCACGCTCGCCGCGGGTATCGCCCGCGGCCTCAAGGTGAACGACAGCGCCGTTAAGGCGCGCGTCGACCGCGAGCTGCCGTTCATGGCCAGTGAGACCTTCCTCATGGAGGGGGCGCTGCGCGGCGGCGACCGCCAGGACCTGCACGAGCGCATCCGCCAATACTCGCTCGAAGCCTACGAGCAGGCGGCCGCGGGTGGCCAGAACCCGTTGCTCGACCGCATCGCCGCCGACGAGTCCTTCAAGCTCAGCCGCGAGGAGCTCGAGAGCATGCTCGACCCGATCGCCTTCACGGGCCGCTCGGCGCAGCAGGTGGAGGACTTCCTCGGCAGCGTCGTCGAGCCACTGCTCGCCAGCACTCCGCGCGCCGACGTGGAAGAGCCTCGCGTCTGACGCCTGCAGGCGCCGAGCCACCGAAGTCGATGCGCCCCACGCGACATGCCCTGGTGTCGGCCGTGCTCCTGGCCACGTCTCTCGTCGCCTGCTCGAGCCACCGCGATCTCGAGAGCCTGACCGAACATCGCGTCGGCATGCGGCAAGTGGGCCGGGCCTCGTGGTACGGGCCCCAGTTCCACGGCAAGCGCACCGCGAGCGGCACCGTGTACGACATGGACCGCGTCTCCGCCGCCCACCAGGAGCTCCCCTTCGGCACGGTCGTGCACGTGCGCAACCTCGACAACGGCCGCGAGCTCGAGGTGGAGATCACCGATCGCGGCCCGTTCGTGAAGGGACGCATCCTCGATCTCTCCCGCGGCGCGGCCCGCGCGCTCGGCATGGAGGCGGCCGGCGTTGCCGACATCGAGCTGCGCGTGGTCTCCCTCCCCGACCTCAGCCAGGGGCGCTTCCTCGTCCAGGTGGGTGCGTATCAGGATCGCGACAACGCACTCGCCATGCTGAAGCGACTGGGGGCGAAGGTGCCGGAGCTCGAGATCTACGCCGAGAGCGGATGGCACCGGGTTCAGGTGCGCGGCCTCGCCAGTCGGAGACAGGCGCGCGAGGTGAAGCAGCGCCTGCGCCGGCTCGGCGTCGACGCTCTCATCCGCGAGGCCGGGGCGGGCTAGCGGGCCGCCTCAGTCGAGCGACACGACCACGGCGGACGTCACCTCCGGCAGCCCGAGGAGCTGCTCGAGCAGCGCGTCGGAGGGCGACTGGTCCAGACGCAGCACGGCCAGAGCGGCGTCGTCTCCCTGGCGGGCCAGGTGGATGTCGGCGATGTTGATGCCGGCGTCGCCGATGATCGTGCCGAAGCGACCGATCACACCCGGAATGTCGTTGTTGCGCAGGATGAGCAGCAGCCCGGACGGCTCGAACTCCAGAGGGAAGCCCGACAGGCGCACGACCCGGAGCTCGCCGCGGCCGTAGATGGTTCCGGCCACCGAGATGTCGCCGACGTCCGAGCTCACCGACACCTCGATCAGGTGGGAGTAGTCGGCCGGCTCGCTGTGACTCGCCCGCACCACCTCGAGCCCGCGGTCGTTGGCGATGGCGCCCGCGTTGACGTAGTTCACGCCGGCCCCGAGGGCCGGTGTGAGCGCGCCTTTCACCGCGGCGACCGAGACGGGAGTCTCCAGCGCTTCCTCCACGCCCCAGAGCGCCACCTCCAGCCGGCTCGGCGCGCCACCCAGACAGGAGGCGCCGAGCCGACCGAGCTGCTCCGCGAGGCGGAGGAACGGCTCACCACGGGTGCCCGAGCCGCGGAACGGGAGATTGACCGCAGACACGGCGAGGGAGCCTTCGAGCGCAGCCGACACCATGCGTGCCGTCTCCACCGCAATGCGCTCCTGCGCCTCGCGCGTGCTGGCACCGATGTGGGGAGTGGCCACCACGTTGGGGTGCTGGGCCAGCGCAAAGTCCTCCGGAGGCTCACTCGCGAAGACGTCGAGCGCGGCGCCGGCGACGTGCCCCGACTCGATCGCCTCGAGCAGGGCCGCCTCGTCGAGCACACCACCTCGCCCGCAGTTCACGACGACCGCGCCGGGCTTGAGGCTCGCGATCCGCTCGGCATCGAGCAGATTGCGCGTGCCGTCGGTGAGCGGAGTGTGGAAGCTGATGAAGTCGGCCCGGGGCAGCATGTCGTCGAGCTCCATGGGCTCGACGTCGAGGGAGCGTGCCACCTCGGCATTGATGAACGGGTCGAAGGCCGCAACCTCCATCTCGAAGCCCCGCGCACGGGCCGCGACGCGCTGGCCGATCTGACCAAAGCCGATGATCCCGAGCGTCTTGCCGTAGAGCTCGTTGCCGACGAAAGCCTTGCGGTCCCAGTCGCCCGACTTCATGGAGCGATCCGCCGAAGGCACGTTCCGCGCGAGGCTGAGCAGCATGGCGAAGGTGTGCTCGGTCGCCGACATCGAGTTGGCGGTGGGGGCGTTCACCACCAGGATGCCCCGCTCGGTGGCCGCCTGGATGTCGATGTTGTCGACACCAATCCCCGCGCGGCCCACGACGCGGAGCTTCGTGCCCGCCGCCAGGAGGTCGCGGTCGAGGCGGGTGCCGCTACGCACGATCACGGAGTCGTAGTCGCCCAGGAGCTCGGCCAGCTTCGGGCGGTCTTCGGCCGCGAGCAGGTCGACGCGGTGCCCCGCCTCTTCGAGGAGCGCGATCCCGGCCGGGCCGAGCGAGTCAGTGATCAGGATCTGGGCCATGGTCGAGCTCCGTCGTGGAAGTCCACGCCTCGGGATCAGGTCGAGTCGTCCGACTCCGATCTCCGGTCTCGAATCAGCTGTGGCCGCGCGAGTCGAGCGACCAGTTCAGGGCCGGAGAGGTCGAGGCGGCGCCCATCGTCGCACGAAAGCCGCCAGCGAGGTGGCTCGTTGGGACCGACGAGTGGCGAAAGGACCATCGCAGGCCCGGCGGGCACTTCGCCCTCGAGCACGACCAGGTCGCAGCCAAGGAAGTGGGACCGCAGCACGTCGCGCAGCACGGGCGCTCCGCGCCGGGGCTTGTACGCGAGCGCACCTCCGGCTCCCACGCGCACGGCCGCAGCGGCGCCCGCGCGCACTGGGGTGAGGAGGCGCTCGGGTGGCGCCGGGTCGTCGAGCACGAGCACACCGCAGCGCCGCCCCTCCGCCGTCGCCGCCCGCAGCAGCACGGCGAGCGCATCGCGGGTTGCGTCGTCGATCTCTGCCGCACCGTCGGGGCCGCGCAGGGCGACCACGTGCCGCGGGAGGCCGCGCGTGCTCATCGGGAGTGCCCTCGGGGTCGCATGCGGAGCACGAGCACCTCAGTCGTACAGGAGCACGTCGGAGCGTTCCGCCACGAACGCGGCCTCGTCGTCCGTCCAGGAAGCGACCCAGTCGTCGATCGGGCGCCCCTGGTCGAGGCGCTCGCGTAGCGCGCTCGTACCCGCCAGCAGATCGATCGCCGGCGTGTCTTCGATGAACTCGTAGGGATCCCTGCGCCAGGCGAAGGCTCCGCGACCACCCTTCGGCCCGGCACCCTGCATGACGAGGCTCTCGAGCAGATCGACTCCGAACCGCAGCGAACGGAAGCGCTCCGGCGACGTCACCACGATCTGCACGCCGGCGCAGACCTCACCGGCGTGCTTCTGGAACTGCGGCCTGAAGTAGACCGGCGTCACCACGACACCGGCGTGTCCGCGCTCACCCAGGTCTTCGCACAGATCGACCGCGTCGACCCAAGGAGCACCCACCAGCTCGAAAGGACGGGTGGTGCCCCGGCCCTCCGAGACCTGGGTCGCCTCGATCAGACAGCCACCCGGGTACACCAGCGCGGTCTGAAACGAGGGCATGTTCGGCGACGGGGCGATCCACGGGCGGCGCGTCGCATCCCAGAGGTCCTCGCGGCGCCAGCCTTCGACACGCTCCACCTGGATGGCGGCGGCATCCAGGCCACGGCGCCGCGCCTCGAGCAGCACCAGCTCGCCCAGGGTCAGCCCGTGCCGTACCGGGATCTCGAACGCGCTCACGAACGACTCGAGCCCAGGCCCCGGCAGGTTGCCCTCCACGACCACTCCCCCGAGGGGATTGGGGCGATCGAGAACGATCACCTCACAGCCCTGCGCCAGCGCGACCTCGGCGGTCCAGACGGCGGTCGCCGCGAACGTGTAGTACCTGCTCCCGACATCCTGCAGGTCGACGACCAGCACGTCGACGTCGTCGAACACCTCTGCGCGCGGCCGCAGCGTGCCTTCGTGGTCGCCGTAGAGCGACACGATGGGCGTTCCGGTCCACGGGTCGACCTTCTCCTCCGCCGCGATCATGTCCTGCTCGACGCCGTAGTAGCCGTGCTCGGGGCCGAGCAGCAGCGTCGGCGGAGCTCCGAGCGGCACGCAGCGCGAGGTGGGCCGGCTCGAGCTGCTCGGTGACCGCCGCCTGGTGGCTCAGGAGCGCATACTTCCGGCCCTGGAGCCCCTCCGGCGCGGCCAGGAGCCGGTCGAGACCGGTCCGGATCATCCCTGCCCTCGCCGGTAGTCGCCCGAACGCCCCCCGCTCTTGTGCTCGAGCTGGAGATCGGTCACCACGGCGCCCTTTTCGACCGCCTTGACCATGTCGTAGAGCGCAAGCGCGGCCGCCGAGCAGGCCACCAGGGCCTCCATCTCGGCACCCGTGCGCGCCACCGTGACCACGCGGCTGTGCACGCGGGCGCCCGCGTCCTCGAGCTCCACGGTCACGTCCACCTGGTCGAGCGGCAGCGGATGAGCCAGCGGAATCCAGTCGGCGGTGCGCTTCGCGGCCTGGATGCCGGCCAGCTGGGCCACGACGATCGCGTCCCCCTTGGGCAAGGTGCGGAGCTGTCGGCCGGTCTCCGGGGCTAGACGCACGAGGCAGGACGCTTCGGCGACCCGTCGGGTGACCGCCTTGTCCGATACGTCCACCATGCGCGCGCGCCCTTCGTCGTCCAGATGACTGAAGTCGTTCGACATGGTTCCTCCGAGCGGCTGCTAGATTCCGGCGGGCCCAGCGGCACCGCGTCGCCCCGCGGGCTCGCGGGAGGGGCGGATCGTACCACCGCGGCGCCCCACATCTCGTCGCCTCATGCGCCTGTGCATCGTCATTCCGACCCTCGACGAAGAAGCCTCTCTGGAGCGGGCGATCGCGTCTGCGCGGGCCCACGCGGACCACGTGATCGTGGCCGACGGCGGCTCCACCGACGGCACGCTGCGCCTGGCGGCAGACCAGGGGGTCGAAGTGGTGCAGGCACCGCCTGGACGCGGCACGCAGATCGCGGCCGGCGTGCGCGCCGCGACCGGGGCCGACGCCGTGCTGGTACTGCACGCGGACACCGTGCTGCCGGAGGGAGCCCGGGCGTACGTCGAGGAGGCGCTCGGAGGCGGCGCGGCGGGCGGCGGCTTCGCCGTCCGTTTCGCCTCCCAGAAGGCCCGTTTCCGCCTCGGAGAGCGCATCGTGAACCTCCGGAGCCGGTGGCTCGGGGTACCGCTGGGAGATCAGGCGCAGTTCGCCCGTGCCGACGCCATTGCAGCCATGGGCGGCTATCCGGAGCTGCCGATCCTCGAAGACCTCGCTTTCATCCGGAAGCTCCGCCAGGTGGGCCGGATCGCGTTCATCGAGAGCCCAGTCGAGACCTCGGCGCGCCGATTGGAGCGGCGCACCACCCGGACCGTCGCCACGAACTGGCTGATCTGGGCCCTGTATTTCCTGGGGGTCTCGCCACAGAGGCTGGCCGCGCTGTACCGGAAGGTCCGCTAGCTTCCAGTGCGCCCAGAGACAGCAAGGCCCCGCGCCCGGGACTCGGATGCGGGGCCTGCGTGGAACCGACGTTGCCGTCGGGTCACGGGATCAGTTGACGGCGGACTTGAGCTCCTTGCCCACCGTGAACTTGACGCTGTTGCTCGCCTTGATCTGGATCGCTTCGCCCGTCTTGGGGTTGCGGCCCGTGCGCGCAGCGCGGTGCGTCACCTTGAAGCTGCCGAAGCCGGGGAGCTGAACGCGCTCTCCGTTCTTCAGGTTTGCCGTAATGCAATCGAGGACCGCGTCGAACGCGTCCGCCGCTTCCTTCTTGCTGACATTTGCACTGTCGGCGATCTGATCGACGATGTCTGCCTTACCGGCCATAGAGCCTCCTTGTAGCCAAGTCGCGCAGGAAAGTTGTCTGAGGAACCAAGTGTTCTCGGGCAACCTACGGGAATGATACGGAGCTGTCAATTCTTTTTCCGCGAGGGCTCACGATCGGCTAAGGCCTGAAAACGCAAGAACTTCGCAAAGATCCTCAAGGTCAGGATCGGGCGGCGCACCCCGCATTTCTCAGGTGGCCGCCCCGCCACCTCTCCGTTGGAGGACGGCGACCGTGAAGCCGTCGTGGTCGTGAGCCGGGAGGAGCTGCCAGACACCCTCGTCCACCACCTGCGGGCGAAGGTGGGGAGCGAGGAGATTCTCGAGGTCCGCCGCGCGGAAGTCGGCCTGCTCGCGCAGGATCTCGGAGGCGGGTCGCGCGACCTCTTCCGGCTCGATCGAGCAGCTGATCAGAACCAGGCAACCCCCGGGCGCCACGTGGGATACGGCGCTCCGGGCCATGTCGAGCGACTGCGCGGCCAGACGCTCCAGCTCCCCTTCGTCCACGCGCCACTTGATCTCCGGGTTCTTGCGCAGGGTGCCCGTGCCGCTGCAGGGCACGTCCAGGACGACCCGGTCGAACGGGCGCGCAAAGCAGGGCTCCCGCGCATCCGCACAGATCAGGGCCGGTGAAAGCCCGATGCGACGCAGGTTGTCGCGCATCCGTGCCAGCCGCGGCAGCGAGACGTCGAGCGCGGCGATCTGCACCTCGGGGTGAGCGCCGAGGAGCGAGAGGGTTTTGCCGCCGGGCGCCGCCGCCAGGTCGAGCACGGTCTCGGCACCCAGGGGCGGCGGAATGAGCGCTGCCACCTGCGACGCCTCGTCCTGCACGTAGAGCCGGCCCTCGCGAAAGGCCCGACTCCCCAGGGGATTGCCACCGTTCACGCGCAGCCCCAGGGGGGCGAGCGAAGACGGTTCCACGTCGAAGCCCTCGTCGATGAGCTCCTCGGCCAGGATCTCGCGGCCGCCATGCTGGCGAAACGCGAGCAGGTGGAAAGCCTTCTTCTGGTTGTTGGCCTTCATCAGCTCGACCGTGCGCTGCATTCCGAAACGGTAGTTCCAGCGCCGAACCAGGAAGTCGGGGTGGCTCCACTCGATGGCTGCCCGGGTGACCGCGTCCGCCTCCTGCACCGGCCAGTCTTCGAGCGTGCGCCGCTTGGCGACCTTGCGCAACACCGCGTTCGCGAAGCGCGCACCCCCCTGGTGTGTCAGCTGCCGTGCCAGGTCGACGGTCTCCGAGACCACGGCGTGGGACGGTGTGCGCATGAAAAGCAGCTCGTAGGTGCCCAGCCGCATCGGCGCCAGGAGGTCGGGCTGGATGTCGGACACCTTCCGACCCGACGCCTGCACCACCACGTCGTCGACGCGGCGGAGCCAGCGGAGCGTTCCCAGCACGAGCTCGCGCAGGAGCCCGTGATCGCGCTCGTCGCAGCGATCGAAGGCTCCGCGCATGAAGGTGTCCACGGGCGCCTTCGAGGCGAGCGTGCGCGAGATCACGAAGCACGCGGCGTCACGTACGTTGCCGCGCGCACTGGCGGCTCTCTTGGGAGTGAGCTGCCGCGGCCGCCCGGAAGAGCGGGAAGATGGCGGGCGCCTCCGGCTCACGACGCGTCCGGCCCCTGGGACGCGAGCTGCGGCACCTCGAAGCGGAGATCCTCGAGGTCGCGGAGGCCGTTCGCGAAGTCGCGCGCCGCCACCGGCTGCCGGCCGGGCTTCTGCACCTGCTCCAGTCCGTAGAAGGTGCCGGCCCCGCAGGCCACCACGAGGCGACCGTCTTCGAGGCCGAGGAGCGCGCCAGGGGCCGCACCCGGCTCCTCGCGCTGCAGCGGCAGCCCCGCGAGCACGCGGATCCGCTGCCCTCCGAGGTCGGCGTGTGAGCCCGGCCAGGGGTCGAAGGCGCGCTGCTGACGGTCGACCTGGGTCGCCGTCTGGGAGAAGTCGAGCGCCCCCTGGGCCTTCTCGAGGCGCGGCGCGAACGTGGCACTGGAGTGATCCTGCTCCTCTGGCTCCAGCTCACCCCGCTCGAGCGCGTCGAGGGTGTCCACGAGCAGGTTTCCTCCGAGCACGGCCAGACGCTCCGTCAGCTCACCACAGGTCTCCCGGGCACCAATCTCGGTCTCCGCCTTGAGCAGCATGGGGCCGCTGTCGAGGCCCCGCTCCATGACCATGGTCGTGACCCCGGTCACGGCGTCTCCGGCGAGGATCGACGCCGCAATCGGCGCGGCGCCACGGTGCCGCGGCAGCAGCGACGCGTGCACGTTGATACAGCCGTGGGGGGGCACGTCGAGAAGCGGCTGCGAGAAGATCTGGCCGAAGGCGACGACCACGGCCACGTCGGGCCGCAGCGCTTCGATCTCCTCCCGAAAGGAGCGCGTCCGGACCTTCTCGGGCTGGGCGAGCGGCACGCCTCGCTCGAGCGCCCACTCGGCGACGGGTGGCTGTGCCATCTGCCGGCCGCGACCGGAGCGCCTGGCAGGCTGCGACACCACGAGCACGGGTCGGCGCCCCGACGCCTCGAGCGCGTCGAGCGTGGGAACGGAGAACGCCGGGGTTCCGAAGAAGACGAGTCGCAGCGGTTCGGTCACACGATGACTCTACGCGAGCCTCGTCAGCGCTCAGCCTCGTCGACTTCCAGGAAGAAGTCGGGCGCAACGAGCACTTCGCGTGGCTTGCTGCCCTGTGCGGGGCCGAGAATGCCGTCCTGCTCCATCATGTCGATGAGGCGTGCGGCGCGCGAGAAGCCGATGCGCATGCGGCGCTGGAGGAAGCTCGCCGAGCCGGCGCCCTCGGAGACCACCAGGCGGGCGGCCTCGTCGAAGAGCTCGTCGTGCCCCTCTTCGCCGCTGCCACCACCCTCACTGCTCTTTTCGGCCGGCGCATCGAGAATGGACAGATCGAGATCCGGAGTGCCCTGGCGCTTGAGGAAGCGGATGAGGCCAGCGGTCTCCTGCTCGGAGATGTAGGCACCGTGGAGGCGGATGGGGCGGGAGCTGCCGGGCGGGAGGAAAAGCATGTCGCCTTTGCCCAACAGCTGCTCGGCGCCCACCTGATCGAGGATGGTGCGGGAGTCGTGCCGCGTGGCCGTGGCAAAAGACATGCGGCAGGGGAAGTTGGCCTTGATGGTGCCGGTGAGGACATCGACCGACGGGCGCTGCGTGGCCACGATGAGGTGAATACCCACGGCGCGCGCCATCTGGGCGAGACGGGCGATCGAGTGCTCGACCTCGGACGAGGACACCATCATGAGGTCGGCGAGCTCGTCGATGACCACCACGTAGTAGGGCAACGGCACGAGGTCTTCGAGCGACACTTCGGACTCGGCTTCTTCGTCCTTGAGAGACAGGCGCTTCTGCACCTCGGGGTCGAGGATGGCGCGGTTGTAGAAGTCGATCGAACGGACGTGGACCTCGGCCAGGAGCTTGTAGCGACGCTCCATCTCGGCGACCGCCCAGCGGAGGGCATTGGAGGCCTTCTTCGCGTCGACGACCACCTCGGTCTTCAGGTGCGGGATGTCGGCATAGACCCCCAGCTCGATCCGCTTCGGGTCGATGAAGATGAACTGCACCTGCTCGCGGCTCGCCTTGTACAGGATCGACGTGATCATGCTCTGCAGCCCGACGCTCTTGCCGGCGCCGGTGGCGCCAGCGACGAGGAGGTGCGGCATGGTGGCGAGATCGCCGAAGTACGGCTCGCCCTGCAGCGTGCGGCCGATGGCCATCGTCAGCGGCGAGGGCGACTTCTTGAAGGTGCTGGCCGAAAGCAGTGCGCCGAGCTGGATGATGTTGCGCCTCTCGTTCGGCACCTCGATGCCCAGCGTGGCGCGGCCCGCCATGCGGTCGATGCGGATCGACTCCGCCCGCAGGGAGAGCGCCAGGTCGTCAGCGAGGTTCACCACCTGGCTCACCTTCACGCCCGGAGCGGGCATGAACTCGAAGACCGTGATGACGGGGCCGGGCGAGATGCCTTCGATGCTGCCCTCGACGCCAAACTCTGCGAGCCGGTTCTTGATCACCTCGCCGAGCGCCATGAGCTCGTCGTCGCCGAGGTTGTGGGTCTCGTCGTCTTCGAGGGTGAGCAGGTTGAGTGGCGGGAGCGTGCCCTTCGGCACCTTGCCCTTGAAGGGCAGCGCCTTCTGCGGCGCCTTCTGCGGCTCGGACTCCGGTTTGGGCTCGAGCCGCTTGGGACGCGGCACGCTCGGGGTCGCGGGCTTGCCTGCACGCAGCATGCTCGGAGGCTTCTCTGCGGCGGGCTCTTCCGCCACCGGAGTCGCGGTCCCCTCGGGCACGGCGACCGCCTTGATGCGGCGCACGCGGAACTTGCCTTCGCCCGGCTTCTGCGTGAAGCGCGGGCCACCTGGCGGCACCTCGAGCTCGCGCGGCTGACGCCGCTTCTCCTCCTCCTTCTCCACGCGCTCGAGGTGCTTCGCGATCACCTGGCGTCGCGACTTCTCCTTGTGCTTGCGCTCGCGGTTGCGCTCGAGCGTGAGCGCGGCGCGCTGCGAGCCTTCGAGAGAGGCGTCCCACGAGCGACGCAGAACCTCACCCAGGCTCGACTGGATCAGGAGCGCCGTGCCGATGACGACCATGCTCACCAGCAGCAGGAGCGCACCGACGAAGCCGAGCTTGTTCTCGAGAAAGGTCGCCACGAGGAGCCCCAGGACGCCACCGGAGTCCATCGACGCGCCGCGCCACTGGATGCTGCCGAAGACGAGCTGCGCGAGGATCGGGAGCGGCAGGAGCAGGAGGGCCGCGCCCACGCCGCGGCCCACGACCTGCGGGAGCTCCTGGTTGCGCAGGCGCCGCCAGGCGAGCACCAGGAGAACCACCGGCACCATGAGCACGGGGAGCCCCATGAGCGAGTAGAGGACGGCGGCGAGGTTCGCCCCGAACGGACCGATCAGGTTCCGGGTGGCGCTCTCGTCCGAAGCCTGGTGCAGCAGACTCGGATCGTAGGGGTGGTACGTCCCCAGCGTGATGAGCAGGAGAACGGCCAGGCTCAGCAGGAGCAGGCCGACGAGCTCCCGACCCTTTTTCTGGGGTAGACGTGGGGCTTTGTGCCCCTCGGAACGGGCCACGGTCATCTCAGAGTTCCGCGAAAGGGCCGGATCCGGGCAGGATCCACGTGAAAACGACGCACTGAAGCGCCAAGTCTAGCATTTACAGTGGTTTGCCAGGTAGCCCGCGATGCAGGAAACTCCGGTCGAAACGACGGCCGCGGCGGTCCTCGGGGGCGTGAGCCGCAATCGGCGCCACCCCCTTCAGGCGGGGTTCTCACCCAGGGCCCGGTGCAGTGCCAGGAAGTCGGTGAGCCCCAGCCTCTCGGCGCGCAGGCCCGGGTCGATCCCCGAAGCGTCGAGCGCCGCCCGCGTCCGCGGAGCTCCGAACACGCTGGCCAGGCTGTTGCGGAGGGTCTTGCGACGTTGGGCAAAAGCGGCGCGCACCGTACGCTTGAACGCGGGCCAATCCAGGCCCTCCTCCGGGAGCCGCCCGAGCTCCAGGCCCACGAAGGCACTGTCGACCTTGGGGGGCGGATCGAAGCTGCCGGGCCGCACCCGCGAGAGCCTCGTGATGCGCCGGCAGCGGGCCGCGACCAGGACGCTGAACGAGCCGTAGGCCGCGTCTCCAGGCGCTGCACACCACCGGTCCGCCATCTCCTTCTGGATGAGGAAGCTGCACCGCAGACCGGGCCGTGCCGCGTCGAGGAGCGCTTCCATCAGAGGGCTCGCGATGTTGTACGGGAGGTTCCCGCACACGCGGTCGCCCGCCTCGACGGCTCCCCAGTCGAAGGCGAGGGCATCCTGTCGCAGCACGACGACCCGCTCGTCGAGCTCGCGGCGAAGAACGTCGAACCACTCCGGATCGAGCTCGAGCGCGGTCACCTGTCGGCAGCCGGCGCGCAGCAGCTCCCGCGTGAGGACACCACCGCCGGGCCCGATCTCGACGACGTGACGCCCCGCCACCTCGAGGTCTTCGACCGCAGGCCGGCAGATCGAGCCGCTGCGCAGATGGTGCTGGCCGAGGGACTTCTTCTTGCGCGGTGTCTGCACGTCGGCCTCCGAATCGCGACGGCCCGTCTGCTAGCCTGCTCCCGGCTGGTGGCCCCGAGGGGCCAGGCGCGGGGGGTGATGCCGTCGCGCAAAGCCTGCCACACCACAAATGCCAACCCCTATTCACAGCCTGGAGATCGGGCAGCTCGAGCTGTATCTGCAGCGCCGGGGCCAAGGCAAGCTCCTCACCGAGATCGACCTCGGCTCGCAGCTCGCAGAGGTCCTGCGTCGCGCCAACGACTTCGTGCCGTCGCAGGCGGGCTCGATCCTCCTCGACGACCCGACCTTCCTCGAGGCCGACCGCCGCCACAACCATCTGACGTTCATCGCAGCGTTCGGGGACAAGTCGGAGGAGCTGATCGGGCAGCAGCTCCAGGCCACGCAGGGCATCGCAGGCTACGTGTACCTGACGGGGCGCTCGCATCACACGGAGGCCGCGCGGGACGACGAGCTCTTCTTCGCAGAGTTCGACGCTGCCACCGACTTCCGCACCAACGCTCTCGTCGCGGTTCCGATCGAGCTCGGAAACGAGATCTGCGGCGTGCTCGAGCTCATCCGCGAGGAGCCCTACCTGTCCGGGGATCTGCAGCTGCTCGAGATCTTCGCGAACTACATGTCCGTCTCCATTCAGAACTTCGTCGACGCGCAGCACGCCCAGTCGCTGGCCAAGCGAGACAACCTGACGGAGCTCTTCAACGACCGCTACCTGCACGTCGCACTGCACGAGGGCATCGAGACGTGCAATCAGGACGGCGAAGATCTCTCGATCCTCTTCCTCGACCTGGACAACTTCAAGCGGGTGAACGACACGCACGGACATCTGGCAGGCAGCCAGGTGCTCCGCGAGGTGGGTGCCCTGCTCCTGGAGGCCGCGAGCCCCCGGGACGCCGTCGCAGCACGCTACGGAGGTGACGAGTTCGTGCTCGTACTCCCGGGGGTCGAGCTCGAAGATGCGGTGCAGCTCGCCGAGACCATCCGCAAGCGCATCCTCGGCACCATCTTCTGCCGTGGCACCGGCGAGATCCACCCGCAGCCGCTCGATCTCAAGGGCCTGACGGTGTCGATCGGTGTCGCCTCGGTCAGCCGCCACCTGGTGGAGCCCGGTGATCCGGAGACCATGAAGACCTCACTCCTCCACCTCGCGGACGCTGCGATGTACGGCGCCAAGGAGACCGGCCGCAACCGCACCGTGGTGGCCGCGCAGCCCGTGCGCCAGCTCGAGGCCGACTGAGACCACCTCGCGACCCTCGCGTTGACCGGTCCGGGGCCCACTGCTACCCTCGATGCAGCCTTGATCGGGCCTCGAGGACACGGTCTTCAGGTTGCGGGTCGGCTCCTTTCTCAGCATGTAGGCCGTGCCAGCGCGCTCCGGCAGCCGGCGGCCGACGTCACTGTCACATCGCAGCGAGCCCCGGCTCGGCGACTTCCCCCCGACGCCCGCGTCGGCCCGAGGAGACCACCATGACCCAGCTGCAGACCACGGCTCCCCAGGACGTCCACGACGTCCTCCGCCAGCACATCCTCGTGGACGGGTACGACTTCGTTCTCGACCTCGAGAAGAGCCACGGCCCCTACCTCGCCGACGCGCGCGGCCAGCGCGAGCTGCTCGACTACTTCTCGAGCTTCTCGAGCGTCCCTCTCGGCTACAACCATCCCGGGCTCCAGCAGAAGGAGTTCCAGGAGGTCATTCTCGGCGCCGCCACCAACAAGCCGGCAAACTCCGATCTGTACACGGTGGAGATGGCCGACTTCGTGCGCAAGTTCGCCACCACCGTGCCGGAGACGCACCGCAGCCGCCTCTTTTTCGTGGCCGGAGGCGCGCTGGCCGTCGAGAACGCGCTCAAGGCGGCCTTCGACTGGAAGCACCGAAAGAACCAGGCCGCCGGCCACGCCGAGCCCGGGTCGAAGATCGTGCATCTGCGCGAGGCATTCCACGGTCGCAGCGGCTACACGCTCTCGCTCACGAACACCGATCCGGCGAAGACCCAGTACTTTCCGAAGTTCGACTGGCCCCGCATCACGAACCCGAAGCTCCGCTTCCCGGTGACCGACGAGGTGCTCGCCGAAGTGCAGGTGCAGGAGGACCGCGCGATCGAAGAGCTCGAGAACGCGCTGTACGACCACCGGAACGACATCGCCGCCGTGATCCTCGAACCGATCCAGGGAGAAGGCGGCGACAACCACTTCCGCCGCGAGTTCCTGCAGCGTCTCCGCGATCTCGCCGACGCGGAGGACTTCCTGCTGATCTTCGACGAGGTGCAGACGGGCTTCGGGACGACCGGAGCCTGGTGGTGCTTCGAGCATTACGGCGTCGTGCCCGACATCTTCGCCTTCGGCAAGAAGACCCAGGTGTGCGGCATCGCCGCCGGACCACGCCTCGACGAGGTCGATTCGGTGTTCGAGGTATCGAGCCGCATCAACTCCACCTGGGGCGGCAACCTCGTCGACATGGTGCGCTGCCGTCGCATCATCGAGATCATCGAAGAGGACGGCCTCCTGGAGCGTACGGCCGCGAGCGGCATCACGCTGCTCGACGGTCTGCGCGGGTTGGAGAAGACCTTCCCCGGCAAGGTCACCAACAGCCGAGGCCTCGGGCTGTTCGTGGCGTTCGATCTCCCCGACCACGAGACCCGCAACGCCGCGCTCGGCAAGATGGTCGACGGTGGCCTGATCGGCCTCGCGTCGGGCACCCACTCGATCCGCTTCCGACCGCCCCTCATCCTCGAGGAGAAGCACGTGCAGGAGGGCCTACAGCGCGTCGAAGGGGCGCTCGGCAACCTGCTCTAGCCTCGCCTTGTATCCGCACCTCTCTCCGGCCCGATAGATTTGCCGGAGGAGAACCGTCTTGGCGGAACACCGCGCAATCGCCGACCCGTCGGCAGCGCTCGAGGCCGAGCGCATCTCGTGCCGGCAGTGTGGCATGCCGCGCGCGCTCGATGCCGCGTGCACGGGATGTGGTGCCGCAGCACCCGACGAGAGGGAGCGCAACCGGCTCCTCGCGCATCGCGACCGCATGCGGCGCGCGCTGCAGCGGCTGCAGTCGCTCGCCGTGCGCCTGGCCCTCGAATCGAACCCCTGGGAGAAGGCGGCGCGCGCGATCGCCTTTCTCCTGGTTCTCGGATTCTTCGGCGGCTTCATGGTGCTGATCGCCCTCTCCGAGGGGCTCGGGCGCAGCGGTCTCCTCGCCGGCTGCGCCATCTTCGTCACAGCGGGTCCTCTGGCCGCCTGGCTGCTCCTCAAGCTGGCGTGGATCTTCGAAGCGCGGGGCCGCCAACAGGCGTACGAGGAGACCGATCCGCTCGTCGAGACGCTGCGCCAGAGCTACGCCGCACGCTGTCCCGGCTGCGGCGCCTGCGCGACGCTCTTGCGCTTCGACGATGCGGCCCACCCGTGTCCCTGGTGCGACGCCACCCTCGTCACGTCGGAAGAGATGCGTCGCGGAGAAGCCCTGACCGTCTCGCGCGAGGTGGAATCGAGAGAGGCCGAAGTGCGCCAGCTGCTGGAGAGGGCACTCGAGAGAAGCGAGGGGGACGAGACCGCCGCGGGTCCGGGCATGAGCTCCTTCAAGAGTCGAGTCCACCGCGGCGCCAACCTCTGGTCGTCCCTCGTGGGCCACGACGCGACCCTGGTGAAGAGGATCGAGCTCGACATCGAGACTCCCTTGCGACGAGCCCTGTACTTCTGCGAGCCCGAGGCGCAGCAGCGCTTCGACAGCCTCGCGCGCGCGTGGCGCGCCCATCTGCCCGAGATCCACGTCGACACGGTCGATGTCGGCCCTCGGCAGTGGCACGTCTACTCCGACACGAAAGGCGCTCTGGAGGCCGGCGGCCCGCTCGCGCTCCTTCCCTACGACCTGCCAGAGGGGACGTGCCTGCTTCTCGATCGGGCCGGAGCGTCCCTCTGGAGCCACGGGCTCGAGACGGTCGAGATCGACGTCGACCGCGTCTTCGATCTCCTCGACGAGCTTCGAGGCTGAGCGGCCGCGCAGTGTCAGTTCCCGGGCAGTGTCTCCTTCCACGCGGCGCGGTCGGGGCTGAGTGCCGCCGGCCTCGCTGGCACCCGACAGACCTCCGGATCCAAGAAGCCCTCGTCCACCTCTCCGGCAACGGCGCTGAGCGGCGGCAGGTCGATCAGTTCGAGGACGTGGGCGCGCAACGGAACCTCGAGAAGGGTCAGCGGACGCGGGCGGCGACGGAACGAGAACAGGGCCACCGCCGTGTTCGGCTGGTAGTCCAGCTCCAGCAGGGCCCATCCCCGCTGCGGCTGCGCCGGCTCGGCGGCCTCGAGGACGCGGTCGATCTGATCGACCCACGCCGCACGCCAGCCGAGTGGCAGGCGAGGGTCATGCTCGAGCTCCGCGCGGATGTCCCGCAGCCGAACGGGGTCCGCGAGGTCTTCCGCCGCCAGAAACTCCGGCTGGAGGGCCGCAGCTCGGGCCTGCAGCACGATGGAGTGATCCTGGGAGGAGGCGCAGGGCTCGCCGCCCGCGCTCTGACGAGCGATCAGAAAGGGGGGCCACGCCGAGACCGGATCGACCTGACAGGCCCGTCTGGCGTCGGAGCAGCTCCCGCCCGCAGCGCGCGCCAGTAGAAACGCCGAGAGATGAGTTCTCTCCGGAGGGAGGTGGTCCGTGGAAGCGGTGTAGATCTCGTAGAGCGGCAAGGAGTGACCCGAGAGCGCCTTGGCTGGACCGTCCGCGGACTCGACGTCCCAGAAGAAGTGCGAGCGGGCGACCGGATAGACCCAGGCGGCGGCCATCGCGACGACGACCACGACGGCCCAGCGCGTGCGTCTCGAGTGCGGCGCCGCATCGCTGATCAACCCCATGCAGATCAGGGGCGGAAAAGCGAGGGCCGCCACGTCGAACGTTCCCGCCACGCTCGACATCGCCAGCCAACCGACCATCGCCGCCCAGGCCGCGTGCCGGGTCGAGCCAGCCGCTGGCCCGGGTCGCTCTCGAATCAGCCAGATCACGACGAGCACCAGCAGCAGGGCGCCGAGAGATCCCAGCTCGAACAGCAGGTCCAGCGGCAGCGAGTGGGCATCGCTGAGGATCTCTCCGGCCGGGTTCACGCCGAGGCGGGGGCGGTGATACTCCGCCAGGCTCATCGAGCCGACGCCCGGCCCATGACCGGTCCACGGTGCGTCCTGAAAGCCAGCCCAGGCCGCCTGCATGTAGCCCCAGCGGAGCCGCGTCGACAGGTCCGAGCCCTGCGCGATCGCGAAGAGCCTCGGAGCCGCGAGAACGACCACCAGCGCTCCGCCGAGCAGCAGGCCCCTCTTGGGCCGGCTCCGGGCTCTGCCGCCCCAACCGGCAAGCGCACACAGCCCCACGCCCACGCCCACGAGCCCCGCCAAAGAACCGCTGGCCACGAGTGCTCCGGCACTGAGCACGACCGCAAACAGGGCCGCGAGCCGCTGCCTACCCTCTTTCTCGAGCAAGTGCCCAGCCGCCAGGACAAGAAGAGGGAGGAGCCAGAAGGCGAGGAGGTTGTGATGCCCGAGCGGCATGGCCGCGCGCTGCAGCTCACCGGTCTGATAGGTCGCCACGGCGGCGTCCACCAGCGCCCAGCCCGCAACGACGGCTCCTCCGACCAGCAGTCCTCGCACCGCGACGCGGCGCTCGCTGGTCTCCAGCGGCACGAGCCCCGGCACCAAGAAGAGCAACGGCAGCAACCCCGCGGCCGACACGCCGACCTCCGGGATGTCCGACTCGAGCAGGCTGACCCACACGGCAACGGCGGCTGCGATCATGACGGGCCAGAGCGAGCGCGCCGGGACGCGGGCCGCGAGCACCAGGATCGCCGCGGCGAGCGCCGCCCACAGCAGCCAGATGCGCGACGACGCGCCGGAGTAGAAGCCGCCGCCAAAGGCAAACGCGACGAGCACCACACCGGGCGCCAGGGCCCGGGCCCACGCCGTCGGGCCTGCAAGCATGCGCTGCGGCGGTGCAGCGGTTGGATCGTGCTCTTCCGACGGGTCGATCATGGCTGGGGTGAGGCTCAACTCTGCGCTATGCTACTGGTCGGTCAGACGCCCCGGAGAGCGCGTCGGGCCCCGTCGGATCGGAGCGTCCTGCAAGCTCGAGCGCATGCTCCCATCCTGACCCGCTGCACGGTGCGAGGCGCCGCGCCGCACGAAATCCTGCTCGTCCTTTCTACGAACGAGCGACCCGAGTCCACACGAGGGCCCAGCACCCTCGCAGACGCCGACGCACCGAGCGCGCCCGAGGTACCGAGATGACCCAGACCACGCAAGAGATCACGAACAACGTCCTCC
Organism: Candidatus Multivoraceae bacterium; assembly: GCA_965223385.1. Classification (GTDB taxonomy): domain Bacteria; phylum Acidobacteriota; class Thermoanaerobaculia; order Multivoradales; family Multivoraceae; genus JBCCLJ01. Next base: position 1,744,564 of record CBDCWR010000007.1, on the reverse strand, counting down.
GGACCTTCGGGCTCGAGGAAACCTGCTCCGGCGCCTTTGCCGGCGAGTGGCTCGAGACGTCCGGCGACGTCCTCGAGTCGGTCAACCCGGCCACTGGCGAGGTCCTCGGCCGGGTGACGCAGGCCTCCGCGTCGGAGCTCGAGAAGACCGTAGAGGTCTCCGAGGAGGCGTTCCGCGAGTGGCGCACGTGGCCCGCCCCGAAACGGGGTGAGGTGGTGCGCATCCTCGGCGAGGAGCTCCGTCGCCACAAGGACGCGCTGGGGGCGCTCGTGACCCTCGAGATGGGCAAGATCAAGAGCGAGGGCCTCGGCGAGGTGCAGGAGATGATCGACATGGCCGACCTCGCCGTCGGCATGTCGCGGCAGCTCTACGGCAAGACGATGCACTCGGAGCGGCCGGATCACCGGATGTACGAGCAGTGGCACCCGCTCGGCACCGTCGGCATCATCACCGCGTTCAACTTCCCCGTCGCCGTGTGGGCGTGGAACGCCTGCGTGGCGGCGGCGTGCGGCGATTCGATGATCTGGAAGCCGTCGTGGAAGACGCCCCTCACCGCGATCGCAACTACGAAGATCGCCCAGGACGCTCTCCGGGCGTGCGACGCGCCGCCCATCTTCAACCTCGTCATCGGCACCGATCAGGAGATCGGCGAGACGTTGATCGCGGATCGTCGGCTGCCTCTGATCTCGGCGACAGGCTCCACTCGCATGGGCCGCCGCGTCGCGGGGGTGGTCGCCGAGCGCATGGGCAGATCGCTCCTCGAGCTGGGCGGGAACAACGGCATGATCGTCATGGCCGACGCCGACCTCGACCTGGCGACACGCGCCATCACGTTCGGCGCAGCCGGGACGGCCGGGCAGCGCTGCACGACCACCCGCCGTCTCTTCGTGCATCGGGACATTGCCCCGGAGCTCACCCGGCGCCTCGTGTCGGCATACGGCTCCATCAAGGTCGGCGACCCGCTCGAGGACGGTGTCCTCATGGGCCCACTGATCGACGAAGATGCGGTGAGCGGCATGAAGGCTGCACTGGTGCAGGCCACCAACCAGGGAGGCGAGATCCTCTTCGGCGGCGGCACGATCGACGGCCCCGGCCACTTCGTCGAGCCGACGCTCGTGCTTGCCGCCACCCAGATGCCGGTGACGTGCGAAGAGACCTTCGCGCCCATCCTCTACGTGATGCCCTTCGACTCTCTCGACGAGGTGATCGCACAGCACAACGCCGTACCCCAGGGCCTCTCCTCGGCGATCTTCACGAACGACCTCAAGGCCGCGGAGCGGTTCCTCTCTGCTGCGGGGAGCGACTGCGGCATCGCCAACGTCAACATCGGCACCTCGGGCGCCGAGATCGGCGGCGCCTTCGGCGGCGAGAAGGACACCGGCGGCGGCCGGGAGGCCGGCTCGGACGCCTGGAAGCTCTACATGCGGCGCCAGACGTGCACGATCAACCACGGCGACGAGCTGCCGCTCGCGCAGGGCGTCGAGTTCGACGTCTGAGCCGTCACTTCGGATCGTTGCGCGACAGATACAGCGCGACGGTGACGGCCACGCCGCCGAGGATCAGGGCCGGCACCACCATCAGCGCAATGCAGCCGAGGCCGCCGGCCGCGGCAGCGGGGTCGTTCCAGCTGCGCACCACCAGAGAGCCGGCGACGAACGCCCAGCCGACGAGCGGCAGCGTGGTGAGCACGACCCTCTTCCGGCGCCACCTCTCCCGCTCCGTCGAGGGGTCCCTGGCCATGGTCAGACCCGCTCGAGGGGCCGCGGCTCGCCCGCGGGCAGCGCAACGTCGATGCGGTCACCGGGCGACACCGTGCCGCTGCGGATGACGACGGCCATCACGCCCGCGCGCCGCTCGATCTGACCGTCCGCTCCTCGACGCGCCACCTGCGCCAGGAGGCCGCTGCGGAAGTTCTCGATCTGCTGACACGGATTGCGCAGCCCCGTGAGGCAGACCAGCGCCTCGTCGCCCAGCTGTAGCGTGCTGCCGGTGGGGAGCGCCAGCAGGTCGAGGCCCGTCGTGGTGACGTTCTCGCCGAGGTCGCCCGGCGCCACCTGGAAGCCCTGCGCGGCGAGCTCGGTGAAGAGCTCTCCCGCGAGCAGGTGTACCTGACGCAGATTCGGCTGGCTCGGGTCGGCGGCGACGCGCGAGCGGTGTTTGACCGTCGCGCCGAAGTGGGCGTCCCCCTCGACACCGAGGCCGGCGTGGAGGCGGAGACTCGCCGCGGGCTGTTTGTGGAACTCGTGGCTGGAGCTGAGATGGACGTGTGAGACCAGCGCTTGCACCGTTCGTCTCTCCCTACGGGGCCGAGACTCAGGACCAGGAGCTGGTGTCCCCCGATTCGAAGCCGTCGGCGAAGATACCCGGAGGGTAGCAGTCGCTCGCGCTGTCGAAGCGATAGACCTGATTGCGCTCCAGGACGTACAGGTCGCCGTTCTCGTCCTCACCGAACCCCACCAGGTTTCCGGGCAGGTCCGTCCATTCGGAGGACGTCCAGGAGCCGTTCGGCTGCTCCCACCCGATGTAGATCTTCGACGTGCAGTAGTCGCCGTACACGTAGGCACCCCACAAGCCCTGGACACACCCGCGATAGCGGTAGCCGCCGGTGACGGAGCAGTTGCCCTGCGTGTGCGGATACGACAGCACCGGGTCGACGAAGGTGCCGCTGCAGGAGCGGGGGCCGCTGGCCGGGCCTTCGCGACACGCCCAGCCGTAGTTCTCGCCCCCTTGGCTCTGCGCGGAGGCGAAGTCGATCTCCTCCCAGCTCCCCGCTCCGACATCGGCGATCCACAGGTCACCGGTCGCGCGGTCGAAGCTGAAGCGGTACGGATTGCGCAGTCCGCTCGCCCAGATCTCCGGGAGTGCGCTCGCCTGGCCGACGTACGGGTTGGAGCTCGGGACCCGGTACGGGTTGGAGCAGCTGGAACGGTCGCAGGGGTCGATCCGCAGCACCTTTCCGAAGAAGCTGGAGAGATCCTGTGGCAGCTGCGTCGCCCCGGCACCTCCACCGTCGCCGAGAGCCAGGTAGAGGAAGCCGTCCGGCCCGAAGTGCAGGTCGCCGCCATTGTGGTTCCACGCCGGCTGGTCGAGGCGGAAGATCTCGAGCGCCGTCCCCGGCGCAGCCCGGTTCGGGTCGAGGGAGCTGACCCGGTAGCGCTCGATGATGCTGGTCAGGCTGGTCGACCCGGACGGGCCGGTGGTCGTGTAGCTGACGTAGAAGTAGCCGTTCGACGCGAACTGCGGATGAAACGCCAGACCCAGGAGGCCCCCCTCACCCGAGGTGTTGACGCTCGAGGTCAGGTCGAGGAACGGCTCCAAGCTTCCCCCCGGGTTCCAGACCAGGAGTGCCCCGTTGCGCTCGCCGAAGAACAGACGCCCGGATCCGTCGTCCGCGGCGCGGGCGAAGAGGGGAGAAGACAGACCCAGCGACTGGGGGGTGAGGGTGAGGTCGCTGGGCACCTGACCCCCGACCGGCGCTGCCACCAGGGCGATCGGAAGGGTCCACTGCAAGAGGCGTCGAGCACGGACATGGGCCATGAGCAGAGCTCCATTTATTGATGGACGGCTATGTTACCCGATCCCGAGCTGTATACATGCACGAAACATTTATAGACCTCCGACGTACGTCGTGAGATGCCGAGCTCCAGCCCTCCACCTCCTCTGTCTGCCGCCGACTTTCACCTCCTCCTCGTCCTGACGGACGCGGACCTGTACGGCTACGCCATCCTCCAGGCGATCGAGCGCGAGTCGCGGGGCGCGCTCAGCCCGGATCTCGGCGCGCTCTACCGTGCCCTCGCGCGGCTCGTGTCCGCGGGCTACGTGCAGACCACGAGCCCTCCGGCCGATGCGCCACCGTCCCCCGGGAAGGCCAGGCGGTACTACCGCATCACCGAGCACGGCCGGCGCGCACTCCGGCAAGAGACCGAGCGACTCCAGCACACGCTCGCGCTCGCTGAACGGCGTCTCGGCGCGCAGGAGCCTTCGGCATGAGTGCCCAGACCACCTGGCTGCGACTTCTCCTGCGTCTCTTTCCCCGCTCGTTTCGAGAGCTTCACGGGGAGGACCTCCTGCTTGCACTGGAAGACTGGCGAAACGACCCGAGCCGCCGCCGCTTCATGCCACCCATCGTGTCGGCCACGGGGTTCCTGGTGCGTGCCGCCCTCCTCGAGCGCGTACGCCCTACGGTGACCCGGACCGTGACCCGAGATTCGGGCGCGAGCGCCCTCGAGAAGCTCATCCAGGACCTGCGCTACACCGTACGCGGGCTCCGCCAGCGCCCCGCCTTCACCGCGATCGCGCTGCTCACTCTCGCGTTGGGGGTCGGCGCGAACAGCGCCATCTTCAGCATCGTGCACGCGGTGGTTCTGCGCCCGCTGCCCTACCCCCAGCCCGAGCGACTCGTCTCTCTGCTCCGCACGGAGGCGGACGAGCCCGACCACCCGCGCTCCATGTCGCAACCCGACCTCGAGGACATCCGCCGCGAGGCGCAACATCTCGATTCGGTTGCGGGGTATCAGCCCACCAGCGTGGTGCTCACCGGCGGCGGCTCGCCGGAGGTCGCCACCGCGGCCACGGTGGACCACGGGCTCCTCGAGGTGTTTGGGCTCGCACCGCTGGAAGGGCGCGACCTGACGGCCGACGACAACGTTCCGAACGGCGAGCGGATCGTGGTGCTCTCGAGCGCCTTCGCGCAAGCCCAGTTCGGCAGGAGCGACGGACTCCTGGGCTCCACCCTCGAGATCGACAGTGAGAGCCACCGCATCGTCGGGATTGCCCCGCCGGGCTTCGACTTCCCGCGGGGCGCCGTGATGTGGCTTCCCGCGTACAACGACACCGAAGGATGCGGCCGGGGCTGCCACTTCTTCCGCGGCGTGGCCCGGCTCGCTCCGACGAGCCCACTGCCCGTCGCGGAGCAGGAGCTGGCTCTCCTCGCGCGGAGCCTAGCTGCGACCTACCCGGACGACAACTCCGACAAGAGCTTCGTGCTGGAGTCGCTCCACGTCTCGCTGCTGGGTGGTGCGCACCGCGGGCTCCTGATCCTGCTCGCCTCGGTGGGTCTGGTTCTGCTCATCGCCGCCGCCAACCTCGCGAGCCTGCAGCTGGCGCGGAGCAGCACCCGGCGCAGCGAGATCTCCGTGCGCTCGGCGCTCGGAGCCAGCCGCGTGCGCCTGTGGTCCCTCCTGCTGCTCGAGACGCTCGTGCTCGGCCTCGGCGGAGGGCTCGTGGGAGTGCTTCTGGGCGGGGCCACCACCCGCCTGATCGTCGCCGCGGCCCCCGAGGGGGTCCCCCGCCTGGAGGAGGCCTCGCTCGACCTGACAGTGCTCGCCTATGCACTCTGCGCTGCGCTGTCGACCGCGTTGATCTTCGCTGCCGGCCCCTGCTGGCGCCTCGCGCGAAGCGCTGCGCTGACCTCGCAGAGAACCACCGCCTCGGCAGACTCCCTGCGCGCGAGGAACCTGCTGCTCACGGGCGAGGTGGCCCTGTCCCTGCTCCTGCTGATCGGCGCGGGCCTGTTGCTGCAGACGTACCGCAAGGTGCTGGACGTCGACCTCGGGTTCCAGCCGGAGCGCGTCTCCAGCTTCTGGGTCTCCCTCCCCGAGACGGGTTACGGGCAGCCCGAGAAGGTCGTGAGCTTCTTCGACCGTGTCACCAACGAGCTCGAAGCGCTCCCCGGCGTCGACGCCGTGGGCGGGGTGCTGGGCCTACCGTTCAGCGGCAACACGATCGGCACCAGTATGCAGTTCGCCGACGAGCCGGCTCCGGACGACGAAGGTGCGTCCATTCGCCTCCGCGTCGCGCTTCCGGGTCACGTCGAGGCGATGGGCATGCGGCTGCTCGAAGGTCGAGCGCTGGAGCCGGGCGACCGCAACGGCGCACGGCCGGTCGCACTCGTGAACCGCGAGTTCGTGCGACGGCTCTCTCAGGGGCAAGATCCTCGCGGGCGTGAGATCCAGCTCGGAGTCGACTTCGGCTTCGAGGAGCTGCCGCGCACGATCGTCGGCGTCGTGGACGACATCCGGACCGAAGACCTGACGGGAACGACAAGGCCCACGGTCTACGTTCCCCAGGCCCAGATGGCCTCACCCTGGATGAGCATCGTGCTGCGCACGCAGGCCGAGGCCGACTGGCAGGCAGCCGCGGCCGCGGTCCAGCGGGTCGATCCGCTGCTCCCTCTGCGCCGAAAGGACACGATGACGGAGGCGCTGCAGCGGGAGCGCGGGCCGGCACGCTTCTACTTCATGCTGCTGGCCGGCTTCGCCCTGCTCGCCGTGGCGCTGGCGCTCCTCGGCCTGTACGGGGTGGTCGCCTACCTCGTGTCGAAGCGCTCCCGCGAGATCGCCATCCGCATGGCCGTGGGCGCCTCGACCCTCCGCGTCACGCGCGAGCTCGTCGGCGAGGGCCTTCGCCCCGTGACCGCAGGGGTCGCGCTCGGGCTCCTGGCCGCACTGGCGACGACGCGTTTCCTCCAAAGCCTGCTCTACGAGGTGAGCCCGTTCGACCCCTGGATCTACGCGCTGGGTGCCGTCGGCCTGTTCTTCGTGGCCCTCGCCGCCACGCTGGTGCCGGCGCGGCGCGCGGGACGCGTGGCTCCGGCCACCGCCCTGCAGAGCGACTGAGCGCCCGCGGCGGCAAGCCGTCAGGCGTCCGACACCGACACCCGATCGCGGCCGGCCTCTTTGGCCCGGTAGAGCGCGTCGTCGGCCGCGTCCAGAGCACGGTGGACGGAGTCGCGCACGGGCGCAACTCCGAAGGACGCGGTCAGGGAGATGTGCTCCTCCGCGCTCACGCGAGCCACGCGCTCCCGCAGACGCTCCGCGACCGGGAGGGCCTGTGCGGAGTCGAGGCCTGACAGGAGCACCACGAACTCCTCCCCGCCGACCCGCGCCAGGAGATCACCCTCGCGGAGCACCGATCCCAGCGACGCGGCAAACCTGCGCAGGGCTTCGTCTCCAGCATGGTGCCCGTGTCGATCGTTGAGCTGCTTGAAGTGGTCGATGTCGGCGAGGACGGCGGTCACGGGCTGCCCCGCCCGCTTCGCCTGCGCCAGCGTTCTCGCGGCCGCCTCGAAGAAGCCGCGCCGATTGAGAGCTCCGGTGAGCTCGTCGGTCATCGCCAGCGTGCTCATCCGCCGCGACAGGTCGTCGGCGATGATCAGAATCGAGAAGATGCCGAGCCCGGCGAAGCTCGCGGGCTGCGTGAGGAAGCTGATGCGGCGGTAGAGGTCGAGGTAGGCGTCCTGCTGCTCGGGCCCCTGAAGCAGAGCCGCGATCCCAGAAGCCAGCTGGGTGATGGCGAACACCGCCAGGAGCAGCGCCATCCCCCACTCCGCCGCACGCAGGGAGCGGTCCACGCGCGAAACGACCCACGCCGCCCACATCGTCATGGCGAACGCGAAGGCAGGCGCCACGAACATCCTGAGCCCCATGTGGTGGTCGACGAGCGTGAACCACACGACGACGAGCTCGGCACAGACCGCGAGCCCGAGCAGCAGAGGCCAGCGAAGCCGGAGACCTGCACGGCTTCGAAAGCCGAGGAGCGCGAGCACGGGAATCGAGACGGACAGGGCGTTGACGAGAACCCAGTAGACGAGCCGGTTCGGGAAGAGACCCGACGCGGCATTCGTCGCTCCATTGAGCGTGGCGACGGTGAACGTCAATGCCCAGAAGAGTGCGTGCGGCCTGCGCTCGACCGTACGCCAGACCACGAACTGGATCACCGCCAGCATCGCGCTGATCGCGAGCTGCGCGACGAAGACGATGCCGACGGCTTCGTCGCTCATCGATCGAGGCCCGTGTGCACGAGCGCGCTACTTGGACATCGCGCTGAGAAAGTCGTGGTTCGACTTCACCTTCGACAGCTTGTCGTGCAGCAGCTCCATGCTCTCCACCGTGGAGAGCGGGTTGAGGACCTTGCGGAGCACCCACACGCGGCGGAGCTCGTCGGCCGGCATGAGCAGCTCCTCCTTGCGCGTGCCCGACTTGTTGATGTCGATCGCCGGGAAGACGCGCTTGTCGACGAGCTTCCGGTCGAGGTGGATCTCGCAGTTGCCGGTACCCTTGAACTCTTCGAAGATGACGTCGTCCATGCGGCTTCCCGTGTCGACCAGCGCCGTGGCGATGATCGTGAGCGAGCCGCCGTCTTCGATGTTGCGGGCGGCGCCGAAGAAGCGCTTCGGGCGGTGGAGCGCATTGGCGTCGATGCCTCCGGAGAGCACCTTGCCCGACGGCGGCTGCACGGTGTTGTAGGCGCGCGCGAGGCGCGTGATGGAGTCGAGCAGAATCACGACGTCTTTCTTGTGCTCGACCAGGCGCTTCGCCTTCTCGATGACCATGTCGGCCACCTGCACGTGGCGGGTCGGGGGCTCATCGAAGGTGGAGCTCACCACCTCGCCCTGCACCGACCGCTGCATGTCGGTCACCTCCTCCGGGCGCTCGTCGATGAGCAGAACGATGAGGGTGATCTCCGGGTGGTTCTCCGAAATCGAGCGGGCGATCGACTGCAGCAGCATCGTCTTGCCGGTGCGCGGCGGCGCCACGATGAGCGCACGCTGGCCTTTGCCCATCGGCGTCACGAGGTCCATCACACGCGAGGACATGTCGTCCTCCCGCTCGAGCTCGATGCGGGCCTCCGGGTAGAGGGGCGTCAGGTTGTCGAAGAAGATCTTGTTGCGGACGACGTCCGGATGCTCGAAGTTGACGGCCTCGACCTTGATGAGGGCGAAGTAGCGCTCACCCTCCTTCGGCTGGCGCACCTGGCCGGAGACCGTGTCCCCTGTGCGCAGATCGAAACGCCGGATCTGGCTCGGGCTCACGTAGATGTCGTCCGGCCCGGGCAGATAGTTGTACTCCGGAGCCCGCAGGAAGCCGAAGCCATCCGGCAGGCACTCGAGCACACCTTCGGCGAAGATCAGGCCACTCTGCTCCGTCTGCGCCTGCAGGATCTTGAAGATCAGCTCCTGCTTGCGCGTCCCCCCGGCCCCTTCGACATCGAGCTCCTTGGCGATCTTGGTGAGCTCGGAGATGCTCATCTCCTTGAGCGAGCGGATGTCGAGCCCAGCGCCTTCGGCGACGTCGCTGGTGTTGCTTTCGGTATTGGCCATGATGAACCTCAGGAGTGCAGGGACGAGGGCTCGAAACCCCAGAAGAACTGGGTGGAGCCTCGATCTCGAGGGGCCGAGCCACGGGCGCGGCGCGGCGAAGGGTTAGGGGCTGGTGGAGAAGGTGGGAGAGATTGCTCGCCACAACTGCTGCATGCCATCACCTGTCTGCGAAGACACCGGAAACAGCGGAACGCCCTCGGGCAGTTCGAGTTTCCTGGCAACCTCCGCCAGGGTCCGAGCTCGTTTGTTGCGGGAGACTTTGTCGATCTTGGTCACGGCGACGACGAAGCTCAGGCCGAGCGCGGAGAAGTAAGCCACTGCCTCCGCATCGAGCGCCGTGCCGGCGATCTTACCATCAACGAGGAGAATGAGCTGGCGCCGGGGCACCTCGTGCTGGAGGTACTGGTCGATCACCTTGGCCCAGCGCTCGCGCTCGCTCCGGCCAACCTTGGCGTATCCGTAGCCCGGGAGATCGACGAAGTAGAAGGCGTCGTTGATCTTGAAGTAGTTGACCATGCGCGTCCGGCCCGGGCTCGAGCTCGTGCGCGCGAGCTTCTTGCGCCCCAGCATGCGATTGATGAGGCTGGACTTGCCGACGTTGGAGCGCCCGGCGAACACGACCTCCGGCCGGCCGTCGCGCACGAAGTCCTTCGGACCCGCCGCCGCAATGGTGAACTCCGCGGTCTTGATCTTCACGCGCACACTCTACTGACCCGGGCCGGCGCCGCCGGCCGGGCTTCAGCCGCCTCGGCGGAGGGCTTCAGTTGGTGACCGAGGGCGGCTTCGAGCCGTCGCCCAGGTCGGCCCGCGCGCCGGACGAGGGAAGCGGAGCGGGGGCGCCGTCGAAGGCGAGCTGGAGCACCTCGTCCATCGACTCCACGAGGTGCATCTGCATCACGCCGCGCACCTCCTCGGGGATCTCGTCGAGGTCCTTCTCGTTCTCCTTCGGCAGGATCACCTCGGTGATTCCGGCGCGATAGGCCGCGAGCGTCTTGTCTTTGATGCCACCCACGGGAAGCACCTTGCCGCGCAGCGTGATCTCGCCCGTCATCGCGAGGTCCTTGCGGATGGGGCGGTCGCTGAGCGCCGAGATGAGCGCCGTGGCCATGGTGATGCCGGCCGACGGCCCGTCCTTCGGGATCGCACCCTCCGGGACGTGAATGTGGAAGTCGAAGTGGCTGTTGAACTCGGGGTCGATGCTGAGCTCCGCCGTGCGGCTCCGGATGTAGCTGAGAGCGGCACGCGCCGACTCCTGCATCACGTCACCCAGCTTGCCGGTGAGGATGAACTTGCCGTCGCCTTTCATCACGCCGACTTCCGACTCGAGCAGCTCGCCGCCGACCTCGGTCCAGGCGAGGCCCGTGGCTACACCGACCTCCGACTCGTCGAGCTTCTGACGGCGGCGGAACTTCGGCTTGCCGAGCAGCTCCTCGACGAGCTCCGGCGACATCTCGGCCGCGTAGTCTTTCCCTTCCTTGACCACGCGACGGGCGAGCTTGCGGCAGACGGCACCAATCTCCCGTTCGAAGTTGCGGACGCCGGCCTCGCGGGTGTGCGCCTCGATGATGTACTTGAGACCTTCGTCGGACGCCGTGATCTTCTTGCCGTCGAGCCCGTGGTTCTCGAGCTGCCGCGGCAGCAGATGGCGCTTGCCGATCTCGAGCTTCTCGGTGGGTGTGTAGCCGGAGATCTGGATGACCTCCATGCGATCCCGCAGAGGAGCCGGAATGGTGTGGAGGACGTTCGCCGTGGCGATGAACATGACCTTCGACAGGTCGTACTCGACGTCGAGGTAGTGGTCGACGAACTCGTCGTTCTGCTCGGGGTCGAGGACCTCGAGGAGCGCCGACGACGGGTCGCCGCGGAAGTCCATCGACATCTTCTCGACCTCGTCGAGGAGGAAGACCGGGTTGACCGTTCCGGCCTTTTTCATGGACTGGATGATCTGGCCCGGGAACGCGCCGATGTAGGTGCGCCGATGGCCACGGATCTCGGCCTCGTCCCGCACGCCACCCAGGGAGAGACGCACGAACTTGCGGCCGGTGGCCTTCGCGATCGACTTGGCGAGCGAAGACTTGCCGACGCCCGGGGGGCCGACGAAGCAGATGATGGAGCTCTGGGTCTTGCCCGTCAGGTGACGCACGGCGAGGAACTCGACGATGCGCTCCTTGACCTTGTCGAGGCCGTAGTGGCCTTCGTGCAGGATCTCCTCGGCCTTGTCGAGATCTCGGACCTCGCGGCTCTTCTTCTTCCAGGGGACACTGACGATCCAGTCGATGTAGTTGCGCGACACCGTGGCTTCCGCGGAGACGGGAGGCATGGCCTCGAGGCGCTTGAGCTCCTGCTCGGCCTTCTCCTTGACCTCCTTGGGGAGACCGATGTTCTCGATCTTCTCCTTGAGCTCGGCGAGCTCGTCGCTGCGGTCGTCCTTGCGCCCGAGCTCCTGGTGGATCGCCTTGATCTTCTCGTTGAGGTAGTACTCCTTCTGCGCCTTCTCCATCTGCTTCTTGACCTGCACGTTGATGCGCTTGTCGATGTTGATCTTCTCGACTTCGACGTCGAGCAGATCGTTGATCGACTGGAGGCGCTCGGCAGGATTGAAGATCTCGAGGAGGCCCTGCTTCTCGGGAGTGCTGACCATCAGGTGTGCTGCCAGCGTGTCGGCGAAGCGGTCGGGGTTGTCGAGCTTGAGCGTCGACATGAGGCTCTCGAACGCGAGGTGGTGCGACATCTTCGCGTACTGCTCGAAGGTGTTGAGCAGCTTGCTCATGTACACCTGGAGCTTGTCGTCGACCTCGAAGTCGATGTCGTAGGCCTCGACTTCCGCCTCGTAGGCGCCATCGAGCTCGTCGAGCTCGAGCAGCTTGCCGCGCTTGAGGCCCTCGACCATGACCTTGACGTTGCCGTTGGGCAGCTTGATGTTCTGGATCACGCGGGCGATGACACCGATCTCGAACACGTCCTCGCGGCCCGGATCGTCGATCTTCGGATCCTGCTGGGCCACCAGGAAGATGAGCTTCTCGCCCGTGGCCAGAGTCTGCTCCAGCGCACGCACCGACCCTTCGCGCCCGACGATGAAGGGCGCCATCATGTACGGGAACACCACCATGTCCCGGAGCGGGACGACAGGGAGGCGTTGGCGACTGGTGGTCAGGAAGCTCGAGGGCATGGCAGAACGCCTTTCATGGAGGGGCAGGCGCTCTTTGGTGAGGTGCCCGCCAAGACCTCAGCCGGCCTTCTTGTAGACGGCGAGAGGATGAGTGCGGCTCATGACGACATCTTCGTCGATCACGCATTCCTTGATGTCACTCTGTGACGGAAGCGTGTACATCAGGTCGAGCATGAGCTCTTCCAGGATGATGCGGAGACCGCGTGCCCCGACGTTGCGCTTGATCGCCTCGCGCGCGATGGCGTGCAAAGCGCCGTCGGTGAATTCGAGCTTGACGTCCTCGAAGTCGAACATCGCCTCGTACTGACGCACCAGGCTGTTCTTGGGCTCGGAGAGGATGCGCACCAGTGCGCCCTCGTCGAGCTGCTCCAGAGTGGCCATGACAGGGAGGCGGCCGACGAACTCCGGAATGAGACCGTACTTCATGAGGTCTTCCGGAAGGGCGTGCTGCAGCAGCGCGCTGCCGGTCCGCTCGTGCGTCGACTTCACCTCGGCACCGAAGCCCATGCTCTTCTCGTTGAGCCGGCGCTCGATCTGGTCTTCCAGACCGACGAACGCACCGCCGCAGATGAAGAGGATGTTCGTGGTGTCGATCTGCAGGAACTCCTGGTGCGGATGCTTGCGCCCGCCCTGCGGCGGCACGTTGCACTGGGTCCCTTCGAGGATCTTGAGCAGCGCCTGCTGGACACCCTCGCCGGACACGTCGCGCGTGATGGAGGGGTTGTCTCCCTTGCGGCAGATCTTGTCGACCTCGTCGATGTAGACGATGCCGCGCTGCGTCTTCTCTTTGTCGTTGCCGCTGGCCTGGTAGAGCTTGAGGATGATGTTCTCGACGTCCTCGCCCACGTAGCCGGCCTCGGTCAGGGTGGTGGCGTCGGCGATGGTGAACGGAACGGAGAGGAGGCGCGCGAGGGTCTGCGCCAGAAGCGTCTTGCCGGTGCCCGTGGGCCCGATGAGCATGATGTTCGACTTCTGCAGCTCCACCTCGCTCCGCGAGCGCTCGCTGAAATCGATCCGCTTGTAGTGGTTGTAGACGGCGACCGAGAGCTTCTTCTTGGCCTGCTCCTGCCCGATGACGTAGTCGTCGAGGAGCGACTTGATCTCCTGCGGCTTCGGCAGGCTCGTCTCCTGCTGCTGCTCGAGCATCCGGTCCTCGGCGATGATGTCGAGGCAGATGTCGACGCACTCATCGCAGATGAAGACGGTCGGTCCTGCGATCAGCTTTTTGACTTCTCGCTGGCTCTTGTTGCAGAACGAGCACCGCAGTGCCTCGTCGCCTGTCTCTTTCTTCGCCATGGGACCTCCGTCACGCCAAGCGCTCCGATGCTAAGCAGCCCAAACTAGGGTGTCAACTTCGTGCGAAAGCGCCTACAACCGAATCAACTCCCCTTCCTACGGGGCTATTCCAGCCCTCTTCCGTCCAGGTTTTCCGGGGTCGAGGCAGGGCCCCGATTCCGAGGCTCGAGGCCTCCTGCCGCGTGCTGCTGCAAAACCCCTGCCGAACCTTCCGGAAGACCCTCGGAAACCAGCCCGGCGCCCTAGGGGGCTGCTGAAAAAGTCCCGTGGGTCTCGCGCATCGAGTTTCGGTTCCTGGCAAGGCGCCTCGACGAAGGCGATGCTGGGGTCATCGTCGAGGAGAGGGAACGCAGTCCAGGGGCCGAAACTCGTTGCGCCCCAAGGGTTGTGGCCGGCGCGGGCGCATCTGCTACGTTGTTTTCTCTCGACGATGGCACCGCATCGCCTTCGACAAAACGCCTTGCATCTGCACCCGCGGCGGCCACAACGAGACCCACGGGACATTTTCAGCAGCCCCCTAGGCCGGACGCCGCGTCATGACGGTGTCGACGAGGCCGTACTTCACCGCCTCCTCGGCCGACATGATGAAGTCGCGCTCCGAGTCTTCGTGGATCTTGTCCACCGTCTGGCCCGAGTGGCTGGCGAGGATCTCGTCGAGCCGCTCTCGCATCCGCAGGAGGTCCTTCGCATGGATGTCGATATCCGATTGCTGGCCCTGCAGGCCGTACACCAGGGGCTGGTGGATGAGAACGCGGCTGTTCGGGAGGCAGGCCCGTTTCCCCTTGGCCCCGCCCGCCAGCAGCACCGCCGCAAAAGACGCCGCCTGACCGACACAAAGTGTCGCCACGTCCGGCTTCACGTGCTGCATGGTGTCGTAGATCGCGAAGCCGGCCGTGACCGAGCCGCCGGGAGAGTTCAGATAGAGCGAAATGTCCTTCTCCGGGTTCTCCGACTCGAGGAAGAGCATCTGCGCAATGACCAGGTTGGCGACGTCGTCGTCGATCGCCCGACCCAGGAAGATGATGTTGTCCTTGAGCAGACGCGAGTAGATGTCGTAGGCGCGCTCGCCTCGATTCGTCTGCTCCACAACCATGGGCACCAACATGATGATCTCCTCGAAATGGCCCGTTCAGGCGCTCTGCGGCGCTGGACGCGCATGTTCCCGGGAGTTGCCTCCCGCGTCTGTCAGGCGAGCGCCCTTCCAGGGCCCGCCGTTCAGGTTCCTCAGTCTTCGCTCGGCTCCTCGGTCTCGGATGCTCCCGCACCCTCCGCCTCGCTCTCCTGCCCCCCGTCGTCCTCGGGCTCGTCCCCGAGGAGGAGACGCAACGTCTTGTCGCGCATCAGCTGCGCGCGCAGCGCGTCGAGGCGCCCCGACTCTTCGAGCGACTGGCGCACGGCAGACGGCGCCTGATTCTGGGCCCGGCCCAACATCTCGAGAGCCTCGGCCAGCTCCGACTCCGACACCTCGACATCGTCCGCCTCCGCAATGGCGTCGAGCAGCAGGCGCGAGTGCACCCGCTTCTCGGCCTGCGGCTTGGCCTCCTCAGCGAGCTTCTGCCAGTCCATGTTCACCGTCTGCAGGTCGACTCCGCTCCGCGCGAGGTTCTCCGCGTACTCACGCATCATCCCTTCGGCTTCGTGCTGCACGACGCCTTCGGGAAGGTCGAGCGGGTACTTCTCGACCAGCTGCTCCACCAGAGCCTCTTCGCGCTGTCGACGGCGGTCGTTCATCTTGGTGAGCTTGATGCGCGACTCGATGTCCTCGCGCAGCGCGTCGAGAGTCTCGAAGTTGCCCGCCTTCTTCGCCAGCTCGTCGTCGACCTCCGGCAGGTCCTTCTCCTTGACCTCGATCACGTCGAAGACGAACGACTGTTTGTGCACGTGCTCGTGGGTCTCGGTCTCGCCGTCTTCACCCTCTTCCTCGTGGGTGTGGGTGTGCTCGTGCGTGAACTCGCCCTTCTGCCCGGCCTCCTTGCCGGTGAGCGCGAGGGAGAGCTCTTCCCAGACGCGGGAGTCGCCGACCTCGACCTCGATCTCCTGACGCGCGCTCTCGGCAGCCTCCTCGTCGCCGGCGTCTTCACCTTCGCCCTCGGCGGAGTCGTCCTCGGCGTCCTCTTTCACCTCTTCGATCGAGATCTTGACCATGTCGCCCTGCGCTGCGGCGCGCTCGACGACCACCCAGGGAGCCGCGTCCGATTGGATCCGCTCCACCACCTCGTCGATCTCGATCTCGCCGACCTGGACGTCGGGCTCGGGGAGGTCGAACTGGCGGTTGGTGTCGAGCTCGATGTCCGGCTGCACCTCCACGATCGCCTTGAAGGTCAGGGGCTCGCCGTCCTTGAGCTCGACCTCGTCGATCTGCGGCGCCAGGAGGGGCTTGAGCGACTTCTCCGACTGCGCCTGCTGCCAGTAGCGCGGCAGGAGACGCTCCAGGACCTCGCCGTCGATCTCCTGCTGGAAGCGCTTGCGGATGATCGACTTGGGGGTCTTGCCCTTGCGGAAGCCCGGCAGCCGCACCTGACGGCCGAACTCACCGACGACGCGCTGAATCTCGGCATCGACGGCGGGCGCCGGGACCTCGATGCGCAGCTCTTTTCGGCACGGGCCGACGTCTTCGAGCGAAGTGACGACGCTCATGGGAACACTTCCAATTCAGTTGTCTGCGGGAGTCTGCGGCGGGAGGCGGGCTGGTGCGAAAGGGGGGACTCGAACCCCCACCCCGCAAGCGGGACTAGATCCTAAGTCTAGCGCGTATACCAATTTCGCCACTTTCGCTCCTGGGCGTCCTTGGCCCGCCTCGACTCTCGATCGATGAGGGGTCTCCGTGGTGTCGGAGAGACCCGGAAGAGCGAGATGGAATGGTGAGCCGCCTAGGAATCGAACCTAGAACCGACAGATTAAGAGTCTGTTGCTCTGCCAATTGAGCTAGCGGCCCACGAGCGGGGAACTATACCGCATCGCAGCGTGCTTTGACCACGCTCTTCGCACGCACTTCGGAGCGCGTGTCAGCCCCCCTGCACGAACTGCACGATCTCGATCCTGTCGCCCGCGGCGAGCTCCGAGGCAGCAAACTCGGCGCGCGGCACGACCCTCCCGTTGTGCTCGATCGCGACGAGCTCGGGCTTGCGATCCAGAGCCGCCAGGAGATCGAGGAGCGTGCCGGGAGGCACGGAGGTCAGCTCGCCGTTGACCGTGAGCTCCAGCAGGGAATCGCTCATGTCAGAGAGGGTACTTGAGAGACGCCTTCCCCAGCCCGCTCGACGCCGTGATGATGAGCGCGGCGCGGCCTTCGGCCATGTCCGGGATGGTCACCGACGCTTCGAGCAGACCCTCGGCGTTCGTCTTGCCCTTGGCGAGCACCTTCGGCTCCGCAACCGTCGAAATGACCTTGAACACGACCTCGGCACCCGGAATCGGCATCCCGGTCTTGCTGGAGCTGGCCCGCACGGGCAGGCTCGCCGCCTCACCCACCGCGATCTCGACGTTCTCTTCGAGCAGCATCACCAGATGCTCCTGCTGCGCCTCCGCGGTCAGGTAGTCGAGGATCACCTCGTCGAGAGAGCGGTCCGCGGCCGTCGCCAGTGCCGGCACGATCGGCGTCGGTTTCGTGACCTCCACCGGCTTGGCGGCCTTCGCCTTCGGCGGTCCGAGCAGCTCGAGGACCTTGGCGTCGAACTCACCCTCGCGGATCGCGTCGATCATGGAGCGATGTTGCGTCTCCATGAGCTCGACGATGGCGTCCTTGCCGTCTTCGAGTCGGTCGGCGTAGTCGGTCCGCCGGGCCGACACCACCTGCCCACCCACGTACACCAGGCTCTCGATGTACGGGTTCGCGGTTCCCTTGTCTTCCGTCTGCACGTGGTACACGCGGTCGGCGTGACTCACGTCGGTGTTGTAGCCGGTCAGCATGAGGGAAGTTGCGCTCGTGACACTTCTATACGCAAGGTTCAATAGCGCCAACAATAAATTCTATCCCGACTCCGCGTTTTTGGGGATGTCGTCGATTTCTCGGCCCGGCGCTCGAGGCACGGTCAAGGGAGACCCAGCCGTCGGCGTTTCTCCCACAGCGCCTTGCGCGAGATTCCCAGGATTTCCGCCGCCCGGCCCTGGTGACCCCGCGTGTGCTCGAGAGCCGCGATCACGGCCTCGCGCTCGACCTCCTCGAGCGAGCGGGGCGCCGAGGGACGCGCTTCGGCCGGCTCCGGGACCGACAGCGTGCCGCCTTCGTGCAGGATCAGCGCGCGCTCGAGCACGTTGCGCAGCTCGCGCGCGTTCCCCGGCCACGCGTGCCTGCGCATCCACTCGCGGGACGCGTCGTCGAGCCCGACAGGCTCCAGGCCGTAGCGCTCGCAGAGATCCTGGAGCAGCGCGGACACCAGAGGCTTCAGGTCACCGGCGCGCTCCCGCAGAGGTGCGAGGTTGAACGCGAGAACCTCCAGTCGGTAGTACAGGTCTTCGCGGAATCGACCGCGCCGCACGTTCTCACCGATCCCGGGCGCCGTGGTGGCGAGCACACGCACGTCCGCGTCCTGGTCGACTCCACCGAGAGGTGCAAAGCGACCCTCCGCGAGCAGCCGCAGCAGCTTCGGCTGCACGGCGAGGGGCAGCTCCTCCACGTGGTCGAAGAGCAGGGTGCCACCGCTGGCACGCTCCACGCGCCCTGCACGCGCGGCGTCGGCACCGGTGAAGGCCCCGGGGCGATGACCGAAGAGCTCGCTCTCGAAGAGCGTCGGCGGCACGGTGCTCGGATCCACCTCGACCATCGGCCCTGTCGCGCGAGAGCTGGCGAGGTGGAGTGCGCGCGCCAAGCTCGACCTTCCGGAGCCGGGAGGGCCGACGATGAGGATCGGCGACGCGCTGGCGGCCGCGCGCAGGAGCGGCTCACGGAGCGCGGTCATGGAGGGCGCAGCGCGGAGCCAGTCGTCGAGAGGAGAGCTCACGATGCGAGGCGCCGGCGCCGTCAGGACAGAAACTGCTGCGTCTTGTCGGGAGCGTCGGCCCAGAGTCGTTCGAGGCGGTAGAACTGCCGCTTCTTCTCGTCGAAGACGTGGAAGACGAAGTCGCCGTAGTCGAGCAGGACCCACTGCCCTTCACGCTGCCCTTCGGCGTGCAGCGGCCGCCGCGCCTCGTCCCTCAGCTTCGACGAGACCGCGTCCGCGATGGCGGACACCTGGCGCCGGTTGGAGCCGCTGCACACGACGAAGAAGTCGGTGTAGTCGCACAGCTCCTCGAGGTGCAGTACCACGAGATCCGTTGCCTTCAGGTCGAGCGCCGCATCGATGGCGGTCCGCAGGTGAGCCTCGGGAGCTTCGGGTGGGGACGTGGGTTCAGGCCTCATCGATACAGCGCATATTTCGAGCAGTAGTCTAGCACCGGGGGCGGCACCCATTGGGTGCGTTTCGCGTCACCTTCGGCGAGCGCACGACGGACCTGGGTGGACGACACGTCGACCAGCTCGTGCTCGAGCCAGTGCACTGCGAAACGATCCGCCATCGCGCGAACCTCCTCTGGTGCGGTGTCCCGATCGAAGCCTGGGCGCTCGAGCACGACGAGCCGGGCGAGCTCGAAGAGCTCACGCCACCGTCGCCACGTGTCGAGCTCGACATACGAGTCTTCTCCGATGACGAGGAAAAGCTCTCGATCCTCGGCCGAGAAGTGCTTCACGGTGTCGATCGTGTAGGTCGGCCCCTTCGCCGTCATCTCGTGGTCACTGACCACCAGGCCCGGCTCATCGAGCAGCGCGATCTCGACCATCGCGTAGCGCGCAAGGGCCGGGGCGAAGTCGCGTCCGATCTTGTGCGGCGGCTGCGCCGTCGGGAGGTACACGACGCGGTCGAGCGAGAGCACGTCGCGGGCGGCGAGGACTGGGCGGATGTGCCCCCAGTGGATCGGATCGAAGCTGCCCCCGAAGAGGCCGACGCGCTCGCTCACTCGACCTCCTCCGGCCACAGACGCGCCACGATCGCACCCACGACGGGGCCGAGCCCCTCGCGCACGACGGAGCTCACCTCGAGCAGCTCCAGCCCACGCTCTTCGGCCGCACGCTGCAGGTCTGCGAGACGGTCGGGATCCACCACGTCGATCTTGCTCGCGATGACGATGCGCGGGCGCTCGAGCAGCTCGGGGTCGAAGGCCGCCAGCTCCCCTTCGATGACGGCGAGCTCCTCGGCTGCGCTCTGCTCCCCCATCGACACGTCGACCAGGTGCACCAGAACGCGGCAGCGCTCGACGTGCTTGAGAAAGCGGATCCCCAGACCGGCTCCCTGCGCTGCGCCGGCGATCAGACCCGGCAGATCGGCGATCACGAACGGCCGTTCTCCCGGATCGCGTGCCACCACCCCGAGCTGAGGGACCAGGGTGGTGAACGGGTAGTCGGCCACCTTGGGGCGCGCGGCCGAGAGCACGGAGATGAGCGTCGATTTGCCCGCGTTGGGCAGACCCACCAGACCGACGTCGGCCAGGAGCTTGAGCTGCAGGCGGACCTCGCGCTCCTGGCCGGCCTCACCCGGCTGCGCGTAGCGCGGCGTCTGCCGTGTCGAAGTCGCGAAGTGGGCGTTCCCGCGACCGCCGCGACCGCCCTGGGCGAGCACCAGCACCTGGCCATCGACCAGGACCTCACCGAGCAGCTCCTCGGTCTCGGCGTCTTCCACCATGGTGCCCAGGGGCACGCGGAGCTCCAGATCTTCTCCGCTCCGACCGCTCTTGCGCGAGCCTTCGCCGGCCCGCCCGCGCTCGGCGCGGAAGACCCGGTTGTGGCGCAGATGGTAGAGCGTGTTGACACCGGGGTCGCCGACGACCACGACAGACCCACCATCACCCCCGTCGCCCCCGGCGGGGCCACCCTTGGGCACGAACTTCTCGCGGCGGAACGCGACGCAGCCGGCACCACCGGCACCGGCTTCGGCGCGGAAGTCCGCCTCGTCGATGAAGATCACGGCGATCAGGCCCCGGAGGCGGGGCCCCTCGGACCGGTGCTACTCCGCCGGAACGACGTTCACGAAGGTGCCGAGGCGACCGCGGTTGCGGAACTCGACGGTGCCTTCGGTGAGCGCGAAGAGCGTGTCGTCGCCCCCACGCTTGACGTTCAGGCCGGCATGGAAGCGAGTGCCGCGCTGGCGCACGATGATGGTTCCGCCCAGCACGTGCTGACCGCCATACCGCTTGACGCCGAGGTTCTTGGGGTTGGAATCGCGACCGTTGCGACTCGAGCCCTGACCTTTCTTGTGTGCCATTTCTGGGTCTCCCTTGGCGCTAGCCGGTGATGCTGCCGATGCGCACGCGGTGCAGGTCCTGACGGTGACCCATCGTCCGCTTGTAGCCCTTGCGCCGCTTCTTCTTGAACACCTTGATCTTGGGGCCGCGGACGGCCGCCACGAGCGAGGCCTTGACGACCGCGCCGTCGACCGTGGGCTGGCCGATCTTGACGTCCTCGCCCTCGCCGACCATCAGGACGCGATCGAACTCGACGTCGGCGCCGGCTTCGGCACCGCGGGACGTGATCTCGACGTCGAGAATGTCGCCTTCCTGGACGCGGTACTGCTTTCCGCCGGTCTCGATGATTGCAAACATGAGACGAAAACTCCTCAGAGAGTTCCGAGACGTGAGGGTCCGGGGCGCACAAATGCCGCGACCCGTGCTCGGGAAGAGCCTGCGAGGCTAGCACGGCGCCCGGGCCCTGGCAACGTAGAATCGGTGTGCTGCGCGGCCGCTCGCCGCGGCCCCGCGTGAGCCCGCGCCTCCGCTGATCTACCCTGGAGTCTCATGCCATGTCGACCCCCGAGTTTCTCGTGTGCCTCGAGTGCGAAACCCCTTGCTACGTCTTCGAATGGAAGGACGGCAAGCTCCTCGAGATCCTCTGCGAGGTGTGCGGTAACGAAGAGCCCGATCAGTTTGCGACCACGGAAGATCTCGAGGCCATGGGCGCCGACTGAGCGCGCGCGCTCGGCAAGCTCAGCGTGACCCGTGTTCCCTCACCGGGAATCGAGTCGATCTCGAGCGCTCCGTCGTGGTCGGCCGCGATGCGCTGCACGATGGCGAGGCCCAGCCCGGTACCGCCGGTGCGCCCCGAGTAGAAGACCTCGGACGCACGCTCGACCTGATCCGAGGTCATGCCGCACCCGTTGTCGGTGACCGACAGCAGCACCCGGCCGGAGCGCGACTCCACCTCGAGCTCGACCTGCGGCTCGGCGTTGCCCTCGAGCGTGGCCTCGAGTGCGTTGTCGATCAGGTTCAGCAGCAGCTGGTGGATCTGCGCTCGATCGACGTCGACGCGGGCGCCGTCCCCATGGTCGACGACCTCCAGGCTCACGCCCCGCGCACGGATGCGCGCCGCCACCAGATCTTCGGCTCGCCGGAGGAGATCGATCGCCGGGACCGTCTCGAAGTCGAGGGAGCGGGGCCGCGCGAAGCTGAGGAAGTCGGTGACCAGGCGCTCGAGCCTCCCGATCTCGGAGCGCGTGAGATGTAGGAGCCTCCGGTCCGCCACCGCAACCGATGAGTCTTCCTCGAGCATCTGCATGTTGAGATTGAGCGAGTTGAGCGGGCTCCGGATCTCGTGCGCCAGCCCAGACGCCAGCGTGCCGACGAGGGCGAGCTGCTCGGCCTCCGCCGCCTGCTCCTCCAGCTGCCGCGACCGCCGAAAGAGGCGCACGAACAGGAAGTAGCCGACCACGAAGAGCAGGAGGGTCAGAACGGCGATCACGCTCGCCTGACGCAGAAGACTCGTGCGCAGGTCGCCGAGCCGGTCTTCGATCTCGGCACGCCGCAGGCCAATGACGAACGTGCCCATGTCTCCCACGGGCACACGCACTTCCTCGAACGGAGTCGAGGATTGGAATCGCTGCGTCACGACTTCGTCGAGGTCGGGTGTCGCGTCCTCCGCGTCGTCTCCGCGGCGGGTGTCGCTGCGCCGATGGCGCACCACGAGCCGACCCTCGGCGTCGTAGACCTCGGCCACCTCGACGATCTCGCGCTGCAGCAGCACGTCCTCGATGTAGGAGCGCGTCTCGGACTGCGTCGCGACGGCCGTGTAGAGGTCGCGCTCGAAGCGACTGGCCTCCCCGGCGATCTGCGCCGCCAGCACCTCGGCCTCGGTGCGTGCCTCGAGGATCACCTGGTTGATCTCGCGCTGCGACAGCGACCGGAAGATCAGCCACCCGAACAGACCGAGGTCTGCGAGGACGAAGAGCGCGAAGAAGAACGCGATCCAGAGCAGGCCCCGACGCCGCTTCGTCTTGCGAGCCATCACCCGCCGAGGATACCCAAGGAACTGCCGGTCGACACGCACTCGGGTGTGAGCGGCACGCGCACCATGGAGAGTCGAGCAGTTCCCCGGAACCTGCAGATACAATGGAACTTCGGCCTTTGCGCCGTCTTTCCGATCCAGGCCCGCGTGGCCCGTCAAGGACCTGCCATGATGTTCTCTTCCCCTCTCTCCCCGCTGCGCCTGCGCCCCTTGGCCGTCTTCGCCCCGGCCCTCCTGGCCCTTCTCGCGTGCACCCCCGCGCCGGCCGAGAAGCGCACCGACATGATCTTCGGCGTCACCGAAGACGTCGAGACGCTGAACGAAGTGATCTCCCTCGGCGGCTCTTTCAACCTGTCCGTGATCCGCCAACTTTTCCTGGGGCTCGCGGACGAGCTTCCGGACTTTCAGACGAAACCACTCGAGTTCGTCCCGCGCCTCGCGACCGAGTGGGAGTTCTCCGAAGACCGCCTGCAGCTCACGTTCAAGCTGCGCGACGACGTGCAGTGGACCGACGGCACGCCACTCACCGCGGAAGACGTGCGGTTCACCTGGCAGGCGCACACGCACCCCGACACGGCCTACAGCTACGCCTTCGTCAAAGAACTGATCACCGACGTCGAGGTGGTCGACCCGCACACGGTGCGATTTCACTACTCCGGCACCAACGGCACGCAGTTCATGGACGCGATCGAGGGCGTCATCCTGCCGAAGCACGTCTGGGGGCAGCTCCCTTTCGAGGAGTGGCGCAAGCAGCCGAACTGGTTCACCGACAACCTCGTCACGAGCGGCCCCTACACCATCCGCAACTGGCGCCGCGGCGAGTCGTTCGAGCTGATCGCCAACCCGGTCTACTACGAGACGGGTCTCCCCAAGATCGAGCGCGTGCTCTTCCGCCACGTCAGCGAGACGTCGAGCCTGTTCGCACAGCTCCTCTCCGGCGATCTCGACTTCATCCAGACGATGCGCCCCGCCGACGTCGCGACAGCTCAGGCGCGCGACGACCTGAAGGTGTTCACACACGCCAACCGGCAGTTCACGTTCGTCTCGTGGAACTCCAAGATCCCCTTCTTCCAGGACATCGAGGTGCGGCGAGCGCTCACCCTCGGCATCGACCGGGCCGCGATGCTGGACACGATCTGGTTGGGCTACGCCAACCCGGGATCCACGCCGATCCTGAGCTCGACCTGGGGTGCGCACCCCGACCTCGAGCCCCTTCCGTACGACCCGGAACGAGCGGCCGAGCTTCTCGACGCGAGCGGCTGGGTCGACACCGATGGCGACGGGGTCCGCGACAAGGGCGGAGTCGAGTTCAGCTTCGAGCTGTGGGTCAACACCGGAAACCCGTTGCGCTGGGATGCGGCGCAGATGATCCAGTCGGACCTGGCACAGCTGGGCATCGAGGCACGGCCGACACGCCTCGACTTCCAGACGGTCAACGCGCGCACGCAGGCGCGCGACTACGAGTCGGCGATCATCGGCCTGATGATCGACACGACGCTCGACAACTCGTTCATCCTGAGCGAGGCCAGCGTCGGCAACTTCGGCGGCTATCGCAATGACGAGATCGAGGATCTCCTCGTGCGCTACGCGGAGGCCCTGGACAAGTTCTCCGAGGTCGAGACTCTGCACCGGATCCAGGAGATCGTGCATGACGAGCAGCCGATGACGGTGCTCTGGGAGCCGCTGGGCATCCGCGGCATGTCGGCGGACCTCTTGGACGCGACGCCGTCATCCTCGAGCGACCTCTGGCGCCTGCGTCACTGGGAGTGGTCCAGCGACTGACCGAGGCGGCCCTTGAGACGCTTCATCACCCGTCGCCTGCTGGTGGGCGCGACGCTGCTCTGGTTCCTCGCGACCCTCACCTTCGCGCTCGTGCAGATCGCGCCGGGCGATCCGATCGACTACTACTCGGATCCGCGGATCCCGCCGGAGCAGGTCGCCAACCTGAAGGCGAGCTTTGGTCTCGACGACTCGATCTGGACGCAGTACGTGCGGTGGCTGCGAGGAGTCGCAGTGGGCGACTGGGGCATCTCCTTCAACTTCCACGAGCCGCCGATGGACGTCATCCTGCGGGTGCTCCCCGCGACGTCGCTCCTCGCCTTCGCGGCGCTTGCGCTGGGTTACGGCATCGGCCTCGGAGCCGGCTTCTGGGCCGGCGTCTCCCCGAACTCGCTTGCTGATCGGGCGCTGCGGCTCGCCAGCCTGACGGTGTACTCGCTGCCGACGTTCTGGCTCGGCCTGATGCTGATCCTGCTCTTCAGCGGCACGCTCCGCATGGCCCCGGGGAGCGGCATGCGCTCGGCCTTCGCCGACGACCTCGCCCTCGGCGCGCAGGTGCTCGACGTCATGGCCCACCTCGCACTCCCGGCGCTGACGCTGGCACTCCCCATCGCGACCGTCGTCGCACGCCTGCTCCGCAGCTCGCTGCTCGACGTTCTCCAGCAGGACTACATCCGCAACGCGCGGTCGCGCGGTCTCAGCGAGTCGCGGGTGCTGCTGCGCCATGCCCTCAAGAACTGCCTCGGCCCGCTCGTGCAGCTGCTCGGGCTGCAGCTCCCGGCGCTCCTCGGCGGCGCGCTCATGGTCGAGTACGTGTTCAGCTGGCCCGGTCTCGGAGCGCTCGCCATCGACGCGATCGAGGCCCGCGACTACCCGCTCGTCCTGGCGAGCACGGTGTTCACGGGGACCCTCGTCATCCTCGGGTCGCTGGCAGCCGACCTGATCCACGCGTGGATCGACCCGCGGGTCCGCGACGGGGTGCTTTCCTGATGCAGACGACCCACCCGTCCGGGCAGCTCTCGATCGAGGCCCTGGAGGCCGCCGCCCAGGCCCGTAGCCCGGAGCCCGGGCCGCGCAACAACCTCCGGCGGACCCACCGCACCGGCCTGGTCATCGTCGTGCTCCTCCTCCTGGCTGCGCTGATGGCCCCCGTGGTCTCGCCGCACGATCCGGCCGAGCAGCTCGACCCGCGCGTGGGCGCTCGACGCCCACCGCTGACTCGGCTCATCGCGGTCGAGGTGGAGCAGGACGGGCGGCGACAGACTCTGCTCGCGGACCGGGTCAAAGAGCGCGGAGCGGACCTCGTGCTCGACCGCCGCGGCGCGGAGACCGTGGTCGCCGCAGCCAACTCCGAGCTCCGGGGTACGCGGGTCTACGCGCTCGGAACCGACCGGCTCGGGCGCGACATCCTCTCGCGCATTCTCTGGGGCTCACGCGTTTCGCTCGCCGTCGGCATCCTGGCCGCGCTGCTCGCCGTGACGCTGGGCACTCTGCTGGGCGCGACGGCTGCACTGAGCGGCGGATGGGTCGACAACCTGATCATGCGCACGGTCGACGGCATCCTGGCTCTCCCCACCACGCTGCTCATCCTGGTCATCGCGATGGTTTTCGAGCCCAACCTCTGGCTACTCGTCCTGCTCCTCGGCGGTCTCGGCTGGATGACGCTCAGCCGCCTCGTGCGCTCCGAGATCCTCAGTCTCAAGGAGCGCGAGTTCGTCCTGGCCAGCCGCTCGGTCGGCGTCCGCGCGCCGAGCCTGCTGCTGAAGCATCTCCTACCCAACGCATTCGGACCCATCGCCGTCACCGGGAGCCTGCTCGTCGGCGACGCGATCCTCGTCGAGGCCACGCTGTCGTTTCTCGGACTCGGGGTGCACTCCGAATCTGCGAGCTGGGGTCAGATGATCGCCAACGGTCGGGACGATCTGCGGACTCTGTGGTGGATCTCGACGTTCCCGGGGGTGGCGATCGCGCTGACGGTGCTGTCTTTTGCGCTGCTGGGTGACGGTCTGCGGGACCTCCTGGACCCGCGTACCGGCGCCAGGGCAGGTCGATCCGCTTCGTGAGCTCGTCCTCGCACGTAGACCTGACGGTCTCCGACTTCGACTTCGAGCTCCCCGAGGAGCTCATTGCCCAGGAGCCCGCGCCGCGGGGCGAGAGCCGGCTGCTGGTGTGTGGCGACGCGGTCGGCGACCTGCGCGACCTCGGCATGGGCGACCTGCCCGATCAGCTCGGCCCCGGCGACCTCCTGGTGGTGAACGACACGCGTGTTCTCGCAGCCCGGCTGCGGGCCAGGAGGCTCGGGCCGGGCGGCGATCTGGGCGGCGCCTGCGAGCTGCTGCTCGTCGAGGAGCGCGGCGCGCCGGAGCGGTGGGCCACCCTGGCGAAACCCGCCAAGCGTCTGCGCGAAGGGACGCAGCTGCAGTTCGTGACCGACGACGGACATGCGCCTCTCCGCGCCACCGTGGAGGGCCGCGACGCCGAGCTCGTGCTCGTGCGCTTCAGCGAGCCTCCGCTCCCGCACCTCGACAGCCTGGGGGAGATGCCGCTGCCGCCGTACATCCGACGACCGACCACACCGGGCGATCGGGAGCGTTACCAGACGATCTACGGGGCTCGTCCCGGAGCCATCGCCGCACCCACCGCGGGTCTCCACTTCGACGACGCGCTCCTCCAGGAGCTCGAGCGGCGCGGCGTGCGCCGCGCGACCGTGACCCTGCACGTGGGCCTCGGTACGTTCCGCCCGATGACGAGCGAGCGGATCGACGACCACAACATGCACAGCGAGCGCTACGACATCCCCGAAGCAACGGTCGACGAGATCCGCCGCGCGCAGAGAGTCGTCGCCGTGGGCACCACGGTGGTTCGCGCACTCGAAGGGGCGGCACTTTCCGGTCGGCTGGAGCCCGGTCGCGGAGCCACGGACGTCTTCATCCGGCCCGGCTTCCGGTTCCGGGTGATCGACCTGCTCCTGACGAACTTCCACCTCCCCCGCTCGACCCTGCTCCTGCTGGTGAGCGCCTTCGCCGGCAGGGAACAGATCCTCACCGCCTACCGGCACGCCATCGAACAGCGGTACCGCTTCTTCTCCTACGGCGACGCGATGCTGCTGGCGCCAAGGAAGCGATAGGCGAGAACCGCCGCGCCGTAGCCGTTGTCGATGTTGACCACGGCCACTCCCGGCGCACAGCCGGTGAGCATGGTCAGGAGCGGCGCGAGGCCTTCGAAGCTCGCGCCGTAGCCGACACTCGTGGGCACGGCGATCACCGGCGCCTTCACGAGCCCCGCGACCACCGTCGGCAACGCGCCGTCCATTCCGGCGACCACCACGACCACGTCCGCAGCGCGGATGCGGTCGAGGTGCGAAAGCAGCCGATGGAGGCCTGCCACTCCGACGTCGTAGACACGGTCGACCTCCACTCCGGCGAACACGAGACTCTCCGCAGCCTCCTCCGCAACGGCCAGATCCGACGTTCCTGCGGCGAGCAGTGCCACGCGGCCACTCGCCTCCTCGAGCTCCCCCCAACGGAAGATTCTCGCGCGAGCATTGTGGTGCGCACCCTCGAAACGCTCGAGCACCGGCACCTGGGCCTGCGTCACACGGGTGACGAGAGCCTGGCCGGAGTCCTCGAGCATGCGCTCGACGATCGCGCGCAGGTCCTCGGGCTCCTTGCCTTCGGCGAACACGGCCTCCGGCAGCCCCGCGCGCAGCTGCCGATGAAGGTCGAGCTTGGCGAAGCCGAGGTCGGCGTACGGCAACGTCTCGAGGCGCTCCGAGGCGTCGGCCGGGCTGACCCTCCCGGACGCGACGTCTTCCAGGAGCCGCTGCAGGTCGTCCGGCTTCATGCCGCGCGCGGGAGACTCGTCATCACGTGCTACCGGTTGGCGCCGCCCGACGCGTAGCCGCGGGGGTCGGCCTCGACCGCGTCGAAGCCGAGGGCCAGGATGCGGCGCTCGAGCACGGGCCAGTCGGAGTGCAGCCGCTCCAGCTCTCCGACGCCGACTTCGACACGCGCTCGCCCCTCGTCGTGACGCACCCGGAAGATCTGATAGCCGCCCGCCGCGAGAATCTCCTCCGCGGCCTCGATGCGCTGGAGCTTTCCCAGTGTCACCAGCTGCCCATGGGGAATGCGGGAGGAGAGGCAGGCGTTGGCCGGCCGATCCCACACGCTGAGCCCGAGCGCACGCGCGAGGGCCCGGGTCTGGTCCTTCGTGACCTGGTGCTCGAGGAGCGGGCTCCGTACCCCACGCTCGGCGATGGCTTCGAGCCCAGGCCGGTCGGGCCCTGGATCCGACGCGTTCGTTCCGTCGCAGACCACGGCGTAACCGAGCTCCGCCGCCAGCGCCTGCATGGTGTCCATGCGCATGCCCTGGCAGAAGTAGCAGCGCGAGGCCGGGTTGCGCACGAAGTCGGGCGAGTCGAGCTCGCTGTAGGTCACGACACGATGCGCAATGCCGATCTCGGCGGCCGCGCTCCGTGCGTGATCGAGCTCCCGCCCCGCGAGCGTCTCGGCCGCCGCCGTCACCGCGAGGCAACGATCACCCAGGGCTCGGACCGCAAGCGCTGCCACGAGGGCGGAGTCGACGCCTCCGGAGAACGCCACCACTACCGAGCCGTGGCTCTCGAGCGTGGCTTCGAGGGCCTCGCGCTGGGCATCGAGGGAGGTCGGGGCCGTAGCCTGCGGAGACGTGCTCATCGACGCGATGCTATGGGGAAGCCCCAGGCACAGCAACGGGTCAGGGAGTCTCCTCCTGCTCGGGCGCGCGCTCGGTCTCCTTGATCTGCGGGCGCAGCTGGAAGGTCTTGCGCGTCGGCCCCGTGACGCTCAGGCTCACCGGCACCAGAAAGAAGACCACGAAGACCGCCACCGCCAGCACGGGGACGAGGGGCGCAACCTCCTGCTCGGCGCGTGGAGCCATGGACCGGAGCAGCAGCAGACCGCCCGGCGGGCCGAGCAGGTAGATCCAGAGCTCACGCGGCAGCCGAACGCCGACCAGACGCGCGCTCTTGAGGGTGCGCTGCACGTAGACGTTGCCCATCACCCAGCCGACGATGGCCGACACGCTGAACAGCGGATAGAGGCCCAGCGCCAGGGTGCCCGCCAATGGCGCCAGCCCGAGCAGGCCCGACAGCGCGAGGAACCAGCACGCGACGAAGAAGCCGGCGACCACGATCTCGAACCGGCCCAGCGGACGCGGACCGGCAGGTGGCTTCTCCATCGGCTCCTTCTCGTTCACCGGCGTAGGAGCTAGGCCCCCTCGGTGAAGGCGGCGTATCCGGCCGCGTCCATGAGATCGGCGACGGCCGAAGGGTCGTCCGGCTTGAGCTTGATGAGCCACCCCTTCTCGTGCGGGTCCTCGTTCACGAGCTCCGGGGAGTCTTCGATGTCCTCGTTGATCTCGACGACCTCTCCCGCCAGCGGGCAATACAGCTCGGCAACGGCCTTCACGGACTCGATCGTGCCGATCTCGCTGCCGGCATCGACGTGGGCTCCGACCTCCGGCAGCTCGACGAACACCACGTCCCCCAGCTCGTCCTGCGCGTAGTGCGTGATCCCCAGGACGAGGTGCTCTCCTTCTTCGAGCACCCACTCGTGCTCTTCGCTGTAGCGGCGATCTTCTGGGTACATGGGCAATTCTCCTGCGGCCTCACGGCTCAACCGCGCCGAACGAACGGTAACTCTACGATGACACCGGAGCAGTTCTTCCCGCGCACCGAGATCATGACATCTTCGCCAGGAGCCCAGGAGCGCTCGAGGCCCGTGGACTGGACGAGCGCAAGGCCAATTGGCCGCTCCAGCGACGGGCTCCAGGTGCCGCTCGTGACGGCGCCGACCACCTCTCCTCCGTCGAGCACCTCGGAGCCCGGCCGTGCGGGCCGACGGCCGTCGAGCTCGAAGCCGATCATGCAGCGCGGCGGCCCCTCGTCTCGCTGGCGCAGCAGCGCCTCACGGCCGACGAAGTCGCCCTTCTTGAACTTCACCACCCAGCTCATGCCGACCTCGAGCGGCGTGGAGCTGCTGTCCATGTCCTGGCCACTCAGCAACATTCCGGCCTCGAGCCGCAGCGTGTCGCGCGCACCGAGGCCGACGGGCTGAAGCCCGAGCTCTGCGCCTTCGTCCATGAGCCGGCGCCAGAGCGCTTCGGCTTCGCCGGCACTCACGTACAGCTCGAAGCCGTCCTCGCCCGTGTACCCGGTCCGCGACACCAGGGCCTGTGTTTCGCCGACGTTGCACTCGGTGAAACGGTAGTAGCCGAGCTCCACCGCCTCCTCCGGAGCGACGCGCGCGAGAATGTCGGCCGCGCGCGGGCCCTGGAGCGCCAGGAGGGCGAGCTCGTCGCTGCGGTCGCGCAGGGCGACGCCTTCGGGGGGCATGTGCGCTTCGAGCCACTCGATGTCGCGCGCCGTGTTGGCAGCGTTCACCACGAGGAGGAAGCGCGCCTCCCCCTGCCGATAGACGAGCAGGTCGTCGATGTACGTTCCGTCGTCCTGCAGCAGAGCGCTGTAGTGCGCCTGCCCGAGGTCGAGACGCGCCACGTTGTTGGGCGTCATGCGCTGCAGAAAGTCGAGCGCGCCGGGGCCCGTGACCTCGAGCTCACCCATGTGAGACACGTCGAACAGGCCCGCGGCCGTCCGGACGGCGTGGTGCTCGTCGAGAACCCCCGAGAACTGCACCGGCATCTCCCAGCCCGCGAAGGGGACGAGGCGCGCACCCGCCTCCTCGTGCCAGCCGTGCAGCGGTGTACGTCGGAGTGTCTCGTTCATGTCGGCGGCCCTGGGAGAGCGGCAAGGTATCACAGCAAATCCGGGGCGCGTCCGCCCCTTCCACAGGATTTCCACAGCCTTTCCGAGCGAGGCTCTCTTCGTCGTTCGCCCGTGGCTCCTGACACCGGCAGCGACCCTGCTTTTCCACAGCGTTTCCGCAGCGCTCCGCACGGAGTCCACAGACCCTTCCGCAGCCGCTCAGCGGCGAGCGCTCGAGCCGTGCGCCGAGCGCCGCACCCACCAGATCGACTACAATTGCAGGTCGTCCTCCGAGGGTCATCGGAGACGTTCTTTCTTTTCCCTTCTACTGCGCCCAGGACCATGACGGACTCCAAGCTCCCGTTCTCCGAGCAGCACGAACCACAGGGCCTTCCACTCGACACCCAGGAGTGTCGCCGCCTGCTCGCCCTTGCCCGGCGCCTCGCGACGCGCCAGCACTACGCGCACGCGGTGAGCCTCTGCCAGATCGCTCTCGACGCCGCCCCGAGCGACGACGTCCGCGCGTTCCTCGATGAGCTCCGACCGCTCGTCCGCAGCGACGAGTCGACCCCCTCGCTCGACGAGATCAAGGAGCAGGCGCGACGGAGCGCCATCGACGCGTCGCACTACCTCGGCCTCGCCGCGCTCTACGCCGAGCGCGGAGACGTGTCGGAGGCGCTCGAGTGCATCCAGATGTCCAAGGAGAAGGGGCGCATGTTGCCCTACCCCTACAAGCTCCACGGGCGCATGCTCATCCGTCAGCGCGACTACGAAGGCGCGGCGCGCGAGCTCCGCATGGCCCGTCGCCTCAATCCGTTCGACGCGCAGACCGGTGAGCTCCTCGGGCGCGTCGAGTACGAGCGCAAGCGCTTCGTCGACTCGCTCGAGGCGACCATCGACGCCTTCCTCCTCCTCGACGAGAAGAGCTCGGACCGTGCGAGGCGCCTGCGGCGTCGCATCCGCACCCTCAAGCGCGTCCTCCGCTGGGACAATCGGCGTCTGCTCCGCCTCTTCCGAGAGCGTCAGGAGAACCTGAACACCGCCTTCGACCGCCTCCGCTGGCGGCGCGACCTCTTTCTCGAGGAGAGCGGCCTCATCGATCGCAGCTTCCTCTTCCAGGGTACGACGGCCCGGACCGGTGGTACGCGCATCGAGATCGCCGGGCTGATGCGCCGCACCCCCGCCCTGGCGCCGCTTGCCGACGAGACCGTGTTCGAGCTCACCCAGTTCGTCCATGCCGAGACGCGCGACAAGGGTGACACCGTCTACGGCCACGGCTCCGAAGACAGCTCCCTCTACCTGCTCGACCGCGGGCGCGCCGAGAGCCGCCGGCCCACGCCCTACGGGAGCTTCTCCATGGGCGTGCTGGAGGCCGGCAGCATCCTCGGCACGGTCAACTTCGCCGACCCCGCCGCGCAGCCGACCGAGGTGGTGGCCCTCGAGCCGTGCCGACTGCTCCGGATCGACGGCCCCCGCGTGCGCGAGGTCTTCGACGACCGGCCCGATCTCGGGGTGCAGCTCTTCACGAGCGTCTGGCAGACCCTGGCGCACGACCTCCGCCAGACCAACGATCTCCTCGGCGGCTTCTTCGCGAGCGGTGACGGCGAGGCCCGACCGGCCGTGAAACGGCGGGCGACCTCGAGCGAAGAGGCCCATGAGGTGCAGATGGGGGAGAAGGTCAAGCTCTTCCGCGAGCACGGCCTGAGCCGCAAGGAGCTCCTGACCCTCGCCACCTTCGCCAACGAGCGCCACTTCCCCGAAGGCTCGGTCGTCTTCCGGGAGGGCGACGCGGGGAGCTCCATGTACGT
The DNA here is from genome assembly GCA_965223385.1 of Candidatus Multivoraceae bacterium. Taxonomy (GTDB): domain Bacteria; phylum Acidobacteriota; class Thermoanaerobaculia; order Multivoradales; family Multivoraceae; genus JBCCLJ01. The sequence goes on along the minus strand of CBDCWR010000007.1, from coordinate 1,711,426 downwards.
CGTGCTCGACGGTGCGATCCGCATCAGCAAGTTCATCCCCGGAGGCGGCGAGGAGGCGCTCGCCATTCTCGAGCGGGGCGACTTCCTGGGGGAGATGGCCCTCATCGACGGCCTTCCCCGATCCGCCGACGCACGTGCACACCGCGGCCCCGCGACCGTGCTGGAGCTGCAGCGCGACACCGTCTCGGAGGTGCTCGCGATGGACGCCCACGCGGCGCTCGACTTCCTGCACCTCCTCTGCCGCATCCTCGCGGCGCGGCAGCGCGAGGTGGACGAGAAGCTGGTGCTCTGGAAGATCCTGGCCCAGCACGACCAGCCGGACCACTTCGGCATGCGCTAGGCCGGGGCGCCGAGCCCGGCCCCAGGAGCCTCGATCGCCCCGCTCAGGTGGCCGGGAGGCCTCGCGCCACCACCAGCTCGTCCACGCGGACGTGCCGTGCCGCCGCGGCGTTCACCTCGTCGAGGGTGACCCCTTCGAGCCGCGCGCGGCGCCACGCCGGATCGTCGGAGGGCTGGTCGAAGTAGCTCGCCTGCCCCAGGAGGTCGGCCCACTGCCTCGAGGTCTCCATCCGGAAAGGCTCCCGCCCCAGCAGGTAGGCGCGCGCGCTCTCCACTTCGTCCGACGTCACTCCGCGCGTCGCGACGTCTTCGAGCACCTCCCGCGCCACGGCCTCCGCACGCTCGAGGCTGTCGGGCGACGTACCGACGTAGGCGACGAGGCGGCCGACGACGCGCGCCGTGCCGGAGACGGTGTTGGCCTGCGCCGTATAGGCGAGCCCCTCGTCCTCCCGCACGCGCTGCGGAATGCGTCCGTTGAGCCCGGAGCCTGCGCCGAGGATCACGGCCAGCAGCTCCAGCGCGGCGAGGTCCTCGTGGTGACGGTCGACCGTCAGATGCCCCAGGTACAGCTGGGCCTGGTCCGGCGCGGTGGTCGGCACGTCACGCCGGGTCGGCGCCTGCTCCTCGGCGGCCGGCACCTCGATCGGCGAGGCGCAGCCCGCACCGGGAAAGAGATCGTCGAAGCGGGCGAGAACCGCATCCGGGTCGACGTCCCCCGCGAGGGCGAGCACGGGGCCCTGCTCCAGCGCGCGCGCATGGTGCTGACGGCAGGTCTCGGACGTCAGCCGCTCCAGGCTTTCGGGAACACCCTGAATGGGTCGTCCGGCCGGGTGTGTGCCGTAGAGCTGCTCGAGGAACGCCCAGGCTGTCACCACCTCGGGCTGATCGGCGAGCGAATCGAGCTCGGCCCGGGTCTGCTGCCGCAGCCACTCGACGCGCTCGGGGTCGAAGCTCGGCTCGAGCAACATCTCCGCGGCCCACTCGAGCCCCTTCTCCCAGTCTTCCGCCAGACCGTCCAGGGACAACCCGAAGAGCTCGAGGCCCCCGAACGTGGAGACCGACATGCCCTGATCTTCGAGGTCGACGGCGAGCCGGTACCAGTCGCGCCGGAGCGTACCTTCCGCCAGGGAGCGGCCTGCCAGACAGGCCTGGCCCGGGAGGCTCTCCCGCACGGCGCCGCCGGGGAACCACACCCTGAGCGCAAAGGTGCCGCTGCCGTCGACACGGCGACAGACGCGGCGCGCCCGCGTCATGAGCCCGGCTCCCGCGCAGCGTCGCGCTCGGCGTACGACCAGGCCACCACCGCGCCGGACCGGTCGAGCAGGTGGCGCGCGAGGGCAGAGACCTCCTCGGAGGTTGCGCACGCCACGGCGTCGAGATCGCGGAGCGGCCGCTGCGCGTCGTCGGCGCTGAGCGCCAGAGCCGCCGTCATGGCGCGCCGCTGGACCCTCTCGTGCGCGAACATCCAGTCGGACAGGATGAGTTTTCGTGCCCGGTCGACGTCTTGCGCCGACGTCCGCTCCTCACGCGCCGCATCCAGCAGCTCGAAGAGGCGCGCCTCGAGGCGGTCCGGCTCGACCCCGGGCGCCGCCTCGAGCGCGAAGCTCAGCGTGGACGGCCCCGCCGTGTCCGAAACGTCGGACGAGACCCAGACGGCCAGCTGCTCCTCCTCCACGAGCACCCGATTCAGACGGCTCGCGCGGCCCCCTGCGAGCTGGGTGGCGAGAAGTCGAGCCACCGAGTGCTCCCGGGTGCCGCCTGCGGGGGCTGGGAAGGTGACCAGGAGCCTCGACACCTCGCCGAAGTCACGCTCGACGCGGCGCTCGCTCGGAGCGTCGAGAGTCATGGGCAGCTGCGCACGCTCGCGCCAGGCCCCTGAAGGCATGCGCTCGGCCCAGGCCCGCGCCTCGTCCGCGCGCACGTCACCGACGATGGTCAGAACGGCGTTGTTTGCCCGGTAGAAGCTCGCGTGGAAGGCGCCCAGCTCGGCCGAGCCCAGGGCGGCGAGACTCTCGCGGGTTCCCAGCACCGGCCGACCGTAGGGGTGCGCGCCGTAGAGCAGCGCGGAGCTGCGCTGATGAAGCACGTCCCAGGGATCGCTCTCGTACATCGCGATCTCCTCGACGATGACCTGGCGCTCGGAATCGACGTCGGCAGGAGCGAGGCGCAGCGACCCCATGCGGTCGATCTCGATCTCGAGCGCCGTGGTCCAAAAGTCGCGTGCGAACGAGAAGTAGTAGGCCGTCACGTCGTGGCTCGTGAAGGCGTTGTTCGCACCACCCCGGGCTTCCGTGACGCGGTCGATCTCCCCCGCCGCGAACTTCGCCGAGCCCTTGAACATCATGTGCTCGAGGAAGTGGGCCGCGCCAGCCTCCTCCGCCCGCTCGTCCCGCGTACCGACGCGGTAGGCGAGCACCGTCGCCACGATCGGGAGCCGTCGGTCTTCGATCACACACAGCTCGAGCCCGTTGGTGAGCCGCTCGGCGTTCGGAGCCCCACCGGGGCCCCAGAGTCGCTTCGCGACACCTTCGTGGTGGCCGCCTTCCAGGCGGCTTCGTTTCGTCACAGCTCGTTCTCCCCGACCGGGCACTACTGCGAGAGCTCGACCTCGATCAGCGTGGGGGTACTCAGGTCGGAGGCGTTCACGCGCAACGTGTAGTCGGTGTACCCCTCCCGGCGAATGATCAAGAGGTACGGCCCGGGGCCGGGTAGCCGAAAGGCACCGCGACGCTTGCGCTTCATGTCGTGGTTGCGCGCGCGGCCGATGTTGGTCGGGCGCGCGTCTCCGGGCGCACGGAACAGCACGAACGCGTCGTCCGGCTTGACGCGAAAACCGACGCTCGTCGAGACGTCGCGCTCTTCGTTCACCGTCAGCCCGTCGAGGTCGAAGGTCGGCGTCGCCTCGGCAGCGACGGGCTCCACGTCTGCGGCTTCGGGGGGCGTGACCGGAGCTTCCGTGGCATTCGTCTCCGCCGGCACCTCGGCGGCGCGGGTCGGCTCCGGCTCGGGCTCACGTGCCGCGCGGCGGACGACCGGAGGGGGCGCGGCTCGGGTCGTCGGCGTCGCCGCGGCCGTCCGCGGCGCGACGGGCTCGCGCTCCGTCTCTCTCGCAGGCACGTCGGCATCAGCCACCTCGATCGGCTCAGCCTCCGCGGGGTCCGTCTCGGCGGTGTCGTCGACGGGGTCCGAGACGGCACCTTCGGCTTCCGGCTCGTCGGGAGCGGGGGCCACATCCGGGACGGAGGCCTGGGTCTGCTCCTCCGTGCTCTGCATCGCCTGTTCGAGCCCAGACAGAACAAAAAGGCCTGCCACGACCGCGCCGAGCCCCAGAATGCCGACGCAGCCCACGGCGACCACCCAAGGCAGCCAGCGGCGCGGACTCACTTCGGCAGCTGCAGCTGCCGAAACGGCCGGAACCGGGGTCCCGGAGCCGCCGGTGGACGGCATCAGAGCCGTGGGCTGGTCGTCGGTCGAGCCTGCGTCGGGAGGGGGTGGTGGCGGGCCGGTGCTGAGGCCCCGGTGCTGGCGGCGCTCCACCCGGAGCCGTCACGCCTTCGACGGTGGACGCATCGTGGGCCAGCTGGTCTGCCGACAGGTCGGAGAGCAGCCCGGTGAGCTTCTCGGACACCTGGCGCGCATCCAGGCGCTTCCGGAAGTCCTTTTCCAGCATGCCGCGCACCAGCTCCCCGACACCCGCCGGGAGGTTGGCGCGCAGGTCTTGCGTCGGATCCTCGTGAAGGATCTGGTACACCAGGGTCGTCAGCGTGTCACTCGGAAACGGACGACGACGGTGAAGCAGCTCGAAGAGAACGGAGCCGAGCGAGAACACGTCGGAGCGGCCGTCGAGAGTCTCCCCGCGCACCTGCTCGGGCGACATGTAGTGCGGCGTGCCCACCAGCATGCCGGTCGTCGTGAGCTCCGTCTGCTGATTGTGGACCTTCGCAATTCCGAAGTCGCCGATCTTGGCCGAGCCGCTCCCCGTGAGCATGATGTTGCTGGGCTTGATGTCCCGGTGGACGATGCCGAGCTGGTGCGCGTGGTGTAGTGCGTCTGCCGTCTGACGCACGATCGTCAGCGCCTCCCTCAGGGTGATGGGCTCACCACCCTTCAGCTTCACTCCCAGGTCCTGCCCCTCGACGAACTCGAACGCCAGGAACACGGTGCCCGCATCTTCACCGGCGTCGAACAGCGTGACGGCGTGCGGGTGCACGATGCGCCCGGCGGCCCGCGCCTCCACCAGCATCCGCTGCTTGCGCGTCTCGACCTCTTCCGCCGAGCCGTGGAGCTTGACCGTCTTGATGGCGAGGCGACGATCGATCTGCGGATCTTCGGCGAGGAACACGTCTCCCATCGCACCCGCGCCGATGCGGGAGACGATGCGATAGCGCCCCAGGTAGCTGGGGTCCTCGCTCATCCTCCCGCTCCGCCGTCGTCTCCGCCCCCGTCCGCTTCGTCGGGCCCCGACGCGAAGCTCGGGCGCATCCCCCTTTCCCTGCTGCAGCTCGGCGAGCAGGGCCTCGGCGCGCTCGGCATCCGCTGCGTCGACATAGAGACGGACGTCGCCGAGGAGTCCAAACCGCACCGGCTCCTGCTTGAACGTCTTGGAGTCGATGAAGACCTCGATGCCGTGCGCATCCAGTGCTCCAGCGATCAGGACGGCCTCCTCGTCGTTCATCACGACGGTGAGGAGCTTTCGTTCGGAGTCGCCCAAGGGAGCCTCGCGACGAGCTCAGCGGCCCGAGAGATTCTCGGTGTAGCGCTCGATCGTCTCGTTCAGGCGCTCGCTCGCCACCGCCGAGACCGACTCGACGATGCGCGCACCGTGAAGCCGCCCGATGAGGAAACCGCCGAGCGCGGCCACCGTGATGGCTGGAATGGGGTACTGACGCACGAGCTCAGCCCAGTCCAGCTCGACCGGCAGGAGCTCGTCGATCCACTCCTCCTCTGCCTTGCGGGCGGGGGGCGCAGAGATCGGATCGCTCACCGACGCCGATCGCCCCGCAGCAGGAAGCCGAGCGCAAAGCCCACACCCGCGGCAATGAGGATCGACCGACCGGGGTTGTCGCGCACGTAGACGTTGACGTCTGCGGTCAGCTGATCGAGATCCTTGCGGGCACGGTCGTAGCCGTGTCGCAGGCCTTCGCGGGCCTGGGTGACGCGCTCACGGGTCCCCTCCGCGAGACCGTCCTTGACCTCGGTGAACTTCTCGCGGGCGCCACCGAGACCACTCGTCACGTTCCCGAGCTTCTCCTTGGCAGCACCCAGCGTCTCAGAGACCGCTTCCCGCGCCTTGCTGACGCCTTCCGTGGGCGGGTCGTTGGCGGGATCGATTGGCTTGATGGTGTCGCTCATGGTCTGGTCTCCGTGGAGTCGAGGGGCCCTCCGGCACGAATCCACATACTACACCCGGAGTGCGAATCCGAGAGGCGCAGGATCCTCGCTCGACGCTCCGCGGAGCGCAGGTCGCTGCTACACTTCGCGCTCGATACGCGGCCCGCGCCGCGCCACGACGGGAGTTGGGGCAGTAGCTCAGCTGGGAGAGCACCACGTTCGCATCGTGGGGGTCGAGGGTTCGAATCCCTTCTGCTCCACCATTCCCTCGCTTCGCTCGGTCACGATGGCGCAGAAGGGATTCGGGCGGCGGTCCGGCGCCTCCGGCGCCCGACCTGGGCAACGAATCCCCCCACCATCGCTTCGCTCGATCACGATGGCGCAGAAGGGATTCACGCGGCGGCCCGGCGCCTCCGGCGCCCGACCTGGGCAACGAATCCCCCCACCATCGCTTCGCTCGATCATGATGGCGCAGAAGGGACTCACGCGGCGGCCCGGCGCCTCCGGCGCCCGACCTGGGCAACGAATCCCCCCACCATCGCTTCGCTCGATCATGATGGCGCAGAAGGGACTCACGCGGCGGCCCGGCGCCTCCGGCGCCCGACCTGGGCAACGAATCCCCCCACCATCGCTTCGCTCGATCATGATGGCGCAGAAGGGACTCACGCGGCGGTCCGGCGCCTCCGGCACCCGACCTGGGCAACGAATCCCTCCACTATCGCTTCGCTCGGTCACGATCGCGCAGAAGGGACTCAGAAGGCGCAGAAGGGATCGGGCGGCGGCCCGGCGCCTCCGGCGCCCGACCCTGGGCAGCGGAGGGCTGTTGCTCGGCTGGACCGTGGTCGGCACCACGGTCCTGCGGAGTCGACTAGGCTGCAGGGGTGACTGAGGCTCCGGAAAACGCGCGCCGCCTGTCGCCGCTGCGCAAGGTTGCGACGCGCATCGAGCGTGCGATCAAGGGATCCGTGGCGGACGAGACCGAGGTGGTGTTCGTCGAGAAGGTGAGCTCCCGCACCGGCCTCCGTGCCGACCTGGTGCCGCAGACGCAGCACACGGCCGGTATCGAGACTCGCGTCCACGTGTCCGGCCGGCGCGGCTTCTTCCGCTCGGGCGACTGGGACCGCGGCGAAGTGAGCCGGTGCATCCGCATGGCGCTGGCCGCCGCGCGCAGCGAGCCGCCGAGTCATCCTCCGGAGATGCCTGCGACGACCGATGCGGACCCCATTCCCGAGCTCTTCGACTCCGAGCTCGCGCACCTCACCGAGGCGCAGGGCTGCCGGCTGATGCGAGATCTCCTCGATCCGGACGAGGCCGCCATCCTCGAGTGGCACAGCGGCCAGGTCCTGGTGCACAACAGCCACGGCCTCGAGCGGCGTCAGCGCGTGACGAGCGTCTTCCTCCAGGTGCGCAGTGGCGAAGGCCAGGAAGCGGGCTTCGCGACCGGGGCCTCGCGCTCGCTGGAGGGCATCATGAAGCTGCGAATCGACGAGCGCGCGCGAAGCCTCCGCTCGCGGCGGACGCCGGGTGAGCTTCCCGCGCAGCCCTGCCCGGTTGCGCTCGCCCCGGAGGCCACCCTCGAGCTCCTGGACGTGCTCTCCCACTTCGCGTTCTCGAGCCAGGCCTACCGCGAAGGTGGCTCGTTCCTCCGCGAGCACCTCGGAGTGCAGGTCTTCGACGGCAAGCTCGACCTCGTCGACGACGGGGCCTGCCCGCACGGCCTGGCCTTCCCCTTCGACTTGGAGGGGCGCACGAAGAGTCGCGTCTCTCTCATCGAGCGCGGGGTGCCTCGGACCCCCTGCGTCGACACGGCAGCGGCTCTCGAGTTTGGCCTCGAGCCCACGGCGCACTGCGTGGGTGGCGGGCAGGCACATCCGCTTCACCTGGCACTGGCTCCTGGCGACGCCGATCAGGAGACCCTCCTCGGCGCGTCCTCGGGCGGCCTCTGGATCAGTCGCCTCGAGCGAATCGAGTGCTACGACCCCAGCCGGATGCTGATTCGTGCGGTGGCGCGCGGAGTGCGCACGGTGAGCGACGGAGCCATCGCGCACCCTCTCCCCGACCTGGTCTGGGAGGACAGCCTGCTGCGCATCTTCTCGGACGTGGTGGCGCTCGGCTGCGACACCTCGCTCAAGACCTCGGCCGACGGCATCCTCGGAGGATCCCGGGCACCCGCCATGGTGGTGCCGTCCGTGAGCGGCCTGCGCCTGCGCGGCGGCGACGCGGGCTGAGTCCTGCGCGCCGAGGGCGCGGCCGACTGTGCGCCGGGGCGCGACCGTCAGCGCGTGCGGCGCACGAGGACGATCGTCTGATCGTCGCTCTGCGGTCGGTCTCCGGCGAACTCGACCACCTCGCGGTCGAGAGCGCGGATGATGTCCTCGAGGGGCTCTTCGCGCCGGGCGAGGAGGAACTCGCGGAGCCGGTCGTCACCGTACTCGTCGTCGTTGGGAGCTGCGCATTCGGTGATGCCGTCGCTGTAGAGGCAGACCATGTCTCCCGGATCGAGCGCGAACTCCTCCATGGAGTACGTGCTGCCGGAGAGCAGACCCAGTGGCAGGCCGCTCGGGGGCATCTCTTCCACGCGGCCGTCGTCCGTGACGAGCAGACCGGGGTTGTGCCCCGCGTTGATGAACTGCATGCGACCCGAGGCCGGGTCGGCGACCACCAGGATCAGGGTGATGAACTTGTTCGAGCTGCTCGAGTCGACGATGTGCTCGTTGAGGCGAGCGAGCAGGTCGGCGCCGGGGTCGACGTTGTCCAGGAGCAGCTGCAGGGCCGAGTGCAGCGTGGAGACCAGCAGCGCTGCCGGCATCCCTTTGCCCGTGACGTCTGCCACGACGAGCCCGGTCTTGCCCTGATCGAGGGTGATCGAGCCGTAGTAGTCGCCTCCGACGAGCCGCGTCGGTCGGTTCCATCCGACGACCTCGAGGTCACCCACCTGGGGCAGCTTCTGCGGCAGGATGCCGCGCTGGATCTCGCCGGCGAGCTCCATCTCCCGCTCGAGCCGCTCCTTCTCGAGCGCCTGGCGGTGGAGGCGCGCGTTCTCGAGGGCAATCGCAGCCTGGTTGGCGAACATGCCGAGCGCGCGCGTGTCGTCCGACGAGAACGGTCCCACGCCGGTCCGGCTCTCCTTGTCGGCCACGGCGAGGATGCCCCGGGGGTTCCCTTCGATCTCGATCGGCACGGCCATCGCGAAGCTCGCCCCGGGGAGCAGGTCCGCCGCCCAGTCGCCGTCGGCGCTCACCTCCTGCTCGAGCGTGGCGCTCTCGACCGCGGTGCCTCCGATCGTGGACCGCAGCCGGTACTCGTCCCCGTCCAGGAGGAAAAGCGCGCCGCGACGGGCATCGGTGAGCGACACCGCGCGCAGGAGGATCTCCTCCGTCAGCTCCTCGAGGTTGAGGGTGGACGCAATGGCGAGACCCACGTCGTAGAGCGCCTCGAGCGTGACGGCGCGGTAGTTCTCCTGGAACGTCTGCTCCTTGAGCTGGCCGTGCAGCTCACGCAGGCGTAGCCCGTTCCCGAGCACCAGCCCCAACGCTCCGAGCACCGGAGTCTCGTCGGCGCCGCGATAGGCGAGCCGCACGTCGTCCGCGAGATCGAGGTACCCGTCGGCGTCCCCCGGCTCGCCGTACTCGGCGGTCGCGTGGAGAGGCTGGTGGGAGCCTTCGGCGCCCGGTACGAGCAGAGCGGCCGCGGTGATCTCGTTCTCCTCGCACCACAGGTCGAGGGCCCTCTGCAGGGCCGAGCCGTTGCTCCACTCCGTTTCGGACGCCGTCGCGACGTCTTGCCAGCGGCCGAGGTCTGGGAAGGGCGTATTCACGGAGGTCAGAAGCCCGAAATGTGCGCCGGCCGGCGCGGAGGAGCGAATCAGCAGTGAGACAGGCGGCCGTCGGGGGACCCCGGCGACGCAGGAGGCGGAGCGAGCTAGCCCTGCAGGCCCTCGATGGCCGCAGCTTCGTCGGGGAAGATTCCAGTGTACTGGGCGAGGCCCATGATGTGGAACGTCTTGTCGATGGTGGGCGTGAGGTTGCAGAAGGCGAGCTTGCCCTCGACTTCGAGCATCTTCTCGATGATCTCGATCAGGATCGAGATTCCGATCGAATTCACGATCTTCGTCTCCGCGAGGTTGAGAAGGAGGGTCTTGTAGCCCTCGTCCAGCAGCTCATAGGCGACCTTGGCGATCTCTTCGCCACCCTGGTTGTTGATGTAGCCGTCGGTGTAGACGATTGCAACGCCGTCTCGACGATCCACGCTCAACTTCAAACTCTCGGTCATCCTGTCCTCGTTCCCCGTACCCGAATCCAATTCCCTGTGATGCGTCTCTAGCGGTTCTTCGACATGACCACGGACGTCCCCTGAGACCCGGACCTTACGTCCACGCCGTCCATGAGGCCTTCGATGATCTTGAGTCCCCAGCCGCGCTTGTTCGCCGACTTGAGCTTCTTCCCAATCTCCGGTTGTACCAGTTTTTCCGGATCGAAGCCAACGCCGTGATCGCTGATGGTCACCCGCAGACTGTCGCCGTCGGAGGCCGCCTTTTCCGGGCCTCCCAGGACCGCAATTCCGAGGTAGAGCTGGCCGTCGTTGGAGGCACTGTGCTCGACGGCGTTGATGCACGCCTCGACCACGGCCATCCGAATCTCGTCGATCTTGTCGGCGCTCATACCGATCGAGCCCGCGACCGCGGTCACGCGCTCGGCCGCTTCCAACTCGACATCGGGAGAGCTCAGCTGCAAGGTCAGCTGAACCTCCTGGAGTACGGCGGCCTCAGGCATCGATCATCGTCCGCATTCAGCGCTCAGGTCAGTACGCCCGCCGCGCCGCCGGTCGCAGCGCGATCGCGGGGCTCGGGGCAGTTCTGTCGGAGGGCCCTCGATCGGCAGGTCGGAAAGAAGGAAGCGATCAGAAGGAAAGGAAGAGTTGCAGGACGTAGACCAGCAGGGGGTGGATGAAGTCATGCGTCAGAAGAAACAAGAAGCCACCAACGACACCGAGCGTTGTCAGTGCCTCGACCGGAATCTCCGTCGTGGTGGTGATCTTGCGGATCGAGTCTAGCATGCGGTCCTCCCTCGCCTCGACCTAGAGCAAGAGCACTGCCAGGTTGGGGCAAGACGCGCCAGAGGTCGCGAAAGTCCAACGATTCCGGGGCTTCGCGGCGGTTCCGGAGCCCGCGCCGGAGCCCCGACGCCCGGCGAATGTCGCGACAAAACGCCCCACTGGGCCCGCGGTCGGCCCCTGAGCCCACCCTGCATGCTCCATTCTGCCCGCGTCTAGGCCGAGATGCGACATAATGCCTCAGATGCGACAAAACGCCTATGGCGATGGGATGCCGCGAGGCAAGGGGCCACAACCCCCAACCTTCCGGGGGGCTCAGAAACCCTTGCGGGCGAGCGTGCGGCGATCGATGCCCAGGATCTTCGACGCAGCACTCTTGTTGCCGTCGGTGATCTCCAGGACGCGCCGGATGTGGCGCCGCTCGAGCGTACGCAGGTCGAGCGCTTCGGGCCCCTGGGCCCCGTCCCCCTGAGAGCGCAGCAGCGGCGCCAGGACCTCTCGGTCGAGGGGGCCGTCGGTCAGTGCGATGGCTCCCTCGACCACGTTCTGCAGCTCGCGGACGTTGCCCGGGTACTCGTGGCTCATCAGCAGGTGCAGCGCGGCGCTCGTCAACTGCGGCACCTCGATTCCCTCCCGCGCGCAGAACTGCTCGAGGAAGAAGCGGACGAGGTGCGGAATGTCCTCGCGACGCTCGCGCAGGGCAGGAAGCTCGAGCTCGACGCCCTTGAGCCGGTAGTAGAGGTCCTCGCGGAAGGTGCCGCGATCGACCAGCTCCTCGAGCGAGCGGTGGGTCGCCGACACCAGGCGGACGTCCACCTGCTTGGCGCGATGTCCGCCCACGCGAACGATCTCGCGCTCCTGCAGGGCACGCAGCAGCTTCACCTGAATGGGGAGGTCCAGGTCGCCGATCTCGTCCAGGAACAGAGTGCCGCCGTCGGCGAGCTCGAACTTGCCGATGCGGGCCTGGACACCGGTTGCCACACCACCCTCGATGCCGAACAGCTCGCTCTCGAGGAGACTCTCGGGAAGTGCTGCGCAGTTCACCGCCACGAGGGGGCCCGCGCGACCCGACCGTTGGTGGAGGAGCTTCGCGATCAGCTCCTTGCCGGTACCGCTTTCGCCGCGAACCAGCACGTTGACGCCACGCGGCGCGACCCGCTCCGTGACCTGCAGCACACGCTTCATGGGCGCGGCCTCGGCCACGATCCGCTGGCCCTCGACTTCGTGAACGAGCTGCTCGCGCAGGAGCTTGTTCTCCTCCTCGAGCCGCTCACTCAAGGAGACCAGGGACTCCATCTGGCGCAAGCCGTCCACGGTGACCCCGCCGAGCGCCGACACCGCTTCGAGGAAACGCCGGTCTTCGGTGCTGAAGGCGGAGCCGGCACCGTGGCGCTGCTCCTTGTCGAGCACTACCACGAAGCCGAGGACCGTCCCCCGGTAGCTCATGGGCACGGCGCGCAGCTCGCCGTAGGCGCGCCCGCCGAAGACGCCGTCGCGACGCCGAAGCGATTCACCCTCCCGCAGCAGGTCGAGCAGCACCGGCTCCTCGAGCACCTCTTCGCCCGTGGGCGGGTCTTCCATCCATCCGACCGTGGCCAGGGCACGGGCACCGCCGAGCGGATCGCGCGTGACGGCGACGGCAACGGCGGGATCGACGATGGCGCAGAGTCGCTGCAGGAGGTCTTCCAGGAGCTCCTGCTCGGTGCGGTGCGCGTGCAGCGCGATGAGCAGATCGTAGAAGGTCTGCAGCTGCAGCTCACGCCGCAGCCCCGCGAGGTCACGGCTCAGCGGGCCCACGGGTGCAGGCGCACCGGTCCCGGGCTGGCGATCGCGTGCTGCGTCGTCGCTCATCGGGCAATTCTACCGTTGGCTTGGGGGGAGGTGGTCACGCAATCTTCACGCGAGAGAGAACGCGTTTCAAGAACGCTCCGGTATGGCTGGCCTTGTTCTTCGCCAGCGCCTCCGGCGTGCCGACGCCGACGATCTCCCCACCGCCGGAGCCACCTTCGGGGCCGAGATCGACCAGCCAGTCGGCGGTCTTGATGACGTCGAGGTTGTGCTCGACGATCAACACGGTGTTGCCGAGGTCAGCGAGTCGGTGCAGGAGGCCGAGGAGCTTGTTCACGTCGTCGAAGTGGAGTCCCGTCGTGGGTTCGTCGAGGAGGTACAGCGTCTTGCCGGTCGACCGCTTGCAGAGCTCGGTCGCCAGCTTCACCCGCTGCGCCTCACCGCCCGAGAGCGTCGTCGCGGGCTGGCCCAGACGGATGTATCCCAGTCCTACGTCGTCGAGCGTCTGAAGGATGCGCGAAATCCGCGGAACTGGGCCGAAGAACTCCAGGGCGCGCTCCACCGGCAGCTGGAGGATGTCGGCGATGTTGAGCCCCTTGTAGCGCACCTGCAGCGTCTCGCGGTCGTACCGCAGACCTCCGCAGATGTCGCACGCCACGTAGATGTCCGGCAGGAAGTGCATCTCGATCTTGATCTGACCGTCGCCGGAGCAGGCTTCGCATCGGCCGCCTTTCACGTTGAAGCTGAAGCGACCCGGCTTGTAGCCACGCGCCCGCGCCTCGGGCGTCTTGGCCATGAGCTCGCGGATGGCGCCGAAGACGTTGGTGTAGGTGGCGGGGTTCGACCGCGGGGTCCGGCCGATGGGGCTCTGGTCGATCGAGATCACCTTGTCGAGGTGCTCGAGACCTTCGATCTTCCGGTGCGTGCCCGGCATGTCCGAAGCGCGATAGAAGTGCTTGGCCAGCGCCCGGTAGAGTACATCGTGCACGAGGGAGCTCTTGCCCGACCCCGAGACGCCCGTGACGACGGTGAGGCAGCCGAGCGGAAACTCGACGTCGATCTTCTTGAGGTTGTTGTGCTCGGCGCCGACCACGCGGATCTTGGCGCCGTTGCCGATGCGCCGCTCCTCCGGCACCGGAATCTCGAGCGCACCGCTCAGGTAGCGGCCGGTCAGCGATTCCGCGTCGTTGCAGATCTGGTCGTAGTCTCCGGCCGAGACCACGTCCCCGCCGTGCTCGCCGGCGCCGGGGCCGAGATCCACGATCCAGTCGGCGGCGCGCATCGTGTCTTCGTCGTGCTCGACGACCAGCACGGTGTTGCCGAGATCGCGCATGCCCTGCAGCGTCGCCAGGAGCTTGTCGTTGTCGCGCTGGTGCAGGCCGATCGAGGGCTCGTCGAGCACGTACAACACTCCCATCAGCTTGCTCCCGATCTGCGTCGCCAGGCGAATGCGCTGACTCTCACCACCGGACAGCGTGCCGGAGGAGCGGCCGAGTGTGAGATACCCGACCCCCACGTCGTGCAGGAAGGTGAGACGGTCGCGCACCTCCTGGAGGACCTTCCCGGAGATGAGCTTCTCCTTCTTGGTGAGCTTCAGCTTGCCGACCACGTCGCGGAGCTCGGACACGGCCATCTCACCGAGCTCGTCGATCGCGTAGCCGGCGACGCGCACCGCCAGCGCCTCCGGTCGGAGGCGGCGGCCCTTGCACTCGGGGCAGGGCTGGATCGACATGAACTCCTCGATCCTTGACTGCATGCCGGGCGAGTCGGTCTCGCGGTAGCGGCGCTCGAGGTTGGGAATGACGCCCTCGTAGGTGCCGGTCCACTGGTAGGTGGACCGCTTGCCCTTCAGCTCGAAGCTGAGCTCGCGGTCGCCGGTGCCGTAGAGCACGAGGTCGCGCACGCGCTTCGGAAGCTTCTTCCACGGGGTGGTGAGGTCGAACTTGAGCGCCTGCGACAGAGTGCGCAGCATGCGCATGCGCCAGGAGCGCATGTTGCGGGGGAGCGGCAGCAGCACACCTTCGGAGATGGAGAGCGTCGTGTCTCCGAGGACCTTGTCAGGGTCGATCGCCATCAACGTGCCCAGGCCGCTGCACGACTCACACGCCCCGAACGGGCTGTTGAAAGAGAACAGGCGCGGCGCGATCTCGCTGAGCCCGGTGCCGCAGTCGGCACAGGAGTAGTTCTGCGAGAGCGTCTCCTCGGGTAGGCCCTGCGGCGCGATGAGCGCGAGGCCGTTGCCCACCTTGAGCGCGGTCTCGAACGAGCCGGCCAGGCGCTGGTGCAGGTCCGGCCGCACCACGAGACGATCGATGACGATCTCGATGTCGTGCTTCTTCTGCTTGTCGAGCTCGGGAATGCCCTCCGACAGCTCGACCATCTCGCCGTCGATCCGCGCCCGCAGGAAACCCTCCTGGGCCATCTGCTCGAGCTGCTTCTTGTACTCGCCCTTGCGCCCGCGTACGTACGGCGCCATGAGGAGGAGCCGGGTCTTCTCGGGCAGGTCCATCACCCGGTCGACCATCTGCTGCACGGTCTGCGGCCGGATCACGCGGTCGCACGTCGGGCAGTGCGGAATGCCGATCGACGCGTAGAGGAGGCGCAGGTAGTCGTGGATCTCGGTGACCGTGCCCACGGTCGAGCGCGGGTTGCGGGAGACCGACTTCTGCTCGATCGAGATCGCCGGCGAGAGGCCGTCGATGGAGTCGACGTCGGGCTTCTCCGCCTGGTTCAGGAACTGACGGGCATACGCCGAAAGCGATTCGACGTAGCGCCGCTGACCCTCGGCGAAAAGCGTGTCGAACGCGAGCGACGACTTCCCGCTGCCCGACACTCCCGTGATCACCACCAGCTTGTTGCGTGGAATGGTGACCGTGACGTTGTTGAGATTGTGCTCGCGCGCGCCGCGCACGGTGATGTTGTCCATCTACCAGTCCTTACGATGGAGGGTTTCAGCCACCTCGCGCTCCAGCTCGCGCTCCTTCTCCGCCTGGCGCTTGTCGTGCAGCTTCTTGCCCTGCACGAGGGCGATCTCCACCTTCACGCGATTCCCGCTGAGGTACATCGAGAGGGGGACCACGGAGAAGCCCTTCTGCTGCACGCGTCCGGACAGCTTCTCGATCTCGCGCCGGTGCAGGAGGAGTTTGCGCCGGCGCTCCGGGTCGTGGTTCTCGCGATTGCCGTGAGAGTAGGGACTGATGTGCGCCGCGACGAGAAACGCCTCCTGGCCCGTGAAGTCGACGTAGCTGTCCCGCAGCTGCACCTTGCCTTCGCGCACCGACTTGACCTCGGTGCCGAGCAATACGATGCCGGCCTCGAGCTTCTCGAGGATGTGGTACTCGTAGCGGGCGCGCCGGTTCTGGATGACCGGACCCCTGCCCGCGTCGCGCTTCTTGTTGGAGGCCGCCATGGGGGCGCGAGTCTACCCCCTCGTCCTGCCACCTCCAGACACCCTCTCGAAGCGCTGTCCGAACCGCTGCCGAGCCGCAGTTTCAGCTGCGGCAAGAACCACACACTGTGTACTTTCTGCAACACCACGCTGCAGCCTCCGGAACACACTCCCGCACGGAAGATCTTCGAAAACAGCCTGTTTTCGCCGGGATTGGCCGCCAAAAACTCGTTTTTCCACACCGCAACGAACGACGCGTCGCTGGCACGACTCCTGCTCTAAGAGCTCACATGCGCGCGTTCCATTCTCGTCTTTTCCAGCAGAACACCATCCAGCGGGTGGCCTCGATCGAAGGCGTCGGAATCCACACCGGCCAGACGACGAGCCTGCGTCTCCTCCCCGCTCCCTCCGGCACGGGCATCATCTTCCGGCGCACGGACGCCGGTGGCGTCGAGATCCCCGCCCTCGCCTCGCACGTTGTCAGCCTCGAGCTCGCGACCACGCTCGGCCGCGACGATGTCACCGTGTCGACCGTCGAGCACCTCATGGCGGCGATCCAGATCGCCGGCATCGACAACCTCATCATCGAGCTCGACGGCCCCGAGGTTCCGATCCTCGACGGCTCCTCGCTGCCGTACTGCCGGCTCCTCGAAGCCGCCGGCACGCGCGGACAGAGCGGCCTGCGCCGCATCCTCGCCGTCACCGAGCCCATTCAGACCGAAGTCGACGGCCGCGACATCCGCATCGCTCCGTTCCCCGGCCTGCGCGTGAGCTACATGGTCGACTTCCCGATTCCGGCCATCGGCCGGCAGACGGTCGACGTCCGCGTGGACAGCGACTCCTTCCTGCGTGAGCTCGCGCCGGCGCGCACCTTCGCGATGCTCCGCGACGTCGAGGCCATGCGCCAGCACGGCCTCGGCCTGGGTGGCAACGAAGACAACTGCGTCGTCTTCGACGAGAACGCGCCGGTCAACGCCAACCTGCGCTTCGACGACGAGCCGGTCCGCCACAAAGCGCTCGACGCCGTCGGCGACCTCGCGCTCCTCGGCTGCCCGCTCTGGGCCCACCTCGAGGTCGAGAAGGGCGGGCACCTCGTGCACTTCAAGCTCATCGAGGCGCTTCTCGCGCACCCCGAGAGCTGGACCTGGGTCCGCGCCGAATCGTCCGCCGCGTACCCGGAGTGGAACGAGACCGAGATCGAGCGGGATCACCCGCCGGCGTTTCCTCTCCCCGCCATCGCCTAAGGCGATGGTTGGCAGTTTGCTCCGCAAACTGCAGCGATCGCAGCATCGCGCGATCGCCTGACGGCGATCGTTCCAGTTTGCTTCGCAAACTGGACGGCGCTTCGCGCCGTGCCATCGCCTAGGGCAGCCCGTCTCCAGCTTTGGCTCCCCTGGACGGCGCTCCGCGCGAGCGCCTTCGGCGCTCGTTGCAGTTTGCTGCGCAAACTGCTGCTCGCCCGGGTCGTCGCACGTCCCAGGCCTCAGTGCAACGGGCGGCTCTGGACGCTGACGCTCTTGAGTAGGGCGTAGATCTTCTGGCCCGGCGCGAGCCTCAGCTCCTGGAGTGAGGCGCGGGTGATGCGGGCGCGCACGACGCTGCCCTGAACGCGCACGGAGACCTCGGCGAACGCGCTCTCCGGGTCCTCCTCGACCGCGTCGACCGCACCTTCCAGCACGTTGCGGATGCTCGCCTGCTCCGGGCGCACGAGCGCCAGGGAGACGTCGCGCGCCTGCACGAGGAGTCGTGCGCGCTCACCGACGGTGAGTCCAGGCGTGGTCGGCACGCTGAGATTCTGTCCGTCCATGTCGAGCCAGGTGAGGTGCAGCTCTTCGTCGTGCCGGGTGACCTCGGCGTCGATCACGGAGAGCGCCCGGCCGCGTGCTGCCAGGGGCCGCGCGTCGAGCTGGCGCAGCATCTCTTCGGTCGGGCCACGCCCCCACACGCGCCCCGCCTCCAGCGCCACGATGTGGTCCGCCAGAAGCGCCACCTCGTCGATGGAGTGGCTGACGTACACGGTGGGAACACCAAACCGTTCCGGAAGCGACTCGAGCATGGGCAGGATCTCGAACCTGCGCCCCGGATCGAGGGCCGAGAGCGGCTCGTCCAGAAGCAGGAGCCGCGGCTGCGAAAGCAGGGTCCGGCCCAGCGCGACGCGCTGGCGCTCGCCACCCGACAGCCCTTCCACGCGGCGCGCCAGGAGCCCCTCGAGATCGAGCGCGTGCACGACGTCGTCCCAGCTCATACGACCGCCTCCTCCAGGCGCGCGGCGCTGGGCGTAGCGGAGATTGCCGGCCACATCGAGGTGCTGGAAGAGGCGCCCGTCCTGGAAGACGAGGCCCACCCCCCGCTCCGGGGCGGCCACGAACGTGCTCGCAGCGCTGTCCTGCCACACCTCCGAGCCGAGCCGGACACGGCCCCGTGCCTCCCGCTCCAGACCAGCCAGCACCCGCAACAGGGTGGTCTTGCCGCTCCCACTGGGGCCGTAGAGCGCGGTCACCCCTCGTACCGGCCAAACCTCCTGCACCTCGAGACGGAAGCTGGTCCGCTCCACCGTCACGTCGACCTCGACGTGAGCGGCTTCCGAGTGCACCGGCGCCTGCATCTCCTACCCGACCTTCAGCGGTCGACGACGGTTGAGGGAGTAGACGAGGACCAGAACGACGAACGCGAAGACGAGCAGGCCCGCCGACAGCGCGTGCGCCTGGCCGTAGCGCAGCGTCTCCACGTGCTCGTAGATCGCGATGGAGATCACCCGCGTCTTGCCCGGGATGTTGCCTCCGACCATGAGCACCACGCCAAACTCCCCGATGGTGTGCGCGAAGGTCAGCACCGACGCCGTGAGGAAGCCGCGGAGCGACTGCGGCACGACCACCGACACGAACGCGTCGAGCGGACGCGCGCGCAGGGTCGCCGCAGCTTCCAGCGCCTCCGTGCCGACGCCCTCGAACGCGCTCTGCAGCGGCTGCACCATGAAAGGAAGGGAGTACAGGACCGACGCGACGAGCAGGCCTGCGAACGAGAACGTGAGCGTGGTGTCGGTCATGCGCACCCAGAACGCGCCGAGCGGCGCGCGCGGACTGAGCATCAGCAGAAGGTAGAAGCCGAGCACGGTGGGAGGAAGGACGAGCGGGAGTGCCGTGACGGCCTCCACCACCGGCTTCACCTTCGACCTCGTGCTGGCGAGCCACCACGCGAGAGGAGTCCCGAGCACGAGCAGTACCAGCGTCGCGGTGGCCGCGAGACGCAGGGTCAGCCACACCGGCTGCAGCAGGAGAGCCCCCGAGTCCGTCATTTGTCGTCCAGGTAACCGTGGCGCCGCTTGAGCGCGCGCGCCGCCTCGCTCCCGAGATAGCGCAGGAACGAGTGGGCGACCTCGTTGTCGCGGGCGCGGGCGAGCAGCACCGCGTCCTGCCGGATCGGAGCGTGGAGCTCGGCCGGGACCTCCCAGACGAGCTGCACCGGGAGCTCGCTGCCGCCACCCTCGCCGGTGAGCGACGACCGCGACACCAGCGCTGCCCCGACACTGCCCGAGGCGACCAGGGCAAACGTCTGCCCGACGTTCTCGCCGAGGACGAGGCGCGAGGCGAGATCGTTCCAGACGCCGAGCCCTTCCAGGACTTCGCGCGACGCCAGACCGTAGGGTGCCAGCTCCGGGTTCGCGATGGCGATCCGGCGCACCGCGGCACTCCGCAGGAGGCCGGGGCCCACCTCACCCTGCCACGATCGGGTCGGTGCGACGAGCGCCAGCGCACCCCGGGCATAGGTGGCGCGCGAGCCTGCGACCGCGAGCGCGTCCTCCTCCAGGAGGCGCGGCCTCTCCTGATCCGCCGCCAGGAAGAGATCGTAGGGCGCGCCGCTTCGAATCTGCGCGTAGAGCTTGCCCGTGGAGCCCACGACCAGCCCGACACGCTGGCCGGTGTCGCGCTCGAACTGCTCCACCAGGGCCTCCGCCACGGGGGCGAAGTTCGCGGCAACCGCGGCGAGCGGCGCGTCGGGCACCGAGGCCTCGGGCGCGCAGCCCCCGACCACCCAGGCCGCGAGCACACACAGAGCCCAGATGGCGATGGTGCGGATCACGCGCGAAGGATACGTGACGGCACCGGGCAAGCAGGTGATGCCGGGTCGTGCAACTCCTTCGCTGCTACGATTTTGGCTCATGACCCGGACCTTCTGGAGGATCACGCTCGCGTGCCTGCTCCTCGGCACGACCCTCGGGAGTGAGGCATCGGCCAAGGGCGCCAGGATCACGGACCTTCTCGTCACCGAGGAGGCGGCCGAGCTGAGGCTGAGCTTCCAGCTGCTCGACGGCTTCACGGACAAGCTGCGCGAGAAGATCGAGTCGGGGCTCCCCACCGGCTTCTCGTACCACGTGCGGGTCGAGCGCCCCCGCGGCTGGTGGTTCAACCGCACCGTGGAGAAGAGCACGCTGCAGGTGGTCGCGATGTACAACGCGATCACACGTGAGTACCTGATCAACTACAAGCACGACGGCAAGCTCATCGACAGCCGGGTCGTGAAGTCGCTGGAAGATCTCGAGCGCGAGATGACGATCTTCCACGAAATGCCGCTCCTCGCCCTCGACGAATCGCTCGACTCTCGCCTCGTCCTCCGGCTCCGCGCCGAGCTCGGCTCCCGGACCATCCTCGCGTTCATCCCGGCGACCCTGTTCACCGACTGGGCCGTCTCGAGGCGGCGCACGTCGCTGTGGGAGACGGCGCGCCAGGGCGGCGACTGAGGACGCGCCGTGACGAAGAGCCAGCAGACGTTCCGCGAGTCGCTCCGCGAAGCGCTCCGGAACAACCGCGTCCTGTTCGGCGGGATCTCCCTCGCGCTTTTCATCTTCACGGTGGCGTACTACATCATCCTGCGCGGCCGCGAGGTCGACGGCACCGGGGGCGACGGAATCAACGCGCGGATCCTGCTCTTCTTCCTGCGCAACGTGAACGTGATCCTCGTCATCACGCTCGCCTTCGTGCTCATCCGCAACCTGTTCAAGCTCTGGCTCGAGCGTCACAACCGACGCCTCGGAGCCACCTTCAAGAGCAAGCTCGTCGCCACGTACATCGGACTCTCGCTGATCCCCGTGCTGCTGCTCTTCGCCTACGGCACGGAGCTCGTGCAGGGGTCGATCGACAAGCTCTTCCAGACCCCGGTGGAGCAGATCGAAGGTCCCGGCAACGCAGTGTCGCAGGCGCTGACCTCCGAGATCCAGGCCACCGCACGTCGAGACGCCACCCGCGTGCAGACCGAGATCGAATCGATCGACCTGCAGGATCTCGAGCAGCGCCCACGCCTGCGGCGCAACCTCCAGCCGCTGCTGCGCGAGCTCGAGCTCGACCTGCTTGCGGTGTACGAGGACACCGAGTTCATCGAGGCCCTGCTCAACCCGCGCAGCGGTATCGCCGATCTTCCCGACCTCGACCGCGACTTCCTCCTCGAGGCGATCCGCGAGGGCGGCGCGACCGACGTGCACGAGCTGCCGAACCGTCAGGAGCGCTGGCTGCTCGCCGCCGTCTCCGCCGACCAGGAGGAGCGCAGCGAAAAACGCATCGTGGTCTCCGGCCGGGTGCTCGACGCCACCCTCGCCGGCCAGACGGCCGCGCTCGTGAACGCCTACCAGGTGCGCAAGCAGCTGGAGGTGCAACAGGAGGACATCCGGGCGATCTACCTCCTCCTCTTCGTCATGGTGACACTCGTCATCCTGCTCACGTCGTCGTGGATGGGCCTCTACCTCGCGCGGCGCATCACGGTGCCGATCGAGGCCCTCGCGGAAGGCACGCGCCACGTGATGTCCGGAGACCTCTCCCACCAGGTGTCACAGACGGCCGACGACGAGCTGGGCGTCCTGCTCGATTCGTTCAACCGCATGACCACGCAGCTCAAGGAGAACCGCGATCAGATCGAGCGCTCCAACGAAGAGCTGACGATCTCGAATCAGCGCCTCGACGAAGAGCGCGCGCTCGTCGGAGCGGTGCTGCAGAACGTGGGCGCCGGTGTGCTCTCGGTCGACGCGAACAGCCGCGTCTTCACCTGCAACGACGCTGCGCTGCGCATGCTGGGCATCAGCACACCGTCCCTCACCGGCAAGCCGCTCATCGAAGGCCTGCGCGAAGCCGGGCGCGACGGCGCCGTGGCGCTTTTTGACGAGGAGCTCGACGGCATCTCCATGCCGACCCGCCGTGAGGTTCGGACCACCATCGCCGGCGAGTGGAAGACCTTCGAGGTGAAGGCGACCCCGATGTTCGACGACGTGGGCGACCGCACCGGGCACGTCTTCGTTCTGGAGGATCTCACCGAGCTCATTCGCGCCCAGAAGCTGGCCACCTGGAACGAGGCGGCCCGTCGCATCGCGCACGAGATCAAGAACCCGCTCACGCCCATCAAGCTCTCGGCCGAGCGCCTGCTGCGCAAGCACAAGATGGGCAACGACGTGTCGCAGAACCTCGAAAGTGCGGTGAGCATCATCGTGCGCGAGGTCGACAACATGAAGAACATGGTCGACGAGTTCTCGCGCTTCGCGCGCATGCCGCGCCCGCAGCCGGTGACGGTCGACCTGCACGAGCTCTGCAGCGACACGGTGGCGCTCTACCGCGACATCAAGCCGGGTCTCGAGGTGCGTAGTGACGTGCCGGAGGGAGGCCTGGCCAGCAAGGCGTCCCTCGACGGCGAGCAGTTCCGGAGCGCCCTGATCAACCTCATCGACAACGCGGTCGACGCCACCGGCTCCCCGGGCGAGATCCTGATCTCCGCCCATCGCGACAACGGCATCGTGCGCCTTTCTGTGAGCGACACCGGGCCCGGCATTCCGGCCGAAGACAAGGAGAAGCTCTTCCTGCCCTACTACTCCACCAAGGGGCGCGGCACCGGCCTCGGCCTCGCGATCGTCCACCGCATCGTCGCCGACCACCACGGTACGATCCGCGTCGAGGACAACCTGCCGCACGGCTCCGTGTTCACCATCGAGATCCCCCAGTAGAACGGCCCGACATTGAGCCAGCGCATCCTCATCATCGACGACGAGATCGGCATCCGCGAGACCCTCGCCGGCATTCTCGAGGACGAAGGCTACGAGGCGGTCGCCGTGGAGACGGCAAAGCAGGCTGAAGCCATCATCCGGCG
Organism: Candidatus Multivoraceae bacterium; assembly: GCA_965223385.1. GTDB lineage: Bacteria > Acidobacteriota > Thermoanaerobaculia > Multivoradales > Multivoraceae > JBCCLJ01. Next base: position 1,688,406 of record CBDCWR010000007.1, on the reverse strand, counting down.
CGAGAGCTTCGACCTCGCCATTCTCGACATCTGGCTGCCCGACGGCGACGGCCTCGAGCTGCTGGAGCGGCTGCGCGCCGGGCACTTCGACCGGCCCATCGTCATGATCTCGGGCCACGCGAACATCGACGCCGCCGTGAAGGCGATCCGCCTCGGCGCCTACGACTTCCTGGAGAAGCCGCTGTCCCTCTCGCGCGTGGTGCTCACCGTGCAGCACGCCCTCGAGCAGAGCCAGATGGCCCGCCAGCTCGACGCCCTCTCCACCGGCCTCGCGCAGGGAGAGCTGCTCATCGGCGAGAGCGAGTCGATGCAGCAGCTCAAGGACCAGCTCGTCGTGGCCGCCCGCTCCGACTCGCGCATCCTCATCACGGGCGAGAACGGCACCGGCAAGGAGCTCGTCGCCCGGCAGGTGCACCGGCTGAGCGGCCGCGCACATCGACCGTTCGTGGCGGTGAACTGCGCCGCAATTCCCGAAGAGCTGATCGAGAGCGAGCTCTTCGGCCACGTCCGGGGGGCGTTCACCGGCGCCACGGCGAACCGCCGCGGCCGCTTCGAGCAGGCCGACGGCGGCACCCTCTTCCTCGACGAGATCGCCGACATGTCCCTCAAGACGCAGGCCAAGGTGCTGCGCGTCGTCGAAGAGCAGCGATTCGAGCCCGTCGGCGGTCAAAAGGCCATCAGCGTCGACGTGCGTCTGCTCGCCGCGACGAACAAGGATCTCGAAGAGGAGATCCGCGAGCAGCGGTTCCGCGAGGACCTCTACTTCCGGCTCGCCGTGATCCCGCTCAAGGTCCCTGCACTCCGCGAGCGGCGCGAGGACATCCCGCGCCTCATCGATCACTTCCTCGGCCAGTTCACCGGGCACGACGGCAAGCCGCCCAAGACCACCGAAAAGCCTGCGCTCGACCGCCTCACCGACCACTCGTGGCCCGGCAACGTGCGCGAGCTACGCAACCTCGTGGAACGGCTGTCGATCATGGTGCAGGGCGACACGATCGGCGTGGGCGACCTGCCGCCGCCGATGCGCAACGAGAACACCGGGAACCTGCGCGCCGTGGTCGATCCCGAGGCCTCGCTGCGCGACGCGCGCGAGGCGTTCGAGAAGAAGTTCATCGAGTCGCGGCTCAAGGCGTTTGGCGGCAACGTGTCGCAGACGGCGAAGGCGCTCGGTGTCGAGCGCAGCCATCTGCACCGCAAGCTCAAGGCCTTTGGCATCGAGGTCGAGAGATGACTCGCTCGGCGTGGTGGAACCCACGCCGAGCACGACGGCGAGGCGGTGGGGACCAAGGCCCGTCCTCCGGGCCGCTCGAGGTAAAGGGTCGTTCGAGGGGGCCCTCGCTCGGTTCTTGGCGGCTGTCGGCGCGTCGGGCCTACCAAGGAGCTCGCAGCGCCGCCAAGCCCTGATTCCCTGCGGCCGGGCCTTGGCCCCCACCGCTCGATCGCTGTCGACGTCGGATCAGCCGGGAGCGCGGGAACATCTCCGAGTGAGGACCTGGTGCAGCGGAACTGGCTAGAAGGGTGCAGGACGGCTCGAACATTGGGCTCGAACATTGGGCTCGAACATTGAAGGGGTGCTAAGCCGCCCGCACCGCGAGCCTCTGGGGCGAGCGCGGCGGAGCCGAAGCTACGCGCCCGCAGGTCGCTTGGAGCGGTCCGCGATTGCAGAGGCGCGCGCAGGCGCGATACGCATCGCGCCGAGCGCGATGGCGACGCGGTGGGGACTTTCGGACCAGCCGCTGAACGCCACCGCGCACAGCGTCGCCTAGAGCTTCCTCGTGTCCGCCAGGTAGCCGCGCAGCTCTTCGAGCTCGTCCGGCTGCAGCCGCTCCTTGGGCAGCATGTAGAAGAGCGCGTCGGAAGGAAACACGAGCACGTCCCTCTCACCCTCGACCCAGTGGTGCGCGTCGGTCCAGGGCAGGAACGAGCGGTCCTCGTCACCACTCGTCGCGCGAATGCCCTCGTCGGTGATCTCCAGCGTCATCGGAAGGTGAAGCGATCTCTGCTGCTCGAAGACCCGCTTCGCGTGGCGCGGCAGTCCGTACCAGCGCATGCCGAAGTGGAAGGCCAGGACCACGAGGAACGCGGACACGAAGGCAATGAAGATGCCGTCGGCTCCGAAGAGCGCACCGTAGACCAGCAGGAGCAGCAGAGTGAGTGGCATGAGCACCCGCACCAGGAGGCGGGTCTGCTTCAGGCGGCTGTGGTTGAGCAGCACGGCACGCAGGTAGTCCTGCTCCGTGCGTGTCCATTCGATGCGAAACGCCATGCCGGAACTCTAGCTGCGTCCAACGCGACCGCGTCTTCTTTTGCGGCGCGGTGGGGGCTGAGGCCCGTCCTCCGGGCCGCTCGGGGAGTCTGACTTGCCCAGGATGCCCTCGCTCGGTTCTTGGCGGCTGTCCGCGCTCAGGGCCTACCAAGGACCTCGCAGCGCCGCCAAGCCCTGATTCCCTGCGGCCGGGCCTCACCCCCACCGCTCGAGTCGCTGTCGATTGTCGGAGCGGACGGGGCCCCGGGCACACGATCCGAAGCGACGATCTCGTGCTGCGGGCCGCACGCCGGGCGCTTGGACCGGTCCCACGATCGCAGAAGAGCGGGGCGCCATCACCATCGCGCCGAGCACGCTGCGGTCATCGCGCCGCAAAACCCCGGTGCGCGGAGCTCTCGTGCAGGCAGCGAAGCTGGATGCGCGAGTGAACGTCGGGAGCAGAGAGCGTGAGCGACCTGGTCGCTAGAAGCCGCGGAGCGGCTGGAGCATCGACATGAGGCGCACGTAGGCGTGGTACTCCCACGCCGAGCACTCCGGTCAAGCGCGGGGCGAAGCCCCGCTGCGCGAAAGCCGCGCAAGCGGCTGGAGCATCGACATGAGGCGCACGCAGGCGTGCTACCAGCACGCCGAGTACGCCTAGGCCCAGCCGAGCTCCTGCATGGCGAGCCAGGAGTGCCAGATCTTGGTCATGTGGGAGATCTTGTCGCCGTCGAAGTACATGACATAGACGTAGTCGGAGCTCGTCTTCTTGCCGGTCGGCGGAGCCGGGCCTCCCTCTCCCGTGTGGGTGCCCGAGAAGACCGCGTAGGCGGAGACGTTGTTGCGCTCTTCGTCGATCGCCCACGACTTCAGGTCGTACGAGGCATCGGGCATGATCGCGACGAGACCCTGCATCCAGTCGGCATATGCCTCGAGCGTGGTGATGTCGGCGAGCGGCTCGGCCTGCGCAGCGAAGGTGGCGTCGGGGGCACAATACGCCTTGCAGCCTTCCCATCCCTTACCGGTCTCGCAGGCTTCGAAGAAGGCGTTGGCGGTGTCGTTCATGCTCATGATTCGGCCCCCTGAGTCGTTTCGGTTCGTACGTGCTGACGGACTTGGGATGGGATTCTGACACCGGAAGCGGGTGTCGCGGCACGCGGCGCGGTGGGGTCGAAGGCCCGTCCTCCGGGCCGCTCGGGATGGTCCCTGGTCAATCGGTGCCCTCGCTCGGTTCTTGGCGGCTGCCAGCAGCCCAGGCCTGGGAAAAGGCTCGCAGCGCCGCCAAGCCCTGATTCCCTGCGGCCAGGCCTTCGACCCCACCGCTCAACCGCTCTCGAGCTCCGGATCAACCCGGGGGCTCGGGACCACTCCCGCCATCCGGGGGGGCGGCGCCGTCCACGTGGGCCCGGATCGTCCGTGCGGTGTTTTCCGCACGCGTCAGATGGGACACCACGACAACGAGCGAGAGAGACCTTGGCCGACTGCTTGGACGACCAATGCGATACTCCACGCTCGAACGAGAGATCTCTTAGAGCGCATCGCTCCTTCCCGAGGACAGGACCATGACCGAGCCCAGAGCACAGATCGAAGGCGACCTCAAAGAGGCGATGAAGGCAAAGGACAAGGAGCGCACGGAGACGCTGCGCATGCTGCTCGCCGAGATCAAGAACCGCGAGATCCAGGACGGCCAGCCGGTCGACGACAAGGCGTTCACAGCACTCATCAAGAAAGCCACGAAGCAGCGCAAGGAGGCCGCCGAACAGTTCCGCAACGGCGACCGCCTCGAGCTGGCCGAGAAGGAGGAGCGCGAGCTCGCGATCCTCGAGCCGTACCTCCCCGAGCAGGTGGACGAAGGGGCCATCCGCGAGGCCGTGGCCGCCGTCATCGCCGAGAAGGGCCTCTCCGGCCCGAGTGGCATGGGCCAGGTGATGCAGGCGGTGATGGCACAGTTCGGCGGCGCCGCCGACGGCAAGCTGGTGAACCAGATCGCACGCGAGCTGCTATCGGAGTAGCGTCCTCATGGATCGCCACGCCACAGCCGCGAAGCCAACTTGTCGATGACTTTGCGATTCTGATCGAGCTGCTGAGCGTTCACCTTGACGCGCTGCCCTGCGACACTCAGCGTACCGGCGTTCATGGTGACAAAAGGCGTGCCCCGCGCGAAGGCTACGACTCCCGAGGTCTGGAAGTCCTTGATCTCCATCAGCCCGTCTTCAACTGAAGAGAAGGTGAAGTGATCTGGATCATCCTTCAGGATGCTCTGTAGATCGGACGTGATACCCGAGAGAACCGCTGTGTAGCTCTTTGCAGTACTGATGTATTGAGTCAGACGATTCTTGGCCACCAAATGGATCTTGGGAGACTCCAGTCCGGCTTGGCTCATCCGGGTGTGGAAATTGTGCTGGGCGTAGATGTCGGACGGCAACTTGAGGCCGTAGATCAGACTCATCGCGTTCTGAATCCCTCGTCGCGAGGAGTCATCCGCCGTCACCGGAAGTACCAGCCTCTGGCAGGCCGCCAAGGCGATTTGCGTGTACATGGAGAAACTAGGATTCATGTCGATGAAGACGTAGTCAAAATCTCCCGAGCACGAATCAACGAGGTCCCGCAGCCAGCAGACCACGCTCATCCAGCTGTCGGTGCCTGGGATCTGGGTGTTCGCCAAGGTGGCAACAGCGTTGGCTTGAAGCTCAAGGAGCGGATCGCCCGCTAGCAACGAGATATTGGTAGGTATCGTTGAGTTCGACTCTGAGGGTCTCGAGATGTAGCTATTCGGCGCGATTGCCGAGTTGTCGTACGGCTTCGGTAGGCGCGACTGGAAATAGCCGCCGATTGAGCGTCTGCCTGGCTCTCCGTGGAGCATCAGCAGTCGGTCGCCCCCGCCACCTTCCTGACCGCCGAGAAACAGCTCGCTCAGGTTGGCCTGCGGACACACATCGATCACGAGAATCGAACTGGTCGATTTCTGCGCCGCGAACGCGCATACGCTTTGAAAGGCGAGGCTGGTCTTTCCCGTCCCGCCCTTGTTGTTCCAGTACCCCAAAACTCCCATTCTCGAGTCTCCAATCTTCCTGCTCATCTAGCCGCAGGCGGCCCAGGGCCACTTGTCGATGTCCATGATCTACATATAACCGTAGAATATCTACCGATGAATGTCAACATTCGACGCGTCGTCGTCGGCACGGCCGGCCACATCGACCACGGCAAGACGAGCCTCATCGCCTCCCTCACCGGCGTCGACTGCGACCGCTGGCAGGAAGAGAAGAGCCGTGGCATCACGATCGACCTCGGCTTCGCGCACAGCATCGAGGGCGACCTGCAGATCGGCTTCGTCGACGTGCCGGGGCACGAGCGCTTCGTGCACAACGCGCTCGCTGGCCTCGGCGGCATCCGGCTGATGATGCTCGTGGTCGCAGCCGACGAAGGCGTGAAGCCGCAGACCGTGGAGCACCTCGACATCTGCTCGCTGCTCGACATCCCTGCCGGCCTGGTGGCGCTCACCAAGACCGACCTCGTGGAGCCCGACCTGCTCGAGCTGGCGGAGCTCGAGCTCGAGGAGGCGCTCCAGGGAACACCCTTCGAGGGTGCACCCATCGTCAAGGTGTCGAACCACACGGGCGAGGGGGTCGAAGACGTCCGCGCCAAGCTCGTCGAGCTGGCCGAGGAGGCGCACGCGGGCGCAGATCTCACGCAGCTGCCGGCACGCCTGCCCATCGACCGGTCGTTCCATCTCAAGGGCCTCGGAGTGCTGGTGACCGGCACCCTGGTGTCCGGCGAGATCGGCACCGGCGACGAGATGGTGCTGCAGCCACAGGGGGCCAAGGCGCGGGTGCGCAGCGTGCAGGTGCACGGGTCGGATCGCAACAGGGCCTACGCCGGCGAGCGCACGTCGCTCCAGCTGGTGGGTGTCGACCTCGACGAGGTCGGCCGCGGCGACCAGGCCACCGTGCCGGGCGCCTTTGCGGTGGGTCAGCGCTGGCTCGCCCACTTCCGCCTGCTTCCGAGCGCGCCCAAACCGATCGCCGGCTTCCTCCCGGTGCGCGTGCACGTGGGCTCCGCGGAGCGGCTCGGCAAGCTGCGGCCGGTGGGCGACCCGATCCCGCCCGGCGGCGAAGGGCTCGTGGAGGTACGGGTCGACGCGCCGACTGTGGCGGCCCGCGGCGACCGCTTCGTGGTGCGGCGGCCGTCGCCGCAGACCACCTTGGGCGGCGGCACCGTTCTCGATCCCCGGCTCGCACCTCTGCGCGGCGCCCAGCTCCGAGACGCGGCCGCGGGCATTGGCGGAGACCTGCGGCAGGCGACGGTCGCGTGGGCGGCGCTCCAGGGCGAGAGCGGTCTGGCCCTCGAGGATCTCGTGGCGCGCCTCGGCCAGCGCCCCGAGGACGCACGCGAGCTTCTCGGCGGCCTCGTCTCCGAGAGCCAGCTCGTTCTCGCGCCGGCTGGAGCCGGCCATGGCGAGCGCTGGCTGGTACCCGGCGCCGTGGCCGAGGTCTCCGAGCGGGCACGCAGGGTTCTCAAGGCCTACTTCAAAGAGAACCGCATGGCCTCGGGTATTCCGAAAGCCGAGGCCCTGCGCCGCATCCTGCCCAGCCGCGGGCAGGAGCTCGCCGACGTCTACCTCGACTGGCTGGCCAAGCAGAAGGTGGTGGTGATCGCCGGCGACGAGCTCACGCAGCCGGGCCGCGGCTCCCAGTTCACCGACGCCGAAACGAAGCACGCCGACTCGATCGTGACGTTGTTCGAGCAGCAGGGGCTCCAGCCTTCGGCGATCAAGGACGTGCAGGCGCAGCTCGGCATCAAGCCGCAGATCTTCGAAGGCCTCGTGAAGCACCTCGTGCGCCAGAAGCGGCTCGTGCGCCTTCCCGACGGGCTGTTCATCGCCGCCTCCGCGCTCGAGAAGCTGCGCGCCGACCTCTTCGCCACCAACTGGCAGACGTTCGCCGTGCCGCAGTTCAAGGACCACTTCGGCCTCACCCGCAAGTGGGCGATCCCCTTGCTCGAGTACCTCGACTCCCAGCGCGTGACGAAGCGCATGGGCAACGAGCGCGAGATCCTGCGCCCGCGGTGACGTGCTCGGCGTGCAGATTCGCACGCCTGCGCTTGTCCTGGTCGGATTGCTCCGGTGTCGCGAGCCCCTGGGCGAGCGCGGCGCAGCCGAAGCGACGCGCGCGCAGCGCGCTTGGAGCGGTCCGCGAGTGCAGAGGCGCGCGCAGGCGTGGTACCACCACGCCGAGCAAGCCGCTAGCGGCCACCCGCCACGTCGAGCATCGTGCCGGTGGTGTAGCCGGCGGCGTCAGACAGCAGCCGGAGGATCGCTTCGGCACACTCGAGCGCGGTGCCTTTGCGGCGCATCGGCACGGTGGCGGCGATGCGATCGGCGCGGCCCGGGTCTCCCCCTTTGCCGTGGATCGGCGTGTCGATGATCCCGGGTCGAATGCCGACCACGCGGATGCCCTCCGTCGCGTTCTCTTCGGCGAGCCCTTTCGTGAAGGTGTCGATGGCGGCCTTGGACGCGGCGTAGTCGACATACTCGCCCGCCGAGCCGTGGCGTGCCGCGGCCGACGAGACGTTCACGATCACACCTCCCGAGCCGCCATAACGATGCGCCATGCGACGCACGGCGTAGCCGGCCGCGAGGATCGCCCCGATGACGTTCACCTCGAAGATGCGCGAGATCCGCTCCGCACTCAGGTCCTCGGTGCGCGCTGCCTCGGCCACGATGCCGGCGTTGTTCACGAAGGCGTCCAAGGCACCCAACCTGCGGTCGTGCTCCTCGAAGAGCGCGATGACAGCCTCCGGGTCGGCCAGATCGGCGCGCACCGCGATCCCGGACCCTCCCGCCTCCTCGACCGCGCGGAGGGTCGCCTCGGCTCCCTCCGCGTCGCGCCCGTAGCCCAGAGTGACGTCGTATCCACGGGTTGCCGCCAGCTGAGCCGTTGCCGCCCCGATGCCGCTGGAGCCGCCGGTGATCAGCAGCTTGCGACGGTCGCTCACTTCCTTTGCCTCGAGGTCACCGGCTCGCGCCTCCGTCCTCGCGCCCGAGCTCCGGCGGCAGGCTCTCGCTCCACCGACGCAGCTCGTCGAGGAAGCCGAGCGCCGTCTCACCGAGCGGAGTGATCGAGTACTCCACAGAGACCGGTGCCGTCTCGAGCACCTGCCGCCGCACCAGACCCTGTGCCTCGAGACGACGGAGGCGCTCGACGATCATCTTCTTGCTCGCTCCGGCGACCATGCGCGCGAGGTCGTTGAAGCGCACCGGACCGTCCTGGAGATGCCAGAGGATGGAACCGGTCCACTTGCCCCCGAGGATACGCATTCCGTGCTCGATCGGGCACGGCGTCAGGCACGGCTCTTGCGCCACCCTGCGACCTCGACGGTCCACCTCGACGCGCGCGCGCACTAGAACTCCCTCTTCATGCTACTAGGTTACCAAAAGTATACTGGTTGCATCTCTTCACCTTTGGGCCTAACTTCGATCCACCACCCCGTCTCCTCGGCGACGCGTCGCCGGGGGCGTCGCCACCACGCACTCCGAACTGCGAGACCGGCCCCATGACCTCTCCCGACATCCACCTCTACACCGCGGCCACCATGAACGGCTACAAGCCCGTGCTTTTCCTCGAGGAGGCCGGGGTCCCGTACGACCTGACGGTGATCGACTTCGCAAAGCAGGAGCAGAAGGCGCCCGCGTACCTCCAGCTCAACCCCAACGGCAAGATCCCCACGATCGTCGACCGCGCGGAGGACCGGGCGATCTTCGAGTCGGGGGCCATCCTGTGGCACCTCGCGAACAAGTACGAGGCCTTCCTGCCCGACGACCCGGTCCGGCGCAGCGAAACGCTACAGTGGCTCTTCCTCCAGGTGGGGCACATCGGGCCGATGATGGGCCAGGCGATGTACTTCCAGCGTATTGCCGCACCCAACGGGCACGAAGAGCCCTTCTCCATCCGGCGTTACGTGGACGAGTCGCGACGGCTCCTCGAGGTGCTCGACCGTCGCCTCGACGGCCGCGACTACGTGGCCGGCGAGTACTCCATCGCCGACATGGCCCTTTTTCCGTGGGCGCGCGCGTTCCCGTGGGCCCGCGTCGACGCGAGCGGGCTCCCCCACCTCGCCGCCTGGTTCGAGAGAATCGATGCGCGCCCCGCGGTGCAGAAAGCGCTCACCATCCCGAAGGCCCAGCCGCAGTTCTGGGACGCCGGGGCCGACAGCGGCGACTTCGTGCGCGAGAACGCGGACCGGTTTGCGTCGGATGTGAGGTAGGGCTCGCCACACGCTAAGGAACCGCATACGCGACGACCTCGGGCGCGTCGCCGTTGCCTCCGACCGCAAACACGAGGTACTGCTTGCCCTCGTGCATGTACGTGATCGGGCTTCCGTCGGTGTGAGCGCTCAGCTCGGTGCTCCACACGAGCTCGCCGGTGGCCTTGTCGTACGCGCTCAGGAGGTTGGGCTCCGTGCGCCAGTCGTCGGCCGATGCCGAGCCGGCCGGACCGTGCGCGGGGTCGCCCCCACTCTGACCTTCCAGAATCGCATCGAACTCACCGAGCGATTCCTCGCCCACGAGATCGAGCTGCCCGGCCTCCGGGGCGCTGAACAGCGGCTGGCCGTGCGTCACGAACAGCAGCGTCTTCGTGGCGAGCACGTGGGCGCGCGTGCCGGAGCCCATGGGCGGCAGATCGAGATCGCGGAGCAGCGGGTGGCGATGCGGACCGTTGCCGGTGGGCACCTGCCAGGCGATCTCGCCCTGGCTCATGTCGTAGGCGGTGATCTGGGAGTACGGCGGTTTGAACAGCGGCAGGCCACCCGGGCCGGCGATGCCCATCTGGATGGAGCCGACGTAGTCGAAGCCCGAGCGCGCCGGGTCGGGCTGCTTGAGTGTCATGACCACGGGTACGGCGAAGCTGGGCACGTACAGCATGCCCGTCTCGGGGTCGAACGCGCCCCCAGGCCAGCTCGCGCCGCCGCCCCAGCCCGGCATGTTCACGGTGCCGCGCGTGCTCGGCGGCGTGTAGAGCGGCCCATACTGGAACTGCTGCAGGATCTTGCGCGCCGCCGCCTCGATCTCCGGGGTGTAGTCGACCAGGTCGTCGAGCGTCGCACCCTGCCGTTCGAAGGGTGGCGGCTTCGTGGGGAACGGCTGCGTCGGCGACGTGACCTCACCCAGGATGCCGGTCTGGGGCACCTCGCGCTCTTCGATCGGCCACACCGGCTCTCCCGTCGCGCGGTCGAAGACGTAGACGAACCCCTGCTTCGAGAGCTGCATCGCGGCCTGAATGCGCCGACCGTCCACCGTGATGTCGCCGAGGATGGTCGAGGTGGGCAGGTCGTAGTCCCAGAGGCCGTGGTGCACCATCTGGAAGTGCCAGCGGCGCGCTCCACTCTCGCAGTCGACCGCGACCAGGCTCTCCGCAAAGAGGTTGTCGCCCTTGCGGTGCCCGCCGTACCAGTCGTTGGTGGGCGTGCCGAACGGCAGGTACACGAGCCCGAGCTCCTCGTCGGCGCTCATCAGGGTCCACACGTTGGCGTTGCCCGTGTTCTCCCAGGAGCCCTCTTCCCACGTGTCGTGCCCCTCCTCTCCCGGCTGCGGGATCGAGTGGAAGGTCCAGAGCTGCTCGCCGGTCCGCGGATCGAAACCCCGCACGTCTCCGGGTGGCGCCTCGGGGTGCGTCGGCGCGTCGGAGATCGACGAGCCCACCACGATGACGTCACGGCACATCATCACCGGCGAGCTCACCGTGTACTGGCGCTGACTCACCTTCTTGCGCAGCCCCTGCGTCAGATCGACGACCCCCGCCTCGCCGAAGTCTCCGATCGGCTCGCCGCCGAGCGCATCCACGGCGCGGAGCTTCGCGTCGCCCGTGGCGTAGAAGAGCCGCGGCGGCAACGTGCCCTCCGGGTCGGACCAGTACGTCGCACCGCGATGCGTGAAGCCGAGGTTGGGCGGCCGGATCCCCGCTGCGTAGGCCTCCGGGTCGTAGTTCCAGATCGTCTCCCCGGTGCCAGGGTCGAGCGACGAGATCTGATACAGGCTCGATGTCGTGAACAGGCGGTCTCCGATCTTCACCGGGCTCGCCTGGTGGTTGCTCGGACGCAGGCGCGCCGACTTGAACTTCGGGTTGCCCTCCATCAGCGCCGTATCGGGAGAGGCCCAGGTCCAAACACGCTCGAGCTGCGCCACGTTCGAGGCATCGATCTGGTCGAGCGGCGCGTAGCGCGTGCTCGCCGCGTTGCCCGTCGTCACGGCCCAGTCGGTGTCCGAAGGCGTCTGGGCTTCCAGCCCAATGGGAAGAACAAGAACCAGGGCAAGTACAAGGCCGAGTCTCGTCACGTTCTTAACCTCCACGGCATCTGACCGAGTATCGATATGGCGAGCCCACGCCAACCGGATCGGTCATCACAGAGGAGACCGACGCGGTCTCTCCATCGCTGAGCTCACCACGCCAACGACATGATGACCAAAGGGCAGAAGGCGCAGGCTCCCTGCCGAGGCAGCCAGCAGGCACCTGATTCACCAAGCGACGCGAGGCACGTTTGGTCCGCCAAACTGCCAACGTGCCCGCGGGGCACGCGCGTAGCGAGCTTGGAGCGCGGAAGTCGCGCAAGCGACTGGAGCATCGAACATGGTTCCTGGACGTGCTACAAGCACGTTCAGGAACCTCGTGGGATGTCCTTGTAGGAGGTGTCGCGGTCGACGCGGATGTCTCCGGGCAGCCCGAGGACACGCTCCGCGATGATGTTCTTGAGGATCTCGTCCGTGCCGGCTGCGATCCGCGCTCCTGGCGCCGACAGGTATCCCATCTGGAACTCGCCCAGCATCGACTCCTCGTCGCCCTTCCACAGAGCGCCACCCATCTCCTGCAGGTCGGCGCCAAACGACGAGATGTCCTGGCGCTGGGGCGCCATGACCACCTTGCTGATCGACTGCTCCGGACCGGGCTGGCGGCCCTGCGAGATGGCCGTCAGGCTCCTCGCGTAGGTCAGCCGGACCCCTTCGGCCTTGACGTACCAGTCGGCGATGGCCTCCCGCACGTCGCCGGCCGCCAGCGGGTTCTGCCCGGTCTCGGCCTCGAGCTTCTTCGCCGACTCGAAGAGGGTGCGCACGTCGGGGTCGTAGCGCGAGACGCCGAAGCGCTCGTTCATGAGCGTGGTGATCGCCACCGTCCACCCCTCCCCGACCTCACCCACACGGTGGCTGTCGGGGATGCGGACGTTGGTGAGGAAGACCTCGTTGAACGACGAGCCACCGTAGATCTGGCGGATCGGACGCGGCTCGATTCCGGGAGTCTTCATGTCGACCATGAAGAAGGTCATGCCCTTGTGCTTCGGCAGGTCCGGATCGTGGCGCGTGACCAGAATGGCGTAGTCGGCGTACTGCGCGTTCGTGTTCCAGACCTTCTGGCCGTTCACGACCCACTCGTCGCCGTCGCGCTCCGCCCGGGTTCCGATACCCGCGAGGTCGGAGCCTGAAGACGGCTCCGAGAAGAGCTGGCACCAGATCTCCTCCGCGCTGGCGATCTTCGACAGGTGCCGGTTCTTGATCTCGTCGCTGGCGTGCGCCATCAGAGCGGGAGCACAGGTGCCCATGCCGATGCCGAGGTTGGCGTTGGGGATCGAGTAGCGCCCCTCCTCCTCGGCGAAGATGATCGCCTCGAGCATGGTGCCGCCGCGGCCGCCGTATGCCTCGGGCCAGTCGATGCAGGCCCAGCCGTGCTCGGCCTTGCGCCGCTGCCAGGCGCGCGCCATCTCCATCTCGTGGGGGCCGTCCTGCGGGACGCCCTCGTGCTCGGGTGCGTGCTCGGCCAGCCAGGCACGAGCCTCCGCGCGAAACGCCGCCTCCTGGGCAGAGTCGTCGAAGTTCATGACATGTCTCCGTGTTTGATTTGCTCACGATTGTAACGGCGTGCTCGGGGCGGTGTTGCCGCGCTTGCGCTCGCCCCGTCATCGCGGACCGCTCCAAGCGCAGCTCATGCTCGACGTGGTGCTACCACGTCTGCGCGTGAGCATTCGATACTCCAGCCGCTTGCGCGGCTTCCGCGCAACGGCCTCCGGCCGTGCTTGGCATCGCTGCGTGTTCATCCGGCTGCGCGTTCGCCGGAGTGGACTCGCGATCGCATCGCGGTTCGCGTCGACAGAGACAGCCCTCGAGGTACACCTCGAGCGCGACCGAGCGAGAGCCATCGGCGAGCCGGCCCAAACTCTCAGACAGCCGCAAGACGCAGCGCAACGCGCCCTCCGGCCAAGCGCGAGCCGAAGGCGAGCTGCGCGGAAGCCGCGCAAGCGGCTGGAGCATCGAAGTGTGTACCTGCAGTGGCGTGCTAACCAGCACGCCTACTGCAGGTACCCCAGCGACTTCAGGCGCTCGAGCACCTCTTCGGTCATCTCCGGCTGTTCCTGCGCGTCGGCCGCCGTCGCAAAGTCGGGAACCCGGCCGACCGGGAGCACCCGCAATGGCTCCTCGTTCAGGAGGGCGCGGCCAGGCATGTTGGAGACGCGGGGCAGTCCGAGGAGGCCCAGCGCCGTGGGCACGATGTCGTACACGCTCGGCTCCACGTCGAGGACGGGGCGCACGGCCCCGGCACGCTGCCGTACCAGGAGGATGCCGTCCGGCCCCGGGTAGCCGTGCGTCACCTTCGCCCGCCCTCCGATGTCCCGCACCGTCACTCCATGGTCGGAGACGACGAGCACGTCGACGTCCGGGCCGAGAACTTCGAGCAGACGCGCCAGGGTGCGATCGACCTCCCCGTACACCTCGACGAACCGCTCGTTCGCTCCCGCCTCGAGCTCGCCGCGCAGCACACCCTCGAGCACTGCGGGCTCGGTGGTGTGGTTCAGGAAATCGGGGAGGTGGCTGTACACCATGGAGAGCTGGCAGGCCCGGCCCTCGAGCGCTCGCTCCGCGGCCTCCACGTAGAAGGCGTCCTCCGCCATGTGAAACTCGTACTCGGCCGCGGCGTCGATGCCTTCACTCTCGCGCTCGAGCGGCATGTCGGCCAGGCAGTTCGGGGTGGGCGTACACAGACCGCTGCCGCGATCACCCGCCTCTTCGCTGGAGCCGACCAGACGCAGCGGCACCCCCTGACCCGGCGCGCGCTCCACCGCCACGGCACCGAGGTTGTGGGCAAAAAAGGCGCGGTCGCTCAACGTCGTGCCGAGCACGTCCTCCGCAGGCCACGTGAACATCCAGTTCACGATGCACGTGTCGATCTGGGCGGCCGACGTGAGATTCCACAGCGCAGCCACCTGACGATCGGCGGGGCGCACCAGCGACTCCTTCACGAGGCCGAGGCGCGCCAGGCCCTCCATAAGCCGGACGGTGGCCAGGCCGTCCGGGTACGCGGTGAGCGCTGCGAGATCGAGCCCGGTTCCGAGCAGCGGCTTCTTGACGAAGTCGAACACCCCGTGACGCTGCGGCCCCACGCCGGTCCCGAGCGTCGTCCAGGTGGGCGGTGAGTAGCCCGCAGGAAGCACCCGCAGAGGCGCAAAGAGCCCCTCGTCGCGCACGCGCTCGAACGTCGGCATGTGGCCCGCCTCGATGAGGGTCGAGACCACCTCCGGGTCGAGTCCGTCGAAGCCGACGATGGCCACCCGATGACTCGGTGGACGCGCCTGCAGCTCCTCGACCTCGACGCCGACCCGCGCCTCCTCGGGCTCCCAGTCGTCTCGCAGCGGCGGAAGCAGCGACACCAAGAGGGCCAGGGCGACGCCGCCCGCGGCGAGCTCGAGTGGACCCCGGGACGTGCGCCGCCACCACCACGCAGCCACGGGGAGTGTGGCGAGGAGCAGCGCCGTGAGGAAGCCCAGGCCCCCGATCGGCGGCCCCCAGGCTTCGCCGTCGGCGGGTTTGCCGAGCGTGCGCACGGCGCCGAGGAGCACGACCGCACTCACGGACACCAGGAAGACGAGCGGACCCATCGGGCGGGCTCCGAGCGTCCGGCCCGAGCGAGCGGCCGCGCCTGCAAGGGCGCCCCACGCCAGAGCGGCCGGCACCCCGAGAAGGAGCTGGTACAGCAGCCACACCACAAACACCAGCAGCAGGCGCGGAGCCACCCCCACGACGGGGTTGAAGAGCGCGAGGAAGCAGCCGACAGCCAGGCCGATCCAGCCGCCCGCGAGCCATCCGCCGCTGGCGGCAGCGCCGACACCGGAGGGTGCTGGTCGCTCCGTGGGACTCGCCGACATGGACACCTCGAAAGACAAGAGAAGGGAGAAGAAAGGGAGTCGCACCCCGTCGGGGAGGGCGCGCGCCGCGCCCGAAAGGGCATTCTACCGTCGGCGCGTCTCGTCATGGACCCCGGCGCGCCCGGATCGATCGGAGAGGGGTATCTTTGGAGCGAGAGGAGCACGATGGTCGTTCCACGCAACCTCAGTCTCGCCTCCGTGGGTCGCCTGATGGCCGGCGCTCGCGTGATGGCTCGCCTCGACGAAACACAGCAGGCGCAGGCGCTCATCGCTCTCGTGACGTCGCACCTCGGCCTTCTCGCCGCGGCGGCGACCCTGCTTTTCACGTGGGGGGTCTTCACGCCGGCGCTGAAGGCGGTCACCCTGGTGGCCCTTCTGCTCTTCGGGCTCGTGGCTCCGCTCTATCGCTGGGCCGCTCCGCTTTGGGACGGCGCACGCCATCTGGCGCACCACTGCATTCCCGCGGCCCTCTGTGTTTCGTGTGGCTTCGCCGCGGTCTACTCGGGGGGCATCTTGCCTCTGGCGTCGATCTACGCCCCAGCCATCCCGCTCCTCACGGTGATGATCTGCGGCGCCAGGGCCGCGGTGGTGTGGTCGGCGATCATGGCGGGAAGTCTCGCGCTCGGCATCGCGATCGGGCCCGTGGGGAGTCTCACGACACCGCCTCCCTGGCTCGCACTCGCTGGCGGCATCACCGTTCTGGTGCCGACCCTCCTGACGATGCTCCTCCATCACAGAGTGTGGACGCGGGCCGTGGCCGGAGAGCGACAGGCACGGGAGCGCCTGTGGGCGCAGCACGACGAGCAGCGCGCGCTGGACAAACGGTTGAGCGAGCACGAGCGCAGCGAGAGCCTCGGGCTGATGGCGGGCCGGATCGCACACGATCTCAACAACTTCCTCACCGGCATGGCCGGCAACGCTGCTCTGGCTCGTGTGGAGCTGGAAGCGGAGGACACGGCGGCAGCGCAGGAGTACCTCAGCGCGATCGAGCGCGCGGCCGCCAACGCGGGCCGGCTGTCGGGGCAGCTCCTCGACTACACCGGGAAGCGCCAGCTCACGCTCGCCAGCATCGAGCTGCGGGAGCGCCTCCGCACGGCCATCGTTCTCGCTCAGGCGAGCCTCGAGGCTGGGTCCCGCATCGAGGTGGACGCACCCGACGAGGTCTGGATCGTGGGGGACCCCACGCAGTTCGACCAGATCGTGGTGAACCTCATTCGAAACGCCGACCAGGCGTACGCACCCGACTCGCAGCCCGGGCCCGGCGTGATCTGGGTGTGTCTGGAGGCCACGCGTCTCGACCAGGAGACCGCGTGCAGTGCGCGGGGGACCACGTTCCGGCCTGGACCGTACGCCCGCCTCTCGATCCGCGACGAAGGTCGGGGAATCGAGCCGTCGGTGCGCTCGAGGATGTTCGACCCGTTCGTCTCCGACCGCGACCAGGGTAAGGGGCTCGGGCTGGCATCCGTCGCGGGGATCGTCGAGGCACACGGAGGGGGAATCCAGGTGCACACCGAGCTCGGGCGCGGAACGGAGATCGAGATCTACTTTCCGCTGGCAGAAGCGCCGGAGGAGGCTCCGCGCGAGTCCCGAAGCGCTCCGGTCGAGCCGACGACCCCGGACGGCCACTGCACCGTTCTCGTCGCCGACGACCAGGAAGCCGTGCGCCAGGTGATCGGCCAGCTCCTCCAGCAGATGGGCCACCGTCCGCTGTTCGCCGAGAACGGCCAGGAGGCGCTGGACCGAGTGCGGGAACAGGCACCCGCCGGCGTGATCCTCGACGTGGCAATGCCCAAGCTAGACGGGCACTCCGTGCTCCGCCAACTGCGCCAGGAAGGTGACGGCCTGCCGGCCGTGCTCATCTCCGGGTACGCGCACGAGGCCGCGGCCGCCATGGGCGTGCACGACCCGCGGACACGCTTCCTCCAGAAGCCCTTCTCCGCACAGGCCCTCCGAGACGCGCTGACCGACGTGGGGATGCCTCTGGGAGACGACGACGCCGACGGAGACGCATCGAGCTCCGCAGCCCGATCGGGCGTGCCGGTCGATCCGGTCTAAGGAGAGCGTCTGAGCTAGAACGCCTCCGGATCACCGACGCTCGCGAAGGTCCCCTGTGGGTTGCGGTACACGCGCTGCTTACCCGTCGCAGAGTCGGTCACCTCGATCTCGAACTCCACGTCGGACAGCGCCCCGTAGAAGACCCAGAAGTTGCCATTGAGGGATCGACCGTCGAGAACCTTGACCATGAGCTCCACGTTCTCCGAATCGAAGAACCAGAAGTAGCCACTGTCCTCGGTCACAGGAACTGCCACGCCGTCTCCGGAGGTTCCCTGCGTCGTGCGCCATCTGGCACGAACCTCGAACCGCGAGCCGGCCAGACAAAGTCGTGCGCTGGAAGAAGTGCACGCCCGCTGTGCCGACACCTGCTCCTCTTTCGCTCTGGCTCGAACCGCGGGAACGACGCGGAGCGCTCCCGAAGGGCGTCCGCGAGCGAGGCCCCCGAAGGCCGACGTGTCGCCAAACGAACCGAAGTTCCCGCTCGGGTTGAGGTAGCGGCGGCTCTCACCCGTCCAGGAGTCCACGGCGGTGAGTGCGTAGGGGACGTTGGTCAGCGCTCCACCGAAGATCCAATGGAACCCGTTCACACCACGACCGTCGAGGATCTTCACGAGCACCTCGAGGTTCTCTGGGTCGAAGAACCAGAACGCTCCCGTATCGTCTGTCAGTGGCACCTGCTTACCTCGCCCGGAGCCACCCTGGAAGTCGCGCCAGTCCACGTCCACTCGGAACCGACGGTCATCCATACACAGGCTCGCGACATGAGGTTGGCAGACGAAGCCATCGAGACGGGCCTCGAACAGCTCCTGACCGCGGAGCCCGTCATTCGCGTGGAGGATGAGCCGATTCAGCATCAGGTGAACTGTGGGCGACGACGACGGCGGACCTGGGTTCAGGTCGTGGACGAGTCGGGTGCCATCCTGTGTGCCGTCGGTGCGCCAGAGCTCGCTGCCAGTGAGGTGTGTGGTCGCTGAAAAGTAGGCCACTGGACTCGTCGGTGGAAGGTGAGAGCCCACCTGACCCGGCTCGAGACGTAGCTCGCGGGTCCCCTCCGTCGTGCCGTCGGTGAAGAACACCTTCGATCGCCAGTTGAGCACGACGACGCCCTGCGGTAGCTCGAGCAGCTGGGCGTTCCGATTCCCGGGACTGTCTTCCAACAGCCGCTGGACGTCGCTCCGGCCCACCGAAAAGAGCTTCTCCTCGGAGTCCCTGGCGAGTACCAGAAGCCGATCCGGCGCCGCGGCCATTTCCAGAATCGAGATACCAGGCACATTGACGGGAACTGGGAGCTTGGACGACGAATCGACGAAATGCACACCACCGCGATCGAAGTACGTCGTGTCGCCAACCTCGACGACAGGGCCCTCGAGGGAAAACGGACGCTCATCGAACCGCGCGACCTCTGTCGTGACTTCGGTCGCCAAGTCGATCCGATAGAGCGACGCCTCGTCAGCGGCATTGCCCCAGAAGAAGGCAACACCATCTCGAATCTGCGGGTTCGAGGAGTGGCTACTCTGGCCCGAAGGCAGGGAAAAGACCTCGTAGGTACCGGCCGCCGTTCCGTCCGTGACCCAGAGCCCATCCGGCGCAAGCACTGGCATCTTTGTGGCGGAGGGCGTCGGGAACTGCTGTCGGAAGTGGACTTCCAACGGCAAGGGGAGAGACTCGGACGGACCATCCAATCCGACCGCGCGCACCCTCTGGTTCTGGCAGAGGACCAGAGCGCGGTTGCCAGCCACCGCGACGAGGTTCAGAGAAGGACACGTTGCGCCATCGAGCACCCGCTCCAAACTGCTGCCTTCTTCCTGCGCCCAGAGCGCATTGCCCACTTGGGCGAAGATCACGCGATGGCTGCCGCCGAGCTTCGTGTAGCCAGAGCCCTCCCCTTCGCGAACCAGGTCTGCGACGAGTCGGGCCTGCTCTGGGTCGTTGCCAACCGACCAGGGCTCGATTCCATGCTCGAGATCGGAACCGGCGAAGAAAAGCGTGCCGTCTCGCTCCGCAAACTGGGGATCCGGAACATCGAAGCGAAGCGGAAACGAGAGGGCCCGAGTCCTGCGCCGAGTGGTCTCCGCCGTCCCCTGGGTCTCCCAGACCTCGCCTCGTGTGAGAAAGAACGCCTTGCCGCTCACCCTTTGCAGCACCTCCACGTCGTCCGCGACCTTGCGAGTCGAGCCCTGCGATCCGTTGCTCACAAAAAGCTCGCTCTGAGACGTGAGGATCGCCAGGCCCTCCTTGAGGGCGACGAGCCGGCCGATCTGGCGGAAGGTGCCAACGATTCTCTGCTCAGTCCCGCTACTGAGCATGACGTCGGTCTGGTTGCCTTCTCGCCGCAAGGCGTACGCCCAACCTTGCTGGAACGACTCCGCGACCGGTGTCTGCGGGAGCGAGCCAACCGGTCCCGAGGAGACCCGCATCACTCCCGTCGGTGTCGCCTCGATGTAGTGCGGCGTCGCATCGAACCTGTTCGTCGCTTCCAAGTCTCCGTCGAAGACGACACCGACGTCGCTCTTCGCCAAGAAGAAGTGGTCGCGATAGAAGAGTAGAGGAGTCAGGAGCTGAGTACCTGAGGGCGTGCCATCGGACACCCAGAGCTCCCTGGACCCACCCGAGTTTCTTACGAAGTACGCGAACCCGCCCGCAACAGCCAGGTTGATGATCCTCTCGTTGGACGTATAGGCGATCGAAGTACCCGCCGCGGTGCCATCAGTGGTCCACAAGGTGTGTCCGTTGGGGCGCCGACCGACGAAGAAGACCCGCTCTCCATCTCCGTCGATGAGACTCACCGCGGCGCCATCAGCACCTGGGACCAGGTCGAACATCAAAGTGCCCTGCGATGTTCCATCGGTGACCAGCACCTCATCGCCCTCGGTGCTGCGAATCGCGCGCGAGATGATCGTTCCATTGTCCAGCTGCGCGCTCATCCCGGCCAGAACCCTGACGGACCCGAGGTTCTCGGTCAGCAGCTGGGTGCCCGACCGGGTGCCGTCCGTCGCGAAGGCCCCGTTGGCAGCTGGCTGAACGTAGACGAGACCGCCGAGACTCCGTCCCAGAAAGTCCTGAGTCTGCCGCGGCAGCGGTTCCACGCGACCCGAGGCCGCGTCGACGCCGTAAAGGAGGCGCCCATTCCGCGTCTTCGCTTCGACGATCATTCGCGCGCCAAACGGGCGGATCGTCGCCATCCCGATGTCCGGGGAGTCGAATGGGGCGGTCTCAATCTCGCCGACGAGGCGCGCCAGCTGCGCACTACATGGAGCTCCGCAGAGGGCCGCCGCCAGCAATGCTGCACACACCCGTACTCCCACCAGGGACATCCTCTCACCCTCCTCTCGCACGAACCTCCATCTAGCCCTTCGCGTCGAACCAGGTCTTGCCGCGGCCCAGGTCGACCTTGAGCGGTACGACGAGCTCGGCCACCCCCTGCATCTCCGCGACCAGGGCCTCACCCACGGCGTCCGCCTCGCCGTCGGGGCTCTCGACCACCAGCTCGTCATGCACCGTGAGCAGGAGCTTCGACGTCGGAAAGTCGGCGCGCAGGCGCTCGTCGACCGCGATCATCGCGAGCTTCTGCACGTCGGCGGCCGTGCCCTGGATGCGCGCGTTGATCGCCATGCGCTTCGCGTTCTCGCGCATGTTCCGGTTGCGGCTGTGGATGTCCGGCAGCCAGCGCGAGCGCCCGTAGAGCGTCTGCACGCGGCCTTCCCGCTCCACCTGCGCGAGCGTCGAGTCGGTGTACTCCTGCACCGCCGGGAACTGGTCGAAGTAGGCGTCGATGAAGCTCTTCGCGTCGGCGCGCGGAATACCCAGTCGCTGGCTGAGACCAAACGCGCTCATCCCGTAGATGATGCCGAAGTTGATCATCTTGGCGACCCGGCGCTGCTCGTCCGAGACGAGCTCGGGGGCCACACCAAACACACTGCCCGCCGTCGAGCGGTGGATGTCGGCACCCGAGTTGAACGCTTCGATCAGCGCCTCCACGCCGGCGATGTGGGCCAGGATCCGGAGCTCGATCTGGCTGTAGTCGGCCACCAGCAGCTGGTGTCCGTCGGCCGCGCGGAACCCCTTGCGGATGCGCTGACCCACCTCGGTGCGGATCGGGATGTTCTGGAGGTTCGGGTTGGTCGACGACAGACGCCCGGTGGCGGCGACCGCCTGGGCGTAGTGCGTGTGGAGCCTGCCGTCGTCGGCCACCAGCTGCGGCAGCGCGTCGAGGTACGTCGAGCGCAGCTTGGTGTACTCGCGGAAGTCCATGAGCTTGACCGGCAGATCGAACCCCCGCGCCGCCAGCTCCTCCAGCGTGGCCGCGTCGGTCGAGTAGCTTTTCGTCTTGCGCGTGCGCTTCACGATCGGGTAGCCGAGGCGCTCGTACATGATCTCGCCGAGCTTCTTCGGGGAGTTCACGTTGAAGCGTTCCCCGGCAATCTCGTAGATCTCCTCTTCGAGGCGCTCGATCTCTTCTCCGAGCTCGGCAGACATCTCGGCCAGGAACGTGGTGTCGAGCTCGATTCCGGCCTCCTCCATGCGCAGGAGCACCGGCACGAGCGGCTCTTCGATCATGGAGTAGACCCACGCTTCGCCTTCCCCCAGCATCTCCGGCGCGTTCGGGCCCTGATCGAGCACCGGTGGGGCCTCGGCCAGCTGCTCCTCGAGCTGCTCGGCGAGCAGCGCAACGACCTCGATGCGCTCCGCGGCCAGCAACCGGAGACGCTCGTCGCCCGGCGCCGGCTCGGCGCCCTTCTCGAGCCCGGCATCCGCCTCCTTCGTGGGCGAACGGCCCAGCCGGTCGAGCGCGACGTCGGCGAGCTCGAACGATCGCGACGCACCGCGCAGGAGGTACGCGAGCAGCATCGTGTCGCGTAGCCGCGCCTGGACCAGGGCGGGCTGCCCCGCGCGGGCCACGAGGCGGAGCACCTCCTTCGTGTCGTGCCCGATCAGAACGCCGTCGTCGGCCGCGAGCCACGCGGAGATCGAGGCGGCGACGCCCTCCGTGAGCCCGTCGCGCGCGAGGTCGACGAAGAAGCACTCCTCGCTCCCCACCGCGCGCACGGCGAGAGCGCGGGGAGCGCTCGCCGCGCCGATGAGAGCCACGAGCACCTCGCTGCCGAGTCCGCCGGCGACGTCGGCCCACTGCGCGGCGCTCTCCACGTCGGTGGCTGGCTCCAGGTCGTCGAGCGATGCACCGGCCGCATCCGCCTCCATCTCCTTGAGCAGCGAGAAGAAGTCGAGCTCCCGGTAGAGCTCGATGAGCGCGTCGCGGTCGGGCGTGTCGAGGTGCAGGGCCTCGGGATCGAACGCCACCTCGAGCTCCGTCTCGATGGTGACGAGCTCCTGCGACAACAGGGCCTCGTTGCGATGGTTGGTCAGCCCCTCGCGGTAGTTCTTGCGCTTGATGTCCGGCGCCGCATCGAGCAGCGCTTCGAGCGTGCCGTGCTCCAGAATCAGGTTCTTCGCACCCTTCTCGCCGATGCCCGGGACGCCCGGCACGTTGTCGATCGAGTCGCCCATGAGCGCGAGCACGTCCACGACCTGGTGCGGCGGCACGCCGAAGTCCTCCTCCACCAGCTCCTTGTCGTACAGCTTCTCCCGGAACGAGTGGTACACGCGCACGTGGTCGTCGACGAGCTGGAAGAAGTCCTTGTCGGCGGTGACCAGCGTCACCTCGTAGCCTTCGGCGGCGGCCTTCTTGGCGATGGTGCCCAGGACGTCGTCGGCTTCGTAGCCTTCCGCCTCGAGCATGGGGATCTTCATCGCCTCGATGGCGCGGCGGATGAGCGGCATCTGCGCGCGCAGGTCGTCCGGCATCGGCCGCCGGTTGGCCTTGTACTCCTCGAACTTCTCCTTGCGCAGGGTCGCACCCGACGTGTCCATGCCGATGCCCACGAGGTCGGGCTGATCGTCGCGCAGGATCTTGCGCAGCATGTTGACGAAGCCGTACACGGCGTTCGTCGGCTCACCCTTCGAGTTGGAGAGCTCGCGAATCGCATAGAACGCGCGGAAGATGTTGGAGTAGCCGTCGATCAGGAAGAGGCGTTTGCTCTCGCTTCCCTGGGCTTTGGGGGTCTTCTTCGAGCTGGCCGCCAACCCTCGTCTCCTTTAGGGGCTGCTGATCGTCGGAGCGAGCAAGCCGGCAAGCTATCACGCGGTCTCCGCCGTTAAGATGGCGCCATGTCGCAGTCGCTGATCTCCCCCCGCGGCGCCCTTCGGATGTGCGTTTCGCTCAGCGTTTCGCTGGCCCTACTCGGTGCCCTCGTGTGGGCCGGAGCCCGCCAGAGGGCCGCGGCGCAGACCCCGAGCCCGCCCCCTGACCGGGCCGTGGAGCTGCGCAATCTCGGCCTCGCACAGCTCGAGAACGAGAAGTACGCCGAGGCCGAGGAGGCTTTCCTCGAGCTCACCCAGATCTACCCGCGCGACCCGCTCGGGTTCGCGAATCTCGCCATCTCCCGACTCCGCCAGCAGAAGAGCCCTGAAGCGCTGGCCGCCATCAACCAGGCCCTGTCCAAGGCGCCCAATCGGCCGGATCTGCTGTTCATCCGCGCCGATGTCGTCGCCTGGATCGGCAACGCCGACGCGGCCCTGGGGCTCTACGAGCAGGCCGTCCAGGGGGATCCGAGCAACGTCGAGTACCTCTACGGGCTCTACCGGCACACGACGGCCATGACCAGCGCCGAGGCGGCGGCGGCCGGGCGCACCGCCGCGCGCGCGCTCGCGGAGCTGCGTCCCGAGAATCTCGTGGTTCTGCTCTCGGTGGGCAAGGCGGCCCTCGAGGAGGGCGACCGCGCCGCAGCCTCGAGGGCCTACCTCCGCGTGCGGGAGCTCGCCTGGCAGCTCGACGCCCGGACGAAGCCCCTCGCGGAGCGCACCCTGCCCGGTCTCCTCGACGCCCTCGAGGCCAACGACCTGGAAGCGGCACGGGTGCCGAGCCTTCGCCTCGAGAACGTCTTCAAGGCCAGCGGTGCCTACAAGTCGAGCCTCGCCGAGGTGTTCAAGGGGATTCAGGGGCTGCCCGTGGAGCGCTTCGCGTCGGAGCCGCAGGTCGGGCTCTCCCCTCCAGGGTCTGTGACCTTCCAGGCGCAGCAGCTGAACGACCATCCGGTCGCCGCGCTGGCCGGGGTGTACGTCCCCGAGGCGCCCTTTCACGTCTTCCAGACCGGCGCCGCCGGCACCTGGGTCACCGCACTCGATGCGGACGCGACGCCGGAGACGGCGAGCGCAACCGATCCCGCGCCCGCGGCGCTGGTCAGCGTCGACCTCGACAACGACGGGCAGATCGAGGTGCTCGGCTGGAGCGCAGCCGGTGCGGGCGTTCACCGTTGGCGCGGCGGCAGCACGGAGAGCTTCACGCCCACGCTCGTTCCCGGCCTCGAGGAGGTGCGCGTCGCCGCACTGGACGTGCTCGACTTCGACAGCGAAGGCGACCTCGACGTCGCACTGGTCACGACACAGGGCCAGCTGCAGCTCTACCGCAACGCCTTGGAGGGTCCGCTCGAGCTCGCGGCCGCTCCTGCACTCCCAGACACCCGGTTCCGCAGTGCGCGCCAGGTGCGTACCGCCGACGTCGACGCCGACGGCGACACCGACATCCTCGTCGTGCACGAGGGTGGCGTGACGCTCATCGACAACAACCGCCAAGGGACCTTCTCCGAAGGCACGGCAGCCGCCGGATTCGGCAGCACCGCCGGGACCGTTGCACTCGATGTCGGCGACCTCGACAACGACGGCCTCCCCGACCTGGTCCTGGCGCACCCGTCCGGCCTGCGCGTTCTCCTGCAGCGCGCTTCGGGCTTCGAGGCGGGCTCGACGCCACCCACGGGCTCCGCCGCCGAGGCCGTGCACCTCGTCGACGTCGACAACGACGGCCGCCTGGACATCGCATGGAGCGGCGCCTCCCCCGGACTCGTGCAGCAGACCGAGACCGGTTGGCGGGGCGTCGAGCTGGGCGGTCTCCCCGAAGGTGGCGCGACGCTGCTGGCTGCCGACCGCGACGGCGACCTCGACCTCGACCTGCTGGCAGGGACCGCCAAAGGCCTCTTCTGGCTCCAGAACGAAGGTGGCGACGCGTACGGCGCGCTGCGCGTCACGCTGCGCGGGCTCACGGAAGGCAACGACAAGAACAACACCTTCGGGCGCGGCACCAGCCTGGAGGTGACCGCCGGCTCCGCGTACCAGTACCGTGAGGTGCGCGAGGGTGTGACCCACTTCGGCCTGGGCGCCGTGCGGCGGGCCGACAGCCTGCGCGCGGTGTGGGCCAACGGCGTCCCCCAGCACCGGCTGCAGCCCGAGGCGAATCAGCTCCTGGTGGAGGAACAGGTGCTCAAGGGCAGTTGCCCGTTCCTCTACACGTGGAACGGCGAGGAGATCACCTTCGTCACCGACCTGCTGTGGGGCGCCCCGCTCGGCATGCCGGTCGCTCCGGGAGCCTGGGCCGCCTCCGATCCACACGAGATCGTCGAGGTCACCGGCGCCGCGCCGCGTTCAACGGCCGAGCACGGCCTGCACTACGACCTGCGCGTCACCGAGGAGCTCTGGGAAGCCGCCTACTTCGACCGGACTCGGCTGTGGGTCGTCGACGCACCCGATGAGGTGGAGGTGCATTCCACCTTGCGCGTCTTCCCCGGGCCGTCGCCGGAGGGTTTCCCCGGCGCTGCGCAGCTCGTCGGCGTGCGCAACCTCCGCCCCGTCGCCGGGGCGTGGGACGGTGAAGGCAACGACGTGACGCAGCGCGTCGCGGCGCGCGACGACGTCTACGCCGACGGTTACCCCGTGGGCGACTATCAGGGCATCGCCGCGCGGCCCTGGACCTTCACCTTCGATCTCGGCACGGCCCCGCGCGGCGCGTTCCGCCTCCTGCTCGACGGCTGGATCTTCCCGGCCGATGCCTCGCTCAACCTGGCCGCCGCGCAGCGGAGCGACCTCGACTTCACCTTCACGCGGCTCGAGGCGAAGACCCCCGAGGGATGGGTGCCCGTGCTCGACCCCATGGGCTTCCCCGCGGGAAAGACCAAGACCACCGTCGTCGACGTGCCGGCGCTGCCCCCAGGGGTGCGGACGCTGAGAATCCGCACGTCGCGCTGGCTGCACTGGGACCGCATCGTGTGGTCCGAGAACAGCGCCGACGACGAGATCCAGATCGTCGCCACCCTCGACCCGCAGGCGGCCGAGCTGCGCGAGCGCGGCTTCTCGGTTCTGGTGCGCGAGGCCCCCAACGGGCCGCACCTCTTCGACTACAACACGGTCGGTACGAACAGCCCCTGGGAGCCGATGTTCGGCCACTACACGCGCACCGGCGACGTGCGTCCTCTCCTCCTCGCCGAAGACGACCAGCTCGTCGTGATGGCGGCCGGCGACGAGATGCGGCTCCGCTTCTCGGCCGCCGGCATCCCGGCGCCCGGGCCGAACACCCGCCGCAAGGTCTTCCTCGAGAGCGTCGGCTGGGACAAAGACGCCGACCGCAACACGTACGAGTCGACGAGCGCCGAACCGCTGCCGTTTCGGGCCATGAGCGGCTATCCCTTCGCCGAAGGCGAGAGCTATCCCGACACCCCGGCGCTCGCCCGCTACCGCGAAGAGTGGCTCACGCGCGAGGTAGCGCCCTGGCCACGCGGCGCGACCCGCCAGGGCCTGTCTGGCCCGTCGCTCGCCCCAACCGGTGGCAGGCGCTGAGCCTTCGCTGCGTAGGACATAATCGCGGGCGACGAACCTCCAGAAAGGCCTTCCCGCCGGCTGTGCCCGCCTGCCGCTGTGCGGCGGGGACCGTGCTTTCCGCGCGCCGCCACGGGCGGGAGCCTCGTCCAAACCTGGAACTCAGTAGGAGCACTCGATGGCAGATCGCGGAAGTTTTGGCCGGATGGGATTCATCATGGCCGCAGTCGGCTCGGCCATCGGGCTCGGCAACATCTGGAAGTTCCCGTACATCACCTACGCCAACGACGGCGGCTCGTTCGTGCTGGTGTACCTGACCGCGATCGTCTTCATCGGCGCACCCCTGATGCTCGCCGAAGTGGTCATCGGACGGCGCACGGAGCAGAGCCCCGTGGGCGCCTTCCGTCAGATGGCCTCCGACGTGCCCCTCGGTTCGTTCTGGCCCGCGGTTGGCGGTCTCGGGGTGTTGGGCGGCTTCATCCTCCTGTCGTACTACGCCGTCATCGCAGGCTGGACGGTCTACTACTTCGGCAAGTGCCTCATGTGGTCGTTCCGGGGCTTCGACCCCGAGGTGGTCGACCTGGGGACCGAGTTTGGCGCGTTCCTCGGCAACGGCACCATGCAGCTCGGATTCTTCGCCCTTTTTCTCACGATCACCGCCGGGGTGGTCATGCTGGGCGTCAAGGGCGGCATCGAGCGGGTCACCAAGACCCTCATGCCGATCCTCGGCTGCCTGCTGATCCTCCTCGCCATCGCCTCCATCGGCAGCCCGGGCTTCGGGGATGCGCTGCGCTTCCTCTTCCATATCGGACCCATCACGGCCGACGGCCTGCTCGAGTCGGTCGGCCACGCCTTCTTCACGCTGTCGCTCGGCATGGGCGCGATGATCACGTACGGCTCGTACGTGTCGCGCGACGAGTCGATCCCGCGCTCGGCGATGCTGATCTGCATCTTCGACACCGTGGTCGCGATCCTCGCGTGCATCATCATGTTCTCGATCATCTTCGCGGTGCCCGAGGCCGAGCGTGCGTCGACCTTCTCGAAGAGCGCCACCATCCTCTTCACGACGCTGCCGCGCATGTTCTATTCGCTGCCGCTCGGCACGATCCTGGCGCCGCTCTTCTACATCCTCGTCTCCTTCGCGGCCCTCACCTCGACCATCGCGCTGCTCGAGGTGGTCGTGTCCTACTTCGTCGACGTGCGGGGCTGGGCGCGGCGGACCGCCAGCGGCGCGGTGGCCGCGGCGATGTTCCTGGCGGGCGCACCGGCCGCGCTCTCCCTCGGGGCCAACGCCGGTCTCACGAACTGGGCACCGCTCGGTGAGAAGGCGGTGGGCGTCTTCAGCGTGTACGACTACCTGGTGTCGAACTGGTTCCTGCCGGTGGGCGGCCTGCTGACAGCCATCTTTGCGGGCTGGTTCCTCAAGTCGGCCGTGTTCAAGGACGAGCTGGAGCTGGGGCACGGCCCGTTCAAGCTTTTCCCGATCGCGCTCTTCTGCCTGCGCTTCGTCGGCCCGATCGCCATCTGCTGGATCCTCTGGGCCGTCATCGGCGGACGCTCGTTCGCCTGACGCCTCGCTGCGTCGAGCCGACGAAAAGCCGAGCACTACGCGTCGGAGGGGCGCACGAAGATCTTCGACGCCGCGCGGAAGCCGAGCGCCACCGTGCCGCCGTCGACCTCGATCTCGACGCGGTCGGCCGCCTCGAGCC
The DNA here is from genome assembly GCA_965223385.1 of Candidatus Multivoraceae bacterium. GTDB lineage: Bacteria > Acidobacteriota > Thermoanaerobaculia > Multivoradales > Multivoraceae > JBCCLJ01. The sequence goes on along the minus strand of CBDCWR010000007.1, from coordinate 1,659,576 downwards.
GCGACTTCACGGTCACGCGGCTTCCCGGGACGAGGCCGTCCTTCTCGATCAGGCGCAGGAAGGCAGCGTCCTGGTCGAGAACCCGCACGACCATGGCCCGTGCGTCCACCTCACACTGCAGCAGGCTGGGCCACCGGTCTCGTGGAAGTCGCCGTCACGGCGTGGGGATCGGATCTCCATGCGGATCGACCTGTGGGCGGCCGAGCATCTCGTCCATGCGCTCGATGAGACGGTCGGAGACCGCGTGCTCCAGCAGCTCCGCCTCCTCGTGCACCTCGCTCCAGTCGAGCTCGAGAACCTGCACGAGGAAAAGCTCGATGAGGCGGTGCCGGCGCAGCACGTGCGCCGCCAGCTTGCGCCCGGCCGGCGTGAGGCGCACACCGCTGTACGGCTCGTAGGTGACGAGCTCCGACTCGGCGAGCGTCTTCATCATCGCCGTCACGGTACCGGGTGCTACCTCGAGGCTCGCGCTGATCTGCCCCATTCCCACGAGCGCGTCTCCCGACGCTTGCTCGTGCGTCAGGATGCACTTCAGGTAGTCCTCGACGGTACTCGTGGCCATGACTGGGTCGTCCCGTACGGCGGCGAGCTTAGCCGAAGCGCTTGTGCGCGCAGCGTCCCGGCGTGTCGTCGAGGCGATGGTAAACTGGGGGTTCTCGCTTGACCTGCTGCGCCACGCTGATTCACGGCGCCGCACGCTCAGCGCTCAGGCTTCGGGTTTCCCCCTGGCCGACTTGCTGGGCTCACCCCCCGAGAGATCGCAGAATCGTGCAGCTCGAACTCATTCTCGTGCCGTTCGACGTGGACTCCGAGTCCACGCCACTGGCGCAGAGCGTCCAGACACTCGCGAATGCAGGCCTCGTGGACCGCCTGGCGCAGACCCACGATCTCATCGTCCGTCAGATCGGAACCCGCGCCTACGACGACAAGACGATGACCGTGGCCGGCGTCGCGCGCGCCACCGCGCGCCGGGTGTCGCGCGCCGCGTCGCGCGGACGCCTGCCCATCGTGCTCTCCGGCGGCTGCCTCACGGCGATCGGCGCGATTCACGGGCTGAACCACACGCATCGCAAGGTGACCGCGGTCTGGGTCGACGCGCACGGCGACTTCAACACCGCGGAGAGCTCGCCGACCGGCTACTGGGACGGCATGGCCCTCGCGGCGGTGTGCGGCCGGTCCCTGACGCACATCTACCAGATGATCGACTTCGCCCCGCTCGAGCTCCGCGACGTCCTGCACCTCGGCGTGCGCGCCCTCGATCCCGAGGAGAAGGCGACCTTCGATCGCTTCCGCGTGAGCTCCTATCCGCCTGCCGCGCTCGCGAGCGGCTTCCCGGACGAGGTCCGCGCGCGCTTCGAGACGGATCAGATCTACCTCCACATCGATCTCGACGGCCTGGATCCGGAGGACGCGCCCGCGGTGCGGCTGCCGGTGGAAGACGGCCTGCGGCTCGATCAGCTCGTCACCGATCTCGAGACGCTCCCGCGTCCGAAGTGCGTGACCCTCTCGGGCATGTCGTTCGAGCACGCGTCAGAGGAACAGACCAAGCAGCAGGTCGCCGCGTGCCTCCGCCTCATCGAGGCGGCAGCCCGCGCCGAGAGCAACTCGTCGGCAGCCTAGGGGTCTGCGGAAGGAGTCCCTTCGTCGTCCGGCGTCGGGACGGCCGGTCGCCCAGCCTCGAGATCGGCCTGGAGCTGCTGCGCGATCTCCAGCACCTCGGCCCGACCAACCTTCGCCCCCGAGCCTCGCGCCTCCACCTCGCGGAGTGCGGCCCAGGCCAGCTGCACCGGCAACGCCGTGAAGGCCACCTGGCCCCGCGGCGCGCCGTGCTCCTGCAGGAGGAGGACGTACTCCGACGCAACTTCGAGATCTCCTCGCGCCAGGTCGAAGACGCTCTGCAACGGCACGCTCTCGGGCAGGAACGACCGGCCTTCGACCACATCCGCGGAGGCGTCTTTGACGATGTTCACCAGCTGGAGCGCTTCGCCGAACGTGGCCGCGCGGGCTCGCAGCGCGGGAGCGATCGAGCCGAGCCCCGGAGCGTCCAGCAGAAACAGCTCGGTCAGCATCTCCCCGACAATTCCAGCGACGACATAGCAGTACGCCTTCAGCTCCTCGAGGCTGTCGAGCTCCAGCTCGCCGTCTGCCGAGGCGCGGCGTACGAAACGGGCCATTCCGTCGCACGTGCGCCGCGTGTGCTGAGCCACCGAGGCGCGGGCCTGTGGGTCCAGGTCGCGCGCGGCCCGGAGAACCTCGCCCGTCGCGCGGAGCAGATCGATGTAACCGTCGTGATCCGACGGGGGCGTCTCGAGCCACTCTTCGATCGCCGCGGCCACCGTCTCTTCGTCGGGCTCCGTCTCGAGCCAGCCACCAAAGCTCTGCAGTGCCGCGACACGGCGCGCGGGCGGCCAGGCGGCCGCGTCTTCGAAGGTGTCCGCAATCCGGAACAGCAGATAGGCCAGCGTCACCTGCCGTCGGACCGGCTCCTCCAGGAGCGGGATCGACAGCGCGAACGTGCGGCTGGTGCGTTCGAGCAGGTCCTCGAGATCGGGCGTCGGCACCTCAGCCCCCGTCACCCTCGAGAAGATCTGCGGAGGGCCGCACCTGGGGCGCCTCGCCCGTGCGGTCTCGAAGGACCTGAACCACTCCCGGGACTCCCGCCAGCCGCTCGGCCACGCGCGGCTCGTCGCTCGGCTGACAGATGACGTGCACGTTGGCGCCTGCGTCCAGGGTCGACCACGCCGACACTCCGTCGTCGCGCAGGGTGCGCACTGCCTCGAGCACGGTCAGGGTCGCGGGCTTCCAGTAGAACACGGCCGGCCTCGACGACATCGCGATGAGATGCATGTCGATGGCCTCCTCCTCCAGGGTCTCTCCCAGCGCCTCGAAGTCTCTCTTCTCCAACGCCTCCCGCACCCGCGGCAGACGCTTCTGCACGATGTCGCGCTGGCGCTGCTCGTAGTACGGGCTCGAGGCCGCGAGCAGATGGCCCTGGCGCGACGACACCTTCTTCGGCTCCGTGTCCACCACTGCGATCACGTCGCAGAGGGGCCACCAGTCGGCGTCGTGGAGCGGATGCGCTCCGCGGACCGAGCCGTCGTCGTACGCCGACCACTCGACGTAGCCGCCGAACACGGAGCGCGACGCGGAGCCCGACCCGCTCAGCAGGGAGAGGCGCGACAGCTCTTCGCGATCCGGCTCCAACCCCAGCGCGGCGACGGCAGCCGTGGTCAGCGCGGAGAAGCCGGACGCGGACGACGCGATGCCTGCAGAGCTGGGAAACGTGTTCCGGGTGGCCATGCGGAAGCGCCCTCGCGCACCAGCCACGTCCAGCAGCCGGCCCAATTGGGCCACGACCCGGCCGGCAAACCCCTCTTCGGCGCGCTCGAGCTGACCATCGGCGCCGGCGAGGAAAATCTCGTGCGGCTCCGCGGACCCGGCGTCGAACTCCAGGCTGCAGATCGACCTGCAGACGCTCAGCGTCATCGAGACCGACGAGTTGTACGGGGCGACGCGATCGAGATCGCGCGCACCCCAGTACTTGATGAACGCGATGTTCGACCCGGCTTCGGCTGTGACAGCGGACATGAGAGCTCCAAAGACGCCATCCTATTGCAGCACTTCGAGACCCTGCGCCCCCAGCGGAGCGTCGATGTGCTGCCAGTCCAGATCGGGCTCCTCGCCCGGCGGGCACCACACGAGCACGAGGCCCGCGCCCGGGCCCGCGAGGCCTCCAGCTCCCGAGATCTTGGCCGCAAACCCGGCCTGCTCGAGCCGCGCGATCTGTCGACGCACGGCGTCTGGAACCACACCAAGATCGATGAGCGCCCGATGTGCCGCCTGGAGGAGCGGCGCCAGCGATCCGCCGTCGCCGAGGCGGGCGCGGAGGTCGCGCGTGACCGTGTCGAGCTGATCGAATGCACGGGCGACGCGCTCGGGGTCTGCGGAACGCAGCTGGCGGACTGCGGCAACCACCTCTCCGGTCCCTTCGGCGGGGCTCCCCGAGTTGTAGAGGCGCAGCGCACGGATCCCGCGCGAGCTGCGCTGATCGAGGAGCAGCGGAGCGTAGGACAGCTCGCTCCCTCCCCCTCCCTCGATGAGCAGCGCACCCCCCTCGAGCACCGCCGCCACGTCCACCCCCGAAGGTGAGCCGTGCTGGCGACGCTCCACCGAGCCGGCTGCGGCGCGAATGAGCTCCGGCGGCGTACCGAGGCCCCCGGCAGCCGCCGTCGCCGCCGCGATCGCAACCGCCACCGCCGCGGAGCTGCCGAGCCCCGATCCCACCGGCAGCTCGGACGTCACCTCCAGCCGCAGGCTCCGCCCCTGCGCGGCCGGGTCGGCATTCTCGGCGCCGGCTCCACGAAGCGCACGGCGCGCCTCCGCCAGCGCGAGTCGCACGACCCGCGCCGCGTCGGCGCCCACGTTGGGAAGCGGGCCGCCGCCTTCGTTCCATCTCTCCCACGCCTCGCGGGCGGCATCACCTTCCTGCGTCACCTCCTGCCAGCTCGGCGTCTGGCGGAGCCCGAGCGACGGCAGGTCGAGCAACACGCGACCGGCACCGTCTTCGACGATCTCGAGATTCGCGCGCAGGCGCAGGCCCACTCCGCACACCAGCGCCGGATGACCGTAGACGGCCGCATGCTCGCCCACCAGGATGGCCTTGCCGGGAACGGAGACCGAGGCCTTCATCGGGCCGGGCTCAGGGCTCGCGCGAGCGACCGAGCTGCTCGTGCGCCCGCGCGAGATCGCGCGAGGTGAAGGCCGACATGAGCGAGAGCTCGCCCGCGAGCACGGTGGCGCCGACGATCTCCGCCAGCCGCCTCGCCGCGGCACCCGGACGATCCTGATCGGCGACGATGCCCATGGTGCGGAGGGCCTCGCGCTGCGTCGCGAGACCGGTTCCACCTCCCACGGCCGCGACCGGGGCGTCCGGCATGGTGACCGAGGCGTACACCGACCCGTCTTCGCGCGGCTCGAAGCAGGTGACGCCCATCGCGCCCTCCACGACGTGCGCGAGATCTTGGCCGCACGCCAGGAAGACGGCTGCGAGCACGTTCGCGAACTGCGCGTTGTAGCCCATGGCGCCCGCGCTGATCGAACCGAGGAAGTTCTTGCGGTACTGCACCTCGGCGAGCGCCTCGGCGGTGGTCTTGAGGGTCGTCGCGAGCGTGCCCTTGTCGAGGACCACCTCCGCGAAGATGCGCTTGCCGCGGCCGAGCTGGAAGTTCACGGCCGAAGGCTTCTTGTCGACGCAGTAGTTGCCCGAGAGGGCGATGCACTCGACGCCCGTCTGCGGCTCGAGGAGCTCCGACACGACGCGGTCGCACGCGATGGTGACCATGTTCATGCCCATGGCGTCGCCTGTCGTGAAGCGAAACCTCAGCAGCACCGTCGATCCCACCACCGCAGGGCGGATCTCCTGCAGCTTCAGAAAGCGGCTCTCCTTCTCCGCCAGCTCACGGATCTCGTCTTCGTGCTCCTCGACCCACCGGAGGAACTTCTGGGTCTCTTCGACGCCACCCGTGCGGAAGACCGGCGCGCGCGTCATGCCGACGTCGTCCACGCGCACCGTCGCGCCGCCACAACGCGCCATCGCGCGACAGCCGCGGTTGATGCTCGCGATCAGAGCCCCTTCGGTGGTCGCCAGCGGCACGAACACGGGGCCGTCGACCTCCTCGCCGTGCACCACGAGCGGGCCCGCGATGCCCATCGGCACCTGCGCCGCACCCATGAAGTTCTCGCAGTTCTGCGTGGACGCGCGCTCGTCGTCGAACGAGTAGCAACCAATGTGATGCAGTTCGAGCCCGTCCGCCTCACCCGCCTGCAGCTCCGCGGCCCGCCGCCGGATGGCAGCCTGCTCCACCGCCGGCAGCTCCGGCAGCTGGTGCAGTGCGCGCTGCCCGTCGGCCATCTCCTGCGCCATCTCTTCCTGATCCGAGCTGAGCTTGTGGGTCACGGACGCTCCTTCGACGACGAGCCATCGCGGCGGCGGAGCGGTGCGCGCCGCAGCTCGTCGAGGTTTCGGGCTCCGACGCAGAACATGCAGATGCGGAGCTCGCGGACGATGCGATCGATCTTCTCCACGACCGCCGCCGTGGAGACGGTGGCCGGCTCGAGAAACGGGTAGGCGAGCCCCACCCACGAGGCCCCCATGGCCAGGAGCTTCGCAGCGTCGACACCGTTACGCACTCCGCCGCTCCCCAGCACCTCGATCTCCGGAATCTCTGCGAGACGTTGCACACACTCCGGAGTCGGGATCCCCCAGTCGGCGAACAGCTCGCCGAGGCCCACGTCGGACGCGCGGGCTGCCTCGATCCGAGCCCAGCTCGTGCCTCCTGAGCCCGCGGAGTCGATGATGCGTACGCCAATGCGAGAAAGCTGGCGCGCCGTGGACGCCGAGATCCCCGAACCAACTTCCTTGATGATCACCGGCACTTCGAGCTCGTCGACGACGCCGGCGATCTTGGGGAGCAGATGGGAGAAACGCAGCTGGCCTTCCGGCTGGATCGCCTCCTGGAGCGGGTTGAGGTGCAGCACGAGCGCATCGGCATCGATCATCTCGACGACGCGCCGACACTCGTCGACGCCGTAGCCGTAGTTGAGCTGCACGGCGCCCAGGTTGGCCAGCACGGGCACCGTCGGAGCGTGCGAGCGTGTCTCGAAGGTGGACGCGGTCGCCGCATCCTCCAGGGCCTTGCGCTGCGAGCCGACCCCGACCGCAACCTGGCGCTCTTCTGCGGCACGCGCCAGGCGACGGTTGATCGCGCCGGCCTCGGCCGTGCCACCCGTCATGCACGAAATGAGCAGCGGCGAAGCCAGAGGCTTGCCCAACATCTCGGTGCGGAGGTCGATGTCCTCGAAGTCGATCTCCGGCAGCGCGTTGTGCTCGAAGACCCACTCGTCGAACGCCGAGCCCGCGATCTGCATCGACTCGTCGAGCGCGAGATCGATGTGCTCCTGCTTGCGGTCACGGGCCACGCGGGCGGATGGGGGATCAGTCACGCCGAAGACCTTCGAGGTTCGCGATGTCGTGGGCAGTCTCGTGGAAAGGCCCGGTTTAGTCAATCGAGCCCGCCTTCTGCAGGAGCTCCTTCAGCCCCAGAACGGCCACGACCTCGTCGAACCGGGCCACGCCGGCCTCGCCCAGGAGATCCGAGCTCTTCACGAGGTCCGTCATGACAAATCCGAGCGAGTCGGCGCGCTCGAGAGCCCCGTGCGTCCATCGCAGCGGCCCCACTCCAACTCGACCGCTGATCTCGGTGAGCGCCGCACCGTACATGAACCCCGGCGCGACGGAGCACACGACCGACGCCTCGTGCTCGACCAGCTCGAACGCCCCCGCGATGCGGTGCGCGGCGTCCGGGAACCGACCCGCCGCGGTGGCCCGCAGCACGTCTGCGTCGGAGCGCCACACGCCTTCTTCGATGTCCGGGAGGGGAGCGGTCCCCGCCGTCGTTCGAAGGCGCCAGCTCCGCTGAGCCCCAGCACCGCGACGCTCGAGCAGGGCCTCCCCCCGGGCGGCCGCCACGAGAAACGCGACACCCCCCCGGCCGCTCGGCTGCGTCTCTTCCGGCGCACGTGCCGCACACAGCGCAACACCCGGGACACCGGCCACCGCGCGGAGGAGCTTCTCCGTTCTCTCGGGAGCCGTGAAGGCGACGAAGCTCGAGAGCAGACCAAACGGAACGAACACGGCATCCTCGCGCCCACGGAGCGAAGAGCCCACCGAGAAGCCCGCGTCCTCGACCGTGCGTACCACGTCTCTCCTCACGTTGCGCAGCGGCTCTCCACCCCCCACACCGTGGTCGGACACGAGGACCGTACGAAAGTCCGGCTCCACCCCCCGCGCCTCCTCCAGCACGGCGTCCAGATCTGCGAGCACGTCACGGAAGCCCTCGGGGCCGAGGAGGTGAGCAACTCCGTCGGTGGCGCCCACGTACATCGTGAAGAGCGACGCATCAGACTCCAGGAAGGCGCGCACACCGCGACGGAACTCAGCCTGCGAGAAGCGGGCCGGCCGGGCGTAGCCGACCGCCTTGCGCAGGGCTCCGTCCGTCTTCCAATCGAAGAACTCGCGCCAGGAGAACTCGATCCGGCCATAGCTCACGAGGCCTCCGCCGCGCACCCGACCCCGCGCACGATCGAAGAACTTCGCTTCGTAGCCCGGCGGAGTGCCGAGATCGAACATCCCGGTGAACGCCAGCGTCGTGGTCGAGGGGAACGAGCTCACGACCGGAACCGGCTCCCCCAGCTGAGGGAAGAGACGTTCGGGGCCTTCGCCGATGAACTCGACGACCGCATCGTAGGGAACCGCGTCGAGCGCCACCACGAGAACGCGCGAAGCGGAGCTCGTCGGGCCGGCGGAGGGAGGGACGACAGCGGGAACCCTGATGCACGCCGACAACACGGCCAGACAGGCCAGCACGCACGCCGGTCCGCCCCAGGGGCGCGCGGCGGTGCGCCACACCGCTCCGAGCCTCAAGCCTGGCTCCCCTCTTGGTGCAAGCCCGGCAAGTCCGCCCCCTGGCCGAGCCAGGCTTCGGTCGCCAGCACCTTCAGGGTGACGGCAGCCACCTCCGCCGCGGCGCGGCGCGTGTCGCCTGCGAGCCGCAGGAGCGCGCCCCAAGTCCAGGGTCGAACCGCGGCCGCGAGCGCAATCGGGGCTCGCTGGACCGCTCCCCTGGCATCCGGCGGCCGGTCCAAGAATTGCGGCAGCTCCTGCGTCGCGAGGTCGCTGACTCCGCGCAGGACGAGCCACGGGAGGTCGACCTCCTCCGCGGCCTGCACCCAGGCCCACGACTCCATGTCCACGGTGACCCGGTCGCCGTCTCCGTGCAACGACGCGAGCTCACGCCTCTCGTGGCGGCGCGTCACGACCCGCTCCACGCTCACCATGGTGGCGACGCCAAACCCCGCGTGCTCTGCCACGGTCCGCGCAGCGGCGCACGTAGCCGCCGGCTCGTCGGCTCCCCCGACGGTCACGCGCGCAGCGGCGACCACGTCCCCTACCGCGAGGTCGCTCGTCAGGGCACCCGCCACACCAAAGCCGAGAACTGCACTCCAGGGCGCCCGCTCCGCGAGCGCTCGCTTCGCATTCCGTCGCGCCGCTTCGAGCCCCACCCCGGTCTGCCGGGCGTACAACACCGTCCTCCCCAACTCGGCGTCGAAGCCGGGCAGCGCGGTCCGAGGGTCGCGCAACGTTCCCGCAGGACCCGCGGCCTCGCGCAAGGCCTGAAGCTCTTCCGGGAGGGCGCAGAGGCCCAGCACGTGAAGCCGCTCGCTCGTCACGCACCTCCTCCCGGGCTCTGAAACCACTCCACCGCGCGCGCCAGCGCGTCCTCCACAGGCCGGGCCTCGAAGCCCAGCTCCTCCTGCGCGCGGCGCGCCGTGAAGAACATCTTCTTCTGCGACATGCGCACGCTCTCGAGCGCCACGGAGGGCTCCCCGCCGACCAGGCGCGCCCAACCGGTCGACACGGCTCCGACCAGGAGCGGAACCGCGTGCGGCAGCCGGAGCCGCACGCGGGGTCGGCCCGTGATCTCCGCCAGCATGTCGAGCATCTCGCGGAGGGTGACGTTGCGGCCGCCGAGGATGTACCGGCGCCCGACCTCTCCCCGCGCGTCGGCGAGGAGGTGGCCCCGCGCCACGTCCCGCACGTCGACGAGATTGAGCCCCGTGTCGACGTAGGCGGGCATGCGCCCCTGCAGAAAGTCGAGGATGATCTTGCCGGTCGGCGTCGGCTTCACGTCGAGCTCCCCGACAGGAGTCGACGGGTGCACGAGGACAACCGGGAGCCCCCGCTCCACGAACGCGTCCACCTCCCGCTCCGCCAGGAACTTGCTGCGCTTGTAGTGGCCCACCATGTCCGACAGCTCCGCCGGGGTCTCTTCGTCGGCCACACCTCCAGGCACGAGGCCGAGTGCCCCCACCGAGCTCGTGTAGACCACGCGCTGGACGCCCGCGACCTGCGCCGCCTCGAGGACATTGCGCGTCCCCTGCACGTTGCTCTCGTAGAGCTCCTCGGGCCTGCGCACGTAGAGGCGGTAGTCGGCGGCACAGTGGAAGAGTCGCGTGCAGCCGGAAGCTGCCGCCGTCAGCAACTCCGCGTCGCGCAGATCACCCTCGACGGCTTCGACGTCGAGCCTTTCGAGAGCTCGGTGATCGCTCGTCGGGCGGACGAGACATCGGACGCGATCTCCGCGCTCGAGAAGCGCGCGCACCAGATGGGCCCCGACGAACCCCGTCGCCCCGGTGACCAGCGACATCTCGGCGATCTTCGCCACCTACTGTGTCAGCCGAGCATGTGCCAGGCCGCGAGCCGCATCATGTCGCGGGGGCTCTTCGAGACCTCCCTCACCACCGACGCCTCGAAGCCAGAGTGCATCGCGCAGTTCTGACACAGCGGATCCTGGCGCGACTCCCAGTACTCCCAGTCGACCCCGTTCCAGAACTCCTGGAACGTCTCGTAGTGGCGCTTGCCGATCAGGTAGCACGGCCCTTTCCACCCCAGGGGGGTGCGCGTCACGGTGGACCACGGCGAGCACGGATAGTCGCGCTTGCCCGCGGCGAACTCGAGGAACATCGGGGTCGAGGTGAGCTTGTAGCGGCCGGCGATCTCGAGGATGCGCTGGAACTTGGTGTGCGTGTCCTGGCGGGTGAGGAAGATGTCGCGATCGACCGACTGGTACTGGTAGCCGGGCGAGATGAGCATGCCGTCCACGCCGATCTCGGCCAGCTCGTCGAGCAGCTTCTCCACCTCGTCGACGTCGGTCTCGCGGAAGACGGTGGTGTTCGTGGTGGTGTGGTAGCCGAGGCGCTTCGCCTCCCGGATCATCTCGATGGCCTTGTCGTACACCCCCGCGCGGTTGCACACGTAGTCGTGCGTCTCGCGCAGGCCGTCGAGGTGGACGTTCACCGTGAGGCGCTTGTGCGGCGCGACCTTGCCGAACAGCTTCTTGTCGAGGAGCAGCGCGTTCGTGCAGAGGTAGATGTGACGCTTGCGCTCGATGATGCCCTGCAACAGCTCGGGCAGCTCGGGATAGATGGTCGGCTCGCCACCGCAGATGGAGACGGTCGGCGCACCCGAGTCGTCGACGGCCTGCAGGCACTCTTCGAGCGGCAGACGGTCCTCCAGCTTGCCCGTGTGGCGCTCGGTCGAACAGCCCAGGCACGCGAGATTGCACGTGTAGAGAGGCTCCAGCATCAGCACGTAGGGGTAGCGCCGGTTGCCCCGCACGGCGTGCTTCAGCTGGTTCTTGATCTGGTCGGTCGCCAAGTGCAACGGCACTCTCATGAGGGCCTCCCGAGCACGCGCTCCCCCGCAGCGGCCGGGGAAGCTTCCGCCAGGTGCTCACGGTAGGTCGCGAGGGCCTGCAGCGGAAAGTAGTGATCGTAGTAGTGGTACTTCAAGTAGAAGACGGTGGGGAACCCCGTGCCTGTCCAGTAGGTGTCGTCCCAGACGCCCGAAGGCTCCTGCTGCTCCAGGAGGAAGTCGACGCCGCGCCCCAGGGCCCTGTCGATCGCCTGGACCTCCTCTTCGTTCAGCCAGCCACCGAGGGGGCCCGCGACGGCGCGCCGCACGGCCAACAGACCGAGAATCGCCCAGCCGGTCTGCGCCGCGGTGCTGGGTCCTCGCCCGCGCAGCGACGGATCGAGGTACGAGTCGGCAGACTCGCCCCAGCCGCCGTCTTCGTTCTGCACGCTCCGGAGCCACGCCGCCCCGCGCTGTGCAGCCGCCACGCACTTCGGGTCACGCCAGGGAGCGGCGGTGTGCAGCGCACCCAGCGCGAGCCAGGTGCCGTAGATGTAGTTGACCCCCCAGCGTCCGTACCAGGCGCCGTCGTCTTCCTGCTCGCGCAGCACGAACTCGATGGCCCGCTGCACGTCGGCGGACGCGATGGTCCCCCCGTGGGCCACGAGCGCTTCGATGGAGCGCGACGTGATGTCGACCGTGCTCGGGTCGATCATGGCGTTGTGGTCGGCGAACGGGATGAACTCGAGCACCTTGCGGTTGCACTCCCGATCGAACGCACCCCAACCTCCGTCGCGATTCTGCATGGCGCGTTGCCACGCCAGCCCACGCCCCACCGCGCCCACGCGCCGGGCCTCCAGACGCTCGTCGTGAAGCTCGACGCGCGCCAACAGACTCAGCACCTCGGCCGTGTCGTCGCAGTCGGGATAAAACTCGTTCGCGTACTCGAAGTACCAGCCGCCCGGCGGTGTGTCCGGGAGTGCAACCTGCCAGTCACCCTTCTCCCGCACTTCGCGCTCCAGCAGCCACGCGACCCCCCGCTGGATCTCCGGCGAGGCCGGGTCGGCCCCCGCGTCGAGCAGCGCGTTCAAGCACAGCGCGGTGTCCCAGACGGGCGAGAAGCACGGCTGGAGGCGCAGCTCGTCGCCATGTCGTAGCTCCAGCTTCTCGAGCTCGCGCAGCTGGGAGGCCACGAGCGGCGAGTCCGGCCCGTGCCCCTGCTCACTGAAGGCGATCACCGTGTTGATGATGGGAGGGAAGATGGCTCCCAGGCCGTCGCTGGCGCGAAGGCGCTCGGCGACCCACTGCGACGATCGATCGAGTGCGCGCTTCCGGAACGGGCGCAGCAGGCCCCAACGCTCGGCCGCCTTGATGCACTGGTCGACCGCCGTGAAGAAGCGCGCCCAGAAGCGGGCGCTCGCGCCCCGATGGGGCGACGGCGGCGCCGCCCCGGTGCGCAGCTCGTCGAGCCCGAGCTCGGACGCCACAGGACACTTCGGCTTGCACGCCCACACGATGCCGAGAGGCACCACGATCGCCCGCGACCACGACGACATGGCGTAGATGTTCACGTAGAACCAGCGCGGCAGGAGGATCAGCTCCGGAGGCACGGCCGGAGCTTCGTCCCACGAGGTCTGACCGAAGATCGCCAGGTAGATCTTGGTGTACGAGTTGACCGCCTCCAGGCCGCCACCCGCAACGATGGCCTCGCGTGCGCGCTGCATGTGCTCCGCTTCCGGCGCGTCGCCGGCCAGCTTGAGCACGAAGTACGCCTTCACCGACTGGCTGACGTCGGCGGCACCCCCCGGGTAGGTCGCCCAACCCCCTTCGGGAAGCTGGCGACCGCGGATGTACGCACAGCCGCGCTGGAACTTGGCCTCGTCGAACGGCGAGCGCTCCTCGCCGCCAGAGCTGCGGTGCGCGAGGTAGTACAGCAGCAGCAGATACTCCGACTCGAGGATGGTGTCGCCCTCGAGCTCGGCGCACCAATGGCCGTCGCCGCGCTGCAGGCCGAGGAGGTGTGCACGCGCCGCGTCGATCGCCGCGTCGAGTCGGCTTGCACTCTCGGCGCCGGCCGGACCCAGGTCCGAGCCGGCAAGGGGCGGCTCGTTGAAACTCGGCGTCGTCACAGGGGGGCGCGAACGGGATCCGGCCTCAGCCGCCGATCCGGTACATCTCCACTTTCGGTTCGGACACCTGGTCTACGGTCCCTCGCTGGAGTCGGATCAGCCGCTCCTCGGAGTAGCGATCGTCGCGGTAGCTCCACCGCTCTGCGATCACGTCGCGGATCTGGGCGTCGCTCGCGTCTCCGCGCACCAGGCTCTTGAGGTCGAACCCAGAGCTCGCGAACAGGCAGCCGTAGAGGCCACCTTCGGAGGAGAGCCGTGCACGGGAGCAGTCGCCGCAGAACGGCTCGGTTACCGAGGCGATCGCACCTACCTCGACGCCGTCGTCGAGGTAGCGATAGCGCAGCGCCACGTCGCTCGCGCGTCGACGCGGCAGCTCCTCGAGAGGCAGAGCCTCGCCGACGCGGGCCAGGATGTCGCGCGCTGAGAGCACCTCACGCAGCTCCCAACCGTTCAGGGTGCCGACGTCCATGTACTCGATGAACCGGACGACCACCCCGCGCGCCTTGAAGTAGCGCGCGATGTCGACGACCTCGTCGTCGTTGACGCCCTTCATGACCACCGTGTTGACCTTGATCGGGCCGAGGCCCTCCGCCAACGCCGCGTCGATCCCATCGAGCACCCTCTGCACCGGGTGGCCGAGGCCGTTGAGGCGCCCGAAGGTCTCCTGCCGCAGCGACTCGACGCTGACCGTGACCCGCTGCAACCCGGCCTCGCGCAGAGGGCGCGCCTTCTCGGCGAGCAGGAAGCCGTTGGTGGTCAGCGCCAGGTCTTCGATGCCCGGGATCTCTGCCAGCATCCGGATCAGCACCTCGAGCTCGCTGCGCAGGAGCGGCTCGCCGCCGGTCAGCCGCAGCTTGCGCACACCCAGATCCGCGAAGATGCCCGCGAGGCGCGCGATCTCCTCGAACGTGAGCAGCTCGGCCCGCGGCAGGAAGGTGTACTCCCGATCCGGCGGCATGCAGAAGGTGCACCGGAAGTTGCAGCGGTCGATGACCGAGATCCGTAGATCGTCGATTCCGCGGCCCAAACGGTCGCGTGGGGGAAGGAGCTGCGACGTGGGAGTCATGTTCGAGTCGAAGAGGCGTGGAGACGGATGCCCAGGGTACGGTTCCGGAAGCCCGCCGCGAAGGCGAGCTTCCGGAGCGCCGAAGTCTCCCGGGACACTCGGCGGATCGGCCCCTCGGGGCCGGTGCGCGGACAGGCCGCGCGCTGATCGTGAGCCGACAAGTATCGCACAGGGGCTCGCCGATCGGAGGGTCTGCGTGACGCGTCGTCGTCCCAGACGGGAGCGGCGAATCTATAATCCGTGGCGGCCCGTACACCGAGCAGGCAAACCCGATCCGAGGAACGACCATGAACATCACACGAACCCATCGCTCGCAGCACTCGCGGCTCCCGAAGGCACCCGCCGCGGCGTCGACGTTGGCCCTTCTGGTCGCGCTCGGCCTCCTGCTCTGCGCCGGTGGCGCCGGAGCGGCGGAGCTGGCAGACCGGCTCTCGGATCCGAAGACCGTGGAGCCGATCACGGCGAGCGAGTTCGAGCAGGTGCTGGAGCATCATCGGGGCAAGGTCGTCCTCGTCAACCTCTGGGCCACGTGGTGCATTCCATGTGTCCAGGAGCTGCCCGACCTCAACCTCCTGCAGGAGCGCTACCGCGAGAAGGGCCTGAAGGTCCTGGCCATCTCGTTCGACGACCCGGAGACGCTCGAGGCCAAGGTGCAGCCGTTCTTCGACAAGCGGGCCCCAGAGCTCGTGTCGTACCTCTCGCTGGAGGACGACCAGTACACCCTCGTCGAGGTTCTGAGTGACGAGTGGCTCGGCGCCCTGCCGACCACCTTCATCCTCGACCAGAGCGGGGAGATCGTCCTGTCGCAGTCGGGCCGAATGCTCTACGGCGAGCTCGAGCGCGAGATCGTCGCCCTCCTCGACGGGAAGTCTTCGGCCGACTGACTCCGCTCGGGCCGTCGCAGCCTGCGCGAGGGGCGGCGGCGCGTCGAGACAACTCCATGAGATCGGGCCAGTTCCAGTGGTGCGCGCCCGCGCTGCCGTGGCTCCTCCTCCTCTCGGCCACCCTCGTCGGGTGCCGCGACGACGGCGCCCTTCCCGCAGCGAACGCCGCACCTTGTACCGACCCAGCCCCGACGGGTCCCGCGATCTCGCCGCAGCTGGCGCGCAACTTCGACGTGAGAGCCGCGCCCACCGGCATGGACATCGTCGTTCGCGTGCCGCGGGCAACCGGGCAGTTCGTGGGCCCGGGCGAGGCATCCGAGCTCGCGGCCGAGCTGCAGTACCACCTCACCTCCTGCGTGGACGGGCCCGGCACTTCGCCTGAGCAGCGTGTCCTCCCGTTCCGCCCCGCACGCGTCGCCACCGCAAGCACGACCGCCGTGGCACAGCTCGAGGTCCTGGACCTTCTGCCTTTTGTGGTCGGCCACCAGGGCATCGCGCACGTCACGTCGCCCACTTTTCATGCGCGGGTCGACGAGGGCGCAATCCTGGAGCTCAGCGACGGCGCCAACACCGACCGCGAGAGGCTTCTCGCGCTCGGACCCGACCTCTTCCTCAGCTCCCCCTCGGGTGCCGGCGTCGTCGAGGAGCCCAGCGCACAGGTGCCGACACTGCACCTGGCCGACTTCCTGGAGGCGAGCCCGTTGGCTCGAGCCGAATGGCTCGTCTTCGTGGGGCACCTCTTCGGCGAGCAGGAGAGAGCGGCAAGGAGATTCCAGGAGATCCGCAACGAGTACGAGCGCCTGGTCGCGCTCGCGCGCAGTGCCGGCAAGCGACCGAAGGTGCTGTTCTCAGCACCCTTTTCGGGCGTGTGGCACGTACCAGGGGGGCGGAGCTTCGCAGCACAGCTCATCGAGGACGCCGGGGGCCAGTACCTGTGGCGCGACCTCGATCACACCGGCAGCGTGGCGATGGACATCGAGGCGGTCTGGGAACGGGCCCACCAGGCCGAAGTCTGGCTCCAGCCCTTCGGTTGGACCAGCCTCGAGTTCGGCACGGGCATCGACAGTCGCTTCGCGGGGCTCCCGGTGCTCGAGAGCGGCCAGGTCTACAACAACGACCGGCGCACCACTCCTGCGGGCGGCAACGACTACTGGGAGCTCGGCGCGGTTCGGCCCGACCTCGTCCTCGCCGACCTGCTGAAGATCCTGCACCCGGAGCTGCTCCCCGAGCACGAGCTCGTGTTCCACCGCCGCCTGCCGCGCCGACAGAACGACGCGTCGCCCTAGCGGCGACGACCGCTAGGGGGCTGCTGAAGAACTCCCGTGGTGCTGAGTTTGCGCGCCGCGAGTCGAGATGTGGTTCGCCGTGCGCGAAGGCGATGCGGTGTCCATCGTCGAGCGCGCGCCGTGCCGCAGATCGGCTCGCGCCGCGTAAACCCTTCGGGCGCAGAAGTTTGCGCTCAGCGCCGCGGGAGTCTTTCAGCAGCCCCCTAGGCCGACCGGGCGTGGCGACGACCCCACTCGCGCAGCGCGGTGATGTCGTCGGGGCGCAGCACCGACAGCGGGCGTGCCGCCGCAACCTCGCCTTCGAGGAACTCCTGGCGCAGCGGGTTGCGCTCGCTGAACGCGTGGTAGAGCGCCGCGACCACCACCGATTCGATCTCGGCCCCGGAGAAGCCGTCGCTGATCTCGGCGAGTCGGTCCAGGTCGAAGCGCGACGGGTCCCACTCCCGCTTCTCGAGGTGAATCTCGAAGATCTTGCGCCGGTCGGCCAGCTCCGGGAGGTCGACGAAGAAGATCTCGTCGAAGCGACCGCGGCGAAGGACCTCCATCGGCAGGCGCGTCACGTCGTTCGAGGTGGCCATGAGAAAGACGGGTGTCGGACGCTCCTGCATCCAGGTGAGCAGAGTTCCCAGGATGCGCTGCGATAGACCGTCGTCGGCACTCCCGGCTCCCGTTGCGATCGCCTTTTCGATCTCGTCGAGCCACAGCACGGCAGGCGCCATCGCCTCGGCCGCCTGGAGGGCACGCCGCAGGTTGGCCTCGGTCTCTCCGACGTACTTGTCGTAGAGACGCCCGGGGTCCAGTCGCAGGAGGGGGAGCTCCCATTCACCAGCCAGCGCGCGACAGGCGAGGCTCTTGCCGGTGCCCGGCACCCCGACGAGCAGCAGGCCCTTCGGCGCCTCGACCCCGAAGCGCTGCGCCGCTTCGCTGAAGGCCTCGCGCCGCTTCCTCGACCACTCCTTGAAGCTGCCGGCACCACCCATGACGGACATCCCCGGCAGCGGCTCGATCCACTCGAGGTGGCTGGAGTGCTGCAGGCGCTGCTGCTTGTCCTTGCGCACGGCCGGGAGATCGTCGCCTGCCAAGCGGCTGTCCGACAGAGCCGACTGATACAACACCCGCCGAGCCTCCTGGAGGTGAAGGCCGGAGAGTGCCGCGGCCATGGAGGCGTACTCGTCCGGCTGCAGGCGGACCTCCATGCGTCGCTGGGTCTCGAGCTCGCGCGCGGTGCGGCGCACGAGGTCTTCCAGCTCGCCGGAGGTCGGCAGCGACACCTCGACGCGCGCGGCGATCGGCGTCAGCTCCGGCGGCAGCTCGAGCTTCACGCCGCTCAGCAGGAGGCAACAGTGGCGGTCTACGAACCGGTGCTCGCTCTCCCGCAGGAGGCGGAGCACCTCCGCGCGCTCGAAGAACGGATGGATGTCCTTGAGCAGCGCGAGGTACGAGGTGCCCATGTCGAGCAGCTTCTCGAGCGCGACGGCAGGGTCGCGCGTGTCGGCGATCGCCCCACCCGTGCTCCGCACGAGCCCGCGGGTGGAGCTCCACTCGAGCAGCGGCATCTCCAGGTCGAGCGCCACCTGCCGCGCCAGGCGGGTCACCTTGGCCTCGTCGGCCGTCTCGAGGGACACCAGGGGGTAGCGCGACAGCACGAGCAGGGTCAGCTCGTGCCGCAGGTCGGGACAGACGCTCGCGATCTCCATGTCGCGCGGCCTCAGGGGGCCGGCGACGCGGGCGTGGGCGGGAAGTCACGCGCCCAGTCCCGAAGCTCGGGATAGCGGTCGAAGAGCAGCTCGGGGCGGAGCTCGCCGTTCTTCTTCACCAGCTGCAGCAGACGCTTCATCGCCTTCCGGCCGTCCTTCGCCAGAACGATGTTCGCGCCGGCGTGAAGCTGGGCCTGGAACCAGAGCCACTGCCGCATCTGCTCTTCGGTGCCGAGGGCGAGCAGCGGAGAGTAGTCGGCGAGCCGGCGTCCACTCCGCTGGAGGCGCGACTGCATGCGCGCGTACATGGAGTCGATCTCGGGGAGGCGCTGCGACTCGTGCGTGTGGAAGACGACCGCCGCCGCAACGTGCGCCATGAGGTCGCCCACCCACGCCTGCTGACTCAGAAGACCCGCACGCTGAATGAACCCACGCGCAGCCTCCGACTGGAGCAGCACGTCGCCGAGCGAGAGGGTGGCGGCCTGCTCGGCCGTACCGACGACCGGCGTTCCCGCGATCATCGGCAGGCGGTCGACGCCGAGAATCCGCTTCCACATGTTCACGGTGAGCTCGTCCCCGACGGCGGGAGCGAGCACCACGTTCGGACCGATGCGCAGCGGGAACCCGTAGGGCGTGCTGTAGCCCGCCCTCTTCCAGAGGTCGCGGTCGAGCACGAAGACCGCCGTGGGAACGGGGACGTCGCTCCACTTGTTGAAGTAGGACGTGAGCAGCTCCAGCCGCCGCAGGACCCAGTGCGCGCGATCGAGGGCGCCGCCGCCGTAGCGCACGGCGCATCCCTGCCCGTAGATCGTGACCAGGTCCTCGAACTGCCGTGGCGCCTGCTTGAGCTCGGGCTCGATCAGGGTCACCTGGGCCCGCGCGACGGACGGTGCGAGGGTCGCCACGACGAGGGCCACCACGGGAAACCCCCACCGTCGGGCTCGGGTCGCAGGGCGCGGCGCAACCGGGCTGTGGGCTTGCTCCCCCATGAGGCCAGTGTATCTCTTCGGCCGCTTCGAGGTCGGGCAAACCTCTGTCTCGAAAGGGTTTGTCTCGATCCGCCGGGCGTGCGAACCGCGGCGTATGATCCCTCGACACCCATTTCCCAGGAGAAGGACGTGGCAGGAACACTGGAAGGCGTCCGCGTCATCGATCTGACGGCCGTGGTCTCGGGACCGCTGGCGACCCTCATGCTCGCCGACCAGGGGGCGGACGTGATCAAGGTGGAGCCGACCGAGGTCGGAGACATCACGCGGCCGATGGGAACGCAGCGGAACGGCACGAGCGCCATCTTCGCGACCCTGAACCGCAACAAGCGCTCGCTGGCCGTCGACCTCCGACAGGCGGAGGGGCGTGAGCTGCTGCTCGACCTCGCCGCCAGAGCCGACGTCTTCGTTCAGAACTTCCGCGCCGGCGCCATCCAGCGCATGGGCCTCGACTACGAGGCCGTGCGCGCGCGCAACCCCGACATCGTGTTCGTCTCCATCTCCGGCTTCGGCAGCTCGGGCCCGCACGCCGCGCGCGGTGTCTACGATCCCCTGATCCAGGCGGCGTCCGGCATGGCCCACGCGCAGGGTCAAGGGCCCACTTCCGACGGTAGCCCCCAGCTGGTCCGATCGATCGTCTGCGACAAGGTGACGGCGTTGACCGCGTCGCAGGCGATCACCGCGGCGCTGTTCGCGCGCGAGCGTGGTGCCGGCGGGCAGCACGTGCAGCTGTCGATGCTGGACGCGGCCATGGCGTTTCACTGGTCGGACATGATGTGGCGGCAGACGTTCGTCGGAGATGGAGTCACGGTGACACCGGATCTCGCCGACAACTTCAGCTTCGACGCGACAAGAGACGGGTCCGTCATCTGCGTCGCCGGACCGGACGCCCACTTCAAAGCCTTCTGCGACGCGGTGGGGCGCCCCGAGCTCGCCGAGGACTCGCGCTACGCGACCCTGATGGACCGGATGATGAACGCCGAGACCTTCAAGGAGGAGGTTCGGGAGATCATCGCGGGCTTCGAGACCGACGCATTCTGTGCGCTGATGGACGAAGCCGGCGTGCCCTGCGCGAAGGTCAACCGCCTCGAAGACCTGATCGACGATGCGCAGGTCGCGCACAACGGCCTCGTGCAGACCGTGGAGCACCCTCAGGGTGGCACGATGAACATCCCGCAGAGCCCCGTCTCGTTCTCGGCGACACCCACATCGGTGCGCTGGCAGTCTCCGGAGCTCGGGGCCCACAACGAGGAGATCGCGCGCGAGCTCGGCATCGACGACGAGCGCCTGCGCGCCCTGCGCGAGCAGGGCGTGCTGCTGTAGCGGCTGCAACCCCTCCGCGCCCGAGAGGTCGGCTATGCTCGAAGGCCGCCCACACTCGAGTCCGAGCCTTCGTCGAAGGCGCTCGCTTCGACTGGAGCGGCCCAGGAGACGCCCATGAACGATCCGCACCCGTCCGGCAAGGAGTTCGTCGACAGCCTCGTCGACGAGATGCAGACGCTGTTCGAGAAGCTCGACGAGCGCCAGGCGCTCGAAGCCGAATCCGGCGGCGACGTCGCGATCGTTCCGCTGCTCAAGCTCGCACTCGACAGTGAGCTGGAGGCGGCGGAGCTCGCGGGGGCGTGGATTCCCTCGACGCCCGAGGTCGACGTGAAGGCGATGTTCGCGCAGCAGGCCGCCGACGAGATGAAGCACTTCGACATGATCCGCCAGAGGCTGGTGGAGCTGGGAGAGCCGGAGGAGGCGCCGCCACCGGCCACATCGAAGAGCGCGCTCTACCAGTACCTCACCACTCTTCGCAGCACGCCGGAGCGGATCGCAGCGGGCCCGTTCGCTCGCGAGGCGGTCGCCGAGGTCCGCAACGCGCAGTTCATCGAGCTGTGCCGCGAGCTCGGCGACGAGCGCACCGAGACGATGTACGTCGAGGTCATCCAGCCGGAGGAGGTCCTGCACAACCGCCGGGGCCGGGAGCTTCTCGCCCGCTACGCCGAGACCCCGGAGGCGCAGGAGGCTGCGCGCACGGCAATGCGCAACAGTCTGGCCATCGCCGACGAGCTCAGCACGCTCGCCGAGGCGTCGACCGGGCTGCGGCCCATTCCGGTCTCCTGAAGGGGCCCGCTAGCCGCGCACGGCCTCGACGATTCGGCGGACGAGCTCGTCGGTGTCCTCCTCGGCCAGCGAGCAGTAGGCGATCCGCAGGAAGCGGGTCCCGGACGACACGACGCCGACGTCGGCCTCTTCGATGAGGCGGAGTCGCAGCTCCGCTGCATCCAGCCCGCGATCGAGCTCCACGAGCGCGAAGGCACCCGCGTTGAACGGCAGCGGCTGGAGCAGGCCGTCGCTGTCCTCGCGCGCCCTCTCGAGGGCCGCGGAGAGCGCGCGGTATCTGGAAGCGAGGGTCTCGCGGATGTGCGCGATCTCGTGCTCGATGCCGCCGTCGCGCACGGCCTGCAGGAGCACGGTCTGCGCCAGGGCACTGCACGACCCCACTCCCGATCGGATCAGACCTTTGGCCTTGCTCTCCATCGTCTTCGCCGCACCCGACTCCGGCTCCCAGGGAAAGGTGAGAAAGCCGACGCGCCCGCCAAAGAGGAGGAACTCCTTCGTGCTTCCGGAGAGTCGCACGGGCACCAGCTGCGGCGACTGGCCGAGCAGGTCCCAGAAGACGGACTCGGACGGCACCGAGGGATCGTAGACGAGGCCGGCGTAGGCGTCGTCGCAGATCACCACCACCGGCCGATCCTGCGCGCAGGCCACCAGAGACTCGACGAGCGCCGCACGCTCGTCCGCCCGTGGCATGTAGCCACCCGGGTTGGATGGCAGATTCACGATCGTCACCGCCGGCTCGCCCGCGGGCAAGGCCGCGACCTTGTCGGCGAGCGCCGTCGGCTGCCAGACGTGTCGCCCGTCGTCTCCACGTCGGTACGCCTCGACCGGCACCATCTCCGCCTCCCTTCGCACGCCGAAGATCTGGCCGTAGTTGCCCCAGGCGGGCTGCGGAACGAAGACCTTGCTCCCGCGGGCCGAGAACAGGTCGGCGACGATCGACAGGCCATGCGTGAGGCCGCCGACGACGAGCGGCAGACCCACCTCCGGTGCGCCGTCGGGACGCTCCCAGGCGGCCCAGGCCTCGCGCAGCTCCGCGATGCCGTCGATCGGCGAGTAGAGCAGCGCCTGGTTGAGGTCCGGCTCCTCCAGGCGGAGGGAGCGCTCGATGGGACCCAGGCGCAGGACACGTCCGCCGCCGTCCGTGATCTGGCCGATGGTGGCGTTGTAGCGGGTCCCTCGGGCCTGCCCGGCCTGGAACGGAATGTCGGGCGGGTAGTAGATCCGACGTCCCAGGGGGGACAGCGCGCTCCAGGCGGCCGGTGCTTCGGCCTCGAGCTGTTGATTCAGACGTTCGAGCTCGTTCATGCGGTCCTCGCCGGGCGTTCGGTCGCGAGGCGAGAGCCGCCACATTCGGCGCCCCTCGCACAGGTCGAGCTAGTGTCGCACGGAAGAATCTACTGCTACAGTTCAGTCGGCGGACCGCTGCACGAGACCCCTCGCGAAAGGCGACGGGCGAGCCGGGGCGCCGACGTCAGATCGGCCGGGAGCCCAAGTCATGTAGCGGCTCGCGGCGACACCCGCACGCAATCCGACCCGCGGCGCGGTCCGGAACCAGGAACGTCGAGGCGGCGCGCCGAGGCGCGCCCGCAGACACCTGCTCGACCTGCGCTTCGTTCGAAATCTTCAGGAGAAAGCCGTGGTCCCATTCGAGCTGACCGACGAGTACGGTCCCGAAAAGGTCGTCTACATCTACGAGCCGCGCTGCGGCCTCAAGGGCATCGTCGTCATCGACAACATCGCCGCTGGCCCCGCCATCGGTGGCATCCGCATGGCCCCGGACGTGACCACCGACGAGGTTTTCCGTCTGGCGCGGGCCATGACGTGGAAAAACGCTCTCGCCGGGCTCCGTCACGGCGGCGGCAAGGCCGGCATCCTGGCCGACCCGAACGCCCCGAACAAGGAAATGCTGATCCGCAAGTTCGCGCAGGCCATCGAGAACCTGCACGGCTACATCCCCGGCCCGGACATGGGCACCGACGAAACGGCCATGGCATGGGTGCGCGACGAGATCGGGCGCTCGGTTGGCCTGTCGAAGGTGCTTGGCGGCATTCCGCTCGACCAGGTCGGCGCCACCGGCTACGGCATCGCCATCTGCGGTGAGGTGGCGCAGGAGTTCTGCGACCTCGATCTCGAGGGCGCAACCGTGTCCATTCAGGGTTTTGGCAACGTGGGCCAGCACGCGGCGCGCTTCCTCGCCGAGCGCGGATCGCGGCTCACCATCGCAACCGACCTCGACGGCACCGTGTACGACCCCGACGGAATCGACGTCGAAGAGCTCGTCGAGATCAAGCGCGAGACCGGCAAGATCACACCCTATTCGCGCGGCCAGAAGCTCGCGAACGACGCGTTCATCGACCTGCCCTGCGACATCTTCGTGCCGGCCGCGCGCCCCGACGTGATCGACGAGGAGAACGCCCCCCGTCTGGACTGCAAAGTGATCCTCCAAGGGGCCAACATTCCGGTCACCGGCAAGGCGGAGCGCATCCTGCACGACCGCGGCATTCTCTCGGTGCCCGACTTCGTGGCCAACGCGGGCGGCGTGATCTGCGCGTCCGTCGAGTACCAGGGGGGCACACAGAAGCAGGCCTTCCTCACCATCGAGGAGAAGGTGCGGGAGAACTCGCGGGAGATCCTCAAGCTCGCGAAGGCGCACCACCAGATGCCGGCCGAGGCGGCCCTTTCGCTCGCCAAACAGCGGGTCGGCGAGGCGATGGCCTACCGGCGCTAGCGGCAGGAGCCTCCTTCGGCAGCCCCCGGCTTCGTGTCACACTTGCGGCCCGACCTTGGGCGAACGAGAGAGGAGCACGTGTGAGCATCGTCCACGTCTTCGCAGGCAGCACACTCGATCGGCGCAGTCAGGTGCGCAAGGACGACGCCTGGATCCAGCAGGCGCGCGCCGAGGGGCACTACATCGTGGTCTGGCGATCCCAGAGCCTCGTGCGAGCGGAGGGCCCCAACGAGGTGCTGCGCCTCGGCGCCCGCGAGGCCGCCGACCATCTCGCCGACGCGGAGACCGAGAGGACGCTCGTCTTCCTGGGCGTCGATCGCGACGGCAAACCGCACTTCGCGTTCGACGTCTCGCACCTCTCCGAGGCACCCCCCGACGTGGCGCCGGGAAGCGAGTTTGCCGACCTGCGCCAGGTGGGCCCGATCGTGGAGCAGGAAGACGCGGCACTCATGGCGTACGCCCGCGCGATGATGCGCTGGCACAGCCAGCATCGCTACTGCGGGGCCTGCGGCGAAGAGAACGAGGTGGAGGCCGGAGGGCACGTGCGCCGCTGCCCGCGGTGTGGCTCGGAGCACTTTCCGCGCACGGATCCGGCCGTGATCATGATGGTGCACGACGGAGCCGACCGTTGCCTCCTCGGTCGCCAGGCGTCGTGGCCGCGCAGCGTGTTCTCCACACTCGCCGGCTTCGTCGAGCCGGGTGAGTCGCTCGAGGAGGCCGTGGCGCGGGAGGTCTTCGAAGAGACCCGCGTGACGGTCACACGCGCGGCGTACCACTCCTCCCAGCCGTGGCCCTTCCCGGGCTCGATCATGCTGGGCTTTCACGCGGAGGCGCGCTTCGAAGAGCCCATCATCGACGGCGACGAGCTCGAGCAGGCGATCTGGCTGCAAAGGGACGAGCTCTGGGATCTCAAGGCGCGTCGCGAGCTTCGCTTCCCGCCCCCGATGTCGATTGCGCGTCAGCTCATCGAGGCGTGGCTCGCGAACGACGCGAGCTGAGGTCCACCGTTGTCAGCCGGCCCGTCCCGGCTCGCGCGCTGGGGGTCCCCCCTCGTCGTCGGGCTCGCGATCGCGTGTTTGATCTGGCTCTGGCCGGGCCGGCGCTCTGCCGACGTCGCGGAGCGGGTGGTGGTCGTCCGGGAGGCCGCGCCCGGAGCGTGGCGGCTCGACGAGCTCGTCGGCACGATCGAGGTGCAGGCCGGTGGCAGCGCCGTGCTGTGTCAACAGGGACGTGCGACACGCCGGGCCATCCTCAGCGAGCGCAACGTCGCGTCCTACCTGACCCTGCTGCCTGAGGGTGAGCTCGAGTTCGGCTTCGGCTTCGTCCGCGGCGAGACGGTGGACCTGTTCAGCAATTCGCCCGGTGCCACGGTTCCATCACAGGGTCAGCATCCCGTGGGCAGCCCGGCGCTGACCAACCGCCACGGCCAGTGGTCGTGGACGGAGCGGAGCCTCGCAGGCTTCGTGGGCGCGCGCGCCGATCCGTCCGACGACGCCGGCAACGCCCCGGAGATTGCGTTCGAGGTCGAAGGCACCTTCGAGTCGGCCCAGAGGGCGCGCGGAACGTGGACCTTCCACGAGGTGGCCGGCCTCGGTACCTGCTGGAGCCGAGCCTCGGGCTCGGGCACCTGGAGCGCGTCTGCGCCGGCGCCCGACGGGCTCGGAGACGGTGCAGAATAGGCCGTCATGACGCCGCCCGCTGCCCCAGAGAGCACCTCGCCGCGACCCGGCTGGACCGACCGCGTCCCCGCGGACGGGAACGACGACCCGCACGTCTTTCCCTGTGACTCCTGTGGTGCCGATCAGGAGTACTTCATCGGCAAGCGCAGCCTGCGCTGTCCGTTCTGCGGGTACGTCAAGGAGATTCCTCTCGAAGAAAGGGACATCGTCGAGCGCGACTACCAGGAGACGCTCCATCAGCTGCTCCGTCGCTCGGAGCCCGACGCCACGGCCGAGGGCGACCGGGCGCAGTGCTCCTCCTGCTCTGCCGAGGTGGTCTTCGAGGGCAGCGTGACGAGCAGCGAGTGTGCGTACTGCGGAAGCCCGATCCAGCGCGCTCACGTGCACCTGAACGAGGGTCGCATCCCGGTGGACGGTGTGCTGCCGTTCTCCGTCGACAAGACCCAGGCGAAGAGCGCACTGGGCCGCTGGATGGGAAGCCTGTGGTTCGCCCCCGGCAAGTTCAAGAAGCAGGCGAAGCTCGGCCGGTTCGAGGGGGTCTACCTTCCCTATTGGACGTTCGACACCATGACCTTCTGCCAGTACTCGGGACAGCGCGGCGACACCTACACGGTCACGCGCGGGTCGGGCAAGAACCGTCGCACCGAGGTGAAGGTGCGCTGGACTCCGAAGTCGGGGCGCTTCCAGCGCTTCTTCGACGACGTCCTCACGCTGGCTGCGCGCAACGTCCCGATCCCGCTCCTTCGCAAACTCGAGCCCTGGCCGCTCGAGCGGTGTGTCCCCTTCCAGCCCGAGTATCTCGCCGGACTCCAGGCGCGCACCTACGACAACGAGCTGCACGAGGGCTTCGAGGCGGCCGAGGCCCGGATCCAGACGGCGCTGCAGGCCGACGTCCGGGCGCGGATCGGCGGCGATCGTCAGAGGATCCACTCGCTCGAGTCGCGCCACGACGCCATCACGTTCAAGCACCTCCTGCTGCCCCTGTGGCTCCTGACCTACCGCTACGGTTCGAAGACCTACCAGGTGGTCGTGAATGCCGAGACTGCCGCCGTGCACGGGGAGCGACCGTGGAGCGTCGTCAAGATCCTGCTCGCCATCCTGGCGGCGGGCCTCTTGGCGGCAGTCGTCTCGCTCGTCAGCGGGCGCTAGTGGCGGGTCGGTATCTGCTGTAGCAGTCGCGCACCCACTCTGTTCCGGGGTGCTCGCTGAAGCCGCCGAGAAAGTCGGCGACCGGCTGCGGCACCGGCTTGGGCCGGGTCATGTCCGGATGGTCCGGCGCCGCGACCACGGCGAGGAGCGCTGCACAGGTGAGATCCGCCACCGTGAACTGACGGCCCACGATGTGCCCCTCGCCAGCCTCGGCGCGCTGGGCGACGAAGTCGAGTGCCCGCTCGGTCTCCTCGCGGCACGCTGCGACGTAGGCCGCGTCGTCGGTGCGGTAGGCCCGCACCACCTTGCCGCGCACGAAGGGAAGCACCATCCGATACACCGTGCGCATGAGGAGCGGCTGCGGGCGACCGAAGGTCTTCGCCACGTAGCCCGGGTGGTTCAGCATCACCGAGAAGAGAGCCGCGCGCGCCGCGGGGCCGACCTCCGCGTCGAACCGCTCCTGGACGTCGAGCGCCTCGCGGCGAAGCTCCGGATCCTCCGGGAGGAGGGGGCGCTCCGGGTAGCGGTCTTCCAGCGTCGCCACGATCGCCGCGGAGCCCGCGACGACATCGTCGCCGATCTGCAGAACGGGAGTCGAGCTCTGCCCCGAAAGGGCCCGGATGGGCTTCTCGTGCGGCCCCGGCATGTAGTTCTTGCGCTCGTGGGCGAGCCCCTTCCAGTCGAGCGCCCACCGCGCCTTCTCGTTGAAGTGCGACATGGGGAACTGATGCAGCGTGATCGTCGCGTCCGCCATCGACCTCTCCTATTGCATGATGATCATCATGTTAATGACATGTCGCTCGACATGCAATAGTGGGCAGCGGAGGTTCGCACATGCGCTATCCGAAAGAACACCGCGAGCAGAAGCGGCAGGAGATCCTGCGGGCGGCGGCGCGCCTCTTCCGCGCCCGCGGCTACGACGGCGTCGGCATCGAGGCCATCATGGAGGCCTGCGACCTCACCCGCGGCGGCTTCTACGGGTACTTCCGCTCGAAGGAGGAGCTCTTCGCCGAGTGCCTCGCCGGCGAGCACGACTTCGTGGCGCGCCTGGAGGCGCGCGACGGGACCAGCCCGGCCACTCTGACCCAGCAGGCTCTCGAGGTCGTCGACAGCTACCTCGGCGCGGAGAACCGCGACGCCGTCGGTCGGGGCTGCTCGATCGCGGCCCTGGCGGTGGACGCGGCCCGGAGCACCGACACGGCGAGATCGACTTACGGCGACGCGGTCCTGGAGCTAGCGCACCAGTTCGAGAGAGGCCTCGCGCAACCCGACTCTCCGGACCCCCGCGCGCTGGCCACCATCGCTCTCTGCGTCGGCAGCCTCCTCCTCTCCCGCGCCGTGGCCGACGAGCGCCTCGCGGACCGCATTGAAGAGGCCGGGCGGTGCGGAGCGCGTCTCCTGCTGGCGCAGGAGACCCTTCCCAGCGCTTGAGCCTCATCGCCGAGGTCCGCTAACCTTCGGCCGATGAGTGACTTACCGCCAGACGGCCTGTTCGGGCGCATCGCGCTGCACTACCGGCTGATCACACACGAGCAGCTCAGCGAAGCGACCCGCATCCAGTCGCGCGAGGGCGGAACGCGGCCCCTGGGCCAGATCCTCGTCGACCAGGGCTGGATCACGGACGCACGGCGGAAGCAGCTCCTCGACATCCAACAGCAGTACCTCGACAAGAACCAGGGGCCCTCCCTTCCCGGGCAGACCGCTCCCCGACCCGAGCCGCCCGCAGCAAGCCCTGCACCCGCCGCCGCCACGGTCGCCGCCGCCGCGTCACCACCGGAGCCCGGAGGCGAGCTGCTCGGCTCCATCGACGACGCCGGACCGCTGCAGAGCGAGCCGGCTCCCGCGCTCGAGATCTCCGCCACGCCCGCAGCTACCCCGACGATCGACTTCGAGCAGGCGTCACAGCCCGACCCTGCGACCCGCGCGCCGGCGTCGCCCCCACCCGCTCCCGGCCCGGACGCTCCAGGGCCGGAGGCTCCGGAGGTCGCGCCGGCAGCCTCGGTCTCCGCCGAAGAACCGCGATCGCTGCTGGAGATCCTCGGCCTGGCGGTGGGGGAAGGCGCGAGCGACGTACATCTCCACACCGGCTCCACACCGCGGATTCGGGTGGCGGGCAACATTCGTGAGATCGCGAGCGAGCGGCTCGACGACGCGCGCGTGCGAGCACACCTCGAGGGCCTGCTGTCCGACGAGCATCTCGAAGCGCTCGATCGTGACGGCCAGGTCGATGGCGCCTATTCCCTGCCGGGAGTCGGCCGTTTCCGCCTCAACGCCTACAAGCAGCAGCAGGGAACCGACGTCGTCCTCCGGGTGATCCCGGCGCAGCCGCCGACGCTCCAGGAGCTCAACCTGCCGCAGCAGCTCGCGCAGTTCACGAACTACCACCAGGGCCTCGTGCTCATCACCGGGCCGGCCGGCTGCGGCAAGAGCGCGACCATGGCCGCTCTCATCAACCTCGTCAACGAAGAGCGGCGCGAGCACGTGATCACGGGGGAAGATCCGATCGAGATCATCCATCCGTCGAATCGCTGCCTGATCAACCAGCGCCAGGTCGGAGAGCACAGCGAGAGCTTCGCCAAGATCCTGCGCGCCGCGCTGCGCGAAGACCCCGACGTGATCGCGCTCGGCGACCTGCGCGACCTGGAGACGATCTCCCTTGCGTTGTCGGCCGCGGAGACCGGCCACCTGGTGTTCGCCACGCTGCATACGGGCTCCGCGACGCAGACGATCAACCGGCTCATCGGCGCGTTCCCGCCCAACCAGCAGGACCAGATCCGCGTGATGGTGTCGGAGTCGCTGCGCGCGATCATCTCCCAGCGGCTCGTGACCAAGGCTGACGGCACGGGGCAGGTCCCCGCTCTGGAGATCCTGGTCGCCAACCGCGCCGTCGGCAATCTCATTCGCGAGAACAAGACCTTCCAGATCGAGTCGATCATGCAGACCGGCTCGGCCCAGGGCATGGTCCTCCTCGAGGCGTCGCTGCGCTCGCTGGTGGCCGAGAAGACGATCACGGCCGAGGAGGCGGACCGCCACCGATGAAACTCCGAGAGTATTTCGAGCAACTGGTGTCCGAGGGCGGCTCCGACCTTCACTTCGCCGCGGGCCTCGAGCCGCGCATCCGCAAGAACGGTCAGCTCGTCCCCATGGACGGTCGGCCGGTCCTGAGCACGGCGGACCTCTCCGATCTCCTGGAGGATCTCGCCACCGACGATGGCTGGCAGGAGTTTCAGGGGTGTGGCGACCTCGACTTCGCGGTCGGCGTCCCCGGGGTGGCGCGCTTCCGCGCCAACTACTTTCGCCAGGAGCGCGGACCGGGCGCCGTCTTCCGCATCATCCCCGAGAAGATCCCTGCGCTCGAGGATCTCGGGGCTCCCGACGCGGTGGCGGAGCTCGCCGATCTGGAGCGCGGGCTCGTGCTCGTGACGGGTCCGACCGGCTCCGGCAAGTCGACCACCCTGGCCGCCATCATCGACCGGGTGAACCGCAACCACACGAAGCACATCGTCACGATCGAAGACCCGGTCGAGTTCGTGCACACGGGTCAGCAGTGCATCATCTCCCACCGCGAGGTCGGAGAGCACACCGACAGCTTCCGCGACGGTCTCAAGGCGGCGATCCGCCAGGACGCAGACGTCATCCTCGTGGGCGAGCTGCGCGACCTGGAGACGATCTCGCTCGCCATCACCGCCGCCGAGATGGGCTCCCTGGTGTTCGGCACGCTGCACACCAACAGCGCCTCGAAGACCGTCGACCGACTCATCGACGTGTTCCCAGCCGACGAGCAGGCGCAGGTGCGCATCTCGCTGTCGGAGTCGCTCGCCGCCGTCGTCGCCCAGCTGCTGCTGCCCAGGGCCGACGGCTCCGGTCGCGTTGCCGTGCACGAGATCCTGCTGCGAGCCAAGGGTCTCGGCAACATCATCCGCGAGGGCAACACGCCGATGATCACGTCGGTGATCCAAGGCGGGAAGAGCCTCGGCATGCAGGCCATGGACGACGCACTGCTCGCGCGCGTCAAGGACGGCAGCATCACGGCCGAAGACGCGCTCCGCAAGGCGGCCGATCGAACGAAGCTCGAGGCCGTTCTCTAGGGAGCTGCCGAAGAGCCCCCGAGGCCGAAGACGCTAGAGCAGCCGGCGCGCCGCGAGGAAGTCGAGGAGCGCCGTCCAGAGACGATCCTTCTGCTGCAGGAGGCGGTGGTCGCCGGCACCGTAGGTCACGACGTCGATCTCGGCGTCGCAGGAGCCCACGAACTCGAGCAGACGGTCCTGCGGCACGGTCTCGTCCTGGCGCCCGACCAGCAGAAGGGTCGGCGTCCTGTAGCGCGCGGCGAGCTCGTCGACCGGATGCCGCCGCAGGTCCGCCATGAGCTCCCAGTCGAGCTCCGTCTCGGCCAGCTCTCCCTCCAGGAGGAACGAGCCCTCCTTGCACCACTTCCGCACCCCTTCGTCTCCGAGGGTGCGCTCGAGCGACTGCTGCAAGTACAGAGCCGGCGCGATGTGCACCGCGGCCTGCACCCGTCGCGGATTGCGGGCGCAGAACCACATCGCGCTGGCAGCACCCATCGAAGAGCCCACGAGGACCGTGCGCTCGCGCGATCTGGGGTGCCGGAGGGCCAGGGCATCGAGCGCGGCGCGCAGGTCCTCGACGTTGCGGGTCAGCGTGATCTCGCGCAGGGACCCACCCGACGCGCCGTGGCCCCTGAAGTCGAACGACGCGAAGCCGAGCCCGGCCTCGGCCGCCCAGGAGCGGAAGGACGAGATCTTGTCGCCGTACTGCGTCGAGCCGAATCCGTGCGCGAAGACGAGCCACGTGCGGGCTCCTTCGGCCACGTCCAGGCGCACCGCGAGATCGGCGCCGTCGTCGAGGGGAACTTCGATCTCTTCGGTGTCGGTCATGTTTGAGCGCGCCGGGGCGCGGGCACATTCTGACCGCTCCGTCGTGGCGACGCGCGCGAGGCGGGCTCTCGATCCCCTCGAGAGCCTGCGGCAGGACTGACCGCCGCCTCGCCGTGATAGCCTGCGCGTTGGGCCCGCCGCGCCCAACCCCCTGATTTCACGTCTCTTGAGGCTGCTCGCAGAGCAGCATCCTCTGCCATGAAGCCCTCTCTCTCCCCAGTGGGTTCCCGCCGCCACGCGGCAGTTGTCGCGTGGGTCGCCGGGCTCTTCTTCGCCCTCGGATGCCTCGCAAGCTCCTCCGGGGAGCTGCTGCAGCCTCAGGCCCAGGGGGGCAGGCTCGACCTCCGCGCGTGGAGCCTCGCGGAGAAGGGCCCCGTGGAGCTGCGCGGGGAGTGGGCTCTGGAGTGGCACGACCCCGAGGGCCGGACGTCGGCGACGGAGACCGTCCGCGTGCCGTCCGCCTGGCCGATCCCCGACGGGGCGTACTGGATCACCGGAGCCGCGACCTACCGTCTCGACGTCCTGCTTCCGCCGGAGACGGAACCCACGCTCACGCTCCGCTTCGCCACGGTCTCGACCGCCTACGAGCTCCGGGTCGATGGTGAGCTCGTGGGCGGCGTCGGCACCTTCGGCTTCACGGACGCCACCTCCGCCCCGGGGAGCGCAGAGCGCGTCTTCCACGTGACGCCGCAGGGCGACGTGCTCGAGATCGAGGTCCGCGTGTCGAACTTCGACTTCAGGACCGGCGGTCTGAGGCGCCCGATCGAGCTGGGTCTCCCAGGCCAGCTCGAGCCCACCCGCGACACGCGTCTCGCCCGCGCGCTCTTCTTCGTCGGCGCCTTCCTGATCCTGGCCTTCTACCACCTGCTCATCTTCGCGCTGCGTCGAGACATCCGCGCCGCGCTCTACTTTGCGCTGCTGAGCCTGACCACCTCGGGGCACCTGCTCATCGTCGACAACGACGTGGCGCAAGGCCTGATTCCAGGCCTCGGCTGGCACGCCGCGCTGATCCTCGAGTATTCGTTCTTCACGCTGATCGGCCTCTGGTCGGCGCTCTTCCTGCACAGCCTCTTCCCGCACGAGGTGCCCCGGCGCGGAGTGCAGGCGCTTTCAGCACTGGGGGTCCTGCTCGTCGGCTCGCTCTACGTGACCCCCACGACCTTCTCGTCGGGCGTCACCCTGCGCATCGTGCAGGTGCTCGTCGTGCTCACCCTCCCGTACGTGCTGGTCAAGGTCGGTCAAGCCGCGCGCGCCGGACGGCCGGGAGCAGCCCTCTACCTCGCTGGCGCGTGTGTGTTCGTCGGCGCAGGAGTTCTCGACGTCCTGTCCTCGCTTTCCCCCTCGTTCTTCGATCAGATGCCGCGGCTCGTTCCCTTCGGCTTCCTCGTCTTCCTGCTCTGCCAGGCGGCCCTCCTCGCGCGCAGCGTGGCCGCCGCCTATGCGCGGGTG
This sequence comes from Candidatus Multivoraceae bacterium, assembly GCA_965223385.1. Taxonomy (GTDB): domain Bacteria; phylum Acidobacteriota; class Thermoanaerobaculia; order Multivoradales; family Multivoraceae; genus JBCCLJ01. The sequence continues at coordinate 1,626,268 of CBDCWR010000007.1, read as the reverse complement.
CACGAGCTGTCGGACCGACTCCTTGGCCTGGACCGCCTGAAGGACGAGCTCCTCGCCAACACGTCGCACGAGCTCCGTGCGCCGCTCTACGGCATGATCGGCATCGCCGACTCGCTCCGGCAGGGAGCCGAGGGTGGCCTCTCGGGGCGCGTCCGGGGCCAGTTGGGCATGATCGTCGAGAGCGGTGAGCGTCTGTCGCGCATGGTCGACGACGTCCTCGACTTCTCGCAGATGCGCACCAGCGAGCTGACTCTCGAGCGGTCGCTCTGCTCTCTCCACGAGGCCGCCGAGATCGCCTGCGCCCGCCTCGGGCCGCGCGCCGAAGAGAAGCGACTGCAGCTGCAGCAGTTGATTCCGGCCGACTTCCCGGGCCTCGATGCCGATCCCGACCGCCTCCAGCAGATCGTCCTCAACCTGGCGTCGAACGCGATCGAGGCGACGGAGAGTGGTGGCGTCACGCTGACCGCATCGCACGACCAGACGACGGCCACCCTCCGCGTCATCGATACCGGTCTTGGCCTCGACGCCGGCACGCAGGAGCGTCTCTTCCAGCCCTTCGAGACCGGCAGCGAGCCCAGCGAGGCGGTCGGGCCGGGCCTCGGCCTCGCGATCGCGCGAGAGCTCGCGCGTCTCCACGGCGGCGACGTCACCTTCCGCACGTGGCCGGGCCAGGGAACCACGTTCTACGTCTCGCTCCCCCTGGCCGGCCCGGAGACGCCCGCAGCGGAGGAGCCGCGGACGTCGAGCACTCCCTTCGACGAGCCGCCGCGGTTGGAGCTGGTGCCGGAGCTGCCGCGCCCCGACCTCGTCGCACCGGACAGCGCCGAGGTCGCCCCGGAGGTCTCGACGAGTGGTCACGAGGGGACGGTGCTCATCGTCGACAGCGACGCCGTGCACCGCACCGTTCTGGTGAATCACCTCCGCACTGCGGGCTACGCCGTGGTCACCGCGAGCACAGGCACCGAGGCCCTCCGCCAGATGTCGCACCAGCCCGACCTCGTCGTCCTCGACGTCATGACTCCCCAGCTGAACGGCTACGACCTCTGTCGGCAGCTGCGTCAGAGGTTCCCCGCGAACGAGCTCCCCATCCTGTTCCTCACTGCGAGGAATCGACCCAGCGACGTGGTCCTCGGCCTCAAGGCGGGCGCCAACGACTACATCGCCAAGCCGGTCCACGGCGAGGAGCTCATCGCGCGCATCGCTTCGCACGTGTCAGTGAAGCGACTCACCGAGGAGAGGCTCCGCCTCGAGCTCGCCGTCTTCAAGGACAGCCTCACCGGGCTCGCCAACCGGCGCGGCTTCGATCGCAGCGTGGAAGAGCACCTGCGGGAGGACGGCGAACTGTCGCTGCTCTACCTCGACCTCGACCAGTTCAAGCGCATCAACGACGACCACGGACATGACGTCGGCGATCGGGTCCTGCGGGTGACCGCCGAGCGGCTTCTTGCGAGTGTTCGCACGGGAGACGTCGTCGCGCGTCTCGGAGGTGACGAGTTCGTGGTGGCTCTCCGCGCGGGCCGGAAGGTCGCCCGCGCCACGGCGGCGCGCATCCGGTCGTCGCTCGAGGAGCCGATCGAAGCCAACGGCGAGCAGATCCGCGTGGGAGCGAGCCTCGGGCTCGCCACGCGCGACGCCGACACGACGAGCCTCGCGAGCCTCCTGCGCAAGGCGGACGAGCAGATGTACGAGAACAAGCGCGTGCGCGCCCGCAGCACGGGCGTCGCTTGAGTCGGGCCATGCGCCCCACCGTTGCCGTCGTCGGGGCGAGCGGCACCGTCGGTGACGCACTGGCGACCCGGCTTCAGAGCGACCACGTCGTCGTAGCAACAGGGCACCAGAACGCGCTCGACGAGCAACTCGATGTCCGCGACGGTGCCGCCGTCGCGGCATTCCTCGACCGCGCGAGGCCCGAGACCGTCGTCTTGTGCGCCGCCTTGTCGAACGTCGCCCGTTGCGAAGCGGAGCCGGCGGAGTCGGAGGCCGTGAACCTCCGGGGCGCCGAGAACGTCGCCCGCGCCTGCGGAAGCCACCGCCGGCTGGTCTTCTTCTCGAGCGACGCTGTGTTCAGCGATCGCCAGGAGAGCTGGAGTGAGAGCGACGCACCCGACCCACCGTCCACCTACGGCCGTCACAAGGCGCTGGCGGAGGCAGCGTGCCAGCGGCACTGCGCGGAACCGCTGGTCCTGCGCACCGCGAGGGTGTATCGGCGCGAGCGCGGCGACGGCAAGTTCGTCGACATCGTCATCGATCGCCTGCGCCGCGGACAGCAGGTCACGGCGCCGGTGGACACGCCGGGCAACCCGACCTTCCTCGACGATCTCGTCGACGCGACCGTCGAGCTGATCGGGCAGGGGGAGAGCGGCATCTGGCACCTCGCAGGGCCCCCCGTCGACTCCCTGTATGCCACGGCGGAGGAGATCGTACGCACCTTCGGCTTCGACGCCTCGCTGCTGCGCGCCGTCGCACGGGACGAAGGCTCCGACCTGCCACGCATCTCGGCCCGCCTCGACACGTCCAGGGCACAACGCGCCGGGCTCCGCTTCCGCCCGCTCGCGGACGGCCTCGCCGCCATCAGCTGAGGCGATCGGTGGCGTGACGCCGGGGCGTCGCTCCCCGCCTCAGTCGACCAGACGGGGCTCGGGAAGGGGCACGATGAACCGCGTACCGGCCTCCTTGAGCTCGGCACTGTTGCGGATGATCTCGTCGGCGAAATTCCACGCGAGCACCAGGACGTTCGCCGGCGGTGCCGCGTCGAGGCCGTCGCGGCTCTGGATCGGGATGCCGGTCCCGGGAACGAACAGCCCCTGCTTGAGGGGGTTGTCGTCGACGATGTACTCGAGGTCCTTGTGGTTGAGGCCACAGAAGTTGAGCAGCGTCGTCGCCTTGGCGGGTGCGCCGTAGCCGACCAGACGCTCGTCGCGATTCTTCACGTCCTGCACGTACTCGCGAACCTTCTCGCGCACTTCCTGCACCTTGCGACCGAAGTCCTTGTAGGTGGCGAGCTGATCCATGCCGGCCGCGCGCTCGCGCTCCTTGAACTCGCCCACGGCGTCCGACACGGGGTGGGGGCCCCCCGCCTTCTGCGCGAACACGCGGAGCGAGCCGCCGTGCGTGTCGACGTGCTCGACATCGAACAGCTGCATGCCGCGCTGGGCGAAGAGGCGCTCCAGCGACAGGACCAGGAAGTAGGAGACGTGCTCGTGGTACACGTTGTCGAACGTCATGGTGTCGAGCGTGTCGAGGAGGTACTGGGCCTCCACCACGAAGACGCCGTCGTCTTCCAGGACGTCGAGGACGCTCCGCACGAAGCCGTCGATCTGTGCCGTGTGCGCGAAGACGTTGTTCGCGGTGACCAGCTTGGCGCGGCCCTTGAGCTTGAGGATGTCGGCCGCGGTCTCTTCGTCGAAGAACCCGTGGATCGTGTCGATCCCGTTCTCGCGCGCGATCTTGACGATGTTGCCGGCCGGCTCCACGCCGACGACGTTCATGCCGAGATCGGCGAACTTCCCGAGCAGGAGACCGTCGTTGCTGCCGACGTCCACCACCAGAGAGCGTTCGGGCAGGTCGAGCTTCTTCGCGAGGTGTGCGGCCATGTCACCGAAGTGCTTGCGGAAGGTGGCCGTGGTCGACGTCACGTACGGGTAGTCCGTGAACATCTCCTCGGGCTCCACGGTGCACGTAAGCTGGCTGTTGTGGCACTCCTTGCAGTACGCCACCTCGAGCGGATAGGCCTCCACGGCCTCCTCGAGCTCGTTCTCCTGGAGCAGGCGGTTGGCGAGCGGACTCTTGCCGAGCGAAAGATACGGCTCGAGATCCGGAGTGCCGCAGACGCGGCAGTGGGTCTCGAACTGCGCCGAGCTGTACTGGGCGTCGAGCTCCTCGCGCATCCAGGCGATGAAGCGCTTGAGGCCCGTCACCATGTCGATCTTGGGGTCGTAGCCGATCTGCTCCCGGATCTTCGACAGATCGGGGCGCCGACGGTTGGGGTTCGACTCCGTGTACACCTCCGAAGGGCCGGTCACGAGATCGATGCCTCCGGAGTCGCTCATGACCAGGCCGTGGATGAGCGACGCGAGGTGCCGGATCTGGATCTCCGGATCGTCGATGCCGATGTTGTAGATCTCGCGATTGCGGGGTGACAGGAGGATCTGGAAGAAGCCGACGGTGGCGTTCGAGATGTAGCAGAACGTGCGCGTCTTGCGCCCGTCGCCATGCACCGGCATCCGCTTCCCCGTGATCGCCGACAGCACGAAGTTCGGCATGACGCGACCGTCGTCGAGCCGGATACCGGGCCCGAAGATGTTGAACGGCCGGACGATCTTGACCGGAAGATTGTGGACGTCCGAGTACGTGACGCAGAGCGTCTCGCCCATGCGCTTCGGCTCGTCGTAGCAGGCGCGTGGCCCCGTGCAGGAGACGTTGCCGAGGTAGTCCTCGCTGGTCGGGATGAAGCGTGGATCCGGATCGCCGTAGATCTCACTCGAGCTCATGAAGAGGAAGCTGTCGACCTCCTTCTCCCGCGCGAGATCGAGCAGGTTCCGCGTGCCGAAGAGACCGACGTCGATCGTCTCGAGCCGGAAACGGTTGTAGAAGACCGGCGACGCGATGCTCGCGGCGTGAATGATGTAGTCGAGGTCTTCGTCGATCTCGAAGGGCTCTTTGATGTCGTGCTGCAGCAGCACGACGTTCGGGTCTTCGGTGGGGAGCCAACCGTGCAGGCCACTCACGAAGTTGTCGACCACGACGACGCGACAGGGTGCAGGCAGCAGACCCTCGTCGTTGAGGTGCATCAGCGTCGAAACGAGGTAGCGACCGAGAAAGCCGGCGCCGCCGGCGATCAGGATCGTCTTGCCGGAGAGCTTCGCGTAGTAGGGCTCGAGCTCGCGAGCGACTTCCGCGATGTCTTCCCGAATGATCTTCGACTGGGCCATGCCAACATCCCCTCAGCTGGGCCGCGGCGCCGAGCGTCCCGACGGCCGCGCAAAAGAACAGACTCCGCCCTGGCTCCAACGACGAAGACCAGGTGTTCCGAACGAGAGAAGTGCCAGAAAAGGCGGAGTTTCGGGCGATCGCCCGACTGCGTAGTTTACACTACTCGGCGCGCATGAAGGGGTGGCGAAGAGCCACTTCGGCAGCCACTGCAGAGGGTTCTCGAGGTGCCGAAACGAGCTCTGGTCCCAGCCGCAGCCCTGCTCGTCGTCGTCGGGCTCGTCGCATCTTTCTCCTTTCCGACCGAAGGCCGGGACGGCGGCGGCCGGAGCTTGGACGGATGGTGGCTCTTCGAATGGAGTCTCGCCGCCGCGGCGGTGCTCGTGACGCGGCGCTTCGCCGCGTGGCGCACGGCTCTGCTCGTCGGCGGTCTGCTGCTCGGAATGTCGGCCCAGCTCGCGCTCACGCGGCCCCACTGGCTGCAGATTCTGGAGATGCGGCCGGCCTATCTCACGACTCGCCTCGGGCTCGCCGCCGTCGGCTCGCTGGGCCTTCAGCTGGCCCTGGTGGTCGCGGGTGTCGCTGCCGCCTGGGGCAACTTCCTGCAGGCGGCGCAGCGGCTCGTCTCGCGCACCTGGCTCGTCGCCGTCCCGCTGTTCGCCCTTCTGGCCGGTGCGCACCTGAGTGTCTTCCTCCCGCGCTTCCCTGAACCGTTCTGGATCGCCGCCTACCTCGCCCAACTGGGCGCCGGCCTCGGCTTCCTGGCTCTCAACGTGACGCACCTCTGGCTGCTCGCACGCAGCCTCCCGCCGGCCCCACTCGAGGAGCTGGGCCGCTGGGCGGCCGCACGCTGGAGCCTGCCCGGCTCGACCGGCAGCGAGCGCCCCTGGGACCGCTGGGTCCCGAGGGTGTGCGCTGCGTTTGCGCTCCTGGCGTCGGCCACCATCGCGCTGGTGGTGTTCGAGCGCCTCCCCCACGTTCAGGACGAGTCGGCCTATCTGTTCCACGCGCGGACGTTCGCGCTCGGCGAGGTCTCCACTCCGGCGCCCGACGACTTCGACGCACACGCGTATTACCTCATCGACCAGCACGAGGGGCGCTGGTACGCCACCACGAAGCCTGGATGGCCCGCCGTGCTGGCCGTGGGCGTGCTGCTGGGGGTCCCCTGGCTGGTCAATCCGATTCTGGGCGGGCTCTGTGTCCTCGCTCTGCACGCGCTCACACTACGCCTGACCCGAGACCGGGGCGTCGCACACCTGGTGGCCCTGCTGACGGCGACCTCACCCTGGTACCTCTTCCTCGCCGCCTCGCTGATGGGGCACACGCTGCCTCTCTTCGCGACCGTCCTGGGATTCCTCCTGGTCGACATCGCCGTGCAGCGGAGCGCCGGGCTGGCCGCTCTCGCCGCCGGCGCTTGCTTCGGCCTCGGAGTGCTGGTGCGCCCCGTGGACGGCCTCGTGGTCGGAACGCTGGCCGGGATCTGGATCCTGCTCCGGCGCGGCATCACCCTGCGCCTCCTCCTGCCCTACGCGACGAGCTGCGTCGCGACGACGCTGCCGATGCTCGCGTACAACCAGGCGCTCATCGGCTCCCCCCTCGCGGATCCCATGCAGCGCTACATCGACCGCATCTGGTTTCCCGGCGCCAACCGCATGGGGTTCGGCGACGACATCGGGCCACCCAACCTCTGGGGGAATCTCGACTACAGGCGCGGCCACGACCTGTTCGAGGTGGTCCTCAACGCGAACCAGAACCTGTACAACATCCACTTCGAGCTCCTCGGCTGGGCCTACCTGGGCCTCGTGCCCCTCCTCGCACACCTCTGCTGGACCCGCTGGACCTCGCTCGAGCGGCGGCTGACGGCGGCAACTGCCCTGCTGATCGCGGCCCTCAGCCTCTACTGGTTCAGCGGCGGGCCGGACTTCGGCGCGCGCTACTGGTTCCTCGCCTTCCTGCCCCTCGTGATCTGGTCGGCACAGGGTCTCGTGACGGCCTCGAAGAGGCTCCAGAAGATGTCTGGTGACGCCTCGACTCCGCTGCGCATGGCGGTCACCGTGGGCCTCCTCGTCGTCGTGTCCCTCTTCGTGTTCCTCCCCTGGCGCAGCGTCGCGCGCTACGTGGAGTACCGCGACCTCCACGCCGACTATCGACGGCTCGAGGTCCGCGGCGCCCTCGAGCGCGCCGTGGTGCTGGTCGAGGCCGACAGCGAGTCGGAGATCGAGTCGGCCCTGCTGCACAACCGCCCCGACCTGCCCTCTGATCGACCGATCTTCGTGCGGGCGAGGACCGGAGCCGAGCTCCAGGACCTCCGTCAGGCCTACCCCGACCGACCCTTGAAGTGGGCGCGCGGGCGCGCGCATCCGGACGACGCGGTGCAGCTCCTCGACGCGCCGCCCGCAGCGACCGCGGCCCCGGCGAGTGCTCCGTAGCCTTCGATCAGGGCCAGAGCAGGGCCAGGATCAGGGCGGTGCCGCCCGCACCCGTCACAGCGAGGCCGAGCATCTCCAGTTGCTCGCCGCGGTCGTTGACCGCGCTGGGCTCGGCGAGCCCACGCAGAAGCGCCCCCAGAAGGGACACGGCGACCATGCTGGCCAGGAGCAGGAGGATCAGGACACGGACGAGACTCACGGTGGGCACCTCAGGACAAGTTCTTCTCTCTACATATAGCGACAGAAGCACGCGATTCGGGTCACCAAGGGGCCAGAAAGATCTCGTGAATGTTCCAGGGGGCGAGTAGGCTCGCCTTCGCACCCGTCCCTGCAGACGATCCGCAGACGGCCATCTCGACACCCGTCGACGACCGGGGAGGACATTCATGAACGTTGGTCAGCTTTCCCTCGACAACCTCGAAAAGTACGGCGAGTACACGTCTCTGCACTTCCAGGGGCAGGAGATCACCAACGTCCAGCGGCTCGAGGCGGCGGCCGCGCTCGCTCACGTGCTGCAGTCGAAAGGCGTCGGGCCGGACGACAAGGTCGTGGTGATGATGCCCAACTCCCCCGAGGTGCTCGCGGCCTTCCAGGCCGTCTGGAAGCTCGGGGCCGTGATCATCCCGGTCACCCCGCAGCTCGGCGTGCCCGAGGTCAGCTACATGCTCGAAGACTCGGCGGCCGGAACGATCCTCACGAGCTCCCAGCTCGCCCCGCTCGTTGCGCAGGCAGCCGAAGGCAAGAGCTGCCAGGTGCTCGTTCTGGGGCCGACGGACGTCCCTGGCACGGTGGACATCAGCGAAGACATCGCGGCGGCCGAGGGCCGTATGGCAAACGACTTCCTCACCGGGCGCGCCGAGGACGATCTCGCACTGCTGCTCTACACCTCCGGCACGACAGGTCAGCCGAAGGGCGTGATGCTCACCCACGGCAACCTCCACAGCAACGCGCACGCGGTGCTCGAGATGGCGACCGACACGGAGCCGATGGAGCGGTCGCTTGCCGTGCTGCCGCTGTCGCACAGCTACGGCGTCATCGTGATGAACGCCGGCCTCCTCATGGGCGGCGTCACGGTGCTCATGCCCTTCTTCAAGCTCGACGAGGTGTTCGAGAACCTCGAGAAGTACCAGGTGCAGCAGTTCTCGGTGGTCCCGACCATGCTGAACTACATGCTCAACTTCCCGGAGCGGGACCGTTTCGACCTGACGCACCTGACCAAGGTCGGCTCCGGGGGCGCCGCGCTCGCGAACGAGGTGCGGCTCGAGTTCGAAAGGACCTTCGACTGCGAGGTCAAAGAAGGCTACGGCATGTCCGAGTGCGCTCCGTCGGCCACCGGCTACTACCCGGAAGACGTCGTGCGACCAGGCTCGGTCGGCCGCGCGATCCCCGGGGTGACGATCTCGATCCGCGACAACCAGAACGAGGCGCTACCGCCCAACACGTCCGGCGAGATCTGCATCCAGGGGCCCAACGTGATGCTCGGCTACTGGAACAAGCCGGAAGCGACCGAAAAGGCCCTCGAAGGCGGCTGGCTCCACTCGGGGGACATCGGCCACATGGACGAAGACGGTTTCGTGTACATCACCGACCGCAAGAAGGACCTCGTGATCAAGGGTGGCGAGAACATCTCGCCGCGAGAGATCGAGGAGGCGATCTACCACCACCCCGCCGTTGCCGAGGTCGCCGTGATCGGCGTCCCGGACGACACCTACGGGGAGACGGTGGGTGCCGCCGTGCACCTACGGCCGGGCCAGGAGGCCACGGCCGACGAGATCCGCACCCAGGCGGCGGAGCTCGTCACGAAGTTCAAGGTGCCGACCTACGTCTTCTTCACCGACGACCTGCCCAAGAGCGGCAACGGCAAGATCCTCAAGCGTGAGCTGAGGGACCGGCTGGGACCGGACGACGCGGCCTAGGCGCTCGGCTTCTTCATCACCACCAGCATCTGCGCCGCCAGCGGCCGAATGGGCGAGCGCAGGTAGAAGCGCACGACGAGGTCGAGGCGCGGCACGCCGAGGCGAAGCGTCGACTTCATGTTGACGGGCAGCAGGTTGGGCACCACGTGCTCTGTCGTGAAGCCCACCGTCTCCATCAGATCCGGGAGGGACTGGTGCGTGTACACGTGCGTGTGCGTGTAGTCGTCGAAGTAGGTCTTGTAGCAGTACTTGAAGTTCGGCTGCATCGCGATGAGCTTGCCGCCGGGGCGCAGAATGCGGAACAGCCCCTGGAGGGTCGTCGTGAGATCGTCGAGCGAGAGGTGCTCGAACAGGTTGCTCGCGAAGGCGACGTCGAACGAATCGTCCTCGAAGTGGCCGAGATCCGTGCAGGGCAGGAGGTGCGTCGTGACGTCGTCGGCGGCGTACTCCTCGATGATGGGAGCCACGTCGACCGCATGCTTGTTCGTGCCCGTGACGTTGTTGATGAAGTTGCAGTAGCCGGCACCCAGGTCGACGATGCTCTCGGCCTTCGGGAAGTGTTTGGCCTGGAGGTAGCGACAGACCTCTCTCCACACCACGTCCCGCCGCGGGTCGAAAGGAAAGCGGACCTTGAAGTAGTCGTCGAGGTAGGGCGCCAGATTGGTCTGCTCGCTCATGGGTGGTTCCCCCGGAATCGAAGTCGAAGACAGCCTCCGCCGCAGCTCGCCATGGTCACGGGCGAGCCTCGGGGCGTTGCGGATGACGCTCAGCGCCGCGGCGGCTCGCACCTGAAGGGAGCAGGGCCACGGCTGCGATCCGACCGCATCCGGCTGAGGGCAAGAAAAGAGAAAGTGAGATACGCCTCCACGGCGCCTGGTCCGCTCGACGAACCGTAGGCGAAGGCGCCGATCCGCCATGGTATCAGCGACTTGCGCAGAAAGCTCTGGCCGGAGTCACCGCAACGCAGAGCCGAAGACCGCGCGCAGCCCGGGCCCTCACTCCGGGTAGGGTGGCGTGGTGAGCTCACCGCCCCGTACACCATCGTCGAGCCTGGATCGGGCGACCTCGCCGGCTGCGCGAAGGTCTCGACGTGGCGCCGGAGCGCTCCTCGGCCTCCTTCTCGCCGCCCCCGGTGGCCCCGGCCTCCCGGGCCAGGAGGTCGCGGGAGACGCACCGTCGGCGGCCCCTCCAACCACCGAGATCCTGTACCTCTCGGGGTCGGGGCACGGCGACCGCACGCTGTGGGACTTCGAGATCGACGCCGGTCAACGCGCCGGGGAGGCAGCTCGCATCGCCGTACCCTCCCAGTGGGAGCAGGAGGGATTTGGCCGCTACGCCTACGGCCGAACCGACGAGAAGCCCGCAGAGACGGGTCGGTACCGTACCCAGATCGACCTTCCCGAAGCATGGTTCGAAGCGCCCGCACGGCGGCTACGGCTGGTGTTCGGGGGCGTGATGACCGACGCCTCGGTCCACCTGAATGGAACCCACATCGGAACGCACCGTGGGGGCTTCACCCAGTTCTCGTTTGCCATCGACGGAGCTGCCTCACCCGGGAAGAACCACCTCGAAGTCGTGGTCTCGGAGGAGTCGGCCGACGCGAGCGTCAACCGCGCCGAACGCGACGCGGACTACTGGACGTTCGGCGGCATCTTCCGCCCCGTGTGGATCGAGGCGCGGCCCGCCGAGAGCCTGCGGCACGTGGCCGTCGATGCGCGCCACGAGGGCTCTCTGCGTGCACGAGTCGAGACCGACGGTGCCACCGGCTGCAGCGTCTCGCTGACTCTCGGCTCGGACGCCGCTCCCTTTGCACGCGCAGAGGTCGGCGTCGGCCCGACGCACGTCGCGGCCCACGTTCCCGCCGTCGTGCCCTGGAGCGCAGAGACGCCCCGGCTGTACGACCTTCACGTCGACCTCCTCTGCGACGGCGAGGTCGTCCATCGCGTGACGGAGCGCATCGGCTTTCGCACGGTCGAGGTGCGGCCGGGTGAAGGTCTCTTCGTCAACGGCAGGCGCACGGTACTTCGCGGCATCAACCGCCACTCCTTCTGGCCGGAAACCGGACGCACGCTCACGGACGAGCAGAACTGGGACGACGTCCGCCTCCTGCGCTCGCTCCACTTCAATGCCGTGCGCTCGTCCCACTACCCGCCGGACCGGGCCTTCCTCGACGCCTGCGACGAGCTGGGCCTCTACGTGCTCGACGAGCTGCCCGGCTGGCAGGACGCGTACTCGACCCGCGCCGGCACGCCACTCGTGGGCGAGCTGGTGCGTCGCGACGTGAATCACCCGTCAGTCATCGCCTGGAACAACGGCAACGAAGACGGCTGGAACACGTCGCTCGACGCCCTCTTCCGGCGGCACGACATCCAGGGCCGGCCCGTGCTCCACCCCCGCGGCCGATTTGGCGGCTTCGAGACCGAGCACTACATGTCGTACCGGGAGCTGCAGCGCAAGATCCACGAGAAGACGCGCCTCCTGCTCCTGCCCACGGAGCTCCTGCACGGTCTGTACGACGGCGGCGGCGGTGCGAGCCTCGAGGACTACTGGACCGCCATGGAGTCGACCCCGCGGTTCGCCGGCGGGTTTCTCTGGGCACTTCTCGACGAGGCCGTGCTGCGCACGGACGAAGGGGTCCTCGACGCCTTTGGCAACTACGCGCCCGACGGCGTGGTCGGCCCGTACCGGGAGCTGGAGCCCAGCGCGGCCACGATCCGTTCGCTCTTCGCGCCGGTGCAGTTCGAGGCCCTGCAGGAGACGCCGCGGGCGGCCCGGGTGAGGGTGCGGAGCCAGATGCACCATGCCCGCCTCGGAGGCGCAACGGTCGAGTGGGCGTGGATCGAGGCTGAAGACGACGCCGAAGTGGCGCGCACGGAAGGAGCCCTCGAGATGGCGCCCCTCGACCCCGGTGCAAGCGGACACCTCGAGCTGCCGGCGGCCCCCACGGCCGCCAGCTTCCTGCGCCTGCGCGTGAGGGACGCGAGCGGACGCGCCCTCGGAGAGCGGAGCTTTGCGCCGAAACGTGCCCGTCGACAACACCTCGCGACCCTCCGCGACACCCCAGCGCGCCTCGCCGAGCCCCGCGATCCGGCCGATCCCGACGGCGCACCGAGCGCCGAGCAGACGGGCCACGAGATCGTGCTCGCGCGCGGCACCACGAAGGCCGTCTTCTCCGCCAGCACCGGCGCTCTGGTCCGCCTGGAGCGCGGCGGCCAGACGCTGGAGCTGGACGTCGGGGCCGCAGCCCTCTTCGCGGCAGGAAGTGCCCCGGCGCGCCTGCTCGGATCCGAGATCGAGGCCAGTGCCCAGAGCGCGCGGGTCCGGTTCGGCTTCGAGGGCCCCCTGCACGCGGCGACCTGGACGCTGCGCGGGGACGCACTTCACGCCCAGCTGCTGGTCCACACAGGCGTACCCACCGAGCTCGTCGGCGTGCGGCTCCTCGACCCCTCCTCGGAGCCGGCCGACGCCGTGTGGGAGGGGCAAGGTCCGTGGCCGGTGTGGCGCAACCGACGCCGGGGGCCGGAATGGGGCGTCTGGCATCACGCGCGCGACGCGCAGAGCCGCGGTGGCTTCTTCGGCCCCGCCGCGTCGGCTCGCATCGCGCTTCAAGGTGGGCATCTGAGGATCGGCCTTCCCGACGCCGAGACGTACCTCGGCCTGGGCCGCGCCGAGATGCCCGACGACGCCATGAAAGCGCGCGCACCGACCACGGAAGGGGTGGTCGTGCTCTCCCACATTCCCGCCATCGGAACGAAGTTCCACACGCCCGAAGAGCTCGGTCCGAGCGGCGCCGCCACGGCACCTCCGGGCCTTCACCGGGTCCGCTTCACGCTCCGTCTCGAGCCCTGAACGAGCCCTCCTGGCGGGCTCCCATTTCGCAGGATCAGCGATAGTCTGGGCCATGCCGCCGCATCAGTACTCTCCCGAGCTGATCGCTCGCCTTCCCAAGACCGACCTCCACGTCCACCTGGACGGCTCGCTCCGAATCTCCACGCTCATCGAGCTCGCTCAGAGTCAGGGCGTCGAGCTCCCCTCGTACAGCGAAGAGGGACTTCTGGAGACCGTCTTCAAGGAACGCTACAAGGATCTCCCCGACTACCTGCACGGGTTCGCCTACACGTGTGCGGTGATGCGCGACCCCGAATCGCTGGAGCGCGTCGCCTACGAGCTCGGTCAGGACAGCCTGGCCGAAGGTGTGCGCTACATCGAGGTGCGCTTCGCGCCGCAGCTGCATGTCCACGACCACCTCGACATCGCCGAGGTGCTCACTGCCGTCAACCGCGGCCTCGAGCGCGTGCAGAAGGAGCACGAAGCCACCGAGGAGGTGAAGACCGGGGGCGAGCCGCCCTTTCGCTACGGCATCATCACGTCGGCGATGCGCATGTTCACCGCCGCGTTCAGCCCCTATCACGCCGACCTGATCGCGGTACTCGACAAGTGGCCCCAACCGCAGGTGCACGGCGTGGCCTCCCTGTCGCTCGCCCGCTCCGTGGTCGACGCGCGGGACCGGCTCGGGCTGCCGATCGTGGGCTTCGATCTCGCCGGAGCCGAGGCCGGCAACCCCGCGCAGGACCACTTCGAGGCGTACCAGTACGCCCACCGGAAGTTCCTCAAGAAGACCGTCCACGCCGGCGAGGCCTACGGGCCGGAGAGCATCTTCCAGGCGATCACGCTCCTCTACGCCGATCGCATTGGCCACGGCACGCGCATCTACGAGACCCAAGGCGTCGACGCCAGCGACCCCGAGCGCTACGTGAAGCAGCTCGTCGAGTTCATTTCGGACCGCCGCATCACGCTCGAGGTGTGTGTCACGTCGAACCTCCAGACCATGCCGCATCTGAAGGGGGTCGAGGACCACCCCCTGGGACGCATGATCCGCGACCGTCTCTCGGTGGCACTCTGCACCGACAACCGCCTCGTCTCCCGGACCTCGGTGACCGAGGAGGTGGTCAAGGTGTGCGAAGCCTTCGACATCACCGCCTCGGACCTGCGCAACATGATGATCTACGGCTTCAAGCGCTCCTTCTTCCCGGGCAGCTACAAGGAGAAGCGGGCCTACGTCCGGCACATCATCGACTACTACGACCAGATCGCCGGCCCGGAAGATGATTGAGGAGATCGTCTCCGTCGGCCCACTGGTCGTCACGCCCTACGGCCTCCTGGTCGCGATCGCCTTCCTCGTCGCCGGCCGGCAGCTCGCACGGGCCATGCGCCAGCTGGGTGCGGGCGACGAGGCCGACGCGGAGGTGCTCACGCTGACGGCGGTCGGCGCGGGGTTGCTCGGAGCCAAGCTCTACTACGCCGCACTCCACGGGGATGCGTCGCTCCTTTTGAGCCTGGGTGGCCTGGTCTGGTACGGCGGCTTCCTGGGAGCCTGCGTGGCCCTGGCCGTGGTCATCCACCGGCGCCGACTGCCTCTTCGGGCCACCGCGGACGCGCTGGGCGTGTCGCTGGCCCTCGGCTACGGCATCGGAAGGGTCGGCTGCTTCCTGGTCGGAGACGACTACGGCAAGCCGACCGAACTGCCCTGGGGTGTTGCCTTCCCGGTCGGACTGCCCCCGTCCACCGCGGGGAACCTGCGCGAAGCCTTCGGAGTCGCCGTGCCGAGCGGCGTCCCCGATCACGAGCTCCTCGCCGTACACCCGACACAGCTCTACGAAACGGCGGCGGCGCTCCTGATCTGGGTGCTGGCACTGCGCCTCCTGCGCCGGACCGCGGGCGGCCACCAGGGAGCGCGTCTCCCCGTTGGCACGACGGCCCTCTTCTGCGCGGCCAGCCTGGCCGTGGAGCGCTTCCTCGTCGAGCTCCTCCGCGCGAAGGACGATCGCTACTTCGGTCCGTTCACCCTCGCACAGGGCATCAGCCTCGCGATCCTGGTCGCCGTCGCCGGCGCTCCCCTCCTGGTGCGACGTCGCGGGCGTCGCACCGAGGCCAGGCGACTCGTTCTGCTGCCCCTCGGCCTGGCCGCCCTGTGGGGGGCAGCCTGCGCGGAGCCCGTCACAGCCAAAGAGACGAGCTCAGCGCTCCACGCGCTCGAAGAGAAGCACCGTCCGCGGATCCAGGACGACCTCGGTCGCTGAATCCGCCCCGCTGGCGGCGCGCGGGAGGAGGATCTTCACCTCGCGCTCGGCGAGCGGCACGGTGTGGAGCGTGATCTCGTCGCCGTTCGAGGTCTCGATCTCGAGCTCACCTTCGAACGAGCGCTCCTGGAGCTGGCGGACGACCAGCTGCTTCCTGCCCGCATCCACACCTTCGACGTCGACACGAAGCCGCGGGTGTCCGGGCTGTCGTAGCCACACCTCGAAGAACGCCGTCAGGTCCTTGCCCGAGCGCTCTTCGACGAGCCGGCGAAAGTCCTCGGTGCGCGCATTGCCGTCGCGATACCGACGGTAGAAGTCCTGCAGCGCGCCGAAGAAAGCCGCGTCACCGATGCGGTCGCGCAGCATGTGCAGGACCCAGGCTCCCTTCTGGTACGTCGCGGCACTCAGCTGCTCGCTCGGGTCTTCGATCCGCGGATCGATGATGCGCGCGTCCGGCCGCTCGGAGGTGAAGCGGAGCACCCTGTCGCGAGCTCGCTGCATCCCTTCGACCAGCCTGTCGCGCCCGTAGGTGAACTCCAGGTAGACCTGTGTCAGATAGGTCGCGAAGCCCTCGGAGAGCCAGACGTGCTGCCAATCGATCTCGGAGACCGCGTCGCCGAACCACTGATGCGCGATCTCGTGCGCCACCAGCCCCTCATTCGAGAGGTCTCCCTTCACCGCGCTCTCGTTGTAGAAGACGTTCGACGCGTTCTCGAGCCCTCCCCATCGGGTCTTCGACTGGACGTTCGCCAACTTGGCGTAGGGGAACGGGCCGAGGCGGTCACTGAAGAAGTGAAGCACCGGCACGGCGCGAGCGAAGTCACGGAAGCCCTCGGCGCGCTGCTGGGGGAAGACCCAGCTCTGGACGGGGACTCCATCCACGACACCCGCGGTCTCGACGGCGAAACGTGCGATCCCGACGGCCATGACCTTGGTCGCCATCGGTGCCTTCGACGCCCACACGGTCCGCCGGCGTCCGTCCCCAAGGTCGGTCTCCTCGCGGAGTGCACCACACCCGACCACCTGGTAGTGGCTCGGAGCCGTCACGTCGAACGCGCAGAAGGCCTTGTCGGACGGGTGATCAACCACGGGGAGCCACTGCTGAGCCCGATTGGGCCAGTGGTCGGCGAAGAAGGTGCGATCGCCGTGCCGATTTGTTCCGATGAGGAACCCGTCGGCTGGTTTCCCCGAGTAGCCGATCCGGAGGGTGACGCGCCCTTCGACCGGCGCCGATGCCGTGAGAGTGAGCTGCGATCCGTCCTGCTCGACCTCGAGGGGCAGGCCCTCGCGCCCCACTGCGACGAGCTCCGCCGACCACACCCGCATGCCCAGCCCGTCGGCGCGAGGCGCCTCGAGGTCGAGCACGATCTGCCTCGACACGCCGTCGAGAGAGATGTCCAGCTCCGCCGAGCCGCGCACGACGTCGTCCGTGTCGCTCACCTCGATCCCGAAGCGATAGGCCTCCACGTCGAAGCCACGCTCCGGAGGAGCCGCCGCAGCGGGTCCGCCGCCGCACAGCACGGTCAGGGCGAGAACGAGGGCCGCGCGTCGCACGTCAGGCGTTGCGCTCACGCCAGTAGAGATACGCAGGCAGGGCGCACGACAGCCCGATCGAGAGGTTGACCAGCACGAAGATCCACGGCGCCGGGCCTTTCCCGCGAGATCGCTGCTGCGCCATCCAGATCCAGAAGACCGCCGAGGTGATGAGCAGGTCGGCGGTGAAGCCGCCCGCCGCGCCGTTCACGAAGAGGGCGCTCACGAACCCGCCGAGATCGACTCCGGCCGCCTGGAAGTGCTTCACGAAGAAGACGTAGGGGATGACCGCCCCGGCGATCGCGAGAACGAGGTAGAGGTTCTTCATGGGTTCTCCTGGTCGGGGCGCGGGCGCTACGGCAGCGGCATGCGCATCTCGGTTCCGATGACCTCGAAGCCGAACTTCTCGTAAAAGGGCCGGTTGTGCTCGGTGTGGGAGAGGAGGTAGAGCCCCATCTCGGTGCAGCCGCGCGCGCGGGCCGCATCGATCGCCGCGTCGAGGAGGAGACGCCCCACGCTCTTGCCGCGTGCGGCCTGGGACACGATGAGCTCTTCGAGCTGGCAGTACTCGGTGCCGTACCGGATCGCCAGGTTGTACGACGTGGTCACCGCACCGAGGATCTGCCCATCTTCCTCGGCGAGGTGAATCGCTCCCCGATCCCCCTCGACGAGCTGGCGGTACATGTCGCCCCACCCCGGCTCGGGCTCGGCGTTCTCTTCCCCCATGCTCTTCAGCTGCAGCACGAGGTCGAGGCACGCCGCCTCGTCGGCTGCGATCGCTGACCGGACCTCCACGCTCAAGGGGAGCCCTCGAAGTCTCGCTCGTAGCGAGGCTCGTACAGCTGCACGCGAATGCCCCCCGGGATGTGGAAGTGGGTCACCAAGCCGAAGCCCTGGTCCGAGACCTCGCCGTCGAATTCGACGCCCTTCTCCCGAAGCTCGGAGACGGTGCCGTGTATGTCGTCGCAGTAGAACGACACGTCGTGGGTCCCGACGGGGCTTCCGTGGCGACCCTCGGGATCCACCGGGTGCACGCCCATGTCGCCCTCGGGCAAACGGAAGATGAGCCAGCCGTCTCCCACGTCACAGTGGTCGAAGCCGAGGACGTCGCGCACGAACGCACGCGTCGCGTCCGGATCATCCGAGTAGAACATCGTGTGCACGCCGCGGATCATGGGGTCGCCTCCTGGGGTTTCGTGCAACGTACCATCAGCCGGTGCCCTTCTCCACGCGGTCGAGGGTGAAGCTGCGCCACTCGGAGCGCGTGCGCGCCACCTCGTCGAGAATGCGGAAACGAAACGGGCTGTAGCCGGCCAGGTCGTTCCAGAAGCCCTCGGGAAAGGGGCCGAAGGAGATGCCGCGGGGCTGGTCGACCCGGAAGGCTCCCTTCACCGCGAGCAGGCCTTCACCCACGTCGTACTGCACCCACACCGGCGCCTCTTCCTGCCACCGCAGCGCGATCAGCCCACCCTGCTCGCGCCAGTCGAGGGCCGCGCTGACCGCCGGACCGATCACCTCGGCGGTCAGCGCGTAGCCGTCGATCTCCGCATCGGGCGGCGGCGGTTCCTCTGCCCCGAGCCGGAGCACCTCGAGCCGCTGCGCCGCCTGGTCCTGTTGCCACTCCGCCAGCAGGTCCGCCCACGGATCGGGGCCGGAGCAGGGGGCGTCGCCCAGCTGCAGCATCTCACCCACGGCGGCACCTCCGGGCGAGCTGGCCACCGAGAACAGGCACCGGCCGTCGCTCACACCCTGGAGCCGATCGAGCCGTCGATCGTCGGCCGTCAGGTTGCCGCCGACCGAAGAGTCGAAGAAGACATGGGCGCGCGGTGAAGGCCCACCCAGGATGCGCGGGCGCCCCACGCCGGGGAGCCCACGTCCGTCGAGCACGTCCGGAGTCGGCCAGCCGAACGCCGACGCTACAGCGGCGAGAACGTCGACCTGCTGGACGAGGGCGCCGCTCTCGCCGCCCTGGTCCCGCACTCCCGGACCGCTCACCACGAGCGGGATGCGCACGATCTCCCCGAGGAGCTTGGCTTCGGCCGCGGTGGAGGCATGTCCGACCCAACCGTCCTCGAGGAGCTCTTCCCCGTGGTCGGCAACCACGACGATCAGGGTGCTGTCCAGAAGCTCGCGCGCCGCGAGCACGTCCACGAGCTCGGCGAGGCGCGCGTCGAACCGCGCGACGTCCTGATCGTAGAGCTCCAGCAGCTTGGCGCGATCGCCCGCCTCGAACTCCGCTGTCCCCACCGGAACCGTCGCGCCAAGCTGCGACGCCTCCAGACCGGACGAGCCTTCGATCTGCAGGTCTTTCGCGCGGTAGCCGCTCGCGCCGTACGGCAGGTGTGGCTCGAGCAGGTGGATCCAGGCGAAGAACCCGCGCTCCGGCTCCTCGTCGAGCCAGCGGGCGAACACCTCCGGCTCGCGTCCGTGCGCCAGGCCTTCCGGCGGCGGCGGGAAGCCGAGATTGCGGAAGTACGAGATGCCCGAAAAGAAGCTGAAGTTGCCGACGCGCAGGCCTGCCGCCTCGGCCATGCGCGGCAGCGTCGGAAGGGTCACGGGTGTCGTGTCGTCGCGCACCTGGACGCCGTGCGAGGGCGGGTAGAGCCCCGTGAAGACCGACACCATCGAGGGTGCGGTCCAGGGCGTGACCGCAAAGGCGTTGCGGTACACCACACCGCGAGACGCCAGATCCTCGAGCGCCGGCACGGGAACACCGTCCGTTGCGTACAGCGCGAGACGGTCGGAGCGCAGGGAGTCGGCCGAGACGAGGAGCAGGTTGAGAGGAGCAGGGCCCGTTGGTACGCAGCTCGCGAGCAGCGCAGCCGTCACAAACAGAGCCAACAGCTCCGGGAGGCGCGCCGATCTCAGGAGTCTCCGCGGAACGCACCGTGCGCGCACTGCAAGCCCGCTCTTTTGCCCTCGCATGCTCCCCAGACCCTATCGGTTCGTCCGAGGTTACCGAGCCCAGCTCGGGGCGACCCCGCGACGGCCTCGCCCCGAACGCCGGTTCAGAATCGGATGCCGACGGTGGCGCGGACCTCTCGTGGTGTCTGGTAGTCGAGAGGCGTGGTCGCCTCACCAAACCCAGGACTCCGTACGAAGTCGACCGGAAGCCCGTCGGCGTCCGTCGGGCCCTGCATGTCGGCGCTCACGAAGGTGTTGAAGGAGGCGAGCCCGTCTGCGTCGAAGGCGTTGCGCAGCTCGAGCTTCAGCCAAGGCTCCCACCGACTCCCGAGTGGCAGGCGGTAGTAGGCCACGAGATCGAAGCTCGTGATGTCGTCGAACTCGCCGTCTCCACGGTCGCCGAAGAAGATCTCCTGCGAGCCGGGTCTCCCGGCGTATCCAGGGTCACGCGCCAGCTGCTGCGCCGACAGCGGCACGGAGGCCGTCAGGCTGTAGGGCCGCCCAGCGTCGTAGCGGAGGAGGCCGCCGAGCTGCAGCGAGCCCGCCTTGCCGAAGTCGAACTGATAGAAGCTCCAGATCCGTGCGGCCAGCTCGCTCCCGGTGCTGAGCCTGCCTCGACGGAAGTTGCGCTCGGTGAGGAGCTCTCTCCGACTCTCGACCTCGGAGATGGTGGTGGGCCGAAAGCGCGTCGAGCCTTCGTAGTTGCCGTCGTTCTCGATCTGCCAGGTGGCGTTGCCGCGCAGAGTCCAGCGCGAGGTCAGCTGGAACGACCCCTGGAGCTCGAGTGCCTCGTATTGCCGGTCGAGCCGATCGGAGTTGCGAATCTCGACGTTGTCGAGCGTGCGCGGCCCGGAGGCGAACTCGACGGTGGTCGTCCCCAAGCCGATCTCGCGCGCCCGCGCGATGCCTCCGCCCTGATCGCGATCGACGTAGCTGAGCTCCAGATAACCCCGCTCCCCCAGCGACACTCCGGCCGAGAGGAAAAGCTCGGTGTTGAGAGGCGTCTCGATGTCCGGCGCGTAGGCCACGTTGGCCGTCGGCAGGACGCCGCCGAGCTCGAAGTAGTTGCCCAGGTCGAAGCCCGGAGCGTGATCACGACCGACGCCCGGAGGACCGACGTAGATGTCCACGAGGAAGCCGAGGTTGACCGCCAGCGACGTCTCGTTGAACAGCTCGAGGTTCGTGCGCCCCGAGTACTCGCCCCAGCCGGCGGTCAGCCGGACACGCCCTCGGTCGTCGGGTGTGTACGTCACGGCTACGCGCGGCAGCAGGACGTCCGCCTCGTTGACCCGCCCCGCGTCCGAGGCCTCGCTCTGGGTCTCCTCGTAGCGCGCGCCGATCTCCACCGCGAGGCGGTCGCTGACGCGCCAGGAGTCCAGGAGGTAAGCCGAGGTGGTCTCGAGCTCGAGCGATGCGTTCACGTCCACGAGGTGGCGGAACGCGAAGGTGCCGAAAGGGATGAAGAGCGGCTGTGGACGCCCGTCCGCATCGAGAACCGCCCGTCCGTCGGCGTCGGCGAGGTACGGCGTCTCGAAGTCGACGTTGGTCGAGCTCTGGCTGTTCCCACCAAACGCCGTCTCGGTGTAACGCGAGAGGCCCAGGCGGACATCGTGGCTCCCTCCCCGCTCGGAGCCCAGGAACATCGACACGGAAGCCGACAGCTGCTCCGAATCGAACTTGAGATTCGTGTCGGCCTCGGAGAACGGCGGCGCGTTGTAGAGGAAGTCCCAGTAGATCGGCGAGTCCCGGATGGCCGTACTGGAGCCTCCGATGCCGGGAGCGTCGAACGAGCGCTCGGTGTAGAAGCCCTCCACGAGCAGGTTCGGCCCCAGCACGCCGGAGTACCGCAGGAGATCGGCCTCGTGCTCGAGCGTGTACCGATCGACCACGGCCGGATCCCCGGCGAAGCCCCGGAGAGAGGGAAAGAGGCCGTTCACATCGGTCTCGTTGCGCTTGACGGTGAGCTCCAGGCTGTGCCGATCCTGGAGGTTGCCCGTCAGCTTCACGTCGAAGCGCTCGTTGTCGAGCTGGTCGTCGATCGACGTCCGCGTGAGGCCGAGGGTGGTGGGCTCGGAGCGATCGCTGGTTGCCACGGCACCGAAGAACCACAGACGATCCTCCACGATCTTGCCGCCCACCGTGCCGCTCAGCACTTCGTTCGTCCGACTCTCGCGCCGGATCCCTGCGTCCTCCTCGAAGGGCGTCTCTTCGCGCCAGCTCGGGTTTCTCAGATCGACGCGGGCCGAGCCCTTGAGCTCGTTCGTGCCGCTCTTCGTGACGGCGTTGATGACGCCGCCGGAGAACCGGCCGTAGCTCGCTGGGATTCCGGCGGTCAGGGTCTGCGTCTCGGCGACGGCCTCCTCGATGTAGAGGCCCACCACCGGGTCGAGTGGACCGTGGGCGTTGCCGAAGAACGAAAACCCTATGTCCACGCCGTCGACCATCACCAGGTTGTCGTAGCCGATGCCGCCGCTCATCGAGACGGTGCCGTTGAACACGGAGTCCGTGACCCCGGGCGCGAGCCGAGCGATCGCCGTGGGGTCGCGATCCACCGGCAGCTCGTCGATGACACGTTCACCGAGAGTCGCGCTCACCTCTCCGTTCGAAACCGGAGTCGGCGTCGCGTCGACGGTCAGCGTCTCTTCCACCGCCTCGAGATCGAGCTGTACTTCGAGCACCTCTGCGAGACCGAGGCGAACGCGGACGCGCCGCGAGAAGGTCTGCAGGCCCGGCGCTTCGATGGTCACGTCGTAGTCGCCGATCGGCAGCGCGCGCACGGAGAAGTCACCATTGGCTGCTGTAGACACGGCGCGCTCGACCGCGGTCTCCTCCGCCAGAGCAACCACGCGTGCGCCCGCAGCGGGGGAGCCGTCCGGCGCGGTCACCCTGCCGACGATCTGGCCGGTCTGCTCACCCTGCGCAAAGACCGCGGTCGGGCAGAGCGCGAGAAGAACACACGCAAGACCGAGGCCCAAGATCTGCCGAAGACGGTCCGAGCCTCGCCCGAAACGACGTGCCAGCCTCGTCTCGGGGCCCCGGAAGGAGTCGTCGCTGAACCAGCGACTCGAGCTGAGGAGCGGTGAACGGGCAGGTCTGTTCTCGTGGCACATAGGAGGCCCCCTTTCGTCCTAGTCCCAACGCAGGCGTTCGCTAAACTGTGACAGAAGATCTTAAACGAGGGCCGAATCGCGCCCTGTGCACCACGCACGGACATCGGAACCGAGCGACAGCCGAGGGGGCCTGGGTGGAAGAGCTGGACGTGTCGGCGGTCCTCGAGAAGGCCCGCCACGGGGAGCAGGACGCTGTGGAGCAGCTGTTTCCGCTGGTGTACCGGCAGCTCCAGGACACGGCGCGGCAGGAGCTGCGCCGCTGGCGACCGGGCGACACGATGAACACCACAGCGCTGGTGCACGAGGCCTATCTCAAGCTCGTCGGCAAAGCGGAGCTCGAGCTCCAGGACCGCCAGCACTTCTTCGCTCTCGCCGCCAAGGCGATGCGCCAGATCGTGGTCGACTACGCACGACGGCGACAGGCCGAGAAGCGCGGACGGCCGGAAGACCATCTCCCACTCGACGAAGGCAAGGCGGAGGCCCAACGTCACCAGCAGGCCGAGGAGGTGCTGGCGCTCGACCAGGCACTCCATCGACTCGCAGACCGGAGTGAGCGCCTCGCGCGCCTCGTGGAGCTGCGGTACTTCGCCGGACTCACGTTCGAGGAGACCGCCGAGGCACTCGAGCTCTCCCGCCGAACCGTCCATCGCGAATGGCGCAAGGCCCGCGCATTCCTCTTTCGAGAGCTCGGCGGTGACTTGCTGCAGGACGTGGCCCAGACATGAGCGGCTCCGACCTCTGGCAACGCGCAGAGGAGATCTTCGACCTGGTGGTGGACGCCCCTGAGAGCGAGCGCTCCGCACTCCTCGATCGGGAGTGCGCCGGCGATGACCGTCTCCGCGTGGAGGTCGAGGGCCTCCTACGCGCCGACGTCGAGGCCGGCGACTTCCTCGATGGCGATGTCGACCAGTTTGTCGCGCCGCTTTTGCAGGACGCAGCTCTCGCGGAAGGCGACGACCCTGACGTCACGCAGGCCCGCGAGGGCGGAGGGGCTTCGACGCTGGCCGCCCACCCCGAGTTCATTGGTGAGTACCAGATCCTGGGCAAGCTCGGTGAGGGGGGGATGGGGATCGTCTACGAAGCGCTGCAGACGAATCCCAAGCGCAACGTCGCTCTCAAGGTGATCCAGGGCGGCCGCTATGTCACCGAGAACGCGGTGCGCATGTTCAAGCGCGAAGCGGAGACCCTCGGTCGCCTGAAGCACCCAGGCATCGCGGCGATCTACGAATCCGGCCGCACGAAAGAGGGCCAGCACTTCTTCGCCATGGAGCTCGTGCAGGGAGTGCCTCTCGACGCCCATCTCGGCAGCCCTACCGACCCGTTGAGCGGCGCGGAGGTGGACCGGCGGCTGACCCTTTTCCGGCGCGTCGCCGACGCTGTGCACTACGCCCACCAGCGCGGCGTGATCCACCGCGATCTCAAGCCGTCGAACGTGGTGGTGCCAGACCCCGTCGGCGAAACCTCCGGGAGCGACTCCGGCAGCTTCCGCGAGTCGATCAAGGTCCTCGACTTCGGCTTGTCCCGGATCACCGAAGAGGCGGAAAGTAGCCAGTACATGACGCAGGCCGGCGTCAAAGGGACGCTGGCGTACATGAGCCCGGAGCAGGCGCGAGGAAACCCGGACGAGGTCGACCTGCGCACCGACGTCTACGCACTCGGCGTGATGCTCTTCGAGATGTTGGCGACGCGACGCCCGCACGACCTCTCGGAGCGCCCGATGTTCGAGGCGGTGCGCACCATCTGCGACGAGCCGCCGGCCGCGCTCGGCCAGTTCTGGCGCGGCACGCGCAAGCTCGACCCCGATCTCGAGACCATCGTCGGCAAGGCGCTCGAGAAGGACCCCGACCGTCGCTACGCCAGCGTGGCCGCGTTCGCCGACGACGTCGAGCGCTTCCAGAACCGACTGCCGATCCTGGCCCGGCCACCCAGCGCCACGTATCAGCTGCGCAAGCTGGTGGAGCGCAACAAGCTGGCCGCCGGCTTCACGGCAGCCCTCGCCCTCCTTGTCGTCGGTTTCGGAGTTGCCATGAGCTTTCTCTGGCAGCAGAGCGAGCGCGCCCGCAGCCGCGAACAGGCGGCGCGCCTCGTGGCACTGGGCCGCGTCGAGATCGACGAGAACCCGACCGTCGCTCTGGCGCACGCGATTGCCAGCATCGAAGCCGCCGACGACCCGGTGGGGAGAGCTTTTGCGCTCGAGGCGCTCGCGCGCGGCCCGGTCGCCGAGTCGGTCTGGACCATGCCGACCAACGCCGGATCGTTCAGCCCCGACGGCCGGTTCCTCGCGATCAACCGCGTGGACTTCGGCGCAGGACTGGCACGCCTCGAGCTCCTCGGCGAGCGCGGCGAGCAGATCGCCGTTCTGAACGAGGGGGAGGTCGTCTGGAAGACCTGGTTCTCCCGCGACTCCAGCGAAGTCCTCGCGCACGTCGGCGAACCCTCCAAGGTGAAGGTCTTTTCCACCGCAACGGGCGAGATGACCGAGGAGATCGTGCTGCCCGAGCGCACGGGCCGCGTGCACTACGCGCCGCGCACGGACACCCTGCTCGCCCTGGCGTTCGATCCAACGGCCGAGGCCTTTCGCGCCTTTCGCTCCCGCCGCGGCGAAGGCCGTTGGGAGGGACCGTCCGACTTCACGCTGCCGTTCGCCGGTGAAGCCCTGCGGACCGCGCGTGCCGGGATCGACAGCCGCGGCGACCGTTTCGCGCACGTCACGGGCGACACACTCGACATCGTCCACTTCGAGACCGGAGAGCGCACGATCGTCTCCGCGAACTGGGGCGAAGGGCGAGGCGAGGGTGCGTATATCCCCCGCGCGATGTTCAGCCCCGACGACGAGCTCCTTGCAGTTCTGGACATCCGGGAGATCGAGATCTGGCGTGCCGCACCGAATCAGGAGGCACCCGTGCGCGCCTTCTCCTGCGACTTCCAGGCCCCCATCGCCGCCTTCGGCCCGCACGGGGTCTGGTTTGCTGCCGGGGACGACCAGGGCACGACGTGCCTGATGGACCTCGAGTCGCCCGAGAACAGCCGCCCCGTAAAGCTGCAGCTCCCCGAGCAGGAGATCATCTGGAACCTGTCGTTCCATCCCAGCGGACGCACCCTCGCCAGCTCCGGCAACTCGTCGGGCGCCGTCTGGCAGCTCGACCGCAACCGTCCCGTGTCGATGGAGTTTCCCATCGGGGCGGACGTCTGGGCACTCACGGCCCACCCCGAGGGCGAGTGGGTGATCGCGCTCACCCCTGCTCTGGAGCTGCTGCCGCTCCGCTCGAGCCCCGAGATGCCGAGGGGGGTGGAGTTCTACACGGAGCGAACCCTCGACCTGGGGCCGGAGGGGAAGAAGCTGGTCGGTGCGTACCACGGCGCGCTGGTCGTCGATCTCGAGACGGGCGAACGAGAGCTTTTCCAGGGCTTCGAAGGGCAGGCGTGGACCGCGATCTTCAGCCCCGACGGCACCCGCGTCGCGGCTTCCGGCGGCCAGATGAGGAGCGACGAGGCCCACGTCGTCCTCTGGGATCTCGCGACGCGGGAGTCGCAGACGCTCTCCGCGGGAGACGGCGAGTGGGTCGTCGACCTCCTCTTCCCCGACGACGACCACCTGTTCACGTCGGGGCGCAGCGGGATCCGACTCTGGGACCTGGAGACCGAGACGTTCGAGGTGATCGACACCGAGCCCGCCACGTACCTCGCCCTCAACCAGGCGCAGACACTCCTGGCGGCGATCGGCATCGCCGCAGGCAATCGGGCCGGGGACCGTGTCACGCTCTACGACCTCGAGACGGGAGAGAAGCGCGTTCTCGAAGCCTTCGACGACGACGCGAACGCCGTGGCGTTCCACCCCATCAAAGACTGGCTCGCGACCGGGCACGTCAACGGCACCGTGCGCATGGGCCCGGTGGACGGGAGCGAGCCGTATCTGCTTCTCGGGCATCGAGGCAACGTCATCAGCCTCGAGTTCCTCGCGGACGGGCGCCTGCTGAGCGGGGCGAGCCAGGAGGTGCGGATCTGGAGCGCGCCGGCCGGTCCGCCGCAGCACCTGCAGCCGCGGGACGAGCTCCTGGCGCAGCTGAAGGCCCTGACGAACTACCGCGTGGTCGCGGACGAGACCGAAGACACGGGCTTCAGAACCGAGATCGGTGCGTTTCGCGGCTGGGCGCCCCGCGGCGACGTGGCCGAGACCAACGACTGAGCTGGCCCGCGCGTCCTTCGCGCAGGACACGTCTCCGCTCCGGAGCGCAGCTCCGGACCCGACGTCACGGTCTCGAAAGATCGTTGTCCCCCTTTTGCGCGCGGCCTGCGTTTCCTGAGTCGGAGGGGGAGGAGACGAGAGATTGCCGCTCCCGCGGCCTGCCGAAACGCCTCGGCACTCCGACACCGACCCCGGGACCCCAACCGGAGACCCGACATGTTCGATCCGACCTTCCGCCGCACGCTCACACAGACCGTCTGCATCGCAGCCCTCGTTCTCGCTCCCACCACCCTGGCCTTGGCCTCCGAGCCCACCGACCTCCTGGAGGCCCGGAGCGCCGTCTCGCGGGGTCCCAGCGCGCTCGCCATCTCGAACTTCGTCGGACCGCCGACCAGCGACCCATTCCAGCCCGTCACAGGCTGGAACAACGGCGCGATCTACACCCAGCCGCGGGGGAACGGCGTGGTCGCCACGGAGGACGGGATCGCGCTCCGGCGCAACGGCGTCTACCGCGTGCACCTCGAAGGTGTGCTCTTTCATACGCAAGGCGACGCGACTGCCGATCCCGGATCGGGCATGCTCTTCAGCGTCAACGCGGACGACGTGTACACCTCGTGCATGACGCAGGAGAGGCGCAACGCGGACACGCTCCCCGCCGCCTGGGCGGGCCCCGGCTTCGAGCAGATCAGCCAGTGCACCGTCGACTTCACGCTCGAGGTTCGCGGCGCGGAGAGCAACACGGCCGGCTTCCCGGCCACCTTCGCTCGCGGCACCGTGGTCCAGGTCACGATGTGGCCGAACGATCTGCCGCTGGGAGACGGCACGAACGCGCTCGCGCGCATCGAGGTCCAGCGCATCGGCAACTGAAACCAGAGGACACGTGGCCGGCCGTGGGAACATCGTTCCGGCGGCCGGCCCCCGACTCTTTCCGCCGGAGACGACCATGAGCGCACGTCAAGATCCGACCCCTGGCCCGAAGCTGACCGAGCTGTTCTCGGCGGCAAGGCGCGGCGACAGCGGCGCCGTGGACGAGCTCCTGCCGCAGATCTACGACCGGCTGCGCCTCCTCGCACGGCGCCAACTTCGGGGGCAGGCTCCGGGACACACCCTCGACACGACGGCGCTGGTGCACGAGGCGTACATCAAGTTGGTCGACCGCACGGAGATCGACTGGCAGGACCGCAATCACTTCCTCTGCCTCGCCGCCGTCGCCATGCGCCACATCCTGGTGGACCACGCGCGGCGCCGGGCCGCCCAGAAGCGCGGCGGAGACGCCTGTCGCGTGACGTTCACCGAGCGCGGTCTTCCCGCCGACGAGGCGTCGGTTGGCGTTCTCGAGCTCGACGCCGCGCTGCAGACGCTCGCGCAGCGGAGCGAGCGGCTCCATCGCCTGGTGGAGCTCCGCTTCTTCGGCGGGCTCACGGTCGAGCAGGCGGCCCAGACGCTCGAGGTCTCGGAGAAGACCGCAAAGCGCGACTGGCGCAAAGCGCGCGCTTTCCTCTACCGGGAGATGAGCGGCGGCGAGGCATGAGCGCGCCGGGCGCGGACCGGATCTGCTGGAAGCGCTGATGCGTCGCGCACTCGAGGCGTCGCGAAACGCCCTCCTCGCGTGCCGCCCGAATCCGCCCGTGGGCTGCGTCGTCGTGGGCACACTGGATCCCCACCCCAGGAACCAGGGCGCCGGCCTCCGCATGCTCGAACAGGCCGGCATCCCGGTGACGACAGGCGTACTCGAAACGGAAGTCCTGCGATTCCTCGCCCCATACCTCCGATCGCACTAGCCCCGCGCGGCCTCCGGGCAAGCGCGAGCCGAAGGCGAGCTGCGCGCAAGCCGCGCGAGCGGCTGGAGCATGGGATGAGGACCTCGGGGAGGGCAGTCAGCCACACCTTCCGGCCAAGCGCAGCCGAAGGCTGCTGCGCGGAAGCCGCGCAAGCGGCTGGAGCATCGAATCGGGACCTCTGGGTCGTGCTACCAGCACGACCTAGAGGTCCATCACGGCCTCGATGTCCTCGTCGATCTCGGGAGGCTTGCTGGCAAGGGAGATGCCGAAGAAGAGCGTCAACGAGACGATCAGTGAAACGGCGCCCACGTCCACGCTGAACGGCACCGCAAAGCCGCCGACCTTGACGGTGAAGTTGATGAGGAGGCTCGCCGCGATGGCGACGTTGCAGGCGAGCGCCGTCGCACGCTTCCAGTTGAAGCCGATCGCAACCGCCGGCACCAGGGCCGCGGCGAAGGTGCCCCAGCCGAACGCCCCGAGAATGGCGACCAGCTCGTCTCCGGCGCGCACCGAGTAGATCGCGAAGACGGCCGCGATCACCGCGATCACGACCGTGCCGACACGCGCCCAGAACAGCTCGTTCTCGAGCGAGCGGCCGCGGAAGGCCCGCGGGATGTCGTGCACGACGGCGGCCGCGCCGATGTTCAGGAAGCCGTCGGCCGTGGACATGATGGCCGCGAAGAGGCCGGCGAAGACGATGCCGGCGAGCAGCGGGTGGGCGTAACCCTGGAGGAACTGCGGCGCGGCCGCGTCCGAGGACGACAGCTCCGGCGACGTCCCCTGCACGACGAGGGTGCGCATGACGAGGCCGATGCTGATCCACAACATCGCCGACACCGCGTAGGCAGCCACGGAGATCGGCAGGATGCTCCGCGTGTCTTCCACCCGCCGGTTCATCATCATCTTGGTGATGATGTGCGGCTGCCCCGACAGCCCGAGGGCAAAGAGGAAGTACCAGCTCAGGGCTCCGATCATGCCGATCGAGCCCCAGGGGCCGATCGACTCGGGGTCGTCGGCCAGCAACGCCTCCGACATGCCGGCGAAGCCCCCCTCGACGGCCGCCATCGCGGTGAGCAGCACGAGCACCGCGGCAATCATCATCACGAACCCCTGCACGAGGTCGGTGTAGACCGAGGCGATGATGCCGCCGGTCACGCAGTAGAAGACCAGCACCGCACACGAGAAGGCGACACAAGCCTCGATGCTGACGGGCCCGATGGTGGTGCCGAGGATGTCCTGCAGAACGGTCGCCATCGCCAGGATCTGCGTGGCGAGGTAACCCATCACGCCGAGCAGGATGGCGAGAGCACACATGAAACGTGCGCTCTCCGAGTTGTACCGGGCGGCGACCGCGTCGGGCAGCGAGATCGACTCACGCAGCTCTGCGAACAGGCGGAGACGCTTGCCGAGCAGGTAGAAGGCGAGCACGAACCCCATCGTGGCGCACACCACCATCCACAGCGAGCTCATGCCCATGCGGTACACCAGCCCCGGGCCCCCCACGAAGCCGAAGCCCGAGAGCGTGCTGGAGAAGACCGCGAGGCCCGTCACCACGATGCCCAGGTCACGGCCGGCCATGAAGAAGTCGTGTGCCGACTTGGTTCTGCGCAGGGCCCACAGTCCGACGCCGATGCACATCACGAGGTAGAGGACGACGCAGCCGAGGATGATCGCGTTGCGGTACTCCTCCATGGCCTAACCCTCGCTCTTCGCGTTGGCAACGAGCTCATCGAAGCGCTGCCGGTCCTCGGGCGTGAGAATCCAGGAGTCGAACTTCACGACGAAGAGAACGATGAAGATCAGAGGCGCAGTCCACACCGCGTAGAGCATCCAGGCGGTCGGCACCGGAAAGGAGAGGAAGAGGCGGGAGTCGGCGCCCGTCTCCATGAATCGGATGTAGGTGGTGACCATGGCCGCGAACGCGGCGAGCAGGGCGCCGGTGCCGAAGGCCAACGCCCCCCAGCCGTTCGGTTTGCCGTCGGGCGTGCGCAGACGTCGGCCGATGGCCAGGGCGAGCAGACCGGCGAAGAACAGCACCTGGAGCACGGCGAACAGCCATCCCAGCATGAGGGTGGTGTCGTGCCGTGCGGGGTCGCCGCCCACCTGCATGGTCGTGAACTCGGGGTGCTGCAACCCCGTGGCCATGGGTGGCGGCTCCACGAAGAAGAAGAGCGCGCCCATGAGGCCGCAGAGCAGAAGGAGGATCACGAAGAGAAAGAGCTCGCGGGCCATGGGACTCCCTGGCTCGTCCACGTTGCAGAGCAGCGACGGACAGCCGTCATCGAAGGTTGGGGGTGCGTGGCGCAGAAGCTAGCAGCCGAGTGCTCTGCTCCACAAGGATCACACCACTTCGGGCGCGTCGATCGCGCAACCCTGCGACCGGACCCTCGTATGGGTAGACATTCTACCCAAGAGCTCGACCGCCCGATGAGCTCGATCCAGAGGACTCCCATGACCGCCGATCCCTCCGCACCCGAACGCATCGCACTCCTCCAGGGCACACTCGACCTGCTGATCCTCCGGACCCTGGTCTTCGGAGCGGAGCACGGGCAGGGGATCGCGCGCAGCATCCAGCGCGAGTCGGGAGACGTCCTGCTGATCGACCACGGTTCGCTCTACCCTGCGCTCCAGCGCCTGGAGCGGGGCGGGGCGATCACTGCCGAGTGGGGCAAAAGCGCCAGCAACCGGCGCGCCCGCTTCTATTCGCTGACGCCCCGGGGCAAGCAGGCGCTCGCACAGGAGACCGACCAGTGGTGCCGCCTCGTGGAGGCGATGGCCCGGGTGCTTGGCCTCGCGCCCCAGGCGGAGGCGCCGTGAAACGCACGCCGCGCACCGACGCCGACTTCCGCGCCGAGATCGAAGCGCACCTCGCGCTCGAGGAGGAGCAGCTGATCGATGAAGGGCTCTCACCCGCCGCGGCCCGCGCGGAGGCGCGGCGCCGCTTCGGCAACATGACCCGCACCACCGAGAGCTTCTACGAGGGCAACCGGTTCATGTGGCTCGACCACCTCGTGAGAGACCTGCGCCTGGCAGCGCGGCAGTTGCGCAGCACACCCATCGCCACGGCTCTCATCGTCGTCTCTCTCGCGCTGGCGATCTCTTTCAACACGTCGATCTTCTCCATCGCCGACCAGGCGCTGCTGCGCTCACTTCCGATCGAAGATCCGCGCTCACTGCACCAGGTCGAGTGGGACGGCCAGTTCATCGGCCAGGGCGCCGGCAACGTCGGTTTCGGCAGCCTCATCCCGATCCCCCTGTTCCGCGAGCTGGAGCAGCGTCGCGACGTCTTCGAGAGCCTTTTCGCCCGCAGCTCGTTCGAGGTCCACCTGGGCTGGGACGCCGTGTCGCGGCCCGTGAGTGCGGAGCTCGCGACGGGAAGCTACTTCGACACGCTGGGTCTGCAGCCAGCGCTCGGGCGGCTCCTCGGCCCCGCCGACGACCGGACGCGGCTCGCCCATCCCCAGGTGGTGCTCTCGTTCGATCTCTGGAGCACGGCGTTCGCGGAGTCCGAAGACGTTCTCGGCCGGAAGGTCACGGTGAACGGCTTTCCGATGGAGGTCGCCGGGGTCGCGCCGCGCGGATTTGCGGGCACCGACCGGGGAACGCCGGCCGCTCTCTGGATTCCGATGCTGATGAAGCCCCAGGTCACCCCGGCCTGGGACGGCCTCGAGAGCCATCGCACGCGCTTCGCCCACGTCTTCGGTCGCCTGCAGCAGGGCCTCGACGCCCAAGGAGCCAGCGCGCGCCTCCAGCCGGCATTCGACGCCTATCTCCAGGAGGACACGCGTCGCGAACGCTGGCCCGAGCTCACGCCGCAGCAGGAGGAGGCCTACTTCGCCTCACGCCTCCGGCTCGTCCCTGGCGGAGACGGACAGTCTTTCCTCAAACGGCAGGTGGAGCGCCCGCTCTGGATCCTCACGGTCACGACCTTCCTCATCTTCCTTCTCGCCTGCCTCAACGTGGCCAACCTCTCGCTCGCGCGGACCCTCCGCGCGCGGGCCGCGAGCACCCTGCAGGTCGCACTCGGCGCGCCGAGGCGGCGGCTGCTGGTTCAGAGCTTCACCGAAAGCCTCGTGCTCTCGGTGCTCGGCTGTGGCCTGGGCCTCCTGGCCTCGCCCTGGGTCGGCAATCTGGTCCTGAGCTACCTCGGAGCCGACTCCGCCACGCTCGGGCTGCACGCGGGCCTCGACCGACAGGCACTTCTCATCGCCCTCGGACTCGGCGCAGCGACCACCATCCTGGTGGGAATGGCCCCTGCACTTTTTGCCGCCAACGCCGCGCCGATGGACGTTCTCAAGCGCGGCCGCAGCGGGAGCTCTGCAGCCCTTGGTCTCCGGCGGGGCCTCGTGGTCGCGCAATTTTGCCTGGCACTGGTGCTCCTGCTCTGCGCCGGGCTCTTTTCCCAGAGCCTCGACACGCTCCGCGCCCAGGGCCCCGGCTACCCGACCGCCAACCTGCTGATGTTCCGCCTCGCGCCGACGTTCGACGGCGTCGCGCCGGAGCAGGTCCGCCCCCTCATGGAGGAGGTGTTGCGCGAGATCACCGCACTCCCCGACGTGCAGGGCGCCGGCGCGGCCTGGGCCGAGATGCTGCGCGGCGGAGGCTGGAACAACCCGGTGACCGTGCAGGCGGGAACGCGCGTGGTCACCGACGAAAGCCTGCCGATGAACGCCGTGTCGCCAGGGTTCTTCGACACGCTCGGCGCCCGCG
Source organism: Candidatus Multivoraceae bacterium (assembly GCA_965223385.1). Taxonomy (GTDB): domain Bacteria; phylum Acidobacteriota; class Thermoanaerobaculia; order Multivoradales; family Multivoraceae; genus JBCCLJ01. The sequence goes on along the minus strand of CBDCWR010000007.1, from coordinate 1,592,690 downwards.
TCGTGCAGGGGCGCAACTTCGACGCGCGCGACTCCCAGGACACCTGGAACCTCCGCTCGGCCATCGTGAACGAGGAGTTCGTGCGTCGGTACGTCCCCGGCGGCTCGCCGATCGGCGCGCGGCTGGGCTTCGGCAACCGCCGCGACGCGGACGTTTCCATCGAGATCGTCGGCGTGGTCTCCGACTTCCGCGACTACGGGCTGCGCGAGCCCGAGGCGCAGGTGTACTTCTCTCTGTGGGAGCGGCCCTTCCAGCAGGCCACCTTCTACGTGCGCTCGAGGACGTCCAGCGACGCCGCGATGCAGGCGCTGCGCAGTCGCCTGGCCGAGGTCCGCCCCGGAATGACCCTGCTCTCGCTGCGCACCATCGACGACCAGCTCGACCGGTTGCTCGCGGGCGAGCGCATGCTGGCCGCACTGGGCTCCGCGTTTGCCGCCCTGGCGACGATCCTGGCCTTGATCGGCATCTACGGAGTGCTGTCGTTCTCTGCCGAGCAGCGCACCAAGGAGATCGGCATCCGCATCGCGCTCGGCTCGAGCTCGTGGGCCGCGGCACGCCTCGTCCTGCGGGAGGCCACGCTCCTCGCCGGGCTCGGTGTGGGGCTCGCCGTGCCCGTGATCGCGCTCGGTGCCGGCGCCGTGGAGTCGCAGCTCTACGGCGTGCCCGCCCTCGACCCGAAGACACTGCTCGGCGCCACGCTCGTGCTGTTCACGGTTGGCCTCCTGGCGAGCGCCGTTCCGGCGCGACGCGTCGGCGGCACCGACCCGCTGCAGGCGCTGCGCGCGGAATAGGCGCGCCCTCGAGCTGAGCCCTTAGACTGGGCGGACATGGCCCGACAGCTCGCCCTCCCGCTGGCGCCAGTCGCCCACGCCCTCGACCCCGGGCAGCGACGCCGTTCAGCAGACCCCGCGCCCGTCGTGGCGGCAGCACCAGATCCCCTGGCCGTGCTGACGGAGGAGCCGCCCGCGCGAGCAGCCACCACCACGGCCCTGGACGCGCCACCCATGCCGCGCCGGACCCCGCGCGGGGTCGGGCGGGAGGACCGGGCCCGCTTCAAGCGGCGGCTCGAACGTCACTTCGAAGCTCCGCTCGAGCGCCTCACGCTGACGGACAACCGCGTGACGATCTTCAGCTCCAAGAAGCACCCCGACGGCCGCCTCGAGCTGCGCATCCACGCTGGCTTCGTCGACGCGCCTCCGGAGGTGCTGCAGGACGTCGTGGTCTGCTCCACCGCGCGAGGACGTGGTGCGCGCCGGCGACATCAGGAGAGCCTCACCCGCGTGCGCGCCTTCTTCGACGCCTTGGAGCTTCCTCCGAAGCCCCGTCGGAGCCGACCCGAGACCGCGGTGGGGCGCGTCGTCGATCTGCAGCCGAGATTCGACCAGCTCAACGCGAAGTACTTCGGCGGCCGGGTGGACGCGGCCATCAGCTGGAGCGTCGGGCGCCGCAGCCGGCGCCGGCGTCGGCGCTCGACCAGCGTGCTCCTCGGCTCGTACGTCTACGAAGAGAGGCGCATCCGCATTCACCCCATCCTCGACTCCGAAACCGTCCCGGACCACGTGCTGCACTCCGTGATCCACCACGAGATGGTGCATGCGCTGCTCGGTCTCGAAGGCTGCGACCGCCCCCACGGCCCCGAGTTCCAGGCTCTGGAGCGTCGGTTCGAGGAGCTCGCACGAGCCGAAGCCTGGCTCGACCGCCACCTCCCGCGGCTCATCCGGGCCCACGAGCGCCGCCTGCGCAGCTGAGCGGCGTACCGCACCAACACAAAAGCGCGCCCGGAAGGGCGCGCTTGCATGTTGGCCGCTCGTCGCGACCGGATGGACAGAAAACGGGGGCACGACGTGCTCCCCGAACTAGGGGCCTGATGAAAAAGTCTCGCGGGCCTGGTTGTGGTCGCCGCGGGTGTAGATGCAAGGCGTTTTCTCGAACTCGATGCGGTGCCATCGCGGAGAGAAAAGAACGTAGCAGATGCGCCCGCGCCGGCCACAACCCCTTGGGGCGCAAGGATTTTCGGCCCGTGGACTGCGTTGTTTCTCCTCAACGATGGGCAGTGGCATCGCTTGCGGAGAAACGCCTTGCCACGAACCGAAACTCCTTGCGCCAGGCCTGCGAGACTTTTCCATCAGGCCCCTAGGCTCAGGCGGGAGCCTTCGGATTGATGATCATCGTCATCTGCCGACCCTCGAGTCGTGTGCGCGACTCGACGTCACCCACTTCCGCGAGATCTTCCGTCACCTTGTCGAGGATCTGCTCGCCCAGCTCGGGTCTCCGAAGCTGGCGATAGCGGAAGAAGATGGTGACCTTCACCTTCTTCCCGGCTTTGAGAAAACGCTCGGCACGCTTGGTCTTGATCCCCATGTCGTGCGGATCGATGGTCGGTCGGTACTTGACCTCCTTGACCTCGATCACGGTCGCTTTCTTCTTCGATTCGCGCGCCTTCTTGTCGCGCTCGAACTTCACCTTGCCCCAGTCCATGATCTTGACGACCGGGGGATCTGCGTTGGCTCCGACTTCGACGAGGTCGAGTGAGAGATCTTCCGCGCGCTGGCGCGCTTCCTCGATGGGGACGACGCCGAGCTGGCTGCCGTCTTCTCCGATCAGTCGGATGGGGCTCTTCCGGATCCGGTGATTGATGCGGGGCTCCCGTTCTTGTGGTCTAGCGATGTCGCGATTCTCCTCGTGTCGTTGGTGTGGCACCCGCTGGAGTCGGTGGGTCATCGACATCGATGCACGACTCGGGGCGGGCGGACCCCATACGTTAGCGCCCTGTCGCCCACCTCAGCAAGGGACGGACCGCAAAATCTGCGCAGAGATCCGCTTCACCCGCGACGGAGCTCGCGGTAGCGTTTGAGGAGCTGCACGGCGGCCGCCTTGTCGCCGAGCTCCTCCTGGATCTGCGCCGAGTTGAAGAGTGCGTCGGCGTGCCGCGGATCGAGCTCCAGCGTGCGGTCGTACTGCTCGAGGGCCCCGGGCAGACGTCCGAGATCGTGGAGGGCGACGCCCAGATTGAAGGTGGCGGTCACGTCGTCCGGGTCACACTCGAGGGCCGCGCGATAGTGCTTCTGGGCCGCGCTTAGCTCGCCGTTCTCGTGGAGCGAGCGCCCGAGGTCGAGGTGGGCATCGAGGTGGTGCTCGTCGAGCTCCAGGGCACGCTGATACGCGCGGCGCGCGGCGACCGGGTCGGCGGCGTCGAGCTCGTTGCCGAGCTCGTACCATTGTTGCGCGGTCCGGCCCTCCGCCTCTGCCTCGGCTTCGGCCTTCTCAGCGACCTTGCGCGTCAAGGGGGCGGTCTGTTCGGCCAGGTCTGCGACCGTGAAGTCGAAGAGAGCCTGCCCAGATTCCGGGTTCCAGACGGCTTCGTCGTCACGCACGACCACGTCACTTCCGACGGCGGTGATGCGCACTCCCGTGACCGGCCTCCCGCTGGGCAGCTGCTCGCGCAGCTTGCGCAGCGCCGACCGCACCCTTCGCGGAGGAACGTCGGCGTCGAACAGACCTTTGGCCGCGCGGAGCAGCACCAGGTCCTGGAAGCCGAAGCGCGACGCGCCGTCCTCGTACTGCGTGGGCTCCAGCAACCCGTCCTCGACGAGGGCCTGGATGCGCGCCGCGCTGATCCCGAGGAGCTTCGAGATTTCGCTCGCGGAATAGCCGATCGCCGTGACCGCCATCTGGTTCAGTGGGCTCGCAGGGGTCTACTTCGAGGCGGCCTTGCGCCTCTTCGTGGTCTTCTTCTTGGCCCGCGGGGAGCGTTTGGCCGGCTTGCGCTTGCTGCTGGCATCCTCCTCGGGGGCGTCGCCCAGACTCGCCTTGAGCGCCTCCATGAGATCGATGATCTGCGCCTTCGGCGCCTCTTCCTCGACTTCCGCGACCTCCTGACCTTCGACCCGTTGCTGGATCGTCGCCCAGATGCGCTCGCGCACGTCGTCGGAATACTGCTCCGGCTTGAAATCCTCCGAGGCGATCTGCTCGATCAGCTGGATGGCGAGGTCGAGCTCACCGTCCTTGAGCTCCGTCTCGTCGCCGAGAGGCACCTCGTCGAAGGCCTTGATCTCGTTCGAATAGTGCAGCTGCTGCATGAGCAGACCGTTCTCGAACGGCCGCAGCATCACCAGGTACTGCTTGCCGCGCGCCGCGTACTTGGCGAGCGCGGAGTAGCCCGTGACCTTCATCGCCTCGTTGAGCAGACGGTACGCCCGCTCGCCGCCCGTCTCGGGGCCGAGGAAGTACGTCTTGTCGAAGTAGATCGGCTCCACTTCGGAGAGCGGCACGAACTCGGTGATCTCGATCGCAGGAGACGCCTTCTCCATGAGCGACTTGATCTCCTCGTCGGTGAAGGTGACGTACTGCCCCTTCGCGAACTCGTACCCCTTGATCATGCGATCGCGCGGCACCAGCTCCCCTGTGGTGGCGTTGATGTACTGCTGCTTCACGCGCGAGTTGTCTTCGCCGTCGAGCATGTTGAAGCGGATCGACGACGAGTGCTCCGACGTCGAATACAGCTTCACCGGAATCGAGACGAGGCCAAACGAGACGTTTCCGCTTCCGATCGATCGTGCAGGCATACCCGTCAGGATATCAGTCGTATGCCCTTAGACTCCCTTGCAGCAAGGCAACATGAGGAGCTCGCCAAGCCCAAACGGAGGCGCCATGAGACACCTGATCTTCGGGATTCTTCTCGCATCCCTTCTCCTGCCGGACGCCAGCGCCGGACACTCCGCGGACGACGGGGCAACGGCCGACGCGCCGGAGCCCGCCACCCTGCAGGTCGAGCCGCAGGAGCTGGTACTGCGCATCGGAGAGACGGCGGAGCTGCACGCCACCGTGCTCGACGCGGAGGGCCAGGAGATCGACGACGTCCAGGTGCTCTTCCTACCGCTCTACGGCCAGTACTGGAACCTCACGGAGCGCACGTGGGGGTTCAATCTGTTCAAGGTACAGACCGACTTCGAGCAGGAGTTTCACCGCTCCGCCACGGTGACCGCCAGCCGCCCCGGCTCCTACGAGATCATGGTGCGCGTTCCCACGGATCCGGATGCGCAGCGGCTCGAGGGCGACTCGTTCGTGCAGAAGACCGTGTCGCTCGAGGTGCTGGCGCCACCGATCGAGCGCATCGAGATCGGCGGACTTCCGGACCAGACCTATGCAGGGACGATGCTCACCCTCGCGCCGCGAACCTTCGACACCACCGGCCGGCGTCGCATCGACGTGCCGGTCACATGGCACAGCAGCGACGAGGCGGTGGCCACGGTCGACGCCACCGGCACGATGCACCTGCGAGGCACCGGTCGAGCGAAGGTCACGGCCCGCGCGGAAGACGCGGAGATCTCGCTCGAGATCGACTCGTTGCCCAACCCGACGGCCCGGCTGGCCCTCACCTCCTCGTCCCCGCATTCTCCGGAGGGTCGCGTGCGCGCTGGCGACGTCGTGCGCTTCGAAGCCTCGGCGCAGGACGCAGAGGGCCGCGACCTCGAAGGGATCCCGGTGGTCTACAGCTTCCAGGCACGCACCGACCCTCTCGCGAGCGGGGGTCCGAGCTCGGGGCTCCTCGACAACGACGGCCGATTCGTGGCCGACGTGCCGGGCGAGTACACCATCGTCGCGACCACGGGCGCCCACGTGGTGACCCAGCATCTCAGCGTCGTGGCGCGCGGGGCCCGCCGCGACATCGAGCTGGTGGGTCACGGCCGCGTTCCCGATCGGGCCACCTCGGACCTCTGGGTGTGGGAGGGCACGGACGGCCGCGACTACGCGATCACGGGCACGCACTCGGCGGGCGGCCATGCCTACATCTGGGACGTGACGCGCCCGGAGAGCCTCGAGCTCATCGACGTCGTGCGCGTCGACGCACGCACGGTGAACGACGTCAAGGTCTCGGCCGACGGCCGCATCGCCGTGCTCAGTCGCGAAGGGGCGTCGAACCGACGCAACGGCGTCGTCATCCTCGACGTCTCCGAGCCGCAGGTGGGCGTGCGCGTTCTGTCCGGGTTCGACGACCAGCTGCTCGGCGGGGTACACAACACCTACATCTACGAAGATCACCTGTATGCGCTGTCGGCCGGCCAGCGCTACGACGTGATCAGCCTCGAAGATCCGAAGCAGCCCCGCCGCGTGGGGCGCTTCGAGCTCGACAACCCGGATCGCTCGATCCACGACGTGGTGGTGCACGAGGGCATCGCGTACTCGGCGAACTGGAACGACGGAGTGGTGGTCGTCGACGTCGGTGGCGGCGACCGGGGTGGCTCGCCGAGCGAGCCGCGCATGATCGGTAGCTTCCCGTTCCCGACAGGCTGGAACCACGCGGTGTACCCCTACACGAGCGAATCCACCGGCAAGTTCTACATCTTCGCGGGCGACGAGGCCGCACGCACGGGCAGCTTCAGCCCGAAGTCCGAGACCGGCAGCGGCACTCCCGGCTACGACAAGGAGCCGCCCCGCTGGCGCGGCTGGATCCACGTGCTCGAGTGGGGAGACGGCAGCGACCCGAAGCTGGTGGCACGCTACGAGGTGCCCGAGGCCGGCAGCCACAACATCTGGATCGAAGACGACGTGATGTACGTCGGCTTCTACAACGGCGGCCTGCGCGTGGTCGACGTCTCGGGCGAGCTCATGGGTGACCTCTACCGCCAGGGTCGTGAGATCGCGCACTTCCTGCCGTTCGACCCGGAGGGCTTCATCCCCAACGCGCCGCAGGTGTGGGGCGCCCAACCGCACAAGGGCACGATCTTCTTCTCCGACTTCAGCTCCGGCCTGTGGGCGGTGCGGCTGAAGGAGAGAGAGGGCGAGTAGCTCCAGAAGCTTCCTCGAGCGAGGAGAAGCGCTCGAAGGCGAGCGCTCGACGCCGTGCCCGACTTCGGAGAAGGATCCAGCCTGGCCTGGCCCGGCTAGGACAAGAGCTTGTTCAGTGCGTCCCGCTGTCGCCGGTGCTTCTCCGGGTCGGTCCGCTCGAGCTGTCGGAGGTTCTGCACCTTCCACCGAACCGCGGGCAGATCACGTGCGTGGGCGAGGCCAAGCTCTCCGAAGTCGGGCTCTCCCGCCGAAAGCGACTTCAGGAAGCGGGCCGCGGGTCCCTCGTTGAGCCTCGCTGAAGGAGGGCTCGGGTCGCTGCACCGCCCCCGCCACTTTGCGCGGTGCCCCGAATGCCAAGCACTCGTGTCTCCGCCAACTTCCGGACCGTCTCGCCGATCGCTGCGAGAGGTTCCTCCCGATCTGCGATCGGCAGATAGGTGAGGTCGATGTCTACAGACAGTCTCGGCAGATCTCGCACGAAGAGGTTGATGGCGGTTCCGCCCTTGAGGGCAAAGTCTGCCTCCCTCGCAATCAGCGGCAGCACCTCGATGAGAAGCCGCACCTGCTGGAAGTACGTTTCACGCATCGTCAGGCGACACTCCGGGGCTCTTCTGGAGCAGCTCCTTCGGCACGGTGATCTCGTACTTCGCACTGAAGGCGCCGCCCTTCACGAGCGATCGTGCGCCGGAACCGAGGTCGAAGTCGGCGGCGGAGAGATGCTGCCGCCACGCATGCTGGTGACGGTCTGCGAAGACGAAGAACAGCCGCTTGACCTTCACGCTCGTACAGCGGTCTAACAGCCGAGTCAGAACGCTCGGTCGTAGCGAAACGAGTGCTTCGAAGAAGGTGTCTGCAAGATGGAAGCTCTCCGGCCGGGGCAGCTCGTCCAACAGCTCGAAGATCGCGCGCTCGGGAGCCGAGCAGCGCAGCAGCCCACCCGGCGCCTGAACGCTGGTGAGTTCCTCCGTCGCCGGCTCGAAGAGCTTCGTCCGATGAAGTTCGTAAACGTTGTCGCCCGGGAGCCGCTTCAGCCAGGTTGGGTGGCCGTCACCGTAGAGGTGGACCTTTCCCCGCTCGCGGAAGGCCACGTAGTGAGCGAAGTTCTGCTCCTCGAGCGCCGTCCGGCCACCCACCGTCGAGTCGTACTGCATGACGCTCTGCGCGGAGCGCACCACCACCCGCCAGTCGTCGAAGGCCCCAGGCGAGCCGGGCCGCCGATACAGACCGCGCACGACGGGCTCCAGCCAGCCGCTCTCCACGTACTTGTGGACCAGCTGGCGCGTGATCCCCAGGCGCTCCAGGGAGGGAGTGTCCACGAGGTGGCCTACGGGAACTTCACGGAGGAGAGACTTTAATCGTCGCTCTTTTTGTCTACCCACAGTAGACCAAATTTTATCATTTCGAAGCAGATTCCCGCTTCGCTTCGACCAGGCATCAAGTTTGTCTACCGGAAGTAGACAAACTGGCAGCACATCAAAGTTCGCCGCCGGCCCAAACGGCAAAGCCCACAGGACCTCTTCCCCCTGGTCTTCGCTCCGTGGATCGCGGCCACTCTGGCAGGATGCGCGCACGCGATTCCCGCAAGCGCGCAAAAGGCTCGTAGAACATCAGAGGACGAGGGAGAGTGGGAGCATGATCAACGGCGAGATCAGGTCCAAGGTCGACCGCATCTGGGACACCATGTGGTCCGGTGGCATCTCCAACCCGCTCTCGGTCATCGAGCAGCTCACCTACCTGCTGTTCATCAAGCGGCTCGACGAGGTGCACACACGGCGCGAGGCGAAGGCCAACCGCACGGGCAAGCCCATCGAAGACCCGATCTTCCCGGACGGCCCCAACCCGGCCACGGAGACCGGGTTCTCAGCCCAGGACCTGCGCTGGTCACGCTTCAAGGACATCGATCCTGAGCAGATGTTCGAGACCGTGCGCGACGAGGTGTTCCCGTTCATCAAAGCCCTCGGCCGGAGCCGCGGCGAGGAGGGTGAGGAAGCCAGCACCTACACGCACCACATGAAAGACGCGCTCTTCATGATGCCCACGGCCCGCGTGCTGGCCAACGTCGTCGATCAGCTCAGCGACATCGACATGAGCGACCGCGACGCCAAAGGCGATCTCTACGAGTACATGCTCGGCAAGATCGCCACCGCCGGCAAGAACGGCCAGTTCCGCACGCCGCGCCACATCATCCAGCTCATGGTGGAGATGATGGCGCCCACACCGCGCGACGTGATCTGCGACCCGGCCTGCGGCACCGCAGGCTTCCTCGTGGCAGCCTCGGAGTATCTCGACGAGCACCATCGCGACGCCATCTACAAGAGCGAAGCGTCGCGGCGGCGCTTCAACGACGAGACCTTCCACGGCTACGACTTCGACAACACCATGCTGCGGATCGGCAGCATGAACATGCTGCTGCACGGCGTGGAGAACCCGGACATCCGCTACCGCGACTCCCTCGCCGAAGCGGAGAACCTCGAGGAGGGCAGGTACTCGCTCATCCTCGCCAACCCACCGTTCAAGGGCAGCCTCGACTACGAGAGTGTGGCGAAAGACCTGCTACAGGTGGTGAAGACGAAGAAGACCGAGCTGCTCTTCCTCGCGCTCTTCCTGCGCCTTCTGCAGGTCGGCGGCCGTGCGGCCATCATCGTGCCCGACGGCGTGCTCTTCGGCTCGAGCAAGGCCCACAAGGCGCTGCGCAAGGAGCTGGTGGAAGAGCAGAAGCTCGACGCTGTGGTCTCCATGCCCTCGGGCGTATTCAAGCCCTACGCGGGCGTCTCCACCGCCATTCTCTTCTTCACCAAGACCAACTCCGGCGGCACCGACAGCGTCTGGTTCTACGACATGCAGGCCGACGGCTACTCGCTCGACGACAAGCGCACCGAGCTCTTGCCACGCGCGCAGCTCGGCCCGCGGCCGGAGACTGAGCTCTCCGAAGAGGAGCACGCGAAGAACAACCTTCCCGACATCCTGGCGCGCTGGCAGCAGCGCGAGGGAGAAACGGAGCGCGCGCGTACGGCGCAGAGCTTCCTCGTGCCGAAGGCCGAGATTGCGGAGAACGACCACGACCTGTCGATCAACCGCTACAAGGAGATCGAGTACGAGCCGGTCGAGTACGACCCGCCAAAGGTGATCTTGGAGAGGTTGGCGGGATTGGAGGAGGAGATCGCGAAAGGGCGTGAAGATCTGCGGAAGCTCTTGGCATGAGCTTCGTGACAGCCACCTTGGCGGACGCTTGCTCCAAGATCACCGATGGGACGCACCATTCGCCTCCGATCGTTGAGAAGGGCGTCCCGTACGTGACTGCGAAGCACATCAAGGAAGACGGTGTGAAGTTCTTCGATGATCCATGGTTCGTTTCGGAAGAGAGCCACGGGGAGATCTACTCACGCTGCGATCCAAGGCCTGGAGACGTTCTGTACATCAAGGATGGGGCGACCACTGGAGTCGCCGCTATCAACGAATACGACTTTCCATTCAGCATGCTGTCGAGTGTGGCTCTCCTAAGGCCCGACTCAGATCGACTTGACCCACGCTTCCTGGCGCACTGGCTGAATTCTCCAACAGCCAAGTGGAAGCATCTCCGCCGCATGGGTGGTGCCGCGATCAAGCGGCTCACGCTATCCAAGATCAAGAACTTCGAGATCCCCCTCCCACCGCTTCCCGAGCAGAAGCGGATCGCGGCGATCCTGGATGCGGCGGACGCCTTGCGGGCCAAGCGCCGCGCGTCCCTCGCCCAGCTCGACACCCTGCTGCAGGCCACCTTCCTCGACATGTTCGGCGACCCCGTCACCAATCCCATGAGCTGGTCCGTGTCTAGGTTCGAAGACATCGGTACCAGCCGCCTTGGCAAGATGTTGGACAAGGGAAAGCAAACAGGCGACAGCCAATTCCCCTACCTCGCGAACGTCAACGTTCGCTGGGGCAGTTTTGACTTCAGTGACCTGCGGCAGATGGACTTCGACGAGGCTGATCGCAAGGAGTTCGCCCTGAGGCGTGGCGACGTTCTCATTTGCGAAGGTGGCGAGGTTGGCAGAGCGGCCATATGGCGTGAGGAAGTGGAGGACGTCTACTTTCAGAAGGCGCTTCACAGGGTCCGGCTGGATACGCATAGGGCGGTGCCCGAGTACATCCTGCACTACCTGTGGTTCATGGCTATGAACGGCGGGTTTCGCGACTTTGCCACCTCAGCGACTATTGCTCACCTAACGGGGGTGAAACTTAGGAGGCTGCCAGTGCCGTTGCCTCCACTTGAGGCGCAACGCCTTTTTGGCGAATTCGCCGGACACGTGGCACGGCTGAAAGCCACTCAAGAGCTTCATCTCGGTGAACTCGACAACCTCTTTGCCTCTCTCCAGTCCCGTGCTTTCCGAGGCGAACTTTAGAGGCAGCCCGTAGCTCGCACGCATGGACATCTCCGCCAACTTCGCCTTCCTCGCCCAGGAGTTCGCGCACGCGGCGGAGAGTGCGAGCTTTGCCGAGCGGCACGTCTACGGCGACCCGCGCGCGTCGTGCTTCCATGCGCGGCATGCGCTCGAGGGGTTGGTGAAGCGCGTGTACAAGGTGGAAAAGACCCTCGGCCCGCCCAAGGTCACCAACCTCGACGGCTACATGAACCAGCCCGCGTTCCTCGAGCTGGTTCCCGAGGTGGTGTGGCAGAAGGCCGAGTACGTGCGCAAGGCGGGCAACGTCGCCGTGCACGGCAAGAAGGCGCCCACGCCCGAAACGGCGATGGGTGTGCTGCAGGAGCTCTTCCACGTCATGTACTGGGCGGGGCGCACGTACCTGCGCAAGGGGGCCGAGCAGCTCAAGGGCAAGACCTTCGACCCGTCGCTCGTACCGAAGGGGCAGCCCACCACATCGCCCGCGAGCCTTTCCGAGCTGCGTGCCCTCGAAGCGGCACGGGACGCGGCCGAGGAGGCGCGGCAGGAGGCCGAGGAGGAGCTGGAAGCGCTACGCGAGCAGCTCGCCGCCTTCAAAGCCGAGAACGACGCCGTGCCCGACACGCACGATTGGAACGAGGCCAAAACCCGCGCTCTGTTGATCGACGTGTCGCTCCACCGCGCGGGCTGGCCGCTCGACCACGAGCGCGACCGGGAATTCCCGGTAGTGGGCATGCCCAACGCCAAGGGCAAGGGCTTTGCCGACTACGTGCTCTGGGGGCGCGACGGCAAGCCGCTCGGCGTGGTGGAAGCCAAGAAGACGCTGGTGGACCCGCGCCAGGGCCAGCAGCAGGCGAAGCTCTACGCCGACTGCCTCGAGCGGACGTGTGGCCAGCGGCCGGTGATCTTCTACAGCAACGGCTACACCACGTGGATCTGGGACGACGCGCTCTACCCGCCGCGCGAGGTGGCCGGCTTCTACACGCAGGACGAGCTGGAGACCCTCGTACGCCGGCGCACCCTGCGCCAGCCGCTCGACGTCTCGCTCGTGAACGACGAGATCGCCGGCCGCTACTACCAGAAGCGTGCCATTGGCAGCCTCAGCGAGCAGTTCGCGCAGAAGCACCGCCGGGCGTTGCTGGTAATGGCCACCGGCACCGGCAAGACGCGCACCGCCATCGCCCTGGTGGACGTGCTGCAGCGCGCGGGCTGGGTGAAGCGCGCCCTGTTCCTGGCCGACCGCGTCTCTCTGGTGAACCAGGCCGTGAGCGCCTTCAAGCAGCACCTGCCCGAGGCGAGCCCGGTGAACCTGGTCACCGAGAAGGACGCACAGGGCCGGGTGTACGCCTGCACCTACCCCACCATGATGGGCCTCATCGGCGACACCAGGGACGGCGGCGAGGCGCGATTCGGCGTGGGCCACTTCGACCTCGTGATCATCGACGAGGCGCACCGCTCGGTGTACCAGAAGTACGGCGCCATCTTCCGCTACTTCGACGCGCTGCTCGTGGGGCTCACCGCCACACCGCGCGAGCAGGTCGATCGCAACACCTATCGCCTATTTGGTCTCGAGCCGGGCGTGCCGACCGACGCGTACGAGCTGGAGACCGCAGTCGCCGACGGCTTCCTCGTGCCGCCGAAGGTGCAGCAGGTGGACCTGCGCTTCCCGCGCGAAGGCATCGACTACGACTCCCTCACCGACGAGGAAAAGGCGCAGTGGGAGAGCCTCGACTGGGGCGACGACGTGGCTCCGGACGAGCTGCCCGACAAGGTGAACGCGAGCGCCATCAACAGCTGGCTCTTCAACCAGGACACCGTGGACAAGGCGCTCCAGCACCTCATGGAGCACGGCCACAAGGTGGATGGCGGCGACCGGCTCGCCAAGACCATCCTCTTCGCGCGCAACCACGAGCACGCGCTGTTCATCGAGAAGCGCTTCAACCACCACTACCCGCACTACAAGGGCCACTTCGCGCGCATCATCGACAACTACGCCAAGTACCCCCAGAGCCTCCTCGACGACTTCTCGCAGAAGGAGAAGGCGCCGCACCTCGCGATCTCTGTGGACATGCTCGACACGGGCATCGACGTGCCCGAGGTGGCGAACCTCGTGTTCTTCAAGCCCGTGTACTCGAAGATCAAGTTCTGGCAGATGATCGGCCGCGGCACGCGTCTCTGCCCCGGTCTGTTCGGCCCGGAGCACGACAAGCAGGACTTCCGAGTGTTCGACTTCTGCTTCAACTTCGACTTCTTCAAGGAAAACCCAGACGGCATCGACACCGGCAGCCCTCTGCCGCTCGGAGCGCGGCTTTTCCGGCATCGCGTGGAGCTGCTGGGCCACGTGCAGACCGAGAGCGCGCTCGATCCGGAGAAGAGTGTCGAGAAGAGCCTCGTGGCCGAGCTGCACGGCGAAGTGGCCGCCATGAACCGCGATAACTTCCTGGTGCGCGAGCACCTCGAGGCCGTCGACCGCTTCCGGCAACGGTCCGCCTGGGAGCACCTCACGAGCGACGACCGCGATGTGCTTCAGCAAGCGGTGGCAGGCCTTCCCAGCGAGCTGGAGGAGGACCACATCGCGGCGCGCCACTTCGACCTGGGGGCGCTCCGCCTGCAGCTCGCGGTGGCAACCGGCGACGAGTCGGCCTTCGAGCTGCAGCGACGCAAGGTGGTGGAGCTCGCCATGCTGCTCGAGGACATGCCCAATGTGCCAGCGGTGAAGGCGCAGCTCGCCTATCTCGCGGCCATGCAGCACACCGAGTTCTGGGAGGGCATCACCCTCGGCGCTCTCGAAGAGATGCGCCTGCGCCTGCGCGGCTTGGCGCAGCTCATCGATGGTAAGAAGCGTCACGTGGTGTACACCGACTTCGAAGACGAGGTGCTGGGCGTGCGCGAAGAGGAAGTGGTGTACCTGCCCAAGATGACGGGCGTGCAGTACGAGAAGAAGGTGAAGGAGTACCTGCGCAACCATCTCGACCACCTCGTGGTGCACCGCCTGCGCAGCAATCTGCCGCTCACGGAGGCCGACCTAGAGGGTCTGGAGCAGACGCTCACCGAGATCGGCGAGGGTGACGGCGAAGAGCTGCTCCACGAGCTGCTGGCGCGCAGCGGATCACCGTCGCTCGCACACTTCGTGCGCAGCCTCGTCGGCATGGACCGCAAGGCGGCGCAGCAGGCGTTCTCGGGCTTTCTGAACGACCGCAGCCTCACCCCGCAGCAGATCCGCTTCGTGGAGCTCGTCATCGACCAGCTCACGGCCCGGGGCGTGATGCGGCCGGCAGCGCTCTACGAGGCGCCGTTCAACAGCCTGCACTCCGGCGGGCCGGATGCCCTGTTCGCGGGCAGGGAGAACGTGATCGAGGGCGTGTTCGAGACGCTGCGCGCCGTGCACTCGGAGCTCGACGACGCAAAGTCCGGCTAGCGCTCAACCTCGCGCAAGGCCGCTCGCCCGATCGGCGTCTTCTCGAGTGTGGACGACTCGAGTATCAAAGTGGAGGCTCTCTCACCAGCGCGACTGGCGGAAGCGCAACTTCGGCTGCGAATCGAGCAACCCGCCAGGGCGATTCGGAGCCAGGTGCGGAGGCCCTGCGACGTCGCACACCTCATGAGGTTTCTCGAAGCCGAGAGCGCCGAGTGGGTCTACCAGATCAACCTGTCTCCCGCTGCGCACGTGAACGGTGTGTTCCTCGTGGGCAAGGGTGGGCTCGACCACGCTCCCTGCGACGTGCGTGAGTGCCTGAAGGCGGCGCTCCTCGGCAACTCCAACCGCTTCGTGCTGGTGCACAACCACCCCTCGGGCGACCCGGAGCCCGGAGGCCACGACGTGCAAGCTGCGCAGCGCGTCGCGCGGGCTGCGGCGCTTCTCGACCTGCGGCTGGAGGATTTCGTGGTGGTGGCCTCCGCAGGCTTCGTGTCGCTGAGGGAGCGCGGCTGTCTCGGGTCAGCCGCCCCACGTGAGGACGGTGCTCTTCGCCAGCTCGAAGAATAGACCTCGGCGGCGAAGGCGAGGGGCGCGGAAGCGGCCTCAGGCCGCTGAAGTCTCGACATGGACGCCCGCAGGCGTGACATGCGTCACGCCGCGGCCGTCACGCCGGCTCCACCACGACCTTGCCGATCACCTTGCGGTCCGCCATGTCGCGCAGTGCCTGCGGAACCTCGTCGATCGTGTAGCGCCGCGTGATGATGGGCTGCAGGTGCCTTGCGGCCGCGAACTCGTCGACTTCGCGGGCGACCCGGTCGAAGATGTCGGGCTCCTGCGTGCGCGAGGCGCCCCAGAACACGCCACGGATGTCGAGGCCCTTGAGCAGGGTCAGGTTGAGCGGCATCTTGGGGATGCCTGCCGTGAAGCCGATCACCAGGAACCGGCCGCGCCAAGCCGTCGCCCGCAGAGCCTCCTCCGCACGATCACCACCCACGGCGTCGTACACCACGTCGACACCCTTGCCGCCGGTGAGCTCCTTCGCGCGCGTCTTGAGATCTTCGTTCGTGTAGTTGATCGTCATGTCGGCGCCGCGCTGCTTGCACAGCTCGAGCTTCTCGTCGCTCGAAGCCGCGGCGATCACCTTGGCGCCGAGGACCTTGCCGATGTCGATGGCAGCCAAGCCGACCGCACCGGAGGCACCCGTGATGAGGAGCGTCTCGCCTTCCTGGAGGTCACCGCGGTACCTGAGGCCGTAGTGCGCGGTTCCGTAGGCGTAGCCGAGGCCGGTCGACTCGGCATAGCCGAGGCCCTCCGGCAGCTTGCGGAGCTTCTCGGCGCTGAACACGGCCTGCTCGGCAAAACCGCCGGTCGGACCGCCGCCGACGACTGCGTCGCCGACAGCCAGCGACGTCACGCCGTCGCCGACCGCCACCACGTCACCTGCGACCTCACTCCCCGGCACGAACGGCGGCGTGGCCTTGAACTGGTACTTGTCTTCGATGACCAGAGTGTCGGGGAAGACGATCGGCGCGGCCTTGACCTGCACCACCACCTCGCCTTCACCAGGGGTCGGATCGGGAACCTCCTCCACGACCAGCTTCTCGGGAGGACCAAACTCTCTGCACACGACTGCCTTCACGCTGCACCTCTGCGAATCGACACGGGTTGGGTTGGGGCGGGAAGCATACCTGGCCTCCCTCGGCTGCAAGGTCGAGCGAGCCATCGGCGTCTTCTCCCTCCAGAGAACAAGCTGACACCACGCAGGCACTCTTCTGCTACCATGCCTGCATGGCCCAGCTCACGATCCGCAACGTACCCGACGACGTGGCGAGCCGGCTCAAACGACTCAGCCGCGAAAAGGAGACGAGCATCAACACCCTCGTCCTCTCGATCCTCGAGAGCGCGGTCGGCACCGCAGGGCGCCGCAAGCGCCTCGAGCGCTACGTCACCTGGACCGACTCCGACCTCGCGGAGCTCGACGAAGCGCTGGCCGCGCAGCGCGTGATCGATGACAGCCTCTGGCAGTAGCCGGGTCGAGCGCCTGGTTCTCGACACGTCGGCCTACTCCCATCTCCGCCACGGGCACGAGCAGGTTCTGGAGCTCGTTGCCGCAGCCACGACGGTCGCCGTCCCCATGATCGTCCTCGGTGAGCTGGAAGCAGCCCACGAGCTCGGCCAACGCCACCGCGAGAACCGACTCATGCTGCAGGAGCTCCTCGACGAGCCCTGGGTGCACACGTTGCCCGTCACACGCTCCGTGACACTGCGCTACGGACGGGTCTTCGCTCAGCTGCGCCGCGCGGGCACGCCCATCCCCATCAACGACGTCTGGATCGCGGCGAGCGTGCTCGATAGCGCCGCACACCTCCTCACCTTCGACCGCAATTTCGAAAAGGTGGACGGGCTCGACGTGACGATCCTCGAAACGCGCTAAGAGGCGCTGGACGACCCGGCGGTTCCCGCGTCAGCCTGGCGCGGCTTCCTGGGAGCGCTCCGCGAGCGCCTGCAGCACGGTGCGCGCGGAGAAGAAGCCCGTCAGGCGACCCTCTTCGTCCACGATCGCCACGTGGCGAAAGCCGTCCACACCCATCCTTGTCAACGCAAAGCGGAGAGGATCGTCCAGACGCAGAGCGAACGGCGCTTCGGTCATCACCTCACCCACGGTGATCTTGCCCGGCGGGCGACGTCTCATCACGATGCGCGTCACGACATCGCGCTCGGTGATGACGCCGACGAGGAGCCCTTCACCGTCCACCACGAAGGCGCACCCCTCCCCGCTCTCCCCGACCCGACGCAACATCTCCGCGATCGTGTCGCCCGGCTCAACGGCGACGGCCGCTTTGGTGCGTAGCTCGGAGAGCGGCATGTTGAGGATGGGGTCGTCGCTCCCCACGCCCCAAGCTTTGATGTCGAGGCCCGCCAGATCCATGCCGCAGTGGGCACAGAAGTCGTCGCCCGGAATGTTGTCGAAGTCGCAGCTCGGGCAGCGCATGCCTACTCCCCCGCCGCCTTCGAATAGCTCTGGTGCAGGTGCGGTGGCACGTTGACCGTGTCCTCGGGGAAGTGATCCGTGACGAAGTGGATGATGTCGTTGGTGGTCAGCAGGCCGAGAAGGCCGCCGTCTTTGCCGACCACGGCGAGGTGGCGGTGTCCACCCTGGTTCATGAGCTCGACCGCCTCGAGGAGGGCCGCGCGGCGGCGAATGGTCACTACGGGAGAGCTCATCAGATCGCGAATGGCGACGCGGTTGCGCGCGGCCGCCGACTCGAACAGTGAGGCGTCGAGGCGACGCAGCACGTCGCGCTCGGTGAAGACACCCACGGGCTGGTCGCCGTCCACCACCACCAGCGCACCACGCCGCGCGCGAGCCATGACCTGGATGACCTGCTGGAGTGTCGCCTCGCCTGGGAGCCGCGGCGCCGGCACCGGGCCAACGTCCGCAACTGTCGAATCCTGCAGAAGTTGATGCACTGTGCTCATGACTCATCTTAGCTGCACGGAGCGCGAGGGCATCGCACCGGCGCCGGCGGCTCCTCCTCGACTCGCGCTGCGCCATGCCTCGCTATGTCGGCGACAGCCAGGTGGACGAGAAGCTTGCCCACTCACCTTCGGCAGCCCGCCAGGCGATCACCGCACCTTCGACGTCCGAGGGGCGGCTCCTGGCACCGCGGGGCGAGTCCCGCGCACTGCGGGCCGCGCCTGCGAACGCGTTGGTGGCCGCCATGAGCGCGCGAACGTACCGAAGCGCGGCGGCCAGAAGAGGCCGATCGCTCGAGGCCCTCGACTGATGCTCGAGGTCGCGCTCGATCCTGCGTTCGAGCACGCTCACCTCCGCCGCCAGCAGCTCCGCCCGGAAAAACGTGCGACCGGCCCCACCCGCGCGGGTCATCGAGCGGAGCACCCACCCGAGACCGAGACCGTAGATACGCCCGTAGATGTCCGCCGCTTCGTGGTGCAGCGGAGCCAGGAGCTCCGGTGCGCTCAGCGAGGTCCACTCGACGCCCAGCACCAAGTGGTGCCAGCGGACCGCCGTCTGCAGAACGTCAACTGCCTCTTCGAGCTCCAACCGTGCGACGACTGCTTCGCGGTCTCGCCGTCGCCGAGCCGAGGCCGAGGTCTGTTGCGCGGGCTGCTCTCCGCGTCGCCTTCCGCGCGCGACCTCGTGCAGCACCGCGCTCGCTCGCTCGTGCGCGGCAACTCCCTCCTGTACGAGACGGCTGAGCACGCTCTCAACAGGTGATTGCTGGGGCGCGCCACTCCCTGCACGCGCGGCAACCTCCGCTCGGACTTGGTCCTGGAGCTCCAGCTCTTCCATCATCACCTGCCAGTCTGGTGCACGACCGAGGCGCGCGAGCCACCGGAGCGCCGAATAGGTCTCGCCATACTCGTGGAGGCAACGCCGTGCCAGCCGCTCGACGTCCCGAGCCTGGTCGATCATCTCGTTCACGACCGCCATGCCGCCGGCGACCTGCGACGAGTCTCGGCGGTTGTCATTCCTCCTCGTCGGGCCAGCGAACGAGCTGTTCGAGGTCCGTTTCGGCCGCCACCGAAAGCTCGACGAAGGCCGAGGACATCTCGTCCCACGACTGGCGGCCCCAGGGCACCGGAGAGCTCGGATCGGGGTTGAACGGGTTGGCCGCCGAGTTGTCGAAGGTCGAGAACACGGAGATCCGTGTCCCTGCCGGCAGGGGGACACTCTCGGCGAACTCGTACGTGATCTGCCAATTGAAGTCGTAGCGCGGCACGCTCAGGAGCCGTCGCCGCTCGCCGCCGGGAAGCGTGGCGACCACCTCCGACGCACGCCCGCGAAAGTGCATGTGCGGCGTCAGCGCGAGCAGCTCGGCGTCGACCCCGAGCGTGATGCGGCTTTCGGCGGTGTAGTTCTCTGCTCCGGCCGGGATCCAGATCGTCTGGTTGTCGAGGATGAGCGAAAGCACACGACGCTTCGGCGGCTCGTCGGTGAAGAAGAGTCCGATGCGGCTGTGGTCCTGCTGGGCCTCTCCGGTCGCCGTGTAGTGGTAGCTCACGAGCAGGGCGGAGCCCGCCGGCAGGAGCCGCGCGGAGCCCGGCGCGAGATCCATCGGCTGGCCACCCGGGAGATGCGAGAACAGGAAGTCGCCGTCGGCGCCATCGAGCATGGCCTCGGGGCTGAACTCCGGAGGCTCGGTGATCTTCGACCGCGGCAGGAACCCCGGCCGCCCCAGCTCGAGTGGAGATCGCTCGCGACACTCGCGGCGGCAGAGCATCACGTCGACGTGGTGGATGACCGAAGGCTCACCCGGCAGCACCTCGACCCCACGCAGCCAGCGATCCCGGTTCTGCCCCGTGTCCAGCAACGTGAAGACGTAGTCGATCTCCCCGCTTGCCGGCACCGGGTAGGGCTCGTCGAGCGCGAGGACGACATCGGGAGTGCCCAGACGCCAGCCGGTGGAGCGCTCTGGGGCCGGTGCCTCGGTCTCGAGGCCCTTCGGCGCCCCACCCTTCACCCAGGAGCTCAGCGTCTCGAGCTCGGCCTCACTGAGCCGGGAGTCGTTGGCAAAGACCCCGGGCTCCGCGTCGGCGAACCAGGGCGGCATGCGCCCCGCCTGCGTCTGGCGCACGATGCTGCGCGCCCAGGGGCGAACTTCGTCGAAGCTCTGCAGCGACATCGGCGCCACCTCACCCGGCTGATGGCAGCGCACACAGTGCTCCTCCAGGATCGGCTGGACGTCCGCGCCGTAGGTGGGCGCGGCCTCTTCACTACCGCCTCCCGCCTGGCTCAGAGCAGGCGAGGCCAGGAGGAGGCCGACAACGACGAGGCCCAGTGCATGTTCACGCGAGATCAATACGTGGCTCCTTGCGCGGGTGACGGGAGTCTCGTTGCAGGGTGTCATGGTGTACTACGGAATGAACGGTCTCGCAGAGACATGCTCGATTCTCAGACCCGGGGCGACCCGAACGGGCCGAAGCCCTCGACGTGACCATCGGGAAGCTCGCGGACAGCGATCGGCTCGGGGCCATCTTCTCCAAGTTCGAACTCGAGGCGATCGGCCACAGCGGTGGAGCTGATGGGACTCGAGAGCAATTGGGCCCCTGACGACACCGCTCAGAGGCCTTCTGCGTCCAGCAGATCATCCACCTCTTGCAGCCAGTTCACGATCAGGCGATGCCGCGGCGGCTTCTCCGCGACGGCCACCAGAAAGCCACCGCCAGGCAGCGTGTCGTAGGCCACGTGCTGCGTGATGATCGTGCCTTCCGGCAGATCGAACTCGTAGCGAGGCGGCGAGAAGGGCGGAGACTCGCCAGGACGAAGGTCGACACTGAAGATCTTCGAGCGCTCCGGGTTCACGTAGTACAGCTTCTTCGAGTCTTTGGAGAACTTGGGTACGACTCCGCCGCTCGGTGTCACCGGGCTCGGGTCGGGAGCTCCTCCCCAAGGCGAGAGCTGAATCTGGTGACTGGGTGCGATGGACTCCCAGGCAACGAACGAGCGATTCGGGGCGAGGGCGGAATGGCGGTCTAGTCCGAGGGCATCCCACCACATCTCGTTTGGTGCGTCGCCGTCTAAGTCGACCAGCAGGAGACCATGGGACTGGGCGCTGCCAACGATCTCACCTTTGGCGGGTGTCGTCAGAAGGACCTTGCGGCGATCGGAGTCGACCGCGTCCAGTGACCACGTGTCCGGCTGTCCAACCGCGATCCTCCGGAGGGCTCGAGACTGGCTGTCCCGCACCACCAGACTGTCTGTCTCACCCTCGTAGTGGATGAGACTACTCGCGTCGATCCAAGCCCCTGTGCGTCCACGAAACCTACGAGTGTCATACCCGGAGTCCAAGGAAATGACCCTCATGCGACCTCCACTCGAGACGAGAGCTCGTTTCCCGTCGGGAGATACGGCGACGGTCACCTCGGCTCCACCCTCGAGAGGCTCCGCAAGCTCGATGCGCCCAAGCCGCCTCCCATTCGAGTCGAGACGCCAGAGCTGAGATGGGGAGATGGCATCGAGATAGAAGAGGGTGCCGGTGCTCGAGAGGTCGTAGTGCCCTGGACCCTGGGGCCCTGACTGGTACACCCGGACGCCTGTCGGTATGGCCGGCCCAGCCAGCGCTGCGTTGCGGGTGAGGCGAGCTGCCCAGATCTCCCCGCTTCGCAGAAACAGGAGCCGGTCCCCCACTATTCGAGCTCCATGCGCGTCGTCGATGAACAGGGTCGGGGCTCGATTCGCCTCCGACCGCCAGAGGCTCTGGTGGCCGACACTCGGGGGGCCCTCCAGATTGGGACTCGAGATGAACGCGACCGTACTGGAGAACGCTACGGCCTCGGCGTACGCTCGGCAGAGGTGTGGAATGTCGCTGCAGTTCTGCGGGCCCTCGAGCTCCTCGTCCGGCCAAGGGGAGAGTAGAGCCCCGGACGGACTCCGGAAGGCCTGGAGTCCAGGCAACCGCGGACTGTCGTTCCCGTCTCTCCTCATCACGACCTCCGAGCCTCCCCCAAGAAACGGCGTCCTCTCCCAGAGCCCCCCTTCGGCGTTCTGGAAGAGCACCCAACGCCCGTCCGGAGACAGCACGGGACCGCCGGCAATCTCGACATCTGCCAGCGGACGCCACCGGGTCTCCGCGACGTCTTTGACATACAGGCTGCTCGGCCCGCCGTCTCTTCGCCCGGTCACGGCCAATCTCCGTCCATCGTCCGAGATCGAGACCGAAGAAGACCAAAGTTGGAACCCGTCGCCAGGAAGTGGTGCCTCGATCTCGGCGCGAATCACCGGACCTGACGAGGCTTTCGGCGCCGCGGCCGTTCGCCCCAGCCAGCCCAGGAGGAGCCCGAAGAGGAGCCCCGCCAGAACCCCGAGTCCTACAAGCCGCAGCCGTACCCTCTCTGCCACTTCGCCCGCCCGCGCTTCTACGGTGGCGGCGACCGCCTCCTGGAGCTCCGGCGAACGGAGCTCCAGGAGAACGTCGTGGATGTGGTGCCAGCGGCCCATTAGGTTCTTCGCACAGCAGCGCGCGATCGTTTTCCTCAGGTGCGGCGACACCGCGTCGAGCTCCGACCAGTCGGGCTCATCCCTCAGCACGCGAGCGAGCACGTCGGACACCGTGTCGCCACCGAACGCAGGCTTGCCGGCGAGCATTTCGTAGAGGACACAGCCGAACGCCCAGATGTCGGAGCGAGCGTCGGTCTCCTGCCCGCGCGCCTGTTCGGGCGACATGTACGCCGCCGTCCCCAGCAGCACGCCACCCGCCGTCTGCTCCGTCAAGGTCGGCGACTGGCTCAGATCACCGTCACCCTGAACGGCGGGCGCCAGAGCCTTCGCCAAGCCGAAGTCGAGCACCTTCACGCGGTAGCTGCCGGCGCTCCCGGAGACATTGATGTTTGCCGGCTTCAAATCTCGGTGCACGATGCTGCGTTCGTGGGCCGCCTCGAGGGCCTCCCCGATCTGCAGCGCAATCTCGACCGCCTCCTCCACTGGCAGCGGGCCCCTGCGAACGCGCTCTGCGAGCGTCTCGCCTTCCGCCAGCTCCATGACCAGAAAGTGACGGCCCTCGTCCACCTCGAAGCCGTGCACCTGCGCGATGTTGGGATGGTTGAGAGACGCCAGCGTGCGCGCCTCCCGCTCGAACCTCTGCAGGCGGTCCGCGTCCTGAGCGAAGTCCGCGGGCAGCACCTTGAGGGCCACGTCGCGACCGAGCTTGGTGTCGCGAGCCCGGTACACCTCACCCATGCCACCCTCACCGAGTTTCGAGAGCACCTCGTAGTGGCCGAGCCGCGAGCCGATCACCGCAACAGGCTCCGACGGAAACGCCGCGCGGGACAGGTCGGGGCCTCGCCTCTCCTCTGCCCCGTCGAGCAGGCGCTCGACCTCTCTTCGCAGCTCGTCATCCTCTCCACACTCCGCGCGAAGAACCCTGCTCCGTGCTGGCCCCTCGTCTTCCTCCAAAGCTCTACCGAGGACACGGTCGATCTCCGCAAACCTGCCGAACGCATCCCTCACGGCCCCACCGTAGCAACTCGGAGCCAGGCCGCTCCCGAGCGGCGGCAGCAGTCCGGGGTCCGACCCGACAACCACCCCCCGATTCCTCATGAGAACGGCGCGTCATGGGCTACTCCCCACAGAGCCAGGCAAACCGGAGCCGCAGGTACCGTCGTTCTGGCGACTCGCGATCCGCTGAACCAGGTTGAATCAGCCCTGCATCCGAGTCGTCCCGTGGGTTCTCGTGGGGACAGAGCCCCGTGCGAACACGGAGCGCGGCCGTTCCGTGTCGACTACCGGTTGGCTGTATCAAGCGCCTCATCGACGTGCCGAATCCAGTTCTGGACCAAGCGGTAGCGCTGCGGCTTTCGCTCGATCGCGAAGACGAACTCGCCCCCCGGCAACGTGTCGTAGGCGGCCCGCTGAGTAACCACCGTACGCGGCGGAAGCGGGAACACCTCTCGCGGGGCAGAAAACGGTCTGGGAGCACCGGCTGAAACATCCACCGCCATGAGATGCGAGTTATCGGAGTCGATGAAGAACAGAGTCTGTCCATCTTTCGACCAACGAGGCAGCTGGCCACCCTCCGACGAGACGGGAATGGGATCCGCATCAGCCTGCCAGGGTGAGACGTTCACCTCCATTCGGCCCAGAGGATCGGTTTCGAACGCAACCCACTTGCGATCCGGCGACAGTGCCGGATAGCGGTTGTATGTGCCCTCAGCATCGTGCCAAACGCGCTCCGCTTCTTCGCCGTCAAGCCGCACAGTCAGAAGCGGGGCCGATCTGAGACTGCGACCGTTCTCATCAGCCTCGATCCGGTGAAAGAGGGCCACCCCGGCATCTGGATCTGCAACGCCGGCAACGAGGCGACCCCATCCCTGCAAGGGGACGGAGTCGAGCCTGCGCCCTTCGACATCGAGAACCACCAGCTCCTGTGACCGCCGAACCGAGGCGATGATGCGCGACTCGTCAAGCCAGCCAGCGTCCGAGAAGGGAAGCGCACGGCTGGACGTACCCCCTTCAATCGTCACGACCCTCAGTTCCCCTGTGACGCTGACCAGTACCTTGGTTCCGTCATCGGACACCTTGATCAAGGTCATGTACGGGCTCCCAAGAAACGAATCGGTGATCTTGTGTCGCGGAGTACCGTCGCGATCGACGCGCCAAAGGTCAAATCCCTCGAGAGCCTCGAGGTAGACGAGATCACCTGTGTCACCCGCCACGTCGAAGTGCAGCGGGCTCGTCGAGCGCATCGCGAAAGGCCGAACCCCAGTTGCGATCTCGACCCCCTTCACGTCACCCAGTGGATCAAGTCGCACCGCCCAGACCTCGCCACCGCGTCCAAAGAAGAGCCGATCGCCGACCATCGTCGGCGAGTCGGCATTCTCCAACAAGAGCTGAGGCTCTCGACCTCTACTCCAAAGGTAGATGTCGGTTCGCCTCCCAGTGCGAAGATCCGCGCTGATCTCCACAAGGGCCGATGACTCGTCGAGGGGTACGAATGGACCGACGTAGCACGAGTCTCCTTCTCTCGGGCACGCGAGGAACTCCTCTCGGTTCCGGTGGGTAAGGTGCACGATCGACTTCCCAACCGCGCCGAGGAGCTCGTCGTGGAAACCCCAGGCGACCTGACGAACCAGCGGGAACTCATCGAGCCCGCTGCCCCCAAACGATACGCGAAAGCGACCCTGCAACTGATGGCCTCGGGCAAAGGTCAGAGCTTCGCCAGAGGGTGACAGCTGGGGACTGGACCCCAGTTCGCTCCCTGGGATCGTCCGCCATTCCGGCTCGTCCATGGCACGCACCCACACGCGACTGCCTGCCTCCCCCCTCCCGGATACCGCGAGCCTCCTGCCATCGCTCGAGATCGAAATCGAGCTGACGTTGAGCGCCTGCACTGTTCCGGGAAGAGGAGCATCCAGAAAGCTCTGCGTGACCGGGAGGGGAGTGTCTCCTCGCGATGTGAGCGCGCCGGTCACAAGGTGGCCTACCAGCCCGCCAAACGCGACCGAGATCAGGAGCAGCGGTGCGATCCTGCGGTTCCGCGCGAGCGTTTGTGGAGTGTCAGGCGTCTCCAAACTCTGCAGCAAGTCATAGCGCAGGTCACCGACATGCTGGTAGCGGTCTTGGGCGTTCTTTTCGAGACAACGGCCGACGACGCGCCGCAGCGACTGGGCTGGCGGGAGCAACTCCGGCTCGGGTTCGTCCTTCAGCACCGCCGCAAGAACCTCCGAAACGCTGTCGCCGCTGAACGCAGACCTGCGAGCAAGCATCTCGTAGAGGACGCACCCGAGCGACCAGATGTCGGAACGGGAGTCGACCTCCTGACCTCGCGCCTGCTCCGGAGACATGTACGCCGCGGTCCCCACGAGAACCCCAGCTGCCGTCTGTTGCGTCAGGGTGGGCGACTGCGAAAGGGCACCAGCGGTCTCCACCGAAGGCACGAGCGCCTTCGCCAGCCCAAAGTCCAGCACCTTCACGCGGTAGCCCCCCGTAGAGCCCGCGACGTTCACGTTGGCTGGTTTGAGATCTCGGTGCACGATCCCCTGTACGTGAGCTGCCTCGAGGGCCTCGGCGATCTGGACCGCAATTTCGACGGCCTCCTCGGTCGACAGCCGCCGCCGGAGGCGCTCCGCCAAGGTCTCGCCTTCGGCCAGCTCCATCACCAGAAAGTGACGGCCCTCGTCCTCCTCGAAGCCGTGCACCTGCGCTACGTGGGGGTGGTTGAGCGACGCCAGGACGCGCGCTTCGCGCTCGAACCTCTGCAGGCGCTCCGCATCTTGCGCAAAGTCCGCGGGCAGCACCTTGAGGGCCACGTCCCGACCGAGCTTGGTGTCGCGCGCCCGGTACACCTCTCCCATACCGCCTTCACCGAGCTTCGAGAGAACCTCGTAGTGGCCCAGTCGCGCACCGATCATCGCGCTTGATCCCCACGCAAGCGCCGCGCGCGACAGGTCGGAGCCCCCTCCCTCTTCCGACCCGTCGAGCAGGCGCTCGACCTCTCTTCGCAGCTCTTCATCCTCTCCACACTCGCGCTCCAGAGCCTCTACCCTCGCACGACCACCGGGAGCTTCCAAGACTCTGGCCAGCACGCGATCGATCTCGGCAAACCTACCGAAGGCATCATTCACGGCCTCCCACGGTAGCAACACGAGAGGGAGCTCATAGCGTACGCCTTGGAGCGACGGTCGCCGGCACCGAGAATGGCCCAACTGCACGTTCACCGCCTCCCCCGAGCACCCGCTCGTCTCCCAAGCCTCCGCGATCGAGCGGAGCGTGGACCGTCTCGGCCGCAGGGAATCAGGGCTCGGCGGCGCCAAGGGAGCCCTCGCTCCGCCGGCACTCCCCGAGCCGCCGAGAACCGAGCGAGGGCCCCGCCAACCAACCCGAAACCCCGAGCGGCCCGGAGGACGAGCCGGTCCACGCTCCGCAAAGCGCCACCGCGTCCCGTGGCCGAGCGGGCGATAATCACCGTCTCATGTCCCCGAAAGGCGCCCACAGCCTCGACGAGTACCGCCGCAAGCGCACGGCCGGCCAGACGCCGGAGCCCTTCGGCGGCGACGCCGACACCGGCTCACCGAAGGTCGGTGAACAGGGCCTGTTCGTGGTGCAGAAGCACGCCGCCCGGCGCACCCACTACGACCTCCGCCTCGAGCTCGACGGTGTGCTCAAGAGCTGGGCCGTGCCCCGCGGTCCGAGCCTCGATCCGCAGGAGAAGCGGCTTGCGGTGGAGACCGAAGACCACCCCATCGAGTACGGCGACTTCGAAGGCATCATCCCCGAAGGCAACTACGGCGCAGGCGCGATGATCGTGTGGGACCGCGGCACCTGGGTGCCGCTCGAAGACCCGGCCGAGGGGTACGTCAAAGGCAAGCTGCTCTTCGAGCTCCGTGGCTACAAGCTGCGCGGCGTGTGGACGGTCTTCCGCACGAACCCACCCGCCCACCGGCGCAAGAAGGGCGACCCCGACCAGTGGCTGCTGATGAAGAAGCCCGACGAGGCAGCCGACCAGGAGCGCGAGCTGCCGGAGGCGTCGATCCTGTCGGGCCTCACCGTGGAGGAGCTCCGCGACGGTGAAGGTCTCGTGCAGGAGGTGCGCGAAGAGATCGAGGAGCTCGCCCTGCCAGCCCACGACCGCAGGTACGAGAAGCACGCACTGATGCTCGCGACACCGGGCGAGAAGGCGTTCTCGCGCAAGGGGTGGATCTTCGAGCTCAAGTACGACGGCTACCGGCTCCTGGCCGGCGTGCGCGACGGCAAACCGTACCTCCGCTATCGCAACGGACACGACGCAACCGCCCTCTTCCCCGAGATCACCCGCACCCTGCGCTCACTGCCCGTTCAGTCCGCGCTCCTCGACGGCGAGGTGGTCGTGCTCGATGGGCAGTCGCGCCCGAGCTTCAACGGCCTGCAGCAGCGCGCCCTGCTCTCCCGCGGGCTCGACATCGAGCGCGCCTCGGTGCGCAACCCGGCCTCCCTGTTCGCCTTCGATCTGATCGAGTTCGAAGGCCACGATCTGCGCAGCCTCGACGTGCTCACGCGCAAGCGATTGCTGCGGGGGATCGTGCCGGCCGCTGGAGCGATCCGCTACTGCGACCACATTGCGGAGCGGGGCGCCGAGTTCCTCGAGCAGATCGGCAAGATGCGGCTCGAAGGCATGGTCGGCAAGCGGGCCAGCTCGACGTACGTCGGCCGCCGCTCCAGCGACTGGCTCAAGTTCCGGCACGACAACGTGGGCGACTTCGTGATCGTCGGCTACTCCTTGCCGAAGGGCCAGCGCAAAGGTCTCGCGTCGCTCCACGTGGCCCTCTACGACCCCGACGACGAGGCCGACTACGTGTACGCCGGCCGGGTCGGCACGGGCTTCTCGGACGCCACGCTCGCCGAGTTGTCGGACCGGCTCACCGAGCTCGAGATCCCGGGTGCACCCTGCCGCGGAGACGTTCCCAAGGGCAACCAGCATCGCTGGGTGGAGCCCGAGCTCGTGTGCGAGGCCCGCTACAAAGAGCAGACGCGGGTCGGCATGCTGCGACACCCCGTCTTCCTGGGCCTGCGCGACGACAAGGCGCCCGAGGAGTGCACGCCCCAGGAGGTGGTGGATCCCGCGGCCGAGCCGCCCGAGCCCGCCACCGTGGCGAAGCCGGGCCTGCAGTTCACCAACCCGGACAAGATCTTCTGGCCCGAAGACGGCTATACGAAGGGCGATCTGGTCGAGTACTACCGCCGGATCGCGCCGTACATCCTGCCTTTCCTCCAGGATCGCCCCGTCGTGCTCACGCGCTACCCCGACGGCATCGACGGCAAGAGCTTCTTCCAGAAGAACGCCCCTGACTTCGCTCCCGACTGGATCCGCACCGAGACCATCTGGAGCGAAGGCTCCGAGCGCGAGATCGAGTACTTCGTGTGCAACGACGAGGAGACGCTGCTCTACCTTGCGAACCTGGCGACCATCCCGTTGCACATCTGGTCCAGTCGGCTCCAGACACTGTCGCAGCCCGACTGGTGCATTCTCGACCTCGATCCCAAAGACGCGCCGTTCAAGGACGTCGTCGCGGTCGCCAAGGAGATCCACCGCCTCTGCCAGGAGATCGACCTGCCGCACTACGTGAAGACGAGCGGTTCGTCGGGTCTGCACATCCTCATACCGCTCGGCGCGACCTGCACCTACGAGCAGAGTCGGACGATGGGCATGCTCATTGCGCAGGTCGTCTCCCGAAAACTCCCCAAGATCTCCACCATCGTCCGCACGCCGAGCAAGCGTGGCGGCAAGGTCTACATCGACTACGTCCAGAACGGCCACGGCCGCCTGCTGGTGGCGCCGTACTGCGTGCGGCCGCTGCCGGGAGCGCCGGTGTCCGCGCCTCTGCGCTGGAGCGAAGTGAACGGCAAGCTCACAATCGGCAACTACACCATCGCGAACATGCCGGCGCGTGCCAAGCGGCAAAGGAGCGACCCGCTCCTGCCGGTGCTCTCGGAGACTCCGGACCTGCTGAGCGCACTCCAGAAGCTGAGCGAGCTCAGCTGATCACCCAAGACCGGCCACGAACAGGAGACTGCCAATGACCCTCGAGCCCGATCGCGAGACCTACGAAGCCATCGAAGCGATGATCGCCTCCGACGACAGCCCCGTCGGGATCGACGCGAAGAAGACCCACGTGCTGATCCTGCACATGCTGCGAAGGCTCGACGCCCGCCTCGACGCGCTCGAGGCACGCCTCCAGAAGACCTCCTAGAAGCGGAGGCCGACGCCGAGGCGCACGGCCCGGGGGGCCTGCTGGGCGAGTGATGCGCCGAGGCGAGGGTCACCCACTCCACCGGCGGGCAAGCCCTCCGGCACCAGCCGCGCCGTGCGCAGCGGCACGGTGGGAGCGCGGCGGTCGAGAGCGTTGGTGATCTCGATCGACGCCGTGAGGTGCGGCGTGCGCCCTTCTGCCGAGGCGCCGCCGAGCGGCCGCCTGTAGTGCAGCGCCACGTCGAGGTCGATCCGGCTCCTGGATGGCCCCTCGAACGGCACCACGTCGAAGCGCCAGCCCCCGGGGCTCGCCGTCTCGACCGTGGCCCGGCGCGCTCCTTCGAAGTCGGCGATCTCGAAGACGCCCCCAATCGACCAGCGCTCGGTCAGAGCCCGATCCCCGGTGACACGGAGCCTCGTCGCGCCCCGCGCGAGCTCCTCCTGGTGGGCCCACACCGTGACCGGCTGCGCGGCGCGGCAGGCCGCCGACGCGAGACCGTGGTCACGCTCCCAGAGGGCCGCCGCTTCGACACCCCCACGACTCCCGCGCCAGCGGGCGGCCACGCGGGCGTCGGTGGAAGCGCGGGCGCAGGCACCGCGAGAGCTCCGGCGTCCGAGAGCACCCCACTCCCACGAGCCGTCGGCAAGGAGCGACGCGCCGACGGAGTCTTCCCAGTGGCGCCGCGTCAGGTGCGCCGACGCGGTCAGCCCGGGAAGCAGCATGTGCTCGGCACCCAAACCGAACTGCAGCCAGGTCGGAGGCGCGAGCGAGGTCGGCACGCGAGCCGGCTCGCGCAACGCGCGGCCCGGCATGCCTCCGGTCGGGGCGAGAACGACGTCCGCTCGGCGCGCGAGCTGAGGCAGCCCCGCGAGCGTTGACGACGCGCCGGAGAACCTCCCCGCGTGGAGCTGCAGCCGGTCCTGCGCGAGGCCTCGAGGGTCGAAGGCGATCCCCACTCGCCCGAGCAGTCGCTCGTCGAAGCGCACGTCACAACCGCTGCACCTCGAGCCCGCAGCGGCACGAAGAAAAGGGGAGCGCGCCTGCAGCTCCTCCCGCTGCCATCTCAGGCCGAGCTGGGTCGTCCACGTGGCTCCACGCACCGAGCTCTCCAGGAACAGCGCGTCGCGCTCATGCTCCGCCTCGAGTCCGCCGCTCTCCGTACGCTGCAACAGGCCGACGCGGAAGAGCTGCACCGCGCGCTCGAGCTCGGCCCCTTCCACCACGTCCGACTCTCGCCGCGACGCACCGCCCCGGAGCACGAGCTCGGTGGCACCCGAAGACCACGGCGGCGCCTCGACCCATCCGAGCGCCTCTCGGACCTCTCGCCACTCGAAGGAGGTCCCCGGGGACCGGACGATCTCGTTGCCGGCGCCACGCACGGGGTCGCCTCCGGCACCGAGCAGCACCGAGTCCGCCGAACGCCCGGGGAAGAAGCCCCCGGTCGAGGCCGACCCACGCCGCCGCCGGCCCGCAAGGGAGAAGCCCCACCCCCGGGTGAGCCCATCCGCGTGCAGGAAGAGCCCGTCCACGTCGTTCAGGATCCGACCGTCGTCGGCGCTTGGCAGCCCGGCCTCTCCGGCGATACCTTCCGACGTCGCGTCGTCGACCACCACCCGGGCCTGGTGCCGCGCACCATCGAGAGCCAGCTCGAAGCGGAGATCCTCGCGCTCGTTCTCGCTCTGGATCCTCGGGTTCGCGCCACAGCCCGCGCAGGGTTCGAGCTGGGTGTCGAGAAGGTCGCTCGTTTCGAGACGGATCAGGGCGAGATGAAGAGGGCCGACCACGGGGCCACCCGCGACGAACGCGAGGCGCTGCGAGGCCCCGTCGGTGTCCACGCCCGGCCTGTCGCTCGCATCCGCCGATGCGGCGACCACCGTCGCGCGGTCTCTGCCCTGCAGCGTGCGGCTCGCATGCTGACCTCGCGCACGACCGGTCCAGCCAGCGGTCGCCCGTCGCGGCTCGAGCGCGACGACGCTCCCGCGACTGGTGCCGGCGCTCGCGGCCGAAGCATGGGTGGCGCCGGCGACCAGCCCCGAGGCTGCGTCCGGGAGCCCGGCACCTGGAGGCTCGAGCAGGCCCTCGGGGGAGCCGAGGCCGAGCGCCTCGAGGGGGAGGCGCTCGAGCTCCTCGGCGCCGCGCCGCAGGACCGGCGCCGCAGGGCCCGCCTCGAGCACCGGCGCGGAGGTGACGGTGACGGAGGTCGGTCGCCCTTCGGCCAGCTCGAAGCGCACACGCACTTCCTGACCGGGAGCAAGCTCGAGGTCTTCGGCCCACGACGACACGCGGCCCTCCGCGGAGACCTCCAGGGAATAGGTACCAGGCGGCAACGCACGAAACGCGAACGTGCCCGCGTCGCTCGTCGCGGCCGCCCGGTGCCTTGACCCGGAGAGCCTCACGGCGACCGCGCCAAGGCGAGCGCCGTCGACATCGGAGACGACCCCGCGGATCTCGCCTCGTGTCGCGCGCCAGACCTGGCCGTCCACAGGAGAGCCCGATGGCACGGACACCCAGACGAGCAGCATGAGCGCCGCGCGGCGCGGCTGCCACCACGTCATGGGCTGAGGTCTCGGGCCTTCGCGCTCGAGCGCGGCAGCGTCGCCACGAGAGCCGCCGCGAGAAGCCCAGCGGCAGCGCCTCCCTGAAGCACCCGCGCGAGCTCGAAGTGGTCGGCCATGGCTCCGATGGCCCAGCTCGCGAGCGCTCCCGTTGCGAAGAGGTAGCCGAGTGCAGCCCCGGAGGCCAGGCCCGCTCGCATTGGCAGCAGGTTCTGGGCCATGACCATGAGCGGGCTGTGCGGAGCTCCCAGGAAGGCACCCGCGGTGATCGCCAGAACAAAGGCCAACGGCCCGTTCGTGGTCGGGAGCAGCACCAGAGGCAGTGTTCCCAGGAGGGTGGTCGAGGCCACGAGCGCACGATGTCCGAGCCGGTCGGCGAGGATCCCCGCAATGACCCCCGCTGCAGCGCCGCCGAGCCAGAAGGCGCCGGTCACCGCACCCTGAGCGGTGGCGCTCCAGCCCTTCTGATCGAACAGTGCCGGCAAGAACGCCGCCGTACCGATGAACAGCCACCCCCGGCAGGCGAAGACGACGGCCAACGCGCCGATCACCCTGCCTTCGAACGGGCGGACCTCGCCCGACGAGACGTGCGTGGCCTCGAACGGCGCCGGGGCCGGGTTGACCCGCACCGACCCCATCTGGAGCGCCATGAAAAGAGGCACTGCGAGGAAGATCGCTCCGAAGGCGGGCACGCCGACGGTGCCGAAGCGATCCAGCAGGAAGCCCGCGACCAGGGGCCCCGATGCGAGCCCGAGCTGCCCACAGAAAAAGAAGATCGAGGTGGTCGTGGCGCCCCGGCCCTCCAGCGCCGTGGCGGCGTGCATGGTGCCCTGCGGGTGGAACGCGCCCGAACCGAGCGCACCGAGCGATAGCAGCGTCACGAAGAGGAGATAGCTCTCGGCCACCTCTGCCGTGAGCACCGCGAGGCTCACGAAGGTCATCGTCCAGGCGACGCTGAGTGGGCCGATGATGCGGCTACCGACCCGGTCGACCACCCAGCCGAACAGCGGCTGCGTCGCGCCGGACAGAAACTGCTGCAGGCCCACGGCGAGCCCCATCTGCGCGCCGCTCATCGAGAGCGTCCCGCGCAGAAACGTCACGAGCACGGGGGCCATGCTGCTGAACGTGTCGATTCCGTAGTGGCCCAAGGCCACGGCCCGGAAGATCCGCAGCGTGCGCCGAGAGCCACCCGTCTCGGAGCCCGTCGCCGTGGGAGTGGACGTCACCATGGGAGGACGAGCTTAAGCGAGGGCGCGGCGGGCCGCGACCCGGAGCGGCACGCGGCCGCGCGGGGCTCAGGTGGTCGCCGGCTCGGGCTGCGACGGCAGCTCGAACTCGCCGCGGCACACGCGGTTCTTGCCCTGCGCCTTCGACCGGTACATCGCCTGATCGGCGGAGCGGATGAACTCGTTGCGCCGGCGCCGCGAGCGGAAGTGAATCGGGAACTCGAACTCCTGGTACGAGGCCACTCCGATGCTCGCGGTGATGGTTCCCGGCCGCAGCAGCACCCCCGACTCGTCGGTGCCCTCCTCAATGCGGAAGATCGCGCTGGCAATCCGCTCGCGGATCGTCTCGGCCAAGGTCTCGGTCGCCTGGAGGTCGAGGCCCGGCACGATGATCACGAACTCGTCCCCGCCGTAGCGGGCCACGGTCGGCACCTCGCCTGGAACGGTCCGCGCGAGGATGAGACCAACCTCGCGCAGCGTCTGAGAACCGATCAGATGGCCGTGCGTGTCGTTGACCGCCTTGAAGTGATCGAGATCGAGGAAGATCAGACCGCAGTCACTGCCCTCCCGCTCCGCGATCTCCACCTCCTCGGACAGCCGCTGGTTGAAGTAGCGGTCGTTGTAGAGGCCGGTCAGATCGTCGCGCTTCGCCATCTCGCGATAGCGGTTGGCGTCGAGCACGTTCTGGAGCGTCGTCGAGATGTACGCCGCGAAGATCTCGAGCAGCTTGAGCTCGCTCTCCTCGTAGCAGGGCCGATCGCGGCGGTTGATGAGCTCGAGCACGCCACACGTGGACCGCCCGATGAGGATGGGCACGCAGACGACCGACCGGGTGTGGTGCCCGAGGTCGCGATCGATCTCGGAGTGGAACGAATCGTCCCGCTGCGCGTCCGAGATCATGCACGACTTACCCGTCAGGTAGGCCCGACCGACGATTCCTTTGGCCGCCTCGATGCGGTGCCCGATCAACTGATCTGCCTTGTCGCCGAAACACGCGACGAACACGAGCTCGTTGTCGGCGGGCTGCCACTGGCGCCGCACCTTGAGCTCGGGATCGTCCAGCAGAACCGAGCCGGCCTCGGACGGCACGAACTGGTTCGCGACCCGCAGGATCTCCTCGAAGAGCTCGTGCACCGGCACGAGGTCGAGATCGTTGATCGGTCGCTGGTGACGCGCCAGCAGTCGGTCGATGTCGACCGCGGTGAGACTGCTGGTGTTGATCTCCGTCATGGACGCGGGCTCATGGAGAAACAAAACATGAGAAACATTCACACGTGCGCAAATGCACGAGATTTCCCAGAATACCAGAACCCGGGGCTGTCAGAACGCTACTCGACAGGGGCGACACCACTGCCGAGCCGCGGATCGGAGACCCCGACCCACTCACTTCCGCGCCGGACGATCGCGTTGACATCACCGGAGTAGCCGGTGCGAACGGTGACGTCGTGGCCCATCGCCTGCAGCGCCTCGATCGTGTCGGTCGAGAACGCGCCGCGCTCGACGAACATGGTGTCGGGAAGGGCCTGGTGGTGCATTCGCGGGCTCTCGACCGCGCCCTGCAGGGTCATCTCGTGATCGATGACCCCGGTGATCGTGCGGTAGACGCTCGTGATGATGGTCGGGCCGCCGGGGGAGCCGACCACGAGAAAGAGCTCGCCGCTCGGGTCGAGCACGATGGTGGGTGTCATCGACGACAACATCGTCTTGCCCGGCGCGATGGCGTTGTTCTCTCCTTCGACGAGCCCATACATGTTGGGCTTGCCGGGCGCCGTCGCGAAGTCGTCCATCTCGTTGTTGAGCAGGAAGCCGGCGCCGCCGACCGCAACCCCGCTCCCGAAGGAGCCGTTCAGCGTGGTGGTGACCGACGCCGCGTTCCCCTCCCGATCGACGATCGAGTAGTGGGTGGTCTGCGTGCTCTCCAGCACGAGCGTGACGTACGGCTCCGTCTCGGACGCCTGCTCCGGGTCGATCTGGTCGCGCAGCTCGTCGGCGTACTCCTGCGACTGCAGCATCTCGAGGGGCAGAGCCAGGAAGTCCGGGTCGCCCAGATAGCGGTTGCGATCGGTGAAGGCCCGCCGCATCGTCTCCGCCTCGAGGTGCAGGAGCTGCGGACTGCCCGCCGGCGGCAGCGGGTCAAAACCTTCGAGCACGTTCAGCATCAGGGCGAGCGTGACGCCGCCGGACGAGGGGGGCGGCATGGAGTACACCGTGTGACCGCGATACTCCGCTTCGATCGGCTCGCGCCACACGGCCTCGTAGGCCGCAAGATCGTCGTGCGTGATGATGCCGCCGCCGCGCTCCATCTCCGCCACGATCAGGTCGGCTGTCTCGCCGGCGTAGAAGCCCGCTTCGCCCTGCGCGGCGATGCGCTCGAAGGTCCGCACGAGGTCGGGTTGCTCCCAGGAGAAGCCCACGGGATGTGCCTCACCTTCGGGGGTCAGAAAGATCTGCGACGACGTGTCGAATCTGGCCAACTTCGCCTTCGTCCGGTCGAGCGCGGCGTGGCGAGCCTCGTCGATGGCATGGGCCCGAGCCAGCTCGATGGCGGGACCCACCAGATCGTCCCAGGGGAGTGAGCCGAGCTCGCGGTGCATCTCGGCCATCCCCGCGACCGAGCCGGGGACCCCCGGGGCGAGGTGGCCCGTGATGCTCTTGTCGGTCGGCTCACCCTCTTCGTCGAGGTACATGTCGCGGCTCGCCGCACCTGGGGCACGCTCCCTGAAGTCGAGCGTGCGCACCTCGCCGTCGGCACTGCGGTGCACGAGGAACCCGCCGCCGCCGATGTTCCCCGCCTGTGGCAGCACGGCTGCGAGCGCGAAACCGACCGCCACTGCGGCGTCGACGGCGTTGCCTCCCTGGGCGATGACCGCGGCCCCGACCTCGGACGCGAGGGGGTGACCACTCGCCACCATGCCCGACTTCGCCCGCGCGACCTGTGCCTTGCCGTCGAGACCCCAGACCTCTTCCACGAGACGTTCGTCGTCTCCAGCCGGGGCGCAGGACACGGGCAGCAGAGCCAGGATCAGCAGGCTGGCGATGCCAGGCCTTCGTCGAAACAGTTGGGAGGACTCGTTCTGCATCAGGCTCTCCAGGGGGATCGACGCCGAAGGGGCCCGCAGAATGCGGCCTCGGACCCGCGTCGGGCCATACGGGGAAGCGGGTCTCGAAGCGTCGGCTGCGGGCGAGGCTATCGCAGGACCTGCCTGCTAGGATCCGCCGAAATCTCGAGAGGAAACGCCGCTTGAATCTGCCAGAGCTGACCATCGGCATCGAAGAGGAGTACCAGATCCTCGACCCGGAGACCCGGGCCCTCACCTCGTACGTGCAGGAGTTCCTCGACCAGGGGCGCCTGATCCTCGAGGATCAGATCAAGCCCGAGCTCATGCAGTCGCAGATCGAGGTCGGCAGCAAGATCTGTCGCAACATGGCAGAAGCACGACAGGAGCTCGTGCGCCTGCGCAGCACGATCTGCCAGGTGGCCGACGACCACGGCGTCAAGGTCGCCGCGGCGAGCACCCACCCCTTCTCCGATTGGAAGGGCCAGGAGGTCACGGCCGGGGAGCGGTACACCGAGCTGCAGGACGATCTCGCCGAGGTCGGGCGCCGCCTCCTCATCTTCGGCATGCACGTCCACATCGGCATCGACGACAAAGAGCTGATGATCGACGTGATGAACCAGGCGGGGTACTTCCTCCCCCACATCCTGGCGCTCTCCACGAGCTCACCGTTCTGGCACGGGCGCGACACGGGGATCAAGAGCTACCGCTCCGTCGTCTTCTCGACCATGCCCCGTGCGGGCCTGCCGCCCACCTTCGACTCCTGGGCGGAGTATCAGCGCTTCATCGACACGCTGGTCGCGACCAAGTGCATCGACGAGCCCACCAAGATCTGGTGGGACGTGCGCCCGCACCCCAAGTTCCCGACGCTCGAATTCCGCATCTCCGACATCTGCACCACGATCGACGAGGCGCTCTGCATCACCGGGCTCCTCGTGGCCACAGTGGCCAAGCTGATGGTGCTGCGCCGCGACAACCTGTCCTGGCGGCGCTACCGCCGGCACCTGCTCGCCGAGAACAAGTGGCGCGCGGTGCGCCACGGCATCGACGGCAGCCTCATCGACTTCGGCAAGCGCGAAGAGGTGCCGCTGCGCTTCCTCGTGCTCGAGATGCTCAACTGGCTCGACGACGTGCTCGACCTGGTCGGCGTGCGCAAGGAGGTGGAGTATGCGCACACCATCCTCAAGGAGGGGACGAGCGCCGACCGCCAGCTGCGCGCCTACCGTGAGAACGGCAACGACTTCGTGCCGGTGATCGACCAGCTGATCGAAGAGACGCGACGCGGCTGCGACTGAGTTCCTGCTACCCCGACGCGCGGCGCCACAGCGCAGCGCTCAGCGCGAGCACTCCGAGAGCTCCCGCCAGGAGCCACGCCCGTGATCGGGCCCAGATGCGACCGCGGTCCGCGTCGCTCATGTACGCGCCGCCGGGTGGCCCGTGCGCGTCGAACCGGTCCTGCGTACTCTCCGGGACACGGTAGCGGAACCAGTTGCCCCCATCCGGGATGGTGAGCGTGACGGGGAAGTACTTC
Source organism: Candidatus Multivoraceae bacterium (assembly GCA_965223385.1). Classification (GTDB taxonomy): domain Bacteria; phylum Acidobacteriota; class Thermoanaerobaculia; order Multivoradales; family Multivoraceae; genus JBCCLJ01. The sequence continues at coordinate 1,554,553 of CBDCWR010000007.1, read as the reverse complement.
TGGAGGATGCGGTTCTCCCGCCACGCCGTGTCCATGTCCTCGGCAGCCAGCGCGTCACGCCGCGCGACGACGTGCCAGGCGGCCTCCGTGAGGAAGTAGTCCTCGATGGCCATCGCCTTGCGCAGCGGCAGCACGGGCATCTCGCGCGCCCAGCGCTCCGTACGGTCCTCGTTCGCGGCGGCCAGCTGCTCCGCCGTGTGGAACGACCGGAAGACACCGATCTCGGGGTCGGACACCTCGTGCCCCAGGTGCGCGCGGTCGATGAATGCGAGGCTCAGAAGCAAAGCCAGGGCCACCAGCACCACGACGCCGCGGCGCACCGAGCGCGCACGGTCGTGACCGTCGCTCGCCACGGGGAGCCCCTGCGCGAGCAGCAGACCACAGAGGCCGCCGTAGAGGTTGAGGGCGATGTCGAAGAGCTCCCCGGTGCGCAGGGGCACCAGCCACTGGACCCCCTCGTCGAGGACACCCGTGAGCACGACGCCCGCAGCACCGCCGAGGAGAGCCCACACGCGCGACACATCCCGCGCCAGCGCGCGATAGAGCAGCAGCGCCACGAGGCCGTAGAGCACGAAGTGGAGGCGCTCGTACGCAGCTTCGGACGCGGTCCCTCGGGTGCTTCGGGCGAGGTAGGCCGCGACGGCGGCCGCGGCAACGGCAAACCAGCCGAGCGCGCGCAGAGCGCCCGCCCGCGACCAGGCGCCAGGCTCGCTGCGCGCGGCGCGCGACAGGACCAGCCCGAGAAGTGCCGCCGATCCGACGACGAACCCGATCGTCAGTACGAGAACGATCTGGTCGCGCTCCATGTGGTCGTCAGCCAGCTTCTGGAGCTTGCCCAGGAAGGGCGCCAGAGCCACCGTGGCCAGCGCGACGAGGGCTGCAGGGAGATAACGCACGACGAAGGTCCCGGCCGGGATCAGCTGCGAGTCTAGCCGGGCTGCGACGCCCCGGTTCTCCCGCGGAATACGCCACTCGTCCCACCTGTTGCGGCTCGCATGCACCCCCTCCGCATCGTGGGCGCGGGCGCTCTCGTGCTGGCCCTGGGGTGGCCCGAGGGAGCCGGCGCACAGGGCACCGACGAGCTCATCGAGAGCTCGAAGCTGCTCGTGGAAGGCGGAGGCCGCGTCGCCTTCTCGGCGCAAGGCGATCGCCTCGCGTTCGACAAGCCGGATGCCGACGGCCGCCACGACATCTGGGTGATGGACATGGTGACCGGCGGCGAGCGCTGTCTGACCTGCAAGACTTACGACCTTCGAAAGACGAGCAACTTCAACCCCACCTTCCACCCGTCGGGGAAGAGCCTCGTCTTCCAGGTGCAGTCGAGCCCTCGCCGTCTGCGCATCGACGCGCTCGAGATGACCACACCCAACCGGGCCGTGCACTCCGATCTCTACACGATGCTCGCCGACGGCAGCGACTACTACCAGCTCACGCGCGCCAGCGAGAACGGCTCCGCGGTCCTCGACCCGCACTTCTCCTACGAGGGAGACCAGCTCCTCTGGTCCGAGCGGGTCACCTCACGCGGCCGGGGCTTCGGCGAGTGGCGTCTCCAGATCGCCAAGGTCGCCACGAAGCGGGGCATCGTGCGGCTCAAGAGCGGCCGTCGCTTCGTGCCGGGCAAAGGCCTGGTGATCCCCCACGAGTTCAGCCCCGACGAGTCGAAGGTGCTGCTGTCGGCGGCCGTCGGCGGGCTCCCGGAGGCCGGCACCGACGTCTTCCTCTTCGACCTGGCGTCCAAAGAGCTCACGCGGCTCACCCACACGAGCCGCGGGCGCGAGGCGGTGGCGCACTTTTCGGCCACGGGCGCGAACATCCTGTTCACCGCCGAGCGCTCCATCGACCCGCTCCTCGAGGATCAGGCCAGCAACAAGCGCCTGCTCCTGCCCGGAAACGAGCTCTGGATGATGAACGCCGACGGCACGCAGAAGCGTCAGGTGACCCGCCTGTTCGAGGAACATGGCCGGGTCACGATCGGTGACTTCGACGTGAGCCCCGACGGCCGACAGATCGCTCTGCACCTCGTCTTCGGGGCAGAAGAGCCGCGCCAGGCGATCTATCTCCTGCGCACGGGCCCCGCGCTTCACCGCGGCATGTCGAACTAACGCGAGCCTTTCTTCGGTGCGCCGAAGGGGAGGACCTTGGCCGGTCCCTCGTCCTCGTCGAGGGGCAACTCCTCGACCGGCTCCTCCTCCACGTCGAGCTCGACCTCGCTGAAGTGGCGAAACTGCAGGCTGAAGTTCTCGGACGGGTCGGCGAACGCCCGGAGCGCTTGAAACGGCACCGTGATGCCGTGCTCGACCCCGGAGAAGTGGAGGAAGACGGAAAAGGCCTCGTCGTCGACCTCGAGGTCGCGAAACTGGTGCTGCAGGATGACCGTCATCTCCTCGGGGTATTGCGCGCGCAACGAGGACGGCAGCTCGACCCCGGGGTACTGGGTCTTGAAGGTCAGGAGGATGCGGTGGTCTCCCGGCAGGCCGGCTTCGGCGACCTCGTCGAGCACGTCGCGCACCATTCCGCGGAGCGCATTCTCGATCAGCTGGGAGTACGAAAAGTACGACACGGCTTCCTCGGCCCGATCATACAGATCGATCCGAGCGAGGAAAGCGAGGGTCGCGAGGCGGCGGACGGACCGGTCAGTGCGCCTGCGTGCTCGTGCGGAGCTGGACGTATTCGGCCGCGCCGAGGGAGGCCCGGGCCTCGAGATCGCGCTTCACGTCCTCGGCCCAGGCAGCCTCCGCCGCGCGCGGGCCGGCCACGAGCGACATCAGCTCGGAGCCGAAGCCGGAGCCGTACGAGAACGCAGCCACACGCTCCCCGACACGCAGGCCTTGCAGGGCGTGCGCCACCGAGATCCACAGGCTCGCCGTGTAGGCGTTGCCGCTGAGCTTGTTCCAGAGCATGGTCGGCTCGACCTTGTCGTGGAAGACCTGGTTGACGCGCTCGGCCGTCCAACCGAAGGCTTCACCCACCCGGCCCACGGCCTTCTTCACCATCTTCGGGAACGGCACGTGGAAGCACAGCGCGGCAAAACTCTGCAGGATCTGCTCGGGATCGCCCTTGCCCACGAGCGCCTTGAAGCAGTGCTCGGCGGCGCGGCGATAGCAGTCCTGGCTGAGCGGGCCATCGACCGTCGGGTAGTCGTCACCCACAGGCCGGAAGAAGTCGAACTCGGGCTCGCTCCACGCGTAGGACGCGGGCTCGATGGCGGCCACCTCGGGCTTGTCGACCACGAACGCCACAGCCCCGGCACCCTGCGTCGCCTCGCCGGCATCGCCTTCCGCGTAGAGCGCGACGTCTGCCGCGATGACGAGGGCGGCTTTCCCCTGCGCTGCACCCGACATGCGCCATTCGGTGGCTTGGCGCAGCGCCAGGGTGCCGCCGTAGCAGGCGTGCTTCACCTCGTAGGAGCGGATCGCACCCCGCAGGCCGAGGCGCTCGGCGATGTACGCGCTGAGTGGCCGGCTCATGTCGACCGCCGATTCGGTTCCGACGACGAGGAGGCCGATGTCCTCCGGCTTGCCGTCCCAGCGCGCCAGCGCGCGGCGGGCCGCCTCGACCCCGAGATCGATCACGCTCACCTCGGGAGGACAGAGTGCGATCTCGCTGCAGCCGAGGCCGACGGTGTACTTCTGAGGATCTTCACCTCGCAGTGCCGCCAGCTCCTCGACCTTGAGGGCCAGGGGCGGGAAGTGCAGGCCAATGGACGCGATTCCGGTCTCGAGCATCGGCTCGTTGCCGACGGTCTTGGGATCACTCATGAAGTTGTGCCTCCTCGGGGGAAACGGTCGTGGAGCCGGGCAAGGGGTGCGTCATGCCGCCCTCAGCGCGGCTCGAGGTCGCGGGAGCCCTCGGGGCTGGCCGTCGGGCGAGCGCCGGGCCTCGGACCAAGGAGAAGTATACGCGAAGGCCAATCGTCACGGCGGGTCGCCGGGCGACATGTCCGCCTTCACCCTTGAAGATACGACTGGATTCTGAGCTCGGTTTCGGGCCGGAGTGTGGCGCTCACATGCTCCGGACGCAGCGGAATCCGGTGTTGTCGAGGCCACTGTCGGGCGCCGACGAGTTGCGGCTGTCGCGCCGGTAGCCGCGGCAGTACGACTCGGAGCAGAGCCACGAGCCGCCGCGCATCACCCGCTGCGCACCAGAAGCGGGCCCCTGGGGGTCGCGCGTCGGAGCGACGTCGTAGTAGCCGGGCTGATACCAGTCGCTGCACCACTCCCAGACGTTGCCGCCCAGATCGAAGAGGCCGAGGTCGTTCGGGGGATACGACCGCACCGGCGCGAGACCCGCGTGGCCGTCGTGATGGTCGGCGGCGGGAAACTGCCCCTGCCACACGTTGCCCTCCCAGGCACCGTCCGGCATGAGCTCGTCGCCCCACGGATAGACCCCCTCGTCGGCCCCGCCGAGCGACGCATACTCCCACTCCGCCTCCGTGGGCAGGCGCGCGCCGCGCCACGAGCAGTAGGCCACCGCATCGTTCCAGCTGACGTGCACGACAGGGTGGTCGTCCGGCGCGGTGGCACCGTCCGCGTGCGGGTTGCGCCAGGTCGCCCCATCGACGCGCAGCCACCAAGGGGTCCCGGGTACGCGCTGCTCCAGCTCTGGCTGCGCTGTACGCTCCGGCTGGAACACGAGAGACCACCCCCAGGTCTCGGCCTCGGTCACGAAACCGGTCTGCTCGACGAAGGTCCGAAACGCGCCGACCGTGACCTCGGTCGCGTCCATCGCGAAGGCACTCACTTCGACGCGCCGCGCGTCGGCGCCACGCGTGTAGGAGCCGGCCGGAACCTGCCGCATCTCGGGATCGAGCACCGACGGGGACTGAGGCGCTGGCGGCACCCTGACGGCCTCCGGCGCATTCGCCTCGGCGTTGCGCTCGGCACGCGGCTCTGTGCCGCACCCCAGGAGGAGCGACACTGCGACCGCGAGCACTGCTGTGAGGCGTCCCATGCCGTGACCCTAAGGCAACTTCTTCGCCCACCCAAACCGCTTCAGGTCGACGCGCGGGCCGACGAACACGACCCCTTCGTCCTCCAGCAGGTCGCGCTGCAGGGGCTCGCTGCCGGGCACCGACCGCGCCGAGATCTCCCCCTTGGCGTTGACCACGCGGTGCCAAGGCACGTCGTGCTCGTCCGGAAGCGCGTGGAGTGCATAGCCCACCTGTCGTGCGTGACCCGCCAGCCCCGCCAGCTTCGCGACCTGGCCGTAGGTGGCCACCTTGCCTGCCGGGATCTTGCGCACGACGCGATAGATCCGCGTGTAGTTCGTCTCTCTCTTCGAGCTCTTCGAGGCCATGTCGGGCCCATGCTAGTTTGACCGCGCCGCGGATGCGCCGTCGGCCCCGAAAAGCTGAGCGACGCATGACACGGCCGAGCGCCCCGACCGACTCCGAGGCGGACGAGCCTCGTCTCGAGCGCCGCAACCTGGTCGTGTTCCTGCTGCACGGCCTGCTGGGGATGACCGGCTTCCGCCTGATCCAGGCGCCGACGTTCCTGCCCGCCTACGTCAGCATCCTCACCGGCAGCAGCGCCGCCGTCGGCGCCGCGCGAGCGGTGCAGAGCCTCGGCATGTTCCTGTCGCCGCTGATCGGCGCATCGCTCCTCGAGGCGCGCCCCCGTGCGAAGCGCCTCGCACTGGTCTTCGGCTTCGCGACCCGGCTTCAGATCCTCATTCTGGCGATCCTCGCCTTCACCGCGTCCGAGCGCGTCGCCGGCACCGCACTCTGGCTCGTGCTGTTCGCCTGGGGGCTCTGCAACGGCCTGCAGGGAGTCACGTTCAACGAGCTCATCGCCAAGATCGTCCCGGTGCGGAGCCGGGGGCGGCTCGTGGGCCTGAGAAACCTGAGCGCCGGACTCTCACTTCTCCTGGTGTCGGCGGTGGCGGGCTGGATCCTCGACGCGCAGGGGTATCCCCGGGGCTACGCCTGGACGTTCCTCCTGAGCTTCACGCTCGCGACCATCGGGCTGCTCTGCCTCGCGTTTCTCCGCGAGGAGGCGCACGAGCTCCCGCGCGTCCCGATCGGTCTGCGCAGGCGCCTGCAGGACGTCCCCGTGCTCCTGCGCAGCGATCGCGCCTTCGCGCGCTACGTGGCGGCGCGCCTGCTCGCGACCGCCGCCGGCGGCGCCCTGCCGTTCTACGTGCTCTGGATCGGCGCACGCTTCGGGCTCAGCGGCAGCCGCCTGGCCGGACTCACGGTGGCGTACACCCTCGCGCAGTCGCTCTCGGCCCTCCCCTGGGGCATGCTCGGCGATCGCTTCGGCTACCGGATCGTCTTCCTCGGAGGCCAGACGGTCTGGATGGTCGGAACGTTGACCGCGCTCCGGGCCGAGATTCCGCAGGCCGGCTATCTGGCCTTTCTCGCCGTCGGATGTGGTCTCAGCGGCACCCTGATCGCCCAACAGAACCTGGCGCTGGAGTTCGGAGACGCCCGCGATCGCCCCCTCCGCATCGCCATCGGCAACTCGCTCGCCGAGGCCCTGGGCGCGCTGGGATTCCTGACGGGCGGCCTCATCGCACAAAGCTGGAGCATGGCCCACGTTTTTGTCGCATCGATGACGCTTCAGGCCCTCGCCCTCGGGCTCGCTCTCCGCCTCGAAGATCCGCGTTCTACAGATCCGAGCGCCGGGAACGCGCGAAAACAAGGTCGAGAGACACCACAGAGATGAATCTCTGTTGCAATGCAGCAAGACTTGATTGACCGATCGTTCAGTTGGCACTAGCATTGCTCTCAGAGTTGTCAGCTTGGAGGAAACTCACGGGGAGGTTCCGCCACTCACAACGAGATTCAATCCTTCCAACCGATCTCACACCTGCTCATATCCCACCCGATCCCCTACTCCTACAGGGGTCAACCTCAGCAGAACCCACCTTTTTCGGAACCTCCCCTCTCCATATCCTGCCGCTGACCGCCCCGCCGAGACCACCGCTGAGCCCCCGCATGCACGCCAGATAGGCGCGCCATTCCGGCACTCTCGGTCGCTTCGGCACATCCCCCGCCGCAGACGCGTCGCCCCGCTGCGATCTTTCTGCAGCGCAGCACTGCTGGTGCTCCATCCCGGCCAAAAACTGGGATTTCTTTTGCCGCGTCGCACAGAGCGTCATGCGGAGAACCCGCGTTCGGGCGCTCGGTGGGCGATCTGGGCCCCAGCTGCGTGACACGAGAGCGGCACTGGGTACATTCCCCTCGATGCCCACCGACGAACAGTCACTGGAGCAGGCCGTTCAGGAGCTGTCCCCGCGCCTGCTGCGCTACGGCTACGCCCGAGCGCGCGACTGGAGCCTGGCCGAGGATGCGACCCAGGAGGCGCTCGCCGCCCTGGTGCGGCGCTGGCGCCGGCGCGGAGCTCCCATGTCCCCGGAGGCGTTCTGCTTCGCCATCGCTCGCCGGCGCATCGCGCGCGGCCAGCGCGCGCTGCAGGCGCTCGTGCCGATGGAAGAGACGGTCGCACACGATCCGCGACACGAAGCACCCGACCCGGAGGTGCGTCTGTTCCAGACCGAGGAGATCGAGGGTCTGCTCCGGGCCCTTCAGCAGCTGAAGGCAGACGATCGCGACGCCCTCCTGCTGGTCGGCGTCGCCGGCGTCCGCGGTGCCGCGGCGGCCGAGATCCAAGGTCTGAGCCACGGTGCCTTTCGCATGCGGCTCCATCGGGCGCGCCAGGAGCTGCGACGCCGGCTCGAGGCGGCACCACGTCGCGCGCCCACGGAGGAGAGCCTCCAGGCTCCGGCTGCGACGCAGCCAGGGGGCAGCCGCCGGAGTGCGCCCCGGAAAGGAAGACGATGACGACACACGAAGATCCCCTCGAGCGCGAAGCCGGCGCTGCGCGCGAAGCGCTCCGCCCCCTGGCAGACCTGGACGTCGACGAGAGGGCCGCCCGCCTCGCGCAGCTCTCCCTGCAGGCGCGCCCCGGCTCTCGCCGCTGGATCCTCGGTGTGGCAGTTGCGGCGGCCCTCCTGGTCTCCCTGGCGCTGACCCTCCTCCGGCGTGGCGCGGAGGAACCCACGGCAACTCCCTCCAGCTTCACCATCACCAACCGAGGCGACCTCGTGATCCTCGCTCACGGCGATCAGGTCGTCTCCCTCGTCGGAGATCTACGATGAAACTCCTCCTCTCTGTGGCCCTCGCGCTCGCCCTCGCACCACCGATCGGCGCCTTCGAGCAGACACGCTCGATCCAGCTCGACGTCTCCGGGATCAAGCTGGAGCAGCTCGCCCGCAACTTCGCCGACATGGCCGACGCGGCGCTCGTCGCACCTCGGGATCTGCTCGAGACCACGGTGTCGGTGATGGTCGAGAACGTCCGCTGGCAGACCGCTCTGACGGTGGTGTGCGATCTCGCCGACTGCGCGTGGCGGCTCGAGGGCGAAGGGGAGGCACGCGAGCTCCGTCTCGAGCCGCGCTCCACCTCGGAGCCAGGACCGCTCGACGAGCGCGTGACCGTTCATACCAACGCTGCCTCCGCGGTGCAGATGCTGGAGTCGGTCGCGCGGATCCAGGGAGCCATCTCCACGATCGATCCGGCGATCGAAGGCACGGTCACCGCACGCATCGGCGACGTGCGGCTCTCCACCGCTCTCGACGTCATCTGCGAGAGCGGAGGCTGTCACTGGCTCGTGGAGGACGGCGCGATCGTGGCGCGACGGGCGCAGCCCCTGCGCGCCGACTGGCCCACGGCGCTGGCCGAGGAGGTCAGCATCAGCCTCGTCCAGGCCGAAGCCTGCTCGGTTGCCGAGGTGCTGGCGCGCATCGGCGGCACCTCGTTCGCCTGCCCGGACCACCTCCGCCCCCACAGCGTCACGATCGAGGTGCAGAACCTGCCGGCCTACGCCGCCCTCGACCACCTGGCGGCCAGCTGGGACTCGCGGTGGCGCGTGGAGTCGGGCAACCTGATCGTCGAGCCGCTCGAGGCCCACGGCACCGCAGAGCCCGACGAGCGCGTCGCACGCCTCGAGAAGAAGGTGAGCCTCGACCTCGTCCAGGCACCCGCCTGCGACGTGCTCGGAGCGATCGGCCGCATCCTCGAGCTGGACGTCTCCTGCCACGCGTTTCTCGACGCGCGCAAGGTCTCGATCCGCGTCGACGAGATCACCGGCCGCGAGCTGCTCGACCGCCTCTGCCAGGACTGGGGCTGCCACTGGTCGGTCGGCGCCCGGGGCCTCTTCCTCGAGCAGAACGGCTGACCGTGAACCCGGCCGCTCCGCCGCTCTCCGCGAGCTCCTGAACCACGTGGGCCACGACCCAGACGTCACCGGCCCGAGCACCTGCACGCACCCGTCTCCACATCGGTGGCGCGGAGCGGGGTCCGGCCCGGCCGCAGGGAATCAGGGCTCGGCGGCGCCCAAGGCACTCTCGCCGACCCGGCACACACCGAGCCGCCGAGAACCAAGCGAGGGCCCGCCCAAAGCCCCACCACCCCGAGCGGCCCGGAGGGCGGGCCGGACCCCGCTCCGCCTCGCGCTACCACCTTCCGACGACTCGAGCCCGTTAGCCGAGACGCTCCGCGAGGTACCCCTGCACCGCGTCGAGGCCAATCCGCGTCTGCTCCCCGGTGTCCCGGTCCCGCACGGTCACGGTCTGATCTTCACTCGTTTGCCCGTCGACGGTCAGGCAGAAGGGCGTGCCCGCTTCGTCCATCCGCGCGTACCGCTTGCCGATCGCCTGCTTCACGTCGAACTGCGCCACCCACCTCGTGCGCAGGTCGAGATACAGCTTCTCGGCGATCTCGGGCATGCCGTCCTTGTTGACGAGCGGGAAGACACCCACCTTGATCGGCGCCATGCGCGGCTGGAAGCGCATGATCTCCGGCGAGGGGCGCGACTCGTCGACGTCGTAGGCCTCGCAGAGGAGCACCAGCACGCCGCGCGTGAGCCCGCTCGCCGGCTCGATGACGTGCGGCATGAAGCGAAGCTTCGTTTGCGGATCGAAGTACTCGAGCTTCTTGCCGCTCCACTCCTGGTGCTGGCTGAGGTCGAAGTCGCCGCGATGCGCGATGCCCTCGAGCTCGCCGAAGCCCGGCGCCGTGAACGGGTAGAGGTACTCCACGTCGTAGGTGCCGAGCCCCTCCTTGGCGTAGTGCGCCAGCTCGTCCTGGTCGTGCTTGCGCAGCGTCAGGCTCTCGCTCGTCGCGCCGACCGACTTCCACCAGTCGAGCCGGGTCCTGGTCCAGAAGTCGAACCACATCTCGGCCTCGTCTGGGGCGCAGAACCACTCCATCTCCATCTGCTCGAACTCGCGGCTCCGGAAGATGTAGTTGCGCGGGGTCACCTCGTTGCGGAAGGCCTTGCCCACCTGGGCGATGCCAAACGGCACCCGCACGCGGGAGGTGTCGAGCACGCCGCGGTAGTTGAGGAAAATGCCCTGCGCGGTCTCGGGGCGGAGATAGGCGACGTTGTCGTCGCCGCTCGTCGCGCCGATGAAGGTGCGGAACATGAGGTTGAAGTCGCGCGGCTCCGTGAGCGTGCCCGGCTCCGACGCTCCGGGCGCCCACACGGCGGCGCGCTCGGCCTCGCTCAGCGATTCGAAGCTCTGCTCCTCCAGGTCGCCCGCGGAGACCTTCCGCTTCAGCACCTTCTTGGCACGCTTGAGCGCCGGATCGGGCTCCCCCTCGAGGAAGGCGAAGTACGGCCCTCCCTCGCCGCCGACCAGCACCTGCACGTGGTCGGCGCGGTAGCGGGCCTTCGTCTCGCGGCAGTCGACCATGGGGTCGCTGAAGCCGCCGACGTGTCCGCTCGCCTCCCAGGCGCGAGGGTTCTGGATGATCGACGAGTCGAGGCCGACGATGCTCACCGGGTGTCCGTCCGGACCGAGCGGCGGGCACTCGACCATGTCGCGCCACCAGGCGTCGCGCAGGTTGTTCTTGAGCTGTGCTCCGAGCGGACCGTAGTCCCAGAAGCCGTTGAGGCCGCCGTAGATCTCCGACGCAGGGAAGATGAAGCCGCGACGCTTGCACAGCGCCACCAGCTTCTCCATGAGCTCCGTTCCTTCAGGTCGTGACATCAGGGCGACTCCCGGGCCGAACGAGACCCTGTCGACCCGGCCCCCGGTGCGACAGGTACGCGTGAATGAACCGCGGATTCTGGCAGATCGAGCGCTGGCGTCTAGGGGCTAGGTCTTGGCCTTCGTCCAGGCCGGTGCGGCATCCTTCGAGGCCCAGCGCACTTCGTCCCACTGGATCGTCGCAGGCGAGTTGAAGAGGCGGAGGAAGCTCGGGCTCCCCCAGTCGACCACCGTCACAGACGCCGGGTCGAGGAAAAACGGCCGCACCTGTTGGAGCGTGAGGCGGAGTGCGGACGCCACGAGGGCCTTGATCGGGCCGACGTGGCTGACGAGCACGACGGCGCCCTCCTGCGGGTCGGCGCACGCCTCTTCGACAACTCGGGTCGCGCGCTGGCGCACGTCCTCCAGGGCCTCCCCGGCCGGTGGCGCGGTCGTCGGATCACGATCGAACTGGCGGAGGACGTCGCCGTGGCTGTCTCCGAGCGCCAGGACCTCTTCCCGCGTGAGCCCCTCCCACTCGCCGAAGGCCTGCTCCCGGAGGCGCGGCTCCACTTCGACCGTCGCACCGACGGCGTCGGCGATAGCCGCGGCCGTGGCGCGCGTGCGCAGCAGAGGGCTCGAGACCACCCGCGCGATCGGCTGCGCCCGGAGAGACGCCCCGAGCGCCGCAGCCTGAGCCTCGCCGACGTCGGTCAGCGGCTCGTCGCGAGCCCCGACATAGCGGAACTCGCGGTTCCCCGCGACCTGGCCGTGTCGGACCAGGAACACCCGCTGCCACCGCTTGCCGTCCATGGGAGCACGTTAGCAGCGTGGCGTGCTCGGCGTGGTGCTACCACGCCTCCGCGCGCCCTGGTCGATGCTCCAGCGGCTTGCGCCGCTTCCGCGCAGCGCCCTTCGGGCGCGCTTGGCCGTCGTGCTCGGCGTGGTGCTACCACGCCTCCGCGCGCCCTGGTCGATGCTCCAGCGGCTTGCGCCGCTTCCGCGCAGCGCCCTCACGGGCGCGCTTGGCCGTCGTGCTCGGCGTGGTGCTACCACGCCTCCGCGCGCCCTGGTCGATGCTCCAGCGGCTTGCGCCGCTTCCGCGCAGCGCCCTTCGGGCGCGCTTGGCTCGTGCTCGGCTGGGGACCGGAGAGTCGCCAGGTAGGGAACTCGTGGCAAGACCACGGTTGCTTCTCATGCAAGCGACACCCAGCACGTTTGGTCCGCTAAACTGAAACGTGCCGCAGGGCGCGCGCAGGCGTGTATCCACCACGCCGAGCACAGCTAGTCCGAGCCGTCGTCCTTCTCCTCGATGATCTTGAGGTGGACCTCGATCTGCTCGAGCTGCTTCTCCACGTCCTTCATGCGCTGGTGTAGCTGCTCGAAGTCGAGACCCTCGAGGCCCTCGAGACGGCTGGCCCAGTCTTCGCTCGAGAAGTACTCCTGGAGCTTGACGAGCGCCTCACCCTTCACGTCGTCGGAGTGCAGGAAGACGTTGCCGTCGGCATCACCCACCTTGAAGCGGAACGCTCCGTCCCCATCGATCTTGAAGACGCTGCGCTCGCGGTGGGCCACGGCGGCGCTCAGCGTCTCGAGCTTGCCGTCGCGCCAGACCTCGAGGTCCGCCGTGGCGCCCTCCTCGAGCTCACGAATGGCGCGGCTGAGGTCGCGCCCGTTGCGGACGTCTCTGCCGTTGACCGACGTGATGACGTCGGCGGCCTGAACCCCCGCGGCCGCGGCCGGGCTGTCGGGGTCGACGCTCCCGATCATCACCCCGAGCCCTTCCGGCACGCCGAAGTGGGTGCGCAGCGGATCCGTGAGCTCGGTGAGCTCGACGCCGAGGTAACCACCACCGTGGAAGTCGTTCCCGAGGGCGAAGAACTCGAAGTGGTTGCCGTCACCTTCGATCCTCTCGCCGTTGTGGAACCAGTGCATGGTCTCGCCGTCACCTTCGCCCTTGATCTCGGTGACCTTTCCGTCCTCGCCGATGACGATCGCCTTGCGCACCTCGGTGCGGACCTCCTGGGCCAGAGCGGGAAGGGTGACGAGCAGCGCCAGTGCGGCGACGAGGGTCGGCAGTCGGGGCGAGAGGGTCATGGCATTCCTCCTTGAGTCGAGACGGGGACGGCGAGGCGGTCCGCTGGAACGAGAGCCCTGACATCGAGAAGGACGTCGAGCGGATCTTCGGAGACGGAGTCGGAGCCTCCGAGGTGGACCACCGGAGAGGCGAGGTTGGCGAGTCGACGCAGCTCGTCGAGCTCGGACTGAAGGGTGTACATCCGTGACCGGAGCAGGCGCACCTGCTGGTCACGCGGCAGACCGTCGAGCGCGGCGAGGTCGAGGGCGACGGGCTGCGCGGGGGACGATGGGAGTGCAGCGGGGAGTGCCGGCGCGTCGGCGGCAGTCCAGGGCGCCTCCGAGCTCCGCGGCCCCCACAGGAAGCCAGCGACGCCCGCCGCGGCAACCAAGGCGAGCACTCCCGCGGCGGCGGCGAGATGACGCAGAGACGAAACGCCCTCGTTTGCAGTCTCGTCACGCACGGCGTGCCTCACACGCTCGGTGAAGTCGGGCGAGGCATCTTGCCTCGGCAGGGCACGCAGCGTCTGCTCCAGCGTGTCCCGGGTCTCCTTTCTGATCGTCATCTACTCCTCTCCTTGCCAGTAGCTCTCGAGCTGCTGGCGCAGCTTCTGCTTCCCCCGGTTGATTCTGGACTTGACCGTTCCCTCGCGTAGCGACAGTGACTCGGCGATGCGGGCGTACGACCACCCCTCGATCTCGCGGAGCACCAGCGGCGCACGGTAGGTGAGCGGCAGCTCGGCGAGCGCCGCCGTGACCCGGTGGGTCGCCTCGTCGCCGAGGACCGCACCTTGAGGCGATTCGGAGCCACCCCTGGAGCTCGTCTCGGCGACGAGAGCCGGGCGCAGAGCGAACCACCTCGACTTGCGGCGCTCGTCGGAGCGCACCAGGTTGGTCGCGATGCGGAAGAGGTACGCTCCGAAGTTGCCCTGCTCCTTGTAGTTTCCGCTGCCCTTGTACACGCGCACGAACGCCTCCTGGGCGTAGTCTTCGGCGCGATCGCGGCAGCGGACGAGTCGGGTGAGGTAGTTCACGAGCGAATTCTTGTGGCGATCGACGAGGTCGGTGAACGCATCCAGGTCTCCTTCACGCACGCGAACGAGGAGCTCCGCGTCGGAGGGCGGGACGGCGGTGAAGTCCACCGCCCGAAGCCGCGGGCCGGAGCAGGACGCTTCGGCGCCCAGCCTGGGTGTCGTAGTGAGCTCGGTCATGACGAAGGGGAGGGCAAGAGCGCCTTCCACACCTGCTTAACGTGGAACCACGTGACGGGTTCCCACCAGGTCCGAGATTTCTTCGCGGGCTGCGCGGCCACCCGTGAGCCGGGCTATTCGGCGTAGCGGCGCGGGTCGATCCCGTACTTCTTGACCTTATAGCCCATGATCCGCTGCGTGGTCTCGAGGTTCCTCGACGCCGCGGCCATGTTGCCGCGCGCCGATTTGAGAGCGTCGCGCAGAAGGTCCCTTTCGTAGGACTCCACGAGGTACTTCAGGCTCCCGGGGGAGCCGCCTCCGGACGTCTCCGCGGTCTGGAGCGTCGGCGGCAGGTGGTACGGATGAATCACGTCGCCCTCGGCCACGAGAACGGCGCGCTCGATGCAGCTCTCGAGCTCGCGCACGTTGCCGGGCCAGTGGTAGCTCATGAGCATGTCGATGACGGCGCTGGACAGGCGGCGCACCTTCTTCTTGTTGGCCTGGGCGTAGCGCTCGAGGAAGAAGTCGGCGAGAAGCACGATGTCCGACTTGCGCTTGCGCAGCGCCGGCACGTGGATCGGGAAGACGTTCAGGCGGTAGAAGAGGTCTTCGCGAAACAGCCCCTGGCTCACGAGCTGCGACAGATCGCGATTTGTCGCCGCGATGAGTCGCACGTCGACCTTGAGGGTCTTCGTGCCGCCGACCCGCTCGAACTCACGCTCCTGCAGCACGCGCAGGAGCTTGATCTGGATGGTGGGCGGGATGTCTCCCACCTCGTCGAGGAACAGCGTGCCGCGGTGCGCGAGCTCGAAGCGGCCCTTGCGATCCGAGACTGCGCCGGTGAACGCACCCTTCACGTGGCCGAAGAGCTCGCTCTCGATGACCGACTCGGGGAGCGCTGCGCAGTGCACCTTCACGAACGGGCGATCGGCCCGCTCGCTGGCGTAGTGGATCGCCTGCGCAACGAGCTCCTTCCCCGTGCCGGTCTCACCGAGGATCAGGACACTCGTGTTGCTGCGGGAGACCGTCGCGATCTGGTCGTAGACCTCCTGCATCTCGTGCGAGTTGCCGACGATGTTCGACGGCCTGTAGCGGTCCCGCAGCTCGGCCAGGAGACGCTCGTTGTCCTCCTCCAGCCGCGCCTGCTCCTCCTCGGCCGCGCGGCGCAGCCGGACCGCCTGCGCGATCATGGAGCCGGCGATCGAGAGCAGCCGTACGTCCTCGTTCAGGTCGTAGCCGGCCTGATAGTCGCGATTGGCGCTCAGCGCCCCGTACACCTCCGACCCGGTCTTGATCGGCACGCAGAGAAACGATTCCTCCGAGCTCCGGCCACGCTGGGTGCGATCCAGAAACAGCGGAGACTCCCCCGTCTTCGGAACGATCATCGGCTCGCCACTCTCCACCACGCGACCCGTGACACCCTCGCCGAGACGGTAGCGGCCGCGGCTCGCCTGCTGCTGCGAGATGCCGTGCGCCACGTCGATCGTGATCTCTCCGGTGGTGCGGTTGAAGAGGGTCAGGGTGCCGTTCTTCAGGCCGAGGCTGTCGGCGAGGGCCCGCAGCACCTGGCGGACGAAGTCCTCCATGTCTCCGGCACCATCCAGCAGGTCGCTGATGCGGTGCAGAATCTCGAGCTCGTGGCTCGCGCGGGCGCCCGGCGGGGACGGGTTGTTCTGCGATTGCGACATGGGAGACCCCAGGAAGTCCTACTTTTTTGTTAGCAAACGAAGTGCCACGGCAAGTGCGCCGCAGCCGCGCAGCAGTGCGTCGCCCTCGACGGCCCAGAACTCAGGGGGTTCCGGACCACACCGCGCCCACCCTTCTGCGCCAGCGCCCGAACGCCCGATCCTACATTCTCGTCGCTTCGGTGCCCTGGAGGCCCGGCGAGGTCCGCCTCACGGCGCGCAACTGTCTCTAGACGCGGGACCCAGACCAAGCGACAAAAACGTCGCCCCGGGGGGCACGTGCGACAAAAATGGCGCTCAGGCGCGGACGACCGACGGGTGGTGGAGCGGGAACACTCCCCGGGTGTCGACGATCAGCGGCGCGTGCTCGAGCACCAGGTCGTAGTCGACGTCGCGATGGTCGGTCACCAGGCAGACGGCGTCGACCGCACCCAGGGTGTCGGCATCCAGCGCACTCGACGAGAGCGGAGGCATGTCCGGCCAGGAGCGCATCCGCGGCGCCTCCGGAATCAGCGGGTCGTGGTAGCTGAGCTCGGCTCCCAGGGAGCGCAGGAGGTCGAGAATCTCGAACGCCGGGCTCTCCCGCGGGTCCGCCACGTTCGGCTTGTAGGCCAGACCCAGAACGAGGATCCGGCTTCCCTTCATGGCGAGGCCACGGTCGTTGAGGGCAGCCTGCAGCTTGCCGACCACGTACTTGGGCATCTCGACGTTGATGGTGCCCGCCAGCTCGATGAAGCGGGCCTGCTGGTCGTGCTCGCGAGCCTTCCAGGACAGGTAGAACGGATCGACCGGGATGCAGTGGCCCCCCCACCCCGGGCCGGGGTCGAAGCGCATGAAGCCGAACGGCTTGGTCGCCGCAGCGTCGATCACTTCGCGCACGTCGATGTCCATGGCGTCGTAGAGCACCTTGAGCTCGTTGACGAGCGCGATGTTCACGGCGCGGAAGATGTTCTCGGTGAGCTTCGCGGCTTCCGCGACCCTCGCGGAAGAGACGAGGATGACCTCCTGGACGACGCGGCGGTAGAGCTGCTCGGCCACCTGGCCCGACACCTCGTCGATGCCACCGACGAGCTTCGGGATCGTCGTCGTGCCGTAGGCCGCGTTGCCGGGATCTTCCCTCTCCGGCGAGAAGGCGAGCAGGAAGTCTTCTCCGCAACGCAGTCCGCTCTCCTCGAGCACGGCCCGCAGCTCCCGATCGGTCGTTCCGGGGTACGTCGTCGACTCCAGCACCACCAGCTGGCCCCGGCGGAGTCGCTTCGCGATGTGCTCGCCGGTGCCGAGGACGTAGGAGAGATCCGGCTCGCGGTGGGACGCGAGCGGTGTCGGGACACAGATGAGGATCGCGTCGACCTCCGCGAGGTCCGAGAAGTCGGAGGTGGCACGGAGGGAGCCGTCGCCCACGACACGGGCGAGCGTGTCGCTCGCGACCGCGTCGATGTAGCTCGAGCCGGCGTGGATCAGCTCCACCTTCTCCGGGTCGATGTCGAACCCGACCGTGCGCACACCGTTGTCGGCGAACGCCACGGAGAGCGGGAGACCGACGTAGCCGAGGCCGATGACCCCGACGCGGACGCTTCCGTCGTCGATGCGGCGCGTCAGATCTTCGGCAACGGCGTTCATCGATCTTCCTCCGGAGGCCCGCAGCGGTCAGGGGGCGCGGCGTACTTTCCGCCGCACCCCGAGCTCAGATCCCGTAGTACTCGCGGTACCACTCGACGAACTTCGGAATTCCGACGTCGATCTTCGTCTTCGGGGCGTAGCCGATGAGCTCTCGCGCGAGGTTCACGTCGGCCTGGGTCTGGATCACGTCGCCCGGCTGCATCGGCAGGAACTCCTTCTCGCCCTCCTGGCCGCAGGCCTTCTCGATCTCGTCGATGAAGTCCATCAGCTCCTCGGTCTTGTCCGCTCCGAGGTTCAGCACGGCCTTCGAGGGGTTGGTGTCCAGTGATCCGATGATGCCGTCGACGATATCGTCCACGTAGGTGAAGTCGCGGCGCATCTTGCCGAAGCCGAAGACCTTGAGAGGGTTGCCGCGCAGAATGGCGTCGGTGAAGAGGAACAGCGCCATGTCCGGGCGACCCCAGGGGCCGTACACGGTGAAGAACCGCAGGCCCGTCACGTGCAGGCCAAACAGACGGTTGTAGACCTCGGCCTGGAGCTCGTTGGCCTTCTTCGTCATGCCGTAGAGCGACACCTGCGCGTCGGTGTCCGAGGCTTCTGCGAGCATCTCGTCCTTGTTGTCGCCGTACACCGACGAGCTGGAGGCGTAGATCAGGCCGCCGACACCGCGGTCCTTGCACCGGTCCAGGATGCTCTGGAAGCCCATGATGTTGTCTTTGACGAACTCGTCCGGGTGATCGATGGAGTGCCGCACGCCCGCCTGCGCGGCGAGGTGGCAGACGCGGGTGTCGTCGCCCGACCCGAGCTTGTCGAACGCTTCGTCGAGCTTGTCGAGATCGGCGAGATCGGCGCGAATCACCTCGAAGTTCTCGCGCTCCTCGAGCATCTCGTTGCGCCTTCGCTTCAGCTCCGGGTCGTAGTACTCGTTGAAGTTGTCGAAGCCGATGACCTGGTCGCCCCGGTCCAGCAGCTTGTTCGCCGTGTGAAAGCCGATGAACCCGGCAGATCCAGTGAGCAGTACCTTCATTTCAGATTTCCCTCGTGGGCATGTGCCATGACAAGTGAGCCGTCTCGCGATCAGGCCTGGGCCTGCCGGAAGTGCTCGGCCAGCAGATGGACGGGATCGAACAGGAGGTCGGCCACCTCCAGATTCTCAAGAATATCCTCGCGAAACGACATTTCCGTTTCGAGCACGGCATCCCGCAGACGGGCGTAGCGCTTGCGATACTCGCCGAGGACCCCGCGCAGAACCTGCGCCGACGCGTGCTGCCGCAGCTTGACGTGGATCAGGGTCAAGCCCTGCGTCGTGCCGCGGTCGACCTCCGGGATGAGCAGGAACGTGCGGCCGTCGCTCCGGCCACGTGCAGCGAGGAGCTTGCGATCCACCGCCACCTCGTGCTTCGTCCCCTTGAGCAGTGGTGCGCTCTGCGTGCGCGACCTGAAATCGCGGGCGATCCCTCCCGACGCGACCACGTGAATCCCGCAGCGGTCGGAGCGCGGATCGCCGTCGAGCCGATAGCGGGTATAGCCCGTCACCCGCTCCACCACCGGGTCGAGCGCGGCCAGAGTGCGCAGATCGGCGTAGGAGATGAGGTCGCGATCCGCCCCGCACTCGAGCAGCGACTCGATGAGCGGCACCATGAGGAGCGCCTCGTCGGTGCGCGAGATGCCCACGGTCACGGTCTTGGCCTGGTGCTTGATCGCATCGATCGGACGCGTCAGCTGGTCGATCGCCCGTGTCAGCGACTCGTTGAGATCTTCGAGCACGGCTCCGGGCGTCGCAGCTCGGCCACGCTGGATCTGGTAGCTCTCCAGGGGAATGGTGCCCTCGACCACGCGCAGGAGCGAGGCGAGATCGACTGCGGTCGATGCCTCCAGATGGCCGTTGTAGGCCCCGTCGAGGAGCCCACTGAAGAAGAGGGTCACGCTCTGCTGCGAGGCGTTGCGCAGGCTCTCGATGAGGTCGGGTGCTCCACTTTGCGGAGCCTGCCCGGACACGCGCGAGACCTGGCGCTCGATCTCCGTGCGGATCAGTCTCAAAGGGAGCGCCTGCTCGTCGATCGCGCGGGCCGCGTGGTATCCGAACAGGTGCCCGGCAACCGCACTCAGAACGAAGGCGAGCGACGGGTGACAGCGAGGCACGGCAATCAGCTCCACGGCCGCCGAGAACCGCTGCTCCCCGTCGGAGGCGATCACCAGGGGCGTCGCCTTGTGGGCCCGATAGATCGCCACTTCTTTGGCCACGTCGTCCGCGGTCGAGCCGACGAGCCCCGTCGCACACACCAGGATGAGCGGCTCCGAGGACAGATCGATGTGCTTCTTGTCTTCGGTGGCATCACAGGCGATCGACTTGTAGCAGAGCTCCGAGAGCTTGATCCGGATCTCCTCCGCCGCCGTCCGGTTGCTGCCGTTGCCGACCAGCGCCCAGTAGCGGTGCCGGGGTGCGTGCCGGAACGCGGCCTCCTCGATGGTGGCGGCGCGCCCGAGTGCCTCCTGCATGAGCTCGGGAAGCGCGACGAGGCCGTCGAGGATCTCGCGCTGCCCGTCGTCGAGCGGCTCTCCCGGCGCCGTGAGCTCTGCCAGAGCGAAGGCCAGAATGAAGCCGGCCGCGATCTGGGAGTAGAAGGCCTTGGTGGAGGCCACGCTCATCTCGACGTCGCGGCCGTCCGAGGTGTAGAGCACGCCGTCCGCCTTGTCGGTGAGGTCGCTGTGTCGGCGGTTGACGATGGCGATCACCCGGGCGCCGCGAGCCCGCACGAGGTCGACCGTGCGGTTGGTGTCCGTGGTCGTTCCCGACTGCGAGATCGCGACCACCAGACAGTCCGACATGTCGCTCGTGAGCTCGAACCCGGACAGCTCGGTCGCCGGCAGGGCTCGAATCTCGGAGAGGTCGAGGCGCCCGGCCGCTCGCAGGGGCCGAAGGACGTCGCGCAGCCCACCGGCAACTCCCTGGCCTGCCACAGCCGCCGTACCCTGCCCGATCACGAGGATCCGGCGCAGTGTGCCGTCACGCCACTGTTCGGCGAGATCGGCGGGAAAGGTCTCCTCCCCCAGGGTCACGCGGCCCTCGCGGACCTTGCCGCGAAGCGTCTTGCGAAAGGAGCTCGGCGCCTCGGTGATCTCCTTGAGGAGGAAGTGCGGGTAGTCCCCCCGGTCCACGTCGCGCGTGGTGATGCCGGCGCGCGCCACGTCGTCTTCGCTGAGCGGCAGCTCGGTGCCGTCGTAGGCGCGACGGCGAACGGCCTCGGGCTCGCCGGCGCGCCGGCGGTCGAGAACGACCACCTGACCGCGGCTGGCGCTCGGGTTCTCGGGATTGCCGGGCGTCTCCCCGTCGAGCCTCAGGTACCGCGAGGTCTGCTCCACGAGACCGTACGGCTCGCTGGCGACCAGATACGAGCCTTCGGCGAAGCCGACGTAGAGCGCCTGGCCCGATCCACGCAACGCGAGATGCAGGAGGTCGGGGTCCTCCGCGGTTGCAGCCGCGATGGCCACCGAGCCGACGAACGACGACACGGTACCGAGGAAAGCCTCGTCCGGCGCGTCACCTTCGTGGGCCCGCCGCGACATCATCACCGGGATCACCTTCGCGTCCGTCGAGATCTCATCGCGGATCCGGAGGCCCTCTTCGGCCTTGAGATCGGCGTAGTTGTCGACGTCGCCGTTGAGTGCCGCCACCACGTAGGGGCGCCCCTCCGGCGCCTCGCTCTCCATCTCGTCGAGCGGATGGGTGTTGGCCTCGCTGATCATGCCGACGCTCGCCCAGCGCGTGTGGCCGAGCACCGCGATCTCCACGTCGTCCGACGACAACGCGGCGTGGAGCAGCGCGTCACCGCGGATCGCGTCTCGCAGTACGCGGCCGTTGTCTCCCAGCTCGCCGATCTCGGCGGCGGTCTTGTAGACGACGTTGAGCACTTGGCCTGCGACACGCACCGCCAGGTGTCCGAAAAGGTCTCCGGTTGCACGGTCGCCGATCAGGGAGCGCACGTCCGGGGCCTCGAGATCGAGGCCGTGGCCCGTGATCATCAGATGCACCCCGGCAGAGTCGCGGCCACGAACCTCGAGTCGGTCGAGGGCCGAGAGCGCCGTCTGCACCCCCGCCAGGGCCTCGATGCCTGCTGCCGAGATGGCCGGTGGAGCCAGGCTTCGCAGATCCGAGGCCGCACCCAGCCGATCGCACCGCACCGCCCAGAGGGCGTCTTTCGTGCGCACGAGCGCAGCGTTCAAACGTTCGAGCTGCGACGCTTCCAGCTGATCTGCGCGCTCGTCCAACTGCGCCTCGGCCGCACTCAGCTCCTCCTCCAGCCTCTGGAGCTCCGGATCGAGAGAGCTGCTGAACCGCGGGTCTTCGACCATCTTGCGCAGACCCGCGGGAGACCGGAGCAGCAGATCGGCCTCTTCGAGCGCGGTCGCGCAGTCGCCCACGGGGTCCGTCCAGCGGGCCGGATCGCCGCCGAGCGGACCCAGGGCGGCGGTGGCGCGAGCGAGGGCGTCTCGCAGCGGCGCCTCCTCGAAAACGCCGCCGGAGCCGCGTCGCCTCAGAACTGCGACGATTCCACACATGACAGGGCGGGGAAGCTCGTGGGCATCGAAGAAGGGAGAGGAAACGGTGCTCTCTTGGGGGCGAGAGCGGAAAGCTGGAGCTTGGACGAACGTCCCGTGGCTCAGCGCGGGAGTGTAGCACCGTTGCCGAGCACGCGGAGGCTCGGAGCGGGCCCTGTCAGGCCGCCCCGGCGGCCCTCTGGACCGACTCCAGCAGCTGCATCGCGATCGTCTCTTCATCGTGGCGCACGCGCAGCGCCTCGCGGGCCTCTCGGGCTCGCTCCTGCGCGACCACCGGGTCCCTCACGAGTTGCGTGATCGCCTCCACCCACTCGTCGACAGACTCCGCGATCAGCAGCTCGCGACCGTCCTCCGCCGCGGCGCCGTCCGCGGCGTAGCGGGTCGCGACCACGGGCGTTCCGCAGGCCCACGCTTCGAGTACCTTGACCGGGACTCCCGAGCCGCAGCGCATCGGAGCGAGCGCCACCGTGGCACGTTCCACCTCGTCCAGGAGGCGCTCCGGAGACGGAACCAGCTCGCCCCCGGCCCGCTCGATGCGCCGTCGGAGCGAAGAGCCGGCCCGATCGCCCGCCACGACGAGTCGAGCTTCGGGTCGCGCCGCTCGGACCTGGCCCCAGACTTCGTCGATCCACCAGGACGCGGCGTCGGCGTTGACGAAGTAGCCGAGGTTCCCCGTCAGCGCGAGGATCGGGCGCGCCTCGTCGCGCGGAATGCTGCGCGGGTGCTCCGCCATGGGCAGCCGGATCACGTCGAGCCGCCCCGTGGGAGAGTCCGGGGGCCCGCCCAGGAGGGCGGCCCGGTCGCGCTCACACACGACGCAGGCGCCGGCAGCATCCTCCAGAATGCGTCGCTCCGCACGTGCCAGCCGACGGGCCTCTTCGCGAAGTGCCGGACGGAGGACACGACGATCGAACCTCGCGCGACGGCGGAAGTTCAGCGACAGGCAGTCGACCAGGTCCACGTAGACGGGCGCGTCGAGCACGCGGCGCCGCTCGGCGAGCCGCGCGAGCTGCAGAACGACGAGGTCGACACGGCTCGAGATCTCGGCGAGGGCGTGCTCCAGGTCGCTGCTGTCGTAGAGGCCCGCCTGTGCGGGGCGGCCGGCGAGGAACGCGGCGGCTCCACGGGCCCACCCACTGCCGCGGCGGTAGTGGGTCACCTGCACCCCGGGTGGCGGCGCCGGCGCTCCGGGCGGCGGCTCGGGGCTGAGCATGTGCACCTCGTGCTCGCGCTCGAGGGCACGGAGGAACTGGAGCGCCCGCATCTGGTCTCCGCGACGCGCGGGCCAGGGGTACCTCGAGGTGACGAGCAGGATCTTCATGACGTACGGCGCGGCCAAGCTAACACCGGGACCGCGGTTAGGATGACCGCCATGCCCAGGAGCCCCGCCTTCTCGCAGCCCGTGCAGTCCACCCGAGGCGCCGTCTACAGCCCGCTTGTCGGGGTGGTCGAGCAGCTCGAAGGCGAGACCTACCCGTTCCACGTGGGCGACACGTGGCGTGAGCCGGTGCGCGGGGCCTGGATGGAAGATCTACGCGCCGACGAGATCCCGGGGCTCCACCGCTACACGGCAACCGACGGGACGGCGGAGCTGTTGCAGACCGTGCGACGGCGCGTGAGCGCACGCACCGGCCTGGACCTGGCCCCGGACCAGGTCCACATCACGGCCGGGGCCACGGCCGGCCTGGGCGTGGTGATGGCGAGCCTGCTCGACCCCGGCGAAGAGGTGCTCATCCTGGCGCCCTACTGGCCGCTGATCGAGGGCATCGTGCGCACGTATCGCGGCACGCCGGTCCCCGTGCCGGTGCACGACCTCGAAAGCGGCAAGGAGATGTGCGCGCGCCTGCAGGAGGCGCTCACCAAGCGCACCGTCGCGCTCTACGTCAGCTCTCCGAACAATCCGACGGGTCGCGTGCTCGGGCGCGACACCCTCGCGAGCCTCGCCGACTGGGCCCGGAGTCACGGCCTCTGGATCGTCTCCGACGAGGTCTACGAAGACTACGTGTACGAAGGGGAGCACACTCCCCTCTTGGCGATGCACCCCGAGGTCACCGTAACGGCCTACTCCTTCTCCAAGGCCTTCGGTATGGCGGGCAACCGCTGCGGTTACCTCGCAGGGCCCGCCGCGCTCCTCGACGAGGTCCGCAAGGTGGGCACGCACACCTACTACAGCGCGCCGACCTCCGCGCAGTTCTCCGCCCTTCGTGCCCTGACCGGCGGCGTCGAGGAGTGGGTCGCCGAGAGCGCCGCCCTCTACCGCGAGATCGGAGCAGAGGTCGCCGACGCGCTCGGAGTCCCGAGCCCCCAGGGCGGGACGTTTCTCTTCCTCGACCTCCACCCCGTCCTCGACGAGCACGGGGTCGCCGGCTTCCTCGAGGAATGCGCCCACCGAGGCCTCCTCCTGGCTCCGGGCCCCAGCTTCGGACCGTACGAGGGCTGGGCGCGTCTGTGCTTCACGGCGGCGCCACCCGACGTCACACGCCGGGGTGCGGCGATCCTCGGCGAGATCATCCGTGGGCGCGGTGCGCTCTGATTCGTCCTTTTCGACCGGAGACACCCATGACCCCGTTCCTCGCAGCCGCGGTCCAGATCAACGGCAGCTCCGACGAGGAGCGCTGCATGCGCCGTACTACGGAGCTCGTGCGCGAGGCGGCCAGCCTCGGGGCGCAGCTCATCGCCACGCCGGAGGCCACGAACTACCTGGGCCCGCACGACAAGAAGGTGGCCACGGCCGAAGGGCTCGACGGCCGCGTGTGCACGCACTTCGCGGAGCTCGCCGCGTCGTGCGGCGTGCACCTCCTGCTGGGCTCGTTCAACGAGAAGAGCGACGAGGCGCACCGCTGCTACAACACGAGCGTGCTGTTCGCGCCGAGCGGCGACATCCTCGCCAGCTACCGCAAGATGCACCTCTTCGACGTGGACGTCTCCGACCAGGTGCGCTTCAAGGAGTCGGCAACCTGCAAGCCGGGCGAGGACACCGTCGCGGTGGACACCCCACTCGGCACCCTGGGCCTCACCATCTGCTACGACATGCGCTTCCCGGAGATGTACCGCGCGCTCGCCGACGCCGGGGCGCAGATCATGATGGTGCCTTCGGCGTTCACCACGACCACCGGACGCGCCCACTGGTATCCGCTCCTGCGTGCGCGCGCCATCGAGACCCAGACCTGGCTGATCGCACCCGCCCAGTGGGGGGAGCACGACGACGACGGCCTGCGCGACAGCTACGGCCACTCGCTCATCATCGACCCGTGGGGCCACGTCGCCGCGTCGTGTCCCGACGGCGAAGGACTGGCCCTCGCGCGCATCGACCTCGACCGTTTGGCGGAGGTCCGCCGCTCCATGCCGGTGCGCGAGCACCGCAAGCTGTAGTCGCTTCTCCCTCGTCGAAGCCCACGCCGATTGCGGCTGCGCGCGCCTAGTCCACCTGCGTCAGCAGATAGACGAGGTGGCTCGGCTCCCGTGGACCAAAGGCGTAGATGGAGTTGCCGATGAACAGCTCGTACCTCGACTCGGGCGAAGGCGCCGGCACCCCGTCCAACCCGACCTCCATCTGCGGCGGCGCTCCCGGCAAGGTCGGGAGGTCGAGATCGGGGTACAGCTGGAAGAGGAACACCGATTCTTCGCCCGCGACCTGCGCCGGGGACTCGTCTTCGAGAACCCACTCCGGCTCCCCGCCACAAATCCCGATCGATCCCTGCGACGGCCCAGCGAGCCCGAGGCGGGAGGGAGCAATCGAAGCCTCGAAGTCGCGTCTTCTGGTGCCTGCGCTCGAAGGGAAAACGAGCACGCGGAAGTTCGTCTGGGAGCGAGGAACTCCGCGCTCGGGACCGCGCCCGGGAGCTTCCCCGTCAGCATCTCCGGAATGAGCCGGTCGTCCCCGGCGCAGGAGACGCAGGCGAAAAGCGCAAGGTCGTGCCCATGCCACGGATGGCCCTCCGGAAAGCTCAGTTGGAGAAAGAAGGCCAGACGAGCGTCGCAGTAGCTGCAGTGCGGGACCGGCTCTTGCGCAGGGAGACGCGGCAACCCGCCGAGGAGACCGGTGCTTCCGTCCTCGCGCCTGTGGATGTGTCGGCGCACCACGGCTACCCTGCCGCAGCCGCCGCTTCCTGGCGCCTCGCCTCGGAGAGACAGTTCCTCGAGAAGCGCACGAGCCGCCACAGGTAGCGCACTCCGCCGAAGCGGTAGACGTCGTTGTGCCCCGCGTGGGGCACGGGGTACCACGACTTGGGCTCGGCCGCGGCCTCGAACAGCGTCTCGCCGATGCTGAACGGGATGGTCTCGTCGGAGGTGCCGTGGATGAAGAGCTTCGGCATGGTCAGGTGCGGCACTTTGCTGAGGCTGCGGAACTTGTTGCGCGTGATCAGGTGCATGGGCAGGCCCGGGAAGCGCACGCGCGCCATGTGGCGGAGGTCGGTGAAGCTCGACTGCACCACGAGCCCCGCGCACGCGCGCTGCGCCGCGAGATCGATCGCGACGGCGCCTCCGAGGGAGTGCCCGAAGAGCAGGATGCGTGAGGCCTTCTCGCCCTGGGTCTCGGTGAGGAAGTCGTGCGCCGCCTGGGCGTCCTGGAACAGGCCCGTCTCGCTGGGCTTCCCCTCCGACCTGCCGTAGCCGCGATAGTCGAATGTGAGCACGTTCAGCCGCAGGCGACGGAGAAAGCGGTAGACGCCGATGCGGTTGGTGATGTTGCCGGCGTTGCCGTGGCAGTAGAGAACGGTGCCTCGCGCCCGCTTGAACGGAATCCACCAGCCGTGCAGCTGGGTGCCGTCCGCGGAGTCGAACCAGACGTCCTCCGCCGGGACGCCATAGCCCTGGGGCTCCCAGATCCCGGTGGGGTACTTCTCGGGGAGGAACATCTGGGAGTGCTGGAACCGGTGGCGCAGGAACTCGGCGGCTCCAGCCACCATCAGTGCCGGAACGACTCCTCGGGCGACCTTGCGCACGGCGTCTCCCGATGGCGACGCCAAGCTCTCCTCCGGTGGTGGCTGGATGCCCTCGAGGCTCTCCTCCGGGCTGGGGCCTTCGACGGCAGAAGAGAGCTCGCCTGAGGTCGACGGGCCAGCCTCTTCGGGGCGCTTTCGTTTCCAGAACATGGGCGTTTCTCGTCGCGGCAGCCTTCGAATTGCTGCCGCCGTCACCTGCAGGAACGGTCAGGGCGGTTGATACTATTTCAGCTTCCCCGCCCGGCATCCCGACCCCACACAGCACCGCTTCGACATGGCCATCGCTCTCCTGATCGGCATCCTGATCTTCACGTTCGCGGCCTTCACCTTCGACTGGCTGCCGATCGACGTCGTGGCTCTCACGTGCCTCGCGTTGCTGCTCCTCTTCGACCTGGTAACGCCCGAAGAGGCCATTTCCGGCTTCAGCAATCCGGCGGTCATCACGGTGATGATGATGTTCGTGCTGAGCCACGCCCTCACGCACACCGGCCTGGTCCGCAGCCTGGGGCGGCGCATCGCGCGCATGTCGGGCGACTCCTACTGGAAGGGCGGCACGACGCTCCTGATGATCTCCGGCCTCCTGTCGGCGTTCATCAACAACACGGCGGCCCTGGCGATCTTCATGCCGGTGGGGATCCAGCTGGCGAAGCACTTCGGCGTGAGCCCGTCGAAAATCCTCCTCCCGCTCTCCTACATCTCCATCGTCGGCGGCACCTGCACGCTGATCGGCACGTCGACCAACCTCCTCGTCGGCTCACTGGCCGAGGAGAACGGCCTCGAGCCGATCGGCGTTTTCGAGTTCTTTGGCCTCGGCGCCATCCTCTTCGGCATCGGCACCGTGTACACCCTGCTCGTCCCGATGCGCCATCTCCCACCCCGCAGCGACAGCTCGAGCCTGACGCGCAAGTACCGACTGACGTCCTTTCTGACCGAGGTGATCGTGCCGGAGGGCTCCCGCCTCGTGGGCCGCACGGTGGTCGACGCCCGCGTGAGCGAAGCCTTCCAGCTCAACGTGCTCGAGATCCTGCGCGGCAAGAGCCGTATCGCGCTCGACCTGCGGAACACGGCGATCCGCGAAGGCGATCAGCTGATCGTGCGCGGCGAGATGGAGAACATCGTCAACTTCAAGGAGCAGTTCGACCTGCTCCTACTCACCGACGCCAAGCTGCAGGACGCCGACATCTCCGACGAGAACAACATCCTGGCGGAGATCCAGCTTTCTCCCCTGTCGCGTCACCTCGGCCAGTCGGTGCGCGAGATCGACTTCAGGCGCCGCTACGGCTGCTTCGTGCTGGCGCTCAACCGCACCGGCGAGATGATGCGCTCGAAGCTCGCGTCGATCGAGCTCAGGAACTGGGACACCCTGCTCGTGTTCGGACCCAGAGCGCGCGTCGAAGCGCTGTACGAGCTCGACGACTTCGTCCCCCTCCAGGAGCTCGACATCCGCCTCCGCCTGGCGCGGAACTGGTGGCTGTCCATGATCATCGTTCCCGCCGTCGTCCTCCTGGCCGCCTTTGGCGTCATGTCGATCCTCAAGGCGAGCATCCTCGGCGTCATCGCGCTCGTGCTCACCCGCGGGATCACCATCCAGCAGGCCTACGACGCGATCAACTGGACGGTCATCTTCCTCCTCGCCGGCATCCTGCCGCTCGGCATCGCCATGGAAAAGACGGGGCTCGCCCGCATGATCGGCGAGCGCATCGCCGAGCTCGGCATCGGGCTCGGCCCCATCGGTGTGCTTGCGCTCGTCTACCTCGCCACCGCGCTCCTCTCGGAGATCGTGTCCAACAACTCCACGGCCGTGCTCATGGTGCCGATCGCCGTCACGACGGCCGCATCCCTCGGCCTCGACGCCCGCCCCTTCGTGATGGCCGTCGCGTTCGGTGCCTCGGCCAGCTTCCTCACCCCCATGGGTTACCAGACGAACGCCATGGTCTACGGCCCGGGCAGCTACAAGTTCATCGACTACGTGGTGTTCGGCATGCCGCTCAAGATCACCTTCTGGATCGTCTCGACGGCGCTCATCCCACTCATCTGGCCGTTGAGCTGAAAGCGAGACGATGACCCGAACGCCCGAAGAGGTTTGGTAGCCAAAAGGCACTCCGAGCAGGTCTCTGCTTCGCTCCGAGCCCGGGCCTGCGCAAGCTCTCCGGGCAGACAGCAGGTACGAAAGCAAGGCCCTCAGTGGCGCTCTGCGCGCAAAATGCGAGCACGAGTCTCATGCCGCCACCCATCTAGCGCACTCCGCGCATGAACGCGGCAGCATCGTCCAGCCGCGCCCCTTGGACAGCGCCCGCGACGCCTGAAGGCGACTCCCCTGGTGCCAACAACTATCCAACCCGCCCCCCGGCTGAACGGGGCGCTACAGCCACTTTCGACGGCTCCCGCGAGCCCCGAAGTCAGACATCGACCGACCGGAGCGGGATCAGGGGCCGACCGGGGGGTTCAGGCGTCGGCGGCGCCATGACCCCGCCTGAAGTCCTAGAACGCTCCCAGCCGACGACGCCCAGCCGAGGGCCCCCACAAGAGACCCGGAATCCCGAGGCGTCCCCCGATCGGCCCCTGGTCCCGATCCGGGCAGCAGCCACGATCCGAAGCCCCGATCTCGCCAGCACTCGGCCCAAACCTCGCCCCCGTTCACCCCAAAAGCTGCTCGACCCGCGCCACCAACATCTGCATCGCCACCTGGTTCTCGCCACCTTCCGGCACGATGATGTCGGCGTAGCGCTTGGAGGGCTCGATGAACTCGAGATGCATCGGGCGGACCGTGGTCAGGTACTGCTCCACGACGTCCTCCACGGTTCGACCGCGCTCCTCGATGTCGCGCTCGAGCCGCCGCAGGACCCGCACGTCGGCGTCGGTGTCCACGAAGACCTTGAAATCGAGCAGCTCACGCACCGCGGGCTCGGCGAGCAGCAGGATGCCCTCGAGAAGCACCACGGGGCGGGGGTCCACGCGACGGACGTCGGCAGAGCGCCGGTGCGTGACGAAGTCGTACACCGGCACGTCGACACCGCGCCCGGCCCGCAGCTCCTCGAGATGAGCCACCAGTAGCTCCGTGTCGAGGGCGTCCGGGTGATCGAAGTTGTGCGCCGCGATCTGGGCGCTGCTCTCCCACTCGATGTCGCGGTAGTAGCTGTCCTGCACCAGAAAGGCGATCCGCTCCGGTCCAACGAGCTCGAGCAGGCCCTGCGCCACGGTCGTCTTTCCGGAGCCGCTACCTCCGGCGACCCCGAGCGTCGTCACCGTCGTCACTGTGTCTCCCGCATCGTGCCGGGCAGTGTAGCGGTTCGACACCTTGCCTCCGGGCCGCTGACTCAACGCTGACAGGCGACGCAGTAGAACGTGCTGCGGTTCGACTGCACGATCCGACGGACCGGCGCGCCACACGACGGGCAGGGCCCCTTCTCGCGACCATAGACCGACAGCGAAACCTGGAAGTAGCCCGGAGCACCGTCGCCGTCGGCGAAGTCGTTGAGCGTGGTTCCCCCTTCGGCGACCGCCTGGTTCAGGACCGCCACCACGGCCTCCGACAGGAGCTCCCAGCGCTCGCGCGAGATCCGACCTGCCGCCCGCTTGGGGTGGACTCCCGCGCGGAAGAGCGCCTCGCTGGCGTAGATGTTCCCCACACCCACGACGTTGCGCGCGTCCATCAGGAACGCCTTGATCGGGGCCTTGCGACCGCGCGACAGACGCCACATCGCGTCGGCGTCGAGACCGTCCAGAGGCTCCACGCCCAGATGTGCGAAACGACGGTCCTCCATGAGGGTCGCCGTGGGCAGTGCAAAGACCATCCCGAAGCGCCGGGGGTCGCGAAAGCGGAGCACCTCGCCCCCGCTGAGGTCGAAGGTGACGTGCTCGTGAGGCTCGGGTGGAGTGTCGCGCTCGGCCAGGGTGAGCCGGCCGCTCATCCCGAGGTGGACCACGAGGGTGGACCCGCCGCTGAGATCGATCAAGAGGTACTTCGAGCGCCGTCGGAGGTCCAGCACGTCACGGTTCGCGACGCGGCGCCTGAGCCGTGGCTGATCGACCGTTTCGCGCAGATCGCCGTTGCGAACCGTCACCGCCTCGATCGTGCGGCCGAGCAGGTGCGGCGCCAGGCTCCTGCGGAGCACTTCGACCTCGGGAAGCTCAGGCACGTCGCCGCCAGAGCCCGCTCAGCGAGCCACACTGGAGCCTGTCCAGTGCGGGTTTGGCTCCCCCGCACACAGGGCGCCGATGAGCTCCGTGAGGGCAACGTCGGGATCGCTGCTCTCGCCCTTGAGCCGAAGCTCGGTCTCGAGCACCCGCCAGGGCAGATCGTCGAGGGCGACCTTGCCGAGGCGCGACGCGGCGAGGTAGACGCGGTGCAGCCGGTAGGGGTGCAGACCCGCGAGCAGGTTCGGTTCGTCGCCCGGGAGGGGCTGCTGGAGCTGCGCGGCTAGCGAGTCCTTGAACCGACCGTAGTGACGGACCCCCGCAGGAACGCCGTACAGATCGATCATGCCGCGCACGGCGACCAACTGGCGGCAGAACTCGGCGACCAGGGCGAAGAGCCCGAGGCGGTCTGCCATCTCGTCGTTGGAGGCCTGCATGCGGCGACGGAACTTGCCGAGCGCCGCGTCGCCGCGGCCACTGCCGATCGCGTCGAGCAGCTCGAAGACGTCTTCTTCGCCACGGTCCTGGACGTTCTCCTCGACGAGGTCGACGCTGATGGTGCCACCGTCGGCCATCGACGCGAGCTTCCGATACTCGCCGGCGAGCCGGGAGGCCGACTCCTCGTCCACCGCGACGCTTGCGCCGCGGCCCCCACCGACCTTGCGCAGGGTCCTGCGCGCGAGCTCCTTGAGCGCCGGCGCCGCGATGCGCACGCCGGTCTCCTGCTCGAGCTCTTCGGCGACGCGCGCGATGCCCGAGACCTGCCCCTTGCGGTCGATCTCGAGTCGCCCGAGATCGGCGAACGCCTCGAGCTCCTGCAGTCGCACCACCAGAGGGTGGTCGCGCGCCACGTGGCTCTCCACCAGCACGAGGGAGTGGCCGTCCGGAAGCCCGTCGTTCAGTACCTGGCCGAGGTCGGCCCCGTCGCTCTCGGCAAAACCCTCCAGCTCCTCCTGCACCGCACGCACCAGCAGATCCTGCAGACCCGACCGCATCTCGGCCGCCTGCTTCTTGCCACGGGGCCGGTTCTTGCGCTTCTTGCGAAACGCCACGCCCCCCTGAAAGGCCCAGTCGGGAAGAGCATCGAGTGCCGCCTCCGGGTTGAGACCGGGACCTTGCCCGAAGAGGCCGAGCACCTGGAGGACCTGCCCCGCGGCACGTCGCTCCTTGCCCGTCAGCTCGTCGCCGTCCGAGACCGGCACCACCTCGACCGCCTCGTCGAGGAGGTCGGCGGCGGCGGCGCGGTCGGCGAACAGGCCCGACTCCTCCACCAGAACCACCTTCGCCGGCTCGAACAGTGAGTACG
This sequence comes from Candidatus Multivoraceae bacterium, assembly GCA_965223385.1. Classification (GTDB taxonomy): domain Bacteria; phylum Acidobacteriota; class Thermoanaerobaculia; order Multivoradales; family Multivoraceae; genus JBCCLJ01. Next base: position 1,522,059 of record CBDCWR010000007.1, on the reverse strand, counting down.
TCCGGAGGTCACCGAGCACCTGCGCGAGGCTCTCGGGTCGCTTGTAGGACTGCACCTCGCAGCCGCGCCGCTCGGCGAGAGCCTGGGCGACCTTGTGGCCCAACGGCGACGCGAGCACTGCCTCGCCGCTCACGAGGTACACCGGACGGTCCAACCCACCGGACACCCGTCGCAGGAGCTCGTTGCCTTCGCGACTCATCGGGCTCGAAGGTCCTCGCCTCGGTTGGCTAGTCGTTCAGGAGGCCGCGCTCCTGCATCTCCTGGCAGTCGATGCAGTACTTCGCCCACGGCACGAACTCGAGCCTCAACTCCGGAATCTGCGACGCGCAGTTGAGGCAGACACCAAACTGTGGCGTCTCCAGCCGTTCGAGCGCCTCTTCGATGAGCACGAGCTGCTCGCGCTCGGCATCGGAGAGCGCGAAGTTCAGCTCACGGCTGTAGGCCTGGTTGGCCCGATCGACCACGTCTTCGGCACCGTCGCTGGAGGTGCGGAGGCCTTCCTTGATGTCGTGGCTGTAGAGGTCGTCGAGCTTTTCTCGCTGCTCCTCGAGCGTGCGCCGAAAGGCGTTCCGTTGCTTCTTGGTGAGCGGCTTGGCAGCCGGAGGGGTCGCCCGCGCCGGCACCCTGAGGGGCGCCTTCGTCTTCTTCTTGGCGACTTTCTTCTTGGCCGCCTTCTTTGCGGTGGCCTTTTTCTTCGCAGGCGCCGCTTTCTTCTTGGCGACCTTCTTCTTGGCCGCGGCCTTCTTCTTGGCCACTTTCTTCTTGGCCACCTTCTTCTTCGCGACCTTCTTCTTCGCGACCTTCTTCTTGGTAGAGGGAGCCTTCTTCGCCGCCGCCTTGGTGGCCTTCTTCTTCGTGACCTTCTTCTTCACGCCCTTGCGGGCCGCTTTCTTCTTGGTCGTCTTCTTCTTTGCCGCCGCCACAGTCACTCCTGCGATGGATGAGAGCCCAGGTACGCCACGCGAGCCCCAGCTACTCGAAAGGCAGCGGGATCGCTTCGATGCCGCGGGAGCGGCGACCGGGTGCGAGTCGAATCGGAGAGCGCGCCGAGCCTTCTCAAGCCGGCATCGCGCAAGCTAGTGCCCGTCTAACGGGACGCGATGGTACTTTATTCCTCGCTCGATCGCGAGCGCACGGTAGATCTGCTCCAGGAGCACGAGGCGTGCGAGCTCGTGGGGCAGGGTCATCGCACCGAGTGAAAGGCGCCATTTCGCGGCATCCAGCACGTCCCGCGAGAGGCCCAGGTCCGAGCCGAGTGCAAAGACGACCGCGTGCGGCCAGTCCTGCCGCAGATCCGAGAGCCGCTTCGCGAACTGGAGCGTCGGGAGTGGCTTGGCGCGGCGGTCGAGGGCCACGAGGTACGACCTGTCGGGCAGGCTCTCGAGGAGCTGACGCCCCTCCTGGACGATGCGCGCCCCGTCGCCGCCCTGGGCAGGCTTCAGCAGGACGTCCCGGAAGGGTGTCACCTTCGCGATGCGCTCCTCGTAGTCCTGGCTGAGACGGTCCCAGTCTTTGCGACGGCGCCCGAACCAGGTGACGACGATCTCTCTCATCGCCGCCTATTGTGGCCCGGCGAACGCCGTTTCGCCTGCTAGTCTGAAAACGATGGCTCGCACGAGCGAACAGGAGATCAAGCACCGCCGCCGGAAGAATCTGGTGCGCGGACTCGTGCTCGGAGGGGCCGCGCTCGGGCTCCCGATCGTGGTGAATCGCCTGGTGCGACGGCAGGCGCGCCAGCTGCCTGCACCACAGTGGGGCGAGCCACGGAAAACGGAGCTGGAGGGCGGGCGCCTCCTCTACCAGGACCTGGAGGGCCCCAGCGACACGGTGCCGGTCGTGCTGCTCCACTCGTTCGGCCCCGGCCACAGCGGCCTCCACTTTCGCGAAGTCGCGGAGGCGCTCGCGCAACGCCGACGCGTCGTGGTGCCGGATCTCCTCGGCTGGGGCGCGTCGGACCGCCCTTCCGTCAAGTACTCCGCCGCGCTCTACACCGAGCAGATCGGAGACCTCCTCGCACACGCCTTCGATCGCCCGGCCGCCGTCCTCGCATCGGGTACGTCCGCAGCCCTCGCCTGCGACGTGGCCGCGACTCGCCCGGAGCTCGTCGCGGCTCTGGGCCTGATCGCCCCGCGCGGGCTCGAGAAGCGCCGCGAAGGACCCGACGTCCGCGACTCGCTCCTCCACGCGGTGCTGCGGCTACCGCTCTTCGGCGAGTCGGCGCTCAACGCGGTGACCAACCGGTCCGCGATCACGCAGCACCTGCGCACCGAGGTCTTTCGCAACGAGGAGCGCGCCAGCGCCCACATCGACGAGCACTACCGCAACGCGCACCTTCCCGGGTCCACGGCGCCGCTGGCGGCCGCGCTGTGTGGCCGCCTCGACCCGGAGCTCACCGACCAGCTCGACACCCTGCAGGTCCCGGTATGGGTGGCCTGGGGTCGCGAGGCCACGTCTCCCAGCCTCACCCACGCCGACCTCTGGCTGGCCCAGGTACCGAAGGCCCAGCTCCAGGTGTTCGAGGATGCAGGGTCGCACCCCCACGTGGAGCAGCCGGCCTCGTTCGCCGAGGCCGCGGAGCACTTCCTGGAGCAGGTCGACGACGCACGCGGATCCACGTCCGAGACCACCGCCAGCTGACGAAGCTCCCCACCCGAGCTCAGGCCCCCACCGAGCGCGGACCTGCGAGTAGAATCCGCCCCGGCAAGGGCGGCGCACGGCGCCGGGAGGACACGATGGCTGGAATCTTCAAGGCGTACGACGTTCGCGGGACCTACCCGGACCAGATCCACGAGGAGGTGGCCCGCGGCATCGGCCGCGCCTACGCGCTGCTGCTGGACCAGCAGGAGCTCACCGACTCGCGCACCGTGGTCGTCGGCCACGACATGCGCGAGCACAGCAAGCCGCTCTGCGCCGCGCTGCTCGACGGGTTGCACCAGAGTGGCGTGAACACCATCGAGATCGGCCTGACCACGACCCCCATGAACTACTTTGCGGTCGGCAAACTTCAGGCGGGGGGTGGTATCCAGGTGACCGCCAGCCACAACCCGGCGCAGTACAACGGCCTCAAGTTCAGCCTCTTCGAGGCGCGGCCAGTCTCGGGAGACGACGGCATCCCCCTCCTCGAGAAGTGCGTGGAGACCGGCAACTTCCCCACCTCCGACCGGCGGGGCACGAGCCGGAGCCACGACATCATGGAGGAGTACGGGGACCACCTGCTCAGCCACCTTCACGCTCCCGAGCGCAAGCGCCTCAAGGTGGTCGTCGACGCAGCAAACGGCATGGGCACGATCTACCGGCCGCTGCTCGAGCGCGCCGGAATCGACCTGGTGCCGCTCTACTTCGAGCTCGACGGCTCGTTCCCGAACCACGAGGCGAATCCGCTCAAGCTGGAGAACCTTCGAGATCTCTCGGAGCTCGTTCGCAGCGAGGGGGCAGATCTCGGCGTCTGCTTCGACGGCGACGCCGACCGCGCGGCCTTCGTCGACGAGCACGGCAACCCGATCGGCAGCGACCTGGTGACCGCCCTCATCGGCGGCGAGATCGTCGCCGACAACCCCGGCAAGGCCGTGGTCTACGACGTGCGCTCCTCCCGCTCCGTGGCCGAGTACCTCCGCGAGCGCGGCGGCGACCCGCGCAAGGAGCGCGTCGGGCACTCCTTCATCAAGGCGACCATGCGCAAGCTCGACGGCGTGTTTGGCGGCGAGCTCGCCGGGCACTACTACTTCCGCGAGAACTACTTCGCCGACTGCTCGCTCATGGCGGTCTTCGAGGTGCTCAACCTGCTGCGCAAGGAAGACAAGCCGATGTCCGAGATCGTCGCCCCGCTGACCCGCTACGCCACGAGCCCTGAGATCAACTTCGAGGTCGAAGACAAGGAAGGCATGATGGCCGAGCTCGGCCGCCGGTTCTCGGACGGCGAGGTCAGCCATCTCGACGGCATCAGCGTCGACTTCCCGGACTGGTGGTTCAACGTGCGGCCGTCGAACACCGAACCGCTCCTCCGCCTCGTGCTCGAGGCGAAAGACGCGGAGATGCTCGAAGCCAAGCAGGCCGAGCTCGTCGGCATTCTCGGTACGCCGATCTGACGGCGCGCCGTGTCAGTCGCGGCGGCCGAAGATCAGGAAGAGGTAGTACAGCAGGGTCAGCAGGGTCGACACCATGGCGGCCACGTAGGTGAGCGCCGCGGCGTTGAGCACCTTGTTCATTCCCTGGGCGTCCTGCTGCGACACGAGCCCGTGTGCGAGCGCCAGCTTCTTGGCCCGGGCCGACGCGTCGAACTCGACCGGCAGCGTGATCAGCTGGAAGAGCAGCACGGCGGCGAAGAGGATGCAGCCGAGGAGCATCACGCCGGGGCTCTGCATGAACATTCCGACCATCACGACGATGCCGCCGAACGAGCCGCCGAAGTTGGCCGTGGGAACCAGGGCCGACCGGAGCCACAGGGGCGGGTAGCTCCTGGCGTGCTGAATGGCGTGGCCGGCCTCGTGGCAGGCGACGCCGACGGCGGCAATCGAGCTCGAGCCGTACACCGGCTCGGAGAGCGCCAGCCTCTTCGTCATCGGGTTGTAGTGGTCGGAGAGCATGCCCTGGTGCGGCACGATCTCGACGTCCGTGATGCCCGCCTGATCGAGCAGGCGCTGTGCCGCCTGGGCCCCGGTGAGGCCACTCGCAGCTCGAACCTTGGAGTACTTGTTGAAGGCAGACTTGGTCATCATGCTGGCGACGCCGGTGAGCAGCAGCGCCGGTGCCATGACGAGCAGGATGTACAGCATCATCTTGGAGAGGCTCCTTCACTCCCAGGAGGAGCGATGGTGGTGGAAGAGAGGGGGCTCCGCGGATCCGAAGGGGGCCGTGAGAACGGCGGCGCGCTAGGCGCGCGGGTGTCGGGGCCTACGGGCTCACTCGCTCCAACGGTTGTGGACCCTCGGATTATTCCAGAGCCTGAAGGTCACGCGGCGGGTCCTCGGTCTTCGGCGGACCACATTCTGTAGGCTCTCGTCTCTCCCACTCCAGCCGAGGACCAGCATGCGAGCACGTACACCTTCCCCACCTTCAAGACGTCGTTCCCGTCAACCGCTCGCCCGAACCGGCCTCGCCCTGACGATCGCGGCGACCCTGCTCGCCTGTGCGGGTGGTGAGCCGGCGCCTGCTCCCGAGGAGCCGCAAGACGAGGCCGAGCCCATGCGCGCTCCCATTCCGGTGATCTACGACACCGACATCGGCACCGACATCGACGACACCTGGGCGCTCGGTCTGCTGCTCGCCTCGCCGGAGCTGGACCTGAAGCTCGTGGTCGCCGACACGGGAGACGTCCTCGCCCGTGCCAAGATCGCGGCCCGGCTGCTCGAGGTTGCCGGACGCACCGACGTCGACGTGGCCCTCGGGGTCCCCCATCCGCAGGACGATCCGCTTCCCGTCGGCCAGGCACCCTGGGTGGAGGGCTACGACCTCGCGAGCTATCCGGGCACCGTGCATGAGGACGGCGTGCAGGCGATGATCGACGTGATCGAGGCCAGCCCGACTCCCGTCGTGCTTCTCGCCGTGGGTCCGGTCCCCAATGTCGCCGTGCTGCTCGAGCGCGCACCGGAGATTGCGTCCAAGACCCGCGTCGTCGCGATGTCGGGGAGTGTCGACATGGGCTACAACGGCGCGCCCGAGCCGTCGCCGGAGTACAACGTGGCTGCTGGCGTCGAGTCAGCCCAGGCCATGTACGAAGCCGCCTGGCCTCTCCTCATCGCGCCGCTCGACACGGCAGGGCAGATCAAGATCCGCGGCCCGCTCTACCAGAGCCTTCTCGCGTCGGAGAGCGCCACGGTGCAGGCGATCCTCGACAACTACAGGATCTGGGAGCCCACGTTCCAGTTCGGCAGCTACGACGTCGAGAGCGAGTCGTCGGTGCTCTTCGACGCCCTCGCCGTGGCCCTGGTGCACGACATGGCGCTCTGTGAGATCGACGAGATCCGCCTTCGGGTCGACGACGACGGCAAGACGGTCCGCGATCCGGAGGCCCGCGCGGTCGACGTGGCCATGCGCTGGCCCGACGGAGGTCGGGAGGCCTTCGAAGCCTCTCTGGTCGAGCGGCTCCTCACCCTGCCGTAGGGGGCACTGAAAGAGCCCTCCGGCGGCTACAGGATCTGGCGCGCGTCGTCGCCGTAGAGCACCAGCTCACCGCCGGGCTCTTCGCCGACGCGGTCCGGGAACTCCAGCGTGACCATGACGGCCTTCGTGCCGGCGGGGATCTCGTCGGCGCCGATCTCGATGCGCTCGGTCTCGTCCTTCACGCGGAAGGCGCCGCCGCTGATCGCCCCGTCCTCCGACTCGAACCAGATCCGGTACTCGCGGCCGAGCTCACAACGCTCGAGGTTGCGAGCAGACAGCACCCAGCTGCGGGTCTCCGGGTCGGTCCAGAAGAGGGCCCGCGCCTTGGGCTGACTCGGGTTGTCGCCCGCGGGGCGCAGGGTGCAGACCTCGGCCCCGTGCGACGTCATCACCGCGTAGCGGCGCTGCATGTCCTCGAACGACGCCTGCGAGAAGCCGACCAGGTCGCGCTCCTGCTGCATCTCTTCGAGGCGCGTCTCGAGGGACGCCACGACGTCGCCCTGGCTCTGCAGCTGTGCGTACAGGAAGCCGGTCGAGATGGCGAAGGCGAAGGCGAGGAGGAGGCCCGCGGCAGCCGCCCAGGCGGTCCAGGCCGGCGGCGCCGGAGCAGCGGCCCTCTCCCCGAAGGCCACGACGTTGCTGGCCGGGTCGGCAGCCTGCGCCTGCGCCCGCACGTGCTGCATCACGCTCGCCTTGAGCTCGGGCGGGGGCTCCGCCTCGTCGACCTGCCATGCGAGCAGGCCGGTCAGCTCGACGAAGTCGCGCTCCATCTCTCCCAGCTCCGCCGGCGCGGCGAGCGGCTCACCCTGCGGGTCTTTTGCTTCCAGGGCCTTCTGGGCCAGTTCTTCTTCCGACTGCGACATCAGAGCAACTCCTCGATCTCTGCCCGGAGCGCCTTGCGGAGCTTCTTCATCGCCAGCAGAGTCCTTGTCTTCACGGTTCCCAGAGGCACGCCCGTCGAGCTCGAGATCTCGGTCTGCGTCATCCCTTTGAAGAAGGAGAGCTCGAGAATCTCTCGCTGTTCATCCGGGAGCTTCGCCAGCTCTTCCTGCAGGCGCTGCCTCCGTTCACGATGCAGTACGTTCCCCATCCCTTCCGGGGATGTATCGAATTTGGGGTCCTCTTCGTGCGCCGATTGCGCGGTCCGCTCCACCACCTGGCGTGTCCTGAGACGGTCGATGGAGCGGCTGCGCGTGATGAGGACGAGCCACGTGGAGACGCTCGAGCGGCGTCTCTCGTAGCGGCCGGCCTGGTTCCAGACCTGCACGAAGACATCCTGAAGCACGTCCTCGGCTTCCTCCTGGCTGCCGAGGATGCGGCGCGAGAGCCCCAGGAGAAGCCCGGCGTAGCGGTCGTAGAGCTGGGAGAGCGCAAACTCGTCGCCTCCGGCAACGGCTTCGAGCAGCCCGGCTTCGAAGGCGGCCTTTTCTCTCTTGGCAGCGAGGGTCGTCATGCGCAGATCCGAGGCAGTTCGGTTCGTCGGCTGAGTCTAGCCCGAGAGCCGAGCGGGGTGTATCACGCGAAGATCCCGAAACGCGGGCGCACCCGCCGCCTCCCGAAAGCAGGCGGTAAGCTGCGCGCATGAGCGAGACAGATCTCCCCCTGGAAGGCCCCGCAGGACCACTCGAGGCACGTTTGGGAGCACCCGAAGGCGCGCCCCGGCTGGGCGCCGTCCTGGCTCACCCCCACCCACTGTACGGCGGCACCATGGACAACCTGGTCGTCCGTGCGGCCGCCGCCGAGCTACGGCGCCTGGGCGCCATGACGCTCCGCTTCAACTTCCGTGGCGTGGGCGCAAGCGCCGGCTCCCACGACGAGGGGCGCGGGGAGGCCAAAGACCTCGCGGCCGCCGAGGCGAAGCTGACCGAGGTCGCAGGCGAGCTCCCGCTCTGGCTGGTGGGCTACTCCTTCGGCGCGGTGATGGTGGTGCGTCGCATCGCGAATGGCGACAGTCGCCTGGAGGCGGCGACCCTGCTCGCGCCACCGATCGCGCACCGTCGTCGAAGCGTCTCGTGCGTGGCCGACCACGACCCATGTCGAGGTGCTCGACCCTGCGGGCCACGATCTCGGAACGATGACGGGCGGTAGTGCACTCACCGCGGCGCTCGAGCGCACGTTCGGCGCGCTGGCGAAAGCCACGGGGCTCGAAACGCCCACCGGGCGCTAGGTGTGACTGCTCACAAGGTTGTTCAGAAATAGGAGTGGCCCATCCGAGCTACTTCCGCCAAGCTTTGGTTAGCTGGCACGACACGAGCGCACTCGAATCGGCGGCACACCCCCTCGGCCTCGTCGTCGGTTCGGGCGACGACATCGCCCCGGCAGAGGCCGTCGTCGAAGCGTCTCGTGCGTGGCCGACCACGACCCATGTCGAGGTGCTCGACCCTGCGGGCCACGATCTCGGAACGATGACGGGCGGTAGTGCACTCACCGCGGCGCTCGAGCGCACGTTCGGCGCGCTGGCGAAAGCCACGGGGCTCGAAACGCCCACCGGGCGCTAGGCGTCCGGTCGGACCACGGTCGGACGCGGGACGACCGTCGGACGATCGACCCCCGTGACGCCGGCTTCGCGGGGATCGGCGTCCCCTTCGTCGTCGCGCGCGGCTGCAGGCTCTTCGCGGTCGTCCTCCTCGGCTTCGCTTCCGCGGAAGGCCCGGAAACACCGACGGCAGCGCGCCTCGTACGACTCCACGTCGCCGACCTGCAGCTGCTCCTCACCACCCGCGGTGCGCTGCGAATAGGCTGCCGGGGCCCCGCACCGCACACACACGGCGTGCATCTTGTCGACGTACTCGGCGGTGGCCAGGAGCGCCGGCATCGGCCCGAACGGCTGGCGCGCGTAGTCCTGGTCGAGACCGGCCACGATCACACGCATCCCGAGATCCGCGAGCTCGTTGAGCAGAGCCACGAGGCCCTCGTCGAAGAACTGCGCCTCGTCGATCGCCACCACCTCGACGCCGAGCTCGAGCTTCTCCCGGAGCTCCGCCGACGACGCCACCGACAGCGCCTCGAGCTCTCGCTTGTCGCGCGTGACGATGTGCTCCGGCGCGGACCGCGTATCGGCGCTGGGCTTGAAGACCTGCACCCTCTGTCGAGCGATGAGAGCTCGGCGCAGTCGCCGGACCAGCTCCTCGGACTTGCCCGAGAACATGCCGCCCGTGATGACTTCGATGTGCCCGACCGAATTGTCGGACTTGAATCTCGGCATTGCCACTCCTCTCGCGCGATTCCGCACGAGCACCGTTGTGGAATCCGCTGACCTTAGCACCGCCAACCGGCGCGAAGCGCCGTCGATTCCGCCGTCTGCCCCGCCTGGTGACCCTCAGGCGAAGCGCGAGCGAATGAGCCCGGGATCGGCGTCCGAGATCTTCTCCACGACCACTTCCGCGAGTGGGCCGACGACCCGCTCTGGGAAGGTGTGCTCCACCGCCAACCGACGCAGGCCCGCGTCCCGCGCCGCCTCCAGCCCGGCCGGTGTGTCCTCGATGGAGAGGATCTCGTGCGGGTGGATCAACCTCTCGGGAAGGGGAGGCGTCGCGTTGAGCGCCTGGATACCCGCCAGGTACCCCTCCGGGTCCGGCTTCGACGTGGCGACATCGTCCGCTGAGACGATCGGGCCGAAGTACTGCGCTGCGCCGGCACGATCGAGTGCGGTCTCGATCTCGGACCGCAGCGCGCCCGACACGACCCCGAGCTGAAGACCGGCATCGTGGACGGCCTGCACGAGCTCCACGGCCCCGGGAAAGAAGGGAAACCCGCGCGCCTCGATGCGCTCCTGATACAGCACGGCCTTCCGCGCGATCAACCGGGTCAGGAGACCATCGTCCAGGGCCTTCCCGGCGCTCTCGAAGCCGTGCTTGAAGGCCTCGCGGTCGTCGAAGCCCACGTAGACGCTCCAGTAGTCGTCTTCGGTGAGCTCCACGCCGTGCTCCGCCAGAAGCTCCTGCAGGAGCTCCTTGTGCAGCGGCTCGTCGTCCAGGAGGACACCGTTGAAGTCGAAGAGGATGGCCCGAATCACGGCGGGAGTGTAGCGCCTCGGGCCCGACTCCCGGCCGACTCGGATACACTTCGGTCCCGCCGCCTCGGCACCTCCGAGGAGGCCATCCGGCATATTTCGCACCGATTCCTGGTTGTCAGGAACTGAGGCCCGTCCGGGCCATATACGAAGAGACTTGTCATGAATCCCGAGCCCCAAGATCCAGGTCAGAACAACCCTGGCCAGCCCCCCTCCGAGACGCCGGTCCCCGCCGATCCGAGCGCTGCGCCGCTCGAGCTGACACCCAAAGCCGTCAAGATGGTGAAGCTCACGCGCGAAGAGGAAGGCATCGACGCCTCGTACGGCCTGCGCGTCGCAGTGCGCGGCGGCGGCTGCAGCGGTTTCGAGTACGCCCTCGACTTCGAGAACGAGCAGCGCGACACGGACACCGTGATCGAGTACGACGGACTCAGGATCTTCGTCGACCCGATCAGCGCGCGCTACCTCGCGGGCACCACGATCGACTACTCGCTCGGCATGTCCGGCACCGGCTTCAAGTTCGAGAACCCCAAGGCCACCGGCACCTGCGGCTGCGGCACCTCGTTCGCGATCTGACTCTCCGGCAGGAGCGCACCGGGCTCTCGCCGCGCTGAGGCCTCCAACCCGCGAAGGTCCCCGACCGCGCGGGCGTCTGGCGCTCGTCCAAGGACGTCTCGCGTCCCCGTTGCAATGCAGCGCGGGGAGCGTGAGCTGCGCGCTCCTTTGACACGGCTCGATGTGTCGCGGTATGATACCTCGCATCACGACATATCGTATCGCGAGTCGTCGCGGTACGACCCTCGGGAGGCGATATCGATGAACCCAGCGGCCATCAGCGACCAGGTCCTGCACATCCTCCTGGCCCTTCTCGACGAGCCCCGCCACGGCTACGCGATCGCGACGGAGATCGAAGCCAGGACCGCAGGGGCGGTCCGCGTGGGCACGGGCACCCTCTACACCGCGCTCAAGCGCCTGCGAGCCGCGGGGCTGATCGAAGAGGTCGCCGACCCATCTCCCGACGCCTCGGCTCGGGCCCGCAGAACGTACCGGCTCACTGAGCGTGGCAGGAGTCTGATCCACGAGCAGACGGAGCGGCTCCGGGCGCTCGTCCAGCATGCGCGCTCGAAGCGGGCTTTCACCGACCCCGAGCCGATCTAGCGCCATGCTCGCCTGGCTCTATCAACTGCTCGTCCGGCTGCTCCCCGAAACGTACGACCCGCGAGATCGCAGCGAGATCCTCGAGACGCACCAGGCGCGCGTTGCGGCCAGCACAGGAACGACCGAGGCACTCTGGACCGAGCTCCGCGAGCTCGTCGACATGGGCTCGACGGTGGTGAGCTCGCGAAGGCCGCGCCTCCGTCTCGACTCCCTCGCGCAGGACGTCCGGCTGGCGTTTCGCGTGCTGCGACAGAGCCCGCTCACGTCTCTGCTGGCCATCCTGTCCCTTGCGCTCGGGCTCGGGGCCACGAGCGCCATCTACAGCTGCCTCGACGTCTTCCTCTTCAGGCCCCTGCCTTTTCCGCAGGCGGAGTCTCTCGTGGGCGTGGCCATGGCCAATCGAGACCAGGGTTGGAACGGCAACGTCTTCTCTCACCGCGACCTGGTCGACTGGCGGGAGCAGGCAGACGGGGTCGACGTCGCAGGCTATCGACCGAACAGCAGCAGCGTCGCCATGGATGGGCTCGCGGAGCGGGTCTCGAGCGCGGACGTCAGCTGGAACCTGCTGCGCGTCCTCCGGCTGCAGCCGCTGTCAGGGCGCGGGTTCACGCGCGACGACGAGAGATCCGGGGCACGGAGCATCCTGGTGTCCGAAGCCTTCGCCATGCGCGCACACGGAAGCGTCGCGAACGCGACCGGTCGCTCCATCCGTCTCGACGGCGCGCGCTACGAGGTGATCGGGGTGCTGCCGCCGATCCGCGGCGTGCCAGGTCTCGACGCGCAGATCTGGCTGCCCCTGCCGCTCACCACCGACGCGCCGCGCTCGGGGCACAGCATCTACGGCATCGCGCGCCTCGGCGAGAACATGACCTTGTCCGCAGCGCGAGAACACCTCGACCTCGTCGCGAGCGCCGTCGCCGTCGCCGACCCCGAGAGGACCTTCCCCAACGCCCGCGTGCGACCGTTTCGTGACGAGGTCTACGGCGCCCAGTTCGAGCAGGGTGGCGTCGTGCTCGGCATCGCCGTGCTGTTCGTCCTGCTCATCGCCTGCGCCAACATCGCAAACCTGCTGTTGGCACGAGGCTCGGCGCGCCGACGCGAGCTCGGCGTGCGCTCCGCACTGGGCGCCGATCGCTCCCGCCTCGTGCGCCAACTGCTCACCGAGAGCTTCGTGCTGGCCGCTCTCGGGGGTCTCGTGGGACTGCTCGTTGCCCGCGCGGCCATCCACCTTCTGCTCCGTTTCGTGCTGCCCGCCGACATGCCGGGCTACGCCCTGATCGGGCTCGACCAGCGGGTGGTCGTGGTTGCAGCCGTTCTGACCCTCTTCTCTGCCTTCGCGTTCGGCCTGGCGCCAGCCACCCGCGCAGCCGGCGGCGACCTGCACGGCCCGGTCACCAGCAGCGCACGGAGCACCGGTCGGCAACGACAACGCTCGGCGAGCCTGCTGGTGATTGCCGAGATCACCCTCGCACTCGGTCTCATCGCGGGGTGTGGGCTCCTGATCGACTCGCTCGCTCGCCTTCGGTCGGTCGAGATGGGCCTGCGCGTCGACGACTCACTCACCTTCAGCGTCTACCTGCCTTCCGCCGTCGCCACCGATGCCGAGGCGGTCGCCGACCTGCATGGGCAGCTGGAAGCCGCCTTCAGGGTGCTCCCCGGAGTACAGGACGTCGCGGCCGCGAGCGGTCCGGCCATCGGCGGCTGGTCGACCATGCTGGTGGAGCGGCCCGGAGCCGATGGCGACGCGCGGAGCTCGGCCGAGAACCGCGTCGTGACATCCGGGTTTCGACAGCTGATGGGCATCGAGATGAGGGCCGGGAGGTGGTTCAACGACTCCGTCGACCAGCCTCAGTCGCAACAGGTCGCCGTCGTCACGCAACCCCTGGCCGAGCGGCTCTGGGAAAGCCCCGAGGCAGCCCTCGGCGAGCGGATCGCGGTGGGTGACACGCACTGGACCGTGGTCGGGGTCGCTGGATCACCGCGCCTACGGGGGCCCCAGCGACCCCCGCCGCCGGCCGTCTTCCGCGCCTTCGCGCAGCGACCCACGCGAAGCCTGTCGTACGTCGTGACCGCTCGAGGCGGACACAACGAGCTCCTCCGCCAGATCCGTCATACCGTCGACGAGCTGGCCCCGGGTCTCTCGGTGGACCGCGCCACCACGCTGCGGGGCCTCCTGGGCGAACAGCTCACGGCAGAGGCGACGTCCCTCGAACTCCTCGCAGCCATGGCGGCCCTCGCTCTGCTGCTCACACTGGTCGGCGTGTACGGCGTCGTCGCGCACGCGGTAGGACAGAGGGGGCGTGAAATGGGGCTTCGTTTCGCCCTGGGCGCCAGCTCGCGAGACCTGGTCGCCCTGGTGCTGCGCCAGAGCCTCTGGCTCGCACTGGTGGGCGTAGGGGCCGGCATCGGCGTCGCACTGCTCCTCGGAAAGGGCCTCACCCTGTTCCTGTCCGGAGTACGGCCCGCAAACCCGATCGTGCTGGGGATCGCAGTTCTGCTCATGTTGGCGGCGGTGCTCGTCGCGAGCTACCCGCCGGCCCGACGGGCAGCCCGCATCGATCCCAACGAGTCGCTCCGCGCCGACTGAGGTTCGGTCACGGTCGCAACCCCGGGGCTCAGGAGAGCCTGAGCTGCGGCGGCTCTTCGACCCGGACCGCGCCACCCAGCTCGAGCTCCGTGGCTTCGAGCCCCTTGCGTGCGACCATCGCCAGCCCCACCCAGCCGCGCGGCGAAGGCACGGCACTGGTCACGGTACCGACCGGAGCGCCGGCCAGCTCGAGCGGAGCGCCCGGTGCAGGCGGCTCACCTTTCCCACTCAGCCGACGGATCTCACGCGCCGGCTGACCGCGGTAGTGCAGCCGCGCCACGATCTCCTGGCCGAGATAGCAGCCCTTCTCGTAGCTGACGGCGCCGTCCAGCCGCGTCTCCTGTGGCAGGTTCGAGGCATCGAAGTCGACGCCGAACCGGGGAATGCCGGCGGTGATCCGCTGCAGGTCGGCCCGGTCGGGGTCGGCCCGCTCGGCATCCGCTGCAACCACGAGCTCGTCGAGCGTTGGCTCTGCCACGCCGCTCGACAGCCAGAGGGTCACCGCGCCCGCTCCCCAGAGCGGCGTGCGCGCGGCGTGGATCTCCGTGGCGCCGCAGAGAACCCGGGCGTGCGCAAATGGAGCGTCGCCGAGGCCGCGCCCGAAGTCCGGCGCGGAGCCCTCGGGGTAGAGCAAGCGCATGAGCACCAGGTCCGCCAAGCCATGAACCTCGACCCGGTCGGCCACGATGTACTTCTCCAGGTGCTCCGAGATCTCGCCGTGTAGACCCGCCGGGATCTCCAGCCAGAGTCGATCCTCGAGCGCGAGGACGACGACGTCGGAGAGGATCCTCCCCTGAGGGCTGGTGAAGAAGCCGTACGCCCCGCTGCCCGGCTCGAGGCTCGCGACGTCACACGTCACCAGGCCCCCGAGGAAGCGCACGCGGTCCTCGCCGCGAAGCTCCAGTCGGCCCCGATCGCTGCAATCGACCAGGGCGGCCCGCGTCAGGGCGAGCGGATCTGCGGCCACGGCGTCCATGTCGCGGATCTTAGCCCGCCTTCTCCGCTCGGCCCGGGACGCGACCCCTCAGGCCAGGTGCGGGATGTCGGGCATGTCCTCGAGCGACGGCGCCACCCAGTCGGCTCCAGCACGGGCGAGCTCTTCGAGGCTCGCGGAGCCGGTTGCAACCCCGAACGTCTTGAAGCCGTGCGCTCGCCCGCAGTCGATGTCGTGCACCGTGTCGCCGATGATGAGGACGTTCTCCGGATCGAACGCGCACCCGTGCTCCGACTGCGCGCGCTCGAGCGCAACCGGCGGGAGCGCCCGACGCTCGACTCCGTCGTCGCCGAAGGCTCCGAACGGGAAGAAGTGATTGAGCTCGAATCGCGAGAGCTTGATGCGGGCCCCAGCCTCCCAGTTGCCGGTGACGAGGCCGAGTGCGCGATCCGATTGCCCCGCCAGACGGTCCAGGAGCTCGCGTACCCCGGCAGGAGCACCATCCCTTCCACGTCCAGAGTCCGCTCGAGCCGTGGCACGTACCGGGAGCGAACGATGGGCAGCCGGCGCAGGATCTCGTCGTCGTCGTAGCCGTGGTCGCGAATGATGTCGAGGATGATCTTCGGGTCGGTCTTCCCGGCGAACGAGTGCCCGCGCCCGCCGAGCTCTTCGAGCGGACCGAAGACCTCTTCCAGCACCTCGAGGAACACCACTCCGACCTGCCGGCCGCAACGCATCAGCGTGCCGTCGATGTCGAAGAGCAGGAGCTTGCGGGTCATGGCGCGCGGGCACTCACGTCTGGAGGACGCCAGTGCGGAACGGTTCGATGTCGGTGTTGTTCGCCACCGCCGCCAGGCTCTTGGACAGCACGCTGCGCGTGTCCTCCGGGCGGATGATGCCGTCGGTCCAGAGGCGGCTCGCCGCGAAGCGCGGGTCCATGGCCTCCTCGTAGCGGGCGCGGATGTCCGCGAGGAGGGTCTCCCGCTCGGCCGGCTCAACGTCGCGATTGCGCGTCTGGATGGAGAGCAGGGTCGAGCTCGCCTGTTCGGCTCCCATCACGGAGATCGCGGCGGACGGCCACGACCAGACGAAGCGGGGCCCGTAGGCCTTGCCGCACATCGCGTAGTTGCCCGCCCCGAACGAGTTGCCGATGAAGAGCGTGAGCTTGGGAACCACGGAGTTGGAGACGGCGTTCACGAGCTTCGCGCCGTCCTTGATGATGCCGCCCCACTCGGCACGTCGACCGACCATGAACCCCGTGACGTCCTGGATGAAAAGCAACGGGATGCGCTTCTGATTGCACAGCTGCACGAAACGGGCTCCCTTGTCGGCGGACTCCGAGTACAACACGCCGCCGATCTGGATCTCCTGGTCGCGGGGCCCGGTCCCGGTGCGCCGGGAGACGATGAGCCGCTGGTTCGCGACGATGCCAACCGCCCATCCGTCGATCCAGCCGGTCCCGCACAGGAGGCTCTCGCCGTAGGTCGCCTTGAACTCCTCGAGCTCCCCGGCGTCGAGCAGGCGGGTGAGGACCTCGCGCACGTCGTAGGGCTTCGACCGGTCGAGCGGCAGGACACCGTAGAGCTCCTGCGGCGAATGCAGGGGCGGGCGGCTCTCCTGACGCGCGTAGATCTGCTCCCCGACGGGCCCCAGCTGGGAGAACTGCTCGCGGATCTTGCGCAGGCACGACTCGTCGTCGGGGTGGCGGTGGTCGACGACCCCGCTGATGTCGCTCTGCACGACGGCGCCCCCGAGCTCCTCGTTGTCGATCTCCTCCCCGATCGCCGCGCGGACGAGATGCGCCCCGGCGAGGAAGATGGAGCCGGTGCCTTCGACGATGTGCGACTCGTCGCTCATGATCGGCAGATAGGCGCCTCCCGCCACACACGAGCCCATGATGGCGGCCATCTGAAAGATGCCCTCCGCCGAGAGTCGCGCGTTGTTGTAGAAGGCACGGCCGAAGTGATCGCGGTCGGCGAAGACCTCGGCCTGCAGCGGCAGGAAGATCCCGGCCGAGTCGACGAGGTACAGCAGCGGCAGGCGATTCTCGAGCGCGATCTCTTGCGCTCGGAGGACCTTCTTGCAGGTGGCAGGGAACCAGGCGCCCGCCTTCACCGAGGCGTCGTTGGCGACGATCATGACGCGACGCCCACGAATGACGCCGACGCCCGTGACCACCCCCGCCGCCGGGGCCCCACCCCACTCTTCATACTGGCCCCACGCGGACCAGAGGCCCACCTCGAGGAAGGTGGCGCCCGGGTCGCACACGCGGGCCACGCGCTCGCGCGCGGTGAGCTTGCCTTTGGCCCGCTGTTTGTCGAGCGCCGAAGCACCGCCTCCGAGCTCGAGCGCGCGTGCCTCGCGCATGAGATCGTCGGTGCGCTCGCGCCAGTGTGCCGAGCGCTTGTCGTACAGGTCGTCCTTGGCGAGGCGGCTCTCGAGTCGTGCCATGGCCAGAGACTACGGGGCGACGGGCCCCACGTCGAGCCACCCGCGGCCCGCGTGCTGCGCACTCGGACGGGGCGCGAGTTGGATACGATGCGCGCGATGAAAGTCCGCGTTCTGACCTTTGCCAGCGCCAGCGACGCCATCGGCAGCCCGGAGGTGGAGATCGAGCTCACCGACGGCGCCACGGTCGCAGATCTGAAGACCCTGCTCGAGCGGGAATACCCGTCGTTGGGGTCCCTCTGGCACAAGTTGGCGGTAGCCGTCGACGGCGAGGTCTGCCGCGACGACACGGGCCTGCGCGACGGCCAGGAGGTCGCCCTTCTTCCTCCGGTCTCGGGAGGAAGCGGTGTGGACACTCCGCGTCTCGTCACCGGAGCTCTCTCCGTCGACGAGATCTCGGCCGAGGTCGCGGACCCCACCTGTGGCGCGCTTCTGGTGTTCGTCGGGAACGTCCGCAACCACCACCGGGGCCGCGCAGTCGACCGCATCACGTACTCGGCCTACGAGGCCATGGCCGACGCCCGAATCCGGCAGATCGAAGACGAGCTCGAGGCCCAGTTCGAAGGCCTGCGCCTGCGCATCGTGCACCGGCTCGGGACGATCGACGTGCCGGCGTCGAGCGTCGTCATCGCCGCCGCGTCCCCGCATCGCGAGGTGAGCTACGACGCGAACCGGCTCGCCCTGGAGCGCCTCAAGAGAGAGGTGCCCATCTGGAAGCGCGAGCACTACAGCGACGGCAGCGAAGCTTGGCGCGAAGAGGAGAAGCTCACGCCGGCGTGACCTCCGCCCTATTCGTCGCGGTGCACGGTGTCCGGCGAGAACGCCGGCGGGCAGATCGCGACGTACTCGGCGCTGCCCGTCTCGTGACCACTGCCCAACCGGCCCGCGTATTCTTCGATGCGCTTGGGCTTGTTGCCGGCTGCGGCGATCACGGTCGGCTGGTCGATGAGGCGTGGCATGGGAGTCTCCTTCCTGTGAGTCCGGTACGGCGGGTCTCGGTCTCGCCGCGACCCTGTCACAAACGAGACCCGGTTCACGTAAGGCTGAGCAGAGACGAGGAGTGACGATGGCATCGAGTGACGAGAGCTTCTTTCAGCGCAACTCTTCCTGCCTCTGGTTCGGGGGTGGTTGCTGCAGCTGCCTGGTGATCCTCCTGATCGCGATGGTCGCCCTGCCTGTTGGCGGCATTGCCGCGCTCTTCACGGGCCTGCGCTCGAGCGACGTGTATCAGGTCGCCCTCGAGCGTGCGCAGAGCGATCCCACCGTCGTCGAGGCGCTCGGCGAGCCGATCGAGCCGGGCATCCTCTTCAGCGGCTCGATCAACTTCTCGGGGTCGTCCGGCGAAGCCGACTACTCGGTGCCGCTCCGCGGTCCCCGCGGCCGCGCCACGCTCTACGTCATCGGTCAGAAGCGCGCCGGGGAGTGGACGTTCGAGCTGATGGAGGTCGAGATTCAGGACACCGGGGAGCGCGTCGATCTGCTGGGCGCCGACGGGTCGTCCGGCTCGCTCGCACCCGGGGCAGCGGCCCGCGCTGAGGAAGGCGACAACAGCGCCTGAGCCCGATCTCGCGACCTAGAGCTGCCAGAACGGCGACACGAGCCCGACGTGGGCAAAAAGCGCGGCAGCCTCGGCCGGCGTCCTCCGCTCCCAGCCGGGGTCGAGAGAACCCGCGTACCACGCATCGGCCAGGAGCGTCGCGCGCTCGACCGACAGCACGCCGCCCGGCGCGCGGCTCCGCTGCGCCGACCAGGACCCTACGTCGTCTTCCGACCGGAAGAAGAGGATCGTGCTTCACGTGAAGCCGATGTCCTCCCACCAGGAGCGCGCGGGAACGGCGAAGTGGACGACCGCGTCGGTCGCCTGCCAACGTCCGCCGCGACGGGTGAAGCGGAGTTCTTCCCCCGACACGGGGCACGTGGCGGCGACATCCGCGTCCCGCTCTTCGAGGGCCACAGGAACACCCAGAGCATCCCAGGCGCAATTCGCAAATCCGTCGAAGCGGCCGCTGCGCACGTGCATGGAGGTCCGGCGCCCCGAGAAGGGCATCGCCATGCGGATCGGCACACCGCCGCCTCCGAGCTGGTGCAGGTTGTCCTCGAGCACCAGACAGTGCTGATCCGCCAGGCTGCGGAGAGCCGCCAGCAGATCGCTGCGGCCGAGCTCCGCCTCCGCCTCGAGCCCTTCGAGGGTCGGAGCGCGCGAGGTCTCGGCGAAGATCCGGTAGACCGCCGCGCGGACGCGCCTCTCCTCCGCGTTCATCGGCTGCCCGAGCCGCCGGCGCGCCCGCACTGCTCCGCGAAGAGACGGTCGAGCTCCGCGTCGAGGTCGGACGCGACCCCCTGACGCACCGGTGACGTCTGGACGACGGCGGAGCGCGGCGCCGTCAGCCAGTGGAACCGCTCCGAGGGTGGCAGACGGGCCACGGGGTCGTCGCCGATCTCCTCTCCGCGGCAGCGGGCCTCGAACGCTTCCAGGTGCCTCTCCACCGTGGCCCGGTCGAGCTGCGGGGCCACTGCACGGAGCCGCTCCCAGTCCGGAGCGAGACGCACGGCCAGCACCTCCTCGACGCGCGCGTGGAGCAGCACTCCGACGTTGAGGAACTCCTCTCGATGCACGCGCGGCACGAGACGCACGGTCGCCCACTCGTAGGCGCACCGGCTCAACGGCGGTATCCCTTGCGCTCGGGGCCTTCGGTGAGACGGGCCACATGACCCTCCAGGGCTTTCTCGACGAAACCGGCTGAGCTCTCGAGACGATCGGTGAAGTAGCGCACGTACGCCGCACGATTTTCGGCCGCACTCGCAAAAGGAGGCTCTCCGCCGACCGGGGAGTCCATGAGCAGTGCGTCCGGAACACGCTCCACGACGGTCTCGATGTCACCAGCGAGGCGGGCGCGGGCCAAAGCGTCGGCCGCTTCGATCCTCGTGGCCCGGCCCAGGAGCACGTGCTCCGAGGACAGGGCAAACGGGTCGCGCTGCCGAGCCTCGTTCATGCCCTCCCAGCTGTGGTGGAAGTAGAGCGCCGCGCCGTGATCGATCAGCCAGAGAACGCCCTTGGAGTCGCCGTCTGCCGCCGTCCACATGAGATTGGGATTGCGCGCCGTGCGGTCCACGTTGCTCGTGAAGCTGTCGAGCCACACGAGGCGCGAGGCGGTCTCCTCGTCGACCTCGTCGGCGGCACCGTCGAAGTTGAACGCCCCTTCGAGGTAGGCGAGGCCAACGTTGGTGCCGACGCTCCCGCGCAGGATGTCCTGGATCTCAGGGTCGCGCTCCGAGCGGCCGAAGTCTCCGCCCAGGTCGATGAGAGCCACCTCCGGAACGTGCAGGTCCAGGAGCTCCGCAAACCCGGCAACGAGGATCTCGGCAATGAGAGCACGGGCACCCTGACCCGCGCCGCGGAACTTCACCACGAAGAGCCCGTCCTCCGTGTCGACGACGGCCGGCAGCGAGCCGCCTTCTTTGAGCGGAGTGACGTAACGTCTGGCCTCGAGTGTGCGCATCATGCTCCTGGGAACGTCTCTCCGCATCATGCCCCAGGTTGGGTCGGAACGAGCCCGAACGAGGCGCGTCGCGGGGTCGTCAGCGCTCATGGACCTCTTGCCGGGCGAGAATCGGCCTGACGACTCACCCTGACCTCCGACCCGAGGAGCTCCCATGTCCGCATCCGACACATCTCAGGTCTCCCGCCCCCCCGCCGACCACCTGATCCGCGCGGAGACGCAGCCCCACCTCGAGCGCGTCGTCTTCGTGCATCAGCACAACCCGGAAGCCGTGCGCCACACCGTGTGCCTGACCGATGCGCTCGGGTTCGAGGACATGGGGGTGCACCTGGTCACGGTGAAGTCGGGCGACGACAGCTCGGAGCTCCACTCCCACGAGGAGGACGAGGAGTTCGTCTACATCTTGCGCGGAAACGCCATCGCACACATCGGAGACGAAGCCTTCGAGGTGGGGCCCGGCGACTTCATGGCGTTCCCGAAACACTCCCCTGCGCACTTCATGCACAACCCCGGCCCGGAAGACCTCGACTACCTGGTGGGAGGAACGCGGGCACCCATCGACATCTGCAACTACCCGCGCAAGGGCCTGCGGCAGTTTCGCGTGCACGGGCGCCGGGAGTTCACGGAGGCGTCGAAGCTGACGCAGCTCGACCCGCGCTAGGGCAGACTCAGCGCCGCACCTGCCGGAGGAGCCGCACGGAGTACCAGAACATGGTGGCGATGGACGCGAACAGCTCCAGGGCCGCCGCCACCTCCCTGCCACTGCGGTACCGCCGCAGCACGCGATCGGTCTTGTAGAGGATGGCGGCGCCGGCGTAGAGGATCATCAGCGCCGAAAACCAGACGCCGAGGCGGAACGGGGTGAGGAGCGCCACGACGATGGCGACGAGGGCGAGCAGACCACCCCACACGAGCAGCGGGCGGAGAGCCGAGAAGTCCTTGCCGGTGAGCCACACCACCACCGTCAGCGAGAGGAAGCCCAGCACCGAGAAGACGGCGGCCCAGGCCACGACGCCGTCCACCGCGCGCTCGGCCCAGTAGAGCAGCGGTACGAAGATCAGGGCTTTGGCCACCACGTAGGTGGCGAGCGCCGCACACTGAGCCGTCACGCTGCGCAGTCTGTGGGCCGCGCCACTCGCGAGATACGCCACGATCATGTACGCGCCGAGAACCAGCAGCCAGTTGACGCCCTGAAGTCTCCGAGCGATGACCTCGGCCGCCCCGCTCACGAACAGCGCAGTCTCGAGCGCCACGAAGCACAGAACGCTCACTGACAGGATCGCGTAGGTCCGCACCAGACGCTCCTGCTTGCTCCGCTTCGCCATGGGCCGAGCTTGTCACCGACGCGAGACAGCGGGCAGGCGCGATCGCCGGCGAGCCTGCGTTCGTCGCGCGACAACGCAAGAATGAGAGACTGACGCCATGAAACGCCAACTCCTCGCTCTCACGCTCGCCGCCCCGCTCCTCGTCGCCTGCCAGGGCGAGCCGCCGAGCTCCGACCCCATCCGCCTGGTCGACGTCTTCGGCGAGGCCACCGTGACCGGCACGCCCCCCACTGCCTCGGCCTATGCGCCGACCGAGTGGACCTTCGACGAGGGCGCCGAAGGCTGGAGCGGAGCCGCAGCCGTCCGCGAGCTCTCGGCGGCAGACGGCGCTCTCCGCGCGCAGGTCGGCGCACGCTCCGTGCTGACCGCCAAGGTCGACACCGAAGCCCCGGACGACGACGTGCTGCACGCGATCGAGGTCCGGGCCCGGGTGAGCGAGGGAACGACCCTCGAGGTCCGCTTCGGCCAGGGCGAGACCCTCAACCTGCCGGCCACGCTCGGGAACCCCTTCGGACGGTTCCGCACGCCGCTGCGACCGGGAGACGAGGTCCAGACCTACCAGATCTCGGTGCCCGCAACGGTGCAGGCGAGCGCCGTCCAGCACGTCCTGCTCTTGCCGACCGACGCCGATGCGGCCGAGCTCGAGCTCGACTCCCTGCGTCTGGTCTTCCGCACGGAGCACCTCGCGGAGGTGCCGGCCGGAATCGCCTGGTACGGGCTCGACGAGCGCTACCGCGAGGCCCTGGCCACCCGCGCCCCGGAGAAGGTCGAGATCACGCGACGCCTGCCGACGAACCCCGTCTTCAACACCTCCGTGGGCACGCTGACCTCGAGCGCGATCACGTTCACCGCAACCGCCACCAACGCGTCCGGAGAGACGCTCGAGGCGACCGTGGACGTGAGCGAGCCGAACCAGTGGCAGCCTCTGGCGCTCGACCTCGGTGACTGGGCGGGAGACGAGGTCACGCTCGCGCTGCACACCGACGGCGAGGCCGGGGACGTGGGCTTCTGGGGCTCGCCGGTGGTGCGCTCCCGCAACGACGCCGGGGACCGACCGCAAGGCGTGATCCTGGTCATCGCCGACACGCTGCGCATGGATCACCTCGACCTGTACGGCTACGAGCGGTCGACCGCCCCCAACCTCGAGGCGATGGCGACGGAGGGCGTGGCCTTCGACGACGCGATCTCCCAGGCCACCTGGACGAAGGTCTCCGTGCCGGCGATCCAGACGTCGATGTACCCGACCTCACACACGGTGGCCGACATTCCCGACCGCCTTCCGCCGACCGCCAAGACGATTGCGGAGATCTACCGCGACGCCGGCTACTCCACACTGGCGCTGACCAGCATTCCCTTCGTCGGTCGCCTCACCAACCTGCACCAGGGCTACGAGGAGATGCACGAGGGAGCTTCGGTCGATCGGGACCTCGGCGCCAAGACCGCGGCCGAGCACGTCGCGCGCCTCGAGACCTGGCTCGACGAGCGGGGAGACGGGCCGTTTTTCGTGCTCCTGCACATCTCCGACCCCCACAGCCCCTACCGCCCTCTGCCCGAGTACGACACCACCTACTCGGCGGAGGGGGAGATGGACCGCCTGGACGACCTCATCGAGCAGGTACGTCCCGAGATCAAGCACCACCCGCTGATGCAGCGCTTCGGCATGCCGCGGCGCGAGGAGCTCGTCAGCGCGGGCATCGACCCCGAAGAGTTCGTGCGGCTTGAGCTCGACGGCTACGACGCCTCGATCCGCGGTCTCGACGACGCCATGGGCCAGCTGCGTGGCACGCTCGAGCGCCTTGGTCTCGAGGACGACGTGCTCGTGGGGCTCGTCTCCGACCACGGCACCGAGTTCCTCGAGCACGACGCACACTTCCACGGGCACACCGCGTACGGCGAGCTCAACCGCGTGCCTCTCTTCTTCTGGGGGCCGGGCTTCGTCGAGCCGCAGCAGACCGTGCGCCACACGGTTCAGACCATCGACCTGATGCCGAC
Source organism: Candidatus Multivoraceae bacterium (assembly GCA_965223385.1). GTDB lineage: Bacteria > Acidobacteriota > Thermoanaerobaculia > Multivoradales > Multivoraceae > JBCCLJ01. The sequence goes on along the minus strand of CBDCWR010000007.1, from coordinate 1,498,004 downwards.
CCTGCTCGAGCTGAGTCAGCTCCAGATCCCCGAAGCCGCGCAGGGGCAGAGCCTGCTGCCGCTCTTCGCCGACCCGGAGAGTCCGTGGGATCGGCCCGCGATCACGGAGCTGCCGATGAACATGCGCGGCGTCACCTCGAAGTCGATCATCCAGGGCGGCTGGAAGCTGATCCGGTACGACGACCCAGGGGCTCCGAGGTACGAGCTCTTCTCCCACGCCGACGATCCACTGAACCACGCGGAGGTCGCGGCCGACAACCCGGAGGTCGTCGCACGTCTCCAGCAGGTGCTCGAGAACTGGCAGAAGTTCGCCGCCGCGGGCCGCCTGTCCGCGGTCGAGGCCACCGAGTCGATGAGCGCAGAAGAGCTCGAGCGCCTCCGCTCCCTCGGCTACCTTTGATGTGGACAGGCGTGGTGGCTACCACGCCCGTCCACATCGAATCGATGCTCCAGCCGCTTGCGCGGCTTCCGCGCAGCGCGCCTCCGGCGCGCGCTTGGCCGGAGAGTGCACGCGGGAAGGCGGCTCTGCCGCCTGACCGGCGACGAGCGCAAGCGAGGACCCGAAGCGACGCGCCCGCAGGGCGCATGGAGCGATCCGCGATCGACAGGCCGCGCGCAGGTGCGATACACATCGCGCCGAGCACGGCGGATGCTCCAGCCGCTTGCCCGAAAGCTCCGCGCAGCGCGCCTCCGGCGCGCGCTTGGCCGGAAAGGCTAGTCTGCCGGTGCCAGCACGGTCACCGCCTGCCAGCGGCTCGCGTCGCCAGTCTCGAAGCCGTCGATGAGCAGACGCTGGCGCACCTCGGGCTCCAGCGACACCTCGAGAACACTGGCCCTACCGCCAAACAGCAGGGTCTTCTGTCCATGTCCCCGGAGGTCGGCGAACAAGAGGGAATCTCGCGCAGAGTACTCGCTGCCGAGATGCACAGCGCGCCGCCCCTGCGCCGAGAGGCCTGGCCCGACAAGGGCATCTTCTCCAGTAGCAATGACGTACCGCGGCCCCTCGTTCGTCTGGATCCGCTGCAGAACGTCGATCGGCGCCGGAAAGGGATCGGTCAGCTGTGCGACGGCGCCGGTCGCGCCGTCACAGCTTCGAATGCCGCCGTCGTCTCCCCCGACCACGAGGGTGATGCGGCCGTCGCTGTCATCCTTGGTGGTCATTGCGGTGGCTTCGAGCCCCAGGCAGGTCGTCTCGACCGCTCCGGTCGCGCCATCGAGCGTCTTGACCTCGGAGAAGAAGGCACCCACAGCCACCTCGGTCTCGCCATCACCGTCGAAGTCTCCGCTCTCCAGGAGGAAGACGCCGGAGTAGCGAAACGAGAGCTGTGCACTGCGCCACTCGAGAGCCCCGGAGGCTGCGTCGAGCGCGTACACGTAAGGGCCAGGGGGGTTGCCGTTGGAGCGAACCGCGCCGGCGACCACTTCGAGTGCTCCATCTCCATCGATGTCGGCCACGTGCAGCGACTGAAAGCCGGCCAGATCCGGCTTCGGGAAGCTCCACTGTCGTTCCAGTGTCTGTCCATCCAGACACGCGATCTCCGCCGTCGTCGAGAGGCACACCTCGAGCTGAGGATCCGTGTCGATCTGCACGAGCTCGACCCCGGTGTAGTCACCCGGAACGAGCCCGGGAGGCTGCCGCGACCAGAACGAGACCGGAGGCCTGTAGTCGAACTGCCGGGTCTCCCAGTCCAACATCAGCAGCCGCCCTCCGCCAAACGTGGAACCGTCGGTCGAGGCGGCGATCACGACTTCGATGTCGCCGTCGGCATCGACGTCGCCCGCCGCGAGACCGCGATATGGACCTGCCACGGACGGGGGTCGCCATGTGGGCTGCCCGCCCGCCACATCAGCCAGCACCAGATAATCCTCCGAGCTGGTCTGGATGCCCGTGCCGAACACCACCTCCAGCGCGCCGCTTGCGGTGAAGTCGGCCAGCTCGATGGACGACACCCCGTGAGACGGGTTGTGGACGGTGTCGAGAATCTGGCCCTGAGCATCCAGAATCTGCAGGCGATCGAGGCTGTTGCGCGGGCTACTCGCAATGCGCAGCGGAGCCGACTTCGATACATCGTGGACGTAGCCCGAAGCGATGGCAGACTCCCACAGCTTCCCGGCCGTCTGCGAATGAGCGGTGAGTTGGTTCCCGATGCTCGCCAGCACGTCGTCACGCCCGTCCGCGTCGAGATCGACCAGGCTCACCTCCGTCGCGACGAACCCCGGCGGGAAGTGCCACTCGACCACACCGGTCGCACCGTCCAGCACCTCTCCCGTGGCGGCGAGGGCAACCTCGCGGGCCTCGTCGGTGTCGGTCTGGCCGACCGCAAAGCGCGTCAGGTTCGGCGCGGGATGGCTCCACTCGACGACGAGCGTTTCGAGATCTCGGGTCTCGAAGACATCGTTCGAGGCAGTGAGCAGCTCCAGCCTCCCGTCGGCGTCGACGTCGACCACCATCGCCTCGGTCGGAGCCAGCGGCAGCTCGATCTTCCGCAGCCGCTCGAAGCTGCTGCCGCTGACGATCTCGATGTAGTCCTCCCACGCGACAACGATTCCCACGGAGCCGGCGTCGGTCGGGTCGCTCAGAGTGAGGCTGGTGAGCCTCTTTGCGCGCGGCACGGAGGTGTGCACGTCGACGAGACCACCGCCGCTGCGCCGCCACACGGTCCAGAAACAGACGTTCCCGGCGCTGCGGGACGTCATCACCAGCTCCTCCCGGCCGTCTCCGTCGAGATCTGCCGTTCCGCTGCCGTACAGGCCGACCCTCGAGATGCTCGGTGCCCAGGCAGCCTGCGTCTGAAGAGGCGGACTCACCTCCGACGTCGCGTGGCCCGTCGCGGTGCCAGCGAGGACGATCAGCAGCGCGGCGACGAGCTGCACAAGGCGCTCGCGGCGACCGCGAGGCATCGCGGAAAGGCCGCAGGCCGACCGCGGTCGGAGAGGTCTGAGAATGGGCATGAAAGACAGAGCGCGAACATTCGTCGCGCGAACGCCCATTCTATCCGGACGCGGGCGGCCCTCCCGTCACGGTACGGTCGGCACCTGGAGGTCGAGCCAGGCACGGAACTCCACATCCAGGTCGGCCACGCTCTTCCCGAGCGCGCGGGAGAGCTCTCCCGCCCCCGGTGGGCGCCCCAGCGACACGGAGTGGAGGAAGCGGTGCAGGCCATCCTCCGACCCCGACTCGAGCAGCCACGAGACGAAGAAGGCCGACTGCGCGTAAAGCAGGCCGCTCTGCTCGCCCCGCACGAACTGGTCCCAGTCCATCCCGATCATGCGCTGCAGCGGGACCAGACGGCCCCGCGCTCGTTCCCGGAGCAGCAGCCGCAACGACGCCAGAGGCCCGCGGTAGAGGGTCTTGTTGCCGAGGTCGAAGCGATACCTGGCGTAGGGGTCGGGCCCTTCGAGCGGAGCCAGGAGAGCCAGGTCGTCCGCGATCCCCTCCTCGAGCCAGGGTGGCAGCGCCGGGCCCAGCGCGCGGCGGTTGAGCAGGTGCGCCAGCTCGTGGCGCACGGTCCCCAGAACGTCGTCGTCGGAGCGATCGCCGCGAAAGAGTGCCACCAGACCGCGGCTTGAGTGCCCGGCGCTCCGTAGGCCGGCCAGGCGCGGCACCTGCTCCTCGAAGCTCCGGTAGCTGGCCTCGGAGCCGAAGACCACCAGCGTCTCCTTGGCCTCTCCGACGGGGGACAGCCGGTACCGCTCGCGGTACTGATCCTCGAGGCGGGCGATCTCGGCGACCAGCTTGGCCCGGAGGGTGGCATCCCGAAAGCCGAGGAGCACCGCGTAGCCGCTCGCCTCGAGCTGATCGAACGGCTGCTCGAGGCTCCCCAGGACGGCGTTCATCTGACCCTGCGTCGCGGCAGATGCCTCCTGCGGACGCGGCGGCTCCGGCGCGTTGCCGAGCGGCGGCTCGTCCTGATCGCGCGTCGCAGCGAGATCGACCCACGCGGTCTGCGGGGAGTCGTCGACCACGCCGAGGAGAACCTCCACCCAGCTGCCCCGGCGTTGGACGACCTCGTACTGCTGCAGGGTCCGAGTCCTCCGCAGCAGTTCACCACCGGGGCGCGCCCGCAGCGCGGCGCCGATCCCCACGTACTCGCGATCGGGCTCGGCGGCCGGCTCATCCTCGGCACTCAGGGCTCCCGCGCTCCCCGCAGGTCGATCGGGAACGAGGTAGGCACCGCGAACGCGCGAGACGAGCGGCCCCACCCCAGGCCAGGCTTCGACCTGCGACCACAGCGGGAGCTCCGGCCGGGTCGTGAGTGCCGCAACGCCGAGGAAGAGGCTGACCACCAGCAGAAGGGCGACCCAGGTCAGCAGGTCGCGCAGCTGAAGACGGGCCAGCCGGCGGGTCATGCGCCGGCCACCGCGACGCGCTCGACCACGAGCAGCGTCTGGTCGTCCTGCGTCCCCGCCGTTCCTTCGAGATCCGTCAGAAGAGCGTCGAGCCACGCGGTGAGCGCCGGCGTGTCGCCACCCTCCCGTGCCGGGGGCTGGAGTCTCACGACCAGGTCGGCAAAGCCGTCATAGCCCAGCTCCCCTTCCGGCCCATCGCCAATCTGCGCTTCGGGCAGACCGTCGGTGTACAGGAGGAGTCTCTGTCCGGGCTGCAGCTCGATCTCCACATGTCCGTAGCGTGTCGCCTCGCGCGCGCCCAGCGGCATCCGCTCCCCGTCGACGCTCACGGGCGACGCCGAGGCCGCGGACACATCGTCACCCGGCGTGAGCAGCAGCGGGTCGGGAAGGCCGGCGTTGGCGACCTGCACGGTGCCGCGACGCAGGTCGATGCGTGCGATCGCCAGGGCCACGAACTCGCGTCGGTCGAGATCGGCGAACAGCTTCTGGTTCAGCACCTGCAGGATCTCCTCGACCGGCCGATCCGCCGCGACGAGAGGGAGCATCGCCTTCACGGACGCCATGATCAGACTGGCACCCACGCCTTTTCCCGCTACGTCGCCCACCACGACACAGAGCGAACGATCGCCCTCCGGCACGACGTCGTAGAAATCACCACCCACGACCTTCGCGGCGACGTTGCGCGCCGCGAGGCTGTAGCCGCTACCCTCCGCCTCCGGGGGTGGCAGCAGGCGCTGCTGAATCGAGCGGGCGATGTCGAGCTCCTTCTCGGCCAGGGCCTCCGCGACCTCCTTTTCGCGGAGGGCTGCCTCGCGGTGGCGCAGACGACGATTCAGCTTCTCGAAGGCGTAGAAGACCACCCCGACGAGCGCGGCGAAGCTGCCGAAGAGGAGTGTGCGGAGAAGAAGGTCGCTCACCTCCCACGAGTCGTCGAAGCCGATCGCGGTGACGGCGTACATGACAAAGTGACCGAGCGCGCCCCCGACGAAGTAGCCGACGATGCGGAGAGGGAGCGGCAGCATTCGCCCATCGTTGAGCTTCAGCAACAGGGTCTCGGCGGCCCCGCACCCCAATGCGATCGACAGGCCGAAGAGCGCCCCGAAGACGAACTGGTGCGGGCTGTACATCCTCGGGTCGGCGAGGCCGATGAGGGCCACGACCACCAGCCCGATGCCCATCGAGATCACCGCGAAGCGCAGGCCGATGCTGAAGGTAAGCGCACCCGGCGCTCCGGCGGCACCGGACTCGGTGGCCAGGGGTCGTGGTTGTGAGGGAGTCCTCAAGGAGGTGGCACTCCGGAGCTCTCGGTGAGGTGAGATCCGCGCCGCCCGCGGTTGGCGCAGCTTCGCGCGTATCCTATGGAAGTGCGCCGATCCTCGGTGGCCGCGACGAATCCGGGACCGGCTGCCCTGCAGCACCCTCTCCCCGAGACAGACCATGGACGACAGCATCCGCACCGGCGACGACCGCATTCCTCCTGGGCAGTACAAGACGGCCAAGTGGCCGGTCCTGACCTACGGACCGACGCCCGAGGTGGACACCGGCTCGCTGAAGATCCGCATTTTCGGAGCGGTCGACGAGGAGGTCACTCTGAGCTGGGAAGAGCTGCAGGCGCTGCCGCGCACCTCTCTCCACGCCGACTTCCACTGCGTCACCCGCTTCTCCACGCTCGACAACTCGTGGAGCGGCTTCGCCACCCGGGACCTCCTGGCCCGCGCTCGCGTCGATGCCGAGGCAACCCACGTCATGGCGCACTGCGTCGGCGGCTACACGACCAACCTGCCGCTCGAGGACTTCCTGAGCGAGCGTGCTCTGCTCGCCGACCAGCACGACGGGAAGCCGCTCGCCCCCGATCACGGCGGACCGCTGCGCCTCGTCGTGCCGCACCTCTACGCGTGGAAGAGCGCCAAGTGGGTGGAGGGCATCGAGCTCATGACGGAGGACCGCCGCGGCTTCTGGGAGCGCAACGGCTACCACACGTACGGCGACCCCTGGAGGGAGCAGCGCTTCAGCTCGCAGGAGACGCGCGAGGCGCATCAGGTGCGACGCAAGGCCAAAGAGCTTGGCGTCGAGCTGGGTGAGCCGAGCTCGTCCGAGTAGCCCGTCGCTCGGGTCAGGCGAGCAGCGCGCGGAACCGCTCCAGCACCCGGGTCTGCGCCGCCTTCGACTCGAGCAGGATGAGGATCGTGTCGTCGCCGGCGAGCGTGCCGACGATGTCCGGAATCTCCGCCTGGTCGATGGCGATGGCGGCCGCGTTCGCATGACCGCTCTGCGTGCGCACGACGAGCATGTGGCTCGCCGGCCCCACATCGACCACGAAGCGCTGACAGGCGTCACGCAGCTGCTCGTCGGACGTGCCCGGCACCTCGGCCCCGCCCGGAGCGCTGTAGCGCGCGCCTTCCGGGGAAGGCACCTTCACCAGCCCCAGCTGCCGGATGTCGCGCGACACGGTGGCCTGCGTCGCCGCGAGACCCTGCGCCTGCAGCCTTTCGATCAGCTCGCGCTGGTTGCGCACCGTCGTCTCTCGGACGGCGCGAAGAATGGCCTGCTGGCGCTGCAGTCGACTCATCGCTCGAGAAGTTGTCCGTCGCGCAGCGATCGGAGAACCGGCGGCTCCGGAACGGAGTCACACCAGGTCGTGATCTCGGCAAGCGCTGTAGCAGCCTGCTCGAGCTGCTCCCGCACGCGCACCGGGGCGGGACCGCCGTGCGAATCGTGGGCAGCGACTGAGCTGGCAGGGTCGAGAGCGTCGAAGATGTCGGCGTCGGCGAGTGGGCAGCACTCCTGCAGCTCGGGTAGCTCGAGCTCCCAGAGCTCGACGCCCCGCGCCTCCGCCGTGCGTACGGCCGCACCTGTCTGTTCGTGCGCCTCGCGGAACGAGAGACCGCGACGCACCAGGGCGTCGGCGAGGTCGGTGGCGGTCACGAAGCTCCCGTGCAGCGCGGCCCGCATCCGGCCTTTGTCGTACGTCGTTCCGCGCACCACAACGGTGGCGACATCCAAGGCTGAGGCTGCCGTGTCGAGCGCGTCGAAGAGCGCCTCTTTGTCCTCCTGGAGATCGCTGTTGTACGTGAGCGGCAGGCCCTTGAGCTGCATGAGGTGGGCCATCAGGTCTCCGACCACCCGGCCGCTCTTGCCGCGCAGAATCTCGAGCGGTTCCGGGTTCTTCTTCTGCGGCATGATGCTCGACCCTTTGGCCGCCGCATCGTCGAGCCGGGCGAAGCCGAACTCGGCCGATGTCCACAGGATGATCTCCTCGGACCAGCGCGACAGGTGCACCAGAAGGAGCGTGCACGCGAAGCATGCCTCGACCACGTAGTCGCGGTCGGCCACCGCGAACATGCTGTTCGGCAACGCCCGCTCGAAGCCCAGGAGCTCCGCGCTGCGCAGCGGGTCGATGTCGTGCGGCGTGCCGGCCAGGGCGCCCGCGCCGAGCACCGAGGTCCCGGCAAGATCGTGCGCGCGCATCAGCCGGCGCGCGTCGGCCTCCAAGAACCAGAAGTGTGCGAGCAGGTGGTGCGCCAGCGAGACGGGCTGGCCTCGCTGCAGGTGCGTGTAACCGGGGAGGAAGGTCTCGGTGTGACCCTCGGCCGCCTGGAGCAGCTCCTGCAGCAGTCGCGCCGCGCGCTGCCCGAGCTCGTGGAGCGTGGCCCGGAGGAAAAGCCGCAGCGCCGTGCCCGTCTGGTCGTTTCGGCTCCGACCGGTGTGGAGCCTCCGGCCCGGCTCGCCCACCCTCTGAATCAGGGTGCCTTCGATCCACGAGTGCACGTCCTCGAAACCGGGCTCGACGCGGAGCGCGCCACCCTCGAGCTCCTGGAGCATCTCACCCAGGCCGGAGAGGATGGCCCGGCCCGACTCCTCGTCGACCACACCCCGCTCGAAGAGCATCCGGGCATGGGCCATCGAGCCCACGAGGTCGTACGCCGCGAGGCGCTGGTCGAACGGCAGCGACGACGTGAACGTGTCGATGGTCTCGTCCGGCGCCGCCGTGAAGCGACCGCCCCAGAGACGGTGGGTGGCGTCGCTCTGCTCCTCGCTCACGCCTCACCCTCCGTTTGCTCGCTCACGAGCGCCGACACGAGAATGTCGAGCGCACACTCGATCTCCTCGTCCGTGACCACGAGCGGCGGCAGGAGACGCAACGAGTGTGGGCGCACCGCGTTGAGCAACAGGCCCCGGTCGAGGCACTCCGCTGCCACGGCGGGGGCCTCGCCACGGATCTCGATACCGATCATCAGCCCTGAACCGCGCACCTCTTGGATTCCCGCCGCGTCGCCCGCCTCCTCGAGACGCGCACGGATGCGCTCTCCCGCCTCGCCAACCCGTTCCAGGAAGCCTGGCTCGCTCACCACTTCGACGACCGCGCAGACGGCCGCGCACGCGAGCGGGTTGCCGCCGAATGTGGAGCCGTGGTCTCCGGGCACCAGATGCTCCGCCACGCTCTCGCGGGCCATCATGGCGCCCACCGGGACACCTCCGCCGAGGCCTTTGGCCAGCGCGATGATGTCCGGCTCCAGGCCCTGCTGCTGGAAGGAGAACATGGTGCCGGTGCGGCCGATCCCCGTCTGCACCTCGTCGAGGATGAGTAGTGCACCGCGCTCACGACACAACTCCTGGACCCCTTCGAGGTACCCGGGGTCGGTCGGGATGACCCCGCCTTCGCCCTGGATGGGCTCGACGAGCACCGCACACGTGCCCGGGTCGACCGCGTCTTTCATTGCCTCGAGGTCGTTGAGCGGCACCGTTCTGAAGCCCCCCGGCAACGGCTGAAAGGCCGTCTGATACGCCGGGGTCCCGGTCGCCGCCAACGCTCCCAGCGTGCGGCCGTGAAAGCCGTTCTCCGTGGAGACGATGGCCGACTTGCCGCCGTGCGCGCCACCCCACTTGCGCGCGAGCTTGATCGCCGCCTCGTTTGCCTCGGCTCCGCTGTTGCAGAAGAACACGCGGTCGAGGCCGGGCCCACCGTGGCTCTTGCTCGCAGCGACGAGGAGCTCAGCCGCGCGCGTCTGCTCCGGGATCTCGTAGAGATTGGACACGTGCAGGTAGCGCGCCGCCTGCTCCTGCAGCGCCCCGACGAGGCGCGGGTGACCGTGCCCCAGACTGCTCGTCGCAATTCCCGAGAGGAAGTCGATGTACTTGCGGCCGTCGGTGGCGGTCAGCACCGAGCCCTCGCCCGACTCGAACGCCACCGGCGCCCGCCGGTAGTTGCCCATCAGAGCGTCGCTCATGGGGAGATCTCCTTTGTGGTCTCTGGAGTTGGCTCCGGCTCGTCGGGAGCCTTGATCATGGTGCCGACACCCTCTTCGGTGAACAGCTCTGAGAGGAGGCCGTGGGGCCGCCCGGCTTCGATGATGTGGGCGCTCTGCACCCCGTTGTGTGTGGCGAACAGACAGGCCTCGACCTTTGGGATCATGCCGGCCGACACAGTGCCATCGTCGATGAGTGCCTGCGCTTCGCTGCGTGACACCACCGAGACGAGCTCGCCGCTCTGGTCCTTGACGCCCGGCACGTCGGTGAGAAGCAGCAGCTTCTCGGCACCCACGGCGACCGCCAGAGCCGCGGCAGCGGTGTCGGCGTTCACGTTGTAGGTTGCTCCCTGGTCGTCGACTCCGAGCGAAGCGACGACCGGAATGAACTCGCTGGAGATCAACGCGTCGAGAATCGACGTGTCGACCACCGAAATGTCACCGACGAAGCCCAGCTCGCGCCGTGCGTGCGGCGTCACGCGCAGCATGCCGCCGTCTTTGCCCGAGAGCCCGGCGGCAGCGCCGCCGAGCTGTTGGATCTCTCCCACCAGACGCTTGTTCACGTGACCGGCGAGCACCATCTCGACGACGCGGATCGTCTCCGAGTCGGTGACCCGCAGCCCGTCGAGGAACTTCGCCTCGAGCCCCAGACGCGTGAGCGTCTCGGTGATCTCCGGACCACCCCCGTGCACGAGGATCGGGTCGAGGCCGGACTGTCGGAGCAGGGTGATGTCGGACAGAAGCGTGCCGGTCGAGCCCGCCGCCATGGCGCTGCCGCCGAACTTGATCACGACGCGGCGTCCGCGCCACGCGGCAACAAAGCCCAGGGCTTCGTGCAGCGCGGCGCCGCGGCCGTTGAGAGTGCTCTGTGTCATGGCTTCGTCTCTTTCCCGGTCACGAGATGTAGCTCGCGTTGATGTGGACGTACTCCTGGCTGAGATCGCACGTGAAGGCGCGTGCGCTGCCAGTTCCTGTGCCCAGGTCGACCTCGAGCAGCACTTCGCTGCGGCGCATGCCCTCCGCGACCACCTCCAGGTCGTCGGTGCAGCCGAGTCCGTTCTCCACGATCTGTGTGCCGTTCAGCCGGATCTGTACCTGGCCTTCGACGACGTGCGCGGGCGCCCGACCCACGGCCATGAGGAAGCGCCCCCAGTTGGGCTCACCGGAGTGGAACGCCGTCTTGACCAGCGGTGAGTTGCACACCGTCTTCGCCACCGCCTCGGCGTCGTCTCCGCTCTGTGCACCCGCGACGCGCACCTCGATGATGCGGGTGGCTCCTTCCCCGTCGTAGACGATGGCTTTGGCGAGATGCAGGAGAACCGCCTCCAGGGCGAGCTCGAAGGTGGCGAGGTCTTCTCCCTGCAGCTCGGTGCCCGAGGCTCCGTTCGCCAGAACGCACACGGTGTCGTTGGTACTCGTGTCGCCGTCGACGGTGATGCTGTTGTAGGTGGTGCGGTTCGTGCGCTCGAGGATCGCTGCAAGCACACCTGCCGGCACGTTCGCGTCGGTCGTCACGAACCCGAGGGTCGTGGCGTGCGGCAGCTCCATGTCGGGCGCGATCATCCCGGACCCTTTGGTCATGCCGCCGACGGTCACCTTGCCTTCGGCCGTCTCGAAGGAAACCGCTGCGCTCTTCGGAACGGTGTCCGTGGTCATGATCGCCGCGGCCGCGTCGGCGCCACCCTCGGAGGAAAGCGCCGCGGCCGCCAGCGGGATACCAGACGCGATCACGTCGATCGGGAGCCGGACCCCGATGACACCGGTCGAAGCCACGAGCACGTGCGCCGCGTCCATGTCGAGGGCGTCGGCGCAGGTCTGCGCCATGGCGCGGGTGTCGTCCATGCCGTGGTCTCCGGTGCAGGCGTTCGCGTTGCCGCTGTTGACCACGACGGCCTGCGCTACACCTCCGGCGAGCACTTCGCGACAGTAGTGCACCGGCGCTGCCTGCACCTGGTTGCGGGTGAGGACTCCGGCCACGGCTGCCGGCCGGTCGGACACGAGGAGGGCCAGATCCTTCGAGCGGCGCTTGAGGCCGCAGTGGATTCCGGCAGCCGTGAAGCCGGCAGCGGAGGTCACGCCGCCGCCTGAGATCCAGGTCAGGGGCCCCTGCGAGCCCTCCGGGGTGGCGTAGGTTCTATCGGTAGTGGTTTGGGTCTCGAGGGTCATGGGATCCTCCGGGCAGGGTGCCCGACGTACGTTCGGACGGACCGCGTCCGACTGACGTCAGACGGCTGCCGTGCAGCTCAGATGAAGACGGGAACCGCATCCAGGCCCGTCGTCTCGGGGAGGCCGCAAATGAGGTTCAGGTTCTGCACCGCCTGCGTGGCGGCGCCTTTGCAGAGATTGTCGATGGCGGCAAACACCGCGAGCAGACCACGGTCCGGGTCCACGCGGAACGCCAGATCGCAGTAGTTCGAGCCCAGGGTCGCCTTCGTCTGAGGCAGCTCCCCCTCCTCCAGGAGGCGCACGAACGGCGCCTCGGCGTAGGCCTCGGTGTAGCGGGCTGCCACCTGCTCGGGCGAGACGTCCGCCACGGGCAGGTAGCAGCTGGCCAGAATGCCCCGCGTCATCGGCACCAGGTGCGGAGCAAAAAACACCGGGTGCTCGGTGCCTCGTCGCCGCAGCTCCCGCTCGATCTCGGGTTGGTGCCGATGCGCCCCGACCCCGTAGGGCTTCACGTTCTCGTTGACTTCCCCGTAGAGGGTGTTCGCGCCGGCCTTGCGACCCGCACCGGACACTCCCGACTTTGCATCGACCACGATCGGGCCCTGAGCCAGGTCCGCGACGGGAGCCAGCGCCAGCAGCGTGGCGGTCGGGTAACAGCCGGGGTTGGCGACGAGCTTCGAAACGGCGATCTCTTCGGCACGCAGCTCCGAGAGGCCGTAGGCAGCCTGTGCGAGGAGCTGCGGCGACAGGTGCTCGCCGCCGTACCAGCGCGCGTAGTCGTCGGCGTTCTCGAGCCGAAAGTCGCCCCCCAGATCGATCACCTTGGTGCCACTCGCGAGCAGTTGGGGAACTGCCTCGGTCGCCACACCGTGGGGAAGCGCGAGGAAAACCACGTCGCAGCTCTCACCGAGGGCGTCCCAGTCGGGACGCTCCATCACGAGATCGACGTGCGACCGGAGCCCTGGGAAACTCTCGTCGATTCGTCGGCCGCTCTGCTCTCCCGCGCAGAGTGCAACGATCTCGACTTCAGAGTGTCTCAGGAGCCACCGTACGAGCTCGCCGCCTGAGTAACCGGACGCGCCCGTGATTCCGACTTGGATCATGATCTGAATATTCTTCCGTCAATCGGAAAAATATGCAACAGGCGGTTTGGCTGGTGGATACCAGCCAACCGCCTGTTATGTCGATGCTCCAGCGGCTGGCGCCGCTTGCGCGCAGCGCCCTTCGGGCGCGCTTGCCTGAGGTGCTCGGCTGGTGGATACCAGCCTGCGCGCCTCCCATGTCGATGCTCCTCAGCAGCTCACGCCGTTTGCGCGCAGCCCCCTCACGGGCGCGCTCGGCTGCTTCGGCTGTTGCGCCCCGCAAACCCACGGATCAGGCCAAGAGACGCGTAGCACGTTTGGTCCGCCAAACTGCAGACGTGCCCGAAGGGCACGCGAGCACGTCACCCGAAGAAGAGGGGAAAGCGGACGAGGACCGAGAAGACGACCGCCAGCACCATCAACGCGAACAGCACGATCCCCGCCAGGATGTGATCGACGCGCTCCGGGCGCAGCGGATCGAGCTTGCGCGCCAGCAGGTAGCCGGCCCCGAAGCCGCCGAAGTGAGCCCAGTTGTCGACCCCCGGCAGCAGGAACCCGATCAGGAAGAGCGGCACGATGAACCCCATGAGCTGCCCCGTGAACACTCCCGACCCGGTGCGGCGCCCGTAGTAGACCAGCGCACCGATCCAGCCGAAGACAGCCGCCGAGGCTCCCAGGGTGTTGCGCGCGCCCCCCAGGCCGATCGACTCGAGACGCAGGAACGCCTCGAACCCGAGGACCTTGAAGGTGAACCATCCCACGCTGCTCGTGAGCAGGAAGCCGCCCACCGACGACAGCACGAAGAGGATGATCGAGCGGCCAGGCCCGTACATCTTCGACACGAGGGGCCCAAGCTGGTTGAGCCAGTACATGTTCAAGGCGATGTGGATCAGACCGCCGTGCAGCAGCCCGGCACTGAGCAGGGTCCACCACCGGCCACCCTCGTACACCGGGCCGATTCCGCTCATGCCGAAGAGGTCTCCGGCCTTGCCGCTGGGCGACAGCAGCCTCAGGATGCCGCGGTTGCCGATCTCGTCCGGGAAGGCGGCCAGCATGAGCAGGAAGACGAGACCACAGACGCTCATCGCGACCTTGGTGAAGCCGAGATCGTCGCCGAGGCCGCGCAGGGCGCCTGCAAAGCCCCAGAGACCCGGATTCCGACGCCCACAGTTCCAGCAGGCGTCGTCCTTGACGGCCACGAGCTTGCCGCACGACGTACAGACGACCGAGCCTTCGGTCTGGCGCTGGAACACCATGGCGCGTCAGTCGAGCTGATCCACGATCTGGCGCACCTCGACCTCCGCTTTGCGAATGCGTCCGCGGCACACCTCGAGGAGCTGGGTTGCGCGCCGCAGCTCTTCCGCCAGACGGTCGACATCGATCTCGTCGCCTTCGATCCCGCGCAGGATCTCCTCGAGCTGCTCCACGGCGTCGCCGAAGGCGAGCTGCTCGAAGTCCTCGGTCTGGTCCCTGTCGTCGCTCATGCTGGCTCCACTCGACTCGTGATCCTCCCCGCGGCGAGCTCGGTCGTCAAGACGTCACCCGGCTCCACCTCTCCGTGCTCGCGCACCGCCTTGCCGGCGGCGGCGCGGGTGATGCTGAACCCACGCTCGAGCGTGCGCTGCGGCCCGAGCTGCACCACGAGGCGCTCGAGGCCACCAATTCTCTCTTCGCTCTGCTCCAGAACACGCCGGCTCTCGCGGCCGAGCGCCCCGGCCGCATCCGCGCAGCGCCGCTCCGCCTGCTCCAGAAGCCGGCGCGAGGGCTCGGCGAGGCTGCGGCCCATGCGCTCGACCCTGTCTGCCAGCTGCACGACACGGCGCTCGGCCGCCACCTGAAGGCGGGTCTCCAGCTCCCGCAGACGCCCCTTGCGCCGCTCCACCGGCAGCTCGGCCCGGTGTAATGCCTGCGCGGCCACGTCGACACGGGCCTGTGCCGTGGCGAGCATCGACTCGGCACGCCGCGCCAACCGCTGTGCGATCTGCTCGCAGGCGGCATCACTCTGTGCGACCCGCTGCGCCAGGAGCTCGGCAACGGCGGTCGGCGTGGTGCACGACGTGTGCGCCACCTCGTCGGCGACCGCGCGGTCGATCTCGTGGCCGAGGCCGGTGAGCACCGGCAGCGGCGCCCGCGCGATCTGCGCGGCAAGGTCTCTCCCGTCGAACGCCTGCAGATCCGCCCTGGAGCCGCCACCGCGCACGATGGCGATGGCATCGAGCGGGTGGCGACCGGTGCGGTGGAGATCACCCAGCATGCGCACGGCTGCGGCCACCTCCGTCTCGGCCACCGCTCCCTGAACGCTCGAGTGCATGAGGACGATCTGGAAGCCGTATCCACTCTTCTCGAGCGCCTTCACGAAGTCGTTGTAGGCCGCGCTCCCCTCCGACGTCACGAGCCCGACGCGGAGCGGCACCGGGGAGAGATCTCTGGTGGCGTTCGCGCGCAGCAGCTTCGACTCCTGGAGAAACCGCAGGGTCTCCTCGCGACGCTGCGCCATGGCGCCGACCGCCGACACGGTGTCGACGTCGCGCACGATGAGCTGCATGCGGCCGTGGGGCGGGTAGAAGTCGACCTGCACCAGCATGCGCAGGGTCTGGCCATCGTCCACCGCGATGCCGGCCAGTTCGAGCTTGCGCGAGATCCGCAGCCCGTCGCCTCGGAACAGGACGGCGTCGAGCTTCGCCTCGATGCGGTCCGAGCGGCCCTTCTCGACGAGCTCGAAGTACAGGTGTCCGGTGCGGTACCGGCGAGGCCGCTGGACCTCCCCCGCGACCCACAGGTACGGGAAGACCCCGAGCACCTCGCGGATCTCGGCCGCCAGCTGCGAGACGCGATACGTACCCTCCGGGGCCGCGGCGTCCACTACCGCACCCCAGGGAAGGTCGTCGCCGCCCTCGCGCTGGCCACCAACTCGATCAGTGGAAGCTGACCAGGTCTTCCGACGACTCCAGGGGAATCGCCTCGGCCCACTCGAGGGCGCGCTTGTCGCCGATGGTGAGCTTGTCCAGGAAGCCGTAGGCCTCGTCCTTGTCGTTGAACAGACGGAAGATGAAGGTGTGCCCGGCCGGAGCCGTGAAGTACGTGTAGTTCTCGACCCCTTCGCTCAGGTCGAAGCCGAGGTCCGACTCGCCGTTCACACCGACGCAGGCCACGGCAATGGCGCGGTACGCCAGCGCCAGGGCCTTGATCGCGTCTTCGAAGTCGGCGAGCTCCTCCTTCGAGAGGGGCGAGTGGTAGATCGCGATCCGGGACGCATCCTCCTCGGCGAGGAGGTTGATGGGGACGTCCTTGCGATCGAGAGCTTCGCGGGTCTCGCTCGTGGTCACGAAGACGTCCTCGGTGCCGTCCACCTTGTAGGTGATGGCGTAGGAATCGGTCTCGAGGTGGTTGAAAGCTTCAGCAAGCATCCCTTCGTCTTCGATGGTGAAGTAGAAGAGACGCGACATCATGCGCCGTGCGCTCATGGATTGGTGCTCCGAGGAAGCCTCCGGGATGGAGGACGGATCATTCGGTGGGCCGAAAGGGGGTCAGCCTGCTGGAGGAGCGGGCGCTCACCGCAGCCTGGAGTTTTGGAGCCTCGCAGACGACTGCGTGCGCGCTCCGAACGCGGACTCTCGGGCTCGGCGTCAGTCTACCACGCGTTCGCCCCTACCGCAGGCGTCAGGCCGTGGCCCCCGAATCCCACATTCCTTGCATTTCGGGCCTCGGAAACCCATACTTTTACGTGAGATCGCCCCCGGGGCGTGTGTCTTCTCGTCTTCTGCTCTCGTTCTCACCTGTATGACCGCCCACTCTCCGAGCGCCTTCGGGCTCGTGCGATCGGCCGCACTCCTCAAGGTCTGGAGCCGCGAGCCCGGCGCCATCGATCATCTTCCGGGGTTCTCGTCGCTCGCCGAGCAGGGCATCCTGCGGGTCCGCACCGACGTGTTCGCCTTCCTGCCCGTGGCCGGAGACGCCCAGGTGGTCGAAGCGGCACATCATACGGCGCACCAGATCCTGAGTGCGGTCTCCGACGCCGGGACCAGTCTGGTCTTTCCGGGGCACGTCCGCACCGCGGAAGGCACCGTGGAGATCGTGCCCGGAGATCTCCTGGAGGACCTGGGCCAGCAGGCTCCAGAACTGCAGGACGGCCAGATCTTCCTGACCGGGCACGCGTCCCACGAGCTCGAATCGGCCTGGTCGTTCGAGCGTGCCAGCGACTACGTGGGGCCGTCCGGGAAGACCCGCACCGTCTTCCGCCTGGGAGAGCCCGACGCCGCCGCCGATCCATGGCGCAACCCCAAGCTGCTCGGACGCGAGACCCGCACGGTGCCGCGGGTGACCTTCCGCGAGCTGGAAGAGGCAGCCGCCGCGCCGGGACTCGTGGTGCACGGACCTCTCGGCTGCGGCAAAAGCCGCGCCGTGCACCAGGTCCTGGTGCAGGGGGCCGCGCTGGCCGCCTGGTGTCGCTGCTGGAGCGAACGGTCGGGCGGTCCGAGCCTCGCACGCCAGCTCGCCGGCGCATTGCACCACCTGCACGAGCGCGGCGACCTCGCGAACCTGCCCCCCACTCTCGTCCGCCGCGAGTCGAGCACGCGCTCCGACTGGATGATCGCCCACAGCGACCAGGAGGAGCGGGAGCTCGCGGGTCACGTCGCCGAGGTCGTCCTGCGCGGCCTGGGCAGCTCCCCCTTGAGAATCGTGGTGGACGACCTGCAGACGCTGCGTCCCGGCGACGTCGCCTTCCTCGAGCATCTGATCGGAGCCGAGGGCCTCGGAACGACCCACCAGGTGCTGCTCGTCGGACGGACGGGCGGTGCGTGGGAGAGGCTGGGCGCGCGCTTCCCGAAGATCGAGGTGCGCCCCATGGAGTCGAGCGAGGCCGGGGCGTGCTGGCACCAGCTCGCGGGCGGGCTGTCCATGCCACCCGAAGTGGAGCAGCAGTACCTCGAGGCGACCGCGGGCTTCCCGCTGGCCCAGGAGGAGGGCCTGATCCAGCTCGTCCGCCGCCGCATGCTGCGCCAGCTCTACGGCAACTTCTTCTTCTCCGGGTCGGCCGACATCACCTACGAAGCGTCACCCAGACTGCAGCGGCACCTCGAGTCGGAGGTGCTGCGCCATGGCAACCCCGACCCCCTCCGCGTGGTTGCGGTCGCCGACCGTAGCATCACAACCGACAGCGCCACCGACACCGCGGCGGTCCTCGGTGCCCAGGTGACCGACGACTGGTCGCGGGGCTTCGAGGCGGCGCGCCTCCTGCACTCCACCTCGTCCCGCTGGGGGACGAGCCTGCAGATGACGTCGAGCGCGTTCGCCAACGCTCTCGCAGCCCAGCTCGACGAGGACTCGCACCGGAAGATCAGCACCGGCGTCGCCGCTCGAACCCCCACGGGATCGATGGACGACGGCGGCAGCTGGGAGAACTACGAGCGCGTCGCAGGCACACCGGACGGCGCGCGCATGGTGCTGGGGCTCGCCCGCTCACCCGGTCGCGGGCGCGAGGCGCGAGATCTCTTCGAGGCCATCCGCCATGAGCTGGAGTGTCACAAGGAACGGGAGGGTGACTCCGACACCGAGTTTGCCCTGCTCTGGGCGCTCCTGCCGCTGGCCCGCCGCCTGGCCCTGCTCCGCGGCCTCGACGACGCCGTCGAACGGGCCATCGAGCTCGCTGGAGACTCGCTGGACCGCAAGCTGCCACTCATGACGATCCAGGCCGAGCACAGCCGCAAGGCCGGCCAGCTCCGTCTGGCGGAGGAG
This sequence comes from Candidatus Multivoraceae bacterium, assembly GCA_965223385.1. Lineage (GTDB taxonomy): Bacteria > Acidobacteriota > Thermoanaerobaculia > Multivoradales > Multivoraceae > JBCCLJ01. Next base: position 1,479,424 of record CBDCWR010000007.1, on the reverse strand, counting down.
CAGATCCTCCGCTGCCTGGAGCTCGCCAAAGGGAGCGAGCCCATGCGGCAGTCGCTCCTCCTCGTGCAGCTGGGGCAGCTCCTCCAGCGTCAGGGGCGCTACGCCGAAGCCAAGAAGCTCTTCGAGGACTTCCTGCCGAACGTCGATCAGGACGGCAACCTCGCTCTCGCAGCGTCCTGTCGCTACCACTTGGGCAACATCGCACTGCAGAGTCACCGTCTCGAAGAGGCGCTCGACTATCACCAGCAGAGCCTCCGGATTCGGCAGGACAACGAGCTCCTGTCTCACCAGGGAGCGTCGCTCGCCGCTCTCGGGAGCGTCATCGTCGCCATGGGCAACTACCCCCGGGCGCTGCGCCTCTACGAGCAGGCGTACGACATGCTCGAGCAGCACGGCACGCCGGGAGAGATCGCCTTTGCGCTTCTCGGAACCGGGCGCACGCTGACCCGGCTCGGCGACTTCACGAGCGCGGCCGGCCCCCTCCGCCAGGCCCTCGAGGCGCGGGAAGGGCTCGACGACCAGATGGGTGAGGAGATCGCCCGCCTCGCGATCGCCGAGAACCACCTGCTCCTCGGCAAGGTCGAAGCGGCGATCGCCGAGACGCGCAAGGCCCACTTCCAGCTCACACTCCTCGACGCCGCGCGCTACGTCGGCGACGCAGAGCAGCTTCTCGGCCGGATCCAGATCCAGCAACGGCAGTACGAACGGGCGGCGGAGCACTTCGAGGCAGCGCTCGAGAAGCACCGCCAGCACGGCTACCTCCTCGAGTCGACCTTCGACCGCTCGTGGCTCCTCGAGACGGCTCTCGCTCTCGAAGATTCCCGTCAGATCGAGAGCCTGACGCGCGAGCTCGACACGGTGATGAAGACCATCCCCTACCCCGACCTCGGCGAGACGCTGGATCTGCGGATCTATCGCGGGCTCATGTGGATGCGGTCGCGCGGCATCGACGAGTCTTCGCCCATGACCGTGCTCCAGCGGGCCTACCGCGAGCTCTTCCGCAAGACCGAGATGCTCGACCAGGAGCTGCGCAACCGATTCCTGCTGCAGATCCCCGAGAACCAGGCCATCCTGAACGCTGCCACCGAGCACGGCCTGTCGGGTGGCGCCGGCCCGGGCTGAGCGGGTCCGAACCCCCTGCTCTTCTCCTTCGAGAACGCAGCCCAGCTAGCCGGGCTACAAGTAGCGGAGTTGCCCACTAGCGGCTGCTCGGCATGCCTGATCTTGACAAGGTGGCTGGATCTCGCACATACCTAGGCGAGTAGGTTGTCGGCTCCACCCGGTGGCGCCACGCGTGTTCGTCTACAAGTCGCCCCGGGTTTCTGGCTTGAAGGCGAGCGGTCTGGCCCGAGGCTGCTTCTCATCTCGGCCAGGTGGAGCTACCTTCAACATCAACCAAGTGTCGGTGATCTAGTGTTCAAGGACGAACTGCCAAAGGAACTTGCCCTACTCAAGAGTGCACCTCTAAAGGAAGCGTTGGAACGCGCTACCCGCGATTCAGAGGTGCCGCTTAACTCTGGGCGGTCGACCCTCCGCTCCCTAGATCTGATCTCCGAACTAAGCGCTGCCATCGAGGACGCATGGACCAATGACGAGTTCGAAGCTGTACCCACCGAGATCAGAAACAACCTCCTAGCTGCTCTGAAGAGACTCAACGCTCGAGTGCCCGCCTACGCCAACGGCCAAGTGGGAGCCCAGGAACTCGACAACGAAATCGACGGTGTTCATCTGTTGCTATGGAACAGCAACACGCTCGACCGGACGATCGGCGAGAAGCTGCTCAAGGAGAAGAACCAACAGCTGGAAAGGCTTAGGGAACAATCTCGCAAGGCCTTAAGGCAGCTCGATGAGGGCCTTGAAGTCGTAGGTAAGCTAAAGGAAGCGACGGCTTTCGTTCAATCGCAGGTAGCCGAAACGCGAGAGGCTGCCGAGGACAGTGCCAACCTGCTGGCAGAGACAACAAGGGTGCGCTCCGAGAGCGCCCAGAGCCATTCTGAGATAGCTACAGCGGCTGCGGAAGCCAAGCGCCTCGAAGCTGAAGTCTCGGAGACGCTCACCCGAGCCAGGTCCTCGGAGAATGAAGTTGGAGCCTTGGGTGAAAAGGTAAGGCTCTTCTTCGATGAGATCGGAGCAGAACAGACGAAGCTGGAAAGGCTATACAGCGGGAGCGACGAGCGGGTCAGCACGCTTGAGGATAGGTCGAGGGCCGTAGTCGATCGTCATGAGAATCTTCAGGGCAGCGTGGAGGAACAACTGCAGAAGGCAACCGGCGCATCTCTTTTTCATGCCTTCCACGAACGTCGAACGCAAATCACCAAGGCCAAGTGGGTATGGGCAACTATCTCGATCGCGAGCCTTGTCCTAACTGTCGGCTGGAGCATCCTCCTCGCTCAGGCCGCATCGTCGTTGGACACCGTGTTCTTCGTCAGACTGGCAGGAACTCTCCCGGTGCTGGCTATGGTCGTCTTCTGCCTGTCTCAGTACGGACGTGAACGCCGGAGCGAGGAAGACTACGCCTTCAAGGCTGCACTTTCACTTTCACTAGTCCCTTACCGTGAACTGGTAGAGAGCCTAGAGGCTGCTGGCGCCGACACGGAACATGCCAAGTTCCTGGTGAAGACGATCGGTCAGATCTACGATCCTCCAGCACTTGCGAAGGAGGCCGCCCAAAAGGGCGCCGACAAGTCAGTTCTAAAGGGCATTGAGGCCGTGTCCGACATCATCGAGAAAGTAGTGAATCGCTAGCTTGCGTCCAATACCACGACACTCTGTGTCGCACCCCTACCAGGCAGGCTCCGGACCAAAGCCTCGGGAATCGAGCGGAAGCAGAACGGCGACATGGGTAGAGCTACATGCTCCTCTGTGTTCGTTCTTCCATCCCTAGTTGAACGCTAACTCGCGGGTCAGGGCCGACTCAGCACTACGCCTATCTCTAGCTATGCGTGCAGGGCGCCCGTAACGGGAAGCCGGATCGCCAGTCGCCAGATCGCGCACCCCGTAAAGAGGGCCCAGGTCTGGACAGGCGCGAACCGACTGTCCCAATGACGTAAGCAGCAGGCGTGCCGCGCCAATACTCGCGGGCCCTGATTCTGTGCGAACTAGTCTGGTTGCGATTCGGGCGCTGTAGACGGTGGTTCTCCTCCGCCTGCACTGAGCCCGCGCCCCTATCCCAGCACCGGACCGTCTCCGCTGAACGCGCGAAGATTCGCGCACATCCAACGCCGGACGGAATCGCCGTCAGCCCACGAGCTCGAAGACCTCGTCGACCGTGAGACCAAAAACCTGGGCGATCCGAAAGGCGAGGGCCAGCGACGGGACGTAGCGCGCGTTCTCGAGCAACAGGATCGTCTGGCGGGTGCACTCGACCCGGTTCGCGAGCTCCTTCTGTGTCATCTGGTCGTGCTCGAACCGCAGGCGCCGGATCTGGTTCCGGATCTCAGCCTTGGCCATGGAGACGGGTCGCGCGCAGGCCGACCAGGAAGCCGAAGAAGTTGGCGACGGAGTGCACGATGAAGATCATGCCGAAGCCGAGGTAGGCGTAGACGACCGGGATCGCACCTTCTTCGTGGAAGCGCATGGTGAGCGAGACCACGCCGAGCGCCATGGTGACGAGCACCGCGACGGACTGCATTCGCGATCCCCAGGCGAGGGCCGACTGCTCGCGCTCGTCGGCCTTGGCCTGCGCGAAGGCGCCGAGGGCACCCGTGACCACCAGGCCGAGAATGAAGACCGCCATCACCTGGAGGCGGAGGGTGTCGTCCTCCCAGTAGACGGCCGCGCCGCCACTGCCCGAGAGGATGGCACCGAGAAGCAGGCACTCGACGGCGCCGACGAGGACTCCCGTCCAGGCGATCTTGTGCAGCGGACTCATGGGGGCGGCCGCCCATTCGGCCTGCTCCTCGGGAGACAAAGGAGGACAGGAGGTGCGGAGGCGGAGAAGAACGAGACCACCGACCACCGCAAGCAGGAGTGCGCTCACACCGAGGGAGACGGCGAGCCAGGGGAACGGGTCGTCCATGAGGGGGCTCCTAGGGTCCAGAGTTGATGTACGAATTATTGTACTTCATGTCGAGTAATTCGTACACCGAGGAGCACCGGGAGCGCCGCAACGCCCCCGGTGCGGTCCTCAACGAATGTACACCTGGTAGATCCAGCTCCCGAGGAACCAGCTGGTGTTGAAGCTGAAGGACTTCTTGCACCAGTCGCCTTCGGTGTACAGCGTGGTCGAGTCCGGGCTGAGCTTCATGCACTTGCACTGGACGCCAAGAGCGTCGTTGTCCGCGCAGGCGCCGCCGAAACGCTCGGCGCAGCCATCGTCTTCGCAGTCGTACAGGCGCAGCGGAGAGGCCTCGGTGACGAACAGCGAGCCGTCGATTCCGACGTGCAGGTCGGTGCGCTCGGCGCGGCAGTTGTCGTCGGCCCACCGGGTCACCGAGTGGAAGCCGTCTTTGGTGGACGCGACGACGCGCGCGACGAGCGTGCCATCGTCGAACGTGGGCTGGAAGCGCTTCTGGTACAGCACGAGGCTGCCGTCTTCGGCCACGTGACCGACACGAGCCTGGCTCGCGGAAGCCTGGGAGGCCAGCACGAGGACGAGCAGGGTGAGAACGAGAGTGATGCGGGTCTTGAACATGACGAATCTCCTGACGTTGCGCCGCGAGCGGCGTCGAGGTGCGTTGAGAGCGGGCTGCTGGTGCGGCCCGCGACCCGTGCAGTGGCCCGGGTCGGTTCTCTTGGCGTAGGAGGTCCGCCGAAGTGGACAGAGTTTCTTAAACGCGCTGCGCCGCGATCTCTTTGCGGATCCAGGCGATCGCGGCCACCCACTCGCGCTGGATCGTCTTCGTCGAGACGCCCAGAAGGCTCGCCGATTCGCGCAACGTGAGCCCTCCGAAGATCTTCTGCTGCACGATCTCGGCTCCGCGCGGGTTGCGCGCAGCAAATCGACGCAGTGCATCGTCGAGGTGGAGGAGCTCCTCTGCATCGGTGCCCCGCACGAGGGCCTCCACCTCGTGGAGTGGGGAGCGTCACGGCGCCGGCTCCCCGCTTGGCCGCGGTCCTCGCCCGTGCAGAGTCGACGAGCAGACGTCGCATGATGTTGGCCGCCACGGCCAGGAACTCGTTGCGATTCTCCGCGCTGAGCTGGCGCTGGCGGACCAGGGTCAGGTAGGCCTCGTGAACCAGCGCGGTCGGGCTCAGCGTGTGCCCCTGGCGCTCGCGCGAAAGGCGGATGCGAGCCATGCGGTAGAGGTCGTCGTAGACCAGCTCGGCCACGCGATCGAGAGCACCACCCTCGCCTCCACGCAGCCGGTCGAGGCAGTCGGTGATCTCGCTCACGGAGCCATCTCCCGTGGCAGCTGCGCGAGCAGCTCCGCTCGCTGCTCGGCTTCGAGGGGCGCCGTTTCTGCACGGCCGCGGACGTCGAGGACCAGCCGCGAGCCTTCACGGAACTGGCCAGCGGCGACGAGAGCCCGGGCCAGATCCGCCTGGGCGACCAGGGTGTCGAGGTGCAGCGCGCCGAGGCTCTCGGCACGGGCAAGCGCTGCCTCCCGTAGCGGCGCCTCGGCTTCGCGGGCGCGCTCCAGGCGGAGGAGCAGGCGACCCAGCACGAGCGCGGTATCGGCGCGGAACGGGTGATCCGGCGGCAGTTTGGCCCGGTAGATCTCGAGCGCTTCGCGCAGGACACGCTCGGCACCGTGCGGGTCCTCGAGGCTCTGCAGCACGAAGCTCAGGCCATACAAGGCCGACGCCACCTGAGGATGGTCGTCACCGAGAGCCGATCGTAGTGTCCCGACCGCGCGCCGGAAGAGGCGCTCCGCGTCCGGGAACCGCCCCTGCGTACTCAGGACCTCCGCGAGGTTGATCTCCACGATGGCCACGTCGGGATGGAGATCTCCCAGGTGACGCCTGCGAATCTCCAGGGCGTCCCGGTAGTGGACCTCGGCCTTCTCCAGCTGTTCCGACGCTCCCTGCTGGTAGTACTGCGCGGCGAGGTTGTTGAGCGACTGGGACACGCTCAGGTGCTCTGCGCCGAGGAGCTCTCGGCGCAGTGCGAGGCCTTCGAGCGCCAACGACTCGCGCTCGGCGAAGTCTCCGCCGGCCACGGTGAGGAGCCCGAGGAGGTTGTTCACGCTTTCGGCCACATCGAGGTGCCTGGGGCCGTGAAGCTCGGTGCGCAGGGCCAGTGCGCGTCGGAAGGAGCGCTCGGCCTCGCGGTACTCGCCGCGATGCTGCTGCGTGGTCCCCAGAGTGTCGAGACTCTGCGCCACGTCGCCATGAGCAGACCCGAGGAGCTGGGTGCGCAGCTCGAGCGATTCGCGCGCGAGCTCCTGCGCACTCTCGTAGAGGCCAAGCTCGATGTGGGCCTGCGCCAGGAGGTTGAGCAGAGAGGCACGGAGGTCGGGCTGGTCGGTCAGGCTGGTCCGCAGACGCTCCTCGCTGGTCTCCAGGAACGCACGCAGCGTGGGGTCCTGCCCTGTCTCCGGATCGTAGGGAACGCTCCCGAAGAGCCGTACGAGGAGATCGGCCACCTCGTCGGCTCGGTCGCGCTCCTCGCGTGCGACGTCGCGCTCGTGCTGGACCACGCCCACCTGCCAGGTCATGCTCGCTGCAAAGAGCACGAGCGAGACCGTCGCCGCCGCAGTGAACGCCGCCGCCAGCGGATGGCGACGCAGGAGCTTGCGCAACCGGTACGCCTTGGATGTCGAGCGCGCACTGATGGGTCGCCCGTCGAGGTGGCGCTGGATGTCGTCCGCGAGCTCCGCGACCGACCGCGTCCGGTCCTCGGGGCGACGCCGCAGACACTGCGACACGATCACGTCGAGGTCGCCTTCGAGCGCGCGGCGCAGGCGTGCACCATCGATCCCGCGACGCTCCGCGACGGCGGAGAGATCTTCGCTGCGCGCGAGCTCCCCGAGCGAGGCGCTTGGTGCGGGCGTGTCGCCCTCTCGGAGCCAGCGGCTCAGCTCGCCGAAGTCGCCCGTCGCGCGCCGCTGCGGATGATCCCCTGTCAGCAGCTCGTAGAGCAGCAGACCGAGGCTGTAGACGTCGGTCGCCGTCGTGATCGGCTCCCCGAGCACCTGCTCCGGGCTCGCGTAGTCGGGCGTCAGCATGCGCTGCAGCGTCTGCGTCACGTTCGACCCGCCGGTGCCGTCCAGCAGCTTGGCGAGGCCAAAATCGAGCAGACGCACGTCTCCGTTCGACGAGACGAGAATGTTCGACGGCTTGAGATCGCGGTGAGCGATCAGGTTGTTGTGCGCGTGCCCCACCGCTCCACAGACCACGAGGAAGAGCTCGAGACGCTCGCGGATGGTGAGACGCCGCGCGTCACACTCCTCGAGGAGAGTCCGGCCCTCGATCAGCTCCATCACGAGATACGGCCGGCCGTCCTCGAGGACGCCGCCGTCGAACAGCGTTGCGATGTTGGGATGGCGCAGCCGCGCCAGGATCTGGCGCTCCGCGCGGAGGCGCTCGCCGATGCCGAGGCCCGCGAGGTGCGGACGCAGTACCTTGATCGCGACGTGTCGCTCGTACTCCCCGTCGCTCCGCGCCGCGCGATACACCTCCGCGGTTCCACCCTGTCCGATCTTCGACCGGACGCGGTAGCTGCCGATCCGAGTCCCACGTTCGATCGCGAGCGCACCGTCGATCGAGGGGAGCTGCGCCGCGAACCGCTCGACGCCGAGCTCGCGCTCGGGCGAGGAGGCTCCGAGCATGTCGGCCACCTCGGCGGCTACCTGGGCCGACGAGGCCCGCCGGGCCAGGAACGCAGGTCGCTCTGCAGGCTCGAGCTCGAGAGCCTGGGAAAAGAGCGTCTCGAGCTCGCTCCAGGCGGCCTCGGGCATCACCTCGGTTCTCCTCCAGCGGAATGTGCTCCACGCGGCGGTGCGGCACCGCGCAGGCTCGTGCAGCCATGCGGTCACGGGCGCGGTCCTATGCCGCCGATCTTCCGCGGCGCCGAGCCGCGAAGGTCCCTGCCTAAGTCAACGGAAAGCCGCAGAGAGACGGGTCACGCGAGGCAACGCCGCGGTCACAGGCCCAGATACTGCTCGAGCGCGGCCGCCTCTTTGGCCGTGAGCTCCTCGAGCGGCAAGAGGTACGACTCGCCGGGCTCCGGCAGCGGCACCTCGAGGTTGGTGAGCGATTCCTCGAGCACCACGCAGTCGAGGCTCACGAGAACGAGCGCCATGGGCCGGCAGAGCGTGAACAGCTGACGTGCGAGGCGACTCTCGATGCGTACCGTCACCGACTGCGGCAGCTCCAGCACACGGATCCAGAGGCCCTCGGGCTCGCGCGTGATCGCGACTCGACCCTTGAGCACGAGCCCCTGGGCCGGAAGAGCGAGCTGATCGGTGAGGGTGGTCGACACGCTGCCCATCTCGACCTGGGCGTTCAGAGTGCCGGTGCCTCCGAGCCTCAGATCGACGGTCGCGAAGTGGCCACCTTCGGGGGCCGGGTGCAGCACGGTGTGGTTGCGGATGAGGGTGATCGAGTGCTGCGGCGAAGAGAGGAGCACGCGCGCCGCGCCCACGTTCACCGGCGCCAGATCCTGCACGAACTCCGTGTACTCGCGATTGAGCTTCTGAAAGACGAAGGTCTCCTCCGCCACCGCCGCGCTCGCGGCGAGGGCAAAGGCCGCAGCGCAGGCGAGCAGAGGTCGCCTACGGGTAGTACCCACTGATGGTCCTCGCCTTGTTCCCACCCTTCACCTTGACCTCGATCTTGCGGAACTTGTCGTCGTCCTCACCCGGCGGCCGATCCGACGTGTAGGCCAGGAGGTACTGACTCCGTAGCTCCTTCTCGATGGCACCGTAGACGCCGCGGAGCTCGTCCGCGCTCGAAATGAAGTACGAGCGGCCGCCGGTCTGCTGCGCGAGCTCCTGCAGCTTGTTGCGCGTCTCCACCTGGAGACGGCCGATGTTGAGACCGATGCTGTAGATCGCAACCCCGGATCGTTTCGCGTACTCCAGCGCCTCGCGGTACGACAGGCTGCTGGCGGTGTCGTCTCCGTCGGAGAGGAGAACCAGCGCCCGACGGCCCTTGACTCCTCGGAAGTAGTAGAGGCTCGTGACCACCGCGTCGTAGAGCGACGTCGCCCCGACCGCCTGCAGCCCGTTGAGCGCCTGCGCGACCGCCGTCACATCCGAGGTGCGGGTCATGAGGAGAGAGGGTCTGCTCGAGAAGGCCACCGCAAACGAGCGGTCACGCGGTGTGAGGATGCTCTCCAGAAAACCCACCGCCGAGCGCCGCGCCTCGCCCAGCGACTCGATCATCGACCCCGACGTGTCGATGGTGATGCCGACCGTGAGCGCAAGATCGTCCACCAGCTCGAAGCGGCTGATGGTCTGCTTGCGTCCGTCTTCGAGCACCGTGAAGGCCTCTTCTCCGAGCCCGAGCACGAGCGCGTTGCTGCGCGACACCACCGTGGTGTACAGCTCGATGAGGTCGACCTCGACCTCTTCCATGAAGTTGGGTGCGTTCAGGAAACGGACGTCCTCGGCGAGCGTGCCGTCGTTGATCTTCGCCGTGACGGTCAGGTAGTTGAGCTGCTGCTCGCTCGGCGTGTCGGGCACGTTGACGGTGACAGTCCAAGGCGGCTTGACGCGCGTCTCCTGCACGTCGCCGTTCACGGCAAACGTGACCTCCTCGACGCGCTTCTCCTCCGGAACGACGATCTCGGCGCGCACCGGCACCTCACCCGACACCAACACGCCACGCCGGGGCTCGGCGATCTGCACACGCAGCTCACCGCGCTGCTGGTTGATCACCAGCTCGTCGGTCGCCACGACTTCGCCTGACTGGTCGAGGCCCTCGATGCGGATGGTCTGCTCCTGCGGGTACTGCGCCAGTCGCAGCTCGGCCGCAAACGGGGCGCGCGAGCGCGTCAGCTGCACCTTCTCGTCGACCAGGAAGCGCACCTTCGTGATGCTGTCGCCCGTCACCAGCGCCTCGGCCCGCCACAGGCCCAGGACGACATCGGTCGTGGGGGGCACGAGAATGATGCCGTCCGCGCCGGCGATGCGCTGCACCTGGAGGCCTTCGGCGATGGCGGTGACGACGTCTTCTGAGATCTCCACCTTCGAGGTCGGATCGGGCTCCGCGGGGACCCGGACCCCCTGGGTGAGGATCCGCATCGCGCCGCTGATCTCGTCCCGCACCTTGAGGCGGAAAAGCGCCTCACGCTCCGGCCGCAGCGGCCGGTCGAGGACCAGCGCGATCGCCTTCTCGTCCTGGGCCGCCACCTTGAAGCGCACCTTGAACTGGTCGAACGGCTTGCCGTCCATCTCGATCTGCGCCTCGACACCGACACGGAACTCCGGATCACTTTCGCCTTCCTGGAACGCCTCGAGCCCGGCTCCGGCCGGCAGACGCACTGTCAGCTGCGTCTTGATGCGCTGACCGTCACGCTCCGGGAAGGTGACGTCGACCCCGTCCACCGCCAGCGCCTTCGCGAACCCCGACTCCGGGGTGGCGGCGGCGGCGCGGGCCCATCGCGCCAGGTCGGTGGGCGCGCGGAGCCACTGGGCGATGTCCTCGATCGAGGGGCGGTTGTCCTGCACGTCGAAGATCCCCTTGATGCCGGAGACCTCGTCGACCGCGCGTGTCCACCTGCACAGCGACAGATCGAAGCGTCGCCCGCTGATGTACTGCTTCAGCTCGTGGTACTGCTCGAGCCAGTACTCCATCTCCTGGGCGTACATGTTGCGCTTCGATTCGAGCGGCATCCATAGACGGAACGGCTCGCCGGGGTTCGGCTGATAGAGCAGCAGGCTCGTGCCTCTCGCCTCTCCCTCCGGCTTCCCGTTCGGCTTGACGGCTCCGCCGTAGGTCCAGATCTCGAGTGGCTTGAAGGTCTGGTCGCAGTCGATCGGCTGCCGCTGCGTCGGCGGGCCGTGCAGGAAGATGAGCTTGGCGCGGTCGTCGAGCATCGACACGAACACCTGCTGCACGAGGCGCCGACGACGGTCGATGCCCAGCGCGAGCTCGTTCTCCTCGGTGTCGGCGATCGGGTCGCGCCCCACGAACGCCTCCAGCCACGCGTCCCGCGCACTGGTGTCCATGGCCAGGACACGCTCCTTCTCCTCGGGGTTCAGGAGAAGTGCCGGACCTTCGAGCCAGAACGCCCGGGCCGCATCGCTCCAGAACACCGGGTCGGCGTCGGCCGAGACCGCGAGCGATCCGCTGGCGAAACCGAGGAGGGCCAGAGCACAGAGGGCGAGGAGTCTGGGCGTTCGTTGCATGGGTCGTTCCCTCATGAACCTTCGGCGGACCGCTCGGGCGAGGGTCCCCATGGTCCTACCCAACAGCGGGCAGCCCTGGGTTCTTCCGCCCGGTCGCTAGCCGAGATCGAGGTGGTACAGCATGAAGTACACCACGACTCCGGTGATGGACACGTAGAGCCAGATCGGGAAGGTGATCCTGGCAATGCGCCGATGCCGGGCGATCTTGTCCGGATCGCCGTCGTGGCGGAGGCCCCGCCAGAGGGTGACGACGGCGAGAAACGGCACGACGGCCGCGAGCACGATGTGGGTGAAGAGGATCGTCAGGTAGACGACGCGGATCGCGCCTTCGCCTTGGAAGCGCACCGAGCCCACGTGGTAGTGGTACACGAGGTACGAAGCCAGAAAAAGCACGGAGCAGGCGAAGGCCGCCAGCATGGAGCGTCGATGGCCCTCCAGACGCCCTCCCCGTACGAGGGCCAGACCCATCACCAGGAAGACCGTCGCAATGCCGTTCAGGGTGGCATTGACGGTCGGCAGGTCATGGACGTCCACTACATGTACTCCAGCTCTTCCTCGAACCAGGCGCGGAAGGCCTCCTCGTCTTCGACGGTGAGATAGGCCCGCATCCTGAAGTGCCCCAGCCCGCAGAGCTGGGCACAGGAGATCTCGGTGCGCCCGGCCTTCGTCGGGGTGAAGCTGAGGCCGATCCGCGAGCCTGGAATGGCGTCCTGCTTGACGCGCATGACGGGAATGGCGAAGGAGTGGATGACGTCTTTCGAGGAGAGCCACACCAGGACCGGCTTGCCGATCGGCACGTGGAGCTGGTTGATGGTGATGAGATCGTCGTTGGCCGCCGGGTCGCTGTAGTCGAGCCCGAGCGTGTTGATCTCGTCGATGTACTCGGGGTCTGTGGCTCCGAAAATGCCGTCTTCCCCCGGGTAGTGGAAGTTCCAGGCGAACTGTTCTCCGACCACGCGAACGACCGTCGCTTCGGCCGGATCGGGGAGATGCTCACGCTCCGACCAGAGCGGAATCTCGAAGACCACCATCAGGAGCACCTCGGCGGCGAAGATGCCGCCGGCCACGAGCCACACCCACCGTCCGTGGGGCCCTTCGCGACGGGCGCGCGGGTGAGCCCCGGCCCGGAAGCGGACCAGCGCGACCACGAAGTAGATGGCAAAAGCGACGAGGAGCACCAGGATCATCCAGTGCACGAGCACCAGCAGTCGGTCGATGTGATGCCCCTCGAGCGACCAGTCCTCCGGGAGACCGAGCCAGTCCGCCATCTGGAGTCCGCCGCTCACGCCGTTCCCTCGACGTCACGGCGGAGCCCCTGGCGGCGGCTCTCCTCGCGCGAACGGGCGGCGACGCGCCAGAGGAAGCGCGCGAGCAGCACCTGAACGAGAAGCGCGAGGCCCAGGAGAACGGCGATGCCGGCGTTGAGACCGGACGCGAGACCCGTGCCGTCGTCGCCGAAACACACGGGACACGCCGCCGCCGGAGCAGCAACGAGCAGGAGTGCGAGAGCCTGCACGGCGCACCGCCTCACGGCGTCACCTCGGGCGTGCGGAGGTGCCGTCGCGCGTAGACTCGCGCATAGCTTGCGAGACCGACGACAGCCGCGAGCGAGAGCAAGCCCGTTCCCCAACGTCCGCCGGCGAGCGCCCAGGCCCCGAAGAGGAGCGCAAGCAGCAGACCCGCGACGATGAACACGAGGTGAAAAGAGCGCAGCGACACGTCAGCCGTCTCCTTCCTCTGGGGCCTCGTCGGCTGCACCCGCAGCGCCGTCGTCTTCGGCCTGGGGGTCGTGCGCGACGGGCTGCGCCGGCGCTGGGACACGCCACACCGGATCGTGCTCGAGCGGCGAGTTGAAATCGGTGAGTACCGGCAGGGCCAGAAGCGCCACGAGGGCGATCAGAAGCAGCCCGACGCTCACCCGCGCGCTGCGCGTCGACCAGGCTCCCAGGTGCGCCACCAGAACGACGGCCGCCTGCGCGACCGCCCCGAGGATCAACAGCCAGGGTGGCGCCCCCAGGACGAACAGCAGCATCACGAGGGCCAGCCCTCCGAGGAGGGCTGCCATGGTCTGGAGGTTTCTCGTCATGATCGGGCGCGCCTGCCTCAGGTGAGGTAGAGGACCGGGAAGAGGAGAATCCACACGAGGTCGACGAAGTGCCAGTACAGACCCGTCACCTCGATGCGGCCCAGGAACTGGCCCGGGTTCGTGGCGTGCAGTCGTGCTCCCGGCCCGAGGTGGTACAGGTTGGCCACCACGCCCACGACCAGGTGGAGGGCGTGCATGCCGGTGAGGGCAAAGTAGACCGCCAGGAAGATGCTCGAGTCGGGTGTGAGCCCGTGGTCGAGCTTGTCGCGGTATTCGAGACCCTTGATCACGAGGAAGACCACACCCAACAGGGTCGTCAGGCTCAGCAGCCGACGGAAGCGGGACAGGTCGCCCTTTTCGAGGGCCAGGTACGACGCGGTCATCGTCATGCTGGACACGATGAGGATGGCGCTGTTGACCGCCGCCGAGGGGACGTCGAGGATCTCGCTCGCCGTCGGCCACTGCTCGCTGCCGAACCGGAGCAGGGCGTAGGAGGAGAACAGGCTGCCGAAGAACATCGCTTCCGAGGCGATGAACAGCCACATCCCGAGCTTGCCGTTGGCCAGCCCTGTGTCCTGCCGCGCACTGGCGGTGTAGGGGATCTCCAGGTGCTGGGCGCTCACGTCGCCGCCTCCGCCTGCTCGAGGAAGTCGACCTCGGAGCCGTCCGGCGAGTACTCGTAGGGGCCACGCACCACCACCGGGTCACCCTCGAAGTTCCCGTGGGCGACCGGCGGCGAGGGGCACATCGCCCACTCGATTGTGGTGGCCTGCCACGGATTGGACGACGTCTTGCGGCCCCGCGCCACACTCCACACGAGATTGATCACGAAGAAGATCTGTACGGCGGCGAGCCCCCAGGCCGAGTGCGACATCACCTTGTTGAGCACCAGCACGTCCTGCGCGAACTCGTACCCTTCACCGCCATCGTAGAGCCGGCGCGAGACGCCCGCGAGCCCCTGCGCGAACATGGGCAGGAACACGCCGTTCATGAACAGCAGCGAGGGCCAGAAGTGCAGCTTGCCAAGCAGCTCGTTCATCTCCCGCCCGGTGACCTTCGGGAACCAGTAGTAGATGCCCGCGAAGATCGCGAAGATGGTGCCTGGCGCGACGATGTAGTGGAAGTGGCCGATCACGTAGTACGTGTCGTGCAGCTGGATGTCGGCCGCAGCGAGGCCAAGCGGCAGGCCGGTCAGCCCACCGATCCCGAACATCGGCAGGAACGCCAGCGCGAACAGCATCGGTGTGTTGAAGCGGATGGAGCCGCCCCACAGCGACATGAACAGTGACGTCAGGATGATCACCGACGGGATCGAGATGATCATCGTGGTCGCCTGGAAGAAGCTGCTGATCACCGTGCCCATGCCCGTCAGGAACATGTGGTGCGCCCAGACGATGAAGGACAACCCGGCCAGGATCAGGGACGCGAAGACCATGCCGCGATAGCCCCACAGCGGCCGTCGCGTGTTGTTGGCGATGATCTCCGAGACGATCCCGAACGCCGGCAGGATCAGCACGTAGACCTCCGGGTGCGCCAGGAACCAGAAGAGGTGCTGCCAGAGCAGAGGGCTCCCACCGCCCGACACCTCGAGGGTCTCCCCGGCGACCACCAGCCCACTGGGCATGAAAAACGACGTGCCCAGGGTCCGATCCATCAGCTGGAAGACCGCGGCGGCCTGGAGCGGCGGAAACGCCAGCAGCAGCAGGAACGAGGTCACCAGCTGGGCCCACACGAAGAACGGCAGCCGCATGAAGTCGAGCCCCGGCGCCCGCAGCTGAACCACCGTCACGATGATGTTGATCGACCCGAGAACCGAAGATGCGATGAGAAGCGCCATTCCGACCAACCACACGGTCTGACCGTCGGTGGCGATGACGGACAGCGGCGGGTAGGAGGTCCAACCGGAGTTCGCCGCGCCGTCCGGCAGGAAGAAGCTGGAGAACATCACCAGGCCCGCTGCCAGGTAGATCCAGTAGGACAGCATGTTCAGGCGCGGGAACGCCATGTCGGGCGCCCCGACCTGCAGGGGGACGAGGTAGTTCCCGAAGGCCCCGACCAGCAGCGGGACGATGGCCAGGAAGACCATGATCGTGCCGTGCATGGCACCGAGCTGGTTGTAGAACTCGGGCTGCAGAATGCCCTCGGGCGCCCTCGTCTCGCCGAACAGACCCCCAATGAACGGCACCGGCTCACCCGGATAGGCGAGCTGCCACCGCATCACCAGGATCAGCGCGAACCCGAACAGCAGGAACAGCAGCGCGGTCAGCGCATACTGGATCCCGATCACCTTGTGGTCGACCGAGAAGACGACCCGGCGGACGAAGCTCTCCTGGTGACTGGAGTTCAAAACGTGCGCCGGTGCTGGAGTCGCGTCGTGGGTTTCTCGAGTTAGAGCATGCGGTCCACGAGAAGACCGAGAATGAGCACGGGAAGGTAGAGCAGCGAGAAGAGCATAACGCTCCGGGCGTGCTCGCGGTTGCGGCCTCTGAGGAAACGGATCGCGCGGAAGGTGAACACCGCAGCGAGAGAAAGGGCGACGAAGAGGTACACCGGCCCGGCGAGGCCGACGACGTACAGCGAAGAGCTGGCCGCTCCCAGGAGCAGGGTGTGCACGAGGGTGTGCCACGCCACCGCGAGCCCATCGTCCTCCCGATTCGAGAGCATGGCGTAGCCGCCGTCGCGATAGTCCTCACGGTACATGTGCGCAATGGAGTAGAAGTGCGGCAGCTGCCAGAAGAACAGAATCGCGAACAGCGCCCAGGCGCCCGGCGCGAGAGAGCCCGTGACCGTGGTCCAGCCCATGACCGGGGGCAGGGCGCCGGGGATCGCCCCGAGCAACGTGTTCCACGTCGTGACGGTCTTGAGTGGCGTGTACAGCACGACGTAGGAGAACACCGTTCCGAGGCCGAGTGCCAGAGTGAGCAGGTTGACCCAGACGGCCAGAGCGGTCGAGCCGACCAGGAGCAGCGTGAAGCCGTACATCAGAGCCGCGGTGGGGGCGATGCGACCCGAGGGAATCGGCCGCGCGCGCGTGCGTCGCATCCGTGCATCGAGCTCGGCTTCCCACCACATGTTCAGCACCGCCGCGCCGGACGCGAGGAGCAGGGTGCCCACGATCCCCGCGATCGCCGTCGCCGGTGCAGGGACCTCCACGGCGACGGCCGCCAGCCACACACCCATCGCCGCCGTCAGCACGACCATGAGCGTCAGACGAGGCTTCGTCAGCTCGTAGAGATCCGAGAAAAATGAGGTTTGCGGCACGGCCGCCATCTTGACGTTCATCACAGACCGTTGTCCACGCGTGAGAGGAGTCGAACTCGACAAGAGTAGTTGCTTGTGAAAGCTTTCACAAGCTCCTCCGAAACGTTCCATGCGCGCCCTCGATCAACCCAACAAGAGTCTGCTCGACACACTTCTCGAGCTGCAGCACCTCGACCGCGTTCCACGCTCCGGCTACCTGCTGCGAGGGGTCGCAAATCCGGAGTCCGTTGCCGAGCACACCTACCATCTGGCATTCCTCGTGATGGTGCTGGGGCAGCAGGAGCCGGAGGTGAACGTGGCACGAGCCGTCGAGCTCGCCCTGCTCCACGACTGTGCCGAGGTGCGGACGGGCGACCTCCCCCGCCCGGTCACGAAGTATCTCGAGGCGGGCGCGAAGAAGAGCATGGAGCGCTCGGTGCTCGAGGACCTCCTGGCTCCCCTCGACGAGGTGATCCGCGCGCGTGCCACCGAGTACATGGACGGCGAAAGTCTCGAAGCGCGCTTCGTCTCCGCGTGCGACCGCCTGCAACTCCTCCTCAAGGTGCACCACTACCAGCGCCACGGTCAGAGCGGGCTGGACGAGTTCTGGAAGGCGATCCGGCCCACGGGGACCTTCACGAGCGTCGATCGGGTGCTCGAAGAGCTCCACGTTCGCCGCGGCGGTCCGTAGAAGAACTCACGGCACGTTCACGCCACGCTGCACGAGGATCTTGCGCAGCGCACCCAGGCGACCTGCACCCAGCACCTGGTGCGCCGACCCCAGAATGCGGCTCAGCAGCCGGCGCAGCGACTGGCGACCGCTCCAGTGCTCTTCGGCGACCTCCTCGAGGTCGGCACTGAGGGCGTGCGACAGCACGGCCGCCGCGAGCACGATGTCGTCGATGAAGCCGCCTGCGCCCAGGAGCGCCTCCGGCACCACGTCGAACGGCGAAACGAAATAGACCAGAGCGGCTCCGATCAAGCCCCGGCTCGCCGCCGGAACGCGCGGATCCATGGAGAGGCGCGTCAGCAGCACGAACAGATCGGGGGCGAGCAGCAGCAGCTCCACCGTCGTCGGCTCGAGGCCACGCTTCTCCAGCAGGCTGCGCTCCATGCGGCGGCGGAGCCCCGTGTAGAAGCCGCGGTGCTCCGGGTCCGCACCTTCGGGTAGCGGGTCACGTTCCGTCACGCGCCGGCCCCCTGGCTCGGGCGCAGCGAAGACCACAGATCCGCCAGCGCTTCGTCGAAGCTCCGCGACGGCACCCAGCCCAGCGCACGCAGCCGCGCCGCGTCACCCGCCATGACCGGAACGTCCGACGGGCGCAGACGGTCGGGATCCTGCACGATCGCCACGTCGACGCCCGCGATCGCGATCAGGCGATCGAGGGCCTTGCGGACCACCACGGGCTCACCCGAGGCCAGGTTGTACACGCTGCCCGGTGCTCCACTCTGGGCCAGGAGCCGGTAGGCCTCGGCGGCATCGTCGACGTGTACGAAGTCGCGCGCCGCCGTGAGGTTGCCGACGCGCAGGGCAGCCTCGCGCTCGCCGTCCTTGATCGCGCGGAGCTGGTGGGCGAACGACGGGAGCGCAAATCGTGGGTCCTGTCCCGGCCCGACGAGATTGAAAGACCGGACGACGACCGCGTCATGCTGCAGCGCCAGACGCTCCGCCGCGGCCTTCGTGAGCGCGTACGGAGTGGCCGGCTGGAGGGGGCGCGACTCGCTTACCGGCAGCTCCTCCTCGGGAACAGCCCCGTAGACCTCCGCGCTCGATGCCACCACGACCCGGGTCCCCGCGGGCACCGCGTCGAGCATCGCCTCCGTGCCCAGGACGTTGACCGCGAAGTAGCGTCCCATCTGCTTCCACGAAGCCGCGACGTCGCTCAGTGCAGCGAGGTGGATGACAGCCTCGGGCTCCGCCTCGTCCACGAGCCTTCGCACGCTTTCGCGGTCCGCGATGTCCACCTCGATCTCGCGGTCGGCGTGCTCGACGAGGATTTCGGACGCCAGGCGCCCCGCGACGACCTCGTCGCCGTGCTGGCGCAGGGCGCGCAGCACCCGCTGACCCACGAAGCCCGCCGCACCCGTGACGAGAATTCTCAACCCCGACTCCCCTGTCGCCATTCGAGATAGTCGACCAGACCCTCGCGCCACGGCTCGAGCTCTCGCCCGAGAATCTGCTGCGTGCGCGTGGTGGAGAGAACGCTGTACGAGGGTCGCGTCGCGGGCCTCGGAAAGGCGGACGTCGGTACCCTCTCGACGCGCCGCTCCAGCCCAGCTGCCTCGAAGATCGCACGCGCGAAGCCGTTCCAGGTGACCGGCTCCGGGTGGCCGACGTGGTACCGGCGCTCATCGTCGCCGCGCCCCTCGGTCGCGTCAGCGAGATCGAGCAGCTCCTCGGCGAGGTTCGGCGTGTAGGTCGGGCACCCCACCTGGTCGTCGACCACCTGCAGCGTGTCCCGATCTTCGGCGAGACGCAACATCGTGTCGACGAAGTTGGGGCCTTCCGGACCAAACAGCCAGCTCGTGCGCACCACGAAGCCACCGGTCGCGCGCAGGACACTCTCCTCCCCGACCAGCTTCCCGCGGCCGTACGCCTGAAGCGGCGACGTGGGGTGCTCTTCCGAGTACGGCGAGGTGGCCCCGCCGTCGAACACGTAGTCGGTCGACACCTGCAGGAACCGCGCACCCACCGCGTCAGCTGCCGCAGCGGCGCGGCCCGGAGCGTGACCGTTGATCTCGGTGGCCAGCTCCTCCTGTTCTTCGCAGGCGTCGACCTGGGTGAACGCCGCGCAGTTGACCACGAGATCGGGTCGCTCGGCGGCGAGGTAGGACCGAAGCGCCGCCGTGTCTGCCACGTCGAGCTCGTTGCGACCCGGAGCCGCCAGCAGGGTTCCTCGCTTGCGCGCGGAGCGCGCCACGGCGCGGCCCAGCATGCCGCGGCCTCCCAGAACGAGAACTCGTCGTGCCGGCATACCCAGACCCTAGCTAGAGGGACTCGGAGTCGCCACCCGTGATGTCGAGGAAGGTGCCCACGCCCTTGAGGGTGAGCAGGAAGCGGTACTCCAGATCTTCCCGGTTGCCGGTCTTGAAGTCGGCCACCTCCAGACTCATCGTGTAGCACGAGCCGCGGAAGTTGAAGAGGTAGCGCTGCAGCTGCATGATGCTGCGCTCCAGGTCGTAGTTCACCTGCGCCCTGAAGCTCAGCTTGCGGGGAATGATCGGCACGTTCCACGACGCACGCACCTGGTTCGAGCGCGTCTCCGCGAGCTCGGCGTTACTGCGCGTGGTCCAGCGCAGACCGAAGCTGCTGACGCGACCGAGATCGAAGCTACCCGAGAACGAGGTGCGCTCGATCTCCCCGAAGAGCGTGTTGTACGCCACCTCGGTGCGGAGGCTGAGCTTGCGGCTCGGGTTGAAGCGGTAGAGGGCCGTGAGCGGTCCCGCCGACCGCTGGAGCGAGCGATCCGACGAGAGCTGCAGCGGGCGGTCCGGATCGAACGAGTGGTCCTGGTAGATCTGCAGCAGCATGATCTCGCGCGCGCCACCCTGACTCTCGTCGGTCGGCTTGGCGAGCAGGCGGTTGAAGATGCTGAAACGCGTGACGTTGCGACCCCGGAGATTGTCGATCTCGTCGAAGAGGGGAATGCGCTCCTGATCCTCGAAGTCGTCGAAGAAGCCGTAGTTGATGCGCGGCTCGATGACGTGCTTGTACTTCGAGAAGCGCTTGCCGTTGGTCTCGAAGATGCGCGAGAAGCTCGGGCCGACGATCTCGGCCGCAGCGGTCGGCACGAACCGCGTGAGGGAATCGTCGCGGAAGCCCGACGTGGGGTTCGTCGCGGCCGTCTCCTCCGAGGTGAAGAGGCTGTCGCCGTACCAGGTGAAGCGGCTCCCCACGGTGAACGACATCGACAGCCACGGCTTGGAGCGGATCGGCAGCGTCAGCGCCGGCGACAGGTCCGCGCGCTGGTAGCTGTTGTCGAGAGTGGCCGAGCGCTCCAGGTCGAGAAAGTGCATGGAGCTGTTGAGCGCGAGGTAGAGCGGCGACTTGCCGAGCCGCGTGGAGCGCATCTTGTACTCGATCTCGGGGAGCTGGCGGAGCTGAATGGTGCGGCCCTGGTTGCCGACCAGCGTCTCGCGATCGTCGAACTGGATGTTGAGCGAGTGCGTGCCCCAGTTCTTCGTGAGGTAGCCGCGCGAGTAGATGCGTCTCTGGCTGTTGCGGTCGGCTCGACGCTCGAAATCCTGGAAGAAGTCGAAGTCCGAAACGTCCTCCACCTGGACCACGCCGCGAAAGCCGAGTGGCAGGCGCTTCGACTCGTGGTCGTACTTGACGCGCCAACGCCAGTCGTCGAGCTCCGGGTCGCGGATGGTGTAGCCCTCGAAGATGCCCTCGGAGCTCTCGCTGGGCTTGTAGCGGAACTCGTTGCCGATGCCGAGGTAGCTGCCCGTCCCCGCCGAGCCGTCCGGTGCGCCACCCGCGAAGAGATCGACGTTGAAGGTGGTGTCGGCGCTGCGGCCGAGGGTCTGGTAGTACGCCAGGCCGAGCGACGCGCCGCGTCGCTGGGAGTAGCCCGGCTTCGCAACGAGGAAGCCCGACGTGCGGTCGGTCTTCGCCGGCCAGAGCACGTAGGGGAAGTACAGCACCGGCAGCTTCTTGGCGCGCAGCGTGGCGCCACGTGCCCGGGCGTACTTGTCGACCGTCACACGCACCTTGCGCGCGCGGAAGCTCCAGGCCGGCACGTCGGCCTCGCACGAGGTGAAGATGCCGTCTTCGATCTCGTAGGTGTTGTCGCCGACCTTGGCGACCCGCATGCCTTCGAAGAAGTAGTCGGTCGCGAGCTGCCCTTTCACCTCGGTCAGCTCGCCGAGCTTCTCCTGGAGGTCGAAGTCGAGCGTGGCCCCGACGAGCCGCCGCGGACCTTGGTCGAAGACGACGTTCCCCTCCGCGAAGAGCGTCTCCTCCTCGCGGTTGAGCGTCACCCGGTCGGCCGTGACCTTGATGTCCTGGTAGACGAACTCGACGTTGCCGAAGAAGACGTCGGTTCCCTCGACCTCGCCGGGCTCGAGGTCGTCGAACTTGACGACCACCTTGCCGCCGCCGTCCTCCTCCGCCACGGCCCGCTCCATGACGAAGCGGTCGTCGGGCTCCTCGGGCGCAGCACCTTCTTCTTCGCTCGCGTCCTCGTCTTCCCCGGCCGCGGACGCCTCAGCCTCGGCTTCCGGCTCGGGCTCCGTCGGCTCGGGCTCCTGCGCGAGGGCAGCACCCACACCGATCAGGAGCCAGAGCACGAGGGCAAGGAGACCCCGTCCGCTGCGGTGTCCGTCGTAGGGGCGCTCCATCACGATGAGGCCGTCAGCGCTCGAGGACGACTGCGGTGGCCTCTCCGCCGCCGATACAGATCGCCGCACAGCCTCGCTTGGCGTCGCGCTCTTCCATCGCATGCAGCAGCGTCGTGAGGATGCGGGCGCCCGAGGCGCCAATGGGATGCCCCATGGCGACGGACCCACCGTTCACGTTGACCACGTCGTGGCTGATCCCCAGCTCTTTCATGCAGGCGAGCACCACGACGGAAAAGGCCTCGTTGATCTCGAAGAGATCGATGTCGGAGACCGCGAGCCCAGCCTTTGCGAGGGCGGCATTCACAGCGCCGACGGGCGCCGTGGTGAACCACTCGGGCTGCTGCGCGAACGACGCCTGCGCGACCAATCGCGCCTTCGGCGTCAGACCGCGCGCTTCACACACGTCGCGGGTCGTGAGCACGAGCGCCGACGCACCGTCGCTCAACGAGCTCGCGTTGGCGGCCGTCACCGTGCCGTCCTTCTGGAAGGCAGCGCGCAGGCCCCGCGCCTTGTCGGCGTCGAACCGGAAGGGCTCTTCGTCGCGGTCGACGGTGGTGCTCTTGCGGCGCACGGTCACGTCGACCGGTGCAATCTCCGCGGAGAATCGGCAGGACTCGCTCGCGGAGACGGCGCGGCGATAACTCTCCTCCGCGAAGGCATCCTGGTCGTCCCGGGAGAACGAGTAGTGTGCGGCGCAGGTCTCCGCGCAGTTGCCCATGTGCTTGTCGCCGTACACGTCCCAGAGGCCGTCGTGCACGATCGAGTCGAGCATGACCTTCTCACCCAGGCGCAGGCCCTCGCGCGCTCCGGGCACCAGGTACGGAGCGTTGGTCATGCTCTCCATGCCGCCCGCGGCCACGATCTCGAAGTCACCGCAGCGCAGGTCGTTCGCCGCGATCATGACGGTCCGCATGCCCGAGCCGCAGACCTTGTTCACCGTGATCGCACCCGTCGACTCGGGGCAGCCGGCACCCAGCGTCGCCTGTCGTGCAGGCGCCTGGCCCTGACCCGCTGGCAACACGCAGCCCATGTTCACCTGGTCCACCTCGGCGGGCTGCAGACCGGCGCGCTCGATGGCGGAGGCCAGCGCGCGGGCCCCGAGCTGGGGGGCGGTCGCACCCGCCAGGGAACCTTGGAAGGCGCCGATCGGAGTCCGAGACGAGCTGAGAACGACGACTTCTGTCACTGCGAAGGGTCCAGCCAGGTGGGGGATGCGGACGCGCGGATCGTAGCACAGCGATCGCGGCCCGAGACGCCGTTTGACAGGGCTTCAGACCAGGGCCAGAGTTGCCGGATGAGCGGCGTGACCTTGGGCATCGACTTCGGCGAGCGGCGCATCGGGGTGGCCCTCTCCGATCCCGAGAGGCGGCACGCCGTGCCCCTCACGGTCGTCGTGCGCGCGAGCGACGGGCAGGCGATCCTGGAGCTCCTGCGGCTGGCGGACGAGCACCAGGCCCGGAGCTTCGTGGTGGGCGATCCGCGGCTGCTGGACGGCTCCCGCGGAGACGCGTCCCGCCGGGCGCGCAGCTTCGCCCGCAAGCTGAAGAAGGAGTCGGGGCTGCCGGTCGAGCTCGTCGACGAAGCGCTGTCCACCGTCGCCGCGACCGAGAGGTTGCGCGAGGCGGGGCTCGACGGCAAGGCACTGCGCGACCGCGTCGACGCAGTGGCGGCCCAGATCCTCCTCCAGGACGCGCTGGACCGCGCGTCGACCTCCGACGAGGTGCCAGCGTCATGACCTGGAAGAGAGCCCTTCTGGCGCTCGTGATCCTCGGGCTCGTGGCGGGGGCTGCAGCCGGGGTCTACGGCGCACGGATCTGGCGCTCGCTCCACGAGCCGTTCCCCGCCGCCGGGTCCGAACCGGTGGTCGTCGAGATCGAGCCGGGCACCGGCGGCAGCGCAATTCTCGCGCGCCTCGAGGAGCGCGGCGTCCTGGAGAGCTCTCGCTGGTCGCGGCTCTATCTGATCCACGTGCTCGACGATCCCCCCCTGCAGGCGGGCGAGTATCGCTTCGAGCCTCCGATGAGCGTGCCCGAGGTGCTGCAACAGCTGATCGACGGACGCGTGGTCACCTATCCGGTGACTCTGATCGAGGGCCTGACGCTGACGGAGACGGCCCAGGAGCTCGCCCGCCAGGGCTTCGGCGAGGAGGGTGTCTTCCTCGAGCTCATGTCCGACCCCTCGCTGATCGCCGACCTCGACCCGGAGGCCACCAACCTCGAGGGCTACCTCCATCCGGAGACCTACCACTTCTCCAAAGGCACCAGCGAGGCCGAGGTGGTCCGAACCCTGGTGCGTGGCTTTCGCGATCGTTTCGACGCCGAGGTGCGACCGCTGTGGGAGGCACGGGAGGACAGCCCGCTGGAGAGCATCCGCGATCTCGTGAAGCTGGCCTCCATCGTGGAAAAGGAAGCACGGCTCGAAGAAGAGCGCCCCGTGATCGCCTCGGTGTACACGAACCGGCTGAACATCGGCATGGGGCTCTACGCCGATCCGACCATCATCTACGCGCTCAAGCTCGCCGGCACCTGGGACGGCAACATTCGGCGCAAGGACCTCACCCTCGACTCCCCCTACAACACATACGTCGTCCCGGGCCTACCGCCGACCCCCATCGGCTCACCGGGGCTGCGCAGCCTCATCGCCACAGCGCAGCCGGAGGACGGCCCCTACCTCTACTTCGTGAGCCGCAACGACGGCAGCCACGTGTTCTCGGAAACGCTCGCCGAGCACAACCGCAACGTGAACATCTGGCAGAAGCAGTACTGGCAACGACGCTGGGCCGAGGAGCGCGCAGCGCGCGGTCGCTGAGCCTCTCACTGGGCTGCCTGCGGCGCTCCGCGCGCTCGGAGCCGCGTCATTCTGCCGGAGCGTGCTCCGTAAGTTGCTGATTCGGGGAGCGTTGCGCCGCCAGGCGAAGAAAAGGGCGGCACACCTTGGCGCGCGACCCTTTTCCTGGCGTAGAATAGATCTTTGGCTATGTTTCTCTTGTTGTCGGTTCAGTCCTACTCCAGCGCAAAACGGTGATCAAACAACAGTTCGGCCCCTATCTCCTCTTCAAGAAGCTCGGCCACGACGTCCTGGGTGAGACGTTTCGCGCAGGTCGCCTCCAAGGCAACAGCGTCGGCGGCGTGGTGCTGCTGCGCGTCTACAACGGCACGGCCCTGGCTTCCCTTCCCATCGAGCAGGCGCTGCAGGAGCGCGGCGACCTGCCTCAGCACGTCAAAGGCCCGCAGATCGCGCACGGCGTCGATCACGGCAAGCTCGACGGCATCCCGTACTCGGCCTACGAGTACTTCTCGAGTCGCGACCTGCGCACGGTCATGGAGCTCTCGCGCAAGCGGGGGCAGCCGGTGCCGGTCGAGCAGGCGCTGCTCATTGCCGACCGCCTCGCGCTGGCACTGACCACCGCCTACGAGTCGACCTACGAAGACCGTGGCATTCGCCACGGCTTCGTGGTGCCCGAGCTCGTTCAGATCTCGACCGAGGGCGAGGTCCGGCTGCTCGGCTTCGAGGTGGGGGACGTGCTGCGCCAGGGCGCGGCCGAGGGCGCGCTCGACGACAACCACCAGCGCTACCTCTCCCCGGAGGCGCTGTCTGGTGCCCCACTGCACTCCCGCGACGACGTGTACGCCCTCGGCATGCTTCTGCTGGAGCTCGTCGCCGGTCCGACGCCCACCGACGAGGGTCAGATCGAAGGCTTCCTGAGCCGGCTCGAAGGCACCCACGGCAAGCTGACCCAGCTGCTGAGGCGGAGCCTCTGCGCCGAGCACGAGCGCATCGGCAACGTCCCGACGTGGCACCAGGAGCTCACAGAGCTCCTGCCACCGGCTGGCTCCGCCACCTTCCAGCTCGCGTTCTACCTCCACAACCTGCTGCAGGACGAGATCGACAAGGAGGCTCGGGAGCGCGAGGACGAAAGTGGCGTCGAAGTGCCGGTCGTGGCCGAGCCCGCGACGGAGGCACCCGGCGATCCGTCGGAGCCCGTTTCCGGGACCGCGGACGCAGCCGCCTCCGACGAGATCCTCCATCAGATCCTGGTGGACGATGCGCCGCTGGCGGACGAGAGCTGGTCGGACGCCGCGGTCCAGCAGCCGGAGCCTGTCGACACGCCCAGCCTGGAGTTCGGAGCCGTCGCAGCGGCGAGCGCGAGCTCGAGGTCGGGTAGCCCCACCCAGCGCATCGCCCTCCTCGGCGTGCTGGGGGTCCTGGGCATCGTGGGCGCCGTGCTCCTGGGGCCAACTCTGGCGGGTCGCGCACTCTCCCTCGGGGACGGCTCGGAGCCGCAGGTGCGCCTCGCCAGCGCAACCCCGAGATCGGGGGACCTCGTCGAGGCGACCGACGTGCCCCTGCCCGCACCGGAGGCGGAGCCCGGCGACGACCTCGCGCAGTCGATCAGCGAGAGCAGAGCCATCGCGCGGATCGACGCGCTGGTCCGGCAGAGGGCGGCGGACATCGAGGAGAACCTGCGCAGCGAGTACGACGACGAGCTCGAGAGGCTGCGTTCCGAGCTGCGTCGGGCCCAGACCGCCAGAACCTCCCCTCGCCCGAAGAACCTCACTCCGAGAAGCCCGAATGCGAGCGGAGCCGTGACGCCCCCATCGACGCTGC
Organism: Candidatus Multivoraceae bacterium; assembly: GCA_965223385.1. Taxonomy (GTDB): domain Bacteria; phylum Acidobacteriota; class Thermoanaerobaculia; order Multivoradales; family Multivoraceae; genus JBCCLJ01. Next base: position 1,452,910 of record CBDCWR010000007.1, on the reverse strand, counting down.
GCGGTCAGGAGCGGGACGATCCCACCCGAGGTCTCGTGCGCCGTGCCACCCGCACGACGAGCCCGCAACCCCGGCCGGCGACGACGCGCCCGGCTCCTGCGACGAGGTCAGCCCAGGCGCCTGCGCGCGAGCGCGTCACCGGGGTCAGCCCGCCTCCCACACGCTCGACCGAGGAGCCGGCACCTTCCGCGCCTCCGGCCGCCGAGACGAGCGCCGAGCCGGTGATCGTGCCGCCTCGGCTCGCCGAGCCCCTGTCGCCCCGCTACCCGCCGCTCGCCCAGCGGCTGCGCAAGGAGGCGACGGTGGAGCTGCGGGTGTACGTGGAGCGCGACGGGACCGTGAGTCAGGTGAGACCTCTCGACTCCCACGGCTTCGGTTTCGACGACGCGGCCCAGCGCGCGGCGCGCAGGGCGGTCTTCACCCCCGGCACGCGCAACGGCGCACCCGTCGGAACGTGGACGAGCCTGAGGATCGCCTTCAAGCTCGGCAGCTGAGCCGTCCCCGCATCGCGCGCGCGGTGCGCGCACTCGGAACGCAGAAGAGCCGGCCCGCATCCGCGAGGCCGGCTCTCTTTCTGCGGCGAGCCCGGAGGGCCGCCGGACTCCGACCTAGAACGAGGCCTTCAGGCTCGCCACGAGGTCCTGCACGACCGGCTTGAGCACCCGGTCGAACATGGCGTCGTCGCGTGCGCCGCCGCCGAAGCCGCCGACGCGCACCTTGACGCTCTTCGTGTCCCGACGGCCTTCGTCGGCCCAGATGATCTCACCCGTCTCGGCGTCGATGAGACGCGCGTTCATGGCGGCGGTGAACTTCTTGCGGCCCACCCGCACCGACGGGAGACGACCGACGCCCGGGCCGCCACCCTCGGCGGTGCTGGCTCCGTACTCCGTGATGGCGCCGGCAAGGAGGTACTTGACCCCGAGCAGCTTCCCGGCCTTCACGGCGGTCGACGGATCGACGTCGCCAGAGAGCGCCAGGTTCTTCTCGCGCATGATGGCGCCGAGGGCCTCTCGATCGATGACGCGGAACTTGCCGCTCTTGACCAGCTCGGTCACGAAGACGTCCTGTGCAGCCGCGGCACCGCCGTTTCGCCACCAGCCGTACCAGCTGCCGTCGGCCTTGGCCTTGAACTCGATCACTGCGATGCGCGGTTTGTCGTTGGCAATGGCCGGCGCGGCGAGCGCGACGAGCAGGCCGAGCACCACTGCCGAGGCGATGGAGCTACGAATCATGTGTTTCATCTGGGCATTCCTCCGTGTGTCAACTGAAGTCCCCTCGAGCTCCGGGCGCGCGAGGTGCGCGGCGCCACGGTGAGCCTGTCCTCAGCTCGTCTCGGGTTGACTGAAAAGAGAGCGTCGATGGCCTCTGTTGTTGCTAACGAAAAGCACCGAAGCATTCGGCCATCGATCCATTGGACATTCTACAACTGCGCCAGCAGATAGCATCGCGCCGGACCGATGATCGTGGCACAGCACGCAGGCCGTCTGGAGCTCGTCACCCAGACGGACCACGCCCGCTTCTCGGGGCAGATCCTGGAGTTGGTGCCGGAGCTGGCCCCCCATCCCTTCCGCGACGAGCTGATCCGCGCGGCGTTCGAGCACGACAACGGCTGGCAGGAGGTGGACTCTGCGCCGAGCGTGGACGATGCGGGCAGGCCGCACGATTTCCTGAGCCTTCCGACGCACCGGCGCCTGGAGCTCTGGACCCGGGGCACGCGGCGGCTCGTCCGCCGCTCGCCCTACGCCGGGCTCCTCGTGATCCTGCATGCGCTCCGCCTGCTCGGCCGCTCGGAGCCCGGCCCCGCGCTGGACGAGGTTCTGGGCCAGCTCGAGGCCGAGCGAGACCGCCTTCTCGAGGAGATGGATCTCGAGCCGGAGGCGGCGCAGGAGGACTACCTGTGGCTCGACCTGGTGGACCTCCTGTCGCTGGCGGTCTGCAACCGGTGGTCGCGAGAGCTCGAGCGACGCCTCCCGGGCGAGCGGACGTTGCGGGCTCGGCTCGTCGGCTCCACGCTCCTTCTCGACCCCTTTCCCCTGGCCGGGGCCACCACTTTCCACCTGTCGTTCCGCATGGTGGAATCGCACACCTTCCCATCGAGCGTCGACTTCGCCATGGAGCTGGCGTCCCAGCCCTGGATCCAGCGCTCGGTGACCCTCTCGCCCCGAGAAGACATCGAAATCCAAGATTCTGGATAATTCGAGAGCTTCCGGAGCAGGCCGGACATGGTAGCCTCCGCGGCCTATGTCAGACAACGTGGCTACGTTGGAGAGCTCCACCGAGACGGAGGAGGTCGCCGAGGTCGAGGCGCAGCGTGTCCTCCTGCCTTCGCCCCTGGGGAGCCTCGGGCTCGAGTTCCGTGGCGAGACGATCACCCAGTTCGTGATCGTTCCCAAGGGGAAGGAGCGCAAACTCTACCAGCCCCTGGGCGACGTCGACCGCTCGGAGTTCCTCGACGAGGCGCTGGGGCGGCTCCTCGAGTACTTCGCCGGGGCCCGCCAGAACCTTCGTCTCGACTTCGATCTGGCGGCGTCCGGCCTCGACGAGTTCGCCGTCCGGGTCCTCACGGCGACGCAGGAGATCCCCTACGGCGAGACGCGGACGTACCAGAAGCTGGCGTCCTTCGTCGGCGCCTCCGACTCCTATCGACTGGTGCGGTCGATCCTCGTGTCGAACCCGCTTCCCATCCTGCTCCCCTGCCACCGCGTCGTGCCCCGCAAAGGGGGCGCTGGAAGCTACGTCGGCGGCACCAAGAAGAAGGACTGGCTCCTGAAGATGGAGAAGCGCGCCCTCGAGGCCCGCGAGAGCTAGCGAGTCGCGTGATGGCTATCACGCGCCCCGCTAGCACGTCGATGCGAAGCGCCTCCGGCGCTCCGAGTACGAGTCGCGGGATGGGTCTCACGCACCTCGCTCAGCATGTCGATGCGAAGCGCCTCCCGCGCCTGGGCTCAAGGCTCCTGGAGCTTGGCGTCGAGCTCGACGAGCTCACCCGGCTCGACCTCGAACTCGAGCGTCTTCGTCTCGTAGCCCGGCCGCGTCACCTCGAGGGTGTGGCTGCCCGGATCCACCAGCATGGCTGAATGGAGCCGTGCCAGCTCGGCGCCGCTGCCCAGCAGGCGGCCGTCGAGGTAGACGACGGCGTCGATCGGCGAGACGACCAGCTCCAGACGACCCGGCTCACCGCGCTGATCGACCCGCGGCCCAGCGGAGCGCACGCGATCGAGCTCGCCGCGCGGCTCGGCGCCGCGCTGCACTTCGTCTCCGGGCTCTCGAGAGCGCCGCACGGGTGCCGGAATGCGCGGCCGTTCGCTGCGCTCCCGCATCGTCTGGTTGAGCGTGCGCGGCGGAGCGACGTCGTGGGAGACGTCCTCCTCGCCGTAGATCTCCTCGGGCGAGGTCGATTCACCAGGCACCATCCGGTCGTTCATGTCGATGACCTCGCCGGCGACGACCTTGAGCCGACGCTTGAGGGTCTCGAAACCCTCCTTGTAGATCACCATCTCGTAGGTGCCCGGCTTGAGCCACAGGTATCGCGGAAAGCCGTCGTAGTTGTCGGCCACTCCGATGTAGTCGCCGTCGAGGTAGATCTTCGCCTTCTCCGGCTTGATGTCGAGATCGACCGCACCGGCGTCGGGCCGGAAGTAGCCCCAGCCGTCGTAGCCCCAACCGTAGGGACCCCAGCCGCCCCAGAAGGGAGCTCCCCAGCCCCCCCAGCCGTAGAAGCCGGAGTAGAAGCTGAAGCGCGGCGCGATGAAGCGGGTGCGGTAGCGGCCGCGCCGGTGGTAGCGCCTCGTGGCCACGGTCATCTCCGCGGTGGCTTCGGCCACCTGCGGCACGACGGGTGCGCGTGGGATGGTGGAGGTGGCGCTGGCAGGGGCAGGAGCCCAGGCGCAGACGAACAGGACGGCTCCCAGCACGGCGGCAGGGAACCACATGGAACCGCGCGATCGAGCGGTCTCGGGGGCGATCATGAGGTGGTCCTCCTTCTCAGCTGTCGGGTGACGCCGTCGCCTGCCAGCCGCGGTGGAGGCCCACGATGTAGTGGTACCGCAGCACGTCTTCCCACAGGCGGGGCACGTTCACCGGAAGTCCCTGCAATCCCAAGGCCAGTTTCATCTTCCGCCCCTGGCGGGCCGCGTCCGGCAGGTCCGGTGGACCCTCCGGCCCCAGTCCCAGGAAGGCGCCGAGCTCGGGGTGCAGTCGATAGAAGACGACGGCACAGAAGCCGGCGCGCTCCTGCCGTTCGGCAAAGCGCCTGAGGTCGGTCGGGTGATCGTGCGCGACGACGGCCTCGGGGGCGTAGTGCAGGCGAAAACCCTTGGAATACAGGCGATAGCTGACCTCGATGTCCTCCCAGGCGGCATACGGAAACGACACGTCGAAGGGCTCGTCGAGAAGGAGCTGACGCGGCAGCGTGAGGTTCGAGGTGTAGAAGAACTGAAAGCCGACGTCTTCAGGATCGTCGAGCAGCGCGTAGCCGAACTGCAGGCCGAACTCGTTGATGTAGCGAAGAAACCGGGTGAGCTTCATGCGTGGGTGCCACGACGTGTAGCCGATCACTCCGAGTGCACCCCCTTCGTCCCGAATCCGGCGCGCGCCCGCGGTCCGTGTGGCCGCCTCGTGGGCCTTCAACCATCCGCTGGACGGGACGGTGTCGTCCCCCAGAAAGGCCACCCGCTCTCCCGCCGCCGCAGCCACCCCGGCGTTGCGTGCCGCGGCGGGCCCCTGATTCTCCTGCTGCAGAATCTGCAGTGGGAACGGCGCGTCGTAGCTCCGCAGAAAGGCGTCGGTGCCATCCGTGGAGCCGTCGTCGACCACGACGACCTCGAAGCTGGGCGCCGACTCCTGCCGCCCGAGCGCACCCAGAACCTCTCCCAGAACCTCCTTGCGGTTGTAGCTGGGAATGACGATCGAATAGTCCACGCCGAACCCTACCCGACCCTCAGCTCCCCATCAGCTCCTGCAGCGAGGTCCGAACCAGCTCGAGACCTCCCGGGGTCCACGCGTCGAATGCCTCGGACGAGAACAGGCGCTCGTCGCCGGGATAGGTCGGAACCAGGTGCAGCGGAAAGCGCTCGAAGATCTCCCGGTCCGGTCGGCTGCGCCGCGCCTGGACCTCTGCGCGGCGCGCGGCGGCAGCGTCGAGGTGCCCGAGCACGTAGGTCACCGCCCGCAGTTGAGCGACCGTCCGCGGGTCCGAGAGCGTGGGGTGCTCGGCGCCCTCCGCCGGGAGGAGTCGGTCGACCACCTTGCGCAGGGCCGCGCGCGGCCCCAGCTCGCGGAACCTCCGCATCCAGTGCCCCGCGGAACGGCCCGGGCGGCGGGCAGCCGCGGCAGGCTCCGGATGCGTGACAGGCGCCTTCTCCTCCGGCCGCGCATAGGGATCCACCGTGAGCAGGTCACCGCGCGGGTTGTTCTGCACCATCAGCGTCTGGGTGCGCGAGACCAGCGTGAGGAGGATCGACGGCATGATCTGTGGCCACAGCTCCGCGTCGTAGTTCTTGGACGCCGTGAGGAAGGCGTTGCGCTCGAACAGAAAGCCGCGGTTGTAGACGCCGAGCAGGTCGCTGGTGGCCATCGACCGGTGACGCACCACCGCGTCGGTGGCGAGGGTCACACGCTCACCTCCCGACCAGAGTCGCCAACCGAGGTCGACGTCCTCGAGATACGCGAAGTAGTCCTCGTCGAAGCCCCCCGCCTGCAGAAAGCTCTCGCGACGCACGATCATGTTGCCGCCACACGCGAAGAGGAGCTCGCTGCCGTCGGCTGGCAGCGTCACCTCCCCCAGCGGGCGGTGGTAGTCGGCCTGGAACGCGTGGCCGTCGAAGGTCATCACGCCGCGCGCGAAGTCGAGGCGCTCGCCCGCCCAGTCGACGATCAGCCCCGACACGGCGGCCACGTCGGCTGGCGCCCGACGAAGGGCATCGACGAGCCGCGCGAGCCATTCCACCTCCGGCCGGGTGTCGTTGTTCAGGAGCACGACAGCATCGGCGTCCGAGCCCCGAATGAGCGCGTTGTAGCCGCCACAGAAGCCCAGGTTGTCGGAGCTGCGCACCACTTCGAGGCCGGCCACGTCCTGCTGCTCCAGCCACTCGAGCGAGCCGTCGGTAGAGCCGTTGTCGAAGACGACCGTGCGCCACGCGACCCCCGGATCGCGCTGCGCCTGCAGCGCCGGAAGGCACTCGCGAAGATGTGCGAGGCCGTTCCAGTTCAGGATGCCGACATCGACGCTCTCGACGCGCGCCGTCACACGCCCCCCCCCAGACTCTTCCACTTGCGCCGCACGCGAAACGCGAGGCGGTCCTGCGGAGCGCGCGTCTCGAAGCCCTGCGCGAAGTCCGCTTTCGAAGCATCGATCCGCGGGGCACGGCAGAAATCGACGAGCGGCGCGAGCGACGCCGCCCACGAGAACTGCGTCGCCAGAGCGCGACCCGCGTCGAGACGAGCGGCCACCTCGGCGCCCCCCTGCAGGACGTCGCGGATCGCAGCGGCGACGGCGGCACGATCACCCGGAGGGACCACCCAGCCAGCCTCGTGCTCCCGCAGCAGTCGGCTCATCGCGCCCCCGTTGCTGGTGAGGGCCGGCACACGCGCCGCCAGGGCGTCGAGGAAACGCGTTCGCAGAGACAGGTCGGTCTCGATCGACGGCAGGTGTGTCGTCACCAGGAGCCGCACGTCGCGGAGCAGGTCGTAGCGTCGCTCGAACGGCACCCAGTCGATGAGCTCGACGCGGCTCCCGATCCATCCTCTCCGCCGCGCGAACGCCTCGACCTCTTCGAGCCTCTTCTGCGGCGTCTCTCCGACGTTCGGGTTGCGCACGAAGAGGAGCTGCCAGTCGAGATCCTCCAGCTCGGCGAGCGCCTCGAGAACACACAGCGGGTCGTACCAGTCGTAGAGCCCTCCGAACAGGAGCCGCGGCACGTCGCTCGGCTCCAGCCAGGGCTCGTGCGGCGGCAGCTCCTGCGCGACCCCGAACGGACAGACGCGGAGAAGCCCCTCGGCCGACGGATCGGACGCCACACGTACGGGGTTGATCCGCCCGAGTGCGGTCAGGAGCCCGAGGTAGTACAGGCGCTGCTCGTCGCAGGAGCAGAGGAAGAAGTCGCCGCGGCTCAGCTGCAGCATCCAGGTGGCGTGGTCGTTGCGGTATGGATCCAGGCCGAGCGACTCCGCGTAGTGGAGGTTCTCGACGAGCCACGGATCGTAGAGGTCGATCACCACCGGGGTGTCTGCAACCTCGAGAACGACGTCGTTGGCGAGCTGGCCCTGCGCCACGACGGCCTCGCAGTCGCCGAGTGCATGCGCGAGAGCTCCCCTCTCGAAGAGCCGCGCCTCACCGCCGGTGGCTGCGGCCACCGCTTCGAGATCCTCGGACGCCCCCGGCGACACGAGAACCACGTCGAAGCCCTCCGCCACGAGGTGGCGCGCCATCTCGAAGTAGCGAATTCCGATTCCGGCCATGCGCGGGCGCAGAGGCTCGCTGCTGACGAGGGCGACACGAGGCATCGTTTTGCTCAGCTCGATCGGTTGAGGAGCTGGTGGAGGCGCCAGGCACGCGTCTGCTGCATCGCCCCGATGACTCCGTTGAGCCGTTCGATCTCGGCGTAGGTGCGCGCGAGGTGGTCCTCGTGCTCGGCAGCCACACCCCGGAGCGACTTCTCCTCGGCGAAGAGCCGCGCGAGCTCGGCCTGGTGCTCGTCGCGGACGGCGACCAGCCGAGCCAGCTCCTCCCGCAGGGCCTCGGCCTCGCCGTACAGTGCGTGGTGGGCTCGCTCGAGCGCGTGCAGCTCACGGCTGAGCGCCCTCGCCTCGGTGTCGGACGCCCGGAACGCCTCCTGCGCGTGCACCGCCTCGGCTCGCAGCGCCGTCGCGGCCGACGCGAGGGTCGCTGGCGTGATGCGGTCGCGGTGCTTCTCCAGAACGCGCGCCTTGGCCGCCTCCAGCGTCTCGGTCACCTGCGCATCGGCGCCGAGCGCGTGATGGCCGCTGCCGCGAAAGTGCCGGTACTCGCAAGTCGCCGTCGCGAGGTGGTGCAACGGAGTCTGCGCCGCGACCCGAATCAGCCAGTCCCAGTCCTCCAGCATGTCGAAGCTCGGGTCGAACGGGCCGGCGGCAAGGGCCACCTCTCGTTCCACGAGGACCGTGTTGAAGGGGATGTAGTTGTCGACGAGGAGAATCGCCGGATCGTAGTCGCGGCTGTACGGCAGCCGGCGCTCCACTTCGCTCCAGCCGTCACCCGTCAGCTCGTAGACGCCGATCGCGGCGTCCGTGTACGCGGCACGAGCTCCACCTCCCACCGCTCCGACCAGGGTGCGGTAGTGCTCCGGAAAGACGAGATCGTCGTCGTCGAGGAAGGCGACGAACGCGCCGCTGGCCGCCTCGAGGCCCGCCTGCGCCGCTCCGGATCGCCCTCGCCCCGGCTGGAGATCGACGCGCCGCAGATCGAACGGGTAGTCCGGAGCCACTTCCGGCGCCGACCCACCGTCGTTCACGAGCACCACCTCGAGGCGCCGGTACTCGCTCTCGGCGAGGCTCGTGAGCGCATCCGCCAGGAGCGCCGGGCGATCTTTGGTGCGCACCACGACCGACACGATCTCGCCGCCCTGTACCTCGAGACGCTGTGGCTGACCTCCCATGCGAGTGGTCGTGGCTGCGAGCGACAGCGTGCGCAGGTCGCTGCTCTCGAGACGGTAGTACGCCTCGGCCGCCTCGACGTCCGGCGAAAGGCTGTGCGTGCGGAAGCGGCGGAGCCCGACCGCGGCCGCCAGGTAGTCGTGGCGCTCCTGCTGGCTCGCGTACTCGCCCATCGCGCGACCCAGAAGGTCGACCTGCTCACTCGCGTCGACGAGGAGGTTGGGGTAGAGCGGGTGGTTCACCTCGTACGCCAGCACCGTCAGCTGCTGCGCATCGCGGCGGCCGTGGAGCGCGCCGTGCACCGCAGCGAAGGCAGCGCGGTGGTCCCCCGTCACCTCGAGCGGCGACGGCACCAGCACGAGATCGGGCTCGAGCTCTCGTAGGACGGCATCCACGGCTTCCGTGAGCGGCTCCAACGCGTCCTCGAGACCACCGTCGCGGTAGTCGAGGTGGCGAACATGGCGCACCCCCAGAACCCCGGTCGCACGTGTCGCCTCGGCACGTCGACGGGAGGCGTACGCGCCGCCCGCATCTTCACCGTCGGATGCCTCGGGCGCTCCTTCGGCCCCACCCGACCCGTCGGTGAGGAACACCACCTCGACGCGGGCTCCCGACTGCACGAGCTGAGCCAGCAGAGCCCCACACCCGAGCACTTCGTCGTCGTAGTGGGGAGCCAGCACGACGGCGCTGCGCGCGACCACCGCTTCGGCCGCACCCGGAGGGTTGAAGGCTCGCATGAGACCCAACTCTACCTGGGTCGGTCACTGCACGTAGCCCAGCGATTGCAATCGCTGACGGAGCTCTTCGTTGGGCTCTGCCACCTCGGCGGGCCCAACGGTCACGGGGTCGAAGACGTAGACCGCGGGCTCCGCCGGGGCGTCGGGAACGGATCGCCTGACCTCGAGTGCTGCAGCCTCCAGAGGGACGCCCTGCGCGTGGGGCTTTTGGGTCGCGTGGCCGGCTCCGACAAAAAGCGGAACGGTCTGGCCAGAACACGTTGCAGTCACCCCCTGGACCGAGGACCCACTCGGGAGGAGCAGCCCACGGAGCGGCGTGCGACCCTCGCGGCCCGCCACGGTGAGCCGGATCGTCGTGCCCCCTGCCCGACGTTTTTCGGCCCACACGTCCGGCTCCGCCAGAAAGTACGGGGCGGCGGTCGCCTCGGCGGCGAGCTCCAGGACCACCTCGATCGGCGGTCCCTCGGTGGCTCCTCCAACGAGCACGCGGAGGCCCGGCATCGTGCCGAGCAGCCGACGATGGATCTCGCGCTCGAGCAGAACGTCTTCGGGGGTCGGACGCGCCCAGGGGTCCACCTCGCGTGGGTCGGTGCCGAGATCGAACCTTCCCCACCGCGGCAGACGCTGGCGGTCGAGCGCCAGCAGGTGCTGCGCGACCGGGTCGGCCTCGGGGGTCGGATCCGCGGCGTTGAACCAGACCTGCTTACGGTTTCCGAGCACGGCGCCGGCGCGCACGGGGCCACTCGAGTGGTGCTGGAAGAACGCCGGGCGCGCGCCGGCCCCGTCTCCGTGCGCCACGCCGCGGAGATCGCGCCCCTCCAGACCCTCCGGCTCGACCCCCGCCGCGGCCAGCAGCGTGGTCGCCACGTCGAGGCCTCGGACGGTCTGCTGCACACGCGCCGCTTCACCCTCGGAGCTCCAGCGGACCAGCAGGGGCACGCGCACCTGCTCCTCGTAGAGCGTCTGGCCGTGTTTCCATCCGCCATGCTCGTGTAGCTCCTCGCCATGGTCGGAGGTGAGCACGACGACCAGATCGCGCCCGCGCTCGAGGGCGGCGAGCGTGCGCGCGAGAAAGCGATCCAGGTAACGGGCTTCACCGTCGTAGAGCCCCGCGAACTGACGCGCTGCGGCGGGTGGATCTTCCGGCACGAGAGCTCCCACGTAGACGCCGTGCACGTCCGATCCCACGTAGGGACCAACGTAGGCGGCGTCCGGAAACTCCCCCGCCTCGAAGTCGGGGTTCACGTAGGGGTCGTGGGGGTCCAGGTAGTGCGCCCAGAGAAACGACGGGCGACCCGGACTCCTCTGCGCGAGCCACTCCTCGAGCCGCGGCTGCAGCCAGTGCTCCGCGCTGAGATCGAGCGACTCGACCCGAGCCTCCACCACCTCGAAGGTCTCGAAGCCGTCACCGAAGCCGCTGTCACCCTGCAACGTCGGGTTGGCGACGAAAGCGGCGGTGTCGTAGCCCGCGTCGCGAAGGCGCTCCGCCAACGTCGCGGCGTCGCTCGGTACGTCGTAGAGCGTGGAGCCCGCAGCAGCCAGTGCGTCGGGCGCCAGACCCGTGAGCATCGAAGCCATCGAGGGGAGGGTCCACGGTGCAGAGGCGTAGGCGCGCTCGAAGACGACGCCCCTCTCGGCCATCGCCGCACAGGTCTCGGGGAAAAGCTGGGGCTCCGGCCCACAGGTGAGCCGATCTGCGCGCAGCGTGTCCACGACCAGGAGGACCAGGTCGGGGGGCTGTGACCGCTCCGGAGCGCAGCCCGCCAGGAGTAGAAGCCCTGTAGCCAGAGCAGAAAGCCCGGCCACGCGGCGGGATCGGAGAGGAAAGGGACGACACATGATCAGACTCTCCAGCATCTTGGCCGAGCGTCTGGGTGAAGTCGAGCGATCGGACCCAGGACGAGTTAGTCTGCCGGCGTGACGACGGTCGACACGAACGAAGCTGCAGGCTTCCCGTCCGATGCGCTGCTCACCACGGCCCGCGAGCTGCTCCGGGGAGAGCCCGCCGAGGTGATCGCTACGCCGGAGATGCGAGAACGAGTCGCCCGAAAGGGCGCCGAAAGCGGCGATGAAGGCGGCGTGCTCGTCGTCGCCACTCCGGATCTCGAGCTGACGACACCCGAGAGCGAGACCCTCGCGCGCCTCCCGACCGAGACGAGGCTCGTCGTCCTCTCCTGCGGACCGCCGTCGGCTGCTCCTGTTCTGCTCCAGCTGCTCGAGCTCGGCGTCCGCTTCCACGCCGCCCGACGGCTGGCCGATGGTTGGGTGATTCCGGGGGCCAAGGGGCTCTACCGCGTGCGGCCCTACCGGCCGGGCGACGAAGACGAGATCCTCGACCTGTTCCGGAGCTCCTTTCACGTCGAGCGGACGCGCACCCACTGGGCCTGGAAGTACGAAGACCACCCTCACGGGGCGCATCGCATCAGCCTCGTCGAAGACCCCGACGGCGCACTCGTGGCCCAGTACTGCGCCTATCCGGCCCTCTTCGATCTACCTCACCGCGACGGCGTAGCCGCCCACCAGGTGGGAGACACCATGACCGCGCCGCACGTGCGGTCGGTGGGCCGTGGCCCGAGCTCCATCCTGGCGACGGCGGCCGAGCACTTCTACCGAACCCGCTGCCGCGGCGAGGTCGCCTTCAACTACGGCTACAACACGGGCAACATCCAGCGCTTTTCGATGCGCTACGTCGGGGCGGAGAAGATCGAAGACGTCGCCTTCCGCAGCGCCCCGCGGACCCGATTCGCCGACGCCTCCACTCCGCTGTTCGACCGTGTCCAGGAGAGCGCGGGGTTCTCCAGCGACTTCGACCGCCTCTACGAACGCGCGCGCCCCCGGTACGGAGCCCTCCTGCGACGGGACGCGGCCTACCTGCGATGGCGCTACCAAGATTGCCCCGACACGACCTACCGCACGTTCGAGCTGCGCCGCTGGGGGCGTCTGCGAGGGTGGGGCGTCTTCACGCAGCGCGACGACGCCCTCGTGTGGGGTGACGCTCTCTTCGACGGGCCCCATCCGATGGGCGTGCGGGCACTCCTCGGCGAAGCCGCACGACAGTTCGAGGCCTCGGGAAACAGGGTGCGCAGCATCGTCGCGTGGTTTCCGGAACGACCGGCGTGGTGGAGCGACACTCTGGAGGCTCTGGGCTTCCAGCAGGGCGCGGAGCCACAGGACCTCGGCCTCGTGGTGGTCCCCTTCGACTCGCAGGACACGCCGAGAGGTGGGCTGGCTCCCGCACTCCGCGCAAGTCTCTACTACAGCTACGGCGACTCCGACCTCTTCTGAGCCGCCCAGCCGACCGCCTCTTCGAGGTCGCGAGCGATCTTCTCGGCGCGAAAGCGCTGCGCCTGCTCATACCCGAGGCGGCGCATGGCACGCCACCGGCGCGGGCTTGCGAGCACCTTTTGCGCCGAAGCCGCCATCGCGCGTGCATCGCCGAACGGCACGGTCTCGACTCCCCGCGGTGCCATGTACTGCACCGAGCCGATCGACGAGGCCACCGCGGGGAGCTTGGACGCCATGGCCTCCAGGAGCGGCAGACCGAAGCCCTCGTCCTCCCGCGAGGGGAACAGCAGCAGATCGCTCTGCCGCAGCTGCGCGGCAATCCCCTCGACCGGGGCGGCGCGAAGGAATACCTCGGGCTCGCGGAGGGCGATCTCAGCGTCGCTCAGCTCCAGAAACGACGCGCGCACGACCGTACAGGCGCGCCCGGCCTGCTCCATGAGCCGTACCGCTTCGAGTGCATGCGCCACACCCTTCACGGGGGCTTCGAAGATGCCCGGCACGAAGACGCGCGGACGCCTGCGGGGGCGCCATCTGAACATCGGCCGAAACCTGGGATCGAGAGGCGGCGAGACCACACGAAAGTCGCGTCCGAACCGCTGCCGGAGGCGCTCTCCCAGCGCAGGAGTCACCACGAGCGTCGGTAAGTCGAGCGCGTACACGTCGTCGATCGCGGCCTGCTGCTCTGCCAGGTGCTCGAGACCTCCCTCATAACCCTGGCAGAAGTGCGCCACCGGCCCACGTTCGAGCTCGAGCGCCGGCTGCACCGTCGTCCAGAACGTCGCCACCACGAGATCCTGCTCCACGAGGCCTGCTGCCTCGCTCGCCTCCAGGAAGGCCCCGCAGGGCTTCATCCACTCGGGCTCCCCGCCCGGCGCCACGACGGTGACCTCATGACCTCGCCCGACGAGCAGCCGTGCGTGCTCGACGGCGACCTTGATCCCGCCGCCGAACTCCGTGGTCGGCAGGAGATACGCCACCTTCAAGAGCCCGCCCCCTCCCCCGCTTCGGGAGGCAGATCGAAGGTCGCCAGCTCGCGCTGGTCGTCGTCGACCAGACGACCGTGAAGGTACAGGTCGGGGTGGCGCTCCCGCACGTCGCGCGGGAGCGACCAGTCGAGAGGCACGCCATCTTCGAAGCGCTGCGCCACCGCCGGGTAGCCCCGCCGGTCGGGAGACAGCTCGAGCCAGCGCGCCTCGTGCGACACGGGCGGGTCGTCCGCCGCCGAGGCGAGCACGATGCGCGGCAGGGTGTCTCCCTCCGGCGCGCGGTTCAGTCGTTCGGCCGCCGCCAGCACCCTCGATCGGGCCCGGCCGTACGCTCGCGCGCGAAATCGGGCGGCAGACTCCTCGAACCACCCGCGGCTGGCCGGCTCTCCCGAAGCGCTCTGGTCGTAGTAGTGCACCGCACGAGCGGCCGGCACGTAGCGGGTCTCGACGCCCGCGGCCGCAGCCCGCTCCAGCCAGTCGGTCTCCTCGAAGTAGAGCCGATACCCCTCGTCGAACGGTCCGACGCGCCGCCAGGCGTCTCGCCGGAAGAGGAGAAGGGCGCCACTGAGGGAGCGACTGGGAATGGGTGCCTTCGCACACCAGTGTCGCTGGGCGTGTGCACGCCACGCCACTCTCGCCCGGAGACGGTGGCGACGCGACCAGCCGCTCTGCGCACGGCGCAGCTCCTGCCCGAAGCCACGCGCATCGGAGGGCGGCATCCAGATGACCCCCTCTCGGTCCCAGCTGAAACGGGGGCCCACGCAGCCAGCGCCGGCCTGGAGGGCCTCGAGGAGGTGCGCGATGCAGCGTTCGTCCGCGACCACGTCGGGGTTCATCACGGCGACGAGCTCCCCGTCCGAGCGCTCGAAGCCGAGGTTCGCGCCTCCCGCGTACCCGAGGTTCTGGCCGCGGTCGAGCACTCGGGCTCCCGGAACACCTTCGAGCTGCGCCCGGCCCGCCGGCTCGCTGCCGTTGTCGACGATCACGAAGTCGAGGTCGACACCGGCGTGTGCAGCCGCTGCTGCCATGGCCGCGTGCGCGGGCGCCACCAGGTCCGGCGTGTGGTAGTGCACGCAGACGACGCTCAGTTGGATGGCGCTCCTCCGCCCTTGTGCAGCTCGAAGTGGTGGGGAACGTCGAAAAGCCCGAACGCATAGTCGTCGCCGCCCACGCGAAAGGCGTCCTGGAGCGCAACCCGGTCGTACACGTGCACGCTCTCCTCGTCGAGGAGGAAGGCGTAGATCGTGTACGTCCCTTTGGTCAACGGCAGAGACTCGAGCTCGAAGTGCGCCGAGTAGTCGCGCTGGCCCCGCAACGCGCTGCGGCTGCGGGTCGTCAGTGTGAACACCTCCACTCCGTCGGCCCGGTTCACGCCGAGCCCGACATGGAACGGGCGGTCGGCGTCCTCGCTGCGCCACCTCAGGTCGACGCGCCACGGTGAGCCCGTCCGGAAGGCACCGTCCGCCGCCTCCGGCACGCGCACCGAGACCTCGACGAAAGAGGCCGGCTCGCCGCTCGGCACCGCTCCTTCCTGCACGGCCGACGTCGCTGTCGCTCCGGGCGCCTGTCGCAGGAGGGAGTCTTCGTACTCCGCGACGACATCGAGGGATGGGCCCAGTCCCTTCTGCACTCCGTTCTCGAGCCAGAGGGCACGATCGCAGAACGAGGTCACGTAGTACATCGCATGGGAGCAGAACAGCAGCGCCGTGCCTCCGTCGGTGAGCTCGCGGAGTCGGTCCATGCACTTCTTCTGAAAGTAGCCGTCCCCGACCGAGAGCGCCTCGTCCACGATCAGGATGTCGGGCTCGACCTGCGTCGCGATGGCAAACGCAAGTCGCATCACCATTCCGGTCGAGTAGATCTTGAGCGGCTGATCGAGGAACTCGCCCAGCTCACAGAACTCCTCGATCTGCGGACGGCGCCGCTCCACCTCCTCCTCGCTCAGGCCGAGCATCGCCGCGTTGAGGCGGAGATTCTGACGCCCCGTGAAGTCTGGGTGGAACCCGCTCCCCAGCTCGAGAATGGAGGAGACCCTCCCGTTCACGAGGGCCTCGCCTGCGGTGGGAGCGACGACTCCGGCGAGGATCTTGAGCAGCGTGCTCTTCCCCGCCCCGTTGTGGCCGACGATGCCGAGGCTCTGGCCCCGCTGCAGATCGAAGGAGACATCGGCGAGTGCCACCTTGCCTTCGCGACCCGAGCGCCGCAGGAGCGCGTCGGCAAAGCGGCTCCAGCTCGAGGAGCCGAGACGGTACTCCTTGCGCAGGCCGCGCACAGAGACGAGGAGATCGCCTGCGCTCACGCGCTCACACCTCGTCCGGGAAGGTCGGTGCGAGACGCCTGAAGAGGGCCCAGCCGAGGGCCAGTGCCAACAGCGTCGTCACCACGAGCGACCACCCCCCGCGGGGCCAGTCGAAGGGGCCGCCGAGCAGCGCCCCCCGGTACCAACCGACAATCGGAGTCAGCGGGTTGAGCTCGAGCCAGCGCGCCACCGCGGCTCCACGCTCGCTCTGGGCCACGAAGCCGAGAGGGTAGACGATCGGCGTGAGGTAGAACCAGCCGGTGATCACCATGGTCACGAGCTGGACCACGTCACGGAAGAAGACCTGAAGCGCGGCCAGGAGCAGCCCCAGGCCCAGGGTGAGCGCCAGCTGGAACACCATCGGCACGGCGACCCAGGGGACGGTGGACCACGACGCCTCCCCCATGAAGCCGAGCACCACGAGGAAGACGCCCGCGGCGATGAGCGACTGGAGGAATGCGCTCCCGACGAGGGCCACCACGAGGATCTCGCGGGGAAAACGGAGCTTCTTCACGAGGTCGGCGCCGTCCGTGATGGCGGTCGCACTGCGCGTCAGGCCCTCGTTCACCGCCATCCACGGAATGAGACCGCTGAAGACAAAGAGGGCGAACAGGTTGGTGCTGGGCTCGTCGTCGAGCGGGATCCGGATGATGATCGAGAAGACGACCGTGAAGAGAACGAGCTGCCAGAGCGGCTGCGCGAGCGACCACAGAAAGCCGAGCGCGGAGCCTGCATAGCGGCTCTGCTGATCTCGCCGGATCAGCTCGCGCAGGAGAAAGAGGTGGTCCCTCATGGCCGAGGGGATCCTATCGAGTGCCCGCGCCGGCTCGCGGCACCGAGGCCTGGCGGCGCGCATCGAGGCGCAGCCGCCGGTCCTGCGGTATGCCGGGGGTCAGGCGATGCGCCGCCTCACTCGTTGAACGAGCAGGTGTCGAGCGCTTCGAGATCGACGATGGCAGGCGACGAGACACCGAGCTCGTTGGTGTAGGTCTTGGAGACCCCAGCCTTCGTATCGGTGATCGTCATGGTGTAGCCGAGGTCGGTGGTGGCGGCGCCCAGCACCCAGAAGTGGTTGCTCAGCGCGCAGCCGTCGAGGATCTTGACCATGACCTCCCAGTTGAACCGGGAGAAGAACCAGAACAGCCCGGAGTCGTTGGTCTGCTGCGAGACCACCGATGCGGCGCCCGTCTCCTCGCCGGTGTCGTAGTCGATCTTCACCTCGAACCGGCGGTTGCGCAGGCACAGGGTATTGAGGTCCGAGACACACGTCCCGTCGGGCGGCGCAGCGAGCACGATCACCGTGCGCACCGTGGAGTCGATGCAGGTTCCACCGGGGCAGTTCGGGTCGGGGCGACGGATCGTCAGGGTCGGCTTGTAGATGCCACCGTCCTGGTAGATGTGCGTCGTCTGCTTCAGGTTGCCTCCGGGGCCGGCCTTCCTGCCGTCGTCGAAATCCCATTCGTAGGCCGTGGCTCCTCCGGTGCTGCCGGACGCGTCGAACGACACCGGCAGACCAGCCTGCGTCTCGGTCGGGGCGACGACGAAGATCGCGTCGAGACCACCGGTTGGATCGACCGACGCACCCACCCGGACCGTTCGGGTCGTGGTCTCCGAGCAGAAGTTCAGCGCACAGTTGCCCGACTTCCCGATCTCGAGGGTCACGGTGTAGGTGCCCGGGGCATCGTAGCTGTGGCTCGCTGTCGGCGAGCTGCTCGGGCCACGCGTCGACCCGTCGCCCCACGTCCAGAAGTAGGTCTGCGGCGAGCCGGTCGACGACGAGGCGTCGAAGTTCACGGCCTGGCCGACGTCCGGCTGGTTTGGCGAGAAGGTGAAGTTCGGGGCGAGGGAGCCGCTGCCGCCACCGCCGCCGCCACCACCGCCGCCACCGCCACCGCCGCCACCGCCACCGCCGCTGCCGCTGACCACGACGCTGCGTGAGCCCTGGATGCCTGGGCAGGCGCCTCCGACCGCCGTGGCAGTGATCACACCGTTCACCAGCCAGGTGACCGTCACCGTATTGGACGTCTGGTTGGAGAGGGTGCCTCCCTGCGCGTTGAAGGTGAAGCTCGTCGGCGCCGGGCTACAGTTGTTGGCCGTTGCGGTGTAGGTTGCCTGGCCCCCGCCGATCGCTGTGCCCGGGCCCGAGATCGTCACCGACGGCGGCGTCGGCGAGCCGAAGGCGAGCTGATCGAGGTGCTGGTAGGTCACCGACGAGGCGCCGGCGCTGATCCGCACCACGGGTCGGAGAAGGCCGGAGGTACTGGTCGGGTACGAGTGGGCCGTCACCGGGCTCGTGTTGCCCGTGTCCTCGAAGATGGTGTCGCCGTCCCAGTCGTAGTCGAAGCTGGTCGGCGTGCCGGAGTAGGTGAGGGTGAACGGAATCGGGACGCCTGGCGTCGCGTCACACAGACCAAACGTACAGAGGAGCTGTGCGCGGAACTCCGTGATGTCGAGCGGCGTGAAGGCCGGAACGAGAACGTTCAACGTCTGCTGCTCCGACTGGCCGCGACAGTTCGAGACGGTCACGGTCACGGTGTAGGTGACGTCCACCGACGACGGCGGGAAGTGGTGGATCGGGTTGCGTCCCTGACTCGCGAGCGTGTAGGTGTCGGACGAGCCGTCGCCCCAATCCCAGTCCCACTGCGTGCCCGCGGTGTCGGTGAGGGTGAACGTCGCCGCACCATCGACGATCGGAGTGGCGAAGTTCACGCTGTTGATCGAGAGTGTGCCCGGCAGGGCCTGCACCGTCACCGTGGGACTCGACGCACCGTCCGAGCCGGCGCCGTTCGTGGCGGTGTAGTGCGCGACGTACTGTCCGCCCGCCGGCGCACCACCGCCGATCTGGAACGACGCAGTCGTCCCGTTGCCCAGGTTGACCGACTGCGGGTTGCCGTTGAGATCGAGGCCCCAGGAGCTCGTGATCGGGTCGCGCCCAGTCAGGCCCGTCACAGCAAACTGCACGGTCTCGCACTGGAAGGCGTTGATGCCGCTCGACGAGCCGTTGGCGGTGACCGAAGCCACCACGGGGATCGGGTCCGTGACGTTGATCGTGCGATTGTGGACGTCCGAGCCGACCGAGTTGCTGGCGGTGAGGCGGATGGTGAGCGGCAGGGAGTAGTTGACCGTCGGCGCCGTGGGCAGCACGAAGGAGACCATGGAGACGTTGCCGCCCGTGATCGGCTGGCACGAGCCGCTCTGGCACCACTCCCAGGTCAGGGTGGTCGGCGCACCGAGCGACGCGTCGTTCAGGTCGATCGTGGCGCCCCCGTAGTAGGGCGGGCTCGACGGAGACAGGGTGAAGTTCGCCGTCGGCGGCTGCGGACCCGTCAGCTCGTGGACGTCGAAGAGCGCCCAGGCGCTGCGGTACAGGTGGCCGTTGTCGACGACGCCCAGCAGCGGGCTGATGTTGTGAAAGCCCGTCGAGTTCTCTTCGTAGTACCAGCCCCAGTAGCCGTCGTTGCCGACGCTGGGAGGCGTGAGCTCCTTCGGCACGTTCAGGTTGCTGAGATCGAACAGGTACTCGCGCTGGGGGCCGGCACCGGGGACACCACTGTGCGCTGCGAAGAGGTACGGGATGCCCGCGTCAGAAGACGCGCGCAGGCTGCTGACGCGGGTCTTGGCACCGGACGGCAGATCGCCACCCGGAGTCGAGAGTGTCTGCACCAGGGTGAACGAAGGCAGCGAGTAGATGCTCACCGTCTGATCGTTGGTCAGGGCGGCGTAGTAGGTGCCCCCCTGCTGCCAGAGCTCGAGATAGGCCGCGTTGAAGCCCGGCAGAGAGCCGAGCAGCGTCGGATTGGTCGGCGACGAGATGTCGTAGTACTCGACTCCGTTGTTGGCCTGGCCGACCAGCATCTTGTCGTTGGCCGTCTCGAAGACACTGCCGAAGACGCGGAACGGCCACTCTCCCTGGTAGACGCTCGGGCACGCGCTGCCGGAGTCCTGCGAAAAGTCCTGGCAGGTGGACGTGAGCGCCAGCGCCGCGGTCATGTCGTACACCCAGATGTGACGCGACGCAGTACGGACGAAGGCGTAGTCCCGGCCGTTGATGCGGGTCGCGCGCGTGTACGTGCCGCTCATCGCCGTGCCGTTGAACACGCCCTCGTCCTGGTACACGACGCGCGGGCTCGACGGGTTGCGGGTGTCGAGGATCGCCACGCCCATTTCGCCGATCAGAGAGAGCGAGACGGCGTCGTCGCTGCCGGGCACCACGCCGACTGCGGACGTGTAGAAGTCGGTGTCCGTCTTCTTCCAGAGGCCAAGCACCGGCTGGCAGTTCTGGGCAGACTCGACGGGGGTCGCGGGATTCGAGAGGCTCCACACCTCGAGGGAGCTCCCGGCGGCGGCGAAGATGTAGTTCTGGCCCACGTCGAGGTCGAAGTAGAACGGCTGGTTGCACCCCGGCTCGAAGTTGAAGGCATAGCCACTCTGGTCCGAGAGGATGGCGCGCGGCTCGAGGCTTCCCCAGCGCGACGAGGGAACTGGAGAGACCGGCGAGCAAATTGTGCAGGAAGCATGAGCCGGCGAGGCCTCATGCAGGGCCCACATGGCGCCCAAGAGAATGAGAGCAAGGGCCGGAACCCTTTTCAGGAGAGACATTTGCGGTGCTCCATCGACCAGAGACTGGGGGGAAGGGGGGATTCAGAGCCAAACGGCAATATGCTTTTTTATCATAGGCCGTCGAGTAGGAGAAGACGTCGCGGGAAGAAAGTCGCGCACCTGCCGAGACACGAAAAAGGGGTGAGTCCCGAAGGACTCACCCCTGACTCTTTTCGCGGCGGACACCGCCGAAGCGGTGTCGAACCCGAGTCCCTTTACGGGAGGAGCGGGTTGCTCGCGGACGTCGACGTGAGGCTGAGGTTGTTCAGCTGGATGGCGTCGAAGCCAACGCTGTACGTACCCGTCGCGTCGAAGTTCGTCAGCACGTAGGCCTGGTTGTGCTCACCCGGGTTGAGACCCTCGTTGAGGTTCAGGTAGAGCCAACCGAAGGGCTCGACAACCGACAGGTCGGTGCCGACCACGGCCCGGTTCGTGCACCACGGGAAGGGCAGCTCTGCAGCGGCCGCGGGGCCACCGGAAGGACCGCCAACCACGGCGACGACAGGGTTCTCCATCTCGTCGAAAACGACGATCTGGGCCTGCGACATCGGGGTGGGGGTGGTGCCGCACACGCGCGGAGCGCCAGCGCCGGTGTTGGAGTCGCGGTAGACGAGGAGGCTCGTACCACCGGAGAAACCACCACCAGAGACGTAGCGGGTCGCGTACACGCTGCCGAGAGCCTCACGGTTGTCCGAGCCAGCGCCGCCAGCCGGAATCGCCGCGTTACCGTCGTTCTCGGTGAGCGAGCAGTAGAACGTGGTCGGAGCGAAGTCCGTCACGTCGCATGCGGTGCCACCAGGAAGCAGAGCAGCGTCTGCCTCGATGTGAACGGCGGTGAAGCCCTGTGCGAAGTTGTTCGTCGGGTCGACGAGGAAGAAGTCGCCCCAGAGAACGTTGTTGTTGTTGGCCGTCGCGGGAGCCGCGCCGCCATCCTCGAAGTAGCCCGGGTTGCTCGGGAACTCCTGGGAGCACTCGTTCACGGAATCGATGGTGATGTAGCCGCGAGCGAGGCTCGTGTTACCCGTGGTCGACGAGCAAGCGCCGGACGTTGCGAGCGGCTGGCCGGAGAGGGCCTGCTGCACGATCGCCAGGAACGTACCCGACAGCGGGTTGTAGTTGGGCTGGATGCCCGGAGTGGTCGAGCAGGTGCCGCCAAAGGTGCTGTGCCCAGTCGAGTACAGACCGTTGTTCGACACATCCGCGTCGTCCGACGGAAGAGCGTCGCTGGGACCGGTGCGCGGCAGGATGCCGTCACGGATGAGCGAGCCCATGTTGACCGTCTGGACGTCGTAGCCGGTCAGGTAGATGTCGAAGTCGAGCACCGGAACGGTGAACTCCGACCACACCGTGACGTGGGCCACTGCGGGGGCTGCCGAGGCGTTGTTGACCGAGAAAAGGGTCGTGGTCCCAGCAGCGTTGCTGAGGTCCACCTCGAAGCGAGGAATGAGAAGAGTCGCAGCCGGAACGGCGTCAATGGTGCCGATCTCAGCGAAAGCAGTCCCACCCACAGCGCAGAGGCTGATGAGTGCGACGAGTGCCACAGTTCTCTTCATGAGAGAAATCTCCTTACTTTGGCGCCGACCTCGAACGACGTGTTCGATTCAGGTTTCAATTCGGCGCCCTACAAAACGACTTGATCAAACGAATGCAAGAACATTGCTTGGGAGCACTCAGGCGCAGGTCATTCCGGACCCGCACGGATCCAGCAACCTCGCTGCAGTGCTCAAGGATTTAGATCCTTCTGTGGGTTCTCATCACCTCCCGTTAAAGATTTGAAAGCAAAGGACTTGGGAAGTTCCAAGCCCTTGAAGACTGATTGAAGCTTTGGAAACCGGGACGATATACCATTTTTTTGGGATCGCCAACACCTGGTGTCACCGGGTGCCGTAGGACGGCAAGGTGAGCCGCGCGGAGCCAGGCGAGTCGAAGGCCCTGCATGCGGCCGCGACTCATTGACCGTCGACTATACGAATCGACTGGAGGGCCGTCAACTCACCCCGTGGTGAGAGGGACGAGCTACTCGGCCGTGGCGCTCTCGACGGACCAGACGCGCAGCGCGCCGAAGGCACGACACCGTGTCTCCGCGATGGCCGGGAAGAGCTGCTCGCTCCCCGGCTCGCCTGCGAAGTTGGCGACGATCTCCGGCGTTCCGTTCCCGTCCAGGTCTTCGATCCGCACACGGTAGCCCGAGCAGAACTTGTGTCGGCCGCGCGCCGTCATCTCCGGCGCGGTCTCCCGCACGAACTTGGCCTTGCCGTCGTTCAGCAGGATCCAGCCATCTCCCTCGGAGGTGGTCACGACCAGGTCTGCATCTCCGTCCTGGTCGAGGTCGCCGGACGCCATCGCGCGGAAGTTCAACAGCTCTTCCGTGGTGGTCGTGACCGGAACATGCTCCCAGCCCGCCTCGCCGTCGCGCGCGAGATAGAGGTCGATGCCCTGGTACATCTGACCGTTCTGCGTGGCGCGGTAGCTCAGTGCGATGTCGCGCGCGCCGTCTCCGTCGAAGTCGTCGACCGCAAGTCCTCGGACCACGTGACGCCGCCGCTCGACGGGCAGACTCTCGGTCCGCCAGAGCTCGTCGCCCTCGGTCCCGAAGTTGAGCAGGTTCGGATCGCCGACCGTCATCGAGTCCGTGACGAAGTCGAGCCGACCGTCCGCGTCGAGATCAGCCAGGATGAGGTGGTCGCCCATGAACGACTGGCTGTCGTCCTGTTGCTTCCATGTCCCGTCGCCCTGGTTCACGAAGAGAGCGCGGCCGGAGTCGGACAGCTTGCCCTCGGCGATGTGCTCGGGGCTTCCCGGGCCTTCCGCCAGGGCCAGGAGATCGACGCGCCCGTCTCCGTTCCAGTCGGTGGCGACCAGCGCGCGGGAGCTGAAGCCGGGCGGCCGCCGCAGGGCGGTCTTCTCCGGCCCGCGGTCCACCAGCTCGAGCAGCGGCAGCCCGTCACCCCAGGGCGCGAAGGTGCCCTTGCCGTCTCCGACCAGAACGACGAACCCGGTCAGGTGGATCGCGAGAGCCATGTCCTGGTGGCCGTCGCCGTTGAAGTCGGCCACCGCGACGTCGCCATAGTCGAAAGGCGCCTGGGGGTAGCGCGCCTCGTCCCAGCTGGTCCACTTGGAGCCGCTGCCGTCTCCGAGGAAGATGCGCGGCTCGCGAAAGCTCTTGCGCGCGGGAGCGTGCACGATGTCCAGGTGCCCGTCCTCGTTCATGTCGGCGAGCACGAAGCCATTACGCCACTGCCCTTCCTGCGGCAGACCTTCGTCGCTCCGCGTGAGCCGCAGGGTGTCGGCCTCGGCGAGCTCCAGGGAAAGGTCGAACTGTTGTGCCGCCTCGGCCGGCGCGGAATCGACCTCCTGCGGACGCAGGAACTTGAAATAGAAGAACTCGTCGTCGTGCGCGAAGATCTCGAGGGGCATCAGGTGGCGCAGACGGACGATTCCCTTCTCCTCGTCGATCCAGCGATAGCCCCCCTCGATCTTCGGGTACTTGTCGATGTAGTACTCCCGCCCCTCCTCGTCCACGAGCCAGCGCCCGTCGGGGGGCTGCACGAGGGCCGCCGTCTGGCCGGTGACCTCTTCGCCCACGGGAACGAGAGTCGTCTTGACGTCCGAGAGCTCCTCTCCTTCCTCCTGGGCCCAGAACGGTGCGGCGATCAGGGAGCAGAGAGTGAGGACCGAGGCGGCTCGAGAGGTGAGTGGAAGAGGGAAGGTGGCGGTGATCATGGTGGTTCCTCGGAGGGTCGACGAGCGCGACGAGGGCTGCGAGACGCGGCGCACCGCGACGGGAGCGCGTGCGGACAGGGCAGGACGCGAAGGGGCCGGGCGTCTTCGCCTGGATACGACCTTCGGGGTGCCCTGAGGTTACGCCAGAAGCGTCGAAAAGGCAGGACCCCGCAACGGCTCGGAGACATTTGACACCGTCGCACGCGGAGCGCAGAATATGTCATTGCCCCAAGACCACGGTCTCGGGGCTCGAATCTTCTCTGCGCTCTCGTTCACCGACGACTCTCGAGGCGCAGCCCGACGCCATGACACTGCCCTCACAAGTTCTCGGTCCGACCGACTCCCCCGCGGGGGAGAGTCGCGTGATCGACGCGCGTGCGCGCTTCGCGCCGGCCCTGAGCTACGACGAGCTGCGGCGACGCGCGACCGAGCTGGTCGAGGCGGGCGAGTACCACGAAGCGCTCGTCGCTCTCGAGGCCGCACAGGACGAGGCTCTCGCCTCCGGCGACCAGGTGCTGGCCGACCGCGCGGCCTGCAACCGCAGTGCCGTCGCCATGGAGATCGGCTCGCCGGAGCCGGAGCTGCCGACGCTCCGGGAGATCCTCGGGCGCTCGGGTGATCTCGAGAACTGCTGGGCCGCCGCCAACGCTCTGGCCCGCGCAGCGGAGCTGCAGAAGGCCTACAAGAAAGGCATCTTCTACGCGCGCATCGCCCGCGACCGGGCGGAGTGGCTGAAACGGCCCGACTGGCTCGCCCACTCCTACAACCGGT
This sequence comes from Candidatus Multivoraceae bacterium, assembly GCA_965223385.1. Taxonomy (GTDB): domain Bacteria; phylum Acidobacteriota; class Thermoanaerobaculia; order Multivoradales; family Multivoraceae; genus JBCCLJ01. The sequence continues at coordinate 1,427,879 of CBDCWR010000007.1, read as the reverse complement.
TGGGCAACCTCCTGCTCGCCGAGAGCCATGTCGACGAGGCCAGCGAGAACTACGAGCGGGCACTCGAGATCATCCCGGTCGATCCGCCCGTGTGGCGTGCCCAGGTCCTCGACAACGTCGGCTACTGCCGCGTGCTCGACGGGCGCCTCACCGAAGGGCTGGAGCACCTGTACCAGAGCGTTCGCACCCTCGTGCGCTGCGGCGCCGATCGCCACCGCGTCTCGGGCCACCTCGATCTCGCCTTTGCACTGCTCGAGGCGGAGCGCTACCGCTACGCCGCGAAGCACGCAGCGACCGCCCTGCAGCTCGCGGAGCGCTTCGACGACGAGGACTCGGTCAAGAACGCTCTCTATCTCCTCGGTGAGGCACAGCTCAAGGCCGCCGACGGCGCCGGAGCCGACGCCTCCTTCCGCCGGCTGCAGACCGAGTTCTTCCCGGACAACCCGCAGATCCTCTCCTGGCTTCGGGAAGTGGACGTGCGCGACGTCGTGAACCTGAGGGCGTGATCGTGCTGCGCGCCACCCTCACCTCCGTCCTTCTGCTCGCCCTCGCGTGGCCGGCCGCCGCGCAGACGAGTGCCCTGGGCCGCAGCGGCGAGCTCTACACCCTGCACCTCGGCCAGGCCAGCGATCTGTTCGAGCAGCCGTCCTCGTCCACGGAGTCGACGGTCATGGCGCTCGACGTGGTCCGCCAGAACGGCAAGAGCCAGCGCCTCCTCGTGCCGGGGACCGAAGACGAAGACTTCGAGATGTCGGCGTCGATGATCTACGAGCCGGACTCGAGCTCCGTGTTCATCATCTGGGCGAGCCAGTACCACTTCGCGCACTCCCGCATCCGGCTGGTGCAGTACAGCGATGGCGCGTGGTCCGAGCCGATCGACATCACCGACGATCCGTTCACCTTCAAGACCGCACCCACGGTCGCGGTCACGCGCGAGAGCTTCGCCATCAATGCCGACGGCGGTCTCGTGAGCCATGAGCGGACCATTCTCCACACCCTCTGGTTCGAAGAAGAGTGGTCGGGCGACGCCGTCTTGTACTCACCGCTGATCCTGGTCGACGGCGAGCTGGTCTCGGGCGAGGCGGTGCTGCGCCTCGCCGAGCTGAGCGACGCGCGGGAGCCTGCCGCGACGGCGGCACAGCGCGAGCTGGTGATCTCTCCCGCGGCCTCGTCGGGGCGCTCCGATCACACCGTGGTGGCTGCGCTCGTCGACCCGGCGGCCAACCAGCTCCTGAACTTCGAGATCGAAGCGATCCCGCTCGAGGTGACGCAGCTCGCCGACGATGTGCGCGACGTCGTGCGCCCCCGCACCTCCTGCGACGACGGCGGCCTGAAGGCGCTGGCCAGCGACGCCCGCGCCAACATCGTCACCATCGCCCGCAGGCGTGGCTTCCGCGGCGCCATGGCGTCGGGAATGGCGGTCGAGGCCCATGCGTCTCTGATGAGCCTCGACGAGTCGGCCACCTGTGCGTCCACGAATGCCGACCTCTCCGACGCGATCGCCGAGACGGTGATCGACGCCGGCGTCGAGCTCAGCGGCGGTCTCTTCGCCGAGGCGAGCGACGCCCGCGCCAACATCGTCACCATCGCGCGCAAGCTCGACCTGGATCACCGCCTCGTCGTCCGCGAGATGTCGTCGAGAACGGCGCCGCAGGTCGACGGGCGCACGCGCGTGCTGGTGTCCCGCGACGGCCTGTCGAACCTGGTGGCCTGGGAGCAGAACGGCATGGTCCGCTACGTCGAGAGCGACGACTCCGACGACGGCTGGAGCGCCACCCGGTCGCTCCGGATCCAGAGCGGCCTCGACGACCTCGAGACGCAGCGCCTGCTCCAGGGCCGCCTCGACGGCTGATCCGGTCGGCCGCCGGCACGGCGCGCCCAACGGACGGAGCGGGACGGGACGGAGCGCAACGCGTTCGCCAGCCGCCGCTCACCGGCGCTCTTCCGAGCGGGCTGGCGGAAGGCCTAGCCGGCGGCCGTCATCAGGCTGCGCGAGCGATCGAGCAGGCCCTTCAGGCGGCCGAGCTCACGCTCGAAGCGGGTGAGATCGTCGTCGGCGAGGGGCGGCGCCGGCTCGCTCTTGAGTGAGAGCGGGTCCATGTAGCGTCCTGCCTTCTGCACCCGATAGTCGAGGTGTGGTCCGGTGGACAGACCGGTCGAGCCGACGAACCCGACCACCTGGCCCTGCTGCACGCGACGGCCCTTCTTGGCCAGGCTCGAGAACTTCGACAGGTGGAGGTACGACGTCACGTAGCCGTTCGGGTGGCGCACCTTCACCACGTTGCCCCCGCCCTTGCTCCAGCCCGCCGACACCACCGTCCCGTTCGCCGTCACGCGCACCGGGGTGCCCACCGGCGCGCCGTAGTCGACGCCGTAGTGCGGGCGGTGTACCTTGAGCACCGGATGGAAGCGACGCGACGAGAACCGCGACGTCACGCGTGAGAAGGCGAGCGGCGACCGCAGGAACTGCTTCCGTAGAGGCCGCCCCTCCGCGTCGTAGTAGCCGAGGTCCTCGAAGCGGAAGGCCTCGAGCGCACGGCCCTGGTTCTCGTAGGCGACCGCGAGCACGTCGCCGATGCGCTCGGACCGCCCTTCGATCGACACGCGCTCGAAGACGATGCGAAACGAATCTCCCACGCGCAGGTCGCGCGTGAAGTCGAGATCCCATTGAAAGACGTCGCCCAGTCGGTAGGCGAGGTTGCCGGGTGCACCGGCGCGCACCATCGCAGCTTCGAGAGAGGTCTCGAGGAAACCTTCGACGGTCGCGACGTCGACGCGACGCTCGAGCTCGCGCCAGTCGCTGCGCCACCCGTCTCCGCGCCGGTCGAGCGTGACCAGGCCGAGGTCACCGCGGGGAAAAACCACCCGCTGGATGTGCGCCTCGGCATCGACGAACGTCGTGTACGACGCGCCCGCGCGGAGGGTGGTGGGGTCGAGAACGTCCAGTGCCGCTTGGCTCGCGCGATAGGCGTCCGTCCCATCGAGGCCAGCGCGCTCGAGGAGACCGGCGAGCGAAGCTCCGCGCGGAATCGAGTGCTCGACGGGAACCGAGAAGGAGCCGATCAGCGCTTCCGGAAGTCCACCGAGCGAGACCGCGGACCGGTACGCACGCAGTGCGATCATCGGATACGGAGAGATCTCCGCACGACGCACCACCTCGGTGACCGCACCGAGCCCCACGGCGGTCGCCGACAAGACACCCACGGCCGCCCAGAAGCGCGGGCTCCACGCGGTGGCTCGCGGGGCGGGGCTCTCGGGGGTGCGGCCGGGGGGCGGCGCGTGCTGGAGGATCGGCTCGGAGTCGGACACGAAGGCCGGAAAATACCACACGGCCCGGGCCACGACGCCCGGGCGGGCCTCCGGTGGGCGCAACGCAGGCGCCCGTCACCCGCACGAGGCTCGCGACGTCAGCTGGCGTCGAGAAGCGGCTGAATCACCGCCGCGGCGTTTGCGCTCAGGCGGCCACGATGCACCACCTTGCCGCCGCGCACGACGAGGAGTGCGGGGAGGTCGGTGAGCTGGTAGCGACGCGAGAAGTCACCGCCGGAGTCGACGTAGATCGGAGCTGCCGGGAGGGCTCCCAGCGAGGACCGAACCTCTGCGACCGACTCCTGGAAGTGAACGCCCACGACGCGCGCATCACGCCCGAACTGTTCGTGGAGCGCGTCGATTCGCGCTCCGATGCCCCGCGCGCGCGGCGACCACGAGGCCCAGACGACGACGATCCAGGTGCCGTTCTCGACCTGATCGGCCGCAAGGCGGTCACCCTGGAGGCCCTCGAGCTGGTACCCCTGGGCACTCGCGGCCGAGGCTCCTCCAGCCAGGAGAGCGGCAAGCGCCAGAAGGGCCAGTGCGAAGCGCACTCGATGCGGACGGAAGGTCATGATCCGGAGGCCATCTTTCGGTGCTCGAAGGTGTGCAGGATGCGAAGTCGTAGGTGCTCTGGTGCCGGCTTGCGCGGGCTCCGTTGGATGACGCGAAGCAGCTCCACGGTATATGACGCTGTCCGGGAACAGCCGGGACAGTGCTCGAGGTGCTGGTCCAGCTCGACCTGCTCGCTCGTCTCGAGTCCTTGCCTCGACAGATAGAGAGCCTCGGTGACTCGCTCGCAGTCCATCGGCACGCTCCAAGAGTCCATCATCGATCGTCGCGTCGTGAGGCCGGCCCTCCTCATGGCCGCACCCACGTTTTCCAACGGCGCACACCACTCTCGTATTCCAGACTCCGCGGGCTGGAAGCACGCCACGAGGGGCGGAGGCGATGGCGCTCGCTCAGGAGGACGCTTGCTTGCGGCTGCGCATCTTGTTGGGGAGCGCTTCGCCGCGAATGTAACCGTGCTCGCGGGCGTACTTCAGCATGGCGGCCTCGAGCAGGCGGCGGCCGCGGTAGAGGCGGCTCATGACCGTTCCGACCGGGATCTCGAGGATCGCGGCGATCTCCTTGTAGGCGAAGCCTTCGATGTCGGCGAGCAGGATCACCATGCGGTAGTCGTCGGGGAGCTCGTCGAGTGCCTTCTGGACGTGCTCGTCGAGGACGTCGGCCAGCACCTCCTCTTCGGGGCTCGGGATCCGGCCCACCTCTTCACTCACCTGACTCTCGAACGCGTCTTCGATCTCGGAGAAGGCGTTCTGGATGGGCTGCTGCTGCAGCTTGCGATACCGGTTGATGAACGTGTTCTTCAGGATCTTGAACAGCCAGGCCTTGAAGTTGGTGCCTTCCTGGAACTTGTCGTAGTACTTGTAGGCCTTGAGGTAGGTCTCTTGCACCAGGTCTTCCGCGTCCTGCGGATTGCGCGCCATCCGGTAGGCGGTGTTGTACAGCGAGTCCACGAAAGGCATGGCCGCGGCCTCGAAGTTCCACCCATTCCGGTGATCTGCTGAGAGTGTCGTACTGGTCATGGCGTCTACCTCCGGCTTCGAGCTCCCCGAGGGGGTCGGGGGAGCTTTCAGCCCGTCTAGAAGCATATTCGGTGCCAGTGGATCCACCGGATCTATGGCCCCCGAACGGCCGGAATTCAGTCATTCGGGCCGGACGATGGTGTCCTCGGGAAAGGACACTCGACCTCAGGACAGGGCGCTTTGCGGGCGTTCACACCAGAAAAAGCCCCGTCATCCCACGCCCGCGAGGTGTCGGAATGTCGCGCAGCCTCGGCTCGGACTGCTGCTTTGGCCGGGTCGTTCTGCCCGGCAGGGCCATACCGCCCAACGCAAAACGAGGCGCCCGAAGGCGCCTCGTAGCTCCCGCGCGAGCGGGTCGATCGGAATGGGGCTCAGGCGCCGGCCAGACCGAAGAAGAAGATGCCGACCAGAGCGAAGATGGTCAGCGACTCCATGAACGCGAGCGACAGCAGGAGGGCGGTCTGCACGCGCGCAGCAGCGCCCGGGTTGCGTGCGATGCCGGAGAGAGCGCCGGCAGCTGCCGTGCCCTGGCCCAGGCCGCAACCAGCGGCGGCGATGCCGAGGCCGATCGCCCAGGCAGCGTACTGGCTGATGGCCTCGCCACCGCCCGAACCGTCCGCGGCCAGCGCGGGCAGCGCGACGAACGCGAGCAGCGCGAAAACGAAAAACAGCTTCGACTTCTTCATGACAGGGATCTCCCTAGTGGTCTGACGACTCGGCGCCAGCGATGTAACTTGCAGTCAGGATGACGAAAATGAACGTCTGGATGGTCGAGGCCAGGAGCCCCAGAGCCATCAGCGGCAGCGGCAGGAACAGCGGAATGAGCGAAAAGAAGACGCCCACCGCGACGTGCTCGCCGAAGATGTTGCCGAACAGGCGCATGCCCAGCGACAGGCAGCGCGCGAAGTGGCTGACGATCTCGATCGGCAGCATGAGCGGGATGAGCCAGGGCACGGGCCCCAGGAACTGCTTGAAGTACGCCAGGCCGTGCTTGCGCAGCCCCATGATGTGGTAACAGACCCACGACGTGATCGCGAGCGCGAAGGTGACGTTGGTGTTCTGCGTCGGCGGCTGCAGGAAGAAGAACTGCCCCGCCATGTTGCTCAGGAAGATGAACACCGCGAACGTGCCGATGAACGGCAGGAAACGCTTCGCGCCACCCTCCCCGATCACGTCGTCGAGGAGGTTGCGGAGCGAGCCGACGAAGAGCTCCGCGATCTGTTGGAACCAGCCCGGCTCGTCGCGTTTCAGGCTCCGCGACAGCGGAATGCAGACGGCGGCGATCGAGACCATGACCGCGAGCGACATGACGACGTGCTCCGGCACGTCGGTGTGCCCGAAACGGTCCTGCATGCCCAGCGCGTCGACGACCGTGTCGAAGACCGCGTTGACCGGCTTGTAGAAAATCGAATGCTGTTCTTCACCGCCGGCGGCCATGGGAGCCCTCGCGAAGAAGTTGGGTGCTCTGGAAGGCCGTCTCGGCGAGAAGCGCGACCGGAAGGGCGGCGAGCCCCGCCAGAATGACGAGCGTGTGCCTGGAGTACAGACGCAGAGCGAGCACGATGAGGAGGATGACTAGCGTGATGCGGAGCAGGATGAGAAGCCTGCCGAAGAGCCCGAGTTTGCCGTCGGATGTCGGCGCAAGAATCCTTGTTTGGGCCTCGAGCCCGCGGAAGTTGACGATACTGACCGCTACTGCGACTGTCAAGAAGATCGCGGCCTCGAGACCGCGCGAAAACCCAGCGATTGCAGCGCCGATCGCGCCATAGAGGAGCATGAAGCGGACCAGCCGTCGTGCCGGTGCACGGGCCTCCCGGATCTCCTTCACACTCGGATCCCGGGAGGTGCGCGGCCGGGTCTCTGCGGAGTCACTCACGGTCCGTCTGGGCCGGGCTCGCTCCGGCCCTCCGAGCCCTCTCCAGCCTCTGGAACGTCGTCGTCCGGCGTGACCTTCTGGATCACCTTGTAGACGTTGTAGAAGCCCGAGGCGATCCCGATCAGGAGCCCGATCACGGCCCCCACCTGGCGCGCTCCGAAGAAGCCACCGATCGCCTGGCCACCGAAGAGCCCGATCAGGATGGCGACCGGGAAGACCGTGCCGATCGTGGAGACGTCGGCCATGCGCAGCGCTTCCTGCCGTTTGCGGCGCCGCTCGAGGCGTTTCGGGCTGAGCGGGGGCTGCGCCGAGCGACGCGATTCTGGGGGAGGAGGAGCGTCCGTCATGGGTGTGCCTCGGGGGCGCCAGCGGTTTGCGGAGAGCGTAGCAGTGCTACAGTCGCGCCGTGTCCGCGGCGACTTCGCTCCCCTCGACGGATCGGCTTCTCGAGCTCCTCATGGGCATGCGAGACCAGCGCCTCGTCGTGGTCGCGGACCTCGTCGCCGACCGCTTCGTTCACGGCTGGGCGCGGCGCATCAGCCGCGAGGCCCCGGTCCTCATTCTCGAGCAGGAGCGCATCGATCTCGTCCCGGGAGGCGGCGCGAACGCGGTGGCCAACGTCCGCTCCCTCGGAGGCTCGCCCATCCCCGTGGGACTCATCGGCGAGGACGAAGCCGCCGGGGAGCTCATCGCCGAGCTCCAGAGCCGCGGCATCGACACCGGCTCGGTGGTCCAGCGGGCTGGCCTGGCGACCCCCACCAAGACGCGTATCCTAGGAGGCCGCACTGCAGCGAGTCGCCAGCAGATCGTGCGCGTCGACGCGGGCGACCCGGTCGAGCTCACCGAAGCAGAGACCCGCGCGCTGCTCGACCGCGTGGAGGCCGCCGCGTCGCCCGAGTCCGATCCGGTGCTGGTGTTCAGCGACTACGGCTACGGCGTCGCGTCTCCGGAGCTTCACGCCGCCGTCTGCGAGCGTCTCGGCCCAGGAGTGCGGACCCTGGTCGACAGCCGCTACCGTCTCCACGACTATGCGGGCGCTTCGGGAGCCACGCCGAACCAGGAGGAGGCAGAAGAGCTGGTGGGTGCCCCCCTCGGGGGCGACGACGCCGTGTGCGAGGCCGGCCAGCGCCTGCTCCGCAGCCTCGGGACGACCTTTCTCCTCATCACGCGCGGGCGCCAGGGTATGGCGCTGCTCGACACCTCCGGCACGACACTGATCCCGATCTACGGCACGGATCAGGTCGTCGACGTCACCGGAGCCGGCGACACCGTCATCGGCACCTTTGCGCTCGCGGTCGCGGCGCAGGCCACGCCGCTCGAGGCTGCCCTCCTGGCGAACTACGCCGGCGGACTCGCGGTCATGAAGGCCGGCACGGCAGCCGTCGGTCACGACGACCTCGCCCGCGCCATCCGCGCCGAGCCGCACCTGCTCGAGCGGGTCTCGCACCACGCGGGCCACGGCTGATGGGCGCGGTCGTCGAGCTCGACGAGGCGCGAAGCCTGCGGGCCGAGCTGAGCTCAGCCGGGCTCTCCCTGGCCTTCGCCAACGGCCACTTCGACCTTCTCCACGTCGGCCACCTCCGCTACCTGCGCGATGCCAAGCAGGAGGCCGACCGGCTGCTCGTGGCCATCAACTCCGACGACTCGGTAGCACGCCTCAAGGGGCCGGGCCGACCGCTCGTGCCGGCTGCAGAGCGCGCCGAGCTCCTGGCCGCTCTCGAGCCGGTCGACTGGGTGCTCGTCTTCGAAGGCGACACCCCGGCCCCGGTGCTCACCGATCTCCAGCCGGACGTGCACTGCAAGGGCACCGACTACGGCACGCCCAACGCGGTACCGGAGTACGGCGTGGTGCAGGCATACGGCGGACGCACGGCGCTGGTGGGCGACCCGAAAGACCACTCCACCCGCGACCTGATCGCGGCCGCGCGCGCACTCGACCTGTGACCTCCGGGCCGCAGGTCGGTCCGCTTCAGTAGACGCGCGGCGCAAGCCTGTCTCGCACCCGCAGCCTCGCGGCTGTTTCGGGGCGCGCGCGCCGCTAAGCCAATGTGGAGCAAGGACTTGAGCCGACAGGGGGCGCCGTTGACCCTACTTGCGCGTATTGCTAGAGTGAAATGCTGCGATGTCTTCCGTGCCCGATGTCGCTTCGTTCTTTTCCCTTCAGATGTTTTTTGTGCGGTGAGGTGACATGGACAATCGACTCGGTGAGCTCCTCGTTCGTGGCGGCCTGATTACCGACGAGCACCTCCAGGAAGCGCTGGTCGCGCAGCGCGATCAGGGCGGCAGGCTCGGCGGCAATCTGGTCAAGCTGGGCTACATCGAAGACCACCAGCTGGTGGACTTCCTCTCGGGCCACTACGGCGTCCCGTCCATCGATCTCGATCAGATCGAGGTGGACGAGTCGGTCATTCAGATCATTCCGGCGGACGTCGCCCGCAAATACACGATCCTGCCCGTCTCCAAGGCCGGCGCGAAGGTCACGATCGCCATGATCGATCCGACCAACGTGTTCGCGCAGGACGACATCAAGTTCATGACCGGCTACGACGTGGAGCCGGTGGTCGCCAGCGAAGCTTCGCTGCGCGTGTCGATCGACAAGTACTACGGGTCGACGCACGCGATCGAGCTCAAGAAGGTCATGGACGAGCTCGACGACACGCAGTCGATCGAAGACCTCGAGGTCCTCGAAGACGAGGAGGACGTCGATCTCGCGACCCTCGAGGAAGAATCCGAGGACGCTCCAGTGGTCCGCCTGGTCAACATCATCCTCACCGACGCCATCAAGCGCAACGCGTCGGACATCCACGTGGAGCCGTACGAGAAGGAGTACCGGGTCCGGTACCGCATCGACGGCATCCTCTACGAGATGATGAACCCGCCGCTGAAGCTGCGTGAGGCGATCACGAGCCGCATCAAGATCATGGCGAAGCTCGACATCGCCGAGAAGCGGCTGCCGCAGGACGGCCGCATCAAGATCAAGACGAAGCTCGGCGGCAAGGCGAAGGACCTCGACTACCGCGTCTCCGTGCTGCCCACGCTCTTCGGCGAGAAGATCGTCATGCGGTTGCTCGACAAGGACAACCTCATGCTCGACCTCACGAAGCTCGGCTTCGAGGAGGAGTCGCTGCGCAAGTTCGAGCATGCGATCCAGCAGCCGTTCGGCATGGTGCTCGTCACCGGTCCGACCGGCTCGGGCAAGACGAACACGCTGTACTCGGCGCTGTCGCGGATCAACAGCCCCGACACCAACATCATGACCGCCGAAGATCCGGTGGAGTTCAACCTCCCCGGCATCAACCAGGTGCAGATGAAGGAGTCGATCGGCCTCAACTTCGCGTCCGCCCTCCGCTCGTTCCTGCGCCAGGACCCCAACATCGTGCTCGTCGGCGAGATCCGTGACTTCGAGACCGCCGAGGTGGCGATCAAGGCCGCCATGACCGGCCATCTCGTGCTCTCGACCCTGCATACGAACGACGCGCCGTCGTCGATCAACCGCCTGATGAACATGGGCGTCGAGCCGTTCCTGGTTGCGACCTCGGTGCACTGCGTCGTCGCCCAGCGTCTCGTGCGGCGCATCTGCAGCACGTGCAAGGAGCCGATCGAGACGCCGCCGGCGGCGCTCATGAACGCCGGCTTCGACGAGTCGGAGGCCAGCACGGTGCAGCTCTTCCGCGGCAAAGGCTGCGAGAAGTGCAGCAACACCGGGTACAAGGGCCGTACCGCGCTCTACGAAGTGATGGTGCTCGAGGACGAGATCCGCGAGCTCGTGCTCTCCGGTGGCTCGGCCTACGAGGTGCGCCAGAAGGCGCTGCAGCACGGCATGATCTCGCTGCGCGAGTCGGGCCTCTACAAGATCCGCAACGGCGTCACGACCATCGAAGAGGTCGTCCGCGAGACCGTCGCGGGGTAGGGCCTATCCGTGCTGGTAGCACGGGGCCCTACCTCATGTTGATGCTCCAGCCGCTGGCGCGGCTTGCGCGCAGCTCGCTTCGCTCGCGCTTGCCGGAGGGCGGCTCCGCCGCCCGACCGGTCCCGCCAGGGACCGAAGCGACGCGAGCGTCAGCGAGCTTGGAGCGATCCGCGAGTGACAGGTCGAGCGCAGGCGTGGTAGCCACCACGCCGAGCACGACGGATGCTCCAGCCGCTGGCGCGGCTTGCGCGCAGCTCGCCTGCGGCTCGCGCTTGCCCGGAGGGCGGCTCCGCCGCCCGACCGGTCCCGTCAGGGACCGAAGCGACGCGAGCGTCAGCGAGCTTGGAGCGATCCGCGAGTGACAGGTCGAGCGCAGGCGCGATATCCATCGCGCCGAGCACGGCAGCGGCTTGCGCGCAGCTCGCCTGCGGCTCGCGCTTGCCCGGAAGGCGGCTTCGCCGCCTGACCGGCGACGAGAGCAGCGAGGAGCCGAAGCGACGCGGCCGTCAGGCCGCTTGGAGCGGTCCGCGAGTGACAGGTCGAGCGCAGGCGCGATATCCATCGCGCCGAGCACCGACACACATCGCGCCGAGCACGGCTCCGAGGTGCGCTCGCCATCGCGACCGGGCTCCGCGGCGATAGTGTCGTCCACATGAGGAGGTTCTTCTGACCGCAGGCCCCGACCGGCGCAGGCGACTCGTTCTCGTCGGGGTCTATCTCGCCTTTCTGCTCCTCCTGGCCGAGGTCACCGCGCGCGGGTTCTGGAAGATCCGCTGGGGGATGTCGCTCACGCTGGCGGAGCCACTCCACGCCTTCTACCCCGAGCTCCACACGGTGGAAGGAGATCTCGACAACGACTGGCCCGGACGCCACGTGCTGATCCTCGGCGGCTCCGTCGTGCACCCCGAGTGGAGTCCGGTCGCCCGCGCCCTGCGCGAGCGACTCACGGCCGCGCTCGACGAGGCGGTGAGCGTGCACAACGTGGCCATGCCGGCCCACACCACGCGCGACAGCCTCCTCAAGTACGCGCACCTCGAAGGGCGTGCGTTCGACGTGGTTCTCCTCTATCACGGCATCAACGAAGCGCGCGCCAACAACGCTCCGCCGGACATCTACCGCGACGACTACGGCCACTACGCGTGGTACGAGATCGTGAACGACTTCGACGGGGCGAACCCGCTGCGACCCTTCGCGCTGCCCTACACCGCCACCGTGATCGCGCGTAGCCTCGCCCGCCGCACGGGAGCGCGGCGCGTCGTGCCGCAGGAGGCGCCACACCCGGAGTGGCTGAAGCACGGGGCAGACCTCAAGACACCGGTCGCTTTCCGCGAGAACTTGGAAGAGATCGCCCGTCTGGCGGAGAGCCGCAGCCAGCCGCTCGTGCTGGCGACGTTCGCGCTGCATCCGGTCGAGGGTTACTCGCAGGACGCGTTCGCCCAGCGCACCCTGGACTACTCGCTCCACTCCATGCCGACGGAGGGCTGGGGTGAGCCGGCGAACGTCCTCCGGGCCGTCGAGGCGCACAACCGGGAGATCGTCGACCTCCACGACGCGAGCGCGGGTCGGACCCGTCTCGCTCGCGTGCACGAGTCGATCCCGAAAGATGGCGCACACTTCAACGACGTCTGCCATCTGACGACGGCCGGTGCGCAGGCACTCGTCGACGCGGTGCTTCCCGAGATCCTGGGTGCTCTCTCCGTGGAGCGCTTGGATCCCTGACGCGGCAGTGGGATCCTAGCCCTCGAACTCAAGAGGAGACCGCCATGACCGCCGTCTTTCGCCCGCCGGGCTCGGGCACGCCGAACCATGCCTTCTTCACCCGCCGCTTCCTCGTCGAGTCAGACGACAGAAAGGGCTCGTGCACCGTGTTCCGGGAGACCGTGCCGCCCGGAGCCGGCCCGCCTCTGCACGTGCACCACCGCGAGCAGGAGACGTTCTATGTGATCTCCGGCTCGATCCGCCTGCACTGCGAGGGCGAAGACCAGACGCTCGAGGCGGGAGGCTTCGGCCTGATTCCTCCCGGCACGAAGCACACCTTCAAGAACGAAGGCTCGACCGAGGCCGAAGTGCTGGTGACGCTCACGCCCGGCGGCGGCGAGGGGTTCTTCAAGGCGGTCGAGGCCGAACAGCTCGACCCAGCGACCGACATGCAGCGCATCGCGGAGATTGCCGCCGAGTACGGCCTCGAGTTCGTCGGTCCGCCACTCTAGCGGGGCAAGGTCGACAGCCCGTGTCACGCTCCGCGTTTGCTCGCTGCACTCCGACTCCGGGGCGCTGGAGAGAGGCGCAGACTCTCTCCACCGGCGACGAGCGAAGCCAGGAGCCGAAGCGACGCGCCCGCAGGGCGCATGGAGCGATCCGCGAGTGACAGGTCGAGCGCAGGTGCGATAGCCATCGCACCGAGCACGACAGCGCATCGCGGAGATTGCCGCCGAGTACGGCCTGGAGTTCGTCGGCCCGCCGCTCTAGGTGATCGAGGCCGCGAGGTCGGGCACGACGCGAAAGCCCTCGCCGCGCGCAGCTTGCCGAAGGCGCTCGTCGAGCGCGCAGAAGGAGTGGCCATCCGGTCGTAGATCGGCCCACGTCAGGGCTGCGGCGAGCTGAAGCGAGTCGGCCGCACGGAGTGGATGACGCAGCAGGAGCAGCTGCGCAACGCGGCGCACGGCGGGCTCCGGGAGCACTTCGGCCCACGAGGCGGCGAGAGTCTCGAGACGATCGAGGGCGCGGTGCGCCGGCTCCTCCTCGAGGCGACCTTCACGTCGCAGACGCGAGATCGCCGACCAGCACTCGAGCTGGCTCCCCCACCAGGCGACCATGCTGTCGGTGCTCGACGCGAGCCCGATCAGCACCGGACTCCGTGCCTCACGAACGACGAGTGGGACGATGGCGGAAGAATCCCAGAACACCTCCAGTTCAGCGGCCTTCGCGACGTTCTTCGAGGAGCGCCTCCAGAACCCCACCCTCCGGGTCGTCTACCAGCTCTTCCTTCCAGAAGTCGAGCGACAGGGGCTTCCGCCCGAGCTGCACCACACCCTTGTTCTGGAGCTCCTCGAGGTGCTCCACGTCGCTCCGGGGCGGTGGCCCGAGCACCGCGACCGGTCGACCCCGCTCCGTCACGAGGAGCTCACCTCCGTCTTTGACACGCCGGATCTGTTCGGAGAGCCGGGCCTTCAACTCGGAGACTGCAATCGCCTTCATGGACAGATCGTACCATTGGATCTGACCTATTTGACCTATTTGTCCCAGGAGAGCTTGCCGACCGAGTCGGTGCCGGTCACCGCGACCCAAGCGCTCAGATCAGGCGCGCGAGTCCCAGAGGACGTCCGACACGCCGGCCTTCAGGTTGGCGTAGCGCGCCGCGACGAACAGGAGGTCCGACAGCCGGTTGAGGTAGCGCAGCACGGGCTCGCCCACCGTCTCCGTGCGCGAGAGCGCAACCACGTCGCGCTCGGCACGGCGACAGACGGTGCGCGCGACGTGCAGATGCGCGGCCGCCACGGAGCCGCCGGGCAGGATGAAGTTCTGCAGGGGCTCGAGCTCCTCCTGCCAAGCGTCGATCCACGCTTCCAGGCGCTCCACGTGACGCGGCTCGATCCGCGGAACCTCGGGAGCCTCCGGATCGTCCTCCGGAATGCAGAGGTCGGAGCCGAGGTGGAAGAGATCGTTCTGGATCGTCGCCATCACATCCGCCAGGCCGTCCGGCAGCCCCGCAGCGACAGCGACGCCGAGAAACGAATTCAGCTCGTCGACGGTGCCGTACGCCTCGATCCGCGGCGCCTCCTTCGGCAGGCGGGTGCCGGTACCGAGCGCCGTCGACCCGTCGTCGCCGGTGCGCGTGTAGACCTTGGTGATTCGCGGCATGAAGGGCCATCCGAGGGAGTTGTGGAGCAGGAGGGGGTGCGCGCGCACCCGCACTGTAGCTCTTTCGAGCGCCCGAGGCATTTCGGACGAGGAAAGGCACAAGCGAGCCGCGCGCAGCTCTCGTGCTCGGTGCGATGGCTATCGCACCTCCGCTCGACCCTTAACTCGCAGAGCGCTCCAAGCTCGCTGACGCTCGCGTCGCTTCGGTCTCTGTCGAGACCGGTCAGGCGGCGGAGCCGCCCTCCGGCCAAGCGCACGCACGGAGTGCGTGCTGCGCGGAAGCCGCGTCAGCGGCTGGAGAGTCGACATGAGGTGCGCGGAGGCGTGGTATCACCACGCCGAGCACACCGTCACACGTCGTCGCGAATCGCGCCCTCGACCGGGCTCTTGGCGTCGTTGTTGTACACGCCACCGGTGAGCTGGAAGCTCTCCTCCGCGCGCTCGCGAAGCTTCTCGAGCGCGTCGGTGAAGTTCTCCGGCGACATCTCGTCGTCGCAGAAGGAGCAGCAGCTCTCCCAGGTGTGACCGTGACCCTCGACCTGCTTGCGGCCGCCGGGAGTGACCTCGTCGGTGATCGGGCACCAGATCGTGCTCATGGCGAGCATGAAGTTCTGGACCCAACGCTCCTCGCCGTGGGCCTTCGAGTACTTCGCGGGATCCTTCATGAAGGCGGCCTTCGAGCCGGGCTCCGAGCCGCGGTAGGACACACCCTCGTGCTCCCAGGTCTCGCCGTCGGCGATCGACGGAACGAGGTGCACGGGGCAGAGGTCCGTCGACGCGAGCTTTTCCGGGATCTTGACCAGGGAGAGGTCGACCGCCTCGGGTGGGAGCTGTGCCTGCGCCCCGCCGGCGACGAGGAGCAGGACCACGAAGGCCAAGGCGAGACGCGTCCAACGGGACGCATCGGCCGAAGGTGTGAGGGACGTAGACAGAAGGGAGTTGAGCTGGCGCATGTCGGTCTCCGATTGCCGCTGGATGCAGGCGGCGCGTCCATTCGAGATGACGTGTTCGTTCGAATCTGGCAGACGAGTATACGAGAACCGCACCCTGCAGCTCGCCCCACGTGTTTCCCTCGGATGCTCCGATCCACTAACCTCAGACATTCCAGCGCGGCTCCGAGCCCGTCGCACACCTTCCGCGTGTGCCGTTCGCCGGGCTCCACCAGCCCTCGCTCACCTCGGCTCGAACTCGTATGCGCAACTCTCCCTCGCTGAGCCTCCTCGCAGCCTCCTGGCTGCTTTCGATCGCCGCCGTGCTGGCCGCCCCTGCCGCGGCGGGGGCAACGGAGGACGACGTCGTCCTTGCCGAGCGCTTCCAGGACTGGCTCGAAGAGGTCGAGCCGATCATCACGAAGTCGGAGCGCACGGTCTTCGACCGCCTCACCAAGGACTACCAGCGCGACGCGTTCATCCGCCGCTTCTGGAAGGAGCGCGACCCCTACCCCCAGACCGGACGCAACGAGCTGCGCGAGCGCTTCGAGGAGCGCATCGCCTATGCCCGCGCGAACTATCCCGACCTCAGCGATGCGCGCGCCCGTGTCCTCCTCGTGCACGGCGAGCCCGACCGCGAGATTGCGGTGCGCTGCACGACGACACGCCAGCCGGCGATCATGTGGTTCTACGCCCGCAGCGAGCAGATCCGGTCCAACTTCGCGCTCGTCTTCATCCGGCGCGGCGGCGGGCGCGACGCGGCCATCCTCTGGCGTCCGGGCACCTCGACCGCCGCCAACGCCATCGTGCGCAATGCGCGCTCCTGCATCAACGGGCCGGTGCTCGAAGAGGTCATGACGGCCATCTTCAACGCGGGCGCGGCCTACGACCGCACGCTCGACATGGTGCTCGCGAAGCCGGTGCCGAAGAGCCTCGAGTGGGTCGTCTCCTTCTTCGCGGAGTCGACCGACCTCCCGGTCAACTCGGAGACGTTCGAGGCCAACTTCGCCCTCGAGTACCCGGGCCGTCATCAGAGTCGCACGCTCGTGCAGAGCATCCTGGAGGTG
Source organism: Candidatus Multivoraceae bacterium (assembly GCA_965223385.1). Classification (GTDB taxonomy): domain Bacteria; phylum Acidobacteriota; class Thermoanaerobaculia; order Multivoradales; family Multivoraceae; genus JBCCLJ01. The sequence goes on along the minus strand of CBDCWR010000007.1, from coordinate 1,411,338 downwards.
TCCCCCGACGCGGTCGACATCGGCGAGTTCGCCGGCTATCAGTCGTACGACTTCCTCCTCCTGGGCGAGGTCATCCTCCGTGACCAGCTGTTCGAGAGCTTCCGCTACAAGTTCGGTTTCCCGGCCGAGGGGCGGGACGGCACCGAAGCGCTGCCGATGACCTTCCAGCGCTACCTGCGCCCCGGCGAGTACAAGCTCATCCTGCGGCTGCACGACCTCAACGGCGACCGCTTCTTCCGCAAGGAAGTGGCGCTCGACGTTCCCCAACTGGAGAACGCGCTCGACATTCCACCGCCCACCGACAGCGAGTCGGCGCGGCTGTTCGAGGAGGCGCGCGCGGCCATGGCGAGCGGCGACGCCACGATCCGCATTCTGCAGACGCGCGACGAGATCCAGACCGGCTTCGTGCGCTTCAACACCCTCGCGAGCCCCGAGATCGAGAAGGTCCGGTTCCTGCTCGACGACAAGGAGGTGCTCACCAAACGTCGCGCGCCGTTCAACGTGGAGCTCGACCTGGGCAGCTTCCCGAAGATCCACACGCTCCGGGTGGAAGCGATGGACGCCGACGACACGGTGATCGCCGAGGACGAGGTGGAGCTCAACTCGGGCAAGCAGCGCTTCTCCATCCGCCTCATCGAGCCCGGAACGAGCCGCAGCTATCAGGAGAGCCTACTGGCGCGGGCCGAGGTGCTGGTGCCCGAGGAGGCCACCCTCGAGAAGGTCGAGTTCTTCCTCAACGAGAAGCTCGCCGCCACGCTGTACCAGGAGCCGTTCTCACAGCCGCTACGGCTCGATCGACCGGGCGAGACCGCCTACGTCCGCGCCATCGCCCACCTCGCCGACGGCAACGTCACCGAAGACCTGGTGTTCGTGAACTCGCCCAACCACCTCGAGCAGGTCGACGTGCAGTTCGTCGAGCTCTACGCGTCGGTTCTCGACCGCGACGGTCGCCCGGTGCGCGACCTCGACCAGGAGGACTTCCGCGTGGAAGAAGACGGCGCTGCACAGGAGATCGTGCGCTTCGAGCGGGTCGAAGATCTCCCGATCCACGTGGGTGTCGTGATCGACAACTCGGCCTCCATGCGGGGGGCGCTCGAGACGACGCGCATCACCGCGCTCAAGTTCTTCGAGGACGCCGTTCAGGCCAAAGATCGCGCTGCGGTCATCACGTTCAACCGTTTCCCGAACCTGGCGGTACCGCTCACCAACGACATGTCCCAGCTGGGCAGTGGTCTGGCGGGGCTGACCGCCGAAGGCCAGACGGCGCTCTACGACAGCGTCATGTTCAGCCTCTACTACTTCGCCGGCATCACCGGGCAGAGAGCGCTGCTCCTCCTCTCCGACGGCCGCGACGAGGTGAGCAAGTTCACCTTCGAGCAGACGCTCGAGTACGCCCGACGAGCCGGCGTCACCGTGTACTCCGTGGGGCTTCAGGTGAATGACGGCATCGCCCGCAACCGCCTGCAGAAGATCTCGCGCGAGACCGGCGGCGACAGCTTCTTCATCAAGGACATCCGCGAGCTCGGCGCCATCTACGAGCAGATCCAGCGCGACCTGAGGTCGCAGTACCTCCTCGCCTACCAGTCGAACAGCTCCCGCAGCGACGACGGCTTTCGCACGATCCGACTGAAGGCCGATCGCGGCGGGGCAAGAGTCCGCACCATGAGCGGCTACTACCCGTGATTCCTTTGCGTGCTGGCTAGCACGCGGAATCACCCATGTCGATGCTCCAGCCGCTCGCGCGGCTTCCGCGCAGCTCGCTTCGCTCGCGCTTGGCCGGAGGGCGGCTTCGCCGCGCGTTCTTCTCAAGGACCGCAAGAAATGCCCCGAGATCGCTGCGCGCTCCCGAACACGCGGCCCATTGCGGCAACTCTTCGTCTTACTGGCCCGATCTCAGCTTCATGACTCCAAGAGTGAGAAGGATCGCGATCGACAACCCCAGCCCGAGCCTGGATGTCGCTGGAACGGCAGCCGACGAGGGGAGGACTGTCACGGCAACCGGGTCGCAAGTGAATCTCCGCTCTCCAGAAGACCCCCGGTTCAAGACGACATCCACGTAGATGCCGTAGCTCCCCTGCTGCAGGGAGCCGATAGCGACGATGTCCTCCCAGAAGGAGAGAGCCGCTGCAGGTCCAAACGTGACGCCGTCCAAGGTCACCCGGACATCCGTCGAGCTCGAGGAGAACGACGTGATCGAGGGCCGCGTCGTGGTCGGAGGCCAGGAGCCAGCGACGCGGACGGTCAACGGCGCAGAGGCGATGGCCGGTTGAGGCAAGAGCTCAGCAGCAAAGGCTGTGCACAACGAATTCGGCTGCGCCGGAACGGCAGTCGCAAGACCGAAGATCGCACAGGCGCACGCGGCGAGCAGCACTCTCCTCTGCGGACCGCTGCGCGTCGCACTTCGCATCGCAAAGCCATCCTAGCCTCGCCCCCTGGCCCCCTCGCCGCCGGTCGGGCGCGAAGCGCCCTCCGGCCAAGGACCGCGAGCGGAGCGAGCTTGGTCCGCGAAGGCCGCGCAAACGGCTGGAGCATCAACATGGGTGATTCCGCGTGCTAACCAGCACGCAGGCCAAGCGCAGCCGGAGGCTGCTGCGCGGAAGCCGCGCAAGCGGCTGGAGCATCAACTCAGGACGAGCACAGGCGTGCTATCAGCGCGCCGAGCACGGCAGGGCAAGCGCGCGGCGGAGCCGCGCTGCGCGCAAGCCGCGTGAGCGGCTGGAGCATCAACACGGGTGACCGGAGGCGTGCTACCAGCACGCCGGAGGTCACCGCACCAGATCGATCAGCTGGTCGACGCGGGCGTTCTGCTCGAGGGGGTGGCGCAGGTGGAGGTCGACGTTGACCTCGTAGTGGTTGCGTCGGCCCACCTTCGTGCGCTCGAGGGCACCTTCTTCCACGAGCTCACTCACGATCCGGTGCGCGGCGCGCTCGGTGATTCCCACCTTCTCCGCAACCTCGCGCAGGGTGAGATCCGGGTTGGTCGCCAGGCACAGAAGCACGTGCGCATGGTTGGTGAGAAAGGTCCACGAGCTGCCCATGGCTCGACCCTAGCATTTCTTCCGAGAATATTCCAGAGTTCACTTTCCCCATTTTTCTCTCTTGACTCTAGACTCATGATCTGAATAGCATGCGTCACTCGCGTGGAGATTGCGCGGGCCCCCGAACGTGACACCCGCCAACGCAACGGGCTGGCGGGTCTTTTCTTGGAGAACCCGATGACCGCCAACGCCTCGACGTTTCAGGACGCCCTGGCCGCGACCTACCCCGGCGCAATCGAAGAGTCTGCCTTCGTCCAGCGCAGCAGCGACACCCTCGCGCGCCACGGCTTCACCGGAGACAACTCCATCGCATCCGTCTGCTGCTGCCGCGACGAGATCTCGCAGACGCTCCACTCGAGCGTGACCGAGAGCTGGGGTCTCGTCTTCAACAAGTCGTCCCTCGCAGGCATGGTGCTGAGCGGCAGGACCGGTTTCGGAGCGGCCCAAGCGCACTCGCCGCAGGAGGCCGACGGCCGCGAGCGCTACGTCTTCTTCGCCATGCCGCATGTCGCCATCGGCCCAGAGGGCGAAGCCGGCATCGTCGACCGCCCGGGCAGAGCAGCCCCCTCCTCGGCCTGCGGCGCGCTGCTCGCCGTCAAGGCCGAGCTCGAGCAGGGAGGCCTCGACGACACGTTCGATCCGGACGACGTCGAGCAGAGCCTGCTCAAGGGCAAGATCCGCGCACGCATGAGCGACGAAGACTCCACGGACATCTACAACATCACGCACAAGGCCTACGAAGCCATCCTGGACGACCTCGCCCGCACTCTCGACGCCACCTTCGACCCGGAGAAGGCCGATCTCGCCGTGGTCACCGGCATTCAGATCCACGGCCCGGGTGGCGTGAACTACGTGCAACCGAAAGACTGCTACGCCGTCGTCAATGGCGAGCGTACGCAGATCGCTCTCGACTGATCGATTGATCTAGGGGAACCAAATGCAGATCTTCAACATTCGCGAGCGCTTTCTCTCGCACGTCCGCGGAGACGTCTTCGGCGGCGTGACCGCCGGTATCGTCGCCCTCCCTCTCGCTCTGGGCTTCGGCGTCGCCTCCGGCATGGAGAACGGCGCGGCCGCAGGCCTCTACGGCGCGATCTGCGTCGGCCTCTTCGCCTCGCTTTTCGGCGGCACACCAACACAGATCTCCGGCCCGACAGGCCCGATGACCGTGGTCGTCGCCGGCATGGTGGGTGCGATGACGGGCGACCCGCGCTACATCTTCGCGGCCGTCATCCTGGCCGGCATCTTCCAGATCGTCCTGGGCGTGCTGCGCATCGGGCGGTACATCAACTACATCCCCTACCCCGTCGTCTCCGGCTTCATGAGCGGGATCGGCATCATCATCATCATCCTGCAGGCGGCGCAGATGGTCGGTCACCGACCGGCTGCCGGCACCGTCGAGGCGATCCGTCGGCTTCCGGAGGACTTCACCGACGTGAACTTCGCGGCCCTGGCGCTCGGCCTCGGCAGCATCGCGGTCATCTACGCGACCCCGCGCTTCACCAAGGTCGTGCCGGGTGCTCTCGTCGCGCTGTTCACCATGACGGTCGTCTCGGTGCTGGTCCCCATGGAGGTGCCGCGCATCGGCGCCATTCCGCAGGGGCTCCCCCAGATCGACCTCCCGCCCATCAGCATGGAGATGCTCACCATCATCTTCATGCCGGCCCTGCTGCTCGGCGCAATCGCCAGCATCGACTCCCTGCTCACCTCGCTCGTCGCCGACTCGCTCACGAAGTCGCGTCATGACAGCGAGCAGGAGCTCTTCGGCCAGGGCATCGGCAACGTGGTCGCCGGCCTCATCGGCGGTCTGCCGGGAGCGGGCGCGACGATGCGGACCGTCGTCAACATCAAGTCGGGCGGCCGGAGCCACCTCTCGGGTGTCATCCACTCCCTGCTCCTCATTGCCACGCTCTTCCTGATCGCCCCGGTGGCCGAGACCATCCCGATGGCGGTTCTCGCCGGCATCCTCATCACGGTCGGCATCGGCATCCTCGACCTCAAGGGCCTCAGCCACCTGCTGAAGGTGCCCCGCGGCGACGCCGCCGTCATGCTCACGGTTTTTGGTCTCACGGTCTTCGTCGACCTGATGTGGGCGGTCGGCGTCGGCATGGTCATGGCCGCCATGATCCTGCTGAAGCGCATGAGCGACATGGACCCGGCTACCCACTCGCCTCTCGTCGACATCGCCGCACACCGCTGGTGGATCCCGGCACTCGAGGCTCCCGAGGAGATCCTGGAGGACGTCTACGTGGTCGAGGTGCACGGCTCGCTCTTCTTCGGCAACGCGGGCCCGCTCCAGCGCAAGCTCGCCGCGGTCAAGGACGCCGAGTCGGTCGTGCTCCACATGGGTGACGTCCGCTACATGGACCAGTCGGGTGTGTACGCACTGGCCGATCTGATTCAGGATCTGCAGTCGCAGGACACCGAGGTCTTCGTGGCGGAGCTCCACGAGGAGCCGCACGACATCCTCCTGGCTTTGAACGTCATTCCGGACACGATCGCCAAGGACCGCGTGTACGAGAAAGCGTCGGACGCGATCAGCGCTGCGACGTCGCTGCACCTGCGCAAGGCCAGCTGATCGCGCACACGCGCAGTGCGCGCAACCCGCGCCCGGTGCCGCGAGGCTCGGGCGCGGTGCTCGTTGTGGGGTGCCGAGGCGGTCTCAAGTCGGCTTCTGGAGCCGGGCGTAGAACGAGGAGCCGTCGGCCGCATCCCCACGGTCGGGCATGAGGAGAGAGATCACGGGCACGGCGACGAGAGGAATGAGGGTCGCCGGATAGGACGGGTCGATCCCCTCGCCCCGATAGACGAACATCGTGTGCATCAGCTGCTCCAGTGCGCCCGCGTCGGCCCCCAGCTCGAAGGTGGTCCGCTCCGCCCACTGGATCCCACCCCACCAGGCCAGGCTGATGCCGTAGCCCAGCACGATGCCCCAGAAGCAGCCGGCCTCGCTCGTCTTCTTCCAGTAGATGAGGTACGACATGGCGATCGCCGGCGGGACGACCATCGCGAAGCCGAGCAGAAGAAGGTCGAGGATGGACCGGATCTGCGCCTGCCAGGCGACGAACGCGGCGACCAGGCCGTAGATGACGGTCGTGATCCGGTAGGCCCGCAGCTGCGTGTCCGACGACATGTCGTCGGAGCCTGGAATCCAGTCCTTCACGACCATCGTCGCCGACGCGAGCAGGATCGGGCCGCCGGAGGAGATCACGGCCGCGAGGATGGCTGCCACCGCCACCGCTCCGATGACCGGGCTGATGTCGATCGCCACCTGGGTGATCGCACGATAGCTGGCGAGGCCGGCACCGGCACCGTAGCGGGCGAGCGCGAGGAGCCCGACCATACCCGCCAGCAGCGGCATCACGGCGGCGACGATTCCCGCCAGCACGAACGCGCGAGGCAACGTGCGCTCCTCACGTGCGGCGGTCGAGAAGTTGACGTACACGGAGGCCGCGGGCGTGTGGATCGTGGCGGAGAAGAACATCGCGAGAACGGCTCCCCAACCGGCGCCCACGAAGCTCCACCAGGACGTCTCGGAGATGGCCGGCTGGGCCTGCAGCAGCGCTGCGTCGACGCTGCGGGTGACGGCCTCCCAACCGCCGAACGACTGGATGCCGGCCACCACGATCGCGGCCAGACCCAGCACCACCACGACGCAGTGGATCAGGTTCGTCACAGCCGACCCCCAGAGACCACCAAGCGCGGTGTAGATGATGAGGACGGCTGCGCCGATGAACACGGCCACGCCAAACGGAATGCCCGTCAGCGCACTCAGGATGCTGCCGATCACGAACGGTTCGAGCACGTTGACGATGAAGTACTCCGTCTGCACGCAGAGGCTGGTGAGCACCTGGCATCGGCGGGTCCCCCAGCGCCGGGTGAAGATCTCCGACACCGTGCTCAAGCCGAGACGGCGAAACGGGATGGCGAAGCAGAGCCCCACGAGCGCAAGAGCCAGGAAGGTGTTGACCCCGTACCAGAGGTTCCAGAGACCGGAGGTCATCACATCGCCCGCCACCCCGTACGTGCCGACGCCACCGATGCGCGTGCCGGCGACGCCCGCGACGATCATCCAGAGCCCCATGTTCCCGGACGCAGTCGCCCAGCCCGTGGAGCTGGCCGAGCGACGTGCGAGCGCACTGCCGGCAACGGTGACGACGAGCAGGTAGACGACGCAGACGACGACGGAGCTCAAGCTCAGCCCCTCAGGTTGACGCCGCCGTCGGCGAGGAGCACCGCACCGGTGGTGTAGGGGGAAGCCATCAATCCGAGACACGCCGCGGCCATGTCCGCCGGAGTGCCCGAGCGGCGTAGCGGAGCGAACTCGCTGATGCGCGCATGCTGCTCCTCCCAGTCGGCGGTCCAGGGAGTCTCGATGAGACCCGGGGCAAGCGCGTTGATCCGCACCTCCGGACCTGCCTGGTTCGCCATGAGCTTGGTCAGGTGGTTCAGTGCCGCCTTGGAGACCGCATAGGGAATCGAGCTCCCGACCTGCCGCACGCCGGCGAGCGAGGTGACGTTGACGATGCTGCCGCCCGTCGTCTTCAAGTGCGGGATGGCAGCGCGCGACATGTAGAACGTGCCGACCACGTTCACGTCGAGGATCCGGCGCCAGACTTCGTCTCCGATGGCGTCGAAGTCGTGATGGGGGATCACCTCGGTCGTGCCTGCGTTGTTGATCAGGTGATCGAGCCGCCCCCAGCGCGAGACGGCGGCGTCGAGAATGGCCTTGCAGTCGCCTTCACGTGAAATGTCACCCTGCGCGTAGACGGCGCCGTCGTCATCACCCGCGAGCTCCTCCGCCAGCGCTGTCCCGGCCTCCACCGACGACGAGGAGTTGACGACGACCCGCGCGCCGCGCGCGCGCACCGCGCGTGCGATGGCCTCGCCGATGCCGCTGGAGGAGCCTGTGACCACGACCACCTGGCCGGTGAAGTCGAACGGATCTCTGTCGAAAGGGCTGGTCTCGGACGGCATCGAAGTCCTCCTGGCCAAAAGGGAGAGGGCGAGCCGAGTTGGTCCGGCGTCGCAGCGATCGAAGGAGCTGAGGCTGGTGCGAGGCGCAGCCTAGCAGCCCGGAAACAGGCTGCGATCGAGCTCCAGATCCGCCAGCTGGTCGAGCGCGAGCCAGCCGTCCCGGATCTCGAGCGGGCGCGTGTAGACGTCGCGGTCGAGCTTCAGGAAGAAGCCGAGCTCACTCGGGCAGTCGGTGCCACAGGCTGCCAGAACCGCCGCCCGCGCGGCGCCAAGACCGGAGCCCGCCTGGGAGCCCACCATCGAGCTCTTGCCGGCAGACTGGGCGAGCCGCAACATGGCGAGCGACTCCGTGTAGCCCGTCCGCGCCGGCTTCAGATTCAGCACGTCGAACGAGTCGAGCTCGAGCTCGCGCCGCAGGTCACGAAGCGAAAAGGCGCTGTCGTCGGCGATGATCGGCAGAGGTGTCCGCGCGCGCAGCTCACGTCGAGCCTGGGCCTGCTCCACCGGCAGCGGCTCTTCGCAGTAGAGGAACCCGAGCTCGCGCAGCGCACCGAGGCGGGCCGGCGCGTCGTCGGGGGTCATGGTCTCGTTCGCATCCGCGTAGAGCGCCACGTCGTCTCCGAAGTGCTCACGCAGACCGCGCGCCACGCGCAGGCTCTGCTCCCAGTCCGCTCCCACCTTCACCTTGAGCACGCGAATGCCACCGTCGTACGCGCGCTGCGCCTCCGCCACCAGACCGTCCGGGCTGCCGAGCCCGAGAATGGTGCTCACGCGCACCCGCGTGGCCGACGCCCCCACCAGCTCGGCCAGGGAGACACCCCGGTGGACGGCCAACGCGTGGTGCACCGCAAGATCCACCGCGCCATGGGCCGTCTGGTTGTTGGCGAGCAGAACGGCGGGCCGCGCATCCACCGACGCGCCACACAGCGCCGGCGCGAAGAAGCGCTCGACTGCATCGACGATGGAGCGTGACGTCTCGCCGTAGATGGTCGGCCGCGGAGGCGCCTCCGCATAGCCAACCGCGCCGCTCGACAGCGTCACCTCCACGAGGACGTGCTCCAGCGCGTCCAGGCGGCTACCCTGGCCCCACTCCAGCGCGCTGGAGAGCGGCAGCTGGAACGGGAGGGCACGAAGGCGCTCGATGCGGGGTGCGGAAGATGGGGACATCGCGGTGCCAGCCTACTCCCGCTTCAGGTCGACCCCTGCATCGAGCCGCGCTCGCAGCAAGCCGAGCCACGTCACGAGAGGGCCGCGACGACGCGCTCTGCGATCTCCCGGGGCGTGTGCCGGTCGGTACGCGCGACCAGAACGCGCGACGACTCCACCTCGTCGAGGGCCGCGAGACTCTCCTCCTGCGAGTAGTTCTCCTGCTCCTTGCGCAGGATCTTCGCCTTGGCGACCAGGTCGTCTGCCGACACCTCCCCGGCGTCGAGCCAGGCCTGGAATCGATCCTGTGCCGCAGCGTCCATCAGGCCGTGCAGAACCTCCGACGCGCGCGCGCCGGCGGTCGTGGCAGGGGCGGCGCCCACCTGGTCGAAGGCGTCGCCGCGGCCGAGGAGCCGCGCCAGCCGCACGTCGGCCGGAGCGGTCAGCGCCAGGAAACGCGCTCGAGGGAGTAGGTCCGCGGCGGCCGTCACCTCACCCCGGCCCCGGAGTCCGTCGAACACCAGCCACCCCGATCCGAGATCGGGTGCGACGTCCACGCGTGTCAGCACGTGCGCCATGCCTTCCGGATGCAGCGCGCGATAGCGACGCGTCAGAGCGAAGCGCTCCGCGCGGTCGAGCACGGGCACTCGAGGTATCCCGTCACGCTCCTGAAGCCAGGAGATGATGTACGCGTCCGTCAGCTCGCGTCGGTTCGGCAGCAGCCCGAACGCGATGCCAGCCTCGCGCAGGGCCTGCACCGTCGTCGTCTTGCCGACGCCGGTGAGGCCCACGAGGATCAGGAGGTCGCGCTCAGGGAGCCGCGCCGGTCGCACCGCTCAGCAGAGCCTCAGGCGCGGGATCGCCCGTGCACTCGCCGCAGTGAACGTCGTCCACCGGGTTGCCGGCCGCGAGGTCGGCGATCCAGTCGCGGAAACGGGTGCCGTCCACCGAGTACGTGTAGAACTCCGGCCGCAGCAGGATCGTGTGTACGTCGCCAGGCGCCAGGTAGCTCCGGTAGTTGGTGATCGCCGCATCGATGTCCGCCTCGTTGGCGTCGAGCAGGGTCTGGAGACTCTCGGGAGCCTGGCCGCTGATCGCGAGGAACTGCACCTGCACCGCGTCTTCTGCGGTGTCATAGCGCGAGAACATCACCTCGGGCTCGGCCGCGCCGGCCGTCGTGTAGAGGGCCTCGAAGCTGAAGTCCTCGGAGCTCATCGCCGCGATCTCGGGGAAGTCCGAGAGAGCGGCCAGTGCGTCCCATGCTTCGTGCGGACGCGCATTGGCGATGTTGCGGTAGCCCCCGGCGCCGTCACCGAGCTGGACGACGCGCGCGGCACCGTAGTGGTCCTTGAGGATGCGCGCGTAGGCCGGCGACGGGATCGCGCCGGCGCTGCTGCCCGTGACGAAGATCGTCTCCGGGGAGCGGAAGGCCTCGTACGCCCACTCGAGGGCGGCCATGCCGTTCACGAAGCCCTTGTGCTCCACGGTCACCTCGCGCTCCGGCGCATCACCGTCGGCGGCGACGGTGTAGCTCGCGCTGCGGTTGCCGATGTGCACGTCACCCGTGCAGTAGGGCACGAAGAGCACGCTGTAGTCGGCGAACGGGTTCTCGGGGTGACCGAAGGCGAGCACACCGTGAACGGCACCCTCTTCGGGGTCGGCCCCAGCCGGCGACTTCAGCTGCGGCGGCGCCTGGGTCGTGTAGGTGGGCTGGCCCTCGCGGTCACAGGTTGCGGCGTTCCAGCAGCCACCGCCGCCTTGGAGGTAGACCATCAGCTTGGCGGGATCGCCCTTGCGTGCGAAGAAGCGGTAGTCGGAGCCGTCGGAGCAGGTGGTCTCGCCCCCCGGCTCGACCACGTTCCAGCCGTCGGTCAGGTTGGCGAAGAGCTCGGGCGGCGCTTCCGCCTCGGGCTCGGCCGGAGCGTCGGCCTGGCAGGCGCCGAGAAGCACGAGCAGGGAGAGCAGCAGGGTGGCAACCTGGACGCCGCGGGCTGCGGGGCCGGTGTCGAGGCACGAAGAGGGGGCTCGCAGGGAACGAACTGGACGCATCGGAGTCTCCGGGATCGATGGCGTCGGCGTGACTTCGCCGACGGAAGAGTCGAGGAGTGTTGCGCGACAGAACCGCGAGCACTCCCTCACTGGGGACAGGATGAACTGTCGACTCTACCAGCGCCCCGGACGGGGCCGCACACCGAGCGGGCTCGGAGCTAGCGGACCCGGACCTCGCCCATCGACGCCACGATGTCGAGCGTAAGCGTCGGCGCGCCCTCCGGAATGCTCTCCTGGTCCGGGAGTCGGACGTTGCGGCCCCCCATGACGGCGTCGGCGGCGACCTCGACGAAGACGTCGGTGGGCAGCAGCGCACCACACTCGCCCATGCTGCACCGGACGTTCACCGTGGAGTCTTCGAGCCACTGGCCCATCAGGTCGACGTGGGCCTCGCCCATGCGGAACGACACGTCGACCTCGCGAGGGCTCGCATTGCCGACGCCGTCGATGTCGAGCGCGCCCATGCGACCGGTCACGCGGAAGCGGTCGGCGACCATGCCGGTCGGCTCGTCGATGTCGACGTTGATCTCACCCATGCCCGTTTCGAGGTCGACGTTGGTGAGCGCGAGGCCGCTCAGGTCGAGAAACGCCTGGCCCATGCGGACCTCTCCGACGACCTGCAGCGGGTGGCCCTTGGGCACCCGGATCTCCACACGGTTGCGGCTGTTGCCGCCGAACAGCAGGCGACGGCCGGTGAACTTGACCTTGTAGGTCCAGTCTTCGGACTCGTCCTGGGAAAAGTCCTCCTCGAGGCGGAAGCGTGACTTGTCGTACTCGGCGACCACTTCGAGTGGCTGGTCCGCGGCCACGGGAACGATGTAGAACTCGCCCATCGAAAGGTCCAGGTCGAGAGTTCCCACACCGCGGCTCACGGGCGGCGTGATGGCGATCTCCGCAGACTGCGCGTCGCGCAGCTGCTCTTCGGTCGCCAGCGCGACGGCCTCGCCATCCTCCCCGAGACTCGCCTGCTGCAGGCTGCCCGCGAGATCGTGCGTCACCGTGTCGGTGGCGTGGTCCGCGGGAGTGCGTGCGGAGATGAACGCCATACCCCCCAGCGCGAGCATGCCGAAGAAGCCCAGACCCATGAGCACCAAGCAGCCGAGGAGGCCGGTCCTGAAACATCCTCTGCCTTCGCGTTCTGCCATGTCGTGCTCCGAATCGGGTCGTGCTCAGTTCAGAGGGAGAGCGCGTGCACGCGATCCCCGGTGGCCCCCACTACGCAGAGCCTTCGGAAAGAGTTGCAGACGGCGACCAGCATTGCATGACGCCCACCGATAGCGGCGTCGCAGGAATGCCACATTTCCGCTGCGCTCTCGGCACCGGCACCCGTTCTCATGCACCCATGAGACGCACGAGCCACATCCCGCCCCTGCCCGCAGTCGAGACGACCGCCGCCGCCCCCGAGGTATCGAAGCAGCGCCTCGCTCCCAGCACGTCGTTCGTCGTGCGCGGCGGTCGTCCGGTCGGCGGCACCCTGACCCCGAGCGGCAACAAGAACGCAGCACTCCCGCTGCTTGCGGCGACCCTGCTCTCCGACGAGCCGGTCGTTCTCGAGAACGTGCCCGACATCGGCGACGTGCGCACCATGCTCGCTCTGCTCGAAGACCTGGGGGCGCGCGTCACGCGCGAAGAGGCGACCACCTGGCGGGTTTGCGGCGGCCCCGCGTCGTCCACACCCGAGCGGAGCGCCTGTCAGCGCATTCGCGCCTCGATCCTCCTCGCGGGGCCACTCCTCGCACGAACGGGTGAGGTCCAGCTGCCTCCCCCTGGCGGCGACGTGATCGGACGGCGTCGGCTCGACACCCACTTCCTGGCCTTCGAGCAGCTTGGTGCCACGACCTCGTTCGAGGGTGATGCCCTGCGCATCCACGGGGCACTGCGAGGGGCGGAGATCTTCCTCGACGAGCCTTCGGTGACCGCCACCGAGAACGCGCTGCTGGCGGCCGTGCTGGCCCAAGGCCACACCACACTTCTCAACGCGGCCTGTGAGCCGCACGTTCAGGAGCTCTGCGTGCTCCTCAACACGATGGGCGCACGCATTCACGGAATCGGCACGCATCGCCTCGACATCGAAGGTGTCGACCAACTACACGGCACCCGCTACCGCCTCGGCCCGGATCTCATCGAGGTCGGGTCGCTCGTGGCGCTCGCCGCAGCGACGGGCGGTGAGCTGTGCCTCGAGAGAGTGTGCCTCGACGATCTGCGGTCCACGCGCCTCGGCCTCTCACGCCTCGGCGTGGAGGTGGAGCTCTCGGCCCGGGCCAGCGCTTCGACCGACCTGCGGGCCACGGATCGCGGCCGGCACGACCTCCATCTCGCGCCGCAGCAAGCACTCGAGGTGGCGCCGGATCTCGGCGGCGCGATTCCGAAGCTCGACGACGGCCCTTGGCCGGCCTTCCCGGCGGACCTGCTGCCGATCATGGTCGTGCTGGCAACCCAGTGCCGCGGCACCGTGCTCGTCCACGAGAAGATGTTCGAGTCGCGGCTCTTCTTCGTGGACCGGCTCTGCGGCATGGGCGCACGGCTCGTGCTGTGTGACCCTCACCGCGTGCTCAGCGCCGGCCCCTCTCAGCTTCTCGGCCAGGAGCTGTCGAGCCCCGACATCCGTGCCGGAATGGCCCTGCTCATCGGTGCGCTCTGCGCCGAAGGCCGAAGCACGATCCACAACGCCCACCAGATCGATCGCGGCTACGTCGAGATCGACACGCGTCTGCGCACACTCGGCGCCGACATCGAGCGGGTCGCCCGCTAGCGCGGCCGTCAGTTGAGGTATCCGAGGGCCTTGAGACGCTGGCGCAGCTCTTCGTCGTCGACCTCACCTTCGGCGGCCTCCGGTCGCTCGACCACACCTTCGTACGTGGCGATGCGCCGCGGCGGAAAACGCTCCAGGAAGTCCGGCTCGAAGAGGTCCTTCATGACCCGGCCCTCCATGTCGGCACCCATCGGCAGACCCAGCAGTGCGAGCACCGTCGGAGCGACGTCCTGGATGCGGCCAGAGGCCCGAGCTCCCTTGCGGATCGGACCACCACTCGCGATGAGGATGCCGTCTTCGTTGTGCTGGCCGGACTGCCCCACCGCAACCTGGTTCACGAGCCGGTCGCGTAACTCCTCGATCTCGTCGGAGGTGCGCTCTCTGGGCGTGACGCCCGAGGCCTGGAATCCGTGGTCCGAGACCACCATGACGACGGTGTCGTCGCCCACCAGCTCGAGGACGCGCCCCAGGACCTGGTCGTTGTGACGGTAGTAGTTGGGCACGCTCTGCGCCAGGCGCTCGGTCTGGTCCGGATCGAGGTCCTCGAAGCGATCGGGCTCGAAGTGATGCCAGAAGGTGTGGCTCATCGTGTCGTTCGCGATCCAGAAGAGCCCGAGCAGATCGGGCTGCGTCTGGCTCCGGAGCTGGTGCAGTGCAATCTCCTCGTACGTGCGCTGCGTGCAGTGAGCGAACTTCATCGCACTGAAGCCGTGGCCGTACAGCGGACGGTCGAACGCGAGAAAGTCGTTGCGCTCGTCCTCGGTCCAGTCGAACAACGCATCGAAGTCTTCCATCGGGGGGTCCGACGGATCGCAGGCGAGGCCTCCCACCTCCGCCTCGAGCTCCGGTGGGTAGGTCTTGGCGCTGTCGGAGACCGCGCCTGTCCACTCCGTCCAGCGGCTGCGCGACATCCGGTCGGAGATCATGTAGCCGAGGACCGGCTCGGCCGGCCAGGTCACCCACCAGCCGACGAAGCCGGTCGTGCGCTCGAGGGCGCTCGTCAGATTCCAGAGGGCCAGTGTTCTGCGATCGCGCGAGGAGACGAGCTCGTTGTCGTCGTTGCGGAAGTCTCGCACCCCGTGGCGGTCGCGAAGGTGGCCGGTTGCGATCGTGGTCCAGATCGCGGGCGAGCGCATCGGCCGGATCGAGCGGAGCGTGCCGTGCGTGCCGTTCTCGATGAGCCGCTGGAAGTTGGGCAGCTCACCGGCGTCCAGGAGCGGCTGCATCACGTCGAACGTGGCCCCGTCGATACCGAGAAGCAGCACGCGCACACCCGTGGCGTGGCTCAGCTCCTGGATCTCCGTGACGCTCGAGACCTCGACACCCCCGTCACTACAGGCGACGGCGAGGCAGGCGATCAGAGGTAGCAGGAGGCGACGGTGCGCAGAGGGACGCAGAACGTCTGAAAAACAAAAGGACATGATCAGAGCTCCAAGAACACAGACGCCGCGGCGAGCTCGCCCCGGAACCGTGCAGACTATCAGAGACCAACGCCCGAAACTCGCTCAGATACAGGCACTTGCGGGTGTCTCGAGCCTCGTCGGACTGTCGCTGATCGCAACCTTCGCGGTGGCCGACGCCGCCATCGCCGCACTCCTGCACCACGTGCCCGGCGGAGACTTCACCGGCCACGTGGTGCTCATGGGAGCAGGCTCTTTTCTCGTGGTGCGGGCATGGTCCGGCACGCGCTGGCGTGGCCGCACCCTCGGAGCGTGGCCGTGGATCGCGATCGTGCTCGCTGGCGCAACCTTGGACGAGGTCGTGCAGCTGTGGCTGCCCTCGAGAACGTTCTCGTGGAGCGACCTGCTCGGCAGCTCTCTCGGAATCGTCTCCTTCGGAGCCGTGGCTGCTAGTCCTCCGGCCGCTCCCCCGCCTTCGCCATCTTCACCAGCCGGGGCGCGAACCGCGCCAGCGGCTCCACGAGGTCGCGCTGCTCGGACATGACGGTCTCGATGTTCTTGTAGACCATCGGCACCTCGTCGATCCCGGCCGAGAGGAGCTTCACCCTCTTCTTCCGGAGCAGAGCGTTGGCGTCGTCCCAGTTGAGGGTCTTCTTCGCCTGCGTGCGGCTCATGATCCGGCCGGCGCCGTGCGCCGCCGACTCGAGCGACGCCGCACTGCCGAGGCCACGCACAAGGTACGCGTTGTCGGCCATGGAGCCCGGGATCACCCCGAGAACTCCCTCGCCAGCCGGGGTGGCACCCTTGCGGTGCACGATGACCTCCTCCCCGTCGTGCACCTCCTTCCACGCGAAGTTGTGGTGGTTCTCGACGTCGAGCAGCACCTCCACTCCGAGGTGACGTGCGATCGCCCTGTGGATGCAGGCGTGGTTGGCCTCGGCGTAGTGGCCCATGAGGCTCATCGCCTCCCAGTACTCCTGACCCTCCTCGGACCCGAGGTCGAGCCACGAGAGGTGTCCGAGCTCCCGGGGCAGCTCCGGGTGACGCTCGCGCGCGAGCTTGCTGTAGTGCGAAGCGACGCCGGCGCCGGTCCCCCGGCTCCCGCTGTGCGACAACAGGGCGAGGTAGACGACCTCGGGCTCGAGCCCGAAGGCCGCGGCGGCGTCCTCGGTCTCGAAGACCAGCTCCCCGAACTCGACGAAGTGATTGCCACTGCCGCTCGAGCCGAGCTGCGCCCAGGCCTTGTCCTTCATGCGCCGGGTGACCGGCGAGACGTCCCAGTTGCGGTCCATGACGTCGTGCTCGTGGCGCTTGCGGAACTTCGCACCGATCCCGAAGCGGGTCTCCCGATGGAGGGCGCCCACGAGACGCTCGTCCTCGTCGTCCAGCGTGGACACCGGCAGGTCGAGCACCGTCATCTTCATGCGGCATGCGATGTCGACACCGACCGCGTACGGAATGACGGCACCCCGGGTCGCGAGAACGCCGCCGATCGGCAACCCGTACCCGCGGTGGGCATCGGGCATCACCGCCCCACGCACCGCCACCGGCAGCCGACACGCGTTGCGCATCTGCTCGAGCGACGCCGGGTCGAGGTTCTCCCCCCAGCGCTCGTATGGCGCCGGAGCCTCGCGCTCGTGGAACTGCGGTCGAGCGCGGAGCACCGCACGCGCCAGGTCGGAGTACGGTGCCTCCGCATCGAGATGAGCCTCCGGCGACTCGACCGCCGCGCGAAGGCGGGCCTCGATCTGAGGGAGGTCGAGCGGTGCCTCGGCGACGAGCTCGACGAGCTCGGCACGAATGGGCCCCTGCGGGATCCCGAGATCCTCGAAGTCCAACCGGTTCATGAGGCACCTCCAGTACACACTCGGATCAGGTACGCGTTGCGATCTTCCTTCTCGATGGTGATGTCCACGTCGAGGAACCGCTGGATGACGTCGACGTTGGTTCGGGTGTGGCGCGAGACGTTGTGCGTGCGGAAGACCCCTCCTGCCCCGAGAGCCATCGGGACCAGGAGTTGATCGGCGAGGTGCTCGCCCACGGGCGCCGGGCTCTGGAGCAGGTGCCGAACCGACGCGATCGGGCGCTTGAGGACAACCTCGGACGCCTTTCCGATCTCGCCGAACCCCGTCGCGATCTCGGTGACCGGACCGGAGGTCGCCGCCAACAGAACGGCATTCCCCGGACCGAGAGAGTCCACCTCTCGGATCTCCGCACTGCGCACGTCCAACTTCCTGCGCACGATCTGCTCCTGGCGCTCCGCAACGCGGCGCGGAACGCCACCCGCGAGGAGAATCTCGACATCGACACCCTCGAAAGGCCCGCGCTCGAGGAGCTCGAGCGGTCTCCACGGCCGGGGCGGCGTGATGGTCGCCTTCACGGAGCCGCCGCCTGCCGGGTAGAAGCCATGTCGCTCGAGGGTGAGGTCGATCCCGACGCCCATGTCCCGAAGCCTCGGCGCGAAGGTTCGCGACAGGAAGTCTGAGGGAGGCGCCCACGGGTTGTGGGTGCCACCCTCGATGCGAACCGAGGAAGGGCGCTGGGCCGCGAGAAGGCCAGGAAGGACGGCTTGCAGGACCAGGTTGGCGCTCCCCGCCGTACCGACCGAGAAATGATGCTCGCCGCCGTTCGGCATACCCGGAGCGAACGACAACTCCATGGCGCCGATCTCAGCCCCGGAAACGTCCGCACTGCAGAGCTGAGCCGACGCCTCCACGGCCGTCAGATGCTGCCGCATGAGGCCGGGGCGCTTCCGGCCGGCGCGGATCCTTCGAAGACGGAACGGCCGGCCCGTCGCCATCGACAGCCCGAGAGCGGAGCGCACGATCTGCCCGCCACCCTCACCCTGTCCGCCGTCGATCTCGACCCAGTCGTTCCGCACCGTGCTCTCCTTGATGTCGCTCTTGGTTCGAGCTGCCGAAGCGTCTCGTCGTCATCCTAGGCCCAGCCCGGCGGGGCCCACTCGCTGTGCCTCAGCATTCTCTTCGGCCCCGCCGGGCGCCTACACCGACCTCTATTCCAAGAGCGGTGCCAACTGCTATCCGAAGCGCGAACAGAGCGCAAACCCCTGCAAAGCCGCGGATCTTCCCTGTTGTGGACCTGGGGTCTGTCGCACTTCAGCCTAGCCAACAGGATAAGATCGTAGACAGAAGTCTCCTCATGACCGCACCACGACCTGTCCGTCTCGTCTCATTTCTCGGAACGAGCCTCGACCGCGCTGCTGAAGCGGCGCGCTGGGAACGTTGGCGTCCGAACGTCGCACTCGGGATGCACGAGGACCTGCGCATCGACCGGTTCGATCTGATCACCGACAGCAAGTCGATCTCCCTGGCCCACCAGGTCTCCTCCGACTTCGAGTCCGTGTCGCCGGAGACGCGGATCGACTTCCGGATCGTCGATCTGGCGGACCCGTGGGACTTCGAGGAAGTCTTCACCGCCCTCTATGACCTGAGCGAGATCCTGCGCATCAGCCCCCAGGCGGAAGATCTCCTGGTCCACATCACCACAGGGACGCATGTCTGCCAGATCTGCCTCTTCCTCCTGACCGAGGCGAAGTTCCTTCCTGGGCGGCTCATCCAGACGTCCCCCGAAAGGCGCCACCTGCCCCGCGGCACCTACCACATCATCGATCTGGATCTGGCGCGCTACGACGGCATCGCGCGTCGGTTCGCCACGCGGACGGAGGATGCCCACAGTTTCCTGAAGTCGGGCATCTCCACGAGAAGCGATCGCTTCAACCGTCTGATCGAGCGCATCGAGAAGGTGGCGCTCCGCTCGAGGGAGCCGATGCTGCTGACGGGACCCACCGGTGCAGGCAAGTCGCAGCTCGCGCGGAAGATCTTCGCCCTGAAGAAGGCCCGGCGGCTCGTCGAGGGGCGCTTCGTGGAGATCAACTGCGCGACGCTGCGCGGCGAAGGTGCGATGTCGGCACTCTTCGGCCATCGAGCAGGAGCCTTCACCGGAGCGGTCAAAGCCCGACCCGGACTCCTCCGCGAAGCCGACGAGGGAGTGCTCTTCCTCGACGAGATCGGCGAGCTCGGCCTCGACGAGCAGGCGATGCTGCTGCGCGCAATCGAAGAAAAGCGGTTTCTGCCTCTGGGGGCCGATCAGGAGCTCGAGAGCGACTTTCAGCTGCTCGCCGGGACCAACCGCGATCTGAGGGAAGCGGTCCGCCGCGGCGACTTCCGTGAAGATCTCCTCGCGCGCATCAACCTCTGGACGTTCGAGATGCCGGCCCTCCGCGAGCGACTGGAGGACATCGAGCCCAACCTCGAGTTCGAGCTCGCGCGCTTCTCGACCGACGAAGGGACGCGTGTGAACTTCAACACCGAAGCGCGCGACGCGTTCCTGCGCTTCGCTACCTCCGGAGCCGCCGCCTGGAACGGGAACTTCCGCGACTTGAACGCCGCAATGAAACGGATGTGCACCCTGGCGCCCGGCGGGCGGATCGACGTCGAGACGGTCGACGAAGAGATCGCCCGGCTCGAGAGGTCCTGGTCGGGATCCGAGGAGCCGGATCGATCCCTGCTGCGCCGCGTCGTGTCCGATGAGGCGATGTCCCAGCTGGATCGTTTCGACCGGGCGCAGCTCGAAGATGTCGTTGCGGTCTGCGCTCAGAGCGTCTCCCTGTCCGAGGCCGGCCGCACGCTGTTCGCCGTGTCGCGAGAGCGCAAGAAGGTCGCCAACGACGCAGATCGGCTCCGAAAATACCTCGCGCGGTTTGGCCTCTCGTTCGGAGAGATCCGGGATTCCCTCGAGAAGCCCCGACTGGATGCCGAGCCCCTCTCTCGAACATGAGCCCCGAAGAACAACGCAAGGCCGAGATCCGCGCAGAGGCGCTGGCCCGCCGGAGGAGCGTCGTGGACCGTCGGTCGAAGCAGGCCGCCTTGGACCGTCACCTCCTGGCCGGCGAGCTGCCCGGACTCGAGCCCCTGGGGGCCTATGCAGCGACGCGCGACGAAGCTTCGGTGGACGCCCTCCTCGAGGAGCGCTGGGAGCGCGGCCTCGCGACGGTCCTCCCCCGCGTGCGCGGGCCCCGGCTCGAGCTGTGGAAGGTCGAGTCGCGCGCCGAGCTCGAGCCCGGAGCCTTCGGCATCCTGGAGCCGTTTCGGTCACTGGAGCGCGTGCAGCTGGCAGACCTTCGGGCCATCGTCGTACCGGGGGTCGCCTTCGACGGCCGCGGGCAGCGCATCGGCTACGGCAAGGGACACTACGACCGCCTCCTGTCCGGCATCCCCGAGAGGATTGCACGGATCGGAGTCGCCTTCGCGTGTCAGCTCTTCGACGAGATTCCCCGGGAGCCCCACGACGTCGCCATGACCCACCTTCTGACCGAAGACGGATGGACCCCGGTGTCCGGTGAGGCCTTCCCCTGATCGTCCGGCAGGCCGCACGCGTCCGTTTTCGTCCTATCCTGTAGCCGCCTCGACGCCCAGCGCTCGGCACGCCGGGTGCGTAGCTTGGTCCTCGAGCTCTCCTCGACATGACTCCCACTCCAAGATCCAAAGAGAGCGTCCTCCGCGACGTCTTCGGCTTCGACAGCTTCCGTCCGGGGCAGGAGGAAGTGGTCGACGCGCTGCTTTCCGGCCAGGATGCCCTGGCCGTCATGCCGACCGGGTCGGGCAAGTCGCTCTGCTACCAGGTGCCGGCCCTCGCGTTCGGGGGGCTCACCGTGGTCGTCTCGCCGCTGGTCGCACTCATGGAGGATCAGGTGGCCGCGCTGCGGCTCGCCGGGGTGCAGGCCGAGACCATCAACTCCTCGCGCGAGCGCGACGTGAACGTGGCCGCGTGGCGACGCGTGGCCGCGGGCGAGTCACCCATTCTGTACCTCTCTCCCGAGCGGTTGATGACGGAGCGCATGCTGACCGCCATCGGCAAACTGCCGCTCCACCTGCTTGCCGTGGACGAGGCGCACTGCATCTCCCAGTGGGGGCCGGCCTTTCGGCCCGAGTACGCCGATCTCGCCACGCTCAAGGACCACTTCCCCCGCGTGCCGCTCGGCGCCTTTACGGCCACCGCCGACGAGATCACGCGCAAGGACATCGAGCAGAAGCTCTTTCGCGGTCACTCCCGCACCTTCGTCGCCGGCTTCGACCGGCCGAACATCCGCCTCGCCGTAGAGCAGAAGAAGGGGTGGAAGGAGCAGCTGCTCCAGTTCCTCGAAAGCCGTGATGCGCCCTCGCCGGAGAGCGGCATCGTGTACTGCCTGTCGCGCAAGAAGACGGAAGAGACGGCCGCCTTCCTCGACAAGGAGGGCTACCGCGCCCTGCCGTACCACGCGGGCATGAGCTCCGAAGATCGCGCGGCGCACCAGAACGCCTTTCTCACGGAAGACGGCGTGATCATCGTCGCCACCATCGCCTTCGGCATGGGGATCGACAAGCCGGACGTGCGCTTCGTCTTCCACACCGACATCCCGGGCAGCGTGGAGGCGTACTACCAGGAGATCGGTCGCGCCGGGCGTGACGACGCACCCGCCGACGCGATGATGTTGTACGGCCTCCAGGATCTCCGCACGCGGCGCCTGTTCATCGACCAGGAAGACAGCGCTCCGGATCGTAAGCGGCGCGAGCACAAGAGGCTCGACGCGCTCATCGGCTACTGCGAGGCCCCGCGCTGCCGCCGGTCGGTGCTCCTGGCCTACTTCGGCGAGGCGGCGGCTGTGGCAGGCGACGACGACGGCTGCGGCAACTGCGACCTGTGCCTGAATCCGGTACCGCTGCAGGACGGCAGTGAGGCCGGGCGCAAGCTCATCGCAGCCATCAAGGAGAGTGGGGAGCTCTACGGGGTGGCCCACCTCGTACACATCCTCACCGGCAAGGAGAACGAGAAGATCTTCTCCGCCAACCACGATCAGCTGCCGAGCTTCGGCTCCGGCCAGAACCTCACGGTCCAGGAGTGGCGCTCGATCGCGCGTCAGATGGTGGCCGCCGGCTTCCTCCGCATCGACATCGAAGGCTACGGCGGCCTCAAGACGACGCCCCGCGCCCGCGCCCTCTGGGAGGGCGACCAGGAGTTCCACTATCGCCCCGACGTCGGCGGCAAGCCGAAACGCCGCCGCGGCCGAAGCGGCACGTCGCGCGAGGTGCCGACGCTCTCGGCGGAAGAGCAGTCGCTCCTCGGCGCGCTCAAACGACGCCGGCTCGAGCTCGCGCAGGAGCGCGAGGTGCCGGCGTTCGTGATCTTCAGCGACCGGTCACTCGAGGACATGGCGCAGCGCGCGCCGCAGTCTCCCTCCGAGTTCGGCGAGGTTCACGGCGTGGGTGCCGCGAAGCTGCGGGACCTCTCGGAGACCTTCCTCGAAGTCATCCGCGATCACAACACCTCAGCGAGCAGCTGAAGGACGATCGTCGTATCCGCCTCTGCATGGGCACGCTATTCCCACAACCATGGCTGCTCTGGCTCAGGCGCTAGATCCTCGAAATCCTCAAGCGCACCGACCAATTCGCGACACCTTTCGGTGGCCTTGAAGAGCGGTTGCGGATACACCGACGGTTCGACTTTCGCAAAGTAGGTCTTGAGTTTCTCGAATGTCTCCAAGGCCATCTTCGCTGCTCTTGCCTCGACATCAGTATCACCGGGGTCGGAGAGCTCCCAACCACGAAGTGCCTTGTTCTTGAATACTAGGTGCAGAATGAACCGATTGCCGTGGGTAGCAACGAGCTTCGCGAAGCCCCCGGAGCGGGACGCCTCGGTTTCAAGGCGAGAATCCACAGATCTCATAATCCGAACGGCGTTCCTCAGCTTTCGCGCCTCAAGCGTTGCCGGAAACACAGTCAAGTATGGAGCGGACTCCAAGTCAGAGAAGATCCGACCTACCTCTCTCTTTACTTGAACGGCAAGTGCCACATCCTCTTGGGCACAGGCCAAGGCAATGGCAGCGTCTGTCACGTCGCAGGCCCGCTCGTTCGGAGCGAGCGACAAGCCAGTCCGATAGGAGTAGCTGTAGTCTTCCAAGCTCAACTCTTGAGCGAGGCGCTTCTGATTCTCGTCTAGAGCCGCGAAGTCTCTACCCTCTACACGGTTCTGAGTGTTGGTAGCGCGAGTCACTCGCTTACCGAATCCGCTCGGACACCCTTCGAGTGAGATCAGCCGAATCAGCACCTGAGCCTCTTCGAGTCCGTCGACCAGGGCTCCTTCGGCCAGTGAGTTGCCAATCTGGCCAACCGTCTGGGCACCGTTCGCGATCGAGGCACGTGAACAGTCAAACTGCCCGAGCTTTCGACTCGTCGCGCCCAGAGGCTTCCTGCGTACGGACTCGCAGAGCAGCGTAATCCCGTTGTTGAAGTACCAGAAGTGATGCGGCTCAGATGCCAGACTACTCGCAATTACAGAATTGACATCCGTGCGTCCACGAAAGTCGCGGATGTTCTCGGCGAACAACCGAGGACCGTACTCCTGCCACCACAGTGCTATGTCCGCTACGTTAGCTCGGCCATAGAAGCCAATGTAGGGCTCAGTTATCTGGCCCCAGTCTTGGAGTGTGACCTCCAAGTCGATTGGCACTCCCTGCGAGCTCTCCAGCAGGAAGGCGTAGTTGCGACCTTGGTCTAGGACTTCAAGCTCAAACAGTGGTTCCGGCGTATTGTGCCGATCCAAGAACGCCCCTAGCTCTGTCGTCGTAGGATCACCAAGGGAGCAGTCGCCCGAGTGAGTGAGGGCCAGCCGAATCATCACCTCCGAATCCACAAGGGCGGCCTCAAGGCGTTCTTTCATCGCGAGCGTCTTTTCGCCGAACCCCTCAAGCCTCAGCGAGACCAGCTTGTCGACCCCACCCAAGAACTTGTGGACAGATGCGAGATCGATCGAACGGTTGCCTGCGGAGCTCCACTTGGATTGACAAAGGAGCAGACGCTTCTCGGCTTCGTTGAAGTAGCAGCCGTCGATACCCTGATCGTCGAACTGGTCAACCACTGCATGAGCCGCCTGGTCCAAGGAGGACCCCTCAAGGGATCTGATGGCATGGGCCGCCAACGCTCGCGAGAGTAAGGCAGCCTCAATGTCCCTGCTAGCGCGACCGACATAGTCACTCATGTCGATTCGATCCTTGTAGGCAACAAGGAGAGATGACTTCAGCCTCTGAAGATGTAGTTCAGCCACGCGCTGGATGGTAACGCTTGACTGGAGCGGCCGCACTGCAGGAGCCGTGCGGCAGTGCAGAGACTTGAAGGGACCACGAAGTCAACGAGAAGCTCGCGCTTGCAAACCCGAAGGTCCCTGCGGTGCAACGAGCTTCACAGACCGAACGCTTCGGCCGAATGAGCATTGGGCAACGCACTCTGCGGAGCGGGTCAGCACGCATGACCTGCGAGGATTCCCAGCCACCTCCAAGTGACCGGGTTCCGGGCGCCTCAGCTCGAGCCGGCCTGCTCGCCGTCTGTCATCCCCATGCAGAAGAGCCCGTTGAGAGGGCCGACGTAGAAGGTGACCGGCTCCTTGCTCTTGCGATAGCGGTTGAAGCAGTCGACCGTGACCTCGCGGGCGCCGGCCTTCATGTTGAGCTTCACCTTGGCCTGGCGCTTCGGCACGTCGAACGCGCCCTCCTTCACCATCCACTGCTGGTGCTCGGAGGCATCACCCTGCGTCTGCACCTTCTGCTTGCCCAGGTTGAAGGAGACGAGATCGCCGCCCGGCTTGGTCATCACCTCGTAGGAGCCGTCGGGCGCGAGCACCAGCTTGACCACCGCGTTCTCCACGAAGCGATCGACCTTCTCCTGGCCGACGGTCTCGGCGAGGCCCGCGCGGGTGGTCATGGCGCCCTGGCTCTCGAGGCGCAGCATGGCGGCCTCGATCCCCTTTTTCGCCTCTTGGGGCAGGTCGCCGCCCAGGTCGAACTGTGCCGCGGCGGGAAGAGCACAGAGTGCTCCGAGAACAACCAACGAGAACGCACAGCGCGCGAGCACGGACAACTTCATGAGCTTCTCTCCTGATGAGAGGCGCGCGTTCAGGGGGAGGTCCGTGCCCACGAAGCCCGCGCCGGGTTTCGCCTCTATCTACGGAGGCGAAACGCCCGGGTTGCGGAGCCGTTCCTGCGCTTTGTCCCTCTCGGTCCGCCGCGCGGCCCGCGCGGAGCGAAGCGGAAGTGCCGCTCAGCGAAAGAAGACGCGCACGCCCGACTGGTCGGTGAACGACCCACGCTTGCACGGCTCGAGCTCGATGCCGGCGTCTTCCGCTCGGGCAGCGAGCGCGTCGGCGTCGCGGACGCGAACGTCGAAGGCGCAGACCCCATCCCCGCGACCGTCCGTGCCTTCGACGAAGCGCACGACGCCACGAGACACACTCCGATTGCCGATCGGCTCGGCGTCCGCGTCGAAGTCGATCGTCCAGCAGGGTCTGCCGTCGGGCGTCTCGCCGGCATGGTTCGGCACGCCGAGGAGCTCTGTCCAACGGGTCGCCATCACCTCCGGGGTCGCACTCTGGAGCTCCACTCCGACGATCTGGTCCAGGAACTCGGTCTGCTTGTCCTGCCACCCGTCGCCGGCCCAGACCCAGGCATCGACGGGGTCCGAGACATCGAGCGACAGGATCGCGCCCCCGCAGTCACGGGGATGCACGTGAAGGCCGTCGGTCGTCGCGCCCGCCGCGTCTCTGCCACTGGCGTCGTGCACGATGCGCGCCCCGGCCGCCTCCAGTCGCTCGCGGGCCGTGTCGAGGTCGGCCACCTGGAGGATGACCATGTAGCCACCGTCGCCACCCCGGCGCTCGAGGTAGCGCCCGGCCGTCGTGTCCTCCTGCACCGGGGAGACCACTTCCAGGAAGGTGTCGCCGACGGCGGCCACCCAGTTGTCGAGGCCAAACCGGATGATGCCGGGGTCGTGGTAGCCGGTCGCGAGACCCAGAACGTTCTCGAGCCGCGTCTCGGTCTCGGCGAGGTCTCGGGCTACCAGGGCGATCTGTCTCAGGCGCATGTGTGGCCTCCTCGTCTCCCGGGCGCGCAGAGGCATCGCGGAGTGCTCGGGAGAGCACGCGATCCGGGCTCGTGATGGATGGTGCGGCACCGCGTGTCGGTGCGCGGTCCGCGTGGGGTGGCCCT
The DNA here is from genome assembly GCA_965223385.1 of Candidatus Multivoraceae bacterium. GTDB lineage: Bacteria > Acidobacteriota > Thermoanaerobaculia > Multivoradales > Multivoraceae > JBCCLJ01. The sequence goes on along the minus strand of CBDCWR010000007.1, from coordinate 1,384,944 downwards.
ACTGTCTCCCCTGCGGCAGCTCGCCGTCAATCCGCTCTCGGCTCCGCCTCAGCGCGGCGGCCGACGGCGCTGCGCCGTGGGAGTGATGGAGGCCGCGCTCCAGCGCTCCAGGGTCGCCTCGTCGAGCGGGTCGTTCCCCGCGAGCACCATCTCGAGATAGGGGAAGTCGTCGTAGCCGAAGAAGACCTCGCCCCGGTAGATCATCGACGGCACCCCGAAGACCCCTGCGGCGATCGCGTCGTCGGTCTGCTGGCGCAGCGCAGCCTTCACCTCGCTCTGCGCACACCGCTCGAGCACCTCCTCGGCGTCGAAGCCCGCGGCCCCCGCCACGCGCGCCACGGTCTCCGGATCGCTCACGTGCTGGCGGTCGACCCACACCGCGCGGAACAGACCGTCGATGAGACGGCGCCCGCGGTCGGTCTCCGGCTCGAGCGACGACGCGCGCAACGCGAGGAGCGGATTGAACGGGTGGTGCAGCGGCGGGCTGAGCTCCACGCCCAGGAGGATCGCCTTGCGCATGACGTTGCGGCCCATCCACTTCGCCTTCGGCCTCACCTCGGCCGGCCCCAGCTGATCGTGCGCGTTCAGCAGCCCCGCAAACAGCACCGGGACGGGAACAACCTGCACGCCGTACTCCTGCTCGAGCCGGGGCAGCTGCGTCCAGGCGATGTAGGCGTTGTGGGAGATGTAGTCGAAGTGGAACTCGAGTGCTTGATCGTTCACGGCGTTCTCCTCACCAGCTCGCCGCGACGCGGTCGAGCGCGACGACGTAGGCCTCCAGGTAGGAGGTCAGCGTCTCGAGCGCCTCTTCGGAGACCTGGTCGATGACGTCGCCCGCCGTGTGGATGCGCTTCGCCACGTCGGGCAGGAAACCCTCTTCGAGCCCGGAGCCCTGGCCGCCGTTCAGCCGGAGCCACAGCTGGTGGGCCTGCACTTCGGGCAGAGCCGCGAACGAGATGTTGGCGATACCGGCCGCCTGGAACGTGCGGTCGTCGCTCGGCGGGTAGTTCGGGAAGTCCATGCAGTGCGTCTCCGTGCTCGCGCAGACGCGCTGCGCCAGCGCGTACATCCGCGGCTCGGCGGCCCCCGCCTTCGGCCCAAAGGCCACGAGCTCGCCGTTCGTGACGATGTCGACATTCACCATCGCTGCGAACGCCCCCGGCTGGGCCTGCTCCAGAAAGTGCCGCGAGCCGAGGAATCGCCGCTCCTCCAGGTCGAACAGAACAAACACCAAAGGGTGCTCGAGGTTGGACTCTGCGAGGCGTCGAGCGAGGTGCAGCACCACGGCGGAGCCTGCGGCGTTGTCGATCGCGCCCCGGCTCAGCCCTCCCTGGCGGAGCGGAGCGGCGTCGATGTGCGCACCGATCACGAGGGCCGGTCGCTCGGCAGAGCCCAACATCCGCACGAGCACGTTGGCGCCCGCGAGCGCCTCGCCCTGGACCTCGACCTCGAACTCCTGCAGCTCCGGCTTCAGGCCACTCTCCACGAGGAACCTCGCGGCCGCCTGGACCCGCTCCGGGTTCGGTCGCCCTTCGATACTGCCGACCGTGTCGAGAAGCTGCCCGGAGACACTCGTGCACCAGGTCGTCAGAGCGAAGAAGACGAACGCCACCCCACTCCTCCTCTTCTGCTTCCCGTGTCGAGGCATCGTTCGCTCCATCGCGTTCTCCGAGGTCGTCGTTGGAGCATTCTCGCGCATTGCGGGCCCACGCGGAGGCTGCGTCAAAACCGCTCGCCTCAGGGCGCCGTACATCAGGGCGAAGGAGATGAACATGAACCGTAGAACGTTCCTCACCCACGCGGCCGCTCTTGGCCTCGGCACCACCGCGCTGGCCGTGGCGCGTGGACCGCTGCGTGCGATGAAGTTGTCCGATACCGGCACGATCGTGCCCCTCGAGAAGTCCGCCAAGGAGTGGAAGGAGATCCTCGACCGCGACGCGTACTACGTGCTCTTCCGGGAGGGCACCGAGCGCCCGTTCTCCAGCCCGCTGAACGACGAGAAGCGCGCCGGCACCTTCGTATGTGCCGCGTGCTTCCTGCCGCTCTTCTCCTCGAAGACGAAGTACGACAGCGGCACCGGCTGGCCGAGCTTCTGGGAGCCGCTCGACGGCGCTGTCGGCACGAAGCGCGACTTCAAGCTCGTGCTCCCACGCACCGAATACCACTGTGCCCGCTGCGGCGGCCACCAGGGGCATGTCTTCAATGACGGCCCGCGCCCGACCGGCAAGAGATACTGCAACAATGGCATCGCGCTCCGCTTCGTCGCCGAGGGCGAAGAGCTCCCGGCCCTGCGCCAGTAGCGCAAGGGCCAACGACTCGAGGAGAACCGATGAAACCTCTCACAAAGACCACACTCGTGCTCGCCGCCGCGGCCCTGGTCGCGCTCGGCTGGTCCGTCGCGGGCCCGCAGGCGACCGCCGCCATGGAAGAGCCCACGCAGAAGACGGCCCCGCCTGCGGAGGGTCTCGCACAGGCCACCTTCGCCGGCGGCTGTTTCTGGTGCATGGAGCCGCCGTTCGACAAGATCGACGGTGTCGTCTCGACCATCTCCGGTTACACCGGCGGCCCCGAGCAGAGCCCGGCCTACAAGGACGTCGCGTACGGCCGCACCGGCCACACCGAGGCCGTGCAGGTGACCTACGACCCGGAGAAGGTCTCCTACGAGGAGCTGCTCCACGTCTTCTGGCGCAACCACGATCCGCTGTCGGCGAGCGGCCAGTTCTGTGACCGCGGCAAGCAGTACCGACCTGGCGTCTTCTTCCACGACGAAGAACAGAAGGCCGCAGCGCTCGCGAGCAAAGAGGCGATCGATGCGTCGGGCCGGTTCCCGAAGCCGACCGTCACCGAGATCACCGAGCTGACCGACTTCTGGGCCGCCGAGGAGTACCACCAGAACTTCTACGAGAAGAACCCGCTGCACTACAAGCAGTACCGGTTCGGCTGTGGCCGGGATCGTCGCCTGAAGCAGCTCTGGGGTGACGACACCTGAGCTTCGGAAGCGGCTCGTTCGACCAACCGGTTGGACGCTTGACGACCGGTTCCCGGCAGTCCACCATGGGGCTGTCACTGCACAGGAGGTTCGAAGATGAGTCCGCCTGACAGTTCCGCGCTCTCGGTCTGACGCCGCTGCGAGTCTGCGCCGTCACTCACCGAGAGCCCACACGACACGGGTTCCACGCCCCCACTGCGGGCTCCCCGCCTCGGGACGATGGCCCCCTCGCCATGGGTTCCGAGGTCAGGGCACGAGGCCTCGTGGATCTCCAAGGGGACACACACCGTGGGACCCACCCTGAAGCGCAGGGCCTCCGGGCTCTGCGCTTCTTTCGTCTGCTCTCCACGCGGCGCTGCGGTATCGTCGGCGGATCATGAGCGAACGAGACGTCGTCCAGTACATGGAGCGCACGCGCGACTACTACGCCGCGCAGGGCTTCGAGCGCCCCTACCGGTGGGCCAAGCACGAGACCGCACCGTTTCAGGAGCTGCACGAGCCCCTGTCCGCGTCGCGCCTCGTCCTCATCACCACGGCGAACGAGCTCTCGCCCGAAGGCTGGCAGCCGGGCGATCGGCGCCCCAATCGGCGCGTCCACTCGGTGCGCACCGAGGATCCACCGACCGGCTTCTACACGGACGACCTCAGCTGGCACAAAGAGGCCACGCACACGAACGACCTCGGCTCGTACTTCCCGATCGAGATTCTGCAGACGCTCGTGGCCGAGGGCCGTCTCGGCTCCCTGAGCCCGCGCATGCACGGTGTACCCACCGAGTACAGCCAGCGCCGCACGCTGGAGTCGGATGCACCCGAAGTGCTCCGCCGGTGCCAGGAGGACGAGGTCGACGTCGCCCTGCTCGTGCCTTTGTGACCCGTCTGCCATCAGACCGTGAGTCTGACTGCGAGACACCTGGAAGAGAACGGCATCCCCACGGTGATCCTCGGCTCCGCCCGCGACATCGTCGAGTACTGCGGTGTCCCGAGGTTCGTGTTCAACGACTTCCCGCTCGGGAACCCCGTCGGCCGGCCCTACGACGCGGCGATGCAGCGCGCCACCGTCGAGCTGGCACTCGAGGTGCTCGAAAGCGCCCGCTTCCCGCAGACCACCGTGAAGACGCCCTTCAGCTGGCCCGACGACGACTGGCGCGCGAGCTACCTGCGGGTGGACGACTCCAACCGTGCCTGGCTGGCCCAGCAGGGGGGAGAGCGACGCCGCCAGCGACACGAAGACCGCGTCGCCGGACGCGTCCGCGACTAGCCGCTCCCGGGCAAACGCCCGCTCCCAGCGTGAAGCCCGCCGTTCGTCCCACACGGAGCGCCAGCAGCCGCGGCCTCACGGAAGGCGTGAGTAGAGTGACCACGGACTGTCCATCGAGGAACCCATGAGTCTCTTCCGCACCCTGCGCCGGGAGCCCGGCTACGCCTTCGCATTCATCTTGACCCTCGGTCTGGGGATCGGCGCCAACACCGCGATCTTCTCTCTCGTGTCGGGCATCCTGCTGCAGCCGCTGCCCTACCCGCACGCGGACCGCCTGGTCGCCGTGAAGCAGCCCGCCACGCTGCAGGGCCAGGACGACGTCAACTTCTCGTTCATCGAGATCGAGGACTACCGCCAGCAGTCGACCTCGCTCGAAGAGGTCGTCGAGTTCGGAGACTGGACGTTCAACGTGCTCGACCGCGGCGACCCGCACCGCGCCACGGCCGGCCTGGTCACGGCGAACTTCTTCGAGGTGCTCGGCATGAAGCCCTACTCGGGCCGCCTCTTCCTCGAAGCCGACGAGGACCGCAACGCGGCGCCCGTGGCGGTGGTCACCTACGAGTACTGGCAGGAGTCGCTCGGCGCCGAGCCCGACATCGTCGGCCAGATGCTCGACCTCACCTCGGTGTCCGCCGAGATCGTGGGCGTGCTGGCTCCGGGAGCACACTACGCCGCGGAGGACCGCAAGCAGGACTTCTACGCGAACTACGCGAGCAACGACCACTACAAGTCGGCGACGATGCAGGACGACCGCAACCATCGCATGACCACGGTGTTCGCGCGCCTGCGGGAGGGCACGACGGTCGAGCAGGCGCAGGCGGATCTCAGCCGCATTGCGACGAGCCTCCACCGCGAGCACCCCGAGGACTACCCGGAAGACCTGGGGCTTCAGACGGTGGTGGTGCCGTGGAAGGAGCAGCTCACCCAGCAGGCGCGGCCGGTTCTGTACGCCACGTTCGCCGGCTCCCTTCTCGTCCTTCTGATCGCCTGCGCCAACGTGGCCAACCTGACGCTCGTGCGCGCGCTGCGGCGTAGCCGCGAGACATCGGTGCGCGCGGCTCTGGGCGGAACTCCGGGAACGCTGCGCACCTCGTTTTTCCTCGACAACCTGTGGCTCGCGCTCGCGGGCGCCGTGCTCGGGGTCGGCATCGCTTTCGCACTCCTCCGGGTCCTGCGCGCCTACGCCGCCACCCTCACCACACGGTCTGCCGAGGTGGCACTCGACGTGCGGGTGCTCGCCGCCACGCTCCTGGTGGCCACCGCCAGCGCCGCCGCGTTTGCCCTGCTCCCAGGGATCGCCCCCATGAAGAAGCTCGCAGAGAACCTGTCGGCGGGCGGGCCGCGCAGCGCCGGCTCCGCCGGTCGCTCACGGCTGCAGCGACTGCTCGTCGTCAGCCAGCTCGCCGTGTCGTTCCTGCTTCTCTTCGGCTCCATCCAGCTCGGCCGCACGCTCTACAACCTCTACGCGATCGACCCCGGCTTCGAGCTGGAGCAGGTGCTGTCGGTGGAGGCACCCAAGTTCTCCCGCGTGCCGCGCGAGGAGCTGCGACGCTTCACCCGCGAGGCCGTGGAGGACGTCGGCGCCCTGCCCGGCGTCGAGGGTGCGGCCATGACCGGGTCGACGCCCCTCGGAACGAGTCGCGCCCGACCGCTCACCGTGCAGGTGGAGGGGCGCGGCGAAGGGGACGAGGCGCGGGCGCAGCCGACGCTGTTCGAAACGGTGACGCCGGGCTACTTCGAAACGCTCGGTGTGCGCATGGTGCGCGGGCGCGAGTTCACCGACCAGGACCGCGACGACAGTCTGCGGGTCGCCATCCTCAACCAGGTGGCCGCCGAGCACTACTTCGGCAACGACGATCCCGTGGGCCGGCGCATCACGTACGACTTCGGCGGCTTCTTCGGCGGTGCCTCCGACTGGCTGACGATCATCGGAGTCGCCGCCAACGTCCGCGCCACGGGCCTCGATCGCGATCCCGAGCACACGCTGTTCCTGCCGGAAGGACAGTCGTTTGCCCCGAGCACGCTGCTCGTGCGCACCGAGAACGACCCGTACCAGGTCGCCGGAAGCGTGCTTGAGCGGCTGCGGAGCCTCGACCCGGAGCGCCCCCTCGAGCACATGCGCACCCTCGAAGAGACGCGCAACGAGAGCATCGCGCCGCAGCGGCTCAACGCCCTCCTCTTCGGTTCCTTCGCGGCCCTGGCGCTTCTCATCGCCACCGTCGGCGTCGGCGCCATGCTCATGTGGAGCGTGAACGCGCGGCGCCGCGAGCTCGCCATCCGCGCCGCGGTCGGTGCCGAGCCCGGCTCACTGCTGCGGCGGGTACTGGGCGAAGGCACCGTGCTCGTGCTCGTGGGCCTGGTGCTCGGCGGGGCGGTGGCCGTCTCCGCGGGGAGGCTGCTGCAGAGCCTGCTGTTCGACGTGGCTGCGACCGACGCGCAGACCCTGATCGCGGCGGGCGTGATTCTGCTTGCCGTGGGCACCCTCGCCGCCATGATCCCCGCGCGCTCCGCGATGCGCAGCGACCCCAACTCCCTGCTTCGCGCCGAATAGAGGGCCGAACGCCGCGGATCCCGGTCGACCAGGGGCGCCACCGCGACAGAGACCGAGGTCACTGCTTTCAGCGGCGTGACGGCGTGACGCACGGTCCACTACGCAGTCCAGGGCGGGTGAACTAGGCTCGGAGCCGCGATGGCTCGCTCCCGCCAACTCCTCGTGGTCGCCAACCGCCTGCCCGTGCGCCGGGTCACGGCCCGGAACGAGCGCCGTTGGGTAACGAGCCCGGGTGGGCTCGTGAGCGCACTGGCTCCCGTCATGGCCAACAGCCGGAATGCCGTCTGGATCGGCTGGGCAGGTGCCACCGGCGAAGTTCCTCAGCCGTTCGAGCACGACGGCCTCCGGCTCCACCCGGTGGCGCTGAGTCGCGCGGAGGTACAGCAGTACTACGAGGGCTTCAGCAACGCCACGCTCTGGCCGCTCTACCACGACGCGATCGCGGTCTCCGAGTATCACCGGACCTGGTGGGACGACTACGTCACCGTGAACCGGCGCTTCGCGGATGCCACCGCCGCCCAGGCGGAAGAGGGTGCGCTCGTCTGGGTGCACGACTACCAGCTGCAGCTCGTGCCGGGCATGCTGCGCGACGAGCGGCCCGATCTCCGGATCGGCTTCTTTCTGCACATCCCCTTCCCGGCGCGCGAGATCTTCCTCCGACTGCCGTGGCGCACGCCCATCGTGCGCTCCCTCCTCGGCGCCGACCTGCTCGGCTTCCAGACCGAGGTGATGGCCCACAACTTCCGCCACATCGTGCCGCGGGTCGTCGCGTCGGACGACCTCACCGTCGACGGCGAGATCATCCACTTCGAGGGCCGCTCCATCGCCACGCGCACCTGCCCGATCGGCATCGACCACACCCGCTTCGGCGATGCCGCGCTGCTCGAGGAGACCGAAGACGAGGTCAGGCGCCTGCGCAACATGCTGCACGAGCCCAAGACCGTTCTGCTCGGGGTCGACCGCCTCGACTACACAAAAGGCATCGAGCGCCGGCTGCAGGCTTTTGGCGAACTGCTCGACGAGGACCGCATCTCGGCCGAGCACGCCGTGCTGATCCAGGTGGCCGAGCCGAGCCGCTCGAACGTGAACGGCTACAGCGAGATCCGCAGCGCCGTGGAGCGCACGGTCGGCGAGATCAACGGCAACTTCGGCACCATGGAGCGGCCGGCGATCCACTACCTCCACCGCAGCCACGACTTCCGCGAGCTCACGGCGCTGTACCGCCTCGCCGACGTCATGCTCGTGACGCCGTTTCGCGACGGCATGAACCTGGTGGCAAAGGAGTACGTGGCGACGCGGCACGACCACTCGGGGGCCTTGGTGCTCAGCGAGTTCGCGGGCGCAGCCCACGAGCTGCAGGAGGCGGTGCTCGTGAACCCATACGACACCGAAGGGCTCAAAGATGCCATCGAGCTGGCGGTCTTCATGAGCGCGGAGGAGCAGCGGCGCCGCATGGAGCCGATGCGCGACACCGTCTGCACGCACAACGCCCTCGCCTGGGCCAACGACTTCATCGACGAGCTCGGAGGCTGACGGGTGGCCGAAGACGACCTGAACGGCCGGCTCCGCGAGCTGGCTCGGACCCCCACCCTCCTCGTCGCCTGCGACTACGACGGCACGCTGTCGCCGATCGTCAGCGACCCCGAGCTCGCCTATCCCGAGCGCGAGTCGGTGGCGGCTCTGCGCGCTCTGGCGGCCCTCCCCGACACACACGTCGCGGTGGTGTCCGGGCGCTCGCTGCGCGACCTCGCGGCCCTGAGCCGGCTGCCGTCCGAGATCCACCTCGTGGGGAGTCACGGCTCGGAGTTCGACGCCGGCTTTGCCCGCGAGCTCGGGCCGGAGATCGTCGCGCTGCGCGAGATGGTCACCCGCAGGCTCACCGAGATCGCCGCGCGCGACCCCGGCTTCCAGGTGGAGAAGAAGCCCGCCAGCGCGGCCTTCCACTACCGCAACGCCGACCCGGCCAACGTCGACGCCGCGGTGGAGGACGTCCTCTCCGGCCCGGCCGCGCTCTCCGGCGTTTCGGTCAAGCACGGCAAGATGGTGGTCGAGCTTGCGGTCGTCGAGACCGACAAAGGGACAGCCCTCGACACGCTCCGCCGCCAGGTTGCCGCCGACGCCGTGCTTTTCATGGGCGACGACGTCACCGACGAAGACGCGTTTGCCAGGCTCGGCGGGCCCGACCTGGGGGTGAAGGTGGGCGACGGGGACACGGCCGCGGAGCTCCGCACCGGAACCACCGAAGACGTGGCGAAGATCCTCGCGCTGCTCCTCGAGCTACGCCGGGCGTGGCTGCAGGGGGCAGGCGCTCCACGCATCGAGCAGCACTCACTCCTCAGCGATCTGCGCACGGTGGCGCTCGTCACCCCCGATGCGCGCATCAACTGGCTGTGCCACCCCAGGCCCGACTCTCCCGCTGCGTTCGCCGAGCTGGTTGGCGGGCCGCACTCGGGCTTCTGGGCCGTACGCCCGAAGAGTGGCGGGGAGCCGCTCACGCAGCGCTACCTGCGCGCGACCCACCTGCTCGAGACCCGCTGGGCGGGAATGACCCTCCTCGACTTTCTGGACGCCTCGCGCGCCGATCAGCCCGCTGGGCACTCCAGCCTGCTGCGCATGCTCGAAGGTGACCTCGACGCCGTGGTCGAGTTTGCGCCGCGGCTCGACTACGGTCGCGCGCCGACCCGCATCGAGATCACCGCCGACGGTCTCCGCGTCACCGGCACCAGCCAGGACGTCCAGCTGCTCGTGCGCACAGAAGGCCCGGTGGTGACATGGGTGCTCGAGGACGACGGGCCGCACCAGACCGCGCGCGCCACGGTCCGGGGGAAAGGCCGCGTGACTCTCGAGCTCGCCTTCGAGGCCCACGAGCTCGAGCTCGAGTCGGACGACGAGCGCCGAGCGGCCACGGAGCGGCTCTGGCGCGACTGGTCTGAAGGTCTCCGCCTCCCGGCCGTCGAAACGGAGGCCTGTCTCCGCAGCGCGCTCGCGATCAAGGCGCTGTGCCACCAGCCCACCGGAGCGCTGCTTGCGGCCGCGACGACCAGCCTGCCCGAGGTGCCGGGGGGCGTGCGGAACTGGGACTACCGCTACTGCTGGCCGCGCGACGCAGCGCTCTCCGCGACGGCACTCGTGGAGCTGGGGAGTCTCGGAGAAGCCCGAGCGCTCCTGCGCTGGATCATGGACCGGCTCGATCACGTCGCCGAGCCCGAGCAGCTCCGGCCTCTCTACGCGGTGGCGGGAGACGAGTTCCTCCCGGAGGCCGTTCTGCCGACGCTACACGGCTACCTCGGGAGCCGCCCGGTGCGCATCGGCAATGCGGCCGACCAGCAGGTGCAGCTCGACGTCTTCGGCCCGATCGTCGCCCTCGTACGTCGCCTGGCCGAAGCCGGGCACGACGTCACAGCCGACGAGTGGCAGCTCGTGTGCGGCATGGTCGAAGCCGTGTCGCGCCGCTGGCAGGACCCCGACCACGGCATCTGGGAGGAGCGGCGTCCGCAGCGTCACCACGTGTACTCGAAGGTCATGTGCTGGCAGGCGGTCGACGCTGCACTGACGGTCGCTTCGCTCTCCGGACACTGCCCAGACGACGCGTGGGGGCCGCTGCGGGAGAGCATCGCGCAGGACATCCTGGAGCGGGGCTGGAACGAAGAGGCTCAGGCCTTCACGATCGCCTACGGCGACCTCGAGCTCGACGCCGCCGCTCTCTGGATCGGCCTCTCGGGCCTGCTGCCCGCCGACGACCCTCGCTTCGTTTCCACCGTCGCGGCGATCGAGCGCGACCTGTGTCGCGGTCCGATCGTGTACCGCTACCGGCTCGACGACGGCCTGCCCGGCGAGGAGGGCGGTTTCCTCCTCTGCACCGCCTGGCTGATCCTCGCGTACGTCCAGATGGGCCGCTTCGGTGACGCCCGTGGCCTCTTCAAGAGCTACTGCGCGCTCGCCGGGCCCACTGGCCTCCTGAGCGAGCAGTACGACCCCGGCACCAGCCTGATGCTCGGCAATCACCCGCAGGCCTACTCGCACCTCGGCCTGATCCAGGCCGCCGTGGCGCTGAGCCGCGAGGGCTCCTGAGCCGCGCGGAGTCGATCGCCGTCAGAGGACCGCGCCCGGCTGCCAGGGCACGAACTCCGCCTCGCCGAAGCCGAGCTCCTCGCTGGCGGTCTCCTGCCCCGACGCGGTGGCGAGCACGAGGTCGAGGATGTGCTGCCCCATCTCCTCGACGCTCACGCCGTCGAGCACCGGACCGCAGTCGAGGTCCATGTCCTCCTCCATGTGGGCGTACATCTGGGAGTTGGTGGCCAGCTTGAGGCAGGGAGCCGGCTTGAAGCCCGACACGGAGCCGCGGCCGGTCGTGAAGCAGACCACGGTCGAGCCGCTCGCAATCTGGCCCGTGGCAGAGCACGGGTCGTAGCCCGGCGAGTCCATGAACGCGAGGCCTTTCGTCTCGAGCGGCTCGGCGTAGAGCAGGAAGTCTTCGAGCGGCGTGCTGCCACCCTTGGCGACGGCTCCGAGCGACTTCTCGAGAATCGTGGTCAACCCGCCCTCTTTGTTGCCGGGTGACGGGTTGTTGTCGAGCTCGCCGCCCGACTGGGCCACGTAGTCCTGCCACCACTCGAGCCTGCGCACGAGCTTGTCGGCCACCTCCTTCGACCGGGCCCGGCGCAGCAGGAGATGCTCCGCACCCCAGATCTCGGGAGTTTCGGCCAGCACCACGGCTCCGCCTGCAGCCACGAGCTGGTCGGACGCCGCGCCGAGGGCGGGGTTGGCCGTGAGCGCACTGAAGGCGTCCGACCCGCCGCACTGCAGACCCAGCACGAGGTGCTCCGCCGACACCGTCTCGCGCTGCGCTTTCGACGCGATCTCCAGCAGGCCCTCGACCTGCTCCATCCCGCGCCGAACGGAGGCGCGCGTGCCACCGACGTCCTGAATGGTGAAGTGGTGCAGCGTGTCGGACGCGGCGAGCCCCTGATCGTCGAGAAGGGGATCGATCTGGTTGCCTTCGCACCCCAGGCCGATGAGGAGCGTTCCCGCGAAGTTCGGGTGCCGCGCGTAGCCACCGATCGTGCGGCGGAGCGTGGGCAGGGCCTCTCCCTGCGCCGGGAGGGCACAGCCCGAGCCATGTGTGAGCGCAACGACGCCGTCGACGCCCGGATAGCGCGGCAGGAGCTCGCGCTCGGCCTTCTGGGCGAGCATCTTCGCCACCGTGGCCGAGCAGTTCACCGACGTCAGAATGCCGACGTAGTTGCGCGTTCCAACCTTGCCGTCCGCCCGCACGAAGCCCTCGAACGAGTACCCTCGCTCGCCCGGAGCGAGCTCGCGGAGCTCGGTGCCGATCTCGGTCTCGCCGGGCCGGGCGATCGCCGCGACATTGTGCGTGTGCACCCAGTCGCCGGCGGAGATGTCGCAGGTCGCTTCGCCGATCACCTGCCCGAACTTGCGCACCAGCTCCCCGGCTCTCACCGCCCGCGTGGCCACTTTGTGGCCCCGTGCGACCGGCTCGCGAAGGACGACGTCTTCGCCCGCGAGCGCGGTACCCGCCGCGAGGTCGGAGAGGGCGACGACAACCCCGTCGTCGACGTGCAAGCGGAGCGTCTCGGCCATGCGCGCAGCTTACCCCGCACTCGGAGACGACTCCGAGTGCCGGGAGTCACGAGCTGGCGATCTCGCGCGGCAAGGTCGGATCCGTCCGCTTCGTTTGCCCCGCGCGCCGCCATCGCTACGACCGTCTCCGCAGGCTCAGCTCCCAGCGCCAGGCGAGCAGCCACCCCACCCCACCCACGAGAGCAATCCCCAGCGTATGCGACACGAAGACGTGCTCCACGTCCGAGATGGAGCAGAAGAGGCGCCACACCGAGTCGGCCGCAAACGCCGCGCCGAGCCCTACGAGAAGCCCGAGGCGTCCGGGGCGTGCGGTGAAGCCGCGCCGCGCGATCCACATGGCGAGCAGCACGAGGGGTATGCCGAGGCAGAGCTCGAAGCCGAGGCCGCGCAGGTCGGCCGCCCAGCTTCCCTCGAGCGACGAGCTCCGCTCCGAGACTCCAAAGACCGAAGCCACGTGGCACATGAGCCCGGCCGCCGCGGCCGCCCCCACGGCGCCCTGACTCGTCGCACGCCCCGGCAGGGTCTCGCGCATCGCGAGCGCGAGCGCAACCAGCGCCAGCGCCAGCTGCAGGAGCGACGGTCCCCACAGCCAGAAGGCGCCCAGCTCTACCCGGTCCTCCCGCAGACCGAAGGCGGCGTAGAGCCCGCCAAAGGCGACGCCGACCACCGCGACGCACGCTGCCACACAGAGCCACTCCGAGCGGAGAGGACGGACGGGCTCGAGATCGTGCCGAAGCTGCTCCTTGAGCGTGGCGATGGGATCAGGGACGCTCATCGATCGCCTCCCTGAGCTTCTTCAGTGCGCGATGGGCCCGCACCCGCACCGCGCCGGCGCTCACGCCGCAGATCCCTCCGATCTCCGCGAACGACAGACCCCACTGGTGCCGGAGGTACAGAATCTCCGACTGATCGAGGGGAAGCTCGGCGAGCGCACCCTCCAGCGTACTCTTGGCGACCACGCGCCCCTCATGGGAAGGAAGAGACACCACGGGCGGCGCGTCGTCGTCGAGCGGGTCCTCCCGCCTCCGCACGGAGCGACGCCGATCCATCAAATACACGTTGCGTGCGATACCAAACGCCCACGCCTTGACCGAGCCCGGGGGTCGATAGGTGCGGCGGGAGCGATGGAGCTGGAGAAAGACCTCCTGGAGCAGGTCCACCGCAAGATCGCGGTTCCTCGACAGGGCGATCAGGTAGCCCTTGAGCGGTACCTGCAGTTGGTCGTAGAGGCGGTCGAAGCACGCCTCGTCTCCCGCCTGGTAGCCGACCATGAGCTCGACCAGCTCTGCGGCCGATCGCTCGAAGCCATCGGCGCCCGTCTCCAGCCGATCGACCTCCGCCGGACGCTCCGGCTCCGACCGGCCGGCAGCCGTGTCCGCGCGTCGGGGGCCCGCAGGATCCGCAGGAACCCGAACAGCCGACTCGAGCTGGTCGCGGGAAGACACGGACGAGTGTACTCAGGTCCCCGTTGGGCGTGGGGTCACTCGCGCAGGCTCGCCCCGACGTTCTGCTCGACCTGCTTCAGGATCTTCGTCCGCAGCTTGGCGACGGCCTTGTCGTTGAGCGTCTTGTTCGCCTGGAAGGTGAGGTGGTAGGCGAGGGAGAGTTTGCCCTCCGGCAGGTGCTCGCCTTCGTACACGTCGAAGAGCTCGGCCTCGCGCAGCACCGGCTTGCCGGCCTGCAGCAACGCGTCGCGCACGCGGCCCGCCGGGGTCGTGGCATCGACCACCAGAGCCAGGTCCTCGCGGATCGCCGGGAAGACCGGCACCGGGGCGACCGTCACGCGTGGTGGGACAGCCTCGACCAGCGCCGCCAGGTCGAGAGACGCAACGAGTACCGGGCGCTCTTCGTCCGAAGGGAGCCCGTAGCGCTCGACCGCCAGGGGGTGCAGCTCGCCGAACAGGCCGAGATCGGCGCCGTCTCCCTGCGTCTCCAGCACGCGCACGCGCGCGGTGCGCCCTGGGCGGAACCTGCCGTCCTCCGCCGCCTCGTACGTCACGTCGAGGTGCAGGCTCTGGCACAGGCTCTCCACGAGCCCCTTCAGGTCGAAGAAGTCGAGCCCGGGAGCCTCGCCGGCCGAGAAGTGCCGGCCTTCACGCGGGCCGTGCAGAACCAGGGCGAGCTCCGGAATCTCCCGCGGCAGCTTCTCGCCCTCCTGGGGGAGATAGCGATGGCCCAGCTCGAAGAAGGCCAGACGCTCTGCGAAGCGCGCGTTGGAGACGGCAATCTCGAGCACCGACGCCAGAACGCTGTGGCGCATGGAGGACCGCTCCTGCGTGGACGGATTGGTGAGGGTCGCGTACTTGCGCTGCGCATCTTCCCCGAGCAGGAGGGCCTCGGCCTCCGGCGTGGTGAGTCGATACGTGATGGCCTCGCGCACGCCGAGCGACACCAACATGTCCTTGATGCCCTCCTCGATCTCGAACGCGCGGTTCGAGCGCTGCGGCGGGAGATCGTCGTCGAGCACCGTGGACGGGATGTTCTCGTAGCCGTGCATCCGGCAGACCTCTTCGAGGAGATCGTGCTTGCCTTCGATGTCGATGCGGTGATCGGGTGCGGTGACCCGGAGGTGCGGCTCCCCCTCCCGTCGCTGGAGGCCGTGCCGCGGCGAGCGCGGCGCCTCGAGATCGCTCGGCTGCGGGATCTCCTCCACCTCGAACTCGAGGCGGCGAAGGAGCTCTGCCATCTCCGAGGCCCCGAGCTCGAGACCGCTCAGCCGCCGCACATAGGCCGGGTCGAGATCGACGGTCACCGGCTTGGGGGGCTGCGGATAGGTGTCGATCATGCCGGCCGCGACCGTGCCTCCCGCAAGCTCACGGAGCAGCTCGGCCGCACGACGCGCGCCCAGCTCCGCCTGGCTCGGGTGGACGCCCCGGCTGAACCGGAACCCGGCCTCGGTGTGCACGCCGAGCTGGCGCTGCGACTGCCGGATGTTGATGAAGTTCCACGCCGCGGCCTCCACCAGCACGTTCGTGGTCTCCGGCTGGATCTCACTGTCGAGACCACCCATGATGCCGCCCAGGCTGAGGTTGCCCGAAGGGTCCGTCACGAGGATCGTGGTCTCGGGGAGCTCGTGCTCCGTGCCGTCGAGAGTGGTGAGCTTCTCGCCCGCCTCCGGCAAGCGCGTGTGGATGTGCACCACCCCATCGCCGGCGTACTCGTCGGCGCGGCGGCGCAGGAAGTCCCAGTCGAACGTGTGGTTGGGCTGCCCCATCTCGAGCATCACGTAGTTCGAGATGTCGACGACCACGTGGATCGGGCGCTGCCCGGCGAGCGTCAGGCGGTGCTGCATCCAGAAGGGTGCCGGCTTCTGCTCGACCCCCTCCACGAGGAACGCGCAGAAGCGCGGGTTGAGCTCCGGATGGTCGGTGGTGATCCGCACCCGGCCTTCCACCGAGTCGCCCTCGGCCTTCACCTCGTAGCTCGGCAAACGCAGTGTGCTCCGGGTGAGCGCCGCCACCTCGCGCGCGATGCCCACCATGGACGCGCAGCGCGCGATGTTGGGGATGATGTCGATGTCGAGAATCTCGTCGCCCAGCGCGTCCCGGAGCGGGGTCCCGGCGACCAGCTCGGTGGGGTGCTCGCTCTGGGAGATGAGGATGATGCCGTCGTGGTCTTCCCCGATGCCCAGCTCGACCGCGGAGCAGAGCATGGCGTCGTTGTAGATGCCGCGCAGCTTCTTGCCCTTGAGCTTGGTGGGTTTGCCGTCCTTGTAGGCGTCGAGATAGGTCGCACCCTCGAGCACGATCGGGCTGTAGATGCCCTTCTCGGCCAGAGTCTCGTCGCCGACGTGGGGGAAGAGGTTCGGCGCACCCGTCACCACCTGCTTGATGCGGGGCGCTTCGCCTTCCCCGGGGCCGTAGTCCACGGTGGCGAGCACGAGGCGGTCGGCCTCGGGGTGCTGCTCCACCTTCAGCACGTGGCCGAGCAGGCAGAGCTCCGGGTGCCACTCGAAGTCGGCGCCCGCCACACCCACGCGGTGGACCTTCTCCACCTCCATGCCGGCGTTGGTCACCAGCTCGGCCAGTTCGTCAGCCGAGAGGTTGATGTCGACGTAGTCGCGAAGCCAGGAAATCGGAACTCTCATGAGGGGAATTGCTCCAGGAAGCGAAGGTCGTTGCCCCAGAAGTAGCGGATGTCGTCGATCCCCCACTGCAGGATGCCGATGCGCTCCGGGCCCGTGCCGAAGGCGAAGCCGGTGTACTCCTCGGGGTCGTAGCCCCCGTTCTGCAGGACGACCGGGTGCACCATGCCGCAGCCGAGGATCTCCAGCCAGCCGCTCTGCTTGCACAGCTTGCAGCCGCTGCCGTCACACAACATGCAGCTCACGTCCATCTCGGCGCTCGGCTCCGTGAACGGGAAGTACGAGGCACGGAATCGGGTCACACGATCCTCTCCGAACATGCGCTTCGCGAACTCCGTCAGGGTGCCCTTGAGATCGGCGAAGGTGATGTTGTGGCCCACCGCCAGACCTTCGATCTGGTGGAACTGAATCTCGGAGCGCGCCGTGATCTGCTCGTTGCGGTAGCACATGCCCGGCAGGACGACCCGGATCGGCTCCGGGTGGTATTCGCGCATCGCCAGAATCTGGCCCCCGGAGGTGTGCGTGCGCAGCACCACGGACTCGTCACCCAGATAGAAGGTGTCCTGCATGTCGCGGGCAGGGTGCTCGGGTGGCATGTTGAGCATCTCGAAGTTGAGCTCGTCGGTGACCACGTCTTCGCTGCGGTACACCTGGAAGCCCATGTCGCCGAAGATGCGGAGCATGCGGCGCAGCACGAGCGTCGACGGGTGCAGCCCGCCGTGCGGCGCGTGCCGGCCCGGCAGGGTGACGTCGAGGCCTTCACTGTGGATCTTGGCCTCGAGCTGCGCGCGCTTCACGTCGCCCGAGCGCTCTTCGAAGTCGGCCTGCAGCGCCTGCTTGATCTGGTTCACGCGCTGCCCGTACGCCGGACGCTCGTTGGGCTCGAGGCTGCCCATGTTGCGGGTGAGCAGCTGCACTTCGCCCTTGCGACCCAGGTTCTCGCGGTACCAGGTCTCGAGCTCCTCGGCGCTCGAGCAGGCTGCGAGTGCGGTCTGCGCGCGCTGCATGACGTCGTCGAGATTAGTGGTGGTCATGGTGTTCTCCGGCGGATCGGATCGGTCGTCTGGGCACAAAAAAAGACGCGGGGTCGCCGCGCCTTTGCTGTTCGGTCGATGTCTGGAGGATCAACTCAGGCAGGGCGCGGCGATGGAGTGGCTAAAGAAGCCAAACTCCCGGGGCCCGAAGGGGCGGGTCGTGCCTGCGGTTCTCACCTTCATCGCGCGGAAAAAGTACCCACGGTTGCCGGCCCTGTCAAACCGAGCCTCGAGCGCGCGATCTGAGAGACTCTGCCTCAACCCCCTGATTCAACGAGAGAAACGCCATGGCCATCGCCCGCAAACCGCTCGAGAAGATGCGCAAGATCATCGCTGCGTGGCCGGAGACCGACGAGCGTCTGTCGCACGGTTCTCCCACCTTCTGGGGTGGCAAGAAGACGTTCGCCAACTTCGTGGACAACCACCACGGCGACGGCCGGGTGGCGATCTGGTGCAAGGCGACGCTGGAGGCGCAGGAGGGCCTCATCCAGATGGACCCGGAGATCTTCTTCCGGCCCCAGTACGTCGGCCACAAGGGCTGGGTGGGCA
Organism: Candidatus Multivoraceae bacterium; assembly: GCA_965223385.1. GTDB lineage: Bacteria > Acidobacteriota > Thermoanaerobaculia > Multivoradales > Multivoraceae > JBCCLJ01. The sequence continues at coordinate 1,366,878 of CBDCWR010000007.1, read as the reverse complement.
TCCGTGTCGACCGCGACGTCGACTGGAACCTCGTCGCCGACCTCCTCGAGGACGGCTACCGCTCGGTCGCGCCGAAGCGGGCGCTCGAGAAGCTCGACGACGAGGGGTAGCTGCCGTCGGCGGGGAGGGACAGAGGCCACTTCCGGGAATTGGCTCGCCCGACGCATGAGTGGGAGAGGCAGGGAGTCTGACTCAGCCCGCAAACATCACGAGGACCCGTCATGGCACCCCCACCCGACACGCAGCCGCCAGCAAGATCGGCGATGTACCGCAAACGGCTCCCGCATGTGTCGGGAGAACGGCTGTTCCTCACGGACGGAGGCCTGGAGACGACGCTCGTGTTCCACGACGGGATCGACCTCCCTGAATTCGCCGCGTTCACGGTCATGGACAGCGAGACGGGCATGCGACGGCTCAGGCACTACTACGCCGGATACGCAGAGATCGCCCGCTCGCGTGGCCTCGGGTTGGTTCTCGAGGCTCCGACCTGGCGCGCGAGCTCCAGATGGGGTGCGATCCTTGGCTACGACGAGATGGCCCTGGACCGAGCGAACGACCAGGCAGTGGGCCTGATGTACGAGTTGCGAAACGACCTCTCCGAACCGGACTGTCCGATGGTGATCAGTGGCTGCCTGGGCCCTCAGGACGACGGCTATCAGCCACAAGATCGGCTGACTTCCGCCGAGGCCTGCACATATCACGCGACCCAGATCTCTTCGCTCGAGCGGGCCGGCGCCGACATGGTGACCGCATTCACGATGACCTATCCGGAAGAAGCGATCGGGATCACGAAGGCCGCCCAGGCCCATGACATGCCTGTTGCCATCTCGTTCACGGTGGAGACGGATGGACGGTTACCCGTCGAGGTCTCGCTTCGAGAGGCCATCGAGACCGTCGATGCGGCAACTGGCTCCGGGCCGGCCTACTACATGGTGAACTGCGCTCACCCGTCTCACTTCCTGAATGTTCTCGAGGAAGGTGGCGGCTGGCTCGGGAGAATCGGCGGCGTTCGCGCCAACGCCTCACGCATGAGTCACGCCGAGCTCGACGAAGCCACCGAGCTAGATGCTGGCGACATCGAAGAGTTCGGCGCACTTCACACGAAGCTCCGGAAGCTCCTCCCTGCACTGCGAGTGCTCGGAGGATGCTGCGGCACCGATCACCGGCACGTGGCTTCAGTCGCCCGCCACTCCGCGAGCTGAGCCGACGAGAGGACGCTGCCTCGACGAGGCAACTCGTCGGGCCCCATTCCCGCATCTCGTTCCCTTACGGAGACGCCAGGTACCAGCGGCCGCCCTCACGCAGGAAGTCGATCTTCGCGTCGCCCGCCTGTGCGGACGCCCGGTCGCCGTCGATCTGCACGTCGGTGAGATCCACCGACGGGAAGAGCTCCTGCCCCTCCATCATCGGCGACTGGAGGAAGAAGCCGAGCAGGCCCGAGATGTAGGCCTTGAGATCGACGCCTTCGAACATGGCTTCGGCGCGGCGCATCATGTGGGCGTCGATCTCCTCCTGCGTCGTGTCGGAGTCGATCGCCAGCTCCGGCCCGTCCTCGCCGCTTCCCACCTTGTGCTTGGCTTTGAGCGCCGCGTAGGTCTCCTGCGCGGCCTTGGCCTCGTCGCCCTCCCAGAAGCTGACCGCCATGTCGACGCCCATGTCGAGCGAGAAGGCCATGAGCACCCTCTCGGAGGGAGCCACGAGGTCGACGATGGCCTCGTAGTCGCCGGCCTTCACGGCCTTGCGCACGCCTTCGAAGGCGGCTTCCGGAGAGTCTGAAGCCTGCGTGGGAAAAGGCAGAGCGACAAGGGCCAGGAGCGCGCCGGCCAGGAGCAGGCGGCTGGGTGCGATGCGAACGATCATGGTTTTCTCCTCGGAGAGGTCATGGTTGGGTACGTGATTCGTCTTACGTGGGACGCGCAGCCGCCGGCCGACACGACCAGAGACCCGCGAATGGAGACAGAAAGAGGGCTCCGGCCGATGGTTCACTCGCCGAGCGCCAGCGTGACCGGGAGATCGAACGCCACGTCGAGTGCTTCCAGACCGTCGAACCAGTGGATCTCGAGACCTACCGGGAGGACGGGCTCCGCGAGGTAGATCTCCAGCTGGGTGCGGCTGCCCATGGTCATGGAGCCGCGGCCGGACGTCTCGACCTCGGCGCCCTCGGCATCGAGAAAGAGCAGCTCGTGAATGGAGTCGGCCACGGCGGCACTCGTCTCGAGCACAATGCGGTGCGAGCCGTAGTCGGGATCTTCGCCGGCCGCCTGCACCTTGAAGTGGCCACCCGCGGCATCGAACTCGGTGCCAACCTCGGACGAGAAGCCCTCGATGCGGGCGCTCTTCACTTCGCCGGCGACGACCACGCGAATCGCGCCTTGGGCACGGAGAGACGTGGCTTCGGCACCAGGTCGGCGTGCCACCGTCACGTCGGTCAGCGCCGCGCTGCCGTCCTCTGCGACATCGGGAAACGGGCTCCACCGCGCGTCTTCGAGCAGCGAGGTGCCATCCTGCTGCGTCAGCGAGGAGATCTCCGACTCGTCGTCGTCGACTTCCACGATCCGAGTGCCCTCAGGTGCGCGAACGACGAGTGCCAGGGTCAAGCCCGGCGACTCCCGGAACGGCTGAAGCTCGTTGCCGTTGCTCCCTGCACCGGCCCCGGCGATGCGCAGCCCTGCCAGTCGGACGGCCGCACCCTCGGCCGCCCCGGCCGCACTCGCCAGCATCGCGGCAACAACCGTCGCAACGGAGGCCCTCACGACGCGGTTTCTCATGCGTCACCCCATTCGTGCCGGCACCTACGGCTCCGCTGCAGTGGGAGCGAGGTCCGGCCCCTCAACTCTTACAACGCCAAGAAGGCCGCCGTTCGGACAGCAAATCCGAGCGAGGCTCGACGGTCCCTTCCACCGGATCGATAAAGTGGCGCCCCGGCGCCAGCTCGACCACGGCGCCTCCCGGAGGCTCCCGTGCCGCTGCACATTCCCGACCGCATCTCCCGCGTCCCCGAATCGCCGATCAGCGAGGCCTACAGCTGGCTCGGAGCTCGGCCGGATCACGCGTCGGAGTCGCTGCTCGACGTCTCGCAGGCGGTGCCGGGCTATCCACCCCGCCGCAGCTCCAGGAGGCGATCGCCGCGGCCGCGAGCGAGCCGGGCACGTCGCGCTACACCGACCAGCTCGGCATTCCACCGCTGCGCGACGCGCTGGCAGGGGAGATCAGCTCCTTGTACGGCGCGGACATCGACCGCGACCAGGTGGCGATCACGGCGGGCTGCAATCAGGCGTTCTGCCTGCTGATGTCGACCCTGTGCGAGCCCGGCGACCAGGTGCTCCTCCCGCTCCCCTTCTACTTCAACCACGACATGTGGCTGCGCCTCCAGGGCATCGAGCCCGTGTACGTCGAGGCTGACGAGCACATGCTGCCCCGGCTCGACGCCGCGCGGGAGCTCCTCGGCCCGCGGACCCGCGCCCTGGTGCTGGTCACACCCAACAACCCTACCGGCGTCTGCTACCCGCCCGCACTCATCGAGGCGTTCCACGACCTGTGCCGCAGCGCAGGCATCGCCCTGGTCCTCGACGAGACGTACCGTGACTTCCGCGAGACGCGCGACGCCCCGCACGCGCTCTTCGAGCGCAGCGACTGGAGCGGCACGCTGGTGCACCTCTACTCCTTCTCGAAGGTGTTCAGCATCACCGGCTACCGCACCGGCGCCGTCGTCGCCGATCCGAAGCTCGTCTTCGAGATGGCCAAGGCGGTCGACTGCGTGTCGATCTGCGCGCCGCACATCGGGCAGCGCGCGGCGCTCTTCGGGCTCGAGGCGCTCCACGACTGGCGGGAGCAGAACCGCCGGCGGATGATGGCGCGCATCGACACCTTCCGGCACGGCATGGTGGGCGAGCCCGGCGGCTTTCGACTCGTCGCCTCCGGCGCCTACTTCGCGTACGTCGAGCACCCCTACGCCGGACACGGCTCGATGGCCGTCGGCAAGGCTCTCGCGCAGCAGCGCGACGTGCTGTGCCTGGCAGGCTCCATGTTCGGGCCGGGCCAGGAGCGTTTCCTCCGTCTCGCCTTCGCCAACCTGAGCCGCCAGCGCATCGAGAAGCTCCTCGAACGCCTCGCTCAAACCCGACTCGAGCTCGACTGAGCCCGAGTCTCGCCCTCCGGGAGCTCCCATGACCGACCTCGGCACCTTCTCCATCAGCCTCACCGTGAAAGACCTCGCGGCATCGCGCACCTTCTACCGGGCCCTCGGCTTCGAAGTGATCCCACCCTCCGGCGAAGGCGACGTGTGGGAGAGCTACGACCAGACCTGGGTGATGCTCGGCCACGCCGGCTCGGAGGGCGAGGTGAAGATCGGCCTCTTCCAGGGCATGTTCGACGCCAACACGCTGACCTTCAACCCACCCGACGTGCGCGCGGTCCAGCGCAGGCTGAAGGACGCCGGGATCTCCCTGGTGATGGAGGCCGACGAGAGCACCGAAGGCCCCGCAGCCGCGATGCTGCTCGACCCGGACGGAAACCCGGTCCTACTCGACCAACACTAGTGGTGCGACCGGGGTCCGCCCCGGCCAGCTCTAGTTCCGGCTAGTGCGACCGGGGTCCGCCCCGGCCAGCACTAGTTCCGGCTAGTGCGACCGGGGTCCGCCCCGGCCAGCATCTGACCCTACGTGCGCGGCTCGCAGGCGAAGACGGGAATGCTCCGGTCCGTCCGCTGCTGATACTGCTCGTACGGCGCGTAGAACCTGCAGCAGATCGGCCAGAGCTCGGCCTTCTCCTCTTCCGAGACCTGCCGCGCACGCAGCTCCATGCGCCGGCCCCCCTCCTCGACCACGATGTCGGGGTGGGCCTCGAGGTTGTGGTACCAGACCGGGTGCTTCGGTGCGCCGCCCTGCGACGCGACGAGCAGCACGCCATCTTCGTGCGGCACGTACATGAGCGGGATCGTGCGCGTCTTGCCGCTCTTCGCACCGGTCATGGTGACCAGACAGATCTTGTCGCCCGCGAGGGTCGACATGAGCCGGCCGCCCGAGAGGCGGTACACCCACACGTTGAGCGCGGTGAAGGAGCGCATGAACCAGCGCGGAATCGGCTTGCCCGGATCCTTCGTGGCGGGCGTGGCGGAACTGGCTTCGCTCATCGTTGGACCTCCTTGCAGGTTGCGCGGCCGTCCGTCTGCGGCGAGAAGCGCACCCGCGACGCAGCAAAACGACAACTTCCGCGGGCCATGCGTCGTACTGGAAGGGAAGTGCAGCATGTCACTGTAGCGCAGGCCTCGTTTGACCCGGATCGCGCCAAACTGGCATCATTGCGAGCCGCCGTTCGGGCTCCAGGGCGTGCTGCGCCTCCTGTCGAGCCTTCGCCTCACGCTTCATTCCGTTCTGAACACTCTGATCTCGATCCAACAGGGGAGCATTGCATGAAGTTCACCCGTTTACTGATGGTCGCCGGCCTCGTCTGTGCACTGGCTGCGCCGACGCTGGCCGCCAACACCACGACGGTCGACGCCACCACGCCGACCTTCCACAAGGAGGTCTCGCGCATCCTCCAGTCCGAGTGCCAGGTCTGCCACCGCACCAATGGCGCCAACCTCGGAGGCATGGTCGCTCCGATGGCTCTCGTGAGCTACGAGGAGACGCGCCCGTGGGCTCGCGCCATCGCCAAGGCCGTCATGGCCAAGGACATGCCGCCGTGGGACGCTTCGCCAGAGCAGAACGGGCACTTCCGCAACCAGCGGACGCTCAGCCAGGACCAGATCGACACGCTCGTCGCCTGGGCCAAAGCGGGCGCCCCCGCGGGTGACATCGCCGACGCTCCCGAGACGAAGACCTGGAGCAACGACGGTGGCTGGCTCATCGGCGAGCCCGATCTCGTCCTCACCTTCGACGAGGCGTTCTTCGTCGAGGACGACGTCGAAGACCTCTACGTCTACATGAAGACGACGATGACGAAGGACAAGCTCCCCGAGGATCGCTGGATCAAGGCGGTCGAGTTCCGTCCCGGCAGCCCGGTGGTGCACCACATCATCATGCCGGGCGTCGGTGGCATCGCTCCGGGCAACGACCCCAACATCTATCGCGAAGGCGTGGGCGCCAAGCTCGAGGCCGGCCGCGACCTGCAGTGGCAGATGCACTACCACAAGGAGCCGGGCGAAGGCACGGGCGTGTGGGACAAGTCGCAGGTGGCCTTCAAGTTCTACGACTCCGCCGACGAGGTGACGCACGAGCTGTTCAACGCCGGTCTCGGCAGCTTCGATTGGGAGATCCCGCCGGGCGCAAAGGACGTCTCCGCCACCGCCGAGTACACCTTCGAGCACGACTCGAAGATCGTCTCCTACCTGCCGCACATGCACCTGCGCGGCAAAGCCGCCAGGTACACGGCGTACTACCCCGACGGCACCGAAGAGGTGATCCTCGACGTGCCGGCCTACGACTTCAACTGGCAGACCGCCTACGAGTACGAAGAGTTCAAGAAGGTCCCCGCAGGAACCCGCGTGGTCTTCCAGAGCTGGTGGGACAACTCGACCGACAACCCGCACAACCCGGACCCGACCGTCACGGTGCGCTGGGGTGAGCCGACCACCGACGAGATGAGCTTCGGCTTCATGGCCTTCATCAACGACGAGAACGACGGCCCCGACGCGTTCGGCGGCGAAGGCAACATCGACGTCACCGCGATCGTCGCGTTCTCGGACGAGAGCCGCGACGGCAAGATGCAGCTCGACGAGGCTCCGGAGCAGTTCAAGAGCTACTTCGCGATGATCGACACCGACAAGGACGGCGGCGTCGACATGGACGAGGCTCGCGCGGCGAACAAGATGCTCGAGCAGATGGCCAAGGCGCGGAACGCGCAGGCCGAGGCTGGCGCCCAGAGCGGCGGCCAGGACTGATCGTCCGCTGAAGGAACCGGGCCCTGGCCCGACGAAGAGCCTCCAAGGCGAGCGCCTTGGAGGCTTTTCTTCGTCGCGGTCCGCGAGACGAGGCTACGAGTCGCCCGAGCGCCCGAGGTCGGGTCGGCTGACATAGCCGCGATACTCGACCTTGCGCATGACGGCCCCGTACTTCTTCTGCAGCGCCAGGAACTCCTTCTCGACGAGCGCGTTGTTCTTGGCCGATTGCGCCGCAGCATCCGCCGCATCACGCGCCGGCACGCGCACGACGTAGAGCGGACCGTCGGCACCCAGGACCTGCTCGAACACGTTGAGAGAATCACTCAGGCCCTTCTTGGCGTAGATCTTTCCCAACTCCTTGAGCATCGCCTCGGCATCCGCAGCCTTCGCCGGGTGCGGCGACAGCCACACGGCACGGGTGTAGGCCGCCTCCCCTGCTGCCACACGCGGCGACGCGGGCGCGTAGGAGAGGTCCGGCCGAGCCCGCACGACGCGCGTGCTGATGCTCTGGGTGTGCCGGGTGACGTCCGCCATGAGCTGCGGCTTCTTGTCGGCGGCCTTCTGCAGGGCCGCGCCCTGAGCGGCGATCTCGTTGAGGTCGGCGATGGGCATCGCCAACGTGTAGCTTCCCGGCCGGTCCGCTCTCACGCTCGCGAAGACCGGATAGGTCGACCCCGTGGCCGCCATCATGGCTTGGAGCGCAGATTCCCACTGGGGCTGCTGACCCAGCTGCACGTCGAACGAGACAATCCGGAAGAGCTGGCCTTCTTGCTGGGCCGACGCGGCCGAGACCAGACACATCAACACGATCAGAAACAGCGCACGGTTCTTCATCGCGAATCTCCTGTCGTTCCCGATTGGAGCGGACGCGAGTGCGTCCCGTCTGACTCCATGGGGCTTCCTACGGAAACGCGGCGACGAAGACGCGCGCGCCGCGCACGTCAGGCCGCCGATCAGCCGGCGAACGGTGCAGGATCGTCCGGAGCGTCGGTCTCGAGCACCTCGACTCCACCGTCGCGCAGCACGAAGATCTGATTCTGACGATGCGGGAGATAGGCGATCTCCGTGAGGTCGAGATCGAGGTACTGCGCACGAAGGACCCGGCTGATCCCGACATGCGCGACGACCATGACCTCGGGGTGCCTTGCGATCTCGTCCAGAAACGAGACCACGCGTGCGACGCTCCCGGAGTAGCTCTCGCCGCCCGGGTGGACGTAGTGCCACTTGTCTGCGCGACGGGCAGCACCCTCCGACGGGTAGCGCTCCAGAATCTCCTCCTCCGTGAGGCCCTCGAGCTCGCCGAAGCTCACCTCGGCGATGCGTGCGTCATGTTCCGGCGCGCCTTCCTCCAGACCTGCCTCAGCGGCGAGCAGCGATGCCGTGTGCGCCGCCCGCCCGAGTGGGCTGGTGAAAAGCGGCGGGAGCTGGCGGCCGTCGTAGAACCGGCGAAGCCGACGCCCAGCCGCCCGGGCCTGCTCCTTCCCGCGTGCGGTCAGCGGCGAATCGAGCTGACCCTGCATCCGGCCACTGAGGTTCCACTCCGTCTGTCCGTGGCGCACCAGCACGAGGGTGTCCGGCTTCTTCATCGCGCGCGAGGCTATCGCGACTCGTCCCGAAGAGAGAGCTTCCCGTGGCGGACCGACGTACCGTAGGCAAACCCCCGCAACAGCAGCAGCGACCTCGAGGAGGCGCACATCACGAGGAGGCCTCCATGAGTCCGCATCCGACCCCCTCCGTCCCTCGCCACGAAGCGACTCCGACGCTCGCGTCGAACGAGCTTGCAGCCACGGTCGCGGAGGGGCATCGCGGCTCTCGGGCACGTCGTGGGGCCCTCCTTGCAGTCGCCGCGGGCCTGCTCGGAGCCGTGCTCACGGGCGCGCCGTCGACGGCGCAGATCCCGGAGACCTTCACCAACCTCCAGCTGCTCGACAAGGACGTCTCGCGCGCGCAGATCGTCGGCATCATGCGCGACTGGGCCGGGGGACTCGGCGTGCGGTGCAATCACTGCCACGTTGGGCCGGACAACCTGCAGGGCATGGACTTCGCCACCGACGAGAAGGCGACGAAGCGGACCGCCCGCAAGATGCTCGAAATGTCGCGCACCCTCAACCGCGACCTCCTGAACGACCTCCCCGTGGTCGCGGAAGGCGAGCGCCACCAGGTGGTCTCCTGCTACACGTGTCACCGCGGTCAGCCCACCCCGCCCCGCAACCTGCGCGTCGAGCTGGGCACGACCTACCAGGCGCAGGGCATCGACGCGACGATCGAGCGCCTCGGGCAGCTCATGGACGCGCACGGGAACGCGGGGCGCTACGACTTCACCCCCCGCAACCTGGCGAGCCTCGGCCAGCAGCTCGTCGAGCTGGGCCAGACCGACGACGCGATCGCCTGGCTGACCGCCATGACCGAGATCGTTCCGGGCAATCCCGATCTCCTGGCGGCGCTCGGCCTGACCAAGGTGCAGTCCGGGGATGTCGAGGGTGGCCGCGAGGCCCTCGAAGAGGCTCTGGCCATCCATCCGGAGCATCCGATGGCGAGCCGCGCGAAGGCCCAGCTCGACTCCGCCAACCCCTGACGCCGCCAACGTCGACTCAGGAAGAGTGCCCTGCACCGAGCGCTCGCTCGTACCCGGAGGCCGATTCAGACCGGGGAGTGCACACGCGTTCGTGAGCGCTGGCATGGCGGGTCGATTCCTGCGAGAATGACGGTCCTCATTCCACGCGATTCGCAGGCTCGACAGGTCGAAGCGACCCGTCGAGATGCCGCGCCGCCTTTCCGTTTCCGACCCCCGAGCGGGGGATCTTCTCTCCGCTCATGACCCTTAGAGGTGTGCCATGAAGGAAGCCCTCCAGTTCTACATCAACGGCGAGTGGGTCGATCCCGCAACGCCTTCGACCCTCGACGTCATCAACCCCGCCAACGAGGAGCCGATCGGCCGCATCAGCCTCGGCACCAAAGCCGACGTCGACAAAGCCGTTGCGGCTGCGAAAGAAGCCTTCGCGTCGTTCTCGCAGACCTCGGTGGAAGAGCGCGTCGAGCTGCTCGGCAAGATCGTCGCCGGCTACCAGGCCCGCATGCCCGAGATGATCGAGACCATCTCGTCCGAGATGGGCGCCCCGGCGTTCCTCGCCCAGGCCGCCCAGGCACCGTCCGGCCTCGGCCACTTCGCCAACACGATGGAGGTCCTCAAGAACTACGAGTTCGCCGAGGATCGCGGCACCACGCAGATCGTCAAGGAGCCCATCGGTGTGTGCGGCCTGATCACGCCGTGGAACTGGCCCATCAACCAGATCGCGTGCAAGGTGGCCCCGGCGCTCGCGGCGGGCTGCACCATGGTGCTCAAGCCGAGTGAAGTCGCGCCGCTGAATGCCATCCTCCTCGCGGAGATCCTGCACGACGCCGGCGTCCCGAAGGGTGTCTTCAACCTGGTGAACGGCATGGGCCCCGAGGTGGGCGAGGCGATGTCGGCTCACCCCGACATCGACATGATGTCGTTCACCGGCTCCACGCGCGCCGGCCGCGCCGTCGCCATCGCATCGGCCGACACGATCAAGCGCGTCTCCCAGGAGCTCGGCGGAAAGTCGCCCAACATCATCCTCGACGACGCCGACCTCGAGAAGGCGGTCAAAGGCGGCGTGCGCCAGTGCTTCACCAACAGCGGCCAGAGCTGCAACGCCCCGACCCGCATGTTCGTGCCGGCAGCCAAGCACGACGAGGCGCTGCAGTACGCCAAGGCTGCCGCCGAGGCGACCACGGTCGGCGCGCCCGACGCCGAGGGCGTGGCCATCGGCCCCGTCGTCTCCGAGGTGCAGTACAACAAGATCCAGGGCCTCATCGAGAAGGGCATCGAAGAGGGTGCGCAACTCGTGGCCGGCGGCCCCGGCAAGCCCGACGGGCTCGAGAAGGGCTACTACGTGAAGCCCACGGTGTTCGGCGGCGTCAACAACGACATGACGATCGCGCGCGAGGAGATCTTCGGGCCCGTCCTCGCGATCCTGCCCTACGAGACCGAAGAGCAGGCGATCGCCATGGCCAACGACACCCCGTACGGCCTGTCCGGCTACGTGCAGTCCGGTGATCTCGATCACGCGAAGCGCGTGGCCGCGCAGATCCGCTCGGGCAACGTGCACATCAACGGTGCCCAGGCCGACTTCAGCGCGCCGTTCGGCGGCTACAAGCAGTCGGGCAACGGCCGCGAGTGGGGCGACCACGGCTTCGAGGAGTTTCTCGAGACCAAGGCCGTCATGGGAGCGATCCCGAAGGCCGGCTGAGCCGCGGCTTTCGACAAACGACGTGGACCGCCGCGCTCTCCGGGTGCGGCGGTCGTGTCGTATGTCGATGCGACATAGTCGAGGCAATGCAGATCTTCGACAGACCCGGAGCCGCAGGACCTCGGCAACGCCTTGTCTCGGTGTTCTGCCTGCTCGTCGCGGCGGCTGCGCCGTCCGGCAGCCAGTTGCAAGACTGCGACACACGAGTCCCGCCACTGGCTGCGCCAGACCAACTTCGGCTGACCCCCCGTCCGGACCGCGATCTCGAGATGATCGCGCTGCAGCTCGACCAGACCTTCGTCGCCCGGGAAAGAACCTACGTGCGCATGGCAAGCGACGTCACCGCCATCCGCCGTTCGAATCCCAACCCGCCCTTTCCCCTCGACCTCTTCACGGTGACCTTCCGTCTCCACGTGCTCGTCGACGAAGTGAGCTTTCCGTCTCTGGTGCAGAACGGGGGGCCAACGTGGGACTGCCTGAACCACTGGTACGGCATCACCGACGTCTACATCTTGAACAACACCGCCGCGATCGCCTTTGACGGAACCTACGATCTCGACGCACTCGGCGTCGAGTTCGAGCGGCGCATTCCCGAGATCCTCTTTAACTCCGGAGCCATCCAGTTCTACGACCCACTGGTGGTCGGGCGGCAGGGCGAGACCTACCACTACTTCTTTCAGCGCGGGTTCGGTGACTGCCCCTCGGGCTGCATTCACACAGAGGTCCTCTACGCTCGATCGACGCCTCCCTCCGAGCCCCGTACCCTGGGGTACTACAGCACGGACAGCGGTGCCCCACCCCCCGACTGGTGGTCGGTTTTCCGCGCCGCACAGCAAGGGCTCCCGCTCCCGATGGCAACCTCGGTCCCAGCTCTCAGCTGGGCCGGCAGGGGGCTGATGTTGATGGCGATCGCGGCTCTCGGAGTGCTCCTCCTCCGACGCCACTGATCGGGCGGAGGTCGCCCGACGGGCCCGGAGCCAGTGAGGCGCGTCAGTCCTCCGCATCCCGAGCCCGCGCCAGGATCTCCCGCACTACGGCGCCCTTCGCGTCCGCGTAGTTCTGCATGTGCTTCCAGGTCCGGGCCGCCAGCTCCTTCTTGGTGCGCGCATACAGCTCCCGATCACCCGGATTCCGGCACAGCCAGTTCCTGAAGAGGAGCATGCGATCGACCTCTTCGCATCCTTCGGAGAAGACGTGCAGGTGAACGCCCAGATCGACCCCGGCGCCGGAGGGCAAGTGCGCGACCTCCCGAGCCATCGCGCGCAGCATCCGGTGCTCGTACCAGTCCGGCTCGCGGATCCGGAGCTCGTAGCCGATCGCCGCGAGCCACGGCACATACAGGCCTTCGTCGCTCGCGTCGCGCACGACCAGCACCATGTCGATCACGGGCTTGGCCGGCAGCTGCGGCACCGACGTCGACCCGACGTGCTCCAGGGTCCGAGCCTCGGAGCCGAGCGCCTCGGAGATTGACGAAGCCAGGGCTTCGTACGCCTGCGGCCAGTCGTCCGACGGGTCTTCGAGGTGGATCCTAGCGTTCAGCGGTGCACGCGCGCCCACGGTGACCGCCGCGAGCTCGTCGTCGCCCATCGGTTGCTCGTCGCGGCGTCGCTCGCTCACGGTCAGGACCCTACGCCCCCTCGTCGGGCGCCGGCGGTCCCTCCTCGTACGCCTCCACGCCATCGGGCAGTACGTCCCACCCAGCCTTCGATCCCACGAAGATGTGCATCGGGGCCGCCACCGGCGGGTCGCCGTTCACACAGCCGAGGGTGACGCCGTGCACGACGCCGCCGAACGTGCCGCACAGGGTCGACCCACACTGTCGACAGAATCGAAGGCCAAACCCCATCTCGCTGTCGTAGGACGAAAGGAGCTCCTCGCCGGACACCCATCTGAAGGCTTCCGCGTCGACCTCCGCGTACGCCGAGGCCTGGCCACTGAAGGCCTTGCGGCAGCGAGAGCAGTGGCACGACCTGGGGTTGCGCAGCGGGCCGCGGAGCTCGTACGTGATCGCACCACAGAAGCACTCGCCCGTGATCGGAGTCTGGTCGTTCACACTGCCCCTCCTCGCTCTGTCGGCGCCAAGTCACGGGCTCAAACCGCACGCTCAGGAGCACAGAATACTCGACCCGACGTGCTCCGCACGCGAGCTCAGTCGTCGATGAACCCGCCTCGGGAGCGCACCTTCCCCGGCCCCCGCACGCGGAGTGAGAACTCGCGCCACGAGCCGTCGTGACGGCGCTCCCTGGGATAGAAGCCGAGCACGTACTGGTCGCGCAGCTCGGCCATCACCTCCGTGAAGCTCGCTTCCAGCTCATCCAGGGCACGCACGACGATCTCGCGGCCGCCGCTGTCGAGGACCGCCCGGCGCAGGAGCTCCTGCTCCTCGAGGTTGCCGTCTTCGTCGCGCCACGACGACGTGAAGCGACGCGGGCCATCACCGCTCTCCTCGCTCTCGTCGAGCCGGATCCAGTACACCACGGCCTGGCTGCGGCGCGCACGCCACAGCACGTCCTGCATCGGTAGGAGGCTCGTGATGTCGTCGCCGTCGGAGAGGAGTACGAGCACTCTGCGTCCGAGCCGCGCGTCGAGACGATTGAGCGCGTAGTAGAGATGGTCGTTGATCGCAGTGCTGCCGACCGCGCTCACACCCTCGACGTTCAGGTCGAGCACACCCGCGTCGTTGGTGAACGGCGTCTTGCGGAGGATCTGGTCGCTGAAGAGGACGAGCATGGCCTCGTCCTCCTCTCCCAGGCCCGCCGTGAAGGCACGGGCCCCCTGGAGCGCCGCCTCCAACCGGGCACCGCGCATGCTGGCACTCGAATCGACGAGCAGAGTCGCGCTGATCGGGAGCTCCCCGCCCTCGACGGTCACGATCTCCTGCTCGCGGCCGCCGTCGTCGACGATCCTGAAGTCGGCCTTCGTCAGATCGCGAACCCTCCGTCCCCCGCGCTCCACCACCGCGTAGAGCTGCAGGAGCTCCACCTCCATCACTTCGTCCACCTCGATCCGAGGGGTCGTGCGCGTCGCGCGGCCGACCGTGCCGACCACCGTCGTGGCCTCGATCTCGATCACCTTCTCCTCGTTGTCCTCCCCGAAGTCGACCACCCACCGGAAGGGGGGCTTCACCAGGCGCTTCTGTCGAATGCCGTCGACGAGGCAGTCGACGTGACGAATCGGGGCGCCGCTGCGCACGTCGACCCGCACCTCGACCAGACCAAACGCCGGCTGGCCTTCGGGCGGGGTGGCAACGGTGACGTCGGGCTGCCCCCCGAGCTGCGCATGCGACGGCGCGAGCGGAGCGACCCAGGCGATCAGCAGGGCGAGCGCCAAGACGCGGGGCGCCGGGTGCCGAGGCTGTTTCGAGCTCTTCATCTCAGCGCAGTGTCGCGAGCGCGTCACGCAACGCGGGAAGGGAGTCGAGTGCAGCCGTGGCGAAGGCCGACTGCGCCGCGTGGATCTCGTCCTCGGGAACGTGCGTGTACCACGTTCTGGGCGTCTCCACGGCGGGGGGCAACGCGGCCGAGATGCGGTTCAGCAACCGCACGGCATCGCGGCGGCGGCCGAGCTGCTCGTAGAGGAGTCCGAGGCTGAGCCGCAGGCGCTGACTCTCCGGAAAGAGCTGGATGCCGCGCTCCAGGACACCTGCGGCGCTCTCGGTGGAGCCTCGCTGCACATCGAGACGGGAGAGGTGCTGAAACGCGAGCACGGCCACCCGCGACTCCACGCGGGGCCTCCCGAGGAGGCCGCCGAGCAGCTCGCGCGCCTCTGCCACGAGTCCGAGGCGCTCCCAGTTCAGGGCCAGCCGCAACAGAACTTCGTCGTCGTGTGGGCGAACAGCGCGCAAGTTGTCGAAGTACTGGGCCGCGATCGTCCAGTTCCCGTGGCGCTCTGCCTCCATCCCGAGCCGGAGCAGGGCCAGCTCGTTCGCCGGGTCGTGCTCGAGCGCACCGTAGAGGTCTCCGAGAACGGCGAGCACCTGGGCGGGTGAAGGCACGGCGCCCTCCGGCGCACGCTCGACGTAGGCCCCTGCCATACGGAACTGGGTCGACACGCTGAACGCCCCTCGCCACACGTTGCGCTCCTCGGCGTAGTGCTGGGAAAGACGCTGCTGTAGCAGCAGGACCGGCAGAACGGCGCGCGGAGACTTCTTGGCGATGCGCCGGGTCAGAGCCACCAGAGCTCCACTCCGCTTGCGCACCGCGGTGATCTCCTCCTGCGTGGCGGGTCCGTCACTGCCTCCGGACTCCATCCTCAAGTAGAGCGCCAGCGCCTCCGCGAGGCCGTGATCGGCCATCATTCCGAGCAGCTGCCGTGCCGCGCCGCGGGCGTTGTCGTCGATCTCCACTTCGGCCACTTCGGTGAACTCGGGTGCCGCAAGCGGGTCTTCATCGGCCACGGCCGCCGCCACGCTCGCGTCGACGATCACGGGCGCCGAAGCCTCCAAAGACACCGCACCGTCGCCGGACTGCACGCGCACTCGGAGTGGCAGCCAGTCGTCCGAGGCGCCCTCCGTCGTCACGGAGGCACGAAGATGGACGCGGCCCCCGCGTGCCGGCACAGCACCACCTGGGAGCACCGACAGTCTCTTCTCTGCGGCCTCGAGGTCGGCCGCAAGCTCGAAATCCCCGTCCTGGAGTCGAAAGCCGAACACCTCGACGGAGGTAGCGCCATGCTCCGGAAGGCGAGCCGCCGCCCGCGGCACGAACTGCGTGCCGTCGTCGCGGACGAAGGGGTAGCTCCCCGGCGTCTCGGCACCGGCACCCACACTCTGCACGTAGGTCAGCCAGCGATCGCTCGTGGCAGCCACCAACGGTGGCCAGAGGAAGGCTCCCGGGGCCGGGACCACCTCGAGGAGCGCTTCACCGGTCCCCTGGGTCTGGGCCGTGCTGTTGCGCGCCGTGACACGAATCCGGTACGACCCGGGCGCCACGCCGGGGAAGGTCGCGAAGTAGCGGAGGCCGGTGGCCTCGAGATCGCCTCGCCGCCCCCCGAGAAGCAGCGCAAACGGCTGGTCGAGATGCGCGCGGCGCGTCTCGGAGGCATCGAGGAGCTCGACTTCGATGGAGCCGTCGATCTGACCGCCGTCGACACCCTGGAGGAGATCCGCACCCCGTACCTCGGTGACGACGACCGCGTCCACACGCTCTCCTTCCGGGCTCGCGACCGCGAGGACATCGACCGCAAGCTCCGGCCCCTGGGCCGCGAGCGGACTCACGAGGGGAGCCACGAGCAGAGCTGCGCTGAGCGTCCAGAAGCGCAAGGAAGCAGCGCCGCGACGCGGTGGAGGTCTTCTGGGCATCAGAGACGGAGCTTTGCTCGCCCGATCGTCCCAGGTCAACGCGATTCGTCCCAGAAGAACGACGCCTGGGGAGTCGGGGCCAGCCTAGCAGCCCTAGATCTGACGGCCTGCATCCTCCCAGTACGGGGCGCGCAGCTTGCGCTTGAAGATCTTGCCCGAGTCCTCCCGCGGGAGGTCCGTCTGGAAGACGATGCGACGGGGAACCTTGTACTTGGCCAGCTTGCCGATCAAGAACTCGCGGACACCGCCGTCGGAGAGGCTCTCCCCCGGCTCGGGCTCGACGTAAGCGCACAGCTCCTCGCCGAACTCCTCGTTCGGAATACCGAACACCGCACAGTCTTTGACCCCCGGCATGTCGATGAGCGCCGCCTCGATCTCCGCCGGATAGATGTTCACGCCGCCCGAGATCACCATGTCGTTCTTGCGATCGCACAGAAAGAGGTAGCCGTCGTCGTCGAGGTAGCCCACGTCGCCCGCCGTGACCATGCCGTCGATCTCGATCTCGGCCCGCTTCTCGGGGAGCTTGTTGTAGGTGAAGTCCGGGAACCCCTCGATGGCGAGATACACGTTGCCGATCTCGTTGGCGCCGAGCTCGCGCCCGTCATCGTCGTAGATCTTGCAGGACGCACCCTCCACCGGGCGTCCGACGGTGCCTGGCTTGCGCAGAGCTTCCTCCGAATCGTGGAAGATGACCCCGCCGGTCTCGGTGGCGCCGTAGTACTCGTTGATCACGGGCCCCCACCAATCGATCATGCGCTTCTTGATGTCGGGTGGGCAGGGCGCCGCGGCGTGCACGACGAACTCGAGCGACGACAGGTCGTACCTGCTCTTGACGTCTTCGGGCAGCTTCAGCAGGCGCACGAACATGGTGGGCACCATGTGGAGGTGGGTGATGCCGTGCTCCTCGATGAGCTGGAGGAGGCCCTCCTCGTCGAAGCGCGGCTGCAGAACACAGAAGCCGCCACCCCGCGCCGCGAAGAGGCCGTACGCATTCGGCGCGGAGTGGTACATCGGACCCGTCACGACGGTGCGGAAGTCGCCCGCTCCGAAGCCGAAGATCTTGGCGACCATCTTGCCGAAGGCCTCCTCGTGCTGGGGCTCCATCGGATTGCGTCGCACGCCTTTCGGGTTCCCCGTGGTGCCGGACGTGTAGATCATCGTGGACGGCGTCGGCGGCGGGGGCAGGTCCGATGGTGCCTGCTCTTCGACCCATCCACTCCACTCGCGCGCGCCTTCCGGAACCGGGCACAGAGCGGGATCGATGCCGTAGGTGTCACGGATCTCCGGAGGCGTCTCCACGACGAAGAGCTCTGCTGCGTCGGGAACGGCGCCGTCGATCTGCGGCAGCATGTCGGCGTGCACCACGATGGCCTTCGCCTCGCAGTCGTTCAGGATGTAGCCCGCCTCCTCCTGCTGGAAGTGCCAGTTCACGGGGACCGCGTGTGCACCCAGAACGTTCGCCGCCATCGATGCTTCGAAGAACGGAAAGTCGTTCCGGAGCATGACGGCCACGGCGTCTTCTTCACCAATGCCCATGCGCTGAAGGCCGGCGGCGGCCTTCGCCACGCGCGTCAACAGATCTTCCTGGGTGAGGCGACGATCGCCACTGAGAATGACACCGCCCATGAGGGACTCCTTCTGGTTGACCGGGGAACGCACAGCTTACTTCGAAGCCGCGCCCCACAGAGGAGGGAAGCGTGGTGTCAGTGCCGCGCCTGGAGCCCGAACACTCGCTCGGCGTTGCCGGAGAGAAACGCGCTCCGCGCTTCTTCGTCGAGGCCCAGCGCGTCGAGATCCTCCAGAGCCTTCGCGGGCGGGATCATCGGGTAGTTGGTGCCGAACATCACCTTGCGACGCCCGTGCCCTCGGAGGTAGTCGACGAGCTGCGGCGGGTAGCGACGCACCGTGTAGGCCGACGTGTCGATGTACACCTGCTCGTGCTTGGTCGCCACGGCGATCGCTTCGTCGGTCCACGGGTAGCCGATGTGCCCGGCCACGATCGCGAGCTCCGGGAAGTCGAGGGCGACCTGATCCAGGTAGATGGGCCGACCCACCTCGGAGGGCATGAGCGGGCCGGTATGTCCGATCTGGGTGCAGAACGGGACCCCGAGATCGCAACAGGCGACGTACACCGGGTAGAAGCGACGGTCCGTCGGCGGCGCCTCCCAGAGCCACGGCAGCACGCGGATGCCCTTGAATCCGAGCTCCTCCACGCACCGGCGGACCTCGGCCACTGCCGCCATCGGGCGCGAGATGTCGACCGATCCAACACCTACGAGGCGGTCGGGAGCCTCAGCCACGAACCCCGCCACCTCGTCGTTGGAGATCATGACGTCGCGCGGGGCAACCCAGGCGCTGAGGAGGGCCAGATCCACGCCGGCGGTGTCCATCGCGGCCACCGTGGCGGCCACCGGCGGGGCCTCCTCGGGGACCGTGGCTCCGGTCCAGCGACGGAGCGAATCGAAGATCTCGTTCTGGGAGTGGCGCAGCGTGGGGTGCTGCGCCCAGGCGTCGATGATGCGGGTCATGAGGATCTTCGGGCGGTCGCGGAGCGGGCCGAGGCGGGCACGTCAGCCTTTGCCGTAGTCGACGGTGAGCCAGCGCTCCGGCCGCACGCGCACGGTGATCGACTCCTCGGTGGCGGCAGCGCTCTTCATGTACTCGTCGCCCGCCTCCTGACCGAGGTAGCGGTGCGCGATGGGCCGCGTCGTGGCCTCTGTGTCGGCCGGCTCGATGGAGGTCACCTCACCCTCCACGCTGACGTACTTGTAGGGAAGCTCCTCCTGCTGTGCGCAGAGACTCAACCGAGTCCCGACCTCGAGAAGCCGCCCCTTGCGGGACTCGCGGGAGGTCACGAAGACCACGTCTCCACCCGGCTCGTAGGCGTACCAGACCGGCGCCGTGAGCGGCCCGCGTCCGGGCTCGTTGAGGCTGAGCACTCCGACGTGGAGGTCGGCGAGGAATGACTCGCGCTCTTCGGTGGTCATCTTGAAAGACATGGCTCGAGCTCCTGTGGTCGTCTGGATTGCTCATGGTAACGACCGATCGTCGCTTCGAGATAGCCTCCACGGCTGGAGGACGATTCGTGGTTTCCGAGACGACTCGACCGTTGGCCCAGCGCGTCGCCGTGGTGACCGGAGTGTCGCGGGGAATCGGCATCGGAGCAGCTCTCGCCGAGCGACTGCTCGCCGAGGGAGCCTCGGTGCTGGCGACCGGGTGGCCGGCTCACGACGAAGAGATGCCCTGGGGCTCTCGGGCCGGCGACGGTGCCGAGCTCGTACGCCGCTGGCCGGGCGGGTCCTCGCGGGCGCAATGGCTGGCCCTCGATCTCGAGGACGCCGAGGCTCCCGGCCAGCTGCTCGACGCTGCGAGGGAGACCTTCGGGGCTGTCGACTTCGTCATTGCGGCCCACGCCCGCAGCTCTCACGAGCCCCTGGAGCGGGTGACGGCCACTGAGCTCGATCGCTGTTGGCGCATCAACGCCCGGGCGAGCGTCCTTCTGGCCCAGTCTCTGCGCGAGCGCTTCGATCCGAAGCGCGGCCACGGCCGCCTCATCCTGTTTACGAGCGGACAGCACATCGGCCCGATGGGTGACGAGATCGCGTACGCCGTGTCCAAAGGCGCGATCCACCAGATGACCCGCTCGCTCTCGGACCGGCTCGTCGACCTCGGCATCACGGTCAACTGCATCAACCCGGGCCCCGTGGACACCGGCTATCTCGACGGCCAGCTGCACGAGCGCGTGGCTGCGATGTTCCCGGCGCGTCGTTGGGGGCAGCCGGAAGACATCGCGAATATCGTCGCCTGGCTGTGCTCTGCCGAGTCGTCCTGGATCACGGGGCAGGTTCTCGACGCAGAGGGCGGCTTTCGGCGCTGGGCGAGGCTCGGCCGCTTGGACTGAGACCGCCCGGCGGCGCTCTCTTACCGCACCCTGACTCCTTCCTGACGGCACCCTTAGGACCCGCGGGCGACGGCCTCCTAGTCTGCCTCCATCCAACCACGAGCCGGCCTGACGCACCGGCTCTCCTCATAGGAGGCAGTCATGAATCTCGAGCACTCTTCTCGCAGGACCACCCTGATTCTCGCCGCAGCGGTGGCGCTCACCACCGTCGGCATCGCGACCGCGCAAACCGACGACCAAGACCTGCAGGTCGTGGCACAGGAGGCCCTCGGCGTGCGCAACGTCTTCGAGGGCAACGACTTCAACGCCAAAGACAACCCGTTCGTGCAGCCGCAGGATCCGGCTCTGTCCGGCGGAGACCGCGATCAGAGCCTGCAGTTCGGAGACATCCTTCCTGGTACCAACAGGGACGACCTGCTCATTGGCAACCTCGGCATCGACCTGCTCTTCGGCGGCAACGGCAACGACGTGCTGATCGGCGGAACCGAGCACTTCAACCCGTTCAACCGCGATCGCGGCTTCGGCGGCAACGGCAAGGACATCTTCGTCTGGGCGCCCGGAGACGGCAGCGACTTCTTCTCCGGCGGGCGCGGCTTCGACGCGGTGGTCTTCGGCCTCACCGGTGAGATCGAAGACGGAGCCACCGTCTTCCGCGTCAGCACGGACCAGGAGGCTGGCGTTCTCGACCTCGATCCCGCGACCGGGCTGCCGCAGGTCGACGTCTCTGGGTCACCTGGGTTCTGCGACGTCATCGATCGACGCACCTCGGCGGAGAGCCGCGACTTTCTGCGCGAGCTGGACCTCGATCACCTGGTGCGCTTCTCCATTCGCGGCATCGCCGACGCCTTCGAAGACGGCGAGCAGGAGGACGACAACGGCCTGCGCGTGACCTTGCACCTACAGGACGTGGAGCTGCTCGTGTGCACGAACCGCGACGGCGGCCAGGTGGAGCTCCTCGACCTGCGCACCTCGCCTGCGCGGCCGATCACCTGGGGGCAGATCCCGGGCTCGGTCAGGCGGCGTCTCCAGACCATGGTCTTCTGACCTCGGCTCGGTTCGTCCAACAGGCGGCTCGAAAGGTCGGCCCGGCCGGCTTCGGCTCACACCCGAAGCCGGCCGTTCTGGTTCAGGTGAGGGGACTCGACACGACCGAGGAAATCTCCCGGAGCGAGTGCGAGCGCACTCGCCAGACGCTCCTCGAGCTCCTCGTCCGGAGCCTCCGCCAGAAGGGCGTGCGCGCGGCGCTCGAGAGCAGCCCGCCCCAGGAGCAGCGGGCCGCAGCCCGATTCCGCCGACTGTTCCACGAGGGTGAGACCCCGCCGGAGAGCGTCGTGACCGAGGGCGTGGTTCGCAGTGAGTGAGGCCAGCCCGACCTCACCGGCACAGGCCAGAGCCATGTACGTACGCTCGCCCGGGGCGGTGGCGACGTCGCGGAGCTCGTTGCAGCGCTTCTCGAGCTCGTCGGGCCGTTCGCGTTCCACTTCGACGTCGATGAGCGCGGCGAGAAGCGGCATGCGCAGCACCCAGTCCATGAGCACCCGCTCACGCTGCAACCGGTGGCCCAGGCTCTCCAGCCGCTGCGCGCCTTCTTCCAGGCTCCCCGAGGCCACCTCGATCGCTCCACGGAGGAGCTCGCCCAGGAGCTTTCCGTACTCCATGCCCGCTCCATGAGCCAGCTCCAGCCCCTCGAGACAGAGCTCACGAGCGCTGCCATGGCGCGCCTCGTGCAGCTCGAGCCATGCCTCCTGGAGCAGAAACAGCGAGCGCCAGAGCCGGTGATCGTTGCGCCGTGCTAGGTCAGACCCCGTTGCCACGAGATCGCGTACGAGCTCGCTCTCGCCGGCGTGGAGAGCCGACCACACTTCGTAGAAGAGCGCGAGCATGTACTCGGGTGCTGCGCCGAGGCTCACGGCGAGCTGCCGTGCCTCTCGCGCCGCGGCCACACTCACGGGGTAGTCGGAGCGAAGCGCGTGGAACATGCTGAGCCGGGCGAGGAGTGGGCAGAGCACAGCCGAGCTGTCACGCCTCCGCTCGAGCTCCACCACTTCCACACACGCCTCGAAGTCACGCGGCCGCCAGCCCTTCCACAGCAGGTGCCAGTAGCTCACGAAAGCTCGGGCACGGCCCCGATCGAGGTCGTGTCGCGGGAGCTGCCGGCAGCTGCGGTCGAGCTCGGCGAGCGTCTCCAGGCACGTCTCGCGGTCGATCCAGGATTCGGCACTCGCCTGCAGCAGCAGAGCAGCGACCTCCGCACGCGGCTTGCCGAGGCGCGTGGAGAGCTGGCGCAGCTGCCGGCATGAGTCCGCCGCTCCGACCATGTCGGCCATGCTCATCTTCGCGTCGATCAGCTCCGGGAGCACCGTCATCTCCTGCGTCACCCGGTCTCCTTCGGGCAGACGGGCGCACAGGCTCAGCGCGTGGGTCAGGAAGTCGACGCGCTCCCGGTTGGCATACCGCTGGGCGACCCTGGCCGCGGTGCGGCGGAGGAAGAGGATCGCCTCTTTGGGCATCTCCGCCTCTTCGAAGTGCACCATGAGCTCGTGCGCGATCTCTCCGACCTGCGCGCCGTAGACCCTCACGGCGCCTTCAGCGGCGCTGCGGTGCCGCGCTCGTCTCACATGGGTGTCCATCCGCTCGTAGAGCACCGTCTGATGAACCACGTGGCGAAAGCGGAAACGCCGCGAGACGGAGCCGTCCGGCAGGCTCACGAGCCCGGTCTCGTCCAGGAAGAGTCGCTGCCGGGCCAGGCGCAGGCAGCTGTTCTCGACGGCGCGCACGTCGGACGAGAGCGCCTGCGCGGCGGCCGCCGCGCTGAACTCGAAGCCGATGATGGCCGCGCCCTCGAGCACTTCCAGGGCCTCCGCATCGAGCTGCTCCACCTGCTTCTCCACGAGGAGCCGCAGGCTCTCGGGGATTTCGCCGACGACGCGGTCCAGAGAGTCGCCCAATTGCCAGGTCCCGCCGCCACTCACGAGCGCACCCCGTGTCATCAGGAACTCGACGATGCTGTGCACGAAGAGTGGATTGCCGGCCGAGCGAACGAAGATGTCGGGCTTCAACTCCCGCGCCAGCTCCGGGCTGCCCAACCTCTCGGCGAGGAGCTCTTCCACGCAGGGCTCGTCGAGGTACCCGAGCTCGAGCTCCTGGGTCAGCCTGCGCACTTTGAGGTCCTGCCAGACCTCGCGCAGCGGGTGCTGGCTGAGCACGAGGTCGACTGGACGAAAGCTGCCGACCAGAAGCAGCCTCCCGCCTCGCCGGGCGCGCGCCAGATACGCGAGAAGCTCCACCGTGGCCACGTCCGACCAGTGCAAGTCCTCCAGCACGAGTGCGACCGGCACGTGGGCACACAGCTCTTCGAGCGCGTCCGCCATCTCACGGAGCATGCGGGCCGCGTTAGCACCCAGCGTGCGCTCGGCCAGGGCGGACCGCGACGCGTCGTCCACGAGCCAGGGCAGCTGGGTCAGCCACGTCGGCGCAAACCGGCGCAGCACGTCGGTCGCCCGCTCGGCCTCGCGACCACGGCAGAGTCGCCCCATGCACTCGAGCAGGGGCATGTAGGGCTCACCTTCGCCGAAGTGCTCGACGCACGTTCCCCGCGCCACCTGGAAGCCACTCTCCGCCGCTCGAGCGGCGAACGCATCGAGGAGAGCCGTCTTTCCGATTCCCGCATCACCTGTCACCAGGATCAGCCCTCCGCGGCCGTGACGGGCCTCTTCGAGGTGGTGGTCGAGCCAGGCGAGCTCCTGGTCCCGACCGATGAGCTCCGGTCGAGGCACATCGGCTCGCGCTGGCTGCGCGGCCTCCGTCCGGGTCACGTCTGCGACGAACCTGTAGCCCCGCCGATGAACGGTGACGATGTACCGGGCAGCGCGAGCATCGTCCTGGAGGGCACGGCGGATCTCGCTGACCGCCACTTTGACCACCGCGTCCGTGACGAACGCTCCCTCCCAGACGCGTTCGAGGATCTGTTCCTTGGTGACCAGGGTCCCGGCGTGCTCCGCCAGATGCTGCAGGACGCCGAAGGCCTTCGGGTTGAGCGCCAGACGCTCTTCTCCCAGCCACAGGCTCTCGTCCTGCACGTCGAGTCGATAGTCGCCGAAGAAGAGTTGGATCGCGACCTCCGGGAACGAGCATGGCGGCGAGGGAGCCCACGCCGGCTCGTCACGCACGCCTTACTCCGAGACTACGTTTTTCTTAGGACTGAGCCGTCAGGCCGACGCACGATCCAGCGACCACCGGAAGATCCTGGAATCACGGGAGACCGACCATGACCGAACGACCACCGACTCTACCGCTGGATCCGGGCTTCACGTTCGTCGTGCAGCTCGCAAAGGCGGAGGCACGGGCGGCAGACCTGCAGGGACTCGTGGAGCACGTGCACTCTGGTCGTGCATGTCGCTTTGGCAACGTCCACGAGATGAAGATCTTCATGGAGGCTCAGCTCCGCTCCGTCGAGGCGGCGAGAGCCCGCGACGGCGCTCAGCCTAGTTCGCCGAGATCGTCACCTCGTCGGTGACCACCGAGCCACTCTGCGCGTACTCGTCCCAGAAGCCGAACGCGAGGCGCTGCGGGCCTTCGGGGAGGCGCAGGCTCACCGTGGCGCGGTAGTAGCTCTGGATGGCGTCCGCCAGCTGATCCGACGGCACCTGGAGCGGGAACCCGAGGTGCTGCGCGGCGGTCAGCGTGTCGTCGGCGTCCATCGCCACCACGACCATGCGCGCATTCGACGTGTGCATCCCGTTGGCGCCAGCCAGCTGCACCGACTTGATCGGGATCTCGAGCCGCATGCGCACGTCCACCATGCCGCCCTCCGCAGCGACCATCTCCTCCACCGCCACCTCGAGGAGGTGCTGGTTGTCACCCTCCCGCAGGAGCAGCGCAGCCATGGCGCGATCGGCGATGCGCGCCGGGCGGTTCTTCTTGATGTAGGAGTTGCGGTAGCGCGCCCGCGCACCGCGCTTCTTGACCTTGATGTCGACGAGGGTCGAGTCGCCGACCTGCTTGTCTGCGGTGGACAGGCCAAAGGAGTAGTAGGAACCGAGATCTTTGATCGCCTCCGGCAGGAAGCCGGCGAGGCTGGTGCCGGTCGTCCGGGCGAACCCGCCGGTGCCGTCCCCGATGAGATGAAGCGCCTCGCGCCGATCGGAGAGCTCGATGAGACTGCCGCGCCCCTGCGAGCGGCGGCCGCCACCCTCGGCGTCGCCGGGGGGCGCCTTGGCGGCATAGAAGGACACGCCATAGGTATTGGCCTCTGCAATGAGTGCCTCGAGCGTTGCCGTGCTCCGGCGAGGCTCCACCTCCTGCTGGAGGCGGTTGAACTGAAGCGTCGAGTCACGATTGAAGAGCCCGTCTCCACCTCCGGCGGTTCCCTGCCCGCCGGAGCGCGACTCCACGAGGTCGCCCGCGGTGGTGGCGCCTCCGGTCATCAGGGTCTGCGCGTGCTGGATGAACGTGCCCAGGGGGCGCTCGACCAACCCGTCGGAGACGTAGACGAGGGCCTTCTTCCCGTCCTCCCAGGCCAGAGACCGTACGACCGAGGCCAGCGCCTGGAGGCTGCCTTCGGTGTCGCTCTGCACTTCGCGGGCGTAGGTGCGCATCTCGCCGAGGAGTGCGTCGATGCCCATTGCGGCGTTGCGCCGATCGATGCTGTCGGTGCCGCGGGCCTTCTGGAACGAATCCGTGGCCGTGGTCTGCGCGCTGCGTCGGTAGCTGTCGCGATCGTCGCCGATCGAGCGCGTGGCACGCACCTCGGCTAGCGCCTGCTGGACTGCGGCGACGTCCGTCGTCGGTCGCAGCGCCACACGCACCTGACCGTCGTAGGTGACCACTGACGCGCGGAGCTTCGTTCCTTCGAACAGCGGCGGGAGCTGCGCCGACAGCTCCTCGATCGCGCGATCGCGGTTGGCCGTGCGCGTGTTCCGGTTGTCGATGTACATCACGAGGTGGACCGGGCCTCCACCGACCTCGGTGCTTTTCACCTCGGCGAAGTTCTGCGGCTCGATCTTGAGACCGTTCTCGCGGATCTCGAAGTCGGACAGGCCGAGCCCGGTGATGGGAACGCCCTTCTTGTCGCTCACCCGCACCTCGACGTTGACGACCTGGACGTCCACGACCTCCTGGAACGTGTCGACAGGTGCCGAGGGGGCAGCATCCGAGGCGGGTTCCTGGCCCGCCCCGAGGCCCGCGACGAGCCAGACGACGAGTGTGACGGACAACGTGGTGCGGAGCTTCATGCCTCTCTCCTTGCGCGCGCGCCGGGGCGCAGTCCAGGCCCTACTTTGGCAGCCCAGGTCGACCTCTGACTGTACGGGCCGATCACGGCTTCAGGTACTTCGCGAACCAGTCCACCGTCGCCGTGGTCGCACGCAGACGGTTGGGCGCCTTGCGGAAGCCATGGCCTTCGTCGGGAAACAGGATGTAGTCGACCGGCACCTTCTGCTTGCGGAGCTGCTTCACGATCTGCTCGGCCTCGACCACCGGCACGTTCGTGTCGTTGGCACCGTGGATCACCAGAAGCGGAGTCTGGACCTGCTTCAGCTTGTGGATCGGCGACAGACGCTTCAGCAGATCCTTCTGTTTCTTCGGGTCGCCGTACTCGGTTCCCGAGATCGCCGCCATCCACGGCTCGGTGTTCTCGAAGAAGGTCTTGAAGTTGACCATGCCGTACAGGTTGACGGCGGCCGCAAACAGCTCGGGATATTCGGTCACCCCCACCATCACGGCGTAGCCTCCGTACGAGCCGCCGGTGATTCCGAGACGCTTCGGATCGGCGATGCCAGCATCGACGAGGTACTTCGCAGACGACTCGATGTCCTTGTTCGCGTCGAAGCGCAGCTCGCGGTTGTCGAGATTGACGAACTTCTTGCCGAAACCGGACGAGCCGCGGATGTTGGGTGCAAATACACCGATGCCTCGAGCCAGCAGAGCCTGATAGTCGCCCCGCAGGCGAGGTCGCTCCTGGCCCTCCGGACCGCCGTGGAAGCTGAGCACGTACGGCGCCAGGCCCTCGACACCAGGGGGGCGGTAGAGCCAGCCGCTCAGCTCGAGGCCGTCGTGAGCCTCGTACCGCACGAGCTCGGGGCGGACCAGTGCCGAGAGGTCGACCCCGGGGTGCGGGCAGTCGGTGATGCGCTTGCCGAGGCCGGTCGTGAGCGACAGGACGAAGACGTTGGCTGGCTGATCGGCGCCGGAGCCGACCATGGCCAGCGATCGCCCGTTGGGGGCCCATGCCACCGAGCCGATCAGATCCGCCCCCAGCTCGACCGGGCTTCCTTCACCCTTGGCGAGGTCGAACAGCTCGAGCTCCGTACGCCCACCCACGTTCCAGAGCAACGCCACGCGCTTGTCGCGCGGGCTGGCCACGAAGCCGTCGAGCTCGGCATCGCTGCGCTCGGCGAGCACCTCGAAGGGGCCTGCCACGAGGTCGCCAGCTTCCGAGCGCTCGAGGCTCATCGTGCCGAAGGCCATCAGGTCGCGATCCGTGTTGCCGGCGAGGTAGACGACGTCACCGTCGCGCGAGAGCTCCCCGCTGTAGGAGCCGGGCCCCTCATGGGGAGTGAGGTGAACCTCCTTGCCACTCTCCACGTCGAGCGCGTACAGGTCATTGCTGCCCCGACCGGCCAGTCGCGTCACGAGCGCCACCTTGCCGTCGCGGGAGATGTCGACGATGCCTCCGAAGCTGTCGTTCTCGAGCAACAGGGTCTGCTCGCCGGTCTCCACGTCGTACAGGTAGCTGTCGAACACGGTCGGTTTGCGCACGTTGGAGCCCACCACGAGGCCGTCGCCGGTCGAGGTCCATGGGCCGACGCGGCTCATCTCCTGGCCGCCGGGAGACAGCCGGCGCACCGTCGTGCCGTCCCCGCTGACGAGATACACCTGCGAGTTCATGCCGCCGCCGGGGGCCGCCGAGACTGCCATCCAGTCGCCCTTCGGGGCCCAACGGGCACCAGCGATCGTGTCTTCGAAGGCGGTCAGCTGTTTCGGCCAGCCGCCCGTGGCGGGAACCGTCCACACCTGAGGTGCACCGCTGATGTCGGCCACGAACGCCAACGTCTTGCCGTCGGCCGAGAACGAGGGTGCCCGGCACGAGCTCATCTGGGCCAGCTTGCGCACCAGGTCGGAGCTCGAGCTGTCGGCACCCGAGGCGGGGGCACTGAGCACGGCGACGCACAGGGCGAGAGCCGCAAGGCATTTCGAGGGAGCAAGAATTCGGCTCATCGGTCCTCCTCGAGCGGGGCTCGGACGAGGTCACGGTTGTCTGGCGAACTCACAGTCTATCTCCCGCGCTCACACCCCGGTCGCGGCGCGCGGTAGGCTTCCGGACTCGCCCATCTCACGAAACGACGATCCTGCCCGGCGGAGATCTCCATGAACGACTGCCTTTCCTCGCACAGGCGACACGGCACCACGCTCCACGCTCTGACGGCTCCGCTCCTGCTGCTCACGGGCTGGGCCTGTGCAGGCACTCCGGCCGAGCAACCCCCCGCGCCGCCGGAGCCCAGCCGCCCCGCCGTGCTCCTGGCGGTGTTTGCGCACCCCGACGACGAGATCATCGCCGGGCCGGCACTCTCCCGCTATGCGGCAGAAGGTCATGCGGTGCACCTGCTCACGTTGACCTCGGGTCAGATCGGGGACGCCCACACCGACATTCCGCGGGGCGACGCCCTCGGCGCAGCCCGCGAGGACGAGTCGCGCTGCTCCGCGGCTGCACTCGGGATCGAAGAGCCCGTCCTCCCCGGTTTCATGGACGGCGGCATCGCACCGTGGGGCGGGCTTCCCGAGATCCGGCGGCGCGTGCGGGAGGAGATGCGTCGAGTGCGGCCCGACGTGGTGATCACGTGGGGCCCCGACGGGCTCAGCGGCCACACCGACCACCGGATCGCGAGCTCGCTCGCGACAGAGATCTTCCAGGAGAGCTGGGGCGAGATTCCGCCGCCGCAGAAGCTCTACTACGCAGCCGTCCCGGCCCAGCCCGGTCAGGCCGCCGCCGACGTGCAGGGCGACCGCGCCAGCATCACTCCAGACCTCGTAACGACGCAGATCTCGGCGCAGCAGTACGTGGAGCAGACGCGGGAGGCGATGCACTGCCACAAGACGCAGTGGAACCCGCCGGAAGCCGTCGATCAGATGTTCGAGGACCGGCAGGCGCTGCTCCAGGGGAACGTCTACTTCCACCTCGCGATGTCTCGCGTGGGCCACGCGACCGCGCGAGAGACCGACCTGCTGGAGCGTGTCGTCCGATGAGCAGGCGTGAACCTCAGGCTCCGCGCACGCCCGAAGAGTGCAAGACCATCGACCAGATCCGCGAGTGCATCGACGCCATCGACTTTCGGCTCGTGCAGCTGCTGGCCGAACGGCGGGAGTTCGTCGACGCCGCGGCACAGTTCAAGAACAGCGCCGACGGCGTGCGCGCCAAAGACCGCCAGCGGACGATGCTCGTCGCGCGCAGGAAGTGGGCCTCCGACCTGGGTGTCGACCCGGAGCTCGTGGACGAGCTCTTCCGCAACATGGTCCGCCGCTTCATCGACCAGGAGATGTCGCGCTTCGAGACCGACGGCTAGCTGCTTTGCGCGCTGCGCGCGAAGCGGTCAAAACTCCATGCCGGGCTTGGCACGAGGCAGGCAGAAGGCCTCGTCGAGAGCTTCCAGGAGGTCTCGCGGAGCCTCGAGGTGGTCGCTCACCGCCAGCGTGGTCGCTGGCCGCACTCCGAGCCACAGCCGGCTGAAGGCCGAAACGTCGGCTTCCAACACCGGCAGTCCCTCGGTGTGGCCCTCGGAGACGGTCGACGACGTCCCGATCGTGACGGTGTACGCGCCGCTGATGCCGGCCCAGCCGCCCTCGACGCAGCCGGCCAGCGGATCCTCGAGGGTCAAGTTGAAGCGCACGTCGGGCCCCGGGAACCGTCGCGCCGCGATGCATCGCGCAACGTCCAGGATGCGCAGCTGCATCCACGCGATCGACTCGTGCTGCGAACCCCCTTTGGCGCCGCGCGTCCGATCCCGGTCGCGGATGGGCTCGCGGAGCAGGGCCTGGAGCTGCACGTGCGGCGGCTCGGCCATCTTCACGGTACGGAACTGATCGCTCAGCTCGTGCAGGAGCCGCAGCAGCTCGAGCAGCTCCGACGTGGACCGATAGGCCATCCAGATCACCCGGAACGGTCCGTACTCGTCTTCGAGATCACCGAGCACGAAGTGGGTCAGGGCGCCGGCATCGTCGCGGTAGCCGAATGCGAACGGCTTGGTCGGGAAGCCCAACTCCCCGCGCACGAACTCGGCGGAGTCGAGCCGGACGGCGCCGTGTGCGGGAAGCGTTCCCGCCAACGCGGCATGCATGTCCCGCCAGTGGTCCGAGGTCAAGCGCACGGGCGTTCGGTACGGCACGTGCTTGACGTCGAGTGAGCTCGGGTCGAAGGCGAAGATGCTCTCGTAGCAGCCGGTGCCGAAGCCGAGGCGATCGTAGAAGCCCTGCTCGAACATGCCGAGGGCGGCAACGGCGCAGCCCGCCTCGGCCCCCTGCTGCAGGGCCCGGGCCGTCATCCGCGACGCGAACCCCCGCTTGCGTCCGATATGGCTCGTGGTGACCGCGGTGACCGCGCACAGCGGGAGCGAAGTGTTCTGGTAGCGGATCGTCCCGGGGGACCAGTGCACGGCGCACTCGGGCACCCCGTCCATCTCCGCCACCTCGGCCTGCCCGGCCGCCAGGAACGCCTCCAGCGTCGGGCGCTTCTCGGCGCTCTCCAGCCAACCCACCTCCATCCAGATGCGCAGTACGGCATCGAGATCACGCTCCGGGTCGTACGCCCGCAGGATGTCTTCGCTCACGGCCTTTCTCCCCCGTCCGGTCGGCGCGCCTCTGTCGTGCGCATCCGGAACCCTAACCACTCGCCGCGTCGCCGTCGACTCCCGACGACCACGACCGTCCCCGTGCGGTGACGGCGAGCGTGACACCATCCGCGCATGCCAGCGGACCTCCCGCCTTTCGACGCCGTCGACCTCGTCGACGTCGGCCACGACCGACTGGAGGTCGGCCGGGTCGGCGAGATGGGGTCCGGGGAGACGACTCTCGTGTTCCTGCACGAAGGGCTCGGATCGGCCCGGCTCTGGCGGAGCTTTCCGCGCTCTCTGGCGGAGCGCCTCGGACTCCCGGCCGTGGCGTACAGCCGCGCGGGCTTCGGTGCCTCGTCGCCGGAAGTGGAGCCACGGCCCTGGGACTGGATGCAGCGCGATGCCGAGGAGCAACTGCCGACCCTCCTCGAGACGTTGGGCATCGGCCCACACGTCCTCTACGGACACAGCGACGGTGCGACGATTGCGCTCCTTTACGGAGCGACCTTTCCCGAGCGCCCCCGCGCGCTCGTGTGCGAAGCGCCGCACGTCTTCCTGGAGGACCTGACACTGGCGGGGGTACGCAATGCCGCAGTCGCCTTCGAGAGTGGCCTCCGCAGAGCCCTGGTCCGGCACCACAAGGATCCGGACGCCATGTTCCGGGCGTGGCACGACACGTGGCTCAGCGAGGACTTCGGTACGAAGTTCGACCTGGCGCCGCAGCTGCCGAACGTCGTCGCACCGACCCTTCTGCTGCAGGGCAGAGACGACACGTACGGCTCCGCGGAGCAGCTCGAGCGCATCGAGCGCCTGGCGTCCGGCCCGGTCGAGGCCCATCTGCTACCCGACTGTCAGCACAGCCCCCACGACGAACAGCCCGAGGCCGTCCTGGACCTCGCCGCGGCGTTCCTGCGCGAGCGTCTTGCGCTCGAGCCGTCGATCTCCCGGACGCTCCGCGACAAGGTGTAACGTGGCGGCCCCGACGTCAGCCCAGGAGGACAGACCATGACCCGTGCCATTCAGATCGAGGAGACCGGCGGACCCGAGGTCCTTCAGTGGGTGGAGATTCCGGATCCTGAGCCGAGGCCCGGGGAGGTCGTCGTGAAGAACTCCGCCATCGGACTCAACTTCATCGACACCTACTTTCGCTCCGGCCTCTACCCCCTGCCCAAGCTGCCCATGGTCCTGGGGCAGGAGGCCGCGGGCAGGGTCACGGCCGTGGGTGACGGCGTCGAAGGCTTCGCCGTGGGCGACCGGGTCACCTACGTCGCGGGCCCCGGTGCCTACGCCGAGGCGCGCTCGGTCCCTGCGGCACGACTGCTGCAGCTCCCCGAATCCGTCAGCGAAGAGCAGGCCGGCGGCATGATGCTCAAGGGGATGACGGCCGAGTACCTGATTCGACGCACCTACACCGTGAAGGCCGGCGACACGGTGCTGATTCACGCGGCTGCCGGCGGCGTCGGCTCGATCCTCGTGCAGTGGGCCAACCACCTGGGCGCCACGGTCATCGGTACGGTGGGCAGCGAAGAGAAGGCGGAGCTCGCGCGGAACAACGGCTGCCATCACCCCGTGCTGTACCGCGAAGAGAGTTTTCTCGACAAGGTGAAGGAGGTCACCGACGGCCAGGGCGTTCCGGTGGTCTACGACGCGGTCGCACGCGACACGTTCGACGACTCCCTGGCGTCGCTCGCACCGCGGGGCGTGATGGCCCTCTACGGGCAGTCGTCCGGGCCCGTGCCGCCGTTCGACATTCAGCGTCTCATGGCCGGCGGATCGCTCTTCCTCACACGCCCTTCGCTGTTCAACTACACGAGCACCCGGGAAGATCTCGAAGAGTCGTCCGGCTCGCTCTTCGACGTGGTCGGCAGCGGCGCGGTGAAGATCGACATCGGGCAGCGCTACGCCCTCGCCGACACGCGCAAGGCCCACGAGGATCTCGAAGCGCGGAAGACGACGGGTTCGACGCTCCTGGTGCCCTGACGGCCGGGGAGCACGACAAGGAGCGCCCCGCTAGGACGACGCGGAGCGAAGCTGCGCGACAACCGCTTCGGCCGTCCTGCGCCCGGAGACCAGTGCCCCGTGAATGGAGGCGGTCTCCAGGTGATCTCCCGCCACGAACACTCCCGAAGAGTGCACCGGCCGGAGCTTCGGCTGCAGGAAGGCACCCGGCGTCTGCACGGGCAGCGCGTAGGGCACCGCCACGGTCTCCAGGTGGCGCCACTGGGACACCTCCCCTCCGAACCAGTCGAAGAGCTCGTGGAGCACCTCGCCCACGTCGGGCTCGCCGGGTCCGAGGCACGTGACCGAGACGAGGGTCCGGCCGACGGGGGCGTAGCTCGGCGCGACCTGGCTGGGAAAGCACACACTGCTGATGCGCGCGCCGACCGCCGCCGACTCCGTATTGCCGTTCAGGATCAGGATCGGCATCTCGATCGGGCAGCTGGGCGCGTCGAAGTAGAGCGCGCTCACGGCGCGCCAACGCTCCGGTGGTGGCTCGCCGAGCAGGGCACACGCAGCAGGCTCTTCGGTCGCGACCACCACGGCGGTCGCCTCGATGCGCTGCCCCCCCTCGAGCACCACATGATCTCCAGCAACCTGCTCCACGCGGCTCGCCAAGCGCACGGCGCCCTCCGGAAGGCGCGCCGCCAGCTGCTCGGGGAGTGCGCGGATTCCTCGTGCGGGCAGCGTGGCGGCCCCCAGCGAGAACTGGCGGAAGAGCAGCTCGAACCAGCGCGACGACGTCTCGAGCTCGCGCTCGAGGAAGACGCCGCCGAAGAACGGCCGGAAGAAACGGTCGATGATCTTCGGACTGAAGCCGAGCCCGCGCAGGTGCCGCGCGGTCGACGACTCAGGGCCACGCAGGAGACGCCGCCCCGGGGTGCGCACGACGCGGGCGCGCAACCGCGCGATGCGCAGCTTGTCGGAGAACGAGCCCACCGAGCTCACCAGGCTTCGGAGCGCGGTGCTCGGCTGGCGAAAGGGGTCACTGACAAGGGACAAGTGCCCGTCGCGCAGCACCAGCGCCCACGACGACCACCGGGTGCTCGTCTCTCGGCGTCACGCTCTCGAGGCTCAGCCGGAGTTCCCGTGACCGCCCGCGCCGTGCTCACATCCGACGAGCTTCTCCCGCTGCACCTTCTCCGGCCGCCCGAGCACCTGCCGGCCGGTCTTTGAGGTGTAGTACCCGAAGAGGGTGCGCCCCTTGAGATCGTCGAAGAAGGCGGCGCCGGTCTTGAAGGCACCGCGCCGAGGCTCCGCGTCGGAGATCTCGTGGAGCAGCTCGATCTGCTGCTCCTCCGAGAGCGATACCAGCCCTTCTTCGAAGCGCTCCTGCGCGCGGCTCTCGAGCCAGCCGAGGCCCCCGAGGAAGGCCAGCTGCTCGTCCGCGTCGGCCACGGAGAGGGCCTCGTCGATGTACTCGTGCACGCCGGCCTCCGTGGCGCTCGGCGTGCCGGTCTTCGGCAGGATGAGGTCGCAGAGCACCATGAGCGCCTCGCCCTGCTCCGGGCTCAGGAACTTCGGCTTCCAGGACCCGGTGGCAGCCACCGCCTGCGCGGGAAGAACCGCAACGGCGGCAACCCCGGCTCCGGCCCCGAACAGCGTGCGGCGCGAAAGTCCGGACTCGTTCTCGAAGGTCTTCTTGGACGCCATCAGAGTCTCCTAGGCCAGATCGCCGCGTTTCATCTGCTCGACGAGGTACTCGCTGGAGCGCAGTGCCAGCGACATCATGGTCAGCGTGGGGTTCACGCAGCCGATCGACGGGTAACACGCACCGTCCATCACGAAGAGGTTCCTGATCTCGTGTGACTGCTGGAACTGGTTGAGGTAGGAGGTCTTCGGATCGTCGCCCATGCGCGCCGTTCCCACCTCGTGGATCCCCGAACCGATCGGTGCCGGCTCGTCGCGCACCTGGATGTCGGTGACACCCATGCTCTCGAGGAACTCCGCGCCCCGAGTCAGCAGGTCGTCCACCATGGCGAGCTCGTTCTCGCCGAGTGCCGCCTCCATGCGCAGAACCGGAACGCCCCACTTGTCCTTCACCTCTCGGTCGATCGTCACGCGGTTCTCGGCGCGCGGCAGGATCTCGCCGAAGCCGCCGAGCGAGATGCGCGCCGTGTTGCCCTCGGGGATCGCGTCCTTGAACGCCGCGCCGAAGCCCTTGCGATAGAGCGCGTGATCCCAGGCGGTGAGCCCCTCGCCACCCTGGTAGCCGTAGCCGCGAAGGAACTTCTTGTTGTGGGTCTTGGGGTCGTCGAGGTTCTGGAAGCGCGGCACGTAGACCCCGTTCGGACGGCTCGCGTTCTGCGGTCTGTTGCCGTCGCGCGCCTTCAGGCGGCCGCCGACGCCCGTGGCGTAGATGTGGTCCATGACGTAGCGCCCGAGGACGTCGCTGCCGTTGGCGAGACCGCCCTGCGCCGAGTTGAGCAGGATGCGGGTGGAAGCGAGCGTCGACGCACAGAGCACGACGACTCTGGCCTTCGCCTCCTTCTCCTCGTCGGTGGTCTTGTCGAAGTAGCGGACGCCGTCCGCCAGGTTCTCGGCGTCGGTCGTCACCCGGGCCACGAGGGCATCCGGAACGAGGGTGAACCTGCCGGTGGCCTCGCAGTCCTCGAGCGTGGTCTGAGGCGAGTTGAAGTACGACCTCGTGCGGCAGCCGTAGTGGCATGGGCCGCAGTAGTGACACGCGAGTCGCCCGGCGCGCGACTCCGTGAGCACCGCGGTGCGGCCGATGGTCATGGGCACACCAAACTTGGTCTCGAGGTGCTCCTTGAGCATCTGCTCGCCGCAGGAGAAGGGCATCGGCGGCAGGAACTTGCCGTCGGGAAGGATGTCGAGGCCTTCCGCCCGACCCGACACGCCGATGTACTCCTCGACCCGGTCGTAGTACGGCGCGAGGTCGACGTAGGAGATGGGCCAGTCGATGCCGAAGCCGTCGCGGCTCGCCGCCTTGAAGTCGTAGTCGCTCATCCGGTACGACTGGCGGGCCCACATGATCGAGCGGCCGCCCACCTTGTTGCCCTGGATCCAGTTGAAGGGCTTCCCGGGGGCGGTGGTGTACGGGTTGTCGATGTCGTCGATGAAGAAGTCGGCGTTCACCTCCGTACAGGCGTAGCAGTAGGTCTGCACCGGGCGCCGCTGCAGCAGCTCGTTGCGCGGATCCGGGCGCCCACGCAGCGGCATCTCGTGCGGCAGCGTGTGCTCGCGGTAGTCCTTGCTCTCGTCGAACGCCGAGCCCGACTCCAGCATGAGCACGTCCAAGCCGGCCTCGGTCATCACCTTCGCGGCCCAGCCGCCGGTGGCACCCGAACCTACGACGATCGCGTCATACACCTTGGCCACGTGGACCTCCGTTTCCCGGGACAAAGTCCCCATGACATCCAAGACACGAGGGGCGCGGCTGCTTTTCGCCGGCCAGCCTCGCAGCGATCATATGCCGCGCGAGGGAGACCCCTCAGGGACAGCCCGCGAACGCCCGGGTGTCCTGAATCGGGGCGAAGGGCGCGCCGAGCGTGTTGACGTACGTGCGGGTCGTTCCCGCCACCGTGTCGCGGACCTCGAGGACCACCTCGACATCCGTCAGGCCCGCCGCGAAGACCCAGTGGTGCCCCGAGAAGCTGCAGGCGTCGAGCACCTTCACGACGACCTCGACGTTGGCCGGGTCGAAGAACCAGAAGGTGCCCGTGTCCGCCGTCAGCGGGCTCGGCATGCCGAAGCCGGTCTCGCCGCTCGGCGTGCGCCAGATGGCCGTCACCACGAACCTGCCCTCCGCGCCGGGGCCGAGGGTGAGCGACTGCGGGCGCGGCACGTTCAGTCGCTCGAACACGAAGCGGCCCATCGGAGCGTGATCTTCGAGCGGCGCGCGGTCGATGAGAGCAATCGGCTGGGCAGGAATCGTCGCGGCGTTGGGTGAGCCGAACGAAGCCCCGCTGTCGGTCCCCGCGTCCCAGGCGAAGAGCGGCACTTCGTGGCGCAGGAGCCAGTCGCCTCCAGGCGAGGCGAGGAGGGAGAGCCCCGCGACCCCCACGAACCAGTCGGGGCTCGGAGCGATCATGGAGACCAGCGTGACCGGGGGTTGGTCGAGGGTCACGGTGAGCTCCGCGGTTGCCGTGCCCGGCGAGACACCCACGCCTCCCCCGCGCACGACGGAGGCCGCCCTACCCTGCGCGATCGCGGCCTGGACCTCGGCGCCGAGCGTGAACGTGCCGCCGGTCTCGGCCATGCTCTGGATGCCGGGCGTCGAAAGCTCGCCGGGACGCCAGAACGAGGCGGCGTCACCGTGCACTCCCCCGATCAGGCTCGAGAAGTGCGGTCTCGCGGGAAAGTCCTCCGGATGGCTCTCCGCACTCCAGGTGGCCTCGAACGTCACCCGG
This sequence comes from Candidatus Multivoraceae bacterium, assembly GCA_965223385.1. Lineage (GTDB taxonomy): Bacteria > Acidobacteriota > Thermoanaerobaculia > Multivoradales > Multivoraceae > JBCCLJ01. The sequence continues at coordinate 1,329,333 of CBDCWR010000007.1, read as the reverse complement.
TACGTCGCAGAGTCGGAGACCTGACCGTGCGCTGGGAGGGCCAGAGCCCAGCCCAGCGCACAGCAGATCCAGAACAGACCGCGCACGCACCACATGCGCCAGAGCCTATGCGCTGATCCTCACGCGGAGATCACGACGCTACTTGCCCACCTCCACGCACAGCGGCGCGCGGGCCAGGGAGCGACCGGAGCGGTCGGCAACGTGGAGCTGGAGACCGCAGTTGCGGCCCGGCTCGAGCGCGCGCGAGGCCTTGATCGCCGCTCTCGGGCTCAGGCCGGAGAAGCCGCGCGACGAAGGCCGGAACGTACCGAGCGTGGCCAGGGCACTCCGTCCGTCGGTGACGCTGACCTTCACCTCGCCTTTCCACTTCGCCTGATCGAGCGCGCGGAACAGTCCGCTCAGGTCGGCCTGGTAGGGGCAGGAGAGGCAACTCGGGAACGGGCTCGACCCGCGTCCGGAGTACTGCTCCTGCCACAACATCCGCTCGAGATCTTCGACCTCGCGCCGCAGCTGCGCGCCCGGGTCGGACCCTCCGCTGCTGCTGCAGTCGTTGATCTGGAACTGGCCGCTCTGCAGCGCGACGCCCTGGTCGATGGGCGGCACCTGGCCGTACCGTACCTGCACGTAGTGCGCTCCTGTCGTTTGCGAGCTCGGCACGGTCCACTGGTAGCTCGTCGGGTTGATGCCCAGCTGCGTCGGAGAGATCAGCTGGCCGGTCGCGCTGCGGAACAGGTAGATCCCCTGAAAGGACAGACCGGAGGTCTGCGAGCTGGTCTGCCACTGAAAGGTCACCTGCTGCCCCCGGCAGACCTGCGACGGCACGTTGACGGAATTCGGAATGACGGTCTGCGCCTGCGCCGCGGCGGCGGCGAGCAGCGCGATCGCAGCGAGACGCAAACCGAGGCGGGCCCGGCGTCCGGGCATCTGATGTCGTGTCATGGCTCCCCCCTTCGCGCCCAGGGGCGCGAGGTGTGTCGATGAAAGGTGAGGAGCACGCAGCCCCCTGCCCGTGCACCTCGTCCCTTACAGACGGAAAGCGGCCTCCGGACACCTCATGCCTGGGCGGACCCAGGTTGGACGAAGGCAGACCTTCGTCAGCGGGGCGGACCCAGGTTGGACGAAGGCAGACCTTCCTCATGCGTGGGAGGACCCACGCCTGCTCGCGCTCAGGCGCCGAGGAGCGGCAGGTGCTTCACGCGGTGGTACGTGAGGGCAAGCGCGACGCAGTGACCGATGGCCTCCACCGGAACCTCATCGTCCAAGCCCAGGAGGATCGCGCGGTTGCCTTCGAAACGCAGCAGGTCGCCGTACAGCGCGCGGAAGGTGTCGACGAGGCTCGTCTGGCAGTGGAAGTACATGGCCACCTCGTGCGGAGACCGTTCCTTCCAGTCGATGCGGACCGTGCTGCCCTCCTTCGTGAGGTAGGCGGGCTCCCCCCACTTGAGGGTCTCCTCGACCGGCCCGGCGTTCGCCGTGCGTGCCGCCTCGAGGATGATCTGCCGGAGCTCGAGCAGCCGCGCGCGGGCGGGCTCGGGGACGCGGTCGAAGTGCAGAGCGACGCGCCCGTCACCGATCTCCTGCAGGGTCTCCGTCACCACGCACTCCCTCTCATCGTTCGTCTCCCGACTGCTCGACCTCGACGCCCTCGCGATCTACGTCCACACGGAGCGGAGCGCCACCCGCAGCCCCTTCCACGGTCGCACGCCACGAGCTGCGCGCCTGCTCGAGGGCACGCACCAGCTCAACCTCGAGGTCGGACATGTCGCGCAGGAAGGACACGGTGCCACCTGCAGCGTCGGCGAGCTGCAGTACCTCCCGGCGCTCGGCGCGCGCGCTCTCTTCGTCCAGCGCGGCGACGATGGCGAGCAGCGCGCTCGACTCTCGGGCAGCTGCAAGAGCCTGGTCGAAGGTGAGCGAGCTCGAATCGTCGCGACCATCCGTGACCAGGAGGACGACGCGCGGCGCCGACCCACCGTCCACGAAGCGCAGGCTCTCCGCCACGGCGTCGTAGAGGGCTGTCTGCCCCAGCGCCTCGAAGCTCGCGATCGCTCGCAAGGCGCCCGCGGGATCCGTGGAGAGGGGCGCCGCCATCGAGGTCGTCTCGTTGAAGGTCAGGAGCCCCACGCGGCTCGCCGCAGCTCCCGGATCACCGTCGGGGTCCGGCGCGAGTACGGAGCGCACGAGGCTCTCGGCCGCGGCCCGGACCGCCGGAAGCTCGTCGGCCATCGAGACCGAGAGATCGACCACCAGCGCCACGTCGAGCGCACCGCCGCCGAGCCACTCGAGGCTCCGTACGGTACGGACGGCCTCCGCGCCGTCGGTCTGTTCGACCACCCGCACGTCGCCCGGCAGCAGATCGGAGACGGCCTCGCCCTGCGCGTCCACGGCCCGGAAGTAGACCTCGGTGAGGCGCACCTCGACCACTTCGTCGACCACCGCGGCGCCAACCGCCACCGCATCTTCCGCCCGGCTGCCGTCTGCGAGATAGGCCACGGCACGCACGACCTCCGTCGGTGCACCGGAGAGCACCATCGACGCCTCGTACGGCTCCGCCTGCAGCGTCTGGATGAGCGTGTCACCCAGGTACACCTCCACGCGCTCCACGCTCTGATCTGCCGGGGCCTGTACGACCGCTCGTGCGGTCAGACCCCCGGGGTAGAGCCCGCCACGCCGCGGCTCGATCAGGCGCACCGCAAAGCGCTGCTGCCCCTGATTGAGCCACAGCTGGTCGGTGGCGACCTCTTCACCGTCTGCATAACCCACCACACGCACGGTGCGTGGCGTCGGCGCGTCACCGAGATCGAGCTCGACGCTGTACGGCGGACGCCGCTTCGCGAGCACCTGCCGGCCGTCGAGGAAAAACGCCACGCGCTCGAACTCACCCACCGCGCGGGTCTCGAAACGCCGCCTTCCGGCGACCGGGCCCTGGCCGGGCGCGATGAGGCGCAGGCTCCGCTCGCCCGGTGCGGCCTCGGCGCGCGTGAGCTGGACTCCGGGAGCCGCAGCGCGCCCGTCCGGGCTCGGCACCTCGAGATCCAGATCGACGCGCGCGTACTGCTGTCCGAAGACGTCCTCCACCCGCAGCTTCAGCTCCGCGGGGCCTGGGCGCAGGAAGCGGGTGAAGCCGAGCGGGACCGTGGCCGCACCCTCGGGTGTCGGACCTTCGAAGCGATAGCGGAAGTCCTCGAAGAGACGCCCCTCCCGCAGGATCTCGCCGAGGAGGACGAAGCTGTGGCTGCGGCTTCCCCCGAAGTCCCTCCCCGGCGCGGTCGCCGTCGGAATGGGGAGCACCACCTGCACGCCGGTCCGGCTCTGGCGCCGCGTCGGGTAGCTGACCAGCGCCTCCACCTCGAACGAAGCCGCCCCGTCGGGGATCTCCACACCGTCCGTTCGCAGACCGGCCAGCCACTCCACCGAAGGGGCCGGCGGCTCCATGAGCTCCTGGAGCAGCTGGTCGTAGCCGCCGATCCGCGAGATCTCCCGCTGGGCGTAGCCGATGAGCTCTTCCGCACAGAGCAGCCGAACGTTCTGCGAGGGCACCTGGGAGCGCTGGACGGGGCGGAGGTTGGCACCCGGAAGCCAGAGCTCGTAGGGCTGGGAGGCCGCTCGGCGAAAGAACACCGCGACGAAGCGGCGCTCGGTGCGCGCACTCCCCGTGTACCACCAGATCTCGACCTCTCGACTACGGCCGAGGCACAGCGTGACGCCACGACCGTCCGGCAGCGACCACCCCGTGGGTGGCCCGTTCAGCAGGAACAGGCGGTAGCGCGGATCCGCCACGCTGAACGCCGGCCCCAGCTGCGAGCGCAGCTCCTCGAAGCGCTCCTTGAGCTCGTTGCGGGAGGTGCGCGGATCCGGGTCGCGCACTCTCCAGAACTCCTCGACGAAAGAGTCTCTCCGGTAGCTCGGCGAGGAGACGAAGTAGTCGATCTCGGCCACCGTGATGAGACCCAGCACCGACCGGATCCAGTCGCGCTGCTCCGCAGGGAGCGCGTTCACCTGCTGCGCCAGCCGCTCCTCCTGCGCGCGCCGGGACTCCTCCTGCGTTGCAGGCTGCGCCTCGGCGACGCTCCCCCACGGGAGCACGCAGAGCGCCAGCACGACGAGGCGGACGAACGGCGGCAGCATGTGGCTGAGCAACGGCATCGCCGTGCAGCATATTCCTGCCGGCGGTCCGCAGCCTGTGCCGGACCAGCTAGTCCTGTCGCAGGGCGGAGACCGGCTCCACCGCCGACGCGCGCAGCGCGGGGATCCAGCTGGCGATCGCCGACACGAGCAGCAGCACGGCGGGCACCACGGTGAACGTGGGTGGGTCGTACTTCGACACGCCGAAGAGCATCGACTCGAGGAAGCGCGTGGTGCCCAGCGCGAGCAGCAGACCTGCGGCGACGCCTGCGGAGCTCACGAGCAGCCCACCCCGCAACACCAGGCCCACCACGTCGCGGCGGCTTGCTCCCATGGCGAGGCGCACGCCAAACTCGCGGGTGCGCTTGGAGACCACGTACGAGACCACGCCGTAGAGACCAATCGCGGCAAGCAGCAAGGCGAGACCCGACGCGATGAGCAGGATGACCACCGTGAAGCTCACCTGCCCGCGCGACTCCTGCACGATGCGCTCCATCGTCTTCACCTGCGCGATGGGCACGTTGCGGTCGAGCGCCCAGATCTCGGCGCGGAGTGCCGGAATGAGCGACTCCTCACTCAGCTGGGTGCCCACCACGAAGGAGAGGTTCTGGCCCAGGTCCTGCCCGGCGTCCTCGAAGCCGAGCGCCGGCTTCCACACGAAGTCGCGGACGCCTTCGTCGATTCCCATCATGTAGATGTCGTCGACCACTCCCACGATCTCGTACCAAGGCTGTTCCTCGGAGCTTCGCGAGGGATAGATGCGCTTGCCGAGCGCACTTTCGCCGGGCCAGAAACGCTGCTTCACCGACCGACTCACGAGCGCCTTGCCGGTGCGGTCCCGGGTCTCTGCTTCTGTGAGGTACCGACCTTCGACCAGCCGTGCTCCGATGGTCTCGAGGTAACCGTTCGACAGGTGCGCGTCCATGAACACCGGCGGCAGGCTGTCCTCCTGCGGCGGAAAGTCCTCGACGGCATATCCCGAGCCGCTCGTCTGGCCGTTCATCGGCAGCGTCGTGGCGACGCCCGCGCTTTCCACTCCGGGAAGAGCCCGGATCCGCTCGAGCGACGCGTCCACGAACGCGAGCACCGCTTCGCCGTTCTCGTACTCCGTCTCCGGCAGCGTGACGCGGAAGGTCAGCGTGTCGGCGGGCTCGAACCCGGGATCGGCGGCGCGCAGCTCCAGCAACGTCCGCACGAGCAGGCCGCAGCCGACGAGGAGCACGAGGCCCAGCGCCACCTGACCCGCGACCAGAACGGCGCGGACCAGGTGTTGACGCTTGCCGACGGACGAGGAGCGTGTGCCGTCGCGGAGGCTGGCAAGGAGGCGCTCGGTGCCCGCGCGCAGCGATGGCAGCAGGCCAAACAGCAGACCGCTCACCAGCGTCACGACGAGTGCAAACAGCAGCACCCGTCCGTTGATCGCCACCTCGTCGAGCCGTGGCAGAGTCTGCGGTCCGAATCGTTGGACGAGGCGGACGCCAACCTGCGCGATCACGAGACCGAAGATCCCGGCCACCACGGCGAGCGACACGCTTTCGGTCAGCAGCTCGCGGATGATGCGGCGGCGGCCGGCCCCGAGGGCCGATCGAACACCCAGCTCGTGACTCCGCTCCTCGACGCGCACGAGAAACAGGTTCGCGACGTTCGCGCACGCGATCGTGAGGATCACGCCAACGGTGCCGAGCAGTACCCAGAGAATGCTGCGGAGATCACCGACGCGCGCTTCGAGCAGGGGCACCAGCTGCGGCGCGAAGTCAGCGCGCCCCAGAACGACCGCCGCACCGTCTTCCGGGAACCACTCGTCGAGACCCGTGGTCAGACGCTCGAGATCCGCTCGTGCCTGCTCCAGGCTCGCGTCGGTGGCAAGGCGGGCGATCGCCTGATCGCTGAAGGCTCCGAGCTGGGCACGTGCGGGGTCGATCTGGCGCGGCCGGTAGATCTCGACCTCCTGATCGTCGACGAAGCTCTCGGGCAGGACCCCGACGACCTCGTACGAGAGCCCCTCTCCCTGGATGACCTTTCCGAGGATGCTGCGATCGCCCCCAAACCGACGCTGCCACAGGCCATGGGAGAGCACCGCGACATCCGGCCCCCCGGGCTTTGCCTCCTCCTCCGAGAATGTACGACCGTGGAGAGGTGAGACACCCAGCACGCGGAAGAACGAAGGCGTCACAGACGAGGCCGCGACCCGCTCAGGCTCACCGTCGCCGGTGAGGGTCATACGCCAGTGATCGCGCACGGCGATCCCGTCGAGCGTCTTCGCGTTCTCCAGGTAGTGCAGATACAGCTTGCGCGAGATCCCCATGTTGGGCAGGTCGAGGCCCGGAGCGGCGTGATCGATGGACACGATCCGATCCGACTCGGGGTACGGCAGGCTCTCGAAGAGAATGCCGTTGACCACGGTGAAGATCGCGACCGTGGCGCCGATGCCGAGGGCAAGGGTCAGTACCGCGATGGCGGCGAAGCCCGGGTCGCGACGGACCAGACGTCTCAGGGTGCTCAGGAAGGCCATGGCGGTTGCCTCGCGGTGGTTGGCGGTGGCAGGCGGAGCCGTACCACGCAGCGTGGATCTCAGAGACTCTACGTCCGAGACGCTCTGGAGTTCCGCCCCGGCGGGCTACGACGCGCCGAGCGCCGGCCTTCGCTTCCCGTGGCCGGTCGCCTGTTCGAACGCGTACGCAAGCTGGAGCACCGAAAGCTCGTCCCGGTGGCGCCCCACGATCTGAAGGCCCACCGGCAGCCCGTCCGGCGTGAACCCGCCCGGCACCGAGGCGGCCGGATGCTCGGTGAGCGTGATCAGGCAACAGCTCATCATCCAGTCGATGTAGGTCTCCATCGGCACCCCGGCCACCTCGCGCACCCAGTCGGTCTCCACCGGGAACGGCGGCACCTGCGACACCGGCAGCACGAGGTAGTCGTAGGTCTCGAAGAACTTCACCGTGCGCTCGAACAGCTGTCCGCGCTTCACCTGCGCCTTCGACACGTCGGTCGACTGAAGCTCGAGACCGCGCTCGATGTTCCAGATCACCGTGTCTTTCATGAGGTCCTTGTGCTTCGCGTAGTCGTGTCCCATGCCACCCGCGAAGCCGGCGGCCCGCAGCGTCTGGAAGAGGTCCCGCCCGTCCGCGAGGTCGGGCGCGTCCTCGTCGACCCGGCAGCCGAGACTGTCGAGGACGGCTGGCGCCCCTTCGAGAGCCGCGAGCGTGGCCGGGTCCATCGGCAGGTGTCCCAGATCCGGGCTCCAGGCGACACGGACCCCCTCGAAGCTGCGCTCGAGCGAACCCGCGTACTCGGAGCCGTCCCCCGGCAGGGAGATGGGGTCGCGCGCATCGCGGCCCGCGAGCACAGACAGCAGAAGCGCTGTGTCCGGAACGGACCGGGCCATGGGTCCGAGCACGGGCAACGAGTCCCACGGCTGCCGCGCCGGCCAGTTGGGAACCCGTCCGGGCGAGGGGCGCAGACCCACCACGTTGTTGTAGCCGGGGGGGTTGCGCACGGAGCCGCCGAGGTCGCTGCCGTCGGCAATGGGCAACATGCCGGCTGCGAGCGCAGCGGCACCACCCCCCGAACTGCCACCGGCGGTGCGGCTGAGATCGTAGGGGTTGCGGGTCGTGCCGTGCACCGTGTTGAAGGTGTGCGAGCCCGCCCCGAACTCCGGCGTGTTGGTCTTGCCGACGACCACCGCGCCGGCCGCTTTCATCCGCTCCACGATCGCCGCGTCCACCTGCGGCACGAAGTCCTTGTAGATTGGCGAGCCGAGCGTGGTCCGGATGCCCGCCGTCATCACCAGGTCTTTGACGCCAACCGGCAGACCCGCCAGCGGCCCGGGGTCTTCTCCCCGCGCGATCTTGGCGTCGACCGCGTCCGCCGCGGCGCGCGCCATGTCGGGCACCAGGGTGCAGATCGCGTTGACCTCCGGGTTGGTGGCCTCGATCCGCGCGAGGTGGGCTTCGAGGACCTCGCGTGCCCGAAGCTCCTTGCGACGCACGAGGTCCCGCAGATCGAGGGCGCTCCCGTAGAACAGCTCGTCGCTCATTTCCCCGCTCCTTCACGGCGCCGGTAGACCTGGAAGTTCCGGAAGGGCTCGCCCTCCGGTGTCGCCCCTGTCTGCACGACCGCGAGCAGTTGGCCGTCGTCGCTCGCGCGGCGGCGGGCCCACGCGACCTGCTGCCCGGCCACGCGCACCACCGAGTCGAGGGTGGCGGCGTCCAGGCGCTCGAGTGCCAGCACGGCCGGCCCCTGCGTATCGAGCACCACCTCGCTTCCGTCGAGAGGCCCTCCGAACGCGACCGTCTCGGAGGCGCCCTGCGCGTCGACCCAGTCGATCGACGCCGCGATGGCATCTCCGTCGAGGGAGAGCCGGTACGTGCCGCTGCGCGGAGGCTCCCCGTTCTCGTACAGCGACAGCTCCGGAACGAGCTCCCACTCTCCGAGGAAGGCATCGCTCTGCGTCGCCGACGGGTTCGTGTCGCCGCTCATCCCTGCATCCTCCGCGGCCATCCTGTCACCAGCCCCCGGAGCCGGGCTCCCCTTTCACCGGGCCGACCACGTCGAGGCGAGTGCTCATGCGCCTTCGACCGCCATCTCCGGACCGCCGCTCGCTCGGTCCGCAGGGGCCGCGAGTCGCGGCGTCAGCCAGGCGGCCACGAGGGCGACGGCCACGAGCACCAAGGCGGCCGAGGTGATGAAGTGCAGCTCGTAGCCGAGGGTCGCGGCGAGAAAGCCACTGGTCATGGCGCCGACCATGGGGCCGACGGCGGCAAGCGACTGCTGCAGCGTGAAGTCGGTGGCCGGGGTGCGGTCGTCACAGCGGTCCATCATGTTCGTGTAGAGCGCCGCCGTCGCGAGCCCGCCGGCAAACGCGGCGACGGCGACCGCCGGCCCAACCCAGACGATCTCCGTCATCCCACGCACTGGCAGGAGGTACGCGAGGATCGCCGCGGCCTGCAGTGCACCGAAGCCGAGCAGCGACACCTTGCGCCCGAGCCGCGCGACCAGAAAGCCCCCGAGGAGCGCTCCGCCGCACGACGCCAGGGAACCCACGACGCCGAGGGTGACGCCGATCGTCTCGAGATCGAGCCCCTGGTCGACGAGCATCGGGTTGAGCATGGTGATGGCCATCCCCTCCCCCGCACGAAACAGAACCAGAATGAGCGCCCAGAGCCAGCCGCCAGGGCGTTGGACGAAGCGACGGAGGGCTCCGAAGTCGACGTGCTCGCGCGGCGCTCCGGGCGGCTTCGGCGGCTCGCGATACGACCACGTGGGAACGAGGGTGAGGGCAAGCAGAGCGGCCATCACGAGGACCGCGGGCATCCAGCCCCACGCCACGTAGAGCACCAGCACGAGGCCGCCGCCGGCGATCTGGCCCAGGTAGTAGCCGCCGACCTGCACGCCATTGGCGGCACCTCGCTCCTCGTCTCCCAGAATGCGCACCGCAAGGCCGTCGGTGGCGATGTCCTGGGTGGCGGAGGCCATCATGAAAACGGCACCAGCCACCACGAGCCACGGGATGCCGGTCGCCAGGTCGACCTGGGAGATCGCAACGACCGCCAGCACGCCCGCACTCTGCAGGGGGAGGATCCAGGAGCGGTAGTGGCCGCGGGCGGAGCCATAGCGATCCACGAGCGGCGCCCAGGCGAACTTGATCAGCCAGGGAAACGCCAGCGCGCTCAGCAGACCCACGCTCTCGAGGCTCAGCCCCTCGCGCCGCAGGATGGCAGGCATCGCGACGATGAAGAAGCCGAGTGGCACGGCCTGCGACACGTAGAGCGCCACGAGCAGCGCAAAGCGGTGGACGGTCGAGGTGGTGGGCGTCGTGGTCATGTCGGATCGCTGTCTGGACCGAGCTCGGGACGGAGGCGAGATTGTATTCTCGTGTGATGAACGTCGAGGAATCGACCGCGACGCTCGTCCACCGGCTCAAGGCGGGGGACGAGCAGGCTGGCGACCTCCTCTTTGCGCGATGCCTGCCGCTCCTCCGACGTTGGGCGCGTGGCCGCTTGCCTCCCGCAGCTCGGTCGCTCATGGACACCGACGACGTCGTCCAGATGAGCCTGATGAAGACGCTGCGCCGGATCGACCACTACGAGCCGCAACAGCCCGGCTCCTTCATGGCGTACCTGCGCACGGTCCTGATGAACGCGGTACGCGACGAGATCCGCAAGGCCGGCCGCCAGCCCGACCTGACCGACCGCCTCGACGAGCAGTCGGGGCGTGAGGTGTCGCCGCTGCGGCGCCTGGTCACCAACGAGTCGCTCACGCACTACGAGAAGGGTCTCGCTACTCTGAGCCCACGGCAGCGGGACGCGGTGATCCTGCGTCTCGAGTTCGGCATGACCTACCCCGAGATCGCGGCCGAGATCGACTCCGAGACCGCGGGGGCAGCTCGGGCGTTGGTGAGCCGCGGACTGCTGCGCCTGGCCGCGGGAATGCCGTGAACGCCGAGGCGCAGGCCCTGGATCTGGCTGAGCAGATCGCCGACGGCGCGCTCGAGCCGCCTTCCGTGCTGCCGGACGACCCGCTGCACGGCAAGCTCCTCGAACTGGCCGGACTCTTCGAGCTCTTCGGAGATTCCCGCTCGATCGCGCAGGAGGAGTGGGAGCTAGCGCCTGGCGAGACCTGGGGCTCGCTCACGTGCAAGGAGCTTCTGGGCTCCGGCCAGTTCGGCCGCGTCTACCGGGCCTTCGACCAGGTCCTCCAGCGCGACGTCGCGCTCAAGATCCCCCGCCACGGGGCCACCCTGCCCATCGACGAGGCGGAGTTCATCGGCGAGGCACGGCGCCTGGCCAGCGTGCGCCACCCCAACGTGGTGGCCGTTCACGGTGCGGCCGTGCACGAACAGCGGGCCGGGATGTGGTTCGAGCTGCTCGACGGCGAGACTCTGGAGCAGCGACTCAACCGGCGCGGCGCAGCCCAGCTGCCCGAGGTCCTGCGGGTCGCGAGGGCTCTCGCCATGGCACTCGAAGCGGTGCACGCGGCAGGCCTCGTGCACGGCGACGTCAAGGCCAGCAACGTCATGGTGGAACCCAGTGGGCGCGTGGTACTCATGGACTTCGGCGCCGGCCAATGGCGCACGGACGAGGGGCCGGCGCGGTTCGGCTCGCCGCGCGTGATGGCACCCGAGCTGTTCGAAGGGTCGCAGCACACGCCGGCGTCCGACAGCTACGCCCTCGGTGCCCTGCTCTTTCGCCTACTGAGCGGCGAGTACCCGATCGAGGGAAACGGCCTGGAAGGCCTCCGGCGCGCCCACGAGCAGGGCGCCGTCGCCGACACCTCGAAGCTCGACGCGCCGCGTGCGCTGCGCCGCCTCGTCGGAGCCCTGCTGGCGCGCACACCCCAGGAGCGTCCCCTCCCCGAGCACTGCCTGCGCGAGATCGAGGCGCTCCGCACGGCCCCCCTCCGCCGCTGGCGCAGGGTGGGTGTGGGCGCCCTCGCGGTCACCGCGGCTGGCGCCCTGGTCTCCCTCGGCCTCGTTCTGCGAGCGCAGCGGGCAACCGACCTGTCTCTCGAGCGCGAGCAGGCCGTGAGTCAGGTGTTCGAAGATCTCCTCAGCTCTCCGCAGGGCGACCTCGACGGTGGCAACTTCACGGTGGTCGAGCTCCTCGACCGCAACATCCCGGAGCTGCAACAGGCGCTCCTCTCGCAGCCCCTGGCCCGCGGCAGGATGCTCGGGACCCTCGGCATCACCTACAACATCTTGGGGCAGGACGATCGCGCCGCCGAGCTCCTCGAGGAGGCGTTCGCCCTGTTGAGCGAGCGCCCAGGGGAAGAGCGGCGGCGCTTCTGGGTCGGTTCGAGCCTCGTGCTCGCCCGCGCACGCGGGGAGCCCGAACAGGCCATCGAGCTGGGTCGCGAGCTCGTCGCCGAGATGGAAGAGGCATTGGAGCCTCACGATGAGCTCCACGTTCGCCTGCGTCACAGCCTGCTCTTCGCCCTGGCCATGGCGAGGAAGACGACCGAGATGCGACGACTGATGCGCGAGGTGGATGCCCGCCTCGACCAGATCTCCTGGGAAGGACCGGGTGCCGCCATCGGCTACCAGCTCCTCAAGGCGCAAGCCCAGGTGAGCTGGGGCGAGCTCGACGAGGCCCTCGAGTCGTTGCGCAAGGCGGAAGCGGAGCTGGGCGACGACCGCGTGTCGCAGACCGCGCTCGACGCGCGCTCGCTGCGGGCGCGCATCATGATCCAGACAGGGAACGTGGCCGGCATGGACCAGTTCCTGGAGGAGAACCTGGGCCACGCGGACGAGCTCCTCGGTCGCGCCAACCCCACGTCGCTGCGTCTGGGCCAGCTCATGGGCGGCCTGCTCAAGACGCGCGGGCGCATGGAGGAGGCGCTGCAGCTCAACCGCTCCTTGTACGAGACCGTCGTGGCCGAGTACGGCGATGCGTCACCGATCGCCTGGTCGTTCGCCAACAACGTCGCGCTGGCACTGGCCGGAACCGAGCAGTTTTCCGAGGCCGAACGGGTGTATGTGGACACGATCGAGCGCGCGCGGCATGAGCCCGGCGGCGCCGTCTGGACGTCACTCCTCCAGGCCAACCTCGCCGAGATGCTCTACGACCTCGGGCGCCCTCGCGACGCGCTCCCCCATGCCCGTGAAGCCTACGAGCGGCAACTTACGAGCCAGGGAGCCGCCCACGACAGTACCTTCCACCCGCAGATCGTTCTCGGCATCGTGCGCACCCGCCTCGGCGATGCGCAGGAAGGCCACGAGCTCCTCACGTCGGCCCTCGAAGGGATCGAGACCTCGCGCGGCAAGGACAGCGAGCTCCACATCCAAGGGTCGCTCTACCTCGCCGAGACCCTGCTGGCACTCGGCAGCGAGACCGAAGCCCAGAGGGTGGTGCAGGAAACGCTCCCGCGCGCCACGCAAACCCTCAGTGAGACGCATCTCTTCACGCGTCGCCTGCGCGAGCTGGCTCCAGGCTGAAGGCCGCGCCAAAAGAAAAGAGCGTACGCCTTCCCGAGTCTCGTCGTTGGTCCAGGTGAGGGTCGCCATTCCCGGCGGCTCGCCGACCAGGGGGACTCGCCCATGCCCGAGCTCGCACGCCTCGCCTCGCCCAGACTCCGCCCCGGCCGCAGCCCGCTGGCCGCCCGCCTCGCCTTCGCGCTCGTGTGCGCCGCTGCAGCGCCCGGGATCGCGACCGCCGCGAGCTCCGAAGGGGAGGCCGAGGCAAGGCTGCGCACCGTGGCCCGGGCTCTTCCCAGCGTGGACCGCCTGAGCAGCCTGCCGGAGGAAACCACTCCCGCGCGGCTCCTCGGCCGAGGCGCCCCGGCTGGCGCCTCCCGTCCGGAGCTCGCCGAATGCCCCACCCACGAGGGCAACCCGCTCAGCCGGCTCGTGGCCGAGGAGGACAACCCCCGGGCGCGCCACGTCCGCGACTTCGTCATTCGCGACCGCCGCGGCCGCGCCACGAAGCCCTGGCGTGCGCAAACCCGCCAGGAGCGGCGGGACCGCCGCGCACGCGGCGAGGTGGACGTGCAACGGCCGCTGCTGGTCTTCCTCGAGACGCCGGCCCAGCAGGAGGATCCCAGCCAGCCGTGGTTCGGACACGTCACCTTCGACCGAGAGGGCTTTCCCACGACCAAGGCGCAGATCGTCGAGCAGGTCTTCGGCCGCGGCTTCGACCACACCGACCCTGCGTCGATGGCCGGCTTCTACCATCGCGAGTCCGGAGGGCGCCTGCAGATCCGTGGCAGCGACGCCAGCGTGTTCACCGTGACGGTCCCCTACATGCTGCTCGGCCTCGATCGAACCGTCGAGCTCGCGACCGCCATTCGCGACCAGCTCGACCCGCGGGTCGACTTTTCCCGGCACGCCGACGAGTACGGCTGGGCCGACCCGATCCTGGTCATGACTCCGTTCTCCTTCTGGCTCGACACCTACGACGCGGTCATGGGCACGCAGGTTCCACTGGGCTTCGGGCCGACTGTCTACGACTTCGGCCCCGTGCTCACCGACGACACGCTTCCCGACGGCTCGTCGGTGGCGCTGAGCTCCCTGGCCGTGAGCCACATCGCGCAGTCGCTCGGCGCGCAGGAGGACCCTGAATCCCCCCTCTTTGGTCTCCCCGTCGATCAGGTCATGACCGACGACATCGCGCTGTATGCCCACGAGTACGGCCATGCCATCGGGCTCAGCCACATGTTCAGCCTGGAGCAGAGCCTCGGGCGTGAGGTGCGCTCGTCGCAGAACCCGCTCACGCGCGTGGCCGCACCATCGGCGTTCGACCGCAGAACGGGATCGGGCGCGGTGACCACGATCATGAACTACTCACGCTCTTGGAACCGTGTTGCGGCGTCCCAGCCGAACGGCTCCCAGGAGGCCGGGCTCGACCCCATGAACCGCGCGAAGCTGGGCTGGGGCAACGTCACCGAGGTCACGGTGGGAAAGACGACTCGACTGCCCGGCAGCCAGCGGGAAGGCTCGGTACTCCTGCCCGGAGAGTCGCTCCAGAAGACGCTGGTGGAGCACTTGGGCGCCGCACCTTCTGACCCGCGCCCACAGATCCTGGAAGTCCACCTCCCGCCGCAGCAGATCGCCCTTTTTCCCGTGAAGGAGCGTGACGAGTCCGAGACGGGCTACTGGCCCCCCGGGTCGCCGGGTGGTCGCATGGTGTGGTCGGGCCGGACGGTCTTCGGCAGCCGCTTCATGGAGCGCCAGCTGCAGGTCCCGACCACTCTCGACCAGCCGATCCTGTCGTTCTGGACCAAGTACGGCGCACACGGCACCTCCGCTGCGTACCCCACGGGGCTCCAGTTCGGGTGGGTGCAGATCTCGACCGACGGCGGCACCACCTGGACGAGTCTCGCGAGCACCACCACGAGCACGGCGGTCAGTCCGGCGCGCGCAACGTACGACTTCTTCGGCGACGACCTCGGCGCCCCGGCACTCACTGGCGACAGTCGCATTCACTCCGCCAGCGGCTGGGTGCAGGAGACCGTGCCACTCCCGCTCGCGGCCGGCGACAGTTTCCTGCTCCGGTTCAACTTCAGCGGCTGGTTCTCGTTGGAGCGCGGCCGTCCGCAGGACACCGGCTGGTGGATCGACGACATCTACTTCGGCGACGCAGGCGATCCGCAACAGCGGCTGGTGAGTAACTTCGAGACGAACGCGGACGTCGCCTCCTGGCAGGGCCTGCTGTCGGAGTTCGACCTCGGGTGGGGCTTCGTGGCGGTGGGTGAGACCGCACCGTTCGAGCACCGCTACTACTTCGAGTTGCGCGGCACGAACCGCCACGACACCCTCGCGTTCCAGGAGGACGGCCCGAAGGACAACACCTACCTGTCGGAGGTCTTCCTGAACCGCTACCAGGAGGGGGTCATGGGCTACTACGCGAACGAGCTGTCGGCCTTCCTGGCGTTCCCTAACCTCTCGGCCGCGCGGGCGACCGACCAGGACGTGCCGCTGGCGCGCCTCCAGCGGCAGGACATCGGCTACCCGTTCGCCCCGCAGGCCATGCTCGGTTTCGAAGAGGCGTACAGCTTCGGCGCCGCCCTGGCACTGGCGCAGACGCCGGGGAGCGGCGTCACGCTGGACGACGTCGTCTACTTCTTTGGCTTTCCGTGGGAGTCGATGATCCCGGTCTTCGCCGGCAACAGCCTCTTTCTGGTGCTCCTCGAAGCGGTGACACCCAACCAGGTGACCATGCTCGACGCGTGGCCCACCTACCGGCCCAGTGGCGTTGTCCCCAATCGACCCGAGATGCCGTTCCCGGAGCGCCCGGCATCCGAGCAGCCCTACATGCTCGGCGCACCGGGCGGCTGGCCGAAGTCGGTGAGCCACGGCCTGTTGGGCACGGACGACATCACCACGACCACCCATCTGGGGCAGCCGTACCTGCTGCACGACGCGGCCTTCCACCCGCGCCGCAATCCGACGTTCGACGACCGTGTGCCGTACCGCGACCTGTTCGCGACCGAGATGATCGAGCACCACGCGCAGAGCGCGTTCGACGCGCTGGCGTCGCCGATCGCGGTGGAGAAGCTGCAGGCGCTACCCACCTCGCAGGAATACGTGTCGAGGACCGAGTTCGTGCAGCACCACCGGCTCTGGTACTGCCACCACGACGCCACAGGGGCGTGTGCCGCGGAAGAGGATGCGGCCCAGCGGCCGTGGATCGAGCAGATCCTGTTCGAGCGCTTCTCCACGTTGCTCTGGGCCGAGCTGGTGCAGGTGGCGTGCCCGCCGGAGCCGACGGAGGTCACCCTCGCCACGAAGCCCGATTGGGACGCGTTCTACGCCTGTTTCCAGGCGCTCGTACCGGTGGTCAACGATCAGACCGAGCTGTTGCTGGAGACGGCCCGCGGGCTCGGCGCCAACCCGACCTACGCCTTCCTCGCCCAGTTCGGTCCGGACGGGCTGCTCAACCCCAGTTTCTGGGGCGGCGTGCAGCTCGGCCACTGGCTGGACGCCAAGGGGCCCGTGGAGCAGCCGACCTACGGTCTGAGCGTGGAGGTGAAACGCATCCGTCCGGGCCGTGTCCCGCGCGCCGACCTGGAGCTCCGCTGGCAGCCCTGACCGCGACCGGGTGCCGCCACCGCTCCAGGAGGTTCGAGCCGTCCTGGAGCGACCCGGCCTCCCGGGCAGTACGGCCTCCGGCGCGATCGTGTCGGGCACCTCACATGCCCGGCGTGGGGCCGCCGGAGCACTCGAGCACCTGCCCCGTGATGAAGTCGGCCTCCGGCAGGCAGAGCACATAGACCGCGCCGGCCGCTTCTTCAGGACGGCCGGCGCGACCCAGCGAGATGGTGCGCGGAATGGCCTCGCGCATCTCGGGCGGGAAGCCGACCTTGTGCTCCCGGCCGTGAACCTCGATCGTGGCGCCGGCTCGCCCCTCGGTGAGTCGCGTCTCGATCAGCCCGAAAGCCACGGCGTTCACGTTGACCCGGTAGCGGCCCCACTCCCGCGCCAGGGTCTTCGTGACCCCGACGATGGCGGCCTTGCCGGCGGCGTAGGCGATCTGGGTGGCGGACCCGTGCGTGCCCGAGATCGACGAGATGTTGACGACCTTGCGGTGCGGGCCGCTCTCGCCGTCTTCGGCCGCAGCGCGCTTGAAGTGCGGCTGTGCGGCCCGCAGGATCCGGAACGGCGCCGTCGCGTGGACGTCGAGCATGGCGTACCACTGCTCGTCGGTCGTCTTCTGGATCGTCGTGTTCCAGATGTAGCCGGCGTTGTTCACGATGATGTCGACGCCACCGAAATGGTCGCACATCGCCTCCATCACGCGCTCACCGTAGTCTTCGGCGGCCACGTCGCCCGCCATCTCCTCGCAGCGGCCCCCGGCAGCGCGAATCTCTGCGGCGGTCTCGGCCAGGGGCTCGGCATCGAGGTCCGCGGCCAGCACCTGTGCGCCCTCGGACGCGAGCTTGCGGGCGATCTGGCGGCCGATCCCGCGCCCGGCGCCGGTCACGAGGGCACGTCGTTCACTGAGCTTGGCCATGGGTACTCCTGGCGCGCACGGCGCCATTGGGGATCAACGGAGGATGAATGGGTGCGCCGATCGTCGCACAGACCCACCTGGCACGGGCCGTGCCTCAGAGGTCCTCGACTCGGTCCACTGCGGACCGGGTGACACAGACCCACGAGTCGCCGTGCGCCCCACTCACGCGTGCAATGCCCCTCCAACCGGAGGATCCAGGCGCAGATGTCTGCGCTCGGGGGCGCGCGGCGGCACGAGGGCAGACCACTCAGAGCACATCACCTGCACACCGGCTGTTCAGCCGTTGCAGGGAAAGGACATCCGATGAGATCCTTCCGTTCGTCCTCGAAGACCCTCGTCTCTCTCCTCCGGACCCTCGCCGCGATCTCCCTGATCGCATCCACCTTGTCCGGCCCGGCGTCCGCCCATAGCGTGGCCGGCTCCCGCGCCGCTTCGGAGCTGCTCGCCGAAGGCTCGGTGCTGGTCGCCTCCGGCACGGTCGAGCTCGTGCGCACGAGCGGCGAGCTCGTGGTGACCAGCGTCGAGCACACCGCCCACGGCGTGAGTCTCGTCCTGCAGCCCGTCGCACGAGGCGCCAGCGCCGTCGCCGAGCTCACGTCGGCCGTCACGGTCGAGATGTCGCATGCCGCCTGGGAGGCAGCGACCTCCGCGGTGAAGGCGGCAGGTGGCGCCGTACACGGCTCCGCCGTCGTCGCCGGGGAGATCGTCGAGACCGTCGTGCTTCACGCCGCAGGCGCAGCGTCCGTGGTCGGCGCCTCCGCGCTCGGCACCGCGTTCGTCGTCGGCGGCGTCGTCGTGGGGCTCATCGCAACCGCGGAGCTCGAGGAGTTGATGGGGCATGGAGTGCACTCGTGCGCCCGCTCCTGACACTCCGTGGCCTGAGCCTTGCGGCGCTGGTGCTCGCAGGCACTCCGGCGCGAGCGGCCAACTGTGAGGTGGTGCCGCAGACGGTGTCGGAGATCCGGAACGCCCTCGCCGCCGGGGTGCAGCTCCGGACGGCCCTCGACGAGACCGGCGCGCAAGTTGCGGTCGTTGCCCGCATCGGCACCGACCAGCGCAAGCGCGGCATCCTCTACACCCACGCCGGGCTGGCCTGGCGCGACCACCCCGCGGGCAGATGGCACTTCGTCCATATGCTCAATCACTGCGGCAGCAACCGGTCGGAACTGTTCGACGACGGACCCGTCGACTTCTTCCTGGAGCGGCCGTTCCGCTACGACGCCAAGGTGATCGTGCCGACGCCGGCGCTGCAGGAGGAGCTCGCCCGACTGCTGCGCGAGCACGTCGGCCGGGTCATCCACGACCCGGACTACAGCGCGATCGCGCACCCGTTCAAGCTGCGCTTCCAGAACTCGAACCAGTGGCTGCTCGAGCTCGTGGCCCTCGCCACCGATCCCTCGGTGGAGCGGACGAGAGCCGAGGCGCAGAAGATCCTTCGCGCGATGGAGTTCGAGCCCGAGCGGGTGAAGCTGGGCTTCTTCGAGCGCGTCGGCACCCACCGCATGGGGAACGTCAGCCTGGCGGATCACTCGCGCCGTGAGCAGCGACGCGGCGGGTTTCAGTACGTGTCGGTGCGCTCGGTCGAGCGGTTTTTCATCGGGCGCGGCCTCGCGCAGAGCGTCTTCGAGATCGCGTGCGAGGCGTGCCGAGCCTCAGGCACGTCGGCCGTCGCCCCCTGACGGAGGGCCTCGGCCTGGCTCCGCCGGGCCGAGGTCAGCTCCGGTACGTGTCGATGTGCAGCACGTCGTCGAGCGGCCGCCGCCGTGCCGGCTTGAACTCGGTGCCGATCGTGTACGCGATCGGCGTCAGCGCCGCCTGCGTCACCTCGTCGTAGGGAATCTCGAGCAGCTCGGCCACCTGCTTCTCGAACATGAGGTGCAGCGTCGTCCACGACGTGCCGAGGCCTCTCGCGCGGGCGGCCAGCATGAAGCTCCACAGTGCCGGCAGGATCGAGCCGTAGAGGCCGGCGGCCGACAGGTTCGCCGCGTCACCGGTCATCTGGTCGACCCGCCCCTGAACACACGGGATGAGCAGCGCCGGCGCCCGGCCCATGTTCTCGCCGAGGTATTCGGCCGATGAGACGACCCGCTCCATCTGCTGCTGCTCGGCCCCCTCCTTGTGCTGCGTGAGCGCATGGGCCGAGATCGGCATGTCGCGATAGGCCGCAAACGCCTGACGATAGAAATCGCCGATCGCGTTGCGCTTCGCCTCGTCGGTGACCAGCACGAACTGCCAGCCCTGCGCGTTGGAGCCACTCGGTGCCTGCAGCGCGATCTCGAGGCACTCGCGGAGCACCTCCATCTCCACCGGACGATCGAAGTCGAGTCGTTTGCGCACGGCGCGCGTGGTGGTCAGAAGCTGGTCGTTGGTGAGATCGAGGTGCGGCATCGTCGCGTTCTCCGGAAGTGAGGGCTCACTCTACTGCCCTGACTCGACCATCATGGCTCGACGGCGCTGCTCACTGGGCCGGCGGTCCCGGAGGGGGCGGCCGACGCGTGCCGGGCCGGTTGCCGAACACCATCTCCACCCCCACGGAAAGGAATGGCACCCACCGCCGGGGCCGGTCGAGGATCTCGCGCCGGTGGGCGATGCCGGGCCGCAGGTCGAAGTAGAGCCACTCACGAGCGAACTGACGTCGGTAGATGAGCCGTGCGAACTGCTCGCGCACCGGCACCATGCGATCGGTCTCACCTTCGGCGCCGAGCTGGTAGGCCAGCGCCGTCTTGCGTCCGAGGCTCCGGAAGAGGGTGACCTCCATGTACCAGTCGAGCCCTTCGGTCTCCTCCGACCACGTCCCCACGTTGCGCCAGCGGAACAGGAGCTGATCACCGATCAGGTGGTCCAGGTCGATCCGGCCTCCGACACCTCCACCCTCTTCGCGCTCCCAGAAGAGCACGGGACGCACGCGGATCAGCGTGCGATCGCCCGGGAAGAAGCGGTGGCGATAGCGCGCCTTCACGAACGGATTCATGGGGAAGCCGAGATCGGCGCCCAGGTCGAAGCTGAACTTGCTGCGCCGGCCCCGGGCGGGCCGGTACCCCAGACCCACCAACCACTCGTCGTCGTCCTCGAAGCCGCCCGGCGGCAGGTACTGCTCCACGTCCTGCTGTCCGCTGACGATCTGATCGCGGTCACCACGCCCGACGAACGCATTGAGGCGCCGCTCGAGGTTCGGGAGACTGATGTTGGCCTCGAAGTTCGTGAAGTCCTCGAGCCCCTCCCGCTCGTCGTGGTGCAGCCCGAGCAGCATGCGCCCGTAGGTCGCTTCCCGATCGTCCACCCGCAGGCGCTGGTCGCGGAACAGGTTGTCGAACCAGAGCGCCGACTCACACACGGCACGGTGGAGTCCCCGGTTCACCCTGTCGATCCAGCGGGACCCGGTCTCCGCCACCATCGCGCAGTCGTCCGGGTCCTGGAGGACCTCGCCGGAGTCGTCGACGACCCGGGGCGTCTCGGGCCTGCGCGGGCCTTCCACGTCCCTCTCGTCCTGGGGCGGCTTCTGCCCACCCACGTCGTCCTTCTGGCGACCGTTGCGCTCGAGCTCGTCGACCGACGAAACCCCAAGCTCCGCCACTCCCGGAACGGCGTTGTGCAGCGCGAGGAGGCGCAGCGGATCCGCTGGCGGACCGGCCTGGGCAGGCCCAGGCGATTGCGCGGGAGTCGCGAACGTCAGGAACAGGGCGAGGAGAGACAGCGAGGGGGGCATGGCGTGCGTGCAGCAGGTCGACGGACGGGGGCCCGCTTGCTCCATTCTAGGTGGCGGCTCTCCCTTCGGAGGCTGGAATCAGTCCACTGCGGTCGCCTTCCCGAGCTCGTCGCAGAGCTCGCCCATGCGGAGCTCACCCTCGCGGGTCTGGCCGCCGATCTCCAGGAACTTGCGCATGTTGTGGTGCGCTTCGTCCGTGCGCATGAGCTCCTGGAAGAGGTACGCCTCCTCGACGAGACCCGCGTGCACCTGCTCCGACGCGAGCACTGCGGCTTTTGCGTGCGCAACGGCGGTGGGAGGAAAGCGGGCGATGCGACGTGCCAGACCATCGACGAAAGCGTCCAGCTCCTCCGCTGGCAGGGCGCGGTTGAGATAACCCCAACGCTCCGCGGTCTCGGCATCGAGGTCGTCGCTTCCCAGGATGATCTCGAGCGCACGTCCGCGTCCCACGAGGCGCGGCAGCCGCTGGGTTCCCGTGCCTCCCGGGAGGATCCCGAGCGCCACCTCCATCTGGTTGACGACCGTCTTGCCGAGGGCGCCGAAGCGCATGTCGAAGCTCGCGGCAAACTCGCTGCCGCCGCCACCCACGCGACCGGCAACCTTGGCGATGGTCGCCTTCGGCATCGTGCGCACCCCCTCGCAGAGCTGGTGGAAGGGGTTCAGCTCGTCGCTGCGCTCGTTCGGCGCCGAGATGTCGAAGTCGAGGATCGCCGCCACATCGAAGTGCGCGATGAAGAAGTCGGGGTTTGCACTCTGCATCACGAGAACACGGACCTCGTCGTCTCCAGCCACCTGAGCCACGAAACGTCCCATCTCCTCGTAGAG
This sequence comes from Candidatus Multivoraceae bacterium, assembly GCA_965223385.1. GTDB lineage: Bacteria > Acidobacteriota > Thermoanaerobaculia > Multivoradales > Multivoraceae > JBCCLJ01. The sequence continues at coordinate 1,307,232 of CBDCWR010000007.1, read as the reverse complement.
CTCCATGGTGAAGACGTTGATCGGCGGATTGTCGATCGTGGCGTGCAGCACTCCCCGATCGAGCTCCGTGCGGAGCAGCTCGTAGTCATAGGTCATCGGTGGCCTCCTGAGTGATGCCCTCCACTATCGCACGCAGCTGGACGGCGCCGCCGGACGGGGAAGTTATGCTTCACGCAGCACACGTCCCCACGACCGGTTGCGCTCTCGCCCGCGCCGCCGCCACCCCACCCCTGGAGTCACCCATGTACGCCAGAAAGACCGTCCTCTGCGTCGCCGCCCTCCTGCTCCTCGCTCTCCCCGCCCTCGCACTCGACTCGGAGGAGGCGTACTTCGTCTCCGACGGGGAGAAGATCCGATACATCGAGCAGGGCCAGGGTGAGCCCATCGTGCTCATCCACGGGTTCACCGCCACGGCCGAAGCGAACTGGGTGATGCCAGGCATCCTGACCAAGCTCGCCGAAGACTTCCGCGTGATCGCGATCGACAACCGCGGGCACGGCAAGAGCGACAAGCCACACGACCCCGCCGAGTACGGCGACAAGATGGTGGGAGACGTCATCGCGCTGCTGGATCACCTCGGGCTCGAGAAGGCGCACATCGCCGGCTACTCCATGGGTGGCTTCATCACGATGCGCATGCTCGCGCTGGCACCCGAGCGGTTCATCACGGCCACGGTCGGTGGTGCCGGCTGGCAGCCGCCGGGTGCCGTGAACCCGCAGATGAGCGCGCTCGCGGAATCGCTCGAGAACGGCAACGGCCTGCGGCCCCTGCTCGAGGCGCTCAACCCCGTGGGCGCGGAGCCTCCGACCGAGGAGCAGATCCAGATGATGGACCAGATGGTGCTCGCCCAGAACGACCCGATGGCGCTCGCCGCCGTCATTCGCGGCATGGAGAAGCTCGGCGTCGAAGAAACCGTGCTCGAGAGCAACACGGTGCCGACCCTCGCGGTCATCGGATCGCTCGATCCTCTGAAGGAGGGCGTCGATGCGATGGACGGTGTGATGAAGAACCTCGAGGTGAAGGTTCTCGAAGGCGCGGATCACATGACGGCACTGATGAACCCGCAGTACTCGACTGCGTTTGCAGCGGCGATCCGAGACTTCGTGATCCAGGCCTGCAAGTGCGCCTAGTCACGGGCCGCCGCTAGTCGCGCGTCGGGCCTCGCTCGGAGCGCAGCTCGAGCTGCGTCATCAGTCGATGGAGATAGGTCGGCGCCAGCTCGAGCCGGCGCGCCGCCGCCGCCACGTTGCCTCCCTCCGCCTCGAGTGCGTGGAGGATGATCTCGCGCTTGCTCGCACGCACCCTGGCGTGGAAACCACCCTCTCGAGGTCGGCTCTCGAGCATCCGCGACGGGAGATCCTCGGCGTCGAGGAGAGGCTGATCACCCAGAACGAGCGCATGCTCGACCGCGTGTCGTAGCTCCCGGACGTTGCCGGGCCAGCCGTAGCTCCGCAGCAGCCGCACCGCGCGCGCGGTGAATCCGTGCACTTCGCGCGGGGTCTTGGCCCGCAGCCGATCGAGGAAGTGGTGGGCGAGGAGGACCACGTCCTCTCCGCGCTCCGCGAGCCCCGGCACGAAGATCTCCAGCACGTTGAGGCGGTAGTACAGGTCCTCACGGAAGGCACCCTCCCGAATGGCCTCCTCGAGATCGCGGTTCGTCGCACTGAGAACACGCACGTCCACTTCGAGCGTGCGATGGCCCCCGACGCGCTCGAAGCGCATGTCCTGCAGAACCCGCAGCAGCTTCGCCTGCAGCTCGGGCGACATCTCGCCGATCTCGTCGAGCAGGAGCGTGCCGCCGTGTGCCTGTTCGAGCCGCCCGACCCGGCGCTCGATCGCTCCGGTGAACGCACCCCGCTCGTGCCCGAAAAGCTCACTCTCGAGGAGCTGCGGCGAGATGGCGGCGCAGTTGAGCGCCACGAACGGACCGTCAGCGCGGTCGCTGTGACGATGTAGAGAGCGCGCAACAGCCTCTTTTCCCGAGCCGCTCGGGCCCCGCAGAAGAACGGGGGTCCTGGCGGGTGCGACGCGCGCGACCGTGTCGCGAACCCGCACCATTTCTGCACTTTCGCCGACGAGGAGGTCGCTTCCGTGCACCGTGGCCCGGAGGGCCTTCTCCCGAAGACGCGCTGCCGCGGTGCGCAGCTGCAGCGCAAACGCTGCCCCGAGTCGAAGGTCCTGCGCGTCCCAGCAAGGCGCCGGTCCGCGCGCGCGAGACAGCACGGCATGCCCGACGACCTGCGCCACCACGCCCGCACCGGCCGAAGGTTCCACGAGCGGCAGCCAGAGAACCTCGTGCTCACCCTCCGGGCTCTCGCGGACGAGGAGAGAGGGCGCCCGGCGGTCGAGCCACTCGTCGGCCCAGGTCGGCCACGCGTCGCCCAGGTCTTCGAGGGCGGGACCGACCCACCAGAGGTCGAAGCGGTCGGCACCAAACGCGGCGCACATTCCGCTGCGGAGCTGCCGCGGCACCGTGCCCTCCGCCACCAGGTCGTCGATCCAACCTGCCAGTCGAAGCAGAGCGTCGAGCTGTCGCGCGGGCGCCTCGGAGACGTGCGCGACGGTGTCCTCGAACCGCGGCTCCGCCTCCAGAACCTGTGTCTGGGTGACCGTCGAAGACGAGCCCGACGCCGGCACGCGCGCCTGCGTCTGCTTCGCTTCCCACAAGAAGAGGAGCCGCCAGGTGGACACACGGAGCTGATCGCCGTGATCGAGGAGCTGATCGCGGACCGGACGCCCGTTCACGAACGTTCCGTTGTGGCTCCCCGCGTCCACCACCCGGACGTGGTCTCCCTCACGGATCACCGTGCAGTGATGGCGCGAAACGCCCCGCCCCTCGAGCTGCAGACCGTCCGGCTGGACGCGGCCGATCTCGAGCGTCGCCTGCTCGGCCAGGACGACCTCGGTCGTGCCGCGCGGGCTCTTGGGCCCGGGCCCCTCGAGGAGGATCAGGCGAGGGCCGCTCGCCGTGGCTGCGCGCGCATTCATCGGGGGCACTCGGGGAGGGAGGCCAAGCGTGTCCGGTCCGACACGCAGGCTATCCGATCGGATAGCCCTCGCCGGCACCGTGAGGAGCGCCCGCGGGCCGCCGGCCCCCTGCGTTCGGGGGATTCGGCGCCCGGACGGCCCTTGGCATGCGGGCTGCTCTGGAAAGGGCGCACTCGGGCGTCTCCCGGGGACCTCATGAGGAACATGGTCTGTTCCACAGCAAGAGTTGGTCCAGGGACGCCTCTCAACCAACCGTTGCGAGAGACTGGTCTCCACTCTCCATCCGGTAGCCAACGCGAGGACACCCATGAGCGCATCCATTCCTTGGCCATCTCCTTCGACCGCACGACGTTCCGAGCCCACGAGGCAGCGTCCGACACAACTTCTCGGACCTGCCGGCCTGGCCCTGGCGCTTCTCTGGTCGTGTACCCCTTCGGGCTCTGACAGTGCCCAGGCGAGCAGCGCTGCCCAGCCGGCCCCGAGCGACGCGACCTTCGCCGTCCAGGCTCTCGTGTTCGAGACCGACCGCCCCTACCAGCTGACGGCAGAGGCCACCGCGCGCGCCGCGCAGGGTCAGACCGCGGAGCTCATGCCAGGTGATGGCTCGCTGGCGGCGAGAGTGGCGGCCGCGGAAGCCAGGGGGGAGCTCCGCCTTCTCACGGCTCCTACGGTACTCACCCGCGAAGGGCAGTTCACCGTGCAGACAGGAGTTCAAATCCCCATCCAGACGACAAAAGACAACCAGATCACGGTGCAATTCGTCAACGCGACTCTGCGGTTCGAGGGTTCGGTCTTCGATTCCGGGGACGCGATCAACCTGGACCTGGACATCATGAAGAGAAGGCCGCGCCAGGGCGACGTCGATCCGGGCGCGCCTGGCGGACAGATCCTGACGACTGAAGCGCGCCTCTCCACCCGCGTCAGCGACGGCGGAACGGCCGCTCTGCATGGCATCTACGACAGTGCGGGACGCGAGGGCCGCGGACCACAGCTCGTCGTGTTCGTCACCGTCGACCGCCAGTAGGTCCGCCAGTGCCTGCACCCGCTCGATGATCGGCCAGACGCTCGGTCACTACCAACTCCTGGCCTCCCTCGGAAAGGGAGGCACGGGAGAGGTATTCCGAGCGCGCGATCTCCACCTCGAGCGCGAGGTTGCGATCAAGGTTCTCGACGACGAGGAGGGAGTGCCGCGCACCCTCCTCCGGCGGGAGGCGCGCGCACTCGCCGCGGTGCTGCATCGCAACGTGGCGGCGCTACACGGCTTCGAAGAGGAGGGAGACCAGGCCTTTCTCGTCATGGAGCTGGTCGAAGGCGAGTCGCTCGACCGGCGCCTGGCGCGCGGCCGGCTTTCCCTCGAGCAGGCCGTCACATGGGCCGCGCAGATCGCATCGGCACTCGAAGCCGCCCACCAGCGCGGCGTCGTCCATCGCGACCTCAAACCGGCGAACGTCCAGGTGCACCCCGCGGGCGACCTGAAGGTGCTCGACTTCGGGCTCGCGCGGCAGCGACTGCCCTTCGTGGAGGATCGGAGCGGCACGACCTCGGACTCCTCGACGCAGACCGACGACGCCACGTTCACGGGGCGGATCGCGGGAACCCTCCCCTACATGAGCCCGGAGCAGCTACGTGCCGAAGAGGCGTGCGAGCAGACGGACGTCTGGGCGCTCGGCTGCGTGCTGTTCGAGTGCCTCACCGGGAAGCGGGCCTTCGCTGCCGAGACACCGTCGGACACGGTCGCGCGCGTGCTCCGTGGCGCGCCGGACTGGTCTCTCCTGCCAACCGCCACGCCGCCACAGCTGGAGCGCCTGCTGCGACGCTGTCTGCAGCGGCATCGCGAGGCGCGCCAGCGCGACGTCGGCGACGTGCTCCTGGAGCTCGAAGAGATCCGCTCCACCCTTCGCAGACCGCAACCAGCCGTTGAGAGCGGCACTCCGGAGCCGCAGCGATCGTCTGCGCGCGGCTCTGCCGTGGGTCGTGGTGCTGCTACTCGCCGCACTGCTCGCCTGGGCGTGGAGCGCGCGCCGCGCGACCGACGACCGTCCTGCAATGCAGCCGACCCCAGCGGAGATCGACGACGCCTTCTTGACCATCCGGGTGCCACGCGAGGAGGTCGAGTCGCTCCTGCGCACCGACCCGGACATCGTCGAGCCGGCGGAGCCGACGGTCGTCGGCGAAAGCCCCGACCGCTAGTGCGCGAAGTCGACGCGCCGCACCAGCCATCGCCCGACTCCTACGGGAGCGCTGGCTGCGTTGGAACCGCGCTGGCCGCACTTTCTTTCGCAGACGTGAGCCGTTTCGGCGAGCCGTTCCGCATGCAGGGTCGAAGGGGCAGAACGAGTCGCTCGGCGAACCGCGATCGCTCCTTCGGTTCGACGGTGAGCCGCCTCACGACGTTCATGAGAGGTCGATCGAGGAAACACGGTGCGCCGGAGAGCATTCCAAGAAAAACGAACTCGACCAGGAGCCATACCATGACGCGAACAGCAACCGTCACATCGCCAGCCAGAACGGGACGAGCCATCAGGCGCTTCCTGGCCACCGCAGCAGCCTTCGCCTGCGTGGCGGCCTTCCCAGCGCCTCCCGCTTCGGCGCAGTCCAACGGTCCGATCAGCGAGATCCTAACCCGCTTGGTCCAGATGGAACAGCAGCTTCTCCAGATCGAGCAGCAGATTCAGAGCCAGCCCACGTTCACCGACTTCAGCAACCTCGTTCGCGACGTGAGTCTGGCGCGGGCACAGATCAACACGAACCTCCAGGAGATCCGCAACGTCGGCAACGACGTGGCGATCGTGAGCCAGGACACGGCGGGCCTCCTCGGCGTTCCGCAAGCCCTCGACTACGTTCGCTTCTTCTCGCAGACGGAGTTTCCGCCCAACTCCCGCGAGCTGATCTTCGAGGCTCCCCGCGGTGAGGTGTTCGATGGCACGTGCCGGGTCACTCTGAACAGCCAGCGCTCGGGCAATCTCCGCATCGAGACGAGTGAGGACGGCGCCACGTGGAGGCTCTACGCGGCCGCGACGGGTGGCGACCACTTCACGGACATCCTTCCCATGACCGCAAAAGCCTTCCGCTTCCGCAACTCGAGCGGCAGCCACACCCCCGACGGCGGAATCGTTGCGGTGACCTGCACGGGTCTCGTCAAAAAGACCCAGTAGCTGACACCGAGCCCATGGGCTCACGCCCAGGCCTCGAGGCCACGTCCACGCCGCCTGATCTGCCGGCTGGGCGTGGCCTTCGTCGCATGGGGTCTCACGCTTCTCGAGACGCACCGTTTTGACGCTCGAGCGAGCCGGTCGATACGCTGGCTCGGCTGATGGCCGAACCCTCCGAGACCGAGGAACGCCGCGCCTTCGAGGCCTTGCTCGAGGCCGGCCCCGAGACGCGCGACACGCTCCTCGACGACCTCGCCCCCGCACTTGCCGATCGTGTCCGTCGCCTGCTGGCTGCACACGAGAGCGAGGGCCTCGACACACCCCGCACGCCGGATCCCGCGCTCGCCCCCTCCGAAGAGCCCTCCCACGTCGGCCCGTACCGACTGGTCGAGCGGCGGGGCGAAGGAGGCATGGGCGTCGTCTACCTGGCCGAGCAGGAGAGTCCGGTTCGGCGTCGGGTGGCGCTCAAGCTGATCAAGCCGGGAATGGACAGTCGCGAGCTGGTCGCCCGCTTCCACGCCGAACGCCAAGCCCAGGCGCTGATGAGCCACCCTGGCATCGCGCGCGTGTTCGACGCCGGAGCGACGGAGGGTGGGCGTCCGTACTTCGTCATGGAGTACGTCGACGGGGTGCCTCTCCCCGACTACTGCGACACCGAGCGGCTCTCGATCGACCAGCGCCTCGACCTGTTCGAGGTCGTCTGCGAAGCGGTCCAGCACGCGCACCAGAAAGGGGTGATCCACCGGGACCTCAAGCCGTCGAACATTCTCGTCACCACCGAGGACGGACGACCTCAGCCCAAGGTGATCGACTTCGGAGTGGCGAAGGCGACGGACCGACCCCTCGGAGATCTCACCGTCGAGACGCGTCTGGGTGGCTTCGTGGGCACGCCGGACTACGCGAGCCCGGAGCAGGCAAGAGCCGGGACGTCGGCGGTCGACACGCGCTCCGACGTCTACTCCCTCGGAACGGTGCTCTACGAGCTTCTCACCGGGCTCCGGCCATTCGACCTCCGCTCCGCGAGCTTGTCGGATGTCCAGGACGTCCTGCTCCATCGGGACCCTGCCCGACCCAGCGTCCGCGTCATCGAAGGAGGTCGCGCGGCACAGGGGCGGGCTGCCCGGCGAAAGACGGACCCCGACGGCCTGCGCCGACGGCTGCGCGGCGATCTCGATTGGATCGTCATGAAGGCGCTGGAAAAGGAGCCTGCGCGCCGCTACGCCACCGCCTCGGAGCTCGCCGCAGACCTGCGGCGGCACCGAGCGCACCAGCCGGTGACGGCGAGCCCGCCGAGCAGGACGTACCGCTTCGGACGCTTCGTTGCGCGCCACAGAGGGCTGCTGGCGATCGGCGCACTCGGAGTCGTAGCGTTGATCGCCGGCATCATCGGCACGTCCATCGGTCTCGTGCGCGCGAGTCGGGAGGCGGAACGAGCAACCCAGCAGGCCGCGATCGCCGCAGAGGTCATCGCCTTCATGAACGACGATCTGCTCGGCGCGGTGTCCCCGGCCCGGGAGGGAATCGAGGTCACCGTTCGTGAGGTGGTGGACCGGGCCTCGGAGGAGATCCAGGGGCGCTTCTCGAACCAGCCCCTCGTCGAGGCGTCGCTGCGCGACACCCTCGCTCAGACCTATGTCGGGCTCGGAGAGCTCGAGCCGGCCGAGCGACACCTCGAACGTCTGATCGAGATCAGGAGCGAAGCTCGGGGCCCAGATCACCACGACACGGTGGCGGCGCGGAGACGGCTGGCGAACGTGTACCGTTCGCAGGCGCGTCACGAGGACTCGGAGAAGCTCCTGCGCTCGGTTCTGGAGACGCAGCGCCAATCCCTCGGAGACGCTCATCCCGAGACTCTCGAGACACTGGAGTCACTCGGTGTGATGCTGCAGACCGCGCGGCGCCACGCCGAAGCCGAGGCTGTGTTTCTCGAGGCGGAGGAGGGGTGGGAGAACGCGGGCAGCGAGCCGCCGAACGACCTCCTCCAGCACATGTCCATCCTGTACCAGCACATGGGCCGTCTCGACGAGGCGGAAGCCCGGCAGATGCAGGTTCTGCGGGCGCTCCGCGCGAGCCGCGAAGCCGAAGATCCCGACGTCCTCAACGCCGAGATCAACCTCGTCAGCCTCTACCTCTTTCAACAGGAGTGGGACGCGGCGGAGCGTGTCGGGGTTCCGAACCTCGAGCGTTTGCGCCGCGTGATGGGACCGGAGCACCCCCGGACTCTGATCGCTTCGAACAATCTCGGCTATCTGTTCGAGCGCCTCGGCCGCTACAGCGAGGCGGAGGAGCTGTTGCTCGAGGTCCTCGCGACCAAGGAGCGGACCCTCGGCGCGGAGCATCCGAGCTCTCAGCAGACTCGCACCAACCTGATTCGGCTGTACGGCACAGCCGGAGAGCAGGACAAGCGGAACGGAATGACCGAGCAGACGCTCGCCCTCCGTCGCCGGATCGTCGCGTCACCCACCGCAACCGCGGCCAGCCATCGCGACTTCGTGCGGCTCGTTCAGGGGATCGACGCGCCGCGACGAGAGGACCTCGAGCTCGCGATGAGATCCGCCGAGGAGGCGGTGAGAATGACGGGCGGCGAGGACGCCGACCTCCTCCAGGTGCTGGCCGCGGTCGCCTTTCAGGTCGGTGACGTCGAACGGGCGATCGGCGCGACCGAGCAGGCGCTCACCGCGCTCGTGAGCGGCCAGGAGCCGCTGCGCGACCGGCTGGAGCTGGATCTCGCGCGCTATCGCGCCGCGGCTGGCAAGAGTGGCTAGACGATTGACGTGATCGGCGGTCGAGGGACTTCAGGAGAGCCGCTCCAAGAGCCAAGCTCGGGCATACGTCCAGTCCCGCTTCACCGTGGCGACCGACGTTCCTGTCACCTGCGCCGTTTCCTCGATCTTGAGCCCTGCGAAGTAGCGCAGATGAACCACGTGGGCGAGGCGTGGGTCGACCTCGGCCAGAGCGTCGAGCGCTTCGTCGAGTGCGAGCAGGTCGACATCCGAGTCATCCGTGGCGATCTCGAGGTCGTGGAAGGTGACGCGTTTCTGTTCGCCACCGCGCTTCGAAGCCGCCCGCTGGCGCGCATAGTCCACCAGAATGCGGCGCATGGCGCGCGCCGCCGAGCCGAAGAAGTGTGCACGACTGTCCCAGCTCGTGTCATGACCGGCGAGGCGCACGTACACCTCGTGAACGAGCGCCGTCGGCTGCAGGGTATGACCCGATCTTTCCTTCTGCAGCAGCCCGCCGGCCATGCGCCGTAGCTCTCTGTAGATGGCGTCGTACAGCGCTTCCTGGGCTTCAGATTCCCCCGCCGAAGCCGAACGAAGCAGTGCGGTGACGTCGGTCGATGGCTCACTCATCCACCGATCCTACGGCCACGCGGATCCGCGCTCAGGGCCGCACGCGCTCAACGGCGGCGTCGATCGACTCTTCGAGCAGGCGAGGGATCGCCTCCACCTCCTCGTCCCCGAGAACAAACGGAGGCCCGAGGCAGATGACATGCCGCGCAGGGTCGTTGCCGCCCGGGTAGAAGAACACTCCCCGTTGAAGTCCCGCCGCGACGACCTTGTCGACGAACGCGGTCTCACGCGCGAAAGGCACCAGGGACTCGCGGTCCTCGACCAGCTCGATTCCCCAGAGCAGCCCGCGACCTCGGACCTCCGCCACGTGGGGATGGTCGCCTAGACGCCGACGCAGCTCCGCCTCGAGCTGGGCACCGCGAGGAGCCACGTTGTCGAGGAGCCCCTCCTCCTCGAGGATCTGCAGCGCCTTGTCGGCCACCGCGCAGCAGCCTGAGTGGGCGCCGTAGGTGAAGAACATGAGGCCGTCTCCGGCATCGGCCATCGGCTGTACGACGCGCTCGTGGGCACACACCACCGCGAGGGGGGCGTAGCCGCTCGTGAGCCCTTTGCCGCCCACGAGAATGTCGGGAACGACGCCCCAGTGGTCGACGCCGAACTTCGTGCCGGTGCGGCCGTACCCCGTCATCACCTCGTCGGAGATCAGCAGCACGTCGTGGCGGGCGCAGATCTCTGCAACGCGCGGCAGGTAGTCGCCCGGAGGCACCAGCGCTCCCGCGTTCGACCCGACGATGGGCTCGACCACGAAGGCGGCGACGGTCTCCGGCCCGGCCTCGACGATCGCGTCTTCGACGGCCTGGGCACACGCGAGCTCGCACTCCGGGAAGGTCTTCCCGAACGGACAGCGCAGGCAGTAGTGCGCCTCGGGTCGCGGCAGCTGCGCCACGTCGTTGAGCAGGAGCGGCTCGAAGCCGGCGCGGCGACCCAGGTGGCCCCCCACGGAGAGCGTGCCCAGCGTCGCACCGTGGTACGACAGCTCGCGGCCGAAGATCTTCCACTTCTCGGGTCTGCCCGCCGAAAGGTGGTGCTGCCGCGCGAGGCGCAGCGCCATGTCCATGGCCTCCGAGCCGCCGGAGCCGAAGGCGATGTACCACTCGCCGCGCGGGAGCCAGCGGGAGCGCAGCCGGTCGACCAGGCGCAGCCGGGCCTCCGTGGCGAAGGTCGGGACCACGTACCCCGTGTCTTTCGCCGCCTCGGAGAAGGCCGCGGCCAGATCCGCCCTGCCGTGCCCGACGTTCACCACGATGGCGCCGCCGGCGGCATCCAGGACACGGTCGCCGTTTCGTGTGACGAGGTAACAGCCGTCGGACGACACCACGTCGAGCGCGACGCGGCGACCCGGGATGAAGGAGAAGCGATCGGGGCTGGACGACGTCGGGGTGTTCATGGAGGGATCCTAGCGCTCCACCCCGCCGTTCTCCGCGACCCACGATCCGTTGGAACTTTCGGGGTCGAACCGGCGTATCTCCCCTTCGAGTCCCCCGAAACGTCCGTCGGCGCAAGGCTCTCCGGCCCTCGAACCTTTCGATTCCGGGGACTCCTCAGGCAAAGTCGAGTGTCACGCGCGCCCCCGAAGGGACGAACGGCGCACCCAAACGACACTCTGAAACGTCAAGCTCAGACACCAACCCCGCTTTCTAATCACCGAACGACACAGGAGTCCCACGTGAACCGCAGCACGAGATTGCTCCTCTTCGCCCTGGTCCTGGCCACGCTGATCGCGGCACCCACCTTCGCCGCCAACAACGCCAAGGCGACCAACGCGAAAGACGCTCCGACCTACGCCAGCGACGTCGCCGCTGTCCTCAACAGCAATTGCGTGCAGTGCCATCGCCCGGGTCAGACGGCCCCGATGTCGCTCACGAACTACCAGGAGGCGCGCCCCTGGGCCCGCTCCATCGCGCGCAAGGTCGCCGACCGAACGATGCCGCCCTGGCATGCGGTGGGTGGCTCCGGCACGTTCTCGAACGACCGGAGTCTCAGCGACACCGAGATCGACACGATCGTCAGCTGGGCCAAGGCCGGTGCACCGGCCGGCGACCTCGCTTCGGCACCCGAGCCGCCGAAGTTCCCCGAAGGCGAGTGGAAGCTCGGCGAGCCCGACGCGATCGTCACGTTCGATGAGATCGAAGTGAAGGCCGGGGACAAGGACGAGTTCCACGACCTCGTCGGCAAGCTGCAGCTGCCGGAGGACAAGTGGCTCACCGGGATCGAGATCCTTCCCGGGAACTCGAAGGTCGTGCACCACGTGATCATCTACCAGATGAAGGGCTTCGACTTCGATCCGACACAGGGCTGGCTCGGCGCGTGGGCCGCAGGCACCGACCCCATGGTCTACCGCCCCGGCACCGGCAAGCGCATCGAGAAGGGTGCCAACCTGATCGCCGACATGCACTATCACCCGGCGGACACCGACGAGGTGGATCAGACCCGGATCGGCCTGCACTTCGCCGACGAGGAGCCCGAGAAGGAGGTCGTGAACCTCTGGATCATGAACCAGAACTTCAAGATCCCGGCGGGCGCGAGCAACCACGAAGTGGTCGCCGACTACAAGTTCTGGCAGAGCGGCAAACTGCTCTCCTTCACGCCGCACATGCACTACCGCGGCAAGGACTTCAACTACGTCGCGCACTACCCGGACGGTCGCGAGGAGCTGCTGCTGCAGGTCGACAAGTACGACTTCAACTGGCAGACGGTCTATGAGCTCGACGAGCCGATCGACATCCCGGCCGGCACCACGATCAAGGCCACGGCCCACTTCGACAACTCGGCCGAGAACCCGGTGAACCCCGATCCCACGAAGGACATCACCTTCGGCAACGAGTCGTACGACGAGATGATGATCGCGTTCGCCGACTTCATCGTCGACGAGGGTGTGAGCCCGAAGAGCCACTTCGAGATCCGCACCGAGCTCATCTCCAAGCTCGCAGCCGAGCACCCCGGTCAGGTGTACTCCATCTCCGGCAAGCCGGAAGAGCAGCGTAGCGAGCCCAACAGCTACGCCCCGCTCTACCTGCCGGAAGAGGGTGACGGCCTGTTCTACGTGATCTGGAACAACCAGCTCGACGCCACCAAGGTGACCGACATCGCCTGGAACGGCAAGAAGTTCACGGCCAAGCTGCAGTCGCCGTGGGGCCCCTTCGACTTCTCCGGAGAGAAGGGCAAGAAGGGCTCCATCACGACCAAGATCCACCTCCCGGAAAACGAGTCCACGTGGGAAGGGGCTCTGGTCGACGGCCCGTAGCACTCCGACTCCTTCGGCCGAGCCTGGCTCGGCTTCTGGCGCCGCGCCCCCGTCCCCGGGGCGCGGCGTTTTCTTTTGCAGGGAGCAGCTGCGCCTCGTTTGCGGAACCCCGAGGCCTGCAGCGGGATGCTCGCCGTCTGCGCGAGCCGTCTGCGCTAGCCGAGGAGGCTAGCCGAGGACCAGAGGCCCTTCACTCGCGGGCACGAGGTCGTCGACGAAGTCGAAGCTCTCCGGCTCCTCGGCCGAGAGCTGGTCCCATTCCGCGATCGCGGGGTGCGCGGCCACGGCGTCGGTGAAGGTGCGGGCCGGCTGCGCAACCTCGATGGCGTAGGTGCGAAAGCGCAGCGCCACCGGCACCCACATCACGTCGGCGGCGCAGAGCTCGCCGAAGAGCCACGGCCCCCCTGCGCCGAAGCGCGTGCGGCAGTCGCTCCAGATGTCGAGCACGCGCTGCACCTGCGCCTGACAAACCTCCGAGAGCCGGCTCCGCTCGAGCGGTTTGCGCGCGCGGATGTTCTGCGGCAGCTCGTCGCGCAGCGCCAGGAAGCCGGAGTGCATCTCGGCCGAGATCGAGCGGGCGAGGGCGCGCGCCTCGGGATCAGCCGGCCAACCGAGGGTGCGCGGGTTGGTCTCCTGCAGGTGCATCAGGATCGCGAAGCTGTCCCAGATGTGCAGGTCGCCGTCGATCAGCACGGGTACGCGCCCCGCGAGGCTGTACTTCGCGATCTCCTCCGGCCAGCTCTCCGTGAACAGGGAAAGCCGGACCTCGTCGAACTCGATGCCGCTCGCTCGGAGCAGGAACCAGGCGCGCAGCGACCAGGAGGAGTAGTTGCGGTTTCCCAGGATGAGCTCGAGCATCGGTGTCTCCTTCGCCGCGAGTGTACTCACGGCACGGGCGCGCGTCAGGAACCGCGCGGGACGGGCTGCGGTCTGTTCGGGCCACGACGACGGACGCTCCCGCGGTAGGCTCCGCGCCCGATGCCTCTCTCCGCTGCGCTCCGCGACACCCTCGAGCAGATCGCCGCCGCGCCCTACCGGCCACCGCGGTGGCTGCGCAACCGCCACCTCCAGACGGCCTGGGGGCCGCTCGCCCGCCGTCGGGAGACGCTGCCGTTCGTGCTCGAGCGCCTCGACACGCCCGACGACGACTTCCTGCGCACGCACTGGCTCAAGGGCACGCCCGGGGCACCCACCGTGCTCGTGCTGCACGGCCTCGAAGGCTCGGTGGAGTCGCACAACGTCGTCGGGCTCGCAGCCTCCGTGCAGCGCCAGCTCCAGTGGAACGTGGTGGTCATGGAGCACCGCTCGTGCGGCGGTGAGCTCAACCGAGGGCGCCGGCTCTACCACTCCGGCGAGACGAGCGACCTCGAGCTCATGGTGGGCGAGCTGGCGCGGCGCGGCGTCGAGCAGCTCTACGTGTTCGGCATCTCGCTCGGTGGCAACGTGCTCGCGAAGTGGCTCGGCGAGCAGAGCGATGCTGTGCCCGGGCACGTTCGCGGCGCCGCGGTTCTCTCGCCACCCTTCGATCTGCTGCGCAGCGGTCCCGTGATCGACCGCGCCGCATTTGGTCTCTACACCCGCCGCTTCCTGCGCACGCTCGTGCCGAAGGCGCTCGCCAAGGCCGAGCAGTTCCCCGACGCGCTCGACAAAGGCAAGATCCGCGGCTCGCGCACGTTCCGCGATTTCGACACCTGGGCAACGGCGGCGTTCCACGGCTTCCGCGACGCCGAGCACTACTGGGACACGGTCAGCTGCGCCCATGTCCTCCCGGACGTGCGCGTGCCCCTCCTGCTCGTGGCCGCCGCTGATGACCCCTTCAACCCGGGGACGACGCACCCGCACGAGAGCGTGGCTTCGAACGAGTACCTCTTCGCGAGCTTCACCGCTCTCGGCGGTCACACCGGTTTCGTGGAGGGACGCCCGCCGGCCACCCGCTGCTGGGGGGAGGAGCAGGCCACGCGGTTCTTTGCCGCCGTCCATGCACACGAGACACGATGAGGCCACCTCCCCGGGTCCAACGCCAACTCGGCGACGGGCCCGCACGGCACCTCCTGTCAACATGCGTGGAGTCGGCGACGCCCGCCAGTCGGAGGTGCACGATTCGCGTGCCCACTCGGAGGAGACCACCCGCCATGACCGAACCGCACTCCACGAGACTCGCGGAGCTCTCCGTCGAGCGATCGTCTTTCGGCACCACGCAGCGCGGAGACCCAGCCGACCTCTTCACACTCTGCGACCCGGGTGTCCTCACCGTCCGCCTGACCAACTTCGGCGGCGTGGTGGTGGGAATCGACGCGCCCGACCGCCACGGCGAGATGGCGGACGTGGTGCTCGGGTTCGACGACGTCGCGGGTTACGAGAGCAAGGACGACCCGTACTTCGGCGCCATCATCGGCCGCTACGCCAACCGCATTGCAGGGGGCCGCTTCGAGCTCGGAGGCCAGACCTACTCTCTCGCGACCAACAACGGCCCCAACTCGCTCCACGGAGGCAACCGCGGATTCAGCGACCGGCTCTGGCAGGCCGCGTCGTTCGAGGACGCGGGTGCGGTGGGCGTCGTTCTCCGACTTGTGAGCCCCGACGGTGACGAAGGCTACCCGGGGGAGCTCACCACCGAGGTCACGTACGCGCTGCGGAAAGGCGGCACGCTCACGATCGATGCGCGCGCGACGACGTCGGCCACGACCGTGGTCAACCTGTCGTACCACGCCTACTTCAACCTCGCCGGACACGCAGCCGGCGACATCCTCGACCATCGCGTGCAGCTCCTGGCCCATGCCTACACCCGGGTCGACGAGCACCTCATCCCGACCGGGGAGGTCGACGCGGTCGCCGGAACGCCGCTCGACTTCCTGCGCTCGGTGCGGGTCGGCAACCGCATCGACGACCCACACCCCCAGCTCCAGCTGGGACGAGGCTACGACCACAACTGGGTCGTCGATGGCCGCGCCGGCGAGCTGCGACCCGCGGCACGGGTGGAGGAGCCCGCGAGCGGCCGCGTGCTCGAGCTGTGCACGACCGAGCCCGGGCTGCAGTTCTACACCGGCAACTTCATCGAGGAGATGGCGGGCAAAGGCGGCGCGACCTACCGGCGCCGGGGAGGGTTGTGCCTGGAGCCCCAGCACTTCCCGGACTCGCCGAACCAGCCGCAGTTCCCGTCGACGGTTCTCGAGCCGGGCGACGTGTACCGCAGCCGCTCCGTGCTGCGCTTCTCCATCGCTCCCTAGGGGGCTGCTGAAAAAGCCCCCTAGCTCACCACTCGCCGACGTTCTCCGCCGACGCCCACGGCTCGCGCGCGGGCATCGCCTCTCCCTTCTGCAGGAGCTCCACCGAGATGTCGTCGGGCGAGCGCACGAACGCCATGCGCCCGTCGCGCGGTGGGCGGTTGATCGTCACGCCGCCGGCCTCGAGGCGCTCGCACGTCGCGTAGATGTCGTCGACCGCAAACGCGAGGTGACCGAAGTTGCGGCCACCACCGTACTCCTCGGGGTCCCAGTTGTAGGTGAGCTCGAGCAGCGGCGCGTTGCGCTCCGAGGCCAGCTCTTCGTCGTCGGGCGCGGCCAGGAAGATGAGCGTGAAGCGACCCTGCTCGCTCTCGTAGCGGCGCGTCTCCTGGAGGCCCAGCTGGTTGCAGTAGAAGTCGAGGGACGCGTCGATGTCGGTCACGCGGACCATGGTGTGGAGGTACTGCACGGCGCTCTCCTTGTGGGTTCGGTTCGGCGCAGCATCCGGCGCTGCCGCGCCGAGGCAGGATACGCCACTCCCGGCGCCCGGCGCCCGGCGCCCGGCGTCCGGCGTCCGGCGTCCGGCGTCCGGCGTCCGTGAGGGGTGCCGCATCGGCACGATCGGGCGTACATCTGTCCTCAGACCGCGTCAAGCCGTCACCCCGCCGCCACGCGCGACCCTCCAAGCGGCGGTCACGGCGCCCCAGGGTCGGTTTTTCAGGCGCGCACGACGGCATCGGAGCGCGAGATTTGCGCCATCTCACGCTGGTTCGCGCGAAACACATTCTCTTCCTCGCTTCATCCCACCTGGGACGACTCGCCCGGTTCTTGACGCAACCTATTCGCGAACTGTGGCCGGTTGCTGTAACCGAGGCTGGGAACAAGTGTCGTTTGGAGACGTTCCATCTACAGACCGTGCAGAACACGCACTCCCATTCCAGGGAATGTGTCGAAAAACGCATCTTCGGCGCGGCTCTTGCGTACAAACGGAGGCACCAATCCAGCGAAACGCCGCTTGGCCACAGCGAAGCGAGTCTCGCTGCCGCGCACCAAAGTCGACTCTCTTGACGTGAGGTAATGAGATGCCTGGGGAAACTTCGAGAATGAGCACCATGGCCCAGCCGAGTGGCGTGGCCTACGACGCCGCAGCCATCGACACCCCGGATGGCGGTGCCTCGGGGGGCAACTCCTCGCCCTACATCGAGCGGATTGCCGTCAAGAAGGCGCGCCGGATCGTTCTTCTCTGGACCGAAGACATCGACCTCATCGAGGCGGCCGGCAACTACGTCCGGCTCTGCTCCGGCGGCCAGGGGCACCTGTACCGCATCACGATGCAGTCGCTCGAGAAGAAGCTCGATCCCAAGCGTTTTCTGCGCATCCACCGCTCGACCATCGTCAACGTCGACCGCATCCGCGAGGTTCTCACCACGCCGTCCGGCGACTACGTGGCGGTGCTCACCGACGGGACACGCACGAACTGGAGCCGCGGCTACCGCAACCAGCTGAACGAGTTTCTCAGCCGCCAGACCTGACGGCGGCGCAGCGCCAACCCAGCTTCGTCTTACGAGCGCGCACGCTGCGCGGCGGGTGACGACCAGCTCCGACGGCGTCCGAATGGACGCCGTTTTTGCGTTCTAGAGAGCAAGGTCAGCCACGTCCACGCGGCCGGCGCCTCGGCGCCGAGCCTCCAGCTGCGGCATTCTGCACGCCAAATTTCCAATCCCCTGGAACCAAAGCTCCAAGGGACTGGATATGCTGGAAGCTCTTGATCTCGAGGTCCGGTCGCACCCCACGACCCTGCACGAGGAGAACACCATGAAACCGCTCTTCCGAGCCGCGCCGGGACTCGCGTGCGCGCTGCTCGCCCTCACACTCGCCGGCTGCGTCAGCAAAAGTGCCCACGACGAGCTCCAGGCCCAGCTGGATTCCTGCCAGCAGGGCAGCACGGAATGTAGCGCCGAGCGCGACCGCCTCGCTGCGGATCTCGACGAGCTCCAGGACGAACAGCAGCGCGTCCTCGAGCAGTGGCGCGCCGAGCTCGGCATCACGAGCGACGGCACCGAGGCCTTCCGCAACGACGTCGCAGGGCAGGTCGACCTCATCAAGACCCGCATCACGGACGAGCTTCCCGACATGGTCCGCGCCCAGCTCGGCAAAGACCTCGAGCAGCTGACCACGCTGCTGGACCAGCAGTACTCGGACATCGACCGGCAGGTCACCGAAGTGCTCGGTCGCCTGGTGCGCACGCAGGAGTCGCTCGAGGACGCCAACCGCTCTCTCGAGCGCGCAGAGATCCGCCTCGACGCGATCGAGAGCACCGGCGCCGCGATCCGTCAGGACATCGCGACCCAGCGCCTCGACACCGCCACGCTGAACGCCGAGGTGAGCGCGGTCGCGGCGCAGATCGAAGACTTCAACTATCGCTACTTCCTCTGCAAGGACTGCCCGGAGTACCTGGGTATCCGGCGCAAGAGGCAGGACGAGATCATCGCGTTCCACGCGGATCTGCTCGCAGCCCTGCGACGCGTCACCGGCATCGCTCCGGCCGGATCCACCGCGGACACCTCCGGAGCCGACGAGGAAGGCCAACCATGACCCGACGCACCCTCTCGATCTTCGCGGCGGCTCTCGTCGCCACGCTTTTTGTTCCCGCCCTTCACGCGAGCGACGCCGACCAGATCGCGGCGGCGCTGCTCGCGGCCCCCGAGGCCAGCCGTGACGGGGCCGCCGTGCTCGGCTTCGGAGCAGACGGCAAGCTCAAGGAGCTCCGAGCCGGCAGCAACGAGTTCATCTGCCTGGCCGACGACCCGAGCGACGACCGCTTCGGCGTGGCGTGCTACCACAAGGACCTCGAGCCCTACATGGCGCGGGGTCGCCAGCTCCGGGCCGAAGGGGTGGAGGGGCCGCAGCGCAACGAGATCCGGTGGAAGGAGATCGAGGAAGGCACCCTTGCGATGTCGAGGGAGCCCCGCACCCTCTACGTCATGAACGGCGACGGCTACGACGCCGCGTCCGGCACCATCACGAACTCCTACCTGCGCTGGGTGATCTACGTGCCTTTTGCGACCCCGGAATCGACCGGGCTTTCGCCCAGGGCGGGCGAGAGTCTGCCGTGGCTCATGTTCCCCGGCACCGCGGGCGCGCACATCATGATCAACCCGCCACGCGGGAAGTAGCGCCTGGCCACGTGCGCCCGGCCTGCCGCTCTCAGCGCGCAGGCTGGAGCACGCGTGTCTTCACTGCACCTTCGATCGCGGCCACCCGCTGAACGAAGTCGGCCGGCAGTGCACCTTCCAGATCGGCGACGGCGTAACCCACCTCACCCAACGTCTGCAGGTGCTGGGCCGCAACGTTGGCGCCCGCGCCACTCACGGTCTCGTTGAGTCGCGAGAGGAACCCGGGCGCGTTCACGTGGACACATGTGAGCCGAAGACGGCCGGGCTCCAGGGGCCCCGGCTCCACTTCAGGGAAGTTCACGGACTGCGTGGTGGCGCCCTCGAAGAGAAAGCGCCCCAGCTTGTCCGCCGCATCGCGTCCGATCGCGGCCTGCGCCTCGAGCGTCGAGCCTCCGATGTGTGGCGTGAGGATGACGTTGTCGAACTCCGTCAGGGCGCTGACGAACGCCTCGTCGGAGGCCTTCGGCTCTTCCGGGAAGACGTCGACCGCGGCCCCCGCAAGGTGTCCGGTTCGCAGAGATTCGGCCAGCGCATCGATGTCGACGAGGTCGCCCCGGGCGTGGTTCACGAGGAACGCGCCAGGCTTCATTCGCGCGAGCGCATGGGCGTCGATCATGCCGCGCGTGCGAGCCGTCGATGGAACGTGCAGCGTGACGACATCGGCGAGCTCCAGGAGCTCTCCCAGACTGTTCGTCGCGCGAGCGTTGCCGTGCGCGAGCTTCGGACCCTGGTCGTAGTAGTAGACGTGCATACCGTGGCCCGACGCGAGCACGGAGAGCTGAGAGCCGATGTTGCCGTAGCCCACGATGCCGAGCTTCTTGCCCCGCACTTCGTGGGAGCCGTCGGCCGACTTGAGCCACGTTCCCTGACGGATCGCCTGCATCTTGCGCGGGATGCCGCGCATGAGCATGACGATGCTCGCGAGGGTCAGCTCGGCAACGGAGCGCGTGTTGGCGAACGGCGCGTTGAACACCGGAACGCCCCGGCTCGCCGCCGCCTCGAGCTCCACCTGGTTCGTGCCGATGCAGAAGCAGCCGACCGCAAGCAGCTGGGGCGCAGCGTCGAGCACCTCCTGGTCGACCTGTGTCCGTGACCGGATTCCCAGCGCGTTCATCGAGCCGAGCGCAGGCAGCAGGGCGGCCCGTTCGGGGGATCCCGGGAGCCGGTCGACCTGCACCTGACCGTACTGCTGCAGCACCGTCTCGGCGTCGGCGTGCAGATTCTCGAGGAAGAGGGCGCGAAAGGAATCGGGAGGCGTAGCAGAGCTCATCTTGGGGCCACTCGGACGCGAGGAACGGCGCTCCAGTGCGCCGGGTGGCGCCAAACCTAGCGCACTTGCGAGCCCCGTTGAATGCACCGGCACGTGGGGGCTCCCGATTGCCCCGCGCAGGTGACGGTCGTCGGGCGGAGAGTGCCATTCGTCGACCGATGTGCCACACGGAGCGAATGGCCGCGTAGTCATTCCACAATGAACGCACGGTCCCTGGTCGCGCTCCTGACCCTCACCCTGGCAACAGCCGCCGCTCCTGCCGCTCTGCGGGCGCAGAAGCCGGTGGCCGAGCGCCCGCAGCGCGTCGCGCTGGTGGGAGCGACGCTCCTCGATGTGGTCCACGAGACCATGACCCAAGAGGTGCTGATCCTCGAGGGGCGGCACATCGCCGCGCGTCGAGCGAGCCTGCCGGACGGCTGGGACGGGGAGATCGTCGACCTGTCGGGCACCTTCGTCACGCCCGGCTTCCACGATCTGCACGTCCACAGCTACGGCAACGGAGGCCCCGCCGGGCCCGAGATCTTCTCCACCGAAGGCGTCGCGGAGCGCATGCTCGCGGCAGGCGTCGTGAGCTTCCTCGACCTCTCGAGCTTCGAAGACGTGATCCTTCTGCAGCGCGACCGTCAGCGCGCGAGCAGCGCCTCGATGCCGGGGGCCGATCTGTACTCGGCCGGCGCGGCGTTCACCTGCCCAGGCGGGCACGGCACGCAGTTCCCCAACCCGCCGCACGAGGTGGAGACGCCGGCAGAAGCCCGCGCACAGGTCGCGGAGCTGGCCCAGCACAGGCCCGACGTCGTCAAGCTCATCTACATCCCCTCCAACGAGAAGATCCCCTCGATCGATCGCGCGACCATGGAGGCGATCGTCGACGAGGCACACGTGCACGGCCTCCCGGTCGTCGCGCACGTCGACCACTGGGGTGATGCGCTGCACGTGGTTCGCGCCGGCGCCGAGGCCCTGACCCACACCAACCCGGAGCCTGTTCCCGAGGAGCTCGTTCGGGAGATGCTCGCTCGCGGGACCGCGATCATCCCGACGCTGGCAGTGCACCTCGACCTGTCGTGGTTCTGGGGCCACCCCGAGCGCCTCGAGTCGCCGATGCTCGAGCGGACGTCGCTCGCCGAGCTCCGGGCGCAGTACGCCTCCGACACTGCGCTGCCGCCCCGGCTGGCCCAGTGGCGCGAGCGACAGATCGCGGAGCGCGACGGGCTGCTGCGCGCCGTGCGCACCTTTTCGGACGCCGGGGTTCCCGTGCTCACCGGCACCGACGCCGGCAACCCCGGCACCTTCCAGGGCGCCTCGGTCCACCGCGAGCTGGCCCTGCTGGTGGATGCCGGTCTCAGCCGGTGGCAGGCGCTGCGCGCGACCACCACGGACGCCGGCAAGCTGCTGGGGCGGCGCGTCGGCCTCCAGCCGGGAGACCTGGCCGACCTTGCCGTCTTCGCGCGCTCGCCGATCGCCGACATCGGCAACACGCAGAGCCTGGTGCTGGTCATCCAGCACGGGCGGGTCGCCGACATGAGTGGGTTCGATCTCCCCGGCTCACCACCGCCTGGAGTCGAGATCACGGGCGGCACGTCGGCTGTCTCTCCGCCTCCGGCCGCCGAGACGCACGGCAGCACGGTGCTCGCGCGCGGCATCGTCCAGGCTCCTACGGGCTATCGCCTCTCACACGTGGACGTGATGGCCCGGCCCAAAGGCGGCCAGCCGCTGGCCCAGACGAAGACCGACACGGACGGCGCCTTCGAGCTGGTGCTGGGCGGCGAGCCGCTTCCCGACGGCCCGCTCGAGCTGGTGGCGACCTACCCTGGCTTCGATCCCGTGCTCCGCCCGCTGGACCCGCCACGGGCCGACGAGCCCTTGGAGGAGCTCCAGGTCACGCTTCGAGTGTCGCGGTTTCAGGAGGTCGTCGACGTGGAGGCGCTTTCGCCGACCGACGAGTCGCTCCAGCCGCAGCAGGAGCTCGGCTTCCTCGACATCGTCGCCACGGCCGGCACGCGCGCCGACCCGCTCTACGCCACGCAGGCTCTGCCAGGGGTGGTCAAGCTCGACGAAGGCTCCGGGCTTTTCGTGCGCGGCGGCGACGCGAGCGAGGTGGCCACCTTCCTCGACCGCGCACTGCTCGATCACCCGTACCGCAACGAGACACCAACCGGCGGCTTCTTCGGCACGGTCGACGCGTTCTCGCTCCAGGGGCTCAGCCTGAGCTCGGCGGGATTCCCCGCACGCTACGGCAACGCGCTGTCGGCGGTGCTCGACCTCACGACCCGTCCGGCAGCTTCGAACCGGCAGCTTTCGGTGGGTCTCGGCCTCGCCGCCATGTCGGCCAGCGCGGAGCTCCCCGTGGGCGAAGACGCCAGCGTGCGCTTCGCCGCCAACCATCACGACCTGCACACGATGGCGGAGGTGAACGACACCGACCTCGACTTCGTCCGCCCGCCGAGCGGCACCGACCTGAGCCTGCAGTGGCGTCAGCCCGCCGGCACGAAGACATCGTGGTCGGTCAACGCGTTCGACCAGAGCGGAGCGCTGGGCACCGAGATCGAGAACGGCAACTTCATCGGTCAGCTCGACACCGAAGACCAGAACCGCATCGTCAACGCGAGCTGGCAGCGGTCGCTCGGGGGTGATCGCGACGCAGCTTCGTTTGTTGCGGTGACACTGACCCACGCCAATCACGAGAGCCTCGTCTCGGCCGGAGCGCTCGACATCGATCTCGAAGACCGCACCGAGCGCCTGCGCCTCGACCTGGAGCTGCCACGGGGTCTCGCGGGCTGGCGGTTCGGCGCCGTCGGCGAGCGCACGCGGCATCGCTCCGGGGGCTTCCTCCCCGACGTGAGCGGAGACTTCTCCGGCGCACAGGGGCGCAGGCTCTGGGCCCTCGACGCGCGGCGGAGTCGCGCGGGAATCTACGCCGAGCTCGAGCGGAGTCTCGGCACGCGGGTCGCGTTCAACGTCGGCATACGGGCCGACCGCTGGCAGCTCCCGGACAAGAGCGCCGCGGATCCCCGCGCCTCGCTGAGCGTGCGTCTCGGCGAGAGATCGCACCTGCGCTTCGCATGGGGCCGGTATCACCAGAGCCCCGAGGTCGAGTATTGGACCCTCGGCGTCCCGACGTCCGATGCAGAGCTGGCAGCCGCCGAGCACCGGGTCGTGTCCTGGCAGATCGGGACACCGGGCGAGCGAAGCCACCTCCGCATCGAGGCTTACGACAAGCGCTACCGCCGGCTGCCGCTCCGGGTGCGCGACCCGGGCACCGACGCGAGCCAGCTGCGCCTCGTGGGCGACGGCTTTGCACGTGGTGCCGACCTCTACCTGGGCTTCGGCCCGGGCCGCCTCGGCACCGGCTGGACCAAGGGGTGGCGCGGCTCGCTTTCGTACACCTACCTCGACACGGCCCGGCTCTACACGCCCTGGCAGGACTGGTCGAGGTTCCCGGTGCAGACCGAGGCCTTCTCCCCCGACTTCGACGTCCCTCACACCGCGCAGCTCGTGCTGCACAAGACCCTGCCGCTGGGCCTCGACGGTAGCTTGAGCGCGCGGTGGGCCACCGGGCGGCCCCACACCCCGGTCCTCGGAGCCCGCGACGGCGCCTTCGGGCTCGAGCCGATCTACGGGCCCCTCAACTCGGAGCGGGTCCCCGACTTCGCACGCGTCGACCTCGCCTTCAGCCGGTCTTTTGCCGTGGGTGGCGGCAGCCTGCTCGTCTATCTCGGGCTCGACGACCTCTTCGACCGCCGCAACGTCTTCCGCTACGTCTACTCCGCCGACTGGAGCGAGCAGAGGGCCGCACGCACGGCCTTCGGCCGGTCCTGGTACCTCGGGGTCACGCTCAGTCGCTAGCTCCGACCTTCCCGCAACCAAGGAGATCCCATGCAACGCACCCTCACCTTCGTCACGCTGCTCGCACTCCTCGCAGGCCCGTCTTTTACCGCCGCAGCGGACACCCTCGCAGCGGTCGGCGAGGTCGAGCGTCACATGAGCACCGGCGACACGGCCGCGATCCTCGAGACGATCGCCATGCTCGAGAAGAGTGCTCCAGAGCCGGATGCCGACACCCTCTACGCACTGGCCTACTGTCGCTACCGCGTCGCCAGCCTCTCCATGGCCGACCCGTCCGACAAGGAGAGCGCCAACGCGGCCAGCGACATGCTCAAACAGGCGCAGGCCGAGCTGGAGATGGTGCTCGAGATGGTGCCGGAGCAGTCCAGCCGCGCCGTGGAGGCCATGAGTCTGCTGAGTGGCGTCATGGGAACTCGAATTGGCCTCAAGCCGGGTCTGGGCATGCGGCTCGGAGCCGCGTCGGGCCGACATCTGGCGAAGGCCGAGGCGCTGGCGCCCGACAACCCGCGCGTGCACCTCCAGGACGGAATCTCCAAGTTCAACACGCCGAAGATGTGGGGTGGCTCGGTGCGCAAAGCCGAGTCGTCACTGCGCAAGGCGGTCGCCCTCTTCGCCGCGCAGCCCTCCGACACCCCCTGGCCAAACTGGGGCTACGTCGACGCCCTGGCCTGGCTCGGGCAATCGCTGGCCGCACAGGACAAGATAGACGAAGCGCGGGCGACGTATCAGCAGGCGCTCGCGCTCGACCCCGAGATGGCCTGGATCCGCTACGAGCTGCTTCCGGCCCTCGACGCCAAGTAGCCCCACGCGATGAACCAAGACCTCCAGCACGAGCCCGACGCACGCCGGGGAACGGCCACGTGGCGCGGCCTCGCCATCCTGGCCGCGATGTGGCTCGCGGCAGCCACCACGCTTGCGGCGGTGCTCTCCGCGCAGGAGGGGCTCCCCTTCCGCTACGCGTTTGCCTCGTCGGCCATCGACCTGGCGACCCTCGCCGCGCTGCTCGGAGGGGTCTGGTGGCTGATGGTGCGCTTCGAGGCGGCGTCGCTCGCCGTCAAGGTTCTCCTGCACCTCGCGTTGGCCGCCGTCGTGGTGCCGACGTGGGAGACCCTGAAGCGCCTGTACCTCGAGCGCATGGTCAGCCCCGAGGTGGCCACGATCTATGTGGAGGAGGCCGGCTACTGGGCCTGGCTCCAGAGCATGAGCATCTACGCGATGGCAACGTCCGCGCTCGTCGCCCTGCTCGCCTTCCGCCGCCTTCACGAAGAGGAGCGTCGGGCCAACCGCCTCCAGCTCCTGATGCGCGAGGCCGAGCTGCGGGCCCTGCGGGCGCAGCTGCGGCCGCACTTTCTGTTCAATACGCTGAACGGGGTCTACTCCCTCATCCCCGATCGCCCCAGCGAGGCGGCAAGCATGGTGGCACAGCTCTCCGACCTCCTCCGGGAGACGCTCGAGCACAGCGACCAGAGTGCCGTGCCGCTCGAGGCGGAGCTGCGGCTCGCGCAGCGTTACCTGGAGATCGAGGCGGTGCGGATGGGTGAGCGCCTCCGCATCGAGATGGCGCCCCATCCCGAGACGCTGGACGCGCTCGTCCCGCCCCTCATCCTCCAACCCCTCGCGGAGAACGCCATCCGGCACGGCGCCGCACCGTCGACCGATGCGGTCTGCGTGCGCGTGGAGGCGGAGCGCAACGGCGATCGGCTCGTGCTCCGCGTCGTGGACGACGGCTGCGGCCTCGGCGCGAAGCCTGCGAGGACCGACCGACGGTCTGCATCCGCCCACGAATCGTCGGGCCACGGTCTGCGCATCACCAGGTCACGCCTCGACACCCTCTACGGCGAAGCCGCCCAGTTCGAGCTGACCCCCAACGCACCGCGCGGCTGCGTCGCCACGATCTCCCTCCCCTTCGCGCCGGCCACCGCTGCCGCGGCCACGGCCGAGACCCACGCTCCGTCTCCAGCGCCGCTGACGCTCGAGGAGGCCTCGTGAGCACCCTCGCGCCCTCGCGCAGCCTCCGCGCCCTCATCGTCGACGACGAGCCACTCGCCCGCGACGTGATCCGGCGACTGGCGCAGGCACGGGACGACCTGGAGCTGTGCGGAGAGGCGTCTTCGGGTGCCGAGGCGCTCGAGCGGCTCGAGCGCGCGCAGAGCGACGGGGCGCCGATCGACCTGCTGTTCCTCGACATCCGCATGCCGGGCCTCGACGGCTTCGACACCCTGGAGCGCCTCTCCAAGGGCGACGCACAGGCTCCCAGCGTCGTCTTCGTCACCGCCTACGACCGCTACGCCGTGCGCGCGTTCGAGACGCAGGCCATCGACTACCTGCTCAAGCCCGTGACTCCGGCGCGCTTCGAGAAGGCGATGGAACGCTGCCTCGAGGAGCGCCGGCGCGTCAGTCCACAGGAGGTGCGTCAGCTTCTGGGCGACTCCCTGTTGGCACCACCGGACCGGTTGCTGGTGAAACGCGGCGCGAAGATCGTGCCGGTGCCGGTCGACTCGGTCGACTGGATCGAGGCGAACGGCGACTACGTGCGCCTCCACTGCGGGGACACCACGCACCTCCTGGAACGGACGCTGCAGGAGATGGAGCGACTGCTCGAGGCCCAGCGGTTCCGCCGCATCCACCGCAGCGCGCTGGTCAACGAGGCGCGGGTGTCACACCTGCGCCCGCTCGGGTCGGGGCGCTACGAGATGGAGCTCGAGGACGGCACGCGACTCGTCATGAGCCGCTCCTACGCCGCCCGCTACAAGCGCTCCCTACTGTAGGCGTGCCCTGTGGGCACGCGTGCCCTGCGGGCACGTTTGCAGTTTGGCGGACCAAACGTGCTCCGCGTGCCCTAAGGGGCACGTTGCAGTTTGGCGGACCAAACGTGCTCCGCGTCGCTTACCCGGACCAAGCCACCCGATCAACCTGGCTCATGGCCCCTGAGCTCGCACCCGCTCGACGACGCGCGTGAGGTCTTCGAGCCCTTGGCGCAGCCGCGGCCCGGGTCGCCCGAGGTGTGCTTCCGGAATGCAATAGACGTGGCCCTCGCGCACGGCGCGCGTATCTTCCGTGCCCGGGCGCGTGAGCACGACGTCGGGACGGTACTTCGCCGGCTCCACCCCACACCATGAGATGACGATGGCGTCCGGCTCGAGCGCCGCGAGCTCCTCGTTCTCGAGCGGCTGGCTCTTGACGTCGCGGTCTGCGAGCGGGTTCGTGGCTCCGGCGAGCTCCAGCAGATCGGTCACCCAGCTCTGCGCACCCGGCGCAATCACCGGCTTTGGCCACCACTCGACCACGATCCGCGGACGCGCAGCGTCGCTCTCCTCGCGAGGGAGAGTGAGCTCCTGCAGGACCCGTTCGGCGCGCTCGGGAACGCCGAGCAGGTCGGCGATCTGCACGACGTCGCGGCGCACGTCCTCGAGGCTCACCGGCTCCGGCGCGATCACACGGAGGCCCGCGGCTTCGAGGGACGCCACCACCTCTTCGTGTCCGGGCACCGTCAGGCTGGCCAGCACGAGGTCCGGCTCCAGGGCCTTGACCTTCTCCGGATCCACCCCGAGGTCGGGGCCAACCCGCGGCAGCCGCGCCACGACCTCCTCGGGATAGTCCGAGTGATCGTCCACCCCGACGAGGAGGTCGGCGCAGCCGAGCGCGCACACGATCTCGGTGTTGGAGCAGGCGGTGGAGACGACACGCATGGTGGCGATGCTACGTCACGACGGTGGCCGGAGAGGCCATGGGCCAGCTGTAACTGCGGGACGTCGAAGGGATGGAGGGAGGTCGTCGCGGCCCGGATCGGACTCACGCCCCCCTCGGGGGACGCCTCGGGAAAACACGGGTCTGTAGAAGGGGCCCTCGGCTGGACGTTGTCGGCTGGGACCAGCCAGACCTTTCGAGGTCATCCAGGCGCCGCCAACGTCTGAACCCCCGAGGGGGGCGTGAGCCCTTCTCCCTACCTGCCTCTGCCTGGAGAGCTCAGGCAAACCCGGACTCGGAGTGAAGCAGCTGCCTCTCCGAAGGCCTTGGGGAACCCCACCTCCGGGGTCCAGTCACGGATCTCGAGTCCGAGCCCGGACGATCCCGATCGGCCAGGGACCTAGCTTCGCGCGAGGAAAGAGAAGGTCCGGAGGACGAGGCGAAGGGTCCCGCCGAGCAGGAAGGCGGCGCCGACCGCAAGCAGGATCGCCGGCCAGCCGAGGAACGCGAAGAGGCTGCCGAGGGGCGTCAGCGTGAAGGCGAGACCGATGATGCCCACCGAGAAGCAGATGAACGCCGGCGCGAGCAGGCTCGGCTGGCGGCCGAGGCTCGCGAGGAACGCCATGCCGAACGCGATGCCGACCACGAGAGGGAACACCGGCCAGAGGGCGCCGATCTGGGACCACTCGAGCGGCCCGGCCGTGATCAGCAGGAAAAACGCCCCGAGGAGCACGTTGATCGTTCCCGGGATGACCTTGCCCACCGCCTGGCCGAACGGCACCGAGAGCAGGAAGCCGAAACCCACGACCAGCATGATGGCCGGCCAGATCTTCTCGGGATCGAGGGTGGCGAAGCCGAAGCGCTGCGCGAGGAAGGCGAAGCCGAGCCCCAGCAGAATGAAGCCGGTGGTGAAAAGCCCGCCCAGGGTGGAGCGAACGCCACGGTGCCGCCGGCGATGCCTGCGCTCACGGGTCATGCCCCAGTCTTCCATGAACGGTAGATCCAGGTTCTCGAGCTCGCGCGCGGTGTCGCGGCCCATCCGTCCCATGCTGACGCCGAACGCGTGCATTCCACTGCCGATATCGCGGTGCATGAAGCGCCCGAGGCGCCGGAACCTCCGTGCTCGTCTTCCCATGACATCCTTCTACGATGCGGACGCGAACCTTGTTTCAGCCCCGCCCGCGCGGCCCTTCCGCGCCGAATCGCAGCCTCCCGAGGACCCTCGCCATGACACCTGAGACCCTCTTCCGCCTCGCGCGACGAACGACGTGCACGCTGCTTCTCGCCCTGCTGGCGGCCGCACCTGCCGCCGCACAGGCCAAGCCGAACGAAGAGTTCAAGGGGCGCAAGATCGCCGACGTCATGTCGTATCGCGGTGCGCCCTGGCTCGAGCGCTCCACCCGCATCCAGGAGGAGGACCCGGATTCGATGCTTGCCGCTCTGCCCCTGTCCGAAGGTGCCGTGGCGGTCGACATGGGCTGCGGTAGCGGCTACTACGCACGGCGCCTGTCCGAGGCCGTCGGGAGTACCGGCAAGGTCCTCTGTGTCGACATTCAGCCCGAGATGCTCGAGATCGCCACGCAGCTGGCGAACCGCAACGGCGCCTCGAACATCGAGATGGTGCTCGGAACGGTCACGGATCCGAAGCTGCCCGAAGGATCGGTCGACCTGATCCTGCTCGTCGACGTGTACCACGAGTTCTCGCACCCCGAGGAGATGCTGGAGGCGATGCGCAAGGCCCTCAAGCCCAGCGGCATCGCCGCACTGGTGGAGTATCGACTCGAGGGCGACACCGCCGCATTCATCAAAGTGGACCACCGCATGTCGAAGAAGCA
This sequence comes from Candidatus Multivoraceae bacterium, assembly GCA_965223385.1. Lineage (GTDB taxonomy): Bacteria > Acidobacteriota > Thermoanaerobaculia > Multivoradales > Multivoraceae > JBCCLJ01. The sequence continues at coordinate 1,277,460 of CBDCWR010000007.1, read as the reverse complement.
GGTCATGAAGGAGTGGGTGCCCGCCGGCTTCGAGCTCGTGGAGCGCGTCGACTCGCTGCCGTCGCAGCACCTGTTCCTCTTCCGGCGGGCGCCGGAGCCCGGATCATGACGACGGCCGAGACACTGCAGGACCCACCCGCCGACCTACCCGAGGTGGCTGCGCGCTTCTGGCGGTACGTCCAGATCGACACGCAGTCGGATCCGTCGTCCACCACCACACCGTCCACCGCCAAGCAGTTCGACCTGGCGCGACTCCTCGAAGGCGAGCTCAGCGAGCTGGGGCTGGAGGACGTGACCGTGGACCAGCACGGCTACGTGTACGCGACACTGGGTGCGCAGGGAGGGGGCGCCGAGGCCCCGACGCTCGCTCTGTTGGCGCACATGGACACGTCTCCCGACGAGCCGGGCGGGCCCGTGAAGCCGCAGCTGCACCGCAGCTACGACGGCGGTCGCATCGTGCTCGACGAGATCGCCCAGGTTGCTCTCGATCCGGAGCGCAGCCCCGAGCTGCGGGACCACGTCGGCCACGACGTGATCTCGAGCGACGGCACCACGCTCCTCGGGTCCGACGACAAGGCGGGCATCGCCATCATCATGGCCGCCGTGGCCGAGCTCGCTCAGAGCGACGCACCGCGCCCGCGGGTGCGCGTGTGCTTCACGGTCGACGAGGAGATCGCGCGGGGCGTCGAGAAGCTCGAGCTCGACACGCTCGCCGCAGATGTCGCCTACACGGTCGACGGCGCCACGGTTGGCCACATCGACACCGCCACCTTCAACGCCGCGCAGGCCACGATCACCGTGCGTGGCCTCATGGTGCACCCGGGCACGGCCAAAGGCATCATGGTCAACGCGGGCACCGTACTCGCCCAACTCCTCGCACAACTTCCGCCCGACGAGACCCCGGAGACGACCGAAGGCGACGAGGGCTACTTCTGCTGCCTCGAGATCGAGGGCTCGGTTGCCGAGGCCCGGGCGATGCTGATCTTGCGCGACTTCACCGACGAAGGCCTCGAGCGCCGCAAGAACCTGCTGCAGGAGCTCGTGGCTGCGGCGCAGCGTCATGCGCCGGACGCGACGATCGAGCTCGACATTCACGACCAGTACCGGAACATGCGCTCCTACATTGCCGAGCAGGATCCGCGCACGATCGACCTGGCGTTGGAGGCCGGGCGTGCGATGGGCCTCGAGGTCAGCGAGCAGAGCATCCGGGGTGGCACCGACGGATCCCGGCTCTCGGAGATGGGCCTCCCGACGCCGAACATCTTCACCGGCGGTCACGACTACCACTCGCGCTTCGAGTGGAACACCGTGCAGAACCTCGAGACGGCCACCACCTACGTCGTGGAGCTGGTGAAGCGCTGGGCCTCGGAGACGCGCGCCGAGGCTGCCGTTCCCTGAACCAACGGGCCACTCCGTCGTTTCTCGAAGTTCGCGTCGGCTGTGACGGTCCAACGACGACAGCTGATCCTGCAACGGCGGAGTCGTCCCTTTCGTCCGACCCAGCTTCCGGCTGGGAGATCTGACGTGGTCCAGGCCCGCGGATGCAACCACACCTAGAGGTAGCCGAACTTCTTGAGCGCCTCGACGCCGACCAGCTCGCCGTTCAGCACCAGTCGCTTCTGCTGCGCTTCGAAGAGCTCCAGGGTCTCCTGGGCCGTGCGTAGGAGGTCGCGGTGGGCGCGGTCGTCCGCGTCGAAGAGGTTGGTCGCCTCCAGGGGATCGGCCGCGAGGTCGTAGAGCTCCACCTCTCCCGTCGACAGGAAGAAGAGCTTCTGCCCGCCTTCCTGCACGCCGAACATCTCGCCGGGGCGCCACCCACGGCCGCGCTCGGGGTCGTAGGGGCGTCGCTCCAGAAAGAGGGAGCGACCGGGCTCGGGCTCTGGACCCCCACGGACCACTGCGGCGTAGGACTGCCCATAGGCGTTCTCGAGCGGCGGGAGACCCATGAGCTCCAACAGAGTCGGTCCGAGATCCACGATCCCCACCGGAGCATCGACGCGCCGACCGGCCGTCGCACCTGGCGTGTGGATCAGGAGCGGCACCGACATGAGCTCGTCGTAGACCGAGGCGCCGTGGCCCATCCAGCGATGGCTGCCGAGTCCTTCGCCGTGGTCCGCCGTGAACACCACCCGGTACTGCTCGGGGAAGCGCGCGTCGAGGGCCTGCCAGAGGCGCTCGAGCTCGCGGTCGACCGCGCGAATCTGAGCGTCGTACTGCGCCATCCACCGCAGGAAACGCTTCGTGTCCGGGCCTTCGGTCTCGGGAACGTGCCCCCGCGCCCGGAAGAACTCGAGAGGCTGCTCGAGCCGATCCAGCCGACGGACCTGCTCCTGCACCAGACCCTCCGGTAGAGCCTCTTCGACGAACCACTCGTGCACGTCGAAGAAGTGCAGCCACAGGAAGGCGCGGTCCTCTGCTTCCAGCTGGTTCAGCCAGCCGAGCCCCTTGTCCACGATGACCGGGGCCGCCGAGTACCCCTCCGCGGTCGCAAACACCTCGAAGCCCCGCCGCGTTCCCTCCAGGAACTTCGGCACCACGAACGCAGCCGTGCGCACGCCGTTCCGCGTGGCGATCTCAGCGAGGGTCTCGATGCCCTCCGGCAGCACCTGTCCATTGCTGGTCAGCCCGTGCTGATGGGCGTACAGCCCGGTGAAGAGGCTGGCGTGACTGGGCGCCGTGTGCGCCATCGACGTCAGCGCCCGCTCGAAGACCACGCTGCGCTCGGCCACGGAGTCGAGGAAGGGCGACACCCCGTCGCGATAGCCGTAGAAGCCGAGTCGGTCCGTGCGCAGCGTGTCGACCGTGATGAGCACGGTCAGTCGCGGCGCGACGTCGCGGCTTCCGCACGACACCGCGGCCAGGGCGGCGAGTGCAACCAGTGTGGCCCAGATCCTGGTGCGCTTCACACCGAGAACCCGAGACCTACGCGGGCGCCGAGCGCAGCTTGTCTTTGGCCAGGAGGTCCGTCGCGACGAACTTGGCCGCCCAGAGGAACAGCACGATCGCGACGATCTTCGAGGCCAGCACGATCATGAGCGACCAGCGCAGCCCTTCGGCGCCGTACTCCGGCGTCAGCCAGTCGCTGATGATGCCGACCGCCTGCGGACCCGCGCCCATGCCGATGAGGTTGAGGAAAAAGAGCAGCACCGACGATGCGAGTGCCCGCATCCGGACCTTCACCAGCTGGTGCGTCAGCGCGATGACCGGACCCAGGTACACGTTGCCCACCGCGATCGGGATGAAGTAGCAGAGGAGCGCGGTGGTCGAGTTGTCGAGCAGCAGGAAGAGGATCGAGAACGGCAGGTAGATGACGATGCTGATCGCCGACATCCACAGGTACCAGCGCGCGTCGCGCCTGCCGAGGCGGTCTGCGATGAGACCTCCGACGATCATGCCGAGCGCACCGCCGACTCCGTTCAGGACGCCCATCCAGGTGCCGATCTCGCCCGAGCCCATCTCGTGGACGCGCCCGAGAAACGGCGGCACCCAGGTGCCGAAGCCGTAGGCCGAGAACGACGAGAAGCCGGCTGCGACCGCCAGCAGCACGAAGGAGCGGAGCGAAAGAAGGTACTTCGTGACGTCCCAGAGCGAGTCGGTCGCCGTGTCGACGGCCCGACCTTCGGACATTCCGCGCGGCGGCTCTTTGACCGTCAGCCGAAGGAGAATGGCGAGCAGCACGCCCGGGAAGCCGACCACGAAAAAGGCGACGCGCCAGTCGAAGAACTCGACGATCCAGCCGCCGGTGAGGTAGCCCAGTGCGACGCCGACCGGGATGCCGATGTTGTAGAGCGAGATGGCGCTCGCACGCTTCTCCGGCGGGAAATAGTCGGAGATCAGCGAGTGTGCCGGCGGGCTTCCCGCGGCCTCACCGATGCCCACGCCGATGCGCGCAACGGCGAGCTGCGCGAAGTTCTGCACGAAGCCGCACGCGGCGGTCATCAGGCTCCAAACCGTCAGACCGAGCGCGATGATCGAACGGCGCACACCCTTGTCGGCCCAACGGGCGATCGGAATGCCGAACCCCGTGTAGAACACCGCAAAGGCGAACCCCGTGAGGAAGCCCATCTGGGTGTCGGTGGCGCCGAGCTCCTCCTTGATCGGGTCGAGGAGGATCGAGAGGATCTGGCGGTCGACGAAGTTGACGACGTAGACCAGGAACAGGATCGCGAGGACGTAGCGCGAGTAGTTGAGGTTGATCTCAGCGCTGCCGCCTGTACCGGCCGCTGGGCCCGGGCTTTCGTTCTCTTCTCTCTCGTTCTCTGTTGGGGAGCTCACTGGCAGGGCACGGTAGCACAACCACCGCCGCCCTCACGGCGGCCCGCTGGAGTGCTCTGGTCGCAGAACCTCCTCGAGCCCACCCAGGTCGGCTCAACCCCCCAGCCGGATCGCTCGGACGCGCGTCGGCCCGAGCTTCTGGCCGTTCGTCGACTCGTCGGCGACGTCGTTCACGTAGAGCGTGCGCCCGTCTGGCGAGAAGCCCAAGTCGTTCGGGAAGCAGAAGCTCGCCTCGAGCGCAGGCCCATCTTGACCGCCCTTCTCTCCCGAGCCGGCAAAGAGCTCGACCTGGCCGTCGAGGGTGACCGTATAGATCTGATGTGCGGCGCGGGCGACGACCCAGAGCCGCCCATCGTGGAAGAAGACGTGGCCGTTGTTGCCACCGGGAATCTCGGCCAGCACGCTGGCTCGGGCGTCCGGGCTGATCTTCACGACGTTGCCGTTCATGAAGTTCGCGACGTAGGCGTTGCCTTCGGGGTCGAGGGTGATGCCGTTCGGGCACGCCAGGAGGTTGCTCTGCACGAAGCGGGAGGAGCTGCCGTCCGGGGCCACGAGCTGAATCGAGGCGCTGCCGCAGTTGGCGACCAGGAACGAGCCGTCGCTCCGCTGCACGATGCCGACGGGGCTCTGGAATCCCTCCGTGGCGAAGTCGCTCACTCCGCCGTCGGCGCTGATGCGCGAGATGCGGTTGCCGCGGATGTTCGACTGGTAGAAGAAGCCGTCGGCACCCCACTCACTGCCGGACGCTCCTTCGAGGCCGTCCGCGAAGACCGAAGCCTCCCCCTGCGGCGTGATCCGGTGCACCTTGGTTCCGGTCACCGCGCTGTTGCCGAGGAACGGTCCGAAGTCGGACGTGTAGACCGCGCCGTCCGGCCCCACCGTGATGCCGCCCGAGCCAGAGTCGACGGTGGCGAGGGTCGAGACACTCTGCGCCTGGAGCCCCTGCGCAGCCAGCACGAGTGCGGCAACCCACAGGAGCTGACGGGAACGGACATTCATGCACATGCAGCACCTCCAGCCCGAACGTTAGCGAGCCTGGGAGGGGCACGGGCGAAACACGTGCCGAGCGGTCGCAGGGCGGGGCCAGCGGAGGCAGGAGTGCGCCGGCGGTCGCGGGGAGGCGGTGGACGACGCGCCCGGGCCTACTGCCAGGCCGACGTGTCTCCCGACTCGAAGTCGTCTTCGAAGATCAGCCCGCAGCCGCTTGCCGGACAGGTCTCGAAAGCCCCGAGATCAGGCGGCCCGGCCACGGTCCGATCAGCGCCCATTGCGTGCGGCACGTACTCACGCAGCACCGGGTGGGTCGACCCGGCCGCCGCGTGCAGCGGCACGCCGACGTCCAGAGCAGGCGAAGCCAGGGAGAGGCGGAAGTCCTGTGCCACCTCGTCCAGGAAACCGGGCGCGGCCGTCTCGATCTGGTTGCCGAGGTCGTTCAGTGTCCCCGAGAGACCACTGTGGCTCGCCTGCCATCCGGGTTTGAGCCAGTTGCGGTTGAGGTCCAGAACGCCGGCCGCGTTGAGCATGGCGAGTCGGGTCCCGGCAGCGCTCACGTAGAGCACGTTGTTGCGCACGTCGGCCGCTTCCGAGTTGGTCGACAGGCGCAGCAGTGTCGTGTTCCCGCTGCGGGTCGACACGACGGTGTTGTGGAAGAAGTGGAGCGTCCCCTTCCGGTAGCGGGATGTGCTGCCGGAGTCGCCACCGTAGTGCACCACCTGGCTGTTCCCCTCCCCGTCGGATTCGACGAGCACGTTGCCGTAGACGAAGGTCTCGCGGTAGCTGGGATCGTTGTAGAGCGCCGGCGTGCCCGCCTCCACCAGGTCGAGCTGGCGGTTGCCGTCCTCGATCCAGTTGTAGCGCACCACGAGGCCCGCAGAGCGGTCCTTGAGGTTGTTGCCGTTGGCGCCGCTGCGCAGGGCCCCGAAGCGGTTGTACTGATAGGTGATGCTGAGTGCCTCGGTGTACGTGTTGTGCTCGAACGCGCTGCCGATGTTGCCGTTGCCGTAGATCCAGTTGCCCTCGATCACGATGTTGCGGGTCTGGCCGCCGAAGGCGCCGATGAAGATGCCGTTCCCGGAGTCGCGGAGGATGCAGTTGCGGATGGTGAGCTCCTCGGCCTTCTCGACGTAGATGGCGGCGGCATTGTTGGTGTAGCTGCTCGTGCCGCCGCCGTCGTTCGTGAACGAGTACGGGGGCCTGCCCGAGCGGATCTCCAGCCCCTCGATCACCAGGTGACCGGGGAGGCCATCGGGCGGAACGTTGGAGCTGCCGATCTTGAGAATGCCGCGCACCTCGTTTGTGTAGTTGAGCCCCGGAGCGGTGACCGCGTCGCGCCCGTGGATCACGGGCAGCTGGCCCGCCGGCCCCGGAACTCCGACGACGCGGATGGGCGCACCTGCCGTCCCACGGCGGTTGAGGACCCACTTCTCCTTGTAGGGCGCGGAGCGCCAGTGGATGCGAACGACGTCTCCCGGCTGCAGCGTCGCCCAGGGCACCGCACCGATGGACGCCAGCGGCTGACCCGGGCCCACCGAGTACGTCGCCGCGTGGCTCGCGCCTGCGAGCAGGAGGCCGAGAACGGGCAAAAGACAAAGCGAAAGAGAGGAGCACTTCATATAGACAGACAACTATATCTTGTTCTCCCTGCGGCCGACGGGCGCAGCATCGCGTGGTGTAATCGAGGCGCGGCCGAGGCTGGCCGCCCGAGCGCGAGGGACCCGACCCATGAGCCATCTCCGACGAGCCGCCCACCACCTGTTCTGGCCCCTGGCGCTCCTGTGCGCTGGGTCCGGAGTGGCCGCGCAACAGGGATCAGAGACCGCGATACCGCACGGCAGGCTGCAGTACGGCGCCTTCCTGGGTCAGTTCGCGGCCGACGGCACCTATTCCGTGCAGGGAGACGGCTGGCCACCCCTTGCGGGCAACTGGGCATTGGACGGCGGCACCCTCGAGCTCACCTGGACCGATGGCACGACGGGCTGCACGGACGCTGGCCGCTACCGCGTCGAGCGCAGCGGCGGCGAGCTGCGGCTGACCGCGATCGAAGACGTGTGCCGCCCGCGCAACATGATCCTCAACAACAGCAGCTGGCTCCCCGAAGGCACGGTCATCGAAGACCCACCCCGGGAGATCCGGCGCACCGCGGCTGCCAAAGCTCCGGACCTCCCCGAGGCCGCGCCTTCGACCGGCCGTTGGCCGGGCTTCCGGGGCCCGCAGGCGAGCGGCGTGGCCGATGGCCAGAACCTCCCCGACACGTGGAACGTCGAGACCGGCGAGAACGTCCTCTGGAAGAAGGACATCCCAGGTCTCGCCCACTCGAGCCCGGTCATCTGGGGCAACCGCATCTTCATCGCGACGGCCGTCAGCTCCAAGGGTGAGGCCACGTTTCGACCCGGGCTGTACGGTGACGGCGACGCGGCCGACGACCGCCACGCGCACACCTTCGAGGTGCTGGCCCTCGACAAGCGTACGGGGGAGACGCTGTGGCGAAAGGTGGCCACCGTTGCGGAGCCCATCGACAAGCGCCACATCAAGTCGACCTACGCCAACGCCTCTCCTGCCACCGACGGCCGCATCGTCGTGGCCTCTTTCGGGTCGCAGGGGGTCTTCGCCTACACCGTCGAGGGCGAGCTGCTGTGGCACGTCGACGTCGGCCGCCTCGACCTCGGCGCGTACGACGTGCCGAGCTACGAATGGGGCCCGGCGAGCTCGCCAATTCTGTGGAACGGCACCGTCTACCTGCAGGGTGACACCCAGAAGGACTCGTTCCTCCTGGCTCTCGACGCGGTCACCGGCGAGACGAAGTGGCTGACGGAGCGCGACGAGCTCCCCTCCTGGGGTACGCCGACGGTCGTGACCGAGGGGGAGAAGCCCGAGCTGGTCACCAACGGCAGCCACTTCATTCGCGGCTACGACCCGGCGACCGGTGAGGAGCTGTGGCGCCTCGGCGGAAGCTCCAAGATCACCGCACCAACCCCCATCGCGGCCGAGGGCAAGATCGTGGTCACGAGCGGCCGCGCGCCCGAGCGGCCGATCTTCGTCATCCGAGCGGGCTCCCGCGGCGACATCACGCTGCCTGCCGGTGAAACGACGAGTGAGGCGATCGCCTGGTCCATCCAGCGTCGGGGCTCCTACATGCCCACCCCGATCGCCTACGACTCGAAGCTGTACGTGCTCGCCAACAACGGCGTGTTCGATGCCTACGACCTCCACACCGGCAAGCAGATCTATCGCCAGCGGCTCAAGCACGGCGGCAGCGGTTTCAGCGGCTCTCCGGTTGCCGCCGACGGCAAGATCTACCTGCCGAGCGAAGACGGCGACATCCTCGTGGTGCGCGCAGGCGACGAGTTCGAGCAGATCGCCGCCAACGAGATGGGCGACCTCCTCATGACATCGCCCGCCATCTCGGACGGGGTGCTGTTCGTCAAGACGACGCGCAGTCTGTTCGCGATCGGCGCCGGCGACTGAGAGCTCGCGGCGTTTCGTCGAGGCGCTAGACGTCGACCTCGAGCAGCACGTCGCCCGCTGCCACCTGATCCCCCTCGTCGGCGCGTACTGCCGCGACCGTGCCCGCCGCGCGCACCTCGATCTCGTGCTGCATCTTCATGGCCTCGAGGATGGCGACTGTCTGGCCCTTCTGCACGGAGTCGCCCACCGCGACCAGGGTACGGATCACGCGGCCGTGCATGGGTGATGCGACGACGCCTTCGCTCTGTTGCGCGAGCGAATCGGCGCCGCGACCGAGCGTGTCGACGAAGTGCAGCGTTTCGCCCACCTCGGAGCCGCGACCCACGAAACGGACGGAGATCTCGCCGCGGGCCTGTGAGAGTACGTGCACGGGCACCGGCGCGCCGTCGACCTGCAGAACGGTGTCACCCGCTTCACGTGCGGAAATGACGATGCGAACGGCAAAAGCCTCGGCCTCGCCGCCAGCGCCCTCGTCGCCCCGCGGCTCCACCACCACGTCGAACGCGGCCCGCGCCGGGTCGTCGCCGGCTCGGGCCGGACACACGACGACACGCGCCGCGCTGTCGCCAGACTCCAGGCTGTAGCGCGTACCGAGGCCCTCCGCGCTCGACCAGTTGCACAACGCCGGCGCCACGAGGACGGTCTGCGCCAGCGCCTGCTCCCGCTGCTGCGCGAGGAGCAGAGCTCCGGCAGCCGCGAATCGCTGGGCACAGCGGAGGTCCCAGGAGCTCTCTGCCGCCTCGCTCGGAGGGGACGTGAGCTCCGCCGCCTCGTCGAGAAACCGGGTCGTCGCGCGCCCCTCGGCGAACTCGGGGTGGTGCAGGCAACGCAGCAGGAAGTCCCGGTTGGTGGCCGGACCGAAGAGACGCGTGCCCTCGAGAGCAGCAGCCAGGCGGCGCAACGCAGCGTCACGGTTGGGGCCCCACGCGATGACCTTGGCCAGCATCGGGTCGTAGAACGGGGAGACGTCGTGCCCGGAGCGGATCCCGGCGTCGACGCGCACTCCCTCTCCCACCGCGGGCTCGAACCGGTGGATGTGACCACTCTGCGGCAGGAAGCCCTGAGCCGGATCTTCGGCGTAGAGCCGCGCCTCGATCGCGTGCCCACTGAGCCGCACCTCGTCCTGTGAGAGCGGCAGCGGATGACCCTGCGCCACGTGGAACTGGAGCGCCACGAGATCCGTTGCCGTGACCATCTCCGTGACGGGATGCTCCACCTGGATGCGCGTGTTCATCTCGAGGAAGTAGAAGGTGCCTTCGGAGTCGAGCAGGAACTCGACGGTGCCGGCACCGTAGTAGCCGATGGCCTCGGCGGCGGCCACCGCGGCGGCTCCCATCCGGGCGCGCAGCTCCGCGGCGAGGACCGGGCACGGCGCCTCCTCCAGCACCTTCTGGTGCCGACGCTGCACCGAGCAGTCGCGCTCGCCGAAGTGCACGACGTTGCCGTGGAGGTCTCCGAAGACCTGCACCTCGACGTGCCGCGCGGAGGTCACCGCCTTCTCCAGAATGAGCTCTCCCGAGCCGAAGGCCGACTCCGCCTCCGCGCGGGCGATCTCGAGGGCGCTCTCCGTCTCCTCGAGACCGTGCACCAGCCGCATGCCGCGGCCCCCACCGCCGGCGGCCGCCTTCACCATGAGGGGAAAGCCGATCTCCTCGGCGTGGGCGAGCAGCGCGCTGGTGCTCTGGTCTTCCCCCTCGTAGCCCGGCACGCACGGAACGTCGGCTGCCAGCATGCGACGCTTCGCCTCGGCTTTGTTGCCCATGGCGTCGATCGCCTCCGCAGACGGGCCCACGAACACGATGCCCGCGTCCTCGCACGCACTCGCGAAGGCAGCGTTCTCCGACAGGAAGCCGTATCCCGGGTGAATCGCCCCCGCGCCGCTGCTCGTCGCTGCGGCCAGCACGCGCTCGAGGTCGAGGTAGGACTCGGAGGGTGGCGCCGGTCCGAGGCAGACCGCCGCGTCCGCCAGCTCCACGTGGGGGGCCTCTGCGTCGGCCTCCGAATAGACGGCAACCGTGCGGTACCCGAGATCATGCGCCGTGCGGAGCACGCGGCACGCGATCTCACCGCGGTTGGCGACCAGGACGGTGTCGAAGCGCATCGCTACATCCTCGCCACGCCGAAGCTGTTGGGCTGCACGTCGCGGTGGCGCGCCTCCCAGCAGGTCTCGAGGGCGAAACCGAGCACCCGTCGCGTGTCGCGCGGGTCGATGACGCCGTGGTCCAGGCAACGACCCGACGTGTAGAAGACGCTCGTCTGCGGCTCGAAGTGCGCCTTGATGCCCTCGATCTCGGCGTCGAGAGCGGCACGGTCGACCGGCTGCCCGCGACGCTCCGCCGCGATCTCCATCACCTGCGCCATGGTGAGCGCCGCCTGCTCCCCGCCCATCACGTGCGAGTGCGAGTTGGGCCACGCGAACAGCAGGTCGGGCTCGTAGGCAAAACCGCACATCCCGTAGTTGCCCGCACCGTAGCTGGCGCCGATGTAGAAGCTGATGCGCGGCACTCGCACGTTCGACGTGGCCTGGATCATCTTCGACCCGTGCTTGATCATTCCCGCCTGCTCGTACTCGGTGCCCACCATGTAGCCCGTCGTGTTGTGGAGGAACACGAGCGGCATCTCCGACTGGTCGCAGAGCTGGAAGAAGTGCGTCGCCTTGGTCGCGCCCGCAGGATCGATTGGACCGTTGTTGCCGATGATCCCGCACGGCATGCCGTACACCTCGGCGTGCACGCAGACGGTCGAGGGGCCGTACCGCTCCTTGAACTCCTGGAAGCGGGAGCCGTCGACGATGCGCGCGAGCACCTCGCGCACGTCGTAGGCCTTCTTCGGGTCGACCGGCACGACCCCCGCGAGCTCGTCCGGGCTGTAGAGCGGCTCGTCGAAACCCCGCGCCGGCGGCCGCTCGCAGCGGTCGTTCCAGTGCAGGCGCTCGACCACGTCGCGGACGATGGCGATGCCTTCGGCGTCGTCTTCCGCCAGGTACTCGACCGACCCCGTGGTGCTGGCGTGCATCTCGGCTCCACCGAGCTGCGCCTCGTCAGCCACCTCACCCGTCGCGGCCCGGACCAGCGCAGCCCCGCCGAGAGCGGCCATGCCGTTGTTCTTGACGCCGACGACGTAGTCGCTCATGCCGGGCATGTAGGCGCCGCCGGCGGTCGACGGGCCGTGCAGGACGACGAGGGTGGGAACCCCTTCCGCGCTCAGCTTGGCGAGTCGATAGAACACGCCACCGGCGTGCACCCAGCTCTCGACCTGGAACGCCATCAGGTTGGCGCCCGCCGACTCGACGAGGTGCACGAGCGGCAGCTTCTGACGACGCGCCACCTCCAGGATGCTCAGGGTCTTCGGCAGGGTCGACTGGGTCATCGATCCGGCCTTGATGCCACTGTCGTCCACCCAGACCAGACATCGGGTGCCGGCGACGAAGCCGATGCCCGCCAGCACGCTGGCGCCGGGCACGCTCGTCTCCGGGTTGGTGTCCTCGACCAGGTAGTTCGCCATGTTGTGCAGCTCGACGAACGGCATGCCGGGGTCGAGCAGCCGCTGCAGGCGCTCGCGCGGCGTGAGCTGCCCCCGCTGCTCGAAGCGCGCGCGCCGCCTCTCCGAAAGCGCCGTGGCGCGGGCCTCCAGCTCGCGGAGGCGGGCAACCAGCGCGAGCATGTCTTCGCGCTGGGCGCCGAAGGCTTCGGACCCGGGGTCGATCTGCGAGACATAGGCTTTCACGACCCGAAGACTGACATAGCTCGCGGCCAACAGGCAGCCCGCAACGGTCCAGACCGGAGGCAGTCACCTCTGTTCTAGAGTGGAAAGCTCTCCGATCCGACCGCTGGTGACGGCCAGCACCTGACGTGGCCCGCGACATGCCGCCCTCGCAAGGCGCAGGAGACCCCGCATGCGCACACTCCTCCCGACCTGTCTCGCGCTCATCATCGCGCTGGTGCCCGGCTTTGCCATCCCCCAGGCGCTCGAGATCACGCTCACCGAAGGAACCAACTTCGCCGCGGCGGCCTCCCCCGACGGCCAGACGCTCGTACTCGACCTCCAGGGCACGCTCTGGACCTTGCCGGCCGGCGGCGGCCGAGCGACCGCGATCACCGACGCCTACGGCGACTCCCGGCAGCCGGCCTGGTCGCCCGACGGAGAGCACATCGCGTTTCAGAGCTACCGCGCCGGCAACTGGCACGTGTGGACGGTGCGGGCCGATGGCTCCGACCTCGCGGCCGTCACCTTCGGTCCGGCCGACGACCGCGAGCCGGCGTGGTCGCCCGACGGCAACGCTCTGGCCTTCTCCTCGGACCGCGCCGGCAACTACGACGTGTGGATCGTGCGCCGCGAGGCGGACGGAGCCTTTGGCCAGCCGGTGCAGGTCACCCGCGACCCGGCCAACGACTACGCCCCCAGCTGGTCTGTCGACGGCAGCGCGGTGGTCTTCGTCTCCGAGCGCGGCGAAGGTGGTCTGTGGCGCATCGGATCGGACGGCAGCGAGCCGTCGCTCATGGCTGCGGTTCCGGGCTCGCTCGCAGGAGCGAGTGTCTCGCCCGACGGCCGGCGGGTCGCCTTGCAGTCGTTCGACCGCCGCCGCACGGCCACGGCACTCCACGTCGTGGACGCCTCGACCGGTCAGACCAGCACGGTCTCCGCTCCCGGCGCGGACGTCTTCCCCTTTCGCGCCGCCTGGCTCTCCGACACATCGTTCCTCTACACGGCTGACGGCCAGCTCCTCCGCGCCACTCTCGGGAGCTCCGGGCACACGAGGATCCCCTTCACAGCAACCGTCGAGGTGCCGGCGCGCAGCTACCGCCGCAAGGAGCGAAACTTCGACTCCGGCGCGCAACGGCGCACGCTCGGGGTCATGTCCCCGGCCGTCTCGCCGAGCGGCAACCAGGTCGTGCTCACCGCACTGGGCGACCTCTGGCTGCTCGACGGCCAGCGCTCCGAGCGCCTGACCGACGACGCGTTCCTCGACATCCAGCCCAAGTGGGCGCCGGACGGGAGCAAGATCGTCTTCATCTCGGACCGCGGCGGCACCATGCAGATGTGGACGCGGGACATGCAGTCGGGCGCCCTCGAGCGCGTGTCCGACGAGGCGGGCGTTTCGTTCCCGACGTTCTCGCGCAGCGGCAAGAAGCTCGCATACTTCGCCGCGTCGCCCGGGAATCCGCTCGGCGCCGTTCTCACCGAGCGCAACCTCGAGACCGGTGAGACCCGCGCCCTGATGCGCAACAGCATTCCCGCCACCGACATCTCGTGGCTCGACGAGGACACGGTCGCCATGTCGATGCTCGTGCCCGACTCCAGCCGCTACCGCGAGGGCACCTACCGCATCGCAGTCGCCGAGTACGATCAGCCCCTCGTCTTCCTCGACCCGTCGCCCGAGCTGACCCTGCTTCAGGCGACCTTCGCGCCGAGCGGCACGCTGGTCGCGTTCCTCCAGGAGGGGCACCTCAAGGTGGCCCGCGTCGACGCACAGGCGGGCACGATCGGCGTGCCGCGGACCGTGTCGGCAGGTCTCGCGGAGTCGCCGAGCTGGACCGCAGACTCGAGGTATCTCGCGTATCAAGCCGGGGACGAGATCGTGCGGCTCGACCTCCGCGGCGGTGCGGAGACGACCTTCCCGGTCGACATCACCTGGCAGCCGGAGCAGACGTCCGGCCGGGTCGTGGTGCACGCCGGCCGACTCTTCGACGGCCGCTCTCCCGAGCCGCTGCGCGACGTCGACGTGGTGATCGAGGGCAACCGCATCGTGTCCGTCGAGCCCCACGACCCGGACCGCGCGGGAGATGGAGACGAGGTCATCGACGCCTCGGACCGCACCGTGATCCCGGGCCTGTTCGAGATGCACGCACATCAGGCGGCCGCGCTCGGCGAGCGTGTCGGGCGCACGTGGCTGGCCTTCGGCATCACGTCGGTGCGCGAGCCGGGAGCCAACGCCTACGAGGCCCTGGAGCGCCGCGAGTCGTGGGCCAGCGGCCGCCGCGTCGGCCCGAGGGAGTTCTTCGCCGGGCCACTGTTCGACGGGAACCGGGTCTTCTACAGCGTCGCCGAGGGCACCGACGGTCCGGCGCACGTCTCCCTCGCACTCGAGCGGGCGCGGGTTCTCGACTACGACATGGTGAAGACGTACGTCCGCCTGCCCGACACCGTGCAGCAGCGTGTGGCTGCGGCCGCGCACGAGCTCGGCATCCCGACCTCGTCGCACGAGATCTACCCCGCTGCGGCGAGCGGCATGGACGCGGTGGAGCACGTCGGCGCCACCAGCCGCCGCGGCTACTCGCCGAAGGTGAGTGCCCTCGGACACTCCTATCAGGACGTCGTCGCCATCATCGCGGAGTCGAAGCTCAACCAGACTCCGACACTGGTGCTGCCCGGGTACTTCTGGCTCGTGTCGGAGAAGCCGGAGCTCCTGCAGAACCGTCAGTACCTCGCGTTCTACGGCGCCGAGAAGGACGGCACCCTCGCCCGCGCCCGAGCTGCCGGACCGGCGGTGCGCGCACGCGCCGAGGCCCAAGGGAAGACCTCGGCCAAGATCGTCGCCGCGGGTGGTCGCATCACGGCCGGCACCGACTCGCCGTTCGTGCCGTACGGGTTTGGCCTGCACGCGGAGCTCCAGCTCCTCGCGCGTGGCGGCCTCGAGCCCTGGCAGGTGCTCCGCTCCGCCACGCTGTGGGCCGCCGAGGCGGTCGGGGTCGGCGACGACCTGGGGAGCATCGAGCCCGGCAAGCTCGCCGACCTGGTGATCCTGAACGGCAACCCGTTGACCGACATCGCGGACACCCTCGAGGTGGAGACGACGATCAAGAACGGCCGCGTGTATCACCTCGACGAGCTGCTCGCGGCGCCCTAGCGCCGCGAGAGACTGCGGCGATCATGCCCCCTCGAGGGCAGCTTGGGGGTCCGCACCCGGCTCGCCGTCCCAGGACCCACCACAACATAGCTCGACGGCTATAATTATGCGTTCGGGTGCCGTCCTCTCGGCGGAGCCCATTCTCCTCATGCCCTGCCCCTTGCTCTTCCGCTTCCTCTTCTTTCTGCTCGTCGCCACCGGCGGCGGGCCCCTCGTCGCGCCTCTCGCGCCTCTCGCCGCGCAGAACGGCGCGCAGCGCGGACCGACCCTCGAGGAGGCGAAGGCGCAGTACGAGCAGCTCTTTGCGGCGGCGGTCGAGAGCTCGGACCGCGGCGACCTCGAGCCGTTTCAGGAGATGCAGGCCTGGGGCACGGTGAGCGTGGCGCGTGTGGTGCTCGAGGCGACGCGCAACCAGGAGGCCGGGCTCGGGCAGCCCGACGGCGCGGCGCTCCACGAAGAGGTCATGGCCCGCTGGCAGAAGCTGCGTCCGGAGCACCCGGGGCCCCACGTGATGCGGGCCCTGCGCATCCAGGATCTGTCCCAGCGCAGCGAGGAGCTCCTCCGCATCCTCGGGCGCTTCCCGGGCGACAGCCGGGTCATCTGGTACACGGCGCAGAGCCTCCGCGGCGCAGGGGAAACGGAGCGCGCGACGGAGCTCCTCGAAGAAGGCGTCGTCGGCAGCCCCGCCAACCCCGATGCACTCCGTCACCTGGCCTCCGACCTGGCGACAAGAGGCGAGACGACGCGCCTCGCCGAGACGCTCGAAGCGTGGGCCGAGATCGACCCCGGTGACGCGCGGATTGCGCGCAGCTGGCTGAGTGCGGGGCTCGACCGGCATCAGCCCGAGCGCACACTGCGGCTCCTGGACACGGTTCTCGGAGCGGAGCCCGATGGCAGCGAGGCCGCCGGACTGTGCGCTCGCCTGGCGCAGCGCGACGGACCACACCAGGCTGCGGGCCACGACTGTCTCGTGCGCCTTGCCGCGGCCGACGACGAGACCGTCCGCCTGCGGGCGGCAGAGGCGCTTGCGAACCTCGCCCTCGCCGAGGGAGACGCGAGCGCGCTCGCGCGCCACCTTCGCAACCTCGACCCGAAAGGGAAGGTGTCGGCGCTCACCTCCGCCGCCCGCGCCCTCGATGTGCCGGAGCAGTGCACCGAGAGGATCACACTGCTCCAGCAGGCTCTGGCCGCGGCCCGGCCCGCCGACCGTCAGCACCAGGCCGTCGCCTCGGGCGCCAGCGTCTGCAGAGACCGGCGCGAAGCCCAGGAGCTCTTCCTGAGCGCTCTCGGGAGCGCCAGCACGAAAGACGTGTCCTCGGTCGTCTCGAGCTGGGTCGTCCGCGTGAACGGCCGCTACAACCACGCACCCCCTCACGGTACGGCCGGGCTCCTCGAAGGGCGTCTCGAGTCGGCCGACAACCGAGACCCCGTCTACCGCGCTCTCCAGATCGTGTACGAGGCCGGGGGAGACGACGAAGCACTCTTCGGGCTGCGCCAGCGGTGGTACTCGGACGCGCCAGGGTCTGTCCGGGGCAAGGACCTCGTGGAGCTGGCCTGGGCGCACGCCTCTTCCGGTGCGCCGGACGTGGGGCTCGGCATTCTCGAGCGCAGTCTCGAGACCGGCTTCAGCACCGAAACAGCCGACGCCCTGTGGCAGATGCTCGCGCTGGTCGATCTCGACGCCGCGGGCGCCAGTGGAGACTGGGCTCAGACCCTCGAGCGCGCCGAGACGTTTGCGGGCGAGCTGCTGCGCAGCGGTCAGCCGGACCGCGTGGCCTACGGTCATCTCCTCTCGGCCCGCGGCGCACTCGCCCGGGAAGACCACCCGGCGGCTCACCGCCACTATCAGTTGGCGCTCACCCAGGCCCGCACGCCGCGCAAGGAGTGGGCGACAGAGCTGCTCCGCGTCGCCGGGCATGCGGGCACCGACGAGGACGCACAAGCGCTGGCCGATCTGGCCGTCGAGGTCTGCGACACGACGAGGCTCGGAGCCCAGCTCCGCGGCAGAGAGTCGTGTGCAAGGGAGCTCCTGCGCGATGCGGACCTGGTGCAGAGCGCCCTCCGCGTGAGCGAAAGCCGCCTCGACGGAGTGGCCAGCCCCGAGCAGCTGAAGCGGCTTCTCTACGATGCACAGGAGGCCGGCGACCTGGACCTCGCGCACCGTGCCGGCGAGCAGCTGCTCGACCGCGATCCGCTCAACGCCGACCACTGGGTGACCCTTGCTGTCTTCCTCCAGAAGCAGGGGCTCCACGACGACCTCGAAGCTCTCCTGGACCGAGCCCGCACGTCGCTCGACCCGGTGCCTGTCGACCTCCTTCGCGCGGCCGGTCGCTCGCGCACCGCGCGGGGCCTCGCTGAAGAGGCGGTCGAGGTGCTCAACGAGGCGAGGGCTGCGATGCCCGCTTCGCACGACCCCGCTTGGATCGACTACGAGCTGCGCCAGGCCAATGCCGCCCTGGGGCGACTGCAGTCGATGCGCGACTCCGTGGCCGCACGGTCGACGCGTCAGACCCTCGCGGCGCCGCCAACCGCCGCGGAGGTGCCGGCCCTTCCCGAGAATGCCGCTGCCGCGGAGCTTCTCGCCGCCGGCGAGCTGCTCCGGTCCGGCAGAGGTGGGCGCTACGACCCCGAGGCCGGGCAGGCGCTCGTGGCGCGAGCCGCCTCTACGGGAGACGCCCTGGCCGCCTATCGCCTGGCACTCCTGACCAGCGACGCGCGACATGTGTCTCCCGCGCAGCAGAAAGCCGTCGAGGCGCTGGCCGCCGACGGCCACGGCTACGCGCTGTACGTCCTCGGGACAGCCTCGCTGATCGGGGTCGTCCGCCCCCCCGACTCTGCCCAGGCACGGCGCCTGCTGGAGCGCGCGGCGGAGCACGACGAGCCTTGGGCTCACCACAACCTCGCCTACATGATGCAGACCGGCCAGGGGTATCCACGCGCAGATGCCCAAGCTGCACAGGAGGCCTACCGGCTCGCGGCGCAGCTCGGCAGCGCACCCTCACAACTCGCCTTCGCCAACCTGGCCCTCGCATCCGGCGGCTCGGACGAGCTGTGCGCCGAAGGGGTCGAGAGCCTGCACGAGGCCGCGACGGTAGGCCACGCCCAGGCAGCTCACCGTCTCGGGAAAGAGCTGCTCTACGGCGGGCCGTGCACAGACGCCGAGACCGGGTCGGCCATGCGTTGGCTCGAGCTCGCCCAGTCGACCGGAGATCCAGGAGCCAGCTACGACCTCGGCCTTGCGCTCCTCGACCTCGGCGACCCTGCCGACGGCCCGAGGGCCGTCTCGCTCATCGAAGAGCTGGCCCGGCGCCCGGACGCACTGGCCCTCGAGACCCTGTCCTTCGTGTACGCGGTCGGGGTCGGCACGAAGCGGAGCCCGAGCCGGTCGAGGGAGTGGCACCACGAGGCGCTCCTTCTCGGCTCGGACGGCTGGGCGATGTTGCGCGGGCAGGCGCGCTTTCCGCCCTTCCAGCGCATCCTGCGCGCGGGCCTGAAACGCCTGGAGCGCTGGGCCGCAGCGGGTGACGCAGACGCGCAAGTCGTGCTCGCCGACGCGCTTCTCCACGGCCCGTATCTGATCGACAGCAGAGCCGTACGCGAGCGCGGCGCGCGGCTCGCCGGCGAGGCAGCCGCGGCGGGTGACCCTCGCGCCATGCGAGTGCTGGCGACGAGCCTCCGCCAGGGAAATGGTGTCGCCAAGGACGCGAACGCAGCGGCCGACTGGTACGCAGCGGCAGCAGAGCTCGGCGAGCCCATGGCCATGTACGAGCACGCGTTGACCCTGCTCGAAGGCAAGCTGGTGCAGGCGGACACACGAGGCGGAATGGCGTGGCTGGAGCGTGCAGCGAGCCTCGGTCAGTGGCAGGCCATGGGTGAGCTCGGTCGCGTGCATGCGGAAGGCCGCTACGGTCACCCGCGCGACCCGACGCAGGCCGAGCCGTGGAAGCGGCGCCGCGCCGAGCTCGGAGACCAGGAGGCCCGCGGCTGGCTGCAGGCCAACGGGTACAGCGCTCCGTAGCCCACGCCTCCGCTAGGATGGGGCATCTCCCCATCGAGCTCGACAGCCGACCCGAAGGTGACCATGGCATTGCGCACGGCCCTCGCGGCCTTTCTCTTCCTGTCTCTGCAGTTCGCGGCGCCTTCCGCCGCACAGGAGTACCGCGCACCGCGCACCGCACACGGGACGCCGGATCTCAACGGCATCTGGCAGGCGCTCGGCAGCGCCCACTGGGACGTGCGCGGCCACGCCGCGCGCATGGGCCCGGTGGTCGAGCTCGGTGCGATCGGCTCGATCCCCGCCGGCCAGGGCGTCGTGGTGGGAGGGGAGATTCCGTACCAGCCGTGGGCCGCCGCGCAGCAGGCCGAGAACCAGGCCAACTGGATGAAGCTCGACCCCGCGGTGAAGTGCTTCATGCCGGGAATCCCTCGCGCCACCTACATGCCGTTCCCGTTCCAGATCATCCAGAGCGAAGACGTCATCCTCATGGCGTACGAGTTCGCGAGCGCGAGTCGCGTGGTGTACATCGACCGGCCCGACTTCGAGAGCCCGGCCGACAACTGGATGGGCCACTCCCTCGGCCGCTGGGAGGGTGAGACGCTCGTGATCGACGTGACCGACCACGTGCCCGACACGTGGCTCGACAGCTCCGGCAACTTCCACAGCGAAGAGCTGCGCGTGGAGGAGCGCTTCACGGCACAGAGCCCCTATCACCTGCTCTACGAGGTGACGCTCGAAGACCCCAAGGTCTACACGCGGCCATGGAAGATGCAGATGCCGCTCTACCGCCGCATGGAGGAGAACGCCCAGCTCCTCGAGTTCAAGTGCGTCGAGTTCGCCGAAGAGCTGATGTACGGCCACCTGCGCAAGCAGGAGAGCGGGCGCTGAGCGGCGCGACCGCCGATCAGAGGTCCGCCGGAACCGCACCAGGAGGAAACATGCAGAACAGAGCCACTCTCGAGCGCCAGGTAAGACGCCCCGAACGACGGAGCCGGGTGTTCCCCAGCCTCGAGGCCTCGCGCGGGCGCCTCGCATGGGGGCTCCTGGCCGCCGCTGTGGCCCTGGCGGTCACCGGCCCGTCCGCGTCACACCACGCCTTCTCGGCCGAGTTCGACGCCGACAAGCCGCTCCAGCTCAAAGGCACGGTGGTCAAGACCGAGTGGATCAACCCGCACACGTGGTTCCACATCGAGGTCAAGGAGCCGGCGGAGTACGCGGGCGTCTGGGCGATCGAAGGGGGTACCCCCAACACCCTCTACCGCCGCGGAGTGACGAAGAAGTCGGTCACGCCGGGGCTGGTCATCGTGGTGGACGGCTACCGCGCCAAAGACGGCACCCTCAAGGCCAACGGACGGGACATGACGCTCCCCGACGGGCGCAAGCTGTTCGTGGGCTCGTCCGGCACGGGCGCCCCGCGCGACGGGCGCGACCCCACCGAGCCTTTCCGCGACTGATCGCCGCCGCGAGCCGCAGCTCAGCGGCCGGAGTCGGTGGCGGCCGCCGCCTTGGCCTCTTCGGCCCGGTGCCCGGCCAGGATGCCTTCCATGCCGTAGTTGCCCTCGTGGCACGCGTACTCGTAGATCGCGTCGTCGGTCCGCTGCAGACGGATGAGGACCGTCCAGGGTTTGGTCCACGTCTCGGGGTCGGTCAGGGTGACCTGGTAGTCGAGCGTGTCCGGGCCGGAGCGCGTGAGCCGCTCCACGACGTGCAGGTTCTCCGTGGACCCACGTAGACCACTCTGGGGGGAGTAGTTCTTCGTCTCGATGACGAGCGTGTCGCCCTCCCAGCGCCCGCGCGAATCACCGTGCCACTGACGGATGTCGCTCGCCAGGTGAGGGCGGCCATCGGTGGGCACGATGCGGACGTCGTGGATGGTCTCCATGAGGATCGCCACCGTCCCCGGTGACTGCACGATCTGGTAGTAGCTGTTGTACCCCGCCCCGAGGCGGGGCGCTCCGAAGCTGATGCAGCGCTCGCCGAGCGGCCGGTCTTCCCAGGAGTCGGCGGGATGGTCTGCGAGATAGGCGCGCCGCGCGGCGATCCGCTCCTGTGCCTGCGGCGTGAGCGGCGGCAGCCGACCGTTGGGCGGGTCGACGATGAGTGAGGTGCGGTTCTCGAAGTTCCGCTCCACGATCCAGAACTGGTTGTAGTTGCCGGTGGTCGGGTCGTACGACTGGGCCTTCGTCTTGGCGATCGCGGCCTGGATCAGCTGGTCGCCGAAGAGTGCGTCGTCGACACCGTCGGTGGCCTCCTGCGCGGCACGCCGGATCTCCTGAAGCTCGGCTTCGCTCAGCTCCTCTTTGCCCTCCCAAGCCTCGGGGCGCTCGAGCGGGGTCGCGGCGTTGTTGGCCCACACGCCCTGAAAGTCTGGCGTGCCGTCGGCCATGCGCGGCAGCTGCCAGCCGTCTTCCTGGGCGGCTGCGGGAAGAGTGCAGAGAGCCGCAGCGAGCAGAACGATCCGCGTCGGCAGGCGGCCTGTGCAGAGACGACGAAGCTCGAGACGAGGAGTCACCATGACGTTCTCCAGAATGAGGATCGATCGACCCATTGTTCCACGCGGGGCCGTCGAGCGCCTTTGACCCGGGCCGTCGGTGACCGCTACTCGTCCGCAGGAACGACCGCAGAGGGCAGCGGGATCGACCCGGTCGTGAGCTGGGTCTGTCGCAGCTGGTCTTCGGCTACCTGCTTCTGCTCGGCCAGTACCTGGCGCAGCCCCTGCTGGACCAGACCAAACACGATGAACCAGCCGACCGTGCCGAGCACGAGGTACTTCAGGTAAAAGGGGTTCGGAATGGGCGAGTTCCACAGCATGTGCAGGACCACGGGAATGAGGAAGGTCTTGGCGAAGCTCGGGTCGACCAGCATCGCGAGTGCAGGGGGTCGCTCCCCTTTGACCCGCCACAGCGCAGCCGCGGCGATCGCGGTCCACGCCACGTGGGCAAACGGGCTGAGCACCGCGCGGAGCTGGATGTTGTCGATCATCGCGTTCACCCCGTCCATGGTGAGCACGATGTCGAAGGAGCTCCCGCGCTGCTGCACCATCTGCAGGCTGCGGAGCGCATCGAAGGCATACCCCGCACTTTCGAACACGGCAAACCCGGCACCCACGGCCGCGCCCACCAGGAGACCGTTGCTGATGTAGCGATAGCGGGCCTCCCGCGCCACCAGCATGACCGCGATCAACTTGCCGATCTCTTCGACGATGCCCGCGCTCGAAGCTCCCAGCCAGCTCAGCCCACCGATGCCAAAGCCGAGGAGCGAGACGAACAGCGACACGACCCCGCCGAGGCTGAAGAGGATCAGCACGCGGTGAAAGCTCACGTTGCGCGGCGTGTTGAGCTCGAAGAACAGGATGACGGCGGCAAACGGAACCGCCAGAGAGCCCATCATGAGGAGCCCCGGAATCAGCCGGGCGTTGCCAAACTGCCGCACCGAAACGGTGAACACCAGAAACACCACCGCGATGAAGAGCAGGACGCGGAGGAAAAACCAGGGTTTGGGCCAGCCGGTCTCCACGTCCTCGATGGGCGGTGTCGTCGTGGACGTGCCCACCAGGAAGTACTGCTCGATCTCGTCCGGGGTGCGGCGCTTGAAAACCTCGGAGAACATCTCCCGGAGGCTGAACCCTTCCAGCTTGTCGATACTCGCGAGCCGGTTCAGGCGGTCGCCGAGCCGCTGCACGAGGTCCATGACGCCCACCGGCGCCTCGCCCACCTTCCACGTGGAGCCGTCCAGCTCGAAAGTGCGCCCCTGTGCGAGCGCAACCCGGTCGTGCGCACGCCCGGCCACGAGAACGTCCCTGTGCGAGGGGCATCGGACATGGAGCTCCCCTTCACGCCACGACACGAAGGTGCGGTCCGACTCGGCCAACTGCTCGTCGAGCGCAAGCTCCTGGCGCCCCACCCACAGCTCGGTGCCCGCGCGCGGGCCTGCGGTACACCGCAGGAGAATCGCCGTGCCGGCGACCGCCGGAGCCGGAGCTGGACTCGGGGGTGGCGGCGGCGGCCCAGGCGAAGCGGGGCCTGCCGCGGCATCTGGAAGCGCCGTCTCGGCGGCGGTCCACGCACTCTCCCCGACGCGCGCTACGAGTGCATCGGTCGCCAGGGATCCCGCCGCGAGCATGCCGCGAAGCTCCTCTTCCGGCACGGGACCCTGAGCAATCCCGCCGTCCAGGTAGTACCACTGGTCGAGCGCGTCGCTCATCGACAGTTCCCCCGTCGTGTCGAGATCAGGCCTGGAGACGAATGAGCAGTCTACCTCCGGCGAGGAGCCAGCAGCAGCCAGTCGACGAGCAGCAGATTGGGAACCCAGCAGGCCCAGGCGATGACCGGATACGCCCGATCGAACTCGACGCCCAGGGCGCCCGCTGCGGGGAGGTAGACCCGCAGCATGACGGCGGCGTATGTCAGCGCGAAGTTGCGCATCATCCACCGCTGGTGGCCTGACACGTCACCGCGCCGGATGGTCCAGAAGGCCAGGAGGGCCGTCGCCACCCAGAGAACGCCGAGCAGCCCAAAGCCGGTCGCCGACACGAGGCCGCCGTGGGCTCGCGGTGCGAGGAAGATCCCTGCCGACCCGCTCCCGACGACGGCGAGCAGATAGGCGCGCCCCATCCACCGGTGCGCTGAGAGGTACTTCTTGCGCAGGCGCCGGCTGAACTGCCACGGCCCGAGAAGAAGCGCCAGACCCCCGCCTCCGAAGTGGAGGTTGGCCGCCAGCCTGACGTCGTCGAAACGCTCCAGGAACTCGTTGGCGACCACGCCGCTGAGAACCATGAGGCCGTATCCGCCGATCCCCACGGCGAAGAAGGTCATCAGCCCCCAGGCGAACTTCATGCCGCCGCCTGCCTCGAGCCTTCGGCGTGAGCTGCTTCCGGGCGCTGGTTCAGGCGGCTGCGCGCGTGCACGTCCATACTCTGGATGACGTGCATCTGCGCGACAGGTTTCATTCGTCGGTTCCGCTCGACCCCCCGAAGGCAGAGGGCCCGGCGATCAGATAGAGGCCCACGACACCGTCGACCACGGCGCAGAAGACGGGGTAGAACGCCCACACCCCGTCGTTCACGAAGAGGCGGTCGTGGAAGAGGTCGTAGCCTGCATGCAGGGTCCAGAGGACACCCAGCAGGGCCCGCGGGAACCTCGACCTCGTCACCCACGCCATCAGTCCGAGAACGAGAAACGGCAAGCCCCAGAGCAGCTCGAGACGGACCACGCCCTCCTGGGACGCCAACAGGCCGAAGAGCATGTAGAAGCCGGGCAGCGAAGCGAGGGTCAGCGCGAACAGAGCCGCGTCCCATCCGCGAGAGCGCGAAAAGAGGATCGTCGGAACGATGAAGAGCAGCCCGAGGAGGGCGCCGAGGACGGACGCCGTCATCAGGCGGCCGCCGCCACCTTGCGCAGCCCCACGCCGGCGAGACGCTCCACGGCGGCCTTGAATCGGAAGGCCCAGCTCATGACGCGGTGCTTGCCCATGACGCTCGTGCGGAACGCGGGGCGCGCCGACACACGGCCGTACCATGCGTGCACGCCGGGAAAGTTCCGCTCGAAGGGGTAGCCGCACTCCACGAGTCGGAGCACCTTGATCGACCAGATGATGTCGGCGAACGTGAACGAGTCTCCGGTCAGGAACCGGCGCCCGTCGCCAAGCAGCTCTTCGGCCCGGGCGTAGCCGGCCTCGAGGCCGCGGAGGTGCTCGAGATAGGTCTCGTCCTCGATGGAGTTGGTGCTGTAGCGGCTGTAGAAGCTGGTCAGGCGCTCCGGAGAGCCCTCCTTCTCGAGCTTCGCCAGCCCCTCCTGCTCCTTCCGGCTCAGCTTCGCGAGCCGGCCCAGGCCCCAGTGGAACGACACGTAGCGCACCGACCTGTGCAGCGCCTTGCCCTGCTCCACCAGGTCCATCGCCAGCTCGCGCGTTTCGGGATCGGTCGGGATCAGCGGGTTGCCTCGGAAGATCTCGTCGAGGTACTCCACGATGTCCATCGACTCGATGTGCAGGACGCCGTCGTGCACGAGAGCCGGCACCACCATGTGCGGGTGAATCGCCGCGTACTCGGGGGTCATGTGGTCCTTCTTGATGAGCGACACGTGGCGGCTCGTCCATGTGCCCTCCGCCGCCTGCAGCGTGTCGGGAGCGTCCGACGACCACCGCACCTCCCGCCCTCGCCGGAGCCCCTTCTCCCCCAGGGCAAACCGCACCCGCTGTGCGCACGGCGCACCTTCGAAGTGGAACAGGTGCAGGCCCTTCAGCTGCGGCGGGAGTACGCTTTCCGGCGTCTCGACGATCGTCATGGCAGGCTCCTCGGGAGAATCTCTCGATTTTTGTATCGTTTCGCATTAAAATGACGAGGTCAAGAGTTTTCTTGCAGAAAGGTACAAAAATCGTGACGGCGAGGCGCGGCAGACCGAGGAAGTACGACCCCGACGTGGCGCTCGAGCGCGCAATGCAGGTCTTCTGGGCGCAGGGCTTCTCGGCCACGTCGCTCGACGACCTGGCGCAGGCGACGCAGATGAACCGCCCGAGCATCTACAACGCGTTCGGCGACAAGGCGAGCTTCTATCGCCGCGCACTTGCCGCCTTCTCCGCCCAGCTCGAAGGACAGATCGGGGAGGTGCTCTTCGCCAATCCCACCCTGCGCGACGCTCTCCTTGCGTTCTTCTATGGCGCCCTCGACGTCTACTTCGCCGACGAGCCAGCCCAGGGCTGTTTCGTGATGTGCACCGCGCCGGTGGAGGCCGTCGCACACCCCGAGGTCCGGGAGGACCTCCGCGGCGTGATCGCCCAGATCGACCGCGCGCTCGCCCGCCGCTTCGAGCAGGCCGCTGCCCAGGAGGGGTGGCCGGGCGGCGACCCCAGGGCGGCGGCCCGCCTCGCCCAGGCCACGCTCCACAGCCTCGCGATCCGCGCTCGAGCGGGAGAGTCGAAGGTGGCACTGCGGAAGATGGCGCGTGAGGCCGTCCAGCTCTTCGCCGGGGAGAGCTAGGCAGCGGGCGCCCTCACGCAGGGTTCATCGAGTCGAGCTAGGCTGCAGAGATGAACCAGCTCGAGCTCCGCGCACTGATCGTCGTCCTGCTGACCACCGGGGCGCCCCTCGCGGCGCAGGTCGAGATCGAGCTTCCAGACCTCCCTCGCGCCAGGCCCTGGTCCGACGCTCCCGTTCTCGACGACCCGGAGCGTTTCCAGATCGGCATCATGACCGACCGCACGGGGGGCCACCGACCCGGAATCTGGATGGAAGGCGTCCGCGCGCTCAACAACCTGCGACCCGACTTCGTGATGTCGGTGGGCGACCTGATCGACGGCTCGTCGCGCGACCGCGAGGGGTTCGACGCCGAGTGGAAGGAGTTCCTGGGCTTCATCGACGAGCTCGACATGCGCTTCTTCTTCGTGCCAGGCAACCACGATCTCAGCAACCACGCGCCCGACCAGCTGTCGTACACGATCTGGCGCGAGAGGTTCGGCCCGCTCTGGTACTCCTTCGACTACAAAGGCGTCCACTTCGTCGCGCTCAACTCGGAAGACCCGCGCTTCCGCATCGGCGACGAGCAGCTCGCATGGCTCGAGGGGGACCTCGAAGCGCACCGCGACGCGCGCTGGACGCTCGTCTTCCTGCACAAGCCCCTCTGGGTGTACAGGGAGCGGGCGAAGAGGGCGGGAAACCCCGACGAGACGCAGTGGCCCGAGGTCGAGCGGCTACTGGTGGATCGGCCGCACACGGTGTTCTCGGGCCACGTGCATCACTACGTGCAGTACCAGCGCAACGGGCGCGACTACTACCACCTCGCCACCACCGGTGGCGGCTCGGCCCTGCGCGGCGTGCTGTACGGAGAGTTCGACCACGTCACCTGGCTCACCATGGAGCGCGACGGGCCCCACGTGAGTCAGGTGCTGCTCGACGGCGTGCTGTCGGCGGACGTCGTCACCGAGACGTCGATCTCCGAGTTCCGCAGCTTCCTCCAGAACGTCCAGGTCGAGGTCTCACCGCTCCTGCTCGACCCCGAAGCGACGTCGAGCCCGCGCTTCGACGCCGGCACCTTCGAGGTGCGGCTGCACAACGGCCACGACGCACCCGTGGTCGTGGAAGGGCTTCCCTCCGGGCTGCCGCTTCGCGGGCTGACCGTCGCGCCCGAAAAGGTGCTCCTGCGTGCGGAGCCTCGGCAGACCGTCTCGCTCCCACTCGCGATCTCCTTCTCCGAAGCCATCGACCTCGAGCACCTGCAGCGGTCGACGCTCGAGTTCGAGCTCGTGGAGACGCCTGCAAGCTCGAGCGGCCGCCCACCCCTGCGGGCGGTCCGCAGCGTCCCGATCACGATCGACCGCTCGTACCGCTGCCAGGCCTCGCAGCCCAAAGCGCTCGACGGTGTGTTCGACGACTGGCTGCCGCTCCGCTACGGGCTCGGGGAGCGGGGCCTGCCCTCGAGGCGCAGCGGCCCCGGCTCCCAGTGGACCGGCCCGGGCGACGGCTCCGTGCGCTTCGACGTCGCCTGCGACGACGAGTGGCTGCACTTCGCCTTCGACGTCCTCGACGACGCGCTCGATCTCGGCCGCGATCGCCTCGAGCTCCTCCTCGACGTCCGGCCGCTGGAGCACCGCCTCAGCAACACCTGGGTGCGCACGTACGACGGCGCCTTCCGCTTCCGGCCGCGGGCGCAAGCAGAAGACGGCCCGTTCCGTCCCAACCTCAGGAGCCGCCAGAACGAAGACGCCGCGGCAGCGAGGGAGGCGTTCTACCGGAGGACCGAGAACGGCTACCGGGTCGAGATGCGGATCCCGCTGACCGTGGTGACCCACCTGCAGGGTGCCGCCTGGCACAGCCTGCAGTTCGACGTGGCGCTCCGCGACACCGATGAGCCGCGCGAAGAGCCGGTTCTCCTCACGTGGCGAGGAACGCCGGGCTGGGTCGACAACGTGGGCTTCGCCCACCTGCATCCGCCGCTCGCCTCCGAGTAGAGCGCGATCGGGTCGCGGCTCACGCCAGCCCCGTCAGCCGGCCGGCTCCTCGTCCTCGAGGAGGAAAGAGAGGTCTTTCGCCAGCAGGTCCTCGATCCGCACGCCGGTCTTGCCGAGGTGGCGTTTGCGCCAGAGGTACAGGAGGCCGCCGACCGTGCAGATCACCACGAAAAGACCTCCGGCCCTGGCGTTCGTGCCGATACCAACGGCGATGAAGAAGGCGGAGCCGAGGATCAACCCCACGCTCCAGAAGACGCGGGGCGCACCGCGCAGCTGAAACGCCGCCCTGGCGAAGTAGGCCGCGCCGCGCTGCGGCAGGGTGAGCACTGTCACGCCGGCCAGGATCTGCCCGACCATGATGCACAGCACCGACATGAAGGCGTACTCCGAGAAGCTGCGCTGGAAGAGCAGGGCTCCCACGGCGATCACCGCCACGAAGATCAGCGCGGCGTTCGGCGAGCCGTAGCGCACGCTCACCGTCGACAGGGCATGCGGGAAGACACGGTCGCGCGCCAGTGCAAACAGGTCGCGGCTCTTCGCCAGGATGAGCCCGTTGATGGACGTGCCGATGGCGAGGAGCGCGCCGAAGGCGACCACGTTCGCCATGCCCTGCGGCAGGAACACCTCCGACGCCGTCGCCACGGCCGCCTGCGTGTCGCCGAGCTCCTCGAACGACAGCAGCCCGGGCACCGCCAGCGTGACGGCCTGGTAGGTGACGAGGATCGCCACGAAGCCCACGGCGAGCGCGAGCGGGATGTTGCGCTTCGGGTCCTTCACCTCGCCGGCGATCGAGGTGAGCACGAAGAACCCAGAGTATGAGTAGTAGGCGGGCACAGCCGCCGCGAGCACGGCGCCCCAGCCCATGGGCAGGAACGGGTCGAGATTCTCCGACCGCAGGTTGGCCAGGCCGCCGAGGCCGAAGACGAGGAGCACGGCCATGAAGACGAGCACCATGAAGGTCTGCATCCACACGGCCGCGCGCACGCCGAACATGTTGACGCCCGTCATGAGCAGCACGGCGGCCAACGCAACCGCGAGCCGATGCTCCACGAGTGCGGGCACGAACAAGGCCAGGTAGTCGGCGAGACCGAGAGCAAGAGGTGGAATGGCGAGCGTGACCGCGATCAGCGACATCCACGCCACGAGAAAACCCCAGAACGGCGACAGCACCGTGCTCACGGCGACGTAGTTCGCGCCGCTCACGGGAAACGCATTGCCGATCTGCGCCGCAATCACACACACGAAAAGCGCGATCCCCGACGCCAGCAGGTACGACAGGAAAACCCCCGGCCCCGCCTGTGCCGCCAGCTCGCCCGGCAGAATGAAGATCGAGCCCCCGATGATGTAGCCGATGAGGGTGAAGATCGCTCCACCCAGCGAGATGTTGCGCTCGAGGTGCAGCGGGTGGCTGCGGTCGCCGCGCTCGCTCACGGCAGGAGATCCAGCGTGACGCGGAAGAGCTCGTTGCGCACGAGGTTCCTCACGTCCGGCTCGAACTGGTTGAGCTGGAGCGCCACGGCGACACCCGACTCCGGGTGGTAGTACATCGACGACCTCCACCCGGGGAACAGCCCGCCGTGACCGTGGATGCGCCCGGCGTCGATGTCGACCTGGAAGACGGAGATGCCGTACGTCGCCTCGGCGTCGTCCCCGCGGTAGCCCGACGAGAGCATTTCGTCGAGGTACGGCGTCTCGAGGGCGCGGCCTTCGTACATGCGCTTCGCCCAGCGCGCGAGGTCCGACGCACTCGAGACGTACCCGCCGCCTGTCCACTCACTGCGGAAGTTGAAGAACGTGGTGCCCTCGTCGGCGACCTTGTTCGGCAGCTGGTACACGTTGTCGGCGCTTCCCAGGTAGCCCGCGGCGAGACGCTCGAAGTGGCGTGTGGTCTGGGGCGTGGTATCGGCAAGACCCGCGGGGTCGACGACGCGGCGCTGCGCCTCCTCGTAGAAGTCGCCGCCCGAGGCGGCCTCCAGCACCAGACCCGCCACGAGGAAGCCGGAGTCCGTGTAGAAGTAGCCCTCCCCCGCCGGGAAGAGGGCCGGCTGATCGAGGATGAACGCCACCGACTCGCGCGGCGTGAAGTAGGAGTCCGGATCGGCACCCGGCCCGGAGCGCTTCGCCCTCGCGGCGGCGCGCCACGCGTCGTCGTACACGTGGTCCGGCAGGCCCGCGGAGTGCGTGAGAAGGTGGCGCAACGTCATCGTGTCGTGGTTGGCGAGGCGCGGCCACCAAGGCTCCGACCCGAGCCACTTGCTGGCCAGGTCGTCGAGATCGAGCAGGCCTTCCGCCGCCATGCTCAGCGCCGTCATGCCGGCGATGGTCTTGCCGATGCTCCCCGCGGGCATGCGGTGCTCCGGCGTCATGGGGATCTCCCGCTCGACGTCGGCCCAGCCGACCGCCACCGATACCTGGGCACCGTCTGCGAGCACGACGCTCGCCGTCACTCCCGGGAAGCCGTGCTCGGCGCGCAGCTCGTCGAGCCGCTGCACGAGTGCCTCTTCGAGCTGTGCCTTCTGCAACGCGGTCGTCTCCTCGGCCTGAGGTGAGCCCGCCTCCGCCACGTTCCCGGACGGTCCACCGCCGTCCTCGTTGCCGGCGCGACAAGCGCCAAACGCGAGCAGGAGCGAGATCGAGAGAAGGGGCCGGAGAGCGATGGCCTCAGCCTACACCCTGGGTCTCGGCCTCGAGCTGCTCGAGGTGCCGCGGCAGGTGGGCGAACCCGAAGGTCTCCCGGAGGCGGAGGTCGTCTTCGCCCGAAGGCTCCCGCCCGAGCACGAGGTCGGCAGCCAGCGCGCCGTAGGCGAGCGCGCCTTTGGCACCAACGCCCGAGAGACCTGCCACCACCACGAGCGAAGCATCCGGACCGCCGCCCGGGCCAACGACCGGAGTGACGTACGGCACCTCGTCACGGGTGAGCGAGTAGACGCAGGAGGAGCCGCGCACGAAGCGGATGGGCTCCTCGCCGGCTGCGAAGCCGAGCAGCGACAGGTGCCGACGCAGCGACGTCTCGGCCCAGGCGACCTCGTCCTCGGTGAGGTCCAGCGCCCACACGGCGTCGAGATCCTGGATGTCGCTGCGCTGGAAGTGGCCGCCGATCTTGAGCACCGGCTGGCCCACGTCGCCGCGCCCCTCGATCATGGAGAACGAGGTACCGTCGCGCCCGGGCACGATGCTGTTGATGGCCGGGAACAGCGTCTCGAATGCGCGTCCGCTCCTCTTCCGCGCTCTCGCTCCACCACGCGGCGTCCACCTCGAAGAAGGCCAGGAAGACACGCTGCGGCTCGATCAGGTCGGCGAACACCGGAGCAACGTGCGCGAGAAGCTCACCCGTGTACGGACCGGCGCCGCTCACGACCCGCGGCACGTCCATCGAACGCGTCGCCCCAGTCGCGTCGGTGACCGTGACCGCAAAGCCACCACCTTGTGCGCGCTCGAGGCGGTCGACGTGCTGCTCGTAGGCGACGCGACCGCCAGCCAGGGTGATGCCCCGGTGCAGCAGCTGGATCAGTGCGGTGGGATCGATGGTGCCCGAGTGCTCCTTGTGCTCGCGCACCAAGAAGGTGTCCGGGGGCAGGCGGAGGCCAAACGTCGCCTCACCCTCCGCGGGCGTGGTCGCGAGCTCATAGCGGTCGCTCTGCTCCGGGAGATAGGCGTAGCTCTCCCACCGGCTCCGGTGCCGCACGTAGTTCACAGGGGATGTCGTGTACACGGAGTCCATGCCGACGTCGTCCCCCGCTTCTCGGAGTGCCACCACGAGAGCCTCCACCTCGGCCACCGTACGGTTGTGCATGGCCGACCACACGTCGCCCGGAGGCCCGAGGCTGCGCGCGATGCGCGCCGATCCGAGGCTCGAGCCCTGCGTGTACACCTCTCCCTGCTTCTCGAGCAACAGCACCTTCTGCCCCGCCCGCGCGAGCTGCCACGCGGTGCTGCTCCCCATGAGGCCGCCGCCGATCACGACGACATCCCAGCTGCCGGCGGTTGCGGGCTCGGAACCCTCCTGCGGCGCCGCACACGCGAGAGCAAGAGCGAGCAGGGGCAGGAGTGCAGACAGGCGAGGCATCACCCGCGCATTGTAGGAGGCTCGGAAGATGGTGAGGCGGCGCCTCGCCGATCAGCGCGCGGCGGCCTCGGCCAGCGCGTAGAGGTGCTCCTCTCCGCGCAGGAAGATCGTGTCTCCCGCAACGGCGGCCGACGCGTTGAAGGAGTCGTCGAGTCGGTTGAGGGCCAGCGGCTCCGGCTCGTCGTGCGTGATCACCAGAGTCTGACCCCGGCGATCGGTCACGTAGATCCGACCCGCGGCGGCCACCGGCGACGCGTAGATGTCGCGCAGGCTCAGCCGGAACGGTCCGAGCTTCTCCTCTCCCGTCGGTCCGTGCACGCGCGACAGGATGCCCTGGTAGTGCCGCAGGAAGTAGAGCGTGTCGCGGTACAGCAGCGGCGACGGCACGTAGGGCGCGCCGCGCGTGCGCGTCCACAACACCTTGTCGGTGCCCGTGATGTCGCCTCTAGCCCCCTCGAGCCGGATGGCGAGCAGCGCGCGCTTCTCGTAGCTGCTTCCCGCGTAGACGATGCCATCTGCGCTCACGGGGGACGCGACGATGTTCGCCGACAGCCCACCACACTCCCAGATCACCTCTCCCGTGGCGAGGTCGTACCCGCGCACGCGTCCAGTCCCCGACACGATGAGCTGATCTGTGCCCGCGTACCGCACCACGATGGGCGTGGCCCAGGACGTGACTTCGTTGCGCGCCACGCGCCAGAGGTCCTTGCCGGTGCGGCGGTCGATGGCGACGACGAACGACGCGCCCTCGTGATCCCAGTTCACGACCAGCGTGTCGCCGTGCAGCACGGGCGAGCTGCCTTCGCCGTGGCCGTGCTTGGAGCGCATGCGCCCGAGGTCGCGGCTCCACTGCACCTCGCCGCCGAGGTCGAGTGCGTAGAGCCCGTACGAGCCGAAGAACGCAAACAACAGCTTGCCGTCGGTCACCGGCGACGCCGACGCCAGGCTCGCCGTGGT
Source organism: Candidatus Multivoraceae bacterium (assembly GCA_965223385.1). Lineage (GTDB taxonomy): Bacteria > Acidobacteriota > Thermoanaerobaculia > Multivoradales > Multivoraceae > JBCCLJ01. Next base: position 1,243,911 of record CBDCWR010000007.1, on the reverse strand, counting down.
GTGACCACCCTCGTGCGGCACCGCGTTGTGCACCGTGCGGCGCCACACCTCGCGGCCCGTCGCACGGTCGAGCGCCAGCACCACGAAGTCGAACCGCGACGAGACCGCCAGGTTGTCGTGCGCGCCTGGCGAGTCGCTCGGCCGCGCGGGGAACGGCTCTCCGGTCGGCACCGCGGTCGTCAGATAGACGCGGTCGCCCCACACGATCGGCGTCGAGTGTCCGCGCCCCGGGATCTTCACCTTGAAGCGCACGTTCTCCGTCTCACTCCAGGTGATCGGCGGATCAGCGTCGGGGGCCTCGCCGGTGGCGAGCGGCCCGCGCCACTGGGGCCAGTTGTCGGCAGCGGTCGCTGGGCCGACGATGGCGGCTGCCAGCAGACCCGCGATGACGTGGCTCTTCATGGAACGTCCAGCCTTCCGAGGCGTGACCCGAGAACGGAAGGGCTCTCGGAGCGCCTCGTTGCTAAGACCGTACACGCGCGGCCTGGTTTCGCGCGCCGCACGACGTCATTCTGCAACCTTCACGAACTATGCTCGTACAGAGCATAGTTCCTCGAACAACACGGAGTCCGTCATCACCACCTCCTCCGACCGCCCGCTCCCACCCATGGAGCTGCTGGTTCTCGTCTCCCTCTCGTCGCAGCAGCTGCACGGCTACGGCATCGTCCGCGCGATCGAAGCCTCGGCCGCGCTTCGCGTGCGTCCGGGCAATCTGTACCGGGTTCTCGCCAGGTTGGTGGACGCCGGCCTCATCGGCGAAGACGATGCGTCCTCGCAACCCTCGGGTGGGCCGGAGCGGGGACGTCTGTTCCACATCACGGAGGCCGGGCTGAGCCGCGTCGAGCGTGAGGTGGAGCGGCTCGGGCGGGCCGTGGCGACCTCTCCGCAGCTGGTGCGTGCGCTCGAGCGCGGAGTTCAGGAGAGCTCGTGAAGAGAAACGCCAATGCGCGGTCGGCTCACGAGCTCTGGCTCCGGATGCTCGTGCGGCTCTACCCACGTGCCCTGCGGGAGCGGTACGGAGACGACGTGCTCCACCTTCACCGCCAGCTCGACGGTGGGCGGCACTCCTGGTTGCGTCCCCTCTTCGACACGCTGCGCGACGCGACGCCGGCCCGCATCGAGGGGCTCCTCCACCCGGGGCGCACACGTTCTCCCAACCGCACCCTCCACCCGAAAGAAACACCTGGAATGAACCCGTTCGATCGCGCGCGCGCCGACCTCCGCCAGACCCTCCGCAAGCTGCGCCGAAGGCCCCTGTCGACCTCGCTCAGCGTGGCCACGCTGGCCCTCGGCCTCGGAGGGCTCACGGCCGTGGGCACGGTGGTCTACGCCACGCTGCTCGCTCCCCTGCCCTACGAAGACGCTCATCGTGTCGTGCAGCTCGTGGGAGCCCAAAACGACGTCCTGGACCCGGGAGCCACGATCGCCTTCCTCGACGCGGTCGACATCGAGGAGCGCAGCGAGACCCTCCAGAGGGTTGCCGCCTACGACGAGTGGCGACCGGTTCTCACCGGTGTCGACGTGCCGGAGCGACTGACCGGAGCGCTCGTCTCCTTCGACTTCTTCGACGTTCTCGGCATCGAGGCGCAGCACGGGCGCACGTTCCTCGCGGAAGAAGACATCGACGGCCGAGATCGAGTGGTCGTTCTGCAGCACGCGTTCTGGCAGCGGAAGTTCGGCGGCGACCCGACGGTCGTGGGTTCGAAGATCCTCCTCGGACACAACCCCCACGAGGTCGTCGGCATCGCCCCTGCCGACTTCGAGGATCCGCGGCTCTCGGGCGCGTCCGACCCGCCGCCGCAGCTCTGGCGCCCCCTCGGCACCCGCGGGCTTCCGCCGGAGCGGCTTCCGAATCGAGGCTCCGAGAGCTACGTCGCCATCGCTCGGCTCGCCGACGGGCACGACCTCGACGCGGCGCAGGCCGAGATCGATCTGCTGGTCGAGGCGCTCCAGGAGGAGCATCCCGACACCAACGCCGGGCGCCAGATGGTGCTGGTCCCCATCTCCGAGAGACTCGTCGGGCCGGTCCGGTCTTCGCTCCTTCTGATTCTCGCCGGAATGGCCTGCCTCCTGAGCATCGCCTTGCTCAACACGGCGTGTCTGGCTCTCGGGCAGACGCTCGAGCGCACCCGGGAGCTGGCGATCCGCGCGGCACTCGGCGCGGAGCGGCGCAGCCTCGTGCGGCTTGCGCTCTGGGAAGGTCTCGTGCTGGGGCTCGGCGGCGCCGCTTGCGGAATCCTCCTCGCCCAGCCGGCGCTGCGGATGCTGCTCGCCCTGGCAGCCGACGAGCTCCCGCGGGCGCAGTCGACCAGCATCCCGCTGGCCGTACTCGGGGCCCTCGTCCCGATCGCCCTGGCGGTGGGTCTCATCAGTGCGCTGGTACCGATCTGGCCCGCAACGCGGGGAGCCCTGAGGAAGCGCCTCAGCCCGGGCCTCAGCAGCGGTCAGCACGCGGTTAAGCTCCGCAGCTGGCTGGTGGCGGGAGAGGTCGCGGTGTCGATGGTGCTGCTCACCGGCGGCGTTCTGCTGACGGCGAGTTTCCACAACCTCAACCGGGTCGATGTGGGTGTCCAGGCAGCCGGAGTCCTCACCTTCGACCTCTCTCCACCCAGGGTGCGCTACCCCGAGCGCACGGACTTCGACGCCTTCCACGAGGAGGTGCTTCGCGAGCTGCGCGCCCGCCCGGGCGTCGTGGCGGCGGGTGCCATCAACATCCTGCCGCTCTCCGGAGGCTTCGACGGCAACGGACTCCTGGTTCCGGGGCAGCCGAGCCAGGAGCATGGAGGAGAGTGGTCGATCCAGACCCGAACTGTCACCGACGGGGCGCTCGACGCACTCGGCATCGAGCTCCTCGAGGGACGAGGCTTCGACGTGGGCGACCGCGCCGGCAGCGCTCCGGTCACGCTCGTCAATCGCGCCACGGCCGAGCGCTTCTGGGCCCCGGGCCAGGCACTGGGTGCAGAGGTCACGATCGCAGGCAACCCGGTGCAGATCGTCGGGGTCGTCGACGACACGTTGCACCTCAGCCTGCAGGAGGGGGCCCCGCTTCAGGCCTACTTCCTCGAGCGGCAGGCGTTCATCTCGTGGCACGGCCGCTCGATGACCGTGGCCGTGCGTGTCGACGGCGATCCGCTCGCGCAGGACCTCGGTCTCGTCCACACGGTGCGTGAGGTCGTTCGCGGTGTCGACCCCGAGGTGCCGATCGCGTCTCTGAGCTCCATGCAGCAGGTGATCGACCGCACCATCACCCGCGATCGCCTCCGCGCCACCCTCCTCCGCGCGTTTGCGGGCCTGGGTCTCCTCCTCAGCCTCATCGGCATCTACGGCGTCACGGCGTACGCAGTGTCTACCCGCCGCAGGGAGCTCGCGATCCGCCTGGCGCTCGGCGCGAGATCGAAGACGGTCCTGGGCAGCATCCTCCGCCAGGCGGGCGGACCGGCCCTCGTGGGGGTCGGCGTCGGGGTCGTCGCATCGTGGCTCGCAGCCGGCGCGCTGCGCTCCTTCCTCTACGGGGTCGGCCAGGAACAGCTGATTGCGCTCGGCGTGGCTCCGTTCCTCCTTCTGGTGGTGATGCTCGCGACCCTGCCGAGCGGTCGCCGGGCGGTGCACATCGACCCAGCGAGCGCCCTGCGGGAAGACGGCTCGTAGCCGGCTCTCGCGTCAGCGCCGTCGTGCGCGAGCCCACACGGCGAGCGCCGCAGCGCCCACCAGCAGAGAGACGAGCGCCATGGCTCCCGCCTGGCTCGAGCCCAGAGTGCGCGAGATCAGGCCGTAGGTGCCCCAGGTCCAGAGCAGGTACTGGCCAGCGACGTTGAGCACGACGATCCAGTGGAGTCGTCCGGCGGCGCGCGCCACCAGCAGCGCCCACACGATGAGCGTGACGTTGGCCGGGAGCTTGGCGATCGCGATGCCCGCCCCGCTGGTGCACTCCGGAGCCCAGCAGTCCCAGCAGACGGCGCGCATGAGCCACATGTAGAGCCGGTGCACGCCCGGATCCAGACTCCAGAAGAGGGTCATGAGCGCGAAGTCCTTGTGCAGAACGAAGTTCCGGCGCACGGCGTGGACCCCGGTGAGCACCGCGTTCGCCGCCACACCGAGACCCATGATCACGGTGTAGATGCCGGCTTTGGCGAACGGGCCGCGCAGGCCATCGGCAAAGTCGTGGATGGCCGTCCAGATGAAGCCACCCGAGAGCGACACGCCGACGAGCGCAGCAACGAGAGCCGCGAAGCCGGCCATGCGGTGGAGTCTGCGCCGGGCGCGGACGCCCCCCGTCACGAGCTGCACGCCGAAGAGCAGCGCCCACGCGGCGGCAAGCGCGATGTGAACGCCGAGCGCGGTGTCGGCATCGGAGTGTGGCGCCTGACGGTTCACGGACCACACCTGGCCGCGCGCGAGCAGGATCGACACCGACGGGCCGAAGCCTCCGAGCGCTCCGCACACGAGGAGCAGGCCGCCCCCCCACTTGTACACCGAGGTCTGGCGCGCCGCCGGCGGGCGGTGCCGTCCCTCCACCTGCGGGCCGCTTCGAAGCTGGAGCACGGACACGCCCAGCAGCGCCAACCACACCAGCGCACTGAGCCACAGGGGAAGGCCATCGACGATCGGCCAGCGACCGTCGCCACAGGTCGCGAGGGTCACGAGAATTCCCCGCGGCGCCCCGTCCCGCGGGGCCAACTGGCGAGCATGCGCCGCACACTATCGCGCCATGCGAGTTGCTATGGTGGTCGGATTCCGCCATGACAGAGCGCCACGACGCAGCAAGACAGCGGCCGTACTACGGCTGGTTCCTGGTCGGGGTGGGCACCTACATCTACGGGTTCTCCATCTCGCCCGGCTACTACAGCTGGGGCTTCTTTGCGCCCGAGCTCATCGCCGACCTGGGCCTCACCCGGCAGCAGATCGGCGACATCTTCGGGCTGCGCGGCCTGGTGGCGTCGGGCTCGGCCGTGCTCGTGGGGCTTGCGCTCACGCGCTGGGGCCTTCGGCGCGTCGTTCCCGTGGGGGCGCTCGTTGCCGCGGCCGGGTTCTTCCTGCTGAGCCGGGCGAACTCGCTGTGGCAGCTCTACTGGTTCTACGGCGTCGTGGTCGCGTTCGGCACGTCGTTCGCGAGCGTGCTCCCCGCACAGACGCTCGCCATGAACTGGTTCGAGCGCTACCGGGCGCGCGCGACCGCGATCATCTTCATCGGCGGCGCCGTGGTCGGCACGCTCGTGACCCCCGTCGACGCACTCATCCTGAGACACGGTAGCTGGCGCCTCGGTTGGCTGATCATCGGCGGCCTCATGGTGAGCGTGTCCCTCGTGGCGGCGATCTTCCTGCGCGATCGCCCGGAAGACATGGGCCTCCGGCGCGACGGGGACCCGCCGCGCGAGCGCGAGCCGGAGGCGGAGCTCGAGGAGGACGAGCAGGAAGAGGCGGCCGCCCCCGAGCCACCCACGCCTTCGACCGGCATGACGGCGACCCTCGCGGTGCGCACTCCACAGTTCTGGGCGCTGACTTTCGTGGCCATCGTCAACGCGGTGCCGTGGACCGTGTTCTCGGTGCACGGTCGGCTGCACTTCGAGGACCTCGGCTTCAGCACCACGCTCGCCGCTGCGCTGCTCGGTATCCGCGTGGGCGTGAGCACCCTCGGCCGCCTGGCCGGGTCCGCCGGCGACTTCGTGTCGGCCATGAAGGTGCTGGCTGCCGCGCTCCTGCTCGCGGCCACCGGACTCGGGGGCCTCCTCATCGCCGAGACCCCGCCGCTCGCCTACGTCGCCGTGATCCTCCTCGGCATCGGCTACGGCGCGGGCTACATCAGCATTCCGGTGGCGTTCGGCGACTTCTTCGGCCGCGCCGCCTTCGCCGGCACGAGCGGCCTGCGCATCTCGATCGTGGGCATCGCGCTGTGGCTCGCGCCGCGCTGGGCGGGAGCAGCGGCCGACACGAGGGGCACCTACGACGCCGCATTCACGGTGATCGCGGGCCTGTGTGTCACTGGAGCGGTGGTCGCGTTCTTCACGCGCAAACCGGCGACCGCGGGGGCCGCCTAGCGCCGACTCCTTTGAGTCTCGCGCCACAGGGTCCAGCGATGGCGCCACATGCCCAGCACGCGATTGAGCCTGTGATCACGCGACAGAAACGGGATCACCGGCCGACGACGCGTTCCCATCTCTTTGCGGAGCGCAACGAGATCTTCGTTCTTGCCGCAGGCCTTCAGGCCCGCGTGGATCGCCGCGAGGGCCAACTGTCTCGAGCCGAAGTACGAGTGCACACGCGCCAGGCAGAGGTAGCCCTCAGCCTCCGCTACGTCCAGCTCGATCCCCTTCTTGCAGTAGTGCACCGACTCGCGATAGCGACCACGAAGGGCCGCCGTACCGAGGCCGAAGTAGGAGAAGAAGCCTCCGGGCAGGCTCTCCGGAAGGTCCTTCTGAAAGAAGACGCTCTCGAGAACGGCAAATCCCTCCTCGAAGCGGTCGCTGCGGCAGAGATCGATCCCCTCCCAAGCGCGACGAAGCTCTCCCTCGGGCGCAGGATCGACAGGGTTGGACTGGGTGGCTGCAAGACCCATTGCGGTTCTCCTTCTGCTGCTGGAGGAAGCAAGAACCTTGCCGACACTTCTGTGCCAAATCTTGCGCCGGCGACCCGCCATTTCCAGGGCCAGAGAAAAAGTGGTCGGCACCGGAAAGAATCGGCTGGCTCCGGCGAAAGAACCGGCCGTTCCTGCACGCGACGTCTCGTACATGTGTACCGGAAAGTGTCAATGAGGTGCAGAACCGAGCGCACGGGCGCCCGACCGTAGACCACCCTCAGTTCACGGTGATGTCCAAACTCGTGTTCGTCGCGGGAGCACTGAAGCCCGACGGCTGTGTGAGGGTGACCGTCGTCACACCGACGCCCAGCGCATCGAAGGTCGTCTGCAGAAAGCTGTCGCCGCCACTGAAGGTGACGGGGCTCACCACGGTTCCCACCGAGGTGTCCGAGCTCGTCAGCACCACGTCGACGCTGCTAATGCCGCCTCGCAGTTGCTGGTTCTCACCCAACGTGCCGTTGGCATTCAACCGGTGCGCAAAGGCGTTGAGCGTTCGCTGCTGTCCCACAGAGGCGATGGAGGGGCCCGTCAGTCGAAAACCGGAGTCGTCCACCGCCAGGTCGGCAATCCAGTCGTTGTAGCCGGGCGCCGAGATCTTCACCTGGGTGGCGGAACTCTGCACGAGACCCTGCAGGTAGATCGTGCCGGCGAAGGTCCCTGTCACCCCTGGGAAGACGACGATCTGAGATCCGGCAACGGCCGGGTCGGTGGAGACCAAGCTGACCGACGACGAGATGATCTCCACCGTCACGTCGACCGGGTTGGGCGGAGTCACTTCCAGAGTCGCCCGGAAGGCCTGTTGCAGGTCCTCACCGATCGACACGTCCGTGATCAGACTGCCAAGATTCGTGCGCAGCTGCGCGTCGGGCGCGCTGACGGTGATGTCGACGAAGCTGCTGCGGTTGGTCGGCGCTGTGAGTCCCGGCGGCTGGCCGACAATCTCGACGCGAGCGATCCCCGCGGTCAAAGGATCGACACTGATGTTGCCGAAGAAGGCGCCACCGGGAACGAGGAGCGTTCCCGTGGCTCCACCGGGGAGGGCGATGACGCTCGGAGCGCTGCTGCTCATCGCGACCGAGAGACCCGCCCCACCGCGGGCCTGCTGCACTTGCCTGAACTGACCGTCGGCCGCAGGGTTCTCGTTGTCCCACAGGAGCGCGGTCTCCACGCGGACGGTGGAGTTCGGTGAGAACGTCGTCGTCGAGAAGGGCGGAGTGTCGACGTATGCGCCCGCTGGGTCGACGTCGATGGTCGATGCCAGCAGGTTGTAGCCGGCAGGTGTCGTCGTGTTGGCGTCGAAGATGGTGATCGACACCGGCACGTCGTCGCCGAGGGCAACACCCTGGATGTGGAAGAACGGCGAGAACTGCGCGGTCACGTCTTCGAAGAGGAGCGCGCTCGAGCCGACCGCGGCCGGATCGGGCGACAGCAGCACGCCCGATGAGGGCGGCACGCTCACCGCGACATCGACGGGCCCCGGAGGAGCCGCCTGCATGAAGACCCGGTAAACGTCCTGAAGCTCGACCCCGATGACGGCTTCCGGCCTGTGCACGCTGGTGACGCCTTGCGACAGGTAGGCGTCGGGAGCGGTCACGGTGACGACAACCGCGTCGTCGACGTTGGTCGGCAGGACGAAGCCAGGTGGCTGTGCGGCGAGTGAGATCGTGGCGACGCCGCCTGCCACCGGATCGACCTGCACGAGCTGATTGGTCTGGCCGCTGGCGAAGGTCAGAGTCTCGGTGGCGCCCGACGGTAGTGCGGCAACACCGGGTGCGTCGGTCACGACGTCGACGCTGATCGAGTGACCGCCACGCACCTGCTGTACGCCCCGAGTTCTGCCTGCCTGATTCGGATTCGACTCGGCGTCCCAGACGATGTAGGTCCGGTACTGGATGGTCCGCGGCGCAGAGAACGAGGTGGTCGAGTAGTCGTTCGACGGGGTCGCCACGGCGGCCGGCTCGACCTCCACGGTGCTGGGCAGCGCCGCGTAGCCGATGGGCGTCGTGGTGCCGGCCACGAAGACGTCGATGGTGACGGGCACGTCCTCGGTCAAGGCAGTGCCTTGGATCCAGATCTCCGGCGAGAAGGTGCTGGTGACGCCCGGGAAGCTCAGCGCGCTGGCGCCCGCCGCCACATTCGACGTCGACAGCAGGACGCTGCTGGTCGCGGGAACGCTGATGGTGATGTCGACCGCCTGGGGTGGCGCCGTCTCGAGCCGCACCTGGTAACGGTCCTGGAGATCGAGCCCGATACTCGCCTCGGCTTTGTAGCTACCAATCTGCGCCAGAAAGGCCTCGGGTGCGTCGACGGTCACCGTCGTGCGGTCTCTGCCGTTCACAGGAGAGGTCAGTCCCGTCGGCTGGGACGCGATGGAGATGTCGGTCGTGCCCGCGGTCAGCGGGTCGACCAGGATGGTGCCGGTGGACTGTCCGCCAACGATCTGCAGCGTTCCGGTCGCTCCTCCGCGGAGCTCGGCGACGCCTGGCGACGACGAGGCCATGCCGACGTCGAGGGTGACTCCGGCGCGAACCGCCAGGCCGGTGCGCCAGGTGCCAACCTGAGAGGGCGACGCCTCGTTGTCCCAGAGAAGCCCAACCTGCGCGCTGACGCTGCGGGGGGTGGAGAAGGTCGTGGTGGTGTAGTCGTTCGTCTGGATGACCACGCCCGACGGGTCGATGTCGGCGGTGGATGGCCGCGGCTCGTAGCCGCCCGGAATCGTCGTGTTGCGCTCGAAGACCTCGAGTGAGATGGGAACGTCGTCGCCAATGGCCTGGCCCTGGATCCACAGCGGACCGGCAAGAACACCGACCACGTCCTCGTAGAGGATCGAAGTGGTGCCAACGGCCGAGCTGGTGGTACTCAGGAGCACTCCGGAGCCAGCCGGCACGGACACCAGCACGTCGACCGGTGCCGGAGGCGCAACCTCGAGCCGTGCCTGGAAGCTGTCCTGCAGCTCCAGGCCGACGACGGCCTCGGCCACGTAGACGCCAAACCGTGCGACGAAGACGTCGGGAAGATCGGTCACGTCAATCGCTGCGGTCGCCTGCGTCGTCACCGGGGAGTCGGCCCGCAGTGTGGTCGTGCCCTGGCTCAGCCCGGTGACGTCGATCGACGGGCTCAACGTCTGGCCTTCGAGCACGGTGACCTGAGCCGGATGGCTCAACAGCGGGTCGTCGACGCTCAGAGTGAAGGTGACGCCGCCGGTCGGGGCCGGTGCATCGAGACGCAGCGCCAGAGAGCGTGTCTGCGTTTCGGGGACGTCGAGCGTCGGCGGCTCGAAGACAGCCCCAAGCGCCACCTGAATGGTTCGCGTATCCGGGGCGTAGCCTGGCGCCGTGGCTCGGAGCGTCGTGGTGCCGAAGTCGACACCCGTCAGCTGCGCGTTGGCGGTGGGTGTGAACTGACCGGCCGGGATGTCGACCGTCGGCGGCGCTACGGTGGCGATCTGGGTGTCCTGCACGGTGAGCGTCACGACGAGCCCTTGAGGCGGCGCCGGATCTGTGATCGACAGCACGGCGCTCGTCTGCTCGTTGGGGGCGAACGGCGGGATGACGTCGAAGGAGATGAGGGTCGAGGTCACCTCCAGTGCGGCGGTCGCCTCGGCGATGCCGGGGCCCGAGCCGCGCAACGTGGTGGTGCCGACCGCTGTGCCGAGCAGGTCGAAGGTTGCGACCGTCTCGCCGGCGGCGTAGTTCAGCTGCGTGGTGCTGAGCTGAGCGATGGGGTCGTCGATCGAAAGATCGATGATCTGGCCGCCCGGAGGCGCCGGCTGCGAGAGTGTGGCCGCCACCGGCGTCGAGCGCCCCAGCCCGAGCAGGGTGTCGCGGATGGCCAGGCTCAGCTGGTTGCCGACGAAGATGCAGACCGTGTCCGGGGCCGAGGGGACGGTGCCGTCGTGGACGATCAGCTGGGCCACGTACAGACCCGGGAGGTCGGCGACGAAGGTCGGCCCGACGGCTGTTGGGTCGCTGAGCGACGCTGTACTCCCGGCGGGTACGCTGGTGAACGACCAGCTGTAGGTGAGCGGGTCGCCATCGACGTCGCTCGATCCGCTGCCGTCCAACTGCACTGTCGCACCAACCGCGACGTTTTGGACTGGCCCCGCTTCGGCGACGGGCGGCGAGTTGGTGGTGGTGATGCTCACCGTGTCGGGCGCCGAGGCGACGGTACCGTCGTCGACGACCAGCTGCACGATGTAGGTACCCGGGAGGTCGACCATGAACGTCGGAGTGACGCTCGTCGTGTCGTCGAGGGCGGCAGCGCTACCAGCCGGCGCCGAGGTGATCGACCAGCTGTAGGTGAGCGGATCGCCATCGACATCGCTGGAGCCGCTCCCGTCGAGCTGCGCCGCGGCGCCGACCGCAACGGTCTGGTCCATCCCCGCTTCGGCGACGGGCGGGGAGTTGGACGTGGTGATGGTCACCGCGTCGGGCGCCGAGGAGACGGTGCCGTCATGGACGACCAGCTCCACGGTGTAGGAGCCGGCAACGTCGAGGACGAAGGTGGGCATGACCACCGTCGGATCGGAGAGGCTGGCCGCGCTGGCCGGCGGCTTCGAGACGAGGGTCCACTGATAGGTCAGCGGGTCGCCGTCGACATCGGTCGAGCCGGAGCCGTCGAGAGTGATGGGGCTGCCGACCGTTGCCGTCTGGTCGGGCCCGGCGTCGGCTACCGGCGGGCTGTTGACCGTGCTCACGCTCACGGTGTCGGCAACGGAGTCGGCATTGCCGTCGTTGACGACGAGGGAGGCGACGTAGGTGCCAGGAAGGTCGACCGTGAAGGTCGGCATGACGTCGTTCGAGTTCGACAGGGTCGCAGTGCTCCCCGCAGGCGTCGAGGTGAGGGTCCACTGGTAAGTCAGAGGGTCGCCGTCGATATCACTCGACCCGGAGCCGTCGAGAGTCACGACGTCGGTGACGGCGACGCTCTGGTCGGGTCCCGCGTCGGCCACCGGCGGGCTGTTGACCGTGCTCACGCTCACGGCGTCAGCGGCAGAGTCGGCGCTGCCGTCGTTGACGACGAGCGTGGCGATGTAGGTGCCTGGCAGATCGATGGTGAAGGACGGCATGACCACGGTGGCGCTCGACAGCGTGGCGGTGCTGCCTGGCGGCACCGTGGTGAGCGTCCAGAGATACGTCAGCGGATCGCCGTCGGCGTCGCTCGACGCGGAGCCGTCGAGCGTGATGAGTGTGTTGACCGGTGCCGTCTGATCGGCCCCAGCGTTCGCAACGGGCGGTGTGTTGACCGTGCTGATGATGACCGCGTCGGGCGCCGAATCGACGAGGCCGTCGTTCACCACCAGCGACAACTCGTACGTGCCAGCGACATCGGCGACGAACGTCGGCATCACGACGGAGGGGTCGTCGAGGGTCGCCGTGCTCGTCGGAGGCCTGCTGACGAACGTCCAGGAGTAGGTCAGGGGCGAGCCGTTGGGATCGAACGATCCGGTGCCGTCGAGCTGCACCGACTGGCCGACGGGGACCCCTTGGTCGGCTCCGGCGTGGGCGACCGGCGGATCGTTGACCGCGACGGTGACCATGGTGGCGGGAGCCGAATCGACGAAGCCGTCGTTGACGATCAGCTGCAGAACGTAGGTGCCCGGAAGGTCGGCAACGAAGGTCGGCGAGACCACCAGCGGGTCCGACAGGGTCACCGTGCTCCCTGTAGGGGCCGAGTTGATCGACCAGAAGTACGAGAGCGGGTCCCCATCGGCATCGAACGACCCCGAGCCATCGAGCTGCACCGTCTGGCTCTGGGACACGGTTTGGTCGGGCCCGGCGTCGGCGACAGGCGCCGAGTTGATCGTACTCACGAGCACGGTGTCCGGCGCGGAGCTCAGCGCACCGTCGTCCACGATGAGCTGGAGGACGTAGTCGCCTGCAACGTCGACCACGAACGAGGGCGAGACCGAGGTGGGCGCAGCCAGCGTGGCGGAGCTACCAACGGGCTGGCTGAGGATCGACCACGAATACGTCAGCGGATCGCCGTCGGGGTCGAACGAGCCCGAGCCGTCGAGGGTGACGGTGACACCCACCAGCGCATTCTGGTCCATTCCCGCCTCGGCAACCGGGCGCGTGTTGACCGTCGAGATCGCGACCGTGTCGGCGGCAGACGAAACCTGCCCGTCGTCGACCACGAGCTGGGCGATGTAGGTGCCCGGTTCGTCGGCGACAAAGGTCGGCATGATGTCTGTCGTGTTCGACAAGGCGGCCGTCGATCCGACCGGCACCGACGTCAGGGACCAGGAGTAGGTGAGCGGATCGCCGTCGACGTCGCTCGAGCCGGAGCCGTCGAGCGTGACGGTGCTCGAGGGCGCAACGGTCTGATCGGGGCCGGCCTCGGCGACCGGCGGCGTATTCAGAGTCGAGATCACCATGCTGTCAGGCGCAGAATCGAGAGCACCGTCACTGACGATGAGCTGCACCACGTAGGACCCCGCGACGTCGACGGTGAGGGTGGGCAGCACGATCGTCGGATCGGAGATCGTTGCGGAGCTGCCGCTGGGCGCCGACGTGATCGACCAGAAGTACAGCAGCGGATCGCCGTCGACATCGGTGGAGCCTGTCCCGTCGAGCTGAACGACGGAACCGAGGAACACCATCTGGTCGGGGCCAGCTGCGGCGACCGGCGGTGAGTTCAACGTGTCGATCACCACCGTGTCCGGTGCCGAGGTCGCCATGCCGTCATCCACGACGAGCTCGACGACGTACTGCCCCGGCTGATCGGCGACGAAGCTGGGCATGACCAGCGTCGGGTCGTCGAGCGTTGCCGTGCTGGCTACAGGCTGGCCGACGATCTGCCAGAAGTAGGTCAGAGGATCGCCGTCGGCGTCGCTCGAGCCACTCCCATCGAGGACCACGACGCCGTCGAGCGGCACGCTCTGGTCGGCGCCGGCGTTCGCGACCGGTGGCGAGTTGGTGGTGGAGACGACGACCTTGTCCGGTGAGGACGAGAGCTGGCCATCGTCGACGATGAGAGCAACCTCGTAATCACCCGGCAGATCGGTGAGGAGGACCGGGTTGACGCTGGTCGGCTGGAGGAGCGTTGCCGTGCTCCCGACGGGTGCACTCACGAGCGTCCAGGAGTAGGTCAGCGAATCGCCGTCTGGGTCGAACGAGCCCGAGCCGTCGAGCACTGCGCTGTCGCCGGGGTTCACGGTCTGGTCCGGTCCGGCGTCGGCTACCGGCGCCCGATTGCCTCCCGCGGCCTCGACCTTGAAGTTTTTCGTGCGCGTGCTGCGAGAGGGGCGAAATCCCGCATCGGGTAGGTACCACGGCGAGCAGTTCGGCTGGTTGGAAGCGCAGTGCGGCGCAGGGGGAGCCAGAGGGTTCCCGCCGTTGGCGAGGTAGTCGTCCCACGGGGTCAGCCACAGCTTGTGCACACCACCGGGGTTGGGAGACGGCACGAACGGCATGAGCTGGACAGCCAGAGCGGGGGGGCCGCCGAAGAGGTCGCTGTTCGTGTCGTGGTGACCGGCGCCGCCGGCAGCCCCATCGGGCAGTTCCTGGGTGTTGCAGCCGTCGCTCGAGCTCCGGTCCGCCAATTGGCCCCCGCCGACCGGCTGACGGAGCGCAATGATGTGCGCCGACTCGATCCGCACGATGCGGCACTCGGCTGGATCGGACGAAAGCAGGCGCCGGCCGGAGGGATCGGTCACCTGGAAGACGTAGTCTCCGTCAGTCGCTTGCTCTCCGACGATGTGGAAGTACGCGTCGATCGGACGGGCAAAATGTCCCTCTCTCTTGGGTTGGCCATCCGGAGAGGTGGTGAAGAACTGCGGTGCCTTGAAGGAGTTTCCCCCGGACGATCCCGGCGGGGGTGCTCCATCGAGTCGGGAAACGGAGGCTGCGCTCAGCAGCAGGCATAGACCAAAAACCAGGAAACGAAGACTCGAAGCGGGCGACAGCATGGAACTCCTCCTCACTCAATGCAACGGTGAAGACGGCTGGCAGCGGAAAAACAAACTCCGCAAATCCGCAGATTTCAGCAATAGGCGCCAGTTCTCATCAACTTAGGGCCAGTAGCCGTCCATCCTCCTCGGCGCCGGCTACATCAGCATTCCGGTGGCGTTCGGCGACTTCTTCGGCCGCGCCGCCCTTGCCGGCACCAGCGGCCTGCGCATCTCGATCGTGGGCATCGCGCTGTGGCTCGCGCCGCGCTGGGCGGGAGCGGCCGCCGACAGCCGCGGCACCTACGATGCAGCGTTCACGGTGATCGCGGGCCTTTGTGTCACGGGAGCCGTGGTTGCACTGCTGACCCGCGCACCTGCGCGCGCTGCGCAACAGGCGACGTGAAGGGGTTGCGCCGGAGGCGAGGCGAAGTGGAGCGCAAGGCCAGGTCGGCCTAGGTCTCCAGCTCGCTCTTCTCGAACGCTTCGAGCCCCGACAGTCGCGTGACGACCTCCGAGAGGAGCTCGAACTGCGCCACGTCGACCCCGAAGCGAGCCACGGTTTTCAGGGGGAAGAGAAAGACGTCGGCGAGGGTCACTCGGTCCCCCACGCAGTAGATCCCGCCGGACTGCTCCACCAGCCTCTCCACGGCACTGAGTCGGCGCTCGATCCAGTAGACGCACCATGCCTGCGTGGCCTCCGGCGATGCCTTGAACTGCTCGGCGAGCCGCAGCCTCACCGCCAGGTTGTGCATCGGCTGGACGGCGGAGTTGATGGTCTCGACCACCGTGCGCACCTCCGCTCTCGCGACGGGATCGCACGGGAGCAGCGGCGGATCTGGGCGGGTCTCCTCGAGATACTCGAGCATCGCGACGGTCTGCACGAGGCGAACACCGTCGATCTCGAGGCAAGGAACCTGTTGCGTCGCCACGACCCGCGCGTAGCTCCCGCGAAGGTGCTCCCCGGCGTCGAGGTCGATCCAGACCGGCTCGTACTGGACGCCTTTCAGGGCGAGCGCGATCCGCGCACGCCAGGACGCCGAAGAGGTGGTGCTCTGGAAGAGTCGGGTTGGTGAGCTCACTGCGTGGCCTCGGAGGTCGGGGACTTCATTCTGCGCGCATGGCCCGCGCAGCACTCGCACGACTGCCTTGCACCGCCGGAACGAGGGTCGCTGCAAGGGCGATCGCAGCGATCAGACCTGCGGCTCCGGCCACGCTCCATGGGTCACGCGGAGCAACTTCGACCAGTACGCTCTCGAGGAGAGGCGCCAGAGCGAGAGCCGCAAGAGCGCCCACCGCGAGGCCGGCCACAACGAAGCGCATGCTCTGCGCCGCGATCAGGAAGACCAGCCTCGTGGAGGTTGCACCCAGGGCCCTGCGAATCCCGAGCTCCGGAATGCGCCGCACCACGTAGGCCGAGGTGACGCCGTAGATCCCGGTGATGGCCAGGGTGACCGCGAGCGTGGCAAAGGCGAGGAGCAGAGCCGTGCCGAAGCGCCGTGTCGCCATCGTCTCGTCCAGAACCTCCGACAGTGGGCGGAACGAAGCCAGCGGAACGTCCGGGGCCAAACGTCGCCACACGGAGCGCAGGGTCGGGATCGTGGGGGCGAGGTCGCCGCGGCCGCGAACGACCAGGTAGAGCTGCGACCAGAAGAGGTACTGATCCTGCGGAAGGTACACGAGATGCGCCGACTCGAGATCGAGAGCACGCTCACGCACGTCACCGACGACCCCCACCACCTCGACCGGGTCGTCGGCTCTCTCCCAGGGGTAGAACCGCTTTCCCACCGCGCTCTCGCCAGGCCACAGCGTCTCTGCCATGCGCCGACTCACGATGACGGTTCCTCCCGCTTGCCAGTCGTCTCGCGTGTCGAACGGGCGACCTTCGAGGAGAGGGATGTCCAACGTGTCGAAGTAGCCTGGAGACGCGACGCGCCAGAACGCCTCCGGGGCCTGCCCCGGAGGATGGCTCTGCCCTTCGATGCGCATCGACCAGGACGTCGCACCGCCGCCGAACGGCAGCCCGCTGATGAACGCGGCACCGTCCACGGCCGGGGAAGCGCGGAGCTCGTCCAGCATCGTGCGCAGGAGGGATGCCCGCCGGCGCAGCGCCTCGTCCCGCGCCTCGGTATCGCCCCAGTCGACACCGCGCTCGGGGAGAAGAGACACCTTGGCTGTCAGCACGCCGTCGGTCGTCAGGCCGGGATCGACGCGCCGCAGACTCTCCAGGCTCCGGATCAGGAGAACCGCGCCGACGAGGAGCACGAGTGACGCCGCGACCTCGGTGGCCAGCAGAGCTCCTCGCGATCGGCTCTTCTCCCGAGAAGCGGTCGCTCGCGCGCTGGAGACCTGCGCCCTCCAGAGGCCTCGAGACGCGCTCCACGCGGGAACGGCGCTCGCGAGCACGGAAGCCGCGACCGAAGCGAGCACGGTGAGGACCACCACCCCAGCTCCCACCTCGATCTCGTCCACCCGCGGCATCCCGGCGGGCGCCCATCGTCGAAAGGCCCAGAGACCGACGAAGGTCAGACCGAGGCCGGACGCTGCGGCGGCGAGCCCCAGCCACATCGCTTCGACGACCTGCTGCCCGACGAGGTGGAGTCGCGTCGCGCCGAGAGCAATCCCCACGGAGAGGTCCGCCTGCCGAGACACCGAGCGGGTGAGCAGGAGGTGCGCGAGGTTGCTCGCTGCGAGGATCAGCACGAAGCCGGACGCGAGCGTCAGGAGCACGATGCTGCTGCGAGCCTCGTCTCCCACCAACGCCGCCTTCAGCGGCGCCACGCGGGTGTCGAACCCCTGGTTCGAGGCCGGGTGGGACTCCGCCAGCTCACGGGCGATTCGATCCAGATCCGCCTCGGCCTGACGCGGTGTGGTGCCCTCTGCGAGACGCCCGACCAGGCTCAGCCGGCGATCGTCCCGATGCGTGTTCCGCGACGGGTCCAGGATGCCGAGGACATCCCACTGGTCGATCCACTGCGACGACGAGGGCACGACACCAACGACCCGATGGGCCCTGCCATCGAGAACGAGATTCTCGCCAACCAGAGACGCCCGCCCCCCGAATCTCGAGCGCCAGGCTCCCTCGGTCACGAGCACCACATCGGGAGCGCGAAGGTCCCCCTCCTGGAATGTCCGACCGACCTCGGCAGGGAGACCCAGGACGTCGAAGAAGTCGTAGGTGATCCGTGCCGCGTCGAGCTGCACGGGCTCCTCGGTCGCCGTGAGGTTGAAGGTGGTCGGGGCAAAGGCGGCGAGCCGCCGCAGGGAGCGATTCCTGTCGCGGAGGTCGAGGTAGTTGGGGCTCGACACGGGGTACAGGTCCCAGCCCCGCTCCGGATGGCTCTCCCAGACCCGAACCAACTCCCCCGGCTCGGCGAAGGGCAGAGGCTGGAGGAGAACACGATCGAGAAGCGCGAACATGGCACCGTTGGCGCCCACGCCCAGTGCCAGGACCAGCACTGCGGGGGCTGCAAACGCCGGGTCACGAGCGAGTCGACGGGCGCCGAGCCTCAGCAGGTGCGGCACCTCCGCGAGCCTCTTGGACCGTTCACGCTGAGGGCCACCGGTGGGACGCACGGCGTACCGACGCTCGGCCATCGCACCGCGAAGGAGATCGAACGTCGATCTCCAGAACTGGAAGAACCGCTGCGGCCGCAACCCGGCCGCGTAGCGCTCCTGAGAGCGCTGCATCGCGTCCAGGAGCTCGTCGCCGTAGCTGCGTCGAAAACTGTCCGGATAGAGCCGCAGGATCAGGCGCCAGAGCTTCATGCGCCGGGCCCGACCTCCAGCAGATCGGCGGCGCGGGCCCAGCGAACGACGCGATCGAGGCGAGCGACCTCGCGCTTCGCCCGCTCGATGCCAGCCGGAGTGACGCTGTAGGTGCGGCGTGGCCGTCGCAGCGCTTCGTCCGACTCCACCTCTTCGACGAGCCCCGCCTCGCGGAGCCGCGCGATGGAGCGGTAGAGGGTGGCAGCGCCAACGGCAGGAAGCGGGGCGCCGCGCTCCTCGATCTCCTGCAGGATGGCGTACCCGTGTCGCGCCCCTTCGGCGAGAACCAGGAGAATCTGGACCATGAGCACCGTGAGCGAGCCTTCTTCGTCTGTCTTCCGCCTACGAGTCTTCATCTGCTAATAGCGACTATACGCTAAGAGCAACTAAGGGTTGCAGACGTTGCGTCAGGAAGACCACGAGTCCTGGATGCTCACGCACGCCAGGCTCAGAGCGACCGACACGACGAGGGTCGCGGCACCCACGGCGGCGCTGGCCGAGCCGGAGGCGAGACTCAGTGCCGGCTGTACCCTTGCCGGCAGATCGGCCGAGAGCACACGCTCGCCGAAGGTCGCGGGCAGGCGCGTCACCAGGAACGACACGCCGGCGGCCAGCGGCGCGAGCCGGACCGGCAGGAAGGCGAGACGGCGCCGTTTGGCCAGAAGCGCCAGGCGCTCCTCGGCCGGGTCGCGCACCCGCTCGAGGATGGCCTGCGGTGAGGGGAGTGGAGCCGCTTCGAGCTGCTGCTCCAGCGAGCGCGCCTCCTGCTCGAAGGCGAGGTCGAGCGCTTCACGGGTCTTCGGATGGATCGAATCGGACATGACGTGCTCCAGGTGAGGAAGGGAGTGAAGGTCGAGTCAGCCAGGACGACCCGCGGCCCCGGTCTCCGTAGGCTCCAGAGCCTGCGCGAGCCGCTTGCGGGCGCGGTGTAGAGAAACACGAGACGAGCCTTCGCTGAGGTCGAAGACCCGCGCCAGCTCGCGGTGGCTGAGGCCTTCGACGTGGGCGAGCCAGAGCATCTGGCGGTCGCGCGGGTCGAGCTGCTCGAGCGCCTGCGCGAGGTCGAGGCGTGCACCGAGGCGCTGCTCGGACCGCTCGGCCGAGCCCCGCATCTCCTCCAGCGCCAGCTGGCTCTCGGACGAGCGCGGCGAGCGGAAGTGATCGCGTGTCAGGTTGGTGGCGATGCGGAACAGGTAACGCTTGCGGTGCTCCTCGCTTTCTCCCTCGAAGCCCGAGCGTAGGAAGCGGAAGAACGCCTCCTGCAGCAGATCGTCGGCCAGCGAAAGCCGACCGACACTGCGCACCAGGTAGGCCCGCACGCTCGGCGCGACGCGCGCGTAGAAGGCCTCGAAGGCGGCGTCGTTCATCGCCGGCGTCCGGGTGGCGAAGACGGAGAGAGGTGCCTCACTCCTGCGCCGCGCGCTCCGACGGCAGCTCCGCGCCGTCCAACAGGCCCCAGCTCTTGGACAGCAGGTACGACAGCACCGACGCGACGAGGAAGCCGAGGCCCAGCGCGAGGGTGAGGCCACCGAAGACCACGAAGCCTTCGTGCGCCGACGGGTCCGTGAACGTGTCGCGCATCAGCAGCAGACCGGCACCCAGCGACACCAGCACCACCGACGAGCGCAGAGACGACAGCACCTTGTTGAGGGTGACTCCACGCTCGGTGACCGAGCTCACCCGGAGCGAGTCGCCGAGCCCCGAGTCGAAGTAGCTGGCGATGTCGTCGCTCGACTGACACCGGTCGAGGACACGACCGTGCAGCTGAGCCTGAAGCTCCGCGAGCTTCTCTTCCTTGCTCGCAGCAACGATCGACCGGACGACCCAGCCGATGATGAGGAACATCGCCGGAACGGCGAAGGCGGGCGCGAGTGATTCCATTTCAGACTCCTTGCGTTGCCATGGAGGTGCGCTCGGGGCGAGCGCGGCCGCCTCTTCGACGTGCGGCCGATTTCTCAATACAACGGGCAGGCCAGCCATCCGTTAACCGTGGCCCGCCCATCCCGATCTTGCCTAGGGTCGCACGCGCCACAGGCGTCGTGCGCTGCGCTCTGCGCCGGGTGGCACACTGGACGCCTCTTGAGCTCCGCAGGTTCCTTCTTCGCGCTCGTCAACCCCGCCGCTGGCGGCGGGCGCTGCGGTCGCGCGGCAGCGCCAGCTCTGGCGCGCCTGCAGTCCGTCGTGCTGGGCGCCGCCTGGTCGCGCGCCGCGGGCGACGTGCAACGGCTCGCCCGGGAGGCCGTCGAAGTGGGCCACCGCCGCCTCGTCGCCGTGGGTGGCGACGGCACCGTATTCGAAGTGCTCCACGGTGCGCTCTCTGCCCTGCCTCCGGAGGAACGGCTCTCCCTCGCGGTGCTCCCACTCGGCACGGGCAACTCCCTCGTGCGCCACTTCGCCGGGCCCGGCACGCGCGCCACAGCCTGGGCCGAGGCCGCGCTCCTGCGCGGCGACAGCCGACCACTCGATCTGCTGAAGGTGACCAGCACGGAGGGCGTTCACTTCGCCGCAAGCGCCGTGAGCTTCGGGCTCGTCACCGACGTCGCCTCGCTCGTGAATCGGCGCCTCAAGCCGCTCGGCAAGCTGGGCTACACGCTGGGCGCCCTCCGCGAGCTCGTTCTGCTGCGTCAACGCACGTTCGCCCTCGCATCGCGCGAGAGCGTGCCCCTCCCTGGTCGCGCACCACTCCTCACGGTGCAGAACACCGAGTACATCGGCGGCGACATGCGTATCGCACCCGACGCGGACCCGTGTGATGGGCTTGCCGACGTGGTGTGGATCGCCGAAACGGGGCGGCTGACGCTCCTGCGTGCCTTTCCTCGGATCTTCCGGGGCACGCACACCAGCCACCCCGCCTTCCGCCGGGGCCGCGTCCGACACCTCGAGGTGAGGGCGCCTGCACGCGGAGAGGTGATGCTCGATGGCGAAGTACTCGAGCTTGCAGTGCGAGGCATCGAGGTGTGGCCGGGCGCGATCGACTTCCTGGCCTAGATCGCACCGAGCGCCCCCTTCCGCCCGCGTTCAGATTTCGCTACACCCAAACTGGACCAAATTGGCCTCGATTCTCTGAACCGCCCCTGCTCCTCCGCCGAGAGCCGACCTGGCCGCCGCGCGGCTCTCGACCGCGGCAAGGACACCGACCGTTCTCCTCTCGTGCGGCTCACGCGCTACGAGCAGGCCTCTCGGAGCGTCGTGCTCGCCGGGGAGCTCGAGGAGGCTGAGCGACTCCAGCTCGAGGAGGGCAACAGCGATCTCCTCCGGCTCGACCTCCGCGAGCAGCAGACGGCCGGGGCGGCGGCGTTCCTGGTGGACGTGATCACCGAGTACTTCGTTGCACGCAGCAAGCATCGCGCGGCCATTCTCGAGGCCCCCTTCGCGCCGGCGCCCTAGCGCTCAGGAGGTCCCAGTGGACGCAGCAGCCACGCATTGAGCTGCAGGCCGACGTTCACTGCGTGGCCGGTCAGATACAGCCACACGAACAGGGTGACGGCAGCGGCCAGGGAGCCGTAGACCAAGGTATAGCCGCCGAGCGTACCGACGTAGGCGCGAAACACGAACGACGACACCAGCCACAGCCCCAACGTGCACACCCCGCCGGGCGAGAACCACGCGCGCCCGCGCCACAGCTCGCTGGACGACGAGAAGAAGACGAGATCGAACGAGAGCACCGGGAGGGTCAGCAAGACCAGAGGGCGCACGAGGTTCCACGCCACCACGAAGGTGGCCGAGAGACCCAGCCACTCCGCGACGGTCGTTCCCAGCTCGCGGCCGTAAAACAGCAGCGGCACGACCGTGAGTGCCATCATCTCGAGGGCCGCCGTGATCGCCGCCGTCAGCCCCAGGCGCACCACCCCGCGGTCTGGCGACAGCGTCTGCGTGGCGCGGCGCGCGGTCCCCTGCACCTCGCCGACCACGTTCGACCCCCACCAGAGGGCCAGCACCGCCGCGGCCGCCAGAGTCAGCCAGCTGGTGCCGTCCTGGATCTCCTGCAGGACGAGGCGGATCAGGTCGGAGGAGTCCTGCCCGGGGAGCACGCGGTCGAGCGAGGTCAGCATCTCCTCTCGAATCTCCGCGCTCGCAGCGAGGTAGCCCAGCACAGAGGTCGCGGTGAGAAGGAGCGGGAACAGCAGCAGAACGAACGAGTAGGCGAGAATCGCCGCCCGGTCCTGCACGTCCCTCCGGAGGACCAGGCGCAGGATCATGGCGAGCGTGCGACGTGGGTGGCGCGCGGCTGCGAGCCACAGAATGGTGGTGGCGCCTCGACCTTCGATGTTCCTGCTGTGCGAAGGGCTCTCCACGTTCGTCCCCCGATCGACGCCGTCAGAGGCTCGACGTCACCTCCGCGGCTGGCTCGGCCTGCGTGCACCCGAAGCTGAGCTCGCGCGCCAGCGCGCGCACCCGCGGCCCGAAGCTCGCGTTGGACCGGGGTGGGGCCGCTCCGCGCGCCTGGGCGCGCCGGAACGTCCAGTGACGTATTCGAGCGCACAGCCCGAGGAGCCTCCATACGGGTTTGCCGCAGCGCCTCGCGTGGCGGCCTGGCAATGCCGTTGATCCCAGACGTGCTGACGCGCGCCGGAGCCGCGGATAGGGTTCTGACATGCACGAACCCGAGCTTTCGGTCCAGCGAGGCAGCTCACGCGCGCTCTTGCTGCGTCTGCTGTTCCTTCTCGCCCTCACCTTCTCCGCCGCCGCGCACGCCTCCGACAGCTGGCCGTCGTTCCGCGGGCCCTTCGCGCGCGGGGTGGCCGACGGCCAGCAGCTGCCCACGCAGTGGGGTCCGGAGAGCGGCGAGAACGTCGCCTGGAAGGCCGATCTACCCGGCACCGGGCACGGCAGCCTCGCCATCTCGGACGGCAAGATCTTCGTGACCACCGCCGTGACCGATGCCGAGACCGAGCTGGTGCTCGGCGACGACGGCGGCCGCGTCAGCGATCTCGAGAAGGAGTTCTCGTGGCGGCTCTACTGCCTCAGCCAGGCGAGCGGCGAAGTGCTCTGGATGCGCGAAGTCTTCAGCGGTGCGCCCCGCACCTCGCGCCACGCCAAGTCGAGCCAGGCGAACGCCACGCCGGCCACCAACGGCGAGGTGGTGGTCGCGCTCTTCGGCTCGGAGGGCATGGTGGCGTTCGACACCGAAGGCGCCGAGCTGTGGCGCAAAGACCTCGGTGTGCTCGACCCGGGTCTGTTCGGCAGCCCAGAGGTGCACTGGGGGCACGCGAGCTCGCCGGTGATTCACGAAGATCGCGTCTTCGTGCAGGTCGACAAGCACGCGAACTCGTTCATCGTGGCCTTCGACCTGGGGACCGGGCGCGAGCTGTGGAAGGTGGAGCGCCAGGAGAAGCCGGTGTGGGCCACACCCACGATTCACGTGGGCGAGGACCGCACCCAGCTGCTGGTGATCGGTGGCAACTTCGACCGCGGCCTCGACCTCGCCACCGGCGAGGAGCTCTGGCGCTTCCCGCGCGACCTGCAGGTGAAGACGCCCACCCCGTTCGTGGCGGGTGACCAGGTCATCCTCGCGGGCGGCTACCGCGGTCGCGAGCTCTATGCGGTGCCGGTCGGCTCCGAAGGGCTCGTACGCGAAGCGACGTGGACCTCCGACAACGGCGGCCCGTACACCTCCACCCCGGTCGCCTATCGCGGGCGGGTGTACTTCGTGCGCGACACGGGCATCTTCAACGTGCTCGATCTCGAGACGGGCGAGACGCTGCACCGGCGCCGCCTCGAAGGCACGTATTCGGCCTCCCTCCTCGCCAGTGACGGGCACATCCTGCTCACCAGCGAAGACGGCGTGGTGCGGACACTCTCCGCCGAGGAGCCGTTCGAGGAGCTCGGCGCCGTGGAGATGGGCGAGCCCTGCATGGCCACCCCTGCCATCGTCGACCAGACCCTGTTCGTCCGGTGCCGGTCCGCGATCTGGGCGATCGCGCAGGAAAGCTGAGGCCGACGCCGTGATCTCGACCCACCGCTCCAGCGACTCGCCCTCGAGACGTGTTCCCCTCGTCCTCGCGGTGCTGTGCCTCGCCGCCACGAGCGACCGCGCGACATGGGCGCAGATCGAGCACCTCCAGGGGCTCGGTGAGGTGACCCACCACGCGATCGAGTCCGACACCCTCGGCCTCACCTACCACGTGCTCGTCAGCGCGCCGCGCGACATTGCACCCGGCACCAAGCTCCCCACCGTCTACCTGCTCGACGGCGGCGTCACCTTCCCGGTTCTTGCCGCCTACCACGGCTACCTCGGCCACGCACAGGAGGCTCCGCAGGCTCTGGTGGTGGGGGTCTCGTACGGCAACGACGACTGGGGAACAGGCAACCAGCGCGGCCGTGACTTCACGGCTCCGGCCGCGGACCGCGAGCACTACGGCGGCGCCGCGAACTTCGCCGCGTTCCTCGAAGGCCATGTGCTCCCGCTCGTGGAGCGCGAGTACCCCTCGGACCCGGCACGCCGCATCGTCTTCGGCCAGTCGCTCGGCGGCCAGTTTGTGCTGTTCGCGGCGCAGACGAAGCTAGACCTGTTCTGGGGTCACATCGCGAGCAACCCGGCACTGCACCGAAACCTCGACTTCTTCCTCGAGGCGAGCCCGGAGGCCTCGACCGGCACGACGCGCCGCGTGTTCGTTTCGAGCGGCAGCGACGACAACCCGCGCTTCCGGCAACCGGCGCTGCGCTGGATCGAGCACTGGACCGGTCGAGATGCACCGTGGCAGCTCGAGACAGTGACCCTCGACGGCGAGAACCACTTCTCGGCTCTACCGACGGCCTATCGTCAGGGCATGCGCTGGCTGTTTCGCACGCGCTAGCTCGCGCTCCGTCACGCTCTCTGACTTCTCTGGGTCTCGCGCCAAAGCGTGAGGCGATGGCGCCACTTCCCCAACACCCGGTTGAGCTTCTGATCGCGCGACAGGAACGGGATCACCGGCCGCCGGCGCGTTCCCATCTCTTTCCGGAGCGCAATCAGGTCGCCGTTGGTGCTGCAGGCCTTCAGGCCCGCGTGGATCGCCGTGAGGGCCAGCTGCCTCGAGCCGAAGTAGGAGTGCACACGCGCCAGGCAGAGGTACCCTTCCGATTCCGTGGGGTCCAGCTCGATCCCCTTCTTGCAGAAATGCACCGACTCGCGGTAGCGCCCCCGCAAGGCAGCCGTTCCGAGGCCGAAGTAGGAAAAGAAGGCTCCGGGCAGGCCTTCTGGGAGATCCTTCTGGAAGAAGACGAGCTCGAGAGCGGCAAATCCCTCCTCGAAGCGGCCGCTCCGGCAGAGATCGATTCCTTCCCACGCCTGACGAAGAGCCTCTTCCTGGAGCGCTGAATCGACGAGTTCGGGTTTTGCTGCGAGAGCCATTTTCTTCTCCTTCCTTCGCAAGACGGAGCAAGAACCTTGCCGAGGCCTTTCGTGCCGCAAGTTGCGCCAACGGCCACAGAACAGGGGACGGAAGAAAGAAAATGGTCGAGGCACGGAAACAATCGGCGGATTCCGGAGAAAAAACCGGCCGGTCCTGCTCCGCGGCCGTCGCAGCAGATGCACCGAATCCGTGCAGCTCACGTGGGAGGTCCCCGAGGCCGGGCCACGACGGGCGACTCGTCCCAGCATCGTTGATTAAAACTGCATCGCAGTTTATTTTTCTGGGATGAGCAAGGGACTCGGAGAGCTCGAGCAGCTACTGCTCTTCGCTCTGGTCGACCTGGGGGAGGGCGCGCACGGGCTCGAGGTGCGCGAGCTCGTGGAAGCGCGCACGGGAAAGCGGGTCTCGCCCGGAGCGCTGCACACGGGCTACGAGCGGCTCCAGCGTCGAGGCTTCGTGGAGTCCTACCTGGGGGAGCCGACCGCGAGGCGCGGCGGGAGGAGGAAGCGCCACTACCGAATCACGATCTCGGGAGCCAAAGCGCTCCACGAGACCCAGACCCGACTTCAGAAGATGGCCGAGGCGAGCCTGCAGGAGCTCGAGCGCCTCGCGGGGGTCCGCCATGAAGGCTGAGAGCGAGCCCACTCCGATCCCGCGCACCTGGCAGTTCCTCGTGACCCTGCTCCTCTGGGGCTCACGGCGCGAGGTCGTTCTGGGCGATCTCGAAGAGGCCCTTCTGGAACGCCTCGAGCGAGGCGAAGCCACGAACGAGGCGAGGCGGCACTATCGGAGCGAGGCGATGTCGTCCGTCTGGGCGCTCTACCGCAGCGGCACCGTCTTTCGAAGCGAGCTGCCCGACAGCCGCGCCACCTTCGCGCCGACGCCGCAGACCATCTGGAACACCCGCCGCACGCGGCAAGGAGACCACACCATGCAGACACTGTGGAACGAGGTCCGTTTCGCCGCCAAGGCACTCCTGCGCCGGCCTGGCTTTTCGCTCACCGTTCTGTCCGCGGTTGCGCTCGGGATCGGCGCGAGCACGCTCGTCTTCAGCGTCGTCGAAGCCGCGCTGCTGCGGAGCCTGCCCGTGAAAGACCCCGACTCCCTGGTGATGGTGTGGAACCGGCAGGCCGCCGAGGGCGGGGGCTCGAATCTCCTGAGCCCGGCCGACTACGACGAGCTGCGGCGCCGAACGAACACGCTGGAGACTGTGGGCGCGTTCGGCGAGATCGTCGTGGCGCCCGTGGTCGGCACCGAGACGCCCGCATTCGCCAAGATGGTGACCGTCTCTTCCTCCTTCTTCGAGATGCTGGGGCTGCGTGCGCAGAGGGGCCGGCTCTTCGAGGTGGCAGACGGCACCCCGCGTCCGCCCGAAACTCCGGCACCACCCTCACAGCCGATGGTGATCAGCGACGCCTTCTGGCAGCGCGAGCTCGGCGGCGACCCCGACGTCGTGGGCACGACGCTGCAGGTGTTCAGCGGCAACTTCCAGATCGTCGGAGTGCTTCCCCCGGGCTTCCGCCTCGTGCTCCCGGCCGCGGCCGACGTGGGCGAAGACCTCGGCACGTCGATCGACCTCTGGACCGTGTGGGCGTTCGACATGTCCCAGGCGTCCCGGAGCTCCAGGTGGTTCCGTGTGGTCGGCCGGCGCGCCGACGAATACACCTTGGCCGACGTGCGAGGCGAGCTGCAGACCGTGGCGACGGAGATGCGCACGGAGTTCGACGAGCTCGAGGAGAGTGGCTTCGACCTGGGAGCGCAGGGCTTCGTGGAAGAGAGCGCCGCCCACATCCGGCCGCTGCTGGCCGTGCTGAGCGGCGCCGTTCTCTGCGTCCTCCTGGTCGCGTGCGTCAACGCGTCGAGCCTGCTGCTCGCGCGCACCAGCGAGCGCGGCCGCGAGCTCTCCGTGCGCGCCGCAATGGGTGCCGACCGGTGGCGGCTCGCGCGGCTGTCGATCGCGGAGTCGGTCGTTCTGGCGCTCGCGGGAGGTGTGCTCGGCACCGGGCTCGCGGCCCTCGGCATGAAAGCCCTGGCGGTCGTCCGCCCGGCCGGGCTGCCACAGGCGAGTGAGCTGTCGCTCAACCTCGACGTGCTCGGCTTCGCCCTCGGCGTGGTGCTCGTCTCAGCCCTCATCGCGGGTCTCCTTCCGGCGCTGCGCGCCATGCGCCACGGTCAGCAGGATCAGCTCACCAGCCGTTCTTCCACGCCCGGTCGCGGCCAGCGGCGGCTTCGCGACGCCCTGGTCGTGGTGCAGATCACGCTCACCGTCACCCTGCTCCTGGCGACCGGGCTGCTGCTCCGCAGCCTCGCTGAGCTACAGCGGGTGCCCCTGGGCTTCGAGCCCGCGAACGTGCTGACGGTCGACATCTCCACGGTGGGCGAAGGCTACGACCGCTCGGAGCCCGACTTTCTCGTGGCGGTTGCGCCGTGGCTCGAGCGCCGCCGTGTCGCGGAGCGCGCGCTCTCCGAGAAGCTGCTGCAGATGCCAGGCGTCGAGGGCGCCGGAGCCGTGTTCCCGGTTCCGCTCAACGGCACCTACAGCCGCACGTGCGACTACTCGCTCACCCCCGAAGGCCGCCCCGAGGTCTCGGGCGTCGCCTACTTCCGCAACATCTGGCCCGGCTACTTCGACTCGATGGGCATCCCGCTCCTCGCCGGTAGAGACCTGCGCTACAGCGACGATGTGAGCGGAGTGCACGAATGGGCCGACGAAGACACCGTGCGCACCGACCGGCCGACCGTGGTGATCGACTCGCGGCTCGCGGCTGCCCTCTGGCCCGGAGAGAGCGCCATCGGAAAGACGCTCCGCCACCGCAACTCGGGTGACACATTCCACGACGCGGAGGTGGTCGGAGTGGTGCCGTTCGTGGCGCAGGGGGGCGTCATGGACCATCGGCCCACGATCTACATCCCCCGCTCCTACTACCGCTCGCAGGAGCTCACCCTGACGGTCCGCGTGCACGACGACACGCCCGCCATGCGGGAGGCGATCATCGCCGCCGTGCGCTCCGAGTTCCCGCAGAGCCCGGCCCAGATCAAGCCACTCGACGAGTACGTCGCCAAGGCGACCGAAACGAACCGCTTCGTGCTCGGTCTCCTGGGCGCCTTTGCCGGGGTTGCCCTCCTCCTCGCCGGCATCGGCATCTACGGAGCACTCGCCCTCACCGTGCGGCAGCGCACCACCGAGATCGGCGTGCACCTCGCCATGGGTGCGTCGCCGTCGACCGTGTTCCGGGGTGTCGTCAGCCAGTCGATGACCCTGGCCGCGGCCGGCATCGCAGTCGGCGTCACCCTCGCGATCGGCGGCTCGGGCCTCCTCGCGAGCTACCTCTACGAGGTGTCGGGCAGCGATCCTGTGGCGCTCGCGGCCACCGTGGCGATCCAATGCCTCGTGACCCTCCTCGCCTGCTGGATCCCGGCAAGGCGGGCGGCCGGGGTCGAGCCGATGGCAGCGCTGCGGGCCGAGTAGGGGTGCTCGAGGCCCGACCTGCGATCGGGTCCGGGTCGCGCAGGTCGTCGCGGCGATATACTTACCTCCTTGGTATGGAGCTTCCCCCCCACATCAGGCGGCAGTTCGCCGAGCACGGTCGCGCCGGCGGCCGGGCTCGCGCGGCCTCTCTCACACCAGAGCGACGCCGGGCCATCGCCAGGCGAGCGGTTGCGATGCGTTGGATCCGCAAGCGGTTCGGAGCCGCCAGTTTCGAAGAGCTGGGGCTTCCTGGAGGTGCGTTGATCGATGCCGGTCTCGCCGATCTGGCGGCGGGGAAGACCACGCTCGAGAGCTACCTGGTCTCGATCGCGGCGCCTCGCCTGTACCGCGAGGGGATCCCGGTCGGCACCCCACTCGCCGACCCCGAGAACGGCCTCTACGAGCTGCTCAGCAGGACCGAGGGCGATCTCGCCTTCGCGCGCTATCAGGCCTACCTGCTCCAGGCGAGCTCCTTCGCGAACGCCTGCCGGCTGGCCAGAGTCGATCGGAGCTGAGAATGCGCCGAAGAATGGATCGCGCACTCCTCGAAGAGCTCATGCGGGAGCTCGCGCGAAGTGTGCGCGGCCGAGGTCCCTTCCGTGTTCTCCTGCTGGGGGGCGGAACGGCGGTCCTGGCCGGCTGGCGCGAATCGACCATCGATGCGGACCTCCATGTCGAAGAAGACGCCGTGCTCTCCCACCTTGCAGGCATCAAGGATCGTCTCCAGGTCAACATCGAGCTCGTACGACCGGAGCACTTCGTGCCGGCTCTCGAGGGTTGTGAGGATCGGCACGTCTTCGTCGAGAGAATCGGCGACGTGAGCTTCCACCACTACGACCCCTACTCTCAGCTCCTGTCGAAGCTGGTGCGAGGGTTTCAGCGAGACATGCACGACGCCAAGAGTCTCGTGCGGTCCGGCATGGTGGACTTCGACCGCTTTCGAGAGCTGGTGCAGCGGATTCCCGAGGCGTCCTTTGCCAGGTACCCAGCACTTTCGAGAGCCGCGGTCGCAGATGCCGTCGAAGCATTCTCCGCGGCGTTCGGCGCAGGCGTCGACTGAGGATGCACGCGAGGCGCGCGCCGCCGATTCCCACATGTGGCCGACGCACTCGCCGGCCTGGCAGAACCCGGGAATCGTCCCCAAGCGTCTGCGCCGCAAGCGCTGCCGCGCATGCTGATTCCCATACGCATCCGACAGGCCTCCGGCCCGGCTGAACCCGGGAATCGCTCCCAAGCGTCTGCGCCGCAGGCGCTGCCGCGCATGCCGATTCCCATACGCATCCGACAGGCCCCCGGCCTGGCGGAAGCGTATGGGAATCGAACCCACCCCCCGAACAGCATCCTGCACGGGACAACGGTTTTGAAGACCGCACGAGGCACCAGCCCCGGAACGCTTCCTTCGAGACCTGGGCCTCACGGGCGCGGACCCGGATCATAGTCGATCCATCCAGACCCTCACCGACCGAGCGACGGCGCTCCGACCGCGGGAGGTCTCGGCTCCTCGACTAGCGCGCCGCGATCTTTCTTCCCGCGACGAGACGACCGCCGTGCTCGCGCAGGAGGCGCACCATCTCTTCGCATCCGGCGTGGGACGCACAGATGCGCTTGCGGCAGGCCCACCAGGTGCGCGTGATGCCCTGCTCGGTGAGCGGCACCGCCACCAGCGAGCCGGCGCTGATCTGCGGCGCCGCCGCCCAGCGCGCCATGACGCTCACCCCGAGGCCGGCCTTGGCCATCTCGAGCACCGCCTCGGTGAGCTGCAGCTCCCACACCTGCTTCGGCTCCACCCCAGCGGGGAGGAGGAGATCGGTGAAGAGCACGCTCTCGTGCGGTTCGGAGTGGAGCACCACGCCCACCCCGGCGAAGTCCTCCGCCACGAGGAACGGCTTCGCGGCGAGCTCATGGTCGGGTGGCACGAGCGCCACGAGCTCGTCGGTGAACAGCGGCGTGAGCTCGAGCTCCGGGTGGGCCGTGCGGCGGTGCAGAATGGCCACGTCGACCTCGTCCTCCAGGAGCGCCTCCACGGGCCGGCGCGTCGCCTCGGCCGACACGATGAGCCGCAGCCTCGGCATTACGGCTTGGAGGTCGGTGAGCACCGCGGGCAGCCAGTAGTAGCAGGTGTAACACTCGGTGGTGAGCCGCAGGGTACCGGCCTGTCCGAGGCCATCCTCCGCCACCTCGACCTCGGCGCTGCGCAGCTCGAGCAGCACCCGGCGTGCACTCTTCACCATGCGCTCCCCGGCCGGCGTCGCGTCGAGGCCCCGCGGGTGGCGCACGAACAGGGCGGTTCCCAGCCGGCTTTCGAGCTGCTTGATGGAGTGGCTCACGGCCGGCTGGCTGAGCCGGAGGTGCTCGGCGGCGGCCGTGATGGAGCCGAGACGATCGACGGCGTCGACCACCTCGAGGTGGCGGATCTCGAACGGCAGAGACATCAACGCTGTTTATATCTCACCCCACAGATTTCATCTTGATCGAGGTCAGGCCGGGCCCCTAGCCTCCCTGGATGACGAGCGACATCCTTCAAGTCCTGCGGCGATTCTCCTCGAAGCCCGGGTTTTTCCTCCTTCTCCTCCTCCTGGTCGCCACCGGCGTCTCGCTGCAGACGTTGTCCCTCTCGGTGACCCGTTCGGTGCTCGGCCGGCCTCTCCCCTTCGCAGACCCCGAGCGCCTGGTGGTGCCGTGGGGCGTCGTCGAGGCGTTTGGGGTGGACGAGTACCCCTTCTCCTGGCCCAACTACGAGGACTATCGCGACCTCCCGGACTCACCGTTCGTCCAGGTTGCCGCCTCGCGCAGTACGTCGTTCACGCTGGCGGCGGGAGGCGCCGGGGACGCGCCGCACTCCGTTCAGGGCGCTCGCGTCACGCACAACCTCCTGCAGACCCTCGGCATCACCCCGGCCCTCGGCGCCGACTTCCCGCCACAGCAGCAACGGCCGCCCGCCGTGCGCGCCGATCCGGAGCGCGAAGCGTCAGGCACCCCGGACAACGGCGGCGCTCCGAGCGACCTCGCGCTCATCAGCCACCGGCTGTGGCGCGAGCACTTCCAGGGCAGCCCGACCGCCGTCGGCGCGACCATCCGCCTGGACGACGTCGCCCACGTGGTCGTCGGTGTCCTGCCGCCGGGGACGCGCTTCCCCAACTCCACGACCGACATCCTGGTGCCGCTCATTCCCAGCGGGCCCGAGGAGCTTCGCGCGTTTCACTTCCTGCGCCTCGTGGGGCGGCTCGACGAAGGCGCCGAGATGCCCGCGGCCGAGGCGCGGCTCCGGACGTTCGCGAAACACCTCCGCGACACCTACCCCGACGACAACCAGGGCCTCGACCTGCGCCTCGTGCCGCTGCTCGAGCAGACCGTCGGCGGCTCGCGCCGTGCCCTGCAGCTGCTCTTGTCGGCCTGCGTGTCGATCCTGGTGCTCTCGTGCCTGACGGTGGCCGGGCTTCTCGTGGCCAGCACGCTCTCGCGCTCCACGGAGATTGGCCTGCGCAAGGCACTCGGCTCCGACGGCTGGCGCGTCGCCCGACCGTTCCTGCTCGAGGGTGCCGCCGTCGCAACCCTCGGCGGCACACTCGGCGTGGTCATCAGCGCTGCGCTCCTGCCGGCGCTACGCAGCATCGACCCACGGCTGCTGCCGCGCGCCTGGGAGGTGGCGTTCGATCTGCCGACCGCACTCGGAGCCGCCACGACGATGCTGCTGGCGGGGCTCGCCTTCTCCTTCGGCCCGGTGCGTCTGGCGCAGCGCCAGGCGCCAGCCTCGTTGCTCGGCGCCACGCGCGGCTCCGGTCGCAGCACAGGCCGCCGTTTGCGACGCACCGTGGTGTGCGTGCAGGTGGCCGTTGCCCTGCCACTGCTCTTCATCGGCATCCTGCTGCTGCGCCACGTGAGCGAGCTCCGGCAGGTGGAGCTCGGCTTCGAGCCGGAACAGCGTGTCGTGGCCGGAGTGGCGCTGCCGAGGTCACTGTTTCAGGACGCCACCGCGCAGGATCGCTACGTGCGCCTCGCGCTCGAGGGGCTGTCCGAGCTCCCGGGCGTGGAGGCGGCGGGAATGATCTCGCGCCTCCCCCTCTCCGCGGGTAACTCGGCGCTCACCGTCGGGCGGCTCGACGTGGAGACGGAGAACCCACCCAACGCCAACTACCGCGTGGTCGCTCCCGGAACGCTGGAGGCGCTCGGCATCGACCTTCTCGAGGGTCGCGACCTCCGCGCAAGCGACGGCACGGACGATCCCCCGGTGGTGATCGTGAACGACGTGCTCGCCCGGCGCCTCTGGCAGGACGGCTCGCCGATCGGTCTCACCGTGCGGCTCGGTGCCCTGGAGCAGGCGTGGCGGGTGATTGGCGTGACACGCTCTGCGCGCCTGCTGCGCCCCGACGAGGATCCCGAGCCGACCGTCTGGGTCTCGGTTCCGCAGAACCCTTTCCCCGGCGCCGTCAGCACACCGCGCTTCGTCGTGCGCGCACAGGGTGATCCGAAGGCGCATGTCGCGCCCGTCCGCGACGCTCTGCGCCAGACGGATCCCGACCGCGCCATCCTCGACACCCGTCCGATGAGCGCGTGGATCGACGACTGGTTCAGCAACGTGCGCGTGGTGTCGCTGCTGATCGGCGTTCTCGCCGCGGCGGCGCTCCTGCTCTCCACCTGTGGGCTCTACGGAGTTCTCGCCTTCTTCGTCGCCGAGAGCCGGGGCGAGCTCGCCATCCGCAGCGCCATGGGAGCGCGCCCGTGGGCGTTGATCGCGCGCGTCGTCACCGAAGGGCTCCTTCCCGTTGGAACCGGCGCGGCCCTCGGCGTCGGCGCGTGTGGCCTTCTGGCCACCACACCGGCCGCCGATCTGCAGGTGCGGCCCTACGACCTGCCGAACCTGGCCCTCGTCACGGCCATCTTCGGCGTGGCGGCTCTCCTCGCCACCTGGCTGCCGGCCCGGAGGGCGGTCCGCCAGCAGCCCGCGGTTCTCCTGAGGGAGTCGTGACGTAGGAGCCCGGTGCGTCACCCGCGGCGAGCGCGATCCCTGGGTGACAGTCGGCGCTCGACGAGGGTGTTGTCTGCGTTATCTTCGGGTCTCCCAACGTAGACCCCGACCCGTCGGAGACCTCCATGCGACCCATCGCGCCCCCACTTCGTGTCCTCGTTCTGCTCTTCCTCGCTGGAGCGCTCGTCGCCTGTGCCGGCGAATCGCCAGCCAGCGAGCCAGCCTCCGAAGCCGAGGCGGCGCCTCCCGCGGCCGCCAGCTCACCCCATGAGACCAGCGCTGCTCTCGAGGGGGGCACGCCCATCAACGCCGAGGGTCTCTCCTTCACCCTGCCCGCGGGCTGGACGCCCGAAGAGCCCTCCTCGCGCATGCGCATCGGGCAGGCCGTGATTCCGGGCTCGGGCGGCAATGGTGAGCTCACGGTGTTCTTCTTCGGCCCGGGCGGCGGCGGCGGTGCAGAGGCCAACATCGGGCGCTGGATCGCGCAGATGGCCGATGCAACCGAGCCGAAGCAGGAGACGGTGGAGGCCAACGGGCTCAACATCACGGTGGTCGACACCTCCGGCACGCTCAAGAAGAGCACCATCGGCTCCTTCCCCAGCGAGGACATGCCGGGCTACCGCCTCTTCGGCGCGGTGGTCGAAGGCCCCGGTGGCCCGTGGTACCTGAAGGCCGTCGGGCCGCAGGCCACCATGGAAGAGCAGCGCTCCGGCTTCAAGGCCATGCTGATGGCCGCGGCCCCCGCCGGCTAGAGCCTCCTCCGCCGGCTAGCCTGCTCGCCCGGCTGGCCGCTACGCCTCGTCGGCCACCATCTTCCGCAGCTGCTCCTCCGTCGCTTTGTCGGCGGGGAGGAACGTCTCGATGATGAGCTCGCGCAGGGTCACGTCGAGCGCGGTGCCGAGCGTAGTGATGGCCGTGAAGAAGCGCAGGTCGAGATCGTCGGTGCGCAGGTGGAGCGGCACCACCACCTGCAGCTCCGACTCGAGATCGGGGTAGCGCCACTCGGCCGGGATGTCGGGCTCCTGCAGGATCTTGTCGAGCAGCGCCTGGCTCTCGGCGTCGCCGCGCAGCGCCACCTCGCGGTGCATGCGCTGGATCATCGCGCTGCCCACCTCGCGCCAGTTCACGATGACCTTGCGAAAGCCGAGCGGGTGAAAGAGGAGGGCCGCGAAGTTGAGCGGCCCGTCGCCCACCTGTTCGAGCAGCTCGGCGGGCAGCGTGTGCTGCACGAGCGCCATGGAGCTCTTGTTCTGCAGGTGCACGTTGTAGCTATGGTCGCACACCACGGCCGGGAAGGGGTCGTGGCTCGCCACCATCAGCTCGATCGACCGGCGGATCTCCGCGAGCTGCGGGTCGTCCCAGTGGCTCTCCCGGTAGAACGACGCGTAGCCGCCGGCACGCAGCAGGGTGTTGCGCTGCCGCACGGGAACGTCGAGCACCTCGGCCAGGCGCAGCACCATCTCGCGGCTCGGGTGCGATCGACCCGTCTCGAGAAACGACACGTGCTTCGCCGACACGTCGGCCTCGAGCGCGAGGTCGAGCTGGCTCATGCGACGCGTGAGGCGCCACTGGCGCAGCAGCGGCCCGAACTGGGCCGAGCCCGTGGCGTCGCCGGACGGGAGGGTGGAAGTGGAGAGCTTGGCGCGACTCACGATGGACTCCTCTTCTGAGATCTCGAGCGATTCCGAGCCTAGCGGTCTTTGTTCTGGGGTCACTTACCTGGGAGGTAATGAACGCGTTACCTCGGAGGGAATTGTGGGCCTCCCGGCCCCCGGCGAGCATGCGTGCAGACATTCCGGCGCTCGGCGAGTCACGGACCGCAACCCCGACACGAGCTGACGCCTTCACCCTCAGGATCCTCCAAAGGAGGCCCACCATGACTCTTCCCTCTCCCTCCCGACTGCTGCCACAGGGCGAAGCGCACCGCATCCAGCTCAGCCTGGGGCCGATCCACTACGAGGTGCAGGGTGAAGGCAAGCCCGTCGTGTTCGTTCACGGCGCGCTCACCGACGGCTCCCTCTGGGACGAGACCGCCCGCGAGCTCGCGCGCGATCATCAGGTGTTCCTGCCCACGTGGCCGCTCGGCTCGCACATCGAGCCCATGAAGGAGAACGTCGAGCTGAGCCCGCGCTCCGTGGCAGCACTCGTCGCCGAGTTCATCGAGCACCTCGGCCTCGAAGACGTCACGCTCGTGGGCAACGACTCGGGCGGCGCCATCAGCCAGCTCACCGTGGTGCACCACCCTGCGAACATCTCGCGCATCGTGCTCACCAACTGCGACGCCTTCGAGGTGTTCCCGCCGAAGGCGTTCGAGTACTTCACGGCGCTCCCCAAGGTGCCAGGCCTCCTCACCGTGCTCTCCAAGGAGATGCACGCCTTCCCGCCCATCGCCCGCATGCCCACCGCGTTCGGTCAGCTCACCGTGGGGCGCCTGGCGAGCCCGACGCTCCGGCGTTGGTTCAGGCCCACCGCGAAGAGCAAGGCGATCCGCCGGGACATGGCGAAGCTGCTGCGCTCGGTCGACAAGCAGGACACGATCGACGCGGGCGCCCGCCTCGGCGAGTTCGACGGCGACGCGCTCCTCGTGTGGGGCACGCAGGACCGTCACTTCACGCTCGACCTGGCGAAGCGGCTGCAGCGCGCGTTCCGCAACGCGCGCTTGGTCGAGGTGCCTTCGGCCACGACGTTCCTCTCGCTCGACGAGCCGCAGCTCCTCGCGCGCGAGATCCGCGCGTTCACGATCGGAGCCAAAGCCGAGCCCGCGAGGCCGAACCTCGAGCTGGCGTCGGCGTAGCGAAGCGGCCGGCGGCGGACTCGGTCCGTCGCCGGCCCGCTCAGGAGACAAGGGGACCGGCGACGCCCCGGCGATGCGAGCTCCCGATCAACAGAGTTTCCTGACTCCTAGAAGCGCGATCGCTGCTCCGAGTACAAGGAGGCCAACGACAGAAGATGCCGGCACACCTGTTGCTGGAAGAACGGTGTGGAAGCTCGGTCCACAAACGACCGACCTCTCGAGCCCGGTCCCTTGATTGAGGAATACGTCCACGTAGACCTCGTAGGTCCCGGTTGCCAAAGGTCCGATGGCAATGAAGTCCTCCCAAAACGGCAGAACCAAGGTCGCCCCTGCGCTCAGGCCTACGAGCTGCACTCGGATCTGGGAGCCGGACCGAGTCGACCCCGTGAGGTTGGGCGTGTGGAGTACCGGCCAACTCCCGAAGGCGCGCACAGAAAGATCAGCACCGGAGATCGCAGGCAGCGGGGAGAGCTCCGTCACGAAGAAGTTGTCGCAGAAAGGCGTTTGGCCCTGTGAGGGCAGTGCACCTGCAATCAAGCCACAGAGAACGATCGTCTTCTTGACCGCGACCGGCCATATCCCGCGCTGCCAACAGCCCACACGCAACCCCGCCATCCTTGGTCACCGTACGGAGGAGTCTAGCTCGATCACTTCGTCTCTAGAGACGGTACGTCTTCACAACGACCTGCGGACCGGTACGTTCCGAGGGGCTGCGGCGGGCTCGCGTTCCGGAGGCTAAATAGGAGCGGCGGCGCCCAGGGCTACCTCGGCAGGCGGAGCACGCTGCAAGCCGCCGATCCCCGAGGCGGCGCCACCCTCAAAGACGGCAGACCGCGCCGCCGGGCCGGAGGAACGCGAGCCCGCCCCAGCCCCCACGCGGCCACCTGTACCATGCGTGGCTCAGCCGATACGCCGGCCACCCCACACCCTCAACGACTGACTTGCCTGCGTCTCTTACCGGCCAGGTCTTCGGTCGCTTGGCGACTACGACCCGGCGAACGCCAACGTCTTTTTGGCCAACCGGTTCATCGCCTTGCGGGGCACCGCGATGCGGATGTCGGTGTCGGGGCCGATGACGTGCACGCGGAACTTGCCGGCGGTGTGCTTGACGACGACCTCTTCGCTGTCGGTCTTCACCCGCACCAGCTCCCCTTCGGGGAAGTTGCGCAGCTGCCCGGCGATCTCTTCGAGCACGGGACGGTAGTCGCCCAACTCTTCGTTGAGGTCGGCCTGCACGGCACGCAGCTCGGAATCGGGGATGGCCATCTCGGCGACGCCCATGCCGAGGTCGAGCACCCGCATCGGCACGGGGATCGAAAAGTCGGCGTCGGGCGTGTCCACCGAGACGTTCGCGATGCCGCCGGAGACGACGTACGTGGCGGCGGCGACGGTGGTGAAGCTGAGCACGGCGAGAGCTCCCAGAAACAGGATCGCCATGACCTTGATGAAACTCATCTCGTGCTCGCTTTCTCTTCGTCGCCTGCGGCTGGATTCTTCGCTCTTCGATTCTGCCTGAAACGCGAGGGCGCGCCTCGCGTTGAGGCGCGCTCGCGTGCGGGCTGGCCCCGCACGTTCCTACGAGGCGAGTGCCAGCTTAGTTGCCGTTGACCCCGTCCACCCAGACGCGCACGGTGGCGTCCTGGTCGCGCACGGTGATCATGTCGCCTTCGCCGTAGTCGGCCAGGGCCTGGATCGCGGCGGCGAAGTCGAGGCGGTTGTCACCACCCGAGAAGAGCGCGTCGACCACCGGCAGCGGGAAGCGCACCTCGATCTGCGTGGTGCTGGTCTCGTCCGACTCGACGAGCAGGAAGTCACCCGACTTGCGCACGGCGAAGGAGGTGTCCTCCTCGCGCACGGTGATGTAGGTGGCGTCCTCGCCGTAGCGGATCTCGTCCCAGAGGGTGCGCAGTTCGTCGATCGAGAAGCCGGCGTCGTTGAGCTCGACCTGCAGGTCGTTGCTCACGTCTTCGCTGACGTCCTCGGGGATGAGCTTGAACGCCGACTCGATGAGCGAAAGCGGCAGGTTGACGCTCACCTCGGCGCCACCGTTGTGGTCGTCGACCTGGACGTGGAACCAGCGGTCGCTGGCTGCAGCCGGGGCGGCGAGCACGACGAGTGCGACGAGCGACGCGAAGGCGGCGCCAATGCGCGCGCGAGCGGAACGAGACTGAGGGGTGCGTGTGGAGTGGAATGTGGTCATGGCGTCGTCTCCTGGGGTCCGCGAAAAGGGAGGCTGAGGATGTGAGCTGGGTGTCGGTGGCTCGGAGGTCGATGAGAAACGGAGCGAAGGTTGTGAACCGTGCTCCGGAAGTTTCGGTTCGCTGCCACACGAGGCCCGATGGGCGGGTTTTGTTGGCAGTCACCTATATGACGACCGGCCCTCGGCGGAAGTTTCACGCAGGCGAGATCCACTCGAGCGCTTCCCCCCACGCGCCCGCTGTCTCCACCCACCGCAAGAGAGCGTGTTACGCCTCGAACAGAGGCATCTGCCGGCCCGACCAGCCGGGGAACAGCTCCGCCTCGGGCGACACGCCGAGGTGCTTCTGCGCCACGGTGCTGAACACCGTGCGGAAGTCGGTGGTGACCGGGAGGTCGCGCCCCTCATAGAGATTGTCGCGAGCAAGCGCCGGCAGCGCGCCGTGCACCCGGCCGCCCCGCACGTTCTCGCCGAGCACGAAGAGGCACGACCCGTGTCCGTGGTCGGTGCCAGCCGAGCCGTTCTGCGCGACGGTGCGCCCGAACTCGGTCATGGTGAGGAGCACCACGTCGCTGCGATGTTTGCCCAGGTCCTTCCAGAAGGCGTCGATCGCCTGCGCGAGATCTTGCGCCCGGTTCGCGAAGGCACCACGAGCCTGCCCCTGGCGCACGTGCGTGTCCCAGCCGCCCGACTCCGCAAACGCCACCTCGAGGCCCACGCCCGCCTGGATGAGGTATGCGATCTGCCGCAGGCTCTCGCCGAGTGGCGAGCGCGGGTAGCGCACGCTGGCAGCCGGTCGATACGCCGCCGGGTCGAGCCGGCCGAGCTGGTCCACCGCCTCGAAGGTCTCCGCCCCGGCTTCGCGCAGCATGGTCGCGGTGGTCTGCGCGTAGAGCGATTCGAAGCCGCCGGCGAGCCGCGCGGCATTCCCACCGCGCCGCTGCGGACGCACCTGGAAGTCTTCGAGCCGCTGCACGGCGATCGCCTTTTCGTCGCCGTAGAAGCTCTTCGGCAGGCTGGCTGTCATCGCGACCGCCTGAAACGGAGTGGGCGCGTACCCTTCGTGCCCGAGCTCGCCCACCACGCGGTTGAGCCAACCGGAGCGCGTGCCCTTGTCGCCGGGAGTGCCGCTCTCCATGTAGTCCTGCGCATCGAAGTGCGAGCGCGTGGCGTCGGGCGACCCGACGCCGTGCACCACCGCCAGCTCACCACTCCCGAAGTGGGCGTGGAGCGGCGCAAGCGCCGGGTGCAGAGCGAAGCCGTTGCCCAGGTCGATCTGCCGCTCGTTCGCCTCCCCTCCGCGCGAGGGCAGCATCAGCCCTGGGCGGAGCTTCGCGAGGTGCCGGTCGCCGAGCGGCGTGACGGCCATGAGGCCGTCCATCGCACCTCGCTGGAACACGGTCACGAGCACCTTGCGGCGCGGCGATCCGCTGGCGGCTCGCGCCGCACGATGCAGGAAGAGCGGGCCGCCGCCCAGGCCGAGCCCAAACGAGAAGAGCCCGACGGCGCCCCCCTTCAGGAAAGCCCGGCGGTGCACGCGGCGGCCGACGCGCTCGTGGTCGTGGGAGTGCGGGCTGGAGGTGGCGTGGCGGTGTCGGCTCATGGTCGTTCCTCGGTTGGGCGATGAAAGGGAAGAAGACGGATCGAGGTGAGGCACCGTGCAGGCGACTCGCCACCAATCGAGCTATCGGCGCTGAAACTCGGGCGAGCCGAGGATCAGACCTGCGATGCGTTCGAGACCCGAGACCCCCTCGGGGAGATCTGCGGCGATCTCGGCACCCAGCATCGGCAGGAGCGGCCCCCGCACCAACGCAGGATCCCTCCCGGGCAGCAGCACCGCGGCCAGCGCACCGAGCGCCGCTTCCTGCGACTCCGGCTCGCGGCCGGCCAGCAGACGCCCGTCGGCGTAGCGCACCCCCGGAACCTCAGCCGCAGCGAGCTTCGACGCGAAGTTCATGCGCAGGAGCAGCGACCCGGAGCTGACCCACGTCTCCGCGCGATCAGGGAAACCGGTGGGTGCCTGGTAGCGATAGAGCGGCTGGCCCATGCGCTCCACCCAGTCGAGAGTGCCGCGAGGGTGCACGACCCGCAGCCCCAGGGCGCGCACCCCGGAGACGGCCACCTCGAAGGGTGACTTGATCTTGGCGGGGCCCGCCTGCCGAGACGCAGGGGCAGCCGCCTCCCAGAACTCCGGAGAGTGCGCAATCTCGCGCACCAGCGCACCGATGTCACCGTGCGTGCGCAGGAAGACTCCCGCGAGGCGGTCGACGATCGCCTGCGGGGGCGTGTCGGAGACGAAGCGCACGGCGAGCTTCCGCGCGATGTGCTGCGCCGTCGAGGGGTGCTTCTCGAGGAGCTCGAGCACGCGCTCGCCGTCGTCGATGCCACCCCCCGCGGGCAACCGGGTGCCGAGCACGGTCTTGCGACCGGCGTCGTGGAAGCCCGGATGGAAGAAGAAGCCGTCACCGAAGACCATCCCGGCCCGTCGAGCCAACTGTGAGCCCGGCGCCGGCACCTGCACGTTGCGCGGACGCTGCGACGCCGGTGGCAGAACCGTCCAGCCCGTGAAGGCGCGCGCCACCTCCACGACGTCTTCCTGCGTGTACCCGCCATCGACGCCGAGGGTGTGCAGCTCGAGCAGCTCGCGTGCATAGTTCTCGTTGAGACCCGTCGGCCGTTGGGGAGCGCGGTTCGGGCGCGGCCTCGCGCTCCGTTCGGTGCGATCAGGCCGCACGCCTCGGCGTGCCCCGAGGCGGCCGTCACGCAGAGCCCGCGCGCGCAGATCGAGGGTGGTCTGCGAGCCCTCGGCAGCCCGCGACTGGGCATTGTCCAGATACAGCAGCATCGCCGGGTGCCGCGCGGTGGCGGCCAGCATGTCGCCGAACGAGCCACGCGCGTGCGGGCGGATGGCGTCGCGCTCGTACGGCAGCACGTAGACCTGCGCTTCGTTGTCGGTCAACGAGACGTTGAAGTGGTTGAACCAGAAGTCGACCAACACCTCCTGGAGCTGGTTGTTCGAGTAGGCGGCGCGCATCAGCTTCAGAGCGCCGAGGATCTGCTGCAGCTCGCGGCGCGGCCGGAACCCCTCCTTCTGCAGGACATCGCGCACACGCAGCATCTCGGCCATGGCGTCATCGTCGCCGGGCCGCTCCCCCGCGCGCCGCGCTTCGAGCGCCGCCATCTGCTCGCCGCTCAGCTTGCCCTCGCGCTGAAGCCGTCGCAGCGTGCGGCCCGGCGAAGGGAACGCCTCGGCCATCTGCTCGGAGGTCATGCGCAGTACCTCTTCCTGGCCCAGCGCCCGCTCGAGCGCAGGGTTCTCGGGCACACCCGCGATCTGCGCATCGAGCCAGGCGAACAGCCCCTGCTCCACCACGGCGTCCACGTCACCCGGACGTGGACCGAAGGTGAATCGATACAGCAGATGCGCCGCAGCCTCTTCCTCCGTCAGCCCGGCGGCCCGCCACGGCGTGACGTCACTTGCACGAGGGGCGGAAAACGCGGGGGCAGCCACCAGCACCAGGGCGAGGCAACCGACCGCACGCCACGTCCGACAGCGTGCGGGAGTCGAAAGCAGTGGGTGGGCCATTCTTTTCTCCTCGTTCATGCCCGGCGTCTTCTCGTGCGACGGCCGGCGTTCCGCTCCCCACCGAGAAACCATCGAGCACTCCGTTTCCTGCGCTGCGCGCCAGAGCCCCACGGCCGATTGCTACACTGGAGGCACGTTCTGACAGGGGTTCGGAGCTCGTTCTCCCGACTCGAGGGTCCCTTCCTTGGCCAACGAACCGCACGCGCCGGACGACTCTGCAAAGCCGCTCGAGCTCGCCGAGACGCTCGAGGCCTTGCATCGCCGGTACCTGCAGACGCAGGACGTGCACTGGGTGCTCGTCGCCATCGGCATGTCGCCGCAGGCGCCTCCTCTCTGGGCCACGGGCGTGTGCGCACGTCTGGCCGCAGACCCTGGCTTCAGAGCCCTGTGCGCACGCCATTCGAGGAGGCTCGAGCGCACCGACTCCGCCTGGATCGATCGCCTGGCCCGGGGCCTTTCGAGCGGCACCTCCGTGGGAGTGACGAGCCGCCAGTTGGTGAGCGAAGCGCTCCACTGCGGCCCTCCGCCCGCACCCGAGCCTGACCCGCTGCGCCAGGGCCGCCGGGCCGGTGACCCGCTGCGAACGGGGCAGACGCTCCAGGACGCCTACGACATCGCACTGCGGGAGATCGAGAGCGGAGACCTGTCGACGGATCTCGACGACGAGGTGGAGCGCACCCGGCTCGCCCGCTCCCGCTGGCTCCTGGTCCACGGCCCGAGCGGCTCCGAAGCTGACCAGCTCCAGGTTCGCATCGCGCCAAAACCGCGCGGGCGCAACCTCGTGCGCATGGTCAAGAAGCTCCTGCTCGAGCAGCGCGACCGCCGCGTGCGCGACGCCGGCACGAGGGAGCGCATGGAGCCAGCCAGCACGATGCCAGCGGCCCATCGACCGACCTGGCCGGACATTCCTCAAGCGGGAACCGCCATGCTCGTGCGCGCCGCCGCCACAGGTGCCGAGGTCGAGCGAAGCGCAACCGGGCCGTCACCTCCTCCGAGCAGAGATCGTTGACAGGGCGCACCTGCCACTGGTTCCGCAGCGACCTCCGCATCTCCGACAACACCGCACTGCGCGCCGCAGCGCAGGGGTCGGAGGCGCTGCATCTGGTCTTCGTGTTCGACCCGAGCCTGCTCCACAGCGAGCGCCAGGGGCCGCGGCGCTGCCGGTTCCTCGCGGAGTCGGTGCGGCAGCTCGGCGAAGACCTGCGCGCCGAAGGTCAGGTC
The DNA here is from genome assembly GCA_965223385.1 of Candidatus Multivoraceae bacterium. GTDB lineage: Bacteria > Acidobacteriota > Thermoanaerobaculia > Multivoradales > Multivoraceae > JBCCLJ01. The sequence continues at coordinate 1,200,114 of CBDCWR010000007.1, read as the reverse complement.
CTCCACACCTACCTGGGGAAGCCCGAGGAGGTGCTGGGCCGGCTGCAGGAGAGCCATGCCTTCGAGCGCGTGACGTGGAACCGCGACACCAGCCCGTTTGCGACCGCGCGCGACCGTGCGGTGCGCGCAGCGCTCGAAGGCGCCGGTGCCGAGGTGCAGACGTTCAAGGACCGCGTGATCTTCGAGTCGCAGGAGATTCTCACGAAGCGGGGCAAGCCGTTCTCGGTGTACACGCCGTACCGCAAGACCTGGGAGCTCCGGGTCGAAGGGGAGCTCGAGGGTGACCCCGGCCAACCGATGCTCCCCGCCCCCGTCGAGCCCGACAGCACACCCCTGCCGACGCTCGACGACCTCGGTCTCGCCGGGACCGAAGCTGTGCTCGTCGCCGGTGAAGTGCACGCGCAGGGTCTGCTCCACGACTTCCTCGACAGCCGCGCGGCGCAATACGCCAGCGCACGGGACGCGCTCAACGTCGACGCGACCTCCAGGCTGAGCCCCTACCTCCGGCTCGGCGTCGTCTCGCCGCGCCAGTGCCTGCGCGCGGCGCTCGCGCGGGAAGCCGAGGGCGGGGCAGGTGTGCGCACGTGGATCCACCAGCTCATCTGGCGCGACTTCTACGCCGCCGTGCTGCAGGAGAACCCGTACGTGATCCGCAGCTGTCACCGGCGCGAGTACGACCACGTGCAGTGGGAGAACGACCCCGAGCTCTTCGAGGCGTGGTGCGAAGGCCGCACCGGCTTCCCGCTGGTGGACGCGGGCATGCGTCAGCTCAACGAGACCGGGTTCATGCACAACCGGTCGCGCATGATCACGGCGTCGTTCCTCACCAAAGACCTGCACGTCGACTGGCGCTGGGGCGAGCGCTACTTCATGCAGCAGCTCCTCGACGGCGACCCCGCGAACAACAACGGCGGCTGGCAGTGGGCCGCGTCCACGGGAACGGACGCCCAACCGTACTTCCGCATCTTCAACCCGGTCTCGCAGAGCCAGAAGTTCGACCCTGACGGCGACTACATCCGCCGCTGGGTTCCCGAGCTCCGCGACCTCCGGGGGGCCGCCATTCACGAGCCCTGGGAGCGTCCGCTCGAGGCGGGCGGGTACCCCGCGCGGGTCGTCGACCACAAGCAGCGCCGTCTCGGAGCCCTCGACATGTACAAGGCCGCACGGGCCAAGGTCGGGAAGTGACATCCGCGGTTGTCCTCCGTAACGTGGGCCCATGAAGAAACCGAGCGATTCCCTCGAAACCCTCGCCGTGTGGGGCGGCGAAGAGCGCACCCTCACAGACAGGGCCACCCAGGTTCCCGTGGTGCTCAGCGTCGCCTTCGGCTACGACGGCTTCGACGAGTGGTACGACGTCGCCACCGGCAAGGCGCAGGGCCACATCTACGGCCGCAATACCAACCCGACGGTCGAGGTGTTCGAGGAGAAGCTCCGGGTCCTCGAAGGTGGCGAGGCCTGTACCTCGGCGTCCACCGGGATGGCCGCCATCTCCAACACGCTGTATGCGCTGGTGCGGCCGGGCCAGCGTGTCGTGTCGGTCAAGGACACCTACGGCGGCACCAGCCTCCTCTTCACCGACCACCTCCCGCGTCTCGGCATCGAGGTCGATCTGGTCGACACGACCGATTTCGACGGCATCGAGGCCGCGCTCAGCAGAGGCTGCGACCTGCTGTACCTCGAGACGCCAACCAACCCGACACTCAAGGTCCTCGACCTTCGGCGCCTGCTCGCCGCCGGGCGAGCCCAGGGTGCCATCACCGTGGTCGACAACACCTTCGCCACGCCGGTGAACCAGAGCCCGCTGGCGCTCGGCGCCGACCTGGTCGTCCACAGCGCCACCAAGTTCCTCGGAGGCCATGCCGACGCCCTGGGCGGCGCGGTCGTGGGCAAGGCCGATCTGGTGCAGAAGGTGTTCCAGTATCGGGAGATCAACGGCGCCACCCTGCACCCCATGGCGGCCTACCTCCTGCTGCGGGGCATGAAGACCCTGCACCTGCGGGTCGAGCGCCAGGCGATCAACGCCATGGCGGTCGCGCAGTACCTCGAGGGGCACGACAAGGTCACCCAGGTCAACTACCCCGGCCTGGCCAGCCATCCCCAGCACGAGATCGCCGCCTCCCAGATGCGCGGGTTCGGCGGCATGCTCAGCTTCGCACTCGACGGCGACCTCTACGCGGTGAAGAGGCTCATTCCGCACCTGCGCCTCGCCCATCGCGCCGCGAACCTGGGTGCGGTCGAGACCACGATCGGGCCGCCGGCCACCACCAGCCATGTCGAGTGCAGCCCCGAAGAGCGCGCCGCACTGGGGATCCCCGAGGGCCTCGTCCGCTACTCGACCGGCATCGAGTCGGCCGACGACCTGCTCGCCGATCTCGAGCAGGCGCTCGCCGCCATCTGAGCCGTGAGGGGCCGAATCGCCGGCCAGACCGGCTCGGCGACGTCGCGCGCGGCCCCGGAGGGCGTCCACGGCCGCCCGGGCCGGGGATCCCGAGCTGCCCCCGCAACGCAACCCGCGCGCCCAGGCCCCGTACCTTGCGATACCGGCCACGACAGCCACCGAACACGGCCCAGGGAGAGACAGATGCCACGCACCGCCAAGGTCCTTCGCACCCTCACATTCGTCAGCCTGCTGCTCCTGCTCGCCACCGCAGCGTCTGCCGACACCATCCGCGAGAGCTGGAGCGTGTCCCCGGGTGGCCTCCTCGAGCTCGAAGCCGAGGGGACCAAGGTGGAGATTCTCGCAAGCAGCAACCGCGAGGTGGAGCTCGAGCTCCGGCGCGTCGGAAACACCTCCACACCCATCGAAGACGACTACGACCTCGACTTCAGCCAGCAGGGCGACACCGTGCGCCTCGTCATCGACCGCAAGAAGAAGATCAACTGGGGCTGGAAGCGCGGCCTCGAGGCGACGATCCGCGTGCCCTCCAGCTTCGACGCCACGGTGAGCTCCGCGGGAGGCTCGGTTCGGGTCAGCGACCTCCGCGGCGACGTCGACGTGCGGAGCGCAGGTGGCTCCATCGAGATGGGCGCGATCGACGGGCAGCTGCAGCTGCGCAGCGCCGGCGGCTCCGTGCGCGTGGCGGGCGTCTCCGGAGAAGCAAACATCGACACGAGCGGCGGCTCGATCACGATCGAGCGCGCAGACGCGGCGGTGACCGCCACCAGCTCCGGTGGGTCCATCCGCGTGGATGAGATCGCCGGGCCCCTGCAGGCGTCCACGTCGGGCGGCTCGGTGACGGCCTATCTCACGAACACTCCCGGGAGCGACAGTGAGCTGCGCACCTCCGGCGGTGGTATCCGCGTCCGCCTCGCGAGCAACGTCGGCCTCGACATCGACGCCCGCGCCTCGGGCGGCTCCGTGAGCTCCGAGATCGACGTCGACGCCTCCGAGAAGTCGAAGACGAAGCTCGTCGGCAGCGTCGGTGGTGGCGGGCCGCGCATGGTCATGCGCACCTCCGGCGGCAGCGTGCGGATCCTCAGCGAATAGTCGGCCCGTTCCTCGAGGCGTGGTACCACCACGCCGAGCACGCCGCTTCGGGCCCGGGCGCTGCTCGGGCCCGTTCTGCGTCTGATCGCCCCACACGACGCACGCCGTTCGGACACCCCGACCACCCGCGTCGACGTGATCCGGCGCGCCGGGGGTCCGCCGGCTCCCGAATGCGCTGGAACCGACACCCTTGCGCCGACGTCGGTCGAGCGTTCGTGACGGGCTGCGCGCACCTGCAACCCCAGGCCCCTGTACGGCTTGGGCCGACCGCAGCGCATCGACCGCGCTCTGCGACTCGAAGGTCGACTTGACGCGACTGTCGCCGCCGACCATGCTCGGAGGCCCACACCACCCCGTGCTGCGGAGCACCTTCGTCCAGCCTGGATCCCGCCGCTGCTGCAGCCTCGGAGAACGCCATGACGCTCGATTCGAAAGACACCTCTCCGCGCACCGCCGACGCCACGAGCCTCCAGTTCGCACGGCGCCTCAGCCAGCCAGGGGTCGACCCCTACGACACCGTGACCTGGGTGAAGCGCGACGCGCGGATCCAGGAGCCGACTGGCAAGGTGGTCTTCGAGCAGGAGGGCGTCGAGTTTCCAGAGGGGTGGTCGCAGACCGCCGTGAACGTGGTCACGAGCAAGTACTTCCGCGGCAAGCTCGGCTCGCCCGAGCGGGAGACGTCCCTCAAGCAGGTTCTCCGCCGCGTCTCGGGCACCATCGCCGAGTGGGGCGAGGCCGACGGCTACTTCGACGCCGAGGAGGCGGAGGTCTTCGAGGCCGAGCTGCGGACGCTGCTCCTCGACCAGTCGGCGTGCTTCAACTCGCCCGTGTGGTTCAACGTGGGCATCTTCGAGCACCCGCAGTGCTCCGCCTGCTTCATCAACTCCATCGAAGACAGCATGTCGAGCATCATGAAGCTCGCCGAGACCGAGGCGCTGCTGTTCAAGCACGGCTCCGGCACCGGCAGCAACCTTTCGGCGCTGCGCGGCTCGGAGGAGCCGCTCTCCGGCGGCGGCACGTCGAGCGGGCCCGTGTCGTTCATGCGCGGCTTCGACGCCTTCGCGGGCGTGGTCAAGAGCGGCGGTCGGACGCGCCGCGCCGCCAAGATGGTCATTCTCGACGCCGATCATCCCGACATCGTCGAGTTCGTCCACTGCAAGGAGCAGGAGGAGCGGCGGGCCTGGGCTCTGATCGAGCAGGGCTACGACGGCGGCTTCAACGTTCCGGGTGGCGCGTATGACGGCGTCTTCTTCCAAAACGCGAACCACTCGGTGCGCGTGACCGACGCCTTCATGGAGGCGGTAGAAGCTGACGGCGAATGGCAGACCCGCGCCCGCACGACCGGTGAGGTCATGGAGACGCTCCGCGCGCGCGACCTGCTGCAGGGCATCGCCGAGTCGACCTGGGTCTGCGGCGACCCTGGCCTGCAGTTCGACTCGGAGATCAACCGCTGGCACACGTGCAAGGAGAGCGGCCGCATCAACGGCAGCAACCCGTGCTCCGAGTACATGTTCCTCGACGACACGGCGTGCAACCTCGCGTCGCTCAACCTCCTCCGGTTCGAGACCGAAGACGGCGGCTTCGACGCCGAGCGCTTCGTGCACGTGGCCGAGGTGGTGATCACCGCGCAGGAGATCCTGGTCGACCGCGCGAGCTATCCCACGGAGAAGATCGAGGCCAACTCGCACCTGTACCGCCCGCTCGGTATCGGCTACGCCAACCTCGGCGCACTCCTCATGCGCCAGGGCCTCCCCTACGACTCGGACGCCGGCCGCGCAAACGCCGCCGCGATCACGGCGCTGCTGTCGGGCGCGGCCTACCGTCAGTCGGGGCGCGTGGCGGCGGCACGCGGCGCGTTCTCCGGCTACGAGGCGAACCGCGCGAGCATGACCGAGGTGATGGAGATGCACCGCGACGCGTCGCTGCGGCTGCGCTCCCAGATGCCGCAGGTGGAGCGGGCGGCGCAGGAGAGCTGGGAAGACACCGTGCAGGCCGCACGCGAGGGCGGTCTGCGCAACAGCCAGATCTCCGTGCTCGCACCCACCGGCACCATCGCCTTCATGATGGACTGCGACACCACGGGCGTGGAGCCCGACATCGGGCTGGTCAAGTACAAGGCGCTCGTCGGCGGCGGCACACTCAAGATCGTCAACCACTCTGTGGACACTGCGCTGCGCCGCCTCGGCTACCGCGACGAGCAGGTTCAGCGGGTGCTTGCGCACGTCGAGGCGCACGACACGATCGAAGGCGCCGAAGATCTCGACGAGGCGCACCTTCCGGTGTTCGATTGCGCGTTCAAGGCGCCCAACGGCACGCGCTCGATTCACCACATGGGTCACCTCAAGATGCTGGCCGCCGTGCAGCCGTTCATCTCGGGCGCCATCAGCAAGACGATCAACCTGCCCGAGCACTCGACCGTCGACGACATCGCCGAGACCTACGTGGAGGCGTGGCGCCTCGGCCTCAAGGCGGTCGCCATCTACCGTGACGGGTGCAAGCGGAGTCAGCCGCTCTCGCTCAGCCAGGAGACGAAAGAGGAGAAGCCGGCGCTCACCGGGCAGCGCCGCAAGCTTCCCGACGAGCGTCAGGCCATCACCCACAAGTTCACGGTGGGCGGACAGGAGGGCTACATCACCGTGGGCCTGTTCGAGGACGGCCAGCCCGGCGAGATCTTTCTCGTGATGGCCAAAGAAGGTTCCGCCATCTCCGGCCTGATGGACGTGTTTGCCACCTCCATCTCCATCGCGCTGCAGAGTGGCGTGCCGCTGCGCACACTGATCCGCAAGTTCTCGCACGTGCGCTTCGAGCCTTCGGGCTTCACGTCGAACAAGCGCATCCCCATGGCGAAGAGCACAGTGGACTACATCTTCCGCTGGCTGGGCTCGAAGTTCCTCGAGCCGGACGAGCAGGCGGCACTCGGCATCCTGCCCGACGAGATTCCCGATCTCGGCACCGAGGCCACCGCGGCCGAGGCGAACGCGGTGCCGCAGGTGCCTCTGGTGCTCCCGGATTCCGGCGCCCGCCCCGAGACGTTCACCAACGACCAGGACGCACCCGGGTGTTTCGAGTGCGGCGCGATCATGGTGCGCAACGGCGCCTGCTACCACTGCACCAACTGCGGTTCCACGAGCGGCTGCGGCTGAGCCGGGACCCTGCCCCAGAACGCAAAAGGGCGCCTCCGAAGAGGCGCCCTCGTCACGGTCTTGGACCGTCCCGCTTCTTAGAAGAGGGACGCCTCGACGGCGATGACGGTGTTGAGCATGCCGCTCTGGCAGGTGGCATCGTCCATCTTGATGCCGCCACCGGCGACCGCCTCGAGGTCGGCGTCGGAGAGCTCGCCGTCGGCCTGAGCCGCGGGAAGCACGATGTTGATCGTGTCGGCGGAGTCCTCGACCACCTTCAGCGTCACGCCCTCGGGCACGTTCAGCTGGAACTGCGCCTCGATGACCTTCTTCGGGTCGTTCACGATCGCAGCACGGTAGTCGGCGTTCTCGGTCGAAAACTTGGCCAGCAGGTCACGCATCTCGCCACGGGTGATGTTCATGTCTTGTCTCCTGAATTCTTCGGTTTGAGTTTGAGTTTGAGTCTCGATACAGCGCCCCTGCCCGGGGCCGGGGCAGGCACCGCGGAACGCCCGCGGTGCCTGAGGGTGGGCTCGATCAGAAGAGCGAAGCCTCGACCGCGATGACCGTGTTGAGCATGCCGCTCGAGCAGGTCGCGTCGTCCATCTTCACGCCGCCACCGGCAACCGCCTCGAGGTCGGCGTCGGAAAGCTCGCCGTCAGCCTGGGCCGCGGGAAGCACGATGTGCACCACCTCAGCGGTGTCCTCGAGCACGTTGATGGTGGTGCCTTCGGGCACGCTCAGCTGGAACTGGGCCTCGACGACCGACTTCGCGTTGTTGAGCAGAGCCGTGCGGTAGTCCGCGTTCTCGGCCGAAAACTTCGCCAGCAGGTCCTGCATCTCGCCTCGTGACATCTCCATGGTGTGTTCCCTTCTTGTTCTATTTCGATCTGTTGGATCAGTGTGTTTTGGTTTTGGTTCGTGCGCTGTGTCGCACACGCAGAACCCCTATTACACGGTGCGTGCCAACTTCAGCCGAAACGTGTGTGGCCCCGTTTTCCGGGGGTTTGCGCCTCTACCCCTGAAGAGCGCTGCCGCCCGCAGTGGAGCCACGGCTCCATCGATGGAGCTGCGCCCCCAGAAAGCGAGCTGCGCACCGTGGTCGCCGACGGCCCGCGGCGCGATGCGCTCCTGCGCGCCGACCAAAGGCACCTCTCGGCGCCCCGTCCGGGCTACGAGTAGCCGAGGGCGACCCCGACGACCAGCGCAATCGCAGCGGCCACGTAGACCTTGAGCAGCAGCGGCAACAGGAAGCGGAACCAGCGCTGGTACGGAATGCGCGCGAAGGCGAGCAGCCCCATGAGCACAGCGTTCGTCGGCACGATCATGTTCGTGAAGCCGTCGCCGAACTGGTAGGCCAGCACCGCCACCTGGCGCTGTACACCCACGAGATCGGCGAGCGGCGCCATGATCGGCATGGTGACGTAGGCCTGTCCGGAGCCGGAGGGGATGAGGAAGTTGCAGACCGACTGCACGATCAGCATGCCCACCGCGGCGACGCTCGGGCCCGCCGCCTGCAGCGGACCGGCGATCGCGTTGACGATGGTATCGATGACACGCGCGTCGCTGAGCACCACCTCGATGGTGCGCGCGAAGCCGATGAGCAGCGCCGCGGCGGTGAGGTCGGCCGCACCGTCACAGAACTCCCTCGCCACGCGGTTGGGCGCCATGCGCGTGATCAAGGCAGCGAGGATTCCGAGGCCGAGGAACAGCGCGCTCAGCTCCGTGAGGAACCACCCCCAGCCGGTGAGGTTGGAGCTGCCGACGGCGAACAGCGCGATCGTGAGCACGAACAGCACGAGCACGACCGCCCGCGGCGGGGTCATCGGCGTCTTCTCCGGCAGCTCGAAGCCGTCCGAGTAGTCGACGTCGGCCACGACGCTCCTCTCGGGGTTCTTTTCGATCCTGCGCGCGTAGGAGAGCACGTGTTGCAGCCCGATGCCGAAGAACGCGGCGAGGAGGAGCCAGCGGTAGCCCTGCCCCGAAGTGGGTGTCAGACCGCTGATCTCCTGCGCGATGGACACCGTGAAGGGGTTGAGAGTGGCCGCCCCGTACCCCACACCCGCGCCGATCGCGACGATTCCCATGGCCACGAGCGCGTCCATGCCGAGTGCAATGCACAGGGTGATGAGGACCGGCATGAAAGGCAGGTACTCCTCGCTCATCCCGATGGTGGCCGACCCGAGAGCAAACAGACCCATCATGCCGCCGACGACGCCGGCCTTGCTTCCCCCGGCGCGCTCCAGAGCCAAACTGATCAGAGCGTCGATCGTGCCGGTGGCGCGCAGGACCCCGAGAACACCGCCGATGAGGAAGACGAAGAAGATGATGTCGCCCGCCTCCATCATTCCCTTCGGCACGAGCGTCAGGAACGCGTGCCAGGGCAGCGGCTCGGCGTCGACCGGCGCGTACGTGCCCGGAAGCACCTGCCGCCCCTCCCGCTCGAACTCACCCGACGGCAACACGTAGCCCGCGAGCTGCGCGAGCACGATCATGCCGAAGATGAGGATGAGAGAGTGCGGAAACTCGAAGTGCTTCTTGGCGTCTGCGGTCATGGCGGACATCCTTGCACGACCGCGGAAGCGCACTCGGAGCTAGGGGGGCGCGGCGCCTTCGATGACGCGCGTCTCACCTGGGGTGACGAAAAGGTCGTCTCCTTCGTACCCGGCCGGAACCTTCGCCGGGTCCTCGTACTCGGCCGGCACGTGCACGCCGACGACCTGCCCGGGAGCAAGCCGCTCCAGCACCGCGGCGCCACCGTCCGACGCCAGGAACCAGTAGGGCGGCAGGGCCAGGTCGAGAGCGCGCTGCTTCCAATGGTCCGCGTGGGTCTCGAAGTGCGGATCGTGCGCGTGGGCGTCCCCCAGGTGGACCACGGTCGTCGGATCCGTAGCGTGGGGCTCCAGCGTGACGCGGAAGGCGAGGTTCATGACCGTCGTCATGCGGCTCGGCCAGCCCGAGTGCGGAATCCGAACCGCTTCGATCACAAGCTCGTCCGTGGCCTTGCGGTAGGCGGCATCCCCCACCTCCAGGTCGACTCCGAAGACCCGCGCTTCGATCTCAGGAGCCTTGCTCCCGGCCATCTTCAGCACCCCCGCGGCCGCCGGCGCCGGCGCGTAGAGCTCGAGTGCCGGCTGGCGCTGCAGGATCTCGGCGACCAGACCCGGGTCGATGTGGTCGCCGTGGAGGTGTGAGACGAAGATCGCATCGAGCCCGTCGAAAGGCGCGTCTCCCGCCAGGAACTTCGCCTCCATCTCCGGAGGCATCAACCGATAGGTGTCGAAGTGGGCCTTGAACAGCGGATCGAACGCGATCTTGGTGTCCCCCCGGGCCACGACGACGCCGGCATTGGCGAGATAGGTCGCCAGGCCTTCCCCGCCGGCTTCACTCTGTGCAGCCAGCGCCCCGGAGCTGGCAAGAAGTGCGACGGTGAGGGCCAGGAGCCCGGACCTCCTGCGCGCGAGGGACGGTGTGGTGTGCGTGGCCATGCCGGGATCCTAGTGGAGAGGGTCCCGCGGCGACGGTCCGTTCGCCCCTCGCCCTCGGGGCGGCCAGGCCGCCACTTGACCTCCGCGGCCGCTTTCGGGCACCCTTGGTTCGGCACCTGGCCGGTGCCCAACCCCTCCGGCTCCTCCTCAGCAGGAGCCTGCTCACCTCGAGCAAGGGGCAAAGGGGGGCAAACCCTCAACGGCACACCCACAATCTGCGCCTCGGCACACCGCTCCAGCGGCCTCTCTCGCTCGTGTGAGACGAGAGGAGCCTCGGACACCGTGCTCGGCACTCCCACAACGGTGGCACGAGCCGCCGCGAGATGCCCGGCGGCGCACCTGCTGAGGAGGCCTCCGCCACGGCATTCGAGGAGAGAGTGATGACACAGAACAAGGACTTCAAGAAGCTCGTCCGTCAGCGCATGGAGAAGACCGGAGAGTCGTACACCGCCGCGCGCGCGCAGCTGCTCGCTCAGAGCGCCGCCGCCCGGGAGGAGGAGCTCGCCGCAGCGGCCGCGATGAGCACCGCGTCCGCGGTCAAGGCCACGGGTATGGGCTGGGCCGAATGGGTGGACACGCTCGACGCCGTCTCGGCACATACCTGGACCCACCGCGACATCGCAAAACACGTCGCCGAGAACTTCGACGTGACACCGTGGTGGTCACAGCAGGTGACGGTCGGCTACGAGCGCATCAAGGGCCTGCGCGAGGTGCATCAGCGGCGCACCACGGGCACCTACGAGGCGAACAAGAGCAAGACGTTCGCAGTCGACGTGGAAGCGCTCTACAAGGCGTTCAGTACGAAGCGGCTGCGCGACAAGTGGTTCGGCGACGAGGAGTGGAGCGTGCGCAAGGCCACGGCGCCGAAGTCGATCCGCGTCAACGGCCCCGACAAGACCGTGGTCACGTTCTACTTCATGGAGAAGCCCACGGGCCGCGACGGCAGGCCGCGCGCGACCGTTCAGGTGCAGCACCTCGGGCTCCGCCGCAAGGGGGACATCGAGAAGGTGAAGAAGGCATGGGCCGAGCGCTTCGCGCGCCTGCAGAGCGTCCTCTGAAGGGCCGCGAGCCGGTGCGCGCCTGCACGCCGGCTCGCGCATCCGCTGCCCAACGACGTACGGTCGTCGGGCTCGTCCTCGAAGGAAAGGACGAGGACGTGCATCCCTAGGTGCGACACGCAAACATCGAATGGCCGCGCCCGGCACAGCCGGAAGGCCCAAGGAGACGCACCATGCAGTGGACTCGAACTCTGATCCTCGCCCTCTTTCTCCTGCTCGTCGCTGGCACAGGCTTCGGCCAGGCGCTCGAGGAAGCCGCCATCTTCATCGAGATCAACGACACCGACGGGGACGCCGGCCTCCAGCTTTTCCTCGACGGAGAAGGCTGGGACCGCTTCAAGCTCGTCTCTCCCGACCGAGAGATCCTGCTCAACATCCGCGCCACCGGCGGAGTCGGCCTGCAGGGACTCACGGAGGGTTTCTTCGAGAGTGCCGAGCCTTCGTTCGACGAGCAGCCGCTCGGCGAGTTCCTCGGCCTCTTCCCCGAAGGCGAGTACAAGTTCATCGCGCGCTCCACGGAGGGCGAGTGGACCCGCGTCTTCGCCACTCTCACGCATGCGCTTCCCGGAGCGCCGGTCATCACCGTCCCCTCGGAGGACGAAGTCTTCGACGATCCAGATGACGTGATGGTGGAGTGGATGCCCGTCGCCGATCCGCCGGGCAGCTCCATCGTGCGCTACGAGGTGATCGTGGAGCGCGATGACGACGACGCTCCCGCCCGAGAGTTCTTCGCGGATGTCGATCCGGACCAGACCTCCATCGAGGTGCCGGAGGAGTTTCTCGACGACGGCCCCTACAAGGCCGAGGTGCTCGCCGTCGAGGAGAGCGGCAACAAGACGATCACCGAGGTCGAGTTCCATGTCGGCGAGGAGGACGAGGACGACGATGAGGACGACGACGACGAGGAAGATGAAGACGAGGATGAGGACGACGAAGACGAGGACGATTGAGTCCTGCCCCAGGCACGTCCGTTGGCGCGGGGTCGGCGATGCCGGCCCCGCTTCGTGCTGCAGCTATAACTCGCGCTGGAGAAGCTCTTCGAGCACCTCCGGCGTGATCGGGTTGCGGCCCGCGCGCAGCTCCACGAGCCAGCCTTCCCGCTCCGTTCGGGTCTCGCCCTCGGCATCGTCCGAAGCCAGGAAGGCCTCGAAGTCTTCGACCGCTCCCCCGAGGTTTCCCAGGGCCGCGCGCGCCAGGCCTCGGCTGTCGCGGTAGGCCCCGTTCTCGGGCCTGCGCGCGACTGCCGCGTCGCAGGCGGGCAGGCTCTCCGACGCCATGCCGTACAAGGTGCCCCACCAGCAGACGTTGTTGGCCGAGCCGCTCCCCGACGCGTTGATCGCGAGGTGGCGCGCGAAGCGCACCGACTCCGCGGCCCCCGGGGAGTCGGGCGTCTTCTCGCGGATCAGCTTCGCCAGCAGGAGGTGACCCATCGGGTTCCCGCGAGACCGCTTCACCGCCCGCCGTGCCACCGCGGTCGCGCGCGCGGGGTCGTCGTCGATCGCGGAGTAGAGGGAGGCCAGCTGCTGATGGCCGAGGCCAAACCACGGGGCGATCCGGGTCGCGGCGAGGAGGTGCTGCTCGCCGCGCTCGGCCCAACCGACGGCCCCCAGGCGTCGCTCGAGCTCGGCGAGGTGGTAGTAGGTGCGGTGCCGCGAATCGTCCAGCTCGATCGCCTTCTGGAAGTGCTCGCGTGCCTTGTCGAAGAGCGTCGCGTCGAGTGACAGCAGGCCCAGCGCCTCGAAGGCCGTCGCCTTCGCGGCCGCCGGAATGTCTGCCTCGATCGCGTCGGCGAGGAGCGGCCCCGCTACGGCGCGATTGCCACCGCGGGAGAGGAAGTCGCCACGAATGGCCTTCACCTCCGCCTCCGAGATCTCACGCAGCGGAAAGCTCGACCCGTCGACCGTGACCCCTGCCTCGAGGCTCCGGCTACTGAACCGCCGGCCGTTGAGGTACTTCCACAGGTCCTTCTTGACCTCTTCGCGCGGGCCTAGGATCTGCTCCCAGGCTTCTTTTTCCGCAACGCCGCGGGCAATGGCCTCGAGATAGGCCAGAAGCCGCGGCCAGCGCACCCCTTTGTCTCCCATCATGAAGTAGTGCGTGAGCGCCCACGACTGCGCGTAGAAGTTGAAGCGGCGGTTGCGATCCGTGTAGGACCGTGACGCCTCGTTCGGATCGACCATCTCGTCGAGCGGCATGAGCTTGGCCTGGCCGAGGTAGCGCATGTGCCCGCGCGCCACGAGGCCCACCTGGATCTTGCGTCCCGAGATGGAGGAGTTGGCCCAGATCTCGGCGAGCCCTTCGTTGAGCCAGAGCGGCAGCCCCGGGAGACTGTGCCGGGTGACGCTGTGGAAGTACTCGTGGTAGAGCACACCCCACGCCTGCTGGCTGTCGACCTCGAGCGACAGCACGATCTCGCCGCCGAGCTCTCCCGGGCGGAAGAAGCCAGCCGTGTTCCGCCCGCCGTAGCCCGTGAACTCGCGCATGCGGGCGGAGCTCGAGAACGCGAAGATCGGCACGACCGACGGGTCGTGCTCGATGCCGGGGAAAAAGAGGTCGATGGCACGGCGTACCTCTTCGAACTCGCCGGCAACCCGCTGGGCGCGTCGCGGTGCATCGCTGAAGACACGGAAGTGTGGGCTCCGCACTTCGACCCACTGCGCCGCGTGCGCCTCGACCGCCAGGAGCCCCAGCGCCACCAGCGCGCCCGCCCGGACCGTCGCCCTGGGTTGACCTCTCCGCACGACCCACCTCCTTCAACCGTTGCAGAAACTGTACCCCGTCGTCCGAGAGACGGCCCCGGCGGGAGGAACCTGCGGAGGAAGCGGCGGCAAGAGCGTAGGATCTGGGCCACCCGACCTCCCTTCCATCCAACTCGCCGGCGCAACGTCTCGCCGAGGCCGGCTCGAGGCAGGAGCCCCCATGCAGCGCCATTCCCCGTCCCCGACACATCGCCGCCCCATTCGCAGCGGAGCCCGCGAGCTGCGACGACGGAGCCCACGGCTCGAAGGTCTTCGGAGGGCGCTGGGATGGGCCGTTGCCGCGCAGGTGCTTTTTGCGGGCGCGGCGCTCGCCCAGGCCCAGATGTCCGCCGAGGAGCGCGCGCGCCGGCAGGCGGAGTACATGGAGCGCGTGAAGAAGGACCTTGCAACCAAGACTCCGATCGAGGCGCTCGACTCGGTCTGGATCGAAGAGCTCACCTGGATGGAGGTTCGCGACGCGCTGGCGGCCGGCAAGACCACGGCGATCGTCGCCACCGGCGGCGTCGAGCAGAACGGCCCGTACGTCGCGACGGGCAAGCACAACTACATCCTCGAGAGCGCCTGCGACATGCTCGCGCGCGAGCTGGGTGACGCGCTCTGCGCGCCGATCGTGAAGCTCGTGCCGGAGGGCAACATCGACCCACCGTCGGGGCACATGTTGTACCCCGGCACGATCAGCGTGCGCCAGGAGACGTTCGTCGCCATGCTCGAAGACGTCGGCGCGAGCCTGCACGCCCACGGCTTCGAGCACGTGGTGTACATCGGCGACAGCGGCGGCAACCTGCGCGGCATGAAGCAGGCGGCCGACAACCTCAACGCGCGCTGGGGCGAGACCGGCGCCCTCTTCGTGCCCGAGTACTACGACAACGAGAGCGTCATCCGCTACATGAACGAGGAGCTGGGCGTCACGGAGCCCGAAGACGACGGCATCCACGACTTCTACTGGGCCACCGCCATGCAGATGGTGACCGACCCGGAGACCGTGCGCTACGAGCAGCGCGTGAAGGCGGGGAAGGCGATGATCAACGGTGTCTCGATCTCACCGCTCGAGACGTCGGTCGAGATCGGCCGCAAGATGCTGCAGTTCCGGGTGAAGAGCACCGCAGCCGCAATTCGCGAGGCGCGCGGGCGCTGACGCTCGCACCGGAAGGCGTCCCTTGCAGTGACGACCGCTTCGCGTTAATATCTACTTTGTATTTATTATGAGCGGAGCGCGATGAGCCACGAGCGTCTGGGCGAGTTCGAGTTTGCGGTGCTGGCGACCCTGCTGCGGCACGGAGGCGAGGCCTACGGCGCACAGGTCCGCCAATCGATCGAGGAGCTCCTCGAGCGCTCCGTTTCGATCGGCGCCGTGTACGCCACGCTCGTACGCCTCGAGACCAAAGGCTACGTCCGCTCGCGGCGCGGCGAGCCCACCCCCGAGCGCGGCGGCAAGTCGAAGCGCTTCTTCCAGGTCCTCGCGTCGGGTCGGAGCGCGCTCCGGAGATCCATGGAAGAGCGCAGGCGTCTGGTCGAAGGACTCGACCTGGGAGCCCCGGCATGACGGCGGCACCTCCGCGCTTCGCGCGCTGGCTCATCGAGCGCGTCGCACCCGCACAGGCCGAAGGCCTGGTGGGAGACCTCGACGAGGAGTTCCAGCATCGCTCCGAGACCGGCGGCCTGCACGGCGCGCGCTCCTGGTACTGGCAACAGGTCCGAGGCTCGATTGCACCTCTGCTCGCGCTTCGCCTGGCGGGGCAGGCGCGGCCGATGGCGCGGGCGTTGCTGGTCGGCGCCCTGGGCTACGTCGCCTACCTCGTCGCGCTCTACTCGCTCCTGCACGCGCTCGGCGAGCCGGGCCTCGGGCCGCTCACGCGCCTCGACCCGGCACTTTTCCTGTTCCTCTGGGTCTTCGACGCCAGCCTGGTCGGTGCGTTCCTGGCCCTGATTGCGCTCGGCAGCGGCGACCGTCGCTCCCGCAGCACGGTGGTCTGCGCCATCGGCGTCGCGGCATCGGCCCTGCTCGTCTTCGGAATCGACGAGTCTCTCGGCGCGGCGCACGTGCTCCTGCTCACCGCGGTCACGTTCGGCGGCGCCTGGGCCGGCGCCGCCCTCTCGACGCTGTCGTGGAAGCCCGGCACTCCGGGACTTCGGTGACCCGTTCCCGGAGCTGGGCCGCACCAGCCTTCTGCGCGCTGGCCGTCGGCATCTCCACCTGTGCCCTCGTCGTCGCGCGCCAAGGGCCCGCGAGCTTCGCCGATACCCGCATCCCGATCACCATCGCGAAGTTCGGTCCTTCGCTCGCCGGTCTGCTGATCGCGGCTTGGATCGGCGGCTCCGCGGGGGTTCGGGACCTCCTGCAACGCGCCACGCGCTGGCGCATCCACCCCGGCTGGTGGGTGCTCGCGCTCCTCGGACCGGCCGCCCTGTTTGCCCTCGGCCTCCTGGTCGCAACCGGCGGCAGCCCTGGCCCCTCGGAGCTGACGCTGGCGACCGCGCCGGGGCTCGTGCTGGCCCAGCTCGGGCGCCGCATCGTCCTCGGCGGCGGCCTCGGCGAGGAGCTGGGGTGGCGGGGCGTTCTGCTCCCACTCCTGCTTCCGCGACTCGGCGCCGTGCCGGCGGCCGCAGTCGTGGGAGTGGTGGCCGGGCTCTGGCACGCGCCCGCCAACGGCGTCGGCTCGGCACTCGCCCTGACGGCCCTCACGCTTCCGTGGTCGCTGATCCTCGCGTGGATGTACTTCGCGTCCGGCAGGAGCCTCATACCCTGCATCCTGGCGCACGGCGCGGGCAACGCGTGGGCCGCGGTGCTCGGCGCGAGCTTCCCGTCGGCCGGCTCCAGCTGGATGTTGGTTGTGGTCGTCGTCTCGTGGGCGCTGGCCGCAGCGGTCGCCCCGCGGCTCGCGAAGATGGAGACCGTCAGGTCTTCGAGGGGCGACGCATGAGGTGCTTCAGGGCCTCGTCGAGATCCGGGAACTCGAAGTCGAAGCCCAGCTCGCGCAACCGCCGAGACACGCAGTAGCGGCCATAGAGCGCGAGCTCCGGATCGGTACTCATGACGAGCGGCGCGCCGATCCTGACGAGGACTGACGGCGCGGGCAGACCGATGGGCACCCTCAGTGCACGGCGTAGGCTCGCCATGAACTCGGCGTTGGACACCGGGTTCGGCGCGGTCGCCAGGTACGGCCCTTGCATCCGACCGTCCTCGATCGCACGGAGCATGAACCTGTTCATGTCGTGCTCGTGGATCCAGCTGATGCCCTGACGTCCGTTGCCCACCTTCCCGCCCAAGCCCCAACGCGCCAGACCCGCCAACCGCTGAAGAGCGCCGCCGGACCGCCCCAGCACGAAGCTCGTGCGGGCGAAGACCAGGCGAACTCCGCCCGGGCACGTGTCGGTGCACGCCTTCTCCCATGCCTGTCCCACCGTCGGGGCGAGGCCGTGACCAAAGGCCGAGTCCTCGTCGCAGATGGCGCGAGGCGGGTCACCATAGAGGTGGGCCGTCGACATCTGAACCCAGCAGGGCGGGGGACCCTCCACGACAGACAGAGCATGGCCCAGAGCACGCGTCGACTCGACCCTGGAGCGCAGGATCTCGTCGCAGTGATCAGGAGTCTTCACGCAGTCGACCGTCCGACCCGCGAGGTTGACCAGCGCTTCCGCGCCTTCGAGCGTCGACGCCCAGTCGCCAACGGTGCGGCCGTCCCAGGGTACGTGGGTCCAGGGACCACCGCAGGCCGGCGCACTTCTCGACAAGACCACCGCGTGACGCCCGTGCTCAGAGAGGAAGCGCGCCAGATTCAGGCCCAGGAAACCGCTTCCACCGGCGATGACGACGTGTCCGGAACCTGAAGGCTGCATGAAGACCTCCTTGCAGTGAGCAACGACCGGATCCTGAGTCGGACCGGATGCGGGATCACCGACCCAATCTACAGGTCATCGACGGGCACTCGGGCGACCCCGGACGCGCGACGCAGCGGTGCTACGCTGACTCTCACGTTCCGAACCTCACGACTGCCACCGCACCCCGAAGGGAGAGAGTGACGACCCGCTCCGCGCGACCGCAGGCCCGCTGGGTCACGTGGCGTTTCGCGCTGCCGCTTTCACTGCTCAGCGTCGCTCCGCTCGCTGCGACCGAAGAGGCCTACTGGCCGAGCTTCCGCGGGCCCGGCGGCATCGCGGTGTCCGACAACGAGCGGCTGCCGCTCGAGTGGTCGACCACCCAGAACGTGGAGTGGACCGCCGACGTTCCGGGCCTCAGCTGGTCGTCGCCGATCGTGGCGGACGGCAAGATCTTCGTCACGACTGCGGTAAGCGCCCGCGAGAGCACGAAGCAGGCGCAGCTCGGCCCCGACTTCTCGAACGACTACATCGCCGAGCTGCGCGCGGAGGGGCTCCCGATCGAAGAGGTCCTCCGGAAGCACGACGAGCGGTTCATCGAGTTTCCCGACGAGAACGAGATCGAGATCGTGCTGCTGGCCTACGCCCTCGAAACCGGCGCCGAGCTGTGGCGGAGGGTGCTCTACTCCGGGCCACCCGTCGCCGGTCGCCACGCCAAGAACTCGTTCGCCTCCGAGAGCCCGGTCACCGACGGCGAGACGCTGTTCGCCTACATCGGCAACCTCGGGCTCTGGGCATTCACGCTCGACGGGGAGCCGAAGTGGCACCAGCCGCTGGACGTGTTCTCCATCTACATGAGCTTCGGCACCGGCGGCTCGCCGGCTCTCACCGACGAGCACGTCGTCATCCTCAACGACAACCAGGAGCATCAGTTCCTCGCTGCCTACTCCAAGGAGACGGGCCGTGAGGTCTGGCGCACCGCACGACTGACCGTGGCCCCCGACCACTTCCTGCGCACCGGCTGGACGACCCCGTTCGTGTGGCGGACGCCCGCCCGCACCGAGATCGTCGCGCTGGGGCCGCGCGTGGTGGTGAGCTACGACACGTCCGGGCGCGAGCTGTGGCGCATGGGCAACCACACGAGCCTGCCGATCCCCACGCCGTTCGCCTACGACGGCAACCTGTACATCGTGTCGGGCACACCCGGCGATTCGCTGCGCCCGATCGCGTCCATCCGCCCCGGGGCACGCGGCGACCTCACCCTCGCCGAGGGGCAGACGCAGAGCGAGTTCGTGCGCTGGGCCGACCCGCAGGCGGGCAGCTACGTTCCGACACCGGTGCCCTACCGCGGCTCGCTGTGGGTCGTGTACGACAAGGGCATCCTTGCCCGCTACGACGCGGCCACAGGGGAGCGCGCCTTCCGCGCGCGCATCCGTGGCTCCGCCGGAGGCTTCTCGGCATCCCCCTGGGCCTACCGCGGCAAGATCTTCGCGACCGACGAAGAGGGCACGACGTTCGTGTTCGAGGCGAGCGACGGCTTCGAGCTGCTGCACGAGAACACCCTCGACGAGATGGTGATGTCGTCGCCGGCGCTCGCGGGCGACCGGCTCATCCTGCGCACGCACACCAAGCTGTACTCGATTCGCGAGCCGGCACCCTAGGGGGCTGCCGAAGCCGCCCCCTAGCGACCCTCGCTCGGCGCGCCGAAGCGTTCCAGCAGCTCCCGCGCGGGATCGAGACCAGGGTCGAGCAGCAGCGCGCGCTCGAGCGCCTCGACGGCCTCGGCGGTTCGACCCGCACTGCCGAGCGTCTGCGCGAGCTCCAGATGCACCCAGCCCGCCTCCGGCGCCAGGCGCAGCAGCTCACTGTGAGCACGAAGCGCTTCGCCCGTCGCACCCGCCTGACGCGCGGCCGCAGCCAGGCAGCGCCACGCCGGGCCGTTGTCGCCGCAGGCTGCGACCGCGCGGCGCAGGGGGTCGAGCGCTCCGGCCGGATCCGACGCGACCAGGGCACAGCCGGTTGCCATGGAGGTCAGCGAGGAGTCCGGGGCGAGCGCCAGCAGCTCCGCCACGGGAGGCTCGTTGAACTCCCTCGTCGCGGCGCTTTCGAGCGCGCCAGCATCGTGGCGCAAGAGCTCCGCCGACGCGGCCAGCCGGCCGCGCGAGAACACCGGGTCGCGCACCAACTTCCGCACGGTCTGCGCCAGCTCCTTCACCCGCGGGTCGTCGAACCGCGCGTCGTCGCCGCGCTGAGACGCGAGATAGCCCGGAGGGACGTTGCGGTACAGATGCCCGACGCGGCGCGACGTCGCGGCGTCTTCTCCGATCGTGCGCTGCAGCCACGAGAGGTACAGGCGATCTTCGCGCGCGGGAGGCAGCCGCGCCAGCAGCGGGTCGGCAAGCGCGTTGTAGTCGACCACGTGCACACCCGGGCCGGCGGCGTAGCCGTAGAAGCCGACGGCACCCCCGAGCATCACGGGGAACTCGCAGCTCCGCGCGGCACGCGCTTCGAGCCACTGCGCGTCGCGCGGCAGCCGGGGCGCAGTGTCGTTCCACAGGCCGCTGCCCTGGAAGTACATCGCGCGCTCGTCGGCGATGCCCCACCGGTCCACGAACGGGCCCGCGCCGCGGCCGTAGTCGGGGCCCGCGCGCAGCGGCGCCCCCGGCGGAAGGAGACCCAGCACGAGAATGCCGAGCGCCACTGCGAGCACGCGCGCGACGGGGAGCCGCGGTGCCTCGGCCCCCAGCACCGACAGAGCCAGGAGAAGCGGGGCCGTGAGGAACCGACCCGACATGAAGTCGCCACCGATCCAGAAGAGGTACAGCACGTACACCATCGCACCCGCGAGCAGCGCGCGGTGCCGCCGGATGGTCCAGGCGACGGCCACCGCCGCGGCGAGGCAGACGACCGTGACCGGGTCCCAGCGCCACGACGCCGCGAGGTACCGCCAGCCCATCGCGGCGCGCTCGGGGAGCGACTCTCCGCCCCCCAGCTTCGCCAGCGCGGTGTTGGGAAACGGCGCACCGTAGTAGAGCGTGGCGAAGATGAGCCACACGGCGAGCGGCGCAAAGGCCGAGGCGCAGCGAAGGGCCAGCCGCAGCGTGGGTGTGGCGCTCCAGGCGGCGACCCCCAGCGCCGGCGCGACCAGCAGCACCGAGTCGAGGCGGTCGAAAGCGAGGAGACCACCCAGCACACAGAGCTTCGGGAGGTGATCCGCAGGTCTTCCTTCGGCACGCCACCAGAACGCCACGAAGGCTGCGAGGAGAACGTGCGTGAGTGGATTCTCCAGACCCGAGGTCGAGTAGTCGACGAACGCCTTCGACGACACCGCGCCCGCGAGCAGAACGACACCACCCGCCGCGCCGATCCGAGGCTGCCAGCACAGCACAGCCAACGCCACCCCGGTCAGGAGCGCCGACACCGCCAGCGACGTGAAGTAGATCTCGCCGGTCAGCGCCCGCAGCGGTACGTGAAGGAGTAGCCACAGCGGGTGCGTCGACACCTGCACGCGCTCGGCCGCGTTCCAGCGCAGGCCCAACCCTTCGATCGCGTTCTCGACGACCCGGAAGGTGATGAAGGCGTCGTCGCTCAGCCAGGCCGTCCGCAGGAGGGCCCACGCAAAGGCCAGCACGAGGGCCGCGCGCGTGAGCTTCAGAGTCTGATCAGCGCGCGCTTCCACGGTCTCCCCGGCAACGGTCGCAGCTTACCCCGCGCCCCGAGGTCGGGGCAGGACGGGCGCTGAGGCGAAAGATGGAACAAGTTCGGCTCTCGTACGGTAAGAAAGGGAAGCGACGCACAACCAGCGCGCACGACCTCCTGGAGCGACCGAATGATCTCCCACTTCCAAGCCTCGCAACGTCTGCGGCCCGCCCTCTTCCTTCTGCTTCTCCTGCTCCCGGGGCTCGCCTTGGCCACCTCGGCCACGAAAGCCGTCGCGGCAGACGATCCGGCGACAGCGGAAGAGGTGCTCGAGCGCTGGCTCGGCATCCTCAACGACACGGAGCTCTCCGACGATGCGCTGCGCTCGTACGTCGAGGGCGCCTTCTCGGAGGAGTTCCTGAACCAGGTGCCCGTCGAGCAGGCTGTCGCCGTCCACCAGCAGATCCGATCGCTTGCACCCATCGCGCTGCACTCGACGACCCCACAGGGTGAGGGCGCTCTCACCGCCATCCTCCAGGCACAGGGCGCGTGGCTGCAGACCCAGCTCACCGCCGACCCGGCGACCGGGCAGATCACGGGGCTCCTGGTGCAGCCGACCACGGCGCCCGAGGACGACGGGGAGGAGAACGCCCAGCTCGACTGGAGCACTCTGGACGAGCTCGCCGCTGCGCTCGCGGCCGAGGGTGATCTGCCAGGGGTCGCCATCGCCTGGGCCAGCCTCGGCGGGGAGCCGCAGGTGGGCGTTGCTGGTGTCCGCGCTCTCGGCAGCGACGCCGCCGTCGAGCCCAACGACCGCTTCCACGTGGGCTCCATCACCAAGTCGATGACGTCCACCGCACTCGGCGCCCTGGTGGAGGCCGGCAAGATCTCCTGGGACGCCAAGCTCGGCGACCTCCTCGAAGGCGTCGACATGAACGCGATCTACGCCGACATGACGCTCGGCCAGGTGGTGCGTCACCGCGCGCGCATTCCACAGCACCTCACCTTCAACGACGAGGAGATGGGGCGCCTCAACGGCCTGCCCGGCACGACCACCGAACAGCGCGCCACCTACGTCCGCGAGGTGCTGCGGCTCGAGCCGATCGAAGACCAGTTCAACTACTCGAACGCCGGCTACGCGATCGCCGGTCACGTCGCCGAGCTCGTCGCCGAGCCCTGGGAGGAGATGATGACGAAGCGCGTCTTCGAGCCTCTCGGTCTTTCGACCTGCGGCATCGGCTGGCCTGCCACAAGAGAACGCCCCGACGAGCCGCGCGGCCACACCCCCGGCCCCGAAGGCCTTCGCCCGCAGTCGTTCGACGGCTTCAAGATGGGCGCCTTCCTGCGCCCGGCCGGCGACGTCCACTGCTCCGTAGGGGATCTCACGCGCTACGGCCTCGCCCACCTGAAGGGCCTCGGTGGTGATGACGGGTTCTTGCGCGCCGCGACCATCGCGGAGCTGCACCGCACCTCGGACGCGCCCTACGGAGCGGGGTGGGGTGTGGACCCGGAGTCCGGGCAACACCGACACAACGGCAGCGCCGGCACGTTCTTCTCGTACCTCACGATCGATCCCGAGGCGAAGATCGTGGTCGCCTTCCTCACCAACACCGGGCCTCCACAGGGGCAGCCGGCTGCGCAGCGTGCGGCCGCCGAGATTCTCGGGCGGTTCGCGAAGTAGCGTTCGAGCTCGTGAGAGCATGACTCCATGACGGAGTCACTGCGCATCGTTCTGGACGGACTGAGCTTCCCGGAAGGCCCGCGCTGGCGCGGCGGGCGCCTCTACTTCTCCGACTTCTACACACACCGCGTGATCGCGGTCACTCCCGAAGGGGAGGCCGAGACCATCTGTGAGGTACCGGCCCAGCCGTCGGGTCTCGGCTGGCTGCCCGACGGCCGCCTGCTCGTGGTGTCCATGGCGGATCGCCGCCTGCTGCGCCTCGACGGCCACGAGCTCGCGGAGGTCGCCGACGTCTCCGCCCTCGCACCGAGCTACTGCAACGACATGGTCGTCGACGCGCAGGGGCGCGCTTACATCGGCAACTTCGGCTTCAACCGCCGCGAGGGCGAGGAGCCCCGGTCGACCACGCTCGTGCGCGTCGACCCGGATGGCCACGCCGAGGTGGTCGCCGACGATCTCTGGTTCCCGAACGGCTCGGTGATCACGCCCGACGGCCAGGCGCTGATCGTGGCCGAGACCCGCGCATCACGCCTCACCGCCTGGGACATCCTGCCCGACGGCAAGCTCAGCCGGCGCCGCGTCTGGGCGGAGCTCGGCGACGGTGTTCCCGACGGCATCTGCCTCGACACCGAAGGCGCGATCTGGGTCGCCGACCCGCGCAACCGCGAGACCTTCCGCGTGCGGGAGGGTGGCGAGGTGACGCACCGGATCTCCACCGGCGACCACGGCTCGTTCGCATGCATGCTCGGCGGCGACGACGGCCGCACCCTGTTCCTGTGCACATCGACCACGTCGGGGCCGGAGACGGCGGAGCTGCTCACCGGCCGCATCCAGGCGATCCGTGTCGAGGTTCCGCACGCTGGTCTGCCGTAGAACAGCTGGGCCTAGGGGCCTGATGAAAAAGTCTCGCGGGCCTGGTTGTGGTCGCCGCGGGCGTAGCTGCAAGGCGTTTTCTCGAACTCGATGCGGTGCCATCGTGGAGAGAAAAGAACGTGGCAGATGCGCCCGCGCCGGCCACAACCCCTTGGGGCGCAAGGATTTTCGGCCCGTGGACTGCGTTCTTTCTCCTCAGCGATGGGCAGCGGCATCGCTTGCGGAGAAACGCCTTGCCACGAACCGAAACTCCTTGCGCCAGGCCTGCGAGACTTTTTCATCAGGCCCCTAGGCCGCTTCGCGCAGCGCGGCGGGGGCTCGCCGCGCCGACAGACGCTCCCTCGCCTCGCGAGGGACAAACAGCCGGTCTACGGCTTCAGGTGGCGGTCGAAGAACTGCGCCACGCGCTCGAACAACCCGGGCGTACCAAACGTGCCGCCCATGCCGTGGCCGCCACCTTCGACCCGCACGAGCTCCGAGGTCAGTCCTGCTTCGAGGAGGGCCCGGTGCAGGAGCTCGCTCTGGTGCAGGGGCACGAGCGGGTCGGAGTCGCCGTGCACGAGGAGGAAGGGCGGGTCGTCGGCCGTCACGTAGGTGATGGGGTTCGCGCGCGCCACGAGGTCCGGGCTCTCCTGGATGGGGGCGCCGACGAGGCGTGACTCCGGAGACCCCGGGTCGTCGTGCACGATGCGGTCGCTCAGCGAGTGCGCGTCCATCTGCAGGAAGTCGGTCGGGCCGTAGAAGTCGACCACCGCGCGCACGCGGCTGCTCGAGTCTTCGCAGCCCGCACCTTCGAGGGCTTCGACTGCGCCGGAGGTTCCGGCCAACGCTGCGAGGTGGCCACCCGCGGACGGCCCCCAGATCCCGACCCGTTCGGGGTCGAGGCGGTACTCGCTCGCCTTCCGTCGCAGGAAGCAGATCGCGGTCTTCACGTCGATGATCTGCGACGGGAAGATCGACTCGTGGCTCAGACGGTAGTCGACCGCCGCCACCGCGTAGCCGCGATCCAGGAGCCCGAGCGCCAGGCTGTCGCGCACCTGCGCACGATCTCCAGCACGCCAGGCGCCCCCGAAGACGTACACCACCACCGGAAACGGCCCATCGCCTTCCGGCACGTAGAGGTCGACCGCAAGCGGCCGCTCCTGGGTGATCGCAAACTCGACCGTCACGGGCTCTGGGCGAAGCGCAGCCTCCTGCGCGCCAGACCCGCCAGCCAGGAGTGACGCGACGGCGAACGCTGCGGCCCCGCTCACCCGGAGGGAGCGTGCTTCGTGCGTGGGCTGCGTCATCTCGATGGACCAGATCGAGCGAACTACTCGGGAGCGCCGAGCTTCTTCGCCGCGGCCACGTCGGCCGACATGTCGCGCAGCCTCGTCGGCATGATGGTGAGGTCTTCGATCATCGTCCGGTGGGGCAACGACGCCGCGAGGAAGATGGCGTCGGCGACGTCTTCCGGCATCATCATGCCGGCCCGCTGCTCCGCGGAAGGCACGAGAGGTCGGTTGTCGAGAATGGGCGTGTCCACCTCGCCCGGCAGGATCGTCGTTGCGCGCACCCCCTGCTGACGCAGCTCGGCCGCGAGGCCGGACATGTAGTTCTTGGCCGCCGCCTTGGCGGCGCCGTAGGCGGTTCCGGCCATCGGGCCCGGACGCAGGGCCGCCATCGAAGACACGAGGATCACGGTTCCACCTCCGTCCTCCAGCATCGCCGGGAGCAGCTCGCGCGTCAGCACCATCGGCCCGGTGACGTTGACCGCAAGCACGCTGTTCCACTCGTCCTCGTCGATGTAACGGACGCTGCGCACCTTCGACGAGTGCCCCGCGTTGTGCACCACCGTGTGCACGACTCCGTGTCGCTCGAGGCACGCCTGAGCAAGCGCCTTCACCGACGCCGGGTCCTCCATGTCGGTGCTCTGGGCCCAGGCCTCGCCTCCTGCCGCCTCGATCTCAGAGGCGACGCTGTCCAGGGGAGCCTGCCGGCGTCCCGCCAGGACAACCGTGGCCCCGGCGGCACCGAACTGCAGGGCAGCGCAGCGACCGATCCCGGTGCCGGCGCCGGTGATGAGAACGGTCTGGCTGGAGAGGTCGGACATGGGAGCCTCCTTCTGACGTGAAGCGGGGTCGGGCTTCCCTACCCTCCCACACCCTGACCAGCCACCACCACGTTCCCCGAATCCGAGCTCGAAACGGAGCGCGTTCTGGAGATCTGAACGGTGGATCTCGAAGCACCCAACGCCGAGCCGTTGCAGCTGACTGACGACCCCGAGGCCGAGAGCCCCAGGCCCGCTTCGAGCGGCGATCACGCGGTGGCTCCACAAGCCGGCGATAGCATCGGCGGATGACCCCTCCCACAGGAGCGCCACGGGCGCTCTCGCGGCGCCCGGTCGTGCCGGCGCTCGCGCTCGCTCTGGCACTCGTCACCGCTCCTGGCGCGGCGCAGGACACCATCACGCTCTGGCCCGGCGGTGCACCAGATGCGCAGGGTACGGCGCCCACCGACGTTCCGCAGCTCACGGTCCACCTTCCGGAGCGCGCGGCCTCCAACGGTGCGGCGGTGATCGTCGCCCCGGGTGGGGGCTACCGCATCCTCGCCGCCGATCACGAAGGCCTGCAGGTGGCGCGCTGGCTCAACCGCCAGGGCATCGCCGCCTTCGTGCTCCGCTACCGGCTCGGCCCCACCTACACGGCCGAGCAGTCGTTGCAGGACGCGCAGCGTGCCGTCCGCACCGTGCGGCATCGAGCGGAGAGGCTCGGAGTGAGCGCTTCGCGCGTCGGCATGCTCGGATTCTCGGCCGGCGGCCACCTCACGGCCGCCGCGGGAACCTCGTTCGACGCCGGCCGCCCGGACGCGAGCGACCCCGTGGAGAGGGTGTCGTCACGCCCCGACTTCCTCGTGCCGATCTACGCCGCAATCTCCCCGGAGCTGTTCGAGCGCGAGATCCCGTGGGCCGCGCTCGACGAGAAGGTCACGGCGGAGACACCTCCCGCGTTCCTCGTGCACACCCATCGCGACCGGGTGGTCGTGCCCGAGCACAGCATCCTCTTCTACCAGGCGCTCCACCGCGCGGGGATAGCAGCCGAGCTCCACATCTTCACGCACGGGCCCCACGGCACCGGGCTCGCACCCGGCGATCCCCAGCTCGCCGAGTGGCCCACTCTGCTTCTCGGCTGGCTCCAGCGCAACAGATTCCTCACCGACCAGCCGCGCGCCGCCGTGCGCGGGGAGGTCACGGTCGACGGCAAGCCGCTGTACTGGGGCTGGGTGAGCCTGCAGCCGGAAGACCCCACGCTGCCGGCCGCCGTCAGCTACATGGGATGGGACGCCGGGGGTCGCTTCGAGATTCCTGCAGAGGACGGCCCGACCGTGGGCCGCTACCGGGCGACCGTGCACCGCGTGTCGAAGGACTTCACCGAGAAGCGCGACGGCAGCTACAGCACCGACGATGCCGAGAGCTGGGCCGCGGGGATCGTCACCATCGAGCCCGGAGAGAACGTTCTGGAGCTCGAGGTCGAAACTCCTTGAGCGCAGCCCCTCGCAGATCACGGGGTCGACGCATCGCGAGGACACCGAGTTTCCGCGGTGTCGGCGAGAGCTGCGCGGATCACACCCTCCGGCCGCGCTTCATCGGAGCCGGGCTCTGCCTCGCCCTCCTCGCCTGCGGGGTCGACCCCACCGGGCAGGACTTCGGCCGCCGAGCCTACGACCCGGCGACCGACCCGGGTGTCAACCCGGAGTGGCTGTTCGAGCCCGTGCCCGAACACGAGCCGGAGCGCGTGGACACCGAGGCGACGGTCGTGCGGTACGCCCTCGACCGGCCGACCACCCTCAATCCACTCTTTGGCCGGACGTGGGCCGACAACTACCTCTTCCAGCTGCTCTTCGACCCGCTCGTGCACCGCGACCGCAATCTCGACGGCGAGTGGAACGCGAACCTCGTGCAGAGCGTCGAGGAGCTCGAAGGCGGGCTGATGCACCGCGTCCGCCTCAACGAAGGCCTCACCTGGCACGACGGGGCTCCGTTCACGTCGCACGACGTGCGCTTCTCCTACGAGGCGATCGCCGACGAGAACGTGCCGGCGATCGACTGGAAGTACAAGGTGATGGAGATCGAGGACGTGCGCATCCTCGACGACCGCACATTCGACATCGTGCACCGACGCGTGAGCGCACTGCGGGTCGACAACCTCTACTTCCCGATCGTGCCGAAGCACCTCCTCGACGTGCCGGAGGAGCGCGCCAAAGACCCGTCCATGCGCGCGAGCACGTACTACAACCGCTACATGCGCGAGCTCGGTATCGGCAACGGGGCGTACCGCCTGGTCGACTGGATCGTCGGCGACCGCGTGATCGTGGAGCGCTGGGAGGACTACCCCTCGGCCAAGCCGCCAATCTTCCGCCAGGCCATCACCAGCCAGCCCGACCGCAACAGCGCCCTCCTCCAGTTCCGCGCGGGCAAGCTCGACGACATCTGGCTCACCGTGCAGCAGCACGGCAGCCAGACCAACTCCGACGACTTTCGCGAGGTCGGTGCGAAGGTCTGGACCCCGCGCTGGATGCAGGGCTACATCGGTTGGAATCTGGACGGCAGCAATCCCTTCTTCGGCGACGTGCGGGTGCGCCGGGCCATGGCGCACGCCTACGACCGCGAGCGCACGCTCAGCAACGTCACCTGGAACCTCTACCTGCCGTCCAACGGCATCTTCGACTCCACGCACTGGGCGCACAATCCGGACGTGCTGCCGATCGAGTACGACCTGGAGCGCTCCGCCGAGCTGCTCGACGAGGCCGGGTGGCTCCTCGACGAGGAGGACGGCTTCCGGTACAAGGAGATCGACGGCGAGCGTGTCCGCTTCCACTTCACGATGGTCCTCCCGCAGAGCTTCGTGGACGCGCTGCGCATGGTCGACATCTTCCGGGACGCGCTCCGCCGCCTCGGCATCACCTTCGAGACGCAGGTGCGGGAGAACGCGACCCACCTGCAGAGCCTGATTCAGCACGAGTTCCAGGCGCACGTGGGCACGTACCAGGTGTTCGCCTATCCGGACATCTGGCGCAACCACTTCCACACCGACGCCATCACGCAGGGGCGCAACTTTCACAGCTACAGCAGCGAAGCGGTCGACGGGCTGTTCGACTCCTCGGCCATGGAGCTCGACCGCGAGAAGCGTGCTGCGCTGCTGCGCCAGATGCAGAAGACGATCTTCGACGACCAGGCGGTGCTCTTCCTGTGGAACTACTCCACGACCTGGGGCTTCAACCGACGCATGCGCGGCGTGACGACGTCACCGTCGGGCGTGCTCGGATTCCGCCCGGGGCCCCGCGGCTGGTGGGTGGAGCGCACGCACTGAGGCGCGCACTGGGCGATGACACACATCGGTACTTGTCCCGATAGACGCCTGCTCCCGCGAGCTGCAGGCTGACCACATGTTCGGAGATCCGGAGCTCGCCGACGCCGAGCGTGCGAAGTTCGCTGCGCTGCAGAAGAAGCTCGCGCCACTGTTCGAGACGCAGTTTCCGGATCGCGCCGCACCGCGGACGGTGGTCGTTCTGCCGAGCCTCTCCATGGACGAGGACACCCTGCAGAAGGTGCTCGGCGTTCCGCACTACGAAGAGCGGATGTTGTGCATGCTGCTCCTGCTGCGGCTCCCGCACACCCGCGTGGTCTACCTGAGCAGCCTGCCGATCCCGGAGGAGATCGTCGACTACTACCTCCATCTGCTGCCGGGCATCCCAAGCGCCCACGCGCGTCGACGGCTCACGCTGATCAGCTGCCACGACGGCTCGCACCGGCCGCTCACCGCGAAGCTGCTCGAGCGCCCTCGCCTCCTCGAGCGCGTCCGTGAGGCGGTCGGCGACGCGTCGCAGGCCCACCTCAGCTGCTTCACCGTGACCCCACTCGAGCGGCGGCTGGCCGTGGAGCTCTCCCTGCCGATCTACGGCTGCGACCCGGATCTCGCCTCGTGGGGCTCGAAGTCGGGGAGCCGCAAGATCTTCCGGGAAGCGGGTCTCGACCTGCCGGAGGGTAGCGAAGACCTCCGCGACGTGGACGACGTCGTGGACGCGCTCGTCGAGCTCGGCGCGCGGCGCCCCGGAGTGCACAAGGCCGTGGTCAAGCACAACGAGGGCTTCTCGGGTGCCGGCAACGCGGTGTTCACGTTCCCCGAGTCTCTCGATCGAGCTTCGGCGCGCCGGGCTCTCGAGACGACCCTCAGCTACGACGATCCCAACGAGACCTTCGAGACCTACTTCGCCAAGCTGGGCGAGATGGAAGGCATCGTGGAGGAGTTCGTGCCGGGCACGAACAAGCGCTCTCCCTCGGCGCAGATGCGCATCGACCCGCACGGTCGGGTCGAGGTGGTCTCCACACACGACCAGGTGCTCGCCGGCCCGAACGGCCAGGAGTTCAGCGGCTGCACCTTCCCCGCAGTCGAGCCCTACCGGCTGGAGATCCAGGAGGCGGGAAGGCGGGTCGGTGAGTGCCTCGCGCCCAAGGGCGTGGTCGGGAGATTCGCCGTCGACTTCATCTCGGTGCCGGAGGGTGACGGCTGGCGCCACGTGGCCATCGAGATCAACCTGCGCAAGGGCGGCACCACACACCCCTTCCTGATGCTGCAGTTCCTCACGGACGGCGCCTACGACGAGGAGACCGGCCTGTTCTTCACGCCGTCGGGCAATCCGCGCTACTACTACGCGTCCGACAACGTGCGCAGCCCACACCTCCAGGGCCTCACTCCGCTCGACCTCTTCGACGTGGCCGTGGAGCGCGACCTGCTCTACCACGGCTCACGCCAGGTGGGGCTCTTCCTTCATCTCATGGGAGCCACGTCGGAGTTCGGCAAGCTCGGTACGGTGAGCATCGCCGAGTCGGCGGAGCGCGCCGCCGAGATCCATCGCCTCAGCGTCGACGCCCTGACCGGAGGCGAAGCGCCCACGAACGGCTGAGGCGGGGTGGTCGCGTCGGAGCATCCGGCGTGCTCGGCTTGATGAGTATCAAGCCTCCGCTCGCCCTGTCACTCGCCGACCGCTCCATGCGCAGCTGCGCTGCGCGTCGCTTCGGAGGCGACGCGCAAGCACAGCGGGCTCACGATTCGAAGCACATTCGCTCAAGGGCGACCAGTCGGAGCGGGCCCTCCGGCAAGCGACGCGCCCGCAGGGCGCTTGGAGCGCGCAGGCCGCGAGCGGCCGGAGCCAAGTGACGAGAGGTTGGCGCGTGCTATTCAGCACGCAAGCCAACCTCAGCCAACCGGGACGATTTGGCAGACCTCGATGGAGCCGCCGCCGGCGAGGACCGGGCAACCTTTCGACTTCTCGAGCGCGTCGTCCATCGAGCTGGCCGAGATGATCGAGTAGCCGGTCGCCGGGTTGGCGCCGCCGCCTTCGCTCGCGCCGGCCGTCGTCAGGGTGTGCGACGGCCCCACCGGGTTGCCGCCGTCGACCACCGCGTCGCCGAGGGCCCCGAACCAGCCCTGCCAAGCGGCCATGAGCTCCGCCATCCCCTCTTCCGTCTCCGGAAGGCCTTCGCCGCCGCCGTGGTACACCAGAAGGTAGTTCGCCATGAGAGTCTCCTCGTCGTTGTGGGTTCACTCTCCTGACGAACGACCGCCCGGCGAATCGACAATCCGTCTTCGACGGTACGCGCCGCCGCGATGCGGGCGCTCGGCCTACTTGGCCATGGCTTTGCGAATGAGGCCCAGAACGGCCATCAGCACCCCGCCACCAACGCCACCGCTGGCGATGCTGCCGACGATTCCGGAGAGGTCCATGCCGCTGCTGGTGGCGAGTCCGAGCAGGCCGAGCAGCTGCCCGCCGATGCCTCCGCCGAGAATTCCGGCGACCGAGTTGCCGAGCGTGCCGAGGGACGAGTCTTTGAGGACGGCACCCGCGACGTTTCCGCCGACGGCACCGGAGATGAGCTGAATCAGGAGAGGGAGAAGTTCCATGGGGGCTCCTTCGCGCAGAGTTGTCGTTGCGTTCAGGGGCTTGGACCCGCCCCTCCCCCAGGAGTCACACGATTCGGCGGCTACTGGGCCTGCTCCAGCATCGCGCGCGCCGGCTCCAGCTGCGGGTCGAGGGCCAGGGCCCGCTCGAGCAGCCCCCGCGCACGCTGGCGCTCTCCCCGGCCGAGCCACACGGAGCCCACCCAGTAGTGGGCCCGGGCGGAGAAGGCGGGCTCCGACTCGTCTTCGAGGTAGGGCGCGAAGTGCCGGAGTGACTGATCGACGCCGCCCAGCACCAGGAGCATCTCCACCAGACGCAGACGTTCTTCCGGTGAGACCTCGAGGACCCCCTGCAACGCGAGATCGAGCTCGCGCACCGCATCTGCGTTGCGCCTCAGCTGCACGAGGGCCAGCGCCAGCGGCAGACGCGCGCTGGCCCGATCGGGGCGGAGCCGCACCGCCTCTTCCAATAGCGAGGCCGCTTCGTCGAAACGGCGCTGCGCAAACGCCAGCCCGCCGATTCGCTCCGCCGCAACGGCGAGGGTGGGATCGAGCCCCCAGGCTTTGCGGTAGGCGGCGTCTGCCTCGGCAAGGCGCCCGGCAGAGCGGAGGGCTTCGCCGCGGTCGAAGGGATGGGTTGCGTTCCCGGGCTCCAACGCGGCCGCGGCCGCAAACTCCTCGGCTGCCGCCGCGGCGCGGCCTACCTGCAGGAGCCGCGCGCCATGGCTCGCCCGCAGGCCCGCATCGTCCGGCCGCGCAGCCACCGCACCCGCGAGCTCGTCGAGCTCCACCTCGAGATCTCCGCGAGCGCGCGCCAAGGTGGCTCGCAGAAGGTGGACACCCGACCCGACGGCACGGCCGCGCACTTCGGCGAGCACGGGATCTTCGCAGCCCCACCAGGCCATCGAGCTCGACGTGTCGGTGTCCATCACCTTCTCGAGCAGCTGCCGCGCCTCGGTCTCGCGCCCCAGCCGCCGCAGAGCCATCCCGAGGGCGTACTGCGCCTGCGCGAGACCTGGGCGCAGCTCGAGAGCACGCTCGAGCTCCAGCACCGCGGCACCCACATCCCCCGCTTCGAGGCGCTCCACCGCCACGCCGTAGCGTGCAGCCGCGCACGTGCCATCGAGGTCGAGAGCCTGACGAAACGCCCGGACGGCCTCCTCCGGGCGCCCCAGCTCGAGCCGCACGCGGCCCAAGCGGAGCGGCGCGGCGGCAGGCACGCCTGGGAGCGCCGCGGCGCGCTCGAGCGGCGCTTCGGCGCGCGCCGACTGCCCCACTTCATGAAGCGAGAAGCCCAGGAGGTAGTGCACTTCGGCGCGCCCGGGCTCCTGGTCCGCGAGCCACGCGAGAGCCGCCTGCGCCTCCTCGTGGTGCGAGTAGGCGACGTGGAGCGAGGCCCGCTCCCAGACGAGGTCGAGGACCGCCTGCCGCTCCAATGGCGACCGCTCGAGCTCGGCACGAAGGCGACGGGTGACCTCCAGAAGCTGCTCCCTTACGGCGGGCTCGGCACCACCGAGGCTCGGGCTCGGAAGCGCAGCCACCTGCTGCACCAGCTCTTCGTCTCCAGGCCGTGCCGCCTCGGTCTCCTCGGGAGAGCCGGGCACTGCCGCCAGGGTCCGTTCCGGTGGGGCCACATCGCCAGGCCGGGGAACACGCCGCGTGTGCTGCCACGGACCGCGACCCGCGCGGCCCGTGCCTCGCTTCAGGCGCGTCGTCGCTCGGGCCGGAACGTCCCAGCTCTCGACGGTGCCCGAGCGCCAGCGCACGTCCACCTGCACCCGCTCCGCCGCGTCCTCCCCGAGCCCGACCAGGATCCGGGGATCGCTGAAGGACGCGTAGCTTCCGCCAGGATTGACTGCGTGGTCGAGAACGGACCGGGCCGTCGACAGCCGGACCTCGGCCGCGTGCGAGACGTCACCGCCAAGGTCGACGCCCACCCAGCGTGCGTCGCTCCGGGGCTGCGCGAGGAGGATCTCGGCCCGACTCTCCGCGTTCACCACCACCAGGTCGAGGGCTCCGTCTCCGTCGAGGTCGCCTGCGGCGAGCCCACGACTCACCCGCTGGTGCGCGAACGCGGGCCCCAGCCGAGAGGGTGGCACCTCCTCGAAGCGGCCTGCCGCGCCGCGGAACGCGACGTTGCGCTGCGCCAGAGGGAACACGTCCGAAGCATCCGCTCCAGCCGGAACGTGCACGGCGCCGTGCACCGCGACGAGATCGAGCCAACCGTCGTGCTCGAGATCCACAGTCACCACGCCGAAGCCCGTGAACGGGCGCGTTGGCACCTCCAACCCCGCCGCACGGGTGCGGTCTTCGAACACCGCGCCCGGGGCCCCGCGGTAGTACGTGTGGCTTTCACCCTCCAGGTGGGTGAGAAAGAGGTCCTGCACACCGTCGCGATCGAGGTCGGCGGCGACAACTCCCATGCCAGCCTCCACCCGGCCCAGGTGGTTGAGCGCAACGCCGGCAAACGAGGCCTCTTCGAGGAAGGTCCCGTCCCCCTGGTTGATCCACAGGTGGTTCGCCATGCCGTCGTTGGCGACGTAGAGATCGAGGTCGAGATCGCCATCGGCGTCGAAGGCCACGGCGCCGAGGGTGCTGCCTTCGAGCCCGAGGCCCGCAGCCTCTGTCACGTCTTCGAAGGTGCCGTCACCACGCCCGCGCAGCAGGCGGTCGCCGGCGGGCTCGTAGCTGAAGGGCCCGCAGTAGTCGCGTACGCCTGTGGCGGTGCGGCAGGTCTTGTCGCGCGCGGGCTCGTAGTGCACGTAGTTGCCGACGTACAGATCGAGGACCTCGTCTCCGTCGTAGTCGAAGAAGACCGCGGGAACGCTCCAGCGTTCGTCCTGGACACCGGACCTCTCCGTCCAGTCTTCGAAGCGGCCTCCGCCGAGGTTGCGCCACAGGCGATTGCCACCGAGCTCCGTGACGTAGAGATCGGGCAGGCCGTCCCCGTCGACGTCTCCCGAAGTCACTCCGATACCGTAGCCGTCGCCAAAAATGCCGCTCGCCTCGGTTGCATCGACGAAGCGCAGCGTGCCCGTCTCGGCGAGCTGGTTGAGATAGAGCCGGTCCCTCGGCGGCAGCGACTGGGGCCGCAGCAGATCCCGCGGCTCGCCACGCAGCTGCGCGCCCTGCACGAAGAAGAGGTCGAGATCGCCGTCGCGATCGACGTCGACGATCGCGACGCCTCCTCCCACGATCTCGGGCATGAGGTAGTCGCCGGTCATGCCGGTGAAGTACTCGAACTCCACCCCGGCCTCGGATGCGATGTCGCGGAACCAGGGCCCTTCGGTGTCATCGTCTGCAGCCTGTGCAGGGAGGAGCCCTGCTCCAGCGAGACCAAGTACACAGAGCCCGAGCGCACCACGAGCTCGCCCGACGATCCCCACGTGGGGGCTAGCAGCCCGTGGTGGAACTCCCGTGCGTCTGAGCGCGGGGATCTGGGCGATCCTGCTCGCATGCGACCGAAGAGTCGATGCGGTGCCATCGTCGATGAGGGCGCGTGTGGGCAGGGCGCCCAAACCCCCGCGCCCTTTGGGTTTGCTCGGCGTGGGCCCATCTGCGGCACCTCGCGCTCTCGACGATGGGCACCGCATCGCCTTCGCGCACGACGCACCACATCTGGGCCCACGGCGTGCGAACTCAGACGCACGGGAGTTCCACCACGGGCTGCTAGCGCTGCCCAGGGCGCGCCGCATGCAGCACCTCCACGACCTCCGTCGGGCTGCGCGCCACCCACGGGCTCCCCGCCTCGTACGACCGCAGCCGGTCTTCCGCCTGGCCACCCGCACCCTGCGACGCAGCGCGCTGCGCGGCGACGGCATCGTCGAACCGGCCCATCTCCGCGAGCGCCATGGCGTAGGTCTGGCGCGCCTCGCCACCCGGCGCGAAGGCGAGCACCCGTTCGATCATCTGGAGCGCCAGGGCGCCGTTGCGGTCGCCCGGCACCGGGCTACTCACGAGGAGGCGTGCGAGAGCGTGGGCCAGGGCCGCGTCGCGCGGATAAAGCTCGAGGGCCTCGCGCATGCGCTCGCGGGCCTCGCTGAACCGCTCGGCGAGAAGGAGCGCGGTCAGCTCCCCGAACCACGCCTGCTGATTGCGAGGATCGGTGCGCAAGACGGCGCGAAAACGCTCGGCCGAGGCATCGAAGCGACCGAGCTGACCGAGGGTCGAAGCGTGCAGAAGCAGCGCCTCGGGGTGGTCGGGGCTCTTCTCGAGGATCTGGGCGAGGCTCTCCTCCGCCGCGCGGAAGTCGCCACGGGCGAGCGCGGTGCGTGCCGGCTCGAGGTCCCCCGCCCCAGCCGGGCCTGCCTGGGCCGCCACCCGGTCCGCTTCGCCGGCTCGACCGACACTTCGCAGGGCAACGGCCAGCTGCTGCCGGATCGCGTCGTCCTCGGGAGCGTCCGCGGCGGCCTGGCGCAGGTCGGCGAGCGCCCCGTCGACGTCTCCCAGCCGCAGCTTCGCGGCGCCTCGACGCGCGCGGGTCGGCGCGCTCTGCGGCAGGCCCCGCAGCACGAAGTCGTACTGTGCGACGGCCTCCTGGAAGCGCTCCTCACGGGCAAGCGCGTTCCCGAGCAGCTGCCGGAGGTCGGCGCGCTGCGGAGACTCCTCGAGCCCGGCCTCGAACGCGCGAATGGCCGGCTCGTCCTGCCCCTCGAGCACGAAGCTCTCGCCGAGGCGTCGGTGAATGTCGGCACGCTGGTCCGCGTCGCCCGGCTCGTTTCGACTTCCCGAGGCGAGCGCTCGCTCGAGAACGCGGCGCGCGCCTTCGGGGTCGCCGAGCTGCGCCAGGCTGAAGGCGAGGCCCCGGGAGGCTCCGTAGCTACCCGGGGCCAGCTCCAGCGCCTTGCGGTACGACTCGGCCGCGATGTCGTACCGCTGGTTGTTCATCGCCTGGGATGCCTGCGTCATGAAGAACGACTCGCTCCGGCCCATCGCGCTCACGCGATCGAGCAGCGGATCGGCGAGCGGCACCTGAATGTCTCCACGCCGCGCCAGGTGGAACGAAGCGCGCTCCGGATCGCCGAGCCTCCGGTAGATCTGACTGAGCGTGTAGTGCAGTGAGTTCGCAGCAGGCTCGAGCTTCAACGCGCGACCGTAGAGCTCCGCGGCGCCCGCGTCGTCGCCTGCGTCGAGCGCCAGCTGACCGAGTCCGGCCCATGCCCGCGCGAGCTCGGGAGCCTCTTTTACCGCACCCTCGAAGAGCCGTCGCGCCTCGTCCGGGCGGCCCACCGCGAGCTCGGCCTCGGCGAGCCGCACGCGCACGGGAAGATCGTGTGGAGCCAGAGCGTGTGCGCGCCGCAGCTGTTCTGCCGATAGGTCGGAACGCCCCAGCATGCCGTGCAGGTAACCCTCGAGATACGTCCATCGGAAGTCGTCCGGAGCGAGCGCCACCGCTTGCGCGAAGCAGCCGCCTGCCGCGTCCATGAACTCGTAGGTCATCAGAAGAAGACCAGCCTCCGCGACGGCCTGTGCCGCGGCCTGCCGCTCCGGCGGCGTCCGCGCCGCGGCAACCAGCGCTTCCGCCTGCGCGCGCTGTGCGGCCACCTGCTCCTGCACTGCCGTGTCGGCAGCGCTCAGGTCCGGCCACGGAACGGGCGTGAGGTTGAGCGGTGCCGCCTCCTCCTCGGGGCTGGCGCAGGCCGCCACCAGGAGCACGACGGCGAGCAGCACCGCAAAGGCACCGCACAGGGGGCGGGAGACCGACGTCACGGCGTCTCTCCATCCGGGCCACGGCCCGACCCGGCCGTCCGCTCGGCCTCGAGTCGCTCGCCCGCACCGCGAACGAGACGCGAATAGGCACCCGCGGGAACGTCGCGGAACTCCTCCGCCAAGCCGTCGGCCCACCGCACGCGCACCCGGCCGGGGCCTCTTGGCACCGAAGGAGGCAGCGAGACGACCACGCGGGGGTCGCTGGCTGAGCCGTAGCTGCCGTCGACACGCACCCGTCGGAGCCAGCTGCCGCCCCCGACGAGAAGCTCCACGGTGGCCCCGTGGCCCGGAACCGGGAGCGCCGCCTTTTGCCGATCGCCCGCCAGCTCGACGCCCCACCACAGCTCGGGGCTCCCGCGCCGCAGGAGGAGGCGCGCCGGGCCATCGTTGTTCGCAACGACGAGATCGAGATCACCGTCGTGGTCGAGGTCGCCCACGGCAACTCCCCGCGACACCTCGGAGCGCTCGCCGCCGAGCGCACCCCGCACCTCGCGAAACGTGCGGCCCTGGTTGCTCAGGAAGAGCTGGTTCGGCTCGTGGAAGGGGTTCGGATCCGCCTTGCGTGCGAGCTCTTCGATGCGGCGCACCGCCCCGTTGGCCACGAAGAGGTCGAGCCAGCCATCGTGGTCGACGTCGAGCCACACCACGCCGAACGACGTGTGCAGGCGACTCGGCTGACCGAGGCCGGAGGCGTTCGTGATGTCGGCGAAGCCGCGGGATCCGTCGTTGCGAAACAGCGTGTTGGTCTCGCTCACCAGGTGGGTCATGAACAGATCGAGATCGCCGTCACCGTCCACGTCGCCTGCGTCGACGCCCATGCTCGCCTCGGTCTGACCCATCGCGTTCACCGAGCCGCCGAGCGCGAGTGCCTCCTCGTGGATCGCCAGCTCCGCGCCGCGCTCCACCGCCCAGAGGTGGTTGGCGGCGCCGTCGTGTGCAACGTACAGATCGGGGCCCGGACGCTCGTCGAGTGGAGCCGCCACCACGCCCAGCGCCGGCCCGGCAACCGCACCTTCGAGACGGCGCGAGCCGTCCACGAAACGCCCCTGGCCGACGCCCAGGAAGAGCGCGTCCGCGACCGCCTCGAACTGCTCCGGACCACAGTAGTCGGCGGCTCCCGCGAAGTCCCTGCACACCGGAGTCGAAGGCGGGTAGCGGACGTACCGTCCAACGAAGAGATCGAGCAGACCGTCGCCGTCGAGGTCGGCGAAGGTGGCCGGCACCGTCCACCCCTCCACCAGGGCTCCGGCCCGCTCCGTGACGTCTTCGAAGCGACCTCCCAGGTTGCGCAGGAGCTGGGTGCGGTGCAGGCCCGTGACGAAGAGGTCGGAGCGACCGTCTTCGTCGACGTCACCCACGGCGACACCCATGCCGTAGCCGCTGCCCAGCGTGCCCGCCTGCGCGGTGACGTCGGTGAAAGCCAGCGACGTCGAGCCCTTCTCCGGATCGAGGTCGTTGCGATAGAGGCGGTCGCCCCCTCCCTGTTGGAGGCTGCCGCCCTGCACGAAGTAGACGTCGAGATCGCCGTCCTGATCCGCATCGAAGAGGGCGACGCCACTGCCGCTGATCTCGGCCATGTGAAACGAGCCATCGGCGCCGTTCTCGTGCACGAAGTCGAGGCCGAGCGCGGCCGCCACCTCGTCGAACAAGACCTCCGATTCATCGGCCTCGGTGGAGACGGGGGCGGCGGGCTCCGCTTCGGGGATCGCCTGCCGCTCCGACGGCGACGCACACGCCACGAGAGACAGACTGACGGCGAGCGAGAGGCCGCGCTTCACGGCGCTCCTCCCTCAGGCGTGACCGCTCCCGCCGCGCGGCTGCCCGCGCCGCGAACCACGGTCGTGTAGCGGCCGGCCGCAACGTCTGGAAAGTCCTCTTCCAGACCATCCGGCCAACGCACGCGCACCCCGGCCACGGAGGGCAGGCCTCGCGTCGAGATCACGACCCGGCCGTCCGACGCGGACGCGTAGCTCGATGCGGCACGACTCCGGCGCCAGCGAACCGGCCCCTCTTCGGAGAGCAGAGCCACGAGCGCCCCCGGGGCCTCGACGTGATGCGTCGGGGAATCGCCGACCGAAACGGCGCGGACAGGTCGCACGCCGATCCACCCGTCACCCGGCCGGGACGCGTTCAGCAGGACCTCTGTCGGACCGCCGTTGTTGGTGACGACGAGATCCGCGTCTCCGTCGTTGTCGAGATCGGCCGTCGCCACGCCCCGGCTCACCCGAGACACGGGGTCGAGCCAGCTCGCGCTGGCGTCGACGAACGAGCCCCGCTGGCCGCGGAGGACGAGGTTCGGCTGGTGATAGGGATCCGAGTCGCCCCGCCGCACCAGCTCGGGCAGCCGCGCGATGGCGCCGTTCGCCACGAAGACGTCGAGCTGTCCGTCGAGGTCGAAGTCGGCGAAGACCGTGCCGAAACCGGTGAAAGGCAGGCTCGGGGCGCCGACACCAGACGCCGTGGAGCGGTCGTCGTAGCCACCGTCGCGACGGCGGAGATAAAGCGTGTTCGTCTCGCGCCCGAGATGCGTGGCGAACAGGTCGAGGTGGCCGTCCCCGTCGACGTCGGCTGCGTCCACACCCATGCTCGCCTCGGCTCGACCGTCGGCCGCCAGCGCGCTGCCGGTGAGGAGCGCGATGTCCTCGAACGTGCCGTCACCACGATTACGCCACAACAGGTTGGGCTGCGCGTCGTTCGCGACGTAGAGATCGGTCCAACCGTCCCGGTCGTGATCGAAGGCCACCACGCCCAGGGTCGGCAGCGCCACCGATCCGATCCCCGAGGCCTCCGAAACGTCCTCGAACGTGCCGTCGCCACGATTGCGCAGCAGACGATCCGCCAGGAACTGGAAGCGGCCCGGGCCGCAGTAGTCGCGCGCGCCCCGCACATCGCTGCAGGGTGGGGCCGAGGCGATGGGATAGTCGACGTAGTTGCCGACGAAGAGGTCGAGCCAGCCGTCGCGATCGAAGTCGAGGAAGGTCGCGGCCGTCGTGAAACGAGTCTCCGCCAGCTCCGGCACCGCGACGTCTTCGAAGCGACCCGCGGCGTTGCGCAGGAGCAGGCTGTAGTCGTAGCCGAAGAGAAAGACGTCCGGCCAGCCGTCGCGATCGATGTCACCACGCACCGCTCCCATGCCGTGGCTCGCGTCGCTCCCGCCAGAGACGGCCTCGAGCCCCGCGTCACCCGTCGCCTCGACGAACGATAGCTCGCCGGCTCCGGAGTGCTCGTTTCGAAACAGACGCGCCGGCGCGCTTCCGGCCGCACCTTCGACGAGCAGCACGTCCACGTCGCCGTCGAGATCGTGATCGAGGAGGGCGACACCGCTCCCGAGAATCTCGAACATGTGGAACGCGCCGTCGCCGCCGCGGCGGTGGGCGTGCACGAGCCCAGAGCTCTCCGCCCGGTCGGAGAGGAGAACGCCGAGCTCTTCGCTCGAGACCGCGACGGCCTCGTCTGCCGACCCTCCGTCAACCATCGACTCTGCTTCCGAGCTGACCGCACACCCCAACCAGATCAGAGCCAGGCCCATCGTCAGCGCGG
Source organism: Candidatus Multivoraceae bacterium (assembly GCA_965223385.1). Lineage (GTDB taxonomy): Bacteria > Acidobacteriota > Thermoanaerobaculia > Multivoradales > Multivoraceae > JBCCLJ01. The sequence continues at coordinate 1,159,005 of CBDCWR010000007.1, read as the reverse complement.
GCGCAGCACGCAGGGCTCGCCTGCGGGCGCACGCGTGCAAACCGGCCCCAGGGCGACCCGCGCGCGGCAAAACGCCGTGCAGAAGCTTGAGAGAGCGAAGTTCCATGGCGCCGTGCGTCGTTCAAGCAAGAGCTACGCGAGGAGCATTCCGTCCGCCGCAAATCTGACTTCAGTCGCGCCGAGGGCGTTGCGAACCGCGATTTCACGGCCCTCCCCTGGGGCCCAATCGCACCCCGATCCACTTCGTTGATTGTGGTCGTTCAAAGGCCCGGACCGAAGCACGCCGCCGGCTCCGAAGCACGACCAGTGCACCCCTGCACCGACGCAGTCCGTCCCGCGCGACGCCCACCTGCACCACCTCATCCGATGCGGATCGCCAACCGAGAAGGACCTTTCGCCCGTCGAAACGCGCGGCTCGACCCACCATACGCCACGATCCGTCCCTCGTCCCAGGGCCATCCGCGATCTGCGATGGGTCCGTCACTTGCTCCAACCCCGGCGAAAGCACTCTGTTCCCGCTCGGTCGGACCTCTGTTGTGTCCGGTGCATTTCGCGGGACGAGGCAACTACTGGAGGAGTTCAGTCGAATGCTACGAACCCAATCCCAGCGGCCGAAGCGCGCCGTCTGGTCTGCGCCTGCACTGGCGCTCGTTCTCGCACTCGCCCTCGTCGGCAGCGCGTTCGCCCAGGTGCCCACGGGCACCATCACGGGCCAAGTGACCGACGACTCAGGCGATCCGCTTCCGGGCATCACCGTGACGGCGGAGTCGGAGTCTGTTCAGGGCTCCCGCACGACCATCACGGACGGCAACGGATCCTACAAGTTCGGCTTCCTGCCGGCAGGTCTGTACGAGTTCTCGTACACCCTCGAGGGCTTCAGCACGGCTCTCAAGGAAGTGCGCGTGAACGCCGGGCAGAACGTCCGCATCGACGACGTCGCCATGCGCGTCTCGGACGTCACCGAAGAGATCGTCGTCACGGGTAACCTCGAGACGGTCACTTCCGCCGGCTCGGTCACGACCACGATCGGACAGAGCGACCTCGAGAAGCTCGCCGTGGCCCGCAACATCACGCAGGCAGTCGACCTGATCCCGGGCGTGCACCGCACCGGCCCCACCCGCAGTGGTGAGCGCCAGGGCAACATCAGCATCTCGGGCTCGATGTCGTTCGAGAACCTCTACACGGTGAACGGCGTCGTCATCAACGAGAACCTCCGCGGACAGCCCCTCGATCTCTTCATCGAGGACGCCATCCAGGAGCACACGGTCTCCACCGGCAGCGTCAGCGCCGAGTTCGGGCGGTTCACCGGTGGCACGGTCAACGTGCTCACCAAGTCGGGCGGCAACCAGTTCCATGGCTCGCTGCGCTCGAACCTCACGAACCAGGACTGGGAGTCGGCGACGCGCTTCACCACCGCGCAGGAAGACAAGGTGAACGAGACCTACGAGGCCACCCTCGGCGGTCGCATTCTCACCGACAAGCTGTGGTTCTTCGCCGCCGCTCGTGATCTCGAGCGCACCCGCACCGAGACGACTCCTCGTACCTTCCTGAACTACCAGGAGGTTCGCGACCAGCAGCGTCTCGAGGGCAAGCTCACCGCCAACCTGACCCAGAGCCACAACCTCGTCGCCTCCTACTTCGAGATCGACGACGAGACCCAGGGTGACACCTTCGGTGACGTGATCGAGCTCAGCGCTCTCTCCAACCGCACCGACCCGAACGATCTGATGGCGGTCAACTACAACGGCGTCTTCTCATCGAACTTCTTCGTGGAGGCGCAGTACTCCGAGCGGAACCTCGACAACGGCGTCGGCAACGGCGGCCCGCGCGACATCATCACTGGCGCCACTTGGGAGACCGTCATCGACGACTCGACGTTTGGCGCCCCGCCGTTCTGCGGCGAGTGCGAGACGGAGCAGCGGAACAACGAGAACTTCCTCATCAAGGGCTCGTACTTCTTCAGCTCCGACCGGGTCGGCACCCACGACATCACGTTCGGCTACGACACGTTCAACGACGTGGCGTTCGACGTGAACCACCAGGCGGGCAACGACTTCCGGCTGGCGGCCGACACGGTCCTCATCGACGACAACACCGGACAGGTGTTCCCCGTGATGGACCCGAACGGCAGCTCCTGGGTCGCGGCCTGGCCGGTGTTTGGCCTCGACCGCGTCCGCTCGACCGACTTCACGACGAACTCCTTCTTCGTGAACGACCGGTGGCAGCTGAACGACAAGTGGGCCTTCAACATCGGCGTGCGCTACGACGAGAACGACGGCCAGGACGCCGGCGGTGCAACCACCGTCGACGACTCCAAGGTCAGCCCGCGGCTGTCTGTGAGCTACGACGTCAAGGGTGACGGCGACCTGCTCTTCAACGCGAGTGCCGGCACCTACGTGGCCGCGATTGCGAACAACATCGCCGACAGCGCTTCCACTGGTGGCGCCATCGGACGCGCAATCCTCTTCTGGGGTGGACCGCCGATCAACACCGACGCCGGCTGCCTGGCGCGCGGCGACTGCATCGGCACGCCGGAAGCGACCGAGATCGTCATGAACTGGTGGCTCGACACCACCGGGTTCAACCCGATCACCGATGCCCCGGAGAACATCGCCACCATCCCAGGTGCGCTGTTCCTGAGCATCCCCGGCACCGAGAGCAACCAGATCGTGCCCGATACGCTCAAGTCGCCGTCGGCCGACGAGCTGACGTTCGGCGTGACGAAGCGCCTTGGCAACAAGGGTGTCGTCCGTGCCGATCTCGTGTGGCGCGAGTGGGAGGACTTCTACTCCGACCGCATCAACCTGCAGACGGGTCAGGTGCCCGTGCAGGGTGTGCCGCTCGACCTCAAGGAGATCGGCAACTTCGGGAACGACTTCCTGGAGCGCGAGTACACGGGTCTTCACGTGAACGCCCGCTACCGTCTGCTCGACCGCCTCACGCTGTCGGCGGCCTACGCACTCTCCGAGCTCGAAGGCAACATCAACGGCGAGACGGCCCCCAACGGCCCGATCGGCGTCGACCCCAACGAGTACCCGGAGTACAAGGCGTACCCGCAGTGGAACCCGAGCGGGCGCCTCGGTTCGGATCAGACCCACAAGCTTCGTGCTTGGGGTATCTACGACGCGATCGTCGGCGATCGGCACAACCTGACGGTGTCGTTGCTTCAGAGCTTCAACTCCGGCACGCCGTACGGCGCACTCGGGTCCGTCGATCCCTCGCTGTTCGTCAACAACCCGGGGTACGTCTCCCCGCCGACGAACGCCAACTACTACTTCACCGCGCGTGATGCCTTCGAGACCGACGACATCACGCAGACCGATCTGGCACTCAACTACACCTTCCGCGTCGCCCGGGGATTCGAGATCTTCGTGCAGCCGGAGGTGCTGAACATCTTCGACGAAGATGGCGCCCTTTCGGTCGTCACGCGAATCAACGACAGCACGACGGGCGGCTCGAGCCTCTCGACCTTCAACCCCTTCACGGAGACCCCGACGGAGGGTGTGCACTGGACCAAAGACCCCGCATTCGGCCAGCCCGAAGGCGAGCTCGACCTCCAGCGCCCGCGGACCTTCCGCGTTTCGGTCGGCTTCAGGTTCTAGCCTGACGGACAGGGGCCCCGGGCCAGGCTCGACCTGGCCCGGGATCTCCCGCCCGCTTCCTTCGCGCGCTCCGGCAATATGCCGGGCGCGCGTTTCGTTTTGTCTGATGTCTGCGAATTGCCCCCAAACCCGCTCGACCTCGGAGAGACCCGTGCGCCACTTGCTCCCCACGCCCTCGTCCAGCCTCCTCGCCGCTCCTGCACGTGCAGCGCGGCTCTTGATCCCACTGCTTCTCCTCAGCACCGCGGCCAGCGCGCAGATGGTCGGCCGCCTCCAGATCGACGTCGTCTCGACGGACGGCACTGGAGTCGAAGGCGTCGAGGTCACCGTTCGTCTGCTCGACGGCCCCGAGTTCGAGAGCACTCAGACGAGCAAGCGCAAGGGGCGCGTGATCTTCGCGCTGCGCGACGCCACCTATCGCTACGAGATCGAGGCGCGCGCCGAGGGCTTCGACCCGGTCACGACGATCTTCAAGCCGACGCCCGGTGAGACCGTCCGTCTGACGCTGGAGCTCACCACGGCCGCCACGGTGACCACGACCGCACCAAGCGGCACGGACCAACCGACGACGACTCTGTCGAACACACCTGCGGAGGAGCAGCACAATCGGGGTGTGACTCTGCTGCGCACCGGCGATCTCGACGGCGCTCTCGACGCCTTCCTGGCGGCGATCGAGCTCGACCCGGACCTCCAGGCGACCCACTCCGCCCTGGCGGGCCTGCACCTGCGACGCGCGGATCACACGGCCGCGCGCCTCTCTGCGGAAGAGCTCTTGCGTCTCGATCCGAAGAGCGCGCGAGCAGCGCTCATCCTCTACGACGTCGCCCGGGCCACGGAAGACGACGAGCTCCGCCGCCGGGCCGACTCGCTCCTCAAGAGCAGCGGCGCGCTGGCCCAGGACCCCGCGCTGCTCTACAACCAGGGTGTGGAGGCGCTTTCGGTGGGTGATCTGCCCGCGGCACTGCGCTCCTTCGAGGCCGCGCTCGAGCTGGAGCCTGAGCTCGTGCCGGCGCTCAACGGCGCAGCCCGCGCTCAGCTCGAGCTCGGGCAGTACGCCGAGGCCGCAGCCTCAGCGCAGAAGGTCCTCGAGCTCGAGCCCACCGACGTGCGCGCACTCCGCGTGCGCTACAACGCGCTCGAGCAGGCCGGCGACGAGGCCGGAGCACGGGCCGCCCTCGCCGCACTGGCGGAGCACGACGGGAGCGTCGTGGAGACGCAGCTGTTCGCCAAAGCCGAAGAGCTCTTCAACGCGAACCGCCCGGCCGACTCCGCGCAGGTTCTCCGCGAGCTCCTGAACGTGAGGCCCGATCACGCCGGCGCGCACTACCTCCTGGGCCTCTGCCTCGCGAACGCTGGCGACGCGGCTGGCGCCAAAGCGGCATTTGCTCGCTACCTCGAGCTCGAGCCCGAAGGCGCGAACGCCGAGACGGCGCGGCAGATGCTCGAGCACCTCTGAGTCGCAGTCGCACCCCAGACTGAGACGGCCGCGAACCGAGCGGCTACCTGGGCTTCAGCATGTACCAGCGGAAGTTGTGGTGCGTGCTCGCGGTGGTGAAGGTGTAGCTCCCACCGGGTCGGACCCGAATCCTCTTCCCCGACTCGACATCGACCAGGAAGGTCCGATACAGGACGCTCGCGGGGCCATCCCACGAGACCGTCGCACTCAGACCGGCGGCGTGGCTGCGCACCTGGAAGTCCCAGTGATCTCCCTTGTTCGGGTTGTACCGATGGAAGTCGGTCGTGTAGATGCCTGAGCGCTCTTTCCAGTTGTCGTGGGGGAAGATGATGCTCAGGTACTCCGACCCGAAGGGGTCGAGCTCGGGGAGGTCATGCTGGTCGTATCTCTTGCTTGCCGTCGCCAGCTGGCCGATGACGTTGCCGGAGTCTTTGAGACTCCCGGACTGAACGGTGAGGCGTGCGTACCATGGACCGATCGCCTGCGTCCCGCCGGTCTCGGCGTTCTCCGCGGCGACCCTGAGGCCGGCACCCAAGGCGCCCTGAACCTCGATCTGCGGCGTTCGCGCCGCCGCAAACTGCTCCGCGAGCGGCGCGCCGACGACCTGTTCGCTGTGTGGCGCCGACGGCAGAGACCGCTGATCTGGAATCCGCAGCTCGATTCCGCTCGTGAACGCCTTCACGAAGAGGCCGTCGAAGTTCTCGAGCGTTCCCTCAGCGCCCGGCGTCTGGCCGTCGAAGGCCTCATACGCCGCGCCGTTCCACTTGTGGGCGATGCGCGACATGATGCAGCCGTTGGCGACCGGGTTCGGACCTTGGCAGGCACCCCCTGGATCGACCTGCGCAAGAGTCTTGATGACGCCGCCATCGTCGACGAGCACGTCGGCCCACGCGAGGTCGTACCAGTACCGGTGTCCGACCATGTTGGAGCGGCCGTTCGCATCCTCGTCCAGAGGAATGTCGCCGTCAGCGTTGAAGTTGCCCTCGATGTTGACGGTCTGGTTGGCCTGATTCGACTTGATCCAGTAGCCACGGCCCACCTGGAGGGGATCGGCCAGGCCCAGCTTGACGTACGTGTCGTTCAAAGCGTCGCGCTCGTACACGACCCAGTTGACGTCGTAGACGCCAGTGAGGTCATCTCCGAACACATCCGCCACGGTGTCGCTGCCCAGGAGTGGCTCGCAGGAGAGGGCAATCTGCTTCCACAGCCCGGTCGTCAGGTCGATCGTCTGGCGGCACGCCGGACCCTGGTTGAAGTACCAGTTGAAGTCGTGGCCAAAGCGCATGATGGCGGTGGTGATGCGGGCATGGTTGGTGCCGATGAAGGCGCCGCCCACCTGGCAGAAGGCGAGTCCCACGCTGGCGCTCGGCTGAAACTGAAACGTCACGTCACAAGACGCCGAGCTCGAGACTCCACCGTTGATCACGTTGATCGTGTAGTCGTCGGCTGTTCCTGCCGTCTCATCGACGCCGCTCATGCCAAAGAGGATCGATGCGACCCCGTCTGCCGTGAGCCGGCGCTGATCTTCGTCGCTGAACGTCCCCTGCTGCATGACGGCTTCCGTATTGATCGGAGAGGTGCTCGGATGCCCGAGGACCGAAGCTGCCGTGCGGTCGAGGTTCGCCGCGAAGGTGTGACCTGCCGGCAGCGAGGACTGATCGCGGTCGTAGGTCGTGTTGTCGATCACCGCGGGCAGCGGAAGCTGTCCCGGATCGTTGGTGTCCATGCGGAACCAGTGCAGGTTCGTGTCGTCACCGCGGATGTCGTCCGACGTACCGCGGATACCGTCTGCGCCCGGGTTGAGGTTGAAGGCAGCCGTCGTGTTGTCGTTGCCGTCGAGAACGCCATCGGTGGCTTTCGTGTAGTTCGCGTCATTGCCCGGCAGGCCAGACTCTGACGCGGCGTTGACGTGCGCGAGCCCCAGGCAGTGCCCCACTTCGTGGAGTGCGACCGACTCGAAGTCGAGCTGACCCGGAGCCAGGTCGTTCGCCGCACCGAGCAGCGAGTTGCCGACGATGGGCTGCAGCTGGTTCCAGATCGCGGCGTTGTTGCTGATGGAGTTCACCACGTCGTTGAGCGACGTCGCCCCCATGGGGATCGTCGTCCCCGGGTCGAGACAGATCTCGACGTCGAGCTGGCCTCCAAACCCCGTGTAACCCTGCGGATGCAGGACGAGATCGACGCCGTTGGTCTCCCCGGCGAAGATGTAGGCGCCGGAGTTGAGCAGGCGCGCGGTGCCGGCCATCGACACGACCATGATGGCGGCGATGCCGAGAACGTAGGCGAAACGGTGGCTCTTGAGCAGATTGAGCATGGTGTCCCCCTGCGCCCTAGGGCAGCCTCTGTAGGTCGCCGCGGTTCACGATCTGCTGCAGCTGCTGCTCGGCCAGGTTGAGCGACTGCACGCCCGCGACTCCTGGAAAGCGCGCCGCATCGGTCACGACGTTGTCCCAACGGATCTCCTGGAAGGCGTCGGCCGCACTCGCCTGGAGCGCGCCCCCCTGTACCTGGCCGCGGATGCGGATCACGGTCTCCGAGCGGTCCGTCACCGTGCTGAGGGTGCCGCGTGCGGCATCGGCAGCGACCGCTGCATCGCGGTCTTGCGACGTCTGGATCGGATCGAAGCTCCTCAAGCCCTGCCCCTCGAGAACGTCGAAGAGATTCGTGAGCTCGGCCTGGGTCAACTGCAGCTCGTAGTCGCCCGCCCTGGCCATGTAGATCGGGTGATGCACGAGGACGCGGCCGTCCGCGTAGATGCGAAGCAACGGCAGCGGATCGCGATCTTCGAGAAGGTGATACACCCGGTGGTACTCCAGCACCAGGGTGCCCGAAGGAGCCTGGCCCCCGACGGCCGGCGCCAGCAGTGCCGCAACCACGAGAAGGGCCGCGAGTCTGCGGCCCCGATTCGACTCCGTCCTACGCGTCGTGCTCATCGTGGTGTCTCCCTGGTCGTTCGTGGGCAGCTCCGACGGCGAGTGGTCGCCCCCTAGTCCGGCTTCGACGGGCTGCCCTTACACGGGCCCAACGTGTCGCCATGGCGCAGGTGCGCCCGCAGCACGGACCGACGTGCCACCCGGATGGTCCGCTTCACGCTCGGCTTGTGCCGCGGCATGTGGCAGATCGTGACCTTCCGAGGCTTCTTCTTTCTCCGCACCTCGTCGCGCTCACCGTCCGCGAGCGCAAAGGCGACGGTCGATGCCAGGAGGCCGGAGTTTGCCGAGCTCAGGGCGATCGCGGCGGGGGGAGAACCGAGGCACAGGGAGACGCAGACGGCAGCGAGGCACATCGTTCTCTTGGTGGGCATTCGATCTCTCCTCTCGGAAACAGATCCATCATTGTAAAACAAGCGGGCCGCTGCGTCATGATAGCGAGACTGGCAGCGCCAGCAATCGGCTGCCGAGCATGTCATGGGCGACGACGACCAGAAGAGCCACGAAGCGCCGCAGGTGCCGCAGCTGCATCGGCCTGTGCAGGTGCATGCAGCACCCCCACCGGTGGGCCCACCGCTTCCGATGGAGCCCAACCTTGGCCGCCCGGCGAGCCTTCACCAGTACATCGGCATCCTGGTGCGTCGCCGTTGGATCGTCCTCGCCTGCCTTGTGACGGTGGTGGCGCTCACCGCTCTCCAGGTGTTCACGACGACCCCCATGTATCGGTCGACGGGAACCCTGCAGATCGACCCCGAAGGCGACAACGTGCTGCCTTATCAGCAGGTCGCCAGCACGCCGCAGCAGTTCCTCCGCGGCGAGTACCTGACCACTCAGTCGGCGAAGCTGAAGACGCGCAGCCTGGCGCAGCGCGTGGTACGTCGCCTCGACATGACGGACGACGAGCGCTGGGACGAGACGGTCTCTCGCGGCGTTCTCGTCGAAGGCGCGGCATGGGTCCGCGGCCTGCTGCGTCGGTTGGCCGGAGGGGGCAGCTCGGGAAGCGACGAGGTCTCCGAGGCGACGCGCGTCGACCAGCTTCTCGCCGAGCTCGCCGTGAGCCCCGTCCGCAGTACCCGCCTGGTGAACGTGAGCTTCACGTGTCCCGATCCGGCGCTCTCGGCAACGGTGGTCGACGCCTTCGCCGAGGAGTTCATCGAGCAGCATCTCGAGAGCAAGTTCGAAGCGACGTCGCGCGCCACCGAGTTCCTCCAGGACCAGCTGGAGGATCTCAAGCTCCGCGTCGAAGAGTCGGAGGCCGAGCTGTTGGACTACGCCCGCAGCAAGAACATCGTCAACTACGACGAGCGCGAGAGTCTCGGGCGCAAACGCCTCGCGGATCTGAGCGACGAGCTGACCACGGTCCAGACGGAGCTGATCGAGCTGGAGGCGCGGGCCCGCGCGGCAGAGCTCGCGCAGAACGGTCTGCCGGAGATCCTCAAGACTCCCGCGCTGCGCGACCTCGAGCAGCGGCTGTCCGAGGCGGAGCAGCAGATGGCCACGCTCTCGGGCCGTTTTGGCCCCGAGTGGCCGGAGGTGAAGGAGCTGCGACTGACGTCCGACCAGCTCCGTCAGCAGATCGCCCGTGAGGAGAACCGCCTGCGGGAGTCGGCCAAGGCCGAGTACCGGGTCTCCGCCGACCAGCGGGAGCGGCTCGCCAACACGATCGCCGGCCAGCGCGGCGTGGTGGATCGCCTCAACGAAGACTCCATTCAGTACCGCATCCTGCAGCGCGAGGTGGAGACCAACAAGGAGCTCTACGAAGGCCTGCTGCAGCGACTCAAGGAGGCCGGCGTCGCCACGGGTCTCCGGTCGAGCAACATCCAGATCGTCGACCAGGCCACGGTGCCCCGGTTCGCTTCGTCGCCACAGCGCGCACGGTCGCTGGCGCTCGCGCTGTCGATCGGGCTCCTCCTCGGCATTGCGGGCGCCTTCACGACCGAGGCACTCGACAACAGCCTGCGCAACAGCGACGAGGTCCAGGAGCTGGTGGGGCTCCCCTCGCTCGGCATGGTCCCCAAGATCAAGTCTCTCGGCGAGCCCGACCGCAAGCTGCTCCTGCCCGCCCGACAGAACGGACCCCAGGAGCCGCTCCTCGCCTTCAGCCCGACCGAGACCACGCACGAGCGCGCCGCAGAGGCCTTCCGGTCCCTGCGCACGTCGATCCTCCTTTCCCACGCGGACCATCCGCCGAAAACGCTCCTGGTGACCTCGGCGCTCCCGAACGAAGGCAAATCGACCGCCGCCGCCAATATCGCGATTGCTCTGTCGCAGGCCAAGTCGCCGACTCTGCTCCTCGACCTCGACCTGCGCAAGCCTTCCCTCGCGGCCCTGTTTGGCCTGAGGGAGGAGGACGAGGGCGTCAGCAACTACCTCTCCGGGAACTCCGACCTCATCCAGATCCGCCGCACGCGCTTCGACAACCTGTTCGTCGCACCGGCTGGTGTCCCGGCACCAAACCCCACCGAGCTGCTCGGGTCGTCGAGACTCGCCGCGGGTCTGAACGTGCTGTCGGAGAAGTTCAAGCAGCTCGTGATCGACACCCCGCCCTGCCTGGAGCTGAGCGACGCGCTCATCGTGGCCCCGCACGTGGACGGCGTGATCTTCATCGCACGGGCCGGCAAGACGCCGAAGGGCGCCGTGCGGCGCGCGTCGGAGCAGATCCAGCGCGTGGGCGGGCGCGTGCTCGGCGTGCTGATGAACGAGGTGGACCGGGCGACGTCGAGCGAGAGCTTCGAGTACTACCAGTACGGTGGTCCGTACCCCGGACCCCGAACCGAAGCGGGAGGACGCCCGTCGTCCGAGCCCGAGGTCTGACCGACCCGACGAGCGCCACACGGCTCGACCTCGTTCGACATGACCGACCTCTCGATGCGCGCCACATGCACCGCGATCCTGGGCGCGTGCCTCGCGGTCTCCACGCTGCGGTTCGGCGCGACCCAGGAGCACGTTCTCTACGGTGCGTTTCTCGTCCTCGCACCGCTCACTCTCTTCGTTCTCTTTCGACTCGCCGACCCGGCCGATCCGGCCCCGGCCGAGGCCGCAGCGCTCTGGGCCGTCGGCGCCGCCCTGCTCACCGCGGCGACGCTCCAGCCCACCGCCCGCGCCTTCGGCTACCTGATCGTGGCCGTTGGATGGATGGTGCTGCTGCAGGCGCGCCAGCTCGCTGGGCACGAGGCGATCCGGCATGCGCTCTGGGCGCTCCTCGTTGCGCTGGGCGTCCTGGAGGCCGGGGTCGGGCTTCTCCAGGGTGTCGCGGGGGTCGACCGCATCGGCCTCTATGAGCGCGGTCTGGGAGACATCGCGAGCGGCACGTTCATCAACCGGAACCACTACGCGGCGCACCTCAACATGTGCTTCTCGATGATGCTGGGCGCGCTCTACCTGCAGTTCGGCGCACGAAGGCGTCGGCGCACCGCCCGCTCCGAGCTGTACGCGTGGACGTGGGTCATGGCGATTGGTCTCTCGTCCGTCGGGGTCGCCAGCCTCCTGTCCCGATCGCGCGGCGGGGCCGTGAGTCTGCTCGGCACCTTGGTCGTTCTCTTCGCCCTGCTCTCGCTGCGCCGGAGACGCCAGCCCACACCGATGCCGCCTGCATTTGCCCTGGTCCTCATCCTGCTGACCGTCCTCCTCACCGCGACCCTGGGCGTCGACGCCCTCGCCGGCAGGTGGTTCGCAGACTCGGAGGTGAGGCGCCCGCAGATCTACGCCGACACCCTCCGCATGATCGCGGACTCGCCCTGGCTCGGTGTGGGCGCGGGCATGTACGCCTGGCGATTCCGCGCCTACCAGACCATCCAGCCGGAGGCACACTACGACCACGCGCACAACGACTACCTCCAGAGCGCTGCCGAGTGGGGTGTGCCGGCTGCCAGCGTCTTCTGGGGCTTCCTGTTCGTGGTCCTGGTCCGGGTCGCGCGCACGTTCCTCCGCGCGGAGGACCACGCACGGGCCGCCCTCAGCCTCGGGGTCGCGGGCGCGATCGTCTCCATCTCGCTGCACAGCCTCGTCGACTTCAGTCTCCAGATCCCAGCCAACCTCATGACGCTCGGCCTGGTTCTCGGTCTCGGGCTTGCCCTCGTCCGCGAGGAGACCGCGGCGTGAGGGCCCTTCGGGTTGTCCTCGCGATCGCCCTGATCGCAGCCACCCTTCGCGCGGCGCCGCGGTTCGTCGCCGCGCGGCTCACGGCGGCGGAGACGGTCGAGACGCTCGAAGCGGCCCTGCGATGGGACCCGCACAACCCCAGGACCCTCGTGGAGCTGACGCTGCTCGACGCCGATCTCGAAGCCGGAAGGCCCTCCGCGCGCGCGGTGGAGCTCCTCGAACGAGCGGTGCAGCTGGCGCCCTTCGACTGGCGGTATGCCGCAGAGCTCTCCTGGGCGTACGAGCTCGCCGGGCGCGGCGACGACGCGGAGGCCTGGATCCGCCGCGCGATCGAGCTGGACCCCCTGGACGCAGCGCACACGCTGCAGTACGCGGGCCTCCTGCTGGGCGGCCCGCGCAACGACGAAGGCCTCCGCCTCCTCCGCGACGCCCTGCAACGCGACGCGGAGCTGCTCGAGGACACCGCGGAGATGCTGCTCGATCTGGACCGTCCCGTCGGCGAGATCGCTGCCGTCTGGCCGAGCGACGCGGCGGCCCGACTGGACCTCGTGCAGCAGCTGGCCCGCAGCGACGCGCTGGCGCGCGACGACGTGCGGCAGCTCGCCTCGAGAGAGTGGCGCGAGCTGATGTCGGCGGAGCCCCCGCCGGCGCCCGCGGAGGCCGACGTTCTGCTCCGCGCGCTGCTCGACCTCGACGACCTCCGCGGAGCGCGCGCCCTCTGGCTGCACTGGCTTGGCCGGACGGGCACGGCACGCGCCTTCGTCGCAGGCCACAACTGGGTGGCTCAGGGTGAGCTCGACGTGCAGCCGACGCCGTCTTCCCTCGGCTGGTCGCTCGGGCGGGGACCAGCCTCACGATGGACCGCCGAAGACTCCTCTGAAGGAGGAGCGCTCCGCATCGACTTCGACAGCGAAGACAGCCTCGCCTGGAACGGGCCGCGACAGCGGTTCGTGCTGCCGGCGGGCCAGGGCGCCACGCTCACCGCCCGGGTACGCACCGAAGGCCTCCCCGCTTCGAACGGCGTGGCGCTCGAGGTCGTCGACGCACAGTCGGGGGAGTACCTGGGCTTCGGGCCGGAGGTCGAAAGGTCGATGCCATGGCGCACCGACTCGGTCGAGCTTCCCCCGACGGACGCCGACCGCCTCATCGACGTGCGCCTGGGCAGGCACCCGGGCCGCGATCGCGCGCGTGCCCTCACCGGCACTCTCTGGCTCGACGGCGTGTCGGCGAAAGCAGGTCCATGATCCTCCGGCCCCGCTCGCGGGAGACCCCGCCCACCGTAGATCTCCACACGCACGTTCTGCCCGGGATCGACGACGGGCCACGCAGCCTGGAGGGCACGATCGACATGCTCGAACGGGCCTGGCGGGCGGGCACGCGCGACATCGTGGCGACACCCCACATGTTCCTGCAGTCGTTCGGCAACCACGATGCCGAGGCCGTCCGCCGTGCCTTTGACGAGACCACGCGGGCCCTGCGAGAGCGGGCGCGCTCGCCGCGCCACGGGTTCCTGCGCGAGATCACGCTCTACCTCGGCGCCGAGAACTACGTGTCCCCCGAGTTCCTTGAGGCGCTCGACGCGGGCCGCGTGCTCGCCATCAACGGAGGTCGGTACGTTCTCGTCGAGTTCTTCGTGGGTGCCCCCCGCGAGACCCTCGAGCTGGGTCTCCGCAGGGTTCTCGAGCACGGGCTGCGGCCGGTGCTCGCCCACGTGGAGCGCTACCGCGACCTGCGGGACGATCTCGCGACGGTGCGTCGCCTGGCCGAGGCCGGAACGGTCCTCCAGACGAACAGCTCCACCGTGCTGCTGCCGCGCCGGTCGAAAGAGCGTCGGCGCACGTTTGCGCTTCTCGAAAAGGGACTGCTCCACGTCGTCAGCTCCGACGCCCACGACGCGGCGCGACGGACCTTCGACCTCGACCAGGCCGCACGCACCCTCAAAAAACACTTCTCCGAGGCCCAGGCCCGCGCCTGGACGTGCGACAACGCGCTGCAGATCATCCGCGGCGAGCCCCTCGAAGCGCGCGGCTCCGTCACCTAGAGGCTGACCAGGGACCCTAGTTCGACGAGCCGACGCGGTCCGCGGCGGGTGTCGCCACGCCGGCACGATCGGCGCTCAAGCGGCGCAGCAGGAGGATGACCAGGAACTCGATGGCAAGAAGCAGCGGCCCGAGCTGCAGCGATTCGATCACTCCCACGCAGAGGCTGAAGACGCAGCTCACGACCACGAGGCCATGGATGGTGAGCACGATGCGCGGCTCGCTGCTGGTGTGCGCCTGCAGCCGGTGGTGCAGGTGGTTGTGGTCGCCCTGCAGCACGCGGAGGAACCGCCGGCCGAGAGGCCGCTTGCGACGCTCCGTGAAGCGCAGCCACATCACGAGCAGAGTGTCGTGCAGCGGTACGCCGAGCGCGAGGATCGGCACGAAGATGGTCGCGGCCGCCGAGCCCTTCAACGACGCCTGGATGCTCACCACGGCCAGCAGGAAGCCGAGGGTCAGCGAGCCCGAGTCACCCATGAACACGCGCGCCGGGTGCCAGTTGTAGCGCAGGAAACCCAGACATGCGCCGAACACGGCCGCCGTGACGGCCATGGCGAGCACGTTCTCCTGCAGCGTCGCCGTCACCAGGAACGACAGAGAGATGATGGCGACGGCTCCCGCCGCGAGGCCGTCGAGCCCGTCCAGCAGGTTGATCGCGTTCGTCACGCCCACGACCCAGACGAGCGAAAAGAGCGTGCCGAACACGCCGAGGTCCAGCAGGCCGACCCCCGGCAGGCGCATCGATTCGATCGTCCAGCCGTTGAAGACAACGATCATCGCGGCGACGGTCTGCACCGTCAGCTTCTGGAGGGGGGACGCACCACGCAGATCGTCGAACAGGCCGATCAGGAAGACGAGAGAGACTCCGACCGCAAGAGCGAGGAGACTCTGCGCTCCGGTGGTGACCGAGCTCGCGGCACCGAGCCAACCGACCAACCCGAGAGTGAGGGTGAGCGAGGCGAAGATGGCAATGCCGCCGAGTCGCGGCACAGCGTCTCGGCTCGGATCGTCGACGCCGCGCGCATCGCCGGGCCGCCTCGAGCACACCAGCGGCGTGAGGCTCAGGCACGCCAGAGCCGCGAGCAGACTGGGCAAGATCGCGAACGCGTAGAGTATCGACACCTGCGCCCCCGGGGCAGAGCGAACATGAGAAAGAACGGCCATCGTATCCGACCCGGAGGGAAGATCTTGCGGCGAGCGCGCACGATCCTCGCGCTCACGGTCGTGACGGCGGCGCTGGCCACGCCCGCGGTCGCCCAGTTTCGCCAGTACCAACCGGCAGGCGACTTCGGCGATCGATCCCAGGAGATCTCCGACGTTCTGGAGGACGCCATCGAGAACGCCCGCTGGCGTGTCGGCAGGGTGTACTTCCACCCCTGGGCGGCGCTGGACGACGTGTCGTACATCGACAACGTGGCGGGCCGGCCCGAGGGGGCCGAGGAGTCGGACATCACCGCCTCGGTTGGCCTCGGGGTCCGTGCCTACATGCCGTTCGCGTCGGACCTCGTGCTCGCCGGCTACGCCCTTCCGGAGTACGTGTGGTGGAACGAGCTCTCCGGCCGCAGCCGGCTGAACGGCCGCTACGGCGTGGGGCTGTTCGGCTCGGTACGCGGCCTCGACCTCGAGCTCTCCGTCGGTCGCACGGAGAGGTCCGAGTACTTCAGCCGCGAGCAGGAAGACCGTGTCAACAGCGTCGAACGGAGCGTGGAGGCCGGGCTCGAGGTTGCGCTCGGCGGCGGCGTGGCCCTCTTCTTTCGCGGCGCGATCCACGACGTCGGCTTCCGCGAGGAAGACACGTTCCTCCAGTACTCGCTGCTCGACCGCGACGAGGAAGCGCTCAGCGCCGGGATCGCCTACGAGAGCCAGCGCGGGTTCCGCCTCGGGATCGGCGCGGAGTCGACCACCACCGACTTCGACGTCGCGGGTGCAGCCAGCTCCAACGAGGGGGTCTCCGGCATCGTCGAGGTCGGCTTCGACGCACCCACGCACTACGTGCAGATCCGGGCGGCGCGGCGCGATCTCGAGGCGCGGACCGGCGCTTCTTTCGTCGACTTCGAAGACTGGACCGGCTCCGCGCAGGCGGCCTGGATTCCCGTGCCACCGTTCCAGCTCCAGCTGTTCGTGCGACGAGACCTCGTCTACTCCATCGACCCGGCGACCTCCTACTTCCGCGACGCGAGCGTGGGCCTCGCCACCCAGTTCAACCTGGGTCGCGTGCCCACGCTGCGGATCTTCGCCGAGGAGGGCGACCTCGAGTTCACCGCGCTGCAGGGTGGCGCGCCGCCTCGCGTCGACGACTTCGAAGCCCTCGGCGCCGAGCTCCAGCTCGACCTCGGGCGAGTGCAGCTCTTCCTCGGCTCCACCGAGACCCAGTACGAGTCGAGCCTGCCGGGCTTCGACCGCGAGATCACGGTGACCACCTTCGGCATCAGCTTCGGAACCGGCAGCGACTCCCCCTGGGGCTAGCGCGGGTCTCCGGGCTCGGCGCGCCGGCGCGTGCGGGAGCGGCGCCCCATCTCCTCGCCGAGGTAGTGCCGTGCCAGGCGGAACGGCCGGAGCACCCAGTAGAGCGGCCACAGTCGGCTGAGCCGGGGATACTCCAGGAGATCGGTCTTCTTGAGACCGAAGATGCGACGCAGCGCGACCAGACGCGCGGCCGGACGCTCCACCATGGCCAGCGACACCCGCAGGCGGCCCGTGAGCCAAGCGACGCCCCGATCCGGCGTCAAGAGCTTGCCCGCGAGCCGGTCGACGATGCGGACCTCGGCTCCGGACCGGGGGGCGAAGCGCTCCGGCAGCGCAACCTCGAAGTGCCGCGCCGTCAGGCCCAGGCCGACCCGCAGGAGGCGACCGCCACCGAAGCTCGCGGCCCTCTGTGACAGATGGTCCCAGTCGACGTCCGGCGACCGGTCGAGCAGCCACGCGAGATCGACGAGCCAGCGCAGAGAGTCCCAGCGGTGCGTCATGCCGTGGACGCAGAGGATGAGCACGGTCTCCTCGACCGAAGGGGTGCGGACCTCCAACCCGTCGATGTCCAGCGACACGGCCGTGCGAAAGGTCGGCTCGAGATCGAGCCGGCCGGGGAACCAGCGCGGAACGAAGCTCCAGTGGAGCTCGAGCACGCTGTCGCCTCGGCCGCGCAGCGGCAGCTCTTTGGTCATCCGCAGCACCCGACGCCACTGCCCCTCGCCGGGCTCGAACTCCGGCTCGAAGCCGGCGCTCTCGAGAGCGGAGAAGGCCTCACGCACCTGCTGTTCGCGGACGAGCAGGTCGATGTCGCCGTACTCGCGCGACCACGAGCCGCCGTAGGCCAGCTGGGCCAGCGTCGGCCCCTTGTACACGAGGGCATCGACGCCGGCCCCGCCGAGCGCAGCCATTGCGCTTCCCAGCTGGTCGCGCAGGAGGAGGTTCTGGGCGACACGACTTCGCTCGGCGCGGTCGAGTGGCTCCGTGACCTCCGCGGGAAGCTCGACCGACGCATCTTCGAGCCGCCGCCGCAGGAGCGAGCCGAGCCCGTGACCGAGCGCCAGCTCCGCGCACACCGCAAGCTGCGCAGGGTCCTCGCAGAGCTGCGCGAGCTGCTCCTTTGCGAACGAGGGCGCCACTGCGGCGGCCAGCGCTTGCAGAGCCGCGCGACGATCATCGAGGATGGAGGTCATGTCCAAGCCGCGCCTCGTGTTCATCGGTGGATGTGAACGCTCGGGTACCTCGCTCCTGCAGAAGCTTCTCACGAGCCACTCGCGGGTCCACGGTGGTCCCGAGCTCATGTTCACCGGCCGCATCGCCGAGCTCCACCATCGCATGGCCTGGACGCTGCGCGAAGCGCCGGCGCCCTACCGCTCCCGTCTGGCGCACTTCGCGAGCCGAGACGACCTCGACGCGCACTTTCGGGCGCTTCTTCTCAACCTGATCGGTCATGGCACGGAGGAGGCGGACGTCGTGTGCGAGAAGACGCCGTCGAACGTCTTCCACGCGCAGGAGCTGCTCGAGCTGTTTCCGGAGAGCCACTTCCTCCACATTCTCCGCGACGGGAGGGACGTCCTCGCCTCGCACCGACGCGTGGCACGCCGCGCGCGCGGCACGCTCGACCGCCGACAGTTCGGCGCGGCGCGCGTGTGCAAGCGCTGGAACCGTGCGGTTGCCCAGCACTTCGAGCTGGAGGACCGCGACGAGCTCCGGGAGCGCTACGTGCCCCTGCGGTTCGAGGAGCTGGTCACGGACCCCACGACGGCGCTCGGCGCCGTCTGTGCGCAGCTCGACCTGGAGCTCGAGCCGCAGATGCTCGACCCGGGGGCGGGCGACGACGGATCGGTCGTCGAGGACGACATCTGGCAACCGCGGGGCTCTGCGAGTGCGCCGCTCGACCCGCGCCGCGCGGGGGCGTGGCGCCGCGAGCTCGGGCCCTGGTTGCGGGTCTACGCCGGCCTGCAGATGGCCTCGAACCTGCGCCGACTCGGCTACTGAGAGACACGCCTGCGGGCCTGGGCTGCGCTAGGATCGCGGGATGCATTCCCATCGCCCTCGCTCCACGAAGTGGGCCCTCGGCGCCGCCCTCTGCGTCGCCACGCTCGCCCCCACGGGGCCAGCCTCGGCCCAGACGTCGCCGGCGTCGGTCGACGCCGGCGCGTACCGCGTCGGAGCCCACGACATTCTCGCCATCGAAGTTTTTGGGCTCGAGAATCTCAACCGCCGGGCACGCGTTTCGCGCGATGGCCGTGTCTCCCTGCCGCTGCTCGGAGCAGTCGAACTGCTCGGCAAGACGCTCGAGGACGCGGAGGCGACGATCGCCGCCGCACTGGTCGAGCGCGAGCTGCTGCGCGACCCACAGGTCTCGATCTTCGTCGAGGAGTACCACAGCCGTGGCATCTCGGTGCAGGGCGCGGTCGAGGCTCCGGGGGCTTATCAGGTCATCGGACGCAAGTCGCTGATGGACGTTCTCGGCGAGGCTGGTGGCCTGGCGGGCAGCGACTCGAATCGCGCCGGCCAGAAGATCTTCATCGTGCGCAAGACGCCGGACGGAGCCCAGGAGACCTTCGAGATCGACGCCGGCAGGCTCTACGACGAGGGAGACGCCTCCCAGAACCTCGAGATCCTCCCGGGAGACGTGATCTCCGTGCCGCACGCAAAGCTGCTGCGTGTGTACGTCACGGGAGCGGTGAGCAGCCCGGGGGCGGTCGAGTTCCTGAGCAGCGAAGGCATCACCGTTCTGCAGGCGGTGACCTCGGCGGGTGGTCTCACGGAGCGAGCGAAGCCGGCGAAGGTGCACATCGTGAGGCGTCGCGACGACGGCACTCAGGAGCGCATCCGGGTCGACCTGCGCAAGATCCAGCGCGGGCAGGCCGAAGACCCCCTGCTGCAGAAGAACGACACGGTGGTCGTCGGCGAGTGGTTCTTCTGAGCTCACGGGCTCGCCTCTAGAGAGACATGCCGGAGGAGCCTCCATCCGACGACGGGCGCTCGCACCCGGCGCGCGGTCGCTGGAGCTCCACGATCACGACCAGCCTGGTCATCATGCTCTGTGGCCTGGCCACGGGCGTGCTGACGGCGCGTCTGCTGCTTCCCGAGGGACGCGGGCTGCTGGCGGAGGTCGTCTTCTGGCCCCTCTTCATCGCCGGTTTCGGCTCGCTCAGCCTCAACGAGGCGATCGCGCTCCGCGTGGGCCAGGGCACGCACGCGCGCGACGAGCTGCTGTCGACCGGGGTCTGGCTGGCGTTGGCGACGGCAGCGCTGACGGCGCTCTTGAGCCTTCCGTTCATCGGCCGACTGGTCGGCGGCGAGGCCGCCGGGCACGAGGGCTTCGTTCGGATGTACCTGGTGCTCCATCTGCCGTTTGCGTTCCTGGGGATGAACCTGCTCGCGATCGATCAGGGCGATCAGCGCTTCCTACGCTTCAACCTGCTGCGCGCCGCGCAGCCACTCCTCTATCTCGCTGGCGTTCTGGGGCTCTGGGCGGCCGGCGCTGCGAGCGTGCGCACGTTGGCTCTCGCCAGCCTGGCCGGCACGATCCTGGTGGCGTTGCTCCGACTCGCCTCGGCTGGCCGCGCGCTGTTCGTGCCGCCGACACGCCGCGCGGCTGACGCCCTGCTGCGCCAGGGTCTGAAGTTCCACGCGATCAATGTCCTCTACTACGCCTCCACACAGATGGATCGGCTCCTTCTCGTGCTGTTTGCGAGCGCCCGAGACCTCGGCCTCTACGTGGTGGGCTTCACGGTGGCCTCGGCGTCGCTGGGTCTCGCGGCGCAGGCAGCTCAGATCGTCGCGCTGCCGACCCTCGCCGCGGAGAGGTCCGAGGAGACCGTCCGCCGCCTTCTCGGCGAGAGCGTACGCTTCTCGACGCTGGCCCTCGTCCTGCTCACGCTGCCGCTCGCTGCCGCGCTGCCCTGGCTCGTTCCCTGGCTCTTCGGCAGTGAGTTCGAGCCCGCAGTCTGGCCCTCGATCGCCCTGCTGGTGGCCTTCGTTCCCAGGGCGGTGCGCGGCGTGGTGAGCTACAGTCTCAGGGGTCTCGGAGTCGCACGACCGCAGGTGAGCTCAGAGCTCGTGGCCATCCTCTTCTTCCTCCCGCTGTTCTTCGTCGCGTCCACACGACTGGGGCTCCTCGGCGTTGCACTGGCTCTCGGTGTGGCGAACGCTGCAGCGCTCGTGGTCCTCCTCCTCCACGTGAGCCGGACGTACTCCCTCCGGCCGTCGGAGCTCTTTGGCCTCGACCGTCGCACGCTCACGGAGCTCTGGACGCGAGCCCGGGCGGAGCTGGCGCGATGACCGCGGGCTCCGCAGCGCCGAGCCGTGGTCAGCTGCTCTGGGTCAGTGCCGCGTTCTGCCTCGCACCACTGGCGCTGCTGCCCCTCGGGCCGCACGCCGCGGTCTGGTGCTTCGTCTTCTTGTGTCTCGCACCTGCGCTCTCCCTCCTCCGAGGGTCGACTCGGACGCACCAGGGCGTCGCCATGGCCCTCGTCGGGCTCACCTATCTGTTGTCCTACCCGGTCGCCTTCCTGAGCCACGACGCCGAATCGTTGGGGTCGCTCCGGGGGCTGTCGATGGACTCGATCGAGACAGCGCTGGTGTGGTCGTTCCGAGGTGTCCTCTGCATGCTGCTCGCGTACGTCCTCGTGTCGGAGACGGGGCTCCTACGTCGCGCCCGACCCGCGCGCCGTGGCCCGATCGAGGACAGTGGCGCGCTCAGCATGTCGATCGCGCTGGGGCTCATCAGTGCCATCGCGCTCGTCGTGAGCATCGTCGCAAACCGCGGTGTGCCGTTCCGGTTCCTGAATCGATCGGATGTCGGGTTCCAGGAGTCGAGCCTCCAGATGCTGGTGCACTACCCGGAGAAGCTCGGGCTCGTCTTTCTCTTCCTCTACATGACGCTCCGCCTCCGAGGAGTGCGCAACCTCTTCCTCGACTGGGTCTTCGCCGCCACTTTCGCAGGCTACCTCGTCCTCGCCGCCGGCAGCGGCTCCAAGGGGATCTTCCTCTCGATCCTCCTCTGCCTCGGGCTTCCGTTCCTCCTTCGGCCGCTGCGCTGGAGCCCGCGGCAGATCGTCGGCGTTTCGATCGCGTTGGTCGGCACCTACGTCACCTTCAGCGTGGTCAGCGACTACCGCACGCTCGTGCGCCTGCAGCCTCCGAGCAACGAAGCGAACGTGTCCGAGACGATCGAGTACCAGGCGCTCAAGTTCTCGCAGGCGTTCGGGCTCACGCTCTCGGGTCTGACGAGCTCGCCCGAGCCCACGCTCGCGCGCACCTCTCCCAACGTGTCGGCGCAGGTGATCGCGCGCTCGGGCTCGTCGCTGCGCTCCTTCGCCTCTCTCCTGCAGCTGACCGAAGAGGTGAGTCCGACCGAAAACCCCGTGGCCTCGCTGCTCGCGCCCGCGTACGCCTTCGTCCCCCGGAGTCTCTACGCCGGAAAGCCGCACTACTTCGACTCGGGTGACCACGCGCGCTTCTACCACTGGCAGCACGGCGGCATCTCGGTCTCCCTCGTCGGCAGCCTCTACTGGGCGTGGGGCCTTGCGGGCGTCTGCTTCGGCATGGCATTCGTCGGGCTGCTTCTCGCACTCGTCTCCCGCGGCGCGGAGACGGCGTCGAGAAGCTGGCCGGTCTTCAGCGGCGTCTGGATCCTGCTGATCCTCAGCCTGGCGGACACGGGGGTGACGATCCAGTCGACGCTCACCGACCTGGTGCGGCTCGGCCTCGTGTTGTGGGTTCTCGAGCGGGTCGCACCGCTGATCCTCCGCGTGCATGCCCAGACCGCATCGCCCGAGCTTCGCGCGCACGCCGCCAACGTGGGTACGGTCAGGTGACTCCCCCGGCTCGAGGCCGCCTCCGACAGTTCACGCGCCTCTCAAGGACCAACTGGGCCGTCGGCCGGCGCCTTTTGCCCCAGCTGCGCGACTGGGCCGCCGAGATCGATGGCGCCGTCGTGGACCTCGGCTGCGGAGAGAGCCCCTTCGCATCCCTCTTCGAGAACTGCTCGTCCTACGTGCGCGCCGATCTTCGTCTGGACGACGGTCCACAGCTGAGCTGCTCACTGCTGCACCTCCCCCTGCAAACGGCGTCGGTCGACTGCATCGTGCTCTTCCACGTGCTGAGCGACGTCTCGCAGCCCGAAGACGCGCTGCGCGAGGCGGGCCGTGCCTTGAAGCCCGGGGGCACCGTTCTCCTCCTCGAGTCGACCTGTTATCCCGAGCACGATCTACCGCACGACTACCTCCGCATCCTTCCGCAGGGCCTGCGCCACTTCGCCGCGCGGAGCGGCTTCACCGACGTGGAGATCGTGCCTCTCGGCGGCCTCTTCTGCCGGGGAGCGCAGCTCTGGAACACCTTCGTGATGGGTCGCCTGCGCACCTGGCCGCTCGTGGGCCTGGTCGCTCCCCTCGGAATTGCCGCCTGCAACGTCGCCGCGCACTCCTTGGACGCGCTCGCGCCGCATCCTAGACTCGCTCCCGACTATCTGGCTCGGCTGAAGAAGCACGACGAGCTCGGTCGAGGCTGACCCAAGGAGCCGCGCATCCGCCTACCTGTCGTCTCTGCCCTGCGGGCGCGTCTGGAAGCGCGCTACCTCGAGTCGTGCGGCTTCGCCTCGGGACGCGCCTTCACGGAGGAGCTCCTCCACGCGGCCGGGGACGGCGGCCTCTTCCTCGACGCCGGCTGCGGTGAGGCCGAGTTCAGGAGCTCCGTGCCTCCGGGCGTGCGCTACGTCGGTGTCGACCACACCCTCGGCACGTCGGCGCAGTACCCCGGGTGGTCGCACGGTCCGGACGTCGTCGCAGATCTCCACGACCTCCCGCTTCCGAGCGCCTGCGCCGACACCGTCGTGTCGCTGCACGTTCTCGAGCACGTCGTGTCGCCCGTGCGGGTCCTGCAGGAGCTTCGACGCGTCATGAAAGATGACGGGCGTCTCTTCCTCGCCGTGCCGTTCCTCCACGAGATTCATCACGCTCCGCACGACTACCACCGCTTCACGCGGCACGGCCTCGAGCTGGCTCTGGAGCTGGCCGGCCTCGAGCCGCTCGAGATTGCGCCCACCGGGGGCTACCACCGGTGCCTGCATCACGTGCTCTCAAGGCACCCCACGGTGTTCACGCGCACGGGTCATCGCCTGCTCACTCTGCCTCTCCGCGCCGTCACCGCCTTCCTGCGCGCGCTGATCCGCCCCTTCGAGTACGCCCTCGATCTGCTCGATCCGCACCAGCGGATGGTGTGTGGATACGTTTGCGTCGCGCGCAAGCAGGACGTCGCATGAAGAGGCTGCGCGTCGCGTGCGCGACACCGTCGGTCTCCCACTTCGAGGTGCCTCTGCTGAGGCTCTGCGCGCAGATGGACGACCTCTGCTTCGAAGTGTTCCACCGCCAGGTGATGCCGGCGAGGCAGCGCTACGACTCCGAGTTTCAGGGCGTCATCGACTGGGGCGAAGATCTCGCCCAGGGCTACGCGTCGACACACTGCGGCAGCGCGCGCGACCTGGTCCGCAACGTGCGTGCGTTCCGGCCGGACGTGGTGCTCGTGTACGGCTACACCTGGCCCGGGTGCGCACGGCTCATGCTCTCCTGCCGCACGCGCGGTGTAGCGATGGTGCACCGCGGCCCGATGACCTGCCTCAGAGATCCGCGTGCCGGCCGCATGGCGCGTCTGCGGCGGCCCCTGCGGCAGGTTTTCCTGCGGCAGTTCCGCGGACACCACTACTCGGGCGGACACAGCCTGCGCGTTCTCGAGGGGGCCGGAATCGGGCCGGAGCGCCGCTTCTTCGTGCCCTATTCGGTCGACGCGCCGCACTTCGCCCGTCGCGCAGAAGAGGAGTGTGGTGGTGGTCTCCGAGCGGAGATCGGTTTCGCCGACGACGCACGCGTGGTGCTCTTCCTGGGCCAGCACAACTGGATCAAGGGGCCCGACATTGCACTCGACGCAATCCGCCGCGCTCAGGATGCAGACCCCGCGATCCACGCACTCATCGTCGGCACCGGCCGCGAGACCGACGCCATGAGGCAGCAGGCCGAGCGGTCGCTCCGACCCGGCTCCTTTCACTTCGCCGGTTTCGTACCCAGCAAGGAGACCGTCTCCTTCTACCTGGCGAGCGACGTCGCCATCTTCCCGTCCCGCTACGAGACCTGGGCGCGCGCTGTGAACGAGGCCATGCTCTGTGGTTGTCCCACGATCACCAGTCGCCGGGTGGGGGCGTCGGACGGACTGGTGCGGGACGGTGTGAACGGGCTCGTGGTGGAAGCGCCCGAGGCAGACTCGTTCGCCGAGGCGATTGGCGCCTTCTTCGCGCTGCCGGTCGAGGAGCGCCGGGAGTGGCAGCGTGCGGCGCGCGAGGACGCGCTGGCTCTCTCGTACGAGCGCCACCAGGCCGCGCTGCGCGCGAGCTTCTATGACTCGGCGGGGTGGCCACAGCCGGCGGCGCAAGGCAGCGAAGCATGACCCTGCGCTCGCTCACGAAGGAGCTCGTCTGCCGTGTCGCCCACGGCGCGGGTCTGACCGCACGCGCGGCGCCGCGACTCCGCGGCAAGGTCCTCATTCTCACGTACCACTCCTTCACCCCGGGCCCGACGGGCGTTTCCGATCCCACGCACCGCCTCCCACGCGACCTCTTCGCACGGCAGCTCACCTTCCTGCAGCGACACTTCGAGGTGGTCCGCCTGCAGGAGGCCGCCGCGCGGCTCGACGAGCCGGGGGCCACGAGCGGGCGCCCGCACGCCGTGGTCACCGTCGACGACGGCTTCGAGGACAACCACACCCTGATGCTGCCGGTCCTGCAGGACCAACGCGTTCCCGCGACCGTCTTCGTGGCCACCCACTTCATCGACACGGGGCGGCCGCCCTGGCCAACCGAGCTGGGCGAGCGTCTTGCGGCCCGCCACGGGGTCGCCGAGGCCCTGCGCAGGAAGCCCGAACTCGCCGCCGAGCTCGCGCGCGAGATCCCCGAGACGCGCTTCCAGCGGCTCGATGCGCTGGCGCCGCTCGACTGCGGCGAGAGCCGGCCACTCTCGAGGCCCATGTCGTGGGACGACCTCCGCACGCTGCGCGACGGCGGGGTCGAGATCGGCTCGCACACGGTCTTCCACAGCGAGCTGCCGAAGATGCCGACGCTCGTCGTGGAGCAGGAGCTGGCGCAGTCGAAGGAACGCATCGAAGAGAAGCTGGGGGCTCCCTGCCGGTCGTTCGCCTATCCGAACGGCGACTGGGATCCACGCTGCCGCAACCTCGTTGCTGCCGCCGGCTACGAGAACGCACTGACCCAGGACCCGGGCCTCAACGCGCCCGGGCGCGATCCACTCGCGCTGCGGCGCCTCCAGGTGAACCACGACGAGTCGCTGGCGGTCTTCGCGTGTCGCGTCACCGGGCTCCTGCGCCCCCGGGCAGCCGCATGAGCCTGGAGCCGGGTCGCATCACGCTCCTGGGAGGCTCGGTCGAAGGAGGCGGCGCCGAAAGGCGTTTCTGCAACGTCGCGACACATCTCTTCGGCGGCGCGTGCCGTGCGCTGACGCTCGTCGATCCGACGGACGACCCGCCTCCCAGCGTCGCGTCCCTCGGCTGGCGCTCGAGCCGGAGCTACCCGAGGATGGCCGTTGCGCTCCGTCGACACGCGCGCCGCCACCGGACCCTCGCGATCTTCTCGTTTGGCCGCTTCCCCAATCTCCTGAGCTGGGCGGCAACCCGCGCCCTGCACGGCAGGCCACGCCTGCTGATGTCGGAGGTCTCCAGACCCTGGACCGAGCTGGAGAGGCTCGAGCCGGGGCCGAAGAAGACCCTGCAGAAGGCCCTGGTCGGAAGGGCCTACCGCCACGCCGACCTCTACGCCGCGAACTCGATCGACGGGGTCGAGGAGGCGGTCCGGCACCTCGGGGTCGATCGAGAGCGCACCGCGCGCCTGCCGAATCTGCTCGACGATCCGGCGTCGAGGGCCGCAGGCCCGCTCCCCTGCGCCTGGCCCGGGCACGACCACGTGTTCGTGATGGCGGGCCGCCTCGAGCGCAACAAGCGGGTCGACACGGCTCTCCGGGCGCTCGCCGGCGTCGCCGCCGATCTGGACGCGGGGCTGCTCCTCGTCGGCGACGGTCCCCTGCGCGCCGAGCTCGAGAGCCTCGCCGCAGAGCTGGGGGTGGCGTCGCGCGCACACTTCGCCGGTTGGGTCGAGAATCCGCTCCCATTGATGAAAGGTGCGCGCGCCTGTGTGCTCGCCTCGGAGTACGAGGGCTTCTCGAATACGCTGCTGGAGGCCATGTCCCTGGGAACGCCAGCGATCACGAGCCTCTGCAGCTCCGACGCCGCGACCCTGGGTGACGCAGGGGCCGTACTCACGTTTGCTCCGGGTGACGCCGAAGGGCTCGCCCGCGCCATGCGGCGCATCGCCACCACCCCCGTCGAGACAAGGCACATGACACAGGTCGCGCGCGAGCTCGCAGCTCCCCACGCCCTCGAGACCGGCCTCCGCACCTACGAAGACCTGCTGCGTCGGCTCCTCGACGAAGGTTCTGCGAGCCCCTGATGTGCGGTCTCAACGGACTCGTCCGCCTGGAGGAAAGCGCCACCCTGGACCTCGCCGAGCTCGAGCGCACCAGCGCTGCCCTGGCGCCCCGCGGTCCTGACGGCTCAGGGACGTGGGCCGACCCTCAGGGGAGGTACGCGGTCGCGCACAGGCGCCTCGCCATCATCGAGCTGAGCGATCTCGGCGCGCAGCCGATGGCTTCCGCCGACGGCCGCTTCGTGCTGGCCTTCAACGGCGTCATCTACAACCATCACGAGCTCGGCCAGGAGCTCGAGCGGGAAGGCGTGTCGCTCCGCGGCGGCTCCGACACCGAGGTGCTCGTCGAGATGTGGAGCCGCTTCGGCGCGGCTTGCCTGGAGCGCCTCCGCGGCATGTATGCGTTGGCTCTGTGGGACACCACGGAAGGGAGCCTCACGCTCGTGCGCGACCCGTACGGCATCAAACCGCTCTACTACGCCACCGGTGGCGGTGTTCTGCGATTCGCATCTCAGGTCCGCGCGCTCGAGGCTGGCGGGGCGACCTCAGGCGACGTCGACCTCGGTGGCCTGGTGGGCTTTCTGAGGTGGGGCTTCGTCCCCGAGCCGCGGACGCTCCGCAAGGCGATCCGCGCGGTGCCGGCCGGCTGCTGCCTGGAGGTGCGCCATGGCGTCGTCCAGACACCACGTCGATTCCACCTTCCCCGCGTGGATCGAAGCGGCGAGCCGCTGCCGGAGGCGCTCGAGGACTCGGTCCGGCACCACCTCGTCGCAGACCGCCGCGTTGCCGTGTTCCTCTCCGCCGGAGTGGACTCGGCACTCGTGGCGGCGCTTGCCAGCCGCGGTGGCGCACGACCAACCACGCTCACTCTCCGTTTCGAGGAGTTCGAAGGCTCGGCGCAGGACGAGGCACCACTCGCCAGGGAGGTGGCGCGCCACCTGGGCACGGAGCATGTCGAGCACACGGTGACCGAGGCCGAGTTCCGATCCGTCGAGGAGGCGTTTCGCGCAGCGATGGACCAGCCGACGATGGACGGTCTCAACACGTTTCTGATCAGCCGCATTGCGCACCAGCACGGCTACCGCGTCGCGCTCTCCGGCCTCGGAGGCGACGAGCTCTTCGGCGGCTACCCGGCCTTCACCGACGTTCCCCAGTGGCACCGGGCGGCGAGGTGGGCGCGCTTCGTCCCGGGCGCTGCGTCGATCTGGCGGCGCGTCGGACACCTGGCCTCGCCGAGCCCGAAGGCGCCCGAGGTCCTGCAAAAGGCGAGAACGCTGGGCGGTGCCTACGAGCTCCGTCGCGGTCTTTTCGTCGACTCGGAGATCGAGGCGCTCCTGGGCGCAGACCAGCTCCTTGCCGGGCTCGACGCCATGGCGGAGGAGGACGTCGTGACGTCTGCTCTCGGCGAGTGGAAGCCCCCGCCCCGGTCGGACGACCCGTGGCTGTGCGTGCAGCGTCTCGAGTCGCTCGTGTACATGCGCAACCAGCTCCTGCGGGACGCGGACTGGGCCTCCATGGCCAGCGCGCTCGAGCTGCGCGTCCCCCTCGTCGATGTGGTCCTCTGGCAGCAGCTGGCCGCCCTCGGCTTCGAGCCGGGCAGGTCTCGGGGCAAAGCCGCGGTCCTCCGGGAGATCGCGCCCGGGCTGCCGTCCCGGATCTACTCGCGACCCAAGACCGGCTTCGTGACCCCGCAGGGCCGCTGGCAGAGCGAAGGCGCGCGCCTCGGGAGCTGGGGCCAGGCCTCCCGTCGGATCGCCCTCGACGTCCTGCCGCGTTTTGGGGTCGACCTGCCCACGGCACAGGAGGCGGGTCTCCGATGAAGGTCGTCCACACCATCGCCGGGCTCGCGAGCGAGACCGGTGGCCCGGCCCGGAGCGTGCCGACCCTTTGCAGGGAGCTTGCGCATCTCGGCCACGAGGTGCGGCTGCTCGGGGGCCGCGGCACGCTCCCGCCGAGCGCCGTCCGCACGAAGGAGCGCGTCGACCTCCGGCTCCAACCCGTCGGGCCTCGCTGGATGGGCCACTACTCGCCGCCTTTCACGCAGGCCACTCGCAGAGCCGCCGCATGGGCGGACATCGTCCACACCCACGGGCTCTGGCTGCACCCCAACTCCGCATCGCGACGCGCGGCCGAGGCCTACGGGAAACCCTTCGTCGTGAGCCCCCGCGGCATGTTGTCGAAGCCGGCGCTACGCCAGTCGAGGCGGCGCAAGGCACTCGCCTGGCGGGCCTACCAGAGGCGCGATCTGCAGCGCGCTTCGCTCGTGCACGTGACGAGCCCCCAGGAGCTGATGGATCTTCGGAGCCTGGGCATCTCGGGTCCGGCCGCGATCATCCCCAACGGCGTCGACCTCGACTCCTACCCCCCGTTGCCCTTCCCCGCATCGCAGAGCGAGCCCCAGGTGCTTTATCTCTCCCGCATCCATCCGCTGAAGGGCATCGATCTCCTGCTTCGCGTGTGGCAAGGCAGGAAGCTCGGAGGCCTGGGCACGCTCACGGTTGCCGGAACGGGTGAGCGGGCACACGTCGCCCGGCTCGAGAGTGAGCTTCGGCAGATGGGTGATCCCAGCATCCGGTACGTGGGCGAGGTCCTCGAGACCGCGAAGCAGGCGCTTCTGTGCGAGGCGAGCGTCGTCGTCCTCCCGAGCGCCAGCGAGAACTACGCCATGGTCGTCGCAGAGGCGCTGGCCAGCGCACGCCCCGTGATCGCCACCCAGGGCGCTCCCTGGGGCGACCTGCGCACCCATGACTGCGGTTGGTGGGTGTCCGGCTCCGAGCACGCGATCGGCGCGGCCCTCGAAGACGCTCTCCGACGAAGCAGCAGCGAGCTGCGGGACATGGGGCTCAGAGGACGCGCGCTCGCGGAGAGCCGACACTGCGCTCACCGTGCCGCTGAGAGAATGCAGGCGGTCTACCACTGGCTCTGCGGCCAGGGCCCAGCTCCGGAAACCGTCGACTCTCGAGGCCGCTGACCATGCTCGACTCGATCACCCCGCTCGTCATCACCTACGACGAGGAGCCGAACATCGAGCGGACGCTCCGGGCTCTGGCGTGGGCGCGAGACATCGTGGTGGTCGACAGCGGCAGTCGCGACGGCACGCGCGCCCTCCTCGACGCCGATCCGCGCGTGCGCACCTTCGAGCGCGCGTTCGACACGTTCGCGCGGCAGTGCAGCTACGGCGCAGAACTGGTGGAGACACCCTGGGTGCTCTCCCTCGACGCAGACCACGTCGTGAGCCCTGAGCTGGTCGAAGAGCTCCGCCGGCTGGAGCCGGGTGACGACATCCACGCCTACGTCGCTCCGTTTCGCTACCACGTCCACGGCCGGCCGCTCCGCGGCTCGCTCTACCCCCCGCGTGTCGTCCTCTTCCGGCGCGACGCAGGCCGCTTCGTCGACGACGGGCACGGACACACCATCGAGATCGAAGGGGTGACCCGGACCCTGCGCGGCGAGATTGCGCACGACGACCGCAAGCCGCTGCGTCGCTTCATCACGTCTCAGAACGGCTACATGCGGAAGGAGGCGGAGAAGCTGCTCCAAACGCCAGCCGCGGAGCTGACACCTCCCGACAGGCTCCGACGATGGATGGTCGTCGCACCGTTTGCCGTGCTGGTCTACTGCCTGTTTCTCAAGCGCGGCATCCTGGACGGCGCCGCCGGCTGGCACTACGCCTTCCAGCGCATGCTCGCGGAACTGATCCTGTCACTGCACCTGCTCGACCGGCGCCTGATGCGCCGCGCCGGCGACCCGGCAGAGACCGGCGAATGAGCGGCCCGCGGATTCTCGGCCTGAACGCCTTTCATGGAGACGCGGCCGCCGCAGCCCTCGCCGGCGGGCAGCTGGTGACGGCGGTGGAGGAGGAGCGCTTCCGGCGGGTCAAACACTGGGCCGGTTTCCCGGAGCTTGCGATCCGCTACGGGCTCGAGTCGATCGACTGTGCGTCGGTGGCCGAGCTCGACGCGGTGGCGGTGTCGCGCCTGCCTTCGGCATACCTCCTCCGCAAAGCGCTGCTCGCCGCCACTCATCCCCGGAGCCTCCTCCGCGCGGCCAGCCGGGTCCGCAACCTCGGCCAGGTCGCCTCGCTCGGTGACCGCCTCACGGAGAGCTTTCCGGACGGCGGAAAGGCCCGCATGCTGCCGGTCGAGCACCACCTCGCGCACATCGCCTCCGCCTTCTTCTGCTCGCCGTGGGACGAGGCGATGTGCCTGACGGTCGACGGCTTCGGCGACTTCGTGTCGACCATGCTGGCGGTCGGACGGGGAACCGACATCGACGTGCTCGGCCGCGTTCACTTCCCCCACTCGCTCGGGCTGCTCTACACGGCCGTCACACAGCTCCTCGGCTTCCCGCACTACGGCGACGAGTACAAGGTGATGGGGCTCGCCGGCTACGGGTCGCCGACGTACGCGAGCGCATTGCGCAAGGTCGTGCCCCAGAAGAGCGACGGCACCTTCACGCTCGACCTGCGCTACTTCACCCACCTGCGCGACGGCGTCGACATGACCTGGGACGACGGATCGCCGCGGCTAGGCCCCGTCTTCTCCCGGCACCTCGCGGAGCTCCTCGGGGGCGCCCGTCACCCCGAGGAGCCGATCACCGAGCGGCACCACGACATCGCATGCTCGCTCCAACAGGTGTACGAGGAGCGACTGTTCGCCCTCGTGCGCAGCCTGCAGAAGCGCACCAAGCTCGATCGCCTCTGTCTCGCCGGCGGCTGCGGCATGAACTCGCTGGCCAACGGCAGGCTCACAGGCAACACCGACGTGCGCGAGGTCTACGTGCAGCCCGCCGCCGGCGACGCCGGCACCGCCCTCGGCGCCGCGCTCTACGCGCAGCACGTGATGCTGGGGGCGCCACGCTCCTTTCACATGGATCACGCCTCCTGGGGTCCGGAGTTCACCGACGCCGACATCCGACGAGCGCTCGCCGAAGCCGTCCCGGAGCTCGGTGGCAACGACGGGGCCACCGACACGCTCACGGTGCGCACTGCATCGTCGGACGACGAGCTCGCCCAGTCGACAGCCGCACGCATCGCCGAAGGCGCCGTGGTCGGCTGGTTCCAGGGCCGATCCGAGTGGGGGCCCCGCGCGCTGGGCCACCGCTCCATCCTCGCGGACCCGCGTCGCTCCGACATGCAGGAGATCCTCAACGCGAAGATCAAGCGGCGGGAGTCGTTCCGGCCCTTCGCTCCGTCGATTCTCGAGGAGCGGGTCGCCGACTGGTTCGAGACCGGCGCCCCCGAGCCGTTCATGGCGAAGGTCTATCCGTTCCGCGAAGCCCGGCGTGCGGAGGTCCCTGCGGTGGTGCACGTCGACGGCACGGGACGGCTCCAGACCGTCTCACGCTCGACCAACCCTCTCTACTGGCAGCTCATCGAGGCGTTCGAGCAGCAGTCGGGTGTTCCGATGGTGCTGAACACGTCGTTCAACGAGAACGAGCCCATCGTGAACGAGCCGGCGGAGGCTCTCGACTGCTTCCTGCGCACGAAGATGGACCGCCTGGTGCTGGGGCGCCTCGTGATCGACCGGAAGCCCGCGCCGTAGGCGCCGGGGAGAGCCATGCCCGCCACGCCCACGGTTCTGCTGGTCAACCAGTACTTCTGGCCCGACCGCGCCGCCACCGCGCAGCTCCTCGGCGATCTCGCCGAAGACGCCGCCCGTGCCGGCCTCGAGGTGACCGTGCTCTGTGGGCGCGGCAGCTACGCCCGAGCCGACGAGGGCCCGCTGGCCGCCCGCGAGCGTTGGCGCGGCACGAACATCCGCCGCGTGTGGTGCACCAACCTCGGCCGGGGCAGCGCCGTGCGACGCGTCGTCGACTACGCCACCTTCTTCGTTTCGGCACTCTGCGCCGTGCCCTTCGGCCGCCGTCACGACGTGGTGGTGTGCCTGTCGACCCCGCCGCTGATCGCCGTGCTCGGAGTGCTCGCGCGCTTCAAGGGCTCGCGCTTCATCTACAAGGTGGAAGACCTGTACCCCGACGTCGCCGTGGCGCTCGGCGCGCTCCGCGAACGGGCTCTCACCACGCGGCTTCTGCATGCCGTTTCCCGCGCGGTGCTGCGGCGCGCCGAGACGTGCGTCGCACTGGACGAGGCCATGGCGCAACAGCTCGAGCGACGAGGCGCACGCCGCGTCCAGGTCATCGAGAACTGGGCCGACGGGGAGGCGATCCGCGCACTGCCCGAGGCCGGACGAGAGTTCCGTCGTGCCGAGGGGCTCGGCGACGACATGCTGGTGCTCTACTCCGGCAACCTCGGACGCGCGCACCGATTCGACGCCGTCGTCGAGGCGATGGAGCGCCTGGACGATGCACCGATGCAGTTCCTCTTCGTCGGCGCCGGCGCCCGTCTGCCCGAGGTACGCCGCGCCCTCGCCGACCACCCACATGTGAACTTCCTGCCGTACCAGCCGCGGTCCCGCCTGCCCGAGATGTACGCCGCAGCCGACCTCCACCTGGTGACGCTGGAGGACGCCGTGGGTGGCCTGCTCGTGCCGTCGAAGTACGCCGCAGCGCTCGCCGCGGAGAAGCCGGTGCTCCTCGTGGGCGGCGGCGAGATGAGCCTGGTGGAGGAGATCAGCCGACAAAAGGTGGGCTGGGCGTGCCAGCACGACCCCAACGCGATCGAAGGCGCCCTGCGCGAAGCGGCGTCCGACCCGGAAGCACGAAGGCGCATGGGCGCCCGCGCGCGAGAGGTGTTCGCGGCCCACTACAGTCGGGCGCAGAACACCGCACGGTGGATCGAGCTCCTGCGTGGTGCTCCACGCTGACCGGCCGCCGACCGCGCTCTCCGGCCCCTCGGGAGCACGCGGGGCACTGCTAGACTGGTGCGTTCCGTGCCTCGGAGACTCCGACGCTCGCTTCTGCCATGGCCCTCGATCCCAGCTCTTCGGTCTTCGTCGCCGGCCACACCGGTCTGGTCGGCTCCGCGCTCGTCCGCCGCCTGCGCGCCGAAGGCTTCGACAACCTGCTCACCGTCCCCAGGGCCGAGCTCGACCTGCGGGACCAGGCTGCCGTGCACCGCTGGTTCGACGAAACGCGCCCGGAGGTGGTGATCCTCGCCGCAGGAACGGTCGGCGGCATCCTCGCCAACTCGACGCGCCCGGCGGAGTTCATCTACGACAACCTGATGATCCACGCCGCGGTCGTTCATGCGGCCTACCGCTCGGCGACGCGCCGCCTGCTCTACCTCGGCAGCTCCTGCATCTACCCACGGGAGTGCACGCAGCCGATCGTCGAAGAAGCCCTCCTGAGCGGCCCGCTGGAGCCCACGAACGAGCCGTACGCCGTGGCGAAGATCGCGGGCATCCGGCTCTGCCAGGCCTACCGCAGGCAGTACGGCTGCGACTTCATCTCGGCGATGCCGACCAACCTCTACGGGCCCAACGACAACTTCGACCTGGAGTCGTCGCACGTCCTGCCGGCGCTGCTGCGACGCTTTCACGAAGCCAGAGAGTCGGGGGCGCGGGAGGTCACGATCTGGGGCACGGGCACACCCCGCCGCGAGTTCCTCCACGTCGACGACCTGGCCGACGCGTGCCTTCACCTCCTGCGCCACTACGACGGCGAGGAGCACATCAACATCGGCACCGGGAAAGACCTCACGATCCGGGAGCTGGCCGAGATGATCCGCGACATCGTCGCCCCCGGAGTGGAGATCACCTTCGACAAGACCAAGCCCGACGGCATGCCGCGCAAACAGCTCGACGTGTCTCGCCTGCACGAGCTGGGCTGGCGACACAGTTGGGAGCTCCGCAAGGGCATCGAAGAGACGTACGCGTGGTTCAGGTCCGCCGCTCTGGCACCGGCAGCCGCGCAGGGAGAGGGCGCTTGAGCGCGGAGACCGAGGCTTCTGCCCTGTGCGGTTCGGAGCGTCTCCGCCGCCGCGCGGCGACGTCGGGAGAGCGCACGACCGACGACTACCTCATCCTCGATCTGGAGACGGGCGACTACTTCACCGTGGGGAGCGTCGGTGAGCTCGCCTGGAAACAGCTCGACGGGGAGCGCTCGCTCGACGACATCGCGGGCTGCATTGCCCGGGAGTTCGACGTCACGGCAGAGGAGGCGCGCGAAGACCTGTTCGCGTTTGCGCGGCAGCTGCTCGCGCAGGGGCTCGCCGAGCGCGGCGAGTGACCGGCGACCGCTCCTGGGCGTGCCGCGTCGCCCCTGGCCTCGAGTTCTGCTTCGACGACCTTCCCGGAGCGTACGCGCGGGAGTTCGCGCGCTACCTCCAGGTCGCAGCTGGATCCCACGACGCCGGAGCCACGTCGCCACTCCGGGTGGGCAGCGGACAGCCCCCGCCAGCCGAAACGGGCACCGAGCTCGATCTCGAGGGGGTCCGCATCCGACGCGGCCCGGGCCTCGTGATCTTCGACTGGCGGGGCACCACCGCCTGGGTCGACGCGGCGCAAGAGCGGGCGGGCCTTCGAGTGCGCGACGCGACGGAGAGCCCGCGGGAGCTCACGCACCGCGTGCTGGCGCCCCTCCTGATGGAGCTCGCGGTCGCCCGGGGCTTCTATGGAGCCCATGCGGCCGCGATCGCGCACGAGGGCCGCGCCGTGCTGCTCCCGGGAGAGAGCGGAGCGGGCAAGTCGACCCTGTTTCAGCACGCGCGAGGGTGTGGCTTCGATCTCCTCTCGGACGACCTGGTGTGGCTCCACGAGTCGGAGGGCGGGTTCGACGTCTTCCCGTTCCCGCGCGGCGGCTTCGAGGCGCACCCGCCCACCGTGGCCAGCGCACGTCTGGCGCTCCTCGTGGTGCCGGAGGTCGCGCACGCGGAGCGTCACGTCACGGAGCCTCTCGCCACCCTCGCCGCCACGCAGGCTCTCCTTCAGCAGGGCGGGTTCCTGTCCCTTGGGGCACCCAGCGGGCGCAAGTTCGAAGCCCTCGTTCGCGCCGCCTCGTCGGTGCCTTGCTTCACCCTCCGCGCCGGGCCACCGGAATCGGCGCCCCTCGAGCTTCGACGACTCCTCGACGAGGCCCCGGGCTAGCGCGGCAGAACGCGGGCGGCCCGCGCCACCGCGCGGCACAGCCCGTGGAGAGCGCGACCGAAGAGGGCCGGGCTCCGCGCCGCGCGCAGATGCAATGCGGCCAGCGACGCCTCGAGGTGACCGGAAGGCACGGCACAGGGCTCACCTCCCGCACGCTCGAGCGCCACCACGACACCCAGGACCCGCGGCCACTCGACCCGCGCCACATCGAGCGACCGATCCCCCGCGAGCCAGCAGCCTTCGGACGCCGCGTCGAGCACCCGATGGCACACGAGCTCTCCGTCCTGCAGAACGCCCACGGCGAGCTGACCGCGCCGGACGTTTCCCGACCCGCGCACCTGCACCCAGTCGCCATCGGAGAGCAGGGGCACCATGCAGTCTCCGCGCACGCGAAGGCGGGCCACCTCGCCGCGGCGGAGGGCAGCGGCCATGGCCGACGTGGCCGCGCTTTTGGCCACCTCGGAGCTCACCGTCTGTGTCGCGACGCTGGCGATCAAGGAGGGGGCGGCGGCGATCCCAGCAGGCTCGGCTGCAGCGAGCCCTGACGACGCAGCTCGGGCTTCACGTACGGGCGTCGCGCACTCGGAGTCGCGTCGCCCTGGTCCTTGGCCACGGCTTCCGGGCTCGGAGCGGCGTCTTGGGCTGCGTCGTGATTCATGGGCGACCTCCACGAAAGGTGAGTGGCCATCCTACCGAAGAACGAGGCCTCACATCCACGAACGCCCGCAGAGGCTTCGATTCCGACGGGTGCGTACTTCCCCGGATGGTGCAGCACGCGCCGCGGTCGTAGCTTCTGGATGCAGCCCGCCACGGCGCGATCCCCGCGTCCCCGCAGGCTGCCGAGAAGGGAGATCGAGAATGAGCACACGACCTCTGCCTGCCATCCTGCCGTGCCTCGCTTTCGTGGCCCTCCTCGCGGCGTCGTGCACGCCCAATGCGACGTCCTCCCGCGGGTTCAAGCTCCCGGACGGCGACCCCGAGCAGGGTCGCGTCGCGTTCGAGCGCCTCTACTGCCAGTCGTGCCACTCCATCGTCGGGGAGGAGTTCCCGGACTCGCCGCTCGCGTCCGAGCTCAACGTTGGCCTGGGCGGTCAGACGATCCGGGTGAAGACGTACGGCGAGCTGGTCACCTCCATCATCAACCCCTCGCACCGCATTCGTCCGGTGGAAGGCGCAGTCACCGAGGACGGGCGCTCGTTCATGCCGAACTACAACGCGACGCTCACGGTGCAGGAGCTCATCGACCTCGTCGCGTTCCTGCAGGAGCACTACGAGGTGGTTCCTCCTGGCTTCGAGTACACGCCTTATACGTACTAGAAGGCGTGCGCCAAGTTCGGCGTCTAGGCCAACTCTCTCCCGTGACGGAGTAGATCTACAGAGGCCAGAACCGGAGGATCAGCGGGACGCTGACCAGCACGATCAACACCTCGAGCGGAAGCCCCACCCTCCAGTAGTCACCAAACCGGTAGCCGCCCGGTCCCATGACGAGTGTGTTCGACTGATGGCCGATGGGAGTGAGAAACGCGCTCGACGCGCCCACAGCGACGGCCATCAGGAACGGATCGGCAGACGCATCGAGTGAATTGGCCAGGGTGGTCGCAACGGGGAGCATGAGGACCGCCGTTGCGGCGTTGTTCATCAGGTCGGAGAGAAACATGGTCAACACCATGACCAGGGTCAGTACGGCGAAGACCGGAAGGTCGCCGGAGAGAGCGAGCAGCCACTCGGAGAGCCGAGCGGCTCCACCCGTCGCCTCGAGCGACTGTCCGACGGGGATCATCGACCCCAGGAGGACCAGAACGGAGCCATCGACCGCTCTGTAGGCGTCCCGCAGCTTGACGAGCCGGGTGGCCATCATCAGGACGGCCGCACTCGGAAACGCCAGGTGCGCGGGTAGTACACGTGCTACCAGAGCCACGATCGCCAGCCCGAAGAGCAGCACTGCCAGCCAGAGCCGCGCGTTGGTCCTCGTGACCGGCCGCTCCGCCAGCGACACGAGGCCGAGCTCGTGGAGGGTGTCGCCCAGTTGCCTCGACGGCCCCTGAAGAAGAAGTAGATCGGCCGCGCGGAGACGCGTGCGGGCGAGCGTCTCGGTCAGGCGCGCGGCGCGCCTCGAGACTCCGACCAGGTTCAGCCGATACACCTGGCGCAGGCGCGACTCCAGGACGGTGCGGCCTACGAGCCGAGACCCCGGCATCACGATGGCTTCGATCAAGCACACATCTTCTGAATCGAGGTCGGAGGCTCTGGTCTCCGGAGGATCGTCCTCGACTTCGAAGCCTGTGAGCTCGAGAAGCCGATCGAGGTCTCCCGGGGCCACCTCGGCGATGACCAGATCCGACGCCTCGAGCACGAAGTCGGCTCCAGGAGCCAGGCGCTTGCGGCCGTCGCGCACGACCGCCAGGGCGAGGAACTGCAGGTCCTTCTCGAGCGTGATGGAGGAGATACGCTGACCAACATGGACGGAGGTCTCGGGTACCACGAGCTGTGTCGTGTATTCCGCGATCTCGAATCGGCGCTCGGGCGTCGATGCGCGCCCCGAGGTCGGAATGAGACGCCACCCCAGGAGGGCGAGGAAGGCCACCCCGACGACCAGGATGCCAAGTCCGACCGGGCTGTAGGCGAAGAGTCCAAAAGGTGGGTTGCCCGTGCTCTCGCGGAAACTCGCGACGATGATGTTGGGAGGTGTACCCACCAGAGTGGTCATCCCCCCGAGGAGCGATGCAAAGGCGAGGGGCATCAGCACGAGCGAGGGTGAGATCCCGCTGTTGGTCGACATTCGAAGCGCAAGCGGCAGCAGCAGTGCCAACGCCCCCACGTTGTTCATGAAGGCCGAGCACACCGCCCCGACGACGCAGAGCGCAAGGACCTGAAGGCTGGGACTGGGACCAACCCTCTCTGCGAGCGGCGCCATCCGCTCGATCAGGCCCGAGGACGCCAGCCCGTGGCTGACAACCAGTACCGCGGCAACCGTCACGACGGCGGGATGAGCGAAGCCCGAGAACACCTGGTCGTGGGGCACCACCCCGGTCAGCGCAAGCACGAGCAGCGCCATCAGAGCAACGACGTCGTAACGCCACCGCTCCCAGACGAACAGCACCATCGCGGTCGCCAAGACGAGGAAGATGAGTGCTTGCTGCGACATCTGAGATGCTGAGCGCCAGGACAGGAATGCCCCAGGGCGACTGGTCGCGGGGATGCGCGTCGATTCTAAGGCGGCCCCAGCGAGTCGTTCCCAGACCACCGGAGGTCAAGTCGTGTCGATCGAATCGTGGCAAATCGGGTTCTCGATCCTGGCTGGACTCGTCCTCTTCCTGTACGGAATCGAGCACTTCTCCCAGGAGATCCAGGGCGTCGCCGGCGAGACGTTCCGCGAGATTCTCGGGCGGTTGACCAAGAACCCCCTGGTCGGAGCCGTGCTGGGAGCCGGCGCAACGACGGTCGTGCAGTCGAGCTCCGCGACGACCGTCATTGCCGTCAGCCTCGTCGACGCGGGCACGATCTCTTTTCGCGGCTCGCTGGGCATCATCATCGGGGCCAACGTCGGGACGACGGTGACCGCGCAGCTCGTGGCGCTCGAGCTGACCGCCTTCGCGCCCTTCTTCCTCGTTGCGGGGTTCGCCGTTTCGCTCTTCGGCCGTCGCTATCGCTTCCTCGGGCGGCCGATCTTCTATTTCGGGCTCGTCTTCTTTGCCCTGGCGCTCGTCTCTGAGGCGCTCGCTCCCATCAAAAACGACCCCTCGATCGCGGAGCTCCTGTCGCGGTTCAGTTCGTTGCCGGCCGCGCTGATGGCCGGCTTCCTCGTGACCGTCATCGTGCAATCGAGCTCGGTCACCACCGGTCTCGTCATCCTCCTGGCCAGCTCCGGGCTCGTGACCTTGGGTGAGGCGCTGCCCATGCTCCTGGGCGCCAACGTAGGCACCACGAGCACATCGCTCCTGGCAACGTCGAAGATGAGCCTGCACGCTCGCCGAGCCGCCATCGCGCACCTGATCTTCAATCTGGGTGGGGCGCTGCTCTTCCTGCCGTTTCTGGGCCTGTTGGAGGGTGCGGTGACGCGTCTCGGTGGCGATGTCGCCCAACAGGTGGCCAACGCCCACCTCGTCTTCAACGTGACCTGCGCTGTCGTCTTCCTCGCGCTCGTACGGCCGTTGGGGGCCGTCGTCAGCCGGCTCGTTTCAGGCGACGAGGAGGAGATCCTCTTCCTGACACGCCACCTACCCGTGACACTTCCCGCGGAAGTGCCCGAGGCATTCCTGCTGATCGAAGCGGAGCTGGCTCATCTGTTCGAGGTGACCAGTAGCCTCTATGGTCGAGTTCTGGACGTGTTGCGCGAGCCGACCGTAGCCGGGGGTAGACAACTGGACAAGCTCGAAGCGCTCAACGACTTTCTCGACCAGCGAATCGAGAGCGCCCTGCTCGAGCTTTCGCGACGCGAGCTCACGCCGCAGCAGGCATTCCGAGTCGTCCAGCTCGTGCGGGTGTCGAACGGTATCGAGCAACTCGGAGACACCGGTGCGGCCATCGGTCGCCTGGTGGACGCGTCCCGCCAGACGGGAGTGAGCCTGTCTCCCGACGCATGAACGACCTCCAGGAGGTCGGAGAGGCACTCGGACGATCCTTCGAGCCGCTGATCGAAGACTTCCCCGCGCTGACGGCTGAGCAGGCAGCAAGGCACCGGGCGAGCCAGAGTGCGCTACGCAGCCTGATCAACTCCAAGTACGCTCGCCACCTGGACCGACTCAGCCGGGAGGAGTCCTACACCCCCGGCTTCGTGGTCGAGGGCCTCAGCCGGATCGAGTCGGCATCGGGCCAGCTGCGGGAGATCCGCAAGCAGCTCGAGCATCCGACCGAGGTCCTGCCGTAGGGGTGCTCGTGGCACCGTGGGTTGGCCGACCGGCCGCGAGCGACTAGTAGGACTTCCTGAAGTCGGTCTTGCCGCACT
This sequence comes from Candidatus Multivoraceae bacterium, assembly GCA_965223385.1. Classification (GTDB taxonomy): domain Bacteria; phylum Acidobacteriota; class Thermoanaerobaculia; order Multivoradales; family Multivoraceae; genus JBCCLJ01. The sequence continues at coordinate 1,117,990 of CBDCWR010000007.1, read as the reverse complement.
TGGGACACGGCGGGATCTTCTTGGTTCCCGTCATCTTGAGCTCGGTTCCACAGGCTGTACAGGTGAGCGTACCGGGGCCGGTGATCTCTCCCGTATGGAAGCTCAGGGCCTCCTCGGCCTTGTCCGCCCACTCCTGCAACGTCTCACCAGCGCCCTCGAGCAGTGAAGAGGCCAAGTCGAGAACGCCCGATGCCACGCGCTTGGGGTGGAGATGTTCTTTCGTGGCTTCGCCGAACTTCTCCATCTGCTCCTGGGCCAGCTTGAGGTCGCGACGCAAGAAACGGGCGAGCTCCCGGCCCTCCTCGCGGCTGAACTCTCCGGCCTTTTCCATTCCCTCGCGCGCCGCCTTGAGTGCAGCGTCCAGCTGCTCGGCCCCGCTCTCTTTCCCTGACTCGAATGCCTTCTTCGTCTTGATCGCCAGCCGCTCGTACAGCTTGGCCCTGGATCCGGTTTCGGTGGTCATCTGGTTGCCTCCTGAAGAACTCGCCACCAACAGCACGCTGCAAGAGGATCCGTCCCCGCGGGCGTGGGCGGCAGACCTTGGGGACTCATGCTCCGAAATGGCGAGCAGGGAGACCATCGGGAGTTACCCCTACGCCTCCCCGGAGCCTGTCGTCGCAGACGAAACGCGAAGGAGCAGCTTCCGTCTTGCTTCGAGTCGGGGGCGGCCTTCGCCGAACGCAGCAGGTGACGTCTTGAGCTCGCGGGCCTCGAGGTGGCCGGCGATACAGTGCACCCATGACGAAGCTCCCTCATCCGATCGAGGCCCTGAATCCACGTTCGCTCAATCGGTTGACGCACTACCTTCAGTCCCTGGTCGAAGGTCGCCTCTGGCTCAAGGTTCTGATCGGCATGGCCCTCGGCCTCGGTGCCGGCCTGCTGATCTCTCCGAATGCCGGGCTGCTCTCGGAGCCCGCCTCGTCCACGTTGGCGAGTTGGCTCGGTCTGCCGGGCCAGATCTTCCTCGCGGCCATTCAGATGATCGTGGTGCCGCTCGTCTTCGCGTCGATCATCCGCGGGCTCGCGGCCAGCGAGAACATGGAGCAGCTCCGCCGACTCGGGACGCAGGCCATGATCTTCTTCGTCGTCACCACCACCATCGCGATCGTCATCGGTCTCACCCTGGCATCCGTCGTGAATCCGGGACGGTTCGTGAACGCAGAGGCAGCGGCGCCCTCGGCGACCTCCTCCGGCCCGCTCTCGACCCAACCTGAGGGCGCCGACTCGCGGTCACTCCCCGAAGCGATCGTCGGTCTGATTCCCCAGAACCCCCTCGCGTCGATGGCGAACTCGGAGATGCTCGGAGTCGTCCTCTTCGCGCTGATCGTCGGAATCGCTCTGGTCTCCCTCCCTCCCGATCAATCGCAACCGCTGCTCTCGCTGCTCGGGTCGTTGCAGCAGGTCTCGATGGCGATCGTGAGCTGGGCCATGCTCCTGGCACCCGTCGCGGTCTTTGGTCTCATGGCGCAGCTCACGGCACAGATCGGCCTCGACGCCCTCCTCGGTCTGTCGGTTTATGTGGTCACGGTGCTCGCTGGGCTGCTGGTCCTCATCGTGCTCTACGTCCTCCTCGCGGCGGTCGCAGGCGGCAAGAAACCCGGTGCTTTCCTGGCTTCGATGAGAGAGCTGCAGCTCCTCGCCTTCTCCACCTCGAGCTCTGCTGCGGTCATGCCGCTCTCGATTCAGACCGCCGAGGAGAAGCTCGGAGTCCGCCCGTCGGTCTCCCAGTTCGTGATTCCCCTGGGAGCCACGGTGAACATGAACGGCACGGCCCTCTACCAGGGAGTCGCGACGGTGTTCCTGGCACAGGTGTTCTCGATCGAACTGACCTTGGGCCAACTCGCCCTGGTCGTCGTGACCTCCGTCGCTGCGTCGATCGGCTCTCCCGCGACGCCCGGTGTCGGGATCGTGATTCTCTCCATGGTGCTGTCCACCGCAGGGATTCCGGCGGCTGGGCTCGCTCTGATCTTGGGCGTCGATCGCATCCTGGACATGAGCCGCACCGCCGTCAACGTCACGGGCGATGTGGTTGCTGCCGTCGTGTTGGATCGCTCCCTCGACCGCTAGCAGCTAGCGAGAGCGTCGGAGCAGGAGGACCGTCTGGTCATCGGCCTGCGGAACACCTCCCGAATGCGCGTCGACGACGGCAAAGAGCGTGTCGGCCAGGGTCTCCAGAGACTCGCCGGCTTCGGCCTGGCACCTGGAGACCAGCGCGCCGCGGCCGAGCTCGACCCCCCGGGAGTCGGTGGCTTCGACCAACCCGTCGGTGTAGGCCAACAAGATCTCACCTGGCTCCAGATGCCCGAAGGCTCGCGAGTAGCGACGGCGCGCGACGGTCGGAAGCCCCAGGACCGGGCCGGTGACCTTCAGTTCGCGCAGTGCTCCACCCTCTTTGTCGAGAATCACTGGGGGAGGGTGGCCGGCATTGACGTAGATGAAGTTACCCTGCGTGTCGAGCTCGATGTAGCACGCGGAAACGAAGCGCCTCGAGCCGCTCGCTTGGGCCAGGACCTCGTCGAGCCGGGAGAACATCGCGACTGCCGTCAGCTGCTGGCGAATCCCCATCCGCATCCCGATCACGGCGTCGCGCGCCTGGAGAGCAGCGGCAAGCCCATGGCCGGTCGCATCTCCGATCACGAGCGCCTGCGTACCCAACGTGAGCTCGCTGGCATCGTAGAAGTCGCCGCCGACGATGTCTGCAGGGCGTTGGCGAAAAACCAGTTCGTACCCCGGAAGCTCAGGCGAGATGTCGGCGAAGAGCGACGTCTGAACCTCGGCTGCCTGGAGGAGCTCACTCGTGCGAAGGCCGCCACGCCAGGACGAATCCGAAACAGAGTGCAGGGCCTCGATCGCCGGCTCGACTTCCTCGACGACGAGCCCCGGGCGGAGCGCCAGGCAGACCACCGCGCGAGGGTCGCCGCCGATGGCGATGGCCGCGAGGTCGGGTCGGGAAGCCTGCACTGACCCACTGCCGTCGCGGGGGTCGGGCCTCATTTCGACGAGAAAGCCTCGATCGAGGATCTCCCGCGCCATGGCCTCATCGAGGGGGATGCAAGCGCCCAGGTCCGTCGAGCCGCCTTCGACCTCCTGGGCGACCAGCCGTAGTTCGTCATCGACGACGAGGTAGAGGCAGCCACCGAGAACCGGAGAGTCGGGACCTGAGTCCTCCACGAGGGAGCGCAGGACGTGCAGCCCGAGCGACTCCACGTCGTCGAACGCGTCGCGTTCGACCAGAATGCGACGAAATCGACGATAGAGATCGTAGGACGGACCTGCGCGGGGGTCAGGAGCGCTGGAACCTGTCATCGCTCGTTTCTTGGCTCCCTGCGCGCAGCCCACCTTCATCGCCCTGTACGGCCCTGCCGCCTGTAGGCAGACTTGTGCAGACCGAAGCGCTTCATCTTGTTGTAGAGGGTACGCGGGTTGATCCCTGCGCGCTCCGCGGTGCGACCGAGGTGGCCAGCCTCGCGCTGGAGAAGCCGTTCGATGTACTCCCGTTCGAAGCTCTCGAGCAGAGACTCGCGGGCCGGTTCCAATGGCTGCGCGAAGAGCTCGTCTCGGAGCCAGGTCCGGGCGTCTACGCTGTCGCCGGGCGCACCCATCGGGGGCGGTAGGTCGTCCACGTCGATCTCTGCCCCCTCGGCCAGCAGAACGGCGCGCTCCGCAACGTTGATCAACTCACGAACGTTGCCAGGCCAGGAGTACGCCTCGACGGCCGCGATGGCCTCGTCGCTGACCCCAGTCAGCTCCCAGCGTGCCATCCGAACGCGATTTGCCTCGACATGGCTTCGGAACAGCGGCGCGATGTCCTCGCGGCGACTCCGCAGCGGCGGCACCTCCAACATCACCACAGCCAGGCGATAGAAGAGGTCCTGCCGGAGCGTTCCGTCTTCGATCGCCGCATGGACGTCACGGTTCGTGGCGGTCATCACACGCACGTCGACCTCGAACGAGGTCTCCGCGCCGAGTCTCTGCACGCGCCGATCCTGAAGCACGCGGAGAAGCCGCGTCTGAAGCGGGGCCGGCATCTCGCCGATCTCGTCCAGGAACAACGTCCCACCGTGCGCCTGCTCGAAGTAGCCCCGATGAGCTCGGTGCGCGCCGGTGAAGGCTCCCTGCTCGTGGCCAAAAAGCTCACTCTCCAGCATGGAGTCCGGAATGGCTGCGCAGTTGACCGCGACAAAAGGTGCCTGTGCGCGCGCGCCAGCGGCATGGATCGACCTCGCCAGCCACTCCTTGCCGACCCCTGTTTCGCCCAGGATCATCGCACTCGTGTCGCCACTTGCCACCTTGCGGGCCAGGTCGAGAACGCGCTGCATCGAGGTACTCGATGACGAGAAGTCCGAGAGAGAGTAGTCGTCCCTCTCGCGCTCGAGCTCCGCCTCTTGTTGCAAGAGTGCGGCAGTCTGGTCAAAGACCGCGGAGAGAGCTGCCCGGAGCGCGTCATCGTCCAGCTCTCCATCCACGACGGAGAACGCACCTGCCGCCTGAAACGCCGCCCGCACCTCCGCGTCGTCCTCACGGAGGACCACCACGAGTCGAGGTGCTTCGGGGAGGGCCTGCAGGGCCGCCACCGACTGACTCGGAGGCGAAGGAATGGCGTCGTCGGCGGCGACGACGGCGTCGTAGGCTCCTTGCCCCAGTCGCGACCACAGGCTCTCCGGGGCAGCCGTTTCGACCACAGCATCCGTGCTCGGAAGCAGCCTTTGCAGTCGCCGCCGGACAGGGACTTCATCGGCAAGAACGAGGACTCGCTGAAGCATGTTGCATTGTCCAGTGCACCCGGATCGCGGTCAACTCAGTGTGACGGCGCGTTGGGTACTCTCTCGGCAGCTCCCGAGGCGCCGGAGACACCACATCGCACGACGAAAGACCATCGCAAGTGACCGGTCATTGGCCAGCGGGAAAGGGTTGGCCTCCCTGACCCGGGCATCGATGTGATCAAGGTCAGGTGGACACTGGGGCGCGGTCCTCGGCCCTGCACGACGGGAGGCCTGGGTCTAGCGACTCCAGCGAGCCGCACGAAGATCTCGACGCACAGCGGCAGCAGGCCGCGCACTTCGTTCGCGCCGCAGCCTCAACTCGAATCTTCGTCTTCGAAGCCCGCCCAGTCCGCTCTGCACGGGGAGGTGCGGCGGCCAATCGAGGTCTCGATGCGCAGGAGGTGGTCGATCACGGCCTCCGCCTCGCGCATCAGCTTCTGCTGGACTCTCGTGTTGTCGGCCTCTGAGGCGTCCTGAAGCGCTCGGAGCTTCCGGAAGGCTACGCGACCCCGCTGCAGCGCTGTCCACAACATGTCGAGGTACTCGTCGCGCTCGCTCGCCGGGAGGCCCGCGACGCTTCGCGTCAGTCGTTGGACCTGGCGAGCGATCGAGCAGATCCAAGGCTCCGCCATCGCAACGGCCTCGGGCGGATGAAAGGAGCTCTCCCCGATCAGCTCACCGAGGCCCCAACCCTCGATCTGCCTCGGGCGTTTCATCTTCCGGCTTGGTCCCTTGCGCTCACGAGCAGCAAGGCCGCGGCAGCGCTCAGACCCAGCGCCGTGATCGTGCCTTGCGACAGCGTCTCGTTGCCGGCGAGCACGCCAACCACGACAGCAACCATCGGATTCACGTAGGCATGGGACGAGGTCGCAGCCGCGCTCGCGCGCACCATGAGCCACGAATAAGCGCAGAGCACCACGATGGACCCAAAAACCGTGAGGTAGACCAGGGCGACGGTCGAGCGCACGGTCATCTCGATCGCGTGCACAGCGGTGAGCTCACCGGCGGCAAGTGCAACGGGGAACAAGGCAAGGCCACCAACGAGCATGTACATCGCCGTCGACTGAAGGAGGGGCACCCGGGTTGGCTGCAGCCGGCCGAGGACCGAGCCGAGAGCCCAGGCGAGTCCCGCCAGCAGGAGGCCCGCCCCTCCCCGCGTGTCCGCCTGCGCTTCTCCAGGGCCCAGAAGAACGACCGAAGCCCCAATTCCCGTTGCGAGCCCAGCCAGGGACCGCCCGCCTGGAATCTTCGACCGGCAGAGCGAATCGACGAGGACGATCCAGCACGGGGTCAAACTCGAGAGGAGTGCGGCCTGCCCCGAGGCCACGGTCGTCATCGACCACGCCGAGACACCCGCGCTCACGGTGACCAGAGTGAGACCCAGGGCTGCCGCATGGCCCCAGTCGGCAAGACTGGGCCGCCTCCAGCCGCGGGCCTTCGTGACAAGGGCCAGGAGCAGGCCGGCAGCGGTGAAGCGAGTCGCAGCCAGGAGGAAAGGCGGCATGGACTCGAGGCCGATGCGGACCGCGAAGTAGGTCGTTCCCCAGATCAGGTAGACGGCTGCGAGTGCCAGGGCCAAGCCCAGTCGATGCGACATCTCTGAACCACTCCAAGAGAGCAAACGGGCCGATCGACATCGATCGGCCCGGCGGCACTGCAGCTACCTGAAAGTTGCTTGGTTTGAAGCCGCAGTCGCACACCGGAGCAGCTTTTGTGCCCACGCTGCAACGCAACAGGTTGGCCAAAACGCGGGGGTTGGCCAGGCAAGCACCACTCCCGGAGGTGCGTTTTCGGCAAACAGATACCGAACCAACCGGATCTCTGATTCCGAGCTCATGAGACTCGAAGAGCAGTCCGTACCGCCGGACACAACCACAGCTGCTCCCGCTCCTGGCACGCGGCTTGCCTTGACAAGTGCAGACAACGACGCGTTGGCCGGCACGTCGCCGCGCTCGCGCTCCCAGCAACGGCAAAGAGGACGCGACCCAAGCGGTCGGGTGGAGACGGACCATGAACAGAGCTGGCTACTGCACCTCGCTCAAGCACATGCATCGCGGAATGAAGCACGTGGTCGACGCACCTCTCGTTCTGAGCTCTGACTTCGAGTGGGCTGATGTCCTCCTCGAGGAATCTGGTCCGCCCCGCGCTGCACGGCGGCCGGCAGACGAAGAGCTCCGCGACTCCACGCGAAAGCGCCCCCGGAGGCACCGGGCGCGGAGGCGTCTTTCGTGGCAGGAGATCGCCTAGCCGCGTTGTCCGGACCGTGACGCGAGCGGCTCTCGAGACAGGGCCGCTCGCGTTGCCTCCGCGTGCGACACCCCTCGCGCGTCAGCGGAGCGGTCCTTTGGGCCGACACGCCCATCGGCGATCGGCGGTACAAAGTCCCAGCCGATCCCTCGATTGCGATGCTGACGCTTGCCCGTGATCCGATGGCCCACACCTCGGATCCGCCCGAGCTTCTTGATGTCGAGGTGCAGGAGCTCACCCGCCCGCTCTTTCTCGTAGCGCCGAATCGGCTCGGGAGGAGCCAGCTGCGGCAGGCCTTGTCGACGTTCCGATCGACTCGGGCTTCGCGGCCCGAGCGCCCTGAAGGCCGCCGGGGCACGATCCAAAGGACGGCTTCTGCTCGCGCTTCGTTGCCGGCTCTCGAGCTCGAGCGAGGCGCGATGGGTCACTCATGCGTAGACCACCGCGTGACCCAGCTCGAAAGGCTGAGGAGGTGCTGAGAGCCAGAGTCGCACCGCATCGCGATCGCCTTCGGTGAGCACCCGCACGACGACGACCGTCGCGTCGCACGCGGGGTTCTTGGCTTGGGCCGCCTCCACGATGCGGTCCGCAAGAGCGCGCGGGCTGCTGATGCCTGCCCCTGCCAAGACGCCCCTCTCTTCGATGACCTCCTCCGCCCCATCGGTGCAGAGCAGGACCGTATCCCCAGGGCGCAGGGCAACTGCAAACGTGTCGATCCTGTCGTCGTTCCCGCTCGAGTGATCGCCTTGGACACCCGCGGAAGGCCCGGTGGCTCGGGTGAGCTCGTGATCGATGGTCAGCTGATGACAGTCACCACCTCGATAGAGATAGACCCTGCTGTCGCCGGCGTGGCTGATCGTTCCCTGTCGGCCATGCATCAGGAGCATGGAGATCGTGGTCGCCATGCCTTCGTACTCCGGGCGAGCTCGAGCTCGCTCGAGGACCGCGGACAAGGCGGCGTGGGCAGCTTCCGCGGCCACCTGGTACGACGAGAACATGGAGCGGACCGATCCGCAGCGTCCAACCTTGGCCTCCTCCACGAAGTCCTCCAGCGCCGCCACCGCAGTTGCAGACGCCAACTCGCCGGCAGGTCGGTCGCTGGCGCCATCGCATACCACGTAGAGGCCCAGCCCCTCGGAGACGAGATACGCGTCCTCGTTGAGCCCGTCGAGACGACCTCGAGACGCACCGTAGCCTTCGGTTTCCATGTCGGTCCCTCCCAGTTTGAGTTCCGGTCGTCGCGGATCCACAGCGCGAAGAGCGAAACACGTGCCAAGAACGGCCCGCGAGAACCTCCCGGTTCCTCGGCGTCGCGCTCAACCGGGTCACGAGCGCTCCCTGTTCGGCAACGTGCTTCCGATTCGTTTGCGAACCGCAGACCCGGTTCGTAGCTCCGCTCGGCGTGGACGACAACCGAGCTGCCCGAGAGGAGGCCTTGTGGCACCTCGGCTGCCGTGGTCGTTGCCCGCTCCTCCTTGGCATCAACTTCGCAGTCGAGCCTCAATCCCTTGGGACCGAGTCTCAGTGCAGGAGGAACGGCTATGGATTCGAAGCTGGTCGGGCACTATCGCGGAACCCTGTTGGCGCTGCTGGAGGATCTCGGCACGGACCTGGCCGCCGTGACCTCACGGATTCGCCATCTCTACGACAATCCGGACGACTTCGATCAAGAGCTCAACTCCGTGGATCACTCGGAGAACGTCTTGCAGTGGCTGTCAGCTGCCGAGCGCCAACAGATCGATCGTGTCGTCGAGGCTCTGGAGCGCATCGAGTCCGGCGAGTACGGGCACTGCCTGTACTGCACGCGGGAGATCCACCCCGACCGTCTCGAGGCCCTCCCCGCGACGACCTCCTGCATCCGCTGCCAGGAGCGCATCGAGTCCGGCATGCTGGACGTCGAGTCTCGTCACGACGAGCTCGAGCTGTCGGCCTAGGCCCGCCTCGCACCCAGCTCTGCCTGCACGTTGCCGCGGGTCGACCCAGCGTCGCCCCAGGCCACAGCTGTAGGTCCCTGCACGGCGCGGCTCTCGAGATCGTCACGAAGCTGGTAGGAACGGTCATGACGCTCAAGACTCATCCGTGGCGCGATCTGGCCCGCGCCATCGACTCGAACGACCCGGACGAAGCAAGGCGGGCGGTCGAGTCGCTCGATTCGCCAGAGCTCGCACGCTCCCTGGATCACCTGGCGAGCGCCGACGTGGGCAACCTGCTTCGTCTTCTGGACGTCGAGGTCGCCGCCGAGGTCCTCGACCGACTCCCCGAAGCACAAGCTGCCGAGGTCGTTCGAAATGTGAGACCTGACACGGCGGCCGAGATTCTGGGCGGGCTGCCCGTACGCGAGCAGGCAGACGTTCTGGATGGGGTCGATCCAGACGAAGCAGAGGACATCCTCGAGGCAATGGCCGTCGGGGCCGCCGAGCCGCTTCGAGCCCTGCATACCTACGCCGACGGCACGGCCGGTTCACTCATGGACCCGCAGTTCCTCTCGTTCGACTCTGCGACGACACTGCGCAGTGTCGTCTTTGATCTCCAGGCCGGAGCCGACGAGTTTCGGGACTACCAGGTGCAGTACATCCACACGACGGACGAGGGCCGTTTGGCAGGTATCGTCCCCCTCAGGGAAGTGCTGTTTCGTCCACCCGAGACGACACTGGAGGAGATTGCGCTCGCGGAGGTCGTGAAGCTCCGTACGAGTGACGACTTCGACAAGGTTGCGCAGGTGTTCGAGGACCACAACTTCGTCGGGGTTCCGGTGGTCGACGATCACGATCGGCTCCGCGGAGTGGTTCATCGGTCGGCGGTCGAGCGCGCCACCGCAGAGGCGTCTGAGAGCGACTACCTCAAGGCCCAGGGAATCGTTGGCGGCGAGGAGCTGAGGTCTCAACCACTGCTCCGTCGTTCGCGAAGGCGACTCTCGTGGCTGTCCGTCAACATTCTCCTCAACGTTGCCGCGGCCAGCGTGATCGCCTTCTACCAGGAGACTCTTGCTGCCGTGATCGCGCTGGCCGCATTCCTCCCCATCATCTCGGACATGAGCGGTTGCTCCGGCAACCAGGCCGTGGCCGTGTCAATGCGCGAGCTGGCTCTCGGGATCGCCACGCCGCGAGACGCTCTTCACGTCTGGAGGAGGGAGCTGCCTCTGGCCCTGCTGAACGGCTTGGCGCTCGGCACGCTCCTGGCCGGGGTCGCCTGGGTCTGGCAGCAGAATGTCTTCCTCTCGTGGGTGGTCGGGCTCGCGCTGGCCCTCAACACGGTGATCGCCGTCTCCATCGGGGCTGTCGTGCCGCTGCTTCTCAAGAGGATGAAGCTCGACCCGGCTCTTGCCTCTGGGCCAATTCTGACCACGGTGACCGACCTGTCCGGATTCTTGCTGGCACTCGGCTTGGCGACCGAGTTGCTGGGTCAGATCACGAGAGCCGGCTAAGCGACATGGAACGACCGGCTCTCCTTTGCTTGCGGCTCTCCGCGACAACCCGCGTATCTGCCGACGCGAGCCAGAACCAATCCCTGCTCCGCGGGTCGGGGCTCAGCGAACCGACGGAGCCGGTTGTTCCATATCGTCTAGTCTGCGTCTGAGACGACGAGATTGGTCGCCAGCTGTTCTCTCACTTCGTCGAGCAGACGCTGCTCCGTGTCCTTCGCCTCCACGGCCTGCAGCCGCCCGACACCTCCCACAGGAACTGCAATGTGGCAGATGGGGTCCCCCGGTGTGACCGCCGGCTGAGTCGTCATCCCGATGACAATGCCATCCTGGGGCGCGCAAACCGTGCCGGCCGGATCGGCGAGGAGCCCGGTACATGTGGCCAACGGTTGATCTTCCTCGACGATCTCGCCCGGGGAGACATGGAAGTTCAGGATGCCTCCGTAGTCGGAGCGTACCCATGACGACTCTCGAGCAACCGCCTGATAGCGCGGCACCTGGAGATCACTCTCGACCATTCCGAGCTCGACGAGCACGTTCTCGACGCCTCGCACTGCGACGGCCGCGACTCCGGGCTCAGCCTTGCCGACCTCGCCACCTTCGAACACGATCGTTGGTTTTCCCGCTTCGGTGGCGGCGCGTCGGAGGGAGCCTCTGGGGCCTGCGGCATCGAGGATGACCTCGGTGCCAAAGGCCACGGAGATACGCTGGACCCCCTCGTGACTCTGGTCGCCCCGCACGTTCGGGAAGTTCGTCCGGTGATTGGAGCCGGTGTGGATGTCGATCCCGTAGTCCGCGTGTTCGACGATCTCGTCGAACACGTGCCGCGCGAGCCGACTCGCGCCGCTGCCGTTCGCGTTCCCGGGAAAGCTCCGATTGAGATCCCTTCGGTCCGGTAGGTAGCGACTCCGGCGCTCAAAGCCCTGGATGTTGACGACCGGGACGAGAATCAGCGCTCCACGCTGCAGCCGTGTGGTCAGTCCATCACGGACCACGCCTTGAACTGCGGCCATACCGTTCAGCTCGTCGCCGTGAACGGCACCCGTCACGAAGACCACGGGCCCCGGCTCTCGAGCGCGTACGACTCGAACTGGTATGCAGATGCTCGAACCGGCGCTGGTCTGCGAGATCCGCAGGTCCACGTCGCGCTGCTCACCCGGCTCTACGCGCAGCCCGCCGATGTCGAAAGGTCGATCTGAGCTCATCAAGCTGGTGTCCTTCGGGCCGTTCCGGAGCTCACTAGAACGGTTCCCCGGGGAACCGCTCGACGCCACTGGCGAGGGTCGACGCGAGGCCTTTCAGAAGGCGCCGGCCGAGCCTCGGACGCGACTGAAGCAGCTCCGAAAAGGCACTCCGTTGGAGCCGGATCACTTCAGACCGACGCAGGGCGACCAGCTCGCCCTCGATCTCGATCGGCCGCAACAAGCTCAGTGCGCCGTACTGACTCCCTGCGCCCGACAGCGGCTGGATGCGGGCCCCGGACGTATGGGACAGCTGCCCCTCCACCAGGACGTACAACCCGTCGACTTCTGCCCCCGACTCGAGCACGACAGAACCAGACTCGTAGCTTCGCACCTCGCAACGGCTGAGAACTCGCTGCCTGCGCGCCAGTGAGAGATCTCGAAAGAGTGGCGTCTTCGAGAGGGCCTCCAAGCGCCGGCGAGCCCGGGCGGCCTCGACCTCGTCGTCACGGTCGGCCTCGACGAAGAGCGTGACCGCTGTGATGTTGTCGCGACCACCTCGCCGGTTCGCCAACTCGACCATGGCCTCGGCAAGCGTCGCCGGCGCGTGGAGACCTGCCAAAGACGCCACTTCCTCGAGATCCTCGAAGTAATAGCTCAGGCCATCGGAGCAGAGCACACCGACGTCACCTGGGAAGAGATCCAGAATCATCGTGTCGACCCGGACAGCCTCGGTACTACCCACGGCCCGGGTCAGGGAGTGAGACGCGGGGCTTTCGTCAGCTTGTTCTGGCGTCAGCCGCCCCATCTCGACGAGCTCCTGGGCAACGGTGTGATCGGTCGTGAGCAGGTGTGCCTTCCCGTCGCGGACGATGTAGGCCCTGGAGTCACCCACGTGCGCAAGGACTCCCTTGCCATCAACCACCAGCAGAGCCGTCGCCGTGCAGCCCATCCCCGCGAGGCGCCTGTCGGCCTGCGACGCATCGAAGACGGCTCGATTCGCATCGAGGAACGCTCGCTCGAGAAGACGCGTGAGGCCGAAGTACCCGCCAGGCGTCTCTCCTGCCCGATTCAGGGCGTCCCGGGCTGCTTTCACCGTGTCCCTCACCGTCTCGACGGCGATCCTGGCGGCGCGCTCCCCTCCGGCGTGGCCGCCCATGCCGTCGCATACGACCATCAGGCTGAGATCGTCATCGACGAGAAACGCGTCCTCGTTGCCGGCTCTGGTTGTTCCGATGTCCGACTGGCCCGATGTGACGATCTTCATCTCATGCTCCGTTGTCTCAGACCCCTTAGAGTACAAGGCGGCTTCGCCAACGAACCGCGGCTTGATCCAGCAGACGCCGACCACTGGAGGGACGAGTCACATGAAGGCAGACAAGATCGCCGTCTTCCTGCCCACGTCGAACCCGAAGGATGCCGCACTCCTGCGCGCCACCGACCTCGCCCGCGCGACTCCAGGCTGCACCATCGACCTCGTCGACGTTCTGCCGAGACTACGCACAGGCCTACTTTCAGCCATCATTCCCGACTCTGTGCGCGCGGAAACCCAGGCGCGAGACGCGAGGCTGCAAGAGCTCCAGGCGCTCAAGGAAGAGGAGCTCGGAGGCGGTTCGCAGATTCGGGTGCAGGTCGAGACCGGCTCGACCGCTGTCGAGCTCGTCCGGACGGTCCTCCGAGACGGTCATGACGTGATTCTCAAGGCGTCGAGGAACCGCGGCTCGGAGGACGCCACCCTCGGGACGGTCGCGATGCGCCTGGTCCGGGCCTGCCCCTGCCCGGTCTGGATCGTCGCACCCCGACGGCCAGGGCGCAACACGATCATTGCGGCTGTCAACGTGGACACACAGAGCCCCGACCAGGCCGCGCTCAATCGGAGGATTCTCCGTTCCGCATCGTGGCTCGCGGAGCTCGATGCTGCCCCTCTCCAGGTCGTCTTTGCTCTCGACATCGACCGTGCACTCATGGGCGTGACCCACGCAGACGGCGCTCACTTGAGGCGTGTCGAGGCTGCCGCGCTCGAGGAGGCCGAGGCGAGGCTCGAGAGCGCCGTGGAGGATGCGGGACTCGATCCGAAGCGCACCGAGACGCGGATCCTCCTGGGGCGCCCGAGGGACACTCTGGTGAAGGCGGCTCGCAAGGAAGCAGGAGTCCTCGTGATGGGAACCGTGGGTCGGTCGGGAATTGCGGGCTACATGGTCGGAAACACGGCCGAAGGTGTTCTGCGGCGCGTCGACTGCTCTGTCCTCGCACTCAAGCCACCTTCGTTCGTCTCCCCGATCGAGCCGGACGACCGCTAGCGCGGGTCGGGCCCACCTGGTTCAGAGGCCGCCGCTGGGGAATGGGCGAAGACGCTCCTGCGTTCTGAGCCAAGCGAGGCAGGTCACCGGCCGATCGACTGCTCCGGTTCGAGCCAGTTCTGCCTCTCATCCGACCCCAAGGAGTCGCCATGGAACTCAACCGAAGCCAGCGGGTGTCCGTCCTCCTCGTGCTGCTGCTCGTTGCACCGGCGATCGCGGAGGCGCAGAACAACAAGAAGAAGAAGAGAAAGAGCCAGGCTCCGGAGCAGGTGACCGAAGCCGCCGAGTCCTTCAGTGAGATCGACTCGGCTCTGCGCGCCTGGAATCTCGAGCGCGCCGCCTCGCTGCTCGCGAAGACCGGCGACTCGCATCGCGCGAGGGCGCGCCAGGCCTGGCTCGAAGCTCTACGGGGGCACTATGGGAAAGCCGAGGAGCGCCTGACGAACCTCACCCAACAGAACGGCGGCGACGCGGAAGCCTGGGCCATGCTGGGAGAGGTACGGCTCATGCGCGAGCAGATGGGGCCTGCGAACGCGGCCTTCGAGCGGGCCGAGCGCGAGGCTCAGGCCGCCACGGGTCGCAAGGCCGACGACGGCGACGCCTGGCTCTATCTCGGCATCGCGCGGCAACGACTGAAGAAGTACGACCCAGCGGCCGATGCGCTCCGCAAAGCGCGACAGAACGGTGCCGACCCGACCGAGGTGCTCTACCAGCTGGGCCGCACGTTCGCGTTCAAGGAAGACTGGCGAGCTGCCGTGGATGCTCTCGACAGCGCACTCGACCGCCAGAGGGACCTGGCGTACGCCTACTTCTATCGCGGGGTGGCGCACCGTCGGCTCGAGGAGAACGGGCGCATGGTCGAAGATCTGGAGCGGTTCCTCGCCCTGGCGCCCGACGCGCCCGATGCGGAACGGGCGCGCCGGCTGCTCGAAGCTGCGCGCCGCTGAGGCTCTCGGTCAGAAGACCTGACCCAGGCCCGCGTACACTCGATACGACGGGTCGCCCGGCCTCCGGTCGATCGGAAAGCCGACGTCGAGCCGGAGCAGCCCCACAGGCGACCGGTACCGCAGGCCCAACCCGAGAGACTGCCGGAGACGGAGCTCGAGCTCCGAGACGCGCTCCCAGACCTCACCGGCATCCCAGAAGAGCACACCCCCCACCTTCCGAACGATGGGGAAACGGAGCTCCTGATTGAGGATGAGCAGCGCCTCTCCGCCGCGCTGTCGCGAAATGCTCCCGAGACCCTCGACCGGCCCCAGACTCTCGGTCCTGTATCCGCGGACCGAGTACTCGCCGCCGGCGAAGAAGCGGAGGTCCGAACGCAGCGGCTGACTGCCGGCTTCTGCAAGGCCGATCCGAAGCGACTGCGCCCAGCGCATGCGACGCTGACCCAGCCGGAACGCATTGCGGGTGTATTGCACCTGCCCGAAGAGGCGGGCGTAGCTGAAACTGCTGCCGAGTGCATCTCCGGAGCCGCTCAGATCGAGGCTCGCCAGAAGACCGCTGGATCCGCTCAGGATGTCGGCCCGGTTGTCCCAGATGTACTGCAGGCCGACGAACGGGTTCCGGAGACGGTCGTCCAGCGGAAGGAAGGGGTCGTCGTCGGTGATGTGGTCGTAGGTGTAGCGGGCGTACACGCGCCCCGTTCCGAATCTGGACAGTGGGCGGGAAAGCTGCAACGACGTCTCGAAGGTGTCCGTCTGGAAGACGTCGTCATCGACGGCGCGCGCCTCCGCGAAGGCCTCGAGTGAGTAGCGACTCCCGGCAATTCGCGGCAACGTGGAGTAGACCCGGAACGCCTGACGCCGGTCGGTGTAGAGGGCGCGGGCTCCGAGCTGAATCCCGCGTCCGAGCAGATTACGGTCGAGCACGTCCACGACCGCGCCAGCGCCTTCCTCGCTCTCCCAACGGATTCCGTAGCCGAGCGACCAGCGCGGACGCTCGTCGAGCTCCACGCCGAGCCGCACCGATCCGTCGGGCTCGTCGATGGTCTGGAGATAGACGGTGTCGAAGAGACCCGTCGCCAGGAGGCGCCGACGACCGTCCGCCAGCAGTGAAGCATCGAGCTGTCGGCCGAGCTCGATGTCGGCCACTTTGGTGGCCC
Organism: Candidatus Multivoraceae bacterium; assembly: GCA_965223385.1. Taxonomy (GTDB): domain Bacteria; phylum Acidobacteriota; class Thermoanaerobaculia; order Multivoradales; family Multivoraceae; genus JBCCLJ01. The sequence continues at coordinate 1,101,974 of CBDCWR010000007.1, read as the reverse complement.
AACCCGGGCGAGTGCGTCCGTCGCCAGCGATCGACACAGCGCGCACCACGTGCCGCGGCCCGGGCGCGACGTCGAAGACCAGGTCCACGTCATGCTCGCTCGGCGAAGAGGCCGCCGGACTCGAGCGCACGACCACGACCGCGTCACGGTACCCCTGACGGTCGAAGTGCCCCTGGATCCGAAGGGCGGCCTGCGAGACGGCCGTCTGGTCGAACGCGGCGCCGACATCGAGAGCGGCAATTCGCAGCAGCTCGTCCCGATCGCCTTCGCCGGCGACGTCGACACTCGACACCCGCGCCCTTTCGCGGAGCGAGAAGGTCACCGTGACCCGCTCTTCGACCGGATCGACCTCGACATCGGGTGCTCGCACGTCGCGCCACCCCAAGCTGTTCAGCTGCGCCGCGAGGGCCTCGAGAGGCTGTTCCTCCGCGGAAGCGAGCGCAAGGCGGGCACCCCTCGACTCGAGCCGCGCGGCCACGACGTCGCGGGTCTCCGCCGGCAGCCCTTCGAGCACGAGCTCCGGGCTCCTCAACCTTCGACTCGACTCGGACGAGATGGTGACGACGCGGACACCGGCAATCTCATCGGGAGGTTCGACCCGTGCCTCGATCTGCGGCTCCAGCCAGCCTTCTTCGAGAAGCGCTTGCCGGGTTTGGCGCTCGAGCTCTCGCAAGGACGCCTGCTCGTAGAAGTCGGAGCGGTAGAGGAGTCGAATCGAGCTCCTCAGTCTCGACGGCGGTTGCAGACCGATGAACTCCACCCGTGCCCGGCGTCCGAGCTCGACCTGAACGTCGAGATCGACGAGACGGCCACGCTCCGTGGCCGTCACTTCGACCCTGGGACTGGGGAACCCGCGTCGTCTCACCGCTTCCTCGATGTCGATCTCCGCGTCGAACAACAGCGCCTCGTCCCATGCATCTCCCCGTCGTACGCCGGTTGCCCGAGCGAGTCGTTTCGCCTTCGGTGCGTTCGAACCCGTGGCGCCCGACACGGACACCCTGACCCGGCCCACGCGCTGCGTCTCGCGCCCCAGTTCACCCAGCTGGACGACCTGCTGCAGCGTGACGCCCTCGTTGCGCTCGTCGTTGGTGAAGAGCTGCGCCGAAAGGCTCGGGAGGCCTCGCAGGTCGTGAACGTCCATCAGGTACGTGCGCTCCTCCGCGTTGCGCATGTCGAAGGAGGCGCCGAGATCGATCTGCTCGGTGATTGCGCGCGTCACGACGAGGCGCGCACTCGGCTCGCTCTCCGTGAGCACGAGCACAGGGCGCACCGAGAAGGCACTTCCTACGGAGATTCCCTCGGTGCCCGCGGCCCCCAGGAGCCGATCACCCACATACTGGGCCAGCCCGCCTGCGACCTGCTCCGCACCGGAGCCCCTCTCTTCGTTGCCCTCGGCCGGGCGGGAGAACGGATCGAGATCGTTGCCCGCCAATCGAGTGATACTCGGGTCTTCGAGGGACGTGGTGGTGACGAGGTCGAGCTTCGGCTGGGCGCCAGGCTGAGAGCTCAGCGTAACCGTCGCCTGATCGAGACGGACCGTCTGACCATAGATGCTGACGAGACCGCCCGGCTCGACATCGAGTACGCCATCGATCCGCGGCTCGGCGAGCGAGCCCCGCACGCGGAGAGGGCTCCAACCGACGTTCAGATCGGCGACGTTGTTGCGCACGCGAACGCCGCTACGCGTTCTCACGCGAAGGTCGAGCGCCAGACTCGTGGACAGCGCGTCGGGGGCGGCGTGGACCGTCGGTTCAGGCCGCAGGATCGAGAGGATCTCTCGCTCGAGATCGAAGGAACGTCGCAGGAGCCCCCGGTCGAGGTCGACGTCACCGGACAACCTGCCCTCCGCAGCGTCGAGGTCGACCTCGAGTCGTAGGTCGCCGGAGAGCTGTGTGCTCAGGCCGTAGTCGACGCGGTAGCGCACGTCGCGCAGCCCGATGTCGACGTCGACGGCCCGCGGAGACGCCGTGCCCGTCACCTGGAGCGTCCCGCGATTGAGCTCTGCCGTTGCGCTTTCGATCACGAGTCGACCACCGCGCAACGACGCTTCGAGCGCGGGGCCGGAGATCTCGGTCGCGTACGGCTCGAGAAAGCGAACGACGGCATCAGGGGCCTCCACGCGGACCCCTCCAGAGAGACTGTCTGGCGTACCTGCTGCGGTGAGGACCAGGTGCGCTGGCCCGTCTGCAACACCACCGCCGAGATAGGGCGTGAGCAGGGAGGCGTCGACGGAGCCTTCGGCATGGACATCGATCTGTTCGACGATGCCGGCGGCAGGAGCTCCGACGCCCCACTCCGAGAGCTCGATCGCGGCGCGCACCTCGAGCTGCTGCTCCTGAGTTCTCAGCCAGAAGGGAGCTGCGCGAAGGCTCCGTCCTCCGAGCTCGAGACGCAGGTTCTCGGCGGCGGCCTCGACGTCGCCCCGCGCGAAAGAGACGCTCCCGATCTCAGCCAAGCCGGAGCTTGCGCTCCACGACTGCGGGTCGAGCTGCAGATCAAGGTCGACTGCCGTTGCCTCCAGCGTGGCTCCGACCGCCGCTTCGCCGCTGGCGGTTCTCGCGGTGGGGCCTTCGATCTGCTCACCCGGCAGCTCGATCCGCAGGCCGGCCAGCTGCGCAACGAGCCGCGGTCTCGCATCGCTGGGAGCCACTCCCCAGGCCTCCAGCTGCGCCCCCAGGCCCTCGAGCCGAGGCATGCCGCGAAGCGCTCCCCAGGGGGCCTCGAGCTGCACGCGGCCTTCGCCGTTCGAGGTCTGGAGCTGGTCGAGCTCGAGGCGCAGCCCCTCCGCATCCGTGACGAAGGTGCCGGCGAGCGCGGTGATACCAAAGGCCGTGCCTTGGGAGGCCAGGCGAAGGCGGGCCCGAGGCGGACCTGCCGCACTCAGATCGACGTCTCCTGCGAGTCTCAGGCTCGCATCGCCCAGGTCGAGCTGCAGTTCACGGACCTGCACGGGTGCGCGGTGGGCAGAGCCGATGTCCAGGCGAACGCGACGCAGTTCGGGAACCGATTCCACGTGGAGGGGCCAGAGATCCGAGCGGACGTCGAGATCGAGCGCGCCGCCGCTCGAGCTGGCCCGAGCCACCGCGCTCAGCGACCCCGAGACACCAGCCAGCATGGAAGGTGGTGCATGGTCTTCCTCCGGAGACTCGAGCGGCCCCTCCGAGCGGCTGGCGAGGAGGTCCGCCCACGGAAGCTCGATCAGCGAGGAGAGGTCTGGAACGCCGAGCTGCGCCTCGGCGGTCCACTCGGCCGCCTGCGGTCGACCTTCACCGCGGATCAGAAGCCGCGCGGGCCGCAGTTCGACGCCTGGACCCGTATCGCGGAAGACGCGCGGCGACATGTCCCAGCTCATCTCTCCGCGGACCAGGAGATCGCCCAGAGATCCTTCGAGACGTGCACCAACCTGCAACGGCCCGGAGAGCATCTGGCGAAGGGCGGCCCATCGCTCGTCCGACGGTTGCACCCGCTCCTCGACACGCGCCAGAAGCGATTCGAGCTCCAAGCGACCGGTGTCGAGCGTCCCCACGACGGCTCCGTCACGAACTGCTCGCACGGCTTCGTGCAGGTCGGCGAGCGGTACGGGGCCGTCCGGCGTAATCCTCGCCCGGAGGCCGATCTCTTCGTCGCTCCTGGGGAACAGGGTCACACTGGCGTCCACCTCCTGCACTCCTGCCGCCTCGGATGCCCGCTGCTGAAGCGCGGCGCTCGCCTCGAAGATCGGAGCGGCTCCGGCATCCACCCAGGTCAGGTTCTGCGTGCCGAGGAGCTCGACCCGCCCCCTTCGCGCGCTCACTGAAAAGGCCCCGCGAAGTTCGTCGCCCGCACGCGCAACACCGACCCAGCCGGGCTCGCCAGCGTCGATGCGACGGGCCAGAAGTTCGAAGATCGGAGCAGGATCGAGACCTGCAAGGCGAAGCTCCGCATCACCCTCGACGGTGGCCAGATCCACCTGGCCGTCACCGACCTCGAACGATCCTCGACGAAGGCCGAGGTGAGCCTGCGCGTCCCCACCTCGAAGCTCGAGGGCTCCTGTACTCGCGAACCGAGGGTCACCTCGCGCCGAGTGGACCTCCAGCTCGCCGCTCGCAAGAGGTGTCGCGAGCCCGCGCTCCAGGAGCTCGACGACGTCCGGTGGAAGCCACTGCGCGAGACTCTCCACGGACAGCTCACGCGCCGAGGCACCGAGCTGGAAGGACACGTCTCGAGGTGTGAGCCACTCCGCAGTGCCCTGTCGCTCACCCTCCAACGAGCCAACGAGGACGACCTTGGAAGCACCACCTTGCCGCAGCTCGGCACGCGCTTCTCCATCGACCGTGAAGCGGTCGGAGCCCGAAGGATCGATGCGGAGCTCGCCGCTGGCGTCGAGGAGCAGATCAGGCGCTCCGTCCAGGACGAGGGCGACAGGCGCGCGCTCGGCCCGGACCGTCGCGCGGCCTGACTTCGTGACGAGATCGATCTCGCCCCGAGCAGCCAGAGTCGCCGCGCCGGATTCCAGAACGAGGAACCGGGAGGGCTCCGCGTCGAGACGAAACTCGACCGTCTTCGCTCCCGTGGTGCCCGGCGCCACATCGCCGGTGGCCCGTAGCTCGAGGCCGGGGCCTGCTGCGCGGAGGGATTCCACGGACCAGGGCCCGCGCATCGGACCGCCGAGGTGAGCCGTCACCTCGAACGTCGGGTCGCGCAGGCGTGGGCCGGACGCTTCCAAGGTCGCCTCCAGGTCGAGATCGAAGCGTGCGTCTTGCCCCCCGCGCAGGCTCCCAGTCATCGCAGCCGCCGTCGCGTGCCACGTCGACACGAGCTCCTCACCGTTGCGAGCCTTTACGACTCCGCCGATGATCTGGCCGTCTTCGACCCGCAGCCGGTCGATCCGGAACGGAAAAGGCGCAGGCGTCTCGGATGGAGGCTGCCCAGGAGCCGGGAGCCGCTCGAGATGGAGCCAGGGGCGCTCGACCCGGAGGTTTTCGACGACGGGGCTGCGCCGAAGCATGGAGAGCGGCTCGAAGCTCATCTCGATCCGCTCGATGCGGAGGAACGGGTCCGCGCCCTCGGCGAGCGCCAGGTCGTGCAGCACGAGCCACCCGCGCAAGGGCCGCAGGTTCCAGTCGCTCCACGAGACGTCGAGCCCCAGCCGTTCCTCGAGGTTCGGCAGCAGCCAGCCGCTGACCCGAGCCCTACCGGACGCGGAACCGAGCAACCACAGGACGCACCCGCCTCCGACCAGGAGCAAGGCAACGACGGCCACGAAGAGCCGGCGGCGCCGCCGCGGTCGCGGAGCGGGAACGGAGGAATCCTTGTCGGGCTTCATGATGAACAGCGGGCAAGCGGCAGCCCAGCACGAGCTTAGACATTCCAGCCGTGCTGGGGTCACTGCGGGGGCAGAGGCAGCCGGCTTTCGGGACGATTCGCTCCCAGCGAAAGCCCCGGACGACTCCCTGGCGCCGCGCTGGGCCACCCGAGGAGAGGCCTGTCAGCGCGGCGACCGAGCCGCCGAAGGGCCAGGACGCCCGCACGGATCGGATGTGGTACTCAGGAAGGCGGGAGGACGGACACCGATGGACACGAGTTGGAGCAGAATCCTCGGCCGGGCCCTCGACGGGCTCCTCCGAAGGCGGGGCCGGCTCGAATGAGCGTTGCCTGGGCCTGGGGCATCTTCATCGTCGTCGTCCTGGGACTCCTGGCCCTGGACCTCGGCGTCTTCCATCGTGAGCCGCGGCCCATGCGGCCCAAGGTGGCCCTCGCATGGACCGGCTTCTGGGTTGCCCTGGCTCTGGCATTCAACCTCCTCGTCTACTGGATGTACGAGGAGCATTGGCTGGGCCTGGGCCTGGCGGCGGGACACGAGCCCAACGGTCGCGAAGCGGCGCTCCGGTTCCTCACCGCGTATGTGGTCGAGAAGTCGCTCAGCCTCGACAACATCTTCGTGATCGCGATGATCTTCAGCTATTTCCGCGTGCCCGCGGAATCCCAGCACCGGCTCCTGTTCTGGGGAGTGCTCGGAGCGTTGGTCATGCGGGCAGGGATGATCGCAGTGGGTGTTGCGGCCGTCACCCGCTTCTCCTGGTTGGTGTACGTCCTCGGAGCCCTCCTGCTGTTGACCGCAGTGAAGATGCTCACGGTCCGACACGATTCGCTCGAGCCCGAAAGGAATCCGCTGGTCCGCCTGGCCCGCCGGGCCTATCCGACGACGACCGAGTTCCACGGAAACAGGTTCTTCGTCGAACTGGACGGGGTTCGCACCGCGACGCCGATGCTGCTGGCCCTCATCCTCGTCGAGAGCACCGATCTCCTCTTTGCCGTGGACTCGATTCCGGCAGTCTTCTCCGTCACGCTGGATCCCTTTCTCGTGTTCACGTCCAACGTCTTTGCCGTCTTGGGCCTACGTTCGCTCTACTTCGCGCTCGCGGGGATGATGGAGCGGTTTCGCTACCTCAAGAACAGCCTGGTCTTCGTTCTGGCGTTCGTCGGTGTGAAGATGCTCCTGACCCACCACCATCCGATTCCGCCGGTGGTCTCGCTGACGGTGATCCTCGGGATTCTGGGCGTGGGCACGCTTGCCTCCGTGGTCGCAGGACAGAAGGACCCGGCGCAGCTCCTTTCACCCCTGGCCGACGAGCTGGCTGATCTGGCGCAGGACACACTTCGCGCCGCCCGAAAAGTCGTCGTGTTGGTCGTGGGGTCGACCGTGACGCTGCTGGGGGTTGCCATGATCGTCACACCAGGTCCCGGTATTCCCTTCACCATCGGAGGACTTGCGATCCTGGCGACGGAGTTTGTGTGGGCACGCGTCTGGCTCGGGAGAGTGAAGAGCAAGGCGCAGGAGTTGCGTGACGATCTGGAGGAGCACATCGCGGCTCGTCGTTGAGCGAGCGCGGGCCAGCATCGAGATCGTTCTGAGCCCTCGCGGGTTCTGAGGCCCGCGACGTCGGGCGGGCTCGCGTTCCACGCTGGCATGTGGTTCGATGGCGGCTCAACGACCGTTCGTGACGTGGAGGGGGTTTCTTGCCCGACATCTGGACTCGACATGAAATGCAGCCGGCGACCGTCCTACGTTGGGCGGTCGGCCCGCTCGATCTCTTCATCGGCCGACGTTCCGGGGAATGGGAGCTCGCCTTGAAGCACGAAGACGATCCCCTCTCCACGCGCCTCGAGCCCGCCGCCCTCGTGGGCGAGCTACCTCCTGATCTGGATGGGCTGCGGTGCGCGACGACATCTTCCTCCTCGGGCTATGAGTTGGTGCCCAGGCTCGCCGATCGGGCCCTGGTCGTTCGTCCAGAGAAGCCGTTTCATGTGCTTCCCAACGAAAGCGCCGACCTTTTCGTGAGCACTCCTGTGTGGATTGTCGTTCGAACCGTCGACGGCGACGACCTGATGGAGGCTCCCACGACTCCACTTCGCGAGACCTGGTTCGGAACGACGACACAGTCCGGCAGCCTGTGCTACTCCATTCGCACCAAGGCACGACGCTCAGCCGACGCGCTGCCCCGGTGCCCGCACCGCGCCAGTACCAAGATCCGAATCGAGAATGGCGCGAACGACCTGCTGCGATTCGAGCGCATTCGTCTTCCGGTGGACGAGCTCGGTGTCTTTCAAAGCCGCTCGGCGCTGTGGACCCACTCCCTGGTCGTCAGACGCTCCGGCGACAGTTCAGGGCTCGACGTTCATCTCGATCGGGAGGAGCCAGCCCTCGCCGACAAGACCCTCGTCGGGGAGCCCCGCTCGAGCGGCCACGAATCCGGCCTGCGACGGGCTCTCAACACCCTCCTCCTCGGAGAACCGAAGGCGTGAACAGCAGCATCCAGGCGTGGCTCGAGACCTTTGCCACTCAAGAGCGGTTCATCGGGCTGGGTCAGGCTCTCATGACGCTCGTGCTCGGCCTCGTCGCGGCTCGAGTCCTCCGGCTTGCGGTGATGAGACTCCTCGAAGATCGTCTCGCCACTGCGCAAGCACGGCTCGCTTCTCGGCTCGCTGGCGGCGCCATCGTCGGACTCACGATCGTCTCGGTTCTTCGCCAGTTGGGGATCGACCTCACTCTCTTCGTCGGTGCGGCCGGCGTGCTGACCGTGGCGGCAGGATTTGCGGCACAAACGGCGGCCTCGAACTTGATCAGCGGGCTCTTTCTCACTCTGGAGAAGCCTTTCTCGATCGGCGACACGGTCGAAGTCGGAACCATCCTGGGCGAGATCGTCGACACGAACGTGATGTCGTCCAAGATCCGCACGTTCGACAACCGCGAAGTGCGGCTTCCCAACGAGACACTCCTGAAGTCGTCGATCGTCAACTACTCCCGTTACCCCATCCGACGCATCGACCTCCAGTTCTCGCTGCGTCCAGATCCGGGGTTGAACACCCTCGAGAAGGCTCTGGGAGACGTCGCAGACGCACTGCCGAAGTGTCTCGACGAGCCGAGGCCGCTCTTCTTCGTCTCCGGGCTCGTCGACGGGCTCGTCAACGTGCAGTACTCGGTCTGGACCGCCAGCCCGAACTTCATCCGGACCCGGACGGAGCTGTATCTTCGTATTCTCGGCGAACTCGAGGAAGAGGGGCTGAGCCTGGGAGCGCCGAGACGTGTTCTCGAGCACCCGAGCGAGTCGACAGGGGCGATCGAGCCGCCGACCTTGGGGTAGCCTCTTCGAGAGTCGAGGTTCCGGAGGGATTCGTATCGCGCGACGAAAAGACCACCGCAAGCTTCCCGTCATCGGCTGGCGAGAGTGGGTTGGCCTCCCCGATCTGGGCATCGACGCCATCAAGGTCAAGGTGGACACCGGGGCTCGATCCTCGGCCCTCCACGCCTTCAAGATTCGGCAGTTCGAGCGCGATGGAGCTGCCTGGGTGCGGTTCAACGTTCAACCCATCCAGCGCAACAGCCACAAGATCCCGGATCTGGAGGCGAAGGTCCTCGACTTTCGATCGGTCCGCAGCTCGAGCGGTCGGGCTGAAGACAGGCCCGTGATCGTGACGAGAGCTCGCCTCCTGGGCGTCACGTGGCCCGTCGAGCTGACGCTCACGAACCGCGATCAGATGGGCTTCCGGATGCTCCTGGGTCGTGAGGCGATCCGCCGCCGTTTCCTCGTGGACACCGGGGCTTCGTACTATGGCGGAAAGGTCGCACTCCCTGGGAGCAGGTCTCGCCCGGTCGCGCAAGAGGCTGCGGCGGCTCTCGAAGACAGCAAGAATGTGAGGCGCTCGTGAAACTCGCCATTCTCTCGTGTAGCCCTATGGCCTACAGCACGCGGCGGCTGAAGGAGGCCGCTCAGCAACGTGGCCATCAGGCCAAAGTGCTGAACACGCTGAAGTTTGCGATCGACCTGGAGCAGGGCGAGCCCGATCTCTACTTCCGGCAGAAGCGACTCTCGGAGTACGACGCGGTCCTCCCGAGGATCGGTGCCTCGATCACCTATTTCGGAACGGCGGTCGTTCGGCAGTTCGAGCAGATGGGGATCTTCAGTGCAAACTCGTCTGCTGGCATCTCCAACTCTCGCGACAAGCTGCGGAGCCTTCAGATCCTGGCGCGACACCACATCGGGATGCCAAGGACGACGTTCGTGCGGGACAAGCTCGACGTCCTACCCGCGATCGAGCGCGTTGGCGGCGCGCCGGTGGTCATAAAGCTCCTCGAGGGCACGCAGGGAATCGGCGTGCTGCTTGCCGAGTCCGAGTCTTCGGCGGTCGGCATCATCGAGCTGCTGCAGAGCCAGAAGCAGAACGTGCTCATCCAGAAGTTCGTCGCCGAGAGCAAGGGACGCGACGTGAGGGCCCTCGTCGTCGGCGATCAGGTGGTCGCCGCGATGAGGCGCGTGGCCCAGGGGCAGGAGTTCCGAAGCAACGTTCATCGAGGCGGACTGACGGAACAGGTCGATCTCGACGAGTCCTTTCGCTCGACGGCGGTGCGAGCAGCCCAGATTCTCGGGCTTCGGTTCGCCGGTGTCGACATGCTCGAAGGCGCCGACGGTCCTCAGGTCATGGAAGTGAACTCTTCGCCAGGCCTCGAGGGAATCGAGCGTTGTACACAGCTCGACGTCGCCGGCGCAGCGATCGACTATCTCGTGGCTCAGGTCACGTTCCCCGAGATCGATCTGCGCCAGCGGCTCTCCGTGAGCCGAGGCTACGGCGCCGCCGAGATCTCGATCCCGGAGGGCTCGAGCCTGGTTGGGCTCGCGATCGGAGAGTCTGGCCTGCGGGACCGCGACATCAATGTCCTCACGCTTCAGCGCGGCACGACGGTCATTCCGAACCCGAGGGCGAGCCGAATCATCGAAGCCGCAGACCGCCTCCTGTGTTTCGGAAAACTGGAGCTCATGCGCGACCTCATTCCTCCGAAGACACGCAAGCACCGAAAGCCCCGAGTGCGTCAGCTCCCCGATCTCCCGGTCGCCGAAGAAGCCCTGACAGGCGATCCGGAGCAATCGCATGAGGATCTCGACGCCTAGCGTTTCCTGCCCCAGGCGACTGCAGTTCGCTCCCGGCCCGAGGCTCCGTTGGACGGGTCGGCGTTGTGTGTCACGCTAGCGATGTGATCTCGGAAGACTCCGGCAAAACTGCGCGCCGACGCCCGCCAAGAGTCGTCCGAGGTGCAGACACGGGCCTCTGCGTCCTGAGCGCCGATGGAAGTGTCGAGGTGATCGGCACGCGGTTCGCCGAGATGCTGGGGCTGACGAGAGCCGGGACCTTCGAGGAAGACCAGGCGGAGGCCTACGTGGAGGAGCTGGTGCGCCGCCTCGCCGACCCACTCGCAATCGCCGGTCGCGAGGGGAGCGCCAGCGCCGACGTCCAAGTGGAGCGCGCGGACGGCCAAGTGCGCACCCTGCGCTGCAAGTTGCTTGGTCTCACGAGTGGGGGCGTTCTGGTCCAGGTGCGTGACCTCCGGGAGCTGACATCGTTGGTCGCGGATCTTCGACTCGCCGCCCACCACAGGAACCTGAATCGCCTGTATGCGTCGGCGGCGCACGATCTCAAGAGTCCGCTGAACGCGTTGTCACTCCAAGTGGAGCTCCTGACGAGAACCGTCCGGCGCGGGGGTGATGGAGACCGCGCCACGCGCGCTCTGGAGCTCGCAGATCAGATGCGAGACGAGATCGACCGACTCCAAGGACTCATCGAAGAGACCCTGTCGCAGACGGCGCCGGATGCCGGAACGCCCGAGTCGACCGATCTCGATGAGCTGTGTGCGGGCATCGCACGCCAGCTGGCGACCATGACCGAAGCGCAGGGAGTGGACGTTCGACTCGAGTCGGAAGGTCCCGCGCGGGTCGATGTCCTCGTGCAGCCTCTGCGTCAGGCGCTCATGAATCTCGCGGTCAATGCCTGCGAGGCGATGCCTGACGGCGGCCGCCTCACCCTGAGGTCCGGGTTCGAAGCCGGTAGCCCCTTCGTCGAGGTGGGCGACACTGGGCCAGGGATCGACCCTCGGGTGCTGACTCAGCTCTTCGAGCTGCATGTGACGACCAAAGACTCAGGAACGGGAATCGGCCTCTGGTCCGCGCGAAGCACCATCGAGGGGCTGGGTGGGTCGCTCGACCTCGTGCCAGCCTCCCGAGGGGCCTGTTTTCGCATCACTCTCCCGCCGGCACCCCTCGACTCGGCCAGGACGGAGAGAGGGTGATGCACCGGGAGCTGGTCCTCCTGGTGGAGGACGATTCCGCTTCGCGCGCGGCGCTCCGCGACCTCGTGTCTGACGAAGGGTTCGACGTCGTGGCGGCCGAGTCGCTTGCTGCTGCTCGAGAGCACTTGCGGGGCTCTCGGCTCCCAGGGCTCGTTCTGACCGACTTCAACCTCCCGGACGGGGAGGGTACCGATCTCGTGCCTGAGGCCAAGGACCTCGGGTGTGATGTGGTCCTCATCACCGGCGAGGCGACCGTCGAAGCCGCCGTCGTGTCTTTGCGCCTGGGTGTGGCTGACTTCCTCACCAAGCCGGTCGACGTGCCTCGGCTCACGACCCTCCTGAAGGGCTTCCGCCGAAGTCGGCGACTCACGCGCCGGGTGGGATCTCTCGAGACGGAGCTTCAGCAGGCGGGGCGCTTCGCCGGGATGGTGGGCGCGTCCAAGCCCATGCAGGCGGTATATCGACTGCTGCAGAAGGTTGCCGCCTCCGACGCCACAGTCATGGTCGTCGGGGAGTCGGGCACCGGCAAGGAGCTCGTGGCCCGTGCCGTACACGATCTCAGCGAACGGAGCGATGCCTCCTTCGTCCCGCTCAACTGCGGCGCGATCTCGGAGACGCTCATCGAAAGCGAGCTCTTCGGCCACGAGAAGGGTAGCTTCACAGGCGCCGCGAAGCAGCGGGCAGGGCTGTTCGAGCAGGCGGATGGCGGAACGCTCTTCCTGGACGAGATCACCGAGATGCCGGTGGACCTCCAGGTGAAACTCCTTCGCGTCCTCGAAGAGGGTGTCGTCCGCAGAGTGGGAGGCAGTCGCGACATCAGCCTCGACGTGCGCATCGTTGCAGCCACGAACAGAGACCCTGTCGAAGCGGTCGATTCAGGTGTCCTTCGGGAAGACCTCTACTATCGGCTCCGCGTCTTCCCGATCGACTTGCCGCCCCTTCGACTGCGCCGCGGTGACGTCGAGCTGCTGTTGCGACACTTCTTGGACCAGCTCAACCGCGAGCACGGCACGACCCTCCGCTGGTCGGACGCCGCGGTGGATGCGGCCGAGCGCTACCCCTGGCCCGGGAACGTGCGGGAGCTCCGCAACGCCGTGGAGCGCGCCCACGTCCTGGCGGAAGGCACCATCGAGCTCGAGGACCTACCGCCCGAGGTCGGTCAGACGGAAGGCGCGGCGCACGCGACGACCGTCGGGCCCGTGATGAGGGTCGGCGTCGGCTCGCGCCTCGCGGACGTGGAGCGTCGCCTCATCCTGGCGACAGTACGCGAATCGGAGAGTCGTCAGGAGGCCGCGGACCTCCTCGGCATCAACGTGAAGACGCTCTACAACCGACTCAAACAGTACGAAGCAGAGTGACCGCCCTCTCCGCGGATGGAACGGAGAACCGACAACAAGCCCTGGATGGGGACCGGCTTGTCCAGAATGTCCGGAATGTCGCTGACGTCCAGCTCGGCGCGGCAGGAGCACAGCAGCACTGCACGCAGCCCTGCCGTCCTGTCCGCGAGATCTCGCAGAAGGGCGCTTCCGGCGCCGTCGGGTAGCAGCTGATCGCCGAAGGCGACGTCGAAGGTCGTGCCGCGGGCGAGCCGTTCCGCCTCGGCGCAGGACCTCGCTTCCGCGACCTCGAGGCCCTCGTCCTCCATCAAGAGGCGCAGGAGCGCCCGCTCTCGCTGAGACGCGCTCACGACGAGGGCGCGTGTGCATCGTCGCCTACGAGCCCCTCGGTGTGTGCGGCCTGCGTGTGGGGAACGGTCGCGTGGCCTACGCACGAACGATCAGCTGGTTGATCGCGCGATCGACGACAGGATGACGCAGAACCTCCTCTTCCACCTCGCGCTTGACGGGCAGCGAGCGGACGTGGCCCGCCAAGACCACAGTCCGGTCGATCATCTGAACCTCGATGCGCTCCCTCGGGTGAAGGAGAGCGACCGCGCGACGAAGCTGCCGGAGCGTCGCTCTCGATCGAGCCGTCTTGCCGGGCGCCACGTCGACGCAGAGGTCACGCACCCCAGCGAGCCGTGACACGGATTCGCGCACAGCGCGCCTCTCGTCGCGGAGCTCGTCTGCCAGCAGCACGTGGACGACGCCCGAGCGAACGCGGACGTCGACGCCGCCACTCCGCTCTGCGAGCAGGGCTTTGACGAGCCGCCGGATATCGCGACGGATCTCGGCGTCAGTGCGCTCCGACTGGAGCACCCACAGCCCGCGGGTCGAGACGGCCTTCACCCCGGGAACGCAGCTCAGGAGGTCGTCGATCTGGCTGCGGTCTGAGAGCCGCGCGAGCGGACCGGAGAGCGAGACCACGCCCTGTTCGACATCGAGCCGCACGCTGTTGGCCGGCCCATGGTGCACCCGGAGGCGAGCCCGCAGAGCGCGCGCGAGTGCGCGATCGGGCTCGCTGGTCTTCCCACGCGCCCGCCGCATCCCGAGCAACTCGGCCAAGAGGAAAGGCAGTGCCTGGCGCTCACGCGGCCATTCGAAAACGCCGGAGGCGCCGGCACGGTAGAGGGCCCTGGAGGCCCGATCGTGCGCCGGCTGCGACCGCTGCTCGTCGAACACGACATAGATGGGCGGCGCCGTGAGATCGCACGCTTCCATCGCCTCTTCGACCCGCTGCTTCAGGTTGAAGCCCTGGAGCGGCTCGGCCAGCACCAGCGCCTGGAGGCGCAACAGTTCACGGCGCGCTGTCTCCCAGGTCATCGGCTCGACGTCTGCGCGGAGTCGGCGGAGTGAGCGTACGAGGCGGCGGACGAAGACCTCGTTGGATCCGACCACAGCGACCCGAGGAAGGGTCGCCTGGGCGCGATCGTTCTTGTCTCGCCGAGGTCGAACTGCGGCCTCGGGTTGCTGCGCTCGAAGGGGAGTGTCGAGGACTGCCGATGACTGAGTGTGAATTGTCGTCTCCTTTCGTTGGCCTCACGTTGAGAGTGCAGCCGCGCCTCAGAGGCCGGAGGCGCAGTTGGCGGTCGGCTCGCGCCACTTCACTGCGGCGGCCCTACGCTTGCGAGAGAGCCACTTCGACGCCGAGGTCGGACCTCCGCGTCACGCGAACCTGGTCGATGGACCTCAGGAAGTCGGTCCAGCTGCGAAATCCCAGGGATTTCTCCGAAAAGGCGCTGAAACCAGGCCTCTTCAGAAGCCGGCTCTTGAGCAGCGCACTCTCGAGCGGTGCCTTCTCCGCTTGCAGGATCGACACGACGGCATCCTCGGGGGTGGCCGTGCGGGAGCGAGTGGACCGAGGCTGCGCCGTGGCTCCGATGACGTCTTCGTAGTACTTGAATCGATCTGCGAGCTCGATCACGTGACGCGCCGTCGACTTCTTGTCGGGGCCGATGACCACGACCACCTTGCCGTGCGCACGGAGCTTGGTGACGAGCGGGCCGATGTCGCTGTCTCCGCTCACGATCGCGAAGACGTCCACATAGGGCCGGAGCAGAAGGCACTCGACGGCATCTGCCGTCAGCAGGATGTCCGCGCCGTTCTTCTTGGTGCGTCGGGTCCGACGGCGCACGTGGATCATCTCCACGCCGAGGTCCTGCAGCTCTCCCTCGAGCCCTCCGAACGAGGTGTCGCTCCAGTCCGCATAGGCTCTCCGGAAAATGACGTCGCCGAAGCTGCCTTCGACGAAGTCCACGAGCGGCCCGATTCGCACTTTCGAGGCTCCCTTTCTGCGCTCGAAGGGGATGACGAGATTCTCGAGATCGATCAGGAGCGCTGCCTGGGCGGTGGAGTGGTTTCTCTGGGATGAAGGGCTGAAGTCCATGTCGAATCGAGGAGCAAGGCGCGTGCCGGGACGCTTCGCAGCGAAGAGCGCATTGGTTTCTTGGAATCAGCGAGCGGCCGACGGTCCGCGGCCGGGCAATGTTGCCGCTCGATCGGCAAGCTCGCCCGAAGCCGGTGCTTGCGCCGGACGCATCCTTGCCCCTCGCGAGGTGTCTCGTGCCGCGGAGCCCGTGCTCTTCGGCCTGGCACGACCGTTGCTCCTTCTCGAGCTCGTGTCGAACACGAAGCAGAAGGAGACCCAGTTGAATCTGAGACGCACCGTCGAGGAGCTCGTGGAAGAGCTCGACAGGACATCGCCTCCCCCGGCGCGACCACCTTCCGACCACGGCGGCCCTGGCCGACGCGCCTGCACCGTGGCCGAGGCATCGCGCTTCGCGAGCGCCGTCTCCCCCGTCGTGGAGGCGGGCGGAGGGCGTCTCACAGGGGACCAGCTTCGAACGATCCTGGAGCAGGACGGATCGGCCGCCTCCACCGTGACTCGGGAGCAGAAGGACAGGTTCGTGCGCGAGTTCGGCGAAGACTCGTGGAACCGTCAGGTCTCGAGAGTCAGGGAGGTGCGCACGGTCGATGGCGCGCGCAAGGTCGTGATCGATCTCCGGCAGGGGGCGCCGGACGACGCCCCCGGATCGACGCGGACCCGTTCGGGCGTCCGTTCCGTTGCGGGCGTCGCCGGTCTCGCACTCCTGATGCCCGAAGCGCTCGGAGCGCAGGCCAAGGAAGCTCCTGAGGAGGTGGACATCCAACCCCTTCTCCCGCAGGACGGCCTCCTTCAACCGGAGACCTGGTTTGGGCTGGGTGATCGGCTCCTGAACAACGCCGTCGACTACGTGCCGCGGCTCGTCGCCTCGCTGATCGTCCTGGCCGTCTTC
Organism: Candidatus Multivoraceae bacterium; assembly: GCA_965223385.1. Classification (GTDB taxonomy): domain Bacteria; phylum Acidobacteriota; class Thermoanaerobaculia; order Multivoradales; family Multivoraceae; genus JBCCLJ01. The sequence goes on along the minus strand of CBDCWR010000007.1, from coordinate 1,085,721 downwards.
TGGGCGCTGAGTCGGTTCGTGAGGAGTCTGGTCGGGACAGTGATGAAGCGGACGAAGGCCGACCCCGCCCTCGACGGCATTCTCTCGCAGCTGGCCTTCTATGCCACCTTCGGTCTGGGAGTGATCATGGCCGTCGCCCAAGCCGGGATCGCAATCGGGCCGCTCCTCGCGAGTGTCAGTGTGCTCGGCCTGGCTGCAGGTCTCGCAGCGCAGAGTAGCCTCGCGAATCTGATGGCGGGTCTGACGATCTTGTGGGATGGGCCCTTTCGCCTCGGCGAGCGCGTGACCATCGGAGATGTCTACGGAGAGGTCACGGACATCAGCATTCGGACGACGACGGTGAGGACTCCAGCACACAGGGACCTGGTGCTCCCGAATCGAGAGGTCATCGACGACCCGATCATCAACCACTCCAGGACAGACCGACTACGTCTGGACGTTCCGGTGGGCATCGGGTACGGCGAAGACATCGACGCGGCTCGAGACGCTCTCCTGGCCGCAGCGGACCAGAGCCAGTTCGTCGACCCCGAGCAAGGCACCCAGGTGGTCGTCACGTCTTTGGGAGATTCGTCCGTCGACCTCGAGCTCCGGGCCTGGGCTCGCGATCCCTCGGAGGAAAGGCCCGCGACGTTCGATCTCGTCGAGCGCTGCAAGAAGGCGCTCGACTCGGCCGAGATCGAGATTCCATTCCCCCAACGTGTACTGCACCTGGAGCCGATCACGGATCAGATTCGGCTGCGCGGAGGGGCCGCGAGCCAACCCACCCTCGGGCAGACGCACGTCGCCTGATGCGATCGTGGACCGATTTCTCCAGATCTTGGACTCCAAAGACCTGTAGCGACGAGGCCAGGCCCTCTCAGCGCTCGCCGGGCGCGTACGACCGGACCGCCCGCGCCTCGACGTCGGCGCGCAGGAAGGCCACGTCCTTGAACTGCACGTCGACGTAGCGCTGCGCCTGGTCGAGGAAGTGGGGCGACGCCGGATCGCCGCTCTGGCCTCCCGCGAGGAGGCTCTTTGCACGAAGGGGCTCGCCAAACTCGACGACCGCCACGAAGCTGTTGCCGCCCGTGCCGTAGATGCGCTTCGTTCCCGGGTGCGTCGCGGTCGGCTCGGAGCGGCGGGCGCCGTAGGAGGCCAGGGCACCCCAGCGGCCGGAGGCGAGCCCCACCGGCAGGCTCGGCTGCGCGTCGTCGAAGCGCTGGTCGATTGCTCCGTCGAGGCGCTGGAAGCGATTCACCTCTCCCCACGGTGTGCGCCAGGTGCCGAAGTCGGCGTCGAGCTGGCTCACCGTCGCCTGGAAGACGCGGAGCCGCTCGGCAGCGGGGAGAGCCGTGCCGAACGAGTCGAAGCGCTCGATGCCCCGGAGGCCTTCCGGGGCCTCCGCCTCCCGGTTGAGGCGCATGCCGTAGAAGTGCGCCAGCGTCATGGCGACGGAGTCTGCACCCACTTCGAAGTTCCAGGTACGGAGGGTCTCGACGGGGTCGCGCAGACCCGCCGGAGCACCACTCTGGTCGAAAGCCTCGACGAGGCCAGGCACGACCTTTTCGAACGCGGGTAGCTGCGGGTCGTAGGCCAGCTCGATCAACGAGTCCGGCGTCAGGTCGCGCGCGCTCGTCAGCACCCTCACCGCATGGACCCCGCGGTAGTTCTCCAGATCCGGTGCCATGTACACCGGGTAGTCCTCGCGGCGCGGGCTGTGCTGTGCGGCGGCCGTGAAGGGGGTGGAGTTCGCGTTCTGGATCCACCCGTTCGGCGGGTTGAGCAGGGTGACGGTCTCCTCCACCGCGTGCAGGCCCTGCCAGTCGGTCGCCGGATCGCTGCCGTCGACCGGCTCCGAGTAGTCGAAGCGCGGGTCGCGCCGCGGCACGAAGTTGCCGTGGAAGTACGCGATGTTCCCCTGGGAGTCGGCGAAGACCGTGTTGTTCGAGGAGTTCGTGCGGATCTGCATCACCTCGAGGAACTCCTCGTAGCCCTGCGCCTTCGTGCGCAGGAACGACTGCCGCAGCGCGTTCACCGGGTCCCAGTTGATGCGCGTGGCGGTCCACCGACCCTCGGTCGCGTGTGTGATCGGGCCGTGGGCCGTGCGAAACAGCGGGTAGCGCCGCTCATCCATCCCAGCCTCGGTCCGGACACGGAGCGTCGTCTCGAGCTCCTCGACCGGGCGGAGGTCTTCTCCATAGGCGTAGGCCAGCGTGTCGTCGCCGGTGCGCACGACGTCGAGCATGAACTCGTCCATGAAGTCGACCCCGGTGGACGTGTGCATCCAGCCGCTGTCCGCGTTGAAGCCCTGGTACACGAAAAACTGGCCCCAGGTGACGGCACCGTAGGTGTCGAGGCCCTCCTCGCTCGCGACGTGCATCTCGCCGCGGAAGTAGAACGACGTGTGCGGGTTGATGAGCAGCATGGCGTCGCCCGAGGCCGTTCTCGAGCCGGCGAGCGCAAATCCGTTGGAGCCCACCGGCTCGCGCGCGAAGGCGAGACGCTCCGCCGCATCAGGGTCCGGACGCTGGCGCCGCGCCCTCCGAGCCGCCAAGTCCACCGCCGGGCGCCCGCCACCTTCGAGCGGCGCGTAGAACGCCTCGATCCCGTCGAGAGGGATCTGCTCGATGTCGCCGCCGATCGAGCCCTCGAAGAAGAACATCGGCATCCACGGCTCGAAGCGATCGAGCACCCGGGTCTCCACCTCCGGGTGGGTCGCCAGGTAGTAGTTGAGCCCGTCGGCGAACGCCACGCACAGCTCCTGCAGCCAGGGCGGCGCCGCCTCGAGAGCCGCGCGGGCCTCGCTCTCGGTCATGTAGAGCCGCGCCCGCAGGTCGCTCCACAACGCGTCCTCCCCGAGGTCCTCGGCCAGTCTTCCCGTGGCCCAGACGTAGTTGCGCTCGATACGCGGGAAGTCGTCTTCCGCCTGGGCGTACAGCATGCCGAACACCGCATCGGCGTCGGTCGTGCCGTAGACGTGCGGTACGCCGAAGTCGTCGCGGTAGATCGTGACGTTCTCCGCGCGCCTCTGTTGTCGCTCGAGCTCGGCAGCGGGTGACGCGTCGTTGGCTGGCCGTGGTGGATCCGCGGCGCAGGCCCAGAGCGGCAGCACGAGGCAGGCCGTCAGCATGCGCAGAGCCGGGCGCGGCGGTTTTTTCGGATGCACGGCGGGACCTCCTCGAGACGTTGGCGGAGCGAGGTCTCAGACTAGCGAAGAGCCGGGAAGTAGACCCGCAAGCGCCGGAACATCGCTCACTCCTTCGAGAGGTCTGGGACCACCGGGAGGACGAGTCGCGACGAATACTGCGCCGAGTGATGGACCTGGTTGGTGGCCTTCACGAGCTCGGTCTCGTCGACGTTGGATCCGCCCGTGTTGAGGTTGCGGTCGAAGCGCGGGAAGTTGCTGCTCGACACCTCGAGCCGGATGCGATGGCCCGCCGCAAAGAGGTTGCCTACGGCCTGCATGTCGATCCGCAGCTCGACCACCTGCCCGGGACTCATCCGGACGCTCCGATCGAACCCCTCGCGGTACCGCGCGCGGAGGATTCCCTCCTGCACGTTGAACGCGCGCCCGTCCGGGTACACGTCGACGAGCTTCGCCGTGAAGTCGGTATCGGGCGCGCTGGACGACACGTACAGCACGAGCTCGAGAGGGCCCACCACCGCGAGAGGCTCCCGGAGCGGCTCGGTGGTGTACACCAGCACGTCGTCGCGCTGCTCCACCGGCCGTTGGTCGTAGGAGCCGGGCAGCGCCTCCTGGCTCGCCGTACAGCAGAGTGGGCCGCCGAGCGACGGAACCGGGCGCGCCGGGTCGTACACGAAGCGGTCGCTCGACGCCTCCCCGGGAGGTCCATCGAAGCGGAGCAGACCGTCTCCGGCGACGGTGTTGGCGGAGCCACCGCTCGCGAGAAAAAGAGGGGTCGACGCGGTCCCTTCGAGCGGCCACACGTCGGACGTCCGCCACTCGTCGGCGCCCAGCAGGTAGTAGTGGACCAGGGGCATCCCGCGGAGCGACTCCGGATCGTCCTTGAGCCAGTGGTCGAACCATGCGAGGTAGATCCGCCACAGGTCGAGGCGCGTGTCGCCCGCCTCCCGCGCACCGATCACGTCGTTTTCTCTGCCCTCTTCGCTCGAGCAGTGGGTTCCCGGGCCAACCACGAGGCGCTGACCCGACCGGGCACGCGCGCTCGTCGCGCGCTCGCGGAAGAACTCGAACTGGTGCAGGGTGTCGCCGACCCCGTAGTCGTACCAGGAGTTGACGAAAAGCGCGGGCACGTCGATCTCGTCGTCGTCGGCCAGGAAGCCCTTCCGATCCCACACGTCGCTGTGCAGCGGGGTGGTGACGTAGAGCTCGAAGTCGTTGGGGGGCGCGCCGATGCGCCGCAGGATGGAGCGAAGCGGCAGCATCCACTGCGCTTCGGCGTAGTCCACCTCGAACGGCGCCTGCGCCCCGGAAGACGCGCGCACCTTGACCCCGGCGCGCGGGAACCAGCCGAGAGCCTGGTGCAGCTCGTAGGCGCCTCCAGTGACGCCCGAGAAGAAGCGGTAGCGCCCGCCGGCCTTGCCCGTGCCACCTGCCGAGGCCTGGGGGATCATCGCGCGCAGGTGCGGGTTGCGCGTCGTCGCCTGGAGGATCTGGACCTCGCCGAGATACGAGCACCCGTACGTGCCGACGCGGCCCGAGGACCAGGGCTGGCCCACGAGCCAGTCGACCGTGCTCTCGAAGTCGACGAGGTCGTGGCTGTAGAACTCGAACAACCCCTCCGACTCGCCTTTGCCGCGCACGTCCTGCACCGCCACGACGTAGCCGTGCGACGCAAACATGCGGGCGTCGGCCGTCGGCCCGGAGCCCCCCTTGCCGTACGGGGTTCTCATCAGGATCACGGGCAGCGCTCCCTGCGCCCCGCTGGGCCGGTAGACGTCGGTGGCGAGACGTACACCGTCGGCCATGGCCAACATCTCGTTCCGCTTCACCGCCACCGCGTGCCCGCCGTCAGGCCTCGGGATGGGCTCCGACGCGCCGACGGCAGAGGTCACGAGCGCGACGAGGCACGACGCGGCAAAGGCCGAGGTACGGAGGGGCCACGGGCGAAGATGACGCACGCCGACATTCTAGGGGGCTGCTGAAAAGGTCCCGTGGGTCTCGCGCATCGAGTTTCGGTTCCTGGCAAGGCGCCTCGACGAAGGCGATGCTGGGGTCATCGTCGAGGAGAGGGAACGCAGTCCAGGGGCCGAAACTCGTTGCGCCCCAAGGGGTTGTGGCCGGCGCGGGCGCATCTGCTGCGTTCCTCTCTCTCAACGATGGCACCGCATCGCCTCCGACAAAACGCCTTGCACCTGCACCCGCGGCGGCCACAACGAGACCCACGGGACTTTTTCAGCAGCCCCCTAGGGATGCGGCCCAGCCTGTGCGCTCGTCTATATTCGGGCCGCCGTGGACTCCATCCTTCTCGCAATCGATCCACAGGACGCGCTCTGGATCGCGATTGCGTTCCTCTGTGGGCTGGCAGTCACCGCCGTCCGCCTTCCCCCGCTGGTCGGTTTCCTCGGTGCGGGGTTCGTTCTCCATGCCGCCGGAGCCGAGGCCGGTGAGTTCCTCCGGGTGACGGCAGACCTCGGCGTCACCCTGCTGCTGTTCTCGATCGGGCTGAAGCTCCGGCCACGCTCGCTGGCTCGACCGGAGGTCTGGGGCGTCGCCACGCTGCACATGGTGATCGTCACGTCGCTGATGACCGCCTTCCTGCTGTGCCTGACCTGGACCGGGCTCGAGCTGTTGGGTGCGCTCGACCTGCGAACCGCACTGCTGATCGGGTTTGCCCTGTCCTTCTCGAGCACGGTGTTTGCGGTCAAGGCGCTCGACGAGATGGGCGGGGCGTTAACCCGCCACGGGCGCGTCTCGATCGGCATTCTCATCATGCAGGACATCGCCGCCGTGGGTTTCGTGGTGCTCTCCACCGGCAAGCTGCCGAGTGCCTGGGCGCTGGCGCTCCTGCTTCTCATTCCGTTGCGCCACGTGCTCCACACGCTGCTGACGCGGACCGGCCACGGGGAGTTGATGATCCTGTTCGGCATCGTGCTCGCGGTCGGCGGCGCGGACGTGTTCGAGCTGGTCGAGATGAAGGGCGACCTGGGTGCACTCGTGGTCGGCATGCTTCTGGCGCCTCATCCCAAGGCGAACGAGCTCGCCAAGGCGCTCCTCGGCTTCAAGGATCTCTTCCTGGTCGGCTTCTTTCTCAGCGTCGGCCTGACGGCACTCCCCGGATGGACCGAGCTGCTGATCGCGCTGCTGCTGATCGTCTTCCTGCCGGTCAAGGTGGCGCTGTACCTCGGGCTCCTGGCGCTCTTCAGGCTCCGAGCACGCACGGCGTGGCAGTCGTCGCTGAACCTGGCGAACTACAGCGAGTTTGGTCTCATCGTCGGAACGATGGCGGCCGCCGCGGGGTGGCTACCGTCGCGCTGGCTCGCGGTGTTCGCCATTGCGCTCTCGCTGTCGTTTCTCCTCTCGGCGCCGCTCGCCACCGCCGGAGACCGGCTCTACGCGCGCTGGCGAGGGCACCTCAAGCGGATCGAGCGCCGCGATCGGCTGCAGATCGACGCCGAGATCGACCTGCCTCCGACCGACCTCGTGATCTTCGGAATGGGTCGTGTGGGCACGGCGATCTACGACGCGCTGGCCGCCAACTCCGAGGCGAGCCTCGTCGGCGTCGACACCGACCGGAGCAAGGTCGCGCGGCACGTGGCCGCCGGCCGGAACGTGATCCAGGGTGACGGCACCAACGCCGACTTCTGGTCGCGCGTGCACGGACTCGTGTCGGGCCTCGAGTGGGTGGTGCTGGCCATGCCGTCTCATCGAGCCAACCTCTCGGCCGCTTCACGCCTGCGCGAGCGCCACTATCGAGGTCGGATCGCGGCCACGATGCGCTACCCCGACGAAGGTCCGGCTCTCGAGGAGCTCGGCGTCGAGTTCGCCTTCGACCTCCACACGGAGGCAGGGCTCGGGTTCGCCGAGCACCTCCGCCGGCGCCAGGACCCTGAGGAGGGTGCCGAATCCTGAGCTCCCATCGCCTCGGCGCGATGGGCCTTCGTTGACCGTGTGGTGACAAACGAGCGAGCGCCAGCCTCTAGGGTCCCCGCATGGAAAGCTCCGGCCCCTCCTTCGTGCACTACCTGCCCCTCGCAACGACGGTGCTCTCGGCCCTGTTCGCCCCGATCATTCTGCGGCGGTACGCCACGAAGCGCACCCACCTGCACCTTCTGTGGTGGGGCCTCGGAATCGTCGCGTACGGCGCCGGCACCGCACTCGAGAGCTGGATCACGCTCTTCGGCAACTCGGTGCTCGCCACCAAGCTCTGGTACATCGCCGGGGCCCTCCTGGGAGGCTACCCCCTGGCACAGGGCACCGTGTTCCTGCTGCTGAAACGGCGCACCGCCTGGCGGCTCACGGCCCTCACTCTGCCCTTTCTGGCGGTTGCGGCCGTTCTCGTGGCTCTTGCACCCGCGAACCTCGAGGCGCTGGAGGCGCACCGCCCCGCGGGCGCGGTGATCGGCTGGTCCTGGGTGCGCCTGATGACTCCGTTCATCAACCTGTACGCGGCTGCCTTTCTCGTGGGAGGGGCTGCGCTCTCGGCGGTGCGCTACGCGCGCGGCAAGACGCAGCAGCATCGCGAGCGCGCCATCGGCAACACGCTCATTGCGATCGGCGGAATCCTCCCCGGCATCGGCGGCTCCATGGCCAAGGCGGGCATCGTGGAGGCGCTGTACGTGGGTGAGCTCGTCGGACTGATCTTCATCTGGGCCGGCTTCGCCTTCTGCACGCGCACGAGCACCAGCCCAGCATCGGTGGAGCGCATAGAGCCACTCCAGCAGGCCATTCCCCAGGCCTGAGCCCGCATTTGCTGCTTCTTGCTGCGCGGCCCCTCGGCGAGCGCGGCCGCACTTTCTACTCCTCGCGCAGGACGACCATCGGGTCGATGGCCGCAGCCCGTCGACCGGGGAAGTAGCACGCGAGCAGCGACGTCGCGAGGAGGGCACCCGCCACCCCGAGGTAGGTCGCCGGATCGCCGGCACCGATGCCGAAGAGCATCCCCGCGAGCACGTTGCGCAGCACCCACGCCCCGACCAGCCCGAGGCCCACACCCACCGCGGTGAGTCGCAGCCCCTTCAGGAGGGTGCGTCGAAGCACCTGCGCGCTGTGGGCGCCAATCGCCATGCGAATGCCGGTCTCTCGCTTCTGCTGGCCAACCAGGTAGGAGAGCACGCCGTACACCCCCAGGACGGCGAGCATCAGGGCCAGGAGCGAGAAGAAGCCCAGGATCGACGCATAGAAGCGCGGCTGACCCACCGAGTCGGCCATGCGCTGCTCGAGCGTCTCGACCTGTGCGAGCGGGAGCGTCGGGTCGACGCTGGAGACCGCCTCCTGGAGGATCGGCGCGAGGTCGCTTCCCCCATCACTCTTCGCGACCAGGGCCATGCCGTCGAAGTGGGACATCAGCATCGCCGGCGCCTGCCGTAGGGGCACGTAGAAGGTGGGCTCGGGGTCGGAGCTCAGGCCCTGCGTCCGCACGTCGGCCACCACGCCGACGATCTCGCCGAACATGGCGGCCCGCTCCCCGACGACGCGGCCCCCTTCGGGAAAGAAGCGCTTCACGAACTGCTCGTTGACGACGATCGAAGGCACGGCGCCGTCGCGATCGCTGGAGTCGAACCGTCGACCGTCGACGAGCTGGATCCCCATGGCCTCGAGGTAACCCGGTGTCACCAGACGTAGCTCGGCCACGCGGTCCTCGCGAAGATCCTCCGACGGCGGCTGACCCTCGATCTGGATCGACATCTGGATGCGGCCCCGCACCGGCGGCAGGAAGTTCACGAAGCCGGCGTCCTGCACCTCCGGTCGAGCGCGCAGCCGCTCGAGGATGCCCTCGAAGAACGCCAGGCGGGCCTCGCCGACCGGATACCGGTTGAACGGCGCCGCGACCTGTGCCGTGGTGACGCCTTCGCTCCGGAACCCCGGATCGGTCGACACGAGCCGCAGGAAACTGTTGGCGAGCAGCCCGGCTCCGATGAGAAGCACGAGCGCCAGGGCCACCTCGGCCACGACGAGCGTCGAGCTCATGCGAGTGGACCAGGACCTGCCCCCTTTCACCGCGCCGCCGTCGCGGCCCAGACTCCCGAGGAGGCTTCCCATGCGGATCTGGAGGGCCGGCACGAGGCCAAACAGCACGGCGCAGAAGACGGAGGCACCGAGCGCAAACAGCACCACGGGCCAGTCGACCACGGCCTCGGCCAGACGCGGGATGCCCCCGGGGTCGAGGCTGCGAACGAGAGCGAGGCCTGCCACCGCCACCAGGAGCCCCGCCAGGCCACCCGCCAGGCTGAGCACCAGACTCTCCGCGAACAGCACCTGTCCCAGGTTCGCGCGTCCAGCGCCGAGCGCTGCGCGCGTCGCGAGCTCGCGACGCCGCTGGAGGCCGCGGCTGAGCATCATGTTGGCGACGTTGGCGCAGGCGATGAGCAGCATGAGGGCCACGGCCCCCGTGAGCACGCGCATGGCGGGTCGGAGCGGCTCGACCTGCTGGTCCAGCAGCGTTCGCAGAACGAGGGTCGACTCGGGCTCCTCCGGCTCGTCCACCTCCACGGCGATCTCGGCGCGGGCCGGAGCCTCGCCGTGCTCTGCGACCGAACGGGCGTCACCTTCTCCCTCCGTGTCCGGTCGGCGTGCGCGACGCACGACCCGACGCGCCCCGCTCGAGGGGCCCGCCTCGCCAGAGGCGGCTTCGCTCGCAGGTGCCGCAGCGCGCCTCTGTCTCCTGCGCTGCCCCGCCTCCTCCCGGAGCTGGGCCAGGAGCAGATTGCCTTCGGCCTCGGCCTGCGCGAGGGAGTAGCCGTCTGCCAGGCGACCGATCACGGGCAGCATGATCTCGTGCGCGCGGTTCGGGTCTTCGGGCGGGCGCCAGAGGAGCGGCACCCACACCTCCACGTCGGCATCGGGGAACGCGAAGTCCTGCGGCATGACACCAATCGCGGTGTACAGCTCGTCGTCGAGCGTGACGGCCCGTCCGAGGAGCCCCTCGTCTCCTCCGAAGTACCTCTGCCAGGCCCTGTAGCTGAAGACGGCGAGCTTCTCTTCGCCACCTTCCACCTCACCCTGCTCGAACACCCGACCGAGCTGTGCCCCGACACCCAGCACGCGGAAGAGATCGGGCGTCACGCGCAGGCCCTGCAGCGTGACGGGCTCTTCCGTGCCCGTGAGGGCGTAGGTGTCGTTCCAGTAGGCACCAATTGCATCGAGTGCCTCGGAGCGCTCGCGCCACTCCCGCACGTTGCCCAGCATGAAGGCGCCGCGCGACGCTCCACCGCCCGGCACGTCGGAGCGGACCTCCGAGAACGACACGATGCGGTCCGACGCGGGCCACGGCAACGGCGCCAGAACCACGGCGTTCAGCACGCTGAAGACGACCGTGCTCGCACCGATGCCGAGGCCCAGTGCCACGATCACGGTGGCTGAGAACCCAGGGCGCCGCACCAGGCCGCGGACTCCCGCGAGGAGATCCGAGGTCCATCCCGTTCGCGCAATCATCCTTGCTCCGCCTTCCTGGGTCGATCCACCCGCTTCGTTTCGCCGTTCGAACGTCAAACGACCCAACGAGGAGTTCGTTCCGTCGACGGCAGGTCCGAGCCCGTCGCACCCCGTGTGGCAGGATGATTCGACCCTCGAAAGACGCCGACCCCTTGCCATCTTCCGCACACGAACCGTCCGGGCGCGCCGTCTGGTGCGGGCTCACGTTTCTGGCGGTGACGGTGGCCGTCGCGCTCTTCGCCCTGCGGTCGGAGGTGTTGTACGACACCGACTCGTACTTCCACCTGGCGGTGGGAGATCTCTACGCCACATCGGGCGTCGTCGACGAGCTGGAGTGGACGCGATTCAGCGCCTTGCGCGACGGCTTCGGCGACAAGGAGGTTCTGTTTCACCTCCTGCTCGCACCGTTCACCCGGGTCGGCGACGGTGCGGTCGGGGGGCGCGTCGCACTCGCCCTGCTCAACGGTGCGCTCGCGGCGCTCCTGGTCGGCCTCGGTTGGCGCGCGCTCGGCCGATGGGCGCTGTGCCTTCCCGTCTTCTGCTGGCTCGGCTCCCAGGACTTCGTGGACCGCGTCATCCGCCTGCGTCCCGAGCTCCTGGCGCTGGCGCTTTTCCTCCTCGCGGCAGAGGCCGCCGCGAGAGACCGTCCGCGGTGGCTCGGCCTCGTCGCCTTCCTCTTCGCGCTGAGCTACACGGCCATCCACGCGCTCCTGCTGCTGTGCGTCCTGTGGTTCTCGGGCCGTCTGTTGCTCCGGAGCGAGACGCGGTTTGGCCTCGTACTCGCCCCCCTGGTCGGCGCGGCGGCCGGGCTCCTGGCGCACCCACACTTTCCCCACAACCTGACGATCTGGAAGATCCAGACGCTCGACTACTTCCGTCTCAAGGACACCCTCGACGTCGGCAACGAGATCCAGCCGGCCCGCACCGACGTGCTGCTCGGCAACAACTGGGGCTGGGTGGTGGCGCTCCTCGTGCTTCTGGTGAGTGCACTGGGGAGCAGAGCCGAGAACGGCGACGAAAGCGGGAGCGGTGCAGCAAACGCGGCTCTCACCTACGGCATCGGCGCCTTCGCGTTCGCCGGCCTGACGCTGCTGATGCACCGCTTCTCGATCTACGCGGTGCCGTTCACCCTGCTTGCGGCATCGTGTGGTCTCGCGGCCGCCGGTCGCCGACCCACCGGTCGCACCCTGGCGTTCGGCCGCGTGCCTAGCCTCCCCACTCTGGCCCTGCTGCTCGCCGCGCTCGCCGCCCCCGCTGCGGGGGTGGTCCAGCAGCTCTGGGGAATGGCCACGGCCAGCGGCGGGGAGCTCGCACGCGAGGACGACTGGCTCCGCCTCGGCCGCTCGCTCCCGCCGGGGACCCGGGTGGCCGCCGACTGGGGCGTCACCCAGCCGCTGACGTACTTCGCACCCCACCTCGAGTACCTCAACGTGCTCGACCCGGTGTTCATGGCACTGCCTCACCCGGAGCGCCACCACGCACTGCGTGCCCTCCTCGAAGGCCAGACCCCCGACCCCGTCGCCGCGCTCGTCGAAGAGCTCGACAGCCAGGTGCTCGTGGTCTCGAGGTTCCAGACCGATCCCGAGCTCCTCGCCCAGTGGCTCGCGCACCCGCAGCTCGAGCCCGTGTACTCCGGCTACACGATCGCCCTGCGGGTGATTCCTCCACCGAAGGTGCACCCCGGGCCGTGGCGCGCCAGCCCGCCGGGCACGCAACCCCCGGTCAGCGAGGCCACCGGCGGCGCTCCGTTCCAGCCGCACCCCGCCTCGGGCTACCTCGCGCCGGACGCGAGCCACGGCGACTGCACCCTCCTGTCGTCGGACCCCCTGACCGAGCCCAGGCGCTACGAGCTCGCGCCGTGGGGCCCCACCGAGCTCTGGGTGGGCGATCAACGGCTCCTGACCGCAGCCAACAGCCTCCGCCGCCTTGCCGGCAGCGGGCTCGACGTCGAGATCCCACCCGACGGCCCACTCACGGTCTGGACCTGCCGCGACACGGCGACCGGACGCATCGGAGTCTCCCTCCGACCGCTGTGAAGGGTCGGGACGCCCTTCTTCCCGCGCGGGCCCGGCGACCGAAACGGTGCCAGCGGGAGCCATCGGATCCCGTGGGGTGCTAGCGTTCCAAGTCGCGATCCGGGGCCAGCCTGACCGTCCGTTCTCTCCCTCGAGGAGTGCGATGACCGGAGCCGAGACCTTCCAGCGAGCTCACGAGCTGTTCAACGACGCACTCGAGCGCGACGAAGGGGAGCGTCATGCGTTCGTGCGGGAAGTGTGTGGCCACCATCCGGAGCTGGAGCGCAGGGTGAGGGCTCTCCTCCTCGCACATGACCACACTCTGCCCCTGGTCGACGAGCCGGATCCGATCCAGTTCCTCGGCACCGAGAGCCCGGAGCACGGCGCCCTCGAGGGCGCCGAGATCGGGCCCTACCGCCTACTGCACGAGCTCGGCGCAGGCGGCATGGGAATCGTGTACGAGGCCGAGCAGACGGAGCCGATCGTGCGCCGCGTGGCGCTCAAGGTGATCAAGCCGGGAATGGACACCCGCGAAGTGACGCGACGCTTCGAGCAGGAGCGGCAGACCCTCGCTTCACTGGAGCACCCGCACATCGCGCGGGCGTACGACGCGGGTGTCACGAGCAGCGGGCGACCCTACTTCGTCATGGAGGTGGTGAAAGGGCAGCCGATCACCCGCTACTGCGACGACATGGAGCTGGGGCTCGAGGCGCGGCTGCAGCTCTTCGTGCAGCTGTGTCGGGCGGTGCAGTACGCGCACCTTCGCGGCATCATCCACCGCGATCTGAAGCCGACCAACGTGCTGGTGAGCGTGGAGCAGGACGGGCCGGCGCCCAAGGTCATCGACTTCGGCATCGCCAAGGCACTCGAGCCCACGCCCGGGTCGAAGACCACCCAGCTCACCCGGGTGCAGCACCCGATGGGCTCTCCGCAGACGATGAGTCCGGAGCAGGCCATGGGGCAGCCGGTCGACATTCGCGCCGACGTGTACTCGGCCGGAGTGATCCTCTATCGGTTGCTGACGGGGAGCTATCCCTTCCAGCTCGGCGACCGCGAGCTCTCGGACTGGAGCGCGGTGGTTCGCACGCTCTCGGAGCAGGAGCCACCACCTCCCAGCTCCAGAGCTCGAGCTGCGACAGCCTCGTCCAGCGCGCTGGTGTTCGATCGCGAGCTCGACTGGGTGGTTCTCAAGGCTCTGGCCAAGGAGCCTGGCGAGCGCTATCAGTCGATGGAGGAGCTGGCGCGAGACGTGGAGCGCTACCTCCACGACCAGACCGTGCTGGCGGGTCCTGTCTCGTGGCGCTACAGGGCGCGGAAGTTCGTGCGTCGGCACCGGACCGCGGTCACCTTCGCCGCGACCGTGGTCACGCTCATGGTGGCCTCGGGTGTGGGTCTCGGCGTCCAGGCAGTGCGACTGCGTGCGGCACTCGACACCGCGGAGCGCGAGCGGACGCAGGCGGAACAGGTCACCCGCCTCATGACCGGCATCTTCTCCGGCTCGGATCCGCGCCGCGACGGAGAGCGCGACGTGACGGCGCTCGAGCTTCTGGACCAGGGAGAAGAGCAGACGCGCGTCGCGCTCCGCGATCAACCGCTGGTCTTGGCCGAGCTGCTCCTCCAGATCGGGACGACCCGCCATGGGCTGGGAGACGAGGAGCGCGGCGCGACCCTGCTCGAAGAGTCGATCTCTCTCGCCCGGAGCGACGCCGACCAGGAACTGCTGGCCCGGAGCCTCATCCGGCTCGGGCGCCTCCGCATCGACCAGGGCCAGCTCGACGCGGCCGACCGGGCGATCGAAGAGGGAGCCAGGCTCGCTCGGACGCTCGGAGACGTCCCTTTCCTGATCGAGGCACTGCAGGCGCGCGCCGAGGCTCTCCGCAACCGGAGCCGGCTCGAGGAAGCGCGGAGCGTGCTGCAGGAAGCCGCATCTCTGGCCGAGGGGTGCAGCAGCTGCGGCGAGACGACGGCGCGAGGCGTGCTGTTCAATCTGGCGCTGGTCCAGCAGAGCCAGGGGCGCAACGAAGAGGCTCTGGCGGTGTTCTCGCGCGTGCTCGACGCACATCGGCGGTCACCAACCCAGCCCGTGGACATGGCCAACGTGCTCGACGGCATGGGGGTCCTTCTCACCAACCTCGGTCGGAGCGACGAAGCGCTGCCCTACTTCGAGGAGGCACTCGGAGTGCAGGTCGAGCACCTCGGGGAGAGTCATTCGAAGACCCTGCAGGCACGCGGGAACATGGCGCTCGCGGCGAGCAACGTCGGCAACCTCGAGCTCGCCTACCGCATGAATCTGGAGAATCTGCGGGCGGTCCGCTCGACGTCCAGCGAGCCGACCGCGCTCGAGGCCCGCCTGCTCAACAACATCGGCCTCAACCAGCACGGACTCGGAGACCTCGAAGCAGCCGAGGCGTCGTTTCGAGAGGCGATCGATCTTCAGCACCGGTTGGTCGGCGACGACCACCCCAACCACGCCTTTCATCTCTCCAACCTGGCGCGCCTGATTCAGGAGCAGGGCCGCACCGAAGAGGCGGAGCGCCACTACCGCCACGCGCTCGCACTGCGCGAGCGCCACCTGCCGGCAGACCACCCCAACATCTCCGACACCGTCATCTGGCTCGGCTCTCTGCTGCTGGCCACGGGGCGCGCCGAGGAGGCAGAGGGCTACGTACGGCGCGGCGTGGAGATCCGCGAGAGCAAGCTCGACCCCCAGAGCTGGCGCGCGGCCGAGGCGCGGAGCTGGCTCGGGAGCGTGTTGATCGCGCGCGGTCGCGCCGCGGAGGGCCTGCCGCTGGTCGTGGACGCGTATCCGTTGATCCGCGAACAGCGGGGCGACCACTGGCATCGCACGCCACAGGCACTGGCGCGGGTGATCGAGGCGTACCAAGCGGTCGGAGACGAGCAGCAGGTGGCGCACTACTCGGAGCTGCTGCGCTCCCGTCACCCGGATCTCGAGCCCCCGGGAGCCGCGAGCACCAGATCCGCGACCCCTTGAGGCGTGAGCAGCGCTTCTACTCCGGGGCCGCCAGAAGCTCCTGCTTCAGCCAGGCGCGGCCGGTGTTCCACTGCCGATGGACCGTGCGCGGCGACGAGCCCATGGCGTCGGCCACCTCTTGCACGGTCATCCCGACGAAGTGCCGGAGCTTCACCACCGTCCCGATGCTCCGGTCGTGTCGTTCCAGCTTGGAGATCAGCTCGTCGAGCGCCAGCAGCTGCTCGGGGTCGGACTGGGAAGCGGTCAGGTCGATCTGTGTCAGCTCCAGGCGGATCTGGTCGCCGCCTCGCTTCAGGCTGCTCCGACGCCTGGCGGACTCCACCAGAATGCGTCGCATCGCTTCCGCTGCCGCGCCGAAGAAGTGGGCGCGGTTCTCGAAGTCCATCGTCTTCCCGCCGGTGAGGCGCAGAAAAGCCTCGTGCACGAGCGCCGTCGGCTGCAGCGTGTGCGAGCCCCGCTCGCTCGACATCCGGGCCCCTGCCATGCGGCGGAGCTCGGCGTAGACCAACGGCAGCAGCTCGTCCATCGCCTGGCTGCGGCCCGCGGAGATGTCGTGGAGAAGCCGTGTGATCTGGCCGTGCTGCGTGGGCTCCATGGCGGCTCTGAGGCTACCGAAAGACACCCACTTGCCGGGAATCTGCACGCTCGTGGCAGATCTGCGGCCCCAGATGCGCATGTGTACCTGACCGGCCGCCGCGAGCCGAATCGCGGCGGGTCTTCCTGGGAGTCACGACATGCGCCCGTTTCGAACCGTCCTCCTTCTCCTAACCCTCCTCCCCGCTCTCGCCCCTTCGGTCGAGGCTCAGAACAGCCGGGCGATTCGCGGCAGGGTCGTCACGACTACCGGCGAGCCGCTCGAGGGCGCACTCGTCGCCACCAACGGCGGCAGCAGGTTCACTGACAGCGAAGGGCGCTTCTCCATCTCGGTTCCCGCCGGGGCCTTTGCCGACGTTACGTTCGTTGCCGACGGCTTCGTCAACAGCAAGAGGCGGTTTCACGCTTCTGGCGCGGGTCTCGACGACCTGGAGATCACACTCACCGCGCGCGCGACGACGCTCACTCTCGGCGAGTCGGTGAACCGACCGGATCTCGGGGTCGAGCTCGGCGCGCTGGTCGACCGTTCACTCCGGGAGCAGGACAACCACGTCTTCTCCTCGGACGCCTTCGACACCGGGAGCTACTCGCTTTTCCGCGATCCGGCCAACCAGGCCAACCAGAGCGTGTGGACACATGGCACGGGTGGAGACCTTCCCGGACCAACCGGACCGATCTTCGACCTCTCCAAGTATCGAACGCGCCGTGCCGCAGGATCTTTTGTCAGCACCCACCTCAACGGCTTCCTTCCCGCCGCAATGATCTGGAGGGTCGGGCCGGACGGCACCACAGTCCAAAGTGGGCAGGAGCAGCTCCTCTCGAGCTTCCTCGGCGTGTCGTCGAGCGTGCTCGTCTGTCCCTCTGCGGTCGCTGGCTGTCGCGATCGGCTCATCTTCACCGATCGGGACACCTCGACCTTCCGCACCTGGGACGTCGACCCTACGACCGGAGCGCTCGACTTCCGCGCCACGTGGGTTCCCTCCCTCGCTCCGATCACCGCCTTCGACGGCGGCATGCAGCCGACCTTCGTGCACGCCCGGTTGTCCGACGGGAGCCTCCAACAGCTCGCACAGGGGCTGTTCTTCGAGCAGCTCACCCCAGTCTCGGGCACGGCCACCTGCCCCCAGCCGTTCACCGACCGTAGCGTGGCCATGCTGCACGGCTGGTCCAACGAAAGCCTGACCTTCTCGGAGCGCCTCTTCGATCTGACCGCCCGCTATGGTCCCGGCTGTGGACCGGCCAGCTTCTCCGACGGCGGCACGGCGGACGATCTGTCGGTGTTCGGCGTCGCGCTCGGCGACGAGCTGTGGCTCACCGCCAAGCGCATGGCACAGCCTGGCGTTCCCGCGCAGGTTCTGAAATTCAACCCGTCCTCGGGGCCAGACCTCGCCGGACAACCCCGCGCGACCGCAGTCCTGACGAACTCGAGCGGTGCCATCACGTTCGGCGTGGGTGGATCGAGGGTCATCTGGGGCTGGTCGGCGGACAGTGAGGCCCTGGGTGGGAGCCCCTTCCAGTGGCCTTTCGCGGAGATCGGAAGCCTGCACACGCAAAGCGGACTTCCCCTGCGCATCACCGAAGACCCCGCGGCCCAGCGCCTGCGTGCCTGGGCCAACGTCAGACCGGAGCCAGGACCTCGCGGCAAGGCCGATGGGCTCGCAGATGCGACGCGTCTCCAGTCGGTTCCGCTCGATGGCTGCGTGAGCAACGACCGGGCGGTGTGCCTGAACGGGAACCGCTTCGCCGTGAGCGCGCGCTACCAGACCCGGCAAGGAGACAGTGGCCACGGCCATGCCCGTCCCCTGTCGAGCGATTCGGGCACCTTCTGGTTCTTCGACAAGGGCAACCGCGAGCTGATCGTGAAGGTGCTCGACGGCTGCGCCATCAACGGCCACTTCTGGTTCTTCGCCGCCGGGCTCACCGACGTCGGAGTGCACCTGCAGGTGGTCGACCGCGCCATGCGCGACGAGGGTGATCCCGAGCCGGGGCACGTGTTCGTCAATCCGCTGGGAACACCCTTCCAGCCCATCCTGCGAACCGACGCGTTCCGCTGCAGCGACGAGAAGCTGCGGCGCGCCGAGCGGAGTCACTCCACCTCGGAAGCGCCCCTTCACTTCACGCGCAGCTTCGGCACCATCACACGGATCGACGGCAAGCCCGTCGAGCACGACACAGCGGCCACCGCGAACCGCACGGCCGCGAGCTCACCGCCCCGAGGCCGGCGCGACGGCACGGCCTGCGGCGGTGCCCCAGAAGATCTCTGCCTCGCCGGCGATCGGTTCCGTATCGAAGTGGACTGGACCGACTTCTCCGGCGGCACGGGATCCGCGTTCGGCCGCCAGCTCACCGACGACACCGGCGCACTGTTCTTCTTCGACCGCGCCAACGTCGAGATGCTGGTGAAGGTGCTCGACGCCTGCGCCATCAACGATCGGTTCTGGCTCTTCTCCGGCGCCCTCACCGACGTCGGGGTGGACCTGCAGGTCACCGACACCCAGACGGGCCAGACCAGGCTCTACACCAACACGGCGGGAGATCCCTTTCGCCCGATCAACGACACCCAGACGTTCCCGTGCGGAAGCTGATTCTGGTCGCCACCGAGGGCGCGGAGGGCGAGCGAAGCGAGGCCCGGGCCTAAACGGGGAGGGATCGTTGCCGAGTCGGACGGCCGCAGGCCGTCAGACGACCGCACAGATCCCGATCGGCGCCACCATCCCGGAGCGAAGCGACGAGGTTGGTGGAGCCGATCGGGATCGAACCGACGACCTCTTGAATGCCATTCAAGCGCTCTCCCAGCTGAGCTACGGCCCCAACTCTCGGTCTGCAGCGTGGCGCGCGGAGCTGCCTCCGAGGCGCGACGCGAACGCGCAGTGTAGCCACGCCCTCGCAAAACTGTCAACGCTCCCGGCCATCCCCACGCCGAGCACGCCAAGCTACTCGCAGAGGATGGCCTGGGTATCCTGCACGGGTGCGAAGCCCTGGCCCTGCGGGTTCGTGTAGACCACCGTCTCACCACGCAGCATGTCTGTGACGCGGAGCTGCACCTCGACGTCGGTGAGACCGCCCGCGAACACCCAGCGACTCTGGTTGAGCACGCACCCGTCGAGCACCTTGACCACCAGCTCGACGTTGTCGGCATCGAAGAACCAGAAGACCGCGGTATCGCGCGTGAGGGCGGTCGCGCTCGCCGCCTGGGCCGCCTCTCCGGGAGCGGTGTACGTGGCCTCCACGGCAAAGCGATCGGCCAGGCACACGCGCGTCGCGTCGGGGGTACACGCGGACTCGACGTCCAAGCTCTTCGAGGTCATCCGGAGGCTCTCGAGGTGACTCGGTTCGACCCGCAAGGGTGGAGCGTCGTCAACACCCTCACGGGAGGCGGTCGCCGCAGAGGCCGCCCAGGTGACGCCATCGCCTGCAGCGTCGCAGCTGGCGAACGCGTCGGTGTCCTGGATCGGCACGAACTTCGCCCCGTCTTCGCTGCGGTACAGGAGCGACTCCCCGGTCAGCGTGTCGCTCACCACGAGCGTCGTCTCGACGTCGGTCAGGCCGCCCGCGAAGAACCAGATGCGCTCAAACGGCGTGCAGGCATCGAGGACCTTCACGAGGAGCTCCACGTTCTCCTCGTCGAAGAACCAGAAGTAGCCCGTGTCGTCGGTCAGCTTCACGGCGCGCGCGGCGCCCGACGTCTCGTCGGGCTGCCCCACTCCGGAGCGCCAATCGACACGCACCTCGAAGCGGTTCTCCTGCAGACAGAGCGACCGACCGTCACTCGCACAGGTGGCCGTCACGTCCGCTTCGACCTCGGTGGTGAAGACCCCCTGGGGCTCCCCTGCGGCGTCCTCCACGGCGTAGGCGAGGGTCACGCGGTCGGCGCTGCCGAGGGAGACCCTGGGAGACGAAGGCACGGCGTCGGCCGTTCCCCGAACTGCGGAGAAGCTTCCGCCGAGCGGTGCGACGGCAGCGTCGTAGAGACGCACGTCGATCGACGGACCACCGGCGGAGTCCTGCGCACGCTCCCACGCCACGACGAGATCCCCCGCCACGTTGGCGGCGACGACCGGCGACACGGCAGGCCCCAGCGCGACCTGCACCGGGCCCTCGGCCGACGGAGCACCGGTCAGGTCCAGCCGCTGGAGGAAGACGCCGCCGTCCGCCCCGGTCCAGACGATGGCGTAGCCGTCGTTGCGCACCGCCGCCGCGGAGGGAGTCGTCGCCGACGCGGCGACGAGCTGCGGAGCACCCTGCGCCGCGCCGGAAGTGTCGAAGAACTGGGCGAGCACGCGCGGGCTCGCGCCGAGCTCTTCCCAGACCACGGCAAACTCGCCGGACGGCACGCGCGCCACGCGTGGCGCTGCGTCGGCGGGAGCGGACGGCACCCGGAGCGGCGAGGCGAGGGGGCCGCTCGGCCCGGAGCGCACGAGGAAGACGTCCTCGTCCTCGCGCCAGGTGGTCACGATCTCGTCGTCTCCGTCGACGTCGACATCGGGGGGCGAGACCTCCTCCACCTCATCGTCGGGCTGGGCGATCGGGATCTCCTCGCTCGTGGGGATTCCGTCCGGATCGAAGAAGCGGCCGACCAGCGTTCCCGGGTCGAGAGCCCGGGACGCGAGCGCCACTCTGCCGTCGACCGTGGCTCCTGCCGCTGGCTGGTCGCGCCACACGACGGCAAAGCCCCCGTCGCGGAGGAAGACGACCTGCGGCGCCGACTGCCGGCCGCCGACATCGCTCACCGGGAAGGGCTTCGCAAGGGGCGCACCCGAAGCATCGAACATCTGCGCCACGACACGCGGGGCGTCTCCGCGCGTCTCCCAGACCAGGACCCGGCGCGACTCTCCGCCGCCCGGAGGCGTGAACACGGCGATGTCGGCGCTCCCGGCACGGTCCGTGTCGACGGGCGCTTCGGGCTGCGCGCGGAAGTCGTCGTTCTGAATCACCAGCCACGCGCGCGCCGGATCTCCCAGGACGACCCCGGCACGGTCGTCGACGGCGAGGCTCAGCGCGGCGAACTCGTTGGGCTCGAGGTCGTCGTCGACGAGGAGCGGAATGTCGAGCGTCTGCACCGCCGGCCCGCCTTCGACCCAGGTGAGCGTGGACGCGCCGGGCGGCTCGAAGTCGGCTCCGATCTGCGCCGTGCGGGGGTGAACGAGCAGCCGGGCCTCCAGATCACGCACCGGCTCGAGGCGCACGGCGATCTGCACCACGCCGCGGTCTTCGGCGGCACCGAACAGCGGGCGCGCGAAGCGCAGAGTGCTCCGGGTCGCAGGAGCCACGTCGATGGTGGCGGTGTGCACGTCGGAGCCGCCCGGGCCCGACACGGTGAGCGCCACCGTATACGTGCCGACAGACCCGAACGTGTGACGCGGGGCGCGCGCGGTGGACGTGGCGCCGTCGCCGAAGTCCCACGCCATGGAGGTCACCGGTCCGCTGGAGTCGTCGAGGAAGACGACCTCCTCACCGACCACGGGGTTGTGCGACGAAACGCGGAAATTGGCCACCGGTGCCTCGGCGGGCAGCACGGTCACCGCGCGCGACGTCGTCGCCGACGTGCCGCTCCCGGTCACGGTGAGCTTCACGGTGTAGGTGCCCGACGTCGCGTACGTGTGGGTCGGATGACGGAGCGTGCTGCCGGCGCCATCGCCGAAGTCCCAGGTGTAGGCCGACGGGGCGACTGCAGCCGAGCTGCCGTGCGAGCTCTCGACGAACTGGACCGCCTCGCCCAGCTGCGCGGGGTTGGGCTGTGCCTGGAAGCTCGCGGTGAGCGTGCCGGTGTCCTGCTTCGGCAGGGTCACCCGCACCGGGGCCGTGAAGCTGCTGCGCAGCGCGAGCGGGTTCTGCACGTGCGCCGGTGTGAAGGTACGCACCTGACAGTCGAGCACCTCTCCGGGCGCGCGCGCGCCGAAGGTGACGGCGAGGACGGACTTGTCGGGCGTCGCCTGCGCGTGAGGCGCCCCGGCCGACGAGCAGGCCGCTTCGAAGTGGCCGCCGTCGGCGGTGTAGGTCACCGGCTGCCACTGCAGCTCGAACGAGGTCGGCGTCACGTTCGCCGGTACGAGCCCCTGGGGCGCGACGGTCTGGGTCCGCCAGTTCTCGAGCGGATTGGCGTCGAGGAAGGCGACGAGCGCGGCGTCCGCGACGTGCAGCATGTTGTAGCCCACGAAGAGCTGCTGAAGCTGCGGCCACTGGTGCAGCGGAGGGAGCGTTCCCGTGAGCGCGTTTCCCCGCAGGTCGAGCGTCTGGAGCTGATCGAGAGACGCAAACGTGGCCGGGAGTGTGCCCTGGAGCGCATTCTGCGGCAGCGCGAGCCCGGTGACCCGACCGCCCGTGCAGGTGACGCCGAACCAGCTGCACTCGCTGCCGGCAGGGCCGAGCCAGCCCATGGACGCGAGCCACGACGCCCCGCCGGTCGCCTGGTACAGATCGAGGAGCGCGGTCCTCTCGCTTGCGGGGATCGGTGCCGGCAGGGCCGGCAGCTGCACCGAGAGCGCCGGGCCGTAGGCGCTCGTGAGGACCCGCGGGTGGAGCGCGTGGGCGTCGGTGCGCGTGCGCACGCGGCACGACAGCAGCGCACCGTCGGGCAGCCCCGTCAGTTGGACGCTCGTCGTGAGCTTGTCGGCGGTCTGGGCGACGTAGCTCGTGCCCGCACCGTCGATGCACTCCGCCTCGTAGGCCCCGCCGTCGGCGGTGTAGCGGATGGCGGCCCAGTCGAGCTGCAGCGACGTCGCCTGGACGTTGCTCGCGGCGAGGCCTCCTGGCGCGATCGTCTGGGTCGACCAGTCCTCGTTCGGGTTGGCGTCGAGGAACGCGATCAGCGCCGGATCCGACGCGGTCAGCATGTTGTGGCCCAGGAAGAGCGTCTGGAGTGCGGGCAGCGTGTGCAGCGCCGGGATCTCCCCGGCGAGGTGGTTGCCGCGGACGTCGAGCAGCACGAGCTGACTCAGCTGCACGACGGAAGGCGGGATCGGGCCCACCACGTCGGGCGTCTGTGCGATCCACACGTACTGCAGGCGCGGGTTGTTCGCGAAGCTCGGGATCGATCCCGTGACGCCTGGGGGAACCGAGAAGCGCTCGAGGTCGGGCAGCCCAGAGAGGTCGGGGAACGGCCCCGCGAGCTGGGTCAGGTGGAAGAAGAACCGCGTCAGGCGCGGAAAGGCGCCGAGATCCGGGATGGGTCCGCTGAGCTGGGTGCCACCCAGGTCGAGCTCCCGGAGGGTGCCGAAGGTCGAGAGATCGGGCAGCGGACCGCCGAGCCCGCCATTCAGGCCGAAGCGGAGGCGCTGGAGGCCCGACAGGTCGGAGAAGGAAGGGGCGAGGCTCCCCTGCAGACCGTTGTTGCGCAGCAGCAGGTCGACGACGCGCCCACCGCTACAGCCGACGCCCTGCCATGTGCACTCCGTGCCCGCGGCGCCACCCCAGCCGCCGCTCTGCGCCCAGCTCGCGCCCTGCGTCGTCTGGAAGAGATCGAGGAGCGCAGCACGCTCCGCCGGAGGAACCTGGGCACGGGCTCCAGCAGGGAAGAGGACGAGAAGGCTGACGAGAGCGGCGCCAGCCAGGCCGGCGTGGCGAAACATGGAATCAGAGTGTTGGACCAGTGTAGGTGCAACACGTCACATGCCCGCGACCTGCGGTGGAGGATCACGAAAGAAACCGCCGAGAGCCGCAAGCCCCCTCAAGGAAGGGAGACCTAGCACTCTCGAGCGGGCAGCTCCAGTGACCGCCGGACGCCAGGAGCGAAGCGACCCGGGACTTAGAACTCTCGAGTGGCCGGCGCAGCCGGCGGCTCGAGTGACCGCCGCGCACCGGAAGCGAAGCGACCGGTGAGCTAGAAGTGAAACGCAGCGCCGACGTGCAGGGTGGCGAAGGTCTGAGAGCCGGGCAGGTCGGCGTAGTGTCCGACGAGCTCCGCGAGCACGCTCCACCGGTCGGAGACCGGGAAGTCGCCGACGAAGCCGAGCGTCAGCCCTAGGGCCGAGTCGTCGTCGTTGCTGCCGTCGGCCGCGTAGAGGCCGAGACCCAGGAAGACACCCGAGGTGTAGGTCGCCTCGCGGAAGCGGTACTCACCACTCACCGTCACGTACTGCAGATCGGGCGACAGGAGCGGCCCGAGGCTCTCGTCGCCCAGGTCGATCTGGCCGAGCCGCACCCCGACCCGCGTGTTGGGCTGGGTGATCCACGTCAGCGTGGCCTGAAAGCCGGTGTTGCCGAGACCGGGGTCGGGATCGTCGGCGTTGAGCGGACCGCCCACGCCGAGGCTCAGCGCGGCCGAGAAGTTGTACTTGTCCTGCGCCGAGGCGGCGGGCGCGACGAGCAGGGAGGCCAGGAGGCAGACGGCGGCCAGTTGGCCCAGGGAGACGAAACGCTTCACGGAGGTTCCTCTGACGATCTGGCGGCCACGCGAAGTACCGCGTCGGACGGGATGGACGGGGGCACAGTATCAGCGGCCTGCGGCCATGACACGACCCTGTGCGGGTCTACGGACACCACGCCGGAGGCGTCACATGCACCCGCAAGGTGCAGCCGACGATCGACGTCCACTCCGCCGATGAGCCTCGTCCTCGACCTCCTCCTGCCGCAACAATGCCTGCACTGCCAGAGATGGGCCCGCGAGCCCCGGCTCGGCCTCTGCCGAAGGTGTCGATGCGAGGTGCGTCTCGATGGGCCGCACTGTGCCTCCTGCTGCGGGCCGAGGCCGCACGGAAGCCGCCGGCTCGACCGCTGCGGCGCGTGTCTCGAACAGCCGCCTGCGCTCGAGCGACTCACGGCGGTGTGGGAGTTCCGGCCGCCGCTCGATCACGTCGTCCACGCCTTCAAGTTCGGCGGGCACGAGTTCCTCGGGCGAGAGCTCGCCGAACGGGCCCATCGCGTGCGCGGAGCCCCGCTGCGGCGGGCGGACGCTCTCGTTCCCATTCCGCTGCACTGGCGCCGGCGCCTGCGGCGCGGGTTCAATCAGGCCGAGGTGCTCGCACGGGCCCTGGGGCGCTCCACCGGAACGCCGGTGGCGCGGGCCCTGCAGCGGCCCCGTGCCGCACGACCGCAGTCGACCCTGCAGCGCGCCGAGCGCATGCGCGCGGTGCGGCGGGCCTTCCGGCCACGCCCCCGCGCTCTCCGCCGGATCGTCGAGGTTGCCGGGAAGCCACGGGCTCACCTGCGTCTTTTCCTCGTCGACGACGTCACGACGACGGGGGCCACACTGGAGGCCGCTGCGCGAGCTCTGCGCTCGGCAGGCATCCGTCACGTCGAGGCGTGGGTGATCGCCCGCGCGCCTCTCGGGGCCACCGGGCCCGCGCAGGGGTCCGTTTGCTAGGATCCCGAGAGGCGTCGGCCCAGGAGCCGAAGCCTCCCCTTGCAGTGTTCCGCGGCCTGCCCTCGAGGGCAGATCCCCTACCGCGCGGGTTCCATCTCTTCGCCCTTTTGCGCTGTGGCTCCCGCGGCCCCCGGGCCGTTTCAGGTACACTCCTCAGATGGTTGCCGCGGTCCCGTCGACCCCGGCTCTCGCACGAGACACATGATGAACCACCCCCCCGACGTTTCCAGACGACCTCTTGCGTCGCGCCTCCTCCGCGCGGCCCTGCTCGCGTGCCTCTTCGGCGCGCTTGCAGTGGCCCCTGCGACCGCCACTGCGTCGGCGGTCGGTGCGGGCGCGCTCATCGGGAACCCGGACGCCAAAGGCCCGTCGGCTGCCGCGGTCGTCGGTAAGGTCGTGGCCGACCGCGATCCGCTGGTGCAGGCCACGGTTTACGCCTACGAGCTGGCCGACCTCTCGCTCAAGAAGGCGTTCACCGACCGCTCGGGTGAGTTCGTCTTCCGGTCGCTGCCCGCGGGCCTCTACAAGATCATCGCGCACAAGCCCGGCTTCGTCCCCGCGGTCACCCTCCTGACCCGCACCACGGCCGGCGCGTACCAGTACATCGACTTCGCCCTCACTCCCGATCTCGAGGGCGTGGCCAACGGCAACGACTACTGGTCGATCCGCGAGAAGATCCCGGGCGACATCCTGCGCGAGATCCAGATCGCCGAGTCGCTCGCCGAAGACACCTTCGACCGCTACGCCGCGGTCGAGTCGTTCGAGGCCGAGATGCAGGCTCTCGCCGGTGCCGGCGCCTTCAACAGCGTCGGTGACGCGCGCATGAGCGGCGGCATGGTCGGCCTTCAGACCCGCGTCGGCGACCTCGGCGTGGGCGTGCGCGGCTCGTTCCGCGAGCTCGCCGGCCAGAGTGCCCGCGGCATCTCGACCGGCAAGGTCGCCGAGACCTCCGCCCTTGCCGTCACGCTCAACCCCTACGCGGGTGCGCAACTGCAGGTCACGGGCCACAAGTCGGAGCTCATGCGCGACCAGGACGTGGACCTCGAGCACTACGGCGTCGCATGGGACAGCGGTCTCGGCCGCGGTCGCTCGCGCGTGGCCGCGCGCTTCACGGAAGAGAACAACTACTACGCCGCCAATGCGCTGACGTCGCTCGGCGTGGCACCCCGCTCGCAGACCTGGGAGCTCGAGGGGTCCTACGAGGCACGGCTCGGCCGCCGCAACAGCGTGCAGACCGGCGTGTCCTACCGCCAGCGGTCCGCGATGACCTCGCTCGCCACCGCGGCCGTGCTGCCGCTCGAGCGCATCGACCTGTTCGGCGTCGGCGGCTTCGACGTGACGAGTGGAGCCAACGTCCAGTACGGCGTCTTCACCACGGTCATCGACGGCGATCTGCAGGTTGCGCCCCACGCCGGCTTCACGGTGGACCTCGGCTCGAACTGGGTCGCAGAGATCGCCGGGCGCCACCGCGTGACGGAAGTTCCGGACGAGCTCCGCGCCACCGACTTCATCCCGGCGTTTTATGGCCACGCCGCGCGCTGCAGCCAGGCCGAGGCGAACTGCTACCGCGTCAAGGTCACCCGCAAGCTGGGAGAGAACAACAGCGTGAGCGTCGGCGCCCTGCAGCGCGAGTACACCGACACGCTCCGCCTCTTCTTCAGCAACGACTTCCTCGACCAGTTCGAGAGCCTCTTCTTCGTGGCCGGGGATCGCGTTCCGGAGATCCACTTCTCGATCGACCGGCGCCTCTCGCCGACGATCCTGGCGCACTTCGAGACGAACCTCGCCGAAGGTGGCGGCGGCTTCCTGGCCTCGAAGGACGGCGTGTTCACCAACGAGGTGCGCTTCCACCTCACGTCACTCGACACGCAGTTCGAGCGCACCGCAACCGGGGTTCGCCTCGGCTACCAGACGCTGGCCCAGGATCTCGCTCCCGGCGAAGGCAGCGTGCGGAACACCCTCGAGACGGAGCGGCTGCAGCTGCAGGTGTCGCAGGATCTCGAGCGGCTGCTCGGCTTCGCTCTGACGACGTCGAGTCACTGGACCCTGCTGCTCGACATGCAGGTGAGCCGCGGCAACGCTCTGCTCGACCAGGGCGACGCGCAAGACGTGCGCGAGCGCGTTCTCGGCGGCATCGCCGTCAGCTTCTGAGCCCGGACAACCTGCGATTCAACCCTTTGGGTTGATTCAAATCGCCGGTTGCTTCCAAAATATTGGATCGATTGCGTCGACCCGCCCGGGAACTAGGGGGTCTCGCGGACCGCATCCCGTGGCACAGAACCTGCTGTTGGGACGTCTTATCCCACGCTGAGTCGAAATGAGCCAGAACATCGCCCACAGACGGGAAGACGACGCGACGTTGACGCCGCGCAGGCGAGCCGTGCGCCTCGGCATCCTGCTGGCACTCACGGCGCTCGTGGTGGCGGTCGGCGCGCTGGCCATGACCCGCAAGGTGCAGAGCTTCCAGCCTCTGGGCCTGGAGGCGGAAGAGGCCGGCGGCGCCTTCGTGGTGACGGAGGTCACTGCCGACACCGGCCTGAGGGTCGGGGACCAGCTGCTGCTGGTGCAGGGCGAGCAGGTCACCCACTTCGCCGACCTAGAGGCCCGCCTCACCGCGCGCAGTGAGAGCGAGGTCATGGTGTTGCGTGGCGACGAGCTCCGGCCCGTGCGGTACACCCTGCCCCCGCTCGACTGGGACCTGTCCTACCTGGTCCTCGTGCTCGTGGGATGTTGCCACCTCTTCATCGGCATCTTCACCCTGCTGCGCCGGCCCACCTGGCAGGTGGTGCTGTTCCACCTCTGGTGCCTCACCTCGGGCGCCGTCTTCCTCGTCACCGCCGTTCCCCCGTTCGACGGCTTCGATCGGCTCCTGGTCGCAATCGACGAGATCGCCATCGTGCTCCTGGCGCCGCTCACCCTGCACTTCTTCCTCATGTTCCCCGGGCGCATCTCCAGGCGCTTCGCGAGGGCGATCCCGTTCCTCTACCTGCCCTCGGCCGTGCTGGCCCTCGTGCAGGCCGATTTCATGTTCGGCGGGGGCCAGTGGTTCTCGGGCGGCGTCACGGTGGCGAAGGTGCGCCTCTTCGACCGCATCGAGCTCGGCCTCGTGATCGTCTTCGCGCTGGCGGCCCTGGCGGCCCTGGCGGTCCACCTGCTGCAGGCGGAGCGCAGCGAGCAGCGCCGGCAGATCGGCTGGATCGGCCTCGGGGCGAGCGCCGGCTACCTCCCGTTTCTGCTGCTGGGTCTGCTGCCGGCGAGCATGGGCTGGAGCCTGCCCGAGATCCTCGAGACGCTGGCGACGCTGCCGCTCTTCCTCGTGCCCCTGAGCTTCGCGTACGCGATTCTCCGCTACCGCCTCTGGGACATCGGCGTGATCCTGCGCGACGTCGCGGCATACACGCTCACGCTGCTGCTCGGTGCGCTGGGCTTCTCTCTCCTGAACCTGCTCATTCAGCGCGGTATCCCCGAAGACTTCAGCCTGGTGCGCAACCTCACCACCATCACGGGAAGCGTGCTGATCGCAGGGCTCCTCGTGCCGGCGAAGCAGGGAATTGGTGGCGCCCTCCAACGCTTCCACTACGGCGGTCGCTTCGGTCGCCGGCGTGCCCTCTCCACGTTCGGGCAGGAGCTGCTGCACGAGCGGGATCTCGACCGGCTCAGCTCGGGTCTCCTGCAGGAGCTCGAGGAGACGATGGAGCTCGAGCAGAGCAACCTGTTCCTCGTGGAGAACCGCACCCTCGTGCCGCTGCGCCCGGAGATCGGCAGCGACGCCGGCGCGATCGCCGTGGCGCGCGTGCCCAAGGAGGTCTGGGCCGAGGAGTACCTCACGCTCGAGCCGGAGACCTTCGCGTCCGACCGCTCCGAGGCCGAGACGCGGCTCTTCGATCTCGGCTACCGCTACCTCTTCCCGCTGACGCTGCGCGGGCGCCACATCGGCATCGCCGCAATCGGCTACAAGGACGGGCAGGTGCCGCTGTCGAGCGACGACCTGCCGCTGATTCGCCAGCTGCTCAACCAGTCGGCGCTCGCCATCGAGAACGCACAGCTTCTCGAACAGAGCCGGCGACAGCTGAGAGAGGTGCTCGAGCTCAAGCAGTTCAACGAGGAGATCATCGAGTCGTCCCCCGCGGGGATCGCGGTTCTGGACGATGCCCACGGCATCCTGACCTGCAACCAGTCGTTCGCCGACATCTTCGACGCCGCACCTTCCGACCTGCGCCACCGCACGCTCGACGATCTCCTGCCGCTCGACAGCATTCCGCCGGCCCAACAGGAGCTGGTGCCGATCACGCTCGAGGGCGAGCCGCCGCGCGAGCTGCGCGTGCGCATCGCCGACTTCCGCGGTTCGGGCCGCGCAGCGCACCACGTCGTGGTCGCACACGACGTCACCGACCAGATGGCGATGCAGCGGGCGCTCGAAGAGAAAGACCGCATGGCGGCCCTTGGCCTCGTCGCAGCCGGCGTCGCGCACGAGGTGAACACCCCGCTCACGGGGATCTCGAGCTACGCCCAGATGCTCCTCGCCGACACCGCCGAGGACGACCCGCGGCGCGAGATCCTCGAGAAGGTGGAGCGCCAGACGTTCCGCGCCTCGTCGATCGTGAACAACCTGCTGCAGTTCGCGCGGCGCAAGAGCCCGCAGAGCGAGCACCTGGGTCTCGAGACCGTCGTGGACGAAGTCTGCGAGCTCCTGGCCGCTCGGCTGCGCAGCGCACACGTCACCGTGCACTGGACGGCGAGCCCCGCACCGGAGTGGCTGGTGAAGACCAACGAAGGTGAGCTCTACCAGGTGCTGGTGAATCTGTTCACGAACGCCATCGACGCGATGCGCGACACCGGCGGCGGGCGCATCGAGCTGAGTGCAGGCCCCGTGGCCAACCAGCTCGTACTCGAGATCCGCGACACCGGGACCGGCATTCCGGACGACGCGCTCGACGACATCTTCCAGCCGTTCTTCTCCACGAAGCTCGCACAAGGTGGCACGGGCCTCGGCCTCGCCATCAGTCAGCAGATCGCCCGGCGCCACGGGGGCGACCTCGTTGCCGTCCGCAACGGCGATCAGGGCGCGACGTTCCGGCTGAGCCTGCCCCTCGCGCCCCAGGAAACCGTTCCCCCCTCGTCGGGCGAAGAGCCCGTTCACTGACCGGAGAGTAGATGAACATCCTCATCATCGACGACGAAGAAGTCCTGCAAGACGTACTCGTCACCCTGATCCGGCAGGAAGGCCACCATCCCCTTTCGTGCCGCACGGGCGCCGAAGGCCTCGCGGTGCTCGAGCGCGAGGAGGTGGACCTCATTCTCCTCGACCTGATGTTGCCGGACATGCGCGGCCAGGAAGTGCTGCGCCAGGTCCGCGAGCGCGACCCCGATCAGGTGGTCGTCGTCATCACGGCCTATTCCTCCATCGAAGGCGCCATCGAGGCGATGCGCGACGGCGCCTTCCACTACCTGCCGAAGCCCTTCAAGAACGAAGAGGTCGTCATGACCCTGCGCAAAGGGCTCGAGCGCAGGCGGCTCGCCACCGAGAACCGGCGGCTCCGTGAGCAGCTGCAGTCGCGCTACGGCTTCGACAGCATCATCGGCAAGAGCAAGCCGATCCAGGAAGTCTTCGAGCTGATCCGCCGCGCGGCTCCTTCGAAGAGCAACATGCTCATCCTCGGAGAGAGTGGGACCGGCAAGGAGCTCGTCGCCAAGTCGATCCACAACAATTCGAAGCGCAAGGACGGTCCGTTCGTCACGGTGAACTCCGGGTCGATGCCGGCCGACCTCCTCGAGTCGAACCTCTTCGGGCACGAGAAGGGTGCCTTCACCGGGGCCGTGTCGAGCAAGAAGGGCCTGTTCGAGGTCGCCGACGCAGGCACCATCTTCTTCGACGAGATCGGCAACATCCCCATGGACACCCAGGCCAAGCTCCTGCGTGTCATCCAGGAGAAGGAGTTCATGCGGCTCGGGGGCGTCGAGACGCTCAAGGCCGACGTGCGGATCGTGGCCGCGACCAACGCCGATCTCGAGAAGCTCGTCGAAGACGGGAGCTTCCGCGAGGATCTCTACTACCGCCTCAACGTCATCACCCTCAGCCTGCCGCCGCTGCGCAAGCGCTCCGAGGACATCCCCCTCATCGCCCAGCACTTCCTCAGCCTCTACGGCGAGGAGAACGAGAAGGAGATCGAGAAGCTCTCTCCGGGTGCGATGGAGCTGCTCATGGACTACCACTGGCCCGGCAACGTCCGCGAGCTGGAGAACGCCATCGAGCGCGCCGTGGTGCTCAGCACCAGCGAGATCATCGACGTCGACCTCCTCCCGAGCACCATTCGCCAGCCGAACTCGATCACGGTGCCGCAGGCCTCGCTTCCCACCAACGGCATCTCGCTCAAGGAGGCCGTGAGCGCCTACGAGCGCCAGCTCATCATCAAGGCGCTGCAGGCGTCCGGTGGTGTGCAGAAGCGTGCCGCCGAGCTGCTCAAGGTGAAGCCCACGACACTGCACGAGATGATGAAGCGACTCAGCGTCTCGGCCGAGAGCCTCGCCAGCTGACCTTCCAGCGCACGACGTCCGCGCCAGCAGGGCTCGTACCCGGGCGGGAATGCGGCTGATAAAATTGGCGTTTCGAAAGCGTGCCCGCCACTGGCGGCGTCCGTGAGGCGACCCAAGATGCTGGAAAAACTCCAAGAGCTCGAGCGCACCCACAAAGAGCTGACGATCAAGCTGTCGGACCCGGAGACGCTCGCCGATCCCGCGACCTTCAAGGAGGCCAGCATCGCGCTGGCCGAGATCTCCCCCGTGGTGGAGCTCTTCCAGGAGTACTCCCGCACGGTCCAGGAACAGAAAGACACCGAGGAGATGCTCGCCGAGCTGCCGAAGGACGACGAGCTGTACGAGGTCGCCTCCGAGGAGCGTGACGCGCTCACCGAACGGGTCAGCGCACTCGAGGAGCAGCTGCGCAAGGAGCTGATTCCGAAGGACCCCAACGACAAGCGCAACGTGGTGCTCGAGATCCGCGCGGGAACCGGGGGCGACGAGGCCTCGCTCTTCGCCGCCGAGCTGCTGCGCATGTACACGCGCTTCGCCGAGAGCAACAACTGGAAGGTCGACCTGCTCGACATCTCCGAGTCCGAGGTGGGTGGCATCAAGGAGGTCTCGGCGATCGTCGAGGGCCGCGGTGCCTACAGCCAGCTGAAGTACGAAGGCGGGGTGCACCGCGTGCAGCGCGTCCCGGAGACGGAAGCATCGGGGCGCAGGCACACGTCGGCAGTGACGGTCGCGGTGATGCCGGAGGCCGACGACGTCGAGGTGGAGGTCGACCCCAACGACCTGCGCGTCGACACGTTCTGTGCTTCGGGCCCCGGGGGCCAGGGGGTCAATACGACCTACTCGGCCGTGCGTCTCACGCACAATCCCACCGGGCTGGTGGTGAGCTGCCAGGACGAGCGCAGCCAGATCAAGAACAAGGAGAAGGCGTTGCGCGTGCTCAAGAGCCGCATCCTCGAGATCGAGCTCGCGAAGGCGCACGACGAGATGTCGGCCGAGCGTCGGAAGATGGTGGGCAGCGGCGATCGGTCCGAGAAGATCCGCACCTACAACTTCCCGCAGAACCGGGTCACCGACCATCGCATCGGGCTCACCGTGCACAAGCTCCCGGCTGTGCTCGAAGGCGACCTCACCTGCCTCATCGAGCCGCTGTCGAGTCACTTCCAGGCCGACTCCATGCAGCAGGCTGCCGCGTCGACGGCCGGCTGACGGCCGGGCATCGCCCGGCGAACCGCGCCGCGCCCATGTCGCAGCCTGAAGCATCGACGGCGCGCGAGCTCCTCCAGGCCGCTCGCGAGACACTCGCCGCAAACCCGCACGCCGAGCCCCGCGACGCACGCCTTCTGCTCGCACACGCCCTGGGTCGCAGCGAGGCCAGCGTCCTGGCACTCGGACACGAGCCGCTCGACCCGGAAGCCGTCGAAGCCTTCCGAGCCCTCGTCGACCGGCGCGCTGCGGGCGAGCCTTTTGCGTACCTGGTCGGAGAGCGCGAGTTCTACGGTCGGGCCTTCCATGTCGACCCGCGGGTGCTCATCCCGAGGCCCGAGACCGAGCACCTGGTGGAGGCGATTCTCGACGCCGTCGCGCCCGACGACGCCAACGCCTGCCTCGTCGACGTGGGTGTGGGCTCGGGCTGCATCGCGCTCACGGCTGCACTGGAGCGACCCCGGCTGCGCGTGATCGGCGTGGACGTGTCGCTGGATGCTCTGGCCGTAGCCAAGATCAATCGCGCGCGCTTCGGCCTCGAAGGCCGCGTTCAGCTCGTCGCAACCGATCTGGCGGCGGCACTCGACCTGCGCTCGTGTACGGTCCTCGCGAGCAATCCTCCGTATGTGGCCCACGACGCCGAGCTCGCTCCGGAGGTGCGCGACCACGAGCCGGCAACGGCACTTTTCCCCCGCTCGGGAGACCCGTCCACGCCTGCGACGCACATGTACCAGGCGCTCTTCGAGCTCGCTCCGCGGCTCCCCGACGGGGCCCGCATCGCGGTGGAGGTCGGCTTCGACCAGGCGGAGGAGGTCCGCCGCATGGCTGGGGAGCGCGTGCGGCACGTCGGCACGCGCAGCGACCTCGCCGGCATCGAGCGGGTCGTCGAGCTCCAGATCGGCTGAGCCCGCACCAACGTCTGGTAGCTTCTGCGCCGTTCATGGACAAGTTCAGACTCTCCGGCCCGGCGGTCCTCCGCGGCACCGTCGCGGCGAGCGGTGCCAAGAACGCCGCACTCCCCGCCCTCTCCGCTGCGCTCCTCTTCGAGGAGCCCCTCCTCCTGCACGGCCTGCCTCGTGTCCGCGACCTGCACACGATGCTGCAGCTCCTCGACTCCCTGGGGGTCGACCACGAAGACACCCCTCCGGCGGTCGGCGACGACTCACGCAGCATCCGGCTGCGCCCACGCTCGGATCGCGGCCCCGTCGAGGCGCCGTACGATCTGGTCAAGACGATGCGGGCGTCGGTGCTCGCGCTGGGGCCCGGAGTGGCCGCCCGCGGCTCGGCGCGCGTCTCGTTGCCCGGCGGCTGCGCGATCGGCGTGCGGCCGATCAACGACCACCTCGCCGGGCTCGAAGCTCTCGGCGCGGAGATCTCGCTCGACCACGGCTACGTCACGGCGACTGCCGAGCGCCTCCAGGGAGCGCGCTTCCGCTTCGGCTATCCCACCGTCACCGGGACGGAGAACCTGCTCATGGCGGCCACCCTCGCCAAGGGGACGACCGTGCTCGAGAACTGTGCGCGCGAGCCCGAGATCGTCGACCTCGTGCGCCTGCTCAACCGGGCTGGGGCGCGGATCGAGGGTGAAGGTTCGGATCGGCTCGTCATCGAAGGGGTGGACCAGCTCGGATCCTGCGAGCACGAGGTGATCTCCGATCGCATCGAGGCCGGCACCTACCTGATCGGTGCCGCGATCACCGGCGGCGACGTCACGGTCGAGCGGGCGCGCGGTCGGGATCTGGCGCCGCTACTCGAGAAGCTCACCGAAGCGGGCGCCAAGGTCGAGACGAGCCCCGAGAAGGTCCGCGTCAGCGCGGCCGACACCCTGAGCGCCCGCGACATGGTCACGTCGCCGCATCCCGGCTTCCCGACGGATCTCCAGGCACAGTACGTGGCGCTCATGACGCAGACCGAAGGCAGCTGCACGGTCTGTGAAACGGTCTTCGAGAACCGCTTTCAGCACGTGCCGGAGCTCGCGCGCATGGGCGCGGTCATCGAGCCGAGCGGGAATCGGATTCGCATCGAAGGGCGAACGCCCCTCTCGGGAGCCAAGGTGATGGCCACCGACCTGCGCGCGTCTGCGTGCCTCGTGCTCGCCGGCCTCGTCGCCGAAGGAACCACGGTTATCGACCGCATCTATCATCTCGATCGCGGCTACCAGAACATGGAATCCAAATTGCATAATCTGGGAGCAGAGGTCGAGCGCATCACCTAGGCGCACCCTCTCGTCCCTTGTCGTCCGCGCGAAGTGCCACAGTGACGTACTCCGGCGCCAGGACGGCCAGCCCTTCTCTGCATGCTCCACCTCTTCCTGCTAGCCACCGTCGCCCTGAGCGACCCTCGGATCGAGCTCGTCGAGCTGCAGAGCCGGGGGAAACATCGTCAAGCGCTGGCACGCGTGACGTCGCTGCAGATCGAGGAGCCGGACAACGCGCGCCGCTGGGGGCTCGACTACCTCGAAGGGCATCTGCACGAGCTCCTCGGTGACCCGGCGTCGGCGAAAGACGCCTTCGCCAACGCGATTGGCGCCACGCCGAAGCTGCGCTCGCACGCCCGCTACCGCATCGCCCTCAACGAGATGGCTCTCGACCACCCCGAGGTGGCCGCAGGGCTCACGGCAACCCTGCTGGGGGAGGGCCCCCCGAAGGAGCTCGTCGACCCTGCGAGCCGCCTGCTCACCGAGACCCTCGCGCGCGGGGGCGACTGCCGTCTGCTGACCACACTGGACACCCGCGGCTTCGCCACCGACGCGCGGCGCCGCATCGAGCTGACGCGCGCCGACTGCTCGCTCCAACGCGGCGACGTGGAGCGCGCCAAGACCCAGTTGGTCGCCCTGCTGCGGGAGAAGAGCTCCGACATGACGGGCCTGCTCGCCGCACAGCTGCTCTCTGGCGTCGCCGACCCGCTCGCGGGTCCCAGCCGGCCCAATCCGGAGTGGATCAACCTCCTCGGCAACACCTACCACCACCACCGGCAGTTCGACCGCTCCAACCTCTACCTCCAGCAGATGGTCGTGGAGCTCGACCCGACGGTCGGGTCCAAGCGCGACTTCGAGTTCCGCTACCGCCTGGGGCGCAGCCACTTCTGGCAGGGGGAGTTCCGCACCGCGGCCGACCGCTACGCCGACCTCGCCGGGCGCACCCCCGAGGTTCAGCAACAGGCGCAGGCGCTCTACCACCAGGGAAGGGCTCTCGAGCTCGCGGGGCTGTGGGACGAGGCCGCCGAGGTCTTCAAGAAGACGTACCAGGCGAGCCCGCAGGGCAACTACGGCGGCCCCGGCCTCCTCGGCGCGATGCGACTCGCCTGGCGCTCGGGGAAAGAAGACGAAGCCCTGCAGATCTACGAAGCGCTCCGCGGCCTCTCGAGCGCACGGAGTGAGCTGGCGCGGGCCGCGCTGTTCCTCGCCGCCTCGGACATCTCCGACGGCCGTGCCGATCGTGCCGGCGCCTGGCTGGGTGACGCGTCGGCGGTGTCGCGCTCCGCGGCCCTCGAAGTGCTCTACTGGCAGGGGCGCCTCCTCGAGCTGCAGGGCAACGTCGGCGACGCGCTCGAGCGCTACCTGCGACTCCTACGGCGCGACTTCTTCCACCCGCTGTCGCAATCGGCGCGCAGCCGCTTCTCCCACCCCGCCCTCGCCGCCAGCGTTCAGGCCCGGAAGAAGCTCCGCCTGAGCCGCGGTGACCGACCGTCGGAGGCCCTCGTCCTGCTCGACAAGGGGCACGACGCACGCGAAGCCGCCAAGGCGGAGCTGCAGAGGCGGCTCGCGGCAGAAAACCGCGGCCGTCAGATTGCGCCTCGGCGCGTGACTCCGGTCGCCAACTGGCCCCTCTTCGGAGCACCCATGGTGCAACCGGAGGACCTCCTCCTCGCCCTCGGTATCTTCTCCGACGGCGCCGCCGCGACGGCACGCCACTTCCCGATGACCGACCCACCTCTCGCACTCGCCGCAGCCAAGGAGCTGGTGCGCGCGGGCCGGCCTCGCAAAGGTCTGCTCATCGCCGAGATCCTCGACCGACGGGTTCCGTCGAGCTACCCCCGCGCCGCTCTGCCCGACGAGTTCCGCACGATCCTGTTCCCGCTGCCCTACAGGAAGGCCCTGGAAGCGGCGAGCGTGCGCTACGACCTCGACCCTTCGGTGCTCGCCGGCGTCATCCGCGAAGAGAGCCGCTGGGATCGCACCGCGGTCTCGGCCGCCTCTGCGCGCGGCTTGACCCAGTTTGTCCTCCCGACGGCGGAGCGCATCGGAGCCACGGTCGGCCTCGACAAGCTGAGCCCCAAAGACCTCGAGACTCCCGAAGTCGCCATGCTGCTGGGAGCCGCCTACCTCGACGAGCTCCGCACCGCGTACGGTGGTGCCCTGCATCAGGCCGTGGCCGCCTACAACGCCGGAGAGGCCCAGTCGGAGCTCTGGCGACGGTACTGCCTGTCGGACGACGTCGCCGAGTACTACACCAAGGTGGCGTTCAAAGAGACCCGCAACTACCTCGCACGCGTTCTCTCGAGCGCCGCGCACTACCGCGACCTGTACTACTGAGGCGGCTGCCCGGCGCCCGGAGAGGGCGGCGCGGGCTCCTCCTCGAGCAGGTCGCGGATGTCGGCCCGGGCGCGCAGCTCGCCGGTCCACCGCCGGATCTCCTCGTCGAGACGTTGCTCGCGCAGGAGAGCGCGGATCTCCTCCTGCACCTTCGCGAGCTCGGGCACCTCGGCGCCCTCCTGCTCCAGACGTGGCCGCAACACCGCATCGAAGTACTCCCGCACGTCGTCCAGGTCGACGAAGACCCGCGCTCCGAGCCGCTCCTCGACGTAGCCCAGAATGAGCAGCTGCCGCGAGAACGTCTGGCGGAGCTCTTCCATGGACCACTGCGCCGCATCGAGCTCGCGCTGGAGCGCCGCTTCGCCGCCGAGGCGCTCGCGGAGCAACGCCACCTGCTCGTCCACCTGCTCCAGAGGCACGGGGAGCGCGTCGAAGCGCTCGATCTCGTGTAGCCGCACGCGCTCGTCGATGAGCCGCTCGAGAATCGTCCGGTCGGACACCTCCTGGTCCTGGAGGAGAGAGCGCGCCCGCCGCAGATCCGACAAGAGGATGGCGTCGCCGTCGACCAGCGCCACGACCCGCTCCACCATGCGCATCTCCTGTGCAGACGCGGCACCTGCCATCGCGAGCAGGGCAAGCCACAGCACATTCGACCAGGTACGCCTCATGCTTCGGATGCTAGCGAGAGGCTGACCAAAGGCCCAGAAGAGCAGCAGATGGTTCCCGAGATCCTGGGTGTCCGGCACCTCGAGAGCCTCTCGACCGGAGCTGAAGCCGTCTCCGGCCGGAGGGTTCAGGGCTCGGCGGCGCTGCAGGCCAGAGTCGACGGCCAGCAACGGTGGGAGCCGACGAGAACCCAGGCGAGGGCCCCCTCCCCAGTAGGACCACCCCGAGCCGTCCGCAGGACGGAGACGGCTTCAGATCCGGGCCGTCGGAGCGCTGAGTGGAGATCGTCTTCGTCCGCTCGACTGCCCGAGAAGGACATCGCCGACTGCTACGATCCGCCTCGGCTGATGCCCGGCAAACTCCAGTTCGTGTCGACCCCGATCGGCAATCTCGGCGACCTCTCTCGACGCGCTGTCGACGCCCTCCGCAACGCGGACCTGGTGGCCTGCGAGGACACCCGCCACTCCGGTCGCCTGCTGGCCCAGATCGATGCGAAGTCGACCCTGGTGTCGCTCCACGAGCACAACGAAAAGGAGCGCATCCCGCGCCTTCTCGAGGCCCTGACGCGAGGGGAGACGGTTGCTGTCGTCTCCGACGCGGGAACGCCGCTCGTCTCCGATCCCGGCTTTGCGCTCTCCCGCGCAGCGGTGGCCGCGGGCGCGACGCTCGAGGCGATTCCCGGCCCCAGCGCGCTGCTCGTCGCACTCGTGGTCTCGGGCCTCGAGCCGCTCCCTTTCACGTTCCTCGGCTTTCCGCCGCCGAAGACCGGCAAGCGCAAGCGGTTCTTCGAGACCTACAGCGACCTCGACCACACGCTGATCGTGTACGAATCGCCCCATCGGATCGTGCGCAGCCTGGCCGACGCGCGCGAGGTCCTCGGCAACCGACGGGTCGCCGTGGCCCGCGAGCTCACCAAGCTCCACGAGGAGGTTCTGCGCGGTCGCCTGCAGGACGTCGAAGAGAGCCTCGCAGCGCGTGCGAAGGTGAAGGGCGAGCTGGTCGTGGTGGTGGGTCGTCCGGACGAAGGTTAGCCGTCACCTCGCCGCGCGGACCCGGTGCCCCGCTTCCTCCAGGGCCTGGGTCGACCGCTCCAGATCGGCGACCGGGACCAGGACGTAGTCGGTGTCGTAGGTGGACAGCGCGAAGATCGAGACCTTCCGCTCCGCGAGGGTCGCGCTGAGCGAGGCCAGGATGCCGACGAGCGAGAAGTCGAGCGGGCCCTCGACCATGAGCGCCGCAAACGGGCCCTCCACCTGGTCTGCCTCCGGCGCAACCTGCTCTTCGCACACCACCGACAGCTCGTCGCTCGTGCGCGTCACGCTCCACAGCGCTGCCGCCGCGGGCGGATCGGGCAATGGCGACGCGGGCGCAAGCCGGCACACGACATACCGCCCCTCCAGAACGCGCAGCGGAAGGCGGGTCATGTCGGCGGCCTCGAGCTCAGGACGCCTCTTCGCAGGCCGCCCGCGCACGCACGCCGTCGAAGAAGACCTTGAGCAGGCTGGCGAGGTACTCCTCGTCGGGGGCGTCGGAGTCGCCCGCGAGGTGCGCCAGGCCCGCATCGCGCGCCATGTGCCAGTACATGCAGAGCGAGATGAACATGGCCAGCATGTGCCGCGCCGGCACGTCGTCCCTCAAACCACCGCTCGCCTGCTCTTCGGCCAGGCGCTCGGCCCCGAGCGAGAAGAGCTCCGGATGCGTGGCCTCACTGAGGCGTGGGTCTTCGAGGTTCATCCACACGTTGAGGCGCACGAACTCGGGGTTCTCGTTGAGGAAGTGGAAGAAGGTCTCGATGGACCGGCTGAGCAGGTCGTCGCCGTCTTCGGCCCGTCCTTCGAGGAGCGACCGCTGCAGCTCCGCGTAGTGGCTCATCCGGCGCTTCTTGCACTGGTCCCAGAGCGCCTCCTTCGAGCCGAAGTGATGGTGGATCAGGCTCTTCGTGACGCCGGCCTCGCGCGCGATCTCGCTCAACGATGCGGCGGCGAAGCCCTTGGCCACGAACAGCGCCTCCGCCGCGTCGAGGATGGCGTTGCGGGTGGCCTCGGGATTGCGCTTGCGCGTTTCGGCGACACTCATGGGGAGCTCCTCGGGGAACTTCGCCCCTCCTCGATCCAACAGCCCCCCAGAACCCGCGTGCCCTCGTAGAAGACGGCGGCCTGGCCGGGCGCGACGCCTCTCTGCGGGGCTTCGAAGCGAACCTCGGCGCCGCCCTCGGCGTCGCCGCGCACCGTACAACGAACTCCCGGATGGCGCGAGCGGATCTTGACGGTGGCCTCGACCTCCCCCTCGGGAGGGCGTCCGATCCAGTGCAGGCTACGACCCACGAGACCAATGCACTCGAGAGCCGACTCGGAGCCCACGGTGAGGCGGTTCTCGCGCGGATCGACCCCGAGCACATAGAGCGGTTCTTCGCTGGCGAGGCCCACACCCCGGCGCTGACCGACGGTGTAGCGGTAGTAGGGCGCCGAGCTGTGACCCAGCACGCGCCCTTCGCGCGTGACGACCTCACTCGGCTCTCTGCTCGGCTGCGGGTAGCGCTCCGGGAAGAGCGCCGTCTGCGCTTCGACGAACTGCTGCACGCCATCAGCGACGAAGCAGACCTCCATGCTCTCGCCCTTCTCCGCGACGAGCAGCGACTCTTCACGGGCGTACTCGCGGACGGCTCCCTTGTGCACGTCGCCGAGCGGGAAGATCGCTCGGCTCAGCTGCTCCTGGGTCAGCTCGAACAGGTAGTAGCTCTGGTCTTTCCCCTCGTCGCGCGCCGCGTGGAGCTCCCACTCGCCGTCACCCTCCTCGATGCGCGCGTAGTGCCCGGTGGCGATCAGCTCGGCGCCAACCTCGCGCGCCCGCGCCAGAAAGAGATCGAACTTCACCCACGTATTGCAGCGGACACACGGGCTCGGGGTGCGCCCGGTGAGGTAGTCGTTCACGAACGGGTCGACGACGTGCTTGCGGAACTCCTCGTCCATCCTGAGGGTGTAGTGCGGGATGCCGATCTCGGCTGCAACGGCGCGCGCGTCGCCGAGGTCGAGCGCGCCACAGCAGCGGCCGTTCTTGCTGCGCGTCGTCTCGTCCCAGAGGAGCATGGACAGACCCACCACCGAGTGCCCGTCGCGGTGCAGGAGGCTGGCGACCGCGGAGGAGTCGAGGCCGCCGCTCATCGCCACGGCGATCGTCGCGCCGACGGGCGCGCGACACCCGATCTCGAGCGCGTCCGCGGTGGCAGTGGCGCTCATACGGCCACCCCCGAGCGCTCCGAGCGCATGCGCGCCACCTCTTCCGCGAGCGTCACGAGAAAGAGGTCGACCTCTTCGGCGGTGTTTGGCATACCCAGCGAGATGCGGAGCGAGCCGAGGGCGGCCTCCGGGCTCAGGCCCATGGCGAGCAGCGTCGGAGACGGCTCGACCACGCCGGAGGCGCAGGCGGCACCGGTGCTTACCGCAAAGCCGCGCAGGTCGAGGCGGATCAGGAGTGCCTGTGCATCGACACCGTCGAAGTGCACGTGGGTCGTGTGCGGCACCCTCTCGGTCTGCGCGCAGTGCACCTCGGTGCCTTCGAGCTCCGCAAGGCCCCGCTCCAGGCGGTCCCGCAACGACGCGAGGTGACGGATGCGCTCGTCGAGCTCCTGCTCGGCCAGCTCGCAGGCTCTGCCGAGACCGACGATCGCCGGCACGTTCTCCGTACCGGCGCGGCGATGGCGCTCCTGCCCGCCGCCCACGAGGAGACCGGCGAAGGGAGCGTCGGTGCGCACCCAGAGCGCGGCGATTCCGATCGGACCGTGGAACTTGTGACCTCCGAGGGTCAGGTAGTCGACCTGGAGCTCCCCGACGTCCACCGGCACCTTGCCGACCGCCTGCACGGCATCACACAGGACGGCGATGCCGCGCTCCCGGCACAAAGCGCCCACCTCGGCCACGGGCTGCAGCGTTCCCAGCTCGTTGTTCGCGCGCATCAGGGCGACCAGACAGGTGTCGTCCGTGATCTCGGCCGCGACCGCGTCCGCGCGGACCACACCGTCCGGGCCGGGCGGCACCCGGACGATCTCGAGCCCCGTCTGCTCGAGCTGCCCTCCCAGCACCGAGATGGAGGGGTGCTCGAAGCCCGAGAAGACCATGCGACCGCGAGACGCGCAGCCGCGGGCGGCTCCGAGAAGGACGGCATTGTTGGCCTCGGTTCCCGAGCCGGTGAAGACGATCTCGGCGGCCTCGGCCCCCAGCAGCGACGCCACCTGCCGCCGGGCCCGCTCGACGGCCGCCCGCGCCGCCTGGCCAAAGGCGTGAATCGACGACGGATTCCCGTGCAGCTCGGCCATGTACGGCAGCATCGCGTCGACCACCCGGGGATCGGGGGGGGTGGTCGCGTTGTGGTCGAAATAGACCCGGGGGGCGGGCTGAGACGGGCCGGTCATGAGCCTCCGGATTCTATCGGTCCCGCGAAACTCCGGGGCCCTGGACCCGCGCGCCCCGGGACTTTTTCGCCGCGCCGCCGGGTTCAGAACGGAGAACGCTTAGGATTCTCCTGCATGTCGTGCTGCGACGAACGATCCGACCCCCGCCCCCTTCGGGGCGCGAGGGCGCTGCGGCGTCCGCGCAAGGGGCCACTGCGCCTCGCCCTCGCCGCGTGCGGGGTCGTCGCTCTCCTCGCTCCGGGCGTCGCCACGGGCCAGGAGGCCCCGGCAGAGGAGCCTCCCGAAGCGCCGCCGACGCAGGCGCCTCGCGCGGCGGCCGACGAGCCGAAGGCCGAGGAAACGTCCAGGCCGTCGCGTGGCAAGCGCAAGGCCAAGAACAAGCTCGGCCGCAAGGAGCGCCGGGCCGCGCTGGAAGCCCTGGCTCCCGAGTACCGCCGCTTCCTCGAAGAGGTCGAGGTGCTCATCAGCCAGGAAGAGGAGGCCGCGTTCCTCCGCATCGAGCAGGACTACCAGCGCGATGCCTTCATCGAGCGCTTCTGGCGCATCCGTGACCCTTACTCCGACTCCGCGCAGAACGAGTTCCGGCGTCAGTGGAACGAGCGGCTCCGCGCCGCGCGCGCCGTCTTCGGCGGCCTGCAGGAAGACCGCGCCCGCTACTACCTGCTCAACGGTCCGCCGACCG
Source organism: Candidatus Multivoraceae bacterium (assembly GCA_965223385.1). Lineage (GTDB taxonomy): Bacteria > Acidobacteriota > Thermoanaerobaculia > Multivoradales > Multivoraceae > JBCCLJ01. Next base: position 1,042,240 of record CBDCWR010000007.1, on the reverse strand, counting down.
TGCGGATCGACTTCCGTTGTACCGGCGTCACCTACCCGCTCGAGGTCTGGTACTACGACGGCTCCGAGCGTGTCGGCTACGAGTTTTTCCTCATCTTCGTCCGCCGCTTCGGGCGTCCGGAGTTCACGCTGTGGAATCCGGGGACTCACCCGAACGACATCTGGGACGTTGGTGTTGGTGCCCGCGGTCGGGGCCTGGAGGAGGCGTTTCGCGACCTCAACCTCTGCAAAGACGGTGATGTCGTGCGGGCCGCGGTGGCCCGACTGCTCTTCCAGCCCACCGAGTTCGACATGACGTTGGCGAAGATCCACCAGCCGGTGGACACACCGTCTCCCGAGTGGGTCGCCACCTTCGCCGCGTACTCGACCGACCTCCCCGAGGACGCCGTGCTCCTGAACGGATCGCTGACGCTCGAGTACCCCGCGCGCTACAAGACCCGCACCATCACGCGCGCGAAGGTCGACCTCGACGTGGCCGACGTCGCGGTGGGCGACCTGGCCGGGCACCGTTCGGTCAATCTGTTTCTGACCGGTGAGGTGCTCCGCGAGGGCAAGCTCTTCGAGAACTTCCGCTACAAGTTCGACCTCCCCGACCCCCAGAGTACGGGCGAGCCACCCGAGACCATCCCCCTGCTGTTCGAGCGCCGGCTCCGTCCCGGCTCCTACCAGCTCGTCGTCAAGGTGGAAGATCTCAACTCGGGCAAGCTGTTCCGTGAGGCGCAGGACATCGAGGTGCCGTTCATCCAGTCGAGGGCGGCTCCGCTTCCCGACGACCCGGAGACGCGGCGGATCCTCGAAGAGGCGGAGGCCGCATTCGGCACGGAAGAGGCCACGGTGCAGATCGTCAAGCCACCCGGGCGCATGCAGACGGGGTACACCCGCATCGACACCCTCACCACGGGCAACGGCATCGCCGAGCTGCGTTTTGCGCTGAACGGACGCGTCGTGATGCAGAAGCGGCGCCCGCCCTTCTCCGTGGAGCTCGACCTCGGGCGCGTGCCGCGAAGCCACGTCCTGCGCGTGAGTGCGCACGACGCAGAGGGGGTCGAGCTCACCTCCGACCAGCTCGAGCTCAACGCCGGGCAGCACAGCTTCACAGTACGCCTGACCGAGCCGACGACCGGCGTCGACTACCTCGGCTCGGTGCGCGCGTCGGCCGAGGTGAAAGTGCCCGAGGACCAGGCCCTCGAGCGCATGGAGTTCTACCTCAACGAGACCCTCATCGCGACGCTCTACCAGGAGCCGTTCGCGCAGCAGATCACCCTCCCCGAGGAGAAGACCATCGCGTACGTGAGGGCGGTCGCCTATCTGACCGATGGCAACTCCACCGAAGATCTCGTGTACGTGAATGCGCCGGACTACCTCGAGACGGTCGAGATCGAGTACGTCGAGCTCTACGTGACGGCGCGGGATCGCGACGGCCAGATCGCGAAGGGCCTCACGAAAGACGACTTCGACGTCTTCGAAGACGGAGTGGCCCAGGAGATCCGCCGCTTCGAGCAGGTCGACAACCTGCCGATCCACGTGCAGGTCATGATCGACACGTCGGCCTCGATGACCGAAGACCTCGACCAGACGAAGCGCGCTGCGCTCGAGTTCTTCCAGACGGGCATCGGCGAGAAGGACCGCGGCGCGCTGATCACCTTCAACGATCACCCCAACCTGGCCGTCAACTTCACGAACGACCTCCAGGAGCTGGCCGGCGGCCTCGCCGGCCTGAAGGCCGAGCGGGGAACGGCGCTGTACGACAGCCTCATCTTCGGCCTGTACTACCTCAACGGTCTCAAAGGGCAGCGCGCCATGCTGCTCCTCTCCGACGGGAAAGACGAGAGCTCGCGGTTCGAGTTCGAGGACACCCTCGAGTTCGCACGTCGCGCGGGCGTCGCCATCTACGCCATCGGCCTGGCGATCGACGGCAAAGGCTCGGGCGACGCGAAGCGGAAGCTCACGAAGATCGCCGAGGAGACGGGCGGCCGCAGCTTCTTCCTCAAGAACGTGTCGGAGCTGGCACGGGTCTACGCACAGATCCAGGACGAGCTGCGCTCGCGCTACCTGTTGACCTACCAGTCGACGAACAGCGACGCCGACGGCAGGTTCCGGTTCATCGACCTGAAGCCGCGTAGCCGGGACGTCGAGGCGAAGACGCTGAGGGGCTACTACCCCTGAACCGAGGCAGAACGACTCTTCGTCTTCCTTTGTTCTCGGCGAGGGCCCTACTCTGAGCGCAGCACCTCTGCGGGATCGAGAACCAGAAGCCGCAGTGACGGACCCAAGCTCGCGACCAGCGCAGTGGAGGCGAGCACGGTGGCGGCCTCGAAGAGGCTCGGTCCGACCCCCTGCAAGCCGACCAGGAAGTTGCTGAGCAAATGCCCGGCCAAAAACGAGAGCGGTAGACCCGAGCCGATCGCAATCCCGGCCACCAGACACGTGCCGCGAATCACCTCGACGAGGTTGGACCATGCCGGCGCGCCCAGGGCCAGGCGCACTCCCATCTCGTGCTGGCGCTGCGCCGTCGACGACGCCGTGACCGAGAAGATGCTGATCGCGCTGAGGAGCAGAGCGAGGAGCGCGTAGCCCTGCAGCCAGGTCCGCGCCACGTGCTGCTGGGTGAAGGCCTCCTTCAGCAGCTCGCTGGAGGTGAACAGGGGTGGCGAAGCCAAGAAGGGATCCTGGCTCTGGATCGTCTCGTCCAGCTCTCGTCTCGCGCGTTCCGAGAGGTCGTTGGTTCGCACATGCAGGATGCGTGCACCGGGCTCGCCCGCCGAAAGCGCGCCGTAGAGCACCGGGCCAAACGAATCCCCCGACGCCCCATCCAAGTCGTGCAGAGCATTCGCGACCACGCCGCTCACCTGCCGAACGACACCATCGACGAGAAGCAATCGCCCGACAGGATCGTCCCCTGCCCAGAGCAGCTCGGCCAGCTTCTCGTTGACCACGACGTCGTGCTCGCGGCCCAGCAGACCGGTCCGGTTCGACCGAGTGTCTCCTCCTCGAAGCACCCGAAGGCCCACGGTCGCGAAGTAGCCGCTCGTACCCTGAAGCATGGGAATGCTCCTCTCGGTGCGCAGGTCTTCGTCGGGGTCGAGGACCTGCACGGTCGAAAGCGGCATGCGTGGGGGGCTCGTCGCGAGTGCGGTTCGCTCCACTGACGGATGCCCTGCAAGCGCTTCCATGACCCGCCGAAAGTAGGCCTGTCGCGAGGTCGAGTCTGGGTAGTTCTCCTGGGGAAGACGGATGCCCTTCATCAACAGCTGGGCTTCATCGAAGCCGCTCGGTGCTCTCACGATGCGATCGAGACCAGCACTCGTCATCTGCGCGACGCTGACGAGAATCAGCGACACGACAATCTGAGCGCCCACGAACACCCGGAGAAGGCGCCGCCGGCCCTGCGTCATCTGGTCACTCCGCGACCTCAGAGATTCCAGCACTCCTCCGCCTGCGCACGTGGCCTGGACCACGGGAACGATCGCGGCGACCACCGAGATCAATAGAACGAGCCCGAGGGACGCGAAGAGAGTCGTCCCGTCGAAGCCTGGCCTGAGTGGCTCCGGTAAGTAGGAGAACGAGGGGCGCTGCCGCAGGAGCCTGACCGCCGCAACAGCCAGTATAGGCCCAACGCTCCGCCGAGGAGAGCTTGCACGAGGTTCTCCAACCAGAGGAGGCCCGCCACGGAAGTACGGGTCGCACCCAGCAGCATGCGCGTCCCTAGCTCTTTGAGACGACGTTGGGTGTCAGCGAGCTGGACGATGCCGATGTTGATTGAGGCAAGCAGGAGTACACCGAGCATCGAGAGCTGAATCAACACGAGGATCTTCGGTGTTCGAGGTCCTCGAAACGCTCGATCCAGGGGGCTGATGCGGAAGCCGTCTCCAGGTGCGGAAGAGGTCCACCCGGCTCCCGCCGCGACGGCAGTGACAGCTGCTTCGACCTGAGCGCGAGTGACGCCTGGCGCGGCTCGGATCAAGAGATCCGTTTCCCTTGTCGGGTCCCGTGACGTGGAATCGAACGGAAGCCAGATGCCAGTGCTCGCCGTGAGAAAGGAGAACCCCTCCTCGAGCACCCCGATCACGTCGTGAGTCCTACCGTTTACGACAACCTCCAGCTCCGGAAGCTCAGTGTTGCCTCCGTGAATCTTGGTCCAGAGGCTGTGCTGTAACAGGGCCACCGGAGCACCCTCATCCTCGTCCGAGAACAGCCTGCCGAGCACAGGAGTGGCGCCGAGAACGTGGAAGAAGGACGGCGTCACGATCTGCGCGACCGTCATCAATGGCTCGCCGTCAGACGACACCATGACCTGCTCGATGTCGTAGGCCGACGCCCCATCGAGCAGATCGACATGGTCGACGACGTCTCGAACCAGAGAGTAAGGAAGTAGCCTCGAGCTCCCCGACACCGTCTCGCGGACTTGACTGAGTCGGCTTTCGTCCGGGTAGGGAAAGCTCGGATACAGGCGGCGTTTGAGCGTGCCGAATGCCACCGCGTTGCCGGCGACCGCAATCGCAACCAAGACCACGATCGCCGTGGTTCTCAACCTGTGGCGGCGCATGAAGCCTGGGAACATCGAGGCTCCAAGAACACCAAGACCTACGCGAAACCCCGTCTCCTTCAAGTTCACACCTCGGCCGGTTCCCGGATCGAGTGTTGCGGGCCTCGGAGTAGCCTAACTCGATCAAGTTCGGACGAGACCTCGCGCCTTCGAGTTGCGGATCGCCGGGAAAAGTCTGGCGCCCTCCCTTCGAGGCTCGAGAGGCGGCGGCTTCACGAAAGGGGAACCAAGATACCCGAGACTCGAAGAGCGAAACGGACAGCAGTGGATGGAACGCCGCTGGTGGTGCTCGCTCGACCTACCGCCGTTGTCTCGAGGCCGTTCATGAGCCCTGGCTTCAGGGCCGGCTCTGCCCGAGACCGAGCCCAGCAACTGTGGTGCGAACCGACGATCCGTGCGAGCACGTGACGCATAGGATCGGGGGATGCTGCCTCGCCGCCTCCGCTTCGACTCCGTGCAGCTCGGCGCCGCGCTGCTCGTGCTCGCCCAGGTCGCGCTTGGTCAGGAGCTCGCGCAGCGCCACGCGGAGTTCGTGGAGCAGACCCACTATCTGCTCCAGCCGGAGGAGCGTGCGGTCTGGGAGCAGCTCACCGAGGACTACCAGCGCGACGCCTTCATCGAACGCTTCTGGCGGGAGCGCGACCTGCGCCCGGAGACGGCCCGCAACGAGTTCCGCGAGGCCTTCGACCAGAACCTCATCGCCGCGAAAGAGCGCTACCAGGATCTCAAGGTCGAGCGCGCACGCTTCATCCTCGCGCACGGCCGCCCGACCCGGAGCTTCCAGGTCAGCTGCCAGGTTCTCCGACGCCTCGACATCTGGTACTACCGCAGGAGCGCACTATTTCCGGCAGAGTTCTACGCCGTCTTCGTGCAGCGGGGCGGCGACTTCCGTCTGTGGTCCCAGAGCGAGGGGCTCTTCCCGCTGCTGCAGTTCACGCGCTCGCTGAGTGACCAGGACGCCGTACGGCAGATCGAGGCCTCGTGCGGCCGCGCCGACGACATCCTCCAGGCGCTTGCTCTCTCGCCCAACTGGGACGACCTGGACGAACGGCTCTTCCCGGAGTCGAGCACCGAGTGGGCGCGGGCCTTCCTTTCGAGCTCGACCAACGTGCCCACCGATGCCGCGTCGTTTCCTGCGGAGCTGAGCGTGGAGTTCACGGGGCGGCGCCAGAGCCGGACCGTGGTCGAAGCGCGTCTCGACGTGAATACGGCCAACGTGAGCTTCGACACGGTCGAGGACCGCCAGTTCGCCCGCTTCCTGGTCGACGGAGAGGTCCTCCGTGGAGACGAGCTCTTCGAGAGCTTCCGCTATCGCTTCGACCTGCCCGCACCCGAGCCCGGCGGGACCCTGCCCCTGATGCTGCAGCGCTACCTGCGTCCCGGCCGCTACCAGGTGAACCTGCGGCTGCAGGACCTCGTGGCGGAGGCCTACTTTCGCGAGGAGCTCGAGCTCGAGGTGCCGCGAATCGAGCCACCGCGGGGGGCTGCGGCTGCATCGGCACCGGTCGCGGCGGCACCCGCCGACGTCGCCCTCGTTCCCGACGACGACACGGCGGAGATCTCTCTCGGCCCGAGCGTGCGGCTCCTGGCCCCGGCCGATGAGCTGCTCGTGGGCACCGTGCGGGTCGAGGCCGAAGTCGAGGGTGAGGGAGTGGCTCGGGTCGCCTTCGACCTCGACGGCCGTCGCGTGCTCTCGAAGGGGCGGGCCCCGTACTCGGTGTCCATCGACGTGGGGCGCACACCGCGGACCCACACCCTGACGGCGACCGCACTCGATTCGGCCGGCGCCCCGATTGCGTCCGACGAGCTGCTGCTCAACGGCGGACCGTACCGTTTCGCCGTGCGCTTCGTCTCCCCCCAGTCGGGCCAGGCCTCCGAGGACGTGGTCGTGGCCGAGGTCGAGACCGAGGTGCCGCGCCTCGAACGGCTCGAGCGCCTCGAGCTCTACCTCAACGAGACCCTCCTCGCGTCGCTGTACCAACCCCCGTTCATCCAGCGCATCCGCGTGCCGCGCGACGAGCCGCTCAGCTACGTGCGGGCGGTCGGATACCTCGAGAGCGGCGGCGCCGCCGAGGACATCGTGTTCGTCAATGCGCCCGACCTCGTGGATCGGGTGGACGTCAACTTCGTCGAGCTCCACGTGTCGATCACCGACCGTCGAGGCCGCCCGCTCGACGAGGTGGTCGCCGCCGACGTGCGCGTGCTCGAAGACGGCGAGCCCCAGCAGGTCGTCCGCTTCGAGCAGGCGGAGAACCTGCCCGTACACGCCTGCGTGCTCCTCGACACGTCGACCTCGATGGAGGACCGCATGAAGGAGGCCGAAGAGGCCGCACAGTACTTCTTCGAGCTGGTCCTGCGCGAGCGTGACCGCGCCTGTCTGTGGACCTTCAACGACCGCCCCGATCTCGTGGTGCCGTTCACGAACAGCCCGAGTGTTCTGGCCGGTGGTCTCAGCGGCCTGGTCGCCGAGGGCGAGACGGCTCTCCACGACAGCCTGATCCAGTCGCTCTTCCGCTTCGGGGGCATCCGTGGGAAGCGTGCCCTCATCCTGCTCTCCGACGGCGCAGACTCGAACTCCGAGTACGACTTCGAAGAGGTCGTCGAGTATGCGCGGAGGTCCGGCGTGGCCATCTACAGCGTGGGCCTCTCCATCGACGCCCGAGCGCTCGACGTGCGCGCCAAGCTCAACCGTCTCTGCCGCGAGACAGGTGGCCGCTGTTTCTTCATCGAGAGCGCGGGAGAGCTCAAGCGGGTGTACGAGCGCATCGAGCAGGACGTGCGCGGGCAGTGGGTGATCGCGTACCAGTCCTCCGGCGAGGGAAGCGAGTTTCGCGAGATCGAGATCAAGACCCCGTCCGGCGTACGCGCAAAGACGATCCGCGGCTACTATCCCTGACGCTGCTCTGCGCGAAGGGACCCAGACATGACCTCCAGCCCCCAGCTGGTGCTGGCCTCGGGCTCGCCCCGACGCCGGGACCTCCTCGAAGCCCTTGGACTGTCGTTCGAGGTGCGCCCGGCCGACATCGACGAGACGCCCGAAGTGGGCGAACTGCCCGAGGAGCTCGTCGAGCGCCTCGCCCTCTCGAAGGCGCGCCACAGCGTGGAGCGCGGCGAAGTGGTGCTCGCCGCCGACACCGTCGTGGTGTGCGACGGCGAGATCCTCGGCAAGCCGCGCAATCGCGAAGACACGGTCCGGATGCTCGGGAAGATCCAGGGGCGGGCACACGTCGTCTTCACCGGCATCGCGGTCGCCGTCGGTCCCGCAGCGGAACAGGCCCGCTCCGAGATCGTCCGCACGACCGTCCAGATGGCCGAGATGACCGACGCCGAGATCGACTGGTACAGCCGCACCGGCGAGCCCGACGACAAGGCCGGCGCCTACGCGATCCAGGGCATCGGCGCCCTGTTCGTGCGAAGCATCGAGGGCAACTACACCAACGTCGTCGGGCTCCCCTTGCCTCGTGTCTACGCCCTGCTGCGTGCTCTCGGACACGATCTTCGGCGCTTCGAGTAGGGCACACTCCCGGTGATACAGTCGCGCGCGTCCGGAGGCCGCGCATGAATCCAAGCACGAAAGACGGAGTCGCGCAGTCCGTGCGCAAGGCGCCTGTCTTCGGCGTCGTCCGCACCGACTCCAAAGACGACGCGGCCGCACAGGCCGCGGCCTTCATCGAAGGAGGTCTCGAGATCATCGAGATCACGTTCACGGTCCCTGGGGCCACCGATCTGGTGCGGGAGCTCCTCGAAGCCCGCCCCGCCGAAGCGCCCTACTGGGTCGGAATGGGTACGGTCACCACGCCCGAGCGCGCCGAAGCCGCCATCGAGGCCGGAGCCGAGTTCCTGGTCTCTCCCAACACCTCCGCCGAAGTTGCCGACCTCGCGTCGGAGGCCGGGCGTTTCCTGCTCATGGGCGGCCTGACGGCCACCGAGATCGTCCAGGCCTGGGAGCTCGGGGCCGACATGGTCAAGGTGTACCCCCTGGCGCCGGTCGGCGGCCCGGCCTATCTGAGCGTCGTGCGCCAACCCCTCTCCGACATCCCCATGCTCGCGAGCGGTGGCTTCGAGCTGGACGAGATCCCCGCCTACGCCGCCGCCGGGGCGCAGGCCTTCGGCATCGGCGCGCCGCTCCTCGGCTCCTCACACGAAGAGTCGGTGCGCAAGGTGCGCGAAACACTCACCCTGGCCCGTGAGTCGGTGGGGAGCGAGACATGACACCGGCCGACAACCCCCATCGACCCCCGCCGCTCGAGCTCACGTTCGACCCGACGCCCGAGATCTTCGCCAGCGACAATCAGGGCACCTTTCTCTTCCCGCTGAGCGCCGACTCCAACGGAGTCATCGAATCGGGGCCGTATGACGAGCTGCGGCTGGCGGTGTCGCTCTGGCACCCGTCGGAGAAGAAGTCGATCGACCTCGACCGCGCGTACGTGGAGCTTCGGGCTGCGTTCGGGCCGGACCCGGCGCGGTTCATCAAGGTCGCCGAGATCGAGCCGGTCGTTCCCCCCTACCAGAGCGGCGAGACGTACGACGGCTGGATCGTCCTCCCGGTTCTCGGGGCCCGCACACGCCTCGCCATCTTCGGCGGCGGCTTCGAGCCCAGGACGCGGCTCCAGCTGCGCGCGCACGGCTTTCTCGTTCCCTGATGCCACGGCGGAGACCTCCATGGACCCTCGACTCGCACTCCTGAAGCGCCAGGCTCGGCCAAACGACGCGAAGATCGTGCTCCTCGTGCTCGACGGCGTCGGCGACCTGCGCACCGCGAGCCAGCCCCAGACCCCGCTGGAGGCAGCCGACACGCCCCACCTCGACTCGCTCGCGGCCGCCTCGTCGCTCGGTCGCCTGCAGCCGGTGGCCCCAGGCATCACGCCCGGCAGCGGTCCCGGCCACCTGGGGCTCTTCGGTTACGACCCCGCTCAGCCCGAGACCGACATCGGACGCGGCGTGCTCGAGGCGCTGGGCCTGGCTCTCGACCTGCGCCCGGAGACCGTCGCCGCACGCGCCAACTTCTCATCGGTCGACGCCGCGGGCAACCTCACCGACCGTCGCGCCGGTCGCATCCCCACGTCGGAGTGCGTCCGCCTGTGCGAGAAGCTCCGCGGCGGTCTCGAGACGTGGGACAGCCAGGGGGTGGACGTGGAGATCCACGCCGGGGAGGGCTACCGCTTTGTCGTGCTCCTGCGCTCCGAGGCCGGAGAGCTCGGAGCAGATCTGGCAGACACCGATCCGCAGATCCTGGGCGTGCCGCCCCTCGAGGCGCGCGCGCGAAGCGCCGGCTCCGAGGAGGCCGCAGGCCACGTGAACCGGCTCGTCACCCACCTGCGCACCGTGCTCGAAGGCGAGCCGGCGGCCAACAGCTTCCTGCTGCGCGGGTTCTCCCGCCGCCCGACGCTGCCGACCTTCTCCGACCTGTACGGCCTCCGCGCAGGTGCGTTCGCCGGGTACCCGCTCTACCGCGGCGTCGCCTCGGTCTGCGGGATGGAGGTCGTCCCGTGCGGCAAGTCGTTCGCGGAGATCCTCGACACGGTGGAGGAGCGGTGGGACGACTTCGACTTCCTCTTCCTGCACGTCAAGCAGACCGACCAGGCCGGCGAAGACGGCAACTTCCCCGCCAAGCTGAAGGTGCTGGAGGAGGTCGATGCGGACCTGCCGCGCCTGCTCGACCTCGGCCCCGACGCACTCGCCATCACCGGGGATCACTCCACGCCGGTGCCCATGAAGGCCCACAGCTGGCACGAGATTCCACTCCTGCTGCACGCCGACACGTGCTTCGTCGACGACCGCCAGGCGTTCGACGAGCTCCAGTGCAGCCGCGGAGTGCTCGGGACACACTCCTCCCACGACCTCATGGCGCTCCTGCTGGCGCACGCCGGCAAGCTCGCCAAGTACGGCGCCTAGCCTCGGGCTCGGCCGGGGCAGAGCAGACGCAGCAAGGCCGGCGTCAGCTGAAGCTGCGCCGGCCTTGAATCGGAGCCGCCCAGTGGCGGCGTTCGGAAGCTAGCGGAAACCGCGCCGCAGCTCGCGGCGGAAGGTCTGGTAGTTGTCTTCGTCGTGCAGGCACACGATGACGCGCTCGAGCTTGGTCCCACCCTGGAGGTACCGATGGACCTCGGTGAGCAGGATCCGCGCGCAGCGGTCGACCGGGAAGCCGAAGTTGCCGGTCGAGATCGCAGGGATTCCGATGGACTTCAGGCCGTTGCGGTCGGCCAGCGCGAGCGCTGAGCGGACGGCGGAAGCCAACTTGCGATCCTCGTCGCCTTCGCCCATCTTGGGCCCGACGGCGTGAATCACCTGTTTGACATCCAGGGTCCCGGCTCCGGTCATCACGGCAGTTCCCACGGGGGTGCTGCCGATCCGGTTGCACTCGTCCTGGATGGACTTGCCACCCTTCTTGAGGATCGCCCCCGCGACGCCCGAGCCCAGCTTGAGCCCTTCGTTCGCAGGATTGACGATGGCCTCGACATCCAGATCTGTCAGATCGCCCTCGACGAGGTCGAGGAGCGTGTCATTCATTCGGACAGCCAACGTGCTCTGTCTCCTTACCAGTTGGCCAAAACGAAGTGTTTTGAGATCGTCCATTTTACTTCATTTCCCACCCGACCCGTATTTTCCAGAGGCCCGCAGAAATCGAGATCCCCTAAGTCATTGAAAATGAGGGAGTAACGCGAATTCAAGTCCATCTATAGAAGGCTCCTCAACCGGGATACACTCCGCCCGCGATGCTCTCCGACGTCCGCCACCGCCTCCACGCCGCGATCCAGGCCGCCATCGCCTCCACGTTCGACGTGGAGCACGATCCCGTGATCGAGGTGCCGCCGCGCCGCGAGCTCGGCGACCTCGCCGCGCCGGCGCCCCTTCACCTCGCCAAGACGCTGCGCCGGGCGCCGCGCCAGATCGCGGAAGAGCTCGTCCAGCACGTGGAACTGCCCGCGGGGGTCTCCGAGGTCCGCGTCGAAGGCGCCGGCTACCTCAACTTCTTCCTGGACCGTCCGGCTGCAGCCGCCCGGGCCCTCGAGGGCGACCTGGTGCAGGGCCGAGCGGATCGCGCTGGGCGGAAGGTGGTCGTCGAGCACACGAACATCAATCCGAACAAGGCTGCGCACATCGGGCACCTTCGCAACGCCGTGCTCGGTGACATCCTCATCCGCTGCCTGCGGCGGCTCGGGTACCCCGTCGAGGTGCAGAACTACATCGACGACACGGGCGTCCAGGTCGCCGACGTGGTCGTCGGCTTCTGCGACGTCCGCGGCATGAGCGCCGACGAGGTCCGTGCCCTGCCCGAGCCTTTCGACGTCTACTGCTGGGACCTCTACGCCGAGGTCGGTCGCTGGCTCGAGGAGGACACATCGCGCGCACAGCTGCGGCGCGACACCCTGCACGAGCTGGAGTCCGGCGTTGGCACGCGGGCCGAGATCGGCCGACTCGTCGCGGCGCGCATCGTCTCCTGCCACCTCGCCACGATGGCCCGGCTCGGCATCACCTACGACCTGCTCACCCACGAGAGCGAGATCCTGCGCCTCGACTTCTTCTCGGCCGCGTTCGAGAAGCTCGAGCAGAGTGGTGCCGTCAAGCTCGAAGAGAGCGGCAAGAACGAAGGCTGCTGGGTGATGCCGCTCTCCGAGAGCGAAGAGTTCAAGGGTCTGGAAGACCCCGACAAGGTGATCGTGCGCTCTGACGGCACCGTGACCTACGTCGGCAAGGACATCGCCTACCAGCTTTGGAAGTTCGGCCTCCTCGGGCAGGACTTCGAGTACGTCGAGCAGGCTGACTACTGGCAGACGGCCGCCAACCCCGAGAGCGCGCCACCCGGGCAGTTCGGCGCAGCGCACCGCGTCGTGAACGTCATCGACGCGCGGCAGAGCTACCTGCAGAAGATCGTGCGCGCGGGGCTCGAAGCCCTCGGACACGCCGAAGAGGCCGAGCGCAGCATCCACTTCGCCTACGAGATGGTCTCCCTGTCCAAGAACACGGCCGTGCAGCTCGGCTATGTGGACGAAGGTGGCGAAGGCAAGTCGGTCGAGATGTCGGGGCGCAAGGGGGTCGGCGTGAAGGCCGACGACATGCTCGACCAGCTCATCGAAAAGAGCCGTCAGGAGATCCAGGAGCGCAACCGGGAGCTCGGCGAAGACGAGCTCGACGAGCTCGCACGCCAGATCATGGTCGCCGCGCTGCGCTACTTCATGGTCAAGGCCACGACCACGCGCGTCATCGCGTTCGATGTCGACGAGGCGCTGCGCTTCGAAGGCGACTCGGGTCCGTACCTCCAGTACTCCCTCGTGCGCGCCCAGAACATCCTGCGCAAGCTCGAGGAGGCCGGCAAACCGCACGAGATCGAAGCGGCGGACGTCGCCGCGCTCCCGGCGGAGCTCTGGAGCGAAGATCTGTGGGATCTCGTCTTCACGGCCAGCCAGCTCCAGGACACGGTGGAGCGGGCGGCCGACACGCTCGAGCTGTCGCTCCTGGCACGCCAGGCGGTCGACCTAGGCCAGAAGTTCAACGCCTTCTTCCACAAGCACCCGATGCTGCACGAAGAGGACGACGCGCTGCGCTCCGTGCGCCTGGCCACGACGCACGTCTTCATGAAGGCGCAGCGCGAGCTCGCAGAGCTGCTCGGAGTTCCGGTTCCCGAGAGGATGTAGGCGGCGAGCTACCAGATGTAGCGCGGCGCCACGTCGCGGGTGTCGCGGCCCGACAGCAGGTGGACCACGCGGATCTTGGCCATCGACCGCGGCGAGAGCGACGCGAGGGGGAGGTGGACGATCTGCTTCCCCTGCCTCCGCGCGTACGCGAGGATCCACGACGCGGGGGCATCGCGCGCCACGTGCGTGACCACGCGCTCCTCACTGTAGTCGATGGCGGCGATCAGGAGAGTCTCGGCCTTGGCCCCGAGCCCCGCATACTCCGGGTCCTGCCAGATGTCGTACACGCGCCCGGGGGGCCGACACATCATCAACCCGCCGTACGTCGCCCGCAGGATGCCCGGCCCCACGATCTGCTCCAGAGGCGGGGTCGAGTAGAAGGCCATGTCCGACTCGCCGTCGTGCTCGCCGAGCCAGGTCATGCGGTAGGGGAACTTCTCCTCGCCGCCGAGGTCCGGATCGAACACGAGGACGAGGGCGCCACTGTCGCCGGGGGCACGCCCCTCCTCGCGCACCCAGAGCAGGGGGCCCACCTGGGGCGTTTGCGACTCGCTCACCCGGCGGCGGACCGTCTCCCGCAGGTCGATGCCGTCGAGCAGCCCGCTCTGGAACCGCTCGTGCCGCGAGCGCTCGGTGCTGAGCACCGAGACCGCCTTCTCTCCCAGCTCCCGGCCGACGTCCTCGATGAGCACGTCCTCCGGCGGGTACGAGCACATCCCGCCGTCGAAGCCGCGCAGCCAGTCCTCCGGGTCGTCGGGCACGGGCCTGGGCTCGAGCCGCAGCGCCGCGCGCTTGACCTGGAACGACCAACGGCGAAAGCGTAGCTTGCGGGTGCCCAGATCGAGCTCGTCGCCGTCGACCGAGACGGTCTCGAGATCCTGGGGCCCGCCCTGCAGCGGAGCAGCCCGGGCCGCGTCGAACATCTCCCACGCCAGCACGTCGTCCGCCACGCCGCGCGCCGCCACCGTCCACTCGTAGAGACCTCCAGTCAAGCGATCCTGGATCCGGGCGTAGCGCCTCGAGAAGTCGTGGAACACCCGCCGCTGCCAGGGCGCGAGGGACGTCTTGGACTGCTCCTGATACGACGCCGCAGCCACGTCCCAGAGGCACGCCTCGGCCCGGCGGCGATCGATACCCTGAGCCGTACCGGCGAACGCGCGGCCGGCACGAGACGCGACGAAGCGCCCGATCGCTGCGGCCCGGCGCGACGGGTCGTGGTGGGCGGCATCTTCCCCCGTGCGCGAGCTCAGGAGACGGAGCCCTCCCCCCTCGGCTCTCAGGCTGAGCGTCTCCGACGCCACCGCGGCGGGGAGTGGCACGGAGGCGACGGGGCCTTGCCGCAGCTCGTTCCAGGCCGCGTGCAGAACGGGCGGATCGGCCAGGAGTGCCGGGAGACTGTCGAGCTCGATGTGCCGTGCCTCCACCGAAGACCGGAGCTCGCGGATCAGCGGACGCCCCTGCGGCCGAGCCACACGTGACCGGAGGGACTCCACGTGCAGCGCGCCGACGAGCGCCACGATCTCGCCTTCGCCCTGCACGGAGCGCGCGAGCTCCTGGAGTCGGTACGCCATGACGCCTTCTCGCACCTCGTCCTCGGCGACGGTCTCCGAACGCTGCGCCTCCCACAGGTGCTCGAAGTATGCGCGCGGACCGAGGTCCCACAGGGCGTAGGGATCCGGCACCGGATCCCGATGCTCGTGCGGGTACTCGATGTCTGCATCCACCAGGGCCCAGGGCAGCTCGGCCTCCCTCGCCCAGCGCAGCCCCTCCACGAACGGATCACCGGCGGCGGCCACGAACAGACGCGTCGCGGCACCGCTCGGCCCGTCGAAGAGCGCCGTGGCACGCGGCAGCCGGCGCAGTGCGCGGGTCATCGGGGCCGTGAAGGAGCGTGGAAGCTCCACGGCGACCGCCGCAACGTCCAGCAACTCCAGAACCGCGCGGACGAAGGCCGCCGACTCGACGCTCTCGTGCACCACCGGGACCACCCGCACGCGCCCGCCGGCACGCGGCAGCCAGGCATCGAGGTCGAGGTGGCTCACCGTCGGGATCGGTTCAGCGAGGTCCGGTGTCGGGGGCGTCGTCGGGCGCGCACAGATCCAGGTCCGCGGCATCGACGGCCAGCTCGACGGCCTGGCGCACCGCGTCACCGGCAGACAGGCCCTCGTCTCCCATCTTCTTCGCCGCCTCCAGGACCTTGAGCGCGTACCGCGCCACGTTGATGCCGTCGCGCGCCGTGTAGCGCAGGTCCGCCGCGTGGGCCGCGCGGAGGAACGCCATCACGTAGGCCAGAACCTCGTCGCTCGCGAGCGGCACGTGCAGCGCCACGATCAGGCGCTCCTCGTGCTCCTCGGGGAAGTCGAGGAAAATCTGCGGCATGAGCCGGGAGTGGATGAACTCCGGCAGCTCGAACGTGGAGCCGTCGCGGTTCATCGTGGTGACGAAGCGGAAGTCGGCGTGGGCCTCGACCCGGATGCCGGCGATCTGGCTCTCGACGTAGCGACGGTGGTCGAGGAGCGGCGCAAGCGACGCCCAGGACTTCTCGCTCATGCGGTTGCCCTCGTCGAGCACGCACACGCCGCCCCGGATCATGGCGGTGACGAGCGGGGACGCCGAATAGCGCAACCGGCTGCTGTCTTCCCGGTCGAGCACCGGCGTGATCACGAGGTCTTCCGGCCGCGTGTCCATCGTCCCCTGCATGATGTAGAGGTCGAGGCCCGCGGCGCGCGCCGCGGCCGCGGCCAAGGTCGTCTTGCCGACCCCGGGGAGGCCGAGGAGCCGTGGATTGAGGGGCCGATCGCTCTCGTCGATGCAGCTCCAAGCGGCGAGGAGCTGACCGAGCACCTCGCGCTGGCCGATCCAGCGATCTTCGCTCTCGATTGCACGCGCGAGCTCCAGCTCGACGCCGTCGATCGTCACGGTCTCGCGGGGCGAAAGGGACACGACGCGCCTCAGTACCGGACCAGGTCTTCGGCCGCAGCGACGATGCGGTCCACCGTGGGCAGGAGCTCCTGCTCCAGTGACTTCACGAAGGGTACCGGGCGGTCTTCGTGAGCGACGCGCACCACCGGCGCGTCGAGCCACGAGAACGCGTGCTCGGCGATCCGGGCGGCGACCTCTGCGCCGAAGCTCCCGGTGAGCTGCGCCTCACTCGCGACCAGCGCACGGTTCGTGCGCTGCACCGAGGAGATCACCGTCTCCTGGTCGAACGGCACCAGCGTGCGCAGATCGACGACCTCCGCCTCGATCCCCGAGCGCGCGAGACGCTCGGCGGCTTCGAGGCAGCTGCGCACCGTCACGCCATAGCCGATCAGGCTGAGGTCCGCACCGCTGCGCACCACGCGCGCCTTGCCGAGCTCCATGGGGAGTGATGCGTCGAGCACCTCCTTCTCGCGGCGGTACAGGTACTTGTGCTCGCAGAAGATGACCGGGTTGGGGTCGCGGATCGCGGCACGCAGCAGGCCGTAGGCGTCCGACGCGGAAGCGGGGCAGACCACCTTGAGGCCGGCGACGTGGGTGAACCACGCCTCGGGGTTCTGGGAGTGGAACGCCCCCGCGCCGACGCCGCCACCGGAGGGCAGCCGCACCACCACCGGGCACTCCTGCTCCCAACGGTAGTAGAGCTTCGCCAGTACGTTCACCAGCTGGTTGAAGCCGCACGACACGAAGTCGGCGAACTGCATCTCCACGACCGGTCGGTAGCCGAGCATGGCGGCGCCCGCCGCGAGGCCGAGCGTGCCACTCTCGGCGATCGGCGTGTCGAGCACCCTCGAGGGCCAGCGGCTGTGCAGGCCGCGAGTGACCCGAAACGCGCCTTCGAACGCCGCAACGTCCTGGCCCAGAACGAGAACCGAGGGATCGTCCTCCATCTCGTGCTCCAGCCCGAGGGCCACGGCGTCCACGTAGGAGGTCGGTTCGTCCGATCCGCTGGCGTAGGTCCGTGCCGGCGGCGCCGGTGCCAGAGCCGGCCGACGTGCGGTCGACGGCGCAGGAGCCTCCGCCGCGAGCGCGTAGTCGACCGCATCCTCCACTAGGTCCGTCACGCGCTGCCGAATGGCCGCGAGCGAGTCCGGCCGGAGCTCGCCGCGAGCCAGCAGGCCCTCCTCGTAGCGCGGCAGAGGATCTTCGTCCATGTAGCGCTGGAGCTCCTCCGGCGGCACCACCTTGAGCGAGTCGTCCCCTTCGGCGTGGCCTCGCATCCGACCGACGATGGCCTCCAACAGGGTCGGCCCGCCGCCGCTTCGGGCGCGCTCGAGCGCACGGCCCATCGCGGCCCGCACGGCGTCCGGGTCGTTGCCATCGATCGTCTCGGCCGCCATGCCGTACCCGACGCCGCGATCACTGAGCCGCTCCGCCGCGTACTGTGCCGAGCTGGGTGTCGAGAACGCGTAGTGGTTGTTCTCGATCACGAGGATCAGCGGCAGGCGCCAGACGGAGGCGATGTTGAGCCCCTCGTGGAAGTCGCCGGTCGAGGTACCGCCTTCGCCGATGAAGTTCACGGCGACGCCCGAGCCCTCGCGGCCTCCCGCGAAGGCACAACCCGCAGCGACGGGGATCATCGATCCGAGATGGCTGATCATGCCGAGGTGTCGAATGCCGTGGGTCGGCTCGAGCAGGCCGTAGTGATACGAGCGCTCGATGCCCTGGGAGAAACCCTCGGCCTTGCCCAGGAGCTGGCAGGCGAGACGGCGCAGCAGACCGCGCGGCTCGGGGCGTCGCTCCTCTGCGCGCGGCACCACGTCGAGGCCCGGCACGTCCCGGAACGCACGGGCAGGATCGAGGTACACCGCGAGGATCGCGCCGAGGTCGCGGTGCAGTGAGCAGAGCACGTCTCCGTCGCGGAGCGCGAGACCAATCGGCACCTTGGTGGCTTCGTTGCCGACCGCGCTGTACCACTTGGAGATGCGGCCCGCGAGCCGGAGCGCCTCGAACCGTGAGTCGAAGGCCCGACTGAGGCTCATGTAGGCGTAGGTGAGCGCAGGGCTCACGGCCGGGGTGGGGGCGCTGGGCGAGCGCACGGTCTGAAGCTCAACCATAGGTACTCCGAAGAATCTGAATCTGACGCTCGAACTCGGCGAAGCTCGGGTTCTGAGGCTCGAGCTTGCGCACGATCGCGAGGGCCACCTCCGCCTCCTGCACCTGGCCCAGAGCAAGATAGCCCCGCAGCCGCTCGATCCCCTCCCGCACCGACTCGCGCCGACGCCAGCCCGCTTCCTCCAGGGCCACGGTCTCTCGCATCTCGCGAGCTCGCGTGCGATCACCCGACAGCTTCTCGAGATCGTTGGCCAGCTGCCGCGCCTCGGCCCACTGTCCCTGCATGAGCTCCTTGCGGAACCGAACCTCGATCTCGTCGGCCGTCGCGCCCACCGCGCGCTCCTCGCGCAGAGACTCGATCCGGTGACGGTATACGTCGATCACCAACTTCGGAACCCCCAGGGCAGCGAGAGACTCGAGCACCTCCTCCACTTCGCCGAGGCGGCGCTTCGACAACAGCTCCTCGGTGCGCCGTTTGAGCATCTCCACCCGTTCTTCCTGACTCACTTCGATCTGATGGCGCTCGATCGACTGGCGCAGCCTCGCCGCGACCGCCGGATCTCGACTCTCCACCTCCAACAGGGCGGCGACGGCCCCGTCGACGTCACCACCACGGAGCCGGGCGTAGCCCGCGTTGAGCAGCTCGTCGATCTCGCGCTCCTTCTCGACCTGCTCCACGAGAACGCGCACGCGGCGCTCGAGGTCCTCGCGACCTTCCACGTCGGGATCGACTTCGAGGAGAGCTTCGAGGGCTAGGCTCGCCAGCTTGTCCTGTCGCTGCGCGAGGTACGCCTCCAGCATCTGCCGCGCTTCGAGAGCCTGGGTCCGCCGCTGCTGGCGGAGGGCCATCCGCGCCCTCAGCTCGAGCGCGCCGAGCTCGCGGCTCTTGAGGCCGGTCTGCCGGATCTCCTCGATCCGCGCGAGCGCGTTGGCGAACTCCGAGCGCGCGATAGTGGCTTCGATCGCCGCGACCACTTCAGCCTCGTCCGGCAGCGGACCGACGTGCTCGACCGGGGCCGGTTCCGGAGCGGGCTCCGCCTGCGGCGGCGGGGGTGGTGCGGGGGGTGGGTCTGCGAGTGGTGGCGCGGCTATCTCCACCTCCGGAGCCCGCTCCACCACCTTCGAGCGAAGGTCCTCGAGTGCCTCGTGGATGCGCTCTGCGAGCTGCGGTACGGACTCGAAGCGCTCCTCGCGCTCGAAAGACATGGCGCGCGCGAGGCTCTGCGCCAGATCGGGGGTGACCTCGGCGCCGATCTCAGCCGCCATGAGAGGCCGCGGGCGCTTCGTGAAGCGCGCCTCCAGGCTGCCGGCCGTCGACACGCCCTTGAACGGCAGCCGGCCGGAGATGAGCTGGTAGCACACGACCCCCAGCGCAAACTGGTCGCTCAGCGCGTCCGGGGTCACTCCGGGAACGAGGCCCAGGTGCTCCGGGGAGCAGTAGTGCAGCATGCCGTCGACGCTCTGCGTGGACCCCTCCGCTTCGCCGCGCAGGCTGCGCGCGAGGCCAAGATCGACGACCTTCAGCGATCGGAGCTCGTCCTGGAGAAGGATGTTCTCCGGCATCAGGTCACGATGCGCGACACCCTCGCGATGAATGGCCGCCACCCCGTCGCAGATCTGCAGCGACAGCCGCAGCGCGTGCTCCAACTGGAAGTGGTGCCCGCGATCGAGGAGCAAGCTCAGCGGCTCGCCGTCGACGAGCTCCCAGGCGACATAAAGCGAGCCGTCGGGGAGGAGGGAGTAGTCGAGCAGCGTCGCGACGTTGGCATGGCGGATCAGCGCCGCCTGCCGGAGGTCCTGGTGAAAGCGCTCCACGGCGACCTGATCGTGGGCCAGCTCCGGCTGCAGGAGCTTGACGATGCAGTCTTCGCCCGTCTCCGCGTCGACCGCGCGAAAGACCTCGCCCAGCCGACCACGACCCACGTGATGCCGAATCTCGTACCTACCGTCCAGGCAGGAGCCAATCGCGATCTTGTCCACGGACCCTCTCAGGCTCTAGAGACGCGAGACAGAGGCGAGCGCGCACCCCGTCCGCCAAGATCGAAACCTATCAATGAACGTGGGGCGGGGCACCTCGGGAGGCACCCCGCCGGAGCTCAGTCCATCGTCTTGCGCAGCACGGTGGGGATGTCGTAATCGTCGACGGCGCCCCAGTTCGGGCCAAACTCTCCGGCCTCCTCCTCGTGCGCGTGCGCGATCACCTTCTTGTAGAAGGGCACCCGGTCTTCGGCGTCCACCTCTGCGGGTGGCTCCTCGACGACCTCGGCCTCCGCCACGCGCGGTTCCTCGACGGGCTCCGGGGTGGGCTCCGGCTGCGGTGCCGCGCTCGCCACCGGGGGCGCCTGCTGGACGACCGGGGGCGCCTCCACGACGCGCGTGGGCAGGGCGGGGGCTTCCATCCGCACCTGAGGCGCCGGCTGGTCGGCCTGCTGGAAACCGGTCGCGATGACCGTCACCTTCACCTCGTCCTCGAGCGTGTCGTCGATGACCAGGCCCGAGATGATGCGCGCGTCCGGCGACACCTTGTCCGAGATCATCGCCGCCGCGTCGGCCACCTCGTGGAGGGTGAGGTTGTCCGACCCGGTGATGTTGATGAGGACCCCCTGCGAGCCTTCGATCGTCGTCTCCTCCAGAAGCGGCGACGACATGGCAGCCTGCGCGGCTTTCACGGCGCGGTCTTCGCCCTTGGCGACGCCCGTGCCCATGAGAGCCATGCCCATGCCGGTCATGATCGTCTTCACGTCCGCGAAGTCGGCGTTGACCTCACCCGGGACCGTGATGAGGTCACTGATGCCCTGCACCGCCTGACGCAGGACGTCGTCGGCCACGAGAAACGCCTCCTTGAGCGACGTGCCGCGCTCCACGAACGAAAGCAGTCGCTCGTTCTCGATGGCAATGACCGTATCGACGCCCGCCCGCAGCTGCGCGATGCCGTCTTCGGCCATCGCCATGCGGCTGCGACCTTCGAAGGTGAAGGGCTTGGTGACGACGGCCACGGTCAGCGCCCCGACCTCGGCCGCGATGGACGCGATGACCGGGGCGGCACCGGTGCCCGTTCCACCACCCAGACCGGCGGTCAGGAACACCATGTCGGCGCCGTCCAACAGCTCGAGCAGACGCTCGCGATCCTCCTCTGCGGCCAGGCTGCCGATCCGGGGGTCGGCGCCGGCGCCGAGGCCGCGCGTGATGCCTTTGCCGATCTGGAGTCGCGTCGGTGCCTGGCACTTGCCGAGCGCCTGGAGGTCGGTGTTGGCTGCGATGAACTCGATGCCGCGGACATCCGCCTCGATCATCCGGTTCACGGCGTTGCCGCCCCCACCGCCGACGCCGATCACCTTGATGTTGGCCGGCATCATCGGATCCTCGTCGAGCCGAATCGCCAGCTCTCCGCCGGGCTCGCTGTCTTCGAACAGGATCATTTGAATCCCCTTTCGTGGGTGTTGAAGAAGAAGGGTTGAACAGTGCCGGACCTCAGAGGAGGTCGGCGAAGACTCCGCGCAGGCTGCCCATCACCCGGCGCACCGAAAAGCCGGAGCGCTGTGAGCGACGGTCGGCCTGCTCTGCCGCCTGCCCGTAGAGGAGCAGGCCGGCGGCGGTGGACCAGATTGGCTGATTGAGCACCTCGATCAGGCCGCCCAGGCCACGCGGCAGGCCCCCCCGCACGTTGGTGTCGAAGGTGAGACCCGCAAGCTCGGCCAGGCCCGTGAGCTCGGCCCCGCCCCCGGTGAGAACCACGCCGCCACGGATCTGACCGTCGCGGCCCACCCGCTCGAGATCGCGCTGCACGAGGAGCAGGAGCTCCTCCGCGCGAGCCTGCAGGATCTCGCACAGATGCTGCCGCGGGATCACCCGATCGCCGCCGCCGCCGACCGACGGCACGCGAATGCCCTCGTCGTCGTCGACGAGGCTCCCCAGGCAGCAGCCGCTCTTGATCTTGAGCCGCTCCGCCTCGCCAAAAGGCGTCTTGAGCACCTGCGCTAGGTCGTTGGTGAAGTGACTCGCGCCGATCGGGATGACCCCGGAGTGCTGCACCTCACCGTCCACGAAGAGCCCGAAGCCGCAAGTGCCCGAGCCGATGTCGACCAGCAGCGTGCCGAGCTCCTTCTCGTCCGGCGTGAGCACGGCGTCCGCCGTGGCGAGGGGCTCGAACACCATCTCGATCGCCTCGATCCCGGCGCGGTTGACGCAGGTCAGCAGCGTTTTGCCGCGCGTGACGTGGCCGGTCACGAGATGGACGTTCACCTCGAGACGACTGCCGAGCATGTTCACCGGATCCGAGATGCCGCCCTGGTCGTCGACCATGAACTCCTGCGGAATCGCGTGCAGGATCTCGCGATCCGAAGGCAGGGCCGCCGACTGGGCGGCCTCGAGAACCCGCTTGATGTCTGCCGGCACGATCTCCCGGTCTTTCCGCGAGACCGTGACCATGCCGCGCGAGTTGACACTCTTGACGTCCACGCCGGCGACGCCGACATACGCCCGCGCCACCTCGACGCCCGCCATGACCTCGGCCTCTTCGGTCGCCTGCTTGAGAGCCTCGACCGTGGCCTCCATGTTGACGATGTTCCCGCGTCGTGTGCCCCGGTTCGGGGCGAGGCCCATCCCGACCACCTCGAGTCCGCCCGAGGAGTCGGGCTGACCGATGAGCACACCGACCTTGGACGAACCAATGTCGATGCCCACGATGTTCTGCATGGTCTTCGGCATATCCCCCGACTCCTTTAGCCCAGCCTCTCGCTGGGTGAAAGCACCACGCGCCGACTGGCTCGCAGGTCGACGTGCTGCAACGGCGCGTAGCGCTCGAGGATCTGATCCCTCAGGCGATCGAAAAGTAGGACTCGCTCGAGAGCAGATTCCTCTCGAACCAGAAGTGGAAACGGCAGGTCTTCGAACCCGAGCCGTAGATGGCCGGGCGAAAGCACCTCGATGAGCTGAAGGCTCCGACACCAACCTGGAGCGGCGGCTCGAATGGCACGCCCCGTCTGCAGCGCCCGCCCGACCTCGTTGGCGTAGGACGCCGGCTCGTCGAACGATGCCCCCAGAACGATCTCGAGGCGCGGCGTCTCGGCTTCGTGGCCGTCCGCGTCGATGAGCGTGCCGTCGCTGCTGACGAGCGCGCGACGCAGCGGTGCTCGCAGGACCGCCACCGGCTGATGCTCCTCGATCTGCACGAGGAGCTGATCCGGAAGCCTCTTCGAGATCGACAACGTCCGGATCCAGGGATGGTGTGCGAGCGCATCGTGCAGCTCGTCGAGGTCGAGGAGGAGCAGACTGCTGCTCCGGGCCTCGCCGAGCTGCGCCTGGACCCACCCGTCGCGCACCCGGTCGGCTCCCGTCGTCTCCACGTGCCGCACCGAGAAGCGCGGGGAGAACAGCAGCCAGCCCGCGAGAAGGCCCAGGGGTAGGGCAAAGATCGACACCTTGGCCAGGCGCTTGCCGACGGCAACGACGGGGCGCGCCTTGCGGCGGCGCGCGGCGGCCGGCAGGCGCAGAAACGAGAAGGGTCTCGGATCGCTTGCGAGCGTCATGCCGATGCCCTCCCACCCTGAGCCTCGCCGCCCGCGGCGACACTCTCGCCGTGCTCGGAGGCGACCAGCTCCTCGGCGAGCCGGTAGATGTCGCCCGCGCCCAACGTGATGATGACGTCACCACGCGTCGCCTCTCCGAGCAGCTCCGGCACGTCCTGGCGCCGAGCGCAGTGCACCACGCCGCGATGCCCGCTGTTGCGTGCGGCGTCGACGACCAGGTCGGCGGTCACCCCCTCCATCGGGGCTTCCCGCGAACCGTAGATGTCGGTGACGATCGCGGTGTCGGCCGACATCAGTGCGCGCCCGAACTCGGCCTTGAGATCGCGCGTGCGCGAGTACAGGTGCGGCTGGAAGACCGCGTACACCCGCCCCGGGAACACCTGGCGTGCTGCGCGAAGCGTGGCGGCGACCTCCGTCGGGTGGTGGGCATAGTCGTCGATGACCGCAGCGCCTCGGTAGGTGCCGAGCCGCTCGAACCGGCGGTGCACGCCGCGGAAGATGGCGAGCGCCGAGGCGATGTCGGAGAACTCCATGTCGAGCGCCAGGCCAACCGCGACTGCCGCGAGGGCGTTCTGCACGTTGTGCTCGCCGGGCATCGGCAGCTCGATCCGCCCCAGCACGCCGTCCCGGGCGTGACGCACCTCGAACGAGATCCCGGGGCCGGCCGACTCGAGCTGCGCCGCCGACAGCTCTGCCTGCGGCGACAGACCGTACGTCACGATGCGACGGTCGGCCAGCTGCGGCAGGATCTCCTGCACGTGCTCGTCGTCCACGCACACGATCACCTGTCCGAAGAAGGGCACCCGGGACGCGAACGTCAGGAACGCCTGCTTGATGTCTTCGAGGTCGGCGTAGGTGTCCAGGTGGTCGCGATCGATCGTGGTGATGATTGCGATGATCGGGGCCAGGCTCAGGAAGCTGCGGTCGAACTCGTCCGCCTCGGCCACGAGGTAGTCGCTCTTGCCGTGCCGCGCTCCCGTGCCGCTCACCCGGAGACGTCCGCCGACGATGACCGTGGGGTCCAGGTTCGCCTCCGTGAGCATCGTGCCGATGAGCGACGTCGTCGTGGTCTTGCCGTGCGTCCCCGCCACAGCGATGCCGTACTTGAGGCGCATCATCTCGGCGAGCATCTCGGCACGCCGGATGACGGTGACTCCGGCTTCGCGCGCAGCCGCCACCTCCACGTTGCTGGCCGCAACGGCCGAGGAGATCACCACGAGATCGGCGCCCTCCACGTGAGCGGCATCGTGCCCCTCGTGGATCTGGACACCCAGACGCTCGAGGCGCCGTGTCGTGGAGCTCGGGTTGAGGTCGGAGCCGGAGACGACGAGGTCGTAGTCGAGGAGCAGCTCGGCGATGCCGCTCATGCCGGCGCCACCGACGCCGACGAAGTGCACGCGCCGGAGGCCCGCGAGGTGATGGAACATCATCGCGCCACCTCCGTTCGCCCGGCGAGCTCCATCGCGAGGTCGGCGATCTTCGCAGCCGCTCCGGGGTGGGCAAGCTGCGCCGCTGCCGCTCCCATCGTCGCGAGCTCACCTGCATCGGCCACGAGAGCCTCGAGCTTCTCGACGGTCTGAGGGGCGTCGAGCTGCGATTCGTCGACGCAGAGCGCGGCCCCCGCCTGCTCGAGAGCCCGGGCATTTGCGCCCTGGTGCCCGGCGGCGATCGGCAGCGGGATCAGGACACTGGCCCGGCCCACGGCGCTCAGCTCGGCGAGCGTGATCGCTCCGGCGCGGGAGACGACGAGGTGTGCAGCACCCAACGCCGAAGGCATGTCGTCGATGAAGGTCACGAGCTCCGCCGACGCATCTCCGACGACGAACCTGGACACGCCTGCGTCGGTCCAGACCTCCGCGTAGTGGCGGGCCGCGTCGTCGAGGCCGGCGGCGCCCGTCTGATGCACCACGTGCATCGGCCGGCCACAGGCTTCGGCCGCCGCGCGCAACATCGAAGGCAGGCGGCGATTGAGCTCGCGTGCCCCCTGGCTCCCGCCGAGAACCAGCACCCGGAGCTCCTGCGCATCGAGGGTCGAAGCTGCGGGCTGCTCGAAGAACGCCTCACGAACCGGCACCCCGGTGACGTGGGCGGGGCAGCGCAGCTCGGCCTTCGTCTCTTCGTGCGCAAGAGCCGCGGCCCCGGCGAGCCTGGAGAGCCAGCGATTGGCAAAACCGGCTGACGCGTTCGGCTCGAGCAGCAGCACCGGCACACCGGCCAGCTTCGCTCCGAGGACGCCGGGAGCCGACACGAAACCGCCCGTGCCGATGAGCACGGCGCCCTTTTGGGCACGCACGACGCGGCGGGCCTGGAGGCTCGAGCGCAGCGTCCGCAGAAGCGCCACGAGCTTGCCGAAGAGACCCCGGCCGAGCACCGGTGCCGCGTCGACGGCGAAGAACGGAATCTCGCGCGTTTCGGCGATCTTCCGCTCCATGCCGTCGGCCGTGCCCAGGAAGCCGGCCGTCCAGCCCCGCTCGGCCAGCACCTCGGCCACGGCGAGCGCGGGAAAGACGTGACCACCGCTCTTGCCTCCCGCGAGCAGCACTTTGGGCCCCTCGGCCATGCCCGTACGCCGCGCGCCGGAGCCGTCCGCCGAAGCCATCGCCGCACAGCACAGCGCCTCGGGAACCGCGCCCGCAGGCGCCCATCGATGCCGTAGATCAAGCATGGGCGTGCTGCGAGACGTTCAGGAGGACGCCTGAGGCGAGGAGGGTGGTGACGAGAGACGAGCCGCCAGCGGAGACGTAGGGCAACGTGATGCCGGTCGGCGGGAAGAGCTGCAGGGTGACGCTCACGTGCACCAGCGCCTGCCCGACGAGCATGGCCGTGATGCCCCAGGCGACGAAGCGACCGAACTCGTCGGGAGCGCGCCAGCCGGCGACGATGCCGCGCCACGCGAGGAGCACAAAAAGCCCCATCAGGAGGGCCGCGCCCACGAACCCGAGCTCCTCGCTGAAGATGGCGAAGATGTAGTCGGAGCTCGCAGCCGGGAGATAGTGCAGCTTCTGACCGCTCTGACCGAGACCGACGCCCAGGACCTCACCCGACCCGATCGCGAGCTTCGACTGGATGATCTGGAAGCCACCACCCTGCGGATCCGACTCCGGGCGGAGGAACGCCATGATGCGCTCGCGCCGGTACTCCTCGGAGAGCGCCAGGAACGCGAGACCCGCGGCGCCGACGAGACCCGCGCCCAGGACGAAGCGCCAGGCGAGACCCGCGAGGAACATCATGAGGCCACCAATGAGCAGAACCATGGCCATGGTCGCGTAGTCGGGCTCGTAGAGGATGAGCGCCGCCATGATGCCCGTGGCGCCGACGCAGGGAACGAGGAAGCTCATCTCGTTGATCCGGTCGCGCTTGCGCTCGATGTGCGACGCCAGGAAGAAGACGAGCGCGAGCTTGGCCAGCTCCGACGGCTGCACGGACACGCCGGCCACGGAGATCCAGCGGCTCGAGCCGTTGAGCGACCCGGAGAAGAGTGCGGCGACCAGAAGGGCAACGGTTCCCAGGAAGGCGGCGTAGATGATCCACGGCGACCGGAAGGTCCGGTAGTCGATGGTCATTGCGACCACCATCATCAGCGTGCCGAGAACCGCGGCTGCCGTCTGCTTCACCAGCAGCGACCTGGAGTACTTGAAGCCGAAGTCGCCCGGCTCGAAGACCGCGCTGGCGGAGTACACCATGACCAGCCCGAGGACGAGCAGGAGGACGACCGCGGTAAACAGCGAGCGGTCCGCTGCGAGCTTCGCAGGCATCAGGTCTCCCCCCCAATCGTCGTAGCGACCAGTCGCTGGAAGGTCTCCCCGCGGTCCACGAAGCTCCGGAACTGGTCGAAGCTCGCGCACGCCGGGGAGAGAACGACCGCCTGACCGGGCTTGGCGCGGTCGGCAGCCAGCTGCACGGCCGCCTCGAGAGTGCCCACGTTGTGGCACACGGCGACCTCTCGCAGCAGACCCTCGAGCTCGTCCGCCGTCTCACCGATGAGATAGGTCTCGGCCGCCTTGGCCTCCACGATCGGGCGGAGCTCGCCGAGATCGGCGTCCTTGTTGCGGCCCCCCAGGATGAGGTGCACGGAGCCGTCGTCGAAGCCGGCCAGGGAGCTTGCCGTCGCGGCCACGTTCGTTCCCTTCGAGTCGTCGTAGTAGCGCACGCCACTTCGCTCGCCGACCCTCTGGAGACGGTGCGGCAGCCCGCCGAAGCTCGGCAGGGCGGCGGACAGCTCGCGCGTGGGCGCGCCGAAGCTGCGCGCACTGAGCGACGCCGCCATGGCGTTCTCGATGTTGTGCTCACCCTCGAGAGCCAGCTGATCGAGATCGAAGAGAATCTCCGGCGGGTGGCCCGGCACGACCTCGAGTACGGTGCGACCGTCGAGGTAGCAGCCGTCCTCGACCGGCCTCCGGCGCGAGAACGCGCGCGTGCGCACCGGCGCGACGGGGGACAGATCCATCACGGCTGCGTCGTCCGCGTTCACCACCGCGACGTCGCCAGCGCCCTGGTTCCGGAAGATGCGCTGCTTCGCCTGCCCGTAGTGCTCCAGCGACTCGTAGCGGTCGAGGTGATCCGGGCTCAGGTTGAGCAGCGCAGCGACCCGCGGCCGCAGCGAGATCGTGCTCTCCAGCTGAAAGCTCGAGAGCTCCACCACAAAGACGCGACCCGGAGCTCCGTCCACCTTCGAGCTCAGCGGCTCGCCGATGTTCCCGCAGACCTCGGCGCGATGACCGGCCGCCTGCAGGAGGTGACCAAGGAGCGCGGTGGTCGTGCTCTTGCCGTTGCTTCCGGTGATGGCGAGCACCGGCCCCTCCAGGAGACGCGACGCGAGCTCGATCTCGGCGATCACCTCCACTCCACGTTCCCGCGCGCGGCGCAACAGGGGTCGATCCTGCGGCACGCCGGGCGAGACGACGATCACGTCGACCGCCTCGGGCAGGTCGCCAGGCGCAAGCGCCGCCACGCCGTCATCGGCAGCAAAAGGAGCCTCGCTCGGCGCATGGTCGTCGTACGTGAGCACGGGGACGCCGCGCGCACGCAGCAGCTCGACCGCCGCGCGGCCGGACACGCCGAGCCCGTAGACGAGCGGCGTCTGCCAAGGGGTGGTGGAGGAGAGCGACACCGCGGTTACCTCAGCTTCAGGGTGGAGAGACCAACCAGGGCGAACAGGATGCTGAGGATCCAGAAGCGCACGATGATCTTCGACTCGGCCCAGCCGCCGAGCTCGAAGTGGTGGTGAAGTGGCGCCATGCGCAGGATGCGGCGACCGGTCATCTTGAAGGAGGCCACCTGGAAGATGACCGACAGCGCCTCGAGCACGAAAAGACCGCCCACGATCGC
This sequence comes from Candidatus Multivoraceae bacterium, assembly GCA_965223385.1. GTDB lineage: Bacteria > Acidobacteriota > Thermoanaerobaculia > Multivoradales > Multivoraceae > JBCCLJ01. The sequence continues at coordinate 1,013,169 of CBDCWR010000007.1, read as the reverse complement.
GAGCAGCATCTCCTGCTTCGCGAGCAGCGCCACGGCACCAATGGCACCGCCGAGCGCAAGCGACCCGACGTCGCCCATGAAGACCTGTGCAGGGTGGGCGTTGAACCAGAGAAAGCCGAGGCTCGCGCCAACCAGGGCGGAACAGAAGACCGCGACCTCGCCCGTACCCGGCACGTAGGCGACCTGCAGGTACCGCGCGGCGATCGAGTTGCCGGCGATGTACGTGAGGATGGCGTAGGTCGCGGCGGCGATCAGCGTGGCACCAATCGCGAGCCCGTCGAGGCCGTCCGTGAGGTTCACGGCATTCGAGGCGCCCACGAGCACGATCGCGAAGAACGGGATGTAGAACCACCCGAGCTCGACCACGAGGTTCTTGAAGAACGGGAACAGAACGGTGGTCTCGAATCCCACCTGCTGGATGAGCACCCCACCGGCGACCACACCCACGAGAAGCTGCAGGCCGAACTTGGCGCGCGCCGAAAGGCCCTTGTTGTGGCGCCGCCGCACCTTCAGGAAGTCGTCGACGAAGCCGATGCCACCGAAGCAGAAGGTGGTGGCCACCACGACCCACACGAACGCATTCGTGAGGTCGGCCCAGAGCAACGTCGGTACCACCAGGGAGATGAGAATCAGCAGTCCGCCCATGGTCGGGGTTCCCGCCTTCTTCTGATGGCTTTCGGGGCCCTCTTCGCGGATGGCCTGACCGACCGACAGCCTCTGGAGCCAACGAATGAGGCTCGGCCCGAGCAGCATCGACAGCACGAGCGCCGTCAGTGCGGCGCCGGCCGAGCGGAAGGTGATGTACTGGAAGACGTTCAGCGCCGCCACCTGGTCGCGAAGGGGGAAAAGGAGGTGAAACAGCATCAGCTCACCCCTCCCCGGTCACTCTGGAGCCGCTCCACGACCACCTCCAGACGCACGCCACGCGAGCCCTTCACCAGGAGCACGTCGCCCGCGGTGAGCCGCTGCGACGCGAGCTCGGCCGCCTCCTCCGCGGACGCCACCCACGCACAAGACGCCCCGGCCCGCTCGAGGGCCGCGGCCATGGCGCGGGCGTCTTCGCCGACGGCGAGCACGTGCTCCAGACCAAGCTCCGCGAGCGCCTCTCCCGTCTCGGTGTGAATCGCTTCGCTGCTCTGCCCGAGCTCACGCATCTCCCCGAGCACGGCCCAGTGACGTGAGCCGTCGACCTCGAGGGCCGCGCGGACCGCATGGAGCAGCGCGTCCTGGTTGGAGTTGTACACGTCGTCGATCACCGTCGCGCCGTCGAGCTCGAGGATGCGGCCGCGGCCGGCACCGAGGTCGAGCTCGCGCACGCTGGCCGCGATCTCGCCCAGAGTCACACCCAATTCGAGCGCGCACGTGGCGGCCGCGAGGAAGTTCTCGACATTGACGGCCCCGTGCAGCGGGAGGTGCACCGCGGCGGTCTCACCATCCGCGCGGGCCGTTAGGTCCACACCCCCCGGCGACGACGTGACCTCGCCGACGACCTCGAGCCGCACCGGCTCGGCACAGGTGCCGGAGGGCGAGTACCAGACCACCCGCGCCTGCTCGCTCCGGTCGAGGTGGATCTGCGCGATCCGCCGCACCTCGGGGTCGTCCGCGTTGGCCACGACCAGTCCGTCGTCACGGAGTCCTTCGAGCAGCTCGGCCTTCGCATTGCCGATGTCGCGCACCGTGGCCGGCTTCCCCGGCTCGTCGAACGCCTCGAGGTGCACGCGCCGCACGTTGGTGAACACAGCCACGTCGGGCCGGCCCAGGCGGCTCACGCCGCCGAGCTCACCCGGTGTCGACATGCCCATCTCGGCCACCATCCATTCCGTGTCCGCGGGAATACCGAGAAGTGACACGGGAAAGCCGTAGAGGTTGTTGAGGTTGCCGGGGCTCGCCGCCACCGCGTACTTCGCCTCCAGCATGGCGGCGAGGAGCTGCTTGGTCGTCGTCTTGCCGGCCGAGCCGGTGATGCCGACGAGGTGCTCGGGCGTGCGCTCCCGCACCCATCGCGTCAGGTCGTGCAGCGCCTCGAGGGAGTCGGGAACCCGCACGACGCACCCGTCACCCGGGTCCACGTCGTCGCGCTCGACGACGGCCGCCGCCGCCCCGGCGTCGAGCGCCGCACGCACGAAGCGGTGGCCGTCGGTCTCCGCCCCAGCCAGCGCGAAGAACAGCTCGCCACCTTCGATCTTCCTCGAGTCGAGAGCAATCCCCTCGAAGCTTTCGGGCGCTGGGCCGCGAACCTCGCCCCGCATGGCGAGAACCGCGTCAGACATCTTCCACCGAGCCATCGCAGCCGCGCCTCGCGCAAGGCGCGCAGCGACGGCTGGAGGAGGATCCGGAGCGACGTCCGGGTCGAAGACGCCATCGAAGATGCGCTCACCACGCGCCAGCGCCTCGAGGCCGCCGCGAATCTCCTCGGCGTCCGAGAAGCTGCGCACCTGGTCGCCGACGATCTGCTCGCGCTCGTGCCCCTTGCCGGCCACGAGCACCGCACACCCCGGGTGCTCGGAGGCGTGCTGCAGGGCGGCACGGATCGCACGGCGACGATCGCCGAGGATGTGGTAGTCGGACCGGCCCGCGGCGCGCAGCCCGGTGACGACCTGACGGTGGATCGCGCGCGGATCTTCGCCCCGCGGGTTGTCGTCCGTCAGGATCGTCACGTCGGAGAGCTCACCCGCCACCCTTCCCATGAGGGCGCGCTTCCCCTGGTCCCGGCCGCCACCGCAGCCGAAGACCAGGACGACGGGGCCGTCGTGCAGATCGCGGAGGGAGCGAAGCGCAGCGTCGAGCCCGCCATCGGTGTGGGCGTAGTCGAGAAAAACCGGGAACGACTGGCCCGCGTCGACCGGATCGAGCCTGCCGTCGACGGGCTCGAACGCTTCGAGAGCAGCCACGACGTGCTCCGGGTCGATCCCCATCGCCTCCCCGACAGCGATCGCGGCGCAGATGTTGGAGACGTTGTAGGAGCCGCGCAGTTGGGTCCGCAGACGCAACGTGGAGCGTGGGGTCCGCACTTCGAGCGAGCTGCCCTGCGCGTCGAGGTCGGCGCGCACCGCCACGACGTCGGCTTCTGCTTCCGGGTCGGTGGCGAAGGTCACCGTGCGGGGCAACCGCGCTGCGAGCTCGCGCCCCCTGGGGTCGTCGGCGTTGAGCACGGCGACCCCGTCGGGCCCGAGCTGCTCGAACAGACGGGTCTTCGCTTCGAAGTACGACTCCATGTCGCCGTGGTAGTCGAGGTGGTCACGCGTCAGGTTCGTGAACACGGCCACTTCGAAGGTCGCACCAAACACGCGCCCCTGGTCGAGGGCGTGCGACGAGACCTCCATGGCGATGCCCTCCGCCCCGGCGTCCCGCATGCCGCAAAGGCAGCGGTACAGGTCGGCCGCTTCGGGCGTGGTGCGCTCGCCCGGATAGGACAGATCGCGAAAGTGGTAACCCAAGGTGCCGAGGACCCCGGTGGGGATTCCCGCACGGTCGAGGATCGCCTGCACCAGGTAGCTCACGGTCGTCTTGCCGTTCGTTCCCGTGATCCCCACCATGCGCAGATCGCGGTCCGGATGCGCGAAGACGCGCGCCGCCAGCGGGCCGAGCAGGCGCCGTGGATCGTCCGCCTCGAGCCAGGGAACTCCGGGGAGAGGATCACCGCCGACCGATGCGAGCACTGCAACCGCACCCTGATCGACCGCCTGCGGGGCGTACCGCCGACCGTCGAACACCTCTCCCTCCCACGCGACGAACAGATCTCCCGGCACGACCTTGCGCGAGTCGTGGCTGACGCCGGTCACGTCGACTCCGGCACCTTCGACGTCGTTGGCTCGGCGGACCGGAAGCCCGGCCAGCACCTGAGAGAGCTCCATCACGGCCCTCCACCCGCAGCAACCGTGGGAGCGCGGCGCTTCGGCAGCACGAGCGGCTCGGGGAAACGCGGCTCCTCTTCCTCGTCGGCGATGTCGGACGGCGACGGCGCGCTCCGCGGAACGCCGAGGTGCACCAGGGCTCTCGAGACGATCTCGCGATAGGTCGGAGCGGCGACCCGGCCGCCGTTCACGGAGAAGGTCGGCTCGTCGAGCACCACCATGCAGACGAGCTGCGGATCCCGCGCCGGAGCGATGCCGACGAAGCTCGCCATACGCCCGGTGTCCGAGTAACCCTGTGCGCTCGACTTCTCCGCGGTTCCCGTCTTGCCCGCCACCCGGTAGCCGTCGATGGCAGCGCGCCACGCCGTGCCCTTCTCGGCGACGACACCCTCGAGCAGCCGGATGAGCTCCTGACTCATCGCGCGGCTGAGCACGCGGGTGCCCTCCGGGCGGGGAGTGGGCTCCAAGGTGCCGTCGCGCTCGATGGCGCGGACCAGGTACGGGCGGTGCATCACGCCACCGTTGGCGACGGCGGCGTATGCGTTGGCCATCTGGATCGGGGTCACCGTGAGGTAGTGCCCGAACGACACGTAGGCCGCACCCCACTTGCTCTTCCACTTTTCGATCGGGTGCACCATGCCGGCCTGTTCGCCCGGAAGGTCGATGCCCGTGTGACGGCCGAAGCCGAAACGCTGGGTCATCTCGAAGAGCCCGTCTTCGCCCGTCCGCAGGGCGGCCTTGATCACTCCGACGTTGCTCGACTTGGCGAGGATCTCGCGGAAGGTGAGCACACCAAACGGCTTGTGGTCGCGAATGCGCGTGCGACGGTCGAGGCGGATCGCACCGTTCTCGCAATCGAACTCGTCGTCCGCGTGCACGGCGCCACTTTCGATCGCGGCTGCTGCCGTGATCATCTTGAAGGTCGAGCCCGGTTCGAACGGCTCGGCGATCACCCGGTTGCGCCACTGGCTCTGTGGCACCCGATTGAAGCGGGCCGGATCGAAGAACGGGTAGTTCGCGAGCGCAAGCACCGCCGAGTCCCTCGGGTCGAGGATCACGACCGACCCGGCTTTCGCGCCCGACCACTCGACCCGCTCGGCGAGCACGGTCTCCGCGATGTGCTGGAGCGTCGCGTCGAGCGTCAGGTGCACGTTGGCGCCCGGCCGCGGCGTCTGATCGAGCGCGGTCGGCACCACGAGCGTGTTGTTGCGGCTGTCCTTGACGATCTGACGGACCACCTCGCGACCGCGCATGGCCTTCTCGTACATCGCCTCGACCCCGGCGAGGCCCTTCGGGTCGGTGCCGACGAAGCCGAGGGTCGCAGCGGCGAGCGTGCCCTGCGGGTAGAAGCGTCGGCTCTCCGGAATGAAGCTGACACCCTCGAGGTCGAGAGCTCGAATGCGGTCCACCCGACCGGCGTCGAGCTTGCGGCTGAGCCAGAGGAAGTGCTTCTCCTCGCGGAGTGCGTCCTCGATCTTCTGCTGCAGCTGAGCTGCCGAGCGACCCAGGTGCGGGGCGAGCGCCTTGGCTGCGACTCGGACGTCTTCGAGCTCGAACGGATGTAGCGCCACCGAGAGTGCGTCGACCGACACGGCGAGCTCACGCCCCTCGCGGTCGAAGATCGTGCCGCGCGGCGCTTCGAGCCGGACCTGCTGTCGCTGCTGCGCGTCGGCCTTCTCGCGGTACTCCGCGCCGTGCACGAGCTGTAGGTCGACCAGGCGCACGCCCACCGCAACGACCCAGACGGCGAACACCGCGACCGCAAGAGCCAGACGCGCCTTCGGCCGTGTCGCTCCTTCGAAGCGCTGCGGCTCGCGATCTTTCGGTGCCGGAGTCGCCGGAGTCTCTTCGACCTCCGGAGCGACGAGGGTCAGGCGCCGCTGGGCGTCGTCAGTGGGTCTTGGACGACTCACGGCTGCTCCCCGACGAAGACGACCTGCTCATGGCCCGGCTCCGAGAGCCCGAGCTGACCTCGTGCGACGGCCTCCACGCGCTCCGCGCGCGAGAGGCTCGACGCCTGCAGCCGGAGCCGCCGCTCGGTCTGCTCCAGCTCGTAGAGCTCCTCCTCGAGCTGGTTGATCTCGTAGCCCGCCTCGAGGAGATTCACCTGGACGCCGGTGTAGACGAGGAGCACCACGGCGATCGGCACGGCGACCGCCAGGACCGCCGCCAGCTCGCGCCAACGCCTCCGATCGCGCTCGCGCACGAGGTAGGCGTTGACCACCGGCCGCCGCACCGCGTAGTTCGTCTTCACGGCAGCAGCTCGCAGCCCGAGGGCGGCGCCTCCGCGGGTTCGTCCAGCCGCAGGGAGAGCACGTCGTCGCGATCCGGTACGCCCAGTGCGAACCGTTGTCCCTGAAGCTGCCGCATCGGATCAGAGCCGGCGCGCGGCGCGCAGGCGGGCAGACCGGGAGCGCGGGTTGAACTCGACCTCGCTCGGGGTCGGTCGGTCCGGTTTGCGCGTGAGCAGCTCGATGAGGCGGGTCTCGGCGCGCGCACGCCCGGTCACCGGATCGATCTGACCGATCGCCGCGGTTCTGAACGCGTTCTTCACGATCCGATCTTCGAGGCTGTGGTAGGAGATGACGACGAGTCGGCCGTCGTCCTCGAGCATGGACATGGCCTGGTCGAGCATGGCGCTCAGCCCGGCGAGCTCCTGGTTCACCTCGATCCGGAGGGCCTGGAACGTCCGTGTCGCCGAGTCGATGCCGCGGCGCGAGCCGCGCGGGCCCGAGCGCGGCCCCAGGACGGAGTGCACCACCTGGCGCAGGTCGGAGGTCGTCTTCAGAGGAGATTCCTCTCGGCGCTCGACGAGCGCCCGCGCGAGCCTCCGTGCCGAACGCTCCTCGCCGTAGTCTCTCAGGATCTTCTCCAAGTCGCCCTCCGAGTACTCGTTGACAATCTCCGCTGCGGTCACAGGAAGAGACGGGCCCATCCGCATGTCGAGGGGTCCATCCAATTGAAAGCTGAAGCCTCGCTCTCCGCGCCCGAGCTGCAGCGAGGAGAGGCCGAGATCGGCGAGGATTCCGGCGACCGAGGTGATGCCGAGCCGCTCGAGGCCTTCGCGGAGCCCGTCGAAGCCTCTCTCGACGAGGTCGACGCGATCGCTCCACGGTGCCAGTCGCTCCGCGGCGAGCGCGAGGGCATCGGGGTCGCGGTCGAAGCCGACGAGGCGCGAAGCGCCACCCTCGAGCACCTTCGCCGCGTGCCCGCCCAGGCCGAGCGTGCAGTCGACGAAGCAGCCGCCGCGCGCGGGCTCGAGGTACTGCAGGACCTCGGCCGGCATGACCGGTTCGTGGTGGTCGCGCCGGGCATCTGGATGCGACACCTAGATCCCCTTCGCACTGAGGTCTCCGAAGTCCTCCTCGCCGAACGGGTCTGCGGCGAGGTGTTTCTCGAACTCTTCGCGGTTCCAGATCTCGAGGTACTCGAGGTGACCGCACACGACGACCTCTCCGACCAGAGTCGCTGCGTCTCGGAGGATGGACTGCAGCACGAGACGGCCCTGCGCGTCGAGGGTGCCCTGCTGGCCGAAGTACGACACACGCCGCTGGAACCGCAGCCGCTTCGGATCGGTCGACGGCAGCTGGGCCAGACGCTCTTCGAGGTCTTCCCAGACTCGCATCGGATAGAGCCGCGCGCAGTGCCCTTCGACCGACGTGACGAAAACGTCGAGCGTGCCGTAGCGGTCCTCCAACTGCCGCCGGAACTCGGTGGGCAGCTTGAAACGGCCTTTGGCGTCGATCTTGGCTTTGGCGCTTCCGCGGAACACAGCATCGTCTCAGGTCAATTCCTCGATGAACGCGAGCACACGCACGCAGCGACACTCCCTCCAATGTCGAGGAAATCTCCCGGAAGCTAGCACCATCGGGGAGGAGTGTCCACTTTTGTCCACTCCTGTCCACCGAAGACTCCGATCGGCCGATCTGCGTCTAAATCCCTCAAAGAAGGGGAATTAGCGCCAGACACCCTGGCCCTGGCCGACCCGGCGGGCTTCGATTCTCTCATCACATCACGTTCGGAGCGCAACCGCGAGGCCCTTCGTGGACCAGGGTGGCCCACCTCGGAGCGCGGTCCCAGACAACGTGCCGCGCTTTTCTTCGACCACGCCGTCAACCCTCTGCACGCCCCACTCGTCCAAGCATCGAGGAGGCTTCGGATGACGGACTGGAGATGGCTTGCCCCAACTGTGTTGCTCGCGCTCTGGGCTCCGAGCGCCGCGGCGTCGCCGTCGAGCGCGCTCGAGCAGCGGGTGGCGGAGCGCGTGCAGGAGGTGATGGACGACTGGAGCGCCCCCGGGGCGGTCGTGGCCGTTCTCCAGGAGGGCGCGCTCACCCTGGGAAGGGGGTACGGTGTCGAGGACGTCGAGTCCGCACGACAAGTCGAGTTCAGCCGCACGAGCTTCCGGCTCGCGTCACTGTCGAAGCCGGTCACCGCCGCGGCGGCCCTGCGGCTCCACGAGCGCGGCTCCCTGGACCTGCGCGCCAGCCTGGCGCCATCCTTGCCGGCGCTCTCGCTCGACCCGCGGCTCCAGATGCACCACCTGCTGACGCACACCGCAGGCTTCGAAGATCGCATGCTTCTCCGGCTCTCGCGAGACGCCAGCGCGGTGCCGCCGCTCTCGCAGTTCCTCGCGCGCAACCTACCCCCCGCGCGCTTCGAGCCGGGCGAGCTCTCGATCTACTCGAACCACGGGATGGCCCTGGCGGGGTTGGCCATCGCCGAAGCCGCTGGACGCTCTTTCGAGGAGGCGATGCAAGCGCTCGTCTTCCGGCCTCTCGGGATGGAGCGCTCGACCTTCCAGCTCAGCCGGGCGCGCGATCTCGCCGGCGGCCACACGGCCGGCAGGCCTGCGCCGACCTACGGCATCAACACGGTACCCTCGTCCATGCTCGTGTCCACCGGAGCCGACATGGCCCGCTTCCTCGAGGCGCTCCTGCGACCCGAGTCGTCCGACTTCCTGAAGCCGGCCACGGTCGACCTGATGCTCAGCCGCCAGTTTGGCCACCACCCCGCACTCACCGGGCGAGCCTATGGCTGGTCGGAGGACTCTTCGGTCACACCCCGGCGTCTCCTCCACTCCGGAGGGACCGACGGCTTCAGCTCGGCGATCGTGCTGGTGCCCGAGCAGCGGGGCGCGATCTTCGTGGCGCTCAACGGCAACGCTTGGGTCTGGGGGCTCGTCCGCGAGCTCCTCGAGGAGCTTTTCCCCGCAACGCCCGCACCGCCACGACCCACCGCGGCCGTCATACCTCCCGTTCCGGGGGTCTACGCACCTGCCGGTCTCCCGACGGGCACGATGGACAAGGCGCGGCTCCTCTTCGAGCAGCGCCGGCTCGACGCACCCGCGCCGGAGCGCCTCCGGTTCGGCGACGTCTCCTACACCGCCACCGAGGACGGTCTCTGGACCTCGTCGCGCGGGGTTCTCGTGCCGCACACGAGCGCCGCAGGAAACAGCTTCCTGTTCGAGGAGGGTGAGGCTTGGAGCCGCATACCGTGGCATGCGGGACGGACCCTCCACGCGACGGCTTTCGTCACCCTCGTCCTGCTTCTGATCGCACTCCTCCTGGGGCGCCCGCAGCGACTGTTCGGCGCGATCGGACCACCCGTGGCCCTGCGCGCCGCGGCCGGCCTCCAGCTCGCACAGGTCATGGCGCTCGGCGCCTTCATCGGCGCGAGCATGGCGGCACGTGGAGGCACCCTGCGCTTCGAGATTCCGGTGTGGCTCCACGGCCTGCTGTGGCTGCCGATCGTGGCGCTCCTGGTCGGGCTCCTCGGCGCCTGGAGCGTTCGCGCCAGAGGGCGCCATGTCTGGGGGCCGGCCCTCGCCTCGTGTCTCGTCCTGGCCGGGTGGGTCGCGTGGCTTTCGTACTGGAGACTCCTCGGAGTCCACGCTTGAGGCCCAACCCGGTCGCCGACCTCGAGGAGCAGCGCCGGGTTGCCGCCGCGAAGCGCGGCGACACACGAGCCTTCGAGGCCCTCTACCGCGACACCGTGCCGCGGGTCTTTGCGGCGGTGCGTCGACTCTGCGCGAGCGACTCCGAAGCCGAGGACGTCACGCAACGCGCGTACATCCGGGCCTGGGAGCGGCTCGACACGTACCGCGCCGACGGCAGGTTCGGCGGGTGGCTGCGTCGCATCGCGGTCCGCATCCTGATCGACGAGCGGCGCTCCAAGTGGCACCGCGACGTCGAGACGACGTCGGAGCTCGGGCTCACCCTGGAAGCGACGGCCAGGCGCTCGAGCGTGGAGGCCATCGACCTCGAGCGCGCGATCCGCTCCCTGCCACCCGGCTCACGCAGGGTGTTCGTGCTGCACGACATCGAGGGAATGACCCACGCCGAGATCGCCGAGGCCCTCGGCGTGACCGCCGGCACCACCAAGACACAGCTTTTCAGAGCACGCAGAGCACTCCAGGAGTGGATGTCATGACCGATCGCCAAGACGCGGAGGAGCAGGTGGAGCTCGACCCCAAGCTCGAAGCACTCGCTCGGGATCTCGCCGCCGCCGAGCGCAACCCTCCGCGCGATCTCTGGCCCGCGATCGAACGCCGGCTTCCGCGCCGGAGCCGCAGCCGCAACGTCCGCTGGGCGGCGCTCGCAGCCGGCGTACTCGCGCTTCTCGCCCTCGGACGCTGGCGCCTGGCTTCGCCGCCACCCAGCCACGATCTGCGCCCCCCGACCCGAGTCGACCTCGCAAGGCTCTCCCACGACACGTCGTTCCAGGCGGAGATCGCCGGAGCGCGCGAAGAGGGGCGCCGACTGCGGGCCCGCATCTCGCGCGCGCTCGATCGCTACCCGGCCGAGCTGGGCAACGACGTGCAGCGCAGCCTGATCTCGATCGACGAGGCCCTCGAGGAGCTCGAGCGCTCGCTGGCGGCACTCCCCGGAGAGGGCGATCTCGAGGTGCGCCTCGCCGCGCTCTACTCGCACCACGTGCGCGTGCTGCGAACGCTCGACGGGAGGCTCCGCGGACGGCAGCCCGGGGAGGAGCACTCATGAGACGGCTCGCATGGCTCCTCGTCGCCCTCGTCTCGCCGCAGGCCGCCTGGGCGGGGCCGGTCGACGTCGCAGCCGAGCTCCGCGCCGGCGAGCCCGTGCGCGTCGACATCGCGTTCGGCGACCTGACGCTCGTGGCTGGCGAGGCCGGGCGCATCACCGTCACGGGCGACGTCGATGACGGCATTCGCGGCGTCCGCCTGCGACGGGACGGCGGTGCCATGGAGGTGCGGACGGTTCTCCCACTCCGGGGCTCACTCCGACGTCTCTGGCACGACGAGCCGCGTCTCCAGGCACGCCTGAGGATCGAGCTGCCGCCCGACACTCCGGTCTTCCTGGTCCAGCGCGAGGGGACGGCCTCGGCCGAGGGGCTGCGCGGGCCCTTCGGGGCATTCACGATCGCCGCCGATCTCGAGGTTCGCGGCACGCCCTCGCGGGTGGACGTGGAGACCGTCACCGGTGCGCTGCGGTTCCGCGGCGACACACCCTCCCTCCGCGCGTCGACGCTGAGCGGCTTCCTCTCCGCCGAAGGCCAGGTCGAGCGCGCCGTTCTCGAGTCGGTCGACGGAGAGCTTCGCTGCCAGAGCCCGCGGCTCGGCGCGGTCACGCTCCGGAGCGTAAGCGGCGACATCACGCTCGAGGGCGACCTCACGGCGCACGCCGAGGCCGTCGCGGAGACGCACGCCGGTTCGATCGACGTGACGATTGCCACGGGCGACGATCTGCAGATTCGTGCCGCTTCGGCGCACGGTGGTGTGCGCGCCGAGCGAAACGGGGAAGCCGTGCCGCAGAGCCTGCCCAACCGCCTGGAGATCCCCGGCGACAGCGGCGAACGGTCGCTCCGCCTGGAGACCCACTCCGGAGCCGTGGAGATCCGCCTCGGGCGGCCGACGTCAGGGTGAGTCGCTGGAGGTCTTGCCCACCCGCAGCTGCATGCTGCGGCCGTTCTCGATCACCCGCCCCGACGTGCTCTTGAAGTCGCGCGCTCCGTCCGGCAGGTTGACGACATAAAACGACTGGTCCTCGAGCTCCGACAGGTAGGACCCGATCTCCTCGTCGAGCCGGCGGGTCTGCTCCTCGATGCGGATGGCGTCGGCCACCTCCTCGAACGGCCGCACCGACTCGGCCTCGATGGCGACCACCTTGAGGATGTGCAGGCCACCGCGGGCCTCGACGGCGGGAGAAACCTCCCCTTCGGCGAGTGACCATGCGGCGTCGTCGAGTGCCGCGGAGAGGTCTCCACGGCCGACCCAGCCGACGTCGATGAAGCGCACCGACTCGCCTTTGCCCTCCGCGACCTGCTCGGGATCTCGGCCGTCGACCATCTCTGCACGAACTTCGGCCGCTCGCTCGGCAAGGAGGGCCGCGGAGGTGTCGGCCGACTCGGGCACGAGCAGCTCCACGATCTGGCGCCGCTCGGCCACCTTGTACTGGTCTTTCTGGTCGCGATAGATCCTGCGGACCTCTTCGTCCTCGACCTGAATGCGCGAGTAGACCTCACGCCCGGTCACCCGCTGCACGGTCATGTTGCGCCGCTGCGAGGCGCGGAACGCGTCGAGCGTGAGCCCCTGCGCCGCGAGCGCCTGGCGGAACTCCTCGTCCGAGGAGATTCCGACCCTCTCTTTCAGCCGGGTGAGGTGCTCTTCGAGCTCGACTTCACCGATCGTGATGTCGAGCTGGTCGGCCCGCGACAGCATGAGCAGCTCGTCGAACATCTCGCGCGCCACCGCCTGCGGCGCCTCGTCGATCTGCCGCTGGCGCTCCGAGGCGCTCATGTTGGAGTCGCGACGGAGTGCGCGCACCCAGTCCACGAGCCGGTCCTGGAAGTCGTAGAGCGTGGCGATCTCGTCGTTGACGCGCATGACGACGTAGTTTTCGTTCTGCGCCACGGCGGGCAGCGCCAGAAGTGCAGCGACCAGGCAGAGTGTGATTCGACGAACCATGGCTGAGCTCCTCGGCCCGGCCCCGACGGGTGGGCGCGGAGGTCGTTGAAGGGTGATGAGGCGTCCCGGGGCTTCAGGGGGACGCGGCCGACGACGTCGCGGGATAACGAAAGGGAAGACTGGTCGCGGCGACATGGACATTGTACTTCTGCCGGGCCTCGTCGAGCATCTGGCGGACGAGCTCGTCGGTGCGTGTGGTCTCTAGGTGGCGCCGAATCTCGGCGGTCGCGACCTCCAGAGGAACGACGTCGGCGGCGCGCCGCTCGACCACCTGGAAGATGTGGAAGCCGTAGTCGGCCTCGAGCGCGGGGCTGGTCTCTCCCGGCTGCAACGCGAAGATGGGCTCGACGAATTCCACGGGGAGATCCTCCCGGGACAGCTCGCCCTGGTCCAGGCTCGCCACCGCGTCCTCCCCACCAACCTGCTCGGCCACCTCCACGAAGTCGAGGCCGGCCGCGAGGTCGGCGATCACCCGATCGGCCTGCTCCCGGTCTTCGAGGAGGAGCTGCCGCAGGCGCACACGCTCGCCACGGCGGTAGCTCTCGAGGTGCTCCTGGTAGTAGGCCGCAATCGCCTCCTGCGTGATGGCCACGTCGTCCTGATCCGCCAGCAGCGCCTCCATCGCCCGGCGCCTCGAGGCGGCCGCATGCACGAGCCCCCGGTCCATCGCAAGCTCCCGCAGCAGCTCCTCGTCGAGGAACTGCTCGAAGAGCGCCGCCAGCACGTCGTTGTCGAGCCCCGTCGCTCCCTCGCCGACGCCTTCGTCCAGGAACTCCTCGAAGTCGGCGTAGGCGAACTGCCGGTCGGCGATGCGGGCGATCATGCCGTCGGCGAGGCGCGTCTCGGCCGAGCAGGCGGCCCACAGCAGCCCAGCGCAGAGCACGGTGACGGCCCGGCACCTCACGACGGCGCTCCGCCGTGCACGCCCTGACCGAGCTGCTCGGCGCCCTGCTCCGCACCCAGGAGCTCGAGACACTGCTTGGCGACCGTCAGAGACTCGGCGGGCGGCACCTTCTCCAGCGTCAGAACTCCGCTGGGTGAGAAGTTGGACGCCTCCCGCGTCTGCACGAAGTCGATCAGGCGGTCGAGATCGATGCGCGAGTCGCGCCGCAGACGCAGGACGAGCTTGCTGCCCCGGCTCGTCACCGACTGCACCCGCAGCCGCTCCGCCAGCCTCTTGAGCTCTGCGGCCTCGATCAGACGCTGCACGGCCATCGGCGGCGGACCAAACCGGTCCTTGAGCTCTGCGACCAGGTCTTCCGGCGCCTCTTCGAGCGTCGCCAAACGGCGGTAGATCTCCATGCGCAGACTCGACTCCGCAATGTACTCGTCGGGGATCGACATCGCGATGGGCAGGTCGATCGCCGCCGACGGCGCGTCGACCGGCGCCTCTCCTCGCAGCTCCCGCACCGTGTCCTCGAGCATCTTGAGGTAGGTCTCGATGCCGAGCTCCGCGATGTGGCCGCTCTGCTCCGCGCCCAGCAGGTTGCCGGCACCGCGGATCTCCAGGTCGCGCGCGGCGATCCGGAACCCGGCGCCGAGCTCCGTGAACTCCCGGATCGCGGCGAGGCGCTTGCGCGCGTCCTCCGAGAGGATCTTGTCGCCCGGGACCAGCAGGTAACAGTAGGCGAGCTGGTCGGAGCGACCGACGCGGCCGCGCAGCTGGTACAGCTGGGCCAGACCGAAGCGGTCGGCACGGTGCACGATCATCGTGTTGACGTTCGGAATGTCGATGCCGTTCTCGATGATGGTCGTGGACAGGAGGAGGTCGTACTCGCGCGCCGTGAACGCCTGCATGCGACGGCTCAGCTCGACCTCGTCCATCTGACCATGACCGATCGTGATGCGCAGATCCGGCACGATGCGCCGCAGCTCCCCTGCCACCTCCTCGATGCCCTCGACCCGGTTGAAGACGTAGTAGATCTGCCCGCCGCGATCGAGCTCGTAGTGGATCGCCTCACGGATGAGATCGGCCGACTGCGCCACGATCCGCGTCTCGACGGCCATGCGGTCCTTCGGCGGCGACTCGATGGTCGACAGGTCGCGCACGCCGGCGAGGGAGAGCTGCAGCGTGCGCGGCACCGGAGTCGCCGACATCGCCAGCACGTGCACCTCGCGCCGCAGCTCCTTGAAGCGCTCCTTCTGAGCCACGCCGAAACGCTGCTCCTCGTCGATGATCAGGAGACCCAGGTTGCGAAACGAGATGTCCTTGCTCAGCAGCCGATGGGTGCCGATGAGGACGTCGATCTCTCCCGACTGGAGCTTCTCCGAGATCTCCCGCACCTCGGCGTTGCTGCGCGAGCGCGAGACCATCTCGATACGCACCGGGAACCCGGAGAAGCGGCGCTGGAACGTCTTCAGATGCTGATCGGAGAGGATGGTCGTCGGCGCGAGCACGGCCACCTGCAGGCCGCTGTCGACCATCTTGAACGCAGCCCGCATGGCGACCTCGGTCTTGCCGAAGCCGACGTCACCGCACAACAGCCGATCCATCGGTCGCTCGCGCTCGAGGTCCTCCTTGATCTGCTGGATCGCATCGAGCTGGTCCCGCGTCTCCTCGTACTCGAAAGCCGTCTCGAACTGGTGCAGGAGGTCGCTGTCCGGGGAGGCGGGCGGAGCTTTGGCGACCTCGCGCTCCGCGTACAGCCGCAGCAGGTCGGTCGCCAGCTTGCGCAGGCCCCGCTTCACGCGACTCTTGGTCTTGCTCCAGCTCGAGCCGCCGAGACGGTCGAGCTTCGGCGCAAATCCCTCGATGCCCGAGTACCTCTGGATCTGGTCGAGGCGGTTGAGCGGCAGCAGGAGCGTCTTTCCGCCCGTGTAGAGGATCTCCATCACCTCCACTGCCACCGAGCGCTGGTTCTCCATCTCCGCGAGTGCCGGCGGCAGGTGGGAGGTGTCTGCTTCGCCACCGAGGGCCCGCATGCCCACGAACTGACCAATGCCGTGGTCTTCGTGCACCACGTACTCTCCAACCTTGAGGTCGCGGATTCCGGAGAGGAACGGGCCCAGCTTCCGGCGTCGGTTGGTGGTGGGCTCGGCGAAGAGCTGGTTCTCTCCGTAGAGCACCACCCCGGCCATCGGCAGTCGAAAGCCGCGGCTCAGCTCACCGTCCACGAGACGCAGCGTCTCGTCGAGGGGCAGCTCCCGATCTTCGAGCGTTTCGCGCAGGCGCTCGTGCCGCGACTCCGGACCCACGATGACGAGCCGCTCGCGGCGCGCACGGGCCGTCTCCACCTCGCGTGGGAAGCGGGGCATCTGCCCGATCAGGCTGTCGGTACTGGAGCCGCCGAAGTCGACGACCGCGCCGGAGACGGGTGCCGCGTCCACGGCGCCGTCGAGCTCCACGTCGGCACGCTCGAGGTGCGCCAAGATCTCGGGTCCCGGCACGGCGAGGGTCTCCGGCGCGATCGCGAGCTCCTCGCGCTCGAAGCGCGATTCGAACTCGGCGAGCAGCATGTCGTGCTGATGCGTCACCTCGGCCTCGAGCGCCTGTCGGTCGGCGATCGCGAGCAGGGGGGAGCCGAGCAGGTCGATGAGCGACACGGTGGTGGGCTGCACGAGCGGCAGGTAGTTCTCCCACCCCGCGAACCCTTCGCCCTCGCGCAGCTCCGAGGTTTTCTGCGAGAGGTCGAACGACTCGTGCTCGGAGTGCTCGACGAGGGCATCGGCGACGAGGCGCGGCACCTCTCCCCCGGAGGGGAACAGCGAGAGCGGCTGGATGCGCACCTCGTCCAGCGCGACGCTCGAACGCTGCGTCACGGGGTCGAAGCTGCGGATCGACTCGACGGTATCGCCGAAGTAGTCGAGGCGGACCGGCTCGTCCGATGCCGGCGGGAAGAGGTCGACCACGCCGCCGCGCACCGCAAAGACACCCACCTCGGCCACGAGGTCGCTGCGCCGGTAGCCGAAGTCGGCGAGGTGGCCGGTGAGCTCGTCGATCGGGTGGTCCTCGTCCTGTCGCACCACCTGAATCGACCTCGTGAACGCATCGGCGGTCGGCAGCCGACGGGCGAGCGCGCGCGGCGTACATGCGACGACGGGCCGCGGCACGGTGCCGATGCGGTCGAGCGCCACTGCCTCCTGCGCGCGCACCAGCAGCGACGCGTCGGTCTCCTGGTAGGGAGACAAGGCCGGAGACGGGAAGTAGACCGCCTCGCTCCAGCCGAACAGGCGCGCCGTTTCCACGAACTGCATCGCCTCCGACTCACGGGCGGCGACGAACAGGAGGGGGCGGTCGAGCTCTTCTGCGAGAAGACCCAGCACCCAGGCAGCGGCGGCCGGAGGCAGGCCGCGCACGGCACCGGGGTTGCGTCGCAGCGCGCGGTACTCGGGGCTCCGGCGAATCGAGTCCGCCGGCTCCTGCCAGAAGGAGGCCACGCTCATCGTCTGGCTCCGGCGCCCGCCTCAGCGCAGATCGGGGGCGAGGGCGAGCACGACCTCCCCGGGGCGGGTCAGGCCAAGCTCTTCGCGGGCCAGCCACTCCAGCACGACGGGATCGTCTTCGAGCGTGTCCACGCGCACGCCCAGCTCCTCGATGCGCTGATGCGTCGCCTCGATCTCGCTTTTCAGAGCGGCAACGCGCTTCTTGGACGCCGAGAGATCCGCGTACCCGCGGACCGCTCCGGCCGCCACGAGGCCAATCGCCGCCAGGGTGCCGAGGGTCAGGGCGACGCGACGCCGATCGGGGCCGGGCCGCTCGGGCGGGCTTGGCATGGTCTCGGGCGTGCTGCTGGCGTTTTCGTCGGACACTTTCCCGCCTCACCGGGCTGCGCAGGAGGCGGCACCACCGTCTCCATGTGGACCTCCGACCCTAGCGAAGTGCCGCCGGTGGCTCAAGAGAAGGGCTGCCGTGGCACGGGATGGCTCGCGTGTTCTGGAGCGGCTGAAACGGGGTTCCGAAACGACTCCAGTGAATCGAGCTCTTGCCGGTCAGAGTGTCTTCGACGCTCAGCTCGACCGCGACATCGGTGAGACCGGCCGCAAACAGCCAGTAGTGTCCGTTGATCGCGCAACCGTCGAGGAGCTTGTACACCACCTCGACGTTGTCCTGATCGAAGAACCAGCTGTACGCGGTGTCGGTCGTCAGTGGAGTCGACGGCGCCTCCGTGGTCGTGGCCCCGGAGCGGAACGCGACACGCACACGAAAGCGCTCCTCACCCAGGCAGAGATCACCCTCGCTCACCGAGCATGCGCCTTCGGAGACCATGGCCAAGGTCTCGTTCACGAAGAGGCCGAGCGAGTTGCCCGCGGGGTCCCGTCGTTCGTAGGTGATGCGAAGCAGGTCGGTCTCAGCCAACAGCGCTGCCGCGGCCGCCGGCACGCCCACGGAGTCGGGACCCGCCAGAACGAGCTCGCTGCTCAGAGGGCGGCCGTCCGAGGAGTAGAAACGCCCTCGCACGGTTCCCGCGACCAGGTCTCGGAACAGCACCGCCAGCTCCCTGCCGCGACCTCGGGCGAACGACGGCGGCTGCGCTCCGGGAGCGGGCTCTCCGAGGCGCACCGCGGAGCCGCGGGGCCTGCCCAGGCCGTCGAACAGCAGAAGCTGCGGAGACGTCCCTTCGGTGTCGACCGAGCCGAGAGCAAACGCTCCGCTCAAAGCCGCCACCCGGGGACTCCTCGCACCTTCGACGACTCCGCGCGGCCCCTCGATCAAGCTGCCGGTCTGGGCGTCGAAGACGTCGAGGAGGTATTGGACATTCGGTTCGTCGGACGCTTGGACGGTACCAACCTCGGACGCCAGGCCCGGGGGCAGGCCCAAGGCGCAGAACCGGTCGCCGAAGACCGAGACGGCGCAGTCGAGCGCCTCGGCGCTCTCCTGGCTCAGAGTCGCAGCTCCTTCGAGCGGCACTCCGGCCGCCGAGAAGCGCCTTCCGTAGGCCGTGCCGTCCGCGAGCCAGCTGAAGAAAGCGTCGCCCCTCCCGTCGACGCCGACCCGCACGTGGCTCACGACCGTGGCCGCGGTCGAGACGTCGAAGCTCGGCCCCAGCGGCTGGCCGTCGGGCTGGAACCGCCGGGCGCGAACGATCGACGAGGACCCGTCGTCGCGGATCCAGGCGGCAACGAACTGGTTCCCGAAAGCGGCCACATCGGCGCCTCGCTGGTCCGCCTGCGCGCTCTCGGGAACTCTCAGGGTGAGCTGGCCGCTGTCTCGGGCGTCGAGCCGGGCAAAAACCCCACTGCCGTCACCGTCGTCGGCCGAGAAGACCGTCACGGTGCCACGCCCGGTCGCTGCGAGGCGCGGTGCGGTACCTGCGGAAGCCAGAGCGATGCGCTCCCCCGATTGCTCGAAGTCGTCGTCGAGGATCCACAGCTTTGCCCGGTCGAGTGCGCCCGGGTTGCTGCCGAGCACGCTCGTAATGCGAAACGTGGCGGCCTCTGCCGTCTCGGCCTCGCCGTCGTCGATCAGCGCCACCGAAATGCTCCGCGACCCGGTCTCGAGCGGCTCCCAGGTGGCCTTCCAGGTCTCCTCGACCAGGTCTACGTTCGGGCGAGCGCGACCGCCTGGCGCCAATTGCACGCTGGCCGTGACCGCGCGATCGACCGGGCGCGTCAGTTCCAGAACGAGCTCGACGGTGCCGCGCGCCTCCTCGGCGGTGTAGACCGACTCGGAGAAGCGCACCTCCGGCTGGGACGAGCTCTCGAGGATGGCGACGGTGGCCGTCGCCAGATCCGGCGGCAGGACGGCCGTGTCGGGGCTCGGATCGAACAGCTCGAGGTGAAACGTCTCGGTGTCCTCCGGGGTGTCGTCGACGACCAGGGCCACGGTTCCCCTCTGCACTCCGCCTTCGTCGGCAGCCCAGGACAACGTGGCCTCGGGGAAGTCGAAGTCGCTGCCGGCGCGCGCGCTCGCGGAGACCGCGCGCACCTTGACGTTCGCAGCTCCGGTGAGGGTGCCGGTGCGGCTCACCTCGAAGTCGACCTGCCCCTCCCGCTCCTCGACCTCGAGTAGGGTCTGGGTGAAGGACAGCGTCGGAGGTCCGTCGGAGTCGAAAAGGGTGACGCGCGTCCTGGTCGTGCCCGGGGTCAGGCAGGTGCCCTGGATCTGGCTGAGCTCGAGCTCGAACACTTCGGTGCCCTCGAACAGGCCGTCCTGGACGGGCTGCACGACGACCGCCTTCGTCCCGGTCTCTCCGTCTGCCCAGTGAAGAGTCGCGGAGGCCAGGTCGAAGTCCTCGCCGGGCGTTGCAGAGACGGCCAGCGCCGTGATCGTCGCGCTCGCAGGGCCAACCCCGAGACCACTTCGAGAGACTGGGACCGTGATGTCGCCGGTCTCGCTGCCACGCGCCGTCGGAGAGAGGAACGACAGCTGCCTCGGAGAGTGATCGTCGTCCAGGAGCTTGATGGGCCGCATCTCGTGTGGTCCCTCCAAGTCACCGGCCTCCACGGGGGGATAGACGAAGCCCGTCGGGGTCAGCGTGACGAAGAGCCACTCGAAGTCACCGTCGTCACCACTCTCCGCGTCGCAGTCGTCGAACCAGAAGACCTCGAGGGTCTGCGGAGTGCTGTCGCCATCGGACCAGGACAGGGTGCCGGTGGCCTGCGGAAAGTCGACCCCGGGGGTCGATTCGTGCCCCCAGCGGCTCCCGTCGGTGTAGTACTGCGCATAGCCGTGCGTGAGGTACGCCACTGAGACGTCGCCGATCGGAGGGCCGATCCGCCGTAGGGTCAGAACGACCGAGCCTCCGGACTCCTGCTGCGCCGCGACCCCGTCGATGCGAATCTCCGAATCGTCGTCGATCACGGTGACGCTCCCGGTATCGATGGGCGGGGTCGATCTGGGAGTCTGCGTGGGCCTGAGCTCCAAAGTGATCAGCTGGTCACCCTCGAGGTAGCCGTCGGCGAGGATCTCGAGGGTCACGGTCCGGGAGCTCGTGTCTCCATCACTCCAGACCAGTTGGCTCGGGCTCATGAGATAGGTGTACCCAGCGCGGCGGTCGCCTTGCACGGCGATGTCGAGCGGCCCGACACCACCGTCGGTCCGCTGTACCGTGACATCCAGATACGTCCAGGGGCTCGGTGCTCCCACGGGCTGTGTCCCTTCCACGACGCTCGACGTCGGGATGTGGAACGCCACCTGCCCAGGCGCCTCAGCGGCGGTCAGCAGGGCTGCCGCCAGACACAGGGTCGCTCGGAGAGGATTGGGCAGATTCGTCATGTCAAAGTGACATCATAGTGCCTGGCCGGGCTCGCCAGAGAGCGCACCCCGCCTCGGACACCTCCCGATCCGCTTCTCTCCACAGGGGAGGTGGCGCCACCTCTTCCCGGGTGACATTCGACCGTTTCCGTCGCGCGGCCGGCGCCGCAAGCTGCCGCAGAGAGCGTTGACAGCCCCCCCCTCCTATGCCACGATTTCCCTTCGCGCTAGACAGCGCCTTGTGACGCGGGGTGGAGCAGTCTGGTAGCTCGTTGGGCTCATAACCCAAAGGTCGCAGGTTCAAATCCTGCCCCCGCTACCAACACAAGTTCCCGGCTTCGGCCGGTTCTCGAACGGAGGCTTCGGCCTCCGTTTTTTCTTGGCTCCGCGTCTTCCGCGCGGGGCTCGCCGGCGCGCCTCAGCCGTCGGCGGCCTCCGGCTGACGCACCCCGAGACCAAGGCCGAGTACCAGGATCATGACCGCGGCCGACCCCAGGAACGGGGTCGCCGGGCCCATCGCTCCGAACGCTGCCCCCGCGGCGAGCGGCCCGAGGATGCCGCTCGCGCCACCGTACGCCTGCTGCACCCCCAGCAGCTGACCCGACTCTTCCGGCGCAACCGCGCGCGAGAGGAGCGCCGTGGTGCAGGGGAACAGGAACGACGTCCCGAAGGCCATGAGAACGACGGTGGCCAGCACCCCCGGCAGCCCCGGCACGAGCGGGAACAACAGGAGACCGAGCCCCAGGGACACCGCACCGAGCCGCAGCGTGACGGCCTCTCCGAGCGACCGCACCGTGCGACCGAGCACGAAGAGTCGGACCACCATCGCGCCGCCCGCGAGCGCCGCGAAGAAGACCCAGATGTGGTCTTCGCCGATGGCGAAGCGCGCCTCCAGGCTCAGCGCCGCGACCGCGGTCATCGCCGTGTTCGCGATCATGGCGAGACCGTAGATCCAGATGAGCCGGTGCGGTGCGAGAAGAGGCCTCGCCAAGACGGCGCCGATGGACGCAAGGAGCCCTCCTCCCGACGCAGCGGCCTCGCTTCCCGGCGCGTCCGTCGTGTCCCGCGCCTGGTCGCGCTGCGCGCGCGGTCGGTCGCGCAACGCGACGCGACAGAGCACGAAGGCGACCACGCTGAGAACCGCGGCGAAAAGCCCCGGTGCCGCCGGCGACCACTGACCCGCGAGCGACCCGACGACAGGGCCGATGAGCGCCGCCGCGCTCGTTGCCGCCGTCACCCACCCGATACGCTCCGCCCGGTCTTTCGGGGCGACCGCATCGGAGATGTAGGCGAACACGGCCGCCACGGTGCCTCCACCTACACCTTGTGCAAAGCGGCTCAAGTAGAGCACGAGCAGCGAGTCGGCGAGGGCGAAGCTCACGTAGGCAGCCGTCGAGACGAGAAGCCCACCGAGGATCACCGGGCGCCGGCCCACGCGATCGGAGAAGCGCCCCCACAGCGGCGCCGACAACGTCTGCGCCACGGCGAAGATCGCCACCAGAGCGCCCACCTGTGACGGCCCAGCGCCGTACCTCTGCGCGTAGTACGGCAGGAGCGCCAGCACGAGGAACATGCCCAGCGTGTTGACGAACGCCGCGACGTAGAGGCCGAAGAGGCGCGGCGGCGCAGGCGCGGGGCTGGTGCTCATCGCCGATCAGGACGACGAGCGCCCGTCGTCCTTCTGCAGGCCCTCACCCCAGAACAGAAAGACACCGGCCGACAGCACCATCAGCAGCACGCCGTAGGCGGCTGCGACCCCGGTCTCCTGCAGACGCAGCGACGAGAGAATCTCGATTGCGATCGGTCGGGTCTCGAACGTGTACAGGTTGATCGAGACCACGAAATCGCCGAGCGCCGTCATGAGCGCGAGGCCGCCCCCGGCGAACAGGGCCGGCCGGAGCATGGGAAGCACGACCCGCCAAAAGGTGCGCACCGCGCCGGCGCCGAGAGACGCCGAGGCCTCCTCGAGGGTCTGGTCCATCTGCCGTAGCCCGGCGAGCACCGGCCGGGCCGTCACCGGCAGGCTGCGCACGAGGTACGCCATGGGCAGGATCCAGCTGGTGCCCACCAGCACGAAGCGCAGGATCCATGGCTGGTGCACGCTGAAGGTCGTCGCGAGCGCAATCGCGAAGACCGTGCCCGGTACCGCCCAGGGCAGCACGAGCAGGGCGCCGAGCGCCCGACCCACGACCCCCTTCTGGCGCAGCGAAGAGCGCGCGGCGAGAACCGACAGAAAGAGCGCCGCCACGGTGGCCGCGGTGGCCATCCACAGCGAGTTCAACATCGGCCGCAGCCGCTCGGGCTCCGACGCCACGGCAACGTAGTTGCGCGCGGACAGCACGGGCGGCAGCGCCTCGGTGGTCCACGTGTTGGGCGGCACGAAGGAGAGCAGGAGCAGGGTGAGGTGCGGCAACAGCAGGACGATCGCGAGCACCCAGCCGGCCACGGCGGCCGCGAGCCGCGCTCCGGGCTTGGCCAGCTGCGCACGAGCCGGCGGAATGCCGCGCTCGCCGGCCGCGAGATCGTCGTCGGTGTCGAAGAGCCGCAGGAGCGCGAGGCCAGCCAGCGCAAGCAGCCCGAGCATGACGGTCTCGACCTGGGCCATCTCCACTTCGCCGTTGAGCTTCGACGCCACGATCTGGGTGGGCATCACCCGGAATCCGCCGCCGAAGATGTACGGGGCGGAGAACGAGGCCAGCGCGGTCATGAAGGTGAGGATGGACGCGCCGATCAGAGACGGTCGGAGCAGCGGCAGCGTCACGCGCCAGAGCACCTGCGACCGCGACGCGCCCAGCGACAGCGCCGCATCGACCTTCGCGGCATCGAGACGGGCGAGGCCCGCGCGCGTCATCAGGTAGAAGTAGACATAGAAGGAGTACGTGTGCACGAGCAGGATCGGCACCGCACCGCTGAACGTCCAACGCACCGACTCGAAACCGATCGCCTGCAGGAAGCGCGCGAGGAAGCCGCTCTCGCCGTAGAGGAAGAGGAAGGCGATGACACCCACGAGGGGCGGCAGGGCCACGGGGAGCGCAACCAGGACACCCAGCATGCGGCGCCCCGGAAACTCGGTGCGCTCGAAGATGAAACCGAGGGGAATGCCGACCACCGCGGCGAGCACCACCGAGGCGACGGACAGCCACGTGGAGCGCCACAGTGCGCGCCATTCGTCGGCGCGGGAGAAGAACTCGCGGAAGTGCGCGAGCGTCGGATCCGTGCCGCCGAAAGCCTCCAGCAGCGTCAGCAGCAGCGGGTAGCCGACGAGCCAGACGAGCAGCGCCGCCAGCAGCCATGACAGCTGCCGGCCGCGCCGGACCCCCTGGTTTGCCGCCGCCATCAGGAGACGCCGAAGGCTCGCGGCGCCAGGCCCTGCGGGCGAAGACGGACACCGATGGCGCCATCCGGTGGAGTCGCCGCACCCTCGAGCTGCACTTCGAGCGACGCGCCCCCGGCATCGACCCGCACCATCTGCGTGGGGCCGAGGTACTGCACGTGTCCGACGGAGCCCACCAGAACGTCGTCGGCGGAGGGCTCGGGTGCGGTGAGCTCGAGCGACTCCGGGCGGGCAAACACCTCGACGTCGTCCCCGGAGACGAGCCCCTCCGCCACATGACACGCCCAGCGGGCCTGCTGGTCTTCGAGGTCCACCGTCACCGTGGAGTCGGCTCCCAGGACACCACGGAGCACCGAGCTCCGGCCGATGAATCGCGCCACGAACGGGGTCTCCGGCGACGAGTACAGGTCGCGCGGGCTCGCGATCTGATCGAGCCGACCTTCGTGCAGCACGGCGACCCGATCGCCGAGATCGAAAGCCTCCTCCTGCTCGTGAGTCACCAGCAGGGTCGTCATGCCCACCGATTTGAGCGCGGCGCGCAGCTCGGCGCGCGTTCGCTCGCGCAACGACGGGTCGAGGTTCGACAGAGGCTCGTCGAGCATGAGGAGCGACGGGCGCGGAGCCAGCGCACGGGCGAGCGCCACCCGCTGCTGCTGGCCTCCGGAGATCTCCCCCACGCGACGACTCTCGAACCCCTGAAGCTCCACGAGACCCAACATCTCGGCGACGCGCTCCGACACGCCTTCGCGGGTGCCCTGGGTCTCGAGACCAAAGCTCACGTTGCGCCCGACGTCGAGGTGCGGAAACAGCGCGTAGCTCTGGAAGACCATGCCAAAGCCGCGCTTTGCCGGGGGCAGGGCGGCGACGTCGCGGCCCTCCACGAGGATCTGGCCTGCCTGAGGCGTCTCGAAACCGGCGATCGAGCGCAGAAGAGTGGTCTTGCCGCTCCCGCTCGGTCCGAGGAGCGCCACGATCTCGCCGCGCTCCGCCTCGAAGCTCACGCCACGCAGGACGGCGTTGTCACCGAAGCTGTGACTCAGCTCCTGAATCTGCAGGAACCCCGAGCTGTCGCTGGACCGCTCGTCCGACGTCACGATCCCTGGCCCCGCACTTCGCGGTCCCAGGTCGTCATCCACTCTGCCCCCCGGGTCTCGATGAGGCGCCAGTCGACATCTTCCGGCACCAGCTCCTCGAGCACCCGCTCACTCCATGGCGGAAGAGACGCGGGCTCGATGTCGGTGCGCGCCGGCAGCCGGAAGGCCTTCTCCGCCGCGAGCCTCAGGGCCTCCTCCGAGCCGAGCCACTCGACGAACTCCTCGGCCGCCTCCTGCGAAGGAGCGCCTTCCACCAGGGCCACCGAGTCGTTGATCACCGGCGTACCGGCCGTCGGGAAGCGGTAGTCGATGGGCGCGCCGCGGTCGATGAGGGAGAGGATGTCGGTCATCTCCCAGACCGTGACGAGACCCTCCTGACGGACCAGCTTCTCGTGCAGCAGCGCCGGGCTGTGGACGTACTCCTTCGTCTGCGCATCGAGGCCGCGAAGGAAGTCCCATCCCGCGTCTTCGCTCCCCGTGTCGCGCACCGAGCGCGCGAGCGCACCGCCGAAGATGGTGCGCATCGTGCCGCTCGCGAGCGGGTCGCGAATGATGATCTCACCCGTCCATCGCTCGTCGAGCAGGTGGCTCCAGTCGGTGGGGGCCTCGTCGGCCGGCACCGCAGTGCTGTTGAACACGATCAGCGGCGGCGTGCGGTAGAGCGCAACGTAACGCCCGTCTGCGCCGCGGCCGTCGGCGCTGACGGCGCCCTCCCAGCTCGGGTGGAACGTGCGGAGCAGGCCCTCGCCGGCCGCGCGAGAGAAGAGAGCGGCCGGGCCGCCGAACCACACCGCTGCCTGCGGATTGGCCCGTTCGGAGCGCACGCGGTCGTAGACCTCCTGCGACCCCATGTCGAGCCACCGGATGTCGATGTCGGGCCGCGCCTCTTCGTAGGCCGCCTCCATCAGCTGGAGCAGATCGCGACCGTGCGGCGAGTACACCACCACCGACGTCCGGCCGTCGCCACACGCAGCCAGGAGCCACAACCCAAACAGGGCAGGCAGGAGGCAGCTCGGAGACGACGTCGAGCGCCTCGCTGGAGCGAGAGACTTCACGGCACCAACCGGATGAGCTCACGTTGAAAGAAGACGTGGAGAACACGCACGAGCTGCTCCTCTCCCATGTCCGCGGCCGCGGCCGAGTCGGCCGAGAAGACATCGTGCTCCCGCAGCCAGTCGCTCACCTGGATGTCGCCCCGGCTCACCGGCTCGAGTCGGCCGAACCGCTCCGTGATCCGAATCCGCGAGCCGCCGGTGAGGCGGGCCTGGAACGCCTCGATGGAATCGATGGTGTCGGGGCCGTCGGTGTCTTCGCCCGCTCCGACGAGCTGCGCACCGCCCCCTCCTTCACCAGCCTCACTGCCTGCGTCGGTCTCCGCCTCCGCGTCACTCTTCGGTGCATCTTCGGGCGCGTCGACGTCGTCCTGGACCTCGGGCAGCGGCATCGGGAGCGTCTCTTCCGCGACGTCCGCAAACGAGGTCTCGCCGCCGCTGTCGCCGCCACCTTCGTCGGACGAAGCCTCCTCTGCGTCGCTCTCGGGCGGAGCTTCCGGGGCCGACGCCGCATCGCTCGCCACGTCGTCCAGCGGCTCGAGCTCTTCGAGGTCCTCCTCCGCCTCCTCAGCGACGCGCTCGAAATCGACCTCGAACCCCTCCTCGGCCTGCTGCTGCCGCAGCGCCGCCGGGGATAGGGGCGGGAGATGCTCGCCCGAGGTCAGCTCCGTCTGGGAACGCAGCTCCGCCAAGGCCAGGCGGGCCTCCGCGGCCTCGGCTTCGTGACGGTGCGCCTGCTCCTTCATCTGGAGCAGCTCCGCCGTGAGCATCTGAATGCGCTGATCGCGATCGGACTCGGGCGACTCGATCGTGCGCAGCGACTCCTTGAGGTCCTCAACCTCGCGCGCCAGCTCGCGCGACCGCTCCCGCTCGGACGCGAGGTCTTCGCGCACCGCGGTGAGGGTCTCGCGCACCTGCTCGACCTCGGCGTTGGTCTCCCGATGGCTCGCCTCGGTCGACTCGCCACCGTCCGATGCCGGCGCCGGTGCGGCCGCAGCGGCGTCGGCCGTGGGGAGCTGTTGCGCGGAAAGCCGGACGTGACGCATCGCCTCCTCGAACGCCCCCTGCGACTGCGCCAGGGCCTCTTCACTCCTCTGGAGCGTCGAGCGGGCCTCGAGCATGGTCTTCTTTGCCGCCGCCCACTGCCGGCCCAGCTCGTCGACGTCGCGCGACAGAGCCATCGCCGGCGTGTCGTGCGGCTCGCCGGTCTCGTCGTCGAAGAGAGTGACCGTCGGCTCGGACCCGAACCGCTCCACGAGGTCGCGCAGCCGGGCGGTCTCCGCCTCGGTGAGATCGAAGAACGACAGCGCGATGCCGGAGTCGGCGTCACGCATGCCCTGCTCGATCCGCGTCACGGTCGCCGGCAGGTGGATCGGCTCGTCGCTGTCGGGCACCAGCAGGCGCAGCTGGATCTCGCTGCCGACCGGCAACGTCCTCTGGGAGACGAGGAAGACGCCGCCCACGGACAGGTCCTGCAGGAACTCGTCCTGCCAGCCTTCCGGGCCTGGCGCCTGCACGCGGACCTTCGGGAACCGGATCCGGGAGAACCGCCGACGATCGTCCGCGGGTGAGGGCCTCGATGTCTCGTTGGCGGCGGTCATCTTTCCTCGGCTCGGTGCCGGTCGCGAGTCGGAATCATGCCACAGCCGGGCCCCTCGGAAGGGGTGCTGGGGGGCAGACGGCCTCAGGAAGGCTGCTCGATCACGTGGACGGAATCCACGGCGAGATCAGCGTGCGTGGTGCGGGTGCCGTCCGGCCACAGAACCTCGATCTGAGGGGCGGTGGCAGACGGACCGAGGCCGAAGGTCAGCACGCCCTCCACGTGGCTCTGGTACGAGCGCGACGGCGTGACGATGCGCCTCTGCTCCAGCCCGTTCTGCAAAACCGTCACCACGGCCCCGAGCGCGTCGCGGTTGGACGTGGTGCCGTTGCCGACGAGACGCAGGCGCAGCCAGTGGTGGCCCGTCGCCTGCTCGTTGCGAAACAGCTTCGCGGGGCCCCCGGTCTGGGCCACCAGCACGTCGAGATCGCCGTCGCCGTCCACGTCCGCGTAGGCGGAGGCGCGGCCCACGAGAGGCGTGCCGAGATCGCCGGCCGTCGCGAGGTCGACCTCCACGTAGGTGCGCGCTCCGGCGTCGCCGGCGTTCCAGAAGAGCTGCGCCGACTGCGCATAGGTCTGGCTCGGATCCACCTGGTTGATCTGGTCGTCGAGATGGCCGTTGGCCTGCAGAAGGTCGAGCCGGCCGTCGAGGTCGTAGTCGAAGAAGAAGACGCCGAAGGAGAGCTGGCGACGCGAAGGCGCCCCGACTCCGTCCGGAATGCTCTCGTCGGCGAACAGGGACGGATCGCCCTGGGCCACGTAGAGCGACGTCATCTCGTTCGCGAAGTTGCCGATTGCGATCCCCAGGTTGCCGTCGCCGCGGTAGTAGGCCGTGTCGATGCCCATGGCGCCGGTGGCGTTGCCGTCCCTCCCGTAGGCGACCCCGTAGAGCTCGCCGACCTCTTCGAAGGTGCCGTCACCCCGACCGAGGAACAGGAAGTTGCGCACGGTGTCGTTGGCCACCAGCAGATCGGCGTCGCCGTCGTCGTCGATGTCCCCCGGAACCACCCCCAGTGCCTTGCCGACGGGCTCGCCCGACGCGGCGTTGCGGACCTGGACTCCGGCCGCCTCGGAGACGTCGGTGAACGTGCCGTCGCCCTCGTTGCGGTAGAGGTAGCTGAAGGTGCCCTCGTAGTTGACCGGCTGCCCGTACGCGCGCCCGACTCCGGTGAGCTGGTTGTTCACCTCCAGATCGATCTGCGGAGTCCAGCGCACGTAGTTGCCCACGAAGAGGTCGAGATCCGCATCTCCGTCGACGTCGACGAAGGCGCTGCTGCTGCTCCACATGTCGTCGGCGCCCGCGACGCCCGCCCGGCGGGTCACGTCGACGAAGCGACGGCCACCTTCGACCTCGCGATTCTCGAAGAGGCGGTTGTCGTAGAGCGACGCCACGAAGAGGTCGCGGTCGCCGTCGTTGTCGATATCGCCCACCGCCGCGGCGGTGGCGTACATGCGCAGGTCGAGGCCCACGGCCTGGCTGCGGTCGACGAAGGTCCCCCCCTGGTTCTCGTAGAACACGGAGCGGGGATCGCCGCTGCCGTCCCAGGTGTCGGAGTTGAGCAGCAGCAGATCGGGGTCGGAGTCGTTGTCGTAGTCGAAGAACGCGACACCGCCGCCCATGGTCTCGGGCAGGAAGCGCTCGCCGCGGGCACCGCTCTCGTGCACGAAATCGACTCCGAGAACGGCCGAAACGTCGGTGAATGCGACGACCGGCGGCGCGCCGGACTCTCCGCGCTCGATCTGGACCGGGGCCTCCACCTCGATCTCCGGGCCCGCCTCCTCTTCACCGCCGGCCCAACGCAGGGCGAGCCAGCCGATCAGGCCCAGGGCGCCGAAGAGAATCAGGAAGCGTGCCGAGCCGCGCAGGGCCTGGCCGATGACGGCATCGTCCTGGACGTCGTCCTGGAGGTCTTCGGGATGATCGTGAGGGTCCTGGCTCAACGGGGCTGCCTCGAAAGTCGGTGCAGATCGTAGATCACGATCGCATCCGCAGCGTGGTCGGCGGCCGGGTCAGCGGCTCGCGCGGTGGTGATGGCCAGGCCGCGCGCGTTGTCGTCCGGTCGATACTCGAGGTAGCGCTCGCGGTGCATCGCCGCCTTCTCCGCGTTGTCGCGCTGGCGCTCGATGAGGTCCAGGTTGAAGTGGGCCGCCACGTTCTCCGGGTCGAGCTCCAGCGCGCGCTCGAGCTGCGCCGCGGCGCGGTCGAGGTACTCACGCCGCGCGTCGGCACGTGCGTCACCACGCTCCTGCTTGGCGCGCTCGAACAGCGTCTGACCGAGCTCCACGAGGAGCTGGTAGTCCTGGCTGAAGTCGAAGCCGCGCGCTCGCATCTCCTCGGTGTCCGCCGACACGAGGCCCTCGAGCCTCTCGATCGCCTCGTCGAGGAAGCCATTCTGCTTGTCCACCTGGGCACTGAACCAGGCGACGCTCCACGCCGGGGCCGGAGGATCGAAGCTCGCCGCACGCTCGAGCGCGGAGACGGCCTTGTCCTGCACGGTGCCCTGCGCCAGATACACGCGGGCGAGGTTGAGCGGCCCGTCCGGCCGGCCGAGCTCCTCCACCTTGGCAAAAGCCTCCTCGGCCTGGCGCAGCTGCCCGCTCGACTTGCCGCCCTTGCGCAGGAGGCCGATGCCGTAGTCGTTCCAGCGCTGCCACTCCTCGATGTCGCACGTCTGTGCAGGCGCCTCGGCACCCCGACCCACGGGGAACGTCACCTCGTCGGTCGAGATCTCCATGATCGGGAGATCGTTCACATAGGAGTCGTCACCCTGCACGAAGCGCATGTAGGTGGTGTCGAACTTGCGGTAGTTGAGAGACACCTTCACCGTGAGCGTGCCCGCGGCGTCTCGGGGAACGTCGAGCCGGTAGTGCACGACGTCGGCCGCGCCCGGAGGGATCTGGTGCGAGTAGAGCGGTACGAAGATGTCCTGGGCGTTGCGGCGATCGATGCGCCGACCTTGGCGATCGAGCATGTAGGTGTTCACGAAGTGCGACCAGGGGTCGACGAAGCCCTCCTCGTCCATCGCACCGCTGCGACCGAGCACCTCACCGCCGGACGTCGCCTCCACGTCGAGCCAGACCTGGTTGGAGTCGGTGGTCCCCTGGGTGAACGGGTGCCCCATCTTCACCGTGCGGATCACCGCCTCCACGAGGTAGGTCTTCCCGGGCTCCAGGACCGGGATCTCCGGGCGGAGCGGGGCGAGCAGCGGGCCGTCGATCGTGCCACCCTCCCGCAGCCCGAAGAGGTCGACCCGCACCGTCCCCCGCGTGAACTCGATGTGTGCGTCCACCACCCAGTCGGGCAGTCCGACGAGCTTCGGAATGGCCGTGTTCGCCGACGGGAACAGGTGCGAGCGCACCTGGAGCTCAGGGGAGCCTTCGCGCACCTTGGCGCCGAAGTCGTCCGACGTCTCGAGCTCCATGTGGCAGCCGTTGCAGTTGTGCTCCGCCGCCGGCGGGTAGTAGAAGCTCTGCACGCCGTGGCCCGAGACGCCGCTCAGGTGGTACGTGTCGTAGTGGTTCTGCCCGCGCAGGAACTTGTAGTCGTTGAGCTCCTCGGGCAGGTGCACCTTGTGGCACGTGGCACAGAACTCCGGCGACTCGTGCAGCGGCTTGAGAAAGGTCTTCTTGTGCAGCTCCGGCTTCGCCTTGACGAGCTGCTCGTTCACCCAGCGCAGCGCGGCGTTCTCGCTGAAAGCGAAGGGGTAGTGCACCGGCTCCTCGATCGTGAAGTCGGCGTTGCCCCGGGGGCTGTTGATGTTCGTGATGGCGTGGCAGACGGTGCAGGTGACGCCGGCGTGCGCCGTGGGATCACTCACGAAGTCGAAGTCGGGATCGTCGAAGCGACCGCTGAAGAAAGGCACCGGGTCGTGGCAGCCGGCGCAGAAGCGCGACCGTTGCACCGTGCCGTCGCGATCCATGGCGAACTCGCGCGTCTCCTCCACCGAGGCGGCATACGGCGGGTTGTTGAACGACGACCACTTGTGCACGCTGTTCGCCCACTGCTCGTGGACGTCCGCGTGACACTCCTGGCAGTAGGCGTCGTTCTGCAGCACGCCAGCCGGGATGAAGTCACCCGTGGCGGTGCGCGCAAGCGACGGGAAGAAGTACTGCTCGCCCTCCTCCGGGCCCACCTGGTTCCAGCCGCGCGGGTCTTGGGCCTGCACCATCAGCATGACGGCGCCGAGCACGACTGCCACGATCGCCCAGCGGCGGCCGATGGCCCAGTTGATCTTCTTCCCCGCGAGCCGGTGGATCACGAACAGCCATGCAGCGGCGATCGGCGAGATCACGTGAGCCCAGTACGCAACGCTTCGCACGGCGGGATCGCGCACCTCGAGGATGCCCTCCAGCCGGGTCAGCACGATGCCGCTCACCAGCAGCACGATCGACGCCGCGAGCAGGCCGAAGCCCACCTTCACGGCCCGGCGATTTGGGCGATCGTGCGTGTTGCGCACGTGCGCCGCGGCGAAGATCACGAACGGCACCACGAACAGCAGTCCGAGCACCAGGTGCACCAGGAACATGTTCATGTAGAACCAGTTCTGGTACGTCTCGCCCGTGGTCGCCTCGAGCAGACGCACTCCCAGCAGGTAGACCGCGTTCAGGCCCAACAGCGCAAACAGGCCGAAGACCAGCGTCAGGACCGGCTGCAGACGCGGGCCGACGGGCTGGCGCCGGCGGCGCCGCGGTGGAGAGGGGGAGGAAGTCGTCATGACGAAGGGAGACCGAAGTCCCAACCTAGCGCATCCGAGGCCGACTGACGAGACGTCCTGCGACCTCGGGGATGGCGGGAGCCCGTGATATTTTTTCGGGATGGCCGGGCCTTCAGATCCCTCCCGCGACACCCTGCGCGACGACGAGACACTCGTCGCCACGCGCGAGCGCACCGAGGTCCAGGAGCCGCCGCCGTACCGAGTGCTGCTGCACAACGACGACTACACGACGATGGAGTTCGTCGTGGACGCCCTGATCTCCATTTTCGGCCGCACCACGCCCGACGCCACCCGCATCATGCTGCAGGTGCACCACGACGGGATCGGCACGGCAGGCATCTACCCGCGCGACGTCGCGGAGACGAAGGCCCGCGAAGTAGAGGTGGCCGCGCAGGCGCAGGGGATGCCGCTCATGGTGACGACCGAGCCGGCGCAGAGCAGCGACTCGCCGGGACGGTGAGCCCCGGCGCGGCGCGACGGACGGCACGATCTAGATCAGGTCGCGCTCGGCCAGCCAGGCCGGATCGAACTTCGAGAGGTAGCGCTCGCCGCTGTCGGGGAACAGAGTGACGACGAGCGAGCCGTCGTCTGCAGCCTCGGCGACCCGTCTGGCGCCCACGGCAGCTGCGCCGCCCGACGACCCACAGAAGATGCCTTCGGTGCGCGCCAGCTCGAGGCACGCCTGGTAGGCCGGCTTGTCCTCGACCGTGATCACGTCGTCGATGGTGTCCCACCACACGGAGCTGGGCAGGAAGTCCTCGCCGATGCCGTCGATCGCGTACTGGTGGATCTGGTCTTCGGGCGGGAGCTCCCCGTGCTCGTGGTAGTAGGCGTACACGCTGCCGACAGTGTCCACACCGACGACCCGGATCTCCGGGTTCTGCTCCTTGAGGTACTTCGCGGTGCCGGAGATCGTGCCGCCCGTGCCCATGCCCACGACCCAGTGCGTGATCGTGCCGTCGGTCTGCCGCCAGATCTCCGGACCCGTGCTCTCGTAGTGCGCCTTGGGGTTGTTGGGGTTGTGGTACTGGTACGGCAGGAACGCCCCCTGCTCGTCGCGGATGCGCTCGGCGACCTTGTAGTAGGAGCGCGGGTCGTCCGCCTCCACCCCCGTCGGGCAGGTGATCACCTCGGCGCCGTAGGCCTCCAGGAGACGCACCTTCTCCGGCGGGATCTTGTCGGAGGCGGTGCAGATCAGGCGGTAGCCGCGGAGCGCCGCCACGAGCGCGAGGCCAAGGCCGGTGTTGCCTGAGGTGGGCTCCACGATGAGCCCGCCGGGCTCGAGCTCACCCGCAGCCTCGGCCGCATCGATCATCTGGATGCCGATGCGGTCTTTGACACTCGACCCCGGATTGAACGACTCGACCTTGACCACCAGGTTGCCGCGCGGGCAGAAGCGGCTGAGGCGTACGAGCGGCGTGTTGCCGAGCGTGCCGAGAATGTCGTCGTAGATCTCCATGAGGGCCAAGGCGCCTGCGCGGCGCGGCGCGAGCATACCCCGAGACTGCGGCCCCGTCTGCGCTCAGGAGACATCCGAATCGGCACTGTGCGCGGAGGAGTCGGATAGCATCTCGCGCTCGGCTTCCTCGCCGCACGCGAGGGCACCCGCGAGCCCGTCATGAGCGACCAGAACCCATCGCCGGAGAGTCCGGAAGAGCCCCTCGGAGAGGCCGCCGACACCATCACGGACGACGCGCGCGCCACCCCCGAGGAGCTGCCCTCGACCGTCCACACGACGACACTCGAAGGGGGCCGGACGCTCTACCTCGTCGGCACGGCGCACGTCTCGGCGGAGTCGGTCGACGACGTGCGCGCGACGATCGAGGCGACCGCGCCGGACACCGTCTGCGTCGAGCTGTGCGCGGCCCGGCACCACAACATCCAGAACCAGGACAACTGGCGCCAGCTCGACATCTTCCGGGTGCTCAAAGAGGGCAAAGCTGCGCTCCTCCTCAGCTCGCTCGTGATGACCTCGTTCCAGAAGCGCATCGCCAAGGAGATCGGCGTCGCGCCGGGGGCCGAGATGATCGAGGCGATGCGGTTGGCGGAGGAGACCGGCGCCGGGCTCGTGCTCGCCGATCGTGACATCCAGACGACGCTGCGCCGCACGTGGGCGAACCTCGGCTTCTTCGCGAAGATGCGCATGGCAGCTCAGCTCGTGGGCAGCCTCTTCGTCGTGGACGACATCGACAAGGAAGCGATCGAGCAGCTCAAGGAGCAGGACGAGCTCTCCGACATGCTCGACTCCCTCGCGAAGGCGTTCCCCAGCGTCAAATCGACCCTGATCGACGAACGGGACACGTACCTGGCCGAGAAGATCCGCTCCGCGACGGGCGACCGGGTCGTGGCGGTCGTCGGCGCGGGCCACGTCCCCGGAATCCTGCGCCAGCTCGGAGAGTCGCACGATCTCGCACCCCTGGACGAAGTGCCTGCGCGGACGATCAGCGGGCGCGCACTCGCTTGGGGGATTCCCGCCGCCATCCTCGCTCTCTTCGTGTACGGCTTCTTCCGCGGCGGAGCCGAGGAGTCGCTGGTGTCGCTCAACCTGTGGTTCTGGGTGAACGGGGCGTTCTCCGCCCTGGGCACCGCCATCGCGCTCGGCCACCCGCTGTCGATCCTGGCAGCCTTCGTCGCAGCGCCCCTGACCAGCCTCAACCCGATGGTGGCGGCCGGCTGGGTCGCCGGTCTCGTGCAGGCCTGGGTGAAGCGGCCGCAGGTGCAGGATCTCGAGGCCCTGCCGGAAGACATCACCAGCCTCCGCGGCTTCTTCCGCAATCCCGTCTGCCGCATCCTTTTGGTCGTGGTGCTGGCGAACGTCGGCAGCATGCTCGGCACGCTGGTCGCCGGCAGCTGGATCGCCGCACGCACGCTCTAGGGGGCTGCTGAAAAAGTCCCGTGGGTCCTCCGGAATTCGCTCGCAGCATATTTCGCGTGTTTTCGGGCGTCTTGACCCGTTTCCGGATGCTGCAGTAGCATCAATCCCTCGAAGAGAGCTCGGCCGCGAGCTCTCGGATCCCCCCGGGAGCCTCGGCCCCGCTACTGCAAGAGACCACGACGACCAGCAAGAAAGAAAAACGTAGGGCCCCTCGACCATGAAGAAGATCCGCCAAGTCCAGCTCGTCGGCGGCAAGATCCGCGAGATGCGCAAAGAGCGCCGTCTCACCCAGAGCGAGCTCGCCTCCCGTATCGGCGTGCAACAGTCCGACCTCTCCCGCATGGAAAAGGGGGAATATCGCGTCAGTTTGGACACTTTGTTCAAGATCCTGGCGCAGTTCGACGTCGGGATCGGCGAGTTCTTCGACGAAGTCGCCCGCACCTCGTTCACACCCAACGACGTCCAGCTCATTCGTGACGTGCGCTCGCTCTCCGAGCAGGATCAAGCGGAGATCGAGGAGTTCATCGGCTTCAAGCGCGATCGCTCGACCAAGGTGAGCCCCGGGCCACGAAAAGCGCAGAAATAGCCTGCACTCGGCCGGCCGCAACAGGGCCGAACCAAGGTAGACTCGGACCTTCGCCTCGCGCCCCATGCCATGACCTCCGAACGCCCCCGAGACCCCGACAGCGCACCACGCACCTCGCGTGGGCAGATGCTGCTCGACGCCGCGATCGAGCTGTCCAGGTCGGGCGATCTGGAGCGGGCGATCGATGGCTTCGACGCGGCGATGAACTGGGCGATCGAGCAGGGCGAGTCCGACCTCTGGGACCGGGCCTTCTGCGGTCGCTGCGCGATCAGCATCGAGCTCGGTGAGCGTGACCTGCTGTCGGAGCTGCGACAGATCGTGCTGCGCAGCACCAGCCAGGAGAACGGCTTTCTGGCGGCGTACAACATCGCCCGGGCCTACGAGCTCGACCGCGACCACGAGCGCGCCCTGTTTTACGCGCGCATCGCGCGCGATCGCTGCCAGAGCCTCCAACGTCGCGATTGGATGGCCTGGAGCAGCAACCAGACCGGAAACCTGCTCCTGGCGGAGAGTCAGTTCGAAGAGGCGTGCTCCGAGTACGAGCTCGCGCTGCAGCTGATGCCGCACGAGTCCACCGTCGACCGCGCGCTGCTCCTCGACAACCTCGGCTACTGCCGCATCGTCCAGGGGCGCATCGACGAGGGTTTCTCGCTCCTGCAGACGAGCCTGCGCACGATCATCCGCCACGGCGCAGAGCGCTTCCAGGCTGGTCCACGGCTCTCCCTCTGTTACGCCTACCTCGACGTGGGTCGCCACGCGCCCGCGCTTCGTCACGGGCTGCGCGCCCTCGACATCGCGCAGCGTGCGAGTGACGACAACGCCATCAAGTACGCGCACTTCCTCCTCGGCGAGACGTACAACCAGCTGGGAGAAGGCGACATCGCCCGCGGCTACTTCACCCGGCTGCAGCAGCGCTACTTCCCGGGTGCCGACCACGTCCCCGAGCTCCTGCTCGCGGTGGACGTGCGCCCCCTCATCAACCTCAAAGCCTGACGACGTGACCGCCCACCGCCATCTCCAGCTGCTCCGCCGAGTGATCGGCGTCGCCCTCGTGGCGCTCTTCGCGCTCGCGGGAGCAAGCGTCGCCACCAACGAGGCATTCGGCGAGAAGGGCGAGTTCTTCCGCGTGCGCAGCGGCACCTACGCCTCCATCTTCGGCGACAAAGGGCCAAGCCCGGGCACCGCTCCGGACAGCGTGGTGATGGCCCTCGAGATCACGCAGGCCGACGGCTCGTTCAAGCGCCACCTCGTCCCCGGCACCGACGGCAACGAGACCGAGATCAACCCGTCGATCACCTACGACGCCGGTCAGGTCTTCCTGCTGTGGGCCAGCCGCGTGTCCGAGCGCCGTTCGCTGATGAACGTCGTCGGCTTCGACGGCCAGACGTGGACCGAGACCATCGAGGTCTCCGGAGACCCGGTGCCGTTCAAAGGCCCGCCACGGGTCGCGATCACACGCGACGCGTACGGCAACGCCGACGATCCGATGCAGCGCACCATCCTGCACCTCGTCTGGTGGGAGTCGCGCTCCGGAGCCATCATCGTCTTCTACTCCCCGATCGTGCTCCTCGAGGGCGAGTACATCGGCTGGAACCCGGTCGTCGCTCTGAATCAGTTCGAAGCGCTGACCCCCGACGACGCAACCCTCGTCGCCGACCACCGCTACCTGCCGCTGTACAAGGCCGCCACGGTCGAGCAGGGCACCAACGGGCGCAGCGTGGTGGTCGCACTTCCGCAGTACGAGCGTCAGCGCCTGCAGTCGCTGCGCATGCACGTGCTACCGGCCGCACTGAACGTGCTCGCCGACGACGTCCGCTCGCACATCATCGGTGCAGGGCGGCGCGGACACCGCGCATCCATTCTGAGCTTCGCCGACGAGATCCGCTCGCACATCATCGGCGCCGGCGTCACGCTGCACGGCGGCGTGCTGCAGTACGTCGCGGAGCAGGTCTACATCGAGCTCCTCAACTTCGGTGCGGCCTACGACCCCGAGGACGTGCAGGAGCTGGCCGAGAAGGCCTGGCTCACGGTGCTCGAATCGGGCGGCTCCATTCTGGGCAGCGGCACCGAGGCCAGCGCGCATCCCTGCCAGCTCCTCCACGTGGCCGATTCCGACGCCGTGCGCTCCGAGCACCAGGTGGAGATCTGCATGCTGTCCGACCGTCCGGTGCCCGAGACCGGCCCCGGCCCGCACACCCTGCACGTGTCGGAGAGCGGCAGGCAGGCGATGGTCGTCTGGAAGGAAGACGACGGCAACCTCGCGGTGATCCAGAGCGAAGGCGACGGCTGGCGCGCACCACTCTCGCTCAAGCTCGGTCGCTCGCTCACGTACGAGCGCGCGCTGCGGGTCCTCCGCGAGCAGATCCGCGACCGCTAGAGCGCGCCGCTCCGTTCGAGCGGAGTCGTCAGCTCAGAGCGCCGACTCGACTGCCCCGATCAGCGTATCGAGCGCTTCTTCGAGGTCGCCACGCAGCTCCAGGTGGGCAGCCGGTCGCCCCCTCTGCCGCAGCACTTCGAGGTCGCCCATCGCCTGCGCGTGATGCACGCCGGCGAGCTGGCGGTCCATGCCGGGAATCCGTCGCGCGTCGGCGCTCGGCGTGGTCAGCACCAGGAAGCGTCCCTGCGGTGGCCCGCCCTTGTGGGCCTGCCCCGTGGAGTGCAGATAGCGCGGGCCAAAACCGAGGCAGGTGGCCCAGCCGCGTGCGGTCAGGACGAGGCGGCGCACCGACGCGAGGGCCTCGTGAACGTGCGGCGTCATCGGCAGGTAGGCGAGCACCGCGAAGTACGTCCCCGAGCCCGCGTCGTCCGCCTCCAGCAGCGAGGAGAGCACCTCCTCGGGATCGCCCTCGCCAGAGAAGAGTGCCGGCTCGGCCGGCACCCCGCCCGACGTGTCCTCGAGGTGGTCCACGATGCGCCGGGTCGCGACCTTCGCCGACTCGACGTCGGGCTGGTCGAACGGGTTGAGCCCGAGCTCGGCGCCCACGACGGCGGTTGCGATCTGCCAGCGGTAGAACGCGGCGCCGAGCGCGTAGGGATCGGGCAGCTCGAGCGGGATGCGCGGCACGTCGGACTCCTCGAGCCCGTCGACCGCCGCGACGGCCTCACCCGCGACCGCGAGGGACACCACCAGTCGATCCGGCCCGAGCTCCGCTGCCGCGGAGATCGGCTCGCCGTCGACCGGCACGATGCCAACGCCGTGCTTGCCGGTCGACTCGGCCAAGAGCTGCTCCAGCCAGGTCCCGAAGCTGCGCAGGCTCGGGCTCGTGATCAGCGTCACCTTGTTGCGCCCCGCCTCGTGCGCCGCAGCCAGGGTCAGACCGAGACCAATCGCCGACTCTTCGAGAGGTGCCGCGGCGAGCTCCCGCGCCAGCGCCGCGGCGGGAGCCACGAGCCGCTCCACGTCGAGGCCGATGGCCACCGCTGGCACGAGGCCAAACGGCGAGAGGACCGAGAAGCGGCCCCCGATGGCCGGGTCGCCGAGGAAGACGTGGCCGAAGTTGCGCTCTTTCGCGCGGGCCTCGAACGCCGAGCCGGGATCCGTCACGGCGACGAAGTGGCGGCCCACCGCGTCCCCGAGAGCGTTGCCGAAACGCTCCCAGAAGAGCTCGAGGAGCGCAGCCGTCTCGAGCGTCGAGCCCGACTTGCTCGCCGCGATGACGAGCGACGACTGCGGATCTGCGGTGTCGAGGGCCGGGCCGACGGTCTCCGGGTTGGTCGTATCGAGCACCACCAGGCGCCGCGTGCACTCCGCCTCGAGGGTGCGGTACACCACCTCGGAGCCGAGGCTCGAGCCACCCATCCCGAGCAGGAAGACGGTCTGCACCGCCGCCAGAGGTCCCTCGAGATCGGCACGGAGAGCATCGAGGCCCTCCACTGCCGCGGTGGGCTCGAGCCAGCCCATCCAGGAGGCCTCGTCGGCACCGGAGAAGAGGGTCGCGTCGCGGGCCAGGAGCCGTGGCGTGCCGCTGCGCGCGAGCCAGTCGCCGAAACGAGCGTCCCGGGCCTCCGTCAGCGCGCCGCCGAGGGTGTCCTGCGGCGCCTTCAGGCCGCTCGATGGGTCGTCACTCACGGGAAGAACTCTAGCAGCGGTGCGTGTTAGCTTTTTTGTCATGAACGCGTTCGATCCCGTGGAACCCACGCCCTCCCACTCCTCTTCGCGCCGCACCTCGTGGCCCCTGAGGATCCTGGTTCTCGCACCGCTCCTGCTGGCCGCGTTCTGGGCCGGGAACATGCTCCGGATGGGCACCGACGCACGCGCGCCGCGCGCGGACGTCGCCGCCCCGGACCGTGGCGCGGATAGCCGGGCGACCGCTCCGGCGCCGCTCGGGCAGCCCGCTGCCCTCCGGTCGCGCGAGAACGAGCTGTGGAGCGAAGAGCGCGCCACGATCGACCTCTTCCGCACCGCGTCGCCTTCGGTCGTCTACATCACCACGCTGCAGCAGGTGCGCCGCCGCTTCTCCAACGAGGTCCTCCAGCGGCCGTCGGGCAGCGGCTCCGGCTTCGTCTGGGACCGCCGGGGCCACATCGTCACGAACTACCACGTCGTGCGAGGCGTCGTGCAGGCCATGCAGACCGGCCGCGGCGGCAGCCAGGTGGCCCAGGTCACGCTCTTCGATCAGTCGACCCACGCGGCCGAGATCATCGGCATAGCACCCGAGAAGGACCTCGCGGTGCTCCGCATCGACACGAAAGGCC
Source organism: Candidatus Multivoraceae bacterium (assembly GCA_965223385.1). Lineage (GTDB taxonomy): Bacteria > Acidobacteriota > Thermoanaerobaculia > Multivoradales > Multivoraceae > JBCCLJ01. Next base: position 972,289 of record CBDCWR010000007.1, on the reverse strand, counting down.
TCGACCTCGAGCCGCTGCCGATCGGCACGTCGGACGACCTGCTCGTGGGCCAGTCGGTGTTTGCGATCGGCAATCCGTTTGGGCTCGACTACTCCCTCACCACGGGCGTGGTGAGCGCGCTCGGCCGCGAGATCGAGGCGCTCGACCGCACGCCGATCCGCGACGTGGTGCAGACCGACGCCGCGATCAACCCCGGCAACTCGGGCGGGCCGCTCCTCGACAGCAGCGGGCGTCTGATCGGCGTGAACACCCAGATCTACAGCCCCAGCGGCGGCTCGGCCGGCATCGGCTTCGCGATCCCCGTCGACACCGTGAGCTGGGTGGTCCCGGACCTCATCGAGCACGGCCGGGTGATCCGACCCGTGCTCGGCGTGGAGACCGACGCCACGCTGCAGCGGCGGGTCGGTCTGAGCGAAGGCATCCTGATCCGCGCGATCACGCCCGGCTCGGGAGCCGAGAAGGCCGGCCTGCAGGGGCTGTCCCAGGATCGACGCGGACGCTGGCAGCTCGGCGACATCATCCTGGCCATCGGCGAAGAGGAGGTCGAGCAGCACGCAGGAGCTGCGGCTCGCGCTCGAGGACTACCAGGTCGGCGACCGGGTGGACGTGACGGTCATCCGCGACTCGAAGCGGGTGCAGCGTGCCGGTGGTCCTCGGCGGAATGCAGACCGGCCGGTAGTGCCGTCCGGAATGCCCCTCGGCGCTCACGTCGAAGGCGAACATGGTCGGCGAGGCGCTGCCGCGGCCCGGATCTGAAGCCGTCTCCGTCCTACGGACGGCTCGGGATGAGTCCTCCTAGCCAGGGGACCCTCGCCTGGGTCTCGTCGGCTCCCAGCATCCCGGCTGTCGATCCTCCAATCCAGCGCCGCCGAGCCCTGAACCCTCCGGACGGAGACGGCTTCAGCTCCGGTCGAGAAGCTCTCCAAGCCCCAGCTGCCAAGGATCTCGGGGGGAGCCTTCAGGTCAGCGCAGAGCTCGCCGTAGCCTTGACGATGCAGCCGATCTCCGGGTATTTTCGGAGGCCGTTTGGGACGTCGTCTAACGGTAGGACATGCGGCTCTGGACCGTAGAATCGGGGTTCGAATCCCTGCGTCCCAACCAGCTCGCCGCCTCGTCCTCGTAAGTCCCTTCGCCCCCAGACTTACGACCGCGATCCTCCTCAGAGTCGGCGCGAGTGACACATTTGAGTGACACATCTACCGCCTCTGAAGGGAGCTTCGGCGCGCGACGCGGTGCAAGAGGCGAGATCTTGCCGATCGCTTCCCGCAAGTGCTCCATCTGCACCTTGGCGTAGATCGCCGTCGTCTTCTGATCCCGGTGACCCATCAGGTCACCGATGTCTGCGAGTGGGACGTTGGCCATCCGCAGGTGAGCCCCGAAGGAGTGGCGGAGAGCGTGGATCGTTGCCGCAGCCGGCTGAATGCCAGCACGCCGACAGATCTTCTTGAGCTTCTCGAGGAGGTGCGTCTCGCGGTTCCCAGCCCGGTTCGCGATCACCCATCGGTCAGATCGACGCGTCTCGTAGTGGTCGACCAGCAGCTGATGGAGCGTAGGTGAGATCGGCAGGATCCGTTCGTCCGTCTTCGGCTGCCAGCCCTCCTTGGCCTGGATGAAGATCACTCCGAGGTCGAGCCGGATGTCGTCCCACGTGAGGTGCTCCGCCTCGCCCCTACGCATTCCGGTGAGCAGGATCAAGGAATAGACCCGAAGCTCTTCTTCGGAGCAGGCCGCGAAAAACGCACTGATCTCCTCCGCCGACCAAAACTTCGGCATGCTCCTCTTCGGAACCCGGAAGCGCTCGATGAGCTCCGTTGGGTTGGAGAAGACGAGATTGCGCTTCATCGCCCAGCGAAAGAAGGTCCCCAGCACGCGGATCTCGTAGTTGATGGTCTGTTTGGTGACCTTCTTCTGGAAGCTCCTGCCGCCAAGAGCGCCGTACTTCGCGTTGGCCTTCGGTGATCTTGCCCGAGGCTCTCTCTCGAGCTGAGCGCGGAGCTGCGCCTTGTGTGCTTCCCGATCAGCTGCCCTATCGTCTTCGATCTCGCCCGCGAGCCGACGGCGCTTGTAGTCCTCCAGGTGCCGCGGTTTGAGGTCGCGCAGGAGAACGAGCTCCGCGTGAAACTGCGAGAGGAAGCAGGAGAATGTCTGTAGGACGCGGCCATAACGGCGCTGCGTGCTCTCTGAGCTGTGGAGCCGGAGAAACTCAACGTATTCACCGCGAGCGTCCGAGAATGTGGTCCCTTCGGGAGCTCGTCCGTGGAGCGCCAGCTGACGGTTGAACTGAACCAGGACCGCCTCCGCCTCCTCCCTGCTGTCTCCTGCCGTGAAGCGAATCCGGTTCGGAGCGCGACCGTGCGTCAACTCCCAGACGAAGCGTCCGCTGCGCAACTTCTTCTGGTGAATCGAGGCCATCGGATGATCTTACCCCCCAGAGCCCCGCCGCTTGGCCTTCCGCAACGCATCGAGTGACGAGACGTTCAGGACACGGAGCCACTCGTCGATCTCAGCCTTCCGGAAGCGAAGTTTGCCGCCGACCTTGGAGTGAGGAATCGGCGTCTTCGCTCTTCGGGCTGTCATCTTGTAGATCGAGCTCTTGGGAATCTGGAGATAGCTCGCGACATCGTCGATCACCCACACTTCGGCGTCTCTCGGTGGCCCTTCTGAGCGCGGCTGCCCACTTGCGTCCGAGATCCGAGGACTCGGGGACTCCTTTCGGAGCCCAGGCTCGGGCGGTTCCCTCCTCCTGAGCTCCTCTCGCAGCACGTCCGCATGCTCCTTGAGCAGGACGACACGGGACTTGGACCTTTCCTCATTCGGCAACCGAGCGAGCTTCTGCTCGACGCGCAACAGGTCGGTTTCAGTCTCCACAAAGGTGAGTACGCGATCAAACCCCGCCGCGAGGTCCTTCTCGACGTTGGTGATCTCGTGCCCTGGGCTGATCTCGACCTCGAGGGCGATCCGACTCACGCCAACGGACAGGGCCACGTCGACGCGGGCACCGCTCCGCTCGTCTTCGATGACGGCGTCTACGCCGAGCTCTTGGCTCGTGCGAGCGAGGACTGCGCAGTAGTACTGGCTCTTGATCCCACCACGCCCGAGCCCAGTGGCGGACTCGACCCCGTAGTCGTCGAGGATGCGACGCGCCCTGACCGTGAGTTCCAACAGTTTCGACGCGCCGCCGCGACCTCCGGCGTTAACCGTGACCACTCGAACTAGGCCAAGGTCCGTCAACTCCCTGCGGATCCTCTGCGCCTTCGAGGCACCCAGGTGGAGCTCTCGGTCGCGCTCGGTTACGGTGAGCGTCGGTTGCTGAGCAATGGCGGCAAGGTAGTCGAGCCGCTCCTTGTTGAGCTTCGGCAGGGGGTGTTTCGGTGCCTTCGCCGGCGGGATGTCTGACTTTCGTTCGGTGGGCACCGAGCCCTGGGGACGTTCGGACGTCGCAGCCGCGCCTCCGACGTGGAGGAGGTGGTGGGGCTCCCAGTTCTTGAATCTCGTCGCAGGGGCACAGGGTAGGTTCCTCAGGGGTTCGGTGCTGCGTCGAGCGACGACGTCCGACACTGTCTCCGGGAGTTTCAGACGTGGCACCTCTACCAGGCACGGCTCACGCCAACGTCGGTCTGCCGCCTGAAGTACGTAGCGTCCGGGACGAAGGTGCCGCCTGGCCCACTCGACCTGCTGACGGTTCATCGCGAGATCAGCGCCCAGGCGAGAGTAGTCCTTGTGGCTGCCCATACGACCCATGATCTTGGTCGCCAGATTCGGAAGAAGCCTGCTCGAGACACCCTCGAGGGTTTGAACGATGACGCCCAAGCCCTTTCCGCTCCCGCGAATGATCCCGGCAAGTTCGTCCATCGGCGTGATGTCTCCGGCCGCATGCTGTTGGGAAGCAAAGAAGCGTTGGCTGTCCTCGAAGGCAACGAAGAGGTTGATGGCCGTGTTGACAGCGCCGCGATCGACTTCGGCGCGCATGACCGAGTACAGCGCAGGCTCCAGAAGCAATTGCTTCACGGTCTCGCTTGTCCCGCGCATCTCGAAACAGATCGAATGAGCTGCGAGGTCTTGAGGTGTCCAAGCGCGCCTGTATGCCGCTGTTGCGGGTGTCAGAGCTACGAGGACAGCGCCGAGGCGATCGAGGATCGCTTCGCGTGCGGCCGCGTTCAGTCCCCTTGTCGTTCGCACCCATTCATAGAGATCGAAGAGGCAGGGGTAGCCGTCCGTCTGTCCCTCGGCGATGGCGAACTGTCGGTAGAGCGCGTGACATCCCTGGGAAAGGATGACCCTCGAGCGCGGTGGCAGCGCCAGTGTTCGCACGAGCAGGTCAACCGTGATGCCGAGATGGGCTCGCGGGTCGCCTGCCGATTGAAGGAGGTTCAAGCGCCAGTCCGCCGGCCGGAGCACGACTAGGTGCTGACCAAAAGCACGAAAGGAGGGCAGCATGTGTCGCAATTGCGTCTTGTACATGTCGCTGACCCAAACCCTGCATCCCGCCTCTGCGATCTGAAGCAACAGCCACATGAGGAAGTTCGTCTTCCCCGCTCCAGTATTGGCTGCCAGGAGTAAGCCTGCTGTCAGCGACCGCAGCGGCAACCGCACCTCGACTCCCTGCGGGTCCCGGCCCAGCGCGATCTCTCCCTTCCCCAACCGAGGTCTTCGAAACGGCACGAGGGTTCCCCGCGCTTCCTTCACCCGAAGAGGCCGAACCAAGTCGTGGATCATCCCGGCAAGTTCGTCGTCGCAGGCTCCGACGGAGTAGGCGCGCAGGAGGCTCTTGCCTAGCTCGCTATCGAAAGCGTCGCGCTCTTCTCCCCAGACAATTGCCTTGAGGAGCGGATCCAAGCCACTCGGGCCCGTCCACTTCATCGACCGAGGCTGCGTCGAGCCAGCTCGACCCAGCGCTTTCGCGCAGCTCGTCGAGATGCAGCATCATGACAACCGAAGCACATGCGAGCTCGCTGCCGTCCGGTCTTGGCGAAGTAGTAGGAGTGTTCAAGGCAGAGCGGTTTTCGACAGCCTTCGCAGTGCCCAAAACACTGCGAACACGACGTTCGCTTGCAGCTCCCTTCCGCGCACTGGCCTCCCACGCCTTGCTCTGCCGAGCAGCCGCAGTGGTGGAAGCGCTCGGGCTGCACGCAAACGTGATCGATCGAGCCCTCGGAAGAAAGCACGAAGGCCTCGAAGGCTACCGGCACAGTCTCAGACCGGCCCTCCGCGTCGACGGTCGCTAGGAACTCAACCTTCCTCCTGACGGGTCGCCCTCTTCGTGAGAAGAGCTCGGAGAGTACGAAAGCGAGGTCGAGGTCGCTCATCCGTTCACCAGGGGCTCGCGAAGAGGGTTCGATCGAAGTAGAGCGCGAGTTGCCAGGCGAGCCGAGCCACGAAGTAGAGGCAGAATGCGGCCACCACTAGGCCGGCAACCCACCAGATCGAGCGAACCGCGAAGCGCAGGTAGTACATGAGCTGCTCGCTCGGGCTCACATTCCACGGCAAGGGAACTCTCTCCCGCCACTCCGGGCTCTCGATCCGTCGAGAGATTGCGCTGGCGCTGGCGAGCTATAAGGGGCGAATCCAACTCGAAGTTCTCGCTCCGCAGAGTCATGGCGCAACTTTGCTCTCCTCCTCTCGGCAACACACTTCACAGTCAGGCCTCTTCTGGATTCCCAACGAATGGACAGAGTGGGAGGCACCGTCTAGAAGCCAGTAGTTGCAGCCGGCAAGCTGATCGATCTCGTGGCCTGTCACGAGCTGCACAACGAGCTGCGCTACGTGACTCGCTACCATCGCGACGACTGGATACAAGAGTCCTTCGCCTCGAGGCAACTTGAACTCGTTCGGCAGGTGACAGCCAGCACAGGCGTGCCAGGCGTGCCGAGGATCTCGGACGCTAACGACGCCGGCCAGTCGTTCCCGGCCATCGACGATGCCAGCACTGATACTGATCGCGTTCGCATTGATCGCCTTTCGTTCCATGGCGCGCCGCGACACAGCCGTGTTGGACGCGATGATCACGATGTCAGCCTGCGCAACCTGGTCATCGATTGATCCGTCCTCGCTTCGTGCCCGTCGCGGAACGAAGGCGATTTCCGGCCGTCTCCCCTGGATGTAGCGTTCGAGTGCCCAAGCCTTGGGGCGCCCCACGTCTGATGGTCTGGCCCAGAGGTGCGCACCTAGGTTCTCGTGATCGACGTCCTGCGGATCGTTCGCGGTGATCTCGACGAACCCGCTCGATACCAGGTCGAAAAGCACTGCGGTGCCAAGTCGACCAAGCCCGGCTACGTGCACTCGCTTTCGCGCAAGTAGTCGTTGCCCCTCCACACCGAGGATCTGAACCTGCGACCGGTGCTGGTTGAGGTAGCGTCTAATCGTCGACACTTGCGGTGTTCCCATCTGAGGCACCTCCGGGCCGATAGCCCAACATCGTTGCCGGCGCGCAGAGTTGTCCACCGCGCATACCTTGCTTGAGCAGATGACAATCGAAGACCCCGCACAGTCCCCGCGTTGTCGCGATGATGTGACGGTTCTTCGACGACACCGGATCAACTGCGGACGTCTGAAATCCAAGGATCTCGAGAACACACTCCCGGAGCTCGTCCACTGACTGTCGCCGTGCCGAGCACTCGAAGTCCTGCTGAAGGGGTCCGAGCTGAACAAGCCCATGCGCAGCCGCAGTCACCTGATGACAAGACCAGCACACACCCATCATCTCTCGCAGTTGCTCAACAGCGTGTTCGCCTTGTCGAGCGTGCTCCACTCGCTGCAACTGATCCCGATTCGGCCACGGCGAACGCTTCGGTGGTCGCAGCGTCCGTCGCAGCTCACGACGTCGCCGAATTGCAGCGTGCCTGTCGATCGCATCGGTGTAGCCATTCGCGATCCAATCGAGAAGAGCTGCGAGAACACCGCTGAGGAACATTCCTAGCCAGAGCAGGAACCGGACGAGAATCGCTCCTCCGACAAGCACCGCCAGGATGCCGACAAGGGTTGCAATGGCCACGAAGATCGGCGCAAGGACTGTTGAGGAATCCACAAAGATCTCCCTTCTCGCCGCCGAGCTAGCTGTAGATGGCGATCGGCCCGATCAGGTATTGCTGTTCTCTGTCGGAGAGATCGACAATGTGACCGTTGGAAACGGGCTCCCAGTGCTCCCCCCTCTTTCTGAGCACCGTTTCACTCGGAAAGCCGAGAGCTCTCTTCATGGTCGCAACCGTCATGTACCTTCCGACGGCTCCTGAGATCGGTATCTCGAGGCGGTCGAGAGGAGTCGTCGTCGCCCGTCGCCCGAAGTTTGTGAGGGTTCCGGTCACACGCTCGATGCCGTAGGTCCGGTGGCGCTCAACTGTGGATTGACGAAGCCGTTCGACCTGCGGACGTCTTCTCCAGGCGCTCGCTGGCAGTCCTACTCGGGGCCATCGTCGTGGCTGCTTGCCAGCCATGGGAGCTCCGCCGCGCGGCGCTACCCCCCCTGGGGACTGTGAGGCGAGCGGCTCGAGTTGCTTCTTCGCGACGACAGCAAGCGCGGTCGATCCCGTGTCCATCTCGGCGAAGGCTACGACTCGATCTAGGTCCAGAGTTCCACTCACAGAATCAATGAGATCGCTGAAGTGGAAGGGAGCGGTGCGCTTCTTGTGCATGGCTATTCGGTCCTCCTGAGTTGACTAATGATCATCTCGATCTCTTCGAGCGACTCCTCGGTTTCTCGCCGTACGCTCTCCATATGGAAGTCGGACGACTCAAGGCGACGTCGCTGCATCTGCATAAACTCGCGGTCGAGACTTGCTGCGACCAATCGGATGAGGTCCTGCGCCTTGCGAGTGCTTACGGACATCTTCTTGTGCTTCTCCTGTAGATGGAGCAAGTGAACGAGGAGATGCGGCTGCGCCAGGTCATGATCGTCTGACGCGGTGACACTGTCCTCCAGAGGCGGCGGTGGGTCCTCCAATGGCTTATCAACTGGTGACGCCATCGTTGAAGGAGACGTGCCCAAGAACTCTCTCGCGATCCAAGCTGCGGAGAATGAGAGCACCAGTGCAATGACTAACGTCGCAAGTGCGAGACCTGCTGGTGTTCGTTGCTGCGTCGAACGGACGCTCCCGGGCAGTTGGTACATCCCTTTGTTCTCCCATCTGGCAATCCCTATTGCAGTCGTCCCGCTTCAGTAGTCCTGCAGAGGCCTCTGCAGCCTCTTCGTTCAGCAGCTCCCATGCCAAACCAGTCAAGGCAACCGTGGGCAATCCGAGGCTCAGCTCGAGCAATCGGGCCGGTCTTGCCTTCCAGAATCTGATCGGAGCTATTCGGCCTATTGGAGCGACGCACCTCGCTACCTGGTGGTGATAGTCCCGATCGGCGGCCTGAGGGCCTCCAAGACACACCGGATCTCCTCTGCCAGTTTTTCGACGCTGTCGTAGGTCCTCCACCCCGATTCGCAGGGCGGGCCTGTTGCCCCTTTGTCAGGGACAAGCTGAGCCGGATCGCGGTAGGCAGGGAGGGGTGTACGGTCCCGCATACCTTGTGGCATGTACCAGCAATCGTGCACCAGGTGCCCTTCCTGCCGAATCATGACCAACTCGTCGAACCTCCGCCCGCTGAGCACTCGGAAGAAGTGCCTCAGATTCGGAACATGCGACGGACTCCTATAGCGGCGCGCATTGATCAGTCGAAGGTAGGACAATCGCACCTCGGCATCGCCAACACAGCCTCTGTCCATGCGCCGGACATGATTGCCGAGGATCCACGGCGACCCAAGATTGAGGCCCGCGACTTCCAGCTGATGACGCAGCGCTTCCTCTAGTGCAGTCTCCCGGTACTCTGGGACGCTAAACTTCTGTTCAATCCAGACATCCACGGCCCCGGGAATACCGCGGTAGTTCAAGTACTTTCGCAAAGACGAATGGACTCGGAGTTTCAAGAACGCCTAGAGAAGCGGCTCTTTCGCGCGTGCCAGGAGCGTGATGCAGATGCTGCTGTGTACGCGGTGAGCTACCTCTGCAGACTTGACTCGTCGAAACGACTGGCGTCCCTTGGTCCGAACGTCCTGTCACTGCTAGAGCGGACTCGCGAGAAAGGCTTTCGAACCGGCGAAATGCTTGCCGCAGTCGAGGCTGACAGGCCGCAGGACGCCTATCCGTGGACGGCACCATCGACGAAAACAACCCGTGCGAACTTCAGAGACATTGTGCTGGCGCCGCTTACCTACAACGCCTCAGCCCGCGATGCCACCAGCTCAACCCCTCCAGCACGTGTCTGGACTAGGGAAGGGGAGAAGAGCCGCACCCGCTACCGACTGTCTTGGCTGACTGATCAGCTACCCGACGGAGAACCCGGGCTCTTCGGGCCAATAGAACGACTGCCATGGATCAACCGCCATCTGCGCCGGAAGGAAGACCCGTTCGGTGAGTTCGCTGGAGCGCGACGGTGGGAGTTCGCCGCCTTTTGCGCGCAGCTAGCCCAGGCCGTCCTTTTTTCCGAGCATCTGGGCGGCCCTGGTGTTCGCGGACAAGCCCCCCGCGCTGGTTTCCTTCGGGGTTGCCGCCACAGCGGGAGACCGCTCTCTCCACATTGCAGGGACGTGCTCCTGCACCTCGAGTGGCCAGAGCATCCACGTGTCCAACTACTCTCGACATTGCATCTTCCCCACATCTCAAGCAGCATCGCCGGTCCTGCCATCGAAGAAGCACGAGCCACCTTCTCGAACCAGCTTATGCTCCACAACGGGGAGGATTCCGAGCACGTGCTGGTCACGAGCAACCTTCCCTCCAGGTGGTTGCTTGCTGCCGTGGGCCAGCTATCTCCGGCAGTGGACCAAACAAGGCTCTCGCTGATGGACGGGAACAGCGTTCTCGATCATCTGAGCCACTTCCGCTCGACGATTTGGCAAGAGTGGTTCGGCCCCGACGACCTCGGCCGACTTCTTCTGCGACCAAGGACACCAACTGCTCCCGCGACGTGGGGGCCAGCGAGCCTGCTAGAACCCAGCCTTGAGGCTGTCGCCTTCGATTCACAGCTAGGAGGACCTACGCTCGATCAACTCGATCTTTGGCTATCTGAAGCCGTACCTGTGAGCGTAGCGATCATCTACGGTAGGGCTGGCTCTGGCAAAACTCGTCTGTTGCAAGAGTGGGCAAAACGGCAGCAGAAGCGAGGATGGCGAGTCGGTGCAGCGACATCGAGACTCCGAGCATGGGACCTACTCTCTCTTACAAAAGAGCAAAAGATCGTGCTCTTCGACAATGCTGGCGCGCATGCCGAACAGATTGCCCGCCTACTTGATGAGGTCTCACGACTCGCTGAACCGGGCATGCCGCGGCTGAGAATAGTCCTGGCTGCTCGCGCACCGTTCGATTGGGGCAATCCAATGGTGCAGTACAAAGGCCCAGCAAGTCTTATCGAGAGGGCGACAGAGATCAACATTGCGCCGCTCCCCCAATGCGAGAAGACTCGGGCTACTCTGATTCACAATGCCTACGAGGGCTTCGTCGAGAAGGGACCCTCTTGCCCAGCGAGTTTCAAGGCGCCCGATCCAAGCGGGAAGTCGCTCGACAGCATCCTTGGGCTGCATATGACTGTACTAGCAGCGATCCGGGGCAATCCTCTCGAAAGTGACCCTGAGGTGCTCGACTACGCGCTCGACCACGAGCGTGAAATCTGGTGGGAGGCCATTCACAGCGCCTTTGGCAACGAGCAAGCAGCTAGCGAACTCGGGGAGTGCTTGGAACGGATGATCACGGCGGTTTCTCTTGTCGGGCCGCTCTCAGAACGCGAGGCCGATTCCTTGGTCAGCGCGCTTGCTCCAGCCCTAAGCCAAGAGAAACGCAAGCAGATCCTGTCAACGCTGAGGCGGCTCCTTCCACCCGACTGCGAACACGTCGAGGCGACGGTAGCCTTCGCTGAGCTCGCGCCAGATGCACTCGCTACTCACCTTCTCCTGCAAACTGTCGGGGGAGCGCTCAAATGTGACCTTCCGACGATCCTGTGTGACCTCTTTCCCCCACGCAATGGCCAACTACTCCTCCGACTCCTACGGGTCATCGATAGTTCCGGCAACACTGCCATGGCCGGTATCGTGGAAGACCTGGTGACCCGGAATCAGCGAACTCTCTCAGCAGCGATCGACGTTCTTCCTTTCTCCGAGGAGCGCTTGAGCTCCCATCTGGGTGACTTCGTTGCGCTGTCCCCAGAATCTGAAGCTGCAAAGGAGATTCTGGAAGACGGGCGAGACACACCTGCGCGGCTTCGGCTAGCGATAGTCACTGCGCGCTCAGCTCTGAAGATGCGGATCCTCGACCCATCCAGAACAGGCAGGCGGGGGGCAGCATGGCTACACAACCGAATCGGGACGGCTCTCATACTTCTGGGCCATCCCGATCAGGCCTTGGAGCACATACAGCGAGCGGTCGAACTCCTCAGGACGGTTGCTAAGGCGCAGCCGCCTGACTACGTTCTTGATCTAGCCGCGGCCCTGACGAACCTCGCAACACTGCACTGGATCGCGGAAGATCCGCCTGGAGTGCGTGCTGCTCTTCAGGATGCTGTCAGCGTTCTTGATAAGGCAAGCTCAGGTCCGGTTCAATTTTATCAGGATCTTGTGGTCGAGCTTCTTTACCTTTGCAATACGCTAGCGCAGTCCGGGAGCGATGATGAGTTTCTATGCTGTACACGCTGGAGTGTTGAGCTCTTGCAGGAGATTTCCGCAAGGAGGCGAGCGGACTTCAGGTCCGAGAACGGAACCCTGATTATCGAGTCGGTTGGGCGAATTGACTCTCTCTTGGCCGATGACGCTGGAACGTGCCAGCGGCTTGAGCTAATCAAGATGGAGGTCCTAGTGCTTACAGGGTTGGTCGTGCGTTCGCCTTACGATCTCCACCATCTCGCGGACTCCATGGCTCGCCTATCGGTGATTCAACGCCAACAGGGATTTGTCAGAGAAGCGGAGAACGCCAACGGCATTGCTCGCACCTGGCGATCTCAGGTCGAGGCAGGCCCACCTCCAACGCCTGCGCTCGGAGAGAAGTACGGAGTGGACGAGAGTCGCCCACTCCAGGAGGCGCTCGGACGGCTCCGCCGGAGCGCGGGCTTCGGTCTAAGCCGGATGGGAAGCCTCGAACTTCGAACTCCTCCCCTGGAAATCCCTGCCGAAGAACCGCTTCAGCTCAGGCGGCGAGAGAATGCCGGCGGAGACCTATGGGAGATCTACCTGCCGTAGTCGGAACAAAGCCGATCTGGAACTCGGTTAGCGTGGCGCCAGCGCCCAAGCCGATCGTCAGGCCCTTTGTGCCAATGCATCGCCGAGCAATTGTCGCCGCGGTCGCGAGGGGCGGCGGTCTGAGGGGAACTTCTTTCACTCCAACCAGTTCTCGACGCGAGCGGCGGGAGAAAGCCGTTCAAGGGCGTTGTGCCGACTTGGCCATGCCGTACTGCGAGAGAAGAACCACCAAAGGTGAAGGCGACCACAGAGATCCCTCTTCGCTCCATACAGTGCTGCAGCAAGCGTCCACAGCCCGTACCAACCTCGACCGGCAACCCGCGAGAGACATCACGCGCGCCTTGCAAAGCGAACCCGAGCCGCCTCGCGGCACTTCAGCAGCCGGCGCACCAGCGTCAGGAGCTCCTACACGCCTTCGGGTTTAGGCGCCTGCCCTCGCCGCTAGAGCGAGCAGCCATCGCGCATTCGAGGTCAACGAAACGAACCCATGCGCTATCCTGAGAGCGATGGGCGTCAACTTCCACGCGTTGATCGGCGACGGCGGAAAGGCCGGGGCCAGGGAGAAGTTCCAGAGGCTGATCGCGCAATTGGTGAGGCTTCGCTACCGAGCCGTACGTCAGATCGAGCCCAATCCGGGCGACTGGGGTATCGATGCCTTCGTAGGCCGCCTAGACGAGATGATCAGCGTTTGGCAGGCGAAGTACTTCATCGACGGCATCGACGACGATCAGAAGAGCCAGATCCGAAAGTCATTCAAGACAGCTCTCAAGGCAGCGCGAAATGAAGGCTTCCAGATAGGCCTATGGACCCTCTGCGTTCCTGTAAGCATGACTGGAAAGACCGCCAAGTGGTGGGACGGGTGGAAGAAGCGCGAAGCTCGCAAGCACGGAGTTCAGATCGAACTCTGGGATAGTACTGAGATCGAAGGTTTACTCCTTACCCCCGACGCAACCGGTCTACTCCAAGCATACTTTCCGGCCGCCGGCCAGATGCAATCAACGACGAGACCAGTTGTCGAGCCGGACTCAGAGACCGACTACGATCAGATGCTCTTCATCAAACAGCTCCGCGCTGCAGATATCAACGAAGTTAGCTCAGCGAGACGCCAGTTCTTCAACGCGGAGCTGCTAGCACGAGAAGTAGCCGACAAGGACGTGCCGCAAGAGCTCGACGCGCTCCGCACCTCGCGGGCTGAAGCGCACTCTATCTGGGAGACCAGGTTCATCGAGAAGTGCGAGGAGCACAAGGGAAGCGCCAAGCTCCCGGGTCTCTACCCAGACGTCATGCGCTCCCTTGAGAACCACCACCAAACCGCTCCCCAAATGCCTCTACGCATGAGCTTGGTCCATCGCCTGGGAACGATGCACCTTGCCGTCGATGACGGCGACGCCGGTTGGACGTCGGCGTACAAGGAACTCGTGGACCAGCACCGCGAGCAACCCACTTCCGATGAAGACTGACCGTCAAGATGGGCCTGGAGACCACGTTCGACCGGACAACGTCCTTCTCTTCCGGCTCGCGAGGCTCCTGTTACTCCTAGGCGAAGCCTCGACAGTTAAGAGTCGTCACCCGCTCGACCTAGAGAGGATCGGTTACTACGACTTCTTCTCAGCAAGCCCCTTTCTGATTCTCGATGTCGACGACAAAGATGGCCGAAGGCTCTTGCTTGAAGGTTTCGACGCGCAGAATCTCTCCTATCTGTCCTCGGCTCAGCGCTTTACAAACAGAAGAGCGAAGCTGCAACACGATCTCTCGCAGTTGGTAGCGATGGGACTGGCCGCAGCAGCGGTAGAAAACGAGCGAGTTGCGTACGAAGTTACGCCTATAGGCCAGCGACTCGCGTGCTCTTTGACCTCCCTCTACGCCCGTTCGTTCAGGGCCAGCAGCAGGCTGATCGTCTCACGCCTCGGGCGTCTGAGCGACTCTCGCCTCAGAAACGAGGCGAAGGAGTGGCTGAAGTCCGAACCCTTCCTGATCGACATCTATGATGCTGAGGAAGGTCTGGCTCAATGACTCTCCAAATTCGCCGGCTCAGGTTGGTCGGGCTGACAAAGAACTACGAAGTTGACTTCCTGGACGGCGATGAACCTCGCGCGCTGGCCGTAATCGCGGGCGAGATAAGCACAGGCAAGACATCCGTTCTCGAGTTCATTGACTACTGTCTCGGAGCAGATCATCACCCTCGTTATCCTGAGGTCCAGCGGCAAGTCCGATCCGCCCTCCTTGAAGTCGGACTCTCAGGGAAGATCTTCGTGCTTGAGCGTGGGCTGTTCGGGGCGGAGCAGGCCGTCTACGCCCACGACTGCCGACTCGAAGCGATGGGAAGTCCGCATGGCAAAACGCGGCACCCCCTGAAGCCGGCCGGGGCCTCGAACTCTTTGTCGTCGCTACTGCTCCAACACAGCGGTCACCTGAGTGTGACGTTGAAGCAGGCTCCCACTAAGGAGGCGTCTAAGACGGATCCGATGAGCTTCAGGGATCTAATGTGGCTTTGCTACCTTCCGAACGAACGAATCGACTCGAAGCAGCTCCTACACGAGTCCCAGTTCATGAAGAGCTTGAAGCTACGCCAGGTTCTCGAAGTGGTGTTTGACGTTCATGACGACAGATTGTCGAGCCTCAGTGACAAGCTGTCCGCTACTGAGGCTGACAAGGACCGCGCGGAATCCGAGCTGGCCGCAATTGAGGCATTCCTCAGCGAGCAGGTAATCCACGATGAGATCTCTCTCGCCGCGAGGCGATCGGACCTCAGAGCACGGCTTGCTGAGATCGAAGAGTCCCTTTCAGAAGTCACGCGGACAATGCGGACTCACACGGAGTTTGCTAGGGATCTACGGGCGGAGTACGCACGACATACAGAGAACACGCGCGAATGGGCGGCTCGCCTCCGCGATCGAAGTACTCTCCTTCATCGCTTGCTACCTCTTCGCGGCCAGTATGCCGAAGACGAGCAGAAACTAGTCTTCTACGAGGAAGCCAAGCAACTCTTCGATCCACTGAGAGTCTCAGTTTGCCCCTGCTGCATGAACGATTTGCCGGGACCCGTGGATCTCGAGGACTCGGTCTGTGGACTCTGTGGCCAGGCGCTACCGGACCGCGGCGAGAAGCCTGTTGCGGTACAGGCAGAGCTCCGGGCAGTTAGGTTGCGTATCCGTGAGATCGAGAAGTACATCATTGAGGTGGAGGGTGACCTAGCAGATGCCCGAGCGCAGCACGCGCTGGCAGAGCGAGAAGAGAGTGACCTACGGGCGAAGCTGGATCTCAGCGTCTCAGCGGACGTGGCCCCTTTTCTGAGCGAGCGAGACTCCCTGATTACTGAAAAGGAGCGTGTCCGCGGTGAACTCAGTGAGCTAGATCAGCAGGAACGGTTCAGGGAGAGCCTCGGGCAAAAACGAGACCTGGTCGAGGAACTCGAGAGAGAGTGCGACGCGATCCTGTCAGAGATCCGACGAGTGGAGGGAGAACGTCGCAGTCGAGATGATGTAGTCGATGACTTGTCGCGCCGATTCAAGGAGCTTCTAGAGGAGTTCGGCTACCCGAAGCTGGATGAGCCGGAGCCCCCCTACCTCGACCCAAGCTTCGTCCCTGTTGTTCGGGGCAACCACTATCGACATGCTTCTTCAGGTGCCCGAACGCTGATAGCGCTAGCCTGGCAGTTGAGTGTCTTCGAGCGCGCAGTTGAGCTTGGTCACTCGCACCCGTCCTTTCTTCTGGTGGATAGCCCCCAGAAGAACCTCACTCCATACAAAGAGGAAGAAGTAGACGAGGAGTTCAAGGATCCCGCCATCGCCCAACGAGTGTGGCGGCATATTCATGACTGGTGTTTGAACCACAAGAGCCGCGCTCAGATGATCGTAGCCGACAACGCTCCACCGGAGGTCGTGAGCGATGACGTGGTAGTACGGTTCTCGGGCCGCGCTGCCCTCCCGCCCTACGGTCTCATAGACAACGAGGTGCCGGCTGCATAGGGCACGCTGATCGATTCAGAGCAGCGTCGCCTGCGCTTGGGATCGACAGGGCATCGATCAGCCTCCAGTGCTGGCGGCGGCTCTGAAGCCGCCGACCACTGCCGTTTCGCGGTCACAAAGAGGGCCCGAAGCAATGGTGGAAGCAGGGCGCCCTCCGGGCTCCCAGCTGTCAGGCAGTCGCCAAGTTCGGCTAGAGCACTGACCGAGAGTCAGAGGAAGGGGCGGTCTTGTCCCACGATCATCCGCGCGGAATGCAGAGCTCCAGCTGGTTTTCCAGGATGTCTGGGCTATGAACGTCAGTGCAAGTCGTAGGAGACGTTCTTCACCAGAGGATCCCAACACCCGCGGCAAGAGCTGCACCTAGCCGGACTGTAGTCGCGAGCCGGGCATGCGTACCCGACGACCTCGCCAACATCGCGCACGGTGCTCGTGGGCAGGCCCAGGAGCGACGGCGGCGCCATATCGATGAAGTGCGCCGACAGCCTGACGGCGAGGTTTGCGGGCAGCTCTTCACGGCTCCGGTAGGAGCTCACGATCTGATACTCGCGTGTCGGTAGCCAATGGCTGATGACGGGAGTCAGTCGAGCAACGCTCACAACCTTCTCGAGCATCACTTCAGACTGGAGATCGCCAGAGTCGAACCAGCGGAAGTAGGCCTGGCCGGTTTTCGCGGCCTGCCAGTTGACGAGGATCGCCATGTTCTTCTCCCAGCCGTCTTTGTCGAAGAGCCGAAGCCTTCGTTCGTAAGCCAGAGACACCCGCTTCCAGGTGTATGCGCCCTTCAGGGCGTAGCAGGCGGCGCACACCGAGTTGCTGGCTTTGCCGAGCCTGGCCCCGGTACGACAGCGGCTCGCCGGAATGCCCCAGCTGTAGCAAGGCATCTTCGACGTCCTCGACAGACCTCCTACCGCTTCCCACGCTCTTCGTACCTCCGAACTCGCTCGCGCCATTGGCGAGCGAAAGGTCGATGCCCTTCAAGGGCATTGAACTGGTTTTCCGGCGCCGAACGAACTCTGCGAGCTGGCGCGCCTACCCGACACTCAGCCGGCGGTTGCCACAGAACCCCCTAGAAACGGGCACATCAGTTCAAGCCACTTCAAAGGCAGCGCGCCACTTGGGCTTATGGACCTCGAGCACCGAGTCAAGCGGTACCCAGAAAGCAAGAAGGTCGCTGCACAGATTCTCAGCGCGTGCCGGGACGGCAGACTTCCAGAAGCACTGGCCCAGCGCTATCTCCAAGGCTACGACTACCCAGCTCTCTCCTACAGCATCCGAAACCAGCTCGTCCTCAACCTGCAAGGAGATCCAGACGCCAGAGGCTACAAGGCATGGCGACACGTGCAACGGCATGTGAAGAAGGGACAGAAGGCGCGGTACGTGTTGGCGCCAAGACTCGGGCGAAGCACAGTCGTCGACGACGAGGAGACCGGTCAGCAGACGCGCTACCGCCCAGTGATTGGCTGGCGCAACCTCCCCGTTTTTGGCTATGACCAAACTGATGGGGCGCCACTAGCTGATCGAGAAGAGGCCGACAAGAGGGCCACCACGCACCTCGAGACTCTCCCGCTGCGGGAGGTCGCAAAGGAATGGGGATTGTCCATCTCCTACGCCAACGACTCGTCTTCAACTGGGAGGCTGGGTTGGTACTCGCCGCTACAGAGCAGCATCACCCTCGGCGTCCGGAACCTCTCTACATGGGCCCACGAACTCGTGCACGCAGCCGACGACCGAGCAGGCCATCTCGGTGCACTCACACCCAAGTCCCGAGCGGACGCCGAGATCGTTGCTGAACTCGGCGGCGCCGTGCTCCTAACTGTGTTGGGACACGAGAAACACGCTGATCTTGGAGGCTGCTGGCAATACCTCCAGCGATACGCCGGACCGGACGTGCTGATGACGGTGGATCGGCTGCTCGATCGAAGCACCGGGGCTGTCGATATGATTCTGGCTGCCGCTAGCGCGGTCGAGGCCCGTTACTAGCGTGACCCGCCATCGGCAGGTCCTGCCCTTCATCGCTCTTGGGATTGCCCGGTGTCCAGAGTTCTTCTGGCAGGTCGACTGCACCCGCAATATCGGGCTTTCACTGTCGGGATTCGCCCCGGTAGGGCCAGATGGTGTTGCGGTGGTCCGCTCCCTCAATCGTCTACGGGGACGATGCTTGCGGGAAGTCGAGTCTTGCCCGAGTCTCTGCAGTGCCGTCGACCGACTCCGCCACGCCCCTCGGTTTCGCGATGACTACGTCGCAGAGAGCCCAGTGAGATCGAGCTCGTCCATGAAACCGAGGAGGGCATCGGCGAACGCATCGTTACGGTCGCCTGCCACCATGTGGGCAGCTCCGGACACGTCCGCGTAGCTTGCGTGCGGTACGAGTTCGAGAAAGCGCTCCGCGTCCTCCTCGCTGACGAGCTCACTCATACGTCCTCGAACCAGGAGAACCGGTAGCGCGCTCAGGCTGCCGGCGATCTCCTCCAGTCGGTGCGAACGGTCCCTGTCCCGGCCGGGAGTCCTGTCGCCGAGGGCAAACTTCGGGTCCCAGTGCCACCGAAAACGACCGTCTGCACCTTTTCGCAGTACCTTCTCTAGGCCGGAGAGGTCGCGCGGCCTCGCGCGGTGAGGCATGTAGTTTGAGATGACCTGCGACGCTTCTTCGAGCGATTCGAAGCCGTCTTCGAGGTGTTCTCGCATGAAGGACCGGACCTTGGCCACCCCCTCCGGCCTGACGGTGGGCGTGATGTCGACGAGGACGAGGGCGCAGAAAGGTGAGGCGCCATCACCAGCTCTTGACTGAGCGAACATGGCGGCGATACCGCCCAGCGAGGCGCCGACGACGATGGGAGGAGCTTCGAAGGTGGCCGCCACCGAGAGTAGGTCCTGAGCGAACGCCTCGATCGTGTAGTTCTCGTCCTGTGCCCAGTCACTCTCACCGTGGCCGCGAAGGTCCAGCGAGACCACCGGCCAGCCGGTCGCGGCGAGGCGGTCGCCGGTGCCCTTCCAGGCGTGCCGCGTCTGGCCTCCACCGTGCGCCAGCAGGACTGTCCGCTCCTTCGCTTCCGGCCACTCATCGGCTCTGAGCGACAACCCGTCGAAGGTGCTGAAGCAGCGTTCGCGAACCATCCGCGCGGGCCCGTTTACTCTCGCCCAGAACGTAGATTGCGCGTGATACTGGCGAGCTGCTCGTCGCTGGGGCGCAAGAACAAGCCCTCGGTCTCTGAGAAGAGCTCACCCGCCTCGCCCTCGAGGCGCCCACGAGAGTGGATCTTGCGATCTTCGACCTTCTCCACCCAAGCCTCGAAGCGCGCAACCGTCTCGAGAGGAATCATCGCGCGAAAGTGGTGTGTGAGACGGATGGTGAAGCAGGGGTAGCCAGCAAGCCACGCTGCGGCGCCGAGCGCCTCGTCCATCACTGCGGTCTGGCTTCCGCCGTGGGCGTGTCCGGGAGGGCCTTGACAGCCTGGACCGAACCAGACCTTGCCAACGAGAGCCCCATCCTTCGCGCGCTGGAAGTAGCGGACCCGCAAGCGGTCCCCAAGGGGCTCTCCCGAGACGTACGTGCTCACGCGAAATCGACCGAGCGCGTCGGTGAGATCAGCCCATCCGTCTTCGGCCTCGAGGGTCGGTTCGGCTACGTTGCTCGCGCCAATGTGCGATTGGATCTCTGGCATTCGCTTCTCTTCCCTGTGGCTCCTGGTGGCGATCGGACCTTGCGGGATTGCTCCCCGGGTCGCCCTGTAGAACAGAGGCTTTCTCGTATAGAATCGTGATTCTAATGCAAGAAACGCCGGTTGCACATCAACCCCGAGGCCGCGAGGCGAGGAAGAAGCAAGAGATCGAAGCGCGGCGGAGTGACGCCCTCGCCGCAGCATCGATCGTCTTTGCCGAGAAGGGCTACCACGACGCGCAGATCGCTGAGATTGCACAACGCGCCGAGGTTTCCCTGGCATCTCTCTATGCGCTCTTCTCTGGAAAAGAGCAGCTCTATCAGGAGGTCGTCGCCTCGGCAGCCCTGCGCATGCGCAACGGTGTTCGGGAGCGGGTTTCCGCGATCGAGGATTCGCGGGATCGGCTTCTGACGCTCGTCGATGCTCTCCTGGAGACTTTCGATACCAATCACGACACACTCCGGATCGTCCTCTCGGGCACCAACGGCTTCCCCTGGCGCATCAAGGAAAGACTCGGAACATCGGCCGACCTGTTTGACGACTTCAATGCCTGGGTTACGACACTCTGCAGCGAAGCCATCGCTGACTCACCGAAGTGCGAGTTGCCGCCACACGTCCTAGCAGCGACGTTGATTGGAGCCGTGACCACGACGGTCGCCTGGGCGCTGGAGGGCGGGGCGAGCCCCTTTGTGGAGTCGAGAGCCGACCTGCGAAAGGTCGTCCGACAATGCCTCGGGGACGCGGCCTCATGACCTTGAATCGCCACCTCACTAGATCCGTGCAGGCCGCCGTACTCGTCGCGGCACTGTTCACTACCATCGGCTGTGAACGCGCTGCCTCCCAACCAACACCCGAAGAGGTACCGGCCCAGGCTGGGCCCCCCGTGCTCGAGCTGAGCGCGCACCCTGTGCGGGTTGAAGAGATCGTCGAGCCGATTCAGGGTACGGGAACGATTGCGGCCCACAAGACAACCAACGTTGGGCCCCACGTCGACGGAATCATCGAGGAGATTTTCGTCCAGGTGAGCGACCGGGTGTCGGAGCGGCAGCCGCTGTTTCGTACACGGGCGGCTGAGTACCAGACGCGTGTAGCGGAAGCCGAGGCAGCCGAGCGCCTGGGAAGAGCGGAAGTGGCGAAGGCACAGTTGGACCACAGGCGGGCGCGCGAGCTTCAGGAACAGGCCGTCGTGCCGGTCGAGAGCTTCGACCAGGCCAAGACGGCCCACGAGATCGCCTTCGCACGGTACGAGCAGGCCAAGGCCAGGCTCGCCGAGGCTCGCCGGCAACTCGAAGACACCGTGGTGCGCGCGCCCTACGCTGGCGTCATCACCCAACGCTTCGTCGATGAGGGCGCCATGGTCCGCACCATGCTTTCCAGCAATTCACCCGTGGTGCAGATCATGAAGACGGACATCGTTGTCGCCATCGTTCATGTTCCCGAGATCCACCTTCCGGAGATCGCCGTCGGTACGCCTGCCAAGGTGACGATCGACGGGCTGCGCCGAGAGATCGACTCGGAAGTGTTCATCATCAACGACCGCGTCGAGCATCAGTCACACGCCATCGAGCTCCGGCTACCGATGCGAAACACTGACCTCAGCATCAAACCAGGGCTCTTCGCCAAGGCGACGATTCTGCCCGCTCCACGCTCTGCCGTGGTGCTCGATCGAGCGAACCTTCTCGGGTCGGGCGAGCGACGCTACGTCTTCGTGGAGAACGAGGGGCGGGCTGTAAGGCGCGACGTTCGCGTCAGAGACCTTGATGCTGAGCTCGTCGAAGTCCTCGGTGGACTCGATTCTGGCGAACAGGTTCTCGGGGGACCGAATCTCTCGTCGGTCACAGATGGCGCGGCAGTCACTTCGACGTCCTCCGACCAATCCGCGCCGCCACAGAGTGCGAGCGTTTCCTAGCGCGACGACCGATGCGCATCTCAGAGGTTTCCGTCAATCGCCCGGTTCTCGCGGTGATGATCATCGGGGCGCTGGTGGCGCTCGGCATGATCTCCCTCGGCCGACTCGGGGTCGATTTGTTTCCACGGGTGGAGTTCCCAGTGGTCACCGTCACCTCCATCCTAGAGGGCGCCACTCCAGAGACGATGGAGACCGAGGTGACCGAGGTCATCGAGGCCGCCGTCAACACTATCTCTGGCATCGACGAGTTGTCTTCACAGAGCTCTGAGGGCATCTCGCAGGTGTTCGTGCAGTTCGAGCTTGGCGAGGACACGGCGGTCAAGGCGCAAGACGTGAGAGACAAGGTTGCCCTCGCCCGTAGCGACCTTCCCGACGGTACCGAGCCGCCGGTCGTGGACAAACTAGATCCGGACGCTGCGCCCATCCTCTCGGTCATGGTGGCGGGGCCAGTGCCTCTGCGCGACATCACCAGCTTTGCCGACGACGTTGTCAAGGAGCGGCTCGAGAGGATCTCCGGGGTCGGCTCCGTGTCGCTGGTGGGCGGCCGTGATCGAGAGGTGAGGATCTGGCTCGACGTCTACCGGCTCCGCGGGCACAGACTCACCGCGGACGACATCATTAGAGCCATCCAGATCGAGCATGCCGAGCTTCCCGGCGGGCGCCTCGAGGTCGCAGATCGAACCTCAGAGCTCGGCTTCAAGACCAAGGGCGAGGTAGAGAGCGTCGACGAGTTCGGCGACATCGTCGTCGCGTTCAGGGAAGGTGGTCCGATCCGGGTCCGAGACGTGGCACGCGTCGAGGACGGCATGGAGGACGAGCGGACCTACGCAGAGTTGAACGGTGAGCCAGGAGTGTCTCTGCTGGTCCGAAGGCAGTCGGGGCGCAACTCGGTCGAGGTCGCGCAGAGCGTCAAGTCGGAGATCGAAGCACTCCGAGCCGAGGCGCCGGCTGGCATGCAGATCGAGATCGCTCAGGACACATCGCGGTTCATCGAATCTTCGATTCACGACGTCACGGTCGACATGGTCCTTGGCGGCTTCCTCGCCGTCCTCGTCACCTTCCTGTTCCTGCGTAGCCTCCGCACGACCTTCATCGTGGCTGCCGCCATCCCGACATCGATCGTTGCGACCTTCTTCTTTTTCTTCTTGAGTGGTTTTACGGTCAACATGCTCACGATGATGGCGCTCTCGGTGTCGATCGGCATCTTGATCGACGACGCGATCGTGGTCCTCGAGAACATCTACCGGCACATCGAGGACGGCAAGTCTCCCTTCAACGCGGCGATTGATGCGACGCGGGAGATCGGCCCCGCAGTCGTGGCGGCCACTCTCGCGATCGGTGCCGTCTTCGTTCCGATTGCGTTCATGCAGGGAATCGTGGGCCGCTTCTTCTACGAGTACGGGATGTCGGTGGTCTTCGCCGTCTTCGTCTCCCTCCTGGTGGCGCTCACGCTGACGCCTATGCTGTGCTCCAAGCTGCTACGCCACACCGAGACCCATGGCAGAGTCTTCGATCTGCTGGAGCGAATCTTCACCGTGCTCGAGTCCGGCTACAGGCGCGGGCTGCGCGTCGCTCTTCGGCTCCCACTCGTGGTCATCCTTCTTGCGGTCGGAGCGACCGCG
This sequence comes from Candidatus Multivoraceae bacterium, assembly GCA_965223385.1. Classification (GTDB taxonomy): domain Bacteria; phylum Acidobacteriota; class Thermoanaerobaculia; order Multivoradales; family Multivoraceae; genus JBCCLJ01. The sequence goes on along the minus strand of CBDCWR010000007.1, from coordinate 948,935 downwards.
CTCGGTGTCTTCTTCGCCGGGAACGTACCCACTGAGTTCACGTCCCGCACCGATCGCAGCGAGTTCCAAGCGCAAGTCGAGCTGCCGCTCGGCAGCGGGATCGAAGAGACCAAACGCGTAGCGCGCCAGGTGGCTTCGAGATTGGGCGAGATTCCCGAGGTCGAGTACGTGTTCTGGACGATCGGATCGGGAGTCGAGGGGCGAATAAACGAAGCCGACTACTACGTCAAGCTCGGGCCGAAAGGTGAGCGCCCTGTTTCGCAGTTTGCGGTCATGGCCGAGGCACGCCGTCGCATCCAACAGGCTGCTCCTTCCGCGAAGTCCACGGCCGTCACCGAGGTTCAGTGGATCTCGGGAGGCGGCTTCCAGTCGTTCGACATCGAATACGTGGTCAAGGGCCCTGACCTCCTGACCCTCGATGAGTACACCTCGACGCTCGCTCGACTCCTTTCAGAGAGCCCCTCATTCGTCGACGTCAACACGAGCTACGACTCAGGCAAACCCGAGGTCCAGGCGAACATCGATCGCCGGCGCGCAGCGGCGTTGGGGATTCCGGTTCGCACGCTCGCTACGACGCTGCGAAGCCTGGTCGGCGGAGCTGAGATTGCCACCTTCGAAGAAGATGGTGAACGTTACGACGTGCGAGTTCGCCTGGAAGAGGACCAACGGGACGACCTTGCGGATCTCGGTCTCATTCAGGCCCGCTCTGCGGACGGTCGACTGGCCGATCTGGAAAACCTGGCTGCGCTCGAAGTGGCGTCTGGTCCGGCTCAGATCAGTCGGCACAACCGCAGCCGTCAGATCAGCATCTACGCGAACCCTCCAGGTGGCGTGGCTCTCGGCACTGCAGTCGCCGAGTTGGAGCGGATCGTGGCCGAGCATCCGCTCCCGGCGGGCTACGAGACAGTGCTGCGGGGATCGGCTGATCGGATGCGAGAGGCCGGCCGTTCCATCCTCTTTGCCTTTCTTCTTGCTCTGCTCAGTCTCTACATGATCTTGGCGAGTCAGTTCAACAGCTTCGTGCAGCCCGCTGTCGTCATGATGACCGCACCGCTAGCGTTCATCGGTGCGTTTGCCGCGCTGTGGATTGCCGGGGAAGCCATGAGCCTTTTCGCCCAGATCGGGATCGTCATCCTGATGGGCCTGGTCATGAAGAACGGTATCCTGCTCGTCGACTACGCCAACCAGCTTCGTCGCGAAGGGCTGTCGGCAAAGGAGGCGATGGTTCAGGCAGGCAGTGTGCGGTTGCGCCCGATTCTCATGACGACAATCTCTACGGTCTCTGGAATGCTGCCGGTGGCACTCGCTCGAACCGACGGCGCCGAGTTTCGAAATGCCATGGGCATCTTGGTGATCGGCGGGCTGATCTCTTCGATGTTCCTGACGTTGCTGGTGATTCCGACCTTCTACTCGCTACTGGCCACCACCGGTAAGTGGATCCGACGTATGGCGTCTCGGATCGACCCGGGCCGCGGGCAGTCGAGGCTCGCGGCCAAGGCCTCGGTTGGAAAGGTAGGCGACGCTGCGTCCTAGCGGTCTTGTCTGGCAGTCAGGGCTCGCGCGGCGTAAGGCCGTCGAGGAGTACTGAGACGACGAGGTCGACATCATCTTCGAGAGGTACTGGCTTGGCATCGAGGAGCCGCTGAAAGATGATCGCGCTGATGGCCTCGCTGACGACGAAAGCGAGGCGGCGACTGTTCATCGTCCGAATAGAGCCCTGTTCCATCGCCCTTTCTAGGTAGTCTGCCATCGCTTCGATGTAGGCAAGGTACTCTGGATGCTGCCGACGTTTTGTCCGCGCGCCCAGCGGGTCGACGTTGCCAGCCCGGACTTCGTAGAAGAGCCTGAGGAAGTCCCGGTACTCGTCAAAGTACTGAAGCAGGGTTGCTAGCAGGCTCTCAATCCACCGGCGAGGATCTCCAGCGTCGAGGTCGAAAACCCCCTGGAGACGTTCTCGAACCTGTTCGAAGAGTAGCTCGGTCGTGCTGCTGAGAAGCTCTTCTCGACTGTTGAAGTACAGGTAGATCGTGCCTTTGGCGACTCCGGCCTTCTTCGCAATGGCGTCGATGGTGGCCCCGGCGAGGCCGCGCGTCGCAACGACGCTAGCCGCCGCCTCACGAATGGTCTTGAGGCGGAACTCCTGAACAACATCTTGTTTGGTGACTGGCGGCGTGGCTATCTCCTTCTTCATGGGCCCAGTCACTTCCTTCTTGTCTGGTCAGATACTCCAAGGAATACCAGTTTCCCGGACCCGACGAGGATCGAACGAAGCCTAAGGGACTGCGGGGGAGTCAGGGCGGATGGTACCACTCGACAGTCGGCTGTCTCGTCGCGTGGATCAGCCGTTCAGGCAGCAACAGCTAGAATGACCGGCTAGTCAGTTGACTGATCAGTCGGTTCTGATACGCTCCACGAAAGGGAGTGCAGTTGACCCCGAAGGCGCTTGGCCATCACACACGCCTTCTTGTTGGCGCCACGGGCATGATCTCCGGGAGGATGCAGATGACTCCGGGTTCGCGCACCGACAGGAACCTGTCTCTAGGAAGAGCACTTGCCGTCGCGTTTGATTTCGCTCTCATGCTTGCGCTCGCAAGTGCTCCGGCGAGCGCGTTGGGAGTGCAGCAGGCTGCCCCCAAGAACGTCACGACAGCGTTGGGTCGAGTTCAATCCATCGCGGCCTTGTCAGAGGGGAAAGCCCTGGTTTTGGTCTTCGTTCGGGCCGACTGCCCGGTTTCCCAACGGTATGCTCCGGGGTTGCTACGAATCGCCTCGCAGTTCGACCGTGCTGTGGAGCTCGTGGTGGTCTACGTCGAACCCAGCGAGTCGCAGAGTCAGGTGCCCCAGCATCGAGATTCGTACTACCCCGGGCTGCGCTCGATCGTCGACCGAAATGGGGCGCTGACATCGACGATTGGTGCCCGCGTGAGCTCGGAGGTTGCGGTCTTCGACCGGAACAACGTACTTGTCTATCAGGGACGTATCGACGATCGGTATCCCCAACTCGGCCTAAGGCGCAGCAAGGTCACCAGTCAGGACCTCCTTAACGTCCTGCGTGAAATCGAGGAAGGGCGGAGCCCCCAGTTCAGGCGCACAAGCGCAGTGGGTTGTCACCTAGAGATTGTGAGTTCAGACTGATGCTCTATACGGCCAGCTCCGTAGGGAGGGGTCTCGGGGTCGGGAATTCGGATGCAACTGAGTCCGGTCCTAGGAGCCGCATTGAAGTACAAGGTGCAGGTCGGAGACTGGCGCGGGGTCGTTCCCTGTACTACTTGAGCCTGGCACTCGCGCTTGCTCTGGCGGAGTCGGCAGCCTCGGGCAGCCAGGCACCAACAGCGATTGGCGTGTCGAGCTCAGAGGAGCACCCAACCTTCTGGGAGCACGTCTACCCCATGCTGCGGAGACACTGCGCTCCGTGTCATCGCCAAGGAGGTTCTGCGCCGTTTCCCCTCGACACGTTTAGCCAGGCGCGGAGCCGCACTCAGACCATCTCGGCCGCGATTGAGTCCGGCTACATGCCGCCCTGGCTACCAGCGTTCGGCTTTGGTGAGTTCAAGAACGCAAGGAGGTTGCCGGACGCTGCGGCCCAGGTATGGCGACAGTGGATCCGCGGAGGGCGTAAAGAGGGATCCGTCCCCGTCCTAACAGAGACTGAAGGAGTCCAGAGGAAACCCAAGCGAGAACCAGATCTGATCGTGAGCATGCCAGAGGCATTCTCACTGCCGGCGGACGGTAACGACATCTTTCGCAGCTTCGTTCTTCCAACAAACCTCTCGAGTGGTCGATGGGTGGAGGCGGTCGAGTTTCGAATCCCGGACAAGCGGCTGGTCCATCATGCAACACTTCGACTCGATCGCTTTGGGAACGCACAGAGAGCGGCGCTTCGCGAAGGGAGTCCCGGATTCTCCGGTATGGACTCGGACCTCCTGGGGGAGATGCCGGACGGCCAACTCCTAGGCTGGACTCCAGGTCGCGACCCGCGGGTTGGGTACGCCGGACTCCCGTGGCGACTCGCACCGGGAACCGATCTCATTGTCGAGATGCACATGCTGCCGAGCGGGAAACCCGAGGCAGTTCAGGTGGGAGTAGGGCTCTACTTCACGGAGAACGGACCGGCGAACCAACCCTTCGTTGTCCAGTTGGCTGGGGGCATCGACATGCAGATCCCACCAGGCGAGGAAGACTACTTGGTTGTTGATAGCTATCGCCTGCCGGTGGACGTCGTCGCCCTCGCCATCTACCCCCATGCCCACTATCTCGGAAAGTCGGTTGAGTGCGTCGCGAAGTTACCCGACGGCACGACGCGATGGTTGCTGAGAATCAAGGAGTGGGATTTCAACTGGCAGGACATCTACGAGTTCCGCGAGCCGATTCGCCTGCCACAGGGGACGATGCTGTCCACGCGTTTGTCGTTTGACAACTCGGATCAGAATCCGAGAAACCCCAGCATCCCACCGAGAACCGTCCGCTTCGGCCCGCATTCATCGGACGAGATGGCGGTCGTATGGATTCAGGTACTGCCCGCCTCGCGGGGAGAGCGCGATTCCCTTAGGCAAGATTACGTGCGCCAGCGATTGCTGTCGGATATTGCCGGGTGGCGCAGTCGAATCAACGACGAGCCGGGCAATCCACGGAGTCATAACTCGCTCGGCGTTCTGCTCGTTATGCGCGGCGACTTAACAACAGGCGCGAATCACTTTCATCAGGCGCTCGAACTGGACCCGACCTTCGCTGACGCTCTCTACAACTTGGGCGTCTACTACACGAGAGTCGAGCGCCCCAAAGAAGCGCTCAGGTACCTTCGCCGGCTCCTCGAGGTCGAGCCTGATCATCCCGAGGGCAATGCCAACCTCGGGCTACTGGAGTTGAACGCAGGAAATCCCAGGCTAGCCCTGGAACCTTTGGCGAGGGCTGTGGAGGAGAAGCCGGGCTTGACTCTCGCCCACTATCATCGAGGAATGGCTCTGGGCGCGATCGGGCGCCATACCGAAGCGGTGCTGCACCTTCAGAGGGTTGTCGAGCAACGACCTGAATGGTCGGACGGTCACAACCAGCTTGGTGTGGCTCTAGCGCGGTCGGGTAGTGTGCGCGAGGCTGCTGGCGCGTTCCAGCGAGCTCTGGACCTGGACCCTGAGAGCAAGGAAGCTCGTGAGAATCTTGCGCTGGCTGAATCCCTACTACTGCCTGTGCCTGGGGCTCGGCGTCCCCAGTGAAACGCCGAATCCCGTGGCTAAGGCGATCTGCAAACGAGAGGATGAGACCTGGCACGCCGGCGAAGTCCCATCCATCGGCGACAAGCGTAGATGGCCCGATCAGACTGTGCTCGACCCTCCCGGTTGATCGTCCCCAACGGAGAAACGGAGACAGGTTCACCGAGCGGCTCGGCCTCACCCCGCACAGGAGCCTCCAGCTTCCTCTTTTAGGCGGGGCGGGCGTGCCCGAAACGCGCTTCCAAACCCCTCAATGAGCGGGGCCACCGGTGCGTCGGTGGAAGGAGGAGTTTCGAAGGGCTACGAGCCCGGGGCGCACTCCTCTTCGATCGAGACTCGGCTGCCACTCATGTGAGGACCCGGGACGACCTGGGTACATCCTGATGGCCAAGTCACAGTTATCTTGTCCGCGTTGTCTCGGTCTCCGAGGCCGACAAACGTCGGAAAGACTCCTTGGGATAAGTAGCCGCTCTTGCCGTTGTAGGTCTTGTGGATCGCACGGCCTCCTACTTGAACGCGAAGGCTTGTGCCAAGCCCATCTCGGTTGCTACGCGTACCGCGGAGCTCGATTACTAACGACGATGCGGCGCCTTGGTCTGCTAGGTCGCTCACGAGTATCTGAGGAGACGAGTTGAAGTCATGGGTGACGATATCGAGATCGCCGTCGCCTTCGATATCGAGAAGGACCGATGACCGACTCCCGAGCGCTGCCCAGATCTCCCATCTTCCCGGAGCTCGGCGCTGGCAGATCTGATGGGCCTTGTCTGCTTCGAGGCAGTCGAGACGAAACCAGGGTGTGTGCGTTTCGCCATTCTTCCTCGGTTCGACTCCAAGGATGAATTCCGCCGGCAGAAAGCCCTCACCCGCGTTGTTGAGGAAGAGCGAGTTGCGACCGTAGCGGAAGGGGAAGTTCATGCTCGCGGTGACGAAGAGGTCTTCCCAACCATCGGCGTTCAGGTCGCCTGCACTGGCGCCCCAAGGCCAGTAGTTCTCGACGCCTAGCTGGTTGCTCTGCTCTATGAACCGGCTTGCACCGAGGTTCGCATAGAAGGCATTGCCCCAGATGTTGTTGTAGCTTCCCTGCAGATAGCTGTCGTTGGGGTTCTTCTTCGACTTCAGGTGTTCTCGCTCCGGGCCCACTTCTTCGACCATGTCCGAGTGCATGTCGGTGACGAAGATGTCGAGGAAGCCATCGTTGTCGTGGTCGAGGTGAATGGCGCCCATTGCGCCCCACGGGGTCTTCGGGAATAGGGAGTCGGTTCTCTCCTGAAAGCCGCGTCCACGGAGGTTCTCGTAGTAGTGATCGTCGCCTTGCATATTGAGCAGGTAGACGTCCGGGTAGCGATCATGGTTCAGGTCGACGATGAGCGCGTCGCCGGACCAGCTGGCGTCGTTGAACCCTAGGTCGTCTGAGACGTCCTGGAAGCAAAGGTTCCCGAGATTCTCGTAGATGCGGCTACGCTCTGCTCGGTCGGCATGGAGGTGGCCTGAGAAGCCGTCTGGGCGGCCTATGAAGTAGCCACCTCTGCCTCGTCGGTTCGTTGTGTAGTCGCCGACGTTGACGAGGAGCACATCGAGATCGCCGTCATTGTCGTAGTCGAACAACGATGCGGCAGAGGAGTGGCCTACATAGCCCAGGCCTGACTCTGAGGTCCGCTCGCGGAATGAGCCGTCGCCCAGGTTCTCGAACAGGACGTTTCCGCCGCGGACAGTCGTGACGTACAGATCGGAGTCCCCGTCGTTGTCAAGGTCGCCGAACGAGGCGCTTACGCCGATGCGCCCGGGGATCGAGACGCCTGCCTTGAGCGTGTAGTCCTCGAACCGACCGCTCCCCAGATTTCGCCAGAGTGCGTTGTTCCCGAGCTGGTTGACGAAGTAGAGATCCTGAAGTCCGTCGTTGTCGATGTCGGCAGTGGTCATCCCATTGCCGTGGTCATAGTGGACCATCTTGAGGTCCCTACCGGCATCGTCCACGATCTCGTGTCGATAGGTGATTCCGCTTTCAATGATGCGGTCCGTGAACTGGAATGCGTGTGGTACGCGAAGGCGTGGACTCACTTCACGAGCCTGCGCCTCAGCGTACTGTTCCAATCGCTCGGCAAACGGATCTTTCTCCAGCACCCGCCAAACGGTCCAGTGCCGATCATCCGGATGCCCCTCGCTAGCACCAGCGGGCCCAAGAGCGAGCACCGCCGTAACCAAACCACCTACGGTGAACAGCATGACCCGATCGTATCAAAGACTGACCAGACAGTCATGTAACCGGATCGTCCGGTCACCTCAAAAAAGGGACTTGCAGGGCGCATTCGGCAGCCTCGGCAAGCCGCCACGGCGCGCGAGGGCGAATCACTCCCGTCTTGCAGACCAAGAAAACGGTCTTGGCGAGGGCGCTGCGATACGAGTCTCCTCAGCTCCCCTCGGTCAACTCTCGTTGGCCTCGTCCTGAGCCGATCCGATCGACGCAAAGCAAGATGGAGAGGCGCCAATGCCACCATCGGGCGCAGCAGTAGGCTTCTCGCGTTCGGCCACAGACGGCTAGGGGCCAGTTGCATACCAACAGAGGCTGCGGCCAGCTCACGAGCACAGCTAGCGACGGATTCGAGCGCCTAGTCGCTGCTTTCAGCTGAGGCCAATCCTCTGTTCGCCGCCGCGTCACGACCGTCAATTCGGGGCACCGAAAGACATAAGTAGTAGCTCCGCTTTCCTCCAATCGATTCCGCCATAGGTGAAGTCCAACTGGACTACCAGTACGACAAGGAGTCCGGCGGGGGCATCTACCCAATGTGTCCGAATCCATGGGATTCGGGGCACTAGGTAGCCAGTGTTCTCGTCGAGAAATCGAATCCCACAAAGTGGACCGGATGAGCCGAAGCCGCGCACATGCTTCGCTCAATGGCCCTGTTGAAGCAACGTCAACGGGGAATTCAGGCCAATCCTGAAGAACGCCAGCGAGCCCAGTCGAACCGGAGGAGGACACGAAACACAATGCGACGCGACCCATGGAACCACGAGCAGAAGTACCTGAACTGGCGCAGCCGCAATGCCGAAGGTATCGACGGACTCACGACCGCCAACTCCAGGCACATTCTGGCCTTCCTGCGAGACATGGAGATCGGACGCAACACAGCAACGGGCACCAAGAAGGGCGGCAGAAGCTACATCCGACTCAGGACACTTGCCCAAAGGCTCGTCTTCGCTGCCCGAGCTCTTCAAGAGCGATGGAACGTCGCCGACCTCACCCTGGTCGACGAAGAAGCGCTCCATGAATTCTTCGGCGGCATGCGCAGTGGCACGATCCTTCGACGCGACGGCAAGCGCTACCGCAGCGTCGGCGACTACGTCAACGTCTTCAAGACGTTCTGGCACTGGCACATGAAGGTCCAGCGCAAACGCGGCCACGCAGTCCTCGACATCTGCCAGGACCTCGACTACCGCTCCGAAAAGGCCCCGTGGGTCCTGATCACCGAAGAAGACCTCGAGAAGCTCTGCCGACACGCCAACTTCAAGTACCGCGTGCTCATGCAGTTCCTCTTCGACACCGGCATGCGCGCACCAACAGAACTCCTCAACGTCCGCGTCGACGACTTCAACCCGGCAGACCAGAGCCTCCGCATCAGCGAAGACGCCAGCAAGACCTTCGGCCGCACCATCAAACTCATGCGCTGCACCGACCTCCTCAAGGAACACCTCCGCGAACACCAGCTCAAACCTTCCGACTACCTCTTCACCTTCCACCCCGCAACCGCCAACAAGTACCTCAAGCGACTCGGCGGCCGAGTCCTCGGCACACAACGCAGCCCCGGTGGCAAGCGCTACGACCAGCTCACCCTCTACGACTTCCGCCACTCCAGCGCCTGCTACTGGCTCCGCAGATACAAGTCAGAAACCGGCTTCAAGTACCGCTTCGGCTGGAAACGAAGCAGCATGATCGAGTACTACACCTGCTTCCTCGGCATGCGCGACACCATCACCGAAGCCGACCTCACCCCCGACAACCAAGCACCGACAACCGAGCTCAACGGCCTGCTCAACCTCCTACAACAAACCATGAACGAACGGCTCCTCCAGACACTCATGGCAACCCACCAAGAAGGCCCGCTGGCCTCAGCAAAGCCCCCCAACGCAACTCCTCGCGGAAACATCGCAGGCCAGATCGGCCCCCTACTCGAACGAGAAGTGCACCAACGAGGCAAGACGGGAAACGCCGACCCGCGGCTTCAGACCGGAGACTCCGACGCGAGACTCCTACGGTAGCCGCGAACGCATCTCCTCCGCGCCGTTGAAGTGGCGAGACACGCACTCCTCGGAGCAGAACACCAAAGGGTCGTCCAGCGGCACGAACCCTCTAGGTCCGAGGACGCCCTGCTGTCCGGCCCACACGTCGACACCGAGCTCAAGCTTCCTCCTACAGAGGACACATCGCTTCATCCCCGAACTGAACCCCGAGGTATTCATCTTCTTTGAACTGACCAACCCGGCTCACCCCGACTTTGGTCACGAAGTGGTGACGAAAGTAGGAGTCTTTTTCAACTGGAACTGATTCCCCTCTTGCACGCGTTCGGCTGCAGCGGCCTCGGGCCAAAGTGCCCACCCACGATTTCTTCGCCAGCGCACAGCACCCAACCACTGAACGCATATCGGCACGTGACGGGCAAGCCGGTTCAAAGTACAAGAAGGGTGCGAGCTAGCCGTCTACAGCGTGCACGTGCCAGCTAAGCGCGCGAGCACAGAGGAACCGAACCCGCCGGCGGACCTGCGGACCAGATGCAACCTAGCGAGAGCTCTCCCAACCCACCTCATCCTGAACTGACCTCTGAGGCCCTGACCTACTTGGTACGCCCCTTAACGGTACGCCAGGTGTCCAGGAAGCTCGGCATCACGCTCGAGCGAACGGATTCCGTTCTCCGATCGCTACGCAAGCGCGGCAGCATCAGATGCCTGAATCCCGGGGCTCGCAGGAGCCGCGTCTACATCGACGCATCGAAGCCAACCCCTGCCGAAGTGGACTGGGAGCTCTACGGGTGGCTCTGCTTCAGCCAGCGTCGCGCCGTGGTCACCGCCCTCGACGAACACCGCTCTCCCGCCGCAATCAAACGGCGAGCCCGCTACCTGGACAGCGGACTCAGGATGAGCGCCAACAACGTTCGCGATGTCGTCAAAGAGCTGCTGCACAAGAACGTCGTGGAGAAGGTCGAAGATCCGCGGCGATCGCACCCCATCTACCGGCTGACGCGCACTGGGCTCGAACTTCAACGACTGATTCTTCAGGGCGAGGCGCGACACCAATAGGTTCCGATGTCCATCACCAAGAACCGCGTCGCCGAAGTCGTTGAACGACGAGCGCGACGCATCGTCAGCGACACCAAAGGCAGACGACAGTCCGCAAGCGGGCTTCATTTCGCGATCGCCCAAGAGATCGAGCTCGCTCTTGAGCGACTCGAGCACGTCCGTCGGCTGCACGCACAGATCCGCAACGCGCTTCTCGAAGACGAGCTCCGAATCAGCGCTGATCTCGATCGCGTAGAGAGGCTCTTTCATGGCTACACCTCCTACGAAGCCACACTCAAGGCCAGGCGACTGACGCTCGAGCACGAACGCCGGCGCCTTGCGGTTGAACAGCATCAGGCGCTCAGGCAGGTCGAACAGGAGCTTCTCGAGCTCGTCCAGCGATACGAGCAGGTGGCGCCTCATGAAGAGCACTGATGAGTTCCTCGAAAAACTCGAACCCATCATGCCGGAGCGAGTCAGGCGCTGGCAGAGACTGCTCGACACGACCGACGCACGAACGCGAAGCCTCATAGCTCGGCAGATCGCCGCTGTGGCACACAGCCAGCTCGCAGATCCGCGCCAACTTCTTCTATCCCTGCCACCGAAGCGACGCGTGGCCGGCGAACTGAACCTCGGTACCGTCCGCTACGACACTCCGAGGTGGCCGGCCGGAATCAGCGAATCTGAACTCTTGCAGAACCTCGCAATCTTCGGCCGGTCCGGAGCCGGCAAAACCAACGCCGCCTTCCACCTCTTGCTGCAGTTGGCCAATCGGCGGACGCCGTTTGTCTTTCTCGATTGGAAGCGAACCGCTCGGCACCTGCTCCCGCAGCTACCGCAGGTCAAGATCCACACACCTGGCCGCGACGTCTGCCGTTTCCCGTTCAACCCGTTTGCACCTCCTCCCGGCCTCGAGCCGCGAGTGTTCATGAACCTCGTTGTGGACGTTCTCTGCGACTCATACACGCTTGGCGACGGCGCTCGGAGCCTCCTGCAGAAGGCTCTCCTCGCCGAATTCAACGAGGACAGAGTTCCTACGGCCCGGGCTCTTCTTGATGGGATTCGAGCCGTGCCGGAGAAGGAGCGCGTTCGGGGGTGGAAGACCTCGGCCATCCGAGCGGTCGAGACTGTCTGCCTGATGACCCAAACCACAACGCACCAGGAACAAGAGCGCTTCGTCAACCAACTTCTCCGAGGGCAGACCGTCATCGAGCTGGATGGGCTTTCGCCATCGAACCGGAAGTTCCTTCTGCCAGTCCTGTGCCTTTGGCTCTACTACGCCAGGCTGCCGCACCCCGCTAGAGAACAGCTTGGGCTGGTGGTCTTCATCGAAGAGGCACACCACGTCCTCTACCAGCACCGCAACCAAAACGAGACGGTCATGGAAGCGCTACTACGCCAGTGCCGAGAAATCGGCATTGCAATCGTCGTCATCGACCAACACCCGCACCTCATCTCGAGCGCCGCCCTCGGCAATACCTACACGAGCCTGTGCCTCAACCTCAAGGACCCCAAGGACATCAGGCGCGCCGCAGAGCTCTCCCTCATGAAGGCAACTGACGCTCGCCACCTGAGCCTCCTGCCCGTCGGGCGCGCGATCGTGAAGCTCCAAGACCGCTGGAGAAAGCCCTTCCTCATCGACCTCCCGCACCGCAAGGTGACCAAAGGAGCCATCACCGATAGCGACCTAGCACGCCGTCCACCGCGACCTCAGACACTCTCGACCACGAGAGCACCGGAGAACCTCGGAATCGACGCTCTCGCGCGCTCTCGGGCTCCAGATGAGGCCATGGAAGAAGACGCCAGACGCTTCATGGAAGACGTCGAAACCCATCCAAACGACGGGGTCGATGCCCGCTACCGGCGTCTCGGCATGAGCGCAGACAAAGGCAGCCGACTCAAGGACAAACTCGTGGCGCTTCGCCTTTTGGACGAAGAGTCAGTGGCAACCGGAAGAACGCGAAGGACCCTTCTTCGTGCCAAGTCGCACCGCACGCCACCGGAGTCCATTGGCCACGAGTATCTGAAGCGACTCTACTCCCATCGCTACGAGGAACTCGGCTACGCCGTCACGATCGAAGCGCCCCGGGCGCAAGGCCGCATGGATGTTCTCGCGGTAGGACTATCGGAGAGAATTGCGATCGAAGTCGAAACGGGGCTCAGCGACGTTGTTCAAAACGTTCGCCAAGACCTTCTGTCTGGTTGCACGCGGGTCGTAGTCGTCGCAACGAACGAACGCGCATGGGTCAAAGTGCACAGAGCGCTCGACGCAGCCGGGCTCCTCGTTCCCGCAGTCGAGATCGTGATCGGCGATCAGGAGTTAGCAAGAGCAGGCCGGCAAGCGCGGTGACTCTTGGTTCTTGTTCTTGTTTCCGGGGTAATCCGCGTCGGAAACAAGAAACGAAAAAGGAGGAATGCGGAGAGTGCTGTTCGGAGCCCATTCATCCGCCCCGCTTCTCCCACGCAAACCGGCCCGAACTGGGGATCGGCAGCTTGCGAAGGATCGCGCGAGCGAGTGACACAAACGAGTGACACATGCCGCGAAAACGGACGAAAACAGCGGAAGACAAGCGCAAAGGAGCGAAGACCGAATCGCCCTGCAAACGCAGTCGAATCAGGCAGTTGGCCGCAGAACTCCTGAGGAACCTGGATTCTAATCAGACCGCTTGTTCGACTCCCTGCGTCCCAACCAGCTTCTCGCTGGCGCTCGGCGCTGGTTGGGACGCAGGGCTCTCGCTCTCGGCACGGCGCCGGAGGCGCCGAGCCTGAGGACGAATCCCGCGGTCGCTTCGCTTCCGCTCGCCGCAGCTGGGACGCAGGGCTCTCGGTTTCGTTTCGGCGCCCGAGGCGCTGAGCCTGAGGACGAAGCCGCAGCTGGGACGCAGGGCTCTCGGTTTCGTTTCGGCGCCCGAGGCGCTGAGCCTGAGGACGAATCCCGCGGTCGCTTCGCTTCCGCTCGCCGCAGCTGGGACGCAGGGCTCTCGGTTTCGTTTCGGCGCCCGAGGCGCCGAGCCTGAGGACGAATCCCGCGGTCGCTTCGCTTCCGCTCGCCGCCGGTCGGACGCAAGACTTTCGGTTTCCTCAACCCGCCGCAGGCGCCGAGCCTGAGGACGAATCCTCCGCGGTCGCTTCCGCTCCCGCTCACCGCCGATCAGGACGCTGGGAGCTCGGCCTCGCCTCAACGTCAAGCGAGCGCAGCCGTCCCGTCTCGGCGAAGGTCCTGCGGATCGTTCGCCGTGATTTCGACCCACCCGCGCGATACCAAGTCGAAGAGAACTGCGGTGCGCAGTCGACCAAGCCCCGCTACGTGCACTCGCTTTCGCGCCAGGAGTCGTTGCCCCTCTACACCCAGGATCTGAACCTGCCACCTGTGCTGGTTGAGGTAGCGTTTCGCTCCCTTCTGCATTGGACAGTGACTCGAGGCCTTCAGAATGTCGCCGACACTGCGGGCGCAAGGAGAGACACAGTGGAGACAAAGGGACGTTGCGACGAACGATTCGCGGCCGTTCAGAGCCGGTTCGAGGCCAACTTCGACGAGTTCGGGGAGGTCGGCGCTTCCTACGCCGTGACGTTGGACGGCGAGGTATGTCGTCGACATCTGGCGAGGGCACAGAGACGCGGCATGCACGAAGCCGTGGGAGGAAGACACGATCGTTCCTGTCTACTCGACCTCCAAGACCCTGACCTTCATTTGCGCCTTGCTGCTCGTGCAGAGAGGGCAGCTCGACATCAACGCGCCGGTTCGTGACTATTGGCCAGAGTTCAGAGGATCAGATGTGCTGGTTTGGCACGCTCTGAGTCACTCTGCCGGATTGCCGGGATTCGCTGAGCCGTTTCCGCCGAATGGGCTCCTGGATTGGGATCTCAGCTGCCGAAACCTCGCTGCACAGACTCCCTCCTGGGAGCCGGGTACCCAGAGCGGCTACCACGGCATCACACAGGGGTACCTCATCGGTGAAGTCGTCCGCCGAATCACAGGTCGGACGATCGGAACGTATCTCCGTGAAGAGGTGGGGGTGGACTCCAAGACCGGTGCAGACTTCCACATCGGTGTCGACCCCAAGGACTTCGATCGCATTGCGGAACTGGTGCCACCCACCGAGCCGTTCCCGTGGCTCGCCGACCCAGCGACGACAAACGAAGCCATCGAGTCACTGGCTCCGAAGCCAGATCCCGCGACCGCGATGGAAGAGACCAGGCGAAGTCTTCTGGAGACCAAGACCGCCGAGTGGCGCCAGGCTGAGATTCCCGCCGCCAACGGGCACGGCAACGCTCGTTCGATCGTCAAAGCACAGACTGCCCTTGCAAATGGGGGTGCGGCTTTTGGCACTAGGTTGTTCGACGAGGACACCTGTCGGCTCGCGAGCGAGACCCTGGTCGAGGGTGTCGACCGAGTCTTGGGAGTGCCGCTCCGCTTCGGTTTTGGCTACGCGTTGCCCAACGAGACCTTCACTCTGTCCCCCAATCCGAACACGATGGCGTGGGGCGGACTGGGTGGGTCTCTTGCGGTGGTCGACCCACAGGCGCGCCTCTGCTGTGGCTATGCGATGAACCAGATGGGGAACCAGATCATGTTTGACGAGCGCGCCGGTGCCCTCATCACCGAGACCTACCGCTGCCTGGCCGCCGACTAGGTTCGTTCGCTCTCGCCCTTCGCACGGCGCGATCTGCGGCGAGCTGCAATCCAGACTCTTCCAAGCACAGGAGCTGTTGGGCCGGACCGGCTGAGGCCACGGGTCGCCGCGACGTCGGGGACGTCGGGGACGTCGGGGACGTCGGGGACGTCGGGGACGGAGCTAGACACAATCGACCGAGTCGCGGAAGACAAGCGCAAAGGAGCGAAGACCGATTCGCCCTGCAAACGCAGTCGAATCAGGTCGTTGGCCGCAGAACTCCTGGGAACCTGGATTCCAGTCAGACCGCTTGTTCGAATTCCTGCGTCCCAACCAGCTTCTCGCTGGCGCTCGGCGCTGGTTGGGACGCAGGATCTCGCTCTCGGCACGGCGCCGGAGGCGCCGAGCCTGAGGACGAATTCCCCACGCGATCGCTTCGCTCCCGCTTACCCCGGCTAGGACGCAGGGCTCTCGGTTTCGTTTCGGCGCCCGAGGCGCCGAGACGGACTACGAATCCCACGATCGCCTTGGTAGTTTGGGCGCGGCGTTGATTCTCGTCGCAACCGCAGGCGCACATCGGTTCCGCGCCCCACACAAGTGAGCGTTTTTTCCTCTGATGCTCCCCAAGTCCGCCTGGGTCGTTCGGCACTGGATGTTGCTAGGTATAGCGACGTTGTCTCTGTCTGTCTTCGCTTGTGCCAGGCTGCCTGACGACTACGAGGATCTGCCGCTCGACTCCAAGCTAGCCGCTCTGGTGGAGTATCGGTCCAGCTTTGGACTGGGGTACCTCCCACTAGAACCGATCGCAGACCACGGCATTGAGGCAGCGGAGAAGATCGCAGCGATGCTAGAGGTTCCGAGCCCGGGAGATCCGGACTCGGACGACCTGCTCCGTGTCGTTTCCCTCTTGTATCTCGGAGGTTGCCAACTGGAAGCTACCGGGCTCGACGCTGGGCTCGCCGCACTCGAGCGCCGCACCACAACCGAGACTTCGGTTCGAGAGAGAGTCGCAGAGATGAGGCCTGTATTGGCGAAGAGCAATACACTGCCAGTGAGCATCTCGGCCTGTCGCTAGTCGACGGCGGTAGTGGCTCACGGCTCCCGCGTCCGCCTTGTGACTAAGTCAGTGGCCGCCCGAAGGCTCGATCGGCGAGACGAAGACCAACTGTCGCCGCCGCGTGAGCAAGCTCGCCGTTCACCAATCTCTACGCTCCCGGAAGCTCCAGCATCCGATGAGTGCGCATCCGCTCCTCTCTAGTCCGCTCTTGCTCAGTCCGAAGGCCTCAACGACTCGATCGGGCTCCTCCTCGAGACCCTGAGTGCGGGAACGAAGGACGCCAGGAAGGCCACGCCGAGGAGTGTGAGTAGGCCGAGCAGCAACGTCAGCGGGTCGCGCGGGGAGACGCCGAACAGGATGTTCGCCATTGCCGAGCCCAGCGCGAGCGCAAGCGCGACGCCGAGAGCCAGGCCCACGCCGGCGAGGCGGAGGCCGCGGCGGAGGACGAGCTGCAGGATGTTGCGGTTCGTCGCACCGATGGCGGCGCGGATGCCCAGCTCGAAGCGGCGCTGCGAGACGGCGTAGGCCATCACTCCGTAGAGACCCGCTGCGGCGAGGCCCAGGGCGAGCAGGCCGAGCACGCCCGCGAGGCTGGCGGCGAGGCGGAAGAGCCAGAGCGAGCCGTGGAGGTGATCCTCCAGGGTGCGGGTGGTCAGGATGGGCACGCGGTCGTCGATCTGGCCCACGAGCTCGGGCAGCGCCGGCAGCATCTGGGCGGCCTGGCTGGTCGCGTCGGCCACCACCACGCCGCGGGTGCGGGGGCTCTGGGCCCATGGCCGGAACAGCGCCGGCTGCTGCTTCTCGTTGAGGAAGTTGTACTTGCCGTCCGCAACGATCCCCACCACGCGCGCGGACCACTCCCCCGGCAGACGCTGGTGGCGAATCGAGCGCCCGAGCGCGTCCTGGTCGGGCCAGAGCTTCGCTGCGAGGGTCTCGTTCACGATGACGACCGGCTCGCTATCCTGGACGTCGAGCGCGTGGAAGACCCTGCCCGCCACGAGCTGCGTGCCGAGGGTCTCGAAGTAGCCGGGCGTGACCGAAGAGCGCCACGAGGTGAGGCCGGGCTCGTCCTCGTCGTAGACCCGGTCGTTGGCGTACACCATGTCGCTCTCCGACCAGTCGGCGAGCGGCAGGCCGCTCGAGATCGAAGCCTTGCGCACGTCCGACCTCTTCTGCAGCGAAGCGAGAACCTCCTCCGCGAACTGCACCGGCTCGAGGTCCGGGTCGCCCGCCAAGCCGACGTCGTAGTCGGAGACCACCCGCCCGGCGGGCTCGAAGCCAGGTGCCACCTGCTGCACTTCGTCCAGGCTCCGAAGAAAAAGCCCGGTCATGACCACCGCCACGAACGAGAAGCAGACCATCGCGACCACGACCACCGACAGACCGCGATGCGGGCGCGACCCGCCCAGCGCCGACCCTCCGCGGAGCGCGCGCAGGGGCTTCGTCGCGGAAGCCTGGAGCGCGGGCGCAAGCCCGAACACCAGGGCGGAGAACATCGCCACGGCGCTCGTCAGCAGCACGACGCGCGTGTCGGGCGTGGGATCGACCACGAAGCGGTACGGCAGGTCGGGCATGAGCGGCATGAGCCACCGTGACGTGAGCAGCGACATGACGATTCCAGCCGCACCCCCGAGCAGGGCCAGCAGAAGGCTCTCCGTGAGCAGCTGACGCACGAGACGCCAGCGGCCGGAGCCGAGCGCAAAGCGGATCCCCACCTCTTTGCTCCGCCCGGTGGCGCGCGCGAAGAGGAGGCTCGCTACGTTGGCGCAGGCGACGAGGAGCACGAGCGACGACGCAGCGAGGGCAACCCATCCGATGAGCCGTGGGATACCCGCGACATGGGGTGAGATCGAGCCGTCCAGCTCGCTGAACAGGGAGAGGCGCAGATCCCGATTGACCTCCGGGTCGAGCTCTTCGAGGCGGGCCGCCACGGGCTCGAGCGAAAGCGCCGTGCTCTCCATCGTCTCCCCCCGCCGCATCCGGGCGACGGCGCGCCAGGAGCTGCTCGCCCTCCGCGTCTCCCACCCTTCGGTCCACTGCTGCGCCTCGGCCCACGCCCACACCGGAACCCAGGCGTCCATGGCCAGGCCGTACTTCGTGCCGTGGAACTCGGGGCCTGCCACGGCGACCACCTGAAACTCCTGATCGCTCAGGCGCACCGTCTCACCGACCAGGCTCCGACGGCCACCAAAGGCGCGCTGCCAGAGGTCGTGGGAGATCACGACGCGGGGCGCGGCCCCGGCGTGATCGACCTCCCCGGCCTCCCAGAAGCGCCCCACCTCCGGAGCGATCTGCAGCGTGTCGAAGTAGGGGGCCGAGACGAGCTCACCGTAGACGACACTCGACCCTTCGTCTCCGAGCTGCAGGCCCAACGGCTCGAGGCGGTGGAGGAAAAGCCCGTCGAGCGTGTCCTGCGTCTGCTCCAGCACGTCGCGGTAGTTCGCGTACGAGAACTGACCGTGCCCCACGGCGTTGGTCTCGAACATGCGCACGATGCGGTCCGGCTCGGGGACCGGCAGCTTGGTCCAGAGCGTCGAGTTCACCATCCCCATGATGGTGGCGTTGGCGCCGACCCCGAGGGCCAAGGACGCCACCGCGAGACAGGCGAAGCCCGGGCTGCGTGTGAGACCCCGGGCGGCGAGCTTCCAGTCCTGGATGATGCTGTTCATGGTGTCCTTTCGCGTCTTCTGTTGCCGGGGGCCCGACCACTCGAGGTGGGCGTGCAGCAGGTCGAACGGCAGTCGGGCCAGGGCACGCACCAGCAGCACGACCTGCGCGGCGCGGCCCCGCGCATGGGCTGCGTCCAACATGTCGACCAGGCACTCGGCCATCTCGTCGCGCGCCTGGGAGTCGACCCGCGACGGCAGCAGCCCGAGCAGGGTGCGATACAGAGAGACGACGGGCCGCCCGCGCACCTAGGATCCTCCTCCATCGGCGTCGAGGAGCCGCTGCTCCACACCTCGCCCCAGCAGCCGACGAAGCCGGGCCGCCTCCGCCTGCATCACGCTCCGGCCGAGCTCGGTGATGCGGAAGTACCGCCGCCGCTGGTCGTCGCGCGCGGGCACGGGCCGGCGCGCGCTCGGAGCCAGAAGACCCCTCGACTCGAGCCGCCGCAGCACGGCATAGAGGTTGGTGGGCACCAGCTGTACCTGGCCTTCCGACAGCTCTTCGATGGCGCGCACGAGCCCGTAGCCGTGGAGCTCCTCCTTCGCCAGGGAGAGGAGGACCAGGAAGTCGACCGGTTTGACCGGGAGATGCGCACCGGCGGGAGTCATGGGGCAAATATACGAAAAATCATAATAGTTGTTGCGCGGGCGGGACGAGCCGTGGCACCTCCCGGGCCCCTTTTGCGCCTTCCCCGAAAATGTCGACTCCACATAGGCTTGAAACCGGGAGGCCCGAGATGCTCCACCCCGCACGCCTTGCCATCGCACGCCCCGCTCACCTCGTCGTCGCGCTCGCGCTCTGTGCCTCGACCGTGGCTGCGCCCTCCGTCGCGCAGCCCACCTTTCCCGGCCTCAACCGGGTCCCCAACGCCGACTTCCTGGGCGCCCGGGGCCAGGCCTTGGGTGCCACCGGCACCGTCCCCACGCTGTGGCGCGCGTTTGCCGTCTCGGGAGGCGCCGCACGGACCAGCGTGCAGAACGTCGCCCCCGGGGCGCTCTTCCAGAGCAGCCCCGCCACGCGGGCCGTCCTGCTCGACGTGACGAACACGGCCGGTGACGCGGGCTTCGACCACGAAGGGTTCCAGTTCGGGCTCGAGAGCGGGCACACGTATCAGGCCGAGGTGTACCTGCGCACCACGGGCGGGCGGCAGATGGTCTCGGTTTCGATCCCCATCTTCCAGGGTGGCACCTTCACGGGTCAGACGCCGGGGTCGTTCCAGGTGGAGGTGGACGACCAGTGGCGGCTCTACCGCGGGCCCGGGTTCACGGCGACGACCGGCCAGACCGCCGACCTCGCCTTCCGCCTGATCGACGACGGTGGCGCCAACCGCGTGCTGATCGCGCAGCCGAGTCTCGGCGGACCCGACCGCACCTATCCCGTGATCCAGGAGCTGGGGCGTGGCTTCTCCAAGACCGATCGCTACGTCGCCACCTCCTTCTTCCACTGGTACAACGCACAGCCCCGCTCCCAGCGCGAAGGACCCTGGCGCCCGCTCGAAGGCCGTGCCGCATGGACCGGCACGACGGACTTCTGGCGCGAGCAGATCAAGGACGTGATGGACGCCGGGATCGACGTCCTCTACG
Source organism: Candidatus Multivoraceae bacterium (assembly GCA_965223385.1). Classification (GTDB taxonomy): domain Bacteria; phylum Acidobacteriota; class Thermoanaerobaculia; order Multivoradales; family Multivoraceae; genus JBCCLJ01. The sequence goes on along the minus strand of CBDCWR010000007.1, from coordinate 928,540 downwards.
TGCACCTCCTGCCCGACTTCGAGGGCGAGCGCGTCGAGCTCTTCCGTGCACTCGCCGATCTGCGCGCCGACGGCTACGACGTTCCCTACGCCGCACCGTTCCTCGACACCGTCATCACGTGGGACACCCTCTTCTCCCCCGCCGGCTCGGTCGATCTCTCGACCGTGGCCGGAAAGGACGAATTCGTCGACCACTACGCGCGCTGGTACGAGCAGTACTTCGCCGCAGAGAACGACGCCGCCGCGCTCAGCTACCTGCTCGAGGTGGACGGTCGCGCCGCGCTCAACACGTGGCACATGTTCGAGCCCTGGGTGGTGAACCGGGATCAGCTCAGCCGCAACGACGTCGAGAGCCGCCTCCGACAGGCGTTCGCCAGCTCACACCCGACCCTCTTCGACAGCGGCGTCTACATGATCGCCACCGAGAACAACGCCCCTCCCTGGGTGGACGAGCGCATCCACCAGTTCTCGAACACGGAGTACTTCTCGGCCTTCGGCGGAGTCGGAGTGCGCTCGGCGACGATGAAGGCCGGATACTGGGACCAGAACATCCGAGATCCTGGCCTGTTTCTCGCGCGGAACGGCGGCGGGCCGTACGAAAACGCATGGGACGAGCTGGTCAACGAGTCGGACGGCTCCCCTCCCGGCCTCGGGGCGATCTTCCACGCCTACATCGAGTCGTGGAACGAGTACGACGAAGGCACCGGCATCTACGCCGCGGTCACCGATCCACCGGTGATCGGCCCGGAGAACAACAGCGGCAACGACGACACCTGGTCGACGGGGGGCAACCCGCGCGAGTACATCGACACGACCGCCCGCGGCGCGGCGCGCTTTCGCCAGGACACGCCCCGGGACGCAGAGTTCCTCTGGCACGACGTGCCCGCGCAGGTCGAGCCCGGACAGCCTCTGACGCTCCGCTTCCTCGTGCGCAACGCCGGCACCGCGGAGTGGAACCGTGGGCGCGCCTACCGCCTCGAGCAGTTCACGACCGATTCCTTCGTCTTCGGCTCGGGCCAGCATCCGATCGACGATGCCGCGGTCGAGACCGCGAAGTACGGGGGCGCTTTCAGAGGCCGGCCGGTACTGTTCGAGGTGACCGGCACCGCTCCCGCGACCGAAGGGCGCTACACCTTCAACTGGCGCATGGCGGGCGAGGGGCAGCGCTTCGGCGAAACGCTCACCACCACCGTGACGGTCGGCGACCCACCCCAGGTCGGACCGTGCGTGCAGGACGCCGCGACGATGTGCCTCGAGAACGATCGCTTCGAGGTCACCGGCACGGTGGTCGCCCAAGGCGAGACGCGGACCCTGCAGATGGTCGGGCTCACGGCAGACACCGGCTACGGATGGTTCCTCAATGCGCAGAACCTCGAGGTGTTCGTGAAGGTGCTCGACGGCTGCCCGATCAATCGCAAGTTCTGGGTCTTCCTCGGTGGCCTCACCGACCTCCAGGTCGAGCTGAAAGTGCGCAACACGATCACCGGCCAGGTCTTCACGAAGAGCAACCCGGCGAGAACCAACTTCCAGACCGAGTCGAACACGTCCTTCTTCGACGGCTGCCCGGCGAAGCCGGCGGCGCAGGTGGCACAGACCGTGGCGGCGCCGCACGCGTTCCACGACCTGGCCACACGGGACTTCGGCCAGGCCCGGAGCGCCCTCGCCGAGAGCGTCGCGCTCGCGCTGAGCGCACGTACGGCGCCCGTCGGCCCGACCGGCACGCGCGACCTCCGCCTCGAGGCGGCGGCGACGGGTGCAACCTGCACGGCCGACGCCACCACGATGTGCCTCGAGAACAACCGCTTCGCGGTGACCGGCAGGGTGGTCGCCCAGGGCGAGACGCGCACCCTGCAGATGGTCGCTCTCACCGCGGACACGGGCTACGGATGGTTCCTGAACGCCCAGAACCTCGAGATCTTCGTGAAGGTGCTCGACGGCTGCGCGATCAACCAGCGCTTCTGGGTGTTCCTCGGCGGCCTCACGGACCTCGAGGTGAATCTGGAGGTGCGCAACACCATCACCGGCCAGGTGTTCACGAAGTCGAATCCACCGAGCACGAACTTCCGCACTGAGTCCGACACGTCGTTCTTCACGGGGTGCCCGCCGTAGGGCCCCGCGCGAATAGGATCCGTTCGACCGACCGGAGCTCTCCACGGCGGTCGGACGGCACGCGTGGCGACCATTCATCTCATCGAAGGACCCGTCGGCGCGGGCAAGACCACCTTCGCGCGCCAGCTCGGACGCGAGATCGGCGCCCCGGCTCTGAACCTCGACGCCTGGATGGTGACGCTCTTTCGGCCCGACCGGCCGGACGAGGACTTCCTGGAGTGGTACCGGGAGCGCAAGGAGCGTTGTCTCCAGCAGATCTGGGACGTCGCGCAGTCCGTCCTCGATGCCGGGAGTGACGTCATTCTCGAGCTCGGTCTGGTCCAGCGCGCCGATCGGGAGCGCTTCTACGCGCGCGTCGCGCGGGCCCCGCACGACCTGCGCGTGCGCGTGCTCGAAGCACCGCGCGACGTGCGCCGCGCCCGCGTGCAGGCGCGCAACCTCGATCAGGGCCCGACCTTCCAGATGGAAGTCCCCGACCAGGTCTTCGAGATGGCCAGCGACATGTGGCAACCCCCCGACGACGAGGAGATCTCGCGACACCAGATCGAGATCGTCGACGCCAGGATCTAGGTCGGCCGCGTCCCGCGTATGCGCAGGGGATTCGTCCCCAAGCACCGTGCGTCGCCGAAGGGGACAAACAGTGCGCCCGACGAATCCCTCCCTCACCGCAGGGGCCACGATGCACCGCGTGTGCGCAGGGGATTCGTCCCCAAGCACTGTGCGTCGCCGCAGGCGACAAACAGTGCGCCCGACGAATCCCTCCCTCTCCGCAGGAACGCCCTGCGGGCGTTTGGCGGAGAGGGAGGGATTCGAACCCCCGGACCAGGTTTCCCCGGTCAACTGCTTAGCAAGCAGCCCTGTTCGACCACTCCAGCACCTCTCCGCACTCGCCGTCCGGGCCACCGTCCAGTGGTCAAGTGGTGGCGCGCGGCGAAGGACGAATTGTAAGGCTCAGCCACCGCTCTCGACAACCCCCGCAACCGCCGTGACGGCCCTCTCGGGGCGCCCCGGAAGAGGGTCGCCAGATGCCGCGGCAACCCGCTACACTGCCGCCACCACAGACATCCCCGATCGGCTTCGGACGCCCCTGGGCCGAGGCCAGCGACCCGAGGTTGGCCCCCATGAGCTCCACACCTTCGCCTGCCCCCTTTGACGAGGCGACCGCCAACGCGTCGATCAACGCCCTCCGGTTTCTGGCCGTCGACATGGTCGAGGCGGCGGGCTGCGGCCACCCGGGTGCGCCCATGGGCCAGGCGGCTCTTGCGTACGTTCTCTTCTCACGCCACCTGAAGTTCGACCCGGCCGACCCGGAGTGGCAAAACCGCGATCGCTTCGTGCTCTCCTGTGGCCACGCCTCGGCACTGCAGTACGGCCTGCTCCATCTCTCCGGCTACGACCTCGGTCTCGACGAGCTCAAGAACTTCCGGCAGGCGGGCTCGAAGACGCCGGGTCACCCCGAGTACGGGCACACCGTCGGCGTGGAGACGACGACCGGACCGCTCGGCCAGGGGATCTCCACCGCCGTCGGCATGGCGATGGCCGAAGCGCTGCTCGCAGACGAGCTCAACACGGACCAGCACGTGCTCTTCGACTACCGCACCTGGGTGATCGCGAGCGACGGCGACGTGATGGAAGGCGTCGCGTCCGAGGCGGCGTCGCTCGCGGGCCACCTCCAGCTCGGCAAGCTCAACGTGCTCTACGACGCGAACGAGATCACGATCGACGGCTCGACCGACCTGAGCTTCACGGAGGACGTCGCGGCCCGATTCGCGGCCTACGGCTGGCACACCCTCACGGTGAGCGACGGCAACGATCTCGTGGCGCTCGACGAGGCCATGGCGGCCGCGGCGGCAGAGACGTCCAAGCCGACGCTCATCGTCGTGCGCACGCACATCGGCTACGGCAGCCCGAACAAGCAGGACACGGCGGCCTCCCACGGCGCCGCGCTCGGTGCGGAGGAGGCGGCGGCCACGAAACGCGCGCTCGGGTGGCCCGAAGAGCCGGCGTTCCACGTTCCCGAGGCGGCGTACGAGGGCTTTCGCGGCGGGGCGGCCTGCGGCGCCGCCGCCCGTGCGACCTGGCAGGAGACCCGCAAAGCCTGGGCCGCCGCCAACCCGGACGCCAGCGCCGAGCTCGAGCGACGACAGGCGGGCGAGCCCGCCCCGGGCTGGCAGGAGGCGCTCACGGCGGCTTTTGCCGAGACGCCGGAGAAGGTGGCCACGCGCAAGGCGTCCGGCATGGCGCTCCAGGCTCTGCAGCGCCACGTGCCCCTCACGGGTGGCTCGGCCGATCTGACGGGCTCCAACAACACGTTGCTCGCCGACGTCGCCGACTACATGCCCGGCGCGCCGTCGCGGCACATCCGCTTCGGGGTGCGCGAGCACGCCATGGGCGCCGTGCTCAACGGCATGGCGCTGTCCGGGCTCTTCCGACCGTACGGCGGCACGTTCCTCATCTTCGCCGACTACATGCGCCCCGCGGTCCGCCTTGCCGCACTGATGGGCCTCCCCGCCATCTACGTCTTCACCCACGACTCGGTGCTGTTGGGAGAAGACGGGCCCACGCACCAGCCGATCAGCCAGCTGCTGTCGCTGCGCGCCATCCCGAATCTGAGCGTGGTGCGACCGGCGGACGCGCACGAGACGATGGCAGCCTGGCGCCATGCGGTCACGCGCACCCACGGCCCGACGGCAATCGTGCTCAGCCGCCAGGGCATCGAAACGCTGGCAGCGACCCGCGAAGGCCAGAGCCACCTGGAGAAGGGTGCCTACGTCCTCGAGGAAGCTTCGTCGGGAGAGCCCGAGCTCGTGCTGATCGCCACGGGCGCCGAGGTGGGCCTCGCCCATCAGGCGCGCGCCACCCTGGAGTCCGAGGGCACGCCGACCCGCGTGGTGAGCTTCCCCTCCTGGGATCTGTTCGAGGCGCAGGACGCGTCGTACCGCACCAGCGTGCTGCCCGCCGGAGTGCCCCGGCTCGCCATCGAAGCCGGCTGCTCGATCGGCTGGGACCGCTATGTCGGCGATCGGGGTGATGTTCTGGCGATCGACCGCTTCGGCGCTTCGGCGCCCCTGGCCGACTTGCAGAGCCAGTACGACCTCACGCCCGAGGCCGTCGTCGCGCGCGCGAAGGCCCTCCTGGGCCACTGAGCCTTCCCGGCGCGCGCCAGGGCCCGCTCACCCGAAGAATGACAGACGAATGTCACTCGACTGACATATTTCGTCTGCCTGGTCCGTTCGCAGCGTCTCCGCGGGTCTCTTTTGCCCTGGAATAGCGCCAAATCCTTCGGAATCTACCTGGCATCTCCCTTGCTTTTCTGAAGCGGTGTCTTCTCAGTCGTCGGAATTTCGACGGCTTCAGTGCTCGCAGAATTCTCTTCGACCTGATTTTGGCGCTCGTGCCCCACGCCCACCGTCTCGCATCGCTTCGTTTCGCGCGCTCTCATTTCCCCTCTCTTGTTCTGTTCTTGCCCTTGCCCTCGTGTTGTTCTTCTTTGATTTGCCCAGTTTGCGTTCCCATTTGTTGATTTAGCCGCACCTGACCGGAGTGGTTTTTCTCCCTCCGGGTCCGGCCGAGAAGCTGAAGGAAGCCCGTTCGGGCGAAATTCAGGGGGGGCTCGGCCGGGCCCGGAGCTTCTATTTCTGGGCACCGCACCACGCGGGCGGCCGCGAGACCACCTCCCCTTCCCCGCACGACGCCCCCAGGGAGGCGTGAGACGCCCAACGAGGGGCTGGCCCTAGTGCAGCGACTCGTCGGGGATCTTCAGGTGATCCGTCTTGGCCTGCATCGGCATACCGAGGAGGTAGCCCTGGCCGTAGTCGATGCCGGCGTGCTGCACGGCCGAGAGCTCTTCGGCCGTCTCGATGCCCTCCGCCACGACGCGCGCGTCGAGCGCCTTGCAGAGCCGCGTGATCGAGTCGATCAGCCGAAACTGCCGCGTGCCGTTCTTGACCCCGCGAATGAGATCGCGATCGAGCTTGACGATGTCGGGGTGCAGATCGGCGATGTACTTCAGGTTCGAGTAGCCCGCGCCCAGGTCGTCGACGGCCACGTGCACACCCTTCTTGCGTGCCTCCTCGATCACGAAGCGACACTGCTCGAAGTGGCTCAGCGGCACCGACTCGGTGAGCTCGATGTACACGTCCTCGCGCCGGTAGATCGGATCGTCGGGGCGCACGAGCCAGGGGAAGTTGAACTCGTTGGGATTGAGGTTCAGGAAGAGCGGTAGCTTGGCGGCCAGCCGCAGGGCCTGCTCCCGGTGCAGGCGGCCGAGCTCTCCCACGCGGCCCGAGTTGGCCGCGGCGCGATAGAAGCGCTCGAGATTCGTGAAGGTCTCCGACTTGAGGCGCGAGAGGGCTTCGTAGCCGTAGATCTCCCCGGTCCGGAGCTCGAAAATGGGCTGGAAGGCGATGCCCAGCTCCTTTGCGTCCGTGATCCGGTGGACCTCTTCGATCTCCGCGGGAGTGATGTCGTCACTCCCCGATCGCGCATCTGCGATGGGTTGACCCAACGTCTCAGTCACCAGGTGATTTTACTAGCTTTGCGGCCTAAACGAGTTCAGAGGGTCGGGGCCTCTTCGCAAACCGTGCTTCGGCTTCCCACTCTACAAGGCCGACCGAGCCGGCCGATACACTCGGCGGATCCCTGGAGCATTTCCGACCGGATTCCCGCAAGGAGCTGTCATGAGCCGCCGTTTTCCCGCCGGACCTCTCCGTGACCCCCTCAGCCGAGACTGATTCCGCCGGAACGCCCTCGGCTCTCGGCGGCACCCGCGTCGTCGACCTGAGCGGAGGCGTGGCGGCCGCGTACTGCGGCAAGCTCTTTGCGAACTTCGGTGCACACGTCGTCAACCTCGAGCGCGGCCCCTCGGGCCACCTCACGCGCACCCTCGAGCCCACCCGCGCAGGTCACAGCGCACTCTTCGCCTACCTCAGCGCCGGCAAGCAGAGCGTGTGCGGCGAGCCACGGGCCGAGACCTGTGCGGCGACACGACGCCTGGTCGCGACGGCAGACGTCGTTCTCTTCGACTCCGGCGAGGTCGATCCACAGTGGCTCGCCGCACACGCGCCCGAGGCGATCGCCGTCTCGCTGTCCTGGTTCGGGGATCGCGGACCCCGCGCTGGCCAGCCCGGAACCGACGCGGTCGTCGCGGCGCTGATCGGATTCGTCCGCGGCATCGGGCCGGCCGACGGCCCTCCGGTGCTGCCGTCCGGCTACCCGTGCCAGATGATCGCCGGCGCCACCACGTTCCTCGCGGTCCTGGGCCAGCTGATCGGTCGCGCTGCATCGGGGGCACGCCCCTTCGCGCTGATCGAGTCCAACGTCCTGGAGGCGTCGCTCTGCCTCACGGAGCCCGGGCCGCTCGGGGTCCTGCAGTCGGGAATCGCGCGGCCGCGACTGGGAGTCAACCGATTTGCGCCCACGTTCCCGATGAGCGTCTACCCGTGCAAGGACGGCCACCTCGGCGTCACGGCGCTCACGCCGTCGCAGTGGCTCACCTTCTGCGACATGGTCGGCCTCCAGTCGCTCGCTCAGGACAAGCGCTACATCGAGACGCTGGTGCGGCTCGACGACGCCGACCTCATCGAGGCCGAGCTGCGCCCCCGGCTCCTCGAGCGCACGGCGATGGAATGGTTCCTCGAGGGCCAGGAGCGGAAGGTGCCGCTCGCTCTCGTTCCGGAGATGCACGAGCTGCTCGCCCTCGACCAGTTCCGCGATCGGGGAGCCTTCTGCCACGTCGACACGCCCCTCGGCCGACTCGAGCTGCCCGGCGTCCCGTTCCGCCTCCACCAGACTCCCGCAATCTGCGACGGCCGCGTGCCGGATCTGGGCGAGCACCAGAGCGCACTCGACGAGGAGGCAGAACCGACCCATACGCAGAGCACACCACCTGCTGCTGGCGCACTCGACCCACGGCAACCCCTCGCGGGCGTGCGGATCCTCGATCTCGGCATGGGCTGGGCCGGCCCCCTGGCCGCCCGCCACCTCGGCGACCTCGGTGCCGAGATCATCAAGGTGGAGTCGTGCCAGTACTTCGACTGGTGGCGCGGCTGGGAAGTGACCGAAGAGATGCTCGAGCAGCGCCTCTACGAGCAGGCGTCGTCCTTCCTCACGGTCAACCGCAACAAGAAGGCGATCACCCTCGACCTCACGCGCGACGAAGGGCGCCAGCTGTTCCGGCAGCTGGTCGAGAGCTCCGACGCGCTGCTCGAGAACTACACGGGATCCGTGCTGCCGAAGATGGGGCTCAGTGAGGAGCAGCTGCGGGCGTGGAACCCCGAGCTGGTGCTCCTCCACATGCCGCCGTTCGGCAAGAGCGGCAACTGGCGCAACTTCCGCGCCTACGGCTCGACCGTGGAGCAGGCGTCGGGCCTGCCGCACCTGCAGGGCCACGCCGACTGGCCGCCGACCATGTTGCACGTCGCCCTCGGCGACCCGATCGCGGGCACAACCGGCGCGATCTCGCTGGCAGTCGCCCTCCTGCACAAGGTGCGCACCGGCAGAGGGCAGACGGTCGATCTTTCGCACGTCGAGAGTCTCTGGCCGCTCGGCGCCCACGGATTCGCCGAGCACGCCGCACACGGAGCCGTGACACGACGGGGAAGCCGACACGCCCGCCACGCCCCCCACGTGGTGCTGCCCTGTCGCAACGAGGGGGACCGACAGGACCAGTGGCTGGTCCTCACCGTCGAGAGCGAGACGCACTGGGAGGCGCTCGACGCCTTCCTGCGCGAGAGCTCCGACACGCCCGCCGCACTCCTCGAAGAGCTCGACGGTCGGTTTGCCACCGAACGGGGGCGCAAAGAGCACGAGCTCCAGCTGGAGCAGCTGCTCGCCGAGGTCAGCCAAGGCCGGGACGCCAGCGAGCTCGCGGCCGCTCTCGGCAGGGCGGGCGTACCGGCCGCGCCGGTACTGACCGCGCTCGAGGTTCTGCACGACGAGCACCTCGGCGCGCGCGGCTTCTGGCAGTGGCACGAGCGCCGCTATGTCGGCAGCATCCCGAACCCGTCGGCGCCCTATCGCATCTCCGCGACCCCGGAGCCTCCGGACGCTCCGCTCGAGATCCGCTCGCCCTCTCCCACCCTGGGCGAGCACAACGAGGAGATCCTGGGTGGTCTCCTCGGCGTCGATCGCGTGGAGCTGGGGCGGCTCGAGGCCGACCAGATCATCGGCACCGTCCCCGTTCCGAAGAACGCGATCTAGCGCTGCCATTGCCGCTGGTCCCCGCACTGCTAACACAACGTCTCCTGCGGCGTTGTCTCTGACGAACGTTCGAGAACCGCCCGAGGAGACAAGACATGAGCCTGGCCATGGATCTGCGCGTCGCGGCGCGTGCACTCCGTCAAACACCGACGTCGACACTGGTTGCAATCGTCGTGCTCGGTCTTGCAATCGGAGCCAACAGCGCCATGCTGACGCTGGTCAACGCGCTGGTTCTCAAGCCACTGCCGGTGGAGAACCCCGAGCGCCTCTCGGGCGTTCTCGAGCACGACATGGAGACCCGCAACTACAGCGCCATCTCCTACCCGAACTTCGCCGATCTCAGGAGCGGTGCGCGGGCGTTCGACGGCATCACCGCGCACAACATCGGTCTCGTCGGCATCGGCGAGGGCAGCGCCACGCGGCGCGCCTTCGCCGACCTCGTCGCCTCGAACTTCTTCGACACGTTCGGCGTGGCGCCGGAGCTCGGGCGCTTCTTCACCGCCGAGGAGGAGCGCCCCGACGCGCTCACACCCGTCGCCGTGCTCGGGTACAAGCTCTTTCAGCGTATGGGTGGCACGCCCGACGTTCTCGGCCAGCAGATCCGGGTGAACGGGCAGCAGCTCACGGTGGTCGGGGTTGCACCCCGCGGCTTCGCCGGCACGAGCGCGCTGGTGGCACCCGAGATCTTCCTGCCACTGAGCACGTATCCCTGGATGAACTCGCTCACCAACGACGCGACCGCGTCTCTCAGTGACCGCAGCAACGGTCAGCTGCTCCTCGTGGGGAAGCGATCGGCGGGCATCTCGGTCGACGAGGCGAACCGCGATCTCGCGCGCGTGTCGGCCGTGGTCGCCGAGCAGTTCCCGGCGGAGAACGATCAGATCGTCTACGAGGCACACCCGCTCTCACGCATCAGCATCTCGACCAGCCCCGAGACCAGCGACCCGACACGACCGCTCTCCGTGCTGCTCCTCGCCATGGCGTTCGTCGTGCTGCTGGTTGCCGGCATCAACCTGGCGACCGTGCAAGGAGCCAAGGTGCTCTCCCGGCGCCGCGAGCTCGCCGTGCGTCTCGCCGTGGGCTGCAGTCGCCGCCTCCTCGTGCGTGCGCTGATCCTGGAGTGCCTGCTGCTCGCGCTCGGTGGCGCCGCGCTCGGCTTCGCCTTGGCCTACTTTCTCCCGAACCTCATCTCGGCCTCCATCTCGCGCCTCGCGCCCATCGACCTGCTCCTCGACAACGAGCTCGACTGGCGCGTGCTGCTGGGAACGCTCGGCTTTGCAGTGGCCGCGGCCGTGATCGTAGGCTTGGTGCCGGCGCTGCGCGCTTCGCGCCCCGACCTGGTCACCGACCTGAAGGACGGAGCCGACGCCGGCACGCCCACGTTCCGGAGTGGCCTGTGGGCGCGGCTGACCGGCCGGCGGCGCCTGCTCATGCGCGGCGACGGCCCCGTGCTGGTGGAGCTCGCGCTGGCCATGGTGCTGCTGGTCTCGGCAGGACTGTTCGTGAAGGCCGCCTGGAACAGCACCCACATCGACCCGGGCTTCGACCTCGACCGCAGCGTCCACCTCGAGATCGACCCGAGCCTGGTCGGCTACGACGAGGCGCGCGGCGCCGACGTCGCCCTCCGGCTGCGCGATCGTCTCGACGCGCTCCCGCGCGTGCAGTCGGCGGCGCTGGCTGTCACCGTTCCGTACGGCATCGTCTCCATGGGGGTCAGCGTGGCTGCGGCGGGTGAGCCGCCCCCTGAAGACGGCTCGTTGCCGGGTGTCGGCGCCTCCTACAACGCCGTCTCTTCGGCCTACTTCGAGGCGCTCGGCATCCCGCTCCTCGAAGGCCGGACCTTTCGCGAGGTCGAGCCCAACCCCGTCGCAATCGTGGACGAAGATCTCGCACGCACGCTCTGGCCCGACGCGCCCGCCGTGGGCCAACGCGTCGACTTCGGAGAGACCGGCCGGGCGCAGGGTGAGGCTGAAGTGATCGGGGTGGCCGCCAACATCCGCGACTCCGTGTTCCAGGGCGGCGACTCCTCGCGCCGGGTATACCTCCCGCACGGCACCAGCTACATCCCAAACATGCACCTGCACCTCTCCGTTTCCGGCGACCCGAACGACCCCGCACTTCTACGCACGGTGCGCGAGGCCGTGGCCGAGGTGGACGAGCTGCTTCCCATCCTGAACCTACGCTCGCTGCGCCAGCACCAGGAGTCGAGCTTCGAGGTTTGGACCCTGCGGGCGGGTGGGCAGATCTTCGCCACGTTTGCCGGCATTGCTCTCGCGCTCGCCCTCGCCGGCGTGTACGGAGTGCGCGCGTTCAGCGTGGCGCGCCGAGCCCGCGAGATTGGTCTGCGCATGGCGCTTGGTGCGACGGTGCGCGACACCATGTCGATGATCCTGCGCGAGGGGGGCCGGGTGGCGCTGCTCGGCGTCGGGCTCGGATTGATGCTGTCGCTCGCCGTAGCCCGACTGCTCGAAGGGTTCCTCTTCGGAGTGTCGGCATTCGATCCGCTGGTGTTCGGAGCGGCGGCCTTTCTGCTCGGTGGCGTGGCGATCGCAGCCTGCGTCTTCCCCGCCCGCCGCGCCTCCAGGCTGGATCCGTTGGTTGCCCTGCGCGAGGAGTAGCAGCAGTCACAGGCGAAACGCCGTTGCTAGACTGACGCCCTCCCAGACAGTTCCATGCGGCGCGCCGCCAGGCCGCCGACGACTTCGGGGCTCGACGAAAGAGCTCGTCGAGCCCCCAGGAGCGGGCGATGGCGTTGCAGCTCAGGCTTACCTGGACGATCCTCTCCGTGGGCGCTGCTCTTGCGCTTGCGTCCGGCGAGGCCGCACTCGCGCAGTACGGCGCCGCGGACGGCGAATGGCGCCACTACGCCGGCGACTCGGGGTCGTCGAAGTACTCGCCGCTCGACCAGATCGACGCGTCCAACTTCGGCCAGCTCGAAGAAGCCTGGCGCTGGACGTCTCCCGACCCGGCGCTCGCCGACGTCGCTCCGTACGAGCCCGGCATGCTGCGGGGCACGCCCCTCATGGTCGGAGGCAAGCTGTACATGCCAACGGGCATGAGCCAGGTGGCGGCCCTCGATGCGGGTACGGGCGAGCAGCTGTGGCTGCACGACCCGAAAGACTACGAGCGCGGCCGCCCGGTCCACGGTCTGGTGCAGATCCGCGGCATCGAGTACTGGACCGACGGCACGGAGGAGCGCATCTTCCTCGCCACATCGAACCGCCAGCTGGTGTCGATGGACCTCGCGGCGGGCACACCCGACCGGAAGTTCGGGGAGGACGGGGTCGTCGATCTGTCCCAGAACCTCGGCCGCGAAGACATCAACATGAGCTCCATCGGGCACAGCGCCCCGGTGATCGTGGTGGGTGACGTCATCGTCGTCGGCTCGCTGGTGTTCGACTTCCCGACGCAGAACAACAACCCGCCCGGCCACGTGCGCGGCTACGACGTGCGCACCGGGGAGTTCCTCTGGCGTTTCAACTCGATCCCCCAGGAGGGTGAGCCGTACAGCGAGACGTGGGAGAACGAATCGTGGCGCAAGATGGGCAACACGAACGTCTGGTCGATGATGAGCGCCGATCAGGAGCTCGGCTACGTCTACCTGCCGTTCGGAACGCCCACGAGCGACTACTACGGCGGCGACCGCCACGGCGACAACGTCTACGCCGAGAGTCTGGTCTGCGTCGACGTGAAGACCGGCAAGCGCGTGTGGCACTTCCAGACCGTGCACCACGGCATCTGGGACTACGACCTCGCCTCCGCGCCGAACCTCATCGACGTGGTCGTGCGCGGCAAGAAGATCAAGGCCGTCGCCCAGGCGTCGAAGCAGGGCATGCTCTACGTCTTCGACCGCAAGACCGGGGAGCCGCTCTGGCCGATCGAGGAGCGCCCCGTGAACGCCGTCAGTCCGGTGCCGGGCGAGAAGCTGGCGGAGACGCAGCCGTTCCCCACCAAGCCACCTCCCTTCGACCGCATCGGCATCACCGAAGACGACCTCATCGACTGGACGCCGGAGCTGCGCGAGAAGGCGCTCGAGATTGCGAGCGAGTTCGTGCTCGGCCCGATCTTCACACCGACCATCGTGAAAGGGCACGAAGGCAAGAAAGCCACGATCATCATGCCGGGTGCGGGTGGCGGCGCCAGCTGGCCGGGTGCCTCGATCGACCCCGACACGGGCATCCTCTACGTACAGTCGGTCACACGGCCGAGCGCACTCGCCCTGGCGCCACCGCCGCGTGCGCAGTGGCGCTACATGGTCTCCTACGAAGAGATCCCCACGCTCGACGGCCTGCCCATCTACAAGGGACCGTACCGTCGCATCACGGCGATCAACCTGAATCGCGGCGACTTCGCGTGGCAGGTTCCGTTCGGCGAGGGAAAGACCCAGCACCCGCTGGTGAAAGACCTCGACCTGCCGCCCATGGGGAGCATGTTCCCGCGGGGCGTCATCGCCGAAGGCGGGCTCCTGATCACGAAGACCCTCCTCATCACCTTCCAGGCCAAGCTCGACGAGCTGGGCGACCGCGAAGCCGACGGCGCCTATCTCCAGGCGTACGACAAGGCGACCGGCGAGCTGCTGGCCCAGGTCGAGACCAATCGATCGCTCCACAGCTCGCCGATGACGTACATGCACGAGGGCCGGCAGTACATCGCCATTGCCGGGGGCGGAGGCAAGGGACGCGGGGAGCAGGCCGAGCTCATTGCCTGGCGCCTACCTGAATCTGCAACGCGCAGCGCGCCGTAGACGAGCCCGGATTCACGGGCAGGCTCGGAGAGAGACGCGTTCCGACTCCGCGACGCGCCCCGGCGAGCCTGTGCAGTTGCGAAGCGACTGACCCTAGCCAGCGGCGCGGCGAATCGATACGCGTGAGACCGGCCGCTCCTCGCGCACGATCTCGAGGCCGGTCTGCCGCGCCACGTTCTCGAGCAGCTCGTCGACCAACTCCGTGTCCTGCGCCGTGTGGTGGGTGCGCACCACGAAGCCTCCGTCGACGTCGGGTCCAGTCGTCTCGTCCAGCACGTCCACACCGAGGACACGCGCCAGCACCTTGGCGATTCCGGACGCGTCCCTTGCCATGGCGAAGCCCGCGCCGCTTTTCGGATCCGGGTCCTTCTCCCCCCGGTAGAGGTGAACCGCCGCGCGGCCGTCGAGCTCCGGATCCTCCCGGATCGTGCCCAAGGATCCACGCAGCACGATCGTCGGTGCCATGGTCGTCCGCTGCTCCCACACCACGCCGAATCCGTAGATGCGCGTGAGCTCCGCAACCAGATCGTCGAGGAGCTGCTCGGGCGTGGCTCCCAGGCGCCTCAGGTAGTCGCCCTCACGCACCGCCGGCAAAGTGGGATCGATCTCGATCTTCGGCACGTCCTGCCGGAGGAGTCCCGACAGCACCGCACCTTGCATGGCTCCGTGAGGGTTGAAGAGCCCGCACCCACCGTAGCAACCCCCAGGGTCTCCCTCGACCGGACCGTCGTCGTCGAAGAGCAGAACCATGTTCCCCGGACCGTTCGGGTGTCGCCGTACCACGTCCGGATGGCGGGTCCGGAGGAACTCGATGCGCTCCGGAATGGGCGGACCCTCGATCAGGCGCAGCACCGCACCCTCGGGCAAGTGATAGCGATCGTAGAACGCCTCCTCCCATCCTTCCGAGGCATCCACGTAGCGGATGACGTGGAAACCTCCGTCTCCGAGCCGCACATCGATCGCCGCACCGACCCGGAGCATTCCTGCTGTCGGATGCGCCGCAGGCTCGAGCTCGAGCGTGCGGGCCCAGTTCTGCAGATGTTCCGCCAGCCGCTCGTAGCTCGTGATGCCCCCGTCCGCGACCCGTGCCAGCCTGCGCGAGGTGCTGGGAGATCCCTGAAGCCTCGCCTCGGTCACCTGCCCCTCCGGGCTCACGACCAGCGACACCGAGTAGTCGCCCCGCCAACGGCGATCGAGGTCCGCGGGCACCTCGAGCTCCGCCCCGCTCAGGATCCGGACACGCTCGGGAAGCCCGTCCACCTCAACAGGCACCGGCGACCCCTCGGTCTGAAGCGCGCGGATGACGTTCACGACACGGTCCCGGACCGCCGGCCGCAGGGTCTCCTGCACCACGGAAGGACCGAGCTCGAAGGAGTAGGTCACCGCCACCGCGACCGGGCCGTGCCGTGGATGCGCCGGCGGGTCGTACCTCAACTGCGCAACCGCGTCGAGAAGCGCCTTCTCCTCGAGGAGCCCCACCGGCTCACGGAGAACGGCGCCGGAGACGCGGCCGTCCGGTAAGACCAGTGCCTCCACCACGAAGGTTGCCGGCTCCCAGCCTTCGACGTCGAGAACGTCGGTCAACCGCGTTTTGGAGGGACCGAGCTTCACATCGCCGGCCGCTTGGCGAAGGGATCCGGCATCGATCTCCTGCGGCAGGAGGTATCCCCGTACCGACCGCCCTCCCACGAGACGCTCCTCGGGGGACAACCGAAACACATGCGTCGCCTCTTCGACCTTGGTAGCGGGCGGCGCCGTGGCAAGCGTCAGGAGAGCCATCGCCGCCAGTGCACCCAGCCAGAGGCCGCGGCGCGCCCTCGCGGGCCGATACCCCTCGGAGAGCATCCGTTGCATGCGCCGCATCACATCGCCGCGCAGGGCGGCCATCCCAAGCTCCGAGGCAGGCGCTCGGGTCGCAGTTCGAAGCAGCGCCTTCCAGTAGCTTCGGCGATCGGCACCATGCCGCAGGACCCAGTCGTCGCAGCACTGTTCACGCTCCGTCCGCAGACGCCGACGGAGCCACCAGACGGCGGGATTGAACCAGTGGCAGGCCCTCGCGATCTCCGCCAGCAGGGCGACCCACTGGTCCCTCCTCTGCGCGTGCGCCAGCTCGTGCAAGATCGCCGCGTCGACCTGCGATTGCGGCCAGGATTCCGCCTCACTCGGAAGGAGAACGCGCGGCCTCACAAGGCCAACGAGCACCGGGCCCTCGAGCACGGCGTCGTCGGCGATCGCACCTTCGAGCGGGCCACATCCGCGCTCCTCGGCCAGCTCACAGATACGCGCGGTGAGGTGCGCGCAGGTGCGGGAGCTGCGCATGACACGCCGACTCCAGCTCATGAACCGCGCGACGGAGCGCACCGCAACCAGGGTCGCTCCCAGCAGCCAGACTGCCAAAAGGATCGCGATGACAGGGAGCTCTCTCTGGGACGACCGAAGTGGCGAGGCAGCGGTTCCCCCTTCGGTTGTCAGGTCAGCGCGTGGACGACCCCCTACGTCCGAGGCGGACAAGAGACCGGTACGGAATGGGCGCGCGTTGGCGTCGGACGACACAGGCTCGGACGGGGAGCTCCGCAGGTCCAGCTTGGCAGACGGCAACTGGCCAAGCGGGTTCCGCAGATCCCAAGGCAGCGTGAGCCGGAGCAGGACCAGGACGAGGATCGCGTAGCGCAGGCGAGGGTCTGAGCGTCTGAAGACACCGAGCGCCAGCCACGCGAAGAGCGCCAGAGCCAGAAAGTGCGCACTCGAGAGCAGAAAGCCGGACAGCCACCACTCGATCACGGAATCCACCGACCATCGCATACCTCTCCTCCCAACCGGCACTTCGGCGTCTGCGACGCCTCGTCACCCATCCTCGGTGTCTTGCTCCTCGAGGCGCGCGAGCAGCTCACGCAGAACACGCGCCTCGTCCTCCCGCATGTCCCCGCGCTCCGCCAAGTGGTGCACTAGGGGCACCAGCGACGAGTCGAGTACGCGATCCACGAACTCGCGGACCGCGTGCCCTTGGGTGGAGCGCCGATCGACAGCTGGCTCGAACAGCACGAGCGGCCCGAGCTTCTCGGTTTTCAGGAAGCCTTTGGCTGCGATGCGGTCGAGCAGGGTCTTCACCGTCCTGTAGTCGCGCCGCTTGAGCTCGTCGCTCGCCTCGTAGACCTGGCGCGCCGTCGCTTGCCCGAGTTGCCAGCACACGTTCATGACCTGCCATTCGGTCTTCGACAACTCTGCTGAGCGCTTCATGCGTAGTACTGTTACTACAAACGTAGTACTTGTCAAGCCGTCTCTCCTCCTGCCCGCGGGCAAACGATGGGGTCTCGAGGCGCGCGACAGGCCGTCTGAACGAGTCATCCGTGTTCCTCCTGACCTAGGAGGCGCAGGAACATCGCCAAATTCGCGAAGTCAGCGTCCGCAGATCGAGGCCCTGCTGACACATCCTCAGAAGCCGCGCCTTCCCCGCGCGTCGGACAGCACCCGTAGAATGGGCTCCTTCATCCGGATCTGCGGTACGACGAAAGGTCTCCTTTGCCCCGAGAAGAGGTCGGAGAGCTCTTCGACGAGCTCTACACCCAGCTGAACGTCGCGGCCCGAGGCGCAATGCGCGCTGAACGGGCGGAGCACACGCTGCAGCCGACGGCCCTCGTCGCGGAGGCCTACCTCCGCCTGTCGAAGCTCGAGGGCAGGCACTGGGAGTCGAAGGGCGACTTCGTGCGCGTCGCCGGCTCGGAGATGCGGCGCGTGCTCATCGATCACGCCCGCCGCAAGATGGCCGGCAAGCGTGGAGCGCGTCCCGTGCGCGTGACCCTCGACCAGAACATGGCCGTCCTCCGGCAGCAGCCCGTCGACCTCCTCGATCTCGAGCGCGCCCTGGTCGAGCTGGGGAGTGTGAACGAGCGCCACGCCAAGCTGGCGGAGCTGCGCCTCTTCGCCGGCGCGACCCTCAGCGAGGCGGCCGAGGCGCTCGACGTGTCGCTGAGGACCGCAAAGCGCGACTGGGCGTGGGTGCGCGCCTACCTCTCGAAGCGTCTACGCGAGGACGACCGCGAGGACGCGTCCTGAATGCTGCCGGGACGACTGCAGGACATTCACGCGCTCTTCGAAGCCGCTCTGGACCTCGAGCCCGAGGAGCGTGAAGACCTCCTGACGCAGCAGGGTGACGTCGAGCTCGCGGCCGAGGTGCGCGCGCTCCTCGCAGAGCACGACCGCGCCGAGACTCTCGCCGAGGTGGCGAGCGAGCTCGTCACGGAGACCGCCAGCGAGACCGACGATCTCACCGGAACGACGATCGGCGCCTACCGGATCCTCCACGTCCTCGGGCGTGGAGGAATGGGCATCGTCTACCTGGCCGAGCGCCAGGACGACCAGTTCAGTCAGAAGGTCGCGATCAAGGTGATGCGCGACGGGGTCGAGACCGAGCAGGCGGCCGAGCGCTTTCGCCATGAGCGACAGGTCCTGGCCCAGCTCAACCATCCCGGAATTGCACGACTGCTCGATGGCGGCACCCACAACGGCCGGCCCTACCTGGTCATGGAGCGGGTCGACGGGGTCCGCATCAACCAGTACTGCGACGAGCACAAGCTCGGAGTGGAGGAGCGCCTCGAGCTCTTCTGCCAGGTCTGCGACGCTGTCGCCCACGCGCACCGCAACCTGCTCGTGCACCGGGACATCAAGCCCAGCAACATCCTGGTCACCGCGGACGGCAGTCCGAAGCTGCTCGACTTCGGCATCGCGAAGCCTCTGCTCGCGGTGGGCAACGCCGAGCCCTCCGCGACCGTCACGGTCTTCAACCCGATGACGCCGGACTTCGCGAGCCCGGAGCAGATCCAGGGGCGGCGCATCACGACCGCCACCGACACCTACCAGCTCGGCGTTCTGCTGCACGTGCTGCTCGTCGGAGCTCTGCCGTACCGCGCCACCCGCGAGCGCCCGCTCGAGCTGATGCGCGCCATCTGCGACCTCGACACCCCTTCCCTCTCCCGCCGCGCTCTCGAGATCTCGGGCGGGACGACGCTCGCCAAAGACGAGGCCCAGGCGGGCACGCTGAGCCGGCGCCTCACCGGCGATCTGGACAACATCGCGGCCACCGCCCTCGCCAAGGAGCCGGACGAGCGCTACTCGTCGGTCAAGGAGCTGGCCGACGACGTCCGCAACCACCTCGAAGGCCGGCCCGTCACCGCCTCCGGGGCGGGCTGGGCCTACAGGCTGCAGAAGCTCATCGCGCGCAACGCGCTCGCCTCGGCCACGATCTGCGCGCTCCTCCTCGGCGTGCTCGGCGGTCTCGCGGTCGCCGTGTGGCAGGCCAGGGTTGCAGCCGAGCGCGCGGAGCAGGCGGAGCTCGAGCGCGGGCGCGCCGAGGCGATGAGCGACTTTCTCTCGCAGGTGCTCACCGCACCCTCCGCCAACTGGTCGGCTGCGGACCGCATCGGTCCCGACGCGACCATCGTGGACGTCCTCGCCAAGGCGACTCGACGTGCACGCACCGAGCTCACGGACCAGCCTCTGGTGGCTGCGAAGATCCACACTCTCCTCGGCCAGACCTACACCAGCCTGAGCCAGCTCGACGCGGCCGAGCCCGAGCTCGAACGGGCGCTCGAGCTCTTTGACGAGCACCTGGAGGACACGGCCCCCGAAGTGCTCCAGGCGCGCTACGACCTTGCCGCCGTGCACTTCCTCGGCGGCGAGCTGGACGAAGCGCAGACGCGCTACCGCGCCCTGTACGACTTCACGAAGGGTAAGGCACTCCCTCCCCATCCCGGGCTGGCGGCGACCGCCAACGAGCTGGGCCTGCTGGCCCTCGGGCGCGGCGACGCGGAGGACGCCGTGGAGCTCCTCGAAGAGGCCCGCGAGCGGTTCGCCGCCGTGGCGGAGGGCAAGCCTCACGGTGGGCACGCGGTGGTGATCAGCAACCTCGGGGTCGCCCAGTACCGGGTCGGCGACCTCGCGGCCGCACGCGACACGTTCAAAGACGCGCGACGCGAGCTCGAGCTCCTCGAGCCGCCGGCGCACTCGGGTCTGTCGACGACCCTCTCACTCCTCGGGGAGGTCACCTACGCACTCGACGGTCCCACCGACGAGGCCGACGCGCTCTGGGAAGCCTCCATGCGGCACGGGCGCGCCGCCCACGGCGCCTCGCACCCGCGCTTTGCGAGGCAGCAGGGGCGGTACGCCTTTTACCTCGCGGGCGGCGGTCGCCTCGAGCAGGCCCAGGAGCTGTACGCGCGCGCCGCGGCTGGGATGGCGAGCCTGAGCGACGACCACCCCGACCGCGTCTATCTCCGCGAGGCCCGAGCCGGGATCGAGCTCGCGCAGCCGGGGAGAACCGAGGAGGCCGAGACGGCCCTGGAGGCCTTTCGAGAGAGCCTCGGCACCAACCTCGCCTACCCGATTCACGGATCCAAGGTGGAGCTGCTGTCTGCGCGCCTTCGCGCACAGCAGGGCCGCCGGGACGAGGCGATCCGGCACTTCGAGACCGCCATCGAGATCCTGAGTCCGCTGCTACCAGAGAACGCGTACCGGCTTCGCGACGCCCGCGAGCAGCTCGCCCAGCTGCGGGCCGAGCAGCCCTAGCCGGGGCTTCACCGACGCCCGTCGAGCCTCGTCAGTACATGCCTTCGGGGTGCTCGAACTCGAACCCGTCTCGGGCCATCGAAAGGCGGTGGCGGGTGCCCGGGGCGTCGGCATCGGCGCTCTCGTAGCCCGCATCACCCGCCCAGATCGCCACCCGGACACCATCGCTCCGCACTCCGACGTGCGTCTCGTACACCCGCGCGTCGCGCGCGCGAAAGTGGTCGACGACCGCCGCCGCCGGGCTGAACTTGGAGAGGTGGAACAGCGTCACCCACGTCGGCGGCGCCAGGTCGATCTCTCCCTCCCGGTGCTTCGAGATGGCCTCCCCGGGGGAGATCCAGCGATGGTCCTCGATCTCGCCGCCGTCGATCTCGATCACGTCGTCCTGGTCGGTGTGGGTCAGGAAGAAGAAGGTCGCGAAGCGCTTCGGCGTGTTCGGAGGGGGCGTCCAGTGCGCGAACCAGACGAGCTCTTCGGCTGTCACCCGGAGCGCTGCCTCCTCGGCTGCCTCGCGACTCGCAGCGGTCCGTGCCGCCTGTTCGAGATCACGGTCTTCCGGGTAGTCCGCCGCATCGATCTTGCCGCCGGGGAAGACCCACATGCCGCCGAACGCGATCTTGGAGGTCTTCCGCAGCATGAGCACTTCCACTCCTGCGCTGCCGTCGCGCAGGAGGCAGACCGTCGCGGCCGGAATGGCGGGGCTCTCGGAGGCTGCCGCCAGATCGCCGTACATGTCGTTCTTGTGCAGCTCGGGCGGCTTCTTCTCGTTCATGCACGTTCACTCCGTGGTCGGTCGGCGAACCGTACCACTGGCGATCTCGCGACCGGGAGCGCCTATCCGCGTGGGTCGATCGGTGTGAAGGTGCCGACGCCCTCTTCGATCGCGGCTGCGCCTTCGAGCGCGAGACCGTCGTAGAAGCGCGCCGCGAGCACCTGCACACCGCGCGGCAGGCCGTCCTGACCGATGCCGACCGGCACCGCCGCCGCCGGCAGACCCAGGATGTTCGCGGACACGACCAGCCGCAGCTGGACGAGAACGTCCCAGGCCTCCGTCTCGCCGGCGACGTCGTAGCCCACCTCGAAGGGCGGCTGGGTGAACACGGGCCCCACGAGGATCGGGTAGTTGGAGAAGAACTCGTTCCAGGCCACCAGGAGCTCGTGGCGACGCTGTGTCGAGCCGGCGTACATCGGCAGGCCGCGTGACTGCCACTCGCCGCGGAGCACGAGCTCGAGAAAACGGAAGTTCTCTTCGGCCATGACCTGACGGAAGAAGTCGATGCCGCCTTCGAGCTCGACGCCGAGAAAGTCGAACCACGCCTCGAACACCTGCTCCAGATGCGGCGGCTGCACCTCTTCGACCTCCCAGCCGGCCGCCTCCAGCGCACGCCCCGCCTCGCGCACGGCCTCGGCGACGCTCGGGTCGGTGGTGCCACCCGCAGGCTCCGGCACGATTGCCGCCCGTTTCGACTCGGCGGGCAGATCGAGCGGCACGGGCACCGTCCACGGGTCGCGGGGATGGACACCCGCGAGGATGTCGTAACCGAGTCGGACGTCGCCGACGGTCCGCGCCATGGGGCCATCCACCGCCATGAGCTGGCTGGAGATCGTTCCGCCCGTGCCCGGAATCCGACCGAGCGAAGGTTTGAGCGAAGCAATCGCGCAGCAGTTGGCCGGGTTGCGGAGCGAGCCGCCGATGTCGTTGCCGAGGCCAATCGGAGTCATCCCCGCCGCCAGCGCCGCCGCCTCGCCACCACTCGATCCGCCAACGTTGTGCTCGGGGCTCCACGGGTTGAGCGTGCGCCCCCAGAGCTCACTGTTGCTGTGCACGCGCAGACCCATGTCCGGGAGGTTCGTGCGCCCGATCGGGACTCCCCCGGCGGCGCGCATGCGCTCGACGCAGGGATGGTCCTGCGTCGCGATCTGGTCCGCCTGCTCCTCCAGGCCGTTGGTGTTCGGCTTGCCCTGCTGGTCCAGGTTGTCCTTGATCGTGAAGGGAACGCCGTGCAGCGGCCCGAGCTCAGCCCCGGCGGCGACGGCCTCGTCCGCGGCTTCGGCCGCAGCGCGGGCCTCGTCGGGGTACACGGCCACGAGAGCGTTCACCGGAGCATTGACCTGCTCGATGCGCGCGAGGTGCGCCTCGACCACTTCGAGGGAGGTCGTACGTCCGTCGCGGATGGCCGCCGCCAGCTGACGGGCGCTCGCCTGCCACAGCTCGCTCGGCAGGTCGGCGGAAGAGGCGCTCGCGGCTTCCGTCGAGGCATCGGAAGGCGAATCGGCCGACGGGGCACAGCCGCTGGTGCCAGCCCATGCAGCGGCGCCGGCAGCGGCCAGAAGCATGCGCCGCCGCGTGAGGGCGGTCGCGGGAGCCTCGTCCTCAGCGGACGCTGGGTCGAGAGTCGGGGGGACCACGGGAAGATCGACCATGGGAGAACCTTTCGCTGGCGCCGAGACCGGCTGTCGTTGGGGAGGACCTGACGGCGAGGTTACTGCACCCCCTGTGGCTTCGTCGCTCGGCGGATCCGATCGGCTGGGCCCCGCCACACGGAATGCGGCGGGGCCCTCGGCCGTACTTGGTGCAGAAAGGAAAGAAGACCATGCTCCTCGACACGCTCCTCCCTGCCTTCGCCGCGATCACCGTCGGACTCTTCGGCGTCGCACTCATCGTCTTCTGGGTGTGGATGCTCGTCGACTGCCTGCAGCGGGAGCACGAGGATCGCTGGGAGCTCGCGGCGTGGGTCGCGGTGATCGTTCTCACGAAGCTCTTCGGCGCAGCGATCTACTACTTCATGCGCTATCGGGATCGGCCGCGCCCCGGCGCCTCACAGGTTCTCGGCACGGTCTGACGGAAGCGCAGCTCCATGGCGCGGGGGTCACCCTCGCGCAGGAACAGCTGGCCTTCGTCGACACGGAAGGGCCACTCCTCCCGGCCGCCGCCCAGGTGCAGGACGAGCTGGTCACCCTGTATTTCGTACACACCCCGCTCGCGGCGCGTCTCGAGGTCGGCGTCGGCGCGCGACTGCACCGTGCAGTCGCAGCCGAGGCGGAGGCGACGCCAGGTCGGGTGTCCACGCTCGAGGCGGACGCCACTCCAGTCCCCCACCAGGCGCGGATCGATGGCGCATGTCGGTGTCGGCGCGCCCGCGCGCTCCGTCGCGCTTGCAGCCGCGCCGGTCGGAGGCTCCAGAGCCCTCGCGGGCGAGGTCTCGAGCAGGGCCGCACCGCCGGTGGCCAGCAGACACATGCCGACGAGGAGGCGCCACCCCAGGCGGGTGCGGACGGTTTCGGGACGGTTCGAGAGGTCGCGGGAACGGAACATGTCGAGTCTCCAAGCCAAGGCGCCCGGTGCATCCGAACGCCATCGGCCAGCGACAGAGCAGAGGCCGTGCCCGCCCGCGAACGCCTGCAAACACAGGGCTCTACGCCAGGAACTTGCGCACGCCACCACTCCGCCCGGGACACTCACGGTACACAACCATGTACACAGGAGGTATCTGCGGTCTCCCGTTGCCGGACGACGTGGTCCGATCCCCGGCATGCGCTCGGACGCTGCAAGTACACTGTCGGCTTCCCTCTCCACCCGCAGCGCCCCGGCGACACCCACTTCGAGGTGCCCGGGCTTGTCCTTCGGAGGCTCCGATGATCACGCTCTACACCTTCGGCCCGAAGTTCGGCACCCCGGATCCCAGCCCCTTCTGCATGAAGGCGATCGCGCTCCTTCAGATGGCCGGCCTCGACTACGAGCTGGCCGAGTGCGACCCGCGGAAGGCGCCGAAGGGCAAAGGCCCCTGGATGGACGACAACGGCACGGTCGTTCCCGACTCGACGTTCATCCGGTGGCACCTGGAGTCGGAGCACGGGGCAGACTTCGACGCCGGCCTGAGCGACGAGGAGAAGAGCATCTCGTGGGCCTTCGAGAAGCTCTGCGAGGATCATCTCTATTGGGCCATGGTCTACGAGCGGTGGGAGATCGACGAGAACTTCGCGAAAGGTCCGGTGCAGTTCTTCGAGGCGATCCCGGCGCCACTTCGGCCGCTCATCCAGCGGGTCGCCCGGAACGCGACGCGCAAGAACCTCCACGGCCACGGCATGGGCCGCCACAGCTATCCCGAGATCCAGCGCCTGGCCACGCGGGACCTCGAGGCGATTTCGACCTTCCTTGCCGACAAGCCGTACCTCATGGGCGAGGAGCCCTGTGCCGCGGATGCCTTCCTCAGCGGCTGCCTGATCGGGATCCTCGGCGACTTCTTCCAGACGCCGATCCATCACGTGGCCAGGGAGCACGCAAACCTGGTCGCCTACCGTGACCGGACCCTCGCCCGCTGGCACGCCACATGATCGCGGCTCGCCCCATTCTGGGATCTCGCGGACGCGGGAAGAGGGTCGCTCGACTAGTCTGGATCATCCCAACAGCCTGAGGAGATTCCGCATGCGCGCTTTCCGGAACCGACGGACCGTGTCTCTTCGTTGCCTCACCCTGGCTCTCCTGGTCGCGAGCGTCAGCGTCGCCCCCACGGCGGCCGCCGCACAGGACGCCGAGGGTTGGGACGTCCAGGAGCTGGTCGAGAAACTGAACGCCTCGGAGCGGCCCTACCTTCCGTTCCTCGACCGCGACACGCTCAGCACGGGCATCTACCGCCTCGCTGCCGGTGCAAAAGACGGGCAGTCGCCCCACACCATGGACGAGGTCTACTACGTGGTGGAGGGGAAGGCCAAGCTCGTGGCAGGGGGCGAGACGTTGAACGTGGAGCCGGGCGGCATCCTGTTCGTCGGCGCGCACGTCGACCACGAGTTCGTCGACATCGAAGAAGACCTCGTGCTGGTCGTGTTCTTCTCGAAGGCTCCGGTCGAGAGCCCCGACCCCTAGCAGGTCGCCCCACCCGCTGCGCACGACACATAGACCGTCGGCGATACACTGGTCGGTGAAGGGAGGCTCCCCATGGAACGCATCCTGAAACTGGCACTGCTCGCCATCCTGCTCTACGGCGGCTACACGTTTGGTCGGCCCTATCTCGAAGGGTTCTTCGACGACATCGGACTCGGCGCCGGCGGCACCGACGTGGGCGGCCCGTGCGCGCGCCAGGTCATGCGCGCCCGCGACAGCTTCGCGAACCAGATCCGCGACGTCGCGCCGCCGGTCGACGTCGCCCGCTGGGGGAGCAGGCTCGGCATGTCGCAGGGTCGGCTCAGCCAGGCGCGGAGTGCCTGTACCTGCGCGGGGGAAGGCTGTGACGCGGCCCGCGAAGCTCTGGACAGCCTCGAGAGGCTCATGCGGCGTTGGGACGACGCCATTCGCAACCAGGGAGAGCCACCGCTCAACAGCGTCCGGGCCCTCGACGCGATCGACGAGCTCCTGACCGAAGCACGGCGCAAGGGCGCCTAGCGCCGCGACCGCCAGCCTTCATGCCAGCCCGCACAGCGGCCATCTTCGACATGGGCAGCGTGCTCATCGGGTGGGACCTGCGCCCGACCTATCGCGCGCACTTCGACGGCGACGACGCCATGCTCCAGTTCCTGCGCGGGCCGTTCCGGGAGATCTACGACCTCGTGCACGACGGCGAAGGTACGCTCGCCGAGTGCCTGGCGCCTGCCCGCGCCAAGTACCCCGAGCTCGATCCGCTCATCGACGTGTACGAGCAGCAGTGGGCCAGCTTCGTGACCGGAGTGATGCCCGACTCGGTGGCGGTGGTCGAAGATCTCGCACGGCGCGGTGTCGAGCTGTTTGGTCTGACGAACTGGCCGGCACAGACCTGGCCTCCGACGCGCCTGCTCCCACAGAACGCCGAGGACTACCGTTTTCTGGAGCTCTTCCGCGACATCTGGGTCTCCGGCGAGCACCGCCTGCGCAAGCCCGATCCGCGCAGCTACCGCTCGGCGCTCGCGCGCTTCGACCTCGATCCGGAGCAGGCTGTCTTCGTGGACGACCTGGAAGAGAACGTGGCCGCGGCCAACGCGCTCGGCATCGCCGGGATCCACTTCGAGTCGGCGCCGCAGCTACGGCGCGACCTGAAGTGCCACGGCCTCCTCTGACGCTGCGCTACTCGTCGAAGGTCCAGCGCTTCTTCTCTTTGCCGGGCTCGGCGTGTGCCTCTTCCACCACGACGGCCGGGCTCCCGCCCTTCTCGAACTCGAAGACCCAGCCGAGTCCCTCGAGGTTCTCCTCGGGAACCGGGTCCTCGTGCGTCACGTGCTCCTCGCCGACGAACACGTTGATCCTGCAGAAGTCCTCCTGGCTGCAGACCATGCGCGCCTGCGGCAGCCACTCCTCCATCTTGGTCCCCTCCGGAACCCAGGCGCCAAACGAGAGACCCATCACCCCGACGATGTTCAGGCGCGGCGGACTCTGGCCTTCCTGCGCCCCAACGGCCGCGCAGACCAGGATCATGAGAACGAGGCCAACACCCCAGTGCTTCTTCATCGGAGCCGCCTTTCGTGCGGAGTTCGAGCCGTCGTGGATCGGAGCACCACGATATCGCTCTCGAAGTCGCGCGTTCCACCCACTCGAGAGCCGAGCAGGTCAGCGAAAGGGTCGGTCCCCTTTCACCGTGACGCGGATGCCACTCCGCGTCTCCGGGTGGTAGTCCCAGATGGCCATGTGCTGCGTGCAGCGGTTGTCCCACAGAGCCACCGAGTTCGCCTGCCACTGGAACCGACACTGAAAGGCCGGGCGGGCCGCGTGCTCGAAGAGGAAGTCGAGCAGCGCGCGGCTCTCCGCCGGCGCGAGGCCGTCGATGCTGCGGGTGAACCCCCGATTGACGAAGAGCGCCTTCTTCCCCGTGACCGGATGCGTGCGGATCACGGGGTGGCGCGCTCGCGGCGCCTCCCGCTGCGGCTCGTGGCTACCGTAGAAGCCGGTGTAGTCGGCAGCGTGCAGCGCCGTGAGGGGGTCGAGGAGCTCCTTCATCGGGGTCGAGAGCTCGTCGTACGCCGCGTACATGCTCGACCACAGGGTGTCGCCGCCTTGGCTCGGCACCCGATGCAGGTGCAGGATGCTGGCCATCGGCGGCTCTTCGTCGGCGGACACGTCCGAGTGCCAGCCGGCGCCGTTGTTGCGGGGTGAGTCGGCATCGGTGTGAATGACCATCAGCTCCGGAATACCGTGCGCGTAGGGGGCTGCGGGGTGCACGTGCAGCTCGCCGAAGCGCTTGCCGAGCTCCAGATGCTGCTCCGGCGTGAGCTCCTGGTCCCGGAAGAAGAGGACGAGGTGCTCCATCCAGGCCGCGTGCAGCTCTTCGAACTCGGCGTCGGTCAAGCCCTGCGCGAGCTCGAGCCCGCGAATCTCGGCACCGAGCGTCGGCGTGAGCGGGTGGACGTCGAACGAGGCGTAGGTCATCGAAGGAGAGTACCTGAACGCGCCGGCGACGGAGACGGTGCGATGGCCAAGGCCCCGAGAGGACATACGATCCGAGCGCGCGGTCGCACTCGGGCGCCGCGGAGACACTCTCTCGACATCCGGAGACGCGAATGAGCCGCCTTCCCCTCCTCGTGCCAGAACAACTCGACGATGCGCAGCGTTCTCTCTACGACAGCATCCTGGGTGGTCCCCGCGGCCGCGCCGGGCTGACCGACGACGCCGGTGCCATCCGCGGCCCGTTCAACGCGTGGCTCTACCGCCCGGAGCTCGGCGCGCGCCTGTCGAAGGTGGGCGAGGCCCTCCGCTTCGAGAGCTCCCTGCCGCAGAACGTGGTCGAGGTGGCGATCCTCACGCTCGCGCACACTTGGCGCGCGCAGTTCGAGGGCTGGGCGCACGAGCGCATCGCCCGGCGCGAGGGTGTGCGCGAGGAGGTTGTCCTGGCGCTCCGGCAGGGCGAGACCCCCACGTTCGACGACCCACAGGAGGAGCTCGCGCACGTGTTCGCGAAGGAGCTCCTCGCCACGAAGCGCGTCCCCGACGCGCTCTACGAGCGGGCCACGGAGACGTTTGGCCACGAGGGGGTGGTCGACCTCGTTTCCCTGCTCGGCTACTACTGCGTCATCTCCATGACCCTCAACACGTTCGAGGTGCCGCTGCCCCCCGGCGAGGAGAATCCCTACCCGGAGTGAAGGGTCGAGCTCAGCCGACTCGGAGCGCGGATCCGCCATCCACGGGCAGCGAGACGCCGGTGATGAAACGCGCCTCGTCGGACGCGAGGAACAGCGCCGCGTAGGCCACGTCCCAGCCGGTGCCCATCTTGCGGCCGAGCGGTACGCGGGCATCCCGCTCCGCGACCACCTCGTCACGCGTCTTGCCGGTGACCACCACGCGCGGCTCCACCGCCATCGGCGTGTTCATGAGGCCCGGCAGGATGCAGTTGGCGCGAATTCCGTACCGCGCGTTGAGCGCCGCGATCTGCTCGGTCAGCGCAACGACCCCCGCCTTGCTCGTCTTGTAGCCCACGTAGGGGTAGGCGCTGTGCACCGCCATCGACGAGATCGTGAGGACAACTCCGCTCTGCTGCTCGCGCATCACGGGGAGCGTGTGTTTGGCGGCGAGGACCATACCTCGGAGGTTGATCGCGTGGACGCGGTCGAAGGCGTCCGCCTCGATCTCCTCCAGCGTGGCATCGCCACCGGCGAGGGACACGCCGACGTTGTTGTGCAGGATGTCGATCCGCCCGTAGGTGTCGCGCGTGGCGTCGACCGCTGCGCGGATCGCCGCTTCCTCCGTCACGTCCGCGGCGACGGCGATCGCCTCGCCCCCCTTCTCCGTGACGAGCGCCGCCGTCTCTTCGGCACGCTCGAGCTCACGATCGACACACACCGTGCGCGCCCCCTCCCGCGCGAAGAGGAGCGCCGTTGCACGGCCGTTGCCGACCGTCTCGCCCGGCGTCTGACCCGCACCGACGACGAGGGCCACCTTGCCTTCGAGTCTCGGGCTCACTCCGCTCCTCTCCCTCAAGCGTGCCAGCTCCTCCCGGCGGGGTTCGACCGCATCTTGGCCATGTCCGGGCCTTCGCCCTGCCAACCGTAGGTCGTGTCCTGACCCATGAGCGTCGCGAAGTGCGGGTGGTCGGCGTACTTCTCGAGGAGCTCGGGAGACACGGTGCCACGGTAGTCCTCCTGCGTTGCCATGTACTGGCGGCAGAAGTACACCGCCAGGTTGATGCGCACGCCGGGGATGCTCCGGGCGTAGGAGCCGTGCCACGTGTTGCCATGCCAGATCACCGCGGAGCCCGCCGGAATCTCGAGGGGGATGGCCAACGGGTTGCCCTGCTCACCACCCAGCTGGAGCTCCTGCAGGGTCGGCTGGCGGAAGAACCTGTGGCTCCCGGGCACGACCCCGAGGCAGCCCCCCTCTTCGGTGTAGTCGGTGAGCGCGTAGTTGCAGTTGCACACATGGGAGAACGGAGCCAGGTGCTCCCGCGGCATGCCGTTGCCGGTGTCGCTGTGCAGCGGCAGGGCCGCGCCTCCCGGGCCCTTGAAGTGGCTCGTCATGCTGCTCAGGAGGACGTGGTTTCCCATCAGGTAGCGCACCAGCGCCAACGGCTTCGGGTTGAGGAGCGCCTCCTGGAACGCCTCGTCGCGATAGAGAAGGAACGGGACGAGGTTCACGCCCTCCAGCGACTCGTCGTCGGCCGGATCGATCGCGCGCCCGTGCTGTTCTTCTGCCGCCGCGACCACCGCACTTCGGAGGCGTTTCGTGAGCTCGGGCGAGAGCGCTCCTTCGATGACGGTGAACCCGAACGCATCCAGCTCGGCCACGTTGCTCTCCAGATCTCCTGCGCGGATTTCGCGGTAGAGGTCGTTGAGGTCGCGGGTGGCCTTCCAGTCGCCGATCTCCATCGTGTTCCTCCTGTGGTCTTCGGGATGCTACCGCGGCGTGTCCGACCCGGCCTGGCTCCGCCTGCTCTCATTCGAGCGCGCCGTCATCCTCCGGCTCTTCGCGATCTTCGGTCTCACTGGAGATGACGGCCTGCACCTCGGCAGCGCTGGGGAGGCCGCGCAGCTGCGCCTCGTTCTGAAGGTGAACCGCGATCCGCCAGGCGTGGTAGGCGACCCGGACGAGCCAGCGCGCGGCATCGAGGCGCCGGAGGGCCTCCTGGGTCGTCAGCCGGTGAGCGGCCGCACGCTCGAGAGTTTCGGAGCGAAACGACCTGCGGGTCTCGCGAAGTCGGCTCCGCTCGGCATCGAGATCGCCGAGCGGCAACGGAGCGTCGTACTCGAGCGCCGCCGCCAGAGACTCGACGCGCGTCGCGAAAGAAGAGGCGAGCTCCTCCAGCTGGTGGTCGACGGCCGTGGTCTGGATGCGAGCCACCTGGTCGAGGCGGCGACCCAGCCGGGAGAGGTGGTCGGTGGTGTGGAGGACCGCAAGCTGGCGGCCTCTCGCGGCGTCCCCGGCCTGCTCCGTACCAAATCTGCCCAGGTAGTCGCGCAGTGCCTCGGAAGACTCTCGAAGCTCTCGTGGGAGCGGCTGAGCCCGCTCCGGCTCGCGCAGCGAGGTCGCCACGTGCCGGAGAACACGCCCCGCCAGCTCCCGCGCCGTGCGGGCCGACACGGAGACCGCGGAGGGCACGTCCTGCAGCAGCTTGGGGTCGAGGCGTGCGGTCAGCCGGAGACGCTCGGGAACGAGATGCTCGATGAGCGCCGCAAACCTGCCGGCAAACGGGAGCACCGCCAGCACTCCGAGCGCGTTGAAGAGGCTGTGGAAGCCGACGAGCGACAGCTGAGCGTCGGCGAGAAGCACGCCGGGGCGCGCCGACTCGAGGGCCCAGACATAGGCGTCGAGAAGAAAAAACGCACCCAAGGCGGTGAGCACGTTGTACACGACGTGGGACAACCCCGTCCGCCGCGTCGCCGTCCCTCCACCGAAGCTCGCAATGAGCGAGGTCACCGAGGTGCCGACGTCCATGCCGATGACGAGAGCTGCCGCCTGGCCAAAGCCCAACATCCCGGCGTGAAGGGCCGCCAGGGCCATCGCGACACCGGCACTCGAAGACTGCGTGACGAGCGTGAGCACGGCCCCGATCACCACGAGCTGAGCCCGTCCGCCGTAGGTGTCCTCCGGGAACGACTGCGGCGTCACCGCTCCCTCGAACGCCGCGAGCCCGACCTTCATCGTCTCGATGCCCAGGAAGACCAGGCCGAAGCCCGCGACGGCGCTGCCGACGGCACGGGTCCTCCCGCGCCCGAGCAGGCGCAGGAGCGCACCGATCAGAACGAGCGGCAGGGCGATCTGCCCCAGGTCCAGCTTGAAGCCGCCGATGGCCACCAGCCAACCGGTGGCGGTCGTGCCGATATTGGCACCGAAGCAGACGCCGAGAGCCTGAGGGAACGTCAGCAGGCCGGCGCTCACGAAGCCCACCGCGGCCACCACCGTGGCACTCGAAGACTGGACCACGGCGGTGACCCCGGCACCCGTCAACGCCCCGGTCCAGGGGCTGTTGGTGAAGCGTTCGAGCCAGCGGCGCAGAGAGTCCCCCGCCAGCTCGCGCAGGCCCTCGGTCATGAGCGCCATGCCGAGGAGGAAGAGGCCGACGCCGCCCAGGGCCGTCATGAAGTGGGGTAGCCAGTCCGTCAAGAGCTCACCCTCCCGGAGCGGCTCGGGAGACCCGCCGCAGGGATCGACTCCGGCAGGCTACCCAAAGGCGCCACTCGATTCAGTACTCTGTCCGAATCCGACCAACCGCGGGGCTCGCCCCGCTCGCCTGAGGTCGCCTCCCACGTGCCGTCCCCTGACGGGCAGGCGAGGCGCCGAGGCATTCAGACTCCGGGGGGATCTGATGCAGCTTGACCGAAGACTCCGCCTCTGGGCCGTGCTGGCCGTCGCCTCGACTCTGGGCCTCGGCCCGGCGCTCGCCCAGCCGCGCCCCTTCCAGCCCTCCGACGCTCACCGCATCCGCGACGTCGGCTCCCTTGCGCTCTCCCCCGACGGTGAGTGGGTCGCCTATACCGTGCGCACGACCGACATCGAGAAGGACAAGCGGCAGAGCGACATCCACATGGTCAACTGGGCGGGCGACCAGACCGTGCAGCTGACCCACACGGACGACGCCAGCGAAGGGTCGCCGCAGTTCTCGCCGGACGGGAAGTTCATCTCCTTCGTCGCGTCGCGCGGCGGCGAAAGTGGCTCGAAGAAGGCGGAGCACAAGTCGCAGGTCTGGCTCCTGAGCCGGTCCGGCGGCGAGGCGCGCCGGTTGACCGCGCTTCCTGGCGGCGTCAGCAGCTATCGCTGGTCTCCCGACGGAGCACGCCTCGCCGTGGTGTCGGGCGATCCGCACCCCGACGACGTCGAGTCCGAAGAGAGCGACGGCGACGGCGATGCGAAAAAGGAGAAGAAGTCGAAGACCAAGCCGCCGATCGTGGTCACGCGCTTCCAGTTCAAGCGGGACGGCGAAGGCTTCCTGGAGGAGCGCTACGACCGCATCTACCTGGTCGACGCCGCAAGCGGCTCCCACACGCTGCTCACCCCGGGCCGCTTCTCCAGCTCGCAGCCGGCCTGGTCTCCGGACGGCAAGAAGCTCGCCTTCGTCAGCAAGCGCCCGACCGACGACCAGCCCGACCCGGACCGCACGCCCAACTCCGACGTCTGGGTGGTCGACGCCGAGGAGGGTGCCGAGGCGCGCCGCCTGACCACGTGGGGAGGCAGCGACTCGAGCCCGGTCTGGAGCCCCGACGGAAGGCGCATCGCCTATCTCCAGGGCCCGGCAGCCGTCGACGACTTCTACGGTCAGAGCATCGTGGCCATCCTGCCACCGGAGGGTGGCACCCCCGCACTGCCCACGGAAGAGCTCGACCGCTCCGCGCGGAACCTGCGCTGGTCGGCCGACGGCACGTCCCTGGTCTTCCACTTCGCCGACGACCGGGACCGTTTCATCGGCCAGGTGCCTGCTGCAGGCGGGGAGATCCGTCGCTTGCAGGTGGGTGGCGACACCCTCGGACGCGGAAACATCTCCGCGCTCGAGGTCGGTCCGAAAGGCACGGCGGTGCTGGCCCATGCACCCGGCCGGCCGCGCGAGATCTACCGCCTCGGCGACGGCCAGCCGCTCACGGACCACAACGCCGAGCTGCGCACGAGCATCCAGTGGAACGAGGTGCGCGCCGTGGACGCAAAGGCGAAAGACGGCACGCGCATCGGCTCCATGCTGACTCTGCCGCCCGGCTACGAGGAGGGCAAGAGCTACCCGACGATCGCCTACATCCACGGAGGGCCGGTGGGCCAGGACGGCTTCGACTTCGATTGGATGGCGCAGGCGTTCGCCTCGGCGGGCTACGTGGTGGTGCAGCCCAACTATCGCGGCAGCTCCGGGCGAGGCTTCGACTTCTCCCGCACCCTCTTTGCGAAGTGGGCCGACGGAGTGCAGGACATCCACGCAGCCCTCGACCAGCTCGTCGCCGACGGCATCTCCGACCCGGACCGCCTCGGCATCGGCGGCTGGAGCTACGGCGGCATCAACACCAACTACGCCATCGCCACGGACACGCGCTTCGCGGCTGCCGTGAGCGGCTCAGGTGTCTCCAACCTCCTCGGGGCGTACGGAACGGACCAGTACATCCGCCAGTACGAGAACGAGATCGGCAAGCCGTGGGACGACAAGGCGCTCGATCTGTACCTCGAGCTGTCGTTCCCGTTCTACGAAGCCGAGCGTATCGAGACGCCCACCCTCTTCATGTGTGGTGAGAAGGACTTCAACGTGCCGCTCATCAACTCGGAGCAGATGTACATGGCCCTGCGGTCGCTGAACGTGCCCACCGAGCTCATCATCTACCCCGGGCAGTACCACGGCCTCTCGGTGCCGAGCTACCAACAGGACCGGGCGGAGCGCATGATCGCCTGGTACGACAAGTACCTGAAGAAGTAGGCGTGACCGTCCAACGAGTGCTGCCGCGCATCATCTGCGACGACACACCCCGAATGCTCGACTTCCTGGAGCACGTCTTCCAGGCGGAGGTGGCGCGCCACGAGGAGCGCCCCAGCGAGGTGCGGCTCGGCGAGACCCTCTTCCTCGTCAGCACGACCGACGTGCGCGAGAACACGCGCTCCATGCACTACGTGTACGTCGACGACGTCGAGCAGGTCTTCTCGCGCGCCGTCGCGGCCGGGGCGTCGGTCCGCGAGGCGCCCCAGACCATGCCGTACGGCGAGCTGCGTTGCACCTTCGACGACCCCGAGGGGAACACATGGCAGGTCGCGGAGCCCGCAGGCGGATAGCTGGGCAGCGCCCGTCGGGAGCCGACTGGGTGCGCCGCTTCCGGCCGGCGGGTAGAGTTCTCGAAAACGGAGACCCACCATGAGATCTGCATCGCTTCTCGCCCTCCTGCTGTTGGTCCTTCTCGCAGTGGCCGCCTGCGCCGAGGGCGGCGAGACCCAAGACCAGCCAAACGAAGACACCTTGCGCGCGTCCTTCATCGCGCAGATCGCGAACCTCGAGTACGTCGAGAACCTCGAAGAGACCGGCGACGGCTTCAAGTTCCAGCGCCCGGACGGCTCGGGCGAGATCATCAACTGGCAGGTGCGCCTCGACTATCTCAGCGTCGAGCAGAACGACCGCCCCGAGAATCCCTACATCGGGTTCGTGCGTTCCAGGTGGGAGCTCAATGGGCAGCCCATCGTGCCCTCCAACGGGCCCTCGGGCCAGCCGATCTCGGGGCTCCCGAACTGGATCCTCGAGACCGGCGTCTCCCAGGACTGCTACGCGCTGTGGGAGCCCGAAGAGAAGGTCTGGGGCTGGACGTAGAGAGACGCCCATGATCCTCCACGAACCGACCGTCGACCGCGCGTCCTTCGAGAGTGCTTCCGGCTGGGCGCTGCGCCCGGAAGGTGCCTGCAAAGGCGCCACGTGCATTCCGCTGCCTGCGGAAGTCGAGGCCGGCAGCGGGCGCCTGCACGTCGCCCCGCTGGCAGCGGCAATGAACCTACCTCTCGCTCACGAGCCCGCCGCCCAAACGTGGGCGCTCGGCCCCGAGTCTCTGGGCGGCCACGCGCTCTCCACCGCACAGGGCGCCGACTTCGAGCTGCCCGGCCTCGACGGCCGACCGTTTCGGCTCTCCGAGCTGCGCGGCCAGAAGGTCCTGGTCTACGCCTGGGCGCCCTACTGAGGGTGCTCCCGCGACCTGCCCGTGTGGCAGGCACTCCGCGACGAGCTGCACCCGCAGGGGCTCGAGCTGGTCACCGTCGGGCTCGACACGCTCGGCGCCGAGGGCTGCCGGCACTTCATCGAAGCCGCGCAGCCCAAGCACCCTTCGCTCCTCGACACGCATCACCTGCTCGCGCAGCGCTTCGGCGTGGTCAACATCCCGAGCGCCTTCTGGGTGAACGAGGAAGGGACGATCGTGCGCCCGCCCGAGGCGGCGCCAGCACCGCCCCGTGAGAGCCCGCGGCCGTCGGGTGCCGGCGGCGACCTGCCGCAGCGGTTTCGCGAGATGTTCGAGGAGGCGCAGAAGATCCCGAACGACGCCGAGACCTACCACGCGGCGCTGCGCGACTGGGTGGAGCACGGGGCAGAGAGCCGCTTCGCGCTGGCCGAGGAGGAGGTCGTCCACCGCTCTCGCCCGCGCTCTCGGGACACCGCGCTCGGCCACGCGCACTTCGAGCTCGCGTCGCACCTCGAGCAGCAGGGCCGGCACGAGCTCGCCGTGAAGCACTTCCGCGAGGCCCACCGGCTGGTGCCTGACAGCTGGACGTTCCGGCGGCAGGCGTGGTCGCTCGAGGGCGGCGCGGACGGGCCCCTCGCGCGCTTCTGGCAGGGCCCGTCCGACGACGATCCGGACGCCTGGCCCTACGAAGGCGACTGGCTCAGCGACGTGCGCAAGATCGGGCCCGAGAACTACAACGAGCCGTTCAAGCCCTGAACTGCTTCCAGTAGGTCTGCTTGCGCGCGATGCGGCCGCCCCGCAGCGGGTAGAGATCCACCGCGGCGCTCGAAAAGCGCACGCCGTTCTCGTCGACGCCGCTCACCGTGAAGGTCTGTACGATCAGGTCGCCCGCCAGGCGCTCCTCCATGTCTTCGTAGCGCAGCTCGGTCCAGTGGTCGCGTCGCCGCTCGATCTCCCGCATCACCTCGTCGAGGCCGCGAAGCACCTTGCCGGTCGGCTGATCGCCCTCGCCCTCCTGCCAGTGCACGTGCCACTCGAAGTCGTCGCACACGGCCTTCGCGAGCGAGGCGCGGTCGCACTTGGCGAACCCGCGCTTGAGGTGGCGCATCACCTCCACGAGCTCCGGAGGAAGGGCAGTCGGCGTTTCGGTCATGGTTCGATTCTCCGGCGAAACAGCGGCGCGCGCGATGTCGGGCAAGCAGGGTGTCGACTCGAGCCAGACGCAGGATACCGACCTGCAGCGCTCCGCACCCACGACCGGGTGGCCGCGTCACGCGTGGTCAGCGCACCTCGCGGCGTGACGTAGGGTCGTGAGGTGACGGATCTCTTCGACCATCTACGCGCACTCCGACTGCCCCGCGGCGAGTACGCGGTGTTCGGGAGCGGCCCGCTGGCCGTGCGCGGCATTCTCGACGACCCCTCCGATCTCGACGTGCTCGTCAGCCTTTCCCTCTGGCGCGTTCTCGAACGCCAGCACCCCACCCACCACCTCCAGGAGTTCGACGTCGATCTGGTCGAGATCGAGGTCCAGACCCTGCGCGGCCCCCGGACGATGACCTTCGGGACGGAGTGGAAGATCGGCGAGGTCGACCCCGCCGCCTTGATCGCCGACGCAGAGATCCTCGAGGGCCTTCCGTTCGTTCGCCTCGAGCACGTCGTCGCCTACAAGCGCGCACTCGATCGCCCCAAAGATCGGGAGCACCTTCGACTCCTCGAGGAGTCAGGCCTCCTGGGGACGCAGGACTGACGACGAGACCACCTTCGGGGGTGACTTGGACGCGGGGCTCACCTTCCGCGTAGACATGTCATCACAGCATAGAACGTCGGGAGCAGCCTCGGGGCCTTCGCCGGGCGCGGGGGCAACGCCACCTGATCCCGACGCACAGCTTTAAACGACTTCGCAGCGACCGGGAGGGAGATGGCCGTGCGATCTCACCGTCGGGTGCGTCTCGCTTCATGTCACAAAAGCATACTCGGGTCCGCCCTGGTTTGGCTTCCCGCGCTTCTCCTCGGCGCCCTCCTCTGGAGCCAAGGGGTCGACGTGCCGTACTGGGACGAGTGGAAGCTGGTCACCCTGTTCGACAAGGCGCAGGCCGGACAGCTCGGACTCACCGACTTCTGGCATCAGCATCTGGAGCATCGGCACTTCTTCGCCACGCTGGCGCTCTTTGCTCTCGGTCACGCGACGCGCTGGAACGTACGGGCCGAGTACGCGCTGTCGTTCGCGCTGGCACTCCTCGCGTTTCTGGCGCTGCGCTCCTCCACGGCGTGCCCCCGCCAGGGTGCGCGGCACTCCGCGATGACACTCGCGGCACTACAGGTCTTCTCGCTGGCGCAGTTCGAGAACTGGCTCTGGGGGTGGCAGGTCTCCGTGATGCTCTGCCTCTTCATGGTGTACGCGGCCGCCGCGATGCTCGCGCGAGGGGGCCACACGGGTCTGGTGGGAGCCATTGCCGCCACGACGATCGCGTCGTTCTCCTTCGGAAGTGGTCTCGCGGCATGGCCGGCCTTCCTCGCTCCGCTTCTCCTCCAGGCCCGCCGCGGCGGAAGGGTGGAGCGAGCTCACGCGGCAGTTTGGGGCCTCAGCGGAGCGATCGTGCTGGCGGTCTACTTCCGCGGGTGGGAGCGCCCGGGCGCGCGAGGCGCTCCACTGGAGCTCGCGGACCTCCCCGACGTCGCCCACTATGCCCTCGTCTTCCTGGGCTCTCCCGTCTCTCGTTGGGGCGCGTCCACCACGATGGCGGCGGCAGCGGGCTGCGGCGTGGTCGTCGCTGTCGCCACCCTTCTCCTCCGACTTCGACGCGTGGCGTCGCGCAGCGAGACCGTCTGGGGCCTCGGCCTTCCCCTGTTTGCTCTCGCAGGGGGAGCGATCACAGGGTTTGCACGGCACGCCATGGGGCCGGAACAGGCTCTCGCCTCGCGCTACGTGACCTTTGGTGGCTGCGCCTGGGTGGCCGTGGCACTGTTGATCCACTCGCCGAGACTCCCTGCGAGCACCGTGCGGCGGAGCGCCATCACCCTCTTGTATCTCCTCTTCGTGGCGAGCTGGCTGGCGCACCTCCCGAGCTTCCGCAAGCACCACCAGGTTCGAAGTGTCGCCCTCGAAGCCCTGGCCAAGAACCAGCTCGGCCACCCCGCCCTGGCGCACCTTTTTCCCCGCCGGCAGACGCTCGTGCAGCGCGCAGGGATCGCGCGCCGCCTGAAGCTCGGGCCCTATCGCCCGGGAAGGGAAGCTCTCGCGGGAGCCTGGCTGGAGCGAGACGGCACCGGCACCGCGGTGGTGCTCGGCAGCCGTCGCGTCGCCGTACACCCGAGCCGACGCGCCTCGCTTCGGCGGTCGCGCTGGGTCGGCGCGCACACGCTGGAGCTCACCGGGCGCGCGCCGCCGGCCGAAGCCGAGGTTCTGGTCTTCCATCTCGATCGACTCGTGGCGCGGGCCGAGCTGCCCGGCGCGGGCCCGCCGGCCGCGGCACCGGAGCACACACCCTGGCGCGTGCGTGCGCAGCATCTGGACCGAAGCCTCGTCGCGCATCACGGAGCTCGCGTCCTTCTCGTTCAAGGCGACACGGCGGAGGAGCTTCGCGCGCAGCCCCGCCGCCTCCGAGGCGATCGCAATCTGGTGCTCTGGAACCATGGAAGGCGGCAACGGGTCGAGCCGCCAGCAGCCTGTGCAGGAGCGGCCGAGCACCCCCGTGGAGTCCTCCTCTGGACCTCGCTCCAAGGCACGACCGCACCTCGCGTGGCCGCCTTTCGCAGAGGGCGCTTCCAGCGGTGGCTGCCCGAGAACCTCTGGCAGCTGCGCGTCGGCGCGCTGGGCGACGGGCCGTGCACCGGACGTGTCGTCGAGATGGTTCTCGACGTGCCCGACATCGATCAGGGGCCGTTGGAGGGTCTCTCCTGGGTGGCCTTCGAGGGACATCGCGCGCGGTGGCTCGGCAGGTTCCCAGCGAGTCTGTGAAGATCGGCGGCAACCCTGGGCCCCGTGCGCCCGGTCCATCGCACGCCATCGTCGTCGCAGGCGAAGGGAGCTTCGGATGAACGAGATGCACCCACGACGGTCCTTCCCGCCCGCACCGGGTCGGCACACGCCACCCGGCCGGTGGTGCCCTTCGGGGCTGTTGGTGCTGGCTCTCGCCGCGCTCGCAGCCTGCTCCCAGGCCCCCGAGGCCGACCTCGTCATTCGCGACGCCACCGTCGTCGACGGAACCGGCGCCGCGGACTTCCGCGGGAGCGTCGCCATCCTGGACGACGAGATCGTGGCCATCATCCGCGGCGATGAGGCCCCACCTTCGGCGGTCGAGACGGTCGACGGCACCGATCTGGTCCTTGCTCCCGGGTTCATTGACACCCACAGCCACCACGACGCCGGCCTTCAGGACGAGCCCGGCGCGTTTGCGGCCGTCAGCCAGGGCATCACGACGATCGTCGCTGGACAGGACGGAGGCTCGCGGCTGCCTCTCACCGAGCTCTTCGAGGAGCTCGAGGCTGCACCCGTGGCCGTGAACGTGGCCTCCTACTCCGGCCACAACACCATCCGCGGCCGCGTGCTGGGCGACGACTACGCGCGCCCGGCGACGGTGGAGGAGCTCGCAAGAATGAAGGCGCTGCTCCAAACCGACCTGGAGGCCGGGGCGCTTGGCCTCGCGACCGGCCTCGAGTACGACCCGGGCATCTACTCCTCCCGGGAGGAGGTGCTGGAGCTCGCCCGAGTCGCAGCTGCTGTCGGCGGGCGATACATCAGCCACATGCGCTCGGAGGACCGCGCGCTCTCCGAGGCGCTCGAAGAGCTGCTCGCCATCGGACGGGAAGCAAAGCTGCCGGTCCAGATCTCCCACTTCAAGCTCGCGGCCAAGAGCCTCTGGGGCACAGCGCCCGATGTCGTCGCACGTCTCGAGCGTGCGCGCGCCGAGGGCATCGACGTCACGGCAGACATCTACCCCTACAGCTACTGGCAGTCGACCATGACCGTCCTCTTCCCCGAGCGCGTCTACGACCGCGCCGCCGCCCAGTTCGCGCTGGACGAGCTGGCGCCACCCGAGGGGATCCAGCTCACGGCTTTTGCGCCGGGGCCCGAGCTCGTCGGCAGGACCCTGGCCGAGATCGCGCAGGAGCGTGGCGAAGACCCGGTCACCACCTACCTCGACCTCATTCGCACGTCGCAGGCCTATCGCGCGCAGGCCGACGAAGGCGAGACGGTGGAGATGATCCTGGCCACGAGCATGGCGCAGGAGGACATCGACACCCTGCTCCGGTGGCCCCACACGAACGTCTGCACCGACGGCGGTCTCCAGGACGGACACCCGCGCGGCATCGGCAGCTACCCGCGCATCCTCGGCCGCTACGTCCGCGAGCGCGGCGTGCTGACGCTCGAGCAGGCGATCCACAAGTCGACGCAGCTGGCGGCGCAGCACGTCGGACTCGAGGGGCGCGGCACGATCGAGGCCGGCGCGCCCGCCGATCTCGTGCTCTTCGACCCGGAGACGGTGCTCGACCAGGCGACGCCCGCCGAGCCGCAGGCGCCGAACGTGGGCATCGTCGGAGTGTGGGTGAACGGGGAGCGGGTGCTCGAAGGAGGCAAGGCCACGGGCGCGCGCCCGGGTCGGGTACTGCGACGCGCAAGCCCCTAGTGCGCGACCGGACGGGGCACAGCCGCGCGTAGACTGCCGGCTCCACTTTCGAGAGAGTGACCATGCGCCAGCACTTTTCCCCTGAAGACGTCTGGACCGGCCTGCGCACCAGCGCCGCCGGTCTCGTGTTGCTGCTCCTGGCCTCGGGCGCGGCAGGCCAGTGGACGCATCGCTATCCCGGGGTCGACGGATTCGGGCACCAGGTGTACCTCGAGGGTTTCGAGCTGCCGGTGCTCGGCGCCGGCCCGACCGACCCGGCGCCTTCGCCCGACGGCAGGAGCATCGCGTTTGCGGCCCGCGGGTGGCTCTGGCTCCTCGATCTCGAATCGGGCACGGCCCGCAGGCTCACCTTCGGCCCTGGGATCGACTCGAGGCCCACCTGGGCGCCCGACGGCAAGACGCTCGCGTTCCTGCGCGACGACACGCGCGACTTCGACGTGTGGACCCTCGACCTGGGAAGCGGCGAAGAGAGCGCCCTCGTGGAGACCCCGGCCCTCGAGCTCGATCCGGCCTACTCGAGCGATGGCGCGTTCCTCTACTACACGTCGGGCGCCGCCGGTTCTCTCGACGTGTGGAGGCTGCAGATCGCAACCGGCGAGCCCATGCGCGTCAGCAGCGGCCCCGGCATCGAGCTGCGCCCGCTGCCGGTCCCCGCGTCCGGAACGGAGGGCGCGGAGGTGATCTACCTGTCCAAGCGCAACTTCGACCGGGAGACCGACGGGCTCGTGCGCGAGAATCTGGCCACGGGGGCGGAGCGCACGCTGCGCACCGAGCCGATCGTGTCGCAGGCACACCCGGCGCTCAGCCCCGACGGCACCACGCTGGTGACCAGCTGGCCCGCGGACCACGGCTGGGAGCTGCAGCTCCTCGACCTCGAGACCGACGACACGATCCGTCTCCTCGGCAGCGGGCCGGAAGGCCCCGGTCGACCGGGTGAGGACCGCCTGCCCCTGTCGCCGGCTTTCACGGCCGACGGCCAGCACGTGGTCTTCGTGGAAGCCCATCGGACGGCCGGTGGCTCGGATCACCTCCAGTACGGGCTCTGGCGCGTGCCGACGATCGGGGGCCTGGCCGAGGTCATCGAGATCCGCAGCTGGGACTGGGGCGAGCCCACCACGACGCTCGAGATCCGCACGCGCCTCGCCGGCAGTCGTGTGCCCCTGCCCGTGCGCCTGCAGGTGACCGACGCACAGGGGCACCCGCTCCTTTCCGACGCGCAGCTCGCACACTCGGACTCGTCGAGTGGCCGCGTCTTCCAGTACTCCCCCGGAAGCCTGAAGCTCGAGGTTCCGCTCGGCGAGGTGCGGGTGCTGGCCACGCACGGGTTCGTCGCCGAGCCGGCCGAGGCGTCCTTCCGCGCCGGAGACGGCATGGCAAACGTGCTCGACCTCGAGCTGGTGCCGCTGTGGAACCCGCGGAGCGACGGCTGGTATGCCGGCGACCATCACTTCCATCTCAACTACGGCGGCTCGGTGCGTCTCCTGCCGGAGGACCTGGTGCTGCCCATGCGCGCCGAAGGCGTCGACGTGGGAACTCCGCTCCTCGCCAACCTGCACTACCGCTTCAATGATCGGGAGTACTTCGGGGCGCAGCGCATGACCGAGCTCCCACTGCTGCACTTCGGCCAGGAGGTGCGGTCGCACTTCCTCGGGCATCTCGGCCTGGTGGGCACGAGCTCCCTGTTCTGGCCCTGGTACTGGGGCCCCGGCTACGAGCTCTACGGCACCGACGACCGCCCGAACCACGAGCCCCTGCGCTTCGCGCGCAGCCAGGGCGGCACAACCAGCTACATGCACCCGGTCCGCGTGCCCGAGCCCTTCGCGAGCGAGTTGGCCATGCGCTCGATCCCCATCAACCTGATCCCCGACGCGGTGCTGGGCGACCTCGACACGCTGGAGATCGCCTGCCTGTGGACCAGCGAGATGGGAACCAGCGAGCTCTGGTACCGACTCCTCAACGTCGGCGCACCGGTTGCAGCCTCGGCCGGGACCGACATCATGGCGGACTACTACCGCACGATGGCGGTCGGCGCGGTACGGATCTACGTGCACGTGCCAGAGGAGATGAACTTTCGCAGCTATCTGCGCGCTCTTCGCGCCGGACGCAGCTTCGTCACCTCCGGGCCCCTCCTCGACTTCCGACTCGACGGCGCGAGGCCGGGTGATGTCGCGGAGAGCGGCACCCGGAGCTGGACGCTCCGCCTGGCGTCGGCAACCGCTGCCGAGACCGTCGAGGTCCTGGTGAACGGCGAGGTCGTGGCCACGGAGCCCGGCCTCGAGGCGGCGGGAGAGCGCACTCTGGAGGGCACCCTCGAGCTGCCGGAGAACGGCTGGGTGCTGGCTCGTGTGCGCGGCAGCGACACCCGGTGGCCGGTGATGAACGACGTGGTCTTCGCGCAGACGTCGCCGGTGTGGATCGGCCGCGTCGGCAGCACGGATCCGAGTGCGCGCCGCACGGCAGCGGCGGAGCTGCTGCGAGCGCTCGAGGTCGTCGAGCAGCGGCTCGTCGCCGGCTATGGCGACGCGCCGATCCCGAGGCTCCTTCGGAGATTCGAAGACGCCCGAGCTGCCTTGAGCTCGATGCGCGAGCCTTGAGCTCGATGCGCGAGCCCCTGAGCTCGTGGGCCTGAAGGCCCCGCCCTCAGCCATCAACCTCGAAGTCGAGAAGTTCGTCCGTCTACCTAGACGGCGCGTCTCGCTCTTCTCTCCTCCTGGGAGATCGTCGAGAGCCCAAGCTCCAAGGAGACCGGGATGGCAAAGCTCAAGTTGGCGTCATGGAAGGCATCTTCTACTCGTTCGAGATCTACCGCATCCGAAACGGTGTCCTGGAGATCAACCCAAAGAAGAGCAAGACGACGGGCCAAACCGCAACAACGCGAAAGAAACGCGAGCCCAACATCGTGCGAATCATTAAAGAGCTCGACGCGGCACTCCTCGGCATTCAGGCCTAGTGCATGCCGGCGCAGGAGCTCGAGCTCTTTCAACGACGTTTCTTCCCGAAACTGCGATCGCTGACCGAAGGCTCCGGCAGCTCGTTTCACGTTGGCCTCCTCTACGATCCGTCGCGAGTGGACGTAAGCGACGCGGGTGAAGTACGACGACCGAGGATGGAAGACAAAACTCCAGGAAGATCGAAACCACCAGGCCGACGAAGGCGACTATCGCTGGGTCCGCAAGCCTGTCATCGTGAAGGTCACTCCCAAGGGCA
Organism: Candidatus Multivoraceae bacterium; assembly: GCA_965223385.1. Taxonomy (GTDB): domain Bacteria; phylum Acidobacteriota; class Thermoanaerobaculia; order Multivoradales; family Multivoraceae; genus JBCCLJ01. The sequence goes on along the minus strand of CBDCWR010000007.1, from coordinate 884,084 downwards.
AGTCGTCAGGGTTCCTTCTTGCGGTCGTTCACTCGAAGTCGAAGAGGAAGGGCAAGAACGACCCCGCCGTTCGAAGGACTTCAGCAACCGGAAGCAGATCGTCGCCGAGGGCATGCGGCTGCGCGAGCTGATGCAGGGGATTGCCGCGCGACCGAGCAACGCAAAACACCGCGAGTTCCCGACCTGGTCATCGGGGACATCAACGACGGCCCCGGGTTCGACCGATTCGAGAAGCGCCTCAACGTCTCGGGCCTCGAGGCGCACCTCGGGAACGTTCTTGAGCCGGACGACATTCTCCACAGCTTCAATGACCTGTCGAACGGCGGGGAGCGCACCACGAGCTTCAAGTCTGGCCAGCAGATCGATCACATCCTGATGACACGCTCCATTCGGAAGGGCGCGGGGGCGATCAAGATGCTCCCAGGCTCTGGCCGTGTTCGGAGCGATCTCGTCGACATCGAAAAGGACGGCAAGTGGCGAGACAGCGATCACGCCCCTGTGGAGGTCTTCTTGGATCTCTGACGTCGTGGTGCGCGCCCCCTGACGTTGTGGTGCGCCAGTCACTGCGGGCGTCGGGCGCTAGTCCCTCGCGTCGCGCGCCGCGCTGCGCCCCGCCTGCCGCCCGAAGACCGCGCCGGCGGTGAGCCCCGAGCCGCCGGGGTAGCCCTCGAAGAAGAGGTCGCCGACGAGCTCGCCGCAGGCAAATAGCCCCGGTACGCGCACGCCGTCCGCGCGCTCGACACGCCCCAAGGTGGAGACCCGCAAACCACCGTAGGTGAAGGTGACGCCACACGTGACGGGGTAGGCACGGAAGGGCGGCTGCTCGAGCGCCAGCGCCCAGTTCGACTTGGGGGGAGAGACGCCGCGGGTCGCGCGGCCGTCCTTGCGGGTCGGGTCGAAGGCGAGGTCCGAGCGCACCGAGGCGTTGAAGCGCTCGAGCTCCTCGAGTGCAGCCGCCGCGTCCACGCCGTCGAGCTGCTCCGTGAGCTCCGCCAGCGTCGCCTCCTCCACGAACGACGCGTCGGCGGTACGGTACTCCTCGTAGAGCAGGTGCCGCACCTGGTCGTCGAAGACCTGATAGGCGAACCCACCCGGCTGCTCGAGCACCGCGCGGCCGTACTGGGCGTAGGTGTAGTTGCGGAAGTCGGCGCCTTCGTCGACGAACCGCCGGCCGTGGGCGTTGAGCATCACGCCGAACGCGTAGCTGATCTTGCGGTAGTTCTTGCGCTCGAGATGTGGGATCGCCGGGTTGCCGTAGTTCGGCATGTGGAGGTCCATGGGCACCGCATGACACCCGCGGTAGTGGCCCGCGCGCGCCGCGCCCGCAGCCACCGCCATCTCGATGCCCGCGCCGTCGTTGTGCGGTGTACCCCGCACCTTGGCGTTCCGCCACGCCTCGCCGAGGTGCTCTGCGCGAAGGCCTGCATTCGCCTCGAAGCCTCCGCACGCGAGCACGACACTCTGCGCTGGAATCTCGCGCTCCACTCCCCCTTCAACGACGCGCGCCCCACAAACCGCGCCGTCTGCCCGCGTCACGAGCGAGCGCGCCTCGCACGCGGTGCGCAGCTCACCCCCGAGCTCCTCGTAGCGGCGGCGCAGTGCGCCGATCAGACCTTCTCCCTCGCCGCGCGCACAGAGCGTCAGACCACCCCAGAAGACGAGGCGACCGTCGCGCTCGAACGCCTGCCGGCTCCAGATGGGCTCGAACGCGACCCCGTGGCCGGCCATCCAGCGGACCGCCTCGAGGCTGTGGGCCACGAGGGCCTCCTGCGGCTCCGTGAGCGGGCGACCGCCGCCAAACGAGGCGAGGTCGCGACGGAACTTCTCCTCGGGGTAAGCCCCGAAGTCGGCCCGCGCGAGGCGTGCGTCGTCGCAGGTGGTGAGCAGTGGCTCCAGGTCAGCGCGCGACGCGTAGGCGAAGCGCATGGCCCCGGCAGTGTACCGGCTGTTCCCGCCGAGCTCCGCTTCGGGGGCCTTCTCGAGCATCCGCACCGAGGCCCCGTGCTCGAGGGCCGCAATGCCGGCGCAGAATGCGGCGTTGCCGCTACCGACCACGACGACATCGACCTCGCTCACCACATGGGCCTCTCGCAGTTCCGTGCCGCAGCGGCGTCGCGTGCAGCCTCACGGCACCGGGCGTGTGCCGCGGCCCGAGCCCTACAGATACCCCAGGCTCTTGAGACGTTCGAGCTCTTCCGCGTCGAGGCCCGCCGCCGCGTCCGCGTTGGCGGGGAGCTTGCGCGCCTCCACCCAGCTACGCCAGCCGGCCAGCTGCTCCGCGAGCCGCGTCACCACCTCGGGGTTCTGCGCCGCGATGTCGGTCAGGTTCAGAGGATCGTCGGCGTGCGCGTACAGCTCGTACTCCGGCATGTCCTCCGGCAGCTCGGCGCCCGGGCGACCGAAGTTGTGGACCAGCTTGAAGCCGTCCTGGATCAGACTCACCGAGTCCACTCCGCCGCGCGGAAGCTGGTCGGTCCGGCGCATCCACTCCGAGATCGCAGGGCGCGGCGACCACCGACCACTTCCCAAGCCCATCAGCGGCAGGAGGCTCTCGCCCTGCATGCTCTCTGGAACCGGGAGGCGCATCAGCTCGAGCAGCGTCGGCGCGAGGTCGAGCACCTCGACGGTCTCGGTGACCCGCTCCCCCGCTGGAATGCCTCCGGGCCAGCGCAGGATCAGCGGCACGTTCACCAGCTCTCCGTACACGTTGTCCTCGTGGAAGCCGCCGCCGTGCTCGAAGAACTCTTCCCCGTGGTCGCTCACGAAGACCACCAGCGTGTCGCCGGCGAGACCAAGCTCCTCCAGCTTCTCGAACAGCCGTTGGACCTCGACGTCGGCGGCGCGGATGGAGCCGTCGTACCAGTCGAGCGTGAGCTGGTTGAACTCGTCAGGGTCGAGCCCGACCTCCGCCAGGTCTTCGGCGTGGGGCAGCCGCCCGTTGCGGTGCCGCTCATCCACGAGCTCCTTCACCTTCTCGCGCCACTCCTCGTAGGCGACCTCGCCGTCTTCGCGGCCCCACATCGTGTCGTAAGGCCGGTAGGGCTGGTACGGGCTGTGCGGGTCGATCGGGTGGAAGAAGGCGAAGAACGGCACGTCGCGGTGCGTCTCGAGCCAGGGCAGGAGACGGTCGTTCAGCGCACGCGCCGTCTTGCTGCGCGGATGACCTTCCGGGAGGTCGATCGAGCTGCGCTCGTGGAGCACCTCGAAGCCCTGGTGCAGGTTGTTCGCGCGCCCGCTGAAGCCGTTGGCCGACGCGCCCCACGTGGCGTAGCCTGCCGCGCGGAACGCCTCGGCCAGAGTGTCCGCCGAGGCCGGCAGGCGGTGAAAAAGCTCCCACACGCCGTTCGACGACGGGTAGGTCGACGACATCATCGACGGCACCGACACCTTGGTCCACGCGCCCTGCGCGATCGCGTCCGCGAACAGGGTGCCCTCGCTCGCCATCCGGGTGATCGCAGGCGCGGTCTCCCGCTCGTAGCCGTACACTTCGAGGTGATCGCTGCGCAGCGTGTCCATCAGCACGAAGATCAGGTTACGGGGCGCGTTGGGCCCGCCCGGCCGCGTGCCTTCGCGGCGGATGGCCGGTGCGCCCCAGAAGCCGAGGGCGCCCGGGTCGTCGGCGACGAGCTCGAAGAACAGCGTCGCCCGGGAGCCCAGCCCGCGCAGCTCGAGCGTCACCTCCTGCCACCTGTTGGGGGTCGACACCGTGCGCTCAAGGAGGAGCTCGTCGTGCCCTTCGGCGCCCACGCGGAAGGTGACCGGCGCCTCTTCGAGAGTGCCGACGGCCAGGTCGAGCAGCGGGCGGTCGCCGAGCTCGAGGTCGAACACCAACCGCTCGGGAGCGCGCGCCACCAGCGTCTCGCGGTAGACCTCCGACAGGCCCTGCCAGCTCACCCCGCTGGGGATGGACGCGAGGTGCTCGCTGCGGAAGACCAGGCGCACCGACTCGATCTCGAAGGTGGCACCCTGGGTATCGGTCGGGCGGAGCATGACGTGCCGGATTCCCGAGGCCGGATAGGACGTGCGCGCCGTCGAGCTCGTGCGCATCGTGTAGGTCTGCATCTCTTCGCCTTCGATCAGCGGCGACGCGAGCTGCCACGGGAAGTCGTCGATGCGCGAGGTGGCCTGCTCGACGTCGAGCTCCTCGGAGCTCGAGAAGTTCACCGCCAGCTGTGTGCCGGCCGAGACGCGCGCCCGCACGACGACCTCTTCGAGCACGTCGCCTTTGTCGGCACAGCGCTCACACTCGACGTGCAGGATGGGCACGTCGCCCGTCGCGCGCCCCTCGAGAGATCCTCCACCAGCTTCCAGTGAGCCAATGTCGCGGCCACTGCGCCATCCCGCGGAGTCGTCGCTGAAGACCCACTCGGTGCGCACGGGTGTCGGCGCATCCTGAGGCGAGCCTTCGATCCGCGCCTGTGCGATCTCGTCCACGAGACGCAGGCTCGCCAGGTCGGCGGCGTCCGATCCGCAGCCCTGCAGGAGCGTCGCGGTGAGGAGCGTGGCCAAGGCAATCCCCATCGCGCGGTGGGTCGGGGCAGAAGCTCGCATTCCGTCGACCTCAGATCTCGATGCGCCGCGTGATCTGCCCGTTGTTCTCCCAGTAGGTGAGGCGCTGCGCCACGACCGGGTCGTCCGCCGTGGGCTGCACGCTCCCGTCCACGGCAATGGCCCGCGCGGTCAGAGAGTGCTCGCCCGAGCCGAGGGAGCCGAGATCGAGGTGCCAGAACTTCCACGCGTGGAGTTGGTCTGCGCCCCGGTCGATGGTCGCCTCGCGCCACGCACCGTCGTCCACTTTCACTTCGACGCGCTCCGCACCACCTCCCCAGGCGACGCCGAAGAGCCGATAGCCGCTCGCCGTTCGCGTCACCCGCGCCGGCACCGACTTGAGCAACGTGCGTCCGACCACCTTCTGCGTGAAGCGCGAGCCACCTCCCGCAACGGGCTCTTCTCGGACCGTCACGTAGTCGCGCGCCATGAAGCGACCCGCGTACCGGGTGGACCACACCTCGATGCGGTCGAGCCACTTGACGTTGGCCACCCCGTACCACCCGGGAGCAATGAGGCGCACCGGGTAGCCGTGAGCACGCGGCAGGTCCTCACCGTTCATCTCGTAGCACAACAGGAGGTTGGGGTCGCGCGCGTCGTCGATCGACATGCTCCGCCCGAAGTTCTGCGGCACGGTCTGGCGCGCGAACTCCTCCTCGCCGGCATCGCGGCCGAAAAACACCACCTCCACACCCCCCGCCTTCACGCCGGCTCGTTCCAGCAGCGGAGCCAGAGGAGCTCCGGCCCAGCGCGCATTGCCGATGCCACCCACGAACCAGGGAAAGCCGTTGTTGCCGGCGCATTCCAGCGTGAAGGTCACCTCCTGCCGCGGCTGGGCTCTGAGCTCGGCCAGGGTGAGGCTCGACGGGTTCTCCACGAGCCCGCCGATCTCCAGGCGATAGGTGGCGGCGTCGATCTCCGGTTGGTCGTAGTGCGCCACCTCGAAGAACGAGTCGTTCGGCGTGATCCAGCGGTCGAGCCCGCCCCAGTCGACACCGTTGAGGGCACTCATCTCCGGTCGCGGCGGGTCGGGAACGGGGTCGGAGAACGGGATCACCTCGTCGCTGGCCTCCTGCGACCAGACACGCGCAAAGAGACCTCGATCGAAAGCCTGACTCACCAGCCAGGCCGCACCGGCCCCTTGAAGCAGCTGTCGACGACTCGGCCGGGCGGCCGGAGCCGAGGCGGCTCCAAGCGTCGAAGAGGGGTCGAAGCGTGGTTGCGGAGCTCGCATCGCGTATTCCTCCCGAGGGCTGTCAGATGGGTCGTCGTCCTCTCTACCACAGTCGAGCCGCGCCTCTCGGCTCCGAAAGCCGGACCCAACGGGCCCCACGCGGGGAAGTACACTGAGGCTCGCTCACCGCCTTCCCCGTCGACCCGACCCCGGAGGATTCATGCGCTCTCTCGTCGCGCCGGCCGTCGTGCTCAGCCTCGTCGCCGGCAGCTGTGCCTCGCCGGACCCTGAGGCGGGGCAACAAGCAGCACTCGACCCGATCGTCCAGACGTCTGCCGGCACCCTCGTGGGCAGCCGCGCCGAAGGTGACACTCTCGCCGTCTTTCTCGGCGTGCCGTACGCGCGGCCCCCGGTGGGAGACCTGCGGTGGCGCCCGCCGCAGCCGGTGGATACCTGGGAGGGCACGCGCGACGCCACGACCTACAGCTTGCCGTGCTGGCAGAGCCTCACGCCGAAGACCTCGATCTACAGCCGCGGCGACTTCGAGCGCAGTGAAGACTGCCTCTACCTCAACCTGTGGACACCGGCCGCCGAAGGCGAGAGCGGTCTGCCGGTCATGGTCTGGTACCACGGCGGCGGACACCGCACGGGCCACGGCAACTCACCCACCTTCGACGGCACGGCGTTCGCGCAGCGCGGCGTGGTCCTGATCTCGGTCAACTACCGGCTCGACCACCTCGGCTTCCTGGCGCACCCGGCGCTCAGCGCCGAGTCGGAGCAGGGCTCCTCCGGTAACTACGGCATTCTCGACAAGGTGGCGGCGCTCGAGTGGGTCCGCGACAACGCGGCCGCGTTCGGCGGCGACCCCGGCAACGTAACGATCTTCGGTCAGTCGGCAGGCTCCTTCAGCGTCTGCGCCCTGATGGCGTCACCGCTCGCCAAGGGCCTGTTCCACAAGGTGATCGGGCACTCCGGGAGCTGCACGGGCACCCGGCTCGAGCTCGACAACGGCACCGGTCCGGAGGGTAGTGGCCCCACAGCCCACGGAATGGGGCTCGCGCTGGCAAAGGAGCTGGGAATCGAAGGAGAAGGCCCGGACGCCGCAGCTGCTCTGCGCGCGACGTCCCCCGCCGACATCCTCGCGGCAGCGGCCAGCGCACCGAGCCCCGGCCTCCACGTCGACGGCTGGGTGGTCCCGCGGCAGATGGGGGAGATCTTCGCGGCCGGCGAGCACAGCAACGTGCCTCTCGTCGCCGGCTGGCTCGCCGACGAGGGCAAAGGCCTCTACTTCGCGATGCCCGACCTCACGGAAGAGCAGGTCCTGGAGTCTCTGACCGGCCGCTATGGCGACCGCGCGGAGGCCGTGCTCGCGGCCTACTCCCGGGAGCTGGCCGAGTCTCCGCGAACGGCGCTGCAGGCAATCCAGGGCGACGCGCTCTTTGGCGTCGGCACACGGAGGTGGCTCGACCTGGCTTCGGCGACCGGCACCCCCACCTACTCCTACTTCTTTTCACACCCGGCACCGGCCTACCTTCTCTATCTGCCGGGGGAAGAGCTCCAGGACGCGCCGGCCGAACGGCGGGCCTACGGCGCGTTCCACTCCGGCGAGCTGGCCTACGCCTTCGGCACGCAGGCCCTCTTCGACCAGCCGTGGACCGACGACGACCGCGCCGTGTCCGACGCCATGCAGCAGTACTGGGTGAACTTCGCGCTCACTGGCGACCCGAACGGCGAGGGCCTGCCCGAGTGGCCGCGCTACACGCGGGAGAGCCCGCAGACGCTCGAGCTCGCGGCACCGATCGGGGTGTTGACCGACGTGCTGAAGGAGAAGCTCGACCTGCTGGAGTCTCCGGGCTAGCCGATCTGAAAGCACGATGGAAGCGCCAAAAACCTACGGCTGGGAGCTCAAGCTGGCGCTGCGCAGCTTGCGGCGCCGCTTCGTCACCACGGTCCTCGTGGCCCTCGTCGTCGGGCTCGCTGTGGGTGGCAACACGGCCTTCTTCAGCTTCCTCTACGCGAACCTCCTGCGACCTCTGCCGTATCCGGATCCCGACCGGCTCGTGCTGGTCTCGCAGGGTGACCACCTGCGGGCCAACCAGCGCAACCCGGTTGCCGCGGCGAACTTCGTGGATCTCGCGGCGAGCCTCGAGAGCGTCGGTTCCTGGGCTGCGCTGCGCCCGGACTCCCCGGTTCTGACAGGAGACCGGCCCGAGGCCATCTCAGCCCCCGCGACGACCCGCGACCTGCTGGATCTCCTCGGAGCGACCCCCGCCCACGGGCGACTGTTCGACGCGGACGACTCCCTTCCAGGCGCCGCGCGAGTGGCCGTCCTGGCACACGACTTCTGGCTCAGTCGGTACGGGGGTTCCGAAGACGTGCTCGGTCAGACTCTGCGCCTCGACGGCGTGCCGTTCGAGATCGTCGGAGTCCTCCGCGAAGGTTTTGTCACCTTCGCGCCGCGGGCGCGCGCGTACACGGCGCTTCGGCGCGCCGGCCCGGACGCGGACCGGCGGCGCGGCACGACCTCCGTCTTTGCGGTCGGCCGCCTCTCGGCGGGGGTCGACCTCGCCGCGGCCAACGCCCAGGCGGTGCAACTCGCGCGTGAGCTCGAGGCCGCTCATCCGGTGATCAACCGGAACCTCGAGCTGCGCGTCGTGCCGCTCCGTAGCGCGTTCGTGCCGACGCCGTTCGACAGGAGACTGCTCTTCATGCTGCAGGCGTGCCTTGCGCTCGTGCTGCTGATCGCCTGCGTCAACGTCGCAAGCCTGCAGGTCGTCCGCGGGCACGAGAGCTTCGCCCAGCTCGCCATCCAGCGAGCCTTCGGCGCCAGCTCCACGCGGCTCGGCGTACAGACATCGATGGAGCTCGCCGCACTCATGACGTTGGGCACGACGGTCGGGCTCGGCTTCGCCGCACTCGGGATCCGGCGGCTGACCGAACTGCAGCCGGAGGGGCTCTACGTTCCCCGTTTCGACCCCGCCGTCACGGCCGCTGCCTTGGGCTCCACGGTCGCCGCAACCCTCCTTGCGGCAGCGGTCCCCATGATGATGCTCGTGCGCTCCTCCCGTCTCGGGCACCTCACTAACGCGCGGCTCATGCCTCGAGGTCGCGGGCGCCGTTCCCTGCCGCTGCGCCTGCTGGTCGCCGGGCAGATTGGCCTCGCCACCGGACTCCTCGCCGTGACACTCGTCCTCGTGGGCGGCGTGCGAACGCTACGGAGCGCGGATTCGGGCTTTCAGCCGGACAACGTGCTCACCCTCTTCACGTGGCTCCCCGACTCGCGCTACGGCGACGGGATCGCCGACTTCTACGCGGAGCTCCTCCCCCAGCTCGAGGCGCTTCCGGGGGTGGTCGCCGCGGCCGCAACGAGCCATCACCCGCGGCACACCGCGCAGATTCAGTTCCCCTACGTCGCCGGTCAGGCCCCGCCTCCAGACCTGGACGCCGCAACCCGAGCCGTGTCCATCGCGGTGGCACACGACTACTTCCGCACGTTTGGCATTCCGCTCCTGCAGGGGCGCGCCTTCGATTCTCGCGACCGCGATGGCGCACAGCGGACCGTGGTGGTGAGCGAAGAGCTCGCACGTCGCACGTGGGGCCGGGAGAGCGCCGTCGGACAGCAGATCTGGAGCCTCGTCGGACCCGCCACCGTGGTGGGGGTCGCGGCGAACGTGCAGCAGAGGGCCTACTTCGACAGGGCCACCATGCCCGACCCGGTGATCTACTTCCCCCTCGAGCAGAGCCGCGGTGTGCGAGGTGCCATGACCGTCGCACTGCGGACCGACGGTCCACCCCATGCGCTGGCGGAGGCCGCGCAGTCGGTGATCTGGAGCCTCGACCCCGAGCTTCCGGTGCACGGCGGCCCCGTGACGATGCACGAGCTGCTCGATCGCCTGACGGCGTGGGACCACATCTATCGAGACGCGTTGGGCGCGTTCGCTTTCCTCGCCATCGCCCTCGCCGCTCTGGGCGTTCACGGCATGTTGTCGCTGCTTGCTCTCCTGCGGAGATTCGAGATGGGCGTGCGCGTCTGTGTGGGGGCAACCCCGGGTGACGTGGTCAAGACCTTGAGCCGCGAGGGGTTGGGCACCTGCGCGCTCGGCGCCTTCCTGGGTGCTGCGCTCGTCGCTTCGACTCTTCCGGCCGTGCAGGCTGCCGGAGCGGGTAGGCTCCCGATCTCGCCCGAGGTCGCCTGGTGGGCTCTGCCACTCGCGGGAACGGTCTGCCTCCTGGCGACGTTGCTCCCTTCGGCGCGCATGGCGCTCCGCCTCGATCCCGTCACCGCGCTGCGCGAGGACTGAGGCTCACCTCCGAACCGCGGCGCGCGTCGAGCGCCGCCGACCGCTCCGTAGCTTCTGAGAGGGCGCGGCCCACGGAGCGAGCGGCAGAAACGAGGCCTGCCGTCAGGGCCAGCTCACCTCTAGATCAGTCCGGCCTTCGCCAGAGGGTTCTCGAACTCGGTGAGCTGCGACCAATGCTCGCGAATCAGGCGGCGGGTCTTGGTCTCAGCGACCACCTCGAGCCGGATTCCGTCGAGGTCTTCGAAGAAGGTCGCGTAGTAGTCGGGGCGTACTCGGGAAAGGTCCGAGGAGCCGTGGTCGCCACGCCCAGGTCGCGAAGCTCGGAGGCGACGGCATCGACCTCAGCGCGCGAGGACACGCGAAGGCAGACGTGGTGCAAGCCGGCGCGGTAGGGGTCGTGAGAGGCCTTCGAACGGGCCGGCCTGATCGTGAGCTGCAGGATTCGGTTGTAGTAGTGAACGTGCGGCTCGCCCGCGATCGTGCCCGTGCCTTTGCGGAAGTCGAGCAGCCGCATCACCGGGTCGTAGAAGGCCTCCGAGGCGGACACATCCCGCACCGCGAGGTAGATGTGGTCGAGGGCGACGACTTCGATGCTCATGCGTGTCCCGTGGTCTCCTCAACGTAGTATGACGAACGACACGCAGAGGTGCGGGAGAACGGGAGCGAGCGTTTGTCGGCCGACGCTCCGGTTCGAGGAAAGCCAGCTCGTCGCCGAAGGCCCCTGGGTGCGGTCTCACGTTGTACTGTCGACGCTCGATCTACAGTCTCGATCCGCGGCCCTCCGCGGGAAGTCGGCCGCCGGTCCCGACCGACTCCCGGCGGCGCTCACGCAGGTCTCAGGAGGTCCTCATGGCTCCCATTCCCCGAGGTGGCACCGTTGCGGTCACCGGCAGCGCAGGTTTCATCGGCAGCTGGGTGGTCAAGCTGCTCCTCGACGAGGGTTACCGGGTGCGCGCCTGCGTGCGCGACAAGGACGATCCGGAGAAGACGACGTTTCTGCGTCAGATGCCGGGCTACGCGTCCGGGCGCCTGACGCTGCACTCGGCCAACCTCGACGAAGACGGCTGCTTCGACGAGATCTTCGCCGGCTGCCACGGCGTGGCTCACCTCTCGCACGTGAGCGACTACAACGACCACGAGTACGTGGCCCGCGTGTGCAACCACATCATCGAGAGCATCAACAGGTCGCGCACCGTGCTCCGCGTGGTCGTCACGTCGAGCATCGCCGCGGTCATCTCCGAAGCCGACATGCAGGAGTTCGTGCGCCGGCCGGTGCTCTACGAAGACCGCTGGCCCGACGAATCGAACCCCAAGCGCACGCCGGAGCGCGGGCAGGGCTACTCCATGGGCAAGGTCATCGCCGAGCGCGCCTTCTCCGACGCCGCGGCGGAGAACGGCGAGTGGGAGGCGATCACCTGCTGCCCGGGCGACAACGTCGGCCCGATCCTCGCCAAGCATCAGAAGGAGAAGGGGCCCTGGCAGCACAACATCGAGACGATGCTGCTCGGCGAGTACGAGCAGAACCCGGCCTACCGCCCCTGGATGACCGTCGACGTGCGCGACACCGCCGCGTGCCACATCCGCCTGCTCGAGACCACGAAGGTGAAGAACGGCGAGCGCTACATCGCCTGGTCGACCGACATGCCGAAGGTGGAGGAGATCTGCGCGAGCATCGACCGCCTCCTGCCCGAGCTCGGCCACGACACCCCCGAGGTCACCGACCCCTTCCCCGAGCGCATCCAGAAGCGTGAGGAGGAGCTGCGCGGCATCTGGGCGCTCGTGGAGCCGCGCAACGACCGCATGAAAGAGGTGACCGGCATCGAGTTCCGGCCCTTCGACACCTCACTCCGCGACTGTGTGGAGTCGCTGCTCACCGTGGGTGAGGTGGAGCCCAAGCTGAAGGAGGGCTACTCGGTCAAGCGGAACTAGGGTTCGCGGGGCACGGGCTTCTGTGGACTCTCCCAACCTCGGTCCATGCCCGGTCGATTCCTCTCAATCGATCTCGAGACGCACGCGCTGCCCCGGCTCCACGAGAGCCTCCTCGGCGCGGCCGTCGGCGAGCTCGAGAACCCAGGTCCCGGGAAGCAGGGGTCCCACCCGCAGGACCCCGGGGTCGAGCACGTGCCATCCCGAGTCGCCATGCGGGCGACCAAAGCCCGGTGGCTCACCCTCGAGACGCAGCTCCGCTGTGGTCCGCCGAGCGCCTTCGCCCGGCGGCACGACGATGTCGAGGAAGCCCGCAGGCTGCAGGGTGAGAGTAGGGGGATCACCGGGAGCCACCAGGGTCAGGGCGCCGATCTCGGAACCCTCGGTGGCCAGGACACGCCATGTGCCCTCGGGGACGTCGAGGTGAAAGACACCCTGCGCGTCCGGACTCACCTGGCGCCGCTGACGCGCTGCACCGCGGTCGTCGTGGAGGCTCACTTCGATGTTGCCCGGCACGAAGCCGCGTGAGCTCAGCACTCGCAAGGCTTGCCTGTCGCCCCGCTCGAGCATGAGCGTGACGCTCGTGACGTCGCCGTCGACCTCGACCGACTCGTGCGCGGACAGGTAGGCCGCCCTCTCCGCCGAAACGGTGTAGCCGCCGCGCGGCAGGCCTGTGAGCTCGAAGCGACCGTCGCTCGCAGTCCGGCCAGGAGCGCGGTGCTGCCAGCGATGACAGGGTTGCCCGCTGGTGGGGCACGCCCACACGCTCGCGCCCGCCAGCGGTGTGCCCTCTTGGTCGACGACCAGCCCTGTGACGCCCCCGCCGGAGGGCTCGAGGACGAGGTCGAGGTCGCCGTCGAGGTCGACGTGGCGCACTTCCGTGAGCGCCGTCGCCGGTGGCACTCACGCGGTACGCGCCCCGCGGGAGGTCGCGCACGGTGAAGCTTCCGGCGGCGTCCGTCGAACCGATCCCGCTCGAGGCCACGTCGGTGCCTTCGACCGAGATCCGCACGCCACGCACCGGCAGGTCGTCGCGCAGCACGAGGCCGCGCAACGAGGCGCCGTCGCCGAAGACGAGCTCGACGTGGTTGTCGCCCGCGACGACGTCGAGCGCCCGGCGGCGCTCGCGGCCGGCCCCGGCGACACGTGCCACCAGCTGAACGACCCCCGGCGGCACGGCAGTGATCTCGAATCTCCCCTCGAAATCGACCGGCGCAACCTGCCTTCGAAGGCGAGCGCGAGCCGCTCACCGAGGTGGAGGCGAGCTCCTCGAGCGTGAGGCCGACGATCCTGCCGCGGATGGTGGCGGCCTGCTCGAGCCGCAGCTCGACGAGCTCGGGAACGTCGTCTTGCAAGTGGATGGTCACCTCCGGCGAGACCCCGTGCTCCGGATGCTGAGCGACGAACGCCAGAGACCTGAAGTTGACCTTGAACCTCGGCTCGAAGTACCCCTCGCCGTCGCTGGTGAGTGTGGTGGAGCTGCGCATGCCGGCGCCAGTCATCGCTGCGGTCACCTGCGCACCGGGAACTGGTGTCCCTCCCGCGGAGATCACTTGGCCTCGGAGCTGGGGTCGTGGCTCGAGCGTAACTTCGAGCTCCACTGCCTGTGTGCCAGCGACGAAGCTGAGGGCCTTTCGGAGGTAGCCGTCTTTCGTCACCGTCACGCGCTGCCTCCCATCCGTCAGACCCCCGAGAGTGAAACGGCCTTCGGTGTCGGTCTCGGCACGGTTCGCCTGAACCTGTCGCCTGCCGTACTCAGGCTGCGCGTACACGTTGGCTCCCGCTACGGGTGTCCCGTCCTCATCGAGGACGAGTCCGCGCGCCTGCGATCCCGCCTCGAGGCGAATCATGAGCTCCTCGGAATCGATCCCGGCATCGGTGCGGATCTCCCGTGAGAACGGCGCGTAGCCGGTGGCCCCGGCGAGCAGCTCGTGCGTCCCTGGCCGCACTCCCTGGATCACGAAGCGCCCATCCGGACCGGAGTTGGCCGCGCGTCCCCTCTGCGCATTCGTGTCCTGCAGTTCCACCCTGGCGTCTTCGACCGGCTGCTCGTCGAGATCGAGAACTACACCGGAGATTTCGAGGGCAGGCTCGAGCGTGACCTCCAGCGCGCCGTCGCGCGGGCGGACGCCCTGAAGACGACGCGCCAGGTACCCGGCAGCGGAAACGCGGACCCCCAGGGCCTCGTCCCGGTCGAGACCGTCCAAGCGGAAGCTCCCGTCGGCCGTCGTGGTGGTGTCGTGCGACCGCGCCCCCCGGCTCTGGGCGTTCACCTTCGCCCCGGCCACCGGGTTGCCCTCGTGGCCCTCGAACCACGCCCTGCAAGGCTGGACGACGGTCGGAGCGACACCGTGCCGATCTCCAGGTCGCCCTCGTGGCCGGTGATCTCGATCCCAGGCACCTGGGCCTCGAGGAATCCTGTCCGCGTCACCACCAGGTCGTAGCGGCCGGGCGCGACGTGCGGCAGGCGGAACTCGCCGTCAACGCTCGTCGCGACCGACAGCGCGTCGTCGAGAGCCACGACGGAGCGGCGGGCCTGCCAGTTCCACATGTGAAGTGTCTCGGGCTGCTCGACGACACCGGCACGCGCGTCCACCAGTGGCTGGTCCGCCCCGTCCGTCACCCAGCCGATCAGCGTTCGGCCCTCGTGCAGCACGATCTCGACCGGCTCGCCCGGTCGAGCCACAGACACCTTGGTGGGGGCATAACCCTCCGCGCCGGCCGTCAGGGTGAGCGCGCGCGCGGCCGACGCATCGCGAAGCACGAAGCGGCCGCGAGCGTCGGACTCTGCGGTCTGCCCGCCGCCGCGAACCAGCGCTCCGCGCACCGGCGCTCCGAGAGGGTCGGTGACGCGGCCCTCCACGGTGACGGCGGGGCGCAGCTCGATCGAAACGAGCGCACCCGAGCTCACCCCCGCACCGGCCTGCGCGAAGCCCGCGGCTCGCGCTTGGAGCCCTGCGCGGCCGTACCGTCCCTTTGGCGCTGCCACAGCGAAGCGGCCCTCCTCGTCCGCGATCGTCCACGTTCCCGGGGTCGACCAGACGAGTGCGCCGGGCACGGGAGCACCACCCTGCGCTGTCACCTGGCCCTCGGCTCGGGCCGCTGTTTGCAGCTCGATCTCGTGAGGCCCACCTCCCGCGTGCAGCCTGGACTCGCTCTGCGCTCCACCCGACGCGACCCACTGGATGTCGAGCGGCTCGCCCGGGGCGAGCACGAGGTCCACTTCGCCGCGCTCGTTTGCTACCGCGACGGGCACGTTCTGGTGAAGGGCCACCGAGCTCCCCGAGCGAACACCGTCCGGCTCCGCGACCAGGAAGCGCGTCAGCTCGCCGCGCTCGAGTCTCACCTCGAGGGATTGTGGCGTCGAACCGTCGACGACCACGCTCCGCGCAGCGAACTCGGGGTGCACCACGAGCAAGGTGCTCGACTCGGTGACCGTGACGGTGCCGCGACCATTCTCGCCTGTCCGGCTCGAAGGGTCGTCCAGCTCGATCTGGAGGTCGCGAGGGCGCCAGGCGACCCTCTCGACGCGGGCTCCCTCGACAGGCTGGCCCGCAGCAACAACCCGCACGCTCAGTTCGCGGGTCGCGGGAAGGCGCAGAGTGCCGAGGTGCTGCGGGCCGACCACCGCCAAGCGGGCCGCGTACCTGCGACCAGCCCACCGGACGCGAAGCTGCCATCGCCCGTGCTCCGGTGCCGAGAGTCGGAATCGGCCCTCGAGGTCGCTCCTCGTCGACGCCTTCGCTTCGGGGGCGGTGACCGCTCCAAGCCGCTCCAGCACGCGATCATGCCGTCTCCGCGACGGCACCAGCTCGAGCACCGCCTTGGAAACCTCGTCGCCGCTTGCACTCACCAGTCGACCGGTCAGCAGCGAGCTCGTCTCGCCGAGCACCCTCGCGTCCCCAGCGAGCAGAATTGCGGCAACCATCAGGAGGCCGACCTGCTGCGACCACTTGCACGGAGGAGCCTGGGCCATTTCGAATTCTACGGCCTCTCCAGTTGCCGCCTGCCCTCAGCCTTTTGTCTACCTTGTCACCAGAGCGTGCGCACGGGGTAGCTGCGGACCATCTCGTCCGGCGTCACGAGCGTCATGCCGTGCTCGATGGCCTGACAGATGAGCATGCGATCGAACGGATCGCGGTGCAGCGGCGGGAGCTTCGGGAGCTGCAGTGTGGCCCCCTCCACCAGCGGCAGGCTCTCGATGGCAAGGCGCTCCCGTGCCTCCACGACGAACTGGTCCGGAAGCCGCGTGGGGAGCTCGAGCCTGCCGAGGTGGTGCTTGACGGCGATCTCCCACGTGGAGACCGCGCTCAGGTAGAGCTCCGCGTCGGCGTCCTCACACGCCGTTCGAGCGCTCTCGGAGAGGCTCGGAGACCCGAACGAGAGCCGCAGGAAGGTCACGGTGTCGAGCAGGAAGCTCAACGGTCGCGCAGCCCACCTTCGAATGCGTCGACCAGCTCGTCCGGCAGCGGCTCGAAGAAGCTGTCGGGGACGTCCCACCCCTCACCGTAGAACGCCTCGATGACACGCGCCTTCTTGGCACGCCTTGGAATCGGTCGAAGCTCGGCGACGGGCTGATTGCGCCGACAGATGACGACGACCTCTCCGTCGTCCTCGACCTGGGCGAGGTAGCGTGACAGGTGCGTCTTGGCGTCGTGCACGTTGACCCGAATCATGGTCTTATAGTGGACTAACTTCTGAATCCATGCAACTCGAGGAAACCGCCGGACGTCGCCCCGACGCGCTCCGGCTCGAGTCCGTACACCGTTCGACATGACAAACAACCTCCTGCAACACAGCAGACGTCGGAACCCCGCGCCCACCTTGCAGGCCCTGGCGGCCACTCTTCTCGCGCTTGCCTGCGCAGCGCCGTCCGAGCCCCCTCCGCGCCCGGACGCACCGCCCGACGCACCAAACCTGATCGTGATCCTGGCCGACGATCTCGGCTACTCCGACATCGGCGCCTACGGCGGCGAGATCGACACGCCCCACCTCGACCAGATGGCGGCCTCGGGGCTGCGTCTCGTCAACTTCTACAACAACGCCAAGTGCTCCGAGTCGCGTGCGGCACTGCTCGCGGGCGTGTACCACCACCAGACGCAGAACCTGAAGCTGCCGAACCACGTCACGCTCGCAGAAGTTCTCCGAGACCACGGCTACCGCACCCTCATGACGGGCAAGTGGCACGTCGACGGCCACCCCCGGGAGCGCGGCTTCGATCGCTTCTTCGGCTTCCTCGTCGGCACGATCAACTTCTTCACCGGCGAAAGTGGCGGCGAGAACCGACTCCAGCTCGACCGAGAGCGGTACGAGCCCGGCGACGATTTCTACACCACCGACGCCTTCACCAACTTCGCCCTCGACTTCATCGAGGAGGGGCGCGGGGAGGGTCGGCCCTTCTTCCTGTACCTCGCACACAACGCGCCGCACTTTCCGCTGCACGCCCTGCCGGAAGACATCGAGAAGTACCGCGGCCGCTTCGCGGCGGGCTGGGACGAGCTTCGCGCGCGCCGCGATGCGCGCATGCGCTCGATGGGCCTGCTCGACGCCAGCTGGCCCCTCACGCCTCGCGACCCCCTGGTGCCTGCCTGGGACACACTGACTCCGGAGCAACAGGCGCGCGAGCAGGAGCTCATGGAGGTGTACGCCGCCATGGTCGACCGGCTCGACCAGAACATCGGCCGATTGATGCGCTACCTCGAAGAGAGCGGGCTCGCCGAGAACACGCTCACCCTTTTCCTCTCCGACAACGGCGGTTGCCCCTACGCGAACGCCAACCGCACACCCGAGGCGTCCCCCGGGCCTGCAGACACGTTCATGACCTACGACAGCGAGTGGGCCAACGTCAGCAACACGCCGTTTCGGCTGTACAAGCAGTGGAGCCACGAGGGCGGGATCGCAACACCCTTCATCGCGCACTGGCCAGGGGAGATCATGGACGGCGGTCAGATCTCGCGGCAGGTCGGGCACCTCGTCGATCTGATGCCGACCCTGCTCGACGCCGCGGGAGCGACGTACCCGAACGAGCTGCTGGGCCGCGACCTGCTGGCGCGAGAGGGAGTGAGTCTCCTGCCCGTCCTCCAGGGTGGAGACGCGTTCGAGCGGGACCCGCTCTACTGGGAGTTCTGGGGCAACCGTGCGGTGCGCGACGGGCGCTGGAAGCTGGTGGGCGAGCGCGGGAAAAAGTGGGAGCTCTACGACATGGAGGTCGACCGGACCGAGCTGCGGGACCTGACGGCGAGCGACCCCGAACGGGCGGCGCGCATGGCGGAGATGTACGAGCGCTGGGCAGAGCGCACGGGCGCGATGACGAACCAGCAGAGCATCGAACACGGGACGTCGAAGCAGCCGCGCATCCGGCCGCTCGAGTAGCTCCCGCGAGGCGCGATCGGCTGGTCCGACCGGGCGAAGCGGCGTCGCGAACAGTCGGTCGACGTCTGGCGGCTCGAGGCCAGACCTGTCGTACAGAGGGAGACCGCGGAATGAACCGCGCGTCGTCTCCGTGACACGACCATGAGCCAGGCACAGCTTCGTTCCATCTCGACCGACAAGAGCGGATTCCAGTACTTCCAGACAGGCCTCCTCGGGCAGGCCCACCAGCTTGCCCACGAGCTCCTCGACGACGGGCGCTTCGCCGAGGGTGCCGACCAACTCGGAGCGTTTCTCTCCGAGCACGCCGCAGCGACGACCCTCGACCTGACCGTCGCGCGGGCGAGCGAATGGGTGCACCTCCACTGGCACATGGCCGTCTTCGAGATCGGCATCGGGGAGCCGCAGCGGGCCCATCGCCGGTTCCGGCGATTCATCCTTCCGGCCGTGGAGGCCGGGCTCGCGCTCACCGACGGACCTTCGCTTCTGTGGAGGCTCAGCCTCGCAGGGTTTCCTCACGACACGCTCGAGTGGAGCGCGGTGCGTCGCGCAGCGATGCGTCACCGGAGCACGAGCCATGGCTGCTACGTGCAGTTGCACCACGTGCTGGCGTTCGCCGGCGCGCGCGACACGGCCTCCCTCGACGCGTGGCTCAACCGCACGCTCCGCGGCGCGGCGAGCACCATGCAGAAGCTGCTTCTCCAGGTTGCGTGGGCACTGCGTCTCTACGCGAGCGCCGACTTCGACCACAGCGCGCGGCTTCTCGAGCCCGTGCTCGGCGAGCTTCCGAGCCTCGGTGGCAGCCACGGGCAGAACCGGATCTTCGGCGACGTCCAGCAGTCCGCTGCGAAGCGTTGGCGCGAGGAGCTGGCTGCCTGAGCGAGGCGAGGCGGTGACAGCCTAGCGGTCGCCGCCTCGCTTCCAGAGCTCCTGCGACTCGACGCGCAGCGCGCGGTTGAACTTGCTCGACGCGTTCTCCCACGCGATCGCCGCCGTCAGCTCGATGAGTGCGTCCTCGCTGAAGTGCGAGCTCAGGCGGGCGAAGAGCTCCTCCGACACCTCCTCATCCGAGAGCGTGATCGCGTCGGCGTACTCGAGGGCCGCGAGCTCGGAGTCCGAGAAGAGGGCCGGATCGATGTCGCCGCTCAGCGCGAGCAGCTTCTCGTCGGAGACGCCCAGATCGCTGCACACGGCAGCGTTGATGTCGCTTCAGAAGACGCAACCGTTGTGCAGAGCCACCCGCCGATTGAGCAGGCCGACCAGCGCCGGATCGAGCAGCCCTTCGGCGTCGACGCCCGCCCACATGCCCCGCACCGCGCGGAAGAGCTTGGGTCGCCGCGCGTAGATCAGGTGGTTCAGGAGCGGGCCTCCCCACACCTTCGCTTGGGCGTCGAGCACCTTGGCGGTGTAGCCCTCGGTCTCTTCGGGGTGGCGTGCTCCGGTGATCCGACTCATGGCGTCCTCCTGTCCCCGTCGCCCGTTCACGGGCGGTCCCGCGCCCCCATCGTGCGCGACGCCCGCACGAAGCGCAACGGGGGAGGGATCAACTCCGGAGCCGGCAGGTGCAAGACTTGTCGCATGACGCTCTGGCACCGCGCCGTTGTGAGGAACCGGCGTACGTTTCTCGACCCTGCGTGGCGCATCCCCCTCCTCGTGGCACTCGTGACGGCCGTGCTGCCGGCAGCGCCCTCGTTCGGCCAGCGGACTTCGGTCGCCATCCACGACGTCACGGTCGTCGACCCGGCTACCGGCGTCGCCACCCCCGGACGCGACGTGCTGGTGCGCGGCGGTCGCATCCACCGCGTGACCACGGCGCAGGAGCAGCAGCCGCGCGCCCAGAGCGTGGTCGACGGCAGCGGGAAGTTCCTCATTCCCGGTCTGCTGGACATGCACGTGCACCTCAATCTGGAAGTCCTCGACGATCCGCAGCCCACTCTCGACCTCCTGCTCGCCCACGGCGTCACGGGGGTGCGCGACATGTCGAGCGACTGTTGGGCGGAGACCGAAGACGGCAAGCTCTGTCTCCCTGCGATGCGTCGGATCGCGCGGGAGATCCGCCGCGGCAAACGCTTCGGGCCGCGCATTCTGGCGATGACGAGCCCGGTCGTGCGAGGCCCCTGGCAGAGCTTTCGCGTTCCCGAAGGCGCCCCTCCGTTCGCAACTCCCGAGACCCCCGAGGCGGCGCGCGAGCTGGTGCGGTACGTCAAAGCTCGAGGCGCCGACCTGATCAAGATCTACAACGGCGTTCCGGCGGCCGTCTACGCTGCGCTCACAAACGAAGCTCGTCGTCGCAACATCGAGGTATCCGGCCACCTGCCGCTCGGAGTGGGTCTCGTCGAGGCGTCGAACCTCGGGCACCGAACCGTCGAGCACGCGCGCGACCTGCCCGTCGCCTGCAGCCGCTACGGCGCCGAGTATCGGCAGACCATGCGCCGCGTGATCGACGGCGACATGCAGGCCGACCCGCCGGACGCGGAGACCCGGTTGCGAGGGGTGCTCGAGAGCTTCGACGAAGCGTTGTGCGACGAGGTTCTCGCCACGCTCGCGCGCAACGGCACGTACCTGGTGCCCACGCACGGCACGCGCGAGCTCGACGCCCGCGCCGCCGACCCGGACTATCGCGACGACCCCCGGTGGCGGTTCGTCGCTCCCCGACTCAGGGAGCGGTGGGAGAAGGACCTCGACGACATGGCGGCGGTCGCGCCACAGCTGGGCGAGCTCTACCAGGAGTTCTACGACCTCGGCCTTCGCCTCACCGCAAGGGCGCACGCCGCAGGCGTCCGCATCCTGGCGGCGACCGATGCCAACGACACGATGATCTTCCCGGGCTCCGGCATGCACGACGAGCTCGAGCGCCTCGTGCAGGCAGGCCTCTCGCCTCTCGATGCCCTGCGCGCGGCAACCGTGGTTTCGGCCGAGTATCTCGGTCGCGACGACCTCGGCCGGGTCGCGCAAGGTCAGCGCGCGGACCTCGTCCTGCTGCGGAGAAACCCGCTCGAAGACATCTCCGCCGTGCGCGAGATCGACGGCGTGGTCTTCGCGGGCCGCTGGATCCCCCGCGACATCCTTGACGCGAAGCTCTCCGCCCTCACCGAGGAGCCCTAGGGGCGACCCGGCAGCTCCGTTCAGGCCCTCTGTGCGCAGGCGACCGAGAATTGCCGAGGTTCGGTCACGGCTAGCTCGGCTCGTTGAACATCGACGTCCGGCCGCCGTCGATCACGAGGTCGTGCGAGTTCACGTACCGCCCCGCCTCACTCGCGAGATAGAGCGCGCCCTCGGCGATATCGCGCGCCAGACCCGACGCCGGGATGGGAGTCGCCTTCGCGAGGTTGGCCTGCAGCTTCTCCATCTTGCGGGCGTTGTCCTCGTCGGAGAGCGTGTTCGCGCGCGCCGACCCGCCCCAGAAGATGGGCGTGGCGATGGCCCCCGGCGAGATCGCGTTCACGCGGATGCCATGCGGGCCGAGCTCGACACCGGCGAGCTTGGTGTAGTGCGTCACGGCGGCCTTGATCGCGGAGTACAGGAGCGACCCCTGGCGATAGCGCAGGCCGGCGATGCTGGAGTTGTTGATGATGCTGCCCCCTCCGCTCGCCTTCATCGGCTCCACCGCGTAGCGGATCCCCAGGATGACGCTCGACAGCAACAGCCTCACACCGTAGTCGACGTCGGCGCTCGTGATCTCGTCGATGGCGGCACCACACGGACCACCGGCGTTGTTGAACAGCACGTGCAGGCCACCGAACTCGCTCACGGTGCGCTCGACGGAGGCCGCGATGTCCTCTTCTTTCGTCACGTCCGCGCGGTGGTACAACGCGTTCTCTCCCAGACGCTCGGCCAGCGCGCCACCCTTCTCCTCGGAGCGGCCCGTGAGCACGACCTTCGCACCCTCGGCCACGAAGAGCTCCGCCGTCGCTTCACCGATTCCACTCGTACCGCCCGTGATGAGCGCCACCTTGCCTGCCAACCTGCCGTCGGTCATGAGCTTCTCCGAGCCGTTCTCTTGGGGACGCTCAAGGTAGCACGGTCCGACCGAACGGCAGTTGAACCGAGCACGTCAGCCGGCTCGCATAGCGAAGCAGCGGGAGCGACGCCACGCGCACAGAAACGACCCTGGCCTGAAGCTCGTAGGCTTGATGCGTGACGAGCACGAAGTCCCACTCCCGCTGGCGCTGGATCTGCGCGGCACTGGCTCTGGTCGGCATCGTTGGGGTGTCGTTGTACCTCGAGCGAAAGCAACGCCTCGAAGGTCACTGGGACCAGCATCTCCGCGAGACTCTCGCGTGGTACGAGGAGCACGTCGGCTCGCTCGACCTCGAAAGCTACCGTCGACCTTCGGTACCGGCCGAGCGCAACGCTGGGAGGCGACTCCGCGCACTCCTCGAGATTCACCCACTCGACCTCGAAACGAAGAACTCTCTTTCTTCGCTCGTCACGCGATCTTTCGACCTTCACCGCCTCGAAGAGGAGTCACGCGAGGCGGAGCCCTGGACACCGGAAGACAGCGCAGGGCTCGAGCGCATCGTCGCCGGAGCCTCCGCGCTTCTCCAGGAGCTCGACTCTTGGAGCCAGCTCACCGAAACCTCGCTGGGAGTCGTCGCGGGCGACTCGTTCGGCGACTGGTACATCGAGGCGTTCGCGGTGAGCCGTCTGCGGCTGGCTGAGGCGGCACTCGCGCTCGAATCCCGAGACTGCCTCGATGCCAGTCACAAGCTCACGGCCGTGGAGCGACTCGCCGCGGTGCTGGGGGCCGAGCCGCATCTGGTTCTGGGCATCGTCGACGGTGCCGTCGAGCTGGCTTTCCTGGAGGGCGTGCAGGTTGCGCTCGAACAGGAACTCCGTGGCGCCTGCGACACGCAGAACGACCTGGAGGAGATCGCGGCCGCGTTCCGGCACCTGGAAGCCGTGCGCCAGCCGCTGGGCCACGTCCTCGCGGCCGAAGGCGCCTTGTTCTGGCGAGAGACCCATAACGCGGCGCTGGGCGACCCCTCGTCGCGCCACAACCCCCACTACCTCACCTCCAGCTGGCTTCTCGGACTCGGCGAGCTCGTGGCGCGCGCGTCCGGAACGACCCTCCCGCCACCACCGCCACGGCTCCACGACACCGGAAACGGCGACATCATCGCGAACATGCTCGTTGCGAACCTCGAAAGCTCGGCCTTCACGGAGCATCGCGAGCGGTACGCACGTGCACTCACGTACCGGCTGCTCCTTGCGGCCATCTGTGCTCAGCGCTCCGGGTGCTCACCTGAAGACCTCGCCCCGTTCGAAGTCCCGGAGGGCGCCGTCACCCAGTCCCGACGCGAGGGTGAGCTCGTGGCGATCGAGCTCTCACCGGAGATCGCCGACTCGGCGATCCCGCATCGACGTCGCGTCCTCGAAACGGTTCGCGTGCCCCTGGGTTACGAGACGGCCTTCCGCTAGACGGAGACAGGCCTTTCGCTTCGGCGCTGCGTCCCCGCGACTCTCCAATCCGAGAGCGCCGCAAGGCCAGCTGCGCAACTGTCGCGAGAAATCGTCAACTCCCACCGGCCGGTAGGTCGAAACCTCCTCGAAACTCTTGCCCCACCTCACGGCCGCCGGCGTGCGGACCAATGCCCCCAGCTCCGACGTTACGCCAACCTCCAGCGCAAGACGAACGATCATGGTGCCCTTCAGGCTACCCAGGAACGATACGTCTTGACGACCGAAGGTCTCGTCCGAAAGCGATCCAGAACACGGCCGCGGTAGAGGCGCGGTCCGCGGGCCGACTCGTGGTTCCACGAGTACTCCACGCAGCTCAAGTGGCCTTTCACGTGATGGTGAAGATGCGTGACCGGTTCAGTGATAAGTGACGTCAGCCAACACCATAGGTCGTCGCCCTCTGTCAAGCGGGAGACATCCTCGAAATCCAGAAGTTCAAGGAAGTCTGCAGAAGCAGACCGGGACTCCGAGTTCTCGGTTTCGATTCCCCAGAACACGAAAGCCCGGTGCCTGAGATCATTCCTCCCGAACCAAATGGTGAAAGGGCAAGCCGCTGACGTTGGATGTACGAACTCTAAGACTGCGAAATCGCTGCCTCGTGAACGGACGGTACGCTCCTCGAGACATGAGCGTGGTATCCGAGAGAAAACCTGGAGAAAGGTGGAGCCGCCCTCCTCTTCTTGAATGAAGTCAGCAACGATCATCGACTCTCGCCGTGGCACTAGCGCCGGGGATTGAAAGGTCTTTGGATCCATCAACAACACTGACGATGTGTTGGCCAAGGGAACTTCGCTTGCAGCACCGTGTGCAGCAGGAGTTGCCGCGCTGATGCTCTCGGTCGACTCTAGCCTCACGCCGGCGGAGGTCGATAGCACATGTCGGTGACTGCAATCGACATGATCACAGGTACCGGTGTCACCCCAGGCTGGGATGCTAGAACAGGCCATGGACTCGTGAACGCCGACATGACAGTCGTCCGAACGGAGCTACTCTTGTAGATCTTCCATGACGAATTCGAGGGCGGCGACTTCCAGAAGTGGAGCGGCACAGTTCAATGAGGAACACCGTCCGTACTCCTTTCGGCTTGTTGGGTCTGCTTCTCGCTGGAGCAACAGCTTCACTCGGCCAGAGTCCCTTTTGCGACACCTACGTTATGACCGAGCTCTCGCCGCAGCCCGCACTGGCCGGAGCAACGTTGTCGGTGCGAACCTTCGGGAGCTGGCCCGTGATGAGCACTCCTGCGTTGACGTCGTCCTCTGTAGCCGGAACCGCGATTAGAGTTCAGCTCGAGGGGCTCAGTTCCGGCGCGCCTTCCGTACTTCCCTTCTGGGAAGACACGGTAGTCGTCGGCGCTTTGGCGTCCGGCAGCTACGACATCTACGTGGACGTGCTGGTCAATCAGGGGACAGGTCTCGAAAGATCATTCGTCTGCGGCCCGACGTCACACTCCGTTGCCGCCGCGATTCCAGCCGCATCACACCTCGGCCTAGCGCTCTTCGTCGCGCTGATCGCTGCGCTTGGTGTTCTGCGACTGCTCTAGGAGTGATGAGCCCTGGTGGACGAAGGATCTGCCGCGCAAGCGTTTCGTGTACGTGTGGCCGATGGCGTCTACGCCGACGTGCGTTTCGACGACGCGCGGCTGTGCCTCCTGGCGCTGATCGGCGCCGATGAGGCCGGCAAGAAGGCGCTGCTGGCCGTGGAGGATGGCTACCTCGAGCGCCGCGGCTTGGCCGTGGGGCCGAAGCTCGCCGTGGGCGACGATGCCTTCGGCTTCTGGAAGGCTCTGCGGATCTCCTACCGCCGCCAGAACGTGCGCGTGAACAGCGCCACGATCGCCATGAGCTCCAGCCGCCCGAGCCACATGAGGGCGACCAGGACGCTCTTCTCGAACGGCCCGAGGAAGCCGTAGGCCTGGGTCGGACCCACCTGGCCGAAGGCCGGCCCGATGTTGCTGATGCAGGCGAGCGCCGCCGTGAACGCGGTGAGCAGGGGCTGGCCCGCAAGGCCGAGGAGCAGCGTGCCGAGGCCGAGGAGCGCGAAGTAGAGCACCACGAAGCCGGCGCTCGCCCGCGCGACGTCCTCCGGCACCGTCCGGCCGATGACCGTCACCCGCAGCACGAGGTTCGGACGGAAGATCAGCTTGACGTCGCGGAGGGCTGCGCGCACCGCGATGACCACGCGAATGATCTTCATGCCCCCCGATGTCGAGCCCGCGCAGCCGCCCACGAACATCATCATCAGGAGCAGCAGCCTCAGCGCGTCGGGCCATTGGTCGTAGTCGGCCGTCGCGTAGCCGGTGGACGTCAGGATGGAGACCGCCTGGAACGCGGTCGCGCGCACCGTGTCGTGCAGCCCGCTGGTCTGGTCCAACCGGTAGAGCGTGACCGAGCCGAACGCCACGAAGAACGCGAGGATGCCGAAGTACACCCACACCTCCACGTCGCGGAACAGTCGCGGGCGCCCCTGGCGCAGCGCGTAGAGGAGCGAGAAGTTGAGGCCCGATGTCGCCATGAAGACGATGGCGATCCACTGAATCGTCGGTGAGAAGGCGGCCATGCTGTCCTGCCGCGGCGAGAACCCGCCCGTGGCCACCGTCGTGAAGGCGTGCGCCAGCGCGTCGTAGAGGCTCATGCCCGCCACCAGGTAGAGCGTGAAGGCTGCGACGGTGAGCGCCAGGTAGATCTTCCACAGAGCGGTTGCCGTCTCGCGGGCACGGGGATGTGTGAAGTCGGCGGTGGGGCCAGGCATCTCGAGCCGGTAGAGAAAGCGGGCTCCGACCCCGAGACCCGAGAGCACCGCCACGAAGAGCACGATGATGCCGAGGCCACCCAGCCACTGGGTCAGCGAGCGCCAGAACAGGACGCCGCGCCCGAGAGCTTCGATGTCGGTGAGGATGGTCGCCCCGGTCGCCGTGAAGCCCGACGTCGACTCGAAGAGCGCATCACTGAACCGCGGGATCTCGCCGGAGAGCAGATACGGCATCGCCCCCAGGAACGACGCTCCGATCCAACCCGCCGCGACGATGAAGACCCCCTCGCGATGCAGCAGGATGCGGTCGGGCGAAGGCAGACGCGACAGCACCGCGCTGACCACGAAGGTGATCGCGCTCGAGCCGAGGAAGGCGTAGGCGCTGCGCGTCTCGCCGTACCAGAAGCTCCACGGCACGGGAAGCAGCAGCGCGATGGCGACGAGGTTGAAGAGGCGGCCGAGGACTCGCAGCGAGCCGGGCAAATTCATGCCCGAACGACCCTAGCTCTCGGCCCTCGCCAAGGCAAGGAGTGCCCGTCGAGGCAGGCTCAGGGCAGCCGAAACGCCACCAGAGTGTCCGGGTCGCGCAGGAAAAGCGTGCGGCCGACGAGGGTGGGTGCGGTCCACGAGAGGTCACCCAGGACCTCGAGCTTCGACACGATGCCCGAACCGTCTCGGCTGGGTTTCGCGAGATAGAGGACACCTTCCGCATCGAGCATGAGCACCATGCGGCTCTCGACCGCGAGGAAGGTCGCCTTGGGCATACGCTCCTTCCAGAGCATCTCGCCGGTCGACGCGTCGAGCGCCGTGAGGAACCCGGGCGAGTCGCCGTCCGACGCGAGGAAGATGCCGTTCCAGAGGAGGCCGTTGCCGTGCTGCACCTTGAGGCGCGGGTTTGCCCACGCGCGCTCGGCGGAGCCGGCTCCCTCGGCCAGGCGTACGGCCTGTGCGCCATCGCGGTCGTATGCGTGCGACAGCAGGAGAGACCGGCTCTCCGCGTCCCAGACAGGCATGAATGACACGTTGTCTGCTGCACCGTCACGCAGGCGCCATCGCCAGAGCACGTCGCCCGTCTCCGGGCTCACGCTCACGAGCTCCTCCATGCCGTGGAAGACCGCCTGCGGCGGCTCCACGGGCAACAGGATCGGGGACGCGTGCGACGACGAGAACCGCTCCTTGCGCCAGAGCAGCTGGCCATCGGCGAGAGCCAGCTTGAAGATGCCCAGGTCGTCGGCATAGGTGCGCTGGAGCCCCGGCCCCGGCCCACCGAGACCAGGAAGGAGCATCGCGTCACCCACCACCAATGGGCTCGCGGCGTAGCCCGCCTGCGGCAGCGTGAGGCCATGTTCGGCCTTGAGGTCTCGCTCCCAGAGAAGCTCCCCATCGTCTGGCTTCCAGGCACGCAGGGTGGCGTCGATCGACACGGTCACGACCTTGTCGTCGAGCACGAGCGGCGCCGCGTGCGGACCGTCGTGCGAAGAGTTGCCGGCACGGTACGAAACATCGAAGCTCTTCTCCCACAGCACGACGCCACCAAAGGTCATCGCGAGCAGCGACTCCCCGCCCCTTCGCCCGTGGAGCACGAAGACGCGACCGTCGCCCGTGCTGACCGTCGCGTGGCCGCCGCGAAGCTCCCGCCGAAAGAGCTCGATGGGGCCTCTCTCCTCCCACGAGTCCGCCAAGCCGGGGTCGTCGACCACGAACGTTCGATGTGGCCCTCCCCACTGCCACCAGTCGGTCGTGCGATCGACCTGGGCCTGAGCCCGCGGGCCGAAAAGAGGTGCGAGGAGGAGGAGGGCGCACAGAGTGGGGCGTGTTCTCGAGCTCAAGGTGCCTCCTCGGAGTCTCCCGCGGTGAGGGAGCGGACCCGGCGCACGCGGACCTTTCCTCTGGCCCGCGACGGGCCCACCGCGACACCCCCGGGTGATCTCCACGATAACCCGGTCCTGCAGCCTGCGCTCGAAGCGCCATCCTGCGGCGGACACCTCGCGGGGAGGCGCACTCCGGTTGCCATCCGACACACGGCGCTCCCAGAGCCGAGGGTGCGGACCGAGGCGACGCCGCGGGGCCCGACGCACCGTGGGGCTGGTAGATTGGCGGGAAACCCACCGCACCCACCACTTCGGAGGACCGCCATGATGTCTGTCTTCTCCGTGCTCACACGCTCCGCGGCTCTCTGCGCCGCGCTTGGCCTCCTGCTCTCGGGGTCCGCCGAGGCCAGCAGCAGGACCGTGACCTTCGATGCCGAAGACGGGCACGAGCTCACCGGGACCCTCTGGGGCAACGCCAGCGCTCCGGGCGTGCTCCTGCTGCACCAGTGCAACAGCAGCCGCGCGATGTACGACGAGCTGGGCGGCATGCTCGCCGAGGCCGGCTTCAAGGTGCTCACGCTCGACTTCCGCGGCTTCGGCGACAGCAAGGGCAACGGCTACGACCTCTCAGATGCCAAGCGCGAAGACTGGCAGAAGGCGATGCAGGGTTTTCCGCTGGACGCAAAGGCCGGCTACGCGTTCCTCGCTGCGCAGGGAGAAGGCCCCGTCGCCGGTGCCCTCGGCGCCTCCTGCGGCGGCTGGCAGGTCGTGACCCTCGGGGGCGAGCACGAAGCCCTCCAGCGCATGGGCTTCTTCTCGAGCGGCCTCAACGCCGAGCACCAGAAGGCGCTCCTCCAGATGCGCGAGAAGCAGTTCCTGATGATCGCCGCCGAAGGAGACGGAAGCGCGGCCACCCCCGCCGGAACGCTGGCCTACAGGGCGGCCAGCCGAACCGAGCTTCTGCTCTACGACGGCGACGCACACGGCTACCCGCTCTTCGAGCAGGACCCCGAGCTGGCATCGAAGATCGTCGCCTTCTTCGCGCCGCTCCTCGACTGACGTGCTCGGCGTGGTGATACCACGCCTGCGCCCGCCCGATTCCATGCTCCGTTCCCTCCGGGAACTGCGCGCTCCAGGCGGCCTGCCGGCCGCGTCGCTTGCCTCTGCTCGGCGTGGTAGGTACCACGCCTGCGCGCGCCCGATTCCTTGCTCCGTTCCCTCCGGGAACTGCGCGCTCCAAGCGGCCTATCGGCCGCGTCGCTTGCCTCTGCTCGGCGTGGTCATACCACGCCTGCGACCGCCCGGTTCCATGCTCCGTTCCCTCTGGGAACTGCGCGCTCCAGGCGGCCTGCCGGCCGCGTCGCTTGCCTCTGCTCGGCGTGGTAGCTACCACGCCTGCGACCGCCCGATTCCATGCTCCGTTCCCTCCGGGAACTGCGCGCTCCAGGCGGCCTATCGGCCGCGTCGCCTGCCTCCGCGTGACTTCGTCTAGTCGATCGTGACGTCGTGCGTCTGCGGGATCAGGACGTCCGGCCTCGGAGCGGGCTGAATGGTCACGGCCGTCTGGCGGCTACCTTTTGCCGAGTCGACCATCACGGTCACCTCACCGGGCGCGTTCCACAGAACCACTTCGTACTCGCCGCCACCCACCGTGGTGGTCTCCGCCGCGAAGTCGCCGCCGGTCACCTTGACCGTGGCTCCTTTGATGCCCTTGCCCTTGGCGTTTGCGACCGTCCCGGTCAGCACGGCGCAGAAGCCCGAGAGCTTCGGTTCCTCGTCTTCGCGATACATGATCGGAAAGAGGCGCGTCAGGCCGTTCTTCTCCACGTCGGCCACGGCTTCGACCGTCTTGTAGCCGGCCTTCTCGAAGCGCATCCGCATGGTCAGGCCGTAGACGTCGTCCCGCGTGTAGAGACGGATCAGGTTGCGCACCAGGTAAGAGCCCGTCTTGCGCGTACGTCCGCGCACGCGGTCCGCCGGAGCGTTGTGGTTCTGCGCCCAGATCTGCACCTCGGGCATGGGCTGGCCCGACGAATCGAACACCGTGCCCTGCACCCGCGTGTTGTCGCGCCCACCGGCACCCACGGAGACGTCACCGCCGCGGAGGTCTCCGCCAACGTCCACCTGACCCGGGTCCTGACCCAGCGCGCCCCCTGCAAAACCGACAGCAAGGACGACCGAGGCCAGAAGGAACAGCGGAGTGCTGACGCGCACATTCGAGATCGACATGAGCTCAATCCTCTGAAGATGGGGGTTCCTCCCCATTCTAAGGTGGCCTACGCCGCGCCCTGCACCTCGTCGCGGTCGGTCGAGCCCGCTCCACGCTCTGCACCGTAGCAGCGTGGGGGTCCGAGAACGTGCGGGAGCGCACGGCCGCCTGATACCGTGCGCCGCATCATGAGTGACGCACTACAGCACCCAGGAAAGCTCGGCGTATGGGCCGGCCTCGACACGATGTCCGCTACCGAGGCGGTCGAGTTCGCACAGACTCTCGAACAGCTCGGCTACAGCGCCCTGTGGAGCCCGGAGGCGGTCGGACGCGATCCGTTCGCCCTGATCGGCTTTCTGGGCGGACAGACCGAGCGACTGATCTTCGCCACCGGAATCGCGAACATCTACGCCCGCGATCCGATGACCATGAAGGCGATCCGCAAGACGCTCTCGGAGGCGCTGCCCGCCCGTTTCATTCTGGGCCTCGGCGTTTCGCACGTGCACCTCGTCGACCGCGTCCGCGGACACGAGTACAAGAAGCCGGTGCCGGCAATGCGCGAGTACCTCGAGGCGCTCGAAGGCGCGCTCTACATGGGCAAGGAGCCCGAGCACGACGCACCGGTGGTGCTCGCAGCGCTGCGTCCCCTCATGCTGAAGCTCGCCGGCAGTGCGGCGCGCGGCGCCCACCCCTACCTGGTGACGCCCGAGCACACGCAGCGCGCGAGGGAGATCGTGGGTGAAGGCTCGTGGCTGTGCCCGGAGCAGAAGGTCATCTTGACGACCGACGCCGACGCCGCCCGCGCCGTGGGCCGTGCGAACCTGCAGGTCTACCTGCGCGCGCCGAACTACCAGAACAGCCTCCTCGAGCTCGGCTACGAAGAGAGCGACTGGGGCGAGAACTTCGAGGCCAGCGATCGCCTCGTTGACGCACTCGTCGCCTGGGGTGACGCAGGCCAGATCCGTGCGCGGCTCCAGGAGCACTGGGACGCCGGCGCCGATCACGTCTGCATTCAGGCCTTTCGGCCCGACGGCGTTCCGGGGCCCGACCTCGACGCGCTCCGGGCCCTCGCACCGAACGGCTGAGGCGCGGGTCGCGCCGAGACTGCCGGCCGCGGTCCGCCGCGGCCAGCAGGGCTAAACTGCGCCGCATGAAACTCGACGGCATCCGGGTCCTCGACCTCTCCCTCTTCCTCCCGGGCCCAACGGTCACGCAGATGATGGCCGACCACGGCGCCGACGTGATCAAGATCGAGTCGGTCGGGGGTGGCGAGCCCACCCGCCACATCGGCCAGCGGCGCGACGGCAGGTCCGTCTACTTCGACTGCACGCAGCGCGGCAAACGCAGCCTCACGCTCAACCTGAAGGACCCTCGCGGGCTCGAGACGTTCCTCCAGCTCGTGGAGACGGCCGACGTCGTCCTGGAGTCGTTCCGCCCGGGAGTTGCGGCCCGCCTCGGCGTCGATTACGACCGGGTCGCGGCCCGCAAGCCCGACATCGTCTATGCCTCGATCTCGGCCTTCGGCCAGTCGGGCCCCCTCGAGCAGAACCCCGCGCACGACCTCGCCGTCGAGGCGTTCTCCGGGCTCCTCTCCTGCAACGTCGATCGCAACGGCGCCCCCGTGATCCCTGCGATGCCCGCAGCCGACATGCTCGTCGCAGCGCTCACCCTGAGCGCCATCAGCATGGCCCTCTTCCGCCGCACCCAGACCGGCGAGGGCGACTACCTGGACATGGCCATGCTCGACTCCGTGTTCGCCTCGATGCCCAACAGCATGGGGGCAGCGTTCGCCGAGAAGCGCCCGCCGACCCCGGAGCACGAGCGCATCTGGGGCGGCGCCGCGATGTACCGCATCTACGAGACGAAAGACGGGAAGCACATCGTGCTGGGGGGCTCGGAGATCAAGTTTGCGACGAACCTGCTCGAGCACCTCGGCCGCCTGGACCTGCTCGACCGACTGAAACAGCCGCCCGGTCCGGAGCAGTTCCCGGTGATGGAGTTCTTCGAGGAGACCTTTCGCTCGAAGACCCAGGCACAGTGGGTCGCCGAGCTCGGCAGCCTCGACCTCTGCTTCGCTCCCGTCAACGACCTGCGCACCGGACTCGACCTCGAGCAGACGCGCCACCGCGAGATGGTCGTGCTCGACGACGAAGGCCGCGAGCATCTCGGCACCGCCCTCAAGTTCCGCCACGAGCCCGGCCAGATCCGGTTTCACGCCCCGGATCTGGGAGAGCACACCGACGATCTCCTGGCCGAGTTGGGGATGAGCGAGCTCGAGCGCGCCCGCCTCCGCGAAGACGGCGTCATCTAGCTCGGCAGGCGGCGGCCCTCGGCCGGGCTGCGGAGGCCCGGCGGAGAGAGCTCCAAGCCGTCTGCTAAGTTAAATAACTGACCAGTCAGTTATAATGGCGCGATGACGCGCAGAGCACGCAGCGAACAGGCCAAGGTCGAGCGTCGCCAGGTGATCCTCGACGCCGCACTCGAGGCGTTCTTCGAGAGCGGCTTCAGCGCCGCGCGCATGGACGACATCGCGCGCCGCGCCGGTCTCTCGAAGGGAACGCTCTACCTGTACTTCGACTCGAAGGAGGACGTCTTCGTGCAGCTCCTCGAGTCGCTCGCGCTGCCCAATGTCGAGCGATTCGAAGAGCTGGCCAACTCCGACCTCGCGGTACGGGACGTGCTCCAAGGGCTCATGTCCGTCACGGCCCACATGGTGCGTAGATCGCCGCTTCCCTTCGCCCTCAAGATCCTGCTCGCAGAATCGGGTGCCTTCCCCGAGGTGGTGCAGACCTATCGGGAGAACGTGATCGACCGGGTTCTCGCCGCGATCACCCTCCTCCTCGAGCGCGCCTCCGAGCGGGGCGAGATCGAGGTGGACGACTCCCGGCTCGCTGCGCGCCTGGTCGTGGCGCCGGTCATCTTCTCGGCCATTTGGAGAGCGGTCTTCGAGACCGAGGACGCTCCGGTCGATCTCGAGGGGCTGTTCGCCCTCCACGCCGAGACGCTGACCCGCGGCCTCGCCCCTCCACCGGAGACGCGACCATGAGCCGGTCCAGCACTTTCCGTCTGCGTGCAACTCTACTCACGACACTCCTTTGCGCGAGCGGTTGCACGAGGAGCGCTCCAGGCACCGACACTCCGCTGACGGTCACCGGCTATGTCGAAGCCGACCTCGTGTACGTGGCGGCGCCAGCCGCAGGCTGGCTCACCTCTCACGTGAGCGAGGGCGACCGGGTCGAGATCGGAGACCTGCTCTTCGAGCTGGACACGGAGCTGCAGCAGGCCCGGCTGGATCAGGCGACGAACCGGCTCCGACAAGCCGAGGCGCAGAGCCGAGACCTCACCACCGGCGCCCGCGCACCCGAGATCGAGGCGCTGCAGAGCCGCCTCGCCGAGGCGCGGGCCAGCCTCGAGCTCGCACGTCTCACCCGTCGTCGCCTGGTCGAGCTCGCAGATCAGGGAGTCGTCGCGCAGGAGGCCGCCGACCGATCGATTGCCAACCTGGAGGCCACCCAGGCCAGGGTCGAGGCGATCGAGCGCGACATCGAGGTCGCCCGTCTCGGAGGCCGTGAAGCCACACGCGACGCCGCCGCAGCCGGGGTCGATGTGCGCGCCCAGGAGCTGCGCGAGGCGCAGTGGTCCCTGAGCCAACGCCAGATCTCGGCTCGAGTCGCAGGGAGAGTGGAGCAGCTCATCCACCGCGAGGGCGAGCTCGTGCCCACCTCGGCGCCGGTGCTCGCTCTGCTAACCGAGGGGTCGCTGGAAGTCCGCTTCTTCCTGCCCGAGGCGGAGCTGGGTCGAGCACAACCCGGAACGCGAGTGAGCGTCCGCAGCGACGGCGGCGCCGAGCGCACCGCCCGCATCCACTTCGTAGCCGGAGAGCCGGAGTTCACGCCTCCCGTGATCTACAGCAACGAGAGCAGAAGCCATCTCGTCTTCCTCGTGCGGGCGCGCCTCGAAGATCCCACGGGCGTCCGGCCCGGCCAACCGGTGGACGTGATCGTCCCGTGAGCGACCTCGCGATCGACGTTCGAGGTCTGGTCAAGCGCTTCGGCACCAAGACCGCGGTGGACGGCGTGGATCTCCAGATGCCGCGTGGCCAGGTTTGGGGGTTCCTCGGCCCGAACGGCTCCGGCAAGACCACGACGATCCGCATGATCTGCGGTCTGTTGCGCCCGACGGCCGGCGAAGGGCGATGCCTCGAATTCGACATTCTGAGGGAGTCAGCGGAGATCAAGAGGAGAACGGGCTACATGACGCAGCGGTTCTCCTTCTGGACGGATCTCACCATCCGCGAGAACCTCGAGTTCGTCGCCCGTCTGCACGAGATCCCGAAGCTGCACGCGGTCGTCGAAGAGACGATCGAGCGGCTCGGGCTCGCCCAGCGCCAGAAGCAGTTGGCAGGCGCTCTTTCGGGGGGCTGGAAACAGCGCCTGGCCCTGGCCGCCGTCACCATGCACCGGCCCGCCCTGCTCCTGCTCGACGAGCCCACGGCGGGGGTCGATCCCCAGGCCCGTCGCGACTTCTGGGACGAGATCCACCACCTCTCCGCTCTCGGGCTCACCGTTCTGGTCTCCACGCACTACATGGACGAGGCGGAGCGCTGCGACCGCATCGTATATCTGGCCCACGGAAAGGTGCTCGCGCAGGGCACGGTCTCCGCCATCATCGATCGATCGGGACTGATCACGTTCGTCACGCGCGGCAAGGGCGCACGCCAGCTCGCGGAGCACCTCCGCGGCCGCGCAGGAGTCGACTCCGCGTCGTTCTTCGGCGCGGCTCTCCACGTGACCGGCCGAGATCGCGCGGCGCTCGAGCAGGCCATTCGGCAGGTGGATGGCGCGCCCGCCTGGGAGGAGGTCGAGCCGAGTCTCGAAGACTCGTTCATCGCACTGATGGCGGAAGCGGGCGCCGACCGGCGGAGGTCCGCGTGAGCACGACGCTCGGAAGTCGGGTGGCGCGTGTCCACGCGGTCTTCGTGAAGGAGCTGATCCAGATGCGCCGCGATCGAATGACCTTCGCAATGATGCTTGCCATTCCCGTCCTGCAGCTGATCCTGTTCGGCTTCGCCATCAACAACGATCCACGTGACCTCCCGACCGCTGTGGTCGCGGAAGAGTCGACCCCGCTGGTCCGAGGGCTGCTGCGCGCGCTCGAGACCTCCGGTTACTACCGCTTCGTCACCGTGAGTCCGAGCCACCGCGAGAGCGCGCGTCTCCTCGCCCGTGGCGACGTGGCCTTCGTCGTCACGGTGCCGTCTGGCTTCACCCGGCGCGTCTTCCGCGGGGAGAGACCGCGCCTCCTCATCGAAGCGGACGCGTCCGATCCGGCGGCCGCCTCGAACGCGATCGCCCGAGCTCAGACCATCGTCGATCGAGCTCTTCACCGCGAGCTGGACGGTGCTCTCGCCCACCTGCGTCCGGAGCCGCCGGCCGTCGAGGTCGTGGTGCACGCCAAGTACAACCCCGAAGCCATCACCCAGTACAACATCGTGCCGGGCCTCCTCGGCGTCATCTTGACCATGACCTGCGTGATGATCACCGCCATCGCGATGACCCGGGAGACGGAGCGCGGCACGATGGAGAACCTACTGGCCCTCCCTGCCCGCCCCGCGGAGGTGATGGCGGGGAAGGTGGCCCCGTACCTGGGCGTGGGCGCCGTGCAGACGGTGGTGATCCTGGTCGCGGCCCGCTTCCTCTTCCACGTTCCGTTCCTCGGCTCGCTGTCGATCCTGATCAGCGCCGTCGCTCTCTTCGTTCTCGCCAACCTCGCGCTCGGATTCACCTTCTCGACGATCGCCCGCTCTCAAATGCAGGCTCTGCAGATGGCCTTCTTCTTCTTCCTGCCCTCCATTCTTCTGTCGGGCTTCATGTTCCCCTTCCGTGGCATGCCCCGTTGGGCCCAGTGGCTTGGAGAAGCGCTACCGCTCACGCACTTCCTCCGCGTGGTGCGAGGGGTCATGTTGAAGGGGTCGTTCGCGAGCGACGTCCAAGTCGACCTTCTCGCCATCGTCGCCTTCACTCTGGTCGTGGGTACCGTCGCCATGGGGCGCTACCGCCGCACCCTCGACTAGAGAGGGACGCTCGGTCACACCGCGAGGGACTGCGGCAGCTCCGCACGGAGCAGGTCCGTGAACTCTCTCGCGTGGCACGGCCGGCCGAGCAGGAAACCCTGCACGTAGTCGCACCCCTCCTCCTGCAGGAAGGCGAGCTGCTCCTCCGTTTCCACACCCTCGGCCACCGTCTCCATGCCGAGCCGCTGCGACAGCGCGATCACGGCGCGGGTGAGCTCTTCGTCGCCTTCGTTCTCGCCGATTCCGCTCACGAACGAGCGGTCGATCTTGATGCGCTCGAAGCGGAACCGACGCAGATGACTCAAAGAGGAGTACCCCGTGCCGAAGTCGTCGAGCGCGAGCGTCGCGCCCAGCGCCCGGAGGGTTTTCAGCGTGCGCTCTGCCGCCGGGTCGCGCGAGAGGATGCTGCCCTCCGTGAGCTCGAACTCGAGCTGCGTGCCGGCTACGCCACATTCGCTCAGAAGCCGGCGGATGTCGCCCGCGGTCGAGGGGTCGAGCACCTGCAGCGCGGAGAGGTTGCTCGAGATCCGCGGCAAGGACGCGCCAAGCAGCTCCTGCCACCGACGCACGTCGCCACACAGAGCTCGGAGGGAGTGGAGCCCGAGTGCACAGACGAGGCCCGACTGCTCCGCCACGGGAATGAACTCGCCGGGAGACACGTGGCCGAGCTTGTCGTTGTGCCAGCGCAGCAGCGCCTCGCCACCCACGAGCTCGCGTTTCGCGCACCGCCAGATCGGCTGATAGTGCAGGTCGAGCTCTCCCCCTTCGATGGCGTCGCGCAGCGAAGCCTCGATCTCGCTCCGGCGCTCCTCCGCTTCGCCGAGGCTCGTGGTGTAGAAGCCGAACCGGCCGCGACCGGAGCGTTTGGCCTCCGTCAGAGCCTGGTCGCTGTGGCGCACGAGTGCATCGGCGTCCTCGCCGTCGTCGGGGTACATGGCGATGCCGAGACTCACCCCCAGGCGGATCTGCTCGTCGCCCACCGACAGGGGCTCGCCGAGAACCCGGAGGAGCCTGCGTGCGACGACCGCGACGTCGCGGGGCTGCTCGACGTCGGGGAGCAGCACCACGAACTCGTCTCCGCCGAAGCGTGAGACGACGTTGCGGACCTCGCTCTCGGAGAACCTGCCCACGGTGTCGGCCTCACGCACGCTCTGGACGATGCGCCGCCCCACCTCGCGGAGGACCTCGTCACCGGCGGGGTGACCGTGCAGGTCGTTGACCATCTTGAAGCGGTCGAGGTCGAGGAAGAGGAGCGCCGCCTTTCCCTGACGGACCCGAGCGGCGGCAAGTGCGGTGCGCAGCGTGCGCAGGAAGTGGCGGCGGTTGGACAGTCGGGTCAGGGGATCGGTGGACGCCAGGCGATGCAGCTCCTCCTCGCGCAGGCGCTGGTCCGTGACGTCGATCGAAAGCGCGGCGATCGCGGGGCTCTCGGAGTCGCTGCGGACGAAGGGGATGCGCGTGGTGCGGAGCAACCGCTTCTGCTGGCCCCGCTCCGCCACCCACTCTTCTGCCACGGTCGGCTCCCCGCTCACGATCACCTCGGCATCTCCGCCGAGGTTCATCTCCGGCCCGGTCGCGTCGGGAAACAGCTCGCCGTGCAGCTGCCCCTCGATCTCCGTCGCGGCGCGTCGGTGGCGCTCGGCCCACGTGTCGTTGGCGAGCAGGTAGCGGCCATCCACGTCGCGCACGAAGATGGAATGTGGGATGAGATCGATGATCTGGCGCAGCTGACGGCGCTGCACACGGAGCTCGTCTTCGGAGGCACGCTGATGGGTGACGTCGCGCATGACGAGGGCCATACCCTGCGGGCCGGAAAGCTCCTGCCCGAGGCGGAAGAACCGCGCGTCGTAGATCCGCTGACTGCCCTCGACCGGCAACGCCACGTCGCAGGACGAAAGGGGCCCGGCGGGCTTCGCGACGAGACCCCGAAGCGCCGACGAGAGGAAGTCGGGTGGGGCCGGGAGCGCTGGAATCTCCAGCAGACGATGTGCGGCGCGATTCGCCAGTACGACCTCACCGTCGTGGTTGAAGATGAGAACGAGATCGTCGACGTAGTTCAGAACATCGTGATGCGCCACGTTGATGATCGACAGCAGGCGTCCGTGGCGACGGAAGGCCAACGCCAGGCACACCCCGGTGAAGACGAGGCCGAGCGGCGTGATGTCCACGCCACCCAGCGGGCTCACACCGGTGATGTAGAGACCATTGAAGATCCACGGCATCACGAAGGCCGCGTAGATGAGGCCCGACGCGGGGCGCCAGTCGCGCCAGAGCCCCCACACCAGGAAGCCGGCCGCCACGGCGAGCTCCGCCTGGCATACGAGGTTGATCACCCAGAAGAGGGGGCCGTGGCTCACCTCGAGGTAGGTCAGGCCGCCGAGCTCGCCGATGGAGGTCTCGGTCCAGAACAGGCCATGGAGCCCGTTCGTGTAGAGCGCGAGGACGCCGGCGATCGAGACGGAGTAGAGCCAGGGAACCACGCGGCGCAGGCTCGACGGCGCCTGGATTGCGGCGAGCACCGTGGCGAGCACGGCGACCGGAAGCCAGACGATGCCGATGTAGGCCGTCTTGACCGCGATCAGCTTGCCGAGGAGCGTGGGCGCGAGGTGCTCGAACAGCGCGCCGAAGACCCAGATGGAAGCTGCAACGAGGAAGGCGGCCAGCTCGGGCGCCACCTTGGCTGACCGGTGCCGCCACGTCGCCACGGCGAGAAAGCCGAGAAGACTCCCTCCCACGAGCAGGGACGTGACAAAGAACAGCACACCGAGCGCCAAATTCCGCCTCCTCCTGTCCGGGATTCACCGACGAGGCGCCAGGAATCCTCCGAGAAGGTCGGAGATTCAACTTCTGTGCCGAAATCCGAGGAATGGAGCCTTTGCCAGCCTCGGACCTTCCTCGGTCTTCAGGTACGGCAATCCCCGTTCCGGTCCGCGTACCCTTAGGCAGGGGAGGCTGCCGAGCGGCCGGGCGTGCCACGAGCCGGCCCGAGGCCCGCGAGCGTCGCCTCGAGCGCGCGACGCAAGCGAAGCTCGGCGTCGAACGGGTGGATCGCGACGCGGAGGGTCCGTCCGGAGACCCCGTGGAGTGCGCGACTCGCGAGGTTGGCCCCCCGCAGTACCAGTGCACGCCACGCCGCATCGGCTTCGAAGCCCACCAGAGGCTGCCGCTCGAACCGGTCCTCCCGCGCGATGTAGACACCGGTGAGGAATTCGTAGCGCTCGAACGGCAGCTCCCTCAGACGCGCTCTGGAGAT
Source organism: Candidatus Multivoraceae bacterium (assembly GCA_965223385.1). Classification (GTDB taxonomy): domain Bacteria; phylum Acidobacteriota; class Thermoanaerobaculia; order Multivoradales; family Multivoraceae; genus JBCCLJ01. The sequence goes on along the minus strand of CBDCWR010000007.1, from coordinate 844,212 downwards.
CCGCCCCATCGCCCAGGCTGGCGGTACGTAGAGCGTCGGAGCACGCAGCCCGCTCTCGACAAACCACGCCGCGTTGCGCGCGATGAGCTCCGCGATCTCGCTTTCGTCACGGTCGAGGTGCTCGGCCACGCCACGGGAGATCACGGCGCGGTGCACGTGCGCCGAGAAGCTTCGCGGCGGCTCCGCACGATGCAGCCAGCCGTGCCCGGCGAGCTCCCATCCCGCGTCTTCCAGATTGCGGAGACGGGACAGCTCGCGCTCCGACCAGGAGGGGCCCGGCACGACCAGCAGCGTTCCGCCGACCACCGCGGGAACACGCGACGCCAGGTGCTCGACGCGATCCAGGGTCTGCGGCATCACGTCGTGAATGGACACGTCGACGCCGCGCAACTTGGGCCCACCGAGTGCTCTGGCGCTCATGCGGCGGACGCTACCCCGGAAACAACGCGTTGAGGAGCTCAGTTCGTCGGGTTGAAGTCGCGCCCCTCCTCGAGGATCGAGATCACTGTCTCGAGGTTGCCTTTGTTGAGCTGGTCCGGAGCCTGCGCGTGCGCCTTCTTCGCGTGCTCCAGCGCCTTGGCGTAGTTGCCTTCCGCCGAGTGCGCCCGGGCGAGCCCCACGTGCACAGGCCACTGCTCTCCGAACCGCTCGGCGTTCTTCTTGAAGATGGCGACGGCCGCGTCGGTCTGACCCTGGGCCTGGAGCGTCCGCGCCACGGTGTGCACCCCGGTGGGTGTGGCCGTGGCATGGTCGATCGCCCGGGTCAGCGTCTTCTGCGCGTCGTCCGCCCGCTGAAGCGCCTGCAGCACCTGGGCCTTGGTCAGAAGGGTCGTGAAGTTCTCCTGACCGACGAACTGCGCCGAGATCGCGGTCTCCGCCCAGGTGAGAGCCTCCTCGAGGTTGGTCTGGTTCTGCAGGCAGTACTGCGCCGCTGTGTTCCAGTTCTGCCAGGTGAAGCCCGGGCTGTCGCGGAGCTCCTTGCGAATCTGGGTGAGGTAGAGCGCGGTGACATCCGGCACCTCGATCTCGAACGGCACGCTCACCTCTTCCCAGCGAAGAGCCACGGTTGCGCGATCGGCCTGTCGGTCGGTGAAGTCGTAGGTGAGCCACTCCCTGAACTCGGCCTTCTCCGGAGTGACGGACACGCGCAGCGCGTCCTCGGCGGGGTCGTAGAAGAAGCTGCCCCACGAGGTCGAGTTCTTCGAGAAGATCACCGTCCAGTCCTGGCCTTCGGGCTGCGCGATCATGTGCAGGCCGTAGCGGCCAGCGGCGAGGGTCTCGCCTCCGATCTTCACATCGTGGGACACCGAGAAAACGGTGTTCTCGTTGGCCCCGGCGCGCCAGGGAGCCGCCTGCGAAGTACCAAATCCGAGGTTGGTGAGCCCGTACGGCACCAGCTGGCCCCAGATCTGACCTCTGCGATCCTGACCCTGCGGCCCCGTGACGTCGGGCGACGAGTAGTCGATGCGCACCTCGACCGGGCCGATGTGCTGCACCACGGACGACTTCTGATTGCCGCCGCTGGGAGGGAGCGTCAGGCCGCGCTGGCCAAGGGTGGGGGCAGAGGAAAGCAGAAGGGCCGCAACGCAGGCCCCACCGAAGAGCGCGCGCGCCCGGGGCGCGCGACGAGGGAGGTCGTGAGTCATGTCTCTCTCCTGAGGTTCTCGACTCCGCCCGGCGCGGGCGGAGCGGAAGACGAAGAGGGGTTGGTGCGCTGAAGTACGGCCACCCGCCGCGAGGGTTCTGGGCCCTGCGGCCGAGCCTGCCGAGGGAGGGCCGAACGACCGAGACTCCGGGACGAAGTGCCACTCAGTTGGCGGCGTCGGCACGACTCCAGAGCTCGAGGAGAGCGCGGTTGACCGCGTCAGCCTCCTGCACCACCACGGCGTGGCCACCATGGAGCTCGAGCAGCCCACCGTCCAGGAGCCGCGCCAGACGGCAGCCCTCGTCCGGGGGGCACACCCGGTCTTCTGCACCCACGACCACCAGCGACGCAACGCCGCGAAGCTGCGTCAGACGGCGGCTCGCGTCGTAGCGGGCCAGCGCGATCACCTGCCGGCGTGCGGCGGACGGCAGGTCGGCGAGATTCCGGCCAAACACTCGCTCGAGCTCTTCGATGCCGGCGCTCGCGTCCCGCCAAGACCGCCGGGCCGCCACCAGGCGGTAGAACGCACGGCGTCGCATCTCGCGCGTCCCGAGCTGGCACCGCATCTGCCGCCAGACGGCGGCCGGCGTGAGCGGCAGAATGCGGCGTCCGCGGGCGACCGTACACAGGAGGCCCAGGGAGCGCACCCGATGTCGCGCCTCGAGCGCAACCGCCTGCGCGACGACACCTCCCATCGAGTGCCCCGCGACGTGTGCGGTCTCCCAGCCGAGAGTGTCGAGAAGCGCCAGCACGTCACCGACCATCTGCTCGATGGACTCTGGCCGCCCGGTGCTTCGCCCGATACCGCGGTGGTCGAAGACGCAGAGCCGATGGCGATCCGCTGCAGCTCGCACCTGAGGGCTCCAGGCACACCCGGCCATCCCGACACCCTGAATGAGAAGGACCGGCTCCCCCTCCCCCACGACGTCGAAGGCGATCTCCGCGTCCGGTCGCTGCACGGTTCCCTCCACGGCGTCCGGAGGCTGACAGATCGAGCGCAAGACGACCAGTCGGCTCCCGAGCCCCGGAACGTGCGAGGATCGAGGGACGACTTCCACTTCCATCTCGACGAGGCGAACCCATGCAGCCGACCACGACAGACCCTGGTCCGCATCGCAGAGCACGCTTCGTGCTGACCATCCTGGTCAGTGCGCTCTGCACCGCAACCCTCTCGGCCGCAGCCGACGAGCTCCCGTTCGGCATGCGCACGAGCCATCTCAACATCGTGCTCACGGCGTCCAGCATCGAAGCCACCGAGAACTTCTACGGCGGTGCCCTCGGCCTGGAGCAGCTCGAGACGTGGAGCATGTCGAGCGGCTCCACCATGGTGCGCTTTCTCGCCGGCGAATCCGAGGTCAAGGTGATTGTTTGGCCGGAGGAGAAGCAGAAGGAGCTGCGCACCGGCCCGCGGGGCGCCGCCACCGCGCGGGGCATTCGACTCCTGGCTCTCCTCCTTCCCGCGTCGGAGCGCAGCGCCATGGAAGACCGCTTTCGGAAGCTCGGCCTGCCGCCGGTCGAATACACCGATCGACCGAGCCAACCGGTGCCGTACTCGTTCGGCATGGCCTGGGATGCCGACGGCAACCAGATCGAGATCGTCTTCCTCGACGAGTCGAAAGCCTCCCCGACGACCTTCAAGCAGGCACAGATCGGTCTCGCCGTGTCCGACGGCAAAGCCATGAGCACGTTCCTCACCGACGTCCTCGGCCTGCCGCTCGAGAGCGCCAATGCCAGCCCCGGGAGCGGCGCCACCATCTGGCGTCACGGCCTCGGCGTGTCGCAGGTGAAGTTCTGGGAAGTGCCCCGCGACACACCGACCCACGTCGGATCGCCCTACGAGATGCTCGGCATGAGCCTCGTGCAGTTCCTGGTTCCCGACGTGGACGCGGTCCGTTCCGCCGTGCTCGCCCGCGGCGGCAAGATCCACACCGAGCCCTATCGACTCGGTAAGGGAAGCACGATCATGTTCGTCGAAGGCCCGGACGGGGTGCTCTTCGAGTTTGCCGGCCCTCTCCTCGATCGGCTGAAGTAGGAGGGACCGTCGGGCATGGCTCGAGGCACTGGCACCCCGCGCAGCTCGGGCGCCCGCACCTGGCTTCTCCGCCTCTTCGCCTTGACCGTCCCGCCGCTCCTGCTCCTCGAGGCGGGGCTCTGGCTGGTGGCTCCCGTCTCCAGCCACCCTGTCTCGCGACGTCTCGTCACGCAGAACATCGCCGGCACCAAGTCCGAGCTCGTCCTCGAGCACAACACCTTCGGCATGCGAACGCTCTCGCTCACACAGCGCGAGAAGCCGCCAAACACGATGCGCATCTTCACTCTCGGCGCATCCACCACCGAGCAGTTGATGCAGGAGACCGCCGACACCTGGACCGGGGTTCTGGAGCAGCTGCTCGAGGAGCGATTCGCAGACAGCGGGCTTCGCTTCGAGGTGGCAACCTATGCCTTCGGCGGCATGACCTCTCGCCGGAACCTGCGCTGGGTGCACTCCGAGATGCTCGACTTCGAGCCCGACATCCTCGTGACCCTGCTGGGCATCAACGACATCGCCAACAACGGCGGGGAGGGGTATCGGTGGGACGGCGTCGACGCATTCCTCGAGCGCTCCGCGCAGCAGACGTCGTCCGGCAATCCGCTCGAAGCCACCTGCCTCCGGCTGTCCCAGACCTGTCGGAGGCTGCGCACGGCCGCAAGGTCACTCCAGGCGTATTGGCTCCTGGCGCGCGGTGAGGCGGAGGAGTGGCACAGCGCCAACCTCACGCGCCTCCAGGAGGAGTACCGCGCGACACCCGAGGTCGACCAGCCACGACGCCCGGTCGACCCGCGGGAGGAGTTCGAGGACGTCGTGCGGGAGATCGTGCGCACCAGCGAGGAGGCAGGCGTCGATGCGGTGGTCCTCAGCCAGCCGACGATCTGGAAGGCGGACATGCCCCCCGAGGAGCTCGAGTCTCTCTGGTTCCTCGTTGCGTCCCACGACGGCCGCGTCCGGGCTCCGGTACAGTGGATGATGCGCGAGATGACCGCGTACAACGAGGCCCAGCGACGCATCGCACTTGCAGGGGGTGCGGACTTCGTCGACCTCGACGCGGGCGTACCCAAAAACCTCGCGCACTTCTTCGACGACTGCCACTTCACCGATCTGGGGAATCGGGTGGTCGCGGAAGTCGCCCTGCCGGCGGTCGCGCGGCTCGTGGAAGAACGCCGCCCGATGTCTCCCTAGGAGTGGTCGACGAACTCCAGGGCCGTACGAGATGGCGCCGCAGCTCCATCGGATGGAGCCGTGGCTCCACTTCCGGCGGCAGCACTCTCCGGAGTTGGAGGCGCAAACCCCCGGAAAACGGGGCCACACACGTTTCGGCTGAAGTTGGCACGCACCGTGTAAAGGGGGTTCTGCGTGTGCGACACAGCGCACGAACCAAAACCAAACACACTGATCCAACAGATCGAAATAGAACAAGAAGGGAACACACCATGGAGATGTCACGAGGCGAGATGCAGGACCTGCTGGCGAAGTTTTCGGCCGAGAACGCGGACTACCGCGCGGCTCTGCTGGGCAACGCGAAGTCGGTCGTCGAGAAGCAGTTCCAGCTGAGCGTGCCCGAAGGCACCGCCATCAACGTGCTCGAGGACACCGCTGAGGTGGTGCACATCGTCCTTCCCGCGGCCCAGGCTGACGGCGAGCTCTCCGACGCCGACCTCGAGGCGGTTGCCGGCGGCGGCATCAAGATGGACGACGCGACCTGCTCGAGCGGCATGCTCAACACGGTCATCGCGGTCGAGGCTTCGCTCTTCTGATCGAGCCCACCCTCAGGCACCGCGGGCGTTCCGCGGTGCCTGCCCCAGCCCCGGGCAGGGGCGTTGCTTTCGAGAATCGAACCCAAACATCAGATCGAGATTTCAGGAGAATCAAAATGGACATTACCCGTGGCGAGATGCGTGACCTGCTGGCCAAGTTTTCGACCGAGAACGCCGACTACCGTGCGGCCATCGTGAACGACCCGAAGAAGGTCATCGAGGCCCAGTTCCAGCTGAACGTGCCCGAGGGCGTGACGCTGAAGGTGGTCGAGGACTCCGCCGACACGATCAACATCGTGCTTCCCGCGGCTCTGGCCGACGGTGAGCTCTCCGACGCCGACCTCGAGGCGGTCGCCGGCGGCGGCATCAAGATGGACGATGCCACCTGCCAGAGCGGCATGCTCAACACCGTCATCGCCGTCGAGGCGTCCCTCTTCTAAGGGAAGGGCAGCGACTGCGATTCGAGGGCGCCTCTTCGGAGGCGCCCTTTTGCATTTTGGAGCCGGGCGCCCCACCCGACCGCATAAGATCCCACCCACTCCCCAAGACACTCGACGGCTCCGGTCAGCGGCTGGGCGAAGCGCCGGCAGTACTCGACGCACCCCGCAGGCTGGCGGTGGTGCCCGGATGAGGTGATTCCTGTGCAGAGATCCTCCACCCCACTCGTCCTCCCCTTTCTCGGCCTCGTTCTCGCCTGCGGCTCGGCGCCCGACTCCTCCGACACCGACTGGCGCGTCTACCTCGGCGACAACGGCCGCCAGCACTACTCCGAGCTCACGCAGATCACGCGCGAGAACGTGGCGGATCTCGAGCTCGCATGGACCTACGACTCTGGCGAGACGCGGGGCTCCGGGTCGACCATGTATACGAGCCCGCTCGTCGTGAACGGAGTCTTCTACGGCCTCTCTCCGAAGCTCGTGCCGTTTGCTCTCGACGCGGCCACGGGCTCGGAGATCTGGCGCCACGACCTCGAGCTGCGCGGCACCCCTCAGCGCGGGCTCATGTACTGGGAAAAGGGGAGCGACCGCAGGCTCTTCTTCACGCATGCGGCCGATCTCTACGCCCTGAATGCAAGCGACGGCTCGGTCGTCGAGAGCTTCGGCGACGGTGGCAAGGTCGACCTCAAGCCCGACATCGGGCGTGACGGCCCGATGTTCGTCTCCGTGCCGGGCGTCGTCTTCGAAGACCTCATCATGACCGGCTTCTCCACGAGCGAAGACGCGCGCTCGTACCCTGGAACGGTGCGGGCCTTCAGTGCGGTCGACGGATCTCTCGTGTGGCAGTTCGACATGATCCCCAAGCCGGGGGACCGGGGCTCCGAGACCTGGGCCGAGGGGAGCTACGAGAAGGCGGGCGGCGCCAACGTGTGGACGGGCATGGCGCTCGACGAGGAGCGGGGCATCCTCTACGCACCGACCGGCTCGGCCACGCCCGACTTCTACGGCGCCAACCGGCTCGGCGACAACCTCTACTCCGACTCGCTGGTGGCGCTCGACGCCCGCACCGGCGAGTACATCTGGCACTACCAGGTGATCAAGCACGACGTCTGGGACCGCGACAACCCTTCGCCACCGACGCTGGTGCAGCTCGAGCGCGACGGCACCCTCATCGACGCGGTGGCCCTCACCACCAAAGGCGGACACCTCTACCTCTTCGATCGCGAGACTGGCGAGTCGCTCTACGAGCTGATCGAGCTCGAGACCCCGATCCCGAGCACGCTTCCCGGGGAGGAGACGGCGAAGACGCAGCGCGTCTCCAGTGTCGAGATCGCGCGCCAGAAGTTCGCGATCACCGAGCGCACCCCGGAAGCGTACGAGTTCGTGAAGGAGAAGATCAAAGACTGGGACACGCGCCCGTGGGCCCCGCCCAAGGTCGGCACCCTTCTCATCTACCCCTGGTACGACGGTGGCGCCGAGTGGGGCGGTTCGGCCTACGACCCGAACGGCCACAAGCTCGTGCTCAACGCCAACGATGCCGCCGGCATCCTCGAGCTCACGGAGGTGCCCAAGGGAACGAGCAACTACAGCGTCTACATGCAGCACTGCTCCACCTGCCACGGTGAGAACCTCGAAGGCAACGACGTCGGCCCCGAGCTCCTCGGCATCCGCGATCGCATGGAGATCTCCGAGATCGCGGAGATCATCCGCGAAGGTGCCGGTCGCATGCCCGGCTTTGCCCACCTCGACACGGCGCAGTTTCGCGCGACGATTGCCTACATCTCGAACCCCGAGCCGGAGCCCGACGAGCCGACCGACGAGCTGTCGTACGTCCTGGGAGGCTACGTCTACCTGCGCGACCACGAGAACCTGCCCGGCAACACGCCGCCGTGGGGAACGCTCAACTCCTTCGACCTCGCCACCGGCAACCTCGACTGGAGCATCCCCTTCGGCAACTACCCGAGCCATCCCGACCTCGGCTACGGCGCCGTCAACTACGGCGGCCCGATCATCACGGCCACCGGCGTCATCTTCATCGCCGCCACACCCGACCACCTGTTCAAGGCCTACGACACCCGCGACGGCGCCCTGCTCTGGCAGACCGAGCTCTCGGCCTCCGGCTACTCCACGCCGATCACCTACAGCGTGGACGGCAAGCAGTACGTCGCCATCGCGTCCGGTGGCGGCCGCACCGGTGGGCCGTCGGCGGCGGACTACTTTGCCTACGCGCTGCCGGACTGAGACTCGGTGATCAGAGCCTCCCGACTCGCACCTCAGGATCCCCTCGCCTCCTGGAGCCAGAACAGAGCGGGCTCCACCGTGGCCTCGACCGGAACCCAATGAACCGTATGAGCCTCTCAAATGTCCTCACGGCACTCTCGCGAGCTGAGAGGCTCGACCCCGCAGGTCTGACCAGAGAGCAGCTTCCGGCTGCCCCAGGGATCTACGCATGGTTCAAGAGGGGCGACGCCACACCGGCTGCTGAAGACCAGCCACAGGTCGCACGCGGCGTCACCAGCCACAGGTCGCACGCGGCGTCACGGTTCGTGGGCAGCCGGCGATCGAGAAGAGCGCCTTTCGCAAGAACCTGGCGCGCGCCGAAGGACTGGAGCCCGGGGAGGGTACGGTGAGGGTCATCAAGTCCAGCTACGAGCTCGTGGTCCTGCCGCTCGAGGGACACGATCGCAAGGAGATCGGCGAGCTCGAGGCGAGCGTCATACGAGCGCTTCGACCAACGCTCAACCGATCTGGAAGGCGTTGAAGCTGCTGGGACACCTGCTTCGGGGAGCTCCGCCGAGGACGGTGGCTCTACGGCACGTACCAGATCGGCGACGACCAGGCGCGCTCCTGGATGGTCGTCTGCAGGTCGGGCCTCGGCGGAACGCCAGCGCGCAGCGCGTCCCAGGTCGACCATCGACAGGTGGGGTTCTGCAGCACGCGCACGTAGTAGAAGGCGCGCTGGTCGGGGTCGAAGCGTGGATCGGTCCACACCGTCCGTAGCTCCCCGGAGCCGGAGCCGGGATCCACGGAGCAGTCCGAGAGGTTCACCCGCGCCCCGTTGTCGGGGCACCGGGCCGGGTCGCCGGCAGGAGCCGCCCCGCCCGAGCACGCGACGTCGATCACCTCCTCGCGCGCGACACCCTCTTCTGTCCAGCCTTTGATCACCTGCATGCGATCGAGGGGCTGCGTCGCCGGATCTTGCAGCGCCCACACGAGGAGCTGCGGCGCGCGCCCGCCGTCGTCGCGCATCAGATCGCCCCCCATGGGGACACCCGCGTCATAGCCTCGCGCCACGCCGCCGTCGTCGTCCTGCAGGGCACCCGCGAGGTCGTAGCCCGCGAACACGCGCACACGCATGCGGGGGCCGCTGGTCGCGAACGTCTCCTTGCGCCGGAACGCATCGAAGATGTCCTCCCGCGTGTTGCTCTCGGCCCACACCCCCGCGAGGCCCGACGCACCCCAGGTGCTGCGCACGACGTCGCGGTAGGTGCCGTCCTCATCCGGCACCGAGCCCCGCTGCTGCGGCTCGATGTCGAGGAGACCCGTCTTGCTCCAGTGGTTGTCCTCCTGGAAGGAGCCGGCCGCGTTGTGGGTGTCGCTCGCGCCGATCAGCCCAAAACGGAAGGGGTTGAAGCCCGAGCTCTCCTCGAGGCGAAGACCGTTCAGGTAGGCCTCACGCACATAGCTGCCCTGCGTCTGGCTCGGCAGACCGCTTCCGATCGTCACCTCCATGATGCCGAAGTCGGCCCACTCGTCGTTCGGCGAGAGCATCGGATGGGTGTCGGACGTGCCTTTGACCTGCGTCACCTCGACGATCGGCTCGTTGCGCATGCGCTGTTCGGCGTACGCCTCGGTCAGCGGCGCGCCCTGGCGATCCTGCAGCTCGAACATCCAGCCGTCGGAGCCATTGGAGTTGTGCGGAATGGCCAGGGAGTCGATCCCCGCGGCGCGCTGCTCGTCCATCCAGTTCCAGAGCTTCTCGGGGTTGTTCTTGGCGTCGAGGCGGCTGTACGGAATGTCGGGCACCTCACTACCGCGGAAGATCACGTTGCGATGCAGGTTCTCTCCGCGCGCGCCGCCCGCCGTGAACTCGTAGCCGACGAACGTGGTGAAGCTGCCTGGGGCGTTGAACCTCTCGGCAGACGCCACGATCTCGGCCCACGCCGTGCGCACGACATCGAGATCGAGCAGGTCGTCGCTCTCCACGAAGCCACGCTCTCGCGGCAGCACCTCCTGGAACACGTCGTCGCGCTCGGCTGGGGTCGCGGCTGCGCGGAGGGCCACAGACAGCTCGTGCTGTCCCACCGACGACTCGGCGTTGTCCATCTGCTCGAACATCCCCAGATAGGTGGCATGGTCGCTCACGGCGAGAAAGTCGAGCGGTGAGCGCAGCTTCATCTCGAGCCCGGAGGCGTGAGCGAGGGGCTCACCCTTCGCGAACCGGTATGCGTCGTCGGGCGTGGCACGGGTGCCGAAGATGTAGGCGTCGAAGGAGAACTTCGTGTGCACGTGGGTGTCGCCGAAGTAGGCCTGACGGTCGGCCGGGGCGCGGCTCGCACGCACGGAGCTCGGTTCGTTCTCGGCACTCGGCTCCGTCGACGGCGACGCGCACGCCACCGCGGAGGCGGCGAGCACGAGGCAGGAGACGGAACGCAGAGCGCGGTCGAGGTTTGGGCTCATGAAGGCCTCCGGATGTGGGGAAGAAGGCGACGAGGCTAGCAGGCGCTAGCATCGCAGCTTCGACACAGTCCCAAGCCGCGCACTTTGTTCGGACAGCCGGTGCCCTCGAGCTCACGCCTCGGCACCCGTCCGAAGGGGCGCCATCCGTTCGTCGCGAGGCGGCTCGAGCTTCGAGCGGTGCGAGCCGCCGAAGGAGGTCCCATGGAGCCAGTCAACGTTCTCCAACCCATGTTCGCGATGTTTGCCCTCACGACGGTGGTGTGGGTGTACATGTATGCGAAGCGGATTCCGTTTCTGCAGAGCCTGGATCTCGAGCCGAACGAGATCACGCCGACGAAGCTCGTCGAGCTGTCGCCGCCCGCCGTCTCCAACCCTTCGGACAATCTCAAGAACCTCTTCGAGATGCCCGTCCTCTTCTACGCCGGCATCCTCACCCTCCACGTCACCGAGGTTGCCGACACCACGTCGCTGGGCCTCGCCTGGGCGTTCGTCGCTCTGCGGGTGCTGCACAGCGCCGTACACTGCACGATCAACGTCGTACTTCTCCGGTTCGGCATCTACGCGCTCTCCAGCCTCTGTCTCTTCGTGCTTCTCGGACGCACTGCGATGCAGCTGTTCTGAGGTTGGGCACGGTGACGTGCTAGCCTCGGCGGTTCACTCCCTGCCGCGGCCCAGCCGCTCGAGGTTTCTTGAGCTCCCATCGCCCTGCTGGCGCGACGAAGCGCCGCGACCGACGTTCACACGCACTGTGGACGTTCCTCTGCTTCGCCTCTGCCGGAGCTCTGGTGGGGCTGCTGTATCTCGTAGAGGAGCTCCTCGCCCAGCGCTACGGATCCCAGGGGCTCGGCTGGCTGCGCGCGGACGTGATGTCACGCTACGCCCTGCGCGGTCTCGCTCTCGGAAGTGCCACGGCCCTGGCGTACCTCGCTCTTCGCGCCGTCACCAGCCGTCTCTTTCGCGACCGCGACACGCTGCGGCGGCGCGCGAACTTCGTCGGCGGTGCACTCCTCGTTCTCTTCGCGGTGCCGGCCTTCGACCCCGCGTTCGCCTGGGAGGGCTTCAAGTCGCTCGCCCCGGGCCGGGCCGCGGCCTCCCTCCCGAGGATCGGGGTGCTTGCCCTTTGCGGAGCCTCGAGTCTGGTCGCAGGCGGCATGCTCTGGTGGATCAGTCGGTTCTTCGCCGGACACGTCACTCCCCGCCTGTACATGCTGACGCCGCTGGCGCTGGCCCTCCTTCTCGTTCCGGCGGCGCCACTGACACGGACACCCGCCGCCCAGGACGCTCCCGACATCCTGCTCGTCACGATCGACACCCTGCGCGCAGATCGCACGAGCGCCTACGCCTATGGGCGCCCCACGTCGCCCGAGCTCGAGTCGATTGCCGCCGAGGGCCTGCTGTTCGAGCACGCGGTATCGCCCTCGCCCTGGACACTCCCGAGCCTCGCCACCTTCCACAGCGGTCTCTACCCCACCGAGCACGGGGCCATTCTGCTCACGACGAAGCTGAGGCGCAGGTTCGTGACGCTGGCGGAGGTGCTCAAGAGCCGGGGCTACGACACCGCATCCTTCGTCACGCAGGCTTTCGCCGGCCGCGCGTACGGCGTGGGGCAGGGTTTCGACACCATCTCGGAGCGGCTCGTTCTCGGTGGCGAGCCCACGACCTCCGCGCGCTTGAGCGATCTGGTCGGGAGCTGGCTCGCGAGTCGGAGCTCGGAGCGCCCCCTGTTTCTCTGGGTGCACTACTTCGATCCTCACGCCGACTACGTCGGGCACGACGGCTTCGACTTCGCCGACACCACGATGGAGCAGCGCGTGCCCTACAGCCGCGTGGCCCCTCAACCCGCCACACCAGAGCTGGCGGCCCACGTCGCCGATCTCTACGACGAGGAGGTCGCCTTCACGGACCGCGCCATCGGCGAGCTGCGGCGAGCCTGGGAGGCGCGCGGCAGCTCCCGAAGACAGTTCACTCTCGTCACAGCCGACCATGGCGAGTTCTTCGGGGAGCGCGGCATCTGGGGGCATGGAAAGACGCTCTACGCGCAGGTCTCGCGCGTCCCTCTCCTGGTTGCCGGCGACCTCCCGGAGTCCCTCCGGGGACGCAGGATCGACGCGCCGGTCGAAGCCCGCATGCTGGGGCAGACGGTCCTCGATCTGGCAGGAGTACGCGGCTCGCCGTTTCCGAGGGCTCGCAGCCTGACCCGCCTCGCCGAAGGCAGTGAGGAGTTCCAGCCCGCGATCACCGAGCACTGGGACCACCGCCGCGAGCTCTTCCGGCGCGCGGCGCTGTTCGGCTCGTGGAAGTTGATCCACAACGTGACCGAAGGAACCGAGGAGCTCTACCACTTCGTCTCGGACCCCAGCGAGTCCGTGAACGTCGTGGACGCGTCCGCCGACGGCACCGCGGTGCTCGAACAGCTGCGCTCCGAGCTTCGGGGTCGGCCGTTGCCAGGGTTCCTCCGGAGCGACAAGGGTCTGAGTGCCAGCGAGCAGGAAAGTCTCCGCAGCCTCGGCTACCTCGACTGACCGCCGCGCTCCCCTGGCGGCCCGCGGGCTTCGCTATACTCCGTGCCTTGGCGCGTCGCCGGGCGCCCGACCTCCCATCTCTTCCTCTGTGTTGCCATGACGGCTCCCACGACCTCGCTTTCGCCAGCGAAGACCTTCGCCGCCACGCTCGCCCAGTGGCTCGGCGTCGCCCTTCTCGTCGCACTCGCAGAGGCTTCGTTCGGCTGGGCGACCGGCCGCCCGACGTTTCTCTTTGCGTACAAGCACGGTGCCTTTGCACTCCTTCGCCAGTTCGCGAAGCGTCTCGAGATCAACGCGGCGCGCTTCGACCCGGAGGTTTTTGTCCCTGACGCGGCCGGGACCACCGCCTATTTCGGCGAAGCCCTCTTCGCGTACGGTGGCCTGGCCCTGCTGGCCGGGCTCTGCGCCGGTCTCGTGCACGCGGCGATCTCGAAGCTTCGTGCGCCTGGCTGGATCGCTCTCCACTCCGGCCTGGCGACGCTCGTCTTCGGCGGTGCCGCCCTCGGTCTGCGCCAGCTTCAGGGGCGGGGCGGGCACGCGACACGTCATCTCGCTGCCAGCAATGCCGAGGTTCTCGCGTACTTCGCCCTGGCCGGAGCTCTCGCCGTGGCGGCTGCAGCGTTGGCGTTCCGACTCGTCCGCGCGGAGAAGCTCCTGCCGGCGGCGATCGCGGTCTGCGCCGTCGGCCTCCTCACCTTGGCCCTGGCCGCGACGCTGCGACACCCACCCCTCGCCGAAGACCTCGGCGTGACCGCTGCAGACCACACGGCGCCCAGTGAGTGCAGCGAGCCGAAGAACGTCATCCTGATCTCGCTCGACACGCTCCGCGCCGACCACATGTCGCTGTACGGCTACGAGCGCGAGACCGTGCCGATCCTCGAGCAGCTCGCCGCGCGGGGCGCTGTGTTCGAGAACTGCATGTCGGCCGCCCCGTGGACGGTGCCATCCCACTCCTCGATGCTCACGTCCACGTACGCGAGTGAGCACGGTGCCCGCAACAACGATCTTCGCCTCGCGGGCTCGCCGCCCACGCTCACCAGAATTCTGAAGTCTCACGGGTACCGCACGACCGCTTCGGTCTCGGCTCTCAACGCTTCGTCCAAGTACGGTCTCGATCAGGACTTCGACGTGTTCGACGAGCCGCCGCGGGGTCGAGCGCGCATTCCCGGCAACAGGGTCACCGACATCCTCCTGGACCGACTCGAGCGCATCAAGGACAAGCCCTTCTTCGCCTTCGGCCACTTCTTCGACGCCCATCCCGGCTTCGACCCGTTTCCGAAGTACGACGACCTCTGGGGAGACCACTTCCCGACGGAGGTGACGAAGTTCGAGAACCTGGAGCGCTACGCCGGGGCCGATCTCGACATGGACCCGGAGGACCTCGAGGACCTCCTGAACGTGTACGACGGCCGCATCCGCTTCATGGACGACCAGGTCGGCCGCATCCTCCAGTTTCTCGACGACAACGGCCTCACCGACAAGACGATCGTCGCGGTGGTGTCGGATCACGGCGAAGCCTGGGAGGAGAACGGCTACCAGGGGCATCGCTACTACCTCCACCGGGACGTCATCCGCGTACCTCTGCTGATCGCCTACCCCGGGGCACCGGAGGGCGGGATTCGGGTTGCGACCCAGGTGCGCACCATCGACCTCGCACCGACCCTGCTGCAGCTGGCCGGGTGCGGCAGCGCACCGACCTTCCGGGGCGAGGCCCTGATTCCGCAGATCGAGGCCGGCACGCTGACCGATCTCCCGGCGTTCGCCGAGACCACGGAGTACCTCGAAAGCCGCATGATCTCCGAGGGAGGCCTCAAGCTGATTCTCGATCCCTACCAGCAGACGATCGAGCTGTACGACACGGCGGCCGATCCGCGCGAGTCCAACAACCTCGCGTCCGCGCGACCGGCCGACGTCGACCGCCTCCGCGCCCGCCTCTACGAGATCGAGCGCATGCTTCGCGCGCGACGCGAGGTCCACCAGAGAGCCGGTGGGACGACGGTCGGGCTCGACGAGGACGAGCGCAAGGCGCTCCGGTCGTTGGGCTACCTCGACTGACGGCCCTCAGCGCGCCTCGAGCAGAAGCCGCGCGCCGCCGACACGGGTCCAGACGCCCTCTGGCCCGGATGTGGTCTCGAGGCCGTGGTCCTCGAGGCGCTGCCGCGCGGCCTCGAGACCGGCGGTCTGCAGAACGAGGGCGTACATCCCTTCCCGGCGTGCGGTGATCGACTCCGCGAGGGCGTTGGAGAACTGCGTCTCGCCCGCGGGTGAGACGAACTCGATGCGCCCTCCCTTCGGCGGCATACAGAAGGCCGACTGCACCCCGCGCTCACCGTCGAGCCCCGCTTCCGTCACCGGCAGATCGAAACCGCGGCCGTAGCGCTGGGCCGCGTCGTTGGCGTCTTCCACCGCGACGAGGACACGGTCGATCCCAGAGACGTGAGGCTCCTGGGCGAGGTCTTGGGTCGTCCCTTGGAAGGAGTCGTTCGGGTACACCCGAATGAGAACCCCGTGCGTCGACTTGGGATGCACGTCGCGGCCCCCCGCACCTTCCATGAGCGGCAACACGGCCAGATCCCGCGCCAGGAGCTCCTCCGCCTCCGCGTCGGGATCGGGTGCCTCCAGCATCAGCGCGAAGAGCCCTTCGCCGCGACGATCCAGGAAACCCTGCAGGCTCCGGCAGAGCGGCGCGTCCGGATCTTCGGGAGACATGATCTCGATGTTGCTGCCGCCTTCGGGCACACACATCGCGATGCGTGCGCCCAAGCTCGAGACGGTGCGATCCGAGGCGTCGACGACCGGCATTCCGAACGCCTCGCGGAACGTCCGGATCGTGCGCGCGAAGTCGTTCACGGCAATGGCGATGCGAGGCATGGCGGTGATCATCTCGGCTCTCCTTGCGGCGCGGCGTTTCGTTCGCTGAACTCGGCGGGAATCGCAACATCATAGGGCACCCCCCACGCGCTCTGGCGATCCACACGACGTGAGACACTCAGCGCTCACACGACTCCGACCACGCGAAGAGGAGGCTCAGCATGGACATCGGCGTCTGCGTCGCCTCGCACATCGGCGACATCGACTACATCGTCCGAGCCGAGGAGCTCGGCTACAGCCACGCATGGTGCGCCGACTCGCAGATGTTGTGGTCCGACTGCTACGCGACGCTCGCCCTCGCGGCGACGCGCACGAAGACCATCCACCTCGGAACGGGCATCGCGGTCACGGGAACGCGACCGGCTCCCGTGAATGCGGCCAGCATCGGCACCATCAACGCGCTCGCGCCGGGCCGCACCTTCTTCGGAGTGGGCGCCGGCAACACCGCCATGAGAGTGATGGGCCAGAAGCCCCAGCGGATCGCCGACTACGACGTCTATCTGGCCACCGTGAAGCCGCTGCTCGAGGGGCGCGAGACCGAGCACCAAGGCCGCCGAATCCGCCACATCATGGTGGACAAGGGCTTCGTGAACTTCGACGACAAGATCCCGATGTACGTGTCCGGATTCGGCCCCAAGTCACTCGCTCTGGCGGGAAAACACGGCGACGGCGCGGTTCTCGCCATGCCGCAGAGCCCCGCCGTGATGGAGGCGATCTGGCAGATGATCGAGGCCGGGGCTTCGGAGGCGGGCACGCCCATCGACCGGCAGAGCTACACCACGACCGGGCTCACGACCATCACGGTGCTCGACCCGGGGGAGGCGGTCGACTCGGACCGCGTGAAGAGCGAGTGTGGTGCCATGGCGATGGCCGCGGTTCACTACGCCTACGACCAGCATCGCAACTTCGGCAACGAGCCGCCCGACGCGCTCGCAGGCATCTGGGACGACTACACCTCACTCCTCGCCGACTTCCCGGAAGACATGGTGCACCAACGGATCCACGGCGGTCACAACTGCTGGGTGCTCGAAGAGGAGGAGCGCTTTCTCACGCCCGAGGTCCTGCAGGCGAGCTGTCTGATCGGCACCCGCGACCACCTGGTCGAGCAGCTGAGCGCGCTGCACGCCGCCGGCCTCGATCAGGTGATGATCCTCCCCAACTTCGACACGCGCAAAGGGGTGCTCGAGCGCGTGGCGCGCGACCTCATCGGCCACGTCGGGAGCTAGCCCCGCCCTCGGGGCTGGGAACGACCGCCGTCATGAGGCGCGCGGGCACGAACTCGTGGAGGCTCCGGCCCCAGGTGCCGTAGTTGTTGTAGTTCCCTGCGGAGAACTGCACCACCATCTCGAGGCTCGGAACGACGATGGTGAGCTGGCCGCCGTTGCCGCTCGCGTAGATGGCACGGTGCGTCTCCTGCGTGAGAGGGTGAACGAGATCGGTCGACCACCAACCCAGGCCGTAGTCTCCGCTCTCGTGGATCCCGGCGCGCGGCCGGGTGGAGAGCTCGACCCATTCGGCGCTCAGGACCCGCGTGTCGTTCCACAGGCCCTCGTCGAGGATGACCTGCCCGAGCTTCAGTTGGTCACGGGGGCGCAGGTAGATGCCGCCTCCCATGTAGCCCTCCCAGGAGGGTGCGAGGTTGAAGTGGTACTCCTCGATGCGGAGCGGCCGCGCGAGCCCCCGCGCGAAGAGCTCTGGAAGCCACGTGCCGCTCGCCTCGTGCACCATGCCCAACGCGAGGTCGATGCCGGCGGAGCAGTAGAGCGCCTTGCTTCCCGGCTCGCGCTCCGTCGGAACGGCGAGCGTGTAGGCCCGCCAGGAGTCCTGCTCCTGCTGGTCCTGCACTCTCCCTTCGTTGCCGACCGAGTCGCCGTCGTCGTCGTCGCATTCGAGCCCCGAGCTCATCGACAGGAGATGGCCGAGCGTCATCTGACGGCGCCACTGCTCCCGCTGCCCCTTCGCGGGCAGGTCGTCGCCCGAGGCATCCGGCTCGGCTGCGGCGTCGCCGTACGCGTCCACGAGCCGCGACGCGGGGGTGAGGCCCTCGCCACCGACGAGGTCGCCGCGGTCGTACGACAGACCCGCGATCATCGAGGCCAGGCTCTTGCCCGCGGAGCGCGTGTCGTGGGGCGTCTCCGCACCGAAGCCGTGGAAATACTCCTCGAGCACCAGGCGGCCGCGGCGGGAGACCAGCAGAGCATGGACGTACGGGTCCGTGACGCTCTCCGCCGTCTGCCGGCGCAGGCTCTCGACGGCGCTCGCGAGCGCGTCGGCATCGAGGCCGACATCGCGCGCGTCTGCCGTGCGCCAGCCGTCGCCCTTCGGAAGAGGGGCTCGGTACTCGTAAGGCTGGTCGTCTCGCGCCGGGTAGAACGCGGACGTCCTCGGCGCGCGACGAAAGTCGAACGTGGCGCCGAGCCAGCCGAGATGAAACGACATACGATCGCCGCTCTCGCCCAGCTCGAGGTCGCCACGCAGACGTTGTCCGTCTCGGAGGAGGAGCTCGACCTGATCCCCGTCACGGCGCAAGCTCTGCACCCCCATGAAGATGCCGAGATTGCGCTCGGGGTTGCGCACGAAGGCGCGCAGGCCGCCGCCCTCCGCGCGGTCGTCGAGCACCCGGAGAAACAGGGTGACGTGGTTCTTCTGCGGCCGAACGGCGCCACGCCACACGCTCCAGCGACCCGAGGGCTCCTCCGACACGTCGAAGACCACCGGCGTGGCCACCGGGTAGTTGAGGGTGCTCGAGGGCGGCGAGATCCAGTGCCCGTCCACCCTGCCTTGCGCCGCCGAGAAGGTGCCGCGAAACGCGCCGCGGTCGCCAGGGAGTCGGAAGTGCAGTCGCCCGGCGTCCGCGCCGAACGACACGCGGACATCCGCGATCTCGGCGCGCCACTCCCGGGTCTCGCGATGTCTCCAGAGCGTCAGAGTCTCGGAGATCTCGGGGCCGTAGACACGCGCGGCCTCCCACACGCCGACGAGGGAGCGCCCGTCCGACGAGCCGGCCGCGGAGCCGGAGCCCGCAAGGGTGAAGAGGATGAGCACGAGGGCGGCCCCGCACGATCTTCTCTTCTGTGTCATGCCGACTCCTTGCGCTCCGCTGGGGCGGAGGTCTCTTCGACGTGTCGGACCAGCGGGACCTGGGCCGACGTCATGTTCTGGCGGAGCCCGGCGCACGCCCTCGCGAGGTCTCCGCCGCGGAGCGCAGCGAGAATCTGCGCATGCTCGCGCACGACCACCTCCACGTTGGCCGCGTCACTCATGTAGGCCAGCTCGTAGCGAAAGGTCATGCGCATGAACTGGCGGATCAGATCGAGGAGAATCTGGTTGGGGCAGCTCTCCAGCAGGATCAGGTGCCACTCGTCGTCGAGCTCCACCACACGGCGGGCCCGCCGGGCCTTGGCGGTCCTTTCGTTCAGCTCTTCGAGCCGGTCGAGAGTTGCCATCTCCGGGATGCCCGCCAGCTCGAGCGCCGCGGGGTCGAGGAGCTGGCGCACGATGTAGAGCTGGTCGATCTCCTCCCGGCTCAGCTCCGCAACGAAGAAGCCTCGGCCCGGAACCTGTTGGACGAAGCGCTCGGCGACGAGCTGTGAGAGGGCCTCGCGGACCGGCGTCCGACTCACCCCGAGCGCCTTCGCGAGCTCGACCTCGTTGAGCCGGGCGCCGTCTTCGAGAGCGCCTCGCACGATCCGTTCGCGGATCTCCTCTTGAATCTGGGTGCTCAGGCTGACACGCTCGATTTGCATACTGTATACAGTATACGAGCACCGAAGCGGCAGGTTGCAGCTCCCCCCCGGCGCTCAGCGCGCCAGGTGCCGGTCCAGGAACTCGACGGCCGCAGCGACGTCGAAGCCGTGTCCCATTTCCGCCGACACCACGCTCTCGACCGCACCCGGAGCACCGAAGCGGGAGTAGAGGCTCTGCGCGAGCGCAAACTCCGCCTCGGAGCCCGCCGTCAGAGAGCCGTGCCGCGTGTCGCGCTCGAGCTCTCCCCACTGCACCAGGAGAGGCCGGGGCGCCACCAGGGCCGCAAGATCGCCCATGCGCGCCAGGTCGGTCAGGCCGGGGATGGCATGCCCCGTGAGGTTGTGGATGCGCGTGTAGAGGTCGTCGAAGCTGACGAAGCTGCCCATGGCGATCGCCGCGCGGAAACGGTCCGGCGCCAGGCCCGCTCCGTACATCGCAACCTGTCCGCCGTGGGAGATGCCCGCAAAAGCCATCCGCGTGCCGTCCACGCCGGGTAGCCGCGCGACCGCGTCGGCGACCTGAAGCCCATCGAAGGTCCAGACACCCATGGGCGTCGCGCCGCGCATCAAGGTGTAGCCCACGAAGTCGTCGTAGTACACCTCGCCACCCCAGGAGGGGTCACCCCAGTCGCCGGTCCGGCCGCTCCCCAGCCCGCGGAGGTCGTACGTCACGGCCACGAAGCCCGCCTCCGCGAGGCCGAGAGCCATGT
This sequence comes from Candidatus Multivoraceae bacterium, assembly GCA_965223385.1. GTDB lineage: Bacteria > Acidobacteriota > Thermoanaerobaculia > Multivoradales > Multivoraceae > JBCCLJ01. The sequence continues at coordinate 823,809 of CBDCWR010000007.1, read as the reverse complement.
CGTGGTGGTAGGTCTCGAGGCCGTAGCCCGCGGTCTGGAGGAGGGAGCCTCCAAAACCGTGCGCCAAGACCACCGCGGGAAGCCGCTCCCCGTCGGAGGGACGGAGCACCGCCACCTTGAGGTCGAAGCCGGGCTCGGCCGGCACGGTGCCGAGAGCTCGGCGCACACCCGACTCGAGCACCTCCTCGTGAAACGAGCTGAACGAAGGCTCCGGCTGGTAGGCGACGCGACGCCCGAGCAGCTCGGAGAACGAGCGCCGCAGATCCGCCTGCGCTTCCTCCAACGTCTCGTGCGCGTCCCAGTCGAACGCCACCGTCTCCGCGATCGAGATGGTCCCCGAGTCGAAGTCGAGCTGCTCTCGCGCCTCGCTCGTCTTCTCCTCGAAGTCGATCAGTCGCTGACGCTCCGTCCAGTCGCGCATGAACCTGCTGTCGTATCGCTCGAGCACGAAGAGGCCCACCGGCACCGTCACCAAGAAGTAGGCGAACAGCAGCCAGAACAGGACGCGGTGCCACGTGCGCCGAGGCTCAGACACGAGGGGCCCTCGGCTCGGGAGGAAACCCAGAGCCCATTCGGAAGCGACGGTCGCGGGCAGCGTCTTCACGGACGCCCGATGGCACGGGATCGAGAGGGGCCGACGAGATCACAGTGCGTGCTGTTGTATCAGAGCCTACGCGGGGATCGGCCCCTCCGAGCCCGGCATCGCGCACCCGCCGTGATGCCCCGTCCTACAACGTGAGCGCACGGAACCGCGTGGCCTGGCGCCGTGACAGCTCGACGACTCGACGGCTCTTGAGGTGCAGCCTGAGCCTCTCGCCGAACCAGGGCTCGACCTGCGCCACGTGGCGCAGCGAGACGATCTGGCTCCGGTTCGCACGGAAGAAGAGATTCGGGTCGAGACGCCGTTCCAGCGAAGCCAGCGTGCGACGAATCGGCGGGCTCTGATCGCCGAACACCACCCGCGATCCGTTGCCGTTCGCCTCGAACAGCTCGACCTCGGCGAGGTCGACGAACCAGCAGCGCTCACCTTCGCGCACGAAGATCCGCTGCGGAGTGTCGGGCGACGGCTGCGACGAGGGCACATCGGCCGCAAGAGCGCGCTGGGCGCGCTCGACCGCGACCGCCAGCCGCGTCGGATCGACCGGCTTCAGGAGGTAGTCCGCAGCGTCCACGTCGAACGCCCGCGCAGCAAAGTGGTCGTACGCCGTGGTGAACACGACACGCGGCACCTCGTCGAGCTGTTCCAGGAGGTCGAAGCCACTCGCGCCGGGCATGCGCACGTCCAGGAAGAGGAGCTCCGGATCCGTGCGCTCGATGCAGCGCTTGGCCTCCTCGGCGTCGCCTGCTTCGCCCACGACCTCCACCTCCGGATGCTCCCGAAGCAGACGTGCGAGCTCGCGACGCGCGATGGGCTCGTCGTCGATCAGCACCGTCTTCATGTCGTGGCCGGGATCTCCAGTTGCGCTTCGACCAGCCCCGAGCCCACTTCGCGGAGGGTGAGCACACCCCGCGCACCGTAGAGGAGCTCGAGCCGCCGCCTCGAGCGCTCGAGGCCACTGCCGGGGGGCTGGTGGCTCAGCTCCCCCTCATTACGGACCCGAACCCGCAGAGTTCCATCGACGACCTCGGCGTGCAGCACCACGGTCGAGGGCTCGACGCGCCTGCCGAGGCCGTGCTTGATCGCGTTCTCCACGAGATGCTGGACGATGAGCGCCGGCACCTGCTGCCGCCGCGCCGCGTCGCTCACCTCGATCTCGTAGCGGAGCCGGTCTTCGAACCGCACCGACTCGAGCTCGAGAAAGCTGCGCACGAGATCCAGCTCGTCACCCAGCGCCACGGTCTCCTGCTCGGCCGCCTGGAGCGAGGAGCGGAGGATCCCGCTGAGCCGCGTCACCATCTCCCGCGCGCGAGGCGGGTCCTCCGCGATCAGACCGCGGATGCCGTTGAGCGCGTTGAACACGAAGTGGGGGTTCAGGTGTGCGCGCAGTGCGTCCAGCTCCGACTCCGCAACCGCCGCTTCGAGCTCCCACTTCTCGAGCTCTGCGCGTCGCAGGCGCTGCACGAGAGCGTAGCCGTAGAAGCACTGGTGCCACAGCAGCACGATGCCGCTCCAGTACATCGTGAGGCCAGCGAGACTGTTGGGGTTGCGGAGGTCGTTCGGCTCCGTGAAGCCCGGCACGAGGTGCTCCAGAAGCGGCGCCGCCCAGAGGATGCCCAGGCTCAGCCCCCCGACGATCACGATGCCGGAGAGGAGCGCGGTCGGCACGGAGCGCAGCAGCCAGCCGCGCAGTCCGAGCTCGAGCCAGCCCCGGGCCTCGCTGAGCCGACGCATCCCCTGCGTGCAGGCCCAGGCCAGGATCCCCAGAGCCGCGTAGATGAGAACGCTCATCCAGTCGAAGCCTGCGACGAGGGTCGCCAGACTGACGTGGAGCGCCGCCACGACGGCCCAGAGCAACGCTTGGAGCAGCGCTCCGTGCTCGCGCGCACCGACGCCCGGATCGAGCGCGCGCGTAGGGGGGGCTGGGCTCACCATCCACCCAGTAGGGCACAAGCGCTGGACCGTCGCAAGGGCGAGGCGCTCGCCACGCCTCTGCGCCGCTCGACGCGCACTTTCCGCCGTTCGCGGCCGGAGCCGCGCGCAGCGACGCCGCAGCTCCTACGATCGTCGCGGACCTCCTGCCACATCAAGGAGACACCATGCGTCTTTCCCCCTCGACCCTTCGCTCCCAACTCCGACTCGCGCCGCTCGCTCTCACGCTGTCGGCGGCGCTGCTCGGGCCGGCCGAAACGCAGGCGGCCGACCAGGCCTCCGCACGCGCGGTCATCGACCGTCACCTCGAGGCGGTCGGTGGTGCGGCGACCGTCCTCGACCGCCACGCGGTCTCCTTTCGCGGTCGCTTCGAAGTACAGGGCATCTCCGGGCCCTTCGTGCTCCTTCGAGACGACGGACGGATGAAGTTCCGCGTCGACCTCGAGGGCTTCGGATCGCTGAGCCAGGGCTTCGACGGTACCGTCGGCTGGGAGATGGGCCAGAGTGGGCCGACCCTCCTCGACGGGGCACGGCTCGAGTCGCTCGAGCTCCAGACGCACCCACGCAACGAGGTGCGCGACGCGAAGCTCTATCCGACGCTCGAGCGGCTGGCGGACGCGGAGTTCGAAGGCAAGTCGATGCACAAGGTGCGCCTCGTCACGGCGTCGGGCGACGAGTCGATCGAGTTCTACGACCCCGACACCGGCCTGCGCCGCGGCAGCGTCTCCACTCTCGAGACCCCGGCGGGACCGCAGGAGGTGACCCTCGTCTACGACGACTACGAAGAGTTCGACGGCCTGAAGGTGGCCACGACCATCGTGCAGCGCGCTGCCGGCCAGGAGATCGTGCGCACGATCGAAAGCGTCGACTTCGGCGCCCCCTCAGCTGCCGACTTCGAAGCTCCCGCCGAGATCCGGGATCTCGCAGGGAGCCGCTAGGTTGCAGCGCGCGCCGCGTGGGCCGCTCGCAGGACTCGCCTTCGGCCTGTGGCTCTGCTCGGTCGCGGCCGCACAGAACTTCAGCAACCACGTCGAGCTCCGGGTGTACACGACGCACCCCGACTCCCGCGATCGGTTCCTCGAGTACTTCGAGGAGCACTACCTCGAGTCGCAGGAGGTGCTCGGCATGCGCATCTGGGGTCAGTTCCGCGACCTGCGCGAGCCGACACACTTCGTGTGGATCCGCGGCTTCGATTCGATGGCCACACGACTCGACGGCCTTCGCACGTTCTACACGAGCCCGATGTGGCAGGAGACCGGCGGCGAGGTGGGCACCATGCTCGCGGCACGCGGCAGGGTGCGCCTGCTCGAGCCGGTCACAGCCGACACCCGGTTCGCTCGCACGCTCGGTCGTCCGGCGCTGCTGTCCGAGGCCGGCGACGACCCCCGCGGGGTGATCGTCGGTCTGGTCTTCGGTGCCGGCCACGGCAGAGGCGGCGCTCCTCCGACCGCGGCAGGCGCGCTCGAGAACCTGACGAGGCGCGTGCAAGAGCAGCTCCTCCCCGTCGCCGCCGAAGCCGGCGCGATCTCACTCGGGCTCTTCCGCACGAGCGGAGAGCAGAACAACTTCCCGGCGCTGCCGGTGACCGAGACCGACCCGGTGGTGGTCTGGTTCGCGAGCTTCGCGTCGCAGGAGGCCTATCGGCGCTTCGAAGCGAGCGCAGCAGTCGCCGACGGCCCGCAGATCGCCAGGGCCTGGGTTCTCGAACCGGGACGGCGATCGCGTCTGGTGCACCGCTCCGCCGCAGCGTCGCCAGGCCGCTAGCTCCGATCAGCGGCCGGAGAGCGTCTCGTCGCGGTCGACGATCAGGCGTGCACCGCGGCCGAAGGTCACGTACGACCACGCCCACTGCGCGAGCACGAGAGCCCGGTTGCGAAAGCTCGACAGGTAGTAGATGTGGATGAAGAGCCAGGCGAGCCAGGCGACCGTGCCGCCGAGTCGCAGGCGACCACTCTCCACCACGGCGCGGCTGCGCCCGATGGTCGCCATCTGCCCCTTGTCGAGGTAGCGAAAAGGCCGCCGCTCCGTCGAGCGACCGCGGATCTCGTCGCGGAGCAGGCGCCCGATGTAACGACCCGCCTGCATCGCGACCGGCGCGACGCCGGGCAACGTGCGGCCGTCACCCCCGTCGACGTGGGCGAGATCACCGGCCACGAACACCTCGGGGTGCCCGGCGAGGCTGAGGTCGTCACCAACCGGCACTCGACCCTGGCGATCCGCGGCCTCGCCGAGCTCGCCGCCCACGGCGGAGGCGCGAACCCCGGCAGCCCAGAGCACCGTACGTGCCCGGAAGACCTCGTCGCCCATCTCCACGCGCTCGCCGGAGACGTCGGTCACCATGGTGCTCGTCCAGACCTGCGCGCCCAGCTCCTCCAGATCCCGGGTCGCGCGCGCGGACGACGCCTCCGAGAACATCGGCAGAATGCGCGACCCCGCCTCGATCAGCACCACCCGCGTGCGGCGGGGGTCGATGTTGCGGAAGTCCTTCGCGAGCGTCGAGCGGCTGAGCTCCGCAATCGCCCCGGCCAGCTCCACTCCGGTGGGACCACCGCCGACGATGGCAAAGCTCAGCAGAGCCTTCTGCTCCTCCGGGTCGCTTTCGTTCTCCGCGCGCTCGAAGGCCTGGAGCACGCGCCGACGGATCTCGGTGGCCTGGGCCAACGTCTTGAGACCCGGAGCAAACGGCTGCCAGGAGTCGTGACCGAAGTAGGAGTGCGAAGCCCCCGTCGCCACCACCAGGTAGTCGTAGCTCCACGTCTTGTCGTGCGAGCGCACCTCGCGGGCGTCGAGGTCGATCGCCTCGATCTCGGCCTGGGAGACGGAGACGTTGCGGTAGCGCGAGAGCAGCCCACGAATGGGCACTGCGATATCGGCCGGGCTGAGACCCGCCATGGCCACCTGGTAGAGCAGCGGCTGGAAGAGGTGGTGGTTGCTGCGGTCGATGAGCGTGACCCGAACGTCGCCACTCTTGCCGAGCACCTTCGCCGCATTGATGCCGGCAAAGCCGCCGCCCAGGATGATCACGTGTTTCATGGCCGCCCTCTGGCTGAGATCCTCGTCCCAGCCTCACCGCAGACGGCCGATCCGTCAACGCCTGAGAGTCGAGCTCACTCGCGGTGCCAGGTGAGGGTGCCGGTGGTGCGGCCTTCGTCGTTGCGCAGCGACAGCTTCAGCACGTCGCCGTGGATCTCGAAGTAGCGCACGAGACCGCGTCCGACCCACTGTGGGAAGAGCGAGCCACGCACGTGGTGCGTGACGCGCCCCGTGCGGCCGTCGGCAGAGACATCGTCGAGCGAGAACGGCCCCCAGTAGGCGACGTAGCCGCTGCGGTCCGCGCTGCCGTCCTCGGCAACGGGTCGGTCCGCGTAGCCGTCGGGCATCAGCTGCGCCGCCATGTGGCCCGAAGCCGAGTACACGATGGAGCCGGTCATGGCGCGCTGCGTCGTGTCTCCGTCCGCGCCGAACGACTCGAAGGATGCGAGCCTCCATGCACCCACGAACGCCTCTTCGGCGCTTGCTTTCGACTGGGACGACGCGTGTACGGCGAGGCCTCCAGCCAGGGTGAGACCTACGGCCCAGACGGCCGACCACATCTTGGCGATTCGCATCATGGAGCCATCCTACGCCTCCCGGCCCGGCCCACGGCAGAACGACGCCTCGTCGCCGGAGCGGTCCTTTCGCGCGCCGGCGCGCCGACGCGTCAAGTCCCGAAGGTGGCCTCCATGAAGCTGACCCACCACAGGTTGAGCAGCAGGTGCAGGAGGATGACGACGTAGAGGTTCTTGCGCAGCGCCATGACGAGCCCGAAGAAGATCGCGGGACCGAACAGCGGCCACGTGTGCGGGATCTGCCAGAGGTGATACAGCGCAAACAACATCGACGTCACCCACCATGTGTGCCGACCGAAAAAAGCGCACTTCTTCATGAGATAGCCGCGGTAGTAGACCTCTTCCCCGAGGAAGTTGCCGATCAGGAGAAAAAGCAGCAGCACCGGCGGAAAGTCGTAGAGCCCCTCCTTGAAGAGGCTGTAGTCGGGGAGCTGAAAGGCCTCCACTCCGCCCAGCCAATCCGTCAGCGCTGGCTCCACCCATCGGAAGTAGGGCGCCGAGAGCAGGGTGTACGGAACGAACAGGACGGGAAGAACGAGCACGAGCCCCTTCCAGTCGACGCGATCGAGGTTGAGTGCACGCATCGTCTCCCGGAAGCTCAGCCCGTCGCTGCGCATGAGCACGACGACAGGGAACAGCGTGTGCCAGCCGTAGGTGACGGCGATGAACAGCACGTACTGGAACATCTTGTCGCTGAGGCCAGAAAGCGCCACCAACTGTCGGAAAACCGGCTCGATGTTGAGGACCACCACGGCCAGGACGCCCGGCAGGAAGTGCATCGCCAGATAGAGCGCCTTTCCTGCAGCGGTCCGCGCCTGCAGACGCTCACAGTCGGCGTCGTAGTCGGCGTCCTCGCGGACGAAGAACCTCCTGGCGGCATCGATCACGACAGACTCCTCATCAGCTGACGCACCGACGCAGCAAAGAGATCCCGCGCAGAGATGCCGTAGGCCGACTCCAGGCTGTCTTCTCGGGCTGCGATGACCCGTAGGGCACCGGCGCACTGCCCCCAGACGAGCAGCAGGAGCTGCTCCGGCGTGAGATCGGCGTGGATCTCACCCTCAGCCATGGCTTCGCGGAGGAGCTCGTAGATGCGCTCGTCGCGCGCCTGGGTCTTCTCCACGTAGAGCTGCGCATGGGGCCCCTCCTGGGGCGCCACCTTGCGCAGGTGATAGGCGTCCTCCTCGAAGCGCAGGAGGCGATCGAAGGAGTCGCGCTCCTCCGCGAAGAAGTCGAAGTAGGCCCACGCGAGCTCTTCGATGCGCTGCAGCGGACGCGCCGGCGACGCGAGGACGACGTCGATCCGAGTCTGCAACCGTTCGAGCGCCCGGAGCGCAACGGCGGCGAGGAGGTCGTGCTTGTCCTGGAAGTAGAGATAGAAGGTGCGTTTGCTGAACTCGGCGCGCCGGGTCAGCTCCTCGATGGAGACGGTCTCGAGGCGCTGCGAGCGCGCCAGCTCCTCGGCCACGTCGAGAAAAAGCTCCTGACGCGCCTTGCGCTCCCGCTGACGACGTTCTGCGACACTCATGTAACCATCGTACTACAAAGTAACCAACGGTTACTATCTTGGCTCGGCGCACCGCACCGCCGCCGGCAATGGGAAGCGCAAGGGCTCACCTCGACCTCCCGGAGCCCCGCGCGCCCACCGCTCGGAGTGATACCTTTCGAGGTCGATCCACCATCCAAGAACGACCGGTCCGCCGGGGCGGGCCGCTCAGGAGCTCGCCTGCATGCTCAGTCGGTTTTCCGTCCTCGCAGCGATTGCCGTGTCCGCAGGCGCTGCCATGGCTGCGCTTCCGGCTCCCCCGGCCCCGAGCGCGGTCGACCCGGACCTCGAGGTCGACTTCCAGCGCGACGTCCGGCCGATCCTGGCCGACAACTGTTTTGCCTGCCACGGGCCCGACGAAGAGTCGCGTCAGCTCGGCCTGCGCCTGGACACCCGCGCGGGCGCCACTGAAGCGCGCCGTCGCGGCGCAGCGGTGGTCCCGGGAGACGTCGCGAAGAGCCTGCTGATCCAGCGCATCGAGCACTCCGATCCGCGCCGTCGCATGCCGCCCGAAGCGGCCAACAAGACGGTCAGCGCATCCGAGCTCGACACGCTGAAACGATGGATCGAAGTCGGGGCCCCTTGGGACGAGCACTGGTCGTTCCAGCCGATCCGCAGCCCGGAGCTGCCGGAGGTGGCCCGCTCTTCGTGGGTCAGGCAGCCGCTCGACCGCTTCGTGCTCCGCCGCCTCGAGAAGGAGGGCCTCGAGCCCGCGGAGGAGGCCGACCGGCGCACCCTCGCGCGGCGCGTGGCACTCGATCTCACGGGCCTGCCGCCCGACCCGGGAACGCTCGAGGCTTTTGTCGCGGACGAGAGCGAGAACGCGTACGAGACCCTCGTCGATCAGCTGCTCGTGTCGAAGCACTGGGGCGAGCACCGCGCGCGCTACTGGCTCGACGCGGCGCGCTACGCCGACACGCACGGCTTCCACATCGACAACTACCGGGAGATGTGGGCCTACCGCGACTGGGTGATCGACGCGTTCAACGCGAACCAGCCCTTCGACGAGTTCACGACCTGGCAGATCGCCGGCGACCTGCTGCCGGACCCGACGCTCGAGCAGCTCGTCGCCACCGGCTTCCAGCGCAACAACATCACCACGAACGAGGGTGGTGTCGTGCCCGCCGAGTACGAGGCGATCTACGCGAAAGACCGTGCCGAGACGATCGGCGACGTGTATCTCGGCCTCACTGTCGGCTGCGCGACCTGCCACGACCACAAGTTCGACCCCATCCCGCAGCGCGAGTTCTACGCGCTGACGGCCTTCTGGGGCAACACGACCCAGTACGTCATGGACGGCAACGTCTCCGACCCGCCGCCCGTGCTCGTGGTGCCGCGCCCGGAGGATCGGGAGCAGTGGGAGGAGCTGCGCAGCGCCGCCCGCGAGGTGGACGAGAGCCTGGCCAGCGCACAGCGCGCACCGGGAGACGGCTTTGCGGCATGGCGCAACACCCCGCCGGCCCGGCCGCTCGACGCCGAGAGCGAGGTCCTCGCCCTCGACCTCTCGGGGGACGAGCCCAGCTTCGTTCACGACGGCACGCGCCACCCGCTTCTGCTGCACGCCGACGAGGGCAAGAGCCCACCCGCCGTGGCGCCGGGGCCGCTCGGCCTGCCCGCTCTCCGCTTCGCGAAAGGCAACTGGGCCGAGCTGCCGAACCTGCCCTGGGGCGAGGGCGACCCGTTCAGCCTGTCGCTCTGGGTCTACTCGCCCGAGGGCGAGGAGAGCTACACGGTGCTTTCGCAGCGAGATCCGGCCGACGGCAACCGCGGGTGGGCTGCCACGCTGGGGGCCCGCCTGTTCTACGTGCGTCTCGTCGGCGAGAAGGCGGGCTACGACCAGGGGCGCAGCAGCACGGCGATCGGCACCATCAACTCGAAACGGCACCCCACCGGAACCTGGGCTCACTTCGTCTTCACCCACGACGGGAGTGGCGAGCGTGCCGGTCAGAACCTCTTCCGCAACGGCCTGCCGATCGAAAAGGAAGGGAGCCAGACCTGGGCCAAGGTGCTCGGCAGCATCGAGACCACCCAGCCGCTCCTGCTCGGCCGCCGCGCCGCCTCGGGCGACTCCGAGCCAGGGCACTTCGACGGCGGCGGCATCGCCGACCTTCGCGTCTTCGATCGGGAGCTCTCCGCGCAGGAGGCGCTCGTTCTGGCGCAGTGGGGTCGCCTCCAGCCTGGCGCACCTTCACTGAGCGAGGAGCAGCTCGCCGACAGCGTCGCGCCCCGCGAGCGGCGTGAGCTGGCAGCCGTCGACCCGTCCACCGAGTCGCCGCCGTTCGACACGAGCAGCGCGGCCCTGGAGCGAGCCCGCGTCCTGCAGTACCTCGTGCACGAGAGTGAGCCCTTCCGCTCCCTCCTCGCGCGCAAGCACGAGCTCGAGAAGGAGTGGCGCGAGGTGCGGCGCCGGGGCAGCGTGACCCACGTCATGCAGGAGAGCTCCACCGGGGAGGCCGCGGCACACGTGCTCTACCGAGGCATGTACGACCAGCCGCGGGAGCGCGTCCTCGCCGACGTGCCGTCTGTGCTGCCGCCGTTCGGCCCGGGCCTGCCGCGCAACCGGATGGGCCTGGCCCAGTGGCTCATGGCCCCGGAGAACCCGCTCACGGCACGGGTCACCGTGAACCGCTTCTGGCAGCAGATCTTCGGTCGCGGGCTCGTGCCGTCGGCCGCAGACTTCGGCGCCCAGGGCGACGTGCCGTCACACCCCGACCTGCTCGATCACCTCGCGACGCAGTTTCGAGCGTCGGGCTGGGACACGAAGGCGTTCTTCAAGTCGCTCGTGACGTCGGCCACCTACCGCCAAGCGGCAACCCTCACACCGACGAAGGTCGAGCGCGACCCCGACAACGTGCTGCTGTCGCGCGGCCCACGTTTCCGCATGGACGGCGAGATGCTGCGCGACACCGCCCTTGCCGCCTCCGGTCTCCTCGTGCGCACCCTCGGCGGGCCGAGCGTCAAGCCGTACCAGCCGGACGGCGTGTGGTCGTCGGTGGCGATGGGTCAGAGCAACACGCGCAAGTACGTGCCCGACTCCGGCGACAAGCTCTACCGGCGCAGCCTCTACACGTTCTGGAAGCGCGCTGCGCCGCCCGCATCCATGACCATCTTCAACGCTCCGTCGCGCGAGCACGCCGCCGTGAAGCGCGAGCGCACCAACACGCCCCTCCAGGCGCTGGTGACCATGAACGACACCCAGTTCGTGGAGGCGGCACGGGTCCTCGCCCAGCGCGCGATGCGCGAGGCGGGTCCGAGCTTCGACCGACGCCTCGACTACGTCACGACCCGCCTGGTCTCGCGCCCCTTCGAGGGTGCGGAGCGGGAGGTGGCCGAGCGCACGCTCGACGGCCTGCTCGACCTCTACGGCAGCGACGAAGTGAAAGCCGCCGCGCTGCTCGCGGTGGGCGAGTTCCCCCACGACGCTGCGCTGCCCACGGCAGAGTCGGCCGCGTGGACCATGCTGACCAACCAGCTGATGAACCTGGACGAGGTCCTGAACAAATGACCCCGCACGATCCGAACCGTTCCGCCAGCTTCTGGCACGACTACGATCACGAGCTCGACCACGCCGGCACCTCTGAGGTGCTCGCCCCCCACCAGCGCCCGAGGCTGGGCCGGGTGTTCGAGGAGGCGGTCCAGGCCGAGACGCGGCGGCAGTTCTTCGGTCGCGCAGCACGCGGCATCGGTGGCCTCGCGCTGGCCAACCTCTTCGCCCGCGATGCCTTCGGCGCGGTGCCGACAGTCGGCGGCGACCGCATCGGCGGACTCCCCGAGCTGCCGCACTTCGCACCGAAGGCGAAGCGCTGCATCTACCTCCACATGATGGGCGCACCGCCGCAGCTCGACCTGCTCGACTACAAGCCCAAGATGAAGGAGATGTACGGGCAGGACCTGCCCGACTCGGTGCGTGGCGGCCAGCGCCTCACCGGCATGACGTCGGGCCAGACGCGCTTCCCGATCGCGCCGTCCATCTACGAGTTCAGCCAACACGGCGACGGTGGTGCCTGGTTCTCGGAGCTGCTGCCCAAGACGGCGAGCATGGCCAACGACATCGCGGTCATCCGCTCCATGCACACCGATGCCATCAACCACGAGCCGGGCATCACGTTCATCCAGACCGGGCAACAGGTCGAGGGCAGGCCGTGTATCGGCGCGTGGTTCTCGTACGGCCTCGGCTCGATGAACGAGAACCTGCCGACCTTCGTGGTGATGAACGCCGAGCGCAGCCACCCGCGCGCAGGCCTCCAGGCGATCTCGGCCAAGCTCTGGAGCTCCGGATTCCTGTCGCCGGAGCACGCCGGCGTGGGCCTCATGGCCGGCGCCGACCCGGTGCTCTACCTGAAAGACCCCGACGGCGTGTCGCCGGCGGTGCGCCGCCAGATGCTCGATGGCCTCGGCGAGCTCAACCGCCTGCGCCACGAGCAGGTGGGTGACCCGGAGACGCTCGCGCGCATCGAGCAGTACGAGATGGCGTACCGCATGCAGACCTCGGTGCCCGAGATGAGCGATCTGGGCTCAGAGCCTGCGAGCACCTGGGAGCGCTGGGGTGAAGAGGCACGCCAGCCCGGGAAGTTCCAGAACGCTGCCCTCATGGCGCGACGGCTGGTGGAGCGCGGCGTGCGCTTCGTGCAGATCTACCACCGCGGATGGGACGTGCACGGCATCCTGCCCACCGTCCTTCCGGCGCAGGCGAAAGACGTCGACAACGCGGCGTGGGCCCTCGTGCAGGACCTCAAGGACCGCGGCATGCTCGACGACACCCTGGTCATCTGGGGCGGCGAGTTCGGGCGCACGATCTACTCGCAGGGCAAGCTCACGCCGGAGGACTACGGCCGCGACCACCACCCGCGCTGCTTCTCCCTCTGGATGGCCGGCGGTGGCATCCAGGGTGGCGTGGTGTACGGCGAGACCGACGACTTCTCGTACAACATCGTCCAAGACCCGGTGCACATCCGCGACTTCCAGGCGACGATCCTGCACCTCTTCGGCATCGACCACGAGCGCTTCACGCACAAGCACCGCGGGCTCGACGCGAAGCTCACCGGCGTCGAGCCGGCGCGGGTGGTCCGAGAGATCCTGGCTTAGTCCCAGCGGCTACCGATCGTCCGACTCGGCTTTCGCCTTGCTCTCCATCGCCTCCCGCTCGAGCAGGCGCGCGCCGCGCATGATGTTGCCCATGGCGTAGTTGCCCTCGTGGCACGCGTACTCGTACACCTTCTGGTCGCTGGCGCGCCAGACGTACTCGCCGCTCCAGGAGTCTTTCCAGATCGTAGGATCGGAGACCGTGAACTTGTAGAGGAGGTCGCCGCCGTCCAGGCGTGAGAAGCGCTCGGTGACGGTGGTGTTCTCGCCGCCGCCCAGGAAACCTTCGGTCTTGTGGGAGAAGTTGGTGGTCTCCACCACCAGGGTGTCGCCGTCCCACCAGCCGATGGAATCGCCGAGCCAGCTCTTGACGTGGGCTGGCTCGTGCTCGCTGTTCATGCGCACGATGCGGGCGTCGTGCACCATCTCGATCTCGATCATGACGACCTCGTCGGTGTGCACGATGCGCTTGAAGTTGTTGTAGAGGCTCGGGATCGAAGGCGCGGCCCCGCTGAACCCCATGAGGCAACGCTCCGCGTTGTCGCGGATCTCGATGTCGTCGTAGGGGCCGGGCTCGTCGCCTTCGTCGATCCAGTAGGCTTTGCCGTCGTTCTGTCGGCCGAAAGAGGCGAACAGCTCGGCCATCATCTTCTGGCCTTCGGGGGTCATCTGCGGCAGCTGGCCGTTCGGGGGGTCGACGATGATGGAGGTGCGGAACTTGCCGTCCACGTCCATCGCCGACGTTCCCCGGTCGATCCAGAACGTGTTGTAGCCGCCGACGTTGCCGGACGCGCCGGGCGAGCCGTCGCCGCCGGCGGGCGGCGCCTCGCGATCGCCGTCGCTCGCCGCCTGACGCTCGGCGATGGTCGCTGCCTCTTCGGCCGCGAGCTTCTCCGCCTCTTCGGGGGTCAGGTACAGGTTGTCGCCGTACTGCGCCGGGCGCAGGAGCGGCGTGAGGGTGGCGGCGTCGAACGTGCCCGAAAGGTCGGGCTTGCCGGACGGGAGGCGGGGCCCTTCGCTGGCCCCGGCGAGCCCTGCGACGAGCACGCAGGCGGTGAAGAGTGCGATGCCGGGAGCCTGGAGACGCATGACGGGACCTCCTTGTGGAGCAGGGCGCCTAGATGGAGCGCGTCCCCCGAGCGTAGCAGCGCGCGCCCGCGGCCCGTCTTCCGGCCAGAGCGGTGGAGGGACCGACGAGTGCACGAGCCCGTCGCGATCCGGCTCGCAGCGCAGGCAGACCGCCGGCTCAGGGCGAAGCGGTCGTTCCGGCCCGCAGCGCGACGCGCCGCTCGCGCCCGGGCCGCAGGCGCGGGTGCGGCGACAGCATGCTGAGCAGGAGCCACTCCGGGAACTGGCGCCTCAGCGCGGCCGGCCCTTCCAGACGGATGCGGCCCGCCGCGATCTCCTGCTCGAGGCTCCTGAAGCCACGCCACGCCTCCACGAAACGGCGGAGCGGTGAGCGCACGGTCACGTCCACGTCGAATCCGGGGTCGCGGATGCACATGTCCACGCGGCCGTCTGCCGTCTTCACGATCCAGAAGCGCCGGCAGTCGCTCGGCGCGTCGGCAAACACGAACTGGATCACGGTGCGCACACTCGGCATCGCATCGACGTCGAGACGCAGGTGGATGCTCCACGCGAGATGCAGCGGATCGAGATCGTCGACGGTCATGTCGCGCGCCCACTTGTGGCCCCAGGCGCCAATCATCATGATGACCGGCTCGAGATCGAGGCCTGCCTCCGTGAGCACGTACTCCACGCCGCGGCCCCTGTCGGAGGGGCTCTTCTTGCGGAGCTTCCTGGTGGTGAGGACCCCCGCCGCCTCGAGCGTGCGCAGCCGTTTCGACAGGATCCCCGGCGTCAGACGCGGCAGCGCCCGCTGAAAGTCGCTGAAGCGTGTGACGCCGTCGAGCAGCGCCATGATGATCAGAATGGACCAGCGCTCGCCCAGGATCTCGGACCCGAGGGCCACGGGGCAGTACTGGCCGTAGCTGCGCGGCATTGGTGCGTCGTGGTTCTTCATCGCTCGATCCTCCCAACCCTGCCTCCGCACGACAACTCTTCTTTTTGTAGTAGTCATGCGCGGGTGCGGTCTCTAGCATCGATGGCTGGAGGAGGCACTCATGACGAGCTCGGCGACGGACATCCTGAACGCAGCGCGCGAGGCGGCCGAGGTGGCCGCGGCACACCGGAACCACGGCGAGAAGGCGGCTCAGCTCCACCCGGAGGTGGTCGCCGCGCTCCAGCGCACCGGCATGCTGAGCCTCTGGCGACCCTCCGCCCTCGGCGGTCTGGAGGCCAACCCCGTGACGTTCGCCAAGGCGGTGGAGACCGTGGCCACGGGCGACCCCTCCGCCGCGTGGCTCCTCCACGGCTCGTCTGCGGTCTGGTTCGACGCCCGCGGAGCGAGCCCGCTGCTGCTCGAAGAGCTCTGCAGCTGCGCTGAGGTTCCCGTACTGGGGGAGACCTACAACCGGCCCCTCGAGGCCGAAGTCGCCTCCGGCGGCATCACGGTGCGCGGCAGCACACCGTTCGCCAGCGGCTGCGAGGTTGCGGACTGGCTGGGCCACACGGCCGTGTGCGGCGAGCGTTTCCTCCTCGTCTTCCACCCGCGGGAGAACCTGGAGATCGTGCACGACTGGGACACGGTCGGCATGCGCGGCACCGGCAGCCACACGATTCGCGCCGACGGCGTCTTCGTGCCCGAGCACCACATCGTCGATCTCACCGCACCCCCAGATCCAGGGCCGGCCCACGCCGGGCCGCTCTACCGCATGCCGTCGGGCACCATTCCACTGGCAGTGGCGGCGACGTGTCTCGGCGTGCTCCGCAGCGCACTCCAGGCGACGTCGGAGACCGCGCGGGAGAAGGTGCCCTTCGCATCCACGACGACCGCCGCCCATCGGCCGCTGGCCCAGTTGCACTACGGCCGCGCGCTGGCCGCCTACCGCGCAGCGCGCAGCTACCTCCACTCCGCCGCCGCCGAGGCCTACGACCGGGCGACGCGCGGAGAGCCGTTCTCGCTGCGGGACAAGGCGGACCTCTTCCTCGCCTACGCACACGTGCAGCAGGAATGTGCGCGCGCCGTGCGTGAGCTCGCCCAAGTGGCGTCGACGACCGCGATCTACCGCGGACACGCTCTCGAAGGGGCGCTGCGCGACGCTGCCGTTCTGCAGCATCACGCCTTCGGGGCCGAGGGTCGCTTCGCGAGCGCCGCGCAGGCCTACTGGGGCGTCGACGTCGACTTCCCGCTGCTCACTCTCGACTAGCAGGCAACGCCGCTCGCCCACCGGCTGCCCGGACTGGTAGGTTCATCCCTCGTGACTCCGAGGGGCACGCGAGCTCCGAGAGCACGTGCACAGCACGACCCGGCCTCGGCGAGAGCTCGAGGCCATATACCGAGTCGGGGGCCCGACGCCGTGGAGGAACCCAGCGCATGAAGCGCTTCGACTGCACTTGCGGACAGGAGCTCTTCTTCGAGAACAGCGCCTGTCTGAGGTGCGGGCAGGACGTCGGCTTCGAGCCCGAGCGCCTGGAGATGCTGCGCGCCGACGACGCCGAGGCCACCGGCCTCGCCCGCTGCGTCAACTGGACACGGCACGGCGTCTGCAACTGGTGGTCCGGGGCCGACCACGAGCTGTGTCGCGCCTGCCGGCGCAACGTCGTGATCCCCAACCTCGACGCGGTGGAGAACCACGGGCGCTGGCGCGTGCTCGAGCTGGCCAAGCGACGCCTCCTCTATTCGCTCATCACCCTCGATCTCGACTTCGAGGCGCCGGAGCGTCCGCTCTGCTTCTTCTTCCTCGAGGACCAACGCACCAACGCCGACGTCGCAGAGGAGATGGTCTACACCGGCTACTCCGGCGGCCGCATCACCGTCCTCGCGGCCGAGGCGGACGACCTCTTCCGCGAAAGCCAGCGCGCCTCCATGGACCAGCGCTACAGGACCGTTCTCGGCCATCTGCGCCACGAGTCGGGTCACTACTTCTGGGAGCGCCTCGTGAGCGGGTCGAGCCTTCTCGACAGGTACCGGGAGCTCTTCGGTGACGAGACCACGGACTACCAGGCGGCGCTCGACCGCTTCTACGCCGAGCCGCCCCAGCCCAGCCCGGAGTACGTCTCCCTGTACGCCCGATCGCATCCACTGGAAGACTGGGCCGAAACCTGGAGCCACGCGCTGCATGTCCACGACGTGGTCGAGACCGCCCGGGCGCGGAAGCTCGTGCCCGCCGCCGAGGAGCCGAGCGGTCTGCTGGTCACCGAGCGCCAGCTCGACACCTTTGCCGACGTGGCCGTCAGTCTCAACGAGCTCAACCGCAGCCTCGGTCTGGCCGACGCCTACCCGTTCACGCTGACCGAACGGGTGCGCGAGAAGCTGCTCTTCATCGAAAGCGCGGTTTCGGCGGCAGCTCGGCCCAGGTGATCCCGGACATTCCGCGGAAGGCCTCGCGCATGCGCTCGTTCCATTCGTCGCGCACGCGGGCGAGGCGCGGGTCCGACTCCTGCAGGCACACGTAGTCGTCGAGCGAGAGAGAACCCTCCCGGTACTTGAGGATCTCCACCGGAGGCCCCACCGAGACGTTCGAGCGCAGGGTGGAGTCCATCGACACCAGCGCACAGATCGCCGCGTCGTCGAGCGATGTGTCGGCGCCCACGATGCGGTCGAGGATGGGTCTCCCGTACTTGGCCTCGCCCAGCTGCAGGTAGCGCGTCGTGGACGACGTGGTGATGTAGTTGCCCTGCGGGTAGACGAGGTAGATCTCGGGTGCGCGGCCGCTGATCTGGCCACCGACGATGAGGCTGGCGTCGACGCTCGAGCCCGACTGCGACACGGCGTCGCCGTGCCGCTCGTTCTGCGCGCGGAGCAGCTGACCCAGGTAGTCGGCCGAGGCTTCGATCTCGGCGTGGCGCAGGATGCTGTCGCCCTCAGCCAGGTTGTCGCGCCGCACCTTGGCGAGGACGGCCTGGCTCGTGGCCAGGTTGCCGGCGCTCAGAATCACGAGGCAGCGCTCGTCGCCGCCGGAGAACGTGTGCATCTTGCCGTAGGTGCGCACGTCGTCGACTCCGGCACTCGTGCGCGAGTCGGAGATGAACACGAGCCCTTCGCTCACGTGGATGGCGGCGCAGTACGTCATCACACGCGATCATGCCGCGATGCCGACGCGGCAGGCAAGAGCGCATCCCGGGTGCCGGGGCTCGGCCTACGCGAGAAACCAGCTCGCCGCGACGGCCTCGTGCACCTTGCCAAGGTCCACCTGGACACGGTCCACGAAACGGCTCATCTCCTCGGCATCCCCCGCGAGACGGCCGACGCGTGCTCTGCGGAGCCGCTTCTCCACATCCCGGACCGCACGCAACGTGCGACCGGGCTCAGGCAGCTTCGCTGCGGCGCTCTCGAGCGCACGGACGCAGAAGAGGCAGGAGCGGGGAAAGGCCCCGTCACGCAGGAGAAAGTCGAGCGCCTCGCGGCGCCGCACGCCCACCTGGCGGCTCTGCCGGTACATCTGGTAGCCGGCCACCGAGCGCAGAACCGGCACCCAGTGATTGTTCTCGGTCGATGGCGTGTCGTTCGCCAGCACGGTGCGCGAGTGTGCGTCGATGATGCGCGTCGTCATGTCGGCGCGCTCGAGCAGGCGGCCCAGCTCCAGAAAGCGATAGCCGGCGTCGTGGTTCATGGTGCCGTCGAGGAGACCGACCAGGGTCTGACAGCTCCGCACGACCGCTTCGAGGAAGTCGTCGCGACGCTTCAGTGTCCGCATGTTCGCCTTGCGTACGAACAGAGCAAGCTCGTTGAGCGACTTCCATGCCTCGCGTGGAAGGAGAGCTCGCAGCACACGCGCGTTCTCGCGTGCCGCCTCGATCGTGGAGACCATCGACCCCATGTGATCGGGATCGAGGAGCAGGAGCCGCAGGACGTGACGCTCGTCGAAGGGCGCGTCGCTGCCGAAGCGGTCCACGAAGACGGCCTCGCAGCCGGTGATCTCGACCAACGGTCGCCAATCGGAGTTGCCCCGCGCACCGCGGTCGAGCAACAGGAGATCGTGTACGGACACGAGGCGAGCCGTGTTCTCGGCCCGCTCGGTGTAGCGACCCATCCAGTACAGGTGCTCTGCAAGGCGCGACAGCATGGCCTCGTGTACGAGACTCATCGCCGCCCCCCGATCTCAGCCCCGTCCTGCACGATCCAGGTGTCTTTGCTCCCACCACCCTGCGACGAGTTGACCACCAGCGACCCCTTCCGCAGAGCGACGCGGGTGAGACCACCCGCCGTGACGTCGATCTGACGTCCCGACAGGATGAACGGCCGCAGGTCGACGTGTCTCGGCTCGAAGGAGCCGTCACGCACGCCGGTGACCGTCGGGACCGTGGAGAGCGAAAGCGTCGGCTGGGCGATGAAGTTGCGCGGGTCCTTCTGGATCTGTCGGGCCATGGCGCGCTGCTCCTTCACCGTGGAAGCAGGACCCACCAGCATGCCGTAGCCCCCCGACTCGTTGGCCGGCTTGACCACCAGCTCCCGCAGATGGTCCAGAACGTAGCTGCGGTCGTCGTCGTTCACGCAGCGCCATGTCGGCACGTTGGGCAGGATGGGCTCCTCGCCGAGGAAGTAGCGGATCATCTCGGGCACGTAGGTGTAGACCACCTTGTCGTCCGCGACCCCGGAGCCCGGAGCATTGGCGAGAGCGACGTTGCCAGCCGCCCATGCGCGCATCAGGCCGGGCACTCCCAGGGTGGAATCGGGGCGGAAGGCCTCCGGGTCGAGGAAGAGATCGTCGATGCGACGGTAGATCACGTCGACGCGGTGCAGACCCCTGATGGTGCGCATGAAGACCGTATCGGCCTCCACCACGAGATCGCGTCCCTCCACGAGCGGACAGCCCATCTGCTGCGCCAGGTAGGAGTGCTCGAAGTACGCCGAGTTGTAGATGCCGGGGGTGAGCACCACGATCACCGGCCGCTTGCGGCGCCGAGGAGACAGGCTCGCGAGGCAGTTGTAGAGCTGCGACGGGTACTCGTCCACCGGCAGGATGTCGCCGTGCTCGAACAGCTCCGGGAAGACCCGCTTCATCACGTTGCGGTTCTCGAGCAGATACGACACGCCGGAGGGAACACGCAGGTTGTCCTCGAGCACGTAGATCGTGCCATCGCGGTCGCGGATGAGATCACTCCCGCAGATGTGCGCCCACACGCCGTAGCGCGGGCGCACCCCCACGCATTCCGGCCTGAAGTTCACCGAGCGCTCGAGCAGATCGCGCGGTACCACGCCGTCTGCGATGGAGCGCTGGCGCGAATACACGTCGCCGATGAAGCGGTTGAGCGCCCGGACCCTCTGCTTCAGCCCCTCGGCAACCCGCGACCACTCGCTCGCAGGAATGACACGGGGCACGATGTCCAGAGGCCAGGCACGGTCGATGGAGCCGTCCTTCTTGCTGTACACGCGGAACGTGATCCCCGCCTCCTGGATGGCAAGCTCCGTTGCATCCTGCCGCGCGCGCAGGTCGTCCGAGCGCATGCGCGCCAGGCGCTGCGTGAGTGCGCGCGCCGCAACCCGCGCTCGACCGCGTTCGTCGATCAGCTCGTCCCAGTTGGGGCCTGCGTCGTAGTCCTTCCAGCGGTAGGTCATGATCACCTCAGACGAGATCCGGGCTCGATCGACGGAGCGGACCGGCACGCTCCATCCATTCCGTGATTCCTCTCTCGAGCCGCGCAGGGGTCCTCGAGAGCCGACGACAAGGGACGGTGCCGAAGATACAGCAAGCAACATCCCAGCCCCCGTGTGCCACCACATCGGACCTTCGTGACCGGCTTCGTCGGGCGCAGCATGAGACACTCGAAGCTCGTGACAACGACTCGCTCACCGCTCGCTTCGCAACGCGTGGTTCTCCTGCGCGGCATCAACGTCGGCGGACACAAGAAGGTGCCGATGGCGGATCTGCGCAAGCTCGCTGAAAGTCTCGGGCTCGACGCTCCGCAGACCTACATCGCGTCCGGCAACCTCCTCGCCACCAGCGGCCAGCCCGCGGCCGAGATCGCGGCCCGGCTCGAGGAAGCCCTCACGGATCACTTCGGCTTCGCAGTCGACGTCGTCACGCGCACCGGCGACGAGTGGCTCACCCTCGAACGTCGGTGTCCGTTCCCGGGGGCGGCGCGCACGCGGCCGAAGTTCATGAACGTCGGCTTCTGCCAGCAGGAGGTCGCCCCCGGAGCGGACGACGTGCTCTCACCGAAGCTGGCCGAGTCGGAGCGCGTCCGCGCGGATCGAGACCTCCTCTGGCTCGACTACGGCGATGGCGTCGCGCGCTCCAAGCTCACGCCGACGGCCCTGGACGCCGCCGCCGGGGCCCCGGTGACGTGCCGCAACTGGAACACGGTCCTCCGACTCACGGAGATGCTCGGAGCCCGCCTCGCGAGCTGACCCACTGGAGACCAACTCGAATCACCCGTTCACAGGAGACCGCCATGCGAAACCACCACAGACTCGTGCCATGGGTGGCGCTCAGCGCGTGCCTCGCGCTGGCGATCACCCCGTGGGTCGGTGCGGCCGGCAAGCCGCCCGCCATGACCCGAGCCGACTTCGACCAGCTCATGCAGGAGATCTCGAACTGGGGGCGCTGGGGGAGCGACGACGAGCTCGGCACGCTCAACCTCATCGGCCCCGCAGAGCGCAAGAAGGCCGCGGCCCTGGTGCGTGAAGGCGTCACCGTGTCGCTCGCTCTCGATCTGAACAAGACGCAGGACACGCTCAACGCCAACCCCTTCCAACACGAGCTCTCCCGCGCCGAGTTCGGGGGGCACCAGGTCGCCGGCGATGCCTACAGCGTGCAGTATCACGGCTTCGCTCACTCTCACCTCGACGGTCTGCCGCACTTTGCGCACAAGGGCTTCTTCTACAACGGCGTCCCCTACGAAGCTGCCAAGCCCGGCGGGGCGGAGAAGCTCGGCATTCACAACGCGGGAGTCCACGGTCTCTTCACGCGCGGTGTGCTCGTCGACATGCCACGCTTCCTGGGGGTGGAGTTCCTCGAGCCCGGCACGGCACTCCTGGCCGAAGACTTCGAGGCCTGGGAGAAGGCCCACGGCGTGACCCTCGGCAAGGGCGACGTGCTCCTGGTGCGCACCGGCCGCTGGGCCAAGGTGGAAAAGGACGGGCAGTGGAACTTCCTCGCCCAGGCCGCCGGATCGCACGCGAGCCTCGCCGCGTGGCTCAAAGAGCGCGACGTGGCCGTGATCGGCTGCGATGGCGTGTCCGACGTGATGCCGTCCGGGGTCGAGGGGCTGGTGAATCCCCTCCACGAGCTGGTGCTCGTGGGCTTGGGGATGCCCATCCTCGACAACCTCGACCTGGAGGCGTTGGCAGCGAAGGCGGCCGAGCTCGAACGGCCGACGTTCCTCTTCGTCGGGGCCCCGCTGCGGGTTCCCGGTGGCACCGGTTCGCCGCTCAACCCCCTGGCGGTGTTCTGATCGGCGCGGCGGAGCCGCAGCGCGAGGCTATCGATCGTCGGTCGCCGCGCGCCGCTCCAGCTCCTCCTTCTCGAGCAACCGCGCTCCGCGCAGGATGTTGCCCATGGCGTAGTTGCCCTCGTGGCAGGCGTACTCGTACACCTTCTCGCTGCCCTCGCCCTCACGCTTCCACACGTACTCGCCACTCCAAGGTGCCGTCCACGCAGTCGGGTCGTTCACCGTGAAGTCGTAGAGCATGTGCCCGTCTTTCGTGAGGGTGAACCGTTCGACGAGGTGCAGGTTCTCGTCGCCGCCGTAGAGGCCCGTGAACTCGCGGAAGTTTTTCGTCTCCACGACGAGGGTGTCGCCTTCCCAGCGGCCGACCGAGTCGCCGAGCCAGTCGCGCACGGTGCCGTCGTGGTGCGCGCCTTCGAGCTTGATGATGCGCGCGTCGTGCACCATCTCCATGAGGATCATCACGTGCGTCTCGGTCTGCACGATGCGCTTGAAGCTGTTGTACAGGCCGGGCAGCATGGGCGGGCCGGCGCTGAAGCCGAGGAGGCAGCGCTCGGCGAGTGCGACGTTCTCCGGGCCGTCGAACGGGCCTGGGCCATCGTGGTCGAGCCAGCTGGCCGTGCCGTCGTTGACGTAGGTGAACGACGTGAAGTTCTCCGATCGCTTTCTACGGCCCTCTGGCGTCATCTCGGGCTGCCGGCCGTTGGGCGGGTCGTAGATGATCGACGTGCGGATCTGGCCGTCGATGTCGAGAATGTCGTCACCCGGGTCGACCCAGAAGCTGTTGTAGCCGCCCGTTCCACCGCCGCCGCCTGTCTTCACCGCCCCGCCCCCGTGCACAGGCGCGCCGCGATCCGGATCACTCGCAGCGTTTGCGGCGGTGCGCTGCTCGGCGGCCTCCCTCGTGATGCGGTCGGCCTCCTCCTTCGACATGAACTGCTTGTCACCAAATCGCTCCGGCCGCTCGAGCGGGGTGAGCGTGGCGCCGTCGTAGGTGCCGGTGAGGTCGGGCTTTCCGGAAGGAGTTCTCTTCATCTTGAACTCGGCCGTCACAGCGGGCGCAGAGACGAGGCCTGTGACCATCAGGATCGAGGCGCAGCGCATGAGCTTCATCGGCAGATCTCCCGGAGTTGTTGGGTGACCTGACATCTTCTCACCGCGGGCGCGGCGAGCTCAAGCGCCGTCAGTCGGCGCGCAGTGAGGCGACCGGGTCGATCCGCGTGGCACGCAGAGCCGGGAGCCAGGACGCCGCCACGCCGACGGCCGCGAGCAGCGCCGTCATGAGCACCAGAATCCACGGATCTCCGGGCTCCACCTCGTAGAGCAACGACTCCATCGAGCGGGTGACCGCAAGCGAGGCGACGAGCCCCAGGAGCGAACCGACGGCGACGACCCGGAACGTCTGGCCGAGCAGTTGGCGCACCACGCGGCGCGGCGACGCGCCGAGCGCCATGCGGACCCCGATCTCCGGAGTGCGCTCGGCAACCTGGAACGCGACCACGGCCCACACACCCCCGGCGGCGAGCAGCAGGCCGAGACCGGCGAAGGCGGTCATCGTGAGCATCTGGAACCTCTGACGCGAGATCGACGAGTGCAGGAGGCCCTCGAGGGTCGAGATCGCGATCGGCATGTCGGGAGAGAGCTCCTTCGCTGCCTGGCGAAGAGTCGGGGCGAGGGCCGCCGCGTCGAGATGGGTGCGCGCGACCACCGACGACCACTTGGCGCCGCCGGGGCGCTGGTCGAGGGACACGTACATGATGCTCCCGGCCTGCCGGGTGGCGGCGACCTGGCGCACGTCGCCGACGATGCCGACCACGCGTAGCCACGTCTCCCCGTGCAGGTCCATGCCGGGCGGCCGAATCAGCTGCCCGATCGCGTCACCCTCCGGCCAGTAGCGCTCGGCCATCGCCTGGGAGACCACCGCGACGTGCTCTCCCGACGTGACGTCGGTGCGGCTGAAGGTGCGCCCCACGAGCAGCGGGATGCCGAGCACCTCGAAGTAGTCCGGGCTCACCAGGAGGTAGCCCGCAGATCCGGCATCCTCCTCGGAGCGATCGTTCATGAAGACGGTCGTCGAGGACAGGCCCCGGAAGGGCAGGTCGCCGACGAGCGCCGCCTGCTCCACGCCCGGGAGCGCGCGCACGTCGTCGAGGAGCCGGTTGGCGAACGTACCGACGATCTGCTCGGCCTCCAGCAGGGGCGTCAGGTCGTCGCCCCACTCCGGCATGTCGACGGGAATCTCGAGGGTTGCCGCGACGACCCCGCGCGGCTCGAAGCCGAGCGGCGCGGAGAGGATCTTGCGCACGCTGCCGAGGAGCAGACCGGCGCCGACCAGCAGAACGAGAGCCAGGGCGATCTCGGTCGCGACGAGCGCGTTCCACAGCGGATGGCGCCCCTGGGCCTTGCCATGGCCCGAGATGGCGCTCCGGAGGGGCCGGCGCGCGAGGGACCAGCCCGGAATCACGCCGAGTGCGACGCCGGTGACCACCCCGACCAGCGAGGTGAACACCAGCACGCGAACGTCCAGACCAACCTCGTCGAGGCGCGGCAGGTTCGGCGGCGCCAGCACGAGCAGCCCGCGCACCAGGGCTGCCGCCAGGGCCAGGCCGAGCGCACATCCCAGGAGGGCGAGCAGCAGGCTCTCCACGATGAGCTGCTGGAAGAGCCCTCCCTGCCCGGCGCCCAGCGCGGCGCGCACCGCAATCTCCCGCTGCCGCGCGAACGACTTCGCGAGGAGGGAGCCGGCGAGATTGGCGCAGGCCACCAGGAGCAGGACCCCTGAGGCTCCGAGCAGGAGCCAGAGCGGCCGGCGCGAGCCAGCCACGAGCTGGTCGTGGAGCGGCCGAACAGAGACGTCGACCGCGTCGATCTCCCCGGCGTACTCGGTGGCGAGTCGCGCCGCAATGCTCGACATCTCCGCGCCGGCGGCCTCGAGAGCGGCGTCGACCGGGCCGTCCGGCAGGCGCGCGAGCGCACGGTGATTGTGTGCCGTGCGGTCGCTGGGGTCCTCCACCAGGCCCATGGGGGTCCAGATCTCGCTGTTCTCGGGGTACTCGAGCCCTGCCGGCACGACGCCGACCACCTGGAACACCTCGCCGTCGAGGCGCAGGGAGAGGTCCTCGAGGCTCCGCTCTCCGAGGACCCCGCGCCAGAAGCCGTCGCTCACGACGATGGTCGGTGGGGCGCCGAGCTGATGGTCCTCGGAGCCGAAGAAGCGGCCTCGGCGGGGCTCCACCCCGAGCGTGTCGAAGTAGTCCGCGCTGACATGGGTGCGCCGCGCGGTCCGCGCGTCGAAGTCACCCGTGACGGTCACCCCACCCCAGTTGCTGTAGTGGGTCATGGAGGCAAAACGCTGCGCCTGCGCGCGCCAGTCTTCGAAGTTGTCGTTGGCGACGGCGACCTCACGGCCCTGCTCGTTCACCTCCCAGAGCGCCACGAGCCGCTTCGACTCCGGAAAGGGGAGCGGCTTGAGCAGAACCCCGTCGAGCACGCTGAAGATCGCGGTGTTGGCGCCGATGCCCAGCGCCAGCGTCAACGCCGCCGCAAGAGTGAACGCAGGCTCCCGTCGCAGGCGCCGCAGCCCGTGTCGGAGGTCCTGACCGAGGCGCTGAAGCCGCCAGCTCCGCTCTTCGAGCCTACGCGTTCCGCGCGTCTGGCGCCGACACTCGGCCGCAACGTCCTCCTGGCTGCCGAAGAGCCGCTCCGCCTCCTGCTTCGCCTCCTTCTCCGACATGCCCAACTCCACGAGCTCCCGCTGCCGCATCTCCAGGTGAAAGGAGATCTCTTCGTCGACGTCGCGCGACACCGGCTTCTGCACGCTCTTCTGGAAGCGGCGCTTCAGATCCTCCGTCACAACCGTCTCCTCAGGCCATCGCCGTCGTCGGGGTGGCCTCGAACAGCACGCGACGCATCGCCTCGACGTAGCGCGTCCACTGGTCGAGCTCCGACTCCAGGTGCCTGCGCCCCGCGTCGGTCAGCTCGTAGAACTTCGCCTCCCGTCCAGTGTCGGTCGTGTCCCACCACGCCTCGAGCAGGCCCTTCTTCTCCAGCCGCCGCAGCGCCGGGTACAAAGCACCCTCCTCGATGCGGAACGTCTCGTCGGACGACGCTCGGATGAAGGCCGACACCGCGTAACCGTGACGCGGCCCGAAGCTCAACGTACGCAGCACCATCAGGTCCAACGTGCCACGCAGGAGGTTCACGGAAGATCCACTCATTTCAGGCTCCTTCTCTGGTCTCATCGGTACCCATTACGATCTTACCCATAAGAAGTTTATGCATCCGGTCGACTTCTCGCGGCGCGCGCTATGCTGCGGCGCGAGATGGGCTTCCGCGGCGAACTCGGCGAGGTCACGTTCGGAGATCTGCTCCAGTTCGTGCATCTCGGCGCGCGAACGGGCACTCTGGTCCTCGAGAACGAGCGCATTCGGGCCGAGTTCGGGGTGCACGAGGGCGGCATCATCAACGCGTGGACCACCGACTGCCCTCGCCTGGGCGAGCTGCTCGTGGCGCAGAAGATCATCAGCCCCGAAGTGCTCGAGAAGGCACTCGAGGTACAGCAGGCCACCACTCCACACCGGTCCATCGGCGACCTGCTTCTCGATGTCGGCGCCATCGACGACTCCATCCTGCGCAGCGCTGCTGTTCGACAGATCGAATCGACGGTCCACCGGGTCGTCACGTGGACCGCCGGCACCTTCGAGTTCGCCTTCGGACCGCCCCGTCGAACCGACAGCTTCGACGAGGCGTTCGTCAGCGGCATCAAACTCGACTCACAGGCGGTGCTGCTGCGCATCGCACGCCTGGTCGACGAAGCACGACGCGAGGGAGGCGCGACCCCCTTGCCGGTGGAAGAGCCGCGACCCACTCCGGCCGCCGCACGGGCCCCGGCGGCTGCAACGACCCCAGCAGACGTGCCGTTCGAGGTCTACTCGAAGCTCAAGCGCGTCATGCTGGAACGGCGCATCGGCTCCGGATGGAGCACGCTCGCGCTCGAGCTGATGAGCTCTGCATCGGACTACGCCGAGCGGGCCGTGGTCTTCGGCGTTGCGGGCGACCGTCTCGAGAGCCTCGGAGCCTTCGGTCACGGGCCGAAGGACAAGCAGCTCGCCGTGCTCACGGCGGGCGCGCAGCTCGCACCCGAAGAGATGCCGCTGCTCGCGCGCGCACTCACGGGTGAACCGGTCGAGCGGGGCATCAATGATGCCAGCGACCTCGGCGCCCTGGCGGAGATGATCGGACCCTCGGCGAGCCCCGAGGCTGTCGCCCTGGCCGTGCAGGGCTCGTCCGGCCCCGTGGCGGTCATCTACCTCGACAACGGCGCCAAGGCCGAGGCCGTGGGCGAGCTCTCGGAGCTCGAGGTCACGCTCGGGGTGATCGGGCTCATCTTCGAGAACCAGCGGCTGCAGGACGAGCTGGCCTCCAGCCCCTAGCCGTGGCGCACTTCGTCCATCGCAGCCTCATCGATGCACCGGCCGCTGCGGTGTTCGCGTTCCATGAGCGGGCCGACGCCTTCGAGCTGCTCGTTCCACCATGGCAGAACGTCCAGATCCTGGAGCCCCCAAGATCGCTGGAGGTCGGCACGCGAGTCCGCCTGGTCGCGCGCTTCGGCCCGTTCTCCCAGCTGATCGAAGCGGAGCACGTCGAGTACGAGGCCGGGCGTATGTTCGCCGACCGGATGAACCTCGGTCCGTTCAAGAGCTGGCTGCATCGACACATCGTCGAGCCTCGCGGCGAGACCCGGAGCGAGCTGATCGACGACATCACGTACGAGCTCCCGCTCGGGGCCCTCGGCCGCATCTTCGGAGGCCCCATCGCGCGCAGACAGCTGAAGAAGCTGTTCGGCTACCGACACGAGGTCACGCGCGCCCACTGCGAGGCGGCCTGAGCCGTTTCAGGGCCGCGACGACAACGACCACGGCTGCTCCGCCAGTCGACGGGTGAGGAAGTCGAGCAGCTCCTCCACGCGACGCGCGCGGAACGGGAGCTTCGGGAAGACGAGGGACACGCTCAGAGCGGGCCAGCTCCACGCGGTGAGCAGGGGCTCCAGCTCGCCACGCTCGATCGCGTCGTGCACGATGAAGTCGGGCTCGAGCGCCACCCCATGGCCCCGTGCCGCGAGCTCCCGCACGAAGCTGCCGCTGCCGGCCCGGACCCGGACCGGGACCCGCACCGAGCCGCGGCGTCCTTCCCGCTCGAACTGCCACACGTCAGGCTCGGCACGGTGGCTGTACACGAGTGCCGGATGGCGGCTCAGATCGTCCGGGGTCGCGGGCCGCCCTTCGCGCTCCAGGTAGTCCGGGCTCGCGCACACGACGTGCTCCACCTGCGCGACCTTGCGCGCGAGGAGCGTCGAGTCTTCGAGAGCGCCGATGCGCAGCGCCAGGTCGTAACCTTCGCGCTCGAGGTCGACGCGCCGGTCGTTGAGGTCGAGGTCGATCTCGACGCCCGGATGATGGGCGAGGAAGTCGCCCACGACCGGCGCGAGCTGTCGCACACCGAAGGTCACGGGGGCCGCCATGCGCACGGTGCCCGCGAGCGCGCAGTGCTCGGAGCTCACCTCCGCTTCGATCTCGGCGAGATCGTCCAGCAGGGTGACCGCGCGCTCGTAGAGCGTGCGACCCGCATCGGTGAGGGTCAGTCGGCGCGTCGTGCGGCGCAGGAGCTCCACCCCGAGCCGGTCTTCGAGCGCGCGGAGCCGCCGGCTCACGGCCGACTTGGCCACCTCGAGGCGGTCGGCCGCCGCCGTGAGGCTGCCGGAGTCGACGACGGTCACGAAGGCACGAAGCTCGGAGAAGCGGTCGCTCGCCACCCCGCAATTGTTGCACATATCGCAACAATAGGTTGCCATCAGACCTGTTTATCTTTCGCCTTAGAACGACCATCCTCTCCTTGCCGAGGCCGAAGACAGCGTCCCAAGCGCGACACCGCGAGCCTCGTGTCCCACCAAGAACCACTCGTCGCCCGCCGGCGAAGACGCGGCGCGGGCGAAAGCCTCGAGGAGCCCCACCATGAGCCACCCCCTTCGCGTCCTCCGCATCGATGCCAGCGCCCGCCGAGACGACTCGGTCACACGCCGACTCGGCGACCTGCTCCTCGAGCGCCTTGCCCAGAGTCGCGAGCTCGAGGTCACCGCGCGCGACGTCGCCCAGGGCCTTCCCTTCGTGCACGGCGACTGGGTCGCTGCGAACTTCACCGACCCGGGCGAGCGCACGGAGGCGCAGCGCGAGACGCTGGCGCTTTCCGACGCACTCGTCGCGGAGCTGCGGGCTGCCGACGTCGTAGTGCTCGGTGCACCCGTCTACAACTTCGGAATCCCTGCGAGCTTGAAGGCGTGGATCGACCTCGTTGCGCGCGCCCGCGAGACGTTCCGCTACACCCCCGAAGGTCCCGTGGGTCTGCTGGAGGGCAGGAAGGCCTACGTGCTCGTCGCAACCGGCGGCACCCAGGTGGGGAGCGACATCGACTTCGCCACCCCGTACCTCCGTCACGTGCTCGGCTTCCTCGGCATCCACGACGTCGAGATCGTCGCAGTCGATCGCTTGACGGCCCGCGGCGACGACGCCGTGGACGAGGCCGCCGACGCCATCACCCGGCTTCCCCTGGACCTCGCCCCAACCGCCTGACCCACCCCCGAAAAAGGAGGCCCACCATGAGCTTTCAGAACTGCCCCGACCCGACTCTCCAGGTGATCGACGAAGCGCCGGTCGAGACCGTCATCCTGCCGCGGGCGCGCGACCTCGGAGAGTTCGAGGTGCGACGCGCGCTGCCGTCGCGCGAGAAGCAGATGATCGGTCCGTTCATCTTCTTCGACCAGATGGGACCCGCCGAGTTCCTCGTCGGCCGCGGCATGGACGTGCGCCCGCACCCCCACATCGGGTTGTCCACCGTCACGTACCTCTTCCGCGGCGAGATCTTCCACCGCGACAGCCTCGGCACGGCGCTGCCCATCCGCCCGGGCGAGCTCAACTGGATGACCGCAGGCCAGGGCATCACGCACTCGGAGCGCACCGCGCCCGAAGAGCGTGCCAAAGGCCCGAAGCTCTACGGCATCCAGGCCTGGGTGGCACTGCCCAAGAGCGCCGAAGACACCGCTCCCGCATTCGAGCACTACGGGCGCGAGGCGATGCCGGAGATCGAAGACGCCGGCGCGACCGTGCGTCTGATCGCAGGCTCGCTCTACGGCGAGACGTCTCCCGTCGTCACCCACAGCGACATGTTCTACGCCGAGGTGATCCTCGAGCAGGGCGCCCGGATCCCGCTCGCACCCGACTACGACGAGCGTGGTGTGTACCTGGTCGAAGGGCACGTCGAGATCGCCGGCGCCGACTACGGCCCGGGTAGCCTCCTCGTGTTGCGACCCGGAGACGAGATCCAGATCTGTGCCAAGACGCCGGTGCGCGCCATGTTCCTGGGCGGCGAGCCGATGGACGGGCCGCGCTACCTCTGGTGGAACTTCGTCGCGACCTCGAAGGACCGCCTCGAGCAGGCGAAAAACGACTGGAAGCTCGGCCGCTTCGACCCGGTTCCGGACGACGACGAGCTCATCCCGCTCCCGGAGGACTGAAGCGCGGCGCCCGCCGCCCCTCGACACCCAGAGAACCGATCCCAAGAAGGTCCAGGTCGAGACGCCACGATCGGCGCCCTGGACGTACTCCTCAGGAGGCTCCCCAATGACACAGAACCAGACACCCGGCACTGCCCCTCAGCCTTTGCTGGGCCTCCACCACGTCACCGCCATCGCCGGCGACGCGCAGGCGAACCTCAGCTTCTACACCGGGCCGCTCGGGCTCCGGCTCGTCAAGAAGACGGTCAACTTCGACGACCCCGGCACCTACCACTTCTACTTCGGCAACGCCGCGGGCGACCCCGGCTCCATCCTGACCTTCTTCCCCTGGGCCACGGCCGCGGCGGGCCATCCTGGCTCCGGGCAGGCCACGACGACACGCTTCGCCGTGCCCACGGGCTCCCTGAGCTTCTGGGAAGAGCGGCTCGCCGCCCACGACGTGGACACGGTGCGTGCCACGCACCACGGGGAGGACCGTCTCGACTTCACCGACCCCGACGGGCTGCCGCTCGCCCTGGTGGAGATCACCACGGCCACGGACGTCGACGCCTGGTCCGGCAGGTCCGGGGATCCGGTTCCCGAGAGCGCAGCCATCCGCGGCATCGAAGGGGTGGAGCTGCTCGTGCCCGAGCCGGCGTTCGCCCCGCTGGGCGCCCTGCTCGAGCTCCTCGGCGGCACGGCAACGACGCGCGACGCGCAGCACTCACGCTTCCGCTTCGGGGAAGGGCCGCTTGGCCAGTCGATCGACGTGCTGGTGTCGGACGTGCAGGGGCAGGCTGGCCGCGGCACCGTCCACCACATCGCCTTCCGCGTTCCCGACGACGAAGCCGAGCTCGCGTGGCTCGCCGAGCTCCGCAGGCACGGTCTCGGGGTCTCGGACGTGCGCGACCGGCAGTACTTCCACTCGATCTACTTCCGCGTCCCGGGCGGCATCCTGTTCGAGATCGCCACCGATCCTCCCGGCTTTACGATCGACGAGGCGCCCGACACGCTCGGGCAGGAGCTGCGTCTGCCGCCCCAGTACGAGGGTCAGAGGGCCCAGATCGAAGCGATCCTCCCACAGCTGTCCTGAGCTCGGGGCCGTCCAGGAACGTCGCGCCCAGCTGGCTCAGGCCAGGCGAGGGCGATGCGATTCCTGGCCGTAGCTCTCGGGGGTGGCACCCTGCAGCGGCTCTTCGCGGCGCCGCCGCGCGCGTCGGCGCTCGAGCGCTCCTTCGACGACCCGGTAGAGGCACGGCACGAACAGCAGGGTGATCGCGGTGGACGTGAGCAGGCCACCAATCACGACGCGCGCCAGTGGCGCCTGGATCTCCGAGCCCTCGCCGATGGCGAGCGCGAGCGGAACCAGCCCCAGGGCCGTGGTCAGCGTCGTCATGAGAATCGGCCGCAGGCGGCGGTTGCCGGCCGCGACGATCGCGTCCACGAGCTCGAGGCCCGCTTCGCGACGCTGGATGTTGATGTAGTCCACCAGGACGATCGCGTTGTTGACCACGATGCCCACCAGCACGATGAGCCCGAGGAACGAGTTCATGTTGAAGGTGGTGCCGGTGAGCGCAAGTACCAGCAGCACGCCGATGAGGCTGAACGGCACGGCGGTCATCACGATCAGAGGCTGCACCAGTGACTCGAACTGGATGGCCATGACAGTGAAGACGAGGAAGAGGGCCAGGCCGACGCCGATGAGCAGGTTGAGGAACACCTCGCGCTGCTCTTCGAGCTCTCCGCCGAGGGACACCGAGAAACCCTCCGGCACCTCGACGCGGGTGAGCGCCGTCGCCACGTCGCGGGCGACGTCGCCGAACGGGCGGCCCGACGTTGCGGCGGAGATCGACAGGATCCGCTCCTGATCCTCCCTGCTGATGGACGAGGGGCCCAGGCTTTCGCCCGAGGTCGCCAGGGCGCCGAGGGGCACCACCTGTCCCTGCGGAGACACGATCGGCAACTGCGGGAGCTGTTCGATGAGCTCGCGATCGGCCTCGCGCAGCTGCACCCGGACGTCGTACTCGTCGCCACGGATCCGGTAGCGCGTGGCGACCCGGCCGAGAACGTAGGCCTCCACCGTCGCGGCGAGATCAGCGCCGGACAGGCCGAGCTCGGCCAGGCGCCGACGGTCCACGCGCAGGGTGTGCTCGAACTTGCCGTCCTCACGGTTGAGCCACGGGTGGGCGACACCTTCGACCCCCTTCATGGCGGCCAGGACGCGCTTCGAGAGCGAGTCGGCGGTCTCGAGGTCGTGCCCGCGGATCTCCACGGTCAGCCGCTCGCCACCGCCGCGCATCATGCGCATCATCATGTTGGAGCTGCTCGGGTACATCCGGGCACGGACGGCCGGAATGTCGGCCACGGCCTGGCGCGCAGCCACCAGGATCTCTTCGACGGAGCGGGAGCGCTCCGTGGACGGCACCAGCGTGAGCTCCATCCCGCCCTGATTTCCGGCTGCGGGCCGGTACCAGTTCTCGGGACCCGCGGTCGTGACGAGATTGTCGAGCTCGCCCGGCAGGAGTGCGCCCCGAACCGCCAGCTCGATCTCCTGCACCGCCCGCATGGTCTGCTCGATGGGCGTGCCGACCGGCAGCTCGAACGACGCGTTGATCCGACCCTCGTCGGCCTCCGGCATGAGCTCGAAGCCGATCATGGGAGCGAGGAAAAACGACGAGACGAGCAGCACCACCGCGCCCAGGATGACGCGCCACGGCACCTCGATGGCCCGCCGCACGCGCGCCGCGTACCAGGCGTCGAGGCCGCGCAGGGCCTCGGTGGCCGCCACCAGGACGCGATTGCCCTCGAGCCTGAGCTGGCGCCCGCCCAGCCAGCGCGCGGCGGCCGCCGGAATGAGCGTCATGGAAACGATCAGCGCACAAAGCAGCGCGAAGCTCACGGTGATCGCCATCTCCTTGAAGAAGATGCCGGCAAACCCCTGGATGAAGACCACGGGCACGAACACGGCGATGGTGGTCAGCGTTCCCGCGATGATCGCGGGTGTCACCTCGCGGGCCCCGTCGATCGCGGCGTCGAGCTTCGACTTGCCCTCCTTGCGGTGTCGGAAGATGTTCTCGAGCACCACGATCGCGCTGTCGACCAGCATGCCGATCCCCAGCGCGATGCCGCCGAGCGACACGACGTTGAGTGTGTAGCCGTTGAAGTACATGAGGGCGACCGTCGCCAGGACGCTGATCGGGATGGCGGTTGCGACGACCGCTGTGGCGCGCAGATCACGGAGGAAAAGCAGGAGGACCGCCACGGCGAGGAGCGCGCCGAAGAGCGCACCGCGCTTCACGTTGTCGACCGACTGCTGAATGAAGGTGGAGCCGTCGAAGAGCATGCGCAGCTCGACCTGACCCGCGTAGTCGCGCTCGATGGAAGAAATCTCGCGCTTCAGCGCCTCCATCACCTCGACCGTGTTGGCGCCGGACTGCTTCTGCACGTACATGCGCATCCCGGCGGCGCCGTCGATCCACAGCTCGTTCTTGAGCTCGCGGAAGCCGTCGCGCACCTCACCCACGTCGCGCACGAAGATCGAGCGACCGTCGCGCGTGGCCACCACCACGTCGGCGATGTCCTCCACGCTCGTGTACTCGCCGAGGGTGCGCACGAGCACCTCTTTGTTCGTCTCGAGCATGTCGCCCGCCGACACGTTGCGGTTCTCGCTGGCGAGTGCACTGCTCACCTCTCGCGGGGTGACCCCCAGCGCCGACAGCCGGCTCTGGTCGAGGAGCACCTGGATCTCACGCTCACGGCCTCCCATGGCGCCGGCACTGGCGACACCCGGAACGCGCTCCAGGCGCCTGCTGATGACCTCGTCGGCGAGATAGCGCACCCGCCGCACGTCGCCGGAGCCGGAGAGACCGAGCTGGGCGATGGGCATGTCGGAGAGGTTGAACTTGAAGACCGACGGTGGCTCGGCGTCCTCGGGCAGCATCTGGCGCACGCGGTCGAGCTGCTCACGGATGTCGTTGACCACCTCGTCGAGATCTTTGCCCCACGAGAAGCGAGCCGACACGCGGGAC
Organism: Candidatus Multivoraceae bacterium; assembly: GCA_965223385.1. Taxonomy (GTDB): domain Bacteria; phylum Acidobacteriota; class Thermoanaerobaculia; order Multivoradales; family Multivoraceae; genus JBCCLJ01. Next base: position 789,017 of record CBDCWR010000007.1, on the reverse strand, counting down.
ATGCCCTCCGAGCTCGTGGAGTTGAGCTGCTCCAAGCCGTCGATGGTGGAGAGCGAGCGCTCGATCGGACGCGTGATCAGGGTCTCGATCTCTTCCGGTGCCACCCCGTCGTAGACGGTCGACACCGACACCTGCGGCATGTCGGCCTTGGGCATGAGGTCGACCGCCAGCTGGCGGGAGGCGACGACCCCAACCACCAGCACGCTGAAGTAGAGCATCGCCGTGCCGACCGGCCGGCGTGCCGCTGTGCTCGAGAGGTTCATCAGCTCACTCCTCCCGCCGCGCCGGGACGGCCGTCCACCTGTTCCACCTGGACCACGCGAACGATGGCTCCGTCGCGCAGGTCCGCATGCCCCATGGTGAGCACCATGTCGTTCTCGCGCAGGTTGCCGCGCACGGCGGTCCGCCCTTCGCTGCTGCCCAGCACGTCGACGTCGACCCAGACGGCGGTGCGTGTCTCCTCGTCGGTGGCGTCGGGAGCGTCGTAGAGCACGAAGACACCCACCGACTCCTTGCCGTCGGCCGCGACCCGCTCGACCACCGCCTGCGAGCTCACGAGGATGCTGTCGATCACCTCTTCGAGCTGCACGCGGACCTCCGCGTACATCCCGGGCTTGAGCACGTCGCTGACCTCGTGGAGCCGACCTTCCACGATGGCCGTGCGGTCGGTGCGCGAGACCTCACCGGCCACTCTCTCGACGACGCCGCCGAAGGTCTGGTCGCGCGTCGCAACCGTCGTGGACGCGAACGGCACACCGACGCGGACGTTGCCCAGATCGCGCTCCGGCACGCGGAACTGCACGTGCAGCTCCGTGTCCTGCACGAGCCGGATAAGGGGTGTCCCCGGCTGCACGAGGGTGCCCCGATCGACGTACCGGTCGGACACCGTTCCCGCGAAAGGAGCCACGACGCGGGAGTCGGACAGCTGCTGTTCGAGGAGGCGTAGCCGGGCGCGCGCCTGCTGCGATTGCGCCTTCGATGCCGCCACGTTGGCCTGCTGGGTGGCGAGCGTCGCCTCGATGCGGTCGAACTCCTGCTCGCTCAGCAGGCGCTGCTCCATGAGCTCGCTCGCCCGAACGTGCTCCGCGGTGGCGCTCAGGAGCTCGGCCTGGGCACGGCGCTCGTTCGCCTCGGCGACACCCAGCTGGCCGCCTGCCTCCTGCGCCTGGTTCCGCAGGTTGACGTCGTCGATGACCGCCAGCGTCTGACCCTGCTGCACCCGATCGCCGATGCGCACGTTGATCTGTCGCAGGACGCCGGACACCTCGGGCGCGATGTCGGCCACCTCACCCACGATCTCGCCCGGGTAGGTGGACATCAGGTCCAGGTTGCCGATGGTCGCCGCTGCGGCGCGCACCGGGGTGCTTGCGGCGGGGGGCGCGAAGCCGCGCTGCGCAGAGCCGCCAGAGGTGGCGCGCCACGTCAGAATCGCAGCGACCACGCTGAGCACCGCGAGCCACCAGGCGTTTCGGCGCACCCATCCGCGCCGTGCCGGAGGTTCCGACGCATGGGTCGCGCCTGCGACGTCGGGGCTCGTGGGGTTGACGTCTGCCGAAGAGGTCGCGACGGCGTGGTCGTGGGGAGAGCGCTCGCCGAGGCTCATGATGCCGCCTGCTCTTTCGCGGGCAGCGTTTCGCTCTCGTCGAGTGACTCGTCGCCCCGGCGCCAGGAGTCGAGGAAGCGCTGTGTGCTCTCGGAGGCCAGACGATTGAAGCGAAGCATGTCCTCGAGACGCTCCCGCGCCGCTCCCTGCCCTTCGCCGAGGCGCTCCAGGCAACGGTCGACCACCCTGAGACGCCCCTCGAGGCGACGCAGGTTCTTCTCGAGCAGACGGCCATGAATGTCTTCGCTGAGACGGAAGAGGTCCCTCCGCTCACCGGGGAGCGTGAAGCGCTCGATCATGCCGAGCTGTTCGAGGAGGCGAGCGTTGGTGCTGACGCTGCCGCGGCTCACCTGCAGCTGGTCGGCGATCTCGTCGAACTGGAAGGGGCCTTCCTGCACGATGAGCAGGCCCAGCATCCGGCCCGCGATCCGCGGCATGCCGTCTTCTTCGACCGAGAGGCCGAGGTCTTCGATGAACTGCGCGAGAGGGTCGAGGGTGTCCATCCGGCCAGGATAGACCGTTTCGTTATTTCAGTCAAGACTGAAATAACTGGAACTAGGGCTCTATGGCCCCCGATTCCTGGGCCATCCGGGCCCGGAGCGCCTTCAGCTCCGCCGAAGTGGGCTCGAGCTCGAGCGCCGCCTCGACGAGGCGCTGCGCCTCGTCGAGGGCCCCCAGCCGGAGGCGGGCCTCGGCTTCCCCACGGTGCGCCTCCACCGACTCCGGGTAGTTCTCGCGATTGAAGAGGAAGACACCCGCCGCAAAGCGGTCCTCCTCTGCCTCGAGGAGGTGCCAGCCGAGGCGGTTCATGGCGTCTTCCGTGCTCGCATCCGCCGTCCTCGGGTCGGTGCGGCTGCGGAAGCCGACAAAAAGTGCGCTGTTGATGCCGCCGTTCTGGTGCGCCCGCACCATCTGCGCCGCCAGGTCCGCCCCGGCAACGTGCGACAGCGCATGCTCGACCACCGCGTCCCGCCCGCCACGGAGCGACCCGATGTCCTGCTGCATCGGGAGGTCGATCTCGTAGCGAGTCCGCTGCTCGCCGCCCGTCCAGGCGACCCGGTAGGAGGTCGACACCCGCACCACCAGGCCACTCTCCGGCAGCTCTTCCCGGTCGGCATCGGAGTAGGACGTGGGACCGCTCCCGGGCTCCGATCCCACCGTGATGTTCTGGGTCCACTGCTCGAGGTCGCCCATCATGTCGACCGCCGCCGAGAAGGTCTCCGGGCCGACCAGCGTGTAGAGACGTCCGTAGGTCGACGAGCCCTCCCAACGCACGAGCGGCAGCACGATCGCGCGCGACAGCGTCGAGTTGCCGCCGTGATTGGCGCGCAGATCGAGCAGCACCTTCTGCGGCTTCCGGGCCTCGAGCGCTGCGGCGAGCTCCCGCCCGAACTGCCCCAACGTCGTTCCGGGAACCTGGTCCTGCACCTCGTCGAGGCGCACCAGCAGCGCGTCGGCGTCTTGCAGGGAGCGGATCTCGAACGGACCTTCGGCTGGCTCGGGTGACGTGGAGAGACTCGTCCAGGTCGGCTGCGCCGCCGGGTCGAGAGGTGTCACCTGCCGGGTCGCCGTGGTGCCGTCTTCGAGCTCGAAGGTCAGCGGCACTCGCCTTTCAGCTGCCACCACACCCGCCTCGACCAGGAGTGCCGGCACGGCGAGATGGAGGACCGCCGTGTGTCGACGGCCACTCGGCGTGTCGGCCGGCATCCACGGCTCCACGGCCCGCACCGCGTCTTCGGTCGAAGCCTCCCCGACACGGACGAGACGTGCGCCCAGCAGGTCCTCTGCCCGCACCGTTGCAACCACGTACACGCCATCCGCGAGAAGGCGGAACCGGAGCGGCAGCACTCCGAAGCGCGGCACGGCCGGATGGGGCGGCGGGTCGCGGCGATGCTGAAGGCGGTAGCCCAGGTGGTTGGTGTCGAGCGGCAGGCTCAATCGCGTGTGTCCGTCGCCGATTGCGCTGACGAGGCGCGCCATGCGGAGCACGATGGAGCGCGGAGGTAGGTCGCCGAGGCGCTCGCGCAGGTCGCGAACCCTGGTCTCGAACTCGGCTTCCGAAAGCGTGTGGAATGGCTTGCGGTGCACGTTCCGTACGTGCGCCACGAGGGCGTCGAGATCGGCCTCCCACTGGGCGGGCGTGAGCACCTCGGTCTGCGCCGGAGCGGCCGTTGCACCGGCGAGCACACCCGCCAAGGTCGCGACCAGGACGGCCAGAGACGAGCTGCGGGACGCGAAAAGACGCCACATGGAGAAACTCCTAAAGAATTCGTAGAAACGAAATCCTAATTCATTCGGAGATCTCCTGAAGCGCAACTCGTCCCAAGAACCCGCGCGCACTCACCCGTGCGCCGTGCCCTCGATGCAAATGGCCTGGAGTCAGCGGCTCAGTTGACGTCGCTCTGACCCTGCGCGCGGAAACGGTCGGCGAGCTCCTCGATGACCTTGAGCATCGACTCGCCGTCGTAGACGCCGCCGAACATCCAGTGATCGAGGATCATCGTCGGCACACCACTCACGCCCAGGGCGAGCGCGTCCTGGGTGCAGCGCTCCACCAGCTCGAAGTCGCCTTCGGGCGGAAGCGCATCCGGCCCCATCAACTCTTCGGCGTACGACTCCATCTCCGGCGTGAGCTGCGGCGTGCGCTTCTCGAAGATCGAGTCGAACACCGCCTTGCGCCAGAGGGCCTCGGCCTGGAACGACTCCGCCTTGAGGGCCACGTGCGAGGCGGGGCGCGAGTCGAGCCACGGGTCGGGCATCTCCACCTCGATCCCCAGCGTGAGCCCCGTGTTGTGCACGGCGGTCCGGACCTCGTCCGTGAACGAGTCTCCGCGGTCCCAGGGTGCCGCCATCGTGAGGTCGATCGGGACCCACTCGAGCTGCACGCCGAGCTCCTCGATCTGCGGCTCGATGCTCGTCAGGACCCGGTGCGCCACGTAGCAGAGCGTGGACGCGAAGTCGTAGTAGACGCGGATCGTGACGGTTTCCATCGCAGCGGACATTCTTCACGATTCGGAGGCAAACACCACACGGATTCCGCAGTTCGGGCCGACTCCGACGGCTAGACGATCGGAATCAGCACGTGCTTCTGGAACGCGGGACGCTCCTTCAGTCGCTCGTACCAGGCGTACAAGTGGGGCATCTCCGGAGCATCCGACACGAGGGAGTACCACCGATGGACCTGCGGACCCAGAGGGATGTCACCCATGGTGAGCTCGGCGCCGGCGACGTAGTCGTGTGTAGCCAGATGCGCGTCGAGCAGCCCCCAGATGCCGTGCCCCCGCTGGATCGCGGCGTCGATGGCCTTCTGGTTGCGCTCCGCCGCCGGGGTGCGCACGAGCCCCCAGAAGATCGGGAACATCATCGGCATGACCGTGGTGTTCTTCCAGTCCATCCACTGGTCGGCGAGCGCCCGCGTCTGCGGATCTACTGGACAGAGGCTCCCTTCGCCGTACCTCGCGGCCAGGTACCGCGTGATCGCACCCGACTCCCAGAGCACGAGGCCGTCGTCCTCGAGCGTCGGGATCAGGCCGTTGGGGTTCTTCGCTCGGTACTCGGGGTCGTCGTTGCCGCCGAACTCGCCGCCGAGATCGATGCGCTCGTACTCGACCCCCATCTCGTCGAGGGCCCAGAGCGGCAACATGACGTTGCCCGACGTGTGGCGTCCGTAGATCTTGATCATGCCGGGATGCTACCTGGCCACGCGCAGCTCGCTCGCAGGACCAACGGGCGAAACAGGTGCCAGCCCGAAGCGTAAAGGGAGGCATGCACACTCCATGCTTCGCCTCGGGCGTGCGTGCCTCGTGCGCCGCGCTCGCTTTCTCCCTGACCCTGCCGCTCACGCTCGCGGGTGCCTCCAGTCCCGAAGGCCGCGTCGACCGGCTGGCCGAAGAGCTTCTCCAGGTTGCGGGCCTCCCCGGCATGTCGATCGCCATCCTCGAAGACGGCGAGATCGTCCTGCAGCGGGGCTACGGCTACGCGGACGTCGACACGAAGACCCCGGTGACCCCGCAGACCCGCTTCCGCGCGGCGTCGGTGTCGAAGCTGCTGACCGTGAGTGCGCTCGGTCGCCTGGTCGACGACGGCGCGCTCGACTTCGACACCGAGCTGACGACCCTCGGACTCGACTTCCCGGAGCTCGACGGCATCACGCCCCGCCGTCTCGCCGGCCACCTCGCAGGCATCGCGCACTACCAGGGCGCCGACAAGATCGACCGCAGGCACCACTACGAGAGTGTGACCGAGTCGCTCGCGACATTCGCCGAGAGCCCGCGCAAGGGCAAGCCGGGGGAGCAGTACCAGTACTCCACCCATGGCTACACCCTGCTGTCGGCGGCCATGGAAGCGGCCGCCGGGAAGCCGTTCCTCGACGTCCTGCAAGGAGAGGTCTTCGAGCCGTTGGGCATGAGTGCCAGCGGCCCCGACCTGCGCGCGGAGCCGCACCCTGAGATGTCGAGCCTGTACATGATGCTCGCGCGCCGCGCGGCACCCGCTCTGGTCGTCGAAGACCCGAGCTACAAGTGGGCCGGCGGCGGTCTCGTGTCGACGCCGACCGACCTCGTCCGCCTCGCACGCGCCTACCTCGAGCCCGACCCCTCCAGCCCCTTCCTGAAGCCCGAGACGATCGAGGAGATGTGGACCCCGCTCGACGTCGCAGGCGAGAGCACCGGCGTCGGAATCGGCTGGCGCGTCGGTGAAGACGCACAGGGGCGGCGCATCACCCATCACGCCGGCTCCATGGGCGGAGCTCGGAGTGTGCTCGTGCTCTATCCGAGCGAACGTCGCGCCATCTCGGTGATGGTGAACGCCCAATGGTCGTCCAGCATCGAGACTACGGCCATGTTGCTCCTCGACGCGTGGCGCGGCGGGCCACCCGACGCGGGTCTCGGTCGGGGAAGCTTCGCCGGTTCCGGCACCTTCGGCGACGACCCCGTCCAGGCCACGCTCGACCTGGACGGGCCGCTCGGCCGCCTGGCGCTCCCCGAGAAAGTGCAGGAGTTCTTCAAGCGGGACGCCGTGGAGGAGGTTTCCGTGGTTGCGCTCGCTGCGCAGCGCGCCGTGCTCGTCACCCCACGCGGTCTGGTGGAGGCCGAGATCGAGACGAGCGACGACGGGCTCGTCCTCCGCACGCGGTTCGGACGCCAAGGGGGGCTCGAGCTCGCGTTCGAAAGCCAGCCACCGGCTACCCGCTGAGGATCCAAGCGATCGGAGCGTGCAGGCGCCGCGGCGTCCAGCACCCTACGTCCGCGCGCAGCTTTGACCGCGGGCCGCGCGGTCCTGCATGATGGCGGCCGTTCCCCCTGAAACAGAACGGCGAGAGGTCTGCGTATGGCTGAGGGCACCGCCCACGATCCGTACACCGTGCGCGCAGGTGAGGCGGCACCACCACCCACCACGTGGGCGCAGCGCGTCCGGCACCTCGGACCGAGCATCATCATCTCGGGAGCCATCGTCGGCTCCGGCGAGATCATCCTCACCGCGAGCCTCGGCGCGGCCGCGGGCTTCGTGCTCTTCTGGTGGGTCCTGCTGTCCTGTTGGGTGAAGTCGCTGACCCAGGCCGAGATCGCCCGTTACGTCATCGTGAGCGGCGACACCTACCTCCGCGCCATCAACCGCCTCCCCGGCAAGCTGCCCGCCATCGGCAAGAAGGTGGCGTGGCCGCTTTACCTGGCCGCCCTCGCACAGATCCCCGGCATCATGGGGCTCGGCGGCATCGTCGGGGGCGCGGGACAGTCGTTCAACCTCCTCGTTCCGAGCGTGCCTTCGACGGTCGCCACCGGGCTGGTCGCCGCAGTGGCGATCGGCCTGCTGATCTCCGGCTCCTACAGGGTGCTCGAGCGCGCGATGCTCGCCCTCGTGATGACGTTCACCTTCGCGACGCTGGTGTGCGCCATCACGATGCAGTTCACCGAGTACGGCATGACGCGGGCCGACTTCGTCTCGGGCTTCCAGTTCGAGCTGCCTGCGGCCGCCGTGCTGGTGCTCGCTCTGTCGGTGTACGGCTACACGGGCGTCAACTCGGGGGAGATCACGCACTACACCTTCTGGTGCGTCGAGAAGGGCTACCCGAGCAAGATCGGCCCGGCCAACGAGCCGGGCTGGGAGGACCGTGCCAGGGGCTGGGTGAAGGTGCTCCAGGCCGACGTCTGGGCGACGCTCATCATCCTCACGTGCGCCACGATCCCCTTTTACGTGCTGGGTGCCGGTGTGCTGCACGCGCTCGGCGAGCGGCCGCAGGGGCAGGAAACGATCTCCGCGCTGTCGAACATGTTCACGGAGACCCTCGGCGGATGGGCCGTCTGGCTGTTCGGAATCGGCGCCTTCTGCATCCTCTTCTCGACCACGCTGTCGAGCTTCGGTGGCCAGGCGCGCTACATCTCCGACCTGCTCATCGAGTTCGGCTTCTTCGAGAGGGGCCGCCTCGACCTGCGCAAGAGGATCATTCGCCTATGGTGCACGTTTGCCCCGATGGTTGCGTTCGTCTTCTACCTGACCATCCAGAACCCCGTCCTGCTGGTGACCATCGGCGCCCTGACCGCGGCACTTTTCCTGCCGATCCAGACGGGCGCTGTTCTGTGGCTGCACCGCAACGTCATGGACCCGCGCATCCGCCCGAGCACGCTCGTCCGACTCACCCTCTGGGCGATCCTCCTGTTCGAGATCGTGATGAGCTGCCTGGTCATCTGGTTCGTCGTGCTCTGAGTCCCGAACGGAACCGCGGCGCGCACCCGAGCGCCGGGTAGGCTCACCCCCACGATGTCCGACCCCTCGTGGCGCTCCCTCGACGAGCTCTCGACTCCCTGCCTGCTCCTCGACAAGGAGCGGATGATGGGCAACATCGAGCGCATGCGCTCCCACGTCGAGGGTCTGGGCTCGTCGCTCAGGCCCCACCTCAAGACCTGCAAGTCGCCCGACGTGGCGCGCCGCATCACGGGCGGCTCGGCTCCGGTCTGCGTGTCGACGCTGCGCGAGGCCCAGCAGTTCTCAGGCGCCGGATTCCGCGATCTGCTGTATGCGGTCGGCATCACGCCGCACAAGCTCGAAGAGGTCGCGGAGTTGATGGCCCGGGGGGGCCGCGTAGGGGTTCTCCTCGACGCGGCACCCACGGCGCAGGCCGTCGCCACGCGCGGACGCGAGCTCGAAGCGACGTTCGAGTGCTGGATCGAGCTCGACACGGACGGTCACCGATCGGGAGTTGCGCCGGACGCACCGGAGCTGCTGGAGATCGCAACGGCCCTCCACGCGTCGGAGGGCACCATGCTCGCCGGAGTGCTCACGCACGCCGGCGAGTCCTACGAGTGCGGGAGCGTCGGTGCCATTCGGGCGCTGGCGGAGCAGGAGCGGCATCTCTCCGTGGCAGCGGCCGAGCGCATTCGCGCCGCCGGCATCCCGTGCCCGGGCGTGAGCGTCGGCTCCACCCCCACCGCCACGTTTGCCGAGAGCTTCGAAGGCGTCAGCGAAGTGCGGGCCGGCGTCTACGTCTTCCAGGATCTCTTCCAGGCCGGCCTCGGCGTGTGCTCCTTGGACGACATCGCTCTGAGCGTGCTGACCAGCGTGATCGGCTGGCAGCGCGACAAGAACTGGCTGCTCACCGACTCCGGCTGGATGGCGCTCTCGGGCGATCGCTCCACCCAGGAGCAGACGGTCGACCAGGGCTACGGCCTGGTCTGCGGCCTGGACGGCACACCGCTCGCGGGTGACCTGATCGTGCAGGGCGCCAACCAGGAGCACGGGATCGTCACCTCGCGGACCGGCCAGCCGATCGACTTCGACGCCTTCCCCGTGGGCCGTCGGCTGCGCGTCCTGCCCAACCACGCCTGCGCGACCGCCGCGCAGTTCGACCGCTATCTCGTGCTGCAGGGGAACCGCGTCGTCGCAGAGTGGCCCCGCTTCGGCGGCTGGTAGACGCCGCGAGGCGGTGGGCGACTCGCGCATTTCGCCCACCTCGAGGTTGCCGATCACCTCCACTTCGTCGCGGACCGGCCCCTGCTGCGCCCGCAGGGGCAGAGTGATGCGGCCGACGGTCAAAGAGCCGCGCGGGTCAGGAGCACGAGGAAACGGTCGTAGCGGACCAGCAGACCATCGTTGAAGGCGCCGTACAGGATGTGGTCGAGGCTAGGGCCTCAGCTTCGACAGGGCGCCAGTGTGCAGGGCCGCAGGTCTTCAGCTGACGCGCGCGATCTCGACCCAGAAGAAGACGAGCGCCAGGCAGCCCGACATCCACAGGCAGAAGCGCCACTTCACCAGGTTGAAGAGGATGTAGAAGCCCGCGTGGAGGATGCGGAGGGCGACGAACGCCCAGGCCAGCACCACGAGCTGGTCCGTGACGACATCCAGCGCGAGCGCAACCGCCACGCCTGCGTAGAACAGCGTCGGCACCTGCATGAGGTTGTTGAAGGCGCGCGCGGGGCGCTCGACGTGCTCCGGCGGCAGCTCGCCCGCATAGCCCCGGAAGTACTCCGACGAGGCCACCCCGCGCAGAATGGAGACGTTGCGCGCCGCCACCATCAGGAGCCAGACGACGGCGACCAGGCCCAGCATCACGAACAGCGGGGCGAGCAGCTCGTCGCTTGCGCGCGACACGGACTCTCCCCACGAGAGCCAGGAGAGACCCGCCAGAACGGCGGCCAGCACGGCTCCGACCTGGGCGTAGTCTCTCGGCCCCGGCTCCGGGGCCTGCATTTCGACCATCAGCGGCGCGGACTCCGGTTCAGCTGATCGCCGCGTGCCCGGGCCACCGGTCCGCCCACGGGATCGCCTGCTCCAGCTCGAAGCCGAGCTCCAGAATGCGTCGATCGCTGCCCCACGCCCCGGAGAAGAGCATGCCGATCGGCAGACCGGAGCTCGACTGGTGCAGAGGCACGCTCATCGACGGAGCGCCGACCAGGTTGTGCAGCGGCGTGTAGTTCACCCACGCCCACACCTCCGAACGCAGCTGGTCGTAGTCTTCGCGCCGCGGGTCCTGCACCGAGGTGAGCTGCGCGGGCGTCTGCGTCACGGGCGTGAGGGTGAGATCGTAGGTCTCGAACCAGGCCTCCCAGCTCTTGCGCAGCTCTTCGATGTACGCCATGGCCTGCGGCATCGCCTCGCTCGGCAATGCCGCTGCCTCGCGGGCGAGGCCGAAGGTCCACGCCTCGAACTCGCGCTCGTCCGGCTCGCGCCCCAGCTGCTCACGCGTCTGTGCCACGGTTGCGGCCGCCCCGGAGCTCCAGAGCGCCATGAAGTGGTCACGCATCGCGGCGCCGTCCACCTCGAACCGCGCCTCTTCCACCGTGTGCCCGAGACTCTCGAGCAGCGCCGCCGTCTCCACGACCTTGGCGGCCACCTCCGGATCGGGTGCGTGCGCAGTGTCGTTCCCCTGGGCGGTGAAGGCAACGCGCAGGCGCGCCTGTCCGGGACCTTCGACGCGGCCCACCGGCTCGAGCTCGGGGTGCGCCTTGTTCTCGATGGCGTCGATGAAAGCCGCCGTGTCGCGCATGGAGCGCGATTCGCAGCCCGTGTTCACCAGGAACTGCTGTTCGTGGCCAACCTCCCGGCTGCGCGAGCACTTGATCCCCACCGTGCCGCAGGTTCCCGCAGGCAGTCGGATCGAGCCGCCGCCGTCGTCGGCGGTGGCGACAGGCACCACTCCGGCCGCCACCAGGGCGGCGGAGCCGCCGCTCGAGCCGGCCGGGCTGCGCTCGAGGTCCCAAGGGTTGTTGCAGGCGCCATACAGCGTGGGCGCCGTGCTCGCGATGAGGCCAAACTCGGGAGAGCTGGAGTTGCCGAGGTAGATGAGCCCCGCGGCTTCGGCAGCGAGGGTGACCGGGGCCGACTGCTCGGCGACGTTGTCGGCCAGGGAGCGCGAGCCCATGGTGAGCGGCATCCCCTCGCGCGCCTCCAGGCACTTGAGGAGATACGGCACGCCGGCGAAGGGCCCGTCGTCTGGGCTGGCGGCCTCGGCCGCCGCACGCGCGTGGTCGAACGCCTCGTGCACCACGCAGTTGAGCGCTGCGTCATGGCTTTGGATGCGCTCGATCGCCGCCTCGACGAGGTCGAGCGCCGTGACCTCCCCGGCCTTGAAGAGCTCGGCCTGCCCGAGGGCATCCAGGCGCGCCAGCTCGCCCGCAGTACGGGCCGCCACCTCGGGGTCGGCGGTGGTCGCGGGCGCACAACCGCCCAGATAAGCGGAGACCGGGATCGAGGCTCCGAGGGCCAGGAAACGACGGCGATCGAGGGTCCGGGACATGGCGGCTCCTTGTCAGTGACGGGGTCCGCCCAATCTACCCTGTGGCGCGTGGCCCGTCCTCGAGAGCCGCGAGTCGCGGGGAGCGAGGCCTAAGGAGCTTCCGCGGGTGGATCTTCCGTCACCGCACCTTCGACCGCGGCCCGTGGATCGATCTCCTGCGTCTCAGCGGCAGGGCCCGCAAAGCCGGAGTACCCGAGCAGTGCGGCGGCGGCGAGCACGACCACAGCAAACGCCTGACTGAGACGCACGAGAAGAAAGGAGGTGAACGAGCGCGGCGTGCGCGCGAAGAACGGTCTGTGCGCCGCGGATCTGCGTTGGATCTTCATGACGGTCTCCGGATTCCAGAAACGTGACGTGCCACCTCTCCTTGGACTCTCTCCAGCGTCGCGGGTTCCAGCCACGCTCGCTGCCCACGCGAACGTGTCAGCATCGGACCTCAACCTCTGGAGGTTCCCATGGCTCAAAGCCCCGCCGCGAATCGTCGGAGTCTCGTCGTAGCCCCTGGTTTGGCTTGCGCCGCAACCCTGGCTCTGCTGGCGACCGTCGCCGCCGCCGAGACACCCTACGTTCCACAGGTCCAGGGAAGCTGGGAGACCACGTCGCCGGCCGACGCCGGCTTCGACGCGGCGAAGCTCGACGAGGCCGTCGCATACGCCCGCGCGCAAAGGTCCAGCAGCTTCGTCGTCCTTCACCGCGGCCGCGTCGTCGTGGACGAGACCTGGGACGTTGCAGACGCCCCACCCCGGTACGCGCGTGGCGTCGTGGGCAAAGACGGCAGCGGGCGCCCCGTCGAAGACGTCGCCTCCGTACAGAAGGGCATCACGTCGTTCCTGGTCGGCGTGGCGGTGGGCCAAGGCCTGCTCGCGGTGGAAGACCCCGTCTCGAAGTATCTCGGCACTGGGTGGTCCGAGGCCACGCCGAGCCAGGAGGAGGCCATCCGCATCGAGCATCTCCTGTCGATGAGCAGCGGGCTACGCCAGGACCGCACCTTCGAGGCTCCGGCCGGCACCAGATGGCGCTACAACACCAGGGTCTACTCGCTCCTCCTCCCGTTGCTGGAGAAGGCGACCGGGCTGAGTCGCGACGAGCTCACGAAGACGTGGCTGACCGAGCCCATCGGAATGTCGCACAGCAGGTGGGCGCCGCGCCCCTGGCTCTCGGCCCAGCAGGACGCGAACTCCGTCGGTTTCGCGACGACCGCTCTCGACCTCGCGCGCTTCGGTCTGCTTCTACAGCGCGGCGGCCGCTGGGGCGAATCCCAGCTGATCGCCGCCGACTTCCTGGAGCGCGCCACCCAGCCGAGCCAGAAGGACAACCCGGCCTACGGCTGGCTCTTCTGGATCAACCGAGAAGGCCGGCGCAGCAACGACGCAGAGCGCGTCGTGCAGTTTCCCGGCGCGCCGCCCGACACCTTCGCCGCCCAGGGAGCTCTGGGTCGCAAGTGCTACGTGGTCCCGAGCCTCGATCTCGTGGTCACTCGGCTGGGTGCCGACCCGGAGCCCGGCTTCAACCGCGAGCTCTGGAAGCGCCTCATGGCGGCCCGCCGCTGACAGGGAGCCACTCCACCCTGGTGACACGTGTCCGGTCTACCCCGGGCAGCGACGCAGGTGGACTCAGTCGACGGACGCGCAGTGCGTCGCATCCGCGGGGAAGACGATCGGGCCTGTTCGCACCGGTGGGCGCCCGCCGTCGCCCAGGTTCCGGGCGATGTCGTCGAACCGGGGCGAGCGACGGACCTCCGACAAGGCCCCCTCGAACCGGGGAACTGCGGTTCGCAGCCCCAGATCGACACTCCGCTCCAGAAGCTCGAGCGATCGCTGGGGACAGCCCCACAGGGCAAAGTAACGCGCCTGCTGGAGCGCCACCTCCGCACCGCGCGCCAACCGGCCGGTCGCCTCGAGAGCCTCCCGGTAGGCAACCGGCGCCGCCGGTCGACGAGCGTGCGCGAGCGTCTGCGCGCGGCTCCAGAGCGCTCCCTCCACTTGGAGCGTGTCGCTCCTCCGTCGGGCCGAGTCCAGAGAGCGCTGTGCCAGCTCGAGAGCACGACCCGCGTCGCCCTCGAGCCGTTCGATTCCAGCGAGGGTCAGCTGCGCAGATGCAACCGCGCTGCGCTGGCGATCCGAGTCCAACGGACCGTTCAACACGAGATCGAGATCGCGGCGGGCTTCTTCGGTCGCGCCAGACAGCACGAGTGCCTCCGCGCGAATCGTGCGGGCCAAGCGAGTGAGTGAATGTTCGGTGCCGAGTGCGGCGTCGAGCACCTCCACGGCGTTGCCAGCGCGGTCCAGGGCAGTCTTCAAGCGTCCGCTCCTGAGAGCGACACGCGCCAGCTCGAGCAGGTCCTGGCCAACACCAGGGTGGGAGTCACCCAGCAGCTTGCGGTGAAGCTCGAGGGCCGCGGTGAGAGCCGTTTCCGCTTCGGGATAGCGGCCGAGGAAGGTGAGAGCGAGTGCGCGATTCGCATGCATTGTCGCGACACGCGGATCGTCGTCGCCGAACTGCATTCGCACCGCAGGCGCGGCCTCCTCGAACGCTGCGAGCGCTGCAGAGAAGTCGCGCAACTGCATCTGAAGGGAGCCGATGTTCGAGAGCAGGATGCCGGTGCCCTCCGTGCCACCCGCCTCCAGGTCAATGCGCCGCGCCCGTTGCAGGAGCTTCAAAGCCTCCGCCGGCGCCCCGTACTTGAGCGTCAAGCCGAGCTCGTTGAGCACGGCGGCCGTGCGCTCGTCCTCACCATGAAGTCGCTCGGTGAGAGCCAACGCCTCGCGATAGGTGCTCTCAGCGAGCTCGTCCTCGTCCAGCCGTCGAAGCACCCAGCCGAGGCGTCGGAGGCTCTCGGCCAGGTCGGCGCCGTCGTCCTGGAGCGTGCGCGACGCCTGGACCGACTCCTCGGCGGCTGCGCGCGCCGCGGCGAAGTCTCCGAGGTTGCCGTAGACCTCCGACAGCGTGCGCAGGAGTCGTGCTCGGAGCAGGGGTGACTCGGCGAGCTGGTCCTTCGCCTGTGCACGCCCCCGCTCCAGCACCTCCTTGGCGCTGAGCTCGCGACCTTTGGCCGCCTCCGGCAGATTGGCGCGAAAGAGCCCCACGAGAAGCTCCGTGACCTGCTCCGCCGTTCTCGCCTCGGACTGCGCCACGCGCTCTGCGGCCCGCGTGCGCTCGAGACTCACCAGGGCGAAGACAAGACCAGCAGCGACCGTCAGCGCCAGCACACCGACGAGGCCACTCGCCAGACGATTGCGGCGCGCGAGCTTGAAGGCTCGATCACGCAGCGACGGCGGGCGAGCGCTCACCGGCAGCGCGGCCAGGTGCCTCTCGACGTCATTGCGGAGCTCTGCGACCGTCGAGTACCGATCGTCAGGTTGGTGCGCCAAGGCCTTCAGGAGAATCCAATCGAGATCCCCCTCCAGTCTCGAAGCCAAGCGCTGCACGCTCGTTCGACGAAGCCGCGCGACATCCGTCGAGCTCTCGTTGGCCGCCAAGTCTCGACTGGCTCTTCGAGGACCCGCGGCCGGGCCCTGCGGCAGCCAGCCGGTGAGCAGCTCGTGAAGAAGAACGCCCAGCGAGTAGATGTCGGAACGCGTATCGAGCTCGCCACCGCCCGCCTGTTCCGGACTCATGTAGGACGGCGTGCCCAGAGCCTCGCCGGCGACGGTCAGCTCGGCGCACGCAGCCTCGCGCAGGTCCTTGGCGATGCCGAAGTCGATCACCTTCACGCGGGGGCCACCGCACTCCACAGACGCCAGGACATTCGTCGGCTTGAGGTCTCGATGAATGACACCTTTGCTGTGCGCGTGCTCGACACCCAGGCAGACCTCACAGAACAGGTGCAGCCGCTGCTCGATGTCCGCTCGACAGGCGTCCGCTGCGTGCGTGATCGGTGTCCCGTCGACGAGCTCCATGACGAAGAAGGGGCAGCCAGACGAGGTGCTCCCGGCGTCGTAGACCGCCGCCACGTTCGGGTGGCTCATCCGCGCCAGCGTGAGCCGCTCGCTCTCGAAGCGCTGGAGCTGCAGGGCGCTCCAGGCTCCGGACAGCACCTTGACCGCCACCCTTCGCCGCAGAGGAGCGCTCTGCTCGGCCTCGTACACGACTCCCATTCCGCCTCGCCCGATCTCGCGCTCGAGGCGGTACGGCCCGATGTGGCGGTGAGCGTCGGCGGGCTCGCGTCCTCCCTCGGCGGCTCCGGCCCAGGTCGCGGCGGGAAGGCCTTCGCCCCGAAGCTCACTCAGCAGCAGGCTCTCCAACTCGCTGGTGAGCGTCGGCGTGCGCGCGCGAAGTCGATCGAGCTCAGCGCAGCGCTCTGCCTCTCCGAGCGCTGCCAGCCGATGAAACTGGTTCTCCAGCCAGTCAAAGGCCGACGCGGTGCCTGCGGCCTCAGTGCGCACGACGAAGTTGCACGCCCAGCCAGTTCCGGGCGAAACGCCAGTCGCGTCGAACGGTCGGCTCGGACACGTTCAGGGTCTCCGCAATCTCGGTCATTCCCAGACCCCAGAGCGCGCGCAACCGAGCCACTTCGCCCTTGCGTGCGTCGAGTCGATCGAGCCGGCGGAAGACGGAATCGAGCTCGGCCGGCTCGCAGTGCACGGCGCCGTCCGCCAGGCGCGACAGGGTGACGTGAACGCGGTCGACCTGCCTCTTGGCTGCTCGCCGACGCCGTTGATAGTCGATGAGCACGCGCAGCATGATGCGGCTCACCAACGCGAAGTAGTGCCGCCGGTTGGCGAGCGGGATCTCCTTGCGGATGAGCCGAAGGAAGGTCTCGTTCACGAGCGAGGCCGGCTCGAGGGTGACATCGAGACCACGAAACTCGCGGCGCAGACGGCGCTCCGCCAAGACCTCGAGCTCACGGTACGACCACGCACTGATGTTCTCCCAGGCGGACCGCCCCGCTTCGCTGTCACGGCCGTGAGCCGCTGCCGCCTGGAGCCAGTCGGTCACCGGAGCCGTGGCAGGTCTCTGCGACGCGATCTGGTGCCGTACTTCGGGCTGAGAACATCGGGCCATACCTTCCACTACGGAACGGCGGACCCAGAAACGCCAAACGCAAGGCAGCGGCGCGACGTCTGCCGCACCGCTGCCTGCCCGACGGTCGATCCTGGACGTCAAGGCGTCATCAGGATGTCGTCGATCCGCGTGACCTGGCCGCCGAAGAGCCAACGGTCGATCGAGCCGTTGAGTGTCTGCAGGGAGATGTAGCCGCCCTGGCAGGTGTCGTCGTTGGGCACCACGGTGACCACGACGCGGCCGAGGCTCTGCTTCCCGAGCCGGACGCCGTCGAGGTCACACACGTTCTCGGCGCGCGCACGCTGACCATTTGCGGCGATGTTGAACAGACGCCCACCCGTGGTTCCGAAGCGGAACTGCACGTAGTAGGGCTTGTCCTCCGGAATCACCTGCACGGCCGAGTTGTTGGTCAACAGCTCAGGCGCCTGAGAGCCGGCGATCATCGAGCCGTCGACACGCACGAACTCCGTTTCGCCGGCGTCGAGAGGCTCACCTCCCACGCTGAACAGGTTTCGCACGTTGACTTCCGCCTTGTCGAAGCTGACGGACTGGCCCACCCGGTACAGCTCGCCGATCTCCTGGTGGATGAAGGTCCAGAAGGTCGATCCGAAGGCGGAGCCTGCGCCACCGAGCAGCAGCACAGCGAGCGCCAGAGTCATCTTGAGTTCATTCTTCATTCTGCAATCCCCTTGTCTTGCCTTGTTTGAGCCGGAGCCGATGTGGCTCCGGCGATGTTCGAAGCCGTCGTTGGCTTCACCAGGCATCAGACGCAAGGCCTCCGCGCGAGCGATCATCGACTTTCGAAAAAATGCACTCAGGGGACGAGAAGGCTCTCGCCAGCGGCGAGTTACCGCTCGTTCGCTCTACACTTGGAGCACCCGAGAACGAGCCTCCTGGAGAACCTCATGACCCGCACTGACTCGTACCTCGCCCCGAACTCGCAGTCGCACGAGCTGTACGAGCGGGCGCTCGCCGTGATGCCCGGCGGCAACAGCCGACACACGCTGGTGATGGATCCGTATCCGGCCTACGCCGTGGAGGGTCGGGGATGCCGCGTCGTCGACGCCGAAGGCGACGAGCGCATCGACTTCGTGAACAACTACACGTCTCTCATCCTCGGCCACTCGCACCCCGAGGTGACCGAGGCCGTGGCGCAGGTGATCACCCGCGGCACCGCGTTCTCGCTCCCGACGGAGTACGACGTGCGTCTGGCCGAGCTGCTCGTGGAGCGGATTCCATACATCGAGCAGATCCGCTTCGCGAACTCGGGCAGCGAGGGCGTGCTGCTCTCGATCCGCGCGGCGCGCGCCGCCACCGGTCGCAGCAAGATCGCCAAGTTCGAAGGCTGCTACCACGGCATCTACGACTACGCCCAGGCCAGCGACAGCTCGAGGCCGCACAACTGGGGCGACGCGGCACGGCCCGAGACCACGCTCGAGCCGAGCATGGCGCAGAGCCTGCTGGAGGACGTGATCACGCTGCCCCTCAACGACACCGAGGTCTGCCTGGAGATCCTGAACGAGCACCGTGACGACCTCGCTGCGGTGGTGATCGACCCGCTCCCCGCGGCGCTCGGCCTGCTGCCCCCCGAGCAGAGCTTCCTGGAGGCCCTTCGCGCGGCCACGAAGGAGCACGGCATTCTGCTCATCGCAGACGAGGTGCTGTCGTTCCGGATCGACTACCGTGGCGCGTGCCACCTTCACGGCATCGAGCCCGACCTCGTGGCCCTCGGCAAGATCATCGGCGGCGGCTTCCCCGTCGGCGCGGTTGCCGGCAGAGCCGACGTCATGGCGGTGTTCGACCATCGCGAAGGTGAGAAGGTGCATCACGGCGGCACGTACAACGGCAACCCCGTCACCATGGTCGCGGGCTACGAAACCATGAAGCGCATGACGCCGGAGGCGTTCACGGAGCTCAATCGACTGGGTGACCGCGTGCGGCTGGAGCTTGGCCAGCTCCTCAGCCGCTACGACATCCCGAACCTGCCGACGGGCCGCGGGTCTCTGTTCTCCGTGCTCCCGACCGCCGAGACACCCCGGAACTTCCGCGACACGAGCGCGGCGCACGCGGCCAATCCCGTGCTGCCGAAGATCGCACGCGACATGCTTCACCGCGGCATGCTCATGGGTGCACGGGGTCTTTTTGGAGCCCTGTCGACGCCGATGACCGACGAGGAGATCGACCTCTTCCTCGAGGCCGCCGACGCGGCCTGTGAGCACGTGCTGTCGCAGTAGCAGGCCGGCGCGGCCGTCCGGACCGGCCCTGCATCGCCGCACCCTCGCGCGGTACGATCGAGCCTCACCACCAAAACTCGCTGGGGGGCACCACGATGAGTCGTCCGCTGCGCCACGTCGCTGCTGCGCTGGCCCTCGCGCTCGTGCCGAGCGCCGAGGCCCTGCTCGCGCAGCAGACGCCGGCCGACTGGTTCGTGAGCTTCTGCTCACGCTGCCACGGAATCGAAGGAAAAGGCGGCGACGGTCCGTCGCTTCACCGCGCGGAGCTGGAGTCGGCTGCCACCGACGACGAGCTGTTCAGCGTCATCCAGAACGGCATCCCGGGCACGGGCATGCCAGGCACCTGGCAGCTGTCGGACAAGCAGACTCGAGAGCTCGTCACCTACGTGCGGGGCATGGGGCAGGTGGAGCCGGAGCCTCTCCCGGGTGACCCGCGTGCCGGGGAGTCGCTGTACGCCGACCTCGGCTGTGAGGCTTGCCACGTGCTCGAAGGGGTCGGCCGCGGTATCGGACCCGAGCTCACACGTATCGGCCTGATGCGTGGCATCGAGCACCTCCGCGAGAGCCTGACGAAGCCCGCGGAGACCATCTCCGAGGACTATCTCTTCGTGCGGGCCCGATTCGCAGACGGGGCGACTCTCGAAGGGCTCCGCGTCAACGAGGACGACTTCTCCCTGCAGATCCGCGACGCCAACGGCGCATTCCACAGCGTCCGCAAGGGTGATCTGGAGCGCCTGGACCGCCTTCGCAAGCGCACCATCATGCGCTCCTACGCCCGTTCGCTCGATCGGGCGGAGCTCGACGATCTCGTGTCCTACCTGGCGTCCCTGCGGGGACCGACCGCGATCGCGAAAGAAGGTGCAGAGTGATGGCACACCGGACGGAGGCGCTGCGAGCCAGCCCCTCGAATGCCGTGCCAGGCCGGCCACGCGGCCTGGTCGCGATCTCGTTTCTGCTGGTCACCCTCGGTGCGACGGGTGCAATGGCCCAGTCGGACGTCACCTCGCGCGGCGTCCCCTACGACCGACTGGTGCGGGCGGCGGAGACGCCCGAAGACTGGCTCACCTACAACGGCGACTACGCCGGCCGACGCTTCTCGCCGCTCGACCAGATCAACACCTCCAATGTCGGCACGCTCCGCGCGGAGTGGGCCTACCAGACGGACGCCGGTCTCGTGGAGACGAGCCCCGTGGTCTTCGACGGGCTGATGCTCCTGACGGAGCCGCCCTCGACCGTCACCGCGCTGGACGTGCGCACCGGCAAACGGATCTGGAAGTTCGAGCCCAAGATCCCGGCAACCACCAAGACGCTCGGCTTTCCCCCCGTCAACCGCGGCGTCGCGGCTCTCGACGATCTCGTCTTCGTCGGCACCACCGACGCCTGGCTCTACGCGCTCGATCTGGAGACGGGTGCCGAGCGCTGGCGCACCCAGGTGGCCGACAACGACACCGGGCACGCCATCACGCTGGCGCCGCTCGCCCTCGACGGCAAGGTGATCGTGGGCATCAGCGGTGGTGAGGCAGGCATCCGCGGCTTCGTCGACGCCTACGACGCGAAGTCTGGTGAACGTGTCTGGCGCTTCTACACGATCCCGGCGCCTGGCGAGCCGGGCAACGAGACCTGGGGGGGCGACTCCTGGAAGACCGGCGCCGGCGCGACCTGGATCACCGGCAGCTACGACCCCGAGCTCGATCTCCTGTACTGGGGCGTCGGCAACCCGGGGCCCGACTGGAACGGCGACGTGCGACCGGGCGACAACCTCTACACGTCGTCGGTGGTTGCGCTCCGCGCGGGCGACGGCACCCTCGCCTGGCACTTCCAGTACACCCCTCACGACACCCACGACTGGGACGCCAACCAGGTGCCCGTGCTCGTCGATCTGGATCTCGCCGGCCAGCCCACCAAGACGCTGGTGACCGCCAATCGCAACGCCTTCTACTACGTGCTCGAGCGCAGGGGCGGCCAGTTCCTGCGCGCGGAGCCCTACGCCAAGCAGACCTGGGCCGAGCGCATCGACGAGGCGGGGCGGCCGGTGGTGCTCCCGAACACGGAGCCTACGGAGGAGGGCGTCCTGGTCTGGCCGTCACTCCAGGGTGCGACCAACTGGTACAGCCCCTCCTACAGCCCCCGCACCGAGCTCTTCTACGTCGCCACGCGCGAGATGGGCGCCGTCTACTACAAGACCGACGTCGAGTACGAGCCCGGGGAGTACTTCACCGGCGGCGGCGAGCAGGCGCTCGACGGCGAAGACGCGAGAGGCTTCGTGCGTGCGCTCGAGGTGCGGACCGGTGAGCTCGCCTGGGAGTGGCCGATGCTGACCCCGCCGTGGGCTGGAGTGCTCTCCACCGGCGGCGACCTGGTCTTCGGCGGCACGAACGAGGGCCAGTTCTTCGCGCTCGACGCGAAGAGCGGCAAGCCGCTCTGGAACTTCCAGACCGGCGGCGCGGTCCGCGCGAACCCCATCGCCTACGCAGTGGACGGGCGACAGTTCGTGGCGATCAGCGGCGGCACGACCCTGTTCACGTTCGCGCTCCCGGACTGAGCCGGCGGAGGCGCTTCGCGCCCCTCCGTCGCACCGTTGCGAAGAAATGTCGTCATGGCATATGCTGTAGCGACATTTCATGCCGTCAGGAGGGAAGCATGAGCGTCGTTGGTCGCACGTGCCTGGCCCTGGTCATCGTCGGTGCGTCGTCTGCGCCGGCAAGTGCTCAGGGAGAGTTGGTCGCGGAAGGTCTGGTCACGCCGAAGAACGCCACGAGCGAGGCCGAGGTGGTTCTCGTGCAGCTACGCGCCGCAGGCGAGGTCCCCGGCCCGCCGACCGTCGTGTCGGACCAGCCCCGGCGTCTCGTCCTCTCGACACAGGCCACGACTCCCGGTGCAGGCCCCGTGGAGGTGGCCGCTCAGTCGGTCGGCCGGCTGGCTCCCGGAGCCTGGCAGCTCGCCAGCTACCGCATCGATTGGAGCGAGACCACACAGATCCCGCTCTTCGACGGGTTTTCGACCCCCGACACCTTTGTGGTCGGAGAGGGTGAGGTCTACTCCGAGATCCTCCAGCCGATCACGGGAGAGGGCTTCCGGCTGGTGGTCGAGAGCGCCGCACGAGGCGCCTGCCCACCGCTCCTCGACCGTGTCTCGGTGGACCCCATCGCGCGCACGATCGTCGTGGAGGGGCGGCGCAGGAGTACGTGCTCCACGGGGAAGAGGCGACAGCTCATCGCGGTGCCCGCCCTCGAGCGCGGCCGCTTCGACGTGGAGGTGAGGGTGGACCTGAACACCGCCGCGAGCACGGTCTACGCGTCCGGCACGATCGTCGCCGCCGACCCATCGGACCCGCGGGTGAGCGACCTTCGACTCCGGCGCGACAAAGTCCGCCGCGTCGTCGAGATCGTCACCACGGTCGACCTGCCGATCGGACAGGATGCGAGCGGCTGCTTCACCTGGCGGGTCATGGGCCTCGACGGCCGGAACCACGGCCGAGACCTCTACGCCGACCTCGAGACCCAGCAGGTCCGGGTGTCGTGCAGCACCGCGGCTTCTCGTGAGGAGGTTGCGGTGCCCGTGCCCACCCTCGAGAAGGGGCACTACCGCCTGATCGCGCAAAAGGTCGAGCCTGGCGGCGCGTCCACCGAGCTCTGGTCGCAAGCGCCGCGCCTCGTGGCGCACGCACCCACCGAATCGCTGCTCGACGGACGCTTCCTGGTGTCGGTCGACTGGCGCAACTACACCGGCGATCACGGTGCTGGCGTGCCCGTGAGTGCCGCGAGCGACTCGGCGGTCTTCTCGTTCTTCGACGAGGAGAACTGGGAGCTGCTCGTGAAGGTCCTCGACGGCTGTGCACTGAACGACCGTTTCTGGGTGTTCTCCTCGGCGAGCACCGACGTGGAGTACACCCTCGAGGTGGAGGACACGAGGACAGGAAAGACGGCCAGCTACCACAACACCCTCGGCCAAGCAGCACCGGCGATCACCGATACCGACGCTCTGGACGTCTGCAACCCATGATTGCCCACGCGAGGAGACTGCGTGTCGCGTGTCGCGTCGCCTGCCTCCTGCTGCTCCTCGGCACCTTGCCGTCGGGTGCTGCGGCCGAGACCTGCCCCGACGCGGTCCTCGACGACGAGCGGGCCTACTTCGGCGCCAACCTCGGCCCCAATCGCTGCGGCGCGCAAGGCGCTACCTGCGAGCAGACCCTCTTCCTCCGACCGGGCGCCGTCCGGAGCGCGGTGTGCGAAGCGGGCCGCTGGCGCGAGCGGCCTGATCCGACGAACGGCACCGACAACCTGGCAAGCTGCCCGCGCGTGGTGCTCGCCAACGGCGAGATCTTCCGTGGCGGCGTGTACGCGAGCAACGTCTGCGACGCGGCTGGCGCTCCTCTCTGCGTGTCGACCTACTTTCAGCGGCTTCCCACCGGCGGCTCCGGATTCACGGAGGCCGTGTGCACGGGAGGGACGTGGCAGGCGGCGCCGACGTCGAGATCGTCGCTCCGACGCGTGACCGCTGCAGGGGACCTGGCCGCGTACCTGCGAAGGGGACTCTTCGAGACCTACTCATCGAACGCCTGGTACCTCTACGGCCCGTGGGCGACGGTCGGCGGGCCGAGCGGAGGACCCAGCGGCGGTGGTTCTGGTGGCCCCGCTCCGACCGAGGTCCCCGTTTCCGGGACGAACGTACAGGAGAGCGGCGTGGACGAGCCGGATCGCGTCAAGACCGACGGCGACCTCCTGTTCGTCCTGCGCAACGGGCAGAGCCGCATCGAGCCGACGGCCGGCGCCGGTCGCGTGCGCGTGGTCGACATCGATCCTGTCCGGGCCGAGGCGAGCTCGCTCACCGACATCGATCCCGGCCTCCCCGAGGGTCACTGGCCCAACGGGCTGCACCTGCGCCCTGATCACGAGCTGCTTGCGGTCAACGCGCAGAGGTTCGCGTACGGCTGGGGCTTCTGGTACAGCCCACTCGCGTGGCTCGCCGGCTCCTCCAGCCTCTCCTTCGTGGACGTGCGCGTGCCGAGCGCCCCGGCCCTGCTGGACACGCTGGAGATCGATGGTGAGCTCATCTCGAACCGTCGGATCGGCAACCACCTCTACCTCGCGCTGCGCTACCACCCGCTGGTCGAGGGGCTCGACGTCTTCGCCGATGACGGCGCGGAGGCACAGGCGCTCATCGACGCTGCGACCCTCACTGACCTGCTGCCGAAGTACAGCAGCCGCTCCGATCCCACGCGGCGCATGCTGGTGCGTCCGACCGACTGTTACTTGCCGCCGGAGGGCGCCACCCCCGCGGCGGACGTGGTGGCGGTGGTCGCCGTGGACCTCGAGACGCGCGCGATCACCGCGTCGAAGTGCTTCGTGGGTGCGAGCGAGACACTCTACGTGTCACCACGGTCCATGTACCTCGCCAGTACGAGGTCCAGCTACACCCTGATCCCGGGCGACGACGGCGAGCCGCGCATCGACTACAGCCGTCCGGACGTCAAGACCGAGGTGCACAAGTTCGCGCTGGTCGCAGGGGGTATCGACTACCGTGGATCGGGCGAGATCGACGGCCACCTGGGCTGGAACGTCCTGCGAAAGCCGTTCCGGTTGAGCGAGCACGGCGATGACCTGCGCGCGATCACGTACACGGCGGAGCTCACTCCCGACACGAGCCCCGTCGCGGTGACGGTGCTGCGCGACAACGGGCGCGGCGCCCTCGAGCCGCTCGCGCGCCTGCCCAACGCAGCGCGGCCGGAGCCGATCGGCAAGCCCGGCGAGACGCTCTACGCCACCCGTTTCGTGGGTGACCACGCCTACCTCGTCACCTTCCGGGTGATCGACCCGCTCTACGTGGTGGACCTCAGCGACCCCGCCGACCCGAAGCTCGCGGGCGAGCTGGAGGTGACCGGCTTTTCCGACTACCTGCACCCGGTCTCTGACCGCTATCTCCTGGGGGTCGGTCTCGACGCGCTGCCGGTGGCCGACACCCCCCGGGGGGCGATTCCATTGGGCGTCAAGATCGCGCTGTATGACGTCAGCGACCCCGCGCGCCCCTTCGAGGCCGATCAGATCGTCCTCGGAGGGCGCGGCTCGAGCACGAACGTGCTCTGGGACCACCGCGGCTTCACGTGGCTCCGGGAAGAAGACGGAGAGCTCCGTTTCTCCCTCGGAGTGACGCTCTACACCGACCGTCCCACCGGGGGAGTCCAGTGGGATCACTCGGGCCTCTACATGTTCTCGGTGGACGAGGATGCAGGTGCGCTGGTGAAAGAGGGTGCACTCCGCGCATCCGAGGCGAGTGTCGGCAGCTTCACCTTCGGTGACGACCGCGCCGTGCTCGCGGGTGACGCCGTGTTCTACGTGCACGGCGACGACGTCTACGCCGCGTTCTGGTCCGACCCGGCGTCGTTCAGCGGTCCGCGGTAGCCGCTCACCGCGTTCGTCCACCACGGCGCGGTGGTGCCGATCGCGAGCGCTGGCGCCACCGGCATGACGCGCTTGGCGCAGGACCTACCTTCAGCGCTTCACGGGGGTGGCGCCGGTCGCGGACACAGGAAGGCGATGACGGCTCCCAGGAAGGCAAAACCCGACATGGCGAGGAACGGCAGGGTGTAGCTCCCCGACGCGTCGGCGAGGGCGCCTGCGAGGGTCGGCGAGAGGAAGCGCGCGATGCCGATGATGGCGCGACTCGTCCCCTGCGTTCCGGCAAAGGCCGCCGAGCCGAAGAAGTCGGCCATGGTCACGGGAATCGCCAGCAGGGAGATGCCGAACCCGAGCGCAAACAGGGGCGCACTCACGAACGCCATCCAGGGCACACTCGCCAGCGTCAGGCCTACGAACCCGACTCCCATGAGGAGCAGGGAGAGGCCCATCACCGTCTTCGGCGCCATGAAGTCGGCCACCAGACCACTGAACCGCCCCCAGGCGCTCGTGAAGCTCACGAGCGACAGCACGCTCGCGATCGTCGCGAGGGTGAAGCCCACCGTCTCGAGATGGAGCCGGCCGTGCGCCGCCCAGGCGGCCCAGGGGGCCGAGGAGCCAACAGCCGCAAGCGTGATCCACAGGAACGCGGGGCTGACGATCGCCTGCCGGGCGGTCCACGAGGCCTGCGCCGGCTGGGGGCTCTCCTCGGCCGACGGAGCCTCCGCCAGCTCCTCAGGCGGCGGGCCGCCGTCCGGCTCCTGGCCCAGCTCGCCCGGCGAGCGCGCGAACAGCGCCGCGAGGACGCTCAGGAACGTGACCGCCGCCACGACGAGCCACCCTGTCCGCCAACCCCCGGTCTCGAGGACGGTCTTGTTGACCCAGGGAAAGACCAGCCCGAGAAGGCCCGCGCTTGCGAGCATGATCGCCAAGGCCCGTGCCCGGTAGCGGACGAACCAGATCGACGAGATCGTCTGCACCGGCAGCTGACATCCGAGCCCGACACCGAGGCCACCCAGCACGCCGTACGCGAGCACGCAGTGCCAGAAGCTCTGCGCAAGCGACACGGAGCCGAACCCGACGCTCGCCAGCGTGAGGCCCAGCAGCATGGTGCGCCGCAGACCAAATCGATGGATGCAGTAGGCGCACAACGGTGCCGCGACGCTGTAGATGAACGCGTACGCCCCGAAGACCAGGCCCACCTGCGCGCGCGAGAGGCCCAGCTCTTCGCTCAACTCCGGTCCGAAGAAGCCCCAGCTGACGTAACCCGGAACGAGTCCGAAGCCGTAGCAGACGAAGCCTACGGCGACCATTCGCCAGCCGTAGAAGCCGCGTTCAGCCATTGCGCTCTCCAGGGGGTGGAAGCGCTACGTTGTCACAACGAAGCGGGTGCACGCTCCCGCCTCGGCACCTGCCCGGGAGCTCCGAGCTACTGGTAGCGCAGGGCCTGGGTCGGGCTCACCTTGAGAGCCGAGCGCGCGGGGACGAGCGTCGCGACCACGGCGACCACGAGCAGCACCGACGTGCCCCCGAGGAACGACATCGCGTCGGTCGCGCTGATGCCGTAGAGCATGGCACTCAGGAAGCGGGTCGACAGAAAGGCGACGCCGGTGCCGAACGCGATGCCAACTCCCGCGAGGAACAGGCCGCGACGCAGCACCAGCTTCACCACGTCGGAGGCGGTGGCCCCGACGGCCACACGCAGCCCGATCTCGTGTGTCCGCTGACTCACCGAGTACGCCAGCACGCCGAAGAGCCCCACCGAGGAGATGACCAGGCCAATGAGACCCAGAAGCCCGAACACGGTCACCGCGGCCTTCGGAATGAGCAGGCTCGTGCTCGTCATCTCGTCGAGGGTGCCTGCCCCCGTCACGGCGAGGACCGGGTCGAGATCGCGAACTGCCTGCTGCACCGGGAGGAAGCTCGTCTCACCGCCGCGGAACTTGGCGAGCACGGCCACCATGCTCGGCCCCTCGCTCAGTGCGTAGTAGAGGAACGGGCGGGGTGCTTCGCCGAGAGTGCGGTATCTCCCGTTGCCGACCACACCCACCACCTCGAAGGGATCCTCACCGGGGAAGTCGACCAGTCGCTGGCCGATCGCGTCCTCCTCGGGCCAGAACATCTCGGCGAGCGTCTGGTTGATGATCACGGAGCGGGTGGTGCGCTGCCGATCCGCCAGCTCGAACGTCCTACCGCGCAGCAGCGGGATCCCGAGGAGATCGAAGTAGTTCTCGTCCACGCTCGCGATGTCGATCTCGGGCCACGTATCGGGATCGTCTCCTGCCTGGCGCACCGGAACGATGTCGGTCGTGTTGATCGTCATGTTGAGAGGCACGTGGCTCATGATGCTCACAGCCTCCACCTCGGGGCGCGCAGAGAGGTCGGACACGAGCTGCCGGTAGAAGTTGGCGCGCTCGTCGCGCTCGTAGCCCTGGCTCGAAGGGCTGATGATCAGACCTGCACGACCTTCGGCCTCGAAGCCTCGGTCGATGTTCACGCCGTTGGCCACGCTCCGAATGGCGAGGCCCGCGAAGATGAGGAGAACCACCGAGAAGGCGACCTGCGCGGTGACGAGCGTGCTCTGCAGACGCATGCGACGCCCGCCGCGGTTGGAGCTCTCCTTCATGGAGTCGGTGAGGTTCGTGCGCGAGGCTTCGAACGCCGGAGCCAAGCCGAAGATCAACGCCGTGATCAGCGACACACCCACAGTGAAGGCGACCACGCGGAAGTCGAGGTCGACCGTCATCTGCAGCGGCACCATCAGCTCGAGGCGGAGCCGACTCACCGTCTCGCTGACGACGTAGGCCACGCCGAGACCGCCGATGGCGCCGAGGAGGCCAAGCACCAGACTCTCGACCATGAGCTGGCGCACGATCACGCCTCGGCTCGCGCCCAGCGAGAGGCGCGTCGCCATCTCGCTGCGCCGGCCGATGGCGCGCGCCAGCAGCAGGTTCGCTAGATTGGTCGATGCGATCAGCAGCACCAGGAACACGACGCCCAGGAGGACCCAGGTCGCGGTGTTGATCGAGCTGTCGATCGCTGGAATCACCTTCACCTTGTCGTACGCGAGGACACGGAGCGACCGGTTCTCGTTCGTATCGGGGTACTCGGTCTGGAGCGCCTGCGCCACGGTGTCGAGCTCGGCCATCGCCTGCGCGGGAGTGAAGCCGTCGGCGACCCGCGCCACGACCCACCACGAGCGGCGACCGCGATCTTCGGTGAGCGGAGCGCCGGATGCACTGCCGGAGTTGGTGCTGGGCGTCAGGCCGCCGCGGAGAGCGACATCGACCGGCACCCACATCTCCGGCTCGAGCCCCCGTGCGACACCGCGATACCCGCTCGGAGCGACGCCGATGATCTCGAGCGGATAGCCGTTCAGCCGCACCACGCGCCCGAGAACGTCCGGGCTGCTCCCGAAGCGCCGCTTCCAGGTGGCAGCGCTCAGCACCGCAACGTCGCCTTCGTTGCCGATCAAGCCGGAGTTGCCTTCGCCTCCGCTGGACTGGAAGAGGCGCCCAAGACGGGGTTTCACGCCCAACAGCTCGAAGAGGTTGTCCGAGGCCATCTCGGCGACGACCACTTCGGCGGCACCTTCGTCCTGTGACAGCGCGCTGAAGGTCATGGCCTGCACGGCCACGTCCTCGATCGACTCCGCCCGACGCATGTCGACCGCGTCCGGGAAAGCCATCGGCTCCTCCGGGAGGAAGCCGTTCGGGATGGTCGTGAACAGCTTCACCAGGGAGTCCGAATCGGTGACGGCCGCCGGGCGGAGGAGAGCGCTATTCAGCACGCTGAAGACCGCCGAGTTGAGCCCGATCCCCAACGTCAGCGTGGCGAGGATCACGGCGGTCATGCCGGGCCGCTTGCCCAGCGTGCGCACCGCGATCTTCACGTCGGCAAACAGGCCCTGCAGCGCAGCAGCCAGCGACGAGCTCGACCCCACGGCATCGGGCCGGCCAGGGCTCGGCGCGGGCGTCTGACGCAGGATGTCCTTCTCGAGCTCACGCGCGAGGTCGGCCAAACGGCCCTCCTGCGCTGCCACCCACTCCTTCACCTGGGCGCCGTCCTGGCTGTCGACCCCTTCGGCCTCGGCCTCGTCACGCAGCATCTGCGCGAGCTCGGTCTCGATCCGAGCCTTTTCGAGAGCACTGCCGCGCCGCAGCTCGAGACGGCCGGCGAGGGCCTCGCGATAGGTGCGGGTCAGGGTGTCCACTGGGGGCGTGCTGGCGGCCGGCGTGGTGCGTGAGTCCATGGTGAGGCGTCTCCGGTCTATGCGGGCTCGGGCACCGTGATGTTCTCCACGGCGCGCACGAACTCCTGCCAACGGCGGCGCTCCTCCCCGAGGTGGTTCCGGCCTTTTGCGGTGATCTTGTAGAAGCGCCTGCGCCTCTCCCCCGCCTTCTCCACCCAGCGTCCCTTGATGAGGCCCTTCTTCTCGAGCCGATACAGGAGTGGGTACAGCGACGGCACCTGAAAGACCAGCGCACCTGCGGAGCGCTGCTCGATGAGTTTTGCGATCTCGTAGCCGTGGCGCTGCCGTTCGGCGACGAGGCTGAGCACCAGCATCTCCGCGGTGCCCTTCTTCCGTTCTCTGTCTGTGTGTAGCTGACTCATAGGTAGCAATACTACATATCGATCGACAATACGTCTCGTGGACCCCCATGTTTCACGGGCCCCGAGATCCCGAGGCCCCAGGGCGGTCCATACCCCCCTCTCGGAGCGCGCCGGCGCGGGCAAAGGCTGCAGCTCCGTGTCAAACTCGTCGCGGGCCGAAAGGAGCCTCATGAGCGAGTTCGTCGACTACCTCCACGAAGTGTTCCGGCCACTCGGGCCGGTCCGCATCCGCCCCATGTTCGGCGGGCAGGGCGTCTATCACCGAGGCCTCATGATCGCGCTCGTCGCCGACGAGACGCTCTACCTCAAGACCGACGACGTCTCGGCGCCGCAGTTCGACGCACTCGATCTGAAGCACTTCGTCTACTCGAAGAACGGGAAGCCGGTACAGATGTCGTATCGCCTCGCACCCGAGGATGTCTTCGAGAACGAGCTTGCAGCCGAGGAATGGGGGACTCGAGCCTACGAAGCCGCAGTACGCGGCGCGCAGGGTACCTCTCCGAGAACGCGGAAGACGCGTCGGTGAGTCACACATCAGAGGCTTACGACGGCTGCGATCGCGGCCACGCAGAAGAAGTCGTGACTTCGTGACGAACGAGCGGACATCAGGGGCCGTCGGCCCCTACGCCATCCAACGCCGGCTCGGCGCCGGCGGCATGGGGGTCGTCTACCTCGGCACCGACTCCAGACTCGGCCGGCAGGTGGCCCTCAAGCGCCTGCCCGAAGGTCAGACTCCCAGCATGCGCGAGCGCTTCCTGCGCGAAGCGAAGGCGCTCGCGGTGCTCAACGATCCGCGCATCGTGCAGATCTTCGACATCCTCGAGGAGGAGGGAGACGTCTGGATCGTAATGGAGTACGTCCGGGGGCGGACGTTGAGTCAGATGATCGAGCGGCACGCGCTGGCCCCCACCCAGGCCGTCGCGCTCGCGACTCAGATCGCCGCAGGTCTCGCCGCAGCGCACGAAGCCGGCCTGGTGCACCGCGACCTCAAGTCCAGCAACGTCATCGTCACGGAGCAGGGCAGCCCGAAGATCCTCGACTTCGGTATTGCGAAGCAGATGCAGGATGGCTCCACCAGGCTCTCCGCCGTAGGGCAGGTGATCGGGACGCCATACGCGATGTCACCCGAGCAGGCGCGCGGGCGCCCGGTCGACGCACGCTCCGATCTCTTCTCCCTCGGTGTGCTGCTCTACCAGATGATCGCGGGAATGCCGCCCTTCCGCGGCGCGACAAAAGAAGAGACCGTCGCGATGATCCTCCGCGACACTCCGGAGCCGATCGAGGCCCACTGCCCCGAAATTGCGCAACCGTTGGCGCGGCTGATCGAGCATCTGCTGGAGAAGGAGCCGGGGGACCGGCCGGAGAGCGCGCGGGCGGTGGAAGCGCTGCTCGAACGGGTCGCCGAAGGGGCGGACGACGCCGAAACCTGGATCGAGCCCCGCAGCAGGGTCCAGGACCCTGCCGAGCTGCCGGCGGTCCAACCTCCGAGCGCTTCGACGGCCACGTCGAAGCGGGGGCGCCACCAGGTGACGCTGGTCGCTCTGGAGCTCAGCGGTCGCAGTCGGAGGGAGCCGGCCGACCCGGAGATGCTCGCGGAAGCCGCCGTTGCCTTCCAGGAGCGCTGCCGCACGCTCGCGGAGAATCTGGGCGGCACGGTGGCCGAGGCGAAAGGGCATCGTGTCCTCGTCTGCTTCGGCTACCCGACCACGTTCGAAGACAACGCCGCGCGGGCGGTGCTCACTGCGAAGCACATCATCGAGGGAACCGCCAGCGTGCCAGCTGACGACTTCGGCAGAGACCTCTGGGCAAAAGCCGCGGTGCACACAGGCGACGCCGTCGTCGCGGGCGAGATGGACACCGAGAACATCGTGTACGGCCAGACGCTCGACGCCGTCGAACGTCTGCTCCGTCATGCCGAGCCCGGCCGCGTCCTGACGAGCGCCGCAACGCGAGGGATGGTCGAAGGCTCGTTCGAGCTCCGGGAGGACGACACCAGCGCCGACGCGCACCTCGTCGTCTCGGCCCGTGAAGCAACCCTGCAGACATCGATTCCGACGCTGCCCATGGTGGCGCGCACGCGCGAGCTCGAGCTGATGGTGGATCGCTGGCAAATCGCGCGCGAAGGTCAGGGCCAGGTCATCTCGATCAGCGGCGAGCCTGGGATCGGCAAGTCGCGTCTCGTCGCTGCGCTGCGCGACGAGCTGCGCGGCTCGGAGGCGACCTGGCTCACGGTGCAGGGCTCGAGTCATCGCCAGGCCTCCCCGTTCTTTCCGCTGATCCAGGCACTCCGCAACGAGCCCGGCAGCGCGGGAGGAGACTTCGAGGCGCTGGCGCGCGCGCGTGGCCTGGATGCGGACATGGCCCGAGGTCTCGGCAGCCTGATGGCCACGGAGCTCGCCGGCGACGCGGGACTCGAAGTCGATCGCGAGCTCGTCCTCGACGCACTGCAGGCCATTCTGCTCGGACCGACCGGAGAGAGCGCGGCGGCAATCGTCTTCGAGGACCTGCACTGGATGGACCCTTCGAGCCTGGAGTTGATCGGCAGGCTGGTCGAAGCGGCGAGCGACGACCCCCTCCTCCTCGTCCTCACGTCACGCCCGGAGTTCGAGGCGCCGTGGGCCCAGAGGCCACACATGACGCAGCTGGGTCTCCAGCGCCTGACAGCGGCCGACACCGAGGCGCTCATTGCGTCTCTGGCCGGCTCTGGCCAGCTCGGCGACGACGCACGAGCTGCCATCGCCCAGGCCACAGACGGTGTCCCGCTGTTCATCGAAGAGCTCACGCGCAGCCACTTGGAGCACAGTGCCGCGACGGACGGCACGCTTAGCGACCCCACTCTGCCGATCCCGCTGACTCTCCGCGACTCGCTCGCGGCGCGCCTCGACCGCCTCGGGCGAGCGCGCGAGGTGGCGCAGTGCGCGGCAACCCTCGGCCGCGAGTTCTCGGAACATCTCCTCCGGGAGGTGTCGCCTCTCGCTGCGTCCGAGCTCGACGCCCACCTCGGCGCGCTCGTGGGAGCAGGCCTGCTGCGGCGGCGCCGAGGAGCCTCTCCGGGACGGCTGAACTGCACCTTCAAGCACGCCCTCATTCGCGACGCAGCCTACGAGTCTCTTCTCAAGGGTGAGCGCCGCGCGATTCACGAGCGGGCCGCACATGCTCTCGTGCGGACGGCCGAAGAGCGTGGCTCGTCCGACCCCGACCTCATCGCGCACCACTTCACCGAGGCCCAGCTCCACGCGGAGGCCGTCCCGTACTGGCAGCTGGCGGGCGACGCTGCCCTGCAGCGGTCCTCCTTTCTCGAGGCCCGAATCCACTTCGACCAGGCGCTACGTCTGCTGCAGGAGGTGCAGCAAGACGACGGCGGGCCCAGCGGGGAGCCTCGCGACTCCGGCTGGAGCAGTCGGGAGCTCGATCTGCAGCTGGGACTCAGTCAGGCACTGTTCGTGCTCCAGCCGTTCTCACCCGAGCTCATCGCCTCCTACACCCGCGCACACGAGCTGAGCCACCTCGCGTCCGATCGACGGCGCATCGCGCCCGTGCTGCGGGGCCTCTGGACCCTGAACCTCGGCGCGCTCGACCTCGAGGCGTGCCTGCAGTTGGCGCGCGAGTCGCTCGAAGCGGCACGCGACGGCGACCTCATCGACCAGATGTCGGCACAGCTCGCGCTCTGCAACACCTACTGCTACCTGGCGCAGTTCGACGCATCCCGCGTGCACCTCGACGCCCTCCAGGAGCTGCGCGACCAGGCCAGCGGCAACTGGAGCGGAGCATTCGAGCGACGTTTCGGCTACGGGCTCGAGGGCCAGGAGCTCGTCTGGCGCTGCCAGCTCGAGTGGCACGCCGGCCGCTTCGACAAGGCGGCGAAAGCGCGCCGGATCCTGGACGACGAGGCCGAGCGACTGCCGCCCGGCTTCAGCAAGGTCCTGGCCATCGACAACTCGATTCGCGTCCCGGGCCAGCGCCTCGACCCGCAACGCCTGATCGCCAAAGGTGCGGCACTGGCCGAGCTCGCGCGCGCTGGGGAGCATCAGGGCTACGAAGGCAGTGGAATCCTCTGGCAAGCACTCGGCCGTGCCCTGGAGAGCGGCTCGACGGACGCCGTCGAAGAGGCGCGTAGCGCGGTCGAGGACCTCGTGCGCCCTGTGCCTCTCATCATGGCCGAGTCCTGGGGTGGCGTGGCGCTGGCCCAGCTCGCGGCGGGGCAGTTCGAGGCGGCTCTTGCCACGCTGGAGCCGCTGCTGGAGCTCCCGTTCCCGTTCGAGCTCGGCCGGCTAGGGCTCCTTCGCGCCGAAGTACTCCTCCGATCGGGGGCGGACGCTGCGTCGACCCGAATCGCCTTCGACGAGGTCCGGCAGCAGGCCGAGGAGCAGGGCTCCCGCGGGCGCGCGACCGCCGCCACCCTCGGCCTGGCGCGCCTTCACGCACGAGAGGGCGACGGCGCGTCTGCGCGTGAGGTCCTGGACGCCGTGCAGAGCGAAAACCCGTCGGTCGAGCACACCGAAGAGCTTGCCCTCACCCAGCGCGCGCTGGACGCCACCCGAACCGCCGGCGGCTAGCTGGGTGGCGCCGCCTCTTGCCGCCCGCTCAGCGCGCTGCGCGTCAGGAAGTGCGGGTTCGAACGGCGTGACTCCAGGCGACTCTGGAGCTCCCAGAAGATCTGGTGGGTGTCGTACTGGGGCCCGGCAACGCGGGACGAGAGCTCGTGTGGGTCGGTGACCTCGAGAACAGCCGGCGGGTACTCGGCCAGGGGGCGACCCGCGCCCGCGCGGTGATCCGCGACATAGGCGGCGATGTCGTGCTCGAGGTGCAGGACGTGAGGATAGGCGCGGCCCTCGCACGGCAGGACGGCATCGTTGGCGCGGAAGGTGAGCTCGAGCAGGGAGGTCCGACCCGGCGCCAGCACACTCGCGAGCACCCCTTCGATCTCGCGGTAGAGCGCCATCCAACCTCCGGGGACGAACACGCGCCCCTCGAAGTAGCGAACCGCCCACGTGACGAGGGGGAACGACTCGGGGTCGGCGCGCGCCGCCGCGAGGACGGCGCGGATGGCGTCGAGTGCAGGTGTGTCGTGATCCCACTGCAGATAGCGCAGGACGTACCGCAGCCCGGAGTAGCCCTCGAAGGCCCGGTAGAGAGCGTAGATGTCCAGCATGGTCTGGAGGTCGTCTCTCGTGTAGCTCGACGTGGCGACCAGAAAGTCGTGGTCCCCCGTTTCGATCGCGAAACGCTCCATATGCTCCGCGTCGGCCATTGGGCTGTTGACCAGCAGCTGTGTCCGGTAGGCCTTCACGAGCACGTCCTCGTCGAGGTAGTACTGCAGGTCGGCGCAGAAGGACTCGACCGTCGCGCCCGGCAGACCGATCATGAGGTCTGCCGAGAGGGGCAGACCCTGACTGCGAAACGCGCCTGCGAGGCTGGCGTACTTGTCCACCGCGATGTTCTGGCGGCTGACGCTCGCGAGCGTGGCCTCGTCACGCGTCTGGACGGCGACGATGCCCTGACTGCAGATGCCGGCCTCACACAGCAGCTGCACGATCGTCGCGAGCCGCGGTGAGCCGTGCTTGGCGTAGTTGACCACGACCTCGCGGGGAAACCCCGTCCTGCGATTGGACTCGACGATCGCTTGCGTGATCTCGACGTCACGCTCGAAGATGCCGAAGTTCGCGTCCGCGATCCACAGCACCGGAACGCGTCGGACGCCGAGCCATTCGATCTCGCGCCGGACGCGATCCAGGTCGAACCGGCGCACCTTCTGCATTGTCGCGGAGCCCCAATCGCAGAAACTGCAGCCGTAGGGGCAGCCGCGATTGGTCTCGATGACTCCCGTTGTCGGCCTCTCGGCAAGGTCGAACACGCCGCCGAGATAAGGGGAGGGGATGGAGTCGAGGTCTTCGATGCGCGGCTGCTCGGCCGTCCGGACCAGCTCGTCTCCATTGCGGAACGTGACTCCACGCACCCCGGACACAGCGCTCCAGTCGCCAGCCGCAAACACCGGCTCGAGCGCATCCAGGAGCTCAGTGACGGTGGCCTCACCCTCACCCCGAACCGCCACGTCGACGTGCCGGTGCGCGTTCAGGAGCTCCGTACACTGCGCCTCGCGCTTCGGCACGTTGGGGCCACCGTGCACACAGACACTCTGCGGGGAGAGTCGCTTGACGTGCTCGGAGAGCTCGAGGTTGCGGCTGTGCGACCAGATGTAGTTGGAGAACAGCCACACCGCCGGAGGTCCGGTCATCGCGCAGAGCATCAGGTCGGAGATCTCGAGGTCGAGACTGTCCAGCAGTTCGTACTTCTCGCGCATCGCCGGCGGGAGGTGCTCTTTCAAGTGCGCCTGGATCATGCCGAGGGCCAACGGCAGGTGGTCCTGCGTCTGGTCGTTGACGAAGTACACCGGCACCCGACCTGCACTCTCTGCCTCAGCCATCTGGCCCTGGACACGCTGGAGGTGGGCGCCAGGGGCGGCGCGACCCGTGCCCGACGTGGCCTGCACCACCGGCGCCTCCGGCGGGCACTCGCGGCGCGTCACCAGCAGCCCGTGCCGTACCGCCCACCGCACCTGTTCGGGAGTCAGTGTCGCCGGACCGAGCGCCTCACCGGGGCGTTCACGGGCGCCTTCGGACTCGAACGCGAGGCTCGCATTGGGACCCTCCGACTCGACCCGCCCGAACTCGGCCTTACGTAGCCGGGCCTCACGCAGGACCACGCCATCCGCATCCTGTTCCGAGAACGCCACCAGGCCCTCGATGACCGCCGTCGAGACGCCCACCTCGCGCTCCTCGCGCGGACTCCAGACGGAAAGACCCTCAGGCGTGCAGCGTACTGAGACGTCTCTTCGCACGGAGAGACGCACTCGTTCCAGATCGTCGCCCGACGATCGCGAAACTGTAGTCTCCGGGGGTCCCCCGCTCCCGAGACGCTCACCCAGCGCGCGAAACTCGGCGAGACTCATGGGCTCGACGAGCTTCTCCGATGCGCGCCACTGCCAGAGCGCCCCTCGTGCAATCAGAATCCGCGACGGAACCATTGGCGCGATCTTGCCAGATGCCCTCCGCGCTCGCGACCACACCGTTGCGATCTCCTTTGTTAGCGTGGACGCTTCCCGTTCACTTCGGCAACAGTCCCGCCTCGCGCTGCGCGAGCCCCCCATCGACGACAGGAGGAATCCACCCTTGAGAACCATCGACAAAGAACAGCTTCGGCAGATCGCCTACGGCGCCTGTCTGATGGGGTCGGGTGGCGGTGGGTCCCTGAGCATGGCTCTCGCGATGATCGATGCGCTCGACGACGACTGGACGGCGCAGGTGGTCACTGTCGACGAAGCTGCAGACGACGAGGACAAGGAGGCCGTTGCAGTCGCCCTCGCGGGGGCACCCAGCTCCAAGGTCGACGAGCACGCCGCGCTGACGCCGCTCCAGACGGTGCTCACTTCTCTCGAGTACATGGACGAGAACGTCCGCAAGTTCAAAGGACGGAGCATCGGCTACATCGTTCCCATCGAGCTGGGTGCCGTCAGTACCGTCGTCGCCTGCCTCGTCGCTGCTACGAAGAAGCTGCCCGTGGTCGACGCCGACGGCGCAGGCCGCGCGGTCCCGCTTCTGACCATGTCGACCTTCTACACGCCCAAGGGCAAGACGGGCCCCAGCGTCGTGACATGCACCTCGGGTGAGTCCCTCGTCATGATCGCCCCCACCCTCGACCGCCTGCAGTTCATGTTCGAGAGCATCGTCGGCAGTCCGCTCTTCGGCGGGTTCGCCGGCATCACCGTCTTTCCCATGGCCGGCGAACGGCTGAGGCGCCGGCTGCCGATCCGCGGCTCGCTGGAGCTCACGCAGAACCTCGGAGCCGTCATGCTCAGCCAGCCCGAGAATCCGGTCCAGACCGTGATCGAGACCTTCAACCGCGAGTCCCCGGATCGTCACGCGGACATCCTCGCGACCGGGATCCTGGAAGGTGTCGACCTCAAGAGCCTCGGTGGCCACGACTTCGTCAGTCTGCACATCAAGACGGAGGTCGACGGCAAGGCGCATCAGATCACCATCTACGCAGAAAACGAGAACCTGATCGCGTGGCGCGACAGCCAGACCTCGCCGATGATCATGGCGCCGGACTCCATCAGCTTCCTCAACGCCCGAGGAGAGCCGGTTACCAACGCGATGGACCACGCAGGCCTGATGAAACCCGTCAAGGCTCCGCCGAAGAAGACCGTCGAGCAAGCCGTCGCGGACTCGCTCCGCGCCGCGCGAAGCGGCAAGCAGGCAAACGCGGCCGAGTTCCTCTACGACCTCTACCGACCGCTCCAGGAGCACGAGCTGGCGGTCATCGGAATCACCGCGTCACCGCATCTGCAGAGACAGGAGTGGATTCGCCAGGCCTTTCGGCAGAGCCTGTCGGCGCTCGGCTATCCGGGGCCGCACGTCCACTTCGAGAATGCCGGCTGTCATCGGGCGACCGACCAGCCCAAGTTCGTTCGTCAGGACGCAGCGGCAATCGGCAGCGCGAGATAGCGGCCGCCGTCCTCGAGGACGAGTCCGTCGTCCAGCAGCGGAGTCAGCACTCGGTCCAGAGGTTGAGTCGATCGTCCAGCGCGAGCGCTCTCCGCGAGAAGGGTCTCGAGCTGGGCGGCGGAGCGGATGTCGTCGCAGGCGGCGAGGAGGTCGCGCTGCGCCGCGTCGAGCTGATGCAGAGGACGGGTGGCGATCGGGCGCGAGTCCCAGACGAGGGCGCCGTCGTCCTTGTCAATCCACACCAGTGCACTCTCTTCGTGGTCGCCGCGCCACCCCTCGATCGCGGCCGCAACGGGTCGCGTGTAGGAGTGGACATCGCGACCATCGGCGTAGTCGTAGTCGAAGGTGTACGCCAGCTCCGCCAGGGAGCTCGCCGGTAGCGGAAAGGCGTAGGGGTAGGCGGGGGCCGGCCTGAGGTTGAGGAAGCCGAGCTCCTCCCCGTTCTCGTAGCTCGGGCTGAAACGGTCGGCCCGCACCCGTTGGCCGAGGTGCGGAGGCGGCAGATGGCTCAGCAGCGGCATCCAGCGGGCCATCCGCTCGTACTCGCTCTCTTCCTCCCCCGGAAAGCCCCAGAGGAAGAGCCACCCCGGCTGCACCCCCAGCTCCAGACACCACTTCAGTAGGCGAACGTTCTGGAGGCCCGAGACACCCTTGCGCATGGTCTGGAGCACCGAGTCGCTGAGGCTCTCGATGCCGGGTTGAATGCGCGTCACCCCGGCGCGACGCAGCAGCTCGATCTGGTCCTTGCGGAGGTTGGCCTTCACTTCGTAGAACAGCTCCGGCGGGCTCTCCTGGGCCGCCAGAGCAGGAAGGAAGTCGGCGAAGTACTTCATGTCCAGGATGTTGTCGACCACCTGGATTCGCCGCTGCGGATAGCGCGCGCGAAGGTCGTCCAGCTCGGCCAGTGCTCGGGGAGCGGACTTGCTCCGGTACGCCAAGGTTGTGCCGTTCAGGCCGCAGAAGGTGCAGTGCTGCACCTGGCCCCACCAACAGCCGCGCGAAGTCTCGAACGGCACTTCGGCGTCGACCTCGTCTTCGAGGCCCAGCGCGCTCAGCTGACGGAAGAAGTCGTCGTACTCAGGGGCGGGGAGCGCATCGAGGTCGAGGACGGGCTCCGGCACCTCGGCGGGAGGCTCTCCGTGGTGCGAGTGGATCCCGGCGATCCGCGGCGGATCGGCGCCGCGGAGCAGCGCCTGGACCAGTGGACGGATGAGATGCTCAGCCTCGCCGGAGACGACCGCGTCGACGAACGGAAACTGCCGCGCCACCTCGCGGCCCATGTCTCCCTCACAGTTGGCACCGCCGAACACGATCCGAATGTCCGGACGGCGCTCCTTGATTCGCTGGGCGAGTGCGAGCGACCCGAGCTGCTGCTGAAAGACGCTCGTGAATCCGACGATCTTCGGGTCGAGCTGGAGCACGCGTGCGCAGCAGGCGTCCACGAACCCCGTGGCCAGCCTCTGAACCTCCAGGACCCTCTCGATCTCGAGAGGATCGATGGGTCCGAAGTGCGCGCGGTTCTCGAGCACCTCGCGCGCATACAGTTCCGGGGATGCTCCCTGGGGGCCGAATGCCGAGGTGGTGAAGACCCACTCCCCCGCCAATCGCGCACGCGATGCGTCGGACCGGGCGAACCAGTCGTACGCCTCCGTGCCGATCTCTGCCCCCCACTGCAGCCCGAAGTACTCGATCTCGCAGCGGACGTCATCCAGGACGGCACGGAGCTGGGACAGACCGATCGAAGGAGTCTGCAGGGGCCCGAACGGCATGCTCACGAAGAGCACGTCCAGCGACTCCTGCGGCGGCACGTTGGCGCGACTCCGTCAGACGATCGAGAACAGGGGCGCAACCCTCAAGGGCGTGCGGCCCGTCCGGATCGGCGGGCTAGTAGTAGTTGGGCACCGCCCCGCCCGAGTCACGGGTCTTCTCGACGGTCTCGATGACCCGGTCGACATCTTCGGGATCGAGCTTTGCAATCTTCTCTTTGTGCTCGTCGGAGAGGTCACACTCGTCCTTGACCATGCCCGAATCCACGAGCTTCTCGACGTTCGACTTCATGACATACCCCCTCGGCGCGCGACTTCGACGTTTTGGATCCATTGGGACAGATGTCGTGATCGTACACTAGCGGCATCCAACCGCCTGAGTCCGCCTTGAAATCCGCGAAGCCAGCCAGCCTCAGATCGCAGGAGCGCCTGCAGACGTTTCACGAGATCGTCGCGCGGGCCATCGACGGCGCCGCTCTGATGACCGTCCAGGAGCTCGGGGTGCTCGAGGCGCTGAGCTCCGGGCCGCGCACGCTCGACGACCTCGCCCGGGAGTGCGGCGTGCGTGCGGCACGACTGCGGCCGTTCCTCGCACTGGTCGAAGAGCTCGGTTTCGTCTGCACGAGCGGTGAACGCTACGCACTGCTCGAGGGAGACGAGACCCTCTTCTCGGCGGATGAGAGCGCCCGGCGCAGACTGCAGGGTGCCTCACTGGAGGCCGCGTACGCCCGTTTCGGCTCGGCTGCCCGCGTCCTCCGGAGCGACTGCCCTGAGGCCGCCGCCGGCACGGGCGGCGACGTCGACATCCTGGAGCGCAGCCGATTCCTCGCGTACCACCACGCCCTCGCGCAGGAGGTGGCGCCGGCCCTTGCGAGGCTCCTCTCGCCGCTGGGCTTCTCGCGGATCGCCGACCTCGGCTGTGGAGGGGGGACCTACAGCCATGCACTCCTCGCGGAGGTCCCCCACGCCACCGCGGTCCTGGTCGATCGGCCCGGCACCGAAGGCGTCGCGCGACGGCTGGCGCGCGAGGCTCACGTCGAGGAGCGCATCTCGTTCTCCGCAGCCGACCTCCTCGAAGGTGGGTACGGCGACGGTTTCGACCTGATCCTCGTGAGCAACGTCCTACACTGTTACGGCCCAGAGGAGAATCGGCAGCTCCTCGAGGTCGCGGCTCGAGCGCTGCGCCCGGGAGGGAGGCTCGTGCTCAAAGACTACGCCGCAGTGCCAGGGGACCCGGGCCATGCGCTGCTCCGCTTCGACGCGCTCCTGGCAATCTCGAGCCGCGCCGGCCGCGTCTACACCTCGGACGGCGCCTTGGAGCTGCTCTCGGGGCTGCCGCTCACGCTCGACACGCAGACCTCGCTGCAGGGGTCGTTCGTGCTCATTGCACAACGTGAGGAGTCGCCATGGTAGAGCTTCGCCGAATGGGAGGAAGTGCACCTCCATTGCCGTCCACGAGCTGCCGGGAGGCCAAGCTCGAACGCAGCGACACGCACGAGGTTGTCCTCGTCCTCGAGCCGTCGCACCGCTGCACCCACCCCGACGACACGGCGACCGTCGAGGCGAACGC
This sequence comes from Candidatus Multivoraceae bacterium, assembly GCA_965223385.1. Taxonomy (GTDB): domain Bacteria; phylum Acidobacteriota; class Thermoanaerobaculia; order Multivoradales; family Multivoraceae; genus JBCCLJ01. The sequence goes on along the minus strand of CBDCWR010000007.1, from coordinate 747,102 downwards.
ACGGGCGTATCCGCTGCACGTCGAGTGCCTGTCGGACGTGCTCCTCGAGGACTACCTCGGGCCGCCGCAGTCCGCGTTCGCAGCGGTCCGCGCATTTGCCGACGCACGCGGGCTCGAGATCGTGTCGGAGTCCACCAGCCGCCACGATGTCATCCTGCGCGGCTCCGTCGAGGCGATCGAACGGGCCTTTGGCGTCGAGCTTCACCGCTACGGAGCCCGCAAGGGGAGGTTCTTCGCACACCAGCACGAGATTGGACTCGCGCCCGAGCTCGACGGCATCGTCTCCGCGGTTCTCGGGCTCGATTCGCTTCATCGAGCCCGCCCGGACGTCAGTCCCGGTGTGGTGGCCCACGCTGTAGATCCGCGAGAGATCGCAGAGCGCTATGGGCTCGCGCCCGCTGCGCGGGGCGCCGGGTCCCGCGTCGTGATCCTCTCGTTCGGCGGCGGCTTCGACGACCGGGACCTCGCCCACCAGTGCCGGCGCTTCGGCGTCCCCGTGCCCGACGTCACTCGCGTCTCGGTGCTCGGTGCTCCCACGGCGGCCCTCGACCGGTCGTCCATGGCCGAGATCGTCGGGCTCATGAACGACCAGAGCCTGTCGTTCGCACAGCTCCTCGAAAAGGTCGGGCCGGAACAGGCGATGAAGGCAGCCTTCACCCTCGAGACGACGATGGACGTGCAGATCGCCGCCGCCGTCGCGCCCGAGGCGCATCTGGAAGTCATCAGCGCCCCGAACGACAGCCGAGGTTTCTACACCGCAATTCACGCCGCGGTGGGGCAGGCCGACACCAGCGACGTCCAAGTGGTCTCCGGGGCGACGCGCCTCGAGCTTCCGACCATCGTCGCCATCTCATGGGGTGAGGTCGAGCGCAACTGGTCGACGCAGGGCCTGAACGCGATCGACCATGCCCTGAGAGCTGCGCAGTTGCGCAACGTCACCGTCTGCTGCTCGAGCGGCGACAAGGGCGCCATCGGCGCACCACCGCCAAAAGCCGGCGGTACCGCCAACGCCAACTTCCCGGCGTCGAGCCCCTGGGCCCTGGCCTGCGGCGGCACGTACCTACCGCGGGGCGAAGACCCGGGGGCCGCACACGAAACGGTCTGGAATCGCACGCTTCACCAGGCACCGCAGGCGTCGGGCGGCGGTTTCTCGGGCTACTTCGAGCGCCCGAGCTACCAGGGAGAGGTCCCGCAGAGCCAGTCTCTGCAGTCGAAGATCTGGAGGAGTGATGCGCGCGACACCAGCCACCACCCCACCCGCGGACTTCCGGACGTCTCCGCAAGCGCCGACCCCGAGGCAGGCTATGCCGTCGTGGCGGGGGGAGTGCCCACCGTGGGCAGCGGCACCAGCGCATCCACACAGCTCCTAGCGGCGATGTTCGCCTGCCTGCGACCCGCAGATGCGGCGCGTGTCGGCTGGCTGAACGCGCTGGTCTACGGCCACCCCGACGCTTGGCGCGACGTCACGCGTGGAAACAACGACACGACCCAGGGCCGGGTCCAGTCGTTCGACGCCGAGAGCGGATGGGACGCCTGCACCGGACTCGGCACGCCGGACGGCACGAAGCTCGAAGCCCTCCTGCGCCGGGCGCCGGGCTAGGAGTCAGCCAAGCGCCAACCACTCCGACAGCCTGCGCTCGTCGACGCTGCCGCCAGTGACGAGCGCAACTGCCGGCCCGCGCCGAGACGACACCCGCTCCCTCGCCGCAGCGAAGGCCAGCGCACCCGACGGCTCCGCGATCACCTTCTGCTGGAGCGCCAGGTCGCGCAGGGCACGAACGGTGTCTTTTTCGGACACGAGGACCACGTCATGCACGAGGTCCCGCAGCAGGGGAAAAACCTCCTCGGTGATGTACGGCACCGCAACCCCGTCGGAGATGGTCTGGCACGCGACCTGCACGGGAGCGTCGCGCTCGAGAGACGTGCGCAGTGCCGGGCACGACGCAGGCTCCACGGCGATCAGCCGGGCCTCCGGGCAGAGCTCACGCAGCGCCGAAGCGACCCCCACAAAAAGCCCGCCGCCGCCGACCGGAACGTAGACCTCCTTGACGTCGGGGCACGCCTCGGCGATCTCGAGACCCAGCGACGCGTGGCCTTCCCAGACGCGCGGCTCGGTCCACGGATGTACGAAGACTGCAGGATCGTCGTCCCAGAGGTGCTCCCGCAGAAAGCGGAACACCTCGTCACCGGGCACGAGAACAGGCTCTCCACCCAGCGCCCGCACCCGGTCGATCTTCGCCTGCGGCGCGGTCTCCGGCATGACACTCCGCGCAGCCACGTCGAAGTGCCGCCCGCACCAGGCCAGAGCCTGGGCCGTGTTGCCGGCGCTCACCGTCAGCAGGCCCCGAGCGCGATCCTCGTCCGACAGGGAAGCCACCGCGTTGTAGATGCCGCGGATCTTGAACGACGAGATCGGCTGCAGGTTCTCCAGCTTGAGCAGGAGCGGCGGGTCGTCCGGAAGGCAGGACGCACCCCCGGCCGCCACGAGCGGCGTGTGGGTGACCACACCGTCCTGCCGACGCTGCGCGTCACGCATCTGCTCGAGAGTCGGCGGCGCACTCATCACGTTCTCTTCCGAGGCGCGGGCGCCTCACATGCGGTCGACGAACCCCACGATGCGACGCATTGCCTCCTCGAGGCGCTCGTGCGACTGAGCGAAGCACAGACGGAAGTTGGACTCGTTGCCGGGGCCGAAGGTGAACCCCGGTGCGAGTCCGACGTCCTCCTCGGCCAGGATCTTGCGCACGAAGGCGAGCGAGTCGGAGAGTCCCTCCACGCGCGGAAACGCGTAGAAGCCGCCTTCCGGCGAGGTGTGCTGGACCCGAGGGTGCCCCGTCAGGTACTCGTCGACGATGTCGCGCCCCTTCGAATACTGCGCCTGCAGCTGCCGCACGAAGCCGTCTGCCTGCTCGAGGGCGTAGATTCCACTGGGCTGCGTGAACACGCTGCAGCCCGTGTTGAAGCACTCCGACAGGGCGGCCCACTGGACTGCATGGCGCGACGGTGCGACCACCCAGCCCATCCTCCAGCCGGTCATCGCCCAGGCCTTCGAGAACCCGTTCACCACGACCACCGGGTCGTCGTCGGTGGCGATCTCGAGGAACGACGGCGCCGAGTCACCGTCGAACACGGTGCGGTGGTACACCTCGTCGGCGATGATCACGATCTCGCGCTCGCGACACAGCTCCAGTAGCTCCTGCTGCTGCGCACGCGGCATCGTCCAGCCGGTCGGGTTGCACGGAGAGTTGACGAAGATCGCGCGCGTGTTGAGCTGCAGTGCCGCGCGAACGTCGTCGAGGTCGAGCTCCCAGCCGTCCTCGGTCTGCCGCTGACGCACGTACCCGATCTCGGTGCCCGTGACGCGGAAGACGGCGTCGATGTTCGGCCACACCGGGGAGACGATGAGCGCGTGGTCCCCGGTGGACACCGCAAACTGCGCCGCGATGGTCACACCGAGCATGGCCGAGCCCGGAACCGTGATGCGGTCGGGGTGCACGTCGATGCCGTACAGACCGTCGAGGTACGTCTTGATCGCATCGCGGAGCGCCTGACGCCCGCGCGTGTGGTTGTAGAACGTGTCTCCAGCGTCGAGCGCGTCCTTCGTGGGCTGACGGATCTCCTCGGGTGTGACGAGGTCACCCTCGCCGAACCACAGGGCGATCACCTTCGGGTCGCCGAGGCGCTCGAACGCCACGCCGGTGATGCCGTTCTGCTGCAGCGCCTCGACCTCGGGCCTGAATGCGCCGCGCGTGCTCTTGGACTGTTCGCTCACACCGCGCTTCTTAGCACGGAAAAAGGGCGGCGCGCTGGCCCGCGTGCCGGTTGCTCCCCGAGGAGCTTTCGCTTCAGGGACGCGGCGCGTCGACCCGCCGCAGAACGGCGGGCATGAAGGTCGACGGAGCCTGTCCCTCGCCGGCGATCTGCTCGTAGCGCACGGTGGCTCCATCGGGAAGCGTCAGCTCGACCGCGAGGGAGCCCGACGAGACGGCATCGGCGTACCCCGGGGGTTTGCTCGTCACCCAACCCTCGTCGACGAGGAGGTCGGGCGCGAAGCGCTGCACGAGTCGCCTCGTGTCGAGGATGTCCTCTTCCGGCAGGTCCGGGTGGATGAGCGCATGCGAGTCGACCACACGGCGCCCCGTGAGATATCCGATCTCGCCGATCTCACCCAGCATCATCGTCTCGTCCGGTCGCGTGCGCTCGAGGATCTCCTCACTGATCGCGCGATAGGCCTCGTATTTGGTCGTGTCCTCGAGGTCGATCCGCCGCACCTCGAGCGAGGCGGCGCACAGCACGAGGAAAACCCCGCCGAACGCGAGGGCGAGGTGCCGCGCTCGCTCCTCCGTCGCCCCCGCACGCCGGAGGGCCCGGGCCAGCAGACCTCGCGTCACCTCGAGCGCGGTTGCGGCCCCCAGGATCGCCCACAGCCACACCGGGTAGAGGTACCACGGGTGATGACCTGGTACGTCGAGGACGGTGTAGGCACCCAGATGCACGGCGGCCCAGAGCGCCACGACGCGCGTGCCGAGAGGCGACGCCTCGTCGGCGCCGCGCCGCGGAAGCGCGGTGAGGGCCATGCCGGGGAGAGCCCACCAGAGGAACGGGGGATAGCCCGCCAGCAGGCGGAAGAAGTGCTGAACGCCTTGGGTCCAGGTGCGCCACTGCGGCGCCGCGCGCGGATCGCCAGCGCGGGTCCACTCGACCTGCAGCTGCTTGACCGAAAGCGTGTGCGGAACCACCTCCCCCGCGATTCCGGCGAGCAGCGCCATCCACGAGACGGCGACCAGCCCGCCGACGGCCGCAAACCGGGTGAAGTCCTTCCAGCTCTTCGACACCGCGCAGCGCCAGGCGAGCGCGCCGGTGAACGTGAGGGCCAGCAGCGCGAAGTCGGGCCTCACGGCGCAGCCAGCCGCCAGCGTTGCTGCCGCCCAGCCGTACGACCCACGCTCGTAGAGCAGGCAGGCCCCGGCGGCGGCGAGCAGGAGGAGGCTCGCCTCGTTGCCCCAGTTCTCGGCCACGTCCGGGAAAAAGCAGAGGAGGAGGCCGGCCGAAAAGCCCCACATCGGACGACCGGCGCGCCATCCGAGCGCCAGGAGAGAGAGAGCCGCACCGGAAAGGCTGAGCGCACACAGCAGCCGGGCGGTGGTCACGATGTCGGCACCGAGCCACGCGGGTAGCGCGAGAAGCACGGCGAGGCCGGGAGCCGTGGTCGAAAGCGCGCGCTCCCCGGGGTTGAAGACCAAACCGTTGCCCCCCGCCAGGTTCTGCGCGTAGCGGAACGTGATGTACGCGTCGTCGAGCACCACCGGGTGGCGCAGCGCCTGCGCTCCGGCCGCCAGCAGGAGCACCACGGCGAGAGTCGCGAAGCCTCCGGAGCGGGCGCCAGAACCAGCCATCGAGGCCAGTCTATGGCCGCTCCGCCTCGAAGAGATCCTGCTCACGTTTCCGCCAGCGATCGGCGCGGCCACGGGGTCTCGCCCCGAGGTTCGAGCCAGCCCTTAGGATCGAGCAACCCATGACGCACCAGGTTCCCAGAGTCCACCTCCTCCTGTTGGCCGCCCCCTGTTTCATCGCGGCAAGCCTCCTCCCCGAGCCCACTCGAGAGCTTGCGGCCCAGGAGCCGGCGCGCGCCGTCGCGATCACGATCGACGACCTCCCCGTGAACTGCACCTGCGACGCGGAGGAGTGGCCGAGGATCACGGAGGGTTTGTTGCGCGCCCTCACGACACGTGGTGTGCCGGCCATCGGCTTCGTGAACGAGGTGAAGCTCTACCCGTCGCTGCGCGGGCGCGGCGCCGGGCAACGCCCCGACGGACTCGAGCCCAATGCCGACCGCGTCGCTCTGTTGGAGCGTTGGCTCGAGGCGGGCATGGAGCTCGGGAACCACTCCTTTTCGCACCCCGACCTTCATGCGACGCCCCTGGCCGAGTACCAGCGCGAGCTCCTCGATGGCGAGCGCATCACCCGCACGCTCCTGGTGCCACACGACAAGTCGCCACGCTTCTTCCGCCATCCCTACCTGCGCACGGGGCGCGATCTCGCCAAGAAGCGCGCCTTCGAGCGCTTTCTGGAGGAGAGCGGCTATCGCATTGCGCCGGTCACCATCGACAACGCGGAGTGGATCTATGCCCGCGCGTACGACGTGGCCCTCGACAAGGGCACGCCAGCCGGCCGAAGCGAGGCCGAGAGAGTGGCCGCGGCGTACTTGGACTACATGGTGCGCCAAACGGCCTTCTTCGAAGGCCAAGCCAAGAAGCTCCTGGGCCGCGACATGACTCACGTACTCCTACTGCACGCGAACCGCCTCAATGCCGCGTTTCTCGGCGACCTGCTCGACCGGCTCGAGGCGCGCGGCTATCGATTCGTCTCGCTGGACGAAGCCCTGAAAGACCCGGCGTACGGGCGCCGCGACGACTACACCGGCCGAGCCGGGATGTCGTGGGTGCAGCGATGGGCCTGGGCCGAAGGCCACCGCGGCGACTGGTTCGCGGGCGAGCCCGAAGTCGAGCCCTGGTTGCGCGAGCTCTCGGGCCTCCGCTGAGCGCACCTACGAAAATGGCCCTCGGAGCAAGGCGCGCCGAGGGCCATGTACCGTCTCGCGGGACGCACCCCGCGCGCCTCTACTTGCGGGGCCGCTTGCAGCGGTGCATGTCGACCTTGCCGCCGGCCGGATCCGCTCCCGTGCCGGTGCCCGACTCGTTGAATGCAGCGAGGGTGTTCGCCGCCTTCTTGTAGTCGAACGGGGTGCCGGCTTCACAGGCGTCGCTGCCCTGGGTCACCAGGTCGAGCAGTGTGCTGTCACAGCCATACTCCTGGCAGTTCAGGTACGCGGCCACACCGTGCCGCGTGAAGGCCTTCAGGCCACCGCCATTGGAGCTCAGCAGTGCAACCGCGGAGCACTCGTCGTTGACGACCTCACCGCAGAACTCGAAGCCCAGGTGTGGCGAGATGGCGCCAGGGTGGTTCTTCCAGTAGCCGGGGGTTCGCGTCGCGCCACTCGGCGGCGGCAGATCGGGGCCGAAGGCAAAGTCGTTGTGGGGCGAACAGCCGTCTGCGACGCCGTTGACCCGGGAGCCGAAGAGGAGCGTGTACGAGCCAGTCGTCGGCGCGGGGTCCGGTTCCGCGTGACAGCCGCCGCTCGTCACCAGGTTGCCCAGAGGCTGGCCTTCCGGGAACGGGCCGTCGATGCCGAGGTCACAGTGGTCGTCGTCGCCGTTGCCGTCGAAGGGGAACCCGCCCGTCACTGGAGTCACGATGCCGTTGCAGTCGATGGGAGCCGTGGTCGGGTCGACCGTCGCGGTACAGGTCCACGGTCGGCGAAACCCGTCGGGGTCAGCCTGCTGGCACGCTCCCACCTCGAAGAGGTAGCGACCGTCGAGCGAGTCCGTGGTCGGGTCGAAATTGGAGGCGCTGCAGCGATCGGGATAGGCCGCAAGCGAGCTCGCGGTCGTTGCCAGCGGATGAAGCGTCCCGGAGATCGTGGAGTAGTCCGCGCACAAGGTGCCGCCAGCCGTCGTGCATTGGACGGTGACGAGAATCCCGTTGAGCGGATAGTCGCCGGGCCCGAAGACTCCGTCGCGGTTGGCGTCGCAGTAGACCAGGTCACCAATGAAGTTCTTGGCCATGGCAGGTGTCGCGACGAGAGGTGCCGCGACGAGAAGGGCGAAAAGAAGTCGTTTCATCAAACTCTCCGAGTGGTCGGGCGGCCGCCCAAGGCAGAATGCCGGTGGTTCGAGCGGCTCGGGATCCAACTCTGGGTAGCGAGAGCGATGCCATCGACGTTCGTCGATCGGTCGCGCAACCTTGCACAATGAAGCCTCCCTGGAGCCCTCCCTCCACGGGGACGCTCCCATACAAGAGGTACCGTCTTTCCTAGGGTGTGAACGCTGATTCACACACCAACGGAACTCCTGTTCCACCTCCCGGTCCTCGGCCGCGCAGAGCACTCCGCCTCGGTCGCTGACGTCACTCTCCGAGGCGCTGCCTGAGCCACTCCGCCAGCTCATGGTGGCCACCTTCAGCCGCCCATCCCGCCGCATCGGCGCCAAAGCGCGGATCGCGACCTCCGATGCGGGCTCCCTGCTCCACGAGCAGCTCCACCACGGCCTCGTGCCCGCCGAGCGCGGCCCACTGGAGCGCCGTGGCGCCAAACACGCCCACCGCGTCGGGGCTGGCCCCGGCGTGCAGGAGACACTCGACCACCTCGAGGTGGCCGTTGCGCGCCGCACTGTAGAGCGCATCGGACACGACGTTGCCCTGGATGTGTGCCGACGTCTCGGGCCAGAAGCCGTCGGCCACCCGTGGCGCCGCGCGCCGTCGCGCATGGCGCTCGTCGCGAAGGCACTGCTCGACCTGGCCCAGCTTCCCCAGACTCGCAGCCGTGATCAGATCCAAGGGATCCGTGCGGCCGCGCAGCAGGAGCTCCGCGACCTCCGTGCTGCCGAGCGTCGCCGCCCAGTCGAGAGGCGTCGCGCCCCAGTCGGCTTCGACGTCGGGTGAAGCTCCGCTCTCCAGGAGCACCTCAGCCGCAGCCGAAGCGTTCGACTCGGCTGCCCAGTGAAGTGCGGTCTTGCCGTCGTCGTCCGACTCGATGAGGAGGCCCGGGGCACCGTCGAGCAGGGTGCGGACCCGGGCCGCATCGTCGGCGCGAACGGCCTCGAGAAGGGCCTCGAACGTGGCGTTCATGCGCGCCGGTCCGGCGTGCGCAGATGCCTTCGGAGCCAGGCCTTCGCCAGCCGCAGTTCCCGGTGGATCGTCGCCTCGGACACGCTCGTCGCCTCGGCCATCTCCCGGTAGGTCAGACCACCGAAGTAGTGCAGCTCGACGAGCTCGGCCTTGCGCTCGTCGAAGCCGCGCAACGAGTTCATGGCGTCGTCGACGTCCACCAGATCGACCGCGCCTCCAGTCGCCACCTCCGGGTTGAGGGTCACTCGGAGACCACCGTCGCGCTTGTCCCGACGCCTCGCACGGGCGTGATCCACGAGGAGACGACGCATCTGGCGAGCCGCGATCGCCATGAAGTGCGCCCGGTCCTGCCAGTCCACCTCCATCCCGACGAGCTTGAGCACCGCCTCGTTGACCAGAGCCGTGGGCTGCAGCGTGTGCTCTCCTCGCTCGCTGCGCATCTGCAGCGAGGCGATCCGGCGCAGGTGGTCGTAGACCGCCGGCATGAGCTGATCGAAGGCCGAATCGTCGCCCCCGCGCCACTTCGAAAGCAGCGCAGTCACCTGGTTTTCCGGGGGTTTTTGGCCGTCGCTCAACTTTTTTCGGATTTCTTGAGGGTGGAGCGGCCCGGAAGGCGCTTGGGGGGGTGAGAGACAAGAACACCGGGCCGCAACGCCCGACCGAATATACGGAGATTCACCCCAATGAAACGTACCACCACCACCCCAGACGCCGTCATCCGCACCGCGACCCTCGCCCTCGTCCTTCTGGCCCTCGTGAGCCTTCTGGCGACCGCCGCCCAGGCCACGTCCGAGCCCTCCACCACCAACCTCAGCATTCAGCCCCATCAGCCCACCGATCGGGACATCGTCCGCTTCATCATCACCGGCACGTGGCACAACGGCTGCACGCCGAAGTTCGACGCTGGCGGCATCCACGGCGCGATCATTCGCATCGACCTCCGCTCGGGCAGCGGAAACTGCACCAGGCCTTCACCGACTGGCGCGAAGAGGTGCGCACGAACGACCCGCTCGAGGCCGCCCACTACGAGGCCCGCGTCTACATCGACGGCCGCTTCGAGGTATCGCAGCGCTTCCAGGTCACCGAGACCAAGACCCCGACGCACAAGGAGTCCTACGTCGCCTTCCGCTCGGCACACGTCACGGTGAACGAGAACGACCACACCGCCACGCTCTACGTCGAGCGCACTGGCAGCAGCGACGGCACGGTCACCGTGAGCTACCTCACGCAGGACGGCACAGCGTTCTCCGGCTCCGACTACGAGCTCACGAAGGGCACGCTCACGTGGCACCACGGCGACACCTCGCCCAAGAAGATCTCCGTGCGCCTCTACGACGACTTCGACTTCGAAGGCACCGAGAACTTCCGCGTCACCCTCGAGCACCCGAGCGGCGCCCAGCTGGCGAAGCCCTGGGAGGCGACGGTCGACATCATGGACGACGACAACCCGCAGACGGGGGGCGCCTGCCGCGAGGGTCAGTTCACGCTCTGCCTCCAGAACGGCCGCTTCGAGGTGACCGTCAAGTGGCGCACCCCGCAGGGCAAGGCCGGCCAGGGCAACCAGGGTGGCTTCACCGACGAGACCGGCTACTTCTGGTTCTTCTCGGCCAAGAACATCGAGGTCCTCGTCAAGGTGCTCGACGGCTGCGCCATCAACGACACCTACTGGGTGTACGTCGCCGGGCTCACCAACATCTGGGTGGAGGTCCAGGTGCGCGACACCACGACCGGCGAGGTCAAGAGCTGGACCAACCCGATGGGCCAGAACTTCCGCCCGATCGAGAGCACCAGCTACTTCGACTGCCACGAGTAGGACAGCCTGCAGCAAGGGGGGAGCCCTCCTCGGGAGGGCATGCAGACGGGGCCCGGCCGACTCGGCCGGGCCCCATTTTCGTGTCTGAATGCGCCGTCGGCCGCTGAGGTAGCGACGCGCTCGGCGCTCAGCCCGCGCGCCGGTCCTGCGCCAGACGCTCGCGGGCCAGCTCGAGGACGGGGTCGTCCACGACCGCCTCGAGGCCGTCCACGGCGAGCGCCCGCTCGAGCATCTCGCGGCCGCCCCCGTTCCCTGCCAGAGAGCGCGCCAACCCGAGTGCGAGCTCGACCGCCGCTTTGGCCAACGCGGGGACTTCCTGCGCAGACGCGACGCGCGGCCACGCCACCTCCAGGATCTCGAGCGCCTCCTCGTGCCGTCCGAGAACGATCAGGTAGCGCGCGATCCGCGCCTGCGCGGTTGCAATCTGCGGATGCTCCGCCTCGAGGTATCCCTCTTGCACTGCGATGGAAGCCCGCTGACTCGCGATCGCCTCCTCGTACCTCCCCTGCGCCGCGAGGGTGAAGGCCAGGTTGCGCCGCGCCGACGCGCGGTTCGGAGCCGGCGAGCCGTGCTCCTCGTGTAGCGCGACGGCCTCCCGACCGTAACGCTCGGCGGCTTCCAGGTCGCCGCGCTCGCGCTCGAGACTCGCGAGGTTGTTGATTGCAATGCCGACGTAGTGATGGGCGTCGCCGAAGTTGAGGCGGAGAACACGGATCACCTCCACCTGCACCTCGCGCGCGCGCTCGAGCTGTCCCGTGTCCTCGTAGTAGCCGGCGAGGGCGTTCTTGAGCGTTGCGGCGGCCATCGACTCGGGCCCCTCGATCTCGTCGGAGATGCTCACCGCCCGCAGCATCGCGGCCTCGGCCTCTTCGAACCGCTCGAGGTTGCGCAAGCTGATCGACATGTTCGTGAGCACCGTCGCAACGCGCGACGACACGGGCCCGTGGCTCCTCTCGGCCAGCTCCAGGGCGCCAAGAAACGACTCCAGGCTCCCTGCGTTGTCACCGCGATCGCGCTGCAGGTTGCCGAGCTCGTTGAGCGCCACACCAACCTGCGGGTGCAGTCCGTCCGGGTAGAGCTCCCGGCACATCTCGATGGTCTGCCGCAGGAGCGACTCGGCCTCCTCCATGTCGCCCGCCTGGCGCACGTAGATCGCGAGGTTGTTGAGGCGCGTCACCAGGAGGTGGTGTGGGGTCTGGACCGCTTCACGGGCACGTTCCAGGGCCTGGCGTTGGAGGCTCACGGCGTCCGCCAGGTTGCCGGTCTTGTTCAGCAGGTTGGCGAGCACGTCGAGTGTGTGATGCGGGTTGTCGCCCCGCGCCGCCTGCTGCTCGAGTGCCTCCTCGAGGAGCGCACGCGCCTCTTCGAAGGCCTCCTTCTCGTTCAAGATCTCGGCCAGGTTGACCCGCGCCGCCGTCGCCTCGGTCTCGGCATCCGGAACGCGTCGGAGAGCTTCCACCGCCTCCCGGGCGAGAGCTTCCGCCTCGTCGAAATCTCCCTGCGCAAACAGGAGCATGGCGCGACTCGAGCGGGCGAGACCCCGCAGCGGGCCCGCCACGTCGGCCTCGACCGCCTGATCGAAGAGGGCGGCGCTGCGGGCGAAGTCGGCGCGCTCCAGCTGCACGTTGCCGAGCGTCAGCGCGAGGCGGGCCTGAATCTCGGGCTCGTCACCCATGGCCGCGAGCCGCGCCGCTCCGCGATCCAGGATCTGTGTCGCCGTGAGCTCCTCCCCGCGACTCGCCGAGGGGGCGATGTCGCCGAAGAGCCCGGTCAGGAAGTCGATCATGCTCTCGCTTCGCCGCTGCTCCTCCAGCACGGCGTCACGCTCCGCGCGGAGCCGGCTCGCCATCACCGACGAGCTGATGGCGAGCGTGGTGAGCAGGACCGCCGCCACGCTCCCCGCTGCAACCGGAGTGCGGTTGCGCTGCACGAACTTCGAGGTGCGATACGACCAGCTGTCGCGCCGGGCCGAGATCGGACGGTCTGCGAGGTAGTTGCGCAGGTCACCCGCAAACGCGGCCACGGTGCCGTAGCGCCGCTCGGGCTCGAAGCGCAGTGCCTTGAGGAGGATGGTGTCGAGCTCACCTCGAAGCATCGACACGCGACGCCCGACCGACTCGGTCCAGTGCTCCGCCGCCGCCTGCAGCTGCCCTGCGGTGGCCAGCTCGCGCAAGCGGGTGCTCGGAGCCGCGAGCGGCGCAGCAACCGTCGAGCTCTTCTGGCGCATCGGATCGCTCGGGTCTTCTGGGGTGGGGCAGGTCCCCGTGAGCAGCTCGTACAGCACGATGCCCAGCGAGTAGACGTCGGACGCGGTGTTCATCACCTCGCCGCGGATCTGCTCCGGGCTGGCATACGCCGGGGTCAGCGGACGCCCCGCCAGCACGGTCTCCGGCCCGAGGACGTGCGCGGCCTCCGGGTCCAGCAGCTTTGCGATGCCGAAGTCGAGGAGCTTCGGGCTCCCGCTCACGATGAAGACGTTGTTCGGTTTGATGTCCCGATGGATCACGAGCTTCTCGTGGGCGTACTGCACCGCGTCACAGACCTCGAGGAAGAGCGTGATGCGCTCGCGCATGCCGAGCCGCTGCCGAGCGCAGTAGCGGTCGATGGGCTCCCCTTCGAGGTACTCCATGACGAGGTACGGCTGACCCTCGGGGCTGGTGCCACCGTCGAGGAGCTGGGCGATGTGCGGGTGATGCAGCGACGCGAGAATGCGACGCTCGGCCAGGAAGCGGGCCTGCATCTGCGCTCCAGGCATGCCCCTCCGCGCGACCTTCACGGCGACCTTCTGCTCGAACTCCTGGCCAACTCGCTCCGCGAGGTACACCGTTCCCATGCCGCCGCGCCCGAGCACGTCGAGCAGGTGGTAGTCCCCCAGAGTCTGGCCGATCCGTTGTCTGCCCCCGCTCTCGTCCGACCATGGCTCCGCCTCACGCACGGCGCGCTCGAGCAGCGTCTCTTCGGCGGCCGCCTCCACCAGGGAGCGCACCTCCGCGCGGATGTCCTCGCGCTCGGTGGCGCTCAGCAGAAAGGGCTCGAGGTCTGCAGCGTCGAGCTCCACGGCCTCGTGAAAGAGGCGCTCGATCTCTGTCCAGGTCGTGTCGCTCATGGCGGGAGCCGTCGCTGAGCCTCTCGGGGTCGAAAGCACCATTTTGGCATCGGCTGGGCGCGAGCGGCGGGCTCGGCCGGGCTCTGGTGCACGAGCTTCTCGGAGACGCTCGCTTCGAGTGCGTCTACGCCGTGTGCCGCAGCCCGGAGCACACCGATCTCGAGGAGGCCTGCCCGAGGAGCAGATCCAGACGACCGGGCGAGCGGCCGCCCGACGGCTGGGCGCCCTGAGGAGCCTGACGCCGGACAGGACCGGCGCCTTCCTCGACGCCGACGGCCACGAGATCCCTTGGTCGAGCGGCGCGCCCGCGACAGCCCGGTAGCGCCGGTAGACTCCGCGCAACCCCGGAGACAGGCAAATGATGAGACGCGCCCTGGCCTCGGCGCTCCTGGTGAGTGCACCGCTCCTTGCCCAGCAGAGCGCGGCCGAGCCGGCTTCCGCCGTCGAGCCGGGAGACCGTTTTGCGTACTCCTCGTTCGGCTGGAACCTGATCTCGGCGGTGCTTCAGGAAGCGGCGGGCACCGAGTTTCTCGAGCTCATGGAGACCCGGGTGTTCCGGCCCCTCGACATGCCGCACACGATCGCCGATCACTATGCCCAGCTGATCCCCGACCGCACCTCGTTCTACCCGTTTCGCGGACGGGATCGTGACCGGTCGCCTGGTTCGCAAGGCGACCGTCGACCTGCTGTTTGAGCCGCTGGTCACCAACGCAAACAGTCGGGGGCTGTCGGCCAAGGCGCTGGAGAGCGCAGGGCTCTTCCTGCCCGAGCAGGAGTAGCGCGCGCAGGAGCTCGCCGGGGCACGACGCGGGCTGCGCAGGACACTAGAACTAGAATCTCCGCATGGAACCCGTGCGCTATGTCGACCTTCTGAACGAGAAGTACAAACGGCAGGGTTTCCCGCCCTACCGGTGGACCCTCCACGACGCGGCCCCGTTCACGCCGCTCACGAAGCCGCTGCCCGAGTGCCGCGTCGCGATGCTCACGTCGGGCGGGGTCTCGCTCTGCTCTCAGCCGAGCTGGAACCCCAATGCGCGCAACGACTTCCGCCTCGACACGATCGAAGCGGAGCGGTCGAATGCCGACTTCCAGGTGCACGACAGCTACTACGAGACCGCGAGTGCGGAGCAGGACATCAACTGCATCTTCCCGCTCGAGCGGCTCCGCGAGCTCTGCGACGAGGGCGTCGTCGGCAGCGTCGGCACGCACTACAGCGGGTTCATGGGCCGCATCTACAAGCGCAGCCACGTCGTGGAGGTCGCCGCTCCGGAGCTCGCCCAGGCGCTCCACGACGACGAGGTCGACCTCTTCCTGCTCGTCCCGTCGTGACCGCTCGACCACCAGACCGTGGGTCTGGTCGCGCGCGTGATCGAAGAGAGCGGACTCCCGACGGTGTTGGTTTCGACCGGCCGTGATCTCACGGCCCAGGTGCTGCCGCCACGCTCGGTGTTCGTCAACTTCCCGATGGGTAACCCCTTCGGCCGCCCCGACGCCCCAGAGCAGCAGCGCGAGATCCTGCTCGACGCGCTGCGGCTTGCCGAGACGGCTACGGAGGGAGGAACGCTGGTCGACCTGCCCTACGAGTGGCCGGAGGCGTTCGACGACGCCGTCGCGAAGTCGCTCCTGGCGATGACCGAAGTCGCCAGCTGACGGCCGGCCGCTACTTCGCGCGGGTCTTGAAGTACTCGAGCGGGTCCATGTAGTCGACGCTGCCGTAGAGGAAGTTGGCCTTCTGGAAGCCCAGCAGGCGCTGCAGGCGCTCCTCCATGCCGAGCCAGACCTCCCGGGGAATGCCGACGTACTGATTCTCCTGCTGGCGCAGCCACGACAGGTTGAAGTTGAGGTTGATGGACCGCCGGCGCTGGTCTTTTGTGGTGTTGCCGCCCCCGGAGTGCCAGAGGGCGCCATCGAACACGAGGAGCGACCCGGCGGGCATCTCGGCGTAGCTGGTCTCGATGTCGTGGTCGATCGGCTGGGTCCACTCGTGGCTGCCCGGAACGATGCGGGTCGCGCCGTTCGCCCGCGTGAAGTCGTCCAGCGCGATGAGCGTGTTGGCGAGGAAGCGCATCCGCGGACGCGGCACCGGGTAGTGCCCGTCGTCCTGGTGCAGGCCCTGAGGGTCGACGCCCGGGTCGGGGCACATCGCCGTGCCCACGGAAAGCTGGAACTGCTCGCCGAGCACGCCTTCGATGATGTGGAGCAGGAGCGGGTCGATCGCGATGTCGTCGACGGCACGGGTCTTGGCGAACAGGTTGTGGACATGCACCGTCTGGATGCCCGAGTAGCGCCCTTTGCCCTGGGTGTCACGGCTCCCTGTCATCTCGAAGACCGGCTCCATCTCGCGACGGACCCGCTCCAGACGTTCGGGAGAGAGAAACCCCTCGACGATGGCGTAGCCGTCCTGATCGACGCTCGCGATCGCAGCGTCTGCCCGCGCCTGGTCCTCCTCGCTGAGCACGAGATCGTGGGTGAGCGGCTCCGGCTTGCGCAGCCCCTCCACCCGCTGGACGACGTCTTCGAAGCTGTCTTGCTGGCTCATCGTTCCCTCGTCGCAATCTTCAGGTTCGCACACTGGCGACGGATGTCGTCGGCGTTTCATGGCCCGTCTCGCTGGCGTGCCAGGCGCGCGTGACAAAACGTACCAACTCGTCGAGCGCCTCGTCGGCCTCGGGGAGCACTCCCCCGAAGATCTGCCAGACGTGGACCATCCCCGGCCACGTCTGGAGCTCCACGGGCGATCCCGCGGCTCGTGCTCGGTTCACGTAGCGCGCCGCATCACCCAGGAGGATCTCGCTCTCACTCGCCTGGACGAGAGTGGGTGGGAGGCCGGAGAGGTCGCCGTGGAGCGGCGAGATCAGGGGGTTCGCGGGATGCATCCGGTTGCCGACGAGAGTCCAGAACCTCACGACCGTGCGCGGTGCGCGGAGCATGGGTCGGAAGAGGGGCCCTAGCATCACATCGGTGTCGACGTTCTCCCGGAGGGTCGGGCTCGACAGCGTCGAGTCCGTCGCGGGAGACAACGCCAGGGCCGCCTCGACCGGGCGAAGGCCCTGATCCCGCGCCCACGCCGTGAGCATGAGGGTCAAGTTGCCTCCTGCGGAGTCCCCGGCAACGGCCATCGCCGCAACCGGCGCGGGTCCGTCGGGCCCGTTCTCCAAGACGAAGTGGTACGCCGTCTGGCAGTCTTCGATGCACGCGCGGCGCGGGTTCTCGGGCATCAGGCGATAGTCGACTGCCAGGACCGACGCTCCGGTCTTCCGGGCCAACGCGGCCGTCAGCGGCCGATGGCTCTCGGGGCTGCCCACCATGAAAGCCCCGCCGTGCAGGTAGAGGAGCCGGCGGTCCGGGGCCGCGCCAGGAGCCAGGACCCACTCCGCTGGAACACCATCAGCGTCGCAGGAACGCACTTCCACGCCGAGCGCCACCGGGTCGCGCGAAGCAGCCGAGAAGCCCTCGTCGAAAGCTCTCCGCAGCCGCTGGAGCCGCCCTCTGGAGCCCACCGGCCCGACGTTGTCGCGGAGCCTGGACAAGAGTTGATGAACGTCGGCAATGGCATCGCTCGGCTGCTGCCGATCGGTCACGCGACGCGCTCTGGGCTCATCGAACCGAGAGAGGTTCGGGCCCTTGAGCCAAAGCCACGACAGGATCCAGATCGTCGAGAAGAAGAAGGCCGAAGCGACAAAAAGATAGGAGAGAAACAGGAGGGTGAGCATCGCCACGGATCATAGACCCGCACCCGGAGCCCCCCTCTCGCGACGGTCGCTACAATCCCGCCATGACCGACAACTTGGCGACCCTCGCAGAAGACTCTCTCCAGCGCCTCGGCGAGCGGCGCAACCTCTGGTTCGAAGGGGAGTGGACAACCAACGCGCAGACGCAGGATCGCGCCCGCCGCGTCCACCGAGCTCTGGACGACCTGGGCGGAGGCAAAGGCACCATCACGGCGCTGTGCATGGGCAACCACCCGCTCATCTACCCCGTCTTCCAGGGCATCTTCCGCACCGGCGGCGCCGCCGTCCCGGTGATGTTCCAGCTCCCGGCCCCCGAGCTGCGCTACGTGCTCGAAGACACGCAGGCGAAGTTCGTGATCACCGATCAGGAGAACCTCGCGAAGGTGCGCGAGGCCGTGGCGGGCCTCGATCACGTGCAGGCCATCGTCGGCCGGGGCATCGAGCCCCAGGCCGCCGGGGCTTTGGGTGACGGTGCGCCGCAGGAGCTGCGTCTCGAAGACCTCCTCGAGCAGGAGCCGCAGGCGGAGCTACCCCGGATCGACTCGAGCGACCTCGCCCTGCTGCTCTACACGTCCGGCACCACGGGCCGCCCCAAAGGAGCGATGCTGTCGCACGCCAACCTCCTCGCGTCGGCCCGCGTGTCGACCGAGGCCGGCGAGGCCCACCGCATCGAAGAGCCCCGTCGCTCGATCAGTGCGATGCCCATGGCGCACATTTTTGGTGTGGGCGTCATGAATGGCGGCTACATGACCCCCGAGCGACTGGCCGACGGCTACATGGTGCAGCTCGCGTGGTTCGAGCCCGAGCGCTTCATGAAGGAGATCGAAGCGCACAGGTGCGGCACCATGCCTGCCGTCCCCACCATGCTCGCGCTGATCCTCAATCACCCTGCCCTCGAGAACTACGATCTCACCTCGTTGGAGGAGGTCGTCTGTGGTGCAGCCCCGCTGCCGGTCGAGCTGGCCAAGGCGTTCATGGAGCGCTTCGACTGTCGCGTGCGCGAGATCTACGGCATGACCGAAGGCACCGGCATCGCAAGCGCCAACCGGCCGAGTGAGGAGTACCGCCCCGGCTCTGCCGGGCGCGCCTACCCCGAGACCGAGCTCCTCATCGTCGACTCCGACGGCCAACCGGTGCCCACAGGGGAGCTCGGTGAGATCACCGTCAAAGGTCCGACGGTGATGATGGGCTACCTCAACCGTCCCGAGGCCACCGCCGAGACGGTAAAAGACGGTCGGCTGCACACCGGCGACGTCGGCTACCTCGACGACGACGGCTTCCTGTTCATCGTCGACCGCAAGAAGGACATGATCATCAAGGGCGGCGAGAACATCTATCCGGCAGAGCTCGAGGACATCCTCTACCGTCACCCCGCCGTCGCCGAGGCGGCCGTCGTGGGTGTCCCGCACGACACCTACGGCGAGGACGTTCTGGCCTGGGTCGTCCTGAAGGACGGTCAGGAGGCGACCGCAGCCGAGCTCATCTCCTTCGTGAAGGAGAACACCGCACCCTTCAAGGCGCCGCGTGACGTGCGCTTTCTCGACGCGCTGCCGAAGAGCGGCGTGGGCAAGATCCTGCGCCGAGAGCTTCGAGATCGCGCGGCCGAGAGCTGAAGCACGCGCGTACAGACGGCCGCATGGGGACGCGGAGCTTCCGCACATCTCGCCCGGCTTCCGTAGAATCTCTGGCTGTGGTCTCTTCCGCAGACCGCGGAGAGGCCAATCTTCATTCTGCGGAGCCCCGCTTGTCTCCAGCACGGCGAAACCCATGGCTTTGGCTCGTTCTCCTGGCGCAGCTCGCCGCGCTCACGGCCAGCTGCGTGCCGCCCGCACGCGGCGACGATGACCTCGAGGCCACGCCCAACCGCGACCCCGCGGTGCGCGAGCGCCCTGTCACCGCCCCTGGAGCGGCCAACGACCTCGTCGTGCGGGCCGGGCCCCTCGAGGCTCGTCACGTTCTCGCCGGGGAGCTCGTCGCCTCCGACTCCATCAGCCTGACCGTACCCAACGCCAACATCCACCCGCTCCAGATCCGGTGGCTGATCGAAGACGGCGCCCACGTCCGCGCCGGCGACCGCATCGCCGAGTTCGACAACTCGTCCCTGCTCACGCAGCTCGAAGATCTCGAATCGCAGATCGACCAGCGCGAGACGGAGCTCGAGGTGGCCGCCGCGCAGGCTGCGGCCAACGTCGCGCAGGCGGAGTTTGCGCTGCTGAGCGCCCAGGTGCAGCTGCGCAAGGCGTCGATCGAGGCCGAGATCCCCGAAGATCTGACCTCTGCGGTCGAATACGCGAACCTGCAGCTCGAGCTCGACAAGGCGCAGCTCGAGCTGCGCGAGTCCGAGCGTGCACTCGCCAACGCGAGCGACTCGGCGCAGGCCGACGTCGATCTCAAGCGCATCTCGTACGAGCGTGCGTTGCGCGACCACGCCCTCGTGCTCCGTCGCATCGACCTGGTCGAAGTGAAGGCACCCCGCGACGGGCTCGTCATCCTGCAGGAGAACCGCCAGGAGGACCGTGTCTTCCAGCCGGGAGACAGCACGCACACCGGCGCCACGTTCGCGCAGCTCCCCGACCTGCGGTCGCTGCGGGTCGACGCGCGCCTCTACGACGTGGACGATGGTCTCGCCGCCGTGGGCATGACCGCCGATGTCGTGCTCGACGCTTTTCCGGGCGAGACCCTTCAGGGCACGGTGACCCGCGTCGAGCAGCTCGCGCGCCAGGTGAGCCGCCGCTCGAGGAGACGGGTCTTCGTGGTCAGCGTGGACGTGGAAGGCATCGACACGGCGAAGGCGCTGCCCGGAATGTCGGCCCGGGTCGTGCTCCATCGCAGCGTCGGAACGAGCGGCGACGTCGTGCTGCCCCGCGCGGCGCTCGACCTCTCCGAGCCACCCACGGTGCTCACCCGCGGCGGGACGCGCCACGAGGTGGAGATCCTGGACTGCAACGCGTCGCACTGCATCTCTCCCTTCGGGCCCGAGCCCGGAACGGAGCTCGCACCGATCGAGGAAGCTGAATGATCGCGCGCGGCCTGCTCTGGGGTCTCGTGCCCCTTGCTCTCCTCGCCTCCGCCTGCGGCGGTGACGACGTGGCGACCGCAATCGCCAGCGAGCGCGAGCTCACGATCGAGGCCGAGGTGACGGGGCGCATCTACGCCCGGTCGAGCGCCGACGTCTCGCCTCCGGCTCTCGGGCGCAAGGTGTGGGACTTCCGGCTCTCGTCGCTGGTGGAAGAGGGGCGCGAGGTCGAGGAGGGCGACAAGCTCCTCAGCTTCGATACCGGCCAGCTGGAGGAGCGCCTGCTCCAGGAGATCGCCGATCGCGACTCGTCGAAGCAGAGCCTCGAGAAGAAGAAGATCGACCTGGCGCTCGAGCGCGAGACCGAGACCCTGGCGCTCGCGGAGGCGGAGAGCAACCGCCGTCGGTTTGGTCTGCAGGCGGACGTTCCCGAAGACGTGATCTCGGCCCGGGAGCTGGACCTCGTCCGGCTCGACCTCGAGCTCTCGGAGCGCGAGGTCGCCCATCGCAAACAGCTGATCGAGAGCCTCGATCGGCGCGCCGACTCCGAGATCAAGTCGCTCGAGGCCCGGCTGGCGCGCCAGGAGCTCGACGTGCGTCAGCTCGAGCAGTTGATCGAGCGCATGACGGTGTACGCCCCGCGCTCCGGAACGGTGGTGTACCGCCAGAACTGGCAGGGGGAGAAGAAGAAGGTCGGCGACAGCGTGTGGCGCATGGAAACGATCCTCGAGATCCCCGACCTGAGCACCCTGGCCGCCACGGTCTTCGTGGACGAGGCACAGGCCGGTCGGGTCGCTGTGGGGCAGAGCGCTACGCTCCGCCTCGACGCACACCCCGACCGCGAGTACCGGGCCACCGTGGCGTCGATCCAGCGCACGGTACAGCGCCGCTCCTGGCGCGACCCGCGCAAGGTGGTTGCGCTCGAGCTCGAGCTCGCCGAGATCGACCGCGAGCGGATGCGCCCGGGGATGCGCCTCACCGGGAGCGTGCACATCGAGCAGCGGCCGGCCGCGATCGCCGTTCCCACCGATGCCGTCACCCAGACGCCGGAAGGCCCCGCCGCGCTGGTGCGCACGCGCTTCGGCTCCGAACGGCGCCAACTCGTCCTCGGCGTGACCGTCGGCGGCTACACCGAGGTGGTGGAAGGCATGTCGGCCGGCGAGCGGGTCGTGCTGCGACCCACCCTGGAGGGCCAGAGTTGAAGCGGCGTTGCCTGTCGACCTTGCTGCTCGTGGTTGCCGCCTCGTGCGTCGCCTGCCCCCAGCCCGTCGAGATCGTCACCCTCGAGCTCGAACCGCGCGACTTCATCCATCGCGTCGAAGCCGAGGGCCTGCTCGTTGCAGCCGTCACCACCGACGTCAAGATCCCACCCACCATCCGCGAGAAGGTGCGCGTGCTCTGGCTCGCCGAAGACGGTGGCTTCGTGGAGGCCGGTGAGGTGGTTGCGCGCTTCGACGCCGTCGAGCTGCAGGAGCGGTTCACGAATCGCTCGGCGGAGCTCGAGAGCAACTCGCTCCAGCTCGAGAAGGCGGAGTCGACGAGCGAAGACCGCATGGCCCAGGTGGACAAGGACTACGAGGTCGCCGGGCTGGAACTCGGCGTGGCGAGCCAGTACCGGCTCACGGACGAGGAGATCTTCTCACGCATCGAGCTCCTCGAGTCGCAGCTCGACGCGGAGCTGGCCGAAGATCGGCGCGCCTCCGCCAAGCGGTCGCGCCCGGTGGAGCGCGATCTGGCCGAGGCGGAGAAGGAGCTCCTTCTCGTGGCCCGGCGCAAGGTGCAGATCGAGTTCGACAAGGCGCAGCGCGGGCTTTCGGCGCTCGAGGTCACCGCTCCGCACAGCGGCATCTTCCAGGTGCGCACCGATCGCCGCGGCGAGCCACTCAGCATCGGCGCTCTGGGCTGGCCGGGCATGGAGCTCGGGCAGATCCCGGACCTCGGCCGCATCGAAGCCGAGGTCTATGTGCTCGAGGCCGACGCCGGCGGGCTCGAGGTGGGTCGCCCGGCCCGGCTCCGCCTCGCCTCCAGCCCGGGCCTCGAGGTTCCCGCCACGATCAAGCGGGTCGACCCGGTCGCGCAGCGCCGTCAGCGCGGATCACCCTTGCAGTTTTTCGGCGTGACACTCTCGATCCAGGATCCTCCCGCGCAGCTCAAGCCCGGCCTCCGCGTGGAGGCCACCCTCGAGCTCGCACGCGTCGACCAGGCGATCGTCGTTCCGCGACAGGCGGTGTTCCTGAAGGGTGGAGCTCCGCACGTCTGGCGCCGGATCGGAGGCCAGTTCGAGGCCGTACCGGTGGAGCTCGGCGCCCAGACGGCGGGAAGTACGGTGGTGGAGTCGGGCCTCGAGCCCGGAGACCGCATTGCTCTCGAAGACCCGCGCGGTGAAGCGGAGACGCGGCCGACCGGAGACCCGGGTGCGCCCGAGCCTGGCGACGCAGCGTCGAGCAAGCCGGCGGGATCCACCTAGCTCCCCACGCCGCGCCGATGAACTTTCGCGAAGCGCTCCTGGCTGCGATCACGAGCCTTGCCGGCCACACCCTCCGGGCGATCCTCACCACCCTCGGAGTGATCTTCGGCGTCGCGGCCGTGATCGCCATGCTCTCCATCGGCGCCGGTGCCGAGCAGGAGGCTCTCGCCATGATCGAGCAGCTCGGCGTGAACAACGTCATCGTGCGGGCCAAAGAGCTCTCCGACCGCGAGCTCAACGAGGTCCGCGAGCGCTCCCCCGGCCTCACGCTGCGCGACCGCCAGGCGATCCTCGACGCGGTTCCGGGTGTGGAGGTTGCGGCGCCGCGGTCGAAGGTGCGCACCTGGCGCGTCGCCGCGGGCCTGCGGGAGGCCGACGCCAGCGTCTTCGGTATCTCCCACGAGCACCGGCAGCTCGCCACCGTGCAGCTCTCCGAGGGGCGTTTCCTCGACCGCATCGACATGGACCGACACGCGCAGGTGTGCGTACTCGGTGACGAGGTCCGTCGCGAGCTGCTCGGCGCTGCGCCCGCGCTTGGCGCGCTGATCAAGGTGAACG
Organism: Candidatus Multivoraceae bacterium; assembly: GCA_965223385.1. GTDB lineage: Bacteria > Acidobacteriota > Thermoanaerobaculia > Multivoradales > Multivoraceae > JBCCLJ01. The sequence goes on along the minus strand of CBDCWR010000007.1, from coordinate 723,726 downwards.
ACCTCTGGCTCGAGGTGGTTGGCGTGCTCGCCAGCACCGCCGAAGGCGAAGGGAGCGCCGTGCAGGGTGTGTCCTTCGAGAGCCCCGCGCGTTCCATCTTCGTGCCGGTCACTACGGCGGTGCGCAAGTTCGACCAGCGTCCGAGCGACTCGCCGCTGTCCGAGCTCGTCGTGCGCATGCAGGAGGGCGACGACGTGCCGTCGAGCCGCGCTGCAGCGCGCCTGATGGAGTCGCTCCTCGATCAGCTCCACGGCGGCGCCGACGACTACGAGCTCATCGTGCCGGACGCTCTGCTCGAGCAGAGTCGGCAGACGCAGCGGCTGTTCAACCTCGTGATGGGCTTCATCGCGGGGATCTCGCTCGTGGTCGGAGGAATCGGCATCATGAACATCATGCTCGCCACCGTGCTGGAGCGCACGAAAGAGATCGGGCTCCGGCGCGCGGTCGGCGCACGCAAGAAGGACATCGTGGTGCAGTTCCTCACCGAGTCGTTCACGATCTCGGCTCTCGGCGCACTGCTCGGGGTGATCCTCGGTGTCGTCCTCTCGCGACTCATCTCGGCGGCGGCCGACTGGCCGACCATCATCACCGCGTTCGCCGTGCTGACCTCGGTCGGCGTGGCACTCTCCGTTGGAGTGGTCGCCGGTTTGTACCCCGCCCTGCGCGCCGCGGAGCTCGACCCCGTGGACGCGCTCCGCTATGAGTAGCCCGTCCGCACCGCAGGATCTGATCGCGCAGTGCGTCGGCCTCGAGCGCGTCTACGCGCAAGGGGAGGCCAAGGTGGTGGCACTGGGCGGCGTCGACCTGGAGATCGAGAGCGGCGAGTACATCGCGATCATGGGCGCCTCCGGGAGCGGCAAGTCGACGCTCATGAACATCCTCGGCTGCCTCGATCGGCCGACCGGCGGGGAGTACCTGCTCACCGGACGGCGCGCCGACCAGATGGAAGACGACGAGCTCGCGTCGCTGCGCAACCAGACGATCGGTTTCGTCTTCCAGACGTTCAACCTGCTGCCCCGGCTCGACGCGATCGACAACGCCGCGCTGCCGCTGATCTACGCGGGGCTCCCTGTGAAGGAGCGGCGCGAGCGCGCGCGGGAAGAGCTCGAGCGTGTCGGTCTGGGCGACCGCATGACCCACCGACCCAACGAGCTCTCCGGCGGCCAGCGCCAGCGCGTGGCGATCGCGCGGGCGCTGATCAACCGGCCCAAGCTGCTCCTCGCCGACGAGCCCACCGGCAACCTCGACACGAAGACCGGGGAGGAGGTCATGCAGCTCCTCGACGCTCTGCACCGGGGCGGAACGACGGTCGTGGTGGTCACCCACGAGACCGAGATTGCCGAGCACTGCAGCAGGCGCATCGTCATGAGGGACGGTGTCGTCGTGGACGATGTGCTCGGCTGATGGATATCAGCCTGCGCGCATCCGATGACGACTCTCCGGTCGCTTTCGCGACCTCCGCGCGACACGCAGCCTGCGGCTGCGGCGCTTGGCGACTCGGCTGATGGATATCAGCCTGCGCGCATCCGATGACGACTCTCCGGTCGCTTTCGCGACTCCTGAGCGCGTGGGTTCGATATCCTGCCCGGCGGACCTTCGCTCAACCGGAGATGCGGCCGCGACGTGAGCTCGTCGGGGTGGCCTCACACGGTTCAGCCTCCGTGCTCCAGCCGATGGCAATCCGCGGCGGAGGACGGTCGCGCACGCAACAGCCATTCATGGAGAGCCGCCCGGAATGTCGATGAGAAGTGGATCCGGTTGCCGTCGCGCCCTCGCGGCCGTTCTTCTGCTCTGGCTGAGCACCCCACTGATCGCACAAGCGGACCCACAGGGCAACAGCCCGGTGGGCGCGGCAGCCGCCACGGAGACCGCTCCGGCGCCTGAGTCCAGGCCCCTCCCCGCGGCCGGCGATCTCGACCGGCAGAGCGAGCCGGTCAGTGACCTCCGCGAACTGGTCGAGCTCTACCAGCACGACCTGCGGGCTCTGTCGCGTCGCTACGACGCGCGTGGGTCGGCGCAGCGACGCGAGCGCCTGCGCGGCTTCTTCGAGGAATGGGGGAAAAGGCTCGAGACGCTCGACCTCGAGCAGCTCAATGCGGAGGGGCGCGTCGACCTCGTTCTTCTGCGCTCCGAGGTCCTCGGCGAGGTCGCAGCCCTCGATCTCGAAGAGCGTCGGCATGCCGAGGTTGCGGAGCTCCTGCCGTTCGCCGACGACATCTTCGGCCTGCACGACGCGCGCCGCCAGCGACTCCACCCCGAAGGCCAGTCGTCCGCGCACCTGCTCGACGAGCTTCGCACCAGCGCCAAGGAGACCCGCGAGGCGCTCGAGCGCGGGCTGGAGGCTGCGAAAAAGGCGGACGAGAGCTCGGGAGACGACAAGAAGGCGAAGAAGCGGAAGAAGGCCAAGGCGCGGGATGGCGCTTCCTCGAGCGACAAGAAGAGCGAAGAGGAGGAGAAGCCCAAGCTCACCGCAACCAAGACCGCGGCTCACCGTGCGGCCCGCTACTCCGAGCAGCTGCGCGAGGTCCTCCGCAGCTGGTTCGACTACGCCAACGGCTACGACCCGGTCTTCAGCTGGTGGGCGCAGAACCCGCACGAGCGGCTCGACAAAGAGATCGAAGGCTATGTGGAGTTCCTGCGCAAGCGTGTGCTCGAGATCAAAGAGGACGAAGATGCGCCCATCGTCGGCGATCCGGTTGGCAGGGTCGCACTCCTCGAGCAGCTGAAGCAGGAGATGCTCTCCTATTCCCCGGAAGAGCTGGTGGAGCTCGCCGAGGCCGAGCTCGCGTGGTGTGAAGAGGAGATGCGCAAGGCCGCCCGCGACATGGGCTTCGGCGACGACTGGAAGGCTGCGCTCGAGAAGGTCAAGAACCTGCACGTGGGTCCGGGCGCGCAGCCCGACATGGTACGCGAGCTCGCCGACGAAGCCACCGAGTACGTCGAGAGCCGAGGCCTCGTGACCGTCCCGCCCCTCGCCAAGGAGGTGTGGCGCATGGAGATGATGTCGCCCGAGCGGCAGAAGATGAGCCCCTTCTTCCTCGGCGGAGAAGCGATCATCGTCTCGTTCCCGACCGACACCATGACGCACGAGCAGAAGCTCATGAGCATGCGCGGCAACAACCGCCACTTCTCACGGGCCACGGTGCACCACGAGCTCATTCCTGGGCATCACCTGCAGGGGTTCATGACCCGCCGCTACAACGCCCACCGCTCGGTCTTCTCGACCCCCTTCTGGGGGGAGGGCTGGGCGCTCTATTGGGAGATGCGGCTGTGGGATCTCGGCTTCCCGCAGACGCCCGAGGACCGCATCGGCATGCTCTTCTGGCGCATGCACCGCTGTGCGCGCGTCATCTGGTCGCTGGGCTTCCACCTCGGCGAGACGAGCCCGCAGGAGGCCGTCGAGTTCCTGGTGGAGCGTGTCGGCCACGAGCGCGAGAACGCGCTGGCCGAGGTCAGGCGCTCCTTCGAGGGAACTTACCCGCCGCTCTACCAGGCGGCGTACCTCATCGGCGGCATGCAGTTCTATGCACTCCACCAGGAGTTCGTCGAAAGCGGGCGGATGAGCGAGCGCGAGTTTCACGACACCATCCTGCGCGGCGGGCGGATGCCCGTGGCGATGGTCCGGCAGCGCCTTTCGGGCACGCCGCTCACGAGTGCGGGGCTGCCGGAGTGGCGCTTCGCCGAGAATCGCTGACGGCCAGCGCTCGGCGGCAGCATCCTGGCTACGATCACCCACGTGGTGGCCCCGGCCTGTGTCCGGCCACTTGGGTCTAGCGCGGGGCGGTGACCTTCGCAAACTCGGCGATCACTTCCTCGAAAAAGGCAAACACGGCGGCGCCACCCACGAGGCTCTGCAGCGTGTGCCCTTCGCCCGGAAGGATCTCGAGCTCCACGTCGGCACCCGCGGAGCGCAGCGTCTCCTCTGCCTGACGCATGAGGTCGAGCCAGTTCGGCCGCTCACCGTCGCCGGCCCACATGCGTAGCGGCACGCCTTTCATGTCCGTCACGCGGGCGAGGTCCGGAGCCGTGGGCCAGCCGGGCAGAACCGCCACGGCGTGGATGAGCTCGGGGTGGTCGACCGCAAGCGCAAACGACGACACGCCGCCGTTGCTCACGCCGGTCACGAAGAACTTGCCGCCCTGCGGCGGGTACGTCTCCGCCACGTGCTCGAGCAGTTGAGGCAGGTACGGCCGACCCTCGCGCGGGAACGTGCGCCCGCCCGGCGCCGCCGGGCTGACGACCACCCAGCCGCGCTCTTCCGCCGCGCGCTGGTAGTAGCTCCGGAGCACCCACTCGACCATGCCGACCGTCTGCGGCCCCGGCGGCAGCGCCAGCAGCACCGTGTACTCGCCTTCCTTCTGAGGCGGCGCCAGAAGGCGGTAGCTGATCTTGGTGCCGTCGTCGGCCTCGAAGCGCTGGAAGCCGAGGTCTTCGGCCCACGCCCAGCCAGGGCAGAAGAGCAGGACGGCGGCAACGGCGCCCCAGCAGGATCTCCAACTCATGGAGATGAGACTACTCGCTGGGCTGCGCTCGCATCTCCCACGAGCCCGCTCACCAGAGCCCTTCGCCCACCCCGTGTCCCCCCTCGAAATCCGTGACGGTCGAGCGGCGCGGGGACCGGCCCGGCCGCAGGGAATCAGGGCTCGGCGGCGCCTCGACCACGCCCGCCCGCCGGCACCCAAGGAGCCGCCGAGAACCGAGCGAGGGCCACCCCCAACCACCCGAAATCCCGAGCGGCCCGGAGACCGGGCCGGTCCCCGCGCCGCAAAGCGCCACCGCACCCGGAGGAGGGACGCGCCGAAAAGCGCCACCGCTCAGGTATCTTGAGCGGCATGAACGAGCCCGTCCTCGCCGTCGAAGGCCGCTTCAAGGAGCTCGAGATCCGCTTCGGCCAGGGAGAGCCCGGCCGGAACCTCGACATCCCGTCTGCGTCGCCGCTCAACTACCACCAGGCCATCAGCGACCCCGCGGCCATGCCCGAGCTCGTCGTCGACGGCAAGCTCTTCCTGCCGGCCGAGGGGGAGGCGCCGTTTCCGTGCGTCATCGTCGCACCCGGCAGCATGGGCGTCGCGCCGTCGCACGTCGCACACGCCGAAACCCTGACGGAGGCTGGGCTCGCGGCCTTCGTGCTCGACAGCTTCGGCCCTCGTGCCGTGACCTCGACGGTTGCCAATCAGACGCAGTTCTCGTTTGCGGCGTCGGCCTACGACGTGCTCGCGGCGTTTCGTGTGCTCGCGGAGGTCCCCGAGATCGACACGCAGCGGATCGGCGCCCAGGGCCACAGCCGCGGCGGCACGGCCGTGCTCATGGCGGCGTCGCGCCGCCTGGCCGATGCCGTGATCGGCGAAGGCGCGCGCCTGCACGGCGTGCTCGCCGCCTACCCGTGGTGTGGCCATCAGTTCACGGACCCGCGCGTCGGCGACACGGTCGTCCGGGTGATCATGGGCGACCGCGACGAGTGGTGCTCCCCCATGCAGGCGCAGGCCTACTGCCACACCGTGCGCCTCACCGGCGGATCCGCCTCGATGCGCCTACTCGGCGAGACGCACCACAGCTTCGATCGCGGCACGGAGCTCACGAACATCGAGAACGCCAAGATCTCGCCCGCGGCGCCAACCGCCTACATCGCCGACGACGGCGCCTTCCTGCACCCCCTCGAGGACACACCCGATCCGAGCCTCGTCGACCGCGATCTCATGGTGTACGCCCTCAAGGCCGGCTACGGCAACGTCGGCGCGCACATCGGCAGCCGCCCCGGCGATGCGGAGCTCTTCCGCGAAGACATGCTGCGGTTCTGGACCGACCTCGACTGAGCGCGCCGTCCTCGATCGACACGCCTCGCCTCACCAGCTCACTCGGGACCCGCGCCGCGCCGCGAGTTGGCTGGGAGCGCGTCGGAGACGGGAACGCGCTCAGCGACGCGCGTCGTCAACAAGGGCAGCAGCACGCTCCGCATGTGCTCGGCGACGAGCCGGTTGCCGCGATCGCCGAAGTGGAAGTCGTCGATGAAGACACTCTCCCGCTCGCCCGCCACCGCCACGTCGGCATCGACGAACGCGTAGCCCACCTCCGCGGCGTCCGCCTCGAGCCGCGCCCGCAGCTGCGGATACGACCGCCGCACGTAGTCGGGCCAGCCGGGAAAGAAGTGCTCCGCGCGCTCCATGAGGTGCACCTCGAAGTCGGCGAGCTCCTTGTTCGTCGTGGCGAGGTAAGGCTGCATGTAGTACACGAAGTCGACACCCGCTCGGCGCGTCGCATCCACCACGGTGTGCACGTTGCGCAGCGTCTCCGCGATCGTGATCTGGGGGTCCATGCTCAGCAGCTCGGTGCGCACCGAGTCGTCGCGGGTGAGGTTGTAGCGCACCAGCGCCAGGCGGTGCACGAGCTTCGAGCGGTACTCCCAGGGCACGGGCGCGTCTTCGCCGGCAACGAGCGCGGGGTTGCGACCCGGGTCGACGTAGCGCAGGCGGCTCGCCTCCAGCTGGCGCCTGATCCCGAGGTAGTCCTGGTTGCGCAGCAGGCGGTCGCCCCGGTAGCCGTGGTAGATGTCGTTCGCACCGCTGAACATGACGACCACGTCCGGCTCGAGATCGAGCAGATGGCCCAACAGGAAGTTTCGTTCCTGCGTGGAGACCCAGGCGCTCACCCCGGCGGGCAGCACGCGAACCCGCCAGCCCGCGAGCTGCTCCTCCTGCGCGAGCAGTTCCTCGAGAACCGCGGCGTACGTCTGGCCCTGCGCCACTCCGGAGCCCCAGGCGACGGAGCCACCCGTCACGACGACGCGCAGCTCCTGCTCCGCCTTCTCGCCGAGGTCCTCGTCGTAGCGCAGGTGTTGCGCGTTCGTGTGGAATCCCTTGCCGCTTGCATCCGCCGTGGGCACGTATCCGAGGAACGGGTCGTAGGTCATGTCGGCCTGCATGCGATTCGAGCCGCGCGACTGACCTCGGTCGGTGTAGGGGTAGCTCTCGAACTCGCTCGCAGGAATCACGACGATCTCGCGGTCGCGCTGCCGTTCCGAGCGCACCAGCGCTCGCATCGCCAGCTCCAGCGCGAGCAGAGAGATCACGAGCGACGCCACGACGACGGCGCTCGCGATCAGTGCGCGGCGCGGGATCGTGACCCCTGTGCTCAAGAATCAGGTCCAGGTGAGGGTGCCGGTGCTCTGCCCGAACTGGTCGGTCTCGACGCCCATCCTCTGAAGCAGCGTCACGTAGAGGTTGCACAACGGTGCGTTGCGCTCTCCCTCGTGCACAACGTGCGCGCCATGGCTGAAGCCGCCGCCGGCCACGAGGATCGGCAGGTCTTTCGGCTCGTGCGAGTTTGCGTTGCCCAGGTTGCTGCCGAAGAGCACCGACGTGGTGTCGAGCAGACTGGCACCGCTCGTGTCCTTCTCGGCCAGGCGGTCGAGGAGCGTGCGGAGCTGTTTCAGGATCTCCGTCTCGACGATCTTGAGCTGCTCGATCTTGGCCGGATCCTGCCCGTGGTGCGACAGGTTGTGGTGGTCACCCTGTACACCGGGGATCTCGGGCACCACCTGATGGTCCTGGATCATGACGCTGACCACGCGCGAGGAGTCGGTCTCGAGGATGAGAGGAATGAGGTTGAACCAGAGCCGGATCCGACCGACGAGGTCCGCCTTGGACGCCACGTCCTCCGGCACGGGCTCTTCGACCTGCGGCTTCGGCTTCTTGAGCCAGGCTCCGGCCTCGGTGAGCTCGGTCTCCGCGAGCCGCACGGCGTCGAAGTAGGCGTCGAGGGTCTGCTGATCGGTTGCGCTCACGCGCTGGCGCAGGGCCGCCGTCTGCGACATCAGACGGTCGAGGATGCTGCCGCCGCTCTGCAGGCTCCGCTCCTCGCGCGCGACCTCTTCGGGCTCGCCCTGCAGGAACAGCTTGCCGAACAGGCCGGCGGGGCTGGTCTGGGCCGGCACCATGACGCCGCTCTGCGTGTACGACTGGCTCTGCTCGCTCGCGGTGCCCATGACGACCGACGGGAAGCGGGTCACGTAGCCGAGATGATCGGCCACGGCCTGATCGATGGAGATCGAGTTCTTGAACCCGTCGCGCCCCGGCCCGCGCGCGGCGGTGAGCCACGTGACCTCCGAGTTGTGCGGCTGGCGACCGGTCTGCTCCTCGTGGGAGTAGCCCGAGAAGAGCGTGTACTGGTCGCGGTGGTCGTCGAGCAGCTCCAGATATTCGGTCACCTCGTAGCCCCGGCCAGCCTGCGCCGGGCGCCACGACTCGCGGTAGATCCCCAGCGTGTTGCAGATGTTGACCATCCGCGCAGGCGCGGCGGCCGCGGTGTCGCTGGTGCCGGCAAAGGCTGGCGTCATCGACTCGAGGAACGGCAGCGCCATCGCGACACCCGAGGCGCGCAGAAAGGTACGGCGATCGAGCGTGGTCGCACTCGTCTTCAGGAAGGGAGCCTGCGGGGTGCCTGTCCACTGGTTCTCGCTCATGACTACCTGCTCCTGAAGAGATCGCTGGAGACGACCTCACGAATGATCGCCCTCATCCCGTAGCCCTCATCTTTCACCTCGGCCAGGATCGCCTCCACGGCCGGTCGATCGGCAAACTCGACCTCGGCTCCCGTGCCGAAGACGAGCAGCTTGGTGACGACGTTGCGCGCGACCTGCTCCGTTTCCTGCAGAAGGAGCTTCTTGTACTCGATCGGGCCGGAGAAGGCTTCCCCTTGGGGGGTGACACCGCTGGTGTCGACCGCAGGCCCGTCCTGCACCAGGCGGTAGGGGAAACCGTTCGGCGCGGTCATCTCGGGCCCCAAGATCTTGTAGTTCTTGCGCAGCTTGCCGATCGCGTCGAACGCCTCGAGCGCAAAGCCGGGGGGGTCGATCTTGCGGTGGCAGCTGTTGCACACCGCGTCGTGGCGATGCTTGTCGAGCTGCTCGCGGATGGTGGTCGCGCCACGGGTGTCGGGCTCGAGACCCTCGACGCCGGCCGGAGGCGGGGGCGCCGGCTGGCCGAGCAGGTTGTCGAGCACGAAGTTGCCGCGCGGCACCGGCGAGGTGGTCGTGCCGTTGGCGGTGATCTTCTGCACGCTCGCCTGCGCGATCAGGCCGCCGCGGGGGCTGCCCTCCGGCAGGGTGATCCGTCGCATGTGCGTTCCTTCGACGCCGAGAATGTCGTAGTGCTCGGCGAGCCGCCGATTGACGAAGGTGAAGTCGGAGTCGATCAGGTTCGAAACGCTGAGGTCCGCCTGCACCAGCTCCTCGAAGAAGAGCTGCGTCTCCAGCTCCATCGCCTGGGCGAGGCGGCTGTCGTAGGTGCTGTAGAGCGTCTTGTCGGGCGTCGTCGAGAGCAGCTCGTACAGGCGAAACGCCTGACCCGCGAAGTCGTTCACGAAGCGACGGCTCTTCGGATGATCGAGCATCCGCTCGACCTGCTCCATGAGGCGGTCGTCGAGCACGAGCAGCTCCTGGTGCGCGATGGCGAGCAGCTCTTCGTCGGGAGTGCTGCGCCACAGGAAGCTCGCCAGGCGACGCGCGAGCCCGAAGTTGTCGAGCTTTCCTGCGTCGCCCGCATCGAAGATGAACTGCGGCGCGCTGAGGATCGCGCGCAGCGGGACGCGCACGGCTTCCGCGAAGGGGCGACCCGCGTCGAGGAAAGGACTGGCCAGGCTCGCATAGGCCTCGAGCTCTCCCTCGCGCAGCGGCCGCTGGAAGGCGCGTGGCGCGAAGCGCGCCACGACCTCCTGCACGTGCTCGTACGGGTCCCCGTCGAGGTTCAGCCGACCTTCGGCGTCGAAGCCGATGTCGGCGAACAGCTCGCGGGTGCTCTCGGGCGGCCAGGTCTCGTGGAGGGGGCCTTCGACGGTGAGGGTGCGCAGAACGATGCCCTCTCCGCGATAGTCCATGACGTTCTGGTCCGGCTGGAAGAAGACGCTCGGGTACACGCCCGGAGGAGCGTCGGCTTCCGCGATCGACGGCGCAAACAGGTGGCCCGGGCGCATGAAGGCGGTCACCTCGTAGTCGGTCGGCTCGGGGCTCGTCATGTCCCAGGTGCCGAGCAGATCGTTGAGCGCAGCCGCCGAGCCCGACATCTCGCCGCGGTGCAGCGTGAGCACGATCGGCGACGTCTGCTGGTACGGATAGGCATCCATCACCACCCGGTACTGGCCGGGCGCGGGCACGTCCCACCCCTCGGACTTGGTGTGGATGGTGTAGGTCGCACCGCCGTCCATGAAGTACGCCACCCCGTCACCAACACGCTTGATGATGCCGGCGCCCAGAAACTCCCCTTCTTCGATGAGCTTCACGTAGCCCGACGTCTGGTACTCGATCGTGTGCCGCATCGTCTCCGGCCGAGGGCCCAGCTGAATCGCTGCATCGAGCGCCGCGTCCGCCGCGTCGAGATAGCTGCGCACGTGCAGCGCCGAGATGCCCTGCTTGTCGGCCACGGTGTCGAAGCCGCCGCTGTCGGCGTCGGCGGGCAGCGTCTCGGCGATCGTCTGCGCCACCTCCGGCTCGATCTTCAGGAGGTCTTCGATCGTGTATTGGTACTCGAGGCGGGTCAGCCGGCGCAGCGGCGTGCGCTGGTCGCCCCGCGCCTGGAGGTTCGCGTGCACGAGCGACGCTTCGAGGGTGGACATGGCCGTCTCGACGATCCCTTCTTCGGGCAGCATCGACTTGCGCGGCGGCATCTCGCCGTTCTGGACGCGTTCGAAGATGCGCTCCCAGGTCTTGTAGACCTTGCGGTCGGCGAGGTCGAAGCTCAGCGCTTCCATGTTGAGGGGCGTGCTGGTCCGGGCCCCGTGGCAGGCCATGCAGGAGCCCTCGAGCAGCGGTCGGACGCCGGCTTCGAAGTCGCCCGAGACCGCCGCCGCCGCGGATCCGCTCAGCGCGAGCGCCACGATCAGGACAAATCCGAGAGGCGGTCTGGACATCCGAAGAACCCCTTTCGCGGCTTGCCCCGCGGCACTGCGAGGCTTGGGAAGGCTGTCGCCGACGCGGCCACCAACGGTCAAGGTTATCTCGGAGCGTCTCGCGGCCTCCAACGCGTGGCCCGCGACCGGAGGCTCTCACGAGCCCTCGATCGTGCCCGTCGCCTTGTAGCGCTCGAGCTGCTCGTCCATGTCCTGCTTCGATCGCTCCGTGAGGAAACGCTGCGTCACCATGACCCGCGGCGTGTCCAGAGCGTTCGGCGCGGGCGCATGCAGCAGCCGGAGATTCATGAGCACCACGTCTCCGGGCTCGCCGCAGAGCTCGACCACCTGCACATCCACGTCGCCGCACGTTTGCTGCTCGAGAAACGACTCTCGTGCCGGCGTCTCGCGCGCGAGCAGCTCCTGGAAGTAGAGCTCGAGGAGCAGGCGCTTCTTGATCTGCTTCGACCCCACCCAGGGCACGTCCTCCAGCAGGCGGTGGGACCCGGCAACCACGACCGTTCCGCCACCACGCGGCCGCACGGGCTCCAGGAACGTGAACGCCTGAATCCCCTCCAGACCACGGTTCGGGATGACCGGCAGGTCCACGTGCCACACGCTGTGGGGAACCGACCAGCTCTCTGCGTCGGGAAGTGAGAAGAGCAGCTGGGGACGCTCGATCATGGGCACCACCGCCGCTCCGGCGAGCTCCTCGACGGTGGCGACGAGCTCCGACGTGATCAGCTGGGCAAACGCAGCATGTTTCTTGATGCGCCGGGTCAGCACTTTCGTGCGCTTGCCCTGGGGCACGCCTCGAACCGGTTCGAGACTCCAGGTCTCGCCTTGGAGAACTCCCTGGTCTTCGAGCGCGCGTCGGACGACATTCCGGGCAGGCGCAACGACGTCCTGCGCGAGAAAGCCGCGGAGCCACACGACCCCGCGACGCTCGAGCTCGTCGCGGACCCTCGCGGCGGTGGCCTCAGGCCGTGACCCGGGGTGTGCGTGCACAGACACGGCCCACCTCAGAGGAGGTCTTCCCACTTGGGGGCCAGATAGATGTCCTGCTCGATCCACTCCCCTCCTTCGATCTGCACCTCGGCCCGCAGATACGCCATGGGCATGCCGCGATCGCCCGACTTGACGACCAGGTTCGCCTCCCGGATGGACGTGGCGTCGCCTTCACCCAGCGCGTACTTCGTGGCGGAGCCCCAGGCGAAGCCGCGGACGGTGAGCTGCCCCAGCTTCGACGGCAGCTCGACGTCGAGGACGCGCCACGCGTTTTTCCTGTGCTTCCGGGTCGGGCGCTCTCCGACGAGGGTCATCCGCGTCACCTCGATCGGACGCCGCTCGATGCGGCGCTCCCTGCGCTTCCGCTCGCCGAAGTGTCGATAGATGCGGGTGTGGTCGGTGGCGACGCCCCTCTGCGAAAGGAACTCGGCCACCTCCCGCCACGAGTAGCCCTTCCTCCGCAGGGTCTCGACGACCTCGCGGTACTCCTCGAGCTGCACCTTGGCCGGCGCGGCCTGTGCGTCCGCCAGGATCTGATCGAGGCTCTCTCTGCCAGCGTTCGCCATCACGGTTCTCCTCGAGTCTCGCCGGGTGGTCGGATCGACGCCCGGCTCCCCACCCTAGCAACGGTTCGACAAGAACGCAACAACATGCAACAGAGTGACGAGAAGCGGTCCGGAGCCTCTTCACGCAACAGAACGACTCGCGACGCCCTGAAAGCACTTCCGGCGCGGAGCTCGCGCCCTCGACTTCCAGATTCGGTCGCGAGCTCAGGTCGAGGCACAGGCGTCGAGCGCGCTGCGCGCCTCCTCGACCTCTGCGTGCCCTGCCGGCAGCGCCGCGCTTCGGATCTGCAGGCCTTCTTCCAACAGGCCCCTGCACTCCTGCGCCCCACGGTGCGCGAGAAGCTCGCCGAGCCCGACCAGTGGATACGCCAGATACAGGCTCTCCGGGCCCTCGACCTCCCGCGCGATCGCAATCGACTCGCGATAGCGAGCTTCGGCCTCGTCGAGCTGGTCCGAGTCTGCGAGCACGCGGGCGAGCTGGAACATGACCCGCCCGGAGGCCGGCGTGCCTTCTCCCCGAGACGCGGTCTCCACTGCCAGCGCCCGCTCGAGCAGAGCCTGCGCCTCGCTCGTGCGACCCAACGCCTGGTGTGTCCGCGCGAGGTTCGACAGAGTCGTCGGTACGAACGCGTGGCCCTCGCCGGCGATGGCGACGATGGTATCGAGAACCTGCTGATAGAGCCCGAGCGCCTCCTCATGGCGCCCGCGCGAGCGCGCGAGGGTGGCCAGGCTGTTGCGACTGATCGCAACGTCCAGGCTCTCTTCACCGCGCAGCTCGAGCCGGATGTCGAGGGCCCGGAGGTAGAGCTGCTCCGCCTCGTCCTCACGCTCGAGAGACCGCAGCACCGCTCCCAGGTTGTTGGCGGTGGTCGCAACCTGAGGGCTGCGCTCACCCACCAGACGGACCCAGAGGTCCAGGGCCTCACGGTAGTAGGTCTCGGCCTCGGTCTTGTGACCCATGTCGTCCGAAAGGAAGCCGAGGTTGTTCAGGCTGTACGCGATGCTCGGGTGCTCCGCGCCATACAGCTGCCGGTACAGCTCGAGGCCTTCGAGGTACAGCGCCTTCGCCCGCTCGAGCTCCCCCATCTCGCTCAGGACGTCGGCGAGGTTTCCCATGCTGAGGGCGAGGAGGGGGTGCGGCGCGTCGAGGGCCTCGCGCCGAATGCGGAGCGCCTCCTCGAGGAGCCCCCGCGCGTCCTCGAAGTTGCCGAGGTCGAGCTCGAGCGCGCCGTAGTTGTTGAGCAGCGTCGTCTCGGAGAGCATCGTGGGCTCGAACGTCTCTCCGAGAGCTCGCGCTTCGTCGAACGCGGCACGCGCCTCCTCGAACCGCTGCGCACCATCGAGCGAGTACGCGAGGTCGTTGAGGGCCGAGTAGACACGCTGCGCGTCCACCGGGCCTGCTGCACGGGCGTCCGCCACGTTGGCTTCGGCCAGCTCGACGGCCTCCTCGTGGCGGCCCTGGTCGTTGCGCAGCGCGAGCAGGGTGCTCCGGGCACTCTGGCGCGCCCACAGGTCGACTTCGCTCTCGCCGATCAGGTCCACCGCTTCCTGCATGTGCTCGTCGGCACGCTCGAACATTCCCAGACCGTGGTACGCACTGCCAATCGAGGTCAGCATGCGCGCGCGGAGCGCCGGCTGATCGCCCAGCTCGCTGCGAATCGTCGCGGCACCACGATCGAGGAGGTCGCGCGCACGCACCTCCTCGCCCTGCGACACGCCGGGGTCGGCCACGTCGAACAGCTCCTGCATGAAGCGCACGACCTCCTGCGTGTTGTCGCGCTCGAGCTGGGCTACATCGCGCTCTGCCGCGATGCGCCGCGCTTGCACCCACGTCGAGATCGAAAACCCGACCAGGAGCAGCGCGATCATCGCCGCAGCCGCGACCCCCACGCGGTTGCGCCGCACGAACTTGGCCGCGCGATAGCGCAGCGTCGAGGGGCGCGCGAGAACCGGAAAACCGTCGAGGTGGCGCTGGATGTCCTCCGCGAGCTGCCCCACCGAGCCGTAGCGGCGCTCCGGCTCGCGGCGCATCGCCAGCATCACGATGTTGTCGAGGTCACCTCGCAGGCGCCGCGCCCGCTCGGCCGTCACTGCGGTCTTGTCGCGCGTCTGCAGCGCCGTGCTCGGCCGGTCGGGCTCGCGGCCACTGAGCGCGTGCTCCCACTGCGTCCAGTCGCTCGTCAGGCGATAGGGGCGCTGGCCGGTGAGCAGCTCGAAGAGCAGGACCCCGAGCGAGTAGATGTCGCTGGCCGTGGTGACCGTCTCGCCGCGGATCTGCTCCGGGCTCGCGTAGTCGGGCGTGAGCATGCGTCCTTCGGTGCGCGTCTCGACCCCTTCGGGGCCCTCGCCCTCCGCCGCCAGGAGCTTCGCGATGCCGAAGTCGAGGAGCTTCACCTCCCCCTCCTCGGTCACCAGGATGTTGGCCGGCTTGAGGTCCCGGTGAATGACCAGGTTGCGGTGTGCGAACTGCACCGCCTGGCAGACGGAGAGGAACAGCTGCAGCGTCTCTTCGACCCCGAGCTCGCGCTCCACGCACCAGCGGTCGATCGGCTGGCCGCGGACGTACTCCATGACCACGTACGGCGTGCCGTCGTCGGTCGAGCCTCCGTCGAGGAGACGCGCGATGTGCGCGTGCTCGAGCCGCGCGAGGATCCGCCGCTCGGCGACGAACCGGCGACGGAGCTCCGGGCGGTCGAAGCCCTGGCGGATGAACTTGATCGCGACGTCCTGCTCGAACTGCTCGTCGCTCCGGGTGGCGCGGTAGACGGCGCCCATGCCGCCCTGACCGAGCGGCTCGCAGAGCCGGTACGCACCGATGGTCTTTCCCTCTCCCAGGGAGCCGCCCAGCGACTCCCGCGCACCGAGCCCGACCGCCCCCTGGATCAGGGTCTCGCTGTCGCTGGCCTCGAGCAGCTCCTCCACCTCGGCACGGAGCTCCTCGTCGCCCGCGCAGCGCGCATCCAGCCACGCCCTCCGCTCCGCCACATCGAGCTCGACGGCCTGCGCAAAAAGCGCTTCGATGCGCCGCCAACGTCTTGCTTCCATCGCGCGATTATGTGGGATCGCGGCGCGACATCCGCCGCAAGAAGGGGCTACGACGGCGCTTCGGCGCGCTTGTCCGCTTCGACCTTCTGGAACGATGCGCGCGTGTCGAGCTTCTGCCAGAGAGGGCCCAAGCCGGGCATCTCTGCCTTCACGTCCCATGCCCAGAGCTCCTGCGCAAGGCGGACGGCGGGCCCGAGAGCGTAGCGCGCGTAGACGTCCGCCAGCGAGAGGGTGTCGCCCGCGATGTACGGATCGAGCACGGCCAGGCGCGCGACGGAGGCGAAACCGCGCTCGAGGAGCGGCTTCACGTCGGCGACTTCCTGCGCGGAGAGCTCCTGTCCATAGAAGAACGGCGCGAGCCGCCGGCCAACCAGCTCGACGTAGAGCTCCATGTGCCGCATCAGCTCACGCACGCGGGCGCGCTCGAACGGCGTGCTCGGCAGAAGGGCCGGGTCCGGGAGCGACTCCTCGAGGAACTCCACGATGACGCTGGTCTCCGTCAGTGCACCCCGCTCTCCCAGATCGAGAACCGGGACCCTGCCCGCCGGGCTCAGCTGGGCGAGCTCCTCGTGGTGCTCCGGGGAGAGCGCCTCCTCGGACCACGGATCCTCGGGGCGCTCCCGGGTCAGAACCCGCCCGTCCGGCGTGACGACCGCCTCGGCGAACGAAACCCCCTTCTCGAGCAGGACGACCTTCGCGATATTGCAGTAGTTGCTCGACAGGGAGCCGACCAGGCGCATCGTCATGGGTCCTCCTTCGGCCGTGGCGCGCTGAACCGACGCAGGGTTCTCAAGAGACCTACGCCAGCAGAGCGAGGCGGTTGCGCACACGGCCTGTGCGTCAGGGCGCCGCCGAGCCGTACGGGGTATCCTGCCCGGATCCCACTCCGAACAGCTCGAGGCGCCCGAAGGCCCTTTTCCGTCTTCGTTTCTCTCGCGGAGGCGCTACATTCGACCGACTCAACCGACCCCGAGGAGCCCCTCATGATCGATTTCGAGATTCCCGAAGAAACCAAGGCCGTGCGCGAGAAGGTGCGCCAGTTCGTGCACGAGCACTGCATCCCCGCCGAGGCCGAGCTCGAGGAGCGGGGGCTGGTGGCCGTGCTGTCGGAGCTGCGCGAGAAGGCCAAGTCCGAGGGTCTCTGGTGCCCGTTCGTGCCGGAAGAGCACGGCGGCATGGGCCTCAAGCCGCTCGCCAACGCGCTCGTGCAGATGGAGCTCGGGGAGAGCATCCTCGGTGCGCACGCCCTCAACACCCAGGGCCCCGACGACGCCACCATCATGACGCTGCTCGAGCACGGCACCGACGACCAGAAGGAGCGTTTCCTCAAGCCGCTCCTCGCGGGCGAAAAGCGCATCTGCTACTCCATGACCGAAAAGGCCGCCGGTGCCGACGCGACCGGAATGCAGACGAGCGCAGTGCTCGACGGCGACAACTACGTGCTCAACGGGGAAAAGTGGTTCAGCTCGTCCGCCAGCGTCGCCGACATTGCGGTCGTCATGGCAAAGACCGATCCCGAGGCGGCACGGCACCGTCAGTTCTCCACGTTCATCGTGGAGCTGCCGAACCCCGGCTACGAGATCCTGCGCAACATCCCGGTCATGCACGAGGCCACGCCCATTCGCGAGGCCCTGGGCGGAACCCACTCCGAGATCAAGATCGAGAACCTGATCGTGCCGCAGGAGAACCTCCTGGGTGGGCGCGGCAACGGTTTCGCCATGGGCCAGCACCGCCTCGCCTACGGCCGCCTCCGCCACGGCATGCACAATGTCGCCATGGCACAGCGTGCGCTCGACCTCGCGGCAAAGCACATCACCAACCGCGTGACCTTCGGCAAGCGGCTCGCCGACCGCCAGGGCGTGCAGTGGATGCTCGCCGAATGCGCGAGCGAGCTCTACATGGCGCGGCTGATGCTGCTCCACATCGCCTACAAGGCCGAGCGGGGCATGGACCTGCGGCAGGAGAACGGCATCGCCAAGGTGTTCCTCGCCAACATGGTGCACAAGGTCGTCGATACGGCGCTCCAGCTGCACGGCGCGCTCGGCTACAGCCACGACACGCCCCTCGCGCACTGGTACATGTCGATTCGCAGCCAGCGTCTCGTCGACGGGCCG
Organism: Candidatus Multivoraceae bacterium; assembly: GCA_965223385.1. Classification (GTDB taxonomy): domain Bacteria; phylum Acidobacteriota; class Thermoanaerobaculia; order Multivoradales; family Multivoraceae; genus JBCCLJ01. The sequence continues at coordinate 706,115 of CBDCWR010000007.1, read as the reverse complement.
GACGAGGTGCACAAGTGGCGCGTCGGCCGCAACGTGGTGAAAGCCTACGAGCAGTTCGGCACCACGGCGCCGGCTGCGGGCGGCGACCTGCTGTAGAGAGCCCCGACGTCAGACGAGGGCGGCGCTCGGACGCGGGCACCATGACCTGGTGTCTGCGATCGGGTCGCCGTGTCGCACCACACGATGTGCCTCATGATCGAACGAGCGCAGGCCGCAGACAGCCGCGACATCACCGACCTGATCAACCGGGCCTACGAAGTCGAGAAGTTCTTCGTGAAGGGTGATCGCATCGAGCAGGTCGAGGTGGAGCGCTTCGTGCGCGCGGGGCGCTTCTTCCGCCTGCGCAGCGACGCGGGCGCGCTCCTCGCCTGCATCTACTACCGCGAGCACAGCGATCACGCCTACTTCGGCATGCTCGCGGTCGACCCCGCAGCGCGCGGGCAGCAGCTCGGGCGTCGGCTCATCACATTCGTGGAGGCCCGCGCGCGCCTGCGCGGCTTCGCCCGCATGCGCATCCTGGTGGTCAACCTGCGCGACGAGCTCCCGCCCTGGTACAGACGGCTGGGCTATGCCGAGGTGGGCACCGAGCCGTTCGAAGATCCGCGGCGGATCCAGCCCGCGCACTTCCTGGTGTTCGAGAAGGAGCTCGCGCCACACCCGGGATGACGCGAGCCCGGCGCGGCTGCGCTACGTCGCGTCCACGCGGGACGCGGTCGCGGCCCGGGCGCCAATCGTCTCGTAGTCGGTCCAGCGTTGCGCGTCGAAGTCGTAGAGGCGGCAGGTCCGGAAGAGCTCCAGATGCCCGCGGAGCGACCAGACGAGCTCCGTGGCGTCGGGAGCGAGGTCGCGCTGCGCCTCCTTGAGGTGGTACAGGGGGATCCCGGGTCGCATGTGATGCGCGGTGTGCTCCATGATGTTGTGGAACACGGTGTTGATCCCGAGCGGGAAACGGACGTACACGGTGCACTGGGTCTGCGCATCCTTGAAGCTCCACTCCGTCTCGTCGTCGAACCAGCGGATGGCCGGGTTCGTGTGATGCAGGTAGATCACGAGCGACATCAGCGCCTGAAAGACTGCCATCGGGAGAAACAGGCCGAGCGCGAGGCCCCCGATCGGAGACGCAGATCGCCAGACGATCCAGGCGACGAGGGCCGCGAGCCAGAGGTACACGACGGCGAGATCGCGCCAGTACTCCTTTCTGAAGGCTCCGACGTGCGACCGGCGCGGCGCGATCATCTTCGGCCACCAGATCTCCATCGCGTAGTACGTGAGATGCCCGAGGGCCGAACGATGGAAACGGTAGAGCGCTCTGCGAAGCGGCGAAAGGCCCTCGTACTGGTCGCGGGAGAGCGGTCGGAAGACATAGTCCCGCGTCGCCAGGTTGGTGTAGCGATGGTGGATCTTGTTGTGTCCGAGATCCCAGAGCGAGAACGGGTGGAGCGACGGCAAGAAGCAGATCTGACCCACGACATAGTTCTCGGACCGGCGAGGAAGGAAGCTGCGATGACACGCATCGTGGCCGACCACGAAGAGGATCGCGATCAAGACACCGTTCACCAAAGAGGCCGCGAGGGCGACGGCGACGCTCTCCGCGTGGACTGCCACCCACAGGGTCACCCCGTACAGGATGAGATCGACGAGGGCGATCGAGTAGGCCAAGGCGCGGCGCTTCTGCCGCTCGAGAGGTGCTGGCTGAGACATGGGGCAACTCCAGGCATCACGTGTGTTGACACGCCTCCCGGCGCGGCCGAGGGTCCCGGCACTTGCATGAGACGGATGTCGGGTCGCCGTTTTTCCGAGCCGGTCGCTTCTCGACGACGCGGGCCGCCCGCGCGACAACGACGGGCGCTCAGGCCGCGTCGAGCAGCTCGGCGGCGGCCGCCAGAACGCGAGCCTCCGTGCGCGACACGATCCAGCCGTGGAGCCGCGCCGTGCGGCCCGCGTCGTAGTCGGCCTGCATCTCCCGCCGCAGCTCCTCGGCGACGGCCCGCTCGGTGAGGTTCTGCCCGCGGAGCCGCTCCACCATCGCCCGCACGCCGTCGGTGTCGCTCGAGGCGTCGGCGTAGGCTTTTGCGAGGTCGCGCACGGCTGTTGGGTCCAGCTCGACACCAAGCGCAGTCGGCGTCGCCGTCTCCTGCCCCCAGAGCACACCCGAAGCGGCCGAGGCCGAAAGGGTGGCCAGCAGCTGCAGCACCTGGCGACGACCGATCGAGTGGCGTGGATTCATGCCGCTGCTCCGACCCGGCTCGCGAGGTGGTCCCCCTGGCGCAGGGTGAGCGCCAGGATGGTGAGCGTCGGATTTGCGAGGCCACTCGTGGGGAAGATGGAGCTGCCCCCGACGTATAGATTGCCGACCCCGTGCACCCGGCCCATGGTGTCGACCACCCCGAGCTTCGGGTCGGGCGACATGCGCGTTGCTCCCATGTGGTGTCGCGCTCCCACCTGCACGAACTTGTCGGCCTGGCTCTGCAGGTTGCTCCAGCGCAGGCGCGCGACGTCGTGACGCCCGAGGGCGGTACCCACCTGCGCCACGGCACGCTCGAAGCCGTCGAGGTCGTGCTGCGGGTGCAGCCACCGCACCCGCACGCGGGGCATGCCGAGAGGATCGGGCTCGTCAGGCAGAAGCTCGATGCGGCTATCGCGGTGCGGCGTGTGCTCGATGCCGTACATCGCGCGCAGGATCCGGGTTTGTGGAGCCTCGGCAGCCGCGAGCCGGAGCGCCACCTGGTGGATCGCCTCCGCGTTCTTCTGCTGCATGCGGATCGGACGCACGTACACCGAGAAGTTGCCGGTGCGCGCCTCCGCCTGGGCGGGGAGCGAAGAGCCGATCACCCAGGACACGCGCTCGCGCGACCGTCCGGCGTAGTCGCGCCAGTCGGGGCCGGGGGTGAGGGGCAACATCTGGCTGAACGCGTTGAACACCACGGCGTGGCCCTGGAAGCAGCGCCCGAGCCAGTCGCTGTGGTTGCCGATGCCACTGCTTGCGACGTCGTTCGATGCGAGCATCAGGCGGACGTTCTCGATGCCGCCCGTGGCCAGGACATACACCTTCGCGCGCACCGTGTGCTCGCCGCCTTCGAGCGTCTGGAGCTTCAGTTCCTCCACCTTCTGCCCGTCCGCGGCGAGGGAGACGTGTGTGACGTTGGCGCCGAGGTAGGTGCGAAGGCGCTCGCGGGCGAGGGTGTCGCTCTTCCAGCGTTGCCACGGGCCGTTCTCCACATGGCCGGTGTACCGCGTGAGCTGCTGCGGACGCGAGATCAAGCGCGCTCCACCGTCGAGCCCGAGCGGGGCCTGGTGCCGCGGCTCTCCCTCCGGACCGAAGAAGTGCGCCAAGTCGAGCAGGTCACAGGCGCGGTTGTAGTAGGGCTTGAGCTCGCGCAGCGTGATCGGCCAGCCGGAGTGCGGCACCCAGTCGCGCGACTCGAAATCGGCCTCGTCGAGCGGTAGTGAAACGCCGCCCCACTGGTTCCCCGAGCCACCCCAGGTGCGGAAGCGCGACGCGCTCAGGTAGCCGTCCTGCTGGCGCTCGAGGTTCGGACCGCCGATCGAGAACCTACCCTCGTACAGTGCCTGCGTCTTCTCGTCCGGCTCCTCGCGCCCCGATTCGAGAATCACCACATCGAGGCCAGCGTCGGCCAGCTGATTGCCGAGCGCAAGTCCAACGATGCCGCCACCGACGAGAGCGACGTCGCCCTCGATCAGGGACCCGTGCTCGAGGTCTTTCGTGTCGAACTTCATGACGGGAACTTCCCGTCCTACGCGGCGCGACCCGTGGGGGTTTCGTCCTCCGCGGCCCCCTGCGCGACGGCCGCTCCCGGAGCGTCCTTCCGTAGACTCACTGCATGACGCAGCTCGCCGACATCGGGTCGCGCGCCCTCCGCAACACCGGTCGCCTCGGGATGCTCCTCGCCTTCTCCGGACTCCTCGGCTGCCTCCCCGCAGCGGAACGACCGGGCGCCGGCGAGGAGCCGGCGCCGCTCGGCTACGGGCTCGAGCGCATCCCGAACGACGCAGAGAACATCGGGCGGGTCACCCTGCGACAGCTCGAGCGCGGGGGCTACACCAAGATGGCCCGCGTGGCCGCACCCGGCGGCGGCTTCGTCCACATCGTCGCGCAGGAGGGCGTGGCCGACCTCGCGGTGGCCCGCGCACGGAACCTGCTCCGCTTCTTCCTGCACCCGGTCCCGGGCTCGACCTTCGGCACGCGGGAGCTCAAGGCTGCAGTCGCCGACGAGCTGGCTGTGCGCGGCGCGGTCCTCGCCATGCCGACCGGTGCCGATCGCGAAGGCAACGAGCCGAGGTTCTACGCGCAGCCGCTCTACGAGAGTGAGACGCCGATCGAAGGCTCGCCCTGGTACACGGAGAACAACTGGGACCACCGCGATGCCGCGTTCGAAGAGATCTTCCACATGGTCCACGACGACGGCATCGGGACCGACGAGCCCGGCGCACTCCCCGACTACCAGGCGCAGATCGTCGCCCGTGCGCGAACCGCGCTCGAACAGGAGCTGTGGGGGCGCCCCGTCATGCCGCGGGTCCCCGACTGGATCCGCGAGCTCGAGGCCGAAGGCAGCATCGCGCAGGAGTACATCGCGGCAGCGATCGACTCCTACTACGGGCTGTGGGCCGCGTACACGGAGCGGCCCGGCGGCATGTGGGGCATCTACGCAGCGAAGACCCGCGCGGACATGGAGCGCATCGACCCGGAGGGGCTGCGCATCCTCGAGAGCTTCCTGCCTCCCATGCTCGAGGGGTACGAAGCACTGGTGGACCCCCAGTTCCGAGGCACGTTCTCTCTCGTTCTCGACGAGGCCCTGCCGTGGACGCACAAGTCGCAGTACCTCGTGGAGGTCACGCTCACGGGGTCCAAGCCGAGTGGGCTCGAAGGCAACACCGCCGACAACGTGCTGCGCGGCAACGCCGGCGACAACCACATCGACGGCGGCCCGGGACGCGACGTCGCAGTGTTCAGCGGCCCGCGAGCTCGATACGCCGTTTCCCGGCTAGGTCACGCGCTGGTGGTCAGCGACAGTCAAACGCCCGGCGACGCGCGAGACTTGCTCGTTTCGGTAGAGACGCTCCGTTTCGCGGACGGTGAGGTCCCGGCCGACGAAGTAGCTCAGGCGACTCCGCACCGCGACGCCTAGTACTCGCCGCCAACCAGCACCCGGCCACTTGTTCTCTCGAACTCCAGGTCCGCTTCCGCTCGCCTTTCGTGCTTCGAACTCACCCCAATCCGCACCCGATAGAACTTCGGGGAGGTGTCGTCGGCAAGAAGAAAGGCCGCAGCTTGAATGTCCGCAGGACCGGCGTTCGAGAGGTCGTCGATTCGAAAGGACGAAGACACTGATCGCGCTTCGAACACGCCGGGACCGTCCAGTGGCTCCCGCCAAAGCTTGCACCCGTCACAGTCGACGTAGTTCGCAATCCCGCCAAGGCTGTCTAACTGCTGCGCCCCCGGCCAAACGAGTCCCACCTCGCAATGATCTGCTCTCGTCAGTCCAACGTTTCGAACATTTAGAAACAACTGCACGTGACCATAGAGAATCTTGGCGGGATGCTGGGTTCTCAGCTCGTAGCGACAGGCCGTTGCGGCTAGATCCACGTCAGGTCCGCGGCGCCTCCCGAGAAGCAGGTCCGCGACGAGGTAGTCCGGTGCGCTGAAGGTCCCGTCATGGTGGCGCAAGTACACCCGGGCAGCTCCACTTTCGTAGACGCGAACAAGGCCATCTGATCGCAATACTCCGACTAGAAGGACCTTCCCGTCTTCAGCATCGATCTCACGTATCCGAATCGGAGTCCCGAGTTGAGGCGCGAGACTCGATGTCGTCTCTCGAGCCCATTGCTCCCAATCCAGGCCTCGCGGCAATGGCTCCATCACTCGGGGCGCACCGGTCTCGGGGCCACCTACACCTACGATCAGGAGTCCTCCTTCCGAGTTGGCAAAGCCAGCGAGATCCGCGCGAAGGTCTTCAGCTCCCCGCTTTCTATTGTCCGGCAGCCCAATCTGGCCGGACTTGAAATCGTGATGAAGTCCTTCCTTGGCGAAGCGCTTGGCAACCTCCCTCACGATCTCCGAGTCGGGATCGAGCTCGCCGGAGACGAACCGCTCTAGGAGATCTCTGGGGTTGGTGAAGGTGGTCACTTGTCAAACCACGCGATCCGAGCCGCCGTCGAACGGGATCTGCGCCCCGGTCGTCGCCCGGAAGACCGAGCTCGCCATGACAGAGAGCATGCGCCCGACGTCGGCCGCGCGGATCTGCACGCCCAGCAGGTTCTTCGTCTTGTACTCGTCCACCGTCAGGCCGTAACGCTCGGCCGAGCGGGCGAGCGCCTCGTCGGTCCACGCACCCGTGTCGAAGACCGCGTCGGGGTGAATCACGTTCACGCGCACGCCGTCTCCCGCAAGCTCGAGAGCGGCCACGCGCGCGAGCTGGGTGAGACCAGCCTTGCTCACCGAGTAGGCCGCCGCCCCCGGGCCCGGGGCAGGGAAGTTGCGCGACCCCACCACCAGCACCGAGGGGTCGACGCCCAGCTTGAGGTACGGCGCGGCGAGGGTGAGCAGGCGCTGCGTGGCCGTCAGATTGACGGCCAGGGTCTGGTCCCAGGTCTCCGCGGTGTGGTCTTCGACCCGCTCGCCCGTCTTGAAGACGCCGGCGCAGCAGACGACGATGTCGAGACCTCCGAAGCGACGCACCGTCTCTTCGACCGCCGCCTGCACGGCCGCCTCGTCGGTCACGTCGCATGGAATCCCCACGCCGCCCGCGGCGGCCAGCACGTCCTCGACGCCGGAATCGATGTCGAGCCCGACCACCACGGCGCCGTCGGCGGCGAGCGCCTCGCTGGTGGCCCGGCCGATGCCGCTGCCGGCGCCCGTGACGAGCGCCACCTTGCCCTGGTGTGGCGGCACCGATCCGCCCTTGCCGAGCTTGGCCTGCTCGAGCGACCAGTACTCGAGGTCGAAGATGTCTTTCGCCGGCAACACCTGCCAGCCGCCGAGCGACTCGCCGGTCTGCACGCACCAGCGCGTGTGGCGTGAGATGTCCGAGACGATGCCGCACTCCTTCAGGCTACTGCCGAACGCGAGCGTGCCGTTCTCCCGCCAGATCGCAGCCCGGGGTGCCGGGTCGAGCATCTGCAGGCCGTCCCACGCGTTCTGCTCGAAGTAGGCCTCGTAGTCGCGCACGAACGCTTCGACCTCGGGCACGCCCTCGGACGGGCTCGCATCGACGACCACCGGGAAGCGCTTGGTGCGGATGACGTGGTCGGGCGTGATCGGCCCGCGGCAGCCGATCTCGGCGACGTCGCTGCGGCTCGCCCAGCCCACCGCCTCGGGGGACGTGTCGAGCACCGCGATCTGGGCACGGCCCCGCGCCTGCGACACGGCGCGGCGAAGGCGCGCGAGGTCGAGCAGGCTCGGATCGCTCGAGCCTTCGCCATGGCGGCTCGAGCCGTTCGCCTCGATGTACTCCTCGGCTCGGGTGACGAGGTCGATGTGGTTCTCGTAGGAGATCTGAGCACTGTCGTCGTACGTGAACAGGCCGTGGTTCATCAGCACGATGCCCCGGTAGTCGGCGAGGTCGGCCTCCTTCAGCGCGTCGTACACCTGCTTGGCGAGAATGAAGCCCGGCATCACGAACGGCAGGATCAGGCAGTCCGGATACACCTCCGCCATGTGGCGCTCGGCGTTCGGGTTGTTCGTGAGGGTGACCAGCGCGTCGGTGTGGCTGTGGTCCACGAACTTGCGCGGCATGATGGCGTGCAGGATCGCCTCCACCGAAGGCGACGGCGACGCCGGGTCGAGCATGAAGGTGCGCAGCTGCGTCGTCATGTCGATGTCGGACAGCTCGGGCAGCTCCGCCAGCCGACAGGTCTCTTCCAGACGCAGCGCCGGAAAACCCGGCTTCTCGATGGTCTTGAGGTCCCAGCCGCTCCCTTTGACGTAGAGAACCTCCACCTCGTCGCCGAAGAAGTCCGTGGTGGTCGACTTGACCGACGTGTTGCCGCCGCCGTGCATGACGAGGTCTTCGTCGGAGCCGAGCAGACGGGAGGTGTAGACCCGCATCGCGAGGTCGTCGGACGAGAAGGCGGCCGCATCGGCGTCGTTCCAGAGGCTCTTCATGATGGGGGAACCCTAGAAGGTGGACGGCCTCCAGGCAAACCCGCCTCGCGCGCACGATCCGCGGAGCGCGGGCCTCCGCCGGCAACCCGAACCTCGTGGAGCCAGATGGACCTTCGGGCTCGGTCCGGGCGCGACTCCGTGCACCAGGATACAATATATACATTGTGATTCTCGTCGAGCTTCTGAAGCGACCCGAAGGACCCGACCGGACTCTCGCGCTCGTGGCCTGGTTCCAGGGTCTGTACGAGCACGACCCTCCGGTTCTGGTAGGTGGTGCGGCCGTGGAGCTGTACACCGGCGGGGCGTACACGACAGGCGACCTCGACTTCGCGGGGCAAGTACCGCCAGCGGTCGCGGCGAAGCTCGCCGAAGGCGGATTCGAACGCGCGGGCCGTCATTGGGTTCACGAAGAGGCACAGGTCTTCCTCGAGCTCCCGTCGCCGTCACTCGATCCAGGCGAAACGGCGGCCCGCCTGCGCCGCGGCGACCTCTCCGTCGTGGTCCTCGCACCGGAGGAGCTCATTGCGAATCGGCTCGCCTCTTGGAAGTTCTGGCAATCCGAGGAGGACGGCGTCAACGCCCTGCTCGTTCTGCGAGCGACGGAGGTCGATCCCGACCGATTGCGTCAGCTCGCACGCGATGCGGACGTCGAAGATCGGCTCCATGCGCTGCTGACCTTCGTCGAGAGCCTCGGCGAAGAGGAGCTTTCGCCGAAGCTCCTCGAGAGGTACCTGGAGACACCCAATGCGGGAGATTGAGGTTCGCTGGAAGGAGCCGATCCGCCTCCAGCGCGAGCTGGAGCGCCGCCGCCCGCGCGGGTTCGAAGAGTGGACCGCTCTCAGGCGCTGGGGGCGGCTTCCTTCACGAGAGGCCGACGTCGTCGGCTTCCTGCTACGCGAGGCACGTGAGCGGCAAGGCCTGTCCCAAACGGAGCTTGCGGACAGGCTCGGCTGCACGCAGCAGGCGATCTCTCAAGCCGAGCGCTGGCACAGCAACCCGACGATCGACTTCATGCGTCGTTGGGCTGAGGCGCTGCACCTGCGCCTGGAGGTTGCACTCCTCCGGAGTTAGATCGGCGCGGCGCCTCCAGGAGACCCTCCCAGGCCACACGCAGTGAGGGCTCGGCTCCGCACACCTGCCCGGTTGCCAGCAACGCCTTCGAACGCAAAGATCAGGCAACCAAGGAGACTGTCGAGATGATGCGGAAGAGAACCCCTGCCTCGATCTTCGTGCTGGCGGCCACAGGGCTCGTCTGCGCTGCCACTGCGCTCGCACAGGACGCGCGCATCATCCAGCCCGGAGCACCGGGTCTACCGAGCAAGGAGATCTCGGCGGACGAGGCCTCGGACCTCGCCGGCCTCATGACCACCGACGCCGACGTCAAGTTCATGCAGGGCATGATCGCGCACCACGCGCAGGCGCTCACCATGACCGAGCTGCTGGCCACCCGCACTCAGCGTGAGGACATGCGCAACCTCGGCCAGCGCATCGAGCTCTCGCAGGCCGACGAGATCCGCATGATGGAGGAATGGCTGCGCTCCAACGGCGCCGAGGTGCCGGAGAGCGGGGGCGACCACTCGGGGCACCACGGCCACGACGGCGGCCTCATGCCCGGCATGCTGACCATGGAGCAGATGGGTGAGCTCGAGGCCGCGTCAGGGACGGCCTTCGACCGCCTCTTCCTCGAGTACATGATCGCGCACCATCAAGGCGCGCTCGTGATGGTGGAAGACCTGCTCGAGCAGCCCGGCGCTGCGCAGGAGTCGACGATGTTCGGCTTCACGAACGACGTGGTGGCCGACCAGACCGCCGAGATCGAGCGCATGGCCGGCATGCTGGCGCAGCTGTCGAGCGATCCACGCGTCGGTCTCGACGCCGGCTTCCGCAACGCGGGAGTCGCCATTGCCGGCCTCGAGCTCGTGGCTGCGCTGCCGAAGCCCACCGGCTTCTTCAACCCCGACAACCCGGAAGGCCTCGCCGTGCCGGCTGAGGAAGAGGAGGACGACGCCGAGGAGCAGGAGGAGTCGGACGACGGCGAGGACGGTGACGCCGAAGAGGATGACGGCGAGGAAAGCGACGAAGGGGAAGACGACTCCGAGGAAGGCGACGACAAGAAGCGACGTCGCCGCGGCGGTGCGCTGCTCAACTTCGCCAACTCCGACATGGCCTTCGCCGGCAACATCCTCTTCGAGGGCAACTTCCACGGCTTCAACACCTACAACATCGAAGACCCGTCGGTGCCGCGGCTGCTCGCCTCCGTGGTGTGCCCCGGCGGCCAGGGCGACGTATCGGTCGTGGGTGACCTCCTCATCATGTCGGTCGAGCAGACGCGTGGCCGTCTCGACTGCGGCCTGCAGGGCGTCGCCGAGCCGGTGAGCGCCGAGCGCTTCCGCGGCGTGCGGGTGTTCGACATCAGCAATCTCGCCATGCCGCAGCAGGTGGCCGCCGTGCAGACCTGTCGCGGCTCGCACACCCACACCGTGGTGAGCGGGCCCGATGCGAGCGGCAAGCTCTACGTGTACGGCTCCGGCACGTCCTCGGTGCGCTCCGGCGACGAGCTGACCGGCTGCTCCGACCTGCCCCCGGGCGAAGACGAGAACACCGCGCTGTTCTCCATCGACGTCATCGAGATCCCGGTGAACCGTCCGCAGGACTCGAAGGTGGTCAACCGCCCGCGCATCTTCGCCGACCTCGAGACTGGCAAGATCGCCGGGCTCTGGAAGGGGGGCCGCCACGGCGTCGGCAAGCAGAAGACGAACCAGACCAACCAGTGCCACGACATCACGGTGTATCCGGACCTCGGTCTCGCGGCGGGTGCCTGCTCCGGCAACGGCATCCTGCTCGACATCTCGGACCCGGTGAACCCGGTCCGGCTCGACGCCGTGATCGACGAAGGGTTCGCCTACTGGCACTCGGCCACGTTCAACAACGACGGCACGAAGGTGCTCTTCACCGACGAGTGGGGCGGCGGCATGCGCCCGCGCTGCAAGGCGTCGGATCCGAGACGCTGGGGCGCCAACGCGATCTTCGACATTGTCGACCGCAAGCTCGAGTTCCGCGGCTACTACAAGCTGCCCGCGCCGCAGACCGAGAACGAGAACTGCGTGGCACACAACGGCTCGCTCATTCCGGTGCCGGGCCGCGACATCATGGTGCAGGCCTGGTATCAGGGCGGCATCTCGGTCTTCGACTTCACCGACTCGGCCGATCCCGTGGAGATCGCCTACTTCGATCGCGGGCCCATCCACCCCGACAAGCTCATCATGGGCGGCCACTGGTCGGCCTACTGGCACAACGGCCACATCTACGGCACCGAGATCGCGCGCGGCCTCGACGTGCTGAAGCTCACCCCGAGCGAGTTCCTCACCCAGAACGAGATCGACGCGGCGACGCTCGTCGAGCCGGAGGAGTTCAACCCGCAGCAGCAGATGCGCATCGACTACCCGGCGGAGCCGGTCGTGGCGCGGGCGCTGCAGGATCAGCTGGCGCGGTCGAGCTCTCTCGGGGGCGAAACCTCCAGTCGGTTGACGTCGGTTCTCGACGCGGCGCAGGCGGCGCTCGACCGGGGCGCCAGGGACGGTGGCGTCGCCGACCAGCTCGACGCGCTCGGGCAGGAGATCGGTGCAGCAACGGCGGACGCGGCACGCGACCGTGCGAGGCTCACCCAACTGGCCGGTACGCTCGGCGCGATCGGCGGTCGCCTCCGCTAGATCGGGGCACGCCTCGAGCCGACGGCCGCGGCGGCTACTGCGCCGCGGCCGCGCTCAGGATGGGCTGCCCCGGGAAAACCCCTTCCTGGAACACCGTCCCCCGCACGACGAATACACCCCCCACGAGCACGTGCTCGATACCGGCGGAGGGGATGTCACCCTCCGAGTAGGTGGAACGGTCGATCACGATGTCGGGGTCGAACACGACGAGGTCGGCGTCACCGCCGACCTTCACGCGGCCCTTGCGCGCCATCTGAGGGGCGAAGCTCTCGAGCCGCTGCGCGGGCTGCAGCGTCATCTTCGACAGGGCCTCCATGAGCGTCAGCACGCCCTTGTCGCGCGCATACCTCCCGAGCACCCGCGCGTAGGTGCCTGCTCCGCGTGGGTGGGCCGGCCCGTGCAGGAACGGGATGCCGTCGCTGGCCACGATGACGTCGGGCTGCTGCGTCACGAAGGTGTTCTGCTCCTCCGAGCGCGAGTGGATGATCACCCAGCCGCCCTCCTTGCGGTAGCGCTCGAAGCTGGCCTTCGTGAGCCGCTCGCCCGTCGCCGGCCACTCGAGGTTCTGGTAGCGCTCCTCCGGAACGTCGACCCAGGCATCGAACAGCGCCGACTGGATGAGCGTCGAGCCTGCCGTGTAGGGGTACGCCTCGGTCGTCACGTCGAGCCCACGCTCCCGCGCGCCGCGGATGAGCTCGAGGGCCTCCTCGGCGAAGTCACTGGTGGAGCTGTTCAGGTGCACGATGTGAAGGGAGGCTCCGGTGGCCGCCGCGTTCGCGAGCATCTCCTGAATGTCGGCGATCGGCCCGGCCGGGCTTGCGCGCATGTGCACGAAGATCGGCACGTCGCGCGCGGCGGCCAGCTCGAACAGGCGGAGGATCTCCCGCCGTGAAGCTCCCGGCGTGTAGACGATGCCGAGCCCGAGCCCCAGACCGCCGTCGTCGAGCCCCTGCTCCAGGAAGTTCACGATGCGCGCCACATCCTCGTCCGTGGCGGGCGCATGCGCGTAGCGGGCCTCGTCGGACGACAGGCGCGCGTCGGGCGGCTGCGTGCTGAGATGCCCCACCGCCAGGTCATCGAACTGCGCCATGCGCGCCCCCGGGTGGCTCGCACTCGCGCCGAAGTGGAGCGGCGACTTGCCGCGGCGCGCTTCGACGAGGGTGCGCACCGGGTACGCGCCGATCTCCAGATCCAGCTGCGTGGTGACCCCGTCGAGCGCCTGGAGGCGGGCGCTCACGGCGTCCTGGCCGTGCGCGTGCAGGTCGATGAACCCGGGCGCCACCACGAGCCCCGAGACGTCGAGCACCTCGGCGCCTTCGAGCGTCTCCGTGGTCATGGCCTGCACGGTGCCGTCGGAGATACCGACGTTGAGGATGGCGTCGGTGCCCGACTCCGGGTCCATCACGCGGCCGCCCTCGAGCACGAGGTCGTACGGGCCCTCCGCCCCGAGAGCGGGTGGGACGGGCGCGTCCTCGGCGGGGGTGCAGCCCCAAGCGGCAAGGCCCAGGGACGCGGCGAGACAAAGCGCGCCGGCGGCCCCGTTTCTCCTCCATGGGCGACTCTCGTGTGCGGTGCGGCGTGCCATGTGCGAATCCTCCTGGGGCCATCTTGGCAGCAAGACCCTGGACGGCCGCTTGAAACCCTGGAGGCCTCGTCTCGTCCAAGGGAGGACACCGCTCCTCGAGCAACCCTTCGAAGGCCCGGAGGCGGGCCTGCCATCATGGGCCCAGCCATCCGACGATCCCGCACATTCCCTTCGAGATCCGCATGACACACGACGCCTACGACCCGAGCTCGACGAACGATCCGCGCCAACGACCGAAGAGGGCGTTGTCCGCACTCCTGCTGGCCGCGCTCCTCTGCCTCACGGCCATCGCCGCCTCGGCCCAGAGCGCCGCGACGGCGCCTCCCGAGATCGCACAGGTCGAGGCCCCGCGGATTCCCGGGGACCCGGGAGACGCCGGCAAGTCACTCGAAGAGCTGATGGCCGAGCACACGACGCCCGCGCTCAGCGTGGCCGTGGTCAAAGGCTACGAGATCGTCTGGGCCAAGGCGTACGGCATGGCCGACGTGGAGGCCGGGCGCGCCGCCGACACCAACACGCTCTTTCAGGCAGCGTCGATCAGCAAGCCCGTGTCGGCAATGGCCGTCCTGCGAGCGATCCAGGACGGCCACTTCGGGCTCGACGACGACATCGACAGCATCCTCGAGTCGTGGTCGGTGAACGCCAAGGAGGAGAAGTTCCTCGAGAAGACGAAGGTCACCCCGCGGCTTCTCCTGAGCATGAAGGCTGGCACAACGGTGCACGGTTTCCCCGGCTACAGCACCGACGCGGAGATCCCGTCGGTGGTCCAGGTGCTCGGCGACGGCGGCAAGAAGCCGGTCGCCCCGGCCAACACGCCGCCCGTCGTGGTGGGCTGGGAGCCGGGCACCAAGGAGCAGTACTCCGGCGGCGGATCGACGATCCTCCAGCTCGCTCTGATGGATGCGCTCGATCGGCCCTTCGAGGAGACGCTGCAGACCTGGGTGCTGGGCCCACTCGGCATGACGCGGAGCTGCTTCTGCCAGCCGCTGCCGGCAGAGCTCGAAGGCAACGCGGCCCGCGCCTACATCCTGAAGGGCGAGGCCCACCCGGATCACCCGCGCTGGCACGTCTACCCCGAGCTCTACGCCGCCGGTCTCTGGACCACGGCGACCGATCTAGCACGGTTCATGATCGAGGTGCAGAAGTCGCTCGAGGGGCGCTCGAATCGGGTGCTCGACCAGGAGATGGTGCGCAAGATGGTGACCCCCGGCGGCATCGGTCCGTACGCGCTGGGCTTCAGCGTCGGATCGCAGTCACCCCACCGGGCGGCGCCCCCCGGCGAGGCGAGCCGGTTCTTCGGTCACACGGGCGGCAACTGGGGCTTTCGCGGCAACTTCGACGCCCACCTGGAGGGCGGCAACGGCTTCGTCATCCTCGCGAACAGCGGCAGCTCGAACCCCATTCTCTTCGGTGAGCTTCCGCAGCGGATCCGCGCAGCCTACGGCTGGGATGACTAAGGGACTCTCTCATCAGGCCCCTAGACGCCCTCTGGTGTCCGCGCTGCTCTGGGCCGCGGTCGCGCCCGTGCTGGCCTTGGGCCAGGCTGGCCCGGACGCGGCGAAGATCGAGGACCTGATGGCACGGGCGCGGGTGCCGGGCCTTGCACTGGCATCCGTGGACGGGGCGGAGCCCCCGCAGGTCGTGCTCCTGGGCGTGGCCAACGCCGAGAGCGGCGCACCGGTCACCGCCGAGACCCTCTTCGAGGCCGCCTCCCTCTCGAAGCCGGTCTTCGCCACGGCCGTGCTGCGCCTGGCCGAGCGCGGGGAGCTCGATCTCGACCAACCTCTGCACGAGCTGCTCTCGAACGAGCGCATCTCCCACGATCCGAGGTCGAAGCTCCTCACCGCGCGCCTGGTCCTCTCGCATCGCTCGGGGCTCCCGAACTGGGGGCCGGAGAAGCTGCGCTTCCAGCGCGACCCGGGGGGCGAGTTCGGCTACTCGGGGGAGGGATACGTCTACCTGCAGCAGGTGCTCGAGAAGGTGACCGGGCTCCCACTCGACGCTCTCGTGCGGCGCGAGGTCTTCGCGCCCCTGGGCATGGAACGGAGCCGCTTCTCGTGGCCGGAGGGAAGCGAGCTGCCGCTCGCCCAGCCTCACGGCCCGAAGGGGTACGTGCTCCCGAAGCGTCCGGCACACGAGGCCAACGCGGCCGCGAGCCTGCACACCACCGCGGCCGAGTACGCACGCTTCGTCGCCGCCTGGCTCCAGGGCGAGCTGCTCGATCCGGAGACACGCGTCGAAGCGCTTCGCCCGGCGTCCTTCATGACGCAGGGGCCCGGCATGATGCGTCAGGAGGGCGTCTGGGACCGTCTGGCCTGGGCGCTCGGCTGGGGCGTCCAGCTCGACTCCAACAGCGCCGAGGCGCGGCGTGGGGAAGGCGATCCGATCTACTTCCACTGGGGCGACAACGGGCCGTTCAAAGCGTTCGTGGCGTTCCGGCCCTCCACCGGCCGAAGTCTCGTCTACTTCGCAAACGGCATGCACGGTCTCGCTCTCGGTCCGGACCTCGTGCGCGCGCACGTCGGCGACATGGGCGTCACGTTCGAGGGCCTGGGGTATCCGCTCCTGAACGAGCTCGAGCAACGCGAAACCGAGCCCTGAGCTCCGCGGCGCCGAGCCCTGCGCGCCGCGCGACCCGACCTCTCTCGGCTCCGCGTGATGGGCCGCCAGGCGGTCGCACGAGAGCTGCGGCGAACAGCGGATCCGTCGTCCAGCCCTGTGACGGCGCGATTCGTCCCGCTCCAGAACTATCTCCGAATTCGTTCGTAGAAACTCTCCATCAATCTACGAATTCCTTCGGGGACGAGAATGGCGCGAAAACAGAGCCCGACCCTGACCGATGGCGAGGCCCGCATCATGGACGTGGCCTGGGAGCGCGGCGCCGTCTCGGTGCGCGACGTCACGGATGTCCTGAGCGCGCGGGAGAAGGTGGCCTACACGTCGGTCCAGACTCTCATGGGCATTCTCGAGCAGAAGGGCTACCTGAGCCGGCGTCGCGAGGGGCGGGCATTCGTCTACGAGCCCCGCGTCAGTCGAGAAGACGCCCAGGGCGAGGCCGTCCATCATCTCCTCGGAAAGTTCTTCGACGGGTCCAAGCGCGAGCTGCTCCACAATCTGCTCGGCGACAGCAACCTCTCACAGGAAGAGGCGCGTGAGCTCCGGGCGCTGCTCAACCGGCGCGTGCGCGCTTCGAAGGACGAGCCCTGATGGCTGGGATCGAACACGCCGTCGCGTGGCTGACGGATCCAGGTCCGATCGGCGCGTTCCTGCTTCTCGCGCTGGGAGCACACCTCCTCCTGGGCAGTGGTCTGGTGCTCTGCGTCGCCCTGGCGCTGCGGATGCGCGCACGCTCGAACGCTGCGACACGCCACGACGTGTGGATGGCGACGCTCCTTCTCCTGTCGCTGCTGCCGCTCGGGCTCTTCGTGAGCCCGTGGCCCGAGGGCGCCAGCCCCGCCTCGCAGGAAACCGAAGCAGCGGGCCGGGGCAACAGCACGCCGACCTCTCTCGGGGCGGCGAAGCCCGCATCACACGGGGCTACGGCGGCACGCGATGTGCGGCCACCACGCCGCACGCCGTGGGCGGCCACCGGGTTGGTTCTCGGCGCGGGGTGCGTCGCCGTGACACTCCTCGCCCTCCTCCGTCTCGGGCTCGCCTGGCAGGGCGCCCGCCGCCTGCGGCGCCGCGCGCAGGCCGACCCACGCTTCACGGCCATGGCCCGCGCCCTCGCTGAGCGTCTCGATCTGCCGTCGCGGCCGCGTGTCTACCGCCATCCCGAACTGTCGAGCCCCGCCTGCGTCGGCGTTCTTCGACCCTGGATCGCGCTCCCCCTCGCCACCCGCGGCGACACCAACCCGGAGACCCACGCGCTGCTGCACGAGCTCGCTCACGTGCACCGCCTCGATCCGCTCCTCGGCCTCGTACAACGCGCCCTCTCCGGCCTCTTGGCCTGGCACCCCGCCGCGCGCTGGGTGTCGCGTCAGATCGACCTCGAGCGCGAGTGCGCCTGCGACGACTGGGCCATCACGCACTCGGGTGCCACCGCTCTCGAGTACGGCGAGAGCCTGCTCCACTTCGCGACCCCAGCCCCCGAGCCTCACGCCCTCAGGACCACCTTTCGGCCGGCTCCCGGCCAACTTCGACGGAGGATCCTCCACATGACCGACCCCGCACGCCCCCACGACACCAAGCGCTCATCGGCCGTCCGCACTCTCGCTCCGCTGACGGTTCTGGCCGCGCTGCTGGCGACCGCACCGGTCTGGCCGGGTCTTCCGGCCGCCGCCACTCCTGCACCGCCTCCTGCGGCTGCGAGCGACGACGTGCCGCGCATGTCCGCCGACGACGCCCCGCTCTACGCCGCGATCCGCAGCGGGCGGGTGGAGCTGGTGCGCGGCCTGCTCGAGAACGGCGAATCGGCGGACCAGAGGTGGCCCGGCGACGGCTCGCCGCTCATCGTGGCTGCACGCCGCGGCGACCTCGAGATCGCGCGGACCCTGCTGGAGCTCGGTGCGTCGGTCGATCTAGGCGTCGACGGCGACGGCAACCCGCTCGTGCAGGCCGCCGGGCACGGCAACCTCAAGATGGCCGAGCTTCTCGTCGGCTACGGCGCCGACGTCGACTTCGCCGCCGCCGGTGGCGACGGCACACCCCTGATCGAGGCGAGCAAGGCGGGCGAGCTCGAGATGGCCCGCTGGCTCATCGCACGCGGAGCCGACGTCAATCTCTACAAGGAGGACGACGACACCCCGCTCATCAACGCCGCGCAACAGGGTCACCTCGACATGATCGAGCTCCTGCTGGCGGAAGGTGCAGACCCGAACGGCGAAGGCGACTACGACCGTCGACTCGACGTGCAGCGCACCCCGCTGAACCAGGCCGAGAAGGCGGGCCACAGGGGCGCGGCCGCGCGCCTGCGGGCCGCCGGTGCAAACCGCTGACGAGCTGCTAGCGTCGCGCGCATGACGCGTACGCTCGCAACGGCCTCACTCCTCTTCCTTCTCGCACTCCCGGCCCTCGGATCGGAGCCCACGGACGCCCCGTGGCCCGCGTTCCGGGGGCCTTCGTCCGTTCCGACGTCGGAGAACCCGAACCTCCCGCTCCGCTGGTCGACCACGGAGAACGTGGAGTGGAAGGTCGCCGTGCCCGGCATGGGCTGGTCGTCTCCGATCGTGGCCGGCGGCAAGGTCTTCGTGACCACCGCCACCAGCCAGCAAGGCATGAAGCCACCGGAGAAGGGGACGGAGTACAGCAACGAGTACCTGGCCGAGCTCATGCAGAAGGGGATGAGCCAGGAGGAGGCGGTCAAGGAGCTCGAGAAGCGGGACATGGAGTTCCCGGACGAGGTGCAGCTCGAGTACTGGCTGCTCGCGTACGAGCTCGAGACCGGCAAAGAGGCCTGGAGGCAGCGCCTCTTCGAAGGGCAACCGCCCGGCGGACGCCACCGCAAGAACTCCTACACCTCCGAGACGCCGGTCACCGACGGCGAAGCCGTGTACGTCTACATCGGCAACCTCGGGCTGTGGGCCTTCTCCCTCGACGGAGAGAAGCGGTGGGAGCGGAAGCTCGACGCGTTCGAGATCTACCTCGACTTCGGCACGGGCGGCTCGCCGGCTCTGACCGACGACAGCGTCGTGATCCTGAACGACAACCAGGAGCACCAGTTCGTGGCGGCCTTCTCCAAGAAGGACGGCCGGGAGATCTGGCGCACGGCCCGCGACGTCGTGCCCCCCGACCAGGCCATGCGGCGGAGCGGGTGGACGACGCCGTTCATCTGGGAGACCGACGTCCGCACCGAGATCGTGGCACAGGGCCCCTACACGGTGATCAGCTACGACACGTCGGGCCGCGAGCTGTGGCGCATGTCGAAGCACTCGCTGCTGCCGGCGCCCAGCCCGTTCGCGTACGACGGTCGCCTCTATCTCGTGTCCGGGGTCCACGGCGACAGCTTCAGGCCCATTGCAGCGATCCTCCCCGGGGCGCTGGGTGACCTCACGCCCGAAGAGGGCAAAGACCGCAGCGAGCACCTGCTCTGGTACGAGCGCACGGCAGGGCCCTACATCCCGACGCCGGTCGCCTACGACGGTCACCTCTGGGTGGTCTACGACAAGGGCATCTTCGCGAAGTACGACGCCGCCACCGGAGAACGGAAGTTCCGCGCGCGAATCTCCGGCTCCGCGGGTGCGTTCACCGCCTCCCCCTGGGCCTATCGCGGCAAGATCCTCGCGGTGGACGAGGACGGCACGACCTTCGTCTTCGACGCCGGCGACGAGTTCCAGCAGCTGCACGAGAACCCGCTCGACGAGATGGTGCTCGCCACCCCGGCGCTCGTCGGCGACCGCCTGCTGATTCGCACCCGCGGACACCTGTACTCGATTCGCGAAGCCCCGGTGACGCGGCGCGGCCCGTGACCAACCTCTCCATCGAGCGCTTGGAGGCACACCACGCCGGTGCGATCGCGCGGTGCTTCCGCCGCGTCTACGGCGGCACCTACGCGAACGAGCTGTTCGACGACGAGACGCTGCTCGCGCAGAGCCTCGCCTCGGGCGCGTTGCGCAGCGTGGGAGCAGTCACACCCGACGGCCGGGTTCTGGGCCGCATGGCGATGGTCTGCCCGCCCGGGGCGCTTTTCGCCGAGCTGGGCAACACGGTGGTCGACCCCGAGGCGCGCGGGGGTGGGCTCGCGTGGAAGATCGGAGCAGAGCTGCGTGCGTGGTGCATCGAGGCCGGGTACGGCGCCTACCTCCACTACCCGACGACCGACCACCACATCATGCAGCAGCGCTCGGTGGAGACCGGCTTCGAGACCGGACTCATGCTCGGCTACATCCCGGCCAGCACCGACGGTGGTGTCGGTGAGAAGAGCTCACAGCTGCGCGGAGCGGCCACCGTCGTGGTGAACCCCCTCGGCGACACGCCGAGCCTCGACGCCGTCCTCCCAGATCGCTACGCCAAGCTCGTCCGCGAGCTGGCGCAGGACGCTGGGCTCGTCCGAAACCCGCGCGCGGGCTCCCGCGGCCTGCGCGACGCTCCGACGGTCGCGGAGACGCGGACCCTCCGAAAGCGCGCGCTCGAGCGGCTCGAAGTGCGGACGGTCGGTGCGGACCTGCCGACCCGGGTCGAGGCTCTCCGACGGTCGTCGCAACCGTGCCTCCAGATCGACCTGCGCTGCGACGATGCCCACATCGACGCGGGCACCGAGACGTGCCTCGAGGCTGGCTTCGTCTTCTGCGGCTGGCTCCCGGGCTACCGCGAATGTGACGTGCTGCGCCTGCAGCGTGTCGACCCCACCACGACCGACCTGCAGCCCGGCGTCGTCAACCGCGGAGGCCTCGAGCTGCTCGAGCACATCCGCACCGAGATCAGCGCGGCGCGACCGTTCGACTGAGCGCCCTTCCGACTCCCTTCCCGATGCGCCGGCTCCTCCCTCAGGGAGAGCCGCCGTCTCCCTCACCTACGAGGATTCGGCCCCAGGAGCGAAAGCGCAGGTCTTCGGCGTGCACCGCGAGGCGCTGGGTTCCGAAGTCCGCCAGCTCGATCTCGACGGTGTCTCCGGACGCACTCGGCTGGGCCACGGTCACGGTGCGGTGCGCCACGCGCTGACCGTTCTCACCCTCCTGGGCCACGGTCACCCGCACGGGTGCCGCGAAGCCCGACGTCACGGTGGGTGCGTCGTCCGCCCAGCGGAGAGTGACGGCGAGCTGGGCGCCGCGGCGCACCGCTTCGACTTTCAGCTCTCCGGGTGCACCCTCTCCGCGCAGAGCACCCCGTGCGCGCGCGGCCGCCACACCGTAGGGAGTGGAGGCCTCGGCCCAGCGCGGCGCGCGGAGGATGCGGCCGTTCGCGAATCGCGCCTCGAGCGTGGACACCTGTCCGTCGAAGCCTCGCGTCGTCTGATACCAGACGCGGTAGCGCAGAGCGAGGGACTGGAGGGTGGGCACGAGCCGGTCCTTCGTGCGGACGAACGCACCCGCACTCTCCTCCGCGAGGGCACGCAGCGGCTCGTAGCTGGGCCGGATCAGCGCACCGAGACCGTCCGTGACAGCCGTGGGCGAGCTCGAGGTCGAAGCACGCCGCGAGCGGCGACCGAGCGGGATGCGGATGCCGTCGAAGTAGCTGCCTTGCCGCTGCAGGAAGGTGTCGAACGACGACTGGGGGTCGCCGGCCGGACGCGTGTCGATCTCGCGACGCTCCTCGAGAACCGGGATCACCGTGACGCGCTCGAGCACGGAGACGCTGTCGGCGAGCTCCAAGGCGGAGCGCCGCACCTGTTCGCCCAGCTCGCGGTCGGCGTCCGTGGCGAGGTCGCCCAGGAAGTGGCGGGTGGTCGCCACCTCGAAGCCGTCGCTGACGAGGAGGAGAGCACACGCCGAGGCTTCGCAGCCGTCACCGAGAAGGCGGAGGAGGCGATCGGTCTGCTGACCCACGAGCGCCACCTCGCGCTCCAGGGCCGCGCGGCGGTCTTCCAGCGAGGGGTTGCTGGTGCGAGCGAACGAGCGGCGTGCCGAGGAGAGGCGGTCCTCACCGAAGACCTCCTTCGCGACCTGCGCGAGGGTGTCTTGCACCTGAACGGCGGAACGGGAGCGCAGGATCTGCCGGGGGCTCGGATCTGCGACGACGACCCGCACCTCGCCGAGCTGCGTGAGCGCCGTCGCGACGTCGCCCAGAGCCTGCGCGGCGCGACGAACGGTGGTCGACGAGGACAGGTACGTGTCGAAGTAGATCAACAGCTCCCAGCGGTCCTGCGGCGTGGCCATTACCGGCTCGAGCCGCAGAACCTGCCGCGCACGCCCCTCCTCGAGGATCCGGACGTCCTCGGGCTGCAGCCCCTGGAGCCGGCGGCGGGGAAAGCCGGCGCCGAAGTCGACGAGCACACTCGCCTCTGCGACGCGGATCTCCTCGGACACTTCGTCGGGTGCGGGGGGCGTGCCTTCCTGGGCCGCCACTCCGGATCCGAGGAGTGCGAGCAGGACACACGCGATGCAGAGGACGGGAATCTTGCGCGGGGTCGAGGGGAGGGTCATGGATCTTCTCCGAAGCTGCCGGAGGCAGGTCGAGGTCCGTGCAGCGGAGGGGCGCGGAGCGTTCGCCGCGGCGTTGCCAAAGTCTAGGGGGAGAGGTCGGAGGAGGAATAGGTACTTGCCGAGGTCGGACGCCACCACAAGAACGGTCAAGACAGCCGGCACGCCCCCACTCTAGAGTGTTCGTGTGGCCGACGACCTGCAGCAACTGCTCCCCGTGCTCGCGCAGCTGTCCGAACCGGGCGCCGAGCGCGCCACCCTCGACGACGTTTCCGCGTGGGACGGCCGATCGGCCTTCCACGTGCAACGCTCGTTCCGTCGCGCCGTCGGCGAGTCACCGCTCCAGTTCCAGCGACGGGTGGCGCTGCAGCGTGCCGCTGCGCTCCTGCTCTCCACCGACCGCACGGTCCTCGACCTTGCGCTCGACGCGGGCTTCGAGAGCCACGAAGGGTTCACCCGTGCGTTCCGCGCGCACTTCGGCGTGCCGCCGCGCAGGTTTCGCCGCCTCCGCACCGGAGGCAGCCACCCGACCGAGTGGGCCCTGCGGAGCGCCCCCTGCGTAGGGCTCTACCGGAGGCCGCTGCAGAGATCCCGATCCACTTCGAAACCGACCGGAGAGGCCCGTATGTCGTACGAGATGAAGACCCAGACCCTCGAAGAGGTGCCATTTCTGTTCGTCCGCCGCAGTGTGGAGCCCGACAAGCTGGCCGAAGCGCTCGGCGAGATGTTCGGCGCCGTGTATCAACACGCGCTGGCCCAGGGGCTTGCGTTCGCCGGGCCGCCAACCGCGCGCTACCCCCGCTTCGGGCCCGGGCTCATCACGCTCGAGGCGGGGATGCCCGTGGCGACGGCCGGCGAAGGGACCGACGAGATCGAGGCCGGCGTCCTGGTCGGCGGTCCGGTGGTCACCACCATCCACAAGGGCCCGTACGACAACCTCGGCGACGGACACCAGGCCATCGAGCGCTGGCTCGAGGCCGAGGGCCGTACGAGCGCGGGTGCACCCTGGGAGGCCTACGTCACCGATCCCGGAGAGGTGCCCGACCCGGCCGAGTGGCTCACAGAGATCACCTGGCCGCTCGAGGCCTGAGCGACGAGACCTTCCTGCGCCGCGCTAGGCCCGCGACACGAGCATCGAGGCGTTCTGGCCGCCGAAGCCGAAGCCGTTCACGAGGATGTGGTCGGGGCAGAGCGGCTTCGGCGCGCCGAGCGGCACCTCGAACGTCGCCGCCGGGTCGACCTCCGTCGTGCCCGCGGTCGGCACCAGCGCCTGCTGCTCGAAGCTGCGTAGCGCCGCGAGCACACCCATCACTCCTGCGGCTCCGGCGGTGTGCCCGACGTGACCCTTGATGGAGGTCACCTGGAGCGGTCTCTCGGGCTCTCTCCCGAACACCCGGTTGAGCGCGTGGATCTCGGCGATGTCACCCTTGGGCGTGCCGGTGCCGTGCGCGATGACGGCGTCGACCTCCTCGGGAGCAGTGTCGCCACTCTTTAGGGCCTTTTCCATGGTGCGGCTCTCCCAGCGGCCGTCTGGGTGCGACGAGGAGGGATGGAAACCGTCCGACAGCGACGCGTAGCCGCGCACGTAGCCGTGGATGGTGGCCCCGCGCTCGCGCGCGCGGTCTCCGCGTTCCAGCATCAGCATGCCCGCCCCTTCGCCGCCCATGATGCCGAAGCGCTCGGTGTGGAACGGCCGACACGCCTTGCTCGGATCGGGCTGGGGCTGGAACATGCCGTAGAGACCGGCCGCGATGAGAACCACCTGCGACCACGCCGCATCCGTGCCCCCGGCGAGGGCTACATCGCAGTCGCCCGCTTCGATCAGCCGCGCCGCGTGGCCCAGCGCGTCGATCGAGGACGCGCAGGCGGTCGTCACCGTGAGGAGCGGTCCATGAAGCTCGTAGCGGAGCGCAATCTGGCCGGCGGCCATGTTGGGCCACGTCTTGATCTGCAGCTTGCGGTCGATTCCGTCGACGCCATGCTCGTCGAACCCCTTCTGCGACGACGTGATGCTGTCGACCCCCGCACACGAGGTCCCGACCACGACCCCCGTCCGCTCATCCCCCTGCGGATCGAGGCCCGAGCTCTCGACAGCCTGCACGGCCGCGGCGATCGCATACTGCGCAAACAGGTCGGTTCCGGCGGCAACGCGCGGTTCCATCCACTCCTCGGGGTCGAAGCCCTGGACCGCCGAGAGCCAGGCGTCTTCGAGGCCAGGCTCGTCGTTCCAGGGCGTCGGGCCCACCGCGGCGGTGCCGGCGTCGAGGTTGCGGTAGAACGTCGAGACGTCGTGGCCGAGGGAGGAGATCACCCCGAGACCCGTGATCGCGATGTCGTGCATGACGACAGCCTACCGTCGCGACCTGGACCACGACGCGCACCAGAACCCGACGCGCGCAATGCCGTACCCTGCAGGAGAACCCGAGGGAGATCACGATGCCCCGTTCCGCTCACACGAGAAGCCGATTCCGCAGCCCTCTCGCCGTCGCGGTTCTCTGTGTTGCGGTCGGCACGCCGACCTCGGCCACAGCAGAAGACCTCGAGACGGTCGGGCGCGCCTACATGGACGCCTGGGCCAACCTCGACTACGAAAAGGCCGCGAGCTTCCTCACTCCCTCGTCGCGCTTCGAGGATCCGACCTCGGTGGCGTTCGGCGAGCCGTGGCGCCACACCGGTCCCGAAGAGATCGTCGGCTTCTTTCGAGGCTCCAACGAGCAGTACAAGACGCTGTCCATCACCAATCGCTACGAGAAGCTCGCGTCCTCCGGGCCTTGGCTCGTCCTGCGCTACTCCGCCGAGGTGGAGTCGTGTGCTGTGGTTGCCGGCTTCCCGGATCGGGTCATGGTGGGCACCATCTACGTGGTGACGGCCCTGCGCATCGAGGAGGGCAAGGTGCTCGAGCACCTCGACTACGCCGACTACGACCGCGTCGCGCGCGATCTCGAGCCCATGCGCGCGCGACTCGCCAGCCAGCCGCCCGACACGCGCTGTCAGGGCGAGCCAGGCAACGAGCCACGCTAGCGCTCGCGGTGAGGCCTCGCGTAGGCTGCCGGAAACCGAGGAGACATCATGATCCCAGGCTTCCGCCGCCCCACCGTGGCCGTGCTCGCGCTCGCACTGGCCAGCCTACTGGCGTCACCCGCGACCGCGGCAGAGTCCTTCGACCAGAAGGCGCTCGAGTCCATGCTCGAGAGACACCGGATCGCCATGGACATTCCGGGCCTTTCAGCGGCCATCGCATACCGCGGCGACATCGTCTTCGCCCACGGCACGGGGCTCGCCGACGTGGCCCATGGCGCACCTGCGACCCCGCACACGGTGTACAACATCGGCTCCATCTCGAAAGCCAATGCGGTGCTTGCGATCATGCAGCTGGTGCAGCGTGGTGACGTGTCGCTCGACGACCCGATCCAGACGTGGGTGCCCAGCTTCCCGCGCCGGCAGCCGGAGATCACCCTGCGCCACATCCTCACCCACACCTCGGGAATCCGGCACTACCGCGTCGACGACTTTGGAGGCCCGACGTTCCGCGAGAACAAAGAGCGCTTCGCGACGATCCAGGACGCCCTCGAGATCTTCCGCGACGACGAGCTGCTCTTCCCGCCTGGCGAGGCGTGGTCGTACTCCTCCTACGCCACGAACATCCTGCAGGCGGTGGTCGAGACCGTCACCGAGCTGGGGTTCGAGGAGCTCATGCGCACGTCGGTGTGGCTGCCCGCCGGCATGACGTCGAGCTCGTTCGACATCCCGGAGCGCATCGTGCCCGGGCGGGCACGCAGCTACCGTCGCGACGAGGAGACGCGCGAGCTGCAGCACGAGCCGTATGGCGACATCACCTACAAGTTCGCCGGCGGCGGCATGTTGTCGACGGTCGTCGATCAGGTGCGCCTGGGCGCCGCGCTCAACGCCGGGATGCTGCTCGACGCCGCAACGACCAAGCAGATGTACACCGCCATTCCCGCGCCGCAGGTCTACGCCGCCGACCCCAGCGACCCACCCGACCCGCTCGACTTCGAGCAGGGCCTCATCTGGCGCCGCGAGCTGGATCCGCTCGGGCGCCCGTTCATGCAGCACGGCGGGGCCGTCATCGGCTTCCGCAGCTTCCTCCTCAACTACACCGAGCAGGACCTCGTGGTCGCCGTGATGGTGAACACGGCGGCGAACGCGAAGCAGATCGCCACCGACCTGGCGCTCGCCGCGCTCGCCCGCCTCGGCGAACAGCCAGCCCACTGACTCCCCAACCTCCCAGAGGCCGCAGCTTCGTGTCGCAGAACTTCCCGATGCCCCCGCAGCGCATCAAGTTGCCCAGCATGCCGGTCGAAGACCCGTCGTTTTTCCTCCAGGTTGCCGAAGAGGGCGGGACCGACACGCCAATTGTGCGACGATGTCTCGCCGTCGGGCGCCCCGACGACCCCAGCACCTGACTCCGCCCTCACCCATGGGCCGACCACCTTGCGTTCCTGCCCCTCCAGCTTCTCCCCGCTCCGGCTTCTCCTCGGTCTTGCGCTGCTCTCGGCGCCACTGATCGCGCAGGAGGAGTCGCTCCGCCTCGAAGCCGTGCGCTTCAGCGAGCCGCCTGCAGTCGACGGGCAGGTGCTGGCCGACCCGGCATGGGACGGTGTCGCACCAGCCACCTCGTTCGTGCAGCAGCGGCCCGACCAGGGAAAGCCGGCCACCGAGCAGACCGAGGTCCGGGTCGGCTTCGACGATCAGAACTTCTACCTCGCGGTGGTCTGCTTCGACTCCGAGCCCGGCTCCCTCTCCATCTCCGACAGCCGGCGTGACCCGGAGCTCCAGGGCGAAGACAGCATTCGCGTCGTTCTGGACACGTTCGGTGACCGCCAGAACGGCTTCGTGTTCGGCACCAACATCGCCGGAGCGCAGTACGACGGCCAGATGACCAACCAGGGGCGCGGCCAGACCCCGAGCGGCAACAACGGACCTCAGGGGGGAGGCACCGCAAACCTCGATTGGGACACCACGTGGGACGTGCAGACCAGCATCCACGACGAAGGCTGGAGCGCCGAGTTCGCCATTCCCTTCCGCAGCCTCCGCTACGGCACTTCACCCTTCTGGGGCATCAACGTCGAGCGCAACGTCCGGCGCAAGAGCGAGATCAGCTTCTGGGCTCCGCTGGGGCGCGAGTTCGATCTCTTCCGGGTGAGCGCGGCAGGCGATCTCACGGGGCTCGAGCCACCGAAGCGCAAGAGCCTGCAGCTCATCCCCTACGCGCTCGCCTCCGGCCGCGACGACGGCACGACCGACGACACCGACACCGAGCTCGGTCTGGACCTCAAGTACAGCGTCACGCCGAGCCTCACCCTCGACGTCACGGTGAACACCGACTTCGCGCAGGTCGAGGCGGACGACCAGCAGGTCAACCTCGACCGCTTCAGCCTCTTCTTTCCCGAGAAGAGACCCTTCTTCCTGGAGAACGCCGGCTTCTTCCGCGTTGGCACCACGGGCCCACGCTTCCCCGGATCGGGTTTCGTCGACCTCTTCTTCAGCCGGCGGATCGGGCTGCTCGACGGGCAGCAGGTGCCGATCGAGGCAGGCGTACGCCTCTCCGGCAGAGCCGCTGGCTTCAACGTCGGCTTCCTCAACATGCAGACCGAAGAGCTGGGGAGCGAGCTCCAGGCCAACAACTTCGGCGTCGCGCGCTTGAGCCGCGAGTTCGGCAACCGCGGCCGCATCGGTTTCATCGGCGTGAACCGGGAGGGCACCGGCGACCTCGCCCCCGAGCGCGACTACAACCGCGCGTACGCCATCGACGGCCAGATCGGGCTCGGTCGTTACAACGACATCACGGCCTTCGCGTCCAAGACCGACACCCCGGGCCGGCGCGACGAAGATCACTCGTTCGCGGTGGAGTGGCGCCAGGAGGCGCCCAGGTGGCGCAACCGCTTCAGCTATTCCGAGGTGGCGCCCGACTTCAACCCCGAGGTCGGGTTCATCAACCGCACCAACTACCGGCGCATCACCGGCAACTTCAGCTACCGCATCCGGCCCGAGAGTGGCGGCCGCATCCAGGAGTGGGGGCCGCAGCTGTACATCGACGAGTACCGCGGCTTCGACAACTTCGAGGAGACGCGGAGGGCCTCGACCGGGCTGGAGATGATCACCCGGGCCGGGGGGCGCATCAGCCTCTTCGTCGGCGATTCACGCGAAGCGCTGCGCGAGCCTTTCGAGATCTTCGACGGCATCGTGCTCGAGCCGGGCGCCTACCCGATCAAGAACCCGTACTACTTCATCTTCTTCAACACCAACCCCGGGCGAGCTGTCAGTCTCGGCGGGCGCATCGTCGGCGGTGGCTTCTTCAGCGGGCGGCAGTTCTCGACCAACCCCACGGTCAACTTCCGGCTCGGCGACTATCTCTCCGCCGAGGTCGGCTGGTCGAACAACCACGTGCGCCTGCGGGAGGGCGACTTCGAGACCAACCTCGGGCGCCTGCGGCTCACCTACTCGTTCAGCCCCCGCGTTCTCCTCCAGGCGTTGATCCAGTACAACGACGTCGCGGACGAGGTGTCCACGAACCTGCGCTTCAGCTGGCTCGGCACCGCCAACACGGGACTTTTTGTGGTGTACAACGAGATCTCCGAGTTCGGCATGCTCGGCCTGCAGGACCCGGACCGCAGCCTGATCGTGAAGTACAGCTACCTGTTCGACGTCTTCCGCTAGCGCGCATGTCGGTCACCATCCTCCGCGAGAGCGAGCTCCGCGATCTGGTGCGGCTCGACACCGCTTCCCTGGAAGCCGTCGCCGAGGCGTTCACGTGGCTCGCGGACGGCCGCGCATCCATGCCGCCCGTCATGCACATCGAGGTGCCCGATCACGGGGGAGACGTCGACATCAAGAGCGCGTACGTCAGCGGGCTGGACCACTTCGCGGTGAAGATGGCCGCCGGCTTTCCCGGCAACGTCGAGCTTGGCCTACCGACGGGTACCGGGCTGATGGTTCTGCTCGAGGCACGCAGCGGCGCATGTCGTGCGGTGCTCCTCGACAACGGCTACCTGACCGACCTGCGCACGGCGCTCGCCGGCGCCGTGGCGGCACGCCATCTCGCCCCCGCGCGGGTGCACACGGTCGGTGTGGTCGGCACCGGAGTGCAGGCCCGGGAGCAGATCCGCGCTCTGGCGCTGGTGCGCTCCTTCGAGCGCGTTCTCGTGTTCGGGCGCACTCCGGAGAGGGTCACAGCGTACGTGCAGGAGATGGCGCCGTCACTCGGCATCGTGGTGGAGGAGGCGCCGAGCGTCGAGCGGCTCGTCGCGGAGAGCCAGGTGGTCGTGACCACCACGGCCGCCCGCGAGCCCCTGATCCAGGCGACGTGGCTGCACCCCGGCCTCCACATCACGGCCATGGGGTCCGACCTGCCCGGCAAACAGGAGCTCGCGCCCGAGGTGCTGTGTCGCGCAGACATCGTCGTGTGCGACGTGAGCGCGCAGTGCGCACACCTGGGCGAGCTGCAGCACGCCCTCGCTGCAGGGCTGCTCGGGCAGGATGCGCCGGCAGAGCTGGGTGAGCTCACCAGCGGCCGGCTCCGCGGCCGCACCGAGGAGACGCAGGTCACCGTCTGTGACCTCACCGGCGCAGGAGTGCAGGACACGGCCATCGCCAGCCGAGCCCTCGAGCTCGCCCTGCAGGCCGGCGCCGGAGCCAGCCTCGGCTGAGGCTCGCCCCCACGCTCCTTACTGGGTGCGCAGCACCTCCGTTGCGTCGAGCCGGCAGGCCCGCAGAATCGGCCGCACGCACGCGAGCAGCGCCACGAGGCCCACTCCGGCGAGAACCGCCACGTAGGTGGTCGGATCCAGTGGGACGGTCTCGAAGAGCAGCGCACGCATCCAGTGGGTGAGAGCGGCAGCGCCCAAGCCACCAAGCACCACGCCAACTCCCACCGGCCCCAGCACCGACCCCAGCACGAGCCGCGAGAGCCATATCGTGCTCGCTCCGATCGCCTTGCGCAGCCCGAGCTCCGGTAGGCGCTGCGCCATCCGATACGACACGACACCGTAGATCCCGATGCCAGACAGCAACGCAGCCAGCGCCGCAAACGCCGTGAGGAGCTGCGTCAGGAAGCGCGGGCGCGAAAGGGTCGAGCGCACGACCTGGTCGACCACGGCAATCTCGGTCACCGCCTGTGCAGGATCGAGCTCCTGCAGCGCGGCACGCATCGGGCCGATGAGCTGCGCGGGATCCTGCTGGGTTCTCACGACGTAGGCCGCAACACGGCGCGGCATGAGCATCTGGGGCACGTAGATCGTGGCCGGGGAGGTGAGCGAGAGCGACTCCGAGCGCACGTCGGCGACCACACCCACGATCTCGGCCTCGATCCGCCCGCCCACGAGCAGCGTGCGCCCCACCGCCTGCTGGAGGTTGTCCCCATAGGCTTGGCGCGCCAGCGACTCGTTCACCACGAGCACCGGCCGCTGCGGCTCTTCCGGAAGACCGCCACCCGCCAGGAGCGGCGTGCCCATGACGTCGAAGACGTTGGGGCTCACCGGCTGGTAGAAGGCGTAGCGCTCGGTACCCGCCGCGTCCGACGGCAGGGCCCAGCCCTGGCGCTCCCCGGCGCCCCGGAGCGGCAGTTGCTTGATCGTGGCGACGCCCTCGACGCCGGGGATCTGCGCCAGGCTCTCCAGGAGAGAACGGTAGGCGCCGAGGTACTCCGCGCGCTCACCGTAGCGGCTCGGCGCAAAGCTCACGGACATCGACGCCAGCCGCTCCGCCTCGAAGCCAGGGTCGACCGCTGTCAGGCGGTCGAGGCTCCGCACCATGAGACCCGCTGCGACCAGCAGCACCGTCGCGAGCGCCACCTCGGCCACGACCAGGCTCGACCGGCCGTGTCGATGCAGCGCGGTGCCACGCGCCGTACCCAGCGGAGCGACCGCCCCTGCACCACGGTGCATACGGAGCACCCCGAGCCCACCGAAGACACAGCCGAGGAGCAGCGACAGACCGAGGGTGAGGAGCCCGATGCCCACGTCGAGGTTGCTCTGGCCGGCGCGCGGAATCCAGCCGCCGGCGCGCCCCGCGAGCCACGGCGTGACCCCACGGGCCAGAAGGAGCCCCAGACCGCCTGCGACCACCCCCATCAGCACGCTCTCAATGACCACCATGCGTGCGAGCCGCGCGCGGGTGGAGCCGAGCGCTGCGCGCACGGCGAACTCGTTCCAGCGCCCGGCGCTGCGCACGAGAAGGAGGTTGGCGACGTTGGCGCACGCGATGAGGAGAATGGCCACCACGGCCGCGAGCACCACGAGCAGACCCAGCTCCACGTCACCCACGATCGACTCGTGGAGACCAACGACACGCGCCGAGAGAATGTCCGAGTTGGTGTCCGGGTAGTCGGCGGCAACCTCCCCCGCGACCCGGGTCAGATCCGCTTCGACAGCCTCCAGGGACAGCCCGGGCTGCGCGCGCGCCACGCCATCGAGGAATCGCACCGGGCGCTGCTCGAGCGGAATCTCCTGCGGCCGGATGACGTCGAAGAGGACCCAGGCGTCGACCTCCGAACCGGGGAGTGGCAGCCCGGTTGGTGCGATGCCGATCAGCTCGTACGGGCGGTCGCTCAGTGTCAGCGTGCCGCCGAGAAGCGTCGGGTCCGCGTCGTAGCTGCTCCGCCACAGGCGCTCCGAGAGCACCACGACGAACGGATTCGTGCGCGTCTCCTCCTCATCCGGGAAGCGCCCCAGAACGGGCTGCACTCCGAGCACCTCGAAGAAGCCCGCCGTGGTGTAGAGAGTCTCGATCTCGCGGGCGCCATCACTCCCCTGCATCACGAGGTCTCCGGGGGCATCGGAGTAGAGCGCCATCGACTGCAGCGTCTGGGCACGCTCTCTCCAGTCGCGGAAATCGGGGATGGAGAAGCCCACCGAGTTGTCGACCGAATCGAGCATCGGCCACACCCGCAGGAGCTCGTCGGGCTGCGCGTAGGGAAGAGGCTCGAAGAGCACTGAGCGCACCACCGAGAGAATGGCCGCATTCGCGCCGACACCAAGCGCGAGCGTCGTCACCACGACCGCCGCAAACGTCGGAGCGCGACGAAAGACCCTCAGACCCAGTGCGAGATCCTTGCCGAAGCTGTTCATGCTCTCCTCCTTCTGCGCGCCACGGCCCGGGCCGGCGTCGCCGTAGACGATCTTCGGACTCACGCCGAGGCGGAGCCCCCAGCCGCGGAGAACGAGCGCGCCACACTCGAGCGCAAGCTCCCGCACGTACGCCGCCCCGCGGTGACCGCCGAGCCTCTCTTCGATCGAGTCTTCGAGAGCCGCTCCGTAGGTCTCGCGGAACGCCATCGGGAAGGCACGTAGGGCCAGCCGCACGGGGTACGACGCGCGAGATCGAGTGGTCACTCGGCCACCGGACCGCCGAGGCGGCGTTGTGCGTCGGCCACGAGCCGCCCGAGCGAGCGCATCTCGCGCATCGCGGCGCCCCTCCCGGCCGGCGTGAGGGCAAAATACTTCCGCCGCGCATCGGTCGACTCCGGCGGTGCCGCGACCTCCTCGATCATGCCGGCGTCGCTCAGCCGCTGGAGCGCCACGTACAGCGTGCCCGACCGCAGATTGAGGGCGCCGCTGGTGCGCTCCTCGATGTCACGGATGACGGCGTAGCCGTGGCGTGGTCCGTCCGAGAGCGCCACGAGAATGTGCAGCGCGAGGGGCGTGAGCTCACCGATCTTCCGACTCATGAACGAGACCTCTCAGGAAGGGACGACGCTTTCGCCCCGGGACAGCTATAGCTATTACGAAGTGAGTCGAGCCAGGTTGCAGGCCTCTTCGACGACACCGCCAGGCGCACGCTTCCCGCTCGAGATTCACTCTCTCCGACTCGTGCCGCACCTCCGTGCGAACCGAGGCAGCCGGAGCGCCGGGAGCGACTCGAGGTGGCTTAGGGGGCTGCTGAAGTAGCCCCCTAGATCTGCCCGGCTGCGCGCAGGTCGGTGAACGCCGCCTTGAACGCGGCGATGACCTCGCTGACGTCGTCCACCGTGTGCGCGGCCGAGATGAACGCGAGGTGGATGCCCGGCACGATGACACCGTGGTTGAGGAGGTGCAGATAGAACTCGTTCTCGAGCGCCGCTTTGTGCTGCACGTCGCGCGACGACTCGATCACATCTGTCTGGAAGTACATGTGGAACATGGACCCGGCATTCATGAGCTGCGCCGGGTAGCCTTCCTCGCGCGCGAAAGCGTTGACCTCCGCGGCCAGGCGGTTCCCCTGCTCTTCGAGATAGGGATAGATCTCGTCCTGCCGCGCCTTCATCTCCTCGAGTGCGGCCACTCCCGCACCCATGCTGAGCGGGTTCCCCTGGAACGTGGTGCCCGTGAAGATGCGCACGCGCTTCGGCTTCTCTTCCCCTTCGAGCCGCGGCGGCACTGCGCCGGCGCCAAACACCTGCATGATCTCGCGGCGGCCACCCACCGCGCCGATGGGGGCGCCACCGCCGATCGCCTTACCGTAGGTGACGAGGTCCGGCGAGAGGCCAAAGCTCTCCTGAAGGCCGCCATAGGCCAGGCGGAAGCCGGTGATGACCTCGTCGAGGAGAAACAGCACGCCGCACTCCTTGCAGACCTGCTCGAGCTCGAGCATCCACTCCCGCGTGTCGAGCCGCGGGTTCGAGCTCTGCACCGGCTCGAGGGCCACCACGGCGAGCTCGTCCTGGTGCTCCCGAATCAGATCGAACGCAGCACTGCTGCGGTAGGGCAGAAGCATCGTCTGCTCGAGCACGGCGGGCGGGATGCCGGCGCTCTTCGGGTGGTTCGCGGGCCTCTCCCGCGGGCTCTTGTGATGCGCCGCCACGAGCACCGTGTCGTGGATGCCGTGGTAGTTGCCGTCGAAGAGTGCGACCTTGTTCTTGCCCGTGTAGGCCCGCGCGGCGCGCATTGCGTTCATGGTGGCTTCGGTGCCGGAGTTCGTGAACGTCACCTCGTCGACGTTGGGCGACGACTCCACGAGCAGCTCGGCAAGGCGCGTCTGGTAGGGGTTGTGCAGGCCGAAGTGGGTCCCGCGCTCCGTCTGCGCACGGATGGCGTCCATCGCGCACTTCGGCGCGTGCCCGAGCACGTGCGGCCCGTAGCCCATCGTGAGATCGATGTAGGTGTTGCCGTCGACGTCGGTCATGCGCGCGCCGCGCGCGCTCTCGATGTAGATCGGGTGCGGCATGTGCACCGTCTGCACCACCTCCGCCGCGAGCACACTCGCCGAGTGCTGGTGCAGCTCCACCGAGCGCGGGGTTCTCGCCGCGAGCTGTTCGCGGACATCGGGTGTCTGTGCGGACGCGGTCGTTTGCGGCTCCATCGCGAGCTCCTTCGAGAGGGCGCCGTGTCGGGCGCCGAATGGAATCGGGGCAATGCTCCATCCTCGCCGAGATCGCAGGCGCGGCGCAAATGACCGGCCCACCGAAGAGCGGAGCCGCGAGCTAGAGCTCGCCGAAGAGCTCCGCACCCAACCGTTGCGCGAGCGCGCCGATCACGCCGCGCCGTAGGCGCTGGCTCACGGCCGCCTGCGGCACGAAGTTGTCGCCGCCGTGGTAGAGCCCTGCGAGCACGGCGAGCTCGCAGGGCACGTCGGCCGCATGGAGCCTTCGCGCATAGTCGATGTTCTCGTCGCGGAAGAGGTCGACCGAGCCCACGCAGACGTAGGCGGGCGGCAGACCCGCCAGGTCTTCGGCGCGGGCCGGCGCCGCGAAGGGTGAGGCAGACGCGCCCGGAGTGCCGTCGAGGTACATCTCCCAGGCGTTGAACGACGTCTCGCGCTTCCACACGGGATGATTGGCGAACCGGCCCGACGGCGTGTCGTGCAGGTTGTCGATCATCGGGTAGAGCAGGAGCTGCAGGGCGAGCGGGTGGTTCAGGCGCTCGCGGTTGAGCAGTGCGAGGCCCGCCGCCATCCCGCCGCCTGCGCTCGCGCCACCGATGGCGATGCGCTCCGGGTCGACGTCGAGGTCGGCGGCGTTCTGCACCAGCCAGTCGAGGGCCGCGTGACAGTCCTCCATGCCGGCAGGAAACGGGTGCTCGGGAGCCAGCCGGTACTCCACGGAGAAGACGGCACAGTCGATGGTCTGCGCGAAGTCTTTGGAGAAGGTGTCGTCGGCGGTGCCGAGCAGGTAGCCACCCCCGTGAATCCACAGGAGCGCCGGACGCATGGCGTCGGCGGACCGCCGGAGCTCCAGCACCTCGACCTCGCGGCCGTCGGCCGGTACGGCGTGCCGCGTGACCGTCAGCGTAGCCGGGGTCTCCGGTTGCGGCATGGACGCCAACAGCTCCCGCACCTGATGGACGTTGTCGCGCGTGATGGTCAGATCGGGAAGGGCCTCGAGCCCCGACAGGAGCTCCGGATCGATGGCGTCGAGATTCAGCAACATGACATTCCCTCCGAGATCTGCGCGCAGGATACCCCCGCTGCTTCTTCGCACTCTCCTCGGCTTCGCTACACTCCCAGCCGCTTCGCTCGAACAACGCCCAGAAAAACAGTTCGGAGACCGCACATGTCCTGCAACGGCAACCTCCTCGTCTACGGCGTCCCGTTCTCGCAGCCCGTCCGCGCCGTGATGTGGCTCCTTCTGTACAAGCAGCACCCGTTCCAGATGGTGCCGATCAATCCGGGCTCCAAGGGCGACAACGGCAGCCGCAACCCGGCATTCCTCGCCAAGAACCCGAGTGGCACGATCCCGTGCATCGAAGAGACCGACAGCGGCTTCACGCTGGGTGAGGCGCACGCGATCATGCCGTACCTCTGCATCAAGCACGGCTGGGACGACGTCTACCCGGCCGACCCGCACCAGCGGGCGCTCGTCGACTCGTACCTGCACTACCACCACCGCAACGTGCGCGACGCGTCACCCGGGCTCGTGGCCCCCAAGGTGCGCAAAGACCTCGACATCCCGGAGTCGTTCCAGCAGGGCGCACGGCGCACGCTGTCGAAGGCACTCGACACGCTGGAGAACGGTTGGCTGAGCGACTCGACGTTCCTGGTGGGCGACACCGTCACCATCGCCGACATGGCGGCGTATGTGGAGATCGGGCAGCTGCAGCCGCAGTTCACGAACCTCTGGGACTTCAGCACCCACCCCAACGTGTCGCGATGGCTCGAGGCCATGCAGCAGGTGGAGGGGCACGACCTCGTGCACACGGCTCTCGTCGAGCTCGGCGACATCAGCCAGGAGGCGCCGTCGATGGAGCAGATCGTGGGCGCGAACAAGGCGGCCATGAGTGCGCTCAAGCAGCACCTCAGCGAGATGTCGGCGCACGACTGAGAGTGAGAGCACGGTCCGCTAGCGCCCAGCCAGTGGTGATCGGAATCCGAGCTAGGGCCGAAGCTCCACGAAACCCGCAGCCCCGAAGTCGCCGTCGAAGGCGAAGGCTTCCGTGACGTGGAGACCCTCCATCAGCGTGAAACTCGTCGCGTTCACGAACGAATACTCTCTCTCATCGTGGCGGCGAAGCCAACGCAGCGCATCGGACTCCTGGCGCCCGCTGACCCGATCGACCCGAACCCGCGGAGTGCGCTCCAGCATCTCCAGAAAGTCCACGGCCGAGCGATGGCCCGCTTTGCGCCGAAGGTAGGTCCATGTCTCGCCTCGGACGTGGTTGCTCGTCAACAGAACGCGATCTTGATGCGTTCGGAGGAGCTCGACGGCTGCGCCGTGGTTCGGATCGCGGACGTTCCGCAGCGCGACGAAGAAGGACGTATCGATGAAGATCATCGATACACGACGTCGTCCACCGAGTCCGGCTCGAACGCGTCACGCCCGATCATCTCGCCCAGGGGATCGTCGTCGAGAGGCGGAAGAGCCGCGAGATGGAGCCTCACGAAGCGGCGGATCAGGGCGGCCTTGGACGTGCTCTCGAGTCGCGCTTGCCGCTCGAGTGCTTCGTCGAGATCTTCGTCGATCATGATCTGGAGGCGCTTCACATGGGAAGCATACACCACATTTCCGATGGATGTGTAATCCGATCCTCCCCTCACGACCCGCAGCGAGGCGGAGGGGCCTGGGGTGTGCAGACCCGGATGGCCTTCGAACAGAGAAGACGAAGCTCCTCTGGACATCCTTGCAACCCTCTCCGGCGGCCAGCCCGCAGGAGCAGTGCGCTCACCCGCCCACGCGGGCCTGCCAGACCGCCTTCCAGCCGTCGCCGTCGGGCGTCTCGTGTGCCCACACCACGCTGCCGTCGGTGGTCTCCTCGATGCGGAACCGGTCGCGTGGGCCGCTCCCCGCGCCCGCTTCGTAGAACACGAGCTCGCCATCGCCCTGGCTGTAGAACATGCGCGCCGGGGTGTCGGGCTGCGAGGTGAGGGTCATCAGCTCGAAGCGCTGGGCGTACGTGTTCCAGGTGACCTGGGAGAAGCCCCAGGCCGTCTCCGGGTCGTCGCTGGCGCCCGAGAAGGTGATCACCGCGCAGCCGTCGAGCACCTGGAGCCCACGGATCGTGACCGGCCCCGAGCCACCAGCCTCCACGGCCCCCGTCTTCGTGCCGGCCAGAAACTCGTAGCGCCGGAACTGCGGCAGATCGCACCGCGAGCCGTCGTGGAACGTGTGCGCGGTGTTCTGGCCCGCGGCGAGAGTCGGCTTTTCGGCCGTGCGCGAGAACTCCATGATCCAGTTGTTCCGCCACGTGTTTCCGCCGTCGTTCGAGAAGGCGTCGTCCCAACGCAGCGACGTGGGAGTGACGTCGGAGAAGGTGAAGCGCGAGAGCGTCTCACTGCCGTCCGGGGCCTTGCGCGTGGAGAAGAATTCGCCGCGCCCATGGCGGAACGTGCCCGCGAGAGACGACGAGCCCGAGGCGTTCTTCGACGGCCAGTTGAGCCAGAGCACCCACTCTTTGCGCGCGGTGTCGAAGTAGCGCAGCGAGTAGCCCTTGATCCCCTCCTGCTGGTCTTCGCTCCAGAGCTCGAGGATCGCCTTCCCGCGGAGGATCGGAAAGATGTGCGCCCGCGACGTGTGCGTGTCTTTCCAGGAGAAGTCGGCCTGGCGCACGAGCACGTTGACGTCCCACTCGCCCACCCAGAAGTCGAACTGGCGGGCCTCTGCGGGGAGCGAGCTGGAGACGGGGAAGCTCTGGGCCAGGAGGGCGGGGGCGCCGAGGAGCAACGAGCCCACCGAGAGAACGAGCGCTACGACTCGGTTCGCGCTCGAATCAACACCAAAAGAGCTCTTCATCGTCACCTTCGTCCTCCCTCCGAGCAACGTCGCCTGATGGTACGGATCAATTGTAGGCACCCCGAGACGGCGATCGACGCGGTTGGTCCCGGAAACAGAGACCTGCAGAGCGTCGCGGGCGACCGCCTGACGGGCCCGGCGTCGGGCTCAGTCGAACTTCGGCTTGCGCTTCTCGCGAATGGCCGCCGCGCCCTCGCGCACGTCGTGACCCATGAAGTTGAGCATCTCGAAGCCGAGGCTGGCGTCGAACGACGGCGCCGCCTGGTGCATCCAGAGGTTGAGCGCGCGCTTGGTCCAGCGGGCGGCGTCCTGAGGCCCGGTGGCCAGGCGGTGCGCCACGGCGAGCGCCTCGTCCATGAGCTGATCGCCAGGCACGCTCTTGCTCACGAGCCCGATCTGGTCGGCTGTCTTGCCGTCGACGAAGTCGGCCGTGAGGAGGTAGTACTTCGCCTTCGCCATACCGCAGAGCAGCGGCCAGAGAATGTTGGCGTGATCGCCCGCCGCCACGCCCAGCCGGAGATGGCCGTCGGTGAGCCGGGCCTCCTCGGCCATGAGGCTGATGTCGGCCATGAGCGCCACCGCGAGGCCAGCACCCACAGCGATGCCGTTGATCGCTGACACGATGATCTTCTCGCAGCTCATCATGCGGTAGACGATGTCGCCCGCCTCGCGGAAGGCCACCTTCATGCCTTCGTAGTCGCCGATCATGGTCTCGATCCACTCGAGGTCGCCGCCGGCGGAGAACGCGTCACCGGCGCCCGTCACCACCACCACCCGGGTTTCTGGATCGTCGTGAATGTCGAGCCACACCCGGCTCAACGACCGATGCGTGGCAGCGTCCGTGGCGTTCATCCGCTCCGGGCGGTCGATCGTCATCTTCAGTACGCCGCACTCTTCACCGTCGAACGGAACCCGCTCGAACTTCAGTCCGGGGTAGCGGTCGAAGTAGTCGCTCATGACATCTCTCCAGACGTTGGTCGTGGCTGTGGCTCGAAAGGGGCTCGCGCTCGGGGACGTCCGCGATCCTCCCGAGGCCTCACGCCATGGTCAGCCCGCCCGACACGGACAGGGTCTGGCCGGTCACGAAGCCGGCCCCTTCGGAGGCGAGATACGCGACCGCCGAGGCCACCTCGCTCGCCTCACCGAGCCGCTTCATGGGTACAGCCCGCGTCATGGCCTGCAGCACCTTCTCGCCACGGTCTCCAGCGCCTGCGATCTCGTCCAGCAGGGGAGTCCTCGTGGGCCCGGGGCACACGGCGTTGGCGGTGATGCCGTGGCGCGCCACCTCGCGCGCAATGGTCTTGGTGAAGGCGATCACGCCCCCTTTGGCGCCGGAGTACACGGCCTCCAGCGAAGAGCCCACCCGGCCGGCATCCGAGCCGATGTTGACAACGCGGCCCCAGCCCGCGTCGATCATGCCCGGCAGGAGCGAGTGCACGGTGCGGAGGGTGCCCTTGAAGTTGATCTCGAGAATCTGGTCCCAGAACTCCTCGTTGGTGTCGAGAAATGGGTGGAAGGCGTCCCAGCCCGCGCAGTTGACGAGGACGTTTGGCACTCCGAGCTCTTCCCGGGCACGCTCGACCCCCGCGGCCACCGAGTCCGTCCGCGTCACGTCCACATGAAGAGCCATGGCACGACCGCCAGCGTCACGGATCGACTGCGCCGTAGCGTTTGCCTCGTCCTCTCGCAGGTCGGTGACGGCGACCCCGCGGCCCTGCGCAGCAAGGGCAAGGCAGATCTCGCGCCCGATGCCGCGACCGCCTCCGGTCACGAAGGCCACACGTTCGGGCTTGCTCTCGTTCGACATGTTCGCCTCCTCGCTCGGGTGAGCTCATCCTACGTCCGTCGCGCGTCATTTCCGGCCTCGCCACTCACAGACCCGGAGCCACCGACCAGCTCCGCCAGGGGCAGGCAGTCCCTGCGCGCGCCTAGATCAGCACGAGGTCCGGAACGTCGGCGAAGTCCTCGGCGTTCAGCGTCCAGAGCTGAGCCCCGGCGCAAAGCGCTACCGCTGCGATCGCAAGATCGATCTGCCGCCGACGCGGACGCCCGAGAGCGCCGAACAGGTCCGCGGCGCGAAGTGCGGCCTGCGCGTCGAACGGGAGAGCTTCCTCACTGGGGAATAGCTCCTCCTGGTACGCGAGCTGGCTCGGGGTGCGAGGACCTCGACGCCACTCGTACAGGACATGGGAGCTCAGGCGAAGTCGCTCCCCGGCCACCACGAGCTCCTCCAGCTTCGGCAACGTGTCGCGCGGGCCCGTGAGGCTGCGGACGAGTGCGGAGGTGTCGACCAGGATCACTCGGCACGCTCGACTGCGTCGCGCGCCGCCCGCAGCTCGCGCAGCTCCTCGGCGACGCCCTCGGCCGAGCCCTCGGCTGGCTCGGCGCGTAGCCGCGACAGGATTTGAAGCTTCTCGAGACGTTCCTGCTCCGTCAGGCGGTCGCGCCGCGCCTCGAACTCCTGGACCGCACGCCGCACCACGTCACTCTTGGAGGTGCCGAGAGCTCCGGCCATCCGGCGCAGCGAGGCCTCGGTCCTATCGTCGATGGAGAACGTCGCACGCATACTCGTTATGCAAGAGCATAACAGGTCGGACTCAGATGGAGCTCCCTCCCTTGCCTCGTTCATCCGCATGTCCTCCGAGGCCGTCGGGGAGCCTCGCTGCAAGGGACGGATCGGCGGCTCCGGAGCTTGCACGCAGTGCCTGGATCGCCCGCTTGGTATCGTCGAAGATCCCAACCCGGCAGCCCACTCTGTCCGACCCGAAGAGAGGACACACGATGAAGGCACTCCGCACCCCGAGTCTCCCGCTCCTGCTGGCTCTGACCGTGCTCCTGAGCATGCTCGCGACCGCCGCGCTCGCCCAGAAGGGCGACATTCCGCGCACGTCGAGCGGCAAGCCCGACTTCACCGGCTTCTACAACACCGCGACGCTCACGCCCCTCGTGCGGCCCCAGGAGCTGGGCGAGCGAATGTCGCTCACCGACGAGGAAGCTGCGGCCATCGCCAAGCGCAAGGCCGACCTCTACGCCGCCGACCAGGAGCGCAGCGACCCGGACCGCGAGGCGCCTCCGGTGGGTGGGTCGAAGATCTTCGATCCCGGTCTCGAGGTGGCCTCGGGCGGCAGCGGCGGCTACAACGCCTTTTACATGGACCCGGGTGACGGAGCGTTCAAGATCGACGGCGAGTGGCGTACGTCGATCCTCATCGAGCCGAAGAACGGGCAGATGCCGCCGATGACCGCGGCCGCGCAGAAGAAGGCGGCCGACATGGCCATGTTCATGCGCGCCAACGTGGAGACAGGCGTCGCCTTCTGGATCGACTACGAGGTCGGGCCCTACGACAACATGGAGCAGCGGCCGCTTGCCGAGCGCTGCCTCCTCGGCTTCGGCTCCACGGCCGGCCCGCCGATGCTGCCCACGCTCTACAACAGCATGAAGCGCATCGTGCAGAACGACGACCACGTGATGATCCTGGTGGAGATGCAGCACGACCCGCGCGTGTTCAAGTTCGAGGGAGACCACGCTCCCGCCGACGTTCAGAGCTGGCTCGGTGACTCGGTGGCCCGCTGGGAGGGCGACACGCTGGTCGTGACCACCAAGAACCATCGGACGCGCTACGGCTTCTTCAAGACGAGCGACGATCCGCCGAAGAACATGACGGTGACCGAGCGGTTCAGCTACCTCGACGCCGACACCGTGCTCTACAACTTCACGGTGAACGACCCGGAGACCTGGGAAGCCTCATGGACCGGCGAGTACGTGTGGCCGCGCAGCACCGACAAGATCTACGAGTACGCGTGCCACGAGGGCAACTACGCCATGGGCAACATCATGCGGGGCGCGCGCTTGCTCGAGGCCGACGCTCTCGCGGCGAAGAAGAGCAGCGACCGGTAGGGCGCACCGGGCCGGCCTACGGCAGGAATTGGCCATAGGTCAGGCCGTGGTAGATCACATAGAACCAGCTGAAGAAGGCGTGGACCAGCGCCCAGCCGATGCTGTGGTTCATCTGCCAGCTCAGCAGCGCGGCGAGCACCGCGCCGATGCTGCCGAAGACACCGCCGCCGCAGCAGCCGCATCCGCGCCGCCTGCGAGTGACGACTTCGACCTCGATGTCGTTGTTGCCCAACGTGGTTTCCCTCCTTCGTACTGATGCCGCGCACCCGTGGCGGCCCGGGTCCCGTACTTCACTACGAGGCCAGGCCGCCCCGGTGTTTCGCGCACCCCCGCGCGAGGGTCAGGCTGCCGCCGAAGACCCGAAGAGGCGCCGGGCACGATCGGCGAGCAGCGACGTCAGAGGGTCGTTCAGACGGCGGGCGCTGGTCACGAGGTAGAAGCGCTCGGCGCGCGTGTCGAGCTCACCGAGGAGATCGACACCGTACTGGCGACAGACCTCTTCCGCCTCGACCAGCGGAGATGCGAAGACGCCCGCACCGAACGACGCGAACGCCTTGATCAGGGCGGCGTCGTCCATCTCGCCCACGGCCCTCGGCTGCGCCCGACGGCGGTCGAACCAGTGGTCGAGAGCCGCCCGCATCGACGTGCCTTTCGCAGGAAGCAGCCAAGGTGCGTCGAGGAGTGACTCGGGGAACCCGTCCAGATAGCGCCGCGCGATCTCCGGGCGGCCGAACACGGCGAGAGGGCTTTCTCCGAGGCGATGGTTGTAGGCCCGCACGCGCGACTCCGGCGAGACCGGGATCGAGGTGAGAAGCAGGTCGATGCGATGGAGTGCAAGCTCCGCCAGCAGCTCCCCCTGCTTGTTCTCGTGACACTCGAGCACGACCTTCTCTTCGCCCTCGAGCAGGGGGGCTAGCAGGCGGTAGCTGAGCAGCTTCGGAAAGGAGTCGACGATTCCGACGGTGAAGTGCCGGCCGGCCGGATCCGAGCCCCGGTCGAGGCCGTCCAGCATCTCCTCTCCGACAGCGAAGAAGCGGCTCGCCCAGTCGAGCGTGAGGCGGCCGAACGAGGTGAGCTCGAGGCCTCGCCCCACGCGCCGGAAGAGCGGTTCGCCGAGCTGACGCTCCAGCTTCGAGATCTGTGCGCTCAGCGTCGGCTGCGTGACGTGCAGCACGCCGCTGGCTGCGACCAGACTGCCCTCGCGCGCCACCA
Organism: Candidatus Multivoraceae bacterium; assembly: GCA_965223385.1. Lineage (GTDB taxonomy): Bacteria > Acidobacteriota > Thermoanaerobaculia > Multivoradales > Multivoraceae > JBCCLJ01. The sequence continues at coordinate 662,416 of CBDCWR010000007.1, read as the reverse complement.
CGAAGAAGTAGAGCAGGTGCTGATAGTTGAGCTCGCGCAGACGTCGAACGTCCATCTTCCTCGCCTTCCGAGACCATTAGTCTGTACCTAAGATTTACATAGAAACAAAGTTCTTGTCGATGAGTTGTGTGCCGCCTATCCTCTGGCCGTCGGATCAACGCAACCCCAGGAGGTTCAGCATGAAGACTCAGCACAAGGCACTCCCGCTCCCGACGCTTGCCGAGGACATCCGCGCCGATCGCGTCGACGCAGCCTGCTCCGTCGATCAGATGCTCATCGACTCCTTTCCGGCCAGCGATCCGCCGTCGTGGACCGCTTCGGCCGGGGTACCCGCCCAGCCCGCCACCGCGTCCACGCCGCGTCCGCGGGTGGACCGGCCCTCGGACGACACACTGCTGCTCTTCTACTCTCCGCACGCCACCAGCCTGCCGGCGCTGCTCACGCTCCTGCGGCTGCGCGAGCCCTTCCGCCTCTGCAGGGTGGAGCTCGACGAGCGAACGCTCGGTCACTTCTCGTTCATTCACCCCTGGTCGCCACCCCCTCTGCTGCGCACCGAGCGCGGAGACCTCGGCGAGCAGTTGGCGATCCTCATGCACCTCGGCCTCCGCGGCTCGAGAGCCGGGCTCCTCCCCCCGCCGGGGACCCAGGCGCGCGATCGGTTCTTCGAGCTGTTCGGGTTCCTGGAGCGGCGAGTCCTCCCTTCCCTGGAGCTGCTCGGAGATATCGAGTCGTTCGAGAGGTCTCCCAAGACGGTCCGAGACCTGGCCGGAGCCAATCTCCTGGAAGCGCTGCAGCGCCTCGACAGGCAGCTCGACGCAGGTCCCTATCTGCTCGGCTCGAGCTACAGCGTTCTGGACGCCCTCTTCTTCGGCCTCGGACGATGGGCCGCACGCCATCTCGACCTCGAGCACTGCACGCCCGCGGTCCATCGCTACCTCCTCCGGTTGACGGCGGAGCCCGAAGCACAGATGGCTCTGCGCCTCCTGGCCGGAGCCCCGCTGCCTGGACCAGTGCCTCACTTCCTGGGGCCCGTCGAGCTGCAGGTCCTCTCGCAGGACGCCGCCTAGCCACCGTCCGTCGGTTCGCAGTCCCTCCGGGGCCCGTTCTGGGCCCCTCCACCGGTGCCGCACTCCCCGTGCGGCGCCTCCCTCCCTCCTCCCTCGAAAGGAAAGACCGAAATGAGTCCGCGTAACAACCGATCGATCGCCTCCCCTCGGACCGCTCTCCTGACAGCGCTCGCAGTCACGGCCGGTGCCGCGGCCCTGAGTGCCACCTGGGGTGGGTCCGCCGATGCTTCTCCCCTCACGGTCGCTCCGAAGGCTGCCGGTGACGTGATGACCCGGGAGAAGCAGTCGTCGCTCACACCACAAGACGTTCTGCGCGAGCTGCGCGAGGGCAACCAGCGCTTCGTCGAAGGCCGGTCGACACCCCAGGACTACCTCGAGCAGGCGCGTCTGACCGAGGAGCAGGGGCAGTACCCGAAGGCCGTCGTGCTGGGCTGCCTCGACTCCAGAGTGCCGCCGGAGATTCTCTTCGACCAGGGCATCGGTGACCTGTTCGTCGGCCGCATCGCCGGCAACTTCGAGAACACCGACATGCTGGGGAGCCTCGAGTTCGCGACGCGCGCGGCCGGAGCGAAGGCAATCGTGGTGCTCGGCCACACGCGTTGCGGCGCCATCAAAGGTGCCGCGGACGGAGTGGAGCTGGGCCACCTGACGCGCAAGCTCGACAACTTCGAAGAGGCCCTCGCGCGCGCGAAGGCGGTCGTCGAAGGCGAGTACCGGTCCTCCAACTCGGAGTTCATCCAGAAGGCCGTCGAGAAGAACGTCCGCGTGACGGTGGCCGACATCCTCCAGAGGAGTGAGGTGATCGCCGACATGGTGGAGAACGGCGAGCTCGTGGTGGCCGGCGGCGTGTACCAGCTGGGCACCGGCGCGGTCGACTGGCTCGACCTGTAGACCGAGGCGGCGGGGAGGCGACGCCGCGAGCGCCTCCCCGCCAGGGTGCCGTCTGCGCTCCCCGAAGTGGGTAAGGTGGCACCCGCATGCGCGACTCTCTCGACGCCCTCATCGTCGGCGCCGGATTCAACGGCCTCTGGCAGCTGCATCGCCTCCGCGAGGAGGGCTTCGACGTGCGCCTCGTGGAAGCGGCCGACGGCCTCGGGGGCGTGTGGCAGAACAACCGGTACCCGGGAGCACGCGTCGACTCGCACGTACCAAATTACGAGTACGCGCACGAGCCGATCTGGCGCAACTGGAACTGGAGCGAGCTCTTCCCCGGCCGCGACGAGCTCGTACGCTACTTCGAGCACGTCGACGAGGTGCTCGACCTGCGCCGCAGCATCGATCTGGGGGTGCGCGTGGCGGCGGCCCACTGGAGAGACGCCGACCGACTCTGGCACGTGACCTCGGATCGCGGAGCCGAGTACGACGCGCGATTCCTCGTGCTGTGCACCGGCTTCGGCTCGGCGCCTTACGTTCCCGACCTCCCGGACCTCGCCGACTTCCACGGCCCCTGTCACCACACGGCGCTGTGGCCCGAAGCGGGCGTCGACCTGCGCGGCCAGAAGGTCGGCGTGCTCGGTACGGGTGCGAGCGGCGTGCAGGTGGTGCAGGAGGCTGCGAAGGAAGCCGAGCGGCTCGTGGTTCTGCAGCGCACTCCCGTGACCGCCATTCCGATGCGCCAACGGCAGCTCTCGGTCGAGGAGCAGGTGGAGGCGAAGAAGAGCTACCGCGAGGTTTTTGCCCTCCGCAACGCTCCGCCCGGCAGCTTCTACGACATCCAGCGCGAGGACGTGGGCGCTCTCGAGGTCTCGGCAGGGGAGCGCGAGCGCGTGTTCCGCGATCGTTGGGAGCGCGGCGGCTTCCACTTCTGGGTGGGCACGTTCAAGGACGTCCTCAGCGATGCAGAGGCGAACCGCACTGCCTACGACTTCTGGCGTGACCGCACGCGGGAGCGGCTTCGCGACGAGGCTGCCGCCGACATCCTCGCTCCCATGGAGCCGCTCTACCCCTTCGGTACCAAGCGTCCGTCGCTGGAACAGGACTACTACGACCTCTTCGACGAAGACCACGTCCACCTGGTCGATCTCCGCCAGACGCCGCTCGAGCGCGTGACGCGCTCCGGGCTGAGAACCTCCACCGAGGAGATCGAGCTCGACGTGCTCGTGCTCGCCACCGGCTTCGACGCCAACACGGGCGGGCTGACGGCGCTCGACCTGCGCGGTCGGGGCGGCGTGCTGCTCCGCGACACCTGGAGCGACGGCGTGGCCACCCACATGGGTGTCGCCGTGTACGGCTTCCCGAACATGCTCATGCTCTACGGACCCCAGAGCCCCGCGTCGTTCTGCAATGGGCCCGTCTGCGCGGAGCTCCAGGGCGAGTGGACGGTCGAGCTCCTGCTGCACATGCGGGAGCTCGGGCTCGCGTCGTTCGAGCCCACGGCGGGCACCGGCCGCCGGTGGAGCACGCTCCTGGAGCGCCTCGCCCGCACGACCCTCTTCGGCAAGACCGACTCCTGGTACATGGGCGCCAACATCCCCGGCAAGACGCGCCAGCTACTCAACCACCCGAACGCCGACGCCTACCTCGACCGCCTGCGCGAGTGCGCCGAAGCCGGCTACGACGGCTTCGTGCTGCGGTAGAAGAGCCAGGGCGTCAGCACTCGCGATCCCCGAACGTCCCGTCCTGCACAATGGGCCGGCGCCGGTGGTTACGATTCGACCAGAAGTAGACGGTTGGCACTCCCGGTCAGCCATCCATGGCTGCCCGAGTGGGCCTTGACGATCGGGGCCTGGGCCCGAGCGTCAAAACTTGCCACTGTTGTTCCAGGTCTCGGGCGGGCCGATCGTCTCGGCCACGTCCCAGTGCTCCGCGATCTTGCCGCCCTCGAGGCGAAAGAGATCGAACACCGCAAGCTCGTCCTCTCCCATGCGGACGTGAGAGTAGGTGACCACGAAGTTGCCCTGGCCCAGCAGGTGGTGCACCTTCAAGTACTGCGGGCTCCGACCCTCTTCGGCGAGCTGCGACAGATACCTCCGGAGACCGTCGAGCCCATCCTCCACATGCGGACTGTGCTGGAGAACGTCGGCCGAGACGTACTCCGCCACCCGATCGGGGTCCTCCCCTTGGAGAACGTCACGCACGAACGCGCGCACGACGGCTTGGTTGGCCTCGGTCCGATCGAAGTCGCGAACGTCCGTCTCTCCGTCGATCATCGAGCTGCCGGAAGCACCCTCTTCGACGTACTCCTGGATCACGTCCCAATGCTCGATCATCCGGTCGTCTTCGTCGGTGTCGAAGAGATCGGCCGTCACCCAGCGCGCCTCGCCGTCGTTCAGGCTCTGGAACACGTGCAGGAAGACGTACTGGCCGTCCTCGAGCGCACGCACCACGCGGATGTCGCGCACGGGGTTGCGGGCGAGGAAGTCGTCGAAGAACTCGATGAAGCCCTCCTTGCCGTCCGGCACCCCGGTGCTGTGCTGCACGTAGCGCGCGCCGGCGTACTTCTCCTGGGCGGCGCGCGGGTGGCCGTCGCGGATACCCTCCATGTAGAGGCCGGTGGCGTTTGCGATCTTGCGGGAAGGTGTCATGGGATCTCCGGTGACGGCTCGCTGCTCAGCGCGGGTGCCGTTGCGAGCGAGCTCAGGGCAGGGGACATCAGACAGCGCTCCGGGTCGGCCGTCGGGTCGCAGCACCCCTCCGCCGCGCCGGCCCGGCACACGTCGCCGCGGTACGTCTGACAGAACATCGACCAGGCTTGCGTCCCGGTCCCACGGATGAGAGTGTCCAACTGCCCCGGCGTCCCCGGACACAAGAACGCCAGCTCTGGGCGCAGGGCCAACCGCCCTTCTGTGGCCACAGCCTTCGGTCGGCCCTCGGGGTCGACTCCCCACCACGCGTTCGGCATCTCGAGATCGTGGTGCACGAGAAAGACCTCGAGCGGCACCGGAAGGTCCGAGCCGTTGCCGAAGACGCGGTTGCCACCTTTGCCTCCGAGCTCGCCTGCCCCGAAGTCGAGTACCGTGTCGGACGAGGGCTTGCCGAACATGTTGAGCACCACGAGCCCGAAGCCCGCGGAGCCCTGCAGCGTGCTCTCTTCGAGGACGAGCCGCATCTGCGCGCGATGCACGTCGATCGCGCCGGTCACCTCGGACGGACCACTCAACCAGTCGCCCCCGAAGTAGACCGCCACTTCGAGCCCGTTGTTGCCGAGCCCCTGGTGTTCCCCGCCGCCGCGGTACTCGTAGCGACGGATCGCACCCTCCAGAACGCTGTCGTGCTGCGCGACGATCAGCGTTCCGTCGGAGCTCTGGTAGCCGCCGGAGACGATCGTGTCCTCGATCTCCAGATGCACCCGGGACTGCTCCTGCGTGTCGACGAGAATGCCGGAGCGCGGGAAACCCGGACCGAGATCTGCGACGCGATTGCCGCGCACCTCGAGCACCGCTCGCGCGGTGCCGCGCGCGTGAAGCGCGATGCCCGCACCTCCGAGACGCCCTCCCTGCGTGTCGGGCAGACCCTGGATCACGTTGTCCGAAACGACGTTCGCCGCGGGAACGGCGCCCGCCGCGCCTTCCCCGTCGTCGTGAACGAACGCCACCGCGGACTTGGGAAAAGCAGGCACACCAAGACCCGCGGTCGCGCCCGTGCTCACGCTCACCTGATCCGCCGTGTTGGCGCCGGAGATGCGGTTGCCGGCGACGCGCGTGCCGTGGACGTTGCGGGCCACGATGGCGTGGCCCGCTGCGGCGACGAGGTGCAGACCCTCCACCACGGAACCCTCGGCGAGCGTGATGACATCGCCGCCGCGATCCCCGCTGCCATGTGTGACCTCCGGAAACGACGCGTCTTCCGCGCGCAGGGTCTGACGCGGCTGGAGCTTTAGTCCTCCTTCGAGCCTCAGCCCCTCAGCCACGGGCGCGAGAATGCGGATCTCGTCACCCGGAGCGGACGCCGCTTCCGCCTGAGCGAGCGAAGAGAACGGCCGCTCGCGGGACCCGTCTGCTGCGCCGCCCTCTTCGGCCGTCGCCCGCACGAACCACACCGCGTCGCCCGCCGCCTGACACCCGAGACCTGCCCCGACCACCAGGAGCAGAGCGGCGGCCCAGCGAACCGTCACCGCGCGGCACGGCCCGTGAGGGATCACCCGCGCTCTCCCGAAGTTTCAGCGCGTAGCCGTTCGAGGGCATCCGCCACCGCCGGCGGCATGAGCTCCGGGAGCCGATCGGCCCCTCGCAACGGGTGCGACGGGTAGCGCGCGAGAAACTCCGGGACGTCACTCAGGGCCTGCGGCAGAGGCGCACTCTCACCGACCTCGCCCGGAGCCTCGAACCGAAAGCCGGCCGCGAACAGCGCCTGCACCCGCAGCCACTCCTCGTGCGCGCTGCTACGGGGAGGGTCGAACGCCTTCCCGAGGAAGTAGCTGGTGCGCCCACACTTCGGGCACGTCGAGGTGAGCCGGTCGACGGTGACCACCTTGATCGCGAGGCGACACGCGAAGCACACGAATGTCACGCGCTCGATCCCCAGGGGAGCACCGGGTCGGTAGTCCTCCTGGGGAATCGGGTGACGGACGCTCTTGCGCTGGTCTTGGTCGCTCACTCGTGCTCTCCGACCCAATGCTACGCTCGGCGCCTGCTCCCGAGCCCGACATGACTGCCCTCGATCAACTCGACCACCTGGTGTTTGCGGTTCCGGACCTCGCCGCAGGCGTGGCGGAGGTGGCCGAGCGCCTCGGGGTCGAACCCTCCCCCGGCGGCCCACACCCCGGGCTCGGCACGCGGAACCACCTGCTCTCGCTGGGCGAAACCAGCTACATCGAGGTGATCGGGCCCGATCCGGACCAGGCGGCACCCGCGGCACCGCGCCCGTTCGGCCTCGACTCGCTGACCGCCCCGAAGCTCGTCACATGGGCGATCGGCGAGTCGGACCTCGAGGGCCGCAGGGAACGCGCCCTCGCGGGCGGCTACGACACCGGCGACATCCGACCGCTGAGCCGTCAGGCGCCGACCGGCCTGCTCGAGTGGCGGCTCACGCTGCGACGCGAGCCCGCGGGCGATGGCCTCGTACCGTTCCTGATCGACTGGGGAGAGACACCAAGCCCCGCCCTCTCCAGCACACCGGGCTGCTCGATCTCCGGCCTACGCGCCGAGCACCCCCACCCGGAGAGTGTCGGCGCCATGCTGAGCGCGCTGGGCGTCACTCTCGAAGTGGCCCGCGGCCCCGAGGTCGTGCTCGTCGCCACCCTCGAAACACCCAACGGCACCGTCGAGCTGCGGTAACGGCCTACGCGCTCGAACGTCAGAGCCGTCACGGCCCCGAAAGGAAGCTCTGAGATGACCAACCCCAACGAATGGGCCCGAGCCGTGGGCGAGCGCGTCTTCGGCAACCCGCTGGGCCGCCACCTCCAGATGAGCCTCGTCTCGGCCGAGCCGGACCACCTCCGGGCGCGCATGGAGTTCGCGGAGCACAACACCACCATGGCCGACCAGGTGCACGGCGGCGCCATCGCCGCTCTCATGGACGCCGCCGCCACCGCGGTCTCGTGGACCGGCACCCACCCGGAGCGACCCCCGAGCTTCGGCACGACGGTGACCCTCGAGGTGCGCTACATGGCGCCCGCGCGCAGCAGCGCCCTCATCGCCACGGCAACCGTTCCGCGCCGAGGTGGCTCGCTGTGCTTTGCGCACGTCGACGTCCACGACGAGGAAGGGACCCTCGTCGCCCAGGGCGACTCGGTGTACAAGCTCGGCTACCCCAGGGAATGAGGCCTGCATGAAAGCGATCTACCTCGAAGAGCACGGTGATCTCGACGTCTTGCAGTACGGAGACTTTCCGGAGCCGGAGCTCGAGCCGACGCAGGTGCGCGTGAAGGTGGGAGCCTGCTCGCTCAACTACCACGACATCTTCACCCGCCGCGGCATGCCTGGAATCAAGGTGCCGCTCCCCATGATCCCCGGCTGTGACGGCGCCGGCGAAGTGTGTGAGCTCGGCCGCGAGATCGAGGGGTGGTCGGAGGGCGACCGCGTGCTGCTCGACCCCATCGCGCGCCTCCCCAAGGGCCGCTTCCGCTTCATCGGTGACAACGCGCTGGGGGCGTACGCCGAGACGGTGGTCGTGGAGGCCTCGCAGCTGATTGCGCTTCCCGACGACGTGAGCTTCGAGGACGCCTCGTGTCTCCCCGTCGCGTACGGCACGTCGCATCGCATGCTGGTGACGCGCGGCGAGCTCGAGGGTGATCAGAAGATCCTCATTCTCGGCGCGAGCGGCGGCGTGGGCACGAGCTGTCTGATGATCGCGAAGTCCATCGGGGCCTACGTGATCGCGGCAGCGGGCACGCCCGAGAAGTGTGCACGCCTCGAGGAGATGGGCGCCGACGAGACGATCAACTACTCCGAAACCGACTTCGCGGTGCACTGTCGCGAGACGACCGGCGGGCTCATGGCCGGCGGCGGCTACGACGTGGTGGTCAACTTCACGGGTGGCGACACGTGGGCCAAGTCGCTCCGCTGCGTCAGACGGGGCGGCAAGGTGCTCACGTGCGGCGCAACCGCCGGTTTCGACCCTCCCACCGACCTGCGCTTCATCTGGAGCGCCGAGATGGACATCCGTGGCTCGAACGGCTGGCGGCGCAGCGATCTCGAGCAGCTCCTCGACATGGTCCGCACCAGGAAGATGATCCCCGCCATCGATCGTGTGGTGCCGCTCGAGCAGGGCATCGAGGCCCACCGCGCCCTGGAAGAGCGACGCTTCTTCGGCAAGATCGTCATCGCACCGAGCTAGGCGAGGCGCGATGTTCGAAGGCGGGTGTCTCTGTGGCCACGTGCGCTACCGCATCGAGCGCCGGTTCCTCAACGCGATGCACTGCCACTGTCAGATGTGTCGCAAGGCGCACGGCACCGCCTTCTCGACGCACGTGATGGCACGCCCGGATCAGGTGCACTTCACCGCGGGCCGCACCGAGCTCGTCGCGTACGAGTCGTCGCCACACGCCTTTCGCGAGTTCTGCCCCCGTTGCGGCACCCACATCCTGGTGCACGGCCAAACAGGTGACGGCACCTGGGCCATTCCCGCCGGCACTCTCGACGGCAGTCCGCCGCTCACACTGCGAGGCCACATCTTCGTGAGCGAGCGCGTGGGATGGATCGAAGAGCCGGACGACCTGCCCGAGCACGACGCCTGGCCGGAGGGCTTCGGCCGCAGCTGAGGCCGATCGTGCCGCGAGGCGACCTTGCCGGTCGAGGCCCGCGAGGGCGCCGGGCCCCTGCGCGATCACGCAGCAGCGGTGGGCCTGGTGCCCCGGGGCCGGAGAAGCAGCCAGGCCCAGGCAATCGGCACCCCGGCCAGGAGCAGCTGGTAGACCTGCGCTTCGCCTCGCGGTGCCGGAAACGCCCCCGCTGCGCCGGCCTGCGCCAAGATCACGCTCGCCAGCATCGCGAGGGTCGCAGCGCGCAGGCCCGGAACGGAGCGCGCGGTACGGCGGAAGAACGCGGCACGCAGCAGGAGCACGGCCACGATCAACGTGGCGACAGTTCCCAGGAGGAGAAGGAGCGCCGCGACAGCCTGCACCGCCTCATCGTTCAGAACGACGGCAACCGGCGTCAGGCACACGATCACCGCAGGCACGACCGCAAGCCGGACTGGCGGAGGTGTCGAGCGAGCCACGACCCACCAGGCAAGCCACAGGAGCGCCAGCTCGCCAGCGAAGCTCACGGCGGCATAGAAGACGAGCAGCGAGCGCTCGAGCGCAGGTGTCCCCCCGATGCCTCCACCCCAGTGGATTGCGCTCGCGACACAGTAGATGGAGAACGCAACGGCGGCAGGGTCGCGGCGGCGGCGAGCGACAGCCACAGCGCAGGCGACAAAAAGGAGCCCCAGCCCAGCCAGAGGCCAGCGAAGCGACGGCGGGACGTCGATGGCAGTCGACGGAGCGAGAAGCGCCACACGCTGCGCCACGCGACCGCCACCGGAATCCCCCACCCCAGCACGCGCCACAAGAGCAATTTCACCGGCTCCTCCTCACGCTGCGCGGGTCTGTTCCGAACTCTCGTCGTCGCCATCCGTACCTCCTGGGATGGACTCGGATACGCAGTTCGCCGCCTTCGAGACCCTGAACGAACCCTGAACGCGCACGATGGAAGCCAAAAGCTCTGCCCCACGGACTTCGACCTCCACCAGCTCCGTCGCCGAGCTCGAGCCGGGCACCGTGGCGCAGTTCGGCCCCTTCTCCTTCGACTTCGATCGCGGAGAGCTCTTCTGCGAGGAGCGCCAGCTTCCGCTGCGGCCTCTTCCGACGCGGGCTCTGGCTTGCCTGCTGCACGGCGACGGACGGCTCGTGTCCCGCGAGCAGCTTCGCTCCGCCCTGTGGGGCGATCAGTTCGTCGACTGGGAGGCCGGGCTCCACCAGTGCATCCGCCACATCCGTCGCGCGCTCGAGGCCGGGGAGCCGGGCGACCACATCGTCACGGTGCCGCGACGGGGGTACCGCATGGGCGTCGAAGTCACCTGGACACGGCGCGGCCAGTCGCGGCGTTCCACCCCGATCCACGGCCGCGGAAAGCGGCTCGAGTGGGGCTCCTTCGCGGCCGGCGCGGCTACGGTCGTGGCCCTGCCGGTCGTCGTGGTTCTCGTCTGCGCCCTGTTGGCCGGAGCCTAGGTGGAGGGTGCAGGGGGCCTCTCCAGACGTGCGGGGCCGCGCGAAGACAGACCGGCCTCCAGCGGAGCTTGCGCTCTGCCTGGAGGCCGGAGAATCTTCGGCGGAGGGAGCCTCCGCCGCTCGATCGAGCGACTAGAAGCTGATCGAAGCCAGCACGCGGAAGCGACGCGGGCGCTGGAAGCCGCGGCGCAGCGGGCGCACCTCTCCACTCCCCGTGACGCCGACCTGCCTCTGGTTGTCCGTCGCGTTCTGTACCTCGAGCCGAATCTCGCCACGCAGCCGGTCCTTGCTCAGTGGGAAGCCGTAGGCTGCCGAGAGGTTGAGCCACCAGTGCGACGTGATCTCCCGGCTGCCGCGCTCCTCCACCGGAACTCCGACCCCAGTGCTGTCCGGGATGCCGTCCCCAGGAGTCAGGTTGTTGCCGCCAGCCCCTTCGCTACGGTGCCAGGGCTTGCCGCTCTGGAAGGTCAGGTGACCACCAAGAGTGAGGGTCTGCTTCGGCGACATGTTCCACAACTTCCAACCGCTGGACTTGGCGATGATCTCGCGATCGAAGTCGGCCCGGCCGTCGCGGTGAATGGTGGACAGCGGCTGGCCGAGAAACGGGGTCCAGGCCGCCACGCAATCCACGGGCACCGTCCGGTTTGCCTGGCGCGCCTGGCACGTGTCGATGTCCGCCTGCGTCATCACCTGCTCGAGCTGCTCGCCGTACGTATCGTTGGTGTTGTTGAACACGCTCCCGTGCGACGAGCCGCCGGCCCGACCCCAGGTGACGTTGTTGTAGAGCGCCCAGCCATTGCGGAAACGCCGGTTCAGCTGTAGCTGCAGCGCCTTGTAGTCGCGGTCGGGCTCCGTGTAGAGAGCCAGATTCTCGGCTTGTGCCAAGCGCGACCGGTTGGCCGGGGACGCCGCTTCGCGAACGGCGTTCATGATGTCCACGTAGTCTTCGTGGTTAGCGGTCAACGTGAACAAAGCCAGACGACCGTTGATCTCACCAAGCTGGTTGGTCGACCCGATCAGGTTGTCGACCTTCCACCAGATCCCCTTGGCGTCGAAGGCCCAGTTGTCGCTGAACTGCCACTCGTAGCCGAGGATCACCTCGTCTTTGTGGTAGGGCTCGAGATCACTGTCGAACACACCGGCATCCACCAGATCCCACATACCACCGGGCTGGATGAAGCCCAGGCTCGATCCCGGAATGTCGTAGCCGAGAGGCGTCGGAAAGCGCAGCCCCGGAACCGGCGTGCAGTCGATAAAGGCGCAATCGAAGAAGAGGCGCCGCTCGTAGCCGTTGTACCCGTTGAACTGGTCCTGCAGATACTCGTTGATCGCCTGCTGCGGCAGCTGGTTGTAGGTGCGGCCCGCATAGGCCGTGATGAGCTGGCGACCGTCCCCCTTGAGATCGTAGGCGAGCGAGAGCCGCGGAGAGGCCTTCGTCGCGTCCATCACCTCGCGGTCGATGTCGTTCTTGTGCACCTGGTTCTCGACCCGCACACCGAGGTTGAAGGTCCAGTGGTCACCCACCGTGAAACGGTCGCGGAGGTACCCGCCGATGTTGCGGCTCGTGGTGTCGTTCGACCCGAGGTCGGCGAGCAGTAGCGGGTGGTTGTAGTCCTGAATGATGCAGCTGTCGCCGGTGCTGAAGTCACACGCCACACCAAAAGGGTTGAGCGAGAAGTCGTTGCGAAAGCCGCTCACACTCAGGGCCTCGAAGCGGTTGTCACCCTGGCCGCTATAGAGGTTCTCGCGTCGGACGTCGCCCAGCCACTCCACCTCCTGCGCGTCGATGCCGTACTTGAGCTCGTGGCTCTCACCGGCGAACTGCGTGAGCGCGAGGTTGACCTGCGTGCGCGGGAACTCGTTCGTACCGTAGCCGTTGTCGAGCAGCCAGCCGTTGTGCCAGCCGTCACCGTCGAGATAGGGGCTGTAGTTGTTGCCCGGCCACGCGGCGCCTCCGAAATCGTTCGCAGGAAAACGCGGATCCTGCTGCTTGATGCGCGTCGCCTCCGCGACGTCGAAGCCGCCGAAGGCGAGCAGCTTGTCCTCGTTCGACGTCTGGTCGGCAAGCTTCAACTCGAAGAAGACGTTCGCCGACATCGAGTAGTTGTAGCTCGCGGTGAAGAGCTCGCCCGAGATGTCGTGAGGTGCCATCGCGTAGCGATCGAACACCGGCTCGAGCCTGAAGTTGCGGAACACCGGCGTGTCGATGGCGCTCACGGAGAGCGATTGGCGATCGGTGGGCTGAAAGTTCAGCTTGACGATGCGCGACTTCGTGGTGCCGCTCTCATCCACCGCATCGCCGTTGATCGTCTTGCCCGTGCGGTTGGAGTTGAGATCGTTGGCCGAGAGGAAGAACCAGGCCTTGTCGCGCTTGATCGGGCCGCCGATGGCCAGCTCGTACTGGTTGTCGCTGTTGTCCTTCTCCTGCTCCGTGCGCACGAAGAAGTCGGCCGGGCGTGGGTTGAACTGGCGCTGCTCGAGCTCGGGATGCGTGTCGAACTCGTCGTTCCAGCTCTCGTCGGTGCGGGCGTAGACCGCATCGCCGTGGAAGGTGTTGGTGCCCGACTTCACGACGACGTTGGTCGCGGAGCCGATGGTGCGGCCGTACTCGGCGGTGAGGCCGCCCGACTCCAGCGTCACCGCGGTGGTGGCCGACGCCGGCAGGAAGACCCGCGAGCCGCCGTAGCGCGCGAACGTGGTGTCGACGCCGTCGATGTACACGGTGGAGTCGGCCCAGGTCGCGCCGTTGATGTTCGGGCGCGAGCTGCCGAGATCGGCGTTCTCGTCGTCATTGGTGACACCGGGCATGAAGTTGATGACGCCGTAGTAGGTCCGGCTCTCACCCGTCACCTCGACACCAACATCGGCCTCCATGGTCTGACCGGCACCTACGTTGAACTTGTCGACCATGGGAGCTTCGGACGTGACTGTGATGGTCTCCGTGGTGACGGTCTGAAGCGTCAGCTGCGAGTCTGCGCGCTGGCCGGCGGTCACGTTGACGGCCGCCCGGGCCTCACCCATGCCTTCGAGCTCGGCCCGGACGGTGTAGTTGCCCGGGACGACCAGGCCGAAGCGGTAGGCGCCGTCGGCTCCGGTGATGGCGCTTTTATCGCCGCGATCGCCCGAGAGGGTCACGGTGACGCCCGGGAGAGGACTGCCAGTGGGATCGGTGACGACACCGCTGACGACGCCCGTCTCGGGGCCATCGGCGAGCAGCGCACCGGGGACGAGGAGGAGAAAGGCCGCGACGAGGCAAGCCATCTTTCGCATCGGGGGACTCCTGAAGGACTTTGTGAAGAGGCGACCGTCATGCGACGGTCTCGATGGAGGCCGAGAGGGCGAGCGACGAATCGCCAGAGCTCCGGGCGGCCTTTTGAGGGGCGCCCACCATGCGGTGCGCGTCGGACCGTTCGGAGGCGCTCACCCAGGGAACCGCCCGCCGAACTCATTCGTGCAATCTTAGGCACGAAATCAGCAGAACTGCCGAAAAAGTCGTCCGCTGTTCGTCCCTAAACCCAGGCACGACAACACTTTCCGGAATCACCGGTCTGGTGTCCGCCGACCCCACCACACGCGCGGCGCCTGGCGCTCGCCGTGCCCCAGAACGCCGTCGATGAAGAGCAGGGGCCGCCGCAGGTGGGTTCCCATGAGGCGCGCGCGCAGGCGCAGCAGCCAGCGCGGGTAGTTCCGGTTGTACGGGCACACGCGCACGCAGATCGAGCAGTCGGTCACCTGCTTCACCCAGAACTTGAAGCACTTCTCCGCGTTGGTCGTCCACTTGCGCACGCCCCGGAGGTTCGAGCGGTTGTGCATCTCATCGCTCGGCGCAGCGTTTGCGATCGCCTTCGGCGGGCAGGCATCGCTGCAGCGGCGGCAGACCTCGCAGAACGCCTTCACGCCAAACGGACGCGGGCGGTCGTGCGCGAGCGGCAGATCGGTGAGCACCTTGCCGATGCGCACACGCGGACCGAAGTCGCGCGTGATCAGCATGCCGTGCCGTCCGTACTCCCCGAGCCCCGCCTTGATCGCCAGCGGAATGCTGAGCGCCGTGTCGTTCATGGACGCGTAGGCGCGGAAGCCCAGGTTGCGGATGTACTGCGCGAGCGCCAGCAGCGTGACGACGTCGCGCGAGTAGCCGACGCCGGTCGCGGTGCCGCTCAGCGCCGAAGGTACGGTGCGCAGCAGGTCGTACGGCATCTGATGGCACACGACGATCGCGGACGTCAGTCCCTCGGGCAGGTCGCGCTCAGCCTCGTGCTCCCTCTCGCGCGAGTACTTGTGTGTGTACACCCAGCGCTCGTCGAGGTAGGTCAAACCCACGAGATCGGCGCCAAACACCCGCGCCGCACGCTTGATGTCTGCGGCGTTCTCTTCCGGCGTGCCGACTTCGGCTGGCTCCTCGGGCCCTTCGCGGTGGGCGGTGAGGAAGTCGAGGAATCCCTCACGCCGATCTTCGCCTTCGAGTCGCTCGGCAAACAGGTCCGCCACGTGCCAGCCGGCGTTGCGCAGCGCAAAGTCCTTCTGCTGATAGCCGTCGACGTGTCGCCACTCCTCGAGCGGCTTGCGGTACGAGTCGTAGAAGCGCTCGCGCGGCACGCTGTCGTCCCAGAAGGAGCGGCTGAAGATGTCGTCGCGCTGCGAGAAGCGCACGAAATCGCCGCCCACGTCGAAGCCGGCGTCGGCGTCGGACGCGCAGTTCGACGGGCAGCTGGCGCAGGTGCCGGGAGCAGGAGAATCCGCGGGAATCGTCACGTCGCAACTCTAAGCGAGAGATGCACCCCGCCTGCCCTCCTCCTCTTGACAATCGAGAGGAGCATCCGCATGCTTCCTCTCGACAATCGAGAGTAGCTCTCACGGGACGCGCGACCGTCCCGTCCCCATTGACGGAGGACTCCCCCATGGTCGAATCACAGCGCCCCGACATGATCCAAGGCACCATGGATCTGCTGATCCTCAAGGTGGTCTCGCTCGAGCCGATGCACGGGTGGGGCATCTCCGAGCGCATTCAGCAGATCTCGGGCGAGGTGCTCCAGGTCAACCAGGGGTCTCTGTACCCGGCTCTTCACCGCCTCACCGGGCAGGGCCTCCTCGCCTCGAGCTGGGCCACCACGGAGAACGGGCGCCGCGCCCGGCTCTACCGCCTCACGCGCGCTGGCAAGAAACGCCTGGGGCAGGAGGAGGCCCACTGGCGGCGCCTCTCGGGTGGAGTCAACCAGATCCTGGCCGCAGGGGAGATGTAGCCATGCGCAAGGACCCGAGCTCGCGCGAGTGGAGCGGACTTCCCTTTCGTCTGCGGGCCTTCTTCCGTCGCGGCCAGATGGAGCGCGAGCTCGAGGAGGAGATGCAGTTCCACCTCGCGCAGGAGGCGGCCAAAGAGCGGCGTGCCGGCGCCGAGCCGACCCTCGCCACGCACACCGCGCAGGCGCGTTTCGGCCGCGTCACGCAGCACAAGGACACGACGCGCGGGGCGTGGGGCGTTCGCCTTCTCGACGATCTGGTGGTCGATCTCCGCTTCGCCGTGCGTCAGCTTTTTGCGCGCAAGACGTTCACCGCGGTTGCGGTCACCACGCTCGGGCTCGGCATCGGCGGCACGGTTGCGCTCCTCGGCGTGATCTACGGCCTGCTGCTGCGGCCGCTGCCGTTCGAGCGCGAAGGTGATCTCCGCGTCTTCTGGCAGGAGTACAGCTGGAGCGCCGCCGAGCTCGACTTCGCCCGCGCCAACACCTCCGTGTACGAAGGCCTCGGAGCGTTCACCGTGGACGATCAGACCCTCCACCGCACAGGCAGCGCGGCCATCTTGGTCACCGGGCGCATGTCGGGGGAAGCGTTCGAGGTGCTCGGCACACCACCGCTGCTCGGCCAGACCTTCGATCACTCCCACGAGAAGCTCGGCTCGGAGCCTGTGGTGGTGCTCAGCCACGGCTTCTGGCAGCGCGAGCTCGGCGCAGACCCCGAGGTGATCGGCTCTCGGCTGCAGCTCGACGGCGAGCAGGTCACGGTGGCGGGGGTCATGCCGCGCGGCTTCTTCTTTCCCACCCCGGAGATCGAGATCTGGAGGCCCCTGACCGTCGACCCTGCCGAGGGCGACTACGGTCGCAACCACTGGCTCGTGCTCTTCGGCCGCTTGCAGCCCGATCTCACGGAGGCCGCCGCGCGAGCCGATCTCGCGCGATTCACCGAGGTCCTGGGCCAGAACTTCGACTACCCGGCCGCATGGGACAAGACCAAGAATGCGTTCACACTGCCCCTGCGGGAGTATCTCGTGGGGAGCGCGCGGGCTCCGCTGCTCCTCGTGCTCGGAGCCGTGGCGCTGCTCCTGCTGATGGCGACCATCAACGTGGCGGCGCTGTTCCTCGCGCGCATGGCCGACCGCGGCGAAGAGCTCACCATCCGCAAGGCGATCGGCGCGGGTCGCGCACGGCTGGCGCGCCAGCTGGTGACGGAGGCACTCGTTCTCGGCGGCGTGGCTTCGGTGGCGGGCCTCGCGCTCGCATCGGCCGGCTTCCGCGCCATCGTGCACCGTCTGCCCCTGCCCTCCGGGTTCGAGCACACGCTGGAGGTGAGCTGGCCGCTGGCGCTGGCGACCCTCCTCCTCACCCCGTTGGTTGCACTGGTGGTGGTTCTCGGTCCCGTCCGCGGCCTGTGGCGCACGCCCGGAAAGAGGCGGTCTCGCGGCGCACTTCTCCGCAGGCGGGGAACCGTGGGCCCGTCTCGCTCTCGCACTCAGGGGGCCCTCATCGTCGGCGAGATCGCGATCGCCGTGGTGCTCGTCACCTCGGCGACTCTCCTGGCCCGCACCGTCGTCGAGCTCTACCAGATCGATCTCGGCCTGGAGCCTGAGCAGGTCGCGGCCATCGACCTCTTCGCGCCCAGCAACATGCTCGACAGCAGCCAGCGGCTCCAGTTCTTCCAAGAGCTCACGGAGCGCGCCGAAGCGACCTCGGTGATCGAGCTGGCGAGCGTGACCAATCGTCTGCCGATCCGCGACGGCGGGGTCCAGGGCCCGATCACCGCCGAAGGCAGGCCCGACCTCGACGGGGACGGCGGCCCCAACTGCAAGTGGCGCTACGTCTCGCCCAGCTACTTCGAGCTGCTCGGCATCGAGCTGGTGGAGGGGCGACGCTTCGATGCGACGGATCGCGCGGACACGAGAGGTGTGGGCATTCTCGGCAGGGAGCTCGCGGAAAGACTGTGGCCGGGGGAGAGCGCCGTCGGCAAGCGGGTCCAGATGGCGTTCGCGGACGACTGGATCGAGATCGTCGGTGTGGTCGAAGGCGTGCGCCACGACGGCATTCAGGAGCCGGCGAGCAACGTGCTCTACCGCCCGCTGGGCCAGGTGGCGCCTTGGCAGGCGGCAACGCTGCTGGTGCGCTCGCGTCAGAGCTCGATGGCTGCGTTGGCCGCCGCCCGCCATCAGAGCGAACAGCTCGACCCGCGCGTGGCGCTCGCGCGGCCTATCGCCATGGACGACGTGGTGCGCGGCGACCTGGCCCAGCCGCTCCGACTTCGCTTCTTTCTCGGGCTCTTCAGCGCGATGGCGCTGCTCATCGGCGCGGTGGGCGTGTACGGAGTGGTCTCCTACGTCGTCAGCCGCAGAACCGGCGAATACGGCCTGCGTCTCGCACTCGGTGCGCGGCGGCCCGAGGTGCTCCTCTCGGTGCTGCGGGAGGGTGGACGGCTGCTCGCGGCAGGAGTGGCACTGGGCCTCGCTGCCGCGTTCGGAACGTCGTTCTTCTTCGCCCGGCTGCTCGTCGGCGTCGACGGCAGAGATCCCTGGAGCTACGTGGCCGCCACGGCCGTACTCATGGGGGTCGGCCTGCTCGCCTGCATGGCGCCGGCAGCACGGGCGGCCCGCGTGGACCCGAGTCGGGTCCTCCAGGAGGCTGCGCCCGGCGCCTAGACGAGGCGGTTGTCGATGCGTCGCGCGGCCCAGTGCCGGCCCACGTGGCCTGACCTGAGGCGCCGTTCGCGTATCCTGGCCGCGCATGTCCACCTCTCAGGAAGTCGCGGCCTCCACCCCCGGGTCGAACGACGAGGCACCGGACCGCACCCGCTGGGTGGTCCTCTGGGTGCTGTTCATCGTCTACGTCTTCAACTTCGTCGACCGCCAGATCCTCTCCATCCTCCAGGAGCCGATCAAACAGGAGCTGGGGCTGAGCGACGCGCAGCTGGGCATGCTCACCGGCTTCGCGTTCGCCATCTTCTACGCCACCCTCGGCATCCCCATCGCGCGGATCGCCGACCGCACCTCGCGCTCGCTCGTGATCACCGTGTCGCTCGCACTGTGGAGCCTCATGACCGCGCTCTGTGGGCTGGCGCGCGGCTTCGGTACGCTGCTGCTGTTTCGCATCGGGGTCGGCGTCGGCGAGGCCGGGTGCAGCCCGCCGGCCCACTCGCTCATCAGCGACTACTTCCCGGCCAAGCAGCGCGGCACCGCCCTCGGCATCTACTCGATGGGCATCTACGTCGGCGTGATGATCGGCTTTCTCGCCGGGGGATGGATCAGCGAGTTCTTCGGGTGGCGCCGAGCCTTCTTCGCCGTCGGCCTGCCGGGTTTCCTCTTCTCGTTCGTCGCCTTTGCGCTGCTCAAGGAGCCGCGCCGCGGCATGGCGGACGGCGCGGCGGCGAGCGAAGCCTCCGCGGAGACGCCCAGCTTGACCTCCGTGTTCCGCCTGCTCTGGTCGCGGCGCTCGTTCCGTCACCTGGCATTCGGCGGCGCGCTGCACGCCTTCGTCAGCTACGGTGCCGGCGGCTGGCTACCGCCCTTCTTCATGCGCGTCCACGGCATGTCGGTTGGTGAGGTCGGCAGCTGGCTCGCGCTGCTCTCGGGAGCGTTTGGCGCGGTCGGCGTGTTTGCCGGAGGCTGGGTGGCCGACCGCTGGGGCGAGCGCGACCAGCGCGGCTACACGTGGGTTTGTGCGCTGTCGCTCGTTCTGCACGCGCCGTTCGCCATCTCGGCGTACCTCGCGGGCAACGCCTACGTCACCCTGGCACTGCTCGTCATTCCAGCGCTCCTCGGCCCGGTGTACAACGCGCCGAACTTCGCGATGACGCAGGGCCTGGTGCCGGTGCGCATGCGGGCGGCCGCCGCGGCAGTGCTGCTGTTCGTGCTCAACCTCATCGGCA
This sequence comes from Candidatus Multivoraceae bacterium, assembly GCA_965223385.1. Lineage (GTDB taxonomy): Bacteria > Acidobacteriota > Thermoanaerobaculia > Multivoradales > Multivoraceae > JBCCLJ01. The sequence goes on along the minus strand of CBDCWR010000007.1, from coordinate 642,634 downwards.
TGGGGCTCGGCCCCCTGTTCGTGGGCTGGTTGAGCGACCTGCTCAGCCCGAGTGTCGGTGCCGACTCGCTGCGCTACGCGCTGCTCTCCACCATCGCGTTCAACCTCTGGGGCGCCGTACACTACATGCTGGCAGCAACCACGCTGCGCGAGGAGCTGGCGATGGCGAGCTCGGCCTGACCTAGCGCGCGGAGAACGTGCTGAGACCCTCAGCGGCGTCGGTTCGGGCGCGCCCGACCAACGGCGAGGTCAGGGTCTTCCGGCCGCCCCGAGGTAGACGTCGACCGCGAGAGGTGCTCCGTCCTCGATCACGATCACACGCGCCTCGGAGAGCGCCGCGACCCGCGCCGCGGCCAGCAGCTCCATGCGCGTCTGGCTGCTGGACAGTCGGTCCCGCTCGACCAGGCCGCGGAAACGCTCTGCCGTGCTCCGGGCCGACTGTTCTCTCGCCGAAGCTTCGGCTTCGGCTCGACTCACCAGCTGATGCGCCTCTGCGCGGGCCAGCGCGAGCGCCTGGTCCTCCTGGCTGCCGACACGGCTGACCCTCTCGGCCGAGCGCGACCGCGCGCCCAAGACGTCGCGAAACGCCGCGGAAGCTTCCCGCGGCGGCTCGACGCTGCGCAGGTTGACCGTGACGAGGGACACGCCAAGCCGCAGGCGCGCGAGCCGCTCCTGAGCTCTGATCCGGATCTGTTGCTGGATGAGCGACTTCGCCGAGGTCAGAACGTCGTCGACCGCGTGCGACGCGACCGCCTCCACGAGCTCGGCACGGACGATCTGCTCGACCACCGACTCCACGTCTTCGGACGCGAAGAGGAACTCCCCCGGGCTCGCAATGCGAAACTGCACGGCCAACGCGGTGCGGATGAGGTTCTCGTCTCCCGTGACGAGGTCCGGCAGCCGCTCGAGCTCTTCCGCCAGCGACAGACGCTGCACCTCGGCCGTGTCCAGAGACACCACCTTGTCGACGACCCTCGGGAGGGTGGTGACGAGCCCGGCGGGCAGGTCGTCGCGGACGACCTTGCCGAAGCGCAGGAGCACCCCGGTGTCTCCGCTCTCGATCATCGAGATGCCCGTCGAGGCGACGGCGATCACGACCAGAAGCGCGCCGATCCGGATCAGGCGACGCGGCGTGTGCGCGATCCTGTCTCGGAGCCGCCACAGCCAGCGGACCGACGGCGGTGCGTGACCTTCATCGCTCACGGAACACTCCCAGGAGATCGGGATCGGCGGGGAGAAAGACCGTCGAATCCTCGTCGAGGATCTTCTCGGCGCTCTCGAGCGACCGCACGAACCGGTAGAGCGAGGGGTTCTCGGCGTATGCCTCGGCCAGGATCTCGAGAGCCTTGGCCTCCCCTTCGCCGCGAATCACCTCCGCCTTCGCCCGCGCCTCCGCGAGAATGAGCTGGCGCTCCTGCGCCGCCTGCGCCTCGATCTCGAGCGCCTTCTCCTCGCCTTCGCTACGGTACTGGGCGGCGATCCGCCCGCGCTCCGCGCGCATCCGGTCGATGACACTGGCCCGGTTCTGACGGGGCAGGCTGAACCCGCTGATCTGCAGGTCGACCACCTCGATACCGAACGACTCGCGCATCGTCGGCCGGATGGCCGCCGCAGCCGTCTGCGCGACGCGGTCCAGCTGCACCTCCTCCGGGTCGACGTTGATCAGATTCTCCATCAGCACGGAGCCCATCGCGGCACCGATCTCCGACGAGGTCAGATCCAGGAGACGCGCCTCGGCCTCCAACCGGCTCCCCAGGGTCTGGGCAAAACGAAGCGGGTCTTCGACGCGCCAGAGCGCAAACGAGTCGATGAGAACGTTGCGCTTGTCGCGGGTGAGCATCTCGGTCGGCTCGCCCTGGAAAACCATGAGGCGCCGATCGATCCGGACGACGCGATCGATGGGCCACGGCAGCTTGAAGTGCAGACCGGGGCCGGCCACGTCGTTTGCGGGTCGGCCGAAGCGCGTGACCAGACCGACCTCGGTCTCGTGAATGGTGAACACGCTGACCGGCAGAAGAAGGAGCAGGACCAACGCAACGATGAGGCCTGTTCGTGTCGCAGAGCTCATGGGATGTCCTCCTGTTCGCCCCGCCGTCGCGAGGCCGAAGAGTCGAAAAGCGGGGGTCCCGTGTCCCACAGGACCACCTTGCTGGCGGAAACGCCCTCCGGGAGCACCACCTTCTTCCTGCCGTCGAGGGCCCGCTCCGTCGCCGCGGTGCGCAGCTCGCGCCGCACGATCGAAGGGGCGCCCCCTGCAACCCCTGCGAGCCCGAAGAAGGCTGCGGACTCGCTTTCGGCGAGCAGCTCCTCGGCAGTCGCCTTGCCGCGCGCCCCGGCGACGAGCTTCGCCGCTTCGCCGCGCGCGATGGGAATCGCACCCACGGAGGTCTGGCGCGCCCGGTGGATGCGCGTCGCCCGCTCCTCGAGCGCGGTGGACACGTCACGGAAGGCACGGACCGCATCTCCGGGCGGATGAATATCGACGATGTGGACGCGGTCGACGCGAATGCCCGAGCCGATGCCGTCGAGGGAGCGTTGCAGCCTCTGGGCGATCCGTCGCTCCATTTCGGGCCGCTCCGCGGTCAGGAGACCATCAAGAGGTGTCGAGGCCACGAGCCCGCGCGCCGCGGCCTCGGCGTAGAGCGCCACCAGATCGACATCGTGCGCGAGCCCGAAGAAGAACGCGCTCGCCTCGCGCAGACCGTAGTGCACGCTGAAGTTCATCTCGACGAAAGTCTCGTCAGCCGTGAAGAACGTGGCCTGCTCCGGACGCTCGTTCATCGCGGCGAGTGGGCTGTGCCACTCCTCCGGATCGCGCCCGCGTCGCAGCCGCGTTCGGTCGGCGAGGAGCGTGACGTCCGTCCGAAAGCCGATGTCCGCCTTCCTCGGATAGTGGACCTTGCGCAGCTCCAGGCGGCCGATCGGCGCCGGGGGGTGAAAGTGCAGTCCCGGCTCGAGATCGGCCCGACTCAGCTTTCCGAACGTGAACGCGAAACCGCGGCTGTCGAGCGGCACGACCTGCAGCCCGGTCGCTGCCCATCCCGCCAAGAGGAGTACGACGACCGCTCCCACGGCCCATCGCGTGGCCCGCTGGCGTCGCAGGCCGACGCGACCTGCGAAGGCCCCCACCATGTGGCGGGTGCCCTCCACGAACTCCGTGACCCCCCGGTTCCATGCGCCTCGAACGAGCGAGCGCCCCAGAACGAAGAGGAGGATCGCCGTGCTCACGAGCGCGAGCGGACCGAGGTCTTCCCCGGCAGTCGAGCCCGCGGCGAGGGTGGCCGCGAGACCCGACGCGAGGAGGTCGAGCAGCAGACCCGCGAGGAGCGCGCCCACCACCACACTCGTGAGGTAGATCCGCACGAAGCGCCGCCCGAACGTTCCGAGCAGGAGGGCGAGGGTCGCGACGTTGGTGGCGGGGCCGGCCAGCAGGAAGACCAGGGCGGCGCCCGGGCTCACGCCTTTGGCCAAGAGCGCCGCCGCGATCGGTGTGCTCGCCGACGCACACATGTAGATGGGGATTCCCACGACCAGCATCAGCAGCATGGGCGCGAAGCCGGAGCCCAGCCCCAGAGCGGCGAGGTCCTGCGGCAGGAGCGTCGTCAGGAGGCCCGCCAGGAGCACGCCGACGACCAGCCAGAAGGCCAGGTCGTCGAGGAGGTCTCCGAAGCCGTAGCGCAGACTCGGCCGCACGACCTCGTCTCGAACGTCGCGCAGCAGCTCACCTGCGTTTGCCGACGGAGCCTCTTCGTCTCCTTCGGAGCGCTTCTCGGGCCCGAGCCTCGTCAGGGCGCGCAGGGCGGCACGCGCCTCGTCGCCGCGGGCGTAGAGCAGGTCGTGATCGTGATCGTGGTCATGGCCGTGACGATGGTGGCCATGACCGTGGTGGTGGTCGCTTGGAGGATCGTACGTCTCTTCCGCGTCTGGCTGATCGCCGCCAGGCAGGTGACCGCCGCACGTGGTGCACGCGCCGGAAGCACCCACCGGCGACCGGAGATCGTCCAGCGAGCGAGCCGCGAGGATGGTCAGGACGCCTCCGAGCACCGCGGTTCCGAAGGCTGCCGCCGGTCGAGCGATGGCCATGACAGGCCCCATCAGACCCCAGGTGAGGATGATCGAGTCGATCGACGACTCCGGCGTGGTGATGAGAAAAGACTGGCTCGAGGGCACCGACGCTCCCTTGCGCCGCAGCTCGACCGCGATGGGGACCACTCCGCAGCTACAGACCGGCAGCGGCACGCCGATCGCAGCGGCGCGGGCGACGCCCGAGAGCCCCGGCTGGCCCATCCAGCGCAGGACCAGGCGCTCGGGCAGCAGCACGTGCAGAAGCCCCGCCACGGCCAAGCCGAAGAGGATGTACGGCGAGGCCTCCGCGAGCAGGAGCAGCGCGTTGCGAAGAGTGTCGAGGATCATCTGTTGATCTCCTCAGCGCGCGGCGGTCGCAAACTCACCTGTCCGATCACGAAGCCGTGGCCGATAGGCGAGACATCGAACAACTGCCGCGCTGCAAACGAGGACGCATTCCAGGACTCCGCCTGTCAGCCGGCCCCGGCAGGCTGGCAGGCGAGACCTGAGACGAACGCAGACGTCCCCGCGCGACACGTCTCTGCACTCAGCACGGCAGCCAGCCCCGCCGGCTGCCGTGCAAGACATGAGACGACCACAGAGCCCTGCTCTGCGGTCGTCTCAAAACCAGAAGCGCGCCGACAGACTCACATCACGCCCCGGCAGCGGCGCGAAGTTCTTGAGGAACGAGGTGTGAACACGCGCTTCTTCGTCGGTGAGGTTCCGACCGCGGAGCATCAGATCGAGGATCTGCCCCCCGAACAGGAAGCGGTAGCCCAGGCTGGCGTTCACGAACGTGTACCCCTCGGTTGGCGTCTCCATCGTCGCCACGTCGTCCTGGTCGTCGGTCCAACGCACCTCGGCCATCGCGTTCCAACGCTCCGAGTGGTAGTGCAGGCCCGCACCCAGACTGAGCGGTGGAATGCGGGGCAGGTGGCCTCCTGCATCGAGCTCGGCGTCGACCACATCGCCGACGACCCGCAGGTGGAGGTGGTGGCCATCTCGCTCGAAGAGCTCGTATCGCGCCGTCAGCTCGGCCCCCTGGAACTCGGCGTCTTCCTGCGCGAAGAGTACGACCGGCAGGCCGTCTTCTTCGTCGTCGGTGAAGGCCTGGAACACGAAATCGGAGAAGTCCTGTCGGAAGAGAGTGAGCTCTCCGGTCAGGCGTCCTCGCGTCTTGCGCAGGGACAGGTCGAGACCCGTTCCAACCTCCTCGGTCAAGTTCGGGTCACCAATCTCGAAGGACTGCGTCGCGATGTGCGCACCGTTGGCAAAGAGCTCTTCGAGCGCGGGCAGCTTCACCGACCGCGAAAGGGAGGCTGCCACCGACCAGTCGTCGCTGGCCTCCCAGACGAAGCCCGCAGAGCCGGAGATACCGTCGTGGGAGGTGCTCCCAACGCCCACAGCGTCCGCATCCTGCGACTCGAAGCGCGCGCCGAACTGCCAGGTCAACGCACCAGCCGCGATCTCCTGGAAGGTGAAGGCGGCCCAACGCTCGGACTGACTCTTCGGCAGGAAGGCCTCGGCGCCGATCGCCTCGAGGTCGCGATCCGAGTACTGGATGCCGATGGAGCCAGCGCCGTTCGCGCGCTGCTGTTGGACCAGCTCGATGCGGGTCTCGATCGACTCGTTGAAGAAGCGCGTGCCGGCTTCTTCGCCCTCGAACTCGGTGTGCTCGTAGTCGTTGGCGCCCACGCGCACTTTCAATGCCTGGAAGAACCGGTCGCCCACACGGAGCTGACCGCGCAGGTCGACGCGGCGCTGCTCCATGTCGATGCGGACCGTCTCCGCCTCCTCTTCACCCTCTTCGTGGTCGTGCTCGCCTTCGTCCTCGTCGTGGTGCTCGCCTTCCTCTTCGTCGTGGTGCTCCTCCTCACCTTCGTGGTGCTCTTCGCCTTCCTCTTCGTGCGCATGTTCGTGAGCGCCCCCGGGAATGCCGTAGTCGGTGTCGAAGCCCGACACGGACACGCCGAGATAGCCGCGGTCACCGAAGAAGCGCGTCACGCCGAAGCGTCCGCCCTGCGTCTCGAGGTCGGTGTTGGGAACCATGCCAAAGGGGTTCTCCTCCTCTTCGTGCTCGTCCTCGTCGTGGTGCTCTTCACCATGCTCATCATCGCCATGCTCTTCGTCACCGTGGTCGTCTTCCTCGACGTTCGCGAAGCCAGGGATCTCGTAGTCGTCCGTCTCGCGCGCGACGGCACTGGCGCTCCAGGCCCACTCGCCGGCGCCACCCTGGAGGTTCACTGTGCCGACCCGCTCGTCCGAGACGCTGCCTCCACGGAGGTCGACCGTGCCGCCGACCTGCTGGCTCGCACGGGTGGTGGGAATCCGTTCGTCGACGACGTTGATCACGCCGCCAACGGCACTCGAGCCGTACAGAAGCGTGGCGGGGCCGCGGATGATCTCGATGCGCTCGGCCTGCGAGGGATCGGTGGTCACCGCGTGGTCGACGCTCACGTCGGAGGCGTCACCCGTGCCGATGCCGTTCTCCAGCATGCGCACGCGGTCGCCGCTGAACCCGCGGATGATCGGCCGACTCGCGCCCGGCCCGAAGAAGCTCGACGAAACGCCGGCCTCGTTCGAGAGCGTCTCGCCGAGGGACGCTTCGACGCGCAGCTGAAGCTCGCTCCCACCGAGGCTCGTGACCGGGTTGGCGAGCTCGAGAGCGTCCCGCCCGCCGATGCTCACGACGACCTCTTCGAAATGGCTGCCGGGAACGATCTCGACCTCTACCTCGGCTTCTTCGCCAGAGGAGATCTCGACGCGCTCCACGGCGACCCCGAGGGTGGGCACGTGCACGCGGAGGATGTGACTCCCGGGCCGCACGGCGTCGAAGCGGAACGTCCCGTCGCCTGCGATGGCGACTTCGAGGCCGAGCTCGGGAATGCTCGCCGTGGCGAGCACCATGTCGTGGTCGTGTGTCGGGCTCACGCGGCCGACGAGCGATCCGGTTTCGGACTGCGCCGCAGCCAGCGGAGCGAGGAGAAGGGCGCCTCCGAGAAGGAGGGCTGCGGAGCGGAAGAACTTGGGAAAAGAACCAGGAGTACTGAACTTCATTTGAATCGTCTCGTGTCGAGAGAACGCCACCCACGTCGGGGTGCGCAAAAACGGGCCGGCGCGGAGCACCAGCGGACCTTGCGGTGGATCGCCGCACTCCGGACAGCGGTCCGAAGGGCGCAGAGCAGGTCTGCGCAGAGGGCGAACGGGCGTTGCCGAGAGGTCCCCGCTCGATCGCGCCTTCAGGCGTCCGCGCGGGCGGGACTCTCGGTCAGGACAGAGACGCCGCGGGCGGCCCGCGGGCGGCCGACGGCAGGTGTGCGCGAGCCCGCGGAGCGGAGACCGGTGCAACCGCTGCGTCTCCCGCGGCCTGCCAGGGAGCCACTCGGAGGGCGCTGTCGGAGACTTCGGTCCGGTCGCGACCTGCGTGGCATGCGACGCACTCGTGCTCGTGCTCGTGGCCGGCGGCTTCCCAGAAATGGCCCGTGGAGTGGTCGTGATCGTGCTCTTCGTGGTGATCGACCAGACAGGCCGCGGCGAACTGGAACGTCTCGGCGGTGTGCTGGTGCGCGCCGACGCCCGCGAGCGTCGACACGAGGACGCCCGCTGCGAGCAGCGCGGTGAAGAGCTTTCTGACCATCGGCGGGATTCTAGTCGCTTTCGGCACCTCTCAGCGCATTTTGGCGGCCGCAACTCACAACGCGCACGAGGCATCGGCACTTCCAGCTCATCCGTAACGAAGATGCGGTTTGGGACAAACTGCAAGGGAACCCACCCGAGGAGACGAGATGGAGCTTCACGCGGTTGCGCTGATCGCCGTGCTGGTCTTCGCGTTCGCGATGATCTCCAAGCGCGCGTCGGAGAGCGTCCTCACGGCGCCGATGTTCTTCGTCGCCTGCGGCGTCCTGCTCGGCGCGGGCGGCCTCGGCGTTCTGCACCTGGACGTGGGCACCGAAGGCGTGACGCTGCTCGCCGAGGCGACGCTCGTCTTCGTGCTCTTCGTCGACGCCGCCAAGGTCGACACGCGCAAGCTCGTGCGGCAGCTGGGCCTCCCGTCGCGCCTCCTGGGAATTGGCATGCCGCTTCAGATTCTCCTGGGCATGGGGCTCGCGAAGCTCCTCCTCCCCGAGCTCAGCTGGTGGCAATGTGGCCTCCTCAGCTCGATCCTCGCGCCCACCGACGCGGCCCTCGGCCAGGCCGTGGTGAGCTCGGACGACGTCCCCGAGGAGGTGCGCCAGAGCCTGTCGGTGGAGAGCGGGCTCAACGACGGCATTGCACTACCGCTCGTGACGATCTTCCTCGCCACCTGCCTCACGCTCGAGCAGCAGCTGCCCACGTCACACTGGGTGGAGTTCACGGCAAAACAGATCGGTTTCGGGGCTCTCGGCGGCGTGGTCGTCGGTGCGCTGGGTGCACTCGGCATCGACGCGGCCTCGCGGCGCGGGTTCATCGAGGCCGAGTTCCGCAGCATCGCCACTCTCGCGGTGGCCGTGCTCTCCTACGCCGGCGCGCACGCGCTCGAAGGCAACGGCTTCATCGCCGCGTTCGTCGCGGGTCTGGTGTTCGGTCGGATCGCGCAGTCGGACATGACGCACCTCTACGACTTCGCCGAGGAAGAGGGCCAGCTGTTGGGCCTCCTCACGTTCCTCGTCTTTGGTGCCGCCCTCCTGCCGGAGGCACTCGGCGAGGCCGGGCCACAGGTCATCCTGTACGCCGTGCTCAGCCTGACCGTGATCCGCATGGTGCCCGTGGCCGCGGCCCTCCTCGGCAGCGGCCAGGGGGCCGCCCGCGTCGCTTTCATGGGCTGGTTCGGGCCCCGAGGCCTCGCATCGATCCTGTTTGCACTGCTGGTGGTCGACGCCTCGGAGCTCGAGCAGAAGGGCCTGATCGTGGCGACCGTCTTCGCCACGGTCGCCCTGAGCGTGGTGCTGCACGGGCTCACGGCGCAGCCCTTGTCGAAACGCCTGGGCGCAGGCGGCGAAGGAGCCTAGACCACGCCCTTGGCGCGCAGCTCCTCCCGGGCGGCCGCGTCGAAGCCGAGCTCCTCCAAAACCTCGTCGGTGTGCGCGCCCAGCGCCGCGGCGCCGGTGCGGACGCTCGTGGGCGTGCGGGAGAACTTCGCTGCGGGGCCGGTGATCGGCGCCTCCTTGCCATCAAACTGGGGCACCGTCTGCAGCATGTCGCGCTCGAGCACGTGGGGGTCTTCCGCCGCCTCCGCATAGCTCCGGACGGGGGCCGCAGGAATCCCCTCGCGCGCGAAGGCTTCCTCCACCTCCTGTTTCGTGCGCGAGCTGCACCACTCCGCCATCAGGGCGTTCACGGTGTCGCGCTGCTCGAGCCGCTTCAAGGTGGTGGCAAAGCGCTCGTCGTCGGCGAGCTCGGGTTTTCCGATGAGCTGCGCCAGGGTCTTCCAGTGGGTGTCCAGCAGCACGCCGAGGAACATGTGCCCGTCGCTGCACGCGAAGATGCTCGCGGGCGCGGCGAACACGAACTCGTTCCCCATGCGCGGCAGCGGCACGCCGAGCGCGCCGAGCGTCAGGCTGCCGTTCGAGCCCGCGATCATGCCGTCGAGCAGAGAGACGTCGATGTGCTGACCCTCTCCGGTCTGGTCGCGGTGACGCAGGGCCGCAAGCGCCGCCAGAGCTCCGTTCATTCCGCCGAGGTCGTCGGCCAGCCACGTGGCCGACTTGACGGGCCCGCCTTCGGGGTCGCCGTTCTGTGCCGCGTAGCCACCAGCCGCCTGCGCGAGTGGGTCGTAGCCTGGCCGATCGTGCAGCGGTCCAAACTGTCCCCAGCCCGAGATCGACACGTAGATCAGGTCGGGCTTCACCGCCGCGAGGTCGTCGTAGCCAAAACCCCAGCTCGCCATGGTTCCCGGCTTGAAGTTCTCGATGAAGATGTCGGCGGTCTCCACCAGCCTGCGGAAGATCCCCTGGGCCTCCTCCTGGTGGAGGTCGAGGGTCATGTTGCGCTTGTTCCGGTTTGCGGTGGCGTGAATGAACGACAGCGGCTGCTCGTGCCCCGGCAGAAACGGCGGAAGGCGGCGCCCCACCTCGCCGTCCGGCGTCTCCACCTTGAGCACGTCGGCGCCAAAATCCGCGAGGATCGCCCCACAGAGCGGGCCCGCCCACGTGGTCGAGACGTCGAGGACACGCACTCCGTCGAGGGGGCCGGCGAGATCGTTGCGTGCGTTGCGAAAGAAGGTCTGTTTGTCCATGCCCGAGTCTCGCACGCGCACTCGACCTCTTCGCCGAGCCCCGTGGGTGCGGTCGAGCGCAGTGCTCCTAGAATGAACCGACCCCTCCGGACACCCGTCACCCTCACCCGAGGAGACCCCATGAAGCTCAACCGTCGCAACTTCATCGCCGCGGGAGCCGCGGCCAGCGCCACCGCACACCTGAGCGCTGCCCACGCCGGCGCAACACCGCTCTTCGGCGCCGCCGTCGACCAGGAGGGTGCGACACCGGGCTCCGTGGACGACGCCGAGCGCAAGCGGCTCGTGGCGAAGGCGGTCTTCGGTCGCAAGGAGCCGGCACACGGCGACCAGGGCATGGTGATCTGTGCCCATCCGCTCGCCACCCGGGCCGGGGTCGACATCCTGCGCGCGGGCGGCAACGCGGCCGATGCGGCGCTCGCGACCTCGGTGACCCAGACCGTGGTCGAGCCGCACATGACCGGCATCACGGGCGTCCTCAGCATGCTCTACTTCGACGCCGCCACCGGCAAGACCAGCTACGTCAACGGGGGCATGAACCGCCCGCTCGCCGAGCTCGAAGGCTGGGGTCCAACCGCTACGACCACCGGCCTCGGCTGCGGTGTGCCGGGCTTCTGGGCGGGCTACGAGGCCTCACGCGAGCGTTTCGGCACCAGGCCGTCGAAGGAGCTGTGTGCCGCGGCGATCGCCTACGCGCGCGACGGCTTCGAGGTCCATCCGTTCCTGTACGGCGAGATGTTCACCATGGCGAACACCCTCGGCCAGACCGAACAGGGCCGCGAGATCTTCTTCCCGGAGGGGGCTCTGCTCGACCCCGGTCAGATGCTCTACCAGAAGCGCGCGGCCGACACCCTGGAGCGCCTGGCCGAGGAGGGCAACGACTACTTCTACCGGGGCGACTTCGCGAAGAAGCACTGCGCCGCCGTGCAGGCCACGGGCGGCGTGATGACGGTGGAGGACTTCGAGCGCTACGACGTGCGCTTCGATGAGCCGGCCACCGGGTCCTACCGCGGCTACGACCTGGTCGGCTCGCCCATCCCCGACAACGGCGGCACGCACCTCATCGAGATCCTGCAGATGCTCGAGTTTCTCGACGTCAAGGCGCTCGGGCCGGTGCCCGAGTCGTCCGAGCTCCTCTGGCAGATGGCGCGCATCTGCGCGCAGGTCTTCGCCGACGGCGGCATGCACCGCGATCCGAAGTACCACGAGGTGCCGACCGAGCTGATTGTGTCCAAGGAGTACGCGAAGACGCGCTTCGACCTCCTGCAGATGGACGCACCGCTGCCACCGACCGATGCGCCGGCCCCCGGCAGCTGCCACGTGAGCGTGGTCGACAAGCAGGGCAACGCCGCCACCATCCTGCACTCCTGCATGTCGCTGCCGTGGAGCAACGGCCTGTTCGAGAACGGTGTGGCCGTGTTCGCCACCGGCGCACACTTCTTCCGCGTGATGCCAGGCCCGGGCGAGCGCGCCACGGTGTACGTCGCACCCAACATGGTGCTGAAGAACGGCAAGCCGGTGATCGTCTCCGGGTCACCGAGCGGCAGCCTGCTGCAGAACATCACGCAGAACACGACCAACCTGCTCGACCACGGCCTCGACGTCGAGACGTCGACCAACCTGCCGCGCTTCGGCAACGCCTACTCGGCCGGCGGCGGCATGTTCCTCGCGGTCGAAGCCGACTTCCCGAAGAAGACGCGCGACGCGGCCAACGCCCGCCGGCTCGGCGCCCAGGTGGTGAACCCGTTCAACTTCGGCATGGGCTCGTTCGAAGGCATCTACGTCGACCCGAGCACGGGCCGGCGATCGGCGTGTGGGGATGCACGCCGATGCGCGATGGCCGAGGCCGAGTAGGTGCGCTGCCTCGCCACGCTCCTCGCGCTGCTGCTGCTCGGCTGCGCCGCGCCCGATCCGGCGGCGACCGAGGTGGAGTCGGATGCCCAGGCCCAACGCCCCGCATCGGCTGACCACCATATGCACATCCAGAGCGCCCGCGCGGCGCAGGTCATGCACGAGGCGATGCTCGCCGTCGGAGAGGCCGAAGAGGGCAGCGAGCCCGGGCCGAGCCACACCGCCGCCGACGCGATCGCTGCGCTCGACCACGCCGGGATCGAGGGTGGCCTCGTGCTCTCGAACGCCTACATGTACGGAATGCCCGAGGTGGACGCGGGCGACGAGGAGCTGGCCCTGGTGCAGGCCGAGAACGACTGGGTGGCAGCCCAGGTCGCGGAGTACCCGGAGCGGCTCGTTGGTCTTTGCAGCATCAACCCGCTCGCCGACTACGCTCAGGGCGAGATCCGGCGCTGCGCCGCCGACCCTCTCCTCGGTGCGCTCAAGCTGCACCTCGCCAACTCCGACGCCGACCTGCTCGACGCGGAGCACCTCGAGGCGATCCGGGCCGTGTTTGCGCTGGCCGACGCGTCGAGCCTGCCGGTCCTGATCCACATGCGCACCCGCAACCCCGAGTACGGCGCCGCCGATGCCAACGCGTTCATCGACGGCGTGCTGCCTTCCGCACCCTCGATCCACATCCAGATCGCGCACATGGCCGGGTGGGGCGGCTACGACGACAACACGCACCAAGCACTGGGCGCGTTCGTCGAAGCCATCCAGGACGGCCGCGCAGACGCGGAGCGACTCTCCTTCGGCCTTGGAGCGGTGGTCTTCGAGCCGGACGTGGCGCGCACCGAGGAGCGCAAGGAAGAGGTGCGCCAGAGCAACCAGCGCCTCGCCGAGCGCATCCGCGAGATCGGCACGGGGCGCGTCGTGTACGCGACCGACTGGCCCGCCTGGCCGCCGGTGGACGACCCCGAGACGAAGATCGAGCGCAACGTCGAGCTGATTCGCAGCGCCCTTCCGCTCGAGGACGCCGAGATCGAGCAGATCCTGGGCAACGTCAACGCGCTCTTTGGCGGATAGCCTTCGCAGCATGAAGCGCGTCCACGTGTACGAGTTCGCCGACTCCTCGTGGTTTCCCCGGTGGATCCACGGCTACATGACCGATGTCCTCGTGGCCCTGAGCCGCGCGATGGGCGTGACGCCCGCGCTGGCGCAGCTGATCGCGCGAACGCTGCGTGACGAGAACCTCGGCCAGATCGTCGACCTCGGGTCGGGATCGGGCGGCGTCATGCCCGAGGTGCTCGCGCTGGTCCGGAAGAGCGCAGGGCTGGAGGGCAGCTCTCTCCTCCTCACCGACCTACGCCCGAACGCGACAGTGATTGCGTCGCTGCGTACGAAGGCGCAAGACGGCGTGCGCTACGAAGAGCAGTCGGTGAACGCCCTCGATCTCGCCTCGGCTCCTCAGGGGCTCAAGACGATGACGAACGCGTTCCATCACCTGCGACCCGAGCAGGCCCGCGAGATGTTGGGGTCGGCGCAGGAGAGCCGCCAGCCGCTCCTCGTCTATGAGCTGAGTGACAACGCCGTGCCGTTTCTCGTGTGGCTTCTGATGCTCCCATTTGGGCTCGTGCTCGTCTTCCTCAGTTGCTGGGTGCTCACCCTTCAGGTCAGACCGCTGACCCTCCACCGCCTGTTCTTCACCTACCCGGTGCCGATCGTGCCGCTCTTCTACGCGTGGGACGGCCAGGCCTCGTTCCCGCGGATCTACTCGCCAGAAGATCTCGACGAGCTCATTGCGAGCCTCCCGGAGACGAGCAGCTACCGCTGGGAGAAGGGGAGCATCGAAACGGAGAAGGGCCGCAAGGCCGGGCAGTACCTTCTGGGGAGCCCGTGCTGAGATCGAAGCCAGCCGGTCGAATCGTAGAGCCCTGGGAGCAAGCGAGCCGAGACCGGACAGCCTGCTGGCCATGTCCTGTCCGCGAGAGGCCATGGGTGGCGTCCAATGCCGGGTACTCGCGGGCCAGTTGTCCAGAGCGAGCTGACCCGGGTCAGGCAGCACCCCGGCGCACGCGCATCTCCTTGATGCCGGAGATGAAGTTGGAGCGCAGGCGGCGCACCTCGCCGCAGGGCTCGAGCGCTGGGAAGCGCGGCAGCAGCTCCTCGAACACCACGCGCAGCTGCAGCTCGGCGAGCCGCGCACCGAGGCAGAAGTGCTGCCCGGTGCCGAAGCCGAGCTGCATCGGGCCCTGGCGCGCCACGTCGAAGTCGAAGGGGCGGTCGAAGACGTCCTCGTCGCGGTTGGCCGAGCAGTACCAGAGCACCACCTTCTCGCCGCGGCGGATCTTCTGGCCGCGGATCTCGGTGTCCTCGGTGGCGGTGCGGCGCATGTGCAGCACGGGGGAGACCCAGCGCACGATCTCGGTGGCGGCCGTGCCGATGAGCTCCGGCTGACGCACGAGACGCTGCCGCTGCTCGGGATGCTCGGCGAGCGCCACCAGGCCTCCCGAAATGGAGTTGCGCGTGGTCTCGTTGCCGGCCACGATGAGCAGTCCGAAGGCCGCCAGGTAGCGCTCGATGCTCATCGGCTCCCCGTCGATGCGTGCGTGGGCCATCATCGACACGAGGTCGTCGCCCGGCTCCGCCAGGCGCTGCTGGTAGAGCTCCATCGCGTAGGCTGACATCTCCTGCCAGCACTGCGCCATGAACTCCTCCGAGGCGCGCATCTCCGGGTCCTGCTCGGCGACGATGGCGTTGCTCCACCGGAAGAGGTCGTCGTGCCGCTCCGCGGGCACCTGCAGAAGCTCCGCGAGCATCTGGATCGGCAGCTCGACGGCGACGTGCTCCACGAAGTCGGGCTCCGGCTCCTCGTCGAAGGCCACCGCGAAGCGGTCCAGGATCGCCCGAGCCCGCCGACGGATGCCCTCCTCCATCTCGAGCACCCGCTTGCTCATGAGGCCCGGCAGCACCGTGTTGCGGTACTGCGAGTGCTCCGGGGGATCCATGCTGATCATGGACTTCACGTCGCCCCGCTCTTCTTCGTCCTCCGACACGATGCTGCGCTCGGACTCGTCGAAGATGCGGTGGCCACCCCACTCGGAGTCGGACGAGAACAGCTTCGGGTTCTTCGAGACCGCGACGATGTCGTCGTACTTCGTCAGGGCCCAGAACCCCAGGTGGCTCGGTGAGTCGGGCTCGGGGTTCCAGAACACCGGCCGCTCGGCGCGCAGCTGCTCGAAGATCTCGTGGGGAATGCCCTGAAGGTAGAGCTCCGGGTCGCGGAGATCGAGCGCGTCGAGAACCACGCATTGCTTCTCTGATTCCATCGTCGTTCGATCTCCCTCCGCACCTAGTTTGTGGGTTGATGTACCTACTTTCCAGGTGGGCGCCTGCCGCTTGTACCATCGGTTCCGACTTCCGTCTCACCTCAACCGAAGGGCTTGCACATGACTTGGGTCAAAGGCCTCCACCACATCACCGGTGCCGCCACCGACGGCCAGAAGGATCTCGACTTCTACACGAAAGTCCTCGGGCTGCGTCGCGTGAAGACCACCATCAACCACGAGACCGCCGACCAGTGGCATCTGTTCTACGGCGACTACGACGGCAACGCCGGCACGATCATGACGAACTTCTTCTTCGACGACGTGCCCCTGCCGCCCTGGAAGCGCGGGCGCGGCACGATCAGCGACGTCGCGTTCTCCGTGCCCAAGGGATCGCTCGACTTCTGGCAGGCGCGCCTCGAAGAGCACGGTCTTCCCTGCGAGCGTCGCGGCCAGCGCTTCGGTGAAGAGGTGCTCGGCTATCAGGATCCGTCGGGGATTCCGTCCGAGCTCATCGAGCACGACGACGAGCGTGACCCGCCCGCGCTGTTCGACCTCGACGACAGCAACAAGGTGCGCGGCTTCCACTCGAGCACGATCATCTCCCGCATCCCGGAGCTGACCCTCGCCTTTTTCACGGGGCCCCTGCAGGCAAAGGTGGTCGGTGAGGAGAACGGCCGCACCCGGCTCGCGTTCGCCGACGACGGGTACACCGGCTACCTCGACCTGCAGGACGGCGAGGACCTGCCTTGGGGCCACTGGGGTCTCGGCGGTATCCACCACATCGCCTTCACGGTGGAGAACCTCGAGCAGATGCATCAGCTCTGGGGTGTGCTGAGCGGTGGCGGCGCGATCCTCACGGACCTGCGCGACCGCAAGTGGTTCCACTCGATGTACATGACGGAGCCCGGTGGCATCAACATCGAGTTCTCCAACCTCGACCCGGGCTGGACGGTCGACGAGCCGCTCGAGGAGCTCGGCACCACGCTCTCGCTGCCGAAGCAGTGGGCCGACCAGCGCGCCGAGATCGAAGCCAAGCTGCCACCCCTGCGCTTCGACTGAGGGCCGCCGTCCGTGACACACCAACCAGGCACTCCTCCAGGCTGCGAGCGCATCGCCTACGCGGTGGGCTTCAAGGAGACCTCGACCTACAGCGACGTCTACGGCGGTGGCGGAGCGATCGTCGGGCTCGACTGCCACCTGGTGCGTCCGACCGATCAGCCCTCCGACACTCTGATCGTGTTCATGCACCCGGTGGGCGGCGGCATGTACCTCCCCATGGTGCGAGGGCTTGCGGCGGCCGGCCACCACGTCTTGTGGGCCAACTCCCGCTATCGAGGCGCCGACTATGCGCTGATCATGGAGAAGGTGGCGTGCGACCTGGGCGAGGCGATCTGCGACGCGAAGGAACGCATGGGCTACTCCCGCATCGTCCTGGCCGGGTGGTCCGGCGGCGGGTCGTTGTCGATGTGGTACCAGGCGTTGGCCGAAGGGGGAGCCGGCATTACCGACACGGCAGCGGGCGATCCCTATGTGGTCGACCCGGCGCGCATGCCGGCTGCCGACGCCATCCTCATGCTGGCTGCACACGTGAGCCGCCACCGCATCTTCACCGAGTGGATCGACCCGTCCATCCACGACGAGTCCAGGCCCGAGGTGCGCGACCCCGAGCTCAACCTCTACGACCCCGCCAATCCCAACCAACCACCGTACTCGGAGGACTTCCTCCGCGCCTTCGCGGACGCTCAGGTCGCCCGGAACCGCCGCATCACGGCCTGGGTGAAGGAGAAGCTGGCGCAGATCCGGGCATCGGACCATCCCCACCAGGAATTCGCCTTCACCGTGCACGGCACCATGGCGGATCCCAGGTGGCTCGATCCAGCGATCGAGCCGAGCGACCGGGAGCCTGGGACCTGCTATCTGGGAGACCCGCAGGTGGTGAACGACGGGCCCGTGGGGCTGGCTCGGTTCTGCAGCCTCCGGAGCTGGCTCAGCCAGTGGAGCTACGACGACGCCAGGTGTGACGCCATCACGTCGGGC
Source organism: Candidatus Multivoraceae bacterium (assembly GCA_965223385.1). Classification (GTDB taxonomy): domain Bacteria; phylum Acidobacteriota; class Thermoanaerobaculia; order Multivoradales; family Multivoraceae; genus JBCCLJ01. The sequence continues at coordinate 625,160 of CBDCWR010000007.1, read as the reverse complement.
GCAGCGATCACCGTTCCCGTGCTGGTGGTCGGCAACACAGCCGACGACGCCTGCACACCCAGCCACACCCACCGCCTCTTCGAAGCCGTCGGCCACGACCGCAAAGAGCTTCACCTCGTTCAGGGAGCAACCCACTACTACGTCGGTCCGGATGGCAAGGCCCATCTTCAGGAGGCGGTGGGCGTGGTCGGCGACTTCCTTTCGCGCAACCTCGCGAGCAGCTGACTCCTGCACCGAAGCTCGCGGCCTCGACCGCGATCCGACAAGGCCTCGGGAACCGGCCTGGCGACGCCGCGTTCCGACTGCAGGAGCACGGTGAGACAATCCCCGCAGGAGACTCCGATCATGTGCGCTTCCCACAAACGCTGGGCTTCCCTCGCACTACTGTGCCTGGTCGCTTCGAGCCTGCCGGTCGGCGCTTCGAGCGAAGGCTGGGACAGCTGGCGCGCCGGTCGCTTCGACGACGTGCGGGCAATCGCGGAGCGGACGCTCGCCCAAGACGCCGGCGACGACGAGGCCCGTCACCTGCTGGCCCTCTGGAGCTTCGTCAGCGGCCGGTACGCCGAAGGTCTGGGCCACTACGTGCGGCTCCACCCGGAGTACGCCCGCCTCGATGAGCTCGACGCGCAGGTGCTCTACGCCTACCAGGCACTCCGGCGCTTCGACCTCGCAGCCGACTTCGCGCGCCGTCGGGGGCGCTCCGAGAACCAGGTCAAGCTGCTCGAGCGCCAGCACGAGGAGCCGCTGAACGTGTCGCTCGCGGAGACCACCGTCGTGCCGTTCTCGCGTGACCACATGATCCCCGACTGGATGCCCGCCATCCCGATCACAGTCAACGGCAAGGAGTACCTCGGGCATCTCGACACCGGGGGCTCCTTCGTCCACATGTCACCGAAGATGGCGAAGGAGATCGGGCTCGAGACCACGTTCGTAGGCACCGGCCAGGCCAACCTCCGCGAGACCCGCATCGAGCAGGGCCTCGTGGAGACTCTGCAGATCGGCGACGCGGTCCTCGAGAACGTCCCTGCGCTTGCTCTCGACGCGCTCGAGGGGGCGCTCCAGCGCGACGGCGACATCGCCGACCTCGTGATCCTCGGGACGAGCATCCTGGAGCAGTTCCTCACGACGTGGGACAACAAAGGGCAGCGCCTCGTGCTCTCCCCGCGCTACGACCCTGCGGCGCGCAGGGCGCACTTCGAAAGCTACGTGGGTGACGACGCCGAGCCCATGGAGTTCCACATGGCGCTCGACCACTTCCTGCTGGGACGGGGAGCCATCGGCGAGAAGGAAGCGACCTTCTTCGTGGACACGGGCCTCGTCACCGTCGACCCGAAAGGGCGGCAGCCCGGCCTCATGATCTCGCCCGAGAGTTTCAGCGCCTATGGCGGCACGGGCGACTTCGCGGAGCCCACCTTCGCCGACGCACCGGGCGCCGTGCGTCTCGGCCCCGTCTCGCTCACCGGCCAGGGGGTGTGGGTCAACGAGATGCAGGACCAGCACACCTACCTCGGAGTCAAGACCGACGCCCTCCTGTCGTACGGCTTCCTGAAGCACTGCGAGTGGACGCTCGACTTCGATACGCGGCAGTGGTTCTTCGCCTGTGAAGGCGCAGCCCCGGCACCCGCAGCCGTCCAGATCACCGACGTGTCCGTGCTCGTCGGCAGCTACGAAGTGGCGCCGGGAGTCGATCTCGAGGTGACGGCGACCGACGGCGACCTCTTCCTCCAGGCCCCCGGCCAGCAGCGAGTCGCCCTGGTCGCCGATCCGGACGGCACGTTCTCCATTCCACTGGCCGGCGCCAAGATCGTCTTCGAGCGCGACGACACGGGCGCGGTCTCGGGCCTCGTTCTGCACCAGGCCGGCAACGAGACCCGCGCCACGAAGAAGTAGGAGCGCTCGCTGTGGCCGGTGCTCCGACACCCAGCCGAATCGTGCGCGGTTTGCTCGCGCAGAGCGGCCTCGGCCGGCGCCTCCTCGCGCGCCGCATCCAGGAGCAGAACCGCGCGCGGCTCGGAGACGCGCGCGTCGAGCCCTCGTGGGTGGCGCGTCTTAGCTCGGCGGAGCTCCCCGGCTGGGCCGAGATCGCCTCTGCCCACCACACCTACATCCGCACCGTCTCGTCCCGCACGGCCGCCGTGAGCCTGGAGACCACGAAGCTTCTCTGGTTCCTCCTGCACGAGGACGCTCCGCGTACCGCGATCGACACGGGGAGCGGTTTCAGCTCGTTCCTCCTCCGGAGCTTCGCGAAGAACCATGCTCCGGACCTTCAGGTGCTCTCGGTCGACGACTCACCCGCGTGGCTCGACAGGACCCGGGAGTATCTGGAGAGCCAGAGTCTCGAAGCGGACGGGCTTCTGACCTGGGAGGAGTTCCAGCGCGAGAGCAAGGACATGCACGCGGACCTCGTGTTCCACGACATCGGCGCCGTGGCCGGCCGCGCCGAGTCGTTCCCCACGGTTCTCCAGGCATGCGGCCCGAAGGTGCGCATCGTGCTCGACGACATGCACAAGGGCCACTTCCAGGCACCCATCCTCGAGAGGCTTCGAGAGGCCCGCATGCAGTGCGTCGACCTCACGCTGGAAACGATCGACCGGGAGCAGCGCTTCGCCTGGCTCGCTCTCCGGTCGTCGCCCTGACACTGCCCCCGTCGCGACCTCAGATCACTCGCGCGCCTGGATGCTGTAGCCCGACGGTGGCTCCGCTCCCAGGAGGTGCTCCACGAAGTAGTCCCACCGGCGCCGGACGAAGTAGGGCTCGTGGGTGTAGAAGTGGTCTCGGTTGGGGAGAACCAGGAGATCGAAGTCACGGTCTGCCTGGATGAGAGCGTCGACGAAAGACAGCGTCGACGCCGGCAGCGTGTTCTCGTCGTGCTCCGCATATACGATGAGCAGCTTGCCTTCGAGCCGATCGGCGAGAGCCGCGTGGGGCGTCAGGTTGAGTGGGCGCGTGGTGTCGTCTGGCGCGATCCGGCCCCCGTCCTCGTACTCGGGCCAACCGGTCCACTTGACGAACGCCGGGTACAGGTAGCGGTAGTCGTAGGGGCCTGCTGACGACACCGCCACCTTGTAGAAGCCGGGGTGGCGAAGCATCGCGAGGGCCGACGAGTAGCCGCCCCAGGAGTGGCCCGTCACGCCGACGCGATCGAGATCGAGCCATGGGTGGCGCTCTCCAAGCTGCCGAATCGCAGCCACGTGGTCGTCCAGTGCGAACTCGTGGTGCTTCTTCCACATGAAGTCGTGGAACGCCTTGGAGCGCCACGGCGTGCCGCGAGCGTCCATCACGACGACGGCGAAGCCGAGCGCCGCAAAGGTGTGGGCGTCTCCCTGACCCCCGACGCGCTCGACCCCGGCGGCCCGGGCGAAGGAGTGTGGGACCAGATTGGTCTGCGGCCCACCGTAGATGAACTCGATCACGGGGTACTTCTTGCCCGGCTCCCAGTCGTGCGGCCGGAACAGCACGCCGTACAGGTCGGTCGTACCGTCGGCCGCCTTCGCAGTGAACGACTCGGGGGGGACGTAGCCGCGCGCCTGCAGCGACGAAGCGTCGGCCCGCTCGAGAGTCGTGACCACACTCCCGTCACTGCGTCGCAGAACCGAGACGGGGGTGTCTTGGATCGTGGAGTACGTGTCCACGAAGAAGCGCCCGGTGGGCGAGAAGGTGGTGCGCGCGCCGATCAGAGCCGCGGGATCGTCCACGGTGACGGCGTGGTCGGCAGGCTCCGGCGAAAGCAGCTCGAGCTCGCCGCCCGCGAGAGGAGCGCGGTAGACGTGGCGCCAGTACGGGTTGCGGCCGGGCTCCCGGCCTCCCGCAGTGAAATACACCCAGCCTTCCCCCTCGTCGACGTGAAGGAGGTCGTGCACCACGAATTCGCCACGCGTCAGCTGCCGGACGCCCCGGTCCGCCTCGAGGGTCGCGATCTCTCCTTCCTGCAGGTCCACCAGGTAGAGGTGGCCCCAGCCATCCCGCTGCGAGAACACGATGGCCCTGTCGCTCTGCTCCAGAAGCCGCACGTTGGGGCCCATCGACTTGTAGAGGCTGTGGTTCAGGTCCAACCAGGTGGGCACCGTCTCGCGGAAGCGCGTGCGCGTCTGCCGGGGGCGCAGATCGTGCGTGATCAGCTCCCACTGGCTCGCATCCGGGGCGATGCACACGAACGACACGGCCTGGGAATCCCGCGCCCACAAGGTCGTCGGGGGCATGGCATCGAGCACGCCCATGCAGTCCGGCGGAAGCGGGACGAGGTGGCGCCCGCCGGTCTCGACATCGAACAGGAACGTCTCGAACGCCGTCGTCTTCGCATCACCCATGAGTGCGATGCGCTTGCTCCAGACCCGCGGAGTGTTGCTGCCGTCGGGCGGCAGAGACTCGTAGTAGCGGTACTCGCGCACCTCCCGCTCGTCCACGCGCGGCAGAACCAGCTTGAGCGAGTCGGGTGACCACGACGCGCCCACGGGTGGCCCCGTCAGGCCGTTGCGGAGCAGCTCGAGCTGACCCATCCACCCTGGCATTCCGCCATAGGCGTAGTGCGGCATTCCGTCGTCCGTCAGCCGCTTCTCCGCCCCGGTGGTCGTGTCACGGAGCCAGGCGTCGGCCTCCCGCACGAACACGGCCCGGGCGCCGTCAGGAGACCAAATCTCGAACGGGTCGGTTGCCGGGCCAGGCTCCCGCGTGCAGACGTACCGGGTGAGATCGCATCGAGCTGCAAGGAGCGGCGTGCGCAACCGGACCGCGGCCGGCTCCTCCTCGAAGGACATGGCCACGATGTCGAGTCGGTGCGCGTCGACCTGGGGCTCGGGGTCTCGACGGAGCCTTTCGAGCGCGTCCGCAAGAGCGGCGTGGTCGAAGGCCGGGCGTTCGGATCCCGTGGCCGCGTTCACATGGATGAACTCATGCCCTTCTTCGGCGTCGCGCCGGTACCAGAAGCTCTCCCCGTCGTCGCTCCAGTGCGGCTCCACCCGCACGTTGCGCACGGTGCCCTCCACCGCGCTTGCGAGAAGTCCCGCGGCGTGATCGTAGGTTTCGGCCGAAACCCGGGCCGGGGCAAAAGCCTCCAGCGCCTCCGACTGCCCTGCAGCCGGCCAGGAGCACGCGGTGCCCAAGGCCAACGCGGCGCCGAGAGCGCGGTGCCGAAGCGAAGGACGGTCGAAGAGCGTTCGCACGGTGTTTGCCTCCGATCGAGAGACGAGGCGAGAGAGCCTGGACCTTCCTCGGTGCGTCAGCCGGTGCGGCGCAGAGCGAAGACCCCGTTGAGGAAGTGCGTCGCCCGCCCTGCACCGTCGTCACCCCAGAAGGCGAGGTCCCAGCCGCGGTTGCCACCCAGCGCCGGGTCGCGCGGGAGGAACCGGTCGTCGCCGAGCGAAACGAGGCCAGACTCGAGGGTGGAGCCGCCGGCCGAGAGCACCGCGTGAAGCGCGCCGTCGCGCTCCGCGAACGTCATCTCGTTGCCGAGCGATTCGAACCGCCCGGCATACCGCGCGAGCGGCACCACAACTGGCGTCACGGAGTCGGGCTTCGGCATCTTCGGCTTCTCGATGTCGAAAACCTCGGGGAAGACGGTGTCGAAGACGCGGTCGGCGAGAGGGTAACCCTGGTTCGGCACGTTGGAGATCGTCGCTGCCGCGACGCCGCGCTCGCGGCACCACAAGAGCAGCGACGAGCCACCGGTGTTGGTGCCGCTGTGGCCGTGGATGACCTCGCCGCCCCACTCCTTCCAGTACGGGCCTGGACACCACTTCTGGGCCATCAACCGCGCCGGCAGATCGACCTGCGGCGTGAGCATCGTCTGCGTGGCCTGCTCCGACAGGACGCGCTCGCCCGAAGCGGACGTTCCGCCACGGAGGAACAGCTGCGCAAAGCGCACGAGATCGCCGGCGCTGCAGCAGAGCGAGGCACCCGCCGGAGCCATCGACCGCGGCAAGCCCCAACGGGGCACGCGCGCGGGCTCTCCGTCTGCGCCGGGCAGGTAGCCGAGCGCCACCGGGTGGTACAGCAGGTCTTCCGGGAAGGTCGCCGACTGGCGCAGGCCCAGCGGGCGGAGCACCAGCTCGTCGAGCAGCTGCTCCCACGGTTTCCCGGTCGCCTTCTGCGCCGCCAGACCCGCGACGTTGCTCCCGGCGTTGGAATACCCGAAGGCGGTGCCGGGATCGAAGATGCGCGGCACCTCGGTGAGCGACTGCACGTAGCGCTCCAGCGCGTCGTCACCGCGACCGTGGTCGGTGTAGGGGCCGTTGTCGAGGCCCGCCGACATCGACAGCAGCTGACGCAGAGTCATCGCCTTGCGCCCGGTGCCCTTCTCGAGATCCGGAATCCAGGTCGTGACCGGCTCGTCCAGGTCGAGCTCGCCCCGATCGACAAGGGCCAGGCACACCGCCGCGTTGAAGATCTTCGTGGTGGAGCCGATCTGAAACAGCGTGTCGGGGGTGACCGCGAGCTGACGCTCGAGGTTGGCGTGACCGGCGGCGAGCTCGTGGACCGTCTCCCCGTCGAAGACCGCCAGCTGCGCGCCGACGATGCCGAGCTCGGCCGCCACCTCGTCCAGGAGTGCCTGGAGCTCGGTCGAGCGATCACCCGCAGGAGCGGACTTGGCGTGGACGCCGTTCACAGAAAGAGCCGCGGCCCCGGCAAGGGCCGCGCCCGACTGCATGAAGTCTCGACGGTTCATGGCTTCGAGCGCGACGATGCGCTCAGGGCTTGGACCGCGCGAGCAGCCACTCCACGACCTGTGGCCCGAAGTGGTCGGTGAAACCTGGCACGTGGGACCCACCTTCGATGGCCCACAGCTCGGCCGACCCACCCGCCCTGCAGCCGGTGTGGCGCGTGACCTTCGACTCCGCGCCGTCGAGCGCCGCGTCGAGGTCGAGCGTGCCGACCGCAGCCGTGCTGTCGCCGCAGCCGTTGCGCTGCGCCCAGAGAGCCACGGTCTTCTCGGCGCCCGTGTAGCCGCCACGGCCCTGGAGCTCACCCCCACCGTAGAGGATGGTCTCGTCGGACGTGCCGTGGATCTGGAGCACGTGTACCGGCGCGGAGTTCGTTGCCGGCGCCTCCGGGTCGTCGCCGCCCGCGAGGCTCGCGATCGCGGCCACGGTGCCGGCGTGATCTCGCGCCATGCGGTACGACATGAAGCCGCCGTTCGAGTGCCCGACGAAGTAGATGCGTCGCGGATCGATCTCGTACTTGCCCTGGACCTTTTCGATCAGCTTGCCGAGGTAGGCGGAATCGTCGACCTTCATGTCGAGGAAGTTGCAGCACGCGCTGGTCGCGTTCCAGAAGCGCGGCTTCGACATGCCGAACACGTCGTCCTTGCTCGCCGTCCCGTCGGGGGTCGCGAGCACGAAGCCGTAGGCGTCCACCAGCGAGCTGAGCTTGAAGTAGGCGTTCTGCTGTTCGCCGCTGCTGCCGAAACCGTGCAGGAGCACGATGAGAGGCAGCGGACCGCTGGCGCCTTTGGGTGCGTGAACGGCAACGTCACCGCGGCCGGCGTCGACGGTGTCGGCAGCAAAGACAGGGGCAGCCGCAATCAGCGCGGCCAGACAGAGGATCAGCGTCGGTCGCATCGCAGTCTCCTTCGAGTTGGCTCTGACGGGAAGTGGGCACCGAGTCTACCGAGACTCGCCCGGCGCGTGCACGGGTCGTCTGCCGCGCGAGGTCGCGCCCGGTATCCTGCGAGGATGAGCCCCACCCAGCCACCGTTCCGTGCCGACCACGTCGGCAGTCTCCTGCGTCCGCGCGCTCTCAAGGATGCGGCACGTGCTCTCGCCCGCGGCGAGCGCAACGAACACCAGTACCTCGAGGTGCTCGAGAGCGAGATCGCGCGCGCCGTCCGTCTGCAGGAGGGTGTCGGCCTCCAGGCCATCACGGACGGTGAGTTCGGGCGGACGTCCTGGTTCGGGTTCTTCTTCGAGCGGCTCCAGGGCTTCCGGATCGAGCCGTCGCTCTTCGCCTTCAAGGACGGCTCCGGCAAGCGCTATGAATGGATGACGTGCTTCGCCTGCGAGAAGATGCAGCGCACCCACAACATCGCGGTGGACGAGTTCGAGCGGGTCCGGCGTCTCACGGAGCGCACGCCGAAGGCCAACCTGCCGTCCCCCAGCGCCCTGCACTTCTTCCGCGGCGACGCGTGCCGCGACGAGGCGGTGTACCCGGACCTCGAAGAGTGGTGGTCGGACGTCATCCAGATCTACCGGTCCGAGATCGCGGCACTGGGTGACGCCGGCTGCACGTACCTGCAGCTCGACGAGGTACCGCTCGCGATGCTCTGCGACCCCGAGGTGCGGGAGACCGTTCGGGGAATTGGCCTCGAGCCCGACCAGCTCCTCCAGCGCTACGTGCGCACCGTGAACGAGGTTCTCGCCGCGAAGCCGAGCAGCATGACGGTGGCCATGCATCTGTGCCGCGGCAACTTCCGTTCGCGCTACATGGCGGCCGGCGGCTACGAGCCCGTCGCCGAGGCGCTGTTCGGACAGCTCGATGTGGACGCCTTCTTCCTCGAGTTCGACACTGAGCGCGCGGGCTCCTTCGAACCGCTCCGCTTCGTGCCCGGCGACAAGAGCGTCGTGCTGGGTCTCGTGACCACGAAGACGCCGGAGCTCGAAGCGCGGGACCACCTCCTGCGACGGATCGAGCAGGCGAGTGGGCACGTCGGCATCGATCGCCTGGCCCTCAGCCCGCAGTGTGGCTTCGCGAGCGTTGCGGGGGGCAACGAGCTCACCGAGGACGAAGAGAGGCGCAAGCTCCAGCTGGTGGTCGACACGGCAAGCGAGGTCTGGCCCGACGCCTAGATCGCCGTCACGCCACCCCTCGTTCGTTCAGAGCTGACTGGCCTCGCCCCCTCGCAGGGCCTCACCCCGCGCTCCGATGGCCACGCGCTCCAGAATGTGATCGAGGTCTTCGCGCTCGAGAAGCTGCCCCGCGGAGACCACCGCCTCGATCTTCCGGGTGTTGCGAATGTCGGCGGTGGGGTCCGCCGACAGGAGCACCAGGTCGGCGCTCTTGCCCACCTCGATCGTTCCCAGGGTCTCGTCCAAGCCGAACACCTCCGCAGGGACCCGCGTAGCGGAAGAGATCGCCTCCAGAGGCGTGAGCCCTGCCTCCACGAGCAGGAGCAGCTCGTCGTGCAGGCTGAATCCGGGCACCAACCAGGACGGTTCGATGGGCAACATTGCGGCGTCGGTTCCCGCCACGATGGGAACACCTGCCTCGTGCAGCTTCAGGATCAGGTCTGCGAACAGACGGCTGCTCTCGGCTCGTGCAGCCCTGTCTGCCTCCGAGTAGGGGCTCTGCTGTCCTCGGGCCTGCAACTGTTCGATCATGCCGGGCGGGAAGTAGCGCGAGGCTTCGTCTTCGCGAAGACGTCGACCGTCGAAGACGGGGTCGGAGCTCGAAAACGCCGGGTGCAGCACGACGAGAGTCGGAGACAGCGCCGCGCCACTCGCAACGAACGCTTCGACGAGCGCGGCCGCCTTCGCCTCGTCGAAGGTGTCCACGACGCGACGGAGGAAAGGCTCACTCTGCGCCCGGACGAAGACCGCCCACGCCGGACCACCCTGAAGCGCCGTCTCCATGCTTCGCAGCAGCTCGGCACGCAGCTCGTCCTCCTCGCTCGAGCACGCGAGCAGGAGGCCGCCCAGCGCACTTCCCGCATGCTCGATGGTGCGCTGACCACTCGCGAGTGCCTCCAGAGCCGGGACGGCAGCGGCCACGTGACCGTCCACGGGGAGGCCAACCTCTCGCGCCGCGGCGACGACCGCGCGGTACTGCTCGAGGGTGAGCCAGTCACGCACCTTGATCAGATCGCTCCCAGCGGCCTCGAGGCGCGCCACCACCTCTGCGGCGGTCTCCTCCGTCACCCACAGGTGGCCGTCGTAGCCGGGGAAGACCGACCGGCCGTCCACGTTGGGGCCGGAGACGATCACGCGTGGCCCCATCGCACTCCCCGCCTCGAGCTCCGCGCGGTAGTCGAGGAGAGCCTGCGCGCACTCCGGCGAGCAACCGAGGTCCCGAACGAAGCCGATCCCCTGCGTGAGGTAGAGGTCGAGCGTCGAAGACTGCGCGAACGTATGCCCGTGCGTGTCCCACATCGCCGGCATCAGGAAGTTGCCCGCCCCATCGACCACGCGTGCTCCCGCGACGTCCAGATCTGCCGCATCCGCCACGGCGACGATCCGACCCTCTCCGACGACGACCGTCTGGCCGGGACGCGGCGCGCCGCCGTTGCCGTCGATGACGGTGACCCCCACGAGCGCCAGGGCATCGGCGCCAAACGCCGGCGTCTGTGCGGTCGGCCGCCGGTTGCATCCGGCCACGAGAAGCACTGGAATCAGAAACGCGGCAACTCTCACCGACGACGACCGGAGCGCCTCCATCAGCCGAGGGCCTCCCGAAGACCCGCGGCTTCGAGCCACTGGTCCACCGCAACCCGGTCGCCTTCGCTCAGCTGAGCGATGCGCTGCACGATCATCTGCCGCGACTGCTCCGGATACGGCCGCGCCAGGTAGCTGACCGCCTCGCCGTACATCGGGATCTCGAATGCGCGACGGTCGTCTTCGAGCGCGGCCTTGGTGCCCAGCACGAACGGCATCCAGGTGGTGGGCATCTCGCCGAGCGCGAAGCGCGCGAACGGAGTCGACTCCGGGAAGGGCGCGAGCTCGCCTGTGCCGTCCCACGCGTCGGCTCCACCTTCGGCCCAGGCGACCACGCGCGGGTACCCCTCGACCACCTTCTTGGGATCGGGGTCCATCCAGGTGTGCGCCCGGAGGCCGCCGAGCAGGATGCAGTCGACCGCGGTCGGGCGGTGGCCGAGCATCCAGGGCGTGTGCTCCAGCTGCGCCTCCATCGCCTGCAGCACGCGCTCGTACTCTGCCTCCGCAGCCTCCTGCTGCACCTCCGACTCGGTGCCCGTGGCACGGCACGCCCGCGGACCCCACTCGCGGATGCGCGCAGCCGCCGCGGCATTGCCGTTGCCGATGCGCTCCGACGCGAACGCCGCACTCTCGGGGTAGTGCCACCGGTAGTGCACCATGACCCGGGCCACCCACTCGTCGAAGAACTCCTCCGCCACGTGCACCAGCACGCCCGACGGCCCCTCGGGAAACAGACGCCGGCGCGGGAAGCGCGCGTCGAGCAGCTGGAGCAGCGGCGTGGTGTCCCCGATCATCCAGTTCTCGGGGGTGTGCAGCACCGGCACCTGATGTGTCCCGGAGCGCTGTTCGATCTCCTCGCGGTTCTCTGCCGTCTTGGCGCGCACCTCGAAGTTGGCCCCGTAGAAGATCAGCGCCGCCTCGAGCTTGCGCGTGAAGTAGCTCAGCTCACCGCCGTAGACCGTGTACTTCATCCAGTCTTTCCTCTCACGGGGCTGCCGGGCCATCGCCTTCGAGGTAGGTCTCGTAGAAGGCGAGAAGGCCGCGGGCGATCTGCTCGTCGACGTCGATCGACGCGCGCAGCGAGCGCGCCTCTCGGCGCAGGAGCGCGAGATCGTCCGGCGCGACATCGGACGGATCCTCCAGACCGATGAAGACGCTGGACCCGGCCGCGATGCTGTCGATGTAGCGCCTTTGACGCTCGGTCAGCAGCTCCTGGGTCGAGTAGATGGTGGCGAGCTGCCGCACCTCGTCGAACCCCATCTCGGCGAGCGCGCCGGTGCGCTCGGCGGTCTCGAAGCCGGAGCTCGCGAGCGGCGGCACCGCAAAGCTGAGCTCGAGATCGGAAATGTCGGACCCGCCCTGCTCGAGGACGTCGTCCACGAACTGGATGACGACCTCGATCTTCTGTCGCCGGTCCGGTAGGCCGTCCAGCATGCTGGCGAGCGCGTCGCGGTTGGTCTCGACCTCGAGGGCAAGAGTGTCGCGAGCCTGTTGCACCAGGGACCGGGTCTTCCACCAGTCGAGAACGCCGCCCAGCGACAGCGCCAGGAGGACGCCCGCGAACACGGCGACGAGCTCCAGAACGAAGTCCGTTCTCGCGGAGGTGGGTTTCGTTTCGCTCATCACCTTCGACTACGGCTGCGCCGTCCACCACGAGAATCCCCAACGATCGTCCGCGGGGTTCTGGATCGGAGTTGCCACGCCGATCCCGCCGTTCTCGAGAAAGAGGACCGGGGCGTACTCGCCGGCCGAGTTGCGCACCGGCTCGTCTCCGAACAGCCACGAGTCGGGCACGACCTTCGGCGCAAGACGCACCGTGGGCTCGCCCGCCGACGAAGATAAGGAGATGTGCGCCACCCGCAGCTCCAGGTCGTTGCCGACCCCGGCGAACCACGTCGCCGCGAGGTCACCGTCGCCGCGCGCGATCAGGTACGGAAAGTAGGCCGTCTTGCCTTCGTCCGCCACCTGCCACGTCTCCCAGGTCGCACCCTGGTCCTGCGACCGTGCGAGGAGCGCGCGACTGTCCTCACCCCAGACCAGATAGAGCGCACCTTCGTCGTCCCACGCGATGGGCTCCACCCAGCGCGGCGTCACCTCCGCCGAGGAGAAGACCCCCTCCCAGACGCGATTGCCGGGTACGGCGTGTTTCGCCCACGTGGACCCTCCGTCGGTGCTCACCGCAACCAGCTCCGCGCCCTCGTGCAGGATGTTCCCCGAGGCGCTCAGCGGCGTGATGCGGACCGCAATCTCACCCGCCGGGCCAACGGCCATGTGGCTCGAGCCGCCCTCGCCATGGATGCGCGGCTGCTCCTGCCAGGTCGCACCCCGGTCGGCGCTGGTGGAGTAGCTCACACCCTGGCCATCGTTCCAGATCGCGTGCGCCGTGCCGTCCGGGGTGGCGCGCACCCAGGGCCGGTCGTCGTAGCGGTCCTCCGAGACCCGGACCCAGTTCCACGTGGCTCCCCGATCCGCGCTGGCGCCGATGGAGATGTGCACCCCCTCGCTCGTGTCGCGGTCGTAGCCCATCGCGGCGAAGTACAGCGTACCCGCCGGGCCGACTGCCAGGTCGCGATCCGAGTTGCCTGAGGCACCGTCGTCTTTGGTGCCCACGTCGACGAGCGTCCAGCTGGCGCCGCCGTCGTCCGACCGCCAGAGGAGCGGCACCGAGTAGGGATCGAGGCCGGTGACCTGCGAGCCGTAGCCGCTCAGGAAGAGAGATCCACCGAGCTCCACCACCATGGGCTCCCGTGCGAGCTCGCCCAGCTGATCGATGGGGCCCTGCATCTCGAAGGCGGCGGCGGTCGCCTCGAGCTCAGGGTCCGAGGTGGCGGGGTCCGACGGGGGCGTGGAATCCCCACAGCCCAGCGTCAGGGCCAGAGCCAGGGTGGTAAAAGGGAGCCTGCAGGCCCGGCTCGAGGAGACAGCGGTGTCTTGAGTCATTGTTCGAGTCTCTCCCTTCTCCGAGGCTCGAGCCTCGCGAGGTCGACGTGCGCGGATCGGATCTGTCTGCAGAAGGATGCCGGATCGCGAGCGGAAGGGCCATCCCGTACGCTACGTCGCGTCGCTGGCCGCGAGCTCGAGGCTCCGGCGATACGGGCGCAGTGCGAGCCAGAGGCCCGCTGTCGACACGAGGTGCGCGACCACGCTCACCACGAGAATCGACGACCCGATTCGTGCCGGGTCTTCGTACACGCGGTCGGTGAGGAGCGCCACGGCGAGCGGCCCGAGGGCCAGCCCGAGGAAGTTCGCGAGCACCGCGTAGGCCGCCACCACGAGGCCGCGCATGCGGTTGGGCACGATCTCCTGGAGGGTCGCCAGCGCGCAGCCGACCCCGATGGTGGAGCAGAAAGGTGGCTCCGACGATGGCGGCAAACGCGGCGATGTCGCTCTCGAGCAGCGGGTACGCGATGCCAAAAGGGAACCACACCAGAGAGCCGAGGAGGGCCACCCGGATCTTCGAGTCGTTCCAGCCACGCTCCGCCCAGCGGTCGGCCAGCCAACCGCCGGTGAGCACACCTGCGACCGCCGTCACCATGCCGTTGACTCCGAACCAGAGGCCAACCTTCTCGATGCTCCAACCGTGGGTGCGGATCATGAACGTCGGCAGCCAGCTGCCGACCCCGTAGCCGGAGAACGCCAGGGCGGCGAAGCCGAGGTGGTGGAAGAAGAATGTTCCTCCGTGGCGTGCGTAGTGGGCGCGAATCGTCTGGAACGACGGCGGCGGCTCTTTGGCCGCCACACCGCGGCGTACCGGCTCACGGACCGTCAGCGTGAGGAGGAGCAGCGGCACGAAGCCCGCGAGGCCGATGAAGAGGAACACCATCTGCCAGGGCTTCACCGTGCCCAGCAGCGGCACCTCCACGGTGCCGATGCGCATCGCGACGCCCGCGAGGACGCCGCCGATGAGGGAGGCGAGCCCCGCCCCGATGTAGGCGCCCGTCATGTACACGCTCATCGCCGTGGCGAGGCGCTTGCGCGGAACCGTGTCCGTGATGATGGACGGCGCCGCCGGCCCCAGCGTCGCCTCCCCGACACCAACCCCCATGCGCAGGAGGAAAAGCACCAGGAAGCTCTTCGCGCGACCGGAGAGCGCCGTCGCCAACGTGAACAGGAAGAGACCAACACCGATCAGGCGGACGCGGTTGCCGCGGTCGGCGATGATCCCGAACGGCACCCCGAGCAGCGCATAAAACGAAGCGAAGGCCAGCCCGAGCAGCAGACTCATCTGCGTGTCACTCAAGGAGAGGTCGGCCTGGATGGGCTGCACGAGGAGCGCCAGGATGCCGCGGTCCAGGAAGGAGAAGACGAGGATCAGGGTCATCATGAAGACGACCCAGGCCTGTCGCAGGGAGGACGGGGCCGACGACGTGTCGTCGTCGTTCGGTCGATCTGCCGTCGGCTCGGACTGCACGGGAGGTGCTCCTGCTGCCGTGGCCTCCCGCGACCGCACATCCGGTCGGCGCGTCTGCCAGCGGTCTCGTAGAGTCTCGTGAAACCCCGACATGCTGCCACGATTCAGGAGCCGTTCGATGACGCCGCAACGCCACGCCTTCACGACCCGCCGATGCGCGACCATCGGCTCCGCCCTGCTCCTCGCGACGCTCTCCGTGGGTTGCGCGACCGAGCCGCAAACCCTCGACGAGGTGCTCTCCACGTCGCCCCTCGTTGCGGCGGTCGCAACGATGGAGCTCACCTCGTCGCGCGAAGGCTGGCGCTCGACCGGCGTCGAGGTCGCCGAGGGACAGGCCGTCACGCTCCTCGCGGAGGGCGACGGAGTCGGCGCCAGGGTCTGGGTGCGCATCGGCGGCGCCGACATCGAGAATCTCGGCGGCCCGAGCTACTCGTTTTCCGCCTGGGCGAGTGGCGAGGTCGAGGTGATCTCGATGCCCCCCGGCGTTCGTTGGGAACGATGCGACGGCAGACTGCCTCCCGGCTTCGACGCAGCCGAGGAGGCTTCGCCTGCTCACCGCATCACCGCCATCGCCTGGACCGGCGAAGCCGCCACGTCCCTTCGCGACCTGGCGCAGCAGCACCCGCGCGAGCTGACCGCCGAGCTCACCTCGGCCCTGACCGACCTCGAGAACACGCGACCACTGCCCGCTGGCTTCCGTTCGATCTGCTACCTGCCGCGCTCGACCACGGTCTTCGAAGCCTGGGACGAAGGAGATCAGAAGGGCATCTGGGGCAACGCGAGCTCCAACGCCGGCATCGTGAAGAAGGCCGTCGACCTGCCGCTCGACGAGGCGACCGAGATCTCTTTCGACTGGCGCTACGACGCGCTGCACTCGCTCGGCCCGGAAACGGACGCCGCACACCACGACTACTCGAGCATTGCGTTGGAGTTCGAGAACGGCCAGGACATCACCTGGATGCGCAGTCCGCACCTCGAGGCGGTCACGGCATTCGGCTGCCCTCTGGAGTGGTGGGACGGGCGCGAAACGCACATCGTCCTGCAGGGCGGGCGCGCCGACGTGGGGGTCTGGCAGAGCCACACCCGCAACGTGCTCGCCGATTACGAGATGGCAGTTGGCGGGGAGCTGCCGCAGCGCATCGTCGGCGTGTGGTTCATCTCGGTCGGCGTCTTCGCCCAGACCACTGCAGATACCAAGTACAAGGCGGTCGTGCTGCGCTCCGGCAGCGGCGAGGAGCTCCAGGTCTTCGACTGAGGGCCACGGCAGCCCCCGCGGTTCGTCCCAACCATGAAACGTGTGGCCCCTTATTACCGTTACGGTAATAGCCGCACTTCTCGAGGGACGACATGGCCAAACCGCTCACCCCCGCTGTCTTTCACGTTCTTCTGGCGCTCGCCGAGGGGCCGCTGCACGGCTACGCCATCATGCAGGCGGCCCGGGCGTCGGCCCAGTCCGGCGTGGCCATGGGCCCCGGCACCATCTACGGCACCCTCGATCGGCTGCTCGCGCAGGGATGGGTCCGCGAGCTCGCGCCCGAGGCGCCGCGCAAACGCGTCTTCGAGCTGACGTCTCGCGGCGACGACGCCCTGCGCGACGAGGCGCAGCGCATTCTCTCGCTCGCCGACGTCGTGCGGCAGCGACAGATCCTCACCGAAGAAGGCGGATGACGCGTGCGTGACCTCCCGCGCTTCGTCTACCGCGCGCTGCTGCTGCTCTACCCCCGGGTGTTTCGCGCCCGCTGGGGCGAAGACATGCAGCGCGATGCCGAGCGCATGCTCCGCGAAGAGCACGCAGCGACCGGACGGTGGCCGTGGCGCAGCACCGCCTCCATCATCACCGACCTCCTGACCTCGCTCCCACGGGAGCACCTGGCGGCACGCCACCGGCGCCTGATCGAGCGCCGTCGCCGTGGACCCTACGACCGGAGAGACACCATGGGCTCGTTCCTTCTCGACCTTCGCCACACGCTCCGGGGCCTTCGCAAGAGCCCCGGCTACACGGTCATCGTTCTCCTGGTGCTGGCCGTGGGCATTGGTGCCAACAGCGCCATCTTCAGCCTCGTGCGCGGCGTCGTGCTCCGTCCGCTCCCCTTCGAGAAGGCCGACGAGCTCGTGTGGATGACCGAGGCGATCCCGGCCGCGGGTATCCCGCTCTTCCCCTTCAGCGCGCCGGATCTGCGCGACTTCGAGGAGCGCGTCTCGACCGTCCAAGAGGTCGGGTCGTTCCAGAGCCGCAACTACGAGCTTTCGGGCGACGGCGACCCGGGCACGATCTACGGCGTGCGCACGAGCGCCAATCTCTTCCCCATGCTCGGCATCGAGCCCGCACTCGGTCGCAACTTCACGGCCGAGGAGGACGTGCCGCGCGCCGGCGTCGTGCTCCTCAGCTACGCGCTCTGGCAACAGCGCTACGGCGGCGCACCCGACGTTCTCGGAAAGACCGTGCTGCTCGACCGTCAGCCGCACACCGTGATCGGCGTGATGCCCGCGTCCGGCGCCTTTCCGCTCCACAAGATGCCGCTCCACGGCCGCCCCGCGGATCTCTTCCTGCCGATGGGCTTCACGGAGATCGAGCTTGCGGCCCGCGGCAGCATGCACAACCTCGCGGTCATCGGGCGCCTGGCTCCCGGAGTTGGGCTCGAGGCTGCTGCCGCCGAGATGAAGGGGATCGCGGGAGAGATCCAGGCCCTCTACGGGCAGGTCCCACCGGGCATGGAGCTCCAGATCAACGTGGCGCCGCTGCGGGAGGTGGTGCTCGGACCGGTCGGGCGGCCGCTCCTGCTGCTCCTCGGAGCCATGGGTCTCGTGCTGCTGCTCGTCTGCGCCAACGTCGCCAGCCTCACCCTGTCGCGCAGCGTGGCGCGGCGGGCGGAGCTCGAGCTCCGTGCTGCTCTCGGGGCCGCCCGCGCCCGCATCGTGCAGCTGCAGCTGCTCGAGAGCGGCTTGCTCGCCGTCGCGGCGGGTGTCCTCGGCGTCGTTCTCGGCACCCTGGGCCTCCGTAGCGCCCTCGCCATGCTCCCGGGGGTCGTCCCGTTCATGGAGCGCGCGTCGCTCGACGGCGCCGTGGTTGCGTTCTCGATGGCCTTGATCGCGCTTGCGATCACGAGCTCCGCGCTTCTGCCCATCCTGTCGGGCGGACCTCTCGGCTCGGGCCCCCGCGACGGCACGCGGACGACCGGCGGCCGGGGTCAACGGCGCATGCAGCAGAGCATGGTCGTACTGACCGTGGGTCTCGCGGTGGTGCTCCTCGTGGGCACGGGTCTTCTGGTGCAGAGCATGCAGAGGCTCGTCCTGGAGGATCGCGGCTACGACGCCGACTCCGTGCTCGCCATGGAGATGGCGCTGCCTTCGAGTGCGTATCCGGAGCCCGAGCGGGTGCTCGGGTTCGTGCGCGAGCTACACGAGGCGATGAGCGCGCTGCCCGGGGTGCGCTCGGCCACCGTCACCACCGGCCTGCCCGCCGAGGCCACCGAGCGCCGCGGCTTCGTGCCCGACGCACCACTCGACACCGACGCACGCATGGCGGTGGTCACCACCTGGGCGACGCCCGGTCTCTTCGAGACGTTGGGTATCGAGATCGAGCGCGGCCGTGCGTTCACCGATGCCGACCGAAGCGACAGCGCGGGGGTGGTCATCGTGAGCCGGGAGCTCGCGCGCCAGACCTGGGGCACCGACGAGGTGGTCGGCAAGCGGCTCCGCTGGGGCTTCCAGGGGCAGGACTGGTCGGAGATCGTAGGCGTGGTCGGCGAGGTGCTCGACGGCCCGGTCGGCACGCCGTCGACCCCGCACCTCTACATCCCGTACGACCAGTTCGACACCGGGGAGCTCGCGCAGGCGGCCCAGCTCGGCAACGCCTGGGGCCGCGGCTTCCGGGTCGCTCTGGCGGTGGAGCAGGGTGATCCCACCACGCTCGCGCGCAGCGCCCTGGCGGCGATTGGCCGCCTCGACTCGTCGCTCGCCGTCTCGCGCGTCGAGACCCTGAGCACGCGCGTCGGGTCGAGCCTCGCACCTCGGCGCTTCAGTCTCGGCCTCCTGAGCGGGTTCAGTGTCATCGCTCTCTTGATCGCCGCCATGGGTCTCTACGGGGTTCTCGCGTACCAGGTGGCCCGACGCAAGCGCGAGATCGGGGTTCGGCTCGCGCTCGGCGCCGAGCGCCGCGACATCACGCGCCGCATCGTCACCGAAGGTCTGCGCATCGCCGGCCTCGGCCTGGTGCTCGGCCTGGTCGGCGCGCTGGCTGCGGGCCGCCTGATGACGGCGGTGCTCTACGAGACGTCGAGTCGCGACGTCCAGACACTCGTTCTGGCGAGCGCCATCCTGCTCGGCGTGACGTTCCTCGCCAGCTGGATCCCGGCCGCACGAGCCGGGCGCATGGATCCGGTCGAGAGTCTGAAGCCGGAGTAGCTCGAGAGGGAGTCAGCTCGCCACTTCCGGGGGCAGGACCCGCCGCACACGGAAGCGCCACCTCCCCTCGACCTGGACGAGCTCGTCGTCGTAGCGGTAGAGAAAGGTCTTCACGCCGTCCTCGGTCGGCGCTTGAACGCTCAGGAGACATCGATGTCGCACCATCTCACCCTGAGGCTCGAAGAGGTGGTGGTCCGTGAAGTGCAGCGCAACCGGATAACGCTGCACGGTTCTCCGACATAGCTCGGCGAGCTCCTCGCGACCTTCAGCGGTCCCCGCCGGTCCGCTGAACCGGCCGTCCGGCGTGAAACAGCTTGCCCAGGCCTCGCCGTCACCGGCTTCGAACACGTGGTTGTACCGGGCAAACAGATCCAGAATCTCGAATCGCGATTCGACGTCCAAGGCAACGCGCTGCAGATTCGGACCGTCCATTCTCCGAGTCTCTCATCTCGAGACCTCCGCCAGACGAGTCGCGCCGGAGTGGATCGGGAGCCGCGTGCCAAACTGCCGACCACGTTGAACCGTTGGCTGGAGACGCGATGAATGGAGCATGGTGCTGGCCGCAGAGCGCGCGAGCCGGCGAGACGGTCGAGCTGCACGTCTCCGCGTCCGGCACCGCCGGCGTCCGAGTGGTGCGCGAGGGCGCCGCGGAGACCCAGGTCTTCGAGGCGACCTGCACGGCAACGCGGCAGGAGGTCGGCGCCGAGGTTGCCGACTCCGGGTGCGACTGGCCCGTTGCGCTGCGTCTCGACATCGACCCAGCCTGGCCAAGCGGCTTCTACCGGGTCGACGTCGACCTGGGAGAGGGCGATCCCCTGCACGCGTTTTTCGTAGTGCGCGCCACGTCGCCGGGCAAGGCTCTCTTCGTGCTGTCGACGTCGACCTGGGCCGCCTACAACGACTGGGGCGGCCCGAGCTTCTACACCGGCGGGCACGTCTCGTCGATGCGGCGCCCGCTGCCCGCCGGCTTTCTCGCAAAACCCGACCCGCTGCGCTGGCGGATTGCGCGCCTCGCCGAGCAGAGCCGCGACGATGTGCGTGCGTTCTTCCAACGCCACTCGTTCTGGTGCATGGCCGCCGGCTGGGCGAACCAGGAGATCCTCTTCGCGCGCTGGGCCGAACAGCAGGGCATTGCGCTCGACTACGCGACCAGCCGGGACCTGCACTCTGAAGGTGCGGCGCTGCTCGACGGCTACAGCGCGTACGTCTCGGTGGGCCACGACGAGTACTGGTCGGCTGCGATGCGCGACGCGGCCGAAGGGTTCGTGGACGCCGGCGGCAGCATCGCCTTCTTCTCCGGCAACACCTCGTTCTGGCAGATCCGCTACGAGGAGAGCGACACACGCATCGTCGGCTACAAGCTCGCGCTCGAGGAAGACCCGGTGTTCGGCACCGACGCTCAGCACACGCTGTCGACGATGTGGTCGGACCCGCTCGTGGGGCGGCCCGAGAACTCGATGACCGGCGTCTCCTTCACGCGGGGCGGGTACGCCCACATGCGTAACTCACCCTACGGCTCGGGCGGCTACACCGTCTGGCAGCCCGGCCACTGGGCTTTCGAGGGCCTCGATCTGCGGGCGGGCGATCTCCTGGGGTCTTGCCCGGTCGTCGTGGGGTACGAGTGCGACGGCTGTGAGCTCACCCTCCGCAACGGCGTGCCGGTCGCGACCGGCGACGACGGCACCCCGGCGTCCTTCCAGGTGCTCGGCACGGCGCCCGCGCATCTGTGGGAGACGCAGGAGGGGCTCGCGTCCGGCCTGCCCGACGACTACGTCGGCGAGCTCAACTGGGTGGCCGAGCGACTCGGCGGCGCCGACACCCCCGAGACCCGGGCCAGGTTCGAGCTTGGGCGTGCGGTTCTCGGCAGCTTCGAGCGCGGCCGCGGCCAGGTGCTCACGACGGGCTGCACCGACTGGGCGTACGGGCTCGACGATCCCGCGGTGGCCGCCGTGACGCTCAACGTCCTCCGCCGCTTCGGCGCCGCCTAGCGTCCGGGCCACCGGCCCCGGCGTGTGGCTCCAGGGACCAGAGGCCGGTGGGAGTCAGCTTCGCCATACTATTTTAGTCTGTGCTAATATAAGTTTTCACTGAAATACTTTGGAGGAGCGGCTCATGGCTCTCGACATCCAGCGCGCCATCGGAGCGGTCACGCGCGAAGTCGTGTCCCGCGAGATCGACGGCAAGCCCGCCACGGTCCTCGTGGCCGAGCGCAGCTACGACACCACGCCCGACGACTTGTGGGACGCGGTCACCAACCCCGAGCGCCTTCCCCGATGGTTCCTGCCCATCTCGGGTGACCTCGAGCTCGGCGGTCGCTATCAGCTCGAAGGCAACGCCGGCGGCGAGATCCAGGCCTGCGATCGTCCGCGACACCTGCGCGTGACGTGGGAGTGGAGCGGCGATGTCAGTTGGGTCGAGGTCACCCTCACGGCCGACGACGCCGGCGGCACGCGGCTCCGCCTCGAGCACGTCGCGCACTTGAACGAAGAGCTCTGGGATGAGTACGGCCCCGGAGCTACAGGCGTGGGCTGGGATCTGTCGCTGCTCGCCCTCCAGGAGTACCTGTCCGACTCTCCTGCCCTCGCTCCGGAGAACACCGACGAATGGGCACTCTCCGACGAGGGTCGTGAGTTCTCGCGTCAGAGCAGCGAAGGGTGGGGCGACGCCTCCATCGCC
The DNA here is from genome assembly GCA_965223385.1 of Candidatus Multivoraceae bacterium. Lineage (GTDB taxonomy): Bacteria > Acidobacteriota > Thermoanaerobaculia > Multivoradales > Multivoraceae > JBCCLJ01. The sequence goes on along the minus strand of CBDCWR010000007.1, from coordinate 603,311 downwards.
TACGGCACGGAGCCCGAGGCAGCCCACGCCGCCGCCCGCCGCACGACGTCGGCCTACACCGGCGCCGAGGTGGAAGAGGGCGACGACCCGGCAAGCGGCGCGTGATGCACGCTCTCGACGTCCTCGGCGACCCGGTCCGGCGACGCATCTGCGAAGTGCTCGCCTCGGGGGAGTCGAGCTCGGGCGACGTCGTCGCGGTCATCCAGCGGGAGTTCGGAATCACGCAGTCGGCCGTGTCCCAGCACCTCAAGGTGCTGCGCGAGAACGGCTTCGCGTCGGTGCGCGCCGACGGCACGCGGCGTCTCTACTCGGTCGACAGCGCCTCGTTCGAGGAGGTCGATCAGTGGCTCGAGCAGTTCCGGAGCTTCTGGGAGCACCGACTCGAGGCACTGGCCACAGAGGTGGCTCGAGGAAAGCGGAAGTGGCCCTCGACCCGATCCAAACGGTAGGCGGGGAGGAGATCCGACGCGACGGACAGGTCGGCCCCTCGCCCCATCGGCAGAAGCAGCGAACCTTGCGGCCGCACGCGAAGAGTTCGATTCCTCATTTTTCATGGATAAGGGTCAATTACTGTATCCGAAGCCTTTCCCCGATCTCCGCGCAGCGATCCTGATATCCACAGAGGGCAAGTTCAACCCAAGAAAAGACCGGTCTTCTCAGGAGGACCAAGGGGAGGATCCATGAACCATCGCCCAACTCGATTGGTCTGTGCTCTGCTGTGCGCGAGCCTGCTGGCCGCGCCAAGTCTGGCAGCTGGCCCGAAAGCAGCCGGGGACGCACCTGCAGGTGCGCGAGTCGAGCTCTCGGGAGATCGACTGACCCTCACCGCGTCCGGTGGCGGCGAGCGCGCCGCGCTGACCATCAACGGACCGGGAGGCTACCGGCTCGAACAGCGGTTTGGCGCAGGTGAGCCGATCACCGTCGACCTTCTGGGAGAGGCAGCCAGCTTCCCAACGGGCGAACGGCTTCCTGGAGCAACGCCTCGGACCGAAGCCAATTCGACGAGTCCGCGAACCGTCCTGGCGGACGGCCGCTACCGCTACGAGCTCGTCGTTCACGACGGCGACCGGAGGTCTCAGACGACCGACGTGTTCTTCGTACGGGACGGTCGTGCCATGACGCGCGACCAAATGCGCACGCAGCTGACCGCCGTGCGCCGCGATCTCACAGACAAGGAGCCGGGCGACCTGCACGTGGTGGCCCAGCCGTCCTTGACCGAGCAGGACTTCATCCGAATCCAGGATGGGGCCAACGACGGGAGTACCAACCTCGCCGTCTACTCCGACGTCCCGAGCGCAACGTGGTTCGCTCTGTACAACAAGTCGGGGCTCACCGAGCTGCGCAACAGCTTCGGCGACATTCATCTGAACCCCACGAATGCCGACCTCTTTCTCGACGCGAGCTCGGGTCACGCCGGCATCGGCACTGCCACGCCCTCCGACACGCTGCACATCGTCGAGCCGGCGGACACCTACGCGACGATTCGCCTCCAGGCGTCCGGCGGGGCGGCCACCGAGCTCTACCGGGGACCCACTGGCCTTTTCATCTGTGACCCGGGAGTGACCTGTCCCATCGTCATGGAGCAGGGAGCACCCGATCGAAATCTGGTCCTCGACTCCTCCGGAAACGTGGGCATCAACACACAGTCTCCCACCGGAACCCTCCACATCTTCGGCAATCAGAACCAGGACGTCTTCAACGCGATCGGCCCCAACGGACTCACCGACGCCTTCAACTTCGGCTACTCCGGATCGTCCTTCGGCGCCCGTTCCGGGTTCTTCAACATCCGCGGCGGAGCGGGAGCCACGGGAGCCAATCCGGCGATCTACTTCATGACGAACAGCGTCGAGCGCCTGACGGTCGACAACCAGGGATACCTCGGCATTCACCAGGACGGGGTGTTCGCCAATGGATTCAACCCGGCCCATCCCATCGAGGCCCAGCAGTCGGGAGCGCGGCTGACGGCGGCCGGCGTGTGGACGAACGCCTCGAGCCGCGCACTCAAGGAGAACATTGGTCCGTTGGCCGCAGCCGAGGCGTTCAAAGCACTGTCGGCCCTCGAGCCGGTCCGCTACAACTACAAGGTCGATCCAGAAGACCCTCAGGTCGGTTTCATCGCCGAAGACGTTCCAGAACTGGTTGCCACACCCGACCGCAAGGGTATGGCAGCCATCGAGGTCGTCGCACTCTTGACCAAAGTGGTTCAAGAGCAACAGCGCGTCGTCACCGAGCAGAAGGAGGCTCTGGACGCACAGCAGCAGCTGATCGAGGCGCTCCAGAGGAGGATGGAGGCTCTCGAGCAGCAGTAGAAGCGTCCTCCGAAGGTGCTCGGGCCTGAAGTCGCCAGACGAACTGCCCCGGGAGTTCCTCGATGAGGGCTCTCGGGGCGAGCTGCGATACTGCGTCCATGCGTAGGTGCCTCCTCGGACTTGCTCTCCTGCTAGGACTCTGCAGTCTCGGCTGTGACCTGCAAGCTCGCGCGCAGAACGTTCTCCTCATCACGGTCGACACGACCAGAGCGGACCGCCTGGGTGCGTACGGCAGTTCATCAGCGCGCACGCCAAACCTCGACCTCCTGGCCGCCGACGGCACGCTGTACGAGCGTGCCTATGCCGCCGCACCGGAGACCCTTCCGTCGCACTCGAGCCTGATGACAGGGCTGTACCCGCCCAGCCACGGCGCACGACTGAACGGCGTCACCACGCTCGACGACTCGGTGACCACGCTGGCCGAGATCCTCCAGGCGGAAGGCTTCTACACAGCAGCCGTGACGGCTGCGTCCGTCCTCACGCCAGACTTCGGCCTCGACCAGGGCTTCGACGTGTACGACGCCCCGGAGGATGATGAGCGACGTGCCGAAGCTGTCACACAGGCGGCCCTCGAGGTCCTCGGACGCGCTGGGGAGCAACGGTTCTTCCTGTGGGCTCACTTCTACGACCCGCACAACCCCTTCGCGCCACCCGAGGATTTCCGGCCCGAGGGGGCCGATCCCGAAAGTCCGGAGCTGTACGACGCCGAGGTCACCTACATGGACCATTGGGTCGGCCATCTCCTCGAGTCACTGCGCGAGGACGGCCGCCTGGCAGAAACGCTCGTCGTCCTGGTTGCAGATCACGGCGAGAGCTTGGGCGACTACGGCGAGACCTACCACACCCACTTCATCTACGACGCCACCATCCACGTGCCGCTGTTCCTGACCGGACCCGGCATCCCTGCGGGTCAACGCATCGACTCGCCAGTGGCCAGCCTGGACGTCTTCGCCACGGTGCTGGACGAGCTGGACCTTCCGGTTCCGTCCGGCGACTCCGTGCGACTCCCAGGGCTCCGCGGCCGTCCCTCCGAGTCGAGCGCCGCTGTGGAGCGTGGCCTCTACAGCGAAACGCGCGCCCCACTGCAGCGCTACGGATGGAGTCCACTGGCCTCCATTCGTACGGCGGATTGGCTGTTCATCGAAGCTCCCAGGCTCGAGCTCTACGCGAGCCCGGCCACCGACCGGGACCCGAACCTTCTCGGCAATCCGACGCGAGAGCAGGTCCGAGCACTCCAGCGGATGCAACGCTTGCTCCAGACCACGCAGGATGGGATGCCGGCTCCGCCGACGACGACCCGAAGGGACCAGAGAATCAGCGAAGAGCAGCGGCGGTCACTCGAGGCCCTCGGATACCTCAGTGGCGGTGGGGCTTCGGACCTCACGAAGAAGGCGGATGGCCTCGAAGACCCAAAAGACATGATCGAGGTTGCCGAGTCCATCTCGGTCGGCCTCCTCGCCATGCGCCAGGAGGAGTTCGAGCTTGCCGAGCAGCTCCTCGGTTGGGCAGTGGCCGCAGACCCGGCCAGCGCCGGGGCCCGCCTCCGCTGGGCAAGAGCACTCGCAGCCCTGGGTCGAGTCAACGAGGCCTACGAAGAGCTCTTGGAGGCCGATCGGCTGAACCCGGCGTCGTGGGAGACTCTGGTCGACCTCGCCGCCATCGGAGAGGTCCAGGGCGCAGCGGAGCAGGCAGATCTTCACCGCGAAGCAGCTTTGACACTCTCACCGCTCCCAGCACAGGTCTGGCTCCGCATCGCCCGCGTGCGGCTTCAGACAGGTCGTCGGGAGCAGGCCATCGAAGCCCTCGAGGAGACGCTCGCACTCGACGGCGATCACAAGCAGGCGCGATCCCTGCTGGAAAGACTCCGAGCCGCGGACGATGTGGAGGCAGGTTCGAGCGCAGAATGAGGCGTCTATGACTCACGGAAACCGACGAAGAAGCAGCCCCCATGTGACGACCACCGTAGCCGTCGTCCTTCTTGGCCTCGCCATCCCCGGACTCAGTGGGCCTGCCGCGTCCCAGAACGCCGTCGAGGCGAACGCACTCGACCGCTACGTCGCGAAAGCGGACTCCGCGTATTCCTGGAGGCTGCACGCCGCGTCGGCGCACGAGCACGAGGGCGCGCCGTACCTGCGCTACGTCCTCGAGCTGACCTCGCAGGCCTGGCGTCCCGCCTACGAGGTGGATCAACCCCTCTGGACGCACTGGCTGAGCATCATCAAGCCGCAGAACGTGACGAAAGACACCGGACTCCTCTACATCGGCAGCGGACGCAACGGGCGCGCCGCGCCCACCTCGGTACGCGAGCGCACCCTGCGCCTCGCGCTCGAGACAGGGAGCGTGGTGGCCGAGCTGGGCCAGGTTCCCAACCAGCCGCTCCACTTCGCCGACTCCCGCGGGCACGGCCGCTTCGAAGACGACCTGATTGCCTACTCGCGCGTGAAGTACATCGTCACCGGCGACGAGGAATGGCTCGTGCGCCTCGCCATGGTGAAGAGTGCGGTGCGCGCGCTCGACGCCGTCCAGGAGTTCCTGGCCTCCGACGCGGGCGGCGGGCTCGAGGTGAACGACTTCGTGGTGGCCGGCGCGTCCAAGCGCGGCTGGACGACGTGGCTCGTGGGAATGGTGGACGAGCGCGTACGGGCCATCATGCCGCTCGTCATCGACGCTCTCAACACGGAGGCGGTCACGCGCAAGCACTTCGCCGCCAACGGCTTCTTCTCCAACTCGCTCGGCGACTACGTCCGGCACGGGCTCTATCCCCACATGCTCGGCACCCCGGAGATGGCCCGCATTCTCGCGATCGAAGATCCGTACCACTACCGCAACCGCAAGAGCATGGAGCTGCCGAAGTTCGTGGTGAACGCGACCGGCGACCAGTATTTCCTGCCCGACAACTCGCGGCTCTACTTCGGCGCGCTCCCGGGGGAGAAGCACCTGCGCTACGTGCCCAACGCCAAGCACAACCTCGCGGGAAGCGACGCTCTCGAGAGCATGATCGCCTACTACGACGCCGTCCTCCGTGAAGACCGGCGCCCGCGGTTCAGCTGGGAGATCGACGACCGGGGCTGGATTCGGGTCGAGGTGGAGGACGAGCCGCGCGAGGTGCTGCTCTGGACAGCCCACAACCCCGAGAGCCGTGACCTGCGCCTCGACGTCATCGGCCCGGCCTGGACCAGCGCGCCGCTCGAGCAGGAGTCGCCCGGCGTGTACGTGGCGCAGCCGCAAGCGCCTGAGGCGGGATACGCCGCCTTCATGGTGGAGCTCACCTACGACAGCGGCGGGCCCTACCCGTTCAAGTTCACCACCGACGTCAGCGTCCTGCCGCAGACCCTCCCGTACTCGATCGAGACGCACGACGGTCCGTGGCTGCAGCGTCACCAGGAGCAGGTTCGGGAAGAGCCCTAGCCGACGGTCACACCGCGGTCGAGGCACGCTGTCGCTCCCTGCCCCCATCTCCGTCGCGGAGCCTCGATGAGACGACTCCTCGTGTTCTTGATCGATCTCCCCCTGCAGATCGTCGGCATCCCGTTTGCGATCCTGGGCGCGCTCTGGGTCGGGTACCGTCAGCTCGGAGTCAGCAGGCCGTTTGCCGCAGTCACCGAGATGGCTGAGAACACGAATGACGAGCTGAGGAGGAGGTCAACATGACAGAGGCGGCCATCGTGGTCGGCGTTGGAGCAAATGAGGGCGTTGGAGCCGCGGCGGTCCGACGTTTCGCACGAGAGGGTCTGACCACCTTCGCGGTCGGACGCACACCGGAAAGGCTGGAAGCGGTCGCCAGCGACGTGCGCGCAAACGGCGGCAACTGCCACGCGCTGCCGGCCGACGCCACGAGCCCCGAAGACTGCCAGCGGGTGTTCGACACCGTCGAGGAGCAGACCGGCGCACCGCCTCGGCTCGTGCTCTACAACGCCGGCAACAACTTCCCGAAGCCGCTCCTCGAGATGACCGACGACGACTTCGAGGGCAGCTGGCGCGTGTGCGCGTTTGGCGGCTTTCTCTACGCCCGGGAAGCTGCGCGGCGCATGGTGCCCGCCGGCGGCGGCACCGTGATCTTCACCGGCGCCACCGCCTCGCTCCGGTCCCGGCCGCCGTTCGTGGCTTTTGCGGCGGCCAAGGCCGCAGAGCGCGCCGTGGCCCACGGCCTCGCCCGCGAGTTTGGACCGCAGGGCCTGCACGTGGCGCACGTGGTCGTCGACGGCGTGATCTTCGGCGACCAGGTGAAGAGTCGGTTCCCCGACTTCATCGCGAGCCGCGAAGAGGACCACTTCCTGAACGTGGACGCGATCGCGGACGCCATGTGGACCTTGCACTGCCAGGACAAGACCGCCTGGACCCTCGAGCTCGACCTGCGTCCCTACGCAGAGAACTTCTAGGTCCCGAATCGCTTGCGCTCCTCGGGCCCGACGGTCACTCGGGCGCCCATCAGAATGGGCGACCGAGGGGGCTAGCTCCCCGAATCGCTTGCGCTCCTCGGGCCCGACGGTCACTCGGGCGCTCATCAGAATGTGCGACCGAGGGGGCTAGCTCCCCGATTCGCTGCGCTCTTCGCCAACGGCGGTCACTCGGGTATCGGTAAGCCCACGGGTACCTCCACGTATTGTTGGGAGATGCTGGACCTCCTCTCTCGATCGCCGCGGGCCGTGCACGCGGTCGGCGGCGTTCTCCTGCTGCTCGTCGCTCCTGCCCACGCGGCCTCCGAGCGCGAGGTCGAGCTTCCGGGCGCCGCGCCGGGCGACGTCGTCGCGTGCACCTGGACGGAGCCCGAGAGCCCAGGCCCATGGCCCGCCGCGGCGCTCCTCTCGGTCGCGGGACCGGACGACCGGCACCAGAGCATCGGGCCGCACCGCCTGTTCGAGACGCTGGCCCACGGAATGGCCAACTCCGGTATCGCCTCGCTGCGCTGCGACGATCCGGGAGTCGGCAGATCCACGGGCGACTGGCTCGCACAGGGTTATGACGAGCGTGCGGCCGACGCGCTCCGACGGCTCGCCTGGATTCGGCAGCAGCCGGGAGTCGACTCGGAGCACGTCGGACTCGTCGGCAACAGCGAGGGGGGAGCTGCAGCGCCCCTTGCCGCCGTGCAGGCGCCCGAGGCGGTCGACTTCATCGTTCTCCTCGCGGGCCCGGGCGCTCCGGCTCCTGCCACCTTCGCACGAACCCTCGAAGCGGCGCTCGAGCGTCTCGGGATCGAGGGTGAGGCGGCCGAGAACTTCCGCGCGAAGCTGCGCGAGCTCGTGGAGATCCAGGGGCTCGACCCTGCCGCGCCGAGCACACAGGAGCGCATGCGCGAGTTCCTGCGTGGCGGCGGCGGCCAGCTGCTGCCGCCCTACCCCTTCGTTCCCCGCGACCTCGAGGGGCTCGCCGACTTTCTCCTCAGCCCCTGGTATCGCGCACAGTTCGCCTATGACCCCGAGGCCACCTGGAGCCGCGTGCGGGCGCCAACCCTCGCCCTGGGGGCAAGCCTCGACCCGGTGCTGCCGCCAAGTCTCCATCTGCCGCTCTTCGAGCGCCTCTTCGCCGAGCGACCCGAGTCCACGGCTCGGCTTCTCGACGGCCTCAACCACGTCTTCCAGGAGGCAAGAACGGGCTCGCCCAACGAGTACGCCCTGCTCCCTGGGAGCATGTCGCCACGTGTGGTGCGCCTCGTCACGGACTTCGTGCACTCCAGCAAGCCGAGACCCGCACCGGAGCCCACAGGGGCCTGCGACGCGGCATGGCGCGCGCCCCGGGCCACCGAGCTCCTGGAGCGCGTCCGACGGGCAACCTCCGTCGTCTTTCCGAACTGGCTCGGCCACGCGCCGGCTGACGACTGGTTCGTGCTGGAGACCGAGACGGCCGAGGGCGGGTCGTGCCTGGCCCTTCTCCAGGGCGGCGCGTTGCGCAGCTTCTTCGCGCCGCCCGAGCCGCCAAGCTTCAACACGCCGCTCTACGGCTTCTTCTACGGGCAGCCGTCGACCACCGCGCGCGGCGCCACCATGGACCGCCTCGGTGCACAGCCGGAGGCGATCGACACCTGGCTTCGCGGCCAGGGCGTCGACCGCGCAGTGGTCGTGCGCACCAATCCGAAAGACATGCCGTTCGAGCTGACTCCCGCCATGCTCACCCAGCTCGGGCTCCACGAGTCGTTTCACGCCAACATCCAGATGCCGAGGTGGCGGCGCGACGAGGCCGGGCTGTGGCCCACCTGGGACGCGCAGCCCGATCGGGCCGCGACCCGCACCTGCACAGCCGCAACGGACGAGGTGCAGGCTCTCTTCCAGCAGGAGCGCGCGGCGCTCACGCGGGCCGTCGAAGCAGGCCTCGACGGCGACCGCGCGCAGCTCTGCCGCGCGTCGAGCCAGTTCCTTTCCCACCGGGACGCGCGCCGGCAGCTCGTTCTCGACCTCGAGGTTCCCCGTGACTCGGGTGGACCAGCGGGTTGCGCCGAGGCCGAGGCGATCTGGGAGCTCGTCGAGGGGGTCGCCGACTGGGCCAGCTGGGTCTACCTGTTCGAGATCGGCGAGGCGACGAAGGAGCGGCTCCTCCTCCGCTACCGGGCCCAGCAAGCCGACACCTTCTACCTGACCGGGGCCATGCAGCTCCACGCCGCGCAGATGCTCCGAGGGGACGCCGTTGGGGCCGCGCGCCAGATCGCGCGCTCCGAGGGCGTCGAGGCGGGCGCCGTCGAAGCGGTCCTGCGAAGCGCAGTCACTGCGGCCTGCGAGGCGCGAACCTCTGACGAGCCATAGCCGCCACGGACACCACCGTCGGCTCCTTGCTGATCGCCACGCCTCGGCGCGCCTCGTCTCACGCGCCGAGATCCTGCACCGGGTCGTTCCGCGTCGCGCGGAGCCCGGGCAGGAGAGCCGCCACGACCCCAACCAGCACGAGCACCACCGCCGCGGCGACGAGAGCCACCGGATCACCCGGGCCGATCTCGAACAGCTGGCGTCGGATGAGGCGCCCGACGCCGAGGGCACCCAGGAGCCCGACGAGGACTCCCGGCACGACGAGCAGGAGGACCCGGCGCACGATCCACGACACGACGTCCTGGTTCTGGGCACCGAGGGCGCGGCGAATGCCGAGCTCACGACGGTGGCCGGACAGGTACTGAACGACCAGCGCATGAAGGCCGACGAACGCGATCACGAGGGAGAGGCCGGCGAACGTGGTCAGCAGACCGGCGACAAATCGTCGCTCGTCGAGGGATGCCCCGACGCGCCGCTCCATCGTCTCGACGCGCTCCATCGCCAGGCGGGGATCGATCTGGGCCACGGCCGCGCGAGCCACAGGTTGGAGAGACTCGGGGTCTCCGTTGGTCCGGAGGACCAGCGTCATCTGGGAGAACGGCTCCTGCAGGTGGGGCACATAGGCCGTCGGCGCCGCGCCGGAGCCCAGACCAAACTGGTCCACGTCTTCGACCACGCCGACGATCGTCCGCTCCAGGTCGTCGCGGCCGTAGCCGAGGACCACGCGCGAGCCGATCGCCGAGCCCTGTCCGAAGTTGGCCCGCTCGAACGCCGCGTTCACGACGACCACGGGCGCACCGCCGACGCGGTCGGACACAGCGAACGCCCGGCCCGCGAGGACAGGAATTCCGAGGGCCTCGAAGTAGCCCGCGCTCACCGGACGGAAGGCGCACGACGGCGTACGCTCGCCGTCAGCGGGGGGTGCGCTTCCGGAGACCCGGTAGCTGAAGAACCAGCCCGGCTCGAAGGGTACCCACGCGCTCGAGCCCACGGCCTCGACCCGCCCGTCCCGCTCCAACCGCTCTTCGAGCTGGGAGAACACCTCACACCAGCGACTCTTCTCGTAGTCCGACGCGGGGAGTCCGAGGCCGAAGGTGAGAATCTGTTGCGTCTCGAAGCCGGGATCGACCGCCGTGAGCGCGGTGAAGCTCCGCAAGAGCAGCCCTGCAGCGCTCAACAGAATCACCGCCAGGGCAATCTCGACGCCGACGATTCCGACGCGGCTGCGCCCCATCAGGACGGCTCCGCCCGAGCCGCGGAGTGCCGCGCTCAGACTCGAACGGCGGCCCTGTGCCGTTCTCCAGAACCCCATGATCACGGCCGTCACCAAGGCAACCGCGAGCGCGAAGCAAAGTGCGCGGATACCCACGGCCGCCTCGTCGAGGCGAGGCAGATCGAACGGCAGCAGTCTCTTGGCGACGGTGAGTCCTCCGACTGCAAGCAGAACGCCGCCCCCGGCGCCAAGGGTGGTCAGCACCAGATGCTCCAGCGTGAACTGCCGCAGGATGCGCCTCCGGCCCGCCCCGATTGCGCTCCGCAGGGCGTGCTCCGGGAGGCGCGCCTGGCCGTGTGCCAGAGCCAGCGCCGTGACGTTGGCGACACCCAGGAGGAGAACGAGGGCAACCGCCGAGGCGAGGGTCCACAGCGGCCGCTTCGAGCCGGCGACGAGGCTCTGACGCAGCGGTACCAGAGCAATCCCTTGGCCCTCGAGCTGGCTCGGGTACTCGGCCTCGAGCTGGCGCGCCACGGAATCGACCTCGGCCATGGCGTCGCCGAGGCTCCGTGCCGGTGACAGCCGACCGACGACGCGCAAATACTGCGCACCGCGGCTGCCGGGCAGATCGAAGTCGAACGAGAGCGGCGTCCAGAGCTGCGCCACGCGCGGCTCGGCGAAGCCTTCCGGCATCACACCCACAACCTCGTGATCGACGCCGTCGAGCGTGACGGTCTGGCCCAGGACGTCGCTGCGGCCAGCGAAATACGACTGCCAGAAGCCGTGGCTGATCACGGCAACGGCGGCGGCACTCTCGGCATCCTCGGGGAGGAGCCAGCGCCCCGCCTGGGGGTCCCTCCCGAACACGGCGAAGAAGTCGCCGCGTACGCGCGCCACCTGCACGCGCACGGGGTCGCCGAGGGCGGTGAGGGTCATACCCGACGTCTCCACGGCCGCGAGGCCCGTGAACGATTGCGAGCGCTCCCGCCAGTCGACGTAGTTGGCGGGCGACACGTACTCGTGGTCGCCGTTGTCTCGGCGCAGCTGCCAGACTGCCACCAGCTCCTCCGGTCTCTCGAACCCTAGAGGTCGCAGGAGGACTCCGTCGACCAACGCGAAGACCAGTGTCGCGGAGCCGAGGCACACGGCGAGGGTTGCGACCGCGACGGCGGAGAAGGTCGGCGCGCGCCAGACCGATCGAACCGCCTGCCGCACGTCGAGATGAAGCCCCGCCCACCAGTGACGCCGGGCGAGAGAGGAGCGCCGACCCTGCTGGATGCGCTCACACGCGGCCCGATGGCGGGAGCGGTCGCCGAAGCGGCGCTCCGCCTCGGCCTTGGCTTCGGAGGGGCTGTAGCCCTTCGCCACGAGCTCACGCTCCACTTCGTGCACGTGATGATCGAGCTCGTCGGCGATCTCTCGACGGATCTGACCGGGGGTCTTGAGGGTGGGGTCGTCGCCAAGCGTCATGACGCCGCCTCCACGACCCGCTGGACGAGCGCGACGTAAAGAGACCACTTCTCGACCTCCGCCCGAAGTCGGTGCCGCCCGGACGCGGTGAGGCGGTAGAACTTTGCGCGACGGTTGGTCTCGCTCTTCCCCCACGTCGCCTTCACGAAGCCGCGGGCCTCCAGGCGGTGCAGCGCGGGGTAGAGGGCCCCCTCCTCGATGTCGAGCTCCTCGTCCGATGCCTCGCGCAGCCAGCGGATGACGCCGTATCCGTGGCGCGGCTCCGCCTGCAGCGAGCGCAGCACGAGGAGGTCGAGCGTTCCCTGCAGAAGTCCCGAAGATTGTCTGGCCACGTCATATCCCCTAAAACATTTAGGGGAATCATACGGGGCCTTCCCCTAAATCGTCAAGGGGAAGACGTCGGCGAGACGGGCAAGACAAGGCCCACGGAGATCGGCCCCGGCCGCGCACGGCGCCTGGGCACCACGCGCGGACCGGGGCCTCTTCACCGAGCCCAGGGACCGAGTCTTCGATCAGGTCATTCGATGGTGACCTTCTTGGCGCGGAGCAGCTCGCTCTTCGGAACCAGGATGCGCAGGACTCCATTGTCGAACTTCGCCTGGATCCGCTCCAGGTCCATCCCCTGCGGCAGAGTGAAGCTCCGCACGAAGCGCCCGTGCGCGCGCTCCCTGCGGTGGAGGCCCTTGATCTCGGGCTCCCAATCCGGGCGCCGCTCGCCGGAGACAGTGAGCATGCCGTTCTCGAAGGTGAGCTCGAGATCCTCGCGGGTCATCCCCGGAAGATCCACCAGAAAGTGAAACCCCTCGGAGGTCTCGTAGGCGTCGACCGCCGGCTGGTGCATGCCGACACCCTCACCCCGGTCGGTGTTCCAGGAACGGTTCACGAAATCGTTGAAGAAGCGATCGAAGGTGGTGTGGTTGAGGCGCTGCACCACAGGAAGGGCGGTGTTGAGTGTCGTCGTCATCGTGGACTCCTTGATGTTGGTAGAGAGTGTCGTTCGTCGGCCCTGAGGAAAACCTCCACAGAGGCTTCGGATCGAGCCTGGGAGGAAGGCCGCTGCAGGCAGTCGCTCGAAGTCGCGGCGGCCCGGCGCCACAGCGCCGAGCCACCGGACGGACGGTTCCTTACTGGATGTCTACCTTCTTGGCGCGCAGCTGCTCGCCCTTCGGAACGTGAATCCAGAGCACTCCGTTCTCGAACTTCGCCTCGATCTTGTCGAGATCGACGCCCTGCGGCAGCGAGAAGCTGCGCGAGAACTGACCGTGGAAACGCTCGTTGCGATGGAGCGTCATTCCCTTCGGCTCCCATGCGGGCTTCCGCTCGCCAGCGATGGTGAGAACGCCGTTCTCGAACGACAGGTCGAGGTCGTCCTTGCTCAGACCCGGAACGTCCATTACGAAGTGGAGCCCCTCCGCGGTCTCATAGGCATCGACGGCCGGTTTGTACGAACCGAGCGTCTCGCCTCTGCCGTCGTTCCACGACCGATTCACGAATTCGTTGAAGAAGCGATCGAAGGGCGTGCCGGTGTGTCGCTGCACCATCGGAAGAGTCGTTGTCATCGCAGTGTTCATCTGTTCCTCCTCTTGCATCGTTTTCGTTCGTTCTCTGAGGAGCTCGGGCTCCTCCGGTTTCGTCGATTTGCCCGTGTCGGGCATGGCGGCGCCGGGGCGGCTCCCACGAGGAGCGAGCACCTGGCGTCGCCGGAAGCGAAAGGGTCATCCTCGCAAGAAGGCGAACCTCTGGCTGCCGGAGCTCAGCACGGTGAGCCGGACACCACGCTCGAGGTCCGCTCCGCCGATGAGAGCCGTGAACTCTCGCGCGTCGGTCACCTCTTCGCCGCCCACTGCCAGGACGACATCGCGCGCGCGCAAGCCGGCCTTCGACGCCGCGGAGAACGGCGTGACGTTGGTGAGCACGACGCCACCCGGATTCACCTCGTAACCGAGCTGCCCGGCGATCTCGTCGGTGAGGGTGCGCCAGCTCATGCCGAGGTCTACCTCGGAGCTGCCCGCTCCCGACCCGGCGAAGCCCGCGTCGGTGGCTTCGAGCTCGCCGATCTTCACCTCGAGCTGCTTGCGGCGACCGTCGCGGAAGACGTCGAGGGCCACCCTCTCACCCGGCTTCGTGGCCGCGACGAGGAGGCGGAGCTGGTTGGTGTCCTCCACGGCCCGGCCGTCGTACTCGAGCACGATGTCGCCGCTTTGCAGGCCGGCCTTGTCCGCCGGGCTTGCGTCCTGCACGTCGCCGACCAGGGCGCCGGAGGGATCCTCGCGGTCGAAGGAGCGGGCGAGATCCTCGTCGAGATCCTGAATCGTGACGCCCAGCCAGCCCCGGACGACGCGCCCATCGGAGATGAGATCGTCCATGACCGACGTGGCCAGATCGGACGGGATCGCAAAGCCGATCCCCTGGTAGCCACCGCTTCGACTCGCGATCGCGGTGTTCACTCCGACCACTCGCCCATGAAGGTCGACGAGAGGACCCCCGGAGTTGCCCGGGTTGATCGCAGCATCTGTCTGGATGAAGTCTTCGTAGTCGGTGAGACCCACCCGGGACCGCCCTTTGGCACTGACGATTCCCGCCGTGATCGACTCGGCAAGACCAAACGGGTCCCCGACGGCCACCACCCACTGACCCACGCGAAGCTCGTCGGAGCTGCCAAAGGTCACGGGCACCAGTCCGTCGGCGTCGATCTTGAGCACCGACAGGTCGGTCTGCGGATCACTGCCGACGACCTCGGCCTGGAAGATCTTGCCGCCGAGCTCGACCTCGACCTCGGTCGCCTGGTCGACCACGTGATTGTTGGTGAGGATGTATCCGTCCTCGGACACCACGAAGCCGGTCCCCGCGCCCTGACGCACCGGGGGCTGCCCAAACTGGCCGAACGGCCCGAGGCGGTCCCCGAAGAAGTCGAAGAGCGGTGAAGGGGCACGCCTCAGAGCTTGCGGGTTCGGCTTGGCCGTCACGCGAACGCTGACCACCGACGGCCGAATCACGTCGGCGACGTGCTCGAACGCTGCGGAAAGGCGCGTTGCGTCGGCCACGCCTTCACGGGCGGCTTTCTGATCGACCGCACTCGCGAGAACAAGCGGCTGGAGATTCAGCGCGCTCGTGTAGGGCGAGGTCAGTGCGACGCTCTGGCTTGTCGCAGTCACTGGGTCGGGTCGGGAATCGGCGGCCATGACGAGAGTCGCCGTGACGGCCGCCACCAGCGCAGAAAGAAGGGCGGATTTCCACGAGAGATTCTGAAACATCTGAGTTGTCTCCAATGATCTGTTGGGTTGAGTGGGCTCCGGCGACCCGGCCGTGCCGCCGCGCGCGACAGCTGAACGCGACGCCCGGCGGTTCTCTGCATCGGTGCGAGCCGGAGGGTCTCGACGACGCGCAGTTCGAAGCGTCAGGCGACTTGGATGCGGCGTGAAGACCGACCCGAGTCGAGCTTCGAGAGCTCGAGACGCAGAACGCCATCGTTCATCGTTGCGGCGCAGTCGTCCGGAGCGACCGGCGCCGGCAGACGCAACGTCCTCACGAAACGTCCGCTGACGCGCTCACGACGCACCCAGCCCTCGTCCTCCACGTGCCGATCCGTGGAGTGGCTCGCGCTCAGGATGAGGCGGTTCTGCTCCACGTGAATCTCGACGTCGTCTCGCTGCAGACCCGGAAGATCCACAGAGACCTTGAGCGCTCGGTCGGTCTCGCGCACGTCGACGTGGGGCCACCCCGGCCACACCCACCGCGCGACACTTTCGGTCTCGTTCGGTGCGGGAGCCAGTGCTTGATCTTCTCGACTCTTCCGGCTCACCAGGCCCGCAATCTGATCTCTGAGCTCACGGACCTCGGAGCGGAGGGAGTCAACGGAGTCTTTGATCTTCTCGGTCAAGGACATCGATTGAGTTCCTCCATTTGAAGGTTCGATCGCCGGGTGTCCGAAAACACCCGGCCTATTTCTGATAACAAGAGTAGCAGATCTCTCATTTCTGTCAAGAGATCTTGAGTATCTGCCTCGATTACACTAAGATCTATTCCATGCTGAACCGCGCATTGGGGCGCTTTCCGCAGAACTTCCTGACGAAGGAGATACAGATGGAACCACGTGCGATCCGCGTCGCCATGGCTCTCATGGCGCTCTTCTTTGCCACCGTTCTGAACGCGCAGAACGACATTCCCCGCCTTGCGAACGGCAAACCGGACTTCAACGGCATCTGGCAGGCCATCGGCTCGGCGCACTACGACATCGAGCCGCACATGGCGCGCCATTCGCTCCAGCTGCGCGAAGGACCTCACGGGCCACTGCCCGCGGTCAAGACGCTCTACCTCGGGGCCGTCGGCGCGGTTCCGGGAGGCATGGGCATCCTCGACGGCGACACCAAGATTCCGTACACCGAAGAGGGCCTGAAGAAGAAGCAGGAGAACTTCGCCAACTGGATCGATCGCGATCCCGAGATCTTCTGCTATCTGCCCGGGGTCCCGCGGGCGAACTACATGCCGTACCCCTTCCAGATCTTCCAGAACCAGAACGACTTCTTCATCGCGTACGAGTACGCCAACGCCGTGCGCGACATCTACACGGAAGACCCCGGCCCGGCGCCGGTCGACTCCTGGATGGGCTGGTCGCACGGCACCTGGGACGGCGACACCTTCGTCGTCAAGGTCACGGGGCAGAACGACCGCACCTGGTTCGACCGAGCCGGCAACCACCACAGCGACCAGATGGTGGTGACGGAGCGCTGGACGATGATGGGGCCGAACCACATCGAGTACGAAGCCACCATCGAGGACCCGGTGACGTTCACACGGCCATGGAAGATCAAGTTCCCGCTCTACCGACGCATGGAGGAGAACGCGCGCCTCATGGACTTCCGCTGTGTCGAGTTCGTCGAAGAGCTCATGTACGGCGAGTGGCGTCGCAACCCCCTCCCGCGCAACATCGAGCCGTAGGCCGCATCGGCGCACCTCGCCCAGGCGCGAGGTGCGCCCGTTTTCGGTCCGTGCCACCACATTGCCGTGAGGACGCGCCAACCGCGGCGCTCCGCCACCGGGGTTAGTCTCGACTCCGATGGACCCCGCGCACTCTCTTCACCTCGACGCGTTCTTACGCGACGCCGTGGTGCTCATGGCCTCCGCCGTCGCGGTGGTCTTCGTGTCGGCGCGCGCACGCATCCCTGCACTCATCGGGCTCATCCTCACCGGCATGCTGGTCGGGCCGTCGGGAGTCCAGCTGATTCCCGACGTGGAGAAGGTCGAGGTCTTCGCCGAGATCGGCGTCGTCCTCCTGCTCTTCATCATCGGCCTCGAGCTCGACCTGAGCCAGCTGCGCTCACTCCGCGCGCCGTTCCTCGTCGGTGGCGGTGCGCAGTCGTTGCTGACGGCCTCGCTGGCCTTCGCCGTGGCGCTTCCCCTTCTCGAAGGCTGGCGCACGGCGCTTTTCGTCTCGCTCACCGTGGCTCTCTCGAGCACGGCGGTCGTGCTGAAGCTCTACGGCGAGCGCCGCGAGATGCGCACACCGCAAGGCAGGACGGTGCTCGGGATCCTCCTCTTTCAGGACTTCCTCATCGTCCCCCTGGTCGTGATCACGCCGTTGCTCGCGGGCACCAGCTCGGTACCCCCACGGCAGCTGGCCTTGCGTCTCGCCGCCTCGTTCCTGGTGGTCCTGCTGGTCATCGCGGCGGCCCGCTTCGTGGTTCCCATCCTCCTGCACCAGGTGGGTCGCGCGCGGGTGCGCGAGCTCTTCGTGCTCACCGGCCTCACCACCTGCATGGCGCTCGCGTGGTTCACCTACAGCCTGGGGTTCTCGCTGGCGCTCGGCGCCTTCGTGGCCGGGCTCCTCGTCTCCGAGAGCGAGTACGCACACCAGCTGGTTTCGGACATGGTCCCGTTCCGGGACGTCTTCGCGAGCGTCTTCTTCGTCTCGATCGGCATGCTGGTCGACCTGCAGTTCGCCGCCGCCAACTGGAGCCTCCTCGTTGCGGTCGCCGCCGGTCTGATCCTCCTCAAGGCCGGCGCGGCGACCGTGGCGACCCTGTGCGCCCGCTATCCGCTGCGCATCGCGCTGATCGCCGGCCTCGGCCTCGCGCAGATCGGCGAGTTCTCGTTTGTCCTCATCGAGCTCGGCCGCGAGCAACAGCTGCTCGACGACGGCCTGTTCCAGACGCTCCTCGCCGCGTCGGTTGTCACGCTGCTCGTCACTCCGCTGCTCGTTCGCTTTGCACCGGGCCTGAGCCGGGCAATCGCCGAGCGCCTGGGGCCAGGGATCGAAGCCGCCGAGGCACCGAGCAACGAGCCGAAGAACCACGTCATCGTCTGCGGCTTCGGCCAGGGTGGCCGCCTCGTCGCCGAGGTCCTCGCACAGGCGTCTGTCCGGCACGTCACAGTAGAGCTGAATGGCCAGGTCGTGCGGCAGGAGAGGGCGCGAGGGCGCCACATCGTCTACGGCGACGTGTCGCGGCGGGAGATCCTCGAGCACGTCGGCATCGAGCACGCCGCCGTCATCGTCTTCGCGATCTCCGATCAGGCGGCGGCGCGGCGCGCGATCCAGCTCGCGCGGGAGCTCAACCCCGGAGTGGACATCATCGCCCGCGCCAATGCCGTCTCCGAGATCGAGGTCCTGCGCGACCTGGGCGCCGACGACGTGATCGCGGAGGAGTTCGAGACGGCGATCGAGATCTTCACCCGGGTCCTGCAGCACTTTCACGTGCCCCGCAACGTCCTTCGCGCCCAGACGCGGGCACTCCGCGGCGACGACTACCAGATGCTGCGCGTGCCCAAGGCGGCTTCGGGCGTCTCGGAGAAGGTGATCGAGGCGCTCGAGGCCGGAACGACCGACCTCTACCGCGTCGAGAGCGGCGCCCGCGCGGCCGGCGCGTCGCTGGCCGAGCTGCACCTCCGGCGCGAGACGGGTGCGAGCGTCATCGCGGTCGTACGCGGAGAGGAGTCGCACACCAATCCGGACGCGAACCTCGTTCTCGAGCCCGGCGACTGCCTGGTGCTCGTCGGCAGCCACCTCCAGATCGACAACGCCTTCGCGTTTCTCGACCGGGAGGGCGAGCGGGGGCCCGCGGCCTGACAGAAGGCTGCGGGACGTCCTTCGCTACGGCGCAGACCGCGGCTGCGTAGCTCTCGAGCCGCAGTTTTCGGTGACGGTCACGAGGCGGCCGCTCCGGTGAGGACCTGCAACCACCTGCGAGCATCCGGAAGGCCACTGAACGCGGATCTCCTGCGCCCTCTTCGCGTCGCCCAGGCCGAAGTACTCGTGGGTGGACCCCTGGGAGAGGTAGCCGACCTTGCCGTTGCGATAGCGCACGAGAGTGCGGTCACCCACGACCAGCTCGATCCGCGCCCCGAAGCCATCCCGATTGCTGTGGGTCCCGCGAAGCTCGACCTCGAGCCAGCGCGGCTTCTTCGTCTGCGCGAGGTCGCTCAGGAGCACCTGCGGCGCGGAGTTGAAGTTGGACGTCACGATGTCCTGATCGCCGTCCGCGTCGAGATCGACCACCACGGAAGCCCTGCTTCCGAGCGTGCCCTCGATCAGCAGTTGCTGCCCGGGTCGCTGCCCGCACAGCACGTGGCGTCGGTCCACCACCGAGTCATTGCAGTCGAGCTCGAACCAGGGGGCGTAAGTATGCCCCCCCAGGCGCGGCTCGATGCCCAGCAGGAACTCGGCCTCGACGAAGCCCTCGCCCGCGTTGTTGAGCAGGGTCTTGTTCACCTGATAGCGCCACGGGAAGTTCATGCTGGAGGTGACGAAAAGATCTTCCCAGCCATCGGCGTTGAGGTCACCGCTGCTGACCCCCCAGGGCCAGTACGTCTCCACTCCGAGGCGATCCGAGGCCTCCTCGAACTTCCCCTCGCCCTGGTTCACGAAGAAGGAATTGCCGAAGAGGTTGTTCGCGCCACCCTGGAGCTGCGACTCCGGCCACTGCATGCGCGACTTCAGCGCCTCGCGCTCCGGCCCCACCTCTTCACTCATGTCCGAGTGCATGTCGGTCACGTAGATGTCGAGGGCACCGTTCCCGTCGTGGTCGAGCAGCACCGCTCCCATCGACCCCCAGGACGTGCGAGGAAAGTAGGTGGCGCTCTCCTCGACCAGCTTCTTGCCGGAGTCGTTGCGCCAGAAGTGGTCGTCGCCCTGCATGTTGAGGAGATAGACGTCGGGGTAGCCGTCCAGGTCGACATCCGTGATGAGCGCGTCACCCGACCAGCTCTCGTCGCGAAAGCCCAGCGCGTCGGAGACGTCCTCGAACTTCCAGTCTCCGAGGTTCCGGTAGATGCGCGAGCGCTCGGCGCGCTCCGGGAAGAGGTGGCCGGCAAAGGCGTCGTCTCGGCCGACGTAGTAGCCCCCGGCACCCCGCTCGTCGGTCGTGTACGAGCCGACGGCCACGAGGAGGAGATCGAGCCGGCCATCGAGGTCGACGTCGAAAAAGACCGGTGCCGAGGCGTGGCCCGGTACCTGCTGGAGCGCCACGACGTCCGCCCGATCGCGGAACACGCCTTCCCCGAGATTCTCGAAGAGGGCCACTCCCTGCCGCACCGTCGTGACGAACAGATCGGGGTCGCCGTCGTTGTCGACGTCGGCGAAGGCAGCGGTCACGCTGATCCGATCCGCCATCGCGACCCCGGCCTTCTCGGTCCAGTTCTCGAACCGTCCGCCTCCGAGATTCCGCCAGAGCTCGTTGGCACCGATCTGATTCGGGAAGTACAGATCGGGGAGACCGTCCGAGTCGACGTCGGCCACGGTCAGGCCGTTGCCATGATCCCAGTGGCTCATCTTGTAGTAGCGGCCACCGTCTTCGACGATCCGATGGACGAAGTCGATGCCCGACTCCACCACCTGGTCGCGAAAGGTGAAGTCGGCTGCCACTGAGAGAGCAGCCAGGCTCTTCAGCTTCTGCTCGGCGGCGCGCTGCTCGAGCGAGCTCGCGACCGCATCCGTTTCGGGAAACCGCCACGGGCGGAGCGTTTCGTCGCGGTCGGAGCTTTCGGATCCGCGTGTCGTGGTCGTCGATGCTGCGACGAGCAGGAAGAGCGCAGCAAGGAGCCTTCGAGGCTCAGAAGCGTGGTGCATGCCTTGGGAGTCCTTTCGAGGCGACCGAGTCTCAGCGGCCATTCTAGCTCGCTCTCGGGCGCCCCGAAGGCTCTTTGGTTCGAGCCGATGCTCACGACGAAGCCGCCCGGCTGCGGCACGCGGTCCGTCGGGTGCGAGAGACCGCGGTCCGGATCAACGCCCGGTTCGGGCTCATTCCTTGCGCTTCGTGCGCGGCTTCGCTTGGGTCTTCTCCGGCTCCCGCATGGGGTAGAAGCCGAGCAGGAAACGGTACGCGACGCCCCCCTCGCTCTCGGGCAGGTCACTCGCGATCTCGAGCAGTTGCTGCGTGAGCTTCTTCATCTGCGCT
This sequence comes from Candidatus Multivoraceae bacterium, assembly GCA_965223385.1. Classification (GTDB taxonomy): domain Bacteria; phylum Acidobacteriota; class Thermoanaerobaculia; order Multivoradales; family Multivoraceae; genus JBCCLJ01. The sequence continues at coordinate 582,196 of CBDCWR010000007.1, read as the reverse complement.
GGAGACACGTCGATCTCCGTGCAGGCGAAGATGCCCTCGGCCTCCTCCGCATCGGTGCTCTGGTTCGTGGCCAAGTGGTCTTTCACTTCGGCGCGGATCTGATCGAACAAGGTGTCGATCATGTTGGCGCCGGCAGCCGCCTGCGCCGCCTCTCCGGCGTCCTGCAGGAAGAGACTCGGCTCCACGACGATCCTCCGGGCGACCGACAGGAAGTACTTCTCCGTGGTGCCCCGCTTCTGCCGGGTCTCGACCAGGCGCACCAGGCCCACACGCTCGAGGGTGGCGACGTGGTGATAGAGGCGCGTGGGCTTCTCGCCGAGGCGCTCGGCGACCTGCTTCGTCGTTCGCGGCTCGCGGGTGAGCTGCTCCAGGATGCGCTGGCGTAGAGGATGCGACAGCGCCTTGAGCTGCGCGGGATCCTCGACGCGGTACTCGACTGGTTGTTCCCACGCGCGCTTCTTGGAGGTTCGCGGCATCGGCCGATCTTAGTCGCGGCGCGGCAACCCGGGGCGACGGCCACCAGGGCCGAGGAAGACCCGCCGCGCTGCGGAAGCAGAAGACCGGAGAAGTTTAATGTTCACTTGAAGGCGATTATTCACATACAATTGAACAATGAGCGTTTCACCTCTGCCTTTCGACCACTTCCTCGTCTTCCTCTGCTCCGTGGCCTTTCCGGCATACGGCGCGCTCACCTACCCCCGCTGGGTCCGGGAAGTGGACGAGCGCGGAGAGCCCGCCCGCGTGGCCGGCTACCGCGAGACGATTCTCAGCACCCTCGTGATGGCGCTGGGTGTCCTCGGAATCTGGCTGTGGACAGGTCGCGAGTGGAGCGCGCTCGGCTTCACCTTCGAGCTGCACCGAGGATTCTGGGGAAGCCTGATCCTGGCGGCTGCCGTCCTCGGCTTCACACGCCTTCAAGGCCTCGCCATCGAGCAGGGCAAGGTGAGTGCCGACTACGTCGCGCAGAGGATGGAGTCGGTTCGCACGCTCATGGCCCAAACGCCCCGCGAGCGGCGGTGGTACCGGCTCACCGCAATCAACGCGGGAGTCACCGAGGAGATCCTCTACCGCGCCTTCCTCCTGTGGTACTTCCAGACGTACTGGGGCCTCTGGATCGCGGCGGCTGCCACCGTCGTCGCCTTCACCCTGGCGCACAGCTACCAGGGCCTGTCGAACGTGCCGGAGCTCCTCGCCGCGTCCGCGCTGTTCGTGGCTCTCTACATCTGGAGCGGCTCGATCTGGATTCCCATGGCTCTGCACATCGCCGTCGACCTCCTCCAGGGAAAGCAGATCTCGAGGTTCTTCGCAGAGGCCGGGCCAGCGCAGCTCGAGCAGGAGCCGGACCCCGCCGCTTGACGAGGCGCCGCGGCTCTAGCGACGCGCCTCGTCGATCTTGCGCTCCAGCTCCTCGGCTTCGGCCGTGAGCCGGGCGAACGTCGGTAGCTTGCCGGCGCGTTGTGCTGCCAGGGCCTCTTCGAGCTTGCGCGCGTGCAGGCGTTCCAGGTTCTTGACGGGATCGCGGCGAAGGAAGTCGAGCATGGGGCCTCCCGAAGTGTGTTCGGTAGAGAGTTCGACCGAGGCTCACGGTCGGATGGGCCTCCGACCTGACGCACGGATCTCCTAGACTGCGAGGGTCCACCCTCAACGAGCGACCCGCCGCGCATGTCCGAACCGAAGTCCGATCACGACCTGCTCGAGCAGGCCCGCTCCCTCGAGCCGGGTCAGCTCCGGGGCGCTGATCGAGCGACTGACCCGGGAGAGCCCGGACCAGGCACGCCGGCTCCAGAGCCTCCTCGACGAGGAGCCCACGGCGGGCCTTCTCGACGCCCGGACCGGGGCCGCGCTCGACTGGTTTCGAAACGCGACCTCGACGAAGCGAGCACCGGGCGAGACCCTGGGGCGTTATCGCCTGGTGCGCTCACTCGGGCGGGGCGGTATGGGCGCGGTCTGGGAGGCGGACGACGAGAAGCTCGCGCGCCGCGTGGCCGTCAAGCTGGCGCACCAGGCGTTCGACGACGGCAGCCGCCAGCGCTTCCTGCGCGAGGCACGTGCAGCCGCCGCACTCAACCACCCCAACATCGTCTCCATCTACGACTTCGGTGAAGAGGCCGAGACCCCCTATCTCGTCATGGAGTGCCTCGAGGGAGGAACCCTCAGCGAGACACCACCCCCGAGCGTCGGCCACGCGATCGAAGCCGCGAAGCAGGTTTGTCGTGCGCTGCAGCACGCGCACGACGCGGGCATCGTGCACCGCGATCTCAAACCGTCGAACGTACTGCTCGCATCGGGCGAGCGCAGCGACGACCCCACCCGCTGGACGGTCAAGGTCTCCGACCTCGGGATCGCGCTGGCCGCCGGGGTCGAGCGCTTGACCGCACCCGGGGCGATCATCGGCACGCCGACCTTCATGGCACCCGAGCAGGCCCTCGGCCTGAAGGTCGACGGGCGCGCCGACCTCTACTCGCTCGGAGCCATGCTCTACCTCTGGGTGACGGGCCGGACACCCTTCGAAGGGGACGACGCACTCGCTCTTGTCTCACAGCACATCCACGCACCGGTCAGCCCACCCAGCGCGGTGGCCGACGTCTCGGAAGATCTCAGCCAGCTGATTCTCAGGCTCCTGGAGAAGCAGCCGGAAGCCCGATTTGCCAGCGCGGAGATGGCGCTTCAGGCCCTCGAGCAGCTCGCAAGAGACGCCTCGGGCACCGGGGCAGCGGAGAGCACGGCGCTGGGTGGGCTCGTACGGGGGCGCCTCATCGGCCGCGAAGGCCCCCTCGAGCAGCTCCTGACGCTGCTGCACCAGGAGCGCGAGCGCCCCCACATTGCCCTCGTCTCCGGGGAGCCCGGGATCGGCAAGTCGCGCCTGGCCCGCGAAGTTGTTGCCGCCGCGCGACTCGACGGGGCCACGGTCCTCACGGGAGACTGCTACGAGAACGAGGCGGTCATGCCGTACCTGCCCTTCGTGCAGGCTCTGGGACAGTACGTCGCCGAGGAGAGCGACGGCCAGCTCGAGGTGATGCTCGGAGACACGGCGGCGCCCCTGAGTCGGCTGGCACCGGAGATCGCGGCGCGCCTCGGCCCCTTCGAGGAGCACGCCGAGGGCGAGGGCCAGGAGGAGCGGATCCGCCTCTTCGACGCCGTCTCGAGATTCCTCCGTCGCCTCGCCGAGGGCCGGAAGCTCCTCGTGTACCTCGACGACATGCAGTGGTCCGACCACGGTACGGTGTCGCTCCTGCAGGCGCTGCTGCGGCAACCGACTCTGGGGCGCATCTTCTTCGTGTCTACTCACCGTGGAGCCGAGCTCCAGGCGACCCATCCGTTCGCGAAGGCCATTGCGCAGTGGCAGAGCGAGGGGCTCGCCACCCACATCCGGCTCGAGCGCCTCGACCAGGAGCAGACGGCGGACCTGCTCCGCGCGCTGCTGCGTCAGGACCAGCTGCCCAAAGATCTCGTGGAGTCGCTACACCGGGAGACCGAAGGCAACCCGTTCTTCGTGGAGGAGATCGTCAAGGCGCTCGTCGCCGACGGTCGGCTGGTCCGTCAGGGATCGCTGTGGCGACAGCGTCGCACGAGTGGCATCACGCTCCCCAGCTCCCTGCGCTCCGCCATCTCGAGCCGCATCTCACGCATCTCGGAGCCGTGCCGGTCGACGCTGATGCGCGCGGCCGTGCTGGGCAAGACCTTCGACTTCGAAGAGCTTGCCTCGGTGTCCGACTTCGACGAGGACACGCTGCTCGACTGCCTCGACGAGGCCGAGGCGGCGCAGATCGTCGCTGCGACCCAGGGCACGGCGTATGCGTTCAGCCACGACAAGATCCGCGAGGCTCTCTACGAGGAGCTCAACCCAGTACGAAGGCGGCGCATTCACGCGCGGGTGGCGTCCGGCCTCCTCGAGCTGCGGGGCAAAGATCCGCGGGTGCGCGTGGAGGACCTCGCCTACCACTTCGTCGCGAGCGGCGATGCGGACAACGGCTTCCGGTTCGCGCGCGAGGCCGCCGAGGCGGCACGCCAGATGTTCGCCTACAGCGAGGCCGTCGGCATGCTGGAGGATGCGCTCGAGTGCGCCACGAAGATGGGAGACGACGCCCTGCGCGCCGAGGTCGAAGAACGCCTCGGCGACATTCTCTACAGCTGGGGCGACATCCAAGCGAGTACGTCGCACTACGAGCGCGCGCTGGAGCTCGGCAGCGACACGCAGCGAATCGCCGAGGTCCAGGCCAAAGCCGCCGAGGTCTACGCAACCAGCGGTGACCCGCGAGGGAAGGAGCTCGCCCAGGCGGCCCTCGAGACGCTCGACCAGGGCACCGCGCCCGGCTCCTGGGCCTTGGCGCAGACCGCCTGGTCACGCTACCTCCACCTCGAGGGCCGGTTGGCCGAGGCCGCCACGGGCTACGAGGAGGCCCTGGAGCTGGTGGAGGGGTCGGGCGACCGGTACCAGTTGATCCGCATCCTCTCGTTCTGCTCGGGCACGCTGCAGCACCTGTGCCGTTTCGAGGAGTCCGATGCGGCCGCCGAGAGGGCGATTGCTCTCGGAGACGAGCACGGCATTCTCATCGGCAAGGCCTTTGGCCACGAGTTCCTGCAGGAGAACGCCATCTACCAGGGTTTCTGGCGGCGCGCCATCGAGCACGGCGAAGAAGAGGAGCGCATCGCAAATCGCGTCCACGCGGGCGAGCGCCTCCTGTGGTCCAGGTTCAGGGCCTACGCGCTGATGCACATGGGGCGCATCGATGAAGCGGAAGAGATGTTCCGGTCGACGCTGGTCGACTGCGACCGGTTCGGCGAGGGGCGCCTCGTGCTCTTCTACCGGATCGGCTTGGCCTGCTGCCACTTCGAGCGTGGCGACGTGGCCCGAGCCATCCAAGAGATCGAGGCCGTGGTCGCAGAGGCTGACGAGGCGGCCCTCATCGGACACTCGATCACGGCTCGGGCCTACCTCGTCCCAGCTTGCTCCGAGCGGGCCAGAAGCAGCGTGCCGGCGTGGTGGCACGCGAGGCCCTCGACTACGCCGCGGAGTCGGATTCGCTCGGGCTCTTTTTGATGCACGGAGCCAAGTTCGCCGACGCCCGAGCCCTCGCCGGCGCGAGCGACGACGAGCTCCGAGAGCTTCTCGACCGGCACGCGGCGCTCGCGGAAGAGAACGCGGCGCACTTCCGCACCGCGGAGAACCTCCACGCACGCGCGCTCTGGCAGCACCGCGCGGGCGACGTCGCGGCCGCACTGGCGAGCCTCGAGCGGGCCGCCCAGCTCTTCGAGCAGAATGACGGCCCCTGCGATCAGGCCCGCGCTCTGGCCCTCCGTTCGTTCATGGCGAGCAACCCTGCCGACGACTGGACCGCCGCGTGTGATCTGGCACGCAGACACGGAGTTCCCGAAGAGGCGCTGCGACTCGAAGGCGAGCTCCTGAGGGCCTGACGCACGCGATCCGCTACTCGGTACGGACCGACTTGGGCGGCTCGTCCTGCGGGCCGAAGACCGGCTCGAACTTCTTCTTGTAGCGGCGGAACTTCGGTCGCCAGACGTCCCAGGCGAACTTCGCGATGGAGGCGCCCTGGAACAGGAGCTCCATGTTCTCGATGCACATCTCCCAGCCTGCGGCGTTGCGCGCACCCCAGGAGGCATCGATCAGGGTCTCCGAAAGACGGAAGATGGAGCCGTCGCCGTCGGCCTCGATCTCGCAGCGGATCACCGAGTCGCCCCAGCGAAAGGCGAGGAGCCGCCCCACCTCCACTTCGAGAACTTCGCCGCGCATCTGCTCCTCGGTGAGGCCTTCTCCTTCCCCGTGGAGGAACTCGAACCGGAGCTCGGCTCCGACTCGCCACTCGCCTTCGACGTCCGACGGGAACCACTGCTTCAGGAGCTCACGCTCGGTGAGCACCCTCCACACCTTGGCCGGCGGATGCCGAAGGCGCCGCTCCACGCGAAGAAGAAGCTGCGAGCCGTCCTTGTCGATCCGTGCGTCCATGCTCAGTCCTCCAGTGTGTCGAGAGTGCGCTCCATGGCATCGAGCCGCTCTTCCCACAACGTGCGGTAGGGCGCGAGCCAGTCGTCGACCTCTTTGAGCGCCATCGGCTCCAGACGGTAGATGCGACGCTGCGCGTCGACACGCACCGACGCGAAGCCGGCGTCACGCAGCACGCGCAGGTGCTTCGAGACGGCAGGCTGGCTCATCTGCAGACGCTCGACGAGCGCTCCCACCGAGCTCTCCCCCTGTCGGAGCTCGTCCAGAAGACGCCTCCTCGTGGGCTCGGCCAGAAGCTCGAACGTCGTCGTCATGAGCCTTAACATGCCAGATACGTCATATAACTGTCAAAGCATGTACGAGCGTTCAGCCCCAGGGCTTTTCCAGGCACGATGGGATCAGTACACTAGAACCAAATCTGAATTCGGATTCGCGTTCAGTACCGAGGCGTGCCGGAGGCACGCAGAAGGAGACTCCCCATGACCGATCGCCCCACCGTTCTCATCACCGGATGCTCCAGTGGCTTCGGCAAGCTCACCGCCCAGACCTTCGCTGCGAACGACTGGAACGTCGTCGCGACGATGCGCTCTCCCGAGAAGGAGACCGAGCTCGTCGACACTCCGGGCATTCTCGTCACGGCTCTCGACGTACAGGACCCGGCCAGCATCGCCGCCGCGTTCGACGCCGGCGCGGCAGAGCTCGGACCGATCGTGGCCGTCGTCAACAACGCCGGCTACGGCAGCAACGCTCTCTTCGAACAGTCCCCCGACTCTTCGGTGCGCGACCTCTTCGAGACCAATGTCTTTGGTCTCATGAACGTCATGCGCCAAGCCCTCCCCGGCATGCGCGAGCGCGGCGCCGGGTGCATCGTGAACGTCACGTCGATGGCCGGACTCATGGGGCTCCTCGGCAACTCGGTCTACTCGGCGTCGAAGTTCGCGGTGGAGGGCCTGACGGAGGCGCTGGCGCTCGAATACAAGCCCCTCGGCATTCGCATCGTGTCGGTTGCGCCCGGCGCCTACCTGACCACCGCGTTCACGTCGAACACCGACAACTACATCGAGGCCGGTGACCCGCAGCTGGCGGAGCACTCCGCGCGCCTTCGAGATCACTTTCAGAACGTCCTGGCAGGGGGAGACCCACAGAATCCGCAGGAGGTGGCCGACAAGATCTACGAGTGCGTCACGGCCGACGAGGTTCCCGTGCACAACCCGGTCGGGGCCGACGCGGAGCGCCTGAGCGGGTTGATCGACCAGTCTCCCAGCCGACAGGCCTTCATCGAGGCCATGGAGCAGATGCTCCTGCCGCAACCGAAGTGAGAGACTCGCTGGCCACCTGAGCCGCGCACCGCGAGCCCCGGTCCGCGGACATCCGAACCCCGACCCGAGGTGTTGCCATGAGCTTGAAAGGGATGAACGCCGTCGTCACCGGAGCCGCGTCCGGAATTGGTCGCGCCTCCGCGATCCGCCTGGCGCAGGACGGCGCCGACGTCGCCGTTCTCGACATCGACGCAGGCGGCCTCGAGGCCACCGCCGAGACCGTCCGGGGCGAAGGCCGCAGGTGCGCCACCGTCCCAGTGGATCTGCTGGAGCGTGAGCAGATCCGCGAGGCTTTCGCACGCGTCCGAAGCGATCTGGGCGAAGTGCAGATCCTCCACAACAATGCAGGAGGAAGCACGCAGACACGGCTACGCACCTTCCCGAAGTCGGGCTACGAGCAGTGGGACCACATGGTGACTCTGAATCTGCGCCAGGCCACCGACTGCTGTCGCGAGGTCGTCCCCACGATGATCGAGGCGAGGTACGGCCGGATCATCAACACCTCCTCGGAAATGGCCTTTCGAGCGAACTTCGGGATGACCGACTACACGGCCGCCAAGGCCGGCCTCCTGGGATTCACGCGCTCCCTGGGCTGTGAGGTGGCGCGCTACGGCATCACCGTCAACGCGGTCTGCCCCGGCGTGACACGCACGGCGGCGCTCGACGCCTTCCCAGAGGAACGCAAGCAGCAGAACCTCGCCACGATCCCCCTCGGGCGCTTCGCGGAGCCCGAGGAGATCGCCCACGCTGTCTCCTTTTTCGCGAGCCCGCAGGCCTCCTACGTCACGGCAGAGCACCTCCTGGTGACCGGTGGCCGAACGATGCACTAGCACTCGGGGAGGGAACTCCGGTCGGCGCAGGGCGTTCTTCGGGTGATTTCTACCGGAGGATCTCGATGACTCGCTCCCTCGACCCGGCCCGACTCCTGCCGCGGCAGCTCGCGCTCGCCGCCGCTCTCCTCGCACTGGCTCCCACGGTTGCGCTCGCCCAGTCGCTGTCCGAGCGCACGGCGCTCGCCTGGGTGGAGGCGTTCAACGGCGGTGAACAGACCATGGCGGCGTTCCGTCAGGACCACACCGCTGAGCGGCCGGGCTGGGAGGAGCAGTACCGCCAGATGCGCACCGAGCTGGGCCGCCTCGAGGTCTACGGCGTGATGGAGGACGAGGCTCTGCGCGTCGGCGTGGTGTCCGAGCACCAGGGTCGCCTGCGTCTCGTCTTCGCGTTCGATCCCGACGCGGCGGATCGCATCACGAGCCTGCGGATCGAAGCGAGCGACGGTCCGAGGGATGGCCTCCCCGAGCTCGCATGGAGCACGGCCAGCTGGGAGGAGCGGGCGCGCGAGCTCGACGCCTACGTCGAGGCGCTCCCCGAAGAGAAAGCGTTCGCCGGCGTCGTGCTGGTGGCCGACCCCTCGGGAGTTCTCCTCGAGCGCGCCTACGGCCTCGCGAGCCGCGAGTTCGACGCTCCGAACACGGTGCAGACCCGCTTCGACGTGGGCTCGATCATCAAGGACTACACGAAGCTGGCGATCCACCAGCTCGCGGCGCGCGACCAACTGACGCTCGCCGACACGGTGGGCCGCCACCTCCCCGATTACCCGAACGCCGAGGTACGCGAAAGCGTCACCATCCAGCAGCTCCTCGACCACACCTCGGGGCTCGGCGACTACTTCACCGAAGAGTGGTTCGCGACCCCGATGGGACGTTTGCGCGAGATCTCCGACTACCTTCCGATCTGGGGTCCGAAGCCGCTTCTGGGCAAGCCCGGCGAGACGTTCCGGTAGTCCAACTACGGCTACACGGTGCTGGGGGCCATCATCGAGAAGGTCACCGGCATGTCGTACCCGGAGGTCGTCGTCCAGAACGTCTTCGAGGCTGCCGGCATGGCGGACTCCGGGTTCTTCGAGGTGGATCAGGTCGTGCCGAACGTCGCGGTGGGCTACACGTTCATGGACTCCCGCGGGGGTCGCGGCGACACCCTGCGCAAGAACGTCTTCCTCGAACCGGCGAAAGGAGGCCCCTGGGGCAAGAGCTACTCCACGGCGCGCGACCTGTACCGTACGCAGCCCTCCTGGCCGGCAAGCTCGTCGCGTCGGAGCTCGCGATCCTGCCGGAGACGCACGACTGGCAGGGCATCGGGGCCGCACTCGCCGGGGGCGGACCCGGGCTCAACGCGATGGTCCGCATCGAGGGCGGTGTCCTGGTCGTCGTGCTCGCCAACCTCGACCCGCCCGCCGCCGACGGCATCGCGGAGGCTGTCTGGGCCGCGACGGCCGGCGACTGAGACGGAGAGGCGTCAGCGTCTCGAGGGGTCGTCCGAAGGATCGACGTACGTGATGTCGTACGGACCGATGCCGTGGAACTGCAGGATGGTCTCGCCTTTCATCCGGTTGTAGTGCGGCTCACCGGCAGGCAGGCGAACGTACGAGCCCGTGGGGAGCTCCTGCATCTGGCTGGGGTCACGCTCGGTCCCGAAACCGACGGTCATCGTGCCCTGAATGACCGTCACGTGCTCGTCCATCGGATGCGTGTGTGGCGGCACCATGTAGCCGTCCGGCAGCTTGGCCCGGAACACGTAGAGCTCTCCCGGCGCGGCCGGGTCGCCCAGGAGGACCGCCATCTGGGCGCCCGGAGGGAGCTTGGGCGACGCCGGCCCCCATTGGATCTCCTGCGGCAGAACCGGCGCCGAGGCCTGGCCCACCGCAGGGCTCACACCGGCGACGGTGGCGAGGACGAACGAGGCGAGGACCAGCAGTATGCGCATTCTCATCTCCCCCACGAGCTACGATGATTCGGACGCCGACAGGGCAGGACAGGGTCGTCTCGCACGACTCTACCTCTACGCTCGCAGCGATCCCATCCAGCAGGACATCCTGCCGGCGACCCAGGAGACGAAAGCCATGACCGAAGACGCGATCCGCCGCACCGTGCAGACCTACTTCGACTGCATGTACCAGTCGAGCGCCGAGAAGGCTCACGCGGCCTTCCACCCGAGCGCGAAGATCACCGGCTACATGGAAGACGGCCTCGCCGAGATGAACGTCCAGCAGTTCGCCGGCTTCGTCGCGAGCCAGCAGCCGTCGCCGCAGGAGAAGGGGGAGCCGGCGCGCCTCGACGTGCTCTCCATCGAGATCGCAGGCGACACGGCGGTCGCTCGCGTGCGCGACGACTACATGGGGCTCACCTTCCTCGACACGCTGTCGCTGCTCAAGACCGAAGGCGAGTGGCGCATCTACAACAAGCTCTTCCACGTGGAAGGCCCGTCGGCGTAGGGGCACTTAGCCCGCCGGGGTGCGAAGAAGTGACCAGGCGCTGGTGGGAGCCTGAAGCCGATGCGAGCGACGCCTTCGCCAATGCCGTGGTCCACGCTGCAAAGGTCGGTGCTCTGGTTGGGCTCCCCCTCGCCATCTTCAACGCGATGGAGGCGTTGACCACACCCGACCCAGATTCGACTCTCTACTTTGGGGTAGGAGGCACGTTGCTGATCGGGACCTTCTTGAGTGTCATCCTTGCACTCACCGTCGCGTTCGGAGCCTTCGCTCCCTATCTCTGGTTCGAGGCGGATCAGGCCCATCGCCGCCGCATCGGCCTGCTGCACCTGCTCGTTCCGGCGGCGACGCTGGTCGGCGGATTTGTGAGCGGAATCGCCTGGAGACCCTTCGATTGGGTCACCAGCAAGTACGAGCTTCATAGCGTTTTGTGGGCGGCCGGTTACGTATGTGCCGCCTCGGCCCTCGTCGTCTCCTCGTGCCTCTTTGCCCTGGCCCACTGGAGCCCTTCCAAGCGCTAGAGGAGCTCTCCGGCGGGGCGACCAAGAAGCAGCTACTGCGGTGGGGTCGCTCCGGCCACCGCGGGGAAGAGGACCGTAGCCGTTCCCGGGAACCGGCCCCCCATCTCCTCGAGGGCCTGACGTGCCTCCTGCGGGGTGACCCGGCTCGACTCCGACGCCCAGAAGCCGCTCACGGACGGGTAGTCGAAGCCGGCCCTGCGCACGTCGTCGAGGCCAGCGCGAAAGCCCTCTTCGCTCCAATCGTCCCGCACGCCGTCGAGGGTCCGTGTGGCCTCCACCGCGCGGTCGATCTCCGCCCGCGGCATCGGCGGCTCGATGCCGACGTAGGTCTTGAACATCGCGGCGTAGAGCACTCCCCGGACGTACGACACCTTCCAGCTCCACTCGTCGGACGCGGGCTCTTCCGGGATCACGGGCGTCGCGTACTGCAGCCAGCTCTCGATGAACGGCACGATCGCCGAGATGTCGAGCGCATCGTCCGGCAGGTTCCACTGGTTGGAGGCGATCATGACGGCGGCGTCGAGCTCGGGCCACGCGTAGCCGTCGGTGCGCCATCCGAACATGTGCCCGCCGGCATGGCTGACCGAGAAGGTGCGCTCCCCGGGGCGGCGCAGGAGCCACACGAGCCCGAGGTTCGCTCCGGGAAACGGATCTTCCTCGTACCGCGGCGTGAGCATGGCCTCGACGGTCTCGGGCTTCAGAATCTGAACCCCGTTGTAGGTGCCGCCTGCGTTCATCGCCATCAGCAGCCGCAGGTGATCCGCGGGCTTGGCGAGCACGCCGCCCGCGGGGTAGTGGCTGAAGTACAGCGGCAGGGTGGGAACGAGCGCACCTCCCATGCGCGCGTAGCCGGTGCTCATCTTCTGCCAGATGTCGGGGCGCACGTAGTCTTTGTGCTGCGCTGGCGGATACTGCGACAGCTCCATGCCGAGCGCGTCCATGACGTACTTCTGCACGTAGTCGGAGAACGACAGCCCGTCGGGGTTGGCCTCCTGGACGATCAGCCCCAGGGTGGCGATGCCCGGGTTCGAGTAGTTGAAGCGCGCCCCGACAGGAGCCACCCAGAACGGCGTGATCCCGCCCGCCACCGGGCTCTTGTCCGAGTCGTAGCTCGCCTGCAGCGCTTCCTGGAGCGACTCGGGCTTCGTCCAGACGCCCCGCGCGCCACCCCCGGAGAGACCGGAGCGATGTGTCAGCAGATCGAGCACCGTGATCGGGCGGTCGCCGAGTGGGTTGTGCACCTCGAAAGGCAGATGCTCGTTGATGTCGTCCTCGAGCGCGATCGCACCGCGGTCGACCAGGTGCATGATCGCCGTTGCGGTGTACGTCTTGCCGAGGGATCCGGAGTGGTACACGGTGTCCGGCCGCATCCTGGCCTTCGTGGCGACATCGGCGTACCCGAAGCCCGCCTCCCAGATCAGACGGCCCTTGGTGCCCAGTGCGAGGTTGAGACCCGGCGTTCCCTTGGCGCGCACCACGTGCGGCACGAAGTCGCGCAGGGCAGAGATCAGCTGCAGCTCGAAGGCGTCCTTCGTGTGGACGGCCTCGGTGATCGGCACCTCACGTTCGGCAGCGTGGACCACCGGGACGACGAGTACGAGCAAGGCGGCGAACGGCCCAGCGATGCGAGCCGTGTCGATGATGCGACGCATCTTCGTTCTCCTTCTTCCGAAGGTTGCACCAGAGTGGGTGAGCAGCACCTGCGCGGACCGTTCCTCCGGAAGGGTTACTCGACCGAGAACTCTGCCGTCCAGAGGTGAGTGCCCCACCGGAGCTCGAGGGTGCCCCGGCCGTCTTCGACCTGGAGCTGTGGCGTCAGCTCCGGCGCCGCTTCGTCGGCGGAGGCGTGCGCGACCGCGATCTCCTCCACGTCCATTGCCGGATCACGCTGGGTTCCCCAGACGTCCGACTCCCGATTGAAGACGAGCCGCCAGCCATCGTCGGCGGCCCTCTTCAGCCACACGCTGTAGACCCCGCGAAAGCCCGCGCGGACGTTGCCCGGCTCGATCGTGCCGTCGGTGAAGCGGAGCGTGCGGTCGGTGGTGAGCTTGCTGGCTGCCGCGCTGGTCAGCACCTGGACATCGCCGGGCGCAAGGGAGCTCAGGCGCTCGAAGTCGGCGTGAGTCCTGCGCGACCTTGCCCGTGTGCAGAACGATCGCCATCTCGTCGTTCTCGACGGCCGCGAGGTTGCGGCTCCGCGACATGAGAAGGCGCGACAGAGCCCGTTGGCGCCGCTCTTCGGCTTCGGCGTCGCGCGTCTCACCGGCGCGTCTCACCGACCTCTGGCCCAGGCACGGCTCGGCCGCCACGACCAGGAGCAGCCCGAGCGCGACGGCGACGTGAGCGATGCTGCGCACGTCAGTCCGAGCCGGTCGCAGCCGGAGTGTCGCCGGCCGCCGGATCGTACGTCGCCGCGGGCGCCCAGTTGAGGAAACCGAGCATCATCTCGTCGCGAGTGTCCGGGCCGAAGACGATGGCGCGATCCGGGTCGAAGCCCCGCTCGGCGGCCCGATCGGGTGTGTTCTGGTACCACATGGTCACCTCGATCCGGCTCCCGGCCGGGATCTTCTTGGGCTCCTTGTAGCGGTACGTCGTCTGCCACTCCTGGTCGTACTCCGGCACGTCGAGCAGGAGCTCACTGCTGCCGTCGGGCAGGAAGAGCTCGTACTTCGTCGCCACCGCACGGAGGTGCGCGTGGGGCCACAGGGCGAGGAGGTAGACGTCCTCCTCGAAGGTCTTCGCCGCGCCGACGCGCCACCGGTCCTGCTGCGGCGGAATCTCGAAGCTGGTGTTGCCGATCGCGTCGTAAACCGCCTTGTGCTCGGGCGGCGCATCGGTGAAGTAGAAGGCGAGCTCCGAGTGGTCGTGGAAGCCAGACCCTGGACCGGACTCCTTGTTGTAGTGCATCGAGAAGGTGATGCGGGAGCCGGCCTTCAGCAGCTGGGCGAAACCCTCGGGGAAGAAGGTGGGCTCAGCGCCCAGCGCAATGCACCCGAGGCCGTTGCTCGTGAAGCCCTTGCCGCCGGCGCCGAAGGTGGGCGTCTCCCCCGGTCCGTAGGCGCTCGCACACATGTGATGCACCTTGGGGCCACCCACGCGGAACTCGAGCCCGCGGAACCACCGGTCCTCCGGCAGCTGGTCGGCCGTGAGCGTGGTCTCGAACGTGATGTTGATGTCTTCGATGTCGTCGTCGATGAAGTAGGGCTCGTCCCAGGTCACCACGAGGTCCGGTTTGCCGACGGTCCAGCCGCCGGTGCTCTCCTCGACGAAACTCCGCTGCTGCGGCGCGTCGGCCGGATCTCCCGGCTTGGCACCCCCGTTCACCCAGTCGAGCACCGTCGCGATCTCGGCCTCGTCGAGCGTGCGCTCGTCGTGGAAGAGGCCCCGCGTATGGTCGGTGGCGAACCAGGGCGGCATGTCACGCGACTCGACGGCGCGCGCGATGGACTTGGCCCACGGGCGGACCTCGTCGTAGCTCTGGAGCGACATGGGGGCGATCACCCCGCCCTGGTTCTGGCCGGCAGGGCGGTGACAGCTCTCGCAGTTCTCCTGGAGGATCGCCTTCACGTCCTTGAAGTAGGTCGGCGCCGCGTCAGCCGCCGAGGCGGCGGGCACGAACGAGAGAGCCGCGAGTGCAAGCGTCGCGAGGCTGCACGAAGAGGCAAGAGAGAGCCGTTTCATCCGTCGTCTCCTGTGAGCGTTGGTCCAGCCCACCGAGGCTATCGCACACCGGCGCACGAAGCCGCCTACACCGAGGATGGTGGCGCAGGCGGCCCCTGAGAGGCGACGGTCGCAGCGCGCTCTACACGCCCGGGAAGCTGCTGTAGTACTTGTTCGGCAACGGCGCGATCATCACGGTTCCGGTGCCCTCGATCACGTTGACCAGACCCTCGCCCGACCGCGCGGCAGCGATGAGCCCTTTCGTGGCCTTCTTGACCGTGAACGTGAGCGACGCCGTCCGCGCCACCGCGAAGGAGCCGTCCACCGTCAGCCGGTCGTTCTGGAGCTCCAGCTTCTGCACCGGTCCCCACGAGGTGTAGAGCACCTTGCCGCGGCCCGAGACCTGCGTCTGGAAGACACCTTCGCCGCCGATCAGCGCACCGCCCCCCTTGTTCACGAACACTCCGACCTCGACCTCGTCGTCGGCCGCGAGGAACGCCCCCTTGTCGAGCACCCAGGAGTCGCCGTTCAGCTCGAGCAGGTTGATCTCGCCGGACGTGGGCTCGAGGAAGATCTCGCCGCGCCCGCTGTAGATCGGCCGGATGCCCTCGTTGGTGGCCGCGGCCTTGAGGAAGCCCTTCGCCGAGGCCTTCGGCACCTCCATCTCGAGGTGGCCGCGCATGTAGTGCATTGCCCCGCCTTCGACGTGCACCCGGTCACCGTTGATCTCGAGACGTGCCATCTGCTTACCCTCGGCGCGCAGCACCTCGAAGACGGTGCCAAAGCTCTCGCGACGCTGCACCACGACGGGCAGGCGGTTCTCGAGGTCTTCGCGGCTCTCGAGCGGCGCTGCCGTGGCGGACGACGAGGCCGCAGTGGCCGCAGGCTGGGCGTCGGCCGCGGGCTGAGCGGCAGCCGCCGGCTCCGGCTCGGGCTCCGCGACCACCGGAGCCATCTGCGTCTCCGCCATCTCCTCGACGAGAGGTGCCGTCTCGGGCGTCGGCTCGCTCTGCAGCAGCTCCGGTGCGATCTCCCCGATCGGCTTCCACTCCGCCTGGCCGGCAACACCCCAGAGGTGCGTCTGCGCGCTCGCCTCTCCGGCGGCGATCTTGCCGCGGATCTCGTCTTCGGAAAAGGGGCCGGCCGTCGCGCCGTCGATGGCGAGGTAGTAGTCACTCATGTCATTCCCTTTCGGATCTGTTGGAGACGCTGGTTCTACACTGATTAGCGGCAAAGCTCCATTTTTTCGGACATGAGGCCGCTCAGCCACCCCGCAGGAAGAAGAGCGTCCATGAGGAGGGCCAACGCGGCCACAGCGAAGAGCGCGACCCGCGGCCGACGCAGCACCGAAGGATCGTCTAGGGGAGAGCCAGGGCAACCAACTGGGGTGTCGTTCCGGCGTTGTTGCTCGCCCGGATCGCAGCCGCGAGCTCGGGCTCCGTCTCCTCGAACTCCGGCGGAATCTGAATCCCCGACAACAGAGAGCCGCCACCCAGGGCGACCACGATGTACTGCTTGCCGCCCACCATGTAGGTGACCGGGTTCGACCGCGGCACGTCGGGCAGCGGCACGTGGCCGAGGAGCTCCCCCGTCGCCTTGTCGAAGACGTTGATGCGCGGCGTGTTCTCCGGCCCGAGCCCGCGGCCCTGCGTGACGAAGAGGAGGGTCTTCGTCAGGAGAGGCGCACCCGAGCCGCTGCCGAGGAGCGGCGGCAGGTCGAGGCCCTGAAGGGCCGGGTGCGACCGCGGCCCGACCCCGTTGGGGGTCATC
The DNA here is from genome assembly GCA_965223385.1 of Candidatus Multivoraceae bacterium. Taxonomy (GTDB): domain Bacteria; phylum Acidobacteriota; class Thermoanaerobaculia; order Multivoradales; family Multivoraceae; genus JBCCLJ01. Next base: position 565,696 of record CBDCWR010000007.1, on the reverse strand, counting down.
CACACGTGCTCCCCCACGTTCAGGTCGATCGCGGTCACGCGGCCCCAAGGCGGTTTGACCAGCGGCAGGCCCCGAGGGCCCGCCACTCCGGCGAAGAAGCTGCCGGTGTAGTTGAGGTTGGAGCGCGCCGGGTCGGTCGGGCTCAGGGGGTGCCGGCTGATCGACGTGGTCGAAGGCACGTACAAGATGCCCGTCTCCGGATCGACGGCTGCACCGACCCAGTTCGCGCCACCGCCTGCACTCGGCAGCTGCAGCGTGCCCGGCTCGAGCGAAGGCGGCATGTAGAGCGGCCCCATGCGGTAGGCGCTCGCGATCTCGATCGCCTCCTTCTTGATCTCGGGAGTGAAGTCGACCAGGTCGTCGTGCGTGACCCCCTGCCGATCGAACGCAGGCGGCTTGGTGGGGAACGGCTGCGTCGGTGCGGCGCGCTCGCCCGGCACGTCGCTCGCCGGCACCTCACGCTCCTCGATCGGCCAGACGGGCTCTCCCGTGACGCGGTCGAAGACATAGGTGAACGCCTGCTTGGACGTCTGCGCGATCGCCTTGATCTTCTTGCCACCCACGGTGATGTCGAGCAGATGCGGCGGCGTGGGGAAGTCGTAGTCCCACAGCCCGTGGTGCACGGCCTGGAAGTGCCACACCTTCGCGCCCGTGTCGGCGTCGAGGCAGACGATGCTCTCGGCGTAGAGGTTGTCGCCGAGGCGGTGGCCGCCGTAGAAGTCGTTCGTGGGCGTGCCGGTCGGGAGGTAGACGTAGCCGAGCTCCTCGTCGACCGCCATCATGCTCCACACGTTGGTGTTGCCCGTCATCTTCCAGGCGTCGTCTTCCCACGTCTCCACACCCGGCTCCCCCTCCTGGGGGATCGTGTGAAAGATCCACTTGAGCACGCCGGTGATCGCGTCGAAACCGCGGATGTGGCCCGGAGGCGCTGCGCGACGGATCGCACCGTCGCTGACGATCGAGCCCACGATGATCGTGTTGCCGACGATCGCCACCGGCGAGCTGTGCGTGATGTTGCGCGGGTTCACGCGCCGGCCGAAGTGGTCTTCACCGCGGTTGGGAAGCAGGTCCACCGCGCCGCCTTCCCCGAAGCCGGCCACCGGCTCGCCGGTCTTGCCGTCGACCGCGAGGAGGCGACGGTCGTGCGCCGCGATGAAGATCCGGGTCTGGTCGCGGCCGTCCACGCTGCCACGCCAGGCGCTCACTCCACGATGCTGAAAGCCGAGGTTGGCGGGCCGGCCGGCCTTCCACGACTCGGGGTCGTACGACCACACCGTCTTCCCGGTCGTCGCGTCGATCGCGGCCACCTGGCTGACCTCGGTGGCGACGTACACCAGACCGTCGAGCATGATCGGAATGGGCTTGAAGCCGCCCGGCTTCACGCGCTCGTTGGCGCTCGAGACCTCTTGCGAGATCGACTCCCAGGTCCAAGCGACCTCGAGCTTCTCGAAGTTGGACCGGTCGATCTGGTCGAGCGGTGAGTACTTGGTGTTGGCCCGGTCGTTGCCGAAGGTCGGCCACTCGACCGTCTGGCCTGCGAGCGGCGCGGCCAGGACGACGGCCACGAGAAGAAGGCGTAGTGCACGCATAGCGGATGTCTCCGGGGATGGGGCTCGACTATAGCGCTGCGCCCCACGCTCTCAGCGGTGCCCGGTAGAGTTGCGCACGGCCCACGAGAACACCCGGAGGCACCATGAGACGTCTTGGCCTGGTCTTCGCTCTCCTGCTCACCGCCTCTGCCGCGGGGTCCGAGCTCCATGCGTCGGACGCGGTCGAAGTCAGGCTGCGCCTTCCGCAGCGGGCGGCGCTCGACCTCATGGGAGAGGAGCGTCTGCTCGTCGCGCCTTTCATCACCCTCTCCCAGGAGGGGGAGGGCCGCATCGCGGAAAGCGACCTCGACGTGCAGCAGGCGCTCGCGCAGTACCTCGAGCGCGTGGTGCGTCGTGAAACGAGCCTGCACCTCGTGGAGATCGGACCGCTCGAGTACCCGACCTACGACCTGGAGCTCCTCTCCCGCGACCGGGCGTTCTGGCGCGCGGTCGGCGCGCGCTCCCAGACGGACCTCATCCTCGCGGGCAGCATCGACTTCGACGTGCAGAACCGCAGCGGCTACCGGGTCGAGGAGTATCCCTCGCCGCTGGACGGTCGAACGATGTTCCGGCAGGTCCTCGTGGAGCAGACCGGCTACGAGCTCGACATCTTCCTGCTCGTGATCGAAGGGGCCACCGGAGAGGTCCTGGTGACCGAGAACTTCAAGGAGTTCAAGGCGTTCGAGAGCGCGCCCCGCCAGACGCAGCAGGGCTTCTTCGAGAACCTCTACGGCGTGGAGGAGCGACTCGTCGGCCTCTTCGTGCCGCGCGAGGTCGAGGCCTCGCGACTCCTGCTGGTCGACTGAGGAGTCCACGCCCTAGGGAGCAGCCTCGATCGCATTTTGAATCGACGTCACGTAGGCCATCGGATCGGCCGGCTCCGGACGCGCGGGCTCCTCCATCGACATGCCCTCCGGGAGGAAGCCTCCGCTTCGCGATTGAAGGTGCAGGTCGAGGCGTGTGGTGCCGCCGCGATACGCCGCCACGAGCCGCGCCGGGTCCACGTCCACGCCGACAGGATTCCGCGCGAAGTCGCCCCCCTTCATCCACTCGGCCAGCTCTTCCATCGAGTCGTAGTTGTCGTACTGCAGCTCCAGCCCGTTGCCGTCGGGGTCCTTGTAGTAGAAGGACATCGTGCCGCCGTGGTTCGTGCACCAGTACGGCTCGATGCCGAGCCCGGCGAGCCGTTCGTAGGTCGCGAAGAGCTCGTCCGGACCAGGGTACTCGTAGCCGACGTGGTCCAGGCCGTCCTGCACGGGCATCTTGTCCGCCATTTCCGGCGGCGCCTGAGCGAGCGCGATGCGGTGGTGATCGTCCTCGTCGAAGGTGAGCCAGGCGTAGAGCTCGTTCTCGAAGAACGGCTTGCAGCCGAGGACGAGCTTGTAGAAGGTGCTCATCGCCTGCAGACGCTTGGTGAAGAAGAAGATGTGGTGAATGAAGCTGGGAGGGACGATCTGAGACGACATGGTGTGCTCCTCTTTCTCGGTGGATCGTGAGTTCAAGTGGCGACGACGTTGCGGAGGATGCCGATGCGGTCCGCCTCGAGCTCGACGACGTCACCGGGCTTCAGGAACTGGCCGCGGAAGACACCAACGCCGGCCGGCGAGCCGGTCAGCATGACGTCGCCCGGCTCGAGCCGCATGTACTTGGAGACCTCGGCCACGCAGCGGGCCACCGAGTGCACGAAGTCGGTGGTGCGCGCGTCCTGGCGCACCTCCCCGTTGATGCGGGTCTGGAGGTGCACGTCGAGCGGCTCACCGAGCTCGTCGCGCGTGACGAGCGCCGGGCCGAGAGGTTTGAACGTGTCGAGGCCTTTTGCGTGGCTCAGCGAAAACTCCGGGCCCTCGAACGAGCGCTTCTGCAAATCGCGCGCGGAGACGTCGTTGCCCAGGGTGTAGCCCACGACATGGTCGAGCGCGCTCTCTTCGGGGATGCTGGCGCCTCCCCGCCCGATGACCGCCGCCAGCTCGATCTCGTAGTCGACCTGATCCGGCGCCACCGCGGGCAGCACGATGGCGTCCTCCGGCCCGATCACCGCGGTTCCCGGCGCGAGGAAGAACATTGGCACGTCGGGCGGCTGGATGCCCTGCGCCGCCAGGAGGTCCCGCGTCTCCTCCACATGGCTGTGGTAGTTGATGCCTATGCCGATGACCTTGCCTGGGCGGGCGATCGGAGGCCGCAGCGACACCTCCTCGAGTGCACAGGTGCGCCGGACGCCCGCGCTTCGGACGCTGTCGAGATCCGGATCGCCGGGCAGTAGCTCCCCGAGATCACGGGCCTCCAGGTCGAGGATCTCGAGGCGACCCTCGGCCGCCTCCCGCGCGATTCCTTCGGACGTCACGTAGACCTTCACGCCGGCACCTCGTTGCGGTGCCTGCAGTACGTCGCGGCGAGCGCTTGCTCGAGATCCCGGGCGGGATCGCTGCTCGCCTCGTCGCGTCTCCAGGCGACGTGGCGGTCCGGGCGCACCAGGAGGGCACCCTTCGCGGAGGTCCCGCGGAGGCCCTCCCACGCCTGGTCCGAATCTTCGGCGTCGCCGCCGGGACCGATCGACACCGCCGCGACGCCGAGGGCCTCGGCGGCCTCCTTCCAGCCCGCTCCGGGCGTGCAGAGCAGGGTCGGGCCGGCGAGAGAGACGAGGTCGAGCGTGGAGACACGATCGCCTCCGCGCTCGACCCACGCGTGCGGCAGGCGCGCGCCGGGCCTCGTCGTGGGGGTGAGCTCGAGCGACGACACTCCCCGCTCCGGGGCCGGCGTGCCGTCCGGCGAGAGCGCTCCGCGCTCGTAGGAGTGCCCGAGATCGAGGCCGAGCATGTCGAAGTGCTCCGCCTGCTGGTCGATCGCCTCCTGGACCCGTTGCCGGCGCTCCTCGTCCTCCGGGAGACGACGGATCTGGCGGCGCGCCTCCATGGCAGGCGTGCGCGGGTCGATGTGCAGAGCCTCCACTACCGCCGTCATCTTGGTGTGGTTCTCGAGGCTCTTCGCGGCGGCCCACTGTGCGACGGGCTGCCGCTCCTGGTCGTACGTGGCCAGCAGATCTCGCTCGGCTCTGCCGGCGAGAACGGCCGCGATCTTCCAGGTGAGGTTGAAGGCGTCGGCGATGCCGGTGTTCATGCCCATGCCGCCCGTCGGCGGGAAGCGGTGCGCCGCGTCACCCACGAGGAAGACGTTGCCCTCGTGGTAGCGCTTCGCCACCTGACAGGTCATCTGCCAGAAGCCAGTTTCCCGAATCTCGAAGTCGGCGCCTGTGCCGATCGCCCCTTCCACCAGCTCCCGACAGCGCTCCGGCGTGAAGGCCTCCCGCGGCGTGACCTCCCCGTCGAAGGGATGCATGTAGATCCAGGTCGAGTCGATGTCGTGCGCGATGAAGACGGCCGGCTCCACAGGGTCGAGGTGCCAGTAGAGGAGGCCCGGGTTCTCCCGGACGACGTCTCGGAGGTTCGCTTCCAGGAACAGCGACAGATAACTCTGGATGTGTGCCGGGCCCACCATCTCGATGCCGAGCTCGTGGCGCACGGGGCTGCTGGCACCGTCGCAGGCGAGGACGAAGCGACTGGAGACCTCGTCGGTCTGTCCGTTGGCGACATTGCGGACAGTGGACACGACACCCTCGGCGGTCTGCGTGGCGCCCAGCCAATCGTGCTCGAAGTTGACCGGAGCTCCGGCCTCACAGGCGGCCTCGAACAGGATGGGCTCGAGCCGGTGCTGGGCGATGTTGAGATTGGGAGTAGGTGTCGACGTCATCATCTTCATGGCCCGCATCGGATCGCCGAGCTCCACGTGGCCGAGCATGGGCCCGGCCAGCGTGTGCACCCACCGGACCGCGGCCTGGTCCTCGAGCCGGGTCGCGGCGGGCACCAACTTCTCGGCCCCAATGCCGGCAGCCCTGAAGACCTCGAGGCTCCGCGCGGAGACCACGTGGGCCTGCGGCGCCGTGTGCAGCCCCGCGCGGCGTTCGATCACCCGGTTCGCCACACCCATCCGGCTCAGGAGCCGGGAACAGCACAGGCCGACCGGGCCGGCGCCGACGATGAGGACGGGGGTGGTCACGACGCCTCCGCGGGGAAGAAGAGGGACATCACGGCGTCGACGTGCTCGTCGACGAGCTCGGGTTGGCAGGGGCTCTCGCCCGCCAGCAGCTCGTATTCGGGCGCCTGCACGTAGATCGCCGCGGCCGTGCCAATGAGGAGGTAGTGCAGGAGGGCCGGCGAGCCCTGGAAGGCAAAACCCGCACGCCGCCCCGACGCGCCGCCGAAGTACGCGTCGAGGATCTCGAGCTGCGGCCGCACGTGGCGCTCGACCAGCCATTCGAGACGCGGCGTCCGCGCCATGCCCTCCTGCATCATGAAGCGGTGGAGGTCCGGGTGCTCCGCGGCGAATCGAACGAAGTCGCGGAGGAGGAGGCGTGCCACGGTGCCCTCGTCGACACCCTCGAGCCCCTCGATCCGCTGCTGCTGCCGCGCACGGTGCTCACCGAAGATGCGATCCGCCGTGGACTTCCAGAGCGCCTCTTTGCTCTCGAAGTGATAGGTCAGCGCGGCGAGGGCCACCCCCGCCTCCCGCGCGATCTCCCGCGTGGTCGCGCCGTCGAATCCCCTCTCCGCGAAGACCCGGAGTGCGGCATCCATGAGCCGGTCGCGTGTCTCGAGCCCGCGCCGCTGGGGGCGACGCTCGCGCGCCGCTGGTGCGTCAGCCTGGTTCTTCACGGAAGTCTGGGGCATTGCAGCTCGCCTCTTCTCTCGGAGTTTCGTCGTCTCAAATAAGTTCATCTGAACTGATTAAAGATAATTATAGGTTCAAACGTACTGTAAAAGTCAAGGCCCGCGTCGGACGTCAGCCCAGGGACACCGTGCGGTCCGTCACGGCGGGCCACTCTCGGCGGAGGAAACGACTGCCGCTGAACCGGCGCGAGGAGGGCCCCGTAGTCTGAGCAGCCGCCCGGAGACCAGCGATGTACGTCCGACACACTCGACTGAAGAACGCCCCCAGGGAGAGCCAGCGGACGTTCTCTCCCTCCATCGGTCTGTGCCTGTTGCTCGCCTTCACGCTCCAGGGCTGCCTCATCCTCGACCTCCGCCCCATCGGCAAGCCGGGCGACGTGCGCAAGGCGGACCTCCCGAAGGTCACCCAGGTCGGAGGGGATCGGGTGTTCAGCCTCATCGGTCCCGACTCGATCCCCGCGATCGACGCGCCGGAGATGGTCCCGGCCGACGAAGCCGACTTCATGACCGACGACGAGCAGGTGCTCGGTCTGGTCCACGGCGGCGTCGCGAAGGCGTACTCGATCTGGCACCTCGACCGGCACGAGATCGTCAACGACTGGGCAGGAGACGAGCCGGTCGCCGTCACCTGGTGACCGCTCGCGCATACGGGCGTCGTGTACGCCCGCCCGACGCTCGACGGCACCGCGCCCACCACCTTCGGAGTCTCCGGCAAGCTCTGGCGTAGCTCGCTCGTCATGTACGACCGTCAGACACGGTCGCTGTGGAGCCAGGTGAACGGCACCTCGATCGCGGGCGGCTCCGAAGGGACGGAGCTCGAGCAGGTCGTGTCCTCACTGACCACGTGGGCCGAGTGGCGCGCGCGTCACCCGGACACGCTCGTTCTGGTGAAGCCCCCGCTGGAGCGGTCACCCTACGCCTCCTACCACCGAGCCGACTGGGTCGGGCTCCCCTGGTTCCGCAGTCGGGACCGACGGCTCCCCGCGAAGACTCTCGTCCTGGGAGTCGAGCCGCCGCCTGGCGACACAGATGCACCAGCCACCGCCCTCGATCTGCGGGAGCTCGCCGAAGTGGGTGCCTTCGAGTTCCCGCGAAGCGGCGAGCGACTGCTCGCCGTGATGGCGACCGTGATCGAGACGCCGCTCCTCTACCGGATCCCGGGCGAGTCGATCGCACGCTCACAGTGGACCGTCGGCCAGGACGTCATCGAGGAGCGCGCTACCGGCCTGCGCTGGGACTGGCGCACGGGACGGGCCTTGGGAGCCACGGGTGCAACGGCTCTGGAGGCTCTTCCCGCGAGCCCGATCTACTGGGGCATCTGGTCGCGGTTTCACCCGGAAACGGCGCTGGCCCTCGGAGGGAGCAACCCTTGAGCCAGGTCAGTGCGAGCCAGCCGGGCGGCGGCGATCGCGCAGCTGGTTGAGTGCCTCCACGCCCATCGAGAATGCGATGGCGAAATAGAGGTACCCGCGCGGCACGTGGAAATGCAGACCGTCGGCCACCAGCGCCACACCGATCAGCAGAAGGAACGAGAGCGCCAGCATCTTCACGGTGGGGTGCGTCTCGATGAAACGGCTGGTCGGCTCGGCGGCCACCAGCATCACCACGATCGCAGTGACGATGGCGGCCACCATCACCTCGATGTGGTCCGCCATGCCGACCGCGGTGAGCACGGAGTCGATCGAGAAGACGAGATCGATCACGGCGATCTGCGCGATGACGCTCAGGAACGTGGCACCTGCCCTCGCGCCGACACCACCTTCGTGATCGGTCCCCTCCACCTCGTCGTGGATCTCGCGCGTCGCCTTGTACAGCAGGAACAACCCGCCCAGCACCAGCACCAGGTCGCGAGTGGAGATCTCGAGCCCGGCCATCTCGAAGAGCGGAGTCGTGAGCCCGGCCAGCCACGCGAGGGTGAACAGCAGCGCGATGCGCAGGCCGAGAGCGAGGAGGAGGCCAACCCGACGGGCGGCCGGCTGACGCTCCGCCGGCAGCTTCTGCGAGATCACCGAGAGGAAGACCAGGTTGTCGATTCCGAGCACGATCTCGAGGACCGTCAGCGTCAGGTAGGAGGCCAGGATTTCCGGGGAGAGCCAGTCCACGTTTCAGTCTCCAGAGCCGCAGAAGGCGGCGACAGTGCATTGCATCGGCGTCTCGCGCGCAGCGCTGGCCGCGCCGGGGCTCGCCGACGAATACCCTATGATGCATGCACACTCCCGAAGCCAAGGAGACAGCGATGCGCTACCAGATCGAGATGGACATCGATCTCCCGCGAGAGCGTGTTCTCGAACTGTTTCTCGACCCCGAGAGCCTGGCAAAGTGGCAGCCCGGTTTCCTGCGCCTCGAGCACATCAGCGGCGAAGAGCCCCGCGGGGTCGGCACCAAGTCGCGCCACGTCCAGAAGATGGGCAACCGTGAGCTCGAGACGATCGAGACCATCACGGTGAACGACTATCCGAACCGGTTCTCGGCGACGTACGAAGCCGGCAACGTGTGCAACCTCATCGACAACCGCTTCGTCGAGGCGGGAGACTTCAAGACGCACTGGATCCTCCAGTCGGAGTTCCAGTGCTCCGGCTTCATGCGCCTCGTCGCCCTGGTCGCCCCCGGCATGTTCAAGAAGCGCACGCGCGAGTTCATGCAGCACTTCAAGAACTTCGCGGAAACTCCTGCTGCCTGAGCGTGGCGCCTCCAACCCGAGACCATAGGATCGGGTGGTCCAACCGCAGAGGAGACGCCACGATGCAACAAGCCTGGGTGAAGATGCCGGCCGAAGACGAGGTGCGTGCGAAGCGCGCCGAGCGCAGCCCGTACGACTTCGGCTTCGTACCCAACATGGGTCGCCTGCTGATGACGCACCCGCGCATCGGCCCGGCCTTTGGTGCGTTGTTCTCCGAGATCATGTTCGCTCCGGGCGTTCTCAGCCGCGCCGAGAAGGAGATCGTGGCGGGAGTCGCAGCGGCAGCGCAGGACTGCTTCTACTGAACGCAGTCTCACGCAGAGTTTCTGCGTGTCGAGGGCGGCAACCACGATCTCGTGGAGGCCATCAAGGCCCGCGCATGGGAGCAGGTCGGGACGCTGAACGAGCGCGAGCGCGCGCTGTGCGCTCTCGCAGACAAGCTCAGCTCCACACCCACCCGCATGGTCGAAGAAGACTGGCAGCCGCTGCGTGACCTCGGCTTCGACGACCAGGCGTGTCTCGAAGTGGCCCACATCGTCGGCATCTTCAACCACCTCACGCGACTGGCGGACGGCTTTGGTCTCCAGCTCGACGCTGGAACGCACGAAGCGTCCCAGACCGGAGAAGTGCTCCGGCGCGACTGAGCGCGGTCGCTACAGCGAAAACACCCAGATCGCCGGGCCACCCAGCGGCGGGGCCTCCGGAACGTCTGCCTCGGGAGCAATCTGCGACCAGGTGCGCATCATGCCGCCCACGTGCAGGTTCTGGATGCCCACGAGCACGGCCAGGTACTGCTTGTCGCCGACCTGGTACGTGATGATGCTCGCGCTGGGCGGCGCGTCCAGCTGGCCGCGCCACAGGAGCTCGCCGGTCTTCGCGTCGAACGCCTTGAGTGACGGCTCGAGGTCGCCGGAGAAGAGAAGGCCCCCTCCCGTCACCAGCAGGCTCGTCGTGAGCGGTGCTTCGAGGTCGTGCGACCAGGCCGTCTCGCGGTAGCCCACGTCCATCGCCTGAATGCGCGCGATCTTGCCGTCGGCCGCAGCCGGGTGATCGGCCTCGCCGATGGTGACGCCCGAGGTCAGGAGCTGGAAGCCACCGCGGCTCTCGCCCGGCGGGCCAAATGTCATGCACGTCTCGATGAGCGGCATGTACGACATCTTCGTCTCGGGATCGAACGTCGTCGGCGGCCAGTTCCGCGCGCCGAGAGCATCGGGGCAGATCGTCTGCGTGTTCTCGAGATCGGGGTAGGTGTCCGGGTTGATGGTCTTCTCACCCGTTTCGCGATCGATGTCGGTGATGATGTTCTGCACCCCCGGATCGATCGAGAAGAGGTACTCCCCGGTCTTCGCGTCGAGCACCTCCAGGATCGCGATCTTGCCGGAGTTCATGACCACCCGGCGCTCCTCGCCGTCGATGGTCATGGTGGCCAGCTGCCGCTCGTACGCCCAGTCGAGATCCCACTGGTCGTTCGCAACGTGCTGGTAGTACCAGACCAGCTCCCCCGTCTTCGGGTTGAGCGCCACCGTGCAGTTGGTGAACAGCGCGTCGTTGGTCACCCCCGGCCTGTCGACCGCCTTCAACAGCGGGCCCGTGTCGTAGGTGGGTGCGATGCCGTAGTACACGAGATTGAGATCGGGGTCATAGGTGCCCTGGTGCCACACCGAGCCGCCGCTGCGCTTGTCGAGCGGCACGCCATTCCACGTGTCGTCGCCGGTCTCGCCCGGGCGCGGGATGCTGTTGAAGCGCCACGACTCCTCCCCCGTTTCGATGTCGACGGCCACGATGAAGCCGCCGCGCGGGACGAAGCTGGCCGTGATGCCCTGCAGCACGTTGCCGCCCGCGACGAGCGGCGCACTCCGCAGCTGGTAGCTGTTGAGAGGCCCGCTGCTCTTCGATTCGGTCTGGATCTCGTGATCCCAGATCAGCTCGCCGGTCTTCATGTCGAGCGCCAGCAGATGGAGGTCGGACGTGGGCACGATGACCTTGTTGCCACTCAGCGCGATCCCCATCTTCGAGCTCGCGCGACCCTTCGTCGGGTGCTGGTGGCGCCACAGCACGTCACCCGTGCTCGCGTCGAGCGCCAGCACGGTGTCGGGGAAGGCCTGGAGGAACATGATGCCGTTGAGCACCAGCGGCACCGACATGCTCGAGCCGGGCCGGATCGGTGCACGCCACACGGGCGCCAAGGAGCTCACGTTGTCCTTGTTGATCTTGGACAGCGGGCTCGAGTTCTGGCCGGAAGGCAGGCGCCCCCAGCGCAGCCAGTTCTCGGGCGCCGGGTCGTTCAGCATTTCCGGCGTCACGTCCGGCAGGTTGGCGAGCATCGTCGTCTGACGTCTCGAGAGCTTCACCGGAGCGTCCGGGTCGGCCGTGGCACCCGGGAGCGCGGGCACCTTCAGGTCGGCCAGAGCGTCCATGTCCGACGGCAGGGCGGCATCACCCGCCTCGAAGCCGTTCGCCTGGAGGATGTAGGCGACGACGTCGGTGTGGGTCTCCGCGCTCAGGTCCGCCGCCTCTTCGCTCGCGACCGGCGGCATGCGCCGCACGTGAAACGAAAGCACGTCGGCCGAGCGACCGCGCCACATGTTGTCGAACTGATCCCCGATCAGTCCGGGCGACCGCGCGGTGCCGCCGAGGCTGCGCCCGTGGCAGGACGCGCAGTACTCCTCGTACGCGGCCTTGCCGCGCTCGGCTTGCGCTTCCGTGAAGGAGAGGTCGGCGGCAGACATCGCGGTGGCCGAGCTCAGGATGAGAAGAACGGCTTGGAGAACGAAGATCGTGTGGCGCATCCCGCGACTTTATCTCGTGCACACACGAAGCCATCTCGCTGGAAGGGTGGTGTTCCGTCCACGCACTTCGCTGGTGGAAGCCTCGTCGCGCTGGCCTCCCCGACCTCCACTCCAGACTGCGCAGTAGACTGATCGGTACTCCGAACCGCCAGCACGAGACACCAGGAGGCCCACGATGCCCAGCAGCAACCTCGAGGTCCGCAAGATCAATCCGGAGATCGGCGCCGAGATTCACGGCGTCGACCTCAGCCAGGAGCTGAGCGACGAGACCATCGGTGCCATCCGGCAGGCCCTGCTCGATCACCTCGTGATCTTCTTCCGCGATCAGGAGATCGACTACGAGCAGCACAAGGCGTTCGGCCGGAGGTTCTCCACGCTGCACGTCCATCCCCGTGCTCCCTCGCCCGACGGACACCCGGAGCTGCTGGTGATCCACGCCGACGAGAGCTCGAAACGTGTCGCGGGCCAGGGCTGGCACTCCGACGTCTCCTGCGACGCGCGCCCGCCCCTGGGCAGCATCCTCCACCTGACCCAGGTCCCGGAGGCGGGGGGCGACACCGTCTTCTCGAACATGTACGCCGCCTACGAGGCGCTGTCCGACAAGATGCAGGGCTTCCTCTCGGGGCTCACCGCGGTGCACGACTCGGCGCACATCTACCGTGGCAAGTACTACGAGGATGCCAAAGGCGCCCGACACGAGCAGCCGCGCAGCGAGCACCCGGTGGTCCGCACGCATCCCGAGACCGGGCGCCAGGCGCTCTTCGTGAACTCCGCCTTCACCACGAAGATCGTCGGCATGGAGCGCGAGGAGAGCCGTGCACTGCTCGAGTTCCTCTACCGTCATGTCGAGCGTCAGGAGTTCCACGTGCGCTTCCGATGGGAGCCGAACTCGATCGCCTTCTGGGACAACCGCAGCGTGCAGCACCTCGCCATCTTCGACTACTGGCCGCAGGTGCGCTCCGGCGTCCGCGTCACACTCGAAGGCGACGAGCCGTACTACTCGGCCGACGGCCGCGCGGTGCTGCAAGCGGTCTAGTCGAGCCGAAAGCCGCGGCTCTTCAGGAAGCGGCGGAAGCCCTCGCGCTCCGGCTGCGACTCCTGCCGCGCCTTGTCCTCCGACCACGAGTAGAACTCGGCCTCGCCGAAGAGGTCCACGTACTTCTGACGGTCGCGCGGCAGCGAGAAGATCGCGTCGCGCCGAACGTCGTAGGCGTCGACCTCGGCCGGCAGGTCGCGATCGTCGTAGCGGTCCTCGTGCACGGTCACCGACGGCGGCAGCCGCAGGCTGAGGTGGCCTTCGCGTGCGGGGAAACCCACGCAGAGACCGGCGATCGGGTAGACGCTCGGCGGCAGCCCGAGGAGCTCGCTGACGCGTTCGATGTGATCGCGCAGCACACTGATCGGGCAGCAGCCGAGGCTCACCGACTCCGCCGCGAGGATGAAGGTCTGCAGCGCCAGCGCCGCGTCGATCGTGGCGTTGGTGAAGCCGTCGAGGCTGTCGTTCGCGAAGTCGTGACCGCGCAGCTCGGCGACCCGCCGGATACGCCTGTGGTCGGCACAGAAGACGAGAAACTCCGGGCAGGTGCCCACCCAGGGCATCGTCGGAATCCAGGACGCAATGGCTGCCCGCTTGGCCTCGTCGTTCACGCGCACGATCGAAGCCTGCTGGAGATCCGACTTCGAGGGCGCCGAGAGTGCACACGCGAGGAGCGTCTCGAGCAGCTCTTCGGGGATCTCTGCGTCGGTGAAGCGCCGATGGGTTCGTCGGCGCAGGATGCCCGCAAGCGCATCCGGAACATCGAACGTACCGTCGGTGGCGCAGGCGACACCAAAGCGGTCGGAGAAGAGGTCTCGAAGCGTGTGCTGGCTCATCATCTGAGGGTAACCTGCCGCCCATGAGCGAGACCCTGAGCTTCGACGGCGACGCGGCCCGCCGCGTCGAGCGCACCTACCTCACTCCCGACATCGTCGCGCAACGTGCCGAGGTGATGGCCGACCTCGCACCCCAGCCCGGCGAGTCGGTGCTCGACATCGGCGTCGGCCCCGGCCTACTGGCCCACGACCTCGCCACGGCCGTCGGCCCGGACGGCGCGGTGCTCGGCATCGACGCGAGCGAGGCGATGGTCGAGATGACCCGTCGGCGCTGCGCCGAGCAACCCTGGGCGCGGTTCGAGGTTGCAGATGCGTGTGACCTGCCGTGCGAGAGCGGAACGGTGCATCGCGCGGTGTCCACGCAGGTGTACGAGTACGTCGCCGACATGCCGAAGGCGCTCGCCGAGCTCCACCGAGTGCTCGCACCCGGCGGCCGCGCACTGATCCTCGACACCGACTACGACTCGTTCGTGCTCCGCTCGAGCGATGCCGAGCTCACGAAACGGATCGTCGACGCCTGGGACGCCCACTTCGTGCACCGCGACCTGCCCCGCCACCTCACCGGACTCCTGCGCGAGGCCGGCTTCGAGATCGAGATGCGCCGGGTGATGCCGCTCCTCAACGCCGACTACCACCGCGACACGTTCAGCTACGGCCTCGTGCGCGTGATGGCGTCGTTCGCCGCGAGCCAGGGAGTCGAGGAGAGCGAAACGCGGCGCTGGGTCGAGGGGCTGAACGAGCTGGGCCGGCAGGGCGACTACTTCTTCAGCCTGAACCGCTATCTGTTCCTGGCGCGCAAGCCGGAGTAGTTGCACCCGCAGCCCAGCGGATCAGATCTCCTGCCTAGTTGGACGCCTCGAGGGCCCGGATCGCGCCGAAGCCGTCCAGGAGAATGTCGACCCGATCCGCGATCGCCTCGGGCGGGCGGTACACCATCAGCAGCCGCTCCCCGTCCGGGGCCACGTCGTAGCGATCGAACTCCCAGGCGAAGGGCCTCGCGTTGAAGAGCCGCCTTCGACTCTCGACCCGAAGCTGCGGGTCGATCCGGACTTCCGCGACCATCATCTCGTCGCCCTGGCGGTAGAACAGCTTGGTTCCGTCTGGGGACCATTCGGGCTGGATCCCGCCTTCCAAGGAGACGACCTGCTTCGGGCCATCCAAATCGAACGGCACCACATAGACCTGCATCGACCCGGACTCGTCTGAGACGTAGACGACGAACCGGCCGTCCGGCGAGAAACGCGGAGCTGTCTCATTGGATCTGGTTGCAACGAAAGGCACAGGATCCCCTTCGGGAGGGAGAACCCAAATGTCTTCGTCGGACCCGCCCGTCAGCCTTTCCGTGAAGAGAAGCACGCCCTTCGGCGAGAACGACTCCGGGAATTGAAAGCCCGGTCGATCGAGAAGGAGCTCGCGCGTCGAGGTCCCGTCGGCCACGACGCGATAGAGGTCGAAGTCGCCCGTCGCGTTGGACGCGAAGACCACGGCTTCTCCACCAGGCGTCCAACGCGGATGGTAGTTCGAGTCACCACTGACGAGGGGGGTGCGGGCGCCCGAATCGAGATCGAAAGTCCAGAGCTCGGTGAACTTCTTGAAGACCACGCGACCACCACCCGAGTGCGACGGGTACGAGTCGTAGCCTTCGCCGCTGCCGATCAACTCGATCGATCCATCGAGGCCCACCCACGCGAGATCGTAGTGGGTTTGGCTGGCCGCTGAGAAGGCAATGGTGCCCGTAGATGAGATCGAAAGGTAGGGAACCGCATCCTCAGGGTCGACGAAGAGACTCGGCAGGAAGGGGAGAACAGATTCCGGTACGCCACCCGTATTCGGAAGCCAGGTGGCGACCTGAGCGCCAGATCCCCAATCCCACCGCAGGAGGTGGCCTGACTCGGAGTACCTTGCAAAGACCCACTCGGGCATCCTCTGAATCTCGTCGCCCGCCGAGCTGACCTGAACGAGGTCAAAGGGGCCCCAGGCCTCGAAAAGCACGCCGCCGTCGGGAAGGTGCCGCGGATGCACGTGTGCGTACTCCGACTGCTCCCCTCTCCTCCCCAGCTTCGTGAAGGGGCTGCTCGGACCCCCGTTCTCGGAGACGCGCAGGAGCTCGCCACCGATAGCGGGGCTGAAGACGACGAATCCGTCCGATCCCCAGCTCCCGCCCATGCCGTTGGGCGCCTCGGCCAGGTAGACAGGCGCGCCACCCGCGACCGCCACCTTCCAGAGCTTCCGATCCGCGAAGAATCCGATCCAGGCACCATCTGGTGAGAAGAACGGGTAACGGATCGATCCTCTCTCCACCAGCGGTTCTAGCTCAAAAGAGCCTAGATCGCGCACGTACAGTCGGCCTCGCCCTTCCGGACTCCTCGTCGCGATGGCCACGAGCTGCCCGTCGGAAGAGATCGCGGGCGGCGCGCTCAGCTCCTCTCCGAGCGGCAATGGCACCGACAGCTTCACATCCGGCAACTGGGACGAGTTGCCCCGACCGCTCCACTCCCGAGCCGCCACCCCGGTCAGAAACAGGACCGCAGCGGCAACACCAGCAGCCCAGACCCCGCGCCGGGGATGCGGCGGGTGGGATTCGAGCTCACTCGATTCCTCGCCGAGGTACTGCAGCTCGAGCGCCACGTCTCGCGCCGACTGCCAGCGCCGCTCCGGGTCCTTCTCGAGACATCGGGACACGACCCAGTCGAGCCGAGCGGGCGCGGAAGCTCGCAGCTGCCTGAGAGGGGATGGCGAGGCCTCTAGGACCTGCGCAGTCAGCTCGGTTCTCTCCGAGGCCGGAAAGGCGCGCTGGCCGGCGACCAACTCGTAGACGATGCAGCCCAGAGCCCAGATGTCGGCCCGGCTGTCCACTCCAGACCCAGCGACCTGTTCCGGTGCCATGTAGGGCAGCGTCCCGACGACGGCCCCCTCTTCGGTGATCTCCGTGCGCGTCGGGGCGGCCCTGTCGACGGCGTCGCCGGGCGATGGAGCTCCGTCCCGCGCGAGGCCGAAATCCAGGATCTTGCAGCCCCCAGACGTCAGCATGACGTTGGCGGGCTTCAGATCGCGATGGACCAGCCCGTGCCGGTGCGCCGCGTCGATACCCTCGGCCAGCTGAGCACCGATCCTGAGAGCTTCGGAGACGGTACACGGCCCCTCGGCCAGACGCTCCTCGAGCGTCTGGCCCTCGAGGTACTCCATCACGAGGTAGGGAGTCCCCTCGTGGGAGCCCACGTCGTACAGCGTGCACACGTTCGAGTGCTGTAGCTTCGAGATCGTCTTGGCCTCACGCTCGAATCGCAGGTGCGCGTTCGAATCGGCGCTTCGTTTATCGCTGAGAAACTTGATCGCGACGTCGCGATCGAGTCGCGTGTCACGCGCCCGAAAAACCACCCCCATCCCGCCCGCCCCGGCGCGGTCGGTGATCTCGTACGGACCGAGCTTCGTCCCGATGTCGACCGACATCTGTCGAGTCACTCCCCGCTCTTCTTTCGCCGCGGCAGCATCGGGTTCTCGTTCATCTCGTCCGTGATGCCGCGGCCGAGAGCGCTGGGATCGACCTGCGCCAGATGCTGCTCTTCGAGCCGGCTGCGCTCCTCCGGCGTGAGCGCGTCCCACTGATCCAGCGTTTCGGGCGCCACTTCGGCCACCGCCAGCTTGCGTAGCAGATCGCCCGTCGAACTGCGTTCTGTGAGCGGCACCGAGCCCGGGTGGAAGAAGCGCTCGGCGATGAACAGGGGCGTCTGCCCGCGCGCGTTGCGCACGTTGACCTTCGCTCCCTGGTCCACGAGGAACTGCACCACGGAATCGGCCCGGATGCGTGCGGCACCGTGGAGCGCGGTCTCGCCGATGGCGTCCGCCGCGTTCACGTCGGCGCCGTGCGCAACAGCCAGGCTCACCGCCGCGAGGGCGCGGCTTTCTGTGACCCGCACCTCGGCCTGCGCCCAGCGGACCCCCGCCGCCGTCAGCAGTGGGGTCATTCCGTTCTCCGTCCCGAGCAGCGGATCGGCGCCGTGCTCGACGAGGAGGGCCATCACCTCCGCGTCGGAGGCCTTGGCGGCGAGGTAGTAGGGCGTCGCTCCCTTGGGTCGGCGGCTGAAGACGAAGTAGCCCACCCGCGGCGGCTGCTTCTCGAGGCGTACGTTGGGATCGGCACCGTGCTCGAGGAGCGCCCGAACGAGCTCGACCTTTCGGCTCTCGAGGCCCGCCATGGCGCTCCACTCGTGGCCCTCCGGAACGACGACGCCCACGGGCCCGGTCATCTCCGTCTCCCACGAGCCGGCCGCCCAGTGCAGAGCCGTGTATCCGGTGGTGGACGCGTTGGGATCGGCGCCCGCCTCGAGCAGCCGGAGGGCCACGTCGACGTGGCCGCGAAGGGTCGCCACCAGGAGCGGGCGGCTGCCGTCGCTCGCTTCGGCGTCCACCGGCGCTCCCGCCGCGAGGAGGAGCTCGGCTGTGCGAGCGTCACCCTGGCGTGCCGCAAAGTGCAGCGGCGTGAAGCCGCCTTTCGACGCCTGACTGGTGCTCGCCCCGCGCTCGACGAGCTGGCGCACCACCTCCGGATGCTCTGCGGCCGCCGCCCACATGAGTGCACTCTGCCCGCTCCCTTCATGGGCCACGTCCACTTGGGCACCATGACCGAGCAGCGAGCGGACGGCAGGCACGGAGCCCGAGCGCGCGCAGGCCATGAGCGGCGTCTCGCCGCTCGCCGGCCGAGCGTCCACATCTGCACCCGTCTCGAGCAGCATCTCGACCAGGGTCGCGCTGCCGTTGTTGCAAGCCAGAAGGAGCGGCGTGACGCCGAGATCGTTGGCCGCGGCGGCATCGGCACCCGCCTCCAGCAGTAGCTGGGCCAGCTCGGGCTCGTCCCAGTACACCGCCCAGTGCAGGGCGGTCGCACCGTCACCCTGGGCCTGGTCGACCTCGGCCCCGGCGTCGAGCAGGGTGCGGAGGGCCGCCTCGTCGCGCTCCTTGGCCGCCAACACCAGGCGAGGCTCGCTCGCTGCGAGCAGCGCCCAGGGCAGGACCACGGTCCACAGCACCGCGCAGGACGCCACGAGGAGCCCGCGGCCAGACCCTCGCGCACCAGGGCCCTTGGGCACGCGCCGGACACGAAAACTCCCAGGACGACGGTTCCCACGCATCGTTTCTTCTCGCAGCTCCACTTCGAGTTGTCTGTTGCCCCGATGATACGTTTCGAGGTCCACATTCCACTCAGCGAGGGTCGCGACGCGCGCAGCCATGCCTGCTCTGCCACTCCAGTACCACGGCCTCGGGGGGTTCCGCCGGGGTCTCTTCCGGGCCCGGTCGGCACGCTCGAAGCGGGTCTGCCTGCTGGCGCTTCTCATCGCACCGGCAGCGGCCACCTCGGGACCCGGGCTGGCGCAGGAGCCGCACCCACATGTCGAGACCCGCGCCATGCTCGACCGGTACTGCGTCGCCTGCCACAACGAGCGGCGCCCAACGGCCCAACTGGCGCTGGATGCGGTCGACCTCCAACGTGTGGGCGAAGAGGCCGAGGTGCTGGAGAAGGTGCTCCACAAGCTGCGCAGCGGCTCCATGCCACCCGCAGGGCGGCGCCGCCCCGAGCCCGCCACCTACGAGAAGGCGGCCAACTGGCTCGAGAGCGCGCTCGATCTGGCCGCTGCCGAAAACCCGAACCCCGGGCGCCCCGCAGCACACCGGCTCAACCGGGTCGAGTACGCCAACGCGGTGCGCGACCTCCTGGACCTCGAGATCGACGCGTCGAAGCTCCTTCCCGCCGACGAGGCAGGCTTCGGCTTCGACAACATCGCCGACACGCTCTCGTTCTCGCCGCTCCTGCTGGAGCGCTATCTGGGGGCCGCTCGCACCGTCAGCCGCCTCGCGGTGGGCGACTCCTCCATGCGCCCTCAGGTGGTCACCTTTACGACGTCGCGTCTC
This sequence comes from Candidatus Multivoraceae bacterium, assembly GCA_965223385.1. GTDB lineage: Bacteria > Acidobacteriota > Thermoanaerobaculia > Multivoradales > Multivoraceae > JBCCLJ01. Next base: position 546,138 of record CBDCWR010000007.1, on the reverse strand, counting down.
GAGGTTCCCGACGAGCGGCTCAGCGAGGAGCTACCGTTCGGCTCCACCGGGGGTCTGGCTGTGGAGCACCACTTCCCGCTCGACGGCAAGTACCAGATCCGCGTCGAGCCGCAACGAGGGCGTGCACGGCAGCCGCGCCAGCTCGACGTGCGTCTCGACGGCACACTGCTGCGGCGCTTCGAGCTGGCCCAGCGGCTGGACGGCCCGCTGGAGGTGTCGGTGCCGGTCACCGCCGGGCGGCACACCGTGGGCGTCTCGTTCCTCGCGCGCACGGCGGCCCCGGAAGGCACACGACCTGCACGCTTGCCTCCGGGCGACATCAGCTCCACGGCCGGCGGCCACGAGCTGGGCGTGCGCGCCGTTCATATCGAAGGGCCTCACGAGATCGCGGGGCCTGGAGACACTCCCAGCCGGCGCCGCATCTTCGTGTGCCGGCCCCCAGCGGCCGGGCTGGACGACGGAGCGGAGCGCGCGTGTGCCGAGAGGATCGTGACGACCCTTGCGCGACGGGCCTATCGACGCCCGGTGACCGCAGAAGACACGGAGGAGCTCCTCGGCTTCTACGACCAGGCCCGACGGGAGGCCAGCTTCGAGCGAGGCGTTCAGGGGGCCATCGAGCGCATCCTGGTCGACCCCGAGTTCCTCTTTCGCGTGGAGCGCGATCCTCCACACGCGAAGCCCGGCTCGGTGTACGCCATCAGCGACCTCGAGCTCGCCTCACGGCTCTCTTTTTTCCTCTGGTCGACGCTTCCCGACGACGAGCTGCTCCAGGTGGCGGAGGCCGGGCGCCTCCAGCAGCCGGAGGTTCTGCGCGAGCAGACCCTGCGCATGCTCACCGACCCGCGCTCCGAGGCGCTCATCGAGAACTTCGCGGCACAGTGGCTGTTCCTCCGCAACCTCAGGGCTCTCGGACCCGACGTGAATCTGTTTCCCGAGTTCGACGACAACCTGCGCGATGCCTTCCGGCGCGAGACGGAGCTTTTCCTGCTCGACCAGCTGAGCGAAGACCGGAGCGTGCTGGAGCTCCTGGAGGCTGACTACACCTTCGTGAACGGCAGGCTCGCGCGCCACTACGGCTGGCCGGGCATTCAGGGCTCCCGCTTCCGGCGTGTGCAGTACACCGACGCGACGCGCGCTGGCCTCCTGGGGCACGGCAGCATCCTGGCCGTCACGTCCTACGCACACCGGACGTCCCCGGTCCTCCGCGGGAAGTGGCTGCTCGAGAACATTCTCGGCGAGCCACCACCACCGCCGCCCCCCGACGTCCCCGAGCTCCCGCAGAAGGGCGAAGGTGCCGTCGCCTCTTCGGTTCGCGAGCGACTCGAGCAGCACCGCGCCGATCCAGCCTGCGCCACCTGCCATGACCGCATCGACCCGCTCGGTTTTGCGCTCGAGAACTTCGATGCGCTCGGCAAGTGGCGCAACGCGGACGAGAGTGGAGCGCCCATCGACGCGAGCTCGGAGCTCATCGACGGCACCCGTCTCGCCGGCCCGGCCGACCTGCGCGGCGTTCTCGTGGAGCGCAGCGACGAGTTCCTCACCACCTTCGCCCGCAAGCTCATGACCTATGCCCTGGGGCGCGGTGTCTCGCACCACGACATGCCCGCCGTGCGCGAGGTGCTCCGCCGAGCCGAGACCCAGGGCAACACCTGGTCGTCCGTCATACTCGGGATCGTCGAGAGCCCACCGTTCCGCACGAGGAGGTCCGCCCCATGATCGTGACCGGCAAGCACCTTCCCCGCCGCACCTTTCTCAAGGGCGTCGGAGCGACCCTCGCCCTGCCGTTCCTCGACGCCATGCTGCCGGCCCGTGCGATGGCGGCCGCCGACACGGCGGCCCAGCGCGTCCGCCGCCTCGGCGTCGTGTACGTGCCACACGGTGCCGTCATGCCGAACTGGACCCCCACGAGCGCGGGCCCAGGGTTCGAGCTCTCGCACATTCTCGAGCCTCTCGCTCCGTACCGCGATCAGCTCGTGGTGCTCTCGGGGCTCGCCAACAAGCCGGCGCTGGCCCTCCCCGGTGACCCTGCCGGCGAGCACGGCCGCACGGGCGGCGCGTTTCTCACTGGCGTGCACGCCAAGCCCACCGAAGGTGCCGACGTGGAAGCCGCCGTGTCGATGGACCAGATCGCGGCCGCACACTTCGAAGACGTCACCCAGCTCTCTTCGCTTCAGCTCGGCCTCGAAGCGACAGACCTCGCCGGCGCGTGCGACGTCGGCTTCAGCTGCTCCTACACCAACACGCTCTCCTGGCGGACCCCCACAACGCCGCTGCCCATCGAGAACAACCCGCGCGCGGTGTTCGAGCGACTCTTCGGCGACCAGGACTCCACCGACAAGACGGCACGGCTCGAGCGCCTGAGCCAGGAGCGCAGCATCCTCGACTCGGTGGGCGAGAAGGTCAAGCGCCTCGAGCAGGAGATCGGAGCCGGCGACCGCAACAAGCTCACCGAGTACCTCGACTCGATTCGTGACGTGGAGCGCCGCATCGCGCTCGCCGAGCAGCAGGCCGACCGCCCGATCCCCACCGTCGAGCGCCCGGGCGGTGCCATTCCGGACACCTTCGTCGAGCACGCCAAGCTCATGATGGATCTCCAGGTGCTGGCGTACCAGACCGATCTCACCCGTGTGATCACGTTCATGCTCTCGAAGGAGCTCTCCAACCGCACCTATCCGGAGATCGGCGTCCCGGATCCGCACCATCCGTTGTCACACCACGGCGACGACCCGAAGAAGCTCGAGCGGCTCACGAAGCTCAACCGCTTCCACATGGAGACCTTCACCTACTACCTCGAGCGTCTCCGGGCCACGCCCGACGGCGAGGGGACGCTGCTCGACAACATCACGCTCTTGTACGGCAGCGGCATGGGCAACTCGAACCTCCACGATCCGCACGATCTCCCCATGCTCCTCCTGGGCGGCGGCTCGGGCACGCTGCGGGGCGGCCGGCACGTGCGCGTGGCCGAGGACACGCCGCTGACCAACCTGTTCCTCACCCTCCTCGACAAGCTCGGTCTGCCCATCGAGAACTTCGGCGACAGCACCGGAAAGCTGCAGGAGCTCTCGGAGGTCTGAGGAGCCGTAGCAAACGTCAGGCGAAGACGCCGAGTGACGGGAAGTCGCCCTTGAGCACCGACTTCGTGTCGTCGTGGCCCATCCACTCCTTCAGCATGGTGGCGTACACCGAGCGGAAGTCGGTGGTCATCTTCAGGTCGCCGTCGTCGAGATCGGTGAGACTGGGGTGCTCCGAGTAGAAGCCGCCCCGAACGTGCTTGCCGACGATGAACATGGGTGACGCAACCCCGTGGTCGGTGCCGCGACTGGCGTTCTCCTTCACGCGGCGGCCGAACTCGGTGAACATGAGCAACGAAACGTCGTCGGCTCGCCCGATACGCTCCATGTCGCTCATGAAGGCGTGCACGGCGTCGCCGACGCGGTTGAAGAGACCGGCGTGGGCCGCCTCCTGTCCCACGTGCGTGTCGAAGCCGGCGAAGCTCACGTAGTAGATGCGGGTCTTCGCCTCGGCTGCGATCATCGCGCTCACGCGCTTCAGATCGACACCGATCTCGCCGTAGCCGTAGTCCACCTGCGAGCGATACTCCGCACACGCCGTGCGAATGAACTCCGAGCTTTCGCCTGCGGTCGTCGCGATGTTGCGCACGAAGTCGAGCGAGGGGTTGGCCCCCGCAGCCTTGGCGCGCTCGAGCTCCTTGAAGACGGCCTTCTGCTCGTCGCTGCCCTGACGCACGAAGCGCTCGGGGTCGGAGAAGACCACGGGGGAGTGCACGGCGGCCTTCACCGCGAACGACTGTTCCTTGGCGAGGTTGGCGATGTAGGCCTTCTCGGGCTGCGGCTGGTAGGTGTCGGCGAAACGGCCCAGCCAGCCGAGCGACTCGGCGCCGTGAGGCACGCCCATGTGCCAGTACTTCATGGACACGAAGTGAGAACGGTCCGGGCTGGGGTAGCTGCAGCCGTGCACCACCGCCATGTGACCGTCTTTGAACAGCCGCTCCCAGCCGAGCAGGTTCGGGTGGAAGCCGAACCGATCGTCGAGCTTCAGGACCCTGTTCTCTGCCACGGCGAGCGTCGGGCGGGCGCTGTAATAGGCGTCGTCGGTGTACGGCACCACGGTGTTGAGGCCGTCGTTGCCGCCCGACAGCTCCAGCACCACGAGGATCCGGTCCGGACGCATGGAGCTCGTGCCGGCCACCTCATTGGCGGCCATCGCCAGCGACGTCTCCCGCAGAAAGAGCGGCATGCCGGCAGCCAGGCCGAGGGTCTTGAGACTCCCCGAGATCAGGTCGCGCCGTGAGAGATCGCCGCCGCGTCCGTTCGCGGCCGACGCGCAAGGCTCACAGTTGTCGTGCTTCATCGCGTTCTCCTGGCTGGTGTCAGCCGAGCTGGTACTCGGGAGTGGAGAGGATCAGGTGCAGTGTCTCGCGCAGACGACGCTCGAGGCCCGCGCCACGGAAGTCGAGCTCACCTCCGGTGTGCCGCTGCAGGAACTCCACGATGGAGGCCCGGTCAGCGGCCGCGAGCGCCAGGCGAAGGAAGCGGACGGTCAGGTAGTCGACCGCCTGCTCCGCCGTCAGGACCTCCGCAGCTTCGAGCATGTCCACGAGGGAGAAGCGGGCGGGTGACGGATCCACCGGCAGCACCGTGCGGAACGCTCGGTTCATGCCGTTGTACACCCCGAGCGGCAGGTCGTACCGAGGCGTCTCGTTGATCATCGTCGCCGAGGGAGCCATCATCGCTCCCTCGCCGGCAGGAGCGGGGTCCATTGCGGCTCCGCTGTTCGCCATGACCATGGAGCTGCCCTCCCCCGCGCCCGGCGCAGCAGGCGCCCCTCCGAGCACCGCCACCCGGTCGCGCTCGGCGGCCTCGATCGGCGCGTACTGGTAGCGCTGGTAGCGGCCCTCGAAGGGCCCGTAGCGGTACGCCTCGCCCTGGCGCTCGGGGAATAGAACGTAGCCGAGCACGTTGCCGCGCTCGATGAGGGTGGAGGGATTGACCCACGAGCGACCGCCCTCCCAGCCGGCGACGTTCGGCGGGTCGCCGAGCGCCTGGCCCAGCTGCGAGCTGACCAGGGGGAAGTAGAGGTTGCCCGGGATCTTCTCGAGACCGAGCTTCCTGTAGGTCGACACGAGAAGCTGCACCGGGCTCTTGATCTGCGTCGCAAACGACGGTGCAGCGTAGAAGTCGCGGCTCAGGAAGATCGTCCGCAGCAGAGGCTTCAGCTCGTAGCCGCCGTCACGGAGCACGGCCGCAAGCCGCCCGACGAGCTCCTCCCCGGGATCGGAGCGCACGAGGTACCGGTAGATCTTCCCCGCGATGAAGCGCGCCGTGACCTCCTCCTCGAGCAGGATGTCCACCAGGTCCTCTCCGTCGAAGTTGCCCGTGCGGCCCAGGATCGTCTTCTCGCTCGTGTCGTGCTGGCTGCGATCGTCGATGAACCTCCGCCCGACATTGCGCCAGCCCGTGAGCGCGCGCGCCGCCTCCTTGATGTCCTGCTCGGTGTAGTTGCCGACGCCGAGCGCGAACAGCTCCATGATCTCGCGCGCGAAGTTTTCGTTGGCATGCCCCACCACGTTCTTGCGGTTGTCGAGGTAGATCAGCATCGCCGGATCTTGCGAAATGCCGAGGAGCAGGTCGCGGAAGTTGCCCGTGGCGTTCTGGCGCAGCATCGCGATCTGATCGAGCATCAGACGGTAGTCGCGCACCTTCTCCTGCTCCGTGGCGAAGTGCCCGTGCCAGAAGAGCGCCATCTTCTCCTCGAGCGGCCGAGGCGTCAGCATCATGCGCTCGGCCCACCAGTTGGCAGCCCGCAGCCACTCGTGTCGGGTGGCGTAGTTGCGGTAGTAGTTGATGTCGATGATCGGCTGGTCGGGCCGCACACCCGCGGCGCGCGGCTTCACGCCGTAGAGACTGCCCTGCTGGCGCGCCCGCGCGATACCTTCACGGAAGGTCAGAGAGTCGTCGACGTCGGCGAGCATCTCCTCGCCCCAGATCCCGGACTCTACGAACGCCGGAAGGCTCGATGCGTCGACCTCTTCGTAGTCGACCAGATGCGCTACGGCGACCTCGGGGGCCATCGCCGCGAGCGCCGCGACCGTCTCCGGGGCGCCGCCGAAGCCCGCCCGCTCGAGGAGATGCGCGGCACGCGCGTAGCTCCAGTCAGCCGCCGAGATCGGGCGGAGATCACCGGCCCAGGACAGCGGGCCGGCGCCCTCCTCGAAGCGCGACGACCAGTCGAGCTGCGCCCGGACAGGAACGGCCATCGCGACCGCTGCGGCAAGAACGGCAAGGGAGAATCGCCAGGGTCGACACATCTCGATCTCCTCGGGCAGCAGGCTGTGGGTGAGCGGTCTCCGAGTATACGCGGCCGCCAGCGGCCCGCGGCGCTACTCGGCGAGCCGGTTGTAGCGGCGGAGCACGTCGCGCAGCCGGTCGTGCGGGAGCGCGTGCACCGTGTTGTCGTCGATGCCGGTCATCGTCTCGGCCGCGACCATCGCGTTGACCACCGCCTCCTCCACCGCCTGCACCGTGGCCTCGAAGAACACGGACATCGCGTCGTTGGGCAGCATGTCGAGCGCAACCGCTTCGCTCCGGCTCCAGGCACTCTCGTTCGCCGACGAGAACGCCAGGAAGAGGTCGCCCGAGCCGTTGCTCGCAATCCCACCCAGCCGCCCGAGCCCCATCGGTACGCGGCGCGAGAGGCGCTTCAGCTGGTGCGGCAGGAAGGGCGCATCGGTCGCGACCACCACGATGATCGAGCCCGCGTCGCCCCCCAGCGGCTCGGAGCGGATCTCGGGCTGTAGGTCGTCGATCTCCCGACCCACCGGCGCCCCGGAGACGAGCAGCCCGTGGCGGCTGCCGTAGTTGCACTGCACGAGCACTCCCACCGTGAAGTCGCCGACCTTCCTCGAGGAAGTGCCGATCCCTCCCTTGAACTGATTGCAGACCATGCCGGTGCCGCCGCCGACCGCACCTTCGCTCACGGGGCCACCCGCCGCCTTCTCGATGGCTGCGATCGCGTGCTCGGGCTTCACGTGGAAGCCGTTGATGTCGTTGAGCACGCCGTCGTACGTCTCGGCCACCACCGGCAGACCCCACCACCACCGACCGGACAACGGGTCGAACGAGCCGGTGTCGCGCATCCAGCGCAGCACCGCGTCCCGCACCACACCGACGCTGTGCGTGTTCGTGATGAGGATCGGGCCTTCGAGAAAGCCAGACTCCTCGACCCACGCCGTGCCGGTCATCTCCCCGTTGCCGTTGAGCGAGTAGTAGCCCGCAAAGACAGGACCGTAGGTCTTGCCGCGCGGCATCACGGCCGTGACCCCGGTGCGTACCGGCCCCTTGCCGACGTCCAGCGCGCCTTCGCCGGAGATCAGGGTGGTGTGCCCCACCTCGACTCCACGGACGTCGGTGATGGCGTTGTGTAAGCCGGGAGTGCCTTCGAAGAGAACGCCCAGATCGCGGGCGCGCGGCCTCTCTTGGCCGAATGCCGGAGCGGCTAGGGCAGCGGCAACAGCCAGTGTGAGCAGAAACAGGGAGCGCGTCGCAGGGCGTTTCCCGTGGGTGCGTGCGAGGGATGTCGAGAGGATCATGTCGGGATCATCCCACTGTGCACGCAAAGGCCCGCATCTTCCTTGGTGTCCGGCCTGCTGCGTCGCAGCGACCAATCGGAGACGGGACGGCTGCGTGGCTGGAACCGTAGGCTTCGTGAGGGCCTCGTACACTCGACGGGCCTGACGGAGAATCTCGTGAGCGTCCGCTTCAGCGTCATCATTCCCGCCTACAACGAGAGCGAGCTCCTGCCGCGGCTGCTCGACAGCCTGGCGGTGGCGCGCGAGCGCTACACAGGCGGGGCCGACGCCATCGAGATCGTCGTCGCCGACAACGACTCGACCGACGACACGGCCGCGATCGCGCGGCGTGCCGGCTGCAGCGTCGCCCACGTCGAGCACCGCTGCATCGCCGCGGCCCGCAACGGCGGCGCCGCGGCGGCGGAGGGTGAGGTGCTCTGCTTCGTGGACGCCGACAGCATCGCGCACCCCGAGACGTTCAACGTCATCGACCAGGGTTTCCACGACCGGGCGATCGCAGGCACGACCGGGGTGATCCCCGAGCGCTGGTCGCTCGGCCTCCGCGTCACCTACTGCCTTCTGCTCCCCACGCTGTGGCTCCTGCAGATCGACGCGGGGGTCGTCTTCTGCCGACGGGTCGACTTCGAGGAGGTCGGCGGCTATGACAGCGACCGACTGTTCGGCGAGGACGTGGTGTTCCTCCTGGCCCTCCGCGCGCTCGGCAAGCAGCGGCGCCCCCGCCAGCGCCTCGTGCGCCTCCATGGCGCGCGCACGCTGACCTCGGTGCGCAAGTACGACAAGCACGGTCAGTGGCACTTCATCACCGCGAGCCTGAAGCAGGGACTGCTCCTCCCCTTCAAGCCGGAGGCCGTCGACGCCTTCGCACGCCGCTACTGGTACGACGATCGATGACGAGCCGCAGACCGCGCCTCGTGTCGGACCTCCCGTCCAGCTCTAGAACGCGTCGGTGTCCCCGAGGCTGCCGAACTCGCCCTGGGGATTGGCGTACGCCTTCACCGCACCCGTGGCCGTGTCGGTCACCGTGATCTCGTACTCGACGTTCGAGAGGGCACCGTAGAAGACCCAGTGGCGGCCGTTGACCGCGGTGCCGTCGAGAACCTTGATCACCAGCTCCACGTTGGCCTCGTCGAAGAACCAGAAGGTGCCGGTGTCTTCGGTGAGGGGCGCGGCCTGGCCGGCACCGCTGCCTCCCTGGAAGTCCGTCCAAGACACCTCGACGGCAAAGCGGTCGCCGTTCAGACAGAGTCGCGTCGCAGAGGGGGCACAGCTGCCGCGCGCACCCGTCGCGCTCGATGGCGACGCCGCCTTGGACCCCAGGGCAGCGACATCGACCGCCGGAGTCGAGGGCCAGAGTCGCCTCCAGCCATCTTTCACTCTGTCCCAGGTCGCCGAGGCCACCTTGCCGAGGGCCGCGCGCGGAGTGAGTCCAGAGGGTGTGCTTGCCGTGACGCCGGCGGCCACCGCGGCGTCGGTCGGAATTGCATCGACGTCGCCGCGACTGCCGAAGGTACCCGGAGGATTCTCGTAGCGAGCCACCCGGCCAGTGTGCGTGTCGAGCACAGTGATCTCGTACTCGACGTTCGAGAGCGAGCCGTAGAAGACCCAGAAGCTGTCGTTGATGGCTGTGCCGTCGAGCACCTTGATGACGAGCTCGATGTTGGCCTCGTCGAAGAACCAGAAGGCGCCGGTGTCGTCGGTGAGCGGCACGGCCCGCCCCGAGCCCGAGTTGCCCTGGAAGTCCGTCCACTCGACCTGGATCCAGAACCGTCCCCCGTTGACGCAGAGGGTCTCGTCGTCCTCGGTGCAGTCGAAGCCCCCGCCGGTCGCCTCGACCGTCTCACGCAGCTCGTCGAACGTCTTGCCGGCGAGGGTGGCGACGTCGAGCCGCTCCTCCTCCATCTCGATCACGGCGCGCAGTGCCGGCCCACCGTTCTCCTCGAGAGCCTGGAGGATCCCGGTGAGGTCGCTCACCATCTCGGCGGTGATCGTCACCGTGCCGCCACGCTCCTCGTTCAGAGCGTCGAGACCTTCGAGCCAGGCGTCCTGTACTTCGAAGGTGTCGAAGAACAGACGAGGCTCGGCCAGAAAGGCATCGAACAGACTGTCGGAGAGCCCTTCGTAGAGCCGCGTGTAGTAGCGGCCGGCCGGCGACTCCCGCATCGCTCCGTCCCTCAGAGATCGGAGGACGTCGAGCGACTCGAGCCGGTGGCTGCTCGCTTCGCTCCGCCCTACGCTCCTGGGCTGCGCCGGCGCCGGGTACGGGAGCCGCTGGCATGTCGCGTCACAGCGAGGGCAGACGCTGTCGAAGCGGGCGTCGTAGCGAACGAACAGAGCGTCGCAATGGACACAGGACGCCGCCAGCGAATTGGCATCGACGTCCGGCTCCCGCGGAGACAGCGCGAGAACGCTCGCCACGTTGCTGATCTCTGCCGTATCGGCGGAGAGGATCTCGTGACGCACCAGCGCTGTGGCAGGCATGATCGGCCCCGGAGCCTTCCAGACCACCCGCCCGGGCGACGGAACCTGGACGGAGGTGAAGACCTCGTTGCCGCGACCGAAGAAGCAGTTCAGCCCGTAAAACAACAGGGCATCGTCTGGGGCACACCAGGAGCGGATCTGAACGGTGACGGGCTGCCCTGCGGGGCCGTCGACTCGGATCGGGATCTTCGCCCCGGCGCCGATGAAGACATAGTCGCCCACCTGGTTTCGGCGCACGCCGGCGACATCGAAGGAGACCGTCGGGGTCACGGTGGCTCTGTCGTCGTCGAGAATCTGGACAGTCGCCGTGGACGCCCCCTGCAGAGTGGCGCCGCCCGTGACCACGACATGGAAGAGGAGCGTCTCGGTGGCTTCCGGGTCCGCGTCGATGATCAACGGCACCTGGATCAGCACCTGGTCACTGAGCAGCCCCGGCTGAAACGTGTGGGTGCCGGTCACTCTCTGGTAGTCCTGACCCTCGATGGCGCTCCCGTCCTCGGTCCAGTACCTCACGACCGCCGGCTGACTGAGGGGCCCTTCGCGTCGCAGCGAGATGGCGGCCGCGTTCGCCACCGGCAGCTCCGTGGCCTGGTAGACGGGGTCCTGGAAGACGTCGTCGCTGCCGAACGGCGTGAAGTAGACCGTCGCTCCCTGCCCCCACCCGGCGGACGCCAGCAGGATCGCCACGAGGGCGAGAGCCACCGCACGAGCAGGCTGTGATCGATTCACGGCGCCTCCGTCACTGTCGGAAGGAAAAGATGAGCCTACTCCCTTGACGCCGGGCACCCTCGATTCCTCTCACGAGCTGCTCGATTGGAGGCCGGGGCTCCGGGCTGAACGGCGCTCTCGCAAGACCGCTCCTCATCCCGAGGCTCTCGGCGCGCCAGGGGCGCCGAGAGCTAGCATGGGGTACGTCCCGTTATCGACCTTGTGACCGGAGCTCGCCACGGAGGCCCCATGTTTCGCACGACCGCAGCCCTGCTCACGCTCCTCACTGTGGCTGTTCCGGCTCGCGCACAGCAGGGAGAGCTCTGTGCCGAGCCGCCCGTGATGCCGACTCTCGAGCCGACTCTGCCTCTCCTGCCGTCGGCCGGGACCTGGCGCGGCAAGGGCTTCGGCGACAAGCGCAAGCTCGAGGTCGACCTCGAGGAGTGTGGGCGAAAGATCGTGGGCATGGTCGGTGTCCGGCTCCGGCGCGGCGTTCCCAACATGGTGCCCCTCGAGCTCGACGAGGACGACGGCCGCTACAAGGCGTCGTTCGAGTGGGTCGAGCAGGGTATGGCGGCTGTGGTGACGTGGAACCTCGAGGTGGAGAGCCCGTCGCGGGTTGCGGGTCGCATGACCATCATGGGCCGCGGCGATCAGGTGGAAGCCACGCTGCTCGAGGAACGGCCCAGCAGAGGCATGGCGGACTGCGCCTGCGAGACGGTGCGCGCGCGGCGCGAGGAGCTGGCAGCCGAAGCGAGCACACGCGAGCGCTCGGTGTGGACACTCGACCCGCAGAGCTGCGCGATCGCGCCGACGGTGGCTACGCCGACCTCCCTGACCGCGGCTGGGTTCGAAGCCCTGAAACAGGCCGACTGGGCAGGTGCGCTCGTGCACCGGGCCCGGTGCTGCTCTGCCAACGAAGCGGCCCCGGGAAGCTACACAGAGCTTCTCGAGACCGCCACAGAGGCGCGTGCCGAGGAAGAAGCCGCCGCGCGCGAGGCCCGGATGACCGCACTGGACGACTGGCTGCAGGAGAGATGTCCTGACTGAGACCTCTCCTCGTCGAGCGGTCACGGCGACCTTGCCGACATCATCGATGGACCACGATCTGACCCCGCGCGAGCGGCGTCTCCGGTTCGTCCTGAGGGCTTCGACCAGGCTCCGTGTCGAAGACGATCGCTCCCGTCGAATGATCCCAGATCAGGACTCGGAAGAGATCTTCTAGTCCGTTTCGAGTCTGGCGGCGGCCCTCCCAACCACCGCGCGCGTCGACGACGTGTACCAGGAAGCCGTAGTCGCCGGCACCGCCGATGCTGCCGGTTCCCTGGAACGAAGCCCGCGCGCCGTCGACCACAAGCCACTCCAGGTTTGTCGAGTGGAGTCTCAGCCCGCCACGGTTGAAATGGAGCTCCACATTGCCCTGAGGCGCGGAGGAGCGCGTCTTCTGCTGGACGACAAAGCCGAAGCTGACCCTGCCTTCGGCCTCCTCGCACGCGTCGGTCCAGGAGCAGGAAACGTGCGCAGGAAGGACAAAACCTCCACCCGTGACGCGCCGCTTGCGCGGCTCGAGAACCTCCACCGTGATGCACTCGGGACGTGAGGTGTTGCCCGCCGCGTCGGTCCCTTCGACGCAGACCTCCGCCGGGCCCGGTGCGTCCAGGGTGAGGCTCACAATGACGTCTTCGACATCCGAATCGAAGAGCCCATCCAGAGCGGTCATGGGAAGCGCAACGCCATCGACCGAGGTGGAAGCGCTCGCGATCAGAGAGCCGCCGGTCATCGTGTCGTCCACCGAAGCCAGCACGTAGAAGGTCTCGCCAGGGAGGACCTCGGGAGGATCGAGCAGCAGGTCTCGCACCACGGGCGGCTCCACGTCGGTGGCAGCCTTCACACCGCGAAAGACGTAGGCCGCACCCGAGAATGCACCTGGAGTGTTGTGGTCGCCGATTGCGCCCGTCAGGACGTCGCCCGCACCATCGCCGTCGAAGTCACCCCCCGACGCAACCGAGATACCCAATCGGTCGAGGAGATCCTGGCTGTGGATGACGACATCCGCGCCGGTCTCGGGATCGCTGACGACCCCAGTCTTCGGACCGTAGAAGATGTAGGCAGCACCACGCACGTCCCTGCAGCCTCCGCAGGAGACACCGGGCGCGCCGAGGATCACGTCGCTCCTACCGTCCGCGTTGAAATCACCCGCTCCGGCGACAGACTCGCCGAGCGCCGCCAAGTCGCCTGCCAGCCCATCACCGGACATGCTCACGATCAGGTCGGCGTCGTTGGACGTCAGCACCCCTGACTGCCCTCCGAAGAAGACGAAGGCACCGCCGATCCCCTGGCCGACGTAGTAGAAGTTGTCTCCGATCACCACGTCTCCGAGACCGTCGCCATTGAAGTCGCCCGCCGACGCGACGGAGAAGCCGAACTGCAGGTTCCCTGCCTGGCCATGAAGCGCGACGTCTGCCTGAGAGGGATCGGAGATCGTCCCCGTCCGGCCGCCGAAGTAGATGTACGCCGACCCGAGCCCATTCGAGACAAAGGCGCCGACGAGAACGTCGTCGAGCCCATCACCGTCGAAGTCGCCCGCCGAGGACACCGACCGACCAAACCCCGTGTTGCACGCCCCAGCGTCGAGCACCACGTCGCTGTCAGCTGCCGCGTCCAGCAGGATCTGCGACGATGCCTGCCGCCCGAAGATCACGTAGGCGCTGTTCGCGCAGACACCGTTGTGTAGGTGGTCGACGCTCGAGACGACGATGTCGTCCAGCCCGTCACCGTCATGGTCTCCCACTCCCGCGACCGAGCGCCCGAGACCGCTGTTCGGTCGCCCGGCAACGACGACGTCGGCATCCGCGTGGGCATCCAGAACCAGCTGAGTCGCCTGTTGCCGGCCAAAGTACACGAACGCACTGCCGGTCGGAGATCCGCCGGACCGGTCCGCCGCCCAGCCGACGACGACGTCGGAAAGGCCGTCTCCGTTGAAGTCCCCGGCCGACGCCACCGAGCTCGGGAACTGGCCCTGTCCACGCAGCACGACGTCCGCTGTGGCGTCGGGATCGAAGAACGAGCCGGATCTTCCCCCGAAGAAGATGTAGGCGCTGCCTCCGAAACGCGTTCCGTGACTGTCGGAAGGGTCGGCCACGATGACGTCGTCGAGCCCGTCCCCGTTGAAGTCTCCGGCCGGGGCAACCGTTGCTCCGAAGGTGTTCGCCAGCGTCGGGTCGCCCAAGCTGTCGTCGTCGCCGTTCAGGACGAGATGGGCATCCACGTCCGGTTGCAGCACCTGAGCCGCAGACGCCGGCACGAGACCGACGAGGCAGAAGAGGGCAGCGCCAAAGAGGGTCGAGCCCGGCGCAGCGATCTGGTGGACGGTCCGCATCATGTCTGGTTCCTCCGTTTCGCAGTTCGTGGAGGAGCCGTTCGTCACCCCAGAAGCGAGAGCGAGAAGCGACCCGCCATGGTCTAACGTCACGGCAGCACCAGACCCGCCACTCGGATCTCGAGGTCGGGATCGCGTATCGCGAACGAGAAGGCCCAGCCCGGTCGGAACCGCTACGCGGTCTGCTGCTCGACCGACCTCCGGACCTCGTCGATGTGCTGCTGTCGTGCGTCGTCGACCAGGTCGGGTATCGACTCGTAGAGCTCCACGGCACTCCGGAAGAACGCCTCGGCCTCTTTGTTTCGCCCCTCGTTTCGACGTTGGCCCGCGAGTCGGAGCTCGCTGTCTGCCACTCCGAGCTTCGCCGAGCGGGCGCGGGGGCTGTCTTCCCCGTTGCCGCTCGAAAAGCGTCGCCGGGCCTCCTCGAAGCTCTCCCGCGCCTGCAGCCAGCGCTCGCCGAGAAAGTACGCCTCGCCCATGTAGTAGAAGACCCCTGCAACGCGCCAGTGGTTGGCGCTCGTCGACTCTTCGAAGACCTCGAGAACACGCTCGAAGACCGGGATGGAGCGCGCCGCGTGCCCGCTCTTCAGATCGGCCACACCCAGGTACATCGAGGCGAGTGCGGCGTCGTCGCGATACCCCTCCAGTGAGTCGAAGATCTCCACGGCGCGGCCGTATCGGCTTCGGACGCCATCCCAATCCTGGTCCGCGTAGGCCAAGGCTCCCTGCAGAAGACAGATCCTCGCGGCGTTCGGGTGGCTCTCGCCGAAGTGATGAGTCGATATCCCGAGAGCCCGTCTCAAGAGCTCGTCTACCTTTCGAAGGTCGTCACCACCAGCCGTGGGGTCTTCGGCACGCGCATCGAACCCACGAGATCCGTAGGCGGCCGCAAGATCCTGCAAACCGCTCAGGAGCTGTGGATGGTGGGCGCCGTAATGATCCTCTCGAAGCGCCAGGCTCTCCTCGAGAAGCGCGAT
This sequence comes from Candidatus Multivoraceae bacterium, assembly GCA_965223385.1. Lineage (GTDB taxonomy): Bacteria > Acidobacteriota > Thermoanaerobaculia > Multivoradales > Multivoraceae > JBCCLJ01. The sequence continues at coordinate 530,987 of CBDCWR010000007.1, read as the reverse complement.
GGCGCGATCGGGATCGTGTTTCGACAACCTGAGAGCGCGCGCAAAACCCTCTCTCACATGCAGGGCGAAGCGTACGTCGAGCTTCCCGTCCGTCACCGCCGACCGAAGCTCCTCGTACAGGCTGATGGCTTCGTCGTAGCGCCCCAGCGAGACCAGTGCACGCGCTCGAACCTCGAGGACTCGAGGACGCTCGAGCCCGAGGACATCTGCCACGCCCGTCGCGGCCACCTCCTCGGCACGGTTCAGGAGATCGAGAGCCTCTTCTTCACGGTGCTGCTCGATCCTCAAGGTGGCCAGCGAGCGGAGCGCGCCGACCAGAGACGCCGCACCCTCTGCGCCCCGCCCCTCGGAAAGGTCGACGGCACGCACGAGCCAGGTCTCCGAGCGATCCTCCTCGCCCAGATCGTTCATCAGGCGGCCAGTCAGACCGAAGAGCATCGACTGCACGAGGGGCTGATCCTCGAGCTCCTGCTCGATGCGCTCAGGCGCTCGCTCCACGAGGTCAGCCGCGGAGAGAGAACGCCCGGACACGTGCGGATTGGCGTCGAGAAACAGCTGTTCCAGAAATGTCGTCATCGCTTCAGCGCGCCGCGCAGCAGCGAGGGCGAGATCTCGCTCCGCGCTGAGCCGAAAGGCGAAGGCCAGGATCAACCCACTGATGAGTGTCAGCGCAAGCGCCAGAACGACGGCCACGGCTCGATGCCGAAGAACCGCCTTGCGCGTGCGGTAGGCAAGCGAGTCAGGTCGCGCCCGCACCGGTGCACCGTCGAGATACGCCTGAACGTCGTCCATGAGCTCTCGAACGGTCCGGTAGCGCCGCTCCGGTTCCTTGCGGAGCGCCTTCATGACCACGGCGTCGAGATCGCCCCGGAGCGCCTTCCACCACGGGGGTACCCCGGAGCTGTCGAGAGACGCGGCGGCGACGCTCGGGAGAGGTGGAGTTTCGGTGACGATGGCGGTGTGGAGCGCGATCGGAGTCGTCGTGCGCCCCTCGTAGGGGCTGCGATGACTGAGCAGCCGGTAGAGCAGGTGACCGAGCTGGTAGACGTCCGACGCCGTGGTGATGGCCTGGCCCTGCAGCTGTTCGGGGCTGGCGAACTCCGGGGTGAGCATGCGCGATCGGGTGGCCGTCGGCTCGGTGTCGGACGGGCCCATGACCTTGGCAATGCCGAAGTCGAGCAGCTTCACTTCGCCCTCGCGGTCCACGAGAACGTTGGACGACTTGATGTCCCGATGCACGACCAGATTGCGGTGGGCAAAACTGACGGCTTCGGCAACACGCAGGAACAGCTCCAGCCGGGCGCGCAGATCGAGCTCCAACCGCTGACAGTGGCTCTCGATCGGCTCTCCGTCGATGAGCTCCATCACGAAGTACGGCTCACCCTCCTCCGTCCGACCGCCTTCGTAGAGATGAGCGATCGATCGATGGCGCAGATTCGCGAGGATCTGCCTCTCCTGCTGAAAGCGCGACAGGAGAGCCTCGGTGCGATCGGTGCGGCGAATCAGCTTGACGGCCACCGATCGTTCGAACTCACCATCCTCGCGCTCCGCTTCGAACACTCGAGCCATCCCTCCTCGTCCGATCTCCCGAACCAATCGGTAGGGGCCGACCCGAACGGGTGACTCGGACGGGCGGTACTCCAGATCGGAGAACACCGAGCCACGCAAGCCACCTCCAACCTCGAGAAAGGCGTCCTGGTCTTCACGCAACACTCTCGCCAGAGCTTCACGCAGCTCAGGGTCGGCAACCTCACGTTCGAGAAACCCCGGCCTGGCCGCCGCCGGGAGATCGAGAGCCCGGTCAAGAACGGCGTCCGCTTCGGGCCAACGCGACAGATCCGTCACGACTCCACCTTTTTCGGCTCTTCGAGGGCCCCCGACAGCTCGTCTCGGAGCCACGCCTTGGCCTTCAGCCAGTCGCGCTCTACGGTGCGTAGACCGACGCCGAGAGCCTCGGCTGTCTCCCCGGCGGTGAGCCCCACGAAGAAACGACACTCCACCACCTGTACCTGACGGGGGTGATCCGCGGCGAGCTTTTTCAACGCCAGGTCGAGCTCGATCAGGCCCAAGGCTTCGTCCTGCGATCCCGCGATCGCCTCTTCGAGAGGCAGCACCTGAGCACCGCCGCCGCGCTTGTCGCGTGCCAGGTAGCGCGCGTGATCGATGAGGATCTGCCGCATCGCGGTGGCCGCGACCGCGAAGAAGTGGCTCCGGTGGTTCCAGCGGCTCTGCTGCTGGTCGACCAGCCTCAGATAGGCCTCGTGAATCAGCGCGGTGGTATCGAGCGTCTCGCCGGGCCGGAGCCTTCGCAGCTGAACCTTCGCCAACCTGCGCAGGTCGTCGTAGACGAGAGGAACCAAGCGTCCGAAGGCACTTGCGTCTCCATCCCGATGATCCTGCAGCAGCTGGGTGATCGCTCCCGGGGCCATCTCACCTCCACAGTCGACACCACGCCTGCAACGGGAAGACTCTGGAATGTAGCAAAGGAGCCGCTCTCGGCGAGCGTCGCGATGGACGTGCTCGGACGGGTCGTCGAGGAGCGAACTACGGTCCCACCGAGCAGCCGAAGGCGCTCATCGACGATCCCCAGACCAGCCCCTATCGGAAGCTGCCGAGTCTCGACTCGGGTGGCGGCGGCATGGTCGGGACGGCGGCCGACTACCTCTGCTTCGCCCAGATGCTCCGCAACGGAGGGGAGCTCGCGGGAGTGCGGATCCTCAGCGAGAAGAGCGTCGACGAAATGACCACCAACCAGCTGTCCAAAGGCATGGGGACCGCGCCAGATCTTGCGGGGCGCGGTCTACGAGGCGCTGGAAAAGAGCCACCGCAAGCCCTGAGCTCGCGCGCAGCGGGGCGAGCTAACCCGGGTCGACCATCGTCGAGACCCACCAGGTGATGCCGCCGAACGTCACGCCGCCGCGCTTGTCGGGATCACCCTGCTGAACCGGCGCCTGCACCGACGCGGCACCTGCATCCAGCGCGCGCTGGTAGACCTCATCCACGTTCTCGACGTAGATGTGCACGTGCGAGGCCACCTTGTCCGCGCCGGGTTGGCCGTCGGAGAGCATGATGACGCTGTCGTCGAGTCGCACCTCGGCGTGCACAACCCGGTCTCCGTCTCCGCGAAAGCACCGGAGCTCGGTGGCACCAAACGCCTTTGCGAGGAAGGCGATCGTGGCGTCGGCTCCCTCCACCGTCAGGTACGGGGAGACGCTGGTGTATCCGTCCGGCTTGAACATCGTCACTCCCTTCGCGCCATCGTTGCGGGCCTCGGCGCTCCCCCTCGCTGGACCGCGCGATCCAGCGAAGGGGGTGGCCTCAGCACAATCCTAGCTGCCCCAAGCGAGGGCGCGACCGTCTCGGCGCTCGTCGTACCTCGCGGCGCATGGACTCGTGCGAGCTGGCCGTCGTGCGACCCTTGTGGCGATGGATGTTCGTCTTCGTGCTGATCCACCTCCTCGGAATCGCCCTGGTTCTCCTCGGCGCCTGGGGGCTCAACACCGCCGAGACCCTCGGCCACACCGGTGCGACGGGTCACGAGCGCTCGACGGAGAGGCTCGGGGCCCGGAGTGGCTGGCCTTGGTCAGGACCGGACCGGCGGCTGAGGAGCGCTCAAACGCTCCGGAGGCACTCGGCCGGATCGATCCGTGTCGCCCGCCACGCCGGCAGGCTGGCGGCGGCCGCACCCACCGCGAGGAGCAGGCCAAACGCCAGGCCGTACACCCAGAGCGACGTCAGCCCAACGGTCGGATCGACCACTCGAAGGGTGCGCCCCAAGGTTGCCGCTCCCACGAGCCCCAGCAAGCCGCCGACCAGCACCCACGGCGCCGCGAAGCCGAGAATCAGACGCACGATCCCACGCGCTCCCGAGCCGAGCGCGAGTCGAACGCCGATCTCCTGCCGCCTTGCCGACGCGCTGCGAGACAACACGGCAAAAACTCCGAGGGACGCCAGCAGCAGGGTGAACACGGCCGACACACCCAGGAGCAGAGCTCCACGGGCCGGACTGGCGAGGGCAGCCCGGATGTGGTGGTCCATGGTGCCGACGTTCTCGAGAGCCAGCCCCGGATCGGCTCCAGCGACGGCCGCGCGCAGACGCTGCTCCGCCCGATCGGCGGGCACCCGTGCACGAGCGACAAAGGAGACTCGTCGCAAGTTGTCGGCGCGGAGAATCTGGGCCTGAGGGAAGTAGATGGTGCCGTCCGCGCCAGGTGGCTCGTCCGTCTGGAAGTGACCGACCCGGCTGTCGCCGACGACTCCCACGACGGTCCACCAGCGACGCGGTGCGTCTCCCGGCTGCAGCCGGAGGTCACCCCAGTGCAAGCGACTCCCGACGACCTCCAGCCCGCCCTCCGAAAGTTGAAGGGCCAACGTACGATCCACGACGACGACTGCGTCAGCCTCCGCCACGTCCGAGGCCAAGAGACCACGACCGCGATGCAGTGGCAGACCGAGGGTCTCGAAGTAGCCCTGCGAGACGAGAGCGTGGCGCGCCATTCGCGCGGGCAGGTTCGAGCCGAGATCCCTCTCGGGAGTGAAGAGGAGGTACTCGCCTTCGCCCGGACGAAACGGGAGAAGCGTGGTCGAAGCCTGCGCCGAGACCTCGGGCGAAGACTCGAGCCCCGTCAGCACGCGCTCGACGAAACGCGACACGGACTCCCGTTCCTGGTACTCGGTGGACGAGAGACGCACGCTCACCGTCACCAGGTCCTCGCGCTCGAAGCCGGTCTGGATCTGGAGGTGGCCGAGCAGGCTCCTCGTGAGAAAAAGCGTTCCCGTCAGCAGCATCACGGCAAGGCCAAACTGAAAAGCGACGAGCGGTCCCTGGAGTCGGGGTGGAGGCGCGTTGGCCTGCCGCGCCGAGGCGAAGAGGCTGAACGAGCTCGCTCGCGACGCATAGAAGGCGGGGACCAGCCCGAAGAGGAGGCCGAGAACCGCGGCCAGTGCAAGCCCGAACGCGAGCGTCAAACCGAGCGAAGCCTCGGAGGCCAAGCCCTCTGCGCCCGCCTTCTTCACCAGGAGCGCACGAACGAAGGCACTCAGGCCCACGCCAAGGAGCGCGCCCGAGAAGTACAGCACGAGGTTCTCCGCCACGAGCTGTCGCGTGATCTGCGACGCCGTCGCGCCGAGAGAGGATCGCAGTGCGAACTCGCGAAACCTGACCACGAGCCGCCCCAGCGAGAGGATGGCGACGTTGACGCAGCACACGAGAAGGAGGAGCCCGACCGCGGCCTGAAGGAGAAACAGACGACTCCGCAGCGGCCCGTGGAGCTGCTCGCGCGAGTAGTCGGCGATGGCGTCCGCGGCCAGCTCGAACCCCCAGTCCTCCATGAGCTGCGCCATCGTGGGAGAGATCTCCGGCGCTCGTCGGGTGATGGCCTCGATCTCTCTGCGGAGGTCCTGGACGCTCTGGCCGGGCCGAAGCCGAGCGAGAAGGCCGCAGCAGTCGTTGAGCCACTCGCTCGGCGCGTGTTGTGCCGGTCTGGTCCAGAGGGGAGTCCACAGTACGGCCGTCGAGCGTCCGAAGCTCTGGGCGCGAGACCTTTCGGGAACGAAGAAGCCTCGGGGCATGACGCCGACGATGTCGAGCACGACGCCGTCGATCCGAAGCGTGCGGCCCAGGACCTCCTCCGCGCCACCGTAGTGCTTCTGCCAGCTCTCGTAGCTGAGAACGGCGACCGGAGGGGCCGCGCCCGCGAGATCCGAAGGCAGTAGCCTCCTCCCGATCAGCGGCTCGACCGCCATCACGTCGAACAGGGACGACGTCGCCTGCACGACTCTCTCCACCGCCGGCTCGGAGTGCCAGGTGACGGTCATCTCGCGGCTTCGGAAGATCCCCGCCGTCTCGAGCGACGGCGCACTTCGCAAGACCTCGTCCGAGATGGGGAGCGACACGCCCCCGAAGGTGTCGAAGCGAGACAGCCGCGTCCCGACGAAGACCACCCGTTCGCTCTCTGGATAGGGGAACGTCGGGAGAACCGCCTCTCGGAGCAGCGGGAAGAGACCGGCATTTGCGCCGAAGGCGGCCGCAAGCGTGACCAGCACGGCAAGGGTGGAGACCGGCTCGTCCCGCAACCGCCGCAGCCCGATTCGAAGGTCGCCTGACATCTCGCTCCTCCCACGCTTGGGGTGGTGGGTGCTCTCCAGCCGAGATCTCGCGAGAGCACGATCGCCCGAGCCAGATCTTAGCCAGCCGACCGGGCACCGACAGAAGATGGCCGGCTCCTCCGACGACGCGAGCAGCGCCTCTTCGAGGGCCTCTCCGGCGCCGGCGCGCGCCAAAACGCTCCAGTCTGAGAGACTGCGACCCGTGACCCCCACATCCGACGATCTCGAGAGGACCTCGCCCGAAGGCGACGCGTCGGGCGATGCCGGCCCGAAAGAGCCGCCGTATCCGCCGGAGTGGAAGTCGTGGCTCACGGTCTCGATCCTGGTCGGGATCTACCTGAACTCCTTCCTCGACCGGCAGATCATGGGTCTGCTGGTGGAGGACATCAAAGCGTCTCTCGACGTCAGCGACACGCAGATGGGCTGGCTCATGGGCATCGCGTTCGCGTTCTTCTACGCGACCGCCGGCCTGCCGATCGGCTACCTCGTCGACCGGAAAACGCGCACACGCATCATCATCTTCGGTCAGATCTTCTGGACACTCGCCTCCTTCTCGTGCGGGCTGGCCGCCCGCTACTGGCAACTTTTCATCGCGCGCTTCGGCGTCGGCGTCGGCGAGGCGACGCTCTCACCTTCGGCCTACTCCATCGTGGCGGACAGCTTTCCACTGCGGAAGATCGCGTTTGCGCTGGGCGTGTACGGAATGGGCGTCTCGCTGGGAGGGAACCTGGCGAACCTCGTGGGAGCGTGGGCCATCGGGCTCATGGAGCCCGGCGTTCTGTACGACCTGCCGGTCCTCGGCGAGCGCTACCGCTGGCAGATCGTCTTCTTCCTCATCTGCCTGCCCACCATTCCCCTGACCCTGCTGATGCTCCTCGTGAAGGAGCCGTATCGGCGCAACGTGCGGCGGGTGCGCAGCGAAGACGGGACGTGGCAGATCGCCCAGCCACCCCGCGGCGAGCTGGCGCTCTACCTGCGCAAGAACTGGAAGACCGTGTTGTGCCACAACGTCGGCTACGCGTTTCTGGCCTTCTCCGGCTACGGCCTCGCGTCATGGCTCCCCGCGTTCTACATGCGCAAGCACGGCCTCACCGCGAGCCAGGCCGGCTACGTTCTCGGCGGTGTCGGCATCGTCTGCGCCACGGCAGGAACGATCTTCGGGGGGTGGGCCGCCGACCGCCTGTATGCGAGCGGCTACCGCGACGCCAAGGTCCGCTTCGGAGTGGTGGTCAGCCTGGCTTGGCTGCCGTTCGGACTCCTCTTCCCCCTCATGCCGACCGCACAGCTCGCGATCGCCCTCTACATCCCCTCTGCCTTCATTGCCGCCACGCACTTCGGCGTACAGGCAGCAGCCGTCCAGGAGATCATGCCGAACACGCTGCGCGGCCAGGCGTCAGCCATCTTCCTCTTCTTCAACTCCCTCATCGGGCTCGGGCTCGGCCCTGGCGCGCTGGGCATCGCGACCGACTATCTCTTTCAGGACGAGATGAAGGTCAACTACTCCATCATGCTCGTCGGTGGCGCGGCTCATCTGATGGCGGCGGCGGTCCTCTTCCTCGGCATGAAGCACTACCGCAAAACGGTGAGCGAGCTCAAAGACTGGACGTCCGTCGGCGGCCCTGCTGCGACGACCTAGTTCAGCTCACCGGAGGGCCAAGAGCCCTCACGCTGCCGCTGTGCGCCGCGCAGGAGAAGCGTCGGGCTTGTGGAGTCCCACGACGACGGCGACCGCGGCGCCGTTGGCCCAGTAGTACAACGCGTCGATCCCGGTGAAGCCGAAGACCACCGGCGCAAGCAGGAAGCCAGCGCCCACCACGGCATCCACAGCCAGATGGAAGCCATAAGGAAGGACGCGAAAAACCCCGAGCTTGTGGTCGGTGAACAGAGTCAGGAGCAAGGCGGCAACTCCTGTGGCCGCCGCCAGCCACCCCGCCACGGGATGGGAGTCTCCGAGTCCGAGCAGATACGGGGCCACGATGAGGCTGAGTGCGACGGGGTAGTCGAGATACGCGTGGACGGTCTTCGTCACGAATCGAGGGTCCATGTTCGTCCTCCAAGGGCGTCGGGCTCTTGGTCCCGAGCAGTCTGGTGTCTTCAGTTCAGCTCGAAGCGACTGCGCTCGAGCTGCGCCTGTCGATTGGCTGTCCCTTGGACGCGTCGGAGAGCCCGGCTCTTACCTGTGCACGGGAACCCCCTGCTCGTCACCGGTCAGGCGTCGGTCTCGAGAGCCGTTCGAAGCGCCTCGTACTCCTCCCGGCACTCGGCACACACCGCCAGATGTTGGGCAACTGCGGCGAGGCTCTCGGGAACCGACCTGCCGAGGAGCTCTCTCTCTGCGAACTCGGCGAGGTCGAGGAGGCACTCTTCGCAGTCGATCTCCTGGTCCGCCGTCTGGCCGACCACTTCGAGCAGATGGGCGATCTCGTCTTTCGTCAGGGGCATCCTTGAACCTCAGCCAGAAAAGGCAGTGTGAATGTCGCGTGCGGAGTAGCCGGCAGCTTCCAGACCGTGTCTCAGACGCTTTCTCGCGTCGTGGGTGAGCTTGTACACCGCGTTGCGGTTGCTCCCGAGGTGCTCGGCGATCGCTTCCTGAGAAACGCCCCGCAGCTCCGCAACGAGCGCTTTGCGCTGCCGCTCCGTGAGTGAGGTCCGCATCAACTCGTACATCTTCTCGACCAGCACCCGCTGCTCGGCCGCTCGCCAGGGGGCGCAGTCGCTCGGCTTCAGCAAGGCCGCGCCGCTGGCGTCGTCGCCGACGACGTTCTCGATGGAAACGTCGCTCCATGCGCGCCGCCGAAGCTCACTGAGAGCGGTCCTGATGGCGATGGTCGTGGCCCAGGTGAGAAAGCGGCTGCGACCCTGGAACTGATGGATGCGCTGCAGGATCCGAATCAACGACTCCTGCACCGCATCTTCGATCAGCGCGTCTGTTGCAGTTCTGTTGTCCGCGAGCGCCTTGCGCAGTCGGGCAAGGAGCGCCTGCCTCAGGTCGTGAAGCGCCGACTGCTGGGTCGCTCCCACACTGCGAAGCTGGTCCATCCAGGCCTGGTTGTCTCTGTCCACAGGGCGTCGTTCTTTCCGCTCTTGCGGGTGAGTTCCGAATCTACTGCGCAGACGTCTCTCGAGAGGAGCTGGGGGCCGTCGTTGCCGTCCAGACCCACCCCTAATCCTCCCTAGGACGTCTCGAGACCACCATTCCTTACCCCGAGATCTCGAAGTTCCGGGGAATGGCCAGTCCTTGGTAAGGGGCCTCCACTTCGCCGCGTCGAAGGTTCACCCACGGTGGCGCACGATGCGGAGCGATCGACGACCTCCCAGTGCGCCATCACTTCGACCGCACTCGAGAAAGGTACAGATAGATGACTCGAACTCTCCTCATTCTCAGCGTCACCCTCCTGCTGGGTGTACTTCCGACCGCCGGCCTCTTCGCAGCCGACGAAACGAACATCTCCGCCGGCCTGACCGCCGAGGGTCACGGCCTCGCCGCGCACGGCTATGACGTGGTGGCGTATCAGACCGCCGGTCGACCCACCCTCGGCACTTCCAAGTACTCGACGGTGTTCGGCGGCGCGACGTATCGCTTCGCCAGCCGTTCCAACCTGAGGACATTCAAGGCCGACCCCGCGCGGTATCAGCCCCAGTACGGAGGCTTCTGCGCCTACGGCGTCTCTGTCGGCGCCAAGTTCGACGGTGACCCGAGGCTGTGGAAGCTCGTCGACGGCAAGCTCTACTTCAACCTCAACGAGGACATCCAGAAGACCTGGAGCAAGGACATCCCGGCCAACATCTCCAAGGCCAACTCGCAGTGGAGGAAGATCGCCGGCACTCCTGCTGCACAGCTGAAGTAGGGCCGGGAACGACACGAGACCAGGCTGCGGCGATCAAAGGTCGCCGCAGCCTCTTGTTCAGGAAGCGGCCTGGAGGCAGCGATGTCGGTGCTCATGCCAAGAGTCGAAGCGCAAGCTCAGAGCCCACCTCGAGCCGGTTGCGGCGGAGTTGTCGTAGTACGCCAGGGTCGCCGGTCGTCGTACACTCATTCGCGTTCGTCCCCACTTGCCAACTCGGTTCGAAAGGAGTGCACACATGGCACTGCAGGTCACCGGTCTGTATGCAGGGATCCTGGGGCTCTGGCTTCTCTTTCTGAGCGGACGCGTGATTCAGTCGGTCCGCGTCAAGGGCGGCGTCAGCGTGGGAGACGGAGGCAAAGAGGAGCACACCCACGTCGTTCGCGGTCAGGGCAACTTCATCGAGTACGTACCGATGGCCGTCCTGCTGCTGGGCATCCTCGAGCTGCAGGGCACATCGACCACCTGGCTGCACGCACTCGGCGCAGCCCTCGTGCTCTTTCGTGTGATGCACCCGTTCGGCATGAGCCCCACCAATCCCGTGAACTCGGCACGCTTCATCGGAACGGTCGGCACGTTCACCGTCCTCCTGGCGTCGTCGGTGCTCGTGATCCTGCACTTCGCCGGAGTGAACCTCGGCGTGAGCTGAATCGAGCGACGAGCACACACCACCAGCTGACGGGCCCTCAAGGTGGTCGACGTCCCGGCTCCTTCAGCGCGCTCCGTCGTCCTGCACGTGGATGTCGCCCACAATGAACGACGCGGCGTCGGTGGCGCGATTCCAGAGGCCGACGACCGCGCCCGAGGAGCCGGTCGGCATGGTCAGGCTCAGAATCACGGCGAAGTCGGAGGCACGCGCCTCTTCCAGCTCCGCGTTCGGCACGACCAGCGGAACCTCCACCTGACGCATCTGCGCGACGCGACCCCTCGCGTCGGCGTACGCGGCGGTCACCCAGAGCGGTGCCTCGTGCTGCACTCCCGTCGGAGTGAGATCGACCGTTCCAATGGGGAACGAGAGGCGCAACGAGACCTCCGACATCCCGCGTCCATCGGGTAGAGGCTCCATGCTCTCGAACTCCACACGCAGCCGGTGCGGGTTTGCGACGCGACCGAGGTGAAGTGAGGCGAGCGCTCGTGCCGCCAGCTCCTCGTTGAGCGTGCGCGAGGAGTAGCCGGCTCGGTGAATCGCACGCAGCCCCCTGCCGCGGACCTTCACGCGCACTCCGCGAAAGCCGGGGTCGCCCGCCGGGGAATCGAAGCCGAGCACATACCGACCATGCGTCGTCGGCAGGAGGTTCTCGACGAACCGCGCAGGATCGGCCCCGCGGACGTGGGCCTCTCCCCCAGTCAGCTCGGCGACCACCGACAGTCCGCTGTCGAGATCCGAGAGAGCAAAGGCGCTCCTGCCGAACCGAAACCGATGCCGAGGCTCCACCTCCTCGAGAAAACTCTCGGTCACCGGCACGGAGAACACCGACACGCGGTTCGTGTTCGCGGCCTGCGCCACGGCCGCGGCCTCGTCGAACAGGTCGAAGGCTTCGAAACCCCGCGACCAGGACTGCGCGGCCGGCACCACGGGGACCTGAAGGGCTGTCGGCACCGAGTCTTCCGCAGGGTGGCGCGTCGCCAGCTGTTGGGAGGCCGGGTCCGTGCGTGACGACGCTGCACCTGCTCCGCGAACCGATGCACGACCGAAGACGTCGAGCATCACGTCGAGGGGTTGGAGCGGAATACCGTCGCTCACGACCAGGAGCTTCTTGTGACCCTCGATCTCGCCGAGGGCCGGGATCAGCTCCGCGAGCGCCGCGAGGAATGCGGCTCCGTCGGCGTGCTCCGCGGCTGCTGTCTCCCGGAGCCGTCCGAACATCGAGGCCAACGTCTGGGTCACATCCTCCAGTCGCGACTGCTGCGAGAGCGAGAGGACAGCACGCTCGACGATCCGCAAGCCCTCCCGTCGGCGCTGCGACCAGAGAGCCGTGGCGCTCTCGTCGAGCGCAACCCCTCGAAGAGCCGGGGCGATCGCATCTCCGTCGTGCGTCGCAGCGAGCACCTGATGGAAGCCGCCGTCGTACGTCAGAGCCATGACGCGGCAGCCCCTCTCCGCGAGATCCGCCAGAGGTGCCGCAACCGCATCCGAGAAGCCCTCGAGGCGCGGAAGGTGCGTCTGGTCGATGAGCACGACGATCGTCTCCGAGCAGCGTGTGGCCTCGACCTCCTCGAAGTAGGCCAACGGCACCTTCCGGCCGTCGACCCGTACTTCGAAGGCGCGCGCCGGGAGACCGTCTGGCCGGGCCCGGCGGCGTGCCTCGACCAGCACGTCGAGCTGGACGGCCTCGACCTCGACGATCTCGTCGAGGGTCAATTCGCGCTGGCGCACGTTGTCGTGCAGGCGCTCCAGCGCGCGCGCCGTGCGGTAGCTCTGCTGCGCCTCCAGTGCAGTACTCCAGGCGACGACCGCCACTGCAAGCCCGAGTGCCGAACGCCGGACGCCGTGCCGTCCTCGGTTGCTCATCGAGAACGATCATACGGAGCGCGGGCGTCCCCCGCCGCAGCGCCCCGGGGCGCCGCCACAGAAACCACACCCTCGTCGCCGGCGTAGGGCTCTTCGGCGCATTACCGTAGGCTGTTGCGACCCCGTCTCGATCCACGATGACCCGACGACAAAAGAGACTCCTCTCCCTGCCGGCGATCGGCTTCGCTGTCGTCCTTGCAGGACCCGTGCGTCTCAGCGCCGCGGAGCCCTCGCCGCTCGCCGAAGCGCTTCGGGAGCGGGCGGAGCGCCATGTGGCCGAAGGGGCGGCGCCGGGCATCGCGGTTGCGCTCGTGGAAGGTGGCCATCCCACCCTCGTCTCCGGCTTCGGGCGCACTGGCGCAGGCCGCGTGATGGGATCCGCGACGCGAATGTCGCTCGGCTCCGTTTCAAAGACGTTCGTCGGATTGGCGATTCTCCTCCTCGAGGAGGAGGGCCGACTGTCGCTCGAGGATGTGGTGTCGGAGCACATCGAAGGGCTTGCTCTCGGCGGCGGGCAGTCCGTCACGATCCGCCAACTGCTCAACCACACGAGCGGCCTCACGAGGCTCGTCGGAAACGTGAATCAGCACGCGACCCGCCAGGACGACGCGGCGCTCGCAGACAGCGTCGACGAGCTCTCGTCCGCGCCGCTGGCCCACACACCCGGGGAGGTGCACGAGTACTCGAACGCGAACTACCGGATTCTCGGCCGGATCGTCGAGAAGGTGACCGGGCTCGCCTTCTCCGACGCTATGGAGACCCTGATCTTCGAGCCTCTGGGCATGGCCGCCACGAGCGTCGGGCATCACTACGGAACGACCGACGCTCTGGGCCACAGGTACTGGCTGACGCGAACCGTCGCGTTCGACGAGCCCATGGGCCGAGCCTTGAACCCCCAAGGTGGAGTGAGCAGCACCGCGGAGGACATGGCGCGCTACCTCGTCTCCCTCACCGGCGGAAGTGAAGCCATCCCCGACTCCTATTCTCCGCGGCTCGCCGAGACCTCCTATCCGACGGAAAACCAGGAGCGCTACGGGGCCGGATGGACCGTCCTCGGGGAGCCCGGACAGCCGCTGCTTCGGCACTATGGCTCGAACCCGGGCTGGAGTGCTGCACTCGTCTTCTCCCCATCGCAGGCGCTGGGTATGGCCGTGATGGTCAATGCGGGCGACGGCTTCGTCACCGGCGACATCGCCTACCTGATGGACGACCTGCTGGCCGTGGCGTTCCCCGAGATCGTTCCTGAGCCCATCGCCTACGGATGGCGCTGGGCGCAACTGCTCGTCGCGAGCGCGCTGGCGCTCCTCCTTTGGTGCACCGCAGCGCTCAAGCTTGCGCGTTGGCGCACCGCGCCGCTTCGGCCGGTGCCCGAGGTGCTCTTGTTCCTGCTCGTCGCTGGCTTCTGGGCAGCCATGGTGTGGCTGCTGCCGAGAGCCTTCGGCATTCCGCTCGTCGGAATTCGCCTGTTCGCACCCGACGCCGGATGGGCACTCACCGCCTGCGCTTGGGGCGCCTTCCTTCACGGGCTCCTCCGAGGTGCCTTCCTCGCCTCGAGGCTCCCACGTCACCTGCGTCAGCGGGAGGCGTCGCGCAGCGCAGCGTGAAGCTGCGCGCGAACAGGCCGCGTGAACATCCACTCATCGAGCTCCTGGAGGACCACGCGCGGGGAGATGCGCGGGTCGCGCGCCAGATCCGCTGCGATGCGCTGCAGACTGTCCTTGCCGCGGACGACCTCGATGCCGCCGTCGTTGTCGGTGTCGAGCCTCAGGAAGGAGCCACCCGCTGTGCCGTAGCGCGGCCACTCCGCCTGCTCCGGGCAGGACGGACGGCCGTCGCGGGCGAACGAGGCCCAGTACGAGCCCATAGCGCGGCTCAGGCGCTTGCGGTCGCGAAGTGTCCTCTTGCGGAAGAGGATGCGATCGGCATCACCCAGGTGATGAAAGTGATCGAACACGAACGGGATCTCCCAGCCATGGGTCGCGCCGAAGAGCTTGCGGAAGTCCATGAACGGCAGGCGTCCGCCGTCGTCCCAGTCGAACCGGTAGGAGTAGACCGCCTCGTGCCCGGCGGCCGCCATCGTGGCCGCCGGCTCTTCGACGGCACGCACCCTCCACACGCGGGAGAGGTAGCACGTGAAGGCGTCCCAAACCTCCTGGTCGCGCGCCTGAAGGAGCACTCCGAGCACCTTCTTCGTGAAGCGCTCGTCCCGCGCGTAGAAGAGCTTCATCTCATCGCGATTGGTCCCCAGGATCGTGGGCACTCCGTGGAACGACTTGCCGTCGACGAAAGCCTCTCGCAGCGGCGTGGACGGCAGGGCCACTCCATCCTGGATGACGCGCGGAACGTCCACGAAGCCCGAGCCCCGCTCGTAGGCGAGAAGCAACTGCTCGACGGGAACGGCGCGGAGCTCTTCTGCCGTGGTCGCCCACAGCTTCTCGCCGATCTCGCCCGAGGGGTTGAGCGCGCGCCCTTCGGTGCCCTCGGCTTCGGCCCGCGACACACTGTCGAAGGCGCCCGACTGCACGATCGCGCGGTGGAACAGGCCCGCGGCCCGCGGCGCTGCCAACAGCGTCACCACGTTGTGTCCTCCCGCGCTCTCGCCGAACACCGTCACGTTTCCGGGGTCGCCACCGAAGACCGCCACGTGGTCGCGCACCCACTCGAGCGCAGCGATCAGGTCGAGAGTGGCGAAGCACGCGGCATGGTCTTCTGGCGTGCGGGCGCTGGCGCGCAGCGCCGGATGCGCGAACCAGCCGAGCGGACCCACCCGGTACTGCACCGCAACCACGAGCACGCGCTCGTGCACGGCCAGCCGCGAGCCGTCGTACGCACTGGAGCGCCCCCAGACGTTGCCTCCGCCGTGAATCCAGACCATCACCGGAAGGGCATCTCCGGACGCATCCGGAGGTGCGTAGATGTCGAGCGCCAGGCAGTCTTCGGAGCCGACCACGAGCCCCGGCTCGAGCCCCTCGTCGGCGTCGAGCTCGTTCGTGAGCTGGGCACATCGGGGCGCAAAGTGAACGGCCTCGCGCGTACCCGACCACAGCGGTGCCGGGCGTGGCGCGCGCCAGCGGTTCTCCCCCGCAGTAGACGCCGCGTAGGGAAGCCCCCTCCACATGTGAGCTCCGTTCTCGGCCACGAGGCCGACCACCTCACCCTTTGGCAGGGCGCGGAGGGTCTCGGCGGCAGGCGTCGTCGGGCGTCTTCGCGCCCGCGCGGTCCTCACGGCGGCCCCGAAGTCGCCGCGGCCGCGACGCGGGCCCCTGCGCCCCGCGCCGGAGAGACGGGGGAATCCGCGGCGTCGCGCAGCAGGTCCAGAGCCGGCATGGCCTCGCCGGCCGTCCGGGAGAGCTCACGGATCTCGTCGTCCAGCACCTGCATCTCCGCGCGCGCGGCGAGCGCATGACCGATCTTGACGGCAGCCTCTACGCCCCGGAGCTTGCGCCGGGCCACCGCCAGCAGAACGGACATGGGCAGCCACGTGAAGACGCGGTGGCTGGCGGGCATGAGGGAGATGTCGAGGGCGCGGAGCACGCGGTGCCCCTCGCGGATCGCGCGCAACATGCAGCGAAGGACGTCCGCGCTGCGCACCAGGCGCGCCATGTCGGAGCCCGCCGCGTAGAACGCGAGGGCAGTCGGAACGATCTCTACGGCATGGGTCGCGAGCCAGGCATCCATGTCCGACGAAACCTCGGTCGGAAACCCTGCACGCTCGAACATGTCTGCGATCGCCACCACCCGCTCCGATGGCTCGCCGGTGAGCTCACCGATCGTGGTGTGCTGCTCGCGGGGCGGCGTGACGACCCAGCGGAGCGCGCCATCGTGAGGGATCGCCGCTGCACCGGGGAACCCCTGCAGGACGCGATCTCGGCCCAGGGCCAGGACCAGCTCGGCAGGCCCAGCAGCATTGTTGCCGAAGAACAGAACGCTCGGCGTGCTGTCGTGTGCCGCCAGGGCCGGTAGGACCTCCGCCACGCGATGCTTCGGAAGCACGACGAGGACGAGGTCGTACTCGTCCTCCGAGCGGAGACGGTTCACCACCTTGACGCGCACCCGGGTCCGGTCGCCGGTCAACGCTTCCACGAGGAGGATTCCGTGCGCGCGCAGCTCCTCCAGCCGCTCTCCTCGGGCGAGAAGCGTGACGTCTTCACCCGCCAACCGGAGGCGCGCGGCATAGAGGCAGCCGATGTTCCCGGCGCCGTAGACGAGGGTCTTCACGGTCCAAGAACGCTAGCTCCGCAGGCCGCGCACGTCTGTCCTGGCTTGTACCTAGAGCACGGCTCCTGCGACGGCTCGCGAGCGCAGAGACGCTTCACGAGACCTTGACCAGAGAACGCCCGCCGCGCACCATCGAGACAGACCATGTCCTCTCTCCGACCCGCGAACTTCCCCTGGCTGCTCCTCACGGTTCTCATGTGCACACCTGCTGCTGCGGACGACCGGCGCGCCGAGCGACACGAGCTGGTCCGCCAGACCATCGCGAGCCCGCGCGACGGACGGCCCGCGGTCGATGACAGGCGGGTGCTGCGCGCAATGCGGCGTGTGAAGCGACATCTGTTCGTGCCGGAGCCCTGGCGCGAGTCGGCCTACGAAGACCGCCCGCTGCCGATCGGACACGAGCAGACGATCAGTCAGCCCTACATCGTGGCGTTCATGACCGAGCTCCTCGAGCTCGACGCCGACGACTCGGTGCTCGAGATCGGCACCGGGTCGGGCTACCAGACCGCGGTTCTCGCCGAGATCGCACGGGATGTCTGCTCCGTGGAGATCGTGCCGGAGCTCGCCGCTCAGGCACGCACCACGCTGCGTGAGCTGGGCTACCAGAACGTGAAGGTGCGGGCCGGCGACGGCTATGCCGGCTGGCCCGACCAGGCGCCGTTCGACAAAATCCTCGTCACCGCTGCACCCGACCATGTGCCGCAACCGCTCGTCGACCAGCTGCGGCCGGGCGGCCGCCTGGTGCTTCCGGTCGGCCCCGACTCCTGGTCGGGTCAGGAGCTCGTGGTGCTCACGAAGACTCCGGAAGGAGAGATCGAGCGTGAGAGCGTCATGGCCGTGCGCTTCGTTCCTTTCACGGGCGAAGGCGTGCGGAAGAACGGCAACTGACGCGAGTGGCTCAATCTTCTCCCTCGGCGCGCCGAATGTCGGCACGTAGGGTGCGGGCCGCTCGGTAGTAGAAGGCCGCTCCGAGCACGGTGGCGACCGGCGTCGTTCCCAGAGCCCAGCGCAGGCTGTCCGCACCGAAGGTCGGCTCGAGAAGGTCGCTCAGGACTCCGACGACGAGCGGGCCGAGACCGAGGCCGATGAGGTTGCCGATCAGCAACATCAACGCACTCGACGTGGCACGCATCGACACCGGAGACACCGCCTGGCTCAGCGCAGACGTCGGCCCGTGGAAGAAGACGCCGAACACGGCCGGAATGAAGTAGGCCGCAATCGACAGTGTCCCCGTCGGCACACCCAGCACGAGCACGTAGGCGGGACACAGGACGAGGCCGCCGAGGCTCATCAGCCAAGCGCCCCAACGAAGATCTCTCGCCGAGAGTCGATCCGCGACGATTCCGCCCAGGAGGAGGGTGCCGATCGGTCCAGCGAGACCGATAGCGAGCCCCAGCATGCGCCCCACCTCGTCCGCCTCGAGGCCGTGCGTCCGGTCGAGGAACGACGGGAGCCACGTCACCGCGCCGTTCGCCACGAAGAGCATCATCGACAGCCCCAGCACCAGGTTGCGGTAGGAGGGCTGCTGGAGGAGGAGCTTCATGGACGCCACGAGCGACAGTGCTTCGCTCTCGTCCGGCTCCGAAAGACCGTCCGCCAGGCCGCGTGGCGGTTCGCGGAGCGTTGCCGCGATGAGGAGCGCCACGAGGACCCCAGGCGCACCGAGAATCACGAACGCCTGACGCCAGCCGAAGTTCGCCGCGACGTACCCGCCCACGACAAAACCCACGAGCACGCCGAGGTTCGCCCCAACCGAAAAGGTCGCCATGGCGAGCGAGCGCTGCTCCTTGCGGAACAGGTCGGAGATGATCGACATCGACGCCGGCGTCGTTCCCGCCTCACCGACGGCCACGCCGACCCGCGCGAGAAAAAGCGTCAGGAAGTTCACCGCCGCGCCACAGACCGCGGTCATCACGCTGAACAGGGCGAGGGAGACCGAGATCACGACCTTCCGACCGAATCGATCGGCAACCCGCGCCAGAGGAATGCCGAGCGTCGCGTAGAAGAGCGCAAACGCGATTCCGCTCAGCAGACCGAGAAGGCTGTCGCTGAGCGAGAGCTCTTCCTTGATCTGCGGCAGCAGGACGCCGAGCAGGAAGCGGTCGACGATGCTCAGCGCATAGGTCGCGGTCAGCAGCGCGAGCACGTAGTACTTCGCGCGACCGAAGTCTCGCGGCGCCGGCTCTACCTCAGACAGGGGTGTCACGGCACAGGCTAGTGCGCCAGACCTCGTGAGGGGGGCTCCAGGTTCTTGCGCACGATACTCCCCAGGAACTGCACGGCCGCCATCGAGGTCTCTCCCTCCAAGCCGTCGACCTTGAAGTCGGTCGTGCAGTGGCCCGCCTCGAGACCACCGGCGCCCAGGCAGTCACGCAGCATGCGCTCCTCCTGCGCCGGCGTATGCATCAGCTCGGGCTTCTTCAGGAGAAACGCGAGCATGGCCTCGATGCCGTAGCAGCCCCAGTTCGACATCATCACCGGGAAGACGACATCGGTCGGGGTCGTGGCCGCGAGAATCTCGCCCTTCGGAATCAGATCGACCACGGTGTCGTACATGGCACCAAAGCCGATCTCGTTGCCGTGGTCGCCAATCCCGATCGTGAGCACCCCCGCCGATTGGCCTCTTCGACGAGCGGCGCCGTATCGACCACTGCGCCAGGCGTCGGGTCGAAGTCGGGGAGGGGCATGGCCGTCGCACTGTGGAGGACGCCGTTCTTGCCGGGACCGATGCGCTCCGTGCAGACCACCGCTTTCGGGTCATACCGGTCGAAGACCTCCTCCACCCAGGCTGGCACCCCTTCCTGCTGGGGCGGCGCGTACTCGATCGCGCACCCGAGCCGGTAGTCCTTCGCCTCGTGGAACTCCTTGACCATCAACCCGATGGAGTGGCTCGAAGCGATCACGGGGCGCGCGTGGTGTCGCTCGAGAACGTAGATCGGAACCGCACCCAGCCCGCGATGAAGCGCACGCGACAAAGCCGCCGCCCCTGGAGGTCCGTCACTCTCGCCCTCCGGGAGAATCGGCTTGAGGCCGGCGCCTGTCAGAACGAGGACCACGTCGCCTCGGCCCACCGTGTCGATCAGTCGCTCCGCAGCGACCGTGGAGATCGGGCGACCCCCGGTCAGCTTCCGCGCCGCTTCGTAGAGGTGCACCACGAAGTCGTGTGGCATGCCACGGTTCTTCGCTTGAATCGTGCAGACGCGGTCCACGGCGTCGCCGGTGATATCGGGCATCGAATCCGCTCTGGTGATCTGACGGAGGGAGGAGTCCGAGGACCCTACCAGAGCCACCTGAGGGGACCGGGAGACCTCTGCGCAGGGCTCGACTCGCCGTGCTGGCCGTCGACTTCTTCGGTGGCGCGATCTGGACCCTGCGCTTCCGAAGATCCTCACGACGAGGCACCGCGCCTTGCTACGCTGGCGACTCTCCGTCTGAGAAACTGCTTCCCCCTCGAAGGTCGAACCGGGCAAAGAGCTCCACCGGTGGCAAGAGACAACGCTCCCGAAGACACGGACGACGAGCCCCTCGAAATGACCGATGAAGGAGCCCACCGTGCAGCACCAGGTCGAGACCCTGACTCCAGAGGGCGTGATGACCCCGCTGGGGCCCTACAGCCACATTGCCAGGCACGGCAACTTCATCATGATCAGTGCAACGGCCGGGATCGACCCCGCGACGAACCAGCTCGCCGGGCCCGATGTCGCCGCGCAGACAGCGCAGATCCTCGACTCCTTCGAGCTCATGCTCGATTCCGTCGGCGCCGGCCTCGAAGACGTGATGCACATCAACGTCTTCCTGGTCGACATGGGAGACTTCACAGACATGAACCGCGCTTACGCAGAGCGGATGGGCACCCTCCGCCCGGCGCGCACGGCGATTGGGGTCACTGCCCTACCGAAGCCGGGCGCCCGCATCACGATGAACCTCACTGCAGTCGCTGGGACAGCGTCGCAGTCAAGTCCAGGGAGAAGACCATGAGCGAGGAGATTCGAATCGTCGATGGCCTGATGGCCGCCTTCAACAGAAAAGACGTCGACCAGATCATGGGCTTCTTCACCGAAGACGCGATCTACCACAACATGCCGACCGACCCCGTCCAGGGAACGGACGCGGTGAGAGGCGTGATCGAAAGCTACGTCAACGCCGCCGCCAAGGTGGACTGGGAGGTTCTGGTGAGCGCCCAAGTGGGCTCGACCGTTCTCAACGAGCGCCTCGACCGCTTCGTCTTCGGCGACAAGGACGTCGCCCTGCCGGTCATGGGAGCGTTCGAGATTCGAGACGGCAAGATCGCAGTTTGGCGCGACTACTTCGACCAGGCCACCTGGACCCGGCAGATGCAGGGCTGAGCCGAAAGACCACCACCGCACACCTCGGCTGGCAGTCTCGACGATGGCGATCATGAACCACGATCGGCGCTCCCGGCCTCGGTGCGTCGGCAATGCCCTCAGCTGCAGCTTTCGGCCCCCGATCGCGCGCGCGGTCGCGCTGGCCGTCGCTCTCGGCGTCGAGGCCGGCAGCACCGAGAGGCTCGAGGCGCAGCGCGCGGACCCCACCGACCCTGCTCCGCCGCTGATGATCGACGAGCTCCCCGATCCCCTCGTGATGACGAACGGCGAGCGGGTGACCTCCCCGCAGCAGTGGCCGGCGCGGCGCGCCGAGATCCTGCAGCTGTTCGAGCAGCAGGTGTACGGCGTCGCGCCACCGCCGCCCGACCATGTTCCGTTCGAAGTGCTCGCCGAAGACGAGGCTCTCGAAGGGCGGGCGCTCCGGCGTCGCCTCCGTGTCTTTCTCGCCGGCGACCGCGGCGGTCCCACACTCGAGCTCCTGCTGTACCTGCCCACCGACGCCGGAGCTTCCGTCTCCGCCTTCGTAGGACTCAACTTCCGCGGCAACCACACGATCGAAGCCGACCCCCGCATCCCGATCTCGCAACAGTGGCTGGCAGATCAGCGGGTGAGGCAGCCCGACGCGGAGCCACCGAGCGAGGAGGACATCCGAGGTCGCAGCGCGTCGAGATGGCCGCTGGAGCGGATCCTCTCGCGTGGCTACGCGCTGGCGACCGCCTATGCCGGCGACATCGATCCCGACTACGACGACGGCTTCCAGAATGGGCTCCACGGTTACTTTCGCGGCGATCGCCAGACCGCACCGGGGCCGGAGGAGTGGGGCACGATCTCCGCCTGGGCCTGGGGCCTGAGTCGAATCCTCGACGTGCTCGAGCAGGTCCCCGAGATCGACGCCGAGAGGGTCGCGGTGATCGGGCACTCGCGGCTCGGCAAGACGGCCCTGTGGGCCGGTGCGCGCGATCCACGGTTTGCACTCACCATCTCGAACAACTCCGGCTGCGGCGGCGCCGCGCTCTCGCGCCGGAGACAGGGCGAGACCGTGCAGGCGATCAACACCGTCTTCCCGCACTGGTTCGCCGACAACTTCAATGCGTACAGCGACGCGGAAGCGACGCTACCCGTCGACCAGCACCAGCTGATCGCCCTCCTCGCGCCGCGACCCGCCTACATCGCCAGCGCATCCGAGGATCTCTGGGCCGATCCGGAGGGCGAGTTTCTGTCCGCCTTGTTCGCCGACCCGGTCTACCGGCTCCTGGGCGAGGAGGGGCTCGGGGGGCGGAGCGCCTTCCCTGCGCCGGGTGAAGCCCTGGGGGACACGATCGGCTACCACCTCCGCGAAGGCCGCCACGACATCACCGCGTGGGACTGGGAGCGCTACCTCGACTTCGCCGATCGCCACCTGGCCGCGAACTAGGAGACGGTCAGGTCGCGCAGAATCTCGACGGTCTGACGTGCTGCAATGGCCGGATCGAGCGCCGTGTCGGCGATTCCCGACACCACGCGCGTCACGTTGTGGTCGACCTCTCCCGCCCGCGACCAGAGGGCGACCGGGCAGGCCGTGATGTAGGTCGAGAACGCGTGATGGCCCGAGCCGGGGCGCTCACCGATGACGTGCAGCACCGCGGGAGTCGCCGCTGCGGTGTCTCGGCCTCCGTAGAGCTGCTCGCCGATGCGGTATCCGGCGCGGACCCGGCCCTGGGAGACGAGGATGATCTCGGGTGCGGCGCGGAAGCCACCCTCTTCGAGATGGCCCCGGAGTGCTTCGAGATAGGGGTCGAGATGGTCTTCGTCGGTGAGCGCCAGGGCGGAGAGACCGTCGGAGACGACGATCTGCACGTCGTGCGACGCATCGCGGGAGGTGCGCAAGGAGGCGATCTCGGCGACCGACGACGCGTCGAGGAGCTCACCCGAGGGTGGGTGGAGGATGTAGTCGTCGCGGTCCTTCGACTGCGAGCGCACCTGCACCGTGCTCTCGAAACGACCCGCGAAGTCGTCCGGCAGCGACGCGAAGATGCACGTCTTCGAGTCTTCGTAGAGATACCGCACGCGTTGCGCGAGCTCCGGCTCCAGATCGAAGATCTCCTCGCCGTGGCCGGACGCGAGGAACACGCCGCGATCGCGAACCGCCTTCATCTGGGCCTCCGCCTCCGCGAGAATCTCGGCCTCCGGCCGACCGTCCCCCTTGCGCCTCCGATAGGCGAGGTACACCTGCTCCGGCCGACCGAACGCCGGGCCCGGGCGGTCGTCGTCTCCGACCACCCCGAGGCCGCGAAAGAACTCCCACATCGAATCGTCGACCCGGTAGCCGAAGGTCTCGCGGACGCGGACGTGGTCCTGAAACGCGGTGGTGAGGTAGCTCAGCATCGGGTCGTTCTTCGTGGGCAGCGCCATCAGGTAGGCCGGGTTGGCGGGCATGATCTGCTCGATGCACCAGTCGAGGTCGTCGAGATCGACCGACATGTGCAGCGTGGAGCAGATGTCGAGACCAATCGTCAGGCCGTGGAGCTTGCCCATCACGGTGTCCTCGAGGCAGCAGCGCACGAGCTGCTCGCGCGTGCGGAAGACCTCGGGGCCGATGAAGCCGGCGACGTCGTTCACGTGCACCCACGGCCTGGGAGGAGCGCCCGCGGCATCCTGCGCGGCGGCGACCTCCCGGGTGAGCCGGCGCGCGAAGCCGTACTTGCGCGTCTCGTGCAGCACCATGTCGAAGCCGTGGCCGTGGCCGTTGGTCGCGTCGGCACCCTGACCCGTCTCGAAGTAGAGGCCGTAGCGTCCGGTCCGGCTGGCGGCATGCTGGAGCATCGTGTCGACCGAGATGTCGAAGGTGTGGTTCGCCGTCTCCACTCCGGCCAGGCTCTGGAACCAGAGCTCGGTGGAGCCAGGGTAGAGCGCCTCCACCTCCGCCTGCACGTCGATGTGCGCGAGAACACAGTGCGGGAGT
The DNA here is from genome assembly GCA_965223385.1 of Candidatus Multivoraceae bacterium. Taxonomy (GTDB): domain Bacteria; phylum Acidobacteriota; class Thermoanaerobaculia; order Multivoradales; family Multivoraceae; genus JBCCLJ01. The sequence goes on along the minus strand of CBDCWR010000007.1, from coordinate 507,017 downwards.
GTGTCCTCCAGGTCGAAGGTGTGGAGGACGTCCTGCAGCGCCTTCTCGACCGCGGCCACCGACTCGACCTCGCTCGAGACCGGGTTCGTGCCGAGCAGGAGGTCACCCACGCCGTAGGACCAGGCGTCGAAGACCTGCCAGACGATGTCGTCGGGGTGGTCCGTCGGCGAGTTCGGCTGCACGCGGGCGCTGAGGTACCCCTCGGCACCCACCCTGGAGCCGGGCAGCGGATGGAAGATCTTGCGAGAGACGGCGATGAGCTCGTCGTTCGACATCAGCTTCACCACGCAGCCGATGACGTCGCTGTGCAGGCCCGGGAGGATCTCTTCGATCTCTTCCGGCGCGCTCTCGAGAAGAAAGGTGGCGAGGTCACCCACGGACCAGGGTGCGAGCCGCCCGGCGACTTCGTGGTCGACGCCGGCGTCGATCGCTCGCGAGAGCTCGTCTTCGTACACCGGATGTGTCACGAGGTCACCGAGGCGGGTTGCTCGGAGGAGTGCGCGCGCCGTCTGCCGCGACGCGTCGTCTGCGGCTGCCACGCCGAGCGCCGCGTCCCCCTCCTTGAACTCGTTGGCGGCACCCAGGATCTGGCGGTAGGCGCTGAGGTCGAAGCCGCCGCGCTGCTCGAGGTAGATGAAGACGCCCACCCCCGGGTCGCCCGGTTCGAGCACAACGCCCGAGGCCAGCGCCGCGCGGCCCGCCGCGCCGAGGTCCGTTCCCTCAGCGCAGCCGAGTGCGTAGGCGGACGCGCCACCGACGATCCCCTGGAGGAACGTCCGGCGACCCACTCCGCGCTTCGTCGCCGCTGGGTCGCCCTCGTGCGGGCTCGGGTTGCTCGGTCTGCCGCTCATGATCGTCCTTCCGGTCGAAGGAGCCTTCGTCCGGCTCCGGCGCCTGCGGAGCCCGGCTGCGCGCTCAGGCTAGCACCGCAGAGACGGCTCCCCCGCCGGGCCCCGAGACCCTTCGGGTGAGCCCCGCAACTTCAGTCAGCGCGCAGCGCGACCACGGGATCCGACCGCGAAGCACTGAGCGCCGGGATCAGGGCCGCCAGGACGGTGATCAAAAGGAGGGTCACCCCTACAGCCAGGAAGACGGCTGGATCGAGGGCACTCACGCCGACCAGCATGCTCGCTCCCCAATGAGTGCTGGCGACGGCGAGGAGCAGGCCGAGCCCCACTCCCAGCCCGCCGAGCTTCATCGCCTCGCGCAGGATCATGAGAACGAGGCCCTTTCGAGTTGCGCCGAGCGCCGCCCGCGTGGCCAGCTCGCTTGCCCTTCGATGCACGGAGTCGGCCACCAGGCCGTAGAGGCCGATGGCCGCGATGAGGAGAGCAAACGCAGCGTACCGGGAGAGCTGTCCACCAAAGAAGCGGCTCACCCAGCCGGCACGGGCGAGAGACTCCTCGATGGTCAGCACCTCGGAGAGGGGCACACCGGGAAGGGCCTCGGCCACCACTTCCCGCAGCGTCTCTGCTGCCCGTTCGGCCCGGTCGTGCCCGAGAACTGCCACACTCAGCGCCGGCGACGCCGCAGCCGTCCAGGGGACATAGAGCTGTCCCTTCGGCGGCTGCCCGAAGTCGACCATGTCGCGCCCCACGGAGACGTCGGCGACCACTCCGATCACCCTGAGCCAGGTGTCCCCCTCGTCCCGGGTGCGCTTGAGCTCCCGATTCAGAGGGTCTTGCCCCGGCCAGAGCTGCTCGGCGAGCGCACGGCTCACGAGGGTGACGTGCGCCCCGCGCTCTTCTTCGCCCGGGGTGAACGTCCGACCTGCGAGGGTCTCGATCGCCAGGGTCTCCAGGTAGCCTCGCGTCACGCCGAACAGCGCTGCGGGAACACCTTCGCCCGCCGCAACGGGCTGCCCCTGCGCTTCGAGCTCGACCGAAGCCTCGGAGGGCGCCGTGACCATCCTGGAGGTCAGACCGCCGAGCTCGAACGCAGGCTCCGCGCTCAAGGCGGTCCGCAGTCTCATTCCGGCCTCCCGTCGCTCGGCCAGCGTCTCGAGACCCACACCCGAGAGCGCGAGGTCTGCAGAGACCACGCGATCGGTTCTGAACCCGCTGATGCTCGACTGCTGCTGCCAGAAGCTCTTCACCAGGAGGAGCGCTCCCACGACCAGTGCCGTGGACAGCGCCAGCTCACCCACTACCAGCATCGTGCGCGCGTTCACCAGCTGGCGCGAGGCGCCCGAGCGCCCGGCACTCTTGAGGGTCTCGAAGTCGCCCGGGCCGGAACGTCGGAAGAAGGGTGCCCAGCCGCAGACGAGCCCGGCCACCAGGGCCATGAGCACGGTGTACGCGCCGGCCCACGGCGAGAACGTCATCGCGAACAGGTACGGCGGATCGAGGGGCACCGAGCCCAGCATGTCCCGCACCGCGACCTGGGCCAGCGGCAGGCCCAACGCGCCGCCGAGGAGAGCGAGGACCGTCACCTCGACCACGTTCTGCTGCACGAGGTGCCGCCGCGAGGCCCCGAGTGCGCTCCGTAGTGCCAGCTCGCGCTGCCGCGCCGTTGCCTGTGCGATCACCAGCCCGCCGACGTTGGCGCAGATCACCAGGAGCACCAGGATCGCCGCGCCCATCGACGCGGCCAGCGCCACTTCGATCACTGCGGGGACCCAGCTCTTCCTCAACGACATGACCTCGGCCGACCAGTGCCGGTTGGTCTCGGGATGCCGCTGCGCCACGCCAGCGGCAACCTGCTCCAGGGCTGCATTCGCCACATCGACGGTGATGCCGGGTAGCAGCCGGCCGACCACGCTCAGCGTCCTGTCGCTCCGGCTCCCGGCATCCCGATCGAGACCGAGTGGTGTCCATACCTGGGCCCATTCGGGGAAGGCGAAACCCGGCTCCATCACTCCCACGATCTCGTGCACGCGGCCGTCCAAGCGGAGGGTGCGACCGAGAACGTCCGGGTCGCCCGCGTAGCGCTCCTGCCACAGGGCGTGCGCGAGGAGAACCACCGGAGCCTGTTGCCCGGGCAGGTCCTCCGCGGTGGAGAAGTTGCGGCCCAGCGGCGGCTCCTTGCCGAGCATGGGGAAGAGAGTGGCCGCGACGCGAGCGCCCTCCACGCGCACCGGCTGCGCGTCGTCGCTGAGGTTGAAGGTGTCGCGGCGAAAGGCGCTCAGCTCTGCCAACACCTGCTGCTCGCGGATCCAGTCGCCCAGCGTTCGCGGCGCCACCGAAACGCGGGAGCGTCCCTTCTCCGGCTGGGTCTCGTAGAGCGCCACCAGGCTCGCCGGATCGCGAAAGTCGAGCGGCCGGAGCACCCAGGCCTCGAAGGCGGAGTACATCGTCGTGTTGCCGGCGATGCCGATCGCCAGCACCCCGATGATTGCCAGCGACCAGACCGGGCGCTTGCGCAGGTGGCGCAGGCCAAGCACCGCGTCGCGCAGCATGTTTCCCACCATCGTGTCCTCCGAGTCGAGCGGGCGGTCCTCCAGCGCCGACGGGGGTTCCTACGCGGTCGCTCCGCGCGATGTTTCGAGAGACCGCCGGGCGGCGGGCTTCGAGCTCACTCGACTCCGATCTCGAGAAACGTCACTTCGCCGGGCACTCCGACCCGGACCGGGAAGCCGTAGTGGCCCGCGCCACTCGAGACGTAGAGTCGATCGCGGCCGCGGGAGAAGAAGCCGAAGTCGGGGCGCCCCGGCGTCAGGAGCCGCAGCACGGTCCAGTCGAGCCCGAAGCTGACGAGACCCAGCTGACCGCCGTGGGTATGGCCCGAAAGCACGAGCCGCGGCGACCCCTCGGGCGGCGGCAGACTCAGGAATCCGTTCGGGTTGTGGAGGAGCACGAGGCGCAGCGCCGACTCCCGTCGCTCTCCGTGCCGAGCGAGGACGTCCGCCGGATCGGCTCGGTCGTGTCGCCACATCTCGTCGAGACCCAGAATCTCGACGTCGCCGAGCTGCGTCCCGACGGTGCGTAGCTCGTCGACCAGCAGGTCGATGCCCGTGGCCCTGCAGGCCTCTTCGACCGTGTCGAGGGCCTCGAGGTCGTGATTGCCCAAGCACGCAAACACCCGACCCTCCAGCGCCGCCAGCGGCTCGAGCGACCAGGTAACGAGCTCCGGCTCACGCTGCGACTCCATCGTCAGGAAGTCGCCGGTGACGAGCACCAGCTCCGGGTCTTCACGCGCAATGCGCTCGCAGATCCGGCGCAGCCGCGCTGGAGACATGAACGGGCCGAGGTGCGGGTCGGTGAGCTGCGCGACGCGCAACGTCGGCCCTGCCGTTGGCTCCTTCGGCCGCCAGCGACTCAGACCACCCATCTCTTCCGACGACAGGAGCAGGCGATGCGTGCGCAGCGGCGCGCGGAGCGACTGGACGAAACCCATCGCGCTGATCAGGAAAGGCACCCACAGACCCGGAAGGGGGTCGACCCAGGGCGCCGCAACGGCCCAGGGCAGCGCCAGCCAGGTGCCACCGACGAACCACAGCGCGGGCCAGTTGACCAGCACGCGGAACGGGAGGGGGCGCAGCCGCGCCCGATTCAGACTGTAGAAGTGAAGCGCCGTCGCCACCTGCAGGTAGATCAAGGCAACCACCGCGGACACAGGACCCGCCTCGTGGCGCAACGGCACCCAGACGAGGTAGGTGCCACCGAGCACGACCGCCACGAACGCCGCATAGCCGCCGCCGGGACGAAGCGTGCGAGCCGCCACCACCGAGGCGAGCCAGACGAGCAGGAGGATCCAGGGGTTCATTCGATTCGACGGAGGCTCCGGGAGGGCCGCGCCTCGCCTCAGGGTCGGCCCTCGAGAGTGACACGAACTCGACGTGCCGCGCTACGGGCGACATCCGGCGACCGGGCGGCGCGAGCCGCTGCTAGCATCGCGCCATGGCGAGTCATTCGCGGCAACGGTGGGCACTGCTCTCCCTTCCCGCGTGCCTGCTCTTCCTGTCGTGTCAGGGCGGCGAGGCTGCCGCCGAGTCATCGAGCGAGACCGTCTTCGCCGATCCCGAGGCGGTGCCGATCGTCCTGCCGGCCGGCGACCCCGCCGCGGGGCGGCTTGCCTTTCTCGAGCACGGCTGCGACGCGTGTCACCGTGTCACCGACGACGCAGACTTCCAGACGCAGAGCTCGGACCGCGCGCCCGAGCTCGATCCGGCCGCGTTGCGGGCCCAGGGCTACGGCGCGGTCGCTTCGTCGATCATCGCCCCAGCCCACCGCTCCTCGGCCCTTGCATCGCCATCGGACGAAGCGACCGAGATGCCTCTCGTGAACGAGCGCCTGACCGTGGCCGAGTGGATCGACCTCGTCCACTACCTCCTGGCCGAGGCGGACGACACGCCCAATCTCGTCCAGTAGACGCTGCGCCGACGCCGCGGCCGCGCTTCGAAGACAGCGCGGGCGCCGACGGGAACGAAGCTCGGCTGCAGCCTCCACGCTCTTCTGTAGTATTCCTACAGGAAGGAGACGTGAATGGCACCTGTCGCATCGACCCCGCCGAGACGGTGAAGATGGACGTGTAGACCGTTCCTCCGTCGCTCGGATCGAGCGAGATCAGTCGGCCCGCAGCGAGGCGATGGGGCTGATGGCGCCGGCACGACGCACTGGTCCCAGACAGGCGGCGGCAGCCACGGCAGCCAGGATCAGAACCGCGGGGACGAGGGTGGCCAGATCGGTCGGGCTCGTCCCCACGAGCCAGTGCTGGAGCAGACGGCCCAACGCAACTGCGCCCCCCGCACCCAGCAGGAGACCCAAGGCCAACTGCACGGCCACGGCGCGCAACACCAGCCATCGAACTCCACCTGGAGCGGCGCCGAGCGCAATTCGCACGCCAAGCTCCGGCACGCGTCGGGTCACGGAGTGAGCGGTGACGGCATACACACCCACCGCCGACAGCACCAGTGCGATCATCCCGAACGCCGCGAACAGGGAGCCGAACATCTCGTACTCTTCCCAGTTGTGAGCCAGCCGCTCGTCCATGGTTCGGACGTTGTAGAGCGGCAGATCGGGCTCGAGCTCGCGCACGACGCCGCGCACCACCTTTGCCACGCTCGCCGGATCACCGGTGCTGCGCACGAGGAGCAGCGCAAAACGCTGGGCCTCGGTGCGATGGGGCAGGTAGACCATCGGCGACTGTCGCCTTTGGACCGCTTCATCGAAGGAGAGCGGAACGTCGGGCGCAACTCCGACGATCGTGAACCACTCGTGCGGCTCCACGCCCGCGGGTCGTGCTCCCCTGCGACCGGGCTCCAGTCGGAGCTGCTCGCCCACCGGCTCGGAGTCCGGGAAGTAGAGGGAGACGAAGCGGCGATTGACGATCGCCGCCCGATGACCGACGGTGCCGTCCTGATCCACGAAGCCCCGCCCGCTCAGCAGCCTGAGACCCAGCGTCTCGAAGTACCGGTCACCGACACCAACCGCATGCACGAGCCGCTGTGGGCCCTCCACTGCCGCACGTCCCGCAACCTCGACTTCGTACTCCGAGCCGCCGCCGAGTGGCGCCTCGGTCACCAGGGCGCTCGCCTCGATCGCCGGGCTCGCGTCGAGATGCTCCTGCAGACGCCGGAAGAACGCCACGCGCGACTCCAACTCTTCGTAACGTGCCGGGGGGAGATAGGCCTGCAGGGTCAGGAGCTGGGTCGTGTCGACTCCACGGTCCGCGCCGTACAGCGCGAAGAAGCTGCGCATCATCATGCCGGCCCCGGAGATCACGACGAGTGTCAGGGCGATCTCGGCAATCACGAGTCCACGCACCCACCGCCTTTCGCGGCGTCCGCCCGTCGGTCCGCCCCCGGACCGGATCGAAGCGAGAAGGTCGGCGCTCGCGACGTGCAGCGCGGGTACAAGCCCGAAGAGGAGAGTCGTCGCTACGCAGGTCCCGAGAACAAAGCCGAGCTCGACCCGGTCGATCGAGAACTCCATCCAGTAGGGCATGCCAAACGACGTCGTCATGGCCTGCAGCCACCGGACCCCGAGGATCGCCAGACCGAAGCCAGCTGCGCCCGCGAGCAAGGCGAGAACGAGACTCTCCACGAGCAGCTGCCGGACAACGCGCCAGCGACTTGCTCCCAGCGACGCGCGGACCGCAACCTCCCGGGACCGGCCGAAGGCCCGCGCGAGGAGCAGATTCGCGACGTTGGCGCAGGCAATGAGCAGCACGAAGGCCACCGAAGCCTGGATCGACAGGAGAAGCGCTGCTGCGTTGCGATCGGGTGCGAGGTAGCGCCTGACACTCACAGCGGTTTCGGCATTCGTCTCGGGATGCTCCTCGGCGAGGCGGTCGCCGATCGCGCGCATCTCGGCTTGCGCCTGGTCGAGGGTCGCGTCGTTCGCGAGGCGGCCCACCACCCGAAAGGCACGTCGCTGCCGCGCCGCGCGCAGCTCATGCGCCACGAGCTGGCTCCGGGGAAGCCAGATGTCGCTGTTGTCGGGGAATCGCATCCCCCGGGGCATGACCCCGATCACGGCGACATCTTCGCCGTTGCGGCGGATGGCGCGACCGAGGATCGCGGGGTCTGCGGCATACCGGGTCTGCCACAGCCGGTAGGAGATGAGGGCAACCGGATCGGCCCCGGGTCGATCGTCCGCTCGATCGAAGTCGCGGCCGAGGGCGGGGGCCTGACCGAGAACGCGAAACAGGTTGCCCGTGGTGTACACCCCGGAGACCCTCTCGGCCGCCTGGTCGGCGCCGCTCAGGTTGACCGGTGCCTCCAGCAGGGCGGCAAGTTCCGAGATGGTGCGAGTGGCGGAGCGGACGTCTTCGTAGTCGGGCTCCGAGATCCGCCGCTGGCCCCGAGGTGTCTCCGTTCTCAGCTCGACGATGCGCTCCGGGGAGGCAAAAGGCAGCTCGGGGAGCAGAATGCCGTTCACGAGAGTGAACGCGGTGGTGTTGGCGCCGATGGCGAGCGCAAGGGCAGTCGCGGCCGCGACCGTGAAACGGCGGTCTCGTGCGAGGAGGCGGAGTGCAAGGCGCACGTCCTGGCTCAAGTCGTGGAGCCCGGGCCGCAGCCAGACGTCGCGGACCTCGTCGCGGATGCGCAGGACGTTGCCGAAATCACGCCGCGCCGCGAGCGCAGCCTCGTCGGGCTCCATCCCCTGCGCGATGTGTTCTTCGGCCTCCTCGGCCAGATGGAAGCGAATCTCCTCTTCGAGGTCCGCCTCTCGACGTCGCCACGCGAACGGCTGGCGAACGATCCGCCAAAGACGATGGAGCACGCCTACCCCGGCTCCACCGGTGCGAGCACCCGCGCCATGGCTTCTGTCAGCTGCTCCCAACGTGATTGCTCCGCCACGAGCTGGCGACGCCCGGTGCGGGTCAGTCGGTAGTACTTCGCGCGCTTTCCCTTTTCCGAGTGGCTCCAGTCCGACGACACCCAACCGTTTTTCTCGAGCCGATGGAGTGCCGGGTAGAGGGAGCCTGTCTCGACCTGCAGCACGTCTTCAGAGACGCTTCGAATGTGCTTCGAGATGGCGTGGCCGTGCGATGGACCAAAAAGAAGTGTCCGCAGAATCAGGAGGTCCAAGGTGCCCCGGAGAATCTCGATGCGCGGGAGAGTGTTCATTGTGTAGAAACACTACAGCATATTGAGTAGACAATCTACTCAATCAGCGCAACCGGCCGCACAGCCCCCTCGGCTCGCACTTTCCCCAGTTGTCTCGTGGGGCCTGGCGACCCCGAACGCACGACCAACGCCGCGCGTTTTCGCGACGAATGCCGTCATCCGGATACATTTGCCGCCCTGCATAACTTTCCTCGGCTTTTCTGACCCGCTGTCGATCGGGTTTGCGTGAAGGCAGGTAGACCGTCGCAAAACAGAGCCGTGTGGCCACCGGTAGTTCGTGGCTGACCCGACTCTTCGAGACGACGACGCGGATCGCCCGCTCCGAGCCTCACTCGTGGATGAGTGAGATCCGAGGAGCCGGAAGGAGAACCGCGCAAACACGACCGGACGGGTGTGACCCCATGGGTGGGGTGCGCCTCGACGGCAAGGAGAGCTGATGGCTGCAAAGAAGAAGGCAGGAAAGTACACATTGGTCGTACCTCTCGACGCGTCGGCGATCGAGGACCGCGAAGGCGACTCCGAGGTTCGTGTGCTCGTTGCTCACGGCAACGAAGCGCTCGAGTCGCAGGCCGTCAAGGTGAGTGGCAGAGGAACGGGCGAGGCGAAGTTCAGCTTCGGCGAGCGCCCCCGCACGACTCGCGTGGTCGTCGGGCCAGCTGACGCCACCGACGAGGAGCTCCTCGGGCTCCAGACCGTCGTCGTGGGGCTGAGCCCGAGCCAGTGGGCAGACGAGGTGGAGCTTCGCCTGCCGCCCGTGGTGATCTCTTCGTACTACTGGTACTGGTGGCTGCGCTGGTGCCGCACGTTCACGGTGCGGGGCGTCGTGCTGTGCCCCGACGGTAGCCCGGTGCCCGGCGCCACGGTGTGCGCCAACGACGTCGATTGGTGGTGGTGGTGGTCGAGCAGCCAACAGGTGGGCTGCGCCACCACGGACGCCTCCGGCGCGTTCGAGATCAAGTTCCGCTGGTGTTGCGGCTGGTGGCCCTGGTGGTGGTGGCGCCTGCGGCATTGGCAGCTCGAGCCCGAGCTCGCCGATCGCGTGACCAACGTCCTGCGCCAGGATCCGACGCTGCCGCCGCTGGCTTCGCCCAGCCCGGAACCGAGCCTCGACCTCTTCGAGCAGCTGGTGTCGGAGGACGGGGTCGGAACCGGTCGCTACGCCGGCGCCGTCGAGGCCGGCCGGCTCGACGGACTGCGTGAAGACCTGATCTCGCGGCTGCCGGCTTCGCCGGAGCTTTCGCAGCTCCGAGTGTGGCCCTGGCGCCCATGGCACCCGTGGTGGGACTGCACGCCCGACATCATCTTCGACGTCACCCAGGATTGCGGCCAAGGTCCAGTGCAGATCGTCAGCGAGGGTTACGCCGACGCTCGGTGGAACATCCCGCAAACGCTCGACGTGGTTCTCGTGGCCAGCAACGAAGCGTGCTGCGTTCCGCCACCAGTGGGCTGTGACGACGAGGAGTGCCTCGTGCCCACCCGCATCTGCGACGACCTCGTGGAGACGGTGGGTGGCAACCTCGGCGCACCCGGGGGCCCTGCGGGCTACAAGAACCCCGGCGTCGTCGCGACGCACGGCGATCGGCCGTACGGCGGCAGAGTTTCCCTCTGGGGCACCGTCGAGTGCATGGAGGGGATCGACTATTACGAAGTGGAGTGGACCCAGACCCCAGCCGTGCCAGCGAGCTGGTCCAAGATGCCGCCGGCCGCTGCGGGTAGCTTCGGGCGCAGCTGGGTCGACGTCGTCACCCTGGCCACTGGCACGGAGACCTTCGCCGCGTCGGCCTCCCTGGGCCCCAACGTCTACCCGACGATTCAGCGCTACGAGGCGATCACGCCGGGCGCATGGGGCAACCGGCTCTGGACGGGCAACAGGAATCAGCTGACCAACTGGCTGACGGAGAACAACTTCGCCGACGGGACCTACTACCTGCGAGTGCGTGGATGGAACGACGGCGGCGGAGGCGTGCTGGTCGACCAGGGAGTCCTGCCGCTCTGCGGTGAAGGCGCAAATCAGCCGAACCACGTCGTCGTGACCATCGACAACCGCGTGGTCGGCTCCGGGCCGGTCGACAGCGCTGGCAATCCGTGCGGCGTGGGAACGGTGCACACATGCACGGACGAGCCAGGCACTGCCATCGTGGGTGCTCGTCTGGTGCGCGAAGACGGCAGCACGGTGCCGATCGAGGCATGTGGCGAAGTGCAGGTGAGCGAGACCGATTTCCTCGAGATCGACTTCCTCGCACACGACCCGGACGGCCACCTGGCGTACTACACACTCGATGCGACCTACGACACGAACCTGCTCGTGCCGTTGATCCGGACCGGCTACCCGCCGACTCCGGCTCTGCCCGGAGGTGATGTGCTCGACTCGTCGCCGACGGCGTCGCTCACCGGCCCCGTTGGCACCCAGGTCGGGCCGCGCTACGGGTACACGAACCCCTTGCGCAGCGCGCTGCATCAGGGGGCGATGTCACCCCACTGGCACGGCGGACTGTTCCAGTTCCGCGTGCGCGCGATCGACGCCTTCCCGGAGACCTGCTGCTACCAGCTCGAGCTCCGGGCCTACAAGCGGACCATCCACAACTGCAACGACAACTATCCGCACCGGAATCTGAGCGAGACGAGCTTTGCCATCGTTCTTCCCTAGCGGTATCTCGCGGGCCCGTCTCGTCGCGGCGGACGGGCCCGCCCTCTTCTTCTTGCAATGAACGGTACCCCCACCCACGACTTCTACCCTCTCGCGCTCGGCGTGCTCGCCGTGTGGCGGCTGACGCACCTGCTCAGCGAAGAAGACGGCCCGTGGGATGTGATCCTGCGGCTGCGGGTGAGACTCGGCCAGGGCTTCCTGGGGCAGCTGATGGACTGCTTCTTCTGCACCAGCCTCTGGGTTGCGGCTCCGTTGGCCGTGCTGTTGGGAACGGATCCCTCGAGCATGGTCACGTTGTGGCTTGCGCTCTCCGGCGGTGCGTGCCTGCTGCAGAGAATGACCGCGCCCCGGCAGGAGCCTGCTGCGTTCTGGACCGAGGACGCTCCGCTCGACAGCGATCACGCATCGAGCTCCGAGAGAAAGTGAGGAACAAATGGCATGTTGTGGCAGCAAGCGGCATCTGATGCGCCCGAGCAGGCAGCCCGCTGCAAGACCGACGAAGGCTGCTCCAGTCCAACGATCTGCGGTGGCGCGATTCCAGTACATCGGCCAGACGGCGCTCACCGTCAGGGGCGGTGCGACGGGTCGTACCTACCGATTCGATCGCTCCGGGGCCGTCCTCGCCGTGGATCCGCGGGACCGGCGCAGTCTGATCGGTGTGCCTCAGCTCCGCCCGGCGTGAAGTCACGGCCGTGAGGCTTCCGACGTCCGAAGAGGACGCCGATGCCAATCTGCAGGAGTGAGCGTTCGGTGGGACGGAGAGACAGAGGTCGCGGCCCGTCCCGCACATGCGTGGACGGAAGAGACGCAGCGCGCCGCTCGCCCCCTCGGTTGGACACCTCTCGCCGGACCAGCTACCGTTGAATCAGCGATCACTTGCGATGTGCTCCGTTGCCGTGCCCACTCTGTCGGGAGTTTCAGCGACTCCTGGACCAGACTCGCGCGCCGCCGTCGAGCCCCCTGCCACCACCTCGGAGGTCCCTCGTGAAACGCCACCTGCCTACTTCGGCTTTTGTTCTCGCTCTCTTCGCGGTGGTCTGGGCTCCCGTAGCCGTCCATTCGCAGGCCACTGGACAACTCAACGGTGTCGTCACCGACAACCGGGGAGACGCGCTCCCGGGAGCCACGGTCACGGTGACCAACGTCGCGACGAACCTGTCTCGCACGACGATCACCGGGGTCGACGGCTTCTTCTCCGCGCCACTCCTTCCACCGGGCGACTACAGGGTTGCTGCCACGCTCGAAGGCTTCAGCCCACTCACCCGGGAAGGTGTGCGAGTGAGCGCCGCCGAGACGGCTCGCGTCGATCTCGTGCTCGCCGTGGGCGAGGTCAGCGAGGCGGTCACGGTCGTCGCAGAGGCACCCCTCATCGAGACCTCGAATGCGACGTTGGGGGTGGTGATCGACAAGGCAACGATCGTCGAGCTCCCGCTCAACGGCCGCAACTTCACTCAGCTCGGAACTCTCGTGCCAGGAGTCGTCGAGCCTCCCGCACGTCTGGGTGGAGCTGCAGGCGACGCCGATGCCGGCATCAACGGGTTCGGAGCCGCTACCGCTGGGTTCAGCGTCAACGGTGTGCGCAGCCAGTCGAACAACTTCCTGCTCGATGGCTCGACCAACAACGACACCTTCAACACCGGCTTCGTGCTGCGCCCACCGCCCGACGCGATCGAGGAGTTCAAGATCCTCACCCACTCCTACAGCGCCGAGTTCGGCCGCAACGCGGGCTCCATCGTGAACGTGGTCACCAAGTCGGGCAGCAACGAGGTGCACGGTAGCCTGTGGGAGTTCAATCGCGACGACTCCCTCGAGTCGAAGAACTTCTTCGCTCCTGACGATCAGGAGAAGCCGACACTCGAGCAGAACCAGTTCGGCGGCAGCCTGGGCGGGCCCTTGCTCGTCGACAGGCTGTTCGGCTTCGGCTACTACGAGGGCTTCCGCAACACCCGCGGCACCACACAGAACTTCACGGTGTTCTCGGCTGCACAACGAGCCGGCGACTTCTCCGGCGGTGCTCCGATCATCGACCCCCAGACCGGTCTGCCGTTCCCCGGCAACGTGATTCCACAAGACCGCCTGGACCCGAGTGCTCTCCAGATCGTCAACCAGTTCATGCCGCTGCCGAACACGGGCACCAACCGGTTCATCACGTCCCCCGACGTCACCGACAACCGCAACCAGTTTGGCCTGCGCCTCGACTTCCAAGCCAACGAACGGAACCGGCTACTCGTCCGCTTCCTCCAGAGCGAGTCCGATCGGTTCGCGCCACCCACGGTTCGCCCCATTGGCACCGTCTCAGCCTCGGAGCTCGATGACTACATGGTGTCGCTCACGAGCACGATCGGCGCGAACGCTTTCAACCAGGTGCGCGCGTCGCTGAACAAGATCGACGCCGATCCCACGATCACGAGCGGCCTGAGCAATTCGGAGTTCGGGTTGAACATCCCGAACATCAATCCTCTGGCGTCGGGCCTGGCGCAGCTCACCGTCGCCGGCTTTCCCAGCCTGGGCGATCCGAACCAGCCTTTCGTCAAGCGCGAGAACGAGGTGACGCAGCTCACCAACGACTTCACCTACCTCAGGGGCAAGCACACGCTGAAGGCAGGTCTGGACCTCCGCGAGGAGGAGATGTTCATCGGCTTCATCAACCGACCGAACGGCGACTACACCTTCAACGGCCGCTTCACCGGGAGCGCCGCGGCAGACTTCCTGCTGGGCCTGCCGTCACAGTTCCGCACGGCGGTGCCGGGTGCCGACTCCATCAACGAAGGCGAAGGCCTGCTCTACGGGGTGTACATCCAGGACGAGTTCAGGCCAACCGCTCGCATCACCTTGAACCTCGGGCTGCGCTACGAGGTGGCGGAACCGTTCGAGGACTCGGGCGATGCTCTCAACAGCTTCCGCCCCGGTCAGCAGTCGACGCGCTTCCCCGACGCTCCGACGGGCCTGGTCTACCCAGGCGACGCGGGTGTCCCCGCGGGAACGTACGAGACCGACAAGAACAACATCGCCCCGCGGCTGGCGTTCGTCTGGGACCCGTGGGGTGACGGCAAGACCAGCGTCCGCGCCGGTTGGGGCCTCTTCTACGACAGCATCCCCGGCCAGGGAGACTTCTTTCAGAACGCGGTGCTCGCGCCCCCGTTCAACCCTCTGCTCCAACTCGACGAAGACGCCGGCATCTCCCTTCGCGACCCTCTGGCCAATGTCACCGGCGGCCCGACACGGTTCCCGCCAGGCATCATCTTCATCGGCTGGGGCTCGAACTTCACGACCCCGTCCTACCAGCACTTCAACCTGACCGCGCAGCGCCAGTTGGGCCGGAAGATCGGCATCGAGGTGGGCTACGTCGGCTCGCGCGGCAAGAACCTGCCGATCTTCATGGAGGTCAACCCCCGTGTCGTCGCACCCGGGCAGACGACCCTCGGGCCACGCACGTTCCCGGCCTTCAGCCTCGTGCGGCCCACGTTCACTGTGGCCAAGGCGTGGTACGACGCCTTCCAGGCCAACATCAGGATGCGCGAGACGCGCGGGATCACCTTCAACGCCTCCTACACCTGGGGTCATGCACGCGACCACGTGTCCGGCCTCAACATCGGCGGCGAGGAGCGGCCCATCCTGCCGGTCGACGAGAACGACCCCGCGTCGTTCTCGAGGGCCCTCGCGCGCGAGAAGGGCGACGCGCTCTTCGACGTGCGTCACCGCATCGTCCTCAATTTCGCGGTGAGGCTGCCGCTGTTCGAGAACAAAGGCCCCTTCGTGAAGCACGTCCTGGGCAACTGGCAGTTGAACGGAATCCTGCAGTACCAGACCGGCTATCCGTTCCCCATTCGTGTTCGCGGCGACGACATCCGCGGACTCACCTCGAGGCCGGATCAGATCTGCGACCCGAACTCCGGGGCTCCCGAAACGGTGGACCAGTGGTTCAACACCGAGTGCTTCGTGCCGCTGTCGCTGGCCGAGACCGCGACGCGCCAGGGGAATGCGGGGCGCAACATCATCCGTGGTCCCGACTTTCAGCGAGTCGACCTGTCGCTGTTCAAGAACATACCGCTGCGTGGCGAGAACGCCCTGCAGCTGCGCATCGAGGCGTTCAACGTTTTCGATCGGAACAACTTCGCGCAGCCCGGGAACCGCGTCGGCGATGCCGACTACGGTGTGATCACGGCCACCAACGGAGACGGTCGCATCGTGCAGCTGGGCTTGAAGTACTCCTTCTGAGTTTCCGGGCAGTCAGCGCTGCGACGGGCACGAGCAGGAGGGATCGCACGCGAGCTTCGCAACGTCGTCGTCCAACGGGACGTCATGGTCTCGATGGCCGACGGCGTCGAGCTCGCGACGGACATCTACCTTCCTGAAGGTGAGCCGCCGGCCCCGACCCTGCTCGAGCGCACGCCCTACGACAAGCGGCGGGAGGTGCTCGCCTCCTCCGCGATGTGGTTCGCCGCCCGTGGCTACGTGGTGGCGCTGCAGGACGTGCGCGGGCGCTTCGCGTCGTCCGGAGAGTGGCAGTTCCTGCCGGCGAGCGAGGGAGAAGACGGCGCGGCGACCCTGGAGTGGATTGCCGCGCAGGAGTGGAGCGACGGCCAGGTCGCGACCATGGGGCTCTCCTACAGCGCGACGAACCAGCAACCGCTGGCGCTCCTTCATCCGAAGCAGCTGGCAGCGCAGTTCCAGGGTGACGGGGGCTACAACTATCACCACCGGACCATGCGGCATTCGGGCGCCTTCGAGCTCGGGGTGGCGCTGCCCTACGTACTGCGCATGGCACGTGAGGGCCAGGAGCTCCTGCTCGACTCCGAGAGCAGGGCCTCGTTCGAAGACGCATCGGCTCAGCTGGAATCGTGGCTCCAGACGTTGCCGCTCGACTTTCACGCCACACCGCTGCGGTTCGCACCCCGCTACGAGAGCTGGCTTCTGGAGATGCTCGAGCACGGCGACTACGACCGCTACTGGCAACACGCGGGATGGAACCTGGAGGAGCACGTCGACGGCTACCCCGATCTGCCGGTCTTTCTGCAGACCTCGTGGTACGGCCATCACGTGTGGGCCACGTCGGAGCGCTGGCGCCAGCTGAAGGGCCGTGGGAGCGCGCCCAAGAAGCTGATGATCGGCCACTGGACGCACGGCTACGGCGACTACGAGCAGACGTGGTGCGGGGAGGTCGACTTCGGCCCCGAAGCGGCCCTCGACCTGCAAGAGCTCAAGCTCGAGTGGTTCGACCGCTGTCTGCGCGGCGCAGACCATG
Organism: Candidatus Multivoraceae bacterium; assembly: GCA_965223385.1. GTDB lineage: Bacteria > Acidobacteriota > Thermoanaerobaculia > Multivoradales > Multivoraceae > JBCCLJ01. The sequence continues at coordinate 490,613 of CBDCWR010000007.1, read as the reverse complement.
ACCCGGCCGCTGAAGAGGAGCCGCCGGTCACGATCTTCGTCATGGGGGGCGGCAGTGGGCGGCGCAACTCGAGCGGCATGCTGGAGCACGGCGGCACCTGGCGCCGCGAGAGCGAGTGGCCCCTCGAGCGTGCACAGCCGACCCCCTTTTTCCTCCACCGCGCGGGCAGGCTCCGCCGGGAGCCGCCGGCGCCTGGCGAAGGCTCCACCTCCTTCGTGTACGACCCGCTCCACCCCGTGCCCACGGTCGGCGGCGGCACACAGAACCCTGCCGAGCCCTATCTGCCCCGCGGCGGCGCGTTCGACCAGCGGGGCCGAGAGGAGCTGGCCACCTGCCACGACACGAGGCCGCTTGCCGAGCGCGACGACGTGCTGGTGTTCGAGTCAGAGCCTCTCGACGTCGCCACCGAGGTGACGGGACCGATCACCGTGAAGCTCTGGGTGCGCTCCACGGCCCCCGATACGGACATCACAGCCAAGCTGATCGATGTCTACCCTCCGACCCCCGACGATCCTCAGGGATTTGCCATGAACCTCACCGACGGCATCCTGCGCCTGCGCTACCGCAATCGCCGCGACCTCCAACAGCTCCTGGAGCTCGGCCAGATCTACGAGATCACCCTCGATCTGCAGGCGACGAGCAATCTCTTCGCCGCCGGCCACCGCATCCGGCTCGACATCTCGAGCAGCAACTTCCCCCGCTTCGATCTCAACCCCAATACGGGCGCTCCGCTCGGTGCGTGGAGCGACGGCGCTCCAGCGACCAACACGGTGTTTCACGACGCGTCGCACCCGTCGCAGGTGATCCTGCCGATCATCCCGTAGCGCGGAAGGCAGGGTTCGGGAGCCGTGTGGCCTCGCGAGGCGTCAGTCCTCGGGAGACGCGAGATCGCGTGCCGCTGGAATGCCGGCTTTTGCTGTTGCCTCGGTCGCCGCGCGCACGATGGCGTCGGCCATCACCTCGGCAGCCAGTGCTCCGATCACCGTGAGGTTGGCTTCACCCTCGTAGGCCCCCGTCGCGAGGGAGAAGATCAGGTCGCCGTCGCTGGGAAGGTGGGCCGGAGAGATGGCGCGCGCGTAGCCGTCGTGAGCCATCATCGCCATCTTCTTGGCCTGGACCTGCGTGAGGGCCGCGTTCGTGGCCACCACGCCGATGGTCGTGTTCTCGCCGCGCGGTGGCCTGCGACGCCCCAGGGCTCCGGCCCGAAGGAGCTTGCGCGCATCGGCGAATCCCTTGCCGTCTTCACTGCGAACACCAGCAACCACCTTGCCGGTGGCCGGGTCGATGATGTCGCCCACCGCGTTCACCGCCACCAGGGCGGCCACGACCAGCCCGTCCGGAAGCCGGATCGACGCTGTACCGATGCCGGCTTTCATGGACCGGCCCCCACCACCGAGCTTGCCCACGGTGGCGCCAGCGCCGGCGCCCAGGCTGCCTTCGGCGACCGGTTCGGACGACGCGGCCTTCGCGGCGCGATACCCACAGTTAGCACCGGGCCGGATCTCGGGGTCTCCTCCGACGCCGAGGTCGAAGAGGATGGCCGCCGGCACGATCGGTACCTTGGCCACCCGCGTCTCGTAGCCGATGTCCTGCTCGTTCAGGTAGCGCACCACGCCCGAAGCCGAATCGAGACCAAAGGCGCTGCCCCCGGAGAGCACGATCGCATGCGCCCGATCGACATGGTTCACGGGCTCGAGCAGCGCCACCTCGCGCGTTCCGGGTGCCCCGCCTCGGATGTCGACCCCGGCGACGGCACCCTTCGATCCGGTCAAGACGACCGTACAACCGGTGGGCCTCCCTTCGAGTGTGTGATGGCCCACCTTCAGTCCGGTGACGTCGGTGAGGCTGCCCTCGGCCAGGGCGCCGGCAGGGAGCAGGTGGAGGCAGGCACCAAGCACGAGACACGCGACGACAGAGGAGCCGCGCCCGGGATCGAGCCGGAGTGTGTCGAGATCAGAGGAGCGGAGGAGAGGCTTCACAGGTCGCCGCCTCGCAAAGAGTGACCATGGTCTAATCGTTCGGCGTGATGCAGTCCATCCTACCGGGAGGCGAATCAGGGCTCCCATCCCTGGCAGCCTCGAAGGTTCGAACCGCCGCCGGAGCCGCCGCGCTGCTTCTGCACGTGCTCCTGCTGACGCAACCCGCGTCGGCCCAGCAGGCGCAGCGTGCCGCCGATCACATCGTTCTCGTGTCGATCGACGGCCTCATGCCGCAGTACGTTCGTGGCGACGAGCTGGGAGTCCACCTGCCGAACCTCGAAGCACTTCGCCACCGCGGCAGCTCGGCCGACGGCGTCGTGGGCCAGTACCCGTCGCTGACCTACCCGTCGCACACGTCCATCGTGACGGGTGTGCGCCCAGCGCGGCACGGCGTGTACCAGAACACGCGGTTCGAAGGCCCGGGCCAGGGGGAATGGCACTTCGAGAGTGAAGCGATCCTGGTGCCGGCCCTATGGGACATCGCCCGAGAGTCCGGCCTCACCACCGGCGGCGTTTCCTGGCCGGTGACGGTGGGAGCAGACATCGACTACCTCTTTCCGGAGTCCCATCAGAACCCTCCGGACATGACGTGGCTCGAGCGGAGCCGCAACGACTCGACGCCGGGCCTGATCGACGCGGTGGTCGACAAGCTCGGCGGCTTCGGCCCGCGCGACAACCTCATCCCAACGGAGCGCGATCGCTTTGCCGCAGCCGCTGCGACGCACATCCTCGAGACATACAGACCCAACCTCTTGATGGTCCACTTCGTCGAGACCGATTTCGCGCAGCACGCGACCGGGCCGGGGTCGGAGGAGACGCTGCAGGCGCTGGCTCGCATCGACGCACACCTGGGGAGCCTCGTCGCCGCCGCCGACCGCGCCGGAATCCTCTCCCGCACGGCGTTCGTGATCACCGGCGATCACGGCTTCTACCGCATTCACTCGGCGTTTCAACCGAACGTGGTGCTGCGCCAGGCTGGGCTGCTGCAGACCAACGAGACCGGCGCGATCACCGATTGGCAGGCGGTGGCTCACCGCGCCTCGATCCGGCTGGCCGATCCCGGCGACCGCACACTGGCGGCACGCGTCGAGGCGCTGTTTCGGGACCTCGCGGCCGGGCAGTACCGGGGGCTCCTCGAGGTGGTCGACCGCAGTACCCTCGACCTCCTCGGCGCGGATCCCGAAGCGTTGCTCTATCTCGAGCCGGCAGAGGGCTACACGATCGGCCCCGGCTTTGCGAGCGACGAGTTTCTCGTCAGCACCGACCGGCGGGGCAACCACGGCTATCTACCCGACCGGCCTGCCATGCACACCGGCCTCGTCATGGCTGGTGCCGGGGTGCGACAGGGAGTACCTCTCGCGATCGCGCGCCAGATCGACATCGCGCCCACGATCGCCCGACTCCTCGGCCTCGAGATGCCCGACATCGACGGAGTCGTGATGGCGGGAGTGCTGGCCGCCGACTGAGCACGGAGCGCCGTAGCTGGGCGCGCAGTTGCCGGCCCGGTGCAGGCTGGAATGGGGCCTACTGCCGAGCCTCGCGAGGCGGGTCGTCCATCCAGTAGCGCGGACCCGGCCCGAGGCGAGCGGCCCGGTCTCCCGGGTTCGACAGCCGACATCGATCGAGCGAGAGACAGCCGCAGCCGATGCACTGGGTGAGAGTTCCCTTGAGTCGCTCGAGCTCCGCGATCCGAGCGTCGATCCTCGCCGACCACTCTTTCGCGAGCTTCGACCAATCTCGACCGGTGGGGGCGTCCTGGGGCGGAAGCTTGGCGAGCTCGCGAGCGATGTCTTCGAGCTTGAGACCAATCCGCTGGGCGTAGACGATGAAGGCGATGCGCCGCAGAACCTCCCGAGGAAAGCGGCGGTGCCCAGAGCCCGCGCGGTAGGCCGTGATCAGGCCCCGTTCTTCGTAGAAGCGCAGTGCCGACGCGGCGACGCCGCTGCGCCGTGCAACCTCGCCAATGTTGAGCATTCCTTCCATTTCCGCACTCCACCAAATTTTTCCCTTGACTTCAAGTTCACTTGAACTTGTAGTTTGGCGGCGGCACTCAGGAATCGAACCGACCCAAAGGAGACCATCATGTCCAGCAGTCGCCAGAACTCTCCGACCGAAGCTCCATCCCCCCGCCCGTTGGAGGGCCTCCGGGTCGCCGTCACCGGCGGCACTTCAGGGCTTGGCTTGGCCCTGGTGGAGACACTCAGCGCGCGCGGCGCCGACGTCGCCTTCGTGGCCCGAAACGGCAAGCGCGTGGACGAAGTAGCGCGCGAGAATTCCGGCAGCCACGGCTTCCGAGGCGACATCTCGAGCAAACACGAGACGCACCCCCTGGCGCTGGGCATCAGCGCGACTCTCGGTGGCCTGGATGTGCTGATCAACAACGCCTCGAGCCTGGGCCCCGTGCCACTCGCTCCCCTCGCGGACACAGAGTGTGAAGAGCTGGAAGAGGCTCTGGCAACGAACCTGGTGGGTCCCTTTCGACTCACCAAGGCCCTCCTCGGAGCCCTTCTTGCAGCGGCCCGCGAAGGGCGCCCCGCACTGGTGATCAACATCACCAGTGACGCGGCCACGAATGCGTATCCCGGCTGGGGCGCCTACGGCGCGAGCAAGGCGGCGCTCTCCCACCTGAGCCGAATCTGGGACGAAGAGCTCGCGCCCCACGGCATCCGCGTCGAGGCGATCGATCCCGGTGACATGGACACCCCGCTCCACGCCTTGGCCATTCCGGACGCGGATCGCTCGTCTCTCAGAAGACCCCTGGACGCAGCCTGCGAGATCGTCGCGAGGATCGAGGCTTCGATCGCAGGAAGCGCCGGCCAGACCTCGAAGGAGCCCGCAGCATGAAGGCATCCACAGTCCCCGTCCAGAGACCTCGAGGTGCGCGACTGTTGATCGCACACGCCGACGGCAGCATCTCCCACGAAGCTCGCTCGAACTTCGCCGATCACCTGCACGCAGGTGACCTGCTGATCGCCAACGACGCGGCGACCCTGCCGGCAAGCCTGCACGGCGTTCATCAACAAACCGGCTCGGTCGTCGAGGTTCGCCTCGCCGGCCGCCTCTCGTTGGATCCCGCCGACCTGGACTTCACCGCGATCGCGTTCGGCGACGGTGACTTTCGACAGCGCACGGAGGATCGGCCGCCACCACCGAAGTTGCGCGCAGGAGACCGGCTCGAGCTCGGTCCGTTGCGCGCGCGGATCCTCGGACGCCTCGGGCACCCGCGTCTCATCTCCCTCCGCTTCGAGGGCAGCCCCGACGCTGTCTGGGCGAAGATCGCGCGCCATGGCGCACCAATTCAGTACGCCTACCTCGATCAGGCTCTGGCGCTCTGGGACGTGTGGACCCGCATCGCGGCTCGCCCCGTGGCCTTCGAAGCCCCCTCGGCGGGCTTTCTGTTGAATTGGCGGCTCCTCGCGCTGCTGGAGGAGCGTGGCGTGTCTTTCGCGTCGGTCACCCTCGCCGCCGGCATCTCTTCGACCGGAGACCCGGAGCTCGACGGCCGACTGCCATTCGACGAGCCCTACGAGATTCCGGAGCAGACCGTGGCCGCCATTCGCCGGGCGAAGCGCAAGGGTGGGCGAGTGATCGCGATCGGCACCACGGTGGTTCGCGCGCTGGAGTCCGCCGCAGCCGATGGTCTGCGCTCCGGAGCGGGCTTGGCAACGGGACGTCTAGGACCGGAGAGCCCACTGCGGGTGGTCGACGCGCTGGTGACCGGCACCCACGAGCCGGACACCAGCCACTACCAGGCCCTCCACGCCTTCGCTGCTGCAACCCGGCTGCGGCGGATCACCAGCGAGCTCGAGGCCAACGGCTATCTCACCCATGAGTTCGGAGACTCCGTGCTGCTCGAGAGGCAGGCAGAGGGTGTTGTGCCGCCACTACTCGACTCTCAGGGCTTCGGTCGGCTCGATGCGAAGTAGCCGACGCGTCGGCGCCACGCACGAGAGAAGGCCGAGCAGTGCCATCGAGCCGGCGCCGACCGCCAGGGTCGCCGCGAGCTCGGCACCCATCGACTCGAGCCCGCTCCAGGTCCGAAAGAACCACGCGGCCAGAGGCATGCCGAGGAGCACGCCAAAAGTGATCTGGAGGAGAGAACGCTGGAGGACCGAGAAGACGATCGAAACGGTCCCGGCCCCGAGTGCAGCGCGAATCCCGATCTCGCGTGTGCGCTCGGAGATCGTGAACGAGAGAATCGCGTAGAGAGCGGACGCGGCCAGGGCGACCAGGGTCCCGACGAGCAGAACGAGGCCACCCGCGATGGCGACGCTCAGGTACCAGTCGCCCTGAAACACCCGATGGAGAGGCTTGGGAGCGCCCAGGATGGCCGTCGGGTCGATCGCCGCGACGAGCTCGCGCAGGCGCGGAGAAAAGTCCTCCGGCGGCATTCCGAGATGGATGCCGAGTACCAGGGGGTGAATCGTGCCGGCGGCCGCAGGGAGGTAGAGCCCCGCGTCCGCCTCCGGAGCGACGAGGTTCATCCCCAGCCGGCCGACCACACCCACGATCTCGTACCAGCGCTCCTCCTCACCGGGTACACCGGTCACCACGCGCACGCGTCGACCGATCGGGTTGCGACCTTCGAGGTCTCGATTCACGAAGGTGGTGTTGACGATGGCCACGGAGGCGTGCTCGTCGAGATCCGATCGATCGAAGGGCCGTCCCGCCAGAATGGGGGTCTCGAGGGCTCTGAAGAAGTCGACGTCCACGCGGGCGGTCCGAACGTAGCGACCCGGGGCCTTTCCAGACTCGGTCTCGGTGCCTTCGACCACGACCCTCCGACTCCTGTGGTCCATTCGAGGCAAGGCGTCGCCAACCGCCACACCCAGAACCCCGGGCTCCGTCTCGAGCTCCCGGACCAGGGCGCTCTGCGTTGCCGCCAGCCGCGCTGCAAACGCAGCGTCCGCCTGCGCACTGCCTTCAGCGAGGTCGGCGGAAAGCTGGTTCTTGGGGAGTCGCACGGAAGCGGCGAGGTACTCGCCCGCCGGAATGCCCACGTCTCGATCGCCGCTCCAGCTGTCCTCGATTCGGTCCGAGAGCCCGAGCGCAAATCCGACGACCGCAACGGCCAGGGCGACGTCCGCGACGATCAGCGCACTGGTCACACGGCCAAAGCGGATTCCCGAACGGCCGGCCTGGGCTCGCTGGATGTTCTGCACGATGCCCTTGCCGGTGAGCGTGAGGGTGGGAGCAACTCCCGCGACGATGGCACTCGCGGCTGCCAGCAGAAGTGCCCAGACCACCGCCTCGCACGTGACTCCGAGATCCAGCCAGTAGGGGATGATCGCGCCGGCGTTGCGCGCAGCCCGACCGGCATAGGCGAGTGCGAGATCGACGGCCACGAGGCCAACTGCCGCAGCGAGGAGCGCCGGGACAAGAGACTCGGCGAACATCTGCGCCAGGACGCGCCCTCGCGCTGCGCCGAGGGCGGTACGCACCGCCAGCTCGCGGTATCGCGTGACGGTGCGAGCGAACACCAGAAGGGCCACGTTGGCGCACGCCACCAGGAGGAGCACGATCGCCAGAAACTGGAACGCGTAGAACTCGCCCATGGCGTGGAGTCCGCCTCGCGCAATCCCGATGTAGGTGAACGCGAACGGGACGACCTCGGCCCGGAGTCGCTCGTGGGTCTCGGGGTGCTCCGTCGCAAGGCGCTGACCGAGAGCAGCCACTTCGGCATGTGCCCGCTCCTCCGTGATGCCGGACGCCATGCGGCCATAGATCCGCATGCCGAACCCCGCTCCTGGCCGCGCGGAAGGCTCTCTCGTGAGAGGTATCCAGAGCTGCTGCGCGATCGGAAAGAGGAACCCCTCCGGCATGACTCCGACGATGAGGTGCGGTACTCCGCCAATCAGCAGAGTCTGGCCAACCACGTCCAGGCCGCCCGCGAGGCGCGACTGCCACAGCGCGTGCCCGACGACGACCACGCGCGGAGCCCCCGGCTCCTCGTCTTCCGGACGGAGGGACCGCCCCAGGAGCGGCGGCTCTCTCAGCAGGTCGAAGGTCGAGGAGGTGACACTTGCACCGAGGACCGGCGCACCACCTCCTCCGTCCGCCTCCCCGCGCATGGAGACGTTGTAGGTGTCACTCCGACTGGCACCGAGGATGTCGAACGACCGAACCTCTCGGCGCAGGCGCTCGTACTGGTAGTACGTCGCCGGGACCATCTGCTGGGTCTCCGTGTTCCAGAGACGCAACGTGCGGATCTCTTCTCCGTCTTCGACCGGGAGAGGAGCTTCGATCGCCTTGGCGAGATGGAGCGGAGCCAGACCGACAGGAATGCCGACCGCAAGGGCAAACGTCGCGACGGCCGTCAAGCCGGGGTGTTTGACGAGCATCCGCAGAGCGAGCTTGACGTCGAGCCATGAGAAACGGGCCTGGTCGAAGAGCCCCAGGCCGCGGGCGAGCCGCGCTTCCTCTTTGAAGGACTCGACCGAGCCAAACTCGATTCGAGCCCGCCGCAGTGCTTCGTCGCGCGAGAGGCCGGTGTGCTCGAGGTCGGCAGCACGCATCTCGATGTGGAGGATGAACTCGTCCCGCATCTCCTCCTCGATGTCGGCGCGGCGCCGCAGGCCCCGCCACCACGAGCGCGCCCGGGCGAAGAGGCCTGAGAATCTCCTTGGAGCCGGGAACATCACACGGCCTGCGGTGTGGCCGCGAGAGCTCGCTCGATCGCCTTCGAGAGACGTTTCCAACCTTGGGTCTCTTCGCTCAAGCGTCGATGGCCCGACGGGGTCAACTCGTAGTACTTCGCCCGTCGTTTGTTCTCCGAAATGCCCCAGTCACCAACGATCAGGCCCTTGTGCTCCAAGCGGTAGAGAGCGGGGTACAGAGCGCCCTGCTGAATCTGCAGAGCACCGCCCGAGATCTGCTGGATCCGCAGGAGCACGCCGTAGCCGTGGAGCCTGCCGAGAGACACGGCCTTGAGCACCAGCAGGTCGAGAGTTCCGCGCAGGAGGTCGGCTTGGTCGGTCATCGTTCTCCTAAGAATCTTAGGAAAATACCATCTTTCTCCTCGCGCTCGAGGATGGATCGTGTTGTTTGCATGAAGTGAGCTTGGCCATAGGCCAATGAAAACGGGCTCTCCTCATGAGAGAATGGAGCACTTTTGCGGCTGTGCTTTCCTATTCAGAAGCACGAAGATGCACGCCAGGCATTCTGCCTGCCGAGCATCTAGAACAGGGGGGCGGGCACGCACCGCGAGTGGTGCGGATGACCTCCTGTTCCTGGCCCACGAGGGGGATTCGAGATGACTGTCCGTGCCCAGAGTGCTCACCCTCACATCGATTCGAGACTGGGTCTGTCGACCACGGTGATCGTGCTGGCAATGCTCTCGGCCCTGCTTGCGAACGCGTCGGCTTCCGCGCAGACAGCACCCACCTTTCAGTTGGCCGGCGCGACGGTCGCGGAAAGCGACTCCGGCGCCACCTCCGTTCAGGTTCAGGTGTCGCTCTCCGCGGATCCGCCTCTGGCGGCACCCGTCGTCGTGCGGCTTGCAGCGACGGACGGCTCGGCGACCGCGGGAAGCGACTACAACATTCCTGCGGGCTCTTCGGCCACCTTCCTGCCCGGCGAGTTCGACGCCACCCGGACCGTGCTTCTCGAGATCGTCGGAGACGTCGTCGTCGAAGGAGACGAGAGCTTCACCATCTTTCTTGTCGACGCGGCCGGGACACCGATCTCGGGCGCTACGGCTCAGGTGGACATCACGGACGATGACTTCCTGACTGTCGGCATCGCCGACCAGCAGTTCGCCGAAGGTGACGTGGAGAGGCCGGCGCAGCTCGCGGTGAGCTTCTCGAATCCGGTCGCCGTTGCCGTGCAGGTCCAGGGCTCGGCAGCGGATGGCACGGCCCTCGCGGGCGCAGACTACTCGGCGCCGCAGCTCTCAGTGACTGTGCCTGCGCTGTCTCTATCCGGCAGCTTCGACCTCAGCATCCTCGGCGACACGCTCTACGAGCTCGACGAGACCTTCACCGTGAACCTGACCTCCACCAGTGTCGGCACGGTTGGCCAGGGGCAGGCAGTCGTCACGCTGATCGATGACGACCCTCTTCCCACGATCTCCGTCTCCAGCACCAGCACTGTCGAGGGCGACGCGGGTAGCACGGTTGTGCAGGTACCCGTCCATCTGAGCAACCCCAGCGCGTTTCCGGTCCAGGTTCGTGTGGATACCGCCGACGGCTCGGCCACCTCGGGCGTCGACTTCACCCCGATCTCGGGTGGCTCCGTGACCATCGCTCCCGGGAGCACCTCCGCCACCGTCGGCGTTTCGGTGCTGGGTGACACGGTGATCGAGCCGAGCGAGTCGTTCGTGGTGCAGCTCAGCCAGCCCCAGGGTGCGTCGCTTGGCACCGCGAGCGCCAGCGTGACCGTCCTCGACGACGACGCCCTCATCTCCCTCGCCAACTCGATCGTCGATGCCACCGAGAGCACCCCTCCCAGCCAGCTGGAGCTCGTCATCTCGAGAACGGGCGATCTGTCTCAGACACTCGATCTGGACATCTCCTACGGCGGCACGGCCACCCCGGATGCCGACTTCGTTGCGGGCCCCAGCTCGGTGACCCTGCCGGCCAACGCCGACTCCGTGTCCGTGTTTCTGGATGTCATCGACGATTCGCAGGTGGAGCCCACCGAGGTGATCCTCGTCACGGTGAGTCTGAGCCCCTCCTCGGGGCCCACTCCCTCCTCGACCGCCCTCGGACTGCCGCAGCAGATCGCGCTGCGGATTCACGACGACGACGTGGCTCAGGCGACGGTCAGGTTCAGCGGGGTGCGCCAACAGGTGTACGAAGACGAGGGCAGCTTCACTCTCGTGGTCGAGAGAGATGGCGACACATCCGGGTCGGCACGCGTCGAGGTGTTCGTTCTGGGCGGCACCGCCAGAGAAGGCAGCGACTTCACCTTCCAGACCAAGCAGTTGGACTGGCCAGCCGGAGACGCGAGCCCACGTACCCTCGACGTCGACCTCATCGAGCACCCTGCGCCGGAAGGCACCGAGCAGGCGATCTTCCAGCTGCGGAACCCATCGAGCCAGGGTGGCGAAACGGCCTTGACCCTGGGGGACCCGGCTGCCTCCGTGGTCGAGATCCTCGAACGCTCGGGCGCAACGTTCGTCAACCGCCGGCTCTTCGTCCAGGAGGGCACCATGCAGATTCCGCTCGAGGTGCGCCGGCTCGGCGACACCAGTGGGCCGCTGAGCGTGGAGGTGTGCATCGACGGCGGCACCTCTTCGGCATCGGATCGGACGGTCACGGGGCGCACTCTGAGCTGGCCCGCCAACGACGCCACCACGCGTGCCGCGTCGCTCGACGTGATCGACGATCTCGAGCTCGAGCCGCGCGAGACTCTCCTGCTGAGACTGTGCAACGCGACGTCGGGCAACGTGACGTCGACGATGACGGTGTACCTGCTCGACAACGACGTCGAGGAGGTGCCCGACTTCGAGTTCTTCCCCGAGGAGGGCCCAGAGAACCCAGCGGTGGCCTACGGCCGCAGCGGCCAGCGCGTCGTGGTCTGGCAGCAGAACGATGGGGATGGATTCGGTATCTGGGGCCGTTTCATCGGGAGCGACGGTGAACGGATCGGCCAGGACTTCCAGGTGAACTCCAACATGGTCGGTGACCAGACCGAGCCCGATGTAGCCCTCGACTTCGACGGCAATTTCATCGTGGTGTGGCGCGACGGGCCCTTGGCTGCCGGCCGCCCATCCCACGGCTCGCGCTCCGGTGCCGGAAGCGCCGTGGTCGGGCGTTTCTTCGATCCCACGGCGCAACCGACCACAGGCGAGGTGGTCGTGGCCGAGGCCGGCGACGGCGACAGCAACAGTCCCAACGTGTCGGCTTCGAACACCGGCGACGCCGTCGTGACGTGGGAGGATCAGGGCGAGGTGCGTGGCCGGATCTATACGCAGGCGGCGCAGCCACGGACGGGCAGGCTATCCCTCAGCGATCCGCTCGAGGGCCGGGCGGCACGGCCACGGAGCACCATCGCAGCGTCGGGCGACTTCGTCGTCGTCTGGCGCCAGGCGGCCCAGGCGAAAGGCGCCACCGCCGGCACCATCGTCGGGCGCATCTTCGCCGAGACCGGCCAACCGAAGTCGGAGAAGGTCATCGTCAGCTCCGAAGCGACGGCGGACCAACCGGTCGTCGCGGCAGACGACCAGGGCAACTTCGTGGTGGCCTGGGAGCAGGAGGGTGCCTCGAGCCTCGATGTCCTGGCACGTGACTTCGACCGTTTCGGCCGGGCCAGGGGGCCTGCCTTCGTCGCAAGCTCGTCGACGGCCGGGTCGCAGTCGGCTCCCGCCGTGGACCGCAATGCCATCGGCGACTTCGTGGTGGTTTGGGAGGCCGACACCTTCGCCGCCAAGGCAGCCGGAGGTGCCCTCGTGGGTCGCTTCTTCGACCCGACGGGGAGTCCACAAAGTGGAGACGTGGAGGTCGCAGTGACCGAGAACGGGTCGCAGCCGACCCAGGCCGACGTCGGCATGGCGGACCGTGACCAGACCACCGTGGTGTTCGAGCGAGAAGGGCCGGGCGGACTCAAAGAGGGCATCTTCTCGAAGACCCTCGATCCGACCCCGTCGGGCGAGCCGTGCCAGACATCACCCACCACCTCCTGCCTCAACAACTCCAGGTTCAGCGTGGATGCGGGCTGGCAGGACTTCGATCAGAACAACGGTGACGGTCAGGCTATGCAGCTCACCGACGACACCAACTACTTCTGGTTCTTCGATCCGGCGAACGTCGAGGTGGTGGTCAAGGTGCTGGACGGCTGTGCCGTGAACGGACACTTCTGGATCTTCGCCGCCGGCCTGACCGACACCGAGGTCAACCTGCGCGTGAACGACTCCGTCTCCGGTGAGACGGTGACCCTCTTCAACCCGCTCGGCCGGGGTTTCCCGCCGGTTCTCGACACCCAGGCGTTCGCGACCTGCGACGCGGCGGCGCCGAAGCCGGACGAGAGCAGGTGGGCGGCCTTGGAGCGCCTCTCCGCCGAGATCGCGAGCGCCAGTCGGCACCTGAGTGCTCAGAGCCTGGCCGCCTGCGAGTCGACCGGAGAGGTGGCTTGCCTCAACCAGGACCGCTTCGCTGTGTCCGTCGATTGGTCGACGTCCCAGGGAACCTCGGGTGAGGGTCAGCAGGTGACACTGACGACCGACACCGGCTACTTCTGGTTCTTCGAACCGGACAACGTCGAGGTAGTGGTGAAGGTCATCGATGCCTGTGAGGAGTTCGGCAAGTACTGGGTGTTCGCCGCCGGGCTCACGGATGTCGAGACCGATCTGCTGGTGGTCGACAGCCAGACCAACGCCTCGCGCAGCTATGTGAGCGAGCTCGGACAGCCGTTCTCGGTGATCCTCGACACGCAGTCGTTCAACTGCGAGTAGGACCGCTCCGCCGAACCTTGGTCCGATACTTCATGGAGGAAGGCGTCGGGCGCGTGAAAGACCAAGTGGTCTTCTGCCAGAAGGAGGTCCACCCACAACTGCCGCGGTCACATGAGCGTCAACGACGACGAGAACGGTCCTTGAAGACTGACTCCGACCTTGCCTGCGACCGCAGATTCTCGGCCTCAAGGCGTGTTCCTCGGCGCTCTCAGCAGCCGATAGAGAAAGGCCCTCGCCTTCGCCCACTCACGCTTCACCGTACTCGTGGAGGTCTCCAGGACCTCTGCGGTCTCCACGACCGATAGACCGCAGAAGAACCGAAGCTCGACCACACGGTAGAGCCCTGCGTCGACCTCCTCCAGCTCCTCAAGCGCTCCATCGAGTGCGAGGATCTCGGCTGGCCTGTCCGACTCACGAACCTCTTTGCCTTCCATCGGCGTCAATCGGAACTGGCCACCCCGCTTGAGCGAGGCGCTGCGCCGCGCCTGGTCGATGAGAATCTGGCGCATCGCGCGAGCCGCGAGCGCGTAGAAGTGTTGGCGGTCCCGGAGCGAGACCTGTCCGGGACCCATCAGCTTGAGATAGACCTCGTGGACGACCTCCGTGGCAGCCGGCCCCACATCCGCGGCCTGCCTCCCGACCTGTCGATACGCCATCCTTCGAAGCTGGTGATAGACGATGGGGAAGAGCCTCTTCGGCGCTTCCTCGTCGCCGCCATTCCAGGCCACCAGCAGCCGGGTGATCGTCCCACGGTCGACTTCTGACTCCATGCTCTCCTCCCAAACGAGCCTAGGGCGGTGACGGTGGGGAGTATTGGCTCGGCATCGAACCCTCAGCCGGCGCGCTTCGCGGAAGCTGATCCGTTCAACAGGAGGTCTGTCGCCTCCTGCACGAGGCGATGCTGCTCACCGAGGCTCGCCAGCAGCACTCGACGCGCCGACCGACCCATCGCGCGAGCTCGTTCCACGTCGCCCTGCTCAGCCAGGCACGCGGCCAGTGCCAATTTGGCTTCTGCCGTCTGCCAGTTGTTGCTTCCAAGAGTCGACTCGAGAGACCGAACCGCTCGCTGGAGGTGCGTTCGGGCAGCCTCGAGATCCGACTCGATCACCGCCACCCGGCCCAGCTCGAGGTCAAGGCGGGCGAGGCTCGGGTGATCACTACCCAAGGTTCGGCTCAGCACCCGTCGCGCACCTCCGAGCGCCTCGCGAGCGCCTTTCACATCCCCCGCCACGCGAAGTGACGTCCCCAGTGCCAGGTAGCTCTCGCCCAACTGGACGTGACCTTCACGAAGAACGCCCATTCTCATGTCGAGGGCCTCACGTAACAGCAGTTCGGCTCGTCTCCAGTCACCGCGAAACATCGACAAGACGCCGAGCAGGTGCAGCTCATCGGCCATGGTGGGATCGTCGGCGCCATTCAGCGACTGCTTCAGGGCAAGCGCCTCTTGCGCCAGGCGATCTGCCTCGTCGTAGGCGCCCCGATCGCGAAGGACCGTTGCGAGTCGACTCTGGATGGTGGCCGTGACGGGGTGGCCCGCCCCCACTCTCGACTTCCACAGTCTGAGGACGCTTCGGAGCTCGGCCTCCGCAGCACGAAGATCGCCCTGGAGCTGGCGCAGGCTGCCAAGGGTGGCGCGGGTCATCAACGCGTTCGGGTGATCTTCCTCACCGAGCTCTCGCCAGCGGTCGAGGACCTCGGTGAGGATGGGCTCGGCGAGCTCTGGCTCGGCGAGCTGCACGTAGGTGACGGCCAGATTGTTGAGTCCTGCGATGGTCCGAGGATGTTCCTCACCGAGAGATTCGACGAGCTTGGGCTGCAGCGTCTCGAACCGAGCACGCGCCTCGAGAGGTCGACCGCTCACGAGCAACAGAGCCGCCAGGTTGTTCTCGGTGTAGAGCGCATCGGGGTGGTCGGCGAGGCCGAGCCGCTCCCGAAGGGCCAAAGCCTGCTCGTAGCGTTCTTCGGACTCTTGGTAGTTCCCTCTCTGCCGAAGGAGCGCTCCGAGGTTGTTCAGCGAGTCCGCGATTCTCGCTTCGGCTCCAACCGCCGACCTGCGCACTTTGAGTGACTCGCGCATGACGCTTTCTGCGGCATCGAGCTTCCCTCCCTGCGACAGAGCGATCCCGAGTCGGTCGAGCGCTTCCGCCAGCTCGGCGTCCTCGTTGGATTCGCGGAATCGCAGCACCGCTTCTTGGAGCTCGGCCGCCGCTCCCTCGAAGTCGCCAAGGCCAGTGAGAGCGGCGCCGCGCAGGCGACGAGCCGAGGCGAGCTTCGAGCTGCCGGCTCCGTAGATTCCCTCGCCGAGGCCCGCCGCCTCCTCCGCGAGGCTCAGTGCCTCACCGTAGAGCCCCAGCGATTCGTGAATTTCGCCGAGAACCAGCAGGAGCTCGAACCGAGTCGTCGGCTGCGTTTCGAGGTGACCGCGGATTCGCTCGCGGCCTCGCTCGAGCAGCTCCCGGGCGGTGGTCTCAGGGCCGGACGCGTTCACTGGGTCGGCCACTTTGAAGACCTCGGTCAGGAAGTCCTTCACCGCCTCGGCCTTTTCAGCCTCAGCCGACTTTGCAGCGGCCTGCCATGCGGTCCCCACGAGTCCAGCGACCAGGGAGAGAAGCACTACAGCCGATGCACCGACACCGACAGCATGTCGTCGCACGAACTTCAGGGCCCGATACGACAAGCCGTCGGGGCGCGCCTCCACCGGGTGTCCAGCGAGGAACCGGGCAACATCGCTGCGAAGGCCTTGCGCGCTGTGGTACCGGCGCAGGGGCTCCACTCGAAGTGCTTTCATGACGATCGCGTCCAGATCACCTTCGAGCTCGCGTCGGAGCCCGACTGGAGTGGCATCACGGTCCGCCGCACGATTCAGCAGCTCTGCCGGACAACAGGCGGCTTCCTTTGCTGCCCGAGACGGCTTCATGATCGAGCTGTCATCGTGTGCCTGCGCAGAACGCTGCCTGCCATCCGCGGGCAGGCAGCCGGTCAGTAGCTCATACAGGAGGACTCCGAGTGAGTACACATCGGTGGCCGTCGTGACGGGACCATCCTCAAACTGTTCGGGAGCTGCATACTCGGGCGTAAGGACTCGGACTCCTGCTCGGGTCAGGGCAGTCGCCTCGTCCCCGTCGTCATCCGACAGGAGCTTTGCGATGCCGAAGTCGAGCAACTTCACGGCGCCCTGCTCGGTCGCCAGGACGTTCGACGGCTTGAGGTCTCGATGAACGACCAGGCTGCGATGTGCGTGCTCGACCGCTTCACAGACGTCCATGAACATCGTCAGGCGTTCGCGCACCGGCAACCGTCGAGAGTCGCAGTACGCCACGATCGGCTCTCCGACCACCCGCTCCATCGCAAAGTAGGGCTGGCCATCTTCAGTGACACCGCCGTCCAGAAGCCGCGCAATACCGGCATGCTCCAGCCCTGCCAGGATCTGTCGCTCTCGTCGAAACCGACGCAGTACCTCGTCGCTATCCAGCCCTCGCTTGACGAGCTTCAGCGCCACGACCTGCTCGAACTCCCCATCGGATCGGCGCGCTTCATAGACCACTCCCATTCCGCCGCGACCAAGCTCTGAGTCGATCTCGTAGGGGCCCACTCTGGAAGGGGCCCCGCCGTCAACCGACTCCGCCTCGAGCAGCGACGACAGGTGATCCACCGCGGGAGTCTCGAGCACGCCGTCGCGGGCAGCACACGCAACGAGCTCTTCGAGCCGGGCGGCGAGCTCCGGGTCCGCATCAGCAGCCGCGGCGAGTTGGCCGTGCACCTGCCCGGGCGCGAGGTCGCAGAGAGACTCGAACGCCTCCATGGCGCGCCGCCAAAGGTCGGCCTGCTCGCTAGCGTTTCCCAAGGGTTCCTCCCCGGTCTCGAGCGCTACGAGTGGCCACGCCGACCACCCTGTGCCTCTTCCTGAAAAAAGGCTAGCTGGCGTTGATCCCTCTCGCAACTCGTCTGCGTGGACTGGTGTAGGGCGCCATCCGGCAGGCCACCCGACGGTCGGCCTGGATCGAGAACACGCCCGCAACCCGAAAACGACACGCAGCGCCGGCCAAGACCGGAGCGCCGAGAAAGGAACGCCATGACCACAAGACTCCTGAGAATCACCTGGCCTCGGTGGAGGCCGATCCCGCTCTATCTCGTCCTCGGACTCCTCGGTAGTAGCGCGAGTCTGGCCAGTGACCGCTGGACTCACCACCGAGGCACTGTGACCGTCAACGGCTGCCGGGTCGAAGCGACGCAGATCCATGTCTCGGCAGAACCGATCGCTCTGCATAGAGAGTCTCCTGCGGTTCGTTCCGCGCGATCGGGCGCGCGTGACGGTCGAGAGGCACGACTTCGAGCGCGGGTCCGACGCGACGGAGACGGTGTCTTCACGTTCGTGTTTCCGAACCTAAGGGCCGGTGTTCCGCACCATCTACGGCTGCAGCTGGACCATGACGAGCAGTGCGGCAAGTTCCTCTTCGAAGGTCCGCCCACCGGCATCCTCGTCCCAGGCTCTGGCGAGGAAACGAGGCTGCAGGCCTTCTCGATTCGCTCGGAGCTGGAGATCGAAGCCTACGCGCGCGGCGATCGGGGCCTCGAGTGGGCGGGGGCCGACCACCTCGCGATCACGCAGCTCGGCGAGAACCGGCGCACCCTTCGATTCCGAACGTCACTCGAGCAGGTGACCGGCGGAGAGATCCAAGTGGCCACCGAGCCCTTTGAGCTCGTGAATCGAGCAGGCCAAGCCTGCGGAAGCCGACCCGCTGGCCTCGTCGAAAGTCAGTTCTTCTCCCTGGAGCGGAACGAGTGGACCCACGTCGTCGTGAGCTTCGACGACATCGTCCATCGGCTTGCTGCGACAGACCCCGATCTTGCACCGACGAGGTTCGACCCGCAGGCTCCACTCTACGTTCGCGCGATCCCATGGTCGGCGGATGGTCCACGCTGCAACGCCGCGGCGGACGGCATTCTCCCTCTCGTCATCCTCGCCGACCTGAGCGCAGTGACCAACGGCGCGCCGCCGAGCCCCTTCCCGGAGTTCGTCCTTTCGAACGTCAACTTCTACCAGTCGCCCATCCTCGAAGCGTGGCCGAAGTACGCACTCTTTGACCAAGGTTCGGGCTTGACCGCCTTCCCAGGAGAGAGGTGCTTCCGGACCGTTCAGGACCACAAGGTCTTCTACTCGCCGTTCGGCGGCTTTGGCATTCCGCATCCCTATTTCGACGCGATGGTCGTCCAGCAGGGAGTCGCGGCCCTCGGACAGACGCTTCCGAAGGGCGAGACGTTCTGCCTCGTGTTCGGAGGCTCCTCCAGCAGCGGATTCCTCGGCTCTGTCGGCGCGGGCTTCACGAATGCGGTCACCGGCGTCGTCGATGGCCTGGGCAATACCGTCAACCTCGTGGCGGCTCTGTACGAAGAGATCAAGAAGTCTCTTGTCAATACCGTTGCGGATGTTCTGGTCGAGCTCGTCATCGATTGCGACTCAAACTGTCGCGCGGCTCTCAACTTTGCTCTCGAAACAGGGCTGGCTTCCATGGGCTTGCCGCCCTCTCTTCCGGACTTCGAAGAGCTCAAGGACAAGGGGGTCGAGTACCTGGCGGCTCAGATTGCCTCGGAAACGGGGATCCCGCCCAGCGTGTCGGCCAAGGCACTGGACATTGCGACGGAGACGGCTTCCAAGCTGGCGAGTCAGAAGCCCCCCTCAGGAGGCTGGCCCAGCTGGCTGGTGGAGGACTTCGGTTTCCGACCAGCGTATGTGGAGTTGAGACTCAACCAGAAGCTCCCCGGCACCAACGCGACCGCACCGTTTCGCAACCGCATCAGCCTGAAGACGTCGTCGCTGTATCTCGGACGAAGCGTCCGATTGCCACGCCAGATCACGACGGACCCCACCAAGGTCCTGACGATTCCCATCGTGCTCTGGCCCAACACCGTCGGCATTCCGTCGATCCCGTGGAAGAAGAACCTCAATGGCCCGCCGGCCAACATCGTCGCACTTCACCAGAAGCGCCACTGGAAGGACAGGTACGACGCGACCCCCTGCGTGCTCGTCGCCGCGTCCGTGATCCGAGGACGCGACGATCAACCATGGACAATTCTCGGCGAGGACTCGCTCGTCGCTGCCCACCTTCGGCCGGCCGATCCAACCTTGTTCCCCCGTGGATTCAGTTGGAGCTGCAACTAGCCGAAGCGACCTGGGGCCGCTGCGAGGAGAGCTCTCAACCTTCCTCGCGCGGCCTCCTCGACAAGGGACCACAACTTGCATGGACCCGGAAGACCGCCACCGCCTCGATCCATCGCGTTGACGGCGCCGCAGGAGGGCGACCGGCAACTTGGAGACACTGGAGGGAGCCAATGTCGAGAGTTCGACTCACACTTGTACTGATGGCATCTGTTGCGACGGGATGCTCCGGCGACGATGGAGCTTCGGGCGCTGTGTCCGTCGCCCCTTCCGCGCCGAGCGAAAGCGCCTCGTTCGACCCCTGCGACCTTCTCCTCAACACGGACGTCCGAAACCTTCTCGGTGGGACCGTTGGTGAACCCGTGGAGCTTCCGGGCAGTGGCTGCACCGTCTCGAGCGCCGAGGATCTCTACAAGGGTGCCAGTCTTCACGTCGCCAGCAGCGATGGCGCCGTAAACCTCACGCTCGTGGACTTCGTCGAGCAGCAGGCACCCGGACTCAGCGCGCTTGGCGTCTCGGCTTCGGATGTGCAGGTGATCGACGACCTGGGGGACTTTGCGATCTGGTTCGAAGGCGACTTCGGAGTCCAGCTGTGGGCCTGGGGACAAGGCCACTCGCTGATTGGCAACGTGACCGGTGTGGAGACGGCGTCCGCACTGTCCTGGCTACGGTCGGTGGCGCAACGCGTCGTCAGCGGCTGATTGTTGACGCGAGGTCGGGAGTCACCGAGATCCCTCAGAACGTGTAGCGAACCCCGGCGGTGAGGCTGAACGCGCTGTAGGACAACTCGCTGGTCGTTCCCCCGAGATCGAGCTCCGGGTCCTCCCCCGACACGTATCGCGCATCGAACTGCAGCGACCAGTCCTCGGCCTGCGCGACAGCCAGCCCCGCGATCGCCTGGTACGTCAGCGCGTTCTTCTCGGCAGTGACCGGGTCGAGCCCGTCGTAGCCGTACTCATCGAGCGTCAACTCGGCAACGCCGGCGCCGACGCCGACGTACGGCGAAACGCGTGCCTCGCGGCGGAAGTCGGCGAACACGTTGAGAATCCCGGCTTCGTGCTCGAGACCGCCGATCGACCTCGGCAGCTCGACGCCGCCAAGCTGGTGCAGATCCACGTCATTCACCCGGTCGGAGAGGATCTCACCCTCCAGGCGGAACCGATTCCCGAAGTCGTAGCCCACGGAGAAGCTCAACGCGATTCCAGAATCGTAGGTGGTGTCGATCGTTCCGAGGTCGGTGACGAGGGTCGTGTCATCGACGTCGTTCAGGCCGGCGAAGACCGAGATGTACCACTTCGCATGGGTCGCGGGTGCGAAGAACACACCGATTGCGAGCAGGGTCATCGCAGAGCGCCAGTTCATGAGTGCCGCCTTTCTGTCCTTCGAGTCTGAGGATCGCCAATCAGTAGCTTCGCACGGAGGACGGATGAGCTCGTGATGGCTTCATGCGACCGCGATTCCAGCCAGTCCAGCAGTTCTTGCCGCACCAGTTGGGCTTCGACGCAGCTCGGGAATCGGATGTCGATGTGCCGATGGACAGAGACCCCGGTCGGGTCGTAGATGATCCATCGCTCGAGGCCCGCCTGGCCGCGAGCCTCGCTGAGCTGCAGTCCGACGGTCGTATGTCGGCTTCGCGCCGGCCCCTGGCGGACCCGCGGACTCGCTCGTCACAGCGCCGGATGCCAGTCCAGAAGCGACCCAGAGAATCAAACGACCCCGCCGTGCGCGCCCCTGGCGTCCATGGTGTGAAGACTTGGGATTCCATCCCGAGCGCTCGACGCCGAAGGCGAAGGCCGCGACCGCCGAGATCCCACCCCCTCCGCCAAAGGAGCGACCTGCGGGATCGGAAGGGTGGGATTCGCCCCCAAGCGCTCGACGCCGAAGGCGGAGAGGGCGACCGCCGAGATCCCCTCCACTTCGACAAGGAGCGAGCCTGCGGGATCGGAAAGGTGGGATTCGCCCCCAAGCGCTCGACGCCGAAGGCGGAGAGGGCGACCGCCGAGATCCCCTCCACTTCGACAAGGAGCGAGCCTGCGGGATCGGAAAGGTGGGATTCGCCCCCAAGCGCTCGACGCCGAAGGCGGAGAGGGCGACCGCCGAGATCCCCTCCACTTCGACAAGGAGCGAGCCTGCGGGATCGGAAAGGTGGGATTCGCCCCCAAGCGCTCGACGCCGAAGGCGGAGAGGGCGACCGCCGAGATCCCCTCCACTTCGACAAGGAGCGAGCTTGCGAGCGATTGGCGGAGGGGAGGGGATTCGAACCCCTGAGAGACGTAAATCCCTGCCGGTTTTCAAGACCTATGGAAGTGAGACGCCCAGCCGCAGGGAGACGAACGCAGCTGAACGGAGCGCAAGGAGGAGGGGCATTTCGAGCCTCTCGACGAGCACTCCGTTCGTCTGCGCGCGTCCCAATTCGTGGTGCACAGTGGATAAGAAACGGAGAAAACTCGCGTTCGATTTAGGGTCCGTCTCCTGTGGGCTTGGGCGCCTTCGCCCGGGCTCGTACCGTACAGTCGGTGGAGACATGTTGGAAACGGAACCACGAGGTATCCACAGGCTAGCCAAGCAGGAGCCCGACCTCGTCATGTGCCCCGACCCATGAGCTCTGAGGACTCGAGATGAAGGCCACGGACACTGGATTCGGACTCCCCGTATCGCGGGCAATGGGGATGCTCTACCCGAAGGAGCAGCGGCTCTACTTCGACCCGATCTCCGAGCTCTTTCTGACGGGGAGGGACAAGTTCGTCCTCAAGTTCATGCGCCTCCCGCTCGGGCTGAAGCTGATGACGGCGTTCTATGAGGGCCTCTACCCCGGGATGCTGGGCTACTTCTACTGCCGATTCCGACACTACGATGAAGCGATCGAGGAGTGCCTCGCCAAGTCCGAGGTCGACGTCATCGTCAACCTCGGCGCGGGCATGGATCCGAAGGCGTACTCCATTCCTGGGATCGACGAGGTGCGCTACTTCGAGGTCGATCACCCGGACGTGATCGAGCGCAAGAAGGAGACGGTCGAGCGGGTGTTGGGGGGGCTGCCAGAGCACGTGACCTACGTCGGGGTGGACTTCACCGAACAGGATGTCCAGGCGGAGCTGAGGAGGTCGGGGTACGACCCGAGCTCGAGGACGCTGTTCCTTTGGGAGAGCGTCTCCGCGTACCTGACCCGCGAGGCCAACGACGCGGTCTTCCGCTTCGTCGGCAAGGCTCCGCGCGGGAGCAAGTTGGCGTTTTCCTACACCACGAAGGCCTTCCTCACCGGAGAAGGCCTAGACAACAAGGTGCTCCAGAAGGTGTCGCGGCTCATGGTCAAGAGGTACAAACTGATCCTCCACGGCTTCGATCCCGACACCATCGGAAATCACATCGCGAAGTTCGGGCTGGCAATGCGCGATCATGTGGGGCCAGAGGAGTTCAAGCAGCGCTACGGGATCGAGGAGAAGATGGGGCTCGACGTGATCGAGGTCGAACGATTCGTCCTGGCCGAGGTCGAGTAGAGGCAGGCACGCGGCTGGGAGGGGGTGGGATTCGTCCCCGAGCGTCCGACGCCGCAGGCGGAGGCCGCGACCGCCGGGATCCCGATGGAAGAGACACGCGCAGCCGCTCGGAGACGAACGCTACTGAACGGAGCGCAAGAAGAAGGGGAATCTCGATCCTCTCGGCGAGCACTCCATTCGTCTGGGTGCGTCCCAGTTCGTCGTGCACGGTGGATAAGAACTGGAGAAACCTGATCGAACGATCCGGAGCGGGATGGGACCGCACGGTTGAGGGCTTCTCCCTGTCGAAGTCCTCCCGGCAAGACCTTGATGGCCACGTCGCGCTCGAGCAGGAGTCGGCGCCCGCTAGAATGCCCGAATGGACGAGCTGGTCTTCGAAGTGACACAGGAATCCGACGGTGGCTTCGTCGCAGAGTGCCTGACCGAAGCGATCTTCACTCAGGCCGATTCCTGGGACGAGCTGCGACTGAACGCTCGAGAGGCCGTCGAGGCGTTCTATAGCGACAGCGAAGGACCGTCCTCTATCCGACTGCATCTCGTGCGGGACGAGGTCCTCACCACCGGATGAAGCTTCCGCGCGATCTCAGCGGCGAGCGCCTCATCCGGTTGCTGTGTCGAAACTGGGACTATCGCCGAATCGGCCAAGTCGGCAGCCACGTTTCCCTTGCGACCGACAGTCCATCGCATCAGCGAATCGTCGTGCCCAACCATAAGGCCCTCCGGGTCGGAACGCTCCATGCGATTCTGCGCGCCGTCGCGGCTCACAAGGACGTCGCCAAAGAGGACATCCTCTCCACCCTCTGACGACTCCCACGCGGACGAACATCTTTGCGCCCTAAGTGGGATTCGCCCCCAAGCGCTCTTCACGAAGGACGGCTTCCGGTTCTTCCTCTACAGCAACGATCATCGTCCAATCCACGTGCATGTCCGCAAGGGAAACGGCGAGGCGGTGTTCGACGTGGAGTCCGAGGCCGAGCTTCGCGAGTCGGCTGGACTGAAGGTCAGGGAACTGGCTCGCGCGGAGGAGCTGGCTTGCGAGAATCGCGCACTCGCCAGCGGTCTCGAGCTCGCGTTCCCTGTGGAAGGCAACCCGCGCCTCGAAGGCAAGTCGCACGAGCACCTCGACCAGATCGAGCTATTGCCCTACGGACTCCATTGGCCTGCGCTCGACGAAGATCTGTCGATTCGCGGCATCCTCTCCGGCCGCTTCGGGCAGCGGCCCCATCAAGCGGCCTGAGCCAGGGAAACGACCTGGCCGAGGCCCATAGGGCGAACGCCGAGATCCACCCCCGCAGACAGGGAGCGAGCCTGCGGGCGACAGCCGGAGGGGGTGGGATTCGTTCCCGAGCGCTCCGGACGTCCGCCCGGAGGGCGACTGCCGAGATCCCGCCCCCGCCGGCAAACGCGCCAAAGCGCGATTGGCGGAGGGGGTGGGATTCGAACCCACGGTCCGCGTGAACGGACGCCGGTTTTCAAGACCGGTGCATTCGACCACTCTGCCACCCCTCCGCGGGGCCTTCTGAGGCGCACGGCAAGGGCCAGGCGCCGAGCGGCGAACCGGGAGCTTATCTGCTCCGCGCTTTCGATGAAGGGTGCGGCGCACGGAATCCGTCTGAGAGAGATGTGATCCAAGTGTCTCTTCATTTCAGGGGGTTTCCATGCACGCCAAGACGCTCCGCACGCGCTCACCGCGCGTCTCCTGCCGTGGCCGCCATCTACGCCGCTTCACCGTTGCCCTCGGGGGTCTGGTTCTTGCGATCTTGGCTCTTGCTCCCGAGGTGGCCTCAGCCCAGCGCACGCCCACGCTTTCGCTGAAGCTCGGCATCACGGGCTCCTGGCAGGGGTCGCCCAACACGAGCCGCACCGACACCCGCACGGTCACCCTTCAGTTCGCCGTCTCGGGAGGCACCCCGACGCACGTCCGCTTCGGGGCCAACTCGAGGCTCACCGGCGCCAACTGGCTCTCCTGGCGGCAGAGCAGCCGGTACTCCCTTCCCAGCAACCTCGGCACCCATCGTGTCTACGCCCAGGTGAAGATCGAGCCCAGGGTGAGCCGCGGCACGAAGCCGCCCCCACCGATCCTGAGCGCAATCGTCTCCGACTCCATCCAGTACCTGCAGCCGCTCACGATCACCAGCTTCCGGATCAACAACGGCGCAAGCAGCACCGACAGCCAGAACGTCTCGCTCAGCTGGAGCAACACCGGCACCGCCACGCACTACCGGGCCGGCAACACGTCCAACCTGAGCGGCAAACAGTGGTCGAGCCTGCCCAACGGAAGCTCCGGAACCACCGCGCACACCCTCGACGCAGGCGGCATCGGCAACCGCACGGTCTACTTCGAGCTCCGCAACACGGCGGGCACGTCCGACAGCTCGAGCGACACGATCAACCTGAGCAAGGCGATCTGCCCGACCGGCCCGAACGGCAAGCAGTGCAACGGCGACGGGCAGTGCCAATCCAACGG
Source organism: Candidatus Multivoraceae bacterium (assembly GCA_965223385.1). GTDB lineage: Bacteria > Acidobacteriota > Thermoanaerobaculia > Multivoradales > Multivoraceae > JBCCLJ01. The sequence continues at coordinate 465,124 of CBDCWR010000007.1, read as the reverse complement.
CACGTGCTCCTGCAAGTCGGACTTCAGCGGCGCGGCCTGCGAGACCATCTGCCAACGTTGCTACGGCGCCGCCGGCAACAACTGCGGCCCGGCCGACGGCTTCACGAACGTCGGCCTGTGCGTGGGCAACCTGTGCACCATCAACGCCGGTAGCTGGGAGCACGACGAGTGCTGCGTGGCGAAGCGCAGGAACGGCCCGGCCGCAGAAAGCCAGCAGGGGTCCTGCTCGCCACCGATCTCGGGCGCCCCGCCACCGCACGTGTGTCAGCCCGAGTTCAACAAGGCGATCGCACACCTCGCCGCGCCCGGGCTCAGCTGGACCCGCACCGTGAACACCTCGAGGCGGGAGTGCACCACCACGACGATGCCCGTGCGGCACCAGGACATGTGCAACCCGAGCGGCGGCACCCTCCTGTGCACGGACACGAAGTACTGCTGCAGCCGGTCCGGAAAGGCAGCGATCGGCCGACCGGGGATGTGCGTGTGTGACTGACAGCGCCGACACGACGGTTGCCGCAGTTCGCTATTCTCGCGCCGGTGTCCCTCCTTGGGCACCGGTTCACTCTTCCTCGGCCAGCTGCTCGTCTCAACCCGCACGGCGTGATCCGAAACGTCCAGCACCGTTCGACTCGCGACCGTCCATCCGGCATCTGCCCAGGACGGCTGGCTACGTTGGCCCTCTCGCTGATCGTGCTCGGAGGAGGCTTGGCCTCCGCCTCGCACGCGGCGAGCACAGGCCCCTCGACCGTCGGGGGCGCCACGATCACAGAGCGTTGGCTTCGCTCCTCGGCTTCCGATGAGGGGCGTGCGCTCGGGCTCGACGAGGTCCGAGCGCTGCCCGAGCCGCGGTGGCAGGAGGAACGGTCCTTCTCGAGCTCTCGGGACGAATACTGGCTTCGTGTGACGGCCAGCCCATCCGACAGCAACCTCGTGCTGGTGTTCTCGAACACGTGGCAGCTCGTCGAGGCGTGGACGTTCTGCGAAGAGACAGGCCAGGTGACAAACGCCCGGATCGGGTTCTTCACGCCGTTCGACGAGCGACCGCTCCCGAGCCACGAGCCGGTCGTGCCCTTGGCCGGAACCAGCACCGGCGGATCGGTCACCTACGTGCGGCTGACCGTCGAAGGACCCGACACCGACAGCCGCAACTTCCTCGCCTTCGAGGTGGCAACCCAGGAGGACTACCTCGCGCGGCGCGCGCGCAACAACACGCTCCAGGGGCTCTACGCCGGCGTCGTCCTCGCGGTGGTCGCCTACACCCTGTTCCTGTTCGCGTCCACACGGTACTGGTCCTACCTCATCTACGTCCTCTACGCGTCGAGCTTCGGCCTCACCTGGCTCCTCGAGAGTGGCTTCCTGTTCGAATACGTCTGGCCTGGAGCACCAGGGGTCCAACGGTGGGCCGGGTTTCTGCTGCCGGCGTCGTCCGCGTTCTGGGGCACCAGCTTCGTGCGCTCCTTCCTCGACACCCGGACCGAAGCACCGCGCACCGACCGCGTTCTGCTGGGGATCCAGTGGGTCACGGCAGGCCTCGCGGTGGCCTTCGTGCTCGGGCTCCAGGGCTTCGCCGCGTTCACTCTCGGGCCGGTCGCTCTGCTTCTCGTGAGCCTGGTCGGTGTCACCGCCATCCGGCTCGCTATCGCCGGCTCGGCACTGGCGAGGATCTTTCTGCTGGCCTCGGGACCTCTGATGCTCGGTGTGGCGCTTTACGTGCTGAGCTACAACGGCGTGCTGGCACCCACGCCCCTCACGCTGCACAGTGCGCAGGTCGCGTCGGCCGCGGAGCTGGTTCTGCTCGCCTTCGCGGTGGCCCACCGCATCAACAGCTTCCAGCGCCAGCGCGAGAGGGCGGAGCAGGACCTCCGCGCGTCGCTGGAGCAGAAGGTTCTCGAGCGCACGGCGGAGCTCGAAGCGGCCCGCGCGAGTCTCGAGGAGACGAACGCCGAGCTGACGTCGAGCAACCGTCTGCTCGAAGAGATCGCCGCCCAGGACGCGCTCACCGGGGTCGCCAATCGGCGCCTGTTCGACGAGACCCTCGAGAACGAGTGGGCACGTTGCCGCCGGATGGCCGCTCCCCTCTCTCTGACGATGGTGGACATCGACCACTTCAAGGCGTTCAACGACCGCTTCGGTCACCAGGAGGGGGATCGATGCCTACTGCGGGTGGCCGACGCGCTCGCATCAACGTGTCGCCGCGCAGGCGACCTGGTGGCTCGCTACGGCGGTGAGGAGTTCGCCGTGGTCCTGCCGCTGACCACAGAAGGCGAGGCCGAGGCCCTCGCCCAGCTGTTGCTGCGCGCGGTGCGGGAGCTCGAGATCCCACATCCCGCCAGTGATGCAGGCCACCTCGTCTCGGTGAGCATCGGCGTCGCGACGCGTCGCCCCGGCCCTGACGAGTCCGCGGCTGGTCTCGTAGCTGCAGCAGACGAAGCTCTCTACACCGCCAAGGAATCGGGTCGGAACCGCGTGGTCGTGGCCCGCGCCGCGGAGCGTTCGCCCTGACGAGCGTCCCGTGCCCGAGTCTCACCATCCGGCCAGCGTCCCGCGCGCCCACATGAAGTGCAGGCTCGCGGCCGCCGCGACGTTCCAGAAGAGGAAGGCGGTCACGATCGCCCACTTCGGATAGGGCCGATCCCGGAAGACGAACGTTGCATCGGCTGCGAAGACGACGGCAGCCCCGGCGAGAAACACCGTCACGTAGGGGTCGGAGTAGGCGGTCCAGAGGATCAGGGCCTCTGTCGCGAGCAGGGCGACCAGCAGCGCTTTGCTCGGGAGCACGCCAAGCCGGACCGCCGTCGTCGTGCGTCCTGCCTCCCGGTCGGGCTCCAGGTCCATGATCTGACCAAAGAGGTGGGAGTGCATGGCAAAAAGCGCAGAAAAGAGGAGCGTCGCGAGGGGGAGGTGTGGCGCGTCGTTGATCCAGGAGCTGAAGAGGAAGACGAGGAGATAACCCGACTGCGCCAGAAGGTCGAGGCCCGGAACCGACTTGAGCGCGATCTTCGGCGCGTTGTAGAGGGCGTTCACCAAAAGTGCCAGAAGCAGCCAGACCGCCATGCGCGGGCCGCCGAACCAGAACACCGGGCCGAGCGCAACGAGCTGCACCCCGACGATCCATCGCGGCAGCGCGGCCAGCTGTGCGTCGTCGCCGCGGGCCCCGAACAGCAGCCCACCCTTCCTCGGATTCAGCCGATCGGTCTCGGCGTCGCCCAGGTCGTTCCACGCGTACAGCAGATGACCCAGAGGGAACGTGACGTAGATCAAGCCGACCCAGAAGCTCGGCCGCCCGAAGTAGTCCTCGCGCGCGAGCGGCAGACCGTAGAACCAGACGTGGGTGATCCAGAAGCCCGGGCGCGATGCGACGAGCTGGAAGTAGAGCGACCGCATCCGCGTGGAGCCCCAAGCCCACTAGGGGCGCGCGTACACCAGCTCGCCCCCGAGGTACGTGCGCTCCACCTTCGCTTCGAGGATCTCCTCCGGATCGATCTCGAAGAGGTCGCGATCGAGCACGACGAGATCGGCGCGCTTGCCCACCTCGATCGTGCCGAGGGAGCTTTCCTCGGAGGTGAGGAACGCTCCGAAAGCGGTGTACCCGCGAAGTGCCTCCTCGACCGTCAGCCGTTCCTCCGGCGCATACACCTCACCGCTTCGACCCTTGCGCGTCACCGCAGCGTAGATGCCCACGAGCGGCCCGATCGGCAGGATGTCGCTCGAGATCGCAACCGTGATGCCGTGGTCCATCGGCGAGCGAAGCGGGTTGTTGTGCTGGAGGCGGTCGCCGTCGAGGTACTCGCGGTAGCGCCCTTCCAGGGTGTAGGTGAAGTTCGGCTGCTGGGTGATGTGGATGCCGTGGGCTGCCATCTTGTCCATGGTGGCTGCCGGCGGCATCACCGTGAAGTGGTTCAGGTAGTGGCGGTGGTCTTCACGCGGCGACTTTTCGAGCGTCTGCGCCAGCAGATCGACGGTGAGCTCGATCGCTGCGTCGCCGATCGCGTGAATGCCGAGCTGCCAGCCGGCGCCGTGCGCCTCGGTCAGGATGCGCTCGAGCTCCTCTTCGCTCAGATTGAGCTTGCCGCGGTAGCCCGGCGGCTGCGACCCGGGGCGATACGGCTCGCGGGTGTAGGCGGCCGGCCCCGTGAAACCGCCGTCGACGAAGACCTTCACCGCGCCAATCGCGAGACGCTCGTCGCCGTCACCCGTCTTGCGCCCGAACGCGCGCATCGTCTCTGCGCCGCTCCACAGGAGCTGGAGCTTGGCGCGCGGCAGGGGCACGTCCGCGCCCTCGTAGACCTCCTCCCACAGCGGCACCGTCGTCGTGTACTCGTTCGCCTCCACGATGGACGTGATGCCGAACGAGAAGAGCCGACTCAGGTTGCGGCGTAGGCTCACCACGAGCTCTTCGTTCGAGGCCGGCGGCACGAGCTCGAGCAGCAGGCCGTGGCGCTCGCGGATGATGCCCGTGGGCTCACCGGCGCCGTCGCGCTCGATGACGCCCCCCTCGGGATCGGGCGTGGAAGCGTCGATCCCGGCGAGCTCGAGCGCCAAGCTGTTCCCGACCGCGCTGTGGGCGCCTGCACGCGTGAGGACCACCGGGTTCTCCGGCGCGACGACGTCGAGATCCGCGCGTGTGGGCTTCCTGCCCTCCTCCAGCTCGTCTTCACTCCAGCCGTAGCCGCTGATCCACTCGCCAGGGCCCAGCTCCTCGGCCTTGGCCGCCACCCGGCGCGTCATTTCGGCGATCGACGCCACCTCCTCGAGCGGCACGTAGCGTCGCGGCTCGCCGTCGATGTGAATGTGGCTGTCGATGAAGCCGGGCAGGACCAGGTGACCCTCCAGGTCCGTGGTCTCCGTAGCGCTGTAGCGCTCGAGCAGCGCCTCATCCCCGACGTCGACGATGCGGCCGTCGTGAATTGCCACGGCCGAGTGCACCGACGACGCCTCATCGAGGGTGACGACCTTGCCGCCGTGCAGCAGCAGGTCGACCGGCTCGCCGCCGGGGCTGTCCGCACACCCGGCCACGGAGAGCACGAGGAGAAGAGGGGCAACCCATCGCAGCAGCCCGTCGCTGCGTTGCTCCGAGCTCGCTTGGCTGCTGTTCTCCATCACGCGTTCTCCGAAGTCTGTCGTCCGGTCGCGAAGAAGAGCACCGCGCCGAGGACGGTCCAGGCCAGCACCAGCAGCCACTCCTGAGGCCACACGAGAGCAGCCGGGCTACCGGGTAGATACAAGAAGAAGAGGCCGAGCGAGAGCACGAGAGCTGCCCATCCGACGACCGTGCCCGCCGGCACACGGAACGGCCGTTCGAGGTTGGGCTCACGACGGCGGAGCACGAGGAACGAGACCGCGACGAAGGCGTAGGCCGTGACGATGCCGATACCGCCCGCGTTCACCAGCCACACGAGCGCCGGCCGGCCCAAGAACGGGGCCACGATGGAGAGGGCCCCCACCATGAGAATGGCGTTCACCGGCGCTCTGGTCCTGGGGTGGAGCGTGCCGAGAAAGCGCGGCAGCAGGCCCGCCTGCGCCAGCGCGAAGATCGCCCGGCTGCCGCCCACGAGGAACGAGTTCCAGCTGGTGAGGATTCCGGCGACACCCGCGATCACGATGAGGTTGCCCCAGAGTGGCGATCCGAAGAGCGACGTCGCGGCTTCCGCCGTGGCGACGTCGGCGCCCTCCAGCTGGCTCGCCGGCAGGCCGAGCGTCACGCCGACGACGATCGCGATGTACCAGATCACCGCGAGCAAGACGGAGAACATCAGGAGCGCGCCGATCCTGCGGGGCGGCACGTCGATCTCTTCTGCAGCCTGGGGAATCACATCGAAGCCGACAAACAGGAACGGCACCATCACGAGCACGCGCAGGAGCCCGTCGCCCGAGAAGCCCCAGTCGATGGCCTGCGCCGCTTCCGGGCGGCTGCCGAAGGCCGCGCCACCCATGAAGACGAGACCCGCAACGAGGATGGCGCCGGTAGCGATGGTCTGCGCAACGGCGGCTGGGCGGATACCGAGGACGTTGAGCGCCATCATGGCAATTGCTCCCACGGCTCCCACCGCCACCCAGCTGGCGTGCACGTCCCAGCCCGTGACCGAGTAAAGGTAGCCCGCTTCGAGGCCGGGAAGCAGAGCCTCGACGGCCACCGGAAGAGCGACGGCCTCGAAGGCCACCACCGACACGTAGCCGAACACGATCGCCCACGTGCACACGAACGACGCGGTGCGTCCGAGGGCGCGCTCGCTGTACACGTGCTCCCCACCAACCTCCGGCATGGCAGCCGCCAGCTCGGCGTAGGTGAGGCCAATCACCGCAACGGCGGTGCCACCCACGACGAAGGCTCCGACGGCACCCAGCGCGCCCCCGGTCTGGACCCAGTCTCCGGCCAGGACCACCCAACCCCAGCCGATCATCGCGCCAAACGCGAGCGCCACCACGTCGCGTGCCCTCAGCACGCGCTCCAATCCCGAGTTGTGCGACATGCGCCCCACTCTACGGGGTCGGCGTCAGGCGGCGCGCGTGCGCCGTGCCGAACGCACGCGAAGTCATGAAACCCAGGCGACATGTGGCGGTGCCCGTCTCGAACGTTCGAGAATGGGGCCGCGGTCGTCGGGTGACCCTCAGACGAACACGCGAGGACAAGACCATGGAACTCCCCAGCGACTATGCCGAGCGCGTCTATGCCGGTGTCCTCGGCAAGGTCATCGGCGTCTACCTCGGCCGGCCGTTCGAGGGCTGGACCTACGAGAGGATCCAGCGCGAGCTCGGCGACATCGAGACCTACGTCCACGAGCGGCTCGGCGTGCCCCTCGTCGTCACCGACGACGACATCACCGGCACGTTCACGTTCCTGCGCGCGCTCGAGGACCACGGCACCGGGCGCAACCTCACGGCGCGTGAGGTCGGCGAGACCTGGCTCAACTACCTCGTGCCGGAGCGCACCGTGCTCTGGTGGGGTGGGCTCGGCAACTCCACCGAGCACACGGCCTACCTGCGGCTGAAAAACGGCATCGCGGCGCCCGAGAGCGGCTCGATGGCGCGCAACGGCAAGGTGGTCGCCGAGCAGATCGGGGCACAGATCTTCATCGACGGCTGGGCCATGGTGGCGCCGGGTGACCCCGATCTCGCCGTGCGGCTCGCGACCGAGGCGGCACGGGTGAGCCACGACGGGGAGGCGGTCTTCGGCGCGCAGGTGCTGGCCGCGATGGAGTCGATGGCGTTCGTCGAGCGCTGCGTGGACACGCTGCTCGACGAGGCGCTGCGCTACGTCCCCGCCGACTCCGTGATCGCGACCATGATCCGGGACCTCCGTACCTGGCACGCGGAAGACTCCGACTGGCGCAGGAGCCGAGCCCTGCTCGCCGCACGCTACGGCTACGACACGTACGGCGGCAACTGCCACATGGTGCCCAACCACGGGCTCATCGTGCTGGCACTGCTCCACGGCGAGTCGGACTTCGCGAAGTCACTCCAGATCGTCAACACGAGCGGCTGGGACACCGACTGCAACTCGGGGAACCTGGGCTGTCTTCTCGGCATCAAGGAAGGTCTCGTGGGCATCGACGCTGGTCTCGAGCGGGGGATCGACTGGCGCGGGCCCGTGGCCGACCGCGTGTACCTCCCCACGGCCGACGGAGGCCGGGCCGTCAGCGACTGCGCGCACGAAGCGCTGCAGGTGATCAACCTCGGTCGCAGCCTTCGAGGAGAGGAGCCGCTCCGGCCGAAGGGTGGTGCACCCTTTCACTTCGCCTTCCCGGGATCGGTGCAGGGCTTCCAGGTGATCGAAGGCCAGGCGGAGCTCTCGAACGTGGATAGCGGGGGCGGCGCACGAGCCCTCCGGATCGAAACGAACGGACCCGCGCGCGTCGAGACGCCCGTGTTCACTCCCTCGAAGGAGATCGCCCGCTGGTGCGAGAAGGGGCCTTACCCATTGCTCGCGTCACCGCGCGTCTTCCCCGGCCAGACTCTCGAAGCGACGGTACGCCGGTTGCCCGACGAGCAGGGCGACCCGCTGCGCGTCGCGCTGTGCGCGAGCTTCTACGGTGAAGACGATGAGCCCTCGACGCTGCAGGGCTCCATCGTCGAGCTGTGCCCAGGACAGGAAAGCGCCGACCTCTCCCTCGAGATTCCGGACCTGCCGGGTCCGGTCTTCGCTGTGGGTGTCCACGTGCCCGGGAAGACCCGTGCCTTCGCTCTCGATGCGCTCGGCTGGCGCGGCGCGCCCAGGTACAGCGTCGAGCAACCGAAGCATCGGGGCACCATGTGGCGCCGCGCCTGGGTCAACGGAGTGGACGCGCTCGCGCGGGGCTCCGAGGCGTTCCGACTCGTGCAGAACGAGGGGACCGGCCTGCTTCTGCAGGGGACACGCGACTGGCGCGACATCTCCATGACGGCCGAGCTCACGCCGCATCTCGTGGAGCGGGCAGGCGTCGCGGTGCGCGCGCAAGGCATGACCCGCTACTACGCGCTCCTGCTCGCGCCAGGCAAGGCGCAGCTCGTGCGCCGGATCCACTCGGAGGCCGTGTTGGAGGAGCTGCCGTTCGACTGGCAGCTCGGCGAAACGTACGTGCTGACCCTCCGGGCAAAGGGGCCTCATCTCGTCGGCGCCATCGACGGTACGCCGGTCTTCGAGGCCACCGACTCCGCGCTCGGAGGCGGCGCCATGGCCCTCGTGGTGGAAGGGGGGCGTCTGGGTGTCGATCGCGTGCAGGTCGCGCCCGCCTGACGGGTCCGTGGGCGGCCGACGACGGCGATGTGTCCTTCGAGCCCGTAGGGCCCGCGAAACGTCCTAGCTCAGCTTCCAGGTGGCGAAGGCGGCCACGAGCCAGAAGCCGCTGAGCACGATCTGGCTCACCATGGCGAAGGTGCCGTACTTGTCGGTGGAGCCGAGGATCACGGCGAAGGCCGCACACATGAGTGCGAGCAGGAGGTAGGCCGCCACCCGCACCTTGGCCCCCGGAGTCATCCTTCTCCCCTCAGGCGCCCTTCTCCAGGACCTCGACGCCGCCGAGGTAGGGCTGGAGCGCCGCGGGCACGGCCACCGAGCCGTCCTCGCGCTGGTAGTTCTCCAGAATCGCGACCACGGTGCGACCGACCGCGAGGCCGGAGCCGTTGAGCGTGTGCACGAGCTGCGGCTTGGCGCCCCCGGCCGGCTTGAAGCGGATGTTGGCGCGCCGGGCCTGGAAGTCTTCGCAGTTGGAGCAGGACGAGATCTCCCGGTAGGTGCCCTGACCGGGCAGCCACACTTCGAGGTCGTACGTCTTGGCCGACGTGAAGCCCATGTCCCCGGTGCACAGCGACATCACCCGATAGGGCAGCTCCAGCACCTCGAGCACCTTCTCGGCCTGGGCCGTGAGCTCGGCGTGCGCTTCGTAGCTCCGCTCGGGATGGGTGAACTGCACCAGCTCAACCTTGAAGAACTGATGCTGGCGAATGAGACCACGCACGTCTTTGCCGTAGCTCCCCGCTTCCGCCCGGAAGCACGGCGTCCACGCGGTGTAGCGCAGCGGCAGATCGCCCTCCTCGAGCACCTCGCCGCGGTGCAGGTTCACCAGCGACACCTCGGAGGTGGGGATGAGGTAGTAGCCGTGCTGCTCTACGCGGAACGCGTCGTCGGCGAACTTCGGCAGCTGCCCGGACGCAAGCATGCTCGCCTCGTTGACCAGCAGCGGCGGCAACATCTCGGTGTAGCCCGCTCCGGTGTGCAGATCGAGCATCAGGTTCGCCAGCGCGCGCTCCAGCTTGGCGCCCAGGTCGCGGTACGTCGTGAACCGCGCGCCCGCGATCTTGGCGCCCGACTCGAAGTCGAGCACGCCGAGCTCCGGACCGACGTCCCAGTGGGCCTTCGCCTCGAAGCCGAGCTTGGTGGGCTCTCCGACGGTCCGCTCGACGACGTTGTCGTCCTCCGACGCGCCGACCGGAGTGGACTCGTGCGCGACGTTGGGCAGCGCGAGCTCGATCGTCTCGATCTCACTCTCCACCTCTTCGATGCCGCTCTCGAGGACCTCGATCTCACCCTTGAGCTGACCGACGGCGGCAATCTGCTCCGACGCGTCCTCGCCGCTCTTCTTGAGCGCGCCGATGGCTTTGCTCTGCTCGTTGCGCTGCCGCTTCTTCTCTTCGACCTGGCCGAGGGACTCGCGGCGGCGGACGTCGAGCTCCTTCCAGCGACCGAGCACGTCCGACGAGACGCCGCGCGCCATCAGCGCCGCGTTCAGCTCGTCTCCTCCGGACCGCAGTCGTTCCCTCGCCAGCATGGCTCGTCCTCCGTCTTCGTCGCGCGGGCGCGTCACCCGCCAGGCCGATCGGCCCATCGATGCCGCAGGGCAGTGTACAAGCGACCTGAAGCGCCTCCAACCACGTCTGCCTTGACGCACCCCGGGCGCTCGCGCAGCGCTTAAACTGACACGAATCCCCGGCCTCAGGAAGCTCAAGACCCTGTCTCATTTCGCCGCTCCGACCGAACTTGCCGCCCGTCCCGTGCCCTGGTGGCCCGGGATCGCACTGGCCCTCGCGAGCGCCGCAGCGTGCCTCGGAGCCACCGCCGTGCGCTCACCTCTGGCTGCGGTGGAAGCGCAGCACCTCACCGTCGTGTGCGCTGGAGGGCTGCTGGCGCTGCTCGGCACTGCCAGCAGGGCCCCGGTTCGGCTCTCTCTGGTGGCCGTCGCGGCCCTCGTGCCTCTCGCGCTCTGGGCTCTCCCCACCGGGGTTGCCCGCGCCAGCGCCATTGCGCTCCTCCTCGCGGCTGCGTGGGCCTTCGCCGCCGCCGGTCTCGAGCGACAGCCGGGGCCCTTCGCCTTGCGCTGCCTCCAGCTCACCAGCCTCGCCTTCGCGCTGCAGCTCCAGGGCCGTGGCCGGGTTCTGGTGACCGAAAGCCCGCTTCGGGCCGCCGTCATTCTGCTCGCACTTCCCGTCATCGCGTCTTGTGCGGCGGTTGTGCTGGAGCGACGGTTCGGGCTCCGAGGCCTCGCGGCGTGCGCCGCGGTGATCGCGGTGACGGGCTCTGTCACGCTCACCGCGACCGGCGTCCTCGCCGCCGCCGCTGCGTGCTCCACTCTCGCCGCGCGGGCCCCCCACTGGCAGACGGCGGCGGTGCTTGCGCTCCTCGGGGCGCTCCTTGCGTGGTCTCTGCCCATCGGTGCGACCGCGCTCCTCGCCGGCCTTTACCTCGCCGGACTCCGCCGCTGGCCGGCCGTCTGGATGGTGACGGCCGGAGTGCTGCTCGCACTCGCTCCGGTGCGCGCCTGGGATCTACCCGGCGAGCTCGCGACGCTCGCCGCCGCAGGGGCTTTTGTGCTCGTCGCGACCGCGGCGACGCGAGGCTCGTGGCAGCCGGTGGCGGTGTCGTTTGGTCTGGCAGTGGTCGGGCTTCGGTTCCTCGAGCCACACGAGGCGCTCGCAGCGCCGGCTCTCCTGCTCGTGCTCTGCGCCGGTAGATCCGCTCCCGACGCCGACTGCAGCAGCACGTGGTCGCAGTCGATCTGGCCCGGAGCGCAGGCCACCTGGTGCGTCGCGCTCCTGGCCGCGGCCTGCGCGCAGGCCAACTATCCGTGGCACTGGCCCGCCGATCTCCACGCGGTGCTCCAGCACGCTCCTTGGGCGGCAGCACTCCCCGCTCTCGCCACGACCCTGTTCCTGCTCGAGCGCAACGGCGCCACCCGGTTGCGGGCGTTCGCCTGGGCCGCGGCCTTCGTCACCCTCGTCGCGGTTCCGCGTGTGCAACCGTCGACCGTGCTCCTCGACTGGCCACCGACCACGCTGACCCACGAGGCCCCGGCCTGGCAGAGCCCACTCGGGCTCCAGCTAGAGGCCGGCTCCGCCGCGCTGCTCGTCGACACGTCGCTTTCGCACGCCCTCGACCTCGCCCCCGGGACCCAGGTCGCCTCGGTGGAGCTGTTGGGGGCCGGAGACGAGGTCACCGCCACCTGGCCCCTCCGAGCGGGTCTCGACACGGCGGAGTGGGCCGCCGACCGCACCGGTGCACCACGGCCGAGCGCGCACCTCTCGTGGCTGGACCCCGAAGGGGGCTTCTTCGCCCACCGCTACCGGGCCCGCCTCCGCTGGCCGAACGAGCTCGGCGCGGCACGGGTCCGGATCCGTCTCGAGGCCCCCGACGGTGTCGAGCTCACGCTTCACCGCGTTCGTGCCGAGGGAGCCAAGGCCGAGCCGCCGTCGTGAACGAAAGCTCTCCTCCCGAGGTCGTCGCCATCGTTCCCAGCTTGGGCCGCAGCCCGGTGATCGAGGAGTGCCTGGCGGCGCTGAGGCGTCAGACACCGCGCCCGCGCATCGTCCTGGTCCAACAGGGCGATCCACCGGCGGAAGCCGTCGCGGCCCGGGTGGACGAGGTGATGCAGCTCGCCGCAAACGTCGGCTTCGCCGCCGCGAACAATCTGGCCATCGACGCCACCACCGAACCGTGGGTTCTCACCGTCAACGACGACGCGGTGCTCGCAGACGACTGGCTCGAGCAGGTCTTCGACGTGGCGGCCGCCGCAGGCCCACGGCGCACCGTGCAGGGTGCAAACGTCGATCTGCACGACCCGGAGCGCATCGACGGCTGCGGGCTGCAGTGGAACCGGTGGTGGCAGGCCGTACAGATCCACACCGGTGAGCAAGCGAACGGCCTGCCGGCCGCGCCGTTCGAGATTGCCGGCGCCTCGGCGACCGCCGCGCTCTATCGCCGTTCGGCACTCGAAGACAGCCGTCTTCCGACGGGCGACGTCTTCGACTCCACGTTCGAGAGCTACTACGAAGACGTCGACCTGGCCCTGCGACTGGCCGCGCTGGACGTGGTGGCGGTGTGCGTGCCCGCGGCTCGCGCCCGCCACCTCGGCTCGGCCACGGGCAAGACGCTCGGGCGACGCAAGGCGCGTCTCGTGTACCGGAACCGACTCCTGACGCTGCTGCGTGTCGCGGGCCCAGGCTTCTTTCGCCTGCTGCCACGCGTCGTCGCGCGCGATCTCGCGGACGCCGTGCGCACACCGGGCCTGGCCCCGTCCATCGGCGCAGCCTGGGCTGCGGCCGCGCGCCGCGCCCCCAAGGCTCTCCTGGCCGGCGGGTCCAGCCGCCAGCTACGGCGGCTCACCCGGCAGCCCACCCGAGCCGAGGGGCTCCCATGACTGCGCCGCTCCTCAGCGCCGTGGTGGTGCACTGGCACGCCGAAGACGACCTCGCCCGCCTGCTCGACGCGTGGCCGAGCGACGACCCGCGCCTGGAGTTGGTCGTGGTCGACAACGGCTCCGATGGCTCCCTCGCAGAGCTCTGCTGCGGCCGTGCGACGCTCCTCTCTCCAGGCCGCAACCTGGGCTTCGGCGGCGGCGCCAACCACGGTGCCGCGCAGGCGCACGGGGCCAGCGTGCTGCTGCTCAACCCCGACGCCGCCCCGCGCAGCGGAGCGCCCGCCGCGCTCCTCGACGCGCTCGAGCAATTCCCCGATGCGGCCGGCATCGCCCCGCGCCTCGTGGGCCGCAGCGGCGAAGAGCAGTGCGCCTGGCAGCTGCGCCAGCTCCCGACGCGCACCGAGCTCCTGCGCCAGGCGCTGTTTGCCCCCGGGCCGCAGGGGCCGTCGTCGCCGCCGGCCGTAGGCACGGCCATCGAGCAGCCGGCCGCCGCAGCGCTGCTTCTCCGGCGCACGTGGTGGGAGCGACTCGGCGGCTTCGACGAAGGCTTCCATCCCGCATGGCACGAAGACGTCGACCTCGCCCTGCGACTCCGCGAAGCGGGAGGAGAGATCGTGTACGCGCCCGGCGCCGTCTTCGAGCACGGCCTCGGCGGCTCGGTCACCCCGCTCGGCTACGGGCGTTTTCTCCTCGCTTACTACCGCAACCTCGTACGCTTCACGCGTAAGCACCACGGCGCACTCACGGCCGCGCTCCTACGACTCCTGCTCCTCAAAGGTGCGTCCCTGCGCATCCTGCTCCTGCCCCTGCGCAAGCCCCAGCGCGCCACGAGTCGGGCCAGCGCCTTTTCTGCACTTCTGGCCCTCGCGCGGGCGGCGGTTCTGGGGTTTCCGAGGAGCGGGCCTTGACGTCGGTCGCCATCTGCACCGTGACCTGGAACTCGAGGGAGCACCTCGAGGGCTATTTCGCGGCGCTCGACAAGCTCGAGGCCGACGGCGCCGACCTGCGCGTGGTGCTGGTCGACTGTGCGAGTGAAGACGGGAGCCTGGCGCGGGCGGAAGAGGCGCGCCACAGCTGTCGCCATCCGGTGGAGACCGTGAGCCTCGACGAGAACCTCGGGTTCGCAGGCGGCATGAACACGGCCCTCGCCGCAGCGCGGGCCGAGTGGATCTGGGCACTCAACCCGGACGCACGACCCCTGAGGGACACGTGGATCAAGCTCCGCTCCGCCGCGCACCGCTTTCGCGAGCCCCGGTTCGGCTCCATCACGCCGCGCATGGTGCGCGACGCGCCGACCGAAGCGCCGCTGCTCGACGCCTGCGGCATGTTTCTCACGCGGACGTGGCGCCATCTCGACCGCGGCTCCGGCGATGTCGATCACGGGCAGTGGGTGCTCCACGAGCGCGTCTTCGGCGGAACCGGAGCCGGCACCCTCTATCGGCGCGAAGCGCTCGACGACGTCGCGATCGACGGGAAGGTGTTCGACGAGGACTTCCACTCGTTCCGCGAGGACGCCGAGCTCGCCTTCCGCCTGCAGGAGCGCGGCTGGGAGTGTCTCTACGCTCCGGAGGCGGTGGTGGAGCACCGGCGCTTCAACCTGCCGCAGCGGCGCGCCGCCATGCCGGCGCACGTCAACCTGCACAGCCTGAAGAACCGCTACCTGCTGCGGCTCTACCATCAGAGCGTCCCGAACTTGCTCTGGACGCTCCCTTTCACTCTCTTCCGCGACGCGCTCGCCCTGGGCTACGTCGCGCTCCGCGAGCCGACTTCGTTCGGCGCCTACCGCTGGCTTTGGCAGAATCGCCGCAGGCTCTTCCAACGGCGCCGGGCGATCCGCCAGCGCATCACGGCGCCGGGGGCTGTGGAGCGGTGGTTCCGCTCCGACGCCCTGCCGCTCGACCCCGGCAGTCTCGTTCCCGACTCCGGGGATCCTCTCGACCCATGACCACGCTGCACCCCCTCCGCATCGCGCTCCTGGGCAGCCGCGGCATTCCCGCGGCCTACGGCGGCTACGAGACGTTTCTCGAGGAGCTGTCCTGGCGCCTCGTGGAGCGCGGCCACGACGTCACGGTGTACTGCAGATCGAAGTACACACCGCGCACGATGCGCCAGCATCGCGGCGCGCGGCTCGTTGTCCTCCCCACCATCCGCACGAAGCACCTCGACACCCCCGTGCACACCTTCCTGTCGGCGCTCGACACCTGGCGACGCCACTTCGACGCTGCGCTGCTGGTCAACGGCGCCAACGCGATGTTCGTGCCACTGCTTCGGCTCGGCCGGCTGCCCACGGCATTGCACGTCGACGGCATCGAGAAGCAGCGCTCGAAGTGGGGCCCTTTCGGACGTTGGGTCTACTCGGCGTCCGAGCGGCTCGCGTGCCGTGTTCCCAATCGCCTCGTCACCGACGCGGAGGTGATCGAGCAGCACTACGAGAGGCTCTACGGTGCGTCGTCGACCATGATTCCCTACGGCGTCAGCCCGGAGCACCTACCACCCGGGGAGACGCTGCAGCAGCTTGGTCTCGAGTCGCGCCGCTACTTCCTCTACGTGAGCCGGTTCGAGCCGGAGAACAACCCCCACCGGGTAGCGGAGGCCTACCGCGACGTGCCCGGGGACGTGCCGCTCGTGATGGTGGGGACAGCGCCCTACGCCGACGACTTCATCCGCAGCTTCACCGAGGGCGCCGATCCGAGAGTGTTGTTCCCGGGCCCGATCTACGGAGAGGGGTATCGCGAGCTGCAGAGCCACGCGCTCGCCTACATCCAGGCCACCGAGGTTGGCGGCACGCACCCGGCGCTCGTGGAGGCGATGGGCTACGGCAACTGCCTCGCCGTTAACGAAGTGCCGGAGAACGTGGAGGTTGCCGGTCCGGATGCTCTGTACTTCCGCGCACAGGAGCCGGAGACCCTGGCCCAACGGCTCACCTGGGTGCTCCAGCACCCCGAGGAGGTCGCCGCCCGTCGCGAGCGCATGGCCGACCGCGCCGCCCAGCTCTACTCGTGGGATGCTGTCACGGCGCGCTACGAAGCCCTGTTCGAGGAGCTCGCCGGACGCTAGCCGCTCCGGTCCGCTTTGGACGAGGGGTGTGTTGCTTCCGTAAAGACCATAGAATACTGGCAATACGCAACTTATGCCCCTTTTGAGCTGCGTTGATCTCTTGCGTTTTGCCTCGAAACAGCGGATTCTCTCGCCGGTCAACTCCGGCTGAGGAGCCCTCCGGGCCTCCGGCCTTGGGGTGAAGGAACGGCGCACGATCTCGCGCGCACGCGCGCTCGACTCACATGCTCAAACAACAGGCACGCTTGATCGCGGGGGGCGTCTTCGTCGCCGACCTGCTGCTGGTCTCCGCAGCGTTCGTCGCCGCGCACTGGATGCGCAGCGCGCTGCTGCCGGCCGTGGTGCCCGAGTGGTTCCCGCGCTCGCTGTACTCGCTCGAGCGCTACCTGCCGCTGTTGCCCCTGGCGCTGCTGCTCTGGGCGGTCTCACTGCTCGCCACGGGGCGGTACCGCTCGCATCGCACCGTGCCGCTGCTGCGCGAGGCGACCGCCATCGTCCGGGTCGCCGCGCTGGCGACGGTGCTCCTGCTGCTGTTCCTGTTCGTCTTCCGCTTCGACGCCCTGCTGCTCGAAGGGGACCGCATCTCCCGCACGTTCGTCACGCTCTTCGCCGTGCTCGCGTGCGTGCTCCTGCTCGCCGAGAAGATCACCATTCGGCTCATCTCGCGCTGGGTGCGGGCCCGCGGGTTCAACTACCGCACGCTGTTGGTGGTCGGCACGCGCGAAACGTCGCGACAGCTGGCTCGCACGATGGACGAGCACGCCGACTGGGGCTTCCGCCTCCTCGGCTTCGTCAGCACACCCACCGACGTCCGCCGACGCGAGGCCGGGCGTGAGCCGCCCCCGCCCGAGCCGCACCTCGGCCACCTCGACGACCTTCCACGCTTGGTGGAAGAGAACGTGGTCGACGAGGTCTTCTTCGCCATCAGCCCCCGAGAGCTCGCCGAGGTGGAGGAGCACTTCCTCGAGCTGCAGGAGCGCGGTATCCAGACCCGCGTGGCCCTGTCGAGCATGCCCCACGGCGCCGCGTCCATCGATCTCGAGGAGCTCGAGGGTGTCCAGCTGCTCACGTTCTCGCGCACGCCGACCAACGCTCCGCTCCTGCTGGCGAAGCGTCTGTTCGACGTGGGCCTCTCGAGCCTGCTCCTCGTGCTCGGCCTGCCGATCGTGCTCGCGGTCGCTCTCCTGATCCGGCTGTCGTCGACCGGCAGCGTGCTGTACACCCAGACGCGCTGCGGTCTCAACGGACGCAAGTTCAAGCTGTACAAGTTCCGCACCATGGTCGAAGACGCCCACGAGCGGCGCGGCGAGCTGATGCACCTGAACGAGATGAACGGTCCGGCGTTCAAGGTGCGCAGCGATCCTCGGGTCACCAAGCTCGGTCGCGTGCTGCGCAAGTTCAGCCTCGACGAGGTACCGCAGCTCTGGAACGTCCTGCGCGGCGACATGAGCCTCGTGGGCCCGCGGCCGCCGATCCCGGAAGAGGTCGCCGAGTACGCGCACTGGCAGCGTCGACGCCTGTCGATGAAGCCCGGGCTCACCTGCCTCTGGCAGATCAGCGGCCGCAACGACATCGACTTCGACCGCTGGATCGAGCTCGACCTCGAGTACATCGACTCCTGGTCACCGTCGCTCGACTTCAAGATCCTGCTGAAGACGATCCCCGTGGTTCTGAGCGGGCGCGGCGCCCACTAGGCCGTGCTCGCCCTCGGAGGGCTGGCGACCTCCGGACGCCTGTGCGTGGCTTGCCGAGCCCCGGTGGCTGCTCGAGGCCGTAGCCGAGGCA
This sequence comes from Candidatus Multivoraceae bacterium, assembly GCA_965223385.1. Taxonomy (GTDB): domain Bacteria; phylum Acidobacteriota; class Thermoanaerobaculia; order Multivoradales; family Multivoraceae; genus JBCCLJ01. The sequence goes on along the minus strand of CBDCWR010000007.1, from coordinate 447,176 downwards.
ATAGGATGCCTGCACCGTGAGACCCCTCCTTCTTCACGCCGCTGCTCTTGCGGTCCTCGTGCTGGCCGGGCTCCCCGTCCAGGCCCAGACCTTGCCGCACGGCTTCGAGCTCGTGTACTCGCAGTCGTTCGAGGCGCCGTCGAGCCTCGACGATCTGATCTTCACGGACGCGCGCGCCTGGGCCCACAGCGCAGAGGACGGGGCGCTCGAGCTGCGCGGCGGCAGCGAGTACGCGCCGCCCCACCGGTCGCCGCTCAACATCGCCCTGCTTCGCGACCTCGTGGTCGGCGACTTCGTGCTCGAGATCGAGGCCAAACAGACGGGCCGGGAGTACGGGCACCGCGACCTCTGCTTCTTCTTCGGCTTCGAGGCGCCCGACCGTTTCTACTACTCCCACGTCGCGACCAGCCCGGACCCTCGCGCGCACAACGTCTTCCTGGTCGATCGCGCGGCCCGGGCTCCCACGACCGAAGTGCCCGAGCGCGGAGTCGACTGGGGCACGGACGTCTGGCGCACCATCCGGCTGGAACGCCTGGATGGCGTCATCCGCGTCTTCTTCGACGGCGCGCTGATCCTCGAGAGCCGCGACACCACGATCGCCGCGGGGCGCCTCGGGGTCGGCTCGTTCGACGACACGGGACGGTTCCGGAACCTCCGTGTTTGGGCCCGGGAGACGACCCCGGCCGGCCCGCCTCCGTTCTAGCGCCGCTCACTCCTCGCCGAAGCGGTCGACGAACTGCCGGTAGGCGTCTCCCACTGCCTCGCTCGACCAGCTTCCCCGGTGGACGACGACGCGGTAGCGCAGAGCCAGAGACTGCCCGGCCGCGAGCTCGAAATCACCGCTGCCCTCGGGCGCGTCTTCGAAGTCGTGCTGGCCGAACGGATTTGCGGCGAGGAGCCCATAGCTGCGTGCGTGCCACCACGTCGGGTGTCGCAGGTTGCCGGGGTGATCGAACATCGCCACGCCCACCTCGGCGTCCCCCACCGGACCCGCGTCATGGATCCACCGGGCGGGCTTCCCCCAGGCGGCACGGCCCTCGTCGCCGTGCTCGTTGCGCAGCGTGCCCGCCGCCACCTCGCCTTCGGCGCGCAGTTCGGGGTGCACCCTCACGGCAAACGTCCCCTCCTTGGTGTCTTCGAAGGTCACCGCCTCACTCGCCGCCGTGAGCTCGATCTCCACGTCGATCGCGCGCCAGGACGTCAGAGAGTCCGCCACTTCGAGACCCAGTGACGTGGAGCTCGAGAAGCGAACCGTACGGACCTCTTCGAGGACCACGGCGCCGTCAGGCGCAAGCCAGGCGCTCCGCGTTCGCAGAGCCGCTTCGGGCCCCGACGATGCGGCCAGGATCTCCCGATGCTCGATCCGCTCGCCATCCGGACCGTGCCAGAAGTCGAGACCGTTCACAGCCCCATGGGCGAACCAGAGCGAGCGATGGTGCGGGTGGTCCGGTTCCTCGTTCGCCTGTGGGTCCATGGGGAAGCCGCGGGTCACCGGCACCCCTCCCGGAGCGAGCACCGGGTAGACATAGGGAAACGGGCCCGCCTCGAGATGGACCGTGGCCCAGACGTTGCCGCCCTCACGAACCTCCACGCGCAAGGGGCCGTCGCCCGAAATCTCGGCCAGCTCCATCCTGGACGGCTCCAACGAGGTCTCGGCGGCGGCAGGACGCGGGCCTGGGTCGCAGGCGCTCGTGACGAGAGCACCCCCCAGAACGAGAGACGTCATGGCGCGCGATACGCGGGTGGCGGAGGGAGTTGCACACGTCATGGTGGGACCCTACCAATCCCCGGGCCGCGCCACGGATCGCCCTCGAGCGCTAGCATGACCCCCACACGGCTTCTCCCGCGCCACCCGAACGACCGCAGACTCCTGTCGCCGGGCACACCGCAACGCCGAAGCACAAAGAGCCTCAAGCATGCCTCGAACGCACAGCGGACCGACCCGAAGCCAGGTTCGCGCCCGATCGCACCACCGCGCCTTCGCCGTTGCCGTCCGGCTCGCGCTCCCCCTGTCGATGGCCGCGATCTCCTGTGCAGACGGGGAGATCCGCGACGCCGCCACGAGTGCGGCGCAAGCTCAGGAGGAGGTCTCCATGCCCGAGCCGGCCGCCGGCATTCACGTCGCGAAGTTGGGGGCCACGTCCCCGGGCCTCGAGCGGATCCGGGAGATCGTCGCGGAAGCCAACCCTGGCTACGCGCTGGCCTACGCGCACCAGGTGACCGAGCTCAGCCCGGTCGAGCGTCGCCGCATCGCCTTCGCGCAGGGGCAGGAGAACGAGGGCGAGGTGCTCGCGACCTTTCGTGTGCAGCTGCACTGACGGCTCCACCTTCGAGAGCGACGTGGCGGTGGGCGACATCGCCGTTCTGCGACCCGGCGACGCGATGAGCACCACGGCTCCCGTCAACTGGCTCGTCTTCTCTCTGCCGGAAGATCCGGGCTTAGGCGCCACCGATCTCGGGTCGCTGCCTGCGCTGATCCGGCCCGACTGGGATCCCAACATCACCGACACGCCGGGCGGCTGTGCTACCGAGGAGGGCGCCTACCGGCGCATCCTGCTGACGTGGCTCGAGAGCGTCGGCTCGTACGTGCAGCACGAGCTCAACGCCCACCGCGTGCGCATCACCGACTCGTTCACGCACTACCACCCCCGAAAGGGCGGCTTCGACGAGTTCTACCTCGTGCAGATGACCCGCCCGGGCGCGCAGCTGCTCACCAGCGCCAACGCCGAGCGCATCGAAGACCCGGATGCTCTGACGGCGGACGACGCCTCTGGCCTGCTGCATGCGCTCGACCTCGAGGTGGGGGACCTGATCTACATCCCGCGCGGCACCGCCCACCGCGGTCTGGGTGGCGTGCTCACCCAGGTGATCACCATCCCCGGCTTCAAGCCGGGCGCCGAGATCGGCCTCGACCACCACCTCCACCAGCTCAACGAGCGACTCGGCCTGACCGGTGACGACGCCGTTCCCCTGCACGCGGCCGCCGCGCTCGAAGCGGTGGTGAAGTAGAGCTGCTGACTTCAACAAAACCACCAACTCTTCGCTCGAGGGGCGTCGTCCGATTCGCCTTTCGCGAGGACGAGCCGAACCCGGGCGCGTCTCCGGGCTCCCGAGCGATCCGAAGACCGACTCCGATCGACCGGATCGGGCTCTGTCCCTGGCCGGGGGGTTCAGGCGTCGGCGGCGCGAGGACCCGTCGGAAGGCCCGGAAGGAACCGAGCCGACGACGTCCAGCCGAGGGTCCCAACCTGAGTCCAGAAACCCCGAGGCGTCCCCGGACAGGGACAGAGCCTGAGCCGGGCCGCCAGTCCTGTCCACCCGGAATCCCGGAGACGCCCGCTCAACCTCGCCCGAGCAAAGCCAAGGTCTTCTCGAGCACCACCCGCAGGGGCCCCGCATCCGCCCGCCCCTGGCCGGCGATGTCGTACGCGGTACCGTGGTCGACCGAGGTCCGCAGAAACGGCAGACCGAGAGTGACGTTCGCCGCGTCGCCGAACGAAAGCGTCTTGACGGCGATCAGACCCTGATCGTGGTAGAGCGCCAGGACCCAGTCGAACTCCCCGTTGCGCGCGCGGAAGAAAAGGGAGTCGGCAGACTCCGGCCCCCGCACGTCGAGGCCTCGGCGGCGCGCCTCTGCGACGGCGGGAACGAGCAGCTCTTCGTCTTCGCCACCGAGCAGACCCCCCTCGCCGGCGTGAGGGTTGAACCCGGCCACAGCGATCGGCCCCCGAGCAAACGGCGCGAGGCAGGCGAGCGCCTCCACGACGGTCTGTGACGTCACGTGGCGCAGCGCATCGAGGAGCGGCACGTGCGTCGACAGCAGCGCCACCTTCAGGTCGCCGGCGTAGAACGCCATGAGGTAGTCGCGTCCGTAGCGGAGGTCGCCGCAGCTTTTGGCCAGGTAGTCGGTGTGGCCGCGAAAGTCCGGCGCGATCGTCTCCGCAATGGCCGCCTTGTTGAGCGGCGCAGTGACCAGCGCGTCGGCGGTACCGCTCTTCGCGAGCTCGATCCCCTCGTCGAGGCAGGCAAGGGTCGCGCGCGCGTCTTCAGCCGACGGCGCACCGAACTGGACCCGGCGCTCGCTGCGCACCGGGTCGACCACGAGAGCTCCGTCGCTCTCGAGGATCTCGCGGCGCGAGGGGCGCCCACTCACGAATCGGAGCTTGCGCCACGCCTCCGGCGCCTGATGCCGCACGGCCGCAAGGGCACGCTGCTCGGCCACCAAGACCAGCTTCGCAGGCCCGGGCGTCTCCGAGCTCAGGACCCGAAGGAGAATCTCCGGCCCAATCCCGCAGGGGTCACCCTGGGTGAGGGCGAGAACCGCGGGTTCGGTCATGCGCAGCACCAAGGGTCACGGAGCTTCCACCCCCGAGCGCAGCTCACCGGCGCGATCCCACCGTGCACTCAGTCCTCGGACTTGCGCGGCGGTCGCTGACGCCGACGCTCCTCTTCCTTGAAGAGATAGCGAATGGAGTGCTTCTGGATCAGCAGGTTGGGACCTTTGCTCCGGTTCACCTTGATCGAGTTCTTGTCGTACCACTCGATCCACCCGACGATCTCCTCGTCGTTGGTGAGCACGATCACCATCGAGGTACGAGCCGCCATCTGCTTGAGGTAGTAGTACTCCTCCGCATTCGTCTGGTCCGGCGGATTCTGCTTGCGCCGCACGGCACGGCTGGTGGCCGTGTCCTTCTTGTAGTCCTGGCCACCCTCAGGCCGAATCAGCTTGCGATTTGCCATGCGCACCTTTCCCGTTGGAGACGACGTGGAGACCTCTTGCCTTCTTGCCCTTGCGTTTGGCCTTGTAGTGCTCGTCCTCGTAGGCCAGGCAGCAGAGGAGCCGGCCACACTGACCGGAGATCTTGGACGGGTTGAGACTCAGATTCTGACGCTTGGCCATCTGCATGGAGATCGGCTTGAAGTCGTCGAGCCAGGTCGAGCAGCAGAGCGTCCGACCGCAGATGCCGACGCCGCCCAGCAGGCGAGCTTCATCGCGTGCACCGATCTGCACCATGCGCACGCGCGTGCGGAAGCGGCCGGAGAGGTCACGCACCAGCTGGCGGAAGTCGACCCGTCCATCGGCCGTGAAGTAGAAGCGGGCCGAGCGTCCGTTGAGAGTGAAGACCACCTTCGAGACCTTCATCTTGAGGCCGAGGGCCTTCGCGCGCTCCTGGCAGAAGCGCTTCGCCCGTGACTCGTTGGCGAGCTTGCGCTCGTGCGCCTCGATGTCCTGCGAGGAGGCGCGTCGGAGAAGCTTCTCGGCGCTGCTCTTCTGACACGGCTTGAAGACCGGCATGGGGGACTTCTCGACGCGGCCCAGGGCGGGGCCGTGCTCGAGGTGCACGAGAACCTGGTCGCCCTTGGCGAGGAGCTCACCGCAGGTCGCGAGAAGGGTGAGATTCGCCTCCTCATCGAAGCGCACTCCGACGTAGGTGTCTTCCACCGCTGTCGACTGTCCCGCGAACTGGCAACCGCCACAACCCATCTGAGACCTTCTCCGCGCGCGTTCACCGCCCCGCGGTGCGACGCTCAAACCACTGGAAACAGGATACTACTGCGCGCAGAGCTGCTCTGCGCGCCGAGGTTCTCCGGAGAACGGGCGGGGCAGGGAGTCAGCTCTTGGGCGGCAGCTTGAAGATGCCCGATTCGAGGACGGCCTTCGACTCCAGCACCCGTCGACCGATGTCCGAGCGGAGCTGCATGCCAGGCCACGAGATCTCGCCAGCGGCCGCGTAGGCGGCCTTGAGTGCCGCCTTCAGATCCTGGCCCAGGGCACAGACGTTCAGCACGCGTCCGCCCGAGACGACGATGTCTTCGCCTCCTCCGGCTTTGGTTCCGGCGTGGAAGATGCGCGCGTCAGGGTGCTGGCTCGCCTGATCGAGGCCCTGGATCACCGCGCCTTTCACGGGGGAGTCCGGGTAGTTCTCGGCCGCCAGCACGAGGCAGGCGGCCGCCTCCTTGCGGAAGTCGAGACGCGCCTTGCCGAAGTCGCCGCGTGCGCCGGCCAGGAGGAGCTCACCCAGATCTTCGTCCAGACGCATGAGCAAGGGCTGCGCCTCCGGGTCGCCGAGCCGCACGTTGAACTCGAGCACCGACGGGCCGTCCGCCGTCATCATCAAGCCGCCGTACAGCACACCCACGAACGGGCGGTCTTCGGCGGCCATGCCCGCGACGGTCGCTCGCATCACCTGATCGATGACGCGCGCGGAGTCTTCGGCCGAGACGATGCCGGAGGGGCTGTGCGCACCCATTCCGCCGGTGTTCGGGCCCACGTCGCCTTCGCCGATGCGCTTGTAGTCCTTGCTGGTGGCGAGCGGCAGGAAGCGCTGGCCGTCGCTGAACCCGATGAAAGACACCTCCTCACCCTCGAGAAACGGCTCCACGAGGACCCGGGCTCCGGCGGTGCCGAAGCGCTTCTGCTCGAAGAACAGCTCCATCGCGTCGGCGAGATCACTCTTGTCTCGAATGATGAGCACGCCTTTGCCGGCTGCGAGGCCGTCGGCCTTCAGCACGAGCGGCAGGCCGATCTTCCGGACCGCGGCTTTCGCCTCCTGCGCATCGTGCGCCACCTCGAAGTCGGCCGTCGGCACGCCGTGCCGCTTCATGAACTCCTTGGCGAACACCTTGCTGCTCTCGAGCTCGGCTGCGTCGCGCGTCGGACCGTAGATGGGAAGGCCACGGTTCTTGAACTCGTCGACGATGCCGAGCGAAAGCGGCAGCTCCGGGCCGACGATGGTGAGCTCGATGTCGAGGTCCGATGCGAAGTCGGCCAACTGCTGGATCTCGTCGACTGCGATCGGCACGAGCGTCGCGTGCTGCGAGATGCCGACGTTGCCCGGGGCGCAGTAGACCTCGTGGCCCTGGCCGCGCTCCTTCAGATGCCAACACATCGCGTGCTCACGGCCGCCACTGCCGATGACCAAGACCTTCATGCTCGACTCCCGTCGGTGGACACTGCCCACGCTTCACACGAGCCTGACAGGGGAAGCAAGGCTCGGAGCGCGGACTTCATTGGAACGTAGGAGCCGCCATTGTAAGCCGCAGACCCCGCCACGGGGAGTGCAAACTGCGGTCTGACACTGTGGGCACGCGAAGCGTGCCCCAGACATGAGCGCATCGGCTTCGAAGAAGCCGCTGCGATCAAAACATCCCGAGCTCGAGCTTCGCGGCTTCGCTCATCATCTCGGGGCTCCACGCCGGGTCCCAGACGATCTCGACCGTGGCCTTCTCGACCCCGTCGACCGATTCCACCGTCTGCTCCACCTGGATGGGGAGCGACTCGGCGACCGGGCAGTGGGGCGATGTGAGCGTCATCTTGATCTGGGCGTCGCTGCCCTCGAGCTGCACGTCGTAGATGAGACCGAGCTCGTAGATGTTGACGGGGATCTCCGGGTCGTAGACGCGGCACAGCGCCTCGACGACGCGGTCCTCGAGGGAAGGCGGCCCGTTGGAGGACGCCTGGACCGCATCGCCGCCGGACTCCTGCGCCGTCTGGTCGGACGATGGCGTCACGTCTCCGGGAGGCTGGGCCGTCGCATCGGGCGTTTGCGCCTCGGGCTCCGTCTGCGCGTCGCGGTTCATCTCATTCCTCCTGAAGGGCCACATGGAATCGTCTCCTCGTGCCTACTCGGTCGAGACCTGATCGTCGCCACCCGAAAGCGCTGCGCGCAGGGCGTGCCAGGCGAGGGTGGCGCACTTGATGCGGACAGGGAACTCGCGGACGCCGCTGAGCGCCTCCAGCTTGCCGAGATTCGCCTCGGCGACATCGACCTGGTCGTCGGTCAGCACCGAGTGGAAGCTCTCGAAGATCTGCTCCGCCTCTTCCAGGGTCTTGCCGCGGATCGCCTCGGTCATGAGCGACGCGGACGCCGTCGAGATGGCACAGCCCTGACCCTCGAACGCGACCTCCTCGATCGTGCCGTCCTGCGAGCGCACGTAGATCGTGACCTGGTCGCCGCAGAGCGGGTTGTAACCCTCGGCCTTCGAGCGCGGCTCCTCGAGGGAGCCGAAATTCCGCGGCCGCTTGTAGTGGTCGAGGATGACCTCCTGGTAGAGGTCGCGCAGCTCCGACATCAGCGGAACATCTCCGCAGCACGCTCGACCGACGCCGCGAGGCGCTCGAGCTCTTCGTGGGTGTTGTACACGGCCAGCGAAGCGCGCACCGTGGCGGGGACGCCGAAGCGGATCATGAGCGGCTGGGCGCAATGGTGCCCGGCGCGCACCGCGATGCCGTCCTGGTCGAGGATGGTGCCGAGATCGTGCGGGTGCACGCCGTCGACCACGAAGGAGAGCACGGCCGCCTTGCTCTCCGCGGTGCCGATCAGGCGCACCCCGGGGACACCCGCGAGCAGCCGCTCGCCGGCTTCCAGGAGCTCGTCCTCGTACGCCGAGACGGCGGGCAGGGTGAGGTCGTGGAGGAAGTCGATCGCCTCCCCGAGCCCGACCGCGGACGAGATGTTCGGGGTGCCGGCCTCGAACTTGTAGGGCAGCACGTTGTACTGCGTCTCTTCGAAGGTGACCGAGCGGATCATGTCGCCGCCGCCCTGCCACGGCGGCATGCTGTCGAGCAGATCGCGCTTGCCGTAGAGCACGCCGATGCTGTCCGGGCCGTACATCTTGTGCGACGAGAAGGCGTAGAAGTCGCAGTCGAGGCCCTGTACGTCGACGTCCATGTGCGGGACCGCCTGCGCGCCGTCGATGACGACCCAGGCTCCACAGCGGTGCGCGCGATCGACGAGATCGCGCACGGGGTTGATCGTGCCCAGGGCGTTCGACACGTGCGGGAACGCGAGGATCCGGGTGCGGCGCGTGAGCCGGCGCTCGAGCTCGTCCAGCAGGATCTGCCCACGGTCGTCGATGGGCGCCACCTCGAGCTCGGCACCGGTCGCCTCGCAGACCTGCTGCCACGGCACGATGTTGGAGTGGTGCTCCATCTCCGTGATGAGCACCTGGTCGCCAGCACCCAGGCGATCCCGGCCGAGCGTCTGGGCGACGAGATTGAGACTTTCGGTGGTGCCGCGCGTGAAGATGACCTCCTCGAGCGACTCCGCGCCGATGAACTGCCGGACCTTCTCCCGCGCACCTTCGTAGGCCTCGGTCGCGCGCTGCGACAGCGTGTGCACGCCGCGATGCACGTTCGAGTAGTCGGTGCGGTAGAAGTTCGCGATGCGCTCGATGACGCGCTCGGGCTTCTGGCTGCTCGCCGCGCTGTCGAGATAGGCGAGCGGATGCCCGTGGATCTCCTGGTCGAGGATCTTGAACTGCGCGCGGACCGCGTCCACGTCGATGCGCGCGGAGGCCGGAGCTCCGGCTGGCTTCGCTTCGATCACCACCTAGACCGTCCCCGCCGTCAGGTCACGCACCAGCACCTCCTCGAGCTCGCTGCGGAGAGCCTCGAGCTCGATCTCCTGCAGCACCTCCGACGCGAACGCGTACACGAGGAGACCCCGCGCGGCCTCCGGGTCGATGCCACGCGTGCGCAGATAGAAGAGGGCCTCCTCCTCGAGCTGGCCAATGGTGGAGCCGTGGGTGCACTTGACGTCGTCGGCGAAGATCTCGAGCTGGGGGTTGCTGTTGGCGATCGCGTCCTGCGAAAGCAGCAGGTTGCGGTTGGTCTGGACGGCGTCGGTCTTCTGCGCCTCCTGGTGCACGTAGATGCGCCCGTTGAATACCGTGCGGGCACGGTCCGCGAGCACACCCTTGTACAGCTGGTGGCTGTAGCAGTGGGGCTTGGCGTGCTCCATCCAGAGGTGGTTGTCGATCAACTGGCGCTCGCGACCGAGGACCAGACCGTTCAGCACGCAGTCGATCCCTTCACCCTCGAGCAGCGAGCGCAGGTCGTTGCGGACGATCGCCCCGCCGAGGTTGACGGCGACGGAGTGCAGGCGGGCCGAGCGGCCGAGCTCCACACCCTGAAACGAGACGTGGTAGGCCGCGTCACCTTCGCGCATCACCTTGACGTGACGCAGACCGGCGTTGTCGCCGACCCGCAGCTCGGTGACCGCACTCGTGAGCGACTCGGTGCCGTTTGGGCCCTGGTACGTCTCGACCACGTTGCCTTCGGCGCCGTCTTCGACGATCACCAGATGCCGCGGAAACGACGCCGCACCCTCTTGGCCGCCGGTGACCACATGATGCACCTGGAGCGGACGCTCCATGCGCTCGCCCCGGGACACGTGCAGGAAGAGGCCGTCCGAGAACAGCGACGTGTTGAGGTCGGCGAACGCATGGCCCTCGGGCACGTTGCGGCCCACGAGGTCGATGGCGGCCTCTTGGCCGGAGAGCGCCTCTCGCATGGGGAGGGCCGTGATCCCAACGCCTGGCGACTCCGGCGCACGCACGACGTGCCCATCCACCATGACGAGGTGGTCGCAGCCGTCGTACAGACCTTCGGAGCCCGGTGCGTCGCCCGGCGTCTGGCTCAGGGCGAACGGGGTCTTGGCGATCGGGGCGATGTTGGTCTGGCGCCACTCTTCGTCGCGCGATGTGGGGAAGCCGGACGCGGTGAACCGTTCGAGTGCGCCCTGACGGAGCGCCTGCACTGCCTGCGGATCCGACGCGCGGTCGACCGAGGCGGCCAGCGCTTCGTAGTGCGCCTGGGGGGAGAACTCCTGCGACATGGTCATACCTCGGGCCGTCAGGCCGCGCCTTCCTCGAGCCAGCCGTAGCCCTTCTCTTCGAGCTCGAGCGCAAGCTCTTTGCCGCCAGAGCGCACGATGCGCCCGTCGACGAGGACGTGCACGAAGTCGGGCACGATGTACTCGAGCAGGCGCTGGTAGTGCGTGATCACCAGGAAGCCGCGGTTCTCGTCGCGCAGGGAGTTGACCCCGGAGGCGACGACCTTGAGCGCGTCGATGTCGAGGCCCGAGTCGGTCTCGTCGAGAATGGCCAGCTTCGGCTCGAGCACCGCCATCTGGAAGATCTCGTTGCGCTTCTTCTCGCCGCCCGAGAAGCCGTCGTTGACGGGGCGCTTGAGGAGCGAGTCGTCGAGGTGGACCACCTTCACCTTTTCGCGCACGAGCTGCAGGAACTCGACCGCGTCGAGCTCCTGCTCACCCTGGGCCTTGCGCACCGAATTGACGGCGGCCTTGAGGAAGTAGGTGTTGCTGATGCCGGGGATCTCCACCGGGTACTGGAAGGCGAGGAAGAGGCCCGCCTGGGCCCGCTCCTCCGGGTCGAGCTCGAGGAGGTCGGCCCCGTCGAACTGGACCGAGCCCGCCGTGATCTCGTAGTCGTCCTTGCCGGCCAGCACCTGCGCGAGCGTGCTCTTGCCGGAGCCGTTCGGGCCCATGATCGCGTGGATCTCACCCGGGTTGATGGTGAGGTTGAAGCCCTTGAGGATCTCCTGATCCTCGACGCTGGCCTTCAGGCCCTCGACGTGTAGCAGCGACATGTGGAGTCTCTCTTTCTATCTGCGAGCCCACCGCCACGCGGAGAGCCGATCGGTTCGATTCAGGGGTGCGTGCCGGGACGGGGTGGCACGACGAAGATTGCTGAAGGCGCAGAGCGCTAGCCGACGCTGCCCTCGAGGGTCACTTCGAGGAGCTTCTGGGCTTCGACGGCAAACTCCATCGGCAGCTCCTTGAAGACCTCCTTGCAGAAGCCGTTGACGATCATGGAGACCGCCTCCTCGGTGTCGAGGCCGCGCTGGTTGCAGTAGAAGATCTGGTCTTCGCCGATCTTCGAGGTGGACGCCTCGTGCTCCATGTGAGCACTGGGATTCTGGACGTCGATGTAGGGGAAGGTGTGGGCACCACACTGATCGCCGATCAGCATGGAGTCGCACTGCGAGAAGTTGCGCGCCCCCTCGGCCGACTTGAGGATCTTCACCTGGCCGCGGTACGTGTTCTGCCCGCGCCCGGCCGAGATGCCCTTCGAGACGATGGTGCTCTTCGTTCTCTTGCCGACGTGGATCATCTTGGTGCCCGTGTCGGCCTGCTGCATGCGGTTGGACACGGCAACCGAGTAGAACTCGCCCACCGAGTCGTTGCCCTTGAGGATGCAGCTCGGGTACTTCCAGGTGACGGCTGAGCCCGTCTCGACCTGGGTCCACGAGATCTTGGAGTTGTTCCCCTCACAGAGCCCGCGCTTCGTGACGAAGTTGTAGATGCCCCCCACCCCGTTCTCGTCGCCCGGATACCAGTTCTGGACGGTCGAGTACTTGATGGTGGCGTTCTCGTGCGCGACGAGCTCGACGACCGCGGCGTGCAGCTGGTTCTCGTCGCGCATCGGCGCGGTGCAGCCCTCGAGGTAGCTCACGTACGAGCCCTCGTCGGCGATGATCAGCGTGCGCTCGAACTGGCCGGTGTTCATGGCGTTGATGCGGAAGTAGGTCGACAGCTCCATCGGGCAGCGCACGCCCTTGGGGATGTAGACGAACGAACCATCGCTGAACACCGCCGAGTTGAGCGCGGCGTAGAAGTTGTCGCGCCGCGGCACGACCGTGCCGAGGTACTTCTTCACGAGCTCGGGATGGTCCTGCACGGCCTCCGAGAACGAGCAGAAGACGATGCCGAGCTCGCCCAGCTTCTCGCGGAAGGTGGTGGCGACCGACACGCTGTCGAAGACGGCGTCCACGGCGACACCGGCGAGGAACTCCTGCTCCTTGAGCGGGATGCCCAGCTTCTCGTACGTGGCGAGCAGCTCGGGATCGACCTCGTCGAGGCTCTTCGGGCGGTCCTCGTCCGACTTGGGTGCCGAGAAGTAGGAGATCGCCTGGAAGTCGATCTTCTGGTAGGTGACGTTGGCCCACTCGGGCTCCTGCATCTCGAGCCAGGTGCGGTACGCCTCCAGGCGCCACTCGAGCAGCCACTCGGGCTCGTTCTTCTTCGCGGAGATGAAGCGGATGACGCCCTCGTCGAGACCCGGCGGGACGGTGTCCTGCTCGATGTCGGTGACGAAGCCGAACTCGTAGTCGCGCTTCGCGAGGCGTTCGACGGTTTCAGATGCGGTCGGCAAGACAGTCTCCTCGTGGGGCGGGCAAGCTCGGCCTCAGCCGAGACGGACCAGATTCGTGAGCGGTGTGACGTGAACGGGAAGCTCGTCCGAGGCCATTTCGGCGAGCGTGATCTCTTCGAGAGCATCGTTCACGGCGCGGTTGATGCGCTGCCAGTTGCCGCGGACGCGGCACGTGGCTTCGTAGGAGCACTCGTGAGGCCCTTCGGTGGTGCACTCGGTGATGGCGATCGGGCCTTCGAGGGCGCGGATGATGTCGGCGACCGAGATCTTGCGCGGGTCGAGTGCGAGGCTGTAGCCGCCTTTGGCCCCGCGGTGCGATTCGAGCATGCCGCCGCGCGCCAGGAGCTTGAGGATCTTGCTCACCATGGGCTGCGGCAGCAGCGTCCGCTCGGCGAGATCCGCCGCCGCGTGCAGCTCCCGGTCGGAGGCGGCCACGTGCGACATGAGGACGATGCCGTAGTCGGTCTGTTTGGTGAGTCGGATCATGGTCGAGAAGGCGTGCGTGGCGGAGCGATGGCCCCGTCTCTGAGAGATTCGTCGGCTTTCCCCGGACGAGATGGATCTGCGACCGATTCAGCCCGGCTCGAGCCCGGGCGACAGGGCGCAGGAAGGCGTCCCGAGGCCTGAATAGGACTCAAATGGTACTAATTCCGACGTTTGCGGGCAACCCGCAGCGCGCCGGTCTCCGCCCGCACTCTCTGGGCGCTCGCTTCGTCCCCTAGGAGCACCGCGATCCACTGCAGATCTTCGGTGTTCTCGAGCATGATCTTGACGACCATCGTGAGAGGAACCGAGAGCAGCATGCCGACTGGGCCCCAGACCCATCCCCAGAATACGAGGGAGAGGAGCACCACCAGCGGCGAGAGGCCGAGACGCTGGCCCAGCAGCAGCGGCTCCACGAGGTTGCCGAGCACCATGTTGACCACGAGGTAGCCGACCGCCACCAGAACCGCGTAGAAGAAGCCGAGCTGAAGGAGCGCGAGCAGCGTGGTCGGGATCGCGGCGAGGATCGAGCCCAGGTTGGGCACGAAGTTGAGGCCAAAGGCGACAAACCCCCACAGGAGCGCGAAATCGACCCCGAGCAGCGCGAGCCAGGCGGCGATCAGGCCGCCGGTGGCAAGGCTGATGACCGTCTTCATGCCGAGGTAGCGCCGGAGGTCGATCATCATCGTGCCAAAGCGCCGCTCTGCTCCGACACCGCCGAACGCCACCCGCAGCTTGCGCGGGAAGGCCGCCGCCTCGAGGAGGATGAAGGTCAGGATCAGCACGACGACCAGGCCGTTCGACACGGCGATCGCCACCGCGCTGACCGCCCGGATGCCCTGGTCGAGCACCGCGTTCACGTCGAAGAGGTTGATGAACCAGGGCGCCACCTCGGAGCCCTGCGCGGCGTCGTCGAAGCTCCCTTCGGAGTCGAGTGGTGGCTCCGGGGTCGCGAGCGACTCCGGCACGTCGACGCCGCGCTCGCGCAGCCACTGGAGCGCCGGCTCGGCTGAGGTCCGCACGCTCTCGTTCACCTGCGCCAAACGGTCGCGGTACTTCGGCAGCTCCTGACGGAACTCGTTCACCGAGCTGGTGAGCAGCACTCCTACGCCGAACAGAGCCGCGAGCACGGCGATGATGGTGATCGGCACCGCAAGTGCCGTCGGCACCTTGCGCTCCTTCAGGAAGTTGAGGAGCGGCAGGGCCACGCAGGCGAGGAAAAACGCGAGCAGGAACGGAACGATGATCGTGGCCGCCGCGCGCAGACCCGCCACGATGAGCACCACCGCCGCGGCGATCAGCAGAGCCTGCGGGGCTCCGCGGGTGCGTTCGAGCGTTTCCTTCGGAGTGGTCATCGCGGTCCAACTCTACGCTGCGCGGCGATCGGTTGAGGCCGATTTGTCGCGGCCTGGATCAGACTCAGGCACCGTCCGGGGGACGCCTCGGAGTTCTGGGACTTGGAGAGGGGTCCTCGGCTGGACGTCGTCGGCTCTCAGCAACCCAGAACTTTGGAGGTGGTCCCGGCGCCGCCGACGTCTGAACCCCCCGGCGTCTGCGCGCCTGCCGGCGCGACCGGTGCCTGAGCCTGCTCCGGTCGAACGTTCGGGTGCACGGACCGTGCGGGAGCCCACGATGAAAGGGGCTGATCTGTGCCCTTCGTCTACGCGCGGGCGGCCGCGACTCCCTCCTCGACATCGACCTTGAGAAGAAGGGCTCCTCCCACGAGGAAGAAGACGATGATCGAGACCACGGCGTAACGGCTCGATCCGGTCTGCGCGGTGATGAAGCCAAAAAGCGCGGGCCCCAGGACCGCGGCAAAGCGCTCGGCGACGCCGAAGAAGCCGAAGAACTCGGACGAGCGATCCGGCGGGATCATCGACGCGAACAGCGAGCGTGAGAGCGCCTGCACGCCACCCTGCACCATGGCGACGAGCACGGCCATCACGAAGAACTGCGCCGTGGTCTGCACGAAGTAGCCGAAGCAGGAGATGAAGAGGTACACGCACAGGCCGAGGAGGATCGCGCGCTTCGTGCCGATGCGGGAAGCCAGCGAGCCGAAGAGGAAGGCGAACGGAACGCCGACGAACTGCACGAGCAGGATCGCGGTGATGAGCGAGCTCTGCGGCAGGCCGATCTCCGTGCCGTAGATCGTGGCCAGGCGGTAGATCGTGCTGACGCCGTCGTTGTAGACGAGCACCGCAATCAGCAGCAGGAAGGCCTGGCGGTACTTGCGGAGCTCGCGCAGCGTGCGCGCGAGGCGACGCAGCGCGTCGCGGAAGCCGCCCTCGTCCGCGGCCTTCTCGTCTTTGGGCGGCTCCGGCACCTTGCGCAGCACGGGCAGGCTGAAGACGAGCCACCAGATCGCGGTGAGGAAAAAGCCGACGCGGATGGCGACTCCCGCGTCCTCCAGGCCAAACGTCGCGGGCTGCAGGTAGAGCGCGAGGTTCACGGCCAGTAGGAGCCCCCCGCCGAGGTACCCCAGCGCGTAGCCCGCCGCCGAGAGGCGATCGACCATCTCCTCCTTCGCGATGTGTGGCAGCAAGGAGTCGTTGAAGACGATGCTCAGAAGCACGGCGACGTTGCCCAGCGCAAACAGCGCCAGCCCGAGCGGCCAGTCGCCTTCACCCACCCACGCGAGGCCTGCCGTGGCGAGCACGCCGAGCAGCATCCAGAAGGCGAGGAAGCGCTTGCGCCAGGCGCGGGCATCGGCCCACGCCCCCAGGATGGGCGACAGCAGTGCGACCACGATCAGCGCACCCGAGGTGACGTAGGAGAAACGTGCCGTCGCCTCCGCGGGCTCGAGATCCGCCGCCACCACGCTCTGGTAGTAGATCGGGAAGATCGCGGTGACCACGACCGTGATGAACGCCGAGTTGCCCCAGTCGTACATCGCCCAGGCGCGCTGGGCAGGAGTTTCGAGACCGAGCTTCTGCAGCAGGGCGCGCACGCTAGGCGCTGGCGGCCTTGTGATCCGCCACCAGCTGCTCCACCACGGCCGGCTCGGCCAGCGTGGTGATGTCGCCCAGCTGGTCGTACTCCGACTCCGCGATCTTGCGGAGAATGCGGCGCATGATCTTGCCGGAGCGCGTCTTTGGCAGGCCCGGGGTGATCTGAATGCGATCCGGGGTCGCGATCGGACCGATCACCGTTCGCACCTGCTGGCGCAGAGCGCCGACGATCTCCTCCGGGTCCTCCTCCTCGGCCTCGTGATTGAGGATGACGTAGGCGAAGATCCCGGTGCCTTTGATGTCGTGCGGGAAGCCGACCACCGCGGCCTCGGCGACGGCGTCGTGCGCAACCAGCGCCGACTCGACTTCCGCCGTACCCATGCGATGTCCCGAGACGTTGAGCACGTCGTCGACGCGGCCGGTGATCCAGTAGTAGCCGTCTTCGTCGCGGCGGCAGCCGTCGCCCGTGAAGTAGTAGCCCGGGAAGGTCGTGTAGTAGGTCTCGCGGTAGCGCGCGTGATCGCCGAAAATGGTGCGCGCCTGGCCGGGCCAGGAGCCCCGGAGGCAGAGGTTGCCGGACACGTCGTTGCCCTCCAGCTCCTTGCCCTCCTCGTCCACCAGCAGCGGCTGCACACCGAAGAACGGCAAGGTCGCCGAGCCAGGCTTCGCCGGAGTCGCCCCCGGCAGCGGGCTGATCATGATGCCGCCCGTCTCGGTCTGCCACCAGGTGTCGACCACGGCGCAGCGGCCTTCGCCGACGACGTCGTGGTACCACTCCCAGACCTCGGGGTTGATTGGCTCACCCACCGAGCCGAGAACGCGCAGAGACTTGCGGCTGTACTTCTTCACCCAGTCGTCACCCTCGCGCTCGATGGCACGGAGTGCGGTCGGCGCCGTGTAGAAGATCGTCGCGCCGATGTCGTCGACCACCTGCCAGTAGCGCCCGGGATCCGGATAGGTCGGCACCGACTCGAACATGACGCTGGTGGCGCCGTTGGCGAGCGGCCCGTAGACGATGTAGCTGTGGCCGGTGATCCAGCCGATGTCGGCGGCACAGAAGTGGATGTCGTCTTCGTGGTAGTCGAAGATCAGCCGGTGGGTCATGCTGGCGTAGACCAGGTAGCCCCCGGTGGTGTGCAGCAGGCCCTTGGGCTTGCCGGTGGAGCCCGAGGTGTAGAGAACGAAGAGAGGGTCTTCGGAGTCCATCCGCTCGGCCGGCGCAGTCGGCCGCTGCTTGGCGGTCTCTTCGTGCATCCAGAGATCGCGGCCCTCCTGCATGGGCACCTCGGTGTCGGTGCGCTTCACCACCAGCATCTTCTCGACCAACGGCAGGTTCTCGCAGGCCTCGTCCGACGTCGCCTTGAGCGGAATCGACCGCCCGCCGCGCATGCCTTCGTTGGCCGTGACCAGCACCTTGCAGGAGGCGTCGACGATGCGCTGGCGCAGGCTCTCGGCCGAGAAGCCGGCGAAGACGATCGAGTGCATGGCACCGATGCGCGCACAGGCCAGCATGGTGTACGCCAGCTCGGGCACCATCGGCAGGTAGATGCACACCCGGTCGCCTTTGCGCACACCGTGCGCCTTGAGGACATTGGCGATCCGACACACTTCGCGCAGCAGCTGCTGGTAGCTGATGTGGGTGTAGTTGCCGGGCTCGTCGCCCACCCAGATGAGAGCCGTGCGGTCGGGGGCACTGGCCGCATGGCGGTCGACGCAGTTGGTGCAGGCGTTGAGCTGGCCTCCCTCGTACCAGGCGAAGTCGACGTGGTCGTAGTCCCACCGACCCGCGGTGAGCGGCGGGCTGTACCAGTCGAGCAGCTCGGCCTGCTTCATCCAGAACTCGTCGGGCGACTCGATCGAGCGGCGGTACATCTCCTGGTAGCTCGCCAGGTCGCGGACGTGCGCGCGGGCGGAGAGTTCGGGCTTGGTGGGGATCATCGGAGTCTCCTCGAATCACGCGGCAGCCCGGCGCTGGTGGGGATCGTCTCGGCTGCAGATCTGTCTAGGGTTCGGAGCCCTGGAGTCTACGGGACGGACCCACGGCCTGCACCCATGAACCGGGGCTCCGAGCGGCGCCGGCCGCCACACGAGCTCCTGTCTTCCACACTGGATCCCACCCCCGCGGAAGCGACAGAAGAGCCCAGCGTTTCGTTCACAGCTCCTGGACTGCGTCTCTCCGAGCTCCCGGACGTCGCAGCTGCCCATCCCGGTCGACCGGAGCGGGATCAGATCCCGTCCGGGGGGTTCAGGCGTCGGCGGCGCCAGCACAACGTCTTGAAGTCCGGGACCGACCGAGCCGACGACGTCCAGCCGAGGGCCCCTTCTTCACACCCGGAATCCCGAGGCGTCCCCCGGATGGGATCTGATCCCGCACCGGGCCGCCACGACGCCTCTGATCTCGACCGCGGGCGCTCCGCCGCTACCCCTTCGGCGCCGCCGCCCGAATCGCGTCCGACGCCGAGGCCTCGAACGCCTCGAAGTTGTCGCGGAACATCTGCGCGAGGCGCTGCGCCTGCGCGTCGTAGGCGGCCGCATCCGCCCACGTGCTGCGCGGGTCGAGGAGGCGAGCTTCGACACCCTCGACGGCCTTCGGCATGTCCAGGCCGAAGACGGGGTGCACCACCCACTCGGCCGCGTCGAGCTCTCCGGAGAGGGCGGCGGAGACCAGGCGGCGTGTGACGCGCAGCGACATGCGCTCGCCCGTGCCGTACGGCCCACCCGTCCAGCCCGTGTTCACCAGGAAGACCTTGGCGCCGTGCTGGCTCACCTTCTCGCCGAGCATCTCGGCGTAGCGGGTGGCCGGCAGAGGCATGAAGGGAGCGCCGAAACAGGCACTGAACGTGGCGCTCGGCTCGGTGACACCGCGCTCGGTGCCGGCGACCTTCGCGGTGTAGCCCGACAGGAAGTGGTACATCGCCTGCGCCTCGCTCAGGCGGCTGATCGGGGGCAGAACGCCGAAGGCGTCGCACGTCAGGAAGACGACCACCTTGGGATGGCCGGCGACGCCGCCGAGGTCGACGTGGTCGAGGTGCGTGATCGGGTAGCTGGAGCGCGTGTTCTCGGTGAGCGAGTCGTCGTCGAGGTCGAGCGCGCGGGTGACCGGGTCACACACGACGTTCTCGAGCACTGTGCCGAAGCGACGCGTCGTGGCGTAGATCGCCGGCTCGGCCTCGGGATCGAGGCGGATCGTCTTCGCGTAACACCCGCCTTCGATGTTGAAGACGCCTTCGTCACCCCAGCCGTGCTCGTCGTCGCCGATGAGCGTGCGCTCGGGATCCGCCGACAGGGTCGTCTTGCCGGTGCCGCTCAGGCCGAAGAAGAGCGCCACGTCGTCCCGCGTTGCGCCGTAGTTCGCGGAGCAGTGCATGCTGAGGACACCCGCCTTCGGCAGCATGTAGTTCATGACCGCGAAGATGCTCTTCTTGATCTCGCCGGCATACTCGGTGCCGCCGATCAGCGCCGTGCGGCGCTCGAGGTCGAGCAGGACGAACGTGGAGCTGTTCGTGCCGTCGCGCTCGGGATCGGCCTGAAGCGTCGGGATGTCGATCACCGTGAAGTCGGGCTCGAACCCTTCGAGCTTCGCAGGGTCCTCTTCGCGCAGGAACATGTTGCGCGCGAACAGGTTGTGCCAGGCTCGCTGGGTGATCACGCGGACCTTGATGCGCGAGTCTTCGTGCGCCCCGGCGTAGCCTTCGAACACGTACACCGCGTTGCTCTGGATGTAGTCGGCAGCCTCTGCGTAGAGGCGGTCGAACGCCTCGGGCTCGATGGGCTTGTTGACCTTGCCCCAGTCGATCTCGCCCTCGATCTCCGCACCACGCACGAGGAAGCGGTCGTTGGGCGAGCGGCCGGTGTGCGAGCCCGTGGTCGCGAGCAAGGGGCCTTCGGCGGCGAGCACGGCTTCTCCGCGAGCCAGCGCGTCTTCGACGAGGCGCGCGGGCGGCAGATTGGCGCGCCGGTTGGCTTCGGGAATCTGCATCTCCAGGCGACGAGACGAGGGCAGCGCTGTAGTCATTCTCGAGGCTCCTGAGGCCGAATCTTCGCGGCGGACGAGATGAGGAAGGGGAGCGGTGTCGAACTACCGGCCCTTCGGGGCATGTGGAAAGAAGAGAAGCCGAGCGTCTGAATTGAAAGCGGGAGCGGTACGAGACCGAGACCGTGCCTCGCGAGCTGTGCGGGAGGGGAGGATGGCTCCTCGGGAGGGACTTGAACCCCCAACCATTCGGTTAACAGCCGAACGCTCTACCATTGAGCTACCGAGGAACACGAGCGCACAGGGAGGCCCTGCAGGGCCATAGACTCTAAGGTCAACTCTCGCGGCCTGTCAATGGCGACCACGGGTAGGAGAACCCCGTTCAGACCCCGTCGGCAAAGGGCCGAAGCTGATCGGCGCGGCGCGGGTGACGCAGCTTCCGCAGGGCCTTGGACTCGATCTGACGAATGCGCTCGCGCGTGACGTTGAACGAGCGACCGACCTCCTCGAGGGTGTGCTCCGTGCCTTCACCGACGCCGAAGCGCATCCGCAGCACGAGCTCCTCGCGCGGGGTCAGGCTGCCGAGCACCTCGCCGGTCTGCTCTTTCAGGCTCGCACCGATCACCGAGTCCATCGGCGACTGCGCGTTCTTGTCTTCGATGAAGTCGCCGAGGTGCGAGTCTTCCTCTTCGCCAATCGGCGTCTCGAGGGAGATCGGCTCCTGCGCGATCTTCATGATTTTGCGCACCTTCGAGGTCTCGAGGTCCATCCGCTCGCCGATCTCGGCCGCCGTGGGCTCGCGCCCCAGCTCCTGCACGAGCGAGCGGCTGGTGCGCGTGAGCTTGTTGATCGTCTCGATCATGTGCACCGGGATGCGGATCGTGCGCGCCTGGTCGGCGATCGCCCGCGTGATGGCCTGCCGGATCCACCACGTGGCGTAGGTCGAGAACTTGTAACCGCGGCGGTACTCGAACTTCTCGACCGCCTTCATGAGGCCGATGTTGCCCTCCTGGATGAGGTCCAGGAACTGCAGACCGCGGTTCGTGTACTTCTTGGCGATCGACACCACCAGGCGGAGGTTGGCGACGATGAGCTCTTCTTTCGCCTGCTCGCAGAGGGCCTCGCCACGGCGCACCTTCTTGATCGTGTTGGCGACCTGTGCGCGCGTCGTGCCGTAGCGCTCTTCGATGTCCTTGAGCCGGCCGCGGTACTTCGCGATGCGCCGGCGGTGGAGAGCCTGGAGCTCCTTGTTGCCCTCGCGCTCGAGTGCAAGGCGAGCGCGCCGGATGTCGCGGTCGTAGCGCGACAGCTCGCGGTCGATCTCCTTGAGGAAATCGACCATGCGGTTGCGCGTCTGCAGGTTGACGTCGATCGAGCGGATGTCCTTCGCGATCTTGCCGAGCTCGCGGTCGATCTCGCGCTCCACCTCCAGGTAGCGGTCGCCGTTCGGGCTGTACCGCTTCTGCTTCTTGAGCAGGCGCTGGATCGCCTTGTCGTGCTTGGCGATGCGATCGAAGATCTTGAGGTTGCCTTTGACCTTCTCGGCAGCCTTCGAGTCGAGACGCTGATCGCTGCTTTCGGTCAGCAGCTCGCGCATGAGGCGCGGGTCCTTCTGAGCGAGCTCGTTGAGGCGCAACAGCTCCTTGAGCACGACCGGGTTGTCGCACAGCGCCTCGTAGATCATCCACTCGCCGCGCTCGAGGCGCTGCGCGATCTCGACCTCACCTTCGCGATCGAGCAGAGGCACCGTGCCCATCTCGCGCAGGTACATGCGCACCGGGTCGTTCGTCTTGTCCTGCTGCGCGAGGTGGAACTCGTTGGGCTCCGTCTCTTTCTTCTCGAAGGTCTCGGACGGCTCTTCGAGGTCGGCCTGGTTGCAGTGCCGCGCGGGCCGCGCGATCAGCCCGATCTCGAGCTCGGTGAAGCGCTCGAGGATCGCGCCGAGCTCTTCGTCCTGACCCGCCACCTCATCCGGCAGCTGGTCCATGACCTCGTCGCGGAGAAGGTACCCCTTCTCACGCCCCTGTTCGACGAGCTGACGGACGGAGGTGTAGCGCTTTTCTACGGGAACGGGTTCGGCGGCGAGGGTGCTTGCCTTACTCAACGGAGCCCTCCAGAGGAATCGACCAGGGAAACAGTCACCTTGACGCCCAGAGCCGCAGGAAGGTCACACCAACGTTTCGTCATTCTCGTTCCGGATCGGAATGCATGGTTCGTGTGAGCGCGGCTTTTTCCTGCAGAAGACGCTCGAGCAGCTCGAGGTCTCCAGAACTCTCCGCGGTGGCCATCTGGCGCGCCAAGCTTCGAAGACGTTGCTTCGCGCTGCGACGCTCCAATTCGACCAAGGCCCGTTTCAACTCTCCAACGTTTAAATCAGACGCGTCTTCTAGCAAAAGCGACGCGACACGGTCAATAGCCGGACTGGCCGCTTCGAGCTTGGAAACGACGGCCTTGGAACCCGCATCTTCAATGGACTCATGAGCTTCCAGCGAGGTGAGGATCGCCCGATAGATCTCGCGTGCTTCGGCGTCGAAAAACACCTCCGGTGGGGGCAGCGGGTCTGGCGGGGTGGCCCCCTGGAGGAGCAGCTGGAGCACCCGCTCTTCGAGAGATTTGACCTGCCTCACCGTGGGCTGCGCGCGCCGCCGTCCGCTCTCGCCGCGCTCATCGTCGAGGAGCAGATCGACCGGCACGTCGAGGCGGTCCGCCGCGCGACGTCCGTACGCGTAGCGCAGCACGCGCTCGCGAATCGGCTGGAGCAGATCGCGGATCGCCTGACTCGCGCGCGACACCTCCTGCGGAGACCGCGCGCCCGTGCACAGTCGCTCGATCTCGAGCTCCACGAGATCGGGCGCGTCGTCGAGGATCTCGGTCACAGCGTCCGGCCCATGGTCGCA
The DNA here is from genome assembly GCA_965223385.1 of Candidatus Multivoraceae bacterium. GTDB lineage: Bacteria > Acidobacteriota > Thermoanaerobaculia > Multivoradales > Multivoraceae > JBCCLJ01. The sequence continues at coordinate 423,918 of CBDCWR010000007.1, read as the reverse complement.
GCGCAGAGAGTCGGGGTCCTGCCCGGCAGGGAACCGCGCGCGACGTACGTCGAGCCCGGCCGCCAGGAGCAGCGGCAGCGCCTTGCGCCCCGCCTCTTCCCCGGCGCGGTCGCCGTCGTAGGCCACGATCACCGTCTCGGCGTAGCGCGCGAGCAGCTTCACCTGCTGCTGCGTCAGTGACGTCCCCATGGAGGCGACCGCGTTCGGGTAGCCGGCGAGCGACACGGCGATCGCGTCGAAGTAGCCCTCGGTGAGCACTGCCTGGCCGCGCTCGCGCATGTGACGCCGCGCGAGGTGCAGTCCGTACAGCACGAAGCTCTTCTGGAAGCGCTCGGTCTCGGCGGTGTTGATGTACTTCGCACGATCGTCGCCGAGGGTGCGGCCACCAAAGCCCAGCAGCTGCCCGGTCGCGCCGCGGATGGGAAACATGAGCCGGTGTCGGAACCGGTCGTAGAGCCGGTCGGCCCCCGACTTCGGTCGCGCGACGAGGCCCGCGCGCTCGAGGTCTCGGCTCTGGATCCTGCGGCCGACGTCGTCGAGGAGCGCCTGCCAGCTGTCGGGCGCGTAGCCGATCTCGAACGCCTTCACCGTCTCTTCGGGGATCTTGCGACGCTTCAGGTAGTCGAGCACGGGCGGCGCCTTGCGCAGCTGTGCCTGGAAGAACTCCTGCGCGGCGTCGAGAGCTCGGCCCGGCCCGGCGTCGTAGCGCGCAGCGCTCGCGTCGGCTTCGGGGAGCGGCACGCCGTAGCGCTGTGCCAGCGCCTCCATCGTGCTGGCGAAGTCGTCGCCCGTGAGCTCCATGTGGAACTTGATCGCGTCGCCACCCTTCCCGCACCCGAAGCAGTAGTAGAGCCCCTGGTCGGCGTCGATCGAGAACGACGGGGTCTTCTCCTGGTGGAACGGACAGAGGCCCACCCAGCGGCCACCACGCTCCGTGAGCTCGGTGTACTGCTGCACGAGATCGACGGGGTCGATGGCGTCGCGCACCGCCTGCACGAAATCCGGGTTGAGGCGGATGGCACTCAAACCGCGGCCCCGACCGGCTCAGCCGCGCAGGAAGACGACGGTGGCACCGTTGCCTCCTTCGCTCGGCTCACCCGGAGCGTGGGACGCGACGGCGGGGTGGCTGCCCAGAAACTCACGCACGGCATTGCGCAATGTACCGGAGCCGTGGCCGTGGATCACGCGGACCCGTTCGAGCCCGCCCAGCGTGGCGTGGTCGAGATACGCGTCGAGGTCGGCAATGGCCGGCTCGACGCGCTTGCCGATGAGGTTGATCTCGGAGACGTGGGACGCGGCCCGCGCCACGACCTTCGTGCGCGCCGACCTCTTCTTCGCCTTGGGCTTGGCCGCGCGGGTGCGCTCGAGCTCGCCGAGACGACAGCGCAACTTCTTGCCGGAAGCGGAGACGACCGCCTTGTCGCCGTCGAGAGACTCCAGAACCCCCTGCCAGCCGAGCGCCTTGTGGCGCACCGGGTCGCCGACCTCGGGAGGTCCACTCGGCCCGCTGCGGTCCGGAGCGACCTCGGGGAGCTTCGGCTCCGACCGCTCGAAGATGCGCTGCGCGGCGCGACGCCCGAGCTCCTTGCGCCGACCCCTCTCGTGCTCTTCTTTCAGCTGCGCCGCCTCGGCGTCGAAGGCGCCGCGGATCTCGGCCTTGAACGCGTCCACCTCGCGTTGCGCTTCCTCCCGCACTTTCCTGCGCTGGGCCTCCAACGACTCGATGCGCTCTCCGAGCTCTTCCGTGCGCCGCGCCACCTCTGCGTGCTCCGACTGAAGCGCCGCCGCCCGCTCCCCGAGCTCCTTCTGGAGCGCCTCGTTCTCGGCGATCAGCGAGCGCAGCTTCCGGTGCTCCGCGCCCAGCAGCTCGTCGGCCCGTCGCAGCAGACGCTCCGGAAGCTCGAGGCGCACGGCCAGCTCGAGAGCGTGGCTCCCTCCCGGGGCACCGGACACGAGCTGGAAGGTGGGGAACCCCGCATCGGCGTCGAACTCCATGGCCATGCTGCGCGCCTGGTCGAGCTCCGTCGCGAGTGCCGCCACCGGCACGAGGTGGGTGGTGAGCAGAGCCAGAGATTCCGACGCCGCGAGCTCTTCCAGCAGGGCACAGGCGAGCGCCGATCCCTCCTCCGGGTTCGTTCCCGAGCCGACCTCGTCGAGCAGGATGAGCGACCGGCTCCCGGCGCGCTCGAGCGCGTGCTTGATGCCCAGAAGCTGCGCGCTGAAGGTGGAGCGGCCTTCGAGAAGGCTCTGCTCGTCTCCGACCGCCGCCACGAGGCACTCGACCCACGGCAGCTGGGTCCCCTCCAGCGCCGGCACGGGAAGCCCGGCGTACGCGAGCGCGGTGACCAGGCCCAGCGACTTGAGCGCCACGGTCTTGCCGCCTGCGTTCGGACCCGTGATCACGAGGACCCGGTCCTCGGCGAAGTCGAGGTCGAGCGGCACCAGGCGCTCCACCGTCTGACTGACCCCGAGGACGTTCTCCCGCAGGGTCGCGAGCGCCGGCTCGAGCAGTGGATGCCGATGGCCCAGGATGCGCACGCGCTCCGCACCCAGGTGGGGCAGGACACCGCGCGCCTGCTCCGCGAACTGCACCGCGGCCTGGAGCGCGTCGACCCAGGCGAGCAGCGCGAGCCGCGTGGCGAGCGCCGCCGACCGCCGGACCGCGGCCACCTCGAGCTCCCGCACGAGCCTCCGGCGCTCGGCGTCCTCCTCGGAGGTCGCGGCCTGGAGGGCATTGTTCGCCTCGACCACCTCCATCGGCTCGAAGTAGAAGCTCTTCCCCGTTCCGGAGCGGCCGTGCACCAGACCCGGCATGCGACCCCGGCTGCCTGCCGACAGGAGCACCGACAGTCGCCCGTCGCGCGACGTGACGGTGTCCTCGGCGAGGTTGGCGGCGTGCTCCTGGGTGTAGCGCGAGAGCGTGGAGTAGAGCGAGTCGCGCTCCGACCGGGCGCGCTGGCGCAGCGACTGGAGCCGCGGGGAGGCGTCGTCGCGCACACGGCCGCGGGAGTCGAGCACGCGCCGCACCTGGTCGCGCAGCTCGCGCAGCGGCCGCAGCTCCTCGCGCTCCTCTTCCTCCGCTTCGGACGCGCGGATCCGGGCCGCCTCCGCACCGAGAACGTGCTCGCCGGCGAGCGCATCGAGGAGCTCTTCGGTCACCGTCAGCAGCGCGCCGACGGCGAGCAGGTCCTCCACCTCCAGCTCGACGCGCTCGGCCGCGAGGTGCGCGCGCAGCGGTGCGAAGTCGATCTCGAGCGACGGTACGAGGGGGCCGTCCTCGGTCTGGACCTGCTGCAGGGCCTCGAAGCCGTGCCGACGGTCGTGGGGATCCGTGCTCGGACGCAGGTCGCGGACCTGCTGCCGCCCGAGATCGGTTCGCGCGAAGGCCGCCACGAGCTCGAGGGTCTCGAAGTACTGCAGCGCTTCGAGCGTCTCTTCGCTCGCGAAGGCGGAGCTCTCTACCGCTGCGGAGGCCAAAGGCTCCGCAGGGGCCGAGGATCCTGGCCGACTCTGGGTCACGGACGATGCCTCCCAAAGCAAAACGGGAGTGGCAAGCCACTCCCGTCTCTTCGTTTTCGGACGACGCTGTCAGCGCAGACCGAGTCGCCGCTCCTCCGCGAGCTTCCGCAACATCTTCTTGCGAGCCTGGAGGTCCTGGCGCTTGCGCTTGACGGACGGCTTCTCGAAGTGCTGGCGCTTCTTCAACTCGGTGAGAATACCTTCCTTCTCACACTTGCGCTTGAAGCGGCGCAGCGCGTTCTCGAAACTCTCGTCATCACGAACCTGAACGACGGGCATGTTGAGCAATCACCTCACTTCGCTTGAATTCTGCCCTGGTGGACGCAGCTCACCGGCCTCGAGCCGGCGGTGCGGCTCATCATCATGTGGCTGAGTCGGGATTTCGTCAAGGGACGGTGGACGGCCTACTGGGCCTCCCACATCAGCTGGGTGACCTTCCACTCTCCGCCGCTCTTGCGGAAGAAGACGGCGGTCGCCTCCCCGGCGTCCGGGCCGTCCTTGTCCTTCTGGTAGAACCAGCCTTCCGACTTCTGCTCCGGGTAGTCCCGCACGTTGCGGTGGTACGGCACACCGATGGTGTCCCGAACCTCCTGCTGCGTCATGCCCTTCTTGAGCTGGTCGAAGCGCTCCTTCGTGATGTAGCGCCAGTCCTTGTAGTACGCCAGCTTCTCGGCGAGCTCGGCGTTGTCGGTGTCGAACTGCGCCTGGGTCTCCAAGATCTGCACGGCCCGGCGGTAGTCGCCGCCCCGCTGCACGTAGTCGGCTGCGAGGAGGAGGTCCTCGGAGCTCTTCATGCGGATCGCGTCGAGGTGCTCCTGGCTCTCCTCGAGATCCTGGTCGACACCGTTGTTGATGAACTGGACGAGCTGGCCGGAGAAGGAGTCGGCGGCGCCGTTCACTTCTTCGATCTTGGCAGTGAGCTCCTCTTGGAGGGCGGCAAAACCCTCCTCGTCGAGCTCGAGCGCCTCGGCGCCCTGGTCGACCTTCGCCTGGATGGCGTTGGCCTCGTCGCGCAGAGCCTGCAGGGCGTCGCGGGCCTCGCCGACGGCGGTCCACTCCTCGGCGCGCTGCTGCGCCATGATCTCTTCTTCGGTGGGCCCGCAGGCTGCAAGCGAGCCAAGGACAAGGGCCAAGCCGGCGCACACCGGCAGCACGTTCTTCATGAACCGCTCCTTCGTGGTCAAAAGCGTCGCCGGGCCGGTGCCCGGACGAGAATGGGAGTTGTGCAAGAGCCGCTGAGTATACCACCGGGCAAAGACCCCCGGCGAGGGTGACGCGATGCACTCTCGAAGGCTGCTAAACGCTTGCGAGAGAGCACTTAGCGCCGGTGACAGAGCTTGACACCCCTCTTCTGGCCGCAGAGAATAGACGGCTCGGGTGGACGATCCCGCCCGGGTTTCGATTGGCTGCAGCGAGGGGGCTCTCACCTCAGTTCGAGACACCCTGTCCCGCACCGGCGCTGCGGTTTCGGGAGGACGTGTGATGGAGAGTGGCTTCGACGCCTTGCGCACCGAGATTGCGCGCCGCCTCGAGCAGACCGGCGAAGAGCTCCTGGCGCTCGTCGAGTCCTACCGGGAAGACGCCGAAGCGGCGGCGCCCGCCCCCGAGCCGACCCCGGCACGTGACCTGCGCGACCTGCGCGCCGCCATGGCCTCGCTGGACGGCGCGGACTCCCAGGCAGAGATCCTCGCCCGCCTCCTCGAGGTGTCGGGCTCGTTTGCACACCGCACCGCCCTGCTCCTCGCCACGCCCGAAGGCCTGCGCGTCTGGAGCAGCACCGGCTTCGCCGAGGCTCACGAGGGCCTCGACCTGGAGCTGCCCAGCCGCGCGCCCTGGAACGACGCGCAGGAGACGCACGCGCCGGTCCAACTGACCGGCGACGACTGCGAGCCGCTCGCCGCGGCCCTCGGCTCCGAGGCACCCGCGCACGGCATCCTCGTTCCCATGGTGCTCCGGGACGAGGTGCCCGCGCTCCTGTACGCCGACCGCAGCACCGACGAGACCATCGAGGTCGAAGCTCTGCAGATTCTGACCTACACCGCGTCCCAGTGCCTCGAGACGCTGCCGCTGCGCTCGCTGCGCCCGGCCAGCACCCTTCGCGATGTCGCCGATGCCGACGCATCACCCGCGACCGCCGACGAGAGCGATGCCGAGGAGGTCACCGCGGAGGTCGCCGAAGACCCGATCGAGGAGCCTTCGCCAGTGCACACCGTGGCGGTTCCGACGCTCGCCGCCGGGGTCGCGAGCCTCGAGGCGGACGCTCCGGACGAGTCGGACGACGACGCAGCAGACGAGACCGCGTCCGAGGAGACGGAGACCGAGGACGCACCGCTCGAAGCCGCCGAAGACGAGCGGGACCCGGAGGACATCACCGAGCCGATTCCGCTGGCGTCCGTCGACGCAGCGCCCGCCAGCGACGCCGAGGTCGCAGCGAGCCCGGAGGATGACGACACCCAGGACGCGCCGGAGGACGAGTCCGCTGACGCGGTCGACGCAGCACCGGACGCCGAGGACGACGCGACCGCTGCCGACCCGGACGAAGGGGACGCCGGTCGCGCACCGGTGCTCCGCGCTCCGGATCTTCCCGGCGACGGCGCACCCGAGGGAGAAGGTTCCCTGTTCGGCATGGCGAAGAAGGCCGGGGCTGCCGCAGGCGCAGCGCTGGCGGCGGGCGCCGGACTCTGGGGCCGCAAGGAAGGGGACGCCGAGGACGATCCGCCGCGCACCAGCGTCTACGACGAGATGAGCGCCCTCGAGAGCTCCGAGGGCGAGACGCGCGACGAGGAGCCCGCCCCAGAGACCACCGCAGAAGCAGCGGACGAGCCGGCGGGCTCCGACGAGGCGTCCACGAGCGGCGCCTTCTCGAGCCTGCAGACGCAGGTCATCCGCCCCACCGATCTACCGCCCCAGCCCGAAGGCCCTCCCAGCCCGTTCCCGGCACCGCCACCCGTCACACCGCCTCCGGCCGTGGAGCCCCCGTCCCCGGAGCCGCCCGCCGTCGAGCCACCGGCCGCGAGCGGACAGGCCGGTCCCAACGAGGTGCTGCCGCCGGACGATCTGGACGAGGGTCCGGGCTGGGCGTTCACCGGCGGCCTCGACGAAGGGGAGCCCGCGGGCGCCCCGACACCCGACGGTCCGCTGCACGACGAGGCCCGCCGACTCGCGCGCCTGCTCGTGAGCGAGATCAAGCTCTACAACGAAGAGCAGATCGAAGAGGGTCGCCTCCAGGGGAACATCTACGAGCAGCTGCGGGACGACATCGATCGCTCGCGTCGGATGTACGAGGAGCGCATCGACGCGTCGGTACGCGAGAGCACCGACTACTTCCGCGACGAGCTCGTCCGCAGCCTCGCCGACGGCGACGCGCAGGTCATGGGTCTCTGACCCTTCGCACCACCAGATCCGCCCTTTCGCCCCTCTAGACCGCACGCTATACTGAGGCCCCTCAAGACATGGGGCCCCAAGGGTCCATAGCTCAGCGGTTAGAGCAGCCGGCTCATAACCGGTAGGTCCCTGGTTCGAATCCAGGTGGGCCCACGCTTTAGCCCTCAAGGGAGGCATCCTGACGGTTCAGGAATCACCCACGTCCGCTCGGCACCTCGACACGGTGGTCGAGCTTCAGAGCGTCCTCGAGCAGCTCGACGACGCGCGGCGCAGGCTCAGCGGTGTGCCTGAGTCGATGCAGGAGCTGCACGAGCAGTACACCGAGAAGAAGGCACTCATCGACGAGTGCGATGAGCGTGTCGCCCAGGCTGAGCAGGAGCGCCGCGCCGCCGAAGGCAGTGCCGCCGAAGCCCGCGAGAAGGCGAGCCACTACCAGCAGCAGATCTCCCAGGTCACGACCCAGCGTGAGTACGGTGCGCTGCTGAGCGAGATCGACGGAGCGAAGACGAAGGCGTCCGAGTTCGAAGACGTCGCCATCGCCGCGCTCGAGGAGATCGAGTCCGCCAACTCCCAGAAGGCCGAAGTCCAGCAGGAGTTCGAGGCGATCGACGGCCAGTACCAGGTCGAGATGCAGAAGTGGGAAGAGGAGAAGCCGCAGGTCGCCGAGCAGATCGACCGGCTCGAAGCCGAAGCCGACGTACTCCGCGCCAAGCTGCCGAAGCCTCTCCTCCTGGCCTACCAGCGCCTCTACGACCGCCATCAGGGCAAGCCGCTGGCGAAGATCGAGCCCGTCGAGAGGAGCGGCCCGTCGCAGTGGCGCTGCAGCGCGTGCAACTATGCGATCCGCCCACAGGTGGTGGTGCAGCTGCGCGCCGCGAACGAGCTCGTCGCGTGCGGATGCGGCCGTCAGCTCTACATCGATCCGGCTGACACCTAGTCGCCATGAGCCCAGGGCGCGCGGCGAGCGCGTGGCGCGACATCCAGGAGCGTGTCCGGCGCGCGTGTGAGCGCTCGGGCCGCGACCCGTCCGAGGTGCACGTGCTCGGCGCGTGCAAGCGGCAGCCGGCCGACCGCCTGCGTGCGGCGTACGACGCCGGGCTGCGCGACTTCGCGGAGAACCAGGTGCAGAGCGGCGAGGCGAACCGCCCGCTCCTGCCGCCCGACGTGCGCTGGCACTTCATCGGCCCCCTGCAGTCGAACAAGGTGAAGCGCGCCGCCGCGATCTTCGACACGTTCCACGCGGTCGACCGTCTCAAGATCGCGCGTGCCCTCGATCGCCACTGTACCGACCGGGCACGGCCCGCCGCGTGTTTTCTCGAAGTGAATCTCGGGGCCGAAGAGAGCAAGCACGGCTTTCTGGAGGCTGAGCTCGCCGACGCGGCCCGCGAGGTCGCCACCTTCGAGCACGTCCAGCTCGCGGGGCTCATGGCGATCCCACCCCGAAGCGAAACGGAGGCGGAGGCGCGCGCGTGGTTCCAGCGCCTGCGCGAGCTGCTCCACCGTCTCCAGGACACGTGGGAGACCCCGGATCCGCCGCGCTTCCTGTCCATGGGGATGTCCGGCGACTACGAGGTCGCGATCGAGGAGGGAGCGACCCACGTGCGCATCGGAACCGCACTCTTCGGCGCCCGCGACTGAGTCCGGCGCACTCCGCTGCGTGGTATCGTCGACGTTCGCAAAACGATCCCCCGGGTGCTCGGTGCAGACGCTCTCCGATCTCGTCTTCCATGTCCTCGACCACTCGGCGGGGCGCCCCAACCTCCTCGCGATCAAGCGTCAGAGGCGCACCGAAGTGCTCTCCACGAGCGACTTCCTGGGAAGCGTTCACGCGCTGGCCATCGCCCTCGAGGCGCGCGGCGTCCGCGCCGGAACGCGGGTCGCGATCTTCTCGGAGAACCGGCCCGAATGGCACATCGTCGACTTCGCGTGCCACCTGCTCGGTGCCGTCCCGGTGCCGATCTACCCGACCGTGCGGCCGCAGGAGGTGGCGTTCATCCTGCGCAACTCGGGTGCCGACTGGATCTTCTTCAGCACGAAGCAGAAGTGGGAGACCCTGCAGGGCATCCTCGACTCCCTGACGCGGCAGGCCCAGTGCGTCGCCATGGACGACGGCGTGGAGGGCGCCGGTCTGAGTCTGGTTCCGCTCCTGGCGGAAGGAGCCGAGCAGCGGTCCATCGTCCCGCTCGAGCGCTTCCGCGGGAGGGTCCAGCCCGAAGACCTGGCCAGCATCATCTACACGTCCGGAACGACCGGCGATCCGAAAGGCGTGATGCTGACGCACGCCAACTTCGTCTCGAACGTCATGGCGTGCAGGGACCTCTTCCCGATCACCGATCAGGACGTGGCGCTGTCGTTCCTCCCCCTCTCCCACGTCTTCGAGCGCACGGTCGACTACCTGTTCTTCCACCGTGGCGTTCGCATCCACTACGCCGCCTCTCTCGAGAAGGTGCCGCCCCTCCTGGGTGAGGTCCGCCCGACCGTGCTGACGTCGGTGCCGCGGCTCTACGAGCGGGCCTACCTCCGTGTCTCGTCGAGCATGCAGAAGGAGACGCCGAACAAGCAGCGCATCTTCAACTGGGCGCTCCGCGTCGGCGAGCGGCACGCGAGTGCGGCCCAGGGGCGCTTCGTGGGTCCGATCCTCGGTGCCCAGCGCGCCGCCGCCGACCGACTCGTGTACCGGAAGATCAAAGAGCGCTTCGGCGGCAGGCTCCGCCTCGCGATCTCCGGCGGTGCGCCACTCTCACCCGAGGTCGGACAGTTCTTCGACGCCGTCGGGATCCGGCTGTTCCAGGGATACGGGCTCACGGAGACGGCGCCCGTGCTCGCGGTGAACTCTCCGGCTGCGAGCCGGCTGGGCTCGGTGGGCAAAGCCGTTCAGGGCGTCGACCTGCGCATCGCAGACGACGGCGAGATCCTCGCCAAAACCCCGGGCCTCATGAAGGGCTACTGGGAGAACCCCGACGCCACGGCGGAGGTCGTCGACGAAGAGGGCTGGTTTCACACCGGCGACATCGGTCACCTCGACGACGACGGCTTCCTCTTCATCACCGATCGCAAGAAGGACCTGCTCATCACGAGCGGCGGCAAGAACGTCGCGCCGCAGCCGATCGAGCAGCTCCTCACCGCGCACTGGGCCATCGCCCAGGCCGTGGTCGTGGGCGACCGCTACCCGTTCATCACGGCGCTTCTCGTGCCCCGATTCGAAGAGCTCCCCAAAGGTCTCCAGCGTCTTTCGCCGCGCGAGATCATCGCCCACAGCTCGCTCAACAAGATCATGAAGGCGGCGGTGGACGAGGTGAACGAGCGCCTCTCCGAGCACGAGCGGGTACGCAAGTTCAGCCTGCTGGAGCAGGAGCTTTCTCTCGATGCCGGTGAGATCACGCCGACCCTCAAGGTGCGGCGCGGCGTCGTTCTCGAGAACTACTCCGAGCTGATCTCCTCGATGTACCTCAAGACCCAGGTCGTGTAGCCGGTCGCCGCGAGCGCACCTCCGGCCGACGATCGCGAGAAGGAGCCCACCATGAACCCACCAAAGCCTCCCACCCTGCCACCCCGGCTGTGGCGGATCGTCCTCTCGGCCGCGCTCGTCCTGCTCGGACTCTCGCTCCCGACGTTGGCGACCGCGGCCGACGAAGACGGCGAGTGGACGGAGATCAAGAAGGGTCTGATGATGCAGGACCTCGTGGTGGGTGACGGTGAAGAGGCGGGCCACAACAGCTTCGTGCAGGTGCACTACGTCGGCTCTCTCGAAGACGGCAGCGTCTTCGACCGATCGAAGGCGAGCGGCTTCGCGTTCAAGATCGGCGAAGGGCGCGTGATCCGCGGCTGGGAGATGGGCGTCAGAGGCATGCGCGTGGGGGGCAAGCGCAAGCTCAAGATCCCCCACAAGTTGGGCTACGGATCAAAAGGCGTGCCCGGGCGCATCCCGCCGAAGGCCACGCTGATCTTCGAGATCGAGCTGATCTCGAGCCGCCGCTAGAGGCGGTCGAGAACCCGCGCCGGGCTTCGCCGGCTCGCGCGGACCGCCGTTGGCAGACTGGCGGCGCAGGTCAATGCGATCACGACGCCGGCGACCGTCAGCCAGACCAGCGCGTCGAGCGACGACGTCTCGAAGAGGACGGCACCGAGCCTAGGCGCCAGGCTGAGCGCCAAGCCACCTCCGAGCACGGCGCCGACCGCGGCCAACACCACACCTTCGCGCACGAGGAGCCAGGCGACGGCTCCCGGCCAGCTGCCGAGGGCGAGACGCAGGCTGAGCTCGCGCTGCCGCTGGTGCGCGGCAAACGCCACCACGCCAAAGAGACCGACGACGGCGAGCAGCACCGAAAGCGCCGCGAAGAGGACCAGAACGAAGGTCCTCGCCCGCTCGTCGTAGAGGTCGTGCCGCACCACGTCCCGCAGGGCCATCGGCGGGCCCAGTGCGACGCCCGGCAGTACGTCGCCCAGCGCCCGAGACAGCTCCATCGGCGTCAGGTCGTGCCCCACCTCCGCCTGCACCACCAGCGTCACCGCCGGGAACCAGGGAAAGGGGTCCTGCGAGAAGGGCTGGTAGATCTCTGGCGGCGGCGCCTCCTCCACCGAAGCCTGTTTGACGTTCTCGACCACACCCACGACCAGAAGCGGCTCGGCGTCGCTCTCGAGGCTGTCCCGCGCCAGCAGACTGCCCACCGGACTCCGGCCGGGCCAGAGGACGTCGGCCAGGGTTCGGTTGACCAGAACCACCGGCTGACTGTCGTCCCGATCGGTCTCGTCGAAGAGTCGACCGCGCAGGAGCCGCATGGACATCGCGTCGAAGTAGCCCGGCGTCGCGACACGCAGCGCCGCTCGCACGTCATCGTCCGGGTGCGACGTGCCCACGGCGAAGACCCGGCCACGCCACAGGTCGCCGGCCAGCGGGAGGTGATTGACCGCACCGACGATCGCCGCTCCGGGGTGTCGCTGCATCTCTTCGACCAGCTGCTCGAGCTGTTGCGACTTGGCGTCTTCGGCGAGGTCCACCGTGACGCCGACCACACGCGCCGTTTCGAAGCCGAGGTCTTCCCTGGCCAGCCGATCGAAGCTGCGCACGAGCCAACCGGCCAGCAGCAGAAGGGTCGTCGTGATCGCCACCTCGGCAGCGACGATGGTCCGGCGCCACCCCTCGGCCCGGCCGAAACGACCCCCGGCCTGACGCAAGCCACGATCACCGTCCAGCGCAATCTTGAGCCCGGGAAGGAGCCCGGCGAAAAGCCCGAGCGCACCGAGGGCAGCAACCGCCAGCATGCCGCTCGCCCACGACAGATGAATCTCCTGCAGGCGCGGCACGGCGCCCTGGCCCATGGCTCGGAGCAGGCGGAGCAGGAGCACCGCGCCGCCGGTACCCACCAGAGCAGCCACCGACATCAGGATCACGCTCTCGAAGGCCACGCCGAGCGCCACCCGACCGCGCGACGCGCCCAGGACGAGCTGGGTAGCGAGATCGCGGCGGCGCTCCAAGCTGCGCGAGATCAGGAGCCCGGCGAGGTTTGCGGTCATCAGACCGATCAGGAGGAGGGCTCCGGCCGCGAGGAGCCGCAGCGCGTCACGCGACCCGCGGACCACCGGCTCTCGAAGCGGCTCGACCCGCACCCCCGTGCCGCGGTTCGTCTCCGGAAAGCGATCGACGAGCATGGCCTGCTCGTCCCCGAGCCGAGTGTGCAGCGACCCCAGCTCCACTCCCTGCCCGAGGCGACCGAAGACCCGGACGCCGCGGCCGCCGCGATCCGGGTCGGGTCCGAAGCGCAGGGGGACCCAGAGCTCGGCGTCCGTCGCCCAGAACGGAGGAAAAGCAAACGACTCCGGCATCACCCCCACGACGGTGTGGGGGACACCGTTCAGCGAAATGGTGCTGCCGACGACGTCCTCGCGACCGCCGAGCCTCTGCTGCCACGTGCGCGAGGAGAGGACAACCGCGCTCTCGGGGTCGTCGGCCGTCAGAACACGCCCCCCCTCGGGCGGCACACCCAACATCTCGAGCAGGTTGTCGGTGACACGCAGACCCACGATCTTCTGCCGGTGACCCGAAGAGCGACCGGCCGGACCCTCGCCGAGCGCAGGGTTCCAGTACTCCGCGGCGGCCAGCTCGGCCAGATCGTCCGCAGCGCGCTGCCAGTCGAGGAAGTCGGCAGCAGAGGAGGGGTTCCGCTGCTCGGCGCCGTCGCGCTCCGTGGTGAACACCGCAACCAGCGCCTCAGGCTCCTCGAACCGGAGGGGCTCGAGGAGCACCCCGTGCACGACCGCGAAGACCGCCAGCGCGGCCGCCACGCCCACGACGAGGGTCCCGAGGGTGAGGGTCGCGAACAGAGGGGCCCGACGCAGGCGCCACCAGGCGTGGCGCAGCTCGTGCGTGCAGACCGCAGCTGCGGAGTGCAGGCGCGATCGACGCTGCTCCCGCCGGTGCGGGCGGAGCCGAAGCCGGATCTGCAGGGCCAGCACGAGCGCGCCAAAGGCCGTTCCGAGAGACGGTCCGTTCCCTCTTGGCGTCCGTTCTTCGAGAAGATCCCCGAGAACCTCGGCGTCGAGGTCCTCGCCGAGGAGGCGCGCACTCCACCGCCAGAGGAGATCCGCCAGGTGGCGTGCGACCGTCGAACGGTCCATCAGCCGACGGCCCTCATGAGCCGAGCGGCCCCTCGAGCCCGGCCCACATGCGCGTGAGCGCCTGCCGCTGAGACTGCAACGCGACCAGACCGCGGGGCGCCACCTCGTAGAAGCGTTTCGCGCGACCTCCGCGCGCCGCGGTGGGCTCACCGAGAGAGCTTCGGAGGAGACCCCGCTGCTCGAGCCGGCGCAGCGCGACGTACACCGCGGCGCGGTTGGTGGACCGGCCGGCCGTCTGCTGGAGCTCCTCGAGCACCCGCACGCCGTAGGCCTCTCCATCGCAGCGCAGCACCGCCAACAGGATCAGGTGCTCGAAGCCCGTGACGGACTCCTGCCGGGTGCGGCTCATGCACCCGAGTTACGCCCCTCAGGCGATTTAGTTGCAATCGGCACTCATATCGAGTGCCGACCCGGGCTCAGACCTCAGTCGGCGAGCTGCGCGAGCATGCGATCGAGCACGTCGAAGCCGCCACCCCAGAAGTCGCGGTCGCGCGGATCGATCCCCAGCTCACCCAGGGCCACCTCGGGGCGCTGGGACCCACCGTAGGAGAGCAGGCGGAGGTAGCCGTCCTTGAACGCTTCGCCCTGCTCGCGGAAGCGCTGGTAGAGCGCCAGCACGAGGAGCTGGCCGAAGCTGTAGGCGTAGCAGTAGAACGGCACCGAGTAGATGTGCGGGATGGCGGTCCACTCCGCGCGGAACTCGTCACTGACCGACACTGCGTCGCCGAACTGCTCGGAGAGCGTCTGCATGTAGATCTCTTCGAGGTCTCCCCCGGAGGCTCCTTCCCCGATCGCGCGATGCGCCTCGATCTCGAAGATGACGAAGTACGCCTGACGCGCGATGGTGGCGTACATGTCGTCGAGCGACGACGCGAGGATCTCGCGGCGCGCCAGCGGATCGTCCTCCGCCTCGAGGAGGCGCTCGGTGATGAGCATCTCCGCAAACACGGAGGCGGTCTCCGCAAGGGGCAGGCACGGGTGATGCGTCAGGATCGAGTGCTCTTCGGCCAGCATGCTGTGGATCGCGTGCCCCATCTCGTGGGCGAGCGTCGCCACGTCGCGCATGGTGCCGTCGTAGTTGAGCAGCACCCACGGGGTCACGTGAGGCAGCGGCGTCGAGCAGAAGGCGCCACCCAGCTTGCCCGGCCGCGGCGGCACGTCGATGTGGCCCTCGTCGAACACGCGACGGGCGTGCGTGCCGACGCTGGGATGGAACTCCTCGAACGTGGCGAGCACGAGATCGACCGCATCGCTGTAGGCCACCTTGCGGTCGGACTTGCGCAGCGGCGCGTAGACGTCGTAGCGGCGCAGCGTGTCCTGGCCCAGCCAGCCGGCCTTCATGCGGAAGAACTCGCGAAAGACGCCGCTCCGCTCCCGGATCACGCCGAGGAGGCTCTCGACGGCCTCGTCGCTGATGTCGTTCGCGACGTTGCGCACCGAGATCGGCGACGCATAACTGCGCAGCTCGAGGTTCTCCGAGGCCCAGTCGCGCACCCGGTTGACGTACATCTGCGCCAGGATCTGCGTCTCTCCGTCGTACACGCGGTGGAGCTCCTGATAGGCCCACTCCCGCTCCCTCGCGTCGGCTGAGAGCGCGAGCGTCTGCAGCTGGTCCCGCGTCCACTCCTCTTCGCCGGCCTCGGGATGCCCGGGCGGCGGCTGGAAGGTCAGCCGGTTGGTGAGCATGGAGTAGAGCGTCATCACGGCGTTCACGCCGTCGGCGTTCTTCAGATTGATGATCTTCTCGGCCGCCTCGTCGAGCTGGTACGGCGCGCGCCTGCGCATGTCCTCGAGAAAAAACCCGTAGTCGGCGGAGTGCTCCTTCACACCGTCGAGCAGCTCGGTCGCGCGCTCCTCTTCCAGCTCCTGCCACCAGAGGCGGAAGAAGAGCACGCGGTTGGAGAACTGCGTGACGCGGGCCTGCAGCAGGTTGCGACAGTCGAGGGCGTCGGGTGCCTGGGTGTCTTCAGCGAACCACAGCGACGCAAAACCCGTCAGCCGGGCGATCATCAGATGGAGCTCTTCGTAGTCACGCAGGATCTGCAACAGACCCTCGCCGTCGACGTCGCTCAGGCGCTCGCGCACCTTCGCAAAAGCAACGACACGCTCTTCGACCGCTGCGAGCTCCTGCTCGAGATCCGTCCGGTCGCGAGACTCCAAGAGGGCGTCCAGCGACCAGCTCGATGCCGGCCACGGTTCGCCACCCGATCCGTGTACTTCGTCCACTATCGTCTCCCGTCTCCTCCCACCCACCCGCTCGTTCGCCCTCCGCGCCGCCAGCCGACGTCACGTGGCGTCGGCGAAGAATAGCCCAAGGGTGGCGTCGGGCTGCCATGTCAGCCGGGCGTTTCGTCCCTGAAAGCGAGCGCCCGAGCCACCCATCCGACCGCGCCGGAGGACCGTACTGTCAGGAGGCACTCCCCCGGCACCTGCGCCCCCGTCCTCGACGGCCTGCGACGTGACCGCCGGCACATGCCGCGGAGCGCCCCCGACCCTCCCCACGAACCGCGGGGAGCCCACGACCCACGACACCTGGACCCCGGGCGTCGTGTCACGACCACGCTTCGCGATGTCAGGCACCCCACGGTGCCCCCGGCGCGCGAACCCCCTTGGAGGACATCCATGACCCGCTACGAGAAGACCCCGGACGCCGTCGCCCGACTCACCCCCGAGCAGTACCGGGTGACCCAGCAGGACGGCACCGAGCGCCCCTTCACCGGGGAGTACACCGACAACAAAGACCCGGGGATCTATGTCGACGTGGTCTCGGGCGAGCCTCTCTTCGCGTCGTCGCACAAGTTCGACAGCGGCTCGGGCTGGCCCAGCTTCACGCGGCCGATCTCGAGCGACCTCCTGAACGAGCGCTGCGACACGAGCCACGGCATGCGACGGGTGGAGGTGCGCTCGACCCACGCAGACAGCCATCTGGGGCACGTGTTCCCCGACGGTCCACCCCAGGACGGCGGCCTCCGCTACTGCATCAACTCGGCGGCGCTCCGCTTCGTGCCGGTCGAGGAGATGGAGGCGGAAGGGTATGGTGAGCTCCTCCATCTGATTCGAGAGTGAGGTGCACTCGTGACGGCTCCCAACGACCTCATCACTCCGGCGGAGACCAGGCGCTTCATGTTCGGCCACGACTGAACCTCATGAGCCTTCGCAAGACGAGACTGAAGGTCCGCAAGGCACGCACGGAAGATGCTGCAGTTTGCAGCGAAGTACTTTGTGCCTCGATTCGTGGGCTGTGTACCGCCGATCACCACGGAGATGAACGTCTCATCGCCAGTTGGCTGGAGAACAAGACACCCGAGACCCTGCGAAGCTGGATCCAAAGCTCCGAAGCAACGATCTACGTACCTGAGATCGGTGGCGAGATCGTCGGCGTGGGCGGCATCAGTGGTTCTGAGATTGCCCTCAACTACGTTTCACCGAGCTACCGAAGTCTAGGTGTCAGCTCCGCGATGCTCGAAGAGCTGGAGAGGGAATTGCGTGACCGCGGCATTCGGAGTGCCGAGCTCACGAGTACCGCGACGGCGCATGACTTCTATCGAAAGGCTGGCTGGGAAGACTCGGGTGAGCCAGTCGAATCGCTGGGCATACCAGGCTTCCCCATGACAAAGACGCTGTAGCCCATACGCTTGTGCCTGGCCGCTCGAGGGCTCTGACTCGCAACGCCTAGTTGTGACTTCTCGAGACGTTGTTCAGAGTTTCGGGGGACGAGATCTTCCGACACTGTAGAGGAACAGGCGCGGGGCTCGAAACCGAATCAGAGGGAGAGGAAGGTAGCCGAAGGCACTTCCAACCTGACCTCTTTGCATCTGCGGGCCTGGACCACGTCAGATCTCCCGGCCGGAAGCTGGGTAGGACGAGAGGGACGACTCCGTCGTTGCAGGATCAGCCCCGGGGAGTTGGACCTGACAGCCGACGCGAACTTCGAGAAGTGACGGAATGGGTCGAGAAACCACACCTAGTGCACGCCCATCCCGGTCGGGTCCGGCGCCGCCTCGACCGTGCCGTGCGCCTCCTCGTAGCGCTGGAGGTTCGACGACAGCGCACCGATGATGCGCTTGAGGTGCCCGGGGCTCGTCACGATGCGTGCCGTGACGATGCCCTGAGGCGGCACCAGGTTGATGAAGTCGAGGAAAAACTCCTCCCGCGTGTGCGTGATCCGCAGCAGGTTCGAGTAGCTGCCCTTGAGCTCGTCGTCCGAGATCTTGATGTTGATCTCGCTGGTCTGCGGCGCGTCGGGATTCGTGGGGTCAGTCATCGTTTGTCTCCTTGGCGGGTCGCCCCGGCGATGGTTCGAGCTGTGCGCCGCCGGTCACCTCCCAGCGGTGCTCCGGGAAGTAGAGGCCGACGCCGCGCTCCGTGGCGCGGACGACGAACTTGAGCAGGCGCCGTCGGTAGTCGTACGGCGCACCGTCGCGGGCGTGCACGGCGAGATCGACGTGGTACTCCCCCGGCGCCAGTCGCAGCTGCGGGCAGTGCACGCGCACGGTGGTGCTTCCCTCGAAGACTCCGGCGTCGAGCCCGGCGAGGTCGGTGTTGGTTCCCCAGCACTCGACACCCCGGGGCGTCGAGATGGCGATGCCAAACACGAAGTCGTCGAGCGGCCTCGCGGCCCGCGCGTCCAGCTCGAAGGTGACGGACGCTCCCGACTCGACGTCGTAGCGCTCCCGGCCTTCGACCAGCAGGCGTGCCGCCTCGATGGTGGCCGCACCGGAGCCCCAGCGCTCGGGGTCGCTCGCCGTTTCGGTCTCGGCGCCCGCGCGCTCCTTCTCCTCGCGGTGGAGCTCTCCTTCCTGCGCAGCGACGCGCTCGCGGTAGGCGTCGATGATGCGTCGCGGCTCACCAGTACCCTGCGCGACGCCGCGCTCCAGCCAGAGCACGCGGTCGCACAGGCTCTCCACCAGATCGAGGCTGTGGCTCACGACCACGAGCGTCTTGCCCCGCGCGAGGTGCTCTTCGATCTTGGCCAGGCAACGGTGGGCGAAGTGCTCGTCCCCCACCGCCAGCACCTCGTCGACCAGCAGCACGTCCGGGTCGGTGTGGATCGCCACGGCGAATCCGAGCCGCACGTACATGCCGGAGGAGTAGTTCTTCACGGGCTCCTCGATGAAGTCGCCGATGCCGGCGAACTCCACGATGTCTTCGTAGCGACGGTCGATCTGCGCCCGCGAGAGGCCGAGGATGGAGCCGTTGATGAACACGTTCTCGCGCCCCGAGATCTCCGGGTGAAAGCCTGCTCCGAGCTCGATGAGAGCGGCGACCGAGCCTTCGACGCGCAGCGAGCCTTCGCTCGGCTGCAGCAGGCCGGCGATGAGCTTGAGCAGCGTCGACTTGCCGGAGCCGTTCCCACCGATCACGCCGAATGCCTCACCCCGCGACACCTCGAAGGAGACGCCATCGAGCGCCGTCACGCCTTCTCCGGGACGCAGGCCACGCACCAGGCTCCGGTCGAGCAGTGCACTCTTGAGCGTGCGCATGCGAAAGCCTGCCGACGTGCGTCGGTAGAGCTTCGTGACGCCCTGCGCCTCGATCGCGAGACCGCTCATACGGCCTCCGCCACGGTCTCACCGAGCCGGCCGAAGAGCCAGGCCCCGACGCCCCAGCTCACGGCGGCCAGAACGACCATCTCCACCCACACCTGAGCGGGTGGGAAGCTCGCCTCGAAGAGCACGTGCTGGTAGCCGAGCGTGAAGGCCGTGAAGGGGTTCAAGTGCAGGAGCGGTGCGAAGCGCCCCGCGAAGTCGATGCGATAGATGATCGGCGCGAGGAAAAACAGCAGCTGGAGCACGTTGGCGAGCAGGTCGCGCACGTCCTTGAAGTGGACGCTCAGCGCCGAGAGACCCAGCACCATGCCGCTGAGCATGACGAGCTGAAGCAGGATCACGACCGGCAGGAGGAGCGACGAGATCCCGAGAACCGAGTGCCCCAGCACGCGTCCGACGACGAGCGCGAGCACGAGGATCGGTAAGGCCAGCAGAAAGTGCACGAGCTGCGCACAGACGGTCACCGCGGGAAGGACCTCCAACGGGAACGACGCGCGGCGGATCAGACCGGCGTTCGACGAGAGCGACTGGGTCCCCTCGAGCAGCGTGTTCGACGACCAGATCCAGGGGAAGAGCCCACACACCAGAAAGAGCACGAACGGCTGCGGGGCGCTGCCGTCTCCGCCGCGCGGACCCAGGAAAAGCCCAAAAACGGTGGCAAAAACCGCCAGGAGCAGGAGCGGGTTCGCCAACGACCAGAAGAAGCCGAGGGCACTGCCGCGGTACCGCGCCTTGAGCTCCCGCCCGGTGAGCGCAGCGAGGAGTCCACGGTAGCGAAGCACCGTCTTGAGAGGCGTCAGCATGGCGGGTTCCCGGACGCGATTGTACGGGGCCGCGCCGCGAGCGTTGCTAGGATCGACGTGCGCGGAGACCGAGCCCGATGTCCGACGACCCCACCCACTCCACAGCCCCTGCATCCGACGCGCGCCTGGAAGTGGACTGCCCGTGTTGTGACGCGCGCCTGGTGGTGGATGCGCGCACCGGGTCCGTGATCTCGCACGAAGAGGCCGAGGAGCCGCTCGCCGGCGGCGCCGACTTCGACCGCCTGCTCGCCGATCTCGACACGCAGAAGGAACGCGCGGCCAAGCGCTTCGACCAGGAAAAGGCCGCGTTCGACGACCGGGACCGGCTGCTCGAAGAGCGCTTCAAGGCGGCGCTCGAGCGTGCGGCAGACGCGCCGGACGACGAGCCGCCGCCGCGACCCTTCGATCTCGACTAGGTCGGACATCACTCCCAGCCCTGGCCGGAGAGCAGGAAGATCGGGCTGGGGCCGAGGCGGACGTCGTCCTGCGCAGCGCTCTCGCTCCCGTCGAGCGACCGGAAGGTATGCGTACCCTCGGGAGCGGGGATCGAAGGAGCTCCCGCGCCTGCGGTCCAGGCGACCACCACCGAGCGCTCGCCGCCAAAGCGCAGCAGGTGCACTCCGGGCATCGCCGGCATCCGCTCCTCGAACGCGAGCCCTGCGAGCGTCCGTTCGAGCGTGGCCAGCGCACTGAACGCGGGCCGGCGGCGGAGCGATCCACCCGCCGGATCGATCAGGCCGTAGCCTTTGGCGATCGGCTGCCACCAGAAAACCCTCTCCACGAGCCCCGTCGTGAGCACCAGGAGGTAGTAGCGCGCAAGGTAGTCCGCCTGCTCGTCCTCGCTCACCGCCACGTCGCGGCCTGCCGGGGAGTGGGGACCTTCACGCAGCGGCCAGTTGACCTCCGTGATCCAGACGCGCCCGCTCGGGCAGTTGCGACCGACCTCGGCCATGCTCTTGAGCAGACGCACCTTGCCGACCGTGTCGAAGCCCATCTGGGAGTTTTCGGGAGCTCCTCGACGGTCCACGTAGAGGAGGCTCGACAACACATCGAACTCCAGCCACCGATCTTCGGACTCGAGCAGGGCCGGGAGGCCATGGAACTCGAAATCGATCACCGCGGGCCCCAGGAGCTCGACGTCCCTTCTCACCTCCCGCAGCACCGTCGATGCCAGCCGAAAGAGGGTGACGTACTCGCCAGGGTGCCAGATGCCCCACTTGCTCCGATTGATCGCCTGCCCGATCTGAAAGTGCCGCCCCAGCGGCGTGAAGATCTCCGCGATGCGCTCGACCTGGGCGTGCCAACGCGCGAGGTCGTTCACCAGCTCGCGGTTCTGCGGCAGCGCAAACGAGACCTCGAGACCTCGATCCAAGAGCGCGCGCGCCAGTGCCTCCTCCTGCTCGTGCTCCTCCTGCCAGGGGTGCAGACGCAGGAGCGTGTGCCGCACCCCGAGCTCGTCCACCGCGTCGAGCAGCGCCTGCGGGTCTTCGGGATACGGCCGCAGGGCGATCCCGGCACCTTTCCAGGGCACCGGGGCCTTCTGCTCCGCCGCGAGGGCGCGATACCGGGCGCGGATCGCAGGCGCCGAACGCGCGAGGGTCACGAGCGTCGTCACGTGGCGCGGACTGTCCCGCAGCCTGACGAGGGTCTTCTCCCAGCGGCTCGCGTGCTGGTGGGGCTGGTCGGAGAGCGGGTCCCAAACGATCTTGTCGCGACGCCCGGCCTCGGGGTCGGCGTCCGGAATGTGGGTGTGTGCCGCCCGCCGCGGGAGGACGAGATCGACGACCGTGCGGAGCCCACCTCGGACGCGCTGCTTCGTGGTGTTCTTGAGCAGGAACGAGCGGTGGAAGAAGCGGTAGAGGCTCGCTCCCAGACGCTGCGGGGCACCCCCGAGCCCCGCCGCCTCGAAGTAGGCCTCGAGGTAGGGCAGCTGATCCTCGCGGCGCAGAACCGGCATGCGCGAGAGGTCGCGCATGCGCTCGGCGAGCGACAGCTTGCGATCGATCCGCGCCCGACTGAGGTCGATGACGCTGAGTGCAGCCGCCGACGGTTCGGTCTGCGCCGTGCGCGCGAAGTCGGACCGCTCGAGAAGCACGTTGCCGCTGGTCATGTCCCGATGCCAGATGTCGGCGCCGTGCATCCGGGCGAGCATCCGTCCGAGCTCGCGGACGAAGCGCGCGCCATCGAGGTCCGGGAAGTCGCGTTCCTGGGTGCGCGCGTTCATCGCGCGGAGCAGGTACCTCGCCTCGAGCCGCTCCGGCTCGTGCACGCACACGTAGAAGGCGGGTCCGTCCTTGTCTGCGTGATCCGCGTACAGCACCGGCTCCGGTGTCTCGAGCCCGGCATCCAGGAACGCTCGAGCGCTGCGCCAGCTGCGCTCCGCCTTCGTGCCGCGCATCGCCCGGCGCAGACGAGGTTTCAGGCTGTCGTGCCGGAACTGCTTCACCACCACGTCGCGCTGCACCGCACCGAGGTCGAGCGTGGCAACGTACAGGTAGTTGCGCCCCCAGTGCAGGGTCTCTTTCGCGCTCTTCGCGTCCACGAGGTCTTCGAGGAGCACGGGCCAGTCCAGCTCCGCATAAGGCTCGGCCACCTCGCCCGCGAGGGGACCCACAGAAAGTGCCCTCGCGGGCGGAGCCGAGCTCATACCTCGGTCAGACTGAAGCTCTCGTGGTGGAGCTCGGGGTCACCCTGCACCAGGATGGTCGACCCGACGCTGCTCTGCATGTCGTCGAGCAGACTGCGCTCCTCCGACTGCAGGGCCGACGCGACCTCCGGGTGCACCCGAAGGAGGAGCTCGCGCACCTGGGCGCCCTGACGGCGGATCCGCAGCACCTCGCGCCGGATCTTGAGGCACGTGGTGGAGAGGGTCTGGATGCGGCCGTGCCCGTGGCAGTAGGGGCAACGCCGGGTGAGGCTCCGCTCGAGGTTCGCGTGGCTGCGCTTGCGGGTCAGCTCGATGAGCCCAAATTCCGAGATGCTCAGCACCTTGCTCTTCGCGCGGTCCTTGCGCAGCTCACCTTCGAACGCGCGGAAGACCTCGCTCCGATGCTCCTCCTCGGCCATGTCGATGAGATCGATGATGATGATGCCGGAGAGATCACGGAGGCGGATCTGCCGCACGATCTCGCGCACCGCCTCGAGGTTCGTCTTGAGCACCGTCTGCTCCAGGCTCGTCCGGCCGACGTAGCGGCCGGTGTTGACGTCGATCGCGACCAACGCCTCGGTCTGGTTGATCACCAGGTAGCCGCCAGACTTGAGCCACACCTTGCTGGCGAGAGCCGAGTCGATCTCGTCCTCCACCTTGAACCGGTCGAACAGTGCCGCCTCTTCGGAGTCCAGCTTGACCCGGCCCACGAGGGCTGGCTGCACGTGATCGAGGAACTCGACGATGCGCTGGTAGGTCTCCTCGCCGTCAGCCCACAGCACCGTGTACTCGTGGTTGAAGACGTCGCGCACGGTGCGCAGGGCCAGATCGAGATCCTGGTGCACGAGCGATGGGGCGCGCGCCGACTCCGAGCTCTTGCGGATGCGGTCCCAGAGCGCCACGAGGTAGTTGCGGTCGGCCCAGAAGTCCTCGAGCTCCTGCCCCTCGCCGGCGGTGCGCACGATGAGGCCACCTTCCGCCATGGCGAGCTGGTCGACGATGCCGGACAGTCGCTCGCGCTCGGCTTCGTCCTCGATCCGCCGGGAGATGCCGTTGTGCTGCACCGTGGGGAGCAGCACGAGATAACGACTCGGCAGCGTGATGTGCGTCGTGACCCGCGCCCCTTTGTTGGCCAGCGCATCTTTGGTCACCTGGACCACCAGCTCCTGGCCTCCCTTGAGCAGCTCGTCGATCGATCGCTCCGCGCGCTCCTCCTCGTGGGGGGTCTCGATCGACTCCGACTCGGCGAACTCGCCGCCGCCGATCTGCACGACGTCACTCACGTAGAGGAACGCGTCCCGTTCGAGGCCGATGTCCACGAACGCGGCCTGCATCCCGGGCAGCACCCGTGTCACCCGGCCCTTGTAGATGTTGCCCACGGCCCCGCGCTGCGTCTTGCGCTCCACGAAGATCTCGGCGGCCCGGTCGTTCTCGAGCACGGCGATCCGCGTCTGGTGCGGGTCGCTCTCGACCAGCATCTTGCGCGCGATCTGCGGGCTCTCGGACGGCTCGGTGTGCGCGGCTTCGTTGGACGTCATCGATACATCCTGGAGGTGGCAAACCCGCTCAGCGATTCACGTACCGCTGGCGGTCGACGTTGAGAACGAGTCCCGTGACAAAAAAGCAGAAGAGGGTGAAAGAGCCGCCGTAGCTCAGGAACGGGATGGGGATCCCCGTCACCGGCACGAGGCCGATCATCATCGCACTATTGTAGAGAACGTAGGTGCACAACACGGCGAGTGTGCCGGCGCAGAGCAGCACCCCCTCGCGGTCACGGGCCCTCGCCGCGATCCTCGCGCCGTTGCCGAAGAAGACCAGGTAGAGCAACAGAACGACGGCCACTCCGACGAAGCCGCGCTCCTCGGCCAGAACCGCGAAGATGAAGTCGGTGTGGCGGGCGGGAAGGAAGCGCAGCTGGCTCTGTGTGCCCTGCATGTAGCCTTTGCCGAAGGCGCCGCCCGAGCCGACCGCGATCTTGCTCTGCCGCACCTGGTAGCCGGCACCCAGCGGGTCACGATCCGGCGACAGGAAGCTCAGCACGCGCTCCCGCTGGAAGTCCTGCATCGCGAAGATCCAGACCCCCGCTCCGAGCAGGAGCCCGAGCAGCGCGAGGCGCCCGAGCACCTTCATGCGGATCCCGGCGAGCAGGGTCATGCCGGCGAGCATGGGCAGGAACATGACGGCGCCCCC
The DNA here is from genome assembly GCA_965223385.1 of Candidatus Multivoraceae bacterium. GTDB lineage: Bacteria > Acidobacteriota > Thermoanaerobaculia > Multivoradales > Multivoraceae > JBCCLJ01. The sequence goes on along the minus strand of CBDCWR010000007.1, from coordinate 399,211 downwards.
GAGGTCGGGCTGCGCCGAGATCAGGAGCATCGGCGCCGCGACGATCAGCGCGGCGCCGCACAGCTGGGGCAGGTCGAGGTGGCCCTGGCGGATCCCGGCGAGAAACTTCGCCAGCAGGAGGGCCGTGGTGATGCGGGCGAAGTCGGAGGGCTGCCCGCCGAAGCCGGCGAAGCCGACCCAGCTGCGCGCACCCCCGGCCTCGTGACCAAACGCCAGGATGAGCCCGATCGAGACCAGCCCGGCCACGTAGAGCGGCACCGCCAGCCGCACCAGGAAGCGGTAGTTCACGAAGTAGCCGATCGCCAGGGCCAGCAGGCCGAAGCCCACGAACATCAACTGGCGAGGGAAGTAGTCGACCTGCAGCTCCGCGGTCGCCGAGCGCACGGTCACCACTCCGACGAGGGCGAGCACGACGGCGCTCAGCACGACGGCCCACGAGACCGCCGGCAGACGCCCGAAGGGCGACGTCTCCTCAGGAAGAGTGAGGCTGCGCGCGGCCGAAGTGTCTCTCATAGAGCTTCCGTGCAAGGGGTGCCGCCGCGCGCGATCCGAGACCGCCGTGCTCGACGAAGACGACCACGACCAGCTCCGGCGCGTCCGCCGGCGCATAGGACGCGAACCACGCATGATCGCGGTGGTTGTACTCGAGGTCCTCCGATCTCGTCCAGGTCTTCTGCTCGACCACCTGTGCGGTGCCGGTCTTACCGGCGACGCGCACCGTGTCGAGTCGTGCCGAGGCACCCGACCCCCGATCGTTGACCACCGCTTCGAGGGCCGCACGCACAGCTGCGACGCCTTCGGCGTCCAGATCGAGATCTTTGCCGGGCTGCCCGTTGCCTTCGACGAGATACGGGACCACGAGCCGGCCGCCGTTCACGACCGCCGAGAGCATCACCGCCACCTGCAGCGGCGTCACGAGGAGCGGACCCTGACCGATGGCTACGGAGACCGTCTCGCCGGGATACCAGGGGGTGCCGCGCACGCGCTGACTCCACTCCACGTCGGGCACGAGCCCCGCCCGCTCGCCTTCGATGTCGACCCCCGTGCGCTGGCCGAGTCCGAGCTTGCGGGCGTAGGCGGCAATCGTGTCCACGCCGAGCTCCTGACCCTTCATGTAGAAGTAGATGTCGCAGGAGTGCTTGATGGCGTCATGGAGGTCGACCCAGCCGTGACCCCGTGACTGCCAGCACCTGCGCCGGCGGTCGTGCAGCCGCACGGAGCCGCTGCACCAGACCTTCTTCACGGGATCCAGCCCTTCGGAGAGCTGCGCCATGGCGAGCACGATCTTGAAGACGCTGCCGGGTGGGTAGGCGTTCTGGATGGCGCGGTTCTGCAGCGGATGAAACGGCGAGGACACGAGGTCTTCCCACTCGCGCGTCTGGAGGCGTCGCGCGAACTTGTTCGGGTCGTACGAAGGCGACGACAGCATGACGCGCACCGCGCCGTCGCGCGGGTCGAGCGCGACGATGGCACCAACCCGGTCTCCCAGGCCCGCCTGTGCCTCCTGCTGAAGCTCGAGATCGAGCGTGAGGCGCAGGTTCTCGCCCGGCGTCGACGGGGCCTCGATGAACTCGTCGATCCGACGACCACGGCTGTCGACCACGAGCACGCGCTCGCCGTCGGTGCCGCGCAGCGTCTGGTCGAACTTCGACTCGAGCCCCTTCTTGCCCACCAGGTTGCCCGAGCGCAGCGTCCGGCTCTCGTCGCGAAGGTCGTCTTCGGTCGCCTCGCCCAGGTACCCGAGCACGTGTGCGGTGTGCGCGCCGTGCCGGTAGAGACGGCGCTGGAGAACGTCCACGGAGAACTCGGGGTGCTCGAGGCTGGCCACCTCGAAGCGAGCGACCTGGTTGAGGCTGAGGTCCTCGGCGAGACGCACGGGCTTGAAGTCGGGAACGGTGTCGAACTCCTCGAGCAGCGCTTCCACCTCCGCCACGTCCTGCTCCAACACGAGGGCGGCGAACTCCAGGCTCTTCTGTGGGTCGGAGGACGCGCTGCGGTCGTACAGGAGGTTGTAGCTCGGGACGTTCTCCACAAGGCGCTGGTCGAAGCGGTCGACGATGAGCCCGCGAGAGGCTTCGATGGGGCCTTTGCGGAGCCGGTTGTTCTCCGAGAGCAGGCGGTACTGCTGCGCCTCCGCGATCTGCACCGACCAGTACCCGGCGAAGACCACCGCAAAGCTGCCCGCGGCGATCCAGACCAGGCGCCAGAGGCGCTCCTGGAGCTCCTCGAGGTACTCCCCCTGTCGATGGTCGAGCGTCGTCATGTTCGTCGGGCTCCAAAACGCGGGCTCCGCGCCGCCAGGATCCCAACCCGGCAAGGTAGCAAACGCTCCGTGGTCTCACAAGTTGATGCAAGCCAACGACTTCCGCGAGTCGGACGATCCTCGGTCACGTGCATGTCAACCGGCTCCGATCCGAACGCGGCGGCGACGCAGCTGACGCCACCGATCGAGCCGCCGATCGATGCGCCCCCGAAAAACGAGGAGGAGGAGCCCGAGCACCGCCGCACTCAGCACCCGCACCCCAACCCAGATCAGCGACGGGGGATTGGCCGCCTCCACCAGCAGATACACCAGCAGGGATCGGGCGGCCTCGTGGACGGCCACACCCACGGCGAAGAAGACGCTGGCCACGGACATCTGCGTCGATTCGATCTGTCGCGCCGTGCGCGACACCACGTAGCCCGCGAGCGTGCCGGCGAAGCCGTTCAGCCCGAGGGGGCTGCCGAGCGCGATGTCCTGCGTGAGGCCGGCCGCCGTGCCGAGCAGGAGGCCACCAGCGCTCGACGCCGTCATGGCGAAGTACACGAGCACGAGCACAAAAAGATCGACCGCGCGCGCCGCCTGAGGCGCAACCCGCACGAGCAGCAGGTGCACGACGAGCACCACGAGGAGCGCCACTGCGAATCTAAGGACTCGCATCCGGCGCCTCCGCTGCGGGTCGTTCGGTGCGCGGCAGTACGAACACCTGGCTGAGGAGCCCGAGGTCGACCGACGGCACCACGCGCACCCGGTGAAACAGCTGGCCCCCGGCGTCGACCTCGAGCACGGTCCCGACCGTGAGCCCGCGGGGGTAGATCCCGTCGATGCCCGCTGTGAGCACGCGGTCTCCCGCCTCGAGGCTCGCCTGCAAGGGGATGTAATCGAGCGACAGCGCGCTGCCGTCGAGGCCGCGTGCGATTCCCTGCCGCCTCGTGCGCGAGACCATCACGCCGACACTGGAAGCTCGGTCGGTGATGAGCTGCACCCGCACGTAGTCCCCGGCGCGCGAGTACACACGCCCGACGAGACCGTCGTCCGTGACCACCGGCGAGCCGGTGCCGTACTCGCGACCGAGCCCTTCCGGAAGGTAGGCGACGAGGTTGCGCCGGAAGGAGTGGTGATCGACCAGGACGACGTCGGCGACCGCAAACGACCCGGGAACCTCCGGCTCGTACGTGACCGCGTCCTGCAGCAGGTCGAACTGTGTCTCGAGGCTCTGGAGGCGCGCACGCTCCTGGCGCAGCTCCTCCACCTCGCCCCGAAGGCGCTCGTTCTCCTCGCGCAGCGAGGCCATCGTGCGCACCCGGGTGCGCAAATCGGTCGTCCGCTCGAGCGAGCCCGACACCATGCGCGAGAGCGGGCCGGTGACGCGCAGGAAGGCGCCCTCGAGAGCGCTCGCTTCGGCCGCGCTCGGGTCCGGTACCTGAGCGCTGACGAGACCCAGCTGCAACAGCAGGGCCACGAGCAGAAGGATCGCGCTGCGCCGCTCAGACATGGTCACTCACCGTTGGCGGTGCACGTGAACGAGCCCGAGCAGGTCGTCAGTGGATCTGGACCTTGCGCAGGAGATCCATGTTCTCGAGCAGCTTGCCCGTACCGAGCACGACGGACGCGAGCGGATCTTCGGCCGGAACCACGGGGAGGCCCGTCTCGTCGCGGAGCCGCTGGTCCAGGGCGCGCAGCAGCGCGCCACCGCCGGAGAGCACGATGCCTTTGTCCATGATGTCGGCCGACAGCTCCGGCGGCGTCCGCTCGAGGGCCATCCGCACGACCTCGACGATGGTCGAGACGGGCTCGGCCAGAGCTTCGCGGATCTCCTCGTCGCAGATCTCGAGGGTGCGCGGCACGCCTTCGACCAGATCGCGCCCCTTGATCTCGAGCCGCATCTCGTCCTTGAGCGGGTAGGCCGAGCCGATCTCGATCTTGATCTGCTCCGCCGAGCGCTCGCCGATGAGCAGGTTGTACTTGCGCTTCAGGTACTGGATGATCGCGGCGTCCATCTCGTTGCCGGCGACGCGCACGGAGCGCGAGTACACCGTACCGGAGAGCGAGATGACGGCCACGTCGGTCGTGCCGCCGCCGATGTCGACCACCATGTTGCCCGACGGCTCCGTGATCGGAAGACCGGCTCCGATGGCGGCCATCATCGCCTGCTCGACCAGGAAGACCTCGGCGGCGCCGGCGCTCATGGCCGACTCTTTCACCGCGCGCTTCTCGACCGGCGTGATCTCCGACGGCACACCGATGACGATGCGCGGGCGGGCCGGGAAGCGGCGCCCGCCGTGGGCCTGGCGGATGAAGTACTTGAGCATCTGCTCCGTCACTTCGAAGTCGGCGATGACGCCGTCTTTCATGGGCCGCACGGACTGGACGTTGCCCGGCGTGCGCCCGAGCATCTCCTTGGCCTCCTTGCCCACCGCCTCGATGCGATTCGTGCGCTTGTTGATGACGACCATCGACGGCTCGCGGACGACGATGCCGCCACTGCGCGTGAAGACCAGCGTGTTCGCCGTCCCCAGGTCGATGGCGAGATCGTTGGAGAACCAGTTGAGAAAAAGTGAGCGCATCGACATTCCTGCCCCTCAGCTCTCGTCTACGTAGACCCAGCGACGGGCCGTTGCGCTGTTGCCAGCGGCGTCACGCGCCCGAAAGACGAGCGGCACCTGACCGGTTTCGAAGACCACCTGCGACGTGGAGAAGCTGCCGTCGGCGGCGAGATCGATGGGCTCTCCGTTCACTTCCAGGCGTGAGCCCGGCTCGGAGCGCCCGGTCAGAATGGCGATATTGCCGTTCATGACGACATCGACCTGAATGGTCGGCGGCGTGCGGTCGCCCTCGATGGCGAGGTTGCGAAACGAGGACACCCGGAAGGTCCGCGGAGTGCTCCAAGGGCCGAGGGTTCCGGCCGCGTTGTACGCCGCCACGCGCCAGTTGTAGCTCCCCTGCTCGGCCAGGCCGAGCGTGGCCTGGGGACGCAGACGGCTGTCGGTGTCGATGATGTTGTCGCCGAAGAGACGGCTGCGCGACACCTGCAGGGCGTAGCGGCTCGCACCGGGGACCTCGCGCCAGCCGAGCTCGATGCGGTCGGTCGAATCGATGTTGACGATCTGGTTGTTCTCGGGCGCCTCGAGGAAGGGCAGGCCCGGGAGCGGCCGAATCTCGCTGAAGACGTCGCGATCGAGGCTCACCTGCTGCAGCTCGCCCAGCTCGAGCACTTCACCGCTCGAAGCCGAGGTGACCGATGCGGTGCCGCGATGCACGCGCACGAGCGACGATTCGCTCCCCTCGTCGAGCGCAATCGACGCGCTCGAGTTCACACCGACGCGCAGCCGCGAGTGGGGCGTCTCGACCCGGCTGGAGTTGGCCGAGGTGTCGAGCGCGACCCAGCCGTACTCGATGAAGCCGAGCGACGCGTCGGCCCCCGGCCGGCTGTCGGAGAGCTTGATGAGAGACCCTGGACGGAGCGTGAAGCGCGCCTGCTCGCGGCGGAAGTGGATCTCGGCCGAGGCGCGGTTCCCCGAGCGGACGTAGTCGCCCTCGGAGAGCAGGCCCTGCGGGAAGGCGCGCATGAACTCACCCTCCTCGCCGCGGCGGTAGCGCACGTCACCCTCGATGCCCACGAACCAGGCGACCGCACCCTCGTGGCGCAGCTGGTTGTGGATCTGCTCGAACTTGCCCCAGCTCTCCTTCGCCAGATCCTGGGCCCGCGGGTAGTCGGCCACCTGGAGGGCGGCGTCCGCCTCCGCGAGGAGCGAGGATCCCGTGTCGAACAGGGAGCGGAATTCTGGGAGCTCCTCCTGGTTGGAGAGTCCGTCGGCCGAAGCGCGGGCGCGCGACGCCCATTCCAGGGCCGACTGCTCGACCCGATACTGCTGCCACTGGCGAAACCCGAAGAAGCATCCGAGCAGCGTGAGAACGCACACTCCGGCCCCCAACCAGAGCCGAACGGACTCCACCGAGAGGGTGTACCAGTCCTCGTCGCGGCGTCTTGGGTTCTTCTGCGAGGGCGTAGCCATGAGTATCGCCAAACATATCGAAGAATGGCACTGAGAAAAAGATCCGATCGCGTCCGAAAAGCTTGAAAAATCGAGTGTTTCCGTCGGCTGCGCCGGTTGCCGCGAGCTCCGGACCGTTGCTAGAGTCAGCGCTTCGCCCAAGCACCTCGTGACACCCTGGAGAGGGTCCATTCGATGCTCAACGTCTTTCGCAACAACCTCAAGCGATTTGCCCCCATCCTGTGGGTCGTGATCGCGGTCTTCGTGCTGCTCGTCTTCACCGACTACAGCAACAACAACCAGGTCGGCACCTCCGCCGACACCGCGGCCAAGGTGGGGGACTACGAGATCTCCTTCGGCGAGCTGCAGCAGAGCCACACCCAGCTCGAGCAGCGCTACCGCGAGATCTACGGCGAGGCGTTCAGCCCCGAGCTCAGCAAGCAGCTCAACCTGCCGATCCAGGCGCTCAACGCCATCGTCCGGAGCAAGATCCAGCGCGAGGAGGCACGCGGCCTGGGCCTCCAGGCGACCACGAGCGAGCTCCAGGACTTCATCCTGAGCGCACCCCTCTTCCAGAACGAGACCGGAGGCTTCGTGGGCGATCGCGAGTACCGCGAGCTCGTGCAGCGCAACCTGCGCACCTCGGTCGACCAGTTCGAGGAAGACCTGCGCGAGAGCATCCTCGACAACAAGATCCAGTCGATCCTCTCGGACGCTGCCTGGATCTCCGACGCGGAGCTCGAAGAGGCCGCTCGCGAGCAGGCCGAGCGCGCCAAGATCCGCTACGTCAGCCTCGACGGTGCAGCGTTGGCCGACGAGGTCGAGGTGACCCCCGAAGAGCTCCAGGCGTACTACGACGCCAACCAGGCCGACTACGAAGTCGGCGAGCAGCGGCGCGCCGCCTACCTCAGCGTCAACGTGAACACCGTCCGCGCAACGCTCGAGGTGCCCGAAGAGGAGATTCGGGCCTACTACGACGCCAACCCCACCGAGTTCACGCAGGAGGAGCAGGTGCGCGCACGGCACATCCTGCTCTTCGTGAACGAAGACCGCACTGCCGAGCAGGCACAGGCCGAGCTCGAGGCGATCAAGGCTCGCGTCGAGGGTGGCGAAGACTTCGGCACGATCGCGCAGCAGGCCTCCGAAGACGAAGCGTCGAAGCCTCAGGGCGGCGACCTCGGTTTTTTCCCGCGCGGGCGCATGACGCAGCCTTTCGAGGAGGCCGCCTTCGGCGCAGAGCAGGGTCAGCTCGTCGGTCCGATCGAAAATCAGCTCGGGCCACGGACCGGCTACCACCTCATCGAGATCATCGCGAAGCGCCCGGGCGGCGTGCAGCCCTTCGAGGAGGTCAGCAACCGCATCCAGGTGCGCCTGCTCAACGAGCGGTCCCAGACCGAGACGGAAGCGCTCGCGCAGCGCATCGCCTCCCAGCTCGCCGGTGACCCGCCACAGGGCGAAGAGGCTCTGCGCGCGGTGGCCGAGCAGGAGGGCGTCGCGGTCGAGGTGCTCGAGGCGTTTGGTGTCGACGACAACCTGCCCGGCATCGGCCGCGGCACCGAGCTCGCCCAGACGATCTTCGCCTCCGAGCCGGGAGGTCTTTCGGACCCGATCCGCATTCCCGCCGGCTGGGCGATCGCCCAGGTCCTGAGCATCGACGAGCCGCGCACTCCTGAGCTCGCCGAGGTCGAGAACGAGGTGCGCGCCGCGGTCGTGTCGGAGCGCCAGGCCGAGCTGGCGCAGGAGCGCCTGGCGAGCTTCAAGGACCAGGTGGCAAACGGCGAGCGCACGCTCGACCAGGTGGCCAGCAGCCTGGGTGTCGAGGTGCAGGAGAGCATCGAGTTCGGCGCCAACGACCGCATCGCGACGCTCCCGGGGGTCGACGGACTCAACGACGCGGCCCTCGCTCTCGAAGCGGGCGACGTCGGCGGCCCGCTCGCCAGCCCGAGCGGCGCGGTCCTCTTCGAGGTGTCGGAGCGCAAGCACTTCGACCCGGTCTCCTTCGAGGCCGGCAAGGAGAGCTCGCGCGAGCAGCTGCGCGCGCAGCGCGTCAACTCGCTCGTCGGCGCGTGGATCCAGTCGAAGCTCACAGATCTCGACTTCCAGTACACGCCGCAGATGGTCGAGATGTTCGACCTCGAGGCACAGCTCCCCACCGACTCCTGATCCTGGAGGCGATCGTTTGATCGGCCGCCTGCGCGGAGAGATCGCCCGGATCGAGCCGGAGACGGTGCTGCTCGATGTCGGCGGCGTGGGCTACCTGGTCCGCATTCCCCTGTCGACGTACTACGCGCTGGCACCGGCCTCCGCCGGCACCGACCCGGTGGGGTCCGAGGCCGTGCTCGAGATCCACACGCACGTGCGCGAAGACGCGCTCGAGCTGTTCGGCTTCTCCACGGCCGCCGAGCTGCAGCTGTTCGAGAAGCTGATTGCGGTGAGCGGCATCGGCCCGCGCCTCGCGCAGGTGGTGCTTTCGGGCATGGCCCCCGAAGAGGTGCTGCAGGCGCTCTCGGCGGGAGACCTCGCTACGCTCACGCGCATCCCGGGCATCGGCAAGAAGACGGCGGAGCGTATGGTCGTCGAGCTCCGCGACACCGCCGCCAAGCTCATCGAAGGGCAGGACGCGGCACGCCCCGCAGAGCCCGTGTCGACCGGCAGCGATCTCGTCGACGCCCTGGTCAACCTGGGCTACCGCCCGGCCGCCGCCGAGAAGACCGTGCAGAAGGTGCTCGCCGACCTGGGCGACGACGCGCCGTTCCAGGACCTGCTACGCACCGCACTGAAGTCGCTGTCGCGCGTGTAGCTCTCGGCGGGTGCCGAGCGCGCTGCTGAAACGCACCACGGGAAGTCAGCCCTCGATTGTCGCTCCGTAGAACTGCGAGAACCTCGGCTGTTGGTAGTACTGGTTGAGGTCGTGAATCCGACGCAAGCGAACCAGTTCACGGTCCAGGCGACCGTCGCTTCCCCGAAGCCCTCGCGCCGAGCGCTCACCCACCAGCTCTGTCCGACTGCCTTCAGGTAGGTAGGCACGGCCACCGATGTCGAACTCGATCTCGGCTGGACTCCCCTCGCGAGTGACGATGCGGTCGCCCGGGTACACGGCGTCTCCCTCGCGCAACTGCACCACCCTGCCGCCACGATGCGCGAACGCGACGCCCCCCTCCCGGATGGGACCGACGAAACGGTAGAGGGCATAGGTGTCCCGGGTCACGTACTGTCTGCGCTGCTGCGGGTCCCAGTGCTGCACGAAGAGCACCCGGCCGATGGCGCGAGACGAGTCCTGGAGACCCGACGGGTCGATCCGGTCGAGCGGTGCGGATCCCACGTACGCGTAGAGGTTCGTCGTGCCCCCGTCGAACAGGATCGGATCCCTCGCCGTCCAGCGACCGAGCTGCGGATCGTAGTCGCGGGCCCCGAAGCGCACGAGACCGGTGTCCGGGTCGTACAGCCCGCCGGCGAAGCCGAACGGCTGGAAGCCCGGACTCGTGTCGAGCGTGATTCGCCCGAACGCGTCGTAGTCGATGCGCTGCGCCACGGCGCCGGTTGCCGTGTCGACCACGAGGCGCACACTTCCGACCTGGTCGCTCAGGATCCGGTACACGGAGCCTCCGCGCAGCATGTAGTCCGGCACATGGCCCGACGTTCCGTACACGAAGCGCGACCGGACGCCGCCCGTGCCGTCGAGCTCGGCCACCACATTGAGCTCGTCGCCGTAGAGGAAACCCTGCGTCAGGGTGCCGTCGATCCGCTTCGCGATGCGTCGATCGGCACCGTCGAGGACGTAGGACACCACCCGGCCCGTGGGCAACGTCACGGAGAGGAGCTGGCCCATCTCGTCGTAGTCGTAGGTCGTCGTCCCACTCGCGTCGGTGCGCGAGGCGAGCTCACCGCTCTCCCTGTGAGTGAAGGAGGCTCCGCCATACGCCGTCGGTCGGTCCTGGGCGTCGTACGACCCGGTCTCCGTACCCGAGGTGGTGACGCGCGACAGACGATTGCCGTTGGCGTCGTAGGTGTAGCGCGCGGCGAGCGCACCCCCCTGATCGACACGCTCGAGCCGCCCGCGGGCATCGTAGGTGTAGACGAAGCTACTGGAGCCCAACTGCACGGTCTCGCTCTCCCCCACCACGCGCCCGAGACGATCCCGGGTGAGGGTGTACGAATAGAGCGGCGTGCCGCCGAACGAGGCCGAATACCCCACCTGCTCGCCGAACTGGTTGTAGGAGCGCGTGTCGTCGACATGCCCCACAGTAGTGCTCACGATCCGGCCGCTCGCGGCATCGCGCGACGCCGTGAGCGCCCCCGCCTGCGTCAGCAGGTGGTCCGCGTCGTACGTGTAGGTGACCTGCTGGGCGCCGTTGACCTCTTCAGAGGCCAATCTGAACGCTGCGTCGTAGGTGCGCGACACGCTGCCGGACACGGTCCCCGACCAGCTTTCGCCGTTCAGGATGTCTCCCAGATAGCTGAGCGCCAGATCTTCCCCTCCCGGGGCGGTCACCGACACCAGCTGCCCGGACGTCGGGTCGTAGGCGAAGCTCGAGGAGCCACGCCCCAGCTGCCGCGTCGCCAATCGGCCTGCACCGTCGTACGTACGCACGACGCTGCGTCCGTCGGGGCGGTCGATCTGCACGATCTGCTGCGCGTCGTTGTAGGTGAATCGCGTCACCGCCGCACCGCCGACGTCGGGCGGGCGATAGCTCGCGCGCTGGCCCGTCTCGTCGTAGGTGAATCGATGTGCTGGTCGCCCAGGAGGGGTCACCGCGACCACTTGGCCGCGCGCGTCGTAGGTCGTGGCGATCACCTCCCCGTCGGGGAGGACGGTCGTGCGCGGGCGCCCCATCTGGTCGTGCGTGAAGGACATCACGCGGCCCTCCGGGTCTGTGACCGACGCCATCAACCCCTCTGGTGTGTACGAGAGCGACGCCGAACGCGCGCCGCCGCCACTCCCCCGAGTGGTCCCGACCACCCGGTTGCGCCCGTCGTAGGAGAGCTGGGTGACGGTCCCCGCACGATCGGTGGCCGTCTGCACGAGGCCGGACGGGGTGTACGTCAGGCTGATCGCACGGCCCGCCGGAGTCGTCACGGAGGTGAGGTTTCCGAAGGCGTCATAGGCCAGGGTCGTCGTGGCGCCAAAGGGGTCCGTGGCTGTGGTGAGCTGGTTGAACACCGGCTCGTAGGTGAACGTCGCCGTGCCGTTCACGGCCTCGTCGGTAGCCGTGAGCAGGTTGCCGAGCGCGTCGTACGTGGCCCGCCGAACGTGTCCGCTCGGGCTCACCGACGTTTCGGTCGGGCCACCCGGCGCGAGGGTCTTCGTCGATTGGGTGCCACCCGGGTCGGTGTTCGACGCCGCCTGGCCAAAGCGGTCTCCCCGCATGACGAACGTACGCCCCTCGCCGTCGGTCAACGCCGACTGTGCAGCCGCGGGGCGCACGACCGGCGCCGGGCTCGCCTGCGTGCCGAGGCCCGAGGTCGGATCGACGAGACCCGCCTTCTGCAGGCTCGTCATGGTTCTGCGGGAGCCGTCCGGCCAGTCACTCGCCACCAGACGGCCGTAGGGGTCGTACTGGTAACGCGTCTGGAACCCCGCCTCGTCCGTCTGCGCCACGAGGAGGTGCCGCGCGTCGTAGGTGAAGGCGCGGCTCGTGCCGTCGGGCAGAGTAACCTGCACGAGGTTGCCCGCCGCATCGTGCGAGAACGACGTCACCCGGCCCGCCGGCCCTGTGATGGTGTCGAGCTGCCCGCCGGCGTACGAGAACGTCGTGGCGAAGCCTACAGGGTCTGTGATCTGCGTCAGTCGCCCCGCACCGTCGTAGCTGTAGCTCGTGGTGTTGCCGTTGCGATCGACCGTCTGCGACAAGAGCCCCTGGGCGTCGTACTGGTCGACCACACCGTCTTTCGTGGTGCGGGTGAAGGTGCCGTTCGCGTTCTCCACCAGAACCGACGTGTCTCCCAGCGGGGAGCGGTGGGCTCCCGTAGCTGCGGCGTTCGCGTCGAGCAGCCAGCGGATCGCGTTCTGGAACAGCTTCTTCGCCTCCGCCACGTTCTGCGGTGCGAAGTAGCCGCTCGCAGCCAGGATGTTCTGCGTCACCGTCCGGCGGCCTGACGACTCTTCGATCGCGAGCACAACCGGCGCACCCTTGATCGTCGCCAGCGTGCTCTCACCGGTGCCCGTGGCCACGGTCCGGTCGGAGTCTGCGCCGTAGTCGAACGGCTGGACGCTCCCGAACGGTCCGCCGAGAACGGGGTGCAGCGGCTGCGCGAGGTCGACGCGCCCCGATCCGGTGCCCGAGAGGCCCGTATCGCTCGTGCGCACCAGGTGGGTGAGCCTCTCCCACGTCGAGGCCTGTGGCTCCGCGAGCGCGTTGGCCTGCGTGGCCAGGTCGTCGTTGATGAAGTAGAGGGCCTTGCCGGCCTGTTCCATCTGTTCGAACAGGTCGACCGTCGCGGCGAAGCCACCATGGATACAGCACACACCATCGAAGACGATGACGTCGAACGGAGCCAGATCCGCAGGCGTCGTTCCGGGCTGGAGAAAGACCGTGGAGTTGAGCCCCATCTCCGTCAGATAGCTCTGCAGGTTCGAGATCTCGGGCGAGAAGAGGTGCATGACGATGGCCACGTCGCCGTTGGCGCCGCGCGGAAAGTGCAGGCTGCGCCCGTCACCGTCGATCAAGAGGGTCTCGTCCTTCTGCGGCACGAGGCGCGACAGTCCGGCAACGCTCCACCCCGCACCGAGCGGGCTCTGCGACTCGTTGACCACGGTGATCTCGCGCGCCGCGAGGGACGACACCGAGGATGCACCGTAGTGTGACGTTGTGCGCAGCAGGGCGCGGTAGATCCCGGTGCCGAGGGCCGACGTGTCGACCGGCATCGACACGCGCAGCGTCTCGTCCACTGTTTCGGAGAGACCGCTGGTGTCCACGAACACGGGCAACCCGAGCTTGACCCCACCCAGCGATGCCTCGTAGGAGATCTGCGCCGGTACCGCCGCCCGACGCGGGATGGTCAGGTCGAGAGGCTGCAGGCTCGACGGATAGGCCCGCATCGAGTCGTAGCGCAGGGTCACACCCTGAGCGCGCTCCGTCGACATGTAGGCCGGGAGCAGGATCTCCTCCGACAGGACGCCGCGCTTGAGCTCCACCCACGACCCCGCCACCGATCCCGCTGGACCGCAGCAGCCGAGGCAGCGCGCGTCGTCGTCGGTGGTGCGGCGGTCGTCCGGGTCGGGGGGCAACATGAAGTGCCAGTCGGCTGCGCGCACTCCGCCGCTCACGGTCGGAATCGTGCCGTTCGCCTGCACGCTCCCCGTCCCGACCACGGCAAACGCGCCTTCGTTCGGGTCCAGGGACCACAGGTTGGTCTCGTTGCCGGGCGCGTTGCCGTCCCGGTTCGGGAACGTGACTGGTGCCGGAGGGTTGAAGGTCACCCCCACCGGCTGGATCGTGATCAGGAGCCCCGGCTGCAGCGTGCCCGGGAGCGGGGCCGGCGCGAGGGCGTCCGGCACCTCGGAGATGGTGAGCTCACCCACGAAGAGCGAGCCGTCGGGGTTGCGCGCCGAAGCGGGGGGAACCTCGAGGGTCACTCCGAGCGCCGCGTTGGTCACGAAGGTCGTCTGCGTCGGGTCGACCGTGGTGCGGCTCGAGTTGTCCAGCCGGGGCAGGTAGAAGGGGCGGTCGATCACGTTGTCGACCCCAGGAATGAGCGGCAGAGCTTCACGGAAGCCGGCGTAGAAGACTCCACCCGGCCCCGGGCTGGCGGTCGCAACATCGAGATCGAGAATCTGCTTACCGGACGGAGCCCCGGGTAGGCTGAAGTGGCCGCTCGGGCCAGAAACGGTCGAGAGACCGGTTCCGAGCAGCGACACCGTCACCCCGACGATCGGTGTCGTCACGCCGGAGACCGCGTCGTTGGCGTCGAGGATCCGACCCGAGAGAGCCGTGCCGCCGCCGGGATCGACGACCGTCACGGTCACCAGCTCGCTGTCGACGGCGACGCCGTCCGAGACCGTGAAGGTGACGTCGAAGTTGCCTACCTGCGACGGATCGGGCCGGAAGGAGAAGGCACCGCTCACCGCATCGAGCGTCGCTGGAGCAGGGAGAGGCAGCGGCAGCGCGCCGAAGCGCAGCGGGTCGCCGTCCGCGTCGCTCGCCGTGAGCGTGACGGCGAGCGTCTGCCCGAGTGGCACCGTGAGGTTGCCGATCGGCTGCAGCACGGGAGCCACGTTCCCGGGCCCCGGAAGAGCCACGCACACCGTGTCGAGCACGTCGACGCGGGTGTCGCCGTTGCAGTCGGCGTCACCCGGAGCCGGCCCACGCTGCAGGATCTCGTCGACGATCGTTGGAATGTCGGCAGCGTTCACCGAGCCGTCGCCGTTGGCGTCCCCGGGCATCGTCTGCGCGTGGACCTCCTTTCCGACCCACACGGCCAACGACAGACCGAGGACCAGCGCGAGCATGCCGCCGGCGCCTCCACCCCCCGCGCGCAGGAAAAACGAGGCAGCCAACACGAGAAGAGCGGCAAGCGCAACGCTTCCCCAAACCCCGAGCGTCGGAATGACGAGCGGCGCGCCGCTGGACACCACGCGAACCTGCCCCGGGCCGACGCTCGCCGGAGCCACGGCGGCCGCACTCGCATCACCCAGCACGACCGACTCGACGTCGAGAGCGAGGTCACCCACCGGGGCCGTCGCCTGAACCCTGAACGGCACCGTCCACAAGACTCCCGGCGAGACGGCACTTCGCGACGCCGAAGTGAGCACGACACGCAGTCGGCCTGGCGCAACGGTCGCCCAGTCGAGGACATGGTCCTGAAGCGACGGGCCGGGGCGCAGCGTCCCCACCGTCAGCGCTGTGGAGTCGTAGGTGAGGTCGAACTGAAGCGCCACCACACCAGCGGGCTGCCCGACAGACACAGGGACGTCGACCGTGGATCCAGGGCGACCCGCTCCGGAGCCGATCTGGAGCGTCGGTTGGGCATGTGCCACACCCGCTGTGAGGAGCAGGGCCAGCAGGAGTGACGGCAGAAGCCCGGGGCTCTGTGGGTTTCGGGGGCGGGGCAAGAGGGGACGCGCACTTTTCTGGCACATGACTGCAGAGGCGTAGAAAGATCCCCGAGGGGGCCACGCGCGTGCAGATTTCCCGTCGACTACAATCTGAGGGTCGTGGACGAGACCCGTTCAGGAGGCGCGTCCTCCGACCGCGAGCTGCTGTCCGGCGACGCCATGCCCGGCGATCTCGGGGTGGAGACGACGCTCCGTCCGCATCGCCTGGACGACTACATCGGGCAGCCGAAACTCACGGACAACCTGAGGGTGTTCATCGAGGCCGCCAGGGCGCGCCGCGAGCCTCTCGACCACGTGCTGCTCTTCGGCCCACCCGGCCTCGGCAAGACCACCCTGGCCAACATCGTCGCCCACGAGATGGGGGCCACCCTGCGCTCGACCTCGGGGCCCGTGCTCGAGCGCGCTGGCGATCTGGCTGCGATCCTCACGAATCTCGAGCCTGGAGAGGTCCTCTTCATCGACGAGATTCACCGTCTCGGCGCCACGGTCGAAGAGATCCTCTACCCCGCGCTGGAGGACTACCAGCTCGACCTCGTGATCGGCCAGGGCCCGGGCGCCAAGACCTTCAAGATCGACCTTCCGCGGTTCACGCTGGTCGGCGCCACGACGCGAGCGGGTCTCATCTCGGAGCCGCTGCGCGCGCGCTTCGGCATCGTCAACCGGCTCGACTTCTACACTCCAGACGACCTGCAGACCATCGTGGTGCGCTCGGCCGGCATCCTGGAGATCCCGATCGACACCAACGCCGCGCGGGAGCTCGCCGCACGGAGCCGCGGCACGCCGCGCATCGCGAATCGGCTCCTGCGCCGAGTGCGCGACTTTGCGCAGGTCGCGGGAGAGTCCGGGATCACCCTCGCCACCACGCGCACGGCGCTCGACTCTCTCGAGGTCGACCAGCATGGCTTCGACGAGGTCGATCGCAAGATCCTGAGCACGCTGATCGAGCACTACGACGGTGGGCCCGCCGGCGTGAAGGCGTTGGCAGCGGCCATCGGCGAGGACCAGGGAACGCTCGAAGACCTCTACGAGCCCTACCTCATCCAGGAGGGATTCCTCCAGCGCACGAGGCGGGGTCGCGTGGCCACGAAGCGCGCCTACGAGCACCTCGGTCTGCCGCACGCCGCGTCCAAGAACCCCACGCTGTTCTGAGGGCCCGATGAAAAGGCCTCCCCCTTCCTCCGGCGCCTAGGCTCTCGACATGGCCCGCACCCCCGCGGCTCTCCTCGTGAACCCCACAGCCGGCGGCGGCCGCTACGTGCAGGGGACACGTCCGAGCCCGCAGCTCGAAGCGCTGGAGCGCGATCTCGCAACGGAGTTCGACCTCGAGACCACACTGACCGAGAGCTCGGACGACACCCAGACCCGGGCCGCGCGGGCGGGCGAGAGGGGCTTCGAGGTGGTCTTCGCGCTCGGAGGGGATGGGACGTTCCGCGACACGGCGACCGGGCTGTTGGGTACAGGCGTCGCGCTCGGCACCCTCGGCGGCGGCACCACCAACGTCCTGCCGCTGGCCCTGGGGCTGCCCCGCGCTGGCCCCGCGCTGGCCCGCGCCCTGTCCCGGGGCTACGAGCGCAGCGCCATCGACGTCGGCGTGTGCGTGGAGCCGGGCGACGTACGGCATCTTTTTCTCATGATGGTGTCGCGCGGCCTGGACGCCCGGGCGCTCGCGCGGACGCCCCCGGCACTCAAGAGAGCGATCGGGCGAATGGGCATCGGCGCCGCGGCGCTTGCCGAGTGGCTGCGCGCGGCCGACGCGGCGTTCGACCTCGAGGTCGGCTCGGAGAACCTACGTGCGACGTTTGCGGCGCTTCACAACATCGAGCTCTACGGCGGTAAAGTCCGCATGGCCCCCGGAGCGCAGCCCGACGACGGTCTCCTGAGCATCGTGGCGGCGCATCTGCACAACCGGTGGGAGATGGCGCGGTTCGCCCGCGCCACGCTGACTGCCCGGCACGTCCGACTCGAGGGAGTGCACTGCAGCACGGCACCGCGTGCGCGCTTTCCGGGCTCGGAAAAAACCCTCCTCCAGATCGACGGAGACCCCCTCGAGGTGCAGCTTCCGCTCGAGATCGAGGTGCAGCCCGGGGCCCTCCAGATCGTGCGCCCGACCGCCCCGCGCTGAGCCACCAACGCACGCCCCACGACCGGCAAACCCCCGCCGATGCTGTAGTAGTCTTGCGCCCCCACAAGGAGACGGTGCCATGAAGGTGCTCAAGTTCGGTGGTTCGTCGGTGCGCGACGGCGAGCGCATCGCCCACGTCCTCGAGCTCATTCGCGCGGCCGCATCCAGCGACGACGAGATCGCCGTGGTGGTCTCTGCGCTCGGCGGTGTCACCGACGACCTGAAGGACCTGCCGACCCTCGCGCTGCGCGGCGAAGCCGAGGCCCACGAGCACCTCGCACGCCTCGAGCAGCGGCACCTCGACGCCCTCGCACACGTCGCCCCGAAGGGCGACGACGACGTGCGGGACTTCGTCCGCCAGCAGTTCGATCGCCTGCGCGACATCGCGTCGGGTGTGGCCCTGCTCGGTGAGTGCTCGCCCAAGACCCAGGACGAGGTGATCACCTTCGGCGAGCGGCTCTCGGCGCCCATCGTCGCCGCCGGTCTGCGCGCCCTCGGCACGGCGGCCGAAGCCTGCGACGCGCGCGAGGTGATCGTCACCATGGACCGCCACGGCGGCGCGCGCCCGATCCTCGACGAGACGTACCTCAACATCCGGCAGTACTTCCGCGGCCGCACCGATCTCCAGGTGGTGACCGGCTTCGTCGCCCGCACGGCGGAAGGGATGACCACACACCTCGGGCGCGGCGGCTCGGATCTGACCGCGGCACTCCTCGGCGCGGCGCTCGAGGCCAGCGCTGTCGAGATCTGGACCGACGTCGACGGTGTGCTCACCGCCGACCCGCGCGAGGTTCCCGAGGCAGCACCCATCCCGGAGATGAGCTTCGAGGAGGTCATGGAGCTTTCGCACTTCGGCGCCAAGGTCATCTACCCCCCCACCGTGCAGCCGGTGCGCGTGGCGGGGATCGACCTGTCGATCCGCAACACGCTCAATCCGTCGGCGCCCGGCACCCGCATCGTCGAGCAGAAGGCCGGCTCCGGGCCGCGCAACCCAGTGGTCGGGATCGCCGCCATCGACAACGTCACGCTGCTGCGCCTCGAAGGCGACGGCATGATCGGAGTCCCGGGAACGGCCGGGCGCCTCTTCCAGGCGCTCGCACGGGAGGAGATCAGCGTCATTCTCATCTCGCAGGCCTCGAGTGAGCACTCGATCTGCTTCGCGATCGACCCGACGCAGGCCGAGCTGGCCCAGGAGACGGTCGATGCGGAGTTCGTGCACGAGCGTCGCGTCGGGCGCATCAACGCCGTGGTGGTGGAGCCGGACCGAGCCGTGGTGGCGGTGGTCGGTGAGGGCATGTGCGAGCAGCCCGGCATCTCGGGTCGCGTCTTTCGTGTTCTCGGCGAGCGCGGCACCAACGTGCACGCGATCGCGCAGGGCTCGTCCGAGCGCAACATCTCTCTCGTGGTCGATCGCACCGAGAAGAGCACCGCCGTCCGGGCCGTCCACCGCGCCTTCTTCGGCGACCGCCCGGCGCGGGTCCGCGTGGGGGTGGTCGGCGTGGGCGGGGTCGGCTCGGATCTCCTGGCGCAGCTCGCCCCCGGAACCGAGGCCGCCGAACGGCTCGAGCTGGTGGCCGTGGCGAGCTCCAGGCGCATGTTCTGCGGGGAGATCGATCCCGACGGTTGGCCCGAAGACTGGCGCGCCTTCCTGGAGGGACACGGGGGCGACGGCGACGCGTCGGCCCTCGCCGAGGAGCTGCAACGTCTGGACGGCCCCCGCATCTTCATCGACTGCAGCGCCTCGCCAGCCGTGCCTTCGCTCTACCCCGAGCTCATGCGAGCGGGCGTGCGCGTCGTCGCGGCGAACAAGCTGGGCTTCGCAGCCGACTCCGACGCATCGCTGCCGCTGATCCGGAGCGGGCAGCAGGCTCTCTTCGAGGCGACGGTCGGAGCTGGGCTTCCGGTCATCTCGACGCTTCAGGACATGGTGGCGACGGGCGACGAGATCCACGCCATCGACGGTGTCCTCAGCGGCACGCTCGCCTACGTGCTCGACCGTCTGCAGGGGGGCGACAGCCTGTCGGAGGCGGTCCAAGGGGCGTTCGATGCCGGCTACACCGAGCCCGATCCGCGCGACGATCTCTCGGGGCAGGACGTCGCCCGAAAGCTCCTCATCCTGGCGCGGGTGGCAGGCTTCGATCTCGAGCCGAAGGACCTACAGGTGAAGCCGCTGCTCGAGAGCGACCCAGACCTCGACGTTCCCGGCTTCATGGCGCAGCTCG
The DNA here is from genome assembly GCA_965223385.1 of Candidatus Multivoraceae bacterium. GTDB lineage: Bacteria > Acidobacteriota > Thermoanaerobaculia > Multivoradales > Multivoraceae > JBCCLJ01. The sequence continues at coordinate 379,557 of CBDCWR010000007.1, read as the reverse complement.
CCGACCACGACAGCGCCTTCGCATCCCTAGTCGAGGGCGCCCGGGAGAAAGGCCAGAAGCTCTGCTACCTCGCCCGCTTCGACGGCACGCACGCCACCGTCGGCCTCGAGGCGATCGGCAGCGAGCACCCCTGCTTCAGCCTCTCCGGCACCGACAACATGGTCGCCTTCCGCAGTACGCGCTACAGCTCCACGGCGCTGGTGGTGCGCGGCCCCGGCGCCGGAACTGCGGTGACGGCGGCAGGTGTGCTGGGAGACACGCTCAAGGCCGCCCGCCAGATCCGGCCCGCCGCACTCCACCCCCTGCGCCGAAGCGGTGCGTCGTGAGCGCTGCGATCCAGCGGGTGCAGGCTTTTGCGCCGGCGTCGGTGTCGAACGTCGCCTGCGGCTTCGATACCCTCGGCTTCGCCGTGCGGACTCTCGGCGATCACGTCACCGCGACGCGCACGCACACCCCGGGGGTCGTGGTCACTGCGATCCGCGGTGACGGTGGCCGGCTCCCGCTCGAGACCGAGCGCAACACCGCCGGTACCGCCGCGGCCGCCGTGCTCGAGCTGGCCCGCGACCCGGAGGCCGGCGTCGAGATCGAGATCGACAAGGGGATGCCGCTCTCGAGCGGCCTCGGCAGCAGTGCCGCCTCGGCTGTTGCGGCAACGGTCGCCACCCAGCGCCTCCTTGGGCTCGACCTGACGCTGCCACAGACCCTCGAGTGCGCTCTCGCCGGCGAGGCGATCGCGAGCGGCGCACGCCATGCCGACAACGTCGCGCCATCGCTCCTCGGCGACCTGCTCCTCGTGCGCAGCCTCGAGCCGGAGCCCGACATCGTCGTTCTCCCAGCGCCGCTCGACCTGCACTGCGTCGTCGTCCGTCCCCACGTCTCCATCAACACGGCCGAGTCGCGGCGGCTGCTCGGAGACCACATCGCGCTCCGGAGCGCCGTGACGCAGTGGTCCAACCTGGGGGCGTTCGTGGCTGCGCTCTACCAGGAGGATGCCGACCTGCTCGGCCGCAGTCTCGTCGACGTGGTTGCGGAGCCGTGCCGCAAGGCGCAGGTGCCGTGCTTCGACGCGGTGCAGTCGGCCGCGCGCGAGGCCGGAGCCCTCGGCTGTAGCCTCTCCGGCAGCGGGCCGGCCATCTTCGCCCTCACTGTCGGTCGCAGCCGTGCCGACGAGGTGGCGGCCGCCATGGACACGGCCCTCGACCCCGGGATCGACCGCGACCTGCTCGTCAGCGCCATGCCGGCCCCGGGCGCACACGTCGTGGAGGAGTCGTAACGTGCGCTGCATCTCCACGGGCGGCGAGGCACCCGCGGTCGACATCGGCGTGGCCCTGTTCACGGGCCTGGCGCCCGACGGCAGCCTCTACGTTCCCGAAGACTGGCCGCCCCTCCCAGAGCCCACGCTCCGGCGCCTGGCCGAGCTTTCGTTGCCCGAGTCGGCGACGGTGGTTGCCCAGCACGTGCTCGGTGACAGCTTGCCGCGCGACGTGCTCGAGGAGATCGTCCACGAGGTGCTCAACTTCGACATTCCCCTGGTTCAGATCGAGCCCGACCGGTTCGTGCTGGAGCTCTTCCACGGCCCGACGCTCGCGTTCAAGGACGTCGGCGCCCGGTTCATGGCGCGGCTGATGCGCCACTTCGCGCCACCAGGCAAAGAGGCGAGCTCCGCGCCCGATCTGACGATCCTCGTGGCGACGAGTGGCGACACGGGCAGCGCGGTCGCGCACGCGTTCTACGAGGTGCCGGGCTTCGAGGTGGCCGTGCTCTTCCCGCAGGGCCAGATCAGCGAGGCACAGCAGAAGCTGTTCACGACGCTCGGCAAGAACGTCCGCTCCTTCGCGGTCGACGGCTCTTTCGACGACTGCCAGCGCATGGTCAAGGCGGCGTTCGGGGACGCCGAGCTGCGCGCCGCGCGCCCACTCGGCTCGGCGAACTCCATCAACCTCGGCCGGCTCATTCCGCAGGCCTTCTACTACGTCCATCTCCTCCACGAGCTCGTGCGTCACGATCTCGATCCGTGGGACATCGACCTGATCATCGCCACACCCAGTGGCAACTTCGGCAACCTCACCGCCGGAATGCTCGCGCAGCGACTCGGGGTGCCGTGTCGGTTCGTGGCCGCCACCAACGCGAACGACGTCGTGCCGCAGTTCCTCGACGGGGCGCGCTACGAGCCACGCCCCTCGGTGCAGACACTCTCCAACGCCATGGACGTGGGTGCGCCGAGCAACTTCGATCGGATCCTCCACCTCTACGGCCGCGACGAGGACGCCGTGCGCCAAAACCTCCGCGGCGGCGCCTTCACCGACGAGCAGACGCTAGAGACCATCGCAGACGTGCACCGGCGCTGCGGCTACACGCTCGACCCGCACTCCGCCATCGGCTACCTCGGCCTCCAGGAGTGTGCTCCCGAAGGGGCCACGGGTGTCTTCCTCGCCACGGCCCACCCGGCCAAGTTCGCGGACGTCGTGGAGAAAGCCACCGGCGAGGAGGTGCCCCTGCCACCGGCACTGGCCGACTGTCTCGACCGCGAAGAGGTGGTGACGTCGCTCGCCCCGGAAGCCGAGGCCCTGCGCACGGCTCTGCTGGAAGGCTGAGGCTCGAGCCGCGAGGCATCCTCCGCAGGCCCGTTAGGCTGCCAAGAGAGCCCCGACCAGTCGCACGCCCGACCCCGCGACGCGCGGCAGGCTGTCCCCTTCGCCGCAGAGGTGCGCCAGGAGCGCGTCGAACAGGGCCGGCTTCTTGTGGAGCGCACGAAGGGTCCTGCGACGAAGCCGTGGGAAGCGCGACAACAGGAGCGTCGCCTCGGTCAGCTGTTCCGGAAGCCTGCGCGCGCGGCGCTGCGCACGGTCGTAGGACCCCAGATCACCCGACGCGACCGCCTGGGCGAGCAGCGGCGCCTGCAGAACGGCCAGGGCCAGGCCCTCCCCCGTGATCGCGTCGACGTATCCGGAGGCATCTCCGATCAACGCCACGTTCTTCCGCACGGCAGACCGTGCCGGCTGGCGCAAAGGTCCGCAGCCCCAGGCCCTCGTGGGCTCTGCTCCGTCGAGCCGGGCCGCGAGATCGGGAAAGCGGGTGAGCAGACGATCGAAGGCTGGCCCGGGATCGGAACCGAGAGATTCCGGGCAGAACAGCATCGCCACGCCAACCTCGTCCGCACCCACCGGCGTCACGTACGACTCGACGCCGTCGGTCCAGCGCACCTCGACCCGGTCGCTCCACGGAGTGCACCCGAAGTGTCGGCGAACGCCGAACCGCGCACGGCCGCGCGCCGGCCGCGCCAGCGCCGCGCTCGCGCGCACCGCCGACCGGAGACCGTCCGCACCCACGATCACGTCCGCCGGGATCTCGTGCCTGTCACCGATCAGCCGGTAGCCGTCGCCGCAGGGCTCACATGCGACGGTCCGTTCCCACTCGACATCGACACCGCGGTCTCGAACCGCGGTGAGGAGCCGCGCGGACAGTGTCGTTCGCCGCACCCCGAGCCCGTAGGGTGAGCCGCCCTCGCCCGGCCGACTCCCGCGACCAAACGTCCCGATCGCCACGGTCTGCTCGTCCTGGTAGTGGATTCCCCGGAACGGGACGCCCGCCCCCTCGAGATCGACGCCCAATCGTCGCAGGCCGTCCACGCAGGGGGGCATGAGTCCCTCGCCGCACGGCTTGTCCAGACCAACCGTCGGCTCCGCGCGGCGCTCGAAGACCTGTACCTTCACACCCTCCGCATGCAGGGCCAGCGCGGCGACGAGACCCGCGGGACCCGCACCGACGATGGCGACCCGCGTCACGCCTCGGCCTCCTCGCCGACGACGGCGAGCTCGCCGCGGAGGAACGACTGGAGCGCTTCGAGGCGACGGTTTTTCCCCGACGACGTCTTCGGCAGCGATCCCAGCTCGAGCAGCTGCACGCGCTTCGCGCGCAGCCCCGTCGCGTCGAGAACCTCTCTCCTGCAGGCCGCACGGAGCTCCTCGGACCGCGCCTGGGCCGCAGGCTCGACCTCGGCCAGCAGCACGAGACTCTCTCCCTCCGCGTCCCCGGGCACCCAGCTCGCCGCCACGACGCCGCCGTCGACGACCCCCTCCACGCGCGCCGCGGCGCGCTCGGCCCAGATGGGGTCGTACTTTCGACCTTGGAGCACGAGCACGTCCTTCTCCCGCCCGGCCAGGAACAGCTCCCCGTCTTCCAGAAAGCCCAGGTCCCCGGTGTTCATCCAACCGTCTCGCAGCGTGGCCCTCGTCGCGTCCGGAAGACCCTGGTACTCGCTGAAGAGCGAAGGACCGCGCGCCCAGACCTCTCCCACCTGCCCGTCTGCGACAGCCCGGTCGTCGCGGCGGATCTCCACCTCGAAGGTGGGCACCGGTCGCCCGACCGAGACGAGCTCCACTCCGCCGGCGGTGCGACGCGCCTGGCCCTCGACCAGCTCGGCTCGGTCGTACTCCCGCGCCACGAAGGGCCGGGCCGGGTCGGCGAAGGTCACCGCGAGGGCGGCCTCGGCCAATCCGTACACGGGTGTCAAGGCGGTCGGTCGAAGACCCCAGGGGGCGAACCGCTCCGCAAAACGGCGCAGGGTCGAAGCCGACACCGCCTCGGCCCCGTTGAGAGCAAACTCCCAGTGCGAGAGGTCCACGCCTTCGAGCTGCTCGTCGCGCACGCGCTCGAGGCAGAGACGGTACGCGAAGTCGGGTGCCGCCGAGATCGTGGCCTTCTCGTCGGAGATGGCGCGCAGCCACGTAGCGGGCCGCGCCACGAAGGTCTCCGGCGAAAGCAGGCTGAGCGTCGACGGTCGCAGGAGAGCCGGCAGCACACAGCCGACGAGCCCCATGTCGTGGTAGAGCGGCAGCCAGCTCACGCCGCGGTGCCGACGTGGGCCCCCACCAGGTGGCTCCGGCCAGAACGAGTTGAGGATGCGCGCCTGTGCGAGCAGCGCTCGATGCGAGAGCACGACGGGACGGGGGGACCCGGTCGTGCCGGAGCTGAACTGCACCAGGGCCGCATCGTCCCCTGTCACGGAAGTCGAAGCATCGGCGGAGCCGGCTGCTGCAAGTCTCTCGTCCGAAACGTCCAACACCCCGCCATCGGGGGGCGCCAGATCGAGAACCTCCCGGAGGCGCGGCAGGATGCGGCGTTCGCTGATCAGCAGCTTCACCCCGGCTGCGCGCATCATCGCCGCCGTGCGCGCGGCGAAGTCGGCCGGACCCCCGAGCCGCACTGGGGGATACAGCGGCACGGGCACCGCTCCGCGCAGCGCGACGCCGAAGAACGCGCCGAAGAACTCGGGCCCGGTCTGCAGGATGAGCGCGACGCGGTCTCCGTGGCCGACGTCGCGCGCAGCGAGGTGCCGGGACCACCGTCTTGCGTCACCGAGAACGTCGCGCCAGCTCCTCTCGACGGCACAGGAGCCACGCCGGTCGAGGAACCGAAGCCCGGCCGTGTCCCACTCCGGAGCCCGGGCCGCTAGGTGCAGCGCTTCGCTCAGGGTCCACGGCCCCGGCGCGCTCATCGCCTCGTGTCTCATGCCGCGAGCTTGCCCGCCACCGCGTCGACCAGGTCGCGGACGGTCTGAATGTTCTCCTCGTCCTCCGGGTCGAGGGCCACGCGAAAGTGGTTCTCGACCTCGACCGCGAGGGTCAGGAGCCGAATGGAGTCGAGCTCGAGGTCGTTCACGAGGTGCGCGTCGAGGGGCAAAGGGCCGCTCCACTCCAGGAACTCGGCGGCCACAGCCTCGACGCCCTGGATGATCTCCTCGCGCTCCATCCTCGTTCCTCGGTCAGCTCGACTCCTGCGTGCTCGAGAACACGCGATCATAGTCGCAGTGCTCGCGCAGTGCGGTCTCCTCCACCTGGATCCGGACCCGCAGGAGCAACAGATTGGCGATCGAGAAGAAGGTGGCCGTCCACCAGCCCCCATGCACCAGCGGCAGCGCCGCGATCTCGAGCACCACGGCGACATAGTTGGGATGCCGCAAGAAGCGGTACGGCCCGCGCACCAGGGCCGGCTGACCCGGCTCCACCAGCACCCGCGTGTTCCAGCGGTCGCCCAGCGACAGGATGGCCCAGTAGCGCAGTGGCATCGACACCGAGAGGGCCACCACGGCAGCCACGGTGATCCAGAGGACCGGCTCGCGCTCGAGCCAGACGACCTCGAAGACGCAGGACACGAAGAACGTGGTGTGCAGCAGCACCATCACGCGGTAGTGCCCTTGACCCACCTCGATTCCGCCGCGCGCCCGCACGGCACGTGCGTTGCGATGCGACAGGAAAAGCTCGACGACGCGCTCGGCGGCAAAGACCGCAACCAGGGCGAGATAAAGCTGCGTCACCACGTCAGAACCGCAGCAGGACGAGCTCGGAGCAGAACCCCGGGCCCATCGCCAGCAGCATGCCGTAGGAGCCGGGCTCCGGCTCCCGGGTCGCCAGGGTCTCTTCGAGCACCATGAGCACCGACGTCGACGACAGGTTGCCGACCTCGCGCAGGCCCTTCCACGTGAGCTCCAGTGCCGCGTCGTCGACCTCCATCGCCTCGGCCATCGCCTCGAGGACCTTCGGTCCCCCCGGATGACAGATCCAGGTGCCGATGTCCGCGCGGGAGAGATCGTGCGCGCTCAGGAAGCGATCGACGTCTTCTCTCAGGTTCCGTCGCACCATCTCCGGCACCTCGGCCGAGAGGATCACCTGGAAGCCGTCTTCTCCGATGTGCCAGCCCATCACGTCCTCGCTGTCTTCGTAGAAGACCGACTGCGAAGAGACGACGCGAGGACCCTTCACCGGAGAGGCGTCGCTCCGCAGCACGACTGCGGCGGCACCGTCGCCGAAGAGTCCGGTGGCGATGAGGTTCGGAATGGAGAGATCCTCACGCTGCACGGTGAGCGAACAGAGCTCGACCGAGAGGAGCGCTGCGCTGTGGTCCGGGAACGCCCGGACGTAGTCGGCCGCGCGCGCGACGCCGGCCGCACCGGCCACGCAGCCGAGGCCGAAGATCGGAGTGCGTCGGAGGTTCCGGTTGAGACCAAGCGCGTTGACCAGGCGCGCGTCGAGAGAAGGGACCGCCAGACCGGTCACCGACACGAAGAACAGCGCGTCCAGCTCGTCCGGAGCGACGCCTGCCCGCTCCAGCGCCTTGCCGAGGGCTTCTCCACCCACTTCGAGACCCACCTCGATCCAGGCATCGTTCGCCTTGCCGAAGGTGTCGATGCGGTCGTACTCCTCGAGCGGCAGCGCGAGGTGACGGCCCCCCACGAGGACGTTCTCGTGAAGGCGCCGGAGGCGCCCCAGGTTGAAGTGGCGCTGCGCCCACTCGGACTCGAGCCGCTCCAGGATCTGGTCCTGCGGGTAGAAGTGGCGCGGCAAAGCGCTCCCCACGGCGCACAGGACGGGAGTGTGCGGTGCGCTCACGGGGTTGGCACCTGAATCGGGGTGTAGACGAGCTGGCCAACCACGGAATCCCGGCCCTCCGGATCGCGCCCTGCCGAGAGGGGCGTCACGACGCGGCGCTCGATCCCGGAGCCGGGGGGGATCTCCACGCCTGGAGCGAGGATCGACTCGCGCACCACACATCCCGCGCCGACCCGAGCACCTGCCAGCACGAGAGAGCGCTCCACCCGCGCACGATCTTCGACGTGCGCTCCCGCCTCGAGCGCCGCATGCCGCACCTTGGCCGTCGGCGCAACCGAAGCATCGTCGGCTGCCCACCACCCCTTCACCGGATGGCGCCGCCGGGTGGTCGCAGCCACGGCCTCGAGAACGCGCCACGGGGTCCCGAGATCGAACCACGGCTTCGACGTGAGCACCACGTGCACGGGCTCGCCGGCGTCGAGCAGAGGCTCGTAGATCTTCTCGACGATGTCGGCGGGCTCGCTGTCTCCTGCCACCTGATCCAGGATCTCCGGAGACAGCACCTGGGCCCCCGCGAACACGAGGTCGCGGGCTGCAACTTCGCTCTCCTGCAGCTCTCTCTGCGTCCGCAGCTGCAGCAGGCGCTGGTCCTTGCCGACGGCGACGTTGCCCGGGAACGGCGGTCGCTTGCACACGAGGAGCGTGGCCTTCGCGCCACGCGCGAGGTGCCGCTGCACCAGCTGGCGCACCGGCCACGGGCACAGCGAGTCGCCGTTGACGAGCACCGCAGCCTCGGCGCCCGCGAGATCCCGCGCCACCGGCCCGAGAGCGCCGCAGGTGCCGAGGATCTCCTCCTCGAAGGAGTAGCGCACCTCCATCTCCCCATGGCGCTCCCCCACCGCGTCGCGAATGGTGTCCGGAAGGTGGTGCAGGTTGACCCAGGCCCTCTCGCAGCCCGCGTGCTCGAGCTGGCCGAGGGTCCGGGCCACGAGCGACTCGCCGAGCACCGGCAGGAGCGGCTTCGGAAACAGCGCAGTGAGCGGTCGGAGGCGCGTGCCGTAGCCCGCGCAGAGCACCAGCGCGCGCACGTGGGGCTGTGCTCGACCGAAGGCCATGGTCACCGGGTCTCGGGAAGTTCGGACGCGAACACCATGTCCTCCGGAAGCGTCGGGTCATGTGCGCGCGCCTCCATCCAGAGGCCGACGTAGCTCCGGCTCTCCGCGCCCTGGTGCTCGACTGCCAACTCTTCGAAGACCGCCAGCGGCTGCTCGGCTTCGACCTCCAGAAAGGCTCCGACCGGGGTCTCGTCCAGACAGACGACGGCCGAGCCGAGTCGCCACTCCTCGCGGTACTTCTCGTACGTGAGCTGACGCGCGTAGCCCAGAGATCCCAGGAGCTCGCGCAGCACCTGCGCGTCCCCGACCGCGGTCTCGAGCTCGAGGCGGCGCTTGACCAGACCGTCGTACTCCGGCGGACCCTTGAACGTCACCGTCGATCCCTGACCGTCCTCGCGAAGCCGGAGCACGCAGCCGCGCTCGAGCAGCTCGCCGTCACGATCGAACAGGTCGTTGCGCTCGAGGGACCGGGGGTGCAGCCGCTCGGCTTCCAGGGCTTCGAGCCGCCGCCGCGCCGGCTCGAGGTCGTCGACCCGGACCTTGATCTCGGACTCGATCAAGGCTTGGCACTCACCCGAGCTCGCCGAACCGTTCGAGGAGACGCGTCGTCGTGCGGATCCCCTGCACGAACTGAGACACGTTGAACTTCTCGTTCGGGGAGTGGAGCCGGTCGTCGCTCAGACCAAAGCCCATGAGCAGCGGCGGCGCCTCAAGCACCTCGTGGAGGGTGCCGACGATCGGAATGGAGCCCCCTTCGCGAATGCGGACCGGAGACTTGCCCCAGACGTCCTCCATCGCGGCCATCGCCGCTTCAGCGAAAGGGCCTTCGATGTCGACGAGCAACGGCTCCGAGGCACCCATCACCTCGATCTCCACGGTGACGCCTTCGAGGCTCATGCCGTCGATCATGCGCTCCAGGCTGGCGGCGATGGCGTGAGGATCCTGGTCCGGGACGAGCCGCATCGACAGCTTGGCGCCGGCGGTCGCCGGCAAGACGGTCTTGGCTCCCGGGCCCTGGTAGCCGCTCCACAGACCGTTCACGTCGAGGGTCGGGCGGGCCCAGGTCCGCTCCAGGGTCGTGTAGCCCTCCTCGCCGAAGGTGGCCGCCACTCCCAGCTCGGCGCAGTAGGCGGCCTCGTCGAAGGGCAGGTTGCCGAACTCGGTGCGCTCCCACTCCTCGAGGGGGCGCACGTCGTCATAGAAGCCGGGGATCCGGATCTCGCCGGTGTGCGGGTCGCGCAGGGCGCTCACGATGTGCGCCAGAGCGTTCGCGGGGTTGCGCACAGCGCCACCAAACATGCCGGAGTGAAGATCCCGGTTGGGCCCCTGCACACGGATCTCGACATACAAGATGCCCTTGAGGCCGTACAGGAGGCTCGGTTGCCCCGGGGCGTACATGGACGAGTCGGACACGACGATCGCGTCGGCGCGCAGCCTGTCGCGCGCTTCCGGAGACCGGACGTAGGCCTCGATCGCCTCGCCTCCCGACTCCTCCTCTCCCTCCACCAGGAACTTCACGTTGACCGGAAGCTCCCCCCGGGCCTCCAGGATCGCGTCCAGCGCCTTGAGGTGGGCAAACGACTGCCCCTTGTCGTCGGTGGCACCGCGGGCCACGAGCTCGTCGCCCTCGAGCGTGGGCTCGAACGGCGGGTTGCGCCACTCGTCCAGGGGGTCGGGCGGCTGCACGTCGTAGTGCCCGTAGAAGAGCACCGTCGGCTTGTCCTCCGAGACGATGCGCTCGCCGTAGACCAGGGGGTGTCCTTCGGTCTCGATCACCTCGCAGTCGAGCTGCACGTCGCGCATCCGCGCGGCGAGGAACTCCGCGCAGCGTGCGACGTCGTCCTCGTATGCCGGATCCGTCGAGATCGAGGGAATCCGCAGGTAGTCCATCAGCTCGGCGAGGTACCGCTCTTGGCCGCGGTCGATGGCGGCGGCGACGTCATGGGGGGCTGTGCTCATCGTTTCTTCTCGAGGCTCGAAGGTCCGGGCGCTCGTCGTCTCTCCTGAGGTTGAACCGCAAGACTATTCGAAGGAATCCTTCGGTGGATCACGCGGCACGGGAGGATCGCTCTCCCATCGGCGCCGCATGGAATCGAGGCCGATCAGATTGGTCACCACGTGGGCGGCAACCGGCGCGAGGAGGCTTCCACTCCATGCGAAGAGGGCGCCCAGTCCGAGGCCAGCTCCGAGGGCAAAGACGCCCCAGATCACGAACACCCTGCCGGGACCGGAGTGGAGGAGCGCGAAGATCACCGCGGTCGGAACGAGACCCCAGCTGGGCTGCATGGCGCCACGGAAGAAGAGCTCTTCGGCAAAACCCGACAGGAGAGCCAGGGCCACCACGTCGCCCCGCTCGATGCGACCCACGGCCGCCATGAGCTCACCTTCGAGGCGCCGGGCGAGCTCGAAACGCGTGGCGGAGAGCCGCCAGACGAGCGCCACCGCGACCCCGGACGCGACACCCACTCCAGCATCCCGCAGCGCCGTTTCCGGACGCACGAAGAGATCGAGGCCAATCTGACCCTCGCGCGCCGCGATCCAGATGGCCGCCAGCGTGGCGAAGATCAGGTAGAGGATCCAGGCGAACCGGACGAGCTGCGGCTCACTCCTCGTCGAAGGATCGACCGGTCGCCTCCCAGTCGGCGAGGAAGCCCGCAAGACCCTTGTCGGTGAGCGGGTGTCCGTACATCTGCTGCAGGGTCTTGAAGGGGAACGTCGCCGTGTCGGCGCCCAAGCGGGCCGCCTCGAGCATGTGGAGGGGGTTGCGCACCGATGCGACGAGAACCTTCGTGTCGAAGGCGTAGTTGGCGTAGATCTCCACGATGTCCTCGATCAGCTCCATACCGTTCTGCCCGAGGTCGTCGAGGCGCCCGACGAACGGGGAGATGTAGGTCGCACCCGCCTTGGCGGCGAGCAGCGCCTGGTTGGCCGAGAAGCAGAGAGTGACGTTCGTTGCGATGCCCTCGTCGGCGAACGTGCGGGCCACCTGAAGGCCCTCCGGCCCCAGCGGCAGCTTCACGACGACGTTGTCGGCGAGGCCGGCGAGCCGACGCCCCTGCTCCAGCATGCCCTCGACATCGGTCGCGATCACCTCACCACTCACGGGCCCCGGAACCAGCTCCGCGATCTCCTGCACGGTGGGGAGATACGCCTTGCCCTGCTTCGCGATCAGGGACGGATTGGTCGTGACTCCGTCGACCATGCCCCACTCGAGCCCGGTCCGGATCTGATCGATGTCTGCGGTATCGAGAAAGAACTCCATGCGGGCTAACTCCTCGGCACGGTCGAAAGGGGAGAGGCGCAGCGCCTGAACGCTCGCCGAAGATGGCCACGAGTCGCGGGCATCGTACCCCGGATCAGGGTGCGATGGGGTCCGCTCGAAACGCCCCGGAAGGGCTACTCGTCGTCGTCCGAGACGGGCTCGGAGTCAGCCTCTGAAGGGCTGTCCCCATCGCTCTCGGACGCGTCGACATCGAGACTCTCGCCCTCGTCGCTGTCGAGCTCCTCGTCCTCACGCTCGGGCACGCGTGCGGCCGCCACCAGGCGATCGTCACCGTCGAGATCCATGATCTTCACACCCTGCGTCGAGCGCCCGATCCGCGACACCGAGCCTGCCTCGATGCGGATGATCTTGCCTTCCTGCGTGATGATGACGATGCCGTCTTCGACGACCTCCTTGGCGGCGATCACTTCGCCGGTCTTGTCGCTGACCTTGAGGTTGATGATGCCCATGCCGCCCCGGCCCTGGCGCCGGTACTCGTCGATTGCCGTGCGCTTGCCGTAGCCCTTCTCGGTGAGCGAGAACAGATCGCCGTCGCGCTCGAGCGCCTCCATGGAGACCACGCGGTCGCCGTCACGCAGGTTGATGCCGCGCACGCCGCGCGACACGCGCCCCATGGGCCGCACGTCGGACTCGGGGAACCGCACGGCGTAGCCGCGGGCGGTGGCCAGCACGATGTCGCGCTCGCCGTCCGTGATGCGGGCTGCGAGCAGCCGGTCGTCCTCGTCGACCTTCGCCGCGATGATGCCGTCGGCACGCGGGCGCGAGTAGGCGGCCAGACTCGTCTTCTTGATGGTGCCGCCGAGAGTAGCCACGGTGAGGTAACGATCCTCCGGGAACTCGCGCACCGCAATGGTCGTGGCAACGCGCTCCTCGGGATCGAGATCGAGCAGGTTGACGATGGCTTTGCCGCGTGCAGCGGGCCCGAACTCGGGAATGCCGTGCACCTTGATCCAGTACAGCCGCCCGCGCTCCGTGATCGCGAGGATGTAGCTGTGCGCCGAAGCGATGAAGACGTTCTCGACGAAGTCCTCTTCTTTCGTCTCCATGCCCTTGCGGCCTTTGCCGCCACGGTTCTGGGCGCGATAGAGGGCAAGTGGCGAGCGCTTGATGTAGCCCGAGTTGGTCACGGTGATGACCATGTCCTCGTCCGCGATCATGTCCTCGATGGTGATCTCGCCGGCGTTCTCCAGGAGCTCGGTGCGGCGCGGGTCGCCAAACTTGTCCTTCAGCTCGAGCAGCTCGGTACGGATCACGTCGAGCACCAGCTCGTCGGAGCCCAGGATCGCGCGCAGGCGCTCGATCGTCTGCATGAGATCCTGGTACTCCTCCAGGATCTTCTCGCGCTCGAGCCCCGTGAGACGCTGCAGACGCATCTCGAGGATCGCCTGGGCCTGCGGCTCGCTGAAGCCGAAGTTCTCGATCAATCGGGACCGCGCCTCGGGCGGTGTCTGACTCGAGCGGATCGTCGTGATGACCTCGTCGAGGTGGTCCAGGGCCTTGAGCAGGCCTTCCAGGATGTGGGCGCGCTCCTCGGCCTTGCGCAGGTCGAACCGCGACCGACGGATGACCACCGTCTTGCGGTGGTTCAGGAAGTGCATCAGCAGCTCGCGCAGCTCGAGCGTCTGCGGACGCCCGTCGACGATGGCGAGCATGTTCATGCCGAAGCTCACCTGCATCTGCGTCATCTTGTAGAGCGTGTTGAGCACGACCTCCGGCACCTCGCCGCGCTTGAGATCGACGACCACGCGGATGCCCTGCCGGTCGGACTCGTCGCGGAGATCCGAGATGCCCTCGAGCTTCTTGTCGCGCACGAGCTCGGCGATCTTCTCGATGAGCCGCGCCTTGTTCACCTGGAAGGGGATCTCGGTGACGATGATCGAGTGGCGGTCGCCCTTCAGCTCCTCGAAGTGCGCCTTCGCACGCACCTGGATCGTGCCGCGGCCGGTGGCGTAAGCCGAGCGGATGCCCTGGGTGCCGTGGATGAAGCCACCCGTCGGGAAGTCGGGGCCCGGCAGAGCCTCCATGAGATCCAGGGAGCCGATCTGCGGGTTCTCGATGAGCAGCAGGAGCGCGTCGACCACCTCACCCAGGTTGTGGGGCGGAATGTTGGTCGCCATGCCGACGGCAATGCCGGCGGAGCCGTTGACCAGGAGGTTCGGCACCCGCGCGGGCAGCGGCATGGGCTCCGACTCGGAGCCGTCGTAGTTGTCGATCCAGTCGACGGTCTCCTTGTCGATGTCGTCGCGGAGCATCTCCTCCGCGAGCTTGGTCAGCCGCACCTCGGTGTAGCGCATGGCGGCCGGGTTGTCGCCGTCGAGCGAGCCGAAGTTGCCCTGACCGTCGACCAGCGGATAGCGCAGGGAAAAATCCTGCGCCATGCGCACCACGGTGTCGTAGATCGCGGAGTCGCCGTGCGGGTGGTATTTACCCATGACGTCGCCGACGATGCGGGCCGACTTCTTGTAGGGCCGATTCGAGAAGTTGCCCGCCTCCCACATGCCGTAGAGCACACGGCGGTGCACGGGCTTGAGACCGTCCCGCACGTCGGGGAGCGCACGACCCACGATCACGCTCATCGCGTAGTCGAGGTAGCTGCGCTTCATCTCGTCTTCGAGATCGACGGGCTCCGCGCCGAGGGGAAGATCGTTGTCGTCGTGTTCGCTCATGGCTCGTTTGGCCTACGCTGCGCGCGCAGGGGCGGCAGCCCCCGGGGTCACTAGATGTCGATATTGGCGGCGAGCGCGTTGGCTTCGATGAACTGCCGCCGCGGCTCGACCGGATCGCCCATCAGCGTGGAGAAGACCGAGTCGGCGTCGATGTCGTCCTCGATGCGCACCTGGAGGAGACGCCGGCGCTCGGGATCCATCGTGGTCTCCCAGAGCTGCGCGGGGTTCATCTCACCGAGACCCTTGTAGCGCTGGATCGACAGACCCTTGCGCGCCGTGGTGTAGAGCTCGTCGACCACCTCTTCGAGGGTGGCGAACTCCACCTCCGGTGCATCGGCCTTGTCGATTCGCTGCAGCGTGAAGCCGCCGGCGGCAAGCGCCTGCAGACCGACCTGATTGCGCGCGAGCGCCCGGAGCTCCCGGCTGCGCAGGAACGCGCGATCGATGAGCACCTCGCGCACGACACCGTCGCGGCGGGAGTTGAAGCGCAGCTCGGTCTCGCCGTCGTCGCTCGTGCGGACCTCGACGGCGTGGAAGCCCGAGGCCTCGATGATCTGTGCGACCCGTTCGACCAGCTCCCCGTCGGCGAGGCTGGCCGCGTCACGGAGGCCCTGCTGCAGGAGCACCCGCACCGCATCTTCGGGGTAGCCGCGAAGACCCAGCTGGGCCAGACCGTCGCGGAACCGCTCGAGGCGCACCAGCACCTGGCCGAGCCGTTTGCCTTCGATGGGCTCGCCCACCGGCAGACCCTCGGCCGAACCGTTGGTGGCGCCTGGCTGCAGGGTCAGCTGCCACTGGTTCTGCACGCGCTCGACGAGGTACTCGGCGTACTCCTCGTCGTCCTTGAGGTACTTCGCCTTGCGGCCTTCGCCGACCTTGTACAGCGGCGGCTGCGCGATGTAGAGGTGGCCGCGCTCGATGATCTCCTTCATCTGACGGAAGAAGAAGGTGAGGATGAGCGTGCGGATGTGGCTGCCGTCGACGTCGGCGTCACACATGATGATGAGCTTGTGGTAGCGGAGCTTCGAGATGTCGAAGTCGTCTTTGCCGATGCCCGTGCCGAGGCCGGAGATGATCACCTTGATCTCTTCGGAGGTGAGCATCTTGTCGAAGCGCGCCTTCTCCACGTTGAGGATCTTGCCGCGCAGCGGCAGGACCGCCTGGAACTTCCGGTCGCGCCCCTGCTTGGCCGAGCCGCCGGCGGAGTCACCCTCGACCAGGAACAGCTCGGCGAGCTCCGGGTCGCGCTCCGAGCAGTCGGCGAGCTTGCCGGGAAGGCTGCCCGACTCGAGGGCGCCCTTGCGCCGCGTGAGCTCGCGCGCCTTGCGCGCCGCCTCACGCGCGCGGGCCGCTTCGACACCCTTCTCGATGATCCGCCGCGCGACCTTCGGGTTCTCCTCGAAGAAGTTGCCGAGGTGCTCGTTGAGCATCTGCTCGACCCAGCCCTTGACCTCGGACGAGACGAGCTTGTCTTTCGTCTGACTCGAGAACTTCGGATCCTGGATCTTGACCGAGATGATCGCGGTCAGACCCTCGCGGATGTCGTCGCCCGAAAGCGAGACCTTGAGGTTCTTGGCGAGCCCGGACGACGCGGCGTAGGCGTTCACCGTGCGGGTGAGCGCCGACCGGAAGCCCGAGAGGTGTGTGCCGCCGTCGCGGTTCTTGATGGTGTTCGTGAAGCAGTAGATCTGCTCCTGATAGCCGTCGTTCCACTGCAGGGCGACCTCGACCGCTTCGTAGCTGCCGTCTTCGGTCTCGCGCTCGTGGCTCAGGAAGATCGGCGGCGCGTGCAGCGGCGTCTTGGTGCGGTTGAGGTGCTCCACGAAGGTCTGAATGCCGCCTTCGAACTGGAAGCTCGCCGCGTCTCCCGAACGCTCGTCCTCGAGGCGGATGGCGATGCCACGGTTGAGGAACGACAGCTCGCGCAGCCGCTGCGAGAGCGTGTCGTACTGGAACTCGGTGACCGAGAAGATCTCCGGGTCCGGGCTGAAGCGCACCGTGGTTCCCGTCGTCTCCGAGTCGGCAACGGCTTCGATCGGCGCGCTCGGCACGCCGCGGGAGTAGCTCTGCTCCCACTGCTTGCCGTCGCGGTGGATGAGCAGATCGAGGCGGTGCGACAGGGCGTTGACCACGGACACGCCGACGCCGTGGAGACCCCCGGACACCTTGTAGGAGTTCGCGTCGAATTTACCGCCCGAATGCAGCTCGGTCATGATGACCTCGGCGGCGGAGCGCCCTTCCCCCTCGTGGATGTCGACAGGGATGCCGCGGCCGTCGTCGGTGACGCTCACCGAGTTGTCGTCGTGGATGACGACCTTGACCTCGGAGCAGTAGCCGGCCTGGGCTTCGTCGACCGCGTTGTCGACCAGCTCGTACACCATGTGGTGCAGACCGGAGGCGTCATCGGTGTCGCCGATGTACATTCCGGGCCGCTTCCGCACGGCCTCGAGGCCCTTGAGGACCTTGATGCTCTCGGCGGTGTACTCCTGGCCCTCAGCGGGCGGAGAGCTCCCGGTTTCTTCGGTCATGGTGTGCGTTTTCTGGGCGTTCTCCGAGCCGTCCGGAGCGCTGCCCCGAGGCCCTTCGAAACGTCGATTGAGGGGCCCTCAGAATACCACACGGAGGGGCCTGGAACCAGCCTTCGAGGGGCCCCGAGCGAGGGCTCTAAAACGCCGCAAACAAAGGCCTTAGCGAGGCTCGATGCGCCCCCGCGAGACGTCCCACAGACCCTGGAGTCCGAGCCCCTCCCAAACCTCTGGACGATTCGAGCTCGCGAACAGCTGGGACGCGCCCTGGAAAAGGCTCCAGACGCGCTCCAGAGTGACGCGATCGAGCTCCGTGTCGAGGTCGTCCAGGAGCAGGAGCGGTGCTTTGCCGGCGGTCTGAAGCAGTTCGCTCTGCGCCGCCAGGAGACAAAGACCCACGGCCTTGCGCTCCCCCGCGGAGGCCACCTGACCGACCGAGCGATCTCCGAAACGCACGTCGATGCGATCGCGGTGACAGCCGAGAAGAGGGCGACGACGGTCCAGCTCCTCCCGGCGACGGCTCTGGAGGGCCTGCAGGGCCCCCTCCGGCCCCTCCACAGCAGCGGACGGAGAGGGTCGGTAGCTGACCGAGAGGGAGGGGAACGGAAGTCCGGCTCGTTCCTGTACGTCCTGGAGCGCCTCACTCAGCCGAGAGCAATGGCTCGCACGCAGAGCGGCCACCCGCGAGATCGCCTGCGCGAGGAGGTCGTCCCAGCTGTCGAGGGCTCGGGCGCCTCCACCCCCCCGCGCCAGCAGGGCCCTCTTCTGATCCAGGACCTGACGAAAGTCCTGCAGCACCGGAAGTGCCGACGACTGCTCCCCCACGATGCCGCGGTCGACGAATCGACGGCGAAGCTCCGGCTCTCCCGTGAGCACGTCGGTCTCGGCGCTGGTCCAGGCCAGAACGGGCTGCACGGAGAGGTGCTCGCGCAAGGAGCTCTTCTCGCCGTTCTTGAGCCGCCAGAGGCCACCCTCCCCCGTGCCGATCTCGAGACGCACCCGGGCGTCGGCCGACACCTCGAGGGCAACCGAGAACTGCGCCGGATCGGCACCATGCCGGACGCAGTCGGTGAGCCGGCTCGTCCGGAAGCTGCGCGTGCACGCGCCGAGGTAGAGCGCCTCGAGGAGAGAGGTTTTCCCGCTCCCGGTGCCTCCGAGGAGGAGGTGAGCGCCGGAGGCGAGCCGCAGCGCTCCCGGCTCGAGGTTGCGAAAGCCGCTCGTTTCGACCAGCTCGATCAAGCGGCGTCCTGCTGGGAGGCGGGCTCCGTCAGAGCCTCATCGGCATGATGACGCAGAGATAGCGATCGCCGTCGTCTTCTTCCGCAGGAGCTCCGATGCACTGCGAGTTCTCGTCCTTCAGCTTGAGCAGCACGTCGTCCGTCTCCACGGCCGAAAGGAACTGGCCGAGGTAGTCCGGGTTGATGCCGATCTCGAGCGAAGGCCCGTCGTACTCGCAGTCGATCTCCTCGACGGCCTCTCCGAGATCCGGGTTCGCGGCCGACACGGTCAGCTGCTGATCCCCGAAGGCCATCCGGATCGCGCGGGCACGGTCTCCCGTGAGCAGCGCGACACGGCTGACCACCTCTCCCAGCGTCTTGCGCGGGAACGAGATGACCTTGTCGTTGTCCTTCGAGATCACCTTCTCGTAGTCGGGGAAGGTCCCCTCGAGAATGCGGCAGATCAGCTCCCGACGACCGACGCCGAAGGACAGATGGTGCTCGCCGCGGCAGAACTTCAGCGTGTCGTCCCCATCGAAGCGCTGCAGCTCCTGGAGAGCCTTGCGCGGAACGAGAACGCCGTCGGCGTCCTGCGCGCTGGGAAGCCCCGCTTCGACGAGAGCCAGGCGGTGACCGTCGGTCGCCACCATCTCCATGCCTCCTTCTTTGGGCTTGAGGAGCGCGCCGTTGAGCTGGAACCTCGACTCCTCGGCCGAGACCGCGAAGAAGATCTTCGAGATCATCTTGCGGAAGTCGGAGTGCGGGAGCTCGATCTGGCTTCCCTCTCCGACCTCCGGCAGCGTCGGGAAGTCGTCCGACGACAGACCGCGGATCTTGAACCTGGACTTGCCCGCCGTGATGCGGAGCCCGTGGTTCTCCTCTTCCACGAGGTGGACCTCGTCGCCGACCATGGCGCGGATGATCTCGAGGAACTTGCGCGCCTGCACGGCGACCTGTCCTTCCCGATCGACGCCGGCGTCACACCAAGACGTCAGGGAGACGTCGAGGTCGGTGGCCGCGAGGTGGAGCTTGCCGTCCTTCGCGCGAAGGAGGATGTGCGAGAGCACCGGAATCGTCGACTTTCGCTCGACAATACCTTGCATGGGAGCGAGCTCGGTGAGGAGCTCAGCCCGGTTGATTCGGATTTCCATAGAGGGGAGCGGGTCCTATGAAGTACTAGGCCAATATAACCAATTCTCTCGTCGTAGTCATAGGTCCTGTGGAAGCTTCGGAGACTCCCGGACAACTCTCTTTCGCGTCTGTGGTTTGGCCTGGTCCGAGCCTGCGGATGGAGCTGTGGACGGCTGCGGAGGACATGTCGAAGACCAGGCTCCGAGGCCCGGAAGGTGGCGGAATCGACAGGCTTTGCGCAGCACTTTCCACAGGCCCTGGACGGCCTCGGTGCGGCGTGCGGCGAAGCGGAAGACGGCCCTGGACGACCGGAGCGCCGCCGGTGCGGCGTCGCGCGATGGCGCGGACCCGAGCTCAGGAGAGCTGATCGCGGAGGCGCTGGAGCGTCGCTTCGAGGTCCGGGTCGGACACGCGCAGCTTGTCGATCTTGTCGACCGAGTACATCACCGTCGAGTGATGCTTGTCGCCGAAGAGCTTGCCGATCTCCGGATACGAGAGCTCGGTCAACTGCTTGCACAGATACATGGCGATCTGCCGGGGGAAGGCGATGTGCTTCGAGTTGTTCTTGCTCTTGATCTCGCGCACCTTGAGGCTGTAGTGGTGCGCCACCTTCTTCACGATCTCGCTGGCGCTGAGACGCCGCTCTTCGGGAGGCAGCACGTCGCGGAGTGTCTCGCGTGCCAGATCGAGGTCCAGGTCGCGCCCTGTCAGTGAAGAGAAGGCGACGACGCGGTTGAGCATGCCCTCGAGCTCGCGGATGTTCGACCGCACCTGCTGCGAGATGAAGTGCGCCACCGAGTCCGGAAGGTCGACTCCGAGCGTGTCGGCCTTGCGTCGGAGGATCGCCACCTTGGTCTCGAGGTCCGGCGGCTGGATGTCGGCGATGAGGCCCCACTCGAAGCGACTGCGGAGGCGCTCTTCGAGGGTCGGGATGTTCTTCGGCGACGAGTCGGACGACAGGATGATCTGTCGCTGGCTCGTGTAGAGCGTGTTGAACGTGTGGAAGAACTCTTCCTGCGTCCGCTCCTTGTTCGCCAGGAACTGGATGTCGTCGATGAGCAGGACGTCGATGTTCCGGTAGCGCTCCCGGAAGTCGCTCATGCGCTCGTAGCGGATCGAGTTGATGAGCTCGTTGACGAACTGCTCGGCCGAGAGGTAGCGCACGGTCGACTGCGGCTGTCGGTGCTCGATCTCCTGCGCGATGGCGTGCAGGAGGTGCGTCTTGCCCAGACCCACTCCGCCATACAGGAAGAGGGGGTTGTAGCTCTGTCCGGGGCTTTCTGCGACGGCCCGCGCGGCAGCGGAGGCGAACTGATTCGAGCTGCCGACGACGAACGAATCGAAGCGGTACTTCGGGTTGAAGGAGCGCTTCGTGGGGGTGCCCTGCGTGCCCTTGTCGTCGACCGAGAAGAGCACCTCGTAGGACGTTCCCCGGAGGTCCTTCACGGCGCGATCGACGAGCTTGCGATAGCTCTCTTCGAGCGTGTTGACGAAGCGTCGATTGGGCGCGGTGAGAACCAGTCTCCGAGGCTCTTCCGAACTGACCCGCAGTGGCTTGAACCACGTCTGGAACTCTTCGTCGCTGACCGATTGCTCGAGCTCGCGACGAAGGCTAAACCAAATGGAATCAGTCATTTGAGAGTAGAGGGGACCGTTCTCTCCGCAGCTTTTCCACAGCTGTGGAAAAGAGAGGAGAGTGGATCTGACTCGCTTGGAGGACCCGGCGTGAAGAAGGCAGCAGCATAGCTTGCGGCGGCTTGCGCGGGCAAGGAAAAAGTCGTCCGATGAGCACCTCTCCTGAGTAAGCTGCGGGGATTCATGAAGTTAGCGTCAAAAAAAAATGCCACTCGGAAAAACTGACCTCCAAGGGACCCGTTCGAGGCTCGCATTCCTCGCCCCCGCGCTGCGCGACTGGTACCTCGCGCACCGTCGGGATCTCCCCTGGAGACGGACGCGCGACCCGTACCCGATCCTCGTCTCCGAGATCATGCTGCAGCAGACGCGGGTCGAAGTGGTGGAGCCCTTCTACGAGCGGTTCCTCGACCGCTTCCCGACGGTCGAGGCTCTCGCCGCGGCGTCGCAAGAGGACGTGCTCGCAGCCTGGTCCGGGCTCGGCTACTACCGCCGTGCGCGCCTTCTGCACGCTGCCGCCGGTGCGGTCCAGGACCTCGGCGCGTTCCCGGAGACCGTCGAAGGCCTCCGCGAGCTGCCCGGCATCGGACCGTACACGGCGGCCGCCGTTGCGAGCATCGCGTTCGGGGTCTGCACGCCGGTCCTCGACGGCAACGTCGAGCGCGTGCTCGCGCGTGTGCTCCTCGAAGGACGTGACCCCAAGCGTGCGGCGACGCGGCGACGCATGCTCGAGGCGGCGGCTGCACTTCTCGTGGCCGAGCACGCAGGTGACAGCAACCAGGCGATGATGGAGCTCGGAGCGCGAGTCTGCACGCCGAAGAACCCGTCCTGTGGTGCCTGTCCGCTGCAGCCCGAATGTCGAGCCGAGAGAGCCGGCGTGGTGGAGCGGTATCCGCCCGTTCGCGCGAAGCCGATCAAGACCTGGCAGGTGCGGTTGGCTGCCCTTGTTTGCCGCCGGAACCAGATCCTCCTCGTGCGAAGACCCGACGATGCCCGCGTGCTCCCCGGCTCCTGGATGCTCCCGGAGGTCGTGCTGCACACCGAGAGCCCGGTGCCGCGGGGCCGTCGCCCCGAGATCGAGTGGTCGCACGAAGACGTGGAGCGCCGGCTCGGGCAGCCGTTGGGTGTGGCCTTCCGACTCGGCGGTCCGGAGGTTCGCGTGCGACACGGCATCACGACGCGATCGATCGACTTCTTCGGTCGTCCCGCCGAGGTCGAGGGTGAGATCGACGGGCCTGGTGTGCTGTGGTGTGCACCGGACGAGCTGGACACGCTGCACACCTCCTCGGTTCTGCTCAAGCTCCTCGAGCAGTTCCGGCGCTGCGCGCTGCTCTGAGCTGGGATCAAAACGCCGTGGCGAGGGCCCTGAGCTCAGGGGATCCCTTCGCGATGGCTGCCTCCGGAAAGGATGTACCAGCCGATGATCTTCTCGTTGCTCTCGCGCAGGCGCTTGGCGAGGATCTGCGTGAGGATCCTCAGCAGGCGAATGGACGACGCGCGCTCGATGTCGAGGATCTTGCTGAGCACGTCCTGACGGATCGCGAGAACGAGGGCCCCTCCCGCGTCCGCCTTTGCGTCGGCGCACCGGGGTGCGGCGTCGATGAGTGCCATTTCGCCGAAGAACTCGCCGCGACCGAGAAAGGCGAGCGCCTCCTCTCCCGCGCCAGGGATCATCTTGCTGATCATCACGCGGCCTTCGGCGACCAGGTACATCCGGTCTCCCGGGTCCCCTTCGGTGAACACCTGCTGATGCGGTTGGAGGCGGCGCGCCTCGCAGAGGGAGGCGAGGAAGTTCGTCTCCATCTTGGAGAGCCCCGCTTCCCGGAAGAGCGTGCGCTTCATCTCGATGTCGAGGCCGGCATCCTCGAAGGTCTGAACCACAGCGGGCAGCACGCCCGGGTCGTCCTGCTTCTCTTCGAAGAACGCCGCGAGGTTCTGATTCGTCGTACGCAGCTTGGCGGACAGGCTCTTCCAGAGCGTCCATGTGAGCGCGACCTCGAACGCCGGATCATCGGCGCAGAGCTGGTCGAGGCGAATCGGATTCAAGACGAGGAGGTCGCAGTCGGCCAGCGCCACCGCGTTCACCGAGCGCGTGTCCCCGTCGACGAAGTTGATCTCGCCGAAGAGATCCCCAGGCTCCAGGCGGGTCAGCTCGAACTGCCCGTAGGAGGTCTCGCGCTGCAGGGAGATGGACCCGGACTCGAGGATGAACGCCTCGCGCGTCGACTCCCGTTCCTGGATCACGATCGCCCCTTCCGCGTACTGATGCCGGAACGCGCAGCCGCGCAGCATCTCGAGCTGCTCCTCGGAAAAGTGCTTGAACTGCGGCAGACTACGCAGGCGATCGATCATAGGCTCCCCGGCCCCCGAGCGATTATAGGAGTGAGCGCATGACGAAACCGGAGAGCCCACGACGACTGTCGCGCGGCGTGGCGCCCGAAGCGCTCGCGGTGACGGCGCTGGCTCTCCTGGTTGCCGTGGTCGCTCTCTGGCCCCAGTGGCTGTACGCGTCGCTCCTGGGGCGTCCGGAGCTGTTCGTCTACTCGGCGGACGAAGATCTCTACGCCGGCGCGCTCCTCGTACGTGACCAGCTGGTGCATCACCGTCTCCTCTCCGAATGGGTGATCCGCGGCCTCGCCGCAATCGCGGGCACCCCGGTCCGGGGCGCTCTCCTGGCGGACGCGCTCCTGCCGCTGCTTGCGACCGTTGCCTGTTACGTGGCGGTGCGATCCCTGGTCGCGACCGTCCTGGCACGCTGCGCGGCGACCCTGGGCGTGCTGTTTGCCAACGACCTGCTCTCCACCGGGACCTTCCCGCTCTGGGACCGCGCGATCGGCCGGCAGCTCCGCGACTTCGCAGGCCCTCACGGCGCGGAGCTCCTGGCGGTGGCCAACACCTACTCGTCGCAGCTCTTTCGCACGCCGGATCCCCAGGCGTCGTTCGTGGTGATGTTCCTCTTCCTGGCGCTCGTGGCGCGCCTGGTGCTCGCGCAGGAGGCGCCCTCCCGGCGCGCAACGGCACTGCTTTTCCTCGGGACCCTGCTGGTGACGACCGTCCAACCGCAGGTGGTCGTGATCGTCTTCGCTCTGGTCTTCTGGCTCGGCGTGCTTCTGCTTCCACGCGACCGTACCCTGGGTCGGCTGTTTCTCGCTTCCTGGGCTCTGGGCACGGTGGTGTGGATCGCACGTCTCCTGCTCCTATCGACGACCTACCAGAGCATGGTCTTCGAGTCCCGTCTCCCGATCCTGTCTCCCGCGGTTCTGCTCGCCGCGGTGGGTCTGGTGGTGGTCCTCGTCCGGTCGCGCACCGCTGCGTGGCCTCCCCTGGCCCTTGCCGCGGCGTTTTTCCTCGCCGTGCTCTCGGTCCTGCAGCAGCAGGTGGTCACCGGTCGAATGATGACCGTGGCGCCCTGGGAGAACTCGACGAACTACACGTTCATTGCGCTCGGTGCCCTGGTCCTTGCCCGGCGCGGTGTTGGGGCCGCGCCGACGGGCGCCGCGCTCCCGGTGCTCAGGGTCGCGGCGGTGGGTGCGGGGATTCTGGTGCTCGGTCTCGTGTGGCGCATGCAGCACGAGACGTTCGAGAGAGCGCGGGGGCGGAACCTGACGATCGACTCGTTCGTGGGCCTGCTCGAGGATCTCGACCCTGAGGTGGTCGAAGGCTCTGCCCTGGTCTACGACCCGCCGCTGGCCGCGCAGTACGCGGTGATGAAGGCGAACCGGGATCTCGACCTGGTGCTCAGCTACCACGAGCGCCTCTTCCTCCCGCGCGACTTCCTCGGCGGCGCACCCTGGCGCCTCGAGGGGGCGCTCGAGTCGTCGCGCATCGCGTTCGAGTACTTCTTCCGTCTCGGCTGGTCGGCGCAAGAGGTGCACGACCTCCTCGTCGATCAGCTCGAGCGGGGCAGCAGCTACTTTCCCGCCTACTTCTTCCACGTGCTCGAGACGAACTACGTGCACTCCAACTGGCGCCTGCACGCGCCGGAGCACCTGATCTCCCAGGTGCCACGCGTGGCGGCCGAGTACGAGAGCTTCTTCGAAGAGCGCCGAGAGCGCGTCCTCGAGCCGACGCTGCTTCTCACGCTGCGCTCACCCGCCGACGTGCAGGACGACGAGGTGTGGCAGGCCGAGCACCTTCGCACCCACGAGCCAACCGCAGGCCCGGCGACCTACGCCTATCGCCTGCAGCGGCGTTGACCGGCGCAGGCGGGGCCGCGACTCAGGTGTCGACGACGACGTTCCAGCCGGTGTCGTCGCCGCTCTCGAAGCTGTCCTCGAACAGCGGCGGGCCGAGGTTCACCGGGATGTCGGTGCCCTGCATCACGCCGACGGGCCCGAGCTGGGCGTACTCTCCGGCGTAGCCGGGGAAGACGGTGTCGATGTTGGGGTTGCCGAAGCGGCGGATCAGGATCTCCGAGAAGATCTGGCGGTAGTCGGTGGTCACGTCGAGGTCGGCCTGGTCGAAGAGCTGGCCGGAGGCGAGGCCGGGCCACTGACCGTACAGGCCGCCGTTCACCGAGCCACCGAGAACCATCATGACGTTGCCGAAGCCGTGGTCCGTGCCCTGGTTGGCGTTCTCCCGCACCCGTCGCCCGAACTCGCTCTGCACGACCACGGTCACGCGGTTCGTGTAGTTGTTGCTCCCGGAGCCGTTGAGATCCGTGTAGAAGGCCTCGAGCGCGTCGGACAGCTCTCCGATGCGTCCGGAGAAGTAGCCGCCGCCATTGTTGCCCTGGCCGTTGTGCGTGTCCCAGCCGCCGAAGTCGAGGGTGGCGGCACGCAGGCCGAGGTCGAGCTTGATCATCTGGGCGATCGAGCGGAAGTGGTTGCCGAGGCCGCCTCCGGGATACTGCGCGCCATTGGCGGGGGTGTAGCCGCCGGAGGTGTTGAGCTCGATGACGTCGACGGCGTCGAGAGCCTGCGCGCAGGTCGTATGGATCTCGGAGGTGCCGTTACTGATCATGTTGCGCAGCGCCGTGCGGTTTGCGTTGCGCCACTGCCACGGGCCGCGGTCGAGGTTGAAGTCACTCAGCGAGTCCATGTTGACGGCCTCGAGAGATCCACGGAGCGAGGTCTGGACGAGGCTCCCCATGGACACGGCCGGCAGCGTCGCGTTGGCGGGAAGGTTGATCGAGTTGAGATGACGCGCCATCCAGCCCGAGAAGGTCGAGCGTGTGCCGGGAGTGCCGAGCTCCATGTACTCCTGCGAGTCGAAGTGGCTGCGGTTCGCCTCGTTCATCATTCCGCAGGCCTGGACGATGGCCAGGTGACCGCTCTGGTAGAGGCTGTGCAGACCCTGCGCTGCACGGTGCATGCCGAAGCCGCTTCCGAGGCTGAGCGCCG
The DNA here is from genome assembly GCA_965223385.1 of Candidatus Multivoraceae bacterium. Classification (GTDB taxonomy): domain Bacteria; phylum Acidobacteriota; class Thermoanaerobaculia; order Multivoradales; family Multivoraceae; genus JBCCLJ01. Next base: position 353,318 of record CBDCWR010000007.1, on the reverse strand, counting down.
AGTTGGTCCCCGACACCGGAATCCGGAGGTTGGGTCGTGCCTGCTCGTAGAGGCCGCGGTCGGAGTGCGACGTCGGGCAGACCCAGTTGAGGCCGTCGACTCCGCCTCGAAGGAAGAGGACGACGAGGACGTCGTCGTCCGGGGCGGCGCCGAAGGTCAGCGAGCTGAAGCGGGCTCCGCTGAGAGAAGCGATCGCGGCCGAACAGCCGACCATGAAGGTGCGTCGTGAGTGGCTCATCAGGATCTCCTTCTCAGCGCTCGAGGAAGTTGGGGCAGTTGCAGATCAGGGCGACGACGGAGCGGAGGCGGTCCGACGTGCTCGAGCTGAACGGCCGGAGACTGAGGTCGGGATTGATCCCCTGCGCCATGAAATCGACCAGCTCCTGGCGATCGGCGGGGTCGAGCTGCCTTCGGTGGATGCGCTGGATCCAGTAGTCGACGATCTGGTTGGCGGAGTCGCCGGTCGTGCGCGCCTCCACGTCCCACCTGTAGCTGCCCCCGCTGTTGCGCTCGTCCGACATCCACAGCAGGTGGCGCCAGGTCATGACCCGGGCCGTGGTGCTCTGCCATTTGGTGCGCGTGTCGGGGTAGCCGTCCGGCGAGGGCCACGTGAAGAGCGAGTGGCCGGCGCGGTCGTAGCTCCAGAAGAAGCTGTCGGAGTCGTCCGCGTCCCAGTGGAACTGCCAGCTCGTTCTCGTCGCGCGCAGGGCCGAGACGACGATGTCGAACGGGCGCTTGACCTTCTGGTTCCAGGTGGTCTTGAACTCGTTGGACTTGAGGATGACCCGCAGCGTCTCGCGGATCTGGTTGTTGTCGTACGCCAGCGAGTTGAAGGTGGTCGCGGCTGCGTCGATGACCGCCTGCGGAGGGTCGTCCGCGATGAAGCGGCGGCAGAGCTTGCGGGCGATGTAGCGCCCCGTGCCGGGGTGGTCGGCCAGGATGCGGAGCAGGTCTTCGCCGTCCTGCTGCTGCCGGTTCGCCGGCATGGTGACGCCCAGGATGATCTTCTGGAAGCGGTCGTGATCCGCGTCCTCGTAGTAGAACTGACCGTTGTCGGGGCGACCGCCGCTGCCGTTCGCGACCGACCATCCCGTGAGTGCGCGGGTGGCCTCGTACACGTCGTTGTCGACGTAGGCGACGGGGACGCCGTTGCCGTCGAGGGGCACCGCGCTCGGATCGCCGACGCCGAAGTAGTTCTCGGCACCGAGCGTGTGGAGCTCGATCAGCTCGCGCGCGTGGTTCTCGTTCGGTCCGGCGAGCGTGTTGGCGTAGTTGTCGAGGTAGTACAGCATCGACGGATGCTGTGTGATGCGCCGCAGCAGGGTGTAGAAGTTGTTGAACGCGTTGTTGCGGACGATCTTGACCAGATGAGGCCACACCGGCGCGGTCCAGTAGTCCCAGCCATAGATGTTGAAGTGATCGAGCCAGAACTCGACCATCATCTGCTGGAGCTGCCGCTTGCTGTGGTAGGCCCGCATGAAGGTGTCGCGCTCGATCTCGCGGACGGGGCGCATGCGGTTGCTCCAGCCACCACCGCCGAGATGGTGGTCGTACCAGAGCGTACTGAGGCTCTTGTCGAGCGTGACGAACCCGGACGAAGCCAGCTTGTTGTCGTACTCGGTGTCGACGATGCTGTTGGGCTGCAGCTGCTGGTCGACGTAGTTGTCGAAGCGCGTGTCCTCGTCACCGCCCAGTGCGAGCCAGTCGTTGCGCTGCCCCTGGATCTCGCCGTAGCCCATCCGGTTGACCGCGATGTTGTACAGGCTCGGGGGCGCCGCGGCGTCGAGCCGCCGCGTCATCATGGCAGGCTTGCCGGAGCGTCTCATCAGGCTCTGGCGGACGTAGCTCGTCGACTGTTCCGTCTGTTCGAGCGTCTGGCGGACCGCGGCGCGGCGCTCCTTGGATCCTCGTTCGAATTGGCCGATTGCTGGACTGGGCTTCATGCGGCACCCCAAAGAAAGATTGAAATTCAAATATAGCACAATTCAAATACTTTGAACAGTGCGATGGGGTGCGATCCGAGGGTCGCCGCGTGCGGATCAGCTGCGCCGCTGGTAGTGCCGGTAGTGGTGCACGATCTCGGCGGGCTCCCCCTCCATCACGAGCCGCCCGTCTTCGAGCCAAAGCACGCGGTTGCACGAGCTCTCGACGAGCGAGAGGGAGTGGGAGACGAAGAGGATCGATCCTGCAGCATCGCGGATCTCGTCCATCTTGCGGGAGCTCTGCCGGCGAAACGCCTCGTCTCCGACCGCCAGGGCCTCGTCGATGATGAGGATCTCCGGGAGTCGAGCCGTGGCGATCGCGAACCGGAGGCGCGCATTCATGCCCGACGAGTAGCTCGACATCGGACGGTCGATGGCGTCGCCGATGTTGGCCACCTCACAGATGGCGCCCAGACTGCCCTGCGCTTGGCGGCGGGTCATTCCGAGCGCCATGCAGCCGAGCAGTACGTTCTGGCGTCCGGTCAGGAGCGGTCGGAGTGCGCCCCCGACGCCGAGCAGGCGCGGGCGCGACGAGGCCAGGACCTGCCCTCCGGCGAGCGGGAGGACCCCACACAGAGCGCGCATGAGGGTCGACTTGCCCGAGCCGTTGGACCCGAGAATGCCGAGGCAGTCGCCCTGACGCAGCTCGAGGGACACTCCGCGCACGGCCTGGACCGTCGTGCGCCTCCGGAGCCAGGGAGAGGCCCGCCCCGGGGCTCCCCCGCGCACGCGATAGGTCACGTGGACGTCCCGCGCGTCCAGACACACGAGGTCACGGCTACTGGAGGCCATACGTCGCCTCCCCGCGCCGGAACGCCACGAAGCCGGTGAAGAGGAGGAGCACAGACCACCCCGAGAAGACCGGCAGCAGGGTCGGCGAGGCGGGGTCGTCGAGGACGATGCTCCGGGCGAGCGCGACCATGCAGTAGAAGGGGTTCAGCTCGAAGTACCGGAGGGTCGCGGGATCGCTGACGAACGCCTCCACGGAGTAGAGGACACCCGAGCCGTAAAAGAGCAGTCGGAAGGCGAAAGGCAGGGCGTTGGCGAAGTCCGGAAACTCGTCGCCGAGGCGAGCCGCCCAGAAGCTGGCGCCGAGGTTGAACAGGCACTGCAGTCCGAGCAGCGGAACGAGCAGAAGCCAGGCGGCGCGCGGCGTGTCGCCGGTCAGGGTGGCGAAGACCAGCATGACTCCGGTCGCCGGGAGGTGCGCCAGCAGGTTTTCCAGGACGACGGAGAGGACGAGCAGGGCCCGTGGAAAGTAGATCGTGCGCAGGAGACCCTGATTGCGCCGCACGACGCTGGCGCCGGCGACGATCGTGCGCTGGCTGAAGTGAAAGGTGAAGATTCCGACCGCCAGGAACGCAGCGAAGTTGTCGACGCCGCGGCTGATGTCGAGGATGACGGAGAAGAGGAGGTAGTAGACGAGCAGCAGGAGGAGCGGATTGAGGACGAGCCAGAGGCCCCCGAGGAGCGTCGTGACGTTGCGCGAGCGCAGCTCGGCGAGCGGCAGCGACCAGGCGAAGTCGCGTCGCTCGAGAAGCTGCCTCAGGTAGCTCCCGAGTGCCGGCGGGCGCGTCAGATCCTGGAGATGGGTCGATGGGTCCATGGCGCACGTCCGCCCGACGCGAGCTCGGTCGCGTCGCGAAGGCTGACATTGTAGTCTCGGTGTGCGGTCGCCCAGAGTCGTGCAGATGAAGCAAGCTCCCTCGTCCCCCGCGACGGACACAGCCGTCGACGCGCGCGCCGAGCCGAGCTTGCGACCGCTGGTGGTGATGTTCGTCGCCAACCCTTTCGTCTACGACACGCGGGTCGAGAAGCAGGCCCGGACCCTGATCGACTGGGGTCTCCGCGTCCGGGTCTGCTGCCGCTCGGACGGCGAGCAGCCGGCCTTCGAGGAGCGCGACGGCATCGAGATCGAGCGTCTACCGCTCTCGAGGAGCGACTTCGTGCGCGCGCTCGCGTTTGCGGTCGTCCTGCCGCCGGCAAAGTGGCTGCGGCGCTGGCTCGAGAGGGAGCCGGCGTCCAGAGAACCTGCCGCGGAGAAGAACGCCGCCCGCGCGCCCGCGCGGCCCGCCCCGGCGCCGCTCTGGATGAAGGTGCTCGCGCGGTTTTTTCCACCGTCGGCACCTCGATTGGCCTACTGCATCGGCTTCGCGCGGAGCGCGGTGCGCCTGCAGCCGACCGTGGTCGTCGCGCACGATCTCGACACGCTCCTCGCCGCCGTGCTCGTGTCGCACGCCCACGGGACTCCGGTTCTGTACGACTCCCACGAGCTTTACGTGGAGCGCAACGTGGGCCGTAGCCCACGCTGGAAGGAGCGGCTGTTCTGGGGCTTTCTCGAGCGCCGACTCATCACCCGGGCGCGATGGGTGACCACCGTCGCCGGCGGCATCGCCGACGACCTCGCGACGCGGTACGCGATCGACCGGCCGACCCTGATTCGCAACGTCCAACGGTTCGAAGAAGCACCGGGCCACACGGGAGACCTGCACGAGAAGGTCGGGGTGCCAACACAGACCAAACTGGTGATCTACGCGGGCGCACTCACGTTCAACCGAGGTCTCGAGCAGATGGTCGAAGCCGCCCCGCGACTCGAACCGGGGGTCGCCTTCGTCGTGATGGGCTACGCGCACGACCCGACCTATCTGGACGCTCTAAGGCGCGCGGCGGAGGCGAACCGCTCCCTCGATCGTCAGATCCACTTCACCCCGGCGGTCCCCTCCGCAGAGGTCGTGCGCTTCGTTTCAGGGGCCACCCTCGGTATCGTCCCGACGCAAGCTGCGTGTCGCTCGTACGAGTACGAGGCCAGCAACAAGATCTTTCACTGCGTGATGGCGGGCGTGCCGCTCGTGCTCAGCGACCACGTCGAGAAGCGCGCGCTGGTGGAGGAATGGGGTATCGGCGTGCTCTTCGACGAGCGGGACCCTGGTGCGATGGCGGCGGCCGTGAACGACCTGGTCGCGAACGAGGCCCGGCGCGAGGAGCTGGCGGCGAACTGCCTGCGCGCGGCGCGCACGCTCAACTGGGAGCAGGAGGAGCAGCGTTATCGGGAGATCTTTCGCGCGCTCGCGCCCGAGGCCATGCCGCAGCTCGCCGTCGTGCGGGGCTCCGACCCGGCGCCTGATCCTGGTGCCTGAGGTGCGTGCTCCGGCTCCCGCCGCGCAGGAGGTCCTGCTTCTGGCGCAGCACTTCCCGCCGAGCGGCGGCGCGGGCGTGCAGCGCGCCTCGAAGCTCGCGAAGTACCTGCCCCGGCACGGCTGGCGGCCTTGGGTGATCACGAGTGGCCGCCTCGTGGAGCCTCTCGACCCGGAGCTCGAGCACGACGCGCGGGAGGTCGAGGTTCTCCGCGTCGGCAGTCTCGAGCCGCCGGCACGCTGGCTCCGGTCGCGACTCCTCTCGCTCCTGTACCGGCTCGTGCGCCTCGTGTCGGTGCCGGATGTCGGTGTGTGGTGGGTCCCTTCGGCCTACCGCGCAGCGGTGCGTCGTGCGGAGGCCGGCGCTCCGCGGGCGATCGTGGCGACGGGCGGCCCCTTCTCGACGTTTCTGGTGGCCGTGGCGCTCCGGCGCCGGCTCTCCGTGCCTCTCGTGCTCGACCTTCGCGACCCGTGGACGGAGAACCCGCGGCGCTTCCCGCGGGCCTGGTATGTCTTCTGGCGTGATCCGATCGAGCGCGCGATGGAGCGTTTCACCCTGCGCCGGGCCGACCGGGTGGTGGTCGTGAACGCGCAGATGAAGGAGCTTCTGCTTCTCGGACGAGACGATGCCCGTGCCTCGGTGGTGGTGATCCCGAACGGCGTCGACACCGAAGACTTCGCGGACAGGTTGCCTCGGCCGGCGGCGCTCCCGGAGGACACGGTGAACGTCGTGTACGTCGGCACGCTGCACGACGAGTACCACCCGCGTCGGACCCTGGGCGAGGGTCTGCGGCGATTCATGGAGCTGCGCGCAGAGGTCGACGTGCACCTTCACGTGTTCGGCGACAACCGCGTGCTGGCGCTCCCGGGCCTGGAGGGTCGGCTTCACTTCCACGGCTACGTGGCGCACCGCCAGGCGATCGCCGCGATGCAGGCGGCGGACGTACTCCTGCTGCTCACGGGCGGTCACGCGCATGATCAGACGGGAAAGATCTTCGAGTATCTGGCTGCGTCACGGCCAATGCTGGCGGTTGCACACGAGGACAGCGCGGCGCGTCACGTCGCCGACGCACATCCTCGAGTCGAGGTGACGCCGCCGTTCGATGCCGAGGCGTTCGCACACGCGTTGAGTCGCCTCGTGGATCGTCGTGACGTCGCGCCCGCAGGGCGGACGCCGGCTCCCCACACCCGTGCGGAGGCGGCACAGAGCTACGCCGAGCTCCTGAGCTCGCTCACCGCCGGAAGGGAGGGTGATGCCGCTTCCTAACCTCCTCGTCCTCGGCGCGATGAAGGCGGGCACCACGAGCCTCCACTGGTACCTCGACGCGCACCCGGAGATCAGCATGGCGCAAGAGAAGGAGGTCAACTTCTTCTCGCACGAGGCGCGCTACCGGCGCGGGCCGGAGTGGTACGCGCGCCGGTTCCAGGACGCCCCGGTGAGGGGAGAGACGTCGACGAACTACAGCAAGTACCCGCGGTATCCCGAGGTGGCCGAGCGCGCGCACGCGCTGGTTCCCAACGCGCGTCTGCTGTACGTGGTGCGCGATCCGATCGAGCGTGCCGCGTCGCACTACCATCACTGCGTCTGCGACCATCTCGAGAGCCGCGGCGTGGACGAGGCCTTCGCGGACCTGCGCGACAATCACTACGTCCGCTGCAGCCTCTACGCCATGCAGATGCACCGCTACCTCCGTCTGTTCTCGCCGGATGCGCTGCGGGTGGTGAGTCTCGAGGAGCTCCGGTCGGAGCCGCGGGAGACGTTGCGCGCCGTCTACTCGTTCCTGGGTGTCGACCCCTACCATCCGACCGATACGTCCACCGTCCACAACCCGTCCGCGGCCAAGGGGCGGCGGACGACGCTGCGGCTGTGGGCCTCGAAGATGCGCGGAAAGACCCGCCTTCGGCAGCTGGCGCCCGCGCCCGTGCGGCGGGCAGTGGATCGGCTGACCTTGCGGCCGGTGCCCCAGCCGGTGCTCTCCCAGGATCTGCGTGCGCGTCTGTGGGAAGCCTTCGAAGACGACGTGCGGGAGCTGCGTCTCCTCACGGGGCGAGAGCTTGGCCCCTGGGGTGAGACGTGAGCGGAGGCTCGGGCGAGAGCTCGGCCGGAGTGGCTCGCGTTCTCGTGCTGTCGGCGCTCTACCCCAGCGCGTCCGACCCCGCGCAGGGGACCTTCGTGCGGGCGCAGGCGATGGCACTCGCGGAGGCGGGACTCGAGGTCGAGGTGGCGTCGCCGGTCCCGTGGGCGCCGTGGCCTCTCTCCCTGCGGAGGAAGTGGCGCCGCTACGCCGACGTTCCGCGCGAGACGCAGGCGGGTGGGGTGCGGGTCCGGCGCCCGAGATACCTGCGACCCCCCGGAGCCTGGGCGCAGCCGACGGCGGGCTCGTGGATGGCGCGGTCGCTGCGGGAGGCGTCGGTGCGGCCCGAGCTCATCCATGCGCATGCTCTTCTGCCGTCCGGCAGCGCCGCGCGGCACCTCGCTCAGGCGTGGCGCGTGCCGTACGTCGTCACCGTGCACGGAAGCGACGTCTTCGCCGACCCGCATCGCTCGGAAAGCCACCTCCGGGAGTGCCGTCGCATCCTGCGTCAGGCTGCGGCGGTCGTCGCGGTGAGCCGGGCACTCGGCGATGCAGCCGCCGAGCTCGCGGAAGTCCGGCCGGTCGTCGTTCCGAACGGCGTCGACCTCGAGCTGTTCGAGCCGCAGGACCGCGACGCCGCGCGCAGCAGCCTCGGCATCGAAGGCGGCGCCCCTCTCCTGGTCTTCGTGGGGCTCGACGTGGAGCGAAAAGGGCTGCGCGATCTGCTGCAGGCGGTGGCGGAGCTCAGGCGCCGGGGACTCGAGACCCGACTCGCCGTGGTGGGCCCCGAGACGGAAGAGCTCGCCGAGAAGGGCCTGCACTCTGCGGAGATCCTGGTGTCGGGGCGCGTGGAGCAGTCGGAGGTCGCTTCGTGGATGGCGGCGTCCGACGTCGTCGTTCTGCCTTCCCACGAGGAGGCCTTCGGGTGCACGTTGATCGAGGCGGGGGCCTGTGCGCGTCCGGTGGTCGCAACCGCCGTCGACGGCATTCTCGAGATCGTCGACCCGGAGGAGACCGGTCTGTTGGTGGATCCGGAGGCCCCGAGCCGGCTGGCGACGGCGATCGAGCGGCTCCTGCACGACCCGGAGCTCGGCCGAGAGCTCGGGAGCCGCGCGCGCGAGAAGGTCGCGCGGCGCTTCACTTGGGAACAGAATGCACGCCGAATGCAGGGCGTCTACCGCGACGCCCGAGTGTCCTTCGACGCGGCCGCCGTGTCGCCAACGCGGATGGGGAGAGAGCCGTGAGCAAGATCATGACCGTGGTGGGAGCGCGACCGCAGCTGGTGAAGGCGGCGATCGTGTCGCGCGCCCTCGAGGCGGAGGGCCACACCGAGCTCGTCGTCCACACGGGCCAGCACTACGACGATCAGATGTCGGCGATCTTCTTCCGCGAGCTGGGAATGGCGGAGCCGCACCTGAACCTCGCGATCGGCTCGATGAGCCACGGCGCGCAGACGGGCCGCATGCTCGAGGCGCTCGAGAAGGCGATGCAGGACGAGCTCCCCGACTGGGTGCTTCTCTACGGCGACACGAACTCCACCTTGGCCGGCGCGTTGGCCGCGTCCAAGCTGCACCTGGCCGTGGCGCATGTCGAAGCCGGGCTGCGGTCGTTCAACCGCCGCATGCCGGAGGAGGTCAACCGGGTGGTGACCGACCACCTGTCGGCGGTGTTGTTCGCGCCGACGGTGACCGCCGTGGAGAACCTCGCGCGCGAGGGCATCGAAGGGGAGGCGGTGCAGTTGGTCGGTGATGTCATGTACGACGCGTCGCTCACGTTCGGTGGGCCGCGCCCCATCGTCGGAGAGCTGGGCCTCGAAGGGGCCGACTTCGTCCTCGCGACGGTGCATCGTGCCGAGAACACCGACGACCCCGCCCTGCTCGAGAACGTCTTTCGCGGGCTCGTGGACGTGGCGACAAGAGCGCAGGTGGTCCTGCCTCTGCACCCGCGCACCGAAGCCGCGCTCGAGCGCGCGGCCCTGCTCGACCAGGTGCGCGACGCCCTCCTCGTGCGCCCACCGATCGGATACCTCGACATGTTGGCCCTCGAGAAGGCGGCGCAGCTCGTGGTCACCGACTCGGGCGGCGTGCAGAAGGAGGCCTTCTTTGCTGGCACACCGTGCGTGACGCTGCGTCCGGAGACCGAGTGGACGGAGCTGGTCGAGATCGGGTGGAATCGCCTTCTCGCTCCGGACTCCGAAGAACTCGGGGCGCAGATCCTCGCGGCGCTCGAAGCGGGAGCACCCGCGCCGCCCGACACCCCGCTCTACGGCGGCGGCCATGCGGCCCGGCGTATCGCCGAGCAGCTGCGCTGAGGTCTCCGGCACGGTGCGTATCCTCGTCGTCCATGGCCTGCAGCGCGGCGCTCGCAAGACGACGGTCGACCACGTGCTGGCTTTTGCGCGCCACGTACCGGAGGCCCAGGTGGTGTACCAGCACATCCGTCAGCCGGGGCTCCCCCACGTCGTGCGCGAGCCGTTCGATCTGACGGTGCTCAGTCACTGCATGCTCTCGCACCGCACGACCCCCTCCTGGGACGAGCACGTGCTCCGGCTCGAGAGGGTGCGGGACCGCCTCGGCGCCCTGGCCGCCATGCCGCAGGACGACTACAAGATGGCGAAGCGCCTCGACGAGGCCTTTCTGAGGCTCGGCGTCGACCGGATCTACTCGCCGCTGTCCGACCGGCTCGACGAGATCTATGCGAAGAGCCACGACCACATTCCGATCCGCACCATCCTGACGGGCTACGTGGAGCCCACGTCCCCGCGCGGAGCGTGGGCGCCACTCGCCGAGCGTCCGATCGACCTGGGCACGAGGGTTCGCGATCTCCCGGCGCAGTACGGGAGGCACGGGCAGTCCAAGGGGCGCCAGGCGCGGCTGGTGGCGGACGCGGTCCGGGCACGTGGCCTCCGCGTGGACGTGTCGACCGATCCGGAGGACGTTCTCTCTGGAGCCCAGTGGATGGAGTTTCTCGGTCGCTGCCGGTTCACCCTCGGCTCACGTGGCGGAGCGAGTGTCATCGACCACGACGGCTCGGTGCAGCGCGCGGTGTCCGAGCACCTGCGGCGCGACCCCGAAGCGACCTACGACGAGATCCGGAGCGCTCGGTTTCCGGATCTCGTGGAGTCGCCGATGACCGCGATCAGTCCGCGCCTGCTCGAGGCGGCAGCCACGCGCACGTGCCAGATCCTCTCGGCGGACGAGTACCTCGACCTCGAGCCCGGGGTCCACTACCTCGAGCTCGACCCCGAGCTCGCGAATCTCGAGGAGATCTCGGAGCGTCTCACCGACCTCTCTTCCGCACAGGCGATGGCGGACGCGGCCTTCGAGGCACTCGTCGAGAACCCCGAGCTCGCGTATCCGGCCCTGGTGCGCGGCATCGTGGAGGAGTGTGTCGGCGGCGTGGCCGACGGTCTGGAGCCGGTGCCGGACGCGGGTGCTTCGTGGGAGGCCCTGGAGGTGGCGCCTCGTACGCTCGGTGCCGATCTCTTCGAGGCCTTTCGCCTCCTGCTCCTGCAGGGGTTCCGGGCGGGTTGGCTCGAGGAGCTCGAGGCGGTCTGGACGAATCTCGAAGAGCTCCGGTCCGAGAGCCGAGAGCTCGCGGAGCAGCTCCTGCGACCTCACCTGAGCGAGTTGCTGTCGCCGAGCGCCCGGATCCCTGCGGGTACGCGCGACATGGCCGTGGCCGTGGCGCGCGCCTGTAGCCTCGTCGACGGCCTGGCCGGGTGTCGGCCCTGGTTCGAGCTCGCGCGCTCCGGGGAAACGATCGAGGCATCTCTCTGGCCGTGGGTCAGCGCCGACGCGGCGGCCGAAGAGCTGCGGCTGGGAGCTGCCTCCCACGAATCTCCGGAACATGTGTGGCTCCGCGAAGAGGCGACCCACGGTGCGTCTGCGGCCCTCGAGCTGGTCGTGGCTGCGCCGAGCGAGAACGCGAGCACGTGGGCCTGTCGCGCGGCTCTCGAGGTCGGCGCCGGCGAGCGCGCGGCCGCGCACCGGTCCTGCGTCGAAGCCGGTCGTCGGGCCGACGAGGAGGGCCAGAGGGTACGGGCCGTGTCCGCGAACGCCTTGGCGCAGCGCCTTCGCCGACGTTCGGTCGGCGCGATCTTCGCTCCGCACCTGCACCGCCTCTCCGGCTGGCTGCGTCGTTCGAGTCTCCGGCGTCTGCCGGGGGCGTGGCGTCTGTCTCGCCTCCTCGCGCAACCGGTCGCGGGTCGCTCGAGTGCGGCCGAGCGGCGGCGGATGGCCGCCGAGATGGACGCCCGCGGGGCCTCCGAGGCGGCCGCCGTCTGGCGTCGCCGCACCTGGTCAGGAGAGCCGAGCCGCTGAAAGCCCTCTCAGCACGCCCCTAGAGCCAGTCGACCTCGGGCACGCGGTGCTTGTGCTGGCCGATACAGCGCTCGATGGTGTCGAGGTTGGACGTCATCCAGGAGTGCATCTGCTCGAGCCCCTGCTCGAGCCCGGTGTCGGCGCGAAAGTCGAGCTCGCGCGCGGCCTTCTCCGTGCTGCCGAAGCGCTTGCCGGACCGGTCCCAGCTGCGCGCCGGGCGAAAGTCCATCTCGGCCTCGTTGTGGGTGACCGCGTTGATGCGCTCGGCGAGCTCGAGGATCGACGTCTCTTCGCCGCTCGCGAGGTTGTACACGCCGCCGGGCTCACCCTGGAGCGCACAGGCGATGAGCCCGCGGGCGATGTCGTCGACATAGATGAAGTCGCGGGTGGCGATGCCGCCGTTCTCGACCGTCAGGGGCTGACCCTTGATGCCGCGGAACATGAACGCGGGCGTGACGTTGCGCCAGATCGTCGCCGGGGTGCCGCGCCAGGCGCCGGCCCCGAGGATCTCCCCCGGGCCGTAGACGTTCTGGAAGCGCGCCTTGACCGCGGGGAGCTCGTACTGGTGGAAGTAGTAGTTGCAGTAGAGCTCGCCGATGATCTTGGAGATCTGGTACGGGCTGTCGAGGTAGAGCGACACCGGAGCGTCTTCCTGCGTCGCGTGCGCCTCCTCGAAGGTCTTCTCCGCCACCGTGCAGCCGGCGCCCGCGTAGACGAGCTTGGTCAGACCCGAGACGTCTTTGAGCCGCTCGCACAGCTTGAGCGTGGTGAGTGTGTTGTTCTCGTGGTCCGCCAGCGGATCGGCGATGGAGCTCTGGTTGCCGTGGTAGGTGGCGAGGTGGAACGCGTAGTCGAGATCCGACGGAATGGCGTCGAGCGCCTCGGCGTCGTTGATCGAGCGCTCGAGAAAGGTGACCGCGGGGTGGTCGGGCACGTTGCTGCGGTCGGCCGACAGCAGGTTGTCGACGATGAGCACCAGCTTCGGGTCCTGCTCGAGCACCTGGCGCACGAGGTTGCTGCCCACGAACCCGGCGCCGCCGACGACGAGGACGCTCTTCCCTTCGAATCCCGACATGTGGCGTGCTACTCCTTCACGCCCTGGAGGTGCGTGTAGGTCTCGGTGATGCCGAACTCACGGTAGTACTCGACGGTCCGCTTCACGCCGTCGTCGAGCGGGTGGTTGGCCTCCCAGCCGGGGAACTGCTGGTGCGTCGCGTCCGGGGACAGGAGGATCGTGTAGGCGTCGTCCGGGTGACGCTCCCGCACCTCGACCTCGTTCTCCAGGCTGATGCCCATGGCGGCGGTGGTGGCGTCGAACAGCTCCTTGATCGAGTAGTCGCTTCCCGAGGAGACGTGGTACGCGCCCGTCTCGCCTTCACCGTCGATGGCGCGCACGGTGATGTCGACGAGGTCGTCGATGAAGATGAAGTCGCGCCGGGTGTCCATGACGAAGCACGGCTTGTCTTCGGACAGGCGGTGGAAGAAGGTCGGCAGGGGGCCGCTGATGTTGCGCGGGCCGTAGGCGTTCGCCAGGCGGAACGACACCCAGTCGAGCCCTGAGAGACGGACGTAGAACTCACCGGCCGTCTTCGAGATGGCATAGCTGCTCTCTCCGGGGCGGATCTCGTGCGCGAGCGAGATCGGCTGTTCGTCCGGGTGCAGGCCGTAGCAGAGTGCGGTCTGGTAGTAGATCAGGCGACCGACGCCGTGCCGCTTCGCGGCCTTGACGATCAGGGAGGTTCCGACCGCGTTGGTCTCCGAGTCGCCTTCCCAGTCCTCCGGGTCGGCATACGATGCGGCCGCGTGCACGACGACCTCGGGCTTGAAGTCGGCGAAAGCCTTCTCCACCACGTCCGCGTCGGCGATGGAGCCTTCGATGAGCGTCAGACCGTCGCGCTCGACCAGGTTGTCGCGCCGGCCGGTCGCGAAGTTGTCGATGACGAGGACCTGGTCGTCGCGATCGAGCAGACGATCTGCGAGATTGGAGCCGACGAAGCCGGCTCCTCCAGTGATGAGTACTTTCAAGGGGACTCCTCTCAGGTGATCGCGGAGGCCATCCGGGCCTCCGGCTGTCCTTGGACGGGTTCGCTGTGCGGTTGGTCCGCCATGTTGCGGAGCTCGGACGCACGGTCGTGGAACTGTTGCTGCCAGATCTCGAGCGACAGGAAGCCCCACAGCCTGCGGCCGAACTGCGACTCGGTCTCGAGGTTGGCGATGACCTCGTCGTTGTCGACGTACTCGCGGCGCCCGGACCCGACCTGGAGCGTGTCGATGATGAAGTCGCGCGCCTCACCCTTGGCCCAGTCGGCGAGCGGGACGGGAAAGCCCATCTTGTCCGGGCGGTCGAGCACGGAATCCGGAAGGACCCCGCGCGCCACCTTCTTGAGGACGCGCTTCATGCGGCCGTCCTTGAACTTCACGTCCGACGGGATCGTGGCGGCGAACTCGATCAGCGGCACGTCCAGCAGCGGCACGCGCGCCTCGAGGCCGTGGGCCATGCTCATCCGGTCCTCCACGTGGAGGAGCGCGGGGAGCAGCGTCTTGAAGTCGAAGTGGGTCATCGCGTCGAAGTAGGACCCGCGCTCGACGTTGCGGCCGTTGAAGATCTTGCGGAAAGCCTCCGCCGTACTGCCCGTGCGCTCGATGCGGATCTCACTGGTGATGTCCGGGGCGCGGTTGATGAGCTGGAAGTAGCGCTCGTCACGCGGCCCGAAGAGCCCGCTCGACCAGAACTGTCGCAGCAGCGGCTTGTAGTTCTCGAGGGTCCGCAGGTTCGGGATGATGGACTCGTAGGTGACGACGAAGTTGCCGCTGTCGAGCGTCCCTTCGATCGCGCCGCGGATGCACTGTTCGAAGTAGGCGATCAGGTAGCGGGCGTACCCGCCGAAGATCTCGTCTCCTCCCTGCCCCCCCAGGACCACCTTGCGGTGCTTCGCGGCCAGCTCCGAGACCATGTACTGGGGAAACGAGCCCGGGCCGGCGACCGGGAAGTCGAGGTGGTAGATGACCTTCTCGATGTTGTCGGTGAAGTCCTCGACCCCAATCGACTTCTCGTGCAGGTCGAAACCGTGCTCCTGGGCCACGGCCCGCGCGTGGTGGCTCTCGTCGAACTTGGCCCCGTGCTCGAACTTGCCGGTGAAGCCGAGGAACGCGTCCTGGTCGTACTTCTCGCTCGCGAGAGATGCCACGAGACTCGAGTCGATGCCGCCGGACACGTAGGACCCCACCTCGACGTCGGACCGGAGGTGGAGGTCGATCGAGTCCTGGAGGAGGGAGCGGACCTTCGACACGAAGTAGCGGTCGGTGTGGTCGAAGTCGCGCTCGTAGTACACCTCCCAGTAGCGCTCCACGCGGATCTGCCCGTTCTGGACCACGAGCTGATGGGCCGGCGCGAGCTCTTCGATCCCTCGGAAGAGGGTGCGTCCCTCGAGACAGAACTGGAAGGAGAGGTAGTCGCGGAAGCCGTGCTCGTCGACTGCGATCTCGTCCACGAAGGGAAGGAGGGCCTTGGCCTCGGAGGCGAAGTAGAAGACGTCGCCCGCGACGGTGTAGTAGAGCGGCTTGATGCCGAACGGGTCGCGCGCGAGAACGAGTCTCTGCTCCGCCTCGTCCCACAGGGCAAAGCCGAACATGCCGCGCAGGCGGCGCGTGAGGTCCGTGCCCCACTGGGCGTAGCCGTGAAGGAGCGTTTCGCTGTCGGTGCTGGTACGGAAACGCTCGCGGCCCAGCTCGTCGCGCAGCTCGAGGTAGTTGTAGATCTCGCCGTTGAACGAGAGCCAGTTGTGCCCGTCGGTCATGGGCTGCGTGCCGGACTCGCCCAGGCCGATGATGCTCAGCCGACGGTGCGCGAGACCCACGTGCTGCCGGGGGTGGGTCCAGATCGCGTGACCGTCGGGGCCGCGGTGGGCCTGCAGACGGTTCATCGCCGCCAGGCGTCGATCGAGGCCCTCGACCGGCTCGCGTCCGAGATGGACCAAGCCTCCTATTCCGCACATTCCTGGGAATCTCCTTCTCGCGAGTGCGCAGGTAGCCGGAACCTGCGGACGACCCGAGCGTGCGAACGGCACGCTCCCAGGACCACACCGGCGGTTGCTCTCGTTTTTGCTACGTGAGCATATACTAGTTGGACTCTGAATCGTACCGAGGGAACGCGCGTGTCGGAAGCGGCGGAGGCGGCCCAAAGCCTTTTGTTCGAGACATTTGGGTCGAGCGACGCCGACCCTCCCGCAGTCTTCGTCGTGGGCTCTCCGCGCACCGGGAGCACCCTCACCTACCAGCTTTTCGTGCAGGCCCTGGAGGTGTCCTACGTCTCCAATTTCACGGCCGAGCACTACGCGCGCGAGCCGGTCGTCGGCCTCGCGATCGAAAGCGCTCTAGCGCGTCGAGCCGCCGTCGCAGACCTCCAGTCGCTACGGCAAGACGGACGGTGTCCACTCGCTGTCCGAGGCGTCCGCCGTCTTCGCCCACTGGTTCGGCGGTGGGCATCCGTCCCAGGTGCTGAGCGCCCGCGTCAAGGACGGGATGGACGCTCATCTGCGGCGCTCGTTCGCCGCCATTGCAGCCATGACCGGACGTCCTCTGCTGACGAAGAACCCGTGGAACTGCTTCCGCATCGCCGATCTCAGACGGCTGCTGCCCCAGTCGTTCTTCGTGTGGATCCGGCGCGACGTCATCGCCGCGGCGCGCTCGGACCTGCGGGCCCGCTACAAGCACGGCGGCCCTCACGTGTGGAACTCGGCGTCGCCGGCGAACTACGAGGAGATCCGCAAGCTGCCCTACTGGGAGCAGGTCGTGGAGCAGCAGTACGAGTACAACCGCGTTCTGGGTGCGGACCTCGGTGAGTACGCGCCGCGTCATCACCAGGAGATCTGGTACGAGGATCTCTGTGCGCGACCGGAAGAGACGGTCCAGGCCCTCGTCGACGCTCTCGCGGCAGCCGGCACACCGGTCGACCGGCGGTCTGCGGACCTGCCGGTTATCGAAGTGTCTCCGGGCGCGGAGCTCGACGACGACGGGCGGAAGATCGAAGGCTACGTCCGGGAGAACCTGGGCCGGCTCGAGTCGTTCCGGTACTCGCCCTCAGGCTGAGTCGAAGGTCTCGAAGTACCACGGACGGAGTGACCAGGGCAGCAGCTGCCCGGAATCGAGGTCGTCCAGGAGTGCGAGGGCCGCGGACTCGAGCCGGTGACGGCGGATCTGGTGCACGATCTCGAGCTCGGGGCGCGAGAGGTCCGTCCGCGCCTGGGACGAGACGGCCGATCCACTCGACTGGAGCGCGCGGCGCAGGTCTTCGATCCGCGAGCGACGTGCGCGCCGATCCACGACTCTCTGGAAGGCGACCATCAGCTCGGCACTCGATCCACGGGGGAGTTGCTCGAGGGCGCGTCGCCTCTGCCAGTACTCGCTGTCCGCTTCGGAGCGCACCGGGGCCTCCGGCTTGGAGTTGGCCGGGCTCGTCACCTGCTGCACCAGGTGGGCGTAGGAGAACTTGCCGCTGGCGATCAGCTCTTCGTAGGTGGCGTCGATCAGGCGCTGGACGAGCGCGTCGTCCCGCATGGCCTCGAACAGATCGTCGTAGTCGTCGTCTTCGGGTAGCGGCAGATAGTGCTCGTAGGGCCGCAGCAGACCTTCGTAGTCGTCCTCGGGGAGGATCAGGCACGTACGGGTCAACGCGCCGTCCAGAACACGCGGCGTCATGGCGCTCAGCGGTTCTTCGAGGTCTTCTCCTGGGAAGCACGCCGCTTCGACCTCTTCGAAAGGTGCGTCGGGTCGGTCCCGCGTGTAGGCGAGGATTCTCGCTTTGATCTCGCCGTAGGGGTCGATCAGGCTCGAGCCGCCGCGCCGCGCCACGGTGAACCTGCAGCTGCCGAGGAAGTCGTACCACTTCGACCCGAGGAGCACGTCGCGGTTGTCGGTCGACACGTCGACGCGGAAGCCTGCGCGCCGGGCCGCGTCTCCCAGCCGAATCGAATCGGCACCCTTGAGGCGGCCGAACCAGCCGTGCTGGTAGGGGTGGAAGCGGACCCTCGTTCCGAGATCGATCGTGCGCTCTTCGTACGCGGGCAAGGTGTCTTCGAGACGGGCGGCAACCTGCTCGTCGACGTAGCCTGGCAGGACGCGCTCGATGCGAGCGCTCCGACTCGCGTGGGGAAAGAGCAGCTCGAGACCGTTGCCCCGCGGCGTGAAGATCGTGTGGATGCGCCAGCGGTAAAGCCACTCGTCGAGGTGTGCGCTGCAGGAGAAGTCGTCCTGGGGTAGCGCCACCACGGGGCAGTTCATCTCCGCGAGAAAGGCGTAGGTCTCGAGGATGTCGCGGTACTCGGCCGTGTTGCGCTTCGACAGGAAGCAGTAGTTCAGGACGATCAGGTCGAAGCGCAGGTCCCTCAGGCCGCGATGGGGCATCCGGTAGTGGTGGTACACGACCTCGGTCTCCGGAAGGTGCTCGCGGTAGCAGCGGAGATGATTGAGGACCGTCTTCCTCGAGTTCACCTCGGTGGAGTGGACGACCAGGATGCGCTCGGGTGCGGGGCTCATTCGTTCTCCGGTTCTCGCCAGGAGGCGCGCAGGCGAGCGACCAGATCCGAGATGCGATCGTCGCGGTGTGCGAGCTGCTGGCGTAGGTCGGCTCCCTGCTCCTGCAGCTCCTTGCGGCGCGCGTTCTCCGTGCGCACCTGCTGCTGGAGGCGCTCCACCTGCTCTTTGCGTCGCTGGCGCACCTCGTTCAGGAGCGTGCGGAGCTCACTCCTCCGCTCGCGGACCTCCTGGAGGCGCTCGGACACCCGGGCTCGCTCCTCGCGCTCCTCGGCCCAGGACTTCGCGAGCAGCGCTTCGAGGGTGAGACCCAGGGGCGTGGGGTGACGCGTGATCTTCGGGTCGAGGAGGGTGTCGAGGACCTCGTCGACATGCCGGGCGAGCGCCTGCGGAGCCAGCCAGCCCGCGGCGAGGTGCGCGGAAGCGGCTTCGGCGAGGGTCTTCAGGGCGAAAGGGTCCGCCAGCTCGGACCACGAAGAGAAGCTGCCGTCTGGCCCGAGGGACAGGACGTGCTGGCCGGGTTTCCAGAGCCCGGGCCAGGTGTCCTGGGCGAGGACCAGGGTCGACTGGCAGCCGCAGGCGGCCGCGACCTGGGCATGGATGCGAAGCGACCGGGCGTTGCGCGCGAGCGAGTGGAGCAGGACGATGGCCTTCGCGTTGCGGGCTCGGTCGAGAAGCTCCACGGAGTCGGGGGTGAGGCCCTCGGCCACGGACTCCACGGCCAGCCCTCTGGCCGCGCACCCGGTCTCGAGCTCCTGGATCGCGTTGCCGATGGCCTCCGAGGTCTCGCTCGCTGCGGCACCACACAACAGCACGTCGAGCTTTCGGTCCTGGATCTTCGGCCCGGCCGAGCTCGCGGTGTCGAAATAGACCGGTGCGATCCGCGAGCTCGCCTGCCCGGGCGAGACGAGGTGGAGCTCCTCGGGAGTCGCCTTCGGATCGCGCTCGAAGAGCCACGCGAGCCCGTTGCTTTCGACGGCCTCGAGGCGGTCCGACAGGGCGAGAACGGGAATGCCTCGACGGTGGAGCTCGTCGAGCATCGCCGACCGTTGCCGCTTCGGAGGGGCGCCAACCACGAGGACCGCGTCGGGGTCGCTCACCGTTTCGGCAACCACCAGCTCGACCTCGTCGAGAGCCAGGAACCGCACGCTGGTCGTGGGCGATCGAGCCAAGGCCCGGATCTGCGTGAGGTGCTCCGCGGCCAACATGCGGCCGGGCTCGAGAAGCACGAGGAGAGAGCGCGGCTTGTCGGCCGCGGGTGTCGAAGGGAGGCTCATTCGCCGAAGAACCGACGGAGCGCGAGCCGGACCTTCCCTGCCCAGCGCCTCCAAGCGGGGCGGGTCTGCCAGCGGTAGATCTCGATGCGCCTCTGGATGGCCGCGACCACGTCGTCGTGTGGCCCGAGGGCGCCACGTGCTCGCGCGTGGAGGGCGTCGAGCTCCTCCAGCATCTGTCGTCGATCGCCTGCGAACTGCGACAGGGTGCGGAGTCGCTTGAGCTGTACGGCCAGCGTGGCCCGAGAGTCCTGCCCGGTGCGCCGTTCGTTGCGCTCGATGGCAGTGTCGAGCAGGCGCAGCGCGGAGGCCCGGCCACCCTCTCCGCGCTCGAGCAGGCGCTGCCCGAGGTTGAAGAGGAGCTCCTCGCCTTGTGCATCGACCTTCTCGGGGTGCTGGGCGACCGTCCGCGTCATCGCGGCGACCCTCGCTTCCACCTCCGCCTGACGCTCCGCTCCCGCGTGCTCCGTGTGGTCGAGGAGGTCGCCGAGCTCACGCAGCGTCTGGCGCGGATCGTCTCCTGCCGAAGCGCCTCCCAGAACGTGCTCGAGCTGGACGTCGAGAGACGCGCGGACCCGGGTCCGTAGATCGTCGGGCAGGGCACCGGCACTCTCCAGCCGCGTCAACGTCGCTGAGTCGAAGGCTTCGATTCCAAGGCCCTCGGTCGCATCGACGATGAGGGCGACGATCTCCGTACGGAGCGTCTCCCCGACGTCCTCTTCGCTCAGGTCGAGCAGCTGCGCACAGTCGTCGGCGTCGAGAGCGCCGAGGGTGGCGAGGAGAGACCGGAGGCGCTGCCTCGCCTGCGCGCCTTGTCCCGCATGTGTGAGTGCACGTACGTACGCGCAGTGCACTTCCAGCGGCACGGGGTCGCCTCCATCCACCGCGGGGGCCTCCATGGAGAGAGCTCGAGCGCGGTGGCGCGGCGCGTCGGCGACGATCTCCAGGGCGAGCGTGGCGGTGGTGTAGCGGGCCGAAACGTCGCCGCGAGCGTTGACGCTCTGCAGGAGATCGAGGGCGTCACCGAGACGGCCCTCCTCCCGGTTCAGGAGTGCCGCCATCCACGTCGCGCGCATCAGGTTGTCGAGATCGCCCTCGTGCTCGGCTTCGGAGATGCAGGTGCGGTAGGTGTCGAGGGCTTCGTCGGTGCGGCCGTGGACCTCGGCGACGAGGGCTTGGTGAAGGGTCCTCGCCGAACCGGTGGCTGGCCCGGGTGCGGCTTCCGCGAGTGAGGTGCGCGTGTCGCGTGCTGGAGAGGACATGAGTCGCTCAGGGTCGTGAGACGTCGTGCGGTTCGACCTCGGATGTCAAGGGCCGATGCTCAGGAAGACCCCAGGAGCTGCGTCTTCACGACGTCCTCGATGACGGGGCGGGTGATGCCGAAGTAGAGATCGTGCCCCCGGGTGTTGAGGTGGAGCCCGTCGTCGAGGACGATGTCCGCGGCAGTCTCTCCGGACTCTGCGAGGAGACGGTCGAAGTGGGCTTCGATGTCGTTGAGAATGACCGGCGTCGAGCTGAGCTCACCCGCCACGTCGCGGGTCACCGCGTTGTAGGCGCGGTTGCTCTCCTGGTAGGTGGTGGTGGTGTTCGGGAAGACGTCCTGGTCGCGCGGGGTCGGATGGTTCGTGTGCAGCACGACGGTCTTGCTCCCGGCGGCGATGGCGCGGTCGATGATCTCGCGGAGATTTGCGGCGAAGGCGCGACGGCTCACGCGCGGGAGCCCGTTGTCGGTCTGCCAGTAGTTGCAGTCGTTCATGCCGAACTGCACGAGCACGAGATCCGGATGGTGCGACTGGACCTGGTACGGCATGTCCTCGAGCGCCTGGCGGGTCGTCCGTCCGTTGACGGCCGCGTTGGTGACCGCAACCTCGAGATCCCAGGCTTCGGTCTGCTCTTCGAGCCACGCAGAGAGGCGCGTCACCCAGCCACGATGGATCGAGACGTGTTGTCCGACGCAGATGGAGTCGCCGAAGAAGTAGAGCCGAGCCGAACGCATGGAAGTCTCGCGAGGTGAGGAGCATACAGCAAGGTCTGGTGGCTGCCTCCTCCACGTAGAACGGCCCAACTCCGAAGAGTTGGGCCGTGGATCGGGAGTGTCTGGACCTCGCCCGCTTACGGGATGCTGAAGGTCTGCCAGGGGCTCATCGGGCCCCATCCGAACGCAGAGTTGTAGCCGCGCACGCGCCACCGGTAGCTGCCGGAAGAGAGCGGTGTGCCGGTGTAGCTCGTGTTCGTGATCTGGTTCGGATTCTCGATGTTGCCACCGCCGGCTGCGGGCTGCACGTACACCTGATAGCGCGTCGCGCCGGACGCGGCGTTCCAGGAGTAGGTCGGCGGGCTCGACGTCGAGCCGGTGGGCCCGATGATGACCGGCGCCGCCGGAGGACCGGTCAGGTAGTTGAAGTACATCCATGGGGTCATGGAGCTCCAACCCGCCGAGTTGTAGGCCCGGACGCGCCACTGGTAGCTGTGCGAGGTGTCCAGCGGACCGACGTTGTAGCTGGTGGCGGTGATCTGGTTGTTGTTGTCGAGGTAGGTGTTCGTGTCCAGATCGCGGATGTAGATCTGGTAGCGCGTTGCCCCGGTGGACGCCGTCCAGGTCAGGTCGGGCGTCGGGTCACTGATCGTGCCGGACGGGCCGAGCGCGGTCGGCTGTGGCGGCGGGCTCGCAGGCCCGTACCCGAACGCGAGCCACGGGCTCATCGGACCCCAACCGCCGTTGCTCCTCGTGCGCACGCGCCAGAGGTAGTTGTGGTTCGTGTTGAGCGCGCTTGTCGTGAAGTTCGACGCCGTGGTTCTCTGGTTGACCACGATCGAGTTGGAGTTCACGCTCTTGACCCACGTCTGGTACTCCGTCGCTCCCGGCACGTTGGTCCAGTTGAGTCGCGGGGTCGAGTCGGTGATGGAGCCCTTGGGGTAGGTCGGCACGGGAGGCGCCAGCGGCTGGTCCGTGATCAGACCGATGTACGCGCCGCGTCGCGATTCGAAATCGTCGAACTTGATCTCGCCACCGCTGAAGGTGTTGAGGCCGGGGTTGCCGAGGCGGACATAGTCGATGTTGTTGTCCTGGCCCCAGGGGAGGTTGGCAAAACCCGAAACGCCGTTGCCGTTGATCCAGAAGTCGATCGCCCCGTCCGCGGTGGACGAGCTCGATGCCGCGGTCCACTCGACCTCGACGGCGGACCAGCCTTTGCCGGGGATCTGCCACTTCGGATAGAAGGTCGTCGTGTCGGTCGTGATGCGGAACTGGACGAAGAAGCCCTGCGAGTTTCGACGGAGCCGCGCCTCGAACGGGGAGCCGTTCGAAGAGCTGAAGGCTTGGAAGATGGCCACGGCGCAGTCCGTCGGACAGCCGTTGAGCATCGTCGGATCGACGTAGAAGCGGGCGTTGTACTGCACCTCGTTGCTGGGAGTGTCGTCCTGGACGTACGCGACGCCGGGGGTGTCGAGGCTGACCTCGAGGCCGTAGGTCCCGGTGAAATTGGCGTTCGTCTTGACGTCGAGATCCGACGCGACGAGTGGCCCGACCATTCCTGCCCAGAGCAGCGACAGGCTGAGGAGAAGCGGGATCTGGCGGCGGCGAGAGCTAAGGGTCATGGGCGAATCCTCCGCAACGAAAGAAGGAAAGCAGATAATACATTGAAAAGTCGCTATGTGTCTAGATATCTCTTTGAGCGATCGCCGACACGGGATTCTGACATGAATCACGTGTCTCCTTGCGCGGGTCCATCGGCGTCGAGGAGCGAAAGAGCACCGTCGGACTCGCGGTAGGACCGACCACAGGAACAAAAGATATCGCGGCTTTTGCCGGCCTCGGGAGCTGGGAGGGTGAGGCCACACATGCACGCCCATCCGATCCGTCGTGCCGGTACCCCGGCCATCAGGGCGAAGTCGGGAACGTCCTTCGTCACGACCGCGCCGGCGGCGACGAAAGACCACGCACCGATCGTGTTGCCGCACACGATGGTGCAGTTGGCGCCGAGACTCGCGCCGGTGCGCACCAGCGTGCGGAGGTAGTCGTCTCTTGTGTTCCGGGGAAAAGCGGCGCGCGGCGTCGAGACGTTGGTGAAGACCATGCTGGGACCGCAGAAGACGAAGTCCTCGAGCTCGACCCCTTCGAAGACGGACACGTTGTTCTGGATCTTGACGCCGTTGCCGATGACCACGTCGTTCGCCACGAAGACGTTCTGGCCGAGGGTGCAGTCGCTGCCGATCCGAGCCCCCGGCATGAGGTGGCAGAAGTGCCAGATCTTCGTGCCACTACCCACCTGGCAGCCTTCGTCGAGGACCGCGGTCGGGTGCGCGTAGAAGTTGCTCACGCGCGGGCCTCGGCCTTTTCGAGGAAGGGGTGTGGTGGCCCTTTGCGCGACGGTTCGAGGTGGCCGATGCGGTGGGCGAGCTCGATGGACGGCCGCGCGTCGGCGATGCGGAACCCTTCGCCCCGGAGGGTCTGCTCGTACACGGCCGTGTGCAGATCGGTGAAGCCGCCGCTGAACTCGATCTCTTCGCCGTCGAAGGTGATCGAACGGAAGGTGGTCTGCCCTCCGGGCTCGTGCTCGAACGGCAGGTCGTCCCGATCGATGGAGAGGTACCACTTGACGTCCGCGCGCTCGAGCTCCAGGAACCCCGCGACGCGCAGGTCGTCGCGGTACTGCACCTCGTTCGTCTGCACTCCGCCGAAGAGCCAGATCAGGAGATCGAAGAAGTGGATGCCGATGTTGGTCGCCAGACCGCCCGACTTCTCGATGTCGCCCTTCCAGGAGTAGTGGTACCACGGGCCGCGTGACGTGCAGTACGTGAGCTCGACCTGGCTCCGCGCTTCGCTCTTCTGCAGGCGCTCCCGAAGCGCGAGGAGCGACGGGTGCACGCGCAGCTGCAGCACCGTGTAGACGTTGCCGGCGCTGCGCTCCTCGAGCTTCTCGAGCGCGTCGAGGTTCCAGGGGTTGATGACGAGGGGCTTCTCGCACAGCGCGTGCGCGTCGAGGTTGAGCGCGAGCCGCACGTGGCCGTCGTGGATGAAGTTGGGCGCGCAGATCGAGAGATAGTCGAACTCGCCGGAGCCGGAGAGCTTGCTGATCTTGGTCAGGTAGCGCTCGAAGCGACCGTAGTTCTGGAAGAAGGAGACGTCGGCGAAGTACTGGTCCAGGATGCCGACCGAGTCGTGGGGGTCGTGGGCCGCCAGCAGATGGTTGCCGGAGTCGCGGATCGCGCGCAGGTGGCGCGGCGCGACGTACCCCGCGACGCCGGTCAGTGCGAAGTTGTACAAGGAGAGGCTCCTCCGCGGAGGCTGAGAAACGGGAAGGCCGCGCGGGCGTGCTCCTCGGGACGCGGGCGGCGGATACGAGCGATATTCGGAGATTTCACACTATCAATCCGACCGCGTTGGGCAACCCGGCACGTGGTGCCCCGTCGTGCGGCTTCCAGACGTCGGGAGCCGCGCTAGGATCGCGCGCATGAGCATTCCTTTCGTCGATCTCAAGGCCCAGTACCGCGGGATCGAGTCCGAGATCCGCCGCCGCATCGATGCCGTGCTCGACCACGGACAGTTCATCCTCGGACCTGAGGTCGGCGAGCTCGAGCAGCGGCTCTGCGACTTCGCGGGGAGCCAGCACGCCGTCGGCGTCGCAAGCGGAACCGACGCGCTGCAGATCCCGCTGATGGCTCTGGGGGTGGGCCCCGGGGACGCGGTCTTCGTGCCCACCTTCACCTTCACGGCCACGGCCGAGGTGCCGCTCCTCCTCGGCGCGAGTCCGGTGTTCGTCGACGTGGATGAGCGGACCTTCAACCTCGACGTCGAGCACCTCCGCGCCCAGATCGAGCGCGTGAAGAAGGAGGGTCGCCTGCGGCCGCGCGCGATCGTCGCTGTCGACCTCTTTGGCCTCCCCGCCGACTATCCGGCGCTGCACCAGATCGCGGAAGACGAAGGTCTCCTTCTGATGGCCGATGCCGCACAGAGCTTCGGCGGGTCCCTCGACGGGCGTCGCGTCGGCAGCCTGGCCCCGGTGACCACCACGAGCTTCTTTCCGGCCAAACCGCTCGGCGGCTACGGCGACGGCGGCGCAGTGCTCACCGACGATGCCGAGCTGGACTCCGTCTACCGGTCGATTCGCATGCACGGCCAGGGAGAGGAGCGGTACGAGATCGTACGCGTGGGCGTGAACGGCCGTCTCGACAGCCTCCAGGCCGCCGTGCTGCTCGCCAAGCTCGACGTCTTCGAGGGCGAGCTCGAGAGCCGCAGCCGCCTCGCCGACCGCTACGACGCGCTTCTCGGCGACGTGGCCGTGACGCCGGCGCGGGTCGAAGGTGCGGTGTCGTCGTGGGCGCAGTACACGCTGCAGGTCGACTCGAGGGACGCGGTGCGCGCGCGGTTACAGGAGAGCGGCATCCCGACGGCCGTCTACTACCCGCTGCCGATGCACCTGCAGCGCGCCTACCGGGAGCACGGTGAAGGCGAAGGGTCCTGCCCGGTGAGCGAGCGCCTGTCGACCCGCGTCCTGAGCCTGCCGATGCACGGCTACCAGACCGACGAGACGACCGAGCGGATTGCCGACGCGGTGCGCCGGGCGCTCGCCTAGGCGGCGGGCCCTCGGCTAGGCGACGGCGGGCCCACGATCGACTCGACGACCGCGAGGAGCTTCTCCTCTTCGGCGCTCCAGCTGTAGCTCTCCTGCGCCGCGCGATGTCCTGCGCGGCCCATCACCTCCCCGCGCTCGGGGTCGCGGAGCAGAGTGAGGAGGGCCTCGGCGAGTGGTGCCGGATCCGGGGCGACGGCGAGTCCGGCCGCGTGGCGCTCGACGAAGCTCTGCCAGAGGGGGAAGTCAGAGGCCACCACGGGCAGCCCAGCAGCCATGTACTCGAAGAGCTTGCGCGGCTGCGACTCGGTGTGGTTCGGCAGAGGCTGAAAGGCGACGAGGCCGACGCGGCTCGTGTCGAGGAGCTGTTCGACCCCCGCGCGGTCGAGCCAGCCGTGC
The DNA here is from genome assembly GCA_965223385.1 of Candidatus Multivoraceae bacterium. Taxonomy (GTDB): domain Bacteria; phylum Acidobacteriota; class Thermoanaerobaculia; order Multivoradales; family Multivoraceae; genus JBCCLJ01. The sequence goes on along the minus strand of CBDCWR010000007.1, from coordinate 327,029 downwards.
TCTTCGACCCGCGCCCAGGCCGCATGCTGGCGCAGCTCGTCGCGCAGCGACTCCGGTTGAATGCGCCCGGCGAACGCCAGGGAGACGTCGATCTGCTCCGCCACGATCTCGAGCGCGTCGAGCATCTGCCACGCGCCACGCTCGGTGTTGAGCTCGCCCAGGTAGACGATGCGCTGCGCCCGCTCTCGATGGGGCTCGAGGTCCTCGCGCAGGTCCGGGACCGGCGGGAAGTTCTGGATGACCGTGCACCCCCGCTGCCCGAAGCGACGGGCGATGGCCGGGGTGGCCGCGAGAACGTGGTCGAGCAGCCACCGAGCTCCCGCCTCGAGAGGAATCGAAGCCGCCGCGAGCGTGAGGCGCAGTGGCGCGGGCAGGCGCGGGTGCCCGCGGAAGTACGCGACGTAGTCTTCGTGCGCGTCGTACACGGCGCGTCGTCCGAGGAGCCGCAACTGCACCGCAAGAGGGATGAGCTCTGGATCGTGCACGCAGACGAGGTCGGCCGGCTCGCGGAGGCACTCGAGCAGTGTGAGGGGTCCACCGAAGGCGAGGCGCAGGAGCCTCGACCGGAAGAGCGTCAGCGGCAGGATACGGACACCGTTGCGAACCTCTTCGCGCTCGCACGGCACGAGGAAGGCCACCTCGTAGCCGGCCCGGGCGAGAGAGGTGGCCTGACGCTCGAAGATGCGCGTGTCGTCCGGTGCGTGCACCGTCGACACCTGGAGGATCCGGGGAGCCCGTGCGGGGGTCACACTTCGCGGCGCCCGGCGAAAGAGCGGGCGAGGGTGACTTCGTCGACGAACTCGATGTCGCCGCCGACCGGAAGTCCGAAGGCAAGGCGGGTCACGCGGATTCCGCGCGGCGAAAGGAGGCGGGCGAGGTAGAGCGCGGTGGCCTCCCCTTCGACGTTCGGGTTGGTCGCCAGGATCGCCTCTTCGATTCCCTCGAGCCTCTCCATGAGCTGGTCGACCGCCAGCTGGTCCGGGCCCACCCCGCGCTGCGGCGAGAGGGCACCGAGCAGCACGTGGTAGAGGCCGCGGTACTCCCCCGTCTGCTCGATCGGCTGGATGTTGAACGGCTCCTCCACCACGCACAGCACGGTGCGGTCGCGCTGCGGGTCGGAGCAGTACCTGCAGGGATCGACCGCGGTGATGGAGTTGCACGTGCCGCAGTGGAAGAGACGCTCCTTGACGTCGATGATGGCACCCGCCAGTCCTTCGGCCTCGGGCCGCTCGACGCGCAGGATGTGGTGCGCGAGCCGCGCGGCCGACTTGGGGCCAATTCCCGGGAGGCGCGCGAGCTCACCGATCAGCCGCGCGAGTGGATCGCCGCCCTCAGGTTCTGTGCTCATGCGTGGACGGGCGGCTCAGCGCCCGAAGCCGGGGATCTTGCCGAGGCCGGGAGCCAGCGCACCGAGCTTGCCCTGCATCTCCTCGTCGACCTTGCGCGAGGCTTCGTTGACCGCGGAGAGCACGAGGTCCTGCACCATCTCCGGATCGCTCGGGTCGAGCACGTCGGGGTCGATCCGTACCGCCGTGAGCGCCTTGCTGCCGTTCATCTTCACGGAGACCATGCCGCCACCGACCGAGGCCTCGACCTCGAGAGTGGTCATCTCCTGCTGCATCTGCGACTGCATCTGCTGCGCCTGCTTCATCAGGTCTTTGAGGTCCATGGCGGTCTCCTTCTATGCGTCCGGACCGGGGGCCGGTGCTTCGTCCGACGGCCCGGACGGGGATCCTTCCGCGTCGTCCGTCGCGTCGATGCGGGGGCGTGCCTCGACGCTGGAGACGCTGCCGCCGAAGACGTCGAGCACCTTCTGTACCGTGGGGTGGGATGCCGAGGGGTGCTCTTCCGGCAGTGGCTCGGGCACCTCCGCCACGGGCTCCGGCCGCGGCTCGGGCCGGCTGCTCCGGGACTCGCCGCGCAGGACACGGGTCGCCCACTGCGCCGAGCTTCCCCAGAGCTCCTGCACGACCTCGTCGAGGATCTTGCGGTTGCGCTCTCTCCCGAACGCGTCGCGGGTCAGTCGGTCGTCGGCCTCGAGGACGATCGATACGCGATCGCCCTCCACCTCGACCTCGGACGCGGAGTCGAGGTGTGCGCCCAGCGACTGCGAACGCGCGCCGACGCGTTGACGCAGCTCGTCCACGGTGGCGGGGCCCTGCGGGCTCGTCGAGCTCGGACCGGGTGGTGCATCGGCGACGTGTCGCGGCGGCGTCGCGTCGCGCTGCGGCGCACCGCGGCGCTCGGGCGGGGCGGCCGAGCGCGACCCCGATCCCGCTGAGTCTCGGCGGCCTCCGCCGCCGGACGGTGACGGCTCCGACGAGCCTCCGGCCGAAGGTGCGCCCGCGAGCATCTCCTCGATGCGCACGAGCTTGGGCAGCTCGGCGGCACGCAGCCAGGCGATCTCGAGTGCCAGTGCTCCAGCGTCGCTCGTGCGCACGAGCTCTTCACTCTGGAGCAGCTGATTGAGGAGCCGCAGCAGGTTCTCGTAGCCAATGGCGCGGGCCTGCTCGCCGAGAGCGCGCGTCTGATCCTGGGGCAGGTCGACGAGCGACGGGTCGGCACCCTGGCCGAGGTGCAGGGCATCGCGGCAGAAGCGCAGGAACTGGGAGTAGACGCTGCGCGGATCCCAGCCTTCGTCTTCGATGCGGCGCACCGCCTGGGAGACCTGGAGTGCCTCGCCGGCGAGAATGTGCTCGAGGACCTCGGCGAAGAGCGCGGTGTCGAGCCCCCCCAGCAGTCGCACCGCGTCTTCGTCTTCGATGGTGCCGTTGCCGAAGGTGGCGAGCTGGTCGAGCAGCGCAACGGAGTCCCGCACGCTGCCGTCCCCTGCACGGGCGATCAGGCGGAGCGCGGTGTCGCTCGCCTGGATCTCCTCCTCCTCGGCGAGGTGCGCGAGGTGCGCGGCCAGCGTTTCGGCTGGCACCCGACGGAAGTGGAACTCCTGGCAGCGCGAGAGGATGGTCGCCGGAACCGCGTCGATCTCCGTGGTCGCGAACACGAAGGTCAGATGCGACGGAGGCTCTTCGACGATCTTCAGGAGGGCATCGAACGCCTGGCGGGAGAGGCGGTGGATCTCGTCGATGACCACCACCTTGTAGCGGTCGCGAGCCGGTCCGTAGCGCAGACTCTCCGTGAGCTCGCGCACCTGCTCCACCTTCGAGTAGGTCGCGGCGTCGACTTCGATCACGTCGAGATCGGCGCCGGTGGTGATCTCGGTGCAGGAGCGGCACTCGTTGCACGGGTCTTCGGCGGGGCCGTTCTCGCAGTTGAGTGCCTTGGCGAGCACGCGCGCGGTGGTCGTCTTGCCCACGCCGCGGATGCCCGAGAAGAGATAGGCCTGGGCGATGCGGCCCTCACGCAGCGCGTTGCGCAGCGCGGTGACGATGGCGTCCTGCCCGACGAGCGCCGAGAAGTCCTGGGGGCGCCACTTTCGTGCCAGAACCTGGTAGCTCATTGCCCGCCTCCACCGGCCCGCCGGCTGCGGCGCAGTGCTCCCCGGAGCGACCTCGGGGGGAGTGGGCTGCGCAGCATGGTTCGGCTCGTCGTGGCGTTCGCGGCAGTCGAGGAGAGCCCGAGGCGAACGAGGGTCAGGTGAAGGGCTCCGGCTGACTGCGGCACTCGATACGAGCACCTTATCGCTGCTCCCTCCCGGGCCTGACGAGGTTCGATGTCGACCGATGCACAGGGCCCGAGCCCTTCATGTGACACTCGCGCTGCGGAGCGGTGTCTGGACCGCTGATGGTATGGCCCGCCCTGGGTGCTGTAAAGACGACTCGGAAGGCGGACGGGCACTCCGCATGGTGCGTCCGAGCGAGCTCAAATCGAGGTCTTCCGGAGGTTTACCGCCTCGGCAGCGTCGGCTAGAATCCGTCGGCCTGTGTGCCCGACCTCGGAATCCGTGCCAGGGAGCGCTCCGCCCGGAGTGGACGCTGCCGATGTGCGGTGGATGGAGTTGGCGCTACATCAGGCACGCGAAGCAGCTGCGCTGAGTGAGGTTCCCGTCGGAGCCGTGATCGTCCGCGGCGATCAGGAGATCGCCCGGGCTCACAATCTGAGGGAGCGGGATGCAAATCCGGTCGCTCATGCGGAGATGATCGCGTTGGCCGCGGCCGCTCGGGTCGTCGGCGATTGGAGACTCGAAGGCTGCACGATGTACGTCACGTTGGAACCTTGCGCCATGTGCGCCGGCGCCCTGGTCAACAGCCGGGTGGAGCGTCTGGTGTTCGGCGCGCACGACCCCAAGGCGGGGTTCTGCGGCTCTCTCGGCGATCTCGTGCGCGACACGCGGCTCAACCACCGGTTGACCGTCGTGTCGGGAGTGCTCGCCGAGGCATCGGCTGACCTCCTCAGGAGCTTCTTTCGCCAGCGTCGAGCCTAAGCGCCAGTTCTTTGAAGGAGAGAGCCCTCCGGGGCTCTGAGGAGAGGTGACCGAGTGGTCGAAGGTGCACGACTGGAAATCGTGTGTAGGGCTAAACACTCTACCGTGGGTTCGAATCCCACCCTCTCCGCCACGCTTTGCTTCGGGGCGGTCCGATCGTTCGTCGGGTCGTTCGCGAAGAGACGGAGAGGTGCCAGAGTGGTCGAATGGGGCGGTCTCGAAAACCGTTGACCGTTTACGCGGTCCGTGGGTTCGAATCCCACCCTCTCCGCCAGTTCACCATGCCAGCGAGGCGCGCTCAGGGACGCGAAACCAGCACACGATGCGTCCCATACGTTCGGACGGCAGGTCCGTCCACGGCGACATGACGCGCCTCCGGCGTCCGCGGAAGTCGATCTCGAGATCCGCGGGTCCTGCGGGAGAAACACAGTGAAACGTACATTTCAGCCGAACAACCGGCGTCGCAAGAAGAAGCATGGTTTTCGGTCGCGCATGAAGACGCGCCATGGCCGCGCCATCCTGTCGCGTCGTCGTCGCAAGGGTCGCAAGCGCCTGACCGTCTGATGGCGGTCGACTCGGCCCACCGCGGCCGAGATGCCACGTGCCCCGAAGGATCTGCTGTGCCTGGAGGTGAGCGTCTCCAGCGCAGCGAGAGGCTCACCCACCGCCTCGAGTTCCAGCACTGCTACCGCCGGGGGCGTCGCGTGCATCGCCGTCTCCTGACCGTGCACTACGTGCCAGGCGAAGGTGACGTGGCTCGCATCGGGATGACCCTTCCCCGGAAGGTGGGCTCCGCCGTGCGCAGGAACCGCGCGCGGCGCCGCCTGCGCGAGGCATATCGCAGGTCGTCGGTGCGTGCGCAGCTGCCGTCCGTGGACTTCGTGGTGCATCTGCGACCCGGCTCCGGCGACGCCCCGGGAGATGCGCTGCGGCGCGATCTCTTCTCCGCTCTCGAAGAGGTCCGGACCGGCCGACGTCGTCCGAAGGGTGATCGCAGGAGTCGGTCGTCATGACCGTGCTGCACCCGGTCCGGGGGGCGACGGAGACGCCGCGCACGAGGTCGCCGCTCCGGTTTCTGCTGGACGGCGCCGTGGCGCTCTACCAGAGTGTGATCGCACCACTCCTTCCCCGAAGCTGTCGTTTCTCGCCGTCGTGCTCGGAGTACGCGCGCCTCTCCGTGCGCAAGCACGGTGCGGTTCGTGGCACGCTGCGTGCGGCCTGGCGCGTAGCGCGCTGCAATCCTCTTTCCTCAGGCGGGATCGACCTGCCCTGACGTGACCTCGAAGCGCCGAGCTTCGCTCCCCTGACCGGAGACCCCCTTGGACAACCGAAGACTCTTTCTTGCGGCACTGCTGTCCCTCGCCGTCATCATGGTGTGGCAGATGCTCTTCCCGCCGCCGCCCCCGGTGTCGCGGTCGGCCGAGGTGCAGGAGGCTCCGGCGGAGAGCGTGCCGGAGGTCGAAGGGGCCGCGCCGGTCACGACCGCGCCGGGCGTCGTGTCGCTCGACTCCGAGCCAGCTCCCGAGTCGCAGGGCCCACCGGTCGCGGCGGTGTCCGAGGAGCGCATCGAGCTGGAGACCGCGCACGCGCAGATCGTGTTCTCGAACCGGGGCGCACAGCTCCTGTCGTTTCGCCTCAAGGACTACCTGGACGACGACGGCGAGCCGCTCGAGCTCGTGCGTGATCGCGGCCCAGAGTCGCCCTACCCCTTCGCGCTCTTCTCGGCGGCGGGCGAGCCCCTGCCGCTGAACGAGGCGCTGTTCGAAGCACGGCGCGAGGGCGACACGGTGCGGTTCGAGTACCGCGGCCCACTGGGCGCGGCCCGCAAGAGCTTCGAGATCGACCCGGAAGGTGGGCCGTTCGGTGTGGAGATCGAGCTCCCTGGAACCTCGGGATGGGCCTCGTATCTCGGCCCGGGCATTCGCAACCCTCCGGTGTCCGAGCTCGGTGACCGGTTCAAGGAGCGTTTCGCCAGCTTCATGAGCTCCGGCGAGCTCCAGGAGATCGACGCGCGCAAGATCGACACGCGGGAGACGATCCCGACGGACGCGCTGCGCTGGGTCGGTCTCGACGACGACTACTTCATCTCGGCGCTCGTGCCGCGCACGCCGCTGCTGCAGGCGGTCGCGCAGCCCGTGGGCATTCTCACCGAGGGTGACGAGCTGGTCGGCTACAGCCGCCCGCCGGCGCCCGAAGCGGAGACCTTCGACGCTGAGCTGCTCGTGGTGCCGGGCGGCGATCGCCTGGCGGTGGACGCGTACTTCGGTGCGAAGAAGTACACGGTGCTCCGCGATCTCGGCATCGGTGCCGAGCGGTCGGTGCGGTTCGGCATGTTCGGCATCATCTCGCGCCCGCTTCTCTACGGTCTGAACTGGCTCTACGAGAACGTCGTCGCGAACTACGGCTGGTGCATCGTCCTGATGACGTTCTTCCTGCGCCTGGCCATGCTGCCGCTGACGCACAAGAGCTACACCTCCATGCAGAAGATGCAGAAGCTGAATCCGCGCATGGAGGCGATCCGGGCGAAGTACCGACCGAAGCTGAAGGACAAGCAGGGGCGACCCAACCTCGAGATGCAGCGGAAGATGAACGAGGACATGCAGGCGCTGTTCCGGGAAGAGGGGGTCAACCCCGTCTCCGGATGCCTGCCGATCCTCGTGCAGATGCCCGTCTTCTTCGGCTTCTATCGTCTGCTCAGCGAGGCCGTCGAGCTGTGGGATGCGCCATGGGCGCTCTGGATCCACAACCTGGCCGTGGCCGACCCCTTCTATGTGCTGCCCATCGTCATGGGCCTCACCCAGTTCGCGTCGATGCGCATGACCCCGCAGATGCCCAACCCGACGCAGCGTTTCATCATGAACACGATGCCCATCTGGTTCACCATCATCTCGTTCGGATTCCCGTCCGGGCTGGTGTTGTACTGGCTGACGAACAACGTGTTGACCATCGTTCAACAGGGCGGCTATAACCGCCTCAAAAAGAGTGGCTTCTTCGGCGGCGAAGACGAAGATGCGAGCAAGCCCGCGCTGCGAGGAGCCAAGTCCAGGAGTGCCAAGTCATGAGCCGTCGTTTTTTCTCCGGTCCCAGCCTCGATCGTGCCATTCTCCAGGCGGCGAGCCACTACGACGTCACACCCGACAGGATCGCCTACGAGGTCGTCGAGAAGCCGGGCATGACGAAGCGGAAGATCGTGATCAAGGTCGATCCCGACAACGCTGTGAAGAGCGCCGAGGAGAGCGCGCCGGCGGTGGTGGAAGCCCCCGAGCCGGCGCCTGCGGAGCCGGTGGCGGCCGACGACATCCTCGTGGCGGCGGGAGAGACGGAGGCGGAAGAGTCGGCCGAAGAAGACGAGAGCCCCGCAGACGACAGCGCTGCGGCTGCGGCCGAGGAGCCCGCGTCCGAGGAGACGCAGGAGAGCGACGAAGAGCCCAAGGTGGCGGCGTCCAGCGACGAGGCCGAAGAGGACGAAGCTGAAGAGATCGAAGAGGCAGTGGAAGAGGCGGCCGTCGACGAGGAGCCAGCGGCTCCGGCGGAGGCCCCCCTCCCCCCGGTTCCGAGCGCCGCGCCGTCCGGCAACCTGCGCCCGCTTCCGAGCCCGGCCGCGCCGCCGGAGGGTCGTGCCGAAGCGGAGGGTGACGAGGCCGACGCCGCGCGAGCGAGTCTCGGACGGCTCTTCGCACTGGCGGGCCTCGAGCTCGAGAGTCAGGTCAGTCTCGGTGACGAGGACCGGCTCGAGATCGAGATCTCCGGCGCGGACGCCGACATGGTCGTGGAAGAAGACGGCGAGGTTCTGCTGGCCCTGCAGCATCTGCTGCCGCGCGTCATGCAGAGCTCTCTCGGTCGTGTGGTCGGCTGCCGCCTGGACTGCCAGGGCTTCCACGCCGTGCGTGAAGAGAAGTTGCGCGACGTCGCCATTCGTGCGGCCGGCGAGGTGATGGGGCAAGGTCGTCCGCGCACCCTGCAGCCGATGCATCCGGCCGACCGCCGCATCGTGCACCTCGCGCTCGCGGAAGATCCCGGCGTGGTCACCGAGAGTGTGGGGTCGGGCTACTTCAAGCGGGTGAAGGTGCGAACGGCATAGGCGCGGCCCACGCTTCGCTGCTGAGAGCGGCATCATCTGGTCGCCCAGGTTCCGAGTGCTCAGCCTCTCGGAGTGTGCCGCGTCCCGGATCGGACTCAGGGCCCGGTCGCGCCAGCAGGCGCGCAGACACCAGGGGACGCCTCGGGATTCCTGGACTTGGGGAGGGGCCCTCGGCTGGACGCCGTCGGCTCGGGACCGGCAAGTCCGACGGAGATCACCCGCAGGTGTTGGTTCTGGCTGTTTTCGTGGCTTTCGCGGGACGCATCTTCGTCGGCTGAGGCGATGATCTACCGACTCAGATACCGTCGCGATTGCTGGCCACGCGATAGACGGCGATGCGGCGCCCGCCTCCGGAGGGGAGCGCGATGTCGGTGACCGGCGCCCAGGGAGCGGGCAGCGCTGGGGCAGTCGGACCGGCCCAGACCAGTGCGCGCGCACGGTCGTAGCGCGCGGCGAGCGCTTGCCACACGCGTGGCTCGAGGCGCACGGCGCGCAGCGTGATGTGGTCCACGTGCTCGGGCAAGCTTGCAGGGAGTGGTACGTCGAGCCGCTCCGCGAGCACCGTGACCTCCACGCCCATCTGCGAAGCCGCCGTCCGGAGGAACGCGGCCTTCTTGCCGCGGCTCTCGACCAGCGTCACCTCCTGGTCGAGCGTGGCGAGAAGGAGGCCCGGGAAGCCGCCGCCCGAGCCGATGTCGAGCACTTGCGTGCGGCCGTCGAAGAGCGAGCGTGCGGCGAGCGCCTCGGCGTAGTGTCGCTCCACGATCTCCGGACCTTCGTTGCGGCCGACCAGGCCATGGACCGCGTTCCAGCGGCGCAGCTGCTCGTAGTGCGCGTGTGCCCGTGCCACCACCCGCGACGGAAGGACTGCGTCGCCCCCGAGCGCGGGCCCGAGCCGCGTGCGGAAATCGGCGAGGGACAGCTCCGGCAGCGTGTCGCTCACCTCCCCTCCTCTTCTTCGGGAAGCTCGATGCGGTAGGTGGTGCACATCGTCTGGAAGCGCTGGCGCACGTGCGAGTCGAGGAGGTCGCGGTTCGCGTGAATCAGCGGTGCCAGATGCTGGCGCAGGAAGACGCCCCGCGCCATCCACTGATAGTAGGACCGGCCGCTGTGGTGGTACGGGCCGTAGAGCTTGCTGCCTTCCATGCGGCGCTCGAGCCAGTGGAACAGGTCGGCGTGGCGGGTGTGCATGCGCAGCGTGACCTGCGGCTGTTTGCCGTCGCCGCCGAAGTGCCCTTCGCCGGCGAGGACGCCGAGCAGGTAGCCGATCTCGCGGTCCGTCAGATCTTCCATCGAGAGAGCCAAGGTTGTTTCACCGTAAGGTAACACGTGAAACGCAGCGGGGAGGTGTCACGTGAAACCTCGACCCCGAACGGAGCTTCGTGGCTCCGGTGAGATCCTTGCGGATCGCCTTCCGCTCGGGTGCCGGAAAGGCGTTACACTCCGCGCCTTGCCCCTTGCAGAAGACGCGTCCCGCTCCCATCGGGGGCCCGAGAGACGCTCTGGAACGCCAGCCCGTTCCGCATCGACAACTTGTGTGGGAGATCTCTGGTGAAGACGTTGGCGCTGGCGAACCAGAAAGGCGGCGTGGGAAAGACCACGACGGCGATCAACCTCGGCGCGGCGCTGGGTGCGCTCGAGCGGCGGGTGCTCGTCGTCGACTGCGATCCGCAGGGCAACGCGAGCCGCGGCCTCGGACAGTCGGGAGCCGCGCCGAATCTCTACGACGTGATCGTCGGTGAGGCGTCCGCCGAGGACGTGACCGTGGCGACCGGCTTCCCCCACCTCGACCTCCTGCCGACGGACCGGGACCTCGTGGCACTCGAGGTCGAGTTGGCCGGCGAGTCGGGCTGGCAGGGAGGCCTGAAGGACGCGCTCGCTCCCATCCTTCCCCGCTACGATCTCGTCCTCCTCGACTGTCCGCCGTCTCTCGGACATCTCACGGTTCTCGCGCTCACTGCGGCCGACGGACTCCTGGTTCCGCTGCAGTGTGAGTACTTCGCGCTGGAGGGGATCAGTGAGCTCATGTCCACGCTCGAGCGGGTGCGCGAGGGAGTCAATCCGCAGCTCCGGATCGCGGGCATCGTGCTGACGATGTACGACGAACGGACGAACCTGGCGCGCGACGTCGTCGCGGAGATTCGAGAGCACTTCGGGTCCCGGGTCTGCGATACCATCATTCCCCGCAACGTCCGCCTCGCCGAGGCGCCGAGCCACGGAATGCCGATTCTCCAGTACGACATCAAATCCCGCGGCGCCCAGGCCTACCTGGCGCTGGCAACGGAGCTCCTCCACCGTGGCGACCGCTAGAAAGCGCGGCCTCGGCCGCGGCCTCGACGCGCTCCTCAAGAAGAGCCCGGACGAGGTGTCGCCGCCGAAGCCGCCGGCCGGTGAAGCGGCGCCGCACGAGCTGCCGATCACCGCGCTGCAGCCCAACGCCCTCCAGCCGCGCCAGACCTTTGCCGACGAGGAGCTCGAGGAGCTCGCCGAGTCGATCCGCGCCCAGGGAGTGATTCAGCCGATCGTCGTGTCGCCGCAAGGGGGCGACATGTACTCGATCGTCGCGGGAGAGCGTCGCTGGCGTGCAGCGCAGCGTGCAGGGCTGAAGGCGGTTCCGGTGACGATCCGGAAGGTCGACTCGGACGGAGAGCTGCTCCAGCTGGCGCTCGTCGAGAACCTGCAGCGCGAAGACCTCAACGTGCTCGAGGAGGCCGAGGCCTACGCCCAGCTCCGCGAGCGTTTTGGTCTCTCGCAGGCGGACATCGGCGCCCGCGTCGGCAAGAGCCGAACCGCCGTCACCAACACGCTGCGCCTCCTCCGCCTGCCGCAGAGCATTCTCGAACTGCTTCGCTCGGGCGCGCTGACCGCCGGCCAGGCGCGACCGCTCGTCGGGGTGACGCCAGCCTCGCGCCAGGAGGAGCTCGCCCAGCTCGCCGTGGAGAAAGGTCTCTCGGCGCGCGAGCTCGAGCGTCTCGCGCGCGAGGAAGCCGCCCCGTCGAAGCGCCGCAAGCCGGCCACGGCCGACGTGCACGCGCGGGCCGCAGCGGAGCGCCTCACCCGGGTCCTCCAGACGAAGGTCGAGATCGCCCGGCGTGGCCCCCGCGGCAGCATTCGGATCCATTTCCACTCGGAAGACGAGCTCATGCGACTCTTCGATCACATCGTCCAGAAGGAGACCCCATGATCTTCAAGAATGGTGAGACCGCCGGGGAGCTCAACGGCTTCCTCGACTCGGGGAGCCACATCCAGGGTGAGCTCCGGTTCGAGCACACCTTTCGCGTCGACGGCAAGATCACGGGCAAGGTCGTCTCGAAGGGAGACCTCGTGATCGGTGACGGCGGGCTCATCGACGGCGAGATCGAGGCGAAGCGGATTTACGTGTCGGGCACGGTCAAGGGCGAGATCAAGGCCCTCGAGCGTCTCGAGATCGGCGCCTCGGGCCGGGTGGAGGCCGACCTCGTGACCCCGGCCCTGGTGATCGAGGACGGCGCCTTCTTCCAGGGGCGCTGCACCATGGAAATGGGCGATCAGAAAGAGACCGCGAAGGTCGCGCCGATCAAGGGCCAGCAGCCGGCGTAGCGGCCGGGCTGCGACGCAGGAGCGGTCGCAGCGTCTCGTAGGACGGCACGAAGGTCAGCGCGCGCCGCGCGACGTGCTCGTCGGAGAAGGCCTCGGTCAGGGCGCGCCCGTCGAGGTCGCGGGCGACCGGGAGGCCCAGCGCGTACAGCAGGGTCGGGGCGACGTCGGTGACCCGGACGTTGTTCAGGAACTGGCCCGGGCTCACACCTGGACCCGCCAGGAGAAAGAGCCCGTCCGGAGCCGCCGACGTATAGCCGCGCACCGCGCGGTCCGGTTGCAGGCTCGCGAGGAACTGCTCCAGAGCGCCGGGGCCGCGCGTTCCGAACGACGAGACGATGGCAATGAGTCGCGGCGCCTCCAGGGTCTGCCAGAGTCGCTCGAGCTCCGAATCGAGCGCTGCGTAGTAGCCGGTCACGGCTCGTGCGGCATGGGCGTCGGCCTCCCTCTGACTCCCCTCCAGATGGAAAGCCTCCCAACCTCCGTAGTAACGCAGCGCCACCGCCTGCAGACCGGGAAGCTGGAGAAAGTGCGCCTGTGTACTCCGGTCGCGCAGAGGCTCGAGCGACGTTCCGAGACGTGCGCGGTCGCGGCGTAGCTGGCCCTGCACGAGCCGGAGAGCCTCGTCGTCGAGGTCGCTGAAGCTCGCCGCGTCGAACGCCGACGCGACCGCCGCGGGCGCGAGGTCGCGCGTTGCCGCGTCGTTGCCCACGGCCCAGCCCACCCGTGTCGCCGAGATCCCGAGCCGGTCCACCATTGCCCAGAGAGCGAGTGTGTCGCTCTGGGCCGCCTCGGCCAGCGGGTCGGGGACGCCCCAGTAGCGAAACCCCATGCCGAGGGGAATGAGCCGCAGCCGCGCATCGGCGTGCACGAACGGAGCGGGGTACTGCTCGCGCGCCACCACACCATGGCGGTACGGGTAGCGGCCGGTCGCGAGTGTCGTGGAGAGCGGCCGGGGGCGGGTGGGTCCCAGCGTTTCGAGCCGCCCGTGAGCACCCTCCTCCAGGAGGCGCGCCAGGAAGGGGAGTTGACCCTGCTGCGCGAGCGGCAGCACGGCGTCGAGTGTCGCCGCCGGGACGTCGACCACGAGCAGATTCGGCCGCTCGACCTCTTCGATGACCGTGCTGCGCGGCGTGGCTTCGGGAGCCGGGCGGAACGCCTCACGGCGCTCCACCACGACATAGACCGCCGCCAGCGCGAGAAGGGTCAGACCTGCACGGCTGCGCACTCCGTAGGGCCGGTTCTGCACGCTGTGCAGGAGCGCCGTATAGAAGGTCACCACGGCTGCCAGCGACAGCCAGAGCGCGGCCTTGATCAGGCGGCGATTGATGCCGGCGGGCAGATAGAAGTCGAAGAACGAGGCGTGCGTCCAGTGGGCGATCCCGGCTGCCGTGAACACGAGCACCAGGGCCCAGGGAAGTGCCCGGAGAGCACGCCGCGGCTGATCCCAGGTGAAGGGGAGGTGGACGAGCAGCGAAGCGAACCCCAGGAGGCCAGCGTAGACGATCATCGCCCGCACCACCGGACCCGCCGCGAACTCCAAGTGGGGATTGAGGAAGAACAGGAGACCCGCCACCTGGGTGCCGGCCAGCATCCCCGGCACGGCGGCGCAGACGACGCTCGTGAGCACGCCGCGCGGGGTGGCCGCTGCCGCCCTGGAGGACTCGGTCTTGGTCGTTGTTGGGCTCACTGTGCTCTGCTACTGTCCCGTCTCGATGAGCCCCCAGGATACTGCCTCCGACGTGCTCGAGGTGGGCCCTCAACCCCTCCCCTACTACACCCTCCGCCTCCGGGCTCCCGTCTCCGTCCACAACGCCGCGCCCGGGCAGTTCGTGATGCTCCAGGCGCCCTCCACGCTGGAGCCTTATCTCCGGCGGGCCTTCTCGGTGTTCGATGTCGGCGAAGACGAGGACGGCCCGTGGTTCGAGATCCTCGGCAAGATCATCGGTCGCGGAACGCGCGCTCTGGCGAGCTGCGTCCCCGGCAGCCAGGTCGCAGTGCTCGGACCTCTTGGACGAGGTTTCCACATTGTGGACAAAGGGCCCGTGGCGCTCGTGGCGGGGGGTGTCGGCTCGGCCGCCCTGCTCCTCCTGGCGCGGCAGCTTGCGGGGCGCCAGGTGGAGTTCGACGTCTACTATGGCGGCCGATCTGCGGTCGATCTGGCCTGCGCCGACCGCTTTCGGGCCCCCTGCGAGGCCTCGGGTGGAAACTACGTCGCAACCACGGAGGACGGCAGCGAGGGCCTGGAGGGTCTCGTCACCGTGCCCCTCGAAGCCGCACTGCGCGACGGGCGCTACACCGAGCTCTACACCTGCGGTCCCGAAGGCCTGATGCACCGTGTGGCGCAGCTGGGCGACCAGTACGGGGTGCCGGGCCAGGCGGCACTCGAGACGGAGATGGGGTGCGGGTACGGCGCGTGTCTGGGCTGCTCGGTCACGCTGGTGTCCACCGATCCTTCGAGGCCGCCGGGGCAGTCCGATGCGGAGCGCACGGGCTACGCCCTCTGCTGCAAGGACGGTCCGATCTTCCGACTCGACGAGGTGCGCTGGTGAGCGGAGCCGAAGTCGATCTCCGGGTCGAGGTGGGGAAGCTTGCGCTCGACAATCCGATCCTGAGCGCGAGCGGCACCTTCGGCTACGGTCTCGAATTCGCGCCGTTGGCCGACCTCGAGCGTTTCGGCGGTCTCGTCACGAAGGGGCTGTCCCTCCTGCCCCGCGCCGGCAACCCTCCCCCACGCATCTTCGAGACCCGCGGCGGCATGCTCAACTCGATCGGTCTGCAGAACATCGGCATCGAGTCTTTCGTCGCGGACGTCCTCCCCGGTCTCGCCGACTACCCGGCGAAGGTCATCGTGAATCTCTTCGGCTCGACGCAGGACGAGTACGTCGCCCTTGCGGAGCGTGTGGAGGAGCTGCCCGGGATCGCCGCCATCGAGCTCAACGTGTCCTGCCCCAACGTCAAGAAGGGCGGGATCCAGTTCGGCCACGACCCGGCCATGCTCGGTGGGCTCGTCGCCGACGTGCGCGCGCGCAGTACCAAGCCACTGATCGTCAAGCTCAGCCCCAACGTGACCTCGCCCGTGGATCTGGGGCTCGCGGCGCGCGATGCGGGCGCCGACATCCTCTCCGCCATCAACACGGTGTTGGGGATGGCCATCGACACCCGCACGCGTCGGCCCAAGCTGCACACGATCAAAGGTGGGCTCTCCGGACCCGCGATCCGCCCGATTGCGCTGCGCTTCGTGCACGATGTCGCGCAGGGCGTCGGGCTCCCTGTGATCGGCATTGGCGGAGTGGAGACGGTCGACGACGTGCTCGAGTTCCTGCTCGCCGGTGCGTCGGCGGTGCAGGTCGGCACCGCGCAGTTCCGGGATCCGCAGACGGCCCCCAACCTGGTCGGCGCGCTGCGCCGGCGGCTGGAGGAGGATGGCGTCACGGCGGTCCGCGAGCTCATCGGTGGCATGCTCACGGACGAGGAGACCTGATGATCGAGAACGTCGCCGTGGCCCTCGACACGAACGACTGGGGCACCTTCGAAGCCTGGTGTGAGCGCTTCGGACCGGAGGTTGGTGTGCTCAAGGTCGGGCTCGAGGCCTACGTGGCCTGGGGCCCCCGCGCGGTGGAGACGGCCCGCCGGTCGGCCCATCGCGTATTCCTCGACGTCAAGCTGCACGACATTCCGAACACGGTCGCCGGTGCGGTGCGCTCCGCGCGCTCGCTCGGCGTGGGCCTCCTCACGGTGCACGCCTCTGGAGGGAGGCGCATGCTCGAGGCGGCAGTCGAGGCTGCCGGCGGGGAGGTGGGCATCCTCGGAGTGACCGTGCTCACCCACCTCGATCAGGCCGACCTCGGCGAGCTCGGTCTGCCGGGTGAGCCTGCCGACC
This sequence comes from Candidatus Multivoraceae bacterium, assembly GCA_965223385.1. GTDB lineage: Bacteria > Acidobacteriota > Thermoanaerobaculia > Multivoradales > Multivoraceae > JBCCLJ01. The sequence continues at coordinate 311,108 of CBDCWR010000007.1, read as the reverse complement.
GCGTGCGCGCTTGGGCCGATCTGGCGGCGTCGAGCGGCTGTGCCGGAATCGTGTGCTCACCTCTCGAGGCCGCCGATCTCCGAGCCCTTCACCCTGCGCCGTTTCAGCTGGTGACGCCGGGCATTCGGCTCGCAGGCGGACAGAGCGACGACCAGCGTCGTGTGGCGACCCCGGGGAGCGCCACGCGCGACGGATCGAGCCTCTTGGTCATCGGGAGGCCGCTGACCCAGGCTCCCGACCCGGCTCCGGTGTTCGCCGCGATCGAAGCCGATCTCGCGCAGGCTTGAGAGCGCCTACCAGAGGAAGATGCTGCGCTCGACGTCGTGGCTGACGTTCCAGTCGTACGTGTAGAACGGCATCTCGATCGGAATCGTGTAGTCGGCCCGCATGCGGATCTTGCCGCCCTGGCTCGTCACCTTCAGGTTCTCCTTGGTGACCGGAAGGTCGAGCTCCTGGGCCTTGTGCAGGATGTTGGCCTTGATCTGTTTGGCGCTCGCCTCGTGCGCACGGGCCGCCGACTGGACCAGGTAGTCCTCGAGCTCCGCGACATCGATCCGGGCCGGGACGAACTCCTTCGCGGCGAGTCCGACGAAGATCAGAATGGCGAGCCAGATGACGAAACTGGCGCGGCCTTCGCCAGCTTCTCTGAGATGGGACATGAGATTCTCCTAGAGCAACGGAGGAAAGAGAGGGAAACAGAGGGCGCTCGCCGCCCGACCATAGATTCTAGCCCATATCTCTATTTCAGGCGCTCAGTGGATCGTCTGCCCGATCCGCTGCCAGCGAATGTCGGGGCCTCCGGACGGTGTGGCCTCGGACGATTGCGAGCGTGCCCTCGACCAGTACACGAGCCGCGCGCTACCGAGCACGAGATCGAGGCTCACGGTTCCCCAGGAGCGCGAGTCGAGCGATCGATCGCGGTTGTCACCCATCACGAAGATCTCTCCCGCCGGGACGACGATGGGACCAAAGTTGTCTCTCGATCGCAGCGGTGGCTCGAGGAAGCGGGAGCTCGGGTAGGTGTGCGGGTCGCGGAAGACCGACCGGATCGTGAACGCCGGGACCCCGTTGACCAGCAGCTCCTTGTCGCGAATCTCGACGCGGTCTCCCGCGACGGCGACACAACGTTTCACGAGCACCTGCTTCTGGTCCTGCGGGTACCGGAACACGACGACGTCACCCGCTCCCACCGGACGCATGAGCGGGAACGACCTCTCCGCGCGGTGGATGTACCGATTCACGAGAAGGTGATCGCCGATCAGGATCGATGGCTCCATCGAGTCGCTGGGAACGACGAAGGCGCGGAGGAGAAAGGTCTGCGCAAAGACGGCGAGGAGGGTCGTGCCGAGCGCGACCTGGACTACGTCTCTGAGCAGACGTCCGGCCATCACCGCCCGCGGGCTAGCTCACCACCTTGAAGGACCTGCTCCAGCGCGTCTTGGTGAGGAAGCCGAGAGCCGTCTTCCCGAGCTGTTGGAGGCGTCTGCCCCATCCATGCCACTGCCCGTCCGGGGTCTCACCGCCGTACGACCAGTACACCATCACGGCGCGGCCTTTCACGTGTGAGAGGGGCACAGGGCCGAAGTAGCGCGAGTCGTAGGAGAAGTCGCGGTTGTCGCCCATACAGAACAGGTGTCCGTCGGGAACGTCCATCGGCCCGAAGTTGTCGCGCCGGTTGTTCGCGCGCGAGCGGTTGAGCTGGCTGTCGAGGTGCTGTGTGTAGTCGTCGTCCGCGACGGCCTGACCGTTGACGAACAGCTCCTTGTCGACAACGCGGATCTCGTCGCCCGGAAGGCCGACACATCGCTTCACGAGATCTAGCTTCGGTGTCTCGGGAGACCGGAAGATGACGATGTCGCCGCGCTCGATGGCGCGCCCGGGGAGGAGCGCCTTCTCGATGCCGCTCGGTTGGGGCCCGAAGATGTACCGGTTCACGAACAGGTGGTCGCCGACGAGCAGCGTCTCCTCCATCGAGCCGCTGGGGATGTAGAAGGTCTTCAGGACGAAGGTGTTCGAGAAGCCGAGGAAGATCGCAGCGACGATCAGAGCCTCGAGATACTCCCGGAAGACCGACTGCCCTCGGGGCCCATCGGGTGTGGCAGGCGCGCTCATCAGGCCGCTGAATCTATCCGATGTTCGGCGTGTTGCGGCGCGTCCCGCGGAGCTTCTGCGCGGTGGAAAGAGTCTTTGCGCCGTGTCCAGAACGCTGGACATCGTTTTGCCCCAGCAACCGTGCCGCGGTGCGGGCCTGGCGGTGGGGGGGTGTCCAGAACGCTTGACGGCGCGCACGACGGGGCCGGAGGCGTGATCTGCAGGTAAAGCCTTGCAGACAGGGCTCTTGGAGCGGAGCGGCATGGCTGGCGCGCATCGTGGACTTCCGCCTGGCATCCACAAACCTGGGAAGGAGGTGCTGCTGGAGACCAGGACTCGCTGATGCGACAGACCAAGGGAGGCCGGCGCGGGATGCGACCCATCCCGCCCGGCCGATTGGCTGTCGCGAGCTCACCTCCACGCACCACTCCCACCGATCTCGGCGCTGCGCCGAGAGAAAGGCAAGTTCCATGACAAGACGACCTTGGACCGCCCTGCGCACCTTCTCGATCCTCCTCGCGCTGCTCGCCCTCGCGGGGGCCGCTTCGGCTCTCGCCGGCGTGGTCAACGTGAACACCGCGGACACGGAGACTCTCCAGCTGCTGCCGCGGGTGGGCCCGTCGGTGGCGTCGCGCATCATCGAGTACCGGGAGAACAACGGTCCGTTCCGCGACAAGGAGGAGCTCCTGCTCGTGCGCGGCATCGGAGATTCGACCTTCGAGCGGCTCGAGCCGTTCGTGGTGCTCGAGGGGGAATCGACCCTGAGCGAGAAGGTCCGTGCTGCAGCTTCGGACCAGCAGTAGTGAGGCGCGGCGGCCGCATGGCGGTCGCCGCCTCTTCTTCCCTCGAGTGGCAGCGCACGCGTCGGGCTTCACGATGCTCGAGCTGCTGGTCGTCGTCGCTCTGGTGGGTCTCTTTGCGGTGTTCCTCGTGCCGCGGCTGCTGCTCCTCTCGAGCTCGACGCGGGTCGATCTCGCTGCCAGCGAAGTCATGGGCACGCTCCGCCAGACACGCTCCTTCGCGATTGCGCGGAGCGCACACGTCGGCGTCAAGTTCTACCCGGGTGCAATGACAGGCCCCCTCCCGGGGCGCAGCGTGCGCTACCGCCTCTACCGTGACGGTGATGGCGACGGAGTGCGCACGGCGGACATTCGCTCCGGCGTCGATCCGCCCGTGTCGCCGATGCGCCAGCTGGTGCACGTCGGCCACACCGTGCGCTTCGGGATCCCTGCGGGCCTGCGCCCGCGCGACCCGGGCAGCCCTTCGAGGCGGCTCGCGCGGCTCGGAGACCCGATCCGCTTCAACCGCTCCGATATCGCGTCGTTTGGTCCGCTCGGCGGCTCGACGCCGGGGTCGCTCTACCTGACGGATGGGCGCAGCCTCGCCGTCGTCCGCGTGTACAACCGGACGGGGAAGGTGCGCATCCTGCGCTACGACGTTCCGAAAGATCGTTGGCGCTGAGGTGGGGCAGCTTCAGTCGAGGCGGTCGAGGGCCTGCCCGAGATCGTCGAGGAGATCGATCTCGTCCTCGATGCCGACGGAGAGGCGCACGAGGCCTTGGCCGATGCCCAGCTCTTCGCGCCGATCGGCCGGGATCGAGGCGTGGGTCATGGTGGCGGGGTGGCAGATGAGCGACTCGACGCCGCCGAGGCTCTCCGCGAGGCTGAACACTTCGAGTGTGTCCAGCACCGTCTTCGCGCGCTCGAACGTGCCAACCTCGAACGAGATCATCGCGCCGAAGCCCGTTGCCTGCTGCTTCTGCAAGGCGAAGCCGGGGAAGTCGTCGAGGCCGGGATAGTGCACCGCCTCGACCTTCGGGTGATCGGCGAGAAAGCGTGCGACGGCGCGCGCGTTCGACTCGTGGCGCTCCATGCGCACTCCGAGGGTCTTGATGCCGCGCATCGTGAGGAAAGAGTCGAAGGGCGACAGGATGCCGCCCGCCGACTTCTGCACGAAGGCGAACCAGTCAGAGAGCTCCTCGGAGTCGGTCACCAGCACGCCGCCGATCGAGTCGCTGTGGCCGCCCATGAACTTGGTGGTCGAGTGCACGACCACGTTTGCCCCGAGGTCGAGCGGCTGCTGGAAGTAGGGAGACATGAAGGTGTTGTCCACGGCCACGGTGGCGGTCACGGTGGAGGCGAGCTCGGCCACGGCGGCGATGTCGGTGACCTCCATCATCGGGTTGGTCGGTGACTCCAGGAAGACGAGCTTGGTGTCGGGGCGGATCGCCTTCTGGACGGCGCCGAGGTCGGTCGTGTCGACCCACGTCGCATTCACGCGGTAGCGGTCGAGGACCTGCTCGATGAAGCGGAACGTGCCGCCGTAGACATTGGCCGAGAAGACCGCGTGCTCGTCGGAGTGCACGAGCGTCATGAGCGTCGAGATGGCCGCCATGCCGGAGGCGAACGCGTGCCCGCGGTGTCCACCCTCGAGCGCGGCGACGTTCTCTTCGAGCGCGGTGCGAGTGGGGTTCGTCGTCCGGGCGTAGTCGAAGCCTTTGCTTTCGCCGAGACCGGAGTGCACGTAGGTGGACGTCTGGAAGATCGGCACCGTGACGGCACCGGTCACGGGCTCGGGTGGCTGGCCGGCGTGCACCGCGCGGGTGGAGAAGCCGCGCTTTCGGGGGTCGCCTTTCATGGATCTTTCCTTCCTCTCGGGTGAAGCTCGGACACGGCGTCGCTGCGGTCGCGACGGGGCACGGCTCCGGGAGTCTGCCTCCAACCGCGCGTCAAGACAACCGAGGCGATTCTCCATCTGGGCACCGACCGGGACTGCGCGAGGACGTGGAAGAATGGTCGGCGCTCAGGTACGAAGGAGAACGCCGTGTCAGAAGAGATCTTCACCCCCATGCGCTGGCAGGAGGACACTGCCACCTTCCAACTGCTCGACCAGACACTGCTGCCGCAGGAAGAGACCTGGATCGACTGCACCTCCACGGAGATCGTGGCGGATGCGATCCGGCGCCTGGCAGTGCGGGGGGCCCCGGCGATCGGTGTGACGGCAGCTTTTGGCCTCGTCGTCGCGAGCCCGGAGGGTCATCTCCCGACGATCCTCGAGGCGGCGGACTATCTCGAATCGACGCGGCCGACGGCGGTGAATCTCAAGTGGGCGCTCGACATCGGCCGCGAGCTCGCACAGCGCCCCTACGATTCGGACGCCGACCGTGCGGCGGCGATCCTCGCGTGGGCGAAGCAGGTACACGCGGAGGACATCGAGACCAATCGCAGGATGGGCGCGAACGGCGCAGCGCTCTTCGAGCGGGGCGACAAGGTGGTCACGCACTGCAACGCGGGCGGCCTGGCCACCGGCGGCTTCGGCACCGCGGTTGGGGTGATCCGCGCGGCACACGCCCGGGGCGAGCTTGGCATGGTGTGGGTCGACGAGACGCGGCCGCTGCTGCAGGGCGCACGTCTCACGTCCTGGGAGCTCGGCAAGCTCGACATTCCGCATCGCCTGGTCACCGACTCGAGCATCGGCGCTCTCGTGAGCCGTGGCCTGGTGGACCGGGTGGTGGTGGGTGCCGACCGCATCGCCGCCAACGGCGACGTGGCGAACAAGATCGGCACGTACACCGTGGCCGTGCTTGCACATCGGCACGGCGTGCCGTTCTACGTCGCCGCCCCGCTTTCCACCATCGACCGCCACACCCCCAGCGGTGCCGACATCCCGATCGAGGAGCGTGAAGGTAGCGAGGTGACCTCTCTGGGCGGGCAGCAGGTGGCGCCGGACGGGACCGAGGGCATGAACTTCGCCTTCGACGTCACGCCGAACGAGCTGGTCGCTGCGATCATCACGGAGGAGGGTGTGCTCGAGGCGCCGTTCGGAGAGTCGATCGCGGCCGCGTTCGAGCGGTCCGGGAAGTAGATGCTGCGGTCCGTGCGATGAAGCGGGAGGAGACCGACGCGCGATCTCTACAGTGGGACAACGTCCAGATCGATGTCGTCCGTGCCTTCGATGGCACGCTCGAGCCGATCGTCCGTCGTGAGAAGAGCGGCATCGAGATCGACCGCGAGGGCGAGGTAGGTGGCGTCGTAGGCGGAGAAGTTGTGGCGAAGACGCAGGATCTCGCCCAGGAGCGCATCGTGCGTGTGTCGCTCGAGCGGCAGAGCGAGATAGTCGTCGCGAGCTTCCGCCAGGCGCCGGTCGGAGAGATGGCCCGCAAGCCCGAGCCCGCGGAGTGCAGAAGCCACCTCGACGTCGCAGAGTGAAGGGGCGTGCAGCTCGGGCTGCAGCTCCTCGAGCCGCGCCAGAGCTCTCCCGCCGCGCTCCGTACCCAGGATGCCGTCCACGAGAGCGGAGGCATCGGCGACGACTCTCACCGCTCCCTCCTCACGCGTCGTCGGCGGGAACGACGGATGCGTCGTTCTCGTCTCGGCCGTCTGCGATCCACGCTGCGGCGCCACCCGGCACGGGGACGCGCGATCTCGTGCGGATCTGCTCCAGCGCTTCGCGGAGGGTGAGTTGGCCGGACACGTCGCGCTCGAGCAAGCGCTGAATGTAGTCGGTCATGGTCATTCCAGCCGCGCGTGCGCGGCTCTCGATCTTGCGGTGAAGAGACGCTGGGACGTTTCGCACCTGGATCATCTTGGATGAGGACATGTGCCGAGTGTGTCACATGTGAGGCGCATGTTCCTCGCGCTCTTCGCCAATGGAAGAGGACGTGCAAGGCTCGTGACGGCTTGCAGGTCTCGCAAACACAAGAGCCCACCTGAGCTCGCGAGGAGGTGTGATGTGACGGCGCGAAATCCACTCGTTCTGATCCACGGAGGCTGGGGAGGTGCGGATGCGCACTGGTCGCGCGTCGTGCCACACCTCGAGACCTCTTTCGACGTGTTTGCGCCGGACCTGCCCGGCCTGGGCGACGTCGCCGTCCCAGCGTTGCCGGCGATCGCCGACTACGCGCGTTGGATGGTCGAGCAGCTCGACGCCCGCGGCTTCGACCGCGCGGCGCTGGTCGGCAACTCGTTTGGTGCCGCCGTCGCGTGCTCTGTCGCCGGCCGCTTCCCCGACCGCTGCGCGGGCCTCGCGCTCGTCAATGGCGTGCCGATGCCCGCGACGCCCTGGCACCTGCGGCTCGCCGGCAACAACCCGATCGGTCGAGCCGTGATGCGCAGCCTTCTGCGCCGCCTCGCCTACAACCCGGGCGCACTCGAAAAGGCGTTCCACGAGATCGAGAGCGCGCCGGCACAGTTCGCCGAGAACCTGAACGCTCACGGCGGACCTCTGCTGCCGCGGTTCACGAACCTCATCATTGCGGGCGACGGTCCGCCAGACCCCGAGGTGCCATACCACCTCATCTGGGGTGCAAACGACGACCTTCCGGGGACCCAGAAGAAGGACGGGGAAGCGCTCAGGGCCCGGATCGATGCAGCGAGCTTCGACGTGATCGAGGAGGCGGGTCACTTCCCGCAGATCGAGCAGCCGGAGGAGTTCGCGAAAGTCGTCACTGCGCTCTTCGGATCCGAGCTGGCCTGACCGGCGGTCGTGGCGAGGGACTCAGACGACGCGGACGGCCCGGAGAGTCGAAAGTCCAGAGGGGAAGGGCGAGCGAAGCGACGCCCGGCCGGGACCACCCTGTCCGGAAGGGCGCGGGAGGAGCGAAGCGAGACCCGGGAATTGTCGTGCACTCTCGCGCGTCCCGCGCGAGAGTCACACCGGAGCCCACCGCCTCGGCCGTCGACGACCGAAGGGAGGAGATGGTGGAGGCGGTGGGATTCGAACCCACGTCCGAAAAACCCGACGCAAGAGCTACTACGTGTGTAGCCTTCGTTTGAAAGATTCGCCCGCGGGTTTTGGAAGAAGGCCTCCGACCCGGTCGCTAGCCCCGCAAAGAGCCGGCCAGAGTGCGGGGCAGCCCCTGGCCTTCCAATTCACTTTAGTGTCGCTGAGGATCGACGCCGCGAATCAAGGCTTCGAAGTCAGCGTGGCGGGTTAAGCCGCCAGAGCCAAGTTGTCGTTGGCAGGTATAGGTTTCGGTTTTACCGAGCCGAAACTCGACACGCAACTCAAGAGCCGTTTGGTTCCCCGTCGAAGCCAGACGCCCCCAAGAGGTCTATTCTAGTCAACGTCGGCCGCGGGTGGCGCATTCCGTCCCCCGGACCCTCGAAGAAGGAGAGCTCAGATGCAGTCATCCAGACGTCCAGTCGGAAGAAGTTGGCTCCGCACGCCGCGTGCCCTCACGCTCGTCGTGGGGATCACCTTCGCATCGGCGCTCGCGGCCGAGGAGGCGCCGCCGCCGGTCACGGTTCCCGGAAGTGAGCTGCACGTGCTCCAGTCCGAGACGATCGGCGACAGCTTCACGCTGCAGGTGGCCCTCCCGGCGTCGTATGGGAGCGACCCCGAGCGACGCTATCCGGTGGTCTTCTCGCTCGATGCCGACATGGGGTTTGCGTCCATGGCCGGGACGTTGCGCATGGGAACGATCGGCCAGGAGCTCCCGGACGTGATCCTCGTGGCGCAGGGCTACGCCGAGCCGAGCGTCGGGCGCGTCATGACGAGCCGCTCGCGCGACTACACGCCGATCGAGGCGGAGCCCCCGGCACCGATCGAAGGCGTCGACGCGCCCGCGTGGCCGACCGGCGGCGCACCCGCGTTCCTCGAGTTCATCCGTGAAGAGGTGCTGCCGTTCGTGGACGGGCGGTTCCGGACCAACGGCGAGCGCGTCTTCGTGGGTCACTCCTACGGCGGCCTCTTCGGTCTGTACACCCTCTTCCACGCGCCCGACACCTTCCAGCGCTACCTGATCGGAAGCCCTTCCGTGTGGTTCGGCAAGGAAGTCTCGTACCAGTACGAAGAGGCGTTTGCTGCGAAGCACGACGACCTCGCGGCGAAGGTGTTCTTCGGCGTGGGCTTCGACGAGGAGCTGCCGGGTGCTCCGCAGTCGGAGCCGTTCCGCATGGTCTCGAACACCCGCAAGATGCACCATCGTCTGGCCGGACGTGGATACCCGTCGCTCGAGATGGAGATCGTGCTCTTCGAGGAGGAGTCGCACATGAGCGTGGTGCCGGCCCTGATGAGCCGAGGTCTCCGTTGGCTGCTCGACCCGCCGGCTCCGCCCGAAGCATCCACGTCCGACGGCTGAGCCGCGCGCCGAAGGTCTCGGTCGCGGCGCGCCTCAGGCGCCCGGGGGCAGCTTCGTGACGTCGATCTTCATGCCCTCGTGGCTGGCTGTGAACCCGAGGCGCTCGTAGAAGTGGTGCGCGGCGGGCCGCCGCTTGTCGGTGGTGAGCTGCGCGAGCAGGCATCCCCGCTGCTGCGCCTGCTCCAGTGCAAACCGCATCATGCGCGTGCCCACGCCCTGCCCCCTGCACGACGACGCCACCCGTACGGCCTCGATCAGGCAGCGCTCGTTGCCACCCCGGGAGAGGTAGGGGATGTAGGTGACCTGATACGTGCCGACGAGCTGGTCACCGTGCCAGGCGGTCCACAGCTCGTTGCGCGCGTCGGCTTCGATGGCACGGAAGGCGCGCTCGTAGCGGGCCGTCGCTGCGTCGGAGAGATCCTCGCGCTCACGGCCGAGATCGTCGTCGGCCAGCAGGTGGCGGATGGTGGGGAGATCGGCGCGCGTGGCCTGCCTCATGTGGAGCTGGGGGGTCACGGGGCCCGTTCGTCCTGCGGGCGAGGGGGTTCGCCCGCGATGTCCTCGACGAGCTTGAAGAACTCGCGTGGGCCCTTGTGCTGCAGGCGCGACAGCACGAGAAACCAGGCGCAGATCATGAAGATCAGCCCGACCGGCACGAGGGTGAGCAGGCCGGGCACGAGCGGCGCGAAGATCATGGCGAAGGCGCCGGCGGCGCCGACCACGATCACGAAAAGTGCGGGCATGTGCACCTGGTACGCCTCCTCCTCCACGGCGAGCTCGAGCGCCGTGGTGTCGCCCTGCTCCTGGCTCGTGATCTCGCCGGCGAGCATGCCGTAGCGCAGGCCGGCGCTGACGGGGAGCTCGATGCGGCCGGCCGTGCCGGATCGGCGCCATGTGGCGCCCCACTCGTCGGCCGCCTCGCGCACCGCGTCCAGCGCCTCGTCGCGCGGACCCGAAAGCTCGAGCGTGTGCCGTGCGGCCGAGGAGGCAGCCAACGACCCGGGCCTCTAGGCTGCCTCGCGCTCGAGCTGCTCCTGGAAGAAGAGCTCGACGGCCCCGAGGAAGCTCTCGACGGTCTTGAGCTGCTGGATCTGCTGCCGCAGCTTCTTGCCGTTGGGGAGGCCGTGCGTGTACCAGCCGGTGAACTTGCGCAGCTTGTGCAGTGCAAACAGGGAGCTCTCGCGGTCCGCCACCATGCGGAAGTGGCCGAGGATGAGGTCGCGGCGGTCGGCGAGGGTGGGTGCGATGACCTCGCCGCCGGAGAGGTGCGCTTCGATCTGCTTGAAGATCCAGGGGTTGCGGGTGGCCCCGCGGCCGATCATCACGCCGTCGCAGCCGGTCTGACAGAACATGCGCTCGGCGTCCTCCGGCGTACGCACGTCGCCGTTGCCGAGCACCGGAATGTCGAGTGTCTCCTTGAGCCGGGCGATCTCCTCCCAGTTGGCCTCACCGCGGAACATCTGCCGGGCTGTCCGCCCGTGCATGGCCACCGCGTCGACGCCTTCGTCCTGGCAGAGGCGGCCGAGGTCGAGGTAGTTGCGCTGCTTGTCGTTCAGGCCCAGGCGGAACTTCACGGTCAGAGGGATCTCGTCGAGCACGCTCCGGACGCTGCGGATCATGCGGCCCGCGAGATCCAGGTCACCCATCAGCGCCGCCCCGGCGCAGCCTTTGAGCACCTTGTTGGCCGGGCAGCCCATGTTGATGTCGCAGATGTCGGGCTTCATCTCCTGCACGATCTCGGCGGCTTCGGTCATCGACTCGACATCGGAGCCGTAGATCTGGATCGTGAGGGGGCGCTCTTCCTCGGCGTACTCCATGAGCTCGCGGGTCTTCTGGTTGCCGGACACCAGCGCGCGCGACGAGATGAACTCCATCGCCACGACCCCCACGCCGCCGATCCGGCGCACGATGAGCCGGAAGTCGCGGTCGGTCACGCCCGCCATCGGGGCGAGGAAGAGGGGGTTCTCGACCCGGACGTCGCCGATCCGGACCGGCTGGAAGAACGAAGGCCTGGACATCCGCCAATTTTAGTCCCGACTCCCCGTATCATCCACGGGTGAGCTCCCTTTCCGACCCGTCGCGCTCGGCGACGGAAGATCACCTCCAGGAGCTCTGGGTCGACCTGGCGGAGAGCTCGCTCCTCGGTGGTTTGGCCCAGAGCGCACTCCGCGGCGCGGCGGGCGACGTGCTGGCACCGCTTTCGGTCGTGCGCCCCGGCGACGCTTCCCGGGTGCCGGCACCGAGCGTCGACCGCAGCGAGATCGCGGCGGCGCTGCGCGCCGACAACGCGGCGCGCGGCCACCGCCACGCCGACGCCTTTGCCGAGAAGCTCGTGCAGCCAAGGTGCCGCGTCGTCGCGACCGGCCAGCAGGTGGGTCTCTTCGGCGGCCCACTGTTCACGTTCACGAAGGCGCTGGGTGCGAGCCTCTGGGCGCGCCATCTGGAAGAGATCACCGGCGACCCTGCCGTGGCAGTCTTCTGGATGGCGGGCGAAGATCACGACTACGCAGAGGTGGCCCAGGCGCACCTCCCTTGTCTTCCCGATCCGAAGATCCGCCTCGCCGACGACCCACAGCCGCTCGTGCCCGTGGGTCGCAGGCTTCTCGAGGGTGGCTTCGCGGAGACCCTTGCGCCCTGGGCGGCCCGGCTCGAGCACCGTCCGGCAGCTGCGGCGCGGCTCGAGCAACTGCTGCAGTGGTACGCGCCCGGAGGGACCTGGAGTGACGCCTTCGCTCAGCTCCTGATCGCAGCCCTCGGCGACCACTGCCCGCTGCTGCTCGACGCGCAGCTCCCGCGCCTCAAGGAGCTGCAGGTGCCCTGGCACCAGACGCTCGTGGAGCGGCGCGAGGAGATCGACGCAACCCTCGACGCGGCACGCGCACGCGTCGAGGCGGCGGGCTTTTCCCCCCGAACGCGTCGGGTCGCGGGCGAGTCGCCTCTGTTCGCGCTGGATGCGGTGGGGTGTCGGCGGCGGGTCTGTTTCTCGGGCGACGGTTTTCAGCTGCGCGGAGGCGACGAGACCGGGACGGTGGAGGAGCTTCTGTTGCAGATCGCCGAGCAGCCCGAGCGCTTCGGCCCGGGCGCTCTGGCGCGGGCGCTGATCCAGGACGCACTGCTCGGTACGTCCGTGCAGGTGCTCGGCCCCGGCGAGGTCGCCTACATGGCCGAGGCCGCGCCGCTCTACGACCTTCTCGAGGTGCAGGCTCCCTGCATCGCACAGCGACCGCAGGCCGCACTCGTCGCGCCGAAGCCCGGGGCGCGGCTGGGAGAGCTCGCAGCGGAGGGTCTCGCGCCTTCGCTCCTGATGGGCCCGGAGGCGGAGCTCGAGGCCGCGCTGGCTGCACGCGGTGGCAGCGACCCGGTCGACGACGTGAAGCCGGCAGTGGACGAAGCGCTCGCGCAGCTGCGTCGTGCGTGTCTCGAGCTCGATCCGCAGCTGGAGAAGCCGCTGGACAAGACGTGCTCCGCCATGACGGGAGCGCTCGAGCGACTGCGCGCGAAGGCTACGGCGAGCCGCGCGCGCAAGGACGAGGTGGTGGCGCAGCGCGCGAGGGGTTGCCGAGACCTCCTGCTCCCGGGGGCACCTCAGGATCGAGTGATCACCGCCGCGCACTTCTATGTCGAGGTCGATGACTTGGGCGACTGGTTTGCCAAGGCCCTCGATTTGGACGGCGGACGTCTCCAGATTCTCGAGCTGCCGGCCTAGCAGCGAGAGCATGGTGGCGCTCGGCCGAGCGCCACCATGCAGAGCGACCCCTCCTTTCTGGGTTCTTGAGGGTGACCCTACGGTTCTAGGTCGTCGTCCTCCGGGAGCCCACACAGGCGTCCGGTGACCCGCGCCCGTCCCAGCCCCGGATCGGCTCGGATGAAGAGCTGGCCGGAAACTCCCTCGAACCGCCCGCTGCCCGACTGGGCGTGCATGATTCCGGCTCCGAGACCGGAGTTTGCGTTCGTCGCGACGGCGTTGACGAACTTCAGGGTGTCGCCGTTTCTCGCGACGAAGAGGTCAGAAGCAGTCCCGAAAAAGAGCGCATTCTCCTGGCCTTCAGGGGGAGTCGGAGCGGCGATGAAGTCGTTGAAGTCGACCTCGAGATGCCACGAGCCAGGCCCAAACACTGCCGAGCTTCTCCATGTCTCGCACGCATCCACGGGACAGGTGTCTGGAATGCCGACGAACCTCTTCAAGATGTTCACCTTCCTGCAGGTCTCACTCGCGTGCGCCTTCGCATGGCCACCGGAAGCGAGCGAGAGTGTCAATACCAGCAGCGCCAAGGGTCGTCCAAGACGGCGTCGGCCATACAGCCTGTTGATTCGGTGCTCGCTAGAATGTGCCGATGCTCGGGTGGCGAAGTACTCCCTTTCGTGGATCTCCTCAGGCATCTCGGGCTCCTCTTGTGATGGGCACTGATCGTCCCGTTGGTTGATGGTGAGAGCCTAGGGAGCGAGGCATGCATGAGTCCTTCGTAGGATCAGGCGGTCTCGGGACGGTTTCCCTCGGAAATCCTCGGAAGTCCCTCGCTAGGTGGGGAGGTTCTCCAAACGCACCCATGGCAACCGGCACGATTCCTAGGTGGTGGAGAAGGGGGCTGTGATCTACCGATTCGGTCGGTTTGTGCTCGACCCGGCCGCCTTCGAACTGCGCTGGGAAGGGGACATCGTTCACCTTGAGCCCAGAGTGCTCGAACTTCTCATCTACCTCGTCGAAAACCGAAGCCGAGTCTGCGGAAAGGAAGACCTCTTCGAACACGTCTGGGATGGCCAGCTCGTCTCAGAATCGTCCCTGACGCGCACGATGTCGCGGCTGCGAAAATCCCTCGAGGCCGATAGGACCCATCACTGGATCCGCACAGTCCACGGCAAGGGCTATCGGTTCTCGGGGCCCGTACAGGAACAGGAGGGGATGGAGCAGAGTCTCCTCGCGACCGAACAGCCTTCAACGCCTGAAGCAGATTCAAGCAAGCCACCCTGCGTGGCGGTCCTGCCTTTTGCGAGCCTCACGGAACAGAGCGGAGACTACTTCTGCGATGGCCTGACGGAAGAGATCACGAGTGCTCTCGCGAGGATTCCAGGCTTGCGAGTCGTTGGACGAACTTCATCTGTTGCTGCCTCAGGATTGGGCCTGCCGCTGGAAGAGATCGCTGCCAGGCTAGGAGCTAGCCATGTGGTCGAGGGTAGCGTGCGGAGAGTGGACCGCCGTGCTCGAGTCGTCGCCCGACTCGTGGGCGGCTCTGGAGAGGCTCTCTGGTCGGAGCGCTACGACGAGCAGGTGGTAGATACGCTGGCGATCCAAGACGAGATCGCGGGGCGCATCGCTGAGACGTTGCGGTTGACGGTCGTCGAGAGTCCGTCCAGCACCGGTCCTTCCGCGGACCCACGAGCAAGCGAGCTCTACTTTCACGGCCTTCAGTATCGGCAGAAGCAGACCGCAAGCGATCTTGAGGCGGCACGGGAAGCGCTGGAGGCCGCCGTTCGAATCGACGCCAACTTCGCTCGAGCCCATGCTGCACTAGCGAACACTTGCGTCACTCTCTATCTCAACGGCTACCCCAACGGAAGAGAGGCCCTGGTTCGGGCTCAGCAGGCGGTGGAGCACGCTCTCGAGCTCGACGGAGATCTTGAGGACGCTCACGTTGCCCGAGGGCTGATCGAGTCGTGGGCGCAGTGGAGGTGGGAAGCTGCCGAGGCTTCATACCGTAGGGCTCTCGCTCTCAATCCGAGCCACATGAGCGCGATGTCCAACCTCGCCAACAGTGTGTTGGTTCCAACGGGTAGGACTGGCGAGGCGGTCGAGCTTCAGCGAAGGGCATACGAGTTGAACCCGCTCTCCCACACCCTCCAAATGTGGCACGCTGCAGCCTTCTATTGGGACCGACAGCTCGGAGAGGCCATCGCTGCGTTCCGACAGCTCATGTCGGTCGCTCCGGGGTTCCCGCTGGCGCGCAACCTCTTCTCGAGTGTCCTGAGCACTGCGGATGAGCCGGAGCAGGCGGCACGCGAACGCTGGAGGCTCTTCCGAGAGACCGGTCGTATCGAAGAGGCTCGCGAGCTTTGGCAGGCTTTCACGGCGTCTGGCGAGCTCGGTGTGCTTGACTGGAGCATCGAGCGCGCACTTCAAGGACGTCAGGAGGAACACAATCGAGCGTTCAATCTGGCGCTGCTGCATGCGCGCGCGGAACGGCCGCAGGAGGCGATCGAGTGGCTTCGCGTCGCCGTGGATCGACGAGATCCGTTTGCGATCTTCGCGGGCGTCCACCCGTGGCTGGACTCTCTCCGAGACTCGCCGGAGTTCCATCGCGTCGTGGAGATGATGGGCCTGACCGTCGCCGCACGGTCATGATCTCGGCCGTGTCTTGCAGAACATGAGCTACCGCGCGGCCGCTGCGTCGCGCACCGTAGAGCTGCGGGAGAAGCGGTCGCGCTTTCTGGCGTCGAGCCATCCCGTCGCGACGGAGGCGGCGGCGAAGGAGATCGTGGCGGCTCTGCGCATCGAGCACCCCCAGGCGTCGCACGTGTGCTGGGCGGTCCGTCTCGGGCCCGAAGAGGGGCGCGTCGAGCGCGCCTCCGACGACGGGGAGCCGGCGGGCACCGCGGGCGCGCCCATCCTGCGGGCGATCACGGCCGCGGAGATGAGCGACGTGCTCGTGGCGGTGGTGCGGTGGTTTGGTGGCATCAAGCTCGGAAAGGGAGGCCTCGCGCGCGCCTATGGCGGCTCTGCGCGGGAGGTGCTCGAGGCGACCCCGAGCGAGGAGCGCTTCGAGACCAGCGTGCTTGCGGTGGAGGCCAGCTACGAGCAGGAGGGCGCTCTCCGGCGTCTGCTGCAGCCTCCGGAGATCGTTCTCGGGGAGTCCGACTACGAAGAGGTGGTGCGTGCTCGCCTGGTCGTGCGCGTCGAGCGGCTGGCGGAGGTCACGGGAGAGCTCGACCGGCTCGGCGTGCCCTGGAAGGTCGCGGAATGAGCGCCCGCCGAGGGCAGGCGAATGACCGTCGTCAGGCGCCGTTCCCGTAGGAGTCGAAGAAGGTCTCGCACGGCCAGCCCCCACGGGGACCGTCAGAGCTGGAACCGGGGGACCCGCTAGACTGAGATGAGAGCTACCGTCCACAAGGAGATCCCGTGAGCGAACCGACACCGCCGCCGCCCCCGTCCGCACCGCCCCCATCCGGCAGCACGCCCCCTCCGCCCGGCCCGCCCGGTGGAGCGGGAGATGGCGCGGCGGGAGGAGGGCACGTCTCCGACAACCGCACCATCATGGTCGTCCTGTCGTACCTCGGCATCCTGGCGCTCATTCCGCTCCTCGTGGAGAAGGAAGACCAGGAGGTGCAGTGGCACGCCAAGCACGGGCTCGTGCTCTTCGGCTTCTACTTCGTGGTGTCGATCGCCCTCGGGATCCTGAGCATGATCCCGGGTCTCGGCTGCGTCACCGTTCTGCTGTACTTCCCGCTGATCCTGGCGGCCATCGTGACGGCAGTGCTGGGCATCATGAAGGGCATCAACGGCGACCGCCTGCGGCTGCCTGTGCTGAGCGACCTGCCCGATCAGTTCTAGGTAGGTGGTCGCTGACGCTCCCACCTCTCGACGGTCACTCTTGCAGCCATGGAATGGCTGCAAGAGAGTTCTAGTTCGCGAGTCGCTGACGCTCCCACTGCCCGACGGTCACTCTCGCAGCCATGGGATGGCTGCGAGAGAGTGCTAAGGCGGTGGTCGTCGAACGGGGTTCCGGCGCGTGACGAGTGGAACCGAGCCTCCGCGTCGACGGCGTCGCGCGTGGGCGCTCGGCTTCGTCGTGCTCGCCTTCGTGGCCGGGTTCCTCGACGCGATGCGGCCGCCGGAGCGTCAGCTGATGACGGCAGCAGCGCTGCGCGGGATCGAGATCTACCAGGCGACACTCTCGCCGCACATGGACAAGATCGGTGCGACCTGCCGGTTCGAGCCCACGTGCAGCCACTACGGTCATGCCGTGATCGCGAGGGACGGCGCGCTGCGCGGTGGCCTGCGCGCGGCGGGTCGTGTCCTCCGTTGCGGGCCGTGGACTCCCCCGGGTACTGTCGACCCGCCCTGACGACGCGGCTGAGACGCCTCGACCATCCACCCCGGCCTGCGCCTCGAAGAGCCATCCATGATCCGAGCCGAGCACCGCGGCGCCTATCCCAAGGCGGTCGAGCGCGACCCCGCCAAGCGCGTGCTGCGCGTTGCGTGGGCGGACGGCCACGCGTCGGCGTTCGACTACGACCGCCTGCGCGGCTACTGCCCGTGCGCGGGGTGCCAGGGGCACATGGTGCGCGAGGTCGTGTTCCGCAAGCCGGCACAGCCGTGTATGCCGCACTCGATCCAACCGGTGGGCAACTACGCGCTGTCGATCGTGTGGAGTGACGGGCACGCGACGGGCATCTACCGCTTCGAGTTCCTGCGCAGTCTCTGTGACTGCGAGGAGTGTGTGCCGGCGGGAGCGAAGGGCTCGGAAGGCTCGAAGTAGCGGACCGCGGCTGCGGCCCGGAGCTGGAGCGGCCTCCGTCCTCCGGACGGCGAGGGATCTCGGGTCGCTGGCCGGGGCCCTCGCCTGGGTTCTCGTCGGCTGTCCTCTTTTAGGGCCTGCAAAGGTGCTCCAGGCGCCGCCGAGCCCTGAACCCTCCGGACAGAGGCCCCTCCAGCTCCGGTCGGCCGAGCTCCTTTGGAGTACCGTCCGGGGGCTCACCGCCGTGGCCCGGAGCTGGAGCGGCCTCCGTCCTCCGGACGGCGAGGGATCTCGGGTCGTTGGGTGGGGCCCCTCGCCTGGGTTCTCGTCGGCTATCCACGTTCGGGCCTGCAAAGTGGTCCAAGCGCCGCCGAGCCCTGAACCCTCCGGCCGGAAGCCGCTCCAGCTCCGGTCGGAATGTCCTGGTCAGCTGGCCGTCCGGGAGCTTGGCGAGGCGGAAGCACCGTACAGTGGACAAAACCGCGAACCCCGCTTTAGGTTTCGTCGATGAACAAGACTAGCGATGGATCGCTCCCACGGAAAGAAGCGACCCTTGTGTTCGGCTACGCTGAGAGGCTCCTCCTCAAGGACGGCGTCCTCAGCCCCTGGTTCGACCATCCCTACCTTCGGGACCGATGGCTGTTACGACATGGTTGCAATCACACCGATGTCCAATCGGTGAGTCGTCGCAACGACCATCGCGGTCAGAGGCCCGCGAAGCTCTCCCATGGCGAATCTCGAGGGCTCAGGAGAAGTCAACCGCCCCGTGCCGACGCGTAGTCGCTGGGCGTATTGACGTTGCGGAGCGCGTCCGCCGCGCTCGCGGTGGCGGGAAGGATCTCCTCGATGGCTCGGGCCTCGAGCGCGATGCGGCGAAGGCTCGCTCTGCGGTACAGGTTCCACAGGCTGTAGCATCCCCGGCCCGCGCTGTCGGCGAGAGCGTCCAGGGCCGCGGGCCCCATCACCGCGCACAGGGGGTGCAAGGTGCCCGCGACCCGCACGGTCACCCAGTCGCAGCTCTCGGCCGCGTGCGTTTCCAGCAGGAGCTCGAGCAACGCCACGGGCACGTCCGGGAGGTCGCTCGCGAGCACGAGGAGGGGGCGCCCGGGTGCGTGCTGTGCGGCCCCGAGAATGCCGGCGGCCGGCCCGCGCCCCGCGCCGTCGGCCACGCGATGCACCTGGCCGTGCGCGCCGCTCTGTCCGTCGCGCCCTCCATCGGCCAGCAGCACCTCGGGGACCACACGCCTCACGCGCTCGAGCGCCCAGGCGAGCATGGTGCACGACCGGCCCTCGCGCTCGATCTCGAGCTGCGACTTGTCGCGGCCCATGCGGCGTGAACCGCCGCCGGCGAGCACCACGCCGACGGGCGCAGGCGCCTCCCGAGGGCCCGGATCCGGGGGAGCTCCGGTGGTAGAGTGGCGCGTCAACCTTCAGCCCTCGCTCGACCCCAAGGAGGTTCCATGCTCACGTCCAGACCCTTCAAAAAGGCGGCACTCTTCACGTGTGTCGCGCTCCTGTTCCTCAGTGGCCTCGCCGCGCACGCGGCCGACGGACCGGTGGTCAGTATCCAGACCAACAAGGGCGAGATCAAGGTGCAGCTCGATCCCGAGAACGCGCCGCTCACGGTCGAGAACTTCATGCAGTACGTCACGGACGGCTTCTACGACGGCACGGTCTTTCACCGCGTCATCGACGGCTTCATGATCCAGGGCGGCGGCTTCACCGAGAACCTCCAGAAGAAGCCCACCCGCGACACGATCAAGAACGAGGCGGCCAACGGGCTGACGAACAAGCGCGGCACCATCTCGATGGCGCGCCGCAACGATCCGCACAGCGCCTCGGCCCAGTGGTTCATCAACCACGCCGACAACGGTGACTTCCTCGACCAGGGCAAGACCGGCGACGGCTGGGGCTACGCGGTGTTCGGTGAGGTGATCTCCGGCATGGAGGTGGTCGACGAGATCGCCAAGTCGAAGACCGGCAAGCGGATCGAGCTCCCTGGGAGCAACGACGTGCCCCTCTACACCGTGCTCATCGAAAAGGTGACAGTCGTCGACTAGCGACGGTGAGTCGTCGAGTAGCGCCTCCGGCGCGCGACACCGGGGCGAGCATGGCCCTGGACGACAGAAGGCCCGGCAAAACGCCGGGCCTTTCTCGTCTTTCGCTGCGCGAGAGATGGTGCCGAAGGTCGGACTCGAACCGACACGGGTTGCCCCACACGGCCCTCAACCGTGCGCGTCTACCAATTCCGCCACTTCGGCATCTAGTTTCGCGTCCGCAGTGCTGCGGAGTCGTGAGGGTGCGTCTCGGCCGAGTGCTGGCGCGACGCAAGGAGCGCAGTGTAGCTACAGCCTCCCGGGCACGTCAACCGTCACCCAGACGTGAAAATGTCGGGCGCGGCGTCAGTTGCCGGTGCCGCTCTCCTCGGTCTCACCGTCGCCGTCCGCATCGGTTGCGGGCGCTTCGGCATCACCCTCTGGGGCGGCCTCCTCGTCCTCCGGCGGCAGCTCGCCACCGGCGAGACCCGCGGCACCTTCTTCTTCCTCTTCGGGCGGTAGCTCACCGCCGGCGAGGGTGGTCGAGCCTTCGGTGGCGCCTTCTTCGGCCTGCACGTTGCTCATGACCGAGGACGGTCCGCGCGACTTGAGGATGCCGATCGACAGCGTCGTCAGGATGAAGCCGACGAAACAGATCACGGTCGCCTTGTGCAGGACGGTTGCCGCTCCGCGCGCGCCGAAGGCGGCCTGCGAAGCACCACCGCCGAACACCGAAAGATCGGCCCCTTTGCCCTGCTGCAGCAGGACGACCAGGATGAGAAAAAGCGAGATGACGACGTGGATGAAGTACAGGACGTAGATCATGACCTTGGCAATCCAGGGCTGTGTTCGGTGCGGGAGCAGCGAGCGCGCGCGAAGGGGCGCGAGGCGTGCAAGAGAGAGGCTCAGTTGCCGCGAGTGCAGCCTGCAATGATATCGAGGAACGAGCCAGATTCAAGGGATGCGCCACCCACGAGGAAGCCGTCGATGTCGTCCGGTGCGATGAGCTCGCGGCAGTTTGCGGGCTTGACCGAACCGCCGTAGAGGATGCGGATCGCGTCGGCGGCAGAGGCTCCCAGGAGGTCGGCCAGGACACTGCGCACGAACGCGTGCGCCTCCTGCGCGAGCTCGGGTGTCGCGGTGCGTCCGGTGCCGATTGCCCACACCGGTTCGTAGGCCACGGCGAAGACGTCCGCCAGGGCGCTCTCGAGCGGAGCTTCGTCGCCGAGGCGCTCCACCTCGGCCCACGCGGCGCGCAGCTGCCGCTCGAGCACGGCGTTCGTCGATCCCGATTCGCGCTGGTCGAGCGACTCCCCGATGCACAACATCATGTGCAGGCCCGACGCGAGCCCGCGCGCGAGCTTCTGGCCGACGAGGGTGTCGCTCTCGCCGTGGTCCGCGCGGCGCTCGCTGTGCCCGCAGAGGGCCCAGCTGGCGCCCGCGTCGAGGAGCTGTGCGGCGGAGAGGTCGCCGGTGTGGGCGCCGCTCTCCTCCGGGTGCAGGTCCTGCCCGCCGACGCCGATGTCGTCGTGGTCCACAACGGCTGCGGCGAACTCGGCCAGGGACGTGGCAGCTGGAAACAGCAGCACATCCACCTCGAAGGGCGCCGCCTCGCCCAGCGCGGAGGCGAACTCCGCCGCGTCGCGGCGCAGGAGGTTCATCTTCCAGTTGGCGGCGGCAACCCGGCGGCGCGCGGTCATGAGGTCTCCTCGCTTTCTGGCCGCGCCAGCGCCAGCACGCCGGGCAGGTCTTTGCCCGCGAGCAGCGCCAGCGCAGCGCCCCCGCCGGTGGAGATGTGGTCGATCTTCTCTTCCACGCCCGCAGCCTTGGCGCACGCGACGGTCTCGCCCCCGCCGATGGCCGTGAAGCCCTGGGAGCCGGCGACCGCTTCGGCGAGGGCCTGGCTGCCGCGGTCGAACGGGGGTTTCTCGAACACGCCCGCGGGCCCATTCCAGAAGGTGGAGGCGGCGTCGCGCAGCACCTCCGCGAAGCGCTGGCCGGTCTCCGGCCCGATGTCGACGGCCATGCGGTCGGCCGGAATCTCGGAGACCGGCACAGTGCGCGTGTCCTGCGGATCGTCGAGGTCGTCGGTGACGACCAGATCTGTCGGCAGCAGCAGATCCACACCCCGCTCCCGGGCGCGGTCGAGGATGCTCTGGGCCGTCGAGATGCGGTCTTCCTCGAGCAGCGAGCGCCCGACGTCGTGCCCCTGGGCCGCCAGGAACGTGTTGGCCATGCCGCCAACGACGATCAGGCGATCGGTCACCTCGACGAGTGCCTCGAGGGTCTCGATCTTGCCGCTGATCTTGGCGCCGCCGAGGGCCGCGGCAAAGGGTCGTCGAGGCTGGTGCAGGAGGCCGCCCAGCGCCGTCACCTCGCGGTGCATCAGACGACCGGCGGCAGCGCTCGCCATGACCCCCGGAGCGCCGGCGGTGGAGGCGTGGGCGCGGTGCGCCGTGCCGAAGGCGTCGCCGACGTACGTGTCGCCGACGGCTGCCAGCTCCTGGACGAAGCTCGGGTCGTTGTCGGTCTCTCCGGCGTGGAACCGCAGGTTCTCGAGCAGCGCGATCTCGCCGTCGCCGAGGGCGTCGACCACCTCGGTGGCGGCGCTGCCGACGCAGTCGCCGGCGAACGCGACGGGGGTCTCGAGCAGCTCCGCCATCCGCGTTGCCACGGGCTCGAGCGAGAACGCGAGATTGCGCTCACCTTTCGGACGGCCGCGGTGGGAGACCAGCGCCAGCCGGGCGCCGCGGCCCTGCAGCTCGCGGAGCGTCGGGAAGGCCTGAACGAGGCGCGTGTCGTCGAGCACGCGCGCGCCGTCCATCGGCACGTTGAAGTCGACACGCACCAGCACGCGCTGGCCGCGCACTTCAGCGTCCGTGAGGTCGTCGAGCGACTTGAGGCGATCGGGCGAGATTCCACCCATGGGAGACCCTCCTGTGGGCGAGGCAGAGACCTGCGATGTGAATGGAACGTGAAGCGAGAACCGGGGTGGTGAGGCGCTCGGCCGGGGCCCGGAAGGAGTGGATCGGTGCGGCGCCGCGGCGGTCTCGAGCGAAGGCGAGTGTACCAGCGCGGCCGGACGCCCGGCGCGGCCGCAACGCCTAGAATGCGCTCCATGTCGGCCGCCCCCCAGCTGATTCTCGGCATCGAGAGCTCGTGTGACGACACGGCCTGCGCCATCGTCCGCACCGACGGCGTGGTGCTGTCGTCGGTGGTGTCGAGCCAGCTCGAAGCGCACCGGCCCTACGGCGGCGTGGTGCCCGAGATCGCGTCGCGCGAGCACCTCCGCAACTGGCCGGCGGTGAGCGCGGAGGCGTTCGAGCGCGCGGGGTGTGAGCTCGCCGACATCGACATCGTGGCGGCCACCCGCGGGCCGGGGCTGGTCGGCTCACTCCTCGTCGGGCTCACGCTCGGTCGCACGCTCGCCTTCGCGCGTGGCCTGCCGTTCTACGGTGTGCACCACCTCGACGGACATCTCTACTCGCCCTTCCTCGGTGAC
The DNA here is from genome assembly GCA_965223385.1 of Candidatus Multivoraceae bacterium. Lineage (GTDB taxonomy): Bacteria > Acidobacteriota > Thermoanaerobaculia > Multivoradales > Multivoraceae > JBCCLJ01. Next base: position 287,948 of record CBDCWR010000007.1, on the reverse strand, counting down.
GAGAGCTCGGGCGGTGAGCCGCCGGAGCGTTTCCTCGGGGTGGTGGTCTCGGGGGGCCACACGAACCTCTTCGACGTCGACGGCCGCGCGGTGACGACCCTCGCCGAAACGCGCGACGACGCCATCGGCGAGGCCTTCGACAAGATCGGCAAGCGTCTGGGGCTGCCGTTCCCCGGTGGACCGGTGGTCGATCGTCTCGCTGAGCTGGCCGAGGAGCCGTTCGAGCGGAGCTTCGCCGTGCCGCTCTGTGGCGACAGTCTCGACTTCTCCTACTCGGGGCTCAAGACCCAGGCGCTGCAGGAGATCGCTCGGCTCGAGCGGGAGGGGCATACGAGCGATCTCGGGCCGCTGGCCCGGGAGCTGGCCGAGGGTGCCGCCTCCGCGGAGACGCGCGCGAGATCCGCCGCGGCACTCGACCTCCTCGCCGCCTTTCGCCAGACGGCCGTGGCGCAGGTCCTCGACCGGCTGGAGCGACACTGCGCCCAGCTGGGTGAAGCCGGGGAGCCCCTCCCACCCGTCGCGGTGTCCGGAGGCGTCGCAGCCAACCGCCTCCTTCGGCGCGAGCTCGAGCGTTGGGCGGCGCGGCGCGGGGCCTCGCTCCACCTCGTGCCGCTGCGCTTCTCCGGCGACAACGCCGCGATGATCGCGTTCGCCGCCGCGCAGCGCGCACGCGTGGAGGGTCCGGACGATCCGCGGCGGATGGAGGCCTTCAGCCGTCGGCCCCTGGATCGCGAGGGGATCACCGGCCGGTCTTGAGCTCCCCGAATGCCCGGGCCTCATGGCCCGAGCGGCGGGGAGCTCGGGTCACTCCGAGCGCAGCACGCGGACCGGATCGACCCGCGCTGCACGCCACGAAGGCATGGCGCAGGCAATCGCTGCGACCAGGCCGAGCGCCACGGCAGCGGTTGCCAGAACGCGTGGATCCGTTGCGGAGAGATCGAAGAGGAGGGCGCTCGAGAAGCGCAGCAGCCCCGCAGATGCGAAGGCGCCGATCACGAGCCCGGCAGCAACCGGTGACATCCCCTGGGCCATGGCTCCGCTCATCAGTCGCGAACGGTCGGCCCCCAGGGCGGCCCGAATGCCGAGCTCGCGGCGCCGTGCGAGGAGGGTCTGGTTGAGCAGACCGTAGACACCGATCGAAGCCAGAATCAGCGCCAGCGCGCCGAAGCTCGACAGCAGAGTGGCGCCCAGCGAAGCCGCCCAGAGAGAGCGACGGAGCACCAGATCCACCGGCATCAGGTCGGCGAGAGGGAGGTCCGGCTCCAGAGTGCGCACGGTCTTGCGGACCTCTGCGAGAACGCCGGCCGGGCGGTCGCTGCGCACGTGCAGCGTGACGTTGCCGCTCCACTGCTGCGCCAGCGGCCGGTAGAAGAACGGCCTCGGTTGTTCGCCGAGCGTCTGGTACTTCGCGTCCGCAGTCACGCCGACGATCGTCCAGGGCACCTCGCTCGCCGGCCACTGAAGCTGCTGGCCCACGGCGGACCCTTCGGGCCAGTAGCGCTGCGCGAGGGTCTGGTTGACGAGGGCCACCTGAGCGCCATCCGCCAGGTCGCGTGCGTCGAACGGCCGCCCCTCGAGCAGGCGGATGCCCATGGTCTCGAAGTAGTCGTCGGACACGCTCATGAGATCGAGGTAGACCCCGTCGGGGCCAACCTGGTCTTCGGCACCCACCGGGAACATGCGAAAGGCCATCGTGCCCGTGAGGGGCGCGGAGCCCGCGATGGCCGCGCGCTCCACGCCTGGGAACGCCGTCAGCTCGTCGACGATGCGCTCGAGCCGGAGCAGGCCCTCTTCCCGGTCGTAGCCCGAGCCATCGAGGTCCATCGACGCGACGACCAGCTGCTCATGGTCGAAGCCAGGATCGATGTCGAAGGCGTTGCGCAGACTCAGAACGAACAGGCCAGCAGCCACGAGGGCGACCAGACAGAGTGCAACCTGAGCGACCACGAGCCCCTGCCCCAGAAAGACCCGGGTGCGCGACGCGCCGACGGGTGCTCCGGCACCCTCTTTGGTGGCCGTGACGAGGTCGGTGCGCGCCGCTTGAAGAGCAGGCGCGACACCAAAGAGGAGGCCGGTGAGGGTCGTGGTCAGCACGGCGAAGAGCAGGATCACGGGATCGTTCGAGAGATCGAGGCTGTCGGCCTCCAGAAAAGGCGGGCGAAGAGACCAGAGCAGCGGCTTGAGAACGGACGCGAGGAGCAGCCCCATGGTCGCGCCGAGCACCGCCAGCAGGGCGCTTTCGGTCAGCAGCTGGCGAACGAGGCGACGCCTGTCGGCCCCGAGGGTCAGACGCATCGCGATCTCCTTGCGGCGCGAGCGCCCGAACGAGAGCAGCAGCGCCGCGACGTTGGCGCAGGCGATGAGCAGCACCAGTGCCACCCCGCCCATGAGGATCGCTCCCGCACTGGTGAAGAGAGAGCGTTGGTTGGGGTCGATCGTCGATTCGCGGATGGGCATCACGCGGAAGCCCCGATCCCGGTTCCACTCGGGATGCTCGCGCTCGAGCGACGCGGCGATCCGGTCGACCTCGGCCTGCGCCGCATCGACCGTCTGGCCCGCGGCGAGCCGGCCGTAGATCGAGAAGGATCGGAAGCCGCGGTGCTCGAGACCGTTGACGCCGGCAAGGTCGTAGCGCTCCCCGAACCAACGGACGGGCACCCAGAGCTTGGCGGCGCCCAGCGTCATGAGGCCGGTGAACCCCCTCGGGGCGACGCCGACCACCTCGAACGACTCGGCGTTGAGCCTCACGGTGCGCCCCACGATGTCGGGGTCGCCGCCGAAGTGCGACTGCCAGAGGTCGTAGGCGAGCACGACGACGCGACGACCGTCGTCTTCGCTCTGGAGGAGTCGGCCCCGCGCGGGCTCGAGACGGAGCAGATCGAAGTGATTGACCGTGACGTACGAGCCCGGAACGAGATCCGGATCGCCTTCGCCGACGATGCTGAACTGTCCGAAGCCCAACGCAGACAGCGCCTCGAAGGCCCCGGAGCGGCGTGCCAGGTCTTCGTAGTTCGGAAAGGAGGTGCCGATCAGACCCTCGGAGATTCCGGCACCGGCCGTCTGCGGCGCCAGCGTGCGATAGACCGCCATGGCGGACGCGGGATCGGCGATCGGCAGCGGCTGGAGGAAGACCGCGTTGATCAACGAGAAGATGGTTGCGGTGGCACCGATGCCGAGTGCCAGCGTCAGCACGCAGGCCGCGGTCAGGAGCGGAGACTTGCGCAGAACGCGGAGCCCGTACGCCACATCCTGGAGAAGGGTTGCCATGACGCGCCTCCCACTGAAGTTGTCCGAGGTTCGACTCTGGATACGTCAGGGTGCGTCCGAGGGTTCTCCTCGCCGTGCGTGCGGTCGTGCAAGGGGTCCTCACGGCGACCGTCGAGCTCTTGCTGTGTCCGCAGCCAGTTCGCCACGCAGCGGCTCCGGGTCGTGCGACCCGTCCGCCTACGTCATCTTCTCGAGCGATCGTCGCCGCGCCTGGCAGCGAGGCCGGTCTCTGTTCCTACGCCGTTGCCAGGGCCGACAGGTAGTAGGTGTTCGAGCGCGTGTCCTTTTCGAGAGACACGATGCCGCGCCGCTGCGCCTCTTCGAGCATGGCGCCGAAGTCGTTGAAGCCGTGGTCGATCTCGGTGAAGCCGGGGTGCATGCTCTGCATCGTCTGGCGCACCAGCGTGCCCCACACGGCGCCTCCCTCGGCCGCGACGTTCTCGGCGGCCGCGTGCAGCAGCGCAAACGGGTCGGCGACCGTCTCGGCGGCCGCGGCGGGTGCTTCCGGCTCCTGGTCGGGTGCCGTCTCCTCCTCTTCGGCCGGCGCGGGCGTCTCTTCGATCACCGGCTCGTCGTCGAGGTAGCGATACGAGGTGCAGCCCTCCTCGAGCCCGGGGCTCGCCTGCGACTTGAAGCTGCACGCCAGCACCGTGCGACGGCGCTCGCGCAGGCGATCCACCATCGGGGCGAGATCGTCGCTCGCCGAAATGAGGACGAAGGTCTCGCAGGGGTTGCGTCCGTAGGACCGCTCCACCGCGTCGACCACCATGCGGACGGTGCCGGACGAGCCCCCGGTCTCGATGCACTCGAAGCCCGCTTCGTCGAAAGCCTCACAGTCTTCCGCGAGCTCGCTCCAAGGAGCATAGGCGCGCAGGTAGAGGCGATAGCCGTCGGGCGCCCCGAGGGTCGCACGCAGCGCGCGGTCGATCAGCTCGTTGACGTTCTCGGGCTGCCAGTCGCAGGAGCCGTAGCCGGCGGTGGTGCGGGGGTAGTCGAGGAGCACCGCGACGCGCTTCGGCTTCGACCGCCTGCTCTTCTCGGGGCCCTGGCTCTGCGTCTGCTCGGAGCCCTTCTGCGACGCGTTGTTCTTGCGTCCGCGCCCGCGCCCGCGGCGTCGACCGCCGCGACGGCCCCGGGAGCTGCCGGAGCGCTCGTCGTCGTCCGAGCGTCTGGACGCGGAGCGCGAGGGGGTTGCTTCGGATGCGGAGGATGAAGATTCGGCGCTGGGCCGCCGCCACCAAGGATTCATGAGCTTCTCCTAGGGACGCGTTGGGGGTGGGCTCGAGCCGTCAGCGATCTGCACGTGAACGTCGCCGGTCACAGCCCGGAACGGGCTGCTCGCGAGGCGGCTGCACTTGCGGAAGACGGGCCGAGGCTGCTGGGCGGTTTTGGTCGCCGAGCCCGGAGTGGCGTCCCCGTAGGTCGGGTGTCTGCATTTAGTCGTACGTGTTGCGCGAGGGCCTCAGGACAACGAGTGCACCACGTTTGGGGTGCGGGCGTCGAAGGTCGACGCAGGCGCTCGAGCGCCGCGAAGCCTATCACCAGAGGGCCACTTTTCGGCGCGACGGGCCCCGCCCGCGCCGCGCCGCGTGCCCTCGAAACGGTGAAGGTGGAGGTGATGATCGGCCCTGTCCGCGGCCCTTTGCACGGCCCTCTGAGCCGTCCGGAGCGCGCCGAGCGCTGGGGTATAGTGCCGCCCAATGTCGGACGACTCTCTGCCCTTCCGCTACCTGGCGGTTGACGGCCCGATCGGCGTCGGAAAGACGACCCTGGTCGAGATGCTGGCGCGCCGGTTCGAGGGCGTGAAGATGTTGGAAGACGCCGAGAATCCGTTTCTCGGCGACTTCTACAAGGATCGGCCGGGAACCGCGTTCCAGACGGAGCTCTACTTCCTGCTGACGCGCTTCAAGCAGCAGTCGGACACCCTACAGCGCGACCTGTTCGAGCAGCTCCTGCTCGCCGACTACACGTTCCCGAAGAACCGCATCTTCGCGTACCTCAATCTGAGCGACGACGAGCTCATGATCTTCGACAAGCTCTTCGCGCTGCTCGAGCCCCAGGTTGCGGTGCCGGACCTCGTGTTGTACCTCGCGGCCGACCGCGACACGTGCATGGCGCGCATCAAGAAGCGCCATCGCGAATACGAGCTCGAGATGTCCGAGGACTACATCGCGCAGCTCATCGACGCGTACAACCACTACTACTACCACTACTCCTCGTCGCCGCTGCTGGTGGTGGACACCCGTCATCTCGACTTCGAGCACCGGGAAGCCGACTTCGAGGAGCTGATTCACCAGCTCAAGCGACCGATCAAAGGCACCGAGTACTTCGTGCCCGTCCGCAGCGGCTAGCGCGCGGAGCCCGAGCGGCGGGAACCGTTGACCACGCCGCGGCCGGCCGGCGGTTCGAGCGGACGGTCGTCGACGTTTCTCTCGGGAGGTCGTCCGAGACGGCACTCGTCGGTCGCATGAGCGGAGTCAGGGCGCTTCTCTCGGCAACGAGCCGGTGCCATGATCGGAGGAACCCCAAGGAGAGACTCAGGTGACCGAGACCCCCACAGCGCCGCTCCCCTCGACCGTGGTCGAGCCCCTCACCATCGCCGATCGGACCTTCTCGTCGCGCCTCTTCGTGGGCACCGGCAAGTACACCGACGCCACCACCATGAAGGCCGCCTTCGAGGCGTCCGGCTCGGAGGTGGTCACGGTGGCGCTGCGCCGCGTCGACCTGAACGCCACCGGCGAGGCGAACCTCCTCGAACAGATCGACCAGAGCAAGTACCTGCTGCTGCCCAACACGGCGGGCTGCTACACCGCCGAGGACGCGGTGCGCACGGCGCGGCTCGCGCGCGAGCTCGGCGGCTGGAACTGGGTGAAGCTCGAGGTCATTGGCGACGACAAGACGCTCTTCCCTGACAACGAGCAGCTCCTGCAGGCGACGAAGGAGCTCGTGGACGACGGCTTCGTCGTGCTGCCTTACTGCATCGACGACCCCATCATCTGCCGGAAGCTCCAGGATCTCGGGGCCGCGGCCGTCATGCCGCTCGGCGCTCCGATCGGCTCGGGTCTGGGGATCCGCAACCCCGCCAACCTGCGCATCATCGTCGAGCAGGCCCAGGTGCCGGTCGTCGTGGACGCCGGGGTCGGCACCGCAAGCGACGCGGCCGTGGCGATGGAGCTCGGTGCTGATGCCGTGCTCATGAACACGGCCATCGCAGGTGCACAGGACGCGGTGCGCATGGCGCGGGCCATGAAGCTCGCGGTGGAGGCAGGCTGGCTGGCGGCCAACGCCGGCCGCATCCCGCAGAAGCTGTACGCCACGGCATCGTCGCCCCTCGAAGGCCTGATCTGACGTGCTCGGTGTGGCGCATGCCACACCTGCGCGCGCCGATGTCGATGCTCCAGCCGCTTGCGCGGCGTCCGCGCGGCGCGCTTCGCGCGCGATTGGCCAGGGCGCGATCACGGTTGACGATCAGCGGGCCGAGACGCGCTCCACGGCTGCGTCAGGTTGCACGATTCAGGTAGCCCCGGCGAGCCGGCCTTCGATCGCGTCGAGGAGGGCTTCGTCGCCATAGGCGCCGTCGTCCGGCAGGAGGATCTCGGCGTCGGGAAGATGCTCCTGCGCTGCACGGCCCGTGGCGGCGCCGACGCACGCGACGAGCTGTCGTGGGGGCAGCAGCGCGCCGTGCGCCGTCAGGGACACTGCGAGCGATCGCGCGGCGGACGGGCTGTGGAGGAGCACGGCATCGTAGGCACCAGCCGCCACCTGGGCCGCGGCGCGCGGCGAGAGGTGCCTGGTTGCCGTGTCGTACACGTCGACGGTGTCCACCTCGAGGCCTGCTTCGCGTAGGGCGCGTGGCAACGCTTCGCGGGAGAGGGTGCCGCGCGAAAAGAGGATGCGGGTGCCGGAGGGCACCGCGTCGGCGAGCGCCCGAGCCAGGGCGTGCGTACGCGCGGTCCGCGGCACGAGGTCGGTGCGCACGCCGAACCTCTCGAGCTCTTCTTCCGTCTTCGGGCCGACGGCGGCCACGCGGCAGCCGCCCAGCGCGCGCACGTCGAGCTCGCGACGCTCGAGCTCGTGAAAGAAGCCGCGCACCCCGTGGAGCGAGCAGAAGACGACCCACTCCCAGCGCTCTCCGAACGCAGAGGCAGGCGGCGGTTCGGACCACAGGGCGGAGTCGAGCACGTGGGGCTCGATCAGGGGCTGCCAGTCCACGGCCGCCGCACGTGCCTCGAGGCGTGCGCGCAGGGGGCGCGCCGGCTCGCGGGGTCGCGTGATGAGAACGTGGCGCCCGGCGAGGGGCCCGGCGGGTGGCTGCAGGGCAGCGACCTCACCCACGACGACCATGGTCGGCGAGCCGAGCTGCTCGCGGGCTGCCGTCTCGGGGAGGTCCTGGAGCGTCGTGCGCGCCACCCGCTGGTCGGGCAGCGTCGCATGCTCGATGAGTGCAGCGGGCGTCGTAGGAGAGCGCCCTTTGGCCAGCAGCTCGTCGCGCAGCTCGCCGAGACGGCGCAGTGTCATGAGCACGCAGATCGTGTCGGCCGCGGCGCCGCCCAGCTCGTTCGACTCCTGGTCTTTGGCGCGCGCGAGCGTGGTGACCGACAGGCTGCGCGCCACCTCGCGATGGGTCACCGGGATGCCGGCCGCGGCAGGTCCGGCGAGCGCGCTGGTGACTCCCGGGACCACCTCCACGGGAATCCCGGCCTCGTGGAGCGCTTCGATCTCCTCGAAGCCGCGACCGAAGACGTACGGGTCACCACCCTTGAGACGCACCACGCGCCTGCCGGCGCGCGCGTGCTCGAGGAGCAGCTCCTGGATGCGGCTCTGGAGCGCGCTGCGCTCCGGGCGGCCGCCGGTCTTGCCGACCTCGATGCACTCCGCCTCGGGCGGAATGAGCGCCTGGATCTCGGCGGAGACCAGCCGGTCGTGCAGCACCACCTCGGCGAGCTGCAGGAGGCGCAGCCCGCGCACGGTGAGGAGGCCCGGGTCGCCGGGCCCTGCACCGACGAGCGCGACGGTTCCGAGTGCCGGGGTGGCGCTCACGCCGGTGCCCCTTCGCGGCGCGCGGCAGCTTCGTGTGCGACCCGGAGAACGAGCTCGGCCAGGTCGTCGCGCTCGCTGAGCGGCGGCAGCATGTCGATCGGACCCCGGGCCTCGCGCAGCGCTTCGGGCACGTCGTCCAGCAGGTGCCCGCCACCTCCCCACATCCAGGGAACCACGAGCAGCGGGTCGTCCACGCCGCGGACCACGTCCGCGAGCTCGGGGTCCTGGTCGATGAAGCCGCAGCGCACCTCCTGGACGAGGGGGCCAGCTTGGTCCCGGATGCACGTCGCCACCTCGTAGGCGAGATCGCCGCTGCGCGGGTCACGTCGCGTCCCGTGCGCGGCCACCACCACGAGCGGTGGGTGATCGAGCGCCTGGGCGCGGCGGCTCACCTCTTCGGCCAGGGCCCGGTGCAGCTCGGTCAGCGTGCCGAGGGGAGGGAGGAGGGAAAGATCCGATCCGACGTCCCTGACGCCGAGCGCTTCGGGAAGTCGCTGGCGTGCGAAGTAGCCGTTCGCAGCGAGCAGCGGCAGCACCAGTGCGCCCGCGGGCACCGCCACGTCCTGGAAGGACGGCGTGCCGCGCTGGAACGCGACGAGCACGTCCGCGCCCCACGAGCCTGCGACCTGCTCGCGCAGCGCCTCCACGACGCGGTTGGCGGCCGTGCCGTCGCCGCCACCGTGGGCCGCGAGGAGGAGGGGAGGGGGACCTGCGCTCATGCGCCGGAGCGTAGCGGAAGAAGGCAGCGCGACCCTGTGCGATCGCTCTTGCCCTCTTCCCAGGCCTGCTCTAGAATTTCGCCTTCTGCTGCGCCATCGCTTGCCCGCATCGCGCGCGCAACCGGTGCCGTACCTGCGGCGCAAAGCACCCTTAGCTCAACTGGATAGAGCGTCGGACTACGGATCCGAAGGTTGGGGGTTCGACTCCTCCAGGGTGCACCAGCCGTTCCGTCGGCTGGTGCAGAGCGAACCGTCTGCGGTTCGCGAAACCGAGCCGCTTGCGGCTCGCGTGCACCACTAATTGGCGACACTCGTCCACGGAGTCGAACCCCCTCGGCTCGGTTCGCCTCCTAGAACTTGAAGCCGACCCCGACACTCGCCACGACGGGGTCGATGTCGACCTCGCTGCGGAACCCTGCGGCGGTCGAGACCTCGGCGGAGCTCTCGAAGGCACGGACAGCGGCGCTCAGCATCCAGCCCGAATCACCGAACGAGACGTCGAGACCCAGAACGGCACCGAGAGCGAAGTCGTCGTCGACCACGACCCGCGTTCCGACGCCGAAACCCTCCAGGACGACGGTGTCGTTGCCGAAGTTGAACGCGAGATCGACGTCGAGGTTGAGGTTGCTGTAGTGGAAGTAGGCGACCGCGAGCCCGACGTAGAGGTCGACGGGCCGATCGGGGGTGAGGTGGACGTTGAGCCCGGCGGTCTCCGCGCGGTAGCGGAGGTCGTCGGCCAGCGCGAGGACGCGTGTGGTGCCGTTGGACGGGGCGAGTGCGCCCCCCGCGCGGACGCCGATCTGATCGGAGCCCATGAAGCCCATCTCGATGCCGAGACGCGGGTGCACCTTCACCTCGGCCGTGCCGATGAGTCCTTCCCCGGAGTTGGTGTCGACCGCGTCGCTGTCGTCCTCCAGGTCGCCGGCGATCGAGGTCGAGCTCGCCCCGAGACGGAAGATCCACGACGTGTCTTCGGCACGGGCCTGGGTCTGGAGGAGCAGAAAGCACGCTGCGAGCACGAGGCCAAGTGATTTCGAGAACGGAGTTCGAGGCATGGTGAGGTCTCCTGTCGTTGTTGATCGTGGACCTCTACGCCGGGCGGGCAGCCCGGGGTATTCGCAAAACCTCCGGAAAACCCTCGCCCCTCTCCGGACGTTGCCGTCTCCTGCAGTAGCCTTGTGTCATGCGCCGTGAGGGGCCGGCGGAACGAGCGTCGGACTACGAGGTCGGGGAGTGGACCGTGAGGCCCAGCCGAGGCGCGCTGGACCGCGGCGATGCGACGCGGAGGCTGCAGCCCCGGGTAATGGCTCTTCTGCGCGCACTCGCCGATGCGCCGGGCGAGGTCGTGTCGCACGACGAGCTGTACGCGCGTGTCTGGGGTGAGACCCACGTGGAGCCGGGAGCCCTCGCCCGGTGCGTCTCGGAGCTGCGCGCCGCGCTGGACGATCGCGCCAAGCCGCGGCGATACGTGGAGACGGTGCCCAAGCGGGGCTACCGGCTCGTCGCCGCAGTCCGCGGCGCGTGCGCCACGCCCCGCCCCCGCACCGTTGCCGTGCTGCCGTTCCTCGATCTCAGCGAAGGGGGCGACCAGGGAGCGTTCGTGGACGGCCTCACCGAAGAGCTGATCGGCTGCCTCACCGGTGTCGAGAGCCTCGGAGTCGTCGCGCGCACCTCGTCGTTCAAGTTCAAGGGGGCCCGCGCCGACGTACGCGACATCGGCCGCGAGCTCGGTGCCGATCAGATCGTGGAGGGTAGTGTCCGCAAGTCAGGGACGTCGCTGCGGATCACGGTGCAGCTGATCGACGTCGACACGGGTCTCCACGTGTGGTCGCAGAACTACGACGTCACGGACCTTGACGTCTTCGACACGCAGGAGGACATCGCACGCCGCGTCGCACTGCGGATGGGGACGCGCGAGGAAGAGCTCGCGGGGGTCACCACGTCGGCGCGGATGTCGCTGGAGGCCTACGAGCACTTTCTGATCGCACAGCAGCAGGTGCGGCGCCACACCCTCGAGGGTTTCGAAGCGGCCCTCGAGTCTCTGCATCGCGCCCAGCAGCTCGATCCCGAGGCCTCGGCGCCGTTCTCCCTCGAGGCCCTGGTCCACGGCTCCATGCTGCAGTTTGGTCGCAACCCGGAAGAGCGCGAAGCGGCCGTGCGACGCTGTGCCGAAGACGCCCTGCTCCGGCGCGACGACAGCGGCCAGGCCCGTCAGGCGCTCGTACCCCTGGCGTGTGCGCGCGGCCAGTGGGCCGAGGCGCAGGCGCTGCTCGACGAGGCACGGGCTGTTCGGCCCGGGAGCGTCGGTCTGCGGCACCTGCAGCGCATTCTCTGGCTGGCCCAGGGGCAGGCCGAGCGCGCGGTGAGCGAAGCGGAGCGCGTGGTGCAGCTCGACCCGCTTCACCCGCTCTATCGTCGCGGGCTGGCTACCGCTCTGCTGCACGCGGAGCGCTGGGACGACGCGCTCGAACAGCTCGAGCACGCGCGGTCTCTCGCGCCGGACATGGATCTCTCGCGGGTGTTGGAAGCGGTGGCGCTGTGGCTCTCCGGGGCACCCGAGCGGGCCGCGGAGCGACTCCTGCAGGAGCCCCTGCTGCGGGATCTCGTGGCACCCGGTGAGCCCAGCGAGATCGTGCGCGCGAGCCGAGATCAGCTGCAGCGGCGCACGGAGTTTCCCGGGCAGAACTTCTTCGCCGCGGTTCTCAGCTCGCTTCTCGAGGACGACGAGGCGACGCTGTCGCACCTCGAGGCCGCAGCCGCGAGCCGCAACCTGTCGTACTGGGTGAACGTGAAGGGCTGGCCCTCGTTCGCAGCGCTCCGCGATCAAACGCGCTTCCGCGCACTCCTGGAGGAGCTGCGGCTGAGATGACAGGTGAGCCTTGACCGAGCCGGTTGGTTGAGTCCGAGCAAGGTCAACAGGTAGTCAGTGCCGCCAGACGAGCTCGATCAACTGGCCAGCAGCGAATCAAGGTTGTGGTAGGCGACAACCCTCAGCGGGAGCGCCCTGACGTACGGCCCCATCAACGGTTCGTTCACAACGAGTAGTCCGCTCACGCTCCAGCCGATGGCTGGGCCGGAGAGCTTTAACCACGCCAGCGTTTCCTTGAGGTTGGATTTGAGCCATGCGACGCGTTCAGCGTGGAGCAGCATCGCACCTCTCGGTTCGCTCACGAGCTTCTCCAGTTCGCCGGCGAGTTCAGCCGCCGTTCTTCCGGCGCCAAAGTCCTTGCACTCCAACGCGGCGACTTTTTGTGACTTTCGGTCCACTACTAGGACGTCGATGTCTCCAAGAGGCTCGGAGGAGTTCCGCTCAATTCGCTTGCCCGCAATGCTCTCAACATTGCTTCGCACCGTGACGCCTGGCTGTGCTTCAAAGAACTCGGCTACTCGCTTGTTGAAGAGGCTGCCGCGGGCCTTTTGCAGCCTCCCTACTAGTCTTCTCAATTCCTTGGATTTCGCCTTGATTCTCCCGCGCCTGATCAAGAACTCCAGCTGTGGTCCTACGCGAGACAGGTGTCTGAACCCCCAGACGATCTCCGCTTCGCCTTCGTTCCCTCGAAGGATGAGAGGTCGTCGCAGATAGGAGTTCTCATTGCCGAAACGCCAGGGCCGTAGCTCCGGTCGGCTACCTGACGGAAGCGCTTCAGGGGCTAGCGCGAGTAGATGAACGGCTCGTGAGACCTTGTCGCTACGCCAACCTAAGTGGGCTTGCAGCCATCCAACAGCATCCTCAAGAGGCATCGATGTTGGGCACTGGCCCGATGCCGCGCCTCTCTCGACGAAGGCGAAGAGGACATGGGCGAGTTCCTCGAATGAGAAGCCGAGTTCCGACGCGACTGCCTCATTGAGTTCATCAAAGTCCAACATCGCTGACGTGTCTTCGCTACTTTTTGGTGGCTCCCTCCAATGATTGGCATATGTCCGCGCCGACTCGTGTTCATAGTGGTCGACTCGAGCGCCTTGGAACTCGCCGATAGCCTCGAAGTAGCGGTCGTCCTTACTAGTTCCGATCCGGCCCGAAGGCAAGAAGCTCACCCTGCTATCGGAAAGGCCGAAGTGAATCGCATCACTCAGCATTCCCCTACTCACGACCTCCTCCGAGATCGCGAGCAGTTCATCCACTACCTCAAGAGACAGCGACCTGTTCCCAGCTGGCGGGTGTTTGGCGACGACTTCTACGAGAAGTCGAAGAAACATGTCCGACTTCATGAGCTGTAGCGCGTAGTCTCCGGGAGCCTCACCACTCGATCTGGCCCTGCCGAAGCACGCTATCTGCGACGGGAGAACTAGTCTTTGGTGTGCTCGAGCCCAGACGACGGACTCATGCATCGCTATGAGATCGTCGATGGAATCTGGAGACAACGCTCGCAGAGACTCCCAGAGCATGTCGAGGTAGGTGGAGACGTGTGCGTTCACCACCTCCGTCCGTTGTTCGGTCCTGACCGGCCCAATAGTGGCATCCAGCCGCCTGCGAGTGCGAGGGCCCGAAACGTCCATGACTCGGGAAAGATCTTGGCGATCAACGGTTCGAGGCTCAGGAAGCTGGCCTTCGACGAGCTCCCAGTTCCACTCAGTAGACAGGAAGTGCGCCTTCTTCTTCAGACCTAGCGGCGAATAGTGGTCAACCAAGCGGTCCAGTTGGCCATTGTTGTAGGCGCCATTCGACAGAAGACGGAGAAACTCTCGTACGAGTTCCCGTTCTCCTTCGTTGTCGTCGCCAGAGAGACGACCTTCAGCCGCGGGAAAGAAGCTCACATTCAAGGCGCCATCGAGGCTCATTCGCGCCTTCATCCATGGACCGGCATCTCGGCCTGGCGTCGGCTTGTCCCAGGCAGCTACGTTTCCGACGTCCACTAGCACCAGTAGGCGACCGGATCCTGACTGCGACCGATGAGCAAGGACCTTCTTCAGTTCTGGAGATAACTGCCAAAGCCAGTATGTGCAGAGGTCGCAAAACTGGAACGAGAGTTCTTTGGAACTGCGACGTCTCGCGTTGCTCTCTGCTTCGACAATCCAGACTGGGACTGGCAGCCCCTCGATCAAGAACGCGATCCGGCCGGTGGCCGTGGATGGGGCATATATCGGCGCGTCCACGTCAGGCCAGGCCCTGCGTACGTCGACGAACCCTTCGGGCTCCCATGATGGGGCGTCATGAAGATCCTGCGATTCCGCGATCTTGAGGCGAACTCTGAGGCCAGCTTCCGGAGGTATGGCGAGATGAGTTGGTGGTTCGCCGTCTCCGAAGTAGAAGGATCTGCCGGTCTCGAGGTAGAGAGAGAATTCGTCCAAGATCGATGACGCGACCACGTTGCACTTGGACCGTAGTCTCCTCCTCGCGCCGGCAAACTTCCATGGACCCAAGGGTTTCGACGGTGCCTCCTGCACAATAGCCGCCAGGTCGGTATCGGTGCCGGCGAGGATCTCGACATCGGCTGGAGCGTCGAAAGAGGGCCGAAGCTGACCGGAGACACCGCAGCTCCTCCACGAAACTAGCTGCAGTACTCCCCCTGGCGCGATTCGTCTGGCCTCCTTGAGCCAGGCCTGCTGGTGCGACTGGATTAGCCGACAGTCGGGCTCACGCAGGCAATGCGGATCGGCAGGGTCGTAGTTGCGAAGGTCATCGACCGACGTCAACACCTGAGCGACCTTGTCGCTGTCGAACGACCAGTAACTGTGCTCAATCGCGCCGAGTCTTCTGCGTGGCGAAATACGACGCCATCCGCCTTCTGCGAGCGACCAGTAGAAGGCAGATCTGGTCACGGCTCCGAATTGCTCAGCGAGTGCTTCCGTGCACCCCTGTTGAATAGCGTAGGACACTAGAAAGTGCCTCAACGCGGTCAGGGCCGACGAAGGGTCAGCCAGGATCAAGCCGTCGCCTTGCTGTACCAGAGGTCTGGCCGCGACTTGGGCGCGCGGGTCTTCGTCTTGCGTACCACCGACAGACTTGCAGTCACCAATGAAGGGAGCCAGTAGGACGTGAGCATCGGTACCCACTGAGTCCCTCAAGAAGGCACTGTCGAAGGTAACTGCCTTCTTGAGGAAATCTAGTTGATCTGAATTAGGAACCACAGCTGCGCAGCCGCTCCCTCCTGGAGTGCGGACCTTTCGCGTTAGGCCAGCCGCTCTGAGTGCTCGGTCTTGCAGCCTAAGGAAAGCAAGGCACGTTTCTTCGACCTTGAGCCTCTGGGCAAGCAGCCCTCCGCCAACCCGGAAGATCGCTCGCAACAGTGCCTGGACGACATGACCGTCGTCCTCTTGCATGCCGCCAATAGACAGATACGAGGCGCCGCGGCCGCTCAGCAGCTCGGTGAAGCGATGTGAGGGCTGAAGCTCGTAGCCCGCCGCTCCCAGAGGAGAATCCCTCAAGAATGCTGCCCAGTCACTCGGCTGGGCCGATGGTCGGACCCGGACCTCTGGGCCATCGCGCAAAAGGTCGGAGAGTAGCTGCAACCGAATCAGACTGGGTGCGTTGTCCGGTAGTAGCTGGAGCGCTCCGCAAGCTGCTAGCGCGTCGCCCTTGTCAAAGGTGTATAGCCGGTGCCGAAGCAGTTCGATCTTGTCGTTCACAGCCTATCGATCGAGTGTACCCAGTAGTCCAAAGGGCATTCATGCCTTTTGCTTGCGGAGTCGCAGGGTGGGCGATGTCGCGACCCAAGTTGGCTCCCCGCTCCGTGACCTCTGCTCAGTCCAGTACACACGGTAGCGACACTCTGCGTTCTGAACTGTCAGGCCGCTCACCTTTGGAGTATGGGCGTGCGATGGCATTGTCGCCCTTGACGAACAGCGAGGCGAGGCAAGACCCGGGTGATGAGCTCACCTAGAAGAACACGAAGGCGCGCACGACCACGTTCTTCCGGCACGGCGCGTCTTTGGGCGCCGTCCAGTCGATCGCGGCCGAGTGGAAGGACCAGCGTGACACCGAGCCGTCGCGGATCGAGTCGTAACACTTGAGCATCGACACCTCGGTGGGGCCCTGCTGCGGGAACCAGTACCACTCGTGGTCGGGGCTGTAGGTGAAGCGGGTGGTCTCGCCGACCCGGTCGTCGTAGACGCGGTAGTTCGTGATGTACGGCTGGTTGCCGAACGACGGCCACGCGCACAGGATGAACGGGTTCTGGCACACCGTCTCCATCGGCTTCGCCAGGTTGATCGACAGGAAGCGGCGGCTCATCTTGGCGTCGGCCTCCTCTTCGGTGTAGCTGACCTCGCGTCCGAAGTTGCGCAGGTTCTTCGTCAGCAGCTCGCGGCACCGCACCCGGCCGCTGTTGTCGTTCAGGTCGTTGTGCACGAAGTTGACGTAGTTGGCGTTCACGCCCGGGTTCTTGTCTTCCTGGTTCTCGGTGCGGTCGCCCCGGTAGTCCTTGTCGAAGACGTCGTGGTTGTAGACCAGCGCGTCGGTGGCGTCCGGGTAGAAGTCGAGCAGGAGCTTCTCCATCTCCGGATAGAAGACGCGCTCCACCTCGTGCGCGTCGTAGAAGTTCCGGCATTCCGACTCGCAGTGCGCGAGCGAGACGCCGAGCTTGTCCATGCACTCCGGCGTGCGCGGGTCGAGGTCGGGGTACACCTCCTGGATGCGGCGCGCGTCACGCACCACCTGCGGAAAGAAGAGGGCGCGGCGCACGTTGTCGCGCTCGTCCCGGCGAAGAGCGTCGGCGTCTTCCTTGCGGGCGGGGTCACGCCAGAGCGCGTTGGACGGAACCACCGAGTACGAGGGGTACTCGTACACGGTGTAGCGCAGCGGCAGGATCACGCCCCCTTCCGGCGCCTGCATCCCGCTCTCCTGGATGTGCTGCACGCACTCGCTGTAGCGACGGAAGCCGGTGCCCCACTTCGTCTCGATCGGCCCGGGCGGGGCGTTGTCGATCAGCTCGAGAACCTCGCGCCCATCACCGCGCGCGATCTGCTCCAGCGCGGCTTCGATCGCCGCCTCCGTACCGGCGTCGCCGCCGCGGTCGAAGGACATGTACGACAGTCCACCGTTCGCAGCGATCGGGGCCGGCTGACCTTCGGTGAGCTCGAGCGGCGGAACGTAGGGTGCGGGGGCGTCGACGTGGTCCATGACGTTCTCCTGTCGTGAGCAGCCTTCGATGTTCGCACAGTGCGCGTGTCGCGCATCGTCCGGGAGCTGCGGGTACGCACCTCGCAGTGCATGCGTCAGCAGTGAGTGCTCGACCCTAGCGATTCAGTGCGTCGCCCTTCTTCCAGGGCGCGATCTGACCTTCGTAGACGCCCGGTCCCTGCCGGAAGTGGCTCGCTTCCTCGAGCGTCTCCACGAACGGCATGTCGGACGGGTAGAAAGCCTCGCTCTCCTTCGGCCGCGGCCCGGCCTTCGACACGTGGCCCCAGAGGCGATGCCCGACCACCTCTTCGGCGATGGCGGTCGCCTCGATCAGCTTGTCGAGGTGGTACCCCGTCTCGATGCCGAGCTCGTGGCACAGGTCGACGAAGTCTTCGGTCGGCACCATACCGGCGGCACGGCCGTTGCCGCAGTACGGGCAGCCGCCCATTCCGCCGAGGGTCGTATCGAACTCGCGCACGCCGAGCTGGAGCGCTTCGTAGTAGCTGGTCAGTGCCATGCCGCGCGTGTTGTGGAGGTGGCAGTGGATGTCGGTGATCTCCGGCCACCGCTCGCGCACTTCCTGGATGAGCTCCTTCACCTGGTGCGGCAGGTTCCAGCCCATCGCCTCCACCATCGACAGGCGCGTCACGGGCAGTCCACGGTGGTGCCAGGCGCCAATCATCAGATCGAGCATCTCCATGCGCGTCTCGCGGCTGAAGGCCCCCGTGAAGTTCGAGCCGAACGGATTGCCGAGCGCCACGCCGCCTTCGGTCGCGCCGGCGGCTTTCGCCCGCTCGACGGTGGCCGCCATGGCTTCGACCTGCTGGCGCTGCGAGCGGTTGTAGTTCCGGCGCGCGAAGGTGTCGCACAGCTCGACGAAGGTGCCGAAGCGCTTCGGGCGCACGTCGATCTTCGGATAGAAGCTGTCGGCGCGCTCGAAGCCTCGGGGGTTGAACACCGCGGCGGTGTACTGCACCCCCGGCTTCGGCACGAAGCGCTCGGCGATCTCTTCGATGTGCGCCATCTGAGGCGTCCACTTGGGGTGTGCGAACGAGCCGATGGAGATGACCTTCGCGCCGGTCTCGCCCAGCGCATCGAGCAGCCGCAGCTTGTCGCTCACCGGGATGTCCGGGCTCTCGATCTGGAGGCCCTCCCGCATCGTGTCGTCGCGGATGTTCACGGCGTCGGGGAAGCTCATCGAATGCTCCTTGAGTCACTCGGAGGGCGTGGCGGGTCGCCGCCCGAAGCACGCGCCGGAGGGGCTAGGGCTCCGTGGTCTTTTTGCCCTGGTAGTGGCGCAGCCCGCACGCGCCGACCACATAGAAGCCGTTCTCCTGCAGCGTGGCCGCGGCACGCGCGGCGCGTCCTCCGCCCATTCAGGCGGTGAGGATCGGGCGGTCTTTCGGGATCTCGTCGAGTCGGTCGGCCAGCTCGTCGATGGGGATGGTCAGCGCGCCCGGTGTGGTGCCGTGCTCCGCGATCTCGGCCGGCCGGCGCACGTCCAGCACCAGAGTGTCCGCGGCCTCGATGGTGCGTGTCAGTTCATCGCCGGAAAGGCGCGGGATCTCGGACATCGACGTCTCCTCACGGTTGAGTGATCGCCATTCGATCACACGGCGAGCCTCCAGGATGGACCGTCGCACGTGGAGGGAGCGTGCCCCCGACGCGGCCACGCGGGCGTAGCCGTCGAAGCGCGCGCCGGGGCGGTCGGCGACGATGGCGTCCGGCGTGAAGCGGTGCACCAGATCGGAGAAGTCGTCGCGCTGCTGCCGAGGGCCGTGGAACCGTACCCCTCGAGTCACGAGGCCGGCGGCGTCGATGACGCGGCAGCCGGTGAGGTAGCCGAAGTAGCCCGGCTCGTGGAGCAGGACGCGGAGATCGGTGAGCTCGCGACCGCTCAGCCACTGCGCAAACTCGCGGTAGGCGAGAACACGCTCCTGGTAGTACGGCCCCTCGATCAGCCGCGCGATCTCGAGTCGCGCGAGGCGAGGGAGCGAGATCAGAGAGACGAAGGTCAGCAGGAGCGCGAAGGCAGTCGAGGCGTTGCGGGGGGTGGCCGGCCGGCCGCGCAGGGCGCGCCGGATGGTCTCTCCGGTGGCTGCAAAGGCGAAGAGCAGCAGCAGCGCCGAGGCCGGGGCGAGGTACCAGTTGTGCTCGATCGGAGGTGCGATGACCCCGTAGCCGAGCCAGAGCAGGATGGCGTATACCGGAAAGCACAGAAGACCGCTGCGGGAGCGCATCATCGCGGGGAGCGCGAAGCACGCGGTAGCGGCGAGCGCCAAGACGAGGAGGGCCGTCACCAGCTCCGGCAGAGGCTCGAACTCACTGCGCAGGCGCACGAAAGGAGACGTTGCCAGCCGCGCCCGCTGGAGGAGCGAAGCGCCGAGGTAGTGCCAGGTCGCGGCGTCGCCCGCCTTCGCCCCCAGCGTGTGAGGAAAAACGGAGCCGAGAGAAAGCTGGGCAAACACGAGCCAAGGTGCGAAGACGAGGGTTCCCGCGCCGATGGCGCGCCAGGGCGCCTGGCCGCGCCACCACTCGATCGCCAGCAGCGCCGCCGCGAACACGACCGCGTCGTAGCGCACCGTGAGCGCAAGCCCCAGGAGCAGGCCGCACAAGAGGAGACGCTCGCTCCGGGCCGCCAGCGAAGACGCCAGCAGAAGGGCGAGAAGGAATGGCGTCTCCATGCCGGCGAGGGGCAGGACGAAGCCAGATCCCCAAACCATCGCAAGGGCAAACGCGAAGCCGGCTCCTGCCGCTCCCTCCCAGCGCAGGCGGACGTAGCCGGCCAGACCCGCGAGCGAGAGGAAGACGGCGAACAGGACGTCGCTGCACCGCGCGACGTCGAGGCCGAGAAAGGCGCATGCGGCGAGGAGGAGCGTCCAGAGCGGCGTCGTCGTGCCGAAGATCGGCTCGCCGGCGTTGAACGCGAAGCCGCCTCCTGCGGCCAACGTCTCGGCGAAACGGTAGGTGATGTACGCGTCCTCGAACACGTAGTCGCGCACGGCTTGCGCATTGGCCCAGGCTCCTGCGAGGGCGAGCGTGATCGCGGCCACGTCCAGGAGACGCGGAGGCCCCGCCGCGAGGGTGGTGTCCCCGTCGCCAGGCGTCAGCTCCGCCGGCGAAGGAGAGGAGGGTGAAGGGGGTGCGAGCGGCGTCAGAACGGCGTCCGGAGGCGTTGAGGGTGTTCCACGATTCGATCACACGGCGGCCCGCGAACCACGCCGCTGCCCGGCCCTCGTCTGCGGCATACTGACGTCCGAAGCTGGGTTCCCTTGGTCGTCCGGAGGTCTCGATGATGCAGCTGTTTCGCGCGCGCGTCCCGTTGGTGAGCTTTCTTCTGATCGCGTCCGCGGCGAGCGCGCCGGCGCAGATTCACAAGGTGCCCGACAGCGTACGGCGTGCCGAGCTCTCGCACGAAGCCCAGCACCAGACGCTGATTCAGGTGCCCATGCGCGACGGCGTTCGGCTCGCCACCGACGTGTACCTGTCCGCGGAAGGAGACGGGCCGTATCCGACGGTCTTCTGGCGCACGCCCTACAACACGAGCCCCCTCGCCGGGTCGAACCCCAACCGCCCGAGCGCGCTGCTCAAGTACGCCCTCGACTCGGTGCGTCGTGGCTACGCGTTCGTGGTGCAGAACGAGCGCGGCAAGTTCTACTCGGAGGGAACCTGGGAGGTGCTCGGGCGTCCGCGCACCGACGGGTGGGACGCGCTGACGTGGATCGCCGACCAGCCGTGGTCGAACGGCAAGGTCGCGACGCTCGGGTGCTCGTCGACCGCTGAATGGCAGATGGGCCTCGCGTCGATGGGCCACCCGGCCCACGCGGCGGCCGTGCCGATGGGGCAGGGAGCCGGCATCGGGCGCATGGGTCCGTATTTCGAGCAGGGGTCGTTCTACCGGGGCGGCGCGATCCAGATTCCCATGATCACCTGGATGTACGGCGAGCAGGGGAGCCTGCGCCCCACCTTTCCGGCCGGTACGTCCACCGAAGACCTGCGGAAGATGGCGACCTTCTTCGACCTCGCTCGGCGCGGGCGCGGTGTCGACTGGAACGAGGTCGTGTGGCACCTGCCGCTCGAGGACATGGTGTCGGCCGCCGGCGGCCAGCCGGGGGTGTTCGAGGAGTCGGTGCGGCGGTTGCCGGGCGACGAGGCGTGGACGAAGGGCGGGCTTTACCACGATCACGAACCGTACGAAGTGCCGTCTCTCTGGGTGAACTCCTGGTACGACCTCTCCGTCGCCCCGAACCTGGCGCTCTACCAGCATGCGCGCACGAAGGCCGCGGGCGCCGACCAGTTCCTCGTGGTCGCGCCGACGGACCACTGCTCCATGTATCGCCTGCGCCAGCCGCACGTGGTCGGCGAGATGAACATGGGTGACGTCTCGTTCGGCATGGACGACCTCCTGTTCGACTTTCTCGATGCCTACACCCAGGACGATCGCGCGGCTGCGCGCGGCCGCTATCTGGCGAAGCACCCGCGGGTGAAGTACTTCGCCATGGGCCGCAACGAGTGGCGCGGTGCCGACGACTGGCCGCCCGCTCCGGCCGCGGGAACGCTGACGCTTCACCTGCACTCCAGCGGCAGCGCGAACAGCGCGGCGGGGGACGGTGCGCTGCGCGAGCGCGCCCCGACCAGCGCGGCGCCAGACAGCTTCCTCTACGACCCGATGAACCCCGTGCCGACGGTTGGCGGCAACTTCTGCTGCCTGGGCAACTGGCGGCCCGGCGCGTTCGACCAACGCGGAGTGGAGGCTCGCTCCGACGTGCTCGTGTACACGACGCCACCTCTCGAGGCCCCGCTCGACGTCGCGGGCTACGTCGACGTCGTTCTCTTCGTCTCTTCGGACGCGCCGGACACCGACGTCACCGTGAAGCTGGTCGATGTGGCACCAGACGGCCGCGCGCTCAACCTCGACGACGCGATCCTGCGGCTGCGCTACCGCGAAGGCTTCGACCGGGAGGTGTTTCTCGAGCCGGGCCAGGTGGTCGAGGCTCGCGTTGGCCCTCTGGTGACGGCCCACGTCTTCGAGGCGGGCCACCGCGTGCGCCTGGAGGTGTCGAGCAGCAACTTCCCGCGCTACGACCGCAACCTCAACACGGGCGGACGGAACTGGGACGAGAGTGAGGGGCAGGTGGCGACCAACGTCGTGCACCACGCCCCCGCCCATGCGTCGCGCATCGTCCTGCCGCTCGCGGCCGCGCGGCAGTAGCTGCCGCGTCAGACGAGGTACTTTGAGTGCGATCTCCGGCCCTTCGGCTCGCGAGACTTCGCCAAACCGCGAGATCTCGTGCGCGGGGGACGATCGTTCGCCAGGGTCGTGTAGCCTCTTCGGATGGTGGATAGCGGGCACTACTCGCTCGACCAGGACGCACTCCAGGGCCTGCTTCTCGACCTTGCGGGAGAGCGGTCTCTGAGTCCGCTGCTCGAGCACGTGGTCCACGGGCTGGCGGCGCAGCCCGACGTGGCGCTCGCCCGCATCTGGCTCATTCGACCAGGCGACATCTGCGACGTGTGCCCGCGACGCGACGACTGCGCTGGAGCCGTACCGTGCCTGCATCTCGTGGCGAGCGCGGGCCGCCCTCAGGCGTCGGACGCCGACTGGTCACGGCTCGACGGAGAGTTCCGCCGCTTTCCGATCGGGGTGCGCAAGGTGGGACGGGTCGCCGAAGGGGGAAGCCAGCTGCTGCTCCGCGACACGGAGCGCGACGGCCGGTGGCTGGTCAAGCCCGAGTGGGGCCTGTCCGAGGGAATTCGTGGATTTGCCGGACAGCCCTTGATGTTCCGCGGCGAGACGTTGGGTGTGCTGGGCGTCTTCGCGCGCGCGGCAATCGACCCGGAGGCGATGCGCTGGCTGCGTCTGATCGCCGACCACGCAGCTGCAGCGATCGCCAACGCGCGCGCCTTCGAGGAGATCGAGCGGCTCCAGTCGCGGCTCGCCTTCGAGAACGAAGTGCTCCGGGAGGAGTTCAGGTCGGTTCTCTCCGGCAACATCATCGGCGCCAGCGACTCCCTGAAGGCGACGCTCGAGCAGGTGAGCCTCGTGGCGCCAACCGACGCCAGCGTACTGATCACCGGGGAGTCTGGAACGGGCAAGGAGCTGCTCGCATGCGCCATCCACGAGCAGAGCAGGCGGAGCGACCATCCTCTGGTCCGGGTCAACTGTGCGTCGATCCCGAGAGAGCTCTACGAAAGTGAGTTCTTCGGCCACGTCCGCGGCGCCTTCACGGGTGCGGTCAAGGAGCGGCGCGGGCGCTTCGAGGCGGCACACCGAGGCACTCTCTTCCTCGACGAGGTCGGCGAAATTCCGTTGGAGCAGCAGAGCAAGCTGCTCCGGATCCTGCAGGAGGGGACCTACGAGCGGGTCGGCGACGAGCGCACGAAGACGGTCGATGTCCGGATCGTCGCGGCGACGAACCGCGACCTCGAGAAGGAGATCGCCGCGGGGAGGTTTCGCGAAGACCTCTACTTTCGACTCAACGTGTTTCCGGTGCACGTTGGCCCGCTCCGGGAGCGGCTCGACGACCTGCCTGCGCTTGCGACGCACTTCCTCGAGGAGACGTCCAGGGATCTCGGCCTTCCGGTGCCGGCCGTCTCCCGGGGAGAGATCGCCCGCCTCGCCACGCACGACTGGCCGGGCAACGTGCGGGAGCTGCGCAACGTGGTCGAGCGCGCCGTCATCATGGCGCGCGGCGGTCCGGTCCGCTTCGATCTGCCCGGATCCTCGGCTCGGGTCACGACGCGCTCCAGTGCCGGATCGGCCGCGGCGGAGGGCGCGTATCTGACGGATGCCGAGATGGAGCAGAAGGTCCGGGAGAACACGATGGCCGCGCTGCGGGCGGCCGACTGGAAGGTCTCCGGGCGGGGAGGTGCTGCGGAGCTCCTCGGCATCCGACCTTCGACGCTCTCCTCCCGCATGAAGAAGATGGGGATCGAGAGGCAGCGCCCGGCGGGGTGAGGTGCGGAGCCAAGGCGTGGCTCGCGTCCTCGAGGGTCAGGGGAGGAAGAGCCAGGGGAGGAGGAAGAACGCCGCCGCCGAGAGCGCCGTCATGACCACGAAAAGCAGCGACTGAAGGCTGTGCTCCCGGGTCCAGGCGACGACTCCGTCGAGTGCTTGCCGAGCCGCGGAGCGCGGGGGAGCGGGTTGGGATGTTCCCGCATGGGGGAACGGGTCGAGTTTCGTGCGCACGTCTGCCTCCTTGGGTCTTCGCTTCCACGCCGGCTGCGATGCGGCTCTGTGTGCCCGACGGCCGGCCGCGCTGGGGTCACCCGACAAGGAGCAATGGGTGTGCCACCTGGTCTCCGCCTCGAGATCGAGCCGCTCTGCCCCTCGAGTGGCATCCAGACGCGAGTCCTCGCGAGTCGCGATCACGAGTCTTCGTCATTCGCGAGATCTCGTGGGTCGGAACAGCGTGTGATCCGGGCGTGCCGACAAAACCGAAGTGCATCGACCTTCGTAGAGAATTTAGTCGGTTAACTAACTCAAGAGACCCGCTGGCCACCGTCAGGCCGGCTCCGGTGATTCGATATGACCCATAGCACTTCCACCCTGTCCCGCTTCCTCCGGTTCTTTCCCGGAGTCGGGACGGTCGCCTTCTTCGCTCTCTCTCTGCTGGCCGCACCATCGGCCGGACAAGCCAGCTCTTCACCCTGGGCAGGCACGGAGACTCCTTCCGTTGCGGCCGTCCCCGGGCTCTACGGCAGTCTGAGCCACGAGCTCGATCCCCATCGCGCGGTGCCCGCAACAACGGGCCGCACCCACGGTCGGCTCTGGTCTGCCGTGGCCGCCCGTCGTCCCGAGCCGCCGCGGCAGAGCTCGGACGGCCACCCCGCGCCCGACGCGGAGTCGTCGCCGCGCCGGAGCCTCGAGTCCTGGCTGCGCGGAGACTCCGAGGCCGGCAGCGCCTCCAGCCACCTGTTGTCCACGCGATCCCTCTTCGCCAGTGCCGTCACGCTGAGAACCGGCAACGACCTCATGGCCGGGAACTCCCTCGACGACGACATCTACACTGCGGGCCTCGGCTTCGTCGTGGAGTTCGATCGGGCCGAGCTGGGTGTGGCCCAGATCGGGCGGTCTTTTCTGTCTTTCGAAGAGAACCTGTTCACCGACCGGCAGGCCGGGGCACGCTTCGACGAGAGCTGGCTGCTGGTCGGCCGCCGTCGACGTAGCGGCGACCGCGACGTCGCGCTGTACGCCGGTGGCGTGCGCGCCGGCCGCGGCGTCTTCGGCGAAGATCTCCAGAACGCGGTGCACCGCCTGATCGGCGACGAGGAGGTGGAGCTCTTCTACGTCGCAGACAACGAGCTGTTCCCCGTCGTCGGCGCCCACGTCAAGAAGCTCGTCACCGCCACACCACGTTTCGCCTTGACGAGCGACACGGAGCTCCGCCTCGCCCCGGGCTTCCAGCACTGGCTCCGCTTCCGCCTGGATGCCGACATGCGGCTGACACCCTGGCTGCGCGTCTTCGGCGGTGTCGGCGGACGCGCGAGCTGGGCCGAGTACGACCTCCTCGAGCCCTGGGTCGAGTCGGTCGCGCCCGTGGCCGAAGCTGGTGTCCTCCTGAAAGAGCGGCTGGGCCTGTCCTGGGCCACCAACACCTACGGCACGGGTCGTAGCCACTGGAGCCTGACCTTCCGTGTGCCCATGCGCCATGGAGGTGCGCGTTGAGCACGCCCTCGACCCGGCCTGCCGCCCCTACCTCGGGCTCGTGCCAGCGGGCACGGCGTTCTCGCGACGGTACACTGCGAGGTCAGACATGACACCTCCCACGTCGACCTCCACCCAGCCGCCTGCCGCGTCTGCTGCCCGGCGCCCAGGCAAGCGCGAGCGCCTCGTCGCCGCGGCCCAGGAGGAGATCCACGCCCGCGGCTTCGCAGCGACCACCCTCGCCCGCATCGCGGAGGCGGCCGACGTACCGCTGGGCAACGTCTACTACTACTTCAAGACGAAGGACGACATCGTCCGCGCGGTCGTCGACTCCCACCTCGAGCACGTCGAAGGCCTCCTCGAGGAGGCGGAGCAAGCCGGGTCGCCGATCCAGCGACTGGAGCGCTTCCTCGAGCTCATGGAGCTGAACTGCGACGAGGTGTCGGTTCGAGGTTGCCCTCTCGGGTGTCTGAGCCAGGATCTCGTGAAGGCCGACGGCCGCTTCGAAGGCGAGCGCGACCTGCTCTTCGCCCGCCAGCTCGACTGGTTCGAAGAGCAGTTCCGCAGCGCCGGCGCGGGTGCCGAAGCCCGCGACCTGGCGGTGCACCTGCTCGCGTGCACGCAGGGGGCGTCGGCGATCTGCCAGGCGTTGGGGCAACCCGACGTCTTGCGCTCCGAGCTCGGACGCGCGCGAGATTGGCTTGCCGCCGCGCTTCCCTGAGCCGCTCCCCTGCGTCCGGGCCCTCTAGGGGGGAGAAGGCTTCTGCTCCGGAGCAGCCGACCCGTTCTCCAGACTCTCCAGGTAGCGCGCCCCCTTGAGCGTCATGAGCAGTGACTCATTCCGTTCGTGGCAGCTGTACTCGTACCAATGCCACCGGGCTGTTCGCATCGGGATGCGAACGGTAAAAGGTCTCTCGTAGTTCTTCGGGTCATCGACCGTGTACTCGTAGCGCAACCGGTCTTCTCTGATTCGCGTGAACCGCTCCACGAGCTTCAGATCCTCACCGCTCCCGACAGGCCCGTGGCGAGGGTCCCAGAAGCTCGGGCGATCGCCGCTGAAGTTCGTGGTGACGACCACCAGGGTTTCCCCTTCCCAATGCCCCACGGAGCTGCCGACGAGGCTCGTCACTCCTGGTGGATTCGCTCGACCCTGCATCTGCACGACGCGTGGGGTGTGCATGTCCTCGTGAAACAGGAGAATGTGCGTTGGCGACTGGACGATGCGCAGATTCTGGTTCTCGATGCCGGCGTAGATTGGTGGCCCGGCGTACCCGAGAATGCAGCGCTCGGAGAGTCCGGTCACCTCAGGGCCCGCAGGCCGATACGCGAGAGGATCCTCGAAGGGGAAGTTCCACCCGCGAAAGGGAATGCGTGGGCTGCTCTTGCTCGCTTCGACCGCAGCGGCAGCCTCCGGTGTCAGCTCCGGCAACTTGCCGTCGGGTGGGTCGACAAGGAGCGCCGTGCGCGGGTCGTCGGTCAGGTCGTGACGCGTCTCGATCCAGAACGCGTTGTGCCCCTGATTGACGTCTTTGATCGGGTCCTCGCCTCGACGCTCCTCGATGTCGTGGGCAAACTTCTCCCGTCGCCAAGCGAGCATCTCGGGCAGGGTCACGGTAGCCCGGTCGGCGAACTCCTCCGGCCGCTCGATCGCCAGTGGGCTGCGGTGGTCCCACAGGCCGCCGATGTCGGGGTCGCCCCAGGAGGTCCGGTGCCTTGGTGACGGAGCCAGCCGCTCCTCTGCCGCAACTGCCTGAGCCACGACCGGCGCTGAGGCCAGCAGACTCAGAAGCGCAGGGATCCAATATCGGACCACAGTGCGGAATCTTGCGAGAACAATGGCAAGAACTCGAAGCATGGTCCGTCCAATAACTCTAGCTGGTGTAGCTTCGTAATTCTCACTCGTTCCAGGAGGCTCTCCGCGTCAAGAGGCTTCGTTATGACGGACTCTCTTCAGAACTTCGACGAGATCGACGCGCTTCTCGCGGCGGCGCTCGAGGAGCCACACGACGAGCGCTCCACGTTTCTCGAGCATGCCTGCGAGCAGCACCCCGCGCTGGCGGAGCAGCTTCGACGATTGGTACAGGCAGGTGACGAGCGCACCCTGGATCTCGGCCTCGACGCGGCCTGGTCTGCCGCCATGGCTTCAGAAGGTAGTGCGAAAACGGTGGAGAGCGTCGGAGCGGTTTTCGGAGAGCGGTACCGGATCGACGCACCGTTGGGGCAGGGCGGGATGGCGGAGGTCTTTCGCGCGACGGACCTGAAACTCAAGCGCCACGTCGCCCTCAAAGTGGTTCGGGAGGACGACCGCTGGTCGGGCCACTTCGACCGCTTGGAACGGGAGGCGTTGACCGCATCAGGGCTGAACCACCCGAATCTCGTGACGGTTCACGATGTCGGGCGCGAAGAAGATTGCGCGTGGATCGCAATGGAGCTCGTGGACGGCGAGAGCCTTGCGGATCTCCTCGAGCGGCGGCGTCTGACGCCCGGCGAGGCCCTTGCGATTGCAGCCCAGGTTGCGGACGGCCTGAGTGCAGCCCACGAGAACGGCGTCGTGCACCGGGACCTCAAGCCAGGCAACGTGATGCTCACCCGAGACGGCCGCGCCAAGATCGTCGACTTCGGCCTCGCGCGGACGAACTTCTCCGTCGACCCCGAGGCGGACACTGCCAGCTTGAAGGCGACGTTGACCGCCGCCGGCGCCATCGTGGGAACGGTGAGCTACATGTCCCCCGAGCAGGCGATCGGTCGCGATCTCGACTTCCGCTCGGATCAGTTCTCCTTCGGCGTGATGTTGTTCGAGATGCTCACAGGCCGCCGGCCGTTCCCGGGTGACAGCGCGGTGGAAGTGCTCGCGGCGATCATCCATCACGATCCGCCCTCCGTGCTCGAGGAGGCTCCCGCACTCCCCCACGGGGCGGCCGAGCTGCTCGACCGTTGTTTGGCGAAGCAGCCCGACGAGCGCTGGATCTCCAGCCGCGACCTCCTGCGGGCCATCGAAGAGCTGCAGGCGGGAGAGTCCGCCGGCTCGTCGGCGTCGGTCTCCGCGCGCACATCCACGGTCACGCGAGGAGCGAGCCGCGGGCGTCTCGGCCTGGCAGCCGCGGTTGCGACGCTGCTCACCTTGTTCCTGGTCTGGGTCGTCGCTCGCCGGGCGTCCGACACCACGTCCGAGCGTCTGACAGACGCGCAAAGCCTGCAAGGCTCGTCCGCCGGTGCCGACCGCGCGGCGCTGCCCGCCGTGGCGGTCTTGCCGTTCGACCCTCTCGGCGGCGGCGAGGAGAACCAGTACTTCGCCGTCGGCATCGCGGAAGACCTGATGGAGCGGCTCTCCACCTGGAACAGCTTCGATGTGATCTCCGACTACTCCGACGGCAACGTCGGCGCCGACTCGGACCTCGGCGCCCGGGGGCGCAGTCTCGGCGCACGCTACGTGGTGACGGGGAGTGTGCGCAGGGCGGACGACCGCGTGCGCATCGCGGCCCGGGTCCTCGACGCCGAATCGGGAGTGGTCGTGTGGAACGACCGCTACGACCGGGACTGGGAAGACCTTCTCGACCTGCAGGAAGAGATCGCGGAAGCGGTGGTGACGGCGATGCACCCCAACCTCGAGCGGTTCGATCGGATGCGCGCCCTTCAGCTGCCGCCGGACGACATGGCGGCGTGGGATTGGGCCCAGCAGGGCTGGTGGCACTGGGATCGGATGGGCATCGACGACCTGAAGCAGGCGCGAACGAGCTTCGAGAAGGCGATCGAGCTCGACGACGGCTTCGCCACGGCCCACGCCGGGCTCGCCCTCGTGGAGTACATCGACATCGTCAGCGGCTACGTCGAGGACCCGGATCCGCACATCGAGTCGCTGCTCGCGACCGCCGATCGCGCGGTGACGCTGGATCCGCGCAACCCTCATGCGCAGCACGCCATCGGCCACGCGTACGCGCTCCAGGGCGAGCGCGACAGGATGTTGGCTGCCTACCGCCGCGCACGTGAGCTCAGCCCGTACTCCACCCTCATCCTGACCTGCTCGGGAGAGGGTATGGCGATGGCGGGGGAGCACGAAGAGGCGCTCGGAATCCTGACGGAGGCGATCAAGCTGGGGCCGAACGATCCGCTGATCCCGTACGCCTACCACGCGATGAGCCTGGGGCACTTCGCCGCCGGGCGCTACGAGGAGACGCTTCAGTGGACGGAGAAGGCCCTCCTCGAGTATCCGGAGTTTTCCTGGGTCTACCGCACCGAGGCGTCGACCCTGGCCCACCTCGGGCGGCTGGAAGAGGCGGGCAAGGCTCTCGAGAGAGCCATCGGACACAACCCCCACTTCGACCTCACCGGGGGGCTCCACGTGATGTTCTCTGCGGAGAAGGAAGTCGCCGAACGCTACATCGCGGGGATGGCGAAGGCTGGGGAGCCGCCGGGGCTGTAGTGCGCCGAGTCGTGGCCTCCCAAACGAGGCCACGACTCACGACGGTGGGCCGATGCGCGGCGGCATCCTGGATCGATCCGTGCGCCTCCAGGCGCTCGCATTTGGCATTCCGGCGATCCGGGACTCTCGCGGCCGAGCCGGTGCTACTCCGGCGGGAAGAGGTGCAGCAACATCGTGTCGATCCTGCTGCGCCAACTCCACCAGTCCGTGCTGTCGAAGAGCTTGCCGCCGGCCGGTGTGATGCCCTGCTGTTCGAGGAGAGCGTTCAGCTCCGGACCGCGCTCCTTCTTGTCGTAGCCGTCGAGCAGGCTGAACACGTCCCATTCCCCCCAGTCGTGGTAGACGCGAAACGGGGTTTCGACAGGGTCGACTTGCGCCATGGGAGTGCTGATGACGGCGAGCTCGCTGTCACTCACCATCAACGACTGAAGGCCCAGAAGGCCAAAACTCTCGGGCTTCGAGAACGCGAGCGCTCCGGCGAACAGCGCCTCGTTGCCCATGCCGATGTGGGCGCGCTCGGTGCGCTCCTGTGAGATTCGGTAGCGAGACTCCACGACCCGCAAGACCTTCTCCTCGAACTCCTTTGCATACACGGGCCCGAGCACGTAGGGCGGCTCGACGAACACGACCACCATCGGGCGAAGTTGGCCGCCACCCACCAGATGGTCGAGCGCGGTTGGCCATCGGCCAGCCTCGGTGGCGAACGGAGAGTGAACGAAGGCCACGGGATAGCGCTCCGTGCCCTCTTCGTAGCCCGGCGGCAACCAAACGCGGAGTGGTACGGGGATCGGCTCGGTGTGAGCCTGCCAGGAATCGGGGGGCGGGCTCATCACCGTCGGGATCTCCTCCAAGCGTCCACGCGGAGCTCCGGCTGGTAGAGCCTCGAGATACGCGGGATCCACGGGCCCCTGGGGCATCCGGAACCAGGAACGCTCGAGAAACTCGCCGGTCTCGAGATGGACCCACCCCAGATGCGGGCCGAGGATCGCACTCAGATCGCGCCGCGGATTGCGCGGGTCGACGGTCGGCTCGAAGTCGACGATGAAGTTGTAGGCCATTCGTGCGCGCGCATCGACGTTCGTCTGCCACCACCACAGGTTGGTCCCTTCGAGGCGGGCCATCGGTACCTCGTTTCTCATCCCGAGCATCTCGCTCGCAATCCCCACGTCTTGCGCCTCGCCGTGCCAGAGAAAAAGCACGGTGCTCCCGTCGATGAGAGGCGACCCTCGGTCGGCCAAGAACTCCTCGACGGCGTCGTCCGCGCGGTCGCTCACCTTCGCCTTCTCGCGCAGCTCCGCCAGGATCGAAGGTACGGGGAGCGACGTGCTCGCATCACCCTCTGCTCCCCGGCGCACGAGATCGACGCGCGCGAGCTCGCCGTGGCTCCGGACGAAGATGCCGCCGGCCCCGAACGCCGGCGGCGTCCAGACGAGGTCCTCGAACAGCTCGATGTGATCGGTCTGCGTGAAGCCGCTCCGGCTGGCACGACCGACGTGCAGGCTTCCGTCTTTGGTGACGGCCACCAGCTGTCCGTCGACCACCAGCGTCCAGCCGTCGCCGGGTGCTCGCGAGCGCCAGAGCTGCTCGCCGCTCGCCGGATCGACGGCCGAGAGGAAACGACTCGTGTAGCCGTAGATGGTCTTGCCCCAGAGGCTCGGTGGAGAAATGGTGCGGCTGAGGAGGCGAATGTCGTGCGCGCGATCGGCAGACACGCCGGTGCCGTCGTGGCCCACAGTGAGAATGAGCGAGCGACCCTGCTGATACTGGAGGAGAATGGCGTCGGTTGCGCCGTCCGCCTCGAGGGCCATGGGAAACGGAGAGGTGTTGTGCTCGACGGCACCCAGGTCTTCGAAGGTGAAGATCTCGGAGCCGTCCCTCGGCTCGAGCCCGAGGAGATCGCTGGCGCCCATGACCAGGAGGACCTGCTCCCCCGCAATCCTCGCAGGGACTGGCGACGAGCAGCCCCGAGATCGCAGCTCTGTGCGCCAGAGGGTGTCGCCCGTTTTGACGTCGAAGGCCACGATGCCGCCTTCTCCCTCGAGCTGGACGATCACAGATTGGCCGTGTACGAGCGGGGATGTGCAGGCATACCAGTTCGGCGGTGTAGGGAAGGTCTCGGCCAACGAGTGTTTCCAGAGAAGTGCGCCCGTGGCGGCGTCGAGCGCCACAAAAGTACCGTTGGGGTCGAGTGCAAACACGCTCCCCGCGCTGATCGCAGGCGTCGATGCCGGTCCGTCGTGCACTCCGTCTTTCCCTTTGAAGAGGGGGGCCATGTCGTAGCGCCACAGCTCCCGGCCCGTTTCCGCGTGGAATGCGGCGACGAAGTCGCGTCCCTCGGCACCAAAGCTCGTCACGGCCGTATCGCCCACGACTGAGACACCCGCGTAACCCATCCCGAGCGCACGCTTGAACCTCACGCGCAGCGCGAGCTCACCGTCGCCCTCGAGGAGATCCACGCTCGACGAGCCGTTGAACGACGGTCCGCGAAAGGAGGGCCACGACTGCGCGTTGCCCGACTGGCAGAGCAGGGTGAGCAGCGTGACGGCGGCGAATGGGATTCGTAACTTCAGCAAGAGGATTCCTTTGCTCTGACGGCGGTCATCTCGGAGCGGAGACGGGCAACGTCTCTTGAGACGGCCAGTTTCCGCGAGATTGACGCGGAGCGAGGAACACCCACCCGCGCTTCTCTCTGCCTGGACGACACTTCGCGGACGGCGGGCCAGATCTACGGGGCGTAGTAGGTCGGTGTCCCCGGGCCCACCGGCAGTCCGAATCCGAACACCCACGTGTAGAACAGGATGACCCAGCCGATCAGGTACGCGATCGAGTACGGAATCATCGTCGAGATCAGCGTGCCGATGCCGAGCTTGCGGTCGTAGCGCATCGCAAACGCGAGGATCAGGCCGAAGTAGCTCATCATCGGCGTGATGATGTTGGTCGTCGAATCGCCGATGCGGTACGCCGCCTGGATCACCTGCGGGCTGTAGCCGATGGTCATGAGCATCGGCACGAAGATCGGAGCGGTCACCGCCCACTGGGCCGACGCGCTGCCCAGGGCCAGGTTGACGCAGCAGCACATCAGGATGAACGGGATGAAGACCATGGGCCCTGTGAGATCCCAGCGGATCAGCAGGTCGGCGCCGGTGACGGCAGTGATCGTGCCGAGGTTGGTCCAGTTGAAGAAGGCGACGAACTGGGCGGCGAAGAAGACGAGCACCATGTAGAGCCCCAGCGAGCTCATCGCCTTCGCCATGCCGTCGATCACGTCGCGGTCGGTCTTCATGGAGCCCGTGATGCGCCCGTACACGATGCTCGGAACGGCGAAGAACAGGAAGATGAGCGCCACCACACTGCGCAGCAGAGGCCGGATCTCCTGGAGCAGGGCGCCGTCGACCGCCGGGTCGCGGAACCAGCCGCCGGGGAGGGCGAGCAGCACGAGACCCGCGGTCATCAACGCCACCGTGAGGCCGGCCCAGAAGAGCGCCCGCCGCTCCTCCGGCGACAGCGCTCCCATCCCCTCCGCGGCGCCTTCGATGTCGTCGTCGGCGTTGCTCGCGTCGTACGGGCCCAGCTTCGGCTCGACGATCTTCACCGTCACGAACGTGCCCACGAGCGTGATGAGGAACGTGCTCGCGATCATGAAGAACCAGTTGGCCGTCGGCAGGATCTCGTTGACCTCGCCCGGGGCGTAGGAGGGGTCGATGAGGCGCGCGGCCTCGGTGGTGATGCCGGAGAGGAGGGGATCCACCGTGCCGATGAGCAGGTTGGCGGAGTAGCCGCCCGACACGCCGGCGAAGGCGCAGGCAAGGCCGGCCATCGGGTTGCGGCCCACGGAGTGGAAGACCACGGCGGCGAGGGGAATGAGCACCACGTAGCCCATCTCCGATGCCGTGTTCGAGATCACCGCCGAGAAGACGACCACTGCGGTGAGGAAGTTCTGCGGCGAGCCGAAGGTCACGAAGCGCAGGATGCGGCGCAGGAGGCCCGGCCCCTGGAGACGCCCCACGAGTCCCAGCGCGCCGAAGACGAGGAACCTCACACCGGCGGCCAACAGGCCCGAGCGCTCGGCGATGCCAACTCCGAGGAGGGCGACGAGCACCGTGCCGAGCGGCGCGAAGCCGGTGAAGTTGGTCACCAGGTTCATCGCGATGCGGCGGAAGCCCTCGCCGTTGAGGAGGCTCACCGCCTCGATCACGCCGTCCGGGGAGCGACCGCGAGCTCCTTCGGGCCGCGGGTCGTCGACCTGCCACTCCAGGAGTCCGGCGACGCCCGAGAGCAGCAGGACGCCGACACAGATGATCGCGAAGAGGGTGACCGGGTGGGGCAGCAGGTTGCCCAGGAACTCGACCGTGTCGAGAAAACGGGCGAAGACCCCTTTGCTCGGCCGGTCTTCGGCGGCCTTCGCCTGCGCGGTCGGATCTGGTGGCTGCTCACTCATCCTGGTCTCCTGGGAAACGCGCCGAGACTAGCGCTTCGGGGCCGCTCAGCTGGTGTTCTCCAGCGGGTGCACCAGATGACAGGCGACCTCGCGCCGCGTGCCACAGGCGAGCAAACGTGGCTCCAGAGTGGCGCATTCCGGAAGCGCTTCGCGGCACCGCGTGTGGAACCTGCACCCCGCCGGAGGCCTGGTGGCACTCGGGATCTCGCCCGCGAGGATCTCTGGCGTCCGCGCGGCCTCCATCTCGGGATCCGGAACGGGCACCGCCGAGAGCAGGGCTTTCGTGTACGGGTGCTGCGGGTTGCGGAAGAGCTCGTCGCGCGGTGCGGTCTCGACGATCTTGCCGAGGTACATCACTGCAATGCGGTCACTGATGTGGCGCACCACCGACAGGTCGTGCGCGATGAAGAGGTACGCGAGTCCGAGCTTCTGCTGCAGATCCATGAACAGGTTGATCACCTGGGCCTGGATCGAGACGTCGAGCGCCGAGACCGCCTCGTCGCACACGATGAGGCTCGGCTCGAGCGCGAGCGCCCGCGCGATGCCGATGCGCTGGCGCTGCCCGCCGGAGAACTCGTGCGGGTAGCGGTCGGCCATGTTGGGGAGCAGGCCCACGAGGTCCATCAGCTCCGCGATGCGGGCGCGGTAGGTCGACCGTGGCCCGCCGACGCCGTGCACCAGCAGCGGCTCGCCGATGATGTCGCGCACGCGCATGCGCGGGTTCAACGAGCCGAACGGGTCCTGGTAGACCATCTGCAGCCGCCGGCGCAACGGTCGCATCTCCGCGGGGGTGGCGCTCGTGATGTCGCGGCCCTCGAAGAAGATGCTGCCGGCGGTCGGCTCCTGCATGCGGAGGACGGAGAGCGCGGTCGTCGACTTGCCGCAGCCGCTTTCACCGACCAGGCCCAGAGTCTCCCCGGCGTGAAGCTCGAACGAGACGCCGTCGACGGCTTTCACGGCACCCACCTGCTTGCGGAAGATCACACCTTCGGTGACGGGAAAGTGCACCCGTAGCCCGTCGACGCGCAGCAGCGGCGCGTCGCTGCCTTCAGTCGGCGGCAAAACACGCCCTCCAGTGCGCGTCCGCAGCCTCCTCGAGCGTGGGCGCCTCGGTCTGGCAGCGCTCCAGGGCCACCGGGCAGCGCGGCGCGAAGGCGCAGCCCGCAGGGAGTGCGGCGAGATCCGGCGGCTGGCCGTCGATCGGCACCAGGCGCCGGCCGGATTCGTCGTCGAGCCGGGGCACGGACGCCATCAGCCCCCGGGTGTACGGGTGGCGAGGCCGCGCATAGAGCGCGCGTGCCCCTGCCGTCTCGACGATGCGTCCGCCGTACATCACGGCGACGCGATCGGCGTAGCGCGCCACGACGCCGAGGTCGTGCGTGATGAGAATCATCGCGGTCTGCGACTCCTGGGTGAGCTCCTTGAGCAGCGAGAGGATCTGCGCCTGCACCGTCACGTCGAGTGCGGTGGTGGGCTCGTCCGCGATGATGAGCTGCGGCTCGCACGCGAGTGCGATGGCGATCATCACCCGCTGGCGCATGCCCCCGGAGAGCTCGTGCGGATAGGCGTGCAGGCGCGTTCCGGCGTCCGGGATGGCCACCTTGTGCAGCAGCTCCTCCGCGCGCACCAGCGCGTCTTTCCAGCGTGCGCCGCGATGCAGCTGGATCGGCTCCGCGACCTGTTTGCCGATGGGGAGCACCGGGTTGAGCGACGACATGGGCTCCTGGAAGATCATGGCGATGCGGTTGCCGCGCACGGCGCGGATCTCCTTGGACGACAGGCCGAGCAGGTCCGTACCGTCGAAGACGATCTCGCCGCCGTCGAAGTGGCCTGGGTCGGGCACGAGCCGGAGCACCGAAAGCGCGGTCATGCTCTTGCCCGATCCACTCTCGCCGACCAGAGCCACGGTCTCACCGCGCGCCACCTCGAGCGACACGCCGTCGAGCGCGCGCGTGCGACCGCGCCGCGACGGGAAGCTCACGCTGAGATTGCGGACCTGGAGGAGCGCGTCGCCCACGTCAGAAGCCCATGGCCCGCTTCATCTCCTGGTCGATCCAGATGCGCGCGTAGATCGGGCCGGGCCGGGCTGCGCCGGCGCGCAGCTCGGCGCCGTAGTTCTGCACCCACGGCCACCAGGCGACGAACAGGTACTGCGACGGGAGCCAGATGTAGGGGGCCTGCTCGACCATCTCCGCGGTCATGCGCTTCACGATCTCCTGGCGCTCCTTTTCGTCGCGCGTGCCGAGGAGCTCCAGGATCTGGGCGTCGTACTCCTCCGATTCCCACATGGAGGGGTTCCACGTCTGTCCGATGGTGAAGTTCTTGCGCAGGCTGGTCGTCGGGCTCGTGTGACCGGAGGCGAGCATGTACCCGGCGGCGTGCGTCTTCGACGTCATCCTCGAGAGGTGGGCCGCGTACTCCAACATCTCGATCTTCGCGGTCACCCCGACGTCAGCCAGGTAGCTCACCACGAGCGGGATGAGGTCCACGTGGTCGGGGTTGTTGGCGTTCACCTGAATCGTGAACTCGAAGCCGTCCGGGTAACCCGCCGATGCCAGGAGTCGCCGCGCTTCGTCGGGTTTGTGCTCGTAGAGCTCGCGCGCGGCTTCCGGCAGATCCTCGAGGTTCTGGTAGTAGCCCGGGAAGTCGGGGGTCATCGGGTAAGAGAACACCTCGCCGTTGCCGCCGTAGAAGACGTCCACGATCTCCTGGTGGTCAACGGCCAGGTTGAGCGCACGGCGCACCCGGACGTCATCAAATGGCTCCTGATCGGTGCGTAGGGCGACGAAGTTGCCGTTGGTGGAGAGGAACTTCTGCCAGCGGAGCTCGGGGGTCGACTCCTTCAGGTGGTCGACAGCGATCCAGCGGATGGCCTCGTAGATGTCGACCTTCGCGGTGCGCACCGCTGTGAGTGCGGTCGCCTCGTCCTTGATGATCCGGTAGTTGAGCCGATCGACGAACGGGATCTTCCAGTCTTTGCCGGCGAGCGGTGTGGTGTCCCAGTAGCCCTCGTTACGGCTGTACTCGTGGAGGTTGCCCTGGATGTAGTCGGTCAGCATGAAGGGCCCACTGCCGGTCGCATTGCGCCAGTCTTTGGCTCCGGCGGCGGCCACCTCGCGCGGCACGATCGCCGAGTAGAAGCCGTACCCCCACCGGTAGGCCCACTCCGCGTTGAAGCTGTTGAAGTGGAAGACCACGGTGAAGTCGTCGCGCGCCTCGACGCGGTCGATGTGGTCGTAGTAGGTCGTGATGATCTTGGGCGAGGCCTTCGAGCGCTCGAAGCTGTCGACCACGTCGTGGGCGTCGATCGGCCGCGGCTGGTCCACGATGCCCGCCTTGGGCACGATCATCGCGTCGCGGCGCAGGTGGAAGACGACGGTGCGCTCGTCCTCCCACTCCCAGTGCGTCGCGAGCTCACCCCGCAGCGCGTCGTCGGGGAAAAAGGCCTCGGCGCGGTAGGTGTACGGGCCGCCGTACTTCCTGCTCTTCTGCAGGTCGGCCGAGATCAGCTGCTCGTAGAACTGCCCGGTGTCGTGGTTGGTCTTCCACGCCCAGTCGGTCGGGTCCCAGGAGAGCGCGGAGAGCGTGTAGTAGACCGTCGCGACGTTGAGCTCGCCGCCGTACTGTGGTTCCGATGTCGGAGGCGGCGGCTCCGTGCGACGCGCCTTGGCACAGCTGGCCAGAACGGCTGCAGCGCAAACGAGCGTCAGAAGGGCTCTCCGTGTGGCGCGCGCGGGGCGGGCGACCCACGTGTGCGGCCGGCGTCGGCCCACCGCGGCGCAACGGGGCGTCGGATCCATCTCTCTAGCTCCGCCCTCGCATGCGCGGGTCGAGGAGATCGCGGAGCGCATCTCCCAGGATGTTGATCGAGAACACGACGAGCGTCAGGCAGATGCCCGGCGCGAGGGCGAGCCAGGGCCCCATGTACATGTAGGTGCGTCCGGTGCCGCTCAGCATGCCGCCCCAGGTGGGGGCCGGGGGCGGAACGCCCAGACCGAGGAACGAGAGCCCGGCTTCGGCCAGGATGACGGCGCCGATGCGCGTGGTGAACAGCACGATGACCACCGGCATCACGTTTGGCACCACGTGCTTGAGGAGGATGTGGGGCGTGCGCGCGCCGAGCGACTGCGCCGCGTGGGTGTACTGCTGCTCGCGCACCGAGATCGCGGCACCGCGCACGATGCGCGATCCGGCAATGCCGTACAGCAGACCGAGAATGACGATGATCTGCACCATGCCCGGCCCGACGATCGACACCACGACGATCAACAGCACGAGGTCGGGGAACGTCATCCACGCGTCGACGAATCGTTGGACGACCATGTCGAAGCGCCCGCCGAAGTAGCCGGAGATGCCGCCGATGAGCAGCGAGATGAGCGTGGAGAGACCGGCAGCCGAAAAAGCGACGATCATCGACAGCTGTGCACCGTGCAGCACGCGGGAGAAGACATCGCGGCCGAGCTGGTCCGTGCCCAGGAGGAACTCCAGGGACGGTGGCTCCATGCGGTGCCGCATGTCCGTGTCGTTGATGCCGTACGGCGCGAGCACCTGGGCGAAGATCCCGGCCAGCAGGAAGAGGGTGAACACGACGCCCGCGGCGGCCCCCATCGGTTTCTCCCGGAAGAGCCGCTCGATCAGGCGCAGCCATGGGCTGCGACGTTTCTGCAGGACCGGTGCGCCGGCCGAGGTGTCGGCCACGGTCATTGGTGCCGCACCTTGGGATCGAGGAAGCCGTAGCTCAGGTCGACCAG
Organism: Candidatus Multivoraceae bacterium; assembly: GCA_965223385.1. Taxonomy (GTDB): domain Bacteria; phylum Acidobacteriota; class Thermoanaerobaculia; order Multivoradales; family Multivoraceae; genus JBCCLJ01. Next base: position 248,607 of record CBDCWR010000007.1, on the reverse strand, counting down.
CAGGTTGATGAGAAGCACGGCGAGGCCCACTGCGAGGAAGACGCCCGACACGACGGGGTAGTCGCGCTGGAAGACCGCTTCGAGCAGCAGGAGGCCCATGCCGGGAATAACGAAGATCTGCTCCATGATCACGGAGCCGCCGATGAGCAGCGGTGCCTGGAGGCCAACGAGGGTCACCACCGGAATCAGACCGTTGCGCAGCGCGTGCCGGGCCACCACGACCAGCTCGCTCACCCCTTTGGCGCGCGCGGTGCGAATGTAGTCCTGGCGCATCACCTCGAGCATCATCGTGCGCGTGAGGCGCATCGTGACGGCCGAGAGCGAGAGGCCCAGCAGGATCGCCGGCACCAGCATGTGGCTCAGGTTCTTCGCCGGATCCTCGAAGAAGCGCGTGTATTGGAGCTCGGGCGCCCAGCGCCACCACACCGAGGGAAAGACCATGACGAGCGTGCCGAGCCAGAAGCTCGGGATGGCGAGCATCAGGATGGAGAACGATCGCGTGACGTAGTCGCCCGGGCTGTCCTGACGCATGGCGGCATAGATGCCGATCGGAATGGCGACCGAAAGCGCGACGAGCAGGGCCAGAAAGCCGAGCTCGAAGGAGATCGGAATGCGCTCGAGCAGCAGCTCCAACACGGGCGTGTTCTGCCACAGCGACCGGCCGAGGTCACCGGTGAGCGCGGCGCCGGCCCAGGCGAAGTACTGGACCGCCAAGGGGCGGTCGAGCCCGAGTGCCGCCTCGATGCGGGCGCGGTCCTGACCCGTTGCGATGTCGTTCTGCGCCAGCATCAGGTCGATGACGCTGCCCGGGACGAGCCGGAGCGACAGGAAGACGATGAGGCTGGCGAAGAAGAGCGTCGGCAGGAGTGACAGCAGCCGGCGCAGGACGTACGCCTGCACTAGCGCGACTTCCGGCCGGGCGCGGTGGCTTTCGGCGGTGCGATGCGAGTCGGATTGTCGGTGAGCACAGAACGGCGATTCTAGTGCAGCCCGTCGTGCGGAATCTCGGTCTCAGTGCTCCGGCACCAGGTAACGGCCGGCGAGACCCGACCGGGAACCTCTCCGTCTTCGTCTTGCTCTTCGGCCGGAACGTGGTCGTGGCCCGGATCGAACTCAGACCCCGTCCGGGGGACGCCTCGGGATTCCTGGGCTTGGGTGGGGCCCTCGGCTGGACGTCGTCGGCTCGGACTCCTGCCGGCCTGCGAGCGTTGCGTTGGCGCCGCCGACGTCTGAACCCCCCGGCCGGGGTCTGAGCCCGCTCCGGTCGTCTGGGATGGGTGGCAGGGTCGCGCGGGAGCCATGGAGAGTGCTCGGCTGGGCGCGTTGCGGCGATCGAGCATTCGTTTGACGCCCGCGAAGGTGCGCTGCACGACCGTGCTTGGGTGAGAGAGGCTTCGGCTTGGATCGTGGACTCTGGTCGTCAGCCCTCGGTTTCAGCACGCCCCAGGGACCACATGGTCTCTTCAGGCGGGCCGAACCGGTCGAAGAGGTGGGGATGCCTCTCGACGTAGGCGTCGCGGAAGTGGTCGTAGCGACCGAGGAACAGGGCGAGGCTGGTGCGCCAGCGGGACGGCGACCAGACGTCCCCGCGGGTGGCCTCCCGGACGTGGTCGTAGAAGGTGGCGAGGTCGGGGTCGGCGACGTGGTTCGTGCCGGTGCGGAGCGTCTCGAGGTATCCCTCGGGGATCGGCCGTTGCGTGTGCCCAGGGCGCCAGTTGCGAAGGCCGGCCCGGGGCATCTCGCTCACGACGATTCCTGGAAGTCGAGCGAGGAGGGGGTCGGTGAGCGCGTAGAGGTCGACGATGTGCGACTGCGGACCGGCGGCGTAGCCGAACATGCCCACCGCCCCGGACACCTCGAGGGTGGCGCGCGACCGCGCGCGATGGCCCGCCTCGAGGAGCGGGTGCTGGGGCCACGGCCGCTCTACGAGTGCGTAGACGAGTCCGGTGTAGGGGTGATGGGTGCGGCGCTCGTCGCTCACACCGTAGGGGCCGATGTTCGGCGAGCCGAGATCGGCCGCGGCGCGCAGGCCGAGAAGCACGACCAGTGCTGTCGTCGCAGCGACGCGGTGGTGGAGTGGCGGCACGTCCCACTCGAGCTGTGCCAGCGCGAGGATGCTGAGCAGGAAGGGTGCGGCGAGGAGTCGTCCGGACATGTAGTCGCCGCCGATGAAAAGGACAAAGCCGAGATAGAGCCCGCCGCCGGCGACGAGCAGACGCGACGCGGTGTCCCTTCGGCGCCAGACCACGACGGCGGCCACCACCACCAGGAGCAGGGTGAGTGGGTCCCGCCGCAGCGAGTCGGCAAGGTAGGCGAGCCCCTGGAGGAGCAGGCCGGTGCGCGGCACGCCCATGGAGAGCTTGGCGTACGCGGTGTTGGGGAGGGGCGAGCCGAAGTAGACGAAGGCGAACGCGCCCCAGAGGGCGAGCGGCACGAGGCCGAGCGCCAAACCGCGCCAGCGGGCCCACCTCCGCCGCGGCTCCGCGCCCGGCGTGCGCAGGGCGTAGAAGACGAGGCCCGGCACGAAGAGCACGAAGGCATCGGGGCGACACAGGGCTCCGAGGCCCGCGAGAAGACCGAAGGCCACACCCTGGCGTGCGTCGAGACGCGGGTCGGCGCTGGACTCGCCGCACGCGGCTCCGAGGACGCCTGCGTACGCGATCAGGAGCAAGCGCGTGAGGGGATCTTCCAGCCCCGAGCTCGCGTAGTCGGCGTACGCCTTCGACGACAGTAGGAGGGCCCCTGCGACGACGCCGACGACGGGGCTCGAAGCGACCCGGCGCATCACCAGCCACAACCCCAGGCCCGACGCCAGAAGGGCGAAGGTGAGCGACACCCAGGTGGGCGCCGCGCCCGAGGCCGTGCCGAGGACGAGCAGCCCGTACCAGAGGGGATGGGTGAACGACTGGACCCGCTCTTCCGGGTTCCACGTCGGGCCATGGCCCGCGAGTACGTTGTCGACGCTGCGGAAGGTGATGAACGCGTCGTCGCTGATCCACGCGGAAGCGAAGAAGACCAGCACGAAGAGCCCCAGCAGGGCCCACGGCGCTCGCTCGGTGCGTGTCACCGACGCCGGGTCACCCGCCGCGCACCACTCCGTCCTGAACCGCCGCTTCCGCCACCGCGGGGGCGACGCGCTCGACCACCGAGGTGTCGAAGACGCTCGGCACGATGTGATCCGGGCAGAGCTCCTCCGCCGACACGGAATCGGCGATCCCTTTGGCGGCGGCGAGCTTCATGTTCTCGGTGATGTCGGTCGCTCCGGCGTCGAGGGCACCGCGGAAGATGCCGGGGAACGCGAGCACGTTGTTGATCTGATTCGGGAAGTCGCTGCGCCCCGTCGCCATGATCGACGCGATGCCGGCCACGGCTTCGGGCCGGATCTCCGGGTTCGGATTGGCCATCGCGAACACGATCGGATCGGCTGCCATGCCCTTCACGTCGTCGGCCGTGATCAGGTCCGGGGCACTCACGCCGAGGAAACAGTCGGTTCCCCGCAGGATCTCGGAGATGGTGCCCTGCTTGCGGTCCGGGTTGGTGTTCTCGGCGAACCACTCCTTCGCGGGGTTCAGGTTGTCGCGGCCCGCGTACACGGCGCCGCGACGATCGGCGCCGACGATCTCACCGACGCCCGCGTTGATCAGGATCTTGCCGATCGCGACTCCCGCGGCTCCCATCCCCGCGATGACGACCGATAGGTTGCCCAGCTCCTTGCCGGTGATCTCGAGGGCGTTGCGCAGCGCAGCGAGACACACGACCGCCGTGCCGTGCTGGTCGTCGTGGAAGACCGGAATGTCGAGCCGACGCTTCAGCTCCTCTTCGATCTCGAAGCACGCCGGAGCCGCGATGTCCTCGAGGTTGACCCCGCCGAACGTGGGCGCGATCCGCTCCACCGTCTCGATGATCTCGTCGGGGTCTTTCGTCGACAGGCAGATGGGAAAGCCGTCGACCCCGGCGAAGGCCTTGAACAGGAGGGCTTTGCCCTCCATGACCGGCATCGCCGCCTCGGGGCCGATGTCACCGAGGCCGAGCACCGCGGTGCCGTCGGAGACGATGGCCACCGTGTTCTTCTTGATCGTGTACTCGTGCGCCAGCTGAGTGTCGTCGTGAATCGCCATGCAGACCCGTGCGACACCCGGCGTGTAGGCCATGGAGAGGTCGTCGCGGTCGCCCACGGGGCACAGTGGCAGCACTTCGATCTTGCCGCCTTCGTGCATGCGGAAGGTGCGGTCGTAGCTGTCGAGCACCTCGACTCCTTCCACCTGCTTCATCACCGCGAGGAGTCGCGCCGCGTGCTCTTCGTCGGTGGCCGCGACGGCGATGTCGCGCGTGACCGTGGCGCCTTTCGCCTCGAAGCCTTCGAGTGCGGCGACGTTCCCGCCGGCCTCGCCGATGGCGGTGCACAGGGCGCCGAGAACGCCCGGAACGTTCTTGAGCTGGACATTGGCGCTGAAGGAGAACGCGGCGGTCGTCGCGGCCATGGGAGAACCTCTCAGGTGGTAGTGCCGAAGACGCGCATGCTGTCATGTTCTGGGGCAAAGAGGGAGCACGAGGCAGCGTCGTTTCTGGCAAGCTCCGCTCGAGGAGATGGACCGTGGCCCCTTCCGATCCGCGCCGACACATCCGCACCTTTTGCGGGCCCGACCTGCTCGTGATTCCCCCGGAAGTGCTGTCGGACCGCGGCGTGGAGGAGGCCTTCCGGAACGCCGTTTCCGGCGAGACCGGGGTCGACGACGCGTGGTGGGAGCTGTTCGACGAGAGCCTCAGGGTGTCGTGGGAGCGGCAGGGTGAGCTGCACGCGCGAGCGCCGCAGGAGTGGCGCCCGCCCCGGGTCCAGCACGTGTGCGTGGCGCGACATGGACGGGCGGTGCGGCCCTACTTCCAGCCGTTCCACGCGAGCGCCTGGCTCGTGCACGAGGACGACTTCGATCCCGGGCGATCCCACGTGGAGTTCGGCGCCTTCCAGCTGGCCCTCGTCGCACAGATGTCGCTCCTGCAGCAGGTGGCTCCGGCCTTCCTGCAGGCGCTCGGCTACTGGTTCCTTCGCCACGACGAGGAGAAGGAGGCGTTCGCGCGTATCTGCAACGCGACCGACAGGGTCGACCGTGGTGCGTACCAGGGCATCGCGCGGCTCGCGTCCGAGCTCGGGGCCGTGGGTGAGATCTACCACCGCGCGCTGCACCCGCCGCAGGTGGAGCCGTTGAGCTCCCTCCTCGCGGTGCCCGGCAGTGGCCTCATGGCGAGTCAGCTGGCGTATCCGCGCCTCCAGGAGGTGGCGAAGAGCTGTGAGACCGCGGTGCGCGCCGCCGCGAGCGCTCACTACGCGCAGTTCGGGGAGCCGAGCCCCGAGGCGCAGGCCGAGCTGGCCGAGTGGCTCGTGCGGGCGCGGCCGCGCGTGGTGGTCACCGGAGGCAAGCAGGCACGCACGCTCTGGCATCGCGACGCCGGTGCGGATGCGGCCGAGGTCGCGGATGTCCTCGGCCCGCTGAGTGCAGCGGGGGCGGCAAGCGTCCGCGCCGACCTCGAGGTGATCGACCGCTGCACGCGCGCGTTTGCAGACCGTGCGACCAACGTCTCCGCGCTCCCGGCCCCCGACGAAGAGCACGCCGACCAGAACGGTCTGAGCTACATGCACCTCGAGCATGCGCAGGTGGCCTACAACCTCGACGAGCCCGGCATGCGGCGGCGCCTCGAGCCCGCGCCCCCGACGGAGCGCTGGATGCTCGCCGCACGGACGGCCCACGAGTGGGCCCATCTGGCGACGGAGGCCGGCTGGGTCGACGTTCCGACGGCCGACGCCGCGGAGTTCGACCTGCGCTTCCAGCGTCTCGTGTCGGTGTTCGAGGAGATCCTGGACGCGGCGCTTCCGGCGGTCCGCCTGCTCTGCGAAGGATCGCTGCGGGAGCTGCCGGGCGGCGAAGAGCCCGCCCCGGCCCTCGCGCGGTTTGCGCTCGCCCGCGTCGAGGATTTCCAGTCGAACCTGCTGGCCGCGCTCGTGCTCGAGCCGGAGGAGCGCGAGACCTACGTGCGCAACAACGTGCGCTGGCACGGGGCTGAGTTCGCGCCGGAGCAGTCTTTCGAGCTGCTTGCGCGCTACGCCTACGAATTCCAGTACCTTCGATTCACGGCCGTCGACGATCCTTGGCGCTTCTTCGCCTCGACGACCTGGTTCCAGGAGGATCTCGTGGCGCGGGGCGTCGTCTCGGAGCCGCTGACCCGGAAGCTCTTCGAGGCGCTCGGAGACCTGCTCGACCTGTACGCGGTCGACCCCGCGCACTTCCGCGTCGCCGGCTAGCGATCGGTCGCTGCGGAGGTGCCGTAGAGGGCGCGCAGGCGCCGTCGGTCCACGGCAGAGGGCTGGCGGAGCGCCGGCGTCCCGGTCGTGATCCCCTCACGACAGGGCATGCACATGAGACCGCTGGTGCCGCGCTGGTGCGACAGTCCGAGCGCGTGCCCCAGCTCGTGGCGCGCGACGTTGGTCAGACGCTCTCTGGAGTCGCGTGGTCGCTCGCCGAGTGGCAGGGCGATGAAGTAGCGCGGCGACTCCGGGTCTGCGGCGGCGGGGAGGGGCCAGGCAAAGGGCATGAGCTCCTGCTTCGACAGCAGGACCACCGTCTCGAATGGCTGCGCGAGCAGCCAGTCCGGAGGCTGGGGCTGCAGGCTCGGAGCAGGGCTCCCGCGGCGCCGGCGCCCGGCCGTCTGGGAGAGCTGCCGCGCGTAGGACTCGACCCGTCGGTGCGGTGGCGGATCGAGACGCTCGACCGCGGCGAAGACCTGCGGCAGGCCCAGCTCCTGCAGGAGCGCGTTCCAGAACTGCACGGCGTCCTCGATGAGGCCAACGCGTGGATCGCCCTCGGGCGCCACCACGCCGACGCGGCTCGAGGGGTCGAGCTGTGCCACACCCGGCCCGGCCGTAGCCACGAGGAGGAGAAGCAGGCGGGAGAGCCGGAGCCGCATCACACGCGAAGGAGCACGCTGCCCCAGTGCATCCCGGCGCCGAGCGCCGTGAACGCCACGAGCGACCCGTCGGGCACCTTGCCCTGGGCGCGCGCCTCGTGGAAGCACAGCGGCAGGGTGGCGGAGGTGGTGTTGCCGTAGGTCTGGATGTTGTTGTGCACCTTCTCGTCGGGAAGCCCGAGCGCCTTCTGTGCGGCCTCGTTGATGCGCAGGTTCGCCTGGTGCATGACGAGCAGGTCGACGTCGTCGAGGGTGAGGCCGTGGGTCTCGAGCACGCTTGCGGTGACCTTCGGCATGCGCGTCACCGCCAGCTTGAACACGGACCGCCCTTCCATGACCGGGACCCAGTCGCCGCTCGCGTACAGCTCCGGCGACACGATCGGCCGGGTCGCCGACCCGAGTGTGGGGAGGTAGAGGATGTCGACGTTCTCGCCGTCGCCGTGCAGCTCGTGCCCGACGATGCCGCGGCCGTCGCCGCTCTCGTTGGCGCGGAAGACCATCGCTCCGGCCGCGTCGCCGAAGAGCACGAGCAGGTGCCGGAACCGGCTGTTCCAGGCGAGCTCCTTCTCGTCGTCGAGGCGCACGTCCTCGTCGCCGTACACCAGATCCCAGGTGCGCTGGGAGTAGGGCATCAGACAGGTGTGGACGTCGGTGCCGACCAGGAGAACGGTCTTGGCCACGCCTCCGCGGATCAGCGCGTCCACGGTCTGGAGACCGTACGCGAACCCGGCACACTGCTGCCGGATGTCGAGGCAGGGCCCGGGCCCCATTCCGAGCTTGGTCTGGATCAGCGTGCCGGAGCCGGGGAAGTAGTGGTCGGGGGTCATCGTCGCGCAGACGACGTAGTCGACCTCGCCGGCCTCGATGCTGGCGTCGTCGAGTGCGTTCCGGGCCGCCTCGGCACCGAGGTCGGACGAGGTGACCCCCTCGTCCACGTAGTAGCGCGTCACGATGCCGCTGCGCTCGCGGATCCACTGGTCGTCCGTGTCCATGACCCGTGCGAGTCGATGGTTGTCGATGAGGTGACGACCGGTAGCGACACCGGACCCCAGGAACTGCGACCTGATCTCGTTCACGAGCTCTCCTGATCTGTCGGCGGGTTTGCCGGTGGATCCTATCGACAGATCCTCCCTACTTGCGGGTCATGCCGCGCACGAAGACCTTGCCCTGGATGATGCGGTGGGCCGGTTTGCCGCTCGTGGCCCAGGAGCGCGCGAACTGCTGCCCGCACTCGGGGCACAGGAGGTCGCCCCGCGTGCGGTCTTCGAGGATCCGGTCCGGGAAGCACTTCACCAGACCGCCGGTGCCACCCTTCGCGTACTTGTAGAGAAGGGTGCGGCACCGGGCACAGAAGATGGAGATGGTCCGGCGCGCCCTGGGCATGGGTGGACGCTATCGCGCGGAAGTGGCGCGCCGGCCTCCCCGTCAGTTGCAGGCCAGGGCGTTCGTGTCGGTGATCGCGGCTGCCGCGGAGCCCAGCGGGTTGCTGTAGCTCGTGCTGCGTCCCGTGACCGTGTCGCGCACCTCGAGCGTGTACTCGACATCCGTGGTCGCAGCGGAGAACACCCAGAAGCTGCCGTTCAGCGCGCAGCCGTCGATGACTTTGACCAACATCTCCCAGTTGGCCTGGTTGAAGAACCAGAAGAGACCGGAGTCGTCGGAGCCGAACGGCACGCGGGTGGCCTTGCCGCTCGTTCCCTGGGCGGTGCGCCAGCTGACCGTCGCCTCGAAGCGCCCACCGCCCAGGCAGAGGGCGTCGCTCCGCGCCGTGCAAGACGTGGCCTCTGAGACCTCGGACGAGAAGGTCGCACTCGCTTGGGCGGCCGACTGGCCCGCGGCGAGATCCCGTGCCGTACTGGTCGACCAACCGAGGAGCGCGTCGGGGTGCTCCTCGTTGACGAGCGCTCCCCTCGGCTCCGGTCGTGCTCCCAGATCGCACGTCGCGAACGCGCCGCTGTCGGTGATGGCGTCCGCCGCGCGCCCCAGCGGGTTCTCGTAGACCTTCTGGTCTCCGGTCCACAGATCGGTGACTTTGAGGTCGTAGGCGACGTCGGTCGTGGCTGCTGCAAAGACCCAGAACCGGTTGTTGAGTGGGCACCCGTCGATGACCTTGACCAGCATCTCCCAGTTGTCCTGATTGAAGAACCAGAAGAGACCGGAGTCGTCGGACCCGCCCGAGACCACGGAGCCGGTTCCTTGGTTCGTCTGAAAGTCGCGCCAGTCGACTTCGACCAGGAAGCGTCGCTGGTTGAGGCACAGCGAGCTCGGGCTCACACCTCCCCGGAAGCGCTCGACCACTGTCTCCCACTCGAGATCGTTCTGCCACCCGATCGAGAAGTAGACGACCGTGGCCCCCTCCGGGCCCATCGCCACCGCGGGGTGGCTCTGATCCTGGAACACGACCTCGTTGGCTTGGAACTGAACGTCGAAGAAGCGGCCAGGAGCGGACACGTGGCGGGCCTGAATCGAGCCGCCGTCTGCGTCGCTGCCGTTGCTGCTTTCGCTCTCCCAGGCCACCAGGAAGTCGCCGGCAGGTCCCGCGGAGACCTGCGGCTCGAACTGGTCGTCCGCGACGATCTGGTTCACCTGGAACGTCGGCCCGATGGGTCGCCCGAGGCGATCGAAGCCCTGCGCTTGGATGTTGGAGCCGTCCTGGTCCGAGCCTCCGGACTCGTAGTCGGCCCAGGTGACGAGGAAATGCCCCTGCGGAGCCATGGCGATCGAGGGAGCGTTGAGCGCGGAGTGTCCGCCCACGTGCACCTCGTTCCCGGTCGGCGTCCCATCGGCCCGAAACCTGCGGACCGCGATCTCGCGCGGGCGGAAGTCCTCCCAGGCGATCACGAAGGACCCATCGCTCGCCATGGCGGCGTCGGGAAGGTACTGCTGGCCCTGCGTGCTCGTGTTGGCCTGGATCTGGCCGCCCCGCCTGGTTGCGTCTTTGGCGAAGCGCTGGACCTGCACGCTGAAGGCGTCGCTGTCGTTGTCCGTGGTCGTTTCGCTCGCCCACGCCACGACGAATGCGCCGTCCGCCGCCATCGCGACGGCCGGGAACGCGTTCGAGGAGTTGCCTCCGGGGTTGACCGGCGTCGTGTTCACGCGAAAGTCCGGCCCCAGAGGATTGCCGTTCGGAGAGTAGACGCGCGCACGGACCTCCTTCTCACCGAAGGCCGCGCCGCTCTGCCACACCACCACGGTTCGCCCGTCCGCGCTCATGGCGACGTCCGGGTACCGCTGCTCGTCCGGGGTGGTCGTGTTGACCAGGAACTGACTGCCGACGAGCTTGCCCTCCGGGTCGAGGCGCTGGGCCTGCACCGACTGGCGGTCGCTGTCGGCCCCTGAGGCGTTGAAGGCCTCCCAGACGACGATCCCGGCACCAGAGCCGTCGAGAGCGACCTTCGGGAAGCGGCGATCGGGGCCCAGAGAGCCGGCGGCGAGAAACGGACTGCGGTCGCGCTCGAGGCGCTGGCACTTGCCAGGCGGGAGCTGAGAGAAGGCGGGCGCAGGTCCAAGGAGAGCGGCGAGTGTGACGAGCAGGGCGCCCGTAGTGCAGTGTGTCGAGAAGTTCTTGGGCCTCACCAGAGGCCGGCGCCGGATGTTCATCGTGGTCCCCCGTGGTGCTTGGGTCGACCGGCACGCTGGCCGATCGTAGGTTCGTTCACCAGGGACCACGGAGTTCTGCCGTGCTGCCGCCACTTGTGGTGGATCTTCGTCTCACGTCAAGGTTGTGGCGCGAGGTTTGGGCCAGGCAGTCCCCGAAGGCTAGGAGCTTTTGCCGAGAGCCATGCGCAGGAAGGCGCGCGCCTTGGCCCAGTCGCGCTGGGCGGTTCGCTCGGTGAGGCCGAGCGCGGCGCACGTCTCCTCTTGACTCAGTCCGCCGAAGTAGCGGCATTCGAAGACGCGACAGAGACGGGGATTGACATCGCCCATCTGACGCAGCGCTGCGTCGATCGCGAGCACGGTCTCCGCCTCGGTCTCGACGGCAATCTCGGTCTCGTCCAGGTCCACCCGGATTGCGCCGCCGCCGCGCTTTTCGGCCTTGCGACGGCGCGCAAAGTCGACCACCACGTGACGCATCGCGCGCGCTGCTACGGCATAGAAGTGCTCGCGGTCGTTCCATGCGGCCTCGCGCCGCGAGAGCCGAAGGTAGGCCTCGTGCACGACGGTCGTCGGGCTCAGCAGGCCAGGCCGCGGGCGGCGAGAGAGCTGGCCGAGGGCGACCTTCTTGAGGTCGTCATACACCAGAGGGAGCAGACGGTCGAACGCTCCTTCGTCGCCGTTGCGGTGGGCGTCCAGGAGCTGAGTGATCTCGGAGGGTTGCATGGTGCGTTGGTGGCGGATCGAAAGGAAGACCTCGGTGACTACCAGCCGAGATCTCGAGCCCCGGCAACGTGTCGCCGGATACGCCAGTGATCCGGCGGGAGGGCCTCCTGCAGCACCACCATCGAAGTGTGAAACACCCTCTGGGCCTCGAGGTCGCCGCGCGCCCCGTCGATTCTCGCCAGCTCGGCCTCCGCGTCGGCGCGCCGCCACGCCACGAGGAACTCGAGATCACCGTGGCCCTCCGTTGCCAGCCACGAGATGAGCAACGGACGAGCGTCTTCCGGTCGTGCCTGATCGACCAGCGCTCGCGCCAGCCCGACCGTGGTCGGGCCCTCGGCTGCGCCTTCTTCGAGGGCGAGGCGGTAGAGCCGTTCGGCATCGGGTGCCCTGCCGGCTCGTCCGCGGGCGTCCGCCAGCTGCACCCGGGCTCGTGCCAGCACGCGATCGTTCTCGGACTCGGCCAGGAGGGACGCGACGACGGCTTCGAAGATGGTGGTGGCCTCGGCGACACGGTCGAGCTCGAGAAGGGCTGCGCCGCGGTTCATCTCGGCCGCCAGGCGAACCTCGTTGGAGAGTGGGTACTGCTCGAAGTCGGCGATAGCGGCCTCCGCGTGCTGCAGCGCGTCGCCGAAGCGGCCTCGCATCCGCGCGAGAAACGAGAGGTTGGTGAGAGGCGACGCTCGATACCCGTCCAGGCCGCTCGAACGAGCCAGCTCGAGTGAAGCCTCGAAGCTGCGTTGCGCTTCGTCGAGACGAAGTAGCCGGAGGTAGCTGAAACCGAGATTGTTGCGCACCGACATCGCGTCGTGATCTGCCTCGCCGCCTGCTTCGATGAAGATCTCGAGCGACCGCTCTTTGAACGGCAGTGCCTCGGCACTTCTGCCCTGATCCTCGAGCGTGGAGGCGACACCGCTCAGCGCGATCCCGAGGTTGGCGCGAGAGTCCGTGTGGTGCTCCAAGAGCTCGGCAGCCTGGCGGTAGAGAGCCTCGGCTCGCGCAGCGTCACCGGTGTAGTGGGGTACACGAGCCCTGCGCGTGAGAGCCACACCGGCTTCTGGCGAGTGCTCTCCATGAAGCGTCACGGCGAGCTCCCATTCGCGCTGCGCCAGCTCCGCCAGCGTTTGGGTGTCACCCAGGAGCCGTGCGTCGAGCGCAAGTGCGCCGACGAAGCGCCGAGTCTGGTCGCTCGACGGATCGCGCGCCTCAGCGAGCTCCAGTGCTTCCTCGAGCAGCGGACGAGCCCTTTCGGGGTCGTTGAGCAGCCAGAGGGTGCCCATCCCCACCCTGTACAGGAGCTCCGCGCGGACCTCCGGCTCGTCGAGGAGCTCGGTATGGAGCCGGTCGGCCGCGCGCTCCAAGATCTCCGCGAGGCTGCGCTCTTTTCGGGAGGCGAGGTTGGCTGGCGCGAGGAGGCTCGACAGAAACTCCCCGACGCGTGCCGCCTTGAGGGCCTGTCGTTGCACCTCCCGCGCCTGAACGACATAGGCCGTGATTCCCGCGCTTGCAGTGCCCACAGCGAGAAGCGTGAGTGCGACCCCGGCGCGGTGCCGGCGCAGAAACTTCTTCGTGCGGTACCCGACGGATGGTGGGTGCGCCGCAAGCGGGTGTCCTCGCAGATAGCGGCGCACCTCCTCCGCCAGCTCGCGCGCGCTGGCGTAGCGCTCGGCCGGATCCAGCTGGATGGCGGTCATCACGATCGTGTCGAGGTCGCCCGCGAGCGCCTTGCGAGGCACGGGTGGAGTGCTTCCCTGGGGCAACGGGAGCTCACTCGGGCGTGGCGGCAGCGGGCGAGGTGCGGGAGGGGAATCGCTACGACCCCCCGTGTGATGCGGGGTGGGCAGGCCGCCGGCGAGGAGGCGGTAGAGGAGCATGCCCAGTGCATACACGTCCGTTGCGGTGGTGATCCCCCCGCTTTCGAGCTGCTCCGGGGCGGCGTACTGCGGTGTCAGAGCGCGCAGGGCGGTCCCGCCGTGCTCTGATTCGTCGAGCACCTTGGCGATGCCGAAATCGAGGAGCTTGACGCGACCCAGTGTGCGCGCGTCCCCCTTTTCGACCAGGATGTTTGCGGGTTTGAGGTCGCGGTGCACGACGAGGCTGCGGTGTGCGTGATCGACGGCTTCGCACACGGTGACGAAGAGGTCGAGACGCGCTTCGAGCCCCAGAGCGTTCTGTGTGCAGAACTGGTCGATCGGCAGCCCATCGACGAGCTCGAGCACGAAGTACGGAGCACCGTCCTCGGTCACGCCGCCATCGAGAAGAGACGCGATGCTGGGATGCCGGAGCCGGGCCAAGATCTGGCGCTCGTACAGGAAGCTCTGGTGGAGCTCCGGAGTGTCGAGACCATGGGGCAGCAACTTGACGGCGACCTCCTGCTCGTACTGGCCGTCCGCACGGTGACCCCGGTACACGACCCCCATGCCGCCGCGGCCGATCTGTTCAGACAACCTCCACGAGCCGACGTGGCGCGCCTTGACCTGCTCCTCGGCACCGAGGTCGAGCTCTTTCTGGAGCCCTTCGAGGAGTCGGGGAGCAGACGCCCACAGGGGGTCGTTGAGGGTCGGGGTCTCGGTGGCCAGGTCGTCGAGCGCCGTCCGCAAGTGCCCGTAGAGGTCGGAGTCCCGAGCCCGCAGCTCGTCGAGGAGACGTGGTCTCTCCTCCGGGCTGGCGTCCAGCCATGCGTCGAGCGCCTGCTCGATCTCCATCCACCGCTTCGGGTCGAAGTTGCTGCTGTCGTTGCTCATGGTCGAAGATCGTGTGCGTCGGCGACGCGTCACGGATTGGGCTGCGACGCGCCCTATGCTGACGCACGCGTGCCCGTTCGCGGCCGAAGGGCCTCCTCAGGGACCACGCATTCTGAGAAGAGTGCCGCCACTCTTCGTTCGGGCCGAACCTCGGGTCAGCGCCCGCGTAGGATCGGCGGCAGTAGGAGCGCAGAACCGATGAAAGAGAAACACATCCGCATTCGCATCGAGCAGTGTCTCGCGCTCGCCAAGGCGTCCAACTGCCCGCGGCGCAAGTTTGGTGCGCTCCTTCTCGATCCGGAGCGCAACGTCGTGCTCATGGATGGCTACAACGGCGGGCCGCGTGGCGGGGGTCATCTCTGCGGTGGCGAGACATGCCTCCGCGACGATCTCGGCATCCAGTCGGGCACGCGCATGGAGCACGGCTGCCACCACGCGGAGATGAACGTGGTGTGCAACTGCGCCGCGTCGGGCGTGGCGATGAAAGGCGCCTGGATGCTCGTGACCGGCGAGCCGTGTGTGCTGTGCGCCAAGCTCATCCACCACTCGGGCATCGTGCGTGTGATCGTCGTCGGCGGGGGTTATGCCGGCGAGAACGGGGTGGAGTACCTCGAGCGACACGGCGTCGAGGTGCAGACGGTCGACGGCCCGCAGGACGAGAGGATCGTCGAGCTCTCCTAGCTGCTCCTAGGGGCGGTAGCGCCCCGTTTCCCCGCGCTGGTAGCGCGCGAGGTTGTCTTCGAGGGTGGCGTGCGTCTCCGCATCGCCCTTGCGCTGCGCCTGCTCGGCCAGCTGGCGCTGCAGCGTCGCCGCCGATTCGAACTGGCCCACGGCTGCGAGCGCAAAGGCAAAGGTCTCGGCGGTCGTGGTGGTGACGCGCTCGTCGAAGGCGGCGCGTGCCAGCTCGAAGCCGCGGCGCACGTCGCGAAGCTCTTCTTCGGGGGCCGCGACGAGCAGGCGTGCAAGCCCCGCGCGCAGGCCGAGATGGCCGGGCGCCCGCGCGGCCCCACGCTCGAAGGCATCGACGGCGGCGCGGGTGCGCCCGGCCAGGGCCAGGGCCCGCGCCGCCGCGAGGAGGAGCTCCGCGTCGTCGGGGGCGGCGGAGACTCCGGCCTCGAACGCCTCCGCCGCTGCCGCTGCGTCACCCATTCGGAGGAGAGCGGCTCCCAGGTTGAACTGTGTGTCGCGCGCCTGGGGCTCGAGCTCGGCGGAGCGGCGATAGGCGTCGACCGCATCCGCCAGGCGGCCCTGCGCAAACTCCAGATTGCCGCGCGCGAAGTGGGCGAGGGCGCGGTCTCCCGGTGACGCGCCGCCTTCGCGGACGGCCTTCTCGAGCGCCTCTCGCGCACGGGACGGGCTCTCCCGGCCAAGCAGGGTCGCAAGATCCACGAGCACCCGCACGCGCTCGTGTCCCGCGTCGAGGAGCTGTTGCAGCAGTCGTGCGGCTTCCGCCGAGTTGCCCTCGGCGGCGACGAGCTCGGCGAGTGCCCAGCGGGCGCCGTGCTGCTCGGGGTGGATCTCCAGGACCCGCTCGAGCAGCGCCTTCGCGCCGAGGCCGTCGCCGCGGGCCATCCGCGCGCGGGCGCTCAGCTCGAGAGCCTCCGGGTGCTCGGCGTCGAGCGCCAGCGCCCGGCCGAGCGCCGTGTCCGCCTCGTCGAGGCCCGCCGTCTCCGGCAGCGCGAGCAGGGCCCGTGCGAGGTCCACGTGGGAGCGTGCCTCTTCGGGCGCCCGCACGGCGACGTCCCGATAGCTCGAGACGGCATCGGTGACGCGGCCGAGGGCCCACAGTGTCTCCGCCCGTGCGCGCAGCGCCGGGACCGAAGCAGGCTCCGCGTCGAGGGCCCGCGTCACCTCCTCGAGGGCACCTTCGAGATCCCCGGCCGCTGCGCGCTGCGCGGCCTGGGCCAGAAAGAAGCCCGCGGTCTCGGGGACGAGCGCCGCCAGCAGCGGGTCGGGTGACACGACCGGCGCGCTGCCGGCTGCTGCGAGTGCGGTGCGCGCCTCGTCCATGCGCCCGAGGTCACGGAGTGCGAGCCCGAGGGGGTACTGGAGCGAGGTGGCGTCGGGCTGGAGCGCGAGCGCCTCCGACCACAGGCTCACCGCCTCGTCCAGCGCGCCACGTCGCCGGGCGACCTCGGCGAGGCCGGCGAGCGCCTTGGCACGTGCGGGGTCGCTCGCCGGGGCGAGACGGAGGGCCGCCTCGTAGTGGCTCTGGGCGCTACCTTGCGCGCCGTGGCGCAGCGCGAGGTCGCCGAGGCGCTCGTGCACGCTGCGGTTGCCGGGCCACGCGTCCCGCACCCCGAGGAGATCTGCGCGAGCACCCTCGGTGTCGCCGGCGCCGTCGCGCAGGACGGCGCGATAGTAGCGCCAGCGCGGCTCGTCGGGAGCGAGCTCCAGAGCCTGTGCGTAGCGCTCGGCCGCCTCGGTCTCGAAGCCGAGGGCGTGGTAGACGAGGGCCAGGGCTCCGAGCCGATCGGCGCGCTCTCCCGGCCCTGCGGCGTCGAGCTGCGCCAGCGCGGAACGGATGGACGGATGCTCCGCAGTGGCCTGCTCGGAGTCCTGCCCCGAGCCGGGTGCCGCGGCAAGCGCCAGCAGCGCTGCCGTGACCCGCAAGACAGACCCGCGACGGCTCATGGCAGGCGCACGCGGTAGGTCCGCCCGGTCTCGAGACCGACGAAGCGGTGACGGTTGCCGGCGTAGACGACGTCGAGCGTCGCGGCCTCGTCGGCGCCGCCGAAGCGAACGGTCGGGTCTTTGGCCGAGGCGTAGCTGCCGTCGCGACCGACCGTTGCCACGACGCGGCCCCCCGACGGCGTGCTCGTCTCGACGCGGGCGCCGAGGGCCGCGACGCCGGGCTGTCGTTCCACCAGAGCCGCAATGAAAGGCCCCTTGGGCTGCGTGTCGTTGCGCAGGAGCTGCGGCCTCGCGGCATTGTGTGTGACGAGGAGATCGTCGTCGCCGTCCAGGTCGAAGTCGCCCGTCGCGGTGCCGCGGCTGGCGCGCGCCACGTCGGCGGCCGGGACCTCGACCTCGGTGAAGCCCTCGCCCGTGCCACGCAGCACGAGGTTGGGCTCGTGGAAGGGAAACGGATCTGCGGCGCTGCGCAGGTCGGGTAGGGCAACGACCGCTCCGTTGGCGACGAAAAGGTCGCGCCTGCCGTCGAGGTCGAGGTCGGGTGCGCTGGTGCCGAAGCCGGTGCTCCCCCAGCTCGGTGCGCCGAGCCCAAACTCGTCCGTGGCATCGAGGTACAGACCTTCGCCATCTCCGCGCAGGAAGGTGTTGGTCTCGCCCCGCAGGTGGGTGAGGAAGAGGTCGAGCTGTCCGTCTCCGTCGAGGTCGTCGGCGATCACGCCCATGCTCGCCTCGGGCTGGCCGCTGCCGCTGAGGGCGGTACCCGACATGAGGCCGTCGTCGAGGAAGCGGAGCGCACCCTGGTTCAACCACAGCGCGTTGGGCATCTGGTCGTTGGCCACGAAGAGGTCGAGGAGACCATCGCGGTTGGCGTCGAGCGCAACGGCGCCGAGCGTGCTGCGTGCCGGGGCGCCGACGCCGGAGGTCCGAGAGACGTCGTCGAACCCGCCGCGACCGTCGCCACGGAAGAGGCGGTTGCCGAGCCCGGGGTACGCCGACGGGCCACAGTAGTCGACCCGGTCGGCGCGGTCGGTGCAGGTCTGGTGGGTGCGGACCGTGAAGTCGAGGTAGTTGCCCACGAACAGGTCGAGCGCGCCATCGCCGTCCGCGTCGAAAAACGCCACGGCCACGCTCCAGCGGGGGTCGTCCGTTCCGGAGGCTTCGGTGATGTCGACGAAGGTCCCGTCGCCGCGGTTGTGAAGCAGCTGGTTGCCCCCGGCGTTCGCGAAGTAGAGGTCGGGGTACCCGTCGCCGTCGATGTCGCCGACGCCGATCCCCATGCCGTAGCCCCGCGAGGCGAGGCCCGCCGCCGCCGTGACGTCGACGAGGGTGCTCTCGGCCCCGACTCTGTCGTGGCGGAGCAGGTAGTTGCGCGTCGCGGCCGGCGACCTGAGGTCACCGCCACCGACCAGAACCACGTCGAGGTCACCGTCGGAGTCGTAGTCGACGAAGGCTCCTCCCGCACCCATGATCTCGGGCATGTAGTAGGCGCCGCTGGCGCCGTTTTCGTGTGTCAGCGTCAGGCCGACGTCGGGTGCGATGTCCACGAGCCGGATCGGCCCGTCTCGGGGCCCCGTTTCTGCGCCGGCCGCCGCCTGGGCTTCAAGCGGCGGTGTCGCGGCTGCCGCGGTCGCCCAGCACGCGAGGAGCACCGCGATGCGCAACCCGTTGCTCCCTGTGCAGGTCGGCAGCACAGGACACCGCTACTCGCCCTTGAACCGGGCCGGGCGTCGCTCGAACAGGGCGGCGATGCCCTCTTGGGCGTCTGTACTCTGACCGGCGCGGGCGACGAGCGCGTCGACGTCGTCGTGCGCGATGCCGTCGCGGAACTGCATGCCGCGCACGATGACCGCCTTCATCGCCTCCATGGCGAGCGGTGCGTTGGCTACGAGCCGGTCGGTGATCTCGGCGACGGCGCGGTCGAGGCCGTGTGGTGGGGCGACACGCGCGATGACCCCGAGCTCGTACATGCGCGTTGCAGGCAGGGGCTCGCCGAGCAGCAGGACCTCTCGCGTGGTGACGGGGCCGGCCACGTCGAGCAGCTTCTTGATGAGGAACCAGGTTGGCGACAGGCCGATCTTCGCGAGAGACATGCCAAACGAGGCTTTCGTGGAGGCGACGACGAAGTCGCAGTGCAGGGCCAGCTCGTTGCCGCCGGCGATCGCGTCGCCGTGCACGACCCCGACGATCGGGCGCGGGTAGGCCTCCATACGCTCCAGGACCTCCTCGAACGGAGCGGAGGTCACGCGCCCGGCGCTTCGCTCCTTGAGATCGAGGCCGGCGCAGAAGGCCGGCCCGTTGGCGCGCAGAATGGTGGCGCGCTCGGCGGCGGGAGGCGCCTCGGCGAAGGCCGCGTCGAGCTCCGCCAGGATCTCGGCGTTGAGTGCGTTGCGCGCCTCCGGACGGTTGAGGGTGAGCGTGCGCAGCGTGTCGTCGCGGGTCTGGAGCAGCGTGCTCATTCGAGATCTCCCATGGCTACTTCGGCGCACTGCGACCGACGAGTCGCACCACGTCCTCGAGCTCCTTCGGCACCTCGGCGCTCAGGATCTCGGGCTCGCCTTCGGTGATGAGGACCGTGTCCTCGATGCGGATGTGTAGGTCCTCGGAGGTGATCTCGATGATCGGCTCCACCGCGATCACCATGCCCGGCTTGAAGGGCAGGTCGTGGTCGCCGACATCGTGGACGGACATGCCTACGAAGTGTCCCGCGCCGTAGGCCGGCTGGTCCTCGAAACCCCACTTGTCGAAGATCTCGCGGCAGATCGCGCGCGTCTGCGCCCGCGTCGCGCCGGGCTTCATGGCCGCGATGATCGCCTTCTGCGCCTCGAGCGTGGCGCGGTAGGCGCGCTCCTGCAGCTCGGTGAACTTGCCGCTGACGGGCCACGTCCTCGTGATGTCCATCGTCTGGTAGCCGAACGATCCGCCGTAGTCCATGACGATGAGCTCGCCGCCTTCGAGCTGCTTGCCGTTGTCGTTGTAGTGCCAGACGTTGACGTTCGGACCGGAGCCGACGATGGCGGCGTACGCATGGTGCTCGGCGCCGTTCTTGTCGAGCACGTACGACGCCTCGGCCTCGAGCTCGTACTCCCAGCGCCCGGGCGCGGTCGCCTCGATGGCCGCCTGAATCGCTCGCGCCGAGACCTGTCCGGCGCGGCGCAACGCCTCCTGCTCACGGGCGCTCTTGATCATGCGCAGAAGGTCGAGCAGCGGGCTGGTGTCGTGCAGCTCGTAGTACGGGTAGCGGGTGCGCCACTGCTGGATGCGCCAGGCGTCTTCGGTGGGCTGCCCACCCCACGGGTTCGCGAACCGGCGCGCGGTGTAGATCGCCGTGTCGCCGCGGGAGAGGTCGATCTCGTCGCGCTCCGAGAGGCGCACGAAGAGACGCTGCCGGCCGGAGCGCCTCCTCCTCGACAGGAACTCCTCGAAGTAGTTGAGCGGGCGGATCTCGGCGAAGCCGTAGCGAGCGGGAGCCGCGTCGTCGTACAGCCAGTTCCAGCCGTCGCGGCTCGCCTCGCGCTCCGTCTGCGTCACCAGGAAGAGCCAGGCGCTGCAGGTCTGTGTGTCGATGGCGAGCGCGGCGTTCGAGTCGTCGTTGCCGGTCAGGTAGTAGAAGTCGTGGTCCTGCCGGAAGCGCATGGCTTCGGGGGCCTTCGTGCGCGAGAACAGCACGACGAGCGCGGGGCCTTCGATCAAATTGCAGAGCGCCTGGCGCCGGGCGGTGAACTCCTCGGGCGGGTAGTGCACGCGCTGCGCGAGCGCGTGGCTCGCCCACGCGCTCCCGAGGAGGAAGAGGAGGAGAAGGAGCGATCGCGGGTTCCGAACGGTCATGGGTGGCCCTGGTCTGCGGTTTCGAGGAAGGCGCCCAGTCTAAGCGGTGCGGGCGTTTGCAGTGCGCGTTCTCGTCCGCAATCAGCGGGTGCTTTGACTCGTGACGGTAAAAATAGTATTTTGCCGTCATGACGCAGGCGCTTCATCTGGAGGCCGACGATCTTCCTGTGCTCGGGGAGCCACTGGCCGTCGAGGTCGCGAACACCCTCTACGAGGGCGAAGGCGAGACCTTCGACATCCTCGGATGTGGTGCCCATGCGTCCCTGTGGTGGAGCGAAGTGTCCGAGGAGCTTCCGCTCGCCGGCGCGTTCGGAGGCTCGGATCTGGGGGATCTCCGCCTCCTGCGCGATGCGGTGGCAGAGCTCCTCCGCGCCGCCCACGAAGGCTCGCCGCCGTCGCGAGAAGCACTCGAAGCGCTCCAGAGCGCAAGTGACGCGGCGAGGTCGCGTGCAGTGCTCCACTGGGACACCGACTCTCCGCCCCACGCCGAGGTGCGCCTCGGAGGCACCCCCTTCGGAGTCTTCCAGGCCGAGATCGCCCTGTCGACGATCGAGCTGCTCACGGGGGACGACCGCACACGGCTCCGGCGGTGCGCCGGGCCCGGCTGCTCGCTGTGGTTCGTGCAGCGCCATCGCCATCGGCGCTTCTGCCACCCCTCGTGCTCCCAGCGCGGGCGACAGCAACGCTACGTTCGGCGCCTCGAGGGCGCCTCAGCAAGAGGAGACGGCGCATGACCTGGAAGGTGCAGCGCATCACAGAGGCCGACGTCCACCTGTTCGAGCGCATCGCGCCCGATGTCTTCGACGAGCCCGTTCGCCCAGAGCGCGTGCAGCGCTACCTGAGCCGCGACGTCAACCGCATGTTGCTCGCGCTCGAAGACGACGGCGAGGAGTCGGGCGCTCCGCTCGTGGTCGGCCAGTGTGCGGCCGTGATCCACCACCACCCCGACAAGGTGAGCGAGCTCTACATCGACGAGCTCGGTACCGCGTCGACCCACCGGCGGCGCGGCATCGGACGCCTCCTCATGGAGGAGATGATGGTGTGGGGCGAGGAGCTCGGGTGCGAGGAGGGGTGGCTCGGCACCGAGTGCGACAACGCGCCCGCGCGCGGTCTCTACGACGACCTGTTCGACCCCGCAGAGACGTTCGTCATGTACGAGTTCGACCTTCCGGACGAAGACGAGTGAGGGGGATCGCGAGATGACGCAGGCTGGAGCTCTCTTCTACGGTGAGCTGGCACCTTGGTGGCCGCTGATCTCTCCGGTGGACGAGTACGAAGACGACGCGCGCTTCATTCGCGGTGAGCTGGAAGAGCTCGCCGGAGGCGACTGTGTCCGTGTTCTCGAGCTCGGATGTGGTGGCGGACACACCGCCCACCATCTCGCGCCGCACTGGCAGCTGACCCTGGTGGATCTGTCGGCTGCGATGCTGGCGCAGTCGCAGCGCATCAATGCGGAGGCGCACCACGTCGTGGGCGACATGCGCACCGTCGATGTCGGCAGCACCTTCGACGCCGTGTTCGTGCACGACGCGATCGACTACATGGTGCGTCTCGACGACCTCCGCGCCGTGGTCGACAACGCGGCGCGGCACCTGAGACCGGGCGGCGCGCTGCTCCTCCTGCCGGACGACACGCGCGAGACCTTCCAGCCGAGCACCGACTGCAGCGGCTCCGATGCGCCGGACGGCCGGGGTGCCCGGCTGCTCGAGTGGACCTACGATCCCGACCCGACCGACTGCACGGTGCTCACCGAGTACGTGTTTGTTCTGCGGCAGGCCGACGGCGCGGTCCTCCACCGCCACGAGTCGCACGAAACGGGTCTCTACTCCCAGCGGGATTGGCTCGAGATTCTGGACGCGGCCGGATTCGAGGCGTCGGCGAGACCGCTTCAGGGCCCCGGCTTCGAAGGCGACCCGCGGATCGCCTTCGTCGGGAGGAAGCGCTAGAGGGCTAGGGGCCCTCGGCGCTCTTTGCGGTCAAAAAAAGCACGTCAGCCCTCGAACCACAGGCTGCCTTCGGGCACGTTTCCTCGAATGCGCTCTCCCAGCAGGAGCGAGCGGAGGCCCCGGAGAGCGGTCGCGGCGCCTTCGGCGATGCGCTCGCCCCGCACCAGGCGTCGCTCCGCCGGCGGATCCAGAACGGGCGCCCGATCCTCGGGCGGCGCCACGCGCGCGACCTTCTGCGGCTCGAGCTCGACGTCGGCGAGGCCCCACCCGCTGCCGTTGGGAACGAGCTTGGTCGGTGCACGACGCAGGTTCTTGCGTCGGGTTGTCTTGAGGAGTCGGCGTCTCGTGTGACCGAGATGGAAGAACGGGCACCCGAGCTCGCGCTCCAGGTCGAAGTGGCCGTCGCGATGTGCGGTGCGCAGGCCGAGATCCGTCTCCATGAAGCCCCAGTACAGGAGCGACTCGTCGTAGCCGCGGTAGCGCCGCCACATCTCGCGGGACATCAGGACGACACCCACCGGTGCGTCGAACGGAGGGCGCTGCCACCGCCCCTCCCGAGGAAGCGCGTCGCCATGGCGCTCGATGAAGCTCCGCACCTCGGCGAGCGTCGGGCACCGCTCCGCGACCAGGCGCGGGATGCCCTTGCGGCCCATGAAGACGAAGCGGTCCGCCAGGCCGTTGCGGTCGGCTCCGTTCGATTGACTCAGGCTAAAGAACGGCTCGAGGAAGCGCCCCGACACCAGCGTGTCCTGATCGATCCGGCCGACGAACGCCCCCTGCGCGCGGCGGATCGCGGCGTTGTTCGCGAGCACCTCCGGAAACGGGCTGTCTCGCTGGAGCGCCGCAGCGACCGGCTCCGGCACGTGGAGGAAGCGCGTGACCTCGGCGGCGTCCGGGCCGAGCTCGAGGGCTTCGGCGAGCGGAGCTCCCGAGCCCCAGTCGCAGACGAGCACCTCGAGCTGCTCGAGAAGGCCGCAACGTGCCGCCTCGGTGCCGAGGAAGTCCAGGGCGGTCTTGAGCCGCCAGGTGGAGTTCCCGGAGTAGGAGTCGTTGCGCGACGAAAGGACCAGGCTGAGGGCCTTGGGGGGCATGGAGGGGGCATCTCCAGAGTGCGAACCCGTGCGCGTTCGCTCGATGGCTCGCTGGTCGTGGGCTGGAGGCCGGTCACCGCGAGCCGGATACGAGAAGAGGGGCGCCCCGAGGGACGCCAAAGACACGATTGTATGTTTGACGGACACGATCGCCGGACTCGACGGGCCTCTGTCACATCTTGCGGCCGCCGATCGGACTCTCCCGGACGAGGGTAGAATGACCCTCTGGCGCTCGCGTGCCAGCTCGCTCTCCGGACCTCCGGTCCCTCCCTTGGTGCTCGGCCCTCTCTCTCGTGCGGCGAGGTCTTTCATGCCCGTCCGACTCCAGCGAGTCGGGCATCCCTGGAGGGCTGCTGTGGATTGGCACAAGCGTCCTGTTCTCGTGACCGGTGGCTGCTCGTTCATCGGTTCGCATTTGGTCGACCAGCTCGTGGCGCGTGGCGCCCAGGTGCGCGTGGTCGACGACCTCTCGAGCGGCGAAGCGGCCAACATCGGAGAGCACGTCGAGTCCGGGCGCGTCGAGCTCGTGCAGGCGAACCTGCTCGAGACGTCGGTCACGAAGGCTGCGGTGGCCGGCATGGACGTGGTGTTCCATCTCGCGGCGAACCACGGCGGCCGGGGATACATCGATCTGCACCAGGCGGCGTGTGCGACCAACCTGGCGCTCGACGGGCAGGTGATTCGCGAGGCGCATCGCGCCGGCGTGAGCCAGCTCACCTTCGCCTCGTCCGGCTGCGTCTACCCCACGGATCTGCAGGCCGACCCCGGTGAGACGCTCTACCTCACGGAAGATCTCGTGAAGCCGCCCTACCAGGCCGACGACATGTACGGCTGGGCCAAGCTCATGAGCGAGCTCACACTCCGCGCCTACCATGAAGACTTCGGCTTCAAGTGCGCCTCGGTGCGGTACTTCACCGCGTACGGCGAACGGTGCCTCGTGAATCACGCCGTGCTCGCCATGATCGCCCGCGCCTTCATCGGCCAGAACCCGTTCGTCGTCTGGGGAACGGGAGAGCAGATCCGCAACTGGACCTACGTCTCCGACATCGTCGACGGCACCATCCGGGCCGCGGAGCGGATCGAAGACGCCACGGCGGTCAATCTCGGCACGATGGAGCGGACGTCGGTGATGGAAGCCGCTCAGAAGATCCTCGGATACTGCGGCGTCGACGCCGAGATCGAGCCCGACCCCAGCAAGCCCACCGGGCCGTACAACCGCGTCTCCGACAACCGGCTGGCGCGCGACCTGCTGGGCTGGGAGCCGCAGGTGACGTTCGACGAAGGGGTGCAGCGCACCATTCGGTGGTTCTACGAGAACCACGACCGCGACGAGATGCGCGCCGACTTCGAGCGCAAGCTCACCGAGCGATGAGGTCGCTCTTCCGTGCTCTCACGGGCGCCGGGTCGGGTGGGCAGAACCCTGATGACGGCGAGAAGGTACGGCGCATCGCTGCCCAGAAGGAAGATCGGCTGCGGCGTGCGGCGATGTACCAGGAGCAGCCGCAGGTCTCCTTCCTGATCCAGTCTTTCAACCACTGCGACAACGTGCCGCTGTACGTCGAGCGGCTACGTCTGCTGCCGTACCAGGAGATCGTGGTCTGCGAGGACGGGTCGTTGGACGGCTCTCTCGAAGCGTGGGTCGAGCGCCTCGACCAGCCCAACGACTTCGTCGTGCGGTCGAACGATCTGCACGAGATCCGCGCCTACGACCGGGCCATGCGCCTCGCGCGCGGAGAGCTGATCTGCCTGATGCAAGACGACGAAGTTCCCCCGGAAGACCCTCGCTGGCTCACCGATGCGCTCGCGCTCTTCGATGCGCATCCCGATCTCGTCGTCCTGGGGGGCTACCTCGGCTTCGCCGGGATCGAGTCCGAGAACCACACCGACCGCGGTCCGTTCCCCGGCGACCTCACGAACCTGTACGCCGAGCCGGCGCACCGCTCGGCGAGCGGAGTGCCGTTCATGTTCGTCGAGGCGATCAATGTCGGACCGGTGTTCCTCCGGCGCGAGCGCTTCCTGGAGTGGGGCGGGCTCGACTTCAAGTACGCGCCGGTCGGCTGGCCCGGGATCCACTTCGACGTGGAGCTTTCGCTCCGTGTCTGGCGGCGGGGCGGGCAGGTGGCCTGGTACAAGCCGGGGTTCTCCCAGCTCGGCGCGCGCGGCACCGAAGATTTTGGCCACAAGGACAAGCGGCTGCACCAGCTTGCAGCCAACCACGCGCACCTCGTGGCCGACTACGCGGAGCACATGGACGAGATCCATGCGCGGGTGACCGAGGCCAATGCGTCCCTTCGTTAGCTGTTTGGCACGGCGCTGCCGGGTCCCGCTACAGGATGCTCGGCTCGCCTCGCCGACCGAGGTAGAGGTCGCGCAGGCGAAGGGCGATGCGCCCCACCACGGGGAAGCGGCGCCGCAGGGCGTCGTAGATCCGCCACAGCCTGTGGCGCAGCCCGGGAAACATGGGCACGGTGATGAGCCGGCCGAGCACGCGCACGGCCGCCTCGTGGCAGAGGAAGGAGCGCACGTCGCTCGTCTTCTCCATGAGGCCGTGCCGGGTCAGCAGCTCCCGCATCTCCTCGTATGGATGCACGGGGAGGCGCGAGTAGAAACCTGCGCTCAGGTCCTGTTTGCGCGTGTGCGTCACGGCGACCTCGTCGAGGATCGCCACCTTGCGCGTGTCTTCCGCGTCGCCGTTGACCGTGCGCACCCAGATCCAGTCGATGCCCCAGGCGGCCTTCGTCTCCCCGAAGGTCCACTTGCACGCCGCCAGGGCTTCGCGGGAGAAGAGCGGCACCATGATCTCGACGCAGCGCGTGAAGCGCGCCGCAAGGAACGGCATCTTCCGCGTCAGCGAGACGTTGACGAAGCTCTCGCGGTCGAGAGCCGGCTGGCCAACCTCCAGGCCGAGGGTCTCGAAGAGGTCGAACATCGCATTGATGTTGCGGGTCGTGGTGCGGATGTCATCGTCGGGCAGCCAGACCCGCTCATAACGCTCCAGGATCTCGACCAGCTCGTGACAGACCGCGTGCAGGATCTCGTACTTGGCGCCCTTGCGCCGCACGTAGTGGTCGGCGTCGTCCCGCCACCGGTCGTCCGTGTCTCCGTAGTAGACGAGGAGCACGTCGAAGTTCCGCTGCTCGCGCTCGTCCAGCCACCCGGGGTGGAGCGAACCGTCGCCGACACACGCGACGATCAGATTGCGGCGCGCGTCAGGCACGCAGCGACTCTAGCAACACGAGCTCTCCCGTCCGTGGGGGCAGCCGCGTGAGCACACGGCACATCCGGCCGGCGGGGCGCTGGGTGCCTCTGCGCCTCGGAGAGCTCTGGGAGTTCCGCGAGATGGTGCTCCTCATGACCTGGCGCAACATCACGGCGAGGTACCGACAGACCGTCGTCGGCGCGTTCTGGGCGCTGATGCAGCCGCTGTTCGCGATGCTCATCTTCAGCGTCATCTTCGGGCCCCTCCTGGGGGCGCGCTCGGACGGCGTTCCGTACCCGCTCTTCAGCTACACCGCGCTCGTGCCGTGGATGTTCTTCAGCAACAGTCTGCTGGCGTCGGCCGGCGCGGTGGCCGGCCACGGTCCGATGATCAACAAGGTCTACTTCCCCCGGCTCGTGCTGCCCATCGCGCCCGTGCTCTCCGGGCTCGTCGATGTCGGCGTCGCCATGACCGTCCTGGTCGGGCTCCTCGTCTACTACCGGGAGCCGGTCACCTGGAGGGCCCTCTGGCTCCTGCCGTTCCTGCTGCTGGCCGCGGCCATCGCGCTGGGTGGAGGTCTGCTGCTGGGCACCCTGAACGTTCTGTACCGCGACGTGGAGCACGGCATCCCGTACGTGACCCAGCTGGGGCTCTTCGTGACGCCCGTGGCCTTCCCGGCCTCGATGGTCGAAGGCCGGTGGCGCACCCTGGTGGGTCTCAATCCGATGTCGGGAGTGACGGAGGGCTTTCGGTGGGCACTGTTCGACAGTGCCCCGTTTCCGGGCCCACTGCTCTGGCTGTCCATCGGTGTCGCAGCTGTCCTGCTGTTCGTTGGCCTGATCTACTTCAAGCAGATGGAGCACCGCTTTGCGGACGTCGTGTGAGCCGCCGTCGAGGAGCGCCCCATGAGCGCTGCCGTGACCGCGCGCAACCTCGGCAAGCGGTACGTCCTCGGGGCTGCGGTCAACCACCATGTGACCCTGCGCAAGGCGCTGACCGATGGGTTCCGGACGCTCGGTCGTCGCGCGCTGGGCCGTGCCGGCGAGGGCGTTTCGGACCAGGAGATCTGGGCGCTACGGGACGTGAGCTTCGACGTCGAGGAGGGGGAGGTGCTCGGCATCGTCGGCCGCAACGGGGCCGGGAAGAGCACTCTCCTCAAGGTCGTCTCCAACGTGACGACGCCGACCACGGGTGAGGTGATCACGCGCGGCACGGTGGGCTCGCTGCTCGAGGTCGGCACCGGCCTTCACCCGGAGCTGACGGGTCGGGAGAACGTCTTCCTCACCGGCTCGATCCTCGGTCTCCGCCAGCGCGACCTGCGCAGGAAGTACGACGACATCGTGGAGTTCTCCGGGCTCGACAAGTTCCTGGAGACGCCGATCAAGCACTACTCCTCCGGCATGCAGCTCCGGCTGGCATTTTCCGTAGCGGCTCACGTCGAGCCGGACATCCTGGTCATCGACGAGGTCCTGGCTGTGGGGGACGCCGAGTTCCAGCGCCGCTGCCTGCAGAAGCTCGAAGAGCACGTGCAGGCGGGGCGGACGATCCTGCTCACGAGCCACGACCTGGGAGCCATTCAGTCGCTCTGTACGCGGGCGCTGTGGATCGAAGAGGGTGCGGTCGCGGCGGACGGTCCACCGGCGGATGTGATCCGAAGGTACCTGGCGGCGGTTGCGCCGGCGGGCTCCAGCGTCGAGCTCGACAGCGAGCGCGGAGGCGAGGGATTCGTCGGACAGACCCTCACCTTCACCAACGAAGCGGGAGTCCATCAGGAGCGTTTTGTGATGGGCGAGCGTTGGAAGGTGCGGTTCGACTTCGAGACGGAGGTGTTTGCCGAAGCGGTCGTTGCCACGCTTTCGGTCCTGCTGCCGCCGAGCGTCCAGCTGCTGACCCTGAGGTCGCACGCCGTCGACCTCGACCCGGGGAGCTACCGCGTCACCTTCGACGTGTGGATCCCACTGCGTCCGGGCGAGGTGCGTCTGACCCCGGCGCTGTACGCGGGGGCAAGCGAGGTCTACCGTGCCGACGAGAGCGGCTCCGTGCTCATCGAGGCGCCGCCGGCAGGGAGCCCTCTGGTGCGGGAGGCGAGCGACCTCGTCCCCCAGCCTCCGGAAGCCACGATCTGGGGCCGCACGCCCCCCTGACAGGTCGCCGGCCCTTCCGACCACTTCCTGCCATGACCTCCCACTCCACACGCCCGCCACTTGGTCCTTCGCCGCTCGAAGGGGGGTTCGAGAAGGTCCTGGTGATCCGCATCAACCACTCGTACGCCGGCTTCTTCGCCTACGTGACGTTTGCGATCAACCAGCTCCTCTACGCCGAGAGGATGGGCTACTTCCCCGTCGTGTACTTCGGGCCCGACTCGACGGACGGCCCGAACGCCTTCCACGACCCCGCGCGGGGCGACAACACGTGGGACTACTACTTCGAGCCCGTCGCGGGCCTCACGTACGACGACATCCGCGCGATGGTCGCCGACCCCGAGCACCCGCTCGACCCCGACGACCTCGTCTTCCTGACGCCGGAGGAGGCCTGGTACCTGCACCTCGAGGAGCCGTCGTCGGTGTACAACTACCCGTACGGGTACTACCAGCACAAGGCGGACTTCGACCGCGAGTGGTACGAGGTCCAGCGCGATCGGGCCCACGAGGTCATCGAGCGCTACGTCCGCGTGAAGCCGGAGCTCCTCGGGGAGGTCGACGCCTTCGTGGAGGAGCACTACCGCCGCCCGGTGCTGGGCATTCACTTGCGTGGCACCGACAAAGGCACGGCCGGCGCGACGCCGCACCTCATGCGTGTCATCCCTCCGTCGGCGTACTTCGAGCACGTCGACCGCTACACCGAGGAGCACGGCGAATGCCCCATCTTCGTCGCGACCGACCAGGTGCAGTTCCTCGAGCAGATGCGTACCCGCTACGGCGACCGGGTTCTCGCGCTCGACGCGATTCGCACGAAGGGAGCGTTCAACACGTTCCAGACGCCGGACGAGAAGAACTACGTCAAGGGGCGCGAGGTCCTCCTCGACTGTCTCCTCCTCTCACGGACCGACCATCTGCTCAAGTGCACCTCGGCGGTCGGGGAATACGCCACCTACTTCAATCGAGATCTCTCCGATCTCGACGTGAACCACATCGGCAAGCGCACGACGGTGCTCGACCCCGTGAAGGTCTCGTTTGCGCGGGCGCGCCAGCTCTTTCGTGCGCACTGGCGCAACCTCCGCGCCTTGCGAGGAGCGTCACCCAAGGAGTACGTCCGCCTGCTGGTCGGCTTCAATCCGCTCACGATCTTCGTCTGGGGAACAATCGAGACGAAGCGCTACTCGCCCTCGATCTTCTGGCGCACGCTGGTGTCGGCGAAGGACACCCTGTGGGCCTTGTCGATGCGTGCCCGGCTGCCGCTGCGCTACGCGCGCCAGCGTTCGAAGGTGCGCAAGCTCCGGCGCGGCGCGCGACACTTCGACGCGGCGGACGCCCGCTTCAACCGCTACCTCGAAGTGCGGAGCGATGCGTCTCTCGGAACCGGGTTTTTCACCCAGTTCCTCATCGTGCTCAACCAACTGCACTTCGCCCGCGCCCACCGGCTCGAGCCGGTCGTCAACCTGGATCACGCGTACCACCCGCACTTCGACCCGGCCCGCGGCGGCAACGTGTGGGAGAACTACTTCGAGCCCGTCACCGACACGTCCCTCGAAGACCTGCGAGCCGTCGACCCCGGGTCCATCTGTCTGCTCGATCCTTCGCGGCAGCTTTCGCTCACGCTGGGCGATTCGCCCGCGGAGCCCGCCGACCCGGAAGAGGCCGAGGCGTGGCTGCGCAGGCTCCGGCTCCGCGGTGCGGATCTGGTCGAGCGGTTCGTGCGCGTCCGTCCCGAGGTGATGTCGCGCGTCTCCGACTTCGAGCGCGGGTGGGGCTCGGCGACCGTTCTCGGGACTCACCTTCGCGGCACGGACCGGGGTGTGGACTGGCGTGGACGGCGTGCCTCGGAGAGCGATCGCGGGTGGCAGATCCTGGAGCCACCGGTGTACCTGCCCTGGGTGGACCTTCCTCGAGGCGCATCCCGATGCGCGCCTCTTCGTCGCCACGGACCAGCAGCAGTTTCTCGACCACCTGGTGTCCCGCTACGGCGACCGCGTCTCGTACACCGACGCCGCTCGTTCGACCGACCGCCGCAACCCGGTCGCCACGTCGCGCGCGAGCCGATACGAGCTCGGGCTGCAGGTTCTGCAGGACTGTCTGCTGCTGTCGCGGTGCTCCATGCTCCTGCGCTGTGCTTCGAACGTGGGCGAGATCGCCTCGTACCTCGACCGTTGCCTGCCGGTCGTCGATCTCAGCCGGGAGCCCGACGTTCGCCAGGTCGATTTCGACGCGGCGCGCGTGCGACCATCGCTCGATGGAGACCACTCGGCCACCGAGGGTCTGCTAGCGTGAGACGCGCTTTCAGTCGCGGAGACGAACGACGAGGAGCCGAGCCATGCGCGTGGATCTAGCGGAACGGAACCCTGGGATTCGACGCAGAGCGCGCGCCGCGCTGACCGCGGTGCTCGCCTGTGCTCTCGCAGCTCCGGCGTTCGCGCAGGAGCCGCCGCGCACCTCCTGGGGAGCGCCCGATCTCCAGGGCCTGTGGGACTTCCGCACGCTGACACCCCTGGAGCGCCCGGCGGCGTTCGGCGACAAGGCGGTGTTGACGCCCGAAGAGGCGGCGGCCATCCGGGAGCAGACGGTGCAGGCGCTCAACGCCGACCAACGGCTCCCCGAGTCCGGCCTCGACGTGGAAGGGGCGTACAACAACTTCTGGTACGACTGGGGCTCCGAGCTCAGTGAAGATCTCCGCACGTCGCTCATCGTCGACCCGCCGAACGGCCGTCTGCCCGAGCCGCTGCCGGAAGCGGTCGAGGAGATGCGGCGGCGAGGCAAGCTGCGCCTGCCGCCGGTGCGAGACCTCTTCTCCTACAGTGCGGACCCGGCCGAGTTTCGCCCCGAGGGCCCCGAGTCGATCGGGCTCTCGGAGCGGTGCCTCGTCGGCTTCAACGCCGGCCCGCCGCTCATGCCGAGCGCGTACAACAACAATCTGCGGATCGTGCAGACCCCCGACCACGTGCTTCTCGTGACCGAGATGATCCACGACGCGCGCGTCGTGACGCTCGGCGACGCGGAGACTCTGCCTGACGGCATCCGGGAGTGGTCGGGCACGTCGCGCGGCACGTGGGACGGCGACACGCTCGTCGTCGTCACGGAGAACTTCACCGACAAGACGCCGACCTATCAGCTCGTCGACACGCTCCTCGACGCCCTGACCGGAGGTGGGCTGGGCTCCGCGGTGAACAAGAAGCTCACCGAGCGCTTCACGCGAAGTCCCACCGGGTCGCTGATCTACGAGTACACGCTCGAAGACCCGACGACGTTCCCGCAGCCCTTCACGGTGCGCATTCCGATGAAGCCCTCGACCGGAAAGATGTTCGAGTACGCGTGCCACGAAGGCAACTACGCGATGGAGGGCATGCTCAAGGGAGCGCGCCTCCTGGAGTCGGAAGCTCCGTCGAACCCGCCGTCGCGAGATCGCTGAGCACGGCGCGTGTGATGGCGGAGGGAAGCTCTCCGGATCTGCCGTTCGCGGGGCTCCGGGTCGTGGAAGTGGCGACGTGGATCGCCGCACCGGTCGCGGCCACGATCCTCGGGGACCTCGGGGCCGAAGTGATCAAGGTGGAGCCGCCCGACGAGGGGGATCCCTACCGCGGTCTGCCGCAGTTCCCCGGGTTCCAGGACGTCGGGGTCAACTACACGTGGGCCATGGACGGGCGCTGCAAGCGCAGCCTGACGCTGAATCTCAAGTCCCCCGAAGGGACCCGGGTGCTGCACGAGCTCGTGCGGCGGTGTGACGTCTACATCACGAACCAGCCACACCCGGTGCGCGAGCGTTTCGCGCTGACGTACGACGATCTGCGACCGCTCAACGAGCGCATGATCTATGCCTCGCTGACGGCGTTTGGCGAGAGGGGTCCGGAGCGCGACCGCCCCGGCTTCGACCAGGTTGCGTACTGGGCGCGCTCGGGGCTTCTGGATCTCGTGCGCGCACCGGGGGCGGCACCGGTTCAGGGTCTGCCCGGCATGGGTGACCACCCCTCAGGGGTGTCCCTGTTTGCGGCCATCAGCACGGCGCTCTACCGACGGGAGCGCACGGGCACGGGCGGCATGGTGCACACGTCGCTGCACGGCAACGGCCTGTGGTCGAACGGCTGCATGGGCCAGGCGGCGCTCGCCGGGGTGACGTTCGAAGAGCGCCGGCAGCCCAGGCCGGAGCCCTCCGAAGACGGCCCGGCGCGGGAGATGAGCTCCATCCAGGAGCTGTACGAGTGCGCCGACGGCGGGCTGCTGCAGCTCAACATGGTGCGCAGCGATGCGCAGGTGGAGGCCCTCTACCGGGTCTTCGGGGCCCTGGACCTGCTCCGAGACCCGCGCTTCGCCACCCCCGAAGGCCGCTTCGAGAACGGCTCGATCCTGGTCGCCAAGTTCCGGCGGATCGTGCGCACGCGGCCGCTCGCCGAGTGGCTCGAGCTGCTTGCCGCCGCCGGTGCCCCGGCGAGCCACATGGTGGCTGCCGAGGAGATCCAGAGCGACACGCAGGCCAAGGTCAACGGCGTGCTGCTGGACGCGCGCGAGGCCGACGTCGGGATGGACTGGATCATCAACCACCCGATCGGGCTCGAAGAGCCGGGCCGCGGCCCGAGCCGCCCGCCCGAGGTCGGCGAGCACAGCGACGAGATCCTCGCCGAGCTCGGCTACAGCAAGTCCGAGATCGAGCGTCTCCGCGAGCGCGGCGCGATCTAGCGACGCATAGACCGGCACCCACCAGCCGAGCACAACCGGCCAAGCGGCCACCGCAGGTGGCCTGCGCGGAGTCAGCGGAGCTGACGGAGCATCGAACAGGGGTGCGCGGAGGCTGGTAACCACCAGCCGAGCACTCCGGCCAAGCGGCCACCGCAGGTGGCCTGCGCGGAGTCAGCGGAGCTGACGGAGCATCGAACAGGGGTGCGCGGAGGCTGGTATTCACCAGCCGAGCACTCCGGCCAAGCGGCCACCGCAGGTGGCCTGCGCGGAGTCAGCGGAGCTGACGGAGCATCGAACAGGGGTGCGCGCAGGCTGGTAACCACCAGCCGAGCACTCCGGCCAAGCGGCCGACGCAGTCGGCCTGCGCGGAGTCAGCGCAAGCTGACGGAGCATCGAACTGAGGTGCGCGCAGGCTGGTAACCACCAGCCGAGCACACCTAACCGTAGCGGCCTTCGATGTAGTCGGCGGTCTCTTTGGACGCCGGCGTGACGAACATCTCCTCTGTGGCGGAGTGCTCGATCACCTTGCCGAGCAGCATGAAGATGCACTCTTCGCTCGCGCGCCGCGCCTGCGCCATGTTGTGCGTGACGATCAGGATCGAGTACTCACCGCGGAGCTCCCAGATCAGCTCCTCGACGGCTTCCGTGCCGGCGGGGTCGAGCGCGGAGCAGGGCTCGTCCATGAGCAGCACCTTCGGTTTCACGGGCAGCAGGCGTGCGATGCAGAGCTTCTGCTGCTCCTCGAGCGAGAGACCCAGCGCGGGGGCGTCCAGCCGGTCTTTGACGGCGTCCCAGAGCAGGACCTTCTGGAGCGCCTCCTCGACGATCTCTGCGGACCGCTGCTTCGAAGGCCGTTCCGCTTCGTGCAGGCGCGTGCTGAAGAGGATGTTCTCGCGGATCGACAGCGGCAGCGGGTTGGGCCGCTGGAAGACCATGCCGACCTGCTTGCGCACCTGCACGAGCTCGACGTCGTCGCCGATGATGTCGTGGCCCATGACCTCGATCCGGCCCGTCGTGCGCACGTAGCCGAGGCGCTCGACGATGCGGTTGACGCTGCGGAGCAGGGTCGACTTGCCGCAGCCCGAAGGGCCGATGAGCGACGTGATCTTGCCGCTCTGGATGTCGAGGGAGACGTCGAAGAGAGCCTGGAAGGTGCCGTACCAGAGGTTGAAGTCCTCGGTGCGGATCGCCAGATCTGGAGTGGTCTCC
Source organism: Candidatus Multivoraceae bacterium (assembly GCA_965223385.1). Taxonomy (GTDB): domain Bacteria; phylum Acidobacteriota; class Thermoanaerobaculia; order Multivoradales; family Multivoraceae; genus JBCCLJ01. The sequence continues at coordinate 213,861 of CBDCWR010000007.1, read as the reverse complement.
GCCATCAGCCGAAGCGCCCTTCCACGTAGGCTGTCGTACGCTCGTCGCGGGCTTCGGTGAAGAGTGTCTCCGTTTCGTCCACCTCCACGAGCTCGCCCGTCAGGAAGAAGGCCGTGCGATCGGCGAGCCGCCGCGCCTGCTGCACGAGGTTGGTCACGAGCACGATCGTGATCTCCGACTTGAGCTCCTTGAGGACGTCTTCGATGCGCATCGTCGTCACCGGATCGACGGCGATCGAGAACTCGTCCAGGAGCAGGAGCTCCGGCTCCTGGGAGAGGGCGCGGGCGATGGTCAGGCGCTGCTGCTGGCCTCCCGAGAGGAGGCTCCCCAGAGCGTCCAACCGGTCTTTCACCTCGTCCCAGAGCGCGGCACGTCGCAGGCAGCGCTCGACGATCTCGTCGAGATCCTGCTTCTTGCGGACGCCGTTGAGCTTCGGGAAGAGAGCCACGTTGTCGTACACGGAGAGCGGCAGACCAACCGGGAGCGGAAAGACCACGCCGATGCGGCGCCGCAGGGCGTAGACGTTGCGCCACTTCCGGACGTCCTTGCCGTCGAGCTTGACGGTGCCCGAGACGTCCATTCCTTCGACGAAGTCGTCCATGCGGTTGAGCGCCCGCAGGAACGAGGTCTTGCCGCTGTTCGCGGGGCCGATGATGCCGAAGATCTCGTGCTCGAAGATCTCGAACGAGGCACCTTCCAGGGCGAGCGTGTCGCCGTAGCGGATCGCGAGATCGTCGACCTCGACCTTGGCGGTCGACGAGGAGGCGGGAGTGCTCACGCGCCTACCACTTCTTCTTGTTGCGGAGGTACATGCGCAGAGCGATCGAGACCGCGTTCATCGCGAGGACCATGGCGATGAGCACGAGAGCGATGCCGAAAGGCAGAGCCTCCGGCGCGTCGGGCACCTGGGTCGTCACGTTGTACAGGTGCAGCGACATGGCCATCGTCTGGTCGTAGACGCTCTGCGGGAGGAACGGGAGGAAGAAGACCGCTCCGGTGAACATGATGGGCGCCGTCTCTCCGGCCGTACGCGACACCTCGAGGATGATGCCCGTGAGAATGCCGCTGACCGAGTTGGGCAGCACGACTTTGCGGATGGTCTGCCAGCGCGTGAAGCCCATGTTCCAGCAGGCTTCCCGGAAGGAGTGCGGCACGGCCTGCAGCGACTCTTTCGTCGCCACGATGACGACGGGCAGCGTCATCACCGCGAGCGTCAGACTCGCAGCGAGGATGCTCGTGCCGAAGCCGAAGAACAGCACGAAGGCCCCAACACCGAAGAGGGCGTGCACGATCGAGGGGACACCGGCGAGGTTGATGATCGCCAGGTTGATCGTGCGCGTGAGCAGGTTGTCGCCGGCGTACTCGGAGAGGTAGAGCGCAGCCGCGACACCAATCGGAACAGAGGCGAGCAGCGCCACCAGCACGAGCCAGACCGTACCGATGAGAGCGGGGAAGATCCCGCCTTCGGTCATGCCGTTCGTCGGCTCGGTCAGCAGGAAGTCGAACGAGATGATCGGCGCACCGCGGACCACCAGCAGGGCGAGGATCATGATGACCGGCAGAATCAGCAGCCCCGTCATGAAGAGGAGGCTCCAGCGCCAGCGCGCTTCGACCTTGGCGTTGGCCTCGTTGAGAGAGGTGGCTTCGAACATCAGGGCAGCTTCCGCGGACCTTTGACCACGAGGTCGGCCGTCAGGTTGATGGCAAAGGTCACGAGGAAGAGGAAGATCCCGAGCGTGAACAGGGCCTGGTAGTGATCGGAGCCGTAGGCGGCGTCACCGAGCTCGGTCGCGATGGTCGCCGTCAGCGCGCGCACCGAGTCGAAGGGGCTGGTCGGGAGGTTGATGGCGTGACCGCTGGCCATGAGGACCGCCATGGTCTCGCCGAAGCCGCGCCCGACTCCGAGGAGCACGGCCGCGACGAGGCCGTTCTTCGCGGCGGGCAGAACGACCTGACGCACCACCTGCCACTTCGTCGCGCCCATCGCTTCCGCGGCCTCGCGGTAGCCGTCCGGAACGGCCTTGAGTGCGTCCTCCGCGATGGTCGTCATGATGGGTGCAGCCATGAGGCCGAGGATGATCCCGGCGTTCAGGACATTGAGCCCCACCGGAACGTTGAAGATCTGCGTGATCAGCGGATTGATCAGGCTGAAGCCGACGAATCCCCACACCACCGACGGGATGGCGGCCAGCAGCTCGACGAGCACCTTGAGCACTTCGCGTGTGCGGCCGGTGGAGAACTCACCGATGTAGATCGCCGCGCCCAGGGAGAAGGGCACCGCCACGAGCATCGCGAGACCCGTGACGCTCGCAGTCCCCGCCATGAGCGCCAAAGCTCCGTACGTCGGGTTGTTGAACGACGTCGGGCGCCACTCCATCGAGGTGAAGAACTCGATCGGGTCGAAGCGCCCAAAGAGGAAGCCGGCGCCCTCTTTGGTCACGAAGGCGAAGATCCCGAGCACGAAGACGATGCCGGAGATGCCGCCCACGAAGACGACCAGCTGCACGAGCCGGTCGACGTACCAGGCTGCGTCGAGCTGGTCCCCGGCGCGGGTGTCCCCAGCCTGCTGCGAAGCGTCAGCGGGCATGTTCCCCTCGCAGCGTCTCGATGAACTGACGCGCCCGCAGCTTCAGTTCCTTGTGGGCGCCATCGAGCAGGGCCTCGGCCCGGTCCTGGTCGAACGAATCCGGCGCTTCGCCTAGATCCCACTCCAGGAGAACCGTGTGAAACGGGAGGTTGCGAAGGTGAGCGCGCGCTTCGCTTCCCAGGCTCACGATCACGTCGAACTGATCCAGGCTGTCCTCGACCGTCGCGAGATCTGACGGCTCCAGGCCCGCGAGGTCCATGCCGCGGCCTTCGAGGAAGATCTTCGTACGCGGCTCGAGGTCTTCTCCGGCGTTCCACCCGGCGCTGCTGTAGACGCCGCTCTCCGGAAACGCCCTACGGCAGTAGGCCACGGCGAGCTGGGTCAGGGCGTTGTCCCGCTCGTCGAGGAACAGGATCCGGTACACCTTCGGCTCTTTGGTCTCCCCGCTCACGGCGAAGAGCGTCTGCTCGCAGATGTTCTTCGCCTGCCCACTCACCCGCTCGAGGCGGTTGAGGACGACGAGGAGGGCAAAGAGGTCGACCACCGACGACCTTTCTTTCTCTGCTGCGCGTACCAGATCGGAGAAGAAGCGCGCCCCGGTCTTCTGAAGCGACCCGGCCATGCCTTTGGTGCCGCGAGCGAGCTCCGCATTGCCGTCGAGAAACGCGGTCATGGCCTGCGTGAACATCTCTCTCGCCTGGCTGCCGATCAGCTCGATGTCCTGGGCGAGAACCCCGGGGGGTGGCCCCGAGAGCTGCGCCGTCTCCCGGCAGAGGGTCACCGCGTAGTCGCCGACGCGCTCCACGCCGACCGTCAGGCGGAGGACGGCCGAGACGAACCGCAGGTGCCCGGCACTCGGAAGGTGCCGGGCCACGAACGCGTGACACAGGGCGTCGATGTGCCGGATGGCGCGGTTGATCGGCAGGTCCCCGAGGATCACCTCGGCGGCGAGCGTGCGGTCGTGGGTGAGAACGGTACGCACCGCGTCGTCGAGCGCGCGGGCGACCTGGTCGCTCACCTTCGCGAGCTCGGACCGGATCTGCTCGAGATCTTCAGAGAGCTTCTCTTCGTAGTGGCTCAAGTGCAGCCTCCCGGGGAGACACGAGGAAGGGTCGGAGCGGCAACCGGGGTCGCCGCTCAGCTTACCCGCAGCTGACCTCGCGGATGGAGGCGTAGCCCTTGTCCAGAATGATGCACTGGCCGGCGTCGCTGAGGATCCAGTCGAGGTACTCCTTCAGGCTGCCCTCGGGCTCACCCGCGGTGTACATGAGGAGCGGGCGCGCGATCGGGTAACTCCCGTCGGCGGCGCTGCTGGTGGAGGGAGACACGCACTCGCCCCCCTCCTCCTTCGACACGCAGGGCATCTTGATGTGGTCGGTGGCGTACGCCAGACCGCTGTAGCCGATGGCACAGGGCGTGTTCTCGACCAGGTCGACGACGTCTTTGGAGCCGTGCATGTCGCGCGACCCGAGCTTGTACTCACCCTCTTTGCCGAGCACGGCTTCCTTGAAGTACACGTACGTGCCCGAGTTGTTCTGGCGGCTCACCCGTACGATCTCTCCGCTGGGGCAGCCCTCCATCTCGATGCCGAGGTCACTCCACGACTCGGTCGGGCCGCCGTCGCCGTAGATGGACGCGAGGGTGGCAATGTCGACCGAGTCCATGGGGTTGTCCGGGTGGACGAAGACGGCCAGGGCGTCATAACCGACGATCCACTCCTTCGGCTCGACACCGTTGCCGCGCGCCTGCTCCAGTTCGGAGTCCTTCATCTCGCGGCTCGAGTTGGCGATGTCGACGGTGCCGTTGATCATGGCGGCGATCCCGGTACCTGAGCCGCCGCCGGTGACGGCGACGACCGTCTCTGCGTTCACTTCCTTGTAGGCCTCGGCCCAGGCCTGGGCCACGTTCACGAGCGTGTCGGAGCCTTTGTTCTGAATCATCGAGCGGCCGGAGTCTGCCGGGCGGCCGCAGCCGACGGCGACCAGGGCGCCGACGAGGACCGGGAGCAGCGCGAGGCGCGTGAGCTTTTTCATGAAATCTTCTCTCCAGAATGCGATGTGCAGTGGGGTTCGCTGAGTCATCCTCTGCTGGATGCTCCATAGACTACGCAGGGCCTGTGACAACCGCGTGACAGGCGGGGAAAAGCCTTGTCACGGCTCGCTTTGGTCTGCTGTCTGCGCTGGCCCCAGCGTCGTGTTGCGCTGTCTCGAGCGTAGGGCGCCCGTGGCGACGCTTTGGGAGAGAATCTGTAAAGATCCGGCAAAGAGCCCCCCTTGGATCGATGAGCACGCGCATTCTGATCGTGGAGGACGAGCCGGCGATCGCCGAGGTCCTCGAGTACAACCTCACGCGCGAGGGGTTCTCGACTCGCGTCGAAGGTCGCGGAGACGATGCGCTGACGGCGCTGCGCCACTTCGATGCGGACCTCATCGTGCTCGACCTGATGCTCCCGGGAGTGGACGGACTGGACGTTCTGCGCAGCGTCCGCAGAGACCCTCGCACCGAGGAGATTCCCGTCGTCGTCCTGACGGCCAAGACCGGCGAGGTCGACCGCATCGTGGGATTGGAGCTGGGAGCCGACGACTACCTGCCGAAGCCCTTCAGCCCGCGCGAGCTGGTGTTGCGCGTCAAGGCGATCCTGAGGAGAACCCAGGCCCAGGAGCGGGGGGAGGCCGTTCTGGAGGCGGGCGGAATCGTTCTGGACACGGCCGCCCACCGTCTGACGATCGACGGCTGCGAGAAGACGCTGACGGCCACGGAGTTCCGGCTGCTGCGCCTTCTCATGGAGCGTCACCGCGCCGTGCTGACGCGGGAGACCCTCCTCGTGGACGTCTGGGGTTACCCGGCCGATGTCGACAGTCGGACGGTGGACACCCACATCCGGCGGCTGCGCAAGAAGCTGGGCGACGAGGCCGACCGGATCGAGACGGTCGTCGGCGTCGGCTACCGCTTCCGCGTGGCACAGCCACTGTCCGACTAGCGGGGCGCCTGGGGTGGTGACGCTGAACGGGCCGAAGCCACGCCTCGGTCTGGCGCTTTTCCTCCCGACGGTGACCGGGGTCTGTGTCCTCGCCACGCTCACATGGCTCGGGTCCTCGAGCCTTCTGCGTCAGAGCGCGCAGGCGCATCTCTCGAGTGCTGCGGCTCCGATCGCGCAACTGCTCCAGCCGCACCTCGGAGGGTCGACCGAAGACCTGCAGGAACGAGTGCTCGAGCTCACACCCGACGACCGTCTTCGACTGACGATCATCGAGAGCGACGGACTGGTGATCGCCGACAGCTCGAGGACCGCGGCGGAGCTGCGGGCGATGGACAACCATCGACAGCGTCCGGAGATCGCGGCGGCCTTCGACGACGAGCGCGGCACCTCGATCCGCAAGTCGCCGACGCTTGGTCTCGTCATGGTCTATGCGGCCCAGCGCATTCGTGCTCCGGATGGCCGCGTGGTGGTCGTTCGGGTTGCAGAGCCGCTGACCGAGCTGGGCGATCTTCGGCGCCGGCTGCCGCAGCTCATGACCGTCTCCGTTCTCGCGGCCATGCTGGCCATGGGCATGGTGGCCCTGTGGTTCCACTTCGATCTGTTTCGGCCGCTGGCGCAGCTGGTCCGGCACGCAGAGGGGGTTGCTCCCGGCGAACCGACACCTCGACTCGAAGAGCCTCGTGCTCCGGAGGCTGCCGCGTTGACCCGTGCCTTCAACCTGTTGGCCGATCGCGCCGAGGACAAGGTCAACGAGCTGGAAGCCGAGCGCAGCTCGCTCGAAGCGATCCTCGCGTCGCTGTCCGACGGCGTCATCGTGCTCGCGGCCGACGGTCGGGTCGTGCGCTCGAACCCGGCCGCGGAGAAGATGTTTGGTTGGACGAGGACCGAAGGTCTCGATCTGGGTGACTGGCTCCCCGAGCGAGAGACCGTCGCCATTTCGGAGCAGACCCTCGCCGGGCGAAAGCCGATTCAGCTCGAGTTCGAGATCGAGCTCACGGGCCACACCGTGGCTGCGACCTGTGCGCCGATCGACGAGGGAAACGGCGCGGTGCTCACGGCGCGGGATCTCTCGGAGGCCCTGCACCTGGGGCAGGTGCGTCGCGATCTGGTGGCGAACGTGTCCCATGAGCTCAAAACGCCGTTGACCGCCATCCGAGGCTACGCGGAGACCCTGGCGGACGGTGGCGTCGAGGAGCCCGAGGTGCGCGACCGATTCGTCCGGCGCATCGTGCAGCAGTGCAACCGACTCCAGGCTCTCCTCACGGACCTGCTGCAGCTGAGCTGGCTCGAAGACTCCGACGCGACCCAGGAGCGGGAGCCGGTCCAGCTGGATGGGGTGCTTGCGGAGGGGATCGAGGTCGTGCTGCCCCGGGCCGCGGAGAAGGGGATCCGGATCGAGACCGACATCCAGCCGGTTCGACTCGAGGCGGCCATTCCGGCCGCGCTGTCGGAACTGTGCCTCAATCTCCTCGACAACGGCATCAAGTACAACCGCGAGGGGGGCGCGCTCACCGTCTCGTTGGCTCTCGACGCCGACGGAGCGGAGGCGACGCTCGAGGTGCGCGACTCGGGCCGCGGGATCCCCGAGTCGTCGCTGGCTCGCATCTTCGAGCGCTTCTACCGGGTCGACCGCGGGCGGGGGCGGTCCGAGGGCGGGACCGGCCTGGGTCTCGCGATCGTGAAGCACGCGGTGGAGAAGCACCGGGGGACGATTGACGTGACCTCCGAGCTCGGCCGAGGCACCACGTTCCGTGTCCGTCTCCCAGTGAAGCCCGGCGTCGCCGCCTGAGGCGGGCGCGACGTTCGGAGTGGGCGCGTGCGTTCGCTCCGCGCTGGCCGCACCTACCGAACGTCGAGTGCCGGCGCCACGCGCTCGAGCACGGCTTTGACCCGGCTGCGCGCGACCGGCACGCGGGCTCCGGAAGCGAGCTCCAGACTGCGCCCGGAGCCGCCCACGCGCTCCACCTGCACGATGCGGTCGAGGCGCACGATCGCGCCGCGGTGCACGCGCAGGAAATGGGTGGGGTCGAGGCGCTCCTCGAGCAGGTTCAGGCTGGCGCGCAGCAGGTGGCTTCCCTGCTCGGAGTGCACGCGCACGCAGTAGTCGTCGCTCTCGATCCACTCGACCTCGTCCACCGGTACGAGCAGGTGGCTGCCGCGTCGCTTGATGGAGAGTCGCTCGAGGTAGTCGTGGCGATCGGCCCCAGGCTCTTCGCCGCGAGCCGCCCGAGAGCGCTGCCGGTCGCGCTGGCGACACCGCGCGCGCTCCACCACCTCCCGGAAGCGGGCATCGGAGAACGGCTTGAGCAGGTAGTCGGACGCCTCGAGCTCGAACGCGAGGGCGGCGTGCTCGGCGTGCGCGGTGACGAAGACCACCTCGGGCCGCAGGCGCTCGCTCCAGAGGGGGCGCTGCCGGAGCCCCCGCAGGAACTCGATCCCTCTCTGGCGGGGCATCTCGATGTCCAGGAAGATGAGGTCGGGCGGGTCGCGCTGGACGTGGGCCTCGGCGGCGAGGCCGTCGCTGCAGGATCCGGCCAGCTCGAGGTGTTCGTCCTCTGCGATCAGGGAGACGAGCGTCTCGCGTGCGAGTGGCTCGTCGTCCACCACGAGCACCCTCATGCAAGACCCTCTGCAACGTCGGGTAGCGTGGCGAGTTGCGCCGGGAGCTCGACATCGGCGCGCGTGCCACCCGAAGCTCGGGTCTCGAGCAGGAGTCGCGCGTCGTCGTAGAGGAGGGCAAGACGCGAATCGACCGTCGCGAGGCCGACGCCGTAGCGCTCCGGGGAGAAGTCGGTCGGCAGACCGGGACCGTCGTCGGTGACAGCGAGGCGGAGGCCGCCCCCTTTTGCGCGAGAGGCCTCGAGGCGAACGGTGACGCGCTCGTCGGACGGTGCCACCGCGTGCCGGATGGCGTTCTCGAGAAGTGGCTGCAGCAGCAGGCTTGGCACCATCTCCTCGAGCAGCTCGTCGGGGACGTCGGTCTCGTACCGCAGCCGATCCGGGAAACGTCGGAGGTGCAGATCGACGTAGCTCCGCGCGAAGTCGAGCTCTTCGCGCAGGGTGACCTGCTGCTCGTCCGAGCGGTCGAGGCTGCGGCGCAGGAGCAGGCTCAGGCCCAGCACCATCTCCAGCGCCTCGGGGTTGGAGCCCTTGCGCACGAGGGCGGCGATGGAGTTGAGCGTGTTGAACAGGAAGTGCGGCTGCATCTTGAGTCGCAGGGCCTCGAGCTGGGCCCGCGCCAGCTCCGTCTCGAGGCGCGACTCGCGTAGTGCGAGCGCGCGGGCGTGCGCCTGGCTCGCCCACGAACGACCGAGGAAGTAGAGGAGGGCGTAGAGGAGCGCGTCGACCAGGGTCCACGGCACCAGCAGGTAGTTGACCGCGGCCCGCAAGTCCATCGTCTGGATCGGCTGGAAGGGCTGGAGCAGGACCAGAATGCCGGCGGACAGCAACGTGTGCGTGGCGGCCACCGCCAGGCACAGGGCGCCGTCGATCGAGCGGGTACGCGCGGAGCCGCGCTGAAAGTCGCGCTCGCCGCGCAGAATCACGGCGCGCGCGAGGAAGCCCCAGAAGGCCCAGGAGAGGGCCTGCCACGAGAACAGCAGCCACCAGTCGTGGCCGTGGTGCAGCATCGAGAGGTACGTCTGGGCTGCGACGAGAGTCGCGGCTGCCAGCACGACGGACGCGACGAGGAGGACCCGTCGCAGCGTCCAGAAGGCTCGATCTCCCGCGTGCGGGGGTGGGGCGGCCTGGCTCACGTCTACACCATACGTGGTGCGGGGCGGTGCGTTCTCCCACGTGCAGCGAACGGCGCCCTCCGTGCAGCGGGCACCCACGCGGCAGCTGGACTCCTCTTGCCCTGGTCCCCTCCCTGCGCCGGCGCGTCCTCTCGCTGCAAAGCGTGAAGCGGCCTCTTCCCTGGCGCGTAGGAACAGGCGACGATCACAAAGACCGCCTGCCGCCCGGCAGGCCCAACCACTGGAGATGGGTCCATGATCTCAGAGCTCCGCTTCCGAAACCCGCCCGCGCTCGTGCGCGCCGTCCTCCTCTGCGTCTGCGCCGCGATCGCACTCGGCGCGGCCGGCAACGACGGTCCCGCGCCGGTGATGCCCGAGTACGACGCCGAGCGCAAGCTGAAGCTGCCGGAGAACTTCGACCAGTGGGTCTTCGCCGGCTCCTCGCTTTCGCTGTCGTACACCGAGGGCGGCACCGGGTCGAACATGTTCCACCACACGCTCATCGAGCCGTCGGCTTACGCCCACTTCAAGGAGACGGGGACGTTTCGTGAGGGAACGATGCTCGCACTCCTCCTGCACGGAATCGGAGAAGGGGCGCTGCCGTCGCGCAAGGGGCAGTACGCGTCCACGCTGCACGCGGTGGAGCTCGCCGTGAAGGACTCCTCGCGGGTTGACGAGACGTGGGCCTACTACGACTTCGGCGCTCCGGGTGGCCTGCGCGAGACGGCAAGTCCGCTGCCTGCCCGCTCCTGCCACAGCTGCCACGTGGAGCACGCCGGCTACGACAACGTCTTCCTCCAGTTCTACCCGATGCTGGTCGATGCGGCTCCCGAGGGCACGTTGCCGACGTCACTGCCCGGGGCGCGGCCGTGGCTCAGTGCCAGCGCCCACGCGCAGGCTGCGGCCGGGGAGCAAGAGGAGACCCCCGCCGCGCCGCTTGCTCTGCGCGGCCTCGATCCCGTGCTCCTGGCCGAAGGTCGCGAGGAGCTCGGCAAGCCGGAGATCGAGATGACGGTCGGGGGGCTGCGCTATCAGTTCGTGAGCGAGCCGTCGCGCAAGGAGTTCGAAGAGTCGCCCGAGCGCTTCGAGATCCAGAACGAGACCTGCCCGGTGGTGGCCGGAGCGTCGATCGACCCCTCGCTCTTCTCCGTGCACGAGAACAAGATCTACGCCTTCGCGACGCCCGGGTGTGTGACATCGTTCGAGGCCTCGCCCGAGACGTACCTGGAGTAGCACCATGCCTCGACCCGCTCGGCTCAGATGCTCGTCGCCGTCGCGCCGCGACGTTCTCGCCTGGGGCGCGCTGGCGACCGCCTGCGGCGCAGCTCCGCGGTGGGCGTCCGCGCAGGACAACGTCGTCGCGGAGACCGCGTCGGCGCGGCTCGAGAAGGCCCGAGACGGTTTGTGGACGCTCACCTCGAAGCCTCTCGAGGGAGGCTTCGACACGATCTGCAACGGCGGCTTCGTCGCCGGCGGCGAGCGCGTCGTGTGTGTGGAGGCGTTTGGTCAGCCGGTGGGCGCCGAGTGGGTGCTCGAACAGATCCGCACGCAGACGGGCCGCCTCCCGAGCGACGTCGTGCTCAGCCATCACCACGGCGACCACGTCGGCGGCCTCGGGGCCTTCGCGGCACTCTCCGAGCCGCCGCAGGTGTGGACCACGGAGGCGATGCGCGCGCGCATCCAGGTGCCCGAAGGCTCGGCTGCCGCCGCGCTGCTCGAAGAGGCCCGTCTGGTCGACGGGAGCGCGGAGCTTTCGCTGGCAGACTCGCAGGTCACGCTGACCGCCCTCTCCGGGCACACCGGAAGCGACCTGGTCACCCGCGTGAACGACGACGCCACGTTCTTCGGCGACCTGGTTTGGAACGGCCTCTTTCCCAACTTCATGGACGCGCGGCCGCTGGAGCTGATGAAGAGCGTGGAGACGCTGGTGGCAGGCGCACCCGAAGTGCTCGTGGCGGGCCACGGCGAGCGGCCGGCGAAGGCCGACCTCGACCGGTTCGCGTCCCTCCTCGGAGAGGTGGAAGCCGCCGCTCGCGCCGGCGTGGAGGCGGGGAAGAGCGTCCAGGAGGTCGCCGCGGCGTTCGAAGTGCCAGCCTCGCTCGGCACGTGGACCCTCTTCAGCCCGAACTACTTCGAGGTCGCCTTCGGCAAGTGGTTCGGGGATCTCGGCGCCGGCTGAGGCGGACGCACGAGCCCGGGTGTCGGCCGACGTGAGATCCTTGGAACGAGAGGAGCTCGCGATGAAGATCTGGATCGCTGCTGCAGCTTTTGGTGTTCTCTCGGTTTCGGGGCTCGGAGCCGAAGACTGGCCCGCCTTCCGTGGAGCCGACGGTCACGCTGTGTGGACCGAGGACGGCATCCTCGAAGAGCTCCCGGAAGGTGGTCTCGCCGTGCGCTGGGAGGCACCGGTCAAGAAGGGCTACGCCGGCCCGGCGGTGCGCGACGGGCGTGTCTTCGTGGCCGACTACGAGCGCAACGAAGACCGCAGCCGGATCAGCGGCACCGAGCGGCTGCTGGCCTTCGACGAGCAGACAGGAGAGCAGCTCTGGGCTGCCAGCTGGGACGTGAACTACTCCGCGATCATGGGCTCCTACGCCGACGGTCCGCGGGCGACGCCGACCGTCGACGAAGAGCGCGTCTACGTGCTGGGTGCCGCCGGCGACCTGGTTGCGATGAAGGTGGACTCAGGCGAGGTCGTCTGGCGCAAGAGCTACCCGAACGACTACGACGTCGGTGTGCCGATCTTCGGCTTCTCGAGCGCGCCGATCGTGCGGGGCGAGAAGCTGATCGCGCTCGTCGGGGGCGAGCCGGATGCTCTCGTGATGGCGTTCGATCGCAAGACCGGAGAAGAGCTGTGGCGCTCGCTCGGTGTGCGCTCCGAGCCGGGCTACGCCACGCCCACCATCGTCCAGGCAGCAGGGCGCGAGCAGATGCTCATCTGGCACCCCCTCGCCATCAGTGCGCTCGATCCGGACTCTGGCGAGGAGCTCTGGACCTTCGAGTACGAGGCCAAAGACACGCTTTCCGTGGCGACGCCGGTGGTGGCCAAAGACCGTCTCTTCCTGACCCAGTTCTACGGTGGCTCGCTGATGCTCCAGCTCGGAAGGGACGATGACGGCGGTTACACGGCCACCGAGCTGTGGCGCAAGAAGGGCGAAAGCGAGATGCCCGGCAAGACGGACGGTCTCCACTCACTCATCACGACCCCGCTGTTCGACGGCGACACCATCTGGGGCATCGACAGCTACGGCGAGCTCCGCGCGCTCGACGCCGCCACGGGTGAGCGCATCTGGGAGGACAAGACGTTCGCGCGCCAGGGGCGTTGGGGCGCGGCCTTCTCCGTGCGGCAGGGGGATCGGTACGTCGCCTTCACCGACACGGGCGACGTCGTCTTCTACCGTGTGGACCGGGAGGCGTACCAGGAGCTGAGCAGGACACATCTCCTGAAGCCCACGATCAACGCGGGGTTCGGCCCGCGACGGTTTGCCGAGGCGTTTGTCCACTGGGGCCACCCCGCGTTTGCCAACCGCCACATCTTCGTGCGCAACGACGAGAAGGTGATCGCCGTGTCGCTTGCCGCTCCGGGGAAGTAGCGTCGCGCGGAGGCTCGGCTGCGGAGCAGGTGGCTCTCGCCTGCAGCTCCAAAGCCTCTGGCATCGCGGATCTTCGGGTCAGGCGACTCCCTCGAGCTCCTCCTCGACCTCTTCCGCGGTTCCGGCGCGTGCCGCCGTGAAGGTGAGCACGCCGTCGTCCAGCCTGCCGAACTTCAGGATGCGCACGTCGCGCAGGTAGTTCTGGTGCAGGCGCCACGGCGCGCGCAGGCCCTGCTTCGGCAGCTCCTCGGCCGACCGGGTGACGTAGCCCGACGTGAGGTCCATGAACGGCTGCGTCGGCATGTCCGGGTCGCGCTGCACGGCCTCGAACTTCGTGGTGCCGGTGCGATCCATGTGTCGGAGCAGGCGGCACAGATAGCCGGAGATCAGGTCTGCCTTGAGGGTCCACGAGGCGTTGGTGTAGCCCATGCTGTTCGTCAGGTTGGGCAGGTTGCCGAACATGACGCCCTTGTAGCTGATGAGGTTGCGCAGGTCGCGCGTCTCCCCGTCCACGGAGAGCTCGATCCCGGCGAGCAGCCGGAGCTTCAGCCCCGTGGCCGTGACGATGACGTCCGCCTCGAGCTCGTCCCCCGACTTCAGGCGGATGCCCGAGGGCGTGAAGCGGTCGATGTGGTCCGTGACGACCGATGCCTGGCCTTTGCCGAGCGCGTCGAAGAGATCGCCGTCCGGCAGGAGACAGAGGCGCTGATCCCACGGCCCGTAGGTTGGCACGAAGTGCCTTTCGACATCGAAGTCGGGGCCGAGCGCTTTCCGCACGCGGCCGATGAGGAGCCGCGCGGCCTTCTCCGGTCGCGCCTGGCAGTAGCGGTAGAGCAGCACGGCGAAGAGCGCGTTCTTCCAGCGGTTGAGGCGGTGGGCAAGCCCGTCCGGGAGCAGCCGGAAGAGCACCTGCGCCACGCGGTCGCGATTCGGCTGGGCGACCACGTACGTCGGTGAGCGCTGGAGCATGGTCACGTGCTCCACCTGGTCCGCGATCGCGGGCACGATGGTCATGGCGGTGGCGCCGGAGCCGATGACGACGACGCGCTTGCCCTCGAGGGTGGTCTCCTCGGGCCAGAACTGGGGGTGAATCAGCTCACCCTGGAAGTTGTCCTGCCCTTCGAATCGCGGTGCGTGGCCCTGCTCGTAGTCGTAGTAGCCGGTGCACATGTGCAGGACGTTGCAGGTGAGCACCACCGGCTCTCCCGTGCCGCGGTCGAGCGCGTACACGGTCCAGCGCGACGTCTCCGAAGACCAGGCGGCGCGCTGCACGGCGTGCTGGAAGCGCACGTGCCGCTCGATGTCGTGCTCGCGCATCGTCTGCTGGAGGTACTCGAGGATCCGCGGACCGTCGGCGATCACCTTCTCGTCGGTCCACGGCTTGAACTCGAACCCGAGCGTGGACATGTCGCTGTCGGAGCGGATGCCGGGGTAGCGGAAGAGGTCCCACGTGCCGCCGAAGCTCGTGCGGCTCTCGAGGATTGCCCAGGTCTTGTCGGGGCAACGCTTGCCGAGGTGGACGGCGGAGCCGATGCCGGAGATGCCGGCGCCGATGATCAGCACGTCGAAGTGCTCGGTGGGGGTCTTGCTCGAGATGTAGTCCATGTCGAGCCGGATGGTAGCAACGCGAGGGTCCACCTCAGCCCACCCGATAGGCTGGTCCACACGCCCCCCACCAGCCAAGGAGCTCGAGATGCCGACCCTCGCGATCATCGCCCTCGCCGTCGTCGGTCTGTTGGTTCTGATCGTCTTGATCGGCCTGCTCATGCCGGAGCGCTACGAAGGTCGCGCCTACCGCACCTACGACCGATCGCCGGAAGAGGTGTGGGCGAGCCTCGAGGACTACCGGGCGCATCCCATGACCGGGAAGATGGCCGACAGCTTCGAGGACCTCCCCGCCCGCGAGGGCCTCCCCTGTTGGGTGGAGCAGATGCGACACGGCGAGAAGATCGAGGTGACGACGACCGAGTCCGAGCGACCGCACACGATGACCCGCGCAATGAGGTCCCGGGCAGTGCCCATGACCAGCACCTGGATCTACGTGCTCGACGAGAAGGACGGCGGCACGCAGGTCACGATCGAAGGCACCACCGACATTCGCCGCGGCACGTGGCACGTGCCGATCTTCCGCGTGATGATGTTGCTCGGCGGCGGCGTGAAGAAAGGGCTCGACATCCAGCTCGACATGCTGGCCGAGACGCTGGCGGACGCGTCCGCTTGACGCCGGCTCACTCCAGCGGGCGCGGGTCGTAGCTACGGAGCTCTTCGTGCAGGAGGGCCCCCCACTCGTCGTCGAACGGATGGACGGCGTCAGTCGGCGTCTCCGACCCGGGCGCACCGCGGACGACGGGGTGTCCGTCGTTGGCCCACTCGAAGATCGATCCTTCGAGGTTCTGCACGTTGCCGTGGCCTTTGCGCTGGAGCCTCTGGGCTGCCTTGGACGAGCGGTAGCCCACCGAGCAGTAGAGCACCACGTCGCGTGCGGGCCCGGCATCTCGGACGAGGGTTTCGACGGCGCGACCCTGCGCGTGGACGGCACCCGGCAGGTGGCTCACGGCGTACTCTTCGGCGTCGCGCACGTCGATCAGGACAGGTCGCTCGTCCTCGGTCGTCGTCTGCAGCCGGCGCGCGAGCTCGCCCACGGACAGCTGGGGCGCCTCCGGGAACGTCGAGCGCACGAGCTCCTTGGTGTCGGGCCAGTTCAAGGCGTCTTCCGGCTCCGCGCGGGGCGCGCAGGCGCCGCAGATTGCGGCGATGCCGAGCGCAAGGGCGCTGCGGAGGGCCGTGCGCCGTGTGGCGCGCTCGCCCCCTCGCCAACGATCAGCGATCGAGCCCATCGAGGTAGTCGCGGGCCCGCTTCTCGACGGCGGGGCTCTTCATCCCGGCGCGACGTCCGAACTCCAGAGCGGTCTCGAGGTCTTCCCCGTGCTGCGTCACCATGTGGGTGGTGAGCCAGCCGCCGACCCGGTTCGAGCTGGCGCAGTGCACCAGCACACCTTGCGCCTGATGCTCCTTTACCAGCGCCTCGATCTCGGCGACGGCGTCGGGAGTGAATCCGGCGCCGGTGATCGGCACGTTGGCGTACTGGAGCCCCGCTCCTTCGACGGCGCTCTCCTCGTCCCAGTCGTGCTCGTCGGGACTGCGGAGGTTGAGCACCAGCGTCACACCGGCGTCTTTGGCGCGCTGGAGCCCTTCTTCGTCGATCTGGCCGGCGAAGAAGAGGGTGCCCAGCTGCGTGACGTTGGGTGTCTTGCCCCAGTCGAGCTCCTTCACGTCCGCCGGTTCGTGAGGGCTCTGGGCCGCAAGCCACGGCGCCACGACGAGCGCCAGCACGAGAGCCAGGGTTGCCGGCAGGCGCAGCATCTCGGGATTCGGGTGGGGTGCCGTAGCGGGGTGCGTCATGGTGCCTCCTCGGTTCGAGGGTCTGGGTGAAGGCAGGTCGAGTGAGTGGTCGCACCGTCGAGCCTAGCGCGTGGTGGCACGCCTTGAACACTGGAGGGCGTCACTCGAGCGGGCGCGCGATGTTGCCCCAGCGCTCGAGGTGGGTCTTCGACAGGGCGGGCTTGCGGCGCACGGGGCCGAAGTTGCCGAGCGGGTAGCCGATGGGCATCGTCACCACGACGCCATACGTGGTCGGGATCTCCAGGACCTCGTGGAGCTCGTCCTCGAACACCTGGTGCATCGTCGTCAGCGAAGCGCCGAGGCCGACCGCGCGGCAGGCGAGCAGGATGTTCTGCACGCACGGGTAGACGGCGCCGTAGTTCGGGGGCGCAAGACCGACGCGGTCCTCCTGCGGCACTTTGAACGGCCAGTCGCGCTCGCCGCACACGAAGAGCAGGACGGGGGTCTCGTGCATGTGCTCGAGCTGGTGGCGGATCGCCTTCGCCTGCCGGGCGAACGGCGAGTCGTCGTCCGGGTCCATGGAGAACAGCCCCTCGAACCGCGTCTCCATGGCACTTCGGTAGCGCTCGGCGAACCAGGACTTCGCCTCTGGCTCGCGCACCACGACGAACGCCCACGGCTGCTGGTTCATGCCGGAGGGTGCCTGGACTCCCGCCTCGAGCACCTTCTCGAGCACGTCGTCGGGCACGGGGTCCGGTTTCAGCTTGCGCATGGCGCGCACGTTGCCGACCAGCTCGAAAAACGGCGCGTTGTCTCCCAGCTCGGTCATCACGTTCTCCCGGGGTGTGCGATCGAGCGGTCAGTGTAACGCTCGCATGTGGAGCGGAACGCGCGCGGTGTGGGCGCCGATCTCTATACTTGGAGATCTTCCCAAGGCAGACCGTTCCGCAGCGTCGCTGCGGAGTCCCACGACCTCAGGAGCTCGCGATGTCGCAACTCTCGCTCTCTCCTCGGACGCTCGTTCTCTTCCTCGTGACCTGTGCGCTCCTCGGCGCTCCCGCCGTCGCCCAGGACGACATTCCACGCCGCGCCGACGGCAAGCCCGACCTCTCCGGCATGTACGACATCGCGACACTCACACCCATGGTGCGGCCGCCGCAGTACGGCGACCGGCTCGCACTCACCGCGGACGAGGCCCAGAAGATCGCCGAGCACTGGCGCACGAACTTCCAGAAGGACCACCAGCCGAGTGACCCCGACCGTGAGGCCCCTCCGGAGGGCGGGGTGGGCATCTACGCCCCCGAGTTCACCGGGGCGGCGGGCAAGGTCGGCGGCTACAACGCGTTTTATGTCGACATCGGCGAGAACACCTTCACGCTCGACGGCAAGCACCGCACGTCCATCATCACGGATCCGCCGAACGGTCAGTACCCGCAGCTGAGCGACGAGGGTCGCCGGCGCACCGCCCGCGTCGCCGCGTTCCGCCACGAGAACACCGGCACGGCGTGGTGGATCGAAGAGGGGCTCGAAGTGGGCCCCTACGACGACCCGGAGCTGCGCCCGCTGGCGGAACGGTGCCTGCTGGCGCGGGGTGCGTCGAGCCCGCCGATCCGGCCCGGCATGTACAACAACCTCAAGCGCATCGTGCAGACCGACGACTTCGTGATGATGAACATCGAGTGGATGCACGACACGCGCATCATCCCCATCGGGGCAGAGCTCGATCCGTCTCTACCCCCCACCTGGAATGGTCACTCGGTCGCCCGGTGGGAGGGGGACGAGCTCGTCGTCGAGACGTCGAACTTCCTCGAGAAGACCGGCGATCCGCGCACGGCGAGCGACCTGCGCGTGGTGGAGCGGTTCTCGCGCATCGACGGCGACACGCTGCGCTACAAGTTCACGGTGCACGATCCGAACTACGCCTCGAGCTGGAGCGGCGAGTACCCGTGGCCCGCGACGCCCTACAAGCTGTACGAGTACGCGTGCCACGAAGGCAACTACTCGTTCGGCGGCATCATGAAAGGCGCGCGGATCCTGGAAGCGGACCTCGACGACAAGGGCACCGGCACCGACCGCGACTGACCGCAGCTGGAGAGGGTGCCGAGCAGCAGCCCCTAGGCCCAGCAGGCCGCGGGCTGCGGCTTGCCGAAGAGGAATCCCTGCGCGAGCTCGAAGCCGAGGTTGAGGCACGCGGCGGCTTCGAGCTCGGTCTCCACGCCTTCGGCGAGGCAGCGCACGCCCTCGTCGCGCAACATCTTGATGAGCGAGCCGATCATGGCGACCTTGCTCGCCTGCGCGATGTGCAGGCCTCGCACGATCGACATGTCGAACTTGACCACCTCGGGGGGAACTTCGAGGAGCTCGGCGAGCCGGGACTGGCCGGCGCCGAAGTCGTCGTACGCGAGCTGGATGTCGAGCTGCTGGAGCTGCCCCTGGAGCAGCTTCATCGTCTGGGAGCCGACCGCGGCACTCTCGTGCACTTCGAGCACGAGCGGCACCTGCGGGTGGCGGTCGCGCAGTTCGGCGAGGGAAGCGAAGAGCTCGTCCGGGCTGCACAGCTCCGCCGGGTGCGTGTTGAGGTAGAGCGGGGCGTCGGCTGGAAGTACGGCGCCGGCCTCGAGACCGACGTCGCGGAAGCTCTCGCTGAGCCGCGCCTCGAGGCCGACCTCCTCTGCGATCTTGAAGAGCTCGTAGGGGGCCTGCGGCAGATCGCTGTGGCGACCGCGACCGAGCACCTCGTAGCCGCGGTTCGATCGCGCCTCGAGATCCACGACCGGCTGGAAGTGCGCCTCCAGGCTCCGGCTCCGCAGCAGATCGTCCATCTTGCGGATACCCAGGAGCAACTGATTCGGCAGACTGCCCTGGCTCAGGTCCAGCTCCACGGTGCCGGTGCCGATTGCGTCCTCCGGAAGCACCGCTTCCTGTCGCACGAGGCGCACTTCGTGTCGGCCGAAGTGAATGACGTCGCCGTCGCGGCACACGACCGGCTCCGTGACGCGCTCGTGGTTGAGGAAGGTGCCGTTCGTCGACCCGAGGTCGCGCAGGTGGAGCTCACCCGCGGCGAGGTAGAGCTCGGCGTGCTCGCTCGAGACGGAGGCAAACGGCAGCGTCACGGTGAGCCCGCCGTTGCGCCCGACGCGGCACGGGAAGGTGAGGGGATGTGTCCGGACCCGCTTGCCGCTGCCGTCGAAGAAACCTTCGAGCAGCCAGTCGCCGTCGAACCACTCGGATCCCCGGGGTTCGTCCGCCAGACGGAGTGTGCCTTCGACCTGCTTCATGTCCCTCGCTCCCGCCCGCTGCACCAGGGGCGCGCGATAGAAGAGAGCAAGAGGTGTACCAGCGGTGCCTGGGTGCACAGGCCCGCCAACGAACGACCCAGCGGGTCGAGCCAGAGCTCCCAGGCCACTTTTTGGGTGCTTCGGGGTGCGCGCCGTGCCAACCAATGGCACTGCCGTTTGCGACCCGCCCCATCGAGGTCTCGCAAGTCTTGCGAAGGCTGAGCTAGACCGGCTAATATAGACCACCTGGTCTAACCGCACGGTCTAGCTCCTTCCGCCCGCCATGCCACGCCCCCGATTCGACAACCTGGACACCGCAAAACGACGTTCCCTGCTCGAGGGTGCGGCGATGGAGTTCGCGGAGCACGGCTACGATCGCGCGTCGCTCAACCGGATTCTCGGTGCGGCAGGCCTCAGCAAGGGGGCGTTCTACTACTACTTCGACGACAAGGCGGATCTGTTCGCGACCGTGATGAAGTTCGCCTCCGAGGCGGGCGTGGGTCAGATCGACTTCAGTCTGGAGGCGCTCGAAGGCCCGACGTTCTGGGACTCCCTCTGGACGGTTCTCGAGGCCTCGATGCCGCGGACCTCGGAGATGCCGTGGGCCGCCGGCCTCGGCAAGCTCGTCTACCAGCCTCCGGCGGACCCGAGAGCTCGGCAGGCCGTGGAAGAGGTCTTCGACCGCGCCCACCGGTGGCTGGCGATGCTGCTCGAGCGCGGGCGTGCTCTCGAGGCCGTACGCAGCGATCTTCCGATCGCCCTGCAGGAGCGCCTCGTTGCCGGCGCGCTCGAAGGCAGCGACCAGTGGTTCGTGGACGAGTGGGAGGGCCCTCTCGCTGAGTGAAGCCCAGCGGCTCGAGCACACGGCGACCGTCTTTCAGACGGTGCGGCGCATGGTGGAGGCGGTCTAGTCGTGCGCACACGTCACCGAGGTCGTTCCACCTCAACTCGATCTGGAGCGCGCCTCTGCCGGCTCCGGTCGGCTCAACAGACCTCCCTTCGGGGAGATGGAGACTTTCGATGAACGCACTCCGTTTTTGCCCCAACTCCCCGCGCGGAGTGCTACACGCGTCGGCGGTCGCGCTCCTGCTGGCGCTCGGCTCGTATGCGCCGCTCGCCGCGCAGGAGGCACCGGAGATCGTCAAGCGCGCGTGGGAGCAGCAGCGCGGCAAGAGCTCCTACGGTGAGATGACGATGACGATCCATCGACCCGACTGGGAGCGCTCGATGTCGATGCGCGCCTGGACCGCGGGCGACGACGAGGCGCTCGTGCGAGTGACGGCTCCGCGCAAGGACGCCGGCAACGGCACGCTGACCAAAGACGACGACATGTGGAGCTACGCGCCCAAGATCAACCGCGTCATCAAGATCCCGTCGTCGATGATGAATCAGGCCTGGATGGGCTCCGACTTCTCGAACAAGGACGTCTCCCGCTCCACCGACATCGTCTACGAGTACACCCACACCGAGCTCGAGCCCGAGGAGCACGAGGGCCAGGTGGTGCACGTCATCGAGTCGGTTCCCCACGAAGACTCGGCCGTCGTATGGGGTAAAGAGATCCTCAAGATCCGCGACGACTTCGTGCTCCTCTCGCAGGAGTTCTACGACCAGGACGGCGAGCTCGTGAAGCGCATGGAAGCGCTCGAGGTCGGTGTGCTGGGGGGGCGCCCCATGGCGATCCGCATGCGCATGGCCGAGACAAACACGCCCGACGAGTGGACCGAGATCCTGTATGAGGCGCTCGACTTCGACGTGGAGCTCGACGCGAGCATGTTCACCCTGTCCAACCTCCGGAACCCGAGGGAGTAGCAATGCCGATCGACGTGCAGATGGCGTGGCGCAACCTGTGGCGCCAGCCGCGCCGCACCTGGCTGACGGTGGGTGCGATGGTTTTCGCCAATGGCTTCATGGTCTTTCTCCTGTCGCTGCAGCTGGGCATGTACCAGATGATGCTGGACGCTGGAGTCCGCCCCTTCAGCGGCCACCTGCAGGTGCAGCAGGCCGACTACCTCGACGAGCAGAAGCTGCGGCAGAGCGTGCCCGACGTGATGGGGCTCGCACAGACGATCCGCGCCGACTTCGAAATGGAGACCGTGTCGGCTCGGGGTGCGGCGTTTGCGCTCGCGTCGAGTGAAGACCGCAGCTACGGCGTCCAGGTCATCGGCGTCGAGCCCCAGTACGAGCCACTCGTGTCGACCATCCCGGAGCTCGTCAAGGAAGGCCGCTTCTTCGACGACCCGAACGCCGCCGAGGTCGTCGTCGGCTCCCTCCTCGCCCGCAACCTCCGGGCGGGCCTGGGCGACGAGCTCACCCTCCTGGGCACCGGGCGCGACGGCTCGTTCGCGGCCGGTGTCGTCGAGGTGGTGGGCATCTTCTCGAGCGGCATGCCGGATCTCGATCGCAGCTTCATCGAGGTGCCGCTCGGCTACTTCCAGGACGTGTTCACCATGGATGGGGCCGGCCACAGTGTGGTGGTCCGCGCCGCGAGCTTCGGCGACGTTCCGCCCCTGGTCGAGCGCGCGGAGCAGCTCCTGCCCGAGGGCGAGGGTCTGGCCGTCCGCGACTGGGACGCGCTGCAGCCGGGGCTGCGGCAGTCGATCGAAGCCGACCTCACCGGCGCCGTGTTCGTGTACTCCATCCTCATCGTGCTCGTCGCCTTCAGCGTGCTCAACACGCAGCTGATGTCCGTTCTCGAGCGCACGAAGGAGTTTGGCGTGGTCACGGCGCTGGGCGTCGGGCCGGGCCGCCTCGGCCGCCTGGTCGTGCTCGAGACCGTGATGCTCGGCTTCCTCGGTGCGGTGCTGGGGATCGCCCTGGGCCTCACGTTCCTGCTGATCACGAGCCGTGTCGGCATCGCCTTCCCCGGGCTCGAGGAGATGACGGCGCAGTACGGCCTGCCGAACCGGATCTACCCCCAGTTCTCGCCCCTCGGAACGACGATCGGCCCGGTCCTGGTCTTCCTGGCGAGCATCGTCTCGTCGATCTACCCGGCGCTCCGCCTGCGCTCGCTGGAGCCCGTCGAGGCCATGAGGTCGGCAGGATGAAGCTGGCGGAGACCCTCCGGCTCGCGGCCCAGCTCGGCTGGCGCAATCTCTGGCGCAACAAGCGCCGCACTCTGATCATGCTGGCGGCGGTCGTTCTCGGCGCCTGGGCGATGATCCTCATGACCGCTCTCACGCGTGGTCTCGTGGGGGGCGTCGTGCAGGACGGCATTCGCGCGCTGCCGGGGCACGTGCAGATCCACCATCCCGGCTTCCGCGAAGACCCGAGCGTCGCCACGCTGATGGACCCCCCGAGCGAAGAGCTCCTCGCGGCGCTCGCGTCGGAGGAGATCCCGGCCTGGAGCCAGCGGGTGCGGGTGCCGGCCGTCATCTCCAGTGAGCGCGACACGCGGGGCGTCACCCTGGTGGGTATCGACCCGGAGGCGGAGCGGGACATCTCCTTCATCGCCGACGACGTCTCCGATGGGCGGCACCTGGAGTCGGCCGACGACAAAGGCCTGATCCTGGGACGCAAGCTGGCCGAGCGCCTGGAGACCGAGCTCGGCAAGCGCGTGGTCGTGATGTCGCAGGACCCCGACAACGAGATCGCGGAGCGCGGCTTCCGGGTCGTCGGCATCTTCGACTCCGAGCTCGAAGCGCAGGAGCTGGGTTTTGCGTTCGCCGGGGAGAAGACCGTGCAGAAGCTGCTCCGGATCGGCGACCGGACGTCGGAGATCGCGATCGCCGCCCCCGACTACCGGCAGGTCGACCCCATCTACGAGCGTGTCCGTGCCGCCGCCCCCGCCGACGTGGAGGTGGCGCCGTGGTACGAGGTGGACACGTACCTCGCCACCATGCAGTCCATGATGGACAGCGTGGTGGTGATCTTCGTGGTCATCATCTTCCTGGTGCTGGCTTTCGGTCTGGCGAACACCCTGGTGATGGCGGTGTACGAGCGGGTGCGCGAGATCGGGCTCATGCTGGCGCTGGGAGTGACGCCGAAGAACGTCATGGCGCAGATCCTCGCGGAGGCGATCCTGCTTCTCGGAACGGGGCTCGTCGTCGGCAACGTCATCGCGTGGCTCACCATTCTGCCGATCCGAGACGGGATCGACCTCACCGCGTTCGCCGAAGGTCTCGCCGACATGGGAGCGGGCACCACGCTCGTCCCGTCGCTGCAGCTGCAGGACGTGATCGTGGCGAACGTTCTCGTTCTCGTGCTGGGCTTCTTCGCCAGCATCTCTCCGGCTTGGCGCGCGTCGCGCCTCGAGCCCGTGGAGGCGATCAGCAAGACATGACACTCCGTGACCCTCTTCCCGTCCGAACCCTGCCAGCCCAAGACCGTCCATCCAACCCGCGTGCGAAGGGGACCAGCAGATGACCGCAGTGGAATGCCGCGACCTGTGCAAGACCTACTCCCAGGGAGATCTCCGCGTCGTCGGGCTCGACCATGTCGACCTCACCATCGAAGACGGCGAGTTCGCCTGCCTGTCGGCACCCTCGGGGGGCGGCAAGACCACGCTCCTCAACGCGATCGGCGGCCTCGATCAGCCGGACAGCGGCGAGATCAAGGTGGCGGGCGAGCGCATCGACGGCATGAGCAAAGGCGAGCGGGCGCAGCTGCGGCTGCACAAGATCGGCTTCGTCTTCCAGGCCTACAACCTCATCCCCGTCCTGTCGGCACGCGAGAACGTCGAGTTCGTCATGCAGGTGCAGGGGGTGCCGGCGGAAGAACGGCGCGAGCGCGCCGAGCGGGCGCTCGCCGAGGTTGGTCTCGAGGGGCTCGGCGACCGTCGGCCTGCGCAGATGTCGGGCGGGCAGCAGCAGCGTGTGGCCGTGGCGCGCGCCATCGTCTCGGAGCCAGCGCTCGTGCTCGCCGACGAGCCCACGGCGAACCTCGATTCCCAGACGTCAGATCAGCTCATGGAGCTCTTCCAGGAGCTCAACGAGAAGAAGGGCACCACGTTCGTGATTGCCACCCACGACCGCCGCGTCATGAGCTTCACCCAGCGCCAGATCCGCCTCCTCGACGGGCGCATCGTCGGCGACGGACCGCCGGAGCCGGTCGCTTCGTGACGCGTCGCGCAGCCCGGCCTCGCCCTGTGGCGCTCTTCGGAGTGGTCCTTCTCCTCGTCGCCCTCCATGTTTCGGCGGCGGGTGCGCAGGAGGAAGGCGCCCAAGATGCGGACGAGCCGAGTCGGGTCGCGGGGGACGCGTCGTCGGAGCTTTCGGCGGTTGCGCTCTTCGATCAGATCGAGGACTTCGTCCTTCTCGGGCGAAGCAGCACGCGCACTGGAGAACCACCGCAGGAGCGGCCCGCCCCAGCGCAGACGCGCGCGCGGCGTGAGGCACGGAGAGGCGGTGGCCGCAAGGTGGAGGTCACCGGCCACGTGAAGCCCCAGGCCGTGGCGATCACCTACCCCGAAAGCAGCCTCATTCGGCAGGTGCTCGATGCGGAGGCCGTCGACACGAACGTCGACGCGCGCATCAATCTCGGAGTCGACTTCGGCCGCATCGACTTCGAGGTGCAGGGGCACGTCGTCGGGCTCTTTGGCGACCAGATCGAGTTCACGCGCGGGTTTGCGAACGCCGCCCCGGGGCTCGGCATCCTGCGCTATCAGGACGACCGCTTCCGCTACTTCGACCTGACCCAGGTGCATCGGGACCGGGGCTCGTCGGCGATCCTCTCGCGGTTCGACCGCCTCTCCGTCGGCTACACGGGCCGGCGCAACGTGCTCCGGCTCGGGCGCCAGGCCGTGTCGTGGGGTAATGGCTTCGCCTATCAGCCGATGGACGTGTTCAACCCGTTCAGCCCGGCCGCCGTCGACACCGAGTACAAACCCGGCGACGACATGTTGTACGCCCAGCACCTGCTGCCGCGCGGAGACGACGTGCAGGCGGTGTGGGTGGTCCGTCGCGACCCGCTGACACGTCGCCACGACTCCGATGTCGACTCCATCGCGCTCAAGTACCACGGCCTCTTCGGGCGGGGTGAGGTCGACGTGCTCGCGGCGCGCCACTACGGCGACGATCTCTACGCGGTGGGTGGCAGCCTCAGCGTGGGGGGCGCCGTCGTGCGCGGCGACGTGGTGGTGGCCGACACCGATCGCGGCACCACGACGTCGGCGGTCGCGGGCGCCACCTATTCGTGGGTCTGGGGCGGCAAGAACGTGACCGGCTTCTTCGAGGGGTTCCTCAACGGCTTCGGTCAGGACGGGCGCGACTACTCGGCCGAAGCCCTCGCCGCGAACCCGGAGCTGCTCGAGCGCATCAGCCGCTTCG
This sequence comes from Candidatus Multivoraceae bacterium, assembly GCA_965223385.1. Lineage (GTDB taxonomy): Bacteria > Acidobacteriota > Thermoanaerobaculia > Multivoradales > Multivoraceae > JBCCLJ01. The sequence goes on along the minus strand of CBDCWR010000007.1, from coordinate 188,084 downwards.
AGCTGTTCACGCTGGGGCGGCTGTACGCCGCGGGCAGCCTCTCGATCGAGCTGACGCCGCTGTTCATCCTCACGCCGAACCTCTTCGTGAACGTGCGCGACACGAGTGGCCTGCTGCAGATCGTGGCGCAGAACGACCTCGCGCAGAACATGACGCTGCAGACCGCGATTGGTCTGCCCTGGGGCGACGACGGCACCGAGTTCGGCGGCATCCCCAGCGGACTGCAGGGCTTCACGCTCGGCTCCGGCCCGACCCTCTTCATCCAGCTGGCGCGGTACTTCTAAGTCCCTGTTCGCTTCGCTCACAGGGCCTGACGGTCACTGGAGCATCCAAGCGGAGCTTGGCTGCTCCGCAGTGCCAGCTCCCTCGCTCCTTGCGCTCGGGTCTCGCGTGTCCACTTCGCGGGGCGCGTGTGGCCGGTGTCCTGCGAGCACTCAGTGACCAGGACGCTGGAGCTGGTGCGCGTTCATCCTGTCGCGGAGACAAAGGCTCTGCCCTAGGGTCCAGACTGACGTTGAGTGCTGTGAACTATGATCTTGATAGTTCATTTACTTTGCCCAGGAGACAGCATGCTTCGAGCTACCCTTCGCCTTGCTTTGGTTTGTTTCTTGCTCGGCGGAGCGGCCGTCGCCCAGTCCTTCCTTTCGGTCGGTGCACGCGGAACCCACTCCACGATCCAGTCGGCCATCGACGATGCGCTGCTTCTTGGAGTTCCCGAGATTCGTGTGGGCCCCGGCGTGTTCACCGAGAACCTCACGGTCGATCTCCATGACGCGCCCTTTCGCCTGAGCGGCGGTTGGGAGCCGCGCTTCTTCCGGCGGCAGGTCCGGCGCTTCCGCACGGTGATCGACGGCGGTGGCGCTGATCGAGTCCTGCGGTTCAGCTGCCAGGGAGACCAGTCGCGCGTCGAGATCTCGAACCTGGTGCTCCGCAACGGTGTCGCCACGGCTCCGGCTCCGGATTTCATGTTCGCCAACCGGGCGGCGGGCGGCGGCATCTACTACGAGACCTACGACTGCGTCGCGCGCTTCTCGGATCTCGTCGTGGAACAAAACACGGCGCAGGGCATGAGCAGTGGACCGTCTTCGGGGACGCGCGCTTTCGGCGGTGGGATGTTCATCTTCTTGGAAGGTGGCCAGGTCGATCTGCAGGACGTGGTGCTGCGCGGCAATCGCGCCTCGGCTCCCGCAGGCGCAGCGTCGGGCGGCGGACTCCACGTCTACGACAACTTCGGCGGCTCCGTCACGATGCTCCGTGTCGCCGTAGCCAACAACGCCGCCGCAGGTTTGGGAGGTGGTGGAGGCGGCATTCAGATCGACAGCGGCCCTCTGCTCTTCTCCGATTTCGTCATGGAAGATTGCGAGGTCGTCGGGAACCTGGCGAACGGCTCCTCCTCGGCAGGCGGCGGACTCGACGCAGCCGCCGGGGATGATTCGTTCTTCTTCTCGAGGAACATCTTCTTCGGCAACTCGAGCCCGCAGCTCAAGCTGAACGACGGAGACTTCACGACGGTGCTCCTCGAGAGCTCGCTCTTCGCAGGGAGCCCTGGAAGCTCGCTCGATCTCTCCTCGGTCGGTGCCGGGTCCACCTTCGTCGTTCGGAACGTCACGGCCGTCGGAGACGTTTCCATGAACCTCGACGAGATGTCCGGTGCGTCCAACAGCGGCTTCCTCGACAACTCCATCGTCACCGGCTCGGTCACGACGACCTCTGTGGTTTCGCTTGGCATCAACCTGATCGGCGGCGATCCGCGGTTCGTGAATCCGGTGCGGCACAACTACCGTCTGCGACCGGTGTCCCCCGCGATCGATGCGGGCAACAACACCCCTCCGGGTCTCCCGGGTCTCGGGAGCCAGGATCTCGACGGCCGGGCGAGGATTCAGGGCCCCTTCGTCGACCTCGGCGCGTACGAGCGGCGCGCCAGGAGCGGCGGCTAGGCGAGCACCGCGCGGCGATCTACGGATCGTCGCGCGGGTTGGCCCACCCGAGCCCTACTCCTGCCGCAGCACGCGGATCGGGTCGATGCGCGACGCACGGAAGGACGGGGCCAGGCAGGCGCCCACCGCCACGGTGAGCAGCACGACGACCGTACCGGCGAAGGCGGCCGGGTCGGTGGGCGAGACGAAGAGCAGTTGGGAGGCCATCCGCGTGACCGCGAGCGCGGTCAGTACGCCGGCTGTGAGCCCGACTGAAGCCAGTGCGAGGCCGTCGCGGAGCACGAGGCCCACCACCGAGCGCGGCTCCGCTCCGAGGGCGAGGCGAATGCCGATCTCGCGCTGGCGCCGACGCACGGCAAACGCCATCACGCCGTAGATGCCGATCGCAGCGAGCACCAGCGCAACACCGCCAAAGCCACCCAGCACGAAGGCCGTGGTCTGTTGGCCGGTCAAAGATGCCTGCACCGCGCCCGCCACGGTCCGACCGTTGATCACGAGGTCGGGGTCGAGAGCCCGTAGCTCGGTCTCCGCGAGGAGGAGCAGAGCCTCCGGATCGGCGGTGGTGCGCGCGAGCACGTTGATCTGCGTCACCGGGTTCTGCAGGAGGGGCAGGTAGGCGTAGGGCTGCGGGGTCTCGCCGGGGTTGTTGTACTTCGCCATCTTGGCAACGCCGATCACCTCGACCGGCTCCATGCCGAAAAAGGAGAAGCGCTTGCCCACGGCGTCCTGCCCGGGCCAGTACTTGTCGGCCATGGCGCGGTTGACCACCACCACGGGCACCTGCCCGGCGCGGTCGGTCTCCTCGAGCGGACGGCCCTGCTCGAGCTCGACGCCCGCTGTGTCGAAGTAGCGCGGCCCGACCACGTTCACCTGCACGAAGGTCCGGCGCTCGGGGTTCTCGCCCTCGAGGATCACCGAGCGCAGGATCGTGCCCTGCAGTGGCGCCCCCTGCGCGAGCGCGGTCTGGTCGACGCCGGGGAGGGCCGCCACGGTCTCCTCGGCGCGGCGGAAGAACTGTTCCGCCTGCTCCGGCGTGTAGCCCTGCATGCCGACGTTGAAACCGAGGGCGACGAGCTCGTCGGTGGCGTAGCCGAGCTCGATGTCGAGGGCCGCGTCGAGGCTGCGGATGAAAAGCGCGGCAGCGACCAGGGAGACGACGGCAAGTGCCAGCTGGCCAACCACGATGGCGCGTCTCGCGGTGAAGCGCCGGCCGGTGCCGTCACTCAGGTCCCCGGCCTCCTTGAGTGCTCCCACCAGCTCCGGCCGCGACGCCTGGATGGCGGGGAAGAGGCCGAAGAGGATGCCGGTGAGCACGCTGAGGCCGAGCGTGAAGAGGAGCACCCGCACGTCGAGCGTCAGATCGAGCCCCACGCCTCCCGGCAGGCCACCGAGCAGGTTGCCGACCGGGGCCCGGCTCACCCAGGCGAGCGCAATGCCGAGAACACCGCCGACGGTTGCGATGAGCAGGCTCTCCGTGAGCAGCTGTCGCACCAGGCGCCGGCGTTGGATGCCGAGGGCCAGGCGCAGCGCGATCTCCTTGCGCCGTTCGGTCGCCTGCGCCAGCAGCAGGCTGGCGACGTTCGCGCACGCGATCAGGAGAACGATGGCCACGGCGCCCATGAGGAGCGCGCTGCCGCGGGTGGTTGCGTCGCGATTGAAGAGGGTGCTGTCGGCCAGGCTCTGCAGCCCGAAGCTGCGCCCCTCGTTTTCGTCGGGGTACTCCTGCGCCAGCCGCTTGCCGATGATGTCGAGGTTCTGCGCCGCCTGCTCTTCTTCGATTCCGGGAGCGATGCGCCCGAAGGCCTGCAGGAAGAGGCCGCGTCGCTCGTCGTACCAGTTGAGCTCGGGATCGGGCCGCAGCGTCTGGTTCATGGCCATCGGCACCCACATCACGGGCTCGAAGCCGATGTTGAGCCCGTCGAAGCCCGCGGGCGCGACACCGATGATCGTGAACGGCGAGCCGTTGAGCTTGACCGTCTGCCCGACCACGCCCGGGTCACCGCCGAGCTCCTCCTGCCAGAAGACGTGGTGCAGTACGGCCACGGGGTGACCGCCCGGAACGGAGTCCTCCTCGGGCAGGAAGAACCGACCCTGCGCCGGCTTGACGCCGAGGGCGTCGAAGTAGTTGCCCGACACCATGAAGCCGGTGCGGATCGAAGGCTCGCTCGTGCCGGTGGCGACCGACATGGTGGTGAAGTCGAAGCCGGCGACGTGGCTGAACTTGTCGTTCTGCTCGCGCAGGTCGACCCAATTCAGGTGCGAGAGCGCATTGCGAAAGCCCGCCTGGGCGTCGGCCGTCTGAATGCGCACGATCCGCGCCGGGTCTTCGATCGGCAGAGGTGTCAGGAAGACCTCGTTGATCATGCTGAAGATCAGCGTGTTGGCGGCGATCCCGAGCGCGAGGGACGTGACCGCCAGCGAAATGAACGCCGGGCGCTTGCGCAGCGTGCGCAAGGCGAAGCGAAGGTCTTGAAGAGCTCGTCCCATGTGGATCCCCCGGCCGCTGCGCGACCTTGTCTCGTGCACGGAGCGTCCCCGGGTGCAGGCCGCCCCGGAGCCCCGTGCGTTCAAGGGGTTAGTACGGACGTCGACCCCTTCGGTTCCCAAGAGGAGCGCTGACGCTGCCAGAGTCTCGGGGCCCGTCGACCTGTGCGCGGTGGTGCATACTGCGCACACCGCCGTTCATCACCCCCGGAGTGCGATCCATGGAGTCCTCCTTCCGTCGGTCCCCGTTGCGGGCTGCAGACGACGCGAGCTCGTCGGAGCCCAAAGCCAAACGTCGGGGAGAGCTGCCGCGCCGTACGTTCCTCGTGGGCGCCGCCGCCGGCGCGGGCCTGCTCAGTTCGACGAGGCCGGCTCAGGCGCAGGGAGACGAGGTCCGTCTCGACCAGCACCCGAACTTCGGTGTGGTGGGGGCGGTCGTGCTGCCCTCGGACGCTCTGGGCACGCCGGGCCTCCGGCAAGCGCTGGAGCGCTGCGGGCGGTGGATCGCCGCGTTTGAGCCGGTTGCCGAGCTCGATCACGACTATCTGGCGTCCGACGACATCCGCTACGGCCCACCCGACCCACGACCGCTGTGGCGCGCGCAGCTCGACGCGCTCGACCTCGAAGCCCAGCAGCGGTTCTCGACGACGTTCGCGCGGCTCGAGCCCGGTCGGCAGGAGGGGATGGTGCGCGCTGCGATCGACCGGGCGTGGCCGCGGCCGGCCGGCGCCTCGATGCCTCGGCCTGAGGCGGCGCCTCATGTGGCCTTGGCGATCATGGCCTGGTACTTCCGCTCGACCGAGGCCAACGACCTCTGCTACGCCGCCCGCATCGGGCGCCACGAGTGCCGCGGCATGCGCGGCGTGACGGACATCCCACGCCCTCTGCGGTCGGAGAGGTCGTGACGCGCACGATCGAGACCGACGTCTGCATCCTCGGCTCGGGGATCTCTGCTGCCATGGTGGCGGAGCGTCTGAGTGAGGAGACGACGTCGAGGATCACCGTGATCGAGGCGGGCGACGCCATCTTCAACCTCGACGACCGTATGGCGCGGCGTCGGCGCTTCCTCGACTACGGCGAGAACCCGTGGCCAAACGACCACATCCCCGGTCAGACCGGAAAGGGCATCCAGTCGCGCTCGATGTGTGTGGGAGGGCTTGGACTCCACTGGGGCGGTACGGTGCCGCGGTTCACACCGGAGGACTTCCGCGTGCGCTCGCTGTACGGCGTGGGCGACGACTGGCCGCTCGACTACGACGAGCTGGACCCGTTCTACCAGGAGGCCGAGGAGCGCCTCGGGGTGGCGGGAACCGAGGGTCCGCCGGAGCTCGATCCGCGCTCTCAGCCGTATCCCATGGACCCGCTGCCGCTCTCCTACAACCTGGAGAAGCTCCGCGCGTGGGCCGAGCGCTCGGGGATTCCGTACTGGCCCAACCCGGTGTCCAAGAACTCGCGTCGCTACCGCGGCCGTGGCGCCTGCACGCGCTGCGACACGTGCACCATCTGCCCGACGGGAGCCAAGTACACGCCCGACCTCACCTACCAGGAGCTCCTGGGTGCGGGGCGCATCGAGCTGCACTCGCGCATGCTGGTCCGTCGGCTCGACGTGAAGCCCGGGTCCCAGGAGATCGAGAGGGCGGTCGCTACCGACCGAGACCGTCCGGACGAGCCGGTTCACCTCCGGGCGAAGACCTTCGTGCTCGCCTGCGGCTACGCCTGGTCGTCGCACCTTCTGCTCCTCTCGCAGAGCGACCGTTTCGAGGGGGGCTTGGCAAACTCGTCGGGTCTCGTCGGGGCGTACATCACGGGCCACCGCTCGGTGAACTGCTTCGTCGAGGTGCCGTTTCGGCTCTACCCAGGGATCTACGAGATGGACAGCCTTCTCAGCAAGCGCTTCCAGCGACCCGGGCCTCTCGAGCGCTACCTGCGCCACGACCTGCGCATCTGGGAGTCGGCCTTCGGGCGCCAGGCCCGTGCGCGCGACGACGGCGGTCGGCTTCTGCTGGGAGACGCGGCGCTCGCCGATTGGCGGGAGCGCTCGGCCCTCGGCGCCGCCCGCATGCGGGGCTATTACGACGTCCTGCCGGCGGCGGAGAGCCGGCTCCGCCTCGACCCGGCACGGCGCAATCAGCAGGGCGACCCGATGTTCCGCATCGACCTGCGCGACAGCGAAGCCTCGGCCGCGCTACGTGACTACAGCGAAGACAAGATCCGCGGCGTGTTCGAGGAGATCGTGGCTGCCGGAGGCGGCCGGATCCTCGACGTGCGCGCGAACCTCTACCAGGACCATCCCGGCGGCGGCTGCCGCATGGGCGACGACCCTAAGACCAGCGTGGTCGATCGCTGGGGGCGCACGCACGACCACCCGAATCTCTGGGTGGTCGGGGCCCCGACGATCGTCACCGGGGGCTGCAACAACGGCACACTCACCTTCTGTGCACTGTCGCTCCGCTCGGCGGCCAAGCTCGCGCAGGAGCTGCCGCGGCGCGCGGCTCCGGAGTTCGCCGTGCCAAGCGTAGCGTCGGCGGCGTGAGGAGGGTCGTGCCGACGCGTTGTGGGTCGGGCCGCCCCCGGCGCGCGCGAGCTGGCGTCACGCGAAGGTCTGCGGGAGCTTGGTGGATGCTCCGGCTGCTGGCGGCGACCTGCTGCGGCTCGGCGTGCCTTCTCTCGCCGGCGGTCGCCCAGGAGGCCTTGACCCTCCGGGTCGGCTCCGTTCTCGACGGCCTCGGAGTCTCGCGCGGGCCCTCGCTGGTACACACCGAGCACGGGCTCATCCGCGCTGTCGTGCCGGCTCCGCCCGAGGTCGGCGAGGGCGAGATCGACCTCTCCCAGCTCACTCTCCTGCCGGGGCTCATCGACACCCACGTGCACATCGGTTGGCACTTCGACCCCGACGGCAAGACCCACGACTCCGCCACCGAGACCTCGTCGCAGGCTCTGCTGTACGCCGCCGAGAATGCGCACCGCACGTTGCTGTCCGGGGTGACGACGGTTCAGAGTCTGGGAGCCGCGGTGGACCTTCGTCTGCGCGATCTGGTCGAAGCGGGGACCCTCCCCGGGCCGCGGGTGCTCACGTCGGCAGAGGCCCTCTTCGACAGGAGCGGCGATGCAGCGGAGCTGCGCCGCAAAGTGCGCGCTCTGCACGCGCGCGGGGTGGATGTGATCAAGCTCTTCGCGTCGGCGAGCATCCGCGTGGGCGGCACCCCCACCATGACGCAGGCGCAGCTCGATGCTGCATGTGGGGAAGCGGCTCGGCTCGGCCTGCGCACTGCGGTGCACGCGCATGGGCCCGAGAGTGCGCGTCGTGCGTCGGAGGCGGGCTGCACCACGATCGAGCACGGGGCGTTGCTCGACCGCGCCACGCTCGAGCTCCTGGCCCGCAATGGCACCTACTACGACCCCAACGTCGACCTCGTGCTGCGCAACTACTTCGAGAACGAAGCGCGCTTCCTCGGCGTCGGCGGCTACACGGCGCAGGGGTTTGTGCAGATGCGCGAAGCGGTGCCCCTGGCGCTCGCGACGTTCCAGGAGGCGCTGACCGTGCCCGAGCTGAAGGTCGTGTTCGGCACCGACGCTCTCGCGGGCGCGCACGGGCGCAATGCGGAAGAGCTGGTGTACCGGGTGAACCGAGGCGGACAGGGTGCCATGGAGGCCGTCGTCTCCGCGACCTCCGTCGCCGCCGAGTCGCTGGGGCTTCAGGCCACCGTGGGTCGGGTCGCCGCTGGCTACCGGGCCGATCTCATCGCCACGGCCGGGAGCCCGAGCGAGCAGATCGAGTCGCTCCTCGACGTGCGCTTCGTGATGAAGGGTGGCGTGGTCTACCTCGCACCGAGCGTCGAGCCGTAGCCACGGCCGAGCGAGCGGCCGAAGTCGTAGACTAGGGGCCTTCCCAACTCGAGAGGTCTCGCTCATGGTCACGATTCATCGCGCCGCCCGACCCTTCACCGCAGCCTGCGCCGCGGTGGCCATGCTCTACGCGAGCTCCGCGCCCGCGCAGACGTACGACCCGCCACGCACTTCGGCAGGCAAGCCGGACCTGCAGGGTGTGTGGACGAACGCGTCGCTCACACGTCTCGGTCGGCCGAGCAACATCGAGAACCTCGTCCTGTCGCCGGAAGAGGCGGAAGAACTGGGTGCCAACCACTTCCACAACGTGCGTGCCGCGAAAGACGCCGTGCCCCGCAGCGCCGACCGCAAGGCGCCGGAGAAGCTCGAGCGCCTGCCCCCGGTGGGCAACTACAACACCTCGTACGTGGATCCCGGCACCGGCTACGGCGTGGTCAAGGGTGAGATCCGCTCCTCATGGGTGACCGTTCCCGCCGACGGCCAGGTGCCCTACCGCCAGGACGTGCGCGACGAGCTGAGGGCGCGCCGGGCGCTGCGCGACACGCCCGACGACCCGGAGATCTTCTCGCTCGGCGAGCGCTGCCTCATCGGCTTCGGCGGCACCGCCGGCCCGCCCATGCTCAACGTGCTCTACAACAACACCTACCGCATCGTGCAGACCGAGACGCACGTGATGATCCTGGTGGAGATGGTGCACGACGCGCGCATCGTCCGGCTGCAGGGCGAGCACGGCCCGGCCGTCGACCAGCGCTGGCTCGGAGACTCCGTGGGCCACTGGGAGGGCGATACCTTGGTCATCGAGACCACAAATTTCCACCCGGCGCGCAAGAGGAGCGGCCCGGTGTACCACGCGGCCACTGCAAAGGTGGTCGAGCGTCTGACCCGGGTGGGCGAGGAAGAGCTCTTCTACGAGTTCTCGGTGGAAGATCCGGCCAACTACTCGGCGCCCTTCAAGGGTGAGATGAGCTTCCGGCCGGCCGAAGGCAAGCTCTACGAGTACGCCTGCCACGAGGGCAACTACGCCATGCCCACGATGCTGAAAGGTGCACGCCTGGAGGAGAGCGAAGCAGCCAGCGGCGACTGACCGGCGCTCGTCGACCCCGGGGGAGGCGGCTCAGACCCGAGCAGCCGACCGACGAAGTCCGTCCGACGGCTCGCCGCCGTGGGACTTTCGAGGATGGAGAAAAGACCATGAGCGACCTGCCCACCGAACACCTGCAGCTGCACTCCACCATCACCTCCGGAGGCACGCTCGAGCTCCGGCTGGCGAAGGTGCCGGTTCCGGAGCCCAAAGACGACGAGGTGCTCGTTCGGGTCGAAGCCTCACCGATCAATCCGTCGGACCTCGGCATGCTGTTTGGTGCCGCCGACATGTCGACGGCGTCGGTCGAAGGCTCGGGCACCGACGCGGTGGTGCGTGCCACCGTGCCCGAGAAGCTCATGCGCGGCATGCAGGGCCGGGTGGATCAGCCGATGCCTGTGGGCAACGAGGGCGCAGGCGTCGTGGTCGCTGCCGGCAGCTCGGACGCAGCACAGGCCCTGCTCGGCAAGACGGTCGCCATTCTGGGCGGCGCGATGTACGCGCAGTATCGGGCGATGGCGGCGAAGCAGTGCCTCGTGCTGCCCGAGGGCACGACTCCCGCCGAAGGTGCATCCTGCTTCGTCAACCCGCTCACCGCACTCGGCATGGTGGAGACCATGAAGCTCGAGGGGCATACGGCGCTCGTGCACACCGCCGCCGCGTCCAACCTGGGTCAGATGCTCCAGAAGATCTGCCTGGCCGACGGGGTCGATCTCGTGAACATCGTCCGCCGCGAGGAGCAGGAGGCGCTGCTGCGCGGGCTGGGTGCGAAGTACGTCTGCAACTCGTCGAGCGACTCCTTCATGGAAGATCTCGTCGCGGCCCTCACCGAGACCAAGGCGACGATCGCCTTCGACGCCATCGGCGGCGGTAGGCTCGCCTCGCAGATCCTGAGCGCGATGGAGCAGGCGTTGAGCGCCGGGGCCGGCGAGTACAGCCGCTACGGCTCGATCGAGCACAAGCAGGTGTACATCTACGGTGGTCTGGACCGCGGCCCGACCGAGCTCGCGCGCGCCTACGGCATGCAGTGGAGCGTCGGTGGCTGGCTGCTGCCGCCGTTCCTGCAGCGCATCGGTCCGGAGGCGGCGCAGAAGCTGCGCGAGCGCGTGGCCGCCGAGATCAAGACCACGTTCGCGAGCTCGTACGCGCGGGAGATCAGCCTGCCCGAGGCGCTCACCCTGGAGGCTCTGTCGACCTACGGCAAGCAGGCGACCGGCGAGAAGTACCTGGTGCGCCCGAACGCCGATCTGTAAGAGGGAGACCCGGAATGTCGATCTCGTTCTACGACGCGAGCGCAGCCAGCTACGTGCAGATCCTCGACGCGGTGTCGGAAATCCTGGAGGCGGGTGCAACCCACGCCGGCGAGGCCGGCCTCGACCTGCAGGAGATGGTGCTGACCCGCCTGCGCGACGACATGATGCCGCTGCACTTCCAGGTGGTGTCGGTGGCGCACCATTCCTGGGGTGCGCTGCAGGGCATGCAGAGCGGCGTGTTCACGCCCCCCTCGTTCGAGCTCGACAAGAGCTACGCGGAGCTGCAGTCGCTCGTGCAAGAGGCACGCGACGGCGTAGCTGGCCTTTCCCGCGACGAGGTGGAGGCGCTGGCCGGGGGGTCGCTGACGTTCAAGCTGCCAAGCCGGGAAGTCCCGTTCACGAACCAGAACTTCCTGCTGTCGTTCTCCCTGCCGAACTTCTACTTCCACGCGACCACGACGTACGACATCCTGCGCCTGCTCGGCGTGCCGCTCGGCAAGAGCAACTTTCTCGGCGCGTTGAAGATCGGAGCCTGAAGTCTGCTTCGGACCGGCACCTGACTCCCTCGAACGTCTGACCGCCCGCATGATCGCGAAGGCGTCTGGGCCTCCGAGGAAGGTCTCGATGGAGTGGAGGCCGCGAAAGCGGCCGACCCGCCCGGCCGCGGAGCGGACCGGGCGAGAGCGACGGGCGGCGAAGCCGCCCTTGGAGCGGTCCGCGAAGAGACCGGTCCACCTGGGGCTGGTAGGAACCAGCCCTAGGTGGACATCTCGTAGAAGCAGAGCTTGTTGCCGTCCAGGTCGCGGACGTACGCGCCGTAGAAGACGTCGGGGATCCGGTCGCCGGGCTCACCGTCGTCGGTCGCGCCGAGCTCGATGGCCTTCGCGTAGAGCTTGTCGACCCCTTCCTTGGAGCCGCCCGGAATGGCGATCATGTTGCCGTTGCCGCAGTGCTGCGCCTGCTCGTCGTAGGGAATGCAGACCGCCAGCATCGGGTTGCCTGGGCCGTTGCTGTAGAACTTGATGCGGTCCTGGCCGAACACCTGCTTCCCGCCCAGCTCGCCGAGGAGGCCGTCGTAGAAGGCGCACGCCTTGTCCATGTCGTTGGTGCCGATGGTGACGTATCCGATCATCTGTCATCTCCTGGTCCGTGCGACTCCTGTCGCTTGGGGGGCGCGGCCGCGGATCCCGCGGCGCCACGCTCTTTGTGGGGGCTTCGAAAGCCCTCCGACTGTACTCGGTTTCGCTTCGGGAACGCATCACCTGGGAGGTAAGCTGCCGTCCCCTTTTGTCCCACGGCGCAACGTCCACTCGAGGAGTCCCATGAAGCTCTACGAATCTCCGTCTCCGAACGCTCGCCGCGTCCACATCTTCATGGCCGAGAAGGGCGTGGAGGTCGAACGTGTCCCCGTCGACATCCGCGCAGGCGAGAACCTCAGCGACGAGTACCTCGCGAAGAATCCTGCCGGCCGGGTGCCGCTGCTGGAGCTCGACGACGGCAGCTACCTCGGCGAGTCGATCGCGATCAGCCGTTATCTCGAGGCGCTGCATCCCGAGCCGAACCTGCTGGGCAGCGACGCGAAGGAGATTGGCACGGTCGAGATGTGGAACCGGCGCGCCGAGATGAACTTCCTGATGAACGTCGCAATGGGCTTTCGGAACATCACCGGCTTCTTCAAGGATCGCGAGACCTGTGTCGAGGAGTGGGGTCACGTCTCGGCTGAGGCGGCCGCCAAGAGCGTCGCGATGTTCGACGCACGGCTCGGGGAGTCGAAGTACCTCGCCGGCGACCGGTTCACCATGGCCGACATCACCTTCGGCGTCGCGTGGGAGTTCGCGGGCAGGGTGAAGGTGATCGACCTCCCGGAGGCACCCAACGTCGCGCGCTTCCTCGAGGACGTGCGCGCGCGGCCGAGCTGGTCGGCAGAGTAGTCGCGACGCTCCGCGAGGGCGTGGCGGGTAGCGGCCAGCCGGTGGTGCGACCCAGCAGCCGCAGCGGGGCTAGGCGTTGGCGGCCTTGAGCTCGGCGAGCTCCTTTTCGTAGGGCTCGTACGAGTGCTTGAGCGTGGCGGAGTTGAGGATCATCTCGGCCACGGCTTCGCCGTCGCTTGTCTTGAAGGTGGTCTTGATCCAGTTCGACTCGGTGCGGCGGCTCTCCGACAGCGCGAGGATCTCGCGTTCGAGCACGTAGCCCTCGCCCACGAACAGCGGGCCCCGGAGCATGCGGATCTGCTGCCCGGCAAACAGCCCAACCGCCGGACCGCGCGACCTGAAGCCGGCCTGGTGGCTCGTGTACTGGCCGAGGACGCTCATCATCTCGAGCGGCACGATGGCGCGGCCCCAGGGTGACGTGCCGCCGGTCTGTTCGCGGTACCAGGGTGAGCTCTCGGTGATCACCGCGAGCTTCTGATTCAGCGTGAAGGGGTAGAGGTTCCCCATGTGGTCATCGAAGCCCATGCGCACGTTCTCGGGCGCTCGCCCCTTCTGACCGACCTCGAGGTCGGCGAGGATCACGAGCTGCTCGGGCGGTCGCAGGCGCGCGATGCGGCTTTCGATCTCCGACGGCGGGTTGTCGGACCCGATCGAGGCCGTGCCCACGAGCACCTCGGTGCCGTCCTCCTTCTCAGCACGGATGCGGACCTGCGTCGCGTCGTGCTTGGGGCAGCTCGGCGAAGGCGCGCACCTTCTCACCCTCGACGACCATGTTGCGGTAGTGCGAGCTCAGGCAGCCGGTCTCGTACCAGGCCTGGCCGAAGATCTCGTCGAGCAGCGGCACGAACTGGCTGAAGTGTGTCGGGCCTTCGATCGGCCCGGCGCGGAAGCCCAGCCGCTCCGCCATCTCGTCGTCGTGGATCGACTCGTGCCCGCCGTACTCCTGGTCGGCGAGCATCTGCCGCGGCGCACGCAGCGGCCCGCAGAGCTCACCGTCGCGCTTTTCGAGAGGGGTATCGAATCCGAGGGCCATTGGGAAATCTCCATTCTTTCTTTCTTGAGTCAACCGACGCGAGCGAAGTGAGCTTGGAGGGCGAAGTCGCCGGAGGCGACGGAGAATCGAAACTCAGCTAGCGGCGTGGTAGCAACCACGCCGGGCTAGCTGATCGCCGGTGCGTCGGCTTCGACGAACTGCTCACGGAGCGTCCGCTTGAGCACCTTGCCGGTGGCGTTGCGCGGCAGCGCATCGATGAACGCGACGGTCTCGGGCACCTTGAACTTGGCGAGGTTCTCGAGGCAGTGCGCGATCACCGCGTGCTCCGTGAGCTCCGCGCCCTCCTTCAGCACGAGCACGGCCTTGCCGGTCTCGCCCCAGCGCTCGTGCGGCACGCCGATGACCGCCGCCTCGGCGACGCCGTCGAGCTGGTAGAGCACGTTCTCGATCTCGGCCGGGTACACGTTCTCGCCCCCGGAGATATACATGTCCTTCCAGCGGTCGACGATGTAGATGAAGCCGTCTTCGTCGAAGCGTGCCGCGTCGCCGGTTTTGAGCCAGTCGCCGTCGAAGGAGCTCTTGGTGGCCTCCGGGTTGTTCCAGTAGCCCGGCGTCACGTTCGGGCCGCGGATCAGGAGCTCACCCACCTCGCCGCGCGGCAGCGTGTTGCCGTCGTCGTCGACAATCTTGATCTCGCAGTGCAGCACCGGCTTGCCGGCAGAGCCGAGCTTGCGGTCGTTGTCTTCCGGCGGCAGCCCTGTTCCCGCGGGGGAGGTCTCCGTCATCCCCCAGCCCTGGCACAACATCACGCCCCGGTCGGTCCACGTGCGCAGGATCTGCTCCGCACACGGTGCCCCGCCCACGCCTGCGAACTGGAGCCGCGAGAGGTCGGTGCTCTCGAACCTCGGGTGGTTCATCATGAACTGGAAAGGCGCCGGCACCGCCATGGTGTGCGTGATGCCGAGCTCCGGGTCACCCAGCAGGTCGAGCGCATGGCCCGGCTCGAACTCCCGCATGATCACGATCGCGCCACCGGCGTGGAGGATCGGATTGGCGTAGCAGTTGAGGCCACCGGTGTGAAACAGCGGCAGCAGGACCAGCTGCACGGTGTCCGGCGTGATGCGCGCCGGAATGCCGCCGTTCACGCAGTTGATGAAGTTCATGCCGTGCGTGATCATCGCGCCCTTCGGATGCCCCGTGGTGCCCGAGGTGTACATGATCATCGTCACGTCATCGAGCGTCTGGGTGACCTTCGTGAAGGGCTGTCTCCTCGGCGATCGCCTGCTCGTAGGACGAGGCCTTGGCTGCCTCGGCGCCGTTCTCGACGTCGATCTCGAGCAGCGTCTCGATGCCGCAGCGCTCCTGGAGTGCCTGCGCCATCGGTGCGAAGCGCTCGTCGTGCACCAGGATCTTTGGCGCGCAGTCGCCGCAGATGTAGGCGAGCTCGTTCTCGGTGAGCCGCCAGTTGAGGGGCACCGTGATGCCGCCGATCTTGGCGTTCGCGAACTGGATCTCGAAGTACTCGGGGCCGTTCAGCGCGAGGATTGCGACGCGCTCACCCTCGGTGATGCCGTTCTGCTGGAAGAAGCCGGCCAGGCGCCCGGAGCGCGCATACAGATCCGCGTAGGTGACCCGTCGGTCGTCGGCCACGTTGATCATGGCGACCTTGTCGGGCCTCGTGTCTGCCTGCGTCTCGGTCCAGTCGAAGTACTCCACGGTGGTCTCCTGCGTGGCCCTCCGGGGCCGCGGATCGGGCACGGCGTACCGCCCGAGGAGTGGCGGTGCCGGCCACGGGGTTGGCGTTGGGAAGCGCCGAGTCTAGCGGCTTGCGCTGGCCCCTGTCGCGAGCTGGACGCGGAGATCGGGCGCGAGCCCTAGGCTGTCAGCGGGTTCCAGGTGCTGAGAGCCGGAAACCGCCCGAAGTCGCGATCCGCGCTCCACAGCTTCTCGACTCCGTGCGATAGGCAGAGAGCGGCGATGCGTGCGTCGTGAGTGCGCGGGCCCTGGACTTTGCCGACTTCCATCAGACCTCGCAAGGTCTCCCAATGGTTCGAGCCTTCGGTCAGGAGGACGAGGCTCGGTGACTCCAGCCAGGCGCCGACCTGTTCGATGGCCGCCGCCAACGGAGTGGGCGGGTCCCAGATTCGGGTGTGTGTGGCAATGGCCAGGAACTCGTGAACACAAGGCCACGGGATAGCCCAGGGCGAGCGGCCTTCGGCGAGCTCGCGAACGCAGGAGAGGGCAGCGTCGTGCCATTCCGAATCGGCTCGGTGCGAGTAGATCAGCAGGTTCGTGTCGACAGCGATCACGAGCCCCGACCCGCATAAGAGGCATCCCGGATCTCTTCCCAGCCGGCATCGCGAAAGTCGGGTTGAAGGCCTCGCCCTCGAAACGAGGCGTCTCGAAGGCGGAATGAAGGAGGCGCCTGCCGGTACTGCTCGAGCACGTGGCGCAGGCCGGCCTCGAGTAGTGCCCGTAGGGTCGTGTTCTCCTGCGCGGCGACCTTCTTGGCCTCGGCCGCCAGAGCGTCGGCAATCTCTACGGTTGTCTTCATATGGGTCACCGTAGCAGATCAAACGGCTCGATGGGTCGACTTTCGTCCGTGGCAGAATTCGAGACGCCGTTGGTCGAGACGGCCCTGAGCGGCGCGTGGTGAAACGGAGACGACGATGAAGCTCGGAGTGACACTGCGCAACATGGGCCCCCAGAGCCGGCCGGAGATCCTCCGTGCCGCCGCGGTCCGTGCCGACGAGCTCGGCATCGAGTCGTTGTGGATCACCGACCACATCGCCATTCCGCCGGACGACGCGGAGGGGAGCGGCGGTCGGTACACGGATCCGCTGGTGACGCTCGCGTGGCTCGGCGGCATGACGGACCAGATCCGGCTCGGTACGGGCGTGCTGATCCTGCCGTACCGTCCGCCTCTGCCGACCGCCAAGCAGGTCGCGACGCTCCACGAGCTCACCGGTGAGCGCCTGCTGTTGGGCGTGGGCATCGGCTGGATGGACGCCGAGTTCCGCGCCCTCGGCGTCGACCGGCACCAGCGGGGCCGCATCTCGGACGACACGCTGGCGTTCCTGCGCAGCTGCTTCGAGGAGCCGGTGGTGAGCGCCCATGGCCAGGACTTCCTCTTCGACCCCAGGCCGCCGGTGCCGCCCGTGTACGTGGGCGGACGCGCGCCGCACGCCCTGGCACGGGCGCTGCGCTTCGGACACGGATGGCTGCCGATGGTGCGCTCGCCCGAGCGTCTGGCGCCCGATCTCGAGGTGTTCCGGGAGATGGCCGCCGCGGTGGGGGTGCAGCCCGGCCCGGTCACGGCGATGACGGGGCTCCCCCTCGACGATCACGCGGCGGCGGTCGACCTCGCGTCGCAGTTCGCCGAGCTCGGCGTCGAGCGCCTCGCCTGTGGTCTGCGCTACGACACGGAGGAGGAGGTGCTCGCGCGGCTCGAGCAGGTTGCCACTCTCGCCGAAGCTCTCCCGGGCTCCTAGCTGGAAGCCCCCCGTCTGGCCTACGGCTGCGTCGCCGCTCCGCTCGGGGTCAGCACCACGGTCTGCGCCAGAGGCTCGGGTAGATCGCGCCCGCGAAAGACCCAGGAGCGAGGGTGATACCCCGGCTTGCGCAGCTCGATCTCGTGACGGGCCCCGTTACGTGCCCGGGCCACGCCGGGCTCGAACCACTCGCGCTCGCGACTGAAGGCGGGCCAAAGAGACACCCTGAGAGACATCGGCGTTTCGCCGACCACACGACCGTCCAGAACGACGGTGGCGCCCGTGGGCACGGTGGCGATCGTGGCGTCCGTATGCGACCGGCTCTGCAGCGGAAGACTCAGCCACGCGACGAGGGCCAGCGCGCCGAATGCGGCGACCACGACGGTCTGCAGCCGCCGGGCCCTGGATCCGTTCGGGTCTTGTGTGTGAGTCCCCACCAGCGCGATGCTGTCACGTGAGGGTCAGGGCGAGGGATGAGAACGACCCGGGATAGCATTCGTCCAGAGACTCCCGGCACTCCCCGGACGCCGTGGCGCCCCCGGCCAGCATCGAGCGGCCGCGCGGTGCGCCCGCCGATGAACCCGCCCCTCAAGGAGCATCCGCCGTGCAGCGCATCCGACTTCCTTTCGTTCGCGTCGTCGTCCTCTCCACGGTCCTGACCTCGCTCGGCTGCGCTCCGGCTGCGGACGAGGCGACCCCCCTCGGTGCCGAAGTGCAGGTGGAGGGCGGCACCATTTCGGGCCTCGTTCACGACTCCGGGCTCAAGACCTGGCATCAGATCCCGTATGCCGCGCCGCCGATGGGGGATCTGCGGTGGCGTCCGCCGCAGCCCGTGGTCCGATGGGAGGGCCTCCGCTCGGCCACCACGCCGGGCCCCGCGTGTCAGCAGCTCCCCGGAGAGGAAGGTGGCTTCTACACCTCGGAGCTCGGCGCGGTCAGTGAAGACTGCCTGACGCTCAACGTCTGGAGCGAGGCCAAGACGGCAGACGAGCGCCGGCCGGTGATGTACTGGATCCACGGCGGCGCGCTGGTCACCGGCTCCGGCTCCGACTACGACGGCACGCTGTTGGCTTCGAAGGGCGTGGTTCTCGTCACCGTGAACTACCGTCTGGGTCCGTTCGGCTTCTTCACGCACCCCGAGCTCACCGAGGAGGGAGGGGGCCGCTCGGGCAACCAGGGCCTGCTCGACCAGATCGCGGGGCTGCATTGGGTGCGCGACAACATCGCGCAGTTCGGCGGTGACCCCGACAACGTGACCATCTTCGGAGAGTCGGCCGGGTCACACAGTGTCTCGCTGGTGCAGGCCTCGCCGCTCGCCAAGGGCCTCTTCCACCGGGCGATCGGTCAGAGTGGCGGGTCGTTCCACCCGATGACGTGGCTCGCTGAGGCCACCAGCTACAAGGCGTCGTCGCACGATCTCAACGCACCGTTTGCGGCAGCGGTCGCCGAGGCCGGCAACCTCGCCGACGCGAGCCTCGCGTCGCTACGCAAGGCATCGGTCGAGTCGATCCTGGCGACGGCGCCGCTCCATCAGCAGTACGACGACCTCGCGGTGGTGGACGGCTTTGCGCTGCCGAACGAGGTGGCCGCCATCTTCGCTGCGGGCCAGCAGTCCGACGTGCCGACGCTGACGGGCTCGAACAAAGACGAGGGCAGCGCCTTCGGCTTCTACTTCGAGCCGATCTTCGGCAAGGGCATCGCGGGGCGCGACACCTACGCCTCCGTGACGTTCCCGGAGATGTCGGCCGACGTCGTGGCCGCCACCTGGCCGGCGAGCAACGACGAGGAGGGCTCGGTCGCCTTCCAGCACCTGTTCGCCGACGGGGTGTTCACCTACCCGCAGCGGATGTGGGCCCGCGGCATGGCCACGGTCTCGTCGCCGGCCTACCTCTACTACTTCACGTGGGAGCCGCCCGTCAGCACTCCGGGTCTAGGGTCGTTCCACGCGGCGGAGATCCCCTACATCTTCGACCAGTACGGCACGTTCGGCATCGAGGCGACCGACGCCGACCGCGCCTTCGCGGATCTGATGTCCGACATCTGGGTTCGCTTCGCGACGACGGGGAATCCCAACGGCGAGGGCCTTCCCGAGTGGCCGGCGTTCACGGCCGAGAACGAGGCCTACATGGAGCTCGGCCCGGAGATCCGCGTCGGCGAGAACCTGCGTATGGAGCAGGTCCAGGCGATTCACGACGCCTTCACCGCGCGCCGGACCCAAGCCGACGCGGCGAGCGGAGGCTAGACCCGCATGACCGTCCAGGATGTACCCTCGCCCCCGGGCTTCGACGCGATTCTCGCGGCCGACGACTTCGTCGAGCCGGCCGACGGCATGCCGGAGGCGTACCGCAAGACGCTCACCCGGCAGATCGCGCAGCACGCGCACTCCGAGATCATCGGCATGCAGCCGGAGGGAGACTGGATCACGCGTGCGCCGTCGCTGCACCGCAAGGCGATCCTCATTGCCAAGGTGCAGGACGAAGCCGGTCATGGCCTCTATCTCTACGGCGCCGCCGAGACCCTCGGCATGGCGCGCGGCGACATGATGCGCGCGCTCCACGAGGGGCGGCAGAAGTACTCGAGCATCTTCACGTACCCCTCGCTCACCTGGGCCGACGTCGGTGCGATCGGCTGGCTGGTCGACGGTGCCGCCATCATCAACCAGGTGCCGCTCTGCCGCTGCTCCTATGGCCCGTACGCGCGGGCGATGTCGCGCATCTGCAAGGAAGAGAGCTTCCATCAGCGCCAGGGCTTCTCGATCATGCTGACGCTCTGTGAAGGCACTCCCGAGCAGAAGGCCATGGCGCAGGACGCGCTCGACCGCTGGTGGTGGCCCACGGTCATGATGTTCGGCCCCCCCGACGCCGACTCGACGCACTCCGAGCAGTCGATGGCCTGGCGCATCAAGCGTTTCTCCAACGACGAGCTGCGCCAGCGCTTCGTCGACCAGACGGTGCCGCAGGCGGAGCGCCTCGGCTTGACGGTCCCCGACCCGGAGCTGCGCTTCGACGAAGAGACCGGCCATTACCACTTCGGCACGCCCCCCTGGGACGAGTTCTGGGAGACGGTGAAAGGCCGCGGGCCACGCAGCAAGGAGCGCCTCGGCCGCAAGGTGTCGGCGCACGAGGAGGGTGCCTGGGTTCGGGAGGCTGCTGCGGCTTACGCCGCGAAGCACGACGAGTAGCCTCGTACCATGAGCTCGCGAACCGCCGCACCACACACCGACGACGCGCCCCTGTGGGAGGTGTTCGTCCGGCCGCGTCGCGGCGTGAGCCACACGCACGTGGGAAGCGTGCATGCGCACGGCGAGGAAGAGGCGCTCCAGAGTGCGCGCGACCTCTTCACGCGGCGCGAAGAGGGCACGAGCCTCTGGGTCGTGCGGGCCAGCCACATCGTGGCGTCGGACCCCGACGATGCGGGTGCGCTCTTCGAGCCGGCGCGCGACAAGGAGTTCCGCCATGCGCGGGCCCATCCACTGCCGGACGACGTGGACCACATGTGAGACACGCTCAGTGACCGGCGGCCACCAGGAGACGCTCGTGCGCTACCTGCTGCGGCAGGGAGACCGTGCCCTCGTGCTCTCGCAACGTCTCACCCAGTGGCTCACGCGCTCGCACGAGCTCGAGCAGGAGATGGCGATGGGAAACCTCGCTCTCGACCTGCTCGGGCAGACGCGCGTGCTGTACGCCTACGCGGGCGAGGTCGAAGGCCGCGGACGCACCGAGGACGACTTCGCCTACCACCGGGAGGCCTCCGATTTCGCGAACCCGCTGCTGGTGGAGCAGGAGCACTCCGACTTCGCCTGGGCCATGGCGCGGCAGTACCTCCACGACGCATGGGCGTTGCCGTACTGGCAGGCCATGGCCTCGTCGGAGGACGAGACGCTCGCCGCCTTGGCCGCGAAGGCGCAGCGCGAGACGGCGTACCACCTGCGGCACGCGCGGAGCTGGATTCTGCGGCTGGGCGACGGCACGGAGGAGAGCCATCGGCGCTGTCAGGACGCGCTCGACGGCCTCTGGCCTTTCACGGGCGAGCTCTTCGAGGCCGACGAGGTGGAGCTGGCGCTGATGGCGCAGAGGATCGCGGCGGATCCCGAGGCCCTCCGCGCTCCGTGGCGGGCTGAAGTGGAGAGCACCCTGCAGCAGGCGACGCTCACCGAACCGAGCCCGAGCGCCGTGCCGCAGAGAGGGGGCCGCAACGGCAGCCACGGCCCCGAGCTCGCGGCGCTCCTGGAGGAGCTTCAGGAAGTGGCGCGCGCCCACCCGGGGGCGTCGTGGTGAGTGCCACGGCAGAGCCGGGGCACGTGGAGGAGCTCGTGCGGGCGGTGGAAGATCCGGAGTTGCCGCACGTTACCCTGGGTGACCTGGGAATCGTGCGCTCCGTGCGGATCGAGGGCCTTGCCGTTCACGTGGTCCTCACGCCCACGTTCGTCGGCTGCCCGGCTCTCGAGCAGATCGAGCGCGACGTGGAGCAGGTGGTGCGCAGTGCCGGCTACGAGCCCGCGGTCGAGACGGTGCTGTCGCCACCTTGGAGTACAGACTGGATCACCGAGGAGGGCCGCACGAAGCTGGCGGCCGCGGGGATCGCGCCGCCGGCGCGTGTCGAGGGAGGCGACGCTCTGGTGGCGCTCGACCGACCGGTCGCGTGCCCGCGCTGCGGCTCGACGGACACTCGACGGCAGTCGGACTTCGGGGCGACCGCCTGCAAGGCGCCGTACGTCTGTCGGTCTTGTACCGAGCCGTTCGAGGGGTTCAAGCCTCTGTGAACCTCCGAGCCTCTTCCCGGAACGGGGGCGCGGCGTGAGTGTGGCCGAGCATCTTCGGATCGAGCGCCTCGACGCCGACTCGGAGGCGTCGCTCGTGGTGACCCTCGACAAGCCGGAAGGCTGGGACTTCGAGCACGGCCAGTACGTCGTGCTGGAGCGTGAGATTGGAGGCGAGCGGGTTGCGCGCTGCTACTCCTTGTGCACCGTGGCTCCGGACGGGCCCCTGCGGGTGGCGGTGCGTCGCGTGCCGGACGGCGCCTTCTCGGGGTGGCTGCACGAGCAGGCGCAACCTGGAGACGAGCTCCTGGTGCGCCCGCCGAAGGGGCGTTTCACGCACGCGCTGGACGCGTCCGCGCGCAAGACCTACCTCCTGGTCGCGGCCGGGAGCGGCATCACGCCGGTGTACGGAGTTGCGGCAACGGTGCTCGAGCGGGAGCCGCAGTCGCGCGTCACCCTCGTTGTCGTCAACCGGTCTCTCGAGCGGGCGATGCTCCTCGAGCCGGTAGAGGGCCTCAAGAACCGCTTCCTGGATCGCCTCCAGATCTGGCACGTGCTCACGCGCGAGCAGAGCAGCCTCGACCTGTTGGAGGGTCGTCCCGACCGGGACCGCCTCGCCGAGATGGTCGAGAGCGAGCTCCTCCCGCGCCGTCCCGACGAAGTGTTCGTGTGTGCTCCGAGTGGCCTCGCGGCGGAGGTGCGCGCGTTTGCCGACACACTCGGGGTGCCGGCGGCCAACGTGCGCAGCGAGAGTTTTGGTGCCCGACGCACCAAGGAGGCACGAGGGTCCGTGTCCAGCGAGGGTCGTGAGGTGGTGGTATGGCTCCACGGCAGCTCGGCGAGCGTGCGCGCCGAGGCAGACGAGACCGTGCTCGAGGTCGCGGAGCGCGCGCGCCCCGGCGTACCGTCGTCGTGCCGAGCGGGGGTCTGCTCCACGTGCATGGCCAGGCTTCTCGAGGGCGAGGTGTCGCACGGCGCAGACCACGTGCTCAGCGAGGCCGAGCGCAAGACGGGCCTCATCCTGGCGTGCCAGGCGCGGCCTGCGAGCCCCCGCGTGGTCGTCACGTTCGACGTGTAAGCTGACCGGCGCACTGAAGCTCGAGGAGGGCCGCGATGATCGATCTCTACACCTCGCCGACACCCAATGGCTGGAAGGTGAGCATGGCGCTCGAGGAGATGCAGCTGCCGTACGAAGTGCACCTCGTCGACCTCTCTGCAGGCGACCAGCACAAGCCCGAATTCCGCGCAATGAACCCGAACGGGCGCATTCCCGTGATCCGCGACCGGGACACCGGAGTCACCGTCTTCGAATCGGGCGCAATCCTCCTCTACCTGGCGGAGAAGAGCGGCAGGCTCATGCCCTCCGATCTCGCCGGCCGCTACGACGTCATGCAGTGGCTCATGTTCCAGATGTCGGGCATCGGTCCGATGCAGGGGCAGGCGGTGGCGTTCGTGCGCTACTTCCCGGAGGAGGTGCCGCAGGCGATCGCCCGCTACACCAACGAGACGCGCCGGCTCTACGAGGTGCTCGACGGTCACCTGGCCGACCGCGAGTACCTCGCGGGCGAGTACAGCATCGCCGACATCGCGAACTACTCGTGGATCCGCAGCTGGTACTGGGCCCGCGTGCCCGTGGAGGGGCTCGAGCACCTGCAGCGGTGGATGGACGATCTGGCGGCCCGGCCGGGGATTCAGCGCGGCTGTGAGGTGCCGCCTTCGCCGGGGAAGGCGGACAGGGTCAAGGAGAGTGGGGCGTCGATCACGACGCAGTAGCGGCTGCGCGCTGCGGCGTTCGATGATCGGGACAGTGCGGCGGCCCGGAGCGAGGTCAGTCCCTGACCAGGGGACGCCTCGGGATTCCTGGACTTGGAGTGGGGCCCTCGGCTGGACGTCGTCGGCTCGGGGCGCCCATGACTTCCTGTAGCTTGTTGGCGCCGCCGACGCCTGAACCCCCTGGCCAGGGACTGACCTCGCTCCGGTCGACTGAGACCGGCACTTTAGAGGTGCGGGAGCAATCGGATGCGGCCGGCGTGGACCTGAAGGTCCACACAGCTCAGCTCGAATGGTCGGGCGCGTTTCGCAGTTGGTGAGGACCGGCGTCGCGATCGCGAGGAAGGAAGGTTGCGGAGCGTCGGAGCGCCAAAACCGGTACCCTCTAGGGCCTCTCACACTGCACGAAGATCGGCTACGAGATCAGAACGAGGCGCGCAGTGCCGCGTCCTCGCCACCGAGGAGACACCAGATGTTGAAACTGCATCACGCCCCCCGCAGTCGCTCGCTCCGCATCGTCTGGCTCATGGCCGAGCTCGGGCTCGAGTACGAGCTCAACCAGATGAAGTTCCATCCCAGCGATCTCAAGTCGGACGACCATCGGGCGCGCCACCCGCTGGGGCGTGTGCCGGTGCTCGAAGACGGTGACACCACGATCTACGAGTCGGGCGCGATCGTCTGGTACGTGTGCGCGAAGCACGCCGGTGGGAGGCTGCTCCGCGACACGGGCGATGCCGAGTACGCCGCGTTCCTGCAGTGGTTCCACTACGCCGAGGGTATGGTGATGCCGCCGGTCAATACGATCGTCGTGCACACGCTCCTGCTTCCGGAAGATCGGCGTGATGCGGTGGTGCTCGGCCAGGCCCAGCGCCTGCTGAACAAGGCTCTCGCGCCGGTGGACGAGGCCCTCGAGGGCAAGGACTACCTCGCGGGCGAGTTCTCGGCCGCCGACATCATGCTCGGACACGCGTCGTGGGTCGGCAAGAACCTGGGGCAGGTCACCGACGACATGAAGAACCTCCAGGCCTACGTGGCCCGGCTCGAGGCGCGACCCGGCTTCCAGAAGATGCTGGAGGCGAACCAGTAGGCGGGCGCCACAGCGCGGCTTTGGGCCGCGTCGTCGAGTCGCGGCGAAGGTAGAAGAAGACATGCCTGAATGGAGCAACTGGTCGGGACACCTGCGGTGTGAGCCACAGGCCGTGCACCGGCCGCAGACTGAAGGCGAGCTGGCGGCAGTGGTCGCTGCTGCCGAGCGTGTGCGAGTGGCCGGCAGCGGCCACTCGTTCACCGAGCTCGTGCCCACGGACGAGACGCTGCTGACTCTGGAGGGGATGTCCGGCGTGGTGGCAGCCGACGCGGCCACGGGCCGTGCGCGCATTCTCGCCGGCACCACCATCCACGATCTGGGCGCCCCGCTGGCTGAAAGTGGACTGGCACTCGCCAACCAGGGCGACATCGATCGCCAGGCGCTCGCCGGAGCGGTGTCCACTGCCACGCACGGCACGGGTCGCACCCTGGGGTGTATCGCCCAGCGCGTCACCACCTTCCGCATGGTCACGGCCGAAGGTGAGGTGGTCGAGGCGTCGGCCTCCGAGAACGCCGATCTCCTCGCCGGGGGCCGTGTCGCCCTGGGATCTCTGGGGGTTCTGACCGAGATCGAGGTGCACGGCGAGCCGCGCTACAACCTGCGCGAGCGCGTGTGGACGGAACCGCTCGACGAGCTGCTGCCGCGGTGGGAGCAGCTGGCGGCCGAGCACCGGCACTTCGAGTTCTTCGCGTTCCCGTACACGGGCTTCGCCACGGCCAAGACCCTCGACCTGGAGCCGTACGAGCCTTCCGACGGCAAAGGTCCAGCGGCAGACGACGGCGGCGACGGCTACGCGCGCCTCCTCGACCTCAACTGCGAAGACCCGGCGCTCGCGCGGGAGAAGTTCCGAGGTGGCCTTGCGCGGGCCCAGCCTTCCGAAGACTTCGGCCCATCACACGTGATCTTCCCGTCGGAGCGCGACAACCTCTTCAACGAGATGGAGTACTCGGTGCCGGCGGAGAACGGTGAAGCGTGTCTGCGCGCGGTTCTCGACGCCATCGAGGGCGCCGACGTGCCGGTGATCTTCCCCATCGAGTTCCGGACCGTCGCCGCCGACGACCTCTGGCTCAGCCCGTTCTACGAGCAGCCTTCGGTGTCGCTGTCGGTACATCAGTACGCCAAGCAGGACTTCCGCCCCGTCTTCGCGGCGGCCGAGCCCGAGCTGCGCCGTCACGGCGGTCGCCCGCACTGGGGCAAGATCCACTCGCTCGGGCCGAGTGACCTCGAGGCGCTCTACCCGCGCTGGGGCGACTTCCTCGCCCTGCGCAGGCATTGGGACCGGCACGGGAAGTTCCTCAATCCCTACCTCCGCGCCCTCTTCGGAGCCTGATCCCGATGTCGCTCGACCTCTCGCGCGCCGACTTCCGCGACCTGCCCACGCCCGCCCTGGTGCTCGACGCCGACGCGCTCGAGCGCAACATCGCCCGCATGAACGCTCACCTGGAGGGCCACTCGGCGTGGGCGCGCCCCCACACGAAGACCCACAAGTCGCCCGAGATCGCACGCCTCCAGCTCGCACAGTCGCGCACCGTCGGCGTGTGCTGCGCCCGGGTGGCCGAGGCTGAGGCCATGGTGGCAGGCGGAGTGGAGCAGGTGCTGGTGACGTCGCCCATCGTGACGCCCGAGAAGGTGCGACGCTTCGCATCACTCGCCGGGGCGCAGAGCGGCGTCTGGACCGTGGTCGACAGCAGCGTCGGAGTGACGGCGCTCGAAGAGGCGGCGCGCGGCGTGGGAGCCCAGATCGGCGTGGTCGTCGATCTCGATCCGGGTTTCCACCGCACCGGCATCCGCATGGGCGAGCCCGCGGTGAAGCTGGCGTCTCGCGTCCACGCCTCGCCGCACCTCATCCTCCACGGCGTGCAGATGTATGCCGGCACCCTGATGCACCTCGAAAGTGCGTCCGAGCGTCGCGAGAAGGCGGCGGCGCTCTGGGGCGAGGTCGAAGAGGTGGTGACGGCGGTCCGGGCCGCCGGCGCGGGCTGCGAAGTGATCACCGGTGGTGGGACCGGCACCTTCGACATCGACGCGGCCCACGCGCTGCCGACCGACCTGCAGGTGGGCAGCTACGTCTTCATGGACGCGCAGTACCGCGTGATCGAGTGCGAGACGAAACAGGGCGAGGGCGAAGACGGTGACGACGCCGAAAGCTGGGAGCCCACGGCACCTTTCGACTTCTTCGAACCGTCTCTCTTCGTGGTGGCGGCGGCCATCAGCCAGAGCGTGCCGAGTCTCATCACCGTGGACGCCGGCTTCAAGTCGCTCTCGGTGGACCACGTCCCGGAAGTGATGGGACACCCGGGCGTGAGGTACCACTTCGCCGGCGACGAGCACGGCATGCTGCAGCTCCCGAAGAGCGAGGCGCCCGTGGCGCTCGGCGACCTCGTGGCGCTCCTCGTGAGCCACTGCGACCCGACCGTCAATCTGCACGACCACTACACCGTAGTGCGGGGCGGCGAAGTCGTGGACACCTGGAAGGTCGCGGCCCGCGGGCTGCCCTGAGCGACTCCCGCCGCGTGCACGCAAGGCGTACGATGGCCGCTCCACTCGAGGCAGGAGGAGGCGGGTTTGCGCGGGAGCGTGTGCCATCGAAGACTCCGGAGGAGACAAGATGCTGAAGCCGGTCCAGTTGGGAAGAAACAGCGGGCTCCGGGTGTCGGAGCTGACGCTCGGCACCATGAACTTCGGCAAGCCCGGCCGCGGGCACCAGGGCGATTGGACCCTCGACGTGGATCAGGCGCGTCCCATCTTCGAGGCGGCCTTCGAGCGTGGTCTCTTCACCTTCGACTGCGCTGACGTTTACGGTCTCGGCGCGTGCGAAGAGGTGGTGGGTCAGCTGCTGCGCGAGCTCGCCCCGCGCGACGAGTACGTGCTGGCCACGAAAGTCTCCATGCCCATGGGCAGAGGCGCCAACCAGGCGGGGCTCTCCCGCAAGCACATCCTGGAAGGGGTCGACCGCAGCCTCGAGCGACTCGGCCTCGACTACATCGACCACCTGGTGATCCACCGGCATCCGCACGCGGTGCCGGGGCACGTGGAGACGCCGATCGAAGAGACGCTCGAAGCGCTGCACGACGTGGTGAAGGCGGGCAAGGTGCTCTACCTCGGCGGGTCGTCCATGTTCGCGTGGCAGTTCGTGGAGCTGCAGAAGACCGCCGAGGCGAACGGCTGGACCAAGTTCGTCTCCATGCAGAACCACTACAACCTCATCTACCGCGAGGAGGAGCGGGAGATGAATCCGTACTGCGCGAGATCGGGTGTGGGGCTCATGCCGTGGTCGCCGCTCGCGCGCGGCATTCTGGCCGGGTCGTACAAGGGCGGCTTCGACGCGGGCTCCACCGATCGCTCGAAGGGCGGCGACCGCAAGCGCACCGAAGGCCTCTACCGTGGAGAGATGGACTTCCAGATCGCAGACCGCGTCGTCGAGGTGGCGGCCAAGTACGAGAAGAGGCCGGCGCAGATCGCCGTGGCGTGGCTCCTGAACAAGCCCGAGATCACCTCCCCCGTGGTGGGTGTGTCGAAGATCGAGCAGCTCGATCAGCTGGTGGAGGCGGCCAGTATCGAGCTGCCGGCGGAGGACGTGGAGTATCTCGAGGAGCTGTACCAGCCCCTCGACAACCTGCTGTCCGTCGGTTACTCGTAGGGGCAGGCGCCGGCCCGCGGCGGGCGATCGCTGGGACCGACGCTGTTCGTCAGGCCTCCACGTTCCCGTGTTCGTCTCCCTCCCCCAGCTCAGCTCCGGGCCCCGTACTCCTCGAGATAACCCTCCATTCTCTGCCGGATCTCGTCGTCGAGCACGACGCGCCCTCCCACCTCGCGCCCGTGGAGATGCTGGATGATCTCGTGCACGTCGACGATGGAGCAGGTCTCGAGTCCGTACGTCCGACCGACCTCCTCGAGCGCCGTGCCGTCACCCGAAGGCCCACGCTCGCAGCGGTCCACTGCGATCACGAGGCCCGTGGGTTTGATGTCCGCGGCGGCCTGCAGCTGAGGCATGGTCTCGCGGATCGACGTGCCGGCGGTCGTGACGTCTTCGACGATGATCACGCGCTCGCCGTCCCTCACCTCGTGCCCGACGAGGTGGCCGCCTTCGCCGTGGTCCTTGATCTCCTTGCGGTTGAAGACCACGCCGCAGTCCTTGTCGTGCTCTCTGGCGAGCGCGATGCCAGTGGCCACCGAAAGGGGAATCCCCTTGTACGCCGGCCCGAAGAGAACGTCGAAGTCGTGGCCGAAGCGATCGACGAGGGTCTGGGCGTACCAGGAGCCGAGGCGCCCGAGCTGCCCGCCGCTGCGGAAGCGGCCGGTGTTCACGAAGTACGGTGTCTGGCGCCCGCTCTTCGTGGTGAAGTCGCCGAGCAGGAGGACCTGGGCCTCCACCATGAAGTCGATGAAGTCGCGCTTGTATTGCTGCATGGGGCCGACGATAGCGGCCTCGACGGTCCGCCGCCACGCGCGGTGACCGGTCCAGCCGGAATCCGGGGTCTGGACGCTGGCGAAGCCTTGTTGACGGCGCGCTGGAGCGCGGCCATGCTCGGCTCTTCCCCGCCCCGCGCACACCATGAACGAGACACGGACAGCGACCAGCACGCGACCCCTCACGGTGATTCGTGAGTTTCTTCGGCTCGAGTCCGCGGGCGGCATCCTGCTCATGTGCGCTGCCGCCGTGGCGCTCCTCGTGGCGAACTCACCGGCGTCCGGGCTGTACGAGCGGCTTCTCGCCACCCCGCTCACCGTGACGCTGGGGGGCTGGGGCGTCGACAAGCCCGTGCTCCTGTGGATCAACGACGGCCTCATGGCGATCTTCTTCCTGCTCGTGGGGCTCGAGGTGAAGCGCGAGGTGCTGGTGGGCCAGCTGTCGAGCTGGCGCGGGGTGGCCCTGCCCCTGACGGGTGCGATCGGCGGGCTCGTCGTTCCCGCGATCTTCTACGTGATGCTCAATCGCGGCGACGAGGTGGCCATGCAGGGTTGGGCGATCCCCATGGCGACCGACATCGCGTTTGCGCTCGGCGTGCTCGGTCTGCTGGGAGACCGGGTGCCGCAGAGCCTGAAGCTCCTGCTGCTTGCCATCGCCATCATCGATGACTTGGCCGCGATCACCATCATTGCGCTGTTCTACAGCGGCAACCTCTCCACCAGCTCGGCCGCTCTGGCAGGCGCGGCGCTCGTCGTGCTCGTGGTGCTCAACCGACGCGGCGTGCGCAGCCGCGCGGCGTACGTTCTCGTCGGCGTGGCCCTCTGGCTCTTCGTGCTCAAGTCGGGGGTGCACGCGACGCTCGCCGGCGTGGCCCTCGCTTTCACCATTCCGCTGGAGCGCGACGGTGAAGAGGGCAGCGGCATGCTGGTGGAGCTCGAGCACGATCTCCATCCTTGGGTTGCGTTCGCCGTGCTGCCGGTCTTCGCGTTCGCAAACGCCGGGGTGTCCCTGGGCGGTCTGTCTCCTGCGCAGCTGCTCGAGCCGGTGCCCCTCGGCATCGTCGCCGGACTCTTCCTCGGCAAGCAGATCGGTGTCTTCGGCTTCAGTGCGCTCGCGGTTCTGCTCGGCATCGCCGAGAAGCCGCGACGCGCCTCATGGCTCCAGGTGTATGGCGTCTCTGTGCTCTGTGGGATCGGCTTCACGATGAGCCTGTTCATCGCGTCGCTCGCATTCGAGCGCGCTCCGGAGCATCCGCTCCTGACCGATCGGCTCGGCATCCTCGTCGGTTCGCTCCTCGCGGCTCTCGTGGGCTACTCGGTGCTGCGGTTGGCGCCGAGCCGAGAGAGCTCCTAACGCTCCCGGCGGCTTGCGGTCAGAGGACGGCCGCGTTGCCGGCGCCGTCGATGCGCACGGTTCGCCCGCAGAGCTCCTCGACGCACATCGCCTCGAGCACTTCGGGGTCGGAGACGTTGGCCCAGGTGCGCCGCCCGTCGGGGAGCAGGCACGCGAGGTGCGCAACCGTCGGCTCGGTGCCCGACGCGGCGGCCTTGCCGTAGATGGCGGTGGCCGACGTGGTCGGCTTCGCGGCCCCCCCTCCGAACATCACGGTGTAGGCCTCCACCAGCGCCTCCCCACGGTGGTCGAGAGCTGCCTCCCGTCGCGGCTCCGCGTCCACGCGGGCCTGCAGGTTCTCGTGCGCGAAGGGGTGCTCCGGCGGCTCCGTCGAGTACACGCCGAACGAGTGTTTGGTGAGCATGCCGCCGTTGGCGGTCACCAGCGCCCGGCCCGCGGGGGTCTCCCGCAGCAGCTCGGCCGTGCGCGCGACGCCGTGCATGACGTAGTTGTTGAGCGGGCCGCCGCCGAAGGTGAGACCTCCGGTCACCGACAGCGGCTGGTCCTGCGGGATTCCGAGCTCGTTGGCTGCGACCTGAACGGCGCTCGGAAAGCAGCTGTATAGATCGACATGGTCGAGGTCGTCGGCCACCACGCCCGCCAGTTCGAGCGCGCGGTTGCCCGCAATGCGGATCGCCGGCGACGAGTGCAGGTTCTCGCGCTCCGACACGAAGTAGTGGTCGTACGCGTCGGTGCCGGATACCGGGAAGACCATCTTCTCCGGCGCGATGCCGAGGTCGCGGGCCGTCTCGAGCGAGCAGAGGATGAGGGCCGCGCCCATGTCGACGCGCATGTTGGCGTTCATCAGCATCGTGTAGGGGTACGTGATGGCCCGGTTGCGGGGGCCCGGCGTGCGGATCGTCTCGGCCGTGACCTCGTCGCGGATCCACGCGTTCGGGTTCTTCTGTGCCACGGCATTGAAGCCGGCCCAGAGCTCGGAGATGCGCTCGAGATGCCGTGTCGGCGTTTCCTGCGCCTGGTGTCGCAGAGCCATCTCGAACATGGAGTAGTACTGCACGGCGCGCTGGATTCCGCGCGCCATCTCCGCTTCGTGGCGCGTCCACCTGTCCGTGCCGTACACCACGTCCGGAGCGGGCGTGGGGTCGTTCTCCTTCTTCTCCAACCACTCGAGCTCGAGGCCGACTTTGGGGGCTCGGCCCATGGTGCGGCCACACTCCGCCCCGGTCAGAACGACGACGTCGCGCTCTCCGCTCTGGATGTCGAGCGCACTCAGGTTGAGCATCATCTGCACGTGGTTGCCGCCGAGCTCCGACTTGCCCGTCTCCACTCCCTGCAGTCCGATCGACTCGCAGATCCGGAGCGCCGGGTTCTTGTAGCCCCAGATGCCCTCGGTGACGCGCACCGAGCTCGCACGCTGGAGGATCTCCGGCGCGCCGGTGTCTTCGGCCGCCGCGCGGACCGCCGCCAGCATCAGCTCGATGGGCTCCAGGGACTCGCGGGGATCGTCGGTGCGCTGCAGCTCCTGCGCGAGCCCGACCAGAACCGGAGTTCGCTCGCTCATGTCGTCTCTCCTACGGTTGAACGTCGGAGACGATACCGGTTCCGGGTCGGCTCTTCTACGCGACGGCCGCTCGAAAGAGGCCTGCGAGCGCCTCCTCCGCGAGCCCGGGCTCGAGGCGGACGTCTCTCCTGGCGCCCAACGTGCCGGGCTCAGCTTCCCGGTGGCGCCTGCAGAGGCGCGACAGAGCCCCGGTGGAGGATTCCTGGACGCAACGTACCGAGCAGCTCCCGCTGCCACCAGCTGCCGCCGTTTCTGCGCTCCTGTTTCGTGCTGAAGCGATAGTCGTAGAGCTGGAAGCGCACATAGCGGGGGCGCTGTGCTGGTCGGGTGTCGGGGTGGAGAAGACCCAGCGCCGGGCCCTCGCCCGAGAGCAGCTCTCTCGCGAGCGGAAGAAGCCAGTGGCGCGCGCGGTCGGGGTCGAGTGCAGCGAACCACATCTGCCAGTCGAGCCGCGGCATGTGCGGACCGGCGAACCGGGGCTTTTTCGACGGATCGCCGGGTTTCCACCGAAACGGAACCTCGGTCCAGCTCTCCGCGTCGACGCTCACCTCCACGACGATCTCGGGACGCTCGAGCGTCATCGCCCGAAAGAGGCCGTAGCCGTTTGTGCTGCGGAATGGGTCCGTCCGCGCGAGCATCGGTGTACCCCAGCGAAGCACCGTGGCGTCGAGCCCCCGGAGGAGCGAGGCCGTGGCGCCACCCGTGTCGGACCGGAATGGTGGGTAGCTCCGCACCAGCTCCCGGGCGAAGGTCAGGCTGCTCGTGAGGAGAACGAAGGCGAGGGCGGCCGTGCGGAGGGTTCCGCCCGCGGCGCGAGCGCGCAGCCAGGGATCGGCGGTCTTCGAAGGGAGGTCGACGGGGCCGGGGGTGGAGCTCGGGCGCGAGGGTGCCTGCGGCTTGCTGGTTGGCAGCCCGCGGCGGGCGCGCGCCGCGAACCACTCGGCCCACCCGCGCAGCGCGTCGTCGTCGAGAAGAGGAACGCACAGCGCGAGCGTCAGCAGATTGAAGAAGCCGTAGTTGCCCGTGGCCGCAATCAGCAGCTGCAGCGCCGCGAGTGGCGGCAGCGCCAGAAGTCGCAGCCGCCGCGGGCCGAAGATCGCGAACGGCACCGCGATCTCGATGACGAACATGACGAGAACGCTCAGCCTCTGGAACCAGGATGGCAGCTGGTGCGCCCACCAGCTGGTCCAGGTGGGCAGCGGCTGCGTCTGGTAGTGCACGTCGAGCGCACTCAGTTGCCACCAGGCCGGATCGAGCGAGAGCAGCTTGACCACGCCCGAGAGGAACATCAGTTTGAAGAGCAGGGCGCGTAGCGCGAAGACCCCGAGCCGGCTCGGTTCCGGAAGACGGGCTCCACGCAGGTGAAGCGTCCACGGAGCCACGAGGAACGACACCAGGAGCGTTTCGAGGAGGAGGCTGTCCCACTGGAAGCCGAGGAACGTCTGGCCGGCCACGGTGAGCGACAGGTACAGCACCCAGAGGAGCAGGAGTATTGGCGCCGGCGCGAGGCCAACCGTGAGAGCGAAGGCGAACGCCGCGCCGCCCCAGGCCATGGTCGCGAGCGCGCCGTCGCTGCAGAACCACCAGCAGAGAGTGGGGAAGTCGAGCGCGCTCGCGTCTGGCGTGCTTTCGACGTAACCCTCCACGCGCTCCATGTAGTTCGCGGCCGGTAGCAGCCCCTGCTCCCCGATCAGGCCTCGGACCTGTACGGCGTAGGAGACGAAGGCGACGAGGCTGACGGCACCGAGGAGGCGCAGGAACACGGCGACCACGAGGCGCATGTCCGCGCCTTGCGCAGCGTGGCTCGCCGGAGCTTTCATGCCGCGATCTTGGCAGGCGGCGTCAGGTGGCCTCGCGTGTGCGCCGCCACGCGCCGGCTCCCGCGAGCAGCATCGCCAGCGCCGCCGCGTGAAACGACACCGGAATCCCCGCGCGCTCGGCGAGCAGCGCGAGACCGAAGCCGAGGGTGATCTCTCCGGCGTACTCGGCTTGGGCGACGAGGGAGTGCACCGTGGCGCGCACCTCGCTGGTGGTGCGCTGGTTGACCCACACCGTGGTCATGGCGCGGGTTGTGCTCAGCGCGATCCCGCTCATGAGCAGAACCCCCAGTGCAGCGAGCGCGGCGCTGGGTGCAAGCGCGAGCCCCACGAGGCCGAGCCCGCCAACCGCCGCCGACGCTGCGAGCAGGGGCGCTGGGTGGACGTGTCGATCGAGTGCGCGCTCGCCGGCGCGCAGCGCGAGGGCACCGGCGGCGAGCGCGCCGAGCCCGAGGGCCGTGAGCCAGACGATCGGCTCGGCGGAGGGCGGAAGACCGAGGTCGACGAGCTGTTTCGGAAACAGACGCACGTAGGCCTCTGCTGCTCCGTGGATGAGCACGGTGACGAGGAGGACGCGGGCGATCTGCACGTCCCGGCGCGCGAGACGGAGCCCGCGGCGCAGGATGACGATCGAGGTCCTCCAGGTGCGGTACGCCTCCGGGCGAAAGCCCGCCTCGGGGAAGCGCGCGGCAACCACCAGGCCAAGAGCCGCCATGGCAGCACCGGCGAGGAAGATTGCGAGCGTGAGGCTCGTGACCCACGCCGCAGCGCCGAGGGCCAAGATGCCGCAAGCCGCCCCGATCTGGCCCCAACGTGCGCCCCTGGTGAGTGTCTGCGCCACCTGATGGTCGGTTGCACCAGCAGCCTTCATCTCGTCGGTGACCCAAGCCACGTCCGCGCCGCTCGAGAAGGTGCCACCCACGCCCCACACGACCTGCGTGAGAACGAGGGGCCACAGGTTCGTGAACAGCCCGGTTGCCCCCATGCCAGCTGCCATGAGCACGTGCGCGACGACGAGGGAACGCCGCCGGCTGACCGTGTCGGCGAGAACGCCGGCCGGGACCTCGCTCAAGAGCGACGCAATGCCCTGGAAGGTGCCGAGCAGAACCAGCTCCAGCGGTGTCAGGCCTGCATCGAGCACCAGATAGAGACCGGCCACGAGCCACCAGCCGTACTGCAACGCCGCAAGAGTGAAGCTCCAGCGCACGTACAGCTGTGCGGGTCGATGATGGGAAACCGCGGCCACGGGTCAGGGGCCGGCGAGAGCGAGGGGGAGAGGTCCGGGAGCGCAGTCGGAGGTCATGGGGTCCTTCAGCGTACCGCTGCGCCGTCCGCTGCGCTGAATGCGACAATTGCGGTCTCGAGGAGATGCAGATGCAGTATCAGCTCCAAGGCTCGCCCGTCCGCTCCCATCCGCTCAGCGAGTGGTTCGTCTGGGAGGACGTGGAGGGGCCGTTCCGGATTCTCAGCGAACCCCAGGCCATCCAGTGGAACCGTGACGGCTACTTCGTTCTCGAGAACGCCTTCGACGCGGAGACCCTCGCGCTCCTCGAGGCAGAGATCGACCCCCAGGAGGCGAAGGTGGAGGAGTTCCTCAGGAAACAGGAGAACGGCACCTTCGGCATCGCTCGCGCGGGCGAGATCTCCTTCACGACGCACATGGTCCTGCGCTCGGAGAAGCTGGCCGCGTTCTGTCGGGGCCGCGTCTTCCAGGATCTCTGCGCCGACCTCCTGGGCGACGATGCGCGGCTCTACTGGGATCAGGCCGTCTACAAGAAGCCGGGCACGGACTCCCCGTTCCCCTGGCACCAGGACAACGGCTACAGCTTCGTCGAGCCGCAGAGCTACGTCACGTGCTGGATCGCGATCAACGACGCGACGGAGCAGAACGGGTGTCCCTGGGTGGTGCCCGGCCTGCATCGGCGGGGGACCCTGGCCCACGCCCGCACGCCCCTCGGTTTCCAGTGTGTCGAGGACCCGCCGGACGCCGTCTGCGCCGAGGCGAAGGCGGGGAGCATCGTCGTCTTCTCGTCGCTCACCCCGCACGCGACCGGCCCGAACCACACCGATTCGTCGCGCAAGGCGTACATCGTGCAGTTCTCCCATGGCCACACCGAGCGCGTGTCGCAGGACGAGGAGACCGGCGAGCTGGTGCGCGAGTTGCAGGAGGATCCCGAGCGCCAGTTCCTCATTCTCGAAGGCGGAAGGAGCGTCTGATGGGCACCGCATTCAAGGCGATCGGAGCGTTTGTCCTCACCCTCGTGGTCTTTGGCCTCGGCTGGCTGACCGCCGCGACGGGGGCAGGGCGGGAGGCCGACCTCGCGTCCCTGTCCGAGCGCGAGCTCGCGTTCACGGAGCGCATGCAGAACGTGGCGCTGCGCGGGCACTTCACGATCGAAGGGATGAGCGAGGAGCAGCTGGAGCGACTTCGGCAGGCGAGAGAAGAGCAGGCGACCGGAGGCGACGCGGATGCAGGCGGTGAGGGTGCCGCGCCGGGCGCAGCGGACGACAGCAACCTCGGCGGTGTTCGGTCCGAAGAAAGAGACGGCTCGGTTCGGATGGACGGCTTCGACGAGCTCTACGAGATCTCGAGCGTCACGAAGCTCGACGGCAACCGTTGGCGCTTCAACGTGCGCATGAAGTACATGAGTGTCGACGTCACCCTCCCGGTGGTCGTGCCGATCGAATGGGCGGGCGACACGCCGATGGTGTCGATCACCAACTTCGAGATCCCCGGCCTGGGCTCCGAGTTTGGTGCGCGCGTCCTGTTCTACGACGAACGGTACGCAGGCACCTGGGACCACGGTGACGTCGGCGGTCTCATGTACGGCACGATCGAGAGGGCGCAGTAGGTCGCCGCCTCCCGGCCGTCGTCAGCCGTCCCCGAAGCGGCGCGACACGATGAGCCAGTAGCTGGTGGCCTCGTTGCGCTCCGGCTCGGCCCAGAGGCCTCGGCCGATCCCGAGGAGCAGATCGGTCTGCCAGGGGCCGTGCAGGTTCAGGTTGAGCTGCGCACCGAAAAGCGTCTGGTCGACCAGCTCGGGCTCGAGGGGGTGGTCTTCGTAGCGCAGGTCGGCGAGGTCGGTCCGCAGCCGCAGCGGCAGCTTCCAGATTCTGAAGTTGTAGCTGAGCGCCACGTGTGCGCCTTCGTCGAAGCCGATGCTCGAGCTGTAGCCGGGAACCCTGGCATCCACCTCGAACAGGCGCAGTCGCGAGAAACGATCGAGATCTTCTCCTCCGAAGAGGCCGAGGCTCCCGGTCAACATCTGCGAGCTGCCGATCGGTAGGGCCGACGTTGCCCGCGCGTCCCACCGAAGCCACTGATCGAGCGGCTCCTGGCGGCCGTCGAGGCCCCAGGCGCGCCAGTCGTCGCGGTCGGCGAATTCGGCGCCCAGGACGAACGTCGCGAGCTTGGGGCTCCAGGAGACCTCGGTGCGCAGGGTGACCTCGCCGAAGCTGTTGGGCACCACGAAGCTGGGGTCGGTCCCGGAGCCGCGGTAGAAGTCGGTGGCGTGGAGGCCGAGCTTGAGGCGCAGCGACAGCGCGCCCGTCAGCGGACGCCCGAAGGAGAAACGCACGGAGCGGCGCTCCGCCTCGAGGCTCAGGT
This sequence comes from Candidatus Multivoraceae bacterium, assembly GCA_965223385.1. Lineage (GTDB taxonomy): Bacteria > Acidobacteriota > Thermoanaerobaculia > Multivoradales > Multivoraceae > JBCCLJ01. Next base: position 150,702 of record CBDCWR010000007.1, on the reverse strand, counting down.
TGGCGACCGAGGCCTCGTCGCCGGGCGTCGGCTCCGAGAGACGGAAGAGCGAGTCCTGCTCGGGATCGAGCTGCAGATCGAGCGATCCGGTGAGGGACCAACGACTGCCGAAGAGGTGGGGATCGGTGAGGGAGATCTGTCCGTTCTCGCCGAAGCCGCCGAGCCAGAGGTAGAGAGGGTCTTTGCCCCGTTTGCCCCGCCCGAGGAAGTCGAGACTGCGGTAGTTGATGCCCAGGTCGATGTCCGACTCGATCCCTCCCGTGCCGCCGAAGTAGCCGACGCTCACGCGCGACCTCGAGGGAAAAGCCCAGGGTCCGGCCAGCACCTCGGTGAGGGCGTCTCCCTGGAGTCCGGGAGCCTGTGGTGGGAGAGACGGCGCGGGCGGTTCTGCGCGTCCGGAGGCCCCGTCCGTGGCTGTGCCGTTCCCCGGACCGTCGAAGGCAACCGGCATGGTGGACCCTGTCTGGCCTCCGGTCGCTTCGGGGAGATCCTCCTCCCGCAGCACTCCGCCGCCGTATTCCACGTCGCCGCGCTTGCGCCGCACGTCGTCGCCGCGCAGGAGCCACCGGTGCCCCTCCGGCGGTGTGGCGACGTGAATGAGCACGTCACTCTCGTGGGCCGCGCGGATCTCCTGCTCGAGGTCGGCACGGTTGAAGCGGAAGGCGCGCCGCGTGTAGTCGATCTGGGCGACGCCCTCGAAATCGAGCATCTCGTACGTCTCGGTCCCGACACGTCGATCCCAGTCCCAATGACAGCCGTTGGGCCCGGGGATCCAGCGGTAGCGGGTGGTGTACTCCCCGGACAAGATGCCGACGCCGATGTTGTGGTGCCGGGCGCGGATCTGACGGTGTGCGCCCGTGGTCTGGTCGATCCAGATGACGCCGGACACCAGGCGACCCCCCACGACCGGCTCGAAGCCGATCTTCCAGGTGGCGTGCCCGTCGACCGTGTCGCTGCCGAGGAAGCTGTAGCGGTACGTCTTGCGGTTCTCCACCGTCAAAGGCTCGAGCTCGATGCGCTCGATGGGGCGCCCGAGAACGCTCTTGAACATCTTGTTGCGCGGCAGCTGCACTCCGTCGTGCGTCACCTTGAGATGGAGGTACTCGTCGAGGTGGTTGCGCCGCTGGAAGATGCGGTGCTCCCAGGTGCTGCGGCGCCCGCCGCGCCAGCGGGGCGTAATGGTGGCGTACTCCATGACGTCGAGGGACAACACCTTCTCGGCCTCCGCCCGCTGGAAGATCTGGTTGCGCACGACCACCTCGTACGGATCGATGAGGACGTCGTCCTCCACGAGGGTGCGCTGATGGGAAGGGACGTCCTGGGTCTTCTGGAGCTCGATCAGCCAGTAGCGATGGGGGCCCTGGAGCTGCATGCCGACGAAGCGCCCGTACACGCTGGCCGCCGCGGTTGCGCCGCTGGGGTAGATCACGCGCGGCTCCAGCTCCGGCTCGAGCTCCAGGCCGACGCGTTCTCCCTGGCCGTTGCTGTAGAGCGCGATGAGATAGCGGCCGACGCGCGGGTCGAGGAAGACGCGCGCCGTGACCGACTCGTCACCCTGCGGGACGGGCTGGCTTTCGAGCACACCGGCGCCTGTGGCCCGGATGGCCTCCAGGAGCAGGAGCTCTTCGATCGGCGGCTCGGCGTCGTCGAGAAGCACGAGTGCGGCGCCTCGGGCGGCGCCGTCCAGGAGCTTCAGGAGCAGCTGGTCGCTCCCTAGAAACGTTCGCCACCACGGGCGGCCGGTGCGGTCGCTCTCCGGGATCCATGGCTCATCCTCGAAGACGTAGCCGTCGATGTAAGGGGCGAGCTCCGCATCCAGCAGCGCATCGATCACATCGGGCGGGCCGTCGAGCCCCATCTTCGCGCTGGGTGCCTTCGCTCCGGTGGCGACGATCTGCTGCTTGAGTGCAAAGGCGGCCCGGCTCGGGGAGTCGAGCCGCTCCGGGAGACGCCAGAGGATGAAGTCCGCGTCGGAGCCCACGGCTGCCGGAGGCTCGGTCGAGCGCTCGTCGAACTCGATCTCGACGACCGAAGAGCCGATGTCGTGACGGCCGAGCCACTCGGGGAGGGCGTCGTAGCTGTCCTCGCGCGCGAGGAGCGGAGACGAGATGCGGCGGAGCTTGCGCACCGAGCTGGTGTCTCTGGGAACGACGGACAGTGCGCCTCCGCGTAGCTCCCGGACACCCAGCCCGTAGCTCGCGCCGATCTCCTCGAGGAGCGCTGCGGGGTCGCTGGCCGTGGGCTCCGCGTGCACGAGCATGCGCTCGGAGACGAGGTCTTCGCTGTAGGCGACCGCGATGCCTGCGCTCCGCAGGCCCTCGAGGATGTCCGGGATGGAGCGGCACTGGAAGGGCCCCTCCAGCCCGGCGATCGAGGTGGCGGACGCAGCGGCCGCCGAGAGGAGCGATGCCAGGAGCAGCGGGGTCGCGCGCCGGAGACGTCGGCTTGCGTGTGCCGCGCGGCGCTGGTGCGGTCGAGTTCGCGTCATGGGCTGTATCTCTCGAACGGTACTCTTGGACGAACGGCTCCTGGCGTCAGGAGTTCTGGGTTCGAGCAGGGAGACGCGCGGCGCGCCGGAAATCCTTCGCCGAGTCGTCCCGGGAGTTGGGGCACGGCTGCGACGTCGCGGGCCGCGATCCCGCGGGACCGAAGGATTCTCGAGTGCCGGTGCGTCCAACCCAACCGAGATGACCCTGCATCGGCAAGATCGTGCGTTCGCGCGCCGGCTCCTGGCGGGAGACGAAGTGGCCTTCGATCGCTTCTTCCACGACCACCACCCGGTCGCCTACCGCTTCGCGCTGCGGCGCATGGACGGGGACTGCGAGGCCGCGGAAGAAGTGGCGCAGGCCACGGTCTGCGTCGCCTTGCGGCGCATCGCCACCTATCGCGGGGAAGCCGCTCTGATGACTTGGGTGCTCACGATCTGCCGCCGTGAGGTGGCGACCTGGTATCGCAACCGCGGGCGTCACGCCCCCGAGATTGCGATGGAGGACCTGGATCGCGAGCTTGGTGCCGCTCTGGACACACTCATGGACGCCGCCGACGACCCGGAGCGAAGCGCCGAGCGCGCGGAGGTGCGCACCCGCATCGTTCGCGCGCTCGACAGCCTGCCGCCGCGCCACAGTTCGGCCCTGCGATGGAAGTACATCGACGGCTACTCCGTGCGCGAGATCGCCGCACGGCTCGAGGCGAGCGAAAAGGCGGCAGAGTCGGTGCTCAGCCGGGCGCGCGCGGGTTTCCGGGAGGCATACCTCCTGTTGCTCGTCGCCGCGGAGGGCCACCGACAGGCTCCCGCGACCGCAGGAGGCGAGCCATGAGCAAACACCGCGACGACCTGGGGGCGCTGCTGCGCCTGGCGCGGGAGGCGGAGCTACCTTCCGACGAAGGGATGGCCCAGGCACGAGACGCGGCCCGGGAGGTCTGGGCAGCTACGGTGCGGCGCCGCCGCCGAAGTCGCCGACTCGCCGCCGCGGCGACGGTGCTGTTGGCCGGTGCTCTCGCCGTTCTGCTCGGTCCTGATCGCGGTTGGCTCGCGGAGCCGGTAGCCCCGCTCGCGCAGCTGGAGGTGGTGCGAGGCAACGTCGAGGTGCGCTCTGAAGTCGAAGTGGCGGAGGGGACTGGCCTCGAGAAGGCGCGGCCGCGCACGCGCTCGGAGTGGCGCCGCGAATCGGAGCTGGACGTCCCCCTGCAGGCGGGGACAGTTCTGGAGACGGCCCCCGGTGCGCGTGCGGCCCTCCGGCTCCAGGGCGGCTCCCGCATCCGACTCGATGCAACCAGCCGGCTTCGCCTGGCGGGAGTCGGGCGTGTGGACCTCGAGCGCGGTGCCCTCTCGTTCGAGTCGGCGCGACTCGCCTCGGGTGCCGATCCGGCCGTTGCGGAGCGCGACGTCGTGCAGGTCAGCACACCGCTTGGTGTGATCGTCAACCGTGGTACCAGCTACGAGGCGCGCCTGGAAGGTGACGGCCTGGTGGTGCGCGTGCGGTCCGGCGCGGTGGCCGTGGAGCCGCTGCAGGGGGAGGCGGTGGACGTGCACGCCGGTGAGATCGCGCGCGTCAGCCCAGGGGGAGCGGTGTCCACGGAGGCGCTGGAGCCGGCCGACGCGAGCTCGGCCTGGACCCGCTCGCTGGTGGTGCCTTTTGCGATCGACGGCCGCAGCCTGGGCGACTTCCTCTCCTGGGTGGAGCGCGAGGGTGGCTACGAAACCAGGCTGGGAGCGGGTGTCTCCGCGCAGCTCCTCCAGTCGCGCTTGCGCGGCGATCTCGTGTGGACCCTGCCCGAGGAGGCTCTGGAGCCGACCCTCGCCCTTCTCGGTCTGCGGCCCAGCTACGGCGACGGCGTCATCGTCGTCGAGCGCTGAGCGTCGCGACCTTCTCGACGAGTCTGCGACACAGGACACTAGACTCGGCGGATGGGATATCTGCTCTATCAGGCGAACGGCTCCGGCTCCGCCATCGTCGAGGCCGTGCTCACCGAGCTCGGCGTTCCATACGAGACGTCGGTCGTCGACGGCGCCGCGGGGGCTCAGCGCGAGGCGCCGTACGCGGCGGTGAACCCAGCGCGCAAGCTGCCGACGCTGGTCTCACCCGAAGGTGAGACGCTCACCGAATCGGTGGCGATCGTGCTCACGCTCTGCGAGCGGCACCCGGAGCCGCCGCTGCTCCCTGCTCCCCCGAGCCCGGACCGCGCGCGTGCGCTCCGCTTCCTCGTGTACGCGGCCGCGGAGCTCTACCCGCTGGTCGAAATGTACGACTACCCGGAGCGCTTCACGCCGGAAGGCCACGACAAGGGCGCCGTCTACGACCTGGCTCAGGAGATGTGGAAAGAGCGCTGGCACGTCGTGAACGACGAGCTGGCTCAGAACCAGGAGGAGGGGCCGTTTCTCCTGGGCGGCCACTTCTGCGCCACCGACATCTACCTCGGAGCGATGTCGCGCTGGCTCGACCGCGACTGGCGCGCGCAGAACGTTCCGCACGTCGCCCGCCTGAGCGACGCGGTGGCCGAGAGGCCCGCGCTCGAGGAGATCTGGGCCCGGAACTTCCCGCGCGGCTAAGGGATGCACTGCTCGTTAGGCGCACTACAGTAGATTCGCGGCGACTGTAGGCGCCATTGTCGAGCATTGCTGGAGCAGAACCGATGACAGAAAGTCAGCAAGAAGAGTCGGCCGACGAACTCGAAGTCCTGGACGCTCACGAGGAAGAGGTTTCTGAAGAGCTAGAACCGGTGTCGTACTTCGGGACCGACTTCGACGTCCATGGGTTGGTCCGGCGCCTGAACGAGGGTGAGATTCTGGTGCCGTCGTTCGACCCTCATGAAGCCGAGGGCGTCGAGGTAGCTGGCTTCCAACGAAAGCTGGTGTGGAAGCGGCCGCAGATGATCCGCTTTGTGGAGTCTTTGCTGCTTGGTTTCCCTGTGCCAGGGATCTTCCTTGTGCAACAAAGCGACAGGAAACACCTGGTCTTGGACGGCCAGCAGCGGCTCAAGACGCTGCAGTATTTCTATGCTGGTGAGTTTGAACTGAGTGACGTCGTTAGTCGTTTCGAAGGGCGGCGCTACGAGACATTGGAGTTGCCCGATCGCCGGACTCTCGACAACACCTTCATTCACGCAACCATCGTACGCTTCGAAGAAGGAAGTGAGGAGTCGATCTACCAGCTCTTCGAGCGCCTGAACACAGGGGGGACGAATCTCTACCCCCACGAGATTCGCGTTGCTCTCTATGGTGGAGAGCTCATCTCTCTGGTGCGTGAGCTCAATCGTGATGAGAACTGGCGATCATTGTTTGGCAAGCCGAACATCCGGTTGAAGGATCAGGAGTTGATCCTTCGCTACCTGGCGCTTTTCCACAGCAGAGGAAGCTATGAACGACCCTTGAGGTCGTTCCTCAACGGGTTCGCCAAGCGGCATCGCTCTCTACAAGGGCTGGACGAGGAGAGCATCAGGGATGTCTTTCGCTCGACTTGTAGCGCCTTGAACGACTCCTTGGGACCCACGGCATTTCGCCGTGGGAGAGCTATCAACGCAGCTCTTGTAGATGCCGTAATGGTAGGCATGGCAGAGAGAGTGCGGAACAAAGGGGGGGCACCCGAGCCGACGAAGGTCCAGGCAGCGCACGCAAGCCTCCTTGAAAACGAGGAGTTCCTAACCGCGATTTCCCGTGCAACGGCCGATGAAGAGTCGGTGAAAGCGAGGATCGCCTTCGGGATCGATGCTTTCAAGGACTGCTAGTTTGAGAACCAGAGGCAAGAGATACAAGCCGGCTGCGCGTACGAGTTTCGATCGCCACAAGAAGAGGCTCGACGAACTGATTGGTCGAGCCGAAGCTTGTGAAGACTTGGAAGTCCGCGCTGACCTGGCCCAGTTCGCTTGTATTCGGGTGGCGGGACTGCTTGAGCAGGTGCTGCTTGAGTGCGGACGTTCTGTTGTCGCGTCCACTGCCGGAAGTCACGGCCGCGAGTTCGCCGAATCCTATATTCGGAACTTCAACCCGAGGTCCGACCCAATCAAGGACTACGTTGGGCGTTTCTGCAGTGAATGGAGAGACGACCTGAGTAGCTTGCTCGAGCTTGATGAGCGGGGTGCGCGAGTGAATGCCCTCGTTGGTACTCGCAATCAGCTTGCTCACGGAGAGAGTCAAGGCGTCGGAATTGATATGGTCAGGGGATACAGGGACCTAGCGGTTGAGATCCTTGAATTCCTTGTGGAGCGGTTCGAGCCTGCGCCCTAGGACTCGGCCACGAACCGTGTTCCCGGTGCCGGCGGATCTTCGGGGCCCCCGGCAAAACACTGCGCGATGGACATCCACCGCGTCCCGGTGTCGCCCGTCACCTGCAGTTCGGTGTCCTGGATGTTGCGCGTCTGAGCGACCACCTGGCAGAACTCGGTGGCGCTGCCTTCGATGCAGTTGCTGTCGTTGGGCTCGCCCCACTCCCAGACGTCGCCGCTGGGTGCGTGCAGCCGAACAAACGGCACGTCCTCGGGCACGTCGAGGCCGCGGTTGACGAAGGTCCAGCCGAAGGTGTTCATGCCGAGCACCGCGATGTTCTTGATGCGGTCGGTGTCGGTGCGTACCTCGCCGAGCATGTCGTAGACCTCCTGGCCGTGCGCCCAGGTCTCCATGAGCCGGGCGGTGAGGCTGGAGCGCACGCTCATGTCCGGGCCGGCCCACTTCACGCGCATCTTCGGGTCGGTGCCCTGCACGTCGTCGGCAAACTGCGTGTAGAAGGCCTTCCAGCGCGCGAGTAGCTCCTGGCCGCGGGCGCCACCCTCGTGCTCGTCGAGCCAGTCGTCGGTGGCCTCGCGCATGGTCTTGCCTTCGCTGCGCATCGTCTGGCCGAAGCCCGAGTACCACGCGGTGAACGCGTCGCCGTCGCGGATCGACTCGGCGGCGGCCCAGTTGAAGATGTGGAGATGCGCGATCACGTCGTGCAGCGTCCAGCCCTTGAACTGGGTGGGGTGGTCGAAGTCGGCGTCTGCGAGCGGCTCCAGCAGCGCGTGCAGCGCGTCGCTCTCGTCGCGTAGATCGAAGGCTTGCTGGACCATGGGGCGCTCTCCTGGATCGTGATGCTCTCGGTCGGCAGCACCAAACTACCTCGACACGAACTGACGGGCCTCAGTCGGGCATGAAGTCGACCTTCGAGACCACTCCGTTGCGGAAGGTCACGACTCCCCAGTCTGAGTTGAAGGCAGCCTCGTTGCTGTGGCGGAAGACCACGGAGTCTGCGATCTGGAGCTCGGCCCCTCTAGGTGCATCGATCGTCCCTGATGAAGGGGAGCGGACCTCCACGAAGGGGTTGCGAGGCCATCCCGTGCCGCGAATGTAGGGCGCCATGATCTTGTCGACCTCGAGTGGCGTCATGCCCACGGAAACGCGGTCCAAGTCTCGCAGGAAGGGCTTGCGCGAAGTCCAGGGGACGGCGTAGAGGATCGTGAGCGCTAGACACAGGACACCGGTCCACCCGAGCGTGAAGACGAGCCGCTCTCTTCGCGGGTCGAGCACCACGGCGCAAGCTCCTCCAGCAACGGCTGCGAAGAATGCGCCGGCGTAGCCTCCGAAGGGCAGGGGCATGTTCAAGACCAGCTCGACCAGCACGCTGAGCATGACTGCGAGGAGGACAACGAACATCGTCGCGACGGTGATCGTGTGAGCGGCAGAGCGCTTTGCTGAGGAAGGCACCCTATGCTCCTCCCGAACTACACGCCGAAGCGGGTTTCCATGCCACGACGCTCCGAACAGCTGTCGGCCACAGTGATACTGTGATAACGTGAGACTGTGAAAAACGTCACGGTCTCCCTTCCCGACGAAGTCTATCGGCAGGCGCGGATTCGGGCTGCCGAGCGCGACACCTCGCTGAGCGCACTGGTCAGGGAGTACCTCCTCGCTTTGGGTGGGGACGAGGAAGACTTCCGCCTCCGCAAGCGGCTCCAGGACGAAACGCTGCGAACTGTTCGACGGTTTCGAGCTGGGGACCGCCTGACGCGAGACGAGCTTCACGATCGCCATGCGCTTCGTTGACACCAACGTGCTGCTCTACGCCGTGAGCACCGCCGAGGACGAAGCCAAGAAGGCCAGCATCGCGCTCGAGCTGCTCGAGGATCCGGACTTGGCACTCTCCGCTCAGGTGCTCCAGGAGTTCTACGTCCAGGCGACGCGACCGACCAAGCCGGACGCCCTGAGCGCGAAGCAGGCGGAAGACCTCGTGCTGGCGTTCGCGCGCTTTCCCGTGCAGAGCACCGACGCCGAGCTCGTGACCGCGGCGATCAGAGCGCAACAGCGGTTCCAGCTCTCCTACTGGGACGCAGCCATCGTCGAAGCGGCCCGCCGAATCGGCTGTCGCCAGCTCCTCACCGAGGATCTGAATCACGGGCAAGACTTCGAGGGCGTCGAGGCCGTCAACCCCTTCTCGACCCTCTAGCGCTTCTCGAACCCGGCCTCTGCGGAAAGTTCGCCACGCTCCGGGACCTACTCCCCCAGGAAGTCGGACAGGCGTCCATAGGCTTTGACGAAGTCCTCTTTGAAGCCGTACACCACGTTGCGCGCCGACTGGATGTTCTCGACGAGGCCGACACCCTGGCCGACGTAGTGGGTCTCCACCGTGCGGGCACCTTCGTGCCCGATCTCGGCCATGGCGCGCACCTTGCGCATCGCCGGCTCGCTCACGAGCGTCTGCAGCGGCATCGGCAGCGGCTCCGGGTTGTTCGGGTCTTCCCAGGCGTCGGTCCAGGGTGACACCAGCTGGCGTGCGTGTTTGCCGGTGCGCCCGCGCGAGCGAATGGTGTCGCTGGAGCTCGCGTTCACGAACTTCTCTTTCATCACCTCGGAGGTCTCGGCCTCGATCGTGGGCAGCCACACCGACCCGGTCCACGCGCCGTCGGCGCCCATGGCCATCGCCGCGGCCATCTGCTGGCCGGTCATGATGCCGCCAGCCGCGAGAATCGGCACGTCGCCGTACTCCTGGATCGCACGGTGCACCTCGGGAATGAGCACCATCGAGGACACCTGGCCGCAGTGACCGCCGCCTTCGGTCCCGGACACGACGAGGATGTCGACCCCGGCCTTCACCTGGTTGATGGCGTGCTGCTTGGCGCCCACGAGCGCCGCGACCTTCACGCCCGCGTCCCGGCCCATGTGCAGCATCCAGTCGGGCGGTACGCCGAGCGCGTTCGCGATGAGCTTGATCGGGTGGTTGAACGCAACCTCCACGACCTCCCTGGCGCCCTCCGGCCGGAGGTTGTCGCCGAACTGCAGGTGCTTGCGACGCTCCTCGTCGGTGATGTCGCTCGAGTCGATGTCGTGATCTTCCAGCACCTTCGACGCAACGTCCTTGTGCTCCTGCGGCACCATGGCGAGCACCTGCTCCGGCGTCGGCTGGGAGTCGCGGGTGAGCATGGCGTTCGGTATGAGCACGTCCACCCCGTACGGCATGCCGTCGATGTGGTCGTCGATCCAGGAGAGCTCGATCTCGAGCTGCTCCTTGGGCATGCCCGCCACGCCCATGACCCCGAAGCCTCCCGCTTTCGACACCTCGACCACGACGTCACGGCAGTGGGTGAAGGCGACGAGGGGGAACTCGATACCCAGCATTTCGCAGATCCGATTGTTCACGGCAGTCTCCTCTCGGCGGGTCGCACGCGCACCTGGTGGGCTTTGTCTGTCCTGGGATCGGGACGAGCGATTCTAAGCGATCGTGGCGACCCCGGCGGCGCGCGGAGAGCCCTCGAGTAGACCCCCGCACCGATGGCCCGTCAGGACTCGAGCTGCCAGGACAACGCCACGGCAGGCACACTGAGGTCGTCGAGGAAGGTGCCGTAGCGTGGGTCGCCGGACAGCCGCACGAGCACGGAGTCGATCCCCACCGTGACGGTCCACGGTGCGCGCTCGGTGCGCGCTCGCTCGAGCCAGAAGAACGCCGCGTCGGCATCTCCGAGCTCGGCGTACACCTGCGCCACCTCGACGGGCGGCACGTACAGCTCTTCCCTGGCGAGCCGCTCGGCGATCAGCTCGAGTGCCGTGCCCTCCTCTCCGCGCGCGGCTTCGAGGCGGGCCAGGTCCAGGAGGATCGGGACCTCGGACCCGAACGCCTTCCGGGCGTGGAGGATCGCCTCTTCTGCCCGGTCGAGGTCACCGAGAGCCCGCTGCGCCGTCGCCAGCCGTCGGTAGACCCGGGCAAAGGCCGGGCTGCGCCGCGACGTATCGAGGTAGGCCTCGACCGCGTCGCGAAACCGCCCCGAGAACAGGAGGATGTCACCCACGTTCATTCCCATGCCGGGATCGAGCGGATCGAGCTTTCGCGCGGTTCGGATCTCCCGGATCGCCTCGTCCGAGCGCCCGGCGAACGCAAGCGTGTCGGCCAGTCCGAGACGTGCCTGCGTGTCACTCGGTGCTCTCTCGAGGCAGCGTCTGAAGCCCGCCTCGGCCTCGGGGAGCTGCCAGCTCCAGAAGAGGTGTACGGCCGCCATGGCGCGGTTGGCGTCCGGAGAGCCTGCGTCGCACTCGAGGGCCTTCTGGGCTGCACGCAGTGCCTTGGGGAAGGCATCGGTGGCCGGGACCGCACCGTACAAAGCCAGCGTCGTGTGACAGTCGGCCATGGCGCTCATCGACTCCACGTGGTGCGGATTGATCTGCAGCACCTGCTCGAAGAGATCGATGGCCTGCAGGAACGCCTCGCGGGAGCGGAGGCTCCAGAGGTGTCGGCCGCGGAGGTACGTGTCGACCACGCGCGGCGACGGGGCGCGGAGTGCCATCGCCCGCCTCTCCTCGGCCGTGATGCTGACGCGGACCTCCTGCGCGATCTCGGACGCGACATCGCTCAGGAGGCGCATCAGGTCTTCGGTGGGGCGAACGTAGCTTTCGGCCCAGAGATGGTCGTCGGTCTTCGCGTCGATGAGCTGCGCCGTGATGCGGAGCTCGCCCCCCAGCTTCTGCACCGAGCCTTCGACGATCAGGTCTGCCCCCAGCTCGTCGCCGATCTGCCGGAGCCGCCGTGGACCTCGACCGTAGGCCATGACCGAGGTGCGCGAGATCACGCGCAGCGCCCGCAGGCGTGCGAGCTCGGCGATCAGAACGTCGGTCAGTCCGTCCGCGAGATGCTCCGTGCTCTGTGCGGAGAAGTCCGCAAAGGGGAGTACCGCGATCGACCGGGGGCCCTCGTTGGCCGCTGGAGGGTCCGGCGGAGCGGTAGCTGCGACGGGCTGCGCCAGTCGATAGCCGCGCCTGGGAACGGTCTCGATCACCTTCGTGCCGGAGCCGTCGTCGAGGGCGGTTCGCAGCAGCGAGACGGCTCTCGTCAGGACGCCGTCGGTGACGTGCGTTCCGGACCACACCGTGTCCAGGATCTCCGGCCGGGAGACGACGTCGCCTCGTGCGTGGGCCAGCACACACAGCACGTCCATCACCTTTGGCTCCAGACGATGCGTCTCCTGCCCCGCACGAATCAGGCACCTGGACGGGTCGACTGTCCATGGACCTAGCCGGAACGGCCCTTTGCTGATGTGCATCGCTTGCCTCGCCTGGCCCGGAGGAGCTCGGAGAGGAAAAGGATGCTAGCACCGGGCTTCGCGGAAACCTCAGGAAAGCCTCAGGTCGCCCTACGGACTTGGCCACCGGTGTCTTCGATGCTGTCGAGCGTCGGCGCAATGGCGTGATCCGACGAGCTCACGAAGGAGTGACTCATCATGAAGAAGCTTGCCGCGAAGCTGTCGCGCGACGTGTCGTCGGTCTGCGGGCAACCTCTCGGGGTGCTCTGGCTCCGAATGGCGGCGCTCGCTCTGCTGCTCCTCGGAGCAGCCGAGGCACCGATCCACGCCTCGTCGACGGGGCAGCAGTGCGAGGTGCCGACCACCAACCCGGCGCTGATGTGCGGCTCGGGGACGGCCTGCAGGCCCGCCATCAAGAACAGCTACTGTGCGCTGCAGAACAAGACGTGCGGCTGGTCCGGTACGCAGGGCTTCAACACGGGCGACATCCAGGCGTGGCAGGGTCGCGACTACGTGTGCACGGGAATCGGCTTCCGCCTGGCGCGGGGCGAGCGTTGCCAGCTCGGAAGCAGCGCTGCGTCCGACCAGTGTGTGCTGGGTGACGCCTGCAAGAAGGCCATCAGCAACCGCTACTGTTCTGCCTCCACGATGGTCTGTGGCTGGCCTGGCGAACCGGGGACGGCGCTGGGCGCCAAGCGCCAGTACAACGGCAAGCAGTACGTGTGCACCGTCAGCGGCTTCAAGGAAGACACCGCGCCCACCCAGACGGCCGTCGACGCCTTCTTCCAGGGTCTGAACGACGTCAACCAGACGCTGATAGGCCAGCTGGGCACGTGGAAGACCCAGGCCCAGCAGGCGGCGACGAAGACGGCCGCAGCCTGGGGTGGCTGCCCGAGCTCCGGTGCGCAGAGTGCCTACGATCAGATCGAGAACCGACGCGACGGCGTACAAGGGGTCCTCGACGACGCGTACGCGATGAAGACCCAGGCCGAGGCGGCGCACTCCAACTGCAAGGCCACGTTTGCCGGGAGCCCGATGTGCGACACCACCTACAACACGCTCGACCTGCACGCGACCATCGCGACCTTCGAGACGGCCAAGCAGGTCCTGAACGCCGCACTGACGACGCTAGGGAGCCTCGAGTGCGTCGGCGGCTGCCAGCAGACCGCTAGTGTGCCGGTGCCGTTTCCGGAGCTGCAGAGCCAGGGGAAGTGGCCGCTGTCGGGTCGAGGCTGGGTTCGGGGCGAGGTCTGCACCGAGCTCGACCTCGGTCGCGTCGGATTCGACACGGGTGCGTTGGCAAGTGGCAACCTGGCCCAGCTGATCCAGGCGGAGCTGCCGAGGTGTGGTCGCCGGGAGCGCTTTGCGATCTGCACGAGAATCGACGAGGCCAAGCTACTGGAACAGCTCCAGAGGGCGGGTCAAGTGCCAGCCGCGGTCCGCGAGCTCCAGATCGAGATCCCCGACAACACGTGGAACGTGCCGGCGACACTGGCTCCCGCCGCGTGTCAGAGGAAGATGCGCGTGTGCAAGCCGGGCGGCAACGTCACGATCTCGGTGAACGAGGGAGCCCCGCTCTTCGACGGCACCTACACCAGCTGCAGCGGCCAGCAGGACGTTCAGTGTGCCTCGCCGCCCTACGGTCTGAAGGTCCAGACCACTGCGGTGGCCGTGCCGGACCTTAGCCGGACCAAGGTGAGTTGGCGCGGTCGGAGCCCCGGGAGCAAGGAGATCGACCTGACGAAGCGTCCGTTCGAGGGGATCTGCCAAGGAGGAGGTCCGGCGAAGTACGAGATTCCGAAGCTGCCGAAGGTGGTCGCTGCGAAGCAGCAGGTGCCGCTGCCGCTGTGCACGCAGCCGACGATGATCCCGGTGGTCGCCAACCCCTGAGGCAGTGTGCGCCGATTCGCTCCGACCTCGGCCACTCCGGGCGCTGCAACGTTCTTCGACCTGAGACGTTCGTTCTGGGAGAAGATCGCCGTCAGGGGCCGAAGAGCGCTGAGTCGCTCGGCCGCCATGCCCACGGGGACGCGTGATCCGGACGAGGAGGCAGCGGATGAGAGACGATTCGGTGAGGCTCGGCTGGGGGTCGCGTCGGTGCAGCCGTCGCACGGTGGTTTCAGGAGGTCTTTCGTTGGGTGGCCTGGCGTGGCTCGGTTGCCGCTCCGACACCCCCGCTCCGGGCGAGGCGACGGCTCTCGACACGGAGGGGGCGTTCGGGGCTCTCGAAGAGGCGCTCTCGGCTCTGCAGGGGGACGATCCGGCTCCGGGCTTCTCCGCGGCCCTCCTTCGAGACGGGCAGCTCGTCTGGAAGGGTGCGTTCGGGCTCGCCGACGTGCAGGCGGGCCGTCCGCGCTCGGCGACCGACCTGCAGAACATCGGCTCCATCACGAAAACGCTCACGACCACCCTGGCGCTGCAGCAGGTCGAGCGCGGCACCCTCGACCTCGACGCCGACGTGCAGGAGGTCGTCTCGTTTCCGGTGCGCAATCCGCGCTTTCCCGAGGTGCCGATCACGCTCCGGCAGCTCCTCGTGCACCGCTCGTCCATTCTCGACGGCGCGCCCTACGAAGAGAGCTACGGGTGTGGAGATCGTCCGCTGGGCGACCTGGAGCGCTTTCTCGACGGCTACTTCCGAGCCGACGCACTGGACGCCCATTTCCACGAGTGGGCGCCGGGCACCGAAGAGGTTCCGGAGCAGCCGCGCGCATACAGCAACGTCGCGTTTGGCCTCGTCGGCCACCTCGTGGAGAAGGCCTCGGGTCGGAGCTACGAAGAAGAGCTGCGCGTGTCTCTTCTCGAGCCCCTCGGCATGGCCACGAGCGGTGTGCGCTCGAGCGACATCGACAGGTCGCTCCACGTCGTTCCCTACTCCGTTCCGGAGGAGATGCCCGAGGAGCCGGTCGCGGAGCTCCTTCCGGCCGACCCGGGGCAGACGGTCGAGGTGGGCCAGCCGTTCGGACACTGCCTCTACAGCTTCGGCACCCCGCCCGATGGCCTGCTGCGCACCAGCGCTGTGGAGCTCGGGCGCTTCATCGCCGCGTGGGCCGGCCTGGGTGCCCTGGGCGACGCGCGCGTCCTCGAGGCGGCCACGGTCGAGAGCGCGTTGGCGCCTGAGCACCTCGGCAGAGCTTTGTGCTGGTCGAAGACGACCTCGATTCCGGGGGAGCCGTTCTTCCTGCACGGTGGTGGCGACCCCGGCATCGGCACGCTCGCGGGCTTTCGTCCGCAGGAGCGCTCCGGGTTCGTGGTGCTGGGCAACTCCGATGCGCCGCCATTGCGCGAGATCGTCGACCTCATGATTCCGCACCTGTAGTCGTCCGTTTGCAGCGGCTTCCGCCCCAAGGTCGTCGGGCCGCCGACGGCCAGGTCCAGGGTGACGCCGGCGCCGAAGGGGCTCATTGGCGATAATCGTCGGACAACTCGCCAAGGAGACCTTCGATGCGCCAGTCCTCGCTGCACGGGACCGCTCCGACTCACATCGACTCGTTTGGATTCGCGAATCGCCTCGTCTGGGGTGTCGTCCTGGGTGTCTTCATCGCCGGTGCGGGAGCGAGCCAGCTCGAGCCCGCGCCGTACGACTACCATCGCCCGGCGCTGCAGACGACGCAGCGTGGCATGCAGGCCTTCATGATCTGCAACGGCCTGTTCACCAGTGAGCGTCCGCTCGACCTGATCTACGACCAGGAGCTGCGCCTCAACCAGATGCCGATCCTCCCGCCCTGGGAGGTGGACGTCGACGAGGAGCGTCGCCTGGTGACCGTGGGAGCCAAGGCGAACGATGCCGTGCCGGCGATGCGGGCGGCCTACCGCGAGGGGTTCGGCTGCATTGTCATGGCGCCCGACCAGACCGCGGCCGACCTCGACGCGCTACCACGGCTCGATGTGCCACCACCGTCCGGAGACCCGGAGCAGATTCCGTGGCCGCAGGGAGACCTCCTGCAGGCTCCCGGGGACGTCTCCGGCATCGACTTCACCGCGCTGCAGGGTGCGAGCGAATGGGCCTTCGGCCGGGTCGCGCACGGCGGCCATCCTTCGCAGATCACGCTGAGCCTGCTCGTCGTGCACAAGGGCCAGATCGTGCACGAGCGCTATGCGCCCGGAGTCGACCGCACCACGAGAACGCGCACCTGGTCCACCGCCAAGAGCATCGCAGCCACCCTGATCGGCCTGCGCATCGCCGAAGGTGAGCTCGCGCTCGACCGACCGCTCGCGTGGAGCGACTGGGGCCCCGTGACCGGCCCGGACGATCCACGGCGCTCGATCACGCTGCGCGACACGCTCCACATGTCTTCCGGCCTGTACCCGGTCGACAACGACAAGTGCAGCACGGTCGGCTCGTGCCTCAGCTACTGGGGCGGCGCGAGCTCCGTGCAGGGGGCGCTCGATCGCGGTCTCGTGCGTGCGCCCGGCTCCCACTGGGACTATGAGAACTACGACACCTTGCTGGCGGTGCGCGCGCTCGAGAAGAGCTTCGACGAGGTGTCCGCGTACCACGCCTATCCGCGCGCGGCGCTCTTCGACCGCATCGGCATGCGCAGCACCGTCCCGGGTGTCGACCGCTTCGGACACTTCATTCTGAGCAGTCAGGTGTACACGAACGCGCGCGACCTGGCGCGCCTCGGGCTCCTGCACCTGAACGACGGCAGGTGGCAGGGCGAGCAGCTCCTCGATCCCGCGTGGATCGAGTTCGTGAAGACGCCGGCTCCGTCGACGCGCGAGCGTGGCCAGATGTACGGCGGCCAGTGGTGGCTCGTTCCGGACGACCGGATGGACGTGCCCGGTGATGCCTACAGCACGGCCGGTAACCGCGGCCAGTACACCGTGGTCGTGCCGTCGCACGATCTCGTGATCGTACGTCGCGGCCTCGACTGGCTGCCGGGGCGCCACCGCTTCTCGCAGTGGGATCTCCTGCGCGAGGTGCTCAAGGCGTTTCCCGAGGCGGAGTGGGGCACGAAGCCGGTCGTCACCGGCGACCGCTGAAGGCGGCGGAAGCGAGCGCGAGCGGCGGAGCGTCGGCGCCGTCGGGTGTAGGGTCTCTGGCGAGCCTGACCCGATGGAGGACGCCATGAGCACTGAGAACACTCCCGACACCGACGCGACCGCCGCCGTCTCGCCCGACCCGGCGACCTGGAAGAGCATCCGCTACGAGCAGCCGGCGGAGCGGGTTGCACGCATCGTGCTCGCGCGCGCCGAGATGGCGAACGCACAGGACTACGCGATGCTCGCCGAGCTCAACTGTGCCTTCGACAAGGCGGCGCGCGATCCGGACGTGCGGACGATCATCCTGGCGGCCGACGGCAAGCACTTCTCCTCCGGGCACGACCTGCGTGCCGGCTCGTCCATGGAAGGCCTGCCCGTGGTTGGCCCCTACGGCAACTTCGAGGCACCCGGCGCGGAAGGGTACCTGTCGAAAGAAGACGAGATGTACGTGGGCCTGTGCTGGCGCTGGCGCAACCTCCCCAAGCCCACGATTGCGCAGGTGCAGGGCAAGGTGATTGCGGGTGGTCTGATGCTCGTGTGGCCGATGGACCTCGTGGTGTGTGCCGAAGACGCCACATTCCAGGACCCGGTCGTGGCGTTTGGCATGAACGGCCACGAGTACTTCACGCACCCGTTCGAAGTGGGAGCCCGGCTCGCGAAGGAGATGCTCTTCACCGGGCGCGCCCTCACGGCCCAGGAGGCGCACCACCACGGCATGGTGACGAAGGTGGTGCCAAACGCGGAGCTCGAGGCCACCACGCTCGAGCTCGCGGAGACGATCGCGGCACGGCCGATGATCGGTCTTGCGCTCGCCAAGCGCTCGGTCAATCACGCGCTCGACGAGATGGGTGTCTGGCGCACGATCCAGGCGGCCATGGGCTGGCACCACCTGGGCCACAACCACAACCAGCGCGTGCACGGGTCGATGGTCGATCCGGAAGGCCTCGAGATCGTCCGGAAGCTGGCGAAGTAGGCCGCGGCCGCGACAGCTCAGGCGAGCGTGCCGTCGAGAGCTGCAGCGAAGTTCTCGTCGCTCTCCTTGAGCTCGCGGATCCTCCGCGTGCCGCGCACGACCGCCGGGTGCTCGAACTCCACGATCGCCTCCCGGTAGCTCGGTCGCTTCCGGAGCTCGGCCCAGTAGGCGCACACCCGTGGCCTGGCTTCGGTCAGGAGCTCATCCTCCCAGTCGGCCTCGCGCAGACGATCGAGAATGGCCATCATGCCCACGTCGGCGAGCGTGAACTGCGCGCCGGTGATGTACGGGCCGCCGCTCTCTTCCAGCGTCTGCTCGAGATGATCGAGGTGGGCACACGTCGCCTTCTTGCCGGCATCGAGGATGCGGAGGATCGGCTTCATCTCGGCGAGCCGCCCGGGGCCCCGCTGCTTGAGCACGAAGAAGAACATCGCACGCTGCTTGAGCCGGTGAAAGAGCAGCCCCGGCAGAATGCGACGGAAGGGGATCTCCTCCATCATCGTCGAGAAGAGGGGAAGCGTGAGCGCCGGCACTGCGTTGCCCGCGCTCTCGTGCATGGCCCGGAGCGGGTCGTCGCCGATCAGCGACGTGCGTCGCACCCAGTCGTCCATGATCTCTCTCGCGCCCGGATCGTCCGGGACGAGCTGGCTCCCGCCGCTCGCGTGGGCTGCGGCGTACGCGATCTGCTCGTGCGACTCGTAGATCGGGTGGCCTTCGTGCACGAGCACCGGCACGAGCCCGGCGGGGTTCACCTTCAGGAACCCGGGGGCCAGGTTGCCGTAGCTGCCGGTCTCCACGAGGTCGACCGGGTGACTCACGTACGCAATGCCCAGCTCGGCGAGGCAGGCGCGCGTCTTCTTCGAGCAGAGCGAGAAGTCGTTGTGGTACAGCTCCCACTCCTCGGTGTGCGGCAGCGTGACGTCCGGCTGGTGTCCTGGCTGCACCGCGCGCGTGCGCCGCCGGATGCGCTCGACGAGGTAGACGAGCAGCAGCAGTGCCGGGGGAAGGAGGAGGAGCCAGAGCATGGAGCGCGTGGCCCGGTGCCGAGAGAGCTAGCGAGCCACGAGCATGGTGACACGGTGCGGAGCGTCCACAGAGGAGCGGTGCAGCAAGACGTCCAGCTTCCCGTCGCCGTTGAGGTCCGTCAGCCAGCTGTTGCGCTCGTCGCCGGGGAGGGCGACGTCCACGACGACCGGGCGTCGCGCCACGATCTCCGGCTCGGGCGCGCCGAGGTACACATGCAGCTTGCGGCGGTTCTTGCCGACCAGGATGTCGGAGCGGCCGTCGCCGTTCACGTCGCCCACGAGGACCGACGGGAAAAATCCTGCGTCGCGGCTCCCTCGGATGCTGAGATCGGAGCGGACGCTTCGCGCCACGGAGGCCCGTTCGGGGTAGGCGCCCTCTTGCATGAGAAACATCTCGGCGCGCATCCCGATCGAGGTGCCGAGCATGGCCCGCAGCATCGCGCTCAGGGAGATCTTGACGTCGCCGCGCAGGATGTCGGTCTGGCCGTCGCCGTCGAGATCGCGGAGCCACAGAGACGAGTAGCCTCCGGCTTCGAACCCTCCTGCGGCGCGTCCGCGGGGGCCGGTGGTCGTACTCCTCTCCGTGGAGAAGGTGGTGCCCCCGACGCCTCGTTCTCCGAAGTACACCGTGTAGCGGCTCCGCAGGCGGAGCGCACTCTTGCCTTCGACCGAGTGCGTCACGAGGTCTGCGACGCCGTCTCCGTTCATGTCGGTGACCGCCCTCAGGATCGTGCGGGACTGCTTCTTGCCGATGCCGAACACGACCGACGCGAAGGTCACCTTGGGGGACGTGAAGGCGAGCGAGTAGTCGGCGTCGGTGTCGAAGGGAACTCCTGCGTCGAACACGGTCGGCTCGGGAGAGAACTCGCCGGACGCGTCCTGGAGGTGCGCTTCGAAGTGATCCTCGTTCCAGAAGACCAGGTCGATCCGACCGTCGAGGTCGAAGTCGGCCTGGTAGAGGCGGCTCAGGTAGAGGGGCGCGGTGAGCGGCGTGATGCCCACCTCCCCGTAGGGGCGCGTCTCGTTCTGCGCGAAGCCGTCGCGGAAGGGCTCGGGTGGCCCCACCTGGGTCGCCTGGGAGAACGTGCCATCGGCTTTCTGGACGGCGACAAAGAAGCCGTCCACATCGGGAAGCACGAGATCGTCGCGCCCGTCGCCGTTCAGGTCTCGGGTCACGTCCACGCGCGGGATCTCGCCCGCGTCGAAGGGGAGCCGAGACTCGAACCCGCCGTAATACAACCCCTCGGGCGCCCTGTTGTAGCGGGTCGAGATGTCCGCGAGGGGTCGTGTGTCCGACGTGTCGGGGTCGAAGACGAGCATGCGGCCGGACGTGTAGAGGAGCAGGTGGTCGCTGCGCGCGATCCGTGCGACGTCGACGAAGAGCACCTCGGGAGGCAAGTTGGCCCGGAGGACCGAGGCCCACGCGCCACCGTCGTACCCGAACATCTCGAGCTCGGGGTGCTCGGAGTCGCCCCGGAGAACGACGAGGTCGGCAAACTCTCCGCCCCGGAAGAAGCCGGAGAGCACGGTCTGCTGCCCCGCGCCGGTGGTCACCGTGTGGCGCTCGAACAGCTCTCCGCGGCTCGAGGCCCCACCTGTGCCCGGCGAGGTCCAGAGCAGGAGCCCGACGCCGAGCACCGCGAGGCTCCGGGGTGACCTCCGATCTCGATGTGCGTGAGACAGGGAGCACGGGCGGGAGCTCTGGTGTCGGTACATGACGCCTCCTCGTGGTAAAGGACCTCGATCGCGAGGTGACGGTCTCCGCTGGCCGAAGACGCGTCGCCGCGCAGCGGTGCTCTGCATGCGTCATGGTCAAGCGAGGCGCGTGCCAACGCGAGCCACGCCGCAACCCCAGCCATGGCGGGGCTTTTTGGCTGCCCGCCCCTCAGAACGCGCCCTCAGGCACACAGCAGCTGTACAGCCGGCGCACTCGTGACGTACAGAACGGGGAGCGTCACCTGGCCCAGCGAGGGACCTACGGCTTGGCTGGGCTCGGGAACTCCGGCACACGGACGTCCTGCGGTGCGGCCTGGTCGAGGATCCGGAGCAGCTCCGCGACGCCGCGCTCGAGCTGCAGGTCTCTTCCTTCGGCCGTGCTCTTCGAGTCGACGTGCACCTCGATGTCCGGCGGAATGCCGACGTTCTCGCCGATCCACTCCCGATCGATCGGGTCGAAGACGGCGTTGTCCGGCGCGGTCATCGCGCCCCCGTCGATCAGGGGGTAGTGCACCGACGACTTCACCAGGCCGCCCCAGGTGCGCGCGCCGATGAGCTGGCCCGCGCGCTGCTGCCGGAAGACCCACGGAAAGAAGTCGCCTCCAGAGCCGGCGTACTCGTTGATGAGCAGTACCTTCGGGCCGAGGATACCGGCCGGGAGACGGATGGGCCGCCCGTCCGGAACCTCGTTCGTGATGGCCGCGCGTAGCTTGCGGGTCATGAGGTCGACCATGTAGTCGTCGAGAAGCCCGCCGCCGTTGAAGCGCTCGTCGATCACGGCGCCCTCTTTGTCCTGCTGCGCGAAGAAGTAGCGATTGAACGACGTCATGCCGGGGCCGCCGGTGTTCGGCACCCACACGTAGGCCAGACGCCCGTCGGAGAGCTCGTCCACGCGGCGGCGGTTGTCTTCGATCCAGGCGCGCCGCCGCAGAGCGTTCTCGCTTGCGATCGGCTCCACCGTGACGGCGGTCGAGCCTTCCATCTGCGGCTCGTCGTGGATGTGGAGCGTGGTCTGCTGGTTGGCCGTGCCGTTGAGGAGCTCGTAGGGGCCCTGGCTGGCGGTGAGCGGCCGGCCGTTCACACCGACGAGGTACTGACCTTCCTCCACGCCGAGGCCCGGTCGGTCGAGCGGAGCCTTGATCCCCGGGTTCCAGCTCTCGAAGGTGTAGATACGGGCGATCTTCCAGCCGGCGCCCGAGATCTCGAAGTCGGCCCCGAGCAGACCAACCGGCGTGGAGTCGGTGTCCGGAACGTCGCCGCCGAAGACGAAGCTGTGGCCCACCGAAAGCTCCCCGCTCATCTGGTCGAGCAGGTAGTTGAGGTCGCTGCGGTGGCGGACGTGGTCGACCAGCGGCTCGTAGCGCTTGCGCACGTCGTCCCAGTTGCGGCCGTGGAGGCCCGGGTCGTAGAAGAAGTCGCGGAGGTAGCGCCAGGCTTCTTCGAAGATGTGCCGCCACTCGGCGCGGCGGTCGAGGCTCATCTGCAGAGACACGTCGAGCTGGCCTTTTGGCCCGCCGGGTGGTGCGGCCGATGGTGGCATTCCGGGCGGGAAGCCCGCGGGCGCGCCGGTGCCGATGACCTTCCATCCAGGACCCGACTGCACCAGCATCTTCTTGCCGTCTGCCGACACGGCGAACCTGCGCACGCCCTTCGAGAACGACTTCGCTTCGCGCTCCTTCAGGTCGAACTTGTGGATCTCGAGGCCGGGCCCGTCAGCCATCCTCTCGGCCAGGAAGACCGAGCCCGCGGGCCCGGCGACGAGGCCGACGAACCGCGACGGGTCGAGGGGCAGCGCCACGATGCGGCGCTGGATGCCGTCGAAGTCGATCTTCACCTCGACCTCTTGGCTCGCGTCACTGCCTGGTCCGTCCTTCTTCGCGGGGGCGTCGCCCGAGATCGGTGGAGCCTCCTCGTCGGACGAATCCGCTGCGTAGGGCCCACCTTCGTCGTTCTCTTCGCCTTCGGCTGCGTCACTCCCTTTCGCCGGCTCCTCGTCGCTCTCGGGCACGAACGGCGTCTCGCCGTCGGCCGCGAGAACGACGGCGTACGGCGCGTACGAAGGGTCCGCGTTCATCGTGCTCGTGTTCGCCCAGCCGGAGCCGAGCGCGAGGTCGGTGCTCGCGAGCAGGTAGAGGTGCTTGCCGCTGCGATCCCAGACCGGTGAGGTGACGTCGGCCATGGCGTCGGTCACCGGGCGGGCGACCTTCTCCTCCACGGACCACACGACGGCGCGTCGGAAGCTGTTGGGGAAAGTCTTGCTGTAGGCGAGGTACTTCGAGTCGGGTGACCACTCGAGCCCCATGGAGCTGCGCTCGAGGTTCGTGCCGCCAGTGTCGGCGGTGATCAGGTCGCCGGACTCGACGTCGAGTACACGCACCCGGACGTCGTCGTCGACGAAGGCGATGGACTTGCCGTCGGGAGACCAGGTGGCGCCCCACGCCATCTTCGACTCGCCGATCGAGAGACTGCGGGTCTCGGTCAATCCGTCCTGGCTGCCGATGTGGAGAGAGTAGCCATCACCCGCGTCGGAGAACCAGGCGATGTTCTGGCCGTCGGGCGACCACACCGGCATGCGGTCGGCGCTTCCGGGGGAGCGGGTCAGGTTGCGCGGGCTTCCCTTTTCGACCGGCACGGTGAAGATCTCACCTCGCGCCTCGAAGAGTGCGCGCTTGCCGGTGGGCGAGAGTGACGCGGAACGGATGCTGGAGCTGACGTCTTCCCAGCGCGTCTCCTGCCAGGGGAAGTCGCCGCGGACGCGGATGTCGAGAGCCTGCGGCTTTCCGCCCGAAGGATCGAGGGCGTGCAGCTGCCCGGCCCTTTCGATCACGAGCTGGTCTCCGTGTCCTGCGAGTGCCTTGACGTCGACGTCGCGGAACTTGGTCACCTGGGCCACGACGGACGTCGCCGGCTCGTAGGACCAGACGTTCATCGTGCCGCCGGCGCGGTCCGAGAGGAAGTAGATCGTCTCGCCGAGCCAGACCGGCTGGATGTCGGTGCTGCGCTCGGGTGCCGGAATCTCCGTCTCCTCGAGAGACTCGAGGTCGAGCACCATCAGCGGCCGGTTCTGCCCGCCGCGGTAGTTGCGCCACTCGACGTCCCAACGCGAGGTCCGGTCCACGGCGAGCTGGCTGCCGTCCGGGGAGTACGCGCCGTCGTGGCCGAACGGGGTTGCGATCATCGTCGACGGCCCGCCTCCGATCGGCACGGTCCACAGACGGTTGTAGCCGGTCGGCGCGGTCTGCCTGGACGACGCGTAGAGCACCTGCGACCCGTCACGGCTGAAGCCGCGGACGACCGCTCCGGCCGGATACCAGGTGAGGCGCTGCGCTGCGCCACCCTCGAGCGGCATCGTGTACACCGCGCTCGCACCAGCGCGGTCGGACGCAAACGCGAGGGTCTTGCCGTCGGGGGAGAACTGCGGATGCCCTTCGACCCCCGGCGTGCTGGTGAGGCGTCGGGCGTCGCCCCCATCGCGGTCGACGACCCAGAGATCGCTGCCGTGGACGAACGCGATGTGCTCGGCGCTCACCGCGGGCTGGCGCAACAGGAGGGTTTCGGCCAGGAGGGAAGAAGCTCCGAGCGGGAAGGCGAGCAGGAACAGGACAACTGCGCGTCTCGAGACGGCCATGAGAGGCACCTCCAAGGGTGGTCGAATCTGTCGATTCTAGTGGGCCGCGGGTGGCGAGGCGGCATTCCCGGCGCTGCGCAGCCCGAATGCAGCCGCCACGACCACCACTCCCAGAGCCACGAACGTGGCCCGCTCTCCAGCCAGGTCGGCGAAGTAGCCCACGGGAAGCCCCATCAGACCAAAACCCGCGAACGACAGCATGGTGAGCGACATCACGCGTCCGACGTAGCGGGGCTCGGTCTGTTTCACGATCACGGAGCCGCCGAGTGTCTGAAAGGCGCCGGCGAGAAAGCCGACCGCGACCATCAGGAGCGTCATCGTGACGAAGTTCGGGCTCCAGGCGGTGACCACGAGGCTCACCCCGAAGCCAGCGGCCAGTCGCACCAGAAGAGCGGGTGCCTGCGGCGAGTCGGCGAGGCGGGCCACCATCAGGCTCGCGAGCAGTGCCCCGAAGGCCGTGACCCCGAAGAGCACGCTCGACGCTTCCGCCGACGTTCCCAACTCGTTCTCGGCGAAGCCCGGCAGGATCGTGTTGTGGGGGAACCCGAGGATCGTGACCAGCGTGAACAGAAGGAGCAGGCGGGCGAGCGAGCTCGTCCGGCGAACGTAGCGCCAGCCTTCGAGCAGGTCCTGCAGCACGTGCTTCTCGCGCGCCTCGGCGTGCACCTTGGACTTCGGCAGGAGCAGCAGCGTCAGCACGCTCCCGAGGTAGGCGACACCCATGGCGATGTAGGCCAGGGTCGCGCCGTTGCTGAACCAGGCCAGGAAGGCGCCTCCGAGTGCCGGGCCCAGCACGCGACACGCGCTGTTCGCGACCTGCGACAGCGCGATGGCGTTGCCGCGCAGATCGGGGCCGACGAGCTCCACGGCAAGCGACTGCCTGGCCGGGCCGAGAAACGCGAAGGCGGAGCCCATGATGGCCGACCCGATCACGAGCCAGGCCATGTGCACCCGCTCCTGATCGATCGCCCAGGCGATGGAGAAGAAGACCGCCATCGTCGTGAGCTGGCAGATGGCGATGACGCGCCGCTTCGGCAGGCGGTCGGCGTAGGCGCCGCCGAGCGGACCGAGCGTGAACATCATCAGCCCCTGCGCGAACACGACGAGGCCAACCGAGGTGTTCTCCCCCGTCAGCTCGAAGGCCACCACGCTCTGCACCACCGTCGACATGAAGAAGCCGAGCAGGGCAAAAAGCGTCCCGGTCCACAGAACGCGGAAGTGGGGTACCGCCAGCGCGGCGAACGTCTCGCGGAGCAGTTTCTGCACGTGTCTTCGCCTCGACTCGATCGGTCGCGCGCAGCGTAGCGCACGGGGGACCGACTCGCCTGAGAGCCGCCGGAGCGGCGGTGTAGAGTCGCTCCACCTTGTCCCCTCCCAGCACTTCGGACACGGCCCCCGCGGCACCGGGACGCCGAGGTCAATCCGTATGCGCGCGTCGCCGCGGACGTGCGCGAGCCGCCCAGCACGCTCGGCGGCGCCCTCCGCCATCTCGGGCCCGGTCTCGTCGTCACCGGCTCGATCGTCGGCACGGGCGAGCTCATCCTCACCACGCGGCTGGGCGCGGAGGTCGGGTACGTCTTCTTCTGGTTCATCCTGCTCTCGTGCTTCGTCAAGGTCGCGGTGCAGGTGGAGCTCGGTCGCTACACCATCTCGTCGGGGGAGCCGACCCTCGTGGCGCTCGACGGGCTCCCCGGCCCGCGCCCGCTGGGGGTTGCGTGGTGGGTGTGGGGCTGGTTCGCCATGGCACTGGCGGTGTTCGCGCAGGGCGCGGGCATCATCTCCGGCCTCGGGCAGGCGGTGCACCTGCTCGTCGGCAGCTTCCCGGGCACGGGGTCGGTGCAGGCGTCCTTCGTGGCGTGGGGGGTCGTCGCCGCTCTCACTGTGCTGCCGATCCTCCTCACTGGCCGCTATGGGCCCGTGGAGAAGGTGACGACCTGGCTCGTCTTCCTCTTCACCCTCGGCACCGTCGGCAACGTGGTGGCGCTGCAGCGCACCGATCTGGCGGTCTCCGGGGCCGACCTCGCACGTGGGCTGAGCTTCCAGATGCCGGATCAGGGGGCGCTCATCGCTCTCGGAGTCTTCGGCATCACCGGAGTTGGCGCCGCGGAGCTCATCTTCTACCCCTACTGGTGCGTCGAGAAGGGGTATGCCCGCTTCTGCGGACCACGTGACGATTCGGAGGAGTGGGCCGCCCGGGCGCGCGGCTGGCTGTGGGTGCTGCGGCTCGACGCCTGGCTCGCCTTCGCCGTGTACACGCTGTCGACGATCGCCTTCTACCTGCTGGGTGCCGCCGTCCTGAATCGACAGGGTGTGCTGCCGGCCGGCAACGAGATGGTCGAGACGTTGTCCGGCATGTACAGCGAGACCTTCGGAGACACGGGCTACGTGCTGTTCCTCGTCGGCGCGTTCCTCGTGCTGTACTCCACCAAGTTCGTGGGCGACGCGGCAAACGGGCGCCTCTTGACCGACTTCTTCGGCATGCTCCTGCGGCTCGACTTCTCCGACTACGCGGCGCGTCGCCGGGTCATCGGCATCGTGGTCTCGGCGTCAGCTGCCCTCCTCATCGCCATTGCGGTCCTCGTGCCCGACCAACCGGTCGTGCTGGTGACCGTTGGCGCCGTGGCCCAGGCGATGACCTTGCCCCTCATCGTGGCGGCCGCGCTCCTGCTGCGCTACCGGAAGACCGACCCACGCCTGCGCCTGTCGAAGACGCACGACGCGCTCGTGTGGCTCGCCGCGGTATGCATGTTCGGCGTGAGCGCGTACCAGTTCTGGAACGTCGTCGCGGGCTAGTCGTCGGCGAGTGCCTTCTGCACCAGCTCTCCGAGCTCGGGGGCGAGGTCGATCTGCTGGGCGGCCGCGTGCCCGGCGTCCGACATCTTCCGCCACGTCTTGCGCAGGATGTTCACGAGCTTGTCCTCGTCGTGCTGCTTCGCGAAGTCGGCGAAGTGGTCTTCGAGGAACACGAGGCAGGCCGTGTCTTCCAGTGCCTGGGTCTCTGGGTCGCGCTTGATGGCCTTCTTCTGGATGAGGTCACCGACGCGTACGCACACCTCGGGCGGGTAGCCGGCCTCGCGCAGAATCGCGCCGGCCAGCTCCGCGTGACGCTCCTTGCACTCGTTGCGCCACCTCAGATAGCCCGATCGCCCGGCAGGGAAGTTGCTGCGCGGCATCTCGTGCCGTGCCAGATGCTGCGCGCGAACGGCCAGCCGTAGCTCCTCCGACGCGTTCGGCGCAAGGCGCTCGAGCCACTCGCTCATGCGTTGCCCGTAGACCAGTCCTTTGGGATGCTCTTGCCCTCGCCAAGTGGTTCTCTCGGGATCGGTCGCGTTCAGGGCGTCGAAGGCCGCGAGTGTCTGCTCGTATCGCTCGTTCATGGGGCCCCTGGCTGAAGGTGAGGTTGGCAGCCGGAATGACACCGGCTCGTGACGAGTTAGCTCGGATATACCCTAATTCAGAGACTCGGCGGCAGGCGGTCGCCGAGCTCAGCCTTTCGCTGAGGTGAAGGATGATGAGAGCGGTCGTGCTCGCAGGGGCGGGCTTCGTGAGTGCGATCCTCCTCGCAGCTGCGGAGCCGTTCCCCGCATCGAGCCAGGACCCCGGTCCTCGCTTCCTCGTGCTCGAGCCCGTCGCTCTGCCCGAGGCGTACTGGCAGACATGGCGAGAGGGTGTGGCTGCCCACCTCCTGCCCGTGGAAGCGGACGTCTTCGAGCAGCTGCGAACGGATGAGGAGCGTTTTGCCTTCGTCGATCGCTTCTGGCATGCGCGAGATCCCACGCCCGGCACGCGGCTCAACGAGGCGCAGCGGAACTTCAACACCGCTTCGGCGCACGCGATCTCCGTCTTTCCCGCACCTGGTGATCCGCGGGCTGAGGCCCTGATCCGGCTGGGGGTGCCGCAGAACTCTCTGACCTTGGGCGACTGTAGCCGCTTCGATTTCGGGGTTGGCACGTCCCGTGAGGCCGACGCGATCAGGTTCGCGGTGCCTCATCCCCAGAAGGGCTGCACCCTGCCCGACCTGACGGTCATGAGCTGGGCTGCCCAGGGCGAGCGTGCCGCTATGACGCTCATCTTCTATCGCCACGAAGGTGTGTGTCGGAGGCTTCGGCCCGGCACCGCGCTGCTCCCCCGCGCGGGCTCGAACGAAATCCTCTTGAAGCGCCTCGAGCGTGAAGGCTGCTTTTCGGGGTTCCCCGACCTTCGGCGGGTTCTGGCGGAGGGGTTCGAGAAGGTACCGACGCAGGAGGACGTGAAGGCGATTCGCATACCGATCACAGGCTCCGTCGTTCGCCGTCGAGATGAGCTGGTGCCTCGGCCAGGGTTGGGTGCGGCGGCGCGTCTCGAGATTGGGTGGCTTGGGCGACGAGTCCGTGAGCAGCACTCGACGTTCGAGCTTCGTCCAGACCGAACCAGGGTGACGGTGGCGTCTGCACAGCTCGAGCTGGACCGTGGCGCACTGCAGCCGTGGCCTGAAGATCTGCCGTGGAAGACGATCTCGATCGTTGCGGAGCTATCCGATCTCGAGCGCGATGCCGTTTCGAGACGCGCGTTCGAGACGAACCTCTTTGACCCCGTGGCCGCAGTGCGCATACCTTTTCCGCTCGAGGCGCGTGCCGGCCCGCATGTCCTCACGCTACGTGTCGCGGAGGGTGATGTCGTGTACGACCCGGTCGCGTTCACCTTCGATGTCCCCCGCGAGATCGAAGGTCCGGTAACCCCCCACGAGGAGCCGGAGCTCCTGGAGGCGCTGCTCGGAGCCCCTCGGGTCCGCTTGCCGGGCGATCTCGCCGACCTCGTCACTGGAGCTGTCGAAGTGGCCGTGGGAACGAGTGGTGCGGTCGCGAAGGTGGAGTTGATCCTCGGCGACGAGACGGTGGCACAAATCGACCAGGCGCCGTTCAGCGCCGAGGTGGACTTTGGTGCGGTGCCGATCATGCGCACCCTGCGGGCCATCGGCCGCAGCTCGGATGGTCGCGTCCTGGCACGCGACCATGTGGTGGTCAACCCGGGCGCTCAGAGGCTCGGCATTCAGCTGCACGACGTGGGCGCACTTCCTGTCTCCCGCCGAGGGCGGATGGTGCTCCGACCCCGGATGAGCCTCCAAGTGCCTCATGGCGCGACAGTCGACCGCGTGGAGCTGTTCGCGGGCGAGGTGCCACTCGCCACCTTGCGCGCGCCGCCCTGGGTACAGACCGTCGAGGTGAAGCGGCAGACGACCCCGACGGTCCTGCGAGCGGTGCTTCACCTGAGCGACGGTAGGACCGCTGAGACGGGGCAAGTCGTAGAGGCGGACGCGATGGCGGACCGTGTCATCGAGGAGCTGGAGATCGACTATGTCGAGGTGTACGCAAGCGTCACCCGGCGAGGTGGCCGGAGTGTGGAGGACCTTCGCCGGAACGAGGTTCGGCTCTTCGAAGACGGCGTCGAACAGGAGGTTCTGCGTTTCGAGCGCGTGCGCGACCTGCCGCTCAACGTTGTCCTGCTGGCCGACAGCTCGACCTCCATGGCGCAGCATGGTCCGCTGGTGAAGCAAGCGGCGCAGAACTTTCTGGAGCAGGTGGTCAGCGACAAGGATCGCGCCGCGTTGATTCAGTTCAACACCCTCCCGCGGGTCCTGGTGCCTCTGACGTCGAATCGGGAGCGGCTCGAAAGCGCCGTCGAGCTCATGTGGATGGGAGGTGGCACCGCCTTCCGCGATTCGGTGGTCACCGCGCTGCACTACCTCCAGGGCGCCCGGGGCAGGCGGGCGCTCGTGGTGTTGACGGACGGCGTGGACCAGCACAGCTTGCTCACGGCGCGCGAGGCGCTCGAGTATGCCCAACGTGCGGGAGTGGCCGTGTACACAGTGGCGCTGGGGCTCCACACCTCGAACCCGTTTGCCTTGCCGCCGCAGGAGGGGAGTGCAAGCTTCGCGAAGAGTCGTGACGCGCTCCGCGCGCTGCAGAATCTCGCCGACGGGAGCGGAGGACTGGCCTTCAATGTGGCGTCCGCGGCGCGACTCCCGGAGGCCTACCGGCAGATCGAGGAGGACTTGAGGTCGCAGTACCTCCTCACGTTCCAGTCGGCACAGGAGGGCGCCGACTTTCGCAGGCTGCGGGTTCGAGTGAGTCGGCGCGGCGTGAAGGTGCGCAGCGCGGCCGGCTACTACCCCTGACCTTGCGCCTGAGAGGGGCCACCGCCGCGAGAGCTCGGGCCACCGTGGCCCGGCAGCTCGCCGCTCCTGATCACGTCGGTCTCGCGGCCCGAGGTTCCGGCGCAGCACGTCCCGTAGGATGGGGCATCGTCCCTCGACCCACAGTGCGATGAGCAAGCCGCCACCCGTCGACCGGCGCCACGTTCTCAAGGTGCTCGGAATCGCCTCGGTCCCCCTCGTGCTTGGGGAGACCGCCGCGTTGGCTGGGTTCCATCCGGCAGTGCCACGCCAGGAGGGAGAGACGGAGTGGTCCCCGCGCGCACTGTCGAGAGAGCAGGTGCGGCTGGTGGCGGAGATCGCGGAGCGGATCGTGCCGCAGACGGAGACGTCGGGGGCGAAGGCGGCTTTCGTGCATCAGTACATCGATTGGCGCCACGGTGAGGCTTCACAGGAGCGTCAGGCCGAGCTGCTCGCGGCGCTCGAGCGCGTCGACACGCGGGCCCGAGAACTGTCAGACGCGCCCTTCGCCGAGTTGACCGACGAGAGACGCGACCTCGTCCTCGCGTCGCTCTTCGAACAAAGCGAAACAAGTGCGGATCGCGCCGCAGTGGAGCGGCTGAAGGACCTCACCGTTGCCGGCTACTACCGCTCCGAGGCCGGCATGCTCGAGGAGATGGACTACGACGGCAACAAGTTCCTGACGCGATTCGACGGCTGCACCCACGAGGAGCACCTGCGCTGGTCGCCACC
This sequence comes from Candidatus Multivoraceae bacterium, assembly GCA_965223385.1. Lineage (GTDB taxonomy): Bacteria > Acidobacteriota > Thermoanaerobaculia > Multivoradales > Multivoraceae > JBCCLJ01. The sequence goes on along the minus strand of CBDCWR010000007.1, from coordinate 119,521 downwards.
GGAGGATTCCGCCGAGCGCCCGCTGGCCCGCGAGCTCAAGGCGCAGCTGCTTCCTCTCCAGTTGGAACGCGTCGGCGACGAGACCGACGCAGATGTCGGCGAAGAAGTCGCCGCGGATGTCGGCGGGGACGCCGTAGACGGCGACGGCGAGGACGCCTGATGCAGGTCATCCGCAGCCGCGAGGTGCACGACGTCGTGGTGATCGGAAGTGGTGCGTCGGGGGCGATGGCCGCCTACAACCTCACGCAGAAGGGCGTGAACGTGCTCATGCTCGATGCCGGGACGAAGTTCGACCGGAGCAGCTTCTGGACGCACGAGCTGCCCTTCGAGCGCCATGGCCGGCAGCTGAATGGAGAGGAGGCGCCGAACCCCTACCTGTCGTCGCGCGAGCAGCCGTATCTCGTGCCCGAAGACAAACCGTTCCAGCTCACGCGCGTGTGGGGCTGGGGCGGCAAGACGAACGTCTGGGGCCGCGTCAGCCTGCGCATGTCGGATCTCGACTTCGCGGCTGCCGAACGGGACGGCGTGGGCATTCCCTGGCCCATCCGCTACGCCGACCTCGCGCCGTACTACGACAGGGTGGATCAGCTCATCGGTGTGAGCGGCGGCGACGACCATTCGGACGCCCTCCCTGGGAGCCGGCACCACCTGCCGCCGGTGAAGCCTCGCTGTGCCGAGGTGCTCGTGTCGAAGGCGGCAGCACACCTCGGCATCCGGGCGATCCCCTGCAGGCGCGCGAACTTCACGCGACGCCATCGCGGGTTCGCCGCGTGCCACTACTGCGGCGCGTGCGGCTCCGGCTGCCGCACGGCCTCTTTCTTCAACGCCACCGATCATCTGACCGAGTTTTCGCTGCAGACGGGGAAGCTCGAGATCCTCTCGAACGCGGTGGTCGCCCGGATCCTCACAAACGGCGAGGGGCGTGCACGCGGCGTGCAATACCACCATCGGGAGACCGGCGAGGAGGGCGAGGTGCGGGCGCGCGTCGTCGTGGTCGCGGCTTCGTGCATGGACTCCACCCGCATCGTGCTCAACTCCACGTCGGCGCGGCATCCGAACGGTCTCGGCAACGGCTCGGACCAGGCCGGCCGCAACTACTGCGAGCAGGTGCGCACGCACATCAAGGCGTTCCTGCCGCAGCTGGAAGGTGCTGGCTACAGCAACGACGACGGCATCGGCAGCGGCCACATCTACGTGCCGCGCTTCAACCACCGCATGAAGGGTCTCGACTACCTGCGCGGCTTCGGCATCCAGTTCTGGTCGACCGGCTGCCGGACCACTGCGGAGCCCGTGGCGGCCGCCGTGCCGGGCTTCGGCGAGAGCTTCAAGCGGGAGGTGAAGAAGAAGTATCCCGCGCTCGTCATGCTGCACCCGTACGGCGAAACGCTGCCGCACGCCGCGCAGCGGGTGACGGTCGATGAGCAACAGACCGATCGCTACGGAGTGCCCCTGATGAAGATCGACGTGGCCTTCGGCGACAACGAGAGCAAGATCCTGCGCCATATGACCGCGGTGTGTGAGGAGATCCTACACACGGCCGGAGCGGAGATCGTGCCGTTCGACCGCGAGACGCCCGACGCGGTGGGCTCCGCGATCCACGAGCACGGCACCCTGCGCATGGGCGACGACCCGAAGCTTTCGGTCGTCAACGGCTTTCAGCAGATGCACGAGGTCGACAACGTGTTCGTGGCCGACGGCTCGGTCTTCCCGAATGCGTCGGAGAAGAACCCGACGTTGTCGATCCTGGCGCTGTCCTGGCGGATGTCCGACTATCTCGCGGAGCAGCTCCGCAGCAGGACTCTCTGAGCACCCCATCTGGGGCCGACGACCGCGGCCGTCGACCGCCAGAACATCTACTCCTGCTCGAGCCTGCGGAAGGTTCCTAGTTTCAGGATCTAGGACTGCCCCGGGCCGTTCCTCGAGCGAGTGCCTTCCAACCGGAGCTGAAGCGGTCTCTGTCCGCAGGGTTCAGGGCTCGGCGGCGCCTGAACCGCCCTCGCAGGTCCTGAGCTCCCACAGCCGACGAGAACCCAGGCGAGGGGCCCCGCGCAACAATCCGAAATCCCCTCGCCGTCCGGAGGACAGAGACCGCTTCAGCTCCGGGCCGCGGCAGCGCCTCGCCGAGCTCGACCAGAATTGACCTACGCCGACGACCCGCCGTCCATCACGAGCGTCTCCCCGGACACGTACGAGCCCATCTTCGAGGCCAGGAACACGGCCGCGCCGGCGATCTCCTCCGGCTGTCCGTGTCGGCCGATCGGGGTGCGCGCGGCAACCGCTTCGCGCTTCTCGTCGGTGTCCACGAGCACGCTGGCGAAGTACGTCTCCACCACGCCGGGTGCGATGGCGTTCACGCGGATCCCGTCGCCGCCCAGCTCCTTGGCCCAACCTTTGGTCATGTTGATCACCGCCGCCTTGGTGAGGGCGTACGTGAGCTCGTTCGGCGCGGGGCGGATGCCGGCGATCGAGGCGACGTTGATCACGGAGCCCCCACCACTCTCGCGCATGAGTGCGGCGGCCTTCTGAATGTGGATGAAGTAGCCCTTGAGGTTTACTTCCAGCGTCTTGTCGAAAGCCCACTCGGGCATGTCGACCGCGGGGCCGAAGTAGGGGTTGGCAGCTGCGTTGTTGACCAGGATGTCGAGGCGGCCGTGCTCGTCTCGAATGCGCGCGAAGAGCCGCTCGATCTCCTCCTGTTTGCCGGCGTGGCAGGCGATCGGGATCGCCTGGCCGCCGTCGCTCCGGATCTTCTCGGCGACGGCGTCGAGACCCTCCTGCTTCCGCGAGCTCAGCACCACCGTGGCACCCTGCTCGGCGAAGCCGCGGGCGATGGCCTCGCCGATGCCGCGACTGGCGCCCGTGACGAGAGCGATCTTTCCGTCGAGGCTGAAGTCGATGATTCCCATGGCGTGGCTCCTGAGCAGCGTCCGCGACGCGCCGACTCGCGTGAGAAGTGTCGTTCGGAGGGAAGACGCGATGCTCTCACGCCGCGGCATCACGACCAAAAGGGCGGGCGTCATGTGTTGCGCGGCGGTCCCGGGTCGGTTGACCGTGCTCGGCGGGGATTGCCAAGATGATCAGCACGCCCCGCGAGTGCCTGGGTCTCCCGAAGGAGGCGCGCAGGCTCGGGCCCAAGCCGATGCCACCGACCTTCCAGCTACCCTCCTGGCTTTCTCTCGCCGCGGCGACGGTGGTGACCCTCGCGCTCGCGCCGTCGGGCCAGGCGGCGTCCGATCCGCCTTTCGTGGAGTCGGCCGCGAAGCTCGGCCTCGACTTCGTGCACTTCAACGGCATGTCGGGAGGCCTCTACACGGCGGAGATCACCGGGAGCGGCGTCGGCCTCTTCGACATGGACGGCGACGGAGATCTGGACGTGTTTCTGGGGCAGGGAACCCCGATCGACGACGTGCCGCTCGAGCAGCTCACGCTGCCACCGCCGCACCCGGGTCCCTGGTCGGACCGCCTCTTCGAGAACCGTTTGAGCGAGGGGAGTCTGCGCTTCGTCGACGTCACCGATGCGTGGGGGCTGTCGGGGCAGACGCGCTTCAACATGGGCGTTGCGACCGGCGACATCGACAACGACGGCCGTGTCGACCTCTACCTCACGGCCCTGGGGGACAACACGCTCCTCCGCAACACGGGCGACGGCTTCGAGGACATCACGCAGAAGGCGGTCGCCAACGACCGGCGGTGGAGCGTGCCGGCATCGTTCTTCGACATGGACGGCGACGGGTGGCTCGACCTCTTCGTGGGCAACTACCACCGCTTCAACCAGGCCACGCGCAAGACCTGCTACCTGCCCAACGGAGTGCCCGACTACTGCGGGCCGACCGCGCAGCCGCCGGAGCCCGACCGGCTCCTCCGCAACCGTGGGGACGGCACCTTCACCGACATGACGGTCCGGGGTGGTCTCTCGGAGCACGTCGGCACCGCGCTGGGCTCGGTGGCGGCCGACTTCGACGGCGACGGCTATCTCGATCTCTACGTCGCCAACGACCAGATGGCGAACCAGCTGTGGATGGGGAAGGGGGACGGCACGTTCGTCGAAGACGCTCTGCTCCGCGGCGTCGCCTTCGATCAGCAGGGGAGGGCGCAGGCCAGCATGGGAGTGGTCGCCCAGGACCTCACCGGCGACGGCGCCGTGGATCTGTTCATGACCCACATCGAGCGCGAGTACAACACGCTCTACGTCAACGACGGCACAGGCCTCTTCTCCGACCGCACGTCCCGTACCGGCATGACCACCGGGAGCTGGCCGATGACGGGCTTCGGGGTGGCGTCGCTCGACTACGACCTGGATGGCCACCTCGACCTGTTCGTCGCGAACGGCGCGGTCCACCGCATCGAGGCACAGATCCGCGCCGGCTCGAAGCACCCGCTGGGCATGAAGAACCAGCTGTTCCGCGGCACCGGAGGCGGTGCGTTCGAGGAGGTCGAGGCCTACGTCAGCGACCCACCCGAAGAAGTCAGCCGCGCGGCGGCGGTCGGCGATCTCGACAACGATGGCGACCTCGATCTCGTGGTGGGCAACAACAACGGTCCTGTCAGGGTGCTGCTCAACACGGTGAATCCTCCGGCAGACCGCTGGCTCGGCCTGCGCGTGCTCACGGCGACCGGTCGCGACGCATACGGGGCGCGCGTCGGTGTGCTCTCCGAGGAGGGTGCGATGTCGGCGACTCGCCGTGTCGCCACCGACGGCAGCTTCGCATCGGCGAACGACCCCCGGCTCGTCTTCCCGCTGGCTGGGACGGTGCCGACGGTGCGGGTGGTGTGGCCCGGCGGGGCCCAGGAGGACTTCCCGTCGCTCCAACCGGGGGGCTACCGTGTGGTGCGGGAGGGAACGGGTCGGCCCGTGCGTCCCGAACGCTGATCCGTTTGCCGGGGCCGGATGTGGCTCGCTCCGCATCCCAGGCCCGGCCGGCTCGGCGCGTCAGCTGGCATACACTTGGCGATCCCCCGTTTCTCATCGGGCGTTGCTCCGAGTCCGTCGGGCGCGGTGCCTGGGAATCACCTCGAATGAAGCAAAACCAAGACGCGCGCGCATGGGCTCCTGCCATGGCGGCGACCGCTCTGCTGGCTCCGTTCGGTGCACTCCACGGGCAGGCGCCGCCGCTGGATCTCTCCGCGGTGCCCGAGCCCGACGTCGCGGCGCTCGAACCGGCGGTCCGCGAGCAGCTCCGTGCGGCTCGTCAGGCTGCGTCGCAGGCCACGGGCGCCGGACTGGAGCGCGCCTTCAGTCAGCTGTGCCTGATGTACATGCGCTACGAGCTCCACGGCTCGGTCGAAGTGTGTCTGAGTCAGCTCGCAGCCGCGCAGCCGGACGAGCACCGCTGGGCGTACTACCAGCTGCTGCACTACGACGAGACGGGCAACCTGCAGGCGGCCGCAGAGAGCGCCGCTCGCGCCATGGCGCTGCAGGGTGAGCACGTGCCAACCCTGATTCGCACGGCCGACATCCTGCTCATGCGGGGAGAGGTCGCGGAGGCCAAGCTCGTGTACAGCCGCCTGCTCGGCCTCGCTCCCGACAACTCGGCGGGGAACTACGGCCTCGGTCGCATTGCGCTCGAGGAGGGGGAGGCCGACCGGGCCATCGCCTATCTGCAGGCGGCCCTGCGCGGTCAGCCCGAGGGGAGCGTCGTGCATCACCAGCTCGGCATGGCGTTTCGCGCCGTCGGCGACAGCGAGCGGGCCCGCGAGGAGCTCGCCAAGAACCGTCAGGTTCCCCTGTCGATCGACGACCCTCTGGTGGAGGCGCTGGCAGCGCTCGGGAGCAAGAGTGAGGAGCTCTTCAACCAGGCCGTCACCGAGCTCGGCTCGGGCCGGACCGCGCGGGGCATCGCGCGACTCGTGGAGTACCTGGCCGAGCACCCCGACGATGCCGAGGCACACTACACGCTCTCCACCGCCTACGTGGACCAGCAGAAGCTCGACCTCGCCGAGCAGGAGCTCAAGCTCGCGATCGAGCACGACAGCGAGCACCCGCAGGCCCACTTCAACCTGGGTCTACTCTACGGGCGCACGAGGCGTCGGGCCGAGGCCGGGCAGATGATCGAGCGCGCGGCGCTCCTCGACCCCGACAATCTCCGGTGGCGCACCATGGCCGCGCAGGCGATGGCGGAGCGGGGCGACCCGGATGCCGCGGTGCGCGAGCTCGAGACGGTGTTGGCGCTCGACCCCTCGTTTCTCCAGGCCCGCGGCGCGCTCGCTCGCCTTCTGGTGGTGCTGGGGCGCCCGAGTGCCGCGCGGCCGCACTACGAGCGGTTGGTGGAGCTGCAGCCCGACGAGCCCGGCGGCCACTTCGGGCTGGCGATCACGTCGCTCAACGCGGGAGACGTGGCCGGCGCACTCGCGACGCTCGAGTCTGCGGCGACCCGCTTCCCGGAGGACCTGCAGGTGAACCACCTGCTCGCCCGACTCCTGGCCACCGTTCCCGATGCGTCGATGCGTGACGCAGCGCGGGCGCTCCAGCTGGCGGAGAAGGTTCTGCAGAAACAGCCGAACCCCGACTTCGCCGAGACGCTCGCCATGGCGCTCGCCGAGAACGGCCGCTTCGAGGACGCGGCCTCGCTGCAGGAGCAGATCATCTCCCGCGAGCGTGAGGCCCGCGGCACGGTGCTGCCGGAGCGCGAGCAGCGCCTCGAGCTCTACCGGGCGGGCCAGCCGGTGCGGTTGCCCGGCGGCCCATAGGGGCCGCGCAGACGGCGGCCCATAGACCACACAGGTGGCGGGCGCTGAGCCGGAGCGTGCTGGACTGGTCGGGTCTGGGGTCGCCGCGACTCGACACTGGAGTTGCGGGGCACGGCGACGCATCAAGGACTGCAGGAGGGGGCGTCGCCTGCGCTCTCCGGCTGTCGGATCAGAGTCGCCTGCGGAGGGTGAGGTGACGCAGCCTCCGAGAGCACCCCGCAACTCCAGTATCGAGTCGCGGCTTTGGTCCGGCCTGATGCTGGACGGTCTTGATCCAGAGGGGTCCATGGGTGTTTCTGGAGCCGCTTGGAGAGTGGAGGGCAGGGCTCCGCAAAAAGAAAAGGAGGAGGCCGAAGCCTCCTCCTCTCATGCACCGGCTCCGAAGAGTCGGTGATCTTGGCTCAGCCGTTAGAAGCCGAACTTGATGGACGCGCGGACCTGCCGCGGGCGCTGGAAGAACCGGCGCACCGGGTAGACCTCGCCGCGACCGTCCCAGTCACGACGACGCTGCTGGTCGGTGATGTTGAGCACCTCGACCCGGACCTCACCGCGCACTGCCTTGTACCCGGTGGGGAAGCCGTACGCCGTGCTCAGGTTGATGGTGTACTCGTCCTGCGTCCGACCGCCACGCCGACCGTTCTGGTACAGCTGCAGTCCGACACCATCGTTGGCTGTACCCGGCTTGGGATCGTTTGGATCGATATTCACGATCGAAACGCCCTCGCTCCGAGCCCACGGAGTTCCCGTCTGGTAGGTGAAGTGCCCACCGAGGGTGAAGTTCTGCTTGCCGATCGTCCACGTCTTGAACCCGAAGGAGTTGAAGATGATGGAACGGTCGTAGGCATGGTTCGGGCCCCGACGGTTGATGGTGGAGACCGCCTGGCCGAGGAACGGCGAGAGAGCCTCCGTGCAGTCGACCGGAATCGTACGAGTCCTTCCGGTCACCCGGTCCGGAATCGTCTGGTTCGTGTTGCAGTCGGCGATCATCTGGTCGGTCAGGACCGCCGTCAGGTTCTCGCCGTAGGAGCTGTTGGTGTTGTTCCACCAGTCTCCGGCACCTGTCGTGTCGGTCTCCGACCACGAGATGTTGTTGTAGAGCGACCAGCCATTCTGGAACCGGCGGTTCAGCTGCACCTGGAGGCCCCGGTACTCGTTGCGAGCCGGCTCCAGGTTGGCAATGGCGTTGTCGTCGATCAGACGATCGAGGCCGGCAGCCTCGCGGGCATCCGCGAGCTTGTACGTGATGTCCTGCAGGTTCTTGTAGTTGCCGGTGATGAAAATGTTCCGGCCCTGCTGGTCGAGCTGGGTGGTCGAGAACATGAGGTCCTTGATCTCCCAGTCGATGTACTTGATGTCGAGCGCCCAGTTGCGCGCGAACTGCCACTCCATGCCGAGGATGAACTCGCGCTTGAAGTAGGTGTCGATGTCGTGATCGAAGATGCCCGCGTCGACCGCTTCCCACATCCTGCCCGGAAGCAGCGTGCTCCAGGCGAAGTTGTAGCCAGGCAGCGGCAGACCCGCGGTGCCGTCACCGGTGACCGCGTTGGTGTCGGGCCGGTCCGGAACCGGGCAGAAGACCAGCGCTTCCAGCGGATCGCAGAAGAGCCACACTTCGTAGCCTTCGTAGCCGTTCCACTGGTCGTGCATGCCGCCGGCCGTGTCGCCACCGCCGGAGATCCACGACTGGTTGAGCATGGCGTGGTAGTCGCCGGCGCTCAGGGAGAACAGCAGCTTGCCGTCGCCCTTCACGTCGTAGGTGGCGTTGATGCGCGGATCGATGTAGGAGTCGTCGACGACCTTGCGACGGATGTCGTTGAAGCCTTCCTGGATCTCGGTACGGAAGCCGAGGTTGAAGGTCCAGTGGTCGCCGATGGTGAAGCGATCGCGCATGTAGAAGCCCGTGTCACGCATCTCGGCGTCGCCGGTGCCACGACCCACCACGTCGGTGAGGAGCGGCGAGTTGTAGTCGACCCACACGCAGCTGCGGCCGCGCGTCGTGCGCCCGAACGCATCCGGGTTGTCCGGCGATGTACCGACCACGCGCAGGAGCGAGCAGGTGTCGTCCAGCATGGTGCCGGCGTCGAGGTAGCCGAACTTGTTGTACGAGTCGTACCCGAAACCAGAGTGGAACGACGTGCGAGAGTTGTTGCCCTCCCACTTCGTGTCCTGGTAGTCGAGGCCGTACTTGATCTCGTGGTTTGCGCCCACGAACTGGGTGAGAGCCAGGTTGGCCTGCTCGCGCGGGAAGGCGTTGAAGCCGAACCCGTCGGACAGGATCCAACCGTTGTGCCAGGCACCCAGGTTCTCGTTGTCGACATACACGTTGTAGTTGTTGCCCGGCCAGAAGCGACCCATGCTCGGGTCACTCGGGAAGCGCAGCGGCAGATCGCTCGGTGCGCTCACGTCGAGCGCCGAGTGGCCTGCGCCCGGACCGCGGTCCTGCGCCTTCAGGTCGATACAGGTCTGCACGTCGATCGAGTTGCAGGCCAGGTACTTGTTCTCCTGGGTCTCCTGCTCCGCGACCTTCGCCTCCAGGAAGAAGTTGCTCGAGATCGACCAGTTCCAGTTGAGCGTGATCAGCTCACTGTCGTTCTCGTGCGGGGTCGGCGTCCAGTAGTCGGAGGACTGCTGGTTGAAGTAGTTCCTGAACGCCGGGGTGTCGATGAACGACGCCGCCAGCGAGTGCGCCTGTGCCGGCTGGAAGTTGAACTTGAAGATGCGCGCTTCGTTCTCGAGCGACACGTCGTACGGGTCACCGCCGAGGAGCCGCTCGTTGAACGCGTCGTCGAACTGGCTCCAGCCGACGAAGAACCACGCCTTGTCCTTGGCGAGCGGGCCGCCGAAGGAGAACTCGTAGCCGTCGCTGCCGCCGGCCTCTTCATCGGAGCCCGGGGTACAGCCGTTCGTCTCTCTTTGCAAACGGCCAGAGCCAACCCTCAACGGCTGGCGGGAGTTGTCGGCATCGGTGCCGGAACAACGCTTGAACCAGTCGGAGGGGTACGGCGACGTCTGACGGTCCGCGAGCGAAGGCTGGTCGATGTAATCGGCGCCCCAGCTGACCTCCTGGCGCTGCCAGAGAGCGTCGGCGTGGAACCTGTTCGTGCCCGACTTGACGATGACGTTCGTCGAGGAGCCGATGTAGCGACCGTACTCCGCCGAGGAGCCACCGGCCTCCATGGAGACCTCAGTGACCGCCGTGGTCGGCAGGTACACGCGGCTGCCGCCGAACTTGGCGAACGTCGTATCCACGCCGTCGATGTAGACGGCCTGGTCGGCGAAGTGCGTGCCGTTCACCGAAGGACGCGTCTGCTGGATGTCGTCGTTCTGCGCGTCAGCCGTGACGCCAGGCAGGGCGTTGATCACGCCGTAGTACGTGCGCGTCGTGCCTGCGGTCTGCTCGCCGACTTCAGCCTGGATGGTTGTTCCGGCCGTGACCGAGAACTTGTCGACCATCGGAGCCTCCGAGGTGACCGTGATCTCCTCTTCGGTGCCGAGTCGAAGCCGAAGGTCGATGGCCGTACGCTTACCAGCCGTGACTCCGGCTTCACCCACGGCGTCCTGAAATCCTTCGAGGACAGCCTTGACGGTGTAGTTCCCAGGCACGATGCCGGCGAAACGGTACGACCCGGACGCGTCGGTGACGCCGGAGCGCTCTCCACGAGCACCAGCCAGGGTCACCAGGACGCCGGGAAGAGCGCTACCGGACGCGTCGGTCACGGTGCCTTCCACGATGCCGGTCTCAGGACCGTCGGCAAACGACGGCACTGCAACCGAGAGGAGGAGGACTAGAAGTCCAATCCAGCCTTTTCTCATACGCAGCTCCTTCATTGTTGTTGGCTCTCCTCCAAGGGCGGTAGGGACGCCCCCTTCATGGACGAGCAGCGAAGGGATCCTCGCGAGAGGACAATCTACTTGTAGGGATTGGTCGAACGAGTATAGAACAAAACGCCGCACGCCTGCTGGGAGGCCCTTTCGGATGCTGCTCGAGGGCCTGACTCCAGGAGATCGCACCGGTCGCGCGATGGGCGTCGAGCTGGCCGCGCCACCGCGAACCCGCTCTTTCCCGCGTGGTAAATTCGAGGGATGTTCTCCAAGTCGCGGAGCGCCCGAAAGGCAAGCGGCCGCCGCGCGCGGGAAGCAGGTCACGCCACGCGATGCGGCGTCCTCGCACGGGGCCGCAGCCTCGTCCTGCTTCTGGCCGTCGCACAGCCGCTCGCCGTACCTGCGGGAGCCCAGGAGGGCCCGGGAGCGACCGTGCCGGCCTTCTCTTCCTCCGACGACGGGCGCGCGGCGATCGATCCGAGCCTCGACGGTTGGAACAGCGAGGTCGCGAGCGAGTCGGTCGACGCCCAGCTCGCGCGCCTGGCGCGGCTGCTCGAAGAGCCGTCGTCGCGCCCCCCGAGGAACCTCTTCAGCGACTCCGTGACGGCGACACCGCTCGCCCCGCGCGAGCTCCGGGGCCGCTACCGGGACACCGCGATCACGGTGCAGGAAGAGGTCGGGTCGCGTCGCGACGGGGTGCAGGGAGTGGACGCCGTGCTCGGCGAGCTCGCGGCCCTCGCGGGTGCCCTCGCTCCGGATTCGGGCAAGGCGAAGAAGAAGGTGAAGTTCAAGCTGTACCGCATCGACCTGCGAGGAGATCTCCTGCGCACGGAGGCCTACCTCGAGGCGGCCAGCAAGCGGGCGTCCGGCGGCGGCGCGCTGCGCCAGCTCAACGCCGTCTTCACCTGTACCTGGCGGTTTCCGGACGGAGACGTCACCCGGCCGCCCCTCCTCGAAGCCATCGAAGCGCGCGACCTCCGGGTGGCGGAGACGGCGGCGCCGATGTTCGTGGACGTCACCGCGGCGGCGCTCGGTGGCAACGTCAGCTATGAGGACCAGCTGCTGCAGTCGCCCGATCACTGGATCGGCCGCATCACCAAGGGCCTCGGCTTCAACAAGTTCGGCTGGCAGGGTGTGTCGGTCGCCGACGTCGACGGCGACGGTCTGGAGGACGTCTTCTTCCCCGAGCAGGGTGGGCTGCCGAACAAGCTCTTCGTGCAGCGCCCGGACGGCACGTTCGAGGACCGCTCGGCGGCCTCCGGTCTCGACTTCCTCGAGCGGTCGCTGGCAGGTCTGTTCGTCGATCTCGACAACGACGGCGACCCCGACCTCGTGCTCTCGCACCGCCCGGCGGTGCTCGTTCTCGAGAACGACGGCACCGGCCGGTTCGAGACGGTGCGCTTCGTGGCCGACGGCGCCGCCGACAGCCACTCCCTGAGTGCAGCCGACTACGACCTCGACGGCGACCTCGATCTGTACGTGTGCGCCTACCGCCGTGCGCCGCGCGAGCGCGGCATCGCGAGCCCTGTCCCCTTTCACGACGCGAACAACGGTGGTGCGAACCTGCTGCTGCGTAATGAAGGTGGCTTCCGGTTCACCGACGTCACGGCCGAGGTCGGGCTGGCGTCGTCGACCCGCTTCTCGCTCGCGGCGTCGTGGGACGACTTCGACCAGGACGGCGACCCGGATCTGTACGTCGCCAACGACTACGGCCGCAACAACCTCTACCGCAACGACGCCGCGCAGGGGGGCGGCGGGTCCCAGCCGATCCGCTTCACGGACGTCGCCGCGGAGGCCGGAGTCGAGGACATCTCCTCGGGCATGTCGGTGAGCTGGGGCGACTTCAATCGCGATGGCTGGAGCGACGTGTACGTCGGCAACATGTTCTCGGCCGCCGGCAACCGCATCACCTATCAGAGGCGCTTCGAGCAGACGCGCGCCCAGGCCGGCGCACTCACGGACATCCAGCGAATGGCTCGAGGGAACTCCCTCTTCGCGCAGCGGGGTGACGGCGCGGCGTTCGTCGACGCGAGCCTGCAGGCGGGCGTGAACATGGGCCGCTGGGCCTGGTCGTCGATCTTCGCCGACGTCAACAACGACGGCTGGGAAGACCTCGTCGTGGCGAACGGTCATCTGTCTCAGAAGCGCATCGACGACTTGTGAAGCTTCTTCTGGCGGCAGGTCGTGCCGCGCGCGCCTCGAGACACGCAGGGGGAAGAGGTCGACGCCTACCTCGACTCCCTCGAGCAGCTGCACCAGCGGCTCGACGAGGGGTTCTCCTTCAGCGGCAACGAGCGCAACCGGGTCTTCCTCAACTGCCTCGGTCAGGGAGCCTCCGACTTCGCCGACTTCGCCGACGTCTCGGCGGTGAGCGGTCTCGACTTCGCCGACGACGCGCGTGGTCTCGCCTTCTTCGATCTCGAGGGTGACGGCGATCTCGACCTCTGGCTGAGCAACCGCACGGCGCCGCGCGCACGCCTGATGCGCAACGACAGCCCCGCCGCGGGTCGGTCCGTGCGGCTCAGGCTCGTCGGCAACGGCACCACCACCAACCGCGACGCCGTCGGAGCCCGGGTGCTGCTCGATCTCGAAGACGGTCGGTCCATGCAGCGTTCTGTCCGCGCGGGCGACGGCTTCCTCTCCCAGTCGAGCCTGTGGCTGCACTTCGGGCTCGGGGAGTCGCGCGTGCGCGGCGCGGCGGTTCACTGGCCGGGGGGCGCGTCCGAAGCGTTCGACGGTCTGAGGGCGGGTCGCAGCTACGAGCTCGTCCAGGGCAGTGGGAAGGGCGTGCGCGGCGCGGCGCCGAGATCTCTCTCGCTCGTCGCCTCCGCACAGGAGCCGGCCGCCACCTCCACGGGCCGGCGCGTCGTGCTCGCGTCGCGTGTGCCGGCGCCCTCGCTCACGCTGAGCGACTATCCGCAGAGTGGCGCTGCGGCCGACCTCGACCCCACCGGCAGGGTGGTGCCGCGTCTCCCGGGCACGCCGCAGCTGATCAACCTGTGGGCGAGCTGGTGCGTGCCCTGCCGCAACGAGCTGCGCGAGATCACCGACCACGCGGCGCGCCTCGAGGGAGCGCTCGACCTCGTGGCCTTCAGCATCGACGGCATGGGCGAAGACGCGGCGACCACGCCGGCCGACGCCCAGCGGCTGATGGCCGAGCTCGACTTCCCGTTCCCGCACGGCATGGCGACCCCGGCCACGCTGGACAAGGTCGACCTCCTTCAGCGTGCCCTGTTCGACCGCATCGAGCCCCTCGCGCTGCCGTTCTCCGTTCTCGTGGACGGCGACGGATACGTCGCAGCGCTCTACCGAGGGGGCGTGACCACGGAGCAGCTGCTGGCCGATCTGGACGAGCTCCGGCAGCCGGCGGAGGAGCTCCGGGCTCTGGCCGTTCCGTTCGACGGGCGCTGGTTCACCCCACCCTCACCGCGGGCGTCGGTCGGCAACTTCGCCAAGTGGTTCTCCGACAGCTATCCCGACGAAGCCGTGGGCCTGCTCGAGCGTGCCGCCGAAGAGGCACGAGCGAGCCTGGCGCGCAGCGACGCTGCACCCTACGAGCTGCGCGTCGCGCGCAACCGTCTCGAGGAGGCGCTGCGCAGCCTCGCCGTGGTGGAGAAGAAGCGGGGGCGGTTCGCCGAGGCGGCACGCTGGTACGAAGAGATGGAGCGTGCGTCGCTCGGCGACGGCTCGGCGCGTCCAGCACGCTGGAATGCGCTCTTCCGGGCGGGAGCGATCGACGAGCTCGAGGCGGCACTCCGGGCTCGGATCGAGATGGCCCCGGGCGATGCGGATGCGCACGCACGGCTGGCGGAGGTGCTGCGCTCCTCCGGACGTGAGGTCGAAGCGTTGAGCTCGCTCGAGCGCGCGGTCGACCTCGATCCGGCGAATACGGATCTGCGGTTCCTCTACGCCGGACTGCTCGCGGGTGCCCGCCGCGCCGACGAAGCGATGGCGCAGCTGGAGCTCGTGGTCGAGCAGGATCCGGCGCACGAGGACGCCCTGCTCGCCCTGGCGAACGGCGCCATCCAACAGCGTGACGGTCTGCGCGCCATGGGCTACTTCGAGCGCGTGGTCGAGGTCAATCCAGCCAACGTCGAGGGCCTCCGCGGCCTCGCGCGCAGCCTCGTGGCGTCGCGCCGCATCGGCGAGGGCATCGAGCGCTTCGAGGCGATTCTGAGCCTGGCTCCGGACGACGCCGGCGCGCACCACGAGATGGGCATCGCTCTGCTCAACACCGGTCAGTTGGCCCTGGGGGTCGCGTCCCTCCGGCGGGCGCTCGAGCACGACGAGGACGCGCAGTTCCTGCAGCCGACGAACGAGATCGCCTGGCTTCTCGCGACGCACGACAATCCCCGGGTCCGCAACGGTCGTCTCGCTCTCGAGCTCGCGGAGGAGATGGAGCGGGTCACTGAAGGCAACGAAATGGCGGTGCTCGAAACGAAAGCCGCGGCGCAAGCCGAGCTCGGAGAGCTCGAGGGCGCGATGAAGACGATGGAGCGCGCGCTCATGTTGCCGACCCTCACCGGCAAGGAGCGTCAGCTCGTGATGGAGCGCCTCGACCAGTATCGCGCGCGCGCGGCGCCGCCTTGACCCCGCTCCGGTCGATCGGGTCGGACCTTTGGACCGCCGGGAGCTAAGGGAGACCAGGTCCAGATTCTGACGTTGCCTGGTCACCGATGAGATGTGTATGCTGCTACAGCATGCATGAGAAGCGAGCGAGATACACCGATTCTCCAGCTGGCTGGGTGTAGGCCGCGCAGCACGAGGAGCAGAGACAGGGTCATCGATACCTGTAGATACCCGTCCGGACGAGGCCAGTGGCTTGCGCTCGCGTCCTGGGCTCTGTTGTGGGGGTGGTCGAGCGCCGGCCTGGCCCAGGCTCTCGTCGAGTTCTCGCCGGCGCACCCGACGACTGCGGATCGTGTAGAGATGACGGTGACGGTTCCCTCGCTGGGGTGCCGCCAAGCTGCGATCGAAGAGCCGGTGGTCGAGGGCCGTGCCATCAACGTCATTGCGCACGTGCCGTTCGTGCGCAAGACCATCGGATGTCCTTCCACGGGCGTTCCCCGATCACCGACAACGGCGACCTTCTCTCTGGGCAGGTTGCCCGTCGGCACCCATGAGGTCCTGGTGACCTTGCTCGACAACTCGAGGATCCTGGCGAACGAGCCCGCCGCCAGGAGCCTCTGGAGCAGCCTGCTGGTCGTCGAGTTCGCGGGTCCCGTGCCGATGGGTCGCCTACCGGATGTGCTTCCTCCTCAGCCCACCGCGAACGAGCCGGCGCACGTGGAGGTACCGCTCGACGACTTCTACTTCGGGGGGCCGTTCCCGGCGACCGACGGCAGTCTGGGGTGTGCACCGGAGCTCGTGCGGAGCGAGTGGCAGGGAGAGGTCTACGTCGTGGAGCTGGAACGCCCGCGGCTCGAGCAGCCGTGCCCGGAGCCGACACGGGAGCCGCTACGGTTCTCGTTGGGAGCTCTTGCACCGGGCAACTACGCGGTGCACGTTCGCCTTCAGGAGCCCGGGGCAGCTGAGCAGGGTGCCATCTGGAGCGCACGCCGCTTCGGCGTGCAGACAAGCGCCGCCAAAGTCACGGGTCGCGTGGAGTGGCGCAATACGGGTCCCGACAACGAGGTCGAGACGTGGTTCGTGGGGCGCTCCTGGGCGGGATGTACACCTACACTCGAGAGTGTGGAACGTGGGGCGGGAACGCTGAGCTATCGCTTGGGTCTCGCCGAGCCCTGCGACCTCGGCAATCAGTTCTTCGCCGTACGCCTGGGTCCGTTCAGCACGACCTCCGGCCGGGAGGTCTTCGAGATTCTGCTGCTCCGAGAGAACGAGCAGCCGCTCGTTCTGCACGAGCACGAGCAGTTCCGCTACCCCAACTGGTTTCGGGATACGGCCATGCTCTCGGGCTGGAGGTTCTTCGTGACCGTCGCGTGGCGCGATGAAAGCGGAGCACTGCGTGCGGCAACGCCGGTTCGGCCTCCGGGCGCGAGCCAGGGCGTTCCGCTGGACAGCGACTCGGCGATCTTCTGGTTCTTCGACCGCAACAACTGGGAGGTGACGGTCAAGGTGCTCGATGCGTGCGCGATCAATGGTCGATTCTGGTTCTTCGCGGCGGCGATGACCGAGCTCGACGTCGAGGTTGCCGTGCGCGACAGCTGGACCGGGCAGCTCGAGGTGTTCGAAGTGGAGGGCCCCTCGGCATTCCGGGATCTCGACTCTTTCCCCTGCGACAGCGAGCAACCACAGGGGCCGCAAACGCCGGGGTCGTGAGCTCGTCCGCGCGGGCTGTGTTCGCGCGCGTCGATCTCGCCGTGGCCAGGTCCGCGCCGCGGGCGGACGGGGGAGGCCGAGGAGCTCGCGGCGCGCATCCAGCGCCTCGCGGCCGCCCCCGCCTGCTGATCCTGTAGCCTTGGCGTTCCGCTCGAGACCTTGACCCACGAGCCTCGGCGCTCCGGATGCGCCGGGTACGACTCCTAGGAGACGACACGATGCGCAGATCTCTCCGGTTCGCAGTGCCCACAATCTTCGTGGCCATCCTCCTCGTCCTCACGGGCACCGCTGTCGCGGCCGAGACCTCCGAGACCGACAACTGGCCGCAGTTCCGTGGCGGCGACGCCATGTCGGCGGGTGGTGACGATCCGCGGCTCCCGATCACCTGGAGCACCACCGAGAACGTCGCCTGGAAGGCCGTCGTGCCGGGGCTCGGCTGGTCGGCGCCGGTCGTGTGGGGCAACCACGTCATCGTGACGACCGTCGTCACCGATGGCACGGAGCCCGAGCCCAAGAAGGGTCTCTACTTCCCGGACGGCTCGCCAGGCAAGGGCGGTATGGGTAAAGACGAGATGGAGCCGCCGTCCGACAAGCACCACTGGCTGGTGTACAGCTTTGCCCTCGACACGGGGGAGCTCAACTGGAAGAAGGAGGTCGCGGCGCGCTCTCCGAAGTCGGTGCGGCACATCAAGAACAGCTACGCTTCGGAGACCCCGGTCACCGACGGCAAGAACGTGTACGCGTACTTCGGCAACCAGGGCGTCTACGCTCTCGACCTCGAGACGGGCGAGACGAAGTGGGAGCGCGAGTTCGAGACCGTTGCCACCCGCATGGGCTGGGGCACAGCGGCGTCACCGGTGCTCTTCGAGAACCTGCTCTTCATCATCAACGACAACGACGACCAGTCGTGGCTGGCGGCTCTCGACACCGAGACCGGTGAGGAGGAGTGGCGCGTCAATCGCGAGGAGGGCTCCAACTGGGCCACTCCGTACGTGTGGCAGAACGAGCTGCGCACCGAGGTCATCACACCGGGCACCGACGTCACCCGCTCCTACGACCTCGAGGGGGGGCTGCTCTGGGAGATGAAGCGTTTCTCGGACATCACGATCCCGCAGCCGTTCAGCGCCCACGGCCTGCTCTACGTGACGTCGGGCTACGTCGGCAACCAGCACCGCCCGGTGTATGCCATCAAGCCGGGCGCGAAGGGTGACATCACGCTCGAAGAGGGCCACAAGAGCAACGAGTACGTGGTCTGGTACCAGCCGCAGGCCGGCCCCTACAACCCGACCCCGCTCGTTCTCGGCGACTACTACTTCACGCTCTACGACCAGGGCTTCTACACCGTGCACAACGCCAAGACCGGTGAGGAGATGTACTTCACCGAGAAGCAGAAGGAGTCGAAGCAGGTGAAGCGTCGGGTCGCGCGTGGCGCCGGGGCGTTCACTGCGTCACCCTGGTCGTACAACAATCGGGTCTTCGTGCTGAGCGAAGACGGCGACACGTACGTGCTCGACCCGGAGCAGGGCTTCGAGGTGGTGCACACCAACTCGCTCGACGAGATGGCGCTGGCGACGCCGGCCATCGCGCAAGGGAGCCTCTTCCTGCGCACCCGCGGCCACCTGTACCGTCTCACGACCGAGGCCAAGTAGCGCGAAGCGCACGGCCGAGCTCTCTCTCATGCGTCTGTTCTGGCTCCTGCCGCTCGTCGTCGGCGGGAGCCTCGCCGTGCTCGCCACGTCGCCGGCGGCGGCGTGTAGCTGCGTCGCCACGTCCGCCCAGGAGAAGCTGGAGCAGTCCGAGATGGCTTTCGTGGGCCGTGTCGTGCGCTCGGAGTTCCTGGGCGTGCACCAGGCCAAAGGGGTGCAGGCCCGCGTCACGCTCGAGCCGCTCCACGTGCTGCGCGGAGAGCCGGGTGCGGAGGTGCAGCTCGAGACATCGAAGGGGTGCTGCTTCTGCGCGGTCTGGTTCGAGATCGGGCAGCTGTACGTCGTGTTCGCACGGCGTGATGGTGACCAGATCTTCACCACGACGTGCATGGGGAGCGGGCCGCTTCGGGACGCAGCGGCCACCCTCGAAGAGCTCGGGCTCGAGGACGTGGTGGCGCGCTTCGCACGAGCGTGGCCCCCCTTCGAGGGGGAGCCGGTCGACCCTCCGTAGCGCTCCGCCTCGCGAGACCTCGAGATCGGGCAAAGGCCGGTCGCGCGGGGCCGCTAGGGTTCCGAGGGCTGCAGCGGCAGAACGGTCAGCACGTCCTCGTCGTACGTGAGGCGGCCACCGATCGCGTCCACGGCGCGGACCAGCTCGCCGCCGAGACCCAGCTCGCGGTCGGCGAGGGTGATGATGCGCCGGTTGGGCGCTGCGTGGGGCGCCGCGGCGCGCAGTGCCCGCGCTGATTCGAGGGGCGTGCCTTCGGTCTGGACGAGGTGGGCGAGCAGCGCCGTTGCGGTCGACCGGGAGACGCCGGCGTAGCAGTGCACGAGCAGGTCGCCGCCCTCCGGATCCCAGGAGTGCAGGAAGTGGAGCAGGTCCACCACGTGCTCCGCCTCCGGCAGCACGCCATAGCCGTCCGGCTCGGAGATGTCGTGCACCTGGACGCGCAGGTGCTGGTCGTCCGGGATCTCGGGCGGAGACTCCGGCTGGAGCTCCGGTTGGATGATCGAGACCAGGTGACTCGGTGCGAGCGTACGCACGTGGTGCGGCATGTCGAAGAGCCCGCACACGAAGATCGTTCCAGTCATCGAGAAGCGCCTGGGCGTGTCACGTTCTGCACCTGGGCCCGCCCCCTGCTGTCATTGGATCCCCAGAGATCGATCGATCTCGGCGGTCAGCGCCTCGAAGAGAGCCCGCCGTCGATCGAGATCCGACTCCATCTCGAAGACGCTGGCTTCTTGCGTGGCGACCTGACGCTCGTAGTTCTCGAGCATGAGTCGAAGCTGCTCGCGCTCCATGCGGAGCTGCCGCTGCTGCTCGTCGGTCTCGGCCTCGAAGAGACGTCGCTCCACGTCCTGCAGGGCGGTGTCTCCCGGAGCGACCTGCTGGCGCAGGGTCTCGAGGCTGTGGCGGGCACTGCGCAGCTCTCCCTCGAGCGGGGCGAGGCCGACGGCCTCGAGCTGGGCGCGCTGCAGGAGAAGGGTCGTCCGCCGTTGCTCCGCGTCGCCTTCGAGTGCTGCCGCGAGGCGATCGATGGATCGGTGGATCTTCCGGAGCTCCTGGGCGACGGTGTCGGCATTCTGGGCGCCCGCCGAAGCGGGCAGCGCTAGTGCGACCAGGAGCAGGGCTGCGCGCAGCCAGAGGAATGGTCGGATGTGTGGAGCTCGGTGGGGCTGGATCACGGGGACCTCCTCGCGGAACGTTCAGGGTAGACCCCGCTGAGCGTAGCCGAGCCTCGGGGTGCAGCAGCACCGCGTGGCGGCGGTACGATCGGCTCACCTTGTGCCCTCCCCGGATCAGATGGCTGGCTCTGGCCCTCCTCGTGCCCCCTCTCCTGACGGCCTGCGAGCGCACGACAGACTCCGAGGCCACTCCGCGAGCGGAGACGCCTCCGAACGTGGTGCTGATCATGGCCGACGACCTGGGCTACGGCGACACGAGCACCTATGGCGGCTGGATCGACACGCCGAACCTCACCCGGTTGGCCGCGCAGGGGATGCGCCTGCTCGACTTCCACACCAGCGGCAACGTCTGCACGCCCACGCGCGCGGGGCTGCTGACGGGGCGCTACCAGCAGCGCGCTGGGCTTGCCGCGGTGATTTACGCGGCCGAGCGGCTTCCCACGCACTTCGACGGCCTGGGGAGCGAGCAGTACACGCTGGCGGAGGCGCTGCGCGATGCGGGCTACGCCACCGCGATCTTCGGGAAGTGGCACCTCGGCTACCAGGCCGAGCACAACCCGACGCAACACGGCTTCGACACCTTCCGCGGCTTCATCTCCGGCAACGTCGACTACCAGTCACATGTCGACGCACAGGCCCGCTCAGACTGGTGGCAGGGTGCTGTGCTGGAGCCGGAGGAGGGGTACCTCACCGAGCTCGTGACCGACCACGCGGTCCGGTTCATCGAAGAGCAGAAGGAGCGCCCGTTCTTCCTCTACGTGCCGCACCACGCGCCCCACTACCCCTTTCAGGGGCCGAGGGATCCCGTCTTGCGTACGGTGGGTGGCACCTTCGAGCACGTCAGCTCCGTCCCGGATCGCCAGCGCGCCTACCGCGAGATGGTCGAAGCGATGGACCGCGGCCTCGGAGCGATCCTCGATGCGCTGGAGGCGCAGGGCCTGCGGGACAACACCCTGGTTTGGTTCTTCTCCGACAACGGCGCGCGGGCCGAAGGGTCGAATGCGCCTCTGCGTGGTTTCAAGGGCAGCGACTGGGAAGGCGGACACCGCGTGCCGTCGGTCGTGTCGTTTCCTACCCAGGTGCCGCCGGGAACGGAGAGCAGCGTGCTCACCAGCACGCTCGACGTGATGGCGACGGTGCTCGGGCTGGCCGGAGCCTCGGCCGACCCGGAGCTGCCGCTCGACGGGCTGGACCTCCGAGACGTCCTCCGCGGCGGGTCCGGGCCCGCCGAGCGCCAGCTGTTCTGGGGCGGCGACGGCTACGGCTGGAACGGTGCTGCCATGCGCGAGGGCCGGTGGAAGCTGTTCCTCGACAGCCCGGGCCGCCGCAGCGGCCCGCAGAACGACCCCGGTCCGCCGCAGCTGTACGACCTGGCTGTGGATCTCGGCGAGCAGACCGACCTGGCGGCGGAGCACCCGGTGCGCGTCGCGCGCATGCTCGAGGAGCTCTACCGCTGGAGTGAAGAGGTGGGCTCGCCAAACCCGACGCGCCCGGTGCAAGATGCAGCAAGCCCCTGAGGAGACGCGCCATGACCGAGACCTCGACCGCCCCCCCGAGCTCGAACGCCGACCTGCAGAGCCGCCGCGACGCCGTCTTCGGCACCGGCGCGGCTCTCTTCTACAGCGACCCCGTGCACATCGTGCGCGGCGAAGGGGTCTACCTGTTCGACCAGCAGGGCCGTCGCTACGTCGACATGTACAACAACGTGCCGTGCGTCGGGCACGCGAACCCACACGTGGTGCAGGCGATGCAGCAGCAGGCGAGCACGCTCAACGTGCACAGCCGCTACCTGCACGAGGGTGTTCTCCAGTATGCCGAGCGCCTGGTGGCCCGGCACTGGGAGGGCATCGAGAGCGTCGTCTTCACCTGTACGGGCAGCGAAGCGAACGAGGTGGCGCTTGCGATCGCGCGCGCCGCCACGGGCGGCCGCGGCATCATCTGCACCGACTCGGCGTACCACGGCAACACGGCGGAGGTGAGCAAGCTCACGTACGCCGGCTTCCGCGACCCGGACCCCGAGGTGCGCTCCATCCCGTTCCCGCAGGAGTACCGGCCCCTCGCCGCGTGTCACTCGTCCACGGAGCTGTGCGATCTCTACCTCGCCCGGCTGCGCGCCGAGATCGACGGCTTCGCGAAGCAGGGAATCCAGTTCGCCGGCATGCTGGTGTGTCCGATCCTCGCGAACGAAGGTCTGCCCGACATTCCCGAGGGTTTCATGCGTCGGGCGGCGACGCTCGTCCGGGAGACGGGAGGGCTGTTCATCGTCGACGAGGTGCAGGCCGGGATGTGCCGCACCGGCGAGTGGTGGGGCTACGAGCGCATGGACGTTCAGCCCGACATCGTTTCGATGGGCAAGCCCATGGGCAACGGCATGCCGCTCGCGGCGGCCCTCGCGAGCCGCAAGCTGGTCGACACCTTCCGCGCCCGCACGCGCTATTTCAACACCTTCGCATCGAGCCCGCTGCAGGCGGCCGCGGGAGGCGCCGTGCTCGACGAGATCGAGAGCCGCGGTCTGCGAGAGCAGGTGGCGGACGTGGGCGCCTATCTGAAGGCCGAGCTGCAGCAGCGGATGTCCAAGGTCGATCGCATCGACGACGTCCGAGGTCACGGGCTTTTTGTCGGCGTCGAGTGGGTCCGCGAGCCTACGTCGAAGGAGCCGGACGCCGAGGAGGCGGCCGCGGTCGCCGAGGATCTCAAGGAGCGCGGCTTCTTGGCGAGCAACGCGGGCGCCCTGCGCAACGTGCTGAAGCTGCGGCCGCCGCTGGTGTTCGAGCGCGAGCACGCGGATGCCTTCCTCGCCGCGTTCGACGACGTTCTCCACGAGCGATACGGGGTTTCGTAGCGGCCTTGATCCAGGATCCGCGGCCACTTCTCTGTCGGAGCGACGGCGCTTGCACCGGCGGCGCCGCACGATGGGCTGGTACGCGAACCGTCGAGGGCACAGGCGAGAGATGAGTGACTCGAAGACGATCGAGCGCATCGCACGCGAGGCGTTGCCGCACTGGGGGCTCGAGGCGGCACGCCTCGAGCTCGTGAAGGTGTCGGAGAACAGCACCTTCAGGGTCGTGACCGTCGAAGGCGAGACGCTGGTGCTGCGCGTGCACCGCGATGGCTACCACTCCCTGGACGAGCTCCGCGCTGAGTCGGCATGGACCGAAGCGCTCAACGCCGCGGGGATCAGCGCGCCCGTGGCGCGCGGGTCGCTCGCGGGGCCGACCCACCTGGAGGTGGCGGATCCGGAGTCGGGGGCGCGGCGCCACGTTGGCGTGGCCGAGTGGGTCGATGGCCAGACCATGACGGAGGTGCTCGGCGACGACGCAGCCACCGAGGAGCTGGTCCGGCGCTTTGGTCAGCTCGGCCGCCTTGCCGCCGCGATCCACGACCAGGCCGCCGCCTGGGAGCCCCCGGAGGGGTACGTGCGCCAGCACCTGGACGCCGATGGCCTGCTGGGAGACGCGCCCTGGTGGGGGCCGTTCTGGAACGTGCCGCAGCTGAGCACCGCGCAGGCGGAGCGCATCGCGGGGATGCGCAAGACGCTCTACGCGAGCCTCCTTGCGTGGCGCGAAGAGGCGCGCACGGAGCCGGTGGCCTACTCCATGATCCACGCCGATCTGCACCCGGGCAACGTGCTCGCGGCCGGCGACCACCTGCACGTGATCGACTTCGACGACGCGAGCTTCGGCTTCCATGCCTACGAGCTCGCGGTGGCGCTGAGCCACTCGGGAGACCACCCCGAGGCGGCTGCGTTTCAGCAGGCTCTCTTCGACGGCTACCGGTCGGTCCGACCTCCGGCTCCTTCGCTCTTCGAGCGGGTCGAGACCTTCAAGCTGGTTCGTACCCTGGCCTCGATGGGTTGGCTGCACGCCCGCCCGGAGCTCGGGCTCGAGCACGAGATGGCGGGGCTGATCGAAACGGCGCTCGCGCGGGCCGACGCTCTCGGCCTGTAGCGGAGAGATTCAGGTCCGATCGGCTCCTGGGAATCGGATGGCGCGGACGTCGGCCTTGAAGAAGGGGAAGTAGTCGGGCGTTCCGATGTGATTGCCTCCTTCGACGTGGGTCGGGAGCCTGTAGCCGCCGAAGTCTTCGAAGCGCGACAGGCAGCCGCCGAAGGGCTGCTCCCGGAACTCCTTCTCCGGGTTCTCGTTGCTCCAGCGTTGAAGGGTCACCTGGGTCGGTCGTCCGTCTTCGGCGACCAGGATGTCCACGACTTGCTCGAAGGGTCCGCTGCGCACGACGAAGCGCGCCGTGGCGTCGCCGGCTGGAACCCACCGGACGTGCTTGCTCGGAAGAAGGCTCCCGGGAGCCCAGAAGGCGGCTTCCGCCGCCACGCGGCCGAAGGCGGATCGGTGGTGATCGGGACCGCTTGCACGGACGATCGGAAGGAGGCCGAACAGCCAGAACCGGGTCCACGAGCCCTCCGGCGTGGCTCCGTCCGAGCCGCTGATGGGCCCGGCGTGCAGTTGCCAGACGAGGCCGTGGGGTGGTGCGAGGATCTGGTGTGCGCGCATCGGCCTGTACCTGGGCTCGCCCTTCGAGCCGAGGCCGAGACACCCTTCCATCTCGATCTCAGTCACCGAGTGAAGCGGTGCTCCTGGTCGAATGGTGAACTCGAAGTAGCGCCGGGCGGGCTCGGGAAGGTCTGCAACCTGTTTCGGATCGAACCGGGCGCAGGGCGCACTCTCCGCGAGAGTGAGCTGCTGCCAGGAGGAGCGATCGGCCCGAATGTCCAGAGCTCTCCAGCCTCGGAGACCCGCGACCAGGAGCGCGACGGCACCCACCAGGGAGACGAGCCAGACCATGATCCGGGAGACTAGTGCATGTCTGCGGCCGGGGCGGCGGATCGGCCGGGTCGGTAGAGTGCGAGCAAGACACCTCTGGAGATCCGAGATGACAGAGTCCCAGGCCCTCGAGCCAAGACATTCCGCCTTCGTCCGTCGATGGGGAGCGACTCTCCTGGTCGCGGCCCTCGTCTGTCTCCAGGCGGGTACGTTCCCAGCGCGTGCGGTCTCCGACTCTGCGCTGCAGGCGCGCGTCGATCAGCTGCTCGCCGATATCGCTTCGGAGCCCACGAACCGGGGCAACGCGCAGGCGCGGGCACAGGTGCTCTGGGACTGGACGAACGCGGTGTCGCTCGAGCGCGGCTTCACGCCGATGAACCTCACCCAGATGCTGCGCGCGGTGCTCAACCCACCGCCCGGGCTGAGCCAGCCGACCCGCGCGGCGATCGCGCTCTTCGACAGCTATGTGCGCCAGCTCGAGCTCATCGACCAGCCGGGTCAGCTCGGTGCGTGGACCATCCAGGGCCCCGAAGCCGTCGAGCGGCTCGGCTTCGCCACCTTCGAGCTGACCTACACGGTGGGAGAGATGCCGGTGCGTGCCGGAGGCGGCGTCCTCGTGGCACGGCAGTTCCAGTCGGGCGTCGTCATGCAGACCCTTGACCCCGCGGCCGACGGCTACGTTTCCATCCGCAGCTCGCGCGCGGGTGCACGCTTCTCGAAGTCGACCACGCCGGTGCGCGGCCCCCACGGTGGCTTCCGGGCTCCCATCGACATGCCGGTGTACCGGCTCGAAGGCGCCGACCTCGTCCAGGGCGACACGGTGACCCTCACCTACGGCGACACCAGCCAGGGTGCCGGGCGGGGCATGCAGGTGGGCGAGTACAGCAACGACGCCATCTCGCTGCCCGTGTACGTCGACCATGGGGAAGGGGTGTTCCACGAGTTTCCGCCGCCGACCTTCCGCGTGGTCGGCGGCCCGGCCGCGGGTGTGCACGGCTTCTCCGAGTCGATCGTGGCGGTCGGCGAAGAGGTGGTCGTCTCGGTGCGCACGGAGGACGACGTGTACAACCGTGCGACCGGCCCCATCCCTGCCTATGACGTGTTCCTCAATGGCGAGGCGTACGGCCGCATCGAGACTGCGGTGTCGGAGCACGCGAGCGACTACGCGGGCGCAATCCATCTGTTGAACGCCTCGTTCGACTCTCCGGGCGTCTACCGCTTCTCGTTCCGCAGCGCGGACGGAGCCATCTCTGGCGTCGCCAATCCGATTCTCGTGGAGCGGAATCCGCGACAGCGCCTCTACTGGGGCGAGACGCACGGCCACTCCGGCTTCGCCGAGGGGCAGGGCACGGTCGACGGCTACTTTGCCTTCGGGCGCGACGACGCACGCCTCGATTTTCTCGGTCTGTCCGAGCACGACATCTGGATGGACGACCGCGAGTGGAAGGTGATCAACGACGCCGTCGCCAAGTGGTCGAAGGACGGCGAGTACATCGTCTACCCGGGCTACGAGTGGACCTCGGCGCGCGGCACCGGTGGGCACCACAACGTCTTCTACCGCGGCGCGGGCTTCGATCGCGTGCCGGTGCAGGAGGCGCCGGTGCTGTCGGCGCTCTACCGCGGCCTCCACGCGAAGTACGACCCGAACGACGTGCTCGTGATCCCCCACGCGCACCAGGCCGGCGACTGGCGTCTCAGCGATCTCAAGACCGAGCGCCTCGTCGAGCTCGTCAGTGGCCACGGCACCTTCGAGTGGTTCGGCCGCTACTACCTGGAGAATGGCTTCCAGGTGGGCTTCATCGGCGCGTCCGACGACCACCTCGGGCACCCGGGCTACTCGCCGGGGCGGTCGTTCAAGCCGCGCCGCAGCAACATCTTCCAGTTCGGCTCGCTCGCCGGCGTGTTTGCACCGGAGAAGACGCACGACGCCATCTTCGACGGGTTGCGCGCACGCACCGCGTATGCGTCGAGCGGCGCCGAGCGCATCATCCTCCTCGGCAACATGAACGGCAGTCCCATGGGCACCGCCCTGCAGGAGGTGGAGGAGCGCCGGTTCGAGATGCGCGCGATCGGCACGGCGCCCATCGAGAGCATCACCGTGGTGCGAGGCAGCGAGGAGATCCACACCGAGGTGTACGCCGCCGGTGGCGAGGGTGACGGGCGCTACCAGATCGCCTTCGAGTCCGACTCGCAGCCCTTCATCCGCGACAATCCCCGCGGCCACCGCACGTGGCGCGGCCGGCTCACGGCTTCGGGTGCGACGATCGAGTCGGCCGAGATCCGCGGCAAGCGCAACCCGAGCATCGACTTCGTGCGGGTCGAGGACGGCGGCGTCACCTTCGACATGGCGACCCGCGGTCTGCGTCGGACGTTCGACCTCGTGCTCCGCGACGTGGAGCCCGGAGCGTCGGTGCGCCTCGAGCTCGAGGCGACGCGCGAGATGGGTCGAGCGCCGCGCGTCATCCGCCAGAGTGCGCCGATTCCCGCAGCCGACGTGCGCTTCGCGCTCGCCGACCTCGAGAACGGAGAGACGGAGTGGACGACCACGGTCGGCCGCTACGAAGACAAGATGCTCTTTCGCCGACTCGACGAAGAGCAGACCGACGACGTGACCTTCGAGTGGACCGACCCGGACCCGGGCCCCGGCGGCGACTGGTACTACCTCCGGGTGCGCCAGACGAACGGCGCCACCGCGTGGTCATCGCCCTGGTGGGTCGGCGCGGAGCCGCCATACTAGACCCGCCGGCTCAGATCAGCGCGCGGTCTCGAACCGAGGTGGCTCGCTCGGGCAGGGAGCGGGAAGGTCCTCCAAGCTCGCTTCGGCGAGGAAGTGATCGATCACCTGCGCTGCGCAGCCAGAGCCTGCGTCGTGCCCCGCATCGCGCACCACGAGGTGGTGGCTGTTGGGGAGGCCCTTGCGCACGCCCTCCGCCGCGAGATCTGGCGTGGAGGGATCGAAGTAGCCGGAGACGAGGAGCACCGGGACGTCACTCTGGACGGTGTCGCGCCACGTTGCAGGAACGGGATCGACCGGCCACTCTTCGCACGCCGCCGCGTACTGCTCCACGAGGTAGCGACCGAGCAGGGTGTCGCCTGTCTCCTCACGGACCCGCTCCTGGTCGATGAATGGGATGTCCTCCGAGCAGTACGCCGACAGATGCACGCCCAGTGAGAGGCCGCGGCCGCCGAGGAGCGCCGCCGAACGTTGGTAGTGGGCGTTGGCGAAGACCGACAGGTCGCCGGTGCGCGCGGCATGCGCGACCGCGGCGGGGAGTCGCGTGATGCGGGCGGAAGAGTAGAGCATTCCGCGCAGCGCGTAGCCGAAATCACCCAAGGTGACGTCGACCGACACGGTGGCTCCGGGGCCGCGGACCTCGGTGGGGACGGTCCCGGCCTCCAGCCGGCGGCGGATGGTCTCCAGATCCTGCTGGAGATCCGGGAAAGCGGCAGCGCAGTTGGTCTGGGCGGAGCAGTCGTCGACGACGCGCTGCCAGGCCCGGTCCACGAACCGGGAGAAGGGCAGCGGCATCGTCAGGTCGAGGGGCGCCGTGCCGAGGAGTGCCACTGCCGCCACGCGCTCTGGGTGTGCGCGCAGAAAACCCTGCGCGGTGCGTGTACCCCCGGAGCCGCCCCAGAGCACGACGCGCTCGTAGCCGAGGGCGTCGAGCACGTCCGCCACGTCTTCGACGTAGCGCGGCGTGTTGTAGAGACCGGGCGTGCTGCGCTCGAGCGCCGCGGCGTGACACCGGGCGACCTGCTCGAGGTCGAAGAGCCGACCGAAGTACCGTTCCGGGCCCTGGTCCGCCGGGGGCTCGCAGTCGATCGAGTGGGAGCGGCCGGTCCCACGCTGACCGATGTACACGGCGTCGCGCCGCTCCAGGGTCTTGTCGTAGAGCCGCTGGGAGAAGCCGATCAGGTCGGTGGTCGCCTGGCCGGGCCCGCCCGGGAAGAAGACGACAGGCTCGGCCGAGCTCCCGCCTCGAGCGGGCGTCACCACCACCCAGAGGTCGAGGGCTCTCGTGCTGGCACCCGTGCGGTCCTCCGGGACGGTCGCCCAGTAGCACTGGCCCTGAACGCCGGAAGCCTCGCAGGACGCGGGGCGGAGGCTCGCGCCGGTCGCGGCCGTGGCGGCCCCGCGCGACCGCCCTCCGCTTTCGCCCGCACAGGCGAGCACGAGGATGGCGAGGGAGGTGACGAGACTGCGGCGACGCATGGCGTGAGTCTCTCACCTGCACGGAGCAGGCGCGCGCCGTGGGTGAGCTCGGGTATCACCGCCCCTCAGGGCGCAACGCACCCGGCCGTGCGTCGTACTGGCCTAGATGTCGCCCGAAGGCCGCCCGACGGCATTGCGAATCCGAGCTGGAGTCGCTCGAGGTCTGGCTCTTGGAGCCAAGGGAGGCCTGGCAGCCTTTCTGCTGGCCCTCCTCGTGGGGCTCGTCTGGTGGGCGCGGCAGCCGACGCTTCCCGAGGGGCCGCTGCGCGTCGGCGAGCAGTGGGCCGCGGAAGGTGTTGGTGCCGAAGCGTCGCAGGCGCTGGAGCTCGTGCGGGACGTTGCCGGCGAGATGGGTCTTCCCTCCGTGTCGGTTGCCGTGAGCGTCGGCGGCGACGTGACCTGGGCCGCTGCCCTCGGCACGCGTGACCTCAGGGCAGGAGACGCGGCGACGCTCGGCACGCGTTATCGCTCGGGCAGCGTGTCGAAGGCGATGACCGGAACGCTCGCCGCGCGGCTGGCGGTGGACGGCCGCGTCGATCTCGACCGCGAAGTGCGCCACTACCTTCCTGACCTGCCGGCCAAGCGCTGGCCGCAGACCCTTCGCCAGTTGGGAGCCCACACCGGAGGCGTGAGGCACTACGTCGCTCCGGGGCGACGTGGCTTCTGGCGCGAGCAGCTCTCGAAGCGTCACTATGCGACCGTGGGTGAGGCCCTCGAGCTCTTTGTCGACGAGCCTCTGCTGTTCGAGCCCGGGACGGCCTTTCAGTACACCACCCACGGCTACACGCTGCTGAGCGCTGCTCTGGAAGCTGCGGCGGAGACACAGCTTCTCGAGCTACTGGCCGAGGAGGTGTGGCGGCCGTGTGGCATGACCGACACGCGGCCCGACGATCTGACGCAGGCAGACGAACGGAGGGCGGTGCCGTACACGCGCCTCGGCGGCCGCCTCGCGCACCTCGAAGGGGCCGACCCGAGCTACAAGTGGGCCGGCGGCGGCATTCTGAGCACGCCGTCGGACCTCGTGCGCATGGGGGGTGCCCTCCTGAGCGGCCGCGCGATGGATCCCGCAGCGTGGCGGAGCCTGACCACGCCGGTAGCGCTCTGGGACGGATCGGCTAACCCTCAGGGCTACGCCCTCGGATGGCGGCGGGCGATGTCTCCGGATGCTCTCGGTGCGGCGGAGCCGGTCGCGGTTCTGAGCCACGGTGGCTCGTCTCCCGGAGGCTCTTCGTTCCTCCTGCTCGTGCCGGAGGGGCAGGTTGCCGTGGCCGTCATGACGAACCTCTCGGTGGGTGATGCGCGGCCTCTGCGGCGCGTGGCGTACCGGATCGCCGGGGTGTTTCGGAACACGCCTCGGGCGCCGCCGAGCGAGTCGCCGGCTCTCTAGCCTCGCCGTCCGCTGGCTGGCGGCCGACCGAACAGCTCGCGTGGCCGCATCGAGGCAAAGCCGCCTCGATGCGCCGTCTGCGCCGCACGCGACTGCTCGAGTGATACTATGGAACATAGGTATAGAATCCTCGGGATCAGGAGGTGCTTCTTGGTGGCGCGACGGACACAGGTCGACTCGCAGCAGGGAACGCTCGGCGCCATGATCCTGCGCGCGCTGTCACCGGGCCCCGCGCACGGGTATGCGATTGCGCGTTGGATCGAAGACACCGCCGGCGAAGGGCTGCTCGTCGAAGAGGGCTCGCTCTACCCGACCCTGCGACGGCTCGAGCAGCGCGGCTGGGTGACCTCCCGCTGGAGCACGTCCAAGACGAAGCGGCGCGTCAAGCTCTACCGCCTCACGGCCGACGGTCGGAAGCAGCTTGCGGCCGAAGTCGATCGATGGCGGGTCTTTGCAGCGGCCGTCACCCGAGTCCTCGACGCGGAGCCTGCGTAGATGAGCCGGGATCCGGAGCGGCCCGCCTGGGAGGGGCGTGGCGACGTCGCCGACGAGCTGGAATTCCATCTCGAAATGATGCGCGAGCGCCTGCTCGACGAGGGGTGGAGTGAAGACGAGGCCGACGCCGAAGCACGGCGTCGTCTCGGCGACGAGCCGCGGATTCTCGCCGAGGCCCGCGCGCTCGACCGCCGACTGGAGCGCCGCGAGCGCCTCTCGGACTACGGGGTCGACCTTGCCGCCGACCTGAAGTTGGCGGTGCGCAGCCTCGCTCTCCGCCCCGGCTTCACTGCGGCCGCGGTGCTGTCGCTCGCCCTTGCGATCGGCGCGACCACGGCACTCTTCTCGGTGGTTCACGGCGTCCTCCTGCGGCCGCTCGACTACCACGCGCCCGAAGAGCTCGCTCTCCTGAGCGCCGAGAACACGACGCGGGGTTGGGACGGGATGCCGCTTCCTCAGGGGGTGTTCGCCGAGCTCCAGGAGACGCCGGATCCCTGGTTCGATCTCGCCGTCTACGTTCCCAGACGCGCGACGCTGCTCTCCAGCCTGGAGCCGCGCCGGCTTCGGGCTGCGGCGATCTCGCGCAACCTGCTCCCACTCCTCGGAGTGGAGCCGAGTCTGGGTCGGGGCCTGTCGTCCGGCGATCCGTCCGACGTTCCGGGCCAGCCGTGCCTCGTGAGCCATCGCCTGTGGCAGCGCGACCTGGGGGGCTCGGAACGAGCGCTCGGCCAGCTGCTCCGGCTCGAAGGCGACGTGGCCTCGTGCCGCATCGTCGGGGTCCTGCCCGGCGGTTTCGCGTTTCCAGACTCGGACACCGATCTGTGGTCGCTGTACGAGCTCGACACCGAGGAGCCTCTGTGGGGCTCGTGGTTTCTTCGTGGCGTCGCCCGCATCGAGCCGGGGCGCAGCCTGGAGGTGGTTCAGGCGAGGCTGGACGAGCGCACCGCGCAGTGGAGCGAAGACCTTCCGTTCGGCGGAGACTGGCGCTTCGTGCTGGCCGACGTTCACGCGCAGCTGGTGCAGGAGGTGGCGCCTGGGCTCTGGGCCTTGTTCGGAGCCGTGGCCCTCGTTCTGATGATCGCCTGCGTCAATCTCGGGGGCATGCTCGTCGCGCGAACCACCGAGAGGCAGGGCGAGCTCGCGCTCCGCTCTGCACTGGGTGCCACCCAGGCGCGGCTCGCGCGTCAGCTCCTCGCGGAGAATCTCCTCCTCTGCGCCCTCGGAGGGGGTCTGGGAATTCTGATCGCCCACGCCATCGTCCATGCCGTCCGCACGCGCCCGCCCGTCGAGCTGCCGCGCCATGAGCTGCTGACGGTCGACGCGCCGGTGCTCGCGTTTGCCGCCGCCGTGGTCACGATGAGCACCCTGCTCTCCTGGATCGCTCCCGTTGTGCAGGCACTGCGTGGTCGGGCCAGCGTGGGGACCAGCAGGGTGACGCGCTCCCCGGGGCGCGCCCGGCTGAGAGCGCTCCTCGTCGTGGCCGAGACCGCGATGGCGGTGGCCCTGCTCATCGGAGCGGGTCTGCTTCTGCGCAGCTTTCTCAGGCTGACGGCGGTCGAGCCCGGCTTCGAGACGCTCGACGTGGTCTCCCTGCACGTCGAGCTGCCGGAGTCGCGCTACGGAGACGAGGCGCGTCGCAGGGCCTTCTTCGACGATCTGCAGGAGAGGGTCGAAGGCCTTCCGTTCGTGTCGGCCGCAGGCCTCACCACCGGGCTTCCGCTTCAGGGAGTCTCGACCATCGACCGGCTGCAGATCCTCGGCGAGTCGATCCCGGAAGAGGAGCGGCCCCAGGTGGCGATCGATGCCGTCACGCCCGGCTACTTCCGGTCGCTGGGTGTGCCACTGCTCGAGGGACGCCACTTCGCTGCCAGCGATCTGGGCGGAGCGGTGCCCGTCACCATCGTCAACGCAGAGCTCGCGCGTCGCCACTTCACGTCCGGATCGCCGCTGGGCCGCTACATCGTTCAGGACGAAGACCAGGAGCCGCTCCTCATCGTGGGAGTCGTGGGTTCCGTCAAGCAGTTTGGTCTGCGGGAGGAGGCCCCTCTCGAGTACTACCTGCCATTTGCCCAGTCGCCCCGAGGAAGCGCTCACCTCGTGGTCCGCAGCGAGCTTCCGCTCGAGGCCGTCGGGCGGGAGCTCAAGGTTGCGGTCTCGGAGCTCGACGAAGGCTTGCCGGTCGTCGTCTCACCCCTCGATGCGGCCCTCTCGAGATCCGTGGACGGTGAGCGCTTCTACGCGCAGTCGATGGGTGCTTTCGCCGGTCTCGCGGCGCTCCTCGTCACGCTCGGGCTCTACGGGCTGATCGCGTTCACGGTCGAGGCCCGCAAGACGGAGCTGGGGATCCGAATGGCCCTCGGAGCCCGGCGGAGCACGGTCTTTCGCTCCATCACGACGCGTGGCCTCCTTCTGGGGGGCACCGGGACCGTTCTCGGCCTCTGCCTGGCCCTGCTTCTGGCGCGCTCCCTCTCGGGGCTGCTCTTCGGGGTCGGCGCCTTCGACCCGTGGACCTTCGCCCTCAGCGCGGCGCTCGTGCTCGCCATTTCGGCCCTTGCCGCCGCCGTGCCGGCACGCCGCGCCGTACGCCTCGATCCGGCGCGGGCCCTGCGCAGCGACTAGCGGAGCGGCGTCGGGCGCAGACGGCGCGGCGACACGGCGGGCAACTCCGTGGGAGCGTCAGTACGTCAGGAAGTCGCCGCCGAGCATCAGCACCACGCCTTCGAGGGTCCACACGGGCATCTCCTGGCCGGCGAACTGCGTCGTGCTCTCCGTGCGCTCGCCACCCAGCATCCGGCGCACGATCTCGAGGTGGAAGCCACTCCGCATCACCTCGATGAGCTGCGGGCCGTGGGAGCAGTAGTGCCACTCGACCTGCAGATCCATGGCGCGCGTGAGGTCTCCGACCAGCAGCTCGGGGTCGCGGATGAGGAACGTATCGCCGATGAAGGTGTCGCCGCCGAAGAGGATGCCCTCGCCTTCGCTGTAGAGCGCGATTCCGTCGGGAGAGTGCGACGTGGTGTGCACCACGCGGAACTGGCGACTGCCGAGGTCGATGACGTCGCCGTCGTGAAGGAAGCGGATGCCCTCGCGGGGGAACGGCGGAATGGAGAACGTCGCGGGGTCGAAGCCCTCCGGCGGTGTCACTCCCTCATGTGGGGTGAGCTCGGCCCAGTAGTCGGTGAAGGAGCCCGCGGGTAGCCCCTGCGTGAGCTTCTCCACGGCCCAGTCGTTCTCGAAGATCCAGGCCTCGTCGAACTCGACGTTGCCGGCGTTGTGGTCGAGGTGGTTGTGGCTGTTGACCACCATCAGCTCGCGCTCGGGGAGCCCGACCTCGCGCCGCAGATCTTCCACGGCGCGGGAGATGGAGCCGATGCCCATCCCCGTGTCGTAGAGCACGTCTTTGCTCTCGCCGACGATGAAGAAGGAGTTGACCTTCTCCTGGTGCCCGGGCTCCCACAATGCGTACACGTCGTTGGGCAGGGCGACGATCTCGAACCAGCCGGTGCTGTTGGGCACCCGCCGGGCCTCAGCCAGGATCTCGTCGAGCGTCTGCTCGGCCGCTACGAGTGCGGCAGACTCTTCCGACGCAGAGCCTTCCGGCGCGCAGGCCGAGAAGACTCCGCACAGCAGCAAACCCGTGAGCATGCGGACCCGACTGACGCACTTCATGACGACCTGCTCCTTGGCACCCTGTGCCCTCGAGACTGTTGGCTGACCGATGGAACGAGCTTAGCCCGAGCTTCTAGGGCAGGCTCCGCCTCGAGCCGCCGGCGCGAGCCGGTGGCCGGAGGGTGTCCGGGGCCGCCTCGCCGATGAGCGCGGCAGAGAGCTACTTCGTCTTATAGAACGCCTTGGCCACGTCGTCGAGGAGCGGCTTCCAGTTGCGCCAGTCGTGACCCGCTTCGACCTCGATGTACTTCATCTCATAGCCCTTGCGGCTCAGGATGCGCTCGAACGCCCGCGTGCTCGCCTCGTTGTCGCGGATGGTGCCGGTGGAGAGGAAGATCTGCAGGTCCTTCTTCGGCATGTTGCGCCAAAGGTCGTGCATGTCGCGAATTGGATGGAGAGCCGGCGACTGCATCGCGATGCCGCGGAACGTGTCGTGCGCGAGCAGGCCGAAGCAGGCCGAGTTGAGCCCCCCGAACGACAGGCCCAGGATGGTGCGTGCTGTGCGGTCCTGCTTCACCGGGTGGATCTTCTCGATGTGGGGCACGAGCTCGTCGCGGTAGAAGGCGATGTAGTTGTCGTAGCAGAAGAACTGCGCGTTGCGGCGGTTGGTGCCGAGATCGTGCGGGTCGCGGTTGTCCACGAACACGGCGAGCACTGGCTCGATGGCGCCTTTTGCGATCAGACGGTCCAGCTCCTCGTGCAGGCCCCCGGGCTCGATGTACCACTGGCCGTCCGTGACGTAGAGAACGGGCAGGTCGCTGTGCTCACCGGGTGGAGAGTAGACGCGGTACTGCAGGTCGTACCCGAGGCTCTTGCTCGTGATGACCTGGTTGTCGCTGAGCGTGCCCTGCAGGTCGCGCGAAGCCGCCGGTGCCGCGAGGAGGAGCAGGAAGAGTAGGAGCGGGATTCGGTTCATGTTGCTCTCTAGTTTGTGCGAGTGGGGGCGAGCACGACCCGGCCGAGGGACGAAGGGCTGCGAGGTTGTGGCGACGTTGCCGCTCCGGGTCGGGTCGGCGCTTGCGCTCCGGTTGCGGAGCCCGGTGTCCCGGCGGCCGGCGCGGACGGATCAGAACAGCCTCTCGCTCGCACGCCGCGCGCCTTCGACCAGGCTCCCGAGCTTCGCCCAGGCGACGTCTTCCGCGACGTCGCGAAAGCCCGCCGCGGTGTCGAACCCGCAGTCAGTTCCCGCGATCACTCGGCGCGGATCGCCCATGCTCTCTGCGACCGCCGTGATGCGGTTCGCCACGACCTCGGGGTGCTCGACATAGTTCGACGTGGTGTCGATGACGCCGGCGATCACCACGAGGCCCTCCGGGAGAGAGCCGGCGTTGAGCTCCGGGACCTCGTGTGCGTGGCGCGGGTTCGCCAGCGAGATCATCAGCGCGCCGGCGTATGCCTGGGTGAGCGTGGGGAGGATGGTGGCCAGCGGCACGTCGCAGTCGTGCGGGCCGTCGTAGTTGCCCCAGCAGACGTGGAGTCGCGTCTGCTCGCGCGGCACGTCGTCGAGCGCGCGCGCCGTGGCGCGCACCACGGTCTCCATGAAACGGAGAAAGTCCTCTTCGCTCCGCTCCCCGAAGTAGGTGTGGCGCTCCATCGCCAGATCGGGCGCATCGATCTGCAGGACGTGGCCGGCGCCCACGATCGCGCGGTACTCCACCGAAAGAGCCTCCGCGAGCGCGTCGATGTAGGCGTCGAGGCTCGGGTAGTACACGTTCTGCATCGCCGCCGCGACGATGCCGGGAGACGGCGCGGTGACGAACGACTCCACGTACTCGCTGTCGTGCCGCTGCAGGGCCTGGTCGAAGAGCGCGAGCTCTTCCCGCAGGGGTGTCTCGTTCTCGTACCTCACGGGGCCCTGGGCCTGGGGTGCGGCGGTCAGGCTGACGCCGCCGTAGCCGGGGATCTTGAGCTGCAGCCAGCCCGGATAGCGCACCATGTCCTGAAACGGCGGGCGCGTGCTCGTGCCCCCGAAGCCCGACATGCGGTGCTGGACATAGGTGAAGAAGCTCTCCCTGGCCTGCTCGCCGTTGTTGATGATGTCGATCCCGGTCTCGATCTGCCGCTGCACGACGGCTTCGGTCGCCGCGCGTGCCTCGGCCTCGAGGAGGGCGTCGTCCACGTCTGTGCCCTCGTACCTCGCGAGCTGGAGCTCGACCAGCGACACGGGTCGGGGCAGGCTGCCCGCGTGGGTGGTCAGGATTCGATCGGTGGATCGCTTCAAGGCTGGCTCCGTCGCGTGAGAGGGAAGTTGCTCGCCCGCGCCCGCACGAGCGGATGGTCTCCGAAGATCCGGCTCACTCGGTGAGCCGAGCGACGACCTCGTCGCCCAGACCGAGATCCCGCAGAACTTCCGCCGTGTGCTCCCCGAGCGCTGGCGCCGGTTGGGGCGTCACCTTGGGCGTTCCGTCGAGGGTGATAGGGCTGTTCACCGAGCGCACCTTGCCGTGGCGCGGATCGTCGATCTCGAGAAACACGTCGTTGGCCTTCATCTGCGGATCTGCCGCCACGTCGTCGAAGTCGGCCATCACGCTGAACGGAATGTCGTTCTCGCGGAAGACACCTTTCCAGTGGGTGAGGTCGTGCTGCGCGAACAGCGCGTCACAGTGGCGGATGATCTCGGGCGCGAAGCCCGGCACGTTGTCGATGTCGAGATGGTGGGCAGACTCCGCGAGCTCGGGCTTTCCAATGGCGCGCGCGAAGCCGGGCCAGCTCTTCGGGTGGTCGACGATCGCCACCTTGAAGATGCGGTCGTCGCCGGAGCGGTAGTACACCGAGCTGTAGTGGCGCGACTGCTCGCGCGGCAGCCGCTCCTGGAACTCCGCTTCGGCCAGGCGGGCCGAGATGAGGCTCGAATTGCTCCACGCGCCGTTGGCGATGAGCGACGTGGTCACGCGGCAGCCTTGGCCCGTCTGCTGGCGCTGGTAGAGGGCGAGCATGACGGCGCTGAAGAGGCTGGTGCCGCTCGGATGGTCGCCCGTGGCGTAGCCGAAGCTCGAGATGAAGCCTTCGTGCGGGAAGATCACCGCCTCGAGCCCGGAGCGCGACCAGTAGCTGACCACGTCGTAGCCCGGGTTGGCCGCTTCGGGCCCTTCGTCGCCGAAGCCGGTGCCGTGGGCGTAGATCAGCCGCGGGTTGATCTGCCGCAGCGTCTCGTAGTCGAGCCCGAGGCTGTCGAGGGCGGAGTGGCGGTAGTTGGTGAAGAACACATCGGCCGTCTCGATGAGCTTGAGAAACGCGGCGCTGCCCTCCGGGTCTTTCAGGTCGAGCACCACGCTCTTCTTGTTGCGGTTGTCCTGGTAGTAGCAGTACTCGAGGTCGGACGTCGGCATGCCGGGGATGAAGTGGCCGCGGCGGTTCATGTCGCCCGCCGCCGGCTCCACCTTGATCACCTCGGCGCCGAAGTCGCCCATGATGTTGGAGGCGCAGGGCACCATCACCATGGTCGCGGCCTCCACCACGCGGAGGCCGCTGAGAACGCTCGTCTCGATGGATGGAGTGTCGGCCAACAGCTAGATCTCCTCGCCCACCGCCTGCGCGCGGTCGAGGCGGCTCGCCTCCTCCGCTTCGACGTGGCGGCTCGCCATCCAGAGGAAGAGCGCGGAGAACGCGAAGGGAATGAGGCCCAACAGCATCGCGCGCCGCAGCGCGTCGCCCGGGTCCATGCCACCAGCCGCGAACGTGGTGCTCAGCTGACCCATGGTGAAGGGCCCGAGCGCCAGGCCGATGAAGGTGACCGCGAGGATGTAGTACGCCGACGCCGTCGCGCGCATCCGTGGCATCACGAGCTCGTTCGCCAGCGCGACCGCCGAGCCGATCCACATCGGTGAGAGCACGGAGAAGATGAAGTTGTAGACATAGCCCAGGTTCGGGTTGTCGGTCGTGAGAAGGAGCAGGCCCGCGGGAACGGCGAGGACGCAGCAGACGAGGCCCATGTAGGGGCGTGCCTTGGGTGTGCGCTGCTTGAGCAGGTCGGAGAGGAAGCCGCCCAGCGAGACGCCGATCAGGCCACCGGCAGCCGACGTGAGGCCGATGTACATGCCCGCTTCGCTCGCGCTCACGCCGTGCACGCGCTGGAAGAAGGGCGGCACCCAGTAGCCGAGACCGTAGGTCACGAAGGCGATCCAGGCGAAGCCGATCATGCCGAACACGATCGCCTTGCTCTTGTAGATCATCTCGTAGGTGCCGCGGTCGCGGATGGCGAGGCCCTGCACCCAGGAGAAGAACGCGTAGAGGCCCACGCCGAGAGCGATCCACTGGGCCGCTCCTTCGATCGTCCAGGGTCGGGGCACCAGCCAGGCGGTCATGCCGACCGCGCCCGCGGTGCAGGCCGCCATGATGCCCAGGTTCTTCACGACGGCGCTGGCACCGCCGGCTTGCGCGAGGCTGAAGAGCGTAAACGGCGGTACGACGGCGCCGAGCTCCTTGAAGAACTCCTGGAACGGGGCCGGGTGCGGTTCTTTCACCTCCAGGCCTTCGCTCTGGCCGCGCACCGGCTCCTTCAGTGACCACACCCACAGCGCCATGATGATGCCCGGGATACCCACCGCGAAGAACGCCGCCTGCCAGCCGACCAGACCAAAGGGAGCGTCGCCGCTGGGGTAGGCCTCGTTCCAGTTGTCGACGATCAGGCCGCCGAGGAAGATGCCGATGCCGGAGCCGATGTACACGCCGCTCGAGTAGATCGCCACAGCCGTGGCGCGCAGCCTCGGCGGGAAGTAGTCGCCCAACATCGAGAAGGCGGCGGGGCTGGCACTCGACTCGCCGACGCCGACGCCGATGCGGAAGATCGCGAGCTTGGCGAAGTTGTTGGCGGTGCCGGAGAGCGCGGTCATCACGCTCCAGAACAGGAGACCGATCGAGATGAGGCTCTTGCGCACCCACATGTCGGCGAGGCGGCCGAGCGGGATGCCGAAGATGGCGTAGAAGACGGCAAACGCGGTGCCGTAGAGGAAGCCCATGCTGGCGTCGCTGAGACCCAGGTCGGCTTTGATGTCCTCGTTGAGGATCGAGAGGATCTGGCGGTCGATGAAGTTGAAGACGTAGACGATGACCAGGACGCCGAGGACGTACCAGGAGTAGCCGCTGACCTTGCCTTCGCCGGGTGCACCCTCTTCACGTGGTTCTTCCGCCATGAGATCTCCTCGAGTTGGCCATCCCGGGCGCAAGGGGCCGACGCTAGGAGCGCGACTCCGCTCGCAGCTGGAGCTCTCGACGGATGTCGAGGGGCGTTCTCGGGACGGGTACGAAAGAGCCAACGCCGCGGGCGCCCGCCTTCTTCCGTGCTGTGCTGCAGTGGTGTTGGCGTCGATCCTAGCCGAGTGGCGTGGGCCGAGCGGCTCAGACCTCGACGACGACGCCTGCCGGCCCGGCGTTGATCACCCGCGTCGCACCGACGGTCTCGTCGGTGCCCCAGCTGTCGTGGATGTGGCCGCACACGAGCAACCGAGGCGAGGCCTGGTCGATCGCAGCGCGCACGGCCTGGCTCCCGAGGTGGGTGCCGCGGGCGATGTCGCCGATGCCGTAAGGCGGCGAGTGGCTCACCAGCACCGCGCCTTCGGGGCAGCCTTCGAGGAGGGAGGCGGCCTCCTCTTCCGGAAGGTCCCAGCTCCAGGAGCCGAACGGCGTTACGGGAACTCCGCCGCCCAGGCCGAAGAACGGTACGCCGCCGATCGAGACCCCGGTCCCGTGCAGGGTGTGCGCCTGGTCCCACCCGGCGCAGGCGGCCTCGAGCTCCTCGTAGCTCTCGCCGTTGCCGGGCACGAGCACGAGAGGCCGGTCGACCGCTCGCAGCACCTCGAGGACGTCGTCGATGCCTTGGCGTACGACGGCAAAGTCGCCCGCGCCCACGAGCACGTCGACGTCAGCCGAGCGGTCGACAAGGCTCTGCGCCGAGGCGACGTCGCGGTGGAGGTCGGAGAAGAGCAGCAGCTTCATGCGCGCGAATGATAGCGACCTCGAGCAGCGCGATCGGTTGGCGGCCTGCGCTAGGGTGGTCGGCACCCCGACCGACATCTCGAACTCGCTTCTGGAGGCTCGCCATGCGAACCCGCGCCTTCTCGCTCGTCGCTCTCTCCGCTCTGCTCGCACTGCTCTCTGCAGTCACTCCCGCCGCTGCGCAGGACGCCGCCGACACGGTGGTCGAGATCATGCGCAACTACGGCGTCGTGCCCGACGTCACCTACCTGCGGGCCGACGGCTACGAGTCGAAGCTCGACGTGTACGTGCCGCGCGATCGCACTACGCCGCGGCCCACGGTGGTGTACATCCACGGTGGCGGCTGGGTCGGCGGCGACAAAGATTCGAGCACCCTGTCGGTGCTGCCGTACCTGCAGATGGGTTTTGCCGCGGTCAACGTGGAGTACCGCCTCGCGCGCGAGGCGCTTGCGCCCGGGGCGGTGGAAGACACGCGGTGTGCCCTGCGCTGGGTGATCCAGAACGCGGAGAACTACGGCTTCGACACCAATCGCATCGTGGTGACCGGCGCTTCCGCCGGCGGGCACCTCTCGCTCACCACCGGCATGCTCACCGCGGCGAGAGGCTTCGACCGCCGCTGCGCTGCGCGGCTGCCCGCCGAAGGTGGCCGAGGCCGTGCCGACACGGAGCCCGTCGACATGCCGGTGGCGGCCATCGTCAACTGGTTCGGCATCACCGACGTCCCCGACCTTCTGGCAGGGAAGAACGCGAAGGTCTACGCCGTGCAGTGGATGGGCTCGCTTCCGAATCGCATGGAGCTCGGCGACGAGCTGTCGCCGCTCACGATGGTCAGCAAGAGCACGAATCCACCCGTTCTCACGCTCCACGGCGACGCCGACCTCATCGTGCCGTATGCCCACGCCACCCGGCTGCACCAGAAGCTCGACGCCGCGGGGGTCAAGAACCAGCTGCACACGGTGAAGGGTGGCGGCCACGGCACCTTCACCGTGGAGGAGTACAAGGAGGCCTTCCGGGTGATCCGGCAGTTCCTCCACGAGGTGTTCACCAACAGCTGACGGCGCCCCTCGTGCCGCAGCGAAGCCCGGTGTCTGACCGTCGCGGAGGGCGATCGGACGAAGTTTGCGACTGCCGACGGGCTATTTGGCGGACCGCGCTTTGAGTTCCTCGAGCCAGTTCAGAACGACCGTGAGAGATCGGTTTCGGTTCTTGTCCTCGATCATCACGAATCGACCATCAGGCAGAACGTCGAAGTCGCTTTCGTAGTCGCCTCGAAAGAGGACTCTAGGTGATGGCGTGGTGGCTAGATCCGTGGTGAGCACCTCGACCAAGCCGCCGTCCTGCCAGAAATAGAGTCTGCTGCCGTCCGCCGACCAAGCAGGTTCCCGGCCACCACCGACGGAGACGGGTGTCTTGCCGGACATGGACGGAAACCTCTGTACGAACACTTCCAGGTGCTCTGTTTCGTCGGTCTCGTATGCGATCCACTCTCCGTTCGGTGAGATTCGCGGAGCCCACTCGTTGAAGTTCCCTGAGAGGACCGGGATTCGAGAGGAACCGTCGTCGAGCGAGGTCATGGCGACATCGTCAGAGGCGGTCTCTGGGTTCCCCCACTCGACGTAGAGAATCGAGTTTCTCGCTGCGTCGACCGTCATCGGGTTGAGGTTGACGCCGGGCGTGGCGGCGACTCTGCGCGCCTCTCCCGACCCGTCCGCCTCTTTGATGTAAATGCTGCGCTCTCCAGAGCGTTGGGAGGCGAAGAGCACCCGTTGCCCGTCCTCCAGCCAGACGGGGCTCATGTCGTCGGCAGGGTGTGACGTCAGGCGGGCGGAATTGCCTCTCTCGAGGTTGTAGACCCACAGGTCGTTCTCGAAGCCACGAACGACGATGCGGTCCCCAGCTGGTGAGACGGCGATTCGGCGCGCCAGGTCGCCCTCGCCGAATGGCGCCGGTGCCGATTCGAGAGGTGTGCCGACGCCGTTGGGCTCCACGAGCATCAGTCTAGGAAGGGTCGATGGAGCGTAAGCAAGATGCCCAGATGCCGAAACGTCCCAGCGGAAGCTGCTGACATAGTTTCCTGTGCTCAGCCCTGCTTGGGCGACTGCGAATGCCTGGTGCTTCGCTGACGGATTTGATGGCTCGAACTCCTGGGCCATCAGCTGGTTCTCGCTGTTCAGATACACCAGAAAGCCGCTCGAAGTGCCGGTGCTCGTTGGGATGAATCTCGGCGCGTTGCCTCCAGGAACGACCAGTGTTCTTTGGCCGGTGTCGAGATCGATGAACTCCACGTCGCCGGTCTCGAACGATCGAAGCGCCGAGACCAGCAGGCCCCGCCCGCCGGGAATGGGAGATGGGTGAGCGGGAACGGTTTGGTGACCCCATGAAGGCGAGACCTGAACAGGCTCAGAAGGTCCCCCATTCTCCGTGACTCTCTCGAGCTTTCCGGTGAAGCCGAGCGGACCCCCAAGCTCTCCCGAGGCGAAGCAGATGTAGCCGTCGTCAGACCAAGCACCAGATCCGTAGACCATCGAGCCCTCCAGGCGACAAAGTGCCTGGGGCCTTCCGCTGCGGAGTGAGGTCTTGAAGACCGCCCTGCCGGGAACAAAGAAGCCGATCCATGCGTCGTCCGGCGAGAAGAACGGTTCCGCTGCACTCAGCGTACCGGGTAGCTCACGGATCAGGTCCTCATTCAGTCTGCGGTGAGCGAGAGCGCTCGGGGCGCCAGAAGACGTTCCGCTTGCAGGTGCGCGAGAAGACGGAATGACGTACACCAGGTCTTCGCCATTGGGGGAGAACGCCAGATTCCTGAGGTGTAGACCCGGCAGGGGGCCGTGGATCGTCTTGTCGGGAGGGAGGCTGATTGCGAGCCGAGCAACGGCATTGGGGTCGTCGATAGGCCTCGCCGCGAACCACATCAGCAGGCTCAGAAACGCCGTTGCCCCGATCACTGTCGCGAGCACGCCTTTGCCGGTGCCAGCAACAGAAGCCTCTGTGTCGTTTGGTTCTTTGAAGGCCTGTTCGAGTGCAAAGCGCACATCTCGAGCAGAGCGCCACCTCTCCGAGCGGTCTCTTCGGAGACACCGGTCGATGACCCAGGTCGTTCGCTGGCGAAGCGGGGATTTCTTTCGAAGGTCGAGATCAGGAGTGCTCTCTCGGATGGCAGAGGTCAGGTCGAGTGTCGTCGCGCCGCTGAATGCCGGTCGTCCGGACACCAGTTCAAAGAGCACACACCCCAGAGACCAAAGGTCGGACTGTGGGCCCGCCGGCTCGCCAGCGAGGACTTCTGGTGCCATGTAGGCCACGGTGCCGGCGAGCGTGGGCTCCAGAGCCGTGGCCGTTTTCTGCTGCGTGTCGATCTGCGCGGTCTCGCGTTGGCGCTTTGCGATTCCGAAGTCGAGCACCTTCGCACCTGATGGCGTGAGCATGATGTTGCTCGGTTTGAGATCTCGATGAACGATGTGTCGAGAGTGCGCTGCAGCGACCGCGTCCACCACTTGAACCGCGACCAGCCGAAGCTCCTCGTCGGAGAGGGTTGTCGATCGAAGGCGATCTGCGAGCGTCTCGCCTTCGAGCAGCTCCATGACCAGGAAGTACTGGCCCTCCACGTGCTCGAGGGCGTGTAGCGTGCAGACGTTGGGGTGCTGGAGCTGGGCGATGAGGCGCGCCTCCCGGAGCAGCTCGATGCGTTCCTCCTCCTGAGTTGCGGCCCGGGTGAGCAGCTTGAGAGCGACGTCGCGCTCGAGCTCCACGTCTCGCGCGCGGTACACCGCGCCCATGCCACCCGCACCCAGCTCGGAGACGATCTCGTACTGTGCGAGTCGTTGTCCGAGCCGAAGGCGCATGTTGCCAGTGTAGCTCCGCCGGCACGGTACACCGCTCGCTTGACCATCGGCAGGCCAAGAAACGTCTTGCGCTTCGGCCCAGAGCACCGAACCGGTCGGTCTTGGTTCCCGATCGACTCTGAGCAATGTCGCAATCTCGCAACGGCAGCATTCCACGAAGGTCAATCTAGGAATCTGGTGACCTTCTGACTACGGTCGAAGGCTTGGTCCACCCTTCTGGTGGATCAGCTTCCGACCGAGGAGGAAGGCATGAAGATCGACCCGGGCACCTTCGTCTGGCACGACGTTTCGACCACTGCAGTGGAGGATGCGGTGGCGTTCTACCGTGATGTGATCGGCTGGACCGTCCACCACGAAGACGGGCCGCGCCTCTACCCCAAACTCTGTCGCCCCGAGGGCCCGGTGTGCGGTGTTCTCGAGCTCGCCGAGGAGG
The DNA here is from genome assembly GCA_965223385.1 of Candidatus Multivoraceae bacterium. Lineage (GTDB taxonomy): Bacteria > Acidobacteriota > Thermoanaerobaculia > Multivoradales > Multivoraceae > JBCCLJ01. The sequence continues at coordinate 74,653 of CBDCWR010000007.1, read as the reverse complement.
CGCTGGCCGTGGGCGCGCCGCCCCACTGGCTGTCGTATGTCGCCGTGGCCGACGTGGGGGAGGCGGCCGGGCTTGCCGCCCGTTCCGGGGCGCACCTCCTCGTGCCGCCTCGAGAGTCCGACGCAGGAGACTTCTGCGTGCTGGCCGACCCGCAGGGAGCTGTGCTGGGGCTGTTCACGCCGTCTCTCCAGCTCCACACTTCGGATGGAAGCGTCGGCAGCGTGGTCTTCAGCGTGCTCACGTGTGGCTCGCCACATGCCGCGGCCGAGTTCTACGAGTCCGTCCTGAGTTGGTCCTTCGAAGAGAGGGGCGACGCGCTGGTGTTCTCCGGCTCCAGGCCGCTCGGAGCCGTCCGGCCGCTTCCCGCGTCGGTGAAGCAGGCCGGCTGGCTGCCGTACGTCGCCATCTCCGACCTGGGGTCTGTGACACGTCGGGTCCAGGAGCTCGGCGGAGCCGTGCTGCAGACAGATGCTCAGGAAGCGAGCGCGATCTGTGTCGACCGACAGGGTGCCGCGTTTGGGCTGCGTCTCATCTGCGGCGACAAGGTCGGATCTGCTACGGCTGCCACAGGTAGCTGAACTTGACGATGAGCTCGCGCCGCTGCGTCTCGCGTGCGCTGAAGGTGGGTGCGTCCCAGTTCTCGTTGTACACGACAAAGAGGTCAGCGCCGGGCTTGTAGATCCAGTTGAACCGGACGTTGAGCCCGACGAGCTCCGCCGCGTCGTTGTACTGGAGCAGAGTGTTCAAGCGGAGGTCCGGAGTGAACGACGCGTTGATGCGGAGCCCGTAGATGGTGGCGTCGAAGTTGCCGGCAGAGAGCTCGATGGCGTTGTGGTTCCAGGAGAGCTCGGTGTTGAGGTACTTCGACAGGCGGAGGTAGCTCACGAGCGCGAGCCCGGTCCGATCGCCGTCATAGAACTCGCCCACGTTGATGTTGCCGCGCCACGCGACCCGACGGCCGCGGTTGGAGAAGCCGCGGAGAAAGACCGAGTTGAAGCTGTAGGAGCCGGGCTCGATGACAACGCCCGGGCTGATCTCGAAAGGCTCGAAGACCTGCTCGGTGTCACGCACGAGGGCGAGCCGGAACCGGTCGTCTCCTGTGGTGCGCATTCCGATGGGTGCGAAGAGGAGGCGCCGGCTCTCGAGCTGCCCCGTGCTCTCGCGCTCGTAGTAGTCCACCTCTCCTTCGAGTGTCCACGAGCGCACGACGCGGTGATCGAGACGGGGCTCCCAGCGCACGTTGGGGCGGTACCGACGAAAGTTGCGTCGCAGCAGGAAGCCGAGGCCCGGGTCGAAGTCTCTCTGCGCTTCCATGAAGTCGAGCTGGGCCCTGACGTTGCGCGTCGTGTAGCGGTAGCCGGTGCCGAACGACATGGAGTCTTCGGAGTCTTCGCCGCCCTCGAGTTCCGGGTCGTTCGTGTCGCTTTCGGCCGCGAAGAAGTACACCAGCTGTTGCCGGCTCGGTCTGAAGTCGAGGTCGAAGCCGGCGAGCTCGTTCGTGGGCTCGCGCACGTTGTCCGTCGAGAGGCGTCCTGGGTCGCGGCGTGTGTAGATCATGCCGATGCTGGAGCGACGGCCGAGGTCGCGCTTGACGCGCAGCACCGTGTGGTCGGTCTCCGCCGCGACGAGGCCCGGCTCCTGGACCGCATCGGTGCGCACCCCGAGCACGCCCAGGCTCCAGGCCCCGACGCGTCCGGTGAGCCGGCCCCCGACGTCCATCGGCACCTCCTGGCCACCAAGCAGACCAATCCGGCGCGAGAAGAAGCCTTTCATCAGCGGCGGCTGGCTTGCGCCCGGCTCCGGCGGGCCGAAGTCGAAGATGCCGGAGTTCTCGAGAAAAAACTCGCGCTTCTCGGGAAAGAACAGGGAGAACCGTGTGAGGTTGACCTGCTGCTCGTCGACCTCCACCTGCGCGAAGTCGGTGTTGTAGGTGAGGTCGAGGGCGAGCGACTTGGTGACACCCCACTTGATGTCGAGACCCGCGTCCAGGTCGTCGAGTGTGTCGCCGGGCCGCGCTCGAGGCTCTTCGGCCAGCGAGCCCAGCACGAACGGCTTCACGTTGAGCCTCTTGCCGGGCTTCATGCCTTCGAGTCCCGTGAGGTCGCCGGCGAGAGAGACCCAGTTGCCCGCGAAGAGCCGGCTGACGGCAGGCGGGCCCACCTCGCGGCCGATCGGCGCCCAGTAGCTCTCCTCGTTCGTGCGCCGCACGACGCGACGCACGTTGAGCCCCCAAACCGAAGCCGTCGGGTCGAAGCGGAGGGAGTCGAAGGGGATGGCCACCTCCGCCGTCCAGCCCTCCGGCGTGATGCGTGTCGCGGCGCGCCACACGCCGTCCCACTCGAGGTTCTGCGTTTTGCCTTCGTCGGTCACCAACGAGTCGGTGCGCGCGCCGTTGGGATTGATCTCGAAGGTGACGCTGTTGCGCTGGTCGTGGAAGGGGTCGAGGATCAGGGCGATCGCGTCGTCGTTGCCCCCGAGGTCGGCGTCGCGCTGCATCTCCTTGGCGACGATGCCGGAAGGGTCGGAGTCGAAGGCGCGGATACCGAAGTAGAGCGTGTCGGCGGTGTAGACCACGGAGAATTCCGTGGGCTCCGCGGCGGGTCGGCCTGCCAGAGGCTCGCGGGTTACGAAGTTCGACCCCACCTCGGCCCCGCTCCAGACCGGCTCGTCGAGGCGGCCGTCGAGCGTGACGGGTTGCTCCACCCGGGACGCGGCCAGAGACGGTCGGGGGGCCTCACTCGTACCCTGCTCGGTCTGGGACGAGCTCTGCGTGTGTGCAGCAGAGACCACCCATGCCGCGAGCCATGCCGTGGCGACGGCCGGCTGGAGTCGAATCCGCTTCACGCGGTGCGCCTATTCGCCTTGTGCGACGACGCCGTCTCGGATCAGGTCGTCGATCTCGCTGGTGGAGTAGCCCGCTTCTTGGAGCACTCCTCGGCTGTGCTCGCCCAGCCGCGGTGCAGGTCGCTGGATGGCGCCGGGGCTGCCGTGGAAGTGCACCGGAGTGCCGGCCACTCGAAGGCGGCCGGCGGAAGAGTGCTCGACCACGGGGTTCATGTCCATGGCGCCCACCTGCTCGTGCTCGAAGAACTCCTCGTGGGAGCGCAGCGCCGCGCAGGGCATCCCCGCGTCGACCAGCTTCTTCTCCAGCTCGGCCGCGTTCTGTGTCCGCATGAGCGGCTCGAGGATCTCGTTGAGCTCCTCCGTGCGCTCGACGCGCTGCGGGTTCGTCTCGTACTCCGGCCGCAACGCCAGCTCCGCCATGCCGAGGGTCTCGCAGAAGATCTGCCAGAACTTGTCGGTGCCCGCCGCGATGAACATGGGGACCGTGGCGGTCTCGAACATGCGGTACGGATAGATGCCCGCGGCACCTTCGAACTCGCCGTCGAGCGGCTGGACGTACTGGTGCGACTGGATCGACATCACCGCCTGCAGGAGCGAGGTCTCGAGCAGCTGCCCCTCGCCCGTGCGCTCGCGGTGAAAGAGAGCGGCGTTCACGCCGGCGAGCATCAGCATGGCGGCCTGGTAGTCCGACACGGCCACCGAATTGATCGTGGGGCGCTCCGACATGGCCGTCTGCGCGAAGGCAGAACCGCCCATGGTCTGCAGCACAGGGTCGTAGCCCGGACGGTGGCCGGCAGGGCCTCGCGACCCGAAGCCACTCGACGAAGCGTAGATGATCTTCGGGTTCACCTCGCGCAGGGCCTCGTAGTCGATCTGCAGCTTCTTGGTGACCCCCGGTCGCATGTTCTCGGTGACCACGTCCGCCTGCTCGACCAGCTTGTGCACGACAGAGCGCCCCGCGTCCGTCCGGAGGTCGACCGCCAGGCTGCGCTTGTTGCGGTTCCAGCCCTGGAACATCTTGCCTTCGCCGCCGACCCACGGGCCCCAGTGTCGGCAGAGGTCGCCGCCCAGAGCTTCGACCTTGATGACGTCGGCGCCGAAGTCGCCCATCAGCATGCCGGCGAACGAGCCGGCGATGAAGCTGCAGAAGTCGACGACCCGGACGCCTTGGAGCGGCCCGGACGGGGGAGCGTGGGTGGCCATGAGGTCTCCTCGCGGAAGGGAAGAGGGCGATGTGCTGGGAAGGAGGCGATTCTGTCACTGGCCTCGACCCGTCGAGGGCGAGTGTGCGGCCCTCCACGCGAGGACGGTCGGATCGGACCGCCACGGAGAGGCGGACCTCAGGCGCGGAGCTCCGCGAGCAGGCCGGCCAGCTCGTCGTCGCCGAGACCTTCGGCTGCAAACCCCGTCCGTGAGATCAGGCCGTCGAAGCGCTCCTTCATCTGCGCGACGACCTGATCTGGTGCGCCGACGATGCCGATCGTCTCCACCACTTCGTTGGTGACGAGGCTCGGGGTCTCGTCGGTGCGCCCTTCCTTGTGGAGGCGGATCAGCTCGTCCTGCAGCTCACCCCAGCCGTGGATCTCGAGCACCGGCCGGTACGCGACGGTGCGGCCGTAGAACGCGATCCGCTCGCGCAGCCGCTCGACTGCAGCGGCAAGATCCTCTTCGGTCGCGCCGACCGCGGTCATGGGCGCGTAGTCGAGCTCGAAGCCGTCCAGGGTGCGGCCGCGAGCCGCCAGCCCTTCCTCGATGGCGGGCACCGTCACCTCGCGCATGTACTTCTCGCTCGAGAACGGATGCATGATCATGCCGTCCGCGCACTCGGCAGCCACCTTCGTCATGAGAGGCCCGGTGGCCGACAGCGCGATGCGCGGCCTCGGTCCTTCCACGTTCTCGGGCGCGAACGTCTTCGGCATGAGCGTGTGCTGGTAGTACTCGCCGACGTACTCGAGCCGCCGGCCGTCGTACCAGGCGTCGAAGATCGCCTGCATCGCCTCGATGAACTCCCGCATCTGGGCGGCCGCCTTGTGCCAGGGCATGCTGAAACGGCGCTCGATGTGCGGCCGCACCTGCGACCCCAGACCGAGAACGAATCGGCCCCCGGAGAACGCGTTGAGGTCGTGGGCCTGGAGGGCCATCGACATCGGGTTGCGCGCGAACGCCACGGCGACCGACGTGACGAGCTCGATGCGCTCCGTGTGCTCCGCGGCAACGGCGAGCGGCAGGAACGGGTCGTGGTTGAGCTCGGCCACCCGCAGGCCGTCGTATCCAAGCCTCTCGAGACGCTGGGCTTCGGCGCCGATGTGGTCGAGCGAGGCGGATGCCGAGGCGTCGATCTTCATCCGATGTGCTCCGCTGTCGGGAGGCTAGCCGGCGGCTTCGCCTTCGTTTGCGATCTCGACCACCAGAGCGATGAATGCCTGGGCGAGGCGCTCCGTTTTCGGCAGATCGACCGAGTCGGGCCAGCGGTCGAGGGGGGAGTGGAACTGGCCGTTGGCGCCGAGCAGCGAGATGAAGCGGCCGCCGCCGTCGTGGATCTCGCGCGCCTCCCCGAACGGCCGCGTCTCGACCTCGGTGACGACGTCGGGCGGCACCTCGCGCGCGGCCATCGCGCCTCGGGCCCGGTCGAGGAGCTCCGGCGACGACGCCTGGATCCGCACGGCAGGGCCGACGGCTGCAGCGAAGTTGGCGCCGAGGTGCAGCCAGAGGTGGGCGTGTGCGATGCGGTCGTGGTTCTTCTCGAGGTAGTGATCGAGCCCCACGTGCCCGAGCTCGTGGCCCGTGGAGGCCACGAAGTGCACGGTACGACGCGGCGGCTCGGCGGCAAGGGTGCGCAGGATCTCCACCCAGAGGGCGATGCCGCCACCGCGCTCCGAAGCGACTTCCCACCAGCCGCTGCGCGGTGTCATCACCACGAGCGGTGCTGCACTGGGCTCGCGCCCCGTGACGCTGGCCTCGACGTTGTAGATCGAGGTTGGCGTGCGCTTGGTCTGCACCACGACGCGCCCCACCAGCCGCTGCTCGCGGGCCCGGACGAGCGCGGGGCCCGCACCGCTCGGGAGCTGCAGCACCGGAATGCCGTAGGGGTCGGAGAAGCGGTCGGCGTTGATCAGCGCGTAGCCGGGCGGCTGCGCGCGCACGAGCGGCCCCTCGGGCACGTCGAACGCGTCTCCGCCCGTGACGACCACCAGTGCGCGGTGCTCCGAGCGGGTGCGAATCTCGTGGAACTCGGGCCAGTACTGCACGGTCGCCGGGTAGCGTGCCACGGCGATCGGCGTGCCGTGCTCGGGCCGGCCCAGCTCGCCCCGCACGCCTTCGGCGTCGGTGAAGGTGGCGCTGTCGACGAGCGGGATGCCGTCGTAGCGCGCCGTGCCGCCGTACTCGTTGGTCACCTCGAGATAGGCGGCCTCCGTGTCGACCCGCTCGAACGGCAAGGAGTCGAGAACCGGTTCGACTCCTGCCTCGCGGACGAGGCCGGCCAGCCAGTGGGCGGACGCCGTGTCGACCTCGGTTCCCGTGCGGTGCACGCCCTGCGCGTCGTACTCGCGAATGGTGCGTGCGATCCGGCCGCGCAGACTCGTCAGATCGTCGTTCTGCATCGTGGGCTCCGGGTCGGCTGTGGGGCCCTCGCCGGCACACGCGAGGGCCGCCAGCACGAGGAGTGCGCCGGCGGCTCGCGCCGCGACGTCCAGGGCCCGCGCGCTCCTCCCGCGGCGGGGCAGGTGGCGGGCCGCGGCAGGGGACAAGGCCCTCATGCGGCCAGCTCCGCGAGCGCCTCGAGGCGGGTGCGGCTCCCGGGCTTCTGCGTGTCGCCGTGGAACGGGCTGAGGATCACGCGGTCGGAGCCGGCGTCCAGGTAGTCCTGGATGCGTCGCCGCACGTGCGCAGCGTCGCCGAAGGCGCCGATCTGGTCGACCAGCTCGGCGCCGCGGCTGGTGTCCAGGCCGAAGTGGGCCCAGGCTCGGTGGTACGCCGGCAGCTCCATGTACATCGCGAGGCCCTTGTGTGCCGACTGGAGGGCACGCTCCCGATCGTCGTTCAGGCAAAACGGCAGCACGGTGAGCAGGGGCTTGTCAGCCAGGGCCGCCTTCGCGCGCTCGCCGTGCGCGGGCGGCATGAGGTAGCCGAGCGCACCGTCGGCGAGATCCGCGGCGGCGCGGAGGAGCAGGGGACCGTGGGCCGCGACGTAGATCGGGGCCGCCTGTGACGGCGGCACGCTCTGCACGTCGGTTGCGCGGATCGCCTCCAGGTAGGAGCGCATCTTCTTCGCGGGCGGCACCCACTCGTGCCCGCGGGCGGCGGCGAAGTGCGGGTGGGAGACGCCGAACCCCATCGCAAAGCGCCCGCCCGAGAGCTCCGCCAGCGTCTGGGCGCTCTGCGCCGCCGCCATCGCGTCGCGGGCGTACACGTTGGCGATCCCGGTGGCCACCTGCAGTCGGTCGGTGCGCGCGAGCAGCCAGCTGGCGGTGGTGAACGGCTCGCGACCCATCAGCTCCGGCAGCCAGATCGAGCCGTAGCCCATGGCCTCGATCTGCTGTACGTAGCCCTCCAGTTGTGCGCGCGGCTGCGCGTCGGTGAGGGAGATGATGCCGAGCGCGGAGATGTCGAGAGTCATGCCGGGTCCTCGTGGTGCCTTGACACTCTCTCATTGCGCGTCCTTTCGTAGGTGAGCCTTGCCATGGCTTGACGTCGGACTCCGCGGCCGTGGGTCGGAGACGCGGCGGCTGCGCTCTTCATAGACTCGGCGGATGCCCCACGTCTTCGAGCACGCGCCGAGCGGGCGCTCCAAGTGCCGCGGCTGCGGCCAGGCGATCGCGAAGGACGACCTGCGCTTCGGGGAGAGCGTCGAGAACCCCTACGGCGAGGGGGACCGCATCCTGTGGTTTCACCCCACGTGCGCGGCGCTCAAACGCCCGGAGCCTTTCCTCGAGGCCGTGGAGCACGGTGCGCCCGAGATCGACGGCCTGGACGACCTCCGGAGCGAAGCGTCCCTCGGACTGAGCCATCGCCGGCTCCCGCGGATCGACGGTGCCGAGCGCTCGCCCACGGGGCGGGCGCGCTGCCGCTCGTGCCGTGAGCTCATCGAAAAGGACGCTTGGCGTATCCGCCTGGTGTGGTGGGAGGAGGCACGCTTTTCGCCGTCGGGCTTCATCCATGCCCAGTGCGCCAGGGAGTTCTTCGAGACGGATCAGGTCCACGCTCGCGTCGCGCACTTTTCGTCGGGTCTCGGTGACGACGACGTGGCCGAAGTCGAGCAGCTCGCGAAGGACGGCACAGCCTCGTAGCCGGGTCCCTGCCGATAGAGTCCCGGCATGGACTCCAAGAACCCGACCCGGCGTGACGTCATCCAGGCGGTGGCGGGTGCGGCGGCTGCAGGCTCGCTCATCGCCTGCACCACACCCGACGCGTCCACCGACGCCCCTGCGAGAAAGGCCGATCTCATGACCGAGCAACCGCTGCACTACAAGACGCTGTCCGAGGTGGCGGCACGCATCGAGCGCGGCGAGCTCACGTCGGTGGAGGTGACCGAAGCGCAGCTGCAGCGGATCGAAGCTCTCGAGCCGAAACTCCACTCCTACATCACCGTGATGCGCGACTACGCGCTCGAACGGGCCGCGGCGGCGGACGCGCAGAGCGCGGGGGGAGCGCCTCGGGGGGCGCTCCACGGAGTGCCCATCGCGGTGAAGGACCTCTGCCACAAGACCGGCTTCCCGACCACAGCCGGCCACGCGTTCCGTCGCGACCACGTGGCGACCGAAGACGCGACGGTCGTCGAACGGCTCGAAGCGGCAGGGGCCGTGCTGCTGGGCAAGCTGGCCACCACGGAAGGCGCGATGGTGGGCTACCACCGCGACTTCGGCGTCCCGCGCAATCCATGGGGTGATCTCGATCGCTGGCCCGGCGTTTCGTCGGGCGGCTCGGGCGTCGCAACGGCCGCAGGCCTCTGCTATGCCTCACTCGGCACAGACACCGGGGGCTCGATCCGCTTCCCGTCGGCCGCCAATGGCATCGTCGGGCTGAAACCCACATGGGGGCGCGTGAGCCGTCGCGGGGTTCTCGACCTCGGGCCCACCTTCGACCACATCGGACCGATGGTGCGCAGCGTCCGCGATGCGGCGCGCGTGCTCGGCGTCATCGCGGGGCGGGACCCGGAGGAGCCCACGTCGCTGCCGGACGTGGTGCCCGACTACGAGACCGACATGGAGCGGGGAGTCGCCGGCCTCCGCATCGGCTGGGACGAGACGTACGCAACGCAGGACGTCAGCCCGGAGGTCGCGGCCGCGGTGCGAGGTGCGGTGGAGCAGCTGGCTGGGCTCGGCGCGGAGATCGTCGAGGTGACCATGCCCGCCATCCCCGACGAAGAGGCCAACGCCTGGTCGGTGCTCGCCGCCGTGGAGGCGGCGGCCGTACACGAGGCGACCTACCCTTCGCGGGCCGACGAGTACGGGGAGTACTTCCGCGCCTTTCTGGCGGGTGGCCATGCCACTTCGCAGATCGACTTCGCCAAGGCCACGTTCCTTCGCCGGAACGCGGCGGGGCGCGTTGCGCCCGTCTTCCAGGGCATCGACCTGATGCTCTCACCCACCCTCGCCGACGAGAGCTTCCGCTACGACCCGGAGCAGGCCTACGGCGGAATCGACGCCGAGAACGGCGTGCTCGCGGGCGTGCCGCTCTCGTGGTTCGCGCGCAGCACCCGCTTCGTCGGCATCTGGGACTACAACGGCTACCCGACGCTTTCGGTGCCCTGCGGGTTCTCCCCCGACGGCATTCCGTTGAGCCTGCAGTTCGTCGGCCCGCCGCTCAGCGAAAGTGCCCTCTGCCGAGCGGGCCATGCGTACGAGCAGGCGAATGACATGCACCTGCAGCATCCCGATCTGGGGTGAGGGAGGCGCGCTAGCGCAATGGCTCTTCACCTCGGCGACCAGGTTGCGCAGTACGTGGTCGAGGATCTCCTTGGCTCTGGAGGAATGGGTGAGGTCTACCTCGCGAGGGACAGCGAGCTCGGTCGAAAGGTGGCCATCAAGGTCGTCCGCGACGATGTAGTGCAGAGCGCCTCGATCCGTGAGCGGTTGCGGCGAGAGGGCCGAGTGCTCGCCAACCTGAACCACCCCAATATCGCGACGCTGTACGGTATTGAGCAGCTGTCTGATCAATGCTTCCTTGTCATGGAGTTGGTCGACGGTGGCAGCCTCGCAAACCAGCTCCAGAGAGGCCCGCTACCAGTCCGTCAGACTCTTGCCGTCTTCGCCCAAGTAGCAGACGCACTGGCATCGGCGCATTCGGCTGGCGTCGTACACCGAGACCTCAAGCCGGACAACATATGCCTTTCCGAGGACGGCGATGTCAAAGTCCTCGACTTCGGTCTTGCAACCCACTCGGTGGGTGCTGATGGGTCGAGCAGCCATGGCGAAGCGTCGAGAGCTTCAACGTTGACCCGTCTGACCCAAGCGGGCCAGGTCATGGGAACAGCAGGGTATGTGTCGCCGGAGGTGGCGACTGGGCAACAGGCCGACTGGCGATCAGACGTGTGGTCGTTTGGGTGCTGCCTCTACGAGAGCCTGGCTGGGAAGCGCCCTTTCGAAGGGTCCTCGATTCAGGAGAGCATCGCCGCCGCTGTGACCAGCGAGCCCTCCTGGGCGGCACTACCGCAAGGTCTCGATCCGAAACTCGTCACGCTGGTCAGGCGTTGCCTAGAAAAGGACCCACAACGGCGCATACAGAGCTTGGCAGACGCTCGCGTTCAGCTTCTCGAGCTGGAGTCGCCACCAACTTCGATGGCGCCGCAGGAAGTGCGCACAGCCTCTTCCAAACCACCCCTGCGCTCAAGGATTGCCTTTGGCACGATCGTTGTCGGCCTACTTACGGCCAGCGGCTATCTTGTCGGCACCCTGACCTCAGTCGCAGACAATCAAACCCAATCGCCGGTCCATCTCTCGCTGCAAGTTCCCGGAAACCTCCCTTTGCGAACAGCGTCCGACTCGCCCAATGTGCAGGTATCGCGCCGGGGCGATCAGCTGTTTCTGTTGGCGGGACGAGGATCGCAACGACAGATCTATCGTCGGGCACTCGCGAAAGAAGGTCTCGTGCCAGTTCCAGGCACGAGTGGCGCCGCCGATCTCGCCTTTTCACCCTCTCCAGATGGAGAAGAAGTGGTCTTCGTCCGCGATGGGCGCTTCTTGCGGACGTCGACAGAGGGCGGCATCGCGACCGAGATCTCGAGAATCAAGGTCTTCGATCCCGACTTCTTTTCGTGCTTCTGGGCAGACGATGGGTCGATCTACTTCACATCCGGCACAGGGAGGGATTGGACAATTCATCGGGTTTCCAAGGATGGCGGCGTCCCGGAGAAGGTGACCGAGCTGAACAGTGAACGCGGAGAGATCGGCCACACCGATCCTTTCGTCGTGCCGGAATCGCGGGTTCTGCTCTACTCCGCCAAGCGAGAAAGTGCGCAGAACTCCGAGATCTGGATGCGATCGCTGCTCTCGGGTGAGACCACATTGCTCGTCGAAGACGGGCACCATCCTGTGGTCACCTCAAGAGGCCACCTCATGTTCAGTCGGGGGTCAACGGTCTTTGCTGCCGCCTTCGACATAAAGAGCGGAGCGCTCGGTCACGAAGTGCCGGTGGTCGCTGGGGTCGAGTCGGCCGGTTTGGCGCGTGCCGCACTCTTCTCGATCTCAAGGACAGGGACTTTGGTCTACGTGAAGGAGGGTCAGACCTACAACCGTCGCCTCGCTTGGCTCGCTCGAGACGGGGAAGCGACTCTTCTCAACGTCGAAGCCGACAGGTATCACACCGTTCGGCTGTCGCGAGACGGGTCATGGGCGACCCTAGGGAGGGTAGCGGTCGATGAGGACGTGCGCGAGGACCTGGTGCTTGTCGCGCTCGAGCGCGTAGGCAGGGAGATTCTGCTTTCGGACGGGTACATCAACAACTACCCAGTTTTCTCGCCAGACGGCCGAGAGGTGGCTTTCACGTCCAATCGAGACGGTCAGTGGAATCTCTATGCGCTGAGCGTGTCTGGGGATCGCGCGCCTAGGTGTCGATTCCCACAGCGTTGTTCAGTGCCAGCCTCGAGTAGGGCGGCTTCGCGTTCAGTGCTGAGTGCGCTCGGTGGTGATTGTAGAAGTGCAGAAAGGGACCGAGTAGGTCGGCTCGACCCTGCGACGAGGTGAAGGTGAAGGCGTAGGCCCATTCGCGCAGCAGCGTCTGGATGAAGCGCTCCGCTTTACCGTTGGTCCGAGGTCGATAGGGACGCGTGCGAGAGTGCTTGACGCCGAGGGTCTTGCAGCACTCTGCAAAGTCACCACTCACGTAGCACGAGCCGTTGTCCGTGAGGACACGCTCGATGGTGATGCCTCGAGCCGCAAACCACTTGTACGCGCGCTCGAGGAAGCCCTTCGCGGTGATCGCCTTTTCGTCTTCGAGGATCTCCACATAGGCCACCCGCGAAGCGTCATCGATCGCGACGTGCACAAAGTCCCAGCCGATCCCTCGATTGCGATGCTGACGCTTGCCCGTGATCCGATGGCCCACACCTCGGATCCGCCCGAGCTTCTTGATGTCGAGGTGCAGGAGCTCACCCGCCCGCTCTTTCTCGTAGCGCCGAATCGGCTCGGGAGGAGCCAGCTGCGGCAACCGTCCGAGTCCCCACTTTCGCAGCCATCGAGAGACGGTGGAGCGAGGGACACCTGTCTTCCACGAGATCTCGCTCTGGCTCAAACGCTGCTCGCGCAAGGAGCGCAAGACGTCTTGCATCTCTTGACCCAGCCTCCGGGGCCTTCGCAGCGGAGCGGAGGGTCGATCCTGCAAGCCCTCCGGTCCTTCCTCCCGATACCGACTGAGCCACTTGTAGACCGTGCGCTCGCTGAGCCCCAGGGCCTCAGCGACATCCTTCGGGCTCTGCCCTGCCAACACCCGCTCGACGAGCACCGCTCGACTCCTCGGACAGCTTCGGGCATTCTTGTGGAGGTCCATCCTTCTACTCCTTCCTGCGCTTTGTCTTGCTAACCAAAGCTTGGCGGAAGTAGCTCGGATGGGCCACTCCTATTTCTGAACAACCTTGTGAGCAGTCACACCTAGGCGCCTGACAACAACGCCGAACATTCAAGAGCCGGTGTCCTGGTCACCCGATGACGGCTACCTTGCGTATCGCGAGGACATTGGGAACGGCAAGGTCGACCTCTACGCGCTACCGCTTCGAGGTGAAGGTGAGCCACTTCCGATCTCCGTCATGCCCGAGCACTTCGACGCGAGTGCGTCGTTCTCACCAGACGGACGGTGGATTGCCTTCACTTCGGATCGGGACGGCCGCCAGGAGGTGTTTGCGGCTCCCTTCCCGATGGCAACCGTGGAGCAGAGGCCGGTGAAGATCTCGGACAACGGGGGTTGGTACCCGGTGTGGTCGAGCAAAGGAGACGAGCTCTACTACCGTAATCTGGAGGGCAACGCTGTGATGGCGGTAGTCGTGAGCTCCGGCTCAACTCCGAGTTTCGGGGTGCCGCGGCCACTGTTCGAAGACCGACAGATGTACCTGCCAGGGCCGTATCGGGAACCTGACTTCGATGTGGCTCCCGATGGTCGGTTTCTCGCGCTCGTTGCGGACGAAGGCAACTCGACGACGGTCGATGTGATCCCGAACTGGCTCGAGGTGCTCGCCACGCTGGTCCCTGCGAGTTAGGGACGGGGGCTCCAGGATCAAACGACGCGGCCGAAGAAGGTCTCCATGGCGCTGTCCGAGAGGCGGACGCCGGGGGCGTCGTTGTACGCGAAGACCACGAGCATGCGCGAGACCGGGCCTTCGGTGGGTGTCACCCGGTGCAGGGCGTCGCGCCCCCGGAAGAGCACGAGGTCTCCTGGCTCGAAGTCGAGGGTCTTCCCCTCTTCGCGGCCGCGGAGGATTGCGCCGACGCGCTCGAACGCCTGGTCACCGCGCGCCGCGTCGCGCACTGCCGGCACGTACTCGAAGCGACCGCCACCTTCGGGCGCGCGCAGCAGCAGCGTCACCGCAAACGAAGAGTTGTCGAAGTGCCACCCGAGCTCGCGCCCCTCGGGTGCGAAGTGCACGTTGATCGACGACAGCGGATCGGCGTAGGGGTAGAGCTGGGGGATGTCGAGCACGCGGCAGAGAAACGTCTGAAAGGAGGGGTCGCCGTACACCTCGCGCAACGGGGAGTCGGCCGGAATCTGGTCGTCGGCGAGGAGGCCTTTGCTGCTCGCGACCTGGAGGTTGAAGGGGTGATCTGCAGGGAGCGTCGGGTCGCTCTCGGTGAGGTAGACGTTGTGGCTCGAGTGGGCGAAGAACGCCTCGTCTTCCATGGACGAAGACCCCTCGACGACCTTTGCGACCGCTTCGGGGGCGAAGAAGCGGGAGAGAACGAGCGCGCCGTCGCTCTCGAGCGCCTCGCGACACCGCGCCGCGTAGGCAGCGTCGTCGAGGCGGTGGAGATCGGTGCGGATGTGGCGGCTCATGTGCACTCCGGCCTCACGCCAGCGTCTGGGGCGGCCACAGCACGCGGTCTTCGCGGATCTCGCCGAAAAACCAGTCGTGCTGGCCGTTGGCGAGCATCCACTCGATGCGATCGCCGCGCCAGAAGAGCTTGCGGCGCTCGACCTGCGCACCGTCCACGTTCTGGAGGAAGCTGCGCACCCGTTTGAGATCTGCCAGAAAGACCGGGTTCTTGCGCAGCTGCTTGAGCCAGGCGGCGACACGCCCGTGGCGCTCGAAGTCGTACGGCAGGCCGAGGGCTCCGGCCCCGGAGATGTGCGGGAAGAGCGCGACGTCGGCGATGCTGAGGTCGCCGCAGAGATAGGGCCCTTCCTCCAGGTCCCGCTCCATCGCGTCGTACACCGAGCCCAGGCTCCGCCGGCCCGCGTCGAGGAGGCCCTCCGGCATGGTGTCGTCGCGCTCGGCCCAGGACCAGTACGAGACGTTGGTGAGCGCCGCGTCGACGAGCGTGTCGGCGATGCGCTGCCAGTGCCTTGCTGCGGCCCTCTTGGCCGGGTCGGCGGGAAGCAGAGGCGTCTCCGGATACCGATGGTCCAGGTAGTCGACGATGTCGCTGGAGCCCACGATCACGAGGTCGCCGTCCACGAGCGCCGGCACCTCGAGTCGGCTGTTCACCGCGCGGAGCGCGTCGTGGTTGCGCCGATCGAGGCCATCGACGAACTCCGCGTCGAGCCCTTTGAGCTCGATGGCGAGACGCACCTTGCGCGCGAAGGGACTGAATGCACTGTCGAAAGCTCGCATCTCGCTCTCCCTGTCTACTGCGCCCGCCGGACGCCCGAGGCGTTGACCCGTGACTTTAGAAGACGGCGAGCGCGTTGATCGGCGAGCCGGTTCCGGTGGGCACGACGAGTGGCCCGGCCGTCAGCAGGAACTCCCACTGGCCGAGCTCGGCGGCCTTCTGCGACAGCGCCTCGAGATCCTGGTTGTCGAAGATGTCGACGCCGAGGGCCACGATCACCATCAGGTGGACGGGCAGGTCGACACCCTCGACTCCCGACGGGATCACGTCGAGAGCCGCGTCGCTCCCGAGGAACGCCACGTCGCGCGCCTTGAACCACGGCACGGTGGAGGCGTGGAGCCCGGCCGAGCCCTGGGAGACGTCCCAGGGGCCCTGCGCGGCGCGCCGTGCCCAGCGCCCGGTTCGGATGAACACCGCGTCGCCCGGTTGGACGTGGAGGCCGGCCATCTCCTCGAACGCTTCGAGGTCTTCGACGAAGATCGGTGTGCCAGGCTCGAGCGAGCCTTCACCGCGCAGGTGCGGGATGTCGATGAGGACACCGCGCGTGACGATGCCGCCGCGCAGCGCGGCGATCGACGCGAACGAGCAGCCGGCCTCGGTGACGCTCTCTCGGGAGCGCCCGTTGTACATCTGGCCGCGATAGAGGATGTGGCACAGCGAGTCGATGTGTGAGTGCGAGTAGCCGTGGTAGCTCACGCGGTACGTGTCGCTGACGCCGCCGCGCAACGGCGGCTCGGCTGCGAGATCGGGCAGCCGGATGATCTCGCGCTCGAAGGGAGCCGGAACGTCGATCTCCGTCGCAGTCAGAAGCGGGTGGGCGAGCGACACCACCTCACCCCGAGTCGCGAGCGCGAGCGCCGCGCGGCGCTTCTCGGGCGTGATCAGGTTTGCCGCCCCGAGCTCGTCGTCGGCACCCCAGCGGCCCCAGTTGGAGAGGCTCTCCATCAGACCTTCGATGTCGGCCTGGGTGAGGTTGCGCCCGACGCCCTCGAACGCGGGTGGCGTGTAGGTGCTGACGGGGGTGGGCTCGGGTGATTCCGTGGTGCCGGGAGCGCAGGCCAGGACGGCGCCGAGCGCGAGCGCCCAGGTGCAAGGTCGCCATCGCCACACGGCCGAAGAGGCGTGTGCGTCGCGACGTGGTGCGGACGCACGCGCGACCTCGGAACGCCGGGTGGCAGTGGGCGGAGTGAGTTGGGATTCGGGCGTGTCCATTCCGACGTCCTTTCTTCCGAGCTCGGCCCACGTGCCGTGGACCCGGGTATCGGCGTGATGCGAGAGCGTGCAGCTACACCAGGTTGATCCGGACTCCGCACAGGGTGACCTGGCGGTCGCCGGTAACGACCCCGCGCGCCTCGCCCGCTTCCATCACGGCGTCTGCGTTGCCCCGAAGGTCGAGCTCCGACAGACCTTCGGGGCGCCCATCGGCACACGGCACGAAGCGCAGCTCGGCATTGTCGAGGGGCAGCACGTTGCCCTGCAGCGGAATCTGTGCGATCTCGGCCCAACGTGCCGCGGTGCTCGGCGGATCGTCGCACTGCATCGTCGCCGCTGTGATCGCGGTGACGCGGTCGGTCATCGCCGGCTTCCAGTCGTGCCCGGCCGGGTGCCAGGGGCCGTCCGGGCTCTGCCCGCCGTCCACGTTCATCTGGTCGATCTCGAAGAACGAGCCGCCCGTGTCTTTCGGGTGCAGCTGCATGTGCAGGAACTCGCCTTCCGCGCGGCTGGAGACGAGCCGGATGCCCAGCTCCTCGACGCGCGCGCGCCGCGGCGGGTGATCGTCGCACTGCGTGATCACCATGTAGCCGCCGTCACCGCCGCGCCGATCGAGGTAGCGCTTTCCGGCGGTGTCCCCCGCGAGGTCCAGCGGCGCGACCACCTCGAGAAACTGGGTGCCGATCGGGTACAGCGCGTTGTGCAGCCCGAACCTCTCGACGCCGGGGTCGTTGTAGCAGAGCTTCAGTCCGAGGACGTCCAAGAGCTCTTCCTCGACGGGAGCGAGCTCGGCCGCCACGAACGCGATCTGTCGGAGCCATAGGTGCATGACCGGCCTCCCTCTGGTGACCCAGTGCTGTCACTCGTGTTCCAGTGAAACGAGAGACTCGCCGAGTCTCCCTCATTCTGCGGTCCGATGTCTTGTCTCCGGATGCCTCGCGCGCTGACGCCGAGGTTCCCTGAGAGCTTTCGCGAGGCCAGCGCGTCTACAGGAGCATGGCGGCTGTGAGCACGCGAGTGCGTACAGGAGCCATCGAGACCGATGGACTCGGTCTCGAAGCACGAACCCAAGGCGCCCGTCCAATGGGCGAGCGCCCGCAAGATAGCGAGGCAGAAGAATGAACAGAAAGGAAGCCATGCGAGCGGCCGTTCTCGTGCTCGCGTCATTGCTGATCGCCGGTGCGGCGGCAGCACAACCAGACATTCCGAATCTCACCGTCTCCTCGATCCAGGACTTCTTCGGCGACCCGCAGCCCGGTTCTTCCACCGTGCAGCGTGGGCGCACCAACATCTCCGTGGGCTGGGGCTCTCAGGGCCGCGGCATCTATCCCGGCTACACCTACACGGTCTGGGCGGTGGTCTTCAACGCACCCGAGAAGTGCGTCAGCCCCGACGGCGAGGGTGGCACCATGTGTGGGGAAGACGACGTCTTCGGCCCACTCCTCAATGGAGCTCCGAACCTCGCCGAGGTGGACGTTCTGTACGCCGGTGGTGCGGTGGCGGATGCGCGCGGCGTCCGGATCGAAGGCCGGATCTTCAAGGGACAGGCGCCGGGCTCGGTGTACTCGGTCCTCGGCGCAGAGTCGCTGGGGCTCACGAACCCGCTCCGGGCGGAAGTGCACCTCGTTGCGCGGAGCCACGGGCCGCTGGTGGAGTCGCAGATGCCGGAGCAGGTGACGACCTATGCGGGCGGCTGCCTGAACTTCATCGGTCCGCCGCTTGCACCGGCGATCGCCAATGAGGAAGGTGAGTGCGCCGATACACAGTTTTCGGTGCATGTGTCCGGCATCCGCTGAAGTCGCACGACGTTTCGTGGAACCGGCCGGCCCTCGCGGGGCGGCCGGTTCTGTTCTTCGTTTCACGAGAGCTCAGCGAGAATCCGATCGTTGTGCTCGCCGACGTCAGGGGAGTTGCCCCAGATCGTCATCGCGTGCTCCCGGAACTGGAAGGGGAAACCCTTGACGAGAGCACCGTTGGGGCTCGAGCTGAAGATCTCGGCGTCGAGGTACCTCCGGGCCCGGAGGATGTGGGAGCCAGCCTGGGCGATGGCTGCTCCACCTCCTGCGGCGAGGAACTGGGCGACGGCTTCTTCTGCGGGCCTCTGTGAGGTCCACGCGGCGACGGTCTCATCGTCCAGGCTGTCGAGGTCGTCGATCGCAGCCGCGACAGTTGCTTCGGGGTCGCTGAGTGCCACGTACCCGCCGCAGCCGCAGCGGTAGAGGCGAGCAAGCGCGGGTCTGCCGACCGCCTGCTGCAGCCCGACCTCGGAGCTGCTGCCGCCCTGCGCGACGGCCGCAATGGCGTCGCCCAGCTGGTAGACCGCGCAGTCGCGCTGCGAGACGTCGAGATGCAGGGCCACGCCGCGCCTGCGGCAGTCGGTGACGGCGAGCGCCACCATGGCGGCACCGTACAGACAGACGATCTGATCGGGGTAGTTGAGGTTGCGGCCGGAGATCACCGGCTCGCCGTCTTCGTAGGTGGTCAGCGAGGCGAAGCCGCTGCTCGCCTCCAGGGTGGAGCCGAAGGTGGTGTGGCTCGCGCCGGGCCCGTCGAGCCCCTGCGACGAGATCGACGCGAGCAGGATGTTCGGATTGGCGCTCCGGAGCGTGTCGAACGAGAGTCCGAGGCGGTCGAGGACACCGCGCCGGTAGTTCTCGAGCACGATGTCGGCGCTCTGGGCGAGCTCGAGGAAGCGCTCCTTGCCCTCCTTGGTCTTGAGGTCGAGCGCGAGGCCGAGCTTGTTCCGGTTGTTGCTCTTGAACACCGGTGAGTCGTCGTCGCCCGCCCACCGCCGGAAGGGGTCGGCGCGCGTGTGCGACTCCACTTTGATCACCTCGGCGCCGAGGTCCGCGAGGAGCGCCGAGACGCCGGCGCCCGCCGTGATGATGCCGAAGTCGAGCACGCGGATGCCTGCGAGTGGCAGATCACCCGAGCTTTCGCCAGCCGGCTCAGCTGCCCCCTGGGCCTCTGCGGCAATGCGATGGGGCGGCCGGACGAGCCGCACTCCGTCTTCGCGCACCTGAAACGACTCGCGATGTCGAAGGAGCGGATCGTGAGGGAGGTCGAACACGGTCGAGACCGGCGCGGCCGGAATGGCGTGCTCGAGAAAGAGCTGCATGAGCTCGCTCTTGGTGCGCCTGCGGCACCACTTTCGCAGGATCGCCAGGTACGCGTCCCTGTTCTCGGCCCGGCCCTGGAACGTGGCGAAACGCCCCTCCTCGAGCTGCGGGTCGCCGACCAGCTCGACGAGTGGCTGCCAGTCACGCTCCGTGTAGACGAGTGCGATCTCGCCATCGGCGCAGGTGACGATGGGCCACTCGGCACGGTGCCCGCGGCGGTTCATCTCCCGACCGAGCGATGCGGAGACCGCCGCCTTCCAATTCACCCAGGCGAGCACCCCGGGCCCGTCGACCGTGGCGCTGTCACCCTTGCCGAAGCGGCGCCAGCGCGCCGCGATGCCAGCGAGAGCGGCGAAGGCGGCATAGCCGATGGTGTGGGCTCCGAAGTTGGCCGAGGGCACCAACGGCTCCCGCTCCGGATCCCCGAGCAGGGTGGCGATGCCCGACTCCGCGAAGAGCGTCTCCTCGGTGTGCCACGGTTCCATGGCGACGGAGACGACGGACGCGCCCTCACCGAGGTCGACGTGATCCTCCCCGGCGACGAGCACGACGCGCAGGGTGTCCGGCGGCGCAGCCAGAGCCCACGCGAGCGGATCGGTTCTGGTCTGGGCTTCGTCGACGTCGTAGAAGCCGAAGCCCCTCTCGGGAGCGTCTCCCTTCCTCGAGGTCGTGGCTCCGAGCTCGGCCGCGGTGCGCGTGGCGAACCGAACGGCGCGCCGCGCGGGCTCCGCAGCGTCGGAGTGGTACCACTGAAGGATCTCGAGGTGGTCGAGCAAGGCGCCTCCTCGTGGGGAGTGTCGGTGCGGACGAGGCAGTGTAGTCGAAGCGGGCCATTCACTTCGGCCCATACAATCGTCGGGCTCCGACTCCACTCCAGTTCTTCGGGAGGTCGACATGACGCGAAGACTTGAAGGCAAGGTGGCCTTCATCACCGGCGCGAGCCGTGGGCTCGGGGAGTACTGTGCCGTCGGGTATGGCCGTGAAGGGGCCAAGGTGGCGATCGCTGCGCGCACCGAAGAGGTCCGCGATCCGCGACTCCCCGGCACGATCCATCACGCCGCAAGGCTGGTCCAAGAGGCCGGCGGCGAGGCCCTGCCCGTCGTGTGCAACGTGGCCGACCCGGCGTCCATCGCGGGCGCCGTGGAAGCTGTGCTCGAGCGGTGGGGCCGCATCGACATCCTGATGAACAACGCCGCCATCCAGCCTCCGGGTGGCAACGCCGACGTCCAGGCGAAGCACTGGCGCCTCATGTACCGCGTCAACGTACACGGCTGTTTCGACTGCGTGCGGGCGGTCCTGCCGACGATGCGCGCGCAGGGCTCCGGCAACATCATCAACATCTCGTCTGCTGCCACCCTGGGAGGTACGCCGTACGGCGGCAGCAAGCGGGCGGTGGAGGCGCTTACCGAAGGTCTCGCACACGAGCTCGCGGCCGAAGGCATCGTGGTGAATGCGCTCAAACCCGTGGGCGCCATCGAGACGCCTGGGTTCCTGTTCGCCCAAGTCACCCGGGACGACGATCGCAGTGCACGCAACGAGCTCCCGCCGAAAGACAGCTACGTCGAAGCGGCGGTGCTGCTGGCGTTGCAGACCCCGCAGTCGTTCACCGGGCGGGTCCACAACGACGCGCAGATCATCGGCTACCTGGCCGACGAAGAGACGAAGGAGCGCTTTCGGGAGATGAACCCGAAGCGCTGGGTGACGATGATGGAGAGTGTCGACGCCTAGTTGTGGGCGTCAGCAGCGGCCTCGCGCAAGCACCCGGGGCTGCTAGCCTTGCCCTCTTCCCGATTTACAGGAGAGGAGGAGAGTCCCTTGCCAAGACTCCTCAGGTCCGATGTTCCGCGTGCCTCGATCTTCGTGTCGATCCTGCTCTATCTTGCGCTTCCCGGCGGCGCGCAGGACGTGGAGTGGCGCCACTACGCCGCCGACCGCGCCAGCACCAAGTTCTCGCCCGCGGCGCAGATCGATCGCGGCAACGTCGGCCAGCTCGAGATCGCCTGGCGCTGGACCACGCCGGACGGCGGCATCGAGACGCGAATGCCTTTTGGCAATCTGAAAGGTACGCCGCTCATGGTCGGCGACGTCGTCTACGCGGTGTCGGCGCTCAATCAGGTGAGCGCGCTCGATGCGCAGACCGGTGAGGAGCTGTGGACCTACGATCCAAAGGCGTACGAACGGGGGCGGCCGACCCACGGTGGCTTCACGCAGCGTGGCCTCGAGTTCTCGACAGCGGGTGGCAAGGAGCGTGTGCTCCTGGTGACGGGAACGCACCAGCTCGTGTCCCTCGACGCCAAGACCGGCAAGCCCGATCTCGAGTTCGGTGAGGCCGGCATGGTGGACATGCGCGGCGACATCGGTCCGCCGAGTCACATCCGTCAGACGGGGGCCAACTCTCCCGGAATCGTGTGTGGCAACACGATCATGATGGGCATGACGGTCGCCGACTTCGCGGTGTCGCAGGAGATGCCGGCCGGTCACATCCGCGGCTACGACGTGCACACGGGCGAGAAGAAGTGGGTCTTTCACACCGTCCCGCAGGGTGAGGAGTTTGGTGCCGACACCTGGCACGACGAAGCCTGGCGCTACTCGGGCAACACCAACGTGTGGTCGTGGATGAGCTGCGACGAAGAGACGGGGTGGGTCTACTTCGGCACGGGAACTCCCACGAGCGACTACTACGGTGGCCATCGCCACGGCGACAACCTCTTCGCCGAGTCTCTGGTGGCGCTCGATGCGGCAACTGGAGAGCGCCAGTGGCACTTCCAGGCGGTCCGCCATGGCCTGTGGGACTACGACTTCCCGTGCGCTCCCATCCTGCTCGACCTGGAGACAGGCGGTCGCAAGATCAAGGCGGTCGCCCAGGTCAGCAAGCAGGCGTTCACCTACGTCTTCGATCGCACCACGGGCGAGCCGGTGTGGCCCATCGTCGACCGGAAGGTGCCCGAGAGCTTCGTCGACGGTGAGTGGACGGCGCCGCTGCAGCCTTTCCCCACCAAACCGCCACCCTTCGACCTCCAGGGCTTTCGCGAGTCCGACCTGATCGATCTCACGCCCGAGCTGCACGCCGAGGCGCGCGAGATCTACGAGACCCTCCTCGGCGGACCCCTGTTCACGCCGCCCATCGAAGTCGGTTGGCAGGGGCGCCAGACCCAGATCCTGGTTCCCGGCCAGGCGGGCGGCGCGAATTGGGGCGGCGCCGCCGTCGACCCAGCGCGGGGCATGCTCTACGTGCCGTCCCAGACCCGCATCGGTGGCAACGCAGTGGTGCGACCGACCGAGCGCCAGGGCTCCGATCGCAGCTTCCTGCCCAAGATCGGCGGCGTCGAGGGCCCGCAGGGTCTACCGCTCGCCAAGCCCCCGTGGGTTCGGTTGACGGCGATCGATCTCAACCGCGGCGAGATCGCCTGGCAGGTGCCGCTCGGACACGGGCCCGCAGATCACCCGGCTCTCGAGGGCATCGACCCCGCCACGCTGGGGGCGTACCCGACCGACGGGCTCGCTCCAGGCTGGCCGATGGTGACCGAGACGCTCGTCTTCGTGACGCAGGCGGTGAAGAAGCCCGGTGTCACCGACCGTCGCGGCCCCTCGACGGGCCACCTCTACGCATTCGACAAGGAGACCGGCGAGCAGCTGCTCCGCCTGGAGCTCCCGAAGACTCCGGGGGGTGGTCCGATGACGTACGTCTCGGGCGGCCGACAGTACGTCGTGGTGCCAGTGGGCAGCCGCGGCGAAGGGCACGAGCTCGTGGCGCTCCGTCTGCCGGCGCGGTAGCGCGGCTTCCCCTGGCGGTCAGCGCTGAATGAGGTAGGTGAACTTCACGATCACCTGCCGGTCCACGGTCTCGCGCGAGCTGAAGGTCGGAGCGTCCCAGCGCTGGTTGTACACCACGAACAGATCGGCGCCCGGCTTGTAGATCCAGTTGAAGCGCACGTTGAGCCCCAGGAGCTCGCTCGCTTCGTTGTACTGGAGGAGCGAGTCGAGCAGGACGTTCGGAGTGGCCGTCACCGACAGGCGCTGCGAGAACACGTTGCGCTGGAACTCCGCCTCGGGGAGCGTGATGTCGTTGACCTGCACGCCGGTCGAGATCTCGAAGTGCTTCGACGGGTTCAGCTGGATGTTCGCCGAGGTCCGATCGTTCGTGCCGTTGTAGAAGCCGCCCGAGCTGACGCTGCCGAAGAAGGAGACGGGTCGGCTGCTGCTCGTGAACGTTCGCGCCGACCATCGTTCGTCGAAGTCGTACCTGCCGGCCGGAATCGTGACCTCGTCGGTGATCTGGAAGTCCTCGACGAGGCGCTCCGTCTGGTCGGCGACGCTGAGGCTGAACGAGTCGCCGCGCTGGGTGCGAAAGCCGAAGAAGTCGACCTCGTGCTCGCGCGACTCCATGAGCCCGCTCGTGTTGGAGACGTACTCGCTCTCCACTCCGAATCGCAGAGTGCGGATGAAGCCCTTGTTGATGAGCGGGTCCCACTCCACGTTCGGTTTGTAGCGCCGCACGTCGCGTCGCAGCAGGAATCCGATGCCGGGCTCGAAGCCGCCGGAAACCTGGGTCGCGTCGAAGGATGCCTCGAACCCGCGCGCCTCGTAGTTGAAGCCGATGCCGCCGGACCAGTCCTCTTCATCGGGCTCCGCGTCTTCGTCGTCGCTTTGCACGTAGTTGCCGTTGAAGCTGATCTTGTTGGTCGGCTTGTAGTCGAAGTCGACCCCGAGCACCTGGTTCTTGCCCGCGCCGCTCTCGCGACGATCGGTGTAGATGACACCCACGCTGGAGCGCTCACCCAGGTTTCGCTTGGCGCGCACCACGGCGAAGTTGGTCTGACCGACCTCTTCGCCTTCGCTCGTGACGGCGGCCTCGGTCTGCACGTCCAGCACGCCGAAGTTCCAGCCACCGACGCGCCCGGTGTAGCGCGCACCCCAGTCCACGGGCACCGGGACGCCCTCGCTGTCGATGCCGATGCGTCGGGAGAAGAAGACCTTGAGGAGCGGGGCGCCGCCGCCGCGGCGCCCCCGCCCGAAGCCTCCGCCTCCCGGGCCAAACTCGAAGATGCCGGCGTTCTCGAGGAAGAACTCGCGCCGTTCCGGAAAGAAGAGGGAGAAGCGGGTGAGGTTGACCTGCTGCTGGTCGACCTCCACCTCGGCGAAGTCGGTGTTGTAGGTCAGGTCGAGCCGCGTCGAGCGCGTGACCCCCCACTTCACGTCGAGGCCGGCGTCGCCGTCTTCGCTCGTGCCGTCCTCCTCGGAGTCGACCGCGTTTGCCGTGACGAACGGTTTGATGTCGAGCTGCCTGGAGGGCAGGAGACCTTCGAGCCCGGTCAGCGTGCCGGCGAGAGAGATGCGAAACGAGCTGAAGCCGCGCGGGATGGGGGCCCAGAACGAGCCTTCGTTGGTGCGTGCGACGCTTCGGCGGATCTGCAGGCCCCAGGTCGTCTGTGTGGGGTCGAAGCGCAGCGTGGAAAAGGGGATCTCGAGCTCGGCGACCCAGCCCTGGTCGGTGCGTCGCGACACGACGTCCCACACCCCGTCCCACTCCCGGTTGAAGTCGCGCCCTTCGTCGGTGACGAGCGCGTCGCCCCTCGAGCCGTTCGGATTGGTCTCGAAGCGGAAGAAGTTCCTGCGGTCGAGGAAGGTGTCCAGCATGATCGAGATGCTGTCTTCACTGAAGAGCGACGCGTCGCGGCTCATCTGGTTGGCGATGACACGGTGCGGCTCGCTGTCTCGCGCATCGACGCCGATGTAGAGCGCCGACTGGGTGAAGAGCACACGGAAGAAGGTGTCCTGGGTCGCCGGTTCACCCTCGAGCGGGTCGCGCTGCACGAAGTTGGTTCCGACCTCGGCCTGCTGCCACTGTGGGTCGTCGAGCCGTCCGTCGATCCGCGGGCCTTCTTCGATCCTCACCGCGCGGATGGTCGGACGCTCCATCGACGCGGGGTCGCGGAAGCCGTCTCTTGCGGGCTTGCCCCACGTCGGTGCGGCGACGAAGAGAAGCACCCCGAGGCACATCCACGCCGCGCGGCGGCGAACGGAGATTCGTGGAGCGCGCAGAGGCGCAAGGTAGGAAAGGTGCGCTGGCAAGGTGAACCGGGAGACGCGGGAGCTCGGATGAGGTGGGAGTGGCGGGAATGGACCCGGGCGTAGGACGCCCGACCCGCGACTTTGTTTCACCGAGCGGGTCTGGGCGTGTCGGAGAGGGGTACGCCGCTGCTGCTTGCCCGGATCCGCCGGTTGCCTGCTCGTGTCGGCACCCACAGAGATGCCGCGAGCATCGTCCGGAACGGCTCTGTCAGAGGTGCCTGCGGAAGAGGGCGTGCACGCGCTCCCAGTGGAGCTCGGAGGCGTACCGGTCGTAGCGCTCGCCGTAAGGCGGGGCATAGCCGTGGAGCGCGTCGGTGAGCCAGTCGAGCGTGTAGGTGACGCCCGCGTCGTCGAGAGCCTTCCGCATCACGGGTACGTCCTCGGGAGGTGCGGTCGGGTCGTTGTCGCACCAGCCGAAGTAGATCTCGGCCTGGACGGTGTCGAGCCCGAGGTGGGGCGAGTCCGGCGTGTCGCGCACCAGCCAGGCGCCGTGAATCGACGCCACGGCGGCCACGCGCTCCGGCATCGCGCGCGCGAGAGAGATCACGAGCCCGCCGCTCATGCAGAAGCCCACCGCGCCGATCTTGCCGTCGGCTGCGGCATCGTCCGCGTCGGTGATCGCCAGGAGCGCGTCGGCGTCGCTCAGGATGTTGGTGGGCGTCACGGTGCCCATGAGCTCCTGGCGCGCGTGCATGTCCTCGTCACTGGCGCCAAACTCCCGGAAGGGGCCGCCGCGGTAGAAGAGGTAGGGCAGCATGACGTAGTAGCCCGCCGTGGCCAGGCGTGACGCCATCTCGTGGAGCGCGGGCCGGATGCTCGGCGCGTCCATGAGGTAGAGCACGACGGGGTGTGGCCCCTCGTGCTCCGGGTGGTAGATGAAGGTCTTCATCTCCCCTTCGGGAGTGGTGATGTCGAGCTCGCGTTGGATCATGGTGGGGGAAGCTTGCCACAGGCCCTGCGCGTCCCCCTGCGGCTAGAGCTGCTTGCGCAGGATGATCTGTGGCCCGTAGCGGCTGGTCCGCCGGCCGACGGCCCCGAACCCGTGCGCGCCGTTGAGCGCGAGCATGCCCTGGTTCGAGTGCGCGGTGATCGTCTCGATCTCGCGGAAACCGGCCCGGCGCGTCCATTCGTGCTGCGCCTTCATCAGCGCAAGGCCGATGCCGCGTCGGCGCTGCGCGGGATGCACGCCGCCGAGCCAGCTGTAGTAGCGCGTTTCCGAAAGGGCGTAGCCGGCTTTGAACGCCACGGTTTCCCCGTCCTCAAGAGCCGTGAACACCGTCACCCTGGGCATGTGCGTGAGGCGCCACGACAGGTAGCGTCGCTGCTCCTCCTCGTCGTCTTCGAAGATGGTGGCGCTGAGAGGCGTCAACGTGTCGAGAAGCTCGTGAGAGAGCGGTGGCTCGTGCAGCACGACCTCGCACGTGGCGGACGGCCGCTCCGGGTCGGGGAAGGCTGCGGCACTCGCTGCCAGCTCGGAGGTGGCTCCGAACTCCATCAGCTCGACTGGCGCCCCGTTCACCTCCACGAACGCCACCGTCAGGCCGTGGCTGGGGCTGTTGGGCTCGATCAGCACCTTCTGTCCCTCGAGCGCGGCGTCGAGGTCGTCCACCTCGAACGCGACGTGCGCAACCGTCTGCACGAGATCCGGGTACGGCGCGTCGTCGTGGTAGCGCATCCACTGCAGCCCGTACGGGTTGTTCTCGTGATCCGAGACCGTGATTTTGAGGTGGGGTAGGTCGATCTCACTCTCGAAGCGGCTTTTCGTGGGGATGCCGATGTGGTTGAACTTCATCGTTCGATGCTTCCGCAGCCGCGTCCGCTCATGCAAGCGCCCGCCCCGATGAATCAAGGCGGACTTCTGGTCCGTCTAAGGAGGCAGAAGTTGTGATTCGAGTCGTCCCTTCGCCCGAGAGATCTCTTCACCCGGAGGTGAATCATGGTTCGTGCACTGTTCGCTCTCGCTCTGGTCGCCCTCTTCACGCTGGCCTGTGCGCCGAGCGTGGATGTCGAAGCGGAGGTGGCCACCATCCGCGCCAACTCGGAGACGTGGCAGGCGCTCGACCAGCAGCAGGACGCCGCCGGTGTCGCGGCTCTCTTCGGCCCCGACGGCGCCATCTACTGGGAGAACCAGCCGCCGGCAAAAGGCACGGCTGCACTCGAGGCCGCGTTTGCCCGCAGCTACGCCACGAGCGCAGGAGGCGAGGCAGGCTTCTCCGCCGACGAGATCCTCATGTCGGCCTCGGGCGACCTCGCCGTGGAGATGGGGAACTTCGACAACGGCGAAGCCGTGGGACGCTACGCCACGATCCATCAGAAGGTCGACGGCGCCTGGCGGGTGCACAGCGACTTCTCGGTGAACACCGATCCCTCCGGTGGTGCGCCGGAGTGGGCGCGCACGGCGCTGCGGGCGTTCTACGAGGCGTACAACGCCGAGGACGCGGCGGGCCTGGCGGCGCAGTTCACGGAGGACGGCCGCGTGGGTGATCTCGAAAACGGAGCCAAGGGTCGCGCTGCGATCCAGAGGTACTTCGAGGCCGAGTTCGCGGAGAACGACGTCACCTGCAACGGCGAGCACTCCGAGTTCATGCAGGTCGGCTCGGCGGCCGTCGGCTGGGGTGTGGACGTGTGCGAGCGTGTCGGCGAAGGCGGCGAGACGATCACGTCCTACGTGAACTGGCTGTCGCAGTACGAGCAACAGGCCGACGGCAGCTGGCTCACCGCGCGCGACATCGGCGAGACGATCGGTGGCGACGCGTAGGGCCGTCTCGCGCGCCGCGCGGGTCCAGTGAGGTCGGCCAGCAGGGTGGGCGCTCGGCGCCGGTAGAGTGGCGTGCGCGTGACGAACCTTACCGCAAAGCGACCCAGATCGATGCGCTCGGATACCAGGGACTGGCTCCGCTGCGGGCTCCTGCCCCTCGGCCTGGGCCTGGCTGCGTCTGCGGAGAACACCTGGGCGAACGGCTGGATCGGAGCGGGGTTGGGGTCACTTGCCCTGGCGCAGTTGGGCGAGACTCTGCGGGCGTCGCTCCTCATCGCGCTCGTGGCACTCACCGTGGGATGGCTCGGCGGATGGAGCGCCTCGCGTGCCCTTCCCCGCGTGTCGTGGGCGGGGAGCGTCACGACGCGCCTGTTGACCCTCGGCGTCGGCGCGGTGCTCTCGTGGAACCAGGCCCTGCCGTGGCGTGGGTGGCACCAGGTGCAGGCGGTCGGACTGGGAGAGTTGCCCCTGGTCATTCTTGCCGTGGCGCTGCTGATGATTGCGGGCGTCGCGCTCCTGCTGCAGAGAACGTGGCGCGAGCCACATCCGGTGCATTGGCCGCGCTGGACGTTGCTGATGATGGCGATGGCAGCCCTCGTCGGTGTCGGAGTCGATCTCACGCGGGAGCAGCCGGCGCCCGATGCACCGGATGTCCTCCTGGTCACGATCGACACCCTCCGTGCCGACCGGGTGGGGTTCGGCGGGGCCTCTCCTTCGTACACGCCCCACATGGACGCGCTGGCCGCGAAGGGGATCGTCTTCGATCGCGCCGTGGCTCCCGCGTCGTGGACGCTGCCGAGCCTGGCGAGTCTTCTGACCGGGCGTCATCCCCACGAGCACCGCGCGACGAGCTTCGGCTCTCGGCTGCCGCGCGCGCAGACGACCCTGGCCGAGGTGGCGCGCGACGCCGGCTACGCGACGGGTGCCGTGACGAGCCACGTCTTGTCGAGCCGGCGCTACGGTCTGGCGCAGGGCTTTCAGATGTTCTCCGATCGACACGTGGAGTCCCACCTCGAGATCTCGTCCCCGCGTCTGACCGACGTCGCCGTACGGTGGCTTGCAGGCGCAGGGGATCGGCCGGTCTTCCTCTGGGTGCACTACTTCGATCCGCACTCCTCGTATGTCGATCACGACGATCAGTCCATCGCTCAGACCGGCGTCTTCCGGTCGGCCTACCGGGAGAGCACTCTGCGGCACACGGACGTCTCCGACGAGGAGCTCGCCCACGTCCTGGACCTGTACGACGAGGAGATCGCAACCACCGACGCGCAGATCGGCCGCCTCCTCGAGGCCTGGCACGCCCGAGAGTCGTCGCGCCCCGACGTCGTGGTCGTCACCGCGGACCACGGCGAGTTGTTCGGTGAAGGTGGCCGCTACGGTCACGGCTTCGCCGACCAGGAGGTCCTTGCGGTGCCGCTCGTGCTCAGCGGGACCTCGATCGCCTGGTCGCCAGAGCCGGTGTCCCGGGTGGTCGAGACCCGCGCCGTCGCCGGCACGTTGGCTCGGATCGCCGGCTTCCCGCGCAGCTCCATGAGCGACTCCACGAGTCTCCTGGACGATGTCGGGGCGCCTCGCCCGATTCTGGTGGAGGCGTCGTCGTCCACCGGAGATCGCGACGCGAGATGTGTCTACTTCGGCAACTACAAGTACATCTTCGACGAGCTCTCATCGCGGGAGGAGCTCTACGATCTGCGCCTCGACCCGGAAGAGCGGAACGATCTGCTCGAGGCGGGCGACCCGTCCACCGCGCAGCTGGCAGCCAGGCTGCATTCGTTCCTGAGGTCGACGGGCCCACGCGCACCGGGAGAGTCGGCCGGGAAGCTGAGCGGGGCCGAGGAGGAGTCGCTGCGCAGCCTGGGCTACCTGAACTGAACGATGGCTGCGTGAGCGTCAGCCGAACTGCTGCGCAGCCGGCACGGCCGGATCGTAGGCCTCGAGGCCCTCGCTGGTGAGGCGAAAGAGCGACGCGTCGGCGCGTGCGCCGTCGATGTCGAGAAACCCCACTGTGCCGAGCTGCGTGTCGTAGTGGTGTGGATAGGTCGGCGACCCGGGGTTCACGCACAGGATGCCGTCGATCTCCTTGACGATCGCCTTGTGCGAATCGCCGGAGACGATCACGTCGGGCCGCTTCTCGGGGAAGAAGCGCTCCAGGAAGTGGGCGAGCTGGAGCCGCGGTGAATTGCTCGGCTCCACCGGGATGAAATGCGTCAGGCCCACCGTGACCTGCTCGAACTCGAGGGTCCACGCATAACGTGCGCGGGGGTCGTCCGGCTGCCGGACCCGGCCCCCTTCGCCGTCGTCGCCGTTCCCGCGCGCACAGAAGACCGGCGCGATGCGCTCGAGCTCGTCGAGGAGTGCGAAGTCGTGCACGTCCCCACCATGCAGGATGTGGTCGACGCCATCAAACGCCTCGAACACGTGCGGCCAGAGCTCCGAGCGCGACTCGGGCAGGTGTGTGTCGGAGAGGAGACCGAGGCGGAGGGGCATGGCGAGGGGGTTCGTTGCGGGCGGGCAGGACTCTACCCGACGCGTCCGGCTAGCGCGGCAACGCGAAGACGAAGAGGCTGCTTCCTCTGGGTACCTGCACCTTCTTCACCACGTCGGGTGCGCCGCTCCCCGTCGCAACGGCGATGTACTGGCGCCCGCCCACGGCGAAGCTGATCGGGTAGCCGACCACCGCGGAGCCGAGGTTCACCTCCCACAGGATCTCCCCGGTGTCGTCGTCGAAGGCGCGAAATCGGCCGTAGCCGTCACCGCCGAAGACGAGGCCGCCGGCCGTCGCCACGAGCGAAAGGGTCCACGCCTCCTGCTCGTGGAGCCACCGCGTCTCGCCCGTCGACGCGTCGATGGCCCGGACGGTGCCCTGGTGCTCCACGCCCGGGGCGAGCTCGTGGCGCGCGGCGAGCGAGTAGATCTCGAGGCCAGCCTGCCCGCCTTTCGTGAGCGCTCGCGCGCGGCGGCTCTCGAAGTTGCGCGTGGCGAGCATCGTGGCGCACGTGTTGCGCAGCGGGAAGTACATCGTGTTGTTGATCGGGTTGTAGGAGCCGGCCTCCCAGTTCTTGCCGCCGGTCCACGTCGGGCACACGTGCACCTCCTGCTCGATCTCCTCGAACACGATCTCCCGGTTGATCCGAGGCGCACCCGTGCGTCCGTCGATGTCCTGGATGACGTTCTGCGGCACGGTCGGGTTGGCCCACAGGAACTCGCCGGTCGCGCGGTCGAGCGTGTACACGATGCCGGTCTTGCCGGGAATACCGGTCACCACCTTGCGCGTCTCGCCGGGCGTGAGGCTGGGGTTGATCCACGCAACCTCGTCGGGGTCGGGTGCGACCCGGGTCTCCACGAGTATGCGCTCGAACGGATGGTCGAGATCCCAGGAGTCGTTCAGGTGCTGGTAGTACCAGCGGATCTCGCCGGTCTCGATGTCCAGTGCGAGGGTGGAGTTGTGGTAGAGGTGCGACTTGTCGGTGCCGCCGAGCAGGAACTTGGGTGCCGGGGACGTGACGGAGGTTCCGGCGAAGACGAGGCCGAGCTCCGGGTCGTAGCTCGGCACCATCCAACTGCCCACGTGCTGCCGGTCTTCGTACGCGACGTCGCCCCAGGTCTCGTCACCAGGCTCCCCCGGGGCCGGGATGAGGCGCCGCCGCCACGCCTCATCGCCCGTCTTGGCGTCGTGTGCGGTGATGATGCAGGCGTCGGGTCCGCCCCAGGGTCGGCAGCTGCGTCCGGAGATGGCGAGCCCTCCGGCGACGATCGGCCCGGAGCTGTGCGTCGCCGACTGCGTCTCGTAGTCGAGGATCTTCGTCTCCCAGACCGTCTCCCCGGTCAGGGCATCGAGCGCGAAGATGAAGTTGTCGTCGCTCGTGTTGATGATCGTGCGGCCGTAGATCGCCAGGTTGCGGTTGTTGCGCGCGTTGAACCCCACCCGGGCGTAGATGCTCTCCGGCAGCTCGCGCTCGTAGCGCCAGTGGCGATCGCCGGTGGCCGCGTCGAAGGCTTCGATGATGTCGCTCACCTGGGGCACGAAGAGCATGCCGCCGTAGGCGAGCGGCGTGATGTCGCTCGTGCCTTCGGCGAGTGGCCGCGTCCAGACCAGGCCCAGCTTCCGGACGTTGCTGCGGTCGATCTCGGAGAGCGGGCTGAACCCCCACGAGTCCTGCGTACGCCGCCACATGAGCCAGTCGCCAGGAGCAGGGCTCTCGAGCATCGCGTCGGTGACCGGCGGAAAGTCGGAGGGCTGGGCAAAAGCGCTCACGCTGAGGAAGAACGTGACCACAGCGAGGAGACACGCGTCGCTTGCGAGCCCGAACGAGCTGGGGCGAGTGGTGTCCGTGAGCCGTGCGCTGCGCATGGGCCGACCGTCCTTCTCTTCGGGGTCCCGTCAGGTACATCTGCGGGGGTCTGGATTGTGGTGAGGGCGTAGGAGCGTAGCATCTGGCTTGACTCGGACGTTGGGGTTCGGGCCGACGCACGTCCGCTGGGGCGCTCAGCTCGTCCCTCGTTTGACCGAGGAGGACACGATGCCGATCGATTTGGAGGAGCTCGTCGAGAGGTTGGAAGACCGTCTCCCGTGGATCAGTGACGCCGAGCCGCAAGAGCCGCACGGATTGGCCATCGAAGAAGGCGACTCGGAGGACGATGCCCCGGTCCTGGAGCGCGCGCGGCTGATCCGATGTGAATGCTGCACGGCGGTCCTCGGTCACCTCGCGCCGGGAGTCGAGGTTCCGGGTGTCCGCGTCCTCGTCCGTGTCGAGGTGCGCGACAACGAGTCAGGCGACGAGTCGTCAGGCCTCCGGCGAGCTCGGCTGCACGTGGCGAAGCCGAACAACGGCGGCGGGCTTCAGATTCTCGGCAACCTAACGGGCGACCAGCTCGTGTGGATTCCGAGCCGGGAGGAGTCCCGCCAGTCGAGATCCCGCAAGGTGTCGCGCGACTTCAGCGTTTGCATTCCGTGCTCCGCGAT
The DNA here is from genome assembly GCA_965223385.1 of Candidatus Multivoraceae bacterium. Classification (GTDB taxonomy): domain Bacteria; phylum Acidobacteriota; class Thermoanaerobaculia; order Multivoradales; family Multivoraceae; genus JBCCLJ01. The sequence continues at coordinate 41,431 of CBDCWR010000007.1, read as the reverse complement.
CAACAAGGAGCGTGAGTTCCTCCTCGTGCTGACACAGTGGGATCACGCGGGAAATGTCTCGACGCAGTTCATCCAACTACGGGTGCCTGGAGATCACTATGAGCGGTGCTGCGCGGGTGCACCCTACGAGCTCCCGCCGATGGGGAGAGAGCCAGAGGATCAGAGTGACCGACCCCACGGCGAGCCAGAGGACTGCCCGTGCTTCGTTCGTGTCTACTACGTACCGGTCTCCACGTGGTGGCTCACTCTCGTGGCAGACTTCGAGCTCGAGAACCCCCGCGACTACGACTGGTATCACTCGGCGCTCGAAGTGCAATACCGGGACGGGGACGGGGTCTGTCGCCGCTTCGTGTTGGAGATGCAGTCACCCTCCTCGAGCTCCCCGACGGTGGGCCAGCTCACAACGCGCCCTGTGAAGGGGAGTGACGAAGAGGACAAGCTCGATCTCGACTATTCCCTCTGGAAGGTAGAAGACGGCAAGGTCGAAGACGAAGAGACCGCTCTCTGGACGATTCTCGTGTCGCGGGACTGCGCCAAAGCTCGGCGGATCGTCGAGCTCTTCGAGAAGGTACCCCTGGACCCCTACAACTCGTTCGACGAGGGTCGCGACCCGAAGCGATGGACCAGTAATTCCTTCGTGTACTGGCTGTTGAAGGAAGCGGGTGTGAATGCCCGGCGCATTCCAGGGCCTCCCGATGGAGGGCGCACGCCTGGCTGGCCACGCGGCCGTCGCGTCTCCTGACGACGGAGAAGGCTGCGAACGCCTCACATCACGCGAGGCCTTGGCCCGCTGCTAGCATGGTCGACCCCGGACCCAAGACGTAGCACTGCTCCGGCGGCGGCAGCCGCAAGAGTCCTGAGAGGAGTCGACGCATGAAGACACGGATGCCTCGCAAAGCCTCGTTGTTCCTCCTTGCCGCTGCGGCGGCGCTCACCGTGGCCACGGCACCGCTGGTTGCCGGCATGACGCTCGGCGACGGCCAGACCACCGGCAAGGTGCCGGTCCGGTCCGCCGGCCCGCTCGCCTTCAGCCCGGACGGTGTGCTGTTTCTGGGCGACTCGCTGTCGGGCGCGCTTTTTGCCGTAGACAGCTCGGGTGACGCCGGCTCGCCGGGCGCGATCGCGCTCGACGGGGTCGACGCCAAGGTTGCAGCGCTGCTTGGTAGCCCGAAGGGCGAGATCCGCATCGTCGATCTCGCCGTGCACCCGAAGAGCGGGCGCGCCTATCTTTCGGTCGCCCGCGGCAGTGGCCCGGAGGCCCAGGCGGCGGTCGTGACGGTCGATGCGTCGGGAAAGGTCGATCTCTTCTCGCTCGACGAGGTCTCCTACTCGAAGCTCGAGCTGCCGAACCCTGTGGGTGAAGAGGCCAAAGACCGGCGCGGGCGTCCGCTGCGCATGCAGGCGATCACCGACATCGCCTACGCGGGGGGCAAGGTGCTGGTGGCCGGGCTCTCCAACGAGGAGTTCTCGTCGCGCATGCACACGCTCGACTTCCCCTTCAAGGCGGCGAAGGCTGGAGCGGGGATCGAGGTGTACCACGGCGCCCACGGCAAGTGGGAGACCCACGCGCCGGTGCGCACGTTGACCACCTACGACATCGGCGGCACGGCGCACGTGCTGGCGGCCTACACCTGCACGCCTCTCGTGACGTTCCCCGTCTCCGACCTCACCGACGGGGCGGAGGTGCGCGGCACGACGGTCGCCGAGCTCGGCAACCGCAACCGGCCGCTCGACATGATCGTGTACAGCGAAGGCGGGCAGGACTACGCACTCATGGCCAACAGCAGCCGCGGCGTCATGAAGGTCGACTTGTCGTCCATCGAGCAGCAGGAAGGCATCACCAGCCGGATCGCCGACAAGGCGGGACTCAAGTACGAGACGATTGCCGAGCTCGAGAACGTCACCCAGCTCGATCGGCTCGACGCGAGGCATTCGCTCCTGCTCATCGAGAGTGACAGCGGCGCGAAGCTGCAGACCGTTCCTCTGCCGTAGCGCTCGTGCGGCGCGTGCGTCCGCTTCCAGAATCTCGGATGTCGGGCCCGGTGCCGCGCCGCCTTCGGCTCGCCTCGTCCGTGGCGGTTGCGCTCGCCCTCGTAGCGGCGGGCTGCGCGCACGAGCCGAAGGCCGCCTCGCTGCGGTTCGACGAGGATCGTGGCGTGGTGCAGGCACTGCTGCCCGAGGACCTCGTGGAAGAGCTGGGGGCTTCCCCCGTCGGGCGCGACGCGTCGCAGGCCCTTCGGGTCGAGGTGCTGGGCGAACCCGAGGAGAGGGAGGTCGACCGGGTCTTCGTGCACGGCACCGTGGCGCTCGAGGGGCTGGCTCTGACGTTCGAGCCCAGCTTCCCGTTCATGACGGGCGTCCGCTACCTCGCCTCGCTCGACGGCGACGCGCTCGCGGAGTGGTCGAGGCGCCCCCGTTCGTTCGAGAGCGAGACGCTGGAGTTTCACATCGAGGCCGAGGTGCCGACGAGGCCGGAGGTGGTCGCCTTTTACCCCAGCGGGTCCGTTCTCCCGGAGAACCTCCTGCGCATGTACGTGCACTTCAGCGAGCCGATGCGCCAGGGAGTGGCCTGGGATCACCTTCGGCTCGAGGACGAGCGTGGGCAGGAGATCGAGCTAGGGCTGCTCGAGCTCGACCACGAGCTCTGGGACCCGTCGGGGACGCGCCTGACCCTGCTCTTCGACCCCGGGCGGATCAAGAGCGGGCTCGTTCCGAATCGGGAGGAGGGTCGGCCGCTCGAAGGGCGCCCGTCGTTCTCCCTGGTGCTCGACGCGGCGTGGCCCAGCGCCGCGGGCGCGCCACTCGGCGCCGTGCACCGCTCGACCTACGAGGTCGGTCCGGCGGATCACGAGCAGCCGCGCCCGGCGCAGTGGGTTCTGGATCTGCCGGCGGTCGGCACCCTCGACCCGCTCGGGATCGACCCGGGGCAGGTGCTCGATCGAGGGATGCTGGCGCGGTCTCTGCGCATCGAGCTCGAACAGCGGGTCGTGGCGACCACCCTTCGAGTCGTCCGCGGTGGAAGCACCCTCGAGCTGGTTCCCGAAGAGCGCTGGCGCGCGGGCAGCTACGAGCTGCGGGTCGACCCCCGCCTCGAGGACCCTTCCGGCAACAGCGTCCGGCGTCCGTTCGAGACGGACCTCGAGGAGGAGGAGAGCGCGACGTCGAGCAACGCGGAATGGAGGACGGTCCGCTTCGCGCTGGTGTCGTCGTAGCGAAGCCGTGGTCCCGCCTGATCAGGGCAGCTCGCAGGGCACTCCGAGATCGTCCATCGTCTTGCGGTACCACTCGAGCACCTCGGGGTGGTACGGAATGCCGTTGGCGCGGCGGTCGAGCTCGGCTTCGTGCTCGGGGATGCCGGGGTAGACCACGCGCTCCTCACCGGGTGCCGGCTTGCACTCGAGCAGCGCGCGGAGGTACTCGTCCTGGTCGGCCTTGAAGGTGGCCAGGTCGGAGAAGGTCTCGACACGGAAGGCCATGAACACGTGCGACACGCCGGCGCGGCGGAACGGTCCGCCACCCGTGCCCGCGAGCATGGTGGTGAGGGTCTCCACCATCATGGAGAGCCCGTAGCCCTTGTGCGAGCCGATCTCGCGGGTGCCGCCGAGCGGCAGCATCATGAAGCCCTCGGGCACCTCCGCCTCTTCCATGATGGGGGCGCCGTCTGCGTCGCTGATCCAGCCCGGCAGCACCGTGCCGCCGATGCGTTTCAGCAGCGAGATCTTGTTGCCCGCGACCGAGCTCATCGACGCGTCGAAGATGAACGGCACCTCCTGGCTCGAAGGGACCGCGATGCCGAGCGGGTTGAGGCCCAGCATGCGCTCCGCGCCCTGGGTGGGGGCCACCAGCACGCCACCCGTGGTCATGGACATGCCGATCATGTCGTGCTCGAGCGCCATGTGGGCGTAGTAGGCCGATGCGCCGTAGTGCCCGCCGTTGGATGCGTTGAGCACGGCGACGCCGGTGGTCTTCGCGCGCTCGATCGTCTCCTCCATGAAGGCACGGCTCTGTGCGAGGCCGAGGCCCTGTTTGCAGTCGTAGCGGATCGCGGCGCCTTGGTCCTGGGTCTTCTCGGCTACCGCCTTCGGGTCGAGGTGGCCCTCGCTGAAGAGCCAGACGTAGGCCCGCATCATGTTCGACACGCCGTGGGAGTCGATGCCGCGGATGTCGGCGTAGAGCAGCACGTCGGCCGAGGCGGCCGCGTCGGTCTCGGACATACCGAGTGCCTGGAAGGCATCCTCCGTCGCACGGCGCATGTCGGCCTCCGGAACTCGCACGGCGATGTCGTCGGGTACCTTGAACTGTTCGAGCATGGAGGGGCTCCTGAGGTCCATGGGTCGAGGCGCGTACGGTCGCCCTGTCGGCAAGGGCGATTTGCGGCATTGTGCCGGATCACGGGGCGGCTTCGGGGCTAGGGTGGCGTGAGGGAACGCGACGTCTGGTCGCCGAAGCGTAGGAGAGGCTCCTGTGGTTCTTCGTCTCGGATCTCGTCTTCATGCGCCCGATGGGCGCGACGATTCTCGAGTGGCTGACGAGGGTGTTCGTCTGAGCCGCGACCTACGGTCGGCCATGCCTCCGCGTCAGCGGGCTGTAGTAGTTCTTCCCCTCGATCCCGTTCTTGCGCATCGCGATGCCGGTCAGGCACTCCTGCACGAGGCGGTTGGCGTTGAGCGCGGTGGTGTAGCCAGGATCGACGAGCGGGTTGAGCTCGACGAGCTCGAAGCCGACGAGGTTGTTCTCCGCGCACAGGCGACGGATCAGCGGGAACATCTCGCGCGGGTAGAGGCCGCCGGGCTCGGGGGTTCCGGTGCCTGGCGTGAACGCCGGGTCGAGCACGTCGATGTCGAGCGACACGTAGAGGTACTCGGGGCCGTCGCTCGCCTCGGCGAGCACCTTCTTCATCACCTTGTCCCAGCCGTCGGCTTCGATCTCGGCCATGGTGTGGTAGCGGAAGCCCTGCTCGCGCATCCAGCGGAAGCCGTCCTCTCCGGGCCAGTAGCCGCGCAGCCCCACCTGGATGTAGTTCTTGCCGAGCACGTGCCCCTCTTCGATGAGCCGCCGGATGGGCCGGCCGTGGGAGATGAGGTGCCCGTCGCTGCTCGCCCCGGCGTCGTAGTGGGCGTCGAAGTGGATGACGCCGACGTTCTCCTTGCCGTACACGTCGGCAATGCCGGCCACGTTCGGGTACTCGATGGAGTGATCGCCTCCCACCACGAACGGAATCGCCGTCGTATCAGCGATCTCGCGCACCATGCGGCGGATTCCGGGCATGCTGTTCTCGAGGCTGAGGAAGTCGACGGGCGCGTCGCCGTAGTCGACCACCCGGAGGTCCTTCCGCCAGTCGACCATCACGTGCATGTGGGGCTCGCTGAAGTTGCCCCAGCCGCTGTAGATGTCGGAGCCGCGGAAGTTCTTCGGCCCGAAGGCGGCGCCGCGCATGCCGGAGCCCATGTCGACCGGTGCGCCCATGATCGCAACGTCGACGGAGCCGGCGATCAGGTCTTCCTGGGTGAACGCCACTGGCAGATGGAAGAAGGTAGGGATGCCGCTCCAGCCGAGATCGCCGCCGAGGCGCTGCACGTTGATCGGCCCGGGCTCGCGCTGCGTGTCGCTGCCGAAGTCGCGCATGCGTCCCCACGGATCGCGGAGCCGTCGCTCGCCGTCGCCCGCCGGATCGACCACGCCGGTCGGAGGGGCCTCCGGCTCGGGGGAGGGAGGCGGCTCCGCGACCGGGGCCTGGCATGCCAGCGCTCCCAGCGCGAGTGCCGGGAGCACGAGGTGATGCAGGCGGTGTAGGCGGCTCATGGCAAGGTCCTCCAGGGGTCGGCGCATCGAGTGTGTCAGGTCCCGCCGCCGAGGGACGGAGGCTAGGATCAGGCCTCGTCGGAGCAAGCCGTCGCCAGAAGGCAGAGGGCCTCGAAGGAGGGTGGAGAGATGGGTTCAGGAGAATCGAGCGATCAAGGCACGGTCGAGGGCTCGTGCCTGTGTGGCGCCGTGACGTTTGTGCTTCGCGGCGAACTCACCGCTGTGCGTCGCTGCTGGTGCACGAACTGCCGCAAGTTCTCCGGAACCTCTCCTGCGACCTGGGCAATGGCGAAGACTGCCGGCATGACGCGCCAAGGTGAAAAGCACGTGGGGCGCTTCGACTCGGGCAGGGGGATCCGTTGTTTCTGTAGGGCGTGTGGAGCGCCCGTGTGGTTCGAGTCGATCGAGTATCCGGACATCGTCGGGATCCCCCTGGGCGTGATCGATCGTGGGGAGATCCCCCCTCCGGAGATGGAGCTCTGGGTGCGGTCGAAGCCGGATTGGTGCCCCTCCGACGGAGAAGGCCTGCCGCAGTTCGACAGAGGCCCCGAGTCGAGCTAGCGGATGGCGATCCACCTCGTCACGCGTGTCCTCGCCGCCACTCTGTCTCTAGCGATGGGGATTCAGCCGGCGACCGGCCCGGACGCGAAGACGAAGGTCCGGTCGGTGATCGATGGACTGAGGGACGTCCAGCTCTCGACGCTGAACGATGCCGAGGGCCGGAAGCTCGAACAGCGGTTGCACGAAGCGCTGGAAACGCTGTCTCAGCACCCGATCGAAGCGCGACTGCAGATACGTGACGCACTCGATGCCGAGCTCGAAGACCACTTCCTTCTACTCGAGCTCTCTCAGTTGTTCGTTCTCCTGAACGACGACGCGGAGGAAGACGAACTGCTGGAGGTTGTTCCGTGGGTCGCTCGGGCGGATCCATCAGCCTTCCCAGACGCCTATTTCAACCTGGCATCCGCGATGGCTGCGTCCCGTTGCACCGAATGCCTCGACGCCGTGCTGAGAATCCTCGGCTTGTCCGCCCTGTCCGCCGTGATCCCGGCGCATTCGCTACCGATCGACCTCGATCTTGGCCTGCTCTTCGTGCTTGGGCCGTTCGGAGCCGACTTGACTCCTGTCCTCCTCGGCAAGCTTCAACGTGGCTCCTGCATCGAGCGTAGAAACTCAGCGAGAGTGCTCGGCTTCCTCCTCCCGCGTGAGTTCCCGCGCGAGCTGAAGTCGCTCATTGAGAGCGCAGCCTGCAGCGCGGCGAAGGCTGAAGCGTGGAGGACTGCAGGTACCCTGGGACACACGCCTGTGCTGGGCTGGATCGAGAGGAGCTTAGCGGAGAGCACAGGTCCCGAGGAGCAGCTCGGGATGGTCGAAGGAGCTCGCGGCCTCGCCCCTGAAGGGCGCCCTGTACTCGAGATTCTGGCCGAGTCGGAGCACCCTGAAGTGGTAGCGGCGGCGACTGCGGGTCTTGCGGAGCTCGCGGGCGCTCGTGATGTCCTGCAAGACGCTCAGCGTCGTTTCGGCAGCGCAGCCGACTCCGAGAAGAGCGCATTCCGTGCACGCCTCGAGGCGACGGCGGCCTCTGCTGACCTCGAGTTCGAAGGGTCGGTCATCAGCGTTCTGGAGCGCGTGCGCCCGGGAGGATCTCGAGCTCCTCAATGCGGCAAAGGCCTCCGTCTTGCGGCGACTCTCCGACGAGTCTCTCTATGACTTTGCGCTGCTCTTCCAGGCGGCGACGCTCGTGCGTCGTCTCTCTGAGTCCCCGCCCGAGTAGCGCCCGAACAAGGCACGTGAACGTCGCGGTAGTCTGCGACATCGCTCCGTTCGCGCGCCCCGCGCTCAGACCTGAAGGTATGCCCATGCAAGCCCCGCGCAAGACTTCACTCTTCCTTCTGCCGCTCCTGGCCCTGGGTTGTCCCTCGCCGGGAGACCAGCCGGAGACCGCGGACGCGAGTGCGCCGGAGACAGTTGCGGGCGCGCCGACGCGGGCACAGACCGAGGACGGGCTCTTCATCTCTTGGCGCGAACACCTCATCGACGACGAGTCGATCTCCGGCGTGCCGATCAGCGGCGCGGACGGCCTGGAGATGGGCGACCTCGACGGCGACGGGCACCTCGACATCGTGTCGGTGCACGAGTCGGACACGAAGTACGACGGCACCCCCGACGGGCACGTGCGGCTGGCGTTCGGAACGGGCGACCCGCTCCGGTGGGAGCTCGCCACCCTCGGCGAAGGCGAGGAGGTGGGGGCCCCTGAGGACGTGACCCTCGCCGATCTCGATGGCGACGGCGACCTGGACGCGGTGGTGGCGTGCGAGCTGGCGCACCTCATCGTCTTCGAGAACCCAGGGGCCGATTCGGAAGCGCTGCGCGTTGGGGACTGGCCGCGGAAGATCGTGGTGCCGACACAGAATCGCGGCTCGTACATCCGCGTCTTCGCGGCCGACTTCGACCGCGACGGCCGCCCCGAGATCGTGACCCCCAACAAAGGGGCGCAGAGCCCGGACCGGCAGAGTGACGCCACCTTTCCGATCTCCTGGTACGACGTCACCGACGACCCGTTCGCGGGCAACTGGACCGAGCACGAGCTCACCCGCGTGATCTGGCCGATCAACTCCCAGCCGGTCGACCTCGACGGCGACGGCGATCTGGACATCGTGGGTGGGTCCACCGGCGAGGGGCGGATCTTCTGGTTCGAGAACCTCACCGAGGGCGCGATCGCGTTCACCGAGCACCGCGTCGAGATCGAGAGCCCGATCGCAACACCCCCGGAGCGGCGGCCGCCGCACGCGGTGGACTCACCGGCGCTGGTCAACGGCTTCAACATGGCGTTTCTCGATCTCTCCGGCGACGGGCGGCTCGACATTGCGCTGCGCGAGTACAGCGGCGAGCTGGTCTGGCTCGAGCAGCCTCCGACGCCCGACGGTCTCTGGCGCCTCCGGGTCATCGGCACGTTGCGACCGGACAACCTCGTCGGCTTTGCGGCCGCCGACATCGACGGCGACCGCGATCTCGATCTGTTTGGCGGCGCCTACAGCTCGGGGGAGCGCGCCTTCGATGGCGATGTCGCGGTCGATCAGGCGCTCGGCCGCCTCGCGTGGTTCCAGAATCCGGGAACGGTGGACGGCGTATGGCAGCGTCATGACGTCTCGCGGCGCAAGCGCGGCATGTTCGACAAGTTCATCGCCCGCGACCTGGACGGGGACGGCGATCTCGACTTCGTGGGGACGCGAGGCAACAGCCTGCCCTACGACGGTGTCTTCTGGCTCGAGCAGGTGCGCAGCGAGACGCCGGTTCCCGTGTTTTCGCAGGCGCGCGAGTCGGAAAGCGAGCAGATGCCGCTGCCGGAGTGAGTCGCTGTGTGACCGGGACGGACGAAGTGTCCGAATCTCCGTTCTGGTACCGTTAGGAGTCGCCCCACAGCACAGTTCAGACCGCGTCCGCACATGAGGCGCGATCGCCGCTGGCCCCTCGCGGCCCTCGGCGCGGCTCAGGAAGAAGAAGGAGACCTTCTTTGAGACATCTGCTCGTTCTTGCCGCCTGTCTGCTTGCGCTTCCCGCTGTCGCTGCTGCGGCCGTTCCGGCCGAAGCACCAACCTACACGAAGGACATCGCACCGCTCTTCTTCGAGAAGTGTGTGACGTGCCACCGCCCCGGCGAGGTGGCCCCGATGTCGCTGCTCAGCTACCAGGAGACGCGCCCGTGGGCCCGCTCGATCGCGCGCCAGGTGGAGAGCCGCCGGATGCCTCCGTTCAGCCCCGAGTCGGACAGGGTGAAGTGGCAGCACGACATGTCGCTCTCCCAGGATCAGATCGACACCGTCGTTGCCTGGGTCAAGGGTGGTGCTCCGCAGGGCGACACCTACATGCCCGACGTGCCGACGTTCAACGACGGATGGGTGCTCGGGGAGCCCGACATGATCATCACGCTCGACCGGGTCGACGTTCCGGCAGACGGCCCCGACCTGTTCCCGAAGCAGTGGGTCACCCTCGATCAGCTCGAGGAGACCAAGTGGGTCAAGGCCATCCAGTTCAAGCCGGGTGACCGTCGCGCCACCCATCACTTCCTCGCCACCTACAACAACGGCGCCGCCGGCGCCGACGGTCGGGGCGAGTTCGACCGCAGCGAAGGCAACGCCAATGGCATCTTCGGCGTTTGGACGGCGGGCATGCAGCCCTATGTGTTCCCCGAAGGCATGGGTCGGCAGCTCAAGCCGGGTGCGAAGATCCTCTTCGACAACCACTACCACCCGTTTGGTGAGGCCACGTCGGACGTGAGTCAGGTCGGCATCTACTTCGGCGAGGGAGAGCTCGAGAAGGAAGTGGCGACCATGGCGGTGGTGAACACCGGCATCCGCATTCCGCCGGGTGACGGCGACTACGCCATTCGCGGCTTCCACCTGTTCGACAACGACATGCAGATCCTCGCCTTCAGCCCGCACATGCACGTGCGGGGCAAGGCGATGCGCTACGACCTCACGTATCCCGACGGCCGTGTCGAGAACCTGCTCGACGTGCCGCGCTACGACTACAACTGGCAGTGGCTCTACTACCCGACCGAGCCGATCGACATTCCGGCCGGAAGTCGCCTCGACGTGACCGCCGTGTGGGACAACTCCGAAGAGAACCCGGCGAATCCGGATCCCGAGCAGGAGGTCATCTACCGCGGCGACACCTTCAACGAGATGTTCGTGGCGTTCTTCGAGGCCGTCGAGGCTCGGCCGGACCGCATCTATCACCAGATGAGCGATGCCCCGGCGAAGCTCACCGAGCTGCTCTCCGCGCACCCCGCCGAAGACTCCTACCTCGTTCCGGGCTTCCTGCCGGTGGGGCTCTACGTGCCGAAAGAAGGCAAAGGCTGGGCCTACATCGTGCAGGGCAACGGCATGACCACGGTCACGCTCGACGACTTCCGGTGGAGCGGCGACAAGCTCGAGGTGCACACCCAGTTCCCGACGGCGGACGCGAGCGCCATCACCACCACGATCGTGGCGGAGCTCGACGACAAGGGGTATCTCAAGGGCACGTTGACCTACGGCGACAAGGAGGAGACGGGCGTCGACCCGATCGTTCTGCCTGTGAACGGTCAGCCCATGCAGAACGACGCCGCGGCGGCCGGAGCCGGCGGACAGTAGCTTTTTGAAGGAGCTCGCGTAACGAGCGGATCGCGCCCGGCCCCGCGTGCGGTGGCCGGGCGCTCTTGTCTTCGGGCGAGCGATCCTACTCGGCGACCTCGTCGGCAACTTTTTGAGCGAGCGGGTTCCGCGATGGAGCGCGAGCATCGCCCCGAAGGCTCGCCGAGCTAGCCGGACGCGGAGCAGGGAAACGCTTCGATGTCCGAGATCGGAGCTGCGAGTGTGCCGCCGGCGTGGGACGTCGTCCAGAGCTCGCCGGCCCCTCCGTCGAAGATCTCGAGGTCGAAGGCGACGTCGGTGAGCGCCGACACGAACACCCACCAGTGGGCGTTGACGCCGCAGCCGTCGAGCACCTTCAGGAAGATCTCCGGGTTGGTCTCGTCGAAGAAGGTGAATGCCGCTCCTGCCTCGGGGCCGGCTGCGGCCACCTGGGCCTCCGTGCGCCCTGATCCCGCGTCAAACCAAGCGCGTGCGCGGAACTGGTCACCGGTCTCGCGGCCTGGAAGGCACGCCTCGGGCGAGAACCCGGTGCCGCACGGGCCCGACCTCACTCGCTCCAGAGGTCGTGTCGCGGAGAACAGAGGGCGGAGGTGGCTTCCGAGATCGAGCTGTACGACGACCCGCTGAGGCTCGAAACCAGGGGCGGGATAGGTTCCGAAGACGCGCTCGATGGCGACGGGTGCACTCGACGTGTCGCAGCCGGGAGGGGCGGTGCCGACGAATCGCAGGCTGTCGGTTGCGAAGAAGTCGATCCAGTCCGTCGGCTGGCAGTCGCCTGGAACGACCGCGGTCACGGTCGCCCCCAGCCCTCCGGAGGGTGAGCCCCCAATCGTGGCGTCCGCCCAAAAGTTGCCCTGCAGAGTGACGGGGACCATCGAGAGCAGCAGCGGCGTGGCGCCGAAGCGGTTCAGGTTGCGGAGTTGGACGACGTACTGTCCAGCCGGCAGTCGATACGGCCCGACGGTACGATCCAGAAATCGCTCCGGTGCCGCGCAGCCGGGGACCTCGATCAGGTCGATCGTCAGTCTCTCATGCTGTCGATCCCAGAGGATCGGGAAGGCAGGGCACCCCTCCCGCGCTCCGCGCAGGCGGAAGCTCACGGAGAGGTCGTCGCTGTCCGGGATCGGCGCCGCGATCGGGATCACCTGGATCTCGGATCTCAGCCGTGTCGGCGCAGCGACCTCGAGGTTCGGGAGAGAGCAGACCACCGAGCTCGACACGTTGCCCTGCGTGTCGGAGACGACCTGGCGGACGATCAGTGCATGGGTTCCTTCGCGCAGGTTCTCGACGGGGAGAACGATGCTTTCGTCCGCGTCGGTGGCCGCGCTTCGGCCGAGCACCTCGACGACCACGCGGTGATCGACACTCGGTCCGACGGTCGACCAGCGGATCACCTCGAAGCCGGGCCACGAGCCTTCGATCTGCAGGGTGTTGGTTGCACCTTCGGTGAGCGACGTGGCGGAGCGCAGCTGGACGTTCGGGCAGGGGTCGCCTTCGGCGGGAAACACCACCACGTCCGGGCGCGGCCCCGGGAGAACCTCGAGGCTCTGCACGCTGCAGTTGCTGCGGTCTCCGGAGTCGTCCGTCAGGACGAGCGCGAGGTCGTAGGCTCCCGCGCGGAGGAGCGGACCCTGAATGAGCCGCGTCCTCTCGATCTGCTGGCCGCTCGTGCCGGAGAAGTCGCTGTAGAGGACGACCTCGATCCGCCCCTGGGCGTCTGGCCCGTTGACGTGCGAGAAGGCCGCGAACCCGGTGGCCGCCTGAACGCGAAGGTGCAGCTCCAGCGGCTCGAGCTCGAACAGCGGTGGCGGCGGTGTGCTGGCCAGGATGTGCGCCGCCGGCTTGACCTCCAGGTCGAGCGTGGCCTTGCCGCAGTCGGGTTGCGCGACGGCCGCGCCTGGTGCCAGCCACAGGATGAGCGCGAGGCACGAGAGCCTCGGGCCGAGCGTGTCGACCATTGCGGTTCTACGGAGCATCTTCAGGTCCCTCCCTCCCCGTCGGCGCCTGTGCTCCAGCGGGCCAGTTCATGCTGCAGAAGCATAACAGGAGGCACAGCTCTCCCTGCGCCCGGGCTGGTGCCTACAGGCTTGGTGTCTCGTGGAGCGCGAGCTCGAAGCCGGCTCGCGCGGAGAGACCCAGCGGGGTGTAGCCGGTGTCGCGCGCCGCCTCGTCACCGTAGAAGGCGGCCACCTGCACCGGTCGGTCGCGCGACATGCGCAGGGGCTCGAGCACTTCGCGGGTGTAGGCGAGGTCCTCGGCCTCCAGCTGCGTCTTGCGGCCGGCGAGGCGCTGCCCCCAGCCGTCGCGACGCATCATGTCGTCCAGTGTTCGGGGAAGTCCGCGTCGGCCCACCGCCCAGGCACGCCAGGCGGCGGCTACGACCCGACGGCGCACGAGCTCCTCCTGCGGCTCTTCGGACGACCACAGCACCACCTGCGCCCAGCCGCGCGAGGGGAGATGGTGATCGCCGAAGCGTGCGTCGAAGTCGGTCAGCCAGCGATCGGTCCAGCCTCCGGCAGCGTCGTCGACCAGCACGAGAGCCGTCCGTAGCCTGGGCGGCGCCGGCGCGTCACCCTCCGGGTTCTCGAGGGCGGAGGTGTAGAGGCTCCACGCCGCCGCGAGGTCCGGCGGGAGTCGCTCGATGGTGTCGCGGGCCATGTCCTCTGCGCCCAGCGCGATCCAGCCATCCAGCCGCTCGGCAACGTGCTCCTTGCTCATCGGGTTGAAGAGCGTCAGGGGTCGCACGAGCTCGTCCGCCTTGCCGGTCGGGCTACCGGTCATCAGCTCGAGATAGGCGGCGAAACGCTCGCGGCCGCGCGGCACGTCGAGCAGCCGGCGCTGCTCTTCGAGCTGTGGCAGGTGCTCGAGTCGAGTCTCCATCCACTGATTGTGCGGCGGAAACCGGGAAAGAGCGAGCGACCGCGTGTGCGGCGCGCCGCCTAGGTGATGACGCCGCGGGAGCGAAGGTCCTCGAGCTCGGCGGCGCTCACTCCGAGCGCGCCCAGAACGAGATCGTTGTGCTCCCCGAGCAGTGGTGCGTGCCGTGGCGTCAGGTCGTGGCCGCGCAGCTGAAACGGCGCTCCCGGGAGAAAGAGCTCACCCAGCTGCGGATGCTCGACCGTGGCGAAGGAGCCACGCTCGCGCAGGTGGGAGTCGGCGTAGAGATCTTTGGCGTCGCGCACCGGCGCCGCGGCCAGACCTGCCCCGTTGAGGGTGCGGGCGAGAAAGTCGCGGTCGCGCTCGCGGGTCCAGGCTTCGATCGTCTGGTCGAGCTCGGCTTCGTGCTCCTTGCGCGCCGCGTTGGTCGCAAACCTCGGGTCTTCGGCGAGGCTGGGCTGCTCCATGACCTCGCAGAGGGCGCGGAAGTCGTCGTCGGTGTGCACTTCGAGCGCGAGCCAGCGGTCGACGCCCCAAGTCCGGAACACGCCGTGGGGGGCGACCCGGGCGTGGGCGTTGCCCATGCGCTCGGCGACCGTGCCGTGCAGCTGGGCGTCGAGGAGGACCTCGCCGATCAGCGACGTCACGCCCTCGCACTGGGAGTAGTCGATGAACTGCCCTTCGCCCGTCTGCTTGCGGTGGTGCAGGGCGGCGACCACGGAAAAGGCCAGGGTGATCGCGTTGAGCAGGTCGACATCACCGCCGCTGTGCGTGGGGTGATCGTCGGGATAGCCGGAGATGTAGGCGCCTCCGCCCACGGCCTGGTGGACCATCGCATAACCGAGATACTCCGACTCGGGCCCGCCGTGACCGCGCCCGGACGAAGACGCCACCACGAGCTCGGGCTTCAGCGCGAGCAGGTCTTCGGGGCCGAGGCCGAGCTTTCCGAGCGCGCCGGGGCGCATGTTGTCGTAGACCACGTCGCAGCTCGCGGCCAGCCGTCGGGCCAGCTCTCGCCCCTCCTCCTGCGTGAGATCGAGGGTCACCGAGCGTTTGCCCAGGTTCATGGTGTTGTAGGCCATCCCCTCTTCCGGACCGATGGAGAAGGGCTGCTCTTCGTGCCGCGGCCAGAGCACGGAGCGGCGCGTGAGGTCGAGGCGCTTGGGTCCTTCGACCTTGATCACCTCGGCGCCGAGCATGGAGAGGAGCACTCCGGCGTAGGGTCCGGCCCAGACCCAGGTGAGCTCGAGCACGCGAATGCCGTCGAGAGGGAGGGTGCTGCGGTTGGCACCCCCGTCGCGACCCGCTGGGTCGCGCTCGTCTTCGGCCGTCGGCTCCCGGCGGTTGCGATCTCCACCTGAGCCGCGGGTGGCACCTTCCTTGTCGAGCTCCGTGCGTACCTCCTCCTCGTGCTCGCCGAGGCGCGGTGCGTGGCGCCCGATCGTGGGCCGCGAGGCGCCCATGCGATATGGCCAGCCCGGGTAGCGCAAGACCCCCGTGCCGGGATGATCGACCTCCACGAAGTAGTCGCGCGCCTCGTACTGCGCGTACGACATGACGTCGTCTGCGCTGTAGATCGGCCCGCACGGAATCCCGACACCCGCCGCGCGGTGGTACAGGTCGTCGCGGTCCTGCGTGAGTGCCCACTCGTCGACGCGCGTCGCAAACTCGAACAGGTGGTGCACGCGGTACGTCATGTCGAGCCACTCGTCGCCCGCGCACCAGTCCGGGTTGCCCATGAGCTCGCGAAAGAGGGCGAAGTGATGGTCGTCGAAGGCGTTGAGGATGATGTAGCCACCACCCTTCGTCTGGAGGCGGCCCATGGCGGGAGGCCGGTCCGGGACGCGGCACCAGCTGCTCTCGTGGTAGCGGACGCCGGCGACCATCGGCGCCATGAGCGACACCATGACGTCCTGCAGCGACACGTCGACGAGGCCTCCGGCGGGTGCGTCGTGCCGGCGCTGCAGCAGGATCGATGCGGTTGCGAGTGCCGCCACCAGCGCGCCCTGGTAGCTCACCTGGTAGCCGCCGAGCATGACCGGCGCGCGCTCCGTGTCGCGGCACCGGATCGGGAGCATGCTGAAGAGGCCGCCGCCGTGGCCGAGCGTGAGCTCACCTCCGGGCACCTGGCTCCGCGGACCGGTGAGGCCGTACGGTGTGATGCAGGTCACCAGCAGGTGGTCGAGCGCGTGGGGGTCGCCGAGATGCGCCTGAGCCAGATCGGTGAGCCCGAGATCCTCGGGGGTGCGATCCGTGACGACGGCGTCGGCGCGGGCCAGCAGGCGCGCCACGAGCTCACGACCTTCTTCGGTCTCGAGGTCGGCGACGACGCTGCGCTTGCTCGTATTGCAGTACAGGAAGAGCGGCGACGTCTCGGGCGACGCGCCGAGCGCCCGCGAGGTGTCGCCCGAAGGCGGCTCGACCTTGACGACGTCGGCACCGAAGTCGGCGAGAAGCTTGGTGCAGTAGGGGCCGGCGACGGAGTGGGCGATCTCGACGATGCGCAGGCCGGCGAATGGGCCCGCCGGGGGAGATTCAGCGGTCACGGTGTCCTCGTGGCGATCGAAAGTGGCCCGCCAGTCTACAGCTCGCTGGGTTTGGCCCCGTGGCGTCGGTTTCCGAGAGGACCCCTCTTGGGAGGGGCGGGCGCGGCGCTGCCGCACGAGGGTTACCCGCGGCGAATCGTGTAGCTGTGGTACGGCTCGAGCGTGTCGATGGCTTCGGGAGGCGCTGGCTCTCTCCAGCGGAAGAGGCGGACGCGGACCTCTCCCGGCGTGATGTCGAGGAGGGTGAAGCCGTTCTTCTCCTCCACCTCGGCATGCGTCTCGTGCACGACGTCCGTGGCGGGGAGCGGCTTCGTGCCGCGCGCGGCCGAGGGCCAGGTGCGGCGACTGCCGACCGGACCGGTCAGCACGGCGTGGACCGGGTTGCCGCGCAGGTCGAGGTCTTTGCTGCGGGTGATGGAGGCGTGGCCCACGGCGTGGAGGTCTCCTGAAAGGACCACGGCCGGCCGTTTCTCCTGTGCGCTGAGGCTCTCGAGCAGACGCTGGTGCTGGGTCCACCAGCCCGCCTGCCAGAAGAACTTGTCGCGCGCCGTGGTGAGCTCGAAGCTCCCGACGTCGACGCCGATGCGCGAGACCGCCTCCTCGCCGGCTCCACCGTCGTCGGCCACGTCGGGATACCACTCGCGCCACTTGCCGGCCGACCAGCCGAAGGGGTGCGACGGCACGTGCACGAGCTGCGCGACGCTCTCGTCGCGGGTGCGCTGGTGGAGCCAGGCTTCGGCATCGGGTGGTACCAGCCCTGCGTGCCGACCCTTGAGCGAGAGGAAGCGGGCGCAGTCGTAGATCAACGCCTCCGCGAGCCTGCCGTAGCGGAAGGTGCCGAATGCCTCCGAGACACCGGACGCCCGGTCTCCTGCGCCGGAGCCGGCCAGCGCCAAGGGGCGCTCCGGGTCCGGCAGGAACTCGGGGAAGTAGAGCTGGCGCGTGAAGCGTGCGAAGTCGACCTGATAGTGCTCCGGTGGAAACGTCACCATGTTGTGGTCGGCGTCGTCGTTCTCGTAGTAGTCGTGGTCGTCGCTCACGAAGTACGAGGGCACGGAGCGCAGCATCACGCCGTAGAGCTCGGCGATCTGCGGCCCGGCGAGTGCCTTGATCGACTGCTCGTTGCGTGTCCCGAAGGCGGGGAGGGTGCGGTCGAGCCAGCCGACCTGCTCGTAGAACGCACGGGTGGCACGGCCGCGCGTCTCGCCGCGGTTCTCCAGGTTCGTGCGCTGGTCCCAGTAGATGTGGTCGCCGATCGCGATCGCGGCCTGCGGCCGGAACGAGAGCGCCCGCCGGAGCAGCCGTCGCCGAACGTCCAGCGGCAGGAAGAAGGGGTCGTCGCCGCCGGAGTCGGGGTGTCCCCCTGCGCAGGTGAAGGCGAGCAGCCGCACGCGCTCGGCCTCCCTACCCGGAGCCGGAAAGGTGCGGAGGGGCCACGGGTCGCAGAGACGGGAGGCTCCGCCGAGCAGCTCGAGGGCGTACTCCGTGTCGGGCTCGAGGCCCTCCACGTCGAAACTGAAGAACCGTCGCTCGGAGCAGGTGCTACGCCCGGCGATGCGGCGCCCGGCGATGCGCAGCTCGGGCTCCCTGTCGAGAGGTCGGGCGAACGAGCACTTGATCGCGATGCGCTCGTGGTTCGCTGCGGGGATGAGGTGCGAGAGCTCGCCGGCGTTCCAGCCGTCGTCGGGCTGAGCGCGGCCGGGCTGGAAGGTGGTCCCGCCCGCTGCCGCAGCGGCCGTGGCCAGGAAGCGTCGCCGAGTCCACTCGGAGTGGCTCATGGTGGCTGTCCTCGGGTCTGGGGTTCGCCGCGACTCTATCGGGGCCCGGCGCGCGGCCCCGGTACAATCGCCGCCGCACTCCAACCTCCTGCACGAAGAGCCTCCACCAGAAAGGGCCACCGCATGGGCTTTGAAACCATTCAGCACGATCTCGAAGACAACATCCTGACGGTCACCCTGAACCGGCCCGAGCGGCTCAACGCCTTCAACGGCCAGATGCAGGCCGAGATGATCGAGACGTTCCGGGGTGCCAACACCGACGACGACGTCCGCGCGATCATCGTCACCGGGCAGGGCCGGGGCTTCTGTGCCGGAGCCGATCTGGGCGCGGGAGCCGACACCTTCAACGTGTCCAAACGCCCGGGAGCGGGCGAGAAGACGTGGCGCGACGGCGGCGGGCTGCTGACGCTTGCGATCTACGACTGTCTGAAGCCGGTGATTGCCGCCGTCAACGGCCCGGCAGTGGGCGTCGGAATGACGATGCAGCTGCCGATGGACGTGCGCCTGGCGTCCAAGAACGCCCGCTTCGGCTTCGTCTTCGCGCGTCGTGGCCTGGTGATGGAGGCGTGCTCGAGCTGGTTCCTGCCGCGGCTCGTAGGCATGCAGCAGGCCGCGCAGTGGGCCTACAGCGGCAGGGTGTTCGATGCACAGGAGGCCTTCGACGGAGGCCTCGTCTCCGAGCTCCTGGAGCCGGAGGAGCTGCTGCCCAGGGCGCGCGAGATCGCAAAAGACATGACCGAGAGCTCGTCCGCGGTGTCGGTGGCACTCATGCGCCAGATGATGTGGCGCATGCTCGGTGCGGACCACCCGATGGAGGCCCACAAGGTCGACACGCGGGGCATCTCCACCCTCGGCAAGATGGCCGACGCGGCCGAAGGCGTGACGTCGTTCCTCGAGAAGCGCCCGCCCGAGTTCGAGCTCAAGGTATCGGAGGACCTCCCGGACTTCTTCCCATGGTGGGACGAGCCACGGTTCCGGTAGGAGGGGCGTGCTGGTAGCACGCCCTCCGACCTCGTGTGGATTCTCCAGCCGCTTGCGCGGCTTTCGCGCAGCGCGCCTCCGGCGCGCGCTTGACGAGACCTTGGGCTGACGCGGCTCTCTCTGGACCCATCGACAAGTCGCGGAACTGTTCACCCCGCCGAGCACTGCCCAGCGCGGCCGAACGCCGTTGCGCGGAACTCTCCGGCAACCAGGCGGAGCCTGGGTGGCGGAGTGACCGCCGTGCGCTGGGAGCGACAGCGACCAGCTCGCAAGAAGCCGCGGAGCGGCTGGAGCATCGACCAGGATGCGCGCAGGTGTGGCATTCGCCACACCGGCCAAGCGCGCGCCGCAGGCGCGCTGCGCGGAAGCCGCGCCAGCGGCTGGAGCATCGACCAGGGCGCCCGGAGCCGTGGTACCACCACGGCGAGGACAGGCCAAGCGCGGCCGAAGGCCGCTGCGCGGAAGCCGCGCAGCGGCTGGAGCATCGACCAGGGCGCCCGGAGCCGTGGTACCACCACGGCGAGGACAGGCCAAGCGCGGCCGAAGGCCGCTGCGCGGAAGCCGCGCAGCGGCTGGAGCATCGACCAGAGCGCCCGGAGCCGTGGTACCACCACGGCGAGGACAGGCCAAGCGCGGCCGAAGGCCGCTGCGCGGAAGCCGCGCAGCGGCTGGAGCATCGACCAGAGCGCCCGGAGCCGTGGTACCACCACGGCGAGGACGCTAGTCCACGATGGACTGGTAGACGAGATTCTTGAACTCGGTGCCGAATTGCAGCCCGGTGTGCGGCAGCACCTGCACCATGAAGAGCCCGATGAGCTCTTCTTTCGGGTCGATCCAGAACCGCGTTCCCGCGGCACCACCCCAGCTGTACTCGCCCGCGGAGCCGAGGTTGCCGGACAGGCCGGGCTCGCGGATGACGCGGAAGGTGAGGCCGAAGCCGTCGTTCGGGCCGATGAGGGCGCCAACGCGCGGTAGGTCCCCGATGTGGTCGGCCGACATCAGCTCGACCGACTTGCGGCTCAGGAGCCGCTGGCCGTCGAGCTCGCCGCCGTTGAGCAGCATCTGGCAGAAGCGGAGGTAGTCGCCCACCGAAGAGACGAGGCCGGAGCCGCCGCCGAGCATGGCGGGCTTCTTCTTGTACGACTCCTGCGGTGGTCCCGCGTGGCGCGCGATCTGACCCGCGTCGGCGGGCGTGTAGAGAACTGTCAGCCGGTCGTGCTTCTGTTCCGGCACCCAGTGCGCCGTGTCCGTCATGCCGAGGGGTCCGAAGATGCGCTCCTGCAGGAACTCGTCGTAGGTCTGGCCCGACATCACCTCGACCAGTGCGGCCAGCACGTCCTGGCTCAGGCCGTACTGCCACACCTCGCCGGGATGGTTGTGCAGCGGCGCCTCGCCGAGACCGCGCGCCATGTCGCCGATGGAGAAGTCGGCGCCGCCGCGCCCCGCGATCTGCTGGTAGTAGCGCTTACCCTGCGCGTCGACCGGGCCCGCGTAGCTGATGCCCGCAGTGTGGGTGAGGAGGTGGCGGATCGTGATGTCGCGCTTGGCTGGCTCGAGGCGGTGCCGCGGGGCGCCGGTTCCGGGATCGGTGTCGTGCACCACGACCTGCATGTCGCCGAGCTCGGGAATCCAGCGCTTGGCGGGCGTCGACAATGGCCAACCCTGCTCCTCGTGCAGCATCATCACCGCCACGCCGGTGACCGCCTTGGTCATGGAGTACATGCGGAAGAGGTGGTCCGTGCGCATGTCGATCTTGCTCTCGCGGTCGGCGTGGCCCCACGTTTCGAGGTAGGCGACCTTGCCGCGCCGGGCGATGAGCCCGATGGCGCCGGCCATGTGGCCGTCATCGACGTGCGCCTGCATCACAGCGCCGATCCGCTCCAGCCGTTCGGCGGAGAGGCCGACGGCAGCCGGCTGCGTGCTCGGCAGGGCAGACCACTCCGCGTCTTTCTCAGCGGTGTTGGCAGCGCCGAGCGCCGCCGTGGTGAGGAGCACCAGGAGGGTCGCGAGAACGAGTCCGAACGTGGAGCGGTGCGAACGATGCATGAGATCTCCCTTCGTCAGGCAGCGCGTGCTGCAGACCCACCCGGCGGACGGAGCACCTTGAGCAGCGTGAGAGCGTCTTGGTAGTGGGCTGCCCCGATTCTAGGCCGGGCCGTAGGCCAGCCCCGTGGGTACAGGCGTGTCGCTGTGGCCTCCTCTCGAGGCCGCTGGTAGGTCGGCACGAGGTCAGAGCTTGCTCGTGCGTGGAGGGGAGGCTAGCAGTTCCAAGGCCGTCCCCCTCGGGTTAGCCTTGAAGCGAAGACCAGGAAGTTCTAAGATCTGCCGGTCCTCTTGGTACTGCTATTTGTGCAAACTCCGTGAACGACGGAGTTTGGGCAAAAGCTGCTTATGTCCACTATGCTATGATTTCTGTGGGCACAGGTGACCGCATCGTGTCCAATATTCCGATACTAGAGTTGTCGAAGCTGAGCAGTCTCAAGCGCCTCGGTCTTGGGGTTTCTCAGCTACATCGCCGTCACGGCGAGCGTGTGATTGAGGCAGAAGCGATGTCTGGTCGTACCCGGCTTTTTCCTCAGGATGAGTCGGAGATTCGACTTAGAGCCGCTGAAGAAGCACGAGTCAGCCCCAAGATGCAGCTCCGGAGGATTGGAAATGCGATGAATACCCTCTACCGGGGCCGTCTAAACGCTCATCTAAAGGCCGAGCTTGCGAAAGGCCGTTCCAAAAATGAGCTCATCCACGAACTGTCGGCAGCCGTTGTCGAATCCGTACAAAGGAACCTGGGACATGCCTGATGAACAGACGCGGCAGCCAGGGCGTGTCCTCAAGAGCTCCACTGGGCGACGCCGCAAGGAAGCGCCGAAGGAAGAACGACGCTTCCGGGCTCTCTACGGCACTCTCTCCACAAAGGAGGAGAGAGCTGCACAACGACGCAAGGCCGATCCTGACTACGTCGAGAGCTTCGGCAGAATCCGAGACGAGATCTTCGTGTTCTCACTGTCGCCGCAAACGAGAACAAAGGAGTCGACCCTCTTCCTGCGAACCAGGGATAAGAGCGCGACCTAGCCTCCTGTGCTGACGTTGGCTCGAGCTAACGCCGCCTCAAGCTCAGCGATAACAGGCTTCAGATCATCGGGCCGTTCTTTCGGCTCGCGCTCGGTCAAGGCTCCGACTAACGTCGCGACGCCTTCCTCACCCTCGCCAAGATGATCAGCCAGATACTCCGCAGTGATTCTCCCGACACCGACGGCCTCCTGCGGAAAATCTGGTAGGCCACAAAAAATCGACCAGATGATGATTCCCAGAGGGTAGAAATCGGCTCGATGATCAACCGAGCTTAGGCCCTGGACGAGCTGCTCGGGCGCTGCCCAGTCCCTAGTACCTGCTCTCTCCCACCACTTGGTCAGAGAGCTGGATCCAGAGGCGGAACCGGCGGCAAACGCACCCCAGTGAGTCAGTCCGAAGTCCGAGAGCTTTGCCTCGCCCGCCGGCCCGATCAATACGTTGTCCGCCTTGAGATCCCTATGGACAATGTCCTCTGAGTGGAGATAGGCAAGCCCCCTCGCGACTTCGAGTGCGCGCGCTAGTCCGTCTCTTCTTGAGTGACCTTGCCTTATCCACTGGGAAAGGGACCCGCCCTCGCAGAACGGCAGCACGATGAGATCGGTCCCGCCGACCTCTAGGACGGCGAGCGGAGTCAGCACGAATGGGTGGTCGAGTTCCAGTGCTCGCCGCCCTTCTCGCCGAAAGCGCCTTTCGACCTGCTCACGAAGGACGGGCTCGAGTTCTTTCAGAACTTCTGTTCGCAGGTACTTGACCGCGACCTTCTTGGATCCATACTCGGAGTGTGCTGCGTGAACTCGTCCGAAGCCACCCTCCCCGATGGGCTCTTCTTCGAGAAAGTATCTCTCACCTTCGTGCACAAAGGGCACTTTGCCCTCAACCAATTCCGGAAAACGGTCCCACACATTAGCCTCCAAACCAGACGCGTCTAGACCCATCAGAGATCCGTGGCCTCTCGCGATCGATCTGGTCGCGATCTTCGCTCTCTAGCGTTGCAATGTAGTCGTCGATACGCCTGTCCAGCCAGTTCCATCTTGCCAGGGCCAACTCACCCATCTGCTCTTCGCTACGCAAGGACGCCTCGGTAGCTCGCCGCCGAAGTCTACGTAGGATGTCGGGCGTCAGCGCCCGGTAGGCGAAGAGATCGACGCGGACAGTGCCGTCGTCTTCGCGAATCAGTGGCGCTGAGCCCGATGGATAGGCCATGCTGACGATCCGGGCGGCCTCTGCCGATACGAGGATTCGGGGAAAGAACGCGGTCCGACGCGCTACGAGCCTTGGGGGACAGAGTCTCTCGACGTCAGGCCGAGACTGGGCGATGGCGCCCCGGGGAAGAATGCCTTTGTCCAAAAGGAGCCACGTCACTTCCAGCATGGCCTCGGTGCATCGCACTTCAGGGTTCACGGCATCTATGGAGTCTACCCGCACCTCGATTCCGTCGTTGTCGACCTGCACCAACGCGTGGCGGCTCTGAGTCTCGCTACTCTTGGAGGACACAAACGCCTCGAAGGTGCTTAGCCCGCCACTCGCGCGAAGCTCACCGCGCGGCCCGTGATGAAGACCCGCCTGCAAGAGGGTTGCGATTGCCGCTCGATTCGCCTGCCTCTGCTCAGGCTTCCTCTCTGCAAGCTCCACGAGCTTCAGATAGCCAACGACGCTCTTCGACACCCTAGTTCGACCAGTCGGAGTGATAGGCGAGGAATGCACTGCGACCAAGCGATGCTGCCCGATGAAACTGAGCCGTCGCCAGACCCGAACGCTCTTCGGCATCTTCGTCTGCTCTAGAAATCTGGCGCTCCAGCTCGACCTTGTACATCCGCAAGTAGTAGGGCGCCACCTGACCGGGGGAGAGGTCGACGAGGTACCCATCGCTAAGTTGGCGCCAGACGTCGTCATCCCCTAAGTCTACTGGAGCAGACTGGGCCTCAAGTAGTTGTACAGCAAGCAGGCGACCGTATTCGGAGATGAAGCGATAGGAGGGGCTTCGGATGAAGTCCACGGCGTGACCTTCTACCCGGGCGTAGAGATCTCTCGAGCCAAGATCGCGATATCGGTCGCGCTGCAGGAACACGGCCCTTACATGCTGGAGAATCCCTGCGACATTTTGCCTCGCCTCCACACCTGATAGAACAGAGGCTTCATACTCCATGGAACTCATCACCACTTGAGGGTTGAGGTTGGCGAGTCTGCCAATCAGGTTCGAGAACTGAAAGGAAGCGTGAAGCCTGCATACCAGACGAACAAAGCGATCTAGTACTACCTCATCAGGAATGGGCGTCCGTCCCCGGCTTTGCCTCCTCAGTGTCTCCCCGACCAGCGAAGACAGATAGGTAGTAAACAACGGCCAATCATCGTCGAAGCCTAAGTAGAGGACGATGTGGTCTGAAAAGACATCGGCGGCCTCAGCCATTAGCTCTTCGCGATCGACATCCAAAGGCACATTCGATCGCCGGAAGAACTCCTCGGTCTCTGGCGATGAGGGACCAGAAAAGGCCTCTTGGAACACGAACTGGCCTACCTCGTGCCACAGCTGAGGCAATACCAGATGGAGTGAAAACGCATATGAGTCAGGGACTCTGATTAGTCCAGTGAAGCGAATGCTCGAGATCGTGTCAATGGGCTCATAGAGAGTGCTAAGTGTGGGACTGTCATTCTGGCGTAGAGCACTCGGGACGCGCAAATAGAATTCGTGCAGGAGATTGTCCGCGATAAAGAGCAGCTTCTGAAGGCTGCCTCGGGTTCCCGTGACACTCTGGGGGGCCTCTAGCAGACCTTCGAACGCTCCGGTGGTACGTTCTCGCAGGGCCCTGCTGACGAGCACACACCATCGCCGGATAATTGTCTCAAGGTCCTCCATGCGGCGCCAGCTCGGGAGCCTTGTGACCTCTGTGGAGTCAGCAAGTTCTTCGTTGATCGCCTCAAGAAGCCTCCCGAGACCGCCTAGCACCGCTATCGCCGTCAAGCGAAGGTCACAACAGTTCTCTTTGTGCCCGATGGCTACCACCACTAGGGTAATGGTTGCGTTGACGCGGTGGAGCAGGTTGCCCCGCAAGACGTGTTGTGCCGACTCTCTCGCGTCTTGAGCCAACGCCAGGACAGCAGCTCTGCAGTCGCAGGAAGGCAGCATAGTCTCGCCTGCCGACGCGCCTTCCACCGAAGGATGAGGTAGGTCCGCTATTGGCACCGCGATAACGTGGCACTCGCTCCTGTCAACCCTGCCGCTCTTCCTAGCGACCTGCAAGCGCGTTAGGAGCGTTGGGAGGTCAACAGCGGCGCGAGGCTCCGCCGCAAAGAGATCCCACTTCCCGTCAGCGGCTAGCGAGTTTGGAGAAAGATCAAGAACTTCGGCGACTCGAACGAATCCTTGGCCGCTGGAAAGCGCCTCAGCACTCAGCCCGATGCTAGCGATCGCGCTGAACTCAGGCTGAGGGCCGCCGGTTCTCTCGGGCTCACCGTGATCGTTCAATGCGATGCCCACCAACGTGAGTGTCTTCTGAAAAAGCGGTGCTCGCGAACCGCCACCGGCAGAAACGGTTCGGGTCTGGAGGAAGCGCATGAAGTCGATCAGAACTGACTCTCCGCCAGAGAACGAGCCGTAAACGACGTAGTCGGGCCAGCCTAGCGAGTATCCAACGTCGGCTTGAATGTGTTGGCGGCGCGTTTCAACCGCATCGCGGATCTCGGCAACGCACCACTCCTCGAACCCGGCCGCTCCTTTGGTCCCCAGATTGACCTGGGGCGGATCACTCAGAAGAGGTCTATTGTGGCGAAGGTAGATCGCAAATCTGGTTTCCAGCTCGTCTACGGCTGGCGAAACAGGTTCGAATGGTACTGCGTAGAGCCATGTGCAAGGACCCTGCTCCGGGAGTCGGTAGTCGGACTGACAGTCGAGTGCGACGCGAAAGTCAGAGACCCGCAAGTGAGAGACGAGGTCCGTTTGGCCGAAGACGAAGGTGAACGTGGGGAAGCCGTCGCTGATCACTCCCCGATCTGCTTGTCGTGCCCTAGCTACCGCTCTTGATATTGCTGAAACAGACTCGCCGAGGCGCAGCCCCTCGGCTCTGTGGTGTAGAAAACAGTCCCCGAAGCTCGCAACTTTCTGCAGAACATCACCCCCTCGGCCTAAAGCAACACAGAGGCGCGGAGGCTAGCACAGCTGGTGGCATGAACGTCTAGGAAATCACGTTGTCGACGACCACTCCGGCCACGTCGGTCAGTCGGAAGTCGCGCCCCTGCGACTTGTAGGTGAGGCGCTCGTGGTCGAGCCCCATCAGGTGCAGGATCGTGGCGTGGAGATCGTGGATGTGCACCTTGTCTTCCACGGCGTAGTAGCCGTAGTCGTCGGTTGCGCCGTGGCTGAAACCGGGTTTCGTGCCGCCACCGGCCATGAACATGGTGTAGCCGTGCGGGTTGTGGTCGCGCCCGTTGCGCGCGCCGTGCTCGGCGCCGGGTGTCCGGCCGAACTCACCGCCCCAGAGCACCAGCGTCTCGTCGAGCAGCCCCCGCGACTTGAGATCGCGGATGAGGCCGGCAACCGGCTTGTCGATCTCGGCGCAGCTCTGCGGCAGGCCGGTGATCAGGCCGGAGTGGTGGTCCCACTTCGAGTCGGGCCCGTGGGTCGCCTGCACGAACCGCACACCCGACTCGGAGAACCGACGCGCGAGCAGGCAGCGCAGGCCAAAGTCCTGCGTGACCGGATCGTCCAGCCCGTAGAGCTTCTTCGTCGCGTCCGACTCTCCCTCGATGCTCATCAGGTCGGGCGCCTCGGTCTGCATCTTGAAGGCGAGCTCGAACGACTCGATCCGACCCTCGAGCGCCAGGTCCGGCCCCGTCTGCTCGAGCTGGCGCCTCTGCCAGGTCTGCAGCAGGTCGAGCTGCCGGCGCTGCTCGCTCTTCGACAGCTGCGCGTTCTCGAGAAAGTCGATCGTGGCGTCCTCGGTCTTCATGCGCGTCGTGCCGATCGGCGTGCCATTGAACGCCTCGGGCAGGAAGGCCGACGAGTAGTTCTGCACGCCGCCGTGCTGGTACGAAGGGCAGATCGTCATGAAGCCCGGCAGGTTCTCGTTCTCCGTGCCGAGTCCGTAGGCGATCCACGAGCCCATGCTCGGGCGCACGAAGCGATCCGAGCCGGTGTTCATGGCGAGGATCGCACCGCCGTGTGCTGCGTTGGTGCCCCACATCGAGCGGATGAAGCACAGCTCGTCCACGACGCTCGCGATGTTCGGGAGCAGCTCGCTCACCCAGGCGCCCGACTCGCCGTGCTGCTCGAACTCCCACGGGCTCTTGAAGAGGTTGCCCGTCTGGCTGAACTGCACCCGCGGCTTGGCGAACGGCAGCGGCTTGTTGTCGTCGCGGATCAGGAGTGGCTTGTACTCGAAGAGGTCGTGCTGCGAGGGACCGCCGTGCATGTGCAGGAAGATGATGCGCTTGGCCTTCGGCGCGAAGTGAGGCGCCTTGGGGGCGAGCGGGTTCACCGCGTTGGCGTCGGTCGTGGCGGCGTGGAGATCGCGCTGGAGGAGCGAGCTGAGAGCCAGCGTGCCAAACCCGCAGCCGCAGGTCTTGAGCATGTCGCGCCGCGTGAGGGGTGGAGGCTGGACGTGGGGAAAGCGCATGGTCAGGTCCTCGTGGGAGGTTCTCAGCCGACGTAGATCATCTCGCTGGCCGCCAGGATCACCTGGCACAGCCGGGTCCACGCGAAGAGCTCGCGCTCTTGCGCTGTGGTGGCGTCTGACGCGGCCCGCATCGCGTCGAGGAACTGCAGGCTCTCCTGCACCTCGGTCTCCGTCGCCGGTCGCCCGTACGCGCGCACGAAGGCGGTCTCGACGCGACGGCTCGCCTGGCTCGACGACTCGAGCAGCCGCTCGGCGAAGCCCTCGGCCTGCTCCTCGACGAAGGGGCTGTTCATCATGAGCAGTGCCTGCGGCGGTACGACGGTCGACGAGCGCCGGCCGACGGAGTCGCTGGCGTCGCCGAAGTCGAAGCCCGTGAACACGTTGTAGATCGCGTTGCGCACCACGGGGAGGTAGACCGAGCGTCGCGGCGCCGCGTAGAAGTCGCCCTCGCCGAAGGTGGATCCCTCATCGAAGACGTAGCCCCGCGGGTCGTACTCCTCGACGCGCCCTCCCATCGTCAGATCGAGGCGCCCCGAGAGCTGCAGCAGCACGTCCCGGATGGGCTCGGCCTCGAGCCGCTTGCGGTTCATGCGCCACAGATAGCGGTTCTGCTCGTCGACGGCCGTGTTGCTCGCGCTGTAGCTGCTGGACAGCTGGTAGGTGCTCGACAGCAGGATCTGCCGCTGGAGCTTCTTGATCGACCAGCCGTCGGTGGTGAACCTCCGCGCGAGATAGTCGAGCAGCTCGGGGTGGGAGGGTTTGCTTCCCGTCGTGCCGAAGTTGCTCGGCGTGTCGACGAGACCCCGGCCGAAGAGCCAGTGCCAGACCCGGTTCACGATCACCCGGGAGGTCAGTGGATGCTCGGGATGGGTGATCCAACGCGCCAGCTCGAGGCGGCCGCTCGCGTCGCTCGGAACCGGTGGTTGGGGGACGACATGGTCGGTGACGCGGAGGAAGCCGCGCGGCACTTTGGTCTTTGCCAGGTTCAGATGGCTACCGCGGATGTGCACGGGAAGATCGACGGCCTCGTCCTCCTGGACGGCCATCACGTAGGGCGGTTCGGGTGGCACGAGCTTCTCGAGCCGTGCCACTTCGGCCTCGAGCCGTGCGAGCTCCTTGCGAGCTCCTTCGGGATACAGGGCCGCCTCGTCGTCCGGGTCGAGGCACACGATGCAGAAGTGCCGCCCGTGCCCGTCGCCGTAGAGGATCCAGCGCAGCTCCTCCTGCTCGCGGGGCAGCCCGCCGGCCTCCTTGCGCTCCTCTTCGCTCTGGGTGGCCAGGCGCATCTGATGCTCCTGCCAGGCGATGTCGACCACCGCGAAGAGGCTCTCGTACCGGTAGGCGAGCTGCTCGAGCGAGCGCGGCGCCGGCCCGCGCAGGATGCTGCGCGCGAGAGGCGGAATGAGCATCTTCTCGGACAGGACCTGGGTCCGCACGCGCTCGTAGGCTCCCGCCATGTCGCCGGGAGCGGCGGCGAGCCCGTTCCACACCTCGAACACGAGGTAGGGCTTGGGCGCGTCTCCCTGGGACGGCTTTCCCTCGCGGGTGCGCTGCAGCACGCTCGCCCAGCGCTCGAGCACTGCAGCTTCGAGCGCGCGCACCTGCGCCACCTCGTCGATGACGTCGGGGCGCTCGGCCTCTTCGTCGTTGTTCTCGAGGGCGCGGAGGTAGGGGAGTGAGGCGTCGTACACCTCTTCGGCGGCGAGCAGGTAGCGCGCGATGGCCTCGCGTCGCGGCGCGCGAAGCGGCGCGTCGTGGCTCCGGCGCAGCGCGGCGACCTCGGCCTTCGCCTCGCGCACCTCGTTCCGCGCCGCCTCGTACTCCTCGAGGGTCGCCTCGTCGGTGATCGGACGCTCGACCCAGCGCATGGCCGCGGCGTTCGCCATGGTGCGCGTGGAGCGGAGGATACCCGCCATGGCGTAGTAGTCGGACGTGGGGATCGGGTCGAACTTGTGGTCGTGGCAGCGGGCACAGCCGATGGGCTCGGCGAGGAACGCGCGCCCGATCGTGTGCACCTGCTCGTCGACGATGTCGATCAGGAGCTTCTCGCGGTCACGCTCCGCGAGCACCTTCGGACCCATCATGAGGAAGCCGGTGCCGGTCATCTGCTCGTACCGCTGCGCGTCGCTCGCTGCCGGCAGCAGGTCGCCGGCGATCTGCTCGTGCACGAACTGGTCGAACGGCTTGTCTTCGTTGAACGACTCGATCACGTAGTCGCGATAGCGGAAGGCATTGCGGTGGGCGATGTTCTCGTCGAGTCCGTTGGAGTCGGCGTAGCGGGCGATGTCGAGCCAGTGACGCCCCCAGCGCTCGCCGTAGCGCGGGGAAGCGAGCAGGTGATCGACCACCTTGGCGAAAGCCTGCGGGCTGTCGTCCGCGAGGAAGCTCTCGATCTCCTCTTCGGTGGGTGCGAGGCCGATGAGGTCGAACGTGACGCGGCGCAGCAGGGTGCGCTTGTCGGCCGGCGGGGCGGGCTCCAGGCCGCGCGACTCGAGAGCCGAGAGCACGAAGCGGTCGAGGTCCCGCTTAACCCACTCTTCCGCTTCGACGTCGGGCGGCTGGGGTCGTGCGATGGCGCGGTACGCCCAGTGTTTGCGCCCCTCCGAGTAGTCGTACGTCTCGGCGGCCGACTTCTGTGCCATGACGGGGGTGTCGCCCCCCGCGCGCGGGTCGGGCGCGCCGCGCTTCACCCAGAGCTCGAAGTCGGCGATCACGTGTTGGGGCAGCTTCCCGGTCGGAGGCATCTGCGTGAGGCCGTCGTAGCGCAGGGCCTCGATGAGAAGACTGGCGTCCGGGTCACCCGGAACCACCACGGGGCCGCTGTCGCCACCGGCCATCAGACCCTCGGAGTGGGTGAGCACGAGGCCGCCGAAGATCTTCTTGGGGTCCGCGCCGTGGCAGACGTAGCAGTTCTCCACGAGAACGGGGCGGATCTTCGACTCGAAGAGCTCGAGATCCTCGTCGGACAGGGAGCTCGACGCAGCCCATCCCGGGGCCACGAAGGGCGCGGCCAGAGCGACCAGGACGACCGCCCGAATGCAGGCTCGGAAAGGGTGCTTCATGAGCACGGGATGTCCGTGATTGGTGGAGTTTCAGCCGCCGATCGTACCAATCCGAGTTGCGACTGCTCGAGTGGGTCCGTATATTGAGTCGCCGAAATCACTGAAAAACCGGGAGATCGCGCATGAAGAGCTCCAGAGGTCGTTGCAGCCTGCAGATCCCTCTCCTCCTGCTGCTGGCAGGGTTCTGCCTCCTCGGTTCTGCGACCTCCGCGGTGGCTCAGACGACCGGCAGCTTGAAGGGTGTCGTGCGCGATCAGGAGGGAGCCCCCCTCCCGGGTGTCCTCGTGACCGCCACCAGTGAGACGCGAGGCGTGGCGCGCTCGGCGGTCACCAGTCCGACCGGCTCGTACGCCATGACGTCGCTGCTCGTCGACAACTACACGGTCAAGGCCGTGCTCGAGGGCTTCCAGGAGCAGACGGTCGAAGGCGTCCGCGTGGGCCTGGGCTCGGCCGTGTCGCTCGACCTCGTCATGCCGCTCGCGACCGTGGAAGAGGTGATCACCGTCGCGGGTGCGCCGATTCTCGATGTCACGAGCTCGAGCGTGGACACCTCCTTCACGGCGGAGTTCATCGAGGACCTCCCGACCACGCGCAACTTCTACGACATGATGGCCGTCGCGCCCGGGATCAGCCAGGGCTCGGAAGGCTCGACCGCCCTCTCCGCGTACGGCTCGAGCATCGCCTCGAAC
Organism: Candidatus Multivoraceae bacterium; assembly: GCA_965223385.1. Taxonomy (GTDB): domain Bacteria; phylum Acidobacteriota; class Thermoanaerobaculia; order Multivoradales; family Multivoraceae; genus JBCCLJ01. Next base: position 9,884 of record CBDCWR010000007.1, on the reverse strand, counting down.
AGCTGGAACATCGACGGTCAGAACACCACCAACGCCGACACCGGCAACGCCTGGTGGTACATCAACCCGCAGACGATCGAGGAGATCCAGGTGCTCGCGGTGGGTGCCCCGGCGGAGTACGGCAACATGTCTGGCGCGGCCCTCAACGTGGTCACGAAAAGTGGTACCAACGATCTGGCGGGTAGCTTCAGCGCCTACCTCCAAGCCGACAGCGCGACCTCGACCAACGCCGACATCAACGGCATCGAGTACGAGCGTGACGAGTTCCGCGATCTCAGCTTCACGCTCGGCGGTCCGATCGTGAGGGACAAACTGTGGTTCTTCGGCGCGTATCAGGAATCGCGCGACTCGTTCTCCGAGCCTGGAGTGGACCCGAACTTCCCGACGAGCTTCCCGTCCGACCGCTACGACGTGAAGTTCAACGCACAGTTCAGCGACAACACGTCGCTCGACGCGAAGTACCACTACGAAAACTACGACTGGGTCTTCGCCGATCCGTTCCTGACGCCGGATGCGACGGGTGTGGAGACCGGCAAGAATCCGGCGTGGGGAGCCGGCCTCCAGCACCTCTTTGGGAGCTCGACTCTGTTCGAGGCCCGGTACGCGGGCTACTCGGGAGACGACGACTGGGTCTCGAGCACGGGCTCTTTTGCGGACCCCTTCATCGACTACTCACCCCCCGGTGGAGGACCGGCAGTGCAGAGCGAAGGGATCTGGTATCCGTATCGTTGGGATCTCGCCAACGACCAGGCCGACGTGAAGCTGTCCACGCACGCCGCCGACTTCCTCGGTGGCGATCACGAGTTCAAGTTCGGCATCACCTTCAGTCGGGGTGAGGGCGACACGATCGTCGCGGGCGGCGAGAACGGCGTGTACTTCTACCGCTACGAGTACAGCTACGAGTACTACGGCTACACCTACACGACGCCGTACTACTACCGCGTCACGGCGCGTCCGTACCACTACGGCGCCGAGACCGAGACGATCTCCGCCTTCGTGCAGGACTCGTGGCAGATCGGCGACCGTCTCACGCTCAACGTCGGAGTCCGTTACGACGACGTGAGCTCCGACATTCCCGACTTCCCGCGTCTCAACCAGGATTGGACGGAGACGGGCGACATCATCCCCGGGCTGCGCAACGCGGTCGAATGGAGCAACGTCTCGCCGCGGCTCGGCTTCGCCTACCAGGTGGGAGACGCGGGTGTCCTCCGCGGCTTCTACGGCAAGTTCTTCGACGGCAACGTCACGGGCAACTGGTACGCACCACCCCCCGATGCGCCGAGCTACCTCTATGAGTTCTCGGCGAATCGCGACGGACCTTGGACGCCGTTTTTCCTCTTCGAGCAGCTCGGCACCACGGTGGACCCAGACCTCGATCCACCCGAGACCGATCAGTACACCCTCGGCTACGAGCAGCGGATCGGGCGCAACATGACCCTCGGGCTCCAGCTGATCCACAAGGAGACCGAGAACCTCATCGGATGGGAGATCCTCGGGGACGGGGTGTACGAGCTCGTCCCGTGGACCAACCCGATCACGGGCGAGGTGGTCAACCTGCGCTCGATCATCGAGCAGCCGTCCACCCGCAAGGGCAACCGCCCCGGTGCCGGGTCGGCCGCGCCGGACGAGGTGTACAACCAGGAGTTCGACGGTGCGACGCTGAGCTTCAACAAGCGCTACTCGGCGGGCTGGAGCATGCAGGCGTCGTACACCTGGTCCGATTCGGAGGGTTTCATTCCCCGGCCGCTCTCGCAGAGCCAGGGGGCTCCCTTCTATGCGGGCGGTGAAGGTCGCGATCCGAACAACTGGATCAACGCGAACCAGGCGCTGCAGAACCAGCGCGAGCACGTCTTCCAGGCGCAGGCCAACTTCGATTTGCCGTGGAGCCTGAACGCGAACGTCATCTATCGCTATCTGGACGGCCGGCCGTTCAACCGACAGGTGCAGGTGGGTGCCGCCTCCTCCGCGTCACCTCTCAACCAGGGAATCCAGACGGTGATCGCGGTTCCTGCCAGCAACGACAGCACGCTGCCGAGCCAGAACGTCCTTGATCTCGGTGTTGGCCGGAGGTTCGTCACGGGGCCGGTCAACCTCAAGGTCGACGTGCAGGTCCTGAACCTCTTCAACGAGGACTCGAACGACTTCTGGCAGACGCTCGTGGTCAACCCGGGGAGCAACTACGTCGCGAGCGACTTCATCACGCCGCGACGTCTGATGCTGCGTCTGGGCGTCGAGTTCTGATCGTTCGAGAGCCTTGGCTCTCGATCGCTCAGGTGTCGGCCTCGCCGCCCTTGGGCGGCGCAGCCAGACTGTTAGGCGAGTGCCGCGGTTCCGGGCTCTCGATGGTCTATGTGTCGGCTCCGCCACCCCGAGGGGTGGCATCTAGACTTCTAGTGCTGGTCCCCTGTTGGCCTGGGTGAACCCCGCGCGGCTCGAGACCAGCCACGTCGAGGCGGTCCGCAAGGTGGTCGAATCACTCGACGCCGACCGGGAGGGCAGTTAGCCTCCCGCCCGGGAACGTGAGGTTGCCGACCTTGCCGCTCTCCGGTAGAGGACACCCCTCCGGGTCGAGAACGTCTGGTCGTCCCAGACGGCCGCTGTCGCGAACAGGTCTCCGTCCGGAGCGACCGTGCACGAAAAGCAGCCGCGGTCTGCAGCGACCGTTTCCAGGACACTCCCCTCCAGAGACACCCGACGGCAGTGACGGTTGGGGACGTCTGCGTACCAGATGCTGTGGTTCTCGGCCTGGCAAAGACCGTCAGGGGCGGCGCCCGCAATCTCCGCGACGGTCTTGCGCTCGGTGAGGTCGCCGTCCGGCTGGATCCGGAACGACGTGATGCGTCCGGCGTGAGACTCGGCGACCACGAGGCGGGAGCCATCGCACACGATGACCATACCGTTCGGAAACGCGAGATCATCGGCGACTTTGCGGACCGTCCCGTCTGGGGCAACCATGGCGATCTGGCCGAGCCGCGGCGCCTCGCCGGCCATCATGTCGAAGCCGATGCCGTTGACGAAGGTCCAGCCAGCCGGATGAGCGGCAATCTCGTTCCAGGGCGACGGCGACACCGCTGAGAGGTCCGCCACCGTCTCGAAGCCTCCATCGTGCTCACGACACAGGCGTCGGTTTGCGCCTTCGACGACCAATAGGCGTCCGGACGGGTCCCAGTCGATGCTGATCGGGAATCCCTCGAAGCGAGCGTGCGTCCGAGTGTCGCTGCCATCGGGACGGACGCTGCGGATCTCGCCGTCGAGCCAGTCGCAGTACCAGATGCGACCGCCGTGCCAGCGCGGCGACTCGCCGAGCCCGATGTCGTCGTCGATCGGCTCCCAGTCGTCGGACACCGTCAGCTCCACATGTTGGAGCCTCCGCACACGGTGAGCGCCTGGCCCGTCATGTAGGCACTGGCATCCGAGGCGAGGAAGACGGCGAGGCCCTTGAGGTCTTCCGACTCGCCGAGGCGGCGGAGGGGGATGGCGGTCTCGGCGCGCTTCTTGGCTTCGGGGTTGTCCCAGAGGGCCTTGGCGAAGTCGGTCTTGATGAGCCCCGGGCAGATGGCGTTCACACGGACACCGCTCGGCCCGAGCTCGGCGGCGAGGTTGCGCACGAGGGCGATGTCGGCGAGCTTCGAGATGTTGTAGGTGCCCAACGTCGTCGAAGGAGAGAAGGCACCGACGGATGCGGTGATCATGATGGAGCCGCTGCCCTTCTCGACCATGTCGGGGGCCACCATCTGGCAGAGCCAGTGGTTGGAGCGCACGTTGCTCTCCATCGTCTTGTCGAAGGCCCAGTCGGGGATCTCCGACATCGGTCCGTAAAAGGGGTTCACGCCCGCGTTACCGACCAGGATGTCGATGGGGCCAAAGGCGTCGTGGGTGGCCTTCACGAGGCCCTCGAGCTGCTCTTTGTAGCCGATGTTGCAGGCCACCGCGACGGCGCTTCCGTCACCACACCTGTCGTTGATTCTCTGGGCGGTCTCCTGGCAGCCTTCGAGCTTCCGGCTCGAGATCACGACCTTCGCCCCCTGCTCGGCCAGACCTTCGGCCATCGCCTCGCCCATGCCCTTCGAAGCTCCCGTGAGCAGGGCCACTTTGCCGGTGAGGTCGAACAGCTCACGCGTCGTCTTCATGCCACTCTCCTGGTTGGTGAGGCGCGATGGTACCGCGCTCAAAGCAACTCTTCGGCCATGCGTCGCAGCTGCGCCTTCTGGACCTTCGTGCCGTTTGCGCTGGCCGTCGTCGGGAAGGCGCTCAGGAAGAAGACGCGACCGGGCACCTTGTACTTCGCGAGCGCGGTCGCGCAGTGCTCGCTGAGCTCCGCCTCATGTGGCGCACTGGAGGTGGCTTCCGCTGCGCGCTGCATCGGAATGTCGACCGCCGGAATCACGAACGCAACGCAGCCCGGACGGCCGTCGATGTCCAGCCCGACGACCTGCGCCGTCTGAGCGAACGGATGGGACTCGAGGCGCGCTTCGATCTCGGCCGGGCTCACGAGAAAGCCCCCGAGACGGAGCACGTCGCCCATGCGGGCCAGGTACTCGAACGTACCGTCTTCGCGCAGCGTCCCCAAATCGCCGGTGCGGACGTAGCCGTCGTCGGTGAAGGTCTCCGCGTTGGCCTCCGGGTTCTCGTAGTAGCCCAACATGACGGACGGCCCTCGCACCTCGAGCTCCCCCTGGGCGCCGGTGCCCAGCAGCTGGCCTGACGCAGGGTCTCGCACCCGGACCGCGGCCGTTGGGCTCGTCAGGGCGCCTCCTGCGAGCTGTCGCTCCTGCGCTGGGGTGTCGTGGGCCCGTGCGGCGAAGAGGGCCTGCACCTCACTCATGCCGTAGAGCCCGACGAGACGTACCCCGTGGCGATCGCCGGCCGCGACCAGCTCGGCCGGCGAACCGGTGAAGGCGGCGAAGCCGCAGGCTCGCAGCGTGGCCAGCGCTCCCGGTGGCGCTACGTCGAACATCGCCTGCCACATGTCGTCCGTCGCGTGCATGTGGGTGATGTGCTCGCGGGCCACCAGGTCCACCACCTCCGCGGCAGAGAACGAGGGCAGGAGGAACGACGGGCGCTCCGCGGCGAGGCTGGCCAGGATCTGGCAGAAGCCGAAGACGCCGCAGAATGGAAGCGCCTCGGCGAACCGCGCATCGGCCGCCCGGTACCCGAAGGCGTCCGCGACCTCGTGCGCGTGCTGCACCAGCCCTTGCTGGCCGTGGAGCACGAACTTGGGCGCCTTCGTGGTTCCCGACGTGGTGAAGATGACGCAGCCGGAGCCGGCCACAGCCTGGTCGTCTACCGAAGGCGGCGCGGTGTCGCTCGCGAGCAGTTGCTCGTAGTGCGTGACGGGGCAGCCCAGCACTTGGCGCGTCGCGTCGGCGCCCCGTTCCTCGCCTTCCGAGTACAGCACGACCGCCTCGAGCGCCGGCAGGTTCTCGGAGGCGATGTCGTCCAGGATGCCGAGGAAGTCGATGCCGCGAAAGGCGGGCCACACCACCAGCACCCGGGCGCCCGAGCGGCCGACGATGTCCTCGACCTCCGTGCTCCGGAATCGTGTGTTGACCGAGACGACGATGGCGCCGATGCGGCTACAGGCGAAGAAGACGTCGAGCCAGGGTGGGATGTTGGGGAGCCACACGGCAACCCGGTCGCCAGGCCCCACGCCGAGCCCCCGGAGCCCGGTCTCGAGGCGTCGGGCGCGTACGTCGAGATCGTCGAACGAGAGGCTCTCACCGGCATGGTGGAGGGCCGTCCGATCGCCTGCGTCGGCGGGCTGCAGGAGGCGAATCACCGGCTGACCGGAGCGCGAGCTCATGGTCGCAGCATACGCCGTCACTCCACGCTAGGATCCGAGCCGATGCCCGAGCTCCTCGTCACGGATGGTCCCGCAAAGGGTCGGACGTTCAAGGTCGCCGAGGAGACCGTGATCGGCCGGTCGACCCGCGTCGACGTTCACTTGAAGGACAGCTCCGTGTCGCAGGTGCACGCGCAGATCACCTGCCGTCGGGGCGTCTACTACGTCGCGGACCGGGGCAGTACCAACGGTACCGAGGTCAACGGCAAGGAGTACGAGGCGCCACGGGCCCTGGAGCATGGCGACGTCTTGACGCTCGGCAACAGCGTGATGACGTTCAGTGATCCACCGCGCGAGATCTCCGAGCAGACCGTGCTGCACAACATCGACGTGCTCAAGTCGATGACCCTGTTTCAGGAGGACCGCGAGGACGACCAGTTCGTCGTGGCGGAGGTGCAGACCAGCGACCCGGTCACGGGCATTCAGTCGACGGTCTCCGACGAAGAGGAGGAGGCGTATCAGCTCCGGCGCTACCTCGACATCTTCAACAAGATCTCGACCGGTCTGAGCCAAACGATCGAGGAGCAGAAGATGCTCGAGATCGTGCTCTCGACGCTGTTCGAAGCGCTCCCCAACGCCGGGCGAGGGGTGCTGATGGTCACCTCCGACGGCGACGGTGGCCTCGAGCCGCGGGTGTCCAAGAAGCGGCCGTGGCGCGACACGCTGGTTCCGGTCAGTCGAACGATGATCGCGAGGGCGGTCGAGACGCGGAAGGGCATCCTGAGCCTGGACCCCGGCGAGGACGACCGCTTCGCCGAGAGCAAGTCCGTGCACGACCTCCGCATGCGCTCCGTCGTCTGCGTTCCCCTGATGGTGCGCGAGGAGGTCTACGGGCTGCTGCAGCTCGACGCCGCGGCGGACCGGTCGCCGCTGTCGAAGCAGGACCTCTCGCTGGTCGCTGCGGTGGGTGGTCAGGTGGCGCTCGCCCTCGCGAACCGTCGCCTGCACTCGAGCCTTCTCGAGCAGGAGCTGCTCCAGAAGGACCTGCAGCTCGCGCGCAAGATCCAGCAGCAGTTCGTGAGCACGTCGCGCGCGTCGCACGGCCCCTTCGTGTTCGAGCAGCGCTATCGACCGGCACTCGAGGTGGGCGGCGACTACTACGGGTACCTGCCCCTCGCTGGCGGCAACCTGGGGATCGCGGTCGGCGACGTGTCGGGCAAAGGCATCGCCGCAGCGCTCTACATGGCGCGTGTGAGCAGCGAGATCCGATACCTGGCGGCTGCGCGAACCGATCCGGGCCTCATCCTGTGGGAGCTCAACGAAGCGCTCTGCGGCATGGCGAGCGAAGGCATGTTCATGACGATGGCGCTGCTCAGCCTCCAAGGGGAGCGGTGCACTCTCGCGAGCGCGGGACATCTACCGCCGCTCGTGCGCCGTGCTTCGGGAGAGGTCGAGACGATCCGGAGCTCCGTGGGCCTCGCTCTCGGCATCGACGAGGACATCGACTACCCGACGCACGAGATCCAGCTCTCGCCGGGCGACTGCCTCGTGCTCGTGACCGACGGTGTCACCGAGGCGCAGGCGCCCGGCGGCGAGTTCCTCGGCGACGAGCGTCTTGCGAAGGTCCTCGGATCGACCGCCGGGAAGCCGAAGGAGCTGGCTGACGCCGTGCACGACGACGTGCAGCGGTTCGAAGAGGGCAGCTCTCCGACCGACGACCTGACGGTCCTCGCGATGGGGCGCGTCTGAGACGCGCCCCCCGCGAGCGCGGCTTCGTCTACCAGGTGAGGGTCAGCGTGCCGAGGGCGCGGCGGCCCTGCATGGCGCCGCCGAAGCTCTGCCACTGGTCGTCGTCCAGCAGGTTCGCCACGTTCGCGCCGAGCGCGACGTTGGGCGTGATGTGGACGTTCGCGAAGAGGTCGGCCGAGCTGTACGAGTCGACGTTGCCCACCCACGGACCCGCACCCCAACGGAAGTCGTCGGCCCAGCGATAGCGAACCGCGCCGTCGAACCGCGATCCGACGTACTCGAGGCCCAGCGTCGCCTGGTTCTCGGGAGCGTTGGGCAGGAGGTAGTCCTCCAGGCCCGGAGGTGCGCTGTCGATGTCGTAGTCGAGCCACGAGTAGCCGAAGTCGAGCCGCCAGCCGTCCGCCAGCTTCCAGATCACCTCGAGGTCGAGGCCCTGCGTGTCGGTCGACCCGAGGTTCGCGTAGGAGTGCGTGGCGACGATCGGCGTGCCGTCGACGTTGGTCGTGAGGAACGGAAAGAGATCCCCGAGCCTCGCTTGGAGCGTGTCCAGGATCTGCTGCGTCTGCCGCGGGTTCACCTGTGCCGGCACCACGTAGGGCCCGAGCGCCGGGTTGAGCCGGCCGAAGGACGTTCCCACCTGCGGGAGCGGCCCGGCGATGAGGTCCTCGTTCTCGCTGAAGTAGTAGTCGAGGTGGATCGCGACGCGGCGCCCGGGTGTCACGCGGTAACCCAGCTCCAGCGTGCGGGTCTTCTCGACCTCGAGGGCGGCGTTGCCGACCGTGAGCACGCGGGTGTCGGGGCTCGTGTCCTTCGGAGCGTCGATCGCGGAGACGAAGTTGAAGTCGAAGCCGCAGGCAATGGTGAAGAAGAAGCAGATCGGCTCCAGGTCGGAGAAGTTGAAGGCCGCCTGCGAGTCGAACTGCATGAAGAGCTGGCTGTAGGTCGGCGCCTGAAAGCCCTCGGAGTAGCTCGCGCGGAAGCTCTGATCCGTGTCGATCTGCCACACGAGGGCTGCGCGGGGCGACCACTCCGCTTCGAAGTAGGACCCGTCGTCGTAGCGCAGGCCGAGCGAGAGGCTGAGGCTGTCGCCAGCCTGGAAGTCGACCTGTGCCCATGCGCCGTCGGCCTCCTCGTCGACCGCCTGCCACAGCAGGCTCCCTTCACGGCTGAACCCGTTGAGGCGCCCGCGCGCGATGACCCGCTCGAAGTCGAGGATCTGCGACGTGTCGACGCTGTCCTCCTCGTGACTGAGGCCGGCGGTCAGGCGGGTGTTGCCGAAGCTGCGCTCCGTACGCACCGCGAAGTCCCAGCTCTCTTCGTCCAGCACGACATTCGCGCCGGTCTGCAGCGCCCTCTGCTCTTCCGCGTCACGGTCGCGGTACGACCCCCTGAAGTTCCAGTGGATTCCTAGGTCATAGTCGAAGCGGGCCCAGCGCCAGGCCGAGTCGTCGATCTGGAGACGGCCGATGTCGGAGAGCAAGACCTGACCGCCGAGGTCGCTCGTGCCACCCTCCACGGTGAGGCGGCCGCCGAGCTGTGGGTGGAAGTCGACACGCAGCCCGGCCGAGGTGGCCTCGCTGTCGTCACCGCTGAGCGGCACGGCCTCGGGGGGCAGGCAGTCGCGGTCGCCGAACGCGGCGCACGGGGTCGAGTACTCGACGCTCGTGTTGCGCGACACCGAGAAGTTCTCGCTCTCGCGATGCGCTCCCTGGAGCTTGAGGAACCATCGCGGGCTCAGCTTCTGCGACCAGACGAGGTCGCCGTGCAGGGTCGACTGATCGCCGCCGGCGAGCGACACGGAGCCGCCGCTGCCGTTGCGCGGACTCTCCGTCAGCAGCTGCATCACGCCTCCCGCGGCGTTGGGGCCGTAGACGGACGACACGGGGCCACGCACCACCTCCACCTGGCTCACGGTCGCGAGCGGCAGAGTGAGGGCCGCCCACTCCTGGCCTCCGAGAAAGAGCATGGAGGGGTCGCGCTCGTCGACGCGCACGGCGAGGCGCCGGCTGGACGGTGCGTTGAAGCCCCGGGCGGAGAGGTTGAAGTCGTAGATGCCGCTCTGTGCGAGCTGCACGCCAGCCGTGTGCTCGACGAGTTTGGGTGTCTGGGCGTGCGCCGCTTCACGCGTGGCGGCGCCGGTGGGACGGACCGAAGCTGCGGCGGGCACGTGTGCCAGCGTGTCGATCCGCTCCAGTGCGTGCACGACACGCCGCTCGCCGGGAGTGAGATCCCAGTCGAATGTCTGGTCGAGGCGCACGGTGACGAGCGACGGCACGTCGACCTGCGCGGTCTCCGAGTAGCTTGCAGCCGAGAAGACCACCTCATGGGTGCCGTTCATGACCTCGAGCGCGTA